>NZ_JACHGV010000006.1 GCF_014202475.1 Streptomyces paradoxus
GGCGTTGACTTTTGGCACGCTGTTGAGTTCTCAAGGAACGGTCGCTTCCTTTGTACTCACCCTCTCGGGCTTTCCTCCGGGCGCTTCCCTTCGGTGTTCCAAACTCTATCAGTGTTTTTCCGGCCCCCTGACCACTCTCCTGCGGGCATGCAGAAGGTGATCCGAAGATAGGATCTGACAAGTTGGTTGCTGCCCGGCCAGGACGCGAGGTCGCGTCGCTCAGCCCCAGGCAGGAGTACGACTGTACACGCGGCCGCGGAGCAGGGGCAAATCGATTTGAGGTATGGTCTAGACCACTTCGAGGTGCTCACGCGGAACCGGCACTTCAGGTGACATACGCTGCTGAACAGTGTGCCGCCCGGTACCTACAGGGACGGCCATACCGATCTCCACCCCTGGGAGGCTTCCCATGACCACCGTGACGTCCCCGCTCGCAGGACGCGCCATCGGACTGGCAGCCGTGCCGGATCCCGTCTTCTCCGGGGCCATGGTCGGCCCGGGCACAGCGATCGACCCCGTACGTGAGCCTTCCGAGGCCGTCTCGCCCGTGGACGGCGTCATCGTCTCCCTGCACCCCCATGCTTTCGTCGTGGTCGACGAAAGCGGACACGGCGTGCTCACCCACCTCGGTATCGACACCGTGCAGCTCAACGGCGAGGGTTTCGAGCTGCTCGTGAACAAGGGCGACACCGTCAGGCGCGGTCAGGGCGTCGTGCGCTGGAATCCGGCTGCCGTCGAGTCCGCCGGCAAGTCCGCGATCTGCCCGATCGTGGCCCTGGAGGCCACGGCCGAAGCTCTCTCCGATCTTCGCATCGACGGCGAAGTGAAGGCCGGCGACAGTCTCTTCCTCTGGAAGTGACGTCAGTGCCGTCGTATGACGGCGAGTACCACAACCAACGCGGCGGCGGGGCCCGCCGCTCTATCGGAGACGGGTGAGATGGAGACAACGCTGCGAGGCGTCGGCGTGAGCCACGGTGTGGCCATAGGCGAGGTCAGGCATATGGGAACGGCGGTGCTCGAGCCGCCCGCGAAGCAGATTCCGGCGGAGGAAGCGGAGCGTGAACAGGGGCGCGCCCGCAAGGCCGTCGAGGCGGTGGCGGCGGACCTGATGGCGCGGGGCAACCTGGCCGGTGGCGAAGCCCAGGCGGTGCTCGAGGCGCAGGCCATGATGGCCCAGGACCCCGAGCTGATGGCCGATGTGGAGCGGCGGATCGCCGTCGGCAGCACGGCGGAGCGCGGCGTGTACGACGCGTTCGCCTCCTACCGCGAGCTGCTGGCGGGAGCCGGTGAGTACCTCGCTGGCCGCGTTGCCGACCTCGACGACGTGCGGAATCGAATCGTCGCCCGGCTGCTGGGGGTGCCGATGCCGGGCGTCCCCGACAGCGACGAGCCCTACGTCCTGGTTGCCCGTGACCTCGCTCCGGCCGACACCGCGCTGCTGGACCCGACTCTGGTGCTCGGCTTCGTCACGGAGGAAGGCGGTCCGACCAGCCACAGCGCGATCCTGGCCCGGGCGCTCGGTGTGCCGGCCGTGGTGGCGCTGCCGGGAGCCGGTGAGCTCGCCGAGGGCACGATGATCGCCGTCGACGGCAGCACGGGAGAGATCTTCGTGGACCCGAGCGACGAGAAGAAGGCTCAGCTGGAGGCCGCGGCCGCCGAGCGCAAGGCTGCGCTGGCCGCGTCTACCGGGCCCGGTGCCACCGCGGACGGTCACAAGGTGCCGCTGCTCGCGAACATCGGTGGCCCCGCTGATGTGGCGGCCGCCGTCGAGGCCGGTGCCGAGGGAGTGGGTCTCTTCCGCACCGAGTTCCTCTTCCTCGACGACAGCAAGCAGGCGCCGTCCGAGGAGAAGCAGGTCGCTGCCTACCGGCAGGTGCTCGAGGCGTTCCCCGAGGGGCGTGTCGTGGTGCGGGTCCTGGACGCGGGGGCGGACAAGCCGCTCGACTTCCTCACGCCGGCCGACGAGCCGAACCCGGCGCTCGGTGTGCGTGGGCTGCGGACGCTCCTCGACCACCCGGAGGTCCTGCGCACGCAGCTGACCGCGCTCGCCAGGGCCGCGGAGGGGCTGCCGGTCTACCTCGAGGTCATGGCACCGATGGTGGCGGACCGTACGGATGCCCGGGCTTTCGCGGACGCCTGCCGTGCGGCTGGGCTGCGGGCGAAGTTCGGCGCGATGGTCGAGATCCCGTCGGCCGCGCTGCGAGCCCGCTCGATCCTTCAGGAGGTCGAGTTCCTGTCGCTGGGGACGAACGACCTCGCTCAGTACACCTTCGCCGCCGACCGTCAGGTGGGTGCTGTGTCCCGTCTGCAGGATCCGTGGCAGCCCGCTCTGCTCGACCTGGTGGAGCTGTCCGCCGAGGCGGCGAAGGCCGAGGGCAAGAGCTGTGGTGTCTGTGGTGAGGCCGCGTCCGACCCGCTGCTCGCGTGTGTGCTGACCGGTCTGGGCGTCACCTCTCTCTCGATGGGTGCCGCGTCGATTCCCTATGTCCGGGCGACGCTGGCCAAGTACACGCTGGCGCAGTGCGAGCGGGCCGCCGCGGCGGCGCGGGCGACGGACAGCGCTGAGGACGCGCGCAGCGCCGCGCAGGCGGTGCTGTCGGGCGAGTAGGCCCGGCCTGCGACGAACGGTTTCCCGGGAGGGGCGCTCCACTGAGGTGGGGCGCCCCTCCCGGCATGTCAGTGCTGGTGCCCCGGGGTGGGTTTCTCCTCCCCGAGGTCGGGCGGCGCGCAGTAGTCGACGTTGGATTCCGGGGAGATCAGGTCTCCGGATTCGACGTCGGTGCAGTAGGCGTCGAAGACCTCTCCTGCGGTGAGGGGTTCGAGTCCGTAGCCGCGCATGCGCCAGCCGTAGACGCGGTCGGGGCTGTCCGGGGCGCTGGTGCGGATGACGAGTCCTCCGGGGCTATCGGTGGCCAGGCCGAGGGCCAGGATCGTCGTGAACTCGAGGGCTTCGCTTTCGTTCAGTTCCAGGGAGGCCCCGTCGTCGGTGATGTGGAGGGCGGCGGTGAGGGTTTCGGGCGGTCCGGTGACGCTGCAGACGAGGTGGCGGTCGCCGGGTGGGGCCGTGTCGAGGATGCGGACGAGCAGGCTCGCGGCTCGGCTGAAGGCGGCTCGTCCGATGTCCTCGCCGCAGGAGGCGCAGGGGCCCAGGCGGGCGAGGAGGGTGGTCGCGTACTCCCAGGTGGCCTGACGTACGGCTTCGTCGACGAGGGCCGGGAGCAGGTCGGCAAGCGGGCGGCCGTCGTAGGGAAGGGTGGGGCCTGTGGTTGCGATCTGTGCGGTGAAGCGTGTGCGGCTCGACGGGTGGTCGGGGTCCAGGCCCTTCTGTGTGCAGAACTCGGCGTACGCCTCGGGGTCGAAGAGGGCGACCGTGGTGTGGCTGCCCTGCAGGGCGCGGGTCCTGAGGAGGGCCTCCACCTGTTTCAGGTAGGTCGCGTGATCGGCGAAGGTGAAGCTGCGGTAGCGCCGCATGGCCCGGAAGTCGTGTTCGTCGGTCAGCAGGCCGATGGTGCCGGCGATTTCGCGGTGCAGGACGCGTCGCATGGTCCGGTTGTCGGTGTGCGCCATTGTTTCCCCCTGTGCACGGTCGATCAATGCTCACTCACAGTAACCGGCGGCACTGACAATGGCCCGTCTTCGGGCGTTCACGTACCCGGGAGAGGCCGGAAGGGGCAGGTCACAGCGGGTGCAGCTGTGACCTGCGCCCCGAGCGCCGGTGACGGGGAGTTGCGGGTCGGGGGCGGGGTCAGGCGCGTTTGCGGGCCAGCTCCTCGTAGAAGTTCAGCAGGTCGAGGTTGTCGATGGAGCCCGGGTTGACCGCCTTTTCCAGGGGAGTGCCCTGGAGGAGGCGTTTGACGGGGACCTCGATGCGCTTGCCGGTGAGGGTGTGCGGGACGCCGGGTACTTCGATGATCTCGTCGGGGACGTGGCGCGGGGAGAGCTGCTCGCGGATCGTCTGCTTGATGCGGTTCAGCAGGGCCTCGTCGAGGACGGCTCCGGGGGCCAGGTGTACGAAGAGGGGCATCCAGTAGCCGCCGTCGGGCTGCTCGATGCCGATGACGAGGGACTCCCTGATCTCGGGGAGCCGCTCGACGGCTTCGTAGATGTCGGCGGATCCCATGCGGACGCCCTGGCGGTTGAGCGTGGAGTCGGAGCGGCCGTGGATGACGACGGATCCGCGGGAGGTGACGGTGATCCAATCGCCGTGCCGCCACACGCCGGGGTAGGTGTCGAAGTAGCTGTCGTGGTAGCGGCTGCCGTCGGGGTCGTTCCAGAAGTGGATGGGCATCGACGGCATGGGGTTGGTGACGACGAGTTCGCCGACCTCGTCGGTGAGGGGGCTGCCGCCGGGGTCCCAGGACTGGAGGTCGGTGCCGAGACAGGGGGCCTGGAGCTCGCCGACGTGGACGGGGAGGGTCGGTACGGCTCCGGCGAAGCAGGAGCACACGTCGGTGCCGCCGCTGACGGAGGCGATCCACAGGTCGTCGCGGACCTCGTCGTGGAGCCAGCGGAAACCGTCGGGCGGCAGGGGCGAGCCGGTGGTGGCGACGCACTGGACCGAGGAGAGGTCGAAGTCGCGGGACGGGTGCACGCCCGCCTTGCGGCAGGCCATGACGTAGGCGGCGGAGGTGCCGTAGAGGGTGGCCTTCGTGCGTTCGGCGATCCGCCACTGGGCGCCGGTGTCGGGGTAGCCGGGGCTGCCGTCGTAGAGGACGATCGTCGTGCCGGTGAGCAGGCCGGAGACGAGGAAGTTCCACATCATCCAGCCGGTCGACGTGTACCAGAAGAAGCGGTCCTCGGGGCCGAGATCGCAGTGCAGGCCGAGTTGCTTGAGGTGCTCGACCAGGATGCCGCCCTGGGACTGGACGATGGCCTTGGGCAGCCCGGTCGTGCCGGAGGAGTAGAGCACCCACAGGGGGTGGTCGAAGGGCACCTGCTCGAAAACGGGTTCCGTGTCGGCAGAGGTCAGGGCCGACCACTCCAGGGCTCCCGGGGGTGCCTCGGTGCCGAGGAGCGGGATGTGGATCACCGCGCGCACGGTGGGCAGTTCACGGCGCAGTTCGGCGACGACCTCGCGTCGGTCGTGCTCCTTGCCGCCGTAGCGGTAGCCGTCGACCGTGAAGAGCACGACCGGTTCGACCTGCTGGAAGCGGTCGAGGACGCTGCGGGCGCCGAAGTCGGGCGCACAGGACGTCCAGACGGCGCCGACGGCGGCCGTGGCGAGGAGGGCGACGACGGCCTGTGGGACGTTCGGGAGGTAGCCGCTGACCCGGTCGCCGGGGCGTACTCCGAGCGCTCGCAGTTCGGCGGCGAGGGAGCCGACCTGGCGGCGCAGCTCGGCCCAGGTCACGGGGCGTGGTTCGTGGGTCTCGTCGACGTGGAGGAGGGCCGGTTCGTCCGCGCGGGTGCCGGCCGCGCGCAGGGCGTGTTCGGCGTAGTTCAGGGTCGCTTCGGGGAACCACTGGGCGCCCGGCATCGAGCGGTCGCCCAGCACGCGCGCGTAGGGGTGCGAGAAGCGGACCTCGAACCACTCGGTGACGGCTTTCCAGAAGGTGTCCAGGTCGTCGACGGACCAGCGCTGCAGGGCCGCGTAGCCGCCCTCGGCGGGGGCCCCGTGGTGCTCGGCCGCCCAGGCCTGGAACCTGGTGATCCGTGCGCGGGCGATGCGCTCGGGGTCGGGCTGCCAGAGCGGCTGGGGACTAACGGTCGACATGGTCGGCTCCCGGACTGTGCGCGTCGTGTGCGTCCTCCGCGCACGGGCTGGGGTGTGCGCGTGAGCGGCTGGCACGGACAATGCCATGTGATCGACTTCGGCACCAGGGTGCGCCCCACATAGTCCGTGTCGTGAAGATGTGGTCCTGGCACGGGTGAACGGCAGTTGAACGACACTCGATTGCGAGGCGGTCAGTGGCAGGGTGAGCAGCATGAACGGTCGTGACCTGGTGCGTTCGGTGAAAGCGGTGGCTTCGGTGGGGGCGGCGCAGGGTGTGCGTACCGTACGAGCAGCGTGGCGCAGGCGCCGGGCCGACGCCACCGGGCTGCCGGCGCGGGGGGCGGAGCGTGCGCGGGTGCCCGGGCTCGTGGAGGGCGCAGAGCCGGGGCCGGGAGGCGGCGTCGTCCGGTTCAGCCGGTCGGAGCTGCGGATTCTGGTCGCCGTGAACGGGGCCGTGTTCTGGGGCTGGGACGGGGCGGAGCCCGAGCCGTCGTACGCGCTGGCCGGCCGTTGCCCGGAGCCCGATCCGCGAGCGGTCCTGGAGCCGGACAAGGACGGCGGCTGGCGTGTGGTGGCCGAGCGGGTGACGGTGGTGGTCTCCCGGCACGGTGCGGTGGAGGTGCTCACTCCGGGTGGTGTGACCCTGCGGCGTGATCTGCCGCCGCGGTGGTGGGAGCCGGTCGGCGGCGGCCCGGCGCGGTGGATGCAGCGGTCGGAGGTGGGCGCCGACGCGCGGTTCTTCGGGCTCGGGGGGCGTGCCTCGGGTCCTCGGCTGCCGGACGGGACGTACCGGCTGTGGAACACCGATCCCGGCCGCGCCTTCGCCCCTGGGGACGACCCGCTGTACATCACGATGCCGGTGCAGCTGGTGGTGTCCGACGGCGGTACGCACCTGGCCTTCCACGACAGCTCGTGGGACGGCACGGTGACGCTGCGGGAGGGCGAGGAGGGCGCGGGTTCCGGGCACGACCGTGCCGGGACGAGCGAGCTGCGGATGGAGGGCGGCCCGCTGCGTTGTTGGGTGATGGTCGGCACCCCCGCGCGCGTGCTGCTCGCCTGGGCGTCGCTCACCGGGGCGCCCGCGCTGCCGCCCGCGTGGGCCCTCGGGTACCAGCACGCGCGGTGGGGGTTCGGCAGTGAGCAGGAGGTGCGGCGGATCGTCACGGGGTACCTGGAACACGGTCTGCCGCTGGATGCCGTGCACCTGGACATCGACCACCTGGAGGCGCATCAGGTCTTCACCGTCGACCGGGACCGCTTCCCGAAGCTGCCCGTCCTGGCCGAGGAGCTGCGGCGGGAGGGCATCAGGCTGGTGTCGATCATCGACCCGGCTGTGAAGGCCCTGCCCGGCCATGCGGTGTACGACGGTGGGGCTGCCGAGGACGCGTTCGTGAGGGGTGCCTCGGGGGACGTGGTGGAGGGGGTCGCATGGTCCGGGGAGGCGGTGTTTCCCGACTTCACGCACGCGCGCGTGCGTGCGTGGTGGGGCGGGCTCTACGAGGAGCGGCTCGCCCAGGGCTTCGCGGGCTTCTGGCACGACATGAACGAACCCACGTCCTTCGCCGCCTTCGGTGAGTCGACCCTGCCGCGGTCGGCCCGGCACTCCCTGGAGGGGAGGGGCGGCGACCACCGCGAGGCGCACAACGTGTACGCGCTGTGCATGGCCAGGGCGGCCTTCGAGGGGTTGCGGAAGCTCGCTCCCGGGGAGCGGCCGTTTCTGTTCTCCCGCTCCGGGTGGGCCGGCATGCAGCGCTACGGAGGGACGTGGTCGGGGGACGTGGCCACCGGCTGGCCCGGGCTGCGGGCGTCCTTGGCCCTGGTGATGGGGCTCGGGCTGTGCGGTGTCCCGTACTCGGGTCCTGACGTCGGGGGCTTCGACGGGCATCCGTCCCCCGAGCTGTATCTGCGGTGGCTCCAGCTGGGCGCGTTTCTGCCGCTGTTCCGTACCCACGCGAGTCTGCGGGCGGGGCGCAGGGAGCCGTGGGAGTTCGGGGGTGAGGTGCTGGAGCACGCGCGCGTGGCGCTCGTCGAACGCCGGCGGCTGCTGCCGTACTTCATGACGCTGGCGCATCTGGCGCGGCGTACGGGAGCGCCCTATGTGCGGCCTGTGTGGTGGACGGCGCCGGAGGAGCGGGCGCTGAGGGAGTGTCAGGACGCCTTTCTGCTGGGCGACAGCCTGCTGGTGGCGCCGGTGCTGGCCCCGGGCGCCGACCGGCGTGCGGTGCAGTTGCCGCGGGGGCGCTGGTACGACACCGCGACGGGGCAGGCGTACGAGGGGCCGGGGCAGGTGCTCGTCGACGCGCCCCTGGCGCGCATCCCGGTGCTGGCCCGCGCGGGTGCCGTGCTTCCGGTACGCGGGGAGGACGGCGGGCTGGAACTGGAGGTGTGGGCGCCCGCCCGGGGGCGGACCGGGGGCGGGCTGGTCGTGCCGGACGGAGGCGACGGGTGGGACGAGCCGGAGATCGAGCGCTACACCGCTCGGTGGAGGGGCTCGCGGGTGGTCGTGGAGCGGGAGGGTGAGGACGGCGGGGGCGCGCCGCCCTACCCGGTGCGCGTCCGCGGGGCCGGGGAGCCGTGAGCTCAGATGTACCGGCCTTCGAACCAGGCCCGTACGGCCAGGGTGTGCAGGGGGAAGGCGAGTTCCTCGGGCCTGCGCAGGAGGTGCCAGCCCGCTGTCTCGTTGGTGGCGGCCGAGGAGGGCAGGCCCTCGGCCGGTCGCTCCGGGAGGAGACCGAACAGCAGCAGGTGTCCGTCGGGTGAGCTCATCGCGTCGGCGAGCCGTACGTCGCGGCCGGCCGCGTCGATGCCGGTTTCCTCTCTGAGTTCGCGTATGACGGCCTGCCGCCAGTCCTCCCGGTCGTCGATGTAGCCACCGGGCAGGGCGATCCCCCCGCGCGCGGGGGCGATGGTTCGGGTGATGACGACCAGGGCGGTGCCCTGGGTGTCGTACACGGGCTGGAGGGCCACCGCGACCGGGAGTGGATTGCGGTAGGCCACGGCACCGCACACCGGGCAGGTGCGGGGCCAGCCGGTGACGCCCTCTCCGTAGGGCGCGCCGCAGCTGGAACAGTGGGAGTTCGGCGCGGAGTTGGAAGCGGAGTGCTGAGTCTCGGACACGCGGCGGACTGTAGCCGATCACGGAGAGGGCTCCTCGGGCAGGCCGCTCAGTGCGCGCTGGTCAGCGACTTCCTGGACACAGGGAAGTCGAAGTAGGTGTCCGGATAGGCCTCGGGCTTGAAGGTGTAGTGCCACCACTCCTCTGCCAGGTTCACGAAGCCGAGTCCTTCCAGGGTGCTTTTGAGGAGCATCCGGTGGTGGCGCTGCCGGCCCTGGATGCGTGGGTCGAGGGTGTGGGAGAGGGTGTCGAAGCAGTCGAACCCGGTCCCCATGTCGACCGAGTTGTCGGGGAACCGCTCACCCTGGGGGGCGAAGCACGGCACCAGGGGCTCCCCGGGGTGGTAGGGCCTGGTCGGCTTGGCCGGGAGTCTGACGAGCGTGACGTCCAGGGTGGAGCCGCGGCTGTGGCCGGATTTCGCCGCGATGTACCCGTCGGCGAACAGCCGGGCCTTGTCGACGTTCGGGTAGAACTCGCCCTTCATGGCCTCGTCTTCGAGATCCTCGGCCCAGCGGACGAAGTGGTCCACCGCCCGCTGTGGCCGGTAGCAGTCGTACACCTTGAGCGTGTAGCCCTGGCGAAGGAGCTTCCGCTGGGCCTTGTGGAGGGCTTCGGCGGCGGGGCGGGTGAGGATGCAGACGGGCTGCCGGTAGCCGTCGATGCGCTCGCCCACGAAGTTGTGCGGGGTGACGTAGCGCATCTCCTGGATGATCGTCGGGTCCACGCTTCTCAGCGCCACGAATTCGTCCGGCGCCTTGGGGTCGGTGCCGGCCCGGGCGGTCGCGGTGGGGGCGGTCGATGCCAGCAAGGCGGCGAACGCGGTGATCAGGGCACGTGCCACGGTGGAGAGTCGTGTCATGTCCCTGCGTCTATCAGGAATGGCGGAGTTGGGGAAAGGGACCGCGGCCGGCGTGGCAACCACCCGGCGCACTCGGGGTCGTGCCGCCGTCCTCCGGCCGGCCGTGACACATTTCTGACATCACGTCACATTAACCCCCGAGTCCTACGCTGCGTGATCGCTCCGGAATGCTGCGTGAACGTCTCATGAACTGCGCTCGGGCGTGCGCCGGTGACGTCAATCATGCTGCTGTGCACTCCTGGACGGACACTCTCCGCTTCGCTTTCCAACCGGTGGTCAATCTGACGACCGGCGCGGTCGCGGGGCTGGAGATACTCGCCCGCCCGGAGGCCGGCGACGTCCTGGCCGAGGCCCGCCGGGACCCCGGGCTGGACTGCCGGCTGGCGGTGGCGGCGGTTCGCGCGGCGGCGCGCATGGAAACCCTGCTTCCGCTGTTCGTCAACGTGTTCGCCGGGACACTCGCGGACCTCGGCGGGCTGCCGTCACTGCACGACGCCGTGCGGGAGGCGGGGCGGCTGCCCTGGGAAGTCACGATCGACCTCTGCCCGCCGTACACACATGTGCCACAGCGGGCTCTCCTGGAGGCGGTGGCCACGCTGCGCGGGCAGGGCTTCCGGTTCTGCGCGGACGGGGTCGGGGACGGCGACGTGCCCTTGCGGCTGCTGTCGGACCTCTCCCCCGGCCTGCTGAAGCTGGATGCGTCGCTGCTGGCACGGCCGGCGGTGGTGCGGTCGATGCGGACACTGTGCGACGAGCTGGGGGCGCTCCTGGCCGTGGAGGGCGTGGAGACCGAGGGACAGTGTGCGGCGGCGCTGGCGGGCGGGGCGCAGTTGGCGCAGGGCGAGCTGTTCGCACCGCCGGCGCGCCTGCCCGCCGCGGACGTCTACGTCCCGCCCCGCTCCCCCGCCGAGGTGGCCGCACCGCGGACCGGGCCGTCGGTGCGGGAGTTCGTCCGGCCCGCCGCTCTGCTGCCGGCCACCGCGTCCGCGGGGCAGGTGCGCGCCCTGCTGACCGGGTCGCCGGACGTGTCCGGGGTGCTGCTCGTGGACACCACCGGCGTGCCGGTCCGGTCGGTGCACCGCTCGCGCTTCCTGCTGTCGATGTCGGGGCGCTACGGACACGCCCTGTACGCCGACCGGCCCGCGGCCAAGCTCGGTGACCCACCGCGGACGGTGGGCGTCGACGCCACCGCCTGGGAAGTCCTGGACGTGGTGGCGGTCGGAGGGCGGGACCGTACGTCGGACGACGTGGCCGTGGTGGACGAGTACGGGCGGTGCGTGGGGACCGTGCGGCTCGCGGACCTCGTGCGAGCACTGGCGGAGACACGGGTGGAGGAGGCGGCCGGGCTCAATCCGCTGACGCGTCTGCCCGGCTCGGACGCGATCACCGGCGAGGTGGACCGGCGGATCGCAGCGGGGCGGGCGTTCGCGTTGAGCTGGCTGGACGTCGACCACTTCAAGCAGGTCAACGACGGGGCCGGGTTCGCGGCGGGCGACGAGCTGATCCGGGCGGTGGGCCGGGCACTGCAACGAGCCGCGTCGGACGGGGCCCGTGTGGGGCACATCGGCGGGGACGACTTCCTGGTGCTCGCCGATCCGGACGGTCTCGATCCGCTGGCCGCCTCGGTGCTGGACGCCGACTGGTCGGCGGGGGGCCGGCCGGTCACGCTGTCTCTGGCGACGGTGCTCTGTACACCGGGCAGTGTGAGCGACCACCGGCAGGCCGCGGCCTGCCTGGCTCCCTTGAAGAAGGCGGCGAAGGCGCTGCACGGGGCGAGTTGGGTGCTGGGCCGGGCCGGCGTGCCGGGCCATGAGGCACGCAGGGGCTCGCGGCCGGCGCCCGCTTCGGCGGGGTGCGCGGTGGCGGTCGAGAGGGGCGTGCAGGGCGTCTGAGGCGTGCGCGAGAGCCGTCGCGCCTCCTCATGGGCGGATGCTGCTGGGCTGGTCCTGGCCGACGGTCCGGAACCGCGGCATCCGCGCCCTTCGGCAGCTGAGCCAGGAGGGCTCGGTGCACGGGGTCGCGGCGCTGCCGAGGTCGTGCCCGGGGCGGGCGGTACCCGGCCCGCGCGGGGTCTTCCGGGGCGGCCATGGCGCCGCGGAACTCCTGCGGTTGAGAAACCGCCAGGTCAGGTGAATCCTGGACACTAGCAAGCGAGGAGTCAGGTGCGGCCGGGCTTTCGCCCCCTGCGGAGCCCGGCGGAGGCCGGACACCATCAGTCAAGCCTCGCGCGGCTCACGGAGGCCCGCGCGGGTCCGGACCAGATCTGAACAACGACCCGACCGGGCGCGCCATGGCCGAGCAACCGGCCCGTCGGCCCGGCGCGAGCCCGGCGGCCGTCGGATGGCCGTCAACCGTTGCGGTCGGCGACCTTGACGCCCCATGGGTGCCGGTGAACACTTCCGGTGTCAGTCGACATCGCCGTACATACGCGGCGTATTCCGGCACTGCGGCGCGTGGATGCGCCTGCGCCAAGGCCCATTCCTCCACGGGCGATTCGGCTGCGACGGCACGCTCGTCACGGATGCCGGGCGGGGCGCGGACACTCCCCGCCTCCGGCTGAAGTAGCCACGGGAAACGCACCTTGCAGGTGAGAACCGGGGCCGATCGTCCCGGGCCAGGGCTGAGGAGCCGCCATGACTAACGGAGACATTTTCGTCGGCGAGATGATCGGCACGGCGATCCTGATCCTGTTCGGTGCCGGCGTGTGTGCCGCCGTCACCCTCAGATTCTCGAAAGCGCGAGCCGCGGGGTGGGTGGTGATCGCGTTCGGCTGGGGCTTCGGCGTGCTGGCGGGCGCGTACACCGCCGCTCCCCTCTCCGGAGGGCACCTCAACCCGGCCGTCACCTTGGGCCTGGCCGTCGACACCGGCGTGTGGGACAAGGTGTGGATCTACCTGCTGGGACAGATCACCGGCGCCATGATCGGGGCCGTCCTCGCCTACCTCGTGTACTTGGCCCAGTTCCAGGCGAACGTGCGGAAGACGGGCACCACGGAGGGCACGGTGGACGAGCCGGTTCCGACGCTGGGCATCTTCTCCACGATCCCCGAGATCCGTAACCCGGTGGCCAACCTGATCACCGAGATCCTCGCCACCATCGCCCTGGTGCTGCCCCTCCTCGCCCTGGTGGGCAGCAACAGACACGTCGAGGGCGTCGGCATCGGCTTGATCCCCGGCGAAGAGGGCATCTACGGGTCCGGCATCGCGATTCTCCTGGTCGCCTTCCTGGTCGTCGGTATCGGCCTGTCCCTGGGTGGCCCCACCGGCTATGCCATCAACCCGGCGCGTGACCTCGGCCCGCGCATCATCCACGCCATCCTGCCGATCCCGAACAAGGGCACCACCGACTGGGGCTACTCGTGGATCCCCGTCGTGGGACCAGTGATCGGCGGCCTCCTGGGTGGCGTCATCTACAACGCAGCCTTCTGACCAGCCGAAGGGGTAGCCATGACGGACAACTCCGCGAAGTACGTCGCAGCCATCGACCAGGGCACCACGTCGAGCCGCTGCATCGTCTTCAACCAGGACGGCGCGATCGTCGCCGTTGACCAGCGTGAGCACCGCCAGATCTTCCCGAAGCCCGGCTGGGTGGAGCACGACGCCACCGAGATCTGGTCCAAGACGCAGGCGGTGGTGGCAGGGGCGATCGCCAAGGCCGGTCTGAGGGCCGACCAGCTGAGCGCGATGGGGATCACCAACCAGCGCGAGACGACCCTCCTGTGGGACCGCTCCACGGGCAAGCCGGTGCACAACGCCATCGTCTGGCAGGACACGCGGACGGCGGCGCTGTGCAACCAGCTGGGTGGCTCGGACGGGCAGGACCGCTTCCGCGAGCAGACGGGCCTGCCGCTGGCCACGTACTTCTCGGGGCCCAAGGCGGCCTGGTTGCTCGACAACGTGCCCGACCTGCGGAAGCGTGCCGAACGCGGCGAGATCGCCTTCGGCACGATGGACTCCTGGCTGATCTGGAACCTCACCGGCGGCACGGACGGCGGGCAGCACGTCACCGACGTGACCAACGCCGGGCGCACCATGCTGATGAACCTGGAGACCCTCCAGTGGGACTCCTCGATCCTCTCGGCCATGAACATCCCCGAGGCCATCCTGCCCGAGATCCGCTCCTCCTCCGAGGTGTACGGCACCGCCGTCGGCCAGCTCGCCGGTGTGCCCGTGGCGTCCGCGCTGGGCGACCAGCAGGCGGCCGTGTTCGGGCAGGCCTGTTACGACGTGGGCACGGCGAAGAACACCTACGGCACGGGGAGTTTCCTCCTGCTCAACACGGGTGACCGCCCGGTGCCGTCGAAGAGCGGACTGCTGACGACGATGGGGTACAAGATCGGCACCGAGGCGCCGGTCTACTGCCTGGAGGGCGCGATCGCCATCACGGGCGCGCTGGTCCAGTGGTTCCGGGACCAGCTCGGCATCATCCGGACGGCCGACGAGATCGAGCCTCTCGCGGCGAGCGTGGAGGACAACGGCGGCTCGTACATCGTTCCGGCGTTCTCGGGCCTGTTCGCGCCCTACTGGCGCTCCGACGCACGCGGTGTGATCACCGGCCTGACCCGGTACGTCACGAAGGCGCACCTCGCGCGCGCGGTGCTGGAGGCGACGAGCTGGCAGACCCGTGAGGTCGTGGACGCCATGTACCAGGACTCCGGGGTGCACATCACCACCCTCAAGGTCGACGGCGGCATGACGAAGAACAACCTGCTCATGCAGCACCAGGCGGACGTGCTCGACGTCCCGGTGGTGCGGCCCAAGGTCTCCGAGACGACCTGTCTGGGCGCCGCCTACGCGGCCGGTCTGGCCACCGGCGTGTGGAACGATACGGACGAACTCAAGGCGCACTGGCAGAAGGACGTCGAGTGGACTCCGGACATGGAGGCGTCGGTGCGGGACCGCCAGTACCACAACTGGCGCAAGGCCGTGGAGAAGAGCTTTGGCTGGGAGGAGGGCGACAGCTGACCACGCGCGCGTGGAGCGTCCTTTCCGACGGCGGCCCGTACCCCGGTCGGCGGGGGTACGGGCCGCGTGAGCCGACGGGGCGGCGTCAGCCGGTGACGACCTCGCGGCGGTCGGCGGCGTACGCCATGGCGTGCTGGACGACGCCGATGAGTGCCTCCTTGACCGACTCGCGGTCGCGGGCGTCGCACATCAGCAGCGGCACGCCCTCGTCCAGGTCGAGGGCCTGGCGGACGTCCTCGACCGGGTAACGGGGAGCGCCCTCGAAGCAGTTGACGCCGACGAGGAAGGGGATCGAGCGGCGTTCGAAGTAGTCGACGGCGGCGAAGCAGTCCTCCAGGCGGCGGGTGTCGGCGAGGACGACGGCACCGAGCGCGCCCTCGGAGAGTTCGTCCCACATGAACCAGAACCGCTCCTGGCCGGGTGTGCCGAAGAGGTACAGCACGAGGTCCTCGCGGAGGGTGATACGGCCGAAGTCCATGGCCACGGTGGTGGTGTGCTTGCCCTCCACGCCGCTGGTGTCGTCGACCGGGCGCCCGGCCTCGGTGAGCAGCTCCTCGGTGCGCAGCGGCCTGATCTCGCTGACCGCGCCGACGAGCGTGGTCTTGCCCACGCCGAAGCCGCCGGCCACCAGGATCTTGAGCGTGACGGGCTCGACCGGAGGCTTGCCGCGCTCAGAACGCCCGAAGATCATCGATCTCTTCTCCTGCTTGATGGGGGTCGGGCGACGGCGGGCCGTAGCCTCCGCCGCCGGGGGTTTCGATGACGAGTACGTCGCCGGTGACGAGGTCCGCGGAGTCGCTGCCGCCGAGTGCGGTCACCGTGCCGTCGGCGTGCTCCACCCGGTTGGCGCCGAGAGCACCCGGCTCACCGCCCGCCATGCCGTAGGGCGGGACCCGGCGGTGCTGGGACAGGGTGGAGACGGTCATGGGTTCGAGGAAGCGGATGCGGCGTACCGCGCCGTCCCCGCCGTGCCACCGGCCGGCGCCGCCGCTGCCCCGCCGGACGGCGAACTCCTCCAGACGCACGGGCAGTCGCCACTCCAGCACCTCGGGGTCGGTGAGGCGGGAGTTGGTCATGTGGGTCTGGACGACGGGTGCGCCGGGGAAGCCGTCGCCCGCGCCGGAGCCCGAGGCAACGGTCTCATAGTACTGGTGGCGTTGGTTGCCGAAGGTGACGTTGTTCATGGTCCCGGAGCCCTCGGCCTGGACGCCGAGCGCCGCGTAGAGGGCTCCGGTGACGGCCTGGGAGGTCTCCACGTTCCCGGCGACCACGGCAGCGGGCGGCTCGGGCGCGAGCAGGCAGCCGGGCGGGACGACGATGTCCAGGGGGCGCAGACAACCGTCGTTGAGGGGGATGTCGTCCGCGACGAGGGTGCGGAAGACGTAGAGGACGGCGGCGTTGACGACCGAGAAGGGGGCGTTGAAGTTGGTGGGCAGTTGCGCGGACGTGCCGGTGAAGTCGATGGTCGCGGACCGGTCCTGGCGGTCCACGCGCACGGCCACGCGGATGACGGCACCCGAGTCGGTCTCGTAGGCGTAGTCGCCGTCGTCGAGGGCGCCGATGACGCGGCGTACGGCCTCCTCCGCGTTGTCCTGGACGTGCCTCATGTAGGCCTGGACGACGTCGAGGCCGTAGTCCTCGATCATGCGGCCGACCTCGTCGACGCCCTTGTGGTTGGCGGCGATCTGGGCGCGCAGGTCGGCGAGGTTGGTCTTCGGGTTGCGGGAGGGATGGGGCGCGTCGGTGAGGAGGCGGAGCGTCTCGTCCTCGCGGAAGCGGCCGTTCTCGGCGAGCAGCCAGTTGTCGAAGAGGACGCCCTCCTCCTCGATGGTGCGGCTGCCCGCGGGCATGGAGCCGGGGGCGATGCCGCCGATCTCGGCGTGATGGCCGCGCGAGGCGACGTAGAAGAGGATCTCCGGGTCGCTCCCCGCACTTCCTTCCGTGTCACTCTCCGTGTCCGGTGACGGTGAGGTGTCGAAGACCGGGGTGATGACGGTGACGTCGGGCAGGTGCGTGCCGCCGTGGTAGGGGTCGTTGACGGCGTAGGTGTCGCCGGGGCGCATGCGGGGGCCGCGCCGGCGGATGACCTCCTTGACGCTCGTGCCCATCGAGCCCAGGTGGACGGGGATGTGCGGGGCGTTGGCCACCAGGTTGCCGTCCGGGTCGAAGAGGGCGCAGGAGAAGTCCAGGCGCTCCTTGATGTTGACGGACTGGGCGGTGGATTCGAGTCGGGCGCCCATCTGCTCGGCGATCGACATGAACAGGTTGTTGAAGACCTCCAGCAGAACCGGGTCGACTTTCGTGTCGAGATCGGAACTCTGCGTAATCGCGGCGCGTTCCATGACCAGATGCCCGTCGTGGGTCGCCGCAGCCCGCCAGCCGTCGTCGACGACGGTCGTCGAGCCGGCTTCGGTGATGATCGCCGGGCCGGTGACGGTGTCGCCGGGGGGAAGGTCCTCTCGGCGGTGGAGGGGCACGTCGCGCCAGGCGCCGCCGGTGTGAAGGCGGACGGTCCCGGGCGCTGCGGAGCCGCGGCCGGGGCTGCCGTCGGGGGTGGCCGCGTGGGGCGCGAGAGCGGACAGATCGGGGGGTTCGGTGATGCCGGTGGCTTCGACGGAGAGGGCTTCGACGACGATCGGGCGGTCGAGAGTGAAGGAGTACGTGGCGCGATGACGGTCTTCGAAGGCGCGCCGCATCGCGCCGGGCTCGGTCAGCTCCACGGTGAGGGTGGTGTCGGTGCCGTCATAGCGGAGTTCCGCGCGGCGGGTGACCTCGATGTGCTCCTCGGGCACGTCCTCGGCGAGGAGCTCGGCGCGGGCCGCCGCTTCCAGGTCTTCGGCGGTCTTGAGGACGCCGGGCATCGAGTCCGGTGCCAGGGGCGCCTCGACGGACTGCTCACGCATGGCGGTGGTGTCGGCGAGGCCGATGCCGAGTGCGGACAGGACTCCGGCCATGGGGGGCACGAGGACGGTGCGGATGCCGAGGGAGTCGGCGACCATGCAGGCGTGCTGGCCGCCGGCGCCGCCGAAGGTGGTGAGGGCGTAGCGGGTGACGTCGTGGCCCTTCTGGACGGAGATCCGCTTCACGGCGGAGGCGATGTTGGCCACGGCGATCTGCAGGTAGCCCTCTGCGACCTGTTCGGGCGTGCGGTCGTCGCCGGTCTGCTCGCCGATCTCGCGGGCGAGGGCGGTGAAGCGGTCCCGGACGAGTGTCTCGTCGAGTGGCTGGTCGCCGTCCGGTCCGAACACCTTCGGGAAGTGAGCGGGCTGGATCCGGCCGAGCATGACGTTGGCGTCGGTGACGGCGAGCGGTCCGCCGCCGCGGTAGCAGGCGGGCCCCGGGTCCGCGCCCGCCGAGTCCGGCCCTACGCGGTAGCGGGAACCGTCGAAGTGCAGGACGGACCCGCCACCGGCGGCGACGGTGTGGATGTCCAGCATGGGCGCGCGCAGCCGGACGCCGGCGATCTGGCTGGTGAAGACGCGCTCGTACGCGCCCGCGAAGTGGGAGACGTCGGTGGAGGTCCCACCCATGTCGAAGCCGATGACCCGGTCGAACCCGGCCAGCTGCGACATGCGGGCCATGCCGACGATGCCTCCGGCCGGCCCGGACAGGATGGCGTCCTTCCCGCGGAACTGCCCTGCTTCGGTGAGGCCGCCGTTGGACTGCATGAACATCAGCCGGACGCCTTCGAGCTCGTCGGCGACCTGCCGGACGTAGCGGCGCAGCACGGGCGAGAGGTAGGCGTCGACGACGGCGGTGTCGCCACGGGGTACGAGCTTCATCAGGGGGCTGGCCTCGCTGGAGAGCGAGATCTGCGGAAAGCCGATACGGGCGGCGACTTCCCCGACGGCCTGCTCGTGGGCCGGGTGGAGGTGGCTGTGCATGCAGACCACCGCGACGGCGCGGATCCCGTCGTCGTACGCCTCCCGCAGCGGCCCGGCGAGGGCCTCCGGGTCGGGGGCGCGCAGGACGGTGCCGTCGGCGGCGATGCGCTCGTCGACCTCGACGACCCGTTCGTACAGCAGCTCGGGCAGGTCGATGCGGCGGGCGAAGATGCTGGGGCGGTTCTGGTAGGCGATGCGCAGGGCGTCGCGGAAGCCGCGGGTGATGAGCAGCAGGGTGCGCTCGCCCTTGCGCTCCAGGAGGGCGTTGGTGGCGACGGTGGTCCCCATGCGCACGCTGTCGACGGGGTCGCCGGAGCCTGCCAGCAGGGTACGGACACCCTCGACCGCGGCGTCGGCGTAGCGTGCGGGGCTGTCCGAGAGCAGCTTGTGCGTGAGCAGCCGGCCGTCCGGGCGCCGGGCGACGACGTCGGTGAAGGTGCCGCCCCGGTCCACCCAGAACTGCCAGCCAGTCACGTCAGTACCCCGCTTCCGCGCTGCTCACAGCGCCCGGAGGCCGTTGATCACGTCGCGCAGAATACTCTCGTCCGGCAGTTCGGCAGGGGGTACGGGCCGGTTCACATGGACGAATTCCGCGTCCACGAGATCTCCGACGAGGACACGTACCACCCCGATCGGCAGGTCGAGTTCCGCTGCGAGTTCGGCGACCGACTGCGGGATGTCGCGGCACAGTTCGACGATGTCCACATGCTCCGGGGAGAGCATGTGGTCGGCTTCCGGATCGTCCGCGTGCGGCTCCGCGACCACGACCGCGATCAGGTCCAGGCGGTGCTGGCCCTGGCTGCTGGTGCGGCCGCGGGTCATGGCGTACGGACGGACGACCGGTCCGGCATCGTCGTCGAACCAGTGGCTTCTTCCCTGACCGTCAGCGCTCATGTCATCCCACTACCCGCCTGCGGGCAGATCGGTGCGCGGAGCGGCGGCCAGATGCACGCCCACCCGCTTCACGAGGAGCGTCATCTCGTAGGCGACCTGGCCGACGTCGGAGTCGGCGTCCGACAGGACTGCGAGGCAGCTGCCGTCGCCGGCCGCCGTCACGAACAGGAAGGCGTCGTCGAGCTCGACCACCGTCTGGCGGACGTTGCCGGCCTCGAAATGGCGCCCCACGCCCTTGGCGAGGCTGTGGAACCCGGAGGCGACGGCGGCCAGGTGCTCGCTGTCCTCCCTGGTCAGGTCCTTGGACACGCCCGTCGGCAAACCGTCGCCGGAGAGCACGAGGGCCTTGCGAATGCTCGCGACACGGTCCACCAGGTCGTCGAGGAGCCAGTTCAGCTCCCCCTTGATGGTCGCGGTGTGGCCGGTCGCCTTCGGTGCGGTCATCGACCGTCCCCCTCTGTCGTTCGTTGTGGTGCTGCGCCGTTGTGGGCTGAGTCGCCCTCGGCGTTCTCCTCACGGCCACGCTGCCAGCCACGCTGGAGCGATGCCATGCGGCTGCGTACTTCCTCGGCGTCGCGTTCGACGGGCTCGGCCCTGTCGTCGGTACGCGGCTCCGAGCTCCGCTTGAGCTGCGGGGCCAGGTTGGCCTGGCGGACACGCCGGGGCAGCGGCGCGGAGCCGGGGCCGGGCGGTGGTGCGGAGCCGGTCGCCCGGGCGCCGGAGCCTGTCTCGCTGCGTGAGGGCGCGCCGGTGGCCTCCGGCGTGCGGCCGGAGCCGTGGTCCGGCCCGTGCGGGCCGCTCGAGGCGATCTCCGCGCGGCGGGTCCGCAAGGGCAGAGCGGGGGGCTCGGAGCGGCCGCCGGCGGTGCTCCCGGACGAGACCGGGGATTCCGTGGGGTCCTCGGCGCGGCCGGCCGCGCCGATGCCGCGACGGGCGGGCTCCGTCCCGCGACGGCGCGCCGGAAGCGGCGGAGGCGCGTCCGGCAGGGCATCCGCCCGCCGGCTGCCGGTCGAGGAGCTCTCGCCGGGTCGCCGGGCCGGAAGGGCGGTCGCGGGGTCGGGTCCCGGCCGGCCGGCGGTCCGGCCGCCCGTGGGCTCCTCGCCCCGGCGGCGTTGCGGAAGGGCGGAGGTGGAGCCCGACTCCGTTCGGCCGGTGGCCGTGGTGGTCTCCTCGTCCGTCTTCCCCCGCCGGGGGCGCTGCTCGGTGACCGGACGCCCGTGTGAGCTGACCAGCTTGGGTGTGCTGCGGCGGGGCATCGAGACCGGAGCACTCAGCTCTTCGCCGCTGTCCGTCCGCTCCGCCGAGCCGCGGGCCTCAGTGCCTTGCCGACGTGGGTCGGCGCGGCGGCCCGCCGTCTCGTCCGGAGCACGGGTCAGGGAGTGGCGAGGGCGGAACAGACCGCCGTGTTCGCTGTCCTCGTCCTGGATGGCACCGGGGAAGTCCCCGATGGTCTCCAGGTCGACGGGGGCCTCCAGCTCGACCGGGCCGTCCAGCAGGGAGGCGGGCAGTCCGGTGCGCTGTGCCGGGGCATGGGACAGCGCGGCACGGCGGCTGTCCTGCGGCTCGCTGTCCGGGGCCAGCTGGGGGCGGTCGAGCCGGAACCCGATGCCGTTGGTGTCCGGGACGTCGTCGGTCAGCAGGGCGTCGGGGATGAAGACCACCGCGGTCGTGCCGCCGTACGGGGAGGGCTGCAGGGAGACCCGGACGTTCTGGCGCTGGGCGAGTCGGCTGACCACGAACAGGCCGAGCCGGTCGGTGTCGGACAGCTCGAACTCCGGCGTCTCGGCGAGCCGGAGATTGGCGTCCAGCAGCGCTTCGGCGGCCATGCCGAGGCCACGGTCGTGGATCTCCAGGGTGAAACCGTTGGCGACGCGCTCGCCGAGCACCTGGACGGCGGTGTGCGGCGGGGAGAACACCGTGGCGTTCTCCAGGAGTTCGGCCACCAGATGCGTGAGGTCCGCGACGGCCGGGCCGCTGATGGCGATGCGCGGAAGGCGGCGGACCTCGATGCGTTCGTAGTCCTCGACCTCGGCGACGGCGGCGCGCACGACGTCCATGAGCTGGACGGGCTTGCGCCACTGCCGGGAGGGCGCGGCGCCGGAGAGGATCACGAGGCCCTCGGCATGCCGGCGCATGCGGGTGGTCAGGTGGTCGAGGCGGAACAGGTCGGCGAGTTCCTCGGTGTCCTCGGTCCGGCGCTCCATGGCGTCGAGCAGGGTGAGCTGCTTGTGGAGCAGGACCTGGCTGCGGCGCGCGAGGTTGACGAAGACCTCGGAGACGCCGGCGCGCAGCTCGGCCTGCTTGACGGCGGCTTCGACGGCGGCGCGCTGCAGGGTGTTGAGGGCCTGGCCGACCTCGCCCATCTCGTTCTTGTCGTATTCGAGGCGCGGGACCTCGGTCTCGACGTCGACCTGCTCTCCCGCGGAGAGGCGGCGCATGACGCTGGGCAGGCGTACTCCGGACGCCTCATGGGCCTCCAGGCGCAGCTGCCGCAGATCGCGGATGAGGGTGCGGCCGACGCGTACGGACAGGAAGAGGGAGAGCAGGAGCGCGATCAGGCCGAGTGCGCCGGCGATGACCGCCTTGGCGATGACGCCTACGGCGACGGGGTGGACGCGGTCCTGGTAGCGGTCGTTGGCCTGGTCGTTGAGGGTGCCGAGCTCGTCGAGCACGTTGCCTGCGGCGCTGTCCCAGCTCTTGGCGGAGATACCGCGGGGGGTTCCGGCCCCGGAGGAGACGGCGGCCTCCTCGGCCACGCGCAGGGGGGCGGAGGAGGCGTTCTTCCAGAAGCTCTGGTAGCGGTCGCGCTCCGCCACGGGCAGCAGCGGCAGGTTGACGTCGTACATCAGGGTGCGCTGGGCCACGAGGTCGGAGATGTCCCGCTCTTCGGAGTGGGAGATCCTGCCGACGATCAGGGCGGAGCCGAGGAGGGCGTCCTCACGGGAGAGCAGTTCGCGGGCGCGGGCGAGGTTGACCAGCGCGCGGTACTGCTTGTCCAGTTCGACGTTGTCGACCACGTGCAGATTGGCGAGGAGGACGTAGCAGGGGTCGACGAGCCGGTTGTAGAGGTCGAGGGCCTGGGCGCGGTTGACGGTGCCGTCCTCGACGCTGCGGCGCAGCGACTCGATGCCGTCGAAGGCGTCCAGGACGGCGGTCAGCCGCTCGTCGGTGTCCGCGCCCATCGCGTCGCGCACGTCAGGGTTGCGGGCGTTCGCGCGGATGCTGCCGACGGCCTTGTCGGTGGCGGTCCGGCTGCGCCGGAGTGCGGCGAGCCCGTCGGAGGCACGGGGGTCGGCGAGATGGACGAGGGTCTGGCGGCGCTCCTCCTGGAGGACGCGGACGGTGTCCTCGATGGGGTAGCCGATCTTCTCCACCACGGACGACACGTTGAACAGGTCGCCCGCCTCACGCCCCGTGAGCACCGTGGCGAAGGCCCAGATCGCGGTCAGGGACACCAGCGGCACGAGAAGCAGCGCCACGATCTTCCGGCGGATGGACTTCCCGCGAAAGCGCATGGC
This sequence comes from Streptomyces paradoxus, assembly GCF_014202475.1. Taxonomy (GTDB): domain Bacteria; phylum Actinomycetota; class Actinomycetes; order Streptomycetales; family Streptomycetaceae; genus Streptomyces; species Streptomyces paradoxus. Next base: position 22,948 of record NZ_JACHGV010000006.1, read on the forward strand.
CTCCCCCAGCTCGGGCCCCCGGCTACCGGGGGTACACATGTGCGTCAACAAACGGCGCGAGCCTACTACCGACCCACAGGGAACTCGAAGGCCGGTCCGGAACCTGAACTTCCGCGCCAGCCACGCGGCGTGGCGAGTTGTCCGGGCATTGCGGGAGTTGTCTCCCCGAAACCGGTGGTCGTGGCGTCGGCCAACCCCTGAACTCCGTCAGGGCGGTTGGCTGAAATTTTTCGATTCCTGGGAATCTTCACGAGGAGTTGTTCGTCCTTGCTTACGGGAAACGGGGGCGGAATCGGCCACAGGAGCCGCGTCCCGCACCTGGGCGGCGTAAAACAGCGCAAGCCGGGCAGCCACTGAGGAGCACGGGTCTTCGGATGCGAGCGAGCGGTCTGCTGGCGGTGGGGAGTGACACGGTGATGGGCACGGCGGAACGGCGCGGTGCGCCCAGGGCGGGTGGGGCGCGGCTGACGGGGCATCGGGATCCCGAGGCGACCGATCGCGACACCCCCGGGGGCGCAGCGGGCCTCCCGGGACGAGAGACGGAAGGCCTGGCTCACGAGGTGGGTCGCGGCGCCGGGAAGCAGCAGCGCTACAGGCCCCTGTGGGTCGAGGAACCCGCGCGCCGGCGCCGCTTGCCGGATCCGGTGCGGACTGCGGCCGTGCGAGCGGTCCTGCTCATCGCCGTGACGCTGCTCCAGGCGATGGTGGCCTTTCTGTGCACGATGGCGGGGTCCTGGCTGGCGTTCCCGATGGTGATCAGCGGTGTGGTCAGCACGATCGCGGCCACCTGGGGTGCGCTCGACGTATGGGTGACGCGCCAGGTCTGGAACCAGCGCCACGGTGTGGTGTCCGTGCCGAGCAGCACGGCGCGGGCTCTGCGGCGCGAGCGGCGGCGGACCCGTCGGCAGGAGCGGGCCGCCGAGCGCGCCCGGGGCCGGATACGCCGCCGGAGTGGTGCCGGGCAGTTGTCCCACTCGTAAGACCCGTGAGGACAGGGGGCTAGGCGGGACGAGGGCGACCGGATACGTGAGAGCGGCGTCCGGTCCGAGGCCCGAGCCGCCGCCTCCTTCTCATGGTGGGACCGGCTTCGCTCCCGGGCTCGCGAGGCTTGCCGGGTATCGCAAGGCGGAGAACCTCTGGCGCAACACCTGCCTCACCCACCAGGGTTGACGACTGATCCACATCAGTCTGAGGCAACCCATTGAGGAATTCCGCCATGAGAACAACCGCAGAGCCGACCGACCCACACGGCCGCGACGACGCCGAGCTCACCGAGTTCGGCTACCGGCCCGAGCTCAAACGCACCCTCGGCAACTTCCACACCTTCGCCGCCGGGATCAGCTACATCTCGATCCTGACCGGCACCTTCCAGCTGTTCTACTTCGGGTACGGCAGCGGCGGCCCCGCCTACTGGTGGTCGTGGCCGATGGTCTTCGTCGGCCAGTTCATGGTCGCCCTGTGCTTCGCCGAGCTCGCCGCCCGGTATCCCGTGGCGGGCTCGGTCTACAACTGGTCGAAGAAGATAGGCAATCCGCATCTGGGCTGGCTCGCCGGCTGGATGATGCTGATCGCCTCGATCGTGTCCATATCGGCCGTCGCGCTGGCGTACCAGCTGACGCTGCCGCAGATCTCGTCGTTCTTCCAGTTCGTGGGGGACGGCACCGGTACGTACGACGTGGCGACCAACGCGGTCATCCTGGCCGCGGTGCTGATCCTGTTCACGACCCTCGTGAACGCCTTCGGCGTCAAGCTGATGGCAAGGATCAACACGGCGGGCGTGTTCATCGAGTTGATCGCCACCGTGGTTCTGATCATCCTCTTCGCGGTCCACATCACGCGCGGTCCGCAGGTCGTCATGGAGACGCACGGCACCGGCGCGGGGTACGGAAACGGCTATCTGGGCGCCTTCCTGGTGGCTTCGCTGGCCTCGGCGTACGTCATGTACGGCTTCGACACCGCCGCCTCGCTCGGCGAGGAGTCCCTGGACCCGACCAGGAACGCGCCGCGCGCGATCATCCGGGCGATCGTGGCGTCGTTCGTGCTCGGCGGCCTGATCCTGCTGCTCGCCCTGATGAGCGTGTCCAGCCTCAAGGGCGAGAAGCTGTCCACGGACGGCCTGCAGTACATCGTGCTGGACGTGCTCGGCCCGACGGCCGGCAAGGCGATGCTGTGGTGCGTGCTGATCGCGGTGACGGTGTGCGCCCTGGCCGTGCACACGGCGGCGGTCCGGCTGGCGTTCGCGATGGCCCGCGACAACAACCTGCCGGCGTCCTCGAAGCTGGCCAAGTGCCACCCGCGGTTCCAGACACCGGTCCTGCCGACCGTGATCATCGGGATCCTGGCTCTGGCGATCCTGGTGGTCAACATCCGACAGCCGCAGATCTTCACGGTGGTCACCAGCATCGGCATCATCATGATCTACCTGGCCTACCTGGGCGTCACGGTGCCGTTGCTGGTCGCCCGGCTGCGCGGGAAGTGGCAGCCCGCGGGCGAGGGCCGGTTCTCGCTGGGCCGCTGGGGTCTGCCGGTCAACATCCTGGCCGTCCTGTGGGGCGCCGCCATGACGCTCAACCTGATCTGGCCGCGCGCCGCGGTCTACAACGCCGCGGCTCCCTACCACTGGTACCTGCGCTGGGGCGCGGTACTGTTCGTCGCCGTCATCGCGGGCGGCGGCTTCGCCTACTACTGGTTCGTCCAGCGGCACCGGACCGGCGTGCTCGCCGAGCACCGCTCGGAGCCCACGGACTCCGCTCTCCTCGACTCCAGCTCCCCGCGCCCCTAGGGGGTTGCGGACGCCGGGCGTTTGAACATCCTGGTCGCCGTGATCTCACTGTGTACGGCTTCCCCGGCGGGAGCCTCACGCGGCAGACCCGGGCGGAGGTGTTCCTCGACGCTGATGTACTTGAGGCCCGCCCTCAGGTCCGCGTCATTGCGCATACGGATGACCAGGGGGAACTCGGCCAGCGCGGTGGTGTCGAACAGGCCCGTGGTGTACAGGAGCTGGACGCCCAGGGCATCCGACACCGCCCGCTGGAGTTCCAGCAGGTACGTGGCGTTGGCGCGGCCGATGGGGTTGTCGAGGAACAGCGTGCCGGCGTGCCGGTGCTTGTCGCGGCCCCGGTCGTTCGAGCGCAGCGCGGCCATCGTGCAGTAGAGGGCGATGGCCGCGGTGAGGAGCTGCCCGCCGGAGAAGACGTCGCCCATCTGCCCGACGGGGACGCGCTCGGCGCGCAGCACCGCGTCCGGCTTGAGGATCTCGACGGCGACGCCCTTGGGCTGCAGGGCGGCGGCGACACCCCGCAGCAGCAGGGACATGCCGTCGCGGCGCAGGTCGGAGTTCTTCTTGACGGCGGCGCGGGTCGCCTCGTCGATGACCTCGCCGAGCCGCTCGGTGAGTGTGGCCTGGTCGGGCTCCTCGAAGCGGATGCGGAGGAACTCCTGCCCGGACCATTCGCCGAGGCCTTCCGGAAGCCGGGAGAGCCGCTGGGCGGAGCGCAGGGTGGCCAGGGCCGACTCGACGAGGCCGCGCAGGCGGTCCACGATCGAGTCGCGGTTGCGCTCCAGCTGCTCCAGTTCGTCGGTCAGGACGCGGAGCCGGGGCGCGAAGGCGTCCGCCCACTTCTGCGCGTGCTCGGGCAGAGCAGAGGCGGGCAGTTCGCGGATCTGCTGACGGGCCGGGGTGCGGACCTGCTCGTAGCGCGTGGAGTTGGCGTGCCGGACGAGGATGTCGCTTGCCTCGCGCACGGCGGACTCGGCGGCGGACAGGTCGGCGGCGCAGCCACGCAGGGAGCGGCGGGCCTCGGCGGCCGCCTGCCGGGCCTCCTCCGTGGTGCCGGGGTAGGGCTCGGGCTCTTCGTGCTCCTCGTCCGTGGTGTGCTCGCGCAGCAGGTCGCGGAGCATGGCGGCGATCTCGTCGAAGCCGCTCGCCGCGTCCTCGGCGGCGCGGTGGGCGTCGAGGAGTTCGGCATGCGCCTCCCGGGCCCGGTCGAGCGCCTCGGTGTGGGAGGCGAGTTCGGCCGTGGCGGTGCGCAGCAGGCTCTGCGCGTGCTCGGCGTCGCTGGGCTGGAGGTCCTCGGGGAGGTCGGTGTGGGCTTCGCCGTCCTCGGGAGCGAGCCGCTCGGCCTCGCCGCGCAGCCGTCCGAGCTGCTCGCTCGCGGTCGACATCCGGGTCTCCAGGAGCTGCACCAGTTCCTCGGCGCGGGCCGCGGCGGCCTGGCGGCTGGGCCCGTCGGAGCCGTCGGGGGATTCGAGGAGCTGCTCGGCGCGCGTACGGACCTTGTTGCTGAGCCGGTCCAGCTCCGCGCGGGCCGCGCTCTCGTCGCTCTCGGCACGGGCCTGCTCGGCGCGCAGGTCGGCGCCCACGCCCACCTTCTCGTACACCTGGGACGCGGCGCGGTAGGCCTCGCGCAGGGCGGGCAGGGAGGCCTTGGGGGTCTGGGCGTCGTCCTCGGGTACGTCGTCGGGGGCCCCGGCGATCTCCGAGCGCTCGGCGCGCAGCGCGCGGGCGGTGCGGCGGGTGTCGTCGGCGGCGCGCTGGGCGGCACGCCGGTCCTCGTCGGCGGCCCGGGCCCGCTCCAGGCAGGCCTGGGCGCTCGCCTCGGACTCGGCCGCCTCGTCGGCCAGTTCGCGGAGCTTCACCTGCCAGCCGGCCCGCTCGCGCAGCCGGAAGGCGAGCCCGGCGAGGGCGTCGGCGGAGCGGCGGGCCTTCTGGGCGGCTTCCTGGCGCTCGTCCCGGACGCGCGCGGCCTCGGCGGCGACCTCGTCCGCCTCGGCCCGCACGGTGCGGGCCTCGGCCAGTTCGGCCTCCGACTCCTCGGCGAACGTCCGGGCGGCGTGGGCCGCCTGGGTCAGTTCGGCGAGCCGGCCTGCGGGGCAGCCGGTGCGCCAGGAGGCGAGCCGGGCTGCCAGCTCGCGGTCCTTGCCGAGCCGGGCGGCGAGCGTGCGGATCTCCTCGTCCCGCTCGGTCGCCCGGGCGCGCAGGGCCTGCCGCTCCTCGTCCGCGGCGTGCTCGTCGTGCATGGCTGGGTTCGGCGGCACGAGGAACACGTCGCCGCTGTCGCTGTCCGGCGCCGGGGTCGGGGCGAGCAGGGCGGCGGCGGTGCCGACCGCCACGGCGGAGCGGGGCAACAGCGCGGCGTCGCCCAGCGCCTCCCGGGCCCGGGCGTGGGAGTCCGGATCGGTGATGATCACGCCGTCGACGAGTTCGGGCCGGGCGGCCAGCACGCGTGCGTGGTCGGCCGGGTCGACGGCCTGGGCGAGGTAGCGCCAGCCGGGCAGCGCGGGGATGCTGTGCTCGCCGAGGAACTCGACCGTGGCGAGCACGTCCGGGCCGGGCGGCAGCAGCCCGCCGTCGCCGAGCGCGCCGAGGATGCGGGAGTCGTCGGCGGCGGCCGTACGCAGCTCGAACAGCTGACGCTCGGCGGAGGAGACGGAGTCGTCGAGCAGGACGCGCAGGTCGTCGGCGAAGCGGTCGAGCTCCTCCGCGGTGAGCCCCTGCTCGCCGGGGGCCGCGTGCGTGACCGGCTCGCTGTCGGTGCCGTGGCGGGGTTGCGGGATGCCCGGGCGGGGCTCCGGGGTGAGGCTGAGCAGTTCCGCCAGCCGCTCCTCCGCCGCGAGTGCCTCGGCGGTGCGGCGCTCGGCCTCGTACGACCGCTCCGCCGCGGTCGCCGCGTCGGCCGCGCGGGCCGCGGTCAGCTCGGCGCGGTTCTCGGCGGAAGCGGCTTCGCGAGCGTGCTCCGTGGCCCGGCGGGACGCCTCGCGGGCCGAGTCCCAGGCCGCGACGGCGGCCTTCTCGGCGTCGCTGGCGGCCAGGGCGGCCCGGGCCGGGTCGGCGTCGGGCGCGGAGTCGTCGAGCCAGCCGGCCCGTACCGCCTCGGCGGTCTCCTGCTCGACCTCGGCGAGGCGCTGCTTGAGGTGACCGGCCTCGCTGCGGGCGCGCTGCGCCTGCGTCGCGGCGGCGGTGGAGTCGCGGTAGGCCGCGTCGCTGACCTCCTGGAGGGCGGCGGAGCGCTCCTCCTCCTCGTTGGCGTGGCTCTCCGCCTTCTCCGCGGCCGCGTGCAGGGCCCGTACGAGGTCGACGGCGGCCTTGGAGCGGGCGGCCAATGCCGGGGCGGCGTCCCGCTCGGCCTCCTGGATCGCGGCGGACACGCGGGTGACGCGGTCGGAGGCGGCGCGGTGGCGCAGCACGGCCTCGGCGGCCTGCCACGCCGCGTACAGCGTGCGGGCGTCGGCGAGCTCGCGCTTCTGCGCGGCGGCGGACTTCTCTGCCCCGGCGAGCGCCAGCGAGGCGTGCCGGTAGGCGAGTTCGGCGGAGATGAGCGCGCTGCGCTCGCGGGCCGCCTCGGCGTGTGTGACGGCGTACGCGGCGGCGGTGACGCGCTGGGCCAGGTCGGCGGCCCGCACGCGCTCCCGCACCCCGCGCGCGGAGAGCCGGCGGGCCAGGGTCCGGGTACGGCGCTCGGCCCCGGCGTGGACGTCACGCGCGCGTGAGCGGGCCTCGGCGGCCTCCACGATGCGTCCGAGAAGGTCGACGGACCCGGCGGTGAAGTCGCGTTCGGCGATCAGCTCGGCGCGCCGGCCCAGCTTGTTGCCGAAGCCGCTGACCAGGTCGGCGAGCCCGTCGGTGTCGCGGGTGTCGGTGACGGCACGCAGCAGCAGATCGGTGAAGTCGGCGTCCTTCTTGACCGCGAAGAGACCGGCGGCCTCACCTTCGTCGGCGTTCATCTCGCGCTGGTAGCGGAAGAGTTCAGGGTCGAGGCCGAGGTCGCCGAGGTGCTCGATCCAGCGGTCGTGGATCTCCTCCCAGTGCACCTCCAGGTGCGGGTAGGTCTTGCCCGCCTCCGTGAGGGCGTCCCGGAAGCCCTTCATGGTGCGGCGCCGCCCGCGCGCACTGGACTGGCCCTCGCTGGGGGCCCGTACGGCGGTGGCCTCGGCCACGGGGAGGTTGTCGAGGCTCAGTCCGGGCCCGGGGCGGAAGGAGTACCAGGCCTCGGCGAACTTCCGCGGGTCGTTGGAGACCTGCCGCCCGCGCCACTCGCTGACCTTGCCGACGACGACGCACTCGCCGGTCAGCACGTGCTGCCACTCCAGCGCGACGTGCCCGCAGTCGTCGGCGAGCAGGAACTTGCGCAGCACGCCGGAGCTGGCGCCGCCGAGGGTGTTGCGGTGGCCCGGCAGCATCACGGAGAAGATCAGCTTCAGCAGGACGGACTTGCCGCCGCCGTTCTCCAGGAAGAGCACGCCCGCGGGCGCCGGCCGGCGCGGCGGTCCGACGGGCTCCTCCTCGAAGAACTCCGCCTGCGCGGGGGCGGGATCCGGCACGGGTTCGCCCACCCCGCGCAGGTCAAGCACGGTGTCGGCGTAGCGCGCACCTGCGGGCCCGATGGAGTAGAGGCGGACCCGGGACAGCTCGTACATGGCGGACTCTCGTAAGCCTTCTCAGAAAAGGGACGTTCAGGAGGAGTGGAACGGCAGTCCGGCGTCGGCGACCAGCTCCAGGTCGTCGCTCTCCTCGGGGGGCAGCAGCGTCGGTGTGCCGTCGGTGACCGGGACGACGCCCAGCTCCAGCAGTTCGGCCAGGGCGGCGCTGCCGGCCAGGTCGCGGACCTGGAGCTGGTAGCGCGCCGTCGTGCGGTACGTGCCGCCGTGGTCGTCGCCGGTGCGCTGGAGGAATCCGGAGTCGGTGAGGAACGCGACGGCCTTGGCGACGATGCCGGTGGTCGAACCGGCGAGCCGGCGCGCGTCCTTGGTGGCGCCGGTGGCGCTGCGCCGCACCCAGATCCGCCAGGCGGCCTCCAGGCCGGGCGCGTCGGTCGCCGGGTCGGTGTTCTCGCCCTGCTCCTCGGCGCGCTCCTCCAGCCGGCGGCAGGCCTGGCGCACGAAGGCGTCGACGCCGTTGACCGTGACCCGGCCGATGTAGCCGTCGTCGGCGAGGTCCTCGGGGCGCGGGAACGCCAGGGCGGCGACGGCGAGATGGGCGAGACCGTGCAGGAACCGGTCGCCGCCGTCGGCGGACGTACGACGCGCGTAGTCGCCCATGCGGACGGCGAACACCGAGTCCTCCGCGGCGGTCACGGCCATGCCCGCGCGCGGGGACACCTCCAGGACGATCAGTCCCAGGCCGGTCGCCACGGCGTCCGCGAGCCGCGCGAACGGCGGGTCCTCGCGGTAGCGCCGCAGCAGGTCGGCGTACTCCTGGTCACGGGCGGGCTGCAGCTTGGGCTGCAGGCCGAAGGACACGAGCCGGGCCGCGTCGGCGGCGTCGGCGGGAGTGACGGCGGCGCCGGCCGCCGGGGCCGGTCCGTCCGGCTCGCTCCACTCGACATGCTCGCTCACGGTCGGGACTCCTTGTGCCACTCGTACTGACTCATGCTGCTTCCGTCCGGTCCGCCGCCATCCCCGCCGCGTCCAGCAGCGCGGTGCCCACGATCAGGTCCGCCCCTCCGAACTCCGGATCGTCGAGCTCGGTCCCGTCGTCCACGGCGAACAGCAGCTTCTGCTCGCCCTGGCGATAGGCCGTGCCGACCGGCGGGCTGGCGGCGTGCACCGCCATCAGGGCCACCAGGTAGGGCAGCTCGGGATCCTGCCGCCGGGCGTCGGCGAGCAGCCCCGACAACCGGCGCGGCGCGTCCGCCGGCAGGTCGAGCAGCTCCTGCGCCGCCGCCAGCTGCTCCTCGCTGAACCGGCTGTCGTCCGGTGTGGCGATCAGGTCGGGCTCCGGCATCTCCGCACCCAGGTGCTCGCGCTCCGCCGGCGGCGTCAGCAGTATGTCGACCAGGTCGCCGACCCGGACGGAGAACGGCGTGCGCAGCCCGGTGCCGCGGCCGAAGAAGGCGTCGGTGACGCGGACGGCCTGCTCCAGCGGCAGCGGCAGCACGGGCGAGAGGAGATGCCCGTACAGGTCCGTCCCCGAGGTCGTCATCGGGGTGGCGAAGGCCTGCCGGTCCTGCTCGGCGCGGAACAGCGGCCCGGCCTCCAGCAGCCGGGACTGCAGCTGGGTGTGCCGGCGGATGCAGTCCTTGACGATGTCGACGAGCTCGGCGGCGCGGCGCTTCTGCTCCGGGTCCTCGGACTCGTCACGGGCCTTGCGGATGTTGGTGAGGATCGCGTTCTCGTGGCGGTAGCGGTCGGCTACGTGCTCCAGCGCCTCGGCGATCATGTCGGGCACGGTGGACAGCCAGTCCACCGCGCGCACGTTGCGCCGGGTCGCGTCCAGGGCGCGGCGCAGGGTCTCCGAGTACTGCACGGTGCGGTAGCGGGCCTGTTCGGCCGCGAGCTGGGCGTCGGCGAGCCGGCCGCGGCTGATCAGAACCTCCAGCTTGACCTCGGCGGCGATCTGCGCGCTGGTGACGTCCGTGTCGAGGGCGCCGACGAGGACGTTGACCGCCTCGTCGGTCGTACGAAGGTAGACCGTGCCGCCGGGGCCGGGGACCTCCTCGATCAGCTTGAAGTCGTAGTCGCGGCGCACATAGGTGCCGTCCGCACCGAACGTGCCGTACACCGCGCGGAAGCCGCGGTCGACGCTGCCGACGTTGATCAGGTTCTCCAGGACCCAGCGGGCCACCCGCTCGTGCTCGGCGGCGGGCCGCTGCGGCGCCTGGGCGGCGATGCGCGGGATGAGCCGGGCGACGATCTGGTCGTGGTCGGCGCCCGTGTCGAAGTCCATGTTCAGGGTGACCAGGTCGATGGCCGCGAGGGCGACCTCCGCCATGCCGTACACCGAGTACTCGCCGGCCAGGTTAGCCTTGCGCGCGTCCAGGTCGTGCAGCGGCGCGGTGCAGGCGAGCGCGCGCAGCCGCCGCGCCAGGCCCTCGTCGGCGGCCGGCCCCGGGGCGGGGCGCGGCCCCGCGCTGAGCTGGGGCGGAACGCTGTCCGTCGATGCAGGCGAAGTCACGGTGCACAGACTAGGTCCTGGGTCTGACAACCACCCAAACGACGCGGTACGCCCCCTGCGCCGCTGCCCTCATCCGTCCCCGACCGCCACACTCACCTGTCCTCAACCGGCGTCCTCACCCGTCCTCGCCGACCCGCCGCCGGTACACCTCGACCACGCGCTCCAGCGAGTCGTCGAGGTACCCGGCGAGCAGGCGCTCGGCCTTCCCCCGCTCCCCTTCCTGAAGAGCCTCCAGAATCGCGACATTTCGCGCGATGTACGGCTCGTGCAGGCGCTGCGGCTCATCCACCACGTGGAAGGCCAGCCGCAGTTCGGCGAAGACGCTGCGCATCAGCTCGGCGGTGCGCTCGCTCGCGGCGAGGGCGACCAGTTCCCGGTGGAAGTGGATGTTGGCCGTACCCACACCATTCCAGTCACCTTCACGGGCCGCCCGGCGCCCCTCCTCCACGGCGCCGGCGAGCCCGTCGAGGCCGTACGGGGGCTCGCCCAGGCCGCGCACGACGGCGCACTCGACGAGCCGCCGGGTGCGGTAGATGTCCTCGACGTCCTCCACGGTCAGGACCCGGACGAAGACGCCCCGGTTCAGCTCGTGGACGAGCAGACGCTCGTGCGTGAGCAGCCGGAACGCCTCGCGCAGCGTGTTGCGGGAGACGCCGAGGGCGCCGCCGATGCTGTCCTCCGACAGGCGGGTGCCGGGAGGGAAGTAGCCCTCGGCGATCCGGCTCCTGAGGATGTCCGAGACCCGCTCCGCGGTACTGGTGCGGCCCAGGAGAGCCCGGTCGTCGGCGAGGTCCTTCAGCTGCTCTGCCATGCCGGAATTCAATCGCAGATCCCAAGAACGAACCAACATGGGTATTGAGGGATCGTTGAACAATCCTCTACGGTGCTACGCACGGCGTCGCTCCCCCACCGCGGCGCCGACCGCTTCCGCACGGCACGGCTCACCCCGAAGCACCCTCCGTCCTCCCACTGCGAGGTGCCCATGAGCACGACCCCTCCACCGCAGGCCAAGATCGACGACACACGCCCCGCGAGCCCCGAACGCACCTCGGACGACGGGGCGTTCGGCTGGCTGCGCGCGCTGGGCCCGCGCGGCCGCCGCGCCTTCGCCGGCGCCTTCGGCGGCTATGCCCTGGACTCGTACGACTACTTCACTCTGCCGCTGAGCATGGTCGCGCTGTCGGCCTACTTCGGCCTGAACAGCGGCCAGACGGGCCTGTTCACCACGGTCACCCTCGTGGTCTCGGCGATCGGCGGCGCCCTCGCCGGCGTCCTCGCCGACCGTGTCGGCCGGGTGAAGGCGCTGATGGTCACGGTGATCACCTACGCGGTGTTCACCGTCGCCTGCGGCTTCGCGCCCAACTACGAGACGCTGCTGGTCTTCCGCGCCCTCCAGGGCCTCGGCTTCGGCGGCGAGTGGGCGGTCGGCGCGATCCTGGTCGCCGAGTACGCGAGCGCCAAGCACCGGGGCCGCACGCTCGGCGCGATCCAGAGCTCCTGGGCGGTGGGCTGGGGCATGGCCGTGATCGCCTACACCGTCATCTTCTCGGTGGCCGGCGACGACCTGGCCTGGCGCATCATGTTCTGGACCGGGGCGCTGCCCGCGCTGCTCGTCGTGTGGCTGCGGCGCAGTGTGCAGGACGCCCCCGAGGCGGCTGCCGCGCGCGAACAGAACGCGGAGAAGGGCTCGTTCACGGCGATCTTCAAGCCCGGCCTGCTGCGGGTCACGGTCTTCGCCGGGCTGCTGTCGACCGGTGTCCAGGGCGGCTACTACACGCTGGCCACCTGGGTGCCGACGTATCTGAAGTCCGAGCGCGACCTGTCGGTCGTCGGCACCGGCGGCTATCTGACGTTCCTCATATCGGGCGCCTTCATCGGTTACCTGACCGGCGGCTATCTCACCGACAAGCTGGGCCGGCGGCGCAACATCTGGCTCTTCGCCCTGCTGTCGGCGCTCTGCATCCTGGCGTACGCGAACATCCCGAGCGGCGCCAACACCCTGCTCCTGGTGCTCGGTTTCCCGCTCGGGTTCTGCATGTCGGCGATCTTCAGCGGCTTCGGGTCCTACCTGAGCGAGCTGTACCCGACGGCGGTGCGCGGGACGGGGCAGGGCTTCACGTACAACACCGGCCGGGCGGTGGGCGCCGTGTTCCCGACGACGGTCGGGTTCCTGGCCGACAGCTGGGGCGTCGGCGGCGCGCTGGTGTTCGGCGCGATCGGCTACGGCATCGCGGCGCTGGCGCTGCTGGGGCTGCCGGAGACGCGCGGGAAGGAGCTCGCGTGAACCGCACGAGCACCGAGGACCGCCCCCTGCTCCTTGTCGACGAGCACGCGCACGCGTGGAGCCCCGCGACGGCCCGGTCCCGTTTCCGGGAGGGTCTGACCGGCCCCACGGCCGGGGTCGCGGCGGGCCACACCCAGGTCAACCTGATCTCGGTGCCCGCCGACTGGGCCTACGACATGCTGCTGTTCTGCCAGCGCAATCCCAAGCCCTGCCCGGTCCTCGACGTCACGGACGCCGGCTCCTGGACGACCGTGCTCGCCGACGGCGCGGACCTGCGCACCGACCTGCCGCGCTACCGCGTGTGGCGGGACGGCGAACTGGTGGACGAGCCGACGGATGTGCGCGCCTACTGGCGGGACGACCTGGTGTCGTTCCTCATCGGGTGCAGCTTCACCTTCGAGTGGGCGCTGGCCGGGGCGGGCGTGCCGATCCGCCACGTCGAGCAGGGCCGCAACGTCCCGATGTACGTGACGAGCCGGCAGTGCCGTCCGGCGGGGCGGCTGCACGGACCGCTGGTGGTGTCCATGCGGCCGGTGCCGCCCCGGCACCTGGCGGCGGCGATCCGGGAGAGCAGTCTGCTGCCGGCGGTGCACGGCAGTCCCGTGCACTGCGGCGACCCGTCGGGCCTCGGCATCGACGACCTCGGCCGCCCCGACTTCGGGGACCCGGTGGACGCCGAGCCGGACGACATCCCGGTCTTCTGGGCCTGCGGAGTGACCCCGCAGGCGGCCGTGATGGCCTCGCGTCCGCCGTTCGCCCTCACGCACGCCCCGGGGCAGATGTTCCTCACCGACGCCCGCGACGAGCAGTACCGCGTGGCCTGACAGGAGACACGGCACATGACCTCGATCGACCTGAACGCCGACCTCGGCGAGGGCTTCGGCCGCTGGCGGCTCACCGACGACGAACGACTGCTGTCCGTCGTCACCAGCGCCAACGTGGCCTGCGGCTTCCACGCCGGGGACCCGGTCACCATGCGCCGGGTGTGCGAGCTGGCGGCCGAGCGCGGGGTCCGGATCGGCGCCCAGGTGTCCTACCGGGACCTGGCCGGGTTCGGGCGGCGCGCGATGGACGTGCCGTCCGCCGAGCTGGCGGCGGAAGTCGCCTACCAGATCGGGGCGTTGGAGGTCTTCGCGCGCGCGGCGGGCGCCCGCGTGGCCTACGTCAAACCGCACGGCGCGCTCTACAACCGGGTCGTGCACGACGAGGAGCAGGCCGCCGCGGTCGTCGACGGCGTGCTCCTCGCGGACGCCGCGCTGCCCGTGCTCGGGCTGCCCGGCTCGCGCCTGCTGGAGCTGGCCGGGAAGGCCGGACTGCCGGTCGTCACCGAGGCGTTCGCGGACCGGGCGTACACCGATACGGGCACCCTGGTGCCGCGCACGCTGGAGGGCGCCGTGGTGACCGACCCGGACGCCGTCGTGGAGCGCTCCCTGGGCCTGGCCCGTTCCGGAGAGGTCGTCTCCCGCTCGGGCACGCGCATCGAGGTGCACGCGCGTTCCCTGTGCCTGCACGGCGACACGCCGGGCGCGGTGGAGCTGGCGCGCCGGGTGCGGGAGCGGCTGGAGGCGTCGGGGGTCCGGGTGGAGGCCTTCGCATGAAGGTCCTGCCCGTCGGCGAGGACGCCCTGCTCGTCGAGGTCTCCTCGGGCGACGAGGCCCAGGCCCTGCACGCGGAGCTGCTGCGGCGCCGCGCGGAGGGATCGCTCTCGGTCCGCGAGATCGTGCCCGCGGCCCGCACGGTCCTCCTCGACGGCCTCGACGCCCCCGCCCGGCTGGCCGCCGAACTGACCGCCGCCGACCTGCCGGCCGCTCCCCCACGCGCGCGGGAGGTCGTGGAGATCCCGGTCCGCTACGACGGCCCGGACCTGGCCGAGGTCGCCGCGCACTGGGGCGTGCCGGTGCCGGAGGTCGCCCGCATCCACGGCGCCACCGAGTTCCGGGTGGCCTTCTGCGGCTTCGCACCCGGCTTCGGCTACCTCACCGGGCTGCCGTCGCGCTACGACGTCCCACGCCGGGCCACTCCGCGTACGTCCGTCCCGGCCGGGTCGGTCGCCCTGGCGGGCCCGTACACGGGCGTGTACCCGCGCTCGTCGCCGGGCGGCTGGCAGCTGATCGGCACGACGGACGCCGTGCTGTGGGACCACGCGCGCGTGCCGGCCGCGCTGCTGTCGCCGGGCACGCCGGTGCGGTTCGTCCCCGGGGCGGGGTCATGACGGACCGCGCCCTCGCCGTCGTCCGGGCCGGGGCCCTCACCACCGTGCAGGACGCGGGCCGCCCCGGGCACGCCCATCTCGGCGTCCCCCGCTCCGGGGCGCTGGACCGGCCCGCCGCCGGCCTCGTCAACCGGCTCGTCGGCAATCCGCCGGAGACGGCCGTGCTGGAGACGACCCTCGACGGCTGTGCCGTACGCCCCCGTTCCACCGTGACCGTGGCGGTCGCGGGGGCGCCCTGCCGGGTCACGGTGGACGGGCGGCCCGTCGCCTGGGGCGCGCCGGTGCGCGTGCCTGCCGGGGCGCTGCTGGACGTCGGTCCCGCTGTGTCGGGCGTACGCGCCTACGTGGGGGTCTCCGGGGGCATCGCGGTCGACCCGGTGCTCGGCAGCCGGTCGACGGATCTGCTGTCGGGGCTGGGCCCGCCCCCGCTCGCGGACGGCACGGTGCTGCCGCTGGGGCGGCCGTCCGGCGTGCACGCGCGCGTGGACGTCGCCCCGCAGCCGGCGCCGCCGGCCGAGCTGGTGCTGCGGGTGACGCTCGGCCCGCGCGACGGCTGGTTCACGCCGGAGGCCGTACGGGCCTTCGTCTCCCGGCCCTACCGGGTGTCCTCGGCGAGCAACCGCATCGGACTGCGCACGGAAGGACCCGCCCTGGACCGGGCCCGGCCGGGCGAACTCCCCAGCGAGGGCATGGTGCTGGGCGCCGTGCAGGTCCCGCCGGACGGCAGGCCGGTGGTGTTCCTCGCCGACCACCCGACCACCGGGGGCTACCCGGTGATCGCCGTGGTCCGCGCCGCCGACCTCCCGGCCGCCGCGCAGGCGGTCCCCGGCACGCCGGTCCGCTTCGTGGCCGTACGGCGCCGCTAGGCCGCGTCCGCCCGCTCCGCCACCGACAGGCCGGCCAGGGCGGCGGACACCGCGGCCGAGGCCCGCAGGTCGAGCCGGGCGCTCGTGCCGCGGGCGCGGTGCCGGAGCTCGTCGGCGGCCAGGGTCAAAAGCTGGGGAAGCAGGTCGGTGCACCGGCGGGCCACCCAGCCGGTGCCGGCCGTGGCCAGCCACCACAGGCTCGCCGCCTTCGCCGGGACGGGGAACTCGGGGTCGGGCGAGGGCGCGGGCCCCGTCGCGAGGCCGTGCTCCGCGAGCAGCGCGTGGAAGCGCAGGGCGAGTTGCCGGTGACCGCGTTCCCCGGGGTGGAGCCGGTCCGCGCTCCACAGGGCACGGTCGGTGATCCAGTCGCCCTCGCACGCGTGCAGGTGCAGCGCCCGGTACCGCTCGGACAGGGCGTGCACCACCGTGTTCACGGCCCGTTGCCGCCGGGCGAGTGGGTCGGCGAGGGGGGCCGGCAGGCCGAGCATCCTGCCCGGGTCGGGCAGGCACGCGGTGAGCAGGACGGCGCCGTGCTCCGTGCAGGCCGCGTACACCTGGTCGAGCCGTGCGGCCACGGCCCGGATGTCGAACGTGCAGCGCAGGGTGTCGTTGACGCCGACGACGACGGACACGAGGTCGGGCCGCAGGTCCAGGGCGGCGGGCAGCTGCCGCTCCAGCACGTCCCGGGTCTGCGACCCGCTCACCGCGAGGTTGGTGAACCCGGCCGGCTCCTCGCAGAGCCCGTCCGCGAGCAGCGCCGCCCAGCCGCGCCACGCGCCGTTCCCGGCGGGATCCCCCACGCCCTCGGTGAGCGAGTCCCCGAGGGCCACGAACCGTGGGGGCCCGTCGAAGGACCCGGGCCTCTCGGCCCGCGGGGCTCCGTCGAGCAGCCCAGGCCCCTCGCACCGCGGGGGTCTCATGCCACGCCCCCGGGCACGAACGGCCGGACCGGCCGCACGGGGACAGGCGCGTCGTGCGCGGCGAGGAACGCGTCGACCGCCGCGTTCCACCCGAAGCACTCCGCACGCGCGCGTGCCGCCTCGCGCCGGTCCGCCTCCCGGCGTTCCCGCAGCAGGTCCACGGCGTCCGCGAACGCCTCCCCGTGGTCCGCCGCGACGGCACCGGCGGCGCCGATCACCTCCGACAGCGCCGACGAGGCGCTCGCGACCACAGGCGTGCCGCAGGCCATGGCCTCCAGCGCGGCGAGCCCGAAGGTCTCGGCGGGACCCGGGGCGAGTGCCACATCGGCGGACGCCTGGAGCGCGCCCAGCAGCCCGCGGTCGGAGACGTGCCCGAGGAAGGTGACCGGCAGGCCGCTCTCGCGCGCCCGCTGTTCGAGCCGGGCGCGCAGCGGACCGTCCCCGGCCACCACCAGTACGGCCCGGCGGCCGCGCCGCAGCAGCGCCTCCAGCGCGTCCAGTGCCGTGCCGGGCCGCTTCTCCACGGACAGCCGCGAGCACATGACGAGCAGCGTCTCGTTCACGCGCGCGTGCCGCGCCCGTAGCTCCGGGTCGCGCAGCGCCGGGTGACGCTGCACCAGATCGACGCCGAGCGGGGCCCGGACGACGTTGCGGGCCCCGATCCGCACGAACTCCCGCTCGGCGAACTCGGTGGTGCACACCACGCGCGCGTAGGTGTGGGCCGTGCGGACGTTGAGGGCGTCGGCGGCACGCCGGGCGGCCCCCTCGGGCACACCCCAGGTGCGCAGCACCCCGTCGGCCGTCTCGTGGGAGACCATCACGGCCGGGATCCGGGCGCGGCGCGCCCACTTGCCGGTCCACCGCAGGGTCGTCCGGTCGGACACCTCCAGCCGGTCCGGCCCGAGCTCCTCCAGGAGCCGGGCCACCCGCCGCTTGCCGGCGAGGACGCGGTAGCCGCCGGTGCCGGGCAGCAGCGGCCCGGGGAGGGTGATCACCCGCCCCTGCTCGGTATCGCGGTCGCTCATGCGCTCGCCGGGGATCACGAGGACGGGTTCGTGGCCCGCCGCCTTGAAGCCCTTGCCGAGTTCGCGCAGCGCGGTGCGCAGTCCGCCGGATGAGGGGGCGACGAAGTTGGCGAGCCGGACGATCCGCAGCGACTCGGGGCTTTCGCCGGAACGGGAGTCGCTCATGCCGCCACCGCCGTCCGGCGCCCGGCGAGCACCTTCGCGTAGTGCCCGATCAGCTGGTCGCCGACGGCCGCCCAGGTGCGGCCCTCGACCGTGGCCCGCCCGGCGGCGCCGTAGGCGGCCCGCAGGCCGGCGTCGGCGGCCAGGGACCGCACCGCGTCACGGACGGCGTTCGCGTCGCGCGGCGGCACCAGCAGCCCGGTGCGCCCGTGGGCGACCAGGTCCAGCGGTCCGCCCGCGGCGGGCGCGATCACCGGCAGTCCGCCGGCCATGGCCTCCTGGATCGTCTGGCAGAACGTCTCGAACGGGCCCGTGTGGGCGAAGACGTCGAACGAGGCGAAGATCCGGGCGAGGTCGTCACCGGTGCGCCGGCCGAGGAAGACGGCACCGGGCAGCGCCTGTTCCAGGCCGGGCCGGCTGGGGCCGTCGCCGACGATCACGACCCGGACGCCCTCCAGTCCGCAGACACCGGAGAGGAGTTCGACCTGCTTCTCGGGGGCGAGCCGGCCCACATAGCCGACGATCAGCTCACCGTTCGGGGCGAGTTCCCGCCGCAGGGCCTCGTCGCGCCGGCCGGGCCGGAAGCGCTCGGTGTCCACGCCGCGCGGCCACAGCTCGACGCGCGGCACACCGTGGGTCTTCAGGTCGTGCAGGGCCGCGCTGGACGGGGCGAGGGTGAGGTCGCAGGCGCCGTGCACGGAGCGGATGCGCCGCCAGGCGGCGGCCTCGCCGGCGCCCATGTAGGTACGGGCGTAGCCGGCCAGGTCGGTCTGGTAGACGGCGACGGCGGGGATACCGAGGCGCGCGGCGGCGGCCATGCCGCGCACGCCGAGGACGAAGGGGCTGGCGAGGTGGACGACGTCGGGACGGTGCTCGACGAGGGTGGCGGCCAGGCGGCGGCTGGGGAGGGCGACGCGGACCTGGGGGTAGCCGGGGAGCGGGAGGGAGGGGACGTGGACGACGGGGCACGGCGCGGAGGCGTCGGGCTTGTTGCCGGGCGCAGGGGCCGGGGCGACGACGACGGGGGCGTGACCGCGGTCGACGAGGTGCCGGGCGGTCTGGAGCGCGCAGTGTGCCACGCCGTTCACATCGGGGGGAAAGGATTCGGTCACGATGACGACTCGCATACCGACGTTGTCGCCGTGCCGGACGTGGCCGCGTCAACGTGGATCTTTCCGGCCGAGGAACGTCCTATGAGCGTTCTGAGGTGCACCCGCGCAGGTCAGGCGGCGTCCATGCCCTCCTGACCCGCGAGTCACCCGATGTTCACCCCACCGGCGCGATTCCGCCCCGGCATCCCGTCGGAGAGGGGGTCACACAGCGGTCTCCTCGGGACCGATCCGGCTGCGTACGGCCGTCTGCACCTCGTCCTCCTCGGCCGGGTCGGCGGCGAGCCGGCGCAGTCGCTCGACGACGCGGGTGTCCCCGGTCTCGGCGTGCCGGGCGGCGATCTCCCGGGTGGTCTCCTCGCAGTCCCACAGGCACTCGACGGCGAAGCCGGTGGCGAAGGAGGGGTCGGTGGCGGCGAGGGCCCGGGCGGCCCGGCCGCGCAGATGGGAGGAGGCGGTCTCGCGGTAGACGTGGCGCAGCACGGGTGCGGCGCAGGCGATGCCGAGCCGTCCGGTGCCGTCCACGAGGGTCCACAGAGTCGGCGCGTCGGGGCCTTCGCCCCGCACGGCCTCCCGTAGCGCGGCGAGGACCAGGTCGCGGTCCTGCACCCCGCCCCGGCAGGCCAGTACGCGTCCGGCGGCGGCGCCCAGCGCGTCGGGCCGCCGGGCCCAGCCGCGCGCGCGGTCCACGGCGGCCAGTGAGCGCATCCGTTCGAAGGCGTCGACGGCCGCGTCCACGACGAGCGTCGAGCCGGTGGCGACGGCGCCCTCGATCAGATCGAGGGCCTCGGGATCGTTGCCGTCGGCGAGGTACCTGAGGGCCGTGCACCGGGCTCCGTCGCCGCCGTCCTTCGCCGCCCGGACGATCTCGGCCCGGTCCTCGGGGCCCGCCACGGCGGTGAGGCAGCGGGCGGCCGGCACATGGAGGGCGGCACCTCGGTCGATGCCCTGCTGGGCCCACTCGAAGACGGCCTGCACGCTCCAGCCCGGCCGGGGGCCGGACGGCCGCATCTGCCGCTGCCAGCGGTCGAAGGAGCCCGTCTCGTGGGCGGCACGCACGCGTGTGGCGACGGATTCGCGCGGATCCTCGGCCCACAGGCGCCACGGCCGGGGCTCGAAGGCGTCCCGGACGGTGGCGGCCAGCTCGGCGTCGCCCTCCGGATCGGCGGGGAACCGGGCGAGGACGGGTGCGGCGAGGGCGCGCAGGCCCGCGTCGTCGTCCCTGAGGGCGAGTTCGTCGAGGGCCCAGGCCCAGTTGGAGCCGTGGGCGGCGTACCTGCGCAGCAGTTCCAGCGCGTCCCGCCTGCCGTAGGAGGCGAGGTGCCCGAGGACGGCGAGGGCGAGCCCGGTGCGGGACTCGTCGGTGTCGAGGACGTCCTCGGCGCAGAAGAGATGGGCCTCGACCTCGTCCAGCTCGCCGTTCAGGTCGAGGTAGAGGCGGGCGTAGTAGAGGGAGCGGTTCTCCACCTGCCAGTCGTGGCGGGGATCGCGCAGCACACAGTGGTTCAGCGCCGCCAGCGCCTCGGGGCGCGGGGCGGTGAGCGCGTGCAGCGTACCGTCGCCGCGGCCCCGCTGGAGCAGGCCGAGCAGCGTACCGCTGGGCGCTATGACCGGATCGAACATGGGAAACAGCCTCACATCAAGCGTCGACGCAACCGGGGACGTGTACTACCTGGCCGCGCGACAACACGTCGGAGTGCCCGCCGTTTCCTGCTTGCTGTAGACCATCTTCCTCTGCCTCTCGTCGGTGGCCCTTGCGGACCGCGTCACGGCCCGCGCGGTGCGGCAACACCTGCCCAACCATCACGTCCGTGAACCACGTCGTCATGATGACTCGGCACTCTCGTCTGCCGCGACCGAAATTTCGGCGGCCCTGTACCGCCTCCCCCGTTTTCTGTGTTTTTGCTGGTCAGACCTGTCGGTTCAGTGCTCGCCGAACAGTTCGAGCAACTGCGTCCGGCCGAACATCCGCGCGGTGTCGACGGCCGACGGCGTACCTGCGGACGGGTCGGCGCCGCCCTCCAGGAGGGCCTTGATGACGTCCGCCTCGCCCTTGAAGACCGCTCCGGCGAGCGGGGTCTGGCCTCGGTCGTTCACCCGGTCGGCCTCGGCGCCGCGCTCCAGGAGCGCGCGCACCGCGTCGGAGTGGCCGTGGTAAGCGGCGAGCATCACGAGCGAGTCGCCGCGGTCGTTGGTGAGGTTGGCCGGAACACCCGCGTCGACGTACGCCACGAGCGCCTCGGTCTGTCCCCGCCGGGCCAGATCGAAGATCTTGGTCGCCAGCTCCACGACCTCGGGGTCGGGGACTTCGGTCATCGGCCGGACCGCCTCTCCACTGCACATCGTCTCGGGTGCGTACGCCTGCGAGGGGCGCAGCCGTACGAGTGAATCGCCAGGGTACTGGCTCGTGCGGCACATGACCCGATGTGCCCGAGGTAAAGATCAGCACAGACCCGGACAAGCGCAGCAGCCCGGCTCCACCGGACCCGGGACCACTCCGCCACTCGGGGGAAATCATCCGAATTTCACCCAGTTGCACCTTTTATCGTATGGATACATCCTGTGAGCCTGGAAGTACTCATGGTGACTGTCCCCGCGAACCAGGAGAACTCAAATGATCCTCTCCATCTCAGGTGTGGTCCTGCTCGGCATCGTCGTCTTCATCTTCTTCCGCAAGGACGGGCTGAAGGCGTCGCATGCCGTGGTCGCCATGTTGTTCGGCTTCTATCTGGCGAGTACGGCCATCGCCCCGAGCATCAAGGCGGGCGGCGAGAGCCTGGCGAGCCTCCTCGGCGGCATCAAGTTCTGACGCACCCGCTCCCCGTACGCATCCCGCCCGTACGCACTTACTGGAGGCAGTAGTGGCCCGGCGCCCCCTCCCCCGCATTCTGAGCAACGGCAGCGCGCAGCTCGCCCGGAGCCGGGAGCTGGCCCGGACGGCCGCCGACAGCGCCACCGACGTCCTCCACCCGCTGATCACGATCGTGCGGGGTCTGCGCCGGCTGGCAGCGGCCGGACGGCGCAGATGGACCGAGACCCCCAAGGAGCGACGGGGGGCGCTGCTGTTCCTGGCGGCCTCCGTGATCCTGGTCGTGGCCCTGGTGCCGTACGGACCGCTACTCGCCGCCATCACCCTGATGGCGGCGGCGGCCTGGCAGGGCCGGGAACGCTCCCCCGCGGCGTCCGACGGGCCCGACGAGTCGCAGACCCAGCGGCTGAAGTCGCTGTACGAGGCGCTGGTGCCGTACTTCTCGGCCGCCGAGGACCCCGAGCCGCTGTACTCCCACGGCGGCGCCTGGGACAAGGCCTTCCCCGCCTACGCCTTCGACGGCGGCGGCCGGATCTCGCAGCTGGTGGTCCGCTACCCGGCGTACTTCACCGACGGCGAGGCCGAGGCCCGCGCCCGGATCGAGCACCTCCTCGCGGCCAAGTCGGGCCGGGGCCGCGAATACCACTTCACGTGGGACGAGGAGGGCAACCAGTTGACGGTGGGCGTACTCATGCCACTGCCCGTCGACATCGCCGCCCAGCGTTTCGTCACCACCCCCGGCGAGACGGTCCTCGGCTTCACCGACCCCACCCGGGTCCAGCGCACCCTCCCCCTCACCCAAGGGGAACAGCAGCGGGACGTACCGCCGGTCATCTGGCGCACGGGCCTGCGCTCCACCGAGCCGCACCTGCTGGCTCTCGGCCAGCCGGGCAGCGGCACTTCCACCCTGTTGCGGTCCATCGCCCTGCAAGCCCTGCTCCACGGCGACGTGGTGATCGTGGACGGCGGCGGCACCGGCGAGTACGCCTGCCTGACCGGCCGGGACGGCGTCCTGGCGGTCGAGGCGGGGCTCGCCGGGGTCACGGCCAGCCTGGAGTGGGCCGCGACCGAGACGGAGCGGCGCCTCATCGCCGCCAACCGGGCCCACCAGGCCGGCGACCCACCGCCGGACGACACCAAGCGCCCGCTGTGGATCCTCCTCGACCGCCCCACGGCCTTCACCCATCTGGCCGCGGCGGCGGGCCGCAAGGATCCGCAGTCCCTCCTCCAGGTCCCTCTCCGGCACGGCCGCCCGGCGAACGTGACGGTGGTCGTGGCCGACCAGCTGGACAGCATGGACGCCCTGATCGAGCCGGTACGCCAGCACACCCGCGCCCGTGTGGTCCTGGGCCCCGCGACGGCGGAGCAGCTGGAGTCGGTCCTGGGCGCGCCCCCGCACACCACCCCGATCGACGAGGTTCCGCCCGGCCGCGGCTACGCCCGCCTCGGCACGGGGCCGGTCAACCGCCTCCAGGTACCGGCCACCCCGAACCCCTACGACGACGCGACCCCCGACGCCCTCTGCGAGGCGGTCCTCAGCCTTCTGCCGCCGCGCACGACCCCGGCGGACGGGGAGACGATCCCGGAGCAGGACCAGCCCGAAGACGTGCCGGAGCCGGCAGTTCCGGCGGCGGAGGAAGCGGAGGCGGCACCGGTGACCCCGGAATCACCGGAGCCAGAGCCGGAAGCAGCTCCGGCCGCGATGCCGGTCCTGACCAAGGAGACCTAGCCACGCCTTCGTGCCGCCGGGGGTGCACAACCCCCGGCGGCACGAAGGCTCCCGGCGCTAGGCCACGAACGTACGCGGCGCCTCCGCATTGCCCACCGCACCGCTCTCCACCAGCGCCGCCGCGGCGGCCAGCCGCGCGGCGGCCTCCTCGGCCACCGCGCCGCCCACGGTGAACGGCAACCGCACGTACCCCTCGAACGCCCCGTCCACCCCGAACCGCGGCCCGGACGGCACCCGCACTCCCACGCGCTCCCCCGCCTCGGCGAGCCGCGACCCGGACAGACCGCCCGTGCGCACCCACAGCGTCAATCCGCCCTGAGGCACTTCGAACTCCCACCCGGGCAGCTCCCGCCGCACCGCGGCCACCAGTTCGTCCCGGTTCGACCGCGCCTGCTCCCGCCGTACCTCCACGGCCTGCTCCCAGCCCCCGGTCCCGAAGAGCCAGTTCACCGCCAGCTGCTCCAGCACCGGCGTACCGAGATCGGCGTACGCCCGGGCGGCGACCAGGCTGCGGATGACGTCCGGCGCGGCCCGCACCCACCCGATCCGCATCCCGGCCCAGAACGCCTTGCTCGCCGACCCCACCGTGATCACCGTCGACCCGGCGGGATCGAACGCGCACACCGGCCGCGGCATCCGCACCTCGGCGTCGAGCCACAGCTCGCTCATCGTCTCGTCCGCGATCAGCACGGTCCCCGCGGACCGCGCCGCGTCCACCAGCCGCCGCCGCTGGTCCTCGTCGGCGAGCGCCCCGGTCGGGTTGTGGAAGTCGGCGACGACGTACGCGATGCGGGGCGCGGCGTCCCGCAGGACCTGCCGCCAGCGGTCCATGTCCCACCCGGTGAGCCCCTCGGCCATGGCGACGGGCACCAGCCGCGCCCCGGCCTCCCGCATCAGCTGGAGGATATTGGCGTACGAGGGCGACTCGACGGCGATGCGCTCACCCCGCCCGGCGAACAGATGGCAGATGGCGTCGATCGCGCCCATCGCGCCGGTGGTCACCATGATCTGCTCGGACATGGTCGGGATCCCGCGCGCGGTGTACCGCTCGGCGATCATCGCCCGCAGCGCGGGCAGCCCGGCGGGGTAGTCGCCGTGTGTGTGCGCGTACGGGGGCAGTTCCTCCAGCGCGCCCTGGACGGCCCGGGTGAGCCAGGGCTCGGGAGCGGGGAGGGCGGCGCAGCCGAGGTCGATCAGGGAGCCGAGGGCCTCCGGCGGCAGGGGCTCGAGACCGCGGGCGGGCAGCGGGTTCCCGGCCGGGACGGCGGTCCAGCTGCCGGCGCCGCGCCGGGACTCCAGGAAGCCCTCGCCGCGCAGCGCCTCGTACGCGGCGGCGACCGTCGTGCGGCTGACGGACAGGGAGAGGGCGAGTTCTCGTTCGGCGGGCAGCCGGGCGGCCACCGGGACGCGCCCTTCGAGCACCAGCAGGCGGATGCCGTCGGCGAGCGCGCGGTAGGCCGGCGGCCGGCGTGTGCCGGGGCCCGCCGGGCGGTCCTGCTGGGAGCTGAGGAGCCGGGCGAGCTGCGCCGCACCCACGGCCGAGGTCCACTCTGCCATCGAAATCAGTCCACCTTCCCCGGATTGGCCATGGATGGCCTCTCCATCCAAGCCACAGGGTGTCATGCAGCAGTCCACTACCGCCACACAGGGGGGCGCATGATGTTCACGCGGGATCGGCTCACGCGGCGACTCGTCCAGCTCTACGCCGGTCTCGCGCTGTACGGCGCGAGTTCGGCACTGCTCGTCCGGTCGGGGCTCGGCCTGGAGCCGTGGAACGTGCTGCACCAAGGGCTGTCCGAGCGGACGGGCCTGTCGATCGGTGTCGTCCTGACCCTCGTGGGCGCCGCGGTGCTGCTCGCCTGGATCCCGCTGCGTCAGCGGCCCGGCCTGGGGACGATCTCCAACGTGCTGGTCATCGGCATGGCCATGGACGCGACGCTGGCCCTGGTGCCCGACGCGCACGGCATGGCGCCACGCGTCACGCTGATGCTGGCGGGGATCGTCCTGAACGGCGCGGCGACCGGCCTGTACATCGCGGCCCGCTTCGGGCCGGGCCCGCGCGACGGCCTCATGACCGGACTGCACCAGCTCACGGGCGTCTCGATCCGCCTGGTGCGCACGGGCATCGAGCTCACGGTGGTGGCGACCGGCTTCGCGCTGGGCGGCACCGTCGGGATCGGCACACTCCTGTACGCCCTGGTGATCGGCCCCCTCGCCCAGGCGTTCCTGCGCGTGTTCGCCGTCCCCGCGGCATCCGGCGTCAGCACGGCCGTTGCCACCGGTCAACCCCGAGGGGCGATACTGCGTCCGTGACCCCGCGGATACGCCATCCCTACCTCGACCATCCCGGCCCGATCGCCTTCGCCCACCGGGGCGGGGCGGCGGACGGCCTGGAGAACACCGTGCGGCAGTTCCGGTGTGCCGTCGAGGCCGGCTACCGGTACATCGAGACGGACGTGCACACCACCCGGGACGGCAAGCTCGTCGCCTTCCACGACGCGACCCTGGACCGGGTGACGGACGGCGCGGGCCGCATCGCCGACCTGCCGTGGCAGGAGGTACGGCAGGCGCGGGTGGCGGGCGAGGAACCGCTGCCCCTCTTCGAGGAGCTGCTGGAGACCTTCCCCGGCGTGCGCTGGAACGTGGACGTCAAGGCGGAGGCCGCCCTGCAGCCCTTCCTCGACCTGGTCGGGCGGACAAACTCCTGGGACCGGATCTGCCTCGGCTCGTTCTCCGAGGCGCGGGTGGTGCGCGCCCAGCGGCTGGCCGGCCCCCGCCTGGCCACGTCGTACGGAACGCGGGGCGTGCTGGGGCTGCGGCTGCGCTCCTGGGGACTGCCCGCAGCGGTGCGCCGTTCGGCGGTGGCCGCCCAGGTCCCGGAGATCCAGTCCGGGATCCAGGTCGTGGACCGGCGCTTCCTGCACGCCGCCCACGCACGCGGCCTCCAGGTGCACGTGTGGACCGTGAACGACGCCGAGAGCATGCACCGGCTTCTCGACCTGGGCGTGGATGGCATCATGACCGATCACATCGACACGTTGCGCAAGGTCATGGAGGACCGCGGCGTCTGGGTCTGAGGCCCCGGGCCCGTCCCCTCCGCGCGCTCACGGGGAAGCGAGGGCACGGGTGGGCAACGACACCGTGCGGACACCGCCGGCCGACGGAGCAGCGGAGCTGAGGCGCGAGCAGCGCGGCTGGTACTTCTACGACTGGGCTTGCTCCGTCTACTCGACGAGCGTGCTGACCGTGTTCCTCGGCCCCTATCTGACCTCGGTCGCCAAGTCGGCCGCGGACGCCGAGGGGTATGTCCACCCCCTCGGCATCCCGGTGCGGGCCGGTTCCTTCTTCGCCTACTCGGTGTCCCTGTCGGTGATCGTGGCCGTGCTGGTGATGCCGTTGGTGGGCGCAGCGGCCGACCGCACCGGCCGCAAGAAGCCCCTTCTCGCGGCGGCCGCCTACACCGGCGCCACGGCCACGGCGGCCATGTTCTTCCTGGACGGCGACCGCTACCTGCTGGGCGGGGCATTGCTGATCGTCGCGAACGCCGCGCAGTCCGTGGCGATGATGCTGTACAACTCCTACCTGCCGCAGATCGCCCCGCCCGAGCAGCGGGACGCCGTCTCCTCCCGCGGCTGGGCCTTCGGATACGCGGCGGGTTCCCTGGTCCTCGTCGCCAACCTGATCCTCTACACGGGACACGACGGCTTCGGGCTCTCCGAGAGCACGGCGGTCCGCATCTGCCTGGCCTCGGCCGGTCTGTGGTGGGGTGCGTTCGCCCTCATCCCGCTGCGGCGGCTGCGCGACCGCAGGACGACCGGGCGGGAGGCGGCCCTGCCGGGTTTCAAGCAGCTCGCGGCGACCGTCCGCGACATGCGCCGCCACCCGCTGACGCTGGCCTTCCTGCTCGCCTACCTCGTCTACAACGACGGCATCCAGACGGTGATCTCCCAGGCCTCGGTCTACGGTTCCGAGGAACTCGGCCTCGGGCAGTCCACCCTCATCGGCGCCGTTCTGCTGGTGCAAGTGCTGGCGGTGGCCGGCGCGCTGGCCATGGGCCGGCTGGCCCGGGTGTACGGGGCCAAGCGCACGATCCTCGGCTCGCTGGTCGCCTGGACGGTGACGCTGGCGGCCGGGTACTTCCTGCCGGCCGGGGCGCCGGTGTGGTTCTTCGTCCTGGCCGCCGGGATCGGCCTGGTCCTGGGCGGCAGCCAGGCGCTGTCCCGCTCGCTGTTCTCCCATCTGATCCCGCCGGGCAAGGAGGCCGAATACTTCTCGGCGTACGAGATGAGCGACCGCGGGATGAGCTGGCTCGGGCCACTGCTGTTCGGGATCACCTACCAGCTGACCGGGAGCTACCGGGACGCGATCATCTCGCTGGTGGCCTTCTTCGTCCTCGGGTTCGCCCTGCTCGCCCGGGTCCCGGTGCGGCGTGCGATCGGCGAAGCGGGGAATCCGGTTCCCGACAGGATTTAGCACTCGGAGCGAAAGGGCTGTAGTGTACGCGTTTGGCCTGCCAGGCGGACCGTTACTGCGCGTCAAAGATGCCGAAACGCTGGGTTATATCTGCTATCAGATGTGACAAACCGGGCGCTGGTGGGTACAACAAGGGCGGCTACGACGGCGACGCATGACCCGGAACGGGACTCGGAACGGGAATCTTTACCGCCGACCGGACGTTGACCGGATGACGACGACAGCGACACCTGTCCTGTGGGCGACAAGCCCGGGAGGCACGATTCATGAGTGAGCGAGCTCTTCGCGGCACGCGCCTCGTGGTGACCAGCTACGAGACGGACCGCGGCATCGACCTGGCCCCGCGCCAGGCCGTGGAGTACGCATGCGAGAAGGGGCACCGCTTCGAGATGCCCTTCTCGGTCGAGGCGGAGATCCCGCCGGAGTGGGAGTGCAAGGTCTGTGGGGCCCAGGCACTCCTCGTGGACGGCGATGTCCCTGAAGAGAAGAAGGGCAAGCCCGCGCGTACGCATTGGGACATGCTGATGGAGCGGCGCACCCGCGAGGAACTCGAAGAGGTCCTCGAGGAGCGCCTGGCGGTTCTGCGTTCCGGTGCGATGAACATCGCTGTTCATCCCCGCGACAGCCGCAAGTCGGCATAGCCCTCCAGGGGCCTGGCCGAAGTAAAGCGCAGCACAAGACCGCGGGCGCCGTACGAGATGTACGGCGCCCGCGGTCTTGTGCGTGTCCGCTGCCCGGGCGCGTGCCCGGGCTCGGCTCAGTTCGTCAGCGGCGGGCGGGGCGGCTGCTGGGCGTCCCGGGGCTCGTCCCTGATGACCTCGCCCTGGACGACCTTGCCGTCGGGCTGGTGCATCCGGGCCTGCTGGAAGGCACCGCCCAGGGTGCCCGGGCGGGCCTCCCTGAGCTTGCGCTCGAAGGTGCGCTCCGCCGAGCGGCTCACGATCTTCTGGACCGGCGGCAGCAGCAGGAGCAGGCCCACCGCGTCCGACACCAGGCCGGGGATCATCAGGAGCAGGCCGCCCAGCATCATCAGGCCGTTGCCCTCGCTGCCCGGTCGGGCCGCGTCGGGCATCACACCGCTCTGCTGCTGTTGCAGCGCCTCGGAGAGCTTGCGGAAGGCCCGCCGGCCGGCCCGCTTGATGACGACCGAGCCGAGGACGAGACCCGCCAGCAGCACGAGGAAGACCACCAGCCCGCTCGTCGCCCCCGCGACCAGCGTGAGCAGCCAGATCTCCAGCACGAACCACGCGGCGACCCCCAGCGGCAGGAACGTACGCAGCCGGGAGCGCTTGGGCCGGGCAGGGGGCAGCGGGGTCTGAGCGCCAGTCGTCATGTCCCCAGTGTGCCTGGCCCCGGCTCAGCACGGGATAAGGCCGCCATCAGCTGTTTCTGTGAGCGGCTGCCCCGGACGGAGCGCGCGGTTACGGCTGGGAGGGTTTGCCGCCGCGCCCCGTGACCTTGCCGAACCGCTCCCCCACGCCCCAGGCCGTGACGCGCCACAGCGCCTCGACGAGGATGTCGCGGCTCATCTTGGAGTCGCCGAGCTCGCGCTCGACGAAGGTGATGGGCACCTCGACCACCTGGTAGCCGGCCCGGACCGCGCGGCGGGCGAGGTCGACCTGGAAGCAGTACCCCTGTGAGGCGACCTCGTCGAGGCCGAGACCCTCCAGGGTCTCGCGGCGGAAGGCGCGGTAGCCGCCGGTGACGTCGCGCAGCGGCAGGTCGAGCGCCAGCCTGGAGTAGAGGCTGCCGCCACGGGAGATCACCTCACGGGACTTCGGCCAGTTCACCACCCGGCCGCCCGGCACCCAGCGCGAGCCCAGCACCAGGTCGGCGCTCTTGAGGGCGGTGAGCAGACGGGGCAGTTCCTCGGGCTGGTGGGAGCCGTCGGCGTCCATCTCGATCAGCACGCCGTAGTCGCGCTCCAGGCCCCAGTGGAAGCCCGCGAGGTAGGCGGCGCCCAGGCCCTCCTTGCCCTTGCGGTGCAGCACGTGGACGTGCTCGTCCTCGACCGCCAGCTCGTCGGCCAGCTTGCCGGTGCCGTCCGGGCTGTTGTCGTCGGCCACGAGCACGTGCGCCTCGGGGACGGCCTTGCGTACCCGGCCGACGATGCTCTTGATGTTCTCCGCCTCGTTGTAGGTCGGGATGATCACCAAGGCCGTACCGAGCGGGCCGAACTTCCTCACCTGGGCTTCTGCCGCGAGGGTTCCGTCGCCGTCGTTCACTGCTGCCCCTTCATGTTCATACGCAGGGGTCCACCATAGTGGGCCCGGCCTGCGCTGACGTGACAGGACGTTCGAATCGTGGTGTCGAATCCGCAAGACGCGGGTAAGAGCGCGCCTCCGGGTGCGCGCGTACGGCGGATGGGGGCCCGGCGCCCTTCGGGCCGGCCTGGGATCCGCCGGCTGCGGATCGACCGAGAGCCGTTGTCTACTGAGCGCCCGGGCCCCACCCGGGTCACACCTCCCCGACCGGCCGGAACGTTCCCTCGGCGCTGCGCCGGCCTGAGCCTGGCTCCCAGTGGCGGTGCCCCGGTGCGGCACACCGTCCCTGACCCGGCGGCGCCGCGGCGAGTGCTCGGACGTTCCCCGGTCGGGCGTCCGGTGGTGGACTCGGACGAACCTACCGGCCTCCTGCGGCCGCCTGTCAACAGCCGTCCGACCTGCGCATCTTGCGGCAAAGCGCTGGTCAGGGCCGAGGATGCGCAGGTCGCGCGCCGGGGGCGCGGCGCACGACTTCATGCGCGCCACCCCCGTAGATCACTCGCCCGGCCCTACGAAGACCGTACGTCCGCCCACGACGGTGCGCAGACAGACGGGCAGGTCATGGCCCGGAGTGAGGTCGGGCAGTCCCGGGGTGCCGGAGCGGGGGTCCGTCGACCAGCGGGCGACGCGGTCGTCCGGCGCCTGGACGACGAGTTCGCCGGTGCGCCAGACGGCGTAGTCGGCGGGGGCGCCGGGGACCAGCACGCCCGCGTCGTCCCGTCCGACGGCCCGCCAGCCGCCGCGCGTGTGCGCCGTGAACGCGGCGCGCACGGAGACGCGGTGCTCCGGCGTGCGGTGGAAGGCGGCGGCCCGGACCGTGCCCCACGGGTCGAGCGGGGTGACCGGGCTGTCGGAGCCGAACGCGAGCGGGACACCGGCACGCAGCAGGGCCGCGAAGGGGTTCAGGGCCCGGGCCCGCTCCTTCCCGAGCCGCTGCGCGTACATGCCCTCCTCGCCGCCCCACAGGGCGTCGAAGGCGGGCTGCACGGAAGCGGTGAGGCCGAGTTCGGCGAAAGCGGCGACACTCTCCGGGGTGAGCATCTCGGCGTGCTCGACACGGTGCCGGGCGGCCCGGATCCGGCCGAGCCCGAGCTCCTCGGCGGCGGCGCGCACGCCCTCCACCACGGCGTCCACGGCGGCGTCGCCGATGGCGTGGAAACCGGCCTGCAGACCCGCCTCCGTGCACGCCACGACGTGCGCGGCGACCGCGGCGGCGTCCAGGTAGGCGATGCCGGTGTGCCCGGCGTCGGCGTACGGCTGGTGCAGACAGGCCGTGTGCGAGCCGAGGGCGCCGTCGACGAACAGATCACCCGCGGCGCCGGCCGCGCCCAGCTCCCGCGCCTTGGCGACGTCCTGCTCGGCCCAGTAGCCGACGACCCGCGGCCCGGGCTCCTCCCCCGCGAGGCGCAGCAGGCCGGTGAAGTCGTCCTCGGAGGAGATCTCCGGCCCGGCGCACTCGTGGATCGTGCCGATCCCGAGCGAGACGGCGTGCGCGAGGGCGGCGCGCTGCGCCTCCGCGCGCTGCCGCGGCGTCACGGCGGCGAACGCCGCGCCCCGCACGGCGTGATGGGCGTCCGCGGTGAGCGGACCGTCCTCACGGCCGACTTCGGGCACCAGGTCGAGCAGGGCGGAGCTCACGACCGCCGAGTGGACGTCGATCCGGCTGAGGTAGAGGGGCCGGTGCCCGGCGGCCTCGTCGAGCTCGGCCCGCGTCGGAGGCCGGCCTCCGGGCCAGCGGGCGGCGTCCCACCCGTGCCCGAGCAGGACGCGGTCGCCGGGGCGCGCGGCGGCGAATTCCCGTACGAGGGCGAGGGCGGCTTCGAGGGAGGGGGCGCCGGACAGGTCGAGACCGGTGCGCGCGAGCCCCGTGGCAGTGGTGTGCACATGCGCGTCCGTGAACGCCGGGGTGACCAGGGCCCCATCGAGGTCGACCACCTCGTCCACCCCGTCGGCGAAGGCGTCCGCTGCCCCCTCGGACCCCACCCACGCGACCTGCCCCCGCTCCACGACCATGGCGGTGGCGAAGGGATCGGCGGGGCTGTGGACCTCGCCACGGCGGAGAAGAACGGTTTTGGGCGGGGCGGTGGACTCACTCATGGAGCACAGTCTCACAGGGGCGGGGGCGGCGCCTGAATCAGGGGCGCGGGGAACTGCGCGAACAACCCCGCGCGCCCCGCACCCGGCAACCGGCGTTCAGATCCTCGGCGGTCGCGCCTCGTACGGCGTGGACAGCACCACTGTCGTCCGCGTGGACACCCCGGCCAGGGACCGCACCCGCGCCAGCAGCTCCTCCAGTTCGTGCGGCGTCGCCACCCGCACCTTCAGGATGTAGTTCTCGTCGCCCGCGACGCTGTGACACGCCTCGATCTCGGGGACGCCGGCCAGCCGGTCCGCGATGTCGTCCGGCGCGCTGGGATCGAAGGGTTTCACCGAGATGAACGCCGTCATCGGCAGCCCCACGGCCTCCGGGTCGACGACCGCGGCATACCCCCGGATGACGCCCCGCTGCTCCAGCCGCCGCACCCGCTGATGCACGGCCGACGTGGACAGCCCCGTGGCCTTGCCCAGGTCGGTGTAGCTCATCCGCCCGTCCTTGACGAGCAGCTGCACGATCTGTCGGTCCAGCTCCTCCATGGCGCAAGAACCTACAGGGCGGTTGATCTCCTCGGATACCTGAGCAGCCCAGGTCATGCCCGCTTCGTGATGTGGCCGGAAGCCGGCTGTCAGCCGTCCGGGGGACAAATGCGCCGCAGTGGACACCTGCACGGGGCATGTGACGAACGCCACAGGCCTCGAACAGTCTCCGTAATGTTGTCGTGATTACCTCCCAGGGGTGACGGGAAGTGCTTGCTGTGGCCGAGGCCGCAGCGCCTGTTACGGCCCAGTCCGAGGGGGAGAACCCAATGCAGAGTCTTAAGCGCCCTGGTCGCACCGCACCCAAGCGGCAGCAGCTCGTCGTCGAGCCCGAGCCGGAGGGCGTCGAACCCGACGCCTTCGACGACGAACTCGACGCCTACGACACGTTCGAGATGTTCCGGGTCGTCTGCCCGGACTGCGCGCAGCCCATCGCCCTGCTGGCGGACGAGGAGGTTCTGCCGGAGCACGCGCTGTGCGCCTCCCCGTGGAACCCCTTCGGGCTCACGGTCTGCGCCGGAACCGGCCGCAGGGCCACGGACGCCCGCGCCGCGGACGAGTCCGCGGAACCTCAGGAACAGGACACCGCACTGCTGTTGACGCTGCCTCAGGGACTCGACTGGCGGACCCAGCCCTTCTCGCACGTCGGCGGCCCGGGCTCACGCCCCATCAGGGTTCCGGTCATGCGCCGCGCGGCCTGAGCGCGGGCTCTCCTCACCCGTTCGCTCCACTCCCGTAGCTGAACCGCACCACGGCTCGCGGATCGCCGTGGTGCGGTTCAGTGTGTCCGGAGCCGTGTGCGGCAGTGAACGAACGCCCGATTCCGTCGTCCGGTGACCTGTCCGGGCCCTGTCGCGTTGGCCTGGTATGACCCCCATCTCCTCAGCGACCGGGCGTCAGCGCCTCCTGTACGTCCCGCCGCCCGCAGAATCGGTTCGGCCGGCTCCGCCCCGCTATCAGGACCCGCCGATCTACCGCGACTTGATGCGGACCTGGGCCGAGGGCGGCCGCACCCTCCCGGGCCGGCACGACCCGGAGTGGATGCGGCTCGCGGCCCCCTGGCGGGGCCTCGACCAGTTCAGCGTCCCTCTGGACCCACGAGATGGCGGGCGATGACCATCCGCTGGATCTGGTTGGTGCCCTCGACGATCTGCAGCACCTTGGCCTCGCGCATGTAGCGCTCGGCCGGGAAGTCGGCGGTGTAGCCGTAGCCGCCGAGGATCTGCACGGCGTCGGTGGTGACCCGCATCGCCGTGTCGGTGCAGTGCAACTTGGCCATGGCGGCCTGCCTCGCGAACGGCCGGCCCGCGTCCTTCAGCCGTGCCGCCGCGAGGTAGAGGGCGCGGCCCGCCTCGATCTGCGTCGCCATGTCGGCGAGCATGAACCGCAGCCCCTGGAAGTCGGCGATCGGCTTGCCGAACTGGCGCCTTTCGGCCGCGTAGGTGAGCGCCTCGTCGAGCGCGGCCTGCGCCACGCCGATCGCGCACGCCGAGATGCCGAGCCGCCCCGAGTCGAGCGAGGACAGGGCGATCGCGAAGCCCTGCCCCTCCTCGCCGATGCGGCGGTCGTCCGGGACGCGGACGCCGTCGAAGTGGACCTGCGCGGTGGGCGAACCCTTCATGCCCATCTTCTTCTCGGGCACCGCGGCGCTCAGCCCCTCGGCGTCGCCGGGCACCAGGAACGCGCTGATCCCGCGGGGGCCCTCCTCGCCGGTGCGGGCCATCACCGTGTAGAAGTCCGCGATGCCGCCGTGCGTGATCCAGGCCTTGGTGCCGGTGATCACCCAGTCGTCGCCGTCCCGGACGGCCTTGGTGCGCAGGGCCGCCGCGTCCGAGCCGGAGTGCGGCTCGGAGAGGCAGTAGGCGCCGAGCAGGCCGCCGCCGAGCATCGCGGGCAGGTGCTCGACCTGCTGCTCCTTGGTGCCGTACGCGGCGAGAGCGTAGGAGGCCAGGGAGTGGACGCTGACACCGAGGCCGACGGTGAGGCGGGCCGCGGCGAGCTCCTCCAGCACTTGCAGGTAGACCTCATAGGGCTGATCGCCACCGCCGTACTCGGAGTCGTACGGCAGGCCGAGCAGTCCGGAACGGGAGAGCAGCGTGAACAGCTCGCGCGGGAAGCGGCCGGCGTCCTCCTCCTCGGCCGCCTTCGGGGTGATCTCCTGCTGCGCGATGTCGCGGACGAGCGAGATCAGGTCCCGGGCCTCCTCCGTGGGCAGTTGTCGGTCCACCGGCTGCGGGGCGCGGTCGGGCATGGGGACGCTCTCCTCCCTGTCGGGCACTGGCGGACGGGCCCATGGGTGGGGGCGGCGCCGCCGGGTCGTTCTGGTGCCTGGCCGATGCTTGCGGTCCCGGGTCTCGGGAGCTGCTGACCAGCGGCTGTGCGCTGTGAGTATGCCCGATCGGAGGCATCCCGTCACCAGTTAACGACCGCTCACTTCAAGAATAGGCCGCAGGCGTCCGGGGCGGCGAAATTGGTCCGAACCATTGACCCGACTGGTCTAGTCCTCCTACTGTTTCGCTCCACCGATTCACCGCGTTCATGCCAATCGGCGCGCGTTCCCTCTCCCCACGAGGAGACACCGGATGCACACCCCCCACCGTTCCCGCTTCCGGGCCATCGTGTCCGCGGCCTGCTGCGCCGTCCTCGGCGCAGGACTGCTGGCCGGCGCGGGCACCTCCGCCACCGCGGCGACCTCGGCTCAGGAGGCCGCCGCCGGTTCGAAGGCCGCTCCCCGCGCCAGGGCCGCCGGATCCAAGGTCATCGGGTACTTCACCGAATGGGGCACCTACGACCGCAAGTACTACGTCAAGAACATCGAGACGTCCGGATCGGGTTCCAGGCTCACCCACATCAACTACGCCTTCGGCAACGTCACCGGCGGCAAGTGCGCCATGGGCGACGGCTACGCCGCCACAGACCGGGCCTACACCGCCGCCGAGTCCGTCGACGGCAAGGCCGACACCTGGGACCAGCCGCTGCGCGGCAACTTCAACCAGCTGCGCAAGCTGAAGCAGAAGCACCCGAACCTCAAGGTCCTGTGGTCCTTCGGCGGCTGGACCTGGTCGGGCGGCTTCGGCGAGGCCGCGAAGAACCCGGCCGCCTTCGCCCAGTCCTGCTACGACCTCGTCGAGAACTCCAAGTGGGCCGATGTGTTCGACGGCATCGACATCGACTGGGAGTACCCGAACGCCTGCGGCGCCACCTGCGACACCAGCGGCAAGGCGGCCTTCCGGAATCTGATGCAGGCGCTGCGGGCCAAGTTCGGTTCGCGGAACCTCGTCACCGCGGCGATCACCGCCGACGCCACCCCGGGCGGCAAGATCGACGCGGCGGACTACGCGGGCGCCGCCCCGTACGTCGACTGGTACAACCCCATGACGTACGACTTCTTCGGCGCCTGGGACGCGGCCGGGCCGACGGCGCCCCACTCGCCGCTGACCTCGTACCCCGGCATTCCGAAGGCGGACAACCACAGCTCGGCGACCATCGCCAAGCTCAAGGGCCTCGGCATCCCCGCGTCGAAGCTGCTGCTCGGCATCGGCTTCTACGGCCGCGGCTGGACCGGCGTCACCCAGGCGGCCCCCGGCGGCACCGCTACCGGCCCGGCGGCGGGCACCTACGAGCAGGGCATCGAGGACTACAAGGTGCTCAGGAGCAAGTGCCCCGCGACGGGCACGGTGGCCGGCACGGCGTACGCCAAGTGCGGCAGCAACTGGTGGAGTTACGACACCCCGGCGACCATCGGCACGAAGATGAACTACAAGAACCAGCAGGGCCTGGGCGGCACGTTCTTCTGGGAGCTGAGCGGCGACACGTCGAACGGTGAGCTGATCAAGGCCATCCGGTAGCGCACGGCGCGAGGGGGCGGAGGTCCGCGGCGGACCCTCCGCCCCTTTCTCATACGCCCCGGCGGGCCGGCTGCGGCGCCGGGTGGGCGGGGTCGAGCTCCTCGATCGCGCGCAGGGCGCCCCCGAGGGTCTTCACCAGCAGCTCGCTCATGGTGTGGCGGGGCAGTTCGGGGCGGTCGATCCATTCGAGCGTGGCGCCCTCGACGCTGCACACCCAGGCCAGCAGGCCCATCCGCGCCAGCGCGGTGACGTCGGCACGGCCGTACGCGCCCTCGGCGATGGTGGTCACGACGGCCTCGCGCACTCCGTCACGGATGGCGTGCACCTCGGTGTCGAAGCCGACTCCGCCGCTCACGATCGTGCGGTACGCGGCCTGGTTGTGCTCGGCGTAGCGCAGGTAGCTGTCGATGGTGCGCTGGACCCGGTCGACCGGGGGCAGTTCGACCCCGCTCGCGGCCAGGGTGAGCAGCTCGGTGACCGAGTCCTGGATGATGGCCAGGTAGTAGCCGCGCTTGGACTGGAAGTAGTAGTAGATCAGCCCCTTGGCGACGTGCGCCTGCCGGGCGATGTCGTCCATCGACAGGGCGTCGTAGGACGTGTCGGCGAACAACCTGCGCCCGATGGCGATGAGTTCGGCACGGCGCGCCATCGAGCGCTCGGTGCCGCGGGCCCTCGGACGCGCGGCAGGCTGGGGGCTGATATTCAAATTCGACCCTGGTCTCAACGGGCGGGGCGGGACCTCCGCAGTATGGCAGGCCCCACTCCCGGTCCGTGGGTCAGGTCACAGCAGCCCGAGCTGGGTCACGAGCATCGCCACGACCACGACGAGAGCCCATCCCATGAGGTGCTCGACGAGCTTCGGGCCGTCTTCCTGAGGGCCGCCGGTGCGGACGCGTGGGGCGATGGCTGAGTGCGCGGTCATGGCTTCTCGCTCATTCGGTGGTGCGGACGGACTCCCCCGGAGTTCCGTCCACCTTGCCACCGGAAGCGGCTTTTGCGGCCGAGAGCTTGCTCACACGCGTACGCCCACGGCCGCCAGTGCCTTGCGCTGGGCCGCGCTCGGGCGCGCCGGGAAGTACAGGTAGCAGATACCGCCCGTGCCCGAGGCGACCTTGCCGGAGGCGTTGTAGCGCTTGGTCCGGAGCCAGATGTTCTCCCACTCGCGCCGCCGGTAGACACGCCGTACGGCCTCGTTGCTCGCCGAGAAGGGGTCGTTGGCGATCACGTCACCGTCGGCCGTGAAGCCCACGACGGTCATCAGGTGCCCGGCGGTGCCGTACCCGGCACCCGTGAGCTCCTCCTTCAGGAACGACTGGGACGTTATGGCCGGGATGCCCGCGGCGATCAGCGTCTCCAGTTCGGTGAGCGAGCCGAGCCGGGTGACCACGCCCTGCAGGTCCTTGAACGTGGCCGCGTAGGCGGCGTTGAACGGCCAGTTGCCGCAGCCCCCGTACTGGTAGTCGTAGGTGAAACGGGCCGCGTGGCAGACCTGCGGGTCGGAGTACGAGGGATCGACCCAGGCCAGCTGCCCGTCGGTGAGCCGGCCGCCCCAGTACTCGATGATCATCTGGGAGGACGTCGGGCTGCACCAGGCCTCGCCGCCGTTGTCGTACTCGGGGTACCGGCCCTTGTGGATCTCCTGCGAGTAGCGCGGGACGGCCAGTTCCTTCGCGAGGCCGGGTACGGACGCCGGGACGGTGAACCGGTCGGGCACGTCGGAGCCCATGACGCCCAGCCGCCACACCGTGGGGGTCGCCTTGCTGCCGGGCTTGCGGTGGAGGGTCAGGCGCAGCCGGTACGACGCGAGGCGCAGGCCGGTCGCCGTGTCGTCGATCGACAGGGTGTCGGTCCAGACGGTGCTCCTGCCGTCGCTCTGGTCGTCGACCGAGGTGCGCCGGATGTCCTGGTCGCCGGACGCCCAGCGGGCCATCACGTACCAGGGGGTGCTGGTGCCGTCGGTGTAGGTGCCCTTGATCTCGGCCTGGATCCAGGTGCCGGCCGGGGTGCGCGCGTTCCAGGAGACGATCGCCTCCGTCGCGGGGACGGCGAGCCGGTGGACGGGGGACGTCCAGGTGCCGTACTCCCAGGCGGCGGTGGTGCCGGTGTGCGGGTCCTTGTAGTCGGCTGTTCCGGCGGGCTTCGCGATCACCAGGCCGGGGCGGGTGCCCGCGACGGCCCGGGTGCCCTTGGCGGTGCCGCCGGACCAGTCGCCGTACGAGACCCAGGCCCGGTTGTCGACCGTACGGGGCGGGACGGCGCGGGCGGGATCTGCGGTGTCGGTCGCCACGGGGGCCTCGGGGTCGGCGGCCGCCGGACCCGCGCCCGCGGTGACGGCGGCGGCGACCGCGGCGGCCAGGACGGTTCTGCGGGACGGCGGTTCGGCTCTGCGCATGACGGGGACCCCCGGATGTCGGAGTCGGGCAGGGGCGGGGCAGGTCCGCGCACGGTCGGTCGTATCCGTGCGTGCGCCACATATGAGCACAGCACGCCGTGTCCTGCCAGCACTTCGACGCGCGCCGCGCCCACCAATATTGGCGTCGACCAGTGGCATCCGCGCCGGACCGCGTCGTTAGAGTGCTGAGCGAGATGAATCCCTCCCTCCGCCCCCCACCGGACCCCGCCGTCCGCGACCTGGCCGCCCGGATCCGCCACCTGTCCCCCTCCTGCGGCCCGGTCCGGCTCGTCGGCGTGGACGGCCACGCCGGGTCCGGCAAGAGCACCTTCGCCGGGCGATTGGCCGCGGCGCTGGACGGTGCGCCCGTGCTGCGCCTCGACGACATCGCCAGCCACGACGCGCTGTTCGACTGGACCGGCCGGCTGCTGGAGCAGGTGATCCAGCCGCTGTCCCGGGGCCGGACCGCGCACTACGCCCCCTACGACTGGCGGGCCCGCCGCTTCGGTCCGCCGCGTCCGCTGCCGCCGGCCCCGGTGCTCCTCGTGGAGGGCGTCGGCAGCGGACGCCGGGCACTGCGCTCCCACCTGGCCCTGCTGCTGTGGATGGAGCTGCCGCGTGAGGAGGCCTGGGCGCGAGGACGGTCGCGGGACGGGGAGGAGCAGCGGGAATTCTGGGACGGGTGGGTTCCGGCGGAGCGCCGGCATTTCGCCGAGGATCCCTCGAGACCGTTCGCCGACCTCCTGGTACGGCAGCGAGAAGAGGGATACGAGGTGCTCACGGCACCTGCTGGGGCCGCTGGACCGAACCAGCCCCTCACGCACGGTGACGGGCCGCCCGCTGTGTGCTGAACTTGTGAAGGGGCTTGCGGAGCAAGTTGCCTGAGTGCTCCAACTCGGCTTGACCGCTGGGCCGTACAGGTCTTACGTTCTCAATGTGCGGCATCGGAGCCGCCCACAGACGCGAAGCCCCCGGTTGTTCCCCCGTGATCGGGGGCTTCGTTCTGTCTTTTTCCGGTTTCGCGGCCGCCGCGGGGCTCCGGACGCTCACCCTGGGTCACCGCGTGCGGGTCCGCCGCGTCCGCTCCCACCTCGCCGAACGGCCCTGCGGCCCCCTACGGAGGCGCCGTCCCCGAAGGTACGATGCCCTCGTCGCGACCTGCGGACGGTTGCTGCGCGCGGTGCAACTCCGGTCCGTGGCACAGCGGTTCGAGCAGGGCAGCCGGCTGGGGGACGGCTCGTTGGCATACCGACGGGGGCACGGTTTGTGGGGGACGTGATGGACTTCGGCACCCAGGGCCCTCAGGCCCCGGCCGACCTCGCCTGGCTGCGAGGCGTGGACGCCTACACCATGGGCGCGTATCCGCAGGCGGAGGAGGAGTTCCGCGCCGCCGTGCGGATGGACCCCGGGATGGCCGACGGCTGGCTGGGGCTGCACGCGCTGCGCGTCGACACGACGGCCGCGCTGCTGCGGATGTTCCGGCACCGGGACCGCTTCGGGGAGCAGCGCTCCCGCTACCGCCGCACGCTCAACTCCTGGTACTGGCTGGGCTGGTGGGTGCAGCCGGTGCTGGAGAGCCCCCGTGACCTGCTGCTCGCGCACGCCTCCCACTGGCTGGACGGCCGTCACGTCCCCGAGCTGGACCAGGCCCTCGCCGGGCTGCCGCCGGTGGACACCGACCACCAGGTCCGCTTCCTGCATTCCTGCCGCGCCTACCTGGTCAAGGACTGGGAGCAGCTCGTCCGCCACACCGACCCGCTGCTCGGCGACCCGATGCTCGGGATCGAGGCCGGCCTGTTCGGCGGCATGGCCCGGGTCCGCCTGGAGATGTACGGCCAGGCCGAACCGCTGCTGTCCGCGGCGCTGATGCGCTGCCGCAGCGAGCAGCCGCAGCGCAAGGAGCTGCGCTACTGGCTGGCCCGGGCGCACGAGGGCACGGGCCGCAGCGCCGCGGCGCTCCCCCTGTACCGGGCGGTGCACCGCGTCGACCCGGCCTTCATGGACACCTCCGCCCGGCTCGCCGCCATAGCCGAGGGCGACGGGTACGACGACGTGACGGACCTCGCGTCGATCACGCTCACCGGCG
Source organism: Streptomyces paradoxus (assembly GCF_014202475.1). GTDB lineage: Bacteria > Actinomycetota > Actinomycetes > Streptomycetales > Streptomycetaceae > Streptomyces > Streptomyces paradoxus. The sequence continues at coordinate 63,653 of NZ_JACHGV010000006.1, forward strand.
CGGGCCAGGACGCCGTGGACGGGCCGGACGGCTTCGATCCGCTCTTCGGCATCGAGGGGCGCGACCTGCGGCTGCCCGACTCCGACCTGCCGATCGCCCCCCTGCCGCCGGTGACCGGCCCCCCGGTCCGCGAGCGGACCGGCCCCGTTCCCTCCCTGCCCGCCGGGCCCACCGACCCGGCGTTACTGGAGGAGGCGCTCGCCGAGCTGGAGCGCATGGTGGGACTGGAGCCGGTGAAGCGCCAGGTCAAGGCGCTCTCGGCACAGCTGAACATGGCCCGGCTGCGGGCCGGGCAGGGCCTTCCGGTCCAGCCGCCGAAACGCCACTTCGTCTTCTCCGGCCCCTCCGGCACCGGCAAGACCACCGTCGCCCGCATCCTCGGCCGCGTCTTCTACGCCCTCGGGCTGCTCGGCGGCGACCATCTCGTGGAGGCGCAGCGGGCCGACCTGGTCGGCGAGTACCTCGGGCAGACGGCGGTGAAGGCGAACGATCTGATCGACTCGGCCCTCGGCGGTGTCCTCTTCGTCGACGAGGCCTACTCGCTGTCCAACTCGGGCTACGGCAAGGGGGACGCGTACGGCGACGAGGCCCTCCAGGTGCTGCTGAAGCGCGCGGAGGACAACCGCGACCACCTCGTGGTGATCCTGGCCGGCTACCCGGAGGGCATGGACCGCCTGCTCGCCGCGAATCCCGGGCTGTCGTCCCGTTTCACCACCCGCGTCGACTTCCCCTCGTACCGGCCGCTCGAACTCACCGAGATCGGCAAGGTGCTCGCCGCGGAGAACGGCGACCTGTGGGACGACGAGTCCCTCGACGAGCTGCGGTCCATCGCGGGGCACGTGGTGGACCAGGGGTGGATCGACGAGCTGGGCAACGGGCGGTTCCTGCGGACGCTGTACGAGAAGAGCTGCGCGTACCGGGACCTGCGGCTGTCGGTGTACCCCGGGGTGCTGGGCAGGGAGGATCTCGCGACGCTCCGGCTGCCGGATCTGATGCAGGCGTACGGGGAGGTCTTGTCGGGGCGGGGGCCGCAGGATCCGTCGGCTACATGAGCGCATCGGCCGCGGGCCGGTGGGGGCTGGTCGCGCAGTTCCCCGCGCCCCTGAGTGGGTGCCGTGAAGGCCGGTCGAGCTGTGCCCACCTGTCCGGGGGGCGCGGGGAACTGCGCGACCAGCCCCCACGCGCCCGCAGCCGCACACCTACGAAGCCAACGCCTCCTCGCTGCCCCGGGGCTCGGTGACCCGGACCTCCGGCACCTGCCGGTGCGCCGGATCCCGAACCTCCCCCACCAGCAGCTCCAGCACGTCCTCCAGGGCGACCAGCCCGAGCACCTTCCCTGACCCGTCGGCCACCTGGGCCAGGTGCGTCGCCGCCCGCCGCATCACCGTCAGCGCGTCGTCGAGCGGCAGCTCGGACCGCAGGGTGGTCATGGGACGCCACAGGTGCTGCGGGACGGCCCGGTCCGAGTCCTCCAGGTCGAGGACGTCCTTGACGTGCAGGTAGCCCATGAAGGCGCCGTTGTCCGAGGCAACCGGGAACCGGGAGTACCCCGTGCGGGCCGTGAGCTCGACGATCCGCCCGGGGGTGACCGACGGGCTGACCGTGACCAGGGACTCCCGCGTCAGCAGGACGTCCGTCACCGGGCGGGAGCCCAGCTCCAGGGCGTCCTCCAGGCGTTCGGCCTCCTCGGGGTCGAGCAGGCCCGCCTGGCCGGCGTCCTCCACGAGCCGGTTGAGCTGCTCGCTCGTGAAGACGGCCTCGACCTCGTCCTTGGGCTCGACGTGGAAGAGCCGCAGGATGCCCTGCGCGACCGCGCCGAGGGCGGCGGTGATGGGCTTGCAGAAGCGCGCGAACCAGACCAGGCCGGGGCTGAGCCACAGCGCGGCCTTCTCCGGGGCCGCCATCGCCAGGTTCTTCGGGACCATCTCGCCGATGACGAGGTGGAAGAAGACCACCGCGGCCAGCGCGATGACGTAGGTGAGCGGGTGGATCATGCCGTGCGGCAGGTGGATCCACTCGAAGACCGGCTCCAGCAGGTGGGCGACCGTCGGTTCGGCGACCGCACCGAGGGTCAGCGAGCAGATCGTGATGCCGAACTGGGCCGCCGCCATCATCTGCGGCAGCCGCTCAAGACCGTAGAGGACCTGCCGGGCGCGGGCGGTGCCGAGCGGTTCGATCTGGCTGCGGCGTACCGAGACCAGCGCGAACTCGGCACCGACGAAGAAGCCGTTGGCCAGCACGAGCAGCGCGGCGAACAGGAGTTGGAGCACGCTCATCGGACGGCCTCCGCCATGGAGACCACCGGGGCGGTCCGCACCAGCCGGACCCGCTCCGCGCGGTAGTGGCCGACCTGGCGCACCGCCAGCCGCCAGCCGGGCAGTTCCGCCTTGTCGCCGACGGCCGGGATCCTGCCCAGCAGGTCGGCGATCAGGCCGGCGACGGTCTCGTACGGGCCTTCGGGCACGTCGAGGCCTATGCGCCGCAGGACGTCGACCCGGCAGCTGCCGTCGACGTCCCAGGCGGGCCTGCCGTCCTCCGGCGGTGCGGCGGCCAGCTCGGGCAGGTCGTGTCCGTCGTGCTCGTCGCGGACCTCGCCGACGATCTCCTCGACGATGTCCTCCAGCGTGACGACACCGGCGGTGCCGCCGTACTCGTCGACGACGACCGCGATGGGCTGCTCGCTGCGCAGGCGGGCCAGGAGCGGCCGTACGGGCAGCGTCTCGGGGACGAGCAGCGCCGGGCGGGCGATGTGCCCGACGGGGGTGCGCAGCCGGTCCTGGACGGGCACGGCCAGGGCGTCCTTGAGGTGGGCCATGCCGACGACCTCGTCGATCTTCTCCCGGTAGACCGGGAAGCGGGACAGGCCGGTGGCGCGGGTCAGGTTGACGACGTCCTCGGCGGTGGCCGAGGACTGCAGGGCGCTGACCTTCACGCGCGGTGTCATCACGTGCTGCGCGGTGAGCTCGCCCAGGGACAGGGTCCGGACGAACAGGTCGGCCGTGTCCTGCTCCAGGGCGCCGGCCCGGGCCGAGTGGCGGGCCAGGGAGACGAGCTCCCCCGGGGTGCGGGCGGAGGCCAGCTCCTCGGTGGGTTCGATGCCCAGGGCGCGCACGAGCCGGTTGGCGACGGCGTTGAGACCGGCGATGACCGGGCGGAACAGCCGGGCGAAGACGTGCTGCGGGCCCGCGACGAAACGCGCGACCTGCAGCGGCCGGGACACCGCCCAGTTCTTGGGCAGCAGCTCGCCGATCACCATCTGCACGGCGGAGGCCAGCAGCATGCCGACGACGACCGTGACACCCGAGACGGCTCCCTCGGGAATGCCGATCGAGGTGAACGGGCCGTGCAGCAGCTCGGCGAGCGCCGGTTCGGCGAGCATGCCGACGACGAGCGAGGTGATGGTGATGCCGAGCTGGGTGCCCGAGAGCTGGAAGGACAGTTCCCTGAGTGATTCGACGACTCGGAGGGCGCGCCGGTCGCCTTCGGCGGCGGCCTTCTCGGCCTCCGGCCGTTCGACCGTCACGAGTCCGAACTCGGCCGCCACGAAGAATCCGTTGGCGAGAATCAGCAGGAACGCGGCTGCCAGGAGCAGCAGGGGGGTGGTCATGGTGCCGCCGCCTCCGCACGGTCGCGTACCTCGGCGACGAGGTAAGCGCTATGTCGGCAGGGGGCGGCGCAGGTACTGCAGGACGATCCGTCCATCGCCGGAGGGGGTCACTCCTCGGTTAGCAGGAGCCTCTGCGCACCGGTCCGGGCAACAGAGGCGGAGGCGCATCCATCACGCCTCCGCCAACAGATTAATCAAGACACGGCCCGGTGCGGCAGTGGCGGCCGCCCGGAGGATTGCGCGAGTCAGCCCTGATGCCGTTCGGGGCCGGCCGCGGAACGGGCCTCGGCGAGCGCCCGCAGCGCCCGGGCATCGGCGATCGCACGCTGCTTGGCCAGGCCCGGCTGGATGCCCAGAGCAGGCAGGCTGGTGCCGTCGCTGAGGTTGAGGAACACCCACGGGTCGCCGGGCCGGAGGGTCACCTGGAGGATCTCGGCCCAGTCCAGCCGGCGCTTGTTCGTGAGATTGACGACAGTGACGCCGTCCTCGTCGACGACGACCTTGGGACGGGCCAGGAGCAGCAGCACGGCGTCCAGCAGGAGCGCCGTGAAGATGAAGCTGACGCGCTCGGCGGGGCTGAGCTGTTTCAGCAGCATCGCGACCGCGGTGATCACCACGAAGATGGCGACGGCCGCGGTGAGCAGCACCACGCGAGTGCTGCCCGGCCGGAACGTGACGGGCAGGGTGGGCAGATCGGACATCTCGCGTATGCCCCTCAGAGACGGCAGGCGTGGATGGCCGTGGTCAGGATGGCCCGGGCGCCGATGTCGTACAGGTCGTCCATGATCCGCTGGGCTTCCTTGGCCGGGACCATGGCGCGGACGGCGACCCAGCCCTCGTTGTGCAGCGGGGAGACGGTCGGGGACTCCAGGCCGGGCGTGAGGGCGACGGCCTTCTCCAGCTGCTCGACGCGGCAGTCGTAGTCCATCATCACGTACGTCCGGGCGACCAGGACGCCCTGGAGGCGGCGCAGGAACTGCTGCACCTTGAGGTCGTCGGCGTCCGCGCCGGTGCGGCGGATCACCACGGCCTCGGACTTCATGATCGGCTCGCCGGCGACTTCCAGGCCCGCGTTGCGCAGCGAGGTGCCGGTCTCGACGACGTCGGCGATGACCTGGGCGACGCCGAGCTGGATGGCCGTCTCCACGGCACCGTCGAGGTGGACGACGGAGGCGTCGATGCCGTGCTCGGCGAGGTGCGCCGCGACGATGCCCTCGTAGGAGGTGGCGACGGTCTTGCCGGCCAGGTCGGCCAGGCCGCTGATCGTGCCGGGCTTGGCGGCGTAGTGGAAGGTGGAGCGGGCGAAGCCGAGGGGGAGGATCTCCTCGGCTTCGGCGCCGGAGTCGATGAGCAGGTCCCGGCCCGTGAGGCCGATGTCGAGCTGCCCGGAGGCGACGTAGATCGCGATGTCGCGGGGGCGGAGGTAGAAGAACTCGACCTCGTTCACCGGGTCGACGATCCGCAGTTCCTTGGACTCCCGGCGCTGCTGGTAGCCGGCCTCATGCAGCATCTCCGCCGCAGGGCCGGACAGGGAACCCTTGTTGGGGACGGCGATGCGCAGCATGAGGTCGGCTTCCTTTGCGTGGTGTCGTACGGGGACGGATGCGGCTTACAGGTGGGCGTAGACGTCGTCGAGGGAGATGCCGCGGGCGACCATCATCACCTGGACGTGGTAGAGCAGCTGCGAGATCTCCTCGGCGGCGGCTTCCTTGCCCTCGTACTCGGCGGCCATCCACACCTCGGCGGCCTCTTCGACGACCTTCTTGCCGATGGCGTGGACGCCCTTCCCGACCAGTTCTGCGGTGCGGGAAGTGGCGGGATCGCCCTGGGCGGCCTTGTGCTGGAGCTCGGTGAAGAGCTCCTCGAACGTCTTCTTGGACATGGTGACGCTCAGCCTATGCCACAGGTGGCTTCCGTCAGCGCCAGGGTTCGGATACTGAGCGGAGGGTGGCCGCGGTCGCCACCGCCGCCGTCACCGCCTCGTGTCCCTTGTCCTCGTTCGAGCCCTCGATGCCGGCACGGTCCAGGGCCTGCTCCTCGGTGTCGCAGGTGAGCACGCCGAAGCCGACGGGGACGCCGGTGTCGACGGAGACCTGGGTGAGGCCCTGGGTCACGCCCTGGCACACGTACTCGAAGTGGGGGGTTCCGCCGCGGATGACGACGCCGAGGGCGACGATCGCGTCGTAGCCGCGGCCCGCGAGGACCTTGGCGACGACCGGGAGCTCCCAGCTGCCGGGGACCCTGAGCAGGGTCGGCTCGTCGATGCCCAGGTCGTGCAGGGCGCGCAGGGCGCCGTCCACCAGTCCGTCCATCACCTTCTCGTGCCACTGTGCCGCGATGACGGCGACCCGGAGGTCACCCACATTGCGTACGGACAGCTCCGGTGCACCCTTGCCGCTCACATTGCTCCTCTTGTGCTCTGTTACTGGTTGCCGCAGGCGGGCACGGTGGTCGTGTCCAGCCAGGGCAGGTCGTGGCCCATCCGGTCCCGCTTGGTGCGCAGGTAGCGGAGGTTGTGCTCGCCGGCGCTCACGGGCATCGGCACACGGGCCTTGACCGCGATGCCGTGGCGGACGAGAGCGTCGGTCTTGTCGGGGTTGTTGGTCAGCAGCCGGACGCCGCGCACACCGAGGTCGGCGAGGATCTGCGCGCCGGCCGCGTAGTCGCGGGCGTCGGCGGGCAGGCCGAGTTCGAGGTTGGCGTCGAGGGTGTCGCGGCCGCGTTCCTGGAGTTCGTAGGCGCGCAGCTTGCTCATCAGGCCGATGCCGCGGCCTTCGTGTCCGCGCAGGTAGACCACGACGCCCCGGCCCTCTTCCTGGATGCGGGCGAGGGAGGCGTCCAGCTGGGGGCCGCAGTCGCAGCGGGCCGAGCCGAAGACGTCGCCGGTGAGGCATTCGGAGTGGACGCGGACGAGGACGTCCTGGCCGTCGCCGATCTCGCCGTGCACCAGGGCGACGTGCTCGACGCCGTCGACCGTGGAGCGGTAGCCGTGGGCGGTGAAGGTGCCGTGGGCGGTGGGCAGTTGGGTCCTGGCCTCGCGACGGACGGTGGGTTCGCTGCTGCGGCGGTAGGCGATCAGGTCCTCGATGGAGATGATCGTCAGGCCGTGCTTGCGGGCGAAGGGGATCAGCTCGGGCAGGCGCAGCATGGTGCCGTCCTCGCCGGCGATCTCGACGATCGCGCCGGCCGGGCGCAGGCCCGCGAGACGGGCGAGGTCGACGGCGGCCTCGGTGTGGCCGTTGCGGGTGAGGACCCCGCCGGGCCGGGCGCGCAGCGGGAAGATGTGGCCGGGGCGGACGAAGTCGTCGGGCCCGGACACGCCGTCGGCGAGCAGCTGGAGCGTGGTGGCGCGGTCGGAGGCGGAGATGCCGGTGCTCACGCCGTGCGCGGCGGAGGCGTCGACGGAGACCGTGAACGCGGTCTTCATCGACTCGGTGTTGTCCTCGACCATCTGCGGGAGCTTCAGCCGGTCCAGCTCGTCGCCCTCCATGGGGGCGCAGATCAGGCCGCGGCACTCGCTCATCATGAAGGCGACGATCTCAGGGGTCGCCTTCTCGGCGGCGATGACGAGGTCGCCCTCGTTCTCCCGGTCCTCGTCGTCGACGACCACGACGGGGCGGCCGGCCGCGATGTCGGCGATGGCCTGCTCGACGGGGTCGAGCGCGAAGCTCTCGACGCCGCCGGTGCTGTACAGGGCGGTTGTCGAGGGGGTGGCGCGAAGCGCCTCGTTCAGGGTGGTGGCGGGTGACGGGCGGGCAGTCATGCCGGCGCTCCTTCCAGGGTGGGCCGCGCCGTCTGACGCGAGCGCAGCCACCAGTCGCGCAGGCCCCACAGGACGAGCGCGCCGTAGATGACGTAGACGAAGCCGGAGAAGGCGTAGCCGTTGGCGAAGTTGAGGGGGACGCCGACGAGGTCGACGAGCAGCCAGGCGAACCAGAACTCGACCATGCCGCGTGCCTGGGCGTACATGGCGACGATGGTGCCGACGAAGATGTAGGCGTCCGGCCAGGGGTCCCAGGACAGCTTCGGGTACGCCGTGAAGAGCAGCGCCACGGCGACCGTGCCGGCGGCGGCCGCCGCGGCCATCGCCGCGCGCTCACGCCAGGTGGCGAACCGTACGGCGATGTGGCCGTCGTCCCCCTGCCCCTTGCCGCGCTGCCACTGCCACCAGCCGTAGACGGCGACGAGCACGACGACCGCCTGCTTGCCCGCGCTGCCGGTCAGATGGCCGAAGAAGGCACCGAAGAGGATGAGGCCGGCCAGGAACTGCACGGGCCAGGTCCAGATGGAGCGCCGCCAGCCGAGGGCGAGGGCGGCCAGGCCGAAGAGGTTGCCGACCATGTCGGACCAGAGGATGTGCTGGCCGAAGAGGGTGAAGGCCTCGGAGTTCAGCGAGTTCACCGGGTCGCCCCCTGCGCGCGGTCGCCCAGCATCCGCTCGACGTACTTGGCGATGACGTCCACTTCGAGGTTGACCGGGTCGCCGGGCTGCTTGTGGCCGAGCGTGGTCAGGTCGAGGGTGGTGGGGATGAGGCTGACGGTGAAGTGGTCGTGGCCGGCGTCGACGACCGTGAGGCTGATGCCGTCGACGGTGATGGAGCCCTTCTCGACCACGTACCGGGTGAGGTCCGCGGGGAGGGAGATCTTCACGATCTCCCAGTTCTCCGAGGGCTTGCGCTCCAGGATCTCGCCGGTGCCGTCCACATGGCCCTGCACGATGTGCCCGCCGAGGCGTTCGCCGACGGCCATGGGGCGTTCGAGGTTGACCCGGGAGCCGGCCTCGAGGGCGCCGAGGCTGGAGCGGTTCAGCGTCTCGGCCATGACGTCGGCGGTGAATTCGTCGCCCTCGTGGTCGACGACCGTCAGGCAGACGCCGTTCACCGCGATCGAGTCGCCGTGCTTGGCGCCTTGGGTGACGACCGGTCCGCGCAGGCGGAAGCGACAGGCGTCGTCGAGGGTCTCGACGGCGGTGACCTCGCCCAGCTCTTCGACGATTCCGGTGAACACTTCCCGGGTCCTCCTGCCTCTTCGGGCACGGACTCCGGGGCTGTCGATGACGACAAGTACGAGCAGGGACACCGGGGACGACGCCGGACGGAGTCCGCCACGGGGACGGACTTCTCGGGCGGCGCGCACGAATGCCCGCTCGCCGCGCACTGCCTCCCATCCGGACTTTAACCGTCGGTCCAGGAATTTCACCTGGTCAACCGGCCGCTGGAGGCGACCGGGTCGCGGACTGTAACCGCCGGTTCGGACTTTCACCGACCCCGGAGTGCGCTGCTACTGGTACACGGCCAGTGTGCCACGCCTGATCGAGGTTCAAAGGGGCACAGTGTGTGGGCTGCCTCACAGACCGTGTCACACCCCTTCCCGAGCGCGACCGGCGCTCCAACTTCCCCCTCGGCGCACGCCCTTGACGTCTCGGGTTGGTACACACCCATTGACGCAGTGGTCTAGTCCTTTCTAGGGTCGACGCCAGGGTCGGCACACCCCCCGCGGACCGGCCCGGCGGCGGTGACGACGGCCCTTGCCCGCCGTCGGGCCTTGCCACGCCGGGCTCCCGCCCGGGCTCCCAACACTGGGAGGGCCGCCCTCTGGCAGGGTGAGTCGTATGACCACGACCACCGCCGAGGAGTTCGAAGTCCACCGGCCCAGGCTGTTCTCGCTCGCCTATCGGCTGCTGGGCTCCGCCGAGGAAGCCGAGGACGCGGTCCAGGACGCCTACCTGCGCTACAGCGGCGCCGACCGGGCGGGGATCGAGCACCCGGCGGCCTGGCTGGCCAAGGTCGTCACCAACCTCTGCCTGAACCGGCTCACGTCCGCGCGGGCCCGGCGCGAGCGGTACGTCGGGACCTGGCTGCCCGAGCCCGTGGTCACCTCGGACGGCACGCTCGGCCCGCTGGAGTCCGCGGAGCAGCGGGACGCCGTGTCGATGGCGATGCTGGTGCTGCTGGAGCGGCTGACGCCGACCGAACGGGCCGTCTACGTGCTGCGGGAGGCGTTCGGCTACGGGCACCGGGAGATCGCCGGGGTGCTGGACCTGAGCGAGGCCAACTGCCGTCAGCTGTACCGGCGTGCCGTGCGGCGGGTGGGCGAACCGCAGGCCCGGTTCGAGCCCGCCTCCGAGCGGCAGGAAGAGCTGGTCACTTCGTTCATCACGGCGGCCCGTGACGGGGACCTGGCCGGGCTGGAGAAGCTGCTCGCGGCCGACGCGACCTGGTGGAGCGACGGGGGCGGCAAGGTCACCGCGGCGCGGTGGCCCATCGAGGGCGGGCCCGACATCGCCCGCTTCCTGGCGGGCGGCGGGCCGAAGTTCGCGCGGGGCCTGGACTTCGTGCCGACCGAGGTCAACGGGGCGCTGGGGCTGGCGAGCTGGGCGGGCGACACGCTCGTCGGACTGTCGGTGATCGAGGTGCGCGACGGGCTGGTCACGGGCGTGCGGGCCGTGGTCAACCCGGAGAAGCTGGCGTTCGCACGGCGCCAGCTCACCCGGCCGTAGGACCGCGGGGCGCGCCTGTCACATTCGGCGGGGCTGTTCGGTCTCAGTCGGCGAGGGGCGCTCCACCCGGGAGCGCCCGGCGTCCGAAGGGGCTGAACAACATGACCACGATCCTGGTGACCGGCGGCACCGGAACGCTGGGGCGGCTCGTCGCCGAGCAGTTGCGCGCGGGCGGGCACGAGGTGCGGGTGCTCAGCCGGCACAGCGAGCCGTACGCGGTGGATCTGCGGGCGGGCGGAGCCGGACTGGACACGGCCGTCGCCGGTGTGGACACGATCGTGCACTGCGCGTCGGCACAGAAGGGGGACGAGCAGGCGGCTCGGAACCTGATCAGTGCGGCGCGCGGTGCGGGCGTGCGTCATCTGGTCTACGTGTCGATCGTCGGTGTCGACGAGGTGCCGTTCCCGTACTACCGGAGCAAGCTCGCGGTGGAGAGGCTGGTCGAGGAGTCGGGGATCGGCTGGACCGTACTGCGGGCGACGCAGTTCCACGATCTGCTGATCATGATGTTCCAGGGGCTGTCGAAGCTGCCGGTGATGTTCCTCCCGGCGGGCGTGCGGGACCAGCCGGTGGAGGTGGCCGAGGTGGCGGACCGGCTGGTCGAGCTGGCGACGGCCGCGCCGGCGGGGCGGGTCGAGGACATGGGCGGGCCGGAGGTACGGCCGCTGGAGTCCTTCGCCCGTGCGTATCTGAAGGCGTCGGGCCGTCGGCGAGCGGTGGTGAACGTGCCGCTGTGGGGAGCGGCGTACCGGGGCTTCCGGAGCGGGGGCCATCTGGCGCCGCGACGGGCGGTGGGCAAGGGGTCGTTCGAACAGCACCTGGAGAGGCGGTTCGGGAGCGGCCGGGTGCAGGCGGGCAGCGGGCGGTCCGGGGGCTGAGGGAGGAGGACGGAGGGGGGCGGTTACGGGCCTGACGGCCTACCAGCCCGGCAGGGCTGGGGTGGGGGCTCTCCGGGTGTGAACAGTTCCTCCTGGGCGCGGTCCCGGGCCGTCAGCAGCGCGCCGCGCAGGACCGCGCCGCCGCCCAGGGTCGTCGCCCGTACCTCCGTGGGCAGGGGCGTCATCCGGGCGATGCGGTCCCGCACCCGTGACGCGAGCTCCTCGCCACCGGCCTGACCGACCTCACCGCCGAGCACCACGCACCCGGGATCCAGGATCGCCACGACGGAGGCGACCCCGACGGCGACACGATCGGCGAGGGCGTCCAGAAAGCGGGCGGCGGGGACAGGGGCCGTGGGTGGGGACGCCTCGGCTCCGGGCCCCCCGCCCACCGCCGCCCGCACCACGGCGACGGCCGCCCGCACCACCCCCACCGCGGGCGTCTGCTCCCCCGGCGTCGCCGGAATGCCGCACTCGGCCGCGAGGGACACGACCGCCGCCGAGGAGGCCAGCGAGTGGAAGCCGCCCTCGCAGTCCGTGGCCGACGGCAGTGCGGTGGTGCCCGGGACCGGGAGGAAGCCGATCTCTCCGGTGCCGCCGGAAGCGCCGCGCCGGAGGGCGCCGTCGAGGACCACGGCCGCCCCCGTTCCATGGCCCAGCCACAGCAGGACGAACGTGTCCCGGTCCCGGGCCGCCCCGTCGCGCTGCTCGGCCAGCGCCGCGAGGTTGGTCTCGTTCTCGACGCTGACGCGGGCCTCGGGCAATCGCTCCTGGAGGGTGGCAACGAGTCGGCGGTGCCACTCCGGCAGCCCGGTGGAGTCGCGGAATTCGCCGCTGGACGGGTCGATCAGACCGGGCGCCCCGATCCCCACGGTGTGCAGGCGGTCGGCACCGGCCTCCTTCGCCACGCGCTCGACCAGCGTGACGGCCTGCTCCACGGCGGGGCCTGTCCCGGTGTCCCCGCCGATCGGCACCGACGCCTCGGCCAGGACCCGACCCACCAGGTCCGCGACGGCCACGGCGACGCCTTCGGTGCGGACGTCGAGGGCGGCCAGGTGGGCCCGGTCGGCGACGATGCCGTAGACCTTCGCGTTGGGGCCGCGGCGCTGCTCCCCCGCCTCGCCGACCACCGCGATCAGTCCGGCGGCGGTGAGGCGTTCGACGAGGTCGGCGACGGTCGGCCGGGACAGACCGGTCAGCTGCTTCAACTGCCCTGCCGTCAACGGGCCTTCCTGCTGGAGCAGACGCAGGGCGAGCCGGTCGTTGATGGCCCGGGCGGTGCTCGGGGATGCGGGCATGCCGGGATCCTTCCAGATCGGCGGGACCGTCGGCCGGGACCCGCCGGGAGACCCTCTTATTATCAGGCAGGGTTCCTGATAGTTTACGCGCGCACCAGACGCGAGCACGGCAGAGACCTGGAGGGGGACCGCAGAATGGGCAGCGTGGTCGACGAACAGCGCGAGGTGAAGCGGTCCCGGTACGCCGTGGCCGCCGTCTTCGCCGTGCACGGCGCCGTGACCGGCTCGTTCGCGACTCGCGTGCCGTGGATCCAGGACCACGCGGGCGTGAGCGCGGGCCAGTTGGGGATCGCTCTGGCCTTCCCCGCGCTCGGCGCGTCCGTGGCGATGCCGGTCGCCGGCAGCATCAGTCACCGCTTCGGCGCCCGCAACGCGCTGCGCGGACTGATCGCCCTGTGGACGCTGTCGCTGGTCCTGCCGTCCCTCGCCCCCAACCTCCTGACGCTCTGCCTGGCCCTGTTCACGTACGGCGCGACGGCGGGCATGGCGGACGTGGCGATGAACGCGCTGGGGGTCGAGGTCGAGAACCGCCTCGGCCGGTCGATCATGTCCGGGCTGCACGGCATGTGGAGCGCGGGCGCCCTGGTCGGCTCGGCGGCCGGCACGCTCGCCGCGCACCTCGGATCGGACGCCCGGCTGCACCACGTCCTGGCCGCCGCGGTCCTCACCGCCGTCGGCGTGCTGTCCTGCCAGTGGGTGCTCGACCTGCAGCCCGCCGAGGACGAGGAGCCGCCGCCGCGCTTCGCGCTGCCGCCCCGCTCGGCGCTGCTCATCGGTGCCATCGGGTTCTGCGCGGTGTTCGCGGAGGGCGCGAGCCTGGACTGGTCGGCGGTCTACCTGCGCGAGCAGCTGGAGACCTCGGCCGGTCTCGCCGCGGCCTGCACGACGGGCTTCACGCTGACCATGGCCGTCGCCCGGCTCGCCGGCGACAGGATCGTGGACCGCTTCGGTGCCGTGCGGACGGTGCGGGCGAGTGGTGTGTTCGCCGTCCTCGGCGGGCTGCTGATCGTCGTCGCGGACCATCCGGCGGTGGCCATGAGCGGGTTCGCGCTGATGGGCCTGGGCATCGCCGTCGTCGTGCCGCTGTGCTTCGCCGCGGCCGGCCGCAGCGGATCCAACCCGAGCCTGGCCATCGCTGGCGTCGCGACCATCACCTACACCTCCGGGCTGATCGCGCCGAGCGCGATCGGCATGCTGGCGCAGGCGACGAGCCTGATGGTGTCGTTCTGCCTGGTGACGGCGCTGTCATGCGGCCTGGTGGCATTCGCCGGTGTACTCCGCCCCGGCGAGCGGACGAAGATCGGCCGGACGGACGCGGCGGTCCCCGACCCGCGGCCGTGACCGGACGCCCGCCCCGGTCATCAGGACGGTGGGCGCACCCCGACAATGGTCCGGACACTCGCACGCACGACGAAAGCGAAACCGCACCATGGATCTCGGCGTCCGCTGGAAACTGCACGGCGACGGAAAGATCCCGGCGCCCGGCGCCGTGGTCCGCCCCGACGAGCGGCTCTCCTGGCCGCGCACGGCCGGACTGGGCGCCCAGCATGTCGTGGCGATGTTCGGTGCGTCCTTCGTCGCCCCGGTTCTGATGGGTCTCGACCCGAACCTCGCGATCATGATGTCGGGCGTCGCGACCGTCGTGTTCCTGCTCGCCACCCGCGGCAGCGTGCCCAGTTATCTCGGCTGCTCCCTCTCCTTCGTCGGCGTGGCGGCGGTCATCCGGGCGCAAGGAGGCAGCAGCGCGACCGTCACGGGAGCGGTGTTCGTCGTCGGGGGCGCGCTGTTCCTGGTGGGGCTGGCCGTACGACGCTTCGGGGCGCGGATCATCCACGCCACCATGCCGCCGATCGTGACCGGCGCGGTGGTGATGCTGATCGGCTTCAACCTGGCGCCGGTGACGGCCTCGACGTACTGGCCGCAGGACCAGTGGACGGCCCTGCTGGTGATGCTGTCCACCGGTCTGGCGGTGGTCTGCCTGCGCGGCTTCTGGTCCCGCATCGCGATCTTCCTGGGGCTGGTCTTCGGGTACGGCATCTCCTGGGTGTTCGACCTGGTCTTCGGCAAGATCCACTCCGTGGACGCGAGCGGCAAGGTCACCGACCACTGGCGGCTGGACCTCTCCGGCGTGGGCCAGGCCGACTGGATCGGGCTGCCGACGCTGCACGCCCCGTCCTTCGAGTGGTCGGCGATCCTGGTCGCCCTGCCGGTCGTCATCGCGCTGGTCGCGGAGAACGCCGGGCACGTGAAGGCGGTCGGCGAGATGACCGGCGACTCGCTGGACGACAAGCTCGGCACGGCGATCGCGGCCGACGGCGTCGGCTCGATGCTGTCCACCGCGGTCGGCGGCCCGCCCAACACCACGTACTCCGAGAACATCGGCGTGATGGCCGCGACCCGCGTGTACTCGACGGCCGCCTACTGGGCCGCTGCCGGTTTCGCTCTGCTCTTCGGCGTCTGCCCGAAGTTCGGCGCGGTCGTCGCGGCGATCCCGGGCGGGGTCCTCGGCGGCATCACCGTCATCCTGTACGGCATGATCGGCCTGCTCGGCGCGCAGATCTGGATCAACGCCGAGGTGGACCTGCGCAATCCGCTGAACCTGGTCCCGGCGGCGGCCGGCATCATCATCGGCGTCGGCAACGTCTCCCTGAAGTTCTCGGACACGTTCTCGCTGAGCGGCATCGCGCTCGGCACGGTGGTGGTCATCACCGGCTACCACGCCCTGCGGGCCTTCGCCCCGGCCCACTTGAAGACACAGGCGCCGCTGCTGGACGAGGGCACCTCCTCCTACGACGACGCCAGGTCGTAGGCGTACGAGGCCGTGAACGTCCCCGGTCGGCCCTTGCAGCCGTCCGACTCCCCCGGCAGCTTCACCCACAGGTAGCCGTCGATCCGGGCCTCGCCGGTGCTCAGGGTCGGGGTCCGGCCGAGTCTGCGGCCCGCCGGGTCGCACCACTCGCCGTCGGCCGGGGCGCCGTTGCCGTTGCGGCTGGTGTCGATGACCGCGCTGAGGCTTGCCGGGCCGCCTAGCGCGTCCAGCACTCGCCGGTCGTAGGCGACCTCGTCGGCGGTGGTGTGGAAGTTGGAGACGTTGCTGAAGATGCCGTCGGAGGATTCGGGCGAGGCGGCACCGGCCTGCCTGAGCCACGCCGCCTGTTTGCCGGGCGCGTTCCAGCCCGAGTGTCCGGCGTCGAAGTAGACCCGGGCCCGGGGGTTTGCCGCCTTCAGGACGCGGCCGGCCCGGGCCAGCGAGGCGAAGCGGTCCGCGCGTTCACCGGCGGAGAGGCACTCGGCCTGGGCGACGGAGTCGGGCTCCAGGACGACGATGACCTCGCCGGAGCCCAGCCCGGCCGCGAACCGGTCGATCCAGGCGTCGTAGGCGTCCAGGCCGGGCGCCCCGCCCTGGGAGTGGCCGCCGCAGTCCCGGCCGGGGATCGCGTACGGCACGACGACGGGTACCCGGCCCAGCGCGGCACCGCCCGAGGTCACCGCGGCGACCCGGGCGGTGACGGTCTGCGGCGAGTAGTCGGCGAACCAGACGGCCGCGGGCTGCTCGGCGATACGGGACGCGATGACCGCGTGCCGGGGGTCGCCGGAGTGGGAGCGGACCCAGTCGAGGACCTGGGAGTCGGGGTGGCGGTAGAGCCGTCCGGCCACGGTGGTGGTGCGCTCCTGCTTCTTCTTCTCCGGCTGCGCCGAAGTGGGGCCCTGGGTCCGGCGTGCGGAGGGGGACGGCGAGGGGGAGGCGGATCCGGCGGTGGCGGTCGGGGACGGCGACGGCACGGCCGGCAAGGGGGCCGGACGGGGCGAGGCCGACACCTCGGGAGGCCCGGCCTCGTCGGAGGCCCGTCCGCCGTCGTCGAACGCGGCGACGGCCCCCGCGACCGCGCCCGCCACGACGACGAGCGAGGCCGCCACGACCATCGCGCCACGCCGGGCGGCGCGCCTGCGCCCGGCCCTGCGGGCGGCCAGGCGCTGCGCACGCGAGCCTGACACGCTGCTGCTCCCCCTCCCCCTGCGGCGGGCGCGGTTCCCCCGTTTCGGGGAAGCCCCCGGCCCGCCGGTGCTCCCGCCAGCCTAGAGCTGCGACTCTGCCCGCATGCCGCGATGCGAACAAGTCCCCCCAGCCGTGGACACTCCGGTCGACGCCGTCATCTCCCGTATGCGCGCGCTCGACGCGGCCCTGCACCCACGGGACGGGGTGGCGGTCTTCAACCGCGTCTACCTCGCCGTGACGGAGGCGGTGGACCGGTACGTCGACACCGGGCGGTTCGCGGACGCCCACGCCGCGCTCACGCTGGACGTACGGTTCGCGCGGCGGTACCTGGCGGCCGTCGAGTCGGTGGCGGACGAGCGGCGTCCGCCGGCCTGCTGGCGGCCGCTGTTCCAGTTCCGCCGCCATCCCGGGGTACGTCCGTTGCAGTTCGCGCTGGCGGGCATCAACGCGCACATCGGGCACGATCTCGCGCTGGCCGTCGTGGACACCTGCCGTACGCTCCGCTGCGCACCCGTCGATCTGGAGGACGAGTTCGACATGGTGGGCGATCTCCTCGTCTCGCTGGAGGAGCGCATCCGCGACGATCTGATGCCGGGCCCCGACCTGTTCCGTATCGCCGACCCGCTGACCCACCTGCTCGGCTCGTGGAGCCTGGACCGCGCCCGGGACGCCGCCTGGACGGCGGCCCGGGCCCTGTGGGCCCTGCGTGAACTCCCCGATGTCGCGGACGAGTTCACGGAACGCCTGGACACGGCGGTGGGCTTCGCGGGGCGCATGCTGCTCACGCCCCTGAGCGAACCGCCGCCGCGGTTCCTGGGGGCGGGAGCCCTCTAGTCCTCCGGCAGTTCGACGGGGGCGATCTCGTCGTAGACGTCGCCGGGGCCCGGGTTGGTCGGGTCGGTCGTGCCGCCGAGGTGGTGCATGACGCCCCAGACCGCGTTGAGGGCGGTCTGGATGGCACCCTCGGCCCAGCCGGCCGTCCAGGAGATGTCGTCGCCGGCGAGGAAGATGCCGCGCTTGTCCTCGGGCAGCCGGTCCTGCATGAAGTGCGTGAACAGGCGCCGCTGGTAGCGGTAGTGGCCGGGGAGGTTGGCCTTGAACGCGCCCATGAAGTAGGGCTCGTTCTCCCAGGAGACCGTCACCGGGTTGCCGATGATGTGCTTCCGGATGTCGACCTTGGGATAGATCTCGCCGAGCGACTTCAGCATGACCTCCATCCGCTCGTTCGCGGACAGCGGCAGCCACTTCAGGCTGTCGTCGCACCAGGTGTAGGAGAGGCAGATGACGGCGGGCTTGTCCGGGCCGTCGTCGAGCAGGTAAGTACCGCGCGTCATACGGTCGGTGAGCGTCATCGACATGACGTCCCGGCCGGTCTCCTCGTCCTTGTCCAGCCAGAACGGCCGGTCCACCGGCACGAACAGCTTGGAGCTCTCCATGTAGTGCGTGCGCTCGATCGCCGTCCAGTGGTCGATCGGGAAGAGCGAGTCGTCGCAGGCGATCTTCGACAGCAGCATCCAGGACTGTGCGGTGAAGATGGCCGCCTGGAAGGTGCGGATGTCGCCGTCGGCGTCGGTCACCGTGATGCGGTTGCCGGCGGTGCGGTGCAGCCGGGTCACGGCCGGGCGGGGCTCGCCGCCCTCGTGCAGGCTCGCGAGCGAGGTGCCCCGGGCCCAGTGGACGATCTTCTGCGGCTCGCGCTCCCACAGGCGCAGCGGCAGCTGCTGCGAGCCGCCGACGATGCCGCGGTGGTGGTCGTCGGCCTCGGTGTAGACGACGCGCAGGATCTCCAGGATGGAGTTGGGGAAGTCGGTGTCCCAGCCGCCCGTGCCGAAGCCGACCTGGCCGAAGATCTCGCGGTGCCGGAAGGACTTGAACGCCTCGGAGTCGCAGAGGAAGCCGTAGAAGGTCTGGTTGTCGAGCTTTTCGACGAGCCGGGACCAGATCTCGCGGATGCGCGGCACGTCCCGCTCGCGCAGGGCGCGGTTCATGTCGGAGAAGTCGGCACCCTCCTCCAGGCACCGGTTCCAGGCCTCGGCGACGTCCCGGTAGACCTGGGGCAGGTCGTCGATCGTCTCGGCGTAGTGCGACTCACCCTTGAGGTCGACGACGGTCGAGGGGGTCGCCTCGGCGAGGGGGTTGGGGAAGGACCGGGTCTCCAGGCCGACGAGGTCGATGTAGTGCTGGAGGGCCGTGGAGGACGGCGGGAAGCGCATCGCGCCCATCTCGGCGGTGAGGGACTCGTCGCAGCCGTCGAAGCCCACCGTCCGCAGCCGGCCGCCGATCTGGTCGGCCTCGTACACGACCGGCTTGAGGCCCATCTTCATCAGCTCGTACGCGGCGACGATGCCGGACAGGCCGCCGCCGATGACCGCGACCTCCGTGCCGTGCGCGGTCGCGGGTATCTGCCCGAGGCCCGCCGGGTGGGCGAGGAAGTCGTCGTACGCGTACGGAAAGTCCGGGCCGAACATGGTGATCGGCGGCTGCTGCGCGTCTGCGTGCTCGACGGCGTTGGGCACGGTGGACGTCATGGGGTACGGACTCCTTGCACGGGGACGAACGGGCGGTTCGGGTTCAGGGGGGATTCAGACGAGCGGGCCGTACAGGCCGGGCCGCCGGTCCCGCAGATACGGGTTGTTCTCGCGCGACGCGGCGAGGAAGGCCGGGTCGACGTCGGCGAGCACGAGTTCCTCACCGCGTCCGGCCCGGGTGCGGGCGATCCCGTCGGGGCCGGCGAGCGTGGACAGGCCCACGAACTCGAACTCGCCCTCCTGTCCGGCCCGGTTGACGTACGCGACGTACATCTGGTTCTCGAAGGCGCGCACCGGGATCATCGACTCGGCGACGAACTGGAACGGGTGCATCTGCGCGGTCGGGACGACGAGCAGGTCGGTGCCGGCGAGGGCGTGGGCGCGGACGTTCTCCGGGAACTCCACGTCGTAGCAGATCAGGATGCCGACCCGGAGGCCGTCGATCTCGGCTTGGACGACCGGCTGGTCGCCGGGCGTGAAGTGGTCGCGCTCGAAGCAGCCGAAGAGGTGGGTCTTGCGGTAGTTCGCGAGCCGGGTGCCGTCGGCGGAGATCAGCTGGGCGGAGTTGAACACGGCGTCGCCGTCGCGCTCGGGGTACGCGTAGGCGATCGCCAGGCCGTGGTTCGTGGCGATCTCGGCGACCGCGTCCGCGCAGTCGCCGTCGGCGGGCTCGGCGAGGCGGCCGATGGCGTCGCCGATCGCGTACCCGGTCAGGAACATCTCCGGCGTCACGAGCAGCCCCGCGCCCGCGGCGGCGGCCCGGCCCGCGGCCTCGTCGAGGACCTTGAGGTTCTCGGCGGTGGAGCCGGGTCGGCCGGAGCTCTGGAGCAGGGCGGTGCGCATGCGTGTTCCTCACCGGGCGGAAGGGTGGTTGGAGGGGCCACCTAGACGGTACGGGCCGCTGACCAGGGCGGACAAGAAGGAGCCGTTGCGCGCCGGTGAACGGTTCGTTGCGTGCGTCCGGGGGCGGGCGGCGATTCGTTGCGCGCCGAGAGTCGTAGCCCGGCTCCTCCTCGGAGCCGGGGTCCGTCCCGTCTCCCCCGCCGTGCGGCGGAGACAGGGTCCCGCCCTGCGCTCGATGTCCCGGCCGCGCCGGGCCGGGAGAGTTGGGGCTGTTCAGTCGACCTGCGGAAAGGACCGAAATGAAGCGCCGTACGAAGATCGTCGTGCTCGGCTCCGCGCTGCTGCTCACCGCCGGGGCGGCCTCGGCCGCGACCGCGTCGGACGCGCCCCGGCAGCGGGAGGCCGCGGCCCTCACCGGCACCGCCAAGCTGTACCGCTCGGCCGGGGACGACATCACGTTCTCGTTCGACGCGCATCTGGCCGCGAAGGACAAGGCCGATCCGCTGAAGGCCACCGGCACCTTCGAGTTCAGCCACTACCTGAACGGCTCCGGCGCCCGGGCGGAGGTCGAGGTCGACTGCCTGGTCACCGGCGGCAAGGTGGCCGTCGTCTCCGGTGTGATCACCAAATCGGACCTGCCGGGCGCCGAGGGCAAGCGCGTCGGCGTCACCGTCCACGACCTCGGCCGCCACGACCGGCTCGGCTACAGCTGGGCCTCGACGGGCCGTCCCGGCGAGGGCAACGAGCCTCCGAAGTGCGTGAGCTCCGCCCCCTTCGAGAAGGTCCAGAAGGGGACGGGCGACTTCAGGGTCGTGCCGTGGCAGCCCGAGCTCTAGCCAATACCAGGGCCGTCACCAGGTAGGGGAACGCCAGCACCGCGAAGACCGTGCCGTGCGGCGCGTCCGTGCCGAGCAGCGCGTACACGCCGAACGTGGCGACGGTGGCCAGCTCGGTGCCCAGGCTCGCCACGGAGGTGAGCGTGGCCCGGCGGGACTCGTCGATGCGGTGCTGGAGACGGACGTCGGCGAGGACCTCGGCCAGCTGGAACCCGGCGAAGGCGAGGCTCACGAGGGCGATACCGGCCAGGGAGCGGGACGCGGCTCCCACGGCCAGGGCGAGGGCGGCGCCCGCGAGCAGCACCGCGAGCCCGCCCGTACCGAGGCGTTCGGCCGGTCCGGCCAGCAGGCTGCCGAGGGTGACGCCGGCCCAGATCAGCATGATCAGGTAGGGCACCGTCGCCTCGGCGACGCCGATGTCGCGGACCAGCAGGGGGGTGTACTCGTCGAGTGCGCCCCACACCGCGGCCACGGCCGGGACCAGCAGCAGGGCGCCGCGCACCGAACGGTCCCCGCGGACCTGGGTGAGTCCGGTCCGCAGGGTCGTCGCCCAGGTGTCACCCGCGTTCTCCGCCCGCACCCGGTGTTCGGGGAACCGGGTCGCGGTGACGGCGGTCAGCACACAGGCCAGGAAGCTCGCGGCTCCGACGGCCGCGTAGCCGCCCTGCGCGAAGACGGGCCCCGCCAGGCCGATGGATGCCACGGTGCCCAGCAGCCGCGCGGCCCGGGCCCGGCCCATGGTCCGCGCGTACCGGTCGGCGGCACCGAGCCGGTCGAGCTCGTCGTAGACCAGCGCCTCCAGAGCGCCGGAGCCGAGCGCCCCGCCCGCGCCCCACAGGATGAAGCCCACCGCGAAGGCCCCGTACGACGGGACGGCCACCCACAGCGCGAAGCCGGCGGCGGTGAGCAGCGGGCCGATCCAGAGCAGCCTGCGGCGCGAGACGGCGTCGGCCCAGGCGCCGGAGGGCACTTCCAGCACGACCGAGGTGATCGACCACAGGGCGAACAGCGAGGAGATCTGCCAGAGCGACAGGCCGGTGTCGGCGAACAGCAGCGCGTACACCGGGTAGAGCAGGACGAAGTCGTCGAGGAACGCGTAGCCGTACAGCGTGGTCGTCAGACGGCGGACACCGGTGGCGGGCACGCGTGCGGGTGAGAGTGTCATGGGGCCTTCCCGGAAGGACGGATCGGACGCCGGAGGTGCGGCGTCCGAGGCGGTCCTCGGGAGGCACGGCTGGTGGATCAATGTCGCCAGGTCATGGCACCGATGCTAGGCCCGGCGCGGGGGCCGGGCCAGTGACTTACGTGGGCGACCCGGACGAGAAGCGCCGCAGCAGCGGCGAGAGCACGAGCACGGACTTGGTCCGCTCGACGAACGGCTCCCCGGCGATCCGCTCCAGGACCCGTTCGAAGTGGCGCATGTCGGAGGCGAAGACCTGGACGATCGCGTCCGCGTCCCCGGTGACGGTGGACGCGGCCACGACCTCCTGGTAGCGCTCCAGGCCCCGCTGGATCGTCTCCGGGGAGGTGTTCCCGCGGCAGTAGATCTCGACGAACCCCTCGGTCTCCCAGCCGAGGGCGCCCGGGTCCACCCGTACGGTGAAGCCGGTGATGGCTCCGGTGGCCCGCAGCCGGTCCACGCGCCGTTTCACGGCGGGCGCGGACAGGCCGACGAGTGAGCCGATGTCGGCGTAGGAGCGGCGGGCGTCCTCGGCGAGGGCGTGCACGATGCGTTCGTCGAGATCGTTCAGCACAGTGGGTCGATCACTTCTCGGATGGCGCGAGTCGGGAACGGCGGAAGCCGTACACGAAGTAGAACACGAGCCCGGCGGCCATCCAGACACCGAAGACCACCCAGGTCACGGTCGACAGGCTGCCCATCATCCAGACGCAGAAGGCGAAGCCCAGCGCGGGCAGGACCGGCGAGAGCGGCACCCGGAAGGTGCGGGGCATGTCCGGCTTGGTCCGGCGCAGCACCACGACGGCCACGTTGACGAGGGCGAAGGCGAACAGGGTGCCGATGCTGGTGGCGTCGGCGAGGTGGCCGAGCGGGATCGCGGCGGCCAGGACACCACAGAACAGCGACACGATCAGGGTGTTGGCGCGGGGGGCGCCGGTCTTCGGGTGGACCTTGGCGAACACCTTGGGCACGAGCCCGTCGCGGGACATGGCGAACAGGATGCGGGTCTGGCCGTACAGCACGGTCAGCAC
Source organism: Streptomyces paradoxus (assembly GCF_014202475.1). GTDB lineage: Bacteria > Actinomycetota > Actinomycetes > Streptomycetales > Streptomycetaceae > Streptomyces > Streptomyces paradoxus. The sequence goes on from NZ_JACHGV010000006.1 coordinate 86,349, forward strand.
GACGCTGGCGATGGCGATGACGGCGCAGAAGGCGAGCAGCGTGCCCCAGAAGGTCTGCCCGGTGACCTCGCGCATGATCTGGGCGAGGGCGGCCTCGGAGTCGGTGAAGTTCTGCCAGGGCTTGGCACCGACGGCGACGGCGGCGACGAGGACGTACAGCGCGGTGACGACGACCAGCGACAGCATGATCGCGCGGGGCAGGTCGCGCTGGGCGTTCTTCGCCTCCTCACCGGCGGTGGAGGCGGCGTCGAAGCCGATGTAGGAGAAGAACAGGGTGGCACCGGCGGCGCTGACCCCGGCCATGCCGAGCGGCATGAAGTTCTCGTAGTTGCCGGAGCGGAAGCCCTGGACGCCGATGGCGCAGAACATCACCAGCGCGGCGATCTTCACGATGACCATGACGGTGTTGGCGCGGGCGGACTCGCGGGCGCCGCCCAGCAGGAACGCCATCGCGAGCAGCACGACGATCAGCGCCGGCAGGTTGAACATGCCACCGTCGCCGGGCGGGGCGGACAGGGCGGCCGGGATGGTGACGCCGATGGTCCCGTCGAGCAGTTCGTTGAGGTATTCGCCCCAGCCGACGGCGACGGCGGCGACCGACACGCCGTACTCCAGGACCAGACACCAGCCGCATATCCAGGCGATGAGCTCGCCCATCGTTGCGTACGCATACGAGTACGACGAGCCGGAGACCGGGATGGAACCGGCCAGTTCGGCGTAGGACAGGGCCGAGAAGAGGGCGGTGAGGCCGGCGATCACGAAGGCGAGCGTGACGGCCGGGCCCGCCTTGGGGACGGCCTCGCCGAGGACGACGAAGATGCCGGTGCCGAGGGTGGCACCGATGCTGATCATGGTGAGCTGCCACAGCCCGAGGGTGCGGCGCAGCGACCCTCCCTCACCCTGGCCACCTTCCGCGACCAGGCGTTCCACGGGCTTGCGGCGCATGAGGCGGGCACCGATGCCGGGGGACGCGGGGGCGGCTGTCTGGCCTGGATCCTGCGGGGGTGCACCTTGGTCGAGCACGCGCTTGGCTCCTTATCGCTGCCGGTCAGGGCGGCGGGGACCGCGGGCACCCTTGAGCAGGGACCCACCGAGCGGAGTCCCCGCCACGCCACGTACGAGGCGACAGCCTATGAGCAACGGCGTTGCTCTCGAAATGCAGCAACCTTGCGCATCCGTGCACGATCATTGCGTTACCGGGGGCTGGGTGGGTGTTCGTTGCGGGACGGCTGTGGAGTGTTGCACCGGACGCTTCACAGGCCGTGAAGAGGTACCGACGACAACGGCCCCCGCCGTCCCGCGGGGCGGGTCGGCGGGGGCCGTGGCAGGGGGCGCCGGGGCCGTCAGCTCCAGCTCGCGTGCAGGGGCTTGCCCTCGGCGTAGCCCGCCGCGCTCTGGATGCCGACGATGGCCTTCTCGGCGAACTCCTCCAGGGAGCCTGCACCGGCGTAGGTGCAGGAGGAGCGGACGCCCGCGATGATCGAGTCGATCAGGTCCTCGACGCCCGGGCGGGCCGGGTCGAGGAACATGCGGGAGGTGGAGATGCCCTCCTCGAACAGCGCCTTGCGGGCGCGGTCGTACGCCGACTCCTCCGAGGTGCGGTTGCGCACGGCGCGCGCGGAGGCCATGCCGAAGGACTCCTTGTAGGCGCGGCCCTGGGCGTCGTGCTGGAGGTCGCCCGGGGACTCGTAGGTGCCCGCGAACCAGGAGCCGACCATCACGTTGGACGCGCCGGCCGCGAGGGCCATGGCCACGTCGCGGGGGTGGCGGACACCGCCGTCGGCCCACACGTGCTTGCCGTACTTCTTCGCTTCGGCGGCGCATTCCAGGACGGCGGAGAACTGCGGCCGGCCGACGCCGGTCATCATGCGCGTGGTGCACATGGCGCCGGGGCCGACACCGACCTTGACGATGTCCGCGCCGGCCTCGATCAGGTCGCGCACACCCGCGGCGGCGACCACGTTGCCCGCGACGATCGGCACCTGCGGGTCGAGGTCGCGCACCAGCTTCAGGGCGCTGATCATCGACTCCTGGTGACCGTGCGCCGTGTCGATGACGAGGGCGTCGACGCCCGCGTCCAGCAGCTCCTTGGCCTTGCCCGCGACGTCGCCGTTGATGCCGACGGCGGCGGCGATGCGCAGCCGCCCCTGCGCGTCGGTGGCCGGCGCGTAGAGCGTGGCGCGCAGGGCGCCCTTGCGGGTCAGGATGCCGGCGAGCGTGCCGTCCTGGTTCACGGCCGGGGCGTAGCGGCGGTTGGCGTGGTCGAGGGTGTTGAAGGCCTCTCCCGGGTCCTGGTCCGCGTCGATGAGCAGCAGGTCCCGGGACATGACCTCGGCGAGCTGCGTGAAGCGGTCGACGCCGGAGAGGTCGGAGTCGGTGACCACGCCGATGGGCTTGTGGTTCTCGTCGACGACGACACCGGCGTTGTGCGCCCGCTTGGGCAGCAGCCCCAGCGCGTCGGCGACGGTCTGGTGCGGGGACAGGATGATCGGGGTGTCCAGCACCAGATGGCGGCTCTTCACCCAGGAGACGACGTCGGTGACCACGTCGTTCGGGATGTCCTGCGGTATCACCACGAGGCCGCCGCGGCGGGCCACGGTCTCGGCCATCCGGCGGCCGGCGATGGCGGTCATGTTGGCGACGACGAGCGGGATGGTGGTGCCCGTGCCGTCCGGGGAGCTGAGGTCGACGGCCTGCCGCGAACCCACCGCGGAGCGGCTCGGCACCATGAAGACGTCGTCGTACGTCAGGTCGTACCCGGGCTGGATGTCATTGAGGAAACGCACGTGCTGCACATCCCAGTCGATCAGAGGTGACCCCCGGACCGGCCGGCCAGGGGGAAAGAGCACGTACTTCATTCTCCCATGGCCGACGCCCGAACCACCCCCAGCGGATCATCCAGGCTGGTCAGGGAGGCTCTCGGAGGATTCTCCAAGGCCGAGGGTCACGAACAGCCCGGGGCCCCGGTCCGTCGCCTCGGCGAAGATCTCCTCGGCGACCTGCCACTCCTCGGGCCGCGTCTCGGCGTACTTCCGCCAGCCCTGGACGACGACCAGCAGGCCCCGCTCCCCGGCCCCCTCGGGCCAGAGGGCGGGGTCGGCCATGGAGTCGGCGAGGGCGTCCCAGTTGCGGCCGAACCAGTCGGGCAGGGCCAGATCGCGGGCGCAGCGGTCCATGAGGGCCGCCTTGTCCGTGACCCCGCCCAGGTCCAGGACGACCACGATCCGGCCCGCCGGGTCCTCCGGCACCCCGCGCGACTCACCGAGCACCTGTCAGACTCCGTCCGGGTCGGACCGGTTGAGCGCGGACTTCGGCGCCGGTCCGGCCGTCATCAGGTAGTCCGCGGCCGACGTGTCCGTCACGAGGCTGGTGACGAGCCCGGACCGCAGCACGGCGTCGATCGCGGGTCCCTTGCGCTGCCCGCCCGCGATCGCGACGACCTCGGGGATCCGCCGGAGCTGGTCGGCCTTCACCGTGATGCACCGCTCGCCCAGGTCCCGGCCGACCCGGCGGCCCTCGGCGTCGAAGAGGTGCGCGGACATCTCGGCGGCGACCCCGAGGGACGCGTAGTGCGCCCGCTCCTCGTCACTGAGCATGTCGTGCACCGTGGAGATGCCCGGCTCCCAGGAACCGATGGAGACACAGGCGACGGTGACCTTGTCGAAGTGCTCGAAGGCCCGGGCGATGCCCGTCTGGTTGCGCAGCGCCGCGGCCGTGGCCGCGTCGGGCAGCAGCATGGGCGCGTAGATGGGGTGGGCGTCCCCGCCGGCCACCTGGGCGGCGCGGCGCACCGCCTCCACCGAACCGCGCTCGGCGGTCCCGGCGTCGTACACGCCCGTCAGCTGCACCACCGTGCACGGCGGCAGCCGGTCGAGCGCCGCCGCCATGTGGATGGTGGAGCGGCCCCAGGCCAGGCCCAGCACATCACCTTCGTTGACCAGTTCGCCGAGCAGGTCGGCGGCCACCTCTCCCAGGTTCTCGGGGTCGGGCGTCTCCTCGGCCTCGGCCGGGGACTCGACCACGACAGCGTGCCTGAGGCCGTAGCGGGCGCGGAGCGCGTCCGAGCGCTCGGCGTCCAGCTCGGCGGGCACACGGATCTCGATACGCACGAGATCCCGTTCGAGAGCGGTCTCCAGGACCCGGGCCACCTTGAAGCGGCTGACGCCGAACTCCTCCGCGATCTGGATCTTGGACTTGCCCTCGAGGTAGAAGCGGCGGGCCATGGCCGCCGCCTGCACCAGCTCAGCGGGTCCCATCCGCATGGCTGACCGGCCCGCCGACATACCCGACACGGCGATCTCCTCACTGCTGTTCACACTCTGGATTCGCCGTTCATCCTTGCAGATCCGGCGCGGATGATCAGCCCTGATGAGAGCCGTTCACTTTGCTGTGGCTCAGTGGTCGCAGGCCCAGGAGGCCTTCGCCGTCGTCGCCTCCGCCTGGGTGCGTAGTGCACGTACCGCCTCTGCCGGGTCGTTTGCCCCGTAGACCGCCGATCCGGCCACGAAGACGTCGGCTCCGGCGTCCGCGCACCGCTCGATGGTGGAAGCGGAAACTCCGCCGTCGACCTGGAGCCAGAGCTCCAGTCCGTGCTTGCTGATCAACTCGCGGGTGCGGCGAATCTTCGGAAGCATGATGTCGAGGAAGGCCTGTCCCCCGAAGCCCGGTTCGACGGTCATGATCAGCAGCATGTCGAGCTCGGGGAGCAGGTCCTCGTACGGCTCGATGGGGGTCGCGGGCTTCAGCGCCATGGAGGCGCGGGCGCCCTTGGCCCGGATCTCACGGGCGAGCCGGACGGGAGCGGCGGCGGCCTCGACGTGGAAGGTGACGGAACCGGCCCCCGCTTCCACGTACTGGGGCGCCCAGCGATCGGGGGCCTCGATCATCAGGTGGCAGTCCAGCGGGGTGTCCGTCGCACGGGCGAGCGACTCTACGACCGGCACGCCGAGCGTGAGGTTCGGGACGAAATGGTTGTCCATGACGTCGACGTGGAGCCAGTCGGCTCCTTCCACGGCCTTCGCCTCGTCCGCGAGGCGGGCGAAGTCTGCGGACAGGATGCTGGGGTTGATCTGCGCGGCCATGTCCTAAGACTGCCATGCCCTCCGGGGGTTGTGGGCATCGGTCCCGGGTGGGACTGGTGGTACGTCGACCGGGGGCCGTCGTGGGTTGCTCGCGCAGTTCCCCGCGCCCCTTGCGGGGCGCTGCCGCCGAGGGGGTTGAAATGAAGCAGGGCGTCGCGCATCTGGTCTGCGGGCGGCGGGCCAAGTGGCTGGTTCTGGTCCTGTGGGTGGTCGTGCTGTTCATCGCCGCGCCGTTCGCCATGAAGCTGACCGACGCCCAGGACAACGACGCGGCGTCCTGGCTGCCGGGGTCCGCCGAGTCGACGCAGGTGCTGGAGATCTCCGAGGACTTCCGGCCGGAGCAGATCCCTGCGGTGGTGATCTACGCGCGGGAGAGCGGCCTGACGCCGCAGGACCGGGCGGAGATCGCCGAGGACGTCACACAGCTCAAGCAGCTGCGTGACCACGGCATCATCGGTGAGCAGACGCGGGGGCCGGTGTTCGACCGGCAGACCGACCCGCGGGCGGCTCAGGTCTTCGTGCCGATCATGATGGACGAGGAGGGATGGGAGCGGATCTCACCCGCCGTGGAGTCCATCCGGGACGACGTCGGTACCGGCGGCGACGGGCTGAGCGTGCACATCACCGGCCCGGGCGGCACCTCGGCGGACTTCGCGGAGGCCTTCGAGGGCATCGACTCGACCCTGCTGTTCTCGGCGATGGCGGTCGTCGTCGTCATGCTGCTCATCACCTACCGCAGCCTGACGCTCCTGGTGGTCCCCCTGGTCGCGGTGGTCTGCGCACTGTTCGCCGCGCAGGCGCTGATCTACCTGCTGGCCGAGCACGCGGGCCTGACGGTCAACGGCCAGAGCGCCGGCATCCTCACGGTGCTCGTCTTCGGCGCCGGGACGGACTACGCCCTGCTGCTGGTCGCCCGCTACCGGGAGGAGCTGCGCCGCCACGAGGACCGGCACGAGGCGATGGCCCTGGCCCTGCACCGCGCCGGTCCGGCCGTGCTCGCCTCGGGCGCGACGGTCGTCCTGAGCATGCTGGTGCTGCTGACCGCCGAGATGAACTCGACCAGCGGCCTGGGCCCGGTCGCCGCGATCGGTGTAGCCGTCGCCCTGCTCGCGATGATGAGCCTGTTCCCGGCGCTGCTGGTGATCTTCGGCCGGTGGATCTTCTGGCCGGTGATCCCGCACCTGGGCTCTCCCGAACCGACCGAGCGCGGCATCTGGGCGCGCACGGGCCGCCGTATCGCCCGCCGCCCGCGCATGACCTGGGCCGTCACGACGCTCGCCCTGGCGGTCTGCTCCCTGGGCCTGATCCAGCTGCGCGCGGAGGGCATCAGCAACGCGGACGCCTTCACCGGGAAGCCGGACTCGATCACCGGCCAGGAGGTGTCGGCGCGCTACTTCCCGGCGGGCAGCGGTGATCCGCTGGTCGTCGTCAGCAACCAGGCGCAGGCCGTGCAGGTGGGCCGGGCGGTCGCGCAGACGCCGGGGGTGGTCCCCCAGTCCCTCGGGCTGCCGCCCGGCACGAAACCGGCCTTCGAGGGCAAGGTCCTCTTCGAGGCCACCATGACCGCCCCGGCGGACAGCGAGGCCGCCAAGCAGACGGTGGAGCGGGTGCGGGACGCCGTGCACGCGGTGCCGGACGCCGACGCCAAGGTGGGCGGCGGCACGGCGGCCCTGCTCGACATGGACAAGGCGACCACGCACGACAACGTGCTGATCATCCCGCTGGTGCTGGTGGTCGTCCTGCTGATCCTCTGCGTCCTGCTCCGGGCCCTGACCGCCCCGCTGCTGCTGATCGGCACGGTGATCCTGTCGTTCACGGCGGCCCTCGGCATCAGCGCGCTCGCGTTCCGGTACGTCTTCGACTACGCGGGCGAGGCGACCGACTTCCCGCTGTTCGTGTTCGTGTTCCTGGTCGCCCTGGGCATCGACTACAACATCTTCCTGACGACCCGTATCCGCGAGGAGGCGGTCCGCCAGGGCACCAGAGCGGGCGTGGTCACCGGCCTGGCCGCCACCGGCGCGGTCATCACCTCGGCGGGCCTGGTGCTGGCCGGCACGTTCGCGGCCCTCGGCACCCTCCCGATGGTCGCCTTCGCCGAGATCGGCTTCACGGTCGCCCTCGGCGTCCTCATCGACACCTTCATCGTGCGCTCGGTGCTGGTGACGTCCCTGTTCCTGGACGTCGGCCCGAAGGTGTGGTGGCCGCACCGGCTGGCCAGGGAGGACGGCGGTGCGGCGGCCCGGGAGGACGCCGGGGTGGGGGTCAGCCGGTCCGGCGGATGAGCGCGAGGTACATCGCGTCGGTGCCGTGCAGATGCGGCCACAGCTGCACGTCGGGCCCCTCGCCGAGGTCCGGTACGCCGGGCAGCAGCGGCCGGGCGTCGACGAGGTCGGTGTCCGGGTGCTGCTTGAGCACGTCGGCGACGACGGCCCGGGTCTCGGCGAGGTGCGGCGAGCAGGTCGCGTAGCCCACGACTCCCCCGACCCGCACGGACTCCAGGGCGGTGCGCAGCAGCCCGCGCTGCAGCGGCGCGAAGCCCTCCAGGTCCTCCGGGCGGCGCCGCCAGCGTGCCTCGGGGCGGCGGCGCAGGGCACCGAGGCCGGTGCACGGCACGTCGACGAGCACGCGGTCGAAACTGCCGGGCCGCCATGCGGGACGGGTCCCGTCGGCGGCGATCACCTGGTACGGACCGGGATTGCCGTCCAGGGCCCTGGCCACCAGCCCGGCGCGGTGGGTCTGCTTCTCGGAGGCGACCAGCAGCGCACCCCGCTCGGCGGCCAGCGCGCCGAGCAGCGCCGCCTTGCCGCCGGGCCCCGCGCACCCGTCCAGCCAGCGCCGGTCGGGCCCGTCCAGGGGCGCGTTGGCGAGGGCGATCGCCACGAGCTGACTGCCCTCGTCCTGCACGCCGGCCCGCCCGTCCCGCACGGCGGTGATGGCCCCCGGTTCCCCGCCCTCGGTCAGCCGCACCGCGTAGGGCGACCAGCGTCCCGGCACGGCGGCGTCCTCGTGGAGCAGTTCCTCGGCGGTGGCCCGCCCGGGCCGCGCCACCAGCGTCACCTCGGGCCGCTCGTTGTCGGCGCGCAGCAGCTCCTCGACGCCGTCGCGCCCGCCGCCGAGGGAGTCCCACAGGGCGGACACGACCCACCGGGGATGCGAGTGGACGACGGCGAGATGGTCCTCGGGGTCGTCGTCGTAGGGCGGTGCGACCCGCTCCAGCCAGCCGTCCAGATCGTCCTGCGCGACCTTGCGCAGCACGGCGTTGACGAACTTGGCCCGCCCGTCGCCGAGCACGACCCGGGCGAGTTCGACGGTGGCGGACACGGCCGCGTGGGTCGGGATGCGCGTGCCCAGCAGCTGGTGCGCGCCCAGGCTGAGCACGTCCAGCACCGGCGGGTCGACCTCGCCGAGCGGCCGGTCGACACAGGTCGCGATGATCGCGTCGTACGTGCCCCGCCGCCGCAGCGTCCCGTACACCAGCTCCGTGGCGAGCGCCGCGTCCCGGGCGTCGAACTTCTCGGGCCCCTCCTTCTCCCGGGCCTTGCGCAGCAGGGGCGGGAGAACGAGGTTGGCGTAGGCGTCCCGCTCGTCCACGGCCCTCAGGGCCTCGAAGGCGAGGATGCGGACGGGGTCCTTCTTGGGCCGGCGGTAGGGCTTGCCTGACGTGCGGGCTCGACGGGGCTGTTCGCTCACGAAAAAGGTGCTCCGGGGGTGAGAAGAAGTGCGCCGTCCAGCCTACGCCGCCGGGACCGGGGCGTGACCGGCAGCGGGGCGCCTGGCCACGTCACCGGGCGCCGCTCCGGCTTCTGCCGCCGAGCGGGACGCGACCGGCAACAAACGACACCCGGCCAGCCGGCCGGGCGCCACTCCGGCGTCAGCCCCCGAGCCGCTCGCCCTCGCCGATGCGCACCCCGCGGGCCCAGTCCGCCGCCCGCATCGGCTTCTTGCCCTGGGCCTGCACCCACAGCAGCTCGACGCCGTACGAGCCGGTCCCGGCATACACGTTGTTCTTCCCGGCGGCGATCTGTCCGGGGGCGAGGTCCGTCCGGTCGGGCACAGGGGCGACCTGGATGAGCTTGAGCCGCTCACCGCGGAAGGTGGTCCAGGCGCCGGGAGCCGGGGTGCAGCCCCGCACCATCCGGTCGACGCGCAGCGCGGGTGCGTTCCAGTCGAGGTGCGCGTCCTCGACGTTGACCTTCGGGGCGAGGCTGATCCCCTCGGCCGGCTGCGGTACGGCCTTCAGCGTGCCGTCCTCGATGCCGTCCATGGTCGCCGCGAGCAGCCCGGCACCGGCGAACGCCAGCCGCGTCAGCAGGTCACCGCTGGTGTCCGTGGCCCGGATCTCCTCGGTCACCGTGCCGTACACCGGCCCGGAGTCGAGCCCCTCCTCGATCAGGAACGTCGACGCCCCGGTGATCTCGTCGCCGGCCATGATGGCGTGCTGCACGGGTGCGGCACCGCGCCAGGCCGGGAGCAGGGAGAAGTGCAGATTGACCCAGCCGTGCGCGGGGATGTCGAGCGCGACCCGGGGCAGCAGTGCTCCGTAAGCGACGACGGGGCAGCAGTCCGGCCCGATCTCCCGCATCCGCTCGAGGAACTCGGGGTCCTTCGGCTTCACCGGCTTCAGCACCTCGATCCCGGCCTCCTCCGCCCGCTCGGCGACGGGCGACGCGACGAGCCTGCGTCCGCGCCCGGCCGGCGCGTCGGGCCGCGTGACGACGGCGGCCACCTCGTGGCGTCCGGAGGCGAGCAGAGCGTCCAGGGCGGGAACGGCGACCTCGGGTGTACCGGCGAAGACGAGCTTCATGGGATGGTGGGGGCCTCTCGGGCGGGGGCGAACGACGGGCAGCACACAAGTCTAGGAGCCGGGAACGAAAAGCCGCCGACGGCGCTCGCCCCCCACCACGGGAGACCCGGGCCTGCCGAGTGACGGTGACGGGCGGTGCGCGGGCCGAAGACACGAGCCGATGGCCGGAGGCCAAGGCGCACACTCCGCGCAAACAGGCGCACGCGTATGCCCCCGCGCCCCCACACCGTGACCAGCGGAGCGAATCCGCGTTGTCAAGACAGAGTTGACCACAACGGGCCGCGATCGCGGCCCATTCCTTTCAACGCCGGTTCGAGAGGCTTGTTCATGGCCGACCACGCAACCCACGACGCCCAGGCTCGGGCCAGCCTGCACTTGCTGGTGCGGGACATCGAGCGGGTCCGCCGGCAGGTGGACGCACTGCGCACCCTCACCGCCCAGTTGGGCAACGTCTACCGCCCGCGCCGCTCCGGCCCCTCCACGGGCTTCGTCGTCTACGGACGCGCCCCCGCCCCGACGGTACGTCTCGCGCAGGAACTGCGGGACAGTGTCGAGACCCTGGTCACAGCGGCCGTGGACTTCGACCGCTCGCTCGGCTTCTCCTGGGACGCGGTGGGTTCCGCACTCGGAGTCACCAAGCAGGCGGTCCACCGCCGTTACGGCTCCCGCCGTGCCACGGCCCCGTCGGCCACGCCCGAGCCGGAGCGCACGCCGGAGCCGATGCCGGCGGGCGGCCGCTCGGTCAATGTGACCACCGGCCTGCCCACGGTCCCGACGGTCCCCGCGGCCCGCTCCATGCCCACGCAGCCGACAGCAGGCAGCCCCGCTCTCCGCGACGACGTCAGGCCCACGGCTTTCCCGGGCCCCCGCAACGGCTGACGGCCCCCTCTGCCCTGCCCTCCCGGAAGACCCCGGGAGGGCAGTCGCATACCCGGCCGATGGCCGGATGCCCGGCCCCGGCGGGCTCCCGCCACCGCGGGCCACGCATCACCCGATGTCGGCAGGATCGACCCGCACCCACACTCCGGGCCCGCTTCCGCTCCCCCGGGCCATTCGCGCGGCCTGCGCGGTCTTGAGCGCGGTGGCCAGCGCGGCCCCCCGCCCCGGCGGCACCCGCAGCAACGCCCGCTCCCACTGCTCCCCCGGCGGCGGCGCCCCCGCCCGCCGCGGCCGCCCGGCGGCGGGGACGGGCAGCGGCACCGGCCCCAGCACCTCGGCCTCGGGCGGCAGTTCGGCCGTACGGAGAAAGTCGGCCACCGCCTCCGGCGGGCCCGACACGGCCGCCATCCGCGACACCGGCGGAAATCCCAGCTCGGCCCGCTCGGCGAGCTCCCGCACCGCATGGCCGACGGGATCCCACCGCACGAGCGCCTGTACGGGCCGCAGCGTCGGCTCGGCCACGACCACCACCGTGCCGCCGTCCGACTGCGGCCGGACGAGGGCCGCGGCCGCGATCCACCGCCGCAACGCGTCCTCCCCGGCCCGCAGATCGGGCCGCCCGAGCATGGCCCAGCCGTCCAGCAGCAGCGCCGCCGCATACCCGCCCTCGGCGACGGGCTCGGCCCCCGGCGTGCTCACCACCAGCGCGGGCGCCCCCGGCACCGTGTCGAGCACATGCTCCCGCCCCGAGGTTCGCACCGGTACGGCGGGGAAGGCCCGGCCCAGCTCCTCGGCGGTCCGCCGCGCCCCGACGACCGAGGCGCGCAGGCGGAAGGAACCGCAGTCCGGGCAGTGCCAGCCGCTCTCCTCGCGTCCGCACCACCCGCAGTTCAGCGCACCGCCGTCCGGCGCCTCCAGCGGCCCGGAGCAGTGCCGGCACCGCGCGGGCGCCCGGCAGTCGGCACACGCCATGCGCGGCACGTACCCCCTGCGGGGCACCTGCACCAGCACCGGGCCGTGCCGCAGGCCCTCCCTGACGGCCTGCCAGGCGAGGGTCGGCAGCCGGGCGGCCCGGGCGGCCTCGTCGCGGGCGAGATCCTGGTCCCCGACGGTCCGGACGAGCGGAGCGGCTGCCCGGACCTGGTCCCGGCCGGCGACGAGCGGCCGCGCCCAGCCGCTCTCGACGAGCTGCGCGGCCTCCACCGTGCAGCCCCAGCTCCCCAGCAGGAAACCGCACTTGTCCTGCGCGGCCCGCAGCAGGAGCACCTCGCGGGCGTGGGGCTGCGGGGCGTGCTGCTCGCTGTGGCTGTCGTCGCCGTCGTCCCAGAGGGCGACCAGCCCGAGGTCCTGGACCGGCGCGAACATCGCGGCCCGGGTTCCGATCACGGCCCGCACGGAACCGCGCCGCACCGCGAGCCACTGCGCGTACCGCTTCTCGGGGCCGGCGTCGGCGGTGAGCACCGCGTGCCGCCCCTGCCCCAGCAGGGAGGTCAGAGCGGCGTCGACCCGCGCGACCGCGCGACCGTCGGGCAGGACGGCGAGCGCCCCGCGCCCGGAGGCCAGCGTCGCGGCGATCGCCCGGGCCAGCTCGTCGCTCCACTGCGGCCCGGGCAGCGCGTTCCACACGGCCCGGGGCGCTCCGCCGGAGGCCAGCGACCCCAGGAAGGCCGGTCCGCGATCGTACCGCTGCCAGGACTGCGCGTCGGGCGCCGGGGGCGGGGGCAGCGGGTCGGGTGAGGGGCGCTGCTCGGCCCGGGCGTTGCGCGGCGGTACGGCGAGTTGCAGGACGTCGGCGAGGCTGCCCGCGTACCGGTCGGCGACCGCCCGGGCCAGCCCCAGCAGTTCCCCGCTCAGCACCTGCTCGGGTGACACGACCTGGGCGAGGGCTGCCAGCGGCCCGGCGTAGTCGGACTCGGCCAGCCGCTCGACGAGGAACCCGTCGATCAGTCCGCCGCCCTCGCGCCGCCCGTCCCGCACGCGATGCCGTCCGGCCCCGAAACGCACCCGCACCCGCACGCCCGGCCGGGCGTCCGCGTCCAGCTCCTCGGGCACGGCGTAGTCGAAGTACCGGTCGAGATGCAGGACGCCCTTGTCGACGAGGACGCGTGCGACGGGGAGCTCCTTGGCGAGCGCGGCCCCCCGCCAGGTCCGCGGTTTGGCCCGGGGGACCTTGGCCTTGCGCACACTGTCCCGGATGAGCGCGAGCTGCTCGGGCGGCGCCCCTTCGGCCCCGCCGCCCGCCTCTTCGTTCTCGCTGCTCACGCTTGCATTCTTACCAAACGCCACTGACAAGCGGCGCCCCCGCGGCAGGCCCCGGGGACACGGCAAGGCCCGGCTCCCCGAGGGGAGCCGGGCCTCACGCCATGCCCTGGAGGGCGGGACCTACATCCCCGCGGCCTTGCGCAGCGCGTCCACGCGGTCCGTCCGCTCCCAGGTGAAGTCGGGCAGCTCGCGGCCGAAGTGGCCGTACGCCGCGGTCTGGGAGTAGATCGGGCGGAGCAGGTCGAGGTCGCGGATGATGGCGGCCGGGCGGAGGTCGAAGACCTCGTCGATCGCCTTCTCGATCCTCTCCGTGTCGATCTTGGCGGTGCCGAAGGTCTCGACGAACAGACCGACCGGCTCGGCCTTGCCGATCGCGTACGCGACCTGGACCTCGCAGCGGGTGGCGAGGCCCGCGGCCACCACGTTCTTCGCGACCCAGCGCATCGCGTACGCCGCGGAACGGTCGACCTTGGACGGGTCCTTGCCGGAGAAGGCGCCACCGCCGTGCCGGGCCATGCCGCCGTAGGTGTCGATGATGATCTTGCGGCCGGTCAGGCCGGCGTCACCCATCGGGCCGCCGATCTCGAAACGGCCGGTCGGGTTGACCAGGAGACGGTAGTTCTCCGTGTCGAGCTTGATGCCGTCGTCCAGCAGCGCCTTGAGCTCCGGCTCGACGACGAACTCCTTGATGTCCGGAGCCAGCAGCGAGTCCAGGTCGATGTCGGAGGCGTGCTGGGAGGAGACGACGACGGTGTCCAGGCGGACCGCCTTGTCACCGTCGTACTCGATGGTGACCTGCGTCTTGCCGTCCGGGCGCAGGTAGGGGATCGTGCCGTTCTTGCGCACGTCGGACAGGCGCTTCGACAGGCGGTGCGCCAGGAAGATCGGCAGCGGCATCAGCGTCGGCGTCTCGTCCGTCGCGTAGCCGAACATCAGGCCCTGGTCGCCCGCGCCCTGCTTGTCGAGCTCGTCCTCGTCGCCCTCGACACGGTTCTCGTACGCCGTGTCCACACCCTGGGCGATGTCCGGGGACTGCGCGCCGATCGACACCGACACGCCGCAGGAGGCGCCGTCGAAGCCCTTCTTGGAGGAGTCGTAGCCGATTTCGAGGATCTTGTTCCGGACCAGCGTCGCGATGTCCGCGTACGTCTTGGTCGTGACCTCGCCGGCCACGTGCACCAGGCCGGTCGTGATCAGGGTCTCGACGGCGACCCGGGAAGTCGGGTCCTCGCGCAGAAGCGCGTCGAGAATGGTGTCGCTGATCTGGTCAGCGATCTTGTCGGGGTGACCCTCGGTCACGGACTCCGAGGTGAACAGACGACGGGACACAACGCTCCCTGAGGTTGCAGCGGCTGCTGGCTGATCATTGGCGGACGGCGGGGGCTGCACCCGGCGCCGTCCGTGGAACAGTTTACGGGTCACGCTTCGGCCACGGTCCCCCCGTCTCGCCACTCGGGAGTGCTGTGACCTGCGGCACAGGCATTCTGCCCAATGTCGAGCGACGTTGGCCAGAGGCGCCACGCCCCAATCCACCCGCATTCGAGGGGGTACGCGACGCCCGGGCCGTCAGCTCAGGCGCTCGGCCACCAGGTCCCACACGGTCTCGGCCAGGGCCTCCTTGGGCCCGTGCGCCACCGCGGTCTCGCTGCCGTCGGTGCCGAGGACGACCGCCTCGTTCTCCTCGGAACCGAAGGTCTTGAGCTCCCCCACCTCGTTCACGACCAGGAGATCGCAGCCCTTGCGCTTGAGCTTGGCGCGGCCGTTGGCCAGGACGTCGTCCGTCTCCGCGGCGAAGCCGACGATCACCTGCCCGGGGCGGGCCCGGTCGGCCGAGATCTCCGCGAGGATGTCCGGATTCCGCACCAGGGTGATCGGCTCCGGCTCCTGGCCGTCCTTCTTCTTGATCTTCCCGGCCGCGTACGCCGCCGGGCGGAAGTCCGCCACCGCGGCCGCCATCACCACGGCATCGGCCTCCGGCGCGGCCCGCAACACCGCCTCGCGCAGTTGCACGGCGGTACCGACCGGGACGACGTCCACGCCCGCCGGTGCCGGCAGGGTGCTGTTGGCCGCGATCAGCGTGACACGGGCGCCGCGGGCGGCGGCGGTGCGGGCGAGGGCGTAGCCCTGCTTGCCGGAGGAGCGGTTGCCGAGGAAACGGACGGGGTCCAGGGGCTCGCGGGTGCCGCCGGCGCTGACGACGACGTGCCGGCCCCTGAGGTCGGGCTCGGTGACGCCCCGGGCCAGCACACGGCGGCAGACCTCGAAGATCTCACCCGGGTCGGGCAGCCGGCCCTTGCCGGTGTCGACGCCGGTGAGACGGCCCACGGCCGGCTCGATGACGAGGGCGCCGCGGCGGCGGAGCGTCGCCACATTCTCCTGGGTGGCCGGGTGCTCCCACATCTCCGTGTGCATGGCGGGGGCGAAGACCACCGGGCAGCGGGCGGTGAGCAGCGTGTTGGTGAGGAGGTCGTCGGCGAGGCCGTGGGCCGCCTTGGCGAGCGTGTCGGCGGTGGCGGGGGCCACGACGACCAGGTCGGCGTGCTGCCCGATGCGGACGTGCGGGACCTCGTGCACGTCGTCCCACACCTCGGTGGAGACGGGGTTGCCGGAGAGCGCGGACCAGGTGGCGGCGCCGACGAAGTGCAGCGCGGAGGCCGTGGGCACCACGCGCACCTCGTGGCCCGACTCCGTCAGCCGCCGCAGCAGCTCACAGGCCTTGTACGCGGCGATGCCCCCGCTGACCCCCAGAACGACCTTCGGCTTGTCCACGTCTCTCCCCGGACCTCGGCAATCGGCACACCGTACGACTCCATGACACACCACAGGCCCGGCAGTCGGCCTGCCGGGCCTGTGGACAAGTCAGCGCAAAGCTGTCAATCCTGCTTACTGCGCCGGGCCCTCGACGGCCTCGGACGTCAGGAGCCCCGCGTTGATCTCGCGGAGGGCGATCGAGAGCGGCTTCTCGTGGACGTGGGTGTCGACGAGGGGACCGACGTACTCGAGGAGACCCTCGCCGAGCTGCGAGTAGTACGCGTTGATCTGGCGGGCACGCTTGGCCGCGTAGATCACGAGGCTGTACTTCGAGTCGGTGGCCTCGAGGAGCTCGTCGATCGGCGGGTTGATGATGCCCTCGGGCGCGGAGATGGAAGAGGACACGCTCTACCTTCCGATGGATGGGAAAGAATCTGTCGGGGTGATCAGCCGATCGGAACGATCAGCGATGGTCACACGACGTCCATCAAGGCTAGCAGCTCGCGTGCCACGTCCTCGACGGAGGTGTTGACCAGGGTGGTGTCGAACTCCGGCTCGGCCGCGAGTTCGATCTTCGCCGCGTCGAGCCGGCGCTCGATCACCTCGGGCGGTTCGGTACCCCGCCCGGTGAGTCTGCGCACCAGCTCCTCCCAGGAGGGAGGGGCCAGGAACACCAGCTGGGCCTCGGGCATCGACTCGCGGACCAGGCGGGCGCCCTGCAGGTCGATCTCGAGGAGGACGGGGTCGCCGTTCTCCAGGCGCTCCTGCACGGCCGCACGCGGCGTGCCGTAGCGGTTGCCGGCGAACTCGGCCCACTCCAGCAGTTCCCCGTTGGCGATCAGCTTGTCCATCTCGTCGTCGGAGACGAAGAAGTAGTGGACTCCGTGCTGCTCGCCGGGGCGGGGCTTGCGGGTCGTCGCCGACACCGAGAGCCAGACCTCGGGATGTTCCTTGCGCATATGAGCGACGACCGTGCTCTTGCCGACCCCGGAGGGGCCGGAGAGCACGGTCAGCCGCGGACGTACGTCCGGGGGTACGGGGGACGTCCCCCGGGGTGTTGCAGCCATGCAGCGATTATCCAGCAATCGCGGAGTGCCCGGGACTCGCTTCCCCGGAGCGCCCGGTTCAGGAACCGGTGCTGCCGAACTCGCGCTCCAGGGAGGCGATCTGGTTGGAACCGAGACCCCGCACGCGGCGGCTCTCGGAGATGCCGAGTCGCTCCATGATCTGCTTGGCGCGGACCTTGCCCACGCCCGGCAGCGACTCGAGGAGGGCGGAGACCTTCATCTTGCCGATGACGTCGTTCTCCTGGCCCTGCTTGATGACCTCGTGAAGGGAGGCGCCGGAGTGCTTGAGTCGATTCTTGACCTCGGCCCGCTCCCGGCGAGCCGCGGCGGCCTTTTCGAGCGCGGCTGCGCGCTGTTCAGGGGTAAGGGGCGGAAGAGCCACGCCTACGTCACCTCGGATGTCGAACTGTCGGATACGGACCGGTGAGGAACCTAGTCGCCCCACACCTGGGGAGCCACGAGCAACACACGCTTGCCCGTTCTCTCGTCGGAGACTAGCGGGCAAGTCCGCCAGAGTCAGCGAGAACAGCGGAAAAGTCCTGGTCAGCCTTCATCTGAACGGACATTTAGGACATACTGCCCCGGATTTGAGGATGTATTCAGACTCAAGCGGGCCCCTGACCACTCATCGGAGGTCTCGCGGTAAGGTCTGGACCGCCTCACGAGCCCGTCACGGCGTGCCGGATCTCCTCCGCGAAGCGCTCTGCGGCGTCACGCAGAGCGACCGCGTCGGGACCGTGGCGTAGCACTCCCCGGCTGACGTTCGGCACGACGTTGCGCACCGCGGCGCCGAAGACCCCGGGAAGATCGGCCGGCGTGGCGCCCTGGGCGCCGATCCCGGGTGCGAGGAGCGGGCCGTTGATGTCCAGCTCGTACGTCGACAGATCACCGAGGGTGGCGCCGACGACCGCGCCGAAGGACCCCAGGGGCTCCTCCCCCGTGTTCTCGGCGGCCAGGTGCGCCAGCATCGTCGCTCCGACGTTCCGGCCGCCGGAGCGCACGGCGTGCTGGACCTCGCCGCCCTCCGGATTGGACGTCAGGGCCAGCACGAACAGTCCCGCGCCGTTCTCCCGGGCCATCGCGACGGCCGGGCTGAGCGATCCGTAGCCGAGGTACGGCGAGACCGTCAGGGCGTCGGAGAACAGCGGCGCGTCCTTGTGCAGGAAGGACTCGGCGTAGGCGGCCATGGTCGAGCCGATGTCGCCGCGCTTGGCGTCCATGACGACCAGCGCGCCCGCCGCCCGCGCCTCGGCGACCGACTTCTCCAGGACGGCGACGCCGCGCGAGCCGAAGCGCTCGAAGAACGCGCTCTGCGGCTTGAGCACGGCGACCCGGTCGGCCACCGCCTCGACGACCGTGCGGCTGAACCGCTCCAGGCCCGCCACGTCGTCGTTCAGGCCCCACTCGGCGAGCAGGGAGGCGTGCGGGTCGATGCCCACGCACAGCGGGCCGCGCTCGTCCATGGCCCGGCGCAGGCGCGCGCCGAAGGGTTCCAGGGCACTCATGCCGTCTTCCTCACGTCGGCGCCCACCGCGTCGGCGAGCGTGGCGTAGGGGCTCGTGGCCAGGCGAGCGGCGAGCCCCTTGTGGATCGCGCGGCCCCAGAAGGGCCCCTCATAGATGAAGGCGCTGTAGCCCTGGACCAGCGTGGCGCCCGCCAGGATGCGCTGCCAGGCGTCCTCGGCGTTCTCGATGCCGCCGACGCCCACCAGGGTGATCCGGTCGCCCACGCGCGCGTAGAGGCGGCGCAGGACCTCCAGGGAGCGTTCCTTCAGGGGCGCCCCGGACAGGCCGCCGGTCTCCTTGACCAGGGAGGGGTCGGACTTCAGGCCGAGGCCTTCGCGCGCGATGGTGGTGTTGGTGGCGATGATGCCGTCCAGGCCGAGTTCCACGGCGAGGTCGGCGACGGCGTCGACGTCCTCGTCGGCGAGGTCCGGCGCGATCTTGACGAGGAGCGGGACCCGGCGGGCGGACACCGTGCGGTCGGCGGCCTCGCGGACGGCGCTCAGCAGGGGGCGCAGCGCCTCGGTGGCCTGGAGGTTGCGCAGGCCGGGCGTGTTCGGCGAGGAGACGTTGACGACCAGGTAGTCGGCGTACGGCGCGAGCCGCTCGGCGGACTTCACGTAGTCCGCGACGGCCTCCTCCTCCGGTACGACCTTGGTCTTGCCGATGTTGACGCCGACGACCGGCTTGAAGACCGGCGTACGGGAGGCGAGGCGGGCGGCCACGCGGAGCGAGCCGTCGTTGTTGAAGCCCATGCGGTTGATCAGCGCGCGGTCCTTGACCAGGCGGAACAGCCGCTGCTTGGGGTTGCCGGGCTGGGGTTCGCCGGTCACCGTGCCGATCTCGACGTGGTCGAAGCCGAGCATGGCCATGCCGTCGATGCCGACGGCGTTCTTGTCGAAGCCCGCGGCGAGCCCGAAGGGGCCGTGCATGCGCAGGCCGAGCGCCTCGGTGCGCAGCTCCTTGTACCGGGGTGCGAGGGCGGCGGCGAGGAAGGTGCGCAGCACGGGAACGCGGGCGGCCAGGCGGATCCAGCGGAAGGCCAGGTGGTGGGCCTGCTCCGGGTCCAGCCGCTTGAAGACGAGACGGAAGAAGATCTTGTACATGGTGTCCTCACGAAGACATGGCGTCCTCACGAAGAGGGGGACACCGTTTCCGGTGTCCCCCTCGGGGCTGCTAGTCGCGGGCCGCGGTCAGGTGTTCCGCGTGTTCCTGGAGCGAGCGGACGCTCACATCGCCGCGGTTGAGGGCGTCGATGCCCTGGACCGCCGCCGCGAGCGCCTGGACCGTCGTCAGGCAGGGCACGGAGCGTGCCACGGCCGCCGTACGGATGTCGTAGCCGTCGAGGCGGCCGCCCGTGCCGTACGGGGTGTTGACGATGAGGTCGACCTCGCCGTCGTGGATGAGCTGGACGATGGTCTTCTCACCGTTCGGGCCGGTGCCCTCGGACTGCTTGCGCACGACCGTGGCGTTGATGCCGTTGCGCTTGAGGACCTCGGCCGTGCCGGACGTGGCCATCAGCTCGAAGCCGTGGGCGACGAGCTCGCGCGCCGGGAAGATCATCGAGCGCTTGTCGCGGTTGGCGACCGAGATGAAGGCGCGGCCCTTGGTGGGCAGCGGGCCGTAGGCGCCCGCCTGCGACTTGGCGTAGGCCGTGCCGAAGACGGAGTCGATGCCCATGACCTCACCCGTGGAGCGCATCTCCGGGCCGAGGACCGTGTCGACGCCGCGGCCGTGGATGTCGCGGAAGCGCGACCACGGCATGACGGCCTCCTTCACGGAGATCGGCGCGTCGAACGGCAGCTCGCCGCCGTCGCCGGTGGCCGGGAGCAGGCCCTCGGCGCGCAGCTCGGCGATCGTGGCGCCCAGGGAGATCCGGGCGGCGGCCTTGGCCAGCGGCACCGCCGTCGCCTTCGAGGTGAAGGGGACCGTCCGGGACGCGCGGGGGTTGGCCTCCAGGACGTAGAGGATGTCGCCCGCGAGCGCGAACTGGATGTTGATCAGGCCACGGACGCCGACGCCCTTGGCGATGCCCTCCGTGGAGGCGCGCAGGCGCTTGATGTCGAAGCCGCCGAGCGTGATCGGGGGCAGGGCGCACGCCGAGTCGCCGGAGTGGATGCCGGCCTCCTCGATGTGCTCCATGACGCCGCCGAGGTAGAGCTCCTCGCCGTCGTAGAGGGCGTCGACGTCGATCTCGATCGCGTCGTCGAGGAACCGGTCGACCAGGACCGGCCGGGACGGGCTGATCTCGGTCGACTCGGCGATGTACGCCTCCAGGCGGGTCTCGTCGTAGACGATCTCCATGCCGCGTCCGCCGAGGACGTACGAGGGGCGCACCAGGACCGGGTAGCCGATCTCGTCGGCGATGGCCTTGGCCTCGGCGAAGGTGGTGGCGGTGCCGTGCTTCGGGGCCGGGAGGCCGGCCTCCTTGAGGACCCGGCCGAAGGCGCCACGGTCCTCGGCGGCGTGGATGGCCTCCGGGGAGGTGCCGACGATCGGCACGCCGTTGTCCTTGAGCGCCTGCGACAGACCCAGCGGGGTCTGGCCGCCGAGCTGCACGACGACGCCCGCGACCGGTCCGGCCTGCTGCTCGGCGTGCACGATCTCCAGCACGTCCTCGAGCGTCAGCGGCTCGAAGTACAGGCGGTCGGAGGTGTCGTAGTCCGTGGAGACGGTCTCCGGGTTGCAGTTGACCATCACGGTCTCGTAGCCCGCCTCGCTCAGCGCGAAGGAGGCGTGGACGCAGGAGTAGTCGAACTCGATGCCCTGGCCGATGCGGTTCGGGCCGGAGCCCAGGATGATGACGGCCGGCTTCTCGCGGGAGGCGACCTCCGTCTCCTCGTCGTAGGAGGAGTAGAAGTACGGCGTCTTCGCGGCGAACTCGGCGGCGCAGGTGTCGACCGTCTTGTAGACGGGGCGGATGCCCAGCGCGTGCCGGACCTCGCGGACGACGTCCTCGCGCAGGCCGCGGATCTCGCCGATCTGCGAGTCGGAGAAGCCGTGCCGCTTGGCCTCGGCGAGCAGGTCGGCGGTCAGCTCGGGGGCCTGGGCCAGCTCGTCGGCGATCTCCTTGATCAGGAAGAGCTGGTCGACGAACCAGGGGTCGATCTTCGTGTAGTCGAAGATCTCCTCGGGCGTGGCGCCCGCGCGGATGGCCTGCATGACGGTGTTGATCCGGCCGTCGGTGGGACGGACCGACTCGCGCAGCAGCTCGTCCTTGTCGCCGGGCTCGCCGACGAAGGTGAACTGGCTGCCCTTCTTCTCCAGGGAGCGCAGGGCCTTCTGGAAGGCCTCGGTGAAGTTGCGGCCGATGGCCATGGCCTCGCCGACGGACTTCATGGTGGTGGTGAGGGTGGCGTCCGCGCTCGGGAACTTCTCGAAGGCGAAACGGGGGGCCTTCACGACCACGTAGTCGAGCGTCGGCTCGAAGGAGGCCGGGGTCTCCTGGGTGATGTCGTTCGGGATCTCGTCCAGCGTGTAGCCGACGGCGAGCTTGGCGGCGATCTTGGCGATCGGGAAGCCGGTCGCCTTGGAGGCCAGCGCCGAGGAACGCGACACACGCGGGTTCATCTCGATGACGATGACCCGGCCGTCCTCGGGGTTCACCGCGAACTGGATGTTGCAGCCGCCGGTGTCGACGCCGACCTCGCGGATGACGGCGATGCCGATGTCGCGCAGGGTCTGGTACTCGCGGTCGGTGAGCGTCATCGCGGGCGCGACCGTGATCGAGTCGCCGGTGTGCACGCCCATGGGGTCGAAGTTCTCGATGGAGCAGACGACCACGACGTTGTCGTGCTTGTCGCGCATCAGCTCCAGCTCGTACTCCTTCCAGCCGAGGATGGACTCCTCCAGGAGCACCTCGGTGGTCGGGGAGAGCGTGAGGCCCTGGCCGGCGATGCGGCGCAGCTCCTCCTCGTCGTGGGCGAAGCCGGAGCCGGCGCCGCCCATGGTGAAGGAGGGGCGCACGACGACCGGGTAGCCGCCCAGCGTCTCGACGCCCTGGAGCACGTCGTCCATGGAGTGGCAGATGACCGAGCGGGCGGACTCGCCGTGGCCGATCTTGCCGCGGACGGCCTCGACGACCTCCTTGAAGAGGTCGCGGTCCTCGCCCTTGTTGATGGCCTCGACATTGGCGCCGATCAGCTCGACGCCGTACTTGTCGAGCGTGCCGGCCTCGTGCAGGGAGATGGCGGTGTTCAGGGCCGTCTGGCCGCCCAGGGTGGGCAGCAGCGCGTCGGGGCGCTCCTTGGCGATGATCTTCTCGACGAACTCGGGGGTGATCGGCTCGACGTAAGTGGCGTCGGCGATCTCCGGGTCGGTCATGATCGTCGCCGGGTTGGAGTTCACCAGCACGACCCTGAGGCCCTCGGCCTTGAGGACGCGGCACGCCTGGGTGCCGGAGTAGTCGAACTCGGCGGCCTGGCCGATGACGATCGGGCCGGAGCCGATGACCAGGACGGACTGGATATCGGTGCGCTTAGGCACGCTGGCCCTCCATCAGGGATACGAAGCGGTCGAACAGGTAGGCGGCGTCGTGCGGGCCGGCTGCCGCTTCGGGGTGGTACTGGACGCTGAAGGCGGGGCGGTCGAGGAGCTGGAGCCCCTCCACCACGTTGTCGTTCAGGCAGACGTGCGACACCTCGGCGCGGCCGAACGGGGTCTCGGAGACCTGGTCGAGCGGGGCGTCGACGGCGAAGCCGTGGTTGTGCGCGGTGACCTCGACCTTGCCGGTCGTGCGGTCCTGCACCGGCTGGTTGATGCCGCGGTGGCCGTACTTCAGCTTGTAGGTGCCGAAGCCGAGCGCGCGGCCCAGGATCTGGTTGCCGAAGCAGATACCGAACAGCGGGGTGCCGCGCTCCAGGACACCCCGCATCACGGAGACGGGGTGGTCGGCGGTGGCCGGGTCGCCCGGGCCGTTGGAGAAGAACACGCCGTCCGGGTTCACCGCGTACACGTCCTCGACGGTGGCGGTCGCCGGGAGCACGTGCACCTCGATGCCGCGCTCGGCCATGCGGTGCGGGGTCATGCCCTTGATGCCGAGGTCGACGGCGGCGACGGTGAACTTCTTCTCGCCGATCGCCGGGACGACGTACGGCTCGGTGGTGGCGACCTCGGCGGAGAGGTCGGCGCCCTTCATCTGCGGGGCTTCCTGCACGCGGGCGAGGAGCGCGCTGTCGTCCTGGACGGCGTCGCCGCTGAAGATGCCGACGCGCATGGCGCCGCGCTCGCGCAGGTGGCGGGTGAGGGCGCGGGTGTCGATGCCGCTGATGCCGACGACGCCCTGGGCGTCCAGCTCCTCGTCCAGCGTGCGCCGGGAGCGCCAGCTGGACGGCACGCGCGCGGGGTCGCGCACGACGTAGCCGGAGACCCAGATCCTCTTGGACTCCATGTCCTCGTCGTTGACGCCCGTGTTGCCGACGTGCGGGGCGGTCATGACGACCACCTGACGGTGGTAGGAGGGGTCGGTGAGGGTCTCCTGGTAGCCGGTCATGCCGGTGGAGAACACCGCTTCGCCGAAGGTCTCCCCCACGGCCCCGTAGGCGCGGCCACGGAAGACCCGGCCGTCCTCCAGGACGAGTACGGCGGGAGTCTTGGCGGCTCCCCTGGTGGAGGTGGTCATCGTTCGGCGCCTTCCCTGGTGTTCGTTTCGATCATGGAGTTGATGGCTTCGACCCACGCGTTGTGCTCGGCCGCGTGGTCGGAGCGGAACCCGGAGTCGATCAGCCGGTCGCCGTGCTCCCAGGTGACGACGAGCAGGCCGCCCTCGGTGAGGACCTTGCCGGCGATGCCCTTGTCGAGCCGGGCCTCGCGCAGCTGTGCGGCCGGCACGAAGAAGTCGCTCGCCCCGGGCCGTACGACGTCGAGGCCGGCGTCCGTGAGGGTGAGCTCGGCCCGGCTGCGGGTGCCCAGGCCCCGGGCGACGATGCGGTCGAGCCACTGACCGGCGGTGGTGGAGCCGTGGTAGCGGCCGCTCAGGCTCAGCTTCTCGGGGCCCGGGTCGTCCGGGGCCGTCGGCAGCTCGGGCAGGTCGCCCTGGAGGGTGCCGCGCCACTTCCAGCCCTCGCGCATCAGCCAGTAGACGAGCGCGACGAACAGGGCGAGGCCGACGACCCAGCCGATGCGGGCGGCCCAGTCGGTCACTTGCGCCGATTCCTTCTCGGCGGCCAGCAGGAGTACAGGTGTCACGTGAGCTTCCCGTCGACGAGCGTGGCCTTGCCCCGCAGCCACGTGTGCGTCACACGGCCCGGCAGCTCACGCCCCTCGTAGGGGGTGTTGCGGCTGCGCGAGGCGAAGCCCGCGGGTTCCACAAGCCCACGGTATGCCGTGTCGACCAGGGTGAGGTTGGCGGGCTCACCTGCCGAGACGGGACGGCCGTGGCCCGTGGCCTGTCCGATCTGCGCGGGCTTGACGGACATCCGGTCGGCGACGCCGGCCCAGTCCAGCAGACCCGTGTCGACCATGGTCTCCTGCACCACCGACAGCGCGGTCTCCAGGCCGACCATGCCCATGGCGGCCGCGGCCCACTCGCAGTCCTTGTCCTCGTGCGGGTGCGGGGCGTGGTCGGTGGCGACGATGTCGATCGTGCCGTCGGCGAGCGCCTCGCGCAGGGCCATGACGTCGCGCTCGGTGCGCAACGGCGGGTTGACCTTGTAGACGGGGTTGTACGTGCGGACCAGCTCGTCCGTGAGGAGGAGGTGGTGCGGGGTGACCTCGGCGGTGACGGCGATGCCGCGGGACTTGGCCCAGCGGACGATCTCGACGGACCCGGCGGTCGACAGGTGGCAGATGTGGACGCGCGAGCCGACGTGGTCGGCGAGCAGGACATCCCGGGCGATGATCGATTCTTCGGCCACGGCGGGCCAGCCCCCGAGCCCCAGCTCCGCGGAGACGATCCCCTCGTTCATCTCGGCGCCCTCGGTCAGCCGCGGCTCCTGCGCGTGCTGGGCGACGACACCGCCGAAGGCCTTCACGTACTCCAGGGCGCGGCGCATGATCACGGCGTCGTGGACGCACTTGCCGTCGTCGGAGAAGACGGTGACGCCGGCGGCCGACTCGTGCATGGCACCCAGCTCGGCGAGCTTCTTGCCCTCCAGGCCGACGGTGACGGCGCCGATGGGCTGGACGTCGCAGTAGCCGTGCTCCTGGCCGAGCCGCCAGACCTGCTCGACGACACCGGCGGTGTCGGCGACCGGGAAGGTGTTGGCCATGGCGAACACGGTGGTGTAGCCGCCGGAGGCGGCGGCGCGTGTGCCGGTGAGGACCGTCTCGGAGTCCTCACGGCCGGGCTCGCGCAGGTGGGTGTGCAGGTCGACCAGGCCCGGCAGCAGCACCTTGCCGTCGGCCTCGACGACCTCGGCGCCCCCGGCGCTCAGACCGGCACCCACCGCGGCGATCGTCCCGCCGTCGATCAGCACGTCCTGCGGCTCGCCGCCGAGCACCTTCGCACCACGGATCAGGATCTTGCTCATCTGTCTTACTTCTCCTCGGTACGGGGGTGGGTGACGGCGGGCTCGTTGCCCCCGAGCAGCAGGTACAGGACGGCCATCCGGATGGACACTCCGTTTGCGACCTGCTCGACGACGGTGCAGCGGTCGGAGTCGGCGACCTCGGCGGTGATCTCCATGCCGCGGACCATCGGGCCGGGGTGCATCACGATGGCGTGCTCGGGCATCCGCGCCATGCGGTCGCCGTCGAGGCCGTAGCGGCGGGAGTACTCGCGCTCGGTCGGGAAGAACGCGGCGTTCATGCGCTCGCGCTGGACGCGCAGCATCATCACCGCGTCGGACTTGGGCAGCGTGCTGTCGAGGTCGTAGGACACCTCGCAGGGCCAGGTCTCGATGCCGACCGGCAGCAGGGTCGGCGGGGCGACGAGGGTGACCTCGGCGCCGAGGGTGTGCAGCAGGTCGACGTTGGAGCGGGCGACCCGGCTGTGCAGGACGTCGCCGACGAGCGTGATGCGCTTGCCGTCGAGGTCCTGGCCGAGTCCGGCGTCCGGGCCGATCAGGCGGCGGCGCATGGTGAAGGCGTCGAGCAGCGCCTGCGTGGGGTGCTGGTGGGTGCCGTCGCCGGCGTTGACGACCACCGCGTCGATCCAGCCGGAGTTCGCCAGGCGGTACGGGGCTCCGGAGGCGCCGTGCCGGATGACGACGGCGTCGACGCCCATGGCCTCCAGGGTCTGGGCGGTGTCCTTCAGGGACTCGCCCTTGGAGACGCTGGAGCCCTTGGCGGTGAAGTTGATGACGTCCGCGGACAGCCGCTTCTCGGCGGCCTCGAAGGAGATCCGGGTCCGGGTGGAGTCCTCGAAGAAGAGGTTGACGATCGTGCGGCCGCGCAGGGTCGGCAGCTTCTTGATCGGCCGGTCGGCGACCCGGGCCATCTCCTCGGCGGTGTCGAGGATCAGGACGGCGTCGTCGCGGGTGAGGTCGGCGGCCGAGATGAGATGACGCTGCATCTGTCAGGCTCCGTAAGGCAGTTCATTCGGGAGATTCGGGGCAGGCGGGCGCGCCGGGGCGCGCACCGAGCCGGCGTACGACGGCGGCGTACGCCTCTGGAGCGCTACTGAGGGGCCGGCTTGGCACCGAGCAGCACGGTGTCGCGACCGTCCTCCTCGGCGAGCTGGACCTTGACCGTCTCCCGCAACGACGTGGGGAGGTTCTTGCCGACGTAGTCGGCGCGGATGGGCAGTTCGCGGTGCCCGCGGTCGACGAGGACGGCGAGCTGCACCGCGCGCGGGCGCCCGAGGTCGTTCAGCGCGTCGAGGGCGGCGCGGATGGTGCGGCCGGAGAAGAGCACGTCGTCGACGAGGACGACGAGCTTGCCGTCGAGGCCGTCACCGGGGATCTCGGTGCGGGCGAGCGCGCGCGGCGGGTGCATGCGCAGGTCGTCGCGGTACATGGTGATGTCGAGCGAGCCGCACGGGACCTTGCGCTCGGTGATCTGCTCCAGCTTGTCCGCGATCCGCCGGGCGAGGAAGACGCCCCGGGTCGGAATGCCGAGGAGCACCACGTCGTCGGCGCCCTTGGCGCGTTCGACGATCTCGTGGGCGATGCGGGTCAGCACCCGCGCGATGTCGGGCCCTTCGAGAACGGGCCGGGCATCGGACTGCGTGTCGTGCGTGTCCATACGAAACGGACCTCCTTCTCCGCCTCACGGGACGGACCTTAAAGGACGTCGGGATTGCGCCATACAAGATAGCAGGTCCCCGCTGTCGCTCCGATGGCCCCCTCGAATCACCCACTCGGCCTAACGGAACGCCGATACCACGGAAGAGCCGGTGCGGACCATTCGGCTTGACGCGGCAGAGTAACGCTGCGTAACCTCACAGTGAGTTACCAGCCGCGCGGCCTGGCACCCACGCCAGACGCGTCGACACAGTGCCGGGGAGCTATATGTCCAGCGAATACGCCAAACAGCTCGGGGCCAAGCTCCGGGCGATCCGCACCCAGCAGGGCCTTTCCCTCCACGGTGTCGAGGAGAAGTCCCAGGGACGCTGGAAGGCGGTCGTGGTCGGTTCGTACGAGCGCGGCGACCGTGCCGTGACCGTGCAGCGCCTTGCCGAGCTGGCGGATTTCTACGGCGTTCCGGTGCAGGAGCTGCTTCCGGGCACGACCCCGGGCGGGGCCGCCGAGCCGCCGCCGAAGCTGGTTCTGGACCTGGAGCGGCTGGCCACGGTGCCGGCCGAGAAGGCGGGCCCCCTTCAGCGCTACGCGGCCACGATCCAGTCGCAGCGCGGTGACTACAACGGCAAGGTGCTGTCGATCCGCCAGGACGACCTGCGCACACTGGCCGTCATCTACGACCAGTCGCCCTCCGTCCTCACGGAACAGCTGATCAGCTGGGGTGTTCTGGACGCGGACGCGCGCCGCGCGGTGGCGTCCCACGAGGAGGCCTGACCCGCTCCGCGGGCCCAGCAGAAACGTGCCGCCGGGGTGGCCGGAACCGAATGGTTCTCGGCCACCCCGGCGGCGTTCTGAGAGCCTCACGGCGCACGGCCGTACAGGACGGCCCCGAAGACGCGGGAACGCCGGAGGGCCCGCAGCAGTGATGCTGCGGGCCCTCCGGCATGCGGTCTGTCTCAGACCTCGTCGCGGCGGAGCGAGGGCTTGAGGTCCTTCAGCCGGCCGAGCAGGCCGTTCACGAACGAGGGCGACTCGTCCGTGGAGAACTCCTTCGCCAGCTGCACCATCTCGTCGAGGACGACGGCGTCCGGCGTCGCATCGACCCAGATCAGCTCGTAGGCGCCGAGCCGCAGGATGTTGCGGTCGACGACGGGCATCCGGTCCAGCGTCCAGCCGACGGAGTACTGCGCGATCAGCTCGTCGATACGCTTCGCGTGCTTCGCGTAGCCCTCGACGAGCTCCATCGTGTACTCGCTGACCGGCGGCTGCCGGGTGTCCGCCCGGGACAGCCGGACCCAGTCCGCGAGGACGGTCAGCACGTCGGCGCCGCGCTGGTCCCCCTCGAAGAGGATCTGGAAGGCGCGCTTACGGGCCGTGTTGCGGGCAGCCACGGTTAGCTGTTCACCCGGCCGAGGTAGTCGCTGGTGCGGGTGTCGACCTTGATCTTCTCACCGGTGGTGATGAAGAGCGGCACGTTGATCTGGTGGCCGGTCTCCAGAATGGCGGGCTTGGTGCCACCGGTGGAACGGTCGCCCTGGACGCCCGGCTCGGTCTCCTGGATGACGAGCTCGACGGCGGCCGGCAGCTCGACGAAGAGCACCTCGCCCTCGTGCTGCGCGACGGTGGCGGTGAAGCCCTCGATCAGGAAGTTGGCGGCGTCGCCGACGGCCTTCCTGTCGACGTGCAGCTGGTCGTAGGTCTCCATGTCCATGAAGACGAAGTACTCGCCGTCCATGTAGGAGAACTGCATGTCGCGCTTGTCGACGGTGGCCGTTTCGACCTTGACGCCGGCGTTGAAGGTCTTGTCGACGACCTTGCCGGAGAGCACGTTCTTGAGCTTGGTGCGCACGAAGGCCGGGCCCTTGCCGGGCTTGACGTGCTGGAACTCGACGACGGACCAGAGCTGGCCGCCTTCGAGCTTGAGCACCATGCCGTTCTTGAGGTCGTTCGTGGAAGCCACGGTTGCGGAATCTCCTGGACTGACGTACGACCCCGGGGCACGCGCCTGCCTGGCTACAGGGCGAGCAGCTCCTTGGTCGTGATGGTGAGTAGCTCGGGTCCGCCGTCCGCCTCGGGGCGGACGACGAGCGTGTCATCGATCCGGACGCCGCCCCGGCCCGGGAGGTGGACCCCCGGTTCGACGGTGACCGGCACGCAAGCGTCCAGTTTACCCATGGCCGCGGGGCTCAACTGAGGGTCCTCGTCGATTTCGAGCCCTACGCCGTGTCCGGTCAGGACCGTGAGGCCCTCCGTGTACCCCGCGGAGTCCAGGACCTGGCGTGCGGCGCGGTCGACGTCCCGGCAGGCGGCGCCGGGTACCAGGCTCTCACGCCCGGCCCGCTGGGCTGCGAAGACCAGGTCGTACAGCTCGATCTGCCAGTCCGCGGGAGCGGTGCCGATGACGAAGGTGCGCCCGATCTCGCAGCGGTAGCCGCGGTACGTGGCGCCGAGGCACACGGAGAGGAAGTCGCCCTCCTCCACCCGGCGGTCGGTGGGCCGGTGGCCGGGGCGGCCGGCGTTCGGGCCGGTGGCCACCGAGGTGGGGAAGGCGGGCCCGTCCGCCCCGTGATCCACGAGTCGCCGCTCCAGTTCCAGGGCGAGGTGGCGCTCGGTGCGGCCGACGAGGATCGACTCCAGGAGCTCTCCGAGGGCCTGGTCGGCGATCTCGGCGCCGATGCGCAGACAGGAGATCTCCTCCTCGTCCTTGACGACCCTGAGTTGTTCGACGGCGCTGCCGAGGCCGGCGAGACGCAGCCGGGGGGCGACCGAGCCGAGGGCCCGGTGCCGGGCCACCGTGAGGTGGTGCTCCTCCACCGCGAGTGAGTCGGCGCCCTGGCTCGCGGCGATACCCGCGGCCGCGACGGCCGGGTCACCGCCGCCTGCTCCCGGCAGGGTCTGGACGCGCAGGGCCTCGTCGGGGCGTTCCTGCGTGGGTCGGTCGGCCGTGGGTCCGGCACGGACCAGGAGGTCCTGTTCCTCGGTCCTGCCCAGCAGCAGGACGGCGCCGTGCGGGGCGGCGCCCGCGAGATAGCGCACGTTGGCGGGGCGGGAGACCAGCGCCGCCGCGCTGCCGCCCGCGTTGCAGTAATCCCTCAGACGCGTCCGGCGGGCCGCGTACACCTCTGACATGACCCGAGCGTATGAGCTCCGCCCGTTTTGCGCTGGTTGAGGAGGTCTGAGTGGGCGGTGCCTGAGATGTCCGGGTGGGGAGGGGTGCCGTTCGGGGTTGTGTGCCGTCCGCGCCTGCGTGGGGGCTTGTCGCGCAGTTCCCGCGCCCCTAAGGGGCGCTCACCATGGGGGTGGGCTGGCTATGGAGCGGGCCAGGACGTCGTCCAGGACGCGGGCCGTCTCCGGTACGTCCAGCTGGGAGTTGTCGATGATCGGCAGACCCGAGCCGTACCACCCGGCCATCCGGCCGTGGATGCGGGCGACCTCCTCGTCGGACAGTCTTCGGTTGCCCGAGCGCTCCGCGTTGCGTTCGAGGACGATGTCCAGCCCGGGCAGGAGGACGACCGGCAGCAGGCCCGGCCCGACGTGGCGCTTCCAGCCGCCGAGGCCGACGACCGGGCGGTCGGGGAAGACCGCGTCGTCGAGGATGCACGAGATGCCGTTGGCCAGAAAGTTCCGCGCGGCGAAGCCGCAGGTGCGGCGGGCCAGGCGGTACTGGGCTTCGGAGTTGTCGTTCCACCCGGACTGGGGGTCGGCGAAGCCGGAGCGGACCCACTCGCGTACGTCGTCGAGGCTGATGTGGGCCGTGGGGACCCGGCGGTGGTCCGCCCAGTACTTGGCGACGCTGGTCTTGCCCGCGCCCGCGGGGCCGATGAGCAGCACCGCGAGCGTCGTGCCGGCGGGGTCGGGTGCCGCCGCGGCGGGCGGGGCCGTCGGCATGGCGACCGGGCCGCCGGGGGGCAGCGGCACATGGCCGGTGGTCTCCGGCGCCGGCGGGGCGCAGGCCGGGGCCGGCCCGGGCGGGGGCGCCGGATATCCCGGTGCCGGGGGCGGCGGGGGCACGGGCACGGAGCCCTGGTGCGCGCCCGCGTTCGGCGGGACCGGGTGTTGCGCGGCCGGCGACCAGCCGGTGGCCGGTCCGTGCCCCGGCTGATGGGGCGGCGGCAGCGGAGAACCCACTGCGTGCTGCATCCGGTGCCACTCCGTCTCGTACAGGCGATGGGCGCTGACAGCGGGGCGGTACCCGCGTGCTACCGAACGGTACCGCCCCCGGTCGTCGATGTGTGAACGGCCGGGGGCGGCCCGAAGTGCCCGGCTCCGTAAGGTGATTTCGGGCGGAAGGAGCGACGGCGGACTTACTGCCCCACTTCGCCGTACGCGGCGAGCAGCACGGCCGGGTCGGGCCCCTCCAGGACGGTGGGCTTGGCCAGGCCGTCGAGGACGATGAAGCGCAGCAGGTTGCCGCGGGACTTCTTGTCGACCTTCATGTTCTCCAGCAGCTTGGGCCACTGGTCGTGCCGGTAGTGCAGGGGCAGTCCGACCGCTTCGAGGATGGTGCGGTGGCGGTCGGCCGTCGCGTCGTCCAGCCGGCCTGCCAGGCGCCCCAGTTCGGCGGCGAAGTGCATGCCGACCGAGACCGCCGCGCCGTGGCGCCACTTGTAGCGCTCGTTCTTCTCGATGGCGTGGCCGAGCGTGTGGCCGTAGTTGAGGATCTCGCGCAGGCCCGACTCCTTCAGGTCCGACGACACGACGTCGGCCTTGACCCGGATGGAGCGCTCGATGAGCTCGGCGGTGTGCGGGCCGGCCGGGGTGCGGGCGGCCTCGGGGTCGGACTCGATGAGGTCGAGGATGACCGGGTCGGCGATGAAACCGGCCTTGATGACCTCGGCGAGCCCGGAGACGTAGTCGTTGGCCGGCAGGGAGTCCAGCGCGGCCAGGTCGCACAGCACACCGGCGGGCGGGTGGAAGGCACCGACGAGGTTCTTGCCCTCGGCGGTGTTGATGCCGGTCTTGCCGCCGACGGCCGCGTCCACCATGGCGAGCACGGTGGTCGGGATGGCGATCCAGCGCACCCCGCGCAGCCAGGTGGCGGCCACGAACCCGGCGAGGTCCGTGGTCGCGCCGCCGCCGACGCCGACGATGACGTCCGTGCGGGTGAAGCCGGACTGGCCCAGCGCCTTCCAGCAGTAGGCGGCGACCTCGGCGGTCTTGGCCTCCTCCGCGTTGGGCACCTGGACGGCGACCGCTTCGTAGCCCTGCTCGGCCAGGTCGGCGCGCAGCGCGTCACCGGTCTCGGCCAGCGCCTCGGGGTGGAGGATCGCGACCCGCTGGGCCTTGTCGCCGATCAGCCCGCCGAGTTCGCCCAGCAGCTGCCGGCCCACCAAGACCTCGTACGGGTCGGTGCCCGCGGTGCCGCCGACCTGGATCCGCGTCACTGCCTCGCTCATGCTTCCTTCAACTCCAGTGCGTCCAGGGCGGCTTCGGTGACCTCTTCGGGCGTACGGCCATCGGTGGCGACGACGGCCGTGGCGACCTCTTCGTACAGGTGGCGGCGGGCCTCCATCAGCTCGCGCCACTGCTTGCGCGGGTTGACCGCGAGCAGGGGCCGGGCCGCGTTGAGGCCGGTGCGCTTGACCGCCTCCTCGACGTCCATCGACAGGTACGCCACGCGCTGCCCGGCGAGCAGCGCGCGTGTGTCGGCGTCGAGGATCGCGCCGCCGCCCAGGGCCAGGATGCCGTCGTGCTCGGCGAGCGCCCGCTGCACGGCCGTCTTCTCGATGGCGCGGAAGGCGGACTCCCCCTCGTCGACGAAGATCTCGGCGATGGTCCTGCCCTGCGCGGCGACGATGTCGTCGTCGGTGTCCCGGTAGGAGACGCCGAGCCGCTCGGCCAGCAGCTGCCCGACGGTGGACTTGCCGACGCCCATGGGGCCGACCAGGACGACCAGCGGGCCGCTCATCGGATGGCGAGGTTGTCGAGGTACGACGTCACGTTGCGGCGGGTCTCGGCCACCGAGTCGCCGCCGAACTTCTCCGCCACCGCGTCCGCGAGCACCAGGGCCACCATGGCCTCGGCGACGATGCCGGCCGCCGGGACCGCGGAGACGTCGGAGCGCTGGTGGTGGGCCTGTGCCGCCTCGCCGGTGGTGACGTCCACGGTCTGCAGGGCGCGCGGCACGGTCGCGATGGGCTTCATCGCGGCGCGGACGCGCAGCAGCTCGCCGGTGGTCAGACCGCCCTCGGTGCCGCCGGAGCGGCCGGAGGTGCGCCGGATGCCGTCGTCGGTCTTCACGATCTCGTCGTGCGCCTTGGAGCCGGGCACTCGCGCCAGCTCGAAGCCGTCGCCGATCTCGACGCCCTTGATCGCCTGGATGCCCATGAGGGCGCCGGCGAGCCGGGCGTCCAGCTTGCGGTCCCAGTGCACGTGCGAACCGAGGCCGACGGGCACGCCGTAGGCCAGGATCTCGACCACGCCGCCGAGGGTGTCGCCGTCCTTGTGGGCCTGGTCGATCTCGGCGACCATCGCCTTGGACGCGTCGGCGTCCAGGCAGCGCACGGGGTCCGCGTCCAGCCTCTCGACGTCGGCCGGGGTCGGGTAGACACCGCGCGGCGCCCTGGCGGCGGCGAGCTCCACGACGTGGCTGACGATCTCGACGCCGGTCGTCTCCTTGAGGTACGACCGGGCCACCGCGCCC
This sequence comes from Streptomyces paradoxus, assembly GCF_014202475.1. Lineage (GTDB taxonomy): Bacteria > Actinomycetota > Actinomycetes > Streptomycetales > Streptomycetaceae > Streptomyces > Streptomyces paradoxus. The sequence goes on from NZ_JACHGV010000006.1 coordinate 120,457, forward strand.
AGCGCCACGCGGGCCGCGGTCTCACGCGCGGAGGCGCGCTCCAGGATCGGCCGGGCCTCGTCGAAGCCGTACTTCTGCATGCCCGCGAGGTCGGCGTGGCCGGGGCGCGGCCGGGTCAGCGGGGCGTTGCGGGCGAGCCCGTCGAGGATGTCCGGGTCGACCGGGTCGGCCGCCATGACCTGTTCCCACTTCGGCCACTCGGTGTTGCCGACCATGATCGCGACCGGGGAGCCGAGGGTGAGGCCGTGCCGGACGCCGCCGAGGAAGGTGACCTCGTCCCGCTCGAACTTCATCCGGGCACCGCGTCCATAGCCCAGGCGCCGCCTCGCGAGATGGTCCGCCACCATGTCCGTGGTGATCGGCACGCCGGCGGGAAGGCCCTCCAGCGTCGCGACGAGTGCGGGACCGTGGGACTCCCCCGCGGTCAGCCAGCGCAACCTGCTCAACGGTGCTCCTCAGTGCTCGCGCTCTGGTACTGCCCTGCGTACGCGCCTCGTCGCGTACGGCGACGGCGTGGCCCGGGTGCGCGGCCCGGCCCGCCGTCTCCGATCCTCCCACGCCGGAGCCGCTTGCCCGGCGGCCGGTCCATCAAGCGGACGCGTTCGCGGACGGACCGTCGGCCTGACGCTGCTGGGGCGCGTACGACCCGAGGAAGTCCGCACCGCTCGGCTGCTGCGCGGGCCGGTCCGGCTGCGGGACGGCCTGCGGGGGTGCGTACTCCCCGAGGTGGTCCGCTCCGCGCCCCTGCCCGTACTGGGCCGCCGCATGGACCGGCTGCCCGTTGCGGACGGCACGCCGGTGGGCGATCTTGCGCTTGATCTTGACGCCCCAGGACGCCACGACGGCGAGCAGGATCAGGGCGAGCACCGTGATCTGCACCCAGTCGGGCAGGAACTCGAGCAGGGACTCGAATATCTGGGACTTGACTGACGCCTGAGGCAGGCCTGCGGACATGACGGACGTTCCCCTCCCCTGTTCCGCCCCCTGCGGAACCGAGAGCGGATCTTATCGGCCGGCGAGTGCCCGCTCGCCCGCTTTTCGCATGGCGTCCAGGGGCGCCGGGGCCAGCCCCGTCATCTGCTCGACCTGGAGCACGGCCTGGTGCACCAGCAGGTCGAGACCGCTGACGACGGCACCGCCGTACGCCGACCAGCGGGCGGCCAGATCGGTCGGCCAGGGGTCGTAGAGAACGTCGAAGAGGGCTGCCGGGCGCTCCGGCACGGACCGGGCCAGGGCGTCGGTGACACCGGCCGGCGTGGTGCTGATCACAAGGGGGGCGCTCAGGGCCCGCTCGGCGTCCGCCCAGTCGGCGATGCGGACGGCCACGTCGAGCCGCTCCGCCCACTGCCGCATCTCGGCGGCCCGGGCCTCGCTGCGTACGTACACGGCGATCTCACCCGGGCAGATCCGGGACAGCGCGGCCAACGCGGAGGAGGCCGTGGCGCCGGCGCCGAGGATGGCGGCGGAGCCGGCCTCCTCGATGCCGTGCTCGCGCAGGGCGGCGACCATGCCGGGGATATCGGTGTTGTCCCCGATCCTGCGTCCGTCCTCGGTGCGGACGACGGTGTTGACGGCGTCGACAGAGGCGGCGGTCTCGCTGATCTCGTCGAGCAGCGGGATCACGGCCCGCTTCAGCGGCATGGTCAGCGAGAGCCCGGCCCACTCGGCACCGAGCGTCTCGAAGAACGCGGGCAGCCCGGCCTCGTCGACCTCGAACCTGTCGTACGTCCAGCCGGCCAGGCCCAACTCCTGGTAGGCGGTGCGGTGCAGGACCGGGGAGAGGGAGTGGGCGATCGGGGAGCCGAGTACGGCGGCCCGGCGTGGTGCGGCCATCAGGGTCTTCCTCAGTTGTTCCGCGAGGCGTTGAACTGGTCGACCAGCTTCTGGTGTTCGGCGTTCGTCTTCGTGAACTTGCTGGTCTTGCCGTCGAGCGAGATGAAGTAGTACCAGCCGTCGTCCGTCGGCTTGAGGGCGCCCTTGATGGCGTCCTCGCCCGGGTTGTCGATCGGACCGGGCGGCAAGCCCTTGTGGAAGTACGTGTTGTACGGGTTGTCGTAGTTCCGCAGTTCGCTCAGGCTCAGGTCGATCTTGCTCTGGTTCTTGATGTAGTTGTAGGTGGAGTCGAACTCCAGCATGCCGTTGGTCTGCGGGTTGCCGGGCTTCATCCGGTTGTAGACGACCTCGGCCATCTTGCGGAAGTCGCTGTGGCTCGTCCCCTCGGCCTGGACCAGGCTGGCGATGGTGACCAGCTGCCACGGGTCCTCGAGTCCGAGGCTCGCGGCCTTCTTCTCGACGCCGAACTTCTCGTACGTCGCGGTGGCCCGCTTGACCATCTGCTTCAGGACGGCCTCAGGCTTCTGCCCCTCGCTCACGCCGTAGCTGGAGGGGTAGAGGAAGCCCTCCAACGGGTCCTTGACGTCGGCGTGGTTCTGCGCCCAGGCGGGCAGACCGAGCTGCTTGTAGTCCTTCTTGGCCACGGCGGCGGTGGTGCCCGCCTTGACCTTGAGGCGCTTGTCGATGAGCCGGTAGATGTCGGCGTTGCGACGGCCCTCGGCGATGATCAGGTTGTCGCGGCTCTTCGGACTGAGCATCAGTTCGACCGCACTCGCGGCCGACATTTGCTTCTGCAGCGTGTAGACGCCGTCTTGGATGCCCTTGCCGTTCGGGTTGTCCTCCTGGGCGGCGACGAACGCGTCGACGCTCTTGACGACCCCCGCGCTCTTCAGCACCTGGCCGATCTTGTAGCCGAGCGCTCCCTCGGGGATCTCGACGGACACCTGCTGCCCGTTGCCGTCACCCGCGAAGTCCGGGGCGTCGCCGAAACGATCCTGGTAGAACTGGTAGCCGAAGTAGCCGACACCGGCCAGACCGCCGCCGAGGATCACGACCACCAGCAGGCAGGCCATGCCGTTGCGGCGCTTCTTCGGTTTGCCGCCGCCGCGCCCTCGCTTGTCGTCGCGCCCGCGGCGCTCCCCCGGCTCGTCGCCGTCGTCATCGTCATCGCCCGCGAAGAAGGCGTGTTCGCCCTGATCGGGGCCGGGATCCCAGTCGGTCACCGCTTCCTGGGCGGGCTCCTGAGCGGGTGCGACCCCTCGCCGGCCGGGCGGCTCCGGGGGCGGATACGCGTCGGGGGTGCCGTAGTAGTCCTGCTGTCCCCCGCCGTACGCACCGGCCTGCTGCCCATAGGGGTCCGCCGGGTCACCGGGGTAGGAGACCTGCTGGTGTGGGTCGTTGACCCAGCCGCCGGTGTCGTACTGCTGCTGGTGGTAGCCCTGGCCCTGCTGGTGTCCGGGGTCCTGCTGGCCGGGGTACTGCTGGTGGCCGTGGGCCTGTGCCGCGTAGTGCTGGTCGTACGGGTACTGCTGCTGTGCCTGACCGTATCCGGCCTGGTCACCGGTGCCCCAGTCGCCGTACTGCGGCTGCTGCGGCTGCTGCGGATGGTGCTGCGGCTGGCCGCCGTAGGGGGGCTGCTGACCCTGATGGGCCTGCTGCCCGTCCCATCCGCCGTCCCCGTACAACGGGTCCTCCGGATGCCACGGTTCGGAGCCTTGGCCCCGGCCATACTCAGTCATCGATCCCCTAGAGCCGCGAGGCGGCGGTCGCGCGGCTTCCGGCCCGGCTCCCGTCCCGCCTCTTGCTGTGCGGCGGCTGTTCGAATGCCGCCGCATCGCGCGGAACGTTACCGTATCGCGATCAGATGACCACTTCGACGCCTTCGCCGGGTGCTTTACCTGACACCCGTTCGGATTCGAGGGCCTGTTGCAGGATGATCACGGCCGCTGCCTGGTCGATGACGGACCGGCCCTTCTTGGATTTCACGCCCGAGGCGCGCAGTCCCTGGCTGGCCGTCACCGTCGTCATGCGTTCGTCGACGAGTCTCACCGGAACCGGTGAGATCATGCGGGCCAGTTCCTGGGTGAAGCCCCGGACCTTGACCGCCGCCGGGCCCTCCCCGCCCTTGAGCGAACGCGGGAGACCGACCACGACCTCCAGCGGCTCGTACTCCTCGACGAGTTGCTTCAACCGTCGCTGAGCTGCGGGGACATCACGCCCCGGGACCGTCTCCACCGGGGTGGCGAGGATCCCGTCGGGGTCGCACGAGGCGACCCCGATGCGGGCGTCCCCGACGTCGATCGCGAGTCGACGTCCTCTGCGCATGCTGTCCGACCCGTCTCTTACTTGGCCGTCTCGGTGACCAGACGCTCCACGGCGTCCACGGCGTCACCGATGGCGGCCGGGTTCTGGCCACCGCCCTGGGCGACGTCCGGCTTGCCGCCACCGCCGCCACCGAGGGTCTTGGCGGCCGTACGGACCAGTTCGCCGGCCTTCAGGCCGCGCTCGCGGGCGGCCTCGTTGGTGGCGATGACCGTCAGCGGCTTGCCGTTCGCCACCGTGAACAGGGCGACGACGGCGGCCCGCCCGCCCTGGATGCGTCCGCGCACGTCGAGGACCAGCTTGCGCAGGTCGTCGGCGGTCGTGCCGTCGGGAACCTGACCGGTCACGACAGCAACGCCACGGATGTCCTTGGCGGACTCGGCGAGACCGGCGGCGGCCTGGAGGACCTTCTCGGCGCGGAACTTCTCGATCTCCTTCTCGGCGTCCTTCAGCTTGCCAAGCATGGCGGAGACCTTCTCCGGGAGCTCCTCCGGACGGCCCTTGATCAGCTCCTGGAGCTGGGCGACGACCGTGTGCTCGCGGGCGAGGAAGTTGTAGGCGTCCACGCCGACGAGGGCCTCGATCCGGCGCACACCGGAGCCGATGGAGGATTCGCCGAGCAGCTTGACCAGACCGAGCTGGGCGGTGTTGTGCACGTGGGTGCCGCCGCACAGCTCCTTGGAGAAGTCGCCGATGGTGACCACGCGGACGCGCTCGCCGTACTTCTCGCCGAACTCGGCGATGGCGCCCTGCTTCTTGGCCTCGTCGATGCCCATGACGTCGGCGCGGACGTCGAGGTCGCGGGCGAGCACCTCGTTGATCTTCTGCTCGACGTCGGTCATCACGGCCGTCGGTACGGCGGACGGGGAGCCGAAGTCGAAGCGGAAGCGGCCGGGCTGGTTCTCGGATCCGGCCTGGGCGGCCGTGGGGCCGAGGGCGTCGCGCAGGGCCTGGTGGGTCAGGTGGGTGGCCGAGTGGGCGCGGGCGATGGCCTTGCGGCGGCGGTCGTCGATCGAGGCGTGGGCCTTGGCGCCGACGGTGACCTCGCCGACCTGGACGACGCCCTTGTGGACGTAGACGCCCGGGACCGGCTTCTGGCAGTCGCGGATCTCGATGACGGCACCGGTGTCGACCTTGATGCGGCCGGTGTCGCCGATCTGACCGCCGCCCTCGGCGTAGAAGGGGGTGCGGTCGAGGACGATCTCGACCTCGTCGCCCTCGGTGGCGGCCGGGGAGGAGGCGCCGTCGACGAGGATGCCGACGATCGTGGACTCGCTCTCGGTGTCGGTGTAGCCGATGAAGTCGGTGGCACCGGCCTGGTCGGCGATCTCGCGGTAGGCGCCGGCGCCGGCGTGCCCGGTCTTCTTGGCCTGGGCGTCGGCCTTGGCGCGCTCCCGCTGCTCCTTCATCAGGCGGCGAAAGCCGTCCTCGTCCACGGAGAGGCCCTGCTCGGCGGCCATCTCCAGGGTGAGGTCGATCGGGAAGCCCCAGGTGTCGTGGAGCAGGAAGGCCTTGTCGCCGGGCAGGACGGTGCCGCCGGCGGCCTTGGTGTCGGTGACGGCCGTGTCGAGGATGTTGGTGCCGGCCTTCAGCGTCTTGAGGAAGGCGTTCTCCTCGGCGAGGGCGACCTTCTCGATGCGCTCGCGGTCGGTGATGAGCTCGGGGTACTGCTGGCCCATCATGCCGATCACGGTGTCGATCAGGTCCTTGACGACCGGACCGGTGGCGCCGAGCAGGCGCATGTTGCGGATGGCTCGGCGCATGATGCGGCGCAGCACGTAACCGCGGCCCTCGTTGCCGGGGGTGACGCCGTCTCCGATGAGCATCACAGAGGTGCGCATGTGGTCGGTGACCACGCGCAGGGAGACGTCCGAGCCGTGGGCGTCGCCGTAGCGGACGCCGGTGAGCTCGGTGGCCTTGTTGATGACGGCCATCGAGGTGTCGATCTCGTACATGTTCTGCACGCCCTGCAGAATCATGGCGAGGCGCTCGAGACCGAGGCCGGTGTCGATGTTCTTGCTGGGCAGTTCGCCGAGGATCTCGAAGTTGTCCTTGCCGATGCCCTCGCCCCGCTCGTACTGCATGAAGACGAGGTTCCAGATCTCCACGTACCGCTCGTCGTTGACGGCGGGGCCGCCCTCGGCGCCGAACTCGGGGCCGCGGTCGTAGTTGATCTCGGAACACGGGCCGCAGGGGCCGGGGACGCCCATGGACCAGTAGTTGTCCTTCATGCCGAGGCGCTGGATGCGCTCCTTCGGCACGCCGACGACCTCGTGCCAGATACGCTCGGCCTCGTCGTCGTCCTTGTAGACGGTGATCCACAGGCGCTCGGGGTCGAGGCCGTAACCGCCCTTGTCCTGGGCGCCGGTGAGCAGCTCCCAGGCGAGCTTGATGGCGCCTTCCTTGAAGTAGTCGCCGAAGGAGAAGTTGCCGCACATCTGGAAGAACGTGCCGTGCCGGGTGGTCTTGCCGACCTCTTCGATGTCCGGCGTGCGCACGCACTTCTGCACGCTGGTGGCGCGGTCGAAGGGCGGCTTGACCTCACCCAGGAAGTAGGGCTTGAAGGGCACCATGCCGGCCGGGACGAGGAGCAGAGTCGGGTCGTCCGCGATGAGCGACGCCGAAGGGACGACGGTGTGACCGCGCTCCTCGAAGAAGCTCAACCAGCGGCGGCGAATCTCAGCCGACTCCATCAGTGGTCCTCATTCCGGTTGTACGGGTACGTCTGGTACGCCGAACCCTCGACGTACTTCGGGTTGTTGCGGTTCTCGATGGCGGCGAACCGCCGGGGGCCGGGGAGTTCGGGATGCTCGTTGATCCCGAGGGCGTCGCCCAGCTCGGCCTCCCGCACGGCCATGTTGTCCCGGACGTCGAGCGCGAAGCCCACGGCACGGTCCTTGATGCGGTGACCGGCCTCGATCGCCTTGTTGCCGGCGGTTCTGGCGAGGCTCTCGGGGGTCAGCTGCTTCAGCTTGCGATTGACCTTGGTGGTGGCCCACACACCGGCGGCGACGCCCGTGGTGAACCAGAAGGTGCGGCGGAACATCGCTGGCTCTCAGTCCCTCTTGTCTCGGGCGCTGCGCCGGGTGACCGTACGGCCCACGATCACGGTACGCCTGGACGCCTTGGCGGGCACGTCCTCCTTGCGGCCGCCGAGGGCCCGGCGCACGCCGTAGCCGAAGGCCGCGACCTTGACCAGGGGGCCGCCGAAGGTGGAGGCGACGGTGGTCGACAGCGCCGAGGCGTTCGACGTGACCTCCTGGACGTCGGAGGCGATCGAGTCGACCCGGTCGATCTGCGTCTGCGCGGAGCGCACCGCCGCTGAGGCGTCGGCCAGCAGCGGGACGGCCTGGTCGGTCACGTCCGCCACGAGCTTGGTGGTCGCCTTGAGCGTCTGGGCCACCCTCGCCAGCGCGACGGCGAGGAAGGAGACCAGGATCGCCCAGAAGACGGCCACCAGGATCCCGGCAACCTCTCCACCGGACACTGTGTGCACCCGCTCCCTGAAACGTGCCTGAACATCAAAAAGTCGTGCGACGAGCCTATCGCGCCGGAGGTTGCGCTCCGTACCGGTTTCCCGCGCGGCAGCAGGGGAATCGCGAAGCCCGCCGCCTCGCCCACCCGGAGGGGTGGGGAGACGACGGGCTGAGATATACCGCGTGCCTGCCGAGGATCAGCGGGCGTAGTACTCGACGACGAGCTGCTCGTCGCAGATCACCGGGATCTCCTTGCGGTTCGGCTCACGGTCCAGGCGGAACGCCAGGGCCTTGAGGTTCACCTGGAGGTAGCGCGGGGTCTCACCGTCGGGGGCGAAGCCACCCTCACGAGCGATCGTGAAGAGGGTCTTCTCCTTGGAGCGCTCGCGAACCTGCACGACGTCGTCCGGACGGACACGGAAGGAGGGCTTGTCGACCTTCTTGCCGTTGACCGCGATGTGGCCGTGGACGACCATCTGGCGGGCCTGGTAGATCGTGCGGGCGATGCCCGAACGCAGAACCAGGGCGTCGAGACGGCGCTCCAGCTCGATGATCAGGGCCTCACCGGTCTTGCCCTGGACCTTGGAGGCACGCTCGTAGGCGCGGACGAGCTGGCGCTCGGACACGTCGTACTGCGCGCGCAGACGCTGCTTCTCGAGCAGACGGACCTTGTAGTCCGAGTTCTGCTTGCGGCCGCGGCCGTGCTCACCCGGCGGGTAGGGGCGGGCCTCGAAGTACTTGACGGCCTTCGGGGTCAGCGCGATGCCGAGGGCACGCGACTTCTTGACCTTGGGGCGGGACTGGTTCGCCACTGTCTTTTTCTCTTTCCTGGTTTCCGGCTTGTCAGGGTTGAGGGAGGTCGCATCCGCAGCCGGGGAAACCCTCCTGGGTCCTGGTGGACCCCGGTGGGCAGCCGCTCCCCTGGTCTGGGCACATACGTGCAGCACGCGAGTTGCCCACCGACCGGTTCCGTCGTGAGACGGTGGTGGTGGGCTGCCCGCGACACCGTTCGACGGTGCGCGACGCTCCTGGAGCCGGTCCGGGGACCGGGCTCCGGCCGGCTGTCCCGTTCTGACTGCACGGGACGCGGCACTCCGGACGAGTTTACAGGGTGCTCAGGACCGCTTTCGACCGAGGTTCTTCCGGGTCCACTCGACCGCGTCCGCGTAGCGGGCCTCCGCGCCGTGCCGGGTGGGCTCGTAGTACTCGCGGTCCTTGAGGGCGTCCGGGGCGTACTGCTGGGCGGCGATGCCCTCGGGCAGGTCGTGCGGGTACACGTACCCCTGGCCGTGGCCGAGCTTGGTCGCGCCCTTGTAGTGGCTGTCGCGCAGATGGGCCGGGACCGGTCCGGCGAGGCCCTTGCGCACGTCCTCCAGGGCGGCGCCGATCGCGGTGGTCGCGGCGTTGGACTTGGGTGCCAGGGCAAGGGCGATCGTGGCGTGGCTGAGGGTGAGGGCGGCCTCGGGGAAGCCGATCATGGCGACGGCCTGGGCGGCCGCGACGGCCGTCTGCAGCGCGGTCGGGTCGGCCAGGCCGATGTCCTCGCTGGCGGAGATCATCAGGCGCCGGGCGATGAACCGGGGGTCCTCGCCGGCCTCGATCATCCGGGCCAGGTAGTGCAGGGCCGCGTCGACGTCGGAGCCGCGGATGGACTTGATCAGGGCGCTGGCCACGTCGTAGTGCTGGTCGCCGTCCCGGTCGTACTTCACGGCGGCCCGGTCGACCGTCTCCTCCAGGGTCGTCAGGCCGATCTCCGCCTCGCCCTTGTCGAGGGCGGCTCCGGCGGCCGCCTCCAGGGCGGTCAGGGCACGGCGGGCGTCGCCGCCGGCGATGCGCAGGAGGTGGCTCTCGGTCTCCTCGGGGAGGGTGACGGCGCCCTTGAGGCCGCGCTCGGCGGTGAGGGCGCGCCGGATGAGGCCCCTGACGTCGTCGTCCGTGAGCGGTTCGAGGGTGAGCAGCAGCGAGCGGGACAGCAGGGGCGAGATCACCGAGAAGTACGGGTTCTCCGTCGTGGCCGCGATGAGCGTGACCCAGCGGTTCTCGACGGCCGGGAGCAGGGAGTCCTGCTGGGCCTTGCTGAAGCGGTGGATCTCGTCGAGGAAGAGGACGGTCTCCTTGCCGTAGCCGCCGGAAGCGCGGCGGGCGCCGTCGATGACCGCGCGGACCTCCTTGACGCCCGCGGTGATCGCGGACAGCTCCACGAAGCGGGCGTCGGTGGCCTTGGAGACGACGTAGGCCAGGGTGGTCTTGCCCGTGCCGGGCGGGCCCCAGAGGATCACCGAGGAGGGCCCGGCCGGACCGGAGGCCTCCCCGACCAGTCTGCGCAGGGGTGAGCCCGGCTTCAGCAGGTGCTGCTGGCCCACGACCTCGTCGAGGGTGCGCGGGCGCATCCGCACCGCCAGGGGGCTGCTGGACGGCTCCTTCTCCTGGCGTTCTTCGGCTGCGGCGGTGAACAGGTCGGGCTCCACGTCAGAAACCCTAAATCACCGCACCGACAGTCCGCCCGGGGCCCGGAACGGCCCGGATCAGCTGAGCCAGAAGTCCCACCAGCGGGTCAGGATCAGCATGCCGATGATGCCGATGTGCAGCACGGGCATGACCCACGTGAACTCGCCGAAGAAGCTCTTGAGCCAGCTCGGGGCGGGCAGGAAGCCCTTGCGGATGTTGAACGACGTCACGTACCAGAACATCAGGATCGTGGCGACCCAGGCCAGGCTGCACCACAGGCAGAGCGCGTTGATCCGGTACAGGGACTGGAACGTCAGCCAGGCGCAGAAGACGACGCCGAAGAGGCAGCCCGCGTTGAAGGTGAGCCAGTACCAGCGGGGGAAGCGGGCCCGGGCGAGCAGGGCCATGCCGACGCCGATGACGATCCCGTAGCAGACGATGCCGAGCATCGGGTTCGGGAAGCCGAAGACCGCGGCCTGCTTGCTCTCCATGACGCTGCCGCAGGAGACCACGGGGTTGAGGCTGCAGCCGGGCGTGAACGTCGTGCCCGCGACCTTGGCCTCGAGGATCTTGAACTTGTCGATCGTGATGACCCACGCGGCGAGCAGTCCGGCCGCGCCGGTGATCACCAGCAGCAGGGCCAGGGCCCGGCTGCCGCCCTCCGCGCGGGGCGCGGTCCCGGCGCGCTCCGGCTCGGACTCCGTGGAGACGTCCCTGCCTGTCGTCTTGATCATCACGCCGATTCCGTCACTCGAGACCTGAACATCTTCGGGCAGGGCCATTGTGCCGCACAGGTGCCGGTGTCCACCGTTCAGTGGACATAAGGAGGGCCGCCCGGTCGTCCCTGAGGGTTGCATTCCGGCCGACGCTGCGAATCGGCGCCCGCCGGGTTGACGGTCCGGGAGACCGTGCGGCTCGACGAGCGGATGGCGCGGGCCGGGTCGGCGTGCCGGGTGGCCGTACCCGCTGCGCGTTTTCGGCAAGCCCGGCGTGGACGACCGGACGGCGGCGGTCACCAGTGCGATGCGGTACGGGCTGCTGGAGGAGCGTGGAAGGCGCCGTGCCCCGGCGCCTTCCACCCCCTGTGTCTCAGCCGAGCCGTGCTTCCAGTTCCGCCACGATCTCGTTCACGCCCACCGCCGTCTGCTCGCCGGACTCCATGTCCTTGAGCTGGACGACGCCCTCGGCGAGGTCGCGTTCGCCGGCGACGACCGTGTAGCGGGCGCCGCTGCGGTTGGCGTTCTTCATCGCGCCCTTGAGGCCCTTGCCGCCGTAGGAGAAGTCTGCCGCGATGCCGTTCTTGCGCAGTTCCGTGACCTTGGCGAACAGGATCCGGCGGGCCTCCTCGCCGAGCGGGACGGCGAACACGCTGGTGGTGGCGGGCAGTTCGAGCTCGACGCCCTCCGCCTCCAGGGCGAGGACCGTGCGGTCGACGCCGAGGGCCCAGCCGACGGACGGCAGCGCGGGGCCGCCGATCATCTCGGAGAGGCCGTCGTAGCGGCCGCCGCCGCCCACCGCGGACTGCGAGCCGAGGCCGTCGTGGACGAACTCGAAGGTCGTGCGGGTGTAGTAGTCCAGGCCGCGGACCAGCTTCGGGTCGTCCTCGAAGGAGACACCCGCCGCCGTGATCAGCTCGCGGACCTCCTCGTGGTACGCCTTGCACCCGTCGCACAGGTAGTCACGCAGCAGCGGCGCGTCCCCCAGCTGCTTCTGCACCGACTCGCGCTTGTCGTCCAGGACGCGCAGCGGGTTGATCTCCGCGCGGCGCAGGGTGTCCTCGTCCAGGTCCAGGCCGCGCAGGAACTCCTGCAGCGCCGACCGGTAGACGGGGCGGCACTCCTGGTCGCCCAGGCTGTTCAGCAGGATCCGGAAGTTGCTCAGGCCCAGCGAGCGGTACGCCTGGTCGGCCAGGATGATCAGCTCGGCGTCCAGCGCCGGGTCCTCCGCGCCGATCGCCTCGGCACCGACCTGGGAGAAGTGGCGGTAACGGCCCTTCTGGGGACGCTCGTAGCGGTAGTACGAGCCGGAGTACCAGAGCTTGACCGGGAGGTTGCCGGCCTTGTGCAGGTTGGCCTCCAGCGCGGCGCGCAGGACGGAGGCCGTGCCCTCGGGACGCAGGGCGAGCCGGTCGCCGCCCTTGGTCTCGAAGGCGTACATCTCCTTGGTCACGATGTCGGTGGACTCGCCGACCCCGCGCGCGAAGAGCTCGACGTTCTCGAAGCCGGGCGTCTCGATGTAGCCGTAGCCGGAGTTGCGCAGCGGAGCGGCGATCGCCTCCCGGACGGCGAGGTACTTGGCGCTGTCCGGCGGGATCAGGTCGTACGTGCCCTTGGGGGCCTTGAAGGTGCTCACGGAAGGTCTCGTCACATTCCTCGTCGGGGAGCCTCGGCAGCGCCGTGTCCTTGGCGGTCTGCCGCCACTTGCCGCAGATACGGGTTGGTGGAACGCTCCTGGCCGATGGTCGTCTGGGGGCCGTGGCCGGACAGCACCACGGTCGAGTCGTCGAGCGGCAGGCACACGCGGGCCAGCGAGTCGAGCATCTCGGCCATGTCACCGCCGGGCAGGTCGGTGCGTCCGATGGAGCCGGCGAACAGCAGGTCGCCCGAGAAGAGGATCGGCGGGATGTCCGCCGCCTCGGGCATGCCGAAGGTCACCGACCCCTTGGTATGGCCGGGCGCGTGGGCGACGGACAGCTCCAGGCCCGCCAGCTCCAGCTTCGCCCCGTCGGCCAGCTCCTTGACGTCATCGGGCTCCCCCACGGTCAGCTCGCCCATCAGCGGCATCCCGATGGAACGGCCGAGCGCCTTCTCGGGGTCGCTCATCATGTACCGGTCGTCGGGGTGGATCCAGGCCGGCACGTCGTGCGCGCCGCACACCGGGACGACCGAGGCCACGTGGTCGATGTGGCCGTGGGTGAGGACGACGGCGACGGGCTTGAGCCGGTGCTTGGCGATCGCCTCCGCGACGCCGTCGGCGGCCTGATGGCCGGGGTCGATGATCACGCACTCCTCACCGGCGGCGGGGGCGACGAGGTAGCAGTTCGTCCCCCAGGCCCCGGCGGGGAACCCGGCAATGAGCACGATCGTCCTTCGTTGTGTCGATACGGGCGGCTACGGCTGCTCACAGAGCCTACCGGCGCTGCCGATTCCTCAGCGAACCCATATACGGTACGGGGCACACGCAGGCGGTCGGCACACAGGACGCACGCGTACCGGTCGACGTTCGAGACCCATGAGGAGAGAACCCGGTGGTCAGCCAGGAACAGCGGCGGCGTCAGCTCGCCCGGGAGAAGTTCTTGCGGCAGCAGCAGCGACGCACTGACGCGCGACGCAAGGCCCGTATCCGCAACTCCGTGATCGCCTCGGCTCTCGGCGTGATCGTGGTGCTCTCGGTGACGGTCTTCCTGACCAAGCCGTTCGAGGACGACGGCAAGAAGGAGAACGCGAACGCGGACGTCACCCCGAGCGCCACACCGAGCAAGGCCCCGGACCCGTGCGAGAAGCCGGCTCCGGGCAAGGTCAAGTCGGAGACCTGGAAGAAGGAACCGGCGATGACCATCGACAAGTCGGCGAAGTACACGATGAAGCTGGACACGACCTGCGGCGAGATAGACGTCGCGCTGAAGGCGTCCGCTGCGCCGCACACCGTGAACTCGTTCAACTTCCTTCTCGGCAAGGGCTACCTGGACCACAGCAAGTGCCACCGGCTCACCAACCAGGGCATCTACGTCCTGCAGTGCGGCGACCCGAAGGGCACCGGCATGGGCGGACCGGGCTACACCATCCCGGACGAGAACCTCAAGGACAAGAGCCTCAAGGGCGGGACGTACCCGGCGGGCACGGTCGCGATGGCGAACCAGTACAACGCGCAGACGAAGCAGGGCCGCGACAGCGGCGGCAGCCAGTTCTTCCTCGTCTACCAGGACAGTCAGCTGCCGCCCGACTACACACCGTTCGGTACGGTGTCCGAGGCGGGCATGAAGGTTCTGCAGAAGATCGCCAAGGCCGGGGCGCAGGCGCCGGACCCTCAGACGGGCAATACGGCGCCCAACGCGACGGTCGTGATCAACAAGGCCGCGATCACGGAATCCTGACCCCTCAACTGCGAAATTTCGGTCGCGCGGGATGCGGACAGGCCCCCCGCCGGTCGCCTATGTTGGCCGTGACGAAACTGTGGACGATGCCCGGGGGTGCTGAGGCCCCTCGCAGGCATCATGTGGAGGAGGCGCTGTGAGCAGCGACCCGTGGGGCCGCGTCGACGAGACGGGGACCGTGTACGTGCGTACGGCCGACGGCGAGCAGGTCGTCGGTTCCTGGCAGGCGGGCTCCCCCGAGGAGGCGCTGGCCTATTTCGAGCGCAAGTACGAGGGCCTGGTTGTCGAGATCGGCCTCCTCGAGAAGCGAGTGAAGACCACCGACCTGTCGGCGAAGGACGCCCAGGCGGCCATCGACCACATCCGGGAGCAGGTCGACGCGCACCACGTGGTGGGCGACCTGGACGCCCTGCGGGTCCGGCTGGACAAGCTCGTCGAGCTGGTGGAGGCGCGCCGCGAGGAGCGCAAGGCGCAGCGCGCGAAGCAGTCCGACGAGGCGCGCAGGTCCAAGGAGGCGCTGGTCGCCGAGGCGGAGGAGCTGTCGCAGTCCGACCAGTGGCGGGCGGCCGGTGAGCGGCTGCGGGCCCTGGTGGACACCTGGAAGGGCCTGCCGCGCCTGGACCGCAAGTCCGACGACGAGCTGTGGCACCGGTTCTCGCACGCGCGGTCGGCGTTCTCCAAGCGGCGCAAGCAGCACTTCGCGCAACTGGACGCGCAGCGCGAGGAGGCCCGCAAGACCAAGGAGCGGCTGGTCTCCGAGGCCGAGGCGCTGTCGAACTCGACGGACTGGGGCGTGACGGCGGCGCGCTACCGCGAGCTGATGTCCGAGTGGAAGGCCGCGGGCCGCGCCCAGCGCGAGCACGAGGACGACCTGTGGAACCGCTTCCGCGGCGCCCAGGACGTGTTCTTCGCGGCCCGCAGCTCGGTCTTCGCCGAGCGGGACGCCGAGCAGTCGGAGAACCTCAAGCTCAAGGAGGAGCTGGCCGAGGAGGCCGAGAAGCTCCTGCCGATCACGGACCTCAAGGCGGCCCGGGCCGCGTTCCGGAACGTGAACGAGCGCTGGGAGGCCATCGGCCACGTGCCGCGCGACGCCCGGCCCAAGGTCGAGGGCCGTATGCACGCGGTCGAGCGGGCCATCCAGGAGGCCGAGGAGGCCGAGTGGCGCCGGACGAACCCGGAGGCACGGGCGCGTGCCGAGGGTCTGACCGGTCAGCTCCAGGCCGCTGTGGACAAGCTGCGGGGCCAGATCGAGCAGGCCCGCGCGCAGGGCAACAACGCCAAGGCCGACAAGCTCCAGCGTGAGCTCGACGGCCGGCAGGCGCTGCTGGACCAGGCGCTGAAGGGCCTGCAGGAGTTCGGAGGCTGAGCAGTCGATCGAGAAGGGGCTCCCGTACACGATGTACGGGAGCCCCTTTCGTGTGGTCGTGTGCGACGAGCGGCTACGACCTGCTGCGCGCCGACGTCACCCGGTACACGTCGTAGACGCCCTCCACGCCCCGGACCGCCTTGAGCACGTGCCCGAGGTGCTTCGGGTCGCCCATCTCGAAGGTGAAGCGGGAGGTGGCCACGCGGTCGCGGGAGGTCTGGACGGCCGCGGAGAGGATGTTGACGTGCTGGTCGGACAGCACGCGGGTGACGTCCGAGAGGAGCCGGGAGCGGTCCAGGGCCTCGACCTGGATGGCGACCAGGAAGACCGAGGACTGCGTGGGCGCCCACTCGACGTCGAGGATGCGCTCCGGCTCACGGGACAGCGAGTCCACGTTCACGCAGTCGCTGCGGTGAACCGATACGCCGCTGCCACGGGTGACGAAGCCGATGATGGGGTCCCCGGGGACGGGCGTGCAGCAGCGGGCCAGCTTGACCCACACGTCCTCGACGCCCTTGACGACGACGCCCGGATCGGCGCTGGTACGGCGCTTGCGGCTGCGGCCGGGGGCCGGCGGGACCGACTCGTCGATCTCCTCGGTGGCGGCCTCCTCGCCGCCGAGGGCCTGGACCAGCTTCTGCACGATGTTCTGCGCGGAGACATGGCCCTCGCCGATCGCCGCGTACAGCGCGGAGATGTCGGCGTAGCGCATCTCGTGCGCGAGGGTCACCAGGGAGTCGCCGGTCAGGATGCGCTGGATCGGCAGGTTCTGCTTGCGCATAGCGCGGACGATGGCGTCCTTGCCCTGCTCGATCGCCTCGTCGCGGCGCTCCTTGGAGAACCAGGCCCGGATCTTGTTGCGGGCGCGCGGTGACTTGACGAAGCCGAGCCAGTCGCGGGAGGGGCCGGCGCCGGCGGCCTTGGAGGTGAAGACCTCCACCAGGTCGCCGTTGTCGAGGGTGGACTCCAGCGGGACCAGCCGGCCGTTGACGCGGGCGCCTATCGTGCGGTGCCCGACCTCGGTGTGCACCGCGTAGGCGAAGTCCACCGGGGTGGCGCCGGCGGGGAGCGCTATGACGTCGCCCTTGGGGGTGAAGACGAAGACCTCGTTGCGGGACAGGTCGAACCGCAGCGACTCCAGGAACTCGCCGGGGTCCTCGGTCTCCTTCTGCCAGTCCAGCAGCTGCCGCAGCCAGGCCATGTCGTTGAGGTGGTCGTCCTTGCCCTTGCCGGACGACTTGGGGGCGTCGCTGCGCACCTTGGAGGCGCCCGCGACGGCCTCCTGCTTGTACTTCCAGTGCGCGGCGATGCCGTACTCGGCGCGGCGATGCATGTCGAAGGTGCGGATCTGCAGCTCGACCGGCTTGCCGCCGGGGCCGATGACCGTCGTGTGCAGCGACTGGTACATGTTGAACTTGGGCATCGCGATGTAGTCCTTGAACCGGCCGGGGACCGGGTTCCATCGCGCGTGCACCGTGCCGAGGGCCGCGTAGCAGTCGCGGACGGTGTCCACGAGGACGCGGATGCCCACCAGGTCGTAGATCTCCGCGAAGTCCCGGCCGCGGACGATCATCTTCTGGTAGACGCTGTAGTAGTGCTTGGGGCGGCCGGTGACGGTCGCCTTGATACGGGCCGCCCGCAGGTCCTGCTGGACCTCGTCGGTGACGATGGCCAGGTACTCGTCACGCTTCGGTGCCCGCTCGGCCACCAGCCGGACGATCTCGTCGTACATCTTGGGGTAGAGGATCGCGAAGGCGAGGTCCTCCAGCTCCCACTTGATGGTGTTCATGCCCAGGCGGTGGGCGAGCGGCGCGTAGATCTCCAGGGTCTCGCGCGCCTTCTTCTCCTGCTTCTCGCGCTTGAGGTAGCGCATGGTGCGCATGTTGTGCAGGCGGTCGGCGAGCTTGATGACCAGGACGCGCGGGTCCTTGGCCATGGCGACGACCATCTTGCGCACGGTCTCGGCCTGGGCGGCCTCGCCGAACTTGACCTTGTCCAGCTTGGTGACGCCGTCCACGAGCAGGGTGACGACGTCGCCGAAATCGCGGCGCAGGTCGTCCAGGCCGTACTCGGTGTCCTCGACCGTGTCGTGCAGCAGCCCGGCCATCAGCGTGGCCGGATCCATGCCCAGCTCGGCGAGGATGGTCGTCACGGCGAGGGGGTGCGTGATGTACGGGTCGCCGCTCTTGCGCTTCTGGCCGCGGTGCCAGCGCTCGGCGACCTGATAGGCGCGCTCGATCTGGCGGAGCGTCGACGTCTCGATCTTCGGGTCGTTGCTGCGCACTATCCGCAGCAGCGGCTCCAGCACCGGGTTGTACGGGTTCGCGCGCTGCACACCGAGCCGGGCCAGACGGGCGCGGACGCGGTTGGAGGAGCCGGAGCGGGCCGGCTGTCCGGCGGCCTGACGTACCGCGGGCGGCGGGGTGGGCTTGGGCCGCGACTGCTCGGCGGGCTTGTCGACCGGAGCCGCCTGGGCATGCTCGACCGGCCCACGGCTGTCGTTCTTCGCGTGGGGCGCGTTCGGCGCGGGCTTGGCCGCGGCTGCCGAGGCGGACTCGGGCTTGGCGGCGGTCAGGTGCTGGGCCTCGTCTGGCAAGAGGGCTCCTCGTGCGCGATCCGGGTCCCCCGGTCAGGCTCCGGACCCCCATGGTAGCGATCCCGAGCCCCTGGATCGCCTTCAGGCCAATGTGAGGACCGTCTACCCGGGAAACGCACGAGGCGGGCACCGGATCCTCCGGTGCCCGCCTGCGCGGTGTCGTGCCGGTCTCCGGCGGCCCGCCGCGCGGTCGCTAGACCGTGAGCAGGGCATCCAGCGGCGCGCCGTTCAGCGCCGGCTCCAGGCGGGCGCGGCCGCTCAGGAAGCCGAGCTCCATGAGGACGGCGAGACCTGCGACCTCGGCGCCGGCCCGGCGGATGAGCTGGACCGATGCCTCGGCGGTGCCGCCGGTGGCGAGGACGTCGTCGACGACCAGGACACGGTCCTCGGCGGTGAGGTCCTCGGCGTGCACCTCGATCTCCGCCGAGCCGTACTCCAGGTCGTAGGCCTGGGCGAGCGTCGCTCCGGGGAGCTTGCCCGCCTTGCGCACGGGGATGAAGCCGATACCGGCGCGGACGGCGACCGGGGCGCCGAGGATGAAGCCGCGGGCTTCCAGGCCGACGACCTTGGTGGCACCGGTGCCCTCGGCGATCTCTGCGAGGGCGTCGGTCAGGGCGGTGAAGGCCGCCGGGTCCGCCAGGAGCGGGGTGATGTCCTTGAACATCACGCCCGGCTCCGGGTAGTCGGCCACGTCACGGATGCGGCTGAGCAGCAGCTCCCTGATCTCGGTCATCGGCGCTTCCCCGAGGGGCGGCCGCGGCCGCGGCTGCGGGAGGCGGGCTGGTTGCGAGGCCCGACGACCGCGGGTGCGGCGTCCTCCGGCTCGTCGGCGTACGTCTCCTCGTCGTGGACCTCGGTCCCGCCCTGGGCGGCGGACTGGGCCCGCTTGGCCAGGACGCGCTTCTTCAGGGCCTTCATCGCCGGCTCGCGCTCCTTGAGGTCGGCGACGAGCGGCGTGGCGATGAAGATCGAGGAGTAGGCACCGGCGGCGAGACCGACGAACAGCGACAGCGAGATGTCGTTCAGCATGCCGGCGCCGAGGACACCGCCACCGATGAACAGCAGGCCCGCGACCGGCAGCAGCGCGACGACCGTGGTGTTGATGGAGCGGACCAGAGTGCTGTTGATCGAGCGGTTGGCGACGTCGCTGTAGGTCCAGCGGGTCTGTTTGGTGAGGTCCTTCGTCTGTTCCTTGAGGCTGTCGAACACCACGACCGTGTCGTAGAGCGAGTAGCCGAGGATGGTCAGCAGACCGATCACCGTGCCCGGTGTGACCTCGAAGCCGACCAGGGCGTAGATGCCGACCGTGATGGTGATGTCGTGGATCAGCGCGACGAACGCGGCGAGCGCCATGCGCCACTCGAAGGCGATCGCCAGATAGATCACCACGAGGACCATGAAGATCCCGAGACCCTGCCAGGCCTTGTTCGCGATCTGCTCGCCCCAGCTGGGGCCGACCAGCTCGGCGTTGATCTGCTCCGAGTCGACCTTGAGATCCTCCGAGAGCTGGCCCTTGATCTGGTTGGCCTGGTCGGTCTCGATGCCCGCGACCTGGATCCGCAGGCTGCCGTCACCGAGCTTCTGGACGATCGCGTCGTGACCGGAGGCCGCTTCCGCGTACTCCTCGGCCTGGGACACCGAGACGCTGATGTTCTTCGGGGTGGTGAAGACGGCACCGCCCTGGAACTCGATGCCCATGTTCAGGCCGCGGACCGCCAGACCGGCGATGGCCACGATGGTGATCAGGATGGAGAGGCCGTACCAGATCTTGCGGTTCTTGACGAAGTCGTAGCCGATCTCGCCGCGGTGCAGCCGGGCGCCGAGGTTGCCGAGTTTCGACATCTCACGCCTCCTTCGTCTCGACGGGGGCGGAGGGACGGCGGGTGCGGCGCAGTGGCGGCTGGGCACCCAGGCTCTTCGGGTCGAGGCCGGACCACTTGTGGCCGTTCGCGAAGAAGGGGCGACGGGCCAGCAGGGTCAAGAGCGGCTTGGTGAAGAGGAATACCACGACCACGTCGAGCAGCGTGGTCAGGCCGAGTGTGAAGGCGAAGCCGCGCACCTTGCCGACGGTGACGATGAAGAGCACCGCTGCGGCGAGGAACGACACGAAGTCGGAGACCAGGATGGTGCGCCGGGCGCGAGGCCAGGCACGCTCGACGGCGGGGCGCAACGTACGGCCCTCGCGGATCTCGTCACGGACGCGTTCGAAGTAGACGATGAACGAGTCCGCCGTGATGCCGATGGCGACGATGGCACCGCACACGGCCGGCAGGTTCAGCGCGAAGCCGATGGCCGGGCCGAGCAGGGCCATGAGCGTGTAGGTGAGGGCGGCGGAGACCAGCAGCGAGAGGATCGCGACGAACGACAGACCGCGGTAGTAGGCCAGCAGGTAGATGACGACCAGCGCGAGACCGATCGCACCGGCGATCAGACCGGCCTGCAGCTGGTCACCGCCCAGCGCGGCGGTCACGGTCGTCATGCTGTCCACCTTGAAGGTGAGCGGCAGCGCACCGTAGCTCAGCATGTTGGACAGGTCCTGGGCGGACTGCTGGTTGAAGTTGCCGGAGATCTCGGCGTTGCCGCCGGTCAGGGCCTGCCGGACGTACGGGTCGGAGACGACGTCGCCGTCGAGGACGATCGCGAACTGGTTCTGCGGGGACTGGTTCTGCGCCAGCTTGCCGGTGATGTCCGCGAACTTCTTGGCCCCGGCGTCCGTGAAGTCCATCGTGACCGTCCAGCCGGCACCGGTCTGGGTGTTGAGGACGGCCTGGGCCTTGTCGACGTCCGTGCCGTCGACCTCGGCGGGGCCGAGGATGTACTTCTGCCACTGGCCCTGCGCGTTCTTGCCGCAGGCCAGGGTGGGCTGGGAGGCCTTGACGCCGTCGCCCACGGTGGAGCGGATCTTGGCGTTCGTGCAGTCGAGCGCGGCGTACTTCGCCTGGAGCGCGTTCGCGTCGGCCTCGGCGGTGTCGCCGCTCCCCGACGGGGAGGGGCTGGACCCGGGCTTGTCCGAGGCGCTCGCGGACGGCGTGGCGTCGGCCTTCAGCGCGTCGGTGACCGCTCGGCCCTGGGTGGTGGGCGTGGCGGACGGCGAGGCGGAGTTCTTGTCGGTGGCCTCGGGCTTGTCGGACGCCTTGCCGGACGGCTGGTCCGAGGGCTTGCCGGTGGGGCTCGGGGAGGGGTTGGCCGCGCCCTTGCCGCCGGCGACCTCGGTGGCGATGACCGGACGGAAGTAGAGCTTGGCGGTGGTGCCGACCTGCTTGCGGGCCTGCTCGGAGTTGGTCCCCTTGGGGATGTTCACGACGATGTTGTCGCGGCCCTGCGTCTGGACCTCGGCCTCCGAGACGCCCAGACCATTGACACGGCGCTCCATGATGGAGACGGCCGTGTCCATGTTGGTCTTGTTGATCGCCGACTCGTTGCCGGCCTCGGGGACCGCGCGGAGCGTGATGCTCGTACCGCCGGCAAGGTCGATGCCGAGACGCGGCTTCGTGTGCCCCGAGGCGAACATCCCACCGGTGAGCGCCGCGATGGCGATCAGGATCAGGGCCAGCGAGCGCCCCGGCTTGCTCTGGGCGCTCGCGTTCCTGCCCTTTTTAGGTGTGGCCACCTTCTCGTACTCCCTCTCGGGCCGCCTCGCTCCGGATCGGCGGACGGGCGGCCATGACATGGTGTCGGGACTCCGTGCGAGCTGGGCGTGTCCCGGGATGCGCGGGCAGGACCCGCGCACCCCGGGACACGACTACTTCGCCTCGGAGTCGCCGTCGGTCTTCTTCGGCTCTGCGCCCGGCTTGGCCTCGGCCGCCTCGTCGGCCGGTTCATCGGCAGCGTCCTTCTTGCCGAGGTCGACGGCCTTGTCGTCAGCGGGGGCGTCGGCGGCGGAGCCGTCGGTCTCGGTGAGGGAGGAGGCGTCGTCCGGGACGATGTCGGCGTCGGACTTCAGGTCGTGCTCGACGCCGTGGACGATGCGGTTGTACTCGTCGTCGGTGAGGACGGCACCGATGGCGTTCTTGGCGAAGAGGAGCTCGACGCCGGGACCGGCGTCGACGAGGACGGTGTCCTCGTTGACCTCCTTGACTGTGGCGTACATGCCCCCGATGGTGCGGATACCGCTGCCGGGCTGCATTTGGTTCCGCATCTCCACGGCCTGCTGCTGCTTCTTCTTGGCCGACCGGGTCATCAGGAACATGGCCCCGATGAGCACGATGAACGGGAGGAGGGTCAGGAGACTCACGGGTCGGTACTTCCTTCACACGACCGCGCTGTGAGCGGCCAGATGGTTGGGGGTGTGTACGCCGCCGACAAAGGCGGCATCGGCGGAGTCTAAGCGAGTCCGCGCGCATGGAACAACGCTCAGCATGGCACCGGGGTTCCTGCTCCGGCCACTGACCTCGCCGCCCCGGAGCCGTGACGGCGCCGTCACGCCCCGAACAGGTCCCCTTGTCCGTTTCCGGCGGCCTGGGAGCGTGGCGGGGTGAGGCCGAGATGCGCCCATGCGGCGGGCGTGGCGACCCGGCCGCGGGGGGTGCGGGCCAGCAGCCCCTCCCGTACGAGGAAGGGTTCGGCGACCTCCTCCACGGTCTCACGTTCCTCCCCGACCGCGACAGCGAGCGTGGAGAGGCCGACCGGACCGCCGCCGAACAGCTTGAGCAGGGCTTCCAGCACACCCCGGTCGAGGCGGTCGAGGCCGCGCGCGTCCACCTCGTACACGGCGAGGGCCGCCGCGGCGATGTCCCTGGTGATCAGGCCGTCGGCCTTGACCTGCGCGTAGTCGCGGACGCGCCGCAGCAGGCGGTTGGCGATCCGGGGCGTGCCGCGGGAGCGTCCGGCGATCTCGGCGGCGCCCTGCGGCTCGATCTCGACTTCGAGGAGGTCGGCCGAGCGGTGGATGACCCGCTCCAGTTCGGCCGGTTCGTAGAACTCCATGTGCGCGGTGAAACCGAAGCGGTCGCGCAGCGGGGGCGGCAGCAGGCCGGCCCGGGTGGTGGCTCCGACCAGGGTGAAGGGGGGCAGCTCCAGGGGGATGGCCGTGGCGCCGGGGCCCTTGCCGACGATGACGTCGACGCGGAAGTCCTCCATCGCCATGTACAGCATCTCCTCGGCGGGCCGGGACATGCGGTGGATCTCGTCGAGGAAGAGGACCTCGCCCTCCTGGAGGGAGGAGAGGATCGCGGCGAGGTCGCCGGCGTGCTGGATGGCGGGGCCGGAGGTGATGCGGATGGGGGCGCCCATCTCGGCCGCGATGATCATCGACAGGGTGGTCTTGCCGAGGCCGGGGGCGCCGGAGAGCAGCACGTGGTCGGCCGTCGCGCCACGCGCGCGTGCGGCGCGCAGCACGAGGTCGAGCTGCTCGCGGACCTTCTCCTGGCCGATGAACTCGTCCAGGTCCTTGGGGCGCAGGGCGGCCTCGACGGCCTGGTCCTCACGGTCGGCGACGGAGCCCACCAGCCGCTCGGCGGCATCGGCGTCGGTCGTGTCGTCCCAGTTCATGTGATGTGCCTCGGGGTGGGGGGTCAGCGGGCGCGGTTCAGGGTCTGGAGGGCCGCCTTCAGCAGCTGGCCGACCTGGGGCGTGCCGTCGGCGGCCTCGGCCTGCGGGGCCACGGCGGTCACGGCCTCGTCGGCCTCCCGGGTCGCGTACCCGAGGCCGATCAGGGCCGCGTGCAGCTGGTCACGCCAGCCGGTACTGACCGGCGCGCCGACGGCGGGCGCGCCGACCGGGGCGCCGAGCCGGTCCTTCAGCTCCAGGAGCAGTTTCTGCGCGCCCTTCTTGCCGATGCCGGGGACGGCGGTGAGGGCCTTCTCGTCGGCGGTCGCGACGGCCCGGCGCAGGGCGTCCGGGCTGTGCACGGCGAGCATGGCCTGGGCCAGCCGGGGGCCGACACCGCTGGCCGTCTGGAGCAGCTCGAAGACCTGCCGCTCGTCGTCGTCCGCGAAGCCGTACAGGGTGAGGGAGTCCTCGCGGACGACCAGCGAGGTGTGCAGCTTGGCCGGCTGGCCCATGCGGAGTGTGGACAGGGTGTTCGGCGTGCACTGCACGGCCATGCCGACACCGCCGACCTCGACGACCGCGGCGTCTGGAGCGAGTGCGGCCACTGTGCCGCTGACGAAGGCGATCATGCCGTCCGGCCTTTCGGTGCTTTGGCGGTGTGCAGGGCGACGGCCTGCTGGAGTCGGTTCTGCGCGGGGGCGCGCCAGATGTGGCAGATGGCGAGGGCGAGGGCGTCGGCCGCGTCGGCGGGCTTGGGCGGTGCGCTGAGCCGGAGCAGGCGGGTGACCATGGCCCCCACCTGTGCCTTGTCGGCGCGGCCGCTGCCGGTGACAGCGGCCTTGACCTCGCTCGGGGTGTGCAGGGCCACGGGGATGCCGCGGCGGGCGGCACAGAGCATGGCGACGGCGCTGGCCTGTGCGGTGCCCATCACCGTACGGACGTTGTGCTGGCTGAACACCCGCTCGACGGCGACGAATTCGGGCCGGTGCTCGTCGAGCCATTGCTCGATGCCCTGCTCGACGGCGACGAGGCGGTGGCCGAGGTCGGCGTCCGCGGGCGTGCGGACGACGCCGACGCCGATCATCGTGAGCGGCCGTCCGGCGACGCCCTCGACGACGCCGACACCACACCGGGTCAGTCCCGGGTCCACCCCCAGTACGCGCACGCGCCCCTCCCTTTCGCTCACCTGTTTGTGCAGGCTATCGGGTGCCACCGACAACGCGACGGGCCGACGGGGTGTGTCCCGTCGGCCCGTTGACTCGGTGGAGCCCGGTGCTACGCGTCGACCTTCTCCATGACCTCGTCGCTGACGTCGAAGTTGGCGAAGACGTTCTGCACGTCGTCGCTGTCCTCCAGGGCGTCGATCAGCTTGAAGATCTTCTTGGCGCCCTCCTCGTCCAGCTCGACCTGCATGGTCGGGACGAAGTTGGCGTCGGCGGAGTCGTAGTCGATGCCGGCGTCCTGGAGGGCGGTGCGGACCGCGACCAGGTCGGTGGCCTCGCTGAGGACCTCGAAGCTCTCGCCGAGGTCGTTGACCTCCTCGGCGCCCGCGTCGAGCACGGCGGCCAGCACGTCGTCCTCGGTCAGTTCGCCCTTGGGGACGATGACGACGCCCTTGCGGTTGAACAGGTAGGACACCGAGCCCGGGTCGGCCATGGAGCCGCCGTTGCGGGTCATGGCGACGCGGACCTCGGACGCGGCGCGGTTGCGGTTGTCGGTGAGGCACTCGATGAGCACGGCCACGCCGTTCGGGCCGTAGCCCTCGTACATGATCGTCTCGTAGTCGGCGCCACCGGCCTCGAGACCGCCACCGCGCTTGACCGCGGAGTCGATGTTCTTGTTCGGGACCGACTGCTTCTTCGCCTTCTGGATGGCGTCGTAGAGCGTCGGGTTGCCGTCGATGTCGACACCGCCCATGCGGGCCGCGACCTCGATGTTCTTGATCAGCTTCGCGAAGAGCTTGCCGCGCTTGGCGTCGATCACGGCCTTCTTGTGCTTCGTCGTAGCCCATTTAGAGTGGCCGGACATCTGCCTGTCTCCTTCGCGTAACCCATCTCAGCAACGAACGCAGGAATCCTACAAGGACTCGGCTGTCCGGTTCGCCCGCACCATGTCGACGAACAGGGCGTGGACGCGGTGGTCGCCGGTCAGTTCCGGGTGGAACGACGTGGCCAGCGCGGTGCCCTGGCGGACCGCGACGATGTGGCCGTCGTGCTCGGCGAGCACCTCGGCCGCGGCGCCGACGGACTCCACCCAGGGGGCGCGGATGAAGACGCCCTCCACCGGGTCGCCGTCGACGCCCTCGACCGCGACGGCGGCCTCGAAGGACTCGTTCTGCCGGCCGAAGGCGTTGCGGCGCACGATCATGTCGATGCCGCCGACGGTCTCCTGGCCCGAGCGCGGGTCGAGGATCTTGTCGGCGAGCATGATCATGCCGGCGCAGGTGCCGTAGACGGGCATGCCGTCCCGCACGCGCGCGCGGAGGGGCTCCATCAGGCCGAACAGGACGGCCAGCTTGGAGATGGTGGTGGACTCGCCGCCGGGGATGACGAGACCGTCGACCTCGGCGAGTTCCTCGGGGCGCCGCACCGGCCTGGCCACGGCATCGGCCGCGGCCAGGGCGACGAGGTGCTCCCGTACGTCGCCCTGGAGGGCCAGGACGCCTATGACGGGGGTGTCGCTCATGGATTCCTGTGCCTTACCAGCCGCGGTTGGCGTAGCGCTCGGCCTCGGGGAGGGTGTCGCAGTTGATGCCGACCATGGCCTCGCCGAGGTTGCGGGAGGCGTCCGCGATGATCTTCGGATCGTCGTAGAAGGTGGTGGCCTTCACGATGGCGGCGGCGCGCTTGGCCGGGTCACCGGACTTGAAGATGCCGGAGCCGACGAAGACGCCCTCGGCGCCGAGCTGGCGCATCAGGGCGGCGTCGGCGGGGGTGGCGACACCGCCGGCGGAGAACAGCACCACGGGAAGCTTGCCGAGCTCGGAGACTTCCTTGACCAGCTCGTAGGGGGCGCGCAGCTCCTTGGCGGCGGCGTAGAGCTCGTTGTTGTCGTAGCCGCGCAGGCGGGCGATCTCGTTCTTGATCTGGCGCAGGTGGCGCACGGCCTCGACGACGTTGCCGGTGCCGGCCTCGCCCTTGGAGCGGATCATCGCGGCGCCCTCGGCGATGCGGCGCAGAGCCTCGCCCAGGTTGGTGGCGCCGCAGACGAAGGGGGTGGTGAAGGCGAACTTGTCGCTGTGGTTGACCTCGTCGGCCGGGGTGAGGACCTCGGACTCGTCGATGTAGTCGACGCCGAGGGACTGCAGGACCTGGGCCTCGACGAAGTGGCCGATGCGGGACTTGGCCATGACCGGGATCGAGACGGCCTCGATGATGCCCTCGATCATGTCCGGGTCGGACATGCGGGCCACGCCGCCGTCCTTGCGGATGTCGGCCGGGACCCGCTCCAGGGCCATGACGGCGACGGCGCCCGCGTCCTCGGCGATCTTCGCCTGCTCCGGAGTGACGACGTCCATGATGACGCCGCCCTTGAGCTGCTCGGCCATGCCGCGCTTCACACGGGCGGTACCGGTCTCGGGAGCCTGGTTTTCGGAGATGGGCACGGGTGACCTCGCTGATGGGAAAGAGGGTTTCTGCAGCACTGAGGAAACGTGAGAGAACCAGGCCACAGCAAGGGCCAATGGGAACGCCGTGGACCCTTTTGCGGCGGTCGGCCGGGAAACGGCACGGGAAACGTGGCTCAGGCGGCCCGGTCCACCAGGGCCGCCGGAGGCTCGTCGTCCATTTCGAAGGCCATTGGGAAGGGCGCGTGACCGGCCAGGCGGAACCAGCGCACCTTGCGGTGCCGGCGCAGGGCCCGGGCCGCCCGTACGGCGTCGTTGTGGAAGCGCCGGGCCATCGGCACCCTGCGGACCGCCTCGGTGAGTTCCCGGGCCGCCTCCTCTCCCCCGGGCGCCTCCCGTACCGCCTCCACCTGCGGGGCCTCCCCGAAGACGGCCCGCAGCGCCTGGCTCAGTTCGCTCTCGGCGATCTCCCGCTGCTCCTGCTCGGCCTGCCGGGCGGCGTGCGCCGCCTCGTACAGCACGATCGAGGCGGCCGGGTCCAGGACCCCGGAGGTCGCCAGTTCCTGCGCCACCGAGGCCCGGCGCAGCAGCTGCGCGTCCAGGGCGGCCCGGGCGGCGTCGATCCGGGCGTGGAGGCGGTCGAGCCGGCCGGCGGTCCAGCTCAGGTAGAGCCCGATCACGACCAGGGCGACGGCGATCCAGATGAGAGTGGTGGTCACGGGCGGCAAGGCTAGCGGCACGCGCGGCCACGCCGTTCACCCCGCCCCGGCCGTGGTCAGCGACCCCCGTCGTCCGTCAGCGGCGGGATGGACATCAGCGTCTTGAAGTGCCCCTTGGGGTGGCCCTCGCCGACGAGTTGCCCCTCCGCCTCGACCCAGGCGTGGGCGGCGAAGGGGTGGGTGCGCACTCCGGTGCACCAGGTGGGCCAGGACCCGCGCGCCCGGCAGAGCAGGGCGGTGGCGATGGAGCGCTGCAGACAGCCCTGGCCCGCGCAGCGCAGGCTGACGGACACGACCTCCTCGCGGGCCCGTAGCGCCTGGGCCGCCGTCGCGGGACGTGCGCCACGGCGGGCGAACTCCAGGACGGTGCGCAAGCGCGCCGGTCTGGCGCGCGCCAGCAGGCGGGCGGCGCCGACGGCGAGCAGGGGCAGGACGCGACGGCGCAGAGGGAGCCGACGCCGTTCGGACAGCGCGACGGACATGCTCATGAGATCACCAGTTCCGAGGCCCGCAGTCGTTCGATGACCGCTGTGACGTCGCGTTCGGCCTGTTCGAGACCGATGCCGTACCGGTCGGCGAGCTCGGCGGCAATACCGGTCGGCTCGTACCCGCCCAGCAGCTGCCGGAGCACATGGCCGCCGGTGCTGTTCAACTGCCAGTACCGTCCGGTGCGTTCGTCGAGCAGTACCGTGCCGTCGTCGGTGTCGGTGGTGCTCACGTCAGGATGCAGGCGCACGGGCGTCGAACCTCCAGGCAGGGGTGGGTCGGGTGGTGGCACGCAGCCAGGTCTCACAGCCGATCAGCGGCTCCACCGCGTTCCTCGTGGAGTTGTCCGGCTGGGGAGCGAGGAGCCGGGTGCGCAGGATGCCGGGGTCGATGAGTCCGCGGGCGGCCAGGGCCGAGTCCTCGAACATGCCCAGGACCTCGGGCAGGTTGCGGCGCAGCCCGCTGTTGGCCTCGTCGCTGAACTCGCCCTTGGTGGAGCGGCCCAGCACCGGCTCGGGGACGATGCCGCGCATCGCCTCGGCCAGCAGCGGCTTGTACCCCCAGGGGCCGGCGTGTTCGTGGGTCCGCACGGCGAGGACGGCTTCCACCACGCGGTCGTCGAAGAACGGCGAGTCGAGTTGCACGCCGTGGTCCGCGAAGACGCGGGCCAGTTGCCGGTACCAGGGAGCGGCGGTACGCAGGGCGAGCAGCAGCTGGTGCTGTGCCAGGTCCGGGGAGTGGGGCTGTACGCGGGCGGCGGTGTCCCGCAGGGCTTCCCGGGCCGCCTCCACCACGGTGGCGGTGGCCCAGGACGGCGCACGCAGCGTCCACAGGCCCCACCCGAGGGCGGGCCGGCGTTTCGACGGGGGCGGGTCGGTGAGCCCTTCGGCCTGCGCGCGCCACCAGGCGGCCTCGTCGCCGGGGCGGGTCAGCGCGGCCAGGGTGGGCAGGACGGGCCAGCGGTGCAGCGCGCCGTAACCGCGGACGTGCCGCAGGGCGGTCAGCGGGCGGCGGCGGAGCAGCCCGTGGAGGTAGCCGGGGAACGGGGTGAAGAGTTCGTCCCCGCCGTGTCCGGCGAGGTGCCTGCGTGAGCCGCTGCCGGCCAGCAGTCGCGCGGTGTGCCGGGTCCGGGCGAGGGTGCGCGCGAACGGATAGGGCTCTTCGGTGTCCACCAGGGACGAGGGGTCGGTGAAGAGCGGTGGGAGGTCGTCGGGCGGCACCACGATGTGCTCGGCCGCGTCGAGGGCGCCGATGGCGTGTGCCGCGAAGGCGGAGTCGTCGTTGCCCGCCTCGGCCTCGCCCCATCGGAAGGTGATCAGGTCGGGTGTGCTCCGGGCGGCGAGGAAGCACAGTGATGTGGAGTCCATGCCGCCGGACAGATCGGTGCTCAGCCGGCCCTTCGCGGGGCCGCGGTCGTCGAGGGCCGAGGTGAGGGCGTCCCGTACCGACGCGGCACCGGCCGCGAGCGTCAGCTCGGGAGCCGGAGGCCGCCACCAGGGCATTTC
Source organism: Streptomyces paradoxus (assembly GCF_014202475.1). Classification (GTDB taxonomy): domain Bacteria; phylum Actinomycetota; class Actinomycetes; order Streptomycetales; family Streptomycetaceae; genus Streptomyces; species Streptomyces paradoxus. The sequence continues at coordinate 150,356 of NZ_JACHGV010000006.1, forward strand.
GCGCGCCCGGTCGCCTTCCCACAGCAGGCAGTCGCCCGGTGCCGGTGCGAAGACGCCGGACCACAGGGGCCGGTCACCCAGTGGGGGCGGCAGGAACCCGCCCGTGGCCACGCGGAGCGCCAAGGCCTGTTCGTCCACGCCGGCGCCGGTCATCGCCGCCAGGACGTCGGCCCGGTCGGACGCCACGTCGACGTCGTTCAGCCGGGCGCGGAAGACCCGGCGCAGTCCGGTCACACTGCCCTGGAAGCGCACCTCGCCGTGGGCCGAGACGACGAGGTGGCAGGAGCCGGGCAGGACCGCGGCCAGTTCGTCGGCGTTCCGTACCGTCCGGATGCGGGCGGCGTACCGGGCGAGCCGGGCGGCGGGGACGGGGCAGACCCCGACCACCGCCACCCGTACCGGGCCCGCCGTGACCACCGTGATTTCTCCCGGTGACCAACGGCCCACCAGCCAGGGACGCCCCGAGGCGTGTGTGTGTTCCTCCGGCGACGCCCACGGCACGGCCGTGCGCGCCTCAGCCGCGGCTGCCGTGTCCGGCAGGACGACGAACCCGGTGCTGGTCATCTGCTGACTTCTTCAGGAGCCGGTCAGGCGACGCTCAGAAGCCGCCGGAGTAGTGGCCGAAGATGTCGTTGCCCCAGCCGATGAAGCCCAGGGTGTCCTCGTTGAACTCCCCGACCTCGGTGAGCATCGGCGGTGCGTACGGCTCGGTGGTCGTGAGTTCGGTCTGCTCGTCCATGACATCCTCCTCCGTTACCAACGGCAGCCGATCGGCTACCCGTTGCACCGTACATACGAAAGGGATTCATGATCCATCCAGTTTTCACTCACATCTCAGACGCCCCTTCGCACACACGAACGACGCGTCAAGATCGCCTGTGATCTGCATGATCGATGGCGTGAGGCGCCCGCCCGCCCACGCCGCGACCGCTCAGGAGCGTGGCTGAAAAATCGAGCCCCTCCATGCCGCACCTGTTGAGCCACGGCCGGAGTCAGTCCCGGGCGAACCCCAGCCGCCCCCACAGCCCGGTCGTCCGCTCGTCCTCGGCCACCGCCGCCGCTCCGGCCGTCACCGTCTCGTAGACGGACAGGATGTCCGCACCGACGGTCGACCAGTCGAATCGCCGCACGTGGGCACTCCCCCGCTCGCGCAGCTCCGCCCGCCGCTGCGGGTCGGTCAGGAGCCGTACGGCCGCGTCGGCCAGGGCGTCGGCGTCCTCGTTGGGGAACAGCTCGCCGGCCGCCCCGCGGTCCAGGACCTGGGCGAAGGCGTCCAGGTCGGAGGCGAGGACGGGAGCTCCGGCGGACATGGCCTCGACGAGGATGATGCCGAAGCTCTCGCCACCGGTGTTGGGCGCGACGTACAGGTCGACGCTGCGCAGGAAGCGGGCCTTGTCCTCGTCGCTGACCATGCCGAGGAACTCGACGCGCGAGCGCAGCTCGGCCGGCAGGGACTCCACGGCCTCCTCCTCGTCACCGCGCCCGGCGACCAGCAGCCGGGTCTGCGGGCGCGCGGCGAGGATCTTCGGCAGAGCCTTCATCAGCACCGGGAGTCCCTTGCGGGGCTCGTCGATGCGCCCTATGAAGCCGATCGTGTCGCCCTGCCACTCCGCCTTGGGCTCGGCGCCGGCGAAGAAATCGACGTCGACACCGTTGGGGATCACGACCGCGTCGCCGCCGAGGTGCTCCACCAGCGTGCGGCGGGCGTACTCGCTCACGGCGATCCGGGCGCTGATCTTCTCCAGGGCGGCCTGGAGGATCGAGTACGCGGCGATCATCGCGCGGGAGCGCGGGTTGGAGGTGTGGAACGTGGCCACGATCGGCCCCTGGGCGGCCCAGCAGGTCAGCAGGCCCAGGGAGGGCGAGGTCGGCTCGTGGATGTGAATGACGTCGAACGCGCCGTCGTGCAGCCAGCGGCGCACCCGGGCGGCGCTCAGGAAGCCGAAGTTCAGCCGGGCCACCGAGCCGTTGTACGGCACCGGCACCGCGCGCCCGGCCGAGACCACGTACGGCGGCAGCGGGGTGTCGTCGTCGGCCGGGGCGAGCACGGACACCTGGTGGCCGAGGCGGATGAAGTACTCGGCGAGGTCCCGGATGTGGAACTGGACGCCGCCCGGTACGTCCCAGGAGTACGGGCAGACGATGCCGATCCTCACGGGCGTCCCTTCCCGGGGTCGAGATCCGCGAGCCACAGGCGCTGCAGCATGTGCCAGTCCTCAGGATGATCGGCGATGCCGGTGGCGAAGGCGTCGGCCAGCGCCTGCGTCATGGCGGAGGTCTTCTCGGCCCGCGTTCCCGACTCGGGCACCTCGACCGGCGGGTGGACGCGGCCCCGCATCACGGGCGATTCGTCGTACCAGAGCGTGACGGGCAGCAGCAGGGCACCCGTCTGCTGGGCGAGCAGGGCCGGTCCGGCCGGCATCCGGGCCGTGTCGCCGAAGAAGTCGACCTCGACGCCGGAGGCGGACAGGTCGCGGTCGGCGACCAGGCAGACCAGGCCGCCGTCGCGCAGCCGCCGGGCCAGGGTGCCGAAGGCGGTGCCTCCGCTGTGCGGCAGGACCTCCATGCCCAGGCCCTCGCGGTAGGCGACGAACCGGTCGTAGAGCGTCTCGGGCTTCAGGCGCTCGGCGACCGTGGTGAAGGGGATGCCGAGCTTCGTGGTGACCCAGGCACCGGCGAGGTCCCAGTTGGCCAGGTGCGGCAGGGCGAGGACGACGCCCTTGCCGGCGGCCAGGCCCTCGGTGAGGTGGTGCAGGTCCTTGCCCTCGAAGCCGCCCTTGATCCGCTCCTCGCTCCAGGCCGGGAGGCGGAAGGACTCCATCCAGTAGCGCAGGTAGGAGCGCATGCCCGCGCGGGACAGCTCGGCCAGGCGCTCGGGGCTCGCGTCCGGCACCACGCGCGCGTAGTTGCTCTCCAGGCGCTGGACGCCCTTGCCGCGCTGCTTCCAGGCCGCGTCGGCGATGGTCCGGCCGAGCCGTGCGGCGACCGGCTCGGGGAGCTTCTTGACCGTGCCCCAGCCGAGGCCGTACAGCGCGTCCGTCAGCCGGTCCTGTGCGCTCACGTGGCCGCCTCGCTCCCGTGGGAGGCGTTCTGCTGCTCGTCCTCATCATCCTGCTCGCCCTGCGCGGCGGCCTCGGCCTCAGCGGACTCCCGGCGGACCGTGACGACCCGCTGGATCAACGTGACGAGGCTACCGACGGCGACGATCCACAGAGCGACGGGCAGCAGGTACTGGATGCCGGGCACGCCGAACTTGTGCAGGCCCGCGAAACCGGCCGCGACCAGGGAGATCACCAGCCGCTCGGCCCGCTCGACGAGCCCGTTGACCGCGACCGGCAGACCGATCGACTCGCCCCGGGCCTTGGTGTACGACACCACCTGGCCGCTGGCCAGGCAGAAGATCGAGACGGCGCACAGGACGAGGTCGTCGCCACCACCGGCGTACCACAGGATGAAGCCGCCGAAGATCGCGCCGTCGGCGACCCGGTCGAGCGTGGAGTCCAGGAAGGCGCCCCAGCGGCTGGAGCGGCCGAGCTGACGGGCCATGTTGCCGTCGACGAGGTCGGAGAACACGAAGAGCGTGATCACGACCGTGCCCCAGAAGAACTCGCCCATGGGGTAGAAGACCAGCGCGCCCGCGACCACACCGGCGGTGCCGATGAGCGTGACGGTGTCGGGGCTGACGCCCCGCCGGATCAGAAACGCGGCGAACGGTGTGAGGACACGCGTGAAGAATGCACGCGCGTACTTGTTCAGCATGGCCTTCCCGAGGGTCGGTGTCGCCGTCTGGCCCCTGCTGGCCACCGGCTGGCCCATCGTAGTCACGCGCGCGTGTGGGCGAGGTGCGGGCACCCGCACCCCTTTCGGGGGAACCCGCGAGCCGCTGGTGGGCGGTGAGATCACGTCGTTCGTATGGACGCACCGTGACGGGAGTGGGAAGGTCGAATGACCGCGGGCGACGCCGGAGCCGCCACGCACGCGGACTCCGCGTGTCCGCGCCCACAGTGACCTCACCGTGCACGGGAGGCAGGATCATGGGCGACAAGGCACAGACACACCCTGGGGCCGCCGGCAGGGCACAAGCGGCCGACCACCCTCAGTCCGTACGGAATGTGGTGCTGGTCGGCCACTCCGGATCGGGCAAGACCACGTTGGTGGAAGCCCTCGCGCTGGCGGCGGGGGCGGTGAACCGGGCGGGCCGCGTCGAGGACGGCGGCACCGTCTCCGACTACGACGACATCGAGCACCGGCAGCAGCGCTCGGTACAGCTCTCCCTGGTGCCCGTCGAGTGGGACGGCATCAAGGTCAATCTCCTCGACACCCCCGGATACGCCGATTTCGTCGGTGAGCTCAGGGCCGGTCTGCGCGCGGCGGACGCGGCCCTCTTCGTCGTCTCGGCCTCGGACGGCGTGGACGGCTCGACGCGCATGGTGTGGGAGGAGTGCGCGGCCGTGGGCATGCCCCGGGCCATCGTCGTCACGCACCTGGAGTCGGCGCGTTCCGACTTCGAGGAGATGACCCGCAGCTGCGCCGAGGCCTTCGGCGCGGACGACCCCGACGCGGTCCTGCCGCTCTACCTGCCGCTGCACGGCCCCCAGGCGGCCGACGGGCACGCGCCCGTGACCGGGCTGATCGGGCTCCTGTCGCAGAAACTGTTCGACTACTCGACCGGCGAGCGCAAGGAGTCCGAGCCGGGCGAGGACCAGCTGCCGCTGATCGAGGAGGCCCGCAACCGGCTCATCGAGGGGATCATCTCGGAGAGCGAGGACGAGACCCTCATGGACCGCTACCTCGGCGGGGAGCCGGTCGACGTCAAGACGCTCATCGAGGACCTGGAGCGGGCCGTCGCGCGCGGGGTCTTCTTCCCCGTCCTGGCCGCCGCCCCCGCGGCCGAGGGCTCACGGCAGGGACTCGGCACGGTGGAGCTGCTGGAGCTGATCACGCGGGGCTTCCCGACGCCGCTGGAGCACGAGACGGTGCGGGTCACGACCATCGACGGCAAGCCGCGCGAGCTCAAACCCTGCGACCCGGACGCTCCGCTGGTCGCGGAGGTCGTGAAGACGTCCTCGGACCCGTACGTGGGCCGGCTGTCGCTGATCCGCCTGTTCTCCGGCACCCTGCGCGCCGACCAGACGGTCCACGTCTCCGGGCACGGGCTGGCCGACCGCGGGCACGAGGACCACGACGTCGACGAGCGGATCGGCGCCCTGTCCACGCCGTTCGGCAAGCAGCAGCGCCCGGTGTCGCACGTCATCGCGGGCGACCTGGCCTGCGTGGCGAAGCTGAGCCGCGCCGAGACCGGCGACACCCTGTCCGCCAAGGACGACCCACTGCTCATGGAGCCGTGGCAGATGCCCGACCCGCTGCTCCCGCTGGCCATCCAGGCGCACAGCAAACCCGACGAGGACAAGCTGTCCCAGGGCCTGGCCCGGCTCGTGGCCGAGGACCCGACGATGCGGCTGGAGCAGAACCAGGACACCCACCAGGTGGTCCTGTGGTGTCTGGGCGAGGCGCACGCCGACGTCGCCCTGGAGCGGCTGCGCAGCCGGTACGGCGTCCAGGTCGATGTCGTCCCCCACCGGGTGTCCCTGCGCGAGACGTTCGCGTCCAAGTCGGCCGGCCGGGGCAGGCACGTCAAGCAGTCCGGCGGGCACGGGCAGTTCGCGATCTGCGAGATCGAGGTCGAGCCGCTGCCCGGCGGGTCCGGCATCGAGTTCGTCGACAAGGTCGTGGGCGGTGCGGTGCCCCGGCAGTTCATCCCGTCGGTGGAGAAGGGCATCAGGGCCCAGGCCGCCAAGGGAGTGGCGGCCGGGTTTCCGCTCATCGACGTACGGGTGACCCTCCTGGACGGCAAGGCGCACTCGGTGGACTCCTCCGACGCCGCCTTCCAGACGGCCGGTGCGCTGGCCCTGCGGGAGGCCGCGGCCGACGCGAGGATCCATCTGCTGGAGCCGGTCGCCGAGGTGTCGGTGCTGGTCGGCGACGACTTCGTGGGCGCCGTGATGAGCGACCTGTCGGGACGCCGCGGCCGGGTGCTCGGCACCGAGCAGACCCCCGGCGGGCGCACCCTGATCCGGGCCGAGGTGCCCGAGATCGAGATCGGCCGGTACGCGATCGACCTGCGGTCGATGGCGCACGGCACGGCGGGGTTCAGCCGCCGGTACGCGCGTCACGAACCGATGCCGCAGCAGGTCGCGGAGCGGGTGCGTGAAGAGGAGCGCAAGGCCTCGTAGTTGGCGCCGGGCGCACAACAAGTGCCCCTCTGACGGCTCCCCTCCGCGGGGGCGGGCGGCTTGACAGGCCACCCGCCCCCGCCTGCCGGTTCGGACGGATACGCTGATGACCTGATCAACAGGTGTGCGGAGCGCGGAAGTCGGGAAGGCCGCAGATGCGGATGCGGCAGCGATGGGGGCGGCAGTGACGGACGGATTCGACTTCAGCCCTGGGGCCCAGGTGCCTCTGGCGGGTGCGAGCGGCCAGACGGCGGCGACCTACGCGCTGGCCGCGGCGGCGTACCGCGACGACGAGGTCACCAAGATCCTGGCCGCCGACAACGAGTGGCACCAGTCCAAGGTGACTCCGCCGCGCCCGTGGGCGAAGATCTTCCGCCCCCGGTTCGGCGAGGCCTTCTCCCGCGCGGTGATCGACCGGATGCTGGGGGCCGGGCGCAAGCCGGTCATCCAGTCCTTCGGCATCGAGCCCCAGGTCGTCGTCGAGCACTGCCTGGCGGCCCACCGCATCCGCCGTGACCGCGACAACTGGCTCTCGGCGATCACGGTGATCTGCGGGCTGCTCTTCCTGCCCGGCTTCCTCGTGTGGCTGCTGGTGTTCACGCTGCGCACCACCATGACCAAGCGCGAGGACAAGCGTGCCGGCGCCCTCGCCACCACACTGCTGGTCGCCGTGGGCGCGCTGGCCGTGCTGTTCCTGATCCGCATGCCGTTCACCGGATTCTGGGCCCTGTACGGACGCGCGGCGGTGATCATGCCGGTCGTCGGCTGGTTCTGGGCCAAGCAGATCTGCGAGCGGACCGCCCGCGATCTGCGGGAGCGCTGGTCGAGCATGCTGTCGGGCGGCGGTGTGGGCGCCAAGATCCCCGAGGCCGTCCCCGGCAACCCCGGTGACGCGGCCGAGCAGGTCCGCAAGGAGCTGGCCCGCCTGGCCGCCGAGCAGCGTTCCAACTCGGTCTTCTACGCCGGCCCCAAGGGCATACTCGGCATGGGCACGCGATGGGGCAGCTGGCAGCTGGCCGAGGAGCTGGTCTCCGCCGATCCCGGCAAGGAGTTCCACCCGTTCCGCAGCTGGGACGTCATCGTGGCGATCCAGGGCGGTCTCGGCATGCTGGAGCGCACGTCCATCAACACCGGCGGCTTCCCCAAGCCGTCCATCACGCACTGGATCGTCTCGCCGATCGGCGAGAAGGCGACGGAGGTGTCCCGGCCGAGCGGCACGGACGTCGACGCGTACACGGTCCGGACGCACGCCGTGCAGGACATCTGCAACAAGCAGCAGTTCGGCAGCGGCGACCGGCACTACCTGGGCGTGCAGTGGACCCTGTGGGACGGGCACCTGGTGATCACGATGCTGATCACCGTGACCGTGCTGCACGACACGCTGCGCATCGAGGTCACCGGGCATGCCCTGGGACCGGTCAACCCGCTGTTCAACGAGAAGCCGGCGGCCAAGGAGAAGGCGGTGCAGAAGGCCTTCCGGTTCTGGGAGACCCGGACCGTGAAGCTCCCGCTGATCGACGCCGACGAGGTGGTACGGCTGGCCGCGCGCGCCCCGCTGACCTGGTATCCGCCGCTGCTGAACTGGCTCGGCGGCAGCCTGACGCTGCCGGAGCCGTTCGGTCTGCGGCACGCCTGGGCCGACCAGCCGTGGCGGCATCGGTTCATGGCGGACGACGCGCTGCGGGCGGCCACTCCTGTGCTGCGGGTGGTGCACGCGGCGGCGCTGAAGGTGCTGCGGGAGAACGGGGTCGACGTGGAGAAGTTCGGGTCCCGGTCGTCGGCGCTCAGCGGTGCGGTTCAGGAGGCCTCGCCGAGGAAGGCCGACGTCTACGACGCGTAGGTGCCGGGAGGTCAGACGGTCGGCCAGGCCTCCGCCAGCATCTTCCTCGTGTCCGCCAGCAGCTGCGGCAGGATCCGCGTGTGCCCCACGACCGGCATGAAGTTCGTGTCCCCGCCCCAGCGCGGCACGATGTGCTGGTGCAGGTGCGCCGCGATGCCCGCGCCCGCGACCGTGCCCTGGTTCATGCCGATGTTGAAGCCGTGCGCGCCGGAAGCCGTGCGCAGGGCCGTCATGGCCTGCTTGGTGAGCTCGCCGAGCTCGGCGGTCTCCCCCGCCGTGAGGTCGGTGTAGTCGGCGACGTGCCGGTAGGGCACGGTCATCAGGTGCCCGCCGTTGTACGGGTAGAGGTTGAGCACCGCGTAGACCTGCTCGCCGCGCCGGACGACGAGGCCGTCCTCGTCGGACTTGGCCGGGATCGAGCAGAAGGGGCAGCCGTCGCCGGCGCCCGGGCCGGTGGGCTTGTTCTCGCCCTGGATGTAGGCCATCCGGTGGGGCGTCCACAGACGCTGGAACGCGTCCTGCGTCCCCACTCCCAGCTGCTGCTCCGGCTCACTCGTCATGCAGTGCAGCATATGGCGTCGAGCTGGGGGGACGGCAAAGGCCCCCGGGATCTCCCGGGGGCCCGTGCGGCGCGCGATCAGACCTGAGCGCGCTCCTCGACGATCTTCTGGATCTTCGCGATGGCCTCGTCGAAGGGGATGCCGTTCTCCTGCGAGCCGTCGCGGTAGCGGAAGGACACGGACTCGTGGGACATGTCCTCGTCGCCCGCGATGACCATGAAGGGCACCTTCTGCTTCTGGGCGTTGCGGATCTTCTTCTGCATGCGGTCGGAGGAGGAGTCGACCTCGACGCGCAGGCCCTTCTTCCTGGCCGCGGCGGCGAACTTCTCCAGGTACTCCACGTGCGCGTCGCCGATCGGGATGCCGACGGCCTGGACGGGGGCCAGCCACGCCGGGAAGGCACCCGCGTAGTGCTCCAGGAGCACCGCGAAGAAGCGCTCGATCGAGCCGAACAGGGCGCGGTGGATCATGACCGGGCGCTGCTTGGAGCCGTCGGGACCCGTGTACTCCAGGTCGAAGCGCTCCGGCAGGTTGAAGTCGAGCTGGATCGTCGACATCTGCCAGGTGCGGCCGATGGCGTCCTTGGTCTGGACGGAGATCTTCGGGCCGTAGAAGGCGGCGCCGCCCGGGTCGGGAACGAGGGGCAGGCCCTGCTTCTCGGCGACCTGGCGCAGCGTCTCCGTGGCCTCCTCCCAGGCCTCGTCCGAGCCGACGAACTTCTCCGGGTCCTTGGTGGACAGCTCCAGGTAGAAGTCGGTCAGGCCGTAGTCGCGCAGCAGGCCGAGGACGAAGGTGAGCGTCTTGTCGAGCTCTTCCGACATCTGCTCGCGCGTGCAGTAGATGTGCGCGTCGTCCTGAGTGAATCCGCGGGCCCGGGTCAGGCCGTGCACGACGCCCGACTTCTCGTACCGGTACACCGTCCCGAACTCGAAGAGGCGCAGCGGCAGTTCACGATAGGAACGTCCGCGCGCGTCGAAGATCAGGTTGTGCATCGGGCAGTTCATGGGCTTGAGGTAGTAGTCCACGCCCTCGTCGAGCTGCATGGGCGGGTACATGCCGTCGGCGTACCAGTCCAGGTGGCCCGAGGTCTCGAAGAGCTTCCCCTTGGTGGCGTGCGGGGTGTAGACGAACTCGTAGCCCTCTTCCTCGTGGCGGCGCCGCGAGTAGTCCTCCATGACCCGGCGGATGATGCCGCCCTTGGGGTGGAAGACGGCGAGGCCCGAGCCGATCTGCTCCGGGACGGAGAACAGGTCGAGCTCGCTGCCGAGCTTGCGGTGGTCGCGCTTCTCGGCCTCGGCGAGGAACTCCAGGTGCGCCTTCAGCTCGTCCTTGGTGGGCCAGGCGGTGCCGTAGATGCGCTGGAGCATGGGGTTCTTCTCGCTGCCGCGCCAGTAGGCGGCCGCGTTGCGCATCAGCTTGAACGCCGGGATGGCGCGGGTCGACGGCAGGTGGGGGCCCCGGCAGAGGTCCTTCCAGCACAGGTCGCCGGTCTTGGCGTCCAGGTTGTCGTAGATCGTCAGCTCGCCGGCGCCGACCTCGACGTCCGCGCCGTCGTCGTGCGAGGCGGAGCCCTTGAGGCCGATCAGCTCCAGCTTGTACGGCTCCTCGGCCAGTTCCTCGCGGGCCTCGTCGTCGGTGACGACCCGGCGGGAGAAGCGCTGTCCGCGCTTCTGGATCTCCTGCATCTTCTTCTCGATGGCCTTGAGGTCATCGGGGTGGAAGGGCTTCTCGACGTCGAAGTCGTAGTAGAAGCCGTCCTTGACGGGCGGGCCGATGCCGAGCTTGGCCTCGGGGAAGAGCTCCTGCACGGCCTGCGCCATCACGTGCGCGGTGGAGTGGCGCAGAATGTTGAGGCCGTCCTCGGAGGAGATCTCGACGCCCTCGACCTCGTCGCCCTCGGACAGGGCGTACGACAGGTCCCTGAGCTCGCCGGCCACGCGCGCGGCGATGATCGAGCGCTCGCCGGCGAAGAGCTCGGCGGCCGTAGTGCCCGTCGTCACCACGCGTTCTTCCCGCTCGGAATCGCGCTGGATGATCACACGGACGTCTGACACCGGTCTCTCCTGACTGAAGGGGGCCGCGGGCGCCATACCGGAGCGCGCGCACGAGTAAGGATCGTACCGACCCGGGACCACCCTTCGCGAAATCAGTCCCCGCAGTCCCCTCCGCAGGCCTCCTCGAAGAAGTCGAGGTTCTCGTGGAGCTCCTTCATCAGCCGGTCCCGCTCGGCGTCGTCGACCTGGACGGGAACGACGCCGTGGGCGCCGGTGAGGCGGCGGAATCCGCCCCGGCTCTCCAGCCGCCCCTGCACCCGCACCGGGAGTCCGACCAGGTGGGCGTGCCCGGCGATCCGGTAGGCCTCCTCGTCGAGGGTGATCCGGACGTTCGGCACGTCGGCCCCGGCCAGCACGCGCAGCCGTACGGTGCCGTCGCCGCGCGGCCCGGACCTGCGCAGCCGTACCACCGCCCCCGTGATCCGCACCGGGACCGCGGGTTCCTCGCGCAGGTAGCGGGCGGCCGCCTCGCGCAGCACGGCCAGGTCGCCGGGCGAGAACTCGACGGGCTCGGCGGCGGACGCGCAGCCCTCGGGCACCCCGGCCGCGGGGGCCCATTCGACGGCGATCCGGGCGCCCTCGGTGCCCCGGACGAGGGCGACGAGGGCCTCGGTGAGCTCGTGGCTCACTCCTGCCTCGACGGCGGCGTCGAAGGCGTCCATGCCGCCGGTGGCCCGCTGGTAGTCGATGGCCTCCCGGGCGGCGAAGAGGGCCTGGTGGAGGCGTACGGCGAGGGGGCGGCCGCCGGCGACCGGGACGAAGGCCGTGAGCCGGCCGTCGGTGGCGGAGCCGACGAGGACGTTCTCCAGGGCCGCGGCGGCGGAGCGGCGGTGGCGGGCGCCGTGGTAGCCGGCCCGGGCGCGGGTGGCGAGAGCGGCGGCGAGCAGCATCCGGCGGGCGGCCCCGCGCAAACGGTCCTCGACAGTCCAGGAGGCCGCGCCGGCGGGTCCGGCGGGGGCGTCGTGCCACCAGCGGATCTCGTCGCTGGGCACGGCGAGGGAGACGAGGACCTCACGGGCGGAGGGCGAGCCGCTGCGGGACAGGGCGAGCAGGGCCTCGCCGAGCAGGTCGTCGCTGTCGGGGAAGGCGCGGGTCTCCGGCACCAGGAGGCTGGTGCCGCTGCCGCCGGGGCCGGGCGGGGTCCAGCGGCCGTAGCGTCCGGGGGCGCCGCCGCGCCGCTGCCAGCCGTGCCGGCGCAGCAGGGCGCTGAGCACCGCCGGGTCGACCTCGGCGGGTTCGGGTGAGGGGCCGGCTGTGTCGACGGGGTGGGGCCGCACGGGCCTCAGGGGTTCCTCGGTCGGGCGGTGCGTCACGGTTTTCCTCCCGTCCCGACCCGCGTCATGATCTCGCACAGGGCCCGGTCGTCGAAGATGCGTGCGGTCGGTATGCGCACGGTGGTGCGGCGGCGGCCGGTGATCGGCTGTCCGGCGAGGTTGGTCCAGTAGCAGCAGTGCCTGAGGTCGAGCCGGTCGTGGCCGGCGCGCAGCCAGTCGTCCTGGGCGCGCGGCACCAGCATCACCACGAGGATCTTGTGCACCGACACGGGTGTGCGGGCGAGCTTCGCCAGATGGTCGTTGTCGAGCGTGAAGGAGAAGGTGCGGCCCGGCGGGTTGGGCGGCACCTGGTAGGTGGCCTTGAGCTGCACCTTGATGGTGACCTCGTCGTCGACCGTGTGCCCGGGGGCGCTGTGGCTGACGTGCCAGTCGATGCCGTTGTCGGGAAAGGGCTGGGACAGCGAGCAGCCGGCGGCCGCCGCGACGGCGTGCAGATAGCCGACCTGCAGTGTCTCCATGCAGGCGGTGGTGGCGAGAGTGCCGCGAGAGGGAGCCGTGCGCTCGGGCAGCAGCCCGCCCCGTTCGGGCTGCGCAATGGCCATGGCCAACAGCCTTCCAGAACAAGTGATTCCCCGCTGCGGGCCGCTGAACTGCAACGACCCGTACTCCTGTTGTCTCCTTCCGGCGTAGTGCGCAAACAGCCCGGGTATCACCGGATCGGGCAGCGGACGGTGCGTCAACTGCCGAAGGTGAACGAGGGGTTGTGGGGCTATGACGACGTGCTGGTACGAGGGGCCGCTGGCCGCCTTCGACACGGAGACGACGGGCGTGGACGTCGAGACCGACCGGATCGTGTCGGCCGCCGTCGTCGTCCAGGATGCCCCGGGCATCCGGCCGCGGGTGAGCCGCTGGCTGGTGAACCCGGGAGTGCCGGTGCCCGCCGAGGCGACAGCGGTGCACGGGCTGACGGAGGAGCACCTGCGGCTCAACGGCCGGTGGCCGGCGCCGGTGATGTACGAGATAGCGCAGGCGCTGGCCGAGCAGGCGCACGCCGGGCGCCCGGTCGTGGTGATGAACGCGCCGTTCGATCTGACCATGCTGGACCGGGAGTTGCGCCGCCACCGCGCATCGGCGCTCGGCCGCTGGTTCGAGTCGGCGCCGCTGTCCGTGCTCGACCCGCGGGTGCTGGACAAGCACCTGGACCGCTACCGCAAGGGCCGCCGCACCTTGACCGACCTGTGTGCGCACTACGGCGTCGCCCTGGACGGCGCGCACGACGCGGCGGCCGACGCCACGGCGGCACTGGAGGTGACCCGGGCGGTGGGCCGCCGGTTCGCGTCCCGGCTGGAGCGTCTCGCCCCGGGCGAGCTGCACACCCTGCAGGCGGTGTGGCACGCGGCGCAGGCGCGGGGCCTGCAGGCGTGGTTCGCGCGCAGCGGCGTGGACGAGGTGGTCGACCCGGCGTGGCCGCTGCGCCCGGACCTGCCGGCGGCGGCCTGAGCCGGGCCGTCCCGGACATGAAAAAACCGGTCCGTCTGAGACGGACCGGCTGTTTCCGGTGGGCGATACTGGGTTCGAACCAGTGACCTCTTCGGTGTGAACGAAGCGCTCTCCCACTGAGCTAATCGCCCGGGAACGCACTGAACAATACAGGTCCCGGCACGCTTCCTTCAAACCGCTCGGAGGTGCCGGAGGAGTCCGCGCCGCCCGGACCGCATCATCAGCGCGTGGTTGGCGCGGAAGAGGGGCCGTCCCGGTACGGCGAGCCGCCGCAGCAGCGGCTTGCGCACGCTGACGACTTGGTCGTACCGCGCCAGACTGCCCGTCCCGAGCGGTGTGACGGTCCAGCGTGCCCAGCCCTCGATGTCCCCGGACAGCGCGGTCTCCAGCACGCCTGCTTCGGGGTCGCGCCGCGCCTCCCTCGCCGTGAAGGTCATGTCGTACGGCAGGACGGAACGGATGCGGATCACCCCGGTGGTGTCGTCGAGCTTGGTCACCTCCCGCACCTGGGGCCACCAGCGCGGGTAGTCCTCGGGGCGTTCCAGCGCGTCGTACACCTTCGCGGGGGGCGCGGGCAGGGTCCACAGACTGCGGAAGCGGTAATGGTTCCAGTCCATGCCGCAAGTCTGCCCACGCGTGACGCCGACCGTATGAGTACGCGCCTGAGTATCCGCACTCATGCCGTGCGAGGTGACGCGGACCACACTGCGAGGCATGACCCACCTTCCGCCCCCGGCCGAGGAATTGCGGCTCCTCGATGCCGAACTCTGGCAACTGGACGCCCGGCGCTCCCAGTTGCTGGCCCGACGCGCCTGGCTAGTAGCGGCCCTGAACCAGACGCGGTGGCAGTCGCGGGCCCAGGCCTCGACCCAGCCGCCGGCCGCCGCGGCGTCCCGGCCGGAGACGGCCGCGCCCAGCGTGCAGAACGTGCTGCTCGTCCTCGGCGGTGTCCTGCTGACGCTCGCGGCGGCGGTGTTCACCCTGGTCAGCTGGGGGCACATGGGGATCGCCGGGCGGGCCCTGGTGCTGGGCGCGGTCACGCTGGCCACGCTCGCCGCACCCGTGGCCCTGCTGAAGCGGGGGCTGCGATCGACGGCCGAGTCCGTGGCGGGCCTGGGGCTCGCCCTGACCGTCCTGGACGCCTACGCGCTGCACGCGGCGGCCCTCTCGGGGACGGACGGCACCGGGTACGCGGCCACCGCGTCGGCGGTGCTGGCGGTGACCTGGTCGGCGTACGGCCTGCTGCCGGTCACGGCCGCGCTGCGCCTGCCCCTGCCCTGCGCCCTGGCCGTGGCCCAGTTCCCGCTGCTGCTGTGGGCGCTGTCCGCCGACGCGGGTGCGTACGCGATCACCGCCGCGCTGCTGGTGACGGCCGGGCTCGACGCGCTGGCGGTGGCGCGGCTGACGGCCGGGGCCGTGCGGATCACCGCCGTCGCCGGTGCGTACGGCACGGGCGGCTGGGGTGCTCTGGGTGCCGGCTGGCTGTCCTTGACGGCCGGCGGTCCGGCTGACGCTTCCCGTGCCGGGGCGCTGCTCCTGCTCGCGGCGGCGATCGCCCTGGGTGCGGCCCGGCGAGGGCCGGGCGTCACGCACGCCCTCGGTCTCGCGATCACGGCCGGGCTGCTCGTGGTGGCCGCGCTCGGCGGGGTGGCGCGTTCCGGGCTGCCGTCGCAGTGGGCGGTTCCGGCTCATCTGGCCGTCGGTATCGCCCTGTTGGCCGCGGTGCGGGCCGAACGGCTGCCGGACGCGATGCGCGGGGGCTTCGCCTGGGCCTCCGGTGCCGTACAGGCGCTGGCGGTGCTGTGGACGCTGCCCGTCGTCGCCGTGGTGCTGCTGGGTCCGGCCGGCCGGCTGGGCCGGGTGTGGAGCGGTGCGCCGGCGGACGCCCGTGCGGCGGTGGCGGCCGATGTGCCCTGGCCGCCGGACGCGGCAGTGGCTCCCCTGGTGCTGGTGGCCGTCGCCGCCGTGCTCGCCCTGGCGGTCCGCGCGCAGGAGTGGCGTGGGCGTGCCCGGCTGGGTGCCGCGGGTCTGCTGTGGGCCGCGGCTGTGACGCTCCCGGCGGTCTTCGAGGCTCCGTACGCCGCGGGGCTGCTGGTCCTGGGCGTCGTGACGGCGGCCGCGCTGTACGCGTGCCGGGTCACGGTGGGGGCCTCGCAGGTCATGGCGCTCGTCCTCGCCCTGGTCACGGCCGCCGGCCTCACCCTGGTCTCGCTCGCCTCCCAGTCCGCGACCCTGGTCGTGCTGTCCGTGCTGACGGCCCTGTTCGCGGCGGCCTCATGGCGGGCGGACGTCGCCCCCTTCACGGCTCCGGCCGCTCTCGTGCACGCCGCCGCGCTGGCCTCGGCGTCCGGTGCCGCGGCGGACTGGCCACCGGCCCGAACCGCCCTGCCGGTGCTGGTCGTTGCCGGTGCCGCCGCCCTTCTGGCGGCGCGCCTGGGCGGGTCCCGGACGACGGTGCCCGTCGAGGCCACGGGTGCCGCCGTCGGTCTGTTCGCCGTGGCGCTCACCGTCTCCGACCCGCCGATGCTCGCCCTGGTGCTGGCCCTGTACGGGGTGATCGCCGCGGGGACGGCCCTGCGCGACGGGCGCCGTCCTGTCGGCTACGCGGCCACGGCCCTGTTCGTGCTGGCCTCGTGGGTGCGCCTGGCGGCCTGGGACGTGGACACGCCCGAGGCGTACACCCTCCCGGTGACCGTCCCGGCGTTGCTCGTCGGTGCCCTGCACCGGCGCCGCGACCCGCAGGTCTCCTCCTGGACGGCGTACGGCCCGGGACTCGCCGTGACACTCCTGCCGAGCCTGGCCGCGGCCTGGGCCGACCCGTACTGGACGCGGCCGCTGCTGCTGGGCGGTGCGGCGCTGCTGGTCACCCTGCTGGGTGCGCGGCACCACCTCCGGGCACCGCTGGTACTCGGCGGCTCGGCGCTGGCCCTGGTCACCCTGCACGAACTCGCCCCGTACGTGGTGCAGGTGACGGGGGCGCTCCCCCGCTGGGCACCCCCCGCTCTCGCCGGCCTCCTGCTGCTCGCCCTCGGAGCGACGTACGAGCAGCGGATCCGGGACGTCCGGCGGGTGCGGGAGGCCCTGGGCAGGATGGACTAGGTGCGTGAGGCCGTCTCGACTGCGGACAAGTCCCGTGATGTCATACGTTCTCCGATCGGCCGCCAGCACGGCGGCACGGTCGGGCGGGGGACGGGAGAGGCATCGTGGCGGACTCGGGTGAAGCGTCGGGCCGGGGTGGGGGCGCCGGGGACCAGGGGACATTGGAGCGCCTGCTCTCGGTGGTGGGGGCGGGGGCCGTTGAGTTGCACACGGCCCCGGAGGGACTGCGGACGCGGGTCACCGGGGTGCATGTGCTGGACGCCCTGGAACCGGTGATCAGACCGCGGGAGTTACTCCTCGCGGTCGGCGTCGACCCGGGATCGGCGCACGCGCTCGACGTGGTGCGCCGGGCCGGTGAGGCCGGTGCGGCGGGTGTGGTGTTCGGCCCGGGACGGCCGGAGCCCACCGCGAAGGCGTTGCAGTCGGCCGCGGCGGACAGCGGCACGGCGGTGCTCTTCCGCACAGCCTGGTGCACCTGGGCCCAGCTCGTGGGGGTGCTGAGGGCCGGGCTGGCCGCAGCGGGTGCTCCCCCGATGCCGGCCACCAGCGGCGTGCCCCTGGGCGATCTGGACTCCCTGGCCGACGCGGTGGCCGCCCTGGTGGGGGGCTCGGTGACGATCGAGGACACGGAGTCGCGGGTGCTGGCGTACTCGTCCACCGAGGAGAACGTGGACGAGATGCGCCGGCTGACCATCCTCGGCCGCCGGGTTCCGCCCTGGCGGGTGGCGGCCATGCGGGAGGCGGGGTTCTTCCAGGCGCTGTGGGGTGCGGGCGACGTGCTGCACCGGCCCGCCCACGGGCAGGATCCGGAGCGTCTGGTCGGCGCCGTGCGGGCGGGCGGAGAGGCGCTCGGGTCAATCTGGGTGGCGGCGGTGGCCGGCCGCCCCCTGTCGCCGAACGCCGCGGAGACGCTGCGCGCGGCGGCCCGGACCGCCGCCGCCCACCTGCTGCATCACCGCACCCACAGCTCGGACGGCCGGCTGGTGGAGGATGCGGCCCGGGCACTGCTGGAGGACCGCGGATCGGTCGAGGTGCTCGCGGAGCGGGCCTCCCTGCCGCCCCGGGAGCCCTGTGCCGTCCTGGCCGTGGGCACCGGGCCCGGCCGCTCCGCGGACGACGGCCCGTCCGGGCTGTACGGCCTGCTGACGTTGCACTGCGCGGCCCTGGGGCACCGCGTCGTGGTGGTCCCGGCGGGGGGCGGGACCCTGGTGCTGGTGAGCGGGCTGGAGCGCGCCGCCGAGCGCGCCGACGCCCAGGTCAGGCGGCTCGGGAGCGCGCTGGCCGATCAGCTGTCGGCGACGATCGGCTCGGCGGTGAAGGTGGGGCTCGGCGACGTGGTCCCCGGCCTGGCAGGGGCGCCCGCGTCACGCCGGTCGGCCGAGCGGGCCCTGCAGGCGCTCGTCGCGGCCGCCGGACCGCACGCCGTCGCGCGGTGCGAGGACGTCGCGGACACGGTGGGAATCCTCCAGGTCGTCGATGCCCTGCGCGAGGTGACGCTGCCGCTGCGGACCTCGGTGGCCCGGCTGAGGGAGTTCGACGCCGATCACGGCGGCAGTTGCCTGGTGGAGACCCTGCGGGCCTACCTCGACCACTTCGGAGACGTGTCCGCCGCATCGCGCGCGCTGGGCGTGCACGCCAACAGTCTGCGCTACCGGTTGCGCCGTATCAGGCAGGTGTCGGGGCTGGACCTGGAGAGTCCCGACGCCCGGCTGCTCGCCCAGGTGCAGTTGCGGCTGGGCGGCGAGGCCGGTGGCGCACGCCCCTGAGTGTCCGGTCCCGGGGCGCGAGCGGGCGCGCGTGCCGGCCGCGGTTCGGCCGGGGCCACCATCGGAGGGCCTCCTCTTTGTCGTATCGGACAACTCCTCTGCTCGGCAGAGGAGTTGTTGCGCCCGACCGCCGTGGGTGAGGCCCGCGTCTTTGACGACTCGACGAAGACGCCGTCCCGGTACGGGCCGCAGCCTGGTGTTGAACCCGGGACGGTCCCGGGCTCCGCGCGTACGACACCGGAAGGCTCACCATGACCGGACTGACCCCCGCCGCCGAACGGCGCGAACGGATCCTCCAGGAAGCGGTGCGGCAGCAACTGCTGGACGCCGGGCGGTCCCAGCTGGCCGCCTTCGTCGACCTCGACGGCGTCGCCGCGACCGTCACTTCCCTGCACCGCGCCTTTCCCTCCGCGCCGCGGGTGCTGCACGCGTTCGCCGCCAAGGCGAACTGTCTGGTGCCGGTGCTGGCGGAGCTGCGGCGGCTCGGCATGGGCTGCGAGGTGGCCACCGCGGGTGAGCTGGCCCGCGCGCTGGCAGCCGGGTTCGCACCCGACCGGATCGTCTTCGACTCCCCCGCCAAGACGGAGGCCGAGCTGCGGCACGCCCTGGACCTGGGTGTGGCCGTCAACGCGGACAACTACCAGGAACTGGCGAGGATCGACCGGGCGCTGGAGGGCCGCTTCCCGGTCTCGCGGATCGGGGTGCGCGTCAACTCCCAGCTCGGCGGCGGCAGCATCGCCGCGATGAGCACGGCGACGAGCACCTCGAAGTTCGGCGTCCCGCTGGCGGACCCGGGAAGCCGGCAGCGGTTGCTGCGCGCCTACCACGACCACCCGTGGCTGACCTGGGTGCACACGCACGCCGGTTCGCAGGGCTGCCCGCTCGACCTCATGGCCGGCGGGGTCGGGCAGGCCGTCGCGTTCGCCGAGGAGGTCAACGCCTCGCTCGGGCGGCGCCAGGTCGTCGGCATCGACATCGGCGGCGGACTGCCCGTCAACTTCGCCGACGACGAGACCACACCGACCTTCGGCACGTACGTCCGGCAGCTGCGCGCCCACGCTCCCGCCCTGTTCTCGGGCGGGTACGAGATCGTCACCGAGTTCGGGCGGTCCGTCCTCGCCAAGAACGGGTTCTTCGCTGCGTACGTCGAGTACACGAAGAGCATGGGCGGCCGGCCGATCGCGGTCACCCACGCCGGTGTGCAGGTGGCCACCCGGACGGTTTTCAACCCCGACGCCTGGCCGCTGCGGATCGAGGCGCACGACGCGAGCGGCAGGACCAAGCGGGGCGGACCGGTCCGCCAGGACATCGCGGGACCCGCCTGCTTCGCCGGGGACCTCCTGGCACGGGACCGCGCGCTGCCGCTCCTGGAGCCCGGTGACATCGTCACCGTCCCGGACACCGGCGCCTACTACTTCTCGACGCCGTTCCACTACAACAGCCTGCCCGAGCCCGCCGTGTACGGGGTCCGGACGAGTGGTGACGGCGACGATGTCCGCTTCGAACTCCTGCGTCCCGCGCAGGATCCGTGGGACGTGCCGGGCCCGGGCGGCCACGGCGTGCCCCTGCGGCGACAGGCGCCCGAGCCCGTTCACGGCGTCGGGTAGGGGGCACCGAGGTGGCACAGGCCGACCGCCGAGGGCCCGGCCGGGACGGACCGCTCATCAGTCAGCGTGCCGCGATCGTCTTCCTGCTGGCAGCCCTGGCCGGCATCGGTGCCACCGTCCTGGCGGCCCTGGCCGGCAACGTGTGGCCGGTCGCGGTGAGCGTCGGAGGCGGGGTGGTGGCCCCGGCCGTCCTGTTCTTCAACCAGATCATCGACTAGGTCGTGTCCGCGAGATCCCCAGGACGAGCGGTTCCCGCCACGGCGTCGCCACGGGAACCGCTCGTTCCGGCTTTCCGCTCCTTCAGCGTCCCGCTACGGCATCTTGTCGCCGAGCAGCGCCAGGTTCTCGATGGCGGCCAGGCCGTACAGCGCGGTGTCGTTCGTGGACACCCAGGTGGCCTCGCTGCCCGGCACCAGCGCGACGGGGCCGCTCAGCTTCTCCGTCCGCCAGGGCGCCGACTCCTTGTAGCCGTCGGAGTTGTAGAACTTCTCCCACGCCCGCTTGGCGAGCTTCTCGTCCCCCGTCTTGACGGCCGCGTACGCGTCCAGGCGCGAGTGGCCCTGGAAGAGCAGCAGGTTGCCGAAGTTGGAGCCGTAGCGTGCCGCCTGTTCGGCCTTGGTGGCGTTGAAGTAGCGGCAGTAGTCGAAGTACGCCTCGTTGAACTTCGGCATGTCGACCAGGTCGATGAGCTCGGCGCACAGCTCGTTGAGGCCGAAGACTGCCGAGAGGTGCGAGACCTCCACCTTGGCGGTCCCGGCGACGGCGAACCTGCCGGTGTCCAGGTCGTACAGGCCGCTGCCCTGGACGAAGCCGTTGGGCTGGGCGGCGATGGTCTCCATCGTGGACAGCACGCGGGCCTTGGCCTTCTCCCACTTCGGGCCCTTGCGCTCCCACTCCGTCAGCCACGCCGACACAAGGCCGCTCCAGTCCGTGCCGAAGCCGATCGACAGGGCGTGCCGGTCGGGTGTGTAGGGCTCGGTGCGGATCTTGCGGATGGGGTCGAGGACGAGGAACGTCTCGTCGGAGTCGACGTTGGCGTGCATGAGGTCGCCGACGCGTTCGTCCGCCGTGAGGAAGTAGTAGTAGCGCCGGTAGGTGGTGTTGGCGATGCGCTGCTGCTTGGCGCTGTCGGCGAAGTGCTGCACACCGTGCCGGGTGCCGAGGCCCGCCCATTTGCCCAGGTGGTAGACGTCGACCTCGCCGGTGTGCCGGGTCATCGCCTCGGCAAAGCGGAAGATGTCGGCGCGTCCGGAGCGCAGGTAGGCGAACCAGAGCCACAGGTCAGGCGACAGCTCGGAGTTGTCCCAGGCGTAGCCGCCGACGTCGTAGCGCCACTGGTGCCGGAACGTGTCGTAGGTGTGCATGATGTCGCCGTAGTCCCAGAAGCCGTACCAGCGGCGCTGCTCCACCTGGTCCTTGTAGTAGGTGAGGAGGAAGTCGAGGTGGTCCTCGATCTTCGCCTTGGCCGGGGTGGAGCGGTCGGGCTCGGAGTACAGGCCCGGCCCGAAGACCTTGGCCTTGATGAGCTGCTTGGGCGGGGCGGCCAGCTGCGGCAGCACGCGGACGGCCTCGACCTGCTCGGCGAGCCGGTCGGGGCTCGGGGTCGAGTCGTTGGCCCAGAAGAGGAGTTCGGAGGTACGGGCGATGCCGTACGGGGTGCCGAACTCCGGCTCGTAGTCCTCGTAGGTGATGTTGAGTCCTTCGAGCTGCTCCGGGAAGGTGTCCTGGCCCATGCCGTCGTGGTAGAAGCGCATGTCCATGGGCTGTGCCTCGGGCGACCAGAGCCAGAGAGTCACTTCGGCCTCGTCCGTGTGGGCGTCCCGGATGTCGAGCTGGGCGGGGAACTTCTCCCAGAAGTCCCGCAGCCCGAAGGAGAACCCGCCGCTCGCCCCGCCGACGTAGCCGAAGCCGGACGCGCGCCGGCCACCGCCCGCGGCGACCCAGCCGTGCCCCTTCTTCGTGCGCTTGCGCAGTGTGAAGCCGTCGGCGGAGAGCTGGGAGAGGGTGTAGTCGCCCCACTCGGGGATGTACTGCAGCCGGGTCGTCACCCGCTGGTCCCAGGTGGCGGGGTCGGGCAGCTTCTTGCCCTCGAACTGGGCCGCCTGCACGGCCGCGCCCGGGTCCCGGCGCAGTCCGGTGATGCCCTTGACGGCCTCGCGCAGCAGTCCGGTGCCGTCACCGCCGATGCGGATGTGGCGGTCGTACGACTCGTCCCGCATCGGCACGGTGAAGCGGACGCCGAGGCCGCGGATGAAGTCACCACTGGCCTTGCCCGGCTCCTGCGTGCCGTCGTAGGTGATGGTGTGCACCATGCGGAAGGAGTCGGCGCCCGCGTAGAAGTAGAGCCTGATCGAGAAGGGCAGCCAGCTGCGGCCGCCCTTGCGGTGCTTGCCGTCGATGCGGACGACCGCGCGGACCGGGCCCGCCTGCTCGACCTCGACCTTGGAGATGGCGCCGTCGAAGCGCTCGGTCCTGACCCCGCCCTGGTCCTCGTCCTCGATCTCGGGCTGGCGGATCAGCACGAGCCGGCCGTTCTTCGCGATCTCCGTGGAGCCGCGGGTGACGGACTTGACGAGGGTGGAGCCGGACTTGCCGATCTTGGCGGTGATGACGCCGGTGGAGATGTCGATGGTGCCGCCCCGCTTCTCGACGGTGACCTTCTTCTCGGGAGCGGCGGGGGTCCCGGCGGCGAGGGTGAGCTTGCCGTCGCCCGAGGCGACCGCGTGCGCGGTCCACTTGAGGGAGCCGTCGGGCCAGTAGGCGATCGGCCAGGACTGTACGGGTACGGCCTTGCCGCCGGCGTCCGTCAGCGCGAAGGTCTGGTCCTTCTGGTACGCGCCCTTGGGCCAGGGCACACCGACGGTGGAGCCGGGTGCGGCGCCGAGGCCGCCGTCCTCCAGCCAGTCCAGGGTCACCGGGTCCGCGTCGGCGGGTTCGGCGCGCGGTGCGGCCTGGGCGTCCTGGGCTCCCAGCGCCCAGCTGAACTGGGCGGCGGCTCCGGTGACGGCGGCCGCCTTGAGGAGGGATCTGCGGGGGATGGGAGACATGGCGATGCTGCCTTTCCTCGTCCGTGCGGGAAGCGAATCCGTACGTGTGCAGGGGCATGACAGAAAGAGGTGCGGCGCGGGGGCGCCGGCCTGGAACATGGGGGCCCCGCAGCTCAGCGGTGCAGGTACCGCTCCTCCACGGCGACGGCCGCCGCCGCGACGACGCCGAGGACCGCGATCGCCAGCGGGGCGGCGAACCAGGCGGACACGGCCACCACAGCCAGCCCGCCGACGATCAGGAAGGACCCGGCCGGATCGAGCACCGTCCGCCGTCCGGCCCCGGCCAGCAGCGTCCGCCAGCGGGCTCCCGGCGCCCAGACCGCCGCCGCGCGCAGCCCGGCGACGACGAGCCCGATCAGCGCGACGACCCCGGCGGCCCCGACGAGCGGCCCGCCGGGAATCCCCGCCCGGGCCGCCTGCACGTCCACCCAGACCGCGGCCACGGCCGCCCACCCGGCGAGCCCGGCGAGCCACCCGCCGCGGAGCGCCGCGCGGAAGTCCGCGGCGAACTCCCGCCAGCCACCGCCCTCATGAGCGGTCCGGCGCCGCAGATGCCGCGCCCCGGCGGCGAACGCGGCGGGATAGGTGACGACTCCCAGTGAGGCCACCGCGATCCACACACCGGTCAGCAGGCACTCGGCGAACACCGCGAACCTTCCCCAAGCTCTCGACTCCGCTCGAGCAGGGGACGCCCCAATGGCCAGTGCCGACTCCCCCCGTCCCTTCACCCGTGTCCCGGCCATGCCCGCCTCAGCCCTTCAGACCCGATGTGGCCATGCCGTCGATCAGATACCGCTGGAAGGCGAGGAAGAAGGCGAGCACCGGCAGCAGCGCCACCAGCGACATGGCGATCATGCCGCCGTAGTTGGCCAGCCCTTCCTGGTCGACGAACATCTTCAGGCCGAGCGAGACGGTGTACTTGTCGGGCTCGTTGAGGTAGATCAGCGGGCCCATGAAGTCGTTCCAGGAGTTGATGAAGGTGAAGATCGCACTGGTGATCAGGGCCGGCCGGCTCAGCGGCAGGACGATCGACCAGTAGATGCGGAGGTGCCCGCAGCCGTCGAGGCGGGCCGCCTCGTCCAGTTCCCTGGGCATGTTGCGCATGAACTGCACCATCAGGAAGACGAAGAACGCCTCGGTGGCCAGGTACTTCCCGAGCAGCAGCGGCGTGTAGGTGTTGATCATCTCCATGTTGCGGAACAGCACGTACTGCGGGATCAGCAGCACGTGGTACGGCAGCAGGAGCGTCCCGATCATCAGCGTGAACAGCAGATTGCGGCCCGCGAACCTGATCCTCGCGAAGGCGTAGGCCGTCAGCGAGCAGGACACCAGGATGCCGACGACCGAACCGACCGCCAGGAGGAGCGAGTTGAGGAAGAACGTGGAGATCGAGATGTCGGCGATGCCGTCGGCGAGGCTCTTGTAGTTGTCGACGACCGGGTTCCCCGGGAAGAGGTCCAGGCTGCCGACGATGTCCTCGCTCTTCTTGAAGGACCCGCCGACCACCCAGATCACCGGGTACAGGATCACTGCGAGGATCAGCAGGGACCCGAGGTGCCAGGCGAGGGAAGCCGGCAGCCTGTGCCGCAGTCCGCCCCCTCGCGGGGTGACGTCGGTGGCCGATGGGGGTGCCCCCTGATCGAGCGAAGTCGAGAGATTGGGGGAACTCATCGGGCGCCCTCCTCGTAGTGCACCCAGCGCTTCTGGGACCAGAACAGCACCGCCGTCACCAGGGCGACCGCGACGAGCAGCATCCAGGCCATGGCGGAGGCCAGCCCCATCCGGCTGTTCTCGAAGCCCTGGACGTAGAGATAGCAGGTGTAGACCATCGAACCGTCGGCGGGACCACAGGCGTTGCCGCCGGCGCCGCCGCCCACGATGTACGCCGAGCTGAAGATCTGGAACGAGTGGATCGTCTCCAGCAGGACGTTGAAGAAGAGGACGGGGGAGATCATCGGCAGCGTGATGTTCCAGAACCGCCGCATCTTGCCGGCCCCGTCGACCTCGGCCGCCTCGTACAGCTCACGCGGGACCTGCTTGAGACCGGCCAGGAAGATGACCATGGGGGCGCCGAACTGCCAGACGGTGAGCGCCACCAGGCTGTAGATGATCATGTCCGGGTCGCCGGTCCAGCCGCCCACGTCGATCCCGAAGATCTTCTGGGTACGGTCGACGACCGCGTCGTCCGAGAAGATCGCCTTCCACACGATCGCGACGGAGACGCTGGCGCCGATGAGCGACGGCGCGTAGAAGGCGGCCCGGTAGAAGGCCTGCCCGCGCCGGCTCTGGGCGAGCAGCAGCGCCACCCCGAGGGCGGCGATCAGCTTCAGCGGCGTGCCGACGGCGACGTACCAGAGCGTCACCTGCACCGAGTGGCGCCAGCGCGGATCCCCGAACATCTCGGAGAAGTTGTCGAAGCCGATCCACTGGGGCGCGTCGAACAGGTTGTAGTCGGTGAAGGCGAAGTAGAGCGAGGCGATCATCGGGCCCGCCGTGAGCAGCAGGAACCCGGCGATCCACGGGGACATGAAGAGATAGCCGGCCAGGTTCTCCCGGCGCCGCCGCCGCTTGAGGGCGGCGGGGCGCCCGGGCTTCACCGGACCGTGCCGCGGCTCGGAGTCCTGGGACAGGCCCTCCAACGCTGGGGCGTGTGTCACGGTGGTTCCCATCAGGTGCCGAGAGCCGTCTTCGACTCGGTGAAGAACTGCTTGACGGCCTCGTCCACCGACCGCTTGCCCAGGGCGAGTTCCTCGGCGATGCGCAGGAACGCGGACTCGCAGATGTCCGCGCCGTTCGGGTGCGGTGTGATGGGCTCCAGGACACCGGCCTTGACGAGGGACTCCTCGTAGGCGGCTATCGCCTTGTTGACCTCGTCGGTCGGCTGGTACGCGTCGTACTGGGCCTGGGTCGCGGGCACGCCCCGGTCGTAGCCCATGATCTTGGCGACCTCGGGGTCGTGCACCATGAAGTCGATGAACTGGGCGACTTCCTTGGGGTGCCGGGTGCGCTTGGAGGCGCTCAGCATGAGCGAGCCGAGGTACTGGCCGGTCTTCTTGCCGTCCGTCGTCGGGATGGGGGCCAGGCCGTACTCGCTCTTGCCCTCGGAGGTGTAGCGGACGGTGAAGTTGTCCCAGGTGAACTCGCCACCGGCGAGCTCGGCCGCGACCGCCGACTTGGGCTTGATCTGGGCGACCTTCTTGGCGTCGGCGTAGAGGCCGTCCTTGACGCCCTTCTCGGCCTTCGTCCACCAGTCCGCCAGATCCGACTCGGTGAAGCCGAGCCCCTCCTCGGTGAAGAACGCCTTGCCGTTCTGGCGCAGGTACAGGTCGTAGAGGTACATGACGCCGTACATGCCGCTGTCGCCGGCGCGGCCGGTCTTGTCGCGGATCTTCTTCATCGCGGCGTCGAAGTCGTCCCAGGTCCAGCCCTGCTCGGGCTTGACGCCGGCGCGGGTGTAGACGGGCTTGTCGATGACCAGGGCCATGGAGTTCGAACCCACCGGAACGCCCAGGAGCTTGCCGTCGATCTCGCCGAACTTCTCGAGGCCCGCGCGGAATCCCTCCATCCGGAGGTTGCCCGCCTTCGCCTGCTCGCTCAGATCCAGCAGCACGTTCTTGGCGTCGTATTTCCGGAGGAAGCCGATCGCATTCTGGAACACGTCCGGCGGATTTCCGCCGGAGGCCTGGGTGTTGAACTTCTTCCAGAAGTCGAGATAAGGCTGGAAGTCCGTTTTCACCTTGATCTTCGGGTACTTCTTCTCGAAGAGCGCGATGGTCTTGTTGATTCTCTGGGCGCGGTCCTCCGCACC
The DNA here is from genome assembly GCF_014202475.1 of Streptomyces paradoxus. Lineage (GTDB taxonomy): Bacteria > Actinomycetota > Actinomycetes > Streptomycetales > Streptomycetaceae > Streptomyces > Streptomyces paradoxus. The sequence goes on from NZ_JACHGV010000006.1 coordinate 177,144, forward strand.
CCACCACGCGTAACGGATCGTCACCGTCCCGTCCGCGGAGGCCCCTCCGTCACCACCGCAGCCGGTCGTCGCGGCCAGCCCCAGCGTGGCCGCCGTGGCTCCGGCCGCCTTCAGGACGGTACGTCTCTCAACATTCCTGCCGTTCACCACGGTTGGACCTCCCCGCACGTCGTGCCGCTCGCATGAATCGTTTCAAGTAAGCGCTTGCTGGCACAAGGTACGGAGGGGCTGAGGGTGCGTCAATGATTCGGACAAGAATTTCTTACCGACGGGGCGGGCGGCAGGGCGGGCCGAGGGGGCGGGGCTGGAAGCGCAGCCGGAGGATGTCCCTGGTGACGGCCACGCTTCCGGAGCGCCGAACACCGCGGGGCGAGTCGGGTTGATTCCGGGCGCGACCGAAAGACGACGGTGGGGCGGACGGGCGAATGCCGGTGCGGGGATCGGATTCGGCCACGGGATGCCGGGGTGAGGGAGGCGGTTTTCGGCCATGTGGGGTGGGGGCGAGGGGTTTGTGGGGTGAGCGCGGGTGGGGGATGCCCAGGGTTGCGGCCGTGCGGCCGGCAGGGGGCGGCATGGGTGCGCTGGTGGCCGGGATGCGGTGATCAATACGGTCGGCCGGAGGGCGGCGGGACGGGGGGCTCATGCCTGGGAACCGTTTGACCGTGCGGGAGGAGGGCGGGGAGGCCGCTCGGGCGGTCTGACATCCAGGACTCGGTGATCGTAGGGGTCGGCTGAGAGAGCGGGGCACGGCGGTTTGGTGCTCGGGGCTCAGTGAGTCCGGGTGGTTGTGCCGGGAGCGGGCGCCGGGTGGGGTGGGGCGGGCTGACGGCGGACTGCGTCGATTCGATGGCTGGATCTCGGCGGGAAGCCGGCTCGGCGGGGCGTGAGCCGTCCGAAGGGGAGGGGCGCGGCATGCCCTTCCGCGGTTGGGCAGTGACCTTGCTTGGCCGGCAGTACGGGATCTCGCCATCAGTCGGCTCGCGCGGGGGGGCGACTGCGCGAGCGGCGACCGGGCCTGGACTCCCCCGACACCCGGCCCCTGGCGGTATCGGCACCAGCCAAGCCGATGGAGCCCGCCGGCGCCCGGCAAGGTGCGCAGCGCGGCGAGAGGCTCACCAGGCACGGGCCCTGGCAGGCTCAGCAGGGGGTGAGTATCGGCCACCGAGCGGGCTCGAACGACAGATCTCAGCACCGGTCGGCTAGACGACGGCGTCAGTGGCCAAGGGCTGCCTCGTACGCCCTGCCCGAGGGGAATCTCGCCCCAGCCTGATGCGCACGCAGGCAAGGATGTGCAGGCTCGGCCCGGGCGAATCCCGGCTTCGGACTCAGCCGTCCCGGGCTCGCGAATCTCAGCCCTCACCGGCCCCACAGAGAGCTCGGCGGCGTGAGCAGCCCCGGGCGGATCCCGATGCCACCAGCAGCCCGGGCACGCTGGCCGTCGCTCCCCGCCCGACGAACGGCCCCGGCGAAGCCCTGCTCCACACAACGACGGCAGCCCACCTGCGCAATCGCAGATGGGCCGCTGGTCCGGGTGGGCGATACTGGGTTCGAACCAGTGACCTCTTCGGTGTGAACGAAGCGCTCTCCCACTGAGCTAATCGCCCGGACGCAGGAAGAACATTACCCCATGTCAGGGGGTGCCTGTGACGCTCACTGGTCCTTGATCTTCCACGGCATCGTGATGCCGAACTTCCACAGGTAGATGCCCGCCAGCACGCCGATGATCACCAGCCCGATCGACGTCAGGATGATGTTGCGGCGCCGCACCCTGGGATCGAGCGCACGCTGCGCCGCCTCGGTGACCTTCCGCTTGGTCCAGCGGAGGACCAGCTGGGCCCAGACGAACTCCGTCGCCCAGATCGCCATGCCGCCGAAGATCACGACCCACCCCGGTCCGGGCAGGGGCAGCATGATGATGCCGGTCACGACGACCGCGAGCCCGATGATGAAGACGCCGACCTGCCAGCTGAGGTGCAGCGCCCGGCGGGCCTTGATGAATTCCGGCGCGCGCGAGCCGAGCCCGCGGTCCTGCTCGCCGTACGCCTCGCCCGTCCCCGTCTCGTTCGACGCCACGGCCACCTCGCCCGGCTCGTTACTCCCCGTATTCATACGGCCAAACACTACCGGAGCGAAACCAGTCACCGGAATGGACGCAGGACGCGAACGATCCCTCAGCCGGAAGAGTTACGTAAAGGCACGCAAAACACTCAGAGGGGTTTACAACGGCACCGTAGGTGGCATGTCGATTTCGCCGACGTGCGAATCCCCGAGCGCACACTGAGCGAAAGGCCCTGGCGCTTATGAACACCACGGTCAGCTGCGAGCTGCACCTGCGCCTCGTTGTGTCGAGCGAGTCCTCCCTGCCTGTCCCCGCAGGCCTGCGGTACGACACGGCCGACCCCTACGCCGTGCACGCCACCTTCCACACCGGAGCCGAGGAAACCGTCGAGTGGGTGTTCGCCCGCGACCTCCTCGCCGAGGGACTTCACCGCCCTACGGGCACCGGCGACGTCCGCGTCTGGCCGTCGCGCAGTCACGGCCAGGGCGTCGTGTGCATCGCCCTGAGCTCGCCGGAGGGCGAGGCCCTGCTCGAGGCCCCCGCACGGGCCCTGGAGTCCTTCCTGAAGCGGACCGACGCCGCCGTGCCGCCCGGCACGGAACACCGGCACTTCGACCTCGATCAGGAGCTCTCGCACATCCTGGCGGAAAGCTAGGGCGAAGCCCTCACAAAGCCGCCCGGCGCCGTCGACTCGGGGAGACGGCTCGGGCCCGGACAACCGCATACGGGATGACACCGGCGCCGGCACCGCGGATCACGCGGTACGGCGCCGGTTCGCGTGGGAGCGCCCCTCCCCCGGTGTCCCTTCCCCGGTGTCGCGCCGCACGGGAACCCTTGCGGGCCGGGAGGCGTTGTATTCGAAGCCATGTACGGGCATGAGGCGGTCCGGCGGAGGTGGAGCCGTTACCATCGGCCAGCATCGGCGGGCGCCCGCCCGACCCTCAGGCCAGGGAGCGAATCGTGCTGATCACCCACGACACCCGGTGCGCCCTCGACACCGTGGTCGATCTGGTGAACACCGCACCGGAGGACGACACGGCGCCGGACGGGCTGCCGGACGTGGCGACCCTCGCGGACTTCGTGCGGAACCACGAGATCAGCGATGTCGGGGTGCTCTCGGACTTCGACCTTTCGGCGGTGCGCAAGATCCGCGGACGCTTCGCCGCCGTCTTCGCCGCCCCGGACGCCCGGGCCGCGGCCGGGCAGATCAACGAGCTGGTCGCGGCGGCCGGCACCACGCCCCGGCTCACGGACCACGACGGCTACGACTGGCATGTGCACTACTTCGCGCCCGGTGCCTCCGTCGCCGATCATCTGGCCGCCGACTGCGGGATGGCGCTGGCGTTCTTCGTGGTCGCCGGGGAGCAGGAGCGGCTGCGGCGGTGCGAGGCACCGGACTGCCGGCGCGCCTTCGTCGACCTGTCCCGCAACCGCTCGCGGCGGTACTGCGACAGCCGCACCTGCGGAAACCGCCTGCACGTGGCCGCGTACCGGGCGCGCCGCAAGGAGGCGGCGGGCTGACACCCGGCGCCGGGGCGCACGCCGGGAAGGATGTCGATGCCGACGCGGTCCCGGCGGGTGGCGCCGGGCACCGCGGGTGAGGCTCACAGCAGCAGCAGATCGTGCAACGAGGCCATGAGCAGCAGACTCCCGATCACCGCCAGGAAGATCATCAGCGGTGGCTGAGAGAGGGCGAAGAGGCAACCACGTGGCTCGTCCTGCCGGGGATGTGGCTCGTCCTGCGGCGGTGCGGGGTCGCTCTGTTTCGTCGTGTCCAGCATCTCGCGCCGATGATGACGCAGTCGCCCCATCGGGCGCGATCAGCGGCCTCGTTCCGTGCGGGAGTGCACCTATTCCGCCTGGTCCGGTTCGGGTTGTGATCATTTCCGCGCACCGGCGGACCCACTGTGACGATCGGCCCCGGGCGGGCCGTCATATGCCGTGCTTCTTGAGGATGGCCTCGATGTCGCTGAAGTCGTCGTCGCGGGGCGCCTGCGCCGGCTTGGCCGCCGGCCGGGCGCCCTGGCCCAGGGAAGGCGCCGAGGCGGCGGGGGCCACCGTGTCGGGCCGGTCGGCGGCGCGGGCGGCCGCCCTGCGCTCCTTGCGGGTGCCGCCGCGGCGGCGCTCCACGGCTCGTGTGGTCATGAAGAGCACCCATGCGAGGCCGAGCACCCCGAACCCGGCCCAGGCCGTCGGACTGAACGCGGTGTCGGCCAGCCACTCGACGACCCCCGTCATCACGAGGCCGATCGGGACGAGGGAGTAGGCCGCGACACGGACGGCGGCGAGGTAGCGCTTGCGGTACGCCGTGACGATCGCAATGCCCAGGCCAGCCGCGGACACGGCGGAGCAGACGGTCTCGGCAATCATCCGGTCCTCCAGGCGTGGCGCGGTCGGGTCGGGGCCCTTCGTCCCTTCCATCCTGCACCCGCCGCACCCCGGTGGGCCATGTTCCGGCCCGACATCAGGGACATCTCCGGGTCGCCTCCTCCGCGGGTGCCGGTGCGGGCTGCGCCTCCGCCCTCGGCTGCTGGGAGACTGTCGGCATGAGCGACTCCTCCTCCGACCGTTCCGCCGCCCCCGTCCTGGAGATCTGGTGCGACCTCCAGTGCCCGGACTGCCGTACCGCGCTGGACGATCTCCATGCCCTGCGCGCCCGCTACGGCGACCGCCTGGAGCTGCGGCTGCGGCACTTCCCGCTGGAGAAGAACAAGTACGCCTTCGCCGCCGCGCAGGCCGCGGAGGAGGCGTGGGAGCAGGGCCGGGGATGGCCGTACACGGAGGCCCTGCTGGGGCGGGTCGAGGAGCTGGCCCGTAAGGGAGAACCCTTCCTGGTCGAGGTGGCCCGCGAACTGGACCTGGACGCCGAGGAGTTCGACACGGCGCTGATCGACGGCCGGCACATCCTGATCGTGGACGCCGACCAGGCCGAGGGCAAGGCGATCGGTGTGACCGGCACCCCGACGTACGTCATCGGCGGGGAGCGGCTCGACGGCGGCAAGAGCCAGGAGGGGCTGCGCGAGCGCATCGAGGAGATCGCGGACCGGCTGCTGGCCGGGCAGGAGCACTGATCGCCCTCACCCGGCTCCGGCTCCCGGGCCGCTACAGCAGCGGCTTGTACAGGGCGTACCGCTCGGTCTCGTAGCCGAGTGAGGCGTAGAGCCGTTCGGCCGGGGTGTTGCCCGCGAAGACGTTGAGGCCGAGGATCCGCCTGCCCTCGGCGATGGTCTGGGCCTCGGCCAGCAGCATCAGGGTGCGGCCGTGGCCCTGCCCCCGGTGGGCGGCGTCGGTCTCGACGTCGAAGACGAACGCGCTGCTCTCGCGCACCGCGAGCCACAGCGTTCCCACGGGCGTCCCCAGGTGTTCCACGACGCTGATGAGCGTGCCCGGGGTGGCGAGACCGTCGGGCAGCAGGGTCGCGTGGTCGCGCTCCGACTTGACCCGGGCCTCGGCCTCCGGGACGCCCCGCTCGATCCAGCTGCGCGCGTAGTCCTCCCGGCCCTTCTCCAGCCAGGGGCCGAACTCCGCCTCGGTCATGGGCCGGGCGCGGCTGCCCTCCGGCAGCTCCGGCGGGGTGTCGCCGAGCTGCTTCTCCAGGCCGCGGTTGCGGACGACGTAGCCGAGCGCCGTGGCGAGCCGGAGTCCCGCCTCGGACGTGGCGGGGACCACCGCCTCGATGCGGTGGCACCCCCAGCCGCGCGCCACCTCCTCAGCGGCGAGCGCGGCAACCGTGCCCCGGCCCCGTCTGCGGTCGGCTTCGTCGATGCGCAGCTTCGTGATCCGGGCCACCGTGGTGCCGAACACGGGGTGCGTGTCGAGGCGTATCACCCCCACGGGACGGCTGTTCACACATACCTGGTAGCGGCGTGAGCGCGTCCCGTCGGCGTTCTGCTGAAGCGGCTCGGTCGGCCGCAGGGTCGTGGTCATCAGGGGTGTTCTACCCGCAACCACGGTCCCGGTCAGCCGAATTTGCCGGGACTGTCAGGGGTCGAGGTCGTGCCCGGAGCGCTCCTCGAAGATCCGCATGGCCTTGGCGGTCACCGGGCCGGGCGCGCCCGGCAGCTCACGGCCGTCGACGCGGTGCACGGCCTGCACGTCCCGCAGGGTGGATGTCAGGAAGACCTCGTCGGCCCGCTCCAGGACGTCCAGCGGCAGGTCGGTCTCCTTGGCGCCCGTCCATTCGGCCGCGAGCGCCCGGGTGATGCCCGCGAGGCAGCCGGAGGCGAGCGGCGGTGTGTGGATCTCGCCGTCGAGGACGACGAAGACGTTCGACCCGGTGCCCTCGCACAGCTGCCCCACCGTGTTGCCGAACAGGGCTTCGGACGCGCCCTGTTCACGGGCCCGGGCGAGGGCGACGACGTTCTCGGCGTACGAAGTGGTCTTGAGGCCGGTGAGCGCGCCGCGCTCGTTGCGGGTCCAGGGGACCGTGATCACGGCGGTGGAGTCGGGGCGGCGGGTCGTCTCGCCGAGGGCGACGACGAGGGTCGGGCCGTGCTCGCCCCGGTCGGATCCGAGGGGGCCGTCGCCGCCGGTGTAGGTGATGCGGAGGCGGCCGAGAGGGACGGGGTTGGCGTCGAGGACGGCGGCGCAGGCGCGGCGCACCTCGTCGTGGTCCGGGTCCGGCAGGCCGAGGCCGCGCGCGGAGCGGGTCAGCCGGTCGAGGTGCCGGGTGAGCGCGAACGGCCGGCCGGCCACGGCCTTGACCGTCTCGAAGATGCCGTCGCCCACGGTCAGCCCGTGGTCGAAGACGGAGACGCGGGCGGACTCGGTGTCCTGCAGCCCGCCGTCGAGCCAGATCTTCACGTCAGGTCCTCCCCACTCAGCTCGTACACTCCCGACGCTATCGCGAGCAGCCGGGCCGCCTTGAGCTCGGTCTCCCGCCACTCCCCCTCGGGATCGGAGCCCCAGGTGATGCCGGCGCCGGTGCCGAAGCGCAGCACGCCGTCCGCCCGGTCGATCCAGAAGGTGCGGATCCCGACGGCCAGCTCTCCGGTTCCCCGGTCGGCGTCGACCCAGCCGATACCGCCGCAATACGGCCCCCTGGGCGCCGTCTCCAGCGCGTCGATGATCCGCAGGGCGCTGGACTTGGGCGCGCCCGTGACCGAGCCGGGCGGGAAGGCGGCGCCGAGCAGCTCGGCCCAGCCGGTCCCGTCCGCCAGCTCGCCGCGGACCGTCGAGACGAGATGGACCAGCCCGGGGTGTTTCTCGACGGCACACAGGTCGGGCACCGTCACACTGCCCGTGGCGCACACCCGTCCGATGTCGTTGCGGACCAGGTCCACGATCATCACGTTCTCGGCGAAGTCCTTCTCCAGCAGGTCCGCCTCGGTCCGGCCGGTGCCCTTGATCGGCCCGGACTCGACGACCCGGCCGTCGCGCCGCAGGAAGAGTTCCGGGGACGCGGTGGCGATCTCGACGCCGTGCCCAGGCAGGCGGATCGTTCCTGCATAGGGCGCCGGGTTGCCGCGGGCCAGCAGGGCGGTGAGGGCGTCCACGTCGGCGCCGGGCGGGACGGGCGCGGACAGCACCCGGCACAGGTTCGCCTGGTAGACCTCGCCGGCCGCGATGTGGTCGCGGATCCGCCGCACAGCGGCCGTGTACGCGGCGCGATCGAGCGAGGACGTCCAGTCACCGGCGGCCGGTGCGCGCCATGCGCCGGGCACGGGAGCCGGCACGTCCGCCGTCCGGACCTCCGCGAAGCGGGCGCAGGTCAGACGGCCCTCGAAGTCGGCACAGACGGCCCAGAAGCCGCTGGACTCCAGGGCCTCGGGATCATCGGTGACGTCGAGGAGCCCGGTGGCGAGGCGGTCGCCGAAGCGGGCGAGAGGAGGGAGGTCGAGCACGCATCGAGTCTATGGCGGGGGCCCCGCGGGTGACCGGGGATGTCCTCCCGGGCGGCCTTGTGACCTCCCTGAGCAGGGGAAGCGCAGCACGCTGCACAAACGCGTTTTTGTACTGGCCCCGGAATCCGCTAGAGTTCAACACGTCGCCGGGCCGCGAGGGCGGACCGAAACGACAGGCGGACGTAGCTCAGTTGGTAGAGCGCAACCTTGCCAAGGTTGAGGTCGCGAGTTCGAACCTCGTCGTCCGCTCGAAGGAAGAGGGGGCTCCCGGCCCCCTACACTCCTGGTGGAGTGGCCGAGAGGCGAGGCAACGGCCTGCAAAGCCGTCTACACGGGTTCAAATCCCGTCTCCACCTCCAAGGACGATTAGCTCAGCGGGAGAGCGCTTCCCTGACACGGAAGAGGTCACTGGTTCAATCCCAGTATCGTCCACTGGATCTCCCGAGATCCCAACCCGCGCGATTAGCTCAGCGGGAGAGCGCTTCCCTGACACGGAAGAGGTCACTGGTTCAATCCCAGTATCGCGCACGCAGTGCCCATGATCCGCTGCATGCTGTGGTCATGGTCCCGAGGACGATTAGCTCAGCGGGAGAGCGCTTCCCTGACACGGAAGAGGTCACTGGTTCAATCCCAGTATCGTCCACATCACAAGGAGCCCCCGGCCGTTCGCGGCCGGGGGCTTCTGTGATGTCACGGCTCAGGACGAGAACAACATGCGACCGAAGCTCTTGTTGCGGTGGTGACCGTGGTGGCCGTGATGTCCATGCCCGCCGTGCGGGGCACCCCAGGCGGGGGCCGGAGGGGCGGGGTAGGCCTGCGGGGCGGGCGGAGGCGGCGGGGCGGCCTGGGACCACTGGGCCTCCAGACGGGTCAGCGACTCCAGCTCGCCGTAGTCGAGAAAGATCCCGCGGCACCCGCTGCACTGCTCGATCTGGACACCGTTGCGGTTGTACGTGTGCATCGGCGCACGGCACTTCGGACACTGCATGGTCGTTCAACTCCTCGCCGGTCGGTCCTGCTTCACATCTCGCCAGGACAGACTCTGTCCCGCTGTGCTCGGTTGCACCCTACTTCGCGTGCTCCTGCACCAACTGGGGCGGGACGGTAGCCATTCGGTCACAGGCGTCCACGACCGACTGCTCCACCTCGTCCAGCGGGCGGCCGGCCGCGACGGCCTTGGCCACGGCCCGGGCCGCGGTCTGGGCGGTGAGGGCGCGGGCGGGGACGTCGAGGGCGGGCCAGGGGTCGCCCTCGGCGGGCACGGCGGGACCGCCGGCCTCCCGATAGGCGGTGAGGAACCGGTCCCACTCGCCGGGCGGGAGCAGGCCGCAGGCGTACCAGGCGGCGGGGCGGGCGAGGTCCCAGGCGGGGACGCCGACGCCGACGTCGTCCACGTCGATCAGCAGCCACGGCCCGTCGGCGGGGTGTCGTACGAGCTGGCCGAGGTGGAGGTCGCCGTGGCAGAGGGTGCCGGTGTGCGGCATCGGGGCCTCGGCCCGGGCCCAGGGCGGGAGCGTGGCCCAGGCGCGCAGGACGGGCGCGGCCGCGGGGTGCGGGCCGGCCTCGCGGAGCCGGGCGACGGCCCGGGCCGCTTTGGCGGGGCCGCGCATGACGGGCAGGCCCTCCGGAGCCGGGGTGCGGTGGAGGCGGGCGAGGAGTGCGGCGGCGGCTTCCCAGGGTGCGGCGTCCGGGTCGTCGGGATCCACGGGGGTGCCGTACGGCCAGAACGTCACCAGGCGGCCGTGCAGGTCGACCGGGGCTGGGTCCAGTGGGGGCAGGAGGATGTCGGGGTGCCGGGCGGCGAGGGTGAGGCGGCTCGTGAGCTCGGCGGGGGTCGTGTCCAGGGGGTGGGCCTTCGCGACGGTGTCCGCGTGGCGTACGACGGTGCCGTCCGGGCGGTCCGCGAGCGTGGCCGCGCCGCAGGGGCAGACCGGTGAGCGGGCATGGGCGGCGGCTCGGGCCCTGGCGGTGAGACCGGCCAGCAGCGGGCCGGGGACGGAGTTCACCGGGTGAGAGTACGCGCCGACGGGACCCGCTGGAGGGGGGCGTGTCCGTTCCGGGTGCTCCGCGCCGGGGGGGCAAAAGCAATGCCGGCGCAGCTCCCCAGCTGCGCCGGCATTTGTGCCGTCCGCCGCACCCCCGTCCCCACGGGGTTTCATGGTCGGGATGTCCCCGCCCGGACCGCTCTTCCGGGCCTGGGGTCGCCGCTCAGCGCCCCAGCATCTCGCCCACGGACGACGCCTGTGTGGCCACTGTCTCCCACCCGTCGAAGACGAGGAGGAGCAGGACCGCCAGGGGAAGGGCCATCAGCGTCGCCACCAGCGGGTGGCGACGGCCCTGACGGCGGGGGCGGAACGCGGCGGCGTACACCTTGCGTCCCTCCTCGCGGAGCAGCGTCCGCGGAGCCGTCTGGGCCATGGTCCCTCTCCTGACCTCTGTCGGTTGTCGTTGGCAGCGGCGGGCGTCTGACCTCGGGGGACGAGTGCTGCACCCGCCGCTTGACCTCAAATCTAGGTGTCCGGCCCTCTCCAGGCGTCATGCCCTCGTACCGATTGCCGGGCCTCCCGGAGGATGAGCCGCCACCTGCGATGTACTCCCCTGGTTGGAGACGGGGACGCGGGTCTCAGGGTCTTCCCCGAGGGGGCGACCGGATCACCCCTCTTTGTCCGAGCCGTCCTCTCGCGGAACCGGCTGCTCCACCAGGGCCAGCACCCGATTCGCCATGAAGCGGGCGGTACGTACGACCGTCCCGCTACGGGTGACTTCGCTCACTTCCACGACACCTCGGCGTACCGCCGTCTCCACCCTGCGGCCCGCCCTGCTCGCCACCACCTCGTATGTGCGCGTCGTGTCCCCCGCGTCCACGACTATCTCCACGCGATCACCCTTCACAGGACCAATCCCCCTTCTGCGACGGGTGGTTGGGATCACTCTCCACGCGAAGTCCGCCTCTTCGCGCCCTCCCTGACCACCTTTCAAGTCTCCCACCCACCACTGACAATCCATCACCCTGAGAGGGCGCGGCCTCTGCGCGCGGGCGGCCGTGGAAACGTAAGCTGTGGCTCGTCACATGACCGGGCAGCGGGGATGAACATGGCGATGATGCGCCTGAGGCGCGAGGACCCGCGCGTCGTCGGCTCGTTCAAGCTTCACAGACGGCTCGGCGCGGGCGGGATGGGCGTGGTCTACCTGGGCTCCGACAAGAAGGGGCAGCGGGTCGCACTCAAGGTCATCCGGCCCGACCTGGCGGAGGATCAGGAGTTCCGGTCGCGGTTCGCCCGTGAGGTGTCGGCGGCGCGGCGGATCCGCGGCGGCTGCACGGCCCGGCTGGTGGCCGCCGACCTCGACGCGGACCGGCCCTGGTTCGCCACGCAGTACGTGCCCGGACCCTCCCTGCACGACAAGGTCGCGGCCGAGGGCCCGCTGGGCGCGGCCGACGTCGCGGCCGTCGGTGCCGCCCTGTCGGAGGGCCTGGTCGCGGTGCACGAGGCCGGGGTGGTGCACCGGGACCTGAAGCCGTCCAACATCCTGCTGTCCCCGAAGGGGCCGCGGATCATCGACTTCGGCATCGCCTGGGCCACCGGCGCCTCGACGCTCACCCACGTCGGCACGGCGGTCGGCTCCCCCGGCTTCCTCGCGCCGGAGCAGGTGCGCGGGGCGGCCGTCACACCGGCCACGGACGTGTTCTCGCTCGGTGCCACGCTCGCGTACTCCTCGATGGGCGACTCGCCCTTCGGGCACGGCAGTTCCGAGGTGATGCTCTACCGCGTGGTGCACGAGGAGCCGCAGCTGCACGGCGTGCCCGACGCGCTGGCCCCGCTCGTCCGGGCGTGCTTGGCGAAGGACCCCGAGGAGCGGCCCAGCACGCTCCAACTGTCGTTGCGGCTCAAGGAGATCGCGGCCCGGGAGTCCCAGGACCTCGCCGGTGTCCGGCCTCCCTCGCCCCGCGGTGCCGAGACCGATCGGCTCGCCGACACCTACCCCGAGCGCACCCGGCGTCCGCAGGGACAGCAGGGTGCCGGGACCTCCGGGGCGCAGCGGGGCCGGGGCACACCCCCGCCGCGGGGGTCGGCTCCCTCGCGGGACGGCCACCCGTCGCCGGACGGCCCGGCCTCCCAGAGCGGGACCGGTGCGCGCGGCGGAGCCCGGCCGGGCGGCGCCGGGAACCGGTCGACGGGCGGCGGAAGCCGCGGCAGGACTCCGGTGCGCGGTCCCGCTGCCTCGCGCGGCGGCACCTCGTCGCGGTCCGGGTCGCGGCCGACGCCCACCGGGCGCAACGGGACGCGGTCGGGCAGCGGCAGCCGGCCCGCCCCGCACAGCGGCACCGGGCGTCCGGCGTCCCGGGGCACGGGCACCGGGCTGCGGCCCGCCAACCCGCGGTTGCTGCGGCAGCGGCTGTTCGTGTTCGTCGTCGTGACGCTGCTGGTGGCGGTCGGTATCGCCCTGGTGCAGGGCTGCCAGGGCCCGGCGCGGGGGCTCGGCGGCGACGGGGGCGGGGTCCGGCAGGACCGCGTCCAGCAGTACGAGCACCCCCGGGACTTCTAGCCGTGTGACGACGGCCCGCCGCCCGGCGGGTATCAGAGCTCCGGCAGGATCCGCTCGAAGAACTCCCGGTCGCCGGCGAAGACCGGGTCCAGGGCCAGGAACTCCCGCGGGGTGACCCAGCGGGTCTCGGCGACCTCGTGCGGGTCGGGGACCACCTCGCCCGTCTCGGCGCGGGCGGTCCACCAGTGGAGCCGGAAGCGGTGGTCGTCGGTCTCCGACTCCCAGACCTTCGCCTCCGGTACGACGGTGAGGCCGACCTCCTCGCGGACCTCCCGGACGACCGCCTGCTCCTGGGTCTCGCCCGGCTCGACCTTGCCGCTGAGCGGCTGCCAGTAGCCGGGGCGGACGACCCCGGGGCCGCGCCGGATCGCGAGCAGGCGCTCACCGCGCAGGAGCACGGCGACGACGGCCTCGCGCTGCTCCACGACGCCCCCTAGACCTGGGGCCGGCCGGTGGCGACGGCGTAGAAGGCGACGGCCGCCGCCGCGCCGACGTTGAGGGAGTCGACGCCGTGGGACATCGGGATGCGGACCCATTCGTCGGCGGCGACCAGGGCCTGGGTGGACAGGCCGTCGCCCTCCGCGCCGAGCATCAGGGCGACGCGGTCCATGGTGTGCGGGGCGGCCTCGTCGAGGGGCCGGGCCTTCTCGTCGGGGGTGAGGGCGAGGAGGGTGAAGCCCGCCTCGCGGACCGACTCCAGGCCCTTGGGCCAGGTGTCCAGGCGGGCGTAGGGGACGGAGAAGACCGCGCCCATGGAGACCTTCACGCTGCGGCGGTAGAGGGGGTCGGCGCAGTCCGGGGAGAGCAGGACGGCGTCCATGCCGAGGGCCGCGGCCGAGCGGAAGATCGCGCCGATGTTGGTGTGGTCGTTGACCGACTCCATGATGACGACCCGGCGGGCGGTCCGCAGGAGGTCGGCGGCGGTGGGCAGGGGCTTGCGCTGCATGGAGGCGAGCGCGCCGCGGTGCACGTGGTAGCCGGTGACCTGCTCGGCGAGCTCCGGGCTGACGGCGTAGACCGGGGCGGGGAGTTCGTCGATGACGTCGCGCATGACATCGACCCACTTGGCCGAGAGCAGCATGGACCGCATCTCGTAGCCGGCCTCCTTGGCCCTTCGGATGACCTTCTCGCCCTCGGCGATGAACAGGCCCTCGGCGGGTTCGCGCTTGCGGCGCAGCTCCACGTCGGTCAGGCCGGTGTAGTCGCGCAGACGCGGGTCGTCGGGATCCTCGACGGTGATGAGATCGGCCACAGGGTGATACTGCCTTGTCCTGGGTGCGGTGCCAACGGCTCGGTACGGGTTGTGTTACCCGGGGTTACTTACGGGGCGCGGGGGCCGCGGGGCCGACCGTCACGACCTCGCCGATGACGATGACCGCCGGGGGCTTCACGTCCTCGGTCCGCACGGTCTCCGCGACCGTCGCGAGAGTGGCGTCGACGCGGCGCTGGCCGGCCGTCGTGCCTTCCTGGACCAGGGCGACGGGTGCGTCCGGGGACTTGCCGTGGGCGATGAGCGTCTCGGCGACCTTGCCGATCGTGCTGACGCCCATGAGGATCACCAGCGTGCCGGTCAGCTTGGCCAGGGAGGGCCAGTCGACCAGGGAGCGCTCATCGTCGGGGGCGATGTGGCCGCTGACCACGGTGAACTCGTGGGCGACGCCCCGGTGGGTCACCGGGATGCCGGCGGCGCCCGGGACCGAGATGGAGCTGGAGATCCCGGGCACGACCGTGCACGGGATGCCGGCCTCGGCCAGGGCCTGGACCTCCTCCATGCCGCGACCGTAGACGAAGGGGTCGCCGCCCTTGAGCCGGACGACCGACTTGCCCTTGCGGGCGTGCTCGATCAGGGCGTCGTTGATGGCCTCCTGGGCCATGAACCTGCCGAAGGGCAGCTTCGCCGCGTCGATCACCTCGACGCCCGGGGACAGTTCCGCGAGCAGGTCGCGCGGGCCGAGGTGGTCGGTGATGACCACGTCGGCCTCGGCGAGCAGACGGCGGCCGCGCACGGTGATCAGGTCCGGGTCGCCGGGACCGCCCCCGACCAGGGCGACGCCCGGGGTGCGGGTGCGGTGATGCGGGGCGACGAGCGTGCCGTCGCGCAGGCCCTCGACGACCGCGTCGCGGATGGCGGCGGTGTGGCGGGGGTCGCGTCCCTTGGCGTCGGTGGTGAGGACGGCGACCGTGACGCCCTCGCTGTGGCCGGTGGCCGGGGTCCAGGCGGTGGCCCGGTCGGCGTCGTCGGAGCGGACGCACCAGACGCGGTGGCGCTCGGCTTCGGCCGAGGCGGCGGTGTTGGCGTCGGGGTCGCTGGTGGCGATGAGGGCGTACCAGGCGTCCGCCAGGTCGCCCTCCGCGTACGGGCGCCGGTGCCAGGTGATCTCGCCGGCGTCCGCCATGGCCTCGACCGAGGGGGTGGCCTCGGGGGACACCAGGAGGACGTCCGCGCCCGCCGCGATCAGGGCCGGGAGGCGGCGCTGGGCGACCTGGCCGCCGCCGAGGACGACCACGCGACGGCCGGTGAGGCGGAGGCCTACGGGGTAGGCGGGGTGTTCGGCCATGAGGTGCGGCTCCTGTTGCGGCGGTGTTCGATGCCCTGACGTGCGGATTTTAGTGGGCAGGAGGAAGGGCGGCGCGGGTGGTCCAGTGGCTGGGCACCCTGCCCGATGCCGGGGCGTGACCGTGGGCGGGCGTTCCGTCGTGCGGGAACGGCCGCCCACGCATCCGCGTCGGCTGCGGGAGCCTACTTCTCGGTGACTCCCGCCGAATCGAACGTCGCCACCTCGTGCATGGCCCTGGCCGTGCTCTGGACCAGCGGCAGGGCGAGCAGGGCGCCGGTGCCCTCGCCGAGGCGGAGGTCGAGGTCGACCAGGGGGCGCAGGCCCAGCTTGTTGAGGGCGGCGACGTGCCCCGGCTCGGCGCTGCGGTGGCCCGCGATGCACGCGGCCAGGACCTCGGGGGCGATCGCGCGGGCGACCAGGGCGGCGGCGCCGGCGCTGACGCCGTCCAGGATCACCGGCGTACGCAGGGAGGCGCCGCCGAGGAGGAGGCCGACGATGGCGGCGTGCTCGAAGCCGCCGATCGCGGCGAGCACGCCGATCGGGTCGGCCGGGTCCGGCTGGTGGAGCTCCAGGGCGCGGCGCACGACCTCGGTCTTGCGGGCGAGGGTCTCGTCGTTGATGCCGGTGCCCCGGCCCGTGACCTCGGCCGGGTCCGCGCCCGTGAAGACGGAGATCAGGGCGGCGGACGCGGTGGTGTTCGCGATGCCCATCTCACCGGTCAGCAGGGCCTTGTTGCCGGCGGCGACCAGGTCGCGGGCGGTCTCGATGCCGACCTCGATGGCCTGTCTGGCCTCCTCGCGGGTCATGGCGGGACCGGTCGTCAGGTCGGACGTGCCGGCCCGGATCTTGCGGGGCAGCAGGCCCGGGGTGGCCGGGAGGTCGGCGGCGACGCCCACGTCCACGATGCAGACCTCGGCACCGACCTGGGTGGCGAAGGCGTTGCACACGGCCCCGCCGCCGAGGAAGTTGGCCACCATCTGGGCCGTGACCTCCTGCGGCCAGGGGGTGACGCCCTGGGCGTGCACTCCGTGGTCGCCGGCGAAGATCGCGACGGCCGCGGGCTCCGGGATGGGCGGCGGGCACTGGCGGGACAGGCCCGACAGCTGCGCGGAGATGATCTCCAGCATGCCCAGCGCACCGGCCGGCTTGGTCATACGCTTCTGGCGCTCCCACGCCTCGCCGAGCGCCTTGGCGTCCAGCGGGCGGATCTGCGCGACGGTCTCGGCGAGCAGGTCGTGGGGTTCCTCTCCGGGCAGGGCACGGCGGCCGTATGTCTCTTCGTGCACGACCCAGGACAGCGGGCGGCGCTTGGACCAGCCGGCCTGCAGCAGCTCGGGCTCGTCCGGGAATTCGTCGACGTAGCCGACGCACAGGTAGGCGATGATCTCCAGGTGCTCGGGCAGGCCGAGGGCGCGGACCATCTCGCGCTCGTCGAAGAAGCTGACCCAGCCGACGCCGAGGCCTTCGGCGCGGGCGGCGAGCCACAGGTTCTCCACCGCCAGGGCAGCGGAGTACGGGGCCATCTGGGGCTGGGTGTGGCGGCCGAGGGTGTGCCGGCCGCCGCGGGTCGGGTCGGCGGTGACCACGATGTTCACCGGCGTGTCGAGGATGGCCTCGATCTTCAGTTCCTTGAACTGCTTGGCCCGGCCCTTGGGGAGGGACTTCGCGTAGGCGTCGCGCTGGCGCATGGCCAGTTCGTGCATCGCGCGCCGGGTGTCGGCGGAGCGGATGACGACGAAGTCCCACGGCTGCGAGTGGCCGACGGAGGGCGCGTGGTGGGCGGCCTCCAGGACACGGAGGAGCACCTCGTGCGGGATGGGGTCGCTGCGGAAGCCGTTGCGGATGTCGCGGCGTTCGCGCATGACCTTCAGGACGGCCTCGCGCTCGGCGGGGTCGTAGCCGGGGGCCGCGGGGCCGGTGGACTGTCGGGCTTCTGCCACTGCGGCCGCACTCTCTTCTCGGCGTTCCTGGTCGGCGATGTCTTCCTGTTCGGCGGCCCGGGTGTCCAGGTCGTCGGCGTTCTGGGCGAGTTCGGCGTCGCCGTCTCGGGGAGCCGGGACGGTGCCCGCGGGTGCGGGGGGCTCCAGCGTCTCGGGTGCCTCCGGCTGGGACTGCTGCGGACCCTGCACGGGGTGCCCGGGCTGCTCCGCCTGCTCTTCCGCGGCCGGGGCGGGGAGTACGACGGTGACGTCCTCGCTGGGCGCCGGGGTCTCGGGGGCGGCTCCCTGAGGGGCGGGGGCAGGCTCGACGGCTTCGGCGACGGGGCCGGCCGTGACCGGTTCGGGGACCTGAGCCGGGACCGGCGCTTCGGGGGCGGGCGCGGGGGCCTCGGCGGGTGCCGAGGGCGCCTCGGATGCCTGAGCGGGTGCGGCGACGGCCTCGGTTGGCATCGGTTCCGGGGTCGGCTGAGCCAGGGCGGTGGCCTCCGGGGCGGTCTCCGGCGTGACGGTGCCGGGGGCGGCGCCGGCGTCTGCGGGCGCAGCAGCCTGGGCTACCGGGGCCGGGGCGGCCGGGGCAGCGACGGTCTCCGCGGCCGGGGCCGGGTCGGATGTGGCGACAGGCTCGGCAGCCGGTTCCGGGGCAGGGGCGGCGGCAGGTTCTGCGGGTGGAACGGGCACGGGTGCTTCCTGGGCGGCCGGGTCGGCGGGCGGAGCGGCCGGTTCCTGGGCGGCCGGGTCGGCGGCCGGGGCGGCGGTGATCTGGACGGGGGCTTCAGGGCCGGGAGTGGTGGGCTGGGGAGCCGTCGCCTCGGGCTCCTGCGCGACCGACGCGGCGTCAGTTGCCGCAGGGGGCTGGGGCGCAGCCTCTTCGGCGGCGACCTGCTGCTCCGGCACGACGGCCTCGGGGGCCGCCGTGTACATGTCCGGGCCCGGGGCGGCGGCCTCGGGGGCGACGCCCGCTGCCGGCACCTGCGCGACGGCCTCCGGGGCTGCCGCGTCGGGTGCGTGAGCGGCGGCGTCCGGGACGGCGGCCTCGGGCGGGGTGACGACGGCGGCCTCCGGGGCAGCGGCAGCCTCGGGGAAGGGCACCGCTTCCGGGACCTGACCGGCCTGCGGAGCAGGCGCCGGCGCGGCGGCCTGCTCGGCGGTTGCCGTGGGCTCCTGCCCGCCGACGGCGTCCGGCACAACAGGCTCCGGAGAGACACCGGCAGGCTCACCGCCCGGCACGGAGCCGTCCACGGCGGGCCCGGGTTCCGGAGGTTCCGGAGCCGGTGGTACGACGGCTGCCTGGGCGGCCGCGGTCCCGGCCTGGGCGACGGCCACGCGCTCTTCCGCCGCGGCCACGCCCGGATCCGTGAGGTCTGCCCCCGGTGCCTGCAGGACCGGCTCGGCGGCGGCCACTTGGGCTCCGTCCGGGCCGACGCCCGCACCCGCGGGGGCGGACCCGGGAATCTGACCGGCCTCGGCTGCGGCTGCCTGGCCCTCAGCCGGGACGACGCCCTGACCGGCGGGGTCGCCCGCAGGGGCCTGCCCGGCCTCGGCAGACGCCACCGGCTCGCCCGTGGGCTGCTCGGCGTGGGCGGCCTGCCCGGCCTCGGCCGGCACCGGAGGTGCCGTGTGGCTGGTCTCCGTCATCACACTGGCCGCGACCGCCTGGGCCGTGCCCGCCGACTCCGCTGCCGCCGACTCCGCTGCCGCCGGTTCCACTGCCGTCGGCCCCGCTGCCGGAACAACCGTTTCCGCAGGGGCCGCCCCGGCGCTCACCGGAGCCGGGGGCGTGGCCGGTACGCCCCAGGGGGCGGCGGGCTGCGCGGGCGTCTCGGGAGCGCGGGGGCCGTCGAGGTACTCGGGGCCCGCCGCGGACGGCGCCGGCTGGCGCACGGGCGCGTCCGCGGGACCGCGGTCGGCGAGGGAGCGGACCGGGCTGGCGGAGCTGTCGGGCAGCGGCGGGCCGAGGTGCAGGGGCCGGCGCGGGGTGACGGGCGGGATCGGCGGCGGGTCGGGCAGACGGACGCCGCCGAGGTCGACCGAGCCGCTGTCACGGCCGGAGATCTCGTGCGGGCCCGGCTGGTGCACGGTCTCGAGGACCGGCTCCGGCGCGGGCGGAGGGACCTCGTTGCCCCAGGCGCCCTGAGCACCCGGCAACAGCAGCAGGTCCTCGTCCTCTGCCTCGGCGGTGGTCTCGGAGAGGTAGGTGTACGCGCCGGGCGCGGGGACGCCCGGCTGCTCCACCGTGCCTGCACTCTCCGGCAGTCCCTCGCCCGGGACCTGGCCGGTGTCGGTCATGCGTACCCCTCGCCCATCGGTTAGTGCTCCTACGACCTGCTCGCCCGGAACGGCGCACCGACCGCCCCGCAGTGAAGAACGAGCGTGCGTCCTCAGCGGCACGAACGGTCCGCCCCGAAAAGGCGACAAAGCCATTCACTGGCATTGTTGCGGCCGTACCACCCTCACGGCAGCTTGATCCGCGACGGTTCCGCTGTGGACTGCGCCACGTTGCGCGTCCTTCGGTTCTGCCGTACCACACACGCCCCAAAACGGGCGCGCTTTCCGGACATTGGCCGACGAAGCGCCGGGCGTCCTTGTGCGGTGCAGCGATCGGCCAGCCTACCGCGCGCAGTACGACAAGCCGATCACGGGGACGGCGCCGGGATCAGGCGCTGCGTCGCGGCAGTACGCCGCTGAGCAGGAACGCGACGCTCCGCTCCTTCTCCGTCCAGGCCCTGGTGTCGAGTTCGACGGACTGGAGGAGGGCGCACTCGACGCTGTAGCCGTGCTCGGTGAGGTCCCGGCCGATGAGTTCGGCGGCGTCGCGGGTGGCGGCGTGCGTGACGATGCGCTGCGGGCGCCGGTCGGCGACCGCCGAGACGACGGCCGCTCCCCCGCCGCCGACCCGGACGACGTCGGGTTCGGGGAGGTTCTCCAGGATGTGCGGGGCGGTGCCGTGCACGATCTGGAGCTGGACGCCGAGGCGGCGGGCGGCGGCGTCGGTGCGGGCGCAGGCGGCCCTGTCGCTGTCGACGGCGAGGACGGCGGCACCGGCCCGGGCGGCCTCGACGGCGAAGGCGCCGCTGCGGCACCCGATGTCCCAGACGAGGTCGCCGACGCGGGGACCGAGGCGGGCGAGTTGGGAGGCACGCAGCAGCTGGTTCTCGCCCTCGCCGAGGTCCGCGCCGTACGCGTCGGCGGGCAGGGTCCAGCCGCGCGGTCCGGCTGACGGGTCGCGGCCGGAGATCCAGCCGCCGGCCTCCCCCGCGGTGTCCGGCCGGGCCGGGCCGCCGAGGACGATGACGACGTTGGGGTCGCGCCAGGTGTGGTCGGCGGCCTTGTCGGAGGTGACGACGGAGACGCGCTCGCGGGTGGTGCCGAGTTCCTCGCAGATGACGAAGGAGCGGTGGACCCCTTCGAGGAGCAGGCCGAGTTCGGCGGGGCCGGCGCCGGGTGAGGTGAGGACCGCGACCTTGGTGTGGGCGCGGCATACGTTGACCGCGCGCCGCAGCGTGCGGGGGTGTGCGGCGACCACCTGTGCGTCGTCCCAGGGCATACCGGCGCGGGCGAAGGCGGCGGCGACGGAGGACACGGCGGGGACGACCTCCACCTCAAGGCCGAACTCGGGCGCGCGCAGGGTGCGTACGACGCCGAAGAAGCCGGGGTCGCCGTCGGCGAGCACGACGGCCGTGCCGCGGTGGCCGGCGATGCGGCGGGCGGCGAGGGCCACACTGCCGAGCCGGATGCGCTCGGCGCCTGCGGGTACCTCGGGGAGCGCCAGGTGGTGGGCGGCACCGGCCACGAGCGTGGCGGCACCCAGGGCGGCG
Organism: Streptomyces paradoxus; assembly: GCF_014202475.1. Taxonomy (GTDB): domain Bacteria; phylum Actinomycetota; class Actinomycetes; order Streptomycetales; family Streptomycetaceae; genus Streptomyces; species Streptomyces paradoxus. The sequence continues at coordinate 197,904 of NZ_JACHGV010000006.1, forward strand.
CTCGCCGCGGCGGTCAGCGGCGAACCGTCCCAGCCGATCACCGTGACCCGGTCGGCCATCGTCGTCAGTCTCCAGGGGTTTTCGCAGGTCGTCTGCGTGGCGTTGTGGGGAGCAGCCCGCGGGCGGGCTCCGTGAGGGTACCCGGTGGAGGTGTCGGAGGGGGCCCCGGTGTCCTGGTCGCCGCCGTCCTGCGGGTGGTTCCGGTCAGTTCCAGTCGCCGAAGGACGTGAAGCCGTCCCGCAGCTGCTCGCCGACGCCTTCCAGGTCCTCCGGGAGCAGGCTCCAGACGATGAAGTCGGTGCGTACGTCGGTCCATGTGCCGTCCTCGGCACGGGCCCGGGCTATACAGGCGTTGCGCAGCACGCCCTCGCTGATACAGCCGATCTTCTGCGCGACCTGCTGGGAGGCGGTGTTGTCGGCCGCGGTGCGCAGTTCGATGCGCTCGAACTTCTGGTCCGTGAAGAGCCACTGGGCGGTGACCAGGGCGGCCTCGGACGCGTAGCCCTCGCCGCGGGCCCAGGGGGCGATGATGTACGACAGCTCGGTGGAGCGTACGTGCCAGTTGGTCTTGGAGAGCTGGATGACGCCGACCAGGCGCTGGGTGAGGAACTCGGTGATCGCAAAGTCGATTCCGCGTCCCCCGGTGCGCTCGGCGGGGGCGTACTCGGTGATCCAGCTGCGGGCGCCGTCCTCGGTGAAGGGCTGGGGGACGGACGTCCAGGCCGCCACCTGTTCGTCGTTCATCATCGCGGCCAGGGAGGCGACGTCGTCTTCGTCGAGGGGACGCAGCACCAACCGCTCCGTGCTGATGGAGATGTTGGGGAAGGTGCTCGTCATGCGCCGCTCCGTAACCTTCGGTGAACCTTCAGGGCATGCTGAACTGCCCAGCATGCAGCATGAAAGCACTGATCCGCACCACGGGACCCTCCCCACCGGGTGGGGGAAGGGCCCCGTGCGCGCGGGTGCCGGACGTGGGCTCAGAAGGAGGCGAGCACGGAGCCGGCGTACTTGTCCTGGATGAACTTCTTGACCTCGGGCGAGGTGAGGAGCTTGGCGAGCTTCTTCACGCGCGGGTCGTCCTCGTTGCCCTTCTTCACGGCGAGGAAGTTGCCGTAGGGGTTGTTCTCCGGGGACTCCAGGACGAGGGCGTCCTTGGAGGGCTTGAGGTCGGACTCGATGGCGTAGTTGCCGTTGACCACGGCGGCGTCCACGTCGTCGAGGGAGCGCGGGGTCTGGGCCGCCTCCAGCTCCTTGAACTTGAGGTTCTTGGGGTTCTTGGTGATGTCGGAGGGGGTCGCCTCGTTGCCGACGCCCGCCTTGAGGGTGATGAGCCCGTTGGCGGCGAGGAGCTTGAGGGCGCGGGCCTCGTTGACCGTGTCGTTGGGGATGGCGACGGTCGCACCGCTCTTCAGGTCGTCGGCCTTCTTGACCTTGTGGGAGTAGAGGCCGAGCGGCTCCAGGTGGACCGTGACGACGGGCACGATGTCGGTGCCGTTCTTCTTGTTGAAGTCGTCGAGGTACGGCTTGTTCTGGAAGTAGTTGGCGCCGACGGAGCCGTCCTGCGTCGCCGTGTTCGGCGTGACGTAGTCGGTGAACTCCTTGACCTGGAGGTCCAGGCCCTCCTTCTTCGCCAGGTTGTCCTGCACGTAGGTGAGGATCTCGGCGTGCGGGACGGGGCTGGCGGCGACGATCAGGGGTCCGTCGGTGGAGGAGGAGCTGTCGCCGCCGCAGGCGGTGAGCCCGAGGGTGAGGGCTCCGGCGGCGAGGACGGCGGTGGTGATCTTGGCGGTGTTACGCACGAAAAGTGCCTTTCCTTATGACCTTGCGAGTGGTGCGACCCCGTTGTGGGTGAACGGGGGGCTCAGGAGGCGGCTTTGAGGAGCCGCAGTTTGGGGGCCGGGCCCGCGTGGGAGCCCCGGCGGTGCAGGGAGCGGGCCGCGTAGTCGCCGGCGAACTGGATGACCGAGATGACGACGGCGAGGATCGCGACGGTGATCCACATCAGCTGGGTCTCGAAGCGCTGGTAGCCGTAGCGGATGGCGATGTCCCCGAGGCCGCCGGCGCCGACGGTGCCCGCCATGGCCGAGTAGCCGATGAGGGCCACGATCGTGGTGGTGGTGCTGGAGATCAGCGACGGCAGGGACTCGGGGACGAGCACCTTGCGGACGATGGTCCAGGTGTTGCCGCCCATGGACTGCACGGCCTCGACGAGCCCGTGGTCCACTTCGCGGACGGCCGTCTCGACCAGGCGCGCGAAGAAGGGGATGGCGCCGACGGCGAGGGGCACGATGGCCGCCTCGACGCCGATGGTCGTCCCGGTGATCGAGCGGGTGAAGCCCATCAGCGCGACCATCAGGATGATGAACGGCAGGGAGCGGGCGATGTTCACGACCTGCCCGATGACCTTGTTGGCGGCGAGGTTCTGCAGGAGGCCGCCGCGGTCGGTGAGGACCAGCAGGATGCCGAGCGGCAGTCCGCCGACGACGGCGATGAGCGTGGACCAGCCGACCATGTAGAGCGTGTCCCAACACGCCTGCTCCAGCAGGGGCTGCATCTCGGACCAGGTCACTTGGCACCTTCCTTCACCAGTTCGGACTCGTGGCCCAGGACGTCGATCTGGAGCCCCTGTTCCCGCAGGAAGCCGATCGGCACGACGTTGTCCTCGTAGCGGCCGGGCAGTTCGATGCGCATCCGGCCGACCTGGAGGCCGCCGACGGTGTCGATGGCGGCGCCGAGGATCGATATGTCGATGTTGTAGGTGCGGGCCAGCTGCGAGATGACGGGCTGGGTGGCGCTCTCGCCCTGGAAGGTGACGTCCACGACGGTGCGGTCCTCGCCGGAGGCCTCGCCGCCGAGCGGGAACAGCGCCGAGGCGAGTTCGGAGCCGGGGGTCGCGAGGAGCTCGCTGACCGTGCCGGACTCGACGATGCGCCCGTTCTCCATGAGGGCCGCCGAGTCGCAGACCGACTTCACGACGTCCATCTCGTGGGTGATGAGCAGGACGGTCAGGCCGAGCTGCCGGTTGAGGTCGCGCAGCAGCGCCAGGATCGAGCGGGTGGTCTCCGGGTCGAGGGCGCTGGTGGCCTCGTCGGACAGCAGCACCTTCGGGTCGCCGGCGAGCGCGCGGGCGATGCCGACGCGCTGCTTCTGGCCGCCGGAGAGCTGAGCCGGGTAGGACTTCGCCTTGTCGGCCAGGCCCACCAGGTCGAGCAGTTCCAGCGCCTTGCGGGAGCGTTCCTGCCCGGACTTGCCGAGGATCTCCAGCGGCAGTTCGACGTTGTCCTGGACGGTCCGGGAGGACAGCAGGTTGAAGTGCTGGAAGACCATGCCGATGCGGCTGCGCGCCCGCCGCAGTTCCTTCCCGGCGCGCGGGCCGCGGCCGGCCAGGGCGGTGAGGTCCTGCCCGGCGACGGTCACGGTGCCGGAGGTGGGGCGTTCCAGCAGGTTGACGCAGCGGATGAGCGAGGACTTGCCGGCGCCGGACTGGCCGATGACGCCGTACACCTCGCCTTCGCGGACGTGCAGGTCGACGCCGTCCAGGGCGGTGACCTCGCGGCCGCGTGCACGGTAGACCTTGGTCAGGCCCGAGGTGGTGATCACTGGGATTCCGTCACTGTCGAGTGCGCGGGCGTGGGTGTGCCCGGGCACAGGTGCATTCGGTCAGGGACGCGACACGGTTCTCGCTGGAGAGTGGAACCGGGGAGAACATGTGCGCGGGGCGGCATCGGGTCACGCAGCGCTCAGGGCGTGCGGACGGGCCGCGGTCTCGCTTCGGGGCGCGAGCTCAGGGGGTGGTGCGGGGGCCCTCTAGAAGGCGCACATTCGACACATACAACGAGCACCGGGCGCCATGGTCGCCTCGGTCGCGGGGATGCGGTCGCTCGTCGTGGTCATGTCGTCAGTAAAACACGCGTACGGTCCTGACCGGCCCCCCGCTGTCCGAATGCTGGACAGCGGTGGACGGAGTCGGGATCGGTCAGCCGCGCAGGGAGATCTCCACGCCCTGCTCGGTGACCAGTGCGGACAGGGCCGACAGGTTCTCGACGACCAGGTCGGCGTGCAGTTCGTGGGCCTGGTGGGTTGTGGTCAACGCCACGGTGGTCATGCCGGCGGCCCGGCCGGACGCCAGGCCCGCGGGGGCGTCCTCGAAGACGACGCAGTGGGCCGGGTCGACGCCGAGGGCGCGGGCGGCGAGGAGATAGGGCTCGGGGTCGGGCTTGCCGCGGGTGATGTCGTCGGCGGCGACGAGTGTCTTGGGCAGGATGCCGACGGCGTCGAGCCGGGCCTCGGCCAGGCGCCGGGTGGCGGAGGTGACGACGGCCCAGCGGTCACCGGGCAGGGAGTCGAGGAAGCCACGGGTGCCGGGCAGCAGGTGCACACCGCCGTTCGGCACGTCGTCGACCTCCAGGTCCTCGATGCGGGCGACGGCCTGCGGGACGATCTCGGCGGGCAGCAGGTCGGCGGCTATCTCGGCGGCCGGCCGCCCGTGCAGCTCGACCCGGGCGAACTCCTCGGCCGTGATCCCGTACTCCGCGGCCCACCGCGTCCAGCAACGGTCGACCGAGGCGAGGGAGGAGACGAGGGTTCCGTCGTTGTCGAACAGCAGGGCCTGCGCGTGGATCGTCATGCCCTCGACCCTACGGTGCAGGCCAGGGCCGCAGGCATCGGGCCTTTTCGGCCGTAATAAGGTCGCAGCATGCTTGATGTCCTGACGCTGGTGACCGGCGTCGCCGCGCTGCTGCTCGCCGCCTGGTGCGGCTGGGCCGCCTACCGTGACCAGCCGACGAAGGACTGGCACTTCATCGGGATGGCCGTGGTCACGCTGCTGTCGCTGATCCAGCTGGTGGCCGGGATCGTGCTGCTCGCGCAGGGCGAGAAGCCGGAGCAGGGCACGACGATCTTCGTGGCGTATCTGCTGGGGGCGTTCGCGTGCGTCCCGGCGGCCGGGTTCATGTCGCTGGCCGAGCGGACGCGGTGGGGTTCGGTGACGGTGGCCGCCGGCGGTGTGGTGCTGGCGGTGCTGGAGGTGCGTCTCTATGACATCTGGGGAGGCTGAGGTGAGCCGGCAGCGGCTGATCAGCGGGCCGGGCACGCTGCTGGTGTGGCTGTACGGCGTGATGGTCGTGGGGGCGGTGTCGCGGTCCGCGTATCAGATCGCGACGGAGTTCGACCGGGCGCCGCTGGCGTACTCGCTGTCGGCGGTGGCGGGGCTGGTGTACGGGTTCATCACGTACTCGCTGGTGCGGGGTGGGGAGACGGCGCGGAAGGCTGCGCTGGCGTGCTGTGTCGCCGAGTTGGCGGGTGTGCTGACGGTGGGGACGTGGACGTTGATCGAGCCGTCCGCCTTCCCGGACGCGACGGTGTGGTCGGACTTCGGGATGGGGTACCTCTTCATTCCCGTGCTCTTGCCGCTGTCCGCGATCTACTGGTTGCGCCGGGGTGTGCCTCGGGAGGATGCCGCCTGAGGTTCGTCAGGCGGCCGCGGGCCAAATGTGGTTGCTCGCACAGTTCCCCGCGCCCCTGAAGGGCGGTGATCAAGCCGTCGCCGCGTAGGTCCCGGCCGGCTTCTCCAGGACGATCATCGGTACGCCGTCCGCGCCCTGGGACGTGCCCACCGTCTCGTAGCCGACCTTGCGGTAGAGGCGGAGGTTGCCCTCGCTGCGGTGGCCGGTGTGGAGGCGGAAGCGGGTGGCGCCGTGCTGGTCGGCGAGGGCCGACTCCGCTGCGCGGAGCAGGCGGGCGCCGATGCCGTGGCCCTGAAGGCGGGGGTGGACGCAGAGCTTGCCGATCCCGGCGGCGCCGTCCTCGGAGACCGAGCCGCGGACCGAGCCGACGACCTCCTCGCCGAGCCGGGCGACGAAGACGCAGTCGCGGGTGACCTCCTCGCGGACCGAGTCGAGGGTTTGGACGAGCGGGTCGATGCGGTAGTTCCCGTACAGCGCCGCCTCCGTCTGGAAGCACAGGTACTGCAGTCTGAAGATCTGCTCCGCGTCCTGCTCGGTCGCCGCAGAGATGGTCACGCTCATGCCCATGTGCGCACGCCTCCCGCTCATCTGATCACCGGTCGTTCCCCACTCCTATCCCCGTCCTCAGCGGGCCGCAACCTCCGGCGTGAGCAATCTTCGGAGACATCCCAGGCATCTGGAACGTTCCGGGCCAAGACTCCCCTGTGAGATACCCAACTCCCCTGCGATTTCCCGGTATGTCAGGTCTTCCGGCGAGAGCAGGGCCTCCATCAGCCGGGGGCAGCGGCCCGGGAGGCGGCGCACGGCTTCGCGCAGGGCCCGGCCACGGGCCGCGGCGAGGGCGAGCTGTTCGGGATCGCGGTCCGGGTCGTCCACCGGTTCACCCGCGTACGGCCGTTCGAGACGGCTCGTACGGCGGGTGCGGCGCACCTCGGAGCGGACGGCGCGGCGGAGCCACTGCTGAGGATCGAGCGGCGGGCCCTCGGCGTCGAGACGCTCCAGCAGGCGGAGCCAGACCGCCTGCTCCAGGTCGCCCGGCTCGGTTCCGGTGGAATATGCCTCCGCCGAGACCTCGGCGGTGAGCAGCGGGCGCAGGGCGGTGACCAGGTCGTGCGTCATATGCGGAGCGACGCGGCCGCCCGGGCGGCGGGTTGCCCGGACGGCCGAAGCTCACTCGACCGGGGTGTGTGAGCCCGGGTGTTGACGGACTCAGGCGTTGAAGTCCTCGCGGGCCAGCAGACCCGTGTCGGGCTGGTCGGTGAAGACGCCGTCGATGCCGGTCGCGAAGTACGCCCGGTACGCGCCGAAGACGTCACCGTAGGCGTCCGCGTCCGTGCCCTTGCGGAACTCGGCGGGCAGGAAGGGGTTCTCGTTGCGCATCGTGTACGGGTGCAGGATCAGGCCCACCTTGTGCGCGTCGGAGACGAGCGACGTCGGCCGGGTGAGCCTGCCCTGGGCGTCGCGCGGGATGACCAGGTCCAGGGTCGGCCCGATGCCGCGCGCGTAGGAGGCGATCTCCCTGAGGCCGGCCGGCTTGACCAGATCGGCGACCGTGCGCGGGTCACCGGTCTCGACGAAGTCCCAGGGGCGGGAGCCCGCCGAGGACAGCAGGACGACCAGCGGGTTGTCGACGAGCTTGTGCAGGCGCTGGATGCTGGTCGGTTCGAAGGACTGGAGGATGACCGGGGAGGTGCGCCGGTCCTTGCGGTACTTGCGCAGCAGCTTGGCGACGCGCTCCTCCAGCGGGAGGCCCTGCTTGCGGAAGTAGGTGGGGTGCTTGAGCTCGGGGTAGATCCACACCTGCTTGCCGCGCTCGCGGGTCTGCTCGTCCTGCCATCTGAGGACCTCTTCGAAGGTGGGGATCTCCCAGCGGCCGTCGTAAAGGGTGTTGTGCGGACGGTTGGCCGGGATGCGCTCGACGGCGCGCAGGGTCTTCAGCTCGGCGAGCGTGAAGTCCTCGGTGAACCAGCCGGTGGTGGAGACGCCGTCGAGCAGCTTGGTCTTCCTGCGGCCGGCGAACTCGGGGTGGTCGGCGACGTCGGTGGTGCCGCCGATCTCCGGCTCGTGCCGGCAGACCAGGTGCCCGTCCTTCGTCGGGACCAGGTCGCCCGCCTCGACGATGTCGGCGCCCATGTCGAGGGCCAGCTGGTACGAGCCGAAGGTGTGCTCCGGGCGGTAGCCGCTGGCGCCGCGGTGGCCGATGATCGTCGGCCTGGGCAGGCTTCCCGGCCCGCCGCCGTGCCGGGCGGCGTCCGCCCGCGCGGTGCCGGCCATGCCGAGGACCGCTCCCCCGGCACCGAGCACCGCAGCGCCGAGCAGGGCCCGCCGTCCGGTTCCGCTCGGTCCGGTACCGCTCGTTTCTTCGTTCGACTCCTGCGTTCCCATGAGCGCCCTCCCTGCCGTCCGGCTCGTCATTGCGGGCCGATCGTAGGGGCGCGTACATGACCGGTGGGAGACCTCGGGCGGAACACGCGGGTGACGTCGGATGTCGTAGTGGCTGGTGAGGAGGATGAATTGACGGTTCGTCGTGTCGGTTCGATTCGGTCCGGCGGTTCTGGGAACGCGTGCGATGTGCTCCCGGGCGATGTGTGTCACATCGTGTCGGCCTCGTTACGCCCTTCCGGCGGTGCGCCACCGCAGGTAAACACGCGTCAACAATGCGTAAGGCCTCGGTGAAGTCGCCGTGCCCGATGTGCGCGATGCCCGGGGCCACGAGTATCGTCCTCACCTGCACAGACTCATACAGAACCCCTTGACACCGGAGGGTCCGTTGTCCCGCTTCGCGCTCATCAAGGCAGTGCTCGGCCCGGCCATGCGCCTGATGTTCCGCCCCCGGGTGGAGGGTGCGGAGCACATTCCCGGCGACGGCCCGGTCATCCTGGCCGGAAACCACCTGACGTTCATCGACTCGATGATCCTGCCGCTGGTCTGCGACCGTCAGGTCGTCTTCATCGGCAAGGACGAGTACGTGACCGGCAAGGGTCTCAAGGGTCGGCTGATGGCCTGGTTCTTCACCGGCGTCGGCATGATCCCGGTGGACCGTGACGGTGGCCGGGGCGGTGTCGCCGCGCTGATGACCGGGCGGCGGGTGTTGGAGGAAGGCCGCATGTTCGGCATCTACCCGGAGGGGACGCGGTCGCCCGACGGGCGGCTGTACCGGGGGCGGACGGGGATCGCCCGGCTGACCCTGATGACGGGGGCGCCGGTGGTGCCGTTCGCCATGATCGGAACGGACAAGCTTCAGCCGGGTGGGGCGGGGCTGCCCCGGCCGGGCAGGGTGACCGTGCGGTTCGGTGAGGCGATGGAATTCTCCCGGTACGAGGGGATGGACCGGGACCGGTATGTGCTGCGGGCCGTGACCGACTCGGTGATGGCCGAGGTCATGCGGCTGTCCGGGCAGGAGTACGTGGACATGTACGCGAGCAAGGCGAAGGAAGCGGCGTAGGTTTTCCGGGGCGCCTTTGGGCTCGGGTGGCCGTGGACCGTCGGCGGCTGCGGGTTGTGGTGGGCTTGTCGCGCAGTTCCCCGCGCCCCTGAGGGCATGACCTCAGGGGCGTTTGCCGGCTGAGCGCGTGATGGTCAGGCGTGGTTTGCCGGGCCGCCTTCCAGCTTCTGGCCTCGTAGCAGGAACCACGCCGCCACCGCCGCGGCCAGCAGGACCGCCGCGCCCACGCCCGCCGCGAGGGCCAGGCCGTCGACGAAGGACGTGCGGGCCGCGTCCAGCATCGCGGCGGCGCTGTGGGACGGCATGCCCGCGGCCGCCTCGACCGCGCCCCCCAGCGACTCGTGGGCCGCGGCCGGTGTACCCGAGGGGCCGGTGAAATCGCGATAGACGCCGGTGACGATCGAGCCGAGCGCGGCGATGCCGAGCGCGGCACCGAGTTCGTACGCCGTCTCGGACACCGCGGACGCGGAGCCCGCCTGCTCCTTGGGCACGCTGGAGAGGATCACGTCGGCGGTCACGGTGAACGAGAAACCGGCCCCCACACCGACCACCAGCAGCGCGGTCCCGAGCAGCGGGTAGCCGGTGGACTGGTCGAGCACCGTCAGCGCGGCCAGCGCGAGGCCAATGGCCGCGAGGCCCCCGGAGACGACGGCCCGTACCGACAAGCGCCGGGCCGCGCGCCCCGCGACGAGTCCGGCCACCACCGCGCCGACCGCCGCGGGCAGTTCGGCCAGCCCGGCCTCGAACGGGCGCCTGCCCTGGACGAGTTGCAGGTACTGCGACAGGAAGAACACCAGCCCGGACAGGCCCAGGATGGTCAGCAGATCGGCCAGCACCGCCCCGCTGAAACCGCGGTTGCGGAACAGCCGCATGTCCAGCAGTGGCGTCGGGAGCCTGAGCTGACGGCGGACGAACCCGTACAGGGCGGCCGCCCCCAGCAGGCCCGCGGCCAGGGTGGTCCACGCGAAGCCGTGGGTCGCCGCTTCCTTGATCGCGTACACGACGCCGATCATGCCGACCAGCGACAGCACGACGCTGACCAGATCCCAGGGGCCGGGGTTCGCGGTGCGCGACTCGGGCAGCAGCTTGATCCCGACCAGGACCAGCACGGCCATCACGGGCAGGTTGATCAGGAAGACCGACCCCCACCAGAAGTGCTCCAGCAGGAACCCGCCGACGATGGGGCCGACGGCCGTACCCGCGGAGGCGGTGGCGCCCCAGATGCCGACGGCGAGGCTGCGCTCGCGCGGGTCGTGGAAGAGGTTGCGGATGAGCGCGAGCGTGGCCGGCATCAGGGTCGCGCCGGCGACGCCGAGCAGTGCCCGCGCGACGATCATCATCTCCGGGGTCGTGGCGTAGGCGTTGAACACGGATATCGCGCCGAACGCCGTGGCACCGACCAGCAGGATCCGCTTGCGGCCGATCCGGTCGCCGAGGCTGCCCATGGAGACGAGCAGGCCGGCGATGACGAACGAGTAGACGTCGCCGATCCACAGCAGCTGGGTGCCGGAGGGCTTGAGGTCCTCGCTGATGTAGGGGGTCGCGAGACCGAGAACGGTCGCGTCGACGGCCACCAGCAGCACGGCGAGCACGAGAACGCCGAGCGCGAGCCAGCGGCCCGGGCGCTCCACCGCCTCGGTCGTCGACGCCGGCTGCAGGGTGCTGGTCATGATTCCTCTCTCCTGAGTGCGCCGCCGAGCATCAGCTCGACGATCATGTGCTGGAAGTCCTTGGGGGCGCCCTTGCCGCTCTGCACCAGCCAGGCGCCGGAGGCCATCAGGCCGTACAGCGCCTCGGTGAGCCAGGCGGGCGTGAGGTCGATGCGGAACTCGCCGCTGAGCTGGCCGCGCCGGAACAGGGCGGAGATCCGGTCGTCGATCAGGGCCCAGCCCGCGTTCTGCTCCTCGCCCTCGAAGAGCTGGTTCTCGGTGTAGAGGAACGCGAGCAGTCCGGCGGCCGGCTCGACGGCTCCGACGAGCCGGCGTACGGCCTCGCTCGCGGTGCCCTCGTCGAGCCGGGCCGCGTCCAGCGCGGCCTCGCACTCCGCGATGCCGAGCGCTTCCAGTGCCCGGACGAGGGCGTCACGTCCGGCGAAGTGACGGTGCAGCGTGGCCCGGCTGATCCCGGCGGCCTTGGCGACCTCGTCCATGGTCGCGGTGGATTTGCGGGTCAGCAGGGCCGCGGCGGCGCGCAGCACGTGCTCAGGATCGACAGCCATGAGACGACCATACCCCAAATGAGACATGAATGTCTCACTCGGGGCATGCGTGACTCACGGCTGCCGTTGAATGCGCGCGGAGGTGATCAGTGCCAGGGCAGCTGCGCGCGCCGCTCCCAGTACGCCTGAGGCTCCTCCACCAGGGTGGCGAGGCGGGTCAGCTGCTCGTCGTCGAGATCGACGACCGCCGCGTGCAGGTTCGAGGCGAGCTGGTTGGTGGTGGCGGCGCCGGAGAGGACGACACCGGCCCAGGGCTGGCGCAGGATGACGGCCAGGGCGACGGCGTCGCAGCCCAGCCCGGCCTGTTCGGCGATCTCCCGCAGGACCTCCGGGGCGTGCGGCCCGGCCAGTCGGCCGTTGGCCATGCCCTCCTTGACGATCACGGTGAGTCCGGCGTCGTGCGCCTCGGCGAGGGCGGGGGCGGCGGAGGTCTCCAGCGCGTTGTACGTGGACTGCACCGTACGGAAGAGGGGTTCGCCGTCGACCGTCACGGCGAGGGCGGCGCGGATCGCGTCCGCCTGGGCGGGGCCGCTGGTGGAGAAGCCGACGGTGAGGCCCCGCTCGGCGGCTTCCGCGAGCCTGGCGTGCAGTTCCTTGTCGGTGAGGGCCGGGCTGTCCGGGGTCACGGAGTGGATCTGGTAGAGGTCGAGCCGGTCGCCGAGCAGGGTCTCGCTCTCCGCGCGCTGCCGTTCGTAGGCGGCGAGGGTGTGGTCCTTGACCTCGTGCTTCTCGGCGTCCGTGGACCAGTCGGCGGTGTAGGTGTAACCCCACTTGCTGCCTACGACGATGTCGCCGAAGGCCGGCCTCGCCTTGAGCCAGTCGGCGAGGAACTCCTCGGAACGGCCGTAGGAGCGGGCGGCGTCGAAGTAGCGGACGCCCTGTGCGTACGCGGCGTCGAGGAGTTCGTGGGTGCGGGTGCGCAGCGTCTCGACGCTGCGGTCCTCTCCGAGGTCTTCTTCCCGGCCGAGGTTGATGTAGCCCGGGCGTCCGACGGCGGCGAGGCCGAGGCCGATGTGGCAGGTGGGGGTTGTGGCTGTGGCCAGGCGGGCGAAGGGCATCGGGGGCTCCGTTCGGTCGGCTCCGGTTCGGCTCCGACCCAACGTAACCCGCGATGACCTTCGCCTCAGAGCTCGGCCGTTGCGGTGTTTCGGCGAGTGCGGGTCGTCTTCGCTCGTTCGCGCAGTTCCCCGCGCCCCTGGAGGGCGATTCCCTCAGGCCTGCTTCCTGGCCACTGCCCACTCGTGCTGGGCCGCCACGTCCGCCTTCACCTCGGCCAGCTGGATCGCCACCGCGCTCGGGGCCGTGCCACCCCTGCCGTTGCGGGAGGCCAGGGCGCCGGGGACGTTGAGGACCGTGCGGACCTCGGGGGTCAGGTGGCTGGAGATCTTCGCGAACTGGTCGTCCGTCAGCTCGTCCAGTTCCTTGCCCTCCGCCTCGGCGGCCTTCACGCACTCCCCCGCGACCTCGTGGGCCACGCGGAACGGGACGCCCTGCTTGACCAGCCACTCGGCGATGTCCGTGGCGAGGGAGAAGCCGGCCGGGGCCAGTTCCGCCATGCGCTCGCGGTGGACGGTGAGGGTGGCCATCATGCCGGTGAAGGCCGGGAGCAGGACCTCCAGCTGGTCGATGGAGTCGAAGACCGGCTCCTTGTCCTCCTGGAGGTCGCGGTTGTACGCGAGCGGGAGGGCCTTGAGCGTGGCCATCAGGCCCGTCAGGTTGCCGATCAGGCGGCCGGACTTGCCGCGCGCCAGCTCCGCGATGTCCGGGTTCTTCTTCTGCGGCATGATCGACGAACCCGTGGAGAACGCGTCGTGCAGGGTCACGAAGGAGAACTCCTTCGTGTTCCAGATGATGACCTCTTCGGCGATCCGGGAGAGGTTGACCCCGATCATCGCCGTGATGAACGCGAACTCGGCGACGAAGTCGCGGGAGGCCGTCCCGTCGATGGAGTTGCCGGCGGAGCCGTGCTCGAAGCCGAGGTCCTTGGCCACCGCCTCCGGGTCCAGCCCGAGGGAGGAGCCCGCCAGGGCTCCCGAGCCGTAGGGCGAGACCGCCGTGCGGGCGTCCCACTGGCGCAGCCGCTCCGCGTCCCGGGAGAGGGACTGGACGTGGGCCAGGACGTGGTGGGCGAAGAGGACGGGCTGGGCGTGCTGGAGGTGCGTGCGGCCGGGCATCGCCACGTCGGGGTGGGCCTCGGCGAGGCCGATCAGCGCGTCCTGGAGCTCGGCGACGAGGCCGCCGACGATCCGGGCGTGATCCCGCAGGTACATGCGGAAGAGGGTCGCGACCTGGTCGTTGCGGGACCGGCCCGCGCGCAGCTTGCCGCCCAGGTCGGGGCCGAGGCGCTCCAGGAGGCCCCGCTCCAGGGCGGTGTGGACGTCCTCGTCGGCGATCGTGCCCACGAAGGAGCCGTCGGCGACGTCCGCCTCCAGCTGGTCGAGGCCGGCGATCATGCGGGTCAGTTCGTCTTCCGTGAGCAGGCCGGCCTTGTGGAGCACGCGCGCGTGGGCGCGCGAACCGGCGATGTCGTACGGCGCGAGGCGCCAGTCGAAGTGGACGGACGCGGACAGCTTCGCCAGGGCCTCGGCGGGACCGTCGGCGAAACGACCGCCCCAGAGCCGGACGTCACCGCTGTTGCTGCTCACCTGCGTGCTCCTCAAGGGGTGTGGATGTGCCTCACCGTCATGCATGAGTATGCAGAGGTCTGCATGATTCGTCAATTCAGCGGGGCTGAGGAGGGGATTTCGGCCAGGCGAGAGGAATTTGAAGATCCTTTGAACGCGGGAAACCGCTTACCCGTACCTCTCGCCGAACGCAGGCGCCGCGTTACGACACCGACGACACCCCCGACCCTAGTGAGGCATCCGCATGTCCAGGGCTCTTCCGAAGTACAACAAGCGTCGCGTCACGTTCATCGGCGGCGCCGCCGCGGTGGCGCTGTCCGGCACGGTGATCGCCGGCTTCGCCCTCGCCGGGGAGGGCTCCAAGAGCGACGGGACCAGCGCCCGGACACTCGCGGGCCCCGGCACGATCACCTGCCCGGACGTCAGGTCGAAGCTCCCCGCGGTCCCCGCCTCCGCCAAGGCCGAGGTCGACCGCAACCTGACCCTGCTCAACACGCAGATCCAGGAGGCCAACAAGCGCCTGGTCGACACCGTCGGCCAGGGCGGCCCGAACTTCGTCCAGAACGCCATCCTCGGCCCGCTCAAGGACAAGCGCGTGGCGACCGTCAACCGCATCGCCACCGCCATCGGCCGCACCGCCGCCAAGCCGCAGGGCCTGGACTCCCTGGCCACCTGCACGCTCAACGGCGCGAGCACCAACGCGGGCGGCGGCGCGGCCGGCAAGCCGCAGGCGGGCGGCAACGCGGGGAACGCCGGGAACGCCGGGAACGCGGGCAACGCCGGGAACGCGGGCAACGCAGGCAACGGCGGCGGCGCAGGCACGATCACCTGCCCGGACGTCAGCTCGAAGCTCCCCGCGGTCCCCGCCTCCGCCAAGGCCGAGGTCGACCGCAACCTGACCCTGCTCAACACGCAGATCCAGGAGGCCAACAAGCGCCTGGTCGACACCGTCGGCCAGGGCGGCCCGAACTTCGTCCAGAACGCCATCCTCGGCCCGCTCAAGGACAAGCGCGTGGCGACCGTCAACCGCATCGCCACCGCCATCGGCCGCACCGCCGCCAAGCCGCAGGGCCTGGACTCCCTGGCCACCTGCACGCTCAACAAGTAGGTGACAGGCGCTGTGGCCGCCCCGTGGGAGCGCCGGCCGGGGCGGCCACGGCATACGTCCGCGCGGGGTCCGGCAGAGGTGACCGGATCCCGCACTTCCCTGGGCGCGATTCCTTAGACAGCCGAAAGACCTGCGAGCATAATCGTTCGACATGGGAAAGACTTATGAGCGCATAGACGGCCGGCTCCGCACGTTCATCGAGGCGCAGCCGGTCTTCTTCACCGCCACCGCTCCCCTGGCCGCCGACGGCACGGTCAACCTCTCGCCCAAGGGGCTCACGGGCTCCTTCGCGGTGCTCGACGAGCACACGGTGGCCTACCTCGACTTCGCCGGTTCCAACGCCGAGACCATCGCCCACCTCCGGGAGAACGGGCGGATCACCCTGATGTGGTGCGCATTCCAGGGCCCGCCGAACATCGTCCGCGTGCACGGCAGAGGTGAGCCGGTCTTCCGCGACGACCCTCGCTTCGGGGAACTGCTCACGCACTTCCCGGACATCGACACGACCCAGCACGGCCTGCGCGCGATCATCGTCGTCACCGCCGAACTCGTCCGCGACACCTGCGGTTACGCGGTGCCCTTCATGGCGTACGAGGAGGACCGGGACCTGCACGGCAAGCGGTTCGCCCGGGAGGACGACGCCTCGCTCAGCGCGTACTTCAGCAAGAAGGAGCACATCGCCAGCAGCCTGGACGGACTACCCGGGCTGCCGTTGCCGCTGCCCCCCTCTACCGTCTGAGGCATGCGCCCCGGTGCCGTCGCCCTCGCCGTCTCCTCCCTGATCGTGCTCGGCGCCGGGCCGCCCGCCCCCGCCCCGCCGCTGCCGGCCCGGATGGCGGACACCGGCGGCGGCACCCAGCTGATCACCGCGGTGGCCCCGGGGCGGGCCTCGACGACGGGCACGGTCGTCTGGTGGGACCGCGGCAAAGACGGGCGCTGGGTGAAGAGGGGCTCCGCGCCGGCCCGGTTCGGAGCGAACGGGCTCGTCGGGGGCGCCTCCCGCAAGCAGGGCACCAGTACCACACCCACCGGCCTCTACGGCCTGCCGTACGCCTTCGGCATCAAGGCGGCGCCGCGCGGGACGGCGTACACCTACCGCAGGGTGCACCACGATTCCTGGTGGTGCCAGGACAACGACTCCCGCTCCTACAACCGCTGGAGCGAGCCGCGCGCGGCCGACTGCCGGGCCGCCGAGGCCGAGCAGCTGATCGCCTACCGCGCCCAGTACGCGCACGCGCTCGTCATCGGCTTCAACTACGGGCGTCCCGTGCGGGGGCGCGGCGCGGGCATCTTCCTCCACGCCAACGGGCGCGGCGCGACGGCCGGTTGTGTCTCCGTGCCCGAGGACGCGATGCGGCGGATCCTCGTCTGGGCCGACCCAGCACGGCGGCCGCACATCGCCGTCGGCACCCGGAGCGGGAAGACGGCCGTCACGCGGCTGTGACGGGGTGCGGGCCGCGCGCGTGTTACCAGCGGTCACCGCTGTCAGCACCCGACCTGGAACACGGCTGAACACTCCCGTCTCCCGGCACGTATCTGTGGGCCAAGGGTCAAGTCCCCACGGAGGAACCGTGACCACCACGCTCGCAGGCGGACGTGCCGCCCGCCGCCAGACGATGCGCCGCATCCGCCCGCGCCGCTCCCCGGCCGTCCCGCTGCTGATCGCCCTGTGGGCCGGTGCGGCGGCCGTGCTGTGGCTGTGGTGGGACAACACACCGTCCCTCGCGGACAACACGAGCAAGATCCTGGCCGCCGGCCGGATCACCGGCCTGCTCGCCGGCTACCTCATGGCGCTGGTGGTGCTCCAGATGGCCCGGGTGCCCGCGCTGGAGCGCCGGGTGGGCACCGACCGGGTCGCGCGCTGGCACGCCATGACCGGCCGCTACACGCTCTGCCTGGTCCTCGCCCACGTCTTCCTCATCATGTGGGGCTACGCCCTGCAGGCGGGCAAGGGGCTCGGCGACATCGTCCAGCAGACGACGGACTCCATCAACCAGCTGCCCGACATGGGCAAGGCCGCCATCGGCACGGGCCTGCTGTTCGTCATCGGCATCCTGTCGATCGGCGGGGTGCGCCGGCTGATCGGGTACGACACCTGGTACCACGTGCACCTGCTGACGTACGCGGCGGTGTACCTGACGTTCTGGCACCAGATCACCACCGGCAACGAGTTCGCCGTCGAGCCGGCCGCTAAGACCTTCTGGTACGGGCTGTACGGCGTGGTGACCGCGCTGGTCGTCTGGTACCGGATCCTCACGCCGATCCGGCTGAACATGCGACACCGCATGCGGGTGGCGGCGGTCATCGAGGAGACCCCCGGGATCGTGTCCGTGCTGATCAGCGGGCGCAAGCTGCACCGGATGGGCGCGGAGGCCGGGCACTTCTTCCGCTGGCGGTTCAAGGCCCCGGGAATGCGCTTCAGTTCGCACCCGTACTCGCTGTCGGCGGCGCCCCGCCCCGACATGCTGCGGATCACGGTCAAGGCGATCGGTGACCACACCTCCCGGCTGCGTGATCTCGAACCCGGCACCAAGGTGTGGGCCGAGGGCCCGTACGGCGCGATGACCGCGCAGCGCCGCAGCCGCGGCAAGGTCCTGCTGGTCGCGGGCGGTGTGGGCATCACCCCGATGCGGGCGCTGTTCGAGACGCTGCCGGGGGCGTCCGGCGACATCACCCTCCTCTACCGGGCCAACACCACCCAGGACCTGGCGCTGTGGGGCGAACTCGCCAAGATCGCCGACGAGCGCGGTGCCCGGCTGATGTACGCGGTCAACAGCCCGGAGGGGGAACGCCCGGACATCTCTGCGGAGTCCCTCCAGCGCAAGATCCCGGACATCGACGACCACGACGTCTTCATGTGCGGTCCGCCCGGTTTCGCCCAGTCGGTCTACGAGGCACTGCGCGGCGCGGGAGTACCCGCTCGCCGTATCCATCACGAGTCGTTCGAGATGTGAGCGACGGGACACCAACGGTCTTTCAGGAGTTTGGGAAACGATGAGGAAGTCTCACCCCGTCCGGCGTGCCGTGCTCGCCGGCGCAGCCACCGTCTCCGGGATCGTGCTGCTGCTGTCCCTGAAGCCGGCCTCCGACCCGGGCTCGGCCCAGGCGGCGGGCCAGGCGCCGCCGGCGGCGGCCGGGCAGGCCCCGCAGGGCGGCGTGAACGGCGCGGTCACCGGTGACGCGGCGCAGACGCAGTACGGCGCCGTGCAGGTCCGCCTGACCATGGCCAACGGCAAGATCACCCAGGCCGAGGCGGTCCAGGCCCCCAAGGGCGGCCGCAGCGACCAGATCACGGCCAGCTCGGTGCCGCGCCTGAACCAGGCGGCGGTCGCGGCGCAGAGCGCGGAGATCGACGCGGTCTCGGGCGCCACGTACACCAGCGCCGGCTACAAGAAGTCCCTCCAGTCGGCCCTGGACAAGGCGAAGGCCTCGGCCGGGTCCCAGCAGGGTTCGGGCGGTGCGCAGACGCTGACCGGCGATGTCGCGCAGACGCAGTACGGCCCGGTGCAGGTGCGGGTGACCGTCGCGGGCGGGAAGATCACCAAGGCCGAGGCGGTCCAGGCCCCCAAGGGCGGCCGCAGCGACCAGATCACCTCCTCCTCCGTCCCCCGCCTCAACCAGGCGGCCGTAGCGGCCGGAAACGCGGACATCGACGCCGTGTCGGGCGCCACGTACACCAGCGCCGGCTACAAGAAGTCCCTCCAGTCGGCCCTGGACAAGGCTCCGGCCGGGGGCGGTTCCTCGCAGGCCGCGGGCTCGGGAGGCGGCCAGGCCGCGACGCGGACCCTCACCGGCAGTGTGGCGCAGACGCAGTACGGCCCGGTGCAGGTGCGGGTGACCGTCGCGGGCGGGAAGATCACCAAGGCCGAGGCCGTCCAGGCCCCCAAGGGCGGCCGCAGCGACCAGATCACCTCCTCCTCCGTCCCCCGCCTCAACCAGGCGGCCGTAGCGGCCGGGAACGCGCAGATCGACGCCGTGTCCGGGGCCACGTACACCAGCGCCGGCTACAAGCAGTCCCTCCAGTCCGCGCTGGACCAGGCCGGTGGCTGACACGGTGACCGACTCCGCACAGGCTCCCGCCGCGGTACGTCATGCCGAGGAGACGATGGGGACCGTCTTCTCCTTCGACGTCCGCGGCGGGGAACCGGCCGCGGTGCGCGCGGCCCTGGACGAGGCCGTCGCCGGGCTGCACCGGGTCGACGAGGTGTTCAGCACGTACCGCCGGGACAGCCAGATCTCCCGGCTGCAGCGCGGGGAGCTGACCGTGGCGGAGTGCGACCCCGAGGTCGCCGAGGTGCTGGAACTGGCCGCGGAGGCGGAGCGGAGAAGCGACGGCTGGTTCAGCACGTCGTATCAGGGCCGCCTCGATCCGACCGGCATCGTCAAGGGCTGGGCCGTCGAGCGGGCGGCTCGGCGGCTGGCGGACGTGCCCGGGGTGTGCGGAGTGAATCTGAACGGCGGCGGCGACGTGCAGTTGCTCGGGACACCGGGTGGGCAGCGGCCGTGGCGCGTGGGCGTGTCCGACCCGTTGCGTCCGGGGGGTCTCGCCGCGGTCGTCTCCGCGGCCGGGACGGCGGAACTGTCCGTGGCCACGTCCGGCACGGCGGAGCGGGGAGATCACATCGTCGACCCCCGTACGGGACGTTCCGCCGTGACCGACCTGGTCGCCGTGACGGTGGTGGGTCCCCGGCTGACGTGGGTGGACTGCTGGGCGACGGCGGCGTTCGCGATGGGTTCGCGGGAGGGCCTGGCGTGGCTGGAGTCGCTGCCGGATGTGGAGGCGCTGCTGATCACGGCTGGTGACGAGGTGCGTTGTACGGGGGGCTTGGCTGCGAGGCTGGGGTGAGTTCCGGCTGGGGCGGGGCGTCCCGCAGCCCGGCGTAGCGGGGTGCCGCTTCTGTGGGACGGGTGCCCGCAGCTAGGCCGACCCAGGGGCGCGGGGAACTGCGCGACAAGCCACAGCGCACCCGCACCCGTAGGACGGGTGCTCAGTGCCCGTTCTGCGCCAGCCTCAGCAAATGGTCGGCCAGCGCCTGCCCACCCGCCGGCTCCCGGCTGATCAGCAGCAACGTGTCGTCACCGGCGATCGTCCCCAGGATGTCGTGCAGCTCGGCCTGGTCGATCGCCGAGGCGAGGAACTGCGCCGCCCCCGGAGGGGTCCGCAGCACCACGAGGTTCGCCGAGGCCTCCGCGGAGATCAGCAGCTCCTGCGAGAGCCGCCGCATCCGCTCCTCCTTCGCCGACCCGCCCAGCGGCGCCCGGGGCGTACGGAACCCGCCCTCGCTGGGCACCGCGTAGATCAGGTCGCCGTCGGCGTTGCGGATCTTCACCGCGTTCAGCTCGTCCAGGTCCCGGCTGAGCGTCGCCTGGGTGACGCTCAGGCCGTCGTCGGCGAGCAGCTTCGCCAGCTGGCTCTGCGACCGGACCGGCTGCCGGTTGAGGATGTCCACGATCCGGCGGTGGCGGGCGGTGCGGGTCTGCGGCACGGCGGGCCCGTTCGCCCCCGGCTGCTCGTGGTCCTGCGCCTGGCTCATCGTCGTCTCATTCCCCGGATCGTCCGTCCCCGCTGACTGCCTGGAGGATGCCGGGCAGCGCCCCGAGGAACGCGTCCACCTCGTCGTCGCGAAGGTTCAGCGGCGGCATCAGCCGGACGACGTCGGGGGCGGGCACGTTCACCAGGAATCCGGCCTCCTGAGCCGCCTGGCGCACCTGGGGCGCGAGCGGCTCGGTCAAGACGATACCCAGGAGGAGTCCCGTCCCCCGGACGAAATCGATCAACTGGTGGCCGAGGCCCTCGATTCCGTCCCGCAACCTCTCGCTCTGCCGTTTGACGTTCTCCAGCAACCCCTCGTTCTCGATGGTGTCGAGGACGGCGAGCCCGGCCGCGCAGGCGACCGGGTTGCCGCCGAAGGTCGTGCCGTGCTGGCCGGGCTGGAGCAGGTCGGCCGCGCGCCCGAAGGCGACGGTGGCGCCCAGCGGCAGCCCTCCGCCGAGCTGCTTGGCGAGGGTGACGATGTCGGGCAGGACGCCTTCGTGGGCCTGGTACTCGAACCAGTGCCCGGTCCGGCCGATGCCGGTCTGCACCTCGTCGAGGACGAGGAGCGCCCCGGTCGCGGCGGTGATGGCCCGGGCGGCCTTGAGGTAGCCGGCCGGCGGGACGACCACGCCGAGCTCGCCCTGGATCGGTTCGAGGATGACGAGCGCGGTCTCCTCGGTGACCGCGGCGGCCAGGGCCTGCGCGTCACCGAACGGCACGTGCGTGACGTCGCCGGGCAGCGGCAGGAACGGCTCGCGCTTGCTTGTCTGGCCGGTCATGGCCAGGGCGCCCATGGTCCGCCCGTGGAAGGCGCCCTCGGTGGCCACGATGTGGGTCCGCCCGGTCAGCCGGCCGATCTTGAAGGCTGCCTCGTTGGCCTCGGCGCCGGAGTTGCAGAAGAAGACCTTGCCGTCCCGGCCGAACAGGTTGAGCAGCCGCTCGGCGAGGGCGACGGTCGGCTCGGCCATGAAGAAGTTGGAGATGTGGCCGAGTGAGCCGATCTGCCGGCTGACGGCCTCGACGACGGCCGGGTGGGCGTGGCCGAGGGCGTTGGTGGCGATGCCGCCGACGAAGTCGAGGTACGCGTTGCCGTCGGCGTCCCACACCTTGGTGCCCTCGCCGCGTGCCAGGGGCAGCAGCGGGGTGCCGTAGTTGTTCATGAGCGCGCCCTGCCACCGCTCGGCGTACTCCTGATGGGCGGTCATACGGCTTCCCCCTCGTGCTCGTCGGGCACGACCATCGTGCCGATGCCCTCGTCGGTGAAGATCTCCAGCAGGATCGAGTGCTGGACCCGGCCGTCGATGACCCGGGCGGTGGTGACGCCGTTGCGGACGGCGTGCAGGCAGCCCTCCATCTTCGGCACCATGCCGGACGACAGGTCCGGCAGCAGCCGCTCCAGCTCGGTGGCGGTGAGGCGGCTGATCACCTCGTCGCTGTTCGGCCAGTCCTCGTAGAGGCCCTCGACGTCCGTGAGGACCATGAGGGTTTCGGCGTCCAGTGCAGCAGCGAGTGCCGCAGCCGCCGTATCAGCATTGACGTTGTAGACATGTCCGTCGTCCTGGGAGCGGGCGATCGAGGAGACGACCGGGATGCGGCCGTCGGCGAGCAGGGCCTCGATCGCGCCCGTGTCGATCGCGGTGATCTCGCCCACCCGCCCGATGTCGACCAGCTCGCCGTCGATCTCCGGCTGGTGCTTGGTGGCGGTGATGGTGTGCGCGTCCTCGCCGGTCAGGCCGACGGCGAGCGGCCCGTGCTGGTTGAGCAGCCCGACCAGTTCGCGCTGGACCTGCCCGGCCAGCACCATCCGTACGACGTCCATGGCGTCCTCGGTGGTCACCCTCAGGCCCGCCTTGAACTCGCTGACGATGCCGTGCTGGTCGAGGGCGGCGCTGATCTGCGGTCCGCCGCCGTGCACGACGACGGGCTTGAGGCCGGCGTGGTGCAGGAACACCACGTCCTGGGCGAAGGCGGCTTTCAGGTCCTCGTCGATCATGGCGTTGCCGCCGAACTTGATGACGACCGTCTTGCCGTTGTGCCGGACCAGCCAGGGCAGCGCCTCGATGAGGATCTGCGCCTTGGGCAGCGCGGTGTGCTTGCGTGTCGATCCACTGCTCATGACGAGTACGCGCTGTTCTCGTGGACGTAGTCGGCCGTGAGGTCGTTGGTCCAGATGGTGGCGGTCTCGGATCCGGCTGCGAGGTCGGCGACGATGTGCACCTCGCGGAAGCGCATGTCGACCTTGTCGCGGTCCTCGCCGACGCCGCCGTTCTTGCAGACCCAGACGCCGTTGATGGCGACGTTGAGCCGGTCGGGCTCGAAGGCGGCCCGCGTGGTGCCGATCGCGGACAGGACACGGCCCCAGTTGGGGTCCTCGCCGTGGATCGCGCACTTGAGGAGGTTGTTGCGGGCGATGGAGCGGCCCACCTCGACGGCGTCGTCCTCGGTCGCGGCGTTGATCACCTCGACCTTGATGTCCTTGCTGGCACCCTCGGCGTCCCGGATGAGCTGCTGTCCGAGGTCGTCGCAGACCTGCCGTACGGCCTCGGCGAACTCCTCGTACTGAGGGGTGACGCCGGCCGAGCCGGAGGCGAGCAGCAGCACGGTGTCGTTGGTGGACATGCAGCCGTCGGAGTCGACCCGGTCGAAGGTCGTGCGGGTGGCGTCGCGCAGGGCCTTGTCGAGCGCCTCGTCGTCGACGGCGGCGTCGGTGGTGAGGACGACGAGCATGGTGGCGAGGCCGGGGGCGAGCATGCCCGCGCCCTTGGCCATGCCGCCGACGGTCCACCCGTCCTTGGTGACGACGGACGTCTTGTGGACGGTGTCAGTGGTCTTGATGGCGATGGCGGCCTTCTCGCCGCCGTGCTCGGAGAGCTGGGCGGCGGCGGTCTCGATGCCCGGGAGCAGCTTGTCCATGGGAAGCAGGACGCCGATGAGGCCGGTCGAGCAGACGGCGATCTCGACGGCCCCCCGCCCGAGGACCTCGGCGGCCTTCTCGGCGGTCGCGTGGGTGTCCTGGAAGCCCTTGGGGCCCGTGCAGGCGTTGGCGCCACCGGAGTTGAGGACGACGGCGGACACCTGCCCGCTCTTCAGCACCTGCTCGGACCACAGGACCGGCGCGGCCTTCACACGGTTGGAGGTGAAGACGCCCGCGGCGGCGCGTCGGGGGCCGGTGTTGACCACGAGGGCCAGGTCGGGGTTGCCGTTCTCCTTGATCCCGGCGGCGATGCCCGCCGCCGTGAATCCCTTTGCTGCCGTCACACTCACGGCGCAACTCCGATCGTCGTCAGTCCGGTGGTCTCGTCGAGACCCAGGGCGATGTTCATGCTCTGGACGGCACCGCCCGCGGTGCCCTTGGTGAGGTTGTCGATGGCGCTGATCACGATGATCCGTCCGGCGGCGGCGTCGTACGCGACCTGCACCTGAACGGCGTTCGAACCGTAGACGGACGCCGTGGCGGGCCACTGGCCCTCGGGAAGCAGGTGCACGAACGGTTCGTCGGCGAAGGCCTTCTCGTAGGCGGCGCGCAGGGACTCGGCCGTGACGCCGTCGGCGGCCTTGGCGCTGCACGTGGCGAGGATGCCGCGGGGCATCGGCGCGAGGGTCGGTGTGAAGGAGACCGTGACCGGCTCTCCGGCGGCCGCGCTGAGGTTCTGGGTGATCTCGGGGGTGTGCCGGTGCACGCCGCCGACGCCGTACGGGGACATCGAGCCCATGACCTCGCTGCCGAGCAGGTGCGGCTTGGGCGCCTTGCCCGCGCCGGAGGTGCCGGACGCGGCGACGATCACGGCCTCGGCCTGGGCCAGGCCCGCCGCGTACGCCGGGAAGAGGGCCAGGGAGACGGCGGTGGGGTAGCAACCGGGCACCGCGATGCGCTTGGACCCCTCCAGCGCAGCGCGGGCGCCCGGCAGTTCGGGAAGGCCGTAGGGCCAGGTTCCGGCGTGCGGCGAGCCGTAGAACCGCTCCCAGGCGGCGGCGTCCGTCAGGCGGAAGTCGGCGCCCATGTCGACGACGAGCACCTCCGGGCCGAGCTGCTCGGCGACGGCGGCGGACTGCCCGTGCGGCAGCGCGAGGAAGACGACGTCGTGACCGGCCAGGACCTCGGGGGTGGTCTCCTGGAGCACTCGGCCGGCCAGGGGCAGCAGGTGCGGCTGGAGCGCACCGAGCCTCTGCCCCGCGTTCGAGTTGCCGGTCAGGGCACCGATCTCGACCTCGGGGTGCGCCAGGAGCAGACGCAGCAGTTCCCCGCCCGCGTACCCACTCGCTCCGGCCACTGCCGCACGTACCGCCATGGATCCTCCTCCTTAGAGGGCATGACTATACGTTTCGCTGCACGTTTATGCAATCCCAAGCAGGGGCGGCGGGGCTGCCGCGGTGTGACCGAGAATTTTGCTTGGCACCTGGAGCACGCTAGTCGGCGAATCTTGGTCCCGTAGCACTGTGTTGCGGTGAGCAGTGATACGCCAGTTGGAACCTGGTCATGAGAGTTGGAACCAGTGCGGCCGACGCCGACCAGGCTCACCACCATGTCCGAGCAGTCCCCCGACCCTCGCATGCAGTCCTTGATCAACCAGCTCCGGCCGGGGGCTGTGAGAACGGTGAAGGTCATCGGGTTTGACGGAGCGGACGTCCTGGTGGAGCTTGCGGATGCCGACGGAGGGACCGAGATCGGTCGGATTCCTAGACAGGAGGCGTCGATGCGCGGGATGGCGCATCCATCCGAGCTGTTTGAGGTCGGCCAGGAGATCAACGCCGAAGAGATCGGGCGTTGGCGCGAAGGCCAGCTTCACCTCTCCTCCAGGGCGTGCGAGATTCCGGCCTTGTGACCCTTCCTCCTCGCGTTTGAACGAGGGCAGGTCGTCGCTGGGACGGTCTCCGAGGTTCGTAACTTCGGGATCTTCGTTCACGTCGATGGCGAACCGGACGGCCTCTGCACCGGCTGAATTCCGGGTGCCGGACCTGCGACGGCTTTCCGGAGTGGTTGACGTTCCCAGTTGCTGCTCATCGCCGACATGCTGCCGTCCCTGACTTGAGTGGGGCCGCTGCACTTGCGGCTCGGCGTGACATGGCTCGAATGGCGCCAGGTGTGCTCGATGTGCGGTACAGACACACTCGCGCCATGGGAGCGCACCCATCGCGTCGATCCTGCGGGAATCCGGCAACGGGCGCCACGAGAAAGCGATTTCCCCAGGTCATCGGTTTTCGCAGGGGTCACATAAAGGTCGTGCGCGGCTCTTGACGTTCGGCAGGCCGAACGGATGTCATGGGGCCTGCTGTTGGGTCTCGTTTACTTCTGATCGGTCGTGTGCCCTTCGGCCTGGACTCGATGGCCGCTGCCCAGCCCCAGGAGTCGCCATGCAACTCTCTTCCTCCGGTCTCTCCTCTCCCGGCCCCGACCGCCGCACGCTGCTGCGGGGGATGGGCGGGGCCGTTGCGCTAGGCGCCGGCATCCCCTTGCTGAGCGCCTGCGGCGGTAGCGGTACGGCGAGTGACCCGAAGACCGTCACGGTCGGTTCCAACGCGTCGGACGCGGTGCCGAAGAAGGCGTTCGCGGACATCTACGCGGCCTACAAGAAGAAGTCCGGGATCACGGTCGACGTGATCACCAAGGACCACAACACGTTCCAGGAGCAGATCAACTCGTATCTGCAGGGCACGCCGGACGACGTGTTCCACTGGTTCGCCGGCTACCGCATGCAGTTCTTCGCGGGCAAGGGACTGGCCACGCCGATCGATGACGTGTGGAAGACCATCGGGGACAACTTCTCCGTCGCGATGAAGGTGCTCAGCCAGAGTGAGGACGGCAACCACTATTTCGTCCCGCTGTACACGTACCCCTGGGCCCTCTTCTACCGGAAGAGCGTCTTCAAGCAGTACGGCTACGAAGTTCCCACCACCTGGGACCAGTTGGTCGCGCTGTGCAAGCGGATGATGCAGAAGGACGGGCTCGTCCCGATCGCCTTCGGCGACAAGGACGCCTGGCCCGCGATGGGCACCTTCGACCAGATCAACTTCCGCGCCAACGGCTACGACTTCCACGTCGAGCTGATGGCCGGCAAGGCCTCCTGGCTCGACGCCAAGGTGCGCAAGACCTTCGACCTGTGGACCGAGCTCCTCCCCTACCACCAGGACGGCGCCGTCGGCCGCACCTGGCAGGACGCCGCCCAGACTCTGGCCTCGAAGAAAGCCGGCATGTATCTGCTGGGCACCTTCGTGGCCCAGCAGATCACCGACAAGGCCGCACTGGAAGACCTGGACTTCTTCGCCTTCCCGGAGATCGACCCGGCGTACGGGCAGGACACCGTCGAGGCGCCGACCGACGGCTTCATGCTCAGCAAGGCCCCGAAGAACAAGGCCGGTGGCTCCCCGGCCGCCGAGCAGATCTACCTCAAGTCCGACCCGAGCGTCGTCGCGGCTTCCAGGACGGCGGACACCTCCTCGTACACCCCCCTGCGGAAGAAGGCCTACGAGATGATCTCCGGCGCCAAGCACCTCACGCAGTTCATGGACCGCGACAGCCGGCCGGACTTCACCTCCACAGTGATGCAGCCCGCGCTGCAGAAGTTCATCCGCGATCCGAAGGGGATCGACCGTCGATGGTCGCCTTCTACGTCAGCCGCTTCGGCTTCCGGCTCAACCTGTTCCTGCTGCGCCTTCGTGCTCAGCAATTTCATGCGTTCACTTCCGCACGAGCTCACCGAGGCCGCCCTCGTCGACGGCGCCTCCGTCTGGCGGCTGTACTGGCAGATCACGCTGCCGCTGTGCAAGCCGGCGATGGCGGCCCTCGCCACCCTGCCGTCCATCTGGATCTACAACGACTTCTCCTGGGCCATCGTCCTGATCTCCACCGGCGAGAACATGCCGATCACCTCGGCACTGAACAACCTCTCCGGCCAGTACTTCACCGACCCCAACCTGATCGCCGCCGGCGCCCTGCTCACCGCGATCCCGACCCTGATCGTGTACTTCGCGCTCCAGCGCCAGTTCGTCAGCGGCCTCACCCTCGGCGCCAACAAGGGCTGACCATCGGCCGCGCCGGCCCCTTTCCCCCTCCCCACCTCCCATTCCTCTGGAGCCGGTAATGAGCACAGAGCGGCAGGCCCATTTCCGTGGGCCACATCCAGCGGTCCAGTGCCCCCGACCGGACGCTGTCCGTCTGCCCGGACTGCAGCCCCCGTTTCACCTGAGCCGCTCTCTCAGCCGGCGAACCCCATCCGTCCCGCACCAGTAGCCGCCGGCGGGGCGCCGATGACGGCGTCGTCGGCCGCGGCAACGGCCGCGCCGGGCTCCTGCCGAGCTGCCGTTGAACACCTCCGGGAAGTCCGCTGAACGGGACTCGGCCGAAGGCCGACAGCGGACGTACCCGACGTCCGATCCCTCGATCTTGGCCCCACCTCGCACATCCTGTCAGCCCCGATCCGGGGTGGGGCCAACCCTCATTCTCGATCAGGCCCAGCGCAGATCGACGAATGGGGCCAAGAGCCGCCCGAGGGTGGGTTCGACCTCCTTCCCGAAGCCGCCCTCCCGTTCACGAAGGAGCAATGATGCTCAGACGTGTTCTCAAGGCATTGCCGGCCGCCTGTGCCGGCGTGCTCGCACTCCTGGTGGCCGGGCCGCCCGCCCATGCCGCCCCGGTCACGTTGACCAATCCCATCGATTTCACCGGGACCAACGGCGATCCCGTCGACGCCCACGGTGGCGGGGTGATCAAGCACAACGGCTACTACTACTGGTTCGGGGAGAACCGGCACCCGGACGACACCTTCAAGGCCGTCTCCGTCTACAAGTCGTCCGACCTGAGGACGTGGGAGTGGGCGGGCGATGCCCTGAACGAGGCGAGCGATCCCGAGCTGGAGTCCGCCAAGATCGAGCGTCCCAAGGTGATCTACAACAGCACCACCAAGAAGTTCGTCATGTGGATGCACAAGGAGAATGCCACGGACTACCGCGAGGCCCGCGCCGCCGTCGCCGTCTCCGACACGATCGAGGGCCCCTACGACTATCAGAGCAGCTTCCGGCCGCCGAGCGGCACCGAGTCCCGGGACATGACGCTGTTCGTCGACAAGGATGCGAACGGCAATGAGACCGCCTACCACGCCACGGCCGCCAAGGACAACGCCGACCTGCGCATCTACAAGCTCAACTACGCCTTCACCGGGTACGACACCAACTACAGGGTGAAGGAAGAGGTCGCCCTGGTCGCCAACCCCTGGCCGGGCCAGTATCGGGAGTCCCCGGCGCTGTTCAAGCGAGACGGTGTCTACTTCATGTTGACCTCCGGCACCAGGGGCTGGAATCCCAACCAGCAGAAGTACGCCACCTCCACCAGCCTCAGCACTGGTTGGTCGGAGATGAAGGATGTCGGTAACGACATCGCCTACGACTCCCAGACCTCGTTCGTCCTGCCCATCCAAGGCACGTCGGGCACCTCGTACCTGTACATGGGCGACCGGTGGGCCGGCGCCGACATCAGGGGCAGGCGCCCGGTCAACGAATCCACGTACGTCTGGCTGCCCCTGACCTTCCCGACCAAGACCACCATGAACCTGCCCTGGTACCCCCAGGTCGAAATCGACACGGCGGCGGGGACGGTCAAGGGCGTGGGCGGCGGCCCCTCCTACAACCTCGTGGCCCGGCACAGCACCAAGTGCGTCGACGTCAAGGACAACTCCTCCGCCGACCACACATCCTCCGCCGACGCCCCCGATACCCAGAAGGCCCCCGTCGTCCAATTCACCTGCAACGGCGGCCTCAACCAGCAGTGGCGTCTGGAGGGCGCAGGCGACGGCTACTACCGCATCCTCGCCCAGCACAGCGGCAAGTGCCTGGACGTCGAGCATGCGTCCACCGCGGACGAGGCCTTCGTGAACCAGTACAGCTGCGGCAGCGGCCAGAACCAGCAGTGGAAGTTCGACGACCGGGGCAACGGCTACTACCGCCTGGTTGCACGACACAGCGGCAAGTGCCTGGACGTTCCGGCCGGCTCCAAGAACGACGATGTCCGCCTCATCCAGTACACCTGCGGTACCGGCACCAACCAGCAGTTCACGCGGCCCAAGGCCTGAACCTCCTGGGACGACACATTGATGCGCTCCACCGCACGCCAGGCCCGGGCCCACCCCGGTCCGCGCCTCGCGTCGGGCGCTCCCCGGACATGCTCGCGTACCTCACCGTCACCGACGCGAGAAGCGACACCATGCCCAGATCGGTTCCTCGTGCCCTGTTGGGAGTCCTCGTGGTCTGCCCCTCACTGCTCGCCCTTCCGCCGACGCCGGCCGCGGCGGCCCAACGACAAACATCACGGTCGACGGGACGTCCGGCGGCCGGACCTTCGACGGCATCGGGGCGATCAGCGGCGGCGGCGGTAACAGCCGCCTGCTGGTCGACTACCCGGAGCCGCAGCGCAGCTAGATAGCAAGTGCCTGGACGTCCCTGAGCAGGCCACGAAGAACGGCACCAAGGTTCGCATCCGGACCTGCAACGGCGGAAGCAACCAGAAGCGGAAGCTCCCCGGTTAGGAAGGTGGCGGAGATCCCATGTAGTCCAGGGGTCTCCGCGCCACCTCGCCACCTCCGACGGCGTCATCCACCTCGCCGATCCTCTGCTCGTGTGGCCAGCGCCGACGCCATCAGATCTGCTCACCCCCCCTTCTGCAACGCACGGCCGCACTGGACTTCGACCTCATCACCCGGCTCCGCGCCGCAGTACCCGTACCGCTGGTCCTGCACGGCTCCTCCGGGGTCGGTGACGCCGACCTCGCCGACCACCCCGCCAAGGTCGACACCCGCAAATACCTCGCCCCCGGACGCGCCGCGCTGGCCCAGGAGGCCGCGCGGCTGCTGTACCTGCTCCGGGCCGGATGAACACTCAGGGAGGAAGTTCTCATGCGAACAACCAGACATCTCGCGGTCCCGGTCGGCCTGGGCCTTGTGGCCTGCGCCCTGACCGGGACCGCCGCTACGGCCCACGCGGCGCCAGCTGCACCCGCTTCCGGCACCGTCTACACCCTGACGAACGCCGCGAGCGGCCAACTGATGGACGTCGGATACGGCTCGACCGCCCCCGGCACACCCGTCGTTCAGTGGCCGTCGAAAAACGGGGCCAGCCAGCAATGGTTGCTGACCCGGACCAGCTCCGGCGCCTATACCGTCAGGAGCGCCGAAAGCGGCCTGTGTCTGGACGTTCCCGACCCGCAGAACTCCGTTCCGCAGCTCGTCCAGAACACCTGCAACGGTTCCGGCGACCAGCAATGGAAGATCGAGTCCGTCGGCGGCGGCAGCTACACCCTTGCCAACGCCGCAAGCGGCCTGCTCGTCGACAACAAAGAGTCGTTGGACAAAGAGGGCAACGAGATCATCCAGTGGCCGTCCAACGGCGGCGCCAACCAGCGCTGGACCCTCACGCCGGCCCTCACCCCGCTCACCCGGGTCGGTACCTACACCGCCGGCCTGATGTCCAACGGCCCCTCCTTCACCAATCAGAGCATCCGCATGGTCGCCCACACCACCGTCGCAGGGTCCAAGCTCCGCGTCCGACTGAGCAACCGCTACGGCACCGCACCCCTGACCATCGACGCCGTCGACCTCGCCCAGGAAGGCAGCACCCCCGGCACCGCCGTCCCCCGCACCCACCACACCGTCACCTTCAACGGCAGCGCCTCCGTCACCATCCCCGCCGGGCAGGACGTCGCCAGCGATCCGATCCCGATGGACGTGGCCGCGAACACAGACCAGCTCGTGAGCCTCCATCTGCCGCGAACGCCCGCGGGCACCACCTGGCACGCAGAGGCACAGCAGGATGCTTGGGTCTCCACCGTCGGCAACCACGTCACCGACGACGGCCTCGGCAACTACCCGACCAGGAAATGGTCCTGGTTCTTCCTCGCAGGCCTGGACGTCATCTCCTCGACCGCCACCGGAACACTGGTGTGCGTCGGGGACTCCATCACCGACGGCGTCGGTTCCACTTGGGGCGCCAACCGCCGATGGCCCGACTACCTCGCCCAGCGCATGAACTCCGCTCCCGGCGGCCCCACCCTCGGCGTCGTGGACGCCGGCATCGGCTCCAACCGCGTACTGACAGACGTCAACGGCAACAACCCCAGCCTCCAGACCCGATTCGACCAGGACGTTCTCGGCCAGCCCAACGTCAAGAGCGTGATCCTGCTGGAGGGCGTCAACGACATCGGCGGCAACCTCGGTTCCAACGGATCGACCCCTCTGACCGCCGCGGACCTCCAGAACGGCATGCAGAAGGTGATCGACAAAGCCCACGCCGTCGGTGTGAAGATCATCGGCGGGACGATCCTGCCCTACGAGGGCGCCGGTTACTACACGCCTGACGGCGAGAAGGTCCGCCAAGCCGTCAACCAATGGATCCGCACCAGCGGCGCCTTCGACGGCGTCATCGACTTCGACAAGGCAATGCAGGACCCCGGCAACCCTCGGGCCCTCAACGACGCCTACGACAGCGGCGACAACCTGCACCCCAACGACGCCGGCTATCAGGCGATGGCCGACGCCGTGAACCTCGCCCTGCTCACCCCGTAGCACCGTGTCAGCCTTCCCTTCCCCTGGAGAGCCGCATGTCCCGTACCGCTGCACGTAGTTGGACCAGCCGCGTCATCGCCCAGGTGCTCGCCGCCGGACTCGCCGTCGCCGGCCTGGCGTCCCTCGACCGGCCGGAGACTTCGTCGCCCCTGACCGCCGAACCGGCTGCCGTGAGTACTCATCAGAACGATGTCACTCCGCCACCGATGGGCTGGGCGTCGTGGAACGGCTTCCTCAGCAGCATCGACCACAACGTGATCAAGCAGCAGGCCGATGCCCTGGCCTTCTCCGGGATGGCCGCCGCCGGATACAAATACGTCAACCTCGACGACGGCTGGTGGCAGGGCCAGCGTGACGCGAACGGCAACATCGTCGTAGACGAGAACCTGTGGCCGGGCGGCATGAAGGCGATCGCCGACTACATCCACGGCAAGGGCCTCAAGGCCGGCATCTACACCGACGCGGGCAAGAACGGCTGCGGCTACTACTACCCCACCACCCGGCCCGCCGCGCCCAACACCGGTATGGAGGGCCACTACCAGCAGGACCTGGAGACCTTCCAGCGCTGGGGCTTCGACTACGTGAAGATCGACTGGTGCGGCGGCAAGGAGGAAGGCCTGGACCAGGAGACCACGTACAAGCAGATCGCCGCCGCCAACGAGGCCGCCTCAGCGGTGACCGGCCGCAAGCTGGTGCTGTCGTTCTGCGAGTGGGGCACCGGACGGCCCTGGAACTGGGCCACGGGCTACGGCGACCTGTGGCGCACCAGCCACGACCTCCTCCAGCCCAAGGAGTCTCCGAGCCTGACGAAGATGTACCACAACTTCGACGAGGCTCTGCAGCCCGCGGCCCAGCACACCGGGTACTACAACGACCCCGACATGCTGACGGTCGGCGTCAACGGAATGACCGCCGCACGCAACCGGCTGCACATGAGCCTGTGGTCGATCGCCGGTGCCCCGCTGCTGGCCGGCAACAACCTGGCCACCATGAGCACGGAGACCCGTGACATCCTCACCAACCCCGAAGTCCTCGCCGTCAACCAGGACCAGCGCGGTCTGCAGGGCGTCAAGGTCGCCGAGGACACCCGGGACCTTCAGGTGTACGGCAAGGTGCTCGCCGGCACCGGCAAGCGCGCGGTGATGCTGTTCAACCGCACCGGCTCCGCCGCGAACATCACCGTCCGCTGGGCCGACCTCGGTCTGACGCCGGCGTCCGCTTCCGTGCGCAACGCCTGGACCCGCACCGACGCCGGTTCCTTCGGCACCGGCTACACCACGTCAGTCCCCGCGAACGACGCGGTCCTGCTGACCGTCTCCGGCACCGAGGCCTCCGGCTCGACCTACGAGGACACCACCACCGCCACCACCCCGACGTTCAGCAATGTCACCGCCTCCACAGCGGGCACCAAGCTCGTCGACATCACCTACGCCAACCGCGGCAGCACCGCCCGTAAGGCCACCATCCAGGTCAACGGCCAGTACAAGTACGTCGTGGCCTTCCCGCCGACCGGCTCGGCCACCACCTACCGGACGGTCTCCGTGCTCGCGCATCTGGCCAAGGGCGCGAACACCGTGAAGTTCGCCGCGATCTCCGGCAGCACCGCACCCGACATCGACGCCCTCCGCGTCCAGGGCATCCCCGGCGCCGACGGCCTGGCCCTCGTCGGCTCCGCGTCCGACCGCTGCCTGGACATCGAGAAGAACACCTACGTCAACTCCACCCAGGCACAACTCTGGGAGTGCTCCGGCGGACGCAACCAGACCTTCACCCACACCTCGCGCGGTGAACTCGTCGTCTACGGCAGCAAGTGCCTCGACGCCGACGCCAACGGCACCAAGGTCGTCATCGGGGACTGCACAGGAGGCACCAGCCAGAAGTGGACGGTCAACTCCGGCGGCACCATCACCAACAACCTCTCGGGCCTGTGCCTGGACGCCTCTGGCGCGGCTACCGCCAACGGCACCCGGCTGATCCTGTGGACCTGCAACGGCCAGAGCAACCAGAAATGGACCCCCACTTGACGGGACCAGTCGAAGTGACAGATGTACCCGGGACGACCGGGACGGAGGCTGAAGGCCCGATCAGAAAGGCAGGGCACTCCATGCCGGACGAGGTGTCCCCTCACCCCAGTCGCCGCACCGTGGTGGCCGGTGGGCTGACCGTCGGAGTCGCCGTCGCGGCCGGTACGTACCTGTCCGCGGCGGGTGCGGAGACCGCCTCAGCCGCCGACGCGACGAGATCACTCTCCCTCATCGTCAACGGCGAGCGCCTGAAGCTCGCCGTCGACCCGCGCAGCAGCCTCCTCGACACTCTGCGCGACGAAGTCGGCGTCACCGGCCCCAAGAAGGGGTGCAACCAGGGGGCGTGCGGAGCGTGCACCGTGCTGCTCGACGGACGGCGCGTCCTGTCGTGCCTCACCTTCGCGGTCCTGCACGACGGGCAGGAGGTCACCACCGTCGAAGGCCTCGCCGACGGCGACCGCCTGCATCCGGTGCAGCAGGCCTTCATGGACCACGACGCGTTCCAGTGCGGCTTCTGCACCTCCGGGCAGATCATGTCGGCTGTCGCGCTGCTCGAAGAGCAGCCGGGGATCACCGAGGACCGCATCCCCGAAGCCATGAGCGGCAACCTGTGCCGGTGCGCGGCCTACTGCAACATCAGGGACGCGATCGCGTCGGCCTCGGACACGATGGCGAAGGGGCGGTAGTCGTGGAGCCGTTCCAGTACGTCCACGCACGCAGCGTCGGCGAGGCGGTCGGTCTCCTGGCTCGTCACCCCGGGGCAGAGGTGATCGCTGGCGCCACCGATCTGACGACCCTGATGCGCGACGGCATCCGGCGGCCGAGCCACCTCATCGACGTCAACGGGCTCGCTCTCGACGAGATCTCCGCCCTGCCGGACGGTGGGCTGCGCATCGGCGCGCTGTGCCGCAATGCCACTGACGACCAGCGGATCGTGCGGGGCTTCCCCGCCCTCGTCGAGGCGCTGCGCTCGGGCGCGTCCCCGCAGATCCGCAACCGCGCCACGTTCGGCGGCAATCTCCTGCAGCGGGTGCGCTGCCCCTACTACCGGCAGCCCGAGTTCGCCTGCAACCGCCGCGATCCGGGCTCCGGCTGCGCGGCACTGGACGGTGACAGCAGCAGGCACGCCATCCTGGGCACCAGCGGCTCCTGCATCGCCGTCCATCCTTCCGACTGCGCCGTCGCGCTCCAGGCACTCGACGCCGAGGTCGTCGTCCGGGGACCCCGTGGGGAGCGCCGTATCCCGATCGACGCCTTCCACCGGCTGCCTGGCCGCACACCCGAGCGTGAAGTCATGCTGCGCGACGACGAGATCATCCTCGCCGTCGAGCTGCCGGGCCGTGCCTCCTCGGCGCACTCTCACTACGTCAAGTTCCGCGAGCGCGCCTCGTATGCCTTCGCGCTGGCGTCCGCCGCCGTCGCCGTGGAGGTGCGCGGCGGCACGGTCCGCTCGGCCCGGATCGCGCTGGGTGGCGTCGCACCCAAACCCTGGCGCGCGAGGGCGGCGGAGCACGCCCTGCTCGGCCGTCCCTTCGGCAAGGACGCCATCGACGCGGCCGCCCGCGCGGCGACCAAAGGCGCGGCCCCGCGCCCCGACAACACGTACAAGGTGAGCCTGGCCCAAGCGGTCGTGCAGCGGGCCCTCACCGAACTCGGAGGTGCGCGATGACGTCCAGGACCGAGGTTCCCGAATCCGGGATCGGCGCGCCGGTCAACCGCGTCGAGGCGCGTGACAAGGTCACGGGATCGGCCCGTTACACCGCGGACGTGCGCTTGCGGGACATGGCGCACGCCACCGTCGTCACGAGCACGATCTCCGCGGGCAGGGTGCGCCGTATCGACACCACCCGGGCCCTGGCCGCACCCGGCGTGCTCACCGTCATCACCCACCGCGACCGGATGCCGTGGCGGAGCACCCCCGCCGACACCGGCTACCTGGAGAATCGCTTCCCGCTCGCCGACGACAAGATCACCTACTACGGGCAGCACCTCGCGATCGTCGTCGCCAAGAACCTGGAGCAGTCCCTGCACGCGGCGTCGCTCGTGGACATCGACTACGAGGTGGACGCGTCCGTGCCCACACTCGACGAGGCAATGCCCGACGCCTACACCGCGAACGGACGCCTCATCCGCCCGCCATGGCCGCAGCACCTGGTGCTCCCGCCCGGCGCCGACCCGCAGGCGGCGCTGGCCGGCGCGGACGTGCGTACCGACTCCACCTATCGGGTGCCGCACTTCAGCCACGTGCCGCTGGAGCCGGGCGCCGTGGTCGCCGAATGGTCGGGCGGCACGCTCACGCTGCACGACTGCAGCCAGGACGTGCACGGCCACCGGGAGGTCGTGGCCGCCGTGTTCGGGCTGCCGCCGGAACGCGTCCGGGTGCTGTCCCCGCTGGTCGGCGGGGCATTCGGCAACAAGACCGACGTGTGGGGGCACTCCCTGCTCGCCGCGCACGCGGCCAGGGTGGTCCGACGCCCCGTCAAACTCGTGCTCAGCCGCAAGCAGGTGTTCACCTCGACGGGCCACCAGCCGCCGATCGTTCAGCGCATCCGGCTCGGTGCCGGCAGGGAGGGGAGGCTCGCCGTGATACTCCACGACACGGTGAACGCGACCGAGATGCGCGGTGACCGGCCCGAGCCCGCCATCATCTCCACCGCCTCCTCCTACGCCGCGCCGGTCCTGGCCGTGGACGCGAAGATCGCGAAGGTGAACATCGGCCCGTCCATCAGCCTCCGCTCCCCCGGTGACGCCCCCGGCTCCTTCGCCCTGGAGAGCGCCATGGACGAGCTGTCCTACCGCCTCGGCATGGATCCACTGGAGCTGCGCCGCCGCAACCACCTGAACACGGACCCGCTGACGGGCAAACCGTGGAGCGCCAAGCACCTCCTCCAGGCCTGCGAGTTGGGAGCCGAGCGCTTCGGATGGGCCCGGCGCACGGCCGAGCCCCGCTCGATGCGCGAGGGCGGCGAACTGGTCGGCTACGGCATGGCCACCGCCGTACGCGGGGAAATCCCCGACCGGGCCCGGGCCGAGGTCGAGATCCGCGCCGACGGGACGGCACAGGTGCGCACCGCCACCCAGGAGATCGGCACCGGGGCCCTCACGCTGGTCGCCCAGATCACGGCGGCGGGCACGGGGGTTCCCCTGGGCAGGGTGTCCGTCCGCGCAGGCGACACCAACCTGCCCAGGACCGCGGGCAACGCCGGCTCGCGCACCACGGGCTACACCGGCTCCGCCGTCCACCTCGCGGCGGAGAAGGCCCGCCGGGCCGCCGTGCGGATGGCCGTCACCGACCCGGACTCGCCCCTGTACGGGCTGGCGGACGGCGAGGTCGAGGCGGCCGACGGGCGGCTGTTCCACCGGGACGACACCAAGCGCGGGGAGACGTATCGTGCCCTGCTTGCCCGCCACGACGGCAAGCCGGTGGTGGCCGAGGCGAGTTACACCCCCCGGACCTCCCACGCCGTGGCCACGTTCGGCGCGCACTTCACCGAGGTGCGGATCGACCCGGACCTGCCGAGGGTCCGTGTCACCCGGCACGTGGCGGTCTTCGACGTCGGCAGGATCACCAACCACAAGGCGGCCAGGAACCAGGCCCAGGGCGGCATCGTGTTCGGTATGGGCTGGGCGCTGATGGAGAAGCTGACGCCCGATCCGGTCTCCGGCCGGTACGTCGACGCCGCGCTGACCGACTACCACATCCCGGTGAACGCCGATGTCCCCGACATCGAGGTGCTGTTCATCGACGAGCCCGACACCATCGCGCATCCGCACGGCAGCAAGGGCATGGGCGAGGTGGTCTCGGTCGGCGTCGCCGCGTCCATCGCCAACGCCGTCCATCACGCCACCGGCAGGCGGATCACCGACCTGCCCATCACCCCCGACAAGCTGGTGGGATGACGTCATGCGCGACATTCTTCCGCAGCTGGCGGGGTGGTGGGCCGAGTCCCGGCCGTTCGCCCTGGCCACCCTCGTCGACGCGGCCGGCAGCACACCCTTCCCCGTGGGCACGGCGATGGCCGTCGACGGCGCGGGCGCGGCGCTCGGCGCGATCAGCGGCGGCTGCGTCGACGCCGACGTCGCCGCGACGGCGCAGGAGGTGCTGCGCGACGGCCGCCCCGTGCTGCGCCGCTATGGCCCCGCCGGACCCGCCAGTGGACCGTTCGACGTCGGTCTGACCTGCGGAGGCACGGTCACGGTTTGGATCGAGCCGGTGCCGCCGGACAGCGCTTGGTGGCTGCCCGTCCTGGCCACGGCGGTCGAGGCCGGGCGCCCCGCCGCGCACGCCATACGGCTGCGCGGCGCCGGCTCCCGGCACCTGGTCGTGCTGCCCGACGGCGGCCGGGAGGGCAGCCTCGGCGCGGGCGAGGTGGACCGCGATGCCGAGGCGGCGGCGCGGAGCCTGCTGCCCGAGGGCGGCACCGCGGTTCTCGTCTCCGGTCCGCAACCGGACGTCTTCGTCGCCGCACATGCCTCCCCGCCGCGGCTGGCGATCGTCACGTGGACGCCGGTGGCCGGGCCCCTGGCCCGGATCGGCGGCGAACTCGGCTACCGGCCGATCGTCCTGGAGCACCGCCCGGTCTTCGCGGCGCAGGCACGGGACGCCGGTGTGGAGGTGCTTCCCGGACTGCCGCAGACGGGGCTGCATACCCTGCGCGGCGAAGGCGCGCTCGACGGCCGCTCCGCCGTCGTGGTGCTCACGCACGATGCGCGGGTCGACGTTCCGGCGCTGCTGGAAGCCACCGAGGCGGGCGTCGGGTACCTGGGCGCGATCGGCTCGGCGGCGACGGTCCGTGACCGGGACGCACGACTGCGCGACGCCGGACTCGGCGAGGCGGGGCGCGCCGCGATCCACTCGCCGATCGGCCTGCCCCTCGGTGGCCGCACCCCGGCCGAGGTGGCCACGGCGATCGCGGCCCAACTCGTCGCCGTACGGGTCAGCCAACCGCATCCAGGTCCGCGTCGCGCAGTTGGGAGCGGCTGCTGATGCCCAGCTTCGGGAACACCTTGTACAGGTGGTAGCCGACGGTCCGCGGGCTCAAGGAGAGCCGCGCGCCGATCTCCCGGTTGCTCAGCCCCTCCGCTGCCAGCCGGGCAACCTGCAGCTCCTGGACCGTCAGCCGAGCCGACGGATCGCCGCCGCGGCGCCGTGGCGCACCACCCGCCGCACGCAGCTGGGCGCGGGCGCGCTCCGCCTCGCCCCGCGCCCCGAGACCCTCCAGCGTGTCCAGCGCCGAGCGCAGCTGTGCTCTGGCCTCGCCCTCGTGCCGGTTCCGCCGCAGCCACTCCCCGTACAGCAACGCGGTGTGCCCCCGGGCAAGCGGAGCGTCCGCCGCGCCCGCGGCCGACAGGGCCGCCTGGAAGTGCTTGTCCGCGGCGTCGTCCTCCGCGAGCAGGGCGCGGATGCCGTGCCGGGCCAGCTCGGGCCAGACCAGAGTGGTCTGGCCCGCCCACTCCTCGAACGCCCGCGCCGACTGCTCGGCGGCTTCCCTGCGGTTCGCGCGCACGTGCGCCTCCACCACGTCGAGGGCGGCCTGCCGGGCCACCCGGCTGTGGGCGAACGGTGAGCCTGGCTCGCCGAGCGCCGCCAGCCGTTCACAGGCCTCCGCGTAGTCGCCGGCGGCGAGGGACAGCCGCCCCAGCGCCCACTGCGCGGTGCCCGCCGCCGACCTGTTGGCCTGCGGCACCGCGAGAGCTTGGGCGCGCTCGGCGTACCCGCGGCAATCCTCCGCCTCGCCGCGCCCGGCGGACAGCAGGGCCAGCACGGCGAGCAGATCCGCCTCCAGGACGGGCTGCCCGACGTCCCGGGCCATCCGCAAACCTTCCTGCGCGTGCGCCTCGCACTCGGGCCACAGCCCGGTCCGGTACTCCAGGTCCGCAAGCCACGACAGGAGCAGGCCGCGGACCGCCAGCATGCCGGACGTGGCGAAATGGTCGCAGGCTTCCACGATGAAGGACCGGGCGATCCGGGGGGAGGCCCCGAGGTGGCCCAGCGCGGCAGGCCACGTGTGGAGGTGCGCATCGTTGCGGCTGAGGCCCTCTGGCGCGGCCTGGAGGATCTGCCAGGGGGTCAACCTGTCCCGGGGACGGCCGACGACCGCGTCCGCCAGCCAGCTCCCGTACCGGGCATACCCGGGATCCTCAACGCCGGCGGCCTCGATGAGCCGCGCGGCCCGCAGGGCCTCGTCCGTCCGGTCGGCGCGCAGCGCCCCGTCCACCGCCATGAAGGCGAGAGTCACCGCCTTATCGGGGGACCGGCCGGCCAGCGTGGCGGCGCTGTCCAACAGCCGGGCCACCGCCGCCTGTTGATCGCCGCCCCAGAGCTCCATCATGCCCCGCAGCCGGTCGAGCTCCAGCTGAGTCCCGTCGTCCGCAGGCCGGGACAGTGCCTCCCTCAGCAGCGGGTGGGCGAGCTGCGGGCTGCCCGACTTCCAGGCGGCGTGGGCCGCGGCGGCGAGCCGCCTGGTGTGCATTTGCTCCGTGGGGCTCAGCAGCGCGGCCCGGTGCAGTACGGCCGCGGCCGCGGCGAGTCCGCCCCTGCGGCGCACCGTCTCCGCGCCGGCTTCCAGTGCTTCGGCGAGCCGCTCGTCGGGGCCGGTGGCCGCGAGCGCGCGGTGCCATACGGCCCGTTCGCGCTGCCCGCCCTCCGGGTGTTGTGTCGCCAGCTCGTCGGCGAGCGCGCGATGCGCGAGCGCACGTCGGCGAGCGGAGGCGTCGGCGTACACCGCGGCCCGTACGAGCGGATGCCGAAAGCGCAGCCGGGCACCCGGCACCTCCTCCAGGTACCCGGCGGCCTCCACGACGTCCAGTGCCTGCGCGTCGACCGCCAGCCGTCGGGCCGCGGCGAGCACGGTGCCGGTGTGGCCGCTGTCTTCCGCCGCCGCCACCAGCAGGAGGGTGCGGGCGGATTCCGGCAGTTCCCGGGTGCGTTGGGCGAAGACCTCGCGAAGGCGCAGGCTGAGCGGGGCGGTGCCGGTGAGCACGACCTTCTCCGCGACCTCCGCCGGACTGCCGAGCCGGACCAGTTCCTCCAGCGCCAGCGGGTTTCCTCCCACAGCGGCGACGACGGCACGCCTGGCCGGACCCGGCGTCCCCCACCCGTGCTCGTCGAGGAGGGCGGACGCGGCGTCCGGGGCGAGCCCGCGGAGCGTGAGCTGTGGCAGGTCCCCGGTGGCCTCCCCGACTTCACGGACAGCGGCGAGGAAGGCGATGGAACGGCCCTCGATGCGGCGGGCGGCGAAGAGCAGCACACCGGCGGTGGCCGGATCGAGCCAGTGCAGATCGTCCGCGACGAGCAGCAGGGGGGTGCGTGCAGCGGCCCGGTCCAGCAGGGACAACACGGCTGTGCGGACCAGCAGATCCGCAGCGGGTGCGGTGGACAGGCCCAACGCGCTGTGCAGCGCGGCGGCTTGATCGTCCGGCAGCTCCGGCAACCGGTCGAGCAGCGGCGTCAGCAACCGCTGCAGTCCACCGAAGGCCAGGGCGACTTCGGCCTGGACGCCCGAGCAGGTCAGTACACGCGTGCCGCTGCCGGCCGCGGCAACGGCACGCCGCAGCAGCGCCGTCTTCCCGACCCCGGCATCCCCCTCCACGATCAGCGCTCCGCCCCGGCCCGCACCGGCCTCGGCGACAAGCCGACTCAGTGCCTGGAGTTCCCTTTGCCGCCCGTAGAGCATGTGGGGAGGCTACCTCCGGCGGGCCGCGCTCTTGTCAATGGCGGATGAGTGAGGGACCTCTCAATCAGGTCGAATAGTGGCGCGAAAACCCCGGAGGAGCTACTGTCGAGAGGTAGAACGACCGGTCTTTCTGTGAAGGTGGCCTCTGGCTGCCTGGGCGGGTCTGCCTCCAGCCCGAGGACTCTCGCGGGGTCCCCGGTGCACGTCGAACAGGGATGACGAACTTCCATGAAACCAATCCGCTCCAGGGTCGAGGTGGGCCCCGTCAGTGAGCTCCTCGCCAGCCTGACGCCGCGCGCCCAGCCGGCTATCGCGAACCGGTACGCGATGCCGTGGTGACCGGTCTCGCGTGAGTCCCCGCTGGGGTCAGCTTCCCGATCGGATCCGTCGGAGCGCGTCCAGCAGGTCTTGTGAAAGGGGTGCGGATCCTGTTGCGGTGAGCCGCCCCCCAGGCAGCGGACCGGATGGGCCGCGTCCGAGAACCCGACGGCCCGCTCATGAACGACGATCCGCGAAAGCCGCGTTCGCGCGCGTGCTCGCCGATTGCCTCGAAGACGAGGTCGATCGCCTCGGCGGGCGGGTGCCCGGCGGCCGGCCGTTCGCCTGTCTCCCAGTGATGGCGGAGTACCGCCCCATGCTGCGGCGGGCGGTCGACCGGGGTGAGGTTCGTGCGGACACCCCGGCCATCAGGTTCACGATGCACATGATGAGCGGCGCCTTCGCCGCCCACACGCTGATCGACGCACAGCCGCCGACGCATTACTTCCTCCTTGCGTACATCGACGCCGTGGCCCTCCCCGCCCTCGGCGCGCCCACGGCCTGACAAACCCCGCATTCAGCACCTGACGTGACCGCTCACGTCGTCGGGCCGATCAACCTTGCCTCCCCGCCGGGCTGATCACCCCTGCCCTGAACACCCCACGACCTGACTGGGAGTACGCCCTCGTGGCCACGTTCCTCTACAGACTCGGCCGACTCGCCTTCAGGCGACGGCACTTCGTCGCCCTCATATGGGTGGCACTGCTGGCGCTCGCGGGCTTCGGCGCGGCCAGCGCCCCCTCGGCGGGCAACACGTCCTTCACCGTCCCCGGCACCGAGGCCCAGAAGGCCTTCGACCTGCTGGAACAGCGCTTCCCCGGGATGAGCGCCGACGGCGGCACCGCCCGGGTCGTCTTCAAGGCACCCGCCGGCGAGAAGATGACGGACGCCGCCAACAAGAACACCGTGCAGAAGACCGTCGACGCGCTGGCCGACGGCCCCGAGGTCGCCTCCGTCGCCGACCCCTACCAGGCCGACGCCGTCAGCAAGGACGGCACGATCGCCTACGCGTCGGTCAAGTACAAGGTCCCCGGCATGGAACTGGAGGACGGCACCCGGCAAGTCCTGGAGGAGACCGCGCAGGACGCGCGGGACGCCGGGCTGACCGTGGAGGTCGGCGGTGACGCACTCCTGGCGCAGCCCGAGACCGGCACGGGCGAGATCATCGGTATCGCGGTCGCCGCGGTGGTCCTGGTCATCACCTTCGGTTCACTGATCGCGGCCGGACTGCCGCTGCTGACGGCGGTCATCGGCGTCGGCATCGGAGTCTCGGCGATCACGGCCCTCGCCAGCACGCTCGAACTGGGCTCGACCACCTCGACGCTGGCCACGATGATCGGCCTGGCGGTCGGGATCGACTACGCACTGTTCGTCGTCTCCCGCTACCGGGCCGAACTGGCCGCGGGCCGCGAGCGTGAGGAGGCGGCCGGCCGGGCCGTCGGCACCGCGGGCTCGGCGGTGGTGTTCGCCGGCCTCACGGTCGTGATCGCGCTGGTGGGCCTGTCCGTGGTCAACATGCCGATGCTGACGAAGATGGGCGTCGCGGCCGCGGGCACGGTCGCGATCGCGGTACTCATCGCACTGACGATGATCCCCGCGCTGCTCGGTTACGCGGGCCGGAGGGTCAAGCCGGCGGGCGAGAAGAGCAAGTTCCTGGGCGGCGCCCGGGCCGCGCGGAAGGCCGCTTCGGCCAAGGCCAACATGGGCACGCGCTGGGCGAGGTTCGTCGTACGCCGTCCGATCGCCGTCCTGCTCCTCGGCGTCGTCGGCCTCGGGGCCGTCGCCGTCCCCGCCGTCTCCATGGAACTGGGCATCGGGGACGACAGCTCGCTGCCGACCTCGACGACGCAGCGCCGGGCGTACGACCTGCTGTCCGAGGGCTTCGGCCCCGGCTTCAACGGCCCCTTGGTGGTCGTCGTCGACGCGAGGGCGAGCGACGACCCGGATGCCGCGTTCACCGAGGTCACCGACCAGATCAAGGGCCTCAAGAACGTCGCGACCGTGATGCCGGCCGCCCCCAACAAGGAGGGCGACACAGCGACGATCACCGTGATCCCGGACTCCGAGCCGTCGTCGGTGACCACCGAGGAGCTGGTGCACGGCATCCGGGACGCGGGCGCGGGGATCAAGGCCGACACGGACGCGGACGTGCTGGTCACCGGCACCACAGCCATGAACATCGACGTCGCGCAGAGGCTGAACGACGCGCTGATCCCGTACCTGGCCCTGGTCGTGGGCCTGGCGTTCCTGCTGCTGATCGTGGTCTTCCGCTCCATCCTCGTCCCGCTGAAGGCGGCCCTCGGCTTCCTGCTGAGCGTGATGGCAGCTCTCGGCGCCGTGGTCGCGGTCTTCCAGTGGGGCTGGATGGCCGACCTCGTGGGCGTCGAGGAGACCCGCCCCATCGTGGCGATCATGCCGATCTTCATGATCGGTGTGGTCTTCGGCCTCGCGATGGACTACGAGGTGTTCCTCGTGACCCGGATGCGAGAGGCGTACATCCACGGCGAGAAGGCGAGCCAGGCCGTGGTGACCGGCTTCAACCACAGCGCGCGGGTCGTGACGGCCGCCGCGGTGATCATGATCGCGGTCTTCGGCGGCTTCATCGGCTCCAGCGAGGCGATGGTCAAGATGATCGGCTTCGGCCTGGCGGTCGCGGTCTTCTTCGACGCGTTCATCGTGCGGATGGCGATCGTCCCGGCCGTCCTGGCTCTGCTCGGCAGAAAGGCGTGGCGGCTGCCGAAGTGGCTGGACCGGGTGCTGCCGAACGTGGATGTCGAGGGGGAAGGGCTGCGGACGCAGGGCGACTCGGCCCGTTCGTCGGGCTCGTCCGGCTCGGGCGATTCGACGGGTGCGGATCCGGATGAGGAGCGGGAACTGGTGAAGTTCT
Organism: Streptomyces paradoxus; assembly: GCF_014202475.1. Classification (GTDB taxonomy): domain Bacteria; phylum Actinomycetota; class Actinomycetes; order Streptomycetales; family Streptomycetaceae; genus Streptomyces; species Streptomyces paradoxus. The sequence continues at coordinate 242,751 of NZ_JACHGV010000006.1, forward strand.
GAGCGTCAGACCTCGGCGGCCCCCGGTCTGATGGTGTGCGGTGAGCACCTCATCAGACCCGGGTCCCCGCCGAGGTCGGCATCGGCAAGAGCGACGGGGGCTTCGGCATCATCGGCAAGATCTCCGCGGACATCCTGAACGTGGACGCCGCCACCGCCAAGGACCTGATCGAGAAGGCCCACCAGGTGTGTCCGCAGTCCAAGGCCACTCGCGGCAACATCACGGTCGAGCTCGCGGTCTGATCCGAACGGATCCGATCTCCACGCACCGGCCCTCTCGCGCGCCCGACTTCAGCGGGGCGGACGCCGCGCCGTGGCCCCACCAGGCGGTGTCGCGGGCCGCGAAGGCGGCGTTGACCTGCTTGGTCATGGCGGCGTGCGGGTGTCGACGGTGATGCCGTCAGATCACGGCTTCATAACGGGCCGGGACGGCACGCGCGCTGACCGCTCATCGCCTTCGACAAGCCCTCCCGTCTGTCGCCCCCCAGGATGACTATCATGCGCGACCGCACCTCCGTAGCCGCCGCTCCGGCAGCCGCCAGCGACGCTCACCTGACCGCCTTCATACGCAACGGCCCCCCGGACGCCGCCGACGCCGCGCTTGACGAGCTCTACCGGCGGCACCGCACTTCGGTCATCGCCTATGCCCGCACCTGCACACGAGACACGCACACGGCGGAAGACCTGACCTCGGAGGCGTTCGCCCGCGCGCTGCGCGCCGTGCGCGGAGGTGCCGGCCCCGAGGGGGCCTGGCGGCCGTATCTGCTGACCACGGTCCGCCGCACGGCCGCGTCGTGGGCCGCCACAGCCAACCGGATCGAGTTGTCCCCCGACTTCGGGACCTGGCTCTCCGAGGCGCCGAGCGGTGAGGAACAGGCGCTGCTGCGGGAGGACGCCGGTCTGGTGCAGCGCGCGTTCCGCAGTCTTCCCGAGCGCTGGCAGACCGTGCTGTGGCACTCGGCTGTGGAAGAAGAACCAGCGAAGCGGATCGCGCCACTGCTCGGTATCAGTCCGAGCGGCGTCGCGTCCCTCACCGCCCGGGCGCGTGAGGGTCTGCGTGAGGCGTACCTGACCGAGTACGCGGCGGACCCGACGATGCCCGACGAGTGCCGGCACTTCACGGGCGTGTTGGCCGCCTCGGTCCGCCGCGGCGGGCGGCACGGCGGGCACTCAGGTCTCGAGCGCCATCTTTCGGGATGCCGCCGGTGCCGCCGTGCGAACCACCAACTGTGGGAGCTGAACAACTCGCTCGAGGCCGTACTCCCGGCGGGTGTTCTGCTGTGGGTGGGTGCCTCGTACGGCACGAAGGCCGTGGGAGCGGCCGTGGTCGCAGGCTCCGCCGCCCCGGGGTCCGCGGCCGGGACGACCACGGCCACCCCAGGGGCCGGCACGACCGTCAAGGCCGCCGGCGTCGGCGCCGCCCTCCTCGCCGTAGCGATCGGCGGCTACGCGGCTCTGCCCGACGGCAACGACCCGCCGTCGCCGCGGCCCACCCTGGCGGCCACGCGACCCTCGCCCCCCTCGCCCCCCGCCCGGAGCGATCGGCACGACCCGAAGCCCCCCGCCCCCGCCCGGAGCGAACAGCGCGAGCCCTCAGCCCGTACACCGTCCGCACGCGCATCCAAGAAATCGACCCCTCCCGCTTGGCAGCCGGCCGCCGACGACCGCGTCCAGCTGCCGATCGTGTCCACCGGCCGCTGCATGGACATTTCCACGGCCGAGGGCGCCGAGCCGTACGAGGCCGAGTGCGACGGCAGCCGTACGCAGCAGTGGGAGCTGCTCATCGACCGTGCCGCGCAGGAGGCCCGTATCCGGAACTACGCGACCGGCATGTGTCTCACCCACAGCGGCACGTCGACGGACGGCGCCCCGGTCCGCCAGGAGCGCGCCTGCAACTCCACCGCGGTCACGGCCCTGTGGACCTACTTCTTCCAGGCTTCCGGCACGGTCAACTTCGCTCAGAAGGGGAACACCAGGTACTTCCTGGGCATCGATGAGTGGAACAAGGCCGACGGGCCTCACTCGCCTGTCATCGGCACGACGGCGAACTACTACAACACCGACTCCCTCCGGTTCCGCTACACAGGAGACGTCTTCAGCGGCTGACGAGGGCCACTCCTCGTGGGACGGCTGAGGTTTCAGGGCACCTCCCTCCCGCGAGAGGCGCCCAGAACCGGTTCAGGAAGCCGGAGTCAGCGTGCGTGGCGGGCCATGGCCGCCCGCTTGCGGCGGGACTTCAGCAGGAACGCGGCGCCGACCGTGAACAGCGCGGCGCCGCCCGCCGCCATGGGCAGGTAGTTGGTGGTGTCGGTGCCGGTCTCGGCGAGATCGGCACCATTCTGGCCACCGGCACCGCCGGTGCTTTCCGCGCTGTCCTCGTTCTGGGAAGCGACCGGCTCACTGCTGCCGGTCTGCGGCGCCGCGCCGTTGCCGGACTCGCCCTCGGCCTTCGCGGGGCTCGGCACGCCATTGAGGCTGACTGCCACCGTCGCCGCACCGTCACCGGACTGCTCCACCTTGATCTCAACCTTGTGTGCCTTGTCGGTGAAGACCGTGCCGGCCTTGAGAGCGTCGGCGTCACCAGGCGTGGTGTCGATCAGGTCGGCGTCCTTGCCGAAGTCGCCGTTCTTCACGCGGTAGGCGTGCACGCCCGTGAGGCGATCGTCGAGCGTGCCGGACGCGCCGCGCACCTCCACGATCAGGCTGTCCTGCCCGGCCGGGACGATCAGCGCGCGCACGCCGTCACCCGGTCCATACAGAGAACGCATCGTGTACGTACTGGACTTGGTGACCTTCACCGCTTCCGTCTCCGACAGCCACTTGGCGTGAATCAGCTCGGGCGCGGTCAGGCCCACCGCCACGCCGCCTCCCCCCATGGGGGTCTTGAAGCTGTTGTCCTCCGTGTCCCGGCAGCTCGCCAGGTCCGAGTCCTCGCAGCGAATCCGCATCTGGTGGCCGTAGCCGAGGTTGTGACCGAACTCGTGGGACAGCACTGTCTGGTCGGCTGTGCCGTCGCCGGTCGGAATCCAGGTCAGGCCGCCGCCCACAGAGCCGAGTCCCCCGAAGCCACAGCCCGCCTTCTCGCCGGGGAAGGCCATCGAGAGGTGATCAAAGTCGTCCCCCCACGTCAAGCCCTGTTCCTCCAGCGCCTTCTGCGTCAGCCAATAGATCTTGCGCGTGTCACAGCCGGCGGCCGGAATGTCGAGATTGATCGGGCCGATCACTCCGCCCTCACCCCCCGCGGCCGGCTTGAACGTGGTGGCTTCCCGGGTCACCTCGTTGTAGTACGAGGTCAGGGACCTGGTCTTGCCGAAGTAGCTGTTCTGCAGGTTGCTCCTGGCCTTCGTGGGGTCAGCGAAGGAGCTGTCGCTGAAGTTGATCATCGCAATCTGGATCCGCCGGGCGGGGCCGTCCACGGCAGCGGCGGTGGAAGGTGCCGTCGCGGCCAGTGCGACGGACGTGCAGGCGGCGGACATGAGCAGGGCGCCGCGAGGCACACGCATGGGAGGGGTCCTTCCGGTGGTTGAGCGGCTCGCGAAGTGCGAGCGAACTCCGAGCTTGCACGGGGCTCCTGAGCGACGCTCATCGCACGAGCGCCCCGAAGGATCTGTCACCCGTTGAGGAGCGCAGCCGCCTTCTACCGTCCTGGCGCGTTATCCACTCGTTATACGGGGGTGCGAGCAGCGGAAGTTACATGGGTCCGGCCCCGGATCGCTGGATCCCGGGCCAGGGCTCTTCCGGTGGACCAGGGCCTAAAGATCATTGGGGACCGGCCGCCTCGCAGCTGGGGCGTGATGTGGACGCCGGTCCACGGCGAGGCTGCCCGTCCCGCGCGGCGGACCGCCCGGCGCAACGGTCAAGCGGCGTGGGACAGCACCACGGGGTCGGCGGGTGCCGCGGAGCGGGCCGCGGTCGTGCGCACGGGACGGGTGGTGCGGACGGTGGCCGGGACCTGCGAGCGACTCCGCGCGAAGACAACGAGGCGCAGCACCGCGAACCGCGCGACACCGGCGAGCGCGGAGGCGGACAGGTAGACGACCTGCTCGAGCACCACACCGGGTGCCGCCACCAGTTGCTGCAGGACGAGCATCGCCACGGAGGTCACCGCGTACGCGGCCGCCGCGGACCCGGCCGACAGCGCATGCTGGCGCCTGGTCGCGCGCCCGCCCGCGCCGAAGGTGAAGCGGGCATGCAACTCGGTGGCGAAGAGCGTGGAAGCCGCGGTGATCAGAGCGTTGGCCAGGCCCCAGTAGATCCACGAGGCGAGGGCCGCCACGGCGAAGCTGGAGGCGAGCCCCACTCCGCCGCCGAAGAGTACGAAGCGGGCGAAGGAGGTGAAGGTGCCAGGTGCCGCCTGCTGCTGGCTCTGCGCTGTTTCCATGATCCGACTCGACCCCCTTGATCGCTCGTTCTTGTGTGCCGTGACCGTTTGACGGCATTCACCAAGGCCGTCCGACAGACGGCCCCTGATTCGATAGCTGACGGTGCGTCAACTCGTCACGTGGCGAGTCGCACGCGGATGCCCAGCGTCGTGTCCCCTCCCCGGCGCAGCCGGCTGTTGAGGATCATGAGGCGGCCGAGGATGCCGTACTTGCGGGCGATGAGGGTGCGGTAGCGGGCGCTGGTCGCCGCGTCGGTGATCTCGGCGGTGGCCGGGACCGGGTCGCCGGTCGGGTTGCCGCGCAGGTCGCAAGGGCCGACGAGGATGTCGCCGCGTGCCTGGATCCGCTTGACCTTCCAGGAATCGGCCTGGGTCTGCACGCCCAGCGTGTCTCCGTCGCGTACCACCCATACCGGTGTGGCGACCGGGGTGCCGTTCTTGCGGTAGCTGGTGATCAGCATGTACTTGCCGGCGCTGAGTCGCTCAAGCAGCGTGTCGTCCATGATGCGTTCGTGCTCCTTGCTCGTGCGTTCGAGGTCGTTGGCCACGTGGGCGGCGTAATGCGATGTCCGTTGGCGCATGGGGATGCCTTCTTCCGATGAGGGTGCGGGACGGCGCCGCGTGTGAGGTTGCGGGGTGGGATTGCGTACGGCCGCCTGGGGCTGGGGTGGTTCAGCTCAGGGGGACGTCGAGGACGGCCTTGCGGTGGCTGAACGTCTCGATGGAGTAGCGGCCGTGGTAGTTGCCCATGCCGCTTTCGCCGACGCCGCCGAAGGGAAGCGTCGGCACGGCGAGGTGGTGCATCGGCAGGCCGAAGTTGAGGCCGCCCGAGGAGGTCTCGGCGGCGAGGCGGCGCTTGGTGGTGTCGCTCTCGGTGAAGGCGTACAGGGCGAGGGGCTTGTCGCGGTCGTTGATGAACGCGATGGCCTCGTCGAGGTCCGCCACGGTGAGGATCGGGAGGACGGGGCCGAAGATCTCCTCCTGCATCACGGGCTCGTCGGGCCGGACGTCGGCCAGCACGGTCGGGGCGATGTACGTGTCCGCGCGGTCGGTCTGCCCGCCGGTGACGGTGCGGCCGGAGCCCAGCAGCGCGGTCAGCCGGTCGAAGTGCCGCTCGTTGATGATGCGTCCGTAGGCGTCGGAGGTCTGCGGGTCCGCACCGAACAGCCCCTTGATCGCGACGACCAGGGCGGCCTACAGTTCGGCCGCGGTATCGGGGTCGGTCAGGACGTAGTCGGGGGCGACGCAGGTCTGTCCGGCGTTGGCGAACTTCGTCTGCGCCAGGCGTTGCGCGACCGTGGCGATGTCGGCGTCCCGGTCCACGAACACCGGGGACTTGCCGCCGAGTTCGAGGACGACGGGGGTGAGGTTCTTCACGGCGGCGGTCATCACGATGCGGCCGACGGTGCCGTTGCCGGTGTAGAAGATGTGGTCGAAGTGCTGCTCCAGCAGCACAGTGGTCTCCGGCGCGCCGCCCTCGACGACCGCGGTCGCGTCGGTGTCGAGATACGCGGGCAGTAGTTCGGCCAGCAGTGCCGAGGTGTGGGCGGCGTAGTCGGCGGGCTTGATGACGACCGCGTTCCCGGCGGCGAGCGCGCCCGCGACGGGCACGAGCAGCAGATTGACCGGGTAGTTCCACGCCGCGATGACAAGGGCGACACCCAGGGGGTCGAGCACGGTACGGGCGGTGCTGCCGGGGACGCCGGGCACCGTCACGGGGGCGGGCTGCGGGGCGGTCCACTCCTCCAGGTGCTCCAGGTAGTCGTCGATCTCGGCGATCGTGGTTTCGATCTCCATGGCGTCGGCCTCGGCACGGTTCTTGCGCAGGTCGGCGTAGAGGGCGTCGGCTATCGCCGCGCGGTTGTCGGTGAGCAGGTCGCGCAGGCGGGTCAGCTGCCGTCGGCGCCAGGCCAGGGGCTTGGTTCGGCCGGTACGGAAGGCAGAGCGCAGTCGGTCCACCAGCGCGGTGGCTTCGGCGGAGGTGAAGGTGTCGTCGAGGGTGAAGGCTGCCTTGGTGTCAGTCACAGTCGTGTCCTGTTCGGTTTGGAGAGAAGGCCGGCCGGTCGGCATTTCGAGGGAAGGAAAGTCGCGGCCGTGGAGGTGGTGCGGTCAGACCGTGGCGGCCGTGCGTGCGGGCGTCGTTTCGCCGTCGCCCGACGCTGCGGGCGTGCCGGTGGCGGGCGAGGGGGACCTGCGGCGGACCGCCAGGCCGACCATGGCCACGCCGATGACCAGCACGAACGCCATGCCGGCGAGGGCGAAGCTCAGGGTGTACTGGCTCTCGGCGGGCAGCGCGGGAACCCCGGGGGGCAGGTTGTCGAGCGTCTGGGAGGCAAGCAGCGAGGTGATGACCGCGCTGCCGATCGCACTGCCGGCGGAGCGGGAGATGGAGTTGATGCCGTTGGCGATACCGGTCTGGTGGTGGGGGACGCCCGCCACGATCAGAGCGGGCATCGCGGCATAGCCGAAGCTGATGGCAACGCCGACGACCATGCCGGCCAGGATCACCGACGCGGTGGTGTCGTGAGCGAAGGTCAGCCAGGCGAAACCGACGACGCCGAAGACGGCGCCGGCGGCAAGCGTGAGACGCGCGCCGATGCGGCGGACCAGCATGCCTCCGAACTGCGCGGCGACGAGCGAGACGAGGGCGGAGGGCAGCAGGTAGACGACGGAGGCGCGCAGGACGGAGGCGCCGAAGCCGTAGCCGGCGATCTCAGAGGGCGTCTGCACGAGATAGGAGACGCCGATGAACTGGGAGAACATGGCGAAACCGACGAGAAGTCCGGCGATGTTGGTGAAGAGCACCGGGCGGTGGACGAACATCTTCATGTCCACGAGGGGGTCGCGGACCCTGCGTTCGACGAGGACCCAGATGACGGTCGTGACGGCCGCGGCGGCGAAGAGGGCGAGCGTGCGGGTCGAGGTCCAGCCCCAGGTGTGGCCCTGCGAGATGGGCAGCAGGAACAGGACGAGCAGCAGGGCGAGACCGGCGGCGCCGAGCCAGTCGGTGCGCCCGCCCGTCCGGGTGCGGGGCGCGGGTACGGCTATCGCAACGGCGATGAGCGCGGCGGTGGCGAGTGCGGCGGCCAGCCAGAAGACCTGGTGGTAGTCGGGGTGCGCGCCCTGGGTGAGGAGTCCGGCGCTCACCAGGGCGAGGCCGCTGCCGAACCCGAGCGTTCCGCTCACCAGAGCCATGGCGCCGGGCAGCCGTGCGGGCTCGACCTCTGAGCGCAGCACGGACAGCGCGAGCGGGAAGATCGCGGTGGCGGCGCCCTGCATCACGCGGGCCACGATGAGCCACAGCATGGAACTCGTGGTCGCGGCGAGCACGGATCCGGCGACCATCAGCACGAGCACACCGAGCAGGGTCGGCTTCGTGCCGTGCTGGTCGCCGAAGCGGCCCAGGAGCGGCGTGAAGACCGCGGCCGACAGCAGCGTGGCGGTGGTGACCCAGCTGACCTGCGCGGTGGAGGCGCCGAGGTCGTTCTGGATGATGCCGAGGATCGGGATGACCAGGGTCTGCATCATCGACACGACCATGGCGGCGAGGCCCAGCACCAGCACGAGGCTGAGGCTGCCGGTGCGGCGCTCCGGCGCGGTGGGGAGGGAGGACTTCACGGTCTTCTTTCCGGTGGAAGGTTGCCAAAGGGCGGACACATCGATGGGCGAGAACCAAAACCATCGAGGTACTCCATACTTGAAGACATCAAACAATATGAAGCTGGGGCATGTCAAAGGTTGAGAGATTCAAGCTTTTTGGGGTACCCTTCAGGCATGCCGCCCACCCCGTCCAAGGCCCAGCTCATGGAGCTGCTCGCCCACTCGGTCAGTACGCACTACGCCGACTTCACGACCGCCGCCGCCGACACGGGCCTTACCTCCAGTCAGGCAAAGACCCTCACGGTGCTGCGCCGCGCGCCCGCCTCGATGCGCTCGCTCGCGCACACCCTCGCCTGTGACGCGTCGAACATGACCGGAATCATCGACCGGCTCGAAAAGCGCGACCTGGTCCGCCGTGAGGTGAGCGCCACCGACCGCCGCGTGAAGAACGTCGCCCTCACCGAGGCGGGGCAGAAGCTGATCGACGCCATCCGCGAGCGGATGGAGCAGACGCAGACCGGCCTGGACCAACTGTCCGACGAGGAGCGCGCCGAACTCTTCCGCCTCCTGACGGTGGTCTTCCCGGCCCAGTAGCCCACCCCGCCTGACAAGGTCCGGGCTGGGCCGACTGCGGCAGAGCCTTGAGCGCGTTGATCGTCCTGTGAGCCCAGCGCCTTGAGGCCGGCAGGCAGGGAGGGCCTCGGTCAGGACCTCCGGAAGCCGAACCCCCGCCGCCGACCGCCAGGACCGGAGCCGGCCCGTCCTGGCGGGTGTGGCCGTACAGCAGGTTCACCCAGGGCGCCCGCCTCGTGGAAGCCGCCCTTGAGCGTGACCAGCTCCTTGATGCCGTCCGCACGTACGCCGACACGGCGAGTACGCGGGCTGGGCCTCTTCCGGGCGGACATTGAGGTGGATGCCGCCGACCCGCACACGCGCAGTCGACCTCTGCGAGGTCGCGGTCAAGAACGCGACGCGGTCGGCCTGTCACTGCTGGTCAGTGGTGATGAGTGAGGGACGCCTCAATCGGGTCGACGAGTGGTGCGAGGACCTCAGGAAAGCTATTGTCGGCGAGGTAGAACGACCGGTCTTTCTCTGAGAGTGGTTCTCTGGGCTGTCCGGGCGGGTCCGCCACCAGCCGGAGGACTCTCACGGTCCCTGGTCGGCAGACCGGCCACGGCCACGTCGTCCGAGAGGCGAAGTGCCCTGGAGGTGCGGCGTCTTGCACAGCAGATATCCGCTGAGGCCTTTGCGGCATCGCCCCCCAAGTCCTTCCGCCCCCAGCAGAACCGACCGCTCAGCCGCCGACGGGACCACAGCACGTTGCCCGTTCACGCCGACGCGATGGACCAACCGCACTCCCCGACAAGGGCATCGATATGACCACCAGCACCGCGGACCACACAGCCCGGCACTGCCCTCTTTGCAGGCGGCCCTTGCAGGAGCCGAACGACTACACCTTGTTCCTGCGGCAGTGGGTGCGCGCACCGGCCCGCATGGGGGCCATCGCCCCCAGCTCGCGGCACCTGGCCGCGGCGGTCTGCGCTCCGGTGCCCGAACGCGGCGAGCCCGTCGTGGTGGAACTGGGTGCCGGCACCGGACCCTTCACCGCCGAGATCCAGCGCCGGCTGGGCGGCCGCGGCCGCCACCTGGCTGTCGAGATCGATCCGCTCCTTGCCCAGCGCCTGCGCCACCGGCACCCGGGAGCGGAGGTCATCCAGCGCGACGCCGTACACCTGCGCCGCCTGCTGGATGAGCGCGGCATCGAGAAGGCCGACGTGGTGGTCAGCGGCCTGCCCTGGGCCCTCTTTCCCTCCGTCACCCAGCACCAGCTCATGGACGCGACAGCCGCGGTGCTCGCCCCGGCGGGTGCCTTCACCGCGTTCACCTACCTCCACGCCGTTCCCCTCTCCCCCGCCCGTCGATTCCGCGAACTGATGGCCAACCGCTTCGAAGAGGTCGTCCCCAGCCGCACCATATGGCGCAACACACCCCCGGCCTTCGTCCTCCACGCCCGCAGACCCCGCCCATGAGCCCGCGACCCCGGAACCCCGGTCACGGAGTCGACGCACGACGTCGGCGTACCGCCCGCCGGCGTCCTCGGGCCGGTCTCGCCGACCACGCTCCTTGGGCGGCTTTCGGCGCGCACGACAATCCTGCCGTCGGTTACGCGAACGACGGCAGGTCGCGTCATGCGGTGTCGGGGTTGACCAGGACGATCTTGCCGATGTGGTGGGCGTCCAGGATCCGGTGCGCTTCCGCGGCCTCGGTCATGGGCAGGGTCCGGTCGAGCAGTATCGGATCGAGCCCACAAGGCCGCCGTACATGCTGCGAATTGCGCGACGAAGGCGTTGGACACCTTCCGGGAGCGCGGGTAGGGGACGGGATCGCCGTCTGGATGTGCGCCAGTCCCTTCACAGGGCACATCCAGGGTGCGTAAGCCTGGGAAAGCGCGGGACCGGGACTGCAGGCATCGGCAGCATGAGGCGGGGAATCAGCCGCCTGCGTACGGAGGGGTACGGGAGCAGGTGCCGGTGCGAGGTCTCTGCTACGTCATGTCAGCTTCTTGAGCATCTCGGCCGCAGCCGGTCCAGCCGAGGCAGGGTTCTGGCCGGTGACCAGGTTGCGGTCGACGACCACGTTCGGGGCCCACGGCTCGCCCTCCTGGTAGTCGGCGCCGATCTCGACCAGGCGGTCCTGGAGCAGCCACTTGGCGCCCGTCGCAAGGCCGCCCTGGGTCTCCTCGGCGTTGCTGAAGCCGGTGAGCCGGTAGCCGGCGAAGGCGTTGCCGCCATCGGCCTTGGTGGCAGCCAGCAGGGCGGCCGGGGCGTGGCAGACCACGCCGAGCGGTCTGCCCGAGGCGAGGACGTCGATGAGGAGCTTGCCGGAGACGGCGTCGACGGCCAGGTCCTCCATCGGGCCGTGGCCACCGGGGTAGAAGACGGCGGCGTAGTCGTCGAGGTCGACGTCCTCCAGCTTGACGGGGTGCTGGATCTCGCTGATCGAGGCGAGGGCGTCCGCCACCTTCCTCGCGCCCTCCTCGCCGCCGTTGAACTGCGGCGCCAGACTTCCTTGGTCCAAGGGCGGCACGACTCCGCCCGGTGTGGCGACGACGATCTCGTGGCCGGCGGCCCTGAACGCCTGGTACGGGGTGACGGCCTCCTCGGCCCAGAAGCCGGTCGGGTGCTTGCTGCCGTCCGCCAGCGTCCAGTGGCCGGCGCCGGTCATCACGAAAAGGATCTTCGACATTGAGGAGTCTCCTGGAGGTGGGTTGGTCGGGAGGCGCCCTGCGGATGCCGGCCGCCCCACGGGTCTGTGCTTGTTACTCGGTCTCGGCCAAGGCACCGAGAATCAAGTCGCTGACGGCCTTGGTGGACACCGGGTTCTGGCCCGTGATCAGGCGGCCGTCGCGCACGGCGTGCGGCGTCATCGGGACGGTGGAGCGCACATACTTGGCTCCCTTCGCGCGCAGTTCGTCCTCCAGGAGGAACGGCACCCTGCTCTTCACACCGGCCAGTCTTTCCTCGATCGTCGCGAAGCCTGTGACGGTGCGGTTCTGTACGAGCGGGTTCCCGTCGGCGTCACGGAGGTTGATGAGGGCGCAGGCGCCGTGGCAGACCGAGGAGACGATGCCGCCTGCGGCGTAGACGGCGTCGCCTGTTCGCTGCACGTCAGCGCTGTCGGGAAAGTCCCACATGGTTCCGTGACCACCCGTGAAGAAGATCGTGGAGTAGTCGTCCGGATCCGCCTCGGCGACAGGACGGGTGGATTTCAGATCGTCCATGAAGGCCGGGTCGTCGAGATACGTGCGAACTGTTCTGTCGACGAACAACCGGCCGAGGCTTCGAGGGTCGAGAGGCACCTCGCCGCCCGCCGGGCTTACCACCTCCACGGTGTGGCCGGCCGTCACCGCCTTGTCGTAGAAATGGACGAGCTCACCCAGCCACAGGCCGGTCCGGTGCTCGCTCACCCCGTAGGTGCCCTGATTGGTCACCACCGCCAGAATCTTTTTCCGTCTCACCTTTCCCACGTCTCCTTGCCGGTTTAATGCACATTCCGGGCCGGGCCTGGCAGAAGGGCGCTGACGCAACCCGCTCCTGCACGCCCAGGCTGCGATCACGGTTACTGCCCTGCCCACCCGGGACCGGCGCCTCAGGCAGCGGCCGGCGCTCGTCCGGATCTGAGCGCAGTGGAATGTGCCCAGACGATGACGATCGCGAGCAGGAAATCCAGGAGGGCGGAGGCGAGGAAGACTCCCGCTGGGCTGGGAATGCCGTACTGGGAGAAGGAGACCAGCCGACCGATGCCCCCGAGGAAGATCGGGACTGCCAGGAAGTAGACGAGCACTCCCTGCCGACGGATCGTTGCCGCCGCCCAGAAGAACAGGGGAGCCCAGCCGATGTAGACGCCTGCCATGAAGCGGTGCAGGTTGTCCGCGTCCGCCGGGCCTCCCTGCGCCAATTGCTGCAGGCCGTCTCCGAGCGTGATGGCGGTGGCCAGCACCAGGCAGACACGGACGATGGTGTTGGCTGCTGCGACACGAGTGCCGACCGCCACCACGCCTCCTTACATGTCCGGGAATGGACTCAGGGCTCGGGCTCAGGCCTGCTCGGTGGGGCGTACGAGCAGTTCGGCGACAGCCACGTGCCGGGGACGGGTGACGATGTAGCCGACGGTGTCGGCGACGTCCTGGCTCTGCAGCCGCTCGACGTCGCCGAGACCGGCGTTGAGCAGTTGCTGGACGGCTTCCGAGTTGTGGGTGCGCAGTTCGGTGTCGACGCTGCCCGGCTCAATGACGGACACGCGGACGTGCTGCTTTGCCAGTTCCTGGCGCAGCGCCTCGCTGAAGCCGGTAACGCCGAACTTGGTGGCGGTGTACACGGCCATCATGGCGTAGGCATTGCGGCCGTTCAGCGAGCTGATGTTGACGATGTCGGCGACCTGGCGCGGCCCGTCGGCGGCGGCCTTGACCAGGTGAGGAACGGCCGCGTGGGTGGCGTGCAGCAGGCCCATGAGGTTGATGTCGACCATGCGCTGCCAGTCGTTCAGGTCGGCGCCGGGGGTGGGTCCGAGCAACATGAGGCCGGCGTTGTTGACCAGGGTGTCCAGGCGGCCAAGGCCTTCGACGGTCCGCTCGACCGCTGCCGCGGCGGCCTGGGCGTCGGTGATGTCGGCGGGCACGACCAGGGCCTGTCCGCCGGCGCTTGAGATCTCCGCGGCCAGGTCGGTGAGCCGGTCCTCACGCCGGCCGACCAGGGCCACGGACGCGCCCTCGCGGGCAAGCTCGAGGGCGGTGGCGTGGCCGATGCCGCTGGACGCGCCGGTGACCAGGGCGACGGTTCCTTCAAGACGACGAGTCATGGTTCAAGCCTTTCGATGCGCGGCCACGTTGCTAGGGCCGTACGGGATAGGGGGTGGCGGCCCTGGTAGACCGTCTGGGGGTGGGGGGCCACTCAGGGCCGGGCCACGGGCAGAATGGGGAAGTGAGTACTACTGGGCAGAAGACAACCAACCCCAAGCGTCAGGACAGCACGGTCGAAGGAGACCTGCCTCCTCGCGAACGCCTGGTCCGGGCCGCGTCGCGGCTGTTCTATTACGAGGGAGTACGCGCGATCGGCGTGGAGCGGCTGATCGCCGAGGCCGGGGTGACCAAGGCGACCTTCTACCGGCACTTCGCCTCCAAGGACGACCTGGTCGTGGCATACCTGCTGACCAAGGACGCCTACTACAAGCAGGTGGCCGAACCGCTGGCCGCCGGGCACCCGCCCGCCGAAGCGATCGACCTCATCTTCGAGGCGATCGCCGAGCACGCCCGTGAGCGCGGCTTTCGCGGATCGCCGTTCCTGAACGCGTCCGCCGAGTACCCGGACGCCGACCACCCGGTCCGCGACCTGGTGACGACCCACCGGAACTGGATCCGCACCCTCTTCCAGGACCTGCTCACCCGGCTCGGCCACGCCGACCCTGAGTCGGCCGCCGGTGCGCTGCTGATGCTGTACGACGGCGCGATGGCCGCCGGCTACCTGGACGACTCCACGGCCGCCTACGAGACCCTGCTGAACGCCGTCCGGCTGATCCGGTCGGGAAGCTGATCCCGTCGGAGCCGCATGAGGCAGCGGCTCTGTGCGGTGCCCCGGCTGGGCCGGGGCGCGGATTGCTTTCACGGAACCTTTTGATCTCTCTTCGACGTGCACCGGCGACCTACTGGGAGATCTCCGCCTGGAGGCAGCCCAGCCGGGAAGGTCGGTATAGACCCTTCCTCACGAGGGAGGAAGACCGGTCGTTCTACCAATCGACGATAACCCCCTCGCCGTCCGCGCGCCAACCGACCGACGCGCTTGTGGGATCGCTCACGGGTCGCCGCTGCCCCCGCAGGGCCTTTCCGGCTCGGCGGCCGAGCCCGCCGGCTCCTTGACCTTCTGGCGCTACCTTCGACCCGTCACAGCAACCGAACCTGTCGCGGCAACGCAGCGAAGACCGTGCCGCGCAGTGACGAAGCCCGATCCATTCGGGTTTATGTAGATTTTCTACACGCATTCTCAGCCACATGGCCAGGTGAAAGCGCCATGCGTTCCGGACCGATCGCGCCCGTGTCGACTTACGCATTTCGGCAGGCAGTGGATGTTTCCGGCCGGAACAGCGGCAAGAACCCTGCCCGGATCCACTCGGAGCGCGCCCGTTCTCTGCCTGCGTCTCCTGCTCTCTGCCCAGTACTCCCGCGCGGCCGGTACGCAACACCCGCCTAGCGACCCACGTCAACCGGCCCCGTCACCATGGCAGTTGGCAGTTGGTGCTGTTGCGCACGGCCGACGCACCGGTGGCGGCCAGGTCCGCGACGACTTCAGGAGTGATTGACGTTCCCAGTCCGGGCACTTGTCTCAGTGAAGTCCGGTCTGTGCCTGGACATGGACCTGGCCACCTCGAAGGTCCAGCTCTGGTCCTGCTGGGGCGGCGACAACCAGAAGTGGAAGACCAGCTAGAGGTTTTCCCCGCTGGACACACCCCGCAGGCCGGTCGCGGAGGCCAAGGACTGACCGGCCTGCCCGGGGCGCCCATGCGGCCATCCCCGCCTATCGGCTCCGCATACCCCTACCGTGCGGCACCCGGCCGCAGCGTGCACGATGCCGAGCGCACTGCCTTCCTGGAGTCTCACCTGGCAGCCTGCACGCGGGCCGGCCGCCGCGGCGGCCCGCTCGCTGGCTTGGCCTGGTCACAGTTCTCGGAATCCGCCGAGACCCTGGCCACGAGCGACGGGGAGGGGCCGTTGCGGCCGCCTGCTGATCGTGGTTTGCGGTCGCGTGGGGACCGGACGGACGCCTTAGCAGGAACCAATTTCTGTTATGGCACCCCCGGCCCAAGGTCTCCCCTTGTACCAGGACAAAAATTGAGCGCCGGAAAGGGATGTGGACAGGCGTGGCAGCAACTGGGGAACACGATCACGCAGTGGTCGAGGCGGCACGACGAGGCGACCTGTGGGCGCAGGACGAGCTGGTCAGCACGTATCTGCCGCTGGTGTACAACATCGTAGGCCGGGCGCTGAACGGGCATGCCGACGTCGACGACGTCGTACAGGAGACCATGCTCCGCGCGCTCGGCGGCCTCAGCTCGCTGCATAACCCGGCCAGCTTCCGGTCCTGGCTGGTGGCCATCACGATGAACCAGATCCGCACCCACCGGTACAAGCAGCTGATCGCACCGGCCGGTTCGGATCTGGAGGACGCCTACGACGTGGCCGACCCCGGCGCGGATTTCGTGGACCTGACGATCGTCCGTCTCGGTCTGGAAGGCCAGCGGCGTGAGGTGGCCGAGGCCACCCGTTGGCTGGAGACCGACGACCGTACGCTGCTGTCGCTGTGGTGGCTCGAGGCCGTGGGCGAGCTGAGCCGGGCCGAGGTGGCCGCCGCGCTGGAGCTGTCGGCGCAGCACACTGCCGTGCGCGTACAGCGGATGAAGGCGCAGTTGGAGGCCGCCCGTCTGGTCGTACGCGCGCTCTCCGCGTCCCCGCTGTGCACACGCCTCGACCAAGTGATCGGAAACTGGGACGGCCGCCCGTCGCCGCTTTGGCGCAAGCGCATCGCTCGGCACGCACGGGACTGCGCGAACTGCTCGGGCCACCAAGCCGGACTGGTGCCCGCAGAGGGGCTGTTGGTGGGACTCGGCCTCGTGCCCGTGGCTGCCGCGCTGACCGGTCTCGCAGGGCTGACCGCCCTCGGCGGTGCCGAAACACCCGCCGAGGCCGTGACCTTCGACGCATCCGGACACCAAAGCAGGGGTGATCTCGCGGCTACGGGAGACCACGCCCACGCAGGCTCCTCCCGCCCCAACATGGGCACGACGTCCGAACCGGGCGCCCCCACCACCGTACTTGCGCCGGTCCACGGCGTTCGCACGGATGGCCGGCGCAGCCGCCGCGCCCGCAGGCGAATACAGCGGCGTCGTATCACCGGCGTGGCCGCCGCGGCAGCCGTCCTGATCACCGGGGGCACGATCGCGAGCCTGACCGCGACGTCGGACGGGGAGGGGACCACGGTGCGGTCCGCGGCCGACTCACAGTCCGCGATCCCCACAGAGCCCAAGCCCTCTCCCCCGACCGCCTCGGCAATCCCGTCACCTTCGCCCAGCAAGTCCCGCTCGCCCAGGCCCACTCCCACCCGGACCAAGCCCACGCCGGCACCGTCGAAACCGAAGGCGGCGTCTCCCGAACCCAAGCCGACCCCCACTCCTCCTCCCGCCGCGGATCCCGTGAACACTCCGGCCGAGCAGGTCTTGGCGATCACCAACGCCGAGCGGGCCAAAGCCGGTTGCAGCCCCCTGAAGCTCGACGACCGCCTCGCACGCGCCGCCCAACTCCACAGCGAGGACATGTCGGCCAACGGCTACTTCGACCACACCAGCCTGGACGGCCGCAGTTTCGCGGACAGGGCCACCGCCCAGGGGCATCCGTCGCCCGGAGCAGAGAACATCGCCCAAGGGCAAAGCTCTCCCGAAGCCGTCATGAATGCGTGGATGAACTCGCCGGGCCACCGGGCCAACCTCCTCAACTGCTCCCTGACCACCATGGGCGTCGGCCTGGCCGACGACGATTGGACCTGGACCCAGGTGTTCGGCTTCTAGCTTGATCTTCAACCTGAGATCGAACGAGGCCCAGGCTCCCTTGGTCGCTCGCCCAGCCGGACCCCCGGCGTGAACGCTGCAACAGATCGCCGTGCAGGGCTGCTCCACGCTGGCGTGCGAGGCCGATGTGGATCTGCGCGCGGGTGCGTTCGGTGGCGGCCATGACCAGGACGTGCCGAGTGGGCCGACGGAGGACGGCACCGGACGGCCGACCGGTCCTAGTTCAGCGCCTTTCGCAGGGCGGTCAGGATGGCTTCGTCGCTGGCGCCCAGAGCGCGGGCGGCCGAAGTGAAGCCCCTTGCCAGCGTGGCGAGTTGGTCCGGATCGGGGTGTGTTGCATCGGACGGCGGCGCCGCGACCCGGGAGCCGGCGCCACGGCGGGTGCGGATCAGCTCAGCGGCCTCCAGCTCGCGGTATGCGCGGGCCACGGTCCCCGGCGCCAGGCCCAGGTCGGTGGCGAGCTGACGCACGGTCGGCAGGCGTTCACCCTCGGCCAGTTGGCTGGTGAGGATCAGGGCGGCGAGCTGGGTGCGGATCTGTTCGTACGGCGGCACCTGGCTGGTGGTGTCGATGCGGACGGCGAGCGCGGTCACCGTCGGGCCGCCCGGGGTGCCACCACGGTGAACAGGGACCAGGCCAGGGTGAGCAGGGCCAGCAGGCCAAGGGGGCAGATCGCCAAGGAGGCGACGGAGCCCATCATGCCCCCGCAGTCACTGTCCGCCAGATGGGTGGCGATCATCAGAGCGACGAGCAACAGCAGGCCCGAGACCAGCACCCCCCAGGCTGCGACGATCGCCCGCGAGCGGTCGCGGCGCTGCTGTTCGCCGCCCGGACGCCGGGCGATACGCCGCAGGGCCCAGGCGCAGGCGACTGTGCCGATGACGAGCGAGCCGAGGATCTGGCGGCTGGCCAGGATGCCGGGCCAGAGGATGACAGGTGGTTCGGTCCCGTCACAGCCGCCGTCAGACGCCATCGCCCCGATCACCCGGTCCGCGGCGCCTTGAGTGGCCATGGCATCCCCGATGCCCACCAGCGCGACGAGGAATACCGCCTGGAGGAGAAGGAGAAGGGTGATACGGGGCGGTACATGGTCCCGCACTCGGCGCGGGGTGAGACTGGCGGTGCGTACCGCCTCCCGGGGACGCGGAGTGAGGGCGTCGCCGAGCAGGACGCCGCCCACCGTGCACAGGCCGAAGGCGGTGACGAAGCTGACCAGGGGCACGCCGAAGTCGAAGCTGCTGTGGCCGGAATTGGTGATGTCCATGGTGGCCCACAGCGGTGCTGCGGCGACGCCCACGGCCGGACCGGCCCAGCGGGCGTAGTGATCAGCACGGGCACGGAGGCGGGACTCGGGCCGGTCGGTGTCGAGCATACGGAACCCCAATGAGTGGTGATGGCCGCATGGCTTGCGCCCAGCGGAAGCGGACGCTGCTTGCCGCAAGCCACGTTTGTATCGAGTGGTGAGTACAAGATGCCGTGGATGGAATCTTGTGTCAAACACTCGATACAAGGATCGGTTGGCGACGGCTCTCCACCCGATTGAACCGGCCGGTGCGGGCTGCCTCGGGGGTGTCGAGACGCCGCCTCTTTTCGGCGGTGTACAGGTCGTCGTACCTTCTTGGGCACGGATCTGAGAGCCGCTGACCAGGGGATCCATGAGCAGCGCCCGGAGCGTGCCGGGTGACAGCCGAGGTGCATCCGGAAGGCTGGGGAGGCACGCGCCGATGGAAGCAAGGTGCTGAAGCCTCACAAGGCGCGGAATGTTCTGAGGAATCAACCGCAGAGCGGCTGCCGACGCGGCAAGCAAGGGGCCGTCCACATCCTGCCAAAGGCGGCCGGTCAAGGGGGCAGCGGTCATGCGCGTCTCCCAGGGCCGGCGGACGATTCTTGATGCAGACGAAGAATTCACAGCGGCCAGTCCCCGGGCCTGTGGGCCGCCGCTCCGGGGCGGCGGCCCACGCAGGCGGGTCCTACCTCTGCTTGATCCTCAGGAACGTCACGGAGTTCGCCGGGAAGGTGTACGTGAACGTCGGGGCCACGCCCCGGAACGTGGACGTCACCGGCGTCACCGGCGTGTCCGTCTCGGTGTTCACGGCGTCCTCGTCGGCGGCCAGCGTGGTCACGCGGGCCGCGGAGGCGACCTTGGCACCACCGAGGTCGACGGTCGTACGGGCCTCCGCCGACTGTGCGTTGACGACCTTGACGATCAGGTCACCGGTCTTCGCGTCCTTGGTGACGACCTGGCGGAACGGCTCGGCCGGCTTGTCGTCCTTGAAGCCGCCCCACTCCTTGCCGTCGAGGAAGAGGGTGACCTGGCGGCCGCGGACCTTGATGTCGATGTCGTAGGCGCGGCCGGTCTCGATCGACCCGGGCTTCGTCATCAGGGTGCCCTTGCCGCCGTCCACGGCCTGCTCGATCGCGGACTGGGTGTTGTTCCAGCCGCCCAGGTTCCACCAGTAGTAGTTGCCGGTGTCCTTGACGCCGAAGGCTACGAGGAAGCCCTCCTTGCCGGACTTCTTGGTGGCCTTCACATGCAGGTCGTAGTCCTTCCAGGCCGGGTCGCCCGCCGTGACCATGGTGTTCTCGGCGGCGGTGTCGGTCTGGACGTACTGGCCGTCCTGGATGCTCCAGCTGCCGCGGCCGCTGCTCTGCCACTTGGAGGCGTCACCGGAGAAGTCGTCGGTCAGCAGGGCCGACCCGTCCGCCGAGGTGACCTTCACGTCGTCGTACGCGGCGCTGGTGGCCCACGTCGACAGGCCGACGGCGCCGGTGATGGGGCCGCTGACGTTCGGGGTCGTGGTGGCCTTCGACGGGACGACGCGGTCGCCGACGTTGGTCATGAACAGCTTCTGGACCTCGTAGTTGGCCGAGTTCCAGGAGGCCCGGTTGTTGAACCAGATCATGTCCGGGCGCCACTGCACGTAGTCCTCGTTGGCGAGCAGCGGGGCGTACGAGGCGAGCTTGACGACGTCCGCGTTGCGCTCCAGGCCGGTCATGAAGGCGGCTTCGGAGAGGCCGTTCTTCCAGGCGTTGCCCTGGGAGGCGTACTCGCCCAGGAAGACCTTGGGGCCGTTCCGGTCGTAGGAGTCGTAGCGGTCGTTGTTCTGCAGGAACCAGTTCGGGCTGTTGTAGTAGTGCTCGTCGACCATGTCGACCTTGCCCTCGCGGTTGAGCTGCCAGGCGGTGTCGAAGGTCGTGCCGGCGTCGTCCGGGCCCGAGTTGGAGATGACGGTGATGTCCGGGTACTTCGCCTTGATGGCCGTCCGGAACCGCTCGAAGCGGGCGAAGAACTCCTTCGGGAGGTTCTCCTCGTTGCCGACCCCGATGTGGGTCAGGTGGAAGGGCTTGGGGTGGCCCATCTGCGCGCGCACCTTGCCCCACGTGGAGGTCGCCGGCCCGTTGGCGAACTCGATGAGGTCGAGGGTGTCCTGGATGTGCCGCTTGAGCAGCGCCTCGTCGTCGGTGGCCCTGTTCTGGCCGCAGCCGGTCACCAGGGCCGGGACGACGGGCAGCGGCATGGCGCCGATGTCCTCGGAGAAGCGGAAGTACTCGTAGTAGCCGAGACCGTAGCTCTGGTTGTAGCCCCAGAAGTTGGCGTTGGTGGCGCGCTGCTCTACGGGTCCGATGGTGTCCTTCCACTGGTAGCTGCGCTTGCGCTGCCAGTTCGAGGCCTCGCTGTAGTCCTCCATGGAGCCGGTGTTGACCAGGCAGCCGCCGGGGAAGCGCACGAAGCCGGGCTTCAGGGCGGCGATCTTCTCGGCGAGGTCCTTGCGCAAGCCGTTCGGCTGGTTCTTGTACGTCTCGCGCGGGAACAGCGACACCTCGTCCAGCGCGGCGGCGTTCGACGAGGCGACGGCGAGCCGGCCGCGGTTGCTCGTACGGGTCGCCGTGAACGTGGCCTTGTACTTGGCCCAGCCGCCCTTCACGGCGACCTGCCGGGCGGTGGCGAGTGTGCCCGCGGTGTCCTTCAGCGAGACCGTGAGCGTGGTGCCGCTCGCGGCGCGGGCCCAGACGGAGAAGTCGTACCGCTTGCCCTTGTCGACCCGGATGCCGGTGTTGTAGCCGGCGTTCGTGACGGACGAGCCGGCGCCCAGGGACAGGTAGTTGCGGTTGCGCTCGTTGAGGCGGCCCGAGTCGTTCACGACCTCGGCCGTGCCGCCCGCCGTCCACGAGGTCAGGGGCGTGTAGGAGCCGTTGTCGGCGGTGGAGTACTCAAAGGATCGGTTCTGCACGAGCTCGGCGTACAGACCGCCGTCGGCGGCCCGGTTGATGTCCTCGAAGAAGACGCCGTACATCGTGTCGTCGATCGCGGCACCCTTGGCGGACGGGTCGACGGTGATCGCGTAGTCGGTGACGTCCTCGGCGTGCGCGGGCGCCGGTACGAGGGCTGCTGCCGTCAGGAGGGCGATGGCCGTGAGACCGACTCTCCATCGGGTACGGGCGGCGGTGCGTGGCATGGATACTCCGCGGCTCTCTGGTAGAGGAGTGTTCGAAATATCAGACATTGATCAGCACTTCGAACGGCAAGATAGGGAGGGGGCGGATGCGCGTCAATGGGTCGTGCAGTAACGCGTGGGACGGAGAGCGGTACCGGATGGGCGAGTTCTGGCCAGTGCCGGACGTGCTGACGTATCTGGCCGGGCGCTGGCGCGTCACGCGGTCGGTGCGGGATCTCGCGAGCGGCGCGGAGGGCGAGTTCACCGGCACCACCGAGTTCCGCGCGGCGGAGAGCGGCGGACTGCTGCACCACGAGTCCGGCACCTTCGTCTGGCAGGGCGTCGCCCGGCCCGCGGAGCGGACACTGCGGTTCCTGCCGGGCCCGGGCGGCACGGCCGACGTGCGGTTCGCCGACGGACGGCCGTTCCACGGCCTGGACCTGACGTCCGGCCGCCACACCGCCGACCATCCCTGCTCGGCGGACCTCTACCGCGGGGAGTTCACCGTCCTCGACGCGGACCACTGGCGGACCGTGTGGCACGTCCGCGGTCCAGCCAAGGACCTGGTACTGAGCACCGGCTACGCGCGCGAGGGCTGAGCGGACGCCCCGTCGAAGCGCAGGTTCCAGCGCCCCGCCCGGCCCGTCACGGAGGTCGTCGACAGCGGGCGGACGTCGATGTTCCAGTACGTCGAGGGCGGTGCCTTCAGGGCGTACACGAGAGCCGCCCGGATCACGGACGGCTCGGCCACCGCCACGACCCGGCAGCCGTCCTCGACGGGGCGGGTGTCGAGCCAGCCGCCGACCCGGGTGATGAAGTCGACCAGCGACTCACCGCCGTGCGGTGTGGCGCGCGGGTCGGCCAGCCAGGCGTCCACGGCATCCGGCTCCCGGGCCATCGCCTCGCCCAGGGTCAGCCCGCGCCACCGGCCCATGCCGCAGTCGCGCAGGCCGAGCTGCACCAGCGGCGCGTACCCGAGCCCCTCCCCCGTCGCCCGGCTGCGCGGAGTCGGCGAGCAGTAGCGCAGTTCGGCCGCGGCGAGCGGCAGCAGTTCCTGCGCGACGCGCTCCACCTCGGCCCAGCCGGCCTGGTCCAGCGGCCGCTCGTCCTCGAAACGCTCGGCGAGCACCGGGGTGCTGCGCGCGGCGGCGACAAAGGTGACCCGAAGTGGCATGCGGCGATCGTGGGCGCAGCAAGTGCGCAGGTCAAGAGGTGTTACCTACGAGTTACCGAGGGTGCACCGGCCCTCACGGGGCGAAGACCAGCGCCATCCAGTCCTCGGGGCGCTCCAGAGCCGCGAACCCGTGCCGCGCGTACACCCCGTGGGCGTCGTGGGTGGCGAGCAGCACCCGCCGCACCCCGTACGACCGCAGCTCGTCCCGTACGGCGGCCACGAGGGCGCCGCCGATGCCCTTGCCGCGCACCGACGGGTCGACGTACACGTCACACAGCCACCCGAAGGTCGCCCGGTCGGTGATCACCCGGGCGTAGGCGATCTGGTCTCCCGACACCGTGTCGTACACGCCGAAGTTGAGCGACCCCTCGATCGCCCGGTCCTGCTTCTCCCGGGGCCGCCCCAGCGCCCAGTACGCGTCGGTGGACAGCCAGTGGTGCACGCGCTCGCGGTCGACGCGGGCGGGGTCGGTGGAGATCTCGCAGCCCTCGGGCAGGCTCGGCATATCGGTCATGGCCGCGATGCTCGCAGGCGGCCCTCAGGCGCGTCGAGCGGTTATCCCAGCACCTCGTCACAGGCCGTGCGCAGCCGTCGTACGCCCTCGGCGATCTCCCCGGTCCCGGCGACCGCCGCGAAGCTCAGGCGGAGGTGCGCGGCCGGTGGTTCGGCGCTGAAGTACGGGCGGCCGGGTGTGAGGGCGACGCCGGCCCGCAGGGCCGCAGAGGTCAGGGCCGGTTCGTCCGTGCCGTCGGGCAGGCGGGGCCAGAGGTGGTAGCCGCCGGACGGGATGTGGGGCAGGGCCAGCTCCGGCAGGTGCAGGGCGAGTGCGCCGGTCATCGCGTCCCGGCGGGCCTTCAGCTCCGCGGAGACGGCCCGCAGATGACGCGGCCAGGCGGGCGAGCCGACGAGTTCCAGTGCGGCCTCCTGGAGCGGGCGCGGCACGAAGAACGTGTCGACGACCTGGATGGCCCGCAGCCGCTCCAGGACCGGCCCGCGCGCGGCCAGGGCGCTCACCCGGAAGCTGGGCGAGGTCGCCTTGGTGAGCGAGGAGACGTGGACGACGACACCGTCGGGGTCGTCGGCGGCCAGCGGGCGCGGCAGCGGCCCCGCGTCCTCGTGCACCAGGCGCCGGACGAAGTCGTCCTCGACGACGAACGCGCCCGCCTCCCGGGCGATGCGCAGCACCTCGGCGCGCCGCTCTGGCGCGAGGACCGCGCCGGTGGGGTTCTGGAAGAGCGGCTGGCAGACGAAGGCCGGGGCGCCGGTGGCGCGGAACGCGTCCGCGAGCAGCTCCGGCCGCACCCCGTCGGCGTCCACCGGGACGGGGACCGGGCGCAGGCCCGCCGCCCGGGCGATGGCGAGCATGCCGGGGTAGGTCGGCGACTCGACCAGGACGGGGGCGCCGGGCGGGGCGAGGGCGCGCAGGGCGGTGGTGAGCGCGGACTGCCCGCCCGCGGTGATCAGCACCTCGGCGGCCGTGACCGCGCCGCCGATGCTCCGCGCGAACCACTCGCGCAGTTCCGGCAGCCCCTCCATGGGCGGGCGTCCCCAGGCACCAGGACGGCGACCGGCCCGCGAGAGGGCGGCGGCCATCGCCCGCTCGGGCTGTAGCGACGGGTGCAGATAGCCGCCGTTGAACTCGATCACGCCGGGCGGCGGTGCGGCCAGCGACACCAGCACCCCGGAGGCGTCGACCGAGCGCGGCACGAGATCGGCGGCACCGTCGGCGCTGAGCGCGACTTCCTGCCAGGAGGTGTCGCCGGCGGGGGCCGGTGCCGTACGGGCCCGCGCGCGGAACGCGCCCGCTCCGGGCCGGGTCACCACCAGTCCCTCGGCGGCGAGCTGCGCCAGGGCCCGGGACACCGTCACCGGGCTCACCCGGAACCGCTCGACGAGCGCCCGGCTCGACGGCAGCTTTCCACCTGGTGAGTAGCGGTCGAGTTCCCGCCTCAGCTGTTCAGCCAGTTCTCCCACGCTGCTACGCTCTTGCATGAGAGCACAGAGTAGCGCTACTGCGGCATCCCCGATAGCAGTCGCCGCCCGGGGCCCGGAGCGCCCCGGCTTCGGCACCCTCCAGGCCGCGCTCGGCGTCGTCGCCTTCTCCCTCACGTTCCCGGCCACCGCCTGGGGGCTGGAGGGCTTCGGCCCCTGGTCGCTGGTCGCCGTGCGGAGCGTCCTGGCCGCGGTGATCGCGGGCACCGCGCTCCTGGTGCTGCGCGTGCCGCTGCCGGCCCGCCGGCACTGGTCGGGTCTCGCGGTCGTCGGGGCCGGTGTCGTCCTCGGGTTCCCTCTGCTGACCACGCTCGCGCTGGAGACCTCCACCACCGCGCATGCCGCCGTCGTGGTCGGGCTGCTGCCGCTGACGACCGCTCTCTTCTCCGCGCTGCGCGTGGGCACCCGCCCCTCACGCACCTTCTGGATCGCCGCCCTCGCGGGCGCGGCGGCGGTGCTGGCCTTCACCGTGCAGCAGAGCGGCGGTGCCCTGACCACCGCCGACCTCTACCTCTTCGCCGCGCTGCTGGTCTGCGCGGCCGGCTACACCGAGGGCGGCCGGCTGGCCCGGGTCATGCCGGGCTGGCAGGTGATCGGCTGGGCGCTGGTGCTGTGCCTGCCGCTGACCGTGCCCGTCGCCGCGCTCGCCCTGGCGCAGGAACCCGTGCGGCTGACCGCGCACAGCGTCACCGGACTGCTGTGGGTCGCGGCGGGCTCCCAGTTCGTCGGGCTGGTCGTCTGGTACCGCGGCATGGCGGCCATCGGCATCCCCAAGGCCAGCCAGTTGCAGCTCGCCCAGCCGCTGCTCACACTGGTGTGGTCGGTGCTGCTGCTGGGCGAGCACCTCACGGTCGCCGCCCCGCTGACGGCCGCGGCGGTGCTGGTCTGCATCGCCGTCACACAGCGATCACGCGGCTGAGCGGGACGGCGCACGGCCCCTGCCGGCAGGCGCCCCCCGCCGTAGACTCGGAGGCCACGGACCGCTGCTCCGCACACCGTGAGGAGGCCCCAGATGCGCGCAACCGTGGGCGACCAGCTTGTCCAGCACGGCAGGGTGGTCGGTCAGCACGACAAGGTCGGCGAGATCGTCGAGGTGCTCGGCCAGGAGGGCAGTCCCCCGTACCGCGTCCGGTTCGAGGACGGGCACGAGGGCGTGTGCTCACCGGGGCCCGACACGGAGATCCGGCACCGGGAGACCACCACCGGGCCATGACTCAGCGCGGGGGCGGCGCCGGCTGCCCGTAGTGGTCGGCGACGACCCGCGCCATGGCCCCGATCCGGTCGGCCGCCACGTCCCTGGCGGCGAAGTAGGCGTGTCCGCGCACCTGCGGGTACTCCGCGGCCAGCGTCAGGTGCCGGGAGAGTTCGGCCGTCTCCTGCCATGCCGCGGGCTGCGCCGGATCACCGGCCTTGTACAGCGCCTCCCCCACATAGAGCTGCGTCGGGCTGCCGCTCGCGACCTCCGCCCACCAGGGCACGAGCTTCGCGTAGTCGGCGGCGGCGAAGCCGATGTTCCAGTACAGCTGCGGGACGATGTAGTCGATCCAGCCCTCGCGCACCCACTTCCGGGTGTCCGCGTGCAGATCGTCGTACGTCTCCACGCCCGCCCGCGTGTCCGAGCCGAGCGGGTCGGTCGCGGCGTTGCGCCACACGCCGAAGGGGCTGATGCCGAAGCTCGCGCCCGGCCGGACCTCCTTGACGCGGTCCGCCGTCTCCCGCACCAGCCGGTCGATGTTGTCCCGCCGCCAGGCGGCCCGGTCTGGGCAGCCGCCGCCGTGCTCCTCGTAGGCCGCGTCGTCGTCGAAGCTCTGCCCCGCCACGGGGTACGGGTAGAAGTAGTCGTCGAAGTGGACGCCGTCCACGGGGTACTTCGCCACGGCGTCGAGCATCGCGTCCTCGACGAAGGCGCGGACCTCGGGCAGCCCCGGGTTGTAGAAGAGCTTCCCGCCGTACGTCACCACCCAGTCGGGGTTCTCACGGGCGGGGTGGGACGCGACGAGCCGGGCCGGGTCGGCGTGCGCGGCGACCCGGTAGGGGTTGAACCAGGCGTGCAGCCGGAGGCCCCGGGCGTGCGCCTCCTGGACCGCCGTGCCCAGCGGGTCCCAGCCGGGGTCCTTGCCCTGGGTGCCGGTGAGGTACTGGGACCACGGCTCGTACGGCGAGGGCCACAGGGCGTCCGCCGTGGGCCGGACCTGGAAGAACACGGTGTTGAGCCGGTTGCCGACCGCCGTGTCGAGGTGGGTGAGCAGCTCGTCGCGCTGCTGCGACGCGGTCAGCCCGGGCTTCGACGGCCAGTCGCGGTTGGCCATGGACGCGATCCAGACGCCCCGCATCGCGGGATCCGGCGCCCCGCCCCGGCTTCCGGTCGCGGCCGACGCCCGAGGCATCAACGTGAAGGCCGACAGCGCCGCCACCGCGAACGCCCTGCGTGACACTCGTCCCATCCGCATGCCCCAAAAAGCCGCGGATCCGCCCGGCCGCGGATCGCTCCGCGCCCAGCATGCCCGAAGCGGACCCGACCCCGGCGATCGATCATCGATACTTGGCGGTAACGTGCACGATCGGAGCAGACACCGGGACCCGGCGAGTCTGCCCGGACGTGGATCAGCAGCGAAAGGGACGATGTGACGGACATCCCAGCGGGAGACATTGCACGCGTCGGAGTCGTGGGCTGCGGTCAGATGGGCGCGGGGATCGCCGAGGTGTGCGCCCGGGCCGGCCTGGACGTCAAGGTCGCCGAGACCACCGGCGAAGCCCTGGAGATCGGCCGTACCCGGCTGTTCACCTCCCTGGCCAAGGCGGCCGAGCGCGGCAAGATCACCGAGGAGGAGCAGGAGGCCACGCTGGCCCGCCTGAGCTTCACCACGGACCTCGGCGAGTTCGCCGACCGTGACCTCGTGATCGAGGCCGTCGTCGAGAACGAGCAGGTCAAGACCGAGATCTTCCAGGTGCTCGACCAGGTCGTGACCCGGCCCGACGCGATCCTGGCGTCCAACACCTCCTCGATCCCGCTGGTGAAGCTGGCGGTGGCGACGTCGCGGCCCGACCAGGTCATCGGCATCCACTTCTTCAACCCGGCCCCGGTGCAGAAGCTCGTCGAGCTGATCCCCGCGCTGACCACGTCCGAGGCCACCATCGGCCGCGCCCAGCTGTTCACGGAGAAGCTGCTGGGCAAGCACGCGATCCGTGCCCAGGACCGCTCCGGCTTCGTGGTCAACGCGCTGCTGATCCCGTACCTGCTCTCCGCGATCCGGATGTTCGAGACGGGCATCGCCAGCCGCGAGGACATCGACAACGGCATGGAGATGGGCTGCGCCCACCCGATGGGCCCGCTGAAGCTGTCGGACCTGATCGGCCTGGACACGGTCGCCTCGGTCGCGCAGTCCATGTACGAGGAGTACAAGGAGCCCCTGTACGCCGCTCCCCCGCTGCTCCAGCGCATGGTCGACGCGGGCCGGCTGGGCCGCAAGTCCGGCTCGGGCTTCTACACGTACGCCTGACCGGCACTCTGCACCCCTTTCCCCCGAGGCTGATTACGGACGGTCAGATTTCGGCCAAACCGTGGGCCCGGCACCGTACTTGGTGCCGGGCCCACGGCATTCACACACCGTGTGCGCGCCGGGCTCGCATATGCCCTCCGCACACTCTCCCCAGGCGCCCACCAGGCGAGTTGACTCCTCATGCGCATGCAAGGGATGTGAAACGACTACGGAAAGGAGCGGAATCGTGACCGCCGATCCCGAGCATCCCGTCGTTCATGGAGAACTCGCAGAGTTACGACGCCGCCTCGATGTGGCCTACGCCCGCGTCGAGGGCGGACTGGCTCTGCTCAGCCACCGCACCGAGGAGACCGCCAAGGAGATCGAGGAGCTCAACACCCGGATCCACACGCTCGAACACGCGCGCTGGCCGCTGCCCGCGGTCGCCGCCCTCACCGCCGTGGGTGCCCTCGTCATGGCGATCTGGCAGGCGCTGGGCCGCTGACTCAGGGCAGCGTGTCCTGACCGAGCCTGAGATGGTGCAGCAGAAGTAACGCGGCCGCCATGTTGGCGGCCGGGACCTCGCCGCGGGCGACCATGTCGGGGACGAGCTTGAGGGGCACCCACTCCCGGCGGTCCGACTCGAAGTCGTCCACGGGGTGCCCGACGTAGTCGCCCTCGTCGGCCCAGTACACGTGGTGCCGGGCGTCGGTGAGCCCGTTGGACGGCTCCACGCTCATGAGGTGGCGCAGGGGTCCCGGCCGCCAGCCGGTCTCCTCCTCCAGTTCCCTGGCGGCCGCGAGGGCGATGTCCTCGCCGTCCTCGACGACCCCCGCCGCGAGTTCCCACCCCCAGCTGTCGGTGATGAAACGGTGCCGCCAGAGCAGCAGCACCTCGTTGGCCTCGTTGACGACCGTGGCCACCGCAACGGGCCGCAGCCGTATGAGGAAGTGGTCCAGGTGCCTGCCGTCCGGCAGTTCGACATCCGCGAGATTGACGCTGAACCAGCGGTTTGAGTACACAGTTTGCTCGTTGTGTTTCGTCCACTGCACGGTTCTGCCACCTTCCGTCGAGTAAGTGGCAATATCGCAGCAGGGACGGAGGGACAGCAGGCGCACGGGAAGCGCCTCGGAGCGACCCCGGGCACCACCGCCCGGATCTACAACGGTACGCGCAGGGCCCCGTCGATGAGTTCGGCGGCCTCGGCCGTGCCCGCGCAGCGACTGCGCACCAAGTGCTCCCGTACCGCGCGCAGCCGGTCGCGCAGCCGCTGGGACTCCATGCCCCGGGCCTGCTCGGCCATCTGCACGGCGATCACCACCGCCTTGTCGGCGTTGCCCTGCCGCAGCTCGATGGTGCTGAGCATGGCCAGCCGGTGCACCCTGCCGCGGTCGTGCGCCGGGTTGTCGACGGCGGCCGCGGCATGCTCCCCGGCGGCCGCGATCTCCCCGAGGCTCAGCAGCGCCTCCGCCACCTGGACGTTGACGAGGCCGGGCTGGACATAACCGGTCTCGTCGGGCTCGTAGCCGCGCCGGATGCGCTCGGCGGCCTGCTCGGCCCGCCGGATGCAGGACAGGGCGCTGCCGCCGTCGCCGAGATGCGCGTACGCCTTGGCCTGCATCGCGTAGAGGTCGGAGGCGAGCGCCGGGGTGATGTGCTTGCCGGCCGCCCGCAGCGCCGCCTCCGCGAAGGCGACGGACTGCCGGTACTCCCGCATGAACAGCGACTGGTTGACGAGCAGGGCGATCACATACGCTCCGAGACCCCGGTCCCCGCTGGCCTTGGCGAGCCGCAGGGCCTGGTGGAAGTAGCGCTGGGCGAGGCCGTGCGCGTCGGAGTCGTACGCGCAGATGCCGGCGACCGCCACCAACCCGCCCGTCGCCCGGTGCAGTTGACGTCCCGTCTCGTCGGTGTAGCTGCCGCGCAGCAGCGGCGCGGCCTCGGCGTTGAGGAAGCCGACGATCCGGGCCCGGGTCGCGATGCCCCCGGCCTTGCGGTACAGCTGCTCGTAGTGCGTGCGGGCGGCCCGCAGCATCTCCAGGTCGCCCGGGGTGACACGGTGTCTGCCGCCGCGGGAGACGTCCACGTCCTCGGGCGGGTTCTCCCACTCCCACACCGGCATCACGGCGGGCGTGCCGGTGAGCGCGGGCGCGCCCAGGATGTGCGGGCGCTGCTGCTGGTCGGAGCGCCACAGCGCGGTGGCCCGTTCGACGAACCCGGACAGGGAGCCGGTGTGCGGTGCGGACGGCTCGCCGGGCACGCCGAGGCCGATGTCGTCGAGGGTGACCTGCCGTTGCAGCCGGCCCGCGAGCACCTCGCAGATCAGGTCGGGCACCTGGCCCCGGGGCCGCTGCCCCTTCAACCACCGGGCGACGGCGGTGTGTTCGTACCTCAGGGACAGGCCACGCGCCCGTCCCGCCTGATTGACGTGTGCGGCCAGCCCCGCGTGCGAGATCCCCGCCTCGTCCAGGATCGCGTCGAGCAGAGTGTTGGGCTGCATGTGGGCCCCCCGGGTGGCTCGGTGCCGCCAGGTTAGTGGTTCCGCCTTCACACGGGGTGTGAACGGAGTGCCCGAATCCGCAGGGTGTGCGCGCTGTCGCTGAGAGTCGCCGGCCGGTTTGACTGAACTGCCTCGAAAGAGGCCGGCCGGGCCGCCGGCTCCCCCTCGTACAGTGCGGCGGCCCGCACCCGCCGTCCGCCCGGCCGCCTGCCCGACACTCCGTGGCGGGGCGGACGGCATCGCCGGCCGCCCCGAGGGGCGCGGGGGACTGCGCGACGAGCCACGACGATCCCGCAGCCGCCGCCGACGCGCAGTCCCGCGGGCGCTAACTCCGCAGCTCGGCTCCGACACGCTCGCCCGCGAGGGCGACCGCCGCGTCCCGGGCCGCAGAGGCCTCGTCCACGGTCAGGGTCCGGTCGGCCGCCCGGAACCGCAGCGCATAGGCGAGGGACTTCCGTCCGTCGCCCAGCTGCTCCGCGTTCTCGTAGACGTCGAACAGCCGGATCGACTCCAGCAGTTCGCCGGCTCCCGCACGCAGGGCCTCCTCGACCTCCGCCGCCGGGACGACGGCGTCGACGACCAGGGCGACGTCCTGCGTGGCGACGGGGAACGTGGAGATCCGCGGCGCCGCGGCCGTGGCGTCACCGGCGGCCTCCACCGCGTCCAGGTCGATCTCCATCGCGCAGCTGCGCGCGGGCAGCCCGAGGGCCTTCACGACCCGCGGGTGCAGCTCGCCCGCGTGCCCCACGACCCGCTCGGCACCGTCCACGGTGACCACGAGCTCGGCACACCGCCCGGGGTGCCACGGCCCGTACTGCCCCTTGCGGATGACGAGTTCGGCACCGGCCTCGCGGGCGACGGACCGGGCGGCCTCGACCGCGTCGGCCCAGTCGGCCGGACGGCCCTTGCCCCACCAGCCGGCCTGCTCGCGCGCACCGGCGAGAACGACGGCCACGTGCCGCGGCTGGTCGGGCAGCGCCGCGTCCAGCTCGGCGAGCTCCTCGTCGGTCGGGCGGCGGTCGACGGGCAGCACGGCCGCGGTCCGCCGCTCCTCGCGCGGCCGGAAGACCAGACCGGTTTCGAACAGCGCGAGGTCGTGCGAGCCCCGGCCGTCGTTGCGGCGCAGGGCGGCGAGCAGGCCCGGCAGCAGCGACGTGCGCAGCGCGGGCTCCTCGTCGCTCAGCGGGTTGCTGAGCTTCACGACGCGGCGGGCCGGGTCGTCCGCTTCCAGGCCGAGCTGGTCGAAGACCTGCTCACTGATGAACGGGTAGTTCAGCGCCTCGACGTACCCGGCACCGGCCAGCGCACGGCCCACGCGGCGGTGCAGCCGCTGCCGGCCGGTCAGGCCGAGGCCCGCCGGCGGCTTGGGCAGCGTGGAGGGCAGGTTCTCGTAGCCCTCCAGCCGGATGACCTCTTCGGCCAGGTCGTTCGGGTCGGTGAGGTCGGGCCGCCAGGACGGCACGGTGACGATCAGCTCGTCCTGCCCGTACACGTCGCAGCCGACCTCCTGGAGGCGGCGCACGACGGTCTCGCGGCCGTAGACGACGCCCGCGACCTTGTCCGGGTGGTCGGCCGGGAGGGTGATCGTGTGCGGCGCGGAGGGGGCCAGGATCTCGGTGACGCCGGCCTCGGCGGTGCCTCCGGCGAGCAGGACCAGCAGGTCGACCGTGCGCTGAGCGGCAGCGGCGGCGGCCTGCGGGTCGATGCCGCGCTCGAAGCGCCGGGACGCCTCCGAGGACAGCTTGTGGCGGCGGGCCGTGCGCGCGATCGACACCGCGTCGAAGTGCGCGGCCTCGATGACGACGTCCGCCGTCGTGTTCTCGGCGTTGTCGTGGTCGGCGATCTCCGTGTTGGCGCCGCCCATGACGCCGGCGAGCCCGATGGGGCCCCGGTCGTCGGTGATCACCAGGTCCTCGGCGTCCAGCGTGCGCTTGACACCGTCGAGGGTGGTGAGCTTCTCGCCCGCCTCGGCCCGGCGCACGCCGATCGTGCCCTGGACCAGGCCGCGGTCGTAGGCGTGCAGCGGCTGGCCGAGCTCCATCATCACGTAGTTCGTGACGTCGACGGCGAGGGAGACCGGGCGCATGCCGACCTTCTGCAGCCGGCGCTGGAGCCAGATCGGGGAGCGGGCCTCGGCGCTCAGGCCGGTCACCGTACGGGCGGTGAAGCGGTCGCAGCCGGCGGGGTCCGAGATCCGCACCGGGTAGCCGTAGGCGTTCGGGCCGGGCACGTCGATCAGGGCGGGGTCGCGCAGCGGCAGGCCGTAGGCGATGGCGGTCTCGCGGGCCACGCCGCGGATGGACAGGCAGTCGCCGCGGTTGGCGGTGACGGCGATGTCCAGGACCTCGTCGACGAGCTCCAGGAGCTCGATGGCGTCCTTGCCGACCTCGGTCTCCGGCGGCAGGACGATGATGCCCTTGGTGCCGTCGTCGCCCATGCCCAGCTCGTCGCCGGAGCAGATCATGCCGTGCGAGTTCCTGCCGTACGTCTTGCGCGCGGAGATCGTGAAACCGCCGGGCAGCGAGGCGCCGGGCAGGACCACGACGACCTTGTCGCCGACCGCGAAGTTACGGGCGCCGCAGACGATCTCCTGGGGCTCGCCGGTGCCGTTGGCCTGGCCGACGTCGACGGTGCAGAAGCGGATCGGCTTCTTGAAGCCCTCCAGCTCCTCGATGGTCAGCACCTGGCCGACGACCAGCGGCCCCTTGAGGTCGGCACCGAGCTGCTCGACGGTCTCGACCTCCAGACCGGCGGAAATGAGCTTGGCCTGGACGTCGCGGCCGGTCTCGGTGGCCGGCAGGTCGACGTACTCCCGCAGCCAAGAAAGCGGGACCCGCATCAGATCTCCATCCCGAACGGCCGGGTGAACCGGACGTCACCCTCGACCATGTCTCGCATGTCCTCGACGTTGTGGCGGAACATCAGCATCCGCTCGATGCCGAACCCGAAGGCGAAGCCGCTGTACTTCTCCGGGTCGACGCCGCAGGCGGTCAGCACCTTGGGGTTGACCATGCCGCAGCCGCCGAGCTCGATCCAGCCCTCGCTGGAGCAGGTGCGGCAAGGCCGGTCGGGGTTGCCGACGGACTCGCCGCGGCACACGTAGCACACCATGTCCATCTCGGCGGACGGCTCGGTGAAGGGGAAGAAGTTGGGCCGCAGCCGGGTCTTCATGCCCTCGCCGAACAGCGCCGTGACCATGTGGTCGAGGGTGCCCTTGAGGTCGGCCATGGTGAGGCCCTCGTCGACGGCGAGCAGCTCGACCTGGCGGAAGACGGGGGTGTGCGTGGCGTCCAGCTCGTCGGTGCGGTAGACGACACCGGGGCAGATCACGTAGACCGGCAGGTCGCGCTGCAGCAGCGAACGGATCTGCACGGGCGAGGTGTGGGTGCGCAGCACGACGCCGGAGTCGGAACCGCCGTCGGCGTTCTGCACGAAGAAGGTGTCCTGCTCGCCGCGGGCCGGGTGGTCCGGGCCGATGTTGAGGGCGTCGAAGTTGAACCACTCGGCCTCGACCTCGGGCCCCTCGGCGACCTCGTAGCCCATGGCCACGAACACGTCCTCGATGCGCTCCGACAGCGTGGTCAGCGGGTGCCGGGCACCGGCGGCGACGCGGTCGTAGGGCAGCGTGACGTCCACCGCCTCCTCGACGAGGACGCGCGCGTCCCGCTCGGCCTCCAGTTCCACCTGGCGGGCGGCGAGGGCCTTGTTCACGGCGCCGCGGGCCTGGCCGACACGCTTGCCAGCCTCGGCCTTGGCGTGCGGGGGCAGGGCGCCGATCTCGCGGTTGGCGAGGGCCAGCGGGGAGGCGGGGCCGGTCTGGGCGACCTTGGCCTCGTGGAGTGCGTCGAGGGAGTCCGCGGCGGCGAAGGCGGCGAGCGCCTCGTCCCGCATGCGCTCGATCTCTTCCGGTTTCAACGTCTCGACCTCGACAGGGTCGTACGACTTATTCGGTGCCGACATCTCTTCCCGTGCTTCCGATTGGCTGGCTGGAGGTCCCCGTCTCCGACTCGGACGGCCGCCTGAAGGGACACAAAGGTGCCAATGGCCGAGTCTAACGGGGTGGAGGTACGCGAATGCGCCCGCGGTGCTCAGGCGAGATAGGCCGGAGCGCTCACGGGCAACGTAAATCGGAACTCGGCGCCTGCGCCGGGGGCGCGGCCGACCGTGATGGTGCCGCCGTGGGCCTCGACGATGCCCTTGACGATGTAGAGCCCGAGGCCCGTCCCGCCGCGCTTGCTGCCCCGCCAGAAGCGGGTGAAGACGCGGTTCATGGACTCCTCCGGGATGCCGGGCCCCTCGTCGCTCACCGTGACCGACGTACCAGTGTCCTCGTCCTCGCGGGGGGACGCCGTGGCCGTGACGTCGATCGTGACAGTTCCCTCGCCGTGCCGCACGGCATTTTCGAGCAGGTTGCTGAGCACCTGGTCGATCTTGTCGGGGTCGGCCCACAGGTCGGGCAGCGGCTGCTGGACGCGCAGCAGGAACCGGTCGGCGGGCTGCCCGGCGGCGACGTAGGCCTGGATGTGCCGGCCGACGGCGGCGCCGATGTCGACGGGCTGGCGGCGCACCTCCAGGCGGCCGGAGTCGATCCGGGAGATGTCGAGCAGCTCGGCGATGAGCCGGGTGACCCGGTCGGCGTCGGCGTCGACGGTCTCCAGCATGAGCCGCTTCTGGTCGTCGGTGAAGCGTTCCCACTTGGCCAGCAGTGTGGCGGTGAAGCCCTTGACGGAGGTCAGCGGGGAGCGCAGTTCGTGGGCGACGGTGGCGATCAGCTCGGCGTGGCTGCGCTCGGTGCGGCGGCGGGCCTCGGTGTCGCGCAGGGTGACGACCAGGCGCCGGAGGGGCCCGGTGGGCCGGGTGCGTACGTAGCGCGCGGAGACCAGCACCTCACGGCCGCCGGGCAGGAGCAGATTGCGCTCGGGCTGTCCGACGCGGATGGCGAGGCCGCCGTACGGGTCGGTCAGCTGCCACCAGCGCCGGCCTTCCAGGTCCTCTAAGGGCAGGGCCTTCTCCAGCCGCTGCCCGAGGGCGTCCCGGGCGCGGACGGCGGTGATGCGCTCGGCGGCCGCGTTGAAGCAGATGACGTGGCCCTGCTCGTCGGCGACGACGAGCCCGTCGGGCAGGTGGTCGGGGTCGATGCCGAGGCCGGCGGGATCACCGGGTGGCCGGGACGCGGCGGGCGGGCTCCCGGCGTCCTGGGCTCCCGGTGCGCTGCTCGTGCCGACGCTCATCCCCGTACCCCACCTCCAAGGCTCCGCAGAGGGGTCCTGAGCTGGTCACCCTACTAGTTCCCGGTGACGGAGCGGCACCCTCCGGAGGCGCGCTGTGCACGCGCCGACGCATAGAGACATACGGCGGCGGCGGTGGCGAGGTTCAGGCTCTCGGCCTTCCCGTGGATCGGGACGCGGACGACGGCGTCGGTGAGGGCACGGGTCTCCTCCGGCAGGCCCCAGGCCTCGTTGCCGAAGACCCAGGCGGTGGGCCCGCCCATGGTGCCCTTGTCGAGCTCGTCGTCGAGGTCGCGGTCGCCCGCTCCGTCGGCGGCGAGGATCCGGACACCGGCCTCCCGCAGCCCCTCCACGGCCTGCTCCACGGGGACGCCGACGGCGACGGGCAGGTGGAACAGGGAGCCGACGGAGGCGCGGACGGCCTTGGGGTTGTACACGTCGACGGAGGCGTCGGTCAGGACGACCGCCTCGGCCCCGGCGGCGTCGGCGCAGCGCAGCACGGTCCCGGCGTTGCCCGGGTCGCGGACGTTGGCGAGGAGGGCGACGAGCCGGGGGCGGGCCGCGAGGACCTCCTCGAAG
This sequence comes from Streptomyces paradoxus, assembly GCF_014202475.1. Taxonomy (GTDB): domain Bacteria; phylum Actinomycetota; class Actinomycetes; order Streptomycetales; family Streptomycetaceae; genus Streptomyces; species Streptomyces paradoxus. The sequence continues at coordinate 279,230 of NZ_JACHGV010000006.1, forward strand.
GGCGTGTCCAGGAACCGGCAGACGCCCACGAGGCCCTGCGGGGTGACGGTGGTGGAGATGTCGGCGATGACCTGCTCGGCCGCGAGGTGCACCCGGGCTCCGGCGTCCCGGGCGGCCCCGACGATGTCGGCGTGGCGCTCGGCGGCCTCCAGCGTCGTGAACAGCTCCACGAGCGTGGCCCCGGCCTCGGTGCGGTGCCCCGCGGCCTCCCGCACGGCCTGCGGCCCCTCCGCCAGGAACAGCCGGTCCTTCCCCCTGAAGTTCCGCTTCGCCAGCCGCCGCGCGGCCAGGACGCGGGGGGAGCGGGGGGAGACGAGCTCGGGGGTGGCAGGCGGCATCCTGTTCGCTTTCTCGGTAACTGCACAGCAGGACCCGCAGACCGACCGGCCTGCGGGTCCTTCAGTTCGCGTCGGCCTGGGCCGGCGTCACGCAGCCTTCGGCGCGTTCACGTCGCTCGGCAGCGCCTTCTGGGCGACCTCGACGAGGGCGGCGAACGCACCGGCGTCGTTGACGGCCAGCTCGGCCAGGATCTTGCGGTCGACCTCGACGTTCGCGGCCTTCAGACCCTGGATGAAGCGGTTGTAGGTCATGCCGTTGGCGCGGGCAGCGGCGTTGATGCGCTGGATCCACAGCTGACGGAAGTCGCCCTTGCGCTTTTTGCGGTCGTTGTAGTTGTAGACCAGCGAGTGGGTGACCTGCTCCTTGGCCTTGCGGTACAGGCGCGAGCGCTGACCGCGGTAGCCGGAGGCCTGCTCGAGGATCGCCCGGCGCTTCTTGTGGGCGTTGACTGCCCGCTTGACGCGTGCCACTTGTTAACTCCTTGTAGCGGGGTCGTGGGGGTGCTCACACGACCCGAAATCGATTGGGTCCCGGTCTGACGTACGTCCGGCGCTCACGCGCCCGGACGTCACTTGCCGAGAAGCTTCTTGATCTTCGCGGCGTCGCCCGGGGCCATCTCGGCGTTGCCGGTGAGGCGACGCGTCACGCGGGACGACTTGTGCTCGAGCAGGTGGCGCTTGCCGGCGCGCTCGCGCAGCACCTTGCCGGAGCCGGTGATCTTGAAGCGCTTGCTGGCACCGCTGTGCGACTTGTTCTTCGGCATAGCGCCGTTCTCTCCTCGTCGGTGGCGCTCCGGTGCCCGGTCGCGAAACCGGGCACGGTGGAGCGTCGTCTTGTATCGGTTACTTCCTGGGACTGGCGTCCCGGGGAGTCACGCCTCGGCGGGCTCCTCAGCCGGCGCCTCGGTCTCCGCGGCGTTCTGCGACTTGCCGGGGTTGGCCTTCGCTTCCGCCTTGCGGGCTTCCTGCGCCTGGCGAGCCTCGGCCATCGCCTCGGTCTTCTTCTTGTGCGGACCGAGAACCATGATCATGTTCCGGCCGTCCTGCTTCGGGTTCGACTCGACGAAACCGAGGTCCTGGACGTCCTCCGCGAGACGCTGCAGCAGTCGGTAGCCCAGCTCGGGACGGGACTGCTCGCGACCACGGAACATGATCGTGATCTTGACCTTGTCGCCCTGCTTGAGGAACCGGACGACGTGACCCTTCTTGGTGTCATAGTCGTGCGGGTCGATCTTCGGCCGGAGCTTCATCTCCTTGATGACCGTGTGCGCCTGGTTCTTGCGCGCCTCACGGGCCTTCATGGCCGACTCGTACTTGAACTTCCCGTAGTCCATGAGCTTGCACACGGGCGGACGGGCGTTCGCCGCGACCTCGACCAGGTCCAGGTCGTACTCCTGCGCAAGCTCCAGTGCCTTGGCCAGGGGGACGATGCCCACCTGCTCGCCACTGGGACCGACAAGTCGCACCTCGGGAACGCGAATCCGGTCGTTGATGCGGGGCTCGGCGCTGATGGATCCTCCTCGGTAGCACCACGCGACGGTCTGGCGGACGGCCGCGTAACGTCTTGTATCGATAGACCTAACCGCGCCGGTGCAACAAAAATGCCCCGGACGATCCCAGGCGGGGCTCCTCGAACTACCGGAGCACCGCCGCGGGGGGCCGCGGGGCGCGCTTTCGGACGGATCGCCGACACTGGGGACGGGACCGCCTGACCGGTGACCCGCCGCCCGGAGGGCGATCGGGTGGGAGTTCGAAAGCCTCCACTTGTGGGCCGGGCTCGCGGGCTGTGGGGCACACGTGTCCGACCGGTCGTTACACGAGGTTACCAGTAACGGCAGGCGACGGCCAATCGGGACGGACCGGGGTCACGTGGGGGGCGTCCGCTCGCTGCGCCTATCGTGTGGGGCATGAGTGAGACCCCTCCTGAGTCCCCCGACTTCGACGCCATGGCCCGCGACATCGCCGAGGTCCCGGCGGTCGAGGTGATCGTGACGGTCGCCGTCAACCTGATGAGCGCCGCGGCCGTGAAGCTCGGTCTGACCGAGGAGGGCGAGAAGCACAAGGACCTGGACGAGGCCCGCAAGCTGGTCCACGCCCTGGCCGGTCTGCTGGACGCCACGGCGACCGAGATCAGCTCCTTCCACGCGGCGCCCCTGCGCGACGGCCTGAAGTCGCTCCAGCTGGCGTTCCGCGAGGCCTCGCTCGTCCCGGACGAGCCGGGCCAGGGACCGGGCGAGAAGTACACGGGCCCGGTCTACGGCTAGCTCGTCCCCGTTCCCCGCACGTACAAGGGCTCGCCCGGCGGCGTCGCCCCGGCCGGCAGGACTGCCAGGTCGAGGCCGCGCACCAGGCGGGCCCTCAGCGTCTCGTCGGCGGCGAGGCGGCGCGCGACCGCGTGGACGCCGGCCTCGTGCGGCACGGCCGGCTCGAAGACCAGGGCGAGGGTGCCGTCGGCCCTGCCGGGGCCGAGGTAGGCCCGCACCACGGCGGACACACCGGCGACCACGGAGCGCACCGCGTCCACGACGGCCGGGTCGGCGAGCGGGTCCGTGGTGGTGCGGCCCTCGGCGAGCGACAGCAGCGTGGGGCCGGTCAGCTCGAACGGCACCGGTCCGGCCATGTCGAGCACGATCGTGTCCGCCTTCTCGTGCGCGGCGGCCTGCAGCGCCTGGTGCAGCGGCACGGCGACGGGGCGGGCCGCCGGGTCCCAGCGGGCGAGGGAGTCCGTGGAGGTGAAGGCGGGCAGCGCGGTGCGGTCGCCGGCCTTCAGGGTGGGGACGGCCATGTCGCTGGTCTTCTCGCGGCGCAGTCCCCGCTCGTCCTCCTCGACCTCACCGAGCACGGCCACGACGGGGACGAGCAGCCGGGCGCCCTGGAGAGCGGCGAGGACCGGGCCGACGGCGCCGCGGTCCGCGGACCAGGCGGTGAGGGCCGCGCTCAGCCGGGGGTCGGCGGAGCCGTCGTCGTCGGAGAAGCCGGAGTCCGGGATGTTCTTGTTCGCCACGCGTCGACCCTATCGGCCGGGCGGTGGGCTCCCGGCAGTGGCTCAGAAGTCCTCACGGCCGGTACGGCGGCCCCGCCACAGGACGACCGCCGCGACCAGCAGGACGCCGCCGGCACCGCCCGCGAGGGGGGCGGCCCAGTCGGCGGTGCCGTCGCCGGAGGCGTCGGCGTCCGGTCCGCTGCCGAAGTACTTCGCGCCGTAGGACGCCGACTGCAGGCCCTCCGGCTTGAGGCGGCCGGCGGCCTCGATGGCGGCGGCCGGGTCGACGAAGCCGAAGCCGCGGGAGTCGTCGCGGCCCCCGGCCGGGGCGTTGCGGGCGGTGTCCTCCAGCAGCGTCTTGATCTGGGCCGGGGCGAGACCGGGGTGGGCGGCCTTGACCAGGGCGGCGGCGCCGGAGACGAAGGCGGCGGCGGCGCTGGTGCCCCAGCCCTCGTAGTACTTGTGGTCGGGGTCGGCGATGACGACGTCGACGCCGGGGGCGCTGACCGTGGCGTACCAGCGGCGGGTGGAGAAGGAGGCACGGGTGCCGGCGCGGTCGACGGCCGTGGCGGCGATGACGCCCGGGTAGGCGGCCGGGTAGGAGATGTGGTCGCCCTTCTCGCCGCCGTTGCCTGCGGAGGCGACGACGACCACGCCCTTCTTCAGGGCGTACTGGATGGCCTGGTCCTCGCCGGGTTCGGGGTGCGCGGAGGCGGAGTCGTCGCCGAGGGAGAGGTTGATGACGTCGGCGCCGTGGTCGGCGGCCCAGCGGATGCCCTCGGCGAGGGCGTTGCCGCGGGTGCTGCGGGCCTTGGCGCGGGAGGGGTCGCCGTCCTCCAGGATCACGCGGACCGGGAGGATCTTCGCCTCGGGGGCGATGCCGAGGACGCCGTCGGCGTCGCCGGGGCCGTGTCCGTGGCCGGCGATGATGCCGGCCATGGCGGTGCCGTGCCGGGCCCAGGCGCGGTCGCCGGGTTCGGCCCCGAAGCGGATCAGGTCCTTGCCGGGCAGGACGTTGCCGGCCAGGTCGGGGTGGTCCTCCTCGACGCCGGTGTCCAGGACGGCGACGGTGACGCCGCGGCCCTTGGTGGTCTGCCAGGCCTCCTCGGTGTGCATGGCCTCAAGGGCCCACTGCTGGGCGCGGATGCCGTCGGCGTGCGCGGTGGCGGCGGGGAGGAGGACGAGACCGGCGGTGAGCAGGACGCCGAGGGCGGCAACCCTCTTGGACGGCCTGCGCGGGCGTTTCCCGGCCGGGGGGTGCACGACGGTCACGAGGGCTGCTCCGAGGCCGAGCGGACGTTTCTGCGGAAGTCGCGTTCGACGCGGTCGGCGAGGCCCTTCGCCTCATTGCCGAGGCCGGCCTGTGCGGCGGCGGTGGTGGCGTCCGCCTCCACGGCGTCCCTGGCGGGCTGCGGGTCGTCGACGGTACGGCCGTCGGCCCAGCCGGAGACGGCGTAGACGACGACCGGGGCCTCGGTGAGCACCGAGACGGTCCAGGAGGCGCGCTGGCGGGCGCCGAAGCCGGCCGCGAGCGTGCCCTTCGCGGCGTACGGCAGGGGCATCAGATCGCTGCGGCGGTCCAGGCGTTCCTTGCGGAAACGGTTCGCGAGGGCGGTCATGCCTGGGGCGTCGGCGGTGGTGAAGAGCAGGCCGACGGTGGTCACGTAGCTCTCGGTGGCGTCGGTGTAGGTGGCGCGCAGGAGGCGGTCGCAGCCGACGGGGGCGAGGGCCTTGCGCAGCAGCGGGTCGAACGCGTTCTTGCAGCCGCTGTCGGGGGCGACGGCGATGCGGGTCCAGGTGCGGTCGGCTCCGCCGGGTCCGGCGCCCCGGCCCTGCACGGTGGGCGGGAAGAGCTGGTCGACCGGGACGCTGTGCCAGAGGCTTCCGGCCGCGGCGAAGGTGCTGGGCGCGCCGTCCTCCCCGGAGCCGCCGACGAGCCAGCTGCCGGTGACCGCACCCGAGATGAGTCCCAGTCCGAGCACGAGGCAGACGGCGGCAGCGGCGGCCTGCGGCGCCCCGCGCCGGCCGAGCGGCCGGGGCCGGGCGTCACCGTCGTAGCCCTCGGGTTCACCGAACGACACCAGGGGGCGCGTGGCGCTCCAGGAGAGGGCCGGGTCGGGAGCGACCGGAGCGGAGGGGGCCTGCGGTTCGTGTGCGGGGCGCGGCGGGGTGGCGGGGCGGGCGAAGGGGGAGGCGGCCTCGTCCTTCGCCGGGTCGGCGGGGACCGGGCGAAGGCGGGCGGTCGTCTCGGACGTGTTCTCGCCGGGGGCGCCGGTACGGCGGGGCGTGGGGAGCCGGAACGGCCGTCCGGCCGTCTCCGACGGCGCTCCGGCCTGGGCGCCGGAACCGCCGGGGGCGGAGAGGCGGAAGGGCCGCGCGGGCGTCTCCTGCGGAGCCCCCGCCGTGGTGTCCGGGCGCCCCGTCCGCCCGGAGGAGCCCGGCGTGGGGAGGTGACGCGGCCGCGGAGGGGCGTCCGGTCCCGGGGAGGTGGCCGGCTTGTCCGGGCCGGGGCGGGTATCACGGCCGAGGCCGGGCGGCGTGTCCGAGCCGGGCCGGACCTCGCGCCCTGCGCGGGACGGCCCGTTGGAGCCGACGCGGGTATCGCGGCCGACGCCGGGCGGCGTGTCCGGGCCGGGGCGGGTCTCAGGGCCGGCACCGGACGGCCCGTTCGAGCCGGGGCTCGTCTCACGGCCGATGCCGGAGAGCCGGTCCGAGGCGGCGCGCGTCTCGCGGCCCACGCTGGGCGGCGCGTCGGGGAAGCGAGTGGACGCGCGGGGCGGCATGTTCGAGCCGGGGCGGGTCTCAGGGCCGACACCGGGCAGCCTCTTCGAGCTGAGGCGGGTCTCGCGGCCGACGCCGGTCGACGTGTCCGACCCGGGGCCGGTCTCACGGCCGGCACCGGACGGCCCGTTCGAGCCGGGGCTCGTCTCACCGCCGATGCCGGACAGCCGGTCCGAGCCGGCGCGCGGCTCGCGGCCGACGCTCGGCGGGGTGTCCGGGAAGCGGGTGGAGGCGCGGGGCGGGGGCGGGGCGGTGGGCTCGGTGCGTCCGGCGGAACCGGCGTTCCCGGCTCCGAGTACGGGGAAGCGGGGGCGGCCGTCCGGCCTGTCAGAGGAGTTCGGGGCGGCTGCCGGTCCCGTCGCGGGGCCGGACGCCCCGCCCGGGGTGTCCCGCTCGTCCGTCGCCGGGGCGCTCGGCGGGTGCGACGGACGCGGTGGCGTGGTGGGGCGCGGGGGGAAGGAGGCGCGCGGCGCTTCCGTGCTCATGCACCCCCCGTTTCCTCATGGCCGGGCCGCTCGTCTGACGCGGGCCGTCGCCGTCCTGCCCGAGGCCCGGTACGGAATCGTCCCGGGCACACATACCCGTACGGACGGAGCGTCATCCCGGCGCGGGTCCCCGGCCGGCGGCGTCCGTCGTACGTTCGCGTCACTCTACGACTTGTTCCTGGGCGAACGGGAACCAGTCCACGAGGCCGGGGCATCTGCCCGGAACGTCCCCCTACCCTGCGGTAATCCAGTCTGGCAGGCTGCGTTCATGACTGCGCGCGCCGCCGACCGGGCCCGTTACGACCGGGCCACCGCCCATCTCGACGCCCCTCTCGCGATCGTGGACCTGGAGGCTTTCGACGCCAACGCCGCCGACCTGGTCCGACGTGCCGGGGGCAAGCCGATCCGGGTCGCCAGCAAGTCCGTGCGCTGCCGGGCGCTGCTGGAGCGCGTCCTGGCCCGGGACGGCTTCGCGGGGATCATGTCGTTCACCCTGGCCGAGTCGCTGTGGCTGGCCCGCTCGGGGTTCGAGGACGTGCTGCTCGCCTATCCGTCCGCCGACCGTGCGGCGTACGCCGAACTGGCCGGTGATCCCAAGCTCGCCGCCGCCGTGACCGTCATGGTCGACGACGTCGCCCAGCTGGACCTGATCGACGCCTCCCGGGGCGGCGGGCGTGAAGTGGTGCGCGTGTGCCTGGAGTTGGACACGTCCCTGAAGCTGTTCGGCGGGCGGGTGCGGGTCGGAGCCCGGCGTTCGCCGCTGCACTCCCCCGCCCAGGTCGCCGACGTGGCCCGGGCGGTGGCCCGGCGTCCCGGCTTCGAGGTCGTGGGGATCATGGCCTACGAGGGGCATGTCGCCGGTGTCGGGGACTCGCTGGCGGGTCGTCCGCTGCGGTCCCGCGCGATCCGGCTGATGCAGGCCGCCGCCAAGCGTGAACTCGCCGAGCGGCGTGCGGCGGTGGTGCGCGCGGTGCGGGCGGTCGTGCCGGGTCTGGAGTTCGTCAACGGCGGCGGCACCGGCTCGGTGCAGCACACGGCGGCCGAGGACGCGGTCACCGAGATCGCCGCCGGTTCGGGGCTGTACGTGCCGCGCCTGTTCGACAACTACACCTCGTTCAGCGGCCGTCCGTCGGCCCTGTTCGCCCAGCCCGTGGTGCGGCGGCCGGGGGTCGGGGTCGTGACGGTCCTCGGCGGTGGCTATCCCGCCTCCGGTGCGGCGGGGCCCGACCGGTCGCCCGTGCCGTATCTGCCCGAGGGGCTGCGCTACGACCCGCAGGAGGGCGCCGGTGAGGTGCAGACGCCGCTGCTGGGCTCGCCCGCGGACGATCTGCTGATCGGTGACAAGGTGTGGTTCCGGCACGCGAAGGCCGGTGAGCTGTGCGAGCGGTTCGACCGGCTGCACCTGGTCGAGGGCGACGCGGTGACGGCGACCGTGCCCACCTACCGCGGCGAGGGCCACACGTTCCTGTAGCGACCGGCGCGCGTCAGTCCGCCGGGCCGATGCTGCTGCCGACGCCGCCGCCGGTGTCCGCGTCGCCGACCGGTCGGATGCCCTTGGTGATGCGGTCCATGTCGGCGAGCGGCGGTCCGTCCTCGCCGGCGTCGAAGACGTACCGGACGAGGACCGGTGACTCGGTGCCGACGCTGGAGGGGAAGGCGAGCGACTGCACGTAGCCGCCGGGGCCCTTGGCGGTCTTGACGCGCCAGCGCACGAGGTACCCGGCGCGGCCCGCCACCGCGACCGGCCCGGACCTGACGACCTGGTGCGACTCCAGGCCGCCGTAGAGCTCACGGCCCAGCCGGTCGCGGTCGTAGGCCTCGTCGGCGGCCTCGGAGATGTCGGCCTTGGCGAGGGCCTCGGGGGACTTCTCGTCGTTCTCGGTCACCGTGCGGGAGAAGACCATGCCGTGGCGGCACAGGCCGACGCCGGCGGGGCAGTCGTAGGTGCCGTCGGTCGTCATGACGACGTCGTCCTGGGCGACGTGCTGCGGGCGGACCCAGCCGTCGCGCAGCGGGAACGTGATGCCGTTGAGCTGGTCCTCGACGACCGCGGGGTCGTCGGCGGACGGTTGCGACGTGGACGCCTCGGGGGTCGGCTCCGAGGATCCGGGCGTGTACTCGGGCGCGGAGGTCGGGGCCGTGCCGGCCTGCGTGCCGTCGCCGTCGTCCCCGCCGAGGGCGACGGCTCCGGTGACGATCGCCGCGACCAGGACGGCGCCGGCGGCGGTCAGGGCGACCGCCCTCGTCCGGCCGGTGCCGCCGCCCGGTGGCGGGGCGGCGGGGGCCTCGGGCGCGCGGCGGTGGTCGGTCCAGGCCGTGCCGTCCCACCAGCGCTGCAGGTGCGGGGCGTGCGGGTCGGGATACCAGCCGGGCGGCGGCGTCATGCTCATCCCGGCACTGTAGGGCGCGCCCCGCACCGTCCGGGCACTCGCCTACAGGGGTGTGACGTACGCCCCGGCGATCCCGCCGTCGACCAGGAAGTCGGTGGCGTTGACGAAGGAGGAGTCGTCGCTGGCCAGGAAGGCCACGGCGGCGGCGATCTCCTCGGCCTCGGCGAACCGGCCCAGCGGGATGTGCACCAGGCGGCGCGCGGCCCGCTCCGGGTCCTTGGCGAACAGCTCCTGGAGGAGCGGGGTGTTGACCGGGCCCGGGCAGAGGGCGTTCACGCGGATGCCCTCGCGGGCGAATTGCACGCCGAGTTCACGGGACATGGCGAGGACGCCGCCCTTGGAGGCCGTGTACGAGATCTGCGAGGTCGCCGCGCCCATCCGGGCGACGAAGGACGCCGTGTTGATGATCGAGCCCCGGCCCTGGCGCTGCATGTAGGGGATGGCGGCCTTGCAGCACAGGTAGACGGAGGTGAGGTTGACCTCCTGGACGCGCTTCCAGGCCTCCAGGCCGGTCTCCAGGATGGAGTCGTCGTCGGGCGGGGAGATGCCGGCGTTGTTGAAGGCGATGTCGACGCTGCCGTAGGTGTCGTAGGCGGTCTTGAAGAGGGCCTCGACCTGCTCGGGGTCGGTCACGTCGACCTTCACGAAGGTGCCGCCGACCTCCTCGGCCGCGGCCTTGCCGCGGGCGTCGTCCACGTCTCCGCAGACGACGTGGGCCCCTTCGGAGGCGAGGCGGCGGGCGGCGGCGAGGCCGATGCCGCTGCCGGCTCCGGTGACGACGGCGGTACGGCCGACCAGGCGGCGGCAGATGTTTTCCTGGGCAGTCACTGTGCGGGGCCCTCCGTGCTGATGAAGACGTTCTTGGTTTCGGTGAAGGCGGCCAGGGCGTCGGGGCCGAGCTCGCGCCCGACACCGGACTGCTTGTAGCCGCCGAACGGCGTCCAGTAGCGGACGCTGGCGTGGGAGTTGACGGACAGGTTGCCGGCGCGGACGGCCTGGGAGACGCGCAGGGCGCGGCCGACGTCCCGGGTCCAGATGGAGCCGGACAGGCCGTAGGGGGTGTCGTTGGCCAGCCGGATCGCGTCCTGCTCGTCGGTGAACGGCAGGAGGACGGCGACGGGGCCGAAGATCTCCTCGCAGGCCGCGGCCGAGTCGGGGCTCTCCCCGGTGAGGACGGTCGGCGGGAACCAGAAGCCGGGGCCTTCGGGTGCGCTGCCGCGCAGGGCCGGGGCGCCGTCGGGCACGAAACCGCGGACGCGGTCGAGCTGCTGCCGGGAGATCAGCGGGCCCATCTGGGTCTTCTCGTCGGCCGGGTCGCCCACCACCACGGCGGCCAGCGCCTCGGCGAGCAGCTCGCGGACCTCGTCGTAGACGCTCTCCTGGACCAGGACGCGGGTGCGGGCACAGCAGTCCTGGCCTGAGTTGTCCAGGAAGGAGAAGGGGTCGACGGCCGTCTTCAGGTCGGCGTCGGCGAAGACGATGTTGGGGCTCTTGCCGCCCAGTTCGAGAGTGACGGGTTTGACCTGTTCGGCGCCGAGGGCCGCGACGCGCGTCCCGGTCCGGGTCGAGCCGGTGAAGACGATCTTGGCGACTCCGGGGTGCCGGACCAGTGCGTCGCCCGTGATGTCGCCGCGCCCCGGCAGCACCTGGAAGAGGTGCTCGGGGAGCCCGGCCTCCAGGGCGAGTTCGGCGAGGCGCAGCGCGGTGAGCGGGGTGGTCTCGGCGGGCTTGAGGATGACGGCGTTGCCGGCCGCGAGGGCGGGGGCGGTGCCCCAGGCGGCGATCGGCATGGGGAAGTTCCAGGGCGCGATCACGCCGACGACGCCGAGCGGTTCGAGGATCGTGACGTTCAGGCCGCCGGGCACCGGGATCTGCCGGCCGGTGAGCCGCTCCACTCCCCCGGCCGCGTAGTCCAGCAGGTCGCGGACGTTGCCGGCCTCCCAGCGGGCGTTGCCGATGAGGTGCCCGGCCTCGCGGACCTCCAGGCGGGCCAGTTCCTCCAGGTGCGTCTCGACGGTGGCCGCGAAGCGGCGCAGCAGCCGGGCGCGGTCGCCGGGTGGCAGGGCGGCCCAGATCCGCTGCGCCCTGGCGGCGTGGGTGACGGCCGCGTCGACGTCGGCCGGGCTCGCCCCGGCGATGGCGGCGACGACCTCCTCGGTCGCGGGGTTCAGTACTTCCAGAAGGTGCTCGGAGGACAAGAGGGGCCTCACAGACGTTCGAAGGAGCGGCGCAGCTCCCAGTCGGTCACCGCGGCGTCGTAGGCGTCCAGTTCGACGCGCGCCATGTTGCGGTAGTGCGCGACGACCTCGTCGCCGAAGGCGGCCCGGGCGACGGGGCTGTTCTCCCAGAGCTCGGCGGCCTCGCGCAGGGTGGTGGGGACGTGGTCCAGGTCGGCGGCGTAGGCGTTGCCGGGGCAGGGTTCGGGCAGCTCCAGCTTCTGTTCGATGCCGTGCAGTCCGGCCGCGACCAGTCCGGCGACGGCGAGGTAGGGGTTGACGTCGCCGCCGGGCAGGCGGTTCTCGAAGCGCAGGGAGCGGCCGTGGCCCACGACGCGCAGCGCGCAGGTGCGGTTGTCCTGGCCCCAGGCGACGGCGGTCGGGGCGAAGGAGCCGGGCTGGAAGCGCTTGTAGGAGTTGATGTTGGGGGCGTAGAGGAGGGAGAAGTCGCGCAGGGCCGCCAGCTGTCCGGCGAGGAAGTGGCGCATGACCTCGGACATGCCGCCTTCGAGGTCGCCGGCCATGGCGTTGTTGCCGTCCGCGTCCGCGAGCGAGAGGTGGATGTGGCAGGAGTTGCCCTCGCGCTCGTTGTACTTGGCCATGAAGGTGATCGACATGCCCTCCTGGGCGGCGATCTCCTTGGCGCCGGTCTTGTAGACGGAGTGCTGGTCGCAGGTGACGAGGGCCTCGTCGTAGCGGAAGGCGATCTCGTGCTGGCCGGGGTTGCACTCGCCCTTGGCGGACTCGACGGTGAGGCCGGCGCCGGCCATCTCGTTGCGGATGCGGCGCAGCAGGGGCTCGATACGGCCGGTGCCGAGGACCGAGTAGTCGATGTTGTACTGGTTGGCGGGGGTCAGGCCCTTGTAGCCGGCGTCCCAGGCCTGTTCGTAGGTGTCCTTGAAGACGATGAACTCCAGCTCGGTGCCGACCTGGGCGGTGTAGCCGAGTTCGGCGAGGCGCTCCAGCTGGCGGCGCAGGATCTGGCGGGGGGCGGCGACGACCGGCGAGCCGTCGTCCCAGGCGAGGTCGGCGTGGAGCATGGCCGTGCCGGCGTTCCAGGGGACGCGGCGCAGGGTGGTGAGGTCGGGGTGCATGGCGAAGTCGCCGTAGCCGCGGTCCCAGGAGGACATCGCGTAGCCGTCGACGGTGTTCATCTCGGTGTCGACGGCGAGCAGGTAGTTGCAGCCCTCGGTGCCGTGCCGGAGGACCTCGTCGAGGAAGAAGCGTGCGGCGAACCGCTTGCCCTGGAGTCGCCCTTGCATGTCGGGGAAGGCCAGGACGACAGTGTCGATCTCACCGCCGGCGACGAGGGTGTGCAGCTCCTCGACGCTCAGCGGGGGTGTGCGGTCTGCCACGGGAAGGCCTCCTAGGCTCCTTGGATCCGCTGCCTTGGATCCGCCGGGAGCCATAAGGTATTGCCGAGAACCATTGCTTGGGAAGGGGGTACGGCCACATGCCGGAGGAAGCGGACGGCGGCGAGGTGCGGCGCGACGGGCTGACGCCGGTGCTGCGGCCGGTGCGCGCGGGCAACGGCTTCGAGGAGGCGCTGGAGCAGATCCTGCAAGTCGTACGGCTGGGGCTGGTGCCGGGGGGCGAGCGGCTGCCGGCCGAACGGGAGCTGGCGGAGCGGCTGGGCATCAGCCGGGTGACGCTGCGCGAGGTGCTGAAGGTGCTCCAGGACCAGGGTCTGGTCGAGTCGCGGCGCGGCCGGTACGGCGGCACGTTCGTGCTGCCGCGCGCCGACGCCGTCGGGGAGGACGAGCTGCGGCGCCGGGTCGCCGAGGTCGACATAGAGGACGTGCTGCGGTTCCGGGAGGTGCTGGAGGTGGGCGCGGCCGGGCTGTGCGCGGCGCACGGGCTGGAGGAGAAGCAGGCGGACCGGCTCCGTGAGGCCCTGGCGCGCACGCACGACGCGCCGCTCTCCGAGTACCGCCGCCTGGACACGCTGCTGCACCTCACGCTCGCCGAGCTGTCCGGCTCCCCGACGCTCACCGCCCAGTACGCGGCCGTCCGCGCGACGGTCAACGACCTGCTCGACTGCATCCCGCTCCTGGTGCGCAACCTGGAGCACTCCCAGCGGCAGCACACCGCCCTGGTGGAGGCGGTGATCGAGGGCGAGGCCGACCAGGCGCGGGAGATCATGCGCGAGCACTGCGGGGGCACGGCGGCGCTGCTGCGGGGCTTCCTCGGCTGAGGGCGGCGCCGTCTCGGCGCGGTGAGGATTTACGGGCGATTAACGCAGGGGTATTGCCTTCCCGGGTCGGCACCGCAAAGGTATGGCTCCATTCCATTGAGTCGGAGCCCACTCGATCCCGTGACCGCCGCCGCCCCGTCGGGAGTCTGCCCATGCCCCAGGAACCCACTCTCACCCCCGCCGCCCCGGAGGGCGACGACTATCTGGAACGCAGAGCACTGCGGCGCGGCAGCGCCGGCTGGGTGCTGCTGACCGGCCTCGGCGTCGCCTACGTCGTCTCCGGCGACTACTCGGGCTGGAACTTCGGCCTGGCCGAAGGCGGCTTCGGAGGCCTGGCGATCGCCATGGTCCTCATGGGCGCCATGTACGCCTGCATGGTCTTCGCCCTCGCAGAGCTCTCCTCGATCCTGCCCACCGCGGGCGGCGGCTACGGCTTCGCCCGGCGGGCGCTCGGCCCGTGGGGCGGCTTCCTGACCGGCACGGCGATCCTGATCGAGTACGTCCTCGCGCCCGCCGCGATCGTCATCTTCATCGGCGACTACGTCGAGTCCCTCGGCCTGTTCGGCCTGGAGTCCGGCTGGCCGATGTACCTGGTCTGCTTCGCGATCTTCCTCGGCATCCACCTGTGGGGCGTCGGGGAGGCGCTGCGCTTCAGCTTCGTCGTCACCGGCATCGCCGTGGTCGCCCTGATCGTGTTCGCGTTGGCGGCGCTGCCCGACTTCTCCTTCGCGTCGCTGGACGACATCCCGGTCGACTCCTCCGCCGCGGGGTCGAACTCCTGGCTGCCGTTCGGCCTGCTCGGCATCTGGGCGGCGTTCCCGTTCGGCATGTGGTTCTTCCTCGGTGTCGAGGGCGTTCCGCTGGCGGCCGAGGAGACCAAGGACCCCGCCCGTACGCTGCCGAAGGCCATCCGCTGGTCCATGGGCATCCTGGTGGTGCTGGCGGTGGTCACCTTCTTCGCGGCGGCCGGGGCACGCGGTTCCGACGCGATCCAGGAGACGGGCAACCCGCTGGTCGAGGCGCTCCAGCCGAACGGCGAGGCCACGACGCTGAGCCGGATCGTGAACTACGCGGGCCTGGCCGGCCTGGTGGCGTCGTTCTTCTCCCTGATCTACGCGGGCTCGCGCCAGCTGTTCGCCCTGTCCCGGGCGGGCTACCTGCCCCGGTTCCTGTCGCTCACCAGCCGCCGCAAGGCGCCCTACCTGGGCCTGCTGGTGCCCGGCACGATCGGCTTCCTGCTGGCGGCGGTCTCCGGCAACGGCGCCCGGATGCTGAACATCGCGGTCTTCGGGGCGACCATCTCCTACGCGCTGATGTCCCTGTCGCACATCGTGCTGCGGCGCCGCGAGCCGGAGCTGCCGCGGCCGTACCGGACGCCCGGCGGGGTCCTGACCTCCTCGGTCGCCCTGGTGCTGGCCTGTGCGGCACTGGTGGCCACCTTCCTCGTGGACGTGACGGCGGCCCTGATCGCGCTCGTGGTCTACGCCGTGGCCGTCGGGTACTTCGGCCTGTACAGCCGCAAGCGGCTGGTGGCGAAGGCGCCGGAGGAGGAGTTCGCGGCACTGGCGGCGGCCGAGGCAGAGTTGGCACGGGACTAGGTGTTCGAGTGGTGAGGGAGTTGTCGTGGCCAGGCCGTTGATCGGGGTCAGCACCTATCTGGAGTCCGGGGCGCGCTGGGGCGTGTGGGAGCTGGAGGCCGCGCTGCTGCCGGTCGGCTACCCGCGGCTCGTGCAGCGAGCGGGCGGCCTGGCCGCGATGCTGCCGCCGGACGACCCGGAGCGGGCCGCCGACGCCGTGTCCCGGCTGGACGGGCTGGTCATCGCGGGCGGACCGGACGTGGAGCCGGTCCGCTACGGCGCGGAGCGCGAGGAGCGGACGGGGCCGCCGGCGCCGGAGCGGGACGCGTGGGAGCTGGCGCTGATCGACGCGGCGCTGGCGGCGGGCGTGCCGCTGCTGGGGATCTGCCGGGGCATGCAGCTGCTGAACGTCGCGCTCGGAGGCACGCTCGTGCAGCACATCGACGGGCACGCCGAGGTCGTGGGCGTCTTCGGGGGGCATGCCGTCAAGCCGGTGCCGGGGAGTCTGTACGCCGGCATCGTGCCGGAGGAGACGTTCGTCCCGACGTACCACCACCAGGCCGTCGACCGCCTGGGCGAGGGCCTGGTCCCCTCGGCGTACGCGGCGGACGGCACGGTGGAGGCGGTGGAGCTTCCCTCGTCCGACTGGGTGCTGGGCGTGCAGTGGCATCCGGAGATGGGGGACGACGTACGGGTGATGAGGGCGCTGGTGAAGGCGGCAACAGGGAGCTGAACCCAGGGGACTCCGCCCCCTGGACCCGGCCTATGCCCACCCGCCGCCCGAATCAGTCGGTCAAGAAGCCGGGCTCGACAACCTCAGCCCCTCGTCAGCGACAGCAGGTCCCGCGCCGGTCCCGTCGGCCGGTGCCCCGTCGGCCACACCGCCCTCAGGTCCCGCGCCAGGGCGACCCCGTCCACCGGCACCGGCACCAGCCGCCGCATCGCCAGCTCCTCCCCCACCGCCAGTTCACTGAGCACCGCCGGCCCCGCCCCGCTCACCGCCGCCGCCTTCACCGCCGTCGTGGACGACAGCTCGATCAGCGGCCGGGCCAGCCCGCCGAGCGCCGCGTCCAGCACCTGCCGCGTCCCCGACCCCTTCTCGCGGAGTATCAACGGCGTCGACGCCAGTTCCTCCGCGGCCAGCGACCGGCGCCGCCGGGCCCAGGCGTGCCCCGGCGCGGTCACCACTATCAGCCGGTCGTGGGCGATGACCGCCGAGTCGAGACCGGCCGGCACCGACAGCCCCTCCACGAACCCCAGATCCGCCTCGTCCGACAGCAGCCGCTCCGCCACCACCGTCGAGTTCCCGGCATGCAGCGACACCGCCGTGTCGGGCCGCTGCGCCCGCAGCGCGAGCAGCCAGCCCGGCAGCAGGTACTCGGCGATGGTCATGCTCGCGGCCACCCGCAGCCGGGAGTCGCGGCGCACGCGCAGCGCCTGCGCGCCCACGTCGAACGCCTCCGCCGCCTCCACGATCCGCCGCGCCCAGTCCGTCACCAGGGCCCCGGCGTCCGTGAGCCGGGACCCGCGCGGCGACCGGTCGACCAGCGCCACGCCGAGCTGCCGCTCCATCGACCGGATCCGGCTGCTGGCCGCGGGCTGGGTGATGCCGAGTTCCCGCGCCGCACCGCCGAGGCTGCCGAGCCGCGCCACCGCCAGCAACAGCTCCAGGGCGCCCAGATCCGGCACCCGGTGCGCCAGGGAGCCGGCGACGGCCGGCCCGGCCTGCTCATCCGCGTTGCTCATAAACCCAGCTTATGCCGCCATAGGGGCATGGTCCCTGGTGGTGGTCCGGTCCCGGGCCCACCGTGGAGTCATGGTCACCGCAGCCCAGCCCGTCGCGCACCCGCTCTCCGTCCGTCACCTCGGACCCAACTGGTACGCCACCGTGATGGGCACCGCCGTCGTCGCCACCGCCGGGGCCTCCCTCCCGCCGCACATCCCGGGGCTGCGCGGCGTACTCGTGGGCGTGTGGGCCCTCTCGCTCGTGCTGCTCCTGGTCCTGCTGGCGGGGCGGGCCGTGCACTGGAGCCGGCACCGGGACCAGGCCCGCGCCCATCTCCTCGACCCGGCGACGGCACCCTTCTACGGCTGCCTCGCCATGGCCCTGCTGGCCGTGGGCGGCGGTGCCCTCACCGTCGGCCGGGACGTGATCGGCCTGCGGGCGGCCGTGGCGCTCGACGCCGTGCTGTTCACCGCCGGTACGGCGACCGGTCTGGCCGCGGCCGTCGCCGTGCCGTATCTGATGGCCGTACGGCATCGGGTGGAGCCGGGGCAGGCCACGCCCGTGTGGCTGCTGCCGCTCGTCGCGCCCATGGTGTCCGCCGCCGTCGGGCCGCTGCTGGTGCCGCATCTGCCGCCCGGTCAGGCCCGGGAGACGCTGCTGCTCGTCTGTTTCGCGCTGTTCGGGCTGAGCCTGCTCGCGACCCTGGTCATGCTGCCGCTGGTCTTCGCCCGGTCGCTCACCGGCGGGCCGCTGCCTCTCGCCCTCACCCCGACGCTGTTCCTGGTGCTGGGCCCCCTCGGGCAGTCCACCACGGCCGTGGGCGTCTTCGCGGACGTCGCGCCCGGGGTCGTACCGGAGCCGTACAGCGAGGGTTTCGGTGCCCTCGCGGTGCTGTACGGCGTGCCCGTGATGGGGTTCGCGCTGCTGTGGTTCTGCCTGGCCGCCGCCCATGCGCTGCGCGCCCGGCGGCACGGGATGCGGTTCTCGATGACCTGGTGGTCGTTCACCTTCCCGGTCGGCACCTGTGTCACGGGCGCCGAGGCGCTGGCCCGGCACACCGGGCTCGTGGCCTACGCGGGCCCGGCCGTCGTGCTGTACGCGGTGCTGGTCGCGGCGTGGGTCACCGCCGTGGTGGGCACCGTGCGCGGGCTGCTCAGGGGCGAGCTGCTCGCAGGGCCCGGCCCAGCACCAGCGGTGCCTCGGCCAGTGACGGCCCGTACCACGTCAGGTGCCGTCCGCTGACGAGCGCGCAGGGCAGGCCGGGGAAGGCCTCCGGGCCGTCGTCCCCGGTGAAGCGGTAGGGCTCGTCCGGCAGGACCACCACGTCCGGGGCGCAGGCGCGCAGTTCCTCCAGCGGGACGCGGGGGTAGCGGTCGGGGTGCGTCGCGTACGCGTGGTCGACGCCGAGGCGGGCGAGGACGTCACCGGCGAAGGTGTCGCGGCCCAGGACCATCCAGGGGCGGCGCCAGATCGGAACGACCGCCGTGCGCCACGTCCCGGGCTCCGGCAGGGACGACCAGGTCTCCTCCGCCTCGTCCAGCCAGCGCGGGCGGGCCGCCACCCCGCAGGCGGCCAGCACCCGGGCCAGTTCCCGGAAGGCATGCGGCACGTCACGGATCTCCGTCACCAGGACCTCGACGCCCGCCGAGCGCAGGGCCGCGAGGTCGGGGGCGCGGTTCTCCTCCTCGTTGGCGATCACCAGATCGGGCGCGAGGGCGAGGATCCGGTCGGTCTTCGGGTTCTTGGTACCGCCCACGCGTACGACGTCCAGGCCGGGGGGATGCGTGCACCAGTCGGTGGCGCCGGCCAGGGTTGTGGGCGCGGACCGGACCACGGCCTCGGTCAGCGAGGGGACCAGCGAGACCACCCTCACCGGCGTGGCCGGTCCCGGACGGCCTCGATGTGCTCCGCCACGGCGACGACGATCACGCGGGTGTCCGACTCGGCCGCCCGCCAGCGATGCCGTACGCCGCCGGTCAGGTACAGCGTGTCGCCCCGGCCGAGGCGGTAGGCGCGGCCCTCCGCCTCGATCTCCACCGCGCCGTCGGCGACGTACATCAACTGGTCGTTGCGGTACTGGAATTCACGGCCGGCGTCATGGTCGCCGGTGAACTCGGAGGCGTGCATCTGATGGTGGCCGCGGACCAGGGAGCGGGACCGGGGCTGGGGCAGCGGCTCACTGCCGTCGCCGCGGACGACGTCCACGCTGCACGCCGGGTCGGCCGCGGCGAGGAGCTCCACCGCCGTGGTGCGCAGGGCGTCGGCGACCTTCTCCAGGGAGCTGGTGCTGGGCCGCGCCCGGTCGTTCTCGATCTGGCTCAGGAACGGGACCGACAGGCCGCTGCGCGCGGACACGACGGCGAGGGTGAGCTCCAGCGCGCGGCGCCGCCGGCGCACGGCCGCGCCCACCCGGAGGTGTTGCTCTTTGTGGTCGCCCATCGCTCCGGCTCCCTCCTTCGCCCGTCGGTCCGCTCCCCGTGCGGCGGTGTCCCGGCGCACTGCTTCTGTTGAGTTGTCTGCACCCTACGCATGTTCGGCAAACCGTTTCAGGCGCCCGTCACATCGCCGTCATACGGGACGGTGCACGACCTCACACTTCACGCCAGGCGATCCACCGCCGAAGGGGGCGGGGCAGGCCTTCCGGCTGCCGGAGGAACAGGCGGGGAGAGGGGGTTCTGGGGGTGGCGTAGCGCTCTGTGGTTGTCCGGATCCCGCTCGTGGGATCGGGGGGGGGCGGGGCAGGACGCGGCGTGTCGCGCGTCCCACCCCGGAACCCTACTGCGGAGTCATGCGCTGCACCATGTCCGGGTGCTGCTCGAGCCACTCGGCCACGGCCTCTTCCTCATGGCCCTGGCCGCGGTCCTTGATCTCGCTCTCCAGGCTGCCGAGCTCGTCCTCGCTCATCCTGAAGTTCTTGATCCACTTCGTGAGCTGCGGGTACTGCTCGGGGAACTTCTCGTTGGAGATGGTGCGGATCGTGTTGCCCTCGCCGAAGGCCTTCTTGGGGTCCTTCAGCTTGGTCAGCCCGTAGTCGCTGTACGCCCAGTGCGGCGACCAGAGCGTGACGGCGATCGGCTCCTTCTTGGCGTAGGCGCGCTTCAGCTCGGCCAGCATCGCCGGGGTGGAGCCGTCGACGACCTCGTACTCCTCGTCGAGGCCGTAGGCGGGCAGGACCTTGTTCTTCGCCAGGTCCATCTCACCGGTGCCCGGCTCGATGCCGATGATCTTGCCCTTGAAGGTCCCGGCCTTGCCCTGGAGGTCCGCCAGGGAGTCGACGCCCTTCACGTAGGACGGCACGGCGATCTCCAGGGAGGTCGGTTCGTACCAGGTGCCGAGGTCCTTGAGGCGGTCCTTGTTCTTGTCCCAGTAGTTCTTCTGGGCGTAGGGCAGCCAGGCGTCGAAGTTGAGGTCGAGATCGCCCGAGGCCAGACCCGTGTAGACCGGGCCGACGTCCATCTGCTTGAGGTTCAGCTTGTAGCCGCGCCGCTCCAGGACGTTCTTCCACAGGTAGGTGACGGCGATGTCCTCGTCCCAGGGGAACCAGGCCACGTCCAGGGGCCGCTGGGCCTCGGCGGGCGTGCCGCCCCCGGCGTTCTTCACCGGGGCCATCTTGTCGGCGAAGCCGGGGTTCTGCTTCAGCCAGGCACGGACGGCCTCCTGCTGGTTGCCCTTGCCCGCCTTGTTGATCTCCGCTTCGAGGCTGGTGAGCTCCTTCTCGCTCATCCTGAACTTCTTCAGCCACTCGGCGACCGTCGGGTCGTCCTGCGCGAAGCCCTTGCGGGACAGGGTGTGCACACCGTCGCCCTCGCCCCAGGCGCCCTTCGGGTCCTTGAGCTTCCTCAGGTCGTAGTCGTTGTACGCCCAGTGCGGCGACCAGAGGGTGACCACGATCGGCTTCTTCTGGGCGTAGGCGCGCTTCAGCTCGGCCAGCATCGCGGGCGTGGAGCTGTCGACGACCTCGTACTCCTTGTCCAGGCCGTACTCCTTGAGGACCTTGCTCTTCAGCAGGGCCATCTCGCCGGCGCCGGCCTCGATGCCGGTGATCTTGCCACCGAACCGCGACGCCTTGCCCTTGAGGTCCGCCAGGGAGTCGACGCCCTTCATGTAGGAGGGCACGGAGAGCTCCAGGGACGTCTTGTCGTACCAGGCGCCGAGGTCGTCGAGCTGCTTGCCGTGCTTCTTCCAGTACTGGGCATGGGTCGTGGGCAGCCAGGCGTCCGTCTGGAAGTCGACGTCGCCCTGGGCGAGGGAGGTGTACAGCGGGCCCGCGTCGAACTGCTTGGCCTCGACCTCGTAGCCGCGCTGCTCCAGGACCTCCTTCCACAGGAAGGTGGAGGCGACGCCCTCGTCCCACGGGATGTAGCCGATGCTGATCTTCTTGCCCTGGCCGACGTCCTTGCCGTTCGCCGCGGCCTCGGTGCCGGAGCTGCCGCCGAGGACGCCCATGCCGCCCGCGGTGAGCGCGAGGACGACCACGCCGATCACGGCGACGGCCGGACGGGGCCGGTAGGACCAGATCTTCAGCCCCTGGGCGGCGCGCAGCTTGGCGGCGGCGCGGCGGCCGAGCGGGGAGACCTGGGTGCCGAGGGCGCTGGTCATGCGGTCGAGGTAGATCGCGAGGATCACGATGGCCACACCGGCCTCGGAGCCGAGACCCACGTTGAGCTGGCCGATGGCCTCGTTGACGTCGCCGCCGAGGCCGCCGGTGCCGACCATGCCGGCGATCGCGGCCATGGACAGGCCCAGCATGATGACCTGGTTGACGCCGGCCATGACGGTGGGCAGGGCGAGCGGAAGCTGGACACGCAGCAGCGTGTTGCGGGGCGAGGTGCCGAACGCCTCGGCCGCCTCGACCAGTTCCTTGTCGACCTGCCGGATGCCCAGCTCGGTCATGCGCACGCCCGGGGCGAGGGCGAAGATCAGGGTGGCGACGATGCCGGCCGGGGCGCCGGTGCCGAAGAACAGGATCGCCGGGATGAGGTAGATCATCGCGGGCAGCGTCTGCATGAAGTCCAGCACGGGCCGGACCAGACCGCTGACGCGGTCGGAGCGGGCCGCCCAGA
Source organism: Streptomyces paradoxus (assembly GCF_014202475.1). Lineage (GTDB taxonomy): Bacteria > Actinomycetota > Actinomycetes > Streptomycetales > Streptomycetaceae > Streptomyces > Streptomyces paradoxus. Next base: position 300,983 of record NZ_JACHGV010000006.1, read on the forward strand.
TGCCCACAGGCAGGGCGATCACCAGCGCGATGACGGTCGCCACGAGGACGAGCGCCAGGGTGATCATCGCGTTCTCCCACAGTTCGAGGGAGTCGATGAAGGCGAATCCGGCGAACGTGAGGACACCGGCGAGGGTGCCGCGCAGCCAGAAGGCGATCACGGCGAAGATGCCGGCGAGGAGCAGCGGTTCGGGGGCCTGGAGGACGGCGTTGATGCCGTCGTAGAGGCCGAGGAAGACGGTCTTGCAGAAGTCGAACAGCCACGCCATGTGGGTGGTGAGCCAGTCGACCGCGTCGTTGACCCAGCTTCCGAGTTCGATCCTAGGCACGGGCGGTCACCTTCTCTCCGCCCTTGTCCCGCGGGGAGTCGCAGGTCTGCGGGGTGGCGTCCCGCTCGTCGCCGAGGAAGCCGACCAGGCGCTGCCGGGGGACGACGCCGAGCTGCTTGTTGTCCTCGTCGACGACCGCGACCGGGTGGGAGAGCCGGGCGCTGATGGCGCACAGCTCCGTGAAGGGGGTGCCGGGCGTGGCGGTCTCGCAGTGGCAGCCGGGGTCGTCGGCGGTGACCGAGGTGTCCATGAGCTCGCCCGCGGTCAGGACGCGGGAGCGGTCGACGTCCTGGGTGAAGGAGGCGACGTAGTCGTTCTCCGGCCGCAGCAGGATGTCCTGGGCGGTGCCGTTCTGGACGATGCGGCCGTCGCGCATGACGGCGATGCGGTCGCCCAGGCGCATGGCCTCGTTCAGGTCGTGGGTGATGAACACGATCGTCTTCTTGAGCTTCTGCTGGAGTTCCAGCAGCTGGTCCTGCATGTCGCGGCGGATCAGCGGGTCCAGGGCGCTGAAGGACTCGTCCATGAGCAGCAGATCGGCGTCGGTGGCGAGCGCGCGGGCGAGGCCGACGCGCTGCTGCATGCCGCCGGACAACTCGTCGGGCCAGGACTTCTCCCAGCCGGCCAGGCCGCACAGGGCGAGCGCCTCGTCGGCGCGGCGTGCGCGCTCGGCGCGGGGCACGCCCTGCACTTCCAGGCCGTAGGCGGCGTTCTCGCGCACGCTGCGGTGCGGGAAGAGCGCGAAGTGCTGGAACACCATGCTGATCTTCTTGGAGCGGACCTCGCGCAGTTCACGGTCGCCGAGCGTGGTCAGGTCCTGGCCGTCGAAGCGCACGTGCCCGGCGGTGGGTTCGAGCAGGCCGTTCAGCATGCGCAGCAGGGTGGACTTGCCGGAGCCGGAGAGGCCCATGACGACGAAGATCTGGCCGGGCTCCACGGTGAAGGACGCGTCGATCACGGCGGCGGTCGCGCCCTCGGCCCGCAGCTCGTCCCGGTCGGCTCCGCCGCGGAGCCGCTCGACCGCCCGGTCCGGTCTCCTGCCGAACACCTTGTACAGGCTCTCTGCCTCAAGCCTCGCTGACACGTGTTCCTCTATTTCGTTGGCAACAGAACAGAGCGAGGACAGGGCGCAAACAGTTGAAATGCGCAATCAGCCTCGCTCCGGGGCGGCGCCTCCCCGAGATCCCGGATCCCAAACGCGCAAGTGGGGCGCGTCACATTCGAGGCAGGTGTCTGTCGGTGGCGTACGGCATGATGCGTGGCGTGACCGGACGACTGATGCTCCTCGACACCGCTTCCCTGTACTTCCGCGCCTATTTCGGCGTCCCGGACTCGGTCAGGGCCCCGGACGGCACGCCGGTGAACGCCGTGCGCGGACTGCTCGACTTCATCGACCGCCTGGTCCGGGACCACCGGCCCGACCAGCTCGTGGCCTGCATGGACGCCGACTGGCGGCCGCAGTGGCGGGTGGAGCTGATCCCGTCCTACAAGGCGCACCGCGTCGCGGAGGAGCACGCGGTGGGCCCGGACGAGGAGGAGGTGCCCGACACGCTGTCGCCGCAGGTGCCGGTCATCGAGGCGGTGCTGGACGCGGTGGGCATCGCGCGGGTGGGCGTCGCCGGGTACGAGGCGGACGACGTGATCGGCACGTTCACCGCGCGGGCTGAGGGCCCGGTCGACATCGTCACGGGCGACCGCGACCTGTACCAGCTGGTGGACGACGCGCGCGGGGTGCGCGTGCTGTACCCGCTGAAAGGCGTGGGCACCCTGCAGCACACCGATGAGGCGGTGCTGCGTGAGAAGTATGGGGTCGGCGGCAGCGGGTACGCGGATCTGGCCCTGCTGCGTGGTGACCCCAGCGACGGCCTGCCGGGCGTGCCGGGTGTCGGAGAGAAGACGGCGGCCAAGCTGCTGGCCGAGTTCGGGGACCTGGCCGGGATCCTGGCAGCGGTCGAGGACCGGCGGTCGAAGCTGACACCGACGCAGCGCAGGCGGCTGGACGAGGCGCGTCCGTACCTCGCGGTCGCGCCGAAGGTGGTCCGGGTCGCGGACGACGTGCCCCTGCCGGACGTCTCCACGGCACTGCCGCGGGCGCCGCGCGACCCGGCGGCGCTGGAGGCACTGGCGGCCCGCTGGGGGCTGGGCGGGTCACTGGAGCGCCTGCTGACGACTCTGTCGAGCTGACCTTTTTCGTAAGAGAACGACGTGAGCTTGCCCCACAAGAGGTGTGACGGGGGGACGAGGTGCTAACTTAGGTAACCCTAACTATGCGAGACCGGGAGGTCCTCATGGCTGAGCGACCGGGACGACAGCCGCGCAGAGCGCATTCCGCTCAGGTCGTCCGCACCGAACGGCTGACCCCGCACATGCAGCGCGTGGTGCTCGGCGGCGAGGGCCTCGCCGATTTCGCGGCGGAAACGTGCACCGACCACTACGTGAAGCTGCTGTTCCCGCCCGCGGGCGTCACCTATCCGGAGCCCTTCGACCTGCAGCGCCTCCGGGAGGAGCTGCCGCGCGACCAGTGGCCGGTGACCCGGACCTACACGGTGCGCCAGTGGGACGCCGAGCACCGCGAGCTGACGCTGGACTTCGTCATCCACGGCGACGAGGGGCTGGCCGGTCCGTGGGCCGCGCGCGTCAGGCCGGGCGAGACCGTGCACTTCATGGGGCCGGGTGGGGCCTACGCGCCCGACCCGGGCGCCGACTGGCATCTGCTCGCCGGTGACGAGAGCGCGCTGCCCGCGATCGCCTGCGCCCTGGAGGCGCTGCCGCGCGGGGCCAGGGCGTATGCCTTCGTGGAGATCTCCGGCCCCGAGGAGGAGCAGAAGATCGACTCGGACGTGGAGGTCGTCTGGCTGCACCGTGGCGCCCGCCCGCTCGGTGAGGCGCTGGTCGAGGCCGTGACGAACCTGGAGTTCCCCGAGGGCCGCGTGCACGCCTTCGTCCACGGCGAGGCGCACTTCGTCAAGCAGCTGCGCCATCTGCTCCGCGTCGAGCGTCACGTCCCGCGCGAGTCCCTCTCGGTCTCCGGCTACTGGCGCCGGGGCCACAACGAGGACGGCTGGCAGGAATCCAAGCGCGAGTGGAACGCCCGGATCGAGGCGGAGCAGGAGAGCGTGCCGGCGGCCTGAGAACGCTTCTCATCACGAGGCAAGAGGTGTGCGGGCACCGACCCGCGCGTGCAGGTGCATGTCGTGCCATCCGTCCGGCTGCAGGGCCGCACTGCGCTTGGTGCCCTCCAGGGCGAAGCCCGTTCTGGCGGCGACGCGGCACGAGGCCTCGTTGCGCACGGCGTGCAGGAGTTCCAGCCGGTGGAAGCCGGCCTCGTCGAGGGCCCAGTGGGTGAGTGCGGTCGTGGCCCGGGCGGCGACACCCCGGCCCCGGGCCGCCGGGACGGTCCAGTACGCCACTTCCGCCGTCCCGTCGTAGAGCCGTAGCTCACGCAGGGCCACCCGGCCCAGCAGCGCGTCGGAGTCCGCGTCGGTCACGGCCCAGTGCGCCTCCCGCTCGCCGTCCCAGGCCCGGTGCCACTCGCGGATCCAGTCACCGGCCTCCTCCACGGAGGCGGCGGCACGGGCGTGCCACTGGTGCATCACGGGGTCCTGGAAGACCTCGTACACAGCGGAGGCGTCCCCGGCCCGCCAGGGGCGCAGCACGAGTCCGCCGTCGGCCAGAAGGGCGGGTTGGGGGCGGCTTGCGAGCGTCCCGGCGGTCAGGACCGGGCTGATGAGGAACGGCATGCCCGCATCCTGGCAAGGTCCGGCCGGGCGCTCCCACCGGTTTTCCGCCCCCGTACACCGGCCTCGTACGCTGGGCCGCGATGAGACGCAAGAGCCGCACTCCGCCCTCTCCCCTGCCGCAGCGCCACGGCGTTGACCCGGTGCGGGTGAGGCTGCCCGCAGCGGGGACCTGGGGGACGGTGCGCGAGCACCTCGTGGAGCGGCTCTCCGGGGCGGGCGCCGGGGTCGTCGACGGCATGTTCGACGCGGGCCGGATCGTCGGGGCGGACGGACGGCCCGTCGCCGGGGACGCCCCTTACGTACCCGGGCTGTTCGTGTGGTTCCACCGGGACCTGCCCGACGAGGTGCCGGTGCCCTTCCCGCTGGAGGTGGTGCACCGGGACGAGCACATCGTCGTCGCCGACAAACCGCACTTCCTCGCCACCACCCCCCGCGGCAGCCATGTCGCCGAGACCGCGCTGGCCCGGCTGCGCCGCGAGCTGGACCTCCCGGCGCTCACCGCCGCGCACCGCCTGGACCGGCTCACCGCGGGGCTGGTGCTGTTCACCGTGCGCCCCGAGGAGCGCGGCGCGTACCAGACGCTGTTCCGCGACCGCCTGGTCCGCAAGGAGTACGAGGCCGTCGCCCCGTACGATCCCGCCCTCCGCCTGCCCCGGACCGTGCGCAGCCGGATCGTGAAGGAGCGGGGGGTGCTCACCGCCCGGGAGGTCCCGGGCGAGGCCAACGCCGTGAGCCGTGTCGAGCTGATCGAACACCGCGACCGGCCCGGGGAGCCCGGCGGACTCGCCCGGTACCGCCTCACGCCCGCCACCGGCCAGACCCATCAGCTGCGCGTCCACATGGCCGCGCTGGGCCTGCCGATCCTCGGTGACCCGCTCTACCCGGAGGTGACCGCCCCCGTGCCGGCCGGTGACTTCCGCCGCCCGCTCCAACTGCTGGCGCGGTCGCTGGAGTTCACCGATCCGGTCACGGGCGAGGAGCACCGGTTCCGCAGCGGCCGGGTGCTCGCGGCCCGGGCGTCGTACGAGCGGTGGGCCGCCGGGACGTACGACGGCCCGTCAGACGCTCAGTAGCCGCGCCACCAGCTCAGGAACCGCTGCCAGACGCCCTTGCGGCGGGGCGGTTCCGCGACGGCGGGCGGCGGCGGAACCGGCACCGGCTGGGGCTGCACCGGGACCGGCTGCGGCTGCGCGGCGGCGGGCTGGGGCTGCGCGGCGGCCGGTGCGGCCTGCGGCTGCTGCGCGGTGCCGATCTGCCAGTCCGAGCGCTGCGCGGCGACCGGCTTGTGGTTCGGCACCTCCTGCACGTCCTGCGGCGGCTTGGGCGCGAACTGCACCGGCAGTTCCACCAGGTGCCGGGAGGCGATGGACTCCGTCCAGCGCAACTCCTCCTCGTCGCAGTCGAGTTCGACATCGGGCAGCCGCATCAGCAGTGCGTCGACGCCCACGTCGGCGATGGAGCGGCCGATGTCCTGCCCGGGGCACTCGTGCGGTCCGCCGCCGAAGGCGAGGTGAGAGCGGTTCCCCTGCATGCTGGCCTTCAGGTCCGGCCGCACCCGGGGGTCGACGTTGGCCGGGAGCGGCGCGAAGAGCAGCCCGTCGCCGCGGCGGATGCGCTGCCCGCCCAGCTCGGTCTCCTGCTTGGCGAAGTAGGCGAAGACCGTGCTGAACGGCGGCTCGTTCCACAGGGACTGCTCCACCGCCTCCGGCACCGTCATCTGGCCGCCGTTGAGCTGGGCCCGGAAGCGCGGGTCGATCAGCACCGTGAGCAGCACGTTGGACAGCAGGTTGGTGGTGGCCTCGTAGGCGGCGAAGAGCACCAGGCGCAGGTGCTCCCTGACCTCGTCGTCGCTGAGCCGGGCCGGGTGGGTGATCAGGTAGCTGGCGAGGTCCTCCTCCGGCCGGGCGCGGCGGGTGGCGGTGAGCCGGCTCAGGGCGTCCATGACGTAGGAGTGGCTGGCGAGGGAGGTCTCGGTGCCCTTGAGGGCGTCGCGGGCGGCCTCGACGAGCCGGTCGCTGTACTCCTCGGGCATGCCGAGGATCTCGCACATCACCGCCATCGGCAGGTGCTCGGTGAACTGGCCGACGAGGTCCGCCTCGCCCGCCTCGCAGAACCGGTTGACGATCGCCTGCGTACTGCGGTTGATGTAGCGGCGCAGGCTGCGGAAGTCGATGGTGGAGATGGCGCCCATGACCGCGCCGCGCAGCCGCTTGTGCTCGTCGCCCTCGGCGTGCGAGGCGATGGGCTGCCAGGCGATGTGGGGCATCAGCGGATGGTCGGGCTTGACGAGGCCCTCCCTGAGCGGGTTCCAGATACGGCTGTCCCGGCAGAACTGCGAGGGCGAGCGCACCATGTGCAGGTTCTCGGCGTGGCCGAGGACGATCCACATCGGCACGTCGTCGTGGAGCAGCACGGGCGCCACGGGACCGTGCTGGTCCCGCAGTTGCTCGTACAGCGCTCCCAGGTCCTCCGCCTCGTGCAGCCGGTGCAGCCCGCCGGGCCCGAGGCCGTGCGCGGGGCAGCCGGGGGGCGGGCCGGGCCGGAGTTCGTCCGTACCGGTCGGGGCGTGGGATTCAGGCGTCACAGTGATCGCTCCGAAACTGAGGTGGTTCCAGGGTCTGGGGGGAAAGTGGGGGCCGGGTGGTGCGGGTCAGGTGAGCGAGCCCGTCATGGCGAGCGAGTGCAGGAAGCGCATGAGGGTCATCAGGACGTCGCGGCTGGAGGCCCGCCGCCGCGCGTCGCACTCGATGATCGGGATGTCCGGCGTGAGGTCGAGGGCCGTGCGCAGCTCCTCGAGGTCGTAACGAGGGGCGTCGGGGAAGGAGTTGATGGCGACCACGAAGGGCACACCGCGCTCCTCCAGGCGCCCCATGACGTCGAAGCTGACCTCCAGCCGCCGGGTGTCGACCAGCACGACCGCGCCGAGCGCGCCCTCGAACAGGCCGTTCCACAGGAACCAGAAGCGCTGCTGGCCGGGCGTGCCGAAGAGGTACAGCACCAGTTGGTCGGTGATGCTGATCCGGCCGAAGTCCATGGCGACGGTGGTGGCCGTCTTGGACGCGGAGCCGAAGTTGTCGTCGACACCGATGCCGGCCTGCGTCATGGTCTCCTCGGTGGTCAGCGGTGTGATCTCGCTGACCGATCCGACCATGGTGGTCTTGCCGACGCCGAAGCCGCCCACGATCACGATCTTGGCCGCGGCCTGTGCCGTGTGGGGCAGCTGGTCCTCGGTCCGGGGGCCCGGGATGGTGTCAGAGCCGTTGAAGTCCATTCATCACCGCTTCGAGGAGGGAACGGTCGGAGCGCGCCTTGCGGACGATCGGGGCGCGTGCCTGCACCAGTTCCGCCGTCAGTAACTCGGTGAGCAGTACGCCCATCGCGCTGAACGGCAGGTGGAGGTAGGCCGACAGCTCGGCCACGGACAGGGGGGCGGCGCAGAGTCGGAGCAGCGCCGCCTGCTCGGGAGAGGCTGACGGCGGCGGATCCGTGGCACGCGCCACGATTAACGTCACGAGGTCGAGCTCGGCCCGTTCACCGTCCGGGCCGGCCACCACGTACATGCGCTCGGGATTCCCGGGCTTGTCCTCGCCGGCCTGGGGCGTGGGCGGTTCCGGGACGGCATCGCGCCTCTGGCGTTGCGGAGGCGTCATACGATCTGCCCGTTCCGCCGGGGCGGACTGGTGAGATGGCCGCCGATCCGGACGACCAGATCGCGCATCATCGCGCTCATCCGGCCGGGTTCGCACCGCACGTCGGACAGGACCGCGAGGAAGGCGTTGGCGCCCGCGTTCATCAGGTAGAAGTAGCCGCGGTCGATCTCGATCATGACGAGCTTCATCTCGCCGTCGCCGACGGTGAGTTCCTGGCAGATGCTGCCCGCGAGGGACTGCAGGCCGGCGCAGGCCGCGGCGACCCGGTCGGCCGCGTCGGGCTCGCCGCCGTAGCGGGCGATGCGCAGGCCGTCGGCGGAGAGCACCACGATCATCTCGATGCCCGGCACGCCGTCGGCGAGCTGCTTGAGCATCCAGTCGAAGTTGCCTCGCTGCTGGATCACTTGAGGTCCCCCTCGTCGTCGGCCTCAGTGGGAGCCGGGTCGTTGATCAGGTGCAGGTACTTGGTCGGGTTGCGGATGAAGTCGGTCGGGTGGGTGCCGGGCTCGATGCCCTGCTTGAGTCCCTCCCAGAAGGCCTCCAGGCCCTTGCCGGGGGCGTCGGGCGCCGACATGTCGCGCAGGGGCTTGGTCTCGGGCTCCTGCGCCGCCGCCCAGGGGTTGTACTCGCCGCGCTCGGCGGCCTCCCGGTCGGCCTTCTCGTTGGCGGCCTGCTGGGCGAGTCGCTCGGCGAGCGGCGTCTTCACCCGGCTGCGGCGCTGCGGCAGGCCGTTCGCCGTCCACTCGGTGACCTCGGGGACGTCGTCGTCCTCCAGGGAGACCGTGGCGGGGATCTTCGGGCTGGTGGGACGGCGCCTCTTGGGCGCGCGCTTCGGGCCCTCGGGGATGCCGACCGTCATGGGGATGCCGGTGGCGCCGATGCCGTGGGCGAGTCCGACACCGGGCTCGTGGGTGATCATCTCGCTCGGCACGATGAGGATGGCCCGGACGCCGCCGTACGCGGAGGCGCGCAGCGAGACCTGCATGTTGTACGCCGTGCACAGGCGGCCCACGACGGCGAGGCCGAGGCGCGGGTGCTCTCCGATGTCCTGGAGGTCGACGCCCGCCTTGGCGGCCTCCAGCATGCCCTCGATCCGGGCGCGTGCCTCCTCGTTGAGGTTGACACCGCCGTCCTCGATCTCGATGCAGACGCCGGTCTGCACCTCGGTGGCGGTGACGTGCACCTTGGTCTGGGGCGGCGAGTAGCGCGTGGCGTTGTCGAGGAGTTCGGCGGCGGCGTGGATGACGGGCTCGACGTAGATGCCCTTGACGCTGATCTTGGCGATGGAGGACAGCTGGATGCGCCGGTACTCCAGGATGCGGGACATGGCGCCGCGCAGGGTGCTGTAGAGGGACACCGGCTCGGGCCACTGCCGTCCTGGCCGGCCGCCGCCGAGGACGGAGACGGAGTCGGCGAGGCGGCCGATCAGGGCGTTGCCGTGGTCGATGCGCAGCAGGTCGTCGAAGACCTCCGGGTTGCGGCCGTGGTCCTCCTCCATCTCCCGGAGCTCCTCGGCCTGCTGGTGGATGATCGCCTGGACGCGGCGGGCGACACTGACGAAGGAGCGCGCGGCGGCATCACGCATGGTCACTTCGCGGTCGACGATCTTGAGGACCGTCAGCAGTGTCTCGGCCTGCGGAGCGGGGAGGTCGCGGAACGCGGGGTTGGCGAGGCCCAGCTTGCGGGTCACCTCCCTGGGGGATGCTCCGGTGCGCAGCAGATCGAGTGCGGCGGGCACGATCTCCCGGGAGAAGTGGACCAGTTCGTTCTCGTGGGCGGCGATCCGCTGTTCCAGGTGCGCGGTGTGCCGGGCGTGCTCCGCGCGCTGGTTGCGCAGCGCACGGCCGCGGCGCACCGCCTCGGCCGCCGTCGCGAGCACCAGCGCGGTGGCGATGCCGCCGCACCAGCCGACGGCGCCCCGGGCGGGCTCCGTCACCAGGGCGACGGCGGCTCCGGTCGCCGCGGCCATGACTATGGCCGGCAGCAACAGCACGCGCGCGTAGGGCAGTTCACGGCGACCGGGAGGGGATTGAACACTCACCATGTGGGCCTTCTGACAGGAGTCGACTGAGGTTCGAGAGGGCTTGCAGGGGGGTAGGTCATGAAGCTGTCGGGATCTTCCGCACAATGGGGAACAAGCGCACGAATTCATCTCAAGCCGGTGCGCTGCGGGCGAGCTTAGTCCGACCGGATCATCGCCGTGTCATATTCAGCAACTGCCGGAAACCGGGCGCGGAGGGATAGTATGCTCGGCCATTTGCACGCTGCGACACCGTTCGAATACGTTGCGTCACAGGGAACGGGCATACGAAAGCCCGCCACCGTGACGGGTGAACGGGCTTCGGTACAGCGCCGCTTCAGGGGCGCGGGGCTGTGTCAGTGTGCGGCTCCGCCGCGTGGGCGCGAGCAACCACACACAACGGTCACCCGCGCATCAAACGATCACCCCACCGACGAGTAGGCGACAACACCCCGCAGCAACAGATCCACGGCCTTACGGGCGTTCTTCACAACAGAGGACCCCTGCGGAGCCGCCGCCGCGATCTGCCCCAGCACATCGATGACCTGCTTGCACCACCGCACGAAGTCCCCCGCCGGCATCTCCGCCTCGCGCAGCACCTCGTCGAGCCCCTTCCCGGAAGCCCACTCGTACGCGGCCCAGGCGAAGCCGAGGTCGGGCTCCCGCTGCCCGACCCCCTCGGTCTGGGTGATCCGGAACTCCTCCTCCAGCGCGTCCAGCCGCCCCCAGATCCGCACCATCTCGCCCAGCGCGGCCTTGGCCTTGCCGGACGGCACCTTCGGGGCCATCGCGTCATCGGCGACACGCGACTCGTACACCAACGCCGAGACGCACGCGGCCAGTTCCGCGGGGCCGAGGCCCTCCCAGACACCCTCGCGCAGACACTCGCTGGCGAGCAGGTCCAGCTCGCCGTAGAGCCGCGCGAGCCGCTTGCCGTGCTCGGTGACCTCGTCGGCCCGCAGATAGTCCAGCTCGGTCAGCAGCGCCACGATGCGGTCGAACGTCCGGGCGATCGTGTTCGTACGGCCCTCGATCCGCCGCTCCAGCTGCGAGGTGTCGCGCAGCAGCCGGTGGTACCGCTCGGCCCAACGGGCGTGGTCCTCACGGTCGTTGCAGCCATGGCACGGGTGTGCGCGCAGCGCGGTCCGGAGCCGGGCGATCTCACGGTCGTCGGCCGCCTGGGAGCGCTGCTTGCGGTGCCGCTCGGCGGGGATGTGCCCGGCCTTGGTGCGCAGCGCCGACGCGAGGTCCCGACGGGACTGCGGGGAGCGGGGATTGAAGGACTTGGGGATCCGCATCCGCTCCAGCGGCTCGACGGGCACCGGGAAGTCCATGGACGCCAGCCGCTTCACCTGCCGCTCCGCGGTCAGCACCAGCGGGCGCGGCCCGTCGTGGTGCTCGAAGCCGCGGTGGCCGTTCGAACGGCCCGCCGGCAGGCCCGGGTCCAGCACCAGCGCCAGGCCCGCGTACTTGCCGGTGGGCACGTGGATGACGTCACCGGGCTTCAGCTTCTCCAGCGCGACGGCGGCCTCCGCGCGGCGCTGGGCCACGCCCTGCCGGGCGATCTCGTTCTCCCGGTCCTTCAGCTCGCGGCGCAGCCGCGCGTACTCCGTGAAGTCGCCGAGGTGGCAGGTCATGGAGGCCTTGTAGCCCTCCAGTCCCTCCTCGTTGCGCTGCACCTGCCGGGAGATACCGACGACCGACTTGTCCGCCTGGAACTGCGCGAACGACGTCTCCAGCAGCTCGCGCGAGCGGTGCCGCCCGAACTGCTCGACCAGGTTGACCGCCATGTTGTACGACGGCTTGAAGCTGGAGCGCAGCGGGTACGTGCGCGTGCCGGCCAGGCCCGCGAGGTGCTCGGGGCTCATGCCGCGCTGCCAGAGCACCACGGCGTGGCCCTCGACGTCGATGCCGCGCCGCCCGGCCCGGCCCGTCAGCTGGGTGAACTCGCCCGGGGTGATGTCCGCGTGCTGCTCGCCGTTCCACTTGACGAGCTTCTCCAGCACCACCGAGCGGGCGGGCATGTTGATGCCGAGGGCGAGGGTCTCGGTCGCGAACACGGCCTTGACCAGGCCGCGCACGAACAGCTCCTCGACGACCTCCTTGAAGGTCGGCAGCATGCCCGCGTGGTGAGCGGCGATGCCGCGCTCCAGGCCCTCCAGCCACTCGTAGTAGCCGAGGACGTGCAGGTCCTCCGTCGGGATGGACGCCGTGCGCTCCTCGACCAGGGCTCGGACACGCTCGCGCGCCTCGTCGTCGTTGAGCCTGAGCCCCGCGTACAGGCACTGCTGGACGGCGGCCTCGCAGGCGGCGCGGCTGAAGATGAAGGTGATGGCGGGCAGCAGCCCCTCGGCGTCGAGCCGCTCGATGACCTCGGGCCGGCTCGGCGTCCAGATCCGGGAGCGCTGGCGGCGCTCGCGCTCACGGTCGGCCTCGCGCATGGACCGGCCGCGCCGGCGGTCCTGGTACGACGGCCGGCTCGCCTCCATGCGCGCCATGCGCGTCAGGTCGGGATTGACGGCCTTCCTGTGGCCCTCGCCCTCCTCGAAGAGGTCGTACATCCGCCGCCCGGCCAGCACGTGCTGGAACAGCGGCACGGGCCGGTGCTCGGAGACGATCACCTCGGTGTCGCCGCGGACCGTGTCGAGCCAGTCGCCGAACTCCTCGGCGTTCGACACGGTCGCCGACAGGGAGACCAGGGTGACGGACTCGGGGAGGTGGATGATCACCTCTTCCCAGACGGCACCGCGGAACCGGTCGGAGAGGTAGTGCACCTCGTCCATGACCACGTAACCGAGGCCCAGGAGGGTCTGGGAACCGGCGTACAGCATGTTCCGCAGCACCTCGGTGGTCATCACGACCACCGGCGCTTCGGAGTTGACGCTGTTGTCGCCGGTCAGCAGGCCCACCTTGTCCGTGCCGTAGCGGCGGCACAGGTCGGCGTACTTCTGGTTCGACAGCGCCTTGATGGGTGTCGTGTAGAAGCACTTCTTGCCCTGCCGGAGGGCGAGGTGGACGGCGAACTCGCCGACGATCGTCTTGCCGGAGCCGGTGGGCGCGGCGACGAGCACGCCCTTCCCTTCCTCGAGCGCCTGGCAGGCCTCGATCTGGAAGGGGTCGAGACCGAAGTCGTACATCTCGCGGAAGCCCGCGAGCGCGGTGGCCTGCTCGGCTGCCCGCAGGCGGGCTGCCGCGTACCGCTCGGCCGGGGAGAGGTCCTCTGTCATCGTGCTTTCGAGCGTACCGGGCCGCACTGACAACAGGACGATCATTATCCGGATCCGTTCCTGTGAAACCCCGGATCCGCGCAGCTCAGGGGCCGACGACCCGCACGCCCCCGCGCACGCAGCGCGCGCTCAGCGGCAGCGGGCCGAGCGGCTCGCCGTCGGCGTAGCCGGTGACGCCCTCGGCAGCGATCTCGACCCGGGCCGCCCGCAGCACGGTCACCTTCGGATGGCCGACGTGCGTGCCCCGGTACACCCTCGGGAACACCCGCAGCAGCGTCGCCCGGCTGCAGTCCCCGACGACGGTGATGTCGAACAGCCCGTCGGTCAGGTCGGCGCCGGGGCAGATCCGCATGCCGCCGCCGTAGGAGGAGCCGTTGCCGACGGCCACGAGGGTCGCCTCGACCTCCCGGACCTCGCCGTCGTCGAGCCGTATCCGGTACGGGACGGGCCGGAACCCGGCGAGTTCGGCGATCATCGCCAGGTCGTACCTGAGGCGGCCGGTGGGCCATCGCATGCGGTTGCCGCGGTCGTTGACACGGGAATCGAAGCCCGAGGCGAGAACCGTGCCGAACCAGCGGTCGCCCACCTGCCCGAGGTCGATGTCGCGGATCCGGCCGCACTTGAGGGCGTCGGCGATCATGCGGCCGGCGGCCGCGGGCTCCCGCACGGGCAGGCCGAGGGCGCGGGCGAAGTCGTTGCCGGTGCCGACGGCGACCAGGCCGAGCGGGGTGCGGGTGCCCGCGACCGCCCGCAGCGCGAGGCCCGCCATCCCGTCGCCCCCGACGGCGATCAGCGCGCCCGTGCCGCTCTCGACGGCCGCACGCGCGCGTACGAGGGCGTCCGCGGCGTCCTGACCGAGGACCGTCCGGACCGAGAAGCCGGCCGCCCGCAACGCGGAAGCGGCCGGCTGCGCCGCGTGGGCGCCCCGGCCGCGTCCCGCGGTGGGGTTGACGAAGAGGGTGATCTCGCTGGTCACGCGACCGACCCTACGAGCTGGCCGCCGATCTTCAGGTCACGTCGTCATAACCGTTGACCCGGTCCGTGCGCTCCGAGCTCGCCTGCTCGGGCAGCGCCGCGCGGCTGGTCGTCACGGGCTCGATCTCGCCGATGTCGTCGGGGGTGAGATCCAGCTCGGAGGCCTCGTCGTCGGCGGGGCCGAGGGCCTCGCGGCGGGCCTTGCGGCGGTCGTTGACCAGGGAGAAGGCGACGGCCGCGAAGTACAGGATCCAGATGGGCGCCGCGAGCGCCAGCATCGTCAGCGGGTCCGTGCTGGGCGTGGCGATGGCCGCGAAGACCGTGATGCCCATGATCATGCCGCGCCACCAGCCGAGCATGCGCTTGCCGGTGAGCACCCCGGTGAGGTTGAGCATGACCAGCAGCAGCGGAAGCTCGAAGGAGAGGCCGAAGACGAGCACCATCCGCATGACCAGGTCGAGCAGGTCGTCCAGCGGAAGGAGGTTGGACGTGCCGCCCGGGGTGAACTCGAGGAGCACCTTCGCCGTGGTGGGCAGGACCGTGTACGCGAAATAGGCGCCGACGATGAACAGCGGGGCGCCGGTGCCGACGAAGGCGTAGGCGTACTTCTTCTCGTGCCGGTGCAGGCCCGGTGCGACGAAGGCCCACAGCTGGTACAGCCAGGCCGGCGAGGCCAGGACGACACCGGCCATCAGGGACACCTTCAGCGCCAGCGTGAAGGGGGTGAGCAGGCCGTTGATGGTGATTTGCGCACAGGGCTTGGTGCCGGCCTGCGACTGGGCGAGTTCCGCGAAGGTCTTGTCACAGCCGACCGAGTCGAGGATCGGCTTGGTGATCAAGTTGATGATGTCGTTGTAGAAGAAGGCTGCGACGACCGTGACGGCGACGATCGCCAGCATCGCCTTGGCGAGCCGGTTGCGGAGCTCGCGGAGGTGCTCCGCGAGGGGCATGCGCCCCTCGGGGTCCCTCTCCTGCTTGCGGGCAGACTTCAGCAACCCACGTTCCCATCTCGTGCGGCGGGCCGGAGGTCACCGGCCCTGCGTCAGCGCTTGGTCGTGTCCGTGGGCTCGTTGACCGGACGCGAGCTGGTCACGTCACCGGGCGCCGCCTGGATGGTGCGCTGCGAGGGCTCGTCGTTGTTGGGCGGGCCCGCCGGGGTCGTGGAGGACTTGTTCTCGTCCTTCATCGCCTTGGCCTCGCTCTTGAGGATGCGGGCCGACTTGCCGAGCGACCGAGCCATGTCCGGAAGCTTCTTCGCGCCGAACAGCAGGATGATGACGACGAGGATGAGAATGATCTCGGGGGCTCCGAGCCTTCCGAACATAAGTCTTTACCTTCTCACCGAGGCGGCTGTGTGGGGTGCTGTCCGACCGGTCGGACACTTGTCCGAACGATCGTGCTGGCAGCGATCGTAACGCTCAGGGGTGAACGTCAGGCAATCCCTCTGCATCCCCCGTGCGTACTCCCGTCGCGACCAGTGCCTCGTTAACCGGGCCGCGACCAGCAGCGTACCTGTACGAACCGCCGAGGTGACAGGGCGAAGTGTCCCAAAAGCAACTCATGGCCGACGCCTGCACGGCTCACAGAGCGTCCACGGACCGGGCCGCGGTCTCCGCCGCCCGCTCCAGGTCCTCGGCGGCCCGGTTGATACGGCGCGCCGAGTCCGTGACCTGCCTGCCCAGGCGCTGTGCCTCCACGAACACCCGCACGGCGAGCACCCCGAGCACGACGAGACCCACGAATCCCACGGCAACCGCGAACATCGGCCAGAACATGACGCCGAGCCTAGACCGTCGCGGGCGGGCGAGCGCCCTGCCCCCTAGACGGTGGAGTGCAGCCTGAGCGTCCGCACACCGCCGCCGGTGAGCAGCTCCACGATCCGCTCCCCCGCGGGCTTGCGGACGGACGCGCCGCACTCCGGGCAGGTGAAGGAGTAGAAGGTGGTGCGGCTCGTGGCGCCGATGGCCAGGCGCAGGGCGCCCGCGGCGAGTTCGAAGCACCCTCGGCAGTCGGGGCAGCCCGCCTTGAAGACGACCGGGGTCACGCTTCTCATCCCGGCGAACGCGGACTCCACCGTCATGCCCCGCACACCGGACGTCGCCGACTCGCTCAAGCCCTCGCTCCTCTTTCTGGGGTGGTTCGCCTCCGGGGCGCCACGGCCGGTGTCGCGCTCCGGCCGTGCCCGGCCGTGGACCCCGGTGGGCGCCTGTGGCTCACCCGGGTCCGTCGCCGGGCCCGTCCGGAACCGCGTGCACCGCCTGCGGACCGCGGGCGCCGGCCTCCGCGACGCGAGCCGTCCGCTCCGCCTCGATCCCGTCGTACGCCGCCAGCGCCTCCCGGGCCGCCTGCCGGGCGCTGTCGGCGAGCTCCGGCGGCGAGACGATCCGGCCGTCCCGGCCGAGCCGCAGGGCCAGGCGCCGGAGCGACGCCGGGTCAGGGGTCCGCAGGGTGATACGCAGCCCGCCGTCCGGCAGCTCATCCGCACTGTCGTGCGGGTAGTACTCCGCGACCCAGCGGCCGCCGGGCCCGACCTCGACCACGACCTCCGGGTCCTCGGCCGCGGGCTGCACCAGGGCCTCGGAGAGGTCCCGCAGCTCGATCTCGGGCGGCGCCGACGGCTCGTCCAGGATCTTGATCTCGGCCACTCGGTCGAGCCGGAAGGTGCGGCGCGCCTCCGAGCGGCGGCACCAGGCCTCGACGTAGGTGTGCCCGACGCTGACCAGGCGGATGGGGTCGATCTCCCGTTCGGTGACCTCGTCGCGCGCGGGCGAGTAGTAGCGGATCCACAGCCTGCGCCGCTCGGCGATCGCCCGGTCGACGTCCGCGAAGACACCGCCCTCGGACTCGAAGGTCACGGACAGGCGCGAACTGGCGCCCGCCGCCTCACCGGCCGCGGTCTCCACCTTCGCCGTCGCCCGCAGCAGCGCCTGCCGGTCGCTCTCGCGCAGCCCGGGGAGCGTGGAGACCGCCCGGGCGGCGACGAGCAGGGCGGTGGCCTCGTCGGCGGCGAGCCTGAGCGGCTCGGCGGCCTCCGCCGCGAGGGCGGCCGGGTTGTGCCACCAGATGCGCTCGCCGTCGGTGTCGATGTCGAGCAGGTCGCCGCCGCGGAAGCTGGTGCCGCACATGGGCAGCACGTCCAGGTCGGAGACCAGTTCGTCCTCGCTGATGCCGAAGGCGCGCGCGACGTCCTCGACCCGGGCTCCGGGGCGCTCCCTCAGATACGTCACCAGCGAGAGCATCCGCCGGGTCTGGTCGATGGCGTTCACGGGCCTGACCGGTTTGCCTGCCACTGTCTTTCCGCTCCCCCTCAGCCCTTGGCCACGGCCCGCAGCCGGTCCACCACGTCGGCCCGCAGCTCGGCGGGCTCCAGGACGACCACGTCCGGCCCGAACTCCACCAGCCAGGCGTCCAGCCCGTGGCCGTACGGAATCTCCAACTCGTCCCAGCCCTCGCCGAGTTCCCGCACGGAGGTGGCCTTCGCCCGAAGGGGGTACCCCGCGCCCGCGCGCAGCCGGATCCGTGCCGAGCGGTCGGCGATCTCCCCGGCCCAGCCGGCGACGGTCTCCCGGACGGTGACGACGTCCGGCACGGGTGCGGTGTACCGGCCGCCGCGCGAGCGGACCTTGCCGGTGATGCGGGACAGCCGGAAGACCCGCTCGGCGCCCCGGTCGCGGTCCCAGCCCGCCAGGTACCAGTGGCCCCGCCAGCACTCCAGCGCCCACGGCTCCACGTGCCGCTGCTCGGGACGGGCGGCGGTGGCCTTGCGGTAGTCGAAGGCGACGGGCCGGCGGTCCCGGCAGGCCAGCATCAGCGGCTCGAAGGCGGCCTCGTGCACGGGGATGCGCGGTTCCAGCGCGCCGTGCGACCCGTACGGGTCGACGTCCTCGGGGAGGCCGGCCGCGCGCAGCTTCTGCAGGGCACCGCTGGCCGCTCCGGCGAGCCGGGCCTGCTGCCACACCTTGGCGGCGAGCCCGAGGGCGGCGGCCTCCTCGGCGTCCAGGGTGATGGCCGGGAGGCGGTTGCTGTCGCGGCGGGCCAGGTAGCCGATCTCGCCGTCGAGGCTCTCGACGGTCTCGATGACCAGCCCGAGCTCGCGCAGGTCGTCCTTGTCGCGCTCGAACATGCGGTTGAAGGAATCATCGGAGCCGGTCGCGCCGTTGCCCGGCCCGAAGGCCTCGACGTAGGCCTCGATGGAGTCGCGCAGCTCACGCTTGCTGAGCGGCCGCCGGGTCCCGAGCAGACACAGCGCCAGATTCATCAGCCGCTCCGCCTTGGCAATGGCCATCGACGCGCTTCGCCTCCCTATGGTGCTTACGAGCGATGACCGTACCGCCACACGGTGGCACGGCAAAAGCCGAGGGCCCATGCCCGAACAGGCATGGGCCCCGCATGATCGAGTCTGTTCGGAGCTTGCTCAGACCCCGAGCAGGTCGACCACGAAGATCAGCGTCTCGCCCGGCTTGATCAGAGGGGTGGGGCTCTGGTTGCCGTAGGCGAGGTGGGCGGGGATGGTCAGCTGGCGGCGGCCGCCGACCTTCATGCCCTGCACGCCCTGGTCCCAGCCCTTGATGACCCGGCCGCCGCCCAGCGGGAAGCGGAAGGGCGTGCCGCGGTTCCAGCTGGCGTCGAACTCCTCGCCCGTGCTGAAGGAGACACCCACGTAGTGCACGGTGACGGTCTGGCCGGCCTGCGCGACCGGGCCGTCGCCCTCCCAGATGTCCTTGATCTCGAGGTCCGCCGGGGGCTCGCCGCCCGGGAAGTCGATCTCGGGCTTGTCGATGCTCACTTCATCTCTCCTTGTTACGTGACCTGCGTCGGGGACAGTCTCACAGACCGGCCGGGTCAGACCGTGCCGAGGATGTCCACCGTGAAGACCAGTGTGTTCTTGGCCAGCTCGCTCTGAGGGTTCGCGCCGTAGCCCAGCGAGGGCGGGATCACCAGCAGCACCCGGTCGCCCACGTGCTTGCCGACGAGGCCCTTGTCCCAGCCTGCCACCACGGAGCCGTTGCCGATCTGGAAGGCGGTGGCGCCGCCGTGGTCCCAGGAGGAGTCGAACTTCTTGCCGTCCTCCCACTTGACCCCGGTGTACTGGGCGATGAGCCCCTGGCCGGCCTCGACCTTCTTGCCGTCGCCCTTGATCAGCACCTGCTCCTTGAGGTCCTTGGGAGCCTTCTCACCCTTGGGGATGGTGATGACCGCGGCCTTCTGCGACGGGGACTTCACCTCGGGCATGCCCGGCTCGGAGGGCGCCTGCTCGCCCTTGGCCTCGGCCTTGGTGTCGACGCTCGCGGCACCGACCGGGTCGACCACCCAGATCAGCACGTCCTTGGCGGAGATACCGGAGGAGGTGTTCAGGCTCTGGCCGATCAGATCGCCCGCGGTGCCCTGCACCAGGATCCGGCTGCCGGGCTTCTTGCCCTTCACCGCGTCGAGGACCTTCTCGGGGAGCTGCTGGCTCGGCTTGCCGATCTGCTCGATGGACTGCCGACGGGGAGCCTTGTCACCCGTCGCCGGCGCGGCCCAGGTGCCGCCGAGCTCCTGGCCCCCGCCCCACTTCTCGACGGTCCAGTCCAGGCGGACGAAGTCCGAGCCCTTGATCGGGGTCCCGCTGCCCGCCGAGACCGTCTTGACCACGGTCTCGTCGGACGGCTTGCCGTCCTTGGGCACGGAGATCTCGGGCTTCGCCCCGACCTTCCCCTTGATCTCGGCGACGCCTCCCGCCGTGTCGCCGTTGTTCCCGTCGTCCGATCCGCACGCGGCGGTGAACAACAGGGCGGGAACGGCCAGCAACGCGGCCACGCGTCGTTTCGTGTTGTAGTTCATCAGTCCAACTGGGATCGGTGGTGTGGGGGCAATGCCCGCCACTCTACGGCGTACACGCTCCGCACCCCTCTCACCGCGCGACACGGCCCCGCCCGGGCCGCTCGGGAACGGCCGGATACGGGCGGGAAAAGGCCGATGCCCGGAGGTGTGAAAACCTCCGGGCATCGGCTTCATGGAGTGGGCGGAACCGGCTCACATTCCGGCGATCAGCTTCTCCACCCGGTCGTCCACGGAACGGAACGGGTCCTTGCACAGCACGGTCCGCTGGGCCTGGTCGTTGAGCTTGAGGTGAACCCAGTCGACCGTGAAGTCACGGCGCTGTTCCTGGGCCCGCCGGATGAAGTCGCCGCGCAGCCGGGCCCGAGTGGTCTGCGGGGGAACGGACTTGCCCTCGAAGATCTTCAAGTCGTTGCAGATGCGGGCCGCCTGGCCCTTCTTCTCGAGCAGGTAGTACAGGCCACGACGGCGGTGGATGTCGTGGTAGGCGAGGTCTATCTGCGCGACCCGCGGATGCGACATGGTCATGTTGTGCTTGGCGCGGTACCGCTCGATGAGCTTGTACTTCATGACCCAGTCGATCTCGGTGCCGATGCGGTCGAGGTCCTCGGACTCGATCGCGTCCAGTGTGCGGCCCCACAGCTCCAGGACCTGCTCGACGGTGCCGGTGCGGATGCCCCGGCGCTCGCAGAAGTCCAGGGCCTTCTCGTAGTACTCGCGCTGTACCTCCAGGGCGGAGGCCTCGCGTCCGCTCGCCAGGCGCACCTTGCGCCGGCCGGTGATGTCGTGGCTGACCTCGCGGATCGCCCGGATCGGGTTCTCCAGGGTGAGGTCCCGCATCACCGTGCCCGCCTCGATCATGCGCAGCACCAGGTCGGTGGCGCCGACCTTGAGCAGCATGGTCGTCTCGGACATGTTGGAGTCGCCCACGATGACGTGCAGGCGGCGGTAGCGCTCGGCGTCCGCGTGCGGCTCGTCACGCGTGTTGATGATGGGCCGGGAGCGGGTCGTCGCCGAGGAGACGCCCTCCCAGATGTGCTCGGCCCGCTGGCTGACGCAGTACACGGCGCCGCGCGGCGTCTGCAGCACCTTGCCGGCACCGCACAGCAGCTGCCGTGTGACCAGGAACGGAATGAGAATGTCCGCGAGCCGGGAGAACTCCCCGTGCCGGGCGACCAGATAGTTCTCGTGGCAGCCGTAGGAGTTGCCCGCCGAGTCGGTGTTGTTCTTGAAGAGGTAGACGTCGCCCGCGATTCCCTCCTCGTGCAGGCGTCGTTCGGCGTCCACCAGGAGTCCTTCGAGAATGCGCTCGCCCGCTTTGTCGTGGGTGACCAGTTCGGTCACGTTGTCGCATTCCGGTGTCGCGTATTCCGGATGCGATCCCACGTCGAGATAGAGGCGGGCGCCGTTTCGCAGAAAGACATTGCTGCTGCGGCCCCATGACACGACACGGCGGAAGAGGTACCGCGCCACCTCGTCAGGAGACAGGCGGCGCTGTCCCCTGAACGTGCACGTGACGCCGTACTCGTTCTCCAGCCCGAAAATGCGGCGGTCCATGAGGGAACATTACGCCCGATCCCCTGAACTGAAACGGGGTTCGACGGCACGGTTTGGATCATTTTCCGAACCGGCCGCAACGACCGCTCCCTGGCCGGGAGCTGCGACTACCCGTCCTGTGGCGGTCAAAACCAGCAGGGACACGCCACCGGCGACAGCCGGCACGGCGAAGCCCCACAGGGCCCCGCCCGTCTCGACAACGGGCCCGGCGACGCCCGTTCCGACCGAGTGGCCCACGGTGAACGTCGTCACCAGCCACGAGAACGCCTCGGTGACCGTGCCGCGCGGGGCGTGCCGGTCGACCAGGACGAACGCGCAGGCGATGGCGGGCGCGAGGAAGACTCCGGCCAGCGCGGTGAGCGCCACCATGGGCGCGGCGTCCGGCATCAGCATCAGCGGGAGGTAACACACCACCAGAAGGGCCACCAGCACCCGCAGTCGCCGCGCGGGCTCACCGGCCCACTGCCGGGCGCCGTAGACGGTGCCGCCGACCAGGGCCCCGAAGCCCAGGGCCGCCATCAGCCAGCCGTACACGGCGTCTCCGCCGTGGTCGTCCGCGTAGGGCACCGAGGCGACCGTGATGGATCCGAGCGCCATCCCGATGAACAGGAACGCCGCCAGCAGCGCGAGCAGTCCGGGCGAGCGCAGCGCGCCGAGCCAGTGCGCCTCGCGCGGCGCCGACCGCCAGGCACGCGAGGGCTCCGACACCACGACGGACAGCGCCCCCAGCACCCCGACCACGTTCAGCACGAGCAGCGCGGCCTGGGCCGACCACAGGGACACGCACAGTGTCACGAGCAGCGGCCCGACGGTGAACATCACCTCCTGGGCCACGGCGTCCATGGCGTACGCCGTGTGCACCTGGTCCTCCCTGCGCAACACGGACGGCCACAGCGCGCGCAGTCCGCCCTCCAGGGGCGGCGTGAAGAGCCCGGCACCGGCCACGGCGGCGTAGGCGAGCGGCAGCGACCCGATGCCCGAGAAGGCGAAGACGGCCATTGCCAGCCCGGACAGCACGGCCGCCGGCAGCTGCACACGCGGCTGCCCGCGCAGGTCGACGATCCTGCCCAGCACGGGCTGCCCCACGGCGTTGGCGACGCCGTAGACGGCCGCCAGCGCCCCCGCGAGGCTGTACGTCCCGCCCTCCGCCCGGACGAACAGCACGATCGCGATCGCGGCCGTGGCGTTGGGCAGCCGGCCGACCAGTGTGCCGACGAGCAGCCGGGCGGCGTGTCGCGCCCGAAGGATCTCCAGGTATCCCGTGGCCATGTCCCCGCCCTAGGTTTTACGTATAACGTCGGCTTCCATACGTACCATGTCCGCTGTTCACGAGTCCAGACGAAGGAGCAGCCCGACGGTGGCACGAGGCAGCACACGCCCCACGAGCCGGGACGTCGCCCAGGCCGCCGGCGTCTCCCAGGCGGCGGTCTCCCTGGTCCTGGGCGACAAGTGGCGCGGCCGCGTCGCGGAGGCGACGGCGGAGCGAGTCCGCGAGGCCGCCCGCGACCTGGGTTACCGCCCGAACCTGGCCGCCCGCAATCTGCGCCTGGGCCGCACCCGCACGGTCCTCCTGGTCGTCCCGGCCCTCACCACCGAGTTCTTCGCCGGCGTCTACACGGGCGCGGCCCGCGTCGCCGCCGAGCACGGCTTCGGCGTGGTCCTCTACCCCTCCCCCGAGGGCATCGGCCCCGCCCGCGACCCCTTCGCCTCCGCGCAGGCCGCACTGGACGGCGTGATCGCCTCCTCCATGGCCGCGGACGCCCTGACCGCGATCCGCGGCGAGGCGCTGCCGCTGGTCATGCTGGACAGCGACCCGGACGGCAGCCTGGGGGCCGCGACGGTGAACCTGGACATCGCCGACGGCGTCCGCCAGGCCGCGGAGCACCTGCTGTCCCTGGGTCACCGCTCCTTCCTCCACCTGGCCGCGGACGTCCCCTCCTGGACCTTCGAGATCCGCGCCCGGGAACTGGCCGCACGGCTGGACGAGGTGCCGGGCACATCACTGCGCACAGCCCGCTCCCCGATCTCCATCGTGGGAGCGGTGACGGCCGCCGAAGCCGCCCTCTCGGCTCCCGGCGCTCGCCCCACCGCCGTGATCTGCGACGACGACCAGCTCGCGGCCGGCACGTACAAGGCGGCCCGCCGCCTGGGGCTGCGCATCCCGGACGACCTGTCGGTCACCGGCGTCGACGACCTGGCCCTGGCCACGGCCATGGACCCGGAACTGACGACGGTCCACCTCAACGCCGAGCTCTTCGGCGAACGCGGCATGCGAGCCCTGCTGGCCGTCCTGGAGGACCGTACCCCCGAGGAGGGGGACATCCCCGTGCAACTGGTGCTACGAGGCTCCACAGCGCCCCCTCACCAGCCGTAGCGGGCATTGCCGCTGAGGCCGGGTGGGCCCGCAACCCTGCGGGCCGGGGCGCCCTGGGGGCACCTCCCAGGGCCTTAAGGCACTGGGGGGAGGCACGCATGCCCGCAGCCAGGCAGAGCGCACCCGCTCCCGCGTACGGCGAGCAGGTGCCGTGTCGGGGGTGTCCGCCCGCAGCGGTTGGCGCGTCGACGCCAGTCAGTCGGTAAGTGGCTCCATCGCGCCGTTCCGAGGACGGACACCCCCCGACACGGCACCGACCCACCACCCGGCGGAAGGCGCAAGCACCCGCACCCCCGCACACGGAGACGCGCCCCGGCCACAACACCGCCGGCCGGGGCGCGCCACACCACGTCAGAACTACTCGGCGTCCTCCGACGCCCCCTCCTCGTCACCGCCGGCGGCATCCGCACCGAGCAGCCGCGACAGCTGCCGCCCGCTGATCCGCTTGAACTTGCGCTTCTGCGGGCGCGTGCGGTCCAGCACCGCGACCTCCAGCCGCTCCGCGGGGATCTCCCGCTCGCTGCCGTTGGTGTCGCGGGACAGCGCCTGCACCGCCAGCTTCAGGGCCTCCGCGAGCGTCATGCCCTCCTGGTGGCGCTGGTCCAGGTAGCTGCTGATCTGCTCGGCGTTGCCGCCCACCGCGACCGAGCCGTGCTCGTCCACGA
Source organism: Streptomyces paradoxus (assembly GCF_014202475.1). Taxonomy (GTDB): domain Bacteria; phylum Actinomycetota; class Actinomycetes; order Streptomycetales; family Streptomycetaceae; genus Streptomyces; species Streptomyces paradoxus. Next base: position 325,339 of record NZ_JACHGV010000006.1, read on the forward strand.
TGGAGCCGTCGTGCGGCAGCCGGTAGATCTGGTCGCCCTCGGGCGTCTCCCCGACCTCGGCGACGACCAGCTCCACCTCGTACGGCTTCTCGGCGGCGCTGGAGAAGATCGTGCCCAGTGTCTGGGCGTAGACGTTCGCCAGGCCCCGGGCCGTCACGTCGTCGCGGTCGTAGGTGTAACCCCGCAGGTCGGCGTAGCGCACACCGCCGATCCGCAGGTTCTCGTACTCGTTGTACTTGCCGGCGGCCGCGAAGCCGATCCGGTCGTAGATCTCGCTGAACTTGTGCAGCGCACGGGACGGGTTCTCGCCGACGAACACGATGCCGTCGGCGAACTGCAGCACGACCAGGCTGCGACCACGGGCGATGCCCTTGCGGGCGTACTCCGCCCGGTCGGCCATGGCCTGCTGGGGTGAGACATAGAACGGCGTCGACACCGGTTATCCATCCCTCTCTTGAAGATTCCGTCGGTTCACTGGACCACCCTCACGAAGACGATCGCCGCTACAGCAGCGCGGCCCGCGGCCCGTCGGGCTGCTCCAGCCGCCGCTCGAGGATCGAGCGCGCGATCTCGGACGCCTCGTTCTCGGTGAGCCGGCGGAAGCCGTCGTCGGTGATCACGGTGATGATGGGATAGATCCGGCGGGCGACATCGGGACCGCCGGTCGCCGAGTCGTCGTCTGCCGCGTCGTAGAGCGCCTGGACCACCAGCGTCGTGGCCTCGGCCTCGCTGAGGTCTTCCCGGAAGAGCTTCTTCATGGCACCGCGGGCGAAGATCGACCCGGAGCCGGTGGCCGCGTAGTTGTGCTCCTCGGAGCGGCCGCCGGTGACGTCGTAGGAGAAGATGCGGCCCTTGTCGCGGTCCACGTCGTACCCGGCGAACAGCGGCACCACGGCCAGGCCCTGCATGGCCATGCCGAGGTTGGAGCGGATCATCGTCGACAGCCGGTTCGCCTTGCCCTCCAGGGACAGCTGCGCGCCCTCGACCTTCTCGAAGTGCTCCAGCTCCAGCTGGAACAGCTTCACCATCTCCACGGCCAGGCCCGCCGTGCCGGCGATGCCCACCGCCGAGTACTCGTCGGCCGGGAAGACCTTCTCGATGTCCCGCTGGGCGATGACGTTGCCCATGGTGGCCCGCCGGTCACCGGCGAGGACCACGCCGCCGGGGAACGTCACGGCGACGATCGTGGTCCCGTGCGGTGCCTCGATCACGCCCTGGGTGGGCGGCAGTTGCCGATTGCCGGGCAGGATCTCCGGCTGATGCTCGGACAGGAAGTCCATGAAGGAGGAAGACCCTGGCGTCAGGAAGGCAGCTGGTAGACGCCCGGTGCTACGAGTGTTGGGTTCCACGCGATTCCTTCCACGTAAGCGACAGCCCGCCCTGTGACGTCGGGCCGATCCTTGGAACAACCCCGGTCCGGTTGCCACCGGGGGCTCGGTATGCCTCGGACCCTACCCGTCCTTCGGCGGTGATCCACATGCCCTGCGGGACCAACTCCGCCGGAGCGGCGCCGCACTTGCCCGCCGCCCGCACCGGGCCGGCCGCCGGGCTCCGGAGGCCATGACGCCCGGAGCGCCGCACACGAGGGCATCACGTCATGCACTGCCCCCGCGCGCAGCGCTCCGCGCTCGGCTTGTCCGTCACCCACGCACCCCGTTCACCTTCGGAGTGAAGGCTCAGGCGCCTTACTGGCCACCCTTTTGAACGAAGGACCGCACAAAGTCCTCTGCATTCTCCTCAAGTACGTCGTCGATCTCGTCCAGAACCGAGTCCACGTCGTCGCTCAGCTTCTCCTGACGCTCCTTGAGGTCCTCCGAAGCCTGCGTCTCCGCCGCCTGCTCCTCGACCTCCTCGGTGGACCGGGTGGCCTTCTGCTGTCCGCCGCCGGTGTCCTTGGTCGCCATATCCCTCACCCCGCTCGGTTCGCCCGACACAGTTGCTCGGTCAAGATCAGACCCTACTCGCCGGGTCTGACAATGGCCCCGCAGTTGCTCCAACGTACGGGGACCACCTCGATGATTCCCGGACCAGGGACTTTCCACCCTGTCCGGCCGGTTACGGACGAGTACCCACTCACCGCGTTCACCCGCCCGACAGGACCCTGACCAGGTCTTCCGCGGTGCGGCAGCGGTCCAGGAGCTCCTTGACGTGATTACGCGTTCCGCGAAGCGGTTCCAGGGTTGGGACCCGCTGCAGCGAATCCCGGCCCGGCAGATCGAAGATCACCGAGTCCCAGGAGGCCGCCGCGACGTCGTCCGCGTACTGCTCCAGGCAGCGGCCGCGGAAGTACGCCCGGGTGTCCTCCGGCGGCACCGTACGGGCCCGCTCCACGTCCGCGTCGGTCAGCAGCCGCTTCATGCGGCCGCGGGCCACCAGACGGTTGTACAGGCCCTTCTCGGGCCGTACGTCGGCGTACTGGAGGTCGACCAGGTGCAGTCGTGCCGCGTCCCAGTCGAGGTTGTCCCGGCGCCGGTAGCCCTCCATGAGCTCCCGCTTGGCGACCCAGTCCAGCTCTCCGGCCAGGCTCATCGGGTCGTGCTCCAGACGGGTGAGGGTGTCCTCCCAGCGGGACAGGACGTCCTTGGTCTGGTCGTCGGCGTCGGCCCCGAACCGCTCCTCCACGTATTTGCGCGCCAGCTCGTAGTACTCCATCTGCAGCTGGACCGCCGTGAGCGTACGACCGCTGCGGAGCGTGACCAGGCGCTTCAGGGACGGGTCGTGCGAGACCTGGTGGAGCGTACGGACGGGCTGGTCGACGGCCAGATCGACAGCGATGAAACCGTCCTCGATCATCGACAGCACCAGCGAGGTCGTGCCCAGCTTGAGGTAGGTCGAGATCTCCGACAGGTTCGCGTCGCCGATGATCACGTGCAGGCGCCGGTACTTCTCGGCGTCCGCGTGCGGCTCGTCGCGGGTGTTGATGATCGGGCGCTTGAGCGTCGTCTCGAGGCCTACCTCGACCTCGAAGTAGTCGGCCCGCTGGCTGAGCTGGAAGCCGTGCTCGTGCCCGTCCTGGCCGATGCCGACGCGGCCCGCTCCGGCGAAGACCTGACGGGAGACGAAGAACGGCGTCAGATGGCGCACGATGTCCGAGAAGGGGGTCTCCCGCTTCATCAGGTAGTTCTCGTGCGTGCCGTAGGACGCGCCCTTGTTGTCGGTGTTGTTCTTGTACAGGTGGATCGGCTGGGCACCGGGCAGCTGGGCGGCCCGTTCCGCGGCCTCGGCCATGATCCGCTCGCCGGCCTTGTCCCAGAGGACGGCGTCCCGGGGATTGGTCACCTCGGGGGAGCTGTACTCGGGGTGTGCGTGGTCGACGTAGAGCCGTGCACCGTTGGTGAGGATCACGTTGGCCAGGCCGATGTCCTCGTCGGTGAGCTGGCTGGAGTCGGCGGCCTCGCGGGCGAGGTCGAAGCCTCGCGCGTCCCGCAGCGGGTTCTCCTCCTCGAAGTCCCATCGGGCCCGGCGGGCCCGGTGCATCGCCGCCGCGTAGGCGTTCACGATCTGGGACGAGGTGAGCATGGCATTGGCGTTGGGGTGGCCGGGGACGGAGATCCCGTACTCCGTCTCGATGCCCATTACTCGCCGTACGGTCATGCGGCCCTCCTTGCCCGGCGGCACCCTCGGTCGTGGGCGCCACTCAGATACCGCTGGCGCTCGGTTGCGTGTGCGGTGCCCGTCCCCGCACTGCGCGACTCGGCGGTACGCAAGAGCCTAGAACGCCTTTGCGCTGGTGGGGAGATCATTTGCGTCATTGCGTTGCTCCAGCCGTGGCCTGAAAAACAGTCGGCTGCGGGTACCCGCCGAGGGCACCCGCAGCCGCCCTGCCTTTTACAGGTACTGACCGGTGTTCGCCACCGTGTCGATGGAGCGTCCGGTGTCCGCGCCCTGCTTTCCGGTGATGAGGGTGCGGATGTACACGATCCGCTCGCCCTTCTTTCCGGAGATCCGGGCCCAGTCGTCCGGGTTGGTGGTGTTCGGCAGGTCCTCGTTCTCCTTGAACTCGTCCACGCAGGCCTGGAGGAGGTGGGAGACGCGGAGGCCCTTCTGGTTCTTCTCGAGGAAGTCCTTGATCGCCATCTTCTTGGCGCGGCCGACGATGTTCTCGATCATGGCGCCGGAGTTGAAGTCCTTGAAGTAGAGGACTTCCTTGTCACCGTTGGCGTAGGTGACCTCCAGGAAGCGGTTCTCCTCGGACTCGGTGTACATGTGTTCCACCGCCGTCTGGATCATGCTCTGGACGGTGGTCGCCTTGCTGCCGCCGTGCTCGCCGAGGTCGTCGGAGTGCAGCGGGAGGCGCTCGGTGAGGTACTTGCCGAAGATGTCCTTCGCCGCCTCGGCGTCGGGACGCTCGATCTTGATCTTCACGTCCAGACGGCCGGGCCGCAGGATGGCGGGGTCGATCATGTCCTCACGGTTGGAGGCACCGATCACGACCACGTTCTGCAGGCCCTCCACACCGTCGATCTCGGCGAGCAGCTGCGGGACGATGGTGTTCTCCACGTCCGAGCTGACACCGGAGCCGCGGGTGCGGAAGAGGGACTCCATCTCGTCGAAGAAGACGATGACGGGGGTGCCCTCGCTGGCCTTCTCCCGGGCGCGCTGGAAGACCAGGCGGATCTGCCGCTCGGTCTCGCCGACGTACTTGTTCAGGAGCTCGGGGCCCTTGATGTTGAGGAAGAAGCTCTTGCCGGCGGCCTGGCCGGTGACCTCGGCGACCTTCTTGGCCAGCGAGTTGGCGACGGCCTTGGCGATGAGCGTCTTGCCGCATCCGGGAGGCCCGTAGAGCAGGACGCCCTTGGGCGGGCGCAGCTCGTGCTCCTTGAACAGGTCCGGGTAGAGGTACGGCAGCTCGACCGCGTCGCGGATGGCCTCGATCTGGCCGCCGAGACCGCCGATCTGCTCGTAGCCGATGTCGGGGACCTCTTCGAGGACGAGTTCCTCGACCTCGCTCTTGGGGACGACCTCGTAGACGTAGCCGGAGCGGGGCTCCAGGAGCAGGGCGTCGCCGGGGCGGATGGTGACGTCCAGCAGCGGCTCGGCGAGCCGCACCACCCGCTCCTCGTCGGTGTGCCCGAGCACGAGGGCCCGCTCGCCGTCCTCGAGGATCTCCTTGAGGGTGACGATGTCACCGACACGCTCGAACTCCATGGCCTCGACCACGTTGAGCGCTTCGTTGAGCATCAGTTCCTGGCCGCGCCGGAGCTCTTCGAGTTCGACGCTGGGGCTGACGTTCACCCTGAGCTTGCGGCCGCCGGTGAAGATGTCGGCGGTGCCGTCCTCGTTGGCCGTCAGGAAGACGCCGAAGCCGGCCGGCGGCTGCGCGAGCCGGTCGACCTCCTCCTTGAGGGCCACGATCTGGTCGCGGGCCTCACGGAGCGTGTTGGCGAGTCGCTCGTTCTGCGCGGACACGCCGGCCAGATTGGTCTGCAGCTCGACGATCCGCTCTTCGAGAATCCTCGTGTGTCGCGGAGAGTCGGCGAGCTTGCGTCGCAGGACGGCGATCTCCTGCTCAAGGTAGGCAATCTGCCCGGCCGGGTCGTCGGACCCGCGTCCCGGGCGGATGCCGCGGTTCATGTCGTCGTCGTGGGCTGCCACGGTCCTCACCTCCTCCAAGGGGAGCTGGACGCTTCCAGACCCTACCTGGGCGGGTGTCGATTGAAACCCCTAGATCACAAAGACGGTCGGGGTGTGTCCGATCTTCACCCTTGCGCTCTCCCTCACGCCAGGGGAATACCCAGCGAACATGATTGGAACCCAGCCGGGGGTAGGGTCGAACTGTTCAACACCCGCCGGAGCTGGCCGGATTCCCGACGCGGCTCGGCGGAGAAACGGCAGGAGAGATGAGCGTGCAGCAGGCGGCCGGGGCGGACAGCGCGGAGCTGGAGGTCTGGATCGACCAGGACCTGTGTACCGGCGACGGCATCTGCGCCCAGTACGCGCCGGAGGTGTTCGAGCTGGACATCGACGGTCTGGCCTATGTGAAGAGCGCCGACGACGAGTTGCTCCAGGACAAGGGCGCGACAACGCCCGTTCCGCTGCCGCTTCTCACGGACGTGATCGACTCCGCGAAGGAGTGTCCGGGCGAATGCATCCACGTACGTCGGGTTTCGGACAGGGCAGAGGTTTACGGTCCGGACGCGGAGTGACCACTTCTCTACGTTCCGTTACTACTGTCTGATATCTCACACGCACCGTCGCAGGGGCCTCACACGCTGCGGGCGCCGGCCGGGGCCGAGCGGACGAACGAGCCGTTCTGCCAACGCCATTTCGCGTCGCTCTTCACGTCGGGGCAGCAACGCGGCACGTCGGCCGACGAGTAGCCGAGGAGCGTGGCCGTGACGGCGCCGTCGGAGACGGCGAAGTCGGTGACGGTGGTGCCGTCCTTGGGGTCCAGCAGGGTGGCGACCACGCGCGGCTTGCCGCCGTCGGCGCCGCGCGTGAGGACGTACACGCCGTCGGGCGGGGTGCCCATCGGGGAGTCGCAGTGGACGACGGCCACCGTCTCGGGCCGGCCGTCGCCGTCGAGGTCTCCGGAAGCCCTCTTCTTCACCACGGCCTTCACCGGGCCGCACTCGATCGGGAACGTCACCGCGGCCGGGTCGGGCGGAGTCGTGTGCGCCGGAGCGCTCTTGGTCTGAGGGGCGGCCGGCTGGGCCGCCGTCGCCGCGCCGGGCTGCAGGACCGAGGAGAAGGCCACGACGCCCGCGACGGCCGTCGCGGTGGCGAGCCAGTGGATGGGGCGGGTGTGGGTGTGGGCGAGCTCCGGGACGGCGGAAGACTGCACTAGGAGGGTCTCCTGAGGCTGTGCCGGTGGGGTGGCTGCATGGTGCCACACGTCACAGCGCGAGGGAACGGCGGGGTGTGCACATCTCCTGCCGGGGAAGTCAGAAGGGTTACGGTTCCTGCCGCTGTGTCAGCGGGCCGGTGGGGGTGGGCCTGCGCTGCGGCGGCTCCTGGCCGCTGCGGCCTTCGCGGCAGGTCAACGGCGTTCCGGTGGGGTAACTCGGGGCGGCAACGCAGTGGCGCCGTGGCGGAGTTCCGGTACGGGTCCGGGAACTCCGGCACGGCGCCGGTGCGTTGGATGCGGTGACGGGCTGTCTCAGCGGCCGGAGCCGCCGTCGGCGTTGGGGCCCGCGTAGTCCTCGCCGTAGGCGCCCTTGGCAGGGCGGCGGCGGCGCATGGGCGGTTCGACGCCGTCGGCGAGGCGGCGGGCGGTGAGCAGGAAGCCGGTGTGGCCGATCATCCGGTGGTCCGGGCGTACGGCCAGGCCCTCGATGTGCCAGTTGCGGATCATCGACTCCCAGGCGCTCGGCTCGTTGAAGCAGCCGATCTCGCGGATGGACTCCACGGTCCGGGCGAGCTGGGTGGTGGTGGCCACGTAGCAGCACAGGATGCCGCCGGGGACGAGCGCCTTGGAGACCGCCTCCAGGCACTCCCAGGGGGCGAGCATGTCGAGGATGACGCGGTCGACGTCGGCGTCGGACAGGTTGTCCTGGAGGTCGCCGACGGTGAGCTGCCAGGCGGGGTGCGGGCCGCCGAAGTAGCGCTCCACGTTCGCCTGGGCGATCTCGGCGAAGTCCGCCCGGCGCTCGTAGCTGTGCAGCATGCCCTGGTCGCCGATCGCCCGCAGCAGGAAGCTGCTGAGCGAGCCGGAGCCGACGCCCGCCTCCACGACGCGCGCGCCGGGGAAGATGTCGGCGAAGGCCAGGATCTGCCCCGCGTCCTTGGGGTAGACCACGGCGGCGCCGCGGGGCATGGACAGGACGTAGTCGGGGAGCAGGGGGCGCAGCGCGAGGTAGGCGACGTTCCCCGTGGTACGGACAACGCTTCCCTCGGGAGCACCGATCAGTTCGTCGTGGGGGAAGGAACCCTTGTGGGTGTGGAAGTTCTTCCCGGCCTCGAGCGTGAACGTGTAGTGGCGGCCCTTGGGGTCGGTCAGCTGAACCTGGTCCCCGACCTTGAAGGGCCCGCGCCTGCGGGCGGCACCGGTCGGTTCGGACATGTGACCAGCCTACCGGCCCCGGAGAGGCCCACCGACCACTCGGGCGGCAGACCCTAGGACGGCCTCGCCATGGCCTTGACGAAGGCGCGCTCGACGTCGGCCGCCGACAGGACGCCGTAGATCTCGCCGGTCTCCTCCACCACCAGGTACTCGGTGGCCGGGGTGGCGCGCAGGGCGTCCAGGAGTTCCTCGCCCGACAGTTCCGCGGAGACGCGCATGCCGTCGGTGAGGTCCTGGGCGAGGCCGCTGACGGCGACCCAGGGGCGGCGGTGCTCGGGCACGCCGACGATGGCGGCCTCGCGGACGAGGGAGAGGGGCTGGCCGTCGGCGTCGACGACGACCAGGGCGCGGGCTCCGGCCGCGTTGGCGCGGCGCAGGGCCTCAGAGAGCGGTGTGTCGGTCTCGACGGGGACCGCGCGGCGGGTGAGGGCCCGGGCGCGCAGCTCGGGGAGGTGCTCGCGCAGGCGCGCCATGCGCAGGCTGTTGCCCGCGCCGGTCCAGATGATCGCGGCGAGGATCGCGGCGAGCAGGGCGTCCAGGACGGTGTCCATGCCGACGTTGTCGGCGGCGTCGGTGCCGAGAGCGCCGGACTGGGTCAGCAGGGGCAGTCCGATGAGCACGGAGACGGCCAGGGCGCGGCCGACCCAGGCGGCGGCGATGGTGCCCTTCATCGGCTTGCCGGTGATCTTCCAGACGATGGCACGGAGCATGCGGCCGCCGTCGAGGGGCAGGCCCGGCAGGAGGTTGAACGCGGCCACGATGAGGTTGGAGATCATCAGGCCTGCGAGCAGGACGCCGGGGACGGTGCCGGGTTCCACGGTCTGCGCGGCGCCGTAGAAGAGGCCGGCGAGGACGAGGGAGAGCAGGGGCCCGACGAAGGCCAGGATGAATTCCCGGCCGGGGGTCTCGGCCTCCTTCTCGATCTCGGAGACGCCGCCGAAGAACTGGAGCTGGATGCGGCGGACGGGGAGTTTGAAGCGGAGGGCGGCCACCGTGTGGGCCAGTTCGTGGACGAGCACGGAGGCGTAGAAGGCGACCGCGAAGAAGAGGGAGACCAGGTAGCGGGCGGCACCGAGCTCGGGCAGCACGCGCTCCAGCTGGCCGCCGAACACCCAGGTGATCAGCGCGGCGACGAGGAACCAGCTCGGTGCGACGTACACGGGCACGCCGAAGGGCCGCCCCATGAGCAGCCCGCCCCGAGGCTCCGGCCGCTGGGGGGCTGGGCCCTTGCCGTCGGCGGAGTGGGCGAGGGGCCGGTCGCCGGGGGCGGGAGCGGAAGGGCCGGGGCGGTGGTTCGGGTGGCCGGCCGGGGCGGTGGGGGCGGGCTGCTGCCCGCGGTTCGCGTCACCGGGGCCCAGGGTGGGGGGCTGCTGTCGGCGGTGCGCATCGCCGGAGCCCGGGGCTTGGTCCGGGGCGGGGCCCTTGCGCAGCCGGTCCGCCTCGGGCCGACCGGCTGTGGGTGCCGCGTGCGGGTCGCCCGCGTAGGCACGCTCGGGGTGCGTGTCGGCCTCCGGCGAGCCGTCACCGTCGCCCTCGGCGGGGGCCGACGCCGCAGTCGCTGCGACTGCGCCGCCGGCTGCGGCGGGCAGACCGTCGGCACGGGCGGGGTCGGGGTGGGTGCCGCCTTCCGGCGAACCGTCACCCTCGCCCCCGGCCCGGGCGGGTACGGCATTCGGAGTCCGCGGGTCCGGTGAAGCGCCGGCGGCGGAGGGCCGGGGCGGCGCCGAGGCGTCCGGTGGGGTTGCCGGTGTGTCGGACGCCGGAACGTCGGCGGGCGCTACGTGGCCGGTCGGCTCCGGGCCCGGCGTGGGCTGCTCAGGAGCGGACCCGTGCTCGTCCGTGGGCGTGGGCTGTTCGTCGGCGGGGGCCGGGCCGGTGGCCCGGGGCGCAAGCCCCTCGTGGCGCTCGGCCGACTCGTCGTTGCCGGACCGCGGCTGCCCGCGCCCGCCGCTCTCGTCCACCGGTGTCCCCTCGTCGAAGCGTCTCCCGCGCCTGCCGGACGGGAGGGTCTCGAGTCGATGGTATGCGGCCGTCGGGGTGCGTTCGGCCCCGGCACCCCTGTGTTTCCCGTACGTCGGCCTCCCCTCCCGGCTTCTCCCACGAACGCGGCTGGGTCACTGTCAGTGGCGGGCCGTATGGTCTGGGGCATGGAGACGAGCAGCGAGGGCGCGGCGGAGCCCGCGCAGACGGCAGTGGACACGGCGGCAGAGGCACGGACGGTGGCGGAGGCGGCGGCCGAGACCGCCGCCGTCAGCGACCTCGTGACCGGCTCTGCCGCCATACCGCCCGCCTCGCTGTCCCCCTCACGTGCCAGTGACTTCATGCAGTGCCCGCTGCTCTACCGCTTCCGGGTCATCGACCGGCTGCCGGAGAAGCCGAGTGAGGCGGCGACCAGGGGCACGCTGGTGCACGCGGTCCTGGAGCGGCTCTTCGACGCCCCCGCCGCCGAGCGCACGCCGCCCCGGGCCAAGTCGCTGATCCCGGGCCAGTGGGACCGCCTGCGCGAGACGCGGCCGGAGGTCGTGGAGCTGTTCGCCGACGATCCGCAGGGCGAGCGCCTGGCGCGCTGGCTGGGCGAGGCGGAGCAGCTCGTCGAGCGCTGGTTCACCCTGGAGGACCCCAGCCGTCTGGAGCCGGCCGAGCGGGAGCTGTTCGTCGAGGCGGAGCTGGAGTCCGGGCTGCGGCTGCGCGGCATCATCGACCGGGTCGATGTGGCCCCCACGGGCGAGGTCCGGATCGTCGACTACAAGACGGGGAAGGCGCCCAGGCCGGAGTACTCCGAGGGTGCCCTGTTCCAGATGAAGTTCTACGCCCTGGTGGTGTGGCGGCTGAAGAACGTGGTCCCCCGGCGGCTCCAGCTGGTCTACCTCGGCAGCGGCCAGGTGCTGACGTACGACCCGGTCCTCGCCGACCTGGAGCGGGTCGAGCGCAAGCTACTGGCGCTGTGGGAGGCGATCCGGCTGGCGACCGAGACGGGCGACTGGCGGCCGCGCCCCACGAAGCTGTGCGGCTGGTGCGACCACCAGGCGCACTGCCCGGAGTTCGGCGGCACTCCCCCGCCGTACCCGCTGCCGGTGGGCGCGGCGGAGACGTCGGCGCAGCCCGTCGAGGGCGGCTGAGTCCGGCGGGCCCGTGCAGGGCAGAATGGGGCCGGACTAGCGAAGGAGACTCACGTGGCCATCCGCGTCCTACTGGTCGACGACCAGCCGCTGCTGCGTACCGGCTTCCGGATGATTCTGGAGGCGGAGCAGGACATCGCGGTCGTCGGGGAGGCCGGTGACGGACTGCAGGCACTCGACCAGGTGCGTGCGCTACAGCCCGATGTGGTTCTGATGGACATCCGCATGCCGCGGATGGACGGTGTGGAGGCGACCCGGCAGATCACCGGGCCCGGGCGGGACGGCCCGGCGAAGGTGCTGGTGCTGACCACCTTCGACCTCGACGAGTACGTGGTGGAGGCGCTGCGCGCCGGTGCCAGCGGGTTCCTGCTCAAGGACGCGCCGGCCAACGAGCTGGTGCAGGCCATCCGGGTCGTCGCCGCGGGCGAGGCCATGCTCGCGCCGAGCATCACCCGCCGCCTGCTCGACAAGTACGCCACGCACCTGCCGTCGGGGGACGAGCCGGTGCCGGACGTGCTGCACACGCTCACCGACCGGGAGGTCGAGGTGCTGAAGCTGGTGGCGCGCGGGCTGTCCAACGCGGAGATCGCCGCCGACCTCTTCGTCAGCGAGACCACGGTCAAGACGCACGTCGGGCATGTGCTGACCAAGCTGGGCCTGCGCGACCGCGTGCAGGCCGCGGTGTACGCGTACGAGAGCGGGCTGGTGCGCCCCGGCGCGCAGTAGCGGCAAGGAGCAGGTACGCGAGAAGGGCGCCCCCCGAGAGTGGGGGGCGCCCTTCTCGCGTTTTAGTGCGTCAGGCGTCCTTGCTGAGCTCCCAGAAGCGGAAGACCGTCGACGCGTCGAGGCAGTACTCCAGGCCGTAGACGCCGTCGCGGACGACCGCGTACTGCTTGGCCTGCCAGACCGGCAGGACCGGGAGTTCGTCGGCGACGATGTCCTGCAGTTCGCCGTACTCCTTGTCGGTGGCGGCCCGGTTGGTCAGGCCGGCGGTGCGCGGGATGAGCGAGCCGGTGATCGTGCCGTTGTCGTAGTTGTTGTTCAGCACGTTGCCCTTGCCGAAGAAGGGGGCCGTGAAGTTGTCGGCGTCCGGGTAGTCGGGCACCCAGCCCTTCACGTACACCCCGTACTTGCCGGCGGCGATGTCCTTCTCGTACTGGCCGAACGGGACGGACTTGACGCTCGCGTCGAACAGGCCGCTGGCGTTGAGCTGGCCGGCGATGGCGTTCAGCTCCTGGTCGGTGGCGGGACCGTAGCGGGAGGGGGTCGACCAGAGGGTCAGCTTCACCTTGCCGGTGATGCCGTCCTCGCGCAGCGCGGCCTGGGCCTTGGACCGGGAGGGGCGGGCGCCGTAGGTGTCGAAGAAGGCCGTGTTGTGGCCCGCGATACCGGCCGGGATGATCGAGTAGAGCGGGGTCGCGGTGCCCTGGTAGACGTCCTTGATGAGGGCTTCGCGGTCGAGCAGGTGGGCGATGGCCTTGCGGACGCCGAGCTTTCCGGCGACCGGGTCGTCCATGTTGAACACCAGGTGCTGGACCTCGGCGCTGCTGCCCTCGACGACCTCGGTGCCGGTGCCGTCGTCGGCCTTCTCCATGTCGGCGACGTCGCCCGCGGTGAGGCCGCGGTAGGCGATGTCGACCTCCTCGTTCTGGATGGCCTGCTTCAGGGCGGTCTGGTCGCCGTCGAAGAACTTCAGCGTCACGCCGGTGTTCTTCACCTTGGCGGTGCCCTCGTAGTTCTCGTTGACCGAGAAGACGGCCTGGCCGTCGTCGAACGAGTCGAGCTTGTACGGGCCGGAGCCGACGGCCTGGCCGTCCTTGCGGAGCTCGCCCGCGTCGTACTCGTTGTGGTCGACGATGGAGCCGGCGCCGGAGGCGATCTTGCTCGGGAAGGTGGCGTCGGCCGTGTTGAGGCGGAAGACGACCGTCTTCTCGTCCGGCGTCTCGACCTTGTCGAGCATGGGGAACATGATCGCGGGCCCGTCGGGGTCGTTGATCTTCAGCATGCGGTCGAAGGAGAACTTGACGTCCTCGGAGGTGAGCTCGTCACCGTTGCTGAACTTGAGTCCGTCCTTCAGCGTGCACTTGTAGACCGTGGTCTGCGTGTCGGTGAACGCGCAGCTCTCGGCCGCCTCGGGCTGCGGTTCCGTGGCGCCCTTGGGGAAGCTGAGCAGGGACTGGAAGACGTTGTTGAACAACAGCCAGGAGCCGGGGTCGTAGCCGGAGGCCGGGTCGGTGGCCAGGACGTCGTCGGACATCCCCACCACCACGTTGGAGCCGTCCCCCGCGGAGTCTCCGCTCTCCGTGCCACAGCCGGTCAGCAGTCCGGAGGCGAGGCCCGCCACGATGGGCAGGACCGGCCACTGGTTGCGTATCTTCACGTGTGTGCCTTGTCGTCGGTTCTCGAGAAGTCCCGGAGCATCGTCCTGGCTCCGGGGCACGGCTCCCCGGGGGCCGCGGTCACAGGCCCCCGGGGATCCAGCGGGTCCGTCAGTCGCTCACACCCCGCCCGAGCTCCCACAGCTGAAGCGTCGAGGCGGAGTTGAGCGCGTAGGCGGTACCCGTGATGTCGTCGCGCGCGGCAACGTACTGCTTGCCCTGCCACAGCGGCAGCACCGGCACGTCACCGGCGACGATGTCCTGAATGTTCGTCAGGCTGGAGGAGGCGGACAGCCGGTCCGCCTCACGGCGGGATTCCGGGATCAGGGTCTTGCGGATCTGGCTGTTGTCGTACGGCGAGCCGAGGGTGTTGTCGGCGTCGAGGAACGGCGCGAGGAAGTTGTCGGCGTCCGGGAAGTCCGGGAACCAGCCCATGCCGTAGACGTCGTACTCGCCCTTCTTCTCGGCCGGGCGGAACGTGTCCCAGGGGGTGCCCTTGATGCCGACGTCGAACAGGCCGCTGGAGTTCAGCTGGTCGCGCAGGACCTCGAACTCCTTCTTGGTGGCCGGGCCGTAGTGGTCGGTGGTGTAGTGCAGCGTGAGCTTCACCGGGGTGGTGATGTTCGCCTGGTTGAGCAGCGAACGGGCCTTGGTGACGTTCGGCTCGCCGTACTTGTTGAAGAACGAGTTGGAGTGGCCGGTGACGCTGGCCGGGACCAGCGAGTACAGCGGCTCGGCCTGGGAGCCGTAGACCTTGGAGACCAGCGCGCTGCGGTTGACGACCTGGGCCATCGCCTGGCGCACGGCCTTGGACTTCACCGTCGGGGCGTCGGTGTTGAAGCCCAGGTAGCGGATCTCCAGGCCGGGCATCTCGACGAGGTCGACGTCGGTGTCCGCGTCGCCGGAGAGTTCGCGGATCTGATCGGGCGACATCGTGCGGGTCATCAGGTCGATGTCGCCCTTGTCCAGGGCCTTGCCCATGGCGTCGGCGTCCTTGTAGGAGACCATGTCGACCTTGTCGTTGTTCACCTTGAGGGTCCCCTTGTAGTCGGGGTTCTTGGTGAACTCGGCCTTGACCAGCTCGCCGTCCTCGACGTCGGCCTTGAGGGTGTACGGGCCGGAGCCCTCCAGGTCGAAGCCGTCGCGCAGCTTGTTCTTCGGGTAGTCGTCGGGGTCGACGATGCCGGCGACCGGGGTCGACAGCTTGTACGGGAACGTCGCGTCGGCGGTCTTGAGGTGGAAGATGACCTCGCGGTCGCCCTGCGTCTCGACGGTGTCGATGGTGGACAGCAGTGCGAACACACCGCTGTCGGCCTTGAGCGAGCGGGCGCGGTCGATGGAGTACTTCACGTCGTCCGCCGTGACAGCGTTGCCGCCTGCGAACGTCAGGCCGTCGCGCAGGGTGCAGGCGTAGCGCTCGTTGCCGGTGTCGGTGAAGCCGCAGCGCTCGGCGGCCTCCGGTACCGGCTCGCCCTCGCCGCGCGGCTGGATCATCAGGGTCTGCACGGTCTGGCGCAGGATGTTCCAGGTGCCGACGTCGTAGGCGTACGCCGGGTCGAGGGGCGCGGGGGCGTCCTTCGAGGCGGTGAACCGGTCCGTGGTGCCGACGACGATCGCGCCGCTGTCGCCGCTCCCGCTGTCGGACCCGCCGCAGGCGGCGAGCACCGGCGCGAGCAGGCCGATCACGGCCGGCAGCACCAAAGTCTTGCGGTTCATGCTCGAGTTTCTCCAGAGCTGTCGACTCCGTGTACCCGGCATGCAGGGGTGGCGCAGCGGATCACGGAGGTGGGGCGATGTTCTCGCATCGAGATTAGTCCGGACCGGCAGGAGGGTTCGCAGCCACCGGAGTTGAGCACCCATCACGCTGCGGAACCGGGCGCGGACAGACCGAAAACCCGACAGTGGAAGCTTTGGTGCAGCGTTCCACCAATCGGGACACAAGGGCGCGCCGACGGCCCCCTGGAGGGGGTGCGCAGCACACGGCGGATCTGCTGTCGACCCCGGACCGCGTGGGGAACGTCACACGCGTAAACGGGTTCGGAGCACGGGAATTCGATCGCCCGGAGGGGTTCGAATTCACCTTCGGAATTCCCGCCCTAACGCCGCTGCACGCTGGGTGAACGCCTAGCGCATTTCCGTCATCAGCCCGTGCAGAAATGTCAGGTCGACCTCTTCGAGGGAGGTGACGACCGTGCGGCGCAGGGCCGGGGCGATGGGGGCCACGGAGGGCACGGCCACGACCTGGCAGCCGGCGGCCTCGGCGGCGGCGACCCCGGTCGCGGTGTCCTCGATGACGGCGCACCGGGCCGGGTCCGCGCCGAGTCCGGCGGCGGCGGCGAGGTACGGGTCGGGGTGGGGCTTGGTGCGCGGCACCTCGTCACCGGCCACCGTCAGGCTGAAATGGTGGGCGCCCAGCGAGGTCAGCACCCGGTCGATGATGCGCCGGTGCGAGGCGGAGACCAGGGCTGTGGGGATCTCGTACTCGTAGAGCTCGGCGAGCAGCCGGCCGGCGCCCGGCATCAGGGGCAGGGCGCGGCCGATGCGGTCCTCGAAGCCGTCGTTCAGGAGCACGGTGAGTTCGTCGAGGGGGATGTCGGCGCCGGTGGCCTCGATGAGGAACCCCGCGCTGCGGGTCATGGGGCCGCCGACCACGACATGCCGCCAGGACTCGTCGAGGGTGTGGCCGAGGGAGGCGAACACCTCGACCTCGACGTCCCACCAGAAGCCCTCCGTGTCCACCAGGGTGCCGTCCATGTCGAGGAGGACCGCCTGGAGAGCGGAGCCTTCGGCCGTGCGGGTTCCGAGCGCGGGGACCGTACTGGTCATCCACGTACCTCCTTGAGGGACGTTCAGGCCGGTTCCCCACGAGGGGAACCGGCCTGCGGTGGACCGACAAGTCTACGTCGTGCGCGGACGAATCGCTTCTTTTGGCCCCGTGTGCCTCTTACGGCCCGTGCGCCCGGGAGGGGCTCAGCGGGCGTTGAAGTACTTCGCCTCCGGGTGGTGGATCACGATGGCGTCCGTGGACTGCTCGGGGTGCAGCTGGAACTCCTCGGACAGCTGGACGCCGATGCGCTCCGGCTGGAGCAGGTCGGCGATCTTGGCGCGGTCCTCCAGGTCGGGGCAGGCGCCGTAGCCGAGGGAGAAGCGGGCGCCCCGGTACTTCAGCTCGAACATGCCCTGCATCTCGTCCGGGTCCTCGCCGGCGAAGCCGAGCTCGGAGCGCACGCGCGCGTGCCAGTACTCGGCGAGCGCCTCGGCCAGCTGCACGGACAGCCCGTGCAGTTCGAGGTAGTCGCGGTAGGCGTTGGCCTCGAAGAGGCGCGCGGTCTCCTCGCCGATGCGCGAGCCGACGGTGACGACCTGGAGGCCGACGACGTCGGTCTCGCCGGACTCCTCCGGGCGGAAGAAGTCGGCCAGGCACAGCCGGCGGCCCCGGCGCTGGCGCGGGAACGTGAAGCGGGTGCGCTCGTTGCCCTGCTCGTCGAGGATGATCAGGTCGTCGTCCTTGGAGACGCACGGGAAGTAGCCGTAGACCACGGCCGCCTCCAGCAGGTTCTCCGTCTGGAGGCGGTCCAGCAGGCCGCGCAGCCGGGGCCGGCCCTCGCTCTCGACGAGCTCCTCGTACGACGGGCCCTCACCGGTGCGGGCCTGCTTCAGGCCCCACTGGCCCTTGAACAGGGCGCCCTCGTCGAGCCAGCTCGCGTACTCCTTGAGCTGGATGCCCTTGATCACGCGGGTGCCGCGGAAGGGCGGGGTGGGCACGGGGTTGTCGGTGGCGACGTCGGAGCGGACGTGCCCCTCCTCGGGGCGCTCCTCCACGGCGGCCGGGGCGGTGGCCCGCACCCGGCGCTGCTTGAGCTCGGGCAGCTTGGCGCCGGGCACGCCCCGCTTGACGCCGATGAGGGCGTCCATCAGGCGCAGCCCCTCGAAGGCGTCGCGGGCGTAGCGGACCTCGCCCTCGTAGATCTCGTGCAGGTCCTGCTCGACGTAGGCGCGGGTGAGGGCGGCGCCGCCGAGGATGACCGGGTAGCCGGAGGCCAGGCCGCGCTGGTTCAGCTCCTCCAGGTTCTCCTTCATGATCACAGTGGACTTGACCAGGAGACCGGACATGCCGATGACGTCGGCCCGGTGCTCCTCGGCGGCTTCCAGGATCGCGGAGACCGGCTGCTTGATGCCGAGGTTGACGACGTTGTAGCCGTTGTTGGACAGGATGATGTCGACGAGGTTCTTGCCGATGTCGTGCACGTCGCCGCGGACGGTGGCGAGCACGATGGTGCCCTTGCCGGCCTCGTCGGTCTTCTCCATGTGCGGTTCGAGGTGGGCGACGGCCGTCTTCATGACCTCGGCGGACTGCAGGACGAACGGCAGCTGCATCTGGCCGGAGCCGAACAGCTCGCCGACGACCTTCATGCCGTCCAGCAGGGTCTCGTTGACGATGTCGAGCGCGGGCCGCTCCTGGAGGGCCTCGTCGAGGTCCGCTTCGAGGCCGTTGCGCTCGCCGTCGATGATGCGGCGCTTGAGGCGCTCGTCGAGCGGCAGGGCGGCCAGTTCCTCGGCCTTGCCGGCCTTGAGGGACTTGGCGGTGGCGCCCTCGAACAGCTGCATGAGCTTCTGCAGCGGGTCGTAGCCCTCGGCGCGGCGGTCGTGGATGAGGTCCAGGGCCGTCTGGACCTCCTCCTCGCTGAAGCGGGCGATCGGCAGGATCTTCGAGGCGTGCACGATCGCCGAGTCCAGGCCCGCCTTGACGCACTCGTCGAGGAAGACGGAGTTGAGCAGGATGCGGGCGGCCGGGTTGAGACCGAAGGAGATGTTGGACAGGCCGAGCGTGGTCTGCACCTTCGGGTGGCGCCGCTTGAGCTCTCGGATGCCCTCGATGGTGGCGATGCCGTCCTTGCGGGACTCCTCCTGGCCGGTGCAGATGGTGAAGGTCAGGCAGTCGACGAGGATGTCCTCCTCGTGGATGCCCCAGTTGCCGGTCAGGTCGTCGATGAGCCGTTCGGCGATCTCGACCTTCTTCTCGGCGGTGCGGGCCTGGCCCTCCTCGTCGATGGTGAGCGCGATGAGGGCGGCGCCGTGCTCCTGGGCGAGGGCGGTGACCTTGGCGAAGCGGGATTCGGGGCCGTCGCCGTCCTCGTAGTTCACCGAGTTGATCACCGCGCGGCCGCCGAGCTTCTCCAGGCCGGCCCGGATGACGTCGACCTCGGTGGAGTCCAGCACGATGGGCAGGGTGGAGGCGGTGGCGAAGCGGCCGGCCAGCTCCTCCATGTCGGCGACGCCGTCGCGGCCGACGTAGTCCACGCACAGGTCGAGCATGTGCGCGCCCTCGCGGATCTGGTCGCGGGCCATCTCCACGCAGTCGTCCCAGCGGCCGTCCAGCATGGCATCGCGGAACTTCTTCGAGCCGTTGGCGTTGGTGCGCTCGCCGATGGCCAGGTAGGAGGTGTCCTGCCGGAACGGCACCGACTGGTAGAGGGAGGCCGCGCCCGGCTCGGGCTGCGGGGCGCGCTCGGTGGGGGCGGTGTCCCGGACGCGCTCGACCAGCTGCCGCAGGTGCTCGGGGGTGGTGCCGCAGCAGCCGCCCACGAGGGAGAGGCCGTAGTCGCGGACGAAGGTGCCCTGCGCCTCGGCCAGCTCGGGCGCGGTCAGCGGGTAGTGGGCGCCGTCCTTGGTCAGCACGGGCAGGCCCGCGTTGGGCATGCAGGACAGCGGGATGCGGGAGTGCCGGGACAGGAAGCGCAGGTGCTCGCTCATCTCGGCCGGGCCCGTGGCGCAGTTCAGGCCGATCATGTCGATGCCGAGGGGCTCCAGCGCGGTCAGGGCCGCGCCGATCTCGGAGCCGAGCAGCATGGTCCCGGTCGTCTCGACGGTCACCGAGACGATCAGCGGTACGGAGTGGCCGGTGGCCTCCATGGCCCGGCGGGCGGCGATCACGGAGGCCTTGGTCTGGAGCAGGTCCTGCGTGGTCTCCACGAGCAGCGCGTCGGCGCCGCCGGCGAGCAGGCCCTCGGCGTTCTGCTGGTAGGCGTCCCGGATGGCGCCGAAGGTGGTGTGGCCGAGGGTGGGCAGCTTGGTGCCGGGTCCCATCGAGCCGAGCACCCAGCGCTGCTGCCCGGTGCTGCGGGTGAACTCGTCGGCCACCTCGCGGGCGATCCGGGCACCGGCCTCGGACAGCTCGGTGACGCGCTCGGGGATGTCGTACTCGCCGAGGGCGGTGAGGTTGGCGCCGAAGGTGTTGGTCTCCACGCAGTCCACACCGACGTCGAAGTACGCGGCGTGCACCGAACGGACGATGTCCGGGCGCGTCAGGTTGAGGATCTCGTTGCAGCCTTCGAGATTCTCGAAGTCCTCGAGCGTGGGGTCCTGCGCCTGGAGCATGGTGCCCATGGCTCCGTCGGCCACGACCACGCGGGTGGCCAGGGCTTCTCGGAGCGCGGACGCACGGGTCCGGCTGTCAGCGGAAGGGGTCGGCGGCAACGAGGCCATGAAAAGGGCTCCCTCGGATGCGACGGCTGTCGGCTTTGCGGCTTCCCGGACAGCCGGAAGGCATCCGGGATGGGCGCACCGCGCCAGCGTAACCGGGAGTGGGCTTGGATGGGCAGCACGTCCACGGGGCGGACTCCGGTGGTCCCGGATCGGCCGCCCGGGCGACGGATCGGCCACCGCTGGCTGAAAAATGGCGACCTGCCATTAGCGAGAGGTCGACATCGACCGGTAGTGTTCGACATTGCCGAACGAGGGCTGTTGTGCCGCTTGTCGGCGGTCGAAGGGGACGGAGGCAGTACGGCGATGGCACGGAACATCCAGTCGCTCGAACGGGCGGCCGCGATGCTGCGGCTGCTCGCGGGCGGCGAGCGGCGGCTCGGCCTGTCGGACATCGCCTCGTCGCTGGGCCTGGCCAAGGGCACCGCCCACGGCATCCTGCGCACCCTCCAGCAGGAGGGTTTCGTGGAGCAGGACGACGCCTCCGGGCGCTACCAGCTGGGCGCCGAGCTGCTCCGCCTGGGCACCACCTACCTCGACGTGCACGAACTGCGGGCACGCGCCCTGGTCTGGGCCGACGACCTGGCCCGCTCCAGCGGCGAGAGCGTCTATCTCGGCGTCCTGCACCAGCAGGGCGTACTGATCGTGCACCACGTCTTCCGGCCCGACGACAGCCGGCAGGTCCTGGAGATCGGGGCCATGCAGCCGCTGCACTCCACCGCCCTGGGCAAGGTGCTGTCGGCCTACGACCCGGTGGCGCACAGCGAGGCCCTGGAGGCCGACCGCAAGGCGTTCACCGACCGGACGGTGTGCGAGCCGGAGGACTTCGAGCACCTCCTGGACGTGACCCGCGCGCGCGGGTACGCGGCCGACGTGGAGGAGACCTGGGAGGGCGTCGCCTCCCTCGCCGCACCCATCCACGACCGGCGGCGCATGCCGGTCGGGGCGGTCGGCATCACCGGCGCCGTGGAGCGGCTGTGCCGGTCCGACGACGAGGGAGCCCTGCGCCCCGAGCTGATCGCGGCGGTCCGCGACTGCGCCCGCGCCGTGTCGCGGGATCTGGGCGCCGGGCGGTTCTGACGCACACGCCGGCATCCGCCGAGGACCGGGACGCCGTACGGCGTCCCGGTCCTCGGCATGTCCGCGCTCACCTGCGGAGAAGATCACCGGGACCGCGGCGATCAGTAACGATCAGATTTTCGAGTCCACAGCCCTTGACGTGCTCGTAACGCCGAAGCAAGACTCCCGTCCATCGGTCGACATTGTCGAACAGCTACCGGCAATACGCGCTAGAGTGTGACAACGCCAGGCCGGTATCGAACTTCCCTGGACGTATGACAAAGGAGTCGCGGGTGTCCAGCTCCGACATCTTCATCGGCGAGACCATCGGTACCGCCATACTCATCCTCCTCGGCGGCGGCGTCTGTGCCGCCGTCACGCTGAAGGCCTCCAAGGCACGCAACGCCGGCTGGCTCGCCATCACCTTCGGGTGGGGCTTCGCGGTGCTCACGGCGGTCTACACCTCGGCACCGCTGTCCGGTGCCCATCTGAATCCGGCCGTGACGCTGGCCATCGCCATCAAGGACGGCGACTGGAAGAACGTCCCGGTCTACTGGGCCGGACAGGTTCTCGGCGCCATGATCGGTGCCGCCCTGGTCTGGATCGCTTACTACGGTCAGTTCTCCGCTCACCTCACCGACCGCGAGATAGTCGGCGGTCCGGGTGCGCAGGACACCACGGCCAAGGCCGTCGAGGCCCAGGAGAAGGGCGCCGGCCCCGTGCTGGGCGTCTTCTCCACCGGCCCCGAGGTCCGGGTCGCCTGGCAGAACATCGCGACGGAGGTCATCGGCACCGTCGTGCTGGTGCTCGCCGTGCTCACCCAGGGCCTGAACGACAAGGGCAACGGCCTGGGCACCCTGGGCGCCCTGGTCACCGCGCTCGTCGTGGTCTCCATCGGCCTCTCCCTCGGCGGCCCGACGGGGTACGCGATCAACCCGGCCCGTGACCTCGGACCGCGCATCGTGCACGCCCTGCTGCCGCTGCCCAACAAGGGCGGCTCCGACTGGGGCTACGCCTGGGTCCCCGTGGTGGGTCCGCTGATCGGCGGCGCCATCGCGGCAGGCATCTACAACGTCGCATTCGCCTAGGAGCGATTCCCCGCTCCGGCGGGAAACTTCCAGCACGCGCCGTACGTAAAGCCCCATAAACCCGGAATTACCAGGAGCACACAGTGACCGACGCGCACACCGCCGGCCCCTTCATCGCCGCCATCGACCAGGGCACCACCTCCAGCCGGTGCATCGTGTTCGACCGGGACGGCCGGATCGTCTCCGTCGACCAGAAGGAGCACGAGCAGATCTTCCCGAAGCCGGGCTGGGTCGAGCACAACGCCACCGAGATCTGGACCAACGTCCAGGAGGTCGTCGCCGGGGCCATCGCGAAGGCCGGCATCACCCGTGACGACATCAAGGCCATCGGCATCACCAACCAGCGCGAGACGACCGTGCTGTGGGACAAGAACACCGGTGAGCCCGTCCACAACGCCATCGTCTGGCAGGACACCCGCACCGACGCCCTCTGCCGCGAGCTCGGCCGCAACGTCGGCCAGGACCGCTTCCGCCGCGAGACCGGTCTGCCGCTGGCCTCCTACTTCGCCGGCCCGAAGGCCCGCTGGCTGCTCGACAACGTCGACGGCCTGAAGGAGCGCGCCGAGGCGGGCGACATCCTCTTCGGCACCATGGACACCTGGGTCATCTGGAACCTGACCGGTGGTACCGACGGCGGCAAGCACGTCACCGACGTCACCAACGCCTCGCGCACGATGCTCATGAACCTGCACACCATGCAGTGGGACGAGAAGATCTGCGAGTCCATCGGCGTCCCGCAGCAGATCCTGCCCGAGATCCGCTCCTCCGCCGAGGTCTACGGCGAGATCACCGGCGGCAAGCTGGGCGACCTGCTCGGCGGCATCCCGGTCGCCTCCGCGCTCGGCGACCAGCAGGCCGCCCTGTTCGGCCAGACCTGTTTCGCCGAGGGCGAGACCAAGTCGACCTACGGCACCGGCACCTTCATGGTGATGAACACCGGTGACAAGATCATCAACTCCTACAGCGGCCTGCTGACCACCGTCGGCTACAAGATCGGCGACCAGGACACGGTCTACGCCCTGGAGGGCTCGATCGCCGTCACCGGTTCGCTGGTGCAGTGGATGCGCGACCAGATGGGCCTGATCTCCACCGCCGCGGAGATCGAGACCCTCGCCCTGTCGGTCGAGGACAACGGCGGCGCCTACTTCGTGCCGGCCTTCTCCGGCCTGTTCGCCCCGTACTGGCGCTCCGACGCCCGCGGTGTGATCGCCGGCCTGACCCGGTACGTCACCAAGGCGCACCTCGCGCGCGCCGTCCTGGAGGCCACCGCCTGGCAGACGCGGGAGATCGCCGACGCCATGACGAAGGACTCCGGCGTGGAGCTCACCGCCCTCAAGGTCGACGGCGGCATGACCTCCAACAACCTGCTGATGCAGACCCTCGCCGACTTCGTGGACGCCCCCGTGGTGCGCCCGATGGTCGCCGAGACCACCTGCCTCGGCGCCGCCTACGCCGCCGGTCTCGCCGTCGGCTTCTGGAACAGCACCGACGACCTGCGCGCCAACTGGCGCCGGGCCGCCGAGTGGACCCCCCGCATGGACGCGGAAACCCGCGCCCATGAGTACAAGAACTGGCTCAAGGCCGTCGAGCGGACCATGGGCTGGCTCGAGGACGAGGAGTAAGAAACAGCATGACCACCAAGTCCACCCTGCAGTCCGTGCCTGCCCTGGGGACGCACCCGGCCTCCGGCTCGAACCCGAGCCGAGCCGAGACCAGGGAGCAGCTTTCCAAGGCGTCGTACGACCTTCTCGTGATCGGCGGCGGCATCCTGGGCATCTCCACCGCCTGGCACGCCGCGCAGTCCGGCCTCAGGGTGGCTCTGGTGGACGCCGGCGACTTCGCCGGCGCCACGTCCTCCGCCTCCTCCAAGCTGCTCCACGGCGGTCTGCGCTACCTGCAGACCGGCGCGGTGAAGCTGGTGGCGGAGAACCACTTCGAGCGCCGTGCGGTGTCCCGTCAGGTGGCTCCCCACCTGGCGAACCCGCTCACGTTCTACCTCCCCGTGTACAAGGGCGGGCCGCACGGCGCGGCGAAGCTGGGCGCGGGCGTCTTCGCCTACTCCGCGCTCTCCGCGTTCGGTGACGGCGTCGGACACCTGCTCTCGCCGGCCAAGGCCGCGCAGGACGTGCCCGAGCTGCGCACCGAGAACCTCAAGGCCGTGGCCGTCTACGGCGACGACCAGATGAACGACGCCCGCATGGCGCTGATGACGGTCCGCGGAGCCGTCGAGGCGGGTGCGGTCGTCCTCAACCACGCCGAGGTGACGGGCCTGCGCTTCACCCAGGGCCGTGTCACCGGCGCCGAGCTGCGGGACCGCCTGTCCGGCGACGAGTTCGGCGTCAGCGCCCGGCTCGTGCTGAACGCGACCGGCCCGTGGGTCGACCACCTGCGCAAGATGGAGGACCCGAACGCGGCGCCGTCCATCCGCCTGTCGAAGGGCGCGCACCTGGTCCTCAAGCGCACCTCCCCCTGGAAGGCCGCGCTCGCCACCCCGATCGACAAGTACCGCATCACCTTCGCCCTCCCGTGGGAGGACATGCTGCTGCTCGGCACCACCGACGAGGAGTTCGAGGGCGACCCGGCGGACGTCTCGGTCACCGAGAAGGACATAGCCCAGATCCTCGACGAAGCCGCCTTCTCGGTCCGCGACCAGCAGCTGGACCGCGACCTCATCACCTACGCCTTCGCGGGCCTGCGGGTGCTGCCCGGCGGCCCCGGCGACACCTCCAAGGCCAAGCGCGAGACGGTCGTCACCGAGGGCAAGGGCGGCATGCTGTCCGTCGCGGGCGGCAAGTGGACCACCTTCCGCCACATCGGCCGGACGATCATGCAGAAGCTGGAGTCGCTGCCGGGCCACCCGCTGGGCGACGACTTCGAGCCGATCAGCGCGCTGCCGAAGAAGCTGCCGCTGCCCGGCATCGCCAACCCGCGGGCGGTCGCCCACCGGCTGCTCACCGACCGGCCGGCGCCCGGCCCGCGCATGGCGGCCGACACCGCCAAGCACCTGGCGACGCACTACGGCTCGCTGGCCTTCGACATAGCCCGGCTGGCCAACGAGAGCCCCGAGCTCGCCGAGCGCGTCCACCCCGACGCCCCGGAGATCTGGGCGCAGGTCGTCTGGGCCCGGGACCACGAGTGGGCCGAGACGCAGGACGACGTGCTGCGCCGCCGCACGACGCTGACGATCCGCGGCCTCGCCACGGACGACGTCCGCGCCAAGGTGCAGGACCTGCTCGACAAGAAGTAGACCCGGGTACGGGGACCGGGGGGGACCCCATCCCGGAAGGGGCGGCTCCACGCCGACGGAGCCGCCCCTTCCGCGTTCCCGCACCCGCATAATGACCTGATACGTCGGAGGTCTTGAGCGCACTGGGAGGCCAGGCATGGCAGTCACCGACGAGGCGATCGAGAAGATCAAGGGAATGATCGTCTCCGGCGCGCTGCGCCCGGGCGACCGGCTGCCCAAGGAGAGCGAACTCGCCGCCGGCCTCGGGCTGTCGCGCAACTCCCTGCGGGAGGCCGTGCGCGCGCTGTCGCTGATCAGGATCCTGGACGTACGGCAGGGCGACGGCACGTACGTCACCAGCCTCGACCCGCAACTCCTGCTGGAGGCGCTGAGCTTCGTCGTCGACTTCCACCGCGACGACACGGTCCTGGAGTTCCTCGCCGTGCGCCGCATCCTGGAGCCGGCCGCGACCGCGATGGCGGCCGTGCGGATCAGCGAGCAGCAACTGGACGCGCTGACGGCCCAGCTGGACAGGCTGGGCGAGTCCCCGTCCGTGGAGGATCTGGTCGCCTGCGACCTGGAGTTCCACCGGGGCATCGTGCACAGCTCCGGCAACTCCGTGCTGTGCTCGCTGCTCGACGGCCTTTCGGGTCCCACCACCCGGGCCCGCGTCTGGCGCGGCCTCACCCAGGAGGACGCCGTGGCCCGCACCCTGCGCGAGCACCGGGCGATCCTCGCCGCGCTGCGCGACCGGGACGCCGAGGCGGCGCGCTCGTGGGCGACCGTCCATATCGCGAGTGTGGAGCAGTGGCTGCGCTCCTCGCTGTGACCAGGCCCGCACGGACCGCCCGGACGGTTCCGGGGTGTTCGGGGGCGGATCGCGGGGCAGTGATGGGGTCACTCCCCCCCGCGAGGGGGCTGCGGGCGCCCCCGCGGCACGCCGTAAGGTTGGGTGGTCAAGCGAGGGCACGTCGGAAGGAGGCGCTGGGTGATCGAGCTCGAGGGGGTTCCCGAGCTGGTCGACCCGGTCATGGTGGCCGCGTTCGAGGGCTGGAACGATGCCGGCGACGCCGCCTCCACCGCGGTCGCGCATCTGGACAGGGAATGGAAGGGCGAGGTGTTCGCGGCGCTGGACGCCGAGGACTACTACGACTTCCAGGTCAACCGCCCCACGGTGTTCATGGAAGCGGGCGTCCGCAAGATCACTTGGCCGACGACAAGGTTGTCGGTGGTCCGGGTCGGCGGTGAGAAGCCGCGCGACCTGGTCCTCGTGCGGGGCATCGAACCGTCCATGCGGTGGCGTTCGTTCTGCAACGAACTGCTGGGCTTCGCACACGAACTGGGGGTGGAACTGGTGGTCGTCCTGGGCGCCCTGCTCGGCGACACCCCGCACACCCGTCCGGTTCCGATCAGCGGCACGACGTCCGACCCGGACCTGGCCCGCCGCATGGACCTGGAGGAGACCAAGTACGAGGGCCCGACAGGCATCGTCGGCGTCCTCCAGGAGGCGTGCACGCACGCGGGCGTCCCGGCCGTCTCGCTGTGGGCGGCGGTGCCGCACTACGTGTCGCAGCCGCCGAACCCGAAGGCCACGCTGGCCCTGCTGAACCGGCTGGAGGATCTGATCGACGTGCGCATCCCGCTGGGCGAGCTGCCCGAGGACGCGCGCGCCTGGCAGGTCGGTGTGGACCAGCTGGCCGCCGAGGACAGCGAGGTCGCCGAGTACGTCCAGTCGCTGGAGGAGGCGCGGGACACCGCCGAGCTGCCGGAGGCGTCCGGCGACGCCATCGCCCGGGAGTTCGAGCGCTATCTGCGCCGCCACGACGGCGGCGGACCGCCCGGCGCCGGCGGTCACGCCACGGCCGACGGCAGCGACAGCACGTCGTACCTGCGGGACAACCCCGGCGGCCGCACCCGCCCGCCGAAGCCGCCCAAGCCGGGCACGGACGAGGACGAGTCGTCGGAGGACTGAGGCACCGTACGAACGCCAGAGGGGCGTCTCCCGGCCGGGAGACGCCCCTCTGTCCGTTTCTCGGACTACAGGGCCACGCCGAGCAGCGCGTCGACCGCCCGGGAGACCACCCCGGGCGCACCGATGTC
Source organism: Streptomyces paradoxus (assembly GCF_014202475.1). Taxonomy (GTDB): domain Bacteria; phylum Actinomycetota; class Actinomycetes; order Streptomycetales; family Streptomycetaceae; genus Streptomyces; species Streptomyces paradoxus. The sequence continues at coordinate 352,794 of NZ_JACHGV010000006.1, forward strand.
GGTGCCGCCGTCGCGCTCCTGGAGCGCGACCCAGCGGTCGACGGCGGTCAGGGCGGCAGGGGCGTTCAGGTCGTCGGCGAGGGCCTCGCGGATCTCGTCGACGAGCGCCTCGGCCGGCGGCCCGTCGGGCCGGGACACGGCTGCCCGCCAGCGGCCGAGCCGTGCGACGGCGTCCTGGAGGACCTGGTCGGTGTACTCCCAGTCGGCGCGGTAGTGGTGGGCGAGCAGCGCGAGCCGGATGGCGGCCGGGTCGACGCCGTCGTGCCGGAGCTTGGAGACGAAGACCAGGTTGCCCTTGGACTTGGACATCTTCTCGCCGTCCAGGGCGACCATGCCGGCGTGTACGTACGCCTTGGCCATGGGGAACTCACCGGTGAGGGCCTGGGCGTGCGAGGCGCCCATCTCGTGGTGCGGGAAGGCCAGGTCGGAGCCGCCGCCCTGGATGTCGAAGCCCATGCCGAGGTGGTCCAGGGCGATGGCCACGCACTCGATGTGCCAGCCGGGCCGTCCGCGCCCGAGCGATCCGCCGTCCCAGCTGGGCTCGCCCTCGCGGGCCGCCATCCACAGCATCGGGTCGAGGGGGTTCTTCTTGCCCGGGCGGTCCGGGTCGCCGCCGCGCTCGGCGGACAGCAGCCGCATCGCCGCGGCGTCGAGGTTGGAGACCTTGCCGAAGTGCGGGTCGGACTCGACGGAGAAGTAGACGTCGCCGTCCAGTTCGTAGGCCGCGCCGGCGTCCCGGAGCCGCTCGACGAGCGGGACGATCCCGGGTATGGCCTCGACGGCGCCTATGTACTGCCGCGGCGGCAGCATCCGCAGGGCCGTCATGTCCTCTCGGAAGAGGGCCGTCTCCTTCTCGGCGAGCGCGGCCCAGTCGATGCCGTCGCGCTGCGCCCGCTCCAGGAGGGGATCGTCGACGTCGGTGACGTTCTGGACGTAGTGAACCTGCCGCTTGGTGTCGAGCCACACGCGCTGCACGAGGTCGAACGCGTTGTAGGTCGCCGCGTGTCCCAGGTGCGTGGCGTCGTACGGGGTGATGCCACAGACGTAGATACGGGCGACGGGACCGGGGTCGAGGGTGACGAGGCCGCCGGTCGCGGTGTCGTGGATCCTCAGGTCGCGGCCCTGACCAGGCAGGGCGGGGACCTCGGAAGCGGGCCAGGCATGCATGCCATGAGCCTAACCGGACTGAAGTTCCATATACGAATGGGAGCGGGCCACACGGCCGAGAAGGCGCTCTTGCGGTGATCCGGCGACTGTGCTCCTACACGGGTGGCCAGGGAATCGCCGGCCACTCACCGCTCGGTTCCGGGTGGGTCCCCGAGGCGAGCAGGGCGCCGACGCGGGCGCGGGTGGCGTCGATCTCGGCGCCGGTGATCAGCGGTTCGAGCCGCGCGGTGAGCGGCCCGCCCTCGTCCAGGCCCTTCCTGAGGCCTTCGAGGACGTCTGCGGCCTCCTGGGTGAGGGGCTCCCCCGCCCAGCCCCACAGCAGGGTCCGCAGCTTGTTCTCGGCGTTGAAGGTGACCCCGTGGTCGATGCCGTACAGCCGTCCCTCACCGGTGGGCAGCAGGTGACCGCCCTTGCGGTCGGCGTTGTTGATGACCGCGTCGAGGACCGCGAGCCGCCTCAGCCGTTCGTCGTCGGCGTGCACGAGCAGCGCGGTGCGCCCCTCTCCGACCTCGGCGAAGCCGACCGCCTTCCAGCCCGGCCCGGGTTCCTCGCCGTCGACCAGGGCGAGCAGTTCCGCCTCGGGCGTCACCTCGACCCACAGCTGGCACATGCCCTCGCCGTAGGGGCCGTCGCGCAGCACGGTGGGCGGCACGAGACCCCAGCCGGTCGCCTCGGAGACCTCGTACGCGGCGACCTCGCGCTGGGCCAGCGTCCCGTCGGGGAAGTCCCACAGGGGCCGCTCCCCCGCGATCGGCTTGTAGATGCAGGCCGCGTCCTGGCCGTCGTAGGACACCGTGCAGTACAGGGCCGCGTTGGAGGCCTCACGGATGCGTCCGCGTACGGTCAGTTCGCCCCGGGCGAGCAGCTCGGCGGCGTTCACCGGAGGTGTCACGCTCCGCGGCGGTATCCGTTCTGGCGCGGACATACGTGTCCTTCCGGGTCGAGCGGGAGGCTGCACAGCGGGCACGGCGGCCGCCCGGCGTTGACGACGTCGAGAGCGCGCTTGGCGAAGGCCCTGGCCTGCGCGCCGGTGAGCCGGACCCGCAGCATCGGGGGCCCGTTCTCCTCGTCCTGGAGCAGCCGCTCCTCCGCCTCGGCGAGGTCCTCCTCGGATTCCGCGTCGAGCTCCACGAGTGCCTGCGCCTCGACGATCATGAGCTGCTCGTCGCCGTCCCAGGCGAGGGCCATGGTGCCGACCCGGAACTCCTCCTCGATGGGGGTGTCCAGCGGGGCGGTGTCGGTGTCCGAGGGGGCGACGGCGGGGACATGGGCGCTGCCGCCGCTACGGCGTACGACCTCGTCGAGCAGTTCGTCCATGCGCTCGGCGAGGGCGGCGACCTGGGTCTTCTCCAGGGCCACGCTGGTCACCCGGGAGCCGGCGGAGGCCTGGAGGAAGAACGAACGGCGCCCGGGCAGTCCGACCGTACCGGCCACGAAACGCTCCGGATGGTCGTAGAGGAACACCTGACGGGACACGTCCTGTCTCCATTGGAATCGTGGGAACCGTGTGACCACGGCACTGCTGCGACCGCTTCACCCTACTGCGGCGAACGATCACGGTGCGCCCGCACCACCCCCGACTTCGGCCTCACCGGCCGGCGGCTCCTCACGCGGCACGAGGGACGTGAAGTCGCCGGTGTCGCCGAGGCGGACGAGGAACGGCCGCAGTCGTGTGTAGCGGATCGCGGTGATGGAACACGGTTCAACAGAAATCCGCTGGAAGAGGTCCAGGTGAAGTCCGAGTGCGTCCGCGATGAGCGACTTGATGATGTCGCCGTGCGAGCACATGAGGTAGACGGCGTCGGCGCCGTGGTCGCGCTCCACGCGCGCGTTCCACTCGCGTACGGCCTCGGCGGCGCGGGTCTGCATGGCCCGCATGGACTCCCCGCCGGGGAACGCCGCGGCGGAGGGGTGCGCCTGCACGACCTCCATGAGGGGCTCGTCCTTGAGTTCGGCGAGCTTGCGTCCGGACCAGTCGCCGTAGTGGCACTCGCCGATGCGCTCGTCGGTGTGCGGGCTCAGTTCCGGCCGGGCGTCGAGCAGCGGCCGGATCGTTTCCCGGCAACGCTGGAGCGGACTGGTGACGATTTCGGCGAGGGGCAGTTCGGCCAGCCGCCCGGGGAGCGCGGCGGCCTGTGCGGCGCCGCGCTCGTCGAGGGCGACACCGGGCGTCCAGCCGGCGAGGAGTCCCTCGGTGTTGGCGGTGGAGCGTCCGTGCCTGACCAGGATCAGCGTGGGCATGCGCTCCAGCGTAGGCGCACGCGCGCGTGCGGTGTCGTTCGAGTGACGGGAGACTCGCTTCGTGATCGTCGACTGTGCCATCTACCGCGAAGGACAGCGGACGGAAGGGCCCGAGGACCTCTCCGACGCCCTGGGCGAGGCCCGCACGGCGGGCGGGTTCGTGTGGATCGGGCTGCACGAGCCGACGGAGGAGGAGTTCGACCATGTGACCCGGGAGTTCGCGCTGCACCCGCTGGCCGTCGAGGACGCCCTGAAGGCGCACCAGCGGCCCAAGCTGGAGGTGTACGACGACTCGCTCTTCGTGGTGCTCAAGCCGGTGGCGTACGAGCCGCAGAGCGACACCGTCTCCTCCGGCGAGATCATGATCTTCCTGGGCGACTCGTTCGTGGTGACCGTCCGGCACGGCGAGGGCTCCCCGCTCAAGGCCGTGCGCCGGCGGCTGGAGCAGGAGCCGGAGCTGCTGGGCAAAGGCCCCACGTCCGTGCTGTACGCGGTCGCCGACGCCACCGTCGACCACTACCTGGACGTGGCGACCGAGTTGCAGACCGACCTGGAGGGTCTGGAGGCGGAGGTGTTCTCGCCGGACGGCGGGGGGTCACGGAACACGGCGTCCCGGATCTACGACTTCAAGCGGCAGGTCCTGGAGTTCCGGCGGGCGACCGGGCCGCTGGCCCCGCCGATGAGCCGGCTGGCGGGCACGGCGTCGGCCGGCGTGGCCGTGCCGTTCGTGGACGACCGGGCCAGGCCGTTCTTCCGTGACGTCAACGACCACCTCACGCGCGTGAACGAGTCCGTGGAGAACCTGGACCGGCTGGTGTCGGACATCCTCTCGGCTCATCTGGCGCAGATGAGCGTCCGGCAGAACGACGACATGCGCAAGATCTCCGCGTGGGCGGCCATGGCCGCGATCCCCACGATGCTGGCGGGGATCTACGGCATGAACTTCGAGCACATGCCAGAGCTGCGCTGGGTCTGGTCCTATCCGGCACTGCTCGTTCTGATGGCCGTCCTGGAGGTGATGGTCTTCCGGCTGTTCAAGCGCCGCGGGTGGCTGTAGCCGGGCCGGTTCAGGCGAACTCGGGTTCCGGAGAGGCGGGGCCACCGAGGGCGTTGCGGCGCTCGGGCGTCGTCAGCGACACCATCCGGCGCCAGCCGCCGAGACGTTCGTAGGCGTACACCGCGTGGATGCCCGCCACGAGCACCGCCGACTTGGCCTTGGACCAGCCGAGGATGCGGCCCATGTGCGCCATCACGGCGAGGCTGACGTCGCGGTAGATCCGGATCTCCGCGAGCGCGCACTCGCGCAGGGTGCGCTGGATGGCCCGGCCGTGGCCCGCGTAGGCGAAGCGCAGCAGTTCCTCGTGGCAGTAGGCGAGGTGGTTGTCCTCGTCGTTGGAGATCTGCTTGACCGCGCGGCCGATGTCGGGGTGGTCGGCGAAGTGCTTGCGGAGCAGGTCCATCTGCTCGGAGGCGCGCTGCTCGGTGACCCGGCTGTGCGAGAGGTAGGTGACGACGTCCTGGACCGTGAGCCGCTCATCGCGGTTCAGCCGGGCGTGGGCGAGGCCGATGCCGTGCTTCTCCAGGAGCATGGTGTAGTCGGTCTCGGGCGGGACCGGGACGGGGTCGAGGCCGCGCTTCTTCAGCAGGGCGTTGAAGATCCGGCCGTGCTTGTCCTCGTCGGCGCCGTGCCGGCTGATCTTGGGGGCGAGTTCACGCTCCGCATGGGGCACGAGTGCGGCGATGCGGGCGTTCTCCCAGCCGCCCTGGGTCTCGCCGCTCGCGGCGATGGAGCAGAACAGGGCGAAGGACTCGTCGTTGTCGAGGATCTCCTGGAACAGGCTCTTGGCCGAAAGCATCGTGGGCACCTCTCCCGCGCGCGTGGGCGTTCTGCGGCGTTCCGCAGGTTTCCGCGAAGAACGAGTCAAGTGCGGGGTGGAAGGCACTGCAACAGGTGTGAGGGGCAACTCCGCCGAATGGGGGATGCGGGGGCAGGCGTGCCGGGCCCGGCGAGGGCGCGCCGCCGTAACCGGAGGCGGCCCGGCGCGTTGTTCTGCGTGACGGCCGTGGCGGGGAAGACCCCCGAGCCCCCACCACGGCCGCTGAAAAAGCTCCTGCCTGACCCCTAGGCGAGTCCGGCCCGCTCCAGGGCCTCCGTGCCGGCCCTCAGGGACGCGAGCCGCTCGTCGAGCGTGAAGCCCGCCGGCGCGAGGGACAGGGTGGTGACCCCGGCCGCGGCGTAGGCCTTCATCCGGTCCGCGATCCGGTCCACGGAACCGAGCAGGGTCGTCTTGTCGATCAGGTCGTGCGGCACGGCGGCCGCGGCGCCCTGCTTGTCGCCGGAGAGGTACTTGCCCTGGATCTCGGCGGCTTCCCGCTCGTAGCCCATGCGCTGGGCGAGCTGGTTGTAGAAGTTCTGCTTGGGGCTGCCCATGCCGCCGACGTACAGCGCGGTGTAGGGGCGGAAGGTGTCGGCCAGCGTGGCCACGTCCTTGTCGTCGCCGACGGCGAGCGGCAGGGTCGGGCAGACGTCGAACCCGTCGAGGGTCTTGCCGGCCTTCTCGCGCCCGGCGCGCAGGTGCTTGATCGTGGTGTCCTCCAGGTGCTCGGCGGACGGGAAGATCAGCAGGGCGCCGTCGGCGATCTCGCCGGTCTGTTCGAGGTTCTTCGGGCCGATCGCGGCGATGTACAGCGGGATGTGCTCGCGCTGCGGGTGCACGGTCAGCTTGATCGGCTTGCCGGGGCCGCCGGGCAGGGGCAGCGTCCAGTGCCGGCCCTCGTACGACAGGCGCTCGCGGGTCATGGCCTTGCGGACGATCTCGACGTACTCGCGCGTGCGTGCCAGCGGCTTGTCGAACTTGACGCCGTACCACCCCTCGGAGACCTGCGGGCCGGAGACGCCGAGGCCGAGGCGGAAGCGGCCGCCGGAGAGGGAGTCGAGGGTGGCGGCGGTCATGGCCGTCATCGCGGGCTGGCGGGCGGGGATCTGGAAGATGGCGGAGCCGACGTCGATGCGCTCGGTCTGGGCGGCGACCCAGCTCAGTACGGTGGCGGCGTCGGAGCCGTAGGCCTCGGCGGCCCAGCAGACGGCGTATCCGAGGCGGTCGGCCTCCTGGGCGACGGCCAGATTGTCCGCGTCCATTCCGGCACCCCAGTAGCCGAGGTTGATACCGAGCTGCATGCCGCATCCCCTTACTGATCAGTAACGTGCCTGGTGCGGAGACCTTAGCGCGGGGACCGGGGCGAGGTACACGGCCGCGACCGGCCTGTCGTTTAGATGCATGAACAGGAATCATGGACACGACCATTGACGCGTCCACGGCAAGTACCTACCTTCATCTGGAAAGCGCTTTCCATCACCCGTCTTCCGCAACCGAACGGAGAGGCAAGGATGAAGCGAGCACTCCCCCCGAGACTTCGCGCGGCCCTGGCCACGATGCTCCTCGCCGCAGGGACCGGCATGCTCGTGTCGGTGCCCGACGCCTCGGCGGCGACCGGCAACGCCACCGGCTACGCGACCCAGAACGGCGGGACCACCGGCGGCGCCGGTGGTCAGACGGTCCGGGCGACGACGGGGACGGCGATCCATCAGGCCCTCTGCGGCCGGGCGAGCACCAGCACCCCGATCACCATCGAGGTCACCGGGACCGTCAACCACGCGAACACCAAGAAGGTCTCCGGCGCCGGCTGCGACACCGCCGACGGCGTGATCGAGCTCAAGAAGGTCACCAACGTGACGCTCGTCGGGGTCGGCAGCGGCGCCGTCTTCGACCACGTGGGCATCCACATCCGCGAATCGAAGAACATCATCGTCCAGAACGTGACCGTCCGGAACGTCAAGAAGTCGGGCTCCCCCACATCCAACGGCGGGGACGCCATCGGCATCGAGCGCAACGTTCGCAACGTCTGGATCGACCACACCACCCTGGAGGCGTCGGGCGGCGAACCGGAGGGCTTCGACGGCCTGTTCGATCTCAAGGACAACACCCAGTACGTCACCCTGTCCTACAGCGTTCTGCGCAACTCCGGCCGGGGCGGCCTGGTCGGCAACAGCGAGAGCGACCGGTCGAACGGCTACATCACGTACCACCACAACCGCTACGAGAACATCGACTCCCGCGCCCCGCTGCTGCGCGGCGGCATCGCGCACCTGTACAACAACCACTACGTGCGCCTCAACGACTCCGGCATCAACTCCCGGGCCGGGGCCCGCGCCAAGGTGGACAACAACTACTTCGAGGACTCCAAGGACGTCCTGGGCACCTTCTACACCGACCAGGCCGGTTACTGGCAGGTCGGCGGCAACATCTTCGACAACGTCACCTGGTCCGCCCCGGGCAGCGAGAACCGCCCGGCCGGCCCCGACCCGAAATCGAACACCACCGTCGCCATCCCCTACTCCCACGCTCTCGACGCGGCAAGCTGCGTGCCGTCCGTCGTGAGCCGGACGGCGGGCGCGAACAAGGGGCTCCAGGTGTCGGACGGCAGGTGCTGACCGAGGACGACGGGCCGCGGCCGGCCCGGGCAACGGACCGGCCGCGCCCGGAAATCCGTCGTCCACAGGCACCCACAGCGCAGGTTCTGGCCAGTAATCTCGGCGTTCATGGAGCAGAGGCATCTCGGCCGCACCGGCCTTCGTGTGTCCCGGATCGGGCTCGGCACCCTGACCTGGGGGCGGGGCACCGACGAGCACGACGCCGCGGACCTGATGAAGACGTTCTGGGAAGCGGGCGGGACCCTCGTCGACACCGCGGACGTGTACGGCGACGGTGAGGCCGAGTACCTGCTCGGCAGGCTCATGGACGGCCTGGTGCCCCGCCGTGACCTGGTCATCTCGACCAAGGCCGGCAGTGTGCCGGACCCCGAGCGCCGCTTCGACGGCTCCCGCGGCCATCTGCTCTCCGCACTGGACGGTTCGCTCGCCCGGCTCGGCACCGACTACGTCGACCTGTGGAATGTGCACGCGTTCGACCCGGACACCCCGCTGGAGGAGACCCTCCAGGCTCTCGACCTCGCGGTCTCCAGCGGGCGGGCCCGCTACGCCGCCGTCTCCAACTTCTGCGGCTGGCAGCTGGCCGGCGCCGCGACCTGGCAGCTGGCCGCCCCCGGAACCCGGACCCGGCTGGCCGGTACGCAGCTGGAGTACTCCCTGCTGCAACGCGGTGTCGAGCGCGAGGTGCTGCCGGCCGCGATCCATCTGGGCATAGGCCTGCTCCCGTCCTCGCCGCTCGGGCGCGGGGTGCTGACGGGCAAGTACCGCGGCGACACGATGCCGCCGGACTCTCGCGGCGCCTCGGAGCACCTCGCGCCGTTCGTGGCGCCGTACCTCGACGACACGGCGAGCCGCATCGTGGACGCCGTGGCGACCGCGGCCGACGGGCTCGCGGTGACGCCGCTCCAGGTGGCCCTGGCGTGGGTCCGCGACCGGCCCGGGGTGGCCGCGCCGATCGTCGGCGCGCGCAACGCGCAGCAGCTCACGGCGGCGTTGTCAGTGGAGACCCTTAGTCTTCCTGACGAGATCTGCCGGGCGCTCGACGATGTGTCGGCGCCGGTGCACCGCTATCCCGATCACGACTGGAGCACGCTGTGAGCACGGAGCCCGAGACCACGGAGGACGCCGAGCCGGGGACGCCGGGCACCGGGAGTACACCTGCCGGTGGGGCCGGGGCCGGGGCCGGGAGTGGGGGTGGTGAGGCGGACGCGGGGAGCGCCGAGGCCGATACCGGGGAGGCGGCCTCGGCGGAGGGGGCCCAGGCCGGTGCCGGGGAGGGCGCCGACGGCGGTGACGCCGGGACCCCTCAGGTGTCCGAGGCCGAGGCCGAGTTGCGGGCCCAGCAGGTCGAGCGGGAGCGCATCGAGCAGCGCAAGGCCGAGAAGGCGCCGATCGCGAGCGGCACCAAGCTGAGTGGCAAGGCCGCCGATCTGCTGGCGGCCGTACGAGCCGTCGAAAGCGGCGAGAAGCCCGCGGCGACGGTGTTCGAAGAGCCGCCCCCCGCCCCCCGCCGCTCCGCCCCCGAGCCGGAGCGGCGACCGCGGCCGGTGGTGCCCGAGCCCGTCTCCGCGCCGGCGGGCCCCGCCCCGGAGGCGGTCGAGGCCGTGCGCCGGGTGCTCGGCGAGGGCGGTGCCCCGGAGGTGCTCGCGCCGCAGGCCGCCGCGGTGCTCGGCGAGGGCGCGGACGAACAGCTGCGCGCCGACCCCTGGCAGTTGCTGCGGATCGCCGGTGTGCGGCCCGAGCAGGCCGACGGGTTCGCCCGGGCCCTGCTCGGCGCCGAGTGCGGCCCGGACGACGAGCGGCGGGGCCGGGCCGTCACCGGCTGGCTCCTGGAGCAGGCGGCACTGGCCGGGCACACCGTCCTGGAGATGCCCGCACTCCTCGCGGCCCTGGCCCAGCGGGGCGTGCCGGAGCCCGACAGCGCCGTACAGGGCGCGATCGCGGAGGGTGAGGCCCTGGTCTTCCAGGACGCCCTGGAGGGCGAGGCCGGTGCTCCCGCCCCGGAGGACGAGGAGGGCGCGGAGGAGGACGAGGAGCGCCCGGTCCGTGTCCTGGTCGGGCTGGAGCGGTACGCGCTGGCGGAGGAGAGCCTGGCCGACGGGCTGGCCCGGCTGGTCAACTCGGCGCCCAAGCAGGACGGCTCGGCCGAGGAGTGGGAGCGGGCCGCCGCCGCGGCCCAGGGGTCGGCGGCGGACCTGATCCGCGCGGTCGCCGGTCAGGGCCTGGTGCTGCACACCGGCGGGGAGGCGTCCCTGGCCGAGCCCGCGGCCCTGCTGACCGCCGCGCGCTCGCTCGGCCTGCGGGTCTGGGCGGCCACGCACGGCCCGATCGGCCGCAACCGTTTCGCTGCCCTGCTGCGGCGGTCCGGCCAGGCGGCGGACGCCCCCGGGCAGGCCGGTGAGGCACCCGCCGACTCCCCTGTCGCCACCGTCTCCGGACTGCTCGCCGGCCTCGAAGGTCCCGGCCGGGACGCGGACGGGGCCCTCGATCTCGATCTGCTGGTCGTGCTCGACGCGCCCCAGCTGGATGTCGAGACGGCGGCTCTGCTGACGGAGTCGCTGCCGGACGGGGCGCGGCTGGTGCTGGCCGGCGATCCGGCGGTGCTGTGGTCCGCTGGGCCGGGGCGGGTGTTCGCGGATCTGCTCGCAGCGCGGATCTGCCCCCAGGTGGCCTCGCGGCGGCCGGATCCGGGGCCGCTGGGCGAGCTGGTCTCCGGCATCGGCGTCGGCGAGCTGAACCAGGTCGAGGCCCCCGGCAAGGAGGTCGTGATCGTGCCGGTGCGGGACGCGGGCGAGGCCGTGCACCGGACGGTGCAGCTCGTCGTGGACTCGGTGCCGCGCGCGATCGGGGTTCCGGCCGAGGAGACCCAGGTGATCACCCCTGGGCACGGCGGGGCCGTCGGAACGCGCGCGCTCAACGCGGCGCTGAAGGAACGGCTCAATCCGGGCCCGGGCCGCTTCGGCGGCTTCGACCCCGGTGACCGGATCGTCCACTCCCCCGCCCCGGGGCGCGCGCTGCCGGGCCGTGTGGTGACGGCGGACGCCGAGGGGCTGCATCTGTCGTGCGAGGGCGAGACCGTCGTCGTGCCGCGGGAGCGGGTGGAACACTCCGTGCGGCACGGGTGGGCGCTGACCGCGCACCAGGCCGTGGGCAGCCGGTGGCCCGCGGTGGTCGTGGTGCTGCCCGGCGACGCGGCGCAGGCTCTCAGCCGGCCCTGGGTGTACACGGCGTTCGGGCGGGCCGACCGGCACCTGTCCGTGGTGCACGGCGTGGAGCAGGCCCTTGCCCGGGCCGTCGCCGAGGTTCCGGCGAAGCCGCGGACGACGCGGCTGCCGGTGCTGCTCACGCCGCAGATCAGCGGCACGTGACGGGGGTGGTGGGGCTGGGGCCCGGGCCCAGACCCCCCCCCCCCGGGCCCGGGGGGGGGGCGCGCACCGGCGGGGGCCGCGGGGGGGGGGGGGGGGCCCCCCCCCCCCCCCCGGGGGGGGGGGGGGGGGGGGGGGGGGGGGGGCCCGCCCCCCCCCCCCCCACCCCCGTGGCCGTCGGCGTGCGCGCTCAGCGGCGGTCCGCGTCCAGCGGCTCCAGGTCCTCGTCCTCGTCGAGGTCGCCGTCGAGCTCGTCCTCCAGTTCGTCCGTGTCCTCGTCATCGTCGTCGACGTCGTCGATCTCGTCGTCGAAGACGGCGCTGACGTCGAAGCGGCAGACCACCTGCTGCGGGTCGACCTGCTCGAACGGTGCCTCCAGCCACTCGCCGGGCTCGGCCGGTTCGTCCGCCGCCGTCACCCAGAGCGTGGAGTCGCCCTCCTCCAGCCCGAACTCCTTGTGCCGGGAGGCGATCTCGTCGGGCTCGAACTCGCCGAAGAGCAGCCCGAGCGCGCCGTGCACCGTCCCGGAGGCGGGGGCGCCGTCCTCGTCCTCCGCCGCCTCGATCCGCTGTGCCTGCGCCAGCAGGCGCTGGGGTTCGGCGACGGCGTAGTCGCGGCGGATCAGTACGCTCAGCGCGTTCGGCTCTTCGGGACCCGCGTACGGGGGCAGCGCGTCCTCCGCACCGGGGATCTCGAAGGGCGTGACCTCGTCGTAGCGGTCGTAGAGCAGTTCGTCGTACACCTCTGCGGCCGCGGCGAGCTGGTTGAACGCCTCGTACACGGCCGGGTCGTCGTCTCCCGACCTGCGTTCGACCGCGGCCAGGTGGCGGTCGAGCGCGGTCTTGACCGCCTCGGCGGCGGCGCGTACCTCGGCAGCGGTGGACTGCGCAGCATCAGACATAGTGCAGACGCTATCCGTACCGGGCCCCAGCCCGCACAATAGATGCGATGCCGGAATACGAATTTGTCGACGTGTACGTACCTCGCGGGGTCTCTCGCAAGGACACGACGCGTCTGCTGACGGACCACGCGGAGTACGGACACTGGGAGTTGTACCGTCTGAGCCTGCTGCGCGACGGCAGCCGCAGGGTGCGGTTGCGCCGGCGGATCATCCGCCAGGCGCGGGCCACGTGGTGAGCTGGGACGGCGCACGGGAAGAAGACGCATGACGGAGCGGGTCCCGCATCAGGCGGGGCCCGCTCCGTTTGCGGGGTGTCAGGCGGAGGCGCGCGCCTTGCGGTAGAGGATCACGCCCGCGAGCAGCGCGCCCGCGCCGGCCGGGAGGGCGAGGCCGAGCGGGAGGTCGCTGCCGGTGCTGGCGAGCTCGGATTCGCCCTCGGGCTGGCTGACGAACTGGGCGCCGGGCTTGTTGCCGTGCGAGGAGCCGCCCGGGTTCTCGCCACCGGGGGAGGGCGGGGTGCCGGGGTGCCCGGGCTCACCGGGATCGCCGGGGTCACCAGGGTTGCCCGGGTTACCGGGCTCGCCAGGGTCACCAGGGTTGCCCGGGTTACCGGGCTCACCCGGATTGCCGGGGTTCCCCGGGTCGCCGGGATTGCCGGGGTTCCCCGGCTGGCCCGGCTCCTGGCCGCCGGGCGGGGTGCCGTGCTGTCCGCCGCCGTTGGAGCAGTCGTTGCCCGTGCTGGGGTTGCCGACGCCGATGACGTCGACACTGTTGCCGCAGACGTTCACCGGCACGTGGACCGGTGCCTGGACGTGGTTGCCCGAGCCGACGCCGGGCGAGTCGGTGGCGTGTCCGCCCGCGTGGGAGCCGCCCTTGCCGCCGTGTCCCCCCGACGACGATCCACCGCCCTGGTTGGCGCACGCGTTGCCCACCGACGGGTTGAGCAGACCGACGATGTTGACCGTGTTCCCGCACACGTTGACCGGTGCGTGCACCGGCGCCTGCACCGAGTTTCCGGACAGTACGCCGGGCGAGCCCGAAGCCGAGCCCTGGGCGCCCGAGTCGGCGTGCGCGGAGCCGCCCGCGGCGGCGATCACACCGGTCGCGGCCGCCACGGTCATCAGACCCTTGCGGGTAGCCTGTCGCATTTACTGAATACCTGCCTTCGACCCTGTCTCGAATTCTTCTCGAATTCCCCGAAAGAAGCGTTCGGTCCCGGAGTGCATGGCTCGCGCTCCGGGACCGATGGCTTTGGACGCCCCTCAGCGAGGGGAAAGCATCACTTGTTGATGCAGGTGTTGCCGAAGGCGGGGTTCAGCAGCCCGATCACGGAGACCGTGTTGCCGCAGACGTTCACCGGGACGTGAACGGGCACCTGGACAACGTTGCCGGACAGGACGCCCGGGGAGTGCGCGGCGACACCCTGAGCACCCGAGTCGGCGACGGCCACGCCCGCGCCCGCGAGAACCAGCCCACCGGTGGCAGCCGCAGCAGCGACGACCTTCTTGATCATTATTCCTCCTAGTTGGCAAAGCGACCCATCTTGCGATCGCATTACCTGTAACGAGGAGGGAGTAATGAGGCTACGAGCTTATGGTCGCATTCACTCTTCCCAGTCGATTCCGTACGCGCGACCGAATACCCCGTCCCGCAGGGGCGGTTTCAGGACGCGTCGATGAAGCGGTCGAGCACCCGCACGCCGAACTGCAGGCCCTCCACCGGCACCCGCTCGTCCACGCCGTGGAACATGCCGGCGAAGTCCAGCTCCGGCGGCAGCTTCAGCGGCACGAAGCCGAAGCCGCGGATGCCGAGGTCGTCGAAGGACTTGGCGTCCGTGCCGCCGGAGAGCATGTAGGGGATCGCCTTGGCGGTCGGGTCCTCGGCCAGCAGCGCGGTCTGCATCGCCCCCACGAGCGCCCCGTCGAAGGTGGTCTCGACGGCCTTGTCGGCGTGGACGTCCTCGCGCCGCACCTTCGGGCCGAGGATCCGGTCGAGGTCGGCGAGGAACTCCTCCTCGTGCCCGGGCAGGAACCGTCCGTCGACGTGGGCGGTCGCCTCGCCGGGGATGACGTTGACCTTGTAACCGGCACCGAGCTGCGTGGGGTTGGCGGTGTTGCTCAGGGTCGCGCCGATGAGCTTGGCGATGCCGCCGAGCTTGGCGAGGGTCGCCTCCATGTCCTCGGGGTCGAGCTCGGTGCCGAGCGCGTCACCGAGCTCGTCGAGGAAGGCGCGGGTGGTCTTGGTGACCCGCACCGGGAACTTGTGCCGCCCCAGCCGCGCGACGGCCTCCGACAGCTCGGTGATCGCGTTGTCCCGGTGGATCATCGACCCGTGCCCTGCCGTGCCGGCCACGGTGAGCTTCATCCAGTGCATGCCCTTCTCGGCCGTCTGGATGAGGTAGAGCCGCCGCTGCTCGCTCACGGTGAACGAGAACCCGCCCACCTCGCTGATCGCCTCGGTGACGCCCTCGAACAGCTCGGGGTGCTTGCACACGAGGTGCTTGGCGCCGTACGTGCCGCCGGCCTCCTCGTCGGCGAGGAACGCGAGCACGATGTCGCGCGGGGGCTTGCGCCCGCTGCGCAGCCGGTCGCGGACGACCGCGAGGGTCATCGCGTCCATGTCCTTCATGTCGACGGCCCCGCGGCCCCACACGCAGCCGTCGGCGACCTCGCCGGAGAACGGGTGGTGGGTCCAGTCGTCTGCGTTGGCCGGCACGACGTCGGTGTGGCCGTGGATGAGGAGCGCGGGCCGGGAGGGGTCCTCGCCCTCGATGCGGGCCACCGTGGAGGCGCGGCCCGGGTGGGACTCGAAGATCTGCGGTTCGAGCCCGACCTCGGCGAGCTTCTCGGCGACGTACTCGGCCGCCTTGCGCTCGCCGGGACCCGAGTGGTCGCCGTAGTTGCTGGTGTCGATCTGGATCAGCTCGCGGCAGAGGTCCACGACCTCGTCCTCGCCGGTGACGCTCCTGGCCGTGTCCGTCTCGCTCACGTGCTTCCTCCCGGTGTCACTGCTGGTGGGTCCCCCTCATCCTCCCTCTCCCCGGCCCGCACCCCAAGAGCGCTCCCGGCCCGTCACACGCCGTTCACGCCTCGCCGGGGTGCCGCCGGGGGGTGATCGGCCACCCCGGAAAGCCTGGTAATGTTTACGTCGTCGCCGCGGGGAGAACCCACGCGACAGACACCTTGTCCGGGTGGCGGAATGGCAGACGCGCTAGCTTGAGGTGCTAGTGCCCTTTATCGGGCGTGGGGGTTCAAGTCCCCCCTCGGACACATGAAGCTGAGGGCCGTGACCGCGAGGTCACGGCCCTCAGTCGTTTCCGCGAAAGGGTGACCATGACCAGGCGTTCCTGCCCGTGCGGGCTCCCCGAGCCCTACGAGTCCTGCTGTGGCCGCTACCACTCCGGGGCCGCCGCCGCGCCGACGGCCGAGGCGCTGATGCGGTCGCGGTACTGCGCTTTCGTGAAGGGGGACGCCGGGTATCTGCTGCGGACCTGGCATCCGCGGACGCGGCCCGGGACGCTGGAGCCGGATCCGGGGATGCGGTGGACGGGGCTGGAGATTCTGGGGGCGAGCGGCGGATCCGCGTTCCACTCCTCCGGGACCGTGGAGTTCCGGGCGTCGTACCGGGGTGGCTCGCTGCACGAGCGGAGCAGCTTCGAGCGGGTCGACGGGGCCTGGGTCTACGTCGACGGGGAGTTTCCGGCGTAGCGGGGCTACGGCGCCAGGATGTCGAGTTCCTGGAGGGCGCCGACCGTGATCTCGCGGGTCAGTTCCTCCGCGCGGGCGGCGTCGCCCGCGCGGACGGCCTCGGCGACCTGGACGTGCAGGGTGACGGCGGCCGGGTCGGGGTCCTCGAACATCACGTCGTGCTGCGTGCGGCCGGTCAGGACCTCGGCGACGACGTCCCCGAGGCGGGCGAACATCTCGTTGCCGGATGCCTCCAGGATGACGCGGTGGAAGGCGACGTCGTGGAGGAGGTACCCCTCCAGTTTGTGACCGCGTGAGTGGGCGACCATGCCGAGGGCGCACTCGGTGAGTTCGGCGCACTGCTCGGACGTGGCGTGCCGGGCGGCGAGGCCGGCCGCGACGGGTTCGATCGCCGAGCGCAGCACCGTGAGGGACCGCAGCTGCCGCGGGCGGTCGGCGCCGGCCAGGCGCCAGCGGATGACCTGCGGGTCGTAGACGTTCCACTCGGATTTCGGGCGGACCGTCACGCCGACGCGGCGGCGGGACTCGACCAGGTACATGGACTCCAGGACGCGGACCGCCTCACGCATCACGGAGCGTGACACATCGAAGCGCTGGGCGAGTTCGTCGGTGCGCAGGACGCTGCCCGGCGGGTACTCACCCGCCGTGATCTCGGGGCCGAGGGTGTCCAGTACATGGCCGTGCAGCCCCCGGCCCGGTGTGCTCATGCACTCAGCGTACGGGGTAGATCACGGTGACAAAAAGTCAGACTTATTCATCACGGCCTCTTGAATTCGTCGTACCTAATGGGTTTCAGTTGCGTCGACATCACGTGTCGACCTCGGACAGCAGACAGTGAGGCAGCGATGAACACCCCCCATGTCGTCGTGGTCATGGGCGTAGCGGGCACCGGCAAGACCACCATCGGTCCCCTGCTCGCGGCCCGGCTCGGCGTTCCGTACGCCGAGGGCGACGACTTCCACCCGCAGGCCAACATCGCCAAGATGTCGGCCGGCACCCCGCTCACCGACGAGGACCGCCTGCCCTGGCTCGACGCCATCGGCGAGTGGGCGCACGGGCGGGCCGGGCTCGGCGGGGTCGTCAGCTGCTCGGCGCTGAAGCGGTCGTACCGCGACCGGCTGCGGGCCGCCGCGCCCGGCGTGGTCTTCGTGCACCTCACGGGCGACCGCGCGCTGATCGAGGACCGGATGTCGCACCGGCAGGGGCACTTCATGCCCACGGCGCTGCTCGACTCCCAGTTCGCCACGCTCCAGCCCCTCGCGGCGGACGAGGCGGGGGTCGGGGTGGACGTCACGGGCGGCCCGGAGGAGATCACCGAGCGGGCGGCGCACGCCCTGCGGGAACTCCCCGAGCCCGTCCAGTAGCCCCTGGCGGTTTCCCCTCCCCCTTCTCCCCAACGCAAGGGAACCACCCACCGTGACCAGACCCAGCGTCGAGATGCTGGCAGCGGACGCACCCGAGCCGATCACCTCGGCCGGCCACGCTCAGCTGGGCATCGCCGTCCTGGCGGGCATCGCCGTCATCGTCCTGCTCATCACGAAGTTCAAGCTGCACGCCTTCCTGGCCCTGACCATCGGGTCACTGACGCTCGGCGCGATCGCCGGGGCCCCGCTGGACAAGGTGCTCACCAGCTTCAGCGCCGGCCTCGGCACCACGGTCGCCGGTGTCGGTGTGCTGATCGCCCTCGGGGCGATCCTCGGCAAGATGCTCGCCGACTCCGGCGGTGCCGACCAGATCGTCGACACCATCCTGGAGAAGGCCGGCGGGCGGTCGATGCCGTGGGCGATGGTGCTGATCGCCTCCGTGATCGGGCTGCCGCTCTTCTTCGAGGTCGGCATCGTGCTGCTGATCCCGGTCGTGCTGATGGTCGCCAAGCGCGGCAACTACTCGCTGATGCGCATCGGCATCCCGGCGCTCGCGGGCCTGTCCGTGATGCACGGCCTGGTGCCGCCGCACCCCGGTCCGCTGGTCGCGATCGACGCGGTGGGCGCCGACCTCGGCATCACCCTGGCGCTCGGTGTCCTCGTCGCCGTCCCCACCGTGATCATCGCGGGTCCGGTGTTCTCGAAGTACGCGGCCCGCTGGGTCGACGTGCCCGCCCCCGAGAAGATGATCCCGCAGCGCGCCTCCGAGGGGCTCGACAAGCGCCCCGGCTTCGGCGCCACGCTGTTCACGGTCCTGCTGCCGGTGATCCTCATGCTGGCCAAGGCGCTCGTCGACATCGTCATCGATGACCCGGAGAACCTCGTCCAGCGGGTCTTCGACGTGATCGGTGCCCCGATGATCGCGCTGCTCGCCTCGGTGCTGGTCGGCATCTTCACGCTGCTGCGGCCCGCCGGATTCTCCAAGGAGCGGATATCGCCGCTCGTCGAGAAGAGCCTCATGCCGATCGCGGGCATCCTGCTGATCGTCGGCGCGGGTGGCGGCTTCAAGCAGACGCTGATCGACACCGGCGTGGGTCAGATGGTGCTGGACATTTCCGAGGACTGGGCGATCCCGGCGCTGTTGCTGGCCTGGCTGATCGCGGTGGTGATCCGCCTCGCGACCGGTTCGGCGACGGTGGCCACGGTCTCGGCCGCCGGTCTGGTCGCCCCGCTCGCGGCCGACATGTCGAGCACGCACGCGGCACTCCTCGTCCTGGCCATCGGCGCCGGCTCGCTGTTCTTCAGCCACGTCAACGACGCCGGGTTCTGGATGGTGAAGGAGTACTTCGGGCTGAGCGTCGGCCAGAACATCAAGACCTGGTCCGTCATGGAGACGATCATCTCGGTGGTCGCCGGCGGCATCGTCCTGCTGTTGTCCCTCGTGATCTAGGAGTGCCGCGGCGATGACGGCTCATCCCCTCTTCGACGTCGGCGGCCGCAGGGCCCTGGTCACCGGCTCCAGCCGGGGCATCGGACTCGCCCTCGCTCGCGGTCTGGCGGAGGCCGGCTGCACGGTCGTCCTGAACGGGCGCGACGAGGACCGGCTCGCCGAGGCCGCCGCCGGGCTGCCGGGCGACCGGGTGCACACGGCCGCGTTCGACGTGACGGACGGTTCCTCGGTGGCCTCGGGGGTCGCCGAGGTCGAGGAGCGGGTGGGCCCGCTCGACATCCTCGTCAACAACGCGGGCATGCAACTGCGCGCCCCGCTGCTGGAATTCGGCGAGTCCGACTGGCACCGGATCCTGGACACCAATCTGACCAGTGCCTTCCTGGTCGGGCGTGAGGCCGCGCGCCGGATGACGGAACGCGGCCACGGGAAGATCATCAACATCTGCTCGCTGCAGAGCGAGGTGGTACGGCCCGGGATCGCGCCGTACGCCGCCACCAAGGGCGCGCTGAAGATGCTCACCAAGGGCATGTGCGCCGACTGGGGTCCGAGCGGGGTGCAGGTGAACGGGCTCGGCCCGGGCTATATCGAGACCGAGCTGACCCGGCCGCTGGTGGAGGACGAGGAGTTCAGCTCCTGGGTGCGGCGGCGTACGCCGGCCGGGCGCTGGGGCCGTACGCGGGACCTGGTGGGCGGGGTGCTGTTCCTCGCCTCCCCGGCGGCGGACTTCGTCAGCGGGCAGGTGCTGTATGTCGACGGCGGTATGACGAGCGTGCTGTGACCTGCCGGAGGCGGCTGTGATGCTGGGGTGTGTGATCCACGGTCAGGGCGACCTGCGGGTGGCGGAGCTGCCGGTGCCGGAGCCCGGGCCGGGGCAGGCGCTGGTCGCCGTGCGGTACGGCGGGGTGTGCGGGTCCGATCTGCACTACTGGCGGCACGGCGGGGTCGGTGACTTCCGGTTGCGGGAGCCGATGGTGCTCGGGCACGAGGTCGTCGGGACGGTTGTGGGGTACGGCCCCGGTGCCACGGGGCCGGCTCCCGGCACCGCTGCCGCCGTGCATCCGGCGACCCCGTGCGGGGTGTGCCCGGAGTGCGCGGGCGGGCGGCGGAACGTGTGCCGGGACACGCGCTACCTCGGCAGCGCGGCCCGCTTCCCGCACGTCCAGGGCGGTTTCGCCGCCCGAGTCGTCGTACCCGCCGAGCAGGTGCGGCCCCTGCCGCCCGGCCTCGGTCTGCGGCGGGCGGCACTCGCCGAACCGCTGTCGGTGGCGCTGCACGCGGTGCGGCGGGCCGGGGACGTCCGGGGGCGGCACGTTCTGGTCACCGGCGCCGGACCCATCGGGTGTCTCGTGGTCGCGGCGGCGAAGGCGGCGGGTGCCGCGGACGTGACGGTGACGGATCTCCTGCCCGAGGCATTGGAGTACGCCCGGGTCGCCGGTGCCGGGACGGTTGTTCGCGCCGACGATCCCGACGATGCCGGGTGGCCCGACGAGGTCGATGTGGCCATCGAGGCGTCCGGGGTGGCCGCGGGACTCGACGCGTGTCTGCGGCGGGTGCGGCGCTGCGGGGTCGTCGTGCAGTTGGGGATGTTGCCGCCAGGGCACAGTTCCTTCGCCGGGAACCTGGTGGTGAGCCGGGAGATCGAGCTGCGGGGGGCGTTCCGCTTCGACACGGAGTTCGACGAGGCGCTGGCGTTGCTGGCGGTGGAGCCGGCGTTCGACGGGCTTGTCGGTGCGGTGGTTCCCGTGGGGGACGCCGAGTCGGCTTTCGCCCTGGCGGCTGACCGGAGCCGGTCCTGCAAGGTGCTGCTGGATTTCGAGCAGACGCCATAGGGCTTCTCATCGTGGGGCGGCCGCGGGTGGGTTGTGGTTGGTCGCGCAGTTCCCCGCGCCCCTGAGACAGCTACTCGCGCCACAGAGAGTGCTCTCGGGATGCCCACTCCCGGCTCACCGACCCGGTGCGCATGCCCCTTCTCGATTCCGGGTCCGCCAGTGCCATGCCGATGTGGCCCGCCAGGACGATGCCCATGGTGAGGGCCAGCCAGTCGTGGACGAAGGTGGCGCTGGTGCGCCAGAGCAGGGGGGTGAGGTGGGTGAACCACATCATCAGGCCCGTGGCGAGCATGACCAGCGTGGCGCCGGCGATCCAGGAGGCGTAGAGCTTCTGCCCGGCGTTGAACTTGGCGGCGGGGCGGGACGCGTGGCGTTTGTCGCGGCGCAGGGCGGCGCGCAGCCAGGTGCGGTCGTGCGGGCCGAAGCGGTTGAGGCGGCCGAGGTCGGCGCGGAAGGCCCGGGAGGCGAGGCCGGCCAGGACGGGGACGGGCAGGGCGAGACCCGACCACTGGTGCAGGGTGACGACCAGGGCGCGGCGGCCCACGAGTTCGGCGAGCTGGGGGACGTAGAGGCAGGCCGCGGTGATGACGCAGATGCCCATCAGCGCGGCCGTGGTGCGGTGGGTCCAGCGCTGCAGCGTGGTGAAGCGGCGCACGTCGGCCGTGACCGGCGGTGTGTCAGCTCGTGGGGTCATCGTCCCGTCCGTTCGAGCGGCCCACCCAGGCGTCGATGTCGTAGCCGCGCTCCTCCCAGTAGCCCGGCCGGACCTCGTCGGTGACGGTGATGCCGGAGAGCCACTTGGCGGACTTGTAGAAGTACATGGGCGCCACGTAGAGGCGGACCGGGCCGCCGTGGGAGTGGCCGAGGTCCTTGTCCTGCATGCGCAGCGCGACCAGGACGTCCGCGCGGCGGGCCTGGTCGAGGGTGAGGCTCTCGGTGTACGTGCCGTCGAAGCAGGTGAAGCGGACGGCCTTGGCCGTGGGGCGGACCCGGGCGGCGTCCAGGATCCGGGACAGGCGTACGCCCTCGAAGGGCGTGTCGGGGACGCGCCAGCCCGTGACGCACTGGACGTCGCGGACCAGCCGGGTCTGGGGCAGCGCCTTGAGGGCGTCGAGGGTGTAGGTCGTGGGGCGGGCGACCAGGCCGTCCACGGTGAGGCGGTAGCTGCCGGCGTTCTTGCGCGGGACGGACGAGGCGACCGAGTAGTAGCGGAAGCCGCCGCCGTTGGGCAGCAGGCCGGTCAGGCCCGTGGGGTCCTTGTCGGCCGCGCCGCCGAGGAATGCCTCCAGGCCGCGTTGCAGCGGGGGCGCGGCGACGACGCCCGCGGCGCCCAGGGCGAGGGTGCCGAGGAAGACGCGGCGGCCGATCGGGGTGCCCCGCTCCTCGGGGTGTTCGTCGTTCACACCCTGATGTACGTCCTCGTTCACGTTCTCATTCGAACACCCGCGGCCCCGGCAGGACAGGGATCGCGGGTGCTCGTCAGATTTCCGTAACCACTTCTTACGCGGGCGGACTCAGGAGGAGGCCGCCTTGTCCAGCTGGAACGCCTCGTTGCCGAGGCCGATCCGCGCGTGCTTCTCGGGGGCGCGGGCGCGCAGCACCAGGCCGAGGACCACCCCGGCGAGCGCGGCGAGGCCGATGATGCCGGGCAGCACCCAGCTCAGCGACGAGTCGGGGCCGGCGCCGACCAGCACCTCGAAGTCCTTCACCGTGTAGCCGGCGATCACCAGCAGGGCGATGCCCGCCAGCGCGGACGTGACCAGCCGCCAGGCCTGGGCGCCGGCGGCGCCGCGGCGGACGAAGAAGACGAGTACGGACAGGGACGCCGCCGCCATCAGCACGATCACGCCGAGGGCGCCGATGTTGCCGAACCAGGTGAACAGCTGCAGGACGGGCGCGGTCGGGTCGCCGGCCGGCTTGTCGTCGGCGATCGCGAAGGCGGCCACGACCACCACGGCCACGACGGTCTGGAGCAGCGAGCCGGTGCCGGGGGCGCCGCTGCTGCCGCTGGTGCGGCCGAAGGCGGCTGGCAGCAGGCCTTCGCGGCCCATGGCGAAGGCGTAGCGGGCGACGACGTTGTGGAAGCTGAGCAGCGCGGCGAACATGCCGGTGACGAACAGGACGTGCAGGACGTCCGTGAAGGTGCCGCCGAGGCGGGACTCGGTGAGGAAGAACAGCAGCCCGGCGCTCTGCTTCTGGGACGTGCCGACGATGGCGGCGGGGCCGGTGGCCACGGTGAGGGCCCAGCTGCTCAGCGCGAAGAAGACGGCGACCCCGCCGACGGCGAGGAACATCACGCGCGGCACCAGGACGTGCGGGCGGCTGGTCTCCTCGGCGTACACCGGGGCCTGCTCGAATCCGAGGAAGGCGGCGATGCAGAAGCACAGCGCGGTGCCGACGCCCGCGCCGGTGAGGGTGTCGGGGTTGAAGGCGTGCAGGGACAGGCCCTCCTTGCCGGGGTCGGCGATCGCGGCGATGTCGAAGATCACGACGAGGAGCACCTCGATGACCAGCAGCACGCCGAGCACGCGGGCGTTGACGTCGATCTTGAGCCAGCCCAGCAGCCCGACGGCGAGCGCCGCCACGAGCGCCGGTATCCACCAGGCGATCTGCACGTCGGCGTAGGTGGCGAGGAGCCCGGAGACCTCGAAGCCGAAGATGCCGTAGATGCCGACCTGGAGCGCGTTGTAGGCGACGAGGGCCACCAGGGCGGCGCCCGCGCCGGCGGTGCCCCCGAGGCCCCGGGAGATGTAGGCGTAGAAGGCGCCCGCGTTGTGGACGTGGCGGCTCATCTCGGCGTAGCCGATGCTGAACAGGATCAGGACGACGCCGAGGACGACGAAGAGCAGCGGCTGGCCGACGATGCCCATCACCGCGAATGTAGTGGGCATGACACCCGCGACCACCATGAGCGGAGCGGTCGCGGCGAGGACGGAGAGCAGCAGGCCCCCGGTGCCGAGCCGGTCGGCGCGCAGGGCGCGCTCCTCCCCCTTGAACGTACTGATGCCGCCGGAGGCGGTCGGGCTCGTTCTCGAACTGTCCGTGGTCATCGGGGGAGCGTCCTCACTCTTCGGGTCGTGGGTGTCAGGCCGTGCCGAGCGCGCCGGCGCGGGCGGCGGCGAAGGCGGTGTGCGGGTCGCGGTCCGGGTACGACCAGGGCGCCGGGGTGGCGTGGCGGCCGATCCGGTGGAACAGGGCGGCGGCCTCGGCGCCCCGCCCCTCGCAGAACTTGGCGTGGGCGAGGAAGTTCAGGTCGATCAGCCGCCGCGGGTGCCCCTCCAGCTCCCACTCCAGCCACCAGTCGAAGGCGGCCTTCATGACCTGGCGGGCGCGGCGGCCCGTCCAGTGACCGGAGGCGGCCGGGTCGGCGGGTTCGTGCCCGGCGGCGGCCAGCACGCGGTAGCGCTCGGCGTGCGCGATGACCGGCAGGATCGCGAGCGGTGAGTCGGCGGGCGCCTGCTCGGCGGACCAGTTGGCGAAGTCGTAGACCTCGTGCAGCGGGTCCGGGCCGGCCTCGGCGCGGCGGCCGGCGAGCCGGGCGACCATCAGGTGGTGGGCGTGGTGGTGGTCGGCGTACCGGCCGCGGACCGCCTCGAAGGTGCGGACCACGTCCTGGTCGCCGCCGACCGCGCACTCCAGCATGAGCAGGCCGAGCCAGGGGGTGGGGTCGGCGGGGGCACGGGCCGCGGCCGCCTGGCAGGCCTCGCGGGCGTGGACCGGCTTGGCCTTGCCGTGCAGGGCGCGCCGGACCTGGGCGAGGGCGAGCAGCACGGCGGCGTCGGCGGACTCGGGTTCGGCGAGCAGCCACTCCCGGGCCCACGCGGCGCAGGAGGACTCCCGCGCGAGGACGGTGACGCGGTGGCCGCGCCGGTCCCAGTCGTCCCCGGTGTGCACCAGCAGGGACCGGGCGTTCTGCCAGCGGCCCTGCACGAGTGCGGTGCGCGCGGCCATGAGGTCGGCGTCGTCGAGGGCCTCGTCGAAGGCCTGCGCGGCACGTCTGCGGCCACGGCCGAGGGGAGGCGGGGGTGGGGACACCGCGGGACTTCCTCACGCGCTCTTCTGGTGTTTCGGCTCACGGCGGCAGAGGGAGCGCGGATGTGCGCATTGCCATGAACTGATCACACACAGCCAACCCCCCGCCCATGGTCGTCGTCAAGGGTGGTCAGGGCGTTACACGCGTCAACTCCCGCCACTTGTGAGGATTTTGTGATCCAAGAGGCAGGAGCGACTCGTGTGAGCGGCATCCGATTTTTCCGTTTCGCCCTTTGTGACGTACGTCATAGCGTGAGCTGCCGCCGCCCCCGACGATGGCATGACGTACGGGCGCGCCGGGCGGAGCCGGCCGGTACAGTCGGCCCCTACGCAACCGTGACCCGACCTGACGATCGAGGTACACCGCGTGTCGGTTCTAGTACTGGCGCTCGCCCTGGGCGCCGCCTGCTGTCTGGGCTTCGGCTTCGTCCTCCAGCAGAACGCAGCTCAGCGTGCCCCGCTGAGCGACTTCCTCTCCTTCCGTCTGCTGATCGACCTCGTGAAGGTGCCGCGCTGGCTCGGCGGCATCGCGCTGATGGTGGTCGGCATGGGGCTCGGCGCCGCCGCGCTGGGGCAGGGCGAGCTCTCGCTGGTGGAGCCGCTGCTGGCGACGAACCTGCTCTTCGCGCTCGCGCTCTCCCGCAGGCAGACCCGGCAGCCCCTGGGCCGCCAGGGCTGGGCGGGCCTCCTCCTGCTGGCCGGTGGAGTCACGGCGTTCATCGTGGCGGGCCGGCCGGAGGGCGGTGCCGCGACAGCCGATCCGGTGCGGCAGTGGGTGATCATCGGCGTCATGATCGGGCTCGCCCTGCTGCTCACCGCGCACGGCAAGCGGTCCCGGCTCAGCTCGGGCCCGGTCCTGCTGGCGCTGGCCGCCGGACTGCTCTACGGCGTGCAGGACGCGCTGACCCGGGTCAGCGGGCAGAAGGTCTCCGAAGGCGGCTTCGCCGAGCTGCTCACCGGCTGGGAGCCGTACGCGGTGCTCGCACTGGGCGTCACGGGCCTGGTGCTCGTGCAGAGCGCGTTCGAGACCGCGTCCCTGCGCAAATCGCTGCCCGCCCTGACCGCGGCGCAGCCGCTGGCCGGCATCGTCTGCGGCGTCGGCTTCCTGGGCGACCGGCTGCGCACCGACGCGATGGCCCTGGGCTGGGAGGCCGGTGGTCTGCTGGCCGTGGTCGCCGGGATCGTGCTGCTGGGCCTGCACCCCGCGATGCCGCAGGGGGCGCCGGAGCGGGCCAGGGTGGCCGCACCCGCGGTGAGCCCGGCCTCCCCCTGACGGGCCCCGCTCGGCCGGGGGCGCGCACCCTGCTTGGATGAGGGCATGAGCGCCGCCGACGAGATCCTCGACATCGTGGACGAGCACGACCAGGTCATCGGGCAGTCCCCCCGAGGCGAGGTCTACGCCCGGGGACTGCGCCACCGCTGCGTGTTCATCCAGGCCCGGGACGCCGAGGACCGCATCTTCGTGCACCGGCGCACCCCCACCAAGCTGGTCTTCCCCTCCCTCTACGACATGTTCGTCGGCGGGGTCGTCGGCGCGGGCGAGTCCTACGCGAGCGCGGCCCTGCGCGAGGCCGAGGAGGAACTGGGCGTGAGCGGCCTGCCGCAGCCCCGGCACCTCTTCACGTTCCTCTACGACGACGGCTCCGGCCGGAGCTGGTGGTCGGCGGTCCACGAGGTGCGCTGCGAGCTGCCCGTGCGGCCGCAGGCCGAGGAGGTGGCCTGGTACGACTTCCTGCCCGAGGCCGAGGTCGACCGGCGCCTCGGCGCGTGGGAGTGGGTGCCGGACGGGCTGGCGGCGTACCAGCGGCTCAAGGCGTTCCGGCCGGGCGGCCCGGCCGGAGCAGGACGGGCCGCCGGGTAGGGTCGCGCACGTGATCGAGTTCGTACGGAACGTCCGGTTGTGGTTCGTGCCGGCGGAGGTCCGGGAGGACGGCGAGACGCCCGACTACCGGTTCTCGCTGGCCAACGAACGCACCTTCCTGGCCTGGCTGCGCACCGCGCTCGCTCTGATCGGCGGCGGCTTCGCCGTGGACCAGTTCCTGCCGGACCTGCGCTGGGCCTGGCGGGTCGGGCTGGCACTCGCGCTGCTGGGCGCGGGCGTGCTGTGCTCGCTGCGGGCCGTCAACCACTGGGTGCGCTGCGAGCGTGCCATGCGCCGGGGCGAGGACCTGCCGGTGTCCCGGTTCCCGGCGCTGCTGAGTCTCGTCGTCGCGGTCGTGGCCGTCGCCATGGTCCTGGTCGTGCTCGTGGGGTGGGAGGCGTGAGCACGCCGGCCGCCCGGCGGCAGGCCCCCGACCGGGACCCCGGGCTGCAGCCCGAGCGGACCCGGCTCGCGTGGCGGCGTACGACCCTGTCGGGCACCGTCGTCGCCGTGCTCGCGGTGAAGACCGTGCTGCACGGCGGAGCGTCGGCGGCCGGGGTCGTCGCGGGCGCGCTCTGCTGCGTGCTCTGGCTGGGCTTCCTGAGCGTCGCCCACCGGCGCATCCGCACCCTCGCGGCCACCCCGAGCCCCGCGTCCTTCGCGCCCCGGCACGCGGCGGCCGCGGTGCTGTGCACGGTGGCGATGGCGGCGTGCGGGGCCGCCCTCGTGCTGTAGGGGCCGCTCCTCACTCGCCCTCGGTCTCCCAGTCCACCGTCACGACGATCTTGCCGCGGGTGCGGCCCGCCTGGTTCAGCCGGTGCGCGTCCGCCGCCCGCTCCAGGGGGAACGTCTCGTCGATGTGCACGCTCACCACGCCCTGCTCCGCCAGGTCGGCCAGGCGCTGGAGGTCCTGCGCGTCGGGGCGGACGAAGTAGTAGCGGCCGCCGTAGTTCACGACGTCGTTGTCGGCGATCGACACCAGGCGGCCCTCGGGGGCCAGCAGGTTCGCCGACACCTTCAGCGCGTCCCCGCCGACGGTGTCGAACACGGCGTCCACGCCCTCCGGGGCCAGTCCGCGCACCCGCTCGCCCAGGCCCTCGCCGTACACCACCGGCTCCCCGCCGAGGCCCCGCACGAAGTCGTGGTTGGACTCGCTCGCCGTACCGATCACCCGGGCACCGAGGTGGACACCGAGCTGCACGGCGATCGAGCCGACGCCCCCGGCCGCGGCGTGCACCAGGACGGTCTCGCCCCGCTTCACCTGGAGCACCTTGATCAGCACCTGGTAGGCGGTGAGCCCGACCAGCGGCAGCCCTGCCGCCTCCTCGAAGGAGAGGTTGCGCGGCTTGCGCGCCAGGGTGCGCAGGGGTGCGGCCACGTACTCGGCGAAGGTGCCCCGGGAGAGGAAGTCCTCGCGCACGTACCCGATGACCTCGTCCCCGACGTCGAACTCCGAGACGGCCACGCCCGGCCGCACCACGACGCCCGAGACGTCCCAGCCGGGCACCACGGGGAAGACCGGGGCGAAAATCCCGTCGAGGTAGCCCTCGCGGGCCTTCCAGTCGACGGGGTTCACGGCCGCCGCCCGCACCTTCACCAGCACCGCGTCCGGGCCGACCTTCGGATCGCGGACCTCCCCGAACGCCAGCACCTCGGGTCCGCCGTACCGTGAGTAGCTGATCGCCTTCATGGCTCCGACCTTCCGGGCTCGTCGCACCGCACGCAAGCCGGATGGCCTGAACGAACCGGCCGAAACCTCCCCGGCGCCTCGCGGAGGACGTCGTCGGCCTATCGTGGCTCCGATCACGTTTCGGTCCCGCTCTGGACGACATACCGACCGGTCGGCATCATGAGTCGGGAACTGTCCACCCCGCCCGTAGGAGCGACGCATGAGCCCCGACCATCCGCCCGGACTGGATCTCGACCGGTTGCGCGGCCTGCTCGACCGCGAGCGGCCGGGCCTGGTGAACGGCCCGCTGTCCGGCCGGCTGATCGAGGGCGGACGGTCCAACCTCACCTACGCGGTCTCCGACGGCACCTCCCGCTGGGTCGTGCGCCGGCCCCCGCTCGGCCACGTCCTGGCCACCGCGCACGACATGAAGCGCGAGCACCGGGTGATCAGCGCGCTGCACCCGACCGCAGTGCCGGTCCCGGAGCCGGTGCTCCTGTGCGAGGACGAGGAGGTGCTCGGGTCGCCGTTCTACGTCATGAAGTTCGTCGAGGGCACCCCCTACCGCACCGCCGACCAGCTCGCCCCGCTCGGTCCGGAGCGGACCCGGGGCGCGGTGCTGAACCTCGTCGACACGCTGGTGGAGCTGCACGCGGTCGACCCGGGCGAGGTGGGTCTCGCCGACTTCGGCCGGCCCGAGGGTTTCCTGGACCGGCAGCTGCGGCGCTGGGGCAAGCAGCTGGACGCCTCCCGCAACCGCGACCTGGACGGCATCGACGAGCTGCACGCCGCCCTCGGGCGCGAGCTGCCCCGCTCCCCCGCCCCGGCCGTCGTGCACGGCGACTACCGGCTCGACAACGTGCTGATCGGCGAGGACGACTCGATCCGGGCGATCCTCGACTGGGAGATGTCGACGCTGGGCGACCCGCTCACCGACCTCGGCCTGCTGGTGATGTACAGCATGCCGCTCGGCATGCCCGAGTCCCCCGTCTCCACGACCGCCGAGGCCCCCGGGCATCCGGCGCCGTCGGAGCTCATCGAGCGGTACGCCGCGCGCTCCGGCCGCGACGTCTCCGCGGTCTCCTGGTACACGGCGTTCGCCTGGTTCAAGCTCGCCGTGATCCTCGAAGGCATCCACTACCGCTACACGCTGGGCCAGACGGTCGGGCGCGGCTTCGACCGCATCGGCGACCTCGTGCCCGTCTTCGTCCGGCACGGACTGACCACGCTCCACGAAGGCCTTCAGGAGGGCTGATCCAGATGGACTTCGCTTTCGACGCGCGCACCGAAGAGCTGCGCGCCAAGCTCCTCGCCTTCATGGACGAGTACGTCTACCCCGCCGAGGCGGTCGCGCACGAGCAGCGCGACCGGCTGGCCTCGCCGTGGGAGAACGTGCCCGTGGTCGAGGAGCTCAAGGCCGAGGCCCGCAGGCAGGGCCTGTGGAACCTGTTCCTGCCGGACTCCGAGTACGGGGCCGGGCTGACCAATCTCCAGTACGCGCCGCTCGCCGAGATCATGGGCCGCTCCCCGCAGCTCGCGCCGACGGTGACGAACTGCGCGGCGCCCGACACCGGCAACATGGAGGTGCTCACCCAGTTCGGCGACGAGCAGCAGCAGAAGCAGTGGCTGGAGCCGCTGCTGGCCGGCGAGATCCGCTCGGCGTTCGCGATGACCGAGCCGGATGTGGCCTCCTCGGACGCCACCAACATCACCACGCACATCGAGCGGGACGGCGACGAGTACGTCATCACCGGCCGCAAGTGGTACATCTCCGGGGCGATGCACCCCGACTGCAAGATCTTCATCGTGATGGGCAAGACCGACCCGGACGGGGAGGACGTCCGCCGCCAGCAGTCGATGGTGCTGGTGCCGCGCGACACCCCGGGCGTCGCCATCGAGCGCGCCATGCAGGTGTTCGGATACGAGGACCACTACCACGGCGGTCACGCCGAGGTGATCTTCGACCACGCGCGCGTGCCGGTGTCGAACCTGGTCGGCGAGGAGGGCGGCGGTTTCGCCATCGCGCAGGCGCGGCTCGGCCCCGGCCGGATCCACCACTGCATGCGGCTGATCGGCATGGCCGAGCGGGCGATCGAGCTGATGTGCCGCCGAGCGGTGTCCCGGCACGCGTTCGGGAAGGCGCTGGCGCAGCAGGGCGTGGTGCACAACTGGATCGCGGACGCGCGCGTGACGGTGGAGCAGCTGCGGCTGCTGGTGCTGAAGACCGCGTGGCTGATGGACACGGTGGGCAACCGCGGAGCGCACACCGAGATCCAGTCCATCAAGATCGCCACGCCCCGGGCGGTGGTGGACATCCTCGACCGGGCGATCCAGCTGCACGGCGCCGGCGGGGTGAGCCAGGACTTCCCGCTGGCGGAGCTGTACGCCGGGGCGCGGACGCTGATGATCGCGGACGGGCCGGACGAGGTGCACCAGCGGTCGCTGGCGCGGCGGGAGCTGAAGCAGTACCTGTGAGGTGATGCGGGCGGCGGGGGTGTCACCCCCGCCGCTCCGTGCGTCCCGGCGGGCGGAGCGGGCCGCCCCGGGTTGTGGACGGGATGTGAAACTTCGCACGGACTCGTGACCGGCCGTCGGGGTAGGGAGCCGTTTTCGGCGGGTGACCGGCCCCGGGATCGTCCTTCGCCGCACCCCGGGCGCGTCCGGTGGTTGCACCGCACACCCGGTCTGCGGGACCGTGCATCGAGAACAGTCCGGTCTTCGCAAAGTGAGGTGTGGGTCACGCGTAGGGACCCCGTACATGACTTCTTCCCCGGCCAGGCCCCGCACCGGTGCGGTGAGCACGGTGAGCGTCGCCTCCGCCCCCTGCCCGGTGGTGGTCCTGGACGCGGACGGAAACATCGCGGAGCTCAACGACGCGGCCGGTGCCCTGCTGCCGGCCGCCCGCGTCGGGCAGCCGCTGTCCTTCCCCGCCTGGCTCGCCGCCGGCCGGACCCGGCCCGTCCCCGTCAGCGGGGAGGTGGGCGACCGCTCGTTCTCGGCGCAGCCGTCCGTCCTGGCGGACGGCCGCACCGTCTGGTGGCTGCTGGACGAGACCGCCCACCGTTCCGCGGTGGCGGAGCTGGCGGCCGAGCGCGGACGCACCCGGTTCCTCGCCGAGGCCTCGGCCGCCCTGCTGGCCTCGCTCAACCTCGACCGGTGCATGGAGGTCACGGCGCGCCTCGCCACGGAGCATCTGGCGGATGCCGCGCTGGTCATCTCGCCCACCGCTGGGAGAAGCCTGCCGGTGGTCGCCTGCGACCACCGGCGTGAGCTCCGCCGCAGCACCGTGTCCGAGGCACCGGAGTCCGTGCCGGGACTCGCCGAGGCGCTGCGGGGCTTCCCGCCGGTGCCCTCGCGGTGGATCGACCCCGCGACGGCCCCGGACTGGCTGATCCCTGCGGGGTTCGGCGAGGTCGGGTCGCTGGTGATCACACCGCTTCCGGGTCTCGGCGTACCGGCCGGGGCGCTGGTCCTGCTGCGCCGGGCGCAGCAGGACGCGTTCACCGAGGCGGAGGAGTCGCTGGCCGGGCTGTTCGCCGCCCGGGCCGGCGCGGCGATGTCGGCCGCCCGCCTCTACGCGGAACAGAACTCGATCTCCGAAACGCTCATGCGGGAACTCCTGCCGCCCACCCTGCGGCAGGTGGAGGGCGTGGAGTTCGCCGGCGGCTACCGGGCCAGCAGGGACACCGAGCGCATCGGCGGTGACTTCTACGACGTCCACCCGCCCGCCGAGGACTCCCCCGAGACCCTCGTCGTGCTCGGGGACGTGGCCGGCAAGGGGCTGGAGGCGGCGGTGCTCACGGGCAAGATCCGCAACACGCTGCACGCCCTGCTGCCGATGGCCGACGACCACGCCAGGATGCTGCGCCTGGTGAACAACGCCATGCGCACCAGCCACCACACCCGTTTCGCCACGCTCGTGATGGCCTCGGTCCGCCGGGAGGAGCGCGAGGTGGCGCTGAGGCTCACGTCCGCCGGGCATCCCGCGCCGCTGATCATCCGGCGGGACGGGACCGTGGTGGAGGCCGACACGGGCGGCACCCTGATCGGCGTGCTGCCGGCCATCACCTCCCGCACCGCACAGGTCCGGCTGGCGCCGGGGGAAACCTGCCTGCTGTTCACCGACGGCGTCACCGAGGCCAGGGGCGGTCCGCTGGGCGACACCATGTTCGGCGACCAGCGCCTCAAGCGCGCGGCGGCCGAGTGCGCCGGCATGCCCGCGCAGGCGGTCGTGGAGCGCATCCAGATGGTCACCTCGCAGTGGATAGGCGGCGGACGCCACGACGACATCGCCGTGCTGGCCATCACCGCGCCCCGCGGCGCCCACCTCAGCGCGGTGGACGGCGCGACCCGGGGCAGGTACACGGCATGACCGGACGCATCACCGACATCGACGACGCACCGGGCCGCCACAGGGTCGGCGCCCGTCTCTCCGCACCGCACGACGAGGGCACGTCCGGGCCGTGGGCGGACAAACTGTGGGCCGCCGTCCGGGCCGGGGACGAGTACGCGGCGGTCGACGTCGTCACCGACGCCCTGGCCGCGGGGCTGGAGCCCGAGGCGGTGCTGCTGGACGTGATCGGCGCCGTGCAGCACAAGGTCGGCATCGAGTGGGCGGCCAACCGTATGAGCGTGGCCGACGAGCACGCCGCCACCGCCATCAACGACCGCGTCATCGCCGTCCTGCCGACGAGGCGTCCGGTGTCCGGCCGGGGCCGGATCACGGTCGCCTGCGTGGACCAGGAGTGGCACGCCCTGCCCGCGCGCCTGGTGTCCGAGACGCTGCGGCTGCGCGGCTGGCAGGTGGACTACCTCGGCGCGCAGGTCCCCACCGCCCACCTGATCAGCCACGTCCACCGCACCGGGCCGGACGCGGTGTGCCTGTCGAGCTCGCTGCCCACCCGGCTGCCCCTGGCGCACAGCGCGATCACCGCCGTCCAGGCGGCCGGCACCCCGGTCATGGCCGGTGGTCTCGCCTTCGGTACCGACGGCCGCTACGCCCGCCTGCTGGGTGCCGACGCGTGGGCGCCGGACGCACGCGCGGCCGGGGACCGGCTCGCGGCCGGTCCGCTGACCCGGCCGACCCTCGCCCACCAGGCGATCGACGATCTGCCGCATCTGGGCGACCAGGAGTACACGCTGGTCGCCAGGTCCTCCACCCGGCTGGTGCGTGACACCTTCCAGCGCCTGGAACAGCAACTTCCCGCGATGCGGGACTACAGCGACGAGCAGCGTGAGCGCACCGCCGAGGACATCGCCCACATCGTGGGCTTCCTGACGGCCGCCCTGTACGTCGACGCCGACGAGGTCTTCACCGGCTTCCTCGCGTGGACCGCCGAGGTGCTCACCGCCCGCCGGGTACCGGCGCGCTCGCTGCTGCCGTGCCTGGACCTGCTGGAGGAGCAGCTGCACGACTTCCCGCGGGCCCGCCGGATCCTCGACGCCGGGCGCACCGAGCTCGCCTCCCGTCCCTGACCCCGAGACGCTGGACGAACCCGTGACCACCTCCTTCGGCACCGGCTTGCACGCCGTGCGCCTGGCCCTCACCGGCGACCTGGACTACGACACCTGCGGGGAACTGCTCCAGCGGGTACGGACGGCCCTCGACGACCGCGCGGGCGCCGATGAACTGCGCCTGGACTGCGCGGAGCTGGGGACGGTCGACTCCATGGGGCTGTCGACCCTGCTCCAGATCCACCGCTCCGCGTGCCGGGACGGCATCGCCTTCCATCTGGACGACATCGGCCCGGCCCTGCGGCGCCTGCTCGAACTCACCGGCACCTACGAGTACCTGACGGCTCCCCGGCAGTGCGAGCCGCCCGGGACCCAGGAGGGGGCGGCCGCTACGGGCGCAGGGCGCGCAGCAGCAGATCGGCCAGGTGGTCCGCGACCTGCTGGGGCGTGAGGGGGCCGTCGGGGCGGTACCACGTCGACAGGTGGTGGACGGAGCCGAAGTGGTAGTCGACCACGAGGTCCGCCGGGGTCGTCCCGGAGAAGACGCCCGACTCCTGGCCCTCCTCCACGAGCGCGCGGAAGCGTTCGTGGTAGCGGCGGCGTTCGGCGCGCACCTGCTTGTCCTTCTCGGGGCTGAGGTGGTGCATCGACCGCCAGAAGATCATGGCGTCGTCGAGGTTCTCGATGGTCGTCACCACGACGTCCGCGGCGGCGTGCCGCAGCCGCTTCTCGACCGGCTCGTCGGCACCGGCCACGGCGTCCAGCCGCTCCTGCTGGATGCGCAGCACGCGCGCGTACACCTCGTGCAGCAGGTCGTCCTTGGAACCGAAGTAGTGGTACAGCGCTCCCTTGGTGACGCCGGCCGCCTCGACGATCTCCTGCACCGAGGTGCGGTCGTAGCCCTGCTCGGCGAAGAGCCGGGTGGCGGCGGCGAGGAGCCGCTGAGGCACGGGCGTGCCGTCCGAGTCCGTGGTCCTGGGCACTGCCGCCACCTGCCTTTCCGTTCTGTTGATCAGTCGCCTTGCGTACGGGAACGCAGTTCCCGACGGAGGATCTTCCCACTGGCCGTTTTCGGCAAGTCCGGCAGGATCTCCACCTGGCGCGGATATTTGTAGGCGGCCAGTCTCTCCTTGCAGTAGGCGGCGAGTGCATCCGGGTCCGTGTCGGCGTCCGGACGCAGGCTGATGTAGGCCTTGACCGTCTCCCCGCGATACCCGTCGGGCACCCCCACGACGGCGGCCTCGCGCACCGCCGGGTGCGTGTAGAGGACGTCCTCGACCTCGCGCGGCCACACTTTGAAGCCGGACGCGTTGATCATGTCCTTCTTTCGGTCGACGACATAGAGCCAGCCCTGCTCGTCAATGAAGCCGATGTCGCCGGTGCGCAGTTCTGCGCCGGGGAACGTGGCGGCGGTGTCGTCGGGGCGGCGCCAGTAACCGGGCACGACCTGCGGCCCGGCGACGACGATCTCGCCCTGCTCGCCGAAGGGCACCTCCTCGCCGGAGTCGTCGACGATCCGGACGACGGTGTCGGGGCCGGGCAGTCCCACGGCGAGGGTCCCGGACGCGGGGTCGACCGGCGCCTCCAGGTGGGGCGGCACCGAGGCGCAGGGCGCGGTGCACTCGGTCAGGCCGTAGCCGTTGCGAATGTACGGCCCGAATCCGGCCCGGAACTTCTCCACGAGCGCGGGCGGCAGCGGGGCGCCGCCCGAGGAGATCACCCGGAAGGAGGAGAAGTGGTCACGGGTGACGGAGGGGTGAGCCGCCAGCGCCATGAAGGCCGTGGACGGCCCGACGGTGTAGTGCGGGCGGTGTTCGGCGAACGCGTCCAGCACCACGCCCGGCTCGAAGCGGTAGGCCAGCACGAGCGTGCCCGCGCTGTTCAGGCAGGCTCCGAGCTGGCAGACCATGCCGGTGATGTGGAACAGCGGCGCCAGCGCGAAGTACACCGGCCGCTCGGGCAGCCCGAGCCCGGTCCGCTGCCGCTCGGCGTTGTACATGATGTTGCCGTGCGTGTTGGTGGCGCCCTTGGGCGTGCCGCTCGTGCCCGAGGTGTAGCTGATCAGCGCGATGTCGGAGGCGCCCCGGTCCCGGTCCTCGGGCGCCTTGTTCCCGGCCCGCGCCACGGCCGTCAGGTCGTCGGCGTCCGGGGCCTGCGGCAGGCGTTCGAAGGTGAGCACGCGCGCGTCGCCGCGGCTCTGGAAGTCCAGCTCGCACCCGGTGAGCACGATCCGCACGGGCGAGTCCGCCGCCGTCTCGCGCAGGTACGACTCCCAGGCCCGGTCCGAGCAGATGAGCGCGGTGACCTCGCCGTCGCGCAGGACGTGGGATACCTCGCCCGACTTGTACATGGGGTTGACGGGCACGACGACCGCGCCCGCCTTCCACGCGCCCAGCAGGGCGAGCACGAAGTGCGGGGAGTTCTGCAGCAGCACCGCGACCCGGTCGCCGCGCCGAAGTCCGCGCGCCGCGAGGTGCCCGGCGACGGAATCGCTGAGCTCGTCGGCCTCCCGGTAGGTCAGCCGGCCGTCGAAGTAGGCCAGGAAGTCGCCGTCGGGCGCCTCGGCCACGGCCCGGCGCAGGGCGTGCACCAAGGAGGCGGCGGGGCTGATCGCGCCCTTCTGGGCCTCGTCGAGCAGGGCGAGCCAGGGCTTGGCCGCGTAACGGGACTCGGTCACCGGCTCTCCTCCCACTGCTGCTGGATGCGGTTCATGCCGGACAGCCACCGGTCGGGGTCACCGGCCCGGGCCTGGTGGTAGGCGGCGACCTCGGGGTGCGGCAGGATCAGGAAGCGGTCCTCCTCGATGCCCTGGAGCAGGGCGTCCGCGACGGCCTCGGGCTCGATGGCGGTGGGCCGGAGCACCAGGTCGCCCGCGCTGCCGGTGGCGGCCAGCATGTCGGTGCGCACGCCCTGCGGGCAGATGGCGTGGACCTTCACGCCCCGGTGCCGGTAGGTCAGCGACAGCCACTCGGCGAAGGCGAGCGCGCCGTGCTTGGTGACGGCGTAGGGCGCCGCGCCGATCATGGTGAGCAGTCCGGCGGCGGAGACGGTGGAGACGAACCGCCCGCTGCCGCGCTCCAGCCAGCCGGGCAGCAGCTCCTGTGCGGCGCGTACATGAGCCATGACGTTCACGTCCCAGGACTGGGCCCACGCCTTCTCGTCCAGCGGCTGCCCGGGATCGATGCCGTCGGCGGCGATACCGGCGTTGGCACAGTAGACGTCGACGGTCCCGCCGAGTGCGTCGCGGGCGTCGCCGACGATCGCGGAGGCGTCGCCGGGCAGGGCGATGCCGCCGATGTCGCCGGCGACCTGCTTGGCCCGCTCGGCGTCGAGGTCGTTGACGACGACCTGGGCCCCTTCGGCGGCGAACCGCCGGGCGAGCGCGGCCCCGATTCCGCCTCCGGCCCCCGTGACAACGACTCCGGCCCCTTGAAAGGCTCCCACCATCGGTCTCCTCAGTCGCGGATCGGCTACGGCGCCAGACTAACCGGTCGGTATGTTTCAAGGAAGGGG
Source organism: Streptomyces paradoxus (assembly GCF_014202475.1). Taxonomy (GTDB): domain Bacteria; phylum Actinomycetota; class Actinomycetes; order Streptomycetales; family Streptomycetaceae; genus Streptomyces; species Streptomyces paradoxus. The sequence goes on from NZ_JACHGV010000006.1 coordinate 389,836, forward strand.
CAACCGCAACAGGCCTTAGGGGCGCGGGGAACTGCGCGATCGGCCACAACGAAGCGGCACACACCGGATCACGGAGGCCACTCCATGCGCCCTTCCAGACGGACCTTACTCACAGCGACCACTGCGGCAGCCGTATCGCTCACCCCCACCACGGCCGAAGCCCGGCGTCACCGGCGAACCGGCTTCGAGAACCTCGCCGCGTCCGGGTACGAAGCCCTGCGCGGGCAGCGCGTCGGCATCGTCACCAACCCCACCGGCATCACCCGCGACGCCCGCCACATCGTCGACGTCATGCACGCGGACGCCCGGGTGGATCTCAGGGCCGTCTTCGGCCCCGAGCACGGCTTCCGCGGCACCGCCCAGGCCGGCGGCTCCGAGGGCCGTTACGACGACCCGGCGACCGGCCTGCCCGTCTACGACACGTACCTCAAGAGCGGCCGGCCGCTCGCCGACATCTTCACCGCGTCCGGCGTCGACACGGTCGTCTTCGACATCCAGGACGTCGGCGCCCGCTTCTACACGTACATCTGGACGCTGTACGACTGCATGGAGGCCGCACAGCTCGCCGGCAAGCGGTTCGTGGTCCTGGACCGGCCCAACCCGGTGACCGGCCGGGCGGCCCTCGGCCCGGTCCTGCACAAGGAGTTCGCCACCTTCGTCGGACGGCAGCCCATCGCCCAGGCTCACGGGATGACCGTCGCCGAGCTGGCGCGGCTGTTCAACGGGGAGTTCCTGACCGAGCCCGTGCCGCTGGAGACCGTGCCGATGTCGGGCTGGAGACGGTCGGACTTCTACGACGCCTCCGGCCTGCCGTGGGTGCCGCCGAGTCCCAACATGCCGACGCCGGAGACGGCCCTGGTGTACTCGGGGACGTGCCTGTTCGAGGGCACGAACCTGTCGGAGGGGCGCGGCACGACCCGGCCGTTCGAGCTGCTGGGCGCGGAGGGCGTCGACCGGCGCTGGGCGGCCGCCGCGAACGAACTCGCCCTGCCCGGGGTGCGGTTCAGGGAGGCGTACTTCGCGCCCACGTTCTCGAAGTTCCAGGGGAAGACGATCGGCGGTGTGCAGGTCCATGTGCACGACCGGGCCGCCTTCGATCCGGTCCGCACGGGGATCGCCCTGCTCGTGACTGCGAAGACGGTCTGGAGCGGTTTCGCCTGGCGCCCGGACAACTGGATCGACAAACTCACCGGCTCCGCACGCGTGCGCACGATGATCGACGCGGGGGCGGGCACCGACGAGGTGGTGGCCGGGTGGCAGGAGGACCTGGCGGCGTTCCGGAGGATGCGGCGGAAGTACCTCCACTACCGCTGAGCCGAATGCGCCCGTGACGTATGGCCAAGCTCCCCCGTTGGCAGGACGATGCGCCCACATCGTGGCGTCACCCAGGGGACAGGGGGCCTGTCATGGCGGATCCGGCGATGAGCGTGACTCCCTACTGGGAGGTGGCCTTCGACGCGGACGGGGACCCGGAGGGCCGCCGGCGCGACCGGCTGCTCGCCGGGGTGCGCGAGCGGGGCGTGCGCGACCTGATCGTCTTCGCGCACGGCTGGAACACCGACCGCTCGGGCGCGACCCGCCTCTACGACCGCTTCTTCGCGCCCGTGCCGCGGCTGGCCCCGGCGGCCCGGATCGGCTACGTCGGTGTGCTGTGGCCGGCGATGCGGTTCTCCGACGAGCCGATCCCGGACTTCCCCAGGGCCGTGGCGGCCGAGCCGCCGAGGCGCCCGGTGCTGGACAAGGACACGCGTCACGCCCTGCTGGACACCTTCCCGGGCCGGGCGATCCTGGTCGACCAGATCGCCCGGCTGCTGGAGCAGCAGCCGCCGGAGGAGGCCGAACTGGAGGAGTTCGGACGGTTGGTGCGGACACTGGTGGAGGTGGTCCCACCCGGGCCGCAGGCGCTGTTCGCCGCGGACACGGTGGCGGAGGGCGTGCCGCAGAGCGAGCCGGAGATGTTCGCCGGGTCGTCGGCGGCGGCCTGCGAGGAGTTCGCGCGGGCGCTGGCGGAGCTGGAGGCGTCCGGGGCGTCCCAGGGGTTCCGGATCCCCAACCCCTGGGACGGCGCGCACGAACTGCTGCGGCAGGCGACGTACTACGCGATGAAGCGGCGCGCGGGGACCGTCGGGGAGCGGGGGCTCGGCCGGGTCGTCGGGCAGCTCGCGAAGGCGGCCCCGGGCGTGCGGGTGCACCTGGTCGGGCACAGCTTCGGCGCGCGGCTGGTGTCGTTCGCGCTGCGGGGCCTGCCCGAGGGCGTGCGCACGGTGAAGTCGGTGACGCTGCTCCAAGGGGCGTTCTCGCACTACGCGTTCGCGGCCCGGCTGCCGCACGACGCCCGGGCGGGAGGGGTGCTCCAGGGACAGCAGAACCGCGTCGACGGACCCCTGGTGTGCTGCCACTCCCGGCACGACGCGGCCCTGGGCACGATGTATCCGCTGGCCTCGCGGATGGCGGGCGACAGCCGGTCGGCCGCGGAGCCGCTCATGGGGCGGGTCCTGGGCGCCAAGTGGGGCGCGATGGGCCACGACGGGGTGCAGGCGGTGCCGGGCACGCGCGCGTACACCCTCGCAGAGGCCCTGGCGGCGAAGCTGCCCGCCTCGGGGTGCGTGAACGTCGACGCGGCCGCGGTGGTCAGGCGCGGCGGGCCGCCGGCCGGTGCGCACAGCGACATCCTGCACGCGGAACTGGCCCGGCTGGTCCTGGCGGCGGGCCGGGTTCGCTGACCCGCCGCCAGGCAGGGCGTCACCGGTGCGAGGTGAACTCCACGACCTGCTGGTAGGTCGGCCGGTTCTGCCAGCTGATCTTGCCGTGTTTGATGCCGCCGAGGGTGCGGTGGTTGATCGAGTCGGCGCACCACTGGTCGCCCGCCGCGCACACGTCGTCACCGGGGTAGACCTGGGCCGCGGTCTTGCCGGCCGCCGCCTTCAGGGTGCTGACGAGGGTGTCCCGGCAGGCGGCGAGGCTGCCGTCGCCGCAGTAGGTGCGGGCCAGCGGCCCCTTCACCTGCTCGCCGAGGACCGCGCGGATGTCCTTGTCGACGTAGCTCCACCAGCCGTACTGGAAGGAGCTTCCCGCGTGCGAGCCGGTCGGGCCGTGCGCGGCCGACGGGGACTCGTCGACGGGGAGGTTGGCGGTCATGGCCGTGTAGAGCCCGCTGCCGAGGCCGGGTTCGAACTCGGCCTTGACCAGCAGGGGCCACCAGGCGTCCAGGATGCGGATCGCGTCGGCGTCGGCGTACTTCTTCGAGCCGGCGGCGGTCTCGGTGCGCTTGCCTCCCGCGGCGGCCCAGGCCTGGAGTCTGCTCACGGCGGCCGCGACGGCGGGGTCGGTGACGGGCGAGCTGTTGACGACCTTCAGGAGCTTCGGCAGGACGTTCTCGGCCCGGAGGTCCGCCAGCCCGGCGTCGGCCATGGCCTTCACCAGGGCGGCCCGGGTCACCCCGCCCTGCTGGACGAGCTTCCTCACCCGGTCCTCCAGGAGGTTGCCGCGGTGCACCGGGCCGTTGCCCCAGGGGGCGGTCGTGTAGTCCCTGGCCTGCTTGTTGTTCCAGGAGACGTAGTAGTCCTGGTCGATGGAGTTCGGGTGGGCGGAGGGCGGGGTGTAGTCGGCCGTGTTGGTCGCCGGGTCCCAGCCGCGCCACTCGTACGCCTGCCGGGCCCACGCCGGGAACTCGGAGTCGACGCCGGCCGCGCGCACCGGGTTGTCGCCGCTGTTGTAGTACGCGGTGTGCTCGGAGTCGGCGTAGAACCAGTTGAAGGTGTAGTTGATGTGCTGCACGGCCTTCTGGAAGGAGTCCGGGCCCTTGACGTGGTCCGGGTCGTTCAGCATCTGGAAGCCGATGATGGAGTCGGCCTCGTGCAGGAAGGACGAGCGCAGGGTGGTGTAGGCGACCTTCTTGCCGCCGACCGTGGCGCGGTACTCGACGGGTCCGTACTTCGTGCGCCAGACGCGCATGGTGTACGAACCGGCGGCGGTGCCGTCGGCGGTCGTGGGCTTCCAGGCGTTCTTCTGCTCGACCTTCTCCATCGGCGTGCAGGTGCCGCGGTACAGGTAGTGGTGGTCGTCCTGGCACAGTTCGACGGCGTAGGAGTCGATGATGTCCTGGCCGGAGGTCGTGGCGCTCCACGCGTAGTCCTGGCCGCGGCCGAGCTCGACGTACATGCTCAAGCCCGCGAAGGAGGCGCCGCGGGCGCTGATGCCCGGGCCCTGGATCTCCTGGAGCAGCAGCAGCTGGGGGGCGAAGTAGCCGGTCTGCGGGCCGAACACGGCGACGGGGTGGCCGCTCGCGGTGTGCTTGCCGCTGACGACGAGGGCGTTGGACATGCCGCGCTTGGCGGACGACGTGGCGGTCTTCGCGGCTTCGCCGGACGCGTCGGTCGCACCGGCCGTGGCGGCGCTGCCGGTGCGGTCGTACACGAGCGGCTCCGGCTTCACCGAGCCCGCGTCGGGCAGGGCCGTGCCCTGCGGGTCGGCGGGCTTGGTCCCGTACGGGAGGCTGCCGTCGTGCTGGGTGAGGACGGCCTCGGGGTCGTTGCGCATCCGGAAGGACTCCCAGACCTTGGTGCCCTCGGCGACGCCGTACTTCTCCTGGGCGGCCATCAGCGAGAGGGCGTTGTTCACCTCGCCGCCTCCGCCCGAGCCGAACAGCGCACCGATGACGGAGGCCAGCGCGACCAGGTCGGTGATCTTGAAGTGCTCGATCGTGCCGGCGTTGGTGACTGAGTCCTTGTGGCCGGTGAGTACGTATTCACCGGGGAAGGTACGCCCCTTGTCGGAGGCGTCGATGTAGGCGTTGATGCCGTCGAGGTAGGCCTTGACGTCGGCGAGGGCCTGCTTCCCGCGCTCGCCGTTGGTGGCGACGGCGTTGTCGATCTGCGCCTGCAGGTCGGCCTCGCTGTACGGGGCGTGCCGCCAGAACTGCTGTTCCAGGCCCTGGTTGGAGGGCGCTCCGCCCGCGAAGGAGGTCAGCTGTCCGCGTCCGACGTGCCGGAAGACGTCCATCAGCCACAGCCGGTCCTGGGCTGCCGCGTAGCCGGCGCCGAACTCCGTGCCGTATCTGGTGGTGCCGGTGATGTGCGGCACACCGGTCTTCTTGTCCCGGACGATCGTCACGTCACCGCGTCCGGCGGGCTTGAGGCTGGAGGCGACCTGGTCGGCGGGGACCCCGAAGGACGCGTCGTTGAAGAAGGTGTTGATCTTGTCGTTGGTGAGGCCGGGGTAGCCCTTGGCGAGGCCCGCGTAGGGCCCGAGCTGGTCCTCGGCGTGCTCGGGCTGGGTACCGAAGGCCTGGTTGAGGAGGATCTGGGCGAGGGTGGCGTTGCCGTTCTGGCCGGGCGGGAGGATGTCCGAACACTGGTTGCCGCAATGGTCGTTCGCCGCGGCCGTGGCCTGCGCGTCCGCTGTTTCCGAGGCGGCAGCCGGGGCAAGCGGCGACAAGAGACCTGCGATCAGGGCGCATACCGATGCTGTCTTCAGGAACCCGGGGATTCCGCTGGGAGTTCTCATTCTGTCGAGAACGGTGCGTGGGGCACGCCGTGGCATGGGGGCTCCTCCCGACGGGGGTGGGCCGGATGTTACCGCCGGTATCCCCCGGCTTGAAGATGAACAAGCGTCACTTTTTGAAGTCGGCACAACAGACACACGGACCACGGCAGTCGACTCGCGAGCCTCTCGGGGCCGCTTATGGAGGCCATTTGAAATCGGATGGAGCCGATTCGCTTGTCGATACGTCTATTCGGCGACGTCCGTTCGACGACGCCGAAGTGACCGGATTACAGGTGCAGGTGTGACGGAGGTGCAGGACGATGGCCGGTTTCCGGAGTCTGGCGAGACAGGTCCGCGATCCGCGGTGCGATCTGGCCTTGCGGCGCTATTCGCTGCGTAAGTGCCTTGAGAGGTTCGCTCCTTACGGACACAGGGCGACCTGGGACCATCTGTGCTCCCGGGCAGGGTTCGGTCCCGAGGACCGCTCCCCCGATCCGGTGCGGCTCGTGGCCGCACTGGACGAACTGGAGGAGGCGCGGGCGGTCTGGCTGGCCTATGAGGTCGAGTTCGCCGAGCGCCGCAGGAAGGAGAAGCACGACGGGCTGCGCAGGCCGGGCAGTGTGGACGACTGGCACCGGCTGACCTGGGGCGGTTTCGGCGTGGCGTGGTGCGACGATCCGGCGGTCCATCCCCGTGAACCGCTGGCCGAGGTGCTGCGCCGGCTGATCGCCGCGCTGGAGCGCGAGCCGGGCTCGGCCTGCCCGGTGTGCGGCGGGGAGCAGCTCATGTGGAGGTACGACCTGGACCACGAACCCTCGTCGGGTCCGGTCTGCACGGACTGCGGAATCCTGGTGCCGCGTCCCGTGCTCACGCCCGAGTCCCTGGCGTATGCCCGGCGGGCGAGGCTGCTGGTGTCGGCTTGACGGATGCGGGTGCGCGGGGGGTGCGCCGGGGATGCCGCACCCCCGACTGTCGGTGGTGACCGGCACCATCGACGCCATGATGCAGGTGTGCCTGAACGGTTCGCGGACGGCCGCCGACGGTGTGGCCGTGCCGCTGACACCCGAGTCGATGGCCGACTCGGCCGCCGGGGCCGTGGCCGCCGGGGCGAGGGACGTGCACGTCCACCCCAAGACGCCGTGCGGGCGGGACACCTTGTCGCCGCGGGTGCTCGCGGAGACGCTGTCGGCGATCCGGGCGCGGGTGCCGGTGCCCGTCGGCGTGACCACGGGCGCCTGGGCCGAGCCCGGCCCCGCCGCCCGGCTGGAGCGGATACGCGCGTGGACGGTGCTGCCCGACCACGCCTCGGTCAACTGGCACGAGCCGGGGGCGGAGGAGACGGCCGCGCTGCTCATGGAGCGCGGCGTGGGCGTGGAGGCCGGTATCTGGTCCGGGACGGACGGCGCGGAGCGGTTCGCCGCCTCGCCGCTCGGGCCGAAGGTGCTGCGGGTGCTGGCGGAGGTGACGGACACGGACCCGCAGGGCGCAGTCTCCTGCGCGCACGCGCTGCTGTCCGGCATGGGGACCGCCCACGGACGCCCGGTCCTGCTGCACGGCGAGGACGGGGGCGCCTGGCCGGTGCTGCGGCTCGCGGGCCGGCTGGGCCTCGCCACCCGGGTCGGCCTTGAGGACGTTCTGGTGCTGCCGGGCGGGGAGCGGGCGGGATCCAACGGGGAACTGGTCGCGGCCGGGCTGGCGGAGTACGCGGCGAGCCGGGCAGGAACCGAGGCGTGCCGGCCCGGCACATGAGCACGGTCTCCATGACGCCTCCGGGCCCGCCTGCGGCCCGACGGAGTACGGGGGAGCCGGGCAGCGGCTACCCGCGACCACCCCGGTCCACCATCAGGCGGGAACCCGTGAGGCGTTCGCCGAAGACGTCGTCCGGGTTGGACAGGACGCAGTTGTCCAGGGACAGGCAGCCGCAGCCGATGCAGTCGGCGAGGTGATCCCGGAGGCGGTTCAACTGCTTGATGCGTTCTTCCAGTTCGGTGCGCCAGACCTCGGAGAGGTGCGCCCAGTCCTCGCGGGTGGGCGTGCGCTCCTCGGGGAGTTCCGCGAGTGCGTCGCGGATCGTCGCCAGGGGGATGCCGACCCGCTGCGCGGCCCGGATGAAGGCGACCCGGCGGAGTGTGTCGCGGGAGTAGCGGCGCTGGTTGCCCGCGGTCCGGCGACTGCTGATCAGGCCCTTGGACTCGTAGAAGTGCAGGGCGGAAACGGCGGCGCCGCTGCGCGCCGCGAGCTGGCCGACCGTGAGCTCATGGATCTTCTCTGGGATCTGGGGCACCCCTCGAACCCTACCGAGTCCGTTGACACGGCCCGCACGGCCGACCATGCTAAGCAGTCGCTTAGACATTGAGCGCGCAGACCCCCTGCACACGAGAGGCCTGGAAGACATGGCAGAGCCGAGGATCTTCACGTCCGTCGACGACCTGAAGTCGGCGGTGGGCGAGCAACTGGGGTACACCGACTGGCTCGACATCGACCAGAAGCGGATCGACCTCTTCGCGGAGGCCACCGGTGACCACCAGTGGATCCACGTCGACCCGGAGAAGGCCGCCGCCGGCCCCTTCGGCACCACCATCGCGCACGGCTACCTGACCCTGTCGCTGCTGCCCCTCTTCGGGCCGCAGCTCATCGCCGTGGAGGGCGTGAAGATGGGCGTCAACTACGGCACGAACAAGGTGCGTTTCCCCGCCCCGGTCCCCGTCGGCTCCCGGCTGCGCGCCACCGCGGCGATCAGTGCCGTCGAGGAGGTGCCGGGCGGCGTCCAGGTGGCCGTCGCCTTCAGCGTGGAGCGCGAGGGCGGTGACAAGCCGGTCTGCGTCGCCGAGTCCGTGGCGCGCTACTACCTCTGAGCCGGGGGCTCCCCGGCCTCAGCCGCCGCCGGGCCCTGGGCCCCGACCATGCGCAGCACGAGGTCGGCGTACAGCTCGCCGACCTGCTCCGGCGTCCGGGGCCCGTCGACGTTGAACCACCGTGCCACGTCGATGCAGAGCGACAGCACGGCCAGCGTCGTGCCGTGCACGTCGACGACCTCGAACTCGCCCGAGCGCGCGCCCTCCTCGATGATCCCGCGCACCTCGCCGTCGACCTGGCGGCGCAGCGCGAGGATCTCGGCGCGGGCGTCGGGCCCGAGCGATTCGAGTTCGTACTGCACGACCCGCGCGGTGGTACGCCCGCCCGCGTGCCAGCGGACGAAGGAGCTCACCGCGTCGGCGAGCCGCTCGGTGGCGCTGCCCTCGCGACGGGACGCCGTCCGCAGGATCTCCAGGGCCTTCTCGTGCCCGATCCTGCTGATGCGGTGCAGCAGCTCTTCCTTGGTCTTGTAGTGGATGTAGAGCGCGGCCGGGCTCATTCCGGCGCGGCCCGCGATGTCGCGGGTCGTCGTGGCGTGGTAGCCGCGCTCGGCGAAGGCCTCCACCGCGGCGATCAGCAGCCGCCGCGCCGCGTCGGGCGTGACCTCGCCCCACGCCTGCGCCTCGCCGCCGGCCGTCTCCTCCGCCGTACTCATCGCTCGCCCCTCTCCACTGTCAGGAGGAACACCATACCGCCGAAGGTGAGCGAGCGCTTAGTGCGGCCGCTCAGGGCTTCCCGGGGCTCAGCGCTTCTCGAAGGGGGCGTAGGAGGGGGCAGCGCCGTCCTGCCGGTCCCGGATCACCTTGGCCAGGGTGAAGGAGGACGTGACCAGGTAGAGGACGGCGATGGCCAGGAAGGCCCGCACCCAGGCGTCGGCGCTCAGCTGGTAGATGCCGATCGCGGTGGCCGCCATGGCGACGGCGAAGGAGGCGACGGCCTGGCCGTAGAAGGCGGCCGTGTTCTGCTGCTTGCCCGGTGTGTCACTCATGGGAGAAAGCATCGGCTGACGTGGCCCGCGCCACATCCGCCGAAGTACTCAGACGCGTACTCAGAAGGCCGAAACCCCCGTCAGCGCCCGGCCGATGACCAGCTTCTGGATCTGGCTCGTGCCCTCGTAGAGGGTCATGACGCGGGCGTCCCGCAGCAGCTTGCCCGCCGGGTACTCGTCGATGTAGCCGTAGCCGCCGAAGACCTGGAGCGCGTTGTTGGCGGCGCGGACGGCGGCCTCCGAGGCGAAGAGCTTGGCCTTGGACGACTCGACGGCGAACGGCTGCCCCCGGTCGACCAGGTCGGCGACCCGCCAGGTCAGCAGGCGGGCGGCGTCGACGTCCAGGGCGATGTCGCTGAGCAGCTCCTGCACCAGCTGGTGGTGGGCGATGGTCCTGCCGAACTGTTCGCGCTCCCCCGCGTAGCGCACGGCCGCGTCCAGGGCGGCCTGGGCGATGCCGACACAGCCCGCGGCGACCGACATCCGGCCCTTGGCGAGAGCCGACATGGCGATGGAGAAGCCCTTGCCCTCCTCCCCGAGCAGCGCGGAGGCCGGTACGCGCACGCCCTCCAGGACGAGTTCGGCGGTGGCCTGGCCGCGCAGCCCGAGCTTGCCGTGGATGGTGCGGCGGGTCAGGCCGGGCGTGTCGGCCGGGACGAGGAAGGCGGAGACGCCCTTGTGGCCGGGGGCGTCCGTGGAGCGGGCGAAGAGCAGGACGACGTCGGCCCAGGTGCCGTTGGTGATGAAGGTCTTGGTGCCGTCGATGACATAGTCGTCGCCGTCCCGTACGGCCCGGGTCGCCAGGTTGCCCGCGTCCGAGCCCGTGCCCGGCTCGGTCAGGCCGAAGCAGCCGACCGACGCGCCGGAGGTCAGCCCGGGCAGCCAGCGCCGCTTCTGCTCCTCGCTCCCCCAGGCGGCGACGGTCTTGGCGACCAGCCCGAGGGAGACGGAGACGATGCCGCGCACGGACGAGTCACCCCGGCCGAGCTCCTCCGTGACCAGGCAGTACGCGAGGTGGTCGCCGCCGGAGCCGCCGTACTCCTCGTCGATCGTCAGACCCAGGAAGCCGACCTCGCCGAGCTTCTTCACGATCGCCCGGTCGACCTCCTCCGCGCGGTCCCAGGCGACGACGTGCGGGGTGATCTCTCGCTCCACGAAGTCCCGGGCGAGCCGCCGGACCGCGCTCTGCTCCTCGCTGAGCCCCAGATTCACCACAGGTCACCCCATTGAAAGCCGGACATTTAAATTAGCACTGCTAGTTTACAGCGCAGCCCTACTATGTGCGCCATGGCCCGACCGCGCAAGCCCTTGCTCAGCACCGACCGGATCGTCGAGACGGCCCGCGCGCTCGTGGACGCGGAGGGTCTGGCCGCCGTCTCGACCCGGCGGCTCGCCGCCGAACTCGGGGTCAGCGGGCCCTCGTTGTACAACCACTTCCGCACCAAGGACGAGATCCTGGAGGCGGTCGCCGACTCGGTGAGCGGCCAGGTGGACCTGTCGATGTTCCAGGACGGCCGGGACTGGCGGACCGCGCTGCACGACTGGGCCGTCTCCTACCGGGCGGCGCTGCGCGACCACCCGAACATCGTCCCGGTGCTCGCCCGCGGCCCGGGCCGCCGCCCGGCCGGGCTGCGCCTCGCGGACGCCGTCTACGGCGCGATGGTCGCCGCGGGCTGGCCGCCCGCGCAGGCCACGTCCATCGGCGCGCTGATGCGGTACTTCGTGATGGGCTCCGCCCTCGGCTCCTTCGCCGGGGGGTTCGTGGACGACGCGAGCGCCTACGACCCCGCCGACTACCCCCATCTCCAGCAGGCCCACCTCCTCTCCGAGCAGCAGGAGAAGATCGACGAGCGCGCCTTCGAGACCGGCCTCGCGGCCCTGCTGGACGGGCTGGCGCGGCAGTACGAGCAGGTGCGGCGCCCGGCGTAGCGACGCTTCGGCGACCGCCGAAGCGTCCGTGTCCCATGCTGGGGGCATGACGACGAGGGACCCCCGGGCCACCGGCCTGGCCCGGTTCGCCGCGCTGTTCGCGGACGAGACCCGGGCCGCGTGCCTGCTGGCGCTGCTGGACGGCCGGGCCTGGACAGCGGGCGAGCTGGCACGGCACGCGGGCGTTGCCGCATCGACGCTGAGCGAGCACCTGGGCCGGCTCGTCGCGGGCGGGCTGCTCGCCGAGGAGCGGCAGGGCAGGCACCGCTACGTCCGGCTGGCCGACGCCCGGATCGCCCAGCTGGTGGAGGATCTGGCCGCCCAGGTCCCGCCGGGCCCGGCCGCCCGGCCGCGGAACCTGCGGGAGTCCAACGCCGGCTCGGCGATGGCAAGGGGCCGCACGTGTTACGACCATCTCGCCGGGCGGCTCGGCATCGCGGTCACCGACGCGCTGACGGCCCGTGGGCTGCTGCAGCAGGAGACGGGGTTCGCGCTCACCGGCGCGGGGATGGAGTGGTTCGTCTCGGCCGGTATCGCCCTCGACCGGCGCGGCCGCCGGCCGCTCGCCCGGGCCTGTCTCGACTGGACCGAACGCCGGCCCCATCTCGCGGGCGTCGCGGGCGCGGCGCTGTGCCGGCACGCCCTGGAGACGGGCTGGTGCGTGCGCATCGGCTCGGAGCGGGCCGTGAAGGTGACGGCGGCCGGCGAACGCGCCCTGCACGACCTGCTGGGGGTGGAGTCGGCGGCACTGCGGTAGCCGCGCCGTCCGAAAACCGCGAGCTTCCGGGTCCCGACCCCACCTAGCCTCTGGAGCATGATGTCGAACACCTCCCCGTCCCGTCCCGCCCGCCGGGCGGAACTGCTCGCCGCCGGTGCGGCGGCGGTCACCGTCGTGCTGTGGGCGTCCGCCTTCGTCTCGATCCGCAGCGCCGGTGACGCCTACTCACCGGGCGCGCTGGCGCTCGGGCGGCTGCTGGCCGGGGCGCTGACGCTGGGGGTGATCTGCCTGCTGCGGCGGGAGGGGGTGCCGCCGCGCTCGGCCTGGCGCGGGATCGCGATATCGGGGCTGCTGTGGTTCGGCTTCTACATGGTCGCCCTCAACTGGGGTGAGCAGCAGGTCGACGCGGGTACGGCCGCCCTGGTCGTGAACACCGGGCCGATCCTGATCGCGCTGCTCGGTGCCCGGCTGCTCGGCGACCCGATGCCGCCGCGACTGCTGGCGGGGATGGCCGTGTCGTTCGCCGGCGCCGTGACGGTGGGCCTCTCGATGTCGGGCGAGGGCGGATCGTCGGTGCTCGGGGTGGTGCTGTGCCTGCTGGCGGCGATCGCGTACGCCGGTGGTGTCGTGGCGCAGAAGCCTGCGCTGGGCTCGGCGAGCCCGTTGCAGGTGACGACGTTCGGGTGCCTGGTCGGCGCCGTGCTGTGCCTGCCGTTCGCCGGGCAGCTCGTGCGGGAGGCCGGTGACGCGCCGGCCTCCGCGACACTCAACATGCTCTACCTGGGCGTCTTCCCCACCGCCCTCGCCTTCACGACGTGGGCGTACGCCCTGTCCCGCACGACCGCGAGCCGAATGGGCGCGACGACGTACGCGGCGCCCGCCCTGGTCGTCTGATGTCGTGGCTGTTCCTTGGCGAGGTGCCGGGGCTGCTCACGCTGCTGGGCGGGGTGCTGTGCCTGGCGGGTGTGGCGGTGTCGCGGTCGAGGTCGCGGGCGGCGGCGCGGGCCGTGACTCCGGGAGCGGTTCCGGAGCCACGGCCCGAGCAGGCACGGGACTCAGCTCGCTGACCCGGCCTCCGCCTCCGGCCCGGCCTGCGCCTGTGCCGCGTGGGCCCGGTCCGCGAGGATCTTGATCGACACCAGTGCGATCACCGAGAGCACGATGATGTACCCGGACACGGCCATCGACGTGCCCGTCGCCTCCAGGAGCAGCACCATCATGAAGGGCGCGAGCCCGCCGCCCGCGACGGCCGCGATCTGGTAGCCGAGCGAGGCGCCGGTGTAGCGCATCTCGGGCGTGAACAGCTCGGCGAACAGGGCGGCCTGGGGGCCGTACATGATGCTCAGGAAGCAGCTGGCGACGAACGTGCCGACCGCGAGCCACAGCAGCGAGCCGGTGTCGATCAGCAGGAAGAGCGGAACGGCCCACAACGCGATGCCCACAGCGCCGAGGGCGTAGATCCGGATGCGGCCGACGCGGTCGGAGAGCGCGGCGGAGGCCGGGATCAGCACGAGCTGGGTGAGGCTGACGCAGAGCGAGACGGTGAGCACCGCGCTCTTCTTCATGTCCAGCTCGCGGGTCGTGTAGTCGAGGACGCCGGTGATGAGGATGTAGAAGGTGGCGGTGTTCACGGCGAAGGAGCCGCCGGCCAGGAGCACCGTGCCCAGGTGGCCACGCAGGATCGTGCGCAGCGGCGAGTTCTGCTCGGACTTCTCCTTCTCGGCGAGCGCCCGTTCGGCCTCCCGGAACGCCGGGGTCTCCTCGACGCGCGTGTGGATGTACCAGGCGAGGCCGAGGACCAGCAGGCCGACCAGGAACGGCACGCGCCAGCCCCAGGACGCGAACGCCGAGTCGGTGGTGAGGGCGCCGGCCAGCAGGAAGACGGTGTTGGCGGTGACCACGCCGATGGGGACGCCGAGCTGGACGACGCTGCCGTAGACACCGCGCTTGCCCTCCGGGGCGTACTCGGTGGCCAGGAGCATCGCGCCGCCCCACTGGGCGCCGACGGCGACGCCCTGGGCGACGCGCAGCAGCACGAGCAGGATCGGGGCGGCCACTCCGATCGTGTCGTACGTGGGGAGCAGGCCGATGCCGGTGGTGGCCACGCCCATCAGCGTGAGCGCGAGGACGAGCATCGGCTTGCGGCCGCGCTTGTCGCCGAGGTGTCCGGCGACGATGCCGCCGATGGGCCGGGCGAGGAAGCCGACGGCGAAGGTGGCGAACGAGGCGAGGACGCCTGCCGTGGTGCTGCCGGCGGGGAAGTAGAGGTCGCCGAGCACGAGGGCGGCGGCGATGCCGAAGACGAAGTAGTCGTACCACTCGACGGCCGAGGCGAGCGCCGCCGCGGTGGCCACCCGGCGGCGGCTGCCGGCGGCGGGCGTGGTCGTGGCGGGCTGAGCGGAAGGTGCCGTGTCCATGTGGTGCACGCTCCGGGGGGTGCGGGGGACGGAACGGGGGGTGGCTCGAGTTCCGGGGAACGTACTGACCGGACGGTATGGACGTCAACGGGTCGCGCACCAGCACTTTTACCTGTACTTGGCACCCACCGCGGGCCCGGGCATGCCAAAGGCCCCGGCCTCGTGGGAGGCCGGGGTACCGGACGTTTCGGGCCTAGAAGACGACCAGGGCCCGGCCGCCCTTGCCCGCCAGCATGTTCTCGAAGGCCGCCGGAATGCCGTCCAGGGAGATGTGTTCCGTCACCAGCGCGCTCAGGTCGAGGCGGCCCGCCCGGATGTGCTCGGCCAGGACGGGGAGGTCCCGGGCCGGGTCCGAGTTGCCGTAGACGCAGCCGGAGAGGGTGCGGCCCCAGTGGAAGATCTCCAGGGCGTTGAAGGTGACCTGCTGGTCCTTGCCGCCGATACCGACGACCGTGGTGCGGCCGCCGCGGCGGGTGGAGTCCCAGGCCGTGCGGATGGTGACCGCGCGGCCGGCGCACTCCACGGCGACGTCGACGCCCTGCTTGCCGGTCAGGCCGCGGATCTGGCGGGCGGTGGTGTCGGAGGCGACGACGTAGTCGGTGGCGCCGGCCGCCCTGGCCAGTTCCTCCTTCTCGGCGGACACGTCCACCGCGACGATCTTCGAGGCGCCCGCGATCCGGGCGGCCTGGAGGGCGGCCAAGCCCACTCCCCCGACGCCGAACACCGCGACCGTCTCGCCCTGCCGGACCCGGGCCGAGTGGTGGACGGCGCCGTAGCCCGTGAGGACGGCGCAGCCGAGCAGGGCCGCGTCGGTGAGCGGGACGCCGTCGGGGACGGGCAGCACGCAGGAGGCGGAGACGACCGTCTCCTCGGCGAACGCGGCGACGTTCAGGCCGGGGTGGAGGTCGGTGCCGTCGGTGGTGCGGGCGTAGACGGCGGCGGCGCCGGTGAGAGCGTCGGCGCACAGCCACACCTCGCCGAGCGAGCAGGCGTGGCAGGCGCCGCAGGAGGGGGCCCAGTTGAGGACGACCCCGTCGCCGGGTGAGACGTGGGTGACGCCCTCGCCGACGGCGACCACCGTGCCGGCGCCCTCGTGCCCGAGGACGGCCGGGACCGGCACGCGCATGGTGCCGTCGGACAGGGACAGGTCGGAGTGGCAGACCCCGGCGGCGGCGAGCCGGACCCGGACCTGGCCGGGCCCGGCGTCGGGCAGGTCGATGCCGGTGATCTCCAGCGGGGAGCCGATGGCGGGCAGGACGGCGGCGCGGACAGCCATGACGGAAGGGACTCCCCTGACTAGAACTGGAGGGACTTGGTCTGGAGGTACTCGGCCAGGCCGTGCACGCCGAGTTCGCGGCCCACACCCGACTGCTTGTAGCCGCCGAAGGGGGCGAGGGGGTTGAAGCGGCCGCCGTTGATGTCGACCTGGCCGGTCTCCATGCGACGCGCGAAGGCCACCGCCTCGGCCTCGTCGCCCGCCCAGACGGCACCGGCCAGGCCGTACACCGTGCCGTTGGCGATGCGCAGGGCGTCCTCCTCGTCCTCGTACCGCAGGATCGACAGGACCGGGCCGAAGATCTCCTCCTGCGCGATGGTCATGTCCTCGGTGACGTCGGCGAACACGGTCGGGCTGACGAAATAGCCCTGCTCGCGCGGGGCTTCGGGTCCGCCGGCGACCAGGCGGGCGCCCTCGGCGACGCCCTTCTCGATGTAGCCGCGCACCCGGTCCTGCTGCTTGGCGCTGACGACCGGGCCGATGCGGTCGCCGTACTTGGCGGCTGCGGCGGCGGCGAGCTCGACCGCCTCGTCGTACTGGTCGCGGTGGACCAGCATTCGCGTCCAGGCGCTGCACGTCTGGCCGGAGTTGGACATGACGTTGGCGACGCCGACGTTGACCGCCTTGGCCAGGTCGGCGCTCGGGAGGATGACGTTGGCGGACTTGCCTCCGAGTTCGAGGGCGACCTTCTTGATCTGCCCGGCGGCGATCGCGGCGATCTGCCGGCCGACGGCGGTGGAGCCGGTGAAGGAGACCAGGTCGACGCCGGGGTGCTCGGCGAGGGCCTGCCCCGCGACCGGGCCGAGACCGGTGACCAGGTTGAACACACCCGCCGGGAGCCCCGCCTCGTGCACGGCGCCGGCGAAGAGGCGGGCGACAAGCGGGGTGTCCTCGGCGGGCTTCACCACGACCGTGCAGCCGGCCGCGAGGGCCGGGGCGACCTTGGCGACGATCTGGTGCAGCGGGTAGTTCCAGGGCGTGATCGCGGCCACGACACCGACGGGCTCCTCGTGCACGACCGAGTTGCCGGTCTTCTCCTCGAAGGCGTACGTCGCCGCCAGCTCGGCGTAGGAGCCCGCCACCGCGATCGGCACGCCCGCGTGGACGGCCTGCGAGAACTTCAGCGGCGATCCGAGTTCGGCCGTGACGGTCTCGGCGATCTCGTCCGCGCGGGCGGTGAGCACGTCCCGCAGGGCGGCCAGGCGCGCCGCGCGCTCCGCCGGCGGGGTCGCGGCCCACTCCGGCAGGGCTGCGCGGGCGGCCCGTACGGCGTTGTCGACGTCCGCGGCGGTGCCCGCCGGGACCGTGCCGATGACCTGCTCGTCGACCGGGTTCACGACCTCGATCACGTCCTGGCCGGCGGCGGGGCGCCAGGCGCCCCCGATGTACATGCCGTCGTGTGCCTTCATCGCGCTTCCTCCGGGGCGGGGCGTCGTCGTCCGACACATAAACTAGCGACGATAGTTTTCCGGCGCCAGACACCACCGGTCATCAGAGCACGCGGACGCCCATGTCCGGCTGTGCCGCTCCTCACTCCCCCAGGTCGGGCAGGCGGTCCGGGTGCGGACAGATCCGGTCGCCGTGCTGGTCGAAGACGAAGAGGTGGGCGAGGTCCACGAGGAGCGGCACCTGCATGCCGTGGCGCAGGGCCAGGTCCGGGGTGGTGCGGACGATGAGGTCACCGGGCAGGCGGGCGTCGGCGGTCGCGGTGCTCCGTGTCTCCTCGGGGTGGTCGAGGGCGACGACGGGTCCGGCCCGCCCGGCTCCGGACCGCTCCCGCAGCCTCGTGAGGGCCGAGCCGTCGCGGCGGCGGCGCCGGGCGGGGCGGCCGGGCCGGGGGCGCGGGGCTTCCAGGTCGGGGACGACGGCGGGGCTGGAGCCGGTGTCGAAGTGGACCAGGATCTCGTGCCCCTGGAACTCCACGTGCTCGACCAGGCCGGTGATCGGCACCTCGCCGGGGCGGGCCGCGCTGTGCTTGGCGATCCTGACGGCCTCCGAGCGCAGGCCCACGATGACCTCACGTCCCTGCTGGACGCGCAGCAGCTGGTGGTCCAGGCAGAGCGGCTCGGGCAGGCGGAGGAACTGCTTGCCCAGGCTGATGGTCATCGCCCCGTCGAGCGGGGCCCGCACCAGGCCGCGCAAGAGGTTGATGCGGGGCGTGCCGATGAAGGCCGCGACGAAGACGTTGCGGGGCAGCGCGTAGACCGCGCGGGGGCTGTCGACCTGCTGGAGGACACCGCCGCGCAGCACGGCGACCCGGTCGCCGAGCGACATGGCCTCGGCCTGGTCGTGGGTGACGTAGATCGTGGTGACGCCCAGTTCCCGGGTGAGCCGGGAGATCTCGGCCCGCAGATGGGTGCGGAGTTTGGCGTCGAGGTTGGACAGCGGCTCGTCCATCAGGAAGGCGGAGGGATGGCGGGCGATGGCCCGGCCCATGGCCACGCGCTGGCGTTCGCCGCCGGAGAGCTGGCCGGGCAGGCGGTCGAGGAGGTCCTCGATGCCGAGCATGCGGGCGGTGGCGTCGACGCGGGGGCGGGGGTCCGTGCCCGGGGCCTCGATGCGCAGCGGGAAGCCGATGTTGGCGCGGCTGGTCATGTTCGGGTAGAGGGCGAAGTTCTGGAAGACCATCGCCATGTCCCGGCCGGACGGCGGCAGGTCGTTGGCGTACTCGCCGTCGAGCAGCAGCTGCCCCTCGTCGATCTCCTCCAGCCCGGCGATCATTCTGAGCACGGTCGACTTGCCGCAGCCGGACGGGCCGAGCAGCACGAGGAACTCGCCGGGCGAGACGTCCAGCGACAGCCGTTCCACCACGCGGGGGCCGCGCGGGTAGGCCTTGCTCACGTCGTGCAGGGAGATGGCGCGTGTCATGAGGTGCCCCCGAGGGGTCATCAGGGCGCTGGTGCTCCGCGGTCGGAAGCCCCGTGCGGGTCGTACGGGGCTGTGGGTCACGGAAGTTAACGGAATGTGCGCGGCCGGGGGAAGACACCGGACGAGATCGGGGAGTTTGGTCCATCTGGTGAGAAGGCGGACGGCCCGGTTCAGCGGATGCCGGTGAGATGGGCGAAGTCGACCACGTTGGCGGAGCAGCCCTTCCCGCGGTCGTGACTGCCGCCGCAGGGGATCAGACGCAGCTCGGGGCGACCCGACGCCGAGAAGGGCGCAGCACCGCCCTGCGACGCGTCAGATATCGCTCTTCCGGCGCAGCGGCACCCGGCACCGGAAGCCCCTTCGCCCCCCACGGACCTCCCCATCAGCCTCCCGCTTCGGCTCCGGTTCACCGGGCTCTTCCGGCTCCTCCTCCGGCTCCCGCCGCGACCGTACGGCGACCCCTGACGACAGCAGCAACAGCACTCCCAGCATCACGAACGGCGCCGCCACGCCCGCGACTCCGGCGATCAGCCCGGCCGCGGCGGGCGCGGCGACCTGGCCGAGCCGGTTGCCGGTCAGGCGCAGGGCCAGGGCCGTGGAGCGGGCGTCGTCGGGGGCGGCCTGGACGACCGTCGTCATGGACAGCGGCTGGCCGACCCCGAGGCAGAAGCCCAGCGCGACCAGCAGCAGTCCGAGCGCCCACACCGGCACCGGCAGGGCGATGCCCGCGCAGAGCAGGGCCGCCAGCAGACAGGTGACCGTCAGCAGCAGGGTCCGCCCGAGCAGCCGCAGCAGGGGCGTCAGCACCAGGCGGCAGGCGATCGTGGCCGCCGCGCGCAGACTGAGCAGGATGCCGATCACGGACGGGGCGATGCCCCGGTGCTCGCCGACCACCGGGAGGTAGGCGGTCAGGATGTCGGTCGCGGACAGCACGGCGAGGCTGATGAAGATGCCGGCCGGTACCCCCCGGGTGCGCAGGATGCCCCGGACGGGGACCCGGTCGCCCTTGTCCGGACGGGACGGGGACACCGTGCGGCGGTCCTCGATGCGCCACAGCGAGGTGAACGCCACCGCCGCGGTGGCGCCCGCCACGATCAGGGCGAGCGCGCTGCTGCCGGCCATGTCCTCGCCGCCGATCAGCGCGCCCGCGGCGATGGGTCCGACCAGCTGGCCGAGGGCGGCGCCGATGGTGAAGTGACCGAAGTTGCGGTCCTGTTCGTGCGGCGCGGACTGGCGGGCGACGAGGGACTGGGAGCCGATGACGAAGCACAGGTGACCGAGCCCCATCACCCCGCTCCACAGGGCCATCGTCCACAGGGAACCGGCGACTCCGCTGAGGGCGCAGCCGCCGGATATGAGGACCACGCCGACCGGCAGCAGGGGCGCGCAGCGGCCGTGGTCGGTGCGGCGGCCGAGGGGCACGGCCGCGAAGAGGGGCAACAGGGCGTACACACCGGCGATGACACCGATCGCGCGCTCGTCCGCGCCCAGCGCGAGGGCCCGGTAGGAGACGGCGGGCCGGGCCATCGACACCGCCCCCTGCGCGAAGCCGAAGGCGATGACGAGGCGGAGCAGCCAGCCGCGGTTCCCACCGGGCCTCACGATGACGTCCTCCATGGAGTGGTTCAGATGATCCCGAACAGCATGCCCGCGCCGAGGATGACCAGGCAGGTGAGGGCGGCCCACTTCACGACGAACCTGGTGTGGTCGCCGAACTCGACCTTGGCCATGCCGACCAGGACGTAGACGGCCGGGACGAGCGGGCTGGACATGTGCAGCGGCTGGCCGACCAGGGAGGCGCGGGCCATCTCCAGCGGGCTGACCCCGTGGGCGGCTCCCGCCTCGGCGAGGACGGGCAGGACACCGAAGTAGAAGCCGTCGTTCGACATGAAGTAGGTGAGCGGCAGGCTCAGCAGGCCGGTGACGAGCGCCATGTGCGGGCCCATGCTGCCGGGGATGACGTCCACCATCCACTTGGCCATCTGGTCCACCATGCCGGTGCCCTGGAGGACGCCGGTGAAGACGGCGGCGGCGAAGACCATGCCGGAGACGTTCAGGACATTGTCGGCGTGGGCGGCCAGACGGGCCTTCTGGTCCGGGATGTTCGGGAAGTTCACGGAGAGGACGAGCGCGGCACCGATCAGGAACAGCACCGGGATCGGCAGCCACTCCATGATCATGGCGGTGAGCAGGCCGACCGTGAGCAGCGCGTTGAACCAGTAGAGCTTGGGGCGCAGGGTGGGCCGGTTCGGGTCGAGACCCTGGAAGCCGTCGTCGGTGGAGGCCCCGGAGCCGGCGGTGTCCTCGGGGGCGTCCGTGCCGGAGCCGGAGCCGCCCGGGGCGGCCTTGCGCATCGAGACCTTGCCTTCGCCGGAACCGCCGGAACCGCCGGAGCCGACGAGGACCGTCTCGGTCTCCTGCTCCTCCTCCAGCACCTCGTCCAGGGTCAGCACGCCCAGCCGCCGGCGCTCGCGCACACCCAGCACGTAGGACAGGACGAAGACGAAGAGCAGACCGACCAGGAGCGCGGGGATCATCGGGACGAAGATGTCGCTCGCGTCCAGCTTCAGCGCGGTCGCGGCGCGGGCCGTCGGGCCGCCCCACGGGAGGGTGTTCATCACGCCGTTGGCCATGGCGGCGACACCGGTCATCACGACCAGGCTCATCTTCAGGCGCTTGTACAGCGGGTACATCGCCGAGACGGTGATCATGAAGGTGGTCGAGCCGTCGCCGTCCAGCGACACGATCGCGGCGAGCAGGGCGGTGCCCACGACGATCCGCATCGGGTCGGCTTTGCAGAATTTGAGAATGCCGCGGACGATCGGGTCGAAGAGACCGACATCGATCATCACGCCGAAGTAGACGATCGCGAACATGAGCATCGCCGCGGTGGGGGCGAGGTCGGTCACGCCGTCGAGGACGTAGTCGCCGAGCTTGGCGCCCTTACCGACGAACACGCAGAACAGCGCGGGAATCAGTACGAGCGCCGCGATCGGCGACATCTTCTTCATCATGATCAGGACCAGGAAGGTCGCGATCATGGCGAAGCCGAGGATGGTCAGCATGAGTTGATACCTAACGTTCGCCCTTGAACATCCCACCAGGGCCGGCGGTGTCCGAGACGTTAGGTGCGTTCAAGCAGCGTTAACAAGACGTTGACGTGCGAGCAATAAGCGCAAAACTGCTGGTCACAGCTTTGCTCAGGTCAGGGCGGTGAGCTTTTCGGTCACGGAGGACGCTTCCGGGCCCGTCGCGGGGGCCACCTCGACCGGCACTCCGTTGAGGACCGCGTTGCCGGACAGCGGGTCGAGCAGACGGCCGTCGAGGAGCTGGTTGACGTTGACGCCGGGGTCCGCGGAGGCGTGGCTGAGGCGGGTGCCGGGGCGGTTGTGGCCCCAGCCGTGCGGCAGGCTCACCACGCCCCGGCGGATCGCGTCGGTGACCTCCGCGGGTGCGGTGACCTCTCCCCCGGCGCCCTTGACGCGCACGGCGGCCCCGTCCTCGACGCCCAGCCGTTCGGCGTCCTCGGGGTGGATGTGCAGGGTGCAGCGGTTGGAGCCGCCGGTGAGGGCGGGCACGTTGTGCATCCAGCTGTTGTTGGAGCGCAGATGACGGCGGCCGACCAGGACGAGTCCCTCGGGGCGTTCGGCCAGGGCCGCGCGCAGGCGGGGCAGGTCGTCCGCGATCGGGCCGGGCAGCAGCTCGACCTGGCCGCTGCGGGTCTTCAGGGGCTGCGGCAGGCGGGGTTCGAGCGGGCCGAGGTCGATGCCGTGCGGGTGTGCGAGCAGCTTGTCCAGGCTGAGGCCGTCCGGCCGTACGCCGAAGCCGTCGCCGTAGGGGCCGAGGCGCAGCATCATGTCGAGCCGCCGCTCGGGGCCGGTGTCGCCGGTGAGCCGGCCGGCGAGCTCGCGCGGATCGCCGCCGTGGACAGGAGAGTGGGGTTCCTTGACCGCCTTGCCGAGGGTCTGGTCGATGACCATCTGGTCGACGGCCGCCGGATCGGCCCCGTGCATGCCGGTGACGGCCAGGATCAGCCGCGCCAGGATCTCCGTCTCCGCCATGCGGCCCGGCTCCAGCGGGACGGCCGGGCGGGTGTAGCGGACCTGGTTGCGTACGGCGAGGGTGTTGAAGGCGAAGTCGTGGTGCGGGCTCTGGGAGGGCGGGGGCGGGGGCAGGACCACGTCGGCGTGGCGCGAGGTCTCGTTGAGATACGGGTCGACGCTGACCATGAAGTCGAGCGAGTCGAGCGCCTTGTCGAGCCGGTCGCCGTCGGGCGCGGACAGCACGGGGTTGGCGGCGACGGCGATCAGCGCGCGCACCGGTTCGCCCTCCTCGGTGGCGGTGTCGATCTCCTCCGCGAGGGCGGACAGGGGCAGTTCGCCCTTCGCCTCGGGGTGCCGGCTCACCCGGGAGTGCCAGCGTCCGAGGGCGAAGCCCCGGCCCGGTCCGGCGGGACGCGGGGTCTTGTCGGTGGCGGCCTGCGGGAAGAGCGCGCCGCCGGGCCGGTCGAGGTTGCCGGTGAGGATGTTGAGGACGTCGACGAGCCAGCTGGCCAGGGTGCCGTGCGGGACGGTGCAGCTGCCGATCCGGCCGTAGACGGCGGCGGCCGGGGCGGCGGCCAGGCCGCGGGCGAGGTCCCGGATGACACCGGCCTCGACGTCGCAGGCCCCGGCGACCGCTTCCGGGGTGAACTCCCGCAGGGCCGCGGCCAGTTCCTCGACGCCCTGGACGTGCGGGGCGGGCGCCGTCAGCCCCTCCTCGAAGAGCACCTGAGCCATCGCCGCCAGCAGCAGCGCGTCGGTGCCGGGCCGGACGGCGATGTGCTGGTCGGCGAGCTTGGCGGTGCGGGTGCGCCGCGGATCGATCACGACGAGGGTGCCGCCGCGGGCCTTGAGGGCCTTCAGTTTGCCGGGGAAGTCGGGGGCGGTGCACAGACTGCCGTTGGACTCCAGCGGGTTGGCGCCGATCAGGAGCAGATGGCCGGTGCGGTCGAGGTCGGGCACGGGAATGGCGTTGGCGTCGCCGAAGAGGAGGCCGCTGGAGACGTGCTTGGGCATCTGGTCGACCGTGGAGGCGGTGAAGACGCTGCGGGTGCCGAGCCCGGCGAGCAGGACGGGCGGGTAGAGGGCGCCGGCCATGGTGTGCACGTTGGGGTTGCCGAGGACGACGCCGACGGAGTTCGGGCCGTGGCGCTCCACGACGGGCCGGATGCCGGCGGCGACCGCGTCGAAGGCCTCCTCCCAGGTGGCCTCGCGCAGCTCGCCGTCCCGCCGCACGAGCGGCGTGCGCAGCCGGTCGGGGTCGGAGTCGACGGCCCCGAAGGAGGCACCCTTGGGGCAGATGAACCCCTGGCTGAACACGTCGTCGCGGTCACCTCGGGCGTGGGTGACGCGCGTTCCCTCGATGGTGAGGGTCAGGCCGCAGGTGGCCTCGCACAGGGGACAGATACGCAGGGCGGTGCGGGACACGGGTCCTCCCGGGACGGCGGCTACGGTGACGCGCTGACGCGCCCGAGCATACCGACCGGTATGCATCTCCGGGAGGGCCTGACGTAACCGAGGGCGGAGCGAGGGGCGGAACCGAGGTCAGTCGAGGGGGCGGAACCGAGGTCAGTCGAGGGCGCGGGCCAGATAGGCGCGCAGCAATTCCCGGGCCTCGCCGATGATCCGCTCGTCCCCCTCCGGTGCCACCCGGAAGGCCAGGTGCACGAGGGTGTCGGCGGTCTCGACGGCTATGAGGAAGACCCGGCGCAGATCCTCGTCGGGTTCGCGGTCGAGGTAGCCGGAGAGGAGCTCGGTGAGGCGGTCGGCGACACGGTGGTTGGGTTCGCTGTGGCGGGCACCGACCGGGATCTGGTTGCCGAAGTCGACGAGCGAGAAGCCGGGCGCGGTGCGCTTCATGTCCAGGTACTCGTCGAGCACGGCGTCCATGGCCGTGCGCCAGCCCCCGTCCCCACCGGCCTGCCGCAGGCGCTGGGTGACGCGCTCGGAGTACCGCTCCAGGTTGCGCTGCGCCAGCGCGTCGGCCATCTCGCGCTTGTTGCCGAAGAAGCGGTAGACGGAGCCGATCGGGACCGAGGCCCGCTGGGCGACGGCACGGGTGCTCAGGGCGTCGTAACCGACCTCGTCGAGGAGGTCGGCGCACGCGTCGAGGATCCTGGTCAGGCGTTCGGCGCTGCGCCGCTGCACGGGCGCACGACGGAGCGATGTCGCGTGGGGCACGGGCTTCATGATGCCCCTTGAACGCGGTCCGGTGAACCTCGCCCCCCGCCGTCCGCGCCCTGCGTGCGGGCCTTGCGCCGGGAGGCCGCGTCCGGCGACATCCCCGGCCCGGGCTCCGACGCGGTGACGTCGGCCGTGCTCTCCACGGGCTTGCCGTCCACGGCCCACACGGTGCCGTCGTCTGCGTAGAGGCGGGCCGTGACACGGTGCGTGCCGCGCGGGACGAGGCGGCTGTCCAGCCGGTGGGCGGGAGCGCGGAGCCGGGCGACGGGACGGCCGTCGACGTAGAGGCGCGCGACACCCCTCCCGGCCACCGCACGGGCCGGCGCGCCGGCCGGTGAGAAGCGGAAATTGCGCAGGGTCAGGCGTACGTCCCAGCCGCCGGCGGCGTCGGGCTGCACCTCGATGCCGACACCGGGGGCGCCCTCCTGCCCGACCTCGCGCAAGGGCCGTCCCTCCTGGTCCCGGTCCTCCAGGATCTTGCCCACCGGGGCGGGCGACGCACCGCCCTGACGGGCGTCGTCGGTGCCACAGCCCGCGGATCCGGCCAGAAGGAGGACACAGACCGCGAGCGCGGCGCGAGATCTCCGTGTCCACGACATGTCCGGGAGCCTAGAACACACGTCCGGCCCGGCGGATCGTTCTCAAGTCGGGTTCATGTCATCCCCCGAGAGGAGGGGCGCGCCCCTCTTGCGTCGGGGAAATCGCAATCCTACGGTACTCCATAGGAATCGGACGCAAGGGAGCAGCGATCATGGGCGATGGGGGAACCACCCGCGCGGGCACGTTCGAGCGTGGGGAAGCGCAAAAGACCGCGGAAGGGCTGACCTACCTCTCCGGCTTCGGCAACGAGCACAGCTCGGAAGCCGTCCCGGGCGCGCTGCCCGAGGGCCGCAACTCGCCCCAGCGTGCCCCGCTGGGGCTGTACGCGGAGCAGCTGAGCGGTTCGGCGTTCACCGAGCCGCGGGCACACAACCGCCGCTCGTGGCTGTACCGGATCCGCCCGTCGGCCGCGCACCCGGCGTTCACCCGGACCCACAACGGCTCGGTCCGCACCGCCCCCTTCACCCAGACCGTGCCCGATCCCAACCGCCTGCGCTGGAACCCGCTGCCCGACCCGGCGCCCGAGACCGACTTCCTGGCGGGCCTGTGGACCCTGGGCGGCAACGGCGACGCCACCCAGCGCACCGGCATCGCCGTCCACCTCTACGCGGCCAACGCCTCGATGGACCGGGTGTTCAGCGACGCCGACGGGGAGCTGCTGATCGTCCCCGAGCGCGGCGGGCTGCTGCTGCGCACCGAGTTCGGCCTGCTGCATGTGGAGCCGGGACATGTGGGACTGATCCCGCGTGGTGTCCGCTTCCGTGTGGAGCTGCTCGACGAGTCCGCCCGCGGCTATGTGTGCGAGAACTACGGCGCGCCCTTCCGCCTCCCCGACCTGGGCCCGATCGGCGCCAACGGGCTCGCCAACCCCCGGGACTTCCGCGCACCCGTCGCCGCGTACGAGGACGCCGAGGGGCCGGTGGAGGTGGTGAACAAGTTCTGCGGCAACCTGTGGACGGCCACCTACGACCACTCGCCCCTCGACGTGGTGGCCTGGCACGGCAACCATGTGCCGTACGTCTACGACCTGCGCCGCTTCAATGTGCTCGGCACCATCTCCTACGACCACCCGGACCCCTCGATCTTCACGGTGCTGACCTCCCCGTCGGACACCCCGGGGCTGGCGGGTGTCGACTTCGTGGTGTTCGCGCCGCGCTGGCTGGTGGGCGAGGACACGTTCCGGCCGCCGTACTTCCACCGGAACGTGATGACCGAGTACATGGGCCTGATCGAGGGCGCGTACGACGCGAAGGCGGAAGGCTTCGTGCCGGGCGGCGGTTCGCTGCACAACATGATGTCGGCGCACGGCCCGGACCGGGAGACGTTCGACCGGGCGAGCGCCGCCGAGCTGAAGCCGCAGAAGATCGACGACGGCCTGGCGTTCATGTTCGAGACCCGCTGGCCGCTCACCCTGACCCCGCACGCGGCCCGCGCGGAACACCTCCAGCAGCGCTACGACGACGTCTGGCAGGGCATGGAGAGGCACTTCCGCCCCTTGCACTGATCATTTCCTACCGGTACGGATGGCCCGTGACCTCCTTCGCCCCGGACTCCATCGTCCTGAACCGCAAGCTGCCGCTCTGGTATCAGGTGTCGCAGTCGCTGCGCGCCTCGATCCTCGGCCGCTCGCCCCAGGACCCGCTGCGGCTGCCCACGGAGGAGCAGCTGGCGGGGCACTACGGAGTGAGCGTGCTGACGATGCGGCAGGCGCTGAAGGAGCTGGAGGACGAGGGCCTGATCACGCGCCACCGGCGGCGGGGCACGTTCATCGAGCCGCACGCCCGCCGGGGCTCGCCGGTGCGCCTGCTCGGCTCGGTGGACGCCATCGTGGCCCAGCAGTCCGGTATGACGACCGAACTGCTGGACCACGGCAGCACACCCGTGCCGACGGCACTCGCCGAGTTCTTCCCGGACGTGCCGGAGGTCGCGACGTACCACCGGCTGCGGAGCGACGAGAAGACCGGTGAGCCGACGAATCACGCCCGCAACTACGTGCGGCCCGAACTGGCCGAGCGGATCGACCTGGACGACCTCGTCCGGTGGCCCATGACCAAGGTGCTGCGGGACGTGGTGGGCGCGGACATCAGCCGCATCACGGACACGGTGGAGGCGCGGCTGGCCGACCCGGAGACCTCGAAACTGCTCCAAGTCCCCCTGCTGAGCCCGATCCTGCACTACACGGGCGTGACCTACGACGCCGCGGGACGGGTCCTCGACGCGGCGGTCATCCACTACCGGGGCGACCGGTTCTCCTTCACGGTGACCCTGGAAGCCACCTGACCCGCGCGCGGTCGTCAGGTCGTACGATGCCCAGCGTGACGCACGACGACGCTCCGCTGCTGGCGGACCTCATGCCGTGGTCCGTCGCACCGCCCCGGCTCGGCCGGGGCTGGCCGGCGGCGCCCGACGCGGCGTCCCTCAAGGCCCGCTGGGACGCCTTGGTGAAGGCCGAGGGGCCCGACCGCGAGACCCTGTTCGAGCCGACCCGCTCCCGCACGCTGCACACGGCGGTCGGGCAGCTGCCCGGCCGGACCGGCAGCGGCACGGAGAAGCTCGTGCGCGCCTCGGGGGTCTGCCCGGAACCTGAGCGCGTCCTGCTCGCGCCCTACGACGAGCAGTGGCTGATCCCCGACCAGCGGCTCATCGACACGGCCCGCCCGGAGCTGTGGCGGGTGGCGGACGAACGGCAGGTCTTCGTGGTGGAGGCGCCCGAGGCCACCCCGCCCCTGCTCGTCACCTCGCTGCTCCCACTGCTCCGCCCCGGACGCGTCCGCCCGCTGTTCCGGCGCCCGGGCGGCCGCGAGCCGAACCTGGCCCCGGGCCTGCTCCAGCACCTCGGAGCCCGCCTGGGCGCCACCCCGGCCCCGCTGGACGTACTGGCCTGGATCACGGCCACGGCCCGCCCGGACCTCACCGTCCCGCTCACCGGGGACACCGGCGAGTGGGAGCGGGGCCTGGAGCTGGGCCACCGGATGCTCTGGCTGATGCGCCGCGACGGCGAGCGCCCGAAGCTCCCCGGCGGCCGCCGCCCCTACGTCCGCGCTCCGCTGCCCTCCCGGCCCGTGACACTGCACTACGACCGGGACGAGGAAGCCCTGTTCCTGGACGAGGGCCGCATCTCCCCGGTGCCGCCGGAGGCCTGGGACTTCGAGGTGGGCGGCGTCCGCGTCCTCCAGCAGTGGTTCGCGGCCCGCGTCGCCGCCCCGGAGCCGGGCACGCTGGCGGCGATCCGCCCCGCGACCTGGCCCCAGACCTGGACGTCGGAGCTGCTGGAGCTGATCACCGTCCTCGCGCTCCTCGCGGAGCTGCGCCCCTTGGAAGAGCCGGACATCGCCGACCCGGTCACGGCCGCGGACCTGCGCACGGCGGGCGTCCTCCCGGTACCGAGCACGGCCCGCCGCCCCGCATCGGTACTGGAGGGTCCCGAGGAGGGCCCGGAGGGTCAGCTGGCGCTGCTCTAGCGCAGCTCGGGGTCGAAGGCGTCCAGGACGCGTTCGAGCGCCCGTCTGAACACGGCTTCCAGGTCGACCGGCCCGCTCTGCTCCGTGAAGGCCGCGGTCAGCCGCGGATAGGCGCCGGTGGCGATCTGGCTGCCCAGATAGGCCATGCGGACCGCGTTCTCCTCCTCCGCCGTCCACGGCATGGAGCGGGTGCGTTCGGCGGTCGCGATGTCATTGCCGGTGTACGTCGTCACGACGCCGTTGAGCAGCGCGACCAGCTCCGTCTTCGTGCCGGCCGGCACGTCGAGCGGTTCGAGGCAGGCCAGGCAGTGCTCCAGGTAGCGCAGGGTGTTGGGGCTGAAGCCGAACACCCCGGGCATCAGGCGCGGCACCCAGGTGTGGCGGTACATGATGGCGCGCGTCTCCTCCGCGTTGCGGAGCATGTCGGCGCGCCAGTCGCCCGAGGGCTCGAACATCTCGTGCTCGGCACCGATGGCGTCGATCATCAGCTCGTACAGGTCCTCCTTGCGGGGGACGTAGTTGTACAGCGACATCGTGCCGCAGCCCAGCTCAGCGGCGACCTGCCGCATGGTGACCCCGTCCAGCCCCGACGCGTCGGCGATCCGCACCGCCGCCGCCGCGATGTCGGCGCGGGTGAACGCCGGTTTCGGCCCACGGCCGGTGCGCTCGGGGCGCGCCCAGATCACTTCGGGTACGGCCGCTCGGTCCGCCATCGATCATCACCTCGGCCACCATCCTAGTTACGTACAGCGTACGTAGTGCGCTATGGTCATGCCATGACTTCTACGTACGCTGTACTTAGTGAAGGTCTGGAGAAGCGGTTCGGGCAGGTCCACGCCCTGCGGGGGCTGGACCTCGCGGTCGCCGAGGGGACCGTCTGCGGGGTCCTCGGGCCGAACGGGGCGGGCAAGACGACGGCCGTGGGACTGCTGACCACGCTGCTGCGGCCGGACGCGGGCTCCGCCCGGGTCGCGGGGCACGACCTCGTCCGCGAGGCCGCGGCCGTCCGCGGCCGGATCGCCGTCACCGGGCAGGACACCTCGATCGACGGAGACCTCACCGGCCGCCAGAACCTCCGGCTCTTCGGCCGGCTGCACCGGGTGCGCGGTCCGGCCGGCCGGACCGCGGAACTCCTCGACCGCTTCGGCCTGACCGAGGCCGCCGACCGCCCCGCGTCCACCTGGTCCGGCGGCATGCGCCGCCGTCTGGACCTCGCGGCGAGCCTGGTCCGCCGCCCCGACGTGCTGTTCCTGGACGAGCCGACGACCGGCCTCGACCCGGTGAGCCGGACCCTCATCTGGGACGTGGTGCGCGGCCTGACCGCCGAGGGCACGACCGTGCTGCTCACCACGCAGTACCTGGAGGAGGCCGACCAGCTGGCCGACGACATCGCCCTGGTGGACCGGGGCCGGGTCACGCACACCGGGTCTCCGGCGCAGCTCAAGTCGCTCGTCGGGGCACACGCCGAGGTCGTCGTGCCGGAGGCGGACGTCCTCGCCGAGGCGGCGGCCGTGCTGGACCGGCTGACGGGCGCGCAGCCGTCGTTCGACCACGAGCGCAACGCCGTCGCCGCGGTCAGCAAGGACCCGACCCTCACGATCCCGCTCCTGGTGCGCGCCCTGGACACGGCCGGCGTGCCGCTGCTCGACGTGAGCCTGCGCCCGCCGACCCTCGACGACGTGTTCCTGCGCCTGACGGAGACGGCGCCCGAGCCCACCGGTACGACCGACGAGAAGGAGCGTGCCGCATGAGCATGCTGGCGCACGACGGAACCGCGATGCTGGGCCGCCAGCTGCTGCGGCTGCGCAACAACCCGGGTCTGCTGATCCTCACCCAGACGATGCCGATCAGCATGCTGCTGTTCTTCGGCTATGTCTTCGGCAGCGCACTGGCCGTGCCGGGCGAGGCCTACCGGGCCTTCCTCGTGCCGGGCCTGCTGGTGGCGACCGCCTCGGGCGGGATCATGGCCGGCATGTTCCAGGCGGCCCAGGACACACACCGGGGCGTGACGAACCGCTTCCGCACGCTGCCGGTCAGCCGGGCGGCCGTACCGCTGGGGCAGGCGGTGGCGGATCTGGTGGCCACGGCCGTCGGGACGGTGCCGTTCCTGCTGGTGGGGCTGGCGGTGGGCTGGCGGGTCGAGGGAAGCCCGCTCGAAGCGGCGGGGGCGTTCGCGCTGCTGATGCTGTTCCGCTTCGCGTGCACCTGGGTCGGGATCCACCTCGGCCTGCTCACCCGCAACGAGGAGGCGGCCGGCCAGCTGGGCGGGGCGACGTTCCTGCTGCCGCTGCTGTCCAGCGCGTACATCCCGACGAGCGGGCTGCCGGGCTGGCTGCGGACGGTCGCCGAGTGGAATCCGATCAGCGCGGTGGCGACGGCCCTGCGGGACCTCCTCGGCAACGCGCCGGTGCCGGACGGGGCTGCCTGGCCGGTGGCCCACCCCGTGGCGGGGTCGCTCCTGTGGTGCGCCGTGCTGCTCGGGGTGTTCGTGCCGCTGGCCGTGCGCCAGTACGCGCACGGGGAGCGGTGAACGGACGGCCGCGGACTGCGCCCCCGGTCACTGCCGGGCGGGGATGAGGCACCGACAGGGGGCGTGCCGCGCTCGGGATCACACCTGGCGCCGCTGCGTGCCGCGGGGATGACGGACGACGAGTGTCGCAGCGTTACGCCAGGGGCGGTGTGACCGCCCGAGCGCGGGCCCCTACCTGCCGCCGAAGAGCGAGCGGCGCAGCCGGCGCAGCGGCGCGAAGAGCGAGACGCGACGCACGCGCGCGCCCCTGCCACTGCGGTCGTGCGGCTGACGCGCGGTCAGTTCCCGCATCAGCGAGGTCGCCTCGACCGTCTCCCGCTGGGGGACGGCGGGGCCGCCCAGCACCGAGAGATGGCGGTCGAGGCGCGAACTGGTCGCGCTGCTCCCGCAGGTGATCGCAGGGACCCTGGCCCTGCTGCGCACTGTTATCTGTTCCATGTCACTCCCCACCCGTACGAGTCCACCCGGCCCGGGCAGGTTAACCCTATCGCCCCGTCCGGGCACGCGTGTATCGCGGTCACAGGATTCACCTTCCCCATAAGGGGGTTGACGATGTATCTCCGATTACTCTCCGAATCCAACAGATTTCAGGGCGAGTTGGACGATCGGCTGGGTAGTGGGCTGCGCCGATCCCCCGGCGGGCTCGACGGTCACGGCCAGTGATGTCGCGGAGGTGCCCAGACCCGTTGCGACCAGGGGCGTGTCGCGCTCGAAGAGCCCGAGGGAGCGTGGTTGCGCGCCCGGGCGCATGAGCCACAACTGGTGCACGCGGCCGCCCGCCGGGGCGCCGTATCCGCCGAGGGTGACCACGGCACTCCCCTCCGTGGCGGAAGCGATCACTCCGATGGTGCGGCCCCGCCCGTCCCGGCCACTGCCCGCACGGGCGTCCGGAGCCGCCAGAACGTGGGCGATCTCACGTGACCGATCTTGCTCGGCGGTCAGCCGGTCCTGGGCCCGGTTCGCCTGCACGGCGAAGAGCGACGCGACGACGAGGGCCGCGGCGGCGGTGGCCGTCGCGAAGGGCACGAACAGCGGGATCCGGCGCCGCTGCCGCTGGCGCGGCGGCGGCTGGGCGCCCCACACGTGCGGCGGCAGCTGCGTGGCGCGCGCCCGTGCCGGCGCGTGCGAGACCCCTTGGGGTGCCGGGTCCTGCGGAGTCGTCCGTACGGCGAGCATGACCCGGTCGCGCAGGGCGGCCGGGGGCGGGGCCGCCGTGGACCAGGCGAGCCGGACCGCGTCCTCGGTCAGGTCGCGCACCTCGGCGGCACAGCGGTCGCAGCCCCCGAGGTGCCTCTCGAAGCGGACGCGCTCCGGGGGTTCCAGGGCATCCAGCGCGTAGGGGGCGGCGAGCGAGTGCGGATCCTCGCGGCGGAAGAGGCTCATGCCACACCTCCCAGGCACTCGCGCATACGGGTCAGGCCGTCCCGCATCCGGGTCTTGACGGTGCCCAGCGGCAGGGAGAGCTGCTCGGCCACCTCACGGTACGTGTAGCCCTCGTAGTAGGCGAGGGTGACCGACTGGCGCTGCAGGACCGAGAGCCGGTCCAGGCAGCGGCGCACCCACTCGCGCTCCAGGCCGGCCTCGACCTCCTCGGTGACCTGGTCGAAGGCGGGCTGGTTCGCGCGCAGTGCCTCGCGCTGCTCACGCTCCCCGGCCGCCCGGGCGCTGCGGACCCGGTCGACGGCCCGGCGGTGGGCGAGGGTGAGGATCCAGGCCATCGCGCTGCCCCGTCCCGGGTCGAACCTCGCCGCGGACCGCCACAGTTCGAGCAGCACCTCCTGAGCCACCTCCTCCGACTGGGCGGGGTCGCGCACCACACGCCGTACGAGACCGAACACCGGCCCGGACACCAGTCCGTACAACTCCTCGAAGGCCTTCTGGTCCCCGCCTGCCACGAGCAGCAGCAGCTCGTCCGCCTCCACTCGTTCCCCCTCTCCGAGGCCACACCGGGCCTGTCCCCTCGCACGAGGCATTCGCAACGCACACACCTCCGGAGGGTGTTACGGATCAGCGCGCCGAAAACGCGGGTCCCCGAAGGTGAAACAACTTTCCCGCCTCCCCGTAAGAACGTTTGAGATTCGACCAATCCGCTTCGCCGACCGCTCCGAATGGCGTGTGTCAGGCAAGTTGGCACGGAGGACGGACGGCATGACACCTATCTCCAGGACCGGTGCGGGACGCACGAGCATCGCGACCGTGATCTGCGGCGCACTGGCCGCCGGCGGGCTCACGGCCGCCGGTGTGACCGCGCTGCAACCTGAGGCGGCATCCGCCTCCAGCCACCGCGAGGCCCCGCTGATCTCGGGGACCCCGCAGTACGACAACACCGACGTGTACGCGTTCGTCAGCCCGGACAAGCCGGACACGACGACCATCGTCGCGAACTGGATCCCCTTCGAGGAACCGGCAGGCGGCCCCAACTTCTTCACGTTCGCCGAGGACGCCCAGTACGACCTGCGCATCGACAGCAACGGTGACGCGAAGGAAGACCTGCTCTTCCGGTACACGTTCAAGACGCACACGAAGAACGACAAGACGTTCCTGTACAACACGGGCCCGGTCGAGAGCCTCGACGACCCCGACCTGAACATCACGCAGACGTACGACCTCGAACTGATCAAGCTGCGGAACCTGAAGGCGGTGTCGAAGACCAAGGTCGCCGACGACGTGCCGGTGGCGCCGTCGAACGTCGGCAAGGCGTCGATGCCGGACTACGGCGCCCTGCGCAAGCAGGCGGTGCACAAGCTCGCCGGGGGCGCCCAGACGTTCGCCGGGCAGGCCGACGACCCGTTCTTCCTGGACCTGCGCGTCTTCGACCTGCTCTACGGCGGGAACCTCTCCGAGGTCGGCAACGACACCCTCAAGGGCTACAACGTCAACTCGATCGCCCTGCAGGTCCCCAACAGCTTCATAGCCGAGTCGCACGAGCAGCCGGTCGTCGGCATCTGGTCGACGACCCAGCGCAAGAACGCCCGGGGGTACTTCGCGCAGGTCTCGCGCCTCGGCAACCCGCTGGTCAACGAGGTCGTCAACCCGCTGAAGGACAAGGACAAGTTCAACGCGTCCACGCCGCGGGACGACGGCGCGTTCCTGAAGAACGTCACCAACCCGGAGCTGCCCAAGCTCATCGAGGCGATCTACAAGATCCCGGCGCCGGACGAGCCGCGCAACGACCTGGTCGACGTCTTCCTCAAGGGCGTCAAGGACCTCAACCAGCCCCCGCACGTGACGCCTTCGGAGCAGCTGCGGCTCAACACCTCGATCAAGCCGGCCGCGAAGCCCAAGCGGCTGGGTGTCCTCGACGGTGACAACGCCGGCTTCCCCAACGGCCGTCGCCTCACCGACGACGTGATCGACGCCTCGCTCCAGGTCGTCGAGGGCGAGCTGCTCGGCGCGAAGAACGACCTCGGTGACGCGGTCGACAAGAACGACAAGAAGTTCGAGAAGTCCTTCCCGTACGTCGCCCTGCCGACGGAGGGTTCGCGCGGCCCGCTCGCCAAGGGTGTCGACGGCGGCAACGACGTGCGCAGCCAGCTGGGCGACGCCCTCCAGCCGGCCGGCGCGCAGGAATCGGACGACATGCGCCTGATCGCCGCGTCCGCGGGGGCCGGGGCGGGCGGCATCGTCCTGATCGGCGCGGCCCTGATGTGGTGGCGCCGCATGCGGAACCGGGCGTACTGACCCGCTCCGCACCACCGACCGGCGCGGCCCGTTCCCCGTCCCCCACGGCGCGGGCCGCGTCGCCGAACTCACGCACAGCACATCCGACCGAGGAGAGGTCATGCCTCCGCGTACGACCGACAGCACACCGGAGAGGCGCGACGACGACCGAGCGCCGTCGACGGACCCGGAGCCCGAGACCACCGGGGCGCGGGAGGGCGACGCGGCTGCCGGGACGGACGCGACCGGGTCACGGGGTGAGGCGGCCGAGGCCGGCCAGGACCAGCCACCCCAAGCGGGTCCGGAAGCCGGCGAAGCCGGGACCCGGGCGGACACCGCCCGCGCGGCGGCCGGAGAAGCCGGTGACCCGGCCGACTCCCGCAGCGGGGACCGGCCCGGCCTCTCGGCGCTCGCCGGCGACGGCAGCGGCGGCACGGCCGACGAGGACGACGCCGGTCAGCGGGTCGCCGCGATGCGGCGGGCCGCCGACGGGGGGCGGCGGTGGCGTGCCCTGCACCTGGCCGGGTGTGCCGTGCTGCTGGCGGTCGCGGTGACGGGTGGGGCCGTCGCGGTCGGCGGCGGGCAGGACGGCGGGACCGGCGTCGACGCCGTGTCGGCGGCCGGGGCGCTGTCGCCCGGCGATCTCGCCCGGGGGGACCTCGATGCGGGGATCGCGTCGCTGCAGAAGCACCTGCGCGCCCAGCCGAGGGACTTCGGCAGTTGGTCCACCCTCGGCGTGGCCTACGTCGAGCAGGCCCGCACGAAGGGCGACCCCTCCCGGTATCCGCAGGCCGAGCGCGCCCTGCGGCGGTCCCTGGAACTGGAACCCGGCAACGACCAGGCCCTGGCCGGGCAGGCCGCCCTGGCCGCGGCCCGGCACGACTTCCCCGGCGCCCTGGACCACGCCGACCGGGCCCTGAAGCAGAACCCCTACAACGAACGCGCCCTGTGCACCCGTATCGACGCCCTCGTCGAACTCGGCCGGTACGACGACGCGGCGAAGGCCGCCGACACCGCCGACGACAGGCGCCCGGGCGTGCCCGTCTTCACGCGCTACGCGTACGTGCGCGAGCTGCGCGGCGACGTCCGTACGGCCCGTGCCGTGCTGGAGCGCGCCCTGGGCTCCGCGAGCGCCCCCGCCGATGTCGCGTACGTCGCCACGGCCCTGGGGCAACTGGCCTGGAATCAGGGCGAGTACAAGACTGCCCTCGGGCACTACGCCCGTGCCCTCGCCGCCGACGACGCGTACCTGCCCGCCCTGGAGGGCCGCGCCCGCGCCCAGGCGGCGAGCGGTGACCGGGCCGCCGCCGTGGCCGGTCTCGAGCAGGTCGTCGCCCGGTTCCCGCTGCCCGGTCCGCTCGTCGCCCTCGGCGAGCTGTACGAGGACCGCGGTGCCGACGGCGACCGGGCGAAGGCCGGCGACCAGTACGCCCTCGTCGACGCCTGGACGGCCCTCGCCCGCGCCGGAGGCGTCAACGCCGACCTCGACTCGGCCATGGCCGCGGCCGACCACGGCGACAAGAAGGAGGCCCTGCGCTCCGCCCGCGCCGAGTGGGACCGCCGCCACAGCGTGCACACCGCCGACGCCCTCGCCTGGGCCCTGCACGTCAACGGCCGCGACGAGGAAGCCCTGCCGTACGCCCGCCGGGCGACCGCGACCGGCTACCGCAACGCCGTCTTCCTCTACCACCGCGGCGTCATCGAGCGCGCCACGGGCGACGAACGCGCGGCCCGCACGTATCTGAAGGACGCGCTGGACCTGAACCCCGGCTTCTCGCCCCTCGGCGCGCGCGAGGCCCGTACCGCACTCAAGGACCTGGAGGGGAACCGGTGAACCTGCGCCGGCTGTTCGCGTCCGGCGCCGCCGTCCTCACGGCCGCCTGCGCGCTCACCCTGCTGCCCGCCGCCACGGCGAGCGCCCACCCGCTGGGCAACTTCACCGTCAACCGCTACGACGGCCTGGTCGCCGCCCCCGGAGAGCTGCGGGTCCACCACGTCGAGGACCTCGCCGAGATCCCCGCGACCCAGGCGGGGCCGGACATCGAGCGGCTGGGCATGACCCTGTGGGCCCGCGAGCGGTGCGCCACGGCCGCCGAGGACAGCAGGGCGACCGTCGACGGACGCGAGGTCGCCCTGTCCGCCGAGCGCAGCCGTGCGCGGGTGCGGCCCGGGCAGGCGGGGCTCGACACCCTGCGTGTGGAGTGCGAGCTGACCGCTCCTCTCCCGGCGGGCGAGAAGACCGTGTCCCTCGGCTTCCGCGGTGCGGGGGCCTCCGGCGGCCCGGGCTGGCGGGAGATCACGGCGCGCGGCGACCGTATGACGCTGACCGCCTCGGACGTGCCGGAGAAGTCCATATCGGACGAACTCACCAGCTACCCGGAGGAGTTGCTGTCCTCCCCGGCCGACACCGCGTCGGCCGCCCTGCGAGTGCGCCCCGGCGGCACCGCCCTGGCCGAGGAGGAGCCGGACGCCCCCGCGGCCTCCGTGCTCCCGCGCGGCGCGGACCGCTGGACCCGGGCCCTGGACGACCTGGTGGCCCGGCAGGACCTCAGCGCCGGCTTCGCCGCGCTGGCCCTCCTCATCGCCGTCGTCCTGGGTGCGATGCACGCGCTCGCCCCGGGCCACGGCAAGACCATCATGGCCGCCACGGCGGCGGCCCGGGGCGGGCAGGCCCGGATGAAGGACGTCCTGCCCATGGCGGCCTCGGTGACCGTCACGCACACCCTGGGCGTGGTCGCCCTGGGCCTGCTGGTCACGGCCGGCTCGGCGGCGGCGCCCTCGGTGATCGCCTGGCTCGGCGTCGCCAGCGGCATCCTGGTGACCCTGGCGGGCGCGAGCCTGGTCCGCCGCGCCCTGCGCAACCGCGCGCACACCCACCCGCACGGCCATCAACACGGCCACGGGAGCCACACCCACGACCACGACGGCCACCACCACGGTCACGCGCATGACCACAGGGATCACCACCACCATCACGACCACGACCACCCGCACGATCACCCCCACCCCCACGCTCACCCCCACACGATCGAGCACACCCACGGCGGTTTCACCCACAGCCACCCCGTCGCTCCCACCCTGCGCGGCACGATCCTCATGGGCTTCGCGGGCGGGCTCGTGCCCAGCCCGTCCGCCGTGGTGGTGCTGGTCGGCGCCGCAGCCCTCGGGCAGGCCTGGTTCGGGCTGCTGCTCGTCGTCGCGTACGGCGTCGGGCTGGCGCTCACCCTCACGGCCGCCGGATACGCCGTCGTGAAGGCGGGCAGCGGCATGACCCGGCTCCTGGACCGCAGGCCCCGCTGGACGGTGGGCCCGATGGCGGCCCTGGTCCGCCGGACCGCTCCGCTCGGCTCGGCCTTCGCCGTGGTGGTTCTCGGTGCCGGACTGGTGTTCAAGGGGGCGGCATCCGCACTCGGCTGAGTTACGTTCGTGATGCGTCGGACGTCAGGAGAAAAGCGGACGTCGTGAGGAAATCCGACCTCGTGGGGAAAACACACCCCATGGAGATTTCGCCCGGCTGCGAATGGGGGCGCCGTGTTCGAAGAACCGGGCCATGAGCGTGTGATCGCGGGCCGCTACCGGCTGCTGGCACCGCTCGGCGAGGGCGGCATGGGAACGGTGTGGCGCGCCCGCGACGAGGTGCTGCACCGCGAGGTCGCCGTCAAGGAGGTGCGCGCCCCGGCCGGACTGGCGGGCGACGACGTGCAGCGGATGTACGCCCGGCTGGAGCGTGAGGCGTGGGCCGCCGCCCGGGTCGCCAACCACAACGTGGTGACGGTGTACGACGTGGCGACGGACGACGGCCGGCCGTGGATCGTCATGGAACTGGTCCGCGGACTCTCCCTGGCGGAGGTCCTGGACGCCGAGGGCCCGATGCCACCCCAGCGTGCCGCGCACATCGGCGCCGAGGTGCTGGCCGCGCTGCGGGCGGCGCACGAGGCCGGGGTGCTGCACCGCGATGTGAAACCGGCCAACGTGCTGATCTCGAACGACGGCCGGATCGTGCTCACCGACTTCGGCATCGCCATGGTCGAGGGCAGCTCTGCGCTGACCATGACCGGGGAGGTCATCGGCTCTCCGGAGTTCCTCGCCCCGGAGCGGGCCCTCGGCCGTACGCCGGGCCCGGAGTCGGACCTGTGGTCGCTCGGCGTGCTGCTGTACGCGGCGGTCGAGGGCCACTCCCCCTTCCGTCACGACACCCCGCTGAGCACACTGCGGGCGATCGTCGACGAGGAGCTGCCGCCGCCGTACCGGGCGGGTCCGCTCACCCCGGTGATCGAGGGGCTGCTGCGCAAGGACCCCGAGCAGCGGCTGCCGCCCGAGCGGGCCGAGCAGGATCTGCGGGCCGTCGCGGCGGGCGGCTCGCCGGGCCCGGACATGACCCGGGCGGTGGCGTTCCCGCCGACCGTCGCGGGCCACCCCGAGCCGGCTCCCACGCCCCCGATGCCGTTCCCCGGCCCGCCGGGGGACTCCGGGCCGGCCACCACCACGGCTGCCACCGGCCCGGACCGGGACCGCAGGGCGGGGCGGGTGCTGGTCGCCGGCGTGATCGCGCTGGCCCTCGCGGTGGGCGGTCTGACGTACGCGCTGCTCAACAACGGGGACGGCTCCGACGGCAACGACCAGGGGGCCGGGGACACCACGCCCACGGCGACCAGGAAACCCCCGGAGAACAGCGCGAGCGAGAAGTCCAGCCCGTCGCCGACCCCGAGCGAGAGCAAGGAGAGCAGTCCGCCGCCGCAGTCGGTGCGGGTCTCCCTGGAGGGCCGGCGCACGGACTACGCGGGCACCTGTCCGCCGCCGAACGCCCAGGCGCCGGAGTTCACGGCGACGCTCACGGTGGGGCGGCTGCCGGCCGAGGTGAGCTACCGCTGGGTGACGCGGGACGGCCAGGTGCTGGACGGAGGCTGGAAGACGCTGTCGTTCGCGGAGGGCGGCGGCCGTTCGAAGCAGGACACGGTGCGGGTGACGACCGAGGCGGAGACCGGGACGTTCGAGAACGAGATCAGCGTGGAGGTACGGGAGCCGGTGCGGACGACGTCCGACTCGGTGCCGTTCTCCGTGACCTGCGAGACGGAGACCCCGACAGGCGGGGCCTCCCCTTCTCCTTCCGGCACGGACCCGGACTCGGGCCCGGACTCAGGCCCGGATGCGGACTCGGACTCCGGCTCCGGTTCCGGCTCCGGTTCCGGCTCCGGCTCCGGCTGAGCGGTCAGTCGTTGCTGTTGAGCACCGGCAGGTAGCCGCCCGACTGGCCCGGTGCCTTCGGGTGGTAGGACTCACCGATGTTGAGCCAGCTGACGCTGTGCAGCCAGGAGTCGCCGGAGCAGATCTCGTGACCGGTGAAGGTGGTGCGGACGTCGCCGAAGACGAAGCCATGGTTGGCGGCGCGCTTGGCGATGGCGGTGTTCAGGTAGTCGGAGGCGTCGTTGATGGCCTTGCGCTTGGTCTCGGACAGGCCGAGGCAGGTGGCGCCGAGCTTGTAGAAGCGGGGGTAGCCGAGGACCACGACCCGGGCGGCGGGGGCCTTGGAGCGGATGGCCGAGTACACGCCGTCGAGCTTGCCGGGGAGCGTGGAGTCGACGTACGCCCGGGCGGTGTTGATGCGGGAGACGCAGGCGCTGTCGGACTGGGTGACACAGGTCGTCATGACGTCGGCGAATCCGGCGTCGTTGCCGCCGACGCTGATCGAGACGAGGGCGGTGGAGGCGCTGAGCGGAGTGAGCTGATTCGCGAGAACATCACCCGTTCGGGCGCCCGAACAGGCGGTGAAGGCGAAGGCCGAGGGTGAGTTGGCGGCGGCCCAGAGGTAGGGATAGGCCTTCGTGCTGCGCTTGCAGTCGCCGCTGGAACTGATGTAGCTGCCCGCTCCGACTCCGGAGGAGTAGGAGTCACCGAGCGCCACGTAGCCGCCAGTTGCGGCGAGTGAGGACGCCTGCGCCGTCGCCGCCCCGGAGAGGGCGGTGCCGACGGCGAGGAGGAGCGAGCTCACGAGGACGACAAGTCGGGAACGTCTCATGGAACCTCCCTTTAGCAGGATCTCTGCCATAACCGTGGTAGCAGCTACGCGTGTTGACAGGAAGTGTCCATGCCAAGTCTTTTCGGTCCATCCGCGGATACTCGGCACGTTCCCCACACCTCGTGTTACACGTCGGGCCTCTCTTGTTGCGTGCCCATGACAGATTTGTTGATTGATGCTCAACTCCTTGTTCTACGCCGGTAGTTGGTCGAGGCTTTACTCCGGCCGAGAGCGGAACGCGACGCTCCCGGGCCGTGTGCGCGAGCACGCGCACATCCCCCACACGACGCGCGCCCCACCCAGGCGCGCGCCGCCTAGAGGAGGACTCCCTCGTAATGGCACAACTGCGCAGCAAGAGACTCGGGTTCGCCGCACTCACCTCGCTGGCGACCGCCGCCCTCGTGGGCGGGCTCACCGCCCTCCCCGCCCAGGCCGCACCCGCCGAGGGCCGGGTGCTCGCCGCGGACTCGCCGACCGCGATCAAGGACAGCTACCTCGTCACGCTCAAGAAGAGCGCCGGCCTGAAGGCCTCCTCGGCCGCGGGCAAGGGGCTGGTCGAGGAGTACGGCGGCTCGGTCGACAAGACGTTCGGCAAGGCGCTGAACGGCTACTCCGCCACCCTCTCCGCCACCGAGGCCCGGCGGCTCGCCGCCGACCCGGCGGTCGCCTCCGTCGAGCAGAACCAGCGCGTCAGCCTCGCCGCCACCCAGACCAACGCCCCCTGGGGTCTGGACCGCATCGACCAGACCTCGCTCCCGCTGTCCGGCACCTACACCTACCCGGACAGCGCCGGCAGCGGCGTGACGGTCTACGTCATCGACACCGGCGTGCGCATCACCCACCAGCAGATCAGCGGCCGTGCCGCACACGGCTACGACGCGGTCGACGGCGACAACAACGCCTCCGACGGCAACGGCCACGGCACCCATGTGGCCACCACGATCGCGGGCTCGACCTACGGCGTCGCCAAGAAGGCGAAGATCGTGGGCGTGCGGGTGCTGAACAACAGCGGCTCCGGCACCACGGCCGGTGTGATCGCCGGCATCGACTGGGTGACGAACAACCACTCCGGCCCCTCGGTGGCCAACATGTCGCTCGGCGGCGGCGCCTCCGCCACCCTGGACACGGCGGTCCGCAACTCCATAGCCAGCGGCGTCACGTACGCCGTCGCGGCGGGCAACAGCAGCACCACCGCCTCCTCGTCCTCGCCGGCCCGGGTCGCCGAGGCGATCACGGTCGGGGCCACCACCAACACCGACGCCAAGGCGAGCTACTCCAACTACGGCTCCGTGCTGGACATCTTCGCGCCCGGCTCCTCCATCACGGCCGGCTGGCACACCGGCGACACCGCGACCAACACCATTTCCGGCACCTCGATGGCGACCCCGCACGTCGCGGGCGCGGCGGCGGTCTACCTGGCGGGCCACACCACGTCCACCCCGGCCCAGGTCGCCACGGCCCTGGTGAACGGCGCCGTCACCGGCAAGGTCACCAGCGCGGGTTCGGGCTCGCCGAACCGGCTGCTGCAGATCGTGCAGTGACCGCGGATCGCACCGGCACCTGAACACGCGTTCCCCGGAGGCCCTGATCGCCTCCGGGGAACGCATGTTTATGCGAAGGGAACGTGCAACTTGCGTCGCACAAGGCGCCTGCCGCAACGAACAAACCAACAAAAACGTGAGGGGCCGTTCCAGGTCTTGCCATACGGGTTCAATCGTCAATACCGTCATACATCTCACCCGCATCGGTCCGTCAGTACGCGGCTCTAGGGGAGGGCTCAAGGACCGCGACGAACCGGCGCGGGGCGCGGTAGGGGGGTGCCGTGCTCGGTGATCGCAACTGTCTCCGGGCCGTGCCGCGCGGTCGGCTGCCGTTTTTCGCCGCCGGCCAGCTTTGCCAGCTCACCCGGCGTGCCGGAGCTTCACCCCGGCATGCCTCGCCATCTCGGCGTGCCCGGGTGAGAACCCCCCTTTCGAACCGGACTGGATCCGGACTGCCCTGGGGGGGCGGTCCACCGGACGAGAGGGACCAGACTCATGAGCTCAGTTCTGCAGCCGGCCGCGACGGAGCAGCGTCCGCCGACCGCCTCCAAGTACCGACCCGTCTCCTCTCACCTGGCCATCGCGCCGCCGGTGAGCGTGGTGATCCCGGCCATGAACGAGGCGGAGAACCTGCCCTACGTCTTCAAGACCCTGCCCGACTGGATACATGAAGTGGTCCTGGTCGACGGCAACTCCACCGACAACACCGTCGAGGTGGCCCGCGAGCTGTGGCCCGAGGTCAAGGTCGTCGAGCAGCGCGGCAAGGGCAAGGGCGACGCTCTGATCACCGGGTTCCAGGCCTGCACCGGCGACATCATCGTGATGGTCGACGCCGACGGCTCGGCGGACGGAGGTGAGATCCTCAGCTACGTCTCCGCCCTGGTCTCCGGCGCGGACTTCGCCAAGGGCTCCCGCTTCGCCAACGGCGGCGGCACCGACGACATGACCTTCATCCGCAAGATGGGCAACTGGGCGCTGTGCACGGTCGTCAACCGCAAGTTCGGCGCCCGCTACACCGACCTCTGCTACGGCTACAACGCGTTCTGGCGGCACTGCCTCGACAAGATCGACCTGGACTGCACCGGCTTCGAGGTCGAGACCCTGATGAACATCCGGGTCGTCAAGGCCGGGCTCAAGGTGCAGGAGATCCCGAGCCACGAGTACCTGCGCATCCACGGCGTGAGCAATCTGCGGGCGGTGCGGGACGGGCTGCGCGTGCTCAGGGTGATCCTCCAGGAGCGCTCCAACCGCCGTGCCCTGCGCCGCCGTTCGCCCCGGTCGTCGATGCCGGCCGCGATGCGGGGAGAGGTGTCTTGAGCGGTCCCGGCATCTCCGTCGTGATCTGCGCGTACACCGAGGACCGCTGGGAGGACATCCTCGCGGCGGTCTCGTCGGTCCGCGCGCAGTCGCGGCCGGCCCTGGAGACGCTGCTGGTCGTCGATCACAACGAGACGCTCCGGGAGCGGCTCGCCAAGGAGTACAAGGAGTCCTCCGGGGACGCCGTGGTGCGGGTGCTCGCCAACGCGGGCCCCCGCGGCCTGTCCGCCGGCCGCAACACCGGCATCGCCGCCGCGCGCGGTGAGGTCGTGGCCTTCCTCGACGACGACGCCGTGGCCGAGCGCGACTGGCTGCGGCACTTCGCCGAGGCGTACGGCGACCCGCGGGTGATGGCGGTCGGCGGGCGCACGGTGCCGGTCTGGGCGTCGGGGCGGCGGCCGGACTGGTTCCCGGAGGAGTTCGACTGGGTGGTGGGCTGCACCTACCGGGGTCTGCCGCGCGGCCGGGTCCGGGTGCGCAACGTGCTCGGCGGCAACGCCTCGTTCCGCCGCAGTGCCT
Source organism: Streptomyces paradoxus (assembly GCF_014202475.1). GTDB lineage: Bacteria > Actinomycetota > Actinomycetes > Streptomycetales > Streptomycetaceae > Streptomyces > Streptomyces paradoxus. Next base: position 434,240 of record NZ_JACHGV010000006.1, read on the forward strand.
TCGACGCGGCGGGGGGCTTCGCCACCGGCATCGGCCGGGACGGCGACAAACGCCCGCTGGGCTGCGAGGAGACGGAACTGTGCATCCGCCTCAGCCGCGCCCGGCCCGACGCGGTACTGCTGATCGACGACCGGGCGGTGATCCACCACCGGGTGCCCGAGATCCGCGAGCACTTCCGCTACTTCCGCACCCGCACCTACGCCGAGGGCCTGTCCAAGGCCCTGGTGGCCCGGAGCGTCGGCGCCGAGAAGGGCCTGGAGTCGGAGCGCCGTTACGCCACGCGCGTCCTGCCGGCCGGGGTGGCGCGGGGGCTGCGGGACGCCCTGCTGGCCCGGCCGGGCGGGGCGGGGCGGGCCGGCGCGATCGTGGCCGGGGTGCTGACGGCGGCGGGCGGTTACGTCGTCGGCAGCGTCCGTGCCCGCCGGGGCGGCACCACGTTCCGGGTACCCGCGGTGGAGGTGGCGGCCCGTGAGTGACACCCGCGTACCGATCCTCATGTACCACGCGGTCGCGGCCGACCCGAACGACGCGACCCGTGCCCTGTCGGTGACCCCGGAGGCCTTCGCCGAGCAGATGGCGGTGCTCGCCGGCCGGGGGCTCACGCCGGTCACCACGGCCGGACTGGCCGCGTGCTGGCGCTCCGGCCGGCCGCTGCCCGACCGGCCGGTCCTCATCACCTTCGACGACGGCTACGAGGGTGTGCACCGGCACGCCCTCCCCGCGCTCGCCAAGCACGGCTTCCCCGCCACCCTGTTCGTCTCGACGGGGTGGCTCAGGGGGCCGTACGACACCGGGGGCGGCCTGGACACCATGCTGGACTGGGACCAGGTCCGCGAACTCGCGGCGCAGGGTGTGGAGATCGGCGGGCACAGCCACAGCCACCCGCAGCTCGACCAGGTCTCCGACGCCACGCTGCGGTTCGAGCTGATCCACTGCAAGGAGATCGTCTCGGATCAGCTGGGCACCGTACCGGCCTCGTTCGCCTATCCCTACGGCTACTCCAGCCGCCGGGTCCGGCAGGCGGTGCGCGAGACGGGCTACGCCCAGGCCCTCGCCGTCGGCAACGGTCTCGCGCGGCGGGCGCAGGGGCCGTACGCGCTGCGGCGGCTGACGGTGCGCCGCAGCACGGGCATCGAGGAGTTCGAGCGCGTGATCGAGGGGCGCGGGATCACCCGTACGTTCGCCGGGGACCGCGCCCTGACCAAGGGGTACGCCATGGTCCGCAGGGCCCGGCAGGCACGTCGGCTGGTCGCCCGCTCCTGGGGCTGACCTGCACGGGGGCGACATGCCGCGTGCACCGGGAAACCGGGTGCACGCGGCCTCCCCGTGCCGGATCATGGCGGCATGTCTGGAAACCCGCACGAGGCGCTGCCGATCCGGCTCAACGTCGACGACTCCGACTCCCCGTCCGACGTCGTCGACGCGCTGTTCCTCGGCCGCTTCGCGACGGGCGAGCAGCCGTACTCCCACGCGGTGAACATCGACCGCGTGCGGTCCGGGGCGACGCTGATGCCGTCCGGCGCCCGGGTGCTGCGCGTCGCCCGGGACGACGACCGCAGCGCGACGCTCGCCGAGGGCGACGGCTGGACGCTGCTGGTCTCCCGCTGGAACCGGGGCGCCGACGTCACGGTGACGGCCACCAGCGAGGAGCTCGCGAAGAAGGTTCTCGACCAGGCCACGGACGGCGCGGCGGACGAGCCCGAACCGCAGCCGGAGAACGTCACGATGGGCTTCTGGTACGTCTCCCCGCGCCGCGGCCCGCACCGCACCACCCGCCAGATCGCGGCGGGCACCTGGGAGGAGGTCCGGCCCAACTACACCGCGCCGGTGGCGGACGCCATGGACCGCCTGATGAAGACGACCCCGGAGGACATCGCGGGCCGTCTCCTGCTGCTGCACGGCCCGCCGGGCACCGGCAAGACGTCGGCGCTGCGGACACTGGCCCGTTCCTGGCGCGACTGGTGCCAGGTGGACTGCGTCCTGGACCCCGAGCGGCTCTTCTCCGACGTCGGCTACCTCATGGACATCGCCATCGGCGAGGAGGACGCGACGGGCAAGGGCCGCTGGCGGCTGCTGCTCCTGGAGGACTGCGACGAGCTGATCCGCGGCGAGGCCAAGCACACGGCGGGCCAGGCGCTGTCGAGGTTGCTGAACCTGACGGACGGACTGCTCGGCCAGGGCCGCAACGTCCTGGTCGGGGTCACGACCAACGAGGACCTGGAGCGCCTGCACCCCGCCGTGGTCCGTCCCGGCCGCTGCCTCGCCCGGATCGAGGTCGGTCCGCTGACCCGCCCCGAGGCGGTGAGCTGGCTGGGCCGGGAAGACGGCGTCGGCCGCGAGGGCGCGACGCTCGCGGAGCTGTACGCGCTGCGCCGCGGCACCTCCCCGACCGCCCTTCCGGAGCCGCGCGGGGGCGTCGACGCGGGGCTGTATCTGTAGCGGGGCCACCCGAAGGGGCTCAGTGGCGAGGCCTTGCCGGGTTCGCTCACAACCGCTTCTCACCTCCCTGTTACCCGGGCGTGCCACGGTGTGCCGGGGAGCGACGCCGCGCTCCGCATGGACCAGGGAGGCCTTTGATGGCGCACACGGCGCCCACCGTGTTCAGCGAATCCGCCCACCGCGCCGCACGGTGGGTCCTGCCCGTCGTGCTCGGTGCCGTCTACGGCAACTGGGTCGCGGTGAACCGGCGTCACGGCGGCCCGATCACCGGGTCGGACGTGGCGTCGGGGGTGTGGAGCGCGCTCGCCTTCATGGTGCTCTGCATCGCCGTGGTCCAGGTGCTCCGCCGCCTCAGGCGCGATCTGCACGCCCTGCACGCCCTGGTCCGGGCCGCCTTCGCCGGTGTCGCACTGGGCTTCCTCTACAGCCAGACCGGCGACGACATCCGGCCCGTGGTCATCACGACGGTGCTGGTCACGGCAGCCGTCTTCCTGCTGCTGTTCTACCGCTTCCACACCCGCGCCGACGCGTAGCGGGCCGGGCGGGACCAGGACGCCACCACCGCCACGGCAGCCCTCCCGGGCACGCGGTGCTTTCATAGGGATATGACCCTGTTCGTCGGCACGTCCGGGTGGCAGTACAAGGACTGGCGGGACGTCCTGTACCCGTCCGGGCTGCCGATGCGGCTCTGGCTGGAGGAGTACGCGGGGCACTTCGCCACCGTCGAGATCAACAACGCCTTCTACCGGCTGCCGGCCCGGGAGACCTTCGAGGACTGGCGGGGGCGGGTGCCCGGGGACTTCGTCGTCGCGGTCAAGGCGAGCCGCTACCTGACCCACATCAAGCGGCTCAAGGACCCCGAGGAGCCGGTGCACCGCCTGATGAGCCACGCGGCGGGCCTCGGCGACCGCCTCGGCCCGGTGCTGCTCCAGCTCCCGCCCACCCTGCGCGCCGACCCGGGTCTGCTGGACGCGTGCCTGGCCTGCTTCCCGGCCCGGACCCGGGTCGCGGTCGAGCCGCGCCACGACTCCTGGTGGACCCCGCAGGTCCGCCGCGTCCTGGAGTCCCGGTACGCCGCCCTGTGCTGGGCGGACATCCTGGCCCGCCCGGCGACACCCCTGTGGCGCACGGCCGACTGGGGCTACGTCCGCTTCCACCAGGGCCGTGCCCGGCCCTGGCCCCGCTACGGCCGCCGCTCGCTGGCCACCTGGCTCGACCGCATCGCCACGACCTGGCCCGGCGGCGAGGACGTCTACGCGTACTTCAACAACGACCCGGGCGGCGCGGCGGTGGAGGACGCGATGGTGTTCGCACGGACCGGGAGGTCGGCGGGGCTGGACATCACGCGCACGCCGGAGCGCCTGGCGCAGCCGTCCGGTTAGGGCTCGCCTACTCCCCGTACGCCGCCCGCAGGGCGTCCCGTACCGCGGCGAGCGCGACGTCCTCGCCCAGCCCGAGCCTCCTGGCCCGCTCCACGTAGGCCTGTGCGGCCGATGCCAGTTCGCGGTCCGCCGCCGCGCCGGCGGCGGCGACGAACGTGCCGTTGCGGCCCCGCGTCTCGATCACCCCGTCCGCCTCCAGCGCCCGGTACGCCTTGGCGACCGTGTTCGCGGCGAGTCCCAGCGACTCGGCCAGTCCCCGCACGGTCGGCAGCCGGTATCCCACCGGCAGCGCACCCGACCGGGCCTGCTCGGAGATCCGCGCCCGCACCTGTTCGTACGGCGGGGCGCTGTCGTCGATGTCGATCTTCAAGGTCACAGCCCGATTGTCGCGCACCCGGCGGAAAATGAGAGGCACCCCGGACGGGTCCCCGCGTAGCGTGCGTCCCCATGACCGTGATCGTGCGCGACCTGCGCCCCGACGTCCGAGCCGACGCCGAGGGGTTCTCCACCACCCGCCGCCTCGCCCTTCCGTACATGCTCTCCACCCCCGAGTCCGTGGTGCACACCCTGACGCACGCCCACCCGGACGCCCACTTCGGGCAGCTCGTCGCCGAGGACGACGGCGAGATCATCGGCACGGCCCAGATCAGCGTCGCCCACGACAGCCCGGAGCCCGGCCAGGGGTCCGCCAACATCTACGTGCGCCCCGGACACACGGGGCGCGGCGCCGGGTCGCTCCTGCTGCGCACCGCCGAGGAGCGCCTGGGACGCCTGGGTGTCACCAAGCTGTTCACCTGGGTGCTGGACGAGCCGGACAACCGCGCCTTCGCCGAGCGGCACGGCTTCCGGGCCAGCCGTTCCGCCTGGTTCCTGCGCCTGGCTCTGGCGGACGGCACCCTGCCGGCCCGCCAGGACCTGCCGGCGGGCGTCGAGCTGCGCACGGCCGCCGACTTCGCGGACGACCCGCGTCCCGTGTTCGAACTGGACGCGGAGGCCTCGTCGGACGAACCGAGCGACATCGACGTGGAGTTCACGGACTACGAGGCCTGGATCGAGGAGACCTGGAAGCAGCCGCTCCTGGACCACGAGCTGACCACGATCGCGGTCGTCGACGGACGCCTCGCCGCCTTCACCGCGGCCTACACCGACGGCGGCTCCCGTTACGCCACCGCCATGACCGGCACCGCCCGCGCGTTCCGGGGCCGGGGCCTGGCCAAGCTCGCCAAGAACGACTCCCTGCACCGCGCCCGCGCCGCGGGGTACACGGAGGCGTTCACCGGCAACGACACCGGCAACGAGCCGATGATCGCCATCAACAAGTGGTTCGGCTACGAGACCTGCGCGAAGGAAATACGGTATGTCCGCGAACTCGGCTGACCGGCTCCCGCAACTGGACGTCGTGCTAGTCAAGGCGGGCCGCACGAAGATCCGTTACACCGGCGAGCTGCTGGCGGACGACGGCACGCGCCTGGCGGTCCGCGCCCCGTGGGCGGGCTCCGGCGTCCGCGACTTCGGGTTCGTCCGCTTCGAACCCGGGGACGTCTTCACGGAGTACTACTGGCGCGACCGCTGGTACGCCGTGAAGGAGGTCCGCTCCGGCACGGGCGCCCTGAAGGGCTGGTACTGCGACGTCACCCGCCCCGCGCTGCGCACCGGTTCGGAGCTGGTCGTGGAGGATCTCGACCTGGACCTGTGGCGCTCGGCGGACGGCTCGGACGTACGCCGCCTGGACGAGGACGAGTTCGCCGAGAGCGGCCTCGGCGATTCGGACCCGCAGGCGGCGTCCGCCGCGCTGGCCGCGCTCGACGAGCTGGAGTCACTGGCCCGCGGCGGCGGCTTCACCGCGCTCCTGGCCTGAGGGGTCCATCGCGACCACCGCGTACCGCTCGTCCGTGACCTGCCCGCCCCACAGCAGCGGATCGTCCGAGAGCCGCTCCACGGACACCCGCCCGGTGATCGGGGCGAGCAGGCCGGTGAGCCGCTCGGCGGAGATGCCGACCGGCTCGGCGCTCCCCCACACGCCCTCGACCAGGACGAGCCGACCGTCCGGCCGCAGCAGGCCGCGCCAGTGCCTGAGGGCGCGGCCGGGATCCGGCAGTGCCCACAGGACGTGCCGGACGAGCACGGCGTCGAAGCGCTGCTCCCCGACCGGTGGTGCCGCGGCGTCACCGACTAGGAACACCGCGTCACGCCCGGCGAGTTTCTCGCGGGCGAGTGTCACCATCGCCGGGGAGAGGTCCACGCCCGTCACCCGGTGCCCCTGCTCGGACGCGAGGAGCGACAGGCTGCCGGTGCCGCACCCGAGGTCGAGGACGTCTCCCTCCCGGGCGGGCAGCCAGCCGCGCAATCGCCCGGCCCAGGCACGGCGCACCTCGGGGTCGCGCAGGCCGTGGTCCGGCTCCTCGTCGAAGGAGGCGGCCTCGGCGTCCCAGTCCACATTCGTCATGGGCCCAAGAGTGACACCCGCCACTGACACTCGAATCGTGACTGCCGCCACTGACAGACCAGGAGCGATGAGTAACTCTCCCCCGAAAGGTCTACCTCCGTGAGAACGCGGAACCCGGTAGACCCTTTAAGGAGGCAGCCATGCGCCGTGTGACCGTGCAGAAGCCCCTGAAGAAGACGGATGTCCGCCGGGTCCGCGAAGAGGCCGACGAATGCCCCGCGGGGCGGCCCGAGGTCCGCAAGGACATCGTCCGCACCTGGTGGCCGGACGCCTGAGCGGCCGGTACCGACCATGAGACGCACGCCTCAGAGCAGCCGCTTGCTGTAGTGCATGCGGTCGTAGGGCCCGCTCACGCGGCGTTCCACCAGTTCGTAGCCGTATCTCGGATAGATCTTCTGGTTCTCCCACATGAGCGCGTTCGTGTAGAGCCTGACCTCGGGCAGGCCCAGCGCACGCCCGTGTGCGTCCACGAAGCGGAGCAGCCGCCGCCCGACTCCCCCGCCGTGCGCGGTGGGGTGGACGGCGATGGTGTCGAGGAAGAGATGGTCCGTGAACGCCTCGACCACGACGAGCCCGGTCACGGGATCGCCCGTCACGAACACCTTGCCCGCGGCCACGTTCGCCGCGTGGTCCTCCTCCATGGGCTGCGGCACGCGCCCGATGCGCTCGATGTAGGGGCGGAAGGCCGCGTCGATCACGTCCGCGACGGCCGGTACGTCGGCGGCCCCGGCCGGCCGGATCTCCTCGTCTGCCATGTCGCGACGGTACCTACCTGATGCCAGTCCGAACACTCCCTTAAGCGGGCCATAAGGATCTCCTCCACCCGCCCTCAGCAGGCGATTTCACGGTTTTCAGGGGCTAGCTTCGGGAGCACCCCACGGGATCCGGCCCACCCGGGCCCGGACCTGTCCCCTGCGCCGCTTCGAGGAGTTCCCGCATGCCCGCACGCCGCACAGCAGCCACCGTCGCCGCTCTCGGCAGCGTCCCGCTCGCCCTGACCGCGCTGACCGCCGCGCCGGCTGCCGCGCACGGTTCGATGGGCGGCCCGGTCAGCCGCGTCTCGCAGTGCTACGCCGAGGGCCCCGAGAGCCCGAGGTCGGCCGCGTGCAAGGCGGCGGTCGCGGCGGGCGGCACCCAGGCCCTCTACGACTGGAACGGCATACGCATCGGCGACGCGGGCGGCCGGCACCAGCGGCTCATCCCGGACGGCAAGCTGTGCAGCGCGAACAATGCGCAGTTCAAGGGGCTCGACCTCCCCCGCGCCGACTGGCCGGCGACGAGCGTGAGAAGCGGCTCGCACACCTTCAAGTACCGCGTGACGGCCCCTCACAAGGGCACCTTCAAGGTCTACATCACCAAGCCCGGCTACAACCCGGCCAAGCCGCTCGCCTGGAAGGACCTGGATCTCGCCAAGCCGGTCGCGACGTCCACCGACCCGGCCGCCACCGGCGGCTTCTACACCTTCTCCGGCACCCTGCCCCAGCGCTCCGGCAAGCACCTGCTGTACGCGGTGTGGCAGCGGTCGGACAGCCCCGAGGCGTTCTACTCCTGCTCCGACGTCAGCTTCGGCGGCGCGGCGGGAGGTGCGGCCCCGGCCCCGACCGCCTCCGCTCCGACGAAGGAGCAGATCAAGGAGGGCAACGCCAAGTCCACGATCGAGCACCACGGGTACGGCGACGACGACCCCAGCACCTCGGCGGCGCCTGCCGCGGCCCCGCGGAAGAGCACGGCGGACCGGCCGAAGGCCGCCGCACCCGCGCCCAACCAGCCGAAGGCGGCCGGTGCCACCGAGAACCTCGCCGAGACCGGCGGCGACAGCAGCACCACGTACCTCGCGATCGGCGGCGCGGCCACCCTGGCGCTCGGCTCGTCGGCCCTGTTCCTGTCGGCCCGGCGCCGGACGGTGAGCGGCGGGCGGCACGGCGGCTGATCCCCACCGCCCCATGACCCGGGGCCTGTCCGGCGGCTCAGGCCGGACAGGCCCCGAAACGTTTCCCTGACACGTGTCAACTGATGACACGTGTCATTCGAACGCCGAAGCACAGGTGGTGGGCCTCGCCCGCGCCGGATCCAGGGCGTTGGCCACCTCGTGGAAGGCGACCCGGTCGAGCAGCCCGATGGCCACGTGCTCGGACAGGTCGACGGGGCACAGGTCCTGGAGCAGGACGTTGCGCACGTCGGGCCCGGTCAGGTACTGGCTGCGCCACGGCGTGACGACCTCGTCGTATCGCGTGGCGATGACGGTGTAGCGCACGCCGGGCACGGTGTCGCCGCCGGCGTTGAGCTTGGTGAGGAAGGCGGAGCCGGTGACCTGGTCGGCGAGGGCGGGGGTGTTCTTCGCCAACAGGTCGGCGGCGCCCGGGAAGTACGGCAGCAGGTGGGTGAAACCGCTCAGGGTGGTGCCGTGGTTGCTGGGTGCGATGCCGACCAGGGCGTTCACCTTGGCGGCTCCGCCGAGGAACTTCAGGTAGTAGCGGGGCATCATGCCGCCCTGCGAGTGTCCGACGACGTCGGTCTCGGCGGCGCCGGTGGCCGCGAGCACCTTGTCGACGAAGCCCTTCAGCTCTCCGGCGGACTTCTCGACGGGTCCGAGGCCGTGGAAGAAGGGGACCCCTTCGAGCCGGCCGTAGTCGAGGGAGAAGACGCAGTAGCCGCGGACCTTCAGGTAGGGGGCGAGGCCCAGCCAGTTGTCGACGGAGTTCCCGAGGGTGCCGTGGACCAGGACGACGGGGCGGGGGTGGGCGGCGGACGGCTTGCAGGAGTAGTCGTTCCAGCCGGAGCCCGGGGCGCCGGAGGCCTGGGCGGTGGTGGCGGGGACGGTGATGGCCGCGGCAGTCAGCAGCAGGGCGGCCAGGGGTCTGAGCACTCGTTTCCAGGGCAGCATCGGGTGATCTCCTTGCGGCTCAAGGGAGGTGCGACGGCACTAGGCCCTGTGATCCGGATCACGAGGATGCTGTTCACTCGTCAAGTTACGGGCGAGTAGTCAAAGTGGGAAGTTACGCGTCAGTAAAAACTTGCAGCGGTAACCGGCATCTCGGTCCCCGGCTGACGCCCCTTCACCAGGCAGGGCGAATGGGCCCATGAGGGGCGATCCGCAGCAACCGCTCCCCCAGCGACCGCACTTCCGGCTCACCCAGCATCTCCACCCACTCCCGCACCGCTTCCGCGGCCGCCTCCTCCGCCGCCCGCGTGCAGTCCCGGCCCCGGCCCGTCAGCACGATCAGCCGTGCCCGCGCGTCCCCGGGATGCGGCCGCCGCTCGACGTACCCCTTGCGCACCAGCTCGTCGACGAGCTGGCTCGCGGCCTGCTTGGTCACCCCGAGATGGGCGGCGAGGTCGGTGACCGTCGCGCCGTCCGGGGCCAGCCGGGCGAAGGCGAAGCCGTGCGCGGGCCGCAGCCCTTCGAAACCGCGGGCGATCACACCCTCGTGGATGCGCTGCGTGAGCCCGCCGGCGACGGCGAGCAGGGCGGAGGACAGGGCCATGGCCTCGGAGTTCTGCACCCGTGCATTGAAACACCCTTGACGGGGTGGTCAAGTAGCTTGACTATATAGTCAAGCTACTTGACCACTTGGAGGCCTCATGCCCATCGTCCGCGCGTCCGAAGCCGTCACCCACGAGATCCACGGCGCCCGATTCGTTTCGTACGCCACCCCGAACAGCGGCAGCAAGGAGCTGTGCGCCTGGCGCGGCGAGATCCCGGCCGGCCTCAAGGCGCCCGCGCACACGGTCAGCCGGGAGGAGATCTTCCATCTGCTCGACGGCGAACTGCTGATCACCCTCGACGGCCGCACCGAGCGGATCGCCGCGGGCGACACGGTGATCATCAACCCTGGCGCCACCCTGACCGTCGAGAACCCGACCGACCGGACCGCGTACTCCTGGGTCACCACCTCGATCGGCCTGGAGGCACGGCTGGCCGACGGCACCCGCATCGCGCCGCCGTGGGCCAACTGACGTCAGGCGGAGGGCTCTACGCCGCCGCCCCGCCCAACCCCCCGGGCATCACCGCCCGCGGCCCGAACCTCGCTCGCGCGCGGTCCGCGACCTCCTCGATGCGGCGGACCTTCTCGTCCACCGGGTCGAAGGTCAGCTGGTGGGAGGCCTGGTCGGCGGGGTCGAGCCCCTCGGCGCGCAGGGCGATCGCGCGGACCCGGGCGCGTTGCAGGCCGAGCCCCTCGTACATGCCGTACGCGGTCCGGGTCAGCGCCGGGGAGTGTGCGGTCGGCTCGGTCAGGGTGCGGCTGCGGGTGGTGGCGGACCGGTCGGCGTAGCGCACGGTCAGGGTGAGTGTGCGGCAGACCTTCTCCAGAGCGCGCAGCCGGGCACCGAGCTCCTCGGCGGCCGACAGCAGCGCCCGGCGGTGCCGGTCCGGGTCCAGCTCGTCGCGCCCGAAGGGGCGTTCCGCCGCGAGGGACCGGGAGACGGCGTTCGGTACGACCCGGCCGCGGTCGATGCCGTTCGCCTTCTCGCGCAGCTCGCGGCCGGTCTTCGCGCCGATCAGCCGCTGGAGCGTGGACAGCGGTGCGGCGGCGACCCGGCCGAGGGTGTCGAGGCCGTAGTCGCCCAGCGTGCGGGCGGTCGCGGTGCCCACACCGGGCAGCGCGGCGACGGGCTTGTCCGCGAGGAATTCCGCGATGGCGTCCGGTTCGCCGGGCACCGCACGCGTCACCCCGGGCGCCGCGTCGTCCAGCGCCATCCGGGCCAGCATCGGCCCGGGCCCGGCCCCGATCACACAGTCGACGCCGTGGAGCGCGAGCGAGCGCACCCGGATCACCGAGGCCAGTTCGACGGCGTCCCGCCCGAAGTACCGCTCGGCGCCGCGCAGGTCGGCCAGTGCCCCGTCCGGTGGCAGGGCCTGCACGACAGGGGTGAACTCCTCCAGCATCCCGAGCAGCTGGGGCAGATCCGCCTCGCTCGTCGTAGGCAGCTGGAAACGTACGCAGAGGATGGTCATCCCGCACTCCCCGGACTCTGGTGCCACAACTTTCTTCCGACCGCCGCGGGCCCTTCCCCCGCGGGACGCAGATCGGCCCAGGGGTGCATCTCGTACCCCGTGGCCATGCGGATCTTCCGCTGTTCCATCGGGTCCTGGGCCGCGGAACCCGTCGGTGCGGGCGCCCCTTCCGAGCCGGCGAGCCGCCGGCGCGCGGCCCCGTCACCGTCGTCGCCGGAATCACCGGGATCACCGCCACCGGCCAGCCGGGCCGCGACTCCCTCCAGCCCCTCCTCCCGGCGCACGTCCAGCAGGTCCGCGAGGTTCCAGGCGACGGCGCCCACCACGCTGAGGCTGCGCGGGCCGCGGCGCTGCACCACCCCGCGCACCAGCAGCAGCCAGGAGTGGAAGACGGTGTGGGCGCAGGCGTCGTGGGAGTCGTCGAAGAAGGCGAGGTCGACCAGGCCCGTGCCGTCGTCCAGGGTGGAGAAGATGACGCGCTTGCCGGACCGGATCGGCGGTGTCTGGGTGGCCGCCTTGGCGCCCGCGACCAGCACCGTCTCCCCGTGCCGGGCCTCGCGCAGCCGCCGCGCCGACACCACGCCGAGCTCGTCGAGGAACGCCCGGTGATCGTCCATCAGGTTCCGCGAGGCGTCCATGGACAGCACGCCCAGCTCGGCACTGAGCCGCTCCGAGGAGGTGAGGTCGGGCAGTCCGGCCGGTGCGGTCTCGCGTCCCCCGGCCAGGGGGAGCTGGCCGCCGCCCCCGCCCCGGGCGCCCCGGTGCAGCTCGGTCAGATGCAGTTGCAGATCGCGGCGGTTGGCGCCGAACGCGTCCAGTGCCCCCACCTGCGCGAGCCGCTGGGCCAGCGGACGGCTGGGCCGGCCCCGCTCCCAGAAGTCGACCAGCGAGGCGTACGGCTGCCCCTCGGCGATCCGCGCCGCCTCGGCCTCGCTGATGCCGTGCACATCGGAGAGGGCCAACCGCAGACCCCACTTACCGGACACCAGTTCGATACGGTGTGCGACCCCCGACGCGTTCACGTCCAGCGGCAGCACGGGCACTCCGCGCCGCCGCGCGTCCGCCAGCAGCAGCCGCTTCGGGTACATGCCGGGGTCGTGCGTGAGCAACCCGGCGTAGAAGGCGGCCGGGTGATGCGTTTTCAGCCACGCCGACTGGTACGTCGGCACCGCGAAGGCGACCGCGTGCGCCTTGCAGAAGCCGTACGACCCGAAGGCCTCGACGATCTCCCAGGTCCGCTGAATCGTTTCCGCGTCGTAGCCGTTCACCGCCGCGTGCTGCGCGAACCACACCTTGATCCGCTGCTGCGACTCCGGATCCGACAGCCCGCGCCGCACCCGGTCGGCCTCGCCGCGCCCGCAGCCGGTCATGATGTCGACGATGTCGATGATCTGCTCGTGGAAGACGACCACCCCGTAGGTCTCCTTCAGCGGCCCCTCCAGGTCGGGGTGCGGATACCGGATCGGCGCCCGCCCGTGCCGTGCCTCGATGAACGGCCGCACCATGTCGGCGGCGACCGGACCGGGCCGGAACAGCGAGATGTCGACCACGAGGTCGTGGAACGTGGCCGGCTGGAGCCGCCCGACCAGATCCCGCTGCCCGGGCGACTCGATCTGGAAGCACCCGAGCGTCTCGGTGGACTGGATCAACCGGTACGTCTCCGGATCCCCCGGCGCCAGCCCGTCCAGATCCACCCGGACACCCGACACCCGCCGTACTTCCTCCACCGCGTGCGCCATGGCCGACTGCATCCGCACGCCCAGCACGTCGAGCTTCAGCAGCCCGAGGTCCTCGACGTCGTCCTTGTCGAACTGCGACATCGGAAAGCCCTCGCCGCTGGTCGGCATGACCGGCGTACGCGCCAGCAGGGAGGCGTCGGACAGCAGCACCCCGCACGGGTGCATGGCCACGCCGCGCGGCAGGGCGTCCAGCCCCTCGACCAGCTCCCACAGCTTCCCGTACTTCTCCTTCTCCCCCGCCAGCGCGCGCAGCTCGGGCAGCTCCTCCAGCGCCGCGCGGGCGTCCCGCGCCCGGATGTGGGGAAAGGACTTGGCGACCCGGTCGATCTCGGCCGGATCCATGGACAGGGCGGCCCCCACGTCACGGATGGCGTGCCGTACGCGGTACGTCTCCGGCATCGCGACCGTCGCGACCCGCTCGGTGCCGAACCGGTCGATGATCGCGCGGTAGACCTCCAGCCGCCGCGCGGACTCCACGTCGATGTCGATGTCGGGCAGCACGACCCGCTCCTTCGACAGGAACCGCTCCATCAGCAGCCGGTGCTCGATCGGATCGGCATGCGCGATACCGAGCAGATGGTTGACGAGCGACCCGGCCCCGGACCCCCGGGCGGCGACCCGGACGCCCATCTTCCGTACGTCCTCCACCACCTGGGAGACGGTCAGGAAGTAGGAGGCGAAGCCGTGGTGGGCGATGATGTCCAGCTCGTGGTGCATCCGCTCCCAGTACTCCCGCCGCCGGTCGTATCCGCGCAGCACCATGCCGGCCGCCGCCCGCGAGGCCAGCGTCCGCTGGGCGGTCCGGCGCCCGGCGCCGACCAGATGCGGCTCGGGGAAGTGGACGGTGCCGATCCCGAGATCGTCCTCGGGATCGACCAGGCACGCGGCGGCCGTGGCCTGCGTCTGCTCCACCAGCCGGTGAGCGGTCTCCCGCCGGAACCCCGCGGCCTCCACGATCCGCTCCGCCACAGCGACCATGTCGCCGGTTCCCTTGAGCCAGGCCTCACCGGAGTCCAGCCCCTTGGCCGGGTCGATGGGCACCAGCCGCCGGGCGGCGTCCAGAACGTCGGCGACCGGCCCGAGCCCCGGGTCGGCGTACCGCACCGCGTTGCTGAGCACGGGCCGGATCCGCTGCTCGGCGGCGAAGCCGACGGTCCGGGCGGCCAGCCGCAGCGACCCGGGCCCCGTCCCTTTCCGGCCGTGCCAGACGGCTTCCAGCCGCAAGGCGTCGCCGTAGACGTCACGCCAGGGCGCGAGCAGTCGCGCCGCACGGTCGGGCCGCCCCGCGGCCAGGGCGCGCCCGACGTCCGATCCGGGACCGAGCAGCACGGTCAGCCCCTCGGCGTGATTGCGCTCCCAGGGCAGCAGGGGTGTCCCCTCCCCCTCATGGGCAGCGGAGACGAGCCGGCACAGCTCTCCCCATCCCCGGGCGCCGTCCCGGGCGAGAAAGGTCACCCGGGGAGCCGACTCGTCGACAAAGGCACCACCCCGCACCGGGGTCCGGCGCCGCCCCCGCCGCTCGGCTCCGTCCCCGGGCTCCGCACCCGCCACCGCCAGATCGGCACCGAACAGCGGCCGGACCCCCGCCTTCCCGCAGGCCTTCGCGAACCGGACGGCGCCGGCGAGCGTGTCGCGATCGGTCAGCGCCAAGGCGTCCATGCCCCGCTCGGAGGCACGCTCGGCCAGCCGCTCCGGGTGCGAGGCTCCATAGCGCAACGAGAATCCGGAGACGGTGTGCAGATGCGTGAACCCCGGCACACGCACCTCCCGCACTCGTGAGCCACACCAGCTCTCGAACATCTGTTCCCAGCTACCTCACCCCCACCATACCCTCATTCCCGAACGTATGTGCGACAGCCGTTCGGCCCCGCCCCACCTGCGGAAACGCCCCGCTGCCCCCGACCGTGGAGGCATGCCGCACCGCTCGTTCCGCGCCGAGGTGAGAGACGCCGTCACCCCGCGGGCCACCCTGCTCATCGTCGGCGTGGTCGCGCTCCAGCTGCTGTTCATCGCCTCGTACGTGGGAGCCCTGCACGACCCGAAACCCAAGGACGTGCCCTTCGGCGTGGTCGCCCCGCAGGCCGCGGCCGGCCAGGCGCTCACCCGGCTGGAACGGCTGCCCGGCTCCCCCCTGGACCCCCGTGCCCTGCCCGACGAGGCCACGGCACGGGCCCAGCTCACGCACCGGGACATCGACGCGGCCCTGATCATCGACCCCAGGGGCAGCACCGACACCCTCCTGGTCGCCTCCGGGGGCGGCAGGGTCCTCTCCACCACGCTGACCACCCTGGTCACCGCCCTGGAGAAGTCCGAGCGGCGCACCATCCGGACGGTCGACGTGATCCCGTCCGCGCCCCACGACCCCAACGGGCTCTCGTCCTTCTACCTGGTGATCGGCTGGTGCGTGGGCGGCTACCTGGGCGCCGCGGCCCTGGCCATCAGCGCCGGGGCGAAACCCTCCAACCCCTCCCGCGCCGCGATCCGGCTGGCGGTCATGGCCCTGGTCGCCCTCACCGGCGGTCTCGGCGGAGCCCTCATCGCCGGCCCGGCCCTGGACGCCCTGCCGGGCAGCACCGCAGCCCTGTGGGGCCTGGGCACCCTGATCATCTTCGCCGTGGGCGCGGCCACCCTGGCGCTGCAGGGCCTCTTCGGCACGATCGGCATCGGCCTGGTCATCCTGCTGGTGGTCATCCTCGGCAACCCCAGCGCGGGCGGCGCCCTGCCCCCACCCCTCCTCCCGCCCTTCTGGAAGGCGATCGGCCCGGCCCTGCCCCCGGGCGCCGGCACCTGGTCGACCCGCTCCATCGCCTACTTCGACAACAACGCGATGACGACGTCACTCCTGGTCCTGGCGGCGTGGGCGGTGGCGGGAGCCGCGATCACCATGGCGGCAGCCGCAGCACGAAAGCGCGCGAACGCGACACCGTGACCACAGCCGGCCCGCACGCGCGTACGGCGAGAAGGGGCCGTGTCGGGGGGTGTCCGCTCGCAGCGGTTGGCGCGTCAACGGACAGTCAGTCGGTACGCAACCCCATCGCACCGTTCCGAGGACGGACACCCCCCGGCGCGGCCCCGACCCACACCCCACGCCAAGGCGCAGGCGCGCACCCCCACCCGGCGCCACCCGAAGCGCACGCGCACCCCCACAGCCCGCCCCACACAGCGGAAAGCCCCACCCCTCACAAGGGGCGGGGCTCCACAAACTCCGAGCGTCAGCCGATCTCGGTCCCGGTCGCCGACAGCGCCTCGGTCACCGGCTGGAAGAACGTCTCCCCGCCCGAGGTGCAGTCACCGCTGCCGCCGGACGTGAGCCCGACCGCCTTGTCGCCCGAGAACAGCGACCCGCCGCTGTCACCCGGCTCCGCGCACACGTCGGTCTGGATCAGCCCGTTCACGATGTCGCCGTTGCCGTAGTTCACCGTGGCGTCCAGCCCGGTGACCTTGCCCTCGTGCACCTGCGTGGTCGACCCGCTCCGGGTGACCGCCATGCCGACGGTCGCGTCCGCGGCGCCCGAGATCTTCTGGGTGGAGCCGTTGTAGAGGTTCACCTCACTCGGGTGGGCCACCTCCGCGGTGTACTTGACCAGCCCGTAGTCGTTGTCCGGGAAGCTGGAGTCCGCGTTGGTGCCGAGCTCCTTGCCGCTGGAGTCGGACCACGTGGAGATGCCCTCGGTGCAGTGACCGGCGGTCAGGAAGAACGGCTCGCCGCCCTTGACCACGTTGAAGCCCAGCGAGCAGCGCCCGCTGCCGCCGGTGATCGCGTCACCACCGGCGATGAAGGGCTTGTACTCCCCCTTCGACCGCTTGAGTTCGACCTTCGCGCCGAGCCCGTCCACGACCTTCGTCAGGGTCGCCCACTCGGCCTTGGAGACCGTGCGGTCGGCGGTCACGACGACCTTGTTCGTCGTCGGGTCGGTCACCCAGGCGGTACCCGGGATCGTCGCGTCCTTCTTCAGCGTGCTGCGGGCGCTCTTGAGTTCGGCGAGGGAGTTCGCCACGACTCTCGCCTTGGCTCCGGCCTTCTCGACGGCCTGCGCGGCGGCCTCGTCGAGCACGTTCACCACGAGGCTCTTGCTCTTGGTGTCGTAGTACGTCCCGGCCGCGTCGCCGCCCAGGTCCTCGGCCAGCGTCGAGGCGAGCTTTCCGGCCGCGGTGACCGACAGGGTCCGGGGTGCGGACGCCTCAGGGGTCTCACTGGCGTTCGCGGTCTGGAACGTCACTCCCGCGGCCACGAGCGCGGCGATGCCCGCGCCTGCCACGGCTGCACGCCGCTTGGGTATGCGTCGGTGCTTCAACTGCTGTCCTCCTGTGGGGGGTCGGCACGAGAGGTTGTGGGGACCTCACGAGCCGGAAGGCCTCGTTGACGAGCGCCCACTATTCCGAGGACAACGGGGGGCACACAAGGGTGAGTTCGAGACGCGCGTAGACAGCGCTTCGCACGCCCCCTCATTTTGACCGTCCACGATCAAATCGGACCCAACTCCCGTGCGTTCACACTGCAAACATTACGCGTGAGTAATGTGTGCCCACTCTGTGAGGTCTACCCATGGCTGAATTTCGCCCCTCCGATGCCTGGTTCAGGATGGCGGGCCGCACAGAGCGCGAAGCCCCCGCACGCGGTGCGTGCGGGGGCCGTGAAGTGCCGCGAACTGCCGCCGGGGGCCTAGTAGACGCTGACGCCGTAGGCGCTCAGGGCCTCCGTGACGGGCTGGAAGAACGTCGTGCCGCCGGAGGAGCAGTTGCCGCTGCCGCCGGAGGTGAGACCGTAGGCGACACCGTTGCTGCCGTAGAGCGAACCGCCGGAGTCACCGGGCTCGGCGCAGACGGTGGTCTGGATCAGGCCGGAGACGATGTCGCCGCCGCCGTAGTTGACGGTGGCGTTGAGGGCGGTGACACGGCCGCTGTGCGTACCGGTCGTGGAGCCGTCGCGGATGACGGTGGTGCCCACGCTCGGGGTGGCCGCACGCGTGATGTCCACGCCGTTGGCGGTGCCGGGGCGGCTGACGGACCCGCTGTAGCGCACGAGACCGTAGTCGTTGCCCGGGAAACTGGAGCCGGCGGTCGAGCCGATGACCGTGGTGCGGCCGGAGTTGGAGTACCAGGTGCCCGCGCCGTCGGTGCAGTGACCGGCGGTCAGGAAGTATTCGGTGCCGTTGCTGGCACGGACGTTGAAGCCGAGGGAGCAGCGCCAGCTACTCGCATAGATGGCGTCGCCGCCCTGGATGAGCTTGTTGAACTTGCCCGGGGTGCGTTTGATCGTGAGCGCGTCGGCGTTGCCGCCGGCCTGCTGCTTGATCTTCGCCAGCTCGGCCTGGGTGACCGTGCTGTCCACGGTCAGGAGCACGCGGTTGGTCTTGCTGTCGACGGCCCAGGCCGTGCCCGGGATGTCGGCCTTCAGCAGCGAGCCGCTGGCGCTCTTGAGCTCGGCGGCGCTGAAGGTGGTGGGGGCGTCGGATGCGTTCGCGCTGGGGATCGCGATCGCTGCGGCGGCAACGAGGCCGGTGGAAACGGCGATCAGCCGGGTCCGTCTCGAAATGCCACTGCGGGGGGTGGTGCGCTTGATCCTCACTTTTCGTTCCTCCACAAAGGAAGTAGGGGGCCCTCGTGGGGTTTCGGGCCCGTGAGGCGCAGTCCGGGACCGGGCGTTCGGATTCCGAACACGCCGTGCCCCTGACAAGCGCTGGGGGGAGTATTCGGCCGAACGGCCGGTCGGCGCAAGAGTGCCTTTCGGACTTCAGCCTTTGAGGGATCTTTACGCAGCCGCCCCGCGGCGGGATTTCCGGGCTCTGACCAGCGCCTGGAGCGTCGTCCGGGTCGTACGGCGTGGTTGGTCAGCCGTCGCAGGGGCAGCAGCAGTCGCACCCGTCGCAGTCGCAGTCCCGGCAGACACCCTCGCGCTTCTTACGGGACCACGGCCCCTCGTACTCCTTGGCGCAGCACAGCTTGCAGGTGCAGCACAGGAGCCAGAACATCCCGCAGCCGGCCCAGAACCCCCGCCGACGGGGCGGCTGGGGCACCGGCGCGCCACCGCCGAACCCGCCACCGCCGAACCCGCCTCCCCCACCGGCGTACGGATGCCCGCCACCACCCGCGTACGGGTGGTGCGGGGAGCCGTAGGGCCCCTGCGGCGGCTGCCCGTGGGGTCCCTGCTGCCCGTAGGGCCCGGCGCCCTGGTGGGAGGCGCACACCGGCACCGTGCCGAACGCCCGGTCCACCGAGCGCCGCAGTTCGTGCACGAGCAGCAGATGGACGAGCCGGGCGTCGGCGAACTCGGCGTCGCGCAGCGCCAGCCGCACCCCGTGCACGGCGTCGTCGGCGAGCCGCCGGACCTCCATCAGGGAGGTGCCGGTCGCCGCGATCGGGTTCCAGGCGCCTGACGCGGCGTCAGCGTGCAGGTCCTCCACGGCGTCCAGCAGGTGCGCGAGGCGCCCGAAGAGCCGTCCGGCCTCGGCGAGGGGCACGGTGTTGTGCGGCCGGCCGGCGAGGACCGCCGTGTGCGCGAAGGCCGCGGCGGTCGCGGTCTCGGTCGGTTCGGTGACCGCCAGGAGCGGCGTCCCGGGCCCGGCCAGCGCCTCGATGCCGGCCTGCCGGTCCACGGCGTCGACCAGGAGCGCGGTGTCGAATCCCACAGCGGTGCCGGTCCGGGCGCCCGCCGTGTCCCAGCTCGCGGCGACCCGGCGCGCCGCCCGCGCCACCGGCTTGCGGGCCAGCAGCCCGTCACCGTCCGTGACGTGGTCGCGGACCTTGGCCGAGGCCAGCACCAGGGAGACGGCCGCCGCGAGCCGGGCCCCCTCGCCGTGCGCGACGGAGGCGGTGCGCATGCCGCGCAGCGGGCACGGACCGGCCGTACGCCGGCCGGACCCCTCGCTCTGCGACTGAGCCTCCGTCAAGACCGATACCAGTAGCCCGTCATAATTGGTGACTATCCGGGCGAACTGCCCGTGGTCACCCCGTAGGGCGAGGCAGAGCCCGCACAAATGCGCCATCCACTGGCTTGCGAGCTTCTCCCCGAGCCGGTGCCTACAGGGCCTGACGATTCCGAACACAACGCTCCCCCGAGCTCCGTGACGACTTGAGCTGCGGCATCGTATCGGTCCCGGCATTCACCCGTACGCTCCGACGTCACCCGTACGCCGAGAAGAATCATATTTCACTCACAGTCAGCAGCCGTTTGGGAAACGGCCCTTGGGACACACGGACTCTCGACGGATTCGCTGTGCACCAGTACCGTCACAAACCCCCCGTGCGGCGTCTATCCACTTGGCGCGCCATCCGCATCATGGACGACCATAGGGATGCGGAAAGCAGAAAGACCGCTGTGAGAGGAGGCGTCCATGGGATCGGTACGCAAGGCAAGTGCCTGGCTTGGCCTCGTCGACGACAACGAAGACGAGCGTTACTACGACGACGACGACTACTCCGACGGGAACGAGCCCGGGGAGGCCTGGGTCACCGATCCGCGCGTCAAGGTGGCCTCGGACGTCGCCGAGGAGAAGGGCCGCCGCATCGGCACGGTGACCCCGGACAGCTTCCGGGACGCGCGCGCCATCGGCGAGCTGTTCCGCGAGGGCGTGCCGGTCATCATGAACCTCACGGCCATGGAGGCGTCCGACGCCAAGCGCGTCGTCGACTTCGCGGCCGGGCTGATCTTCGGCCTGCGCGGTTCGATCGAGAGAGTGTCGACCCGCGTGTTCCTGCTGACCCCGGCCAACACGGAGATCGTCAACGGCGACCCGGCCGGGCACCGCACGGACGGGTTCTTCAACCAGAGCTGAGGCAGGGCCGCTCACCGGCCCTGCCCCGCGCAGGGTTACCGGACCGGCTACCGGAAGGCATCGAGTCCGGTGAGCGCCTTGCCCAGCACGAGCTGGTGCATCTCGACGGTGCCCTCGTAGGTGAGCACCGACTCGAGGTTGGTCGCGTGCCGCATCACGGGGTATTCGAGCGAGATGCCGTTGGCGCCGAGAATGGTCCGGGCCGTGCGGCAGATCTCGATCGCCTCCCGGACGTTGTTGAGCTTGCCGAAGCTGACCTGCTCGGGGCGCAGACGGCCGGCGTCCATACGCCGCCCCAGGTGATGGGCGAGCAGAATTCCCTTGTGCAGTTCGACCGCCATGTCGGCGAGTTTGGCCTGGGTGAGCTGGAAGCCGCCGATGGGCCGACCGAACTGCTCCCGTGACTTCGCGTAGTCGACCGCGGCCTCGAAACTGGCGCGGGCCGCGCCCATGGCGCCCCAGACGATTCCGTACCGGGCGTGGGACAGGCAGCTGAGGGGCCCGCGCAGGCCGGTGACCTCCGGGAGGACGGCGTCGGCGGGCAGCCGTACGTCGTCGAGGACGAGCTCGCTGGTGACCGAGGCCCTGAGGGACCACTTGTGCTTGATCTCGGGAGCGGAGAACCCGCGGCTTTCGGTGGGCACCGCGAACCCGCGGATCCCGTCCTCGGTCTGCGCCCACACGACGGCGACGCCGGCGACCGAGCCGTTGGTGATCCACATCTTGCGGCCGTTGAGGATCCAGTCGGAACCGTCGCGTCGGGCGTGCGTCCGCATGGCGGCGGGGTCGGAGCCGTGGTCGGGTTCGGTGAGCCCGAAGCAGCCGATGACCTCGCCGGCGGCCATCCGCGGCAGCCACCGCTGCTTCTGCTCCTCGCTGCCGAAGCGGTGGATGGCGTACATGGCGAGGGAGCCCTGCACGGAGACGAGGGAACGGATGCCGGAGTCGGCGGCCTCCAGCTCCAGACAGGCCAGCCCGTACTGCACGGCGGACGCACCGGCACACCCGTACCCGTCGAGCGACATGCCGAGGGCGCCGATGGCGCCGAGCTCCTTGGCCAGCTCCCGGATCCCCGGCAGCTCCCCCTTCTCGTACCACTCCGCGACGTGGGGCAGCACCCGGTCCGCGGCCCAGGCCCGCACGGTGTCCCTGATCCCGAGGTCCTCCGGCTCCAGCAGGTCGTCCAGCCCGAGGGGATCGACGGGATCGAAGGGAGGCAGCTTGGATGAACCGGACATGATCGACACCCTCCGAAGCTCTTTAACTAGCAGCGCTAGTCAGACGCTACGGCTTCGACCCACCCACGCACCACCCGTACCTGCCAACCGAGAGCCCCGAGGCCGCCGCGGGCCCGCCCCCGGACGACCATCGCCCACCCGCGCACCGCCCGTAGCTGTGGGGCGAGAGGTGGGAGTCATCAGCCGGACGCTACAGGCGGCGCGCGGGTGGGCCAAGGCCGTCCACCGCAAGCCGCCAACGGCGAACCACCCCCACCGGCGACCCCGGCATCTCAACCCGCCGTAACGGGCGGCGCGTGGGTGGGCGAAGGGGCGTCACACCGAGACGCGTGAGTCCGCCGCGTCCCTGGGGGCAGGAAGCTCCACCGGCTCCGACTCACACTGCATGACCCGCGGCAACCGCAGCGCCATCACCGCCCCCAGCAGCAACAACCCCGCACTCACCAGCAACGTCACATGCAGCCCGTGCACGAACGCATCCCGGGCGGCATGCCGCAGAGCGGCACCGGCAGACCCGCCCAGCTGCGCAGCAACCTCGTACGCCTCCCCCAGCGAATGCCCCGCCGCCGCCGACGCCGACTGCGGAACGCCCGGCACACCCGACAACCCCGGCGCGTACGCCGCGTTCATCACCGTGCCCAGCAGGGCGATCCCGATCCCCGCCCCCAGCTGGTACGACGTCTCCCCGATCGCCGCCGCCCCACCGGCCTGCTCCTGCGGCGCCTCGCTCAGCATCGACTCGTACGCCCCGAACAGCGTCGTCTCCAGCCCGAAGCCGAGCAGCACGAACCCGCTCAGCATCAGCGCGCAGTCGTCCGTCCGGCCCAGCGCCGTCAGCAGCACCACCGCGAACGCCGTGAGGCAGAACCCGGCGCACACCATCCGCCGCGGCCCGAACCGCCGCAGCATCCGCGCCCCGGCCAGTCCGGCCGCCATGGCCGCGAACGTCAGCGGCAGCAGCCGCAGCCCCGTCTCCAGCGGCGACAGCCCGAGCACCAGCTGCAGGTACTGCGCCGCGATGAGTTCCAGTCCCACCAGCGCGAGCATCGCCAGCACGATGCACCCGACGGACGTACTGAACGCCGGCCGCGCGAACATCTTGAGGTCGACCAGCGGATACGTCCGCCGCCGCTGCCGCCGTACGAAGCCGAACAGCAGCGCCGCGCCCACCACCAGCGGCAGCACCGTGAGCAGGCTGCCCACCGACTCCCCGCTGCCGAGCCGCTTCACGCCCAGCACGACACCGAACAGCCCGGCCGCCGCCATCAGCGCACCGACCACGTCCCAGGGGCCCGTGCCGTCCCCCTTCGACTCGGGCAGCAGCAGCCGTCCCACCGGGAGGCTGACCAGCATCAACGGAATGTTGACGAGGAACACCGAGCCCCACCAGAAGTGCTCCAGCAGGAAGCCGCCGAGCAGCGGACCGACCGCCGCGCCCACCGCGGCCACGGCACTCCAGATGCCGATCGCGAGCGCCCGCTCACGCCGGTCCGGGAAGACCTGCCGCAGGATCGACAGGGTGGCAGGCATGATCATCGCGCCGCCCACGCCGAGCAGCGCCCGCGCCACGATCAGCACCTGGGCGCTGTCGGCCAGGGCCGCGAGGCCGGAGGCGACGCCGAACAGCGCGTATCCGAGGAGCAGCACTCTTCGGCGGCCGATGCGGTCGCCCAGTGTGCCGAACAGGATCAGCAGCGAGGCGCAGACCAGTGGGTAGACGTCGACGATCCAGAGCAGCTCGATCCCGCCGGGCTTCAGGTCCTCGGTGACGGCGGGGACCGCCACGTGCAGCACGGTGGCGTCGACGGCGACCAGCAGCAGGCTGACGCAGAGGACGACGAGAACCACCCAGCGGTTGGCACCGGCCCCGGCCGCCCGACGGCGCAGCGCAGCGGCGGCCGTGGTCGTCCCGGACATGTACGTACCTCCCAGAAGCTTCCTCGCGATCGGCGGGCTCACGGGGTGGGGGACGCCCCCGCGACTCGGCCGGAGAGGAGCGGTGGTCCCCGGCCCGCGCAAACGAAAAGCGAGTGACACGTCAGAGTACGCGAGTCCTCGACGGAGACCAGTGGCGGACCTCTCACACCTCCGGCGGAAGGATGTGGCGTACGCCACTTCCTCCCACCTCGTCCACGCCCCGGCCGGCCGGGTGGTTCCGGCCCGGGTCGATAATCGGGCGCGTGACCGATCTTGAGACGCGCGCGGCTCCGACCCGCGCCGGGGCGCTGCGCCGGGCGGCTCCGGCGCTCGCCGGGTACGCGGCCGTCCGTGCCCTGGGCCTGCTCGCCCTGTTCCTGTGGAGCGCGGCGCGGGACAAGAGCGCGTACACGCTGCTGACCGCCCGCTGGGACGCGCTCTGGTACGTCAGGGTCGCCGAGCTCGGCTACGGCTACGAGGTGCGGCTGGCGAACGGGGACGTGCACTCGAATCTGGCGTTCTTCCCGCTGCTGCCCTGGCTGGAGCGGCTGGTGGCGGCGGTGTCGCCGCTGTCGTACGCGGACGGGGGGTTCCTCGTCAGCCTGGTCGCCTCGCTCGCCGCGGCCTGGGGGATCTTCGCGGTGGCGGACCACGTGTACGGCCGCCGCGCGGGGGTGTGCGCGGTGCTGCTGTGGGCCGTTCTGCCGGTCGGGATCGTGCAGTCGATGGCGTACAGCGAGTCCCTGTTCACGGCGCTCGCGGCCTGGGCGCTGTACGCGGTGCTGACCGGCCGCTGGGTGACGGCCGGCGCCCTGGCCCTGTTCGCCGGGCTGACCCGCCCGGTGGGGCTGGCCGTGGTGGCGGCGCTGTGGGTGGCGGCGGTGGCCTCCTTCGCACGGGAGCGTCGTGCGGCCGGGCAGGACGGTCCGCCCGTCCCCGCCGAGCCCGGGGCCCGGACCCGGCGCGTCCTCGGCATGGTCCTGGCCCCCCTCGGCACCGCCAGCTACGTGCTCTGGGTCGGCCACCACACCGGCAAGGGCCCGCTGGGCTATCTGGACGTCCAGGCGGGATGGCGCAACGGCTTCGACGGCGGCTACGCCTTCGCCCGGTTCGTCGCCGACAAGTTCACGACGTTCCCGTCGGCTCTGGCCGGAGCAGGGCTCATCGTCGGGGTCGCGTCAGTCGTCTGGCTGTACGTGACCGGAGTACGTCAGCGCCAGCCGCTGCCGCTGCTGGTCTACAGCGGGTTCGTGACCGCGCTCGCCCTGTGCGCGTCGAGCTACTTCGGCTCGAAACCGCGTCTGCTGCTGCCCGCCTTCCCCCTCTTGCTGCCTCTCGCGCTGGCCCTGGCCAGGGCGCGTACGCGCAGGTCAGCGACTGTTCTGGGGTCTGTGGCGGTGGTCTCCGCGGTGTACGGGGCGTTCTGGCTGAACGGCTCCGGTCCGCCCTGACCCGCTGTGAGCGCGAGGGGAATTGCGCACCATGCCCCGGTGAACGAATTCAAAAGGGCAATAAAACCCGCATCCGGAATGATCAAAGGAATTGAAGGCCGCAGCGGCCGACGATTGCAGATTCGCTGGAAATAAACCCCCTCCTGAGAGGAATCCCACATCACATCGTCATCACAAAGCCGTTGATTCGCCCGGGATCTGAGCTCACTCGCTGTAACGTCGATTGGGTGCGTACCGAACCGAAGCTCACCCGTCTGGACCGGGTGTTCGCCCGGCTGGACCGTGAGCCGGAACGACCGGCCCACATCGATGTGCCGAAGATGAGCAGGCACCGCATCGTGCTCTTCGCGGGAACCCTGGCCTTCTACGGCGCGATCGTGTGGGCCGTGGTGATCACGTCCTGGCTGGTCCGGCTCGACTGGCAGGTCATGTTCTTCCGCCCGTACCAGCAGTGGTCGGAGATCCACTGGTTCGTCGACTACTACGTGGTCCTCGGCCAGCGCGGCCCGACCGCCGTGATGGTCGCGGCGTGGCTGGGCTGGCGCTCCTGGCGGCAGCACACCCTGCGGCCGCTGCTCGCGCTCGGCGTTTCGCTGCTGCTGCTGAACATCACGGTCGGCGCCGCCAAGTACGGCATGGGCCGTCTGGGCCCGCACTACGCGACCGTGATCGGCTCGAACGAGATGTGGCGCGGCGGCGATATATTTCCGAGCGGTCACACCGCCAACGCCGTGGTGACCTGGGGAATCCTGGCCTACCTGGCGTCCTCCGCGAGAGCGCAGCGCTGGCTTTCCGCCGTGTCCGCGGTGACCTCGCTCGGCGTGGGGATGGCCACGGTCTACCTCGGTACGCACTGGCTGAGTGATGTGCTCCTCGGCTGGACCGCGGGTCTGCTGATCATGCTCGGCCTGCCGTGGTTCGAGCCGCTGATCGCCCGTGCGGAGGCCGCGATCTTCGATCTGCGCGACCGTCTGCGGGCCCGTTGGCGCCGCACCCCGGCCGGTGCTCCCGTCGTGATCACACCACTGCCCGCCGACCGGGAGGACGTGGCGGCCCGCACGTCCCGGCCCCCGGTCTACCTGGCGCCGGGCCCGCACACGGCCCGCTCGGAGCGCACGCCGATCACCCCGGCAGGCAGCCGCCGCCCACCGCATCCGGAGCGCCACCCGCGCGGTTCGGCCTCGTCGGCCCGCCCCGTGGCGGGCGGCTGACCACGGCCGGTGTGCACCCCGGCATAGCGAAGGCCCCGGTTCCGTTCCCGGAACCGGGGCCTTCGCCGGGTCTCAGCCCTTCCAGGCCCGCGCCACCCGGCCGCCCTTGACCTCGAAGTTCAGCCGGCCCACGCGGTACTCCATCGTGATGATCGCCCCCGGCGGCAGCGAGCGCACCGTCGGCCAGCCGCGCTCCCGCGCGAGGCGTTCGGCCCGGCCGGCCTCCAGGCCGACATAGGCGTCCGGGCTGTCGTCGGGTTCCGCGGAAGGTGTCGGAGTCGGTGCCATGCCGCCACGCTATGTGCTGCCCGCCGACCATGGAAGTCCGGGCCCGCGGCTTCGGTCACTGTCCGCCCCCCGTCACGCTTCTGTCACAAGATCACGACAGGCGTTTCGGAAGCTGTCCGTCACACGGACGAGCGGTTCCGTACGCCTTCCGCAGGCATTCCATCGGAATTCCCGCGTGTCACATGAGCTCATGGAAAAGCCCGGCGGAAAGTGCCGGGTGAAGTGCCTCCAGGGCTCCATTGCTTTCCTGTGCCGCACCGGCCCGACGGGATCGGCGCGGCACAGGAAATACATGGCTTCGGCACACAGAG
Source organism: Streptomyces paradoxus (assembly GCF_014202475.1). Classification (GTDB taxonomy): domain Bacteria; phylum Actinomycetota; class Actinomycetes; order Streptomycetales; family Streptomycetaceae; genus Streptomyces; species Streptomyces paradoxus. Next base: position 461,394 of record NZ_JACHGV010000006.1, read on the forward strand.
GCCGATACGCCCCCTGTCGGAGCGCGCTGTGACGCGAGCATCATGGCGTGAGCTCGCGGGTACGTGAGGCGCGGGCTGCGGCGGGCCCGGTGCGCGATCAGCGAAGGGGCGAGCGAGCGATGGGGACGCAGACCGTACAGGCGCCGGTGCCGCCCGAGCAGCGGACGCGGCACGGCCGGGTGCTGGTCGACTGGCTCACGACCACGGACCACAAGAAGATCGGCCACCTCTACCTGATCACGTCGTTCATGTTCTTCCTGGTCGCCGGTGCGATGGCGCTGCTGATGCGCGCCGAACTGGCCCGCCCGGGCCTGCAGATCGTCGACAACACACAGTTCAACCAGGCGTTCACCCTGCACGGCACGATCATGCTGCTGCTGTTCGCCACCCCGACCTTCGCGGGGTTCGCGAACGAGTTGATGCCGTTGCAGATCGGCGCGCCCGACGTGGCCTTCCCGCGGCTGAACATGCTCTCGTACTGGCTGTTCCTGTTCGGCGGGCTGATCGTGCTCGGCTCGCTGCTGGTGCCCTCGGGCCCGGCCGACTTCGGCTGGACCGCCTACGCCCCGCTCAACAGCGCAGAGCGCTCGCCGGGGATCGGAGCCGACCTGTGGATCATGGGGCTCGCGCTGTCGGGCTTCGGCACGATCCTCGGCGCGGTCAACTTCGTCACCACCATCATCGGGATGCGCGCCCCCGGCATGACGATGTTCCGGATGCCGATCTTCGTCTGGAACACGCTGTTCACGTCGATCATGATCCTGATGGCCTTCCCGGTGCTGGCGGCGGCGCTGCTGGTGCTGGAGGCGGACCGGCGGTTCGGCTCGCAGGTGTTCGAGGCGGCCAACGGCGGGGCGATCCTGTGGCAGCACCTGTTCTGGTTCTTCGGCCACCCCGAGGTGTACATCATCGCGCTGCCGTTCTTCGGCATCATCACGGAGATCATCCCGGTGTTCAGCCGCAAGCCGCTGTTCGGCTATCTGACGCTGGTCGGGGCGACGATGGCGATCACCGGCCTGTCGATGATCGTGTGGGCGCACCACATGTTCGCCACGGGTGCGGTGCTGCTGCCGTTCTTCTCCTTCATGAGCTTCCTGATCGCGGTGCCGACGGGTGTGAAGTTCTTCAACTGGGCCGGCACCATGCTGAAGGGCTCGCTCTCCTTCGAGACGCCGATGCTGTGGGCGACCGGCTTCCTGGTGACGTTCCTGTTCGGCGGCCTGACCGGGGTGATCCTGGCGTCGCCGCCGATGGACTTCCACGTGACGGACACGTACTTCGTGGTCGCGCACTTCCACTACGTCGTCTTCGGCACCGTCGTCTTCGCGATCTTCGCCGGGTTCTTCTTCTGGTGGCCCAAGTTCACCGGGAAGATGCTCGACGAGCGGCTCGGCAAGATCCAGTTCTGGGTGCTCTTCGTCGGCTTCCACACCACGTTCCTGGTGCAGCACTGGCTGGGCGCCGAGGGCATGCCCCGCCGGTACGCGGACTACCTCGCGGCGGACGGCTTCACCGCGCTCAACACCGTGTCGACGATCGGCGCGTTCCTGCTCGGCATGTCGACACTGCCGTTCCTCTACAACGTGTGGAAGACCGCCAAGTACGGCGTGAAGGTCGAGGTCGACGACCCCTGGGGCTTCGGCCGTTCCCTGGAGTGGGCGACGTCGTGCCCGCCGCCGCGGCACAACTTCACGACGCTGCCCCGGGTCCGCTCCGAGTCGCCGGCGTTCGACCTGCACCACCCGGAGTACGCGGCGGTGACTGCGCAGCCCGAGCCAGAGCGCCATCAAGCCGGTCCCGAGTCGTCCTGATCGCCTCGATCAGTCCGTCCGGCTCCAGCACCTCGAACTCGAAGCCCAGCATCATCACGTGGATGACCATCACGTCGAGGCCGGCGGCGCCGCAGCGCAGCAGACAGGTGTCCTCGCCCTCCGCCTCCAGCACCCCGGCGGAGGGCGAGATGCGTTCGGCGGCTTCCGCCAGGGGCACCAGGAGCCGCACGACGGCGTGGGTGGCGTAAGCGCGCGTGGAGACGCCCTGGGAGACGTAGGCGGCGAGGTCCTCGGCGGGTGGCTCGCGCGGGGTGAAACGCGGGCCGTGCGGCGGTCTGGGCGTGACGCGGTCCACGCGGAACGTGCGCCAGTCGTCCCGGTCGAGGTCCCAGGCGACGAGGTACCAGCGGCGCTCGGTGCACACCAGGCGGTGCGGCTCGACCGTGCGGCGGGTGGGGGTGCCGTCGTGGCCGCGGTACTCGAAGCGCAGCCGTTCGGCGTCCCGGCACAGGTGGGCGAGTTCGGTGAGCACGGCCGGGTCGACCGAGGAGGGCAGCGTGCTGCGCAGCATCGGCACGGTGAAGGCGTTCAGGGCGCCCACGCGGCGGCGCAGCCGGTTCGGCAGCACCTGCTCCAGCTTGGCCAGGGCCCGTACGGAGGTCTCGCCGATGCCGTCGATGCCCTGCCCGGCGGCGGTGCGCAGGCCGACCGCCACGGCGACGGCCTCGTCGTCGTCCAGGAGCAGCGGTGGGAGTTCGGCACCCGCGCCCAGCTGGTAGCCGCCGCCGGTGCCGGGGCTGGCGTTGACCGGGTAGCCCAGTTCGCGCAGCCGGTCGACGTCCCGCCGCAGGGTGCGGGCGCTGACGCCGAGCCGGCCGGCCAGGTCGGCGCCGGACCACTCGCGGTGGGCCTGGAGCAGGGACAGCAGACGCAGCAGACGGGCCGAGGTCTCCAACATGGGGCGAGTCTGCCAGGCCTTGCGGACAACTGCTGTCCTCAAGGCTCGTAGGCCAGCTGCGGGACGGTGAAGCAGGTGCGGTTCATGTCCGCCTGGCCCACCCAGCCCTTCCCGTCCTGCCAGCGGGCCACCGACAGGCAGGTCCTGCTGCTCTCGGGCGGCTCGGGCAGGCGCTCGAATCGGACGGGGAGCAGCAGCCCGCCGGCGGTGTAGCCCTGGCTGCGGTCCATGTACGCGTCGACGCACGCGCGCGTGATGCCCGTCTTCGTGCAGGACTTCGCCGCGTCCGTGAACCACCGCGCGGCCGCCCACCCCTCCAGCTGCCACTGGGAGTGCGTCTTCAGGTCCTTCGTCGCCTCGCGGAACTCCCGTACGGCCGGGTGGCCGGTGTCCTGGAAGTTGCGGCTGGCGCCGGTCGCCCACAGGGCGTTGCGGCAGCGGGGGGCGTCCTCGTAGTCGTCGGCGACGGTGGACGTCCAGTTCTGGACGTTGGTCACCTTGGCGGTGACGTCGGCGCCGGATTCGTCCATGGCCTGGCAGAGCCGGGCGTTGCCGTGCCCGTCGATCGCGTCGAACACCAGGTCGGCGCCCTGCTCCTTCAGATCGGCCGCGACGGCGCGGAAGTTGGGCAGCGCGAAGTCGACCTGTTCGGTGACGACCTTGTAGCCCTCGGCGCGCAGCCCCCGCTCGACGAGCCGGGCGTAGGCGGCCGAGGCGGACTGGTTGTAGGAGACGACGGCCGCGGTGCGGGCGCCGTGCTCGCGTTTGAAGTAGCGGTAGACCTCGGTGCCGCCGTACAGCTTCCCGTCCCAGCCGGGGGTGCCGGCGCGGGGCGCGAGACTGCCGTAGATGCCGTAGAGGTGCGGGAAGGTGTCGTAGGCGGTGCCGATGGGCTGGCCGCCGATGTCGGGTACGCCCGCGCGTGCGACACGGGAGGCGCCCGCGTAGTCCAGGGCGGTGGTGGCCACCAGGGCGACGACCTCGTCCTCCTCGACCAGCTTGTGCACGCACTCGTTGTTGCCGACGCCGCTGCCGCCGTCGTCACAGGCGCGCACCTCGACCCGGCGCCCGTCGACGCCCCCGCGCGCGTTGAGCCGGTCGAAGAAGGCGCGGGCCCCGTCGCGCGGGCCGGTGAAGGCGCTGCCGCCGACCGGGCTGGTGGCGCTGGTGATGATGCCGACCCGCAGGGGCGCGGCGTCGCGGGGTGCGGGGGTTCGGTCGTCGTGTTCGAAGTCGCTCTCCGGGAGCCGGCTGCCGCAGGCCGCACTCAGGGCGAGCAGCAGCACCGCGGCTACGGCCTCAGCAGCCCGGGATCGGTGACGCATTGCCGCTCATCTGCACCAGCGCGCACAGCGTCTTGGCGGACAGCTTCCAGGTGCCGTTCTGCTCGACGGCGCTCCCGGAGGCGTCGGGCAGGACCGTGGCGCCCTTCAGTGTGAGCGTGTACGTCACGTTCGCCCCGGTCGCCGAGGTGAACTCGATCTTGGTGACCTGCGCCTGGACCTGCCCGCCGCGCTCGTCACCGCTGAAGGCCTGCAGGACCGGGCCCATCCGGTCGCCGTTCTCCAGGACGGCCTGCTTCTCCTCGGTCGAGGTCTTCGGGTCGAAGAACTTCTGCCAGTTCTGTTTGATCTCCGCCTCCGCGGCGGCCCGGTCCGCCGGCGCGGTGGCCGGCGCGCTCGTGGTCCGCTCCGCGGTCGGTGTGGGAGGCGTGGACTCGCTGCCGCCGCCGTTGTCGTCGCTGCACGCCGCCAGGGCCGGGGCGAGAGCCAGGACCAGGGCGGCCGCGATCGCCGTACCCCGTCCCGCCGTACGTGGACCCCCCGTCGCGTTCCCCCGCTTGAGGTCGCTGCCGAGAACCATCTGGCTCACCACCGGGTGTCGGTCCGGGCCATGTGCGCCCGGTGCTTTCAGGGTCAGCTTCCACAGGGCATAGTGCAAGCGATCGGCGGACTTGAACAGGCAGCCCGACGCACGCACAGCCGAATCCGACGTGTGGGAGCCAGCGATGCGGACCAGCCGACTGCGGACCGTGCATCCCGTCCTGTGGGCCGGGTGGGCCGCCCTGGCCGCCGGCGCGGTGCTGTGCGTCGTCGGCTGGTACGGAGTCTCCGGCGAGCGTTACGCCGAACGGCAGCTGCCCTACCTCGCGTCCTGCACGATCCCCGGGGCCGGGCTGATCGTCGCCGGGGCGGTGCTGCTCGCCCGGGGCCGGGATGCGACCGCCGCCGCGCGCGTGGAAGAGCTGTACCACCTGCTGGTGGCGGCGGAGCCGGACGAGCCGGAGGCCGGCCGGGCCGCGCTCGCGCCGCTCGCGGTCAGCGGCGACCTGCTGATGGTGCCGGGCGGCACGCTGTGGCACCGCGCGGACTGCCCGCTGGTCGCGGGCAAGGCGGAGGCGGTCCCGGTGGACTCCAAGCTGATGGTGAGCGGTGAGCTGGACCCCTGCCCGATCTGCGAGCCGGCCGAAGAAACCGACTGATGTCGTCGCTGACGTACGACCTCACCCTCGCCGGGCTCTCGGTGGGCAGCGCGGCGGCGCTGACCGGGATCGGCCTGATCGTGACGTACCGCGCGACGGGCGTGCTGAACTTCGCCCACGGCGCGGTCGCGATGGTGTGCGCGTACGTGCTGCGGCAGTGCGTGGTCGAGTGGGGCTGGCCCCTGTGGCTCGGTGCGGTGGTGACGCTGCTGGTGCTGGCCCCGGGCCTGGGGGTGGTCCTGGAACGGTTCGTCTTCCGGCCCCTGGCGGTTCTGGGCGGCGACCCGGCGCAGACGCTGGTGGCGTCCATCGGGGTGTTCGTGCTGCTGGTGGGCGGTGCGGCGCTGCTGTGGGGGCAGGGGGCGCGGGACGACGCGCCGGTGCTGGTGCCGGACGAGCCGTGGGGGCAGCTGGCGGTGGTGCTGGTGCTGGCCGCCGGGGTCACGGCGGTGGTGCGCCGGACGCGGTTCGGGCGGGAGCTGCGGGCCGTGGTCGACGACCGGCGGCTGGCCGTGCTGGGCGGGATCGACGCGGACCGGGTCGCGGCGACGGGCTGGGCGTTCGGTTCGTTCACGGCCGGTCTGACGGGTGTGCTGCTCGCGCCGTACGTGCGTCTCGACCCGTACGGTCTGTCGCTGCTCGTGATGGAGGTCGTGGCGGTCGCGGTGGCCGCGCGGATGCGGAGCCTGCCGGTCGCGGTGGGGGTGGCGCTGGGCATCGGGGTGGCGCAGAGCCAGCTGACGCGGCTGCACCCGTCGGGCTGGGCCGAGCCGCTGCTCCAGGCGTTGGGCACGAACCTGTTCGTCGTCGCGTTGCTGGTCGCGGCGCTGGTCCTGCCGGGTATCGGTGAGCGGGACGCGCTGCCGCACACGGCTACCGCGCGCGTGCCGACCCCGCCGGGCGCCTGGATCGTGGTGTTCGTGCTGTTCCTGCTGCCGCTGGGCCTGGCCGGCCGGGATCTGCACACCTCGGTCCAGGTGCCGGCGCTGGCCGTGATCCTGCTGTCCCTGGTGGTCGTCACCGGGCGCGGCGGCCAGATCTCCCTGGGGCAGGCGGCGTACGCGGGCCTGGGCGCCCTGTTCACGGCACTGCTGGCGGCGGGCCGTTTCCCGGGGCTGCCCGCCCTGCCGGAGCTGGCGGCGCTCGTGGTGTCGGTGGTCCTGGTGGCGCCGCTCGGCCTGCTGACGGGCTGGCCGGCGATCGGCCGCCGGGGCCTCGCGCTCGCGCTCGCGACGTTCGCGGTCGGAGTGGGAGTGAGCCGCTTCGTCTTCGCCCAGCCGTACGCCACCTCCGGCCTGTCGCTGGGGCGCCCGGCGGGCTTCGACGGGGATCGGGCGTACTACCTCCTGGAGCTGCTCCTGCTGGCGGTCGCGCTGCTGGCGACGCACGCGCTGCGCCGGGGGCGGACGGGCCGGGCCCTCGCCGCCATGCGGGACCACGAGCGGGGCGCGCAGGCGGCGGGCGTCCGGGTGCCGTCCCTCAAGCTGCTGGCCTTCGTCGCGGGCGCCGCGCTGGCCGCGCTGGGCGGCGGCATGCTCGGCATGGGGCTGCGCGCCTTCGACGCCGCCGCCTACGACCCCGTGCGCGGTCTGCTGTGGTTCGCGGCGGTGGTGGTGCTGGGCGCCGACAGCACGCTCGGCGCCCTCGGCGCGGCGGCTCTCCTGGTCGGGCTGGACGCGGGCACCCGGGGCGGTGTCGCGGCGGCCCTGATCGGCGTGCTGGCGATCCTGGTGGGCCGTTTCCCGGGCGGCCCGTACGAGGCCCTGCGCACGGCCACGGAACGTCTCCGGCTGCGCCGCACCCCGGCCCTGACTCCGGCCGGCGCCCGGGCCCGCGGTCTGCTGCGCCCCCCGCAGGCGCAGGCGGCCCCGAGGGCGCCGGTACCGACCGGGGCGACGCGCGTGGCCGGCACCGGAGCGGCCGGTCGGCACGAGCCCCCGGACGGCGGGGGCCGCCCGGAACGCCACACGCCGGGCCGGGCGGTCCCCACCCTGCCGAGCGACGACACCGGCCGACCAACCACCCGGCCCGACCCCGAGAGGTCCCCCGGCCCCTCCCCGACCCCCCAGCCCGAAACACCGCCGAAGCCCTCCGCGGCGCCGCGGCCCAAACCGACCCCAGACGCCCGGCCCGAGACACCCCCCAAGCCCCCCTCGCCCACCGGCGCCCCGCCGCCCACGGCCCCGGCCACCGCTGTCCCCGCCGCTCCCCTCCTCACCGCCCGCCGCCTCCACGCCCGCTACGGCGGCTTCACCGCGCTCGACGGAGTGGACCTGGCCCTCTCCCCCGGCCGGATCACCGCGGTCGTCGGGCCCAACGGGGCCGGGAAGAGCACCCTGTTCCACTGTCTGGCCGGGACGCTGCCGCCCGCGCGCGGGACCGTGTGGCTCGGCGGGCGGGACGTCACCGCGCTGCCCGCTCACGCCCGCGCCCGGCTCGGTGTCGCACGGACCTTCCAGCAACTGGCCGTCTTCCCCTCGCTGACCGTCGCCGAGAACGTCCGTGTCGGCGCCGAGCAGGGCCGGGTGACCGACGCGGGCGCCGTGGAACGCGCCCTCAGGCTGCTCGGGCTCGACGGACCCCTGCGCGCTCGGCCCGCCGCCGGGCTGCCCACCGGGACGCTGCGCCGCGTCGAACTGGCCCGGGTCCTCGCGGGAAGCCCCCGCGTCCTGCTCCTCGACGAGCCCGCCGCCGGGCTCGACACCGCCGAAGTGACCGCCCTGGCCCGGGTCCTGAGGGCCCTGGCCGCCGACGGCACGGCCCTCCTGGTCGTGGAGCACGACCTGGACCTGGTGGCCGGTCTCGCCGACGTCGTGCACGTGATGACCGCGGGCCGGATCGTCGCCTCCGGCCCGCCCGGACGCGTGCTCGACGCCCTCGAACCGGGGGCCGGCCGATGACCACCGTCTCCCTGCGCCACGCACGCGTGCGCTACGGCCCCCTTGAGGCCCTGCACGGCATCACCCTCGCCGCCCCCGGCCCCGGCCTCACCGTGCTGCTCGGCCGCAACGGCTCCGGCCGCACCACCACGCTGCGCGCCCTGGCCGGCACCGTGCCCCTGTCGGGCGGCACGGTGGTGTGGGACGGCACGGACGTGACCCGCGTCCCCGCGTACGAACGCGCCCGGCGCGGGATGTGCCTGGTGCCGGAGCGGCAGGCCGTGTTCGGCTCGCTCACCGTGCGCGAGAACCTCGAACTCGCCGCGCGTGACCACACGGTGGCCCTCGACGCCTATCCACAGCTGCGGCCCTTGCTGGAGCGGCGCGCCGGCACCCTCTCGGGCGGGGAGCAGCGCATGCTCGCCCTCTCCCGGGCCCTGCTCGCACGCGCCCGCGTGGTGCTCGTCGACGAGCCCGCCCAGGGCATGTCGCCCTCGGTCGCGGCCCGGACGTACGAGCTGCTGGGCGCACTGGACGCCTGTGTGGTGGTCGCCGAGCAGCGGCTGCCGCCCGCCCTGCGGGACCGGCCCGCGATCGTCTACGAACTGCGCCGCGGGGCCGTCGTGTTCGCCGGGGAGGCGGGCGAGCTCACCGGCTGACGCCGGACGCCGAAGCCCCGTCCGGTCGGCCGACCGGACGGGGCTCGTGTCCCGGCGAGGGGGAGCAGCGGCTCAGAACTTGAGGCGCAGGCCGGGCACGATCACATCGGGATCCCCGCCGATGGCGGCCTTGTTGGCGGCGTAGAGGCGCTGCCAGGTGGTCCCGTGCCGGGCTGCGACACCGCTCAGCGTGTCGCCCCGGCGGACGGTGTAGTCACCGCGGGAGGAGCCGCGGTCCGCGTGTTCCGTGGAACGCGCCGGCGCCTTCGGCGGCTTCGCCGGGGCCGGCGCGGTGGAGGTGACCGGGTCGGCGGCGGGCGCACCGCCACTGGCCCCGGCGCGTGCCGAGCAGGTCGGCCAGGCGCCCCATCCCTGGGCGCGCTGGACCTTGGTGGCGACGGCGATCTGCTGGGACCTGCTCGCCCGGTCGGCGGTGGGCGCGTAGGCCGTGCCGCCGTAGGCGTTCCAGGTGGAGGCGGCGAACTGGAGACCGCCGTAGTAGCCGTTGCCGGTGTTGATGTGCCAGTTGCCGCCGCTCTCGCACTGGGCGATGCGGTCCCACACTCCGCTGTCGGCCGCCGCGGCGTTCCCGGTCGCGGCGAGCAGTCCGAGGGGCGCGAGCAGTGCCGCCCCGGCGAGGACCGCCGTCGTACGAACCTGGCTCTTCCGGGCGTCGATGCGAGAGGAATCGGCACATTCGGACATGTAGGTCCCTTTCGAAACACCCGGGATCCCCCAAGGCGGAGCGCCACTCCCGCGCCATGGGACGCGGACGCCGCGCTCGCCCCGTCCACCGGAGCGGTGCCGTGCCCGGTTCCTGGGAACCGGGCGGCCGGTGGACGTACCCGAGCGGTGCTCGTTGCACACGGCGGAGGAATCTAAGGAGGTCGGCGGCCGTCATCAACCAGTCGCCCGTCCGGGCAGGCCAGTTCACCGATACCTCGGGTAACGGCAATTTCCGGACACCCACTTCATTCGCGGATTTCCGGATTTATTTACCAACCCTCCTGACGGCCTGTGACCCACTTCACCCTCACAACACCCTTTACATATCCGCGAGTTGACGGTGAGTGCGCGATTCCGCGCGAGGCGTGACCCTGTGCGCTGGTTGGTTCGATTCCGTTCGCCCTGGGGCGTGACTCCCGCCACAGATCGCCCGTTGTCTTCTGCATGAGCCGGGACCTACCCGGACCACGGGCCGGGAGCCACCCGGCTTCGCCACGCACCGCATCCCCGAGGGAGCCACCCGTGCCGCGCATGCTCGACGTCAGCGACGAGGTACGCGCCGAGATCGGCGACGAAGAAGCCGACCGCCTGCTCGCCGGAGAGACCGCCCCGGGCAGCTACGACTGCACGTCCTGCCGCACTCCGGGCGACTCCGAGCAGGAGCGCACCAGCACCGTCCTGTTCATCGGTGACGAGACCGCCGTCCTCGCCTTCGCCCACGCCGGCTGTCTGCCCTCGCAGGTCGTGCAGGTCACCGAGGAGCAACTGCGGGGCGCCGTGAAGTCCATCACCGGCGACACCGTCGACGTGGAGCCCGACCGGGTGGTGCCCGAGCAGGCGGTGCCCGAGCAGGCGGTGCTCGGGGTCACCAGCGGGCTCGTCCTGATCGGCGGGGAGCTCCACCCGGCCCTCGTGGTGGAGCCGACCGGCCCCATCGCCCGGCCCGGCACGGCCGGCACCGGCGACGACTTCCTCCCGCTGCTCATCGAGCAGGGCTTCATGCCGCTGGCGGAGCTGTCCGCCGTACCGCCGGTACTGCACGGCTGGTCGGTGCTGCTCGCCATGGGCCGGCTGCACGCGGTGCTCCAGCCGGGCAGCAACGGCGGCCAGCCGGTGGCCTGGTGGCAGGCGCACCAGCCGCTCCAGGTGACCGAGGGCTGGCGGGTGGCCGCCACCAAGCACCAGCAGGTGCTGATGTTCGCCGCGCCCGTCGGCTCGATCGGCCGCCAGCCGCGCGAGGACCTGCTGCGGGACGCACTGGACAAGGCCGCGGCGAACGGAAAGCTGGTCGGCTCGGCGCTGCCGCTGGCCGGCACCTGAGCCGCCCGTCACCCGAGCACGCCGTAGACCTGCGAAAGCCGTACCCGGGCCGCATCCCTTGACCCGCGGGGTCGTTTGGACATACGTGCACGCATACGACGTTCCCCGCCGCCAGTCCTTCTCGCCGATCCCGTCCGCGCGATCGGCTCAGGACTCCCAGGGCGGCCCATCGGCCACGCCGATCTACGACGCGCTCTACGCCGAGTACGTCAAGTCCTTCCGCGCACTGCCCGGCGACCGCAGCGGCGAGGAGAGGCTGGGCTTCACCGCCTTCGGGAACACCCCGCACAGCTCGGGCTCGTACACAGGGGCGTACGGCAGCTCCTACAGCGCCTACAGCGCGGGCGCCCAGAGCGCCCGCCATGCCGCCGGGCAGCAGCCGCAGTGGCAGCGCGTCGGGACCATCGGCTCACACAGCACGGGGATGCACCACGTCCCGGCCGCGCTGCCGCCGGGACGGCGCGGCGTCTGAGCGAGCACCACACAGCGGAAAGGGCGGCCCCCGAACGGGGCCGCCCTTTCCGGTTGCTTCGCGCTACTTCTTCTTGCCGCGCTTCTCGCGCACCCGCACGGAGATGTGGATCGGCGTCCCGTCGAAGCCGAACTCCTCGCGCAGCCGGCGCTCGATGAAGCGCCGGTAGCCCGCCTCGATGAAACCGGAGGCGAACAGCACGAACCGCGGCGGCTTGGTGCCCGCCTGCGTGCCGAACAGGATGCGCGGCTGCTTGCCGCCCCGGACCGGGTGCGGGTGGGCGGCGACCAGCTCACCGAGGAAGGCGTTCAGCCGGCCCGTCGGGACCCGGGTCTCCCAGCCGGCCAGGGCCGTCTCGATCGCGGGGACCAGCTTCTCCATGTGCCGCCCGGTGCGCGCCGAGACGTTCACCCGCGGCGCCCACGCCACCTGGCCGAGCTCGGTCTCGATCTCCCGCTCCAGGTAGTAGCGGCGCTCCTCGTCGAGGGTGTCCCACTTGTTGTACGCCATGACGATCGCGCGGCCGGCCTCGACGGCCATGGTGACGATCCGCTGGTCCTGCACCGAGACGGACTCGGAGCCGTCGATCAGGATGACCGCGACCTCCGCCTTCTCCACGGCGGCCGCCGTGCGCAGCGAGGCGTAGTAGTCGGCGCCCTGCTGGAGGTGGACCCGCTTGCGGATGCCCGCCGTGTCGACGAACTTCCAGGTGACGCCGCCGAGTTCGATCAGCTCGTCGACCGGGTCGCGGGTCGTGCCCGCCAGCTCGTTGACGACGACGCGCTCCTCGCCCGCCACCTTGTTCAGCAGGGAGGACTTGCCGACGTTCGGGCGCCCGATCAGGGCGATGCGGCGCGGGCCGCCGATGCCGCCCCCGCCGAACGTCTCGCGCGGCGCCTCGGGGAGCACCTCCAGGACCTGGTCGAGCATGTCGCCGGTGCCGCGGCCGTGCAGCGCGGAGACCGGGTGCGGCTCCCCCAGGCCCAGCGACCACAGGTAGGACGCGTCGGCCTCGCCGCTCGGGCCGTCGACCTTGTTGGCGCACAACACGACCGGCTTGCCGGCCTTGCGGAGCAGCCGGACGACGGCCTCGTCGGTGTCGGTGGCGCCGACCTTGGCGTCGACGACGAAGACGACCGCGTCGGCGGCCTCGATGGCGTACTCGGCCTGGGCGGCCACGGAGGCGTCGATGCCGAGGACGTCCTGCTCCCAGCCGCCGGTGTCGACGACCTTGAAGCGGCGGCCCGCCCACTCGGCCTCGTACGTCACACGGTCGCGGGTGACGCCGGGCTTGTCCTCGACGACGGCCTCGCGGCGCCCGATGATGCGGTTCACCAGGGTCGACTTGCCGACATTGGGGCGGCCGACGACGGCGAGGACGGGCAGCGGACCGTGCCCGGCCGCCTCGATGGCACCCTCGACGTCTTCGAGGTCGAAGCCCTCCTCGGCGGCGAGCTCCATGAACTCCGCGTACTCGGCGTCGCCGAGCGCCCCGTGGTCGTGCTCGTACGCGCCGTCGGAGGCGTCCGAGCCGTCGGGCTGGATGTGGTCGTTCATGAAGTCCGTACCTCGTAGTTCATCGTGGTGGTCGGTGGAGTACCCGCTGTTCCGGGCTGATCCACTACTCAGTGTCGCCTAGCGCCCGGTGAGGCGCCTGGCGTTTTCCAGGTGGGCCGCGAGCTGCTTCTGGATGCGCCCGGTCGCCTCGTCCAGCGCCTTGCGCGTCCGGCGACCGCTGCCGTCGCCCGCCTCGAAGGGCTCGCCGAAGACGACGTCGACGCGGGAGCGCAGCGGAGGCAGCGCCTTTATCAACCGTCCGGGCTTGTCGGAACTTCCCAGCACGGCCACCGGGACGATCGGGGCGCCGCTGCGCACCGCGAAGTACGCGAGGCCGGCGCGCAGGGAGGCGAAGTCGCCCTCGCCCCGGGTGCCCTCGGGGAAGATGCCGAGCACGCCGCCGGCCGCCAGGACACCCAGCGCGTGGGTGATCGCCGTGCGGTCGGTGGTGTCGCGGTCGACCTTCACCTGCCCGATACCGAGCAGGAAGGGGTCCAGCGGCCCGATGAACGCTTCCTTCTTGATCAGGAAGTGCGTCGGCCGGGGCGCCACGCCCATGACCATCGGGCCGTCGATGTTGTGGGAGTGGTTGACCGCGAAGATCACCGGGCCGCTCGCGGGCACCCGCCAGGCGCCGAGCACGCGCGGCTTCCACAGCCCGTACATCAGGCCGACGCCGATACGCCGCCCGACCTCGGCACCCCGTGCCGAAGGCAGTTCGGTCACTTTCCGGCCCGCTTCTCCTCGACGAGGGTGACGACGCACTCGATGACCTGGGCCAGCGTGAGCTCGGTGGTGTCCACCTCGACGGCGTCGTCCGCCTTGGCGAGCGGGGAGGTCTTGCGGCTGGAGTCGGCGGCGTCCCGCTTGATCAGGGCCTCACGGGTGGAGTGGACGTCGGAGCCCTTCAGCTCGCCGCTGCGGCGGGCGGCACGCGCCTCCGGGGAGGCGGTGAGGAAGATCTTGAGGTCGGCGTCCGGCAGCACGGTGGTGCCGATGTCCCGGCCCTCGACGACGATGCCCTGCTCCGCGGAGGCGGCGATGGAACGCTGCAGCTCGGTGATCCGGGCGCGCACCTCGGGCACCGCGCTGACCGCGCTGACCTTGGAGGAGACCTCCTGGGTCCGGATCGGGGCCGCCACATCCACGCCGTCGACCGTGATGGTCGGGCCCTCCGGGTCGGTGCCGGAGACGATCTCGGGCTTGCCCGCGGCGGCGGCGATGGCGGACGGGTCGTCTATGTCGATGCCGTTGCTCACCATCCACCAGGTGATCGCCCGGTACTGGGCGCCGGTGTCCAGGTAGCTCAGCCCGAGCTGGGCCGCCACGGCCTTCGAGGTGCTCGACTTGCCGGTGCCGGCGGGGCCGTCGATGGCGACAATCACTGGCGTGGCGCTTTCCACAGTGGGGACCTTCCTGAACCGGGCTCGGCGGGGTGAGGGCGCGACTGCCCCGCACAAGGTTACTGGGTGCGGGTCACTCGTCCGGCCGCGCGTCCAGGGCGGCGGCGCACAGCTGCCGACCGTACCCGCTATTGCCGGAGCGCCCAGCCCCTCTCCCGCAGCGCGGCGCTCAGGACTGGGGCCGCCTTCGGCTCCACCATCAGCTGCACCAGACCGGCCTGCTGCCCCGTGGCGTGCTCGATCCGTACGTCCTCGATGTTGACGCCGGCCAGGCCCGCGTCGGCGAAGATCCGGGCCAGCTGTCCCGGCTGGTCGTCGATGAGCACGGCCACGACCTCGTAGGCCCGTGGCGCGGACCCGTGCTTGCCGGGGACGCGGACCTGCCCGGCGTTGCCGCGCCGCAGCACGTCCTCGATCCCGTCGGCGCCCTCACGGCGCTTGTGGTCGTCGGAGGACTGCAGGGCGCGCAGGGCCCGCACGGTCTCCTCCAGGTCGGCGGCGACGTCCGTGAGCAGGTCGGCGACCGGCGCGGGGTTCGCGGAGAGGATGTCGATCCACATCCGGGGGTCGGAGGCGGCGATCCGCGTCACGTCCCGGATGCCCTGCCCGCACAGTCGTACGGCGGACTCCTCGGCGTGCTCCAGCCGCGCGGCGACCAGGCTGGAGACCAGGTGGGGCATGTGGGAGACGAGGGCGACAGCCCGGTCGTGGGCGTCGGCGTCCATGACGACGGGCACGGCCCGGCAGTGCGAGACCAGTTCCAGGGCGAGGTTCAGCACCTCGGTGTCGGTGTCCCGGGTCGGGGTCAGCACCCAGGGGCGGCCCTCGAAGAGGTCGGCGGTCGCGGCCAAGGGGCCGGACTTCTCCCGGCCCGACATCGGGTGCGATCCGATGTACGCCGACAGGTCGAGGCCACACGCCTCCAGCTCGCGGCGGGGTCCGCCCTTGACGCTGGCGACGTCCAGGTAGCCGCGCCCGGCACCGCGGCGCAGGGCGTCGCCGAGCACGTCGGCGACGTGGGCGGGCGGGGCGGCGACGATCACGAGGTCGACGGGCCCGTCCGGCGCCTCGTCCGTGCCGGCGCCGAGCGCGGCCGCCGTACGGGCCTGCTCCGGGTCCGGGTCGGCGAGGTGGACGGTGACGCCCCGCTGAGCCAGGGCCAGAGCGGCGGACGTGCCGATGAGGCCGGTGCCGATGACGAGTGCGGTCCTCACTGGGCGATGTCCTTGCGCAGGGCGGCCGCGGCGCCGAGGTAGACGTGGGCGATCTCGGCCCGGGGCCGGTCGGACTCGATGTGCGCGAGGACCCGGACGACTCGTGGCATGGCGCCTTCGATGTCCAGTTCCTGGGCGCAGATCAGCGGCACGTCGACGATGCCCAGCTTGCGGGCGGCGGCCGCCGGGAAGTCGCTGTGCAGGTCGGGCGTGGCCGTGAACCAGATGCTGATCAGGTCGTCGGCGGCGAGATCATTGCGCTCCAGGATCTCCGCGAGCAGGGCTCCGACCTGCTCGTCCATGTGCCCGGCCTCGTCCCGATCGAGTTGGACGGCGCCCCGGACCGCTCGTACCGCCACGGCGATGCTCCTTGCTGACGTGCGTGTCGCTCTACGTCCGACCAGCCTAGTCAGCCCACACGGCCCGGGTGTGCGGCGCCCGCTCGCTGAGACGCCGGGATCAACACCTTTGGGTAAGTTCGGTGCCAAGATGATGCAAATTCCGATTCACCCCCCTTTGGCACTTCCGGAGTGACGACATGACCCACGAGACCACGCGCCGCACGGTCCTCCTCGCGACGGGTGCGACGGGAGCGGCGGCGCTCGTCGCGGCCTGCGGCGGCGGAGGCGACGGCAACGGTGCCGATGCGACGAGCTCCCCCACCGGCCAGGACGCGACGAGCGCCCCCGCCGGAAAGGTCCTGGCCAACCTGGACGAGATCCCGGTCGGTGGCGGCAAGATCTTCAAGGAAGAGGAAGTCGTGGTGACCCAGCCGGAGCAGGGTCAGTTCAAGGCCTTCTCGGCGATCTGCACCCACCAGCGCTGCGTGGTGGGGTCCGTCTCCGACGGTACGATCGACTGTCCCTGCCACGGCAGCAAGTTCAAGATCGCCGACGGCGCGGTGGCCCAGGGGCCGGCGACCCGGCCGCTGCCCGCCGAACAGATCACCGTGGAGGGGAACTCGATTCGCCTGGCCTGAGGGCCGCGCCCGGCACCGGGCCGTCACGCGTCCCACAGCACCCCGAGGGTGAGCAGGTCGCTCCGGTACTCGACGCGGTCGGCCCACTCGGTGGGCCAGGCCTCCGCACCCAGGTACGCGCCGGCGAAGGCGCCCGCCAGACAGGCGATCGAGTCCGAGTCGCCGGCGGTGCAGGCGGCACGGCGCAGGGCGGTCAGCGGCTCGTCGACGAAGAGCAGGAAGCACAGCAGCCCGGTCGTCAGGGCCTCCTCGGCGATCCAGCCCTCGCCGGTGGCCAGGCACGGGTCGGTCTCCGGTGAGACGGTGCGCACGGCGTGCCGGAGCCGTTCGAGGGCCTCCAGGCACTCGTCCCAGCCGCGCGCGATGAACCGCTCGGGGCTCGGGTCCCCGGCCCGCCGCCACAGGTCACCGAGCCAGCGCTCGTGGTAGCGGCCGCGGTTCTCCAGGGCGTACGAGCGGAGCAGGCCGATCAGCCCGGTCGGCTCGGCGCCCTGCGCGAGCAGGCGTACGGCGTGTGCGGTGAGGTCGGAGGCGGCGAGCGCGGTGGGGTGCCCGTGGGTGAGGGCGGACTGCAACTGGGCGGCGCCCGCGCGCTGTTCGTCACTGAGGCCGGGCACGAGGCCCAGGGGCGCGACGCGCATGTTGGCGCCGCAGCCCTTGGAGCCGATCTGACTGGCGTCCTGCCAGGGGCGGGTCTCGTGCTCCAGCAGGGCGCAGGCCCTGAGACAGGTGTTGCCGGGGGCGCGGTTGTTCTCCGGAGAGCGGTTCCAGGCGATGAACTCCCGGCGTACCGCTTCGGCCATCCCCTGGGGCGCGAGCACGCCCCGGTCCATCGCTGTCCGTATCCCCCGCCCGAGCGCCAGTGTCATCTGGGTGTCGTCCGAGACGGTGGCGTGCTTCGGCAGCTCCATCTGCCGCCAGGGTCCGCACTTGGCGAGGATCGAGGGAACGTCACTGAACTCGGTCGGATACCCCAGCGCATCCCCGAGGGCCAGGCCCGTGAGCGCTCCGGTGGCGGCTTGCTTGTGGACGAGCGTGGTCATGCGGGGCGTCCTTCCCGGGTGGGCCGGAGGAGAGGCGGGTGGAGGGCGGTGGCGGTTCCGGCGCGGTACAGCGCGGCGGGTTTGCCGCGGCCGCCGGTCAGTCGCGCGGCACCCGGGACGGCTTCGACGAAGCCCGGCGTGGCGAGCACCTTGCGGCGGAAGTTGGGCCGGTCGAGCTCGGTGCCCCACACGGTCTCGTAGACCCGCTGGAGCTCGCCGAGGGTGAACTCCGGCGGGCAGAAGGCGGTGGCGAGGCAGGTGTACTCGAACTTGGCGCCGACGCGGTCATGGGCGTCGGCCAGGATGCGGTCGTGGTCGAAGGCGAGCGGTCCGGCCGTGCCGTACGGCACCCAGCGGGCCTCGGCGGCGTCGCTGCCGCCGTGCGCCTCGGGGGCGTCGGGCAGCAGAGCGGCGAAGGCGACCGACACGACCCGCATCCGGGGGTCGCGGCCCGGCTCGCTGTAGGTCCGCAGCTGCTCCAGGTGCAGCCCCGAGACGTCGGACAGGCCGGTCTCCTCGGCGAGTTCACGCCGGGCGGCCGTCTCCGCGGACTCGTCCGGCTGCACGAAGCCGCCGGGCAGGGCCCAGCGCCCGGCGTACGGCTCCTGTCCGCGCTCGACGAGCAGCACGTGCAGCGCGTCGTCCCGGAGGGTGAACACGGCGAGGTCGACGGTGA
Organism: Streptomyces paradoxus; assembly: GCF_014202475.1. GTDB lineage: Bacteria > Actinomycetota > Actinomycetes > Streptomycetales > Streptomycetaceae > Streptomyces > Streptomyces paradoxus. The sequence goes on from NZ_JACHGV010000006.1 coordinate 479,534, forward strand.
CGGCGAAGGGTTCGTGGGCGTACTTGTCGTAGCCGTCCATGACGAACACCCCCTTTAATAGTCAGCACGACTATAAAAGGGGGTGCGGGTCGCTCACAAGCCCTGGGGGACGCGCGGTCCCTAGAGGTCGACCTCCTGCATCAGCATCCCGACCTCCGTGTTGGACAGCCGCCGCAGCCAGCCCGACTTCTGGTCGCCCAGGGTGATCGGCCCGAAGGCGACCCGGACCAGCTTGTCGACCGGGAAGCCGGCCTCCGCCAGCATCCGGCGCACGATGTGCTTGCGGCCCTCGTGGAGGGTGACCTCGACGAGGTAGTTCTTGCCGGTCTGCTGGACGACCCGGAAGTGGTCCGCGCGGGCGTAGCCGTCCTCCAGCTGGATGCCGTCCTTGAGCTGCTTGCCCAGGTCGCGCGGGATGGGGCCGACGATGTGCGCGAGGTAGGTCTTCTTCACGCCGTACTTCGGGTGCGTCAGCCGGTGGGCCAGCTCACCGTGGTTGGTGAGCAGGATGACGCCCTCGGTCTCGGTGTCGAGCCGGCCGACGTGGAAGAGCCGGGTCTCGCGGTTGGTGACGTAGTCACCGAGGCACTGCCGGCCCTCCGGGTCCTCCATGGTGGACACGACCCCGGCGGGCTTGTTGAGCGAGAAGAACTGGTAGCTCTGCGTGGCGACGGTCAGGCCGTCGACCTTGATCTCGTCCTTCTCCGGGTCGACGCGCCGCCCCTGCTCCAGGACGATCTCGCCGTTGATCTCGACCCGGGCCTGCTCGATCAGCTCCTCGCAGGAACGCCGGGAGCCGAAGCCCGCACGGGCGAGGACCTTCTGCAGCCGCTCGCCCTCCTGCTCGGCGCCGGGGAAGGTCTTCGGGAGCTTGATCTCCTTCTTCCCGGCGTACCGGTCGCGGTTGCGCTCCTCGACCTGCGCCTCGTACTCACGCGGGCGCGCCGGGGCCGTACGCCCCTGCTTCTGAGGCTGCTTGGGCCCGCCCTTGGCGCCGCCGCGGGCGGAGCCGCCGCGCCCGGACTTGGGGCCGTCCTTCGTCGCCCCGGGGCCCACGTCGTAGCGGCGCTCCTCGGGGCGGGGCTTGCTGGGGCGGCCCTGCCCCTGCTTCTGGTCCCTGTTGTTGCCGGCGCCGCGGTGGTTACCGCGTCCGCCGCTCTTGCCGCTGCCGCTGCTTCGCATCAAAGTTCCGTCTGGTCGTCTTCGTCGTCGGTACCCGGGGTGGCCGGGCGGCTGCCCGGCACGTCGTCGTCAGGCGCGTCCGGGTCGAACGACGGTACGCCTTCCTGGGTCTCGGCCTCGATCGCCTCCGCCTCCGGGAGGAAGGGCGCGAGCTCCGGGAGCTCGTCCAGACCGCGCAGGCCCATCCGCTCCAGGAAGTAGTTCGTCGTCCTGTACAGGATCGCACCTGTTTCGGGTTCCGTGCCCGCCTCCTCTATCAGACCGCGCTGGAGGAGGGTGCGCATGACGCCGTCGCAGTTGACTCCGCGGACGGCCGAGACCCGGCTGCGGCTGACCGGCTGGCGGTAGGCGACGACCGCGAGGGTCTCCAGGGCGGCCTGGGTGAGGCGGGCCTGCTGGCCGTCCAGGACGAAGCGCTCGACGGCCGGCGCGAAGGTGGCGCGGGTGTAGAAACGCCAGCCGTTCGCGACGTACCGCAGCTCGAAGCCGCGGCCCTGGACGGTGTACTCGTCGGCCAGCTCGCGCAGGGCGTCCGCGATCTGGCGCCTCGGCCGCTCCAGTATCTTCGCGAGGTGCTCCTCGGTCGCGGGCTCGTCCACGACCATGAGGACGGCCTCCAGGGCCGGTTTCAGATCGAGACCGGCGACGGCACTGAGCCCGGCCGGCAGGTCGGTCGTTCGCTCGCTCACGCCTTCTTCTCCTCCTTCGGCGGCTCGGGCGGCCGGTCGAACTCGTCGGTGACGGTCGGTGCCTCGTCCCCGTCCCCGCCGGTCCACCGCACGAGCAGCTCCCCGAGCGCGGTCTCCTGGTCCAGCGCGACGGCCTTCTCGCGGTACAGCTCCAGCAGGGCGAGGAACCTCGCCACGACGGTCAGGGTGTCGTCGGTGTCCTCCACGAGGGCGCGGAAGCTCGCCTCGCCGAGCTCGCGGAGCCGGGCCACGACGATCTGCGCCTGCTCCTGCACGCTGACCAGCGGGGCGTGGATGTGGTCGACGTAGACCTGGGGCTTGGGCCGCGGCTGCATCGCCTTCACGGCGAGTTTGGCGAATCCTTCCGCCCCGATGCTGATGACGACGTCGGGCAGCAGCTCGGCGTGGTGCGCTTCGAGGCCGACGGTGCGGGGATAGCGCCGGGCCTCGTCGTCGAGGCGCCCGCTGAAGATGTCGGCGATCTGCTTGTAGGCGCGGTACTGCAGCAGCCGGGCGAACAGCAGGTCCCGCGCTTCGAGCAGCGCGAGATCGCCCTCGTCCTCCACCTCGGCGGCGGGCAGCAGCCGCGCGGCCTTCAGGTCGAGCAGCGTGGCGGCGACGACCAGGAACTCGGTCGTCTCGTCCAGGTCCCAGTTTGGCCCCATCGCCCGGATGTGGGCCATGAACTCGTCGGTCACCTTCGACAGCGCGACCTCGGTGACGTCCAGCTTGTGCCGCGAGATCAACTGCAACAGCAGATCGAAGGGCCCCTCGAAGTTCGCGAGCCGGACCTTGAAGACCCCGTCGTCCGCCGCCGCCCCGGCCTCACCGGCCGGGGGCGGGAGGTCCGGGGCGGGCGCGGAAGGCCCCTCGGACGCGGCCTCATCCGCGGGCAGCGTCTCGGGGGCAGTCCCGCTCGCTTCACCCACGAACACCGGCCCGCCCGCGCCCGCAGGCCGCGCGAGGGGCTCGGCCATGTCCGTGGGCGGCGCCACCGGCCCGGTCGCCTCCACAGGCGGTGCCAAGGGCTCGGCCGTGTCCGCCGGTCCGGGGGCTGCGGCTTTCGGGGACCCGACCGGCGCAGCCGCGGGCCCGGCGTCGTGGGGCGAGAAGCCCGGCTCGGCCACCGGGGCGCCGGGCCCCGCATGCGCGACGCCCCCGCTCGCAGACGGCACTCCGTACCGGACCGCCTCCGCCCGCGGTTCGACCGGCGGAGCGGTCCCGTCACCATCCGGGGAGCGCCCGGGTGACTCGGCCGCCCCGGCCCCGGCCGGCTCGACCGGCGGGGCCTCCTCCGACGAGGGGGAGGGCCCGACCTCCTGAGGCTCGATCTCCTGACGCTCGGCCTCCTGCGGCTCGGCCTCTGGCCGCTCAGCCGGCGGAGCCGTCCGCGGAGCCCCCGGCCCCCTCCCCAGCGCACGCCGGCGGCCGGCCGGGCCGCCGGGGGGAGGTGGGGAAGCGTTCGAGGTCATGGCCCCCGCAGGCTACCGCTACCGCCCGCGCAGTCGTCGTACGAGGATGCTGGCGTCTCCGCGGGTCTCCAGGTCGGCGAGGACCACCGCGACCGCCTCGCGGACGATGCGCCCGCGGTCGACGGCCAGGCCGTGCTCGCCGCGGAGCACCAGACGGGCGTGCTCCAGGTCCATGAGCTCCTCGGCCGACACGTAGACCGTGATCTTCTCGTCGTGCCGCTCACGGCCGCTGGGACGGCGCGAGGCGTTCCGCCCGCGCTTGCGGGGCGCGGCCCCGGCGGCAGAACCTTCCTGCGCCGTCTGCCGGCGGGCGGAGCCGGAGCGCTCGGCGGTCGCGGAACGGCTGTGCGCCTCCCCGGCCTCGGCCGGCTCCGCGTCCGCCGCGACATGTTCGGCGCCCTCGCCGTCACCGCCCTGCGCGGGCACCGACTGCGGTGCGTCCTCCGCGGCCGCTGCCGCCGCGTCGCCCTCCCCCGCCGGAGCGGGCACCCGGGCGTCGCCGTTGGCCTGACGCCTGGGCTGGGACGACTGAAGCGCCATCCCCCCTGTCGTACGGAAGAGTTCGTCGGCCCCCGGCAGACTCACTCGGCGTGACACCGGGCGAGCACCTCCCTGGCGAGCTGGCGGTAGGCGGCGGCACCGACGGAGTTGGAGGCGTACGTGGTGATCGGCTCACCGGCGACCGTGGTCTCCGGGAAGCGGACCGTGCGCCCGATGACCGTGTGGTAGACGTGGTCGTCGAACGCCTCGACCACGCGCGCGAGCACCTCACGGCTGTGCACCGTGCGCGAGTCGTACATCGTGGCGAGGATGCCGTCGAGCTCCAGCTCGGGGTTGAGCCGTTCCTGGACCTTCTCGATGGTCTCCGTCAGCAGAGCCACGCCGCGCAGCGCGAAGAACTCGCACTCCAGAGGCACTATCACCTTGTGCGCGGCCGTCAGGGCGTTCACCGTGAGCAGGCCGAGCGAGGGCTGGCAGTCGATGACGATGAAGTCGTAGTCGGGCAGCAGCGGCTTGAGGGCGCGCTGCAGCGTCGACTCGCGGGCGACCTCGGAGACCAGCTGGACCTCGGCCGCCGACAGGTCGATGTTGCTGGGCAGCAGGTCCATATTGGGGACCGCCGTCTTCAGCAGCACCTCGTCGGCCGCCATGCCCCGCTCCATGAGCAGGTTGTAGACGGTGAGGTCGAGTTCCATCGGGTTGACACCGAGTCCGACCGACAGCGCGCCCTGCGGGTCGAAGTCCACGAGCAGGACCCGGCGTCCGTACTCCGCGAGCGCGGCACCCAGGTTGATGGTCGACGTGGTCTTGCCGACGCCGCCCTTCTGGTTGCACATCGCGATGATCTTCGCGGGGCCGTGTTCGGGCAGTGGGCCCGGGATCGGGAAGTACGGCAGCGGCCGTCCGGTCGGGCCCACGCGCTCCCGGCGCTGTCTGGCCGCGTCGGGCGCGAGAGTGGCCGCGTACTCGGGGTCGGGCTCGTACTCCGCGTCGGGGTCGTAGAAGTGCCCCTCGGGCAGTTCGTCGTAGTCGGCGAAGTGGTTGTGGGGCGCGCCACTTCCGTCGCCGGCCATGGCGTTCACGTGATGGCCATCCATCTTCTGGTGTGCAGTGTGAGTCGCCTGCTGACTCTGGTGGGCTGCGAAGGTGCGCACAGCGACGGAGCCGACAGCCTCGAACCCCGCGGGCCCCTGGCCCGGTGCAGGCATTCCTGGTTGACCACCCCCGGGAGTAAATGTCGACTCATTCACAAGTCGTCTTACCTCCTTGGTGACCAGGAAACTTCTAGACAGGTCAGCGTGGCACCATGCCGACAGCTGGCGACTCTATGGCGTGTCGGGCGTCCGCAGCAACACAATCTGCCGGACCCGGCCCGATGTGTCGGCAATGAAACATCTCGCTGTCAAGGGCGTACGGCCGTCGCACGGCAGGTTTCACCGGTGTGCGAATCGGTGGAAGGGTTACGTTCGAGGCGAGTTGCGCGAGAATCGCGAAGTGACCATACACACATCCGGCCGGACCTTGTCGGCAAGGTCCGGCCGGATGCGCGGCGTTGACGACCCGTGTTGACGTATCGCCTTTGCCGGTTGGTTACTTAACCGACTTACCGGCTGTCGAGGGCGGTCGGGCGGCTCAGCCGAGCAGCGAGGACAGCTCCACGTGCTCCACTCCGTGCGCCTCGGCGACCTCGCGGTAAACGACCTTGCCGTCGTGGGTGTTGAGGCCCTTGGCCAGCGCCGGGTCGCGGCGCAGCGCGTCCGCCCAGCCGTGGTTGGCCAGCTCGACGATGTACGGCAGCGTCGCGTTGGTCAGCGCGTAGGTGGAGGTGTTGGGCACCGCGCCGGGCATGTTGGCGACGCAGTAGAAGACCGAGTTGTGGACCTGGAAGGCCGGCTCGGCGTGGGTGGTCGGACGGGAGTCCTCGAAGCAGCCGCCCTGGTCGATCGCGATGTCGACAAGGACACTTCCGGGCTTCATGCGCGAGACGAGCTCGTTGGTGACCAGCTTGGGGGCCTTGGCGCCGGGGATCAGGACCGCGCCGATGACGAGGTCGGCCTCCAGGCAGGCCTTCTCCAGCTCGAAGGCGTTCGAGACGACGGTCTGGATCTTCGTGCCGAAGATCTTGTCGGCCTCGCGGAGCTTGTTGACGTCCTTGTCGAGCAGGGTCACGTGGAAGCCCATGCCGATGGCGATCTGCGCGGCGTTCCAGCCGGAGACACCGCCGCCGATCACCACGGCGCGGCCGGCCAGCACGCCGGGGACGCCGCCGGGCAGCACGCCGCGGCCGCCGTTGGCGCGCATCAGGTGGTAGGCGCCGACCTGCGGGGCGAGGCGGCCCGCGACCTCGGACATCGGGGCGAGCAGCGGCAGCGCGCGGCTCGGCAGCTCGACGGTCTCGTAGGCGATCGCGGTGGTGCCGGACTCCAGGAGGGCGTCCGTGCACTCCTTGGAGGCGGCCAGGTGCAGGTACGTGAAGAGCGTCTGGTCCTTGCGGAGGCGGTGGTACTCCTCGGCGATGGGCTCCTTGACCTTCAGCAGCAGGTCGGCGGCGGCCCACACCTCGTCGGCGGTGTCCAGGATGTGCGCGCCCGCGGCCACGTACTCCTCGTCCAGGATCGAGGAGCCGACGCCGGCGCCGCGCTCGATGACGACCTGGTGGCCATGGCGCACCAGCTCGTGCACGCCGGCGGGGGTGATGGCCACCCGGAACTCGTTGTTCTTGACCTCGCGGGGGATGCCGACCTTCACGTCGATCACGGTCCTTGGCTCAGAGGGTATGGGGGGTCTTACTAGGACATACCCGGGCACGCACGGGCACACCGGGAGAGACCGCAGGAGAACGTGCGGCAGAGCCAGTCTAATGAAGGTGTTCTCGCTGTCTAGCCTTTCATTGCATCAATCTTCAGCTGATGCGGTACGGATTTCGCAGGCGTCAGGGTCATTTTGAAGGTTTGAGTCGCCGAGAATCCGCTCGGCGGCGGCCCGGTGCAGTCCGGCGGAGGCGGGATCACCCAGGTGTTCCAGGGTGTCGGCGACCCGCAGATGCAGGGCGGCCTGCAGGCGCGGGTCCTCGGCACGCCGCGCCCACTCCACCGCCTCCCGGCAGGTGCGCAGCGCCTCCTCGCGCCGGCCCGCGTACTCCTGCACCCGCGCCAGCTCGCTCAAGGCGCGTGCCTGGGCGGCCGCATCGCCGTTCTTGCGGTGCCCGGCGACCGCCGCGCGCCAGTTCCGCAGGGCCTCGCCGTAGCGGCCCGCGAGGGTGTGGGCGGCGGCGATCCGCCCGTAGAGCCGGGCGGCCTCGGCGCGCTCGCCCCGGGCGAGCCGCTCGACCAGCGCGCGGCCGAACCAGTCGGTGGCCCGGTCGTAGTCGCCGAGCTCCAGGTGTGCGCCGCCTACGGATTCCATCGCGCGGCCGGTCGCGTACGGGTCGTTCACCTCGCGCCCGGCGTCCAGCGCGGCCCGGTAGCGCGTCAGGGCGTCGGCCGTCCGGCCGGAGCGGGCGTCCAGGTCGCCGAGGTTGAGCAGGGCCGCGGCCCGCTCGCGGGGCAGTTTGCGGCGCTCGGCGATGCCGAGGACGAGGCTGTGGATGTCGTAGAGGTCAGCGGCGGCGGCCTGGGTGCCGATGTGGGCCGCCATCGCCCGGACCAGCTGGGTCATCAGCCGCCGGGCCAGGGTGTCCAGCTCCCCGTCGGCGACCGCGAGCCGGACCGAGGCCAGCAGCGCGGGCCGGGTCAGGCGCAGCCAGTCGGCGGCCGCCCGCGGGGTGGGAAAGCGCAGGGCGCTCGGCATGTCGAGGAGCTTCTGGCGCGCCTGGGGGCTGTCGGTCTCGGTGATCGCCCGGCAGGCCTGGAGCAGCCGTACCATCCGCTCCAGCATGCGAGCACGGGCCAGCTGGAGCTCGGCGGGGCGTTCGTGGTGCTCGGCGAGGATCCGCAGCTGGGGGTGCAGGCAGCCGGGCACCTCGTACTGCGGAATCGGGGAGTCCACCGCGTGCAGGAAGCCCAGGTCGACGAAGTCGTCGAGAGTGGGGCGGGCGCTGCCGACCGAGCAGCCGACGAGTGCGGAGGCGGTCTGCGGGTCGACCAGTCCGGCCGGGGCGAGGGCCAGCAGGCGCAGCATCCGGGCGGCACCGGCGGGCAGGGCGGCGTAGGCGAGCCGGAAGACCCGGGTCAGGGCGGTGCCCTCGGAGTCCTCGGCGCGCAGCTGCTTGGCGAGGTCGGAGACGGCGGCCTTCGGGCGCGCCGCGAGCCAGCCCCCCGCGAGCATCAGTGCGGCGGGCTGCCCCTGGCACTCCTCGGCGAGTCCCTCGGCGGCCCGGGGGTCGACGGTGATGCGGACCGAGCCGGTGTGCCGGGTCAGCAGTTCCACCCCCGACTTGGCGTCCAGGCCGCCCAGCGTGCAGGGGCGGACGTCGGAGATGCCGGTCAGCGGGCCTTCGGAGACCGCGACGACGAGGCAGTCCGGGGTGTCGGGCAGCAGGGCGTCGACCTGCTCGGCGTCGGCCGCGTCGTCCAGCAGGAGCAGGGCGCGGCGGTCGGCCAGGGCGGTGCGCAGGGCGTCGGTGAGGTCGTCCTCGCAGGCCCCGGCCGGCGCCGGCGTGTCCAGCGCGGTGAGGAGGTCACGGGCGGCACGTCCGACGGGGACCGGGGTGCCGCCGGGCTCGGTCAGGCTCGCCCGCAGCACCCCGTCGGGGTAACGGTCCGCAACCTGCCGGACGAGTTCCTCGGCGAGTGCGGTGCGGCCCGAGCCGGGCCGGCCGGCGATGAGCAGCACGCGCGCGCGGGGTGCTTTGCGGCCGGCCAGGGTGTCCAGTCCGGCGCGCTCGATGTCGGCGCGCAGTTCCTTCAACTCCCGTGTGCGGCCCAGGAACTCGATATCCCCGGCAGCGCGCCCGGCCGGCCGCACGTCGCCTGTCTCCACGACCTGATCCGCCACGGGCCACACTCCCGTCCCACCGCACACGCGAGCCCGCCGGGACTCCGGTTCGGGCGTGCCCCAGAGCCTAGTTCACGCTCTGCAACGTTCCGGGTGGAGCACGGCGGGGAGGACGGCCACTTCCCCCGATCGGATCAGCGGATCGTAGGACCGACCGTGCCCGAAAGGGCACGGGGAACCGCGCGACAAGCCACGACGGTGCCGCACCCGACCGACAACAGCACGGCACCCCCGGCGGAGCGCTACGCCTCGAACGGACGGGCCGGCCACGGAGCCTGGGCCGGGCGCAGGGCGTCCAGCCCGTCGCCGGACCGCGCGGCGACCAGGGACAGCACGCCCACGACGAGGCAGTTGTTGTGGAGCTCGCCGGCCAGCACGCCCCGTACGAGGTCCTCGACCGGCACCCGGTCGAGCAGCATGTCGGCCTCTTCCTCCTCGACCGCGAACCGCTCGCCCTCGGCCTCGGACAGGTCACGTGCCAGGAAGATCCGGACGGCCTCGTCGCAGCCGCCGGGCGTGGTGTAGACGTCGGTCAGCACCCGCCAGTCCTCGGCCTTGACGTGCGCCTCCTCGTACAGCTCGCGCTGCGCGGCGTGCAGCGGGTTCTCGCCGGGGACGTCGAGCAGTCCGGCCGGGATCTCCCACAGCTTGTGGCGCACGGGGTGGCGGTACTGGCGCAGCACCAGCACGCGGTCGTCCTCGTCGAGGGCGAGGACGGCCACGGAGCCGGGGTGGACCTGGTAGTCACGGCCGACCACGGTGCCGTCGGGCATGACCACGTCGTCGGTGCGGACGGAGGTCTTGTTGCCCACGAAGGGAGTCTGAGTCGCCCGGATCTCCCACTCCTCCGGGGCGTCCTTGATCGTCATGCCTGTCCTTCCACGTGCCACACGACCTGCCGAAACGAAACCGGGGTGCACACCCTTTGAAGGGATGCACCCCGGCCACCGTACAACTGGTGTGTTACTTCGAAGTCTTCCGCTCGACCGAGGCCTTGACGAGCCCGGCGAACAGCGGGTGCGGGCGCGTCGGGCGCGAGCGCAGCTCCGGGTGGGCCTGCGTGGCGACCAGGTACGGGTGGACGTCGCGCGGGTACTCGACGTACTCGACGAGCTTGCCGTCCGGCGAGGTGCCGGAGAACTGGATGCCCGTCTGCTTCTCCAGCTCGGCCCGGTAGGCGTTGTTCACCTCGTAGCGGTGCCGGTGGCGCTCCTCGACGTACTCCTTGCCGTCGTACACCTCGCGCACGATCGAGCCCTCGGCCAGCTTGGCCGGGTACATGCCGAGCCGCATGGTGCCGCCCATGTCACCCTCACCGGCGACGATGTCGAGCTGCTCGGCCATGGTGGAGATGACCGGGTGGGAGGTGGCCGGGTCGAACTCGGTGGAGTTGGCGTCGGTGATGTCGGCCAGGTTGCGCGCGGCCTCGATCACGATGCACTGCAGGCCGAGGCAGAGGCCCAGCAGCGGGATCTTGTTCTCGCGGGCGTACTTGATCGCGCCGACCTTGCCGAGCACACCGCGGTCGCCGAAGCCGCCGGGGATGCAGATGCCGTCGACGTCGCCGAGCTGCGCCGCGGCGCCCGCCGGGGTCTTGCAGTCGTCGGACGTGACCCACTTGATCTTCACGCGGGCCCGGTTGGCGAAGCCGCCGGCGCGCAGCGCCTCGGTGACCGACAGGTAGGCGTCGGGCAGGTCGATGTACTTGCCGACCAGGGCGAGGGTGATCTCGTGGTCGGGGTTGTGGACGCGGTCGAGCAGGTCGTCCCAGGTCGTCCAGTCGACGTCGCGGAACGGCAGGTCCAGCTTGCGGACGACGTAGGCGTCCAGGCCCTCGCCGTGCACCGTCTTCGGGATGTCGTAGATCGAGCGGGCGTCGGGGCAGGCCACCACGGCGGCCTCGTCGACGTCGCACATCAGCGAGATCTTCCGCTTGATCGCGGTGGGCACCTCGCGGTCGCAGCGCAGCACGATGGCGTCCGGCTGGATACCGATGTTGCGCAGGGCCGCAACCGAGTGCTGGGTGGGCTTCGTCTTCAGCTCACCCGAGGGACCGATGTACGGCAGGAGCGAGATATGGACGACGAAGACGTTGTCACGGCCGACCTCGTGACGGACCTGGCGGACGGTCTCCAGGAACGGCAGCGACTCGATGTCGCCGACCGTGCCGCCGACCTCGGTGATCACGACGTCGACCTCGTCCGTCGCCATGCGGCGGATGCGGTGCTTGATCTCGTTGGTGATGTGCGGGATGACCTGCACGGTGTCGCCCAGGTACTCGCCGCGCCGCTCCTTGGCGATCACGGTGTTGTACACCTGGCCGGTGGTGACGTTGGCGGAGCCGTCGAGGTCGCGGTCGAGGAAGCGCTCGTAGTGGCCGATGTCCAGGTCGGTCTCGGCACCGTCGTTGGTGACGAACACCTCACCGTGCTGGAAGGGGTTCATCGTGCCCGGGTCCACGTTCAGGTACGGGTCGAGCTTCTGCATCACGACGCGCAGACCGCGGGCCTTGAGCAGCATGCCGAGGCTGGAGGCCGTCAGGCCCTTGCCCAGCGAGGAGGCGACACCCCCGGTGACGAAGATGTGCTTGGTCGTCGAATTACGAAAAGCGGCGGGCGGCATGGCCAAGACGGGGCTCCCGTGGTCGCGGTCTGGGGGTGCGGTGCGGCTGCCCGCCGGAGGAATCCGGGGTGCCGACGCTGCGGTTCGGGGGTTCCCTGTCGGGAAGGGGCCCACCGGTCCACGGGCTACCAGCGTATCAGCGCCGCGGGGCGATGGCTTCCGGCCACGCTCCGCACACATCCCGACACGGAGGCGACCGTGCTCACCGCTTCCTCACCCGTTGCTCACTCGTTCGGCGTACTCGCCTTGTCCGGACGGGCACCCGGATCATCCGCGTGCGTCGTATCCTGCTCGGACACTCGCTGCCGAGCCCGTCCGGCCCAACGGCACCACCCCCCGCCCGTAACCACCGGAACAACATGAGCTCGTCAGTTCGTTGAGCAACAATTGGCGCTTTGCATCACGGCTGAGTGACCTGTTTTGCTTCATCGCTCAACGCCGCATTGCAAGACTTGCTGAAACCCCTTGACCGCACTAGCGACAGCCCCCTCGTGGGGTGACGTGGCCGTTCGACTGGAGTTGCACGTGGCCGGGCGCATCGAAGACTACGCACTCATCGGAGACATGCAGACCGCTGCCCTGGTCTGCCGGGACGGCACAGTCGACTGGCTGTGCCTGCCCCGCTTCGACTCGCACGCCATCTTCGCCGGCCTGCTGGGCACCGAGGAGCACGGCTTCTGGCGGCTCGGCCCCGCGTACGCCTCCGACCAGCAGCCCCCCACCGCCGCGCGGCGCAGCTACCGGGGCGACTCGCTGATCCTGGAGTCCGAGTGGGACACCCAGCGGGGCACGGTCCGGGTGACGGACTTCATGCCGCCGCGTGACGGCGCCCCGCAGCTGATCCGGATCGTGGAGGGCGTCTCGGGCCGCGTGCCGATGCGCTCGGCGCTGCGGATGCGGTTCTCCTACGGACGGGTGGTGCCGTGGGTGCACAAGCACGAGGGGCGCACGGTGGCCGTCGCGGGTCCCGACTCCGTGTGGTTCGACACATCCGCCGAGACCTACGGCAAGTCGCTGACGACGTACGCGGACTTCACGGTCGCGCCCGGTGACCGGATCGCGTTCACGATCTCCTGGCAGCCCTCGCACAAGGAGCCGCCGCCGCTGCCGGAGCCGGAGCAGTCGCTGGAGGCGACGGAGGACTTCTGGCGCGAGTGGGTCGACCACTGTACGTACCACGGGCCCTACCGCGAGGCCGTGGTCCGCTCGCTGATCACGCTGAAGGCCCTGACGTACGCCCCGACCGGCGGCATCGTCGCCGCGCCCACCACCTCCCTGCCGGAGGACATCGGCGGCGTCCGCAACTGGGACTACCGCTACACCTGGCTGCGCGACGCGGCGATCACGCTGTCCTCGCTGCTGCGCACCGGCTACCGCGAGGAGGCCCGCGCCTGGCGCGAGTGGCTGCTGCGGGCGGTGGCCGGCGACCCCGAGAACCTGCAGATCATGTACGGCATCGCCGGTGAGCGCGAGCTCGGCGAGGCGGAGCTGGACTGGCTGCCGGGCTACGAGAACTCCAGCCCGGTCCGGGTCGGCAACGGCGCGGCCCACCAGCTCCAGCTGGATGTGTACGGCGAGGTCACCGAGGCCCTGCACCTGGCCCACATGACGGGCCTCGCGCGCAACGACTACGCCTCGCTGCTCCAGCTGAAGCTGATCCGCTACCTGGAGGACCACTGGCAGGAGCCGGACGAGGGCATCTGGGAGGTGCGCGGCCCGCGCCGCCACTTCGTGCACTCCAAGGTGATGGCCTGGGTCGCCGTCGACCGCACGATCAAGCTGATCGAGTCCGGCGACGCCGACGGCCCCCTGGAGCGCTGGAAGGAGCTGCGCGACGACATCCACCGGGACGTGTGCGAGCGGGGCTACGACAAGGAGCGCAACACCTTCACGCAGTCGTACGGCTCCAAGGAGCTGGACGCCTCGCTGCTGCTGATCCCGCAGATGGGTTTCCTGCCGCCGGACGACAAGCGGGTCATCGGCACGATCGAGGCGATCCAGCGGGAGCTGTCCACCCCGGACGGCTTCATCCTGCGCTACCCGACCTCGGGCGGCGACGAGGGCGTCGACGGCCTGCCCGGTGACGAGGGCGCGTTCCTGGCCTGCTCGTTCTGGATGGCCGACGACCTGGCGATGATCGGCCGCGTCGACGAGGCCCGCAAGCTGTTCGAGAAGCTGCTGTCCCTGCGCAACGACCTCGGTCTGCTGGCCGAGGAGTGGGACCCGCGCCTGCAGCGCCAGGTCGGCAACTTCCCGCAGGCCTTCAGCCACGTGCCGCTCATCGACACGGCCCTGCGTCTGACGGCTTCGGGCGCGTACGGCGGCTGAGCCGGGCGGCCCGCGGGGATCTCACTCCGGCCTGAGGGCCGTGAGCGTGCGCTCCCCCGCGGGATCACCGGCCGTGGCCGGGACCAGGGCTATCTCGTCGAGTCCGGCCTCGGCGTAGGCGGCGATGCGGGCGCGGACGGTGTCGGCGTCACCGACGAGGGCGACCGTGCCGGCCGCCTCGGACGGCAGCGCCCGCAGCAGGGTGCCGGCGTCGGCGCCCTTGGCGGCCAGCTCGACGACCTCGGCGAACCCCGCGTCCACGAACATGTCGCTGTAGCCCGGCACCGCGAGGTAGCCGACGACGCTGCGCAGGACCTGCGTGAGCGTCTCCGGTTCCGGATCGACGGCGGCCGGGAGCCAGGCGGCCAGCCGCGGCGGCGTACGGCCCGCCTTCTCGGCGGCCGCGAGCATCCGGCCGCGCAGCATGCGGACCTGCTCGGGCGAGACGAGGTCGAGCAGCATCCGGTCGGAGTGCGCGACGGCGGCGGCGACCGCCCGCTCCCCGAACGCGGCGACGGTGACCATGCCGCCCGGCGGTGGCAGGCGGCGCGGGAAGCCGCTGCCGGGCACGATCGGCTCGCCCGGCACGCTGTCCATCAGCGCCCGTACGGCCGCCGCCGACTCCGCGAGGGCCGCCGCGGGCCGGGTCCGCGGCCGGCCGTGCACGCCCTCGACGACCCGCTTGCTGGAGGTGCCCAGGGCCACGCCGACGGGCCGGCCGGTGACGGCCGCGGTGGAGGCGGCGCCCCGGACGATGGTGAGCGGATCGCGCACCGACACCGGTACGGGCCCGGCGGTCAGCGTGACCCGCTCGGTGGCCGCGCCGATCGCCGCCGCCAGGACGAACGAGTCCCACGTGGGTCCCTCGCCCGCCCAGACCTCCCGGTAGCCGAGCCGGTCGGCGAGCACCGCGACCCGCAACGGTTCCTCGACCGGACTGTCGTCCTCCCGACCTACCGCCACCACGCTCATGTCCATGACGGCGCCCGTACCCGGTCGATCACCCGCTAATCCGGGGAGATCCGGCGCGACTTCCGGAAGGTGATCGTTTCGGTGCCCGCCGAAGATGTCCGGGAGGCACCCGCGCGGGTAGCGTCCGGACCATGGACAGCGGTACGGACAGCGGTTACGACACCCAGGGCGCCGGGATCACCGTGCAGCGGGCGCTGGAGCTGCCGGGGCTGCGCAGCGGGCTGCCCGAGGTGCTGGCGGGCGCCGAGCGGCTCGGTCGGACCGTGCGCTGGGTGCACGCCGGCGAGGTGCCGCACATCGCCTCCCTGCTCAAGGGCGGCGAACTCCTGCTGACCACGGGCTACGGCCTCGGCACCCGCCCCGCCGAGCAGCGGGCGTTCGTGCGCACCCTGGCCGAGCGCGGCATCGCGGCCCTGGTCGTGGAGCTCGGTCCGCGCTTCACCCGGCTGCCCGCGGCCCTCGTCGACACGGCACGCTCCGCCGGGCTGCCGCTCGTCCAGCTGCACCGCGAGGTGCCCTTCGTCACGGTCACGGAGGAGGTGCACACCGAGATCGTCAACGGCCACTACGCGCTGCTGCAGCGGGCCGAGGAGGTGCACCGGCGGTGCACCCAGGCCCTGCTGAGCGGCGGCGGGGTGCCCCAAGTGCTGGGCATCCTCGCCGACTTCGCCGGGAACCCCGTGTTCCTGGAGACGGCGGACGGGCAGTTGCTGTACGCGGCCGGGTCCGGGCCCGAGGGCGCGGACCCGCTCCAGGTGTGGGAGGGGCTGCGCGGCCAGCACAAGGACGAGCCGCCGCTCGCGGGTTCGGTGCTCGTGGACGTGCCGGGCGGGGGGCCCGGCAGCGGGGGCGTCCGGGCGCGGCTCATCCTGCTGCCCGTGCGGACTCCCCTGGCGCCGGTGCACCGGATGGCCGCCGAGCGGGCCGCGGGCATCCTGGCCGTGGTGCTGATGCAGGCCCGCCAGGAGGAGGAACTGGCGGCGCGCGGGCGCGGCGACTTCCTCACCGACCTCGCCGAGGGCCGGGTCACGGCGGAGGACGCCCCGGCGCAGGCCCGCGTGCTGGGTTTCCGGCCGGGCAGCGGCCCGCTGCTGCCGGTGGTCATGCGGCTCGGGGACGCCCTGTCCCCGGACGGGGGCGGCGCCCGCTCCGGTGGAGCCGAGAGCGGGGGTGGCTGGGCCGTGCTGGCCCGGGCGGTCTCCGAGGAGCTGGCGTCGGTGGGCGTGCCGGTGCTGCTCGGGGTACGGCCGGTGGAGGGCCGGGTGCTGGTGCTGCTCGGGCTGCGCGCGGAGTCGGAGCGGGCGGCGGTCGCGGACCGGGTGGCGGTGGCGCTGCGGGCCGGTGTGGGCCGGGCCGGGCTGCCGCGGCCGGGCGGGCAGCCGCCCGTGATGGTCGTGGGGACGGCCGGTGGCTGGCCGGCGGCGGCCTCGGGTCTGCGGCACGCGGCCGAGACGGCCACGGCGGCCCAGGGCCTGCCGGACCGGCCCTGGTACGACGCCCGCCGCCTGGACATCGACCTGCTGCTGTGGCGGCTGCGCGACCACCAGGACCTGGCGGCCTTCGTCGACCGCGCCCTCGGCCCGCTGCTGGAGCACGACCGCCGCTCCCGGCCGCCGCTGCTGCCCACGCTCGCGACCTACCTCGCCCACGCGGGACGCAAGGCGGAGACGGCCCGCGAGCTGCATCTGAACCGCCAGACCCTGTACAACCGCCTGGCCCGCATCGGGGAGTTGCTGGGCACGGACCTCGACGACCCGCAGACGGTGCTGGCCCTGAGCCTGGCCCTGCGGGCCCGCAGGCACGTCCCGTAGGACTGCTAGGAGAGGGGCAGGGGCTGAGTCAACTCGTCGTACACGCTGAGCACTTGGGCGACCGTCTCGTCCTCGGTCGGCCAGGTGGCGGCCTGCCGGGCTCCCCTGTCCGCCAGCAGGTCCCGGCGCGCCCGGTCTCCGAGCAGCCGGACGACGGAGTCGGCGAGGGCCCTGGCGTCCCCGTACGGGACGAGTTCGGCCGCGTCGCCGACGAGTTCGGGGATGCCGCCGACATCCGTCGCGACGAGCGGCACGCGTGCGTACAGGGCCTCCTGGGCGAGGACGGAGCGCGCCTCCCAGCGGCTCGGCAGCAGGGCGAGATCGGCCGCGGCCAGCAGGTCGGTGATGTCGTCGCGCCGCCCGATGAGCCGGACCGGCAGCCCCTCCTCCTCGATGCGCCCCTGGAGTTCACCGCGCAGCGGGCCCTCCCCGGCGATCACGACCAGCGGCACGGGATCGAGGCGGCGCCAGGCGCGCGCGGCGTCCAGCAGCACGTCGTATCCGCGGTGGCGTTCCAAGGAGCCGACGGCCATCAGCAACGGCCGTCCGATGGCGCCGAGTTCGGCGCGCACCTTGGGCCGTCGCCGGTCGGGGTCGTCGGGCTCGCGGGACCTGGGGGGACCGGGCAGCGCGACCGCGGCCAGCCGGGCGTCCCGCGCGCCGGTGAGCCGGGCCCGGTCCACGAGCGCCGAGGTCGTCCCCAGCACCACCGTGGCCGCCTTCACGACCCTGCGCTCCAGCACGCGCAGCATGTGGGCACGCGCCCCGTCGGCGTGCGCCCGGTCGTGCCACGTCACCACCAGCGGAGTACGCACGCGCCGCCCGCTGAGGGCGAGCACGGTACGGAAGGAGGCGTGCAGCCCGTGCGCGTGCACCAGATCGGCGTTGGCGCAGGCCGCCCGCAGCGCGGCCACCGACACCGGGTCGCTGCTGCGCGGCACGTGCACGTGGTCGGCCCCGGCACCGCTGAAGTCATAGGCGCGATCGGCCTCATAAGGGGCGCACACCGTGACTTTCACGCCCCGCGCGACGAGCCCCGCGGCCAGCGAGCGCACATGCGCACTGCTGGCGGCATTGCCTCCGCCCAGAACCTGCACGGTGCGCAGCGGCGACTGGCCATGCGGTGAGTGGCTGCTCACGGGGGTCACGTGGCCGGGCTCCTGGTTCGGGTCGGGCGGTCACGACGCGTACTCCGCCAAGGATGCCAGGACACAAGGGGGTTCCGGGCACGCCCGAGTCCCTGCGCTGCCGCGGCGGGGCGCGGCAGCGGGGGGAATGCCCCGGGCCGGGTCACCCACACGAGTGAAATCGGGCGCCCCTCCCGGCCTTGCCGCACCACCGCCGGTGCGCCGCTCCGGCTAGCCGTCCGCCCGGGCCGCCGCCAGCAGCTCCTCCGCGTGCGCCCGGGCCGTCTCGGAGTCCTCCTGGCCGGCGAGCATGCGGGACAGCTCCCGGACCCGGTCCTCGCCTTCGAGGACCTTGACGCCGGAGCGGGTCACGGACCCGTCGTTGGTCTTCTCGACCAGCAGCTGCCGGTCGGCGAAGGCGGCCACCTGGGGCAGATGAGTCACGACCACGACCTGCGCGGTCTTCGCCAGCCGTGCGAGCCGCCGGCCGATCTCGACCGCCGCCTTGCCGCCGACCCCGGCGTCGACCTCGTCGAAGAGGTACGTCGGCACCGGATCCGTGCCCGCGAACACGACCTCCACGGCCAGCATCACCCGCGACAGTTCACCGCCGGACGCGCCCTTGGCGATCGGCCGGGGCGGCGCCCCCGGGTGCGGGGCGAGCAGCAGCTCGACCTCGTCGGCGCCGGCGGGGCCGTAGGCGACCGGGCGCCCGCCGACCTCGACGCCGTCGGGGTCCTCGGTCTGCCGGATGTCGAAGGACACGCGCGCGTGCGGCATGGCGAGCGAGGCCAGCTCGGCGGTCACGGCGGCGGCGAACCGCTCGGCGGCCTCCGTCCGGGCGTCCGTCAGCGCCTGCGCCAGCCCGCCCAGTTCGGACCGCAGCGCGTCCCGCTCGGCGGTCAGCTCCCCGATCCGCTCGTCGTCGCCGTCCAGTTCGGTCAGCCGGGCGGCGCTCTGCTCGGCCCAGGCCAGCACGGTGGCGATGTCCTCGCCGTACTTGCGCGTCAGCCCCGTGAGCGCGGCCCGCCGCTCCTCGACGGCCGCCAGCCGCAGCGGATCGGCGTCCAGGTCGTCGGCGTATCCCGCCAGGTCGCCGGCCGCGTCACGCAGCAGGATCCCGATCTCCCCGATGCGGTCGGCCAGCGCGGCCAGCGCCGGGTCGTGCGACCGAACGGCGTCCAGGGCCCGCTGCGCGCCCGCGACGAGCGTCCCGGCGTCCACGCCCTCCGGGTCCTCGGGGTTGCCCGCGAGACCGGCGTGCGCGACCGCGGCGGCGGACGCCAGCGCCTCGGCGTGCCCGAGCCGCTCGGCCTCCTCGGCCAGCTCCACGTCCTCACCCGCGCGTGGTTCGACGGCGGCGATCTCGTCGAGCCCGAAGCGCAGCAGATCGGCCTCCTGGGCCCGCTCACGGGCCCGGGTGGTGATCTCGTCGAGTTCGGCGGCGACGGCCCGCAGCCGCTTGTACGCCTCGCCGTACTTGGCCAGCGGCCCGGCGACCGCGTCGCCCGCGTACCGGTCGAGCGCCTGCCGCTGCCGGGACAGCTTGAGCAGCCCCTGCTGGTCGGTCTGCCCGTGCACGGCCACCAGCTCGTCGGCGAGCTCGGCCAGGACACCCACCGGCACGCTGCGCCCGCCCAGGTGCGCCCGTGAGCGCCCCTCGGCGGAGACGGTACGGCTGATCAGCAGGGCCCCGTCGTCGAGCTCGGCCCCGGCCTCCTCGGCGCGTACGGCGACCGCGGCGTCCCGGGGGACGGTGATCCGCCCCTCCACGACGGCCTTCCCGGCCCCGATCCGCACGAGCGCCGGGTCGGCCCGCCCGCCCAGCAGCAACCCCAGGCTGGTGACCACCATGGTCTTGCCCGCACCCGTCTCACCGGTGACCGCGGTGAACCCGGGCGACAGCTCGACGACAGCATCGTCGATCACGCCCAGCGACCGTATCCGCATCTCCTCCAACACGGACACGACCTTACGAGGTCCCAGCCACGGATTGCGACTGGCCCACTGTTGTCACCCACGAGTGTGGCGGCGCCCCTTCCTCGGGGGCGCGGGGAACTGCGCGAACAGCCACAATCCGCCCGCACCCGCCGACGAAGCGGAACCACCCCCCGCAAACCGCTAGTGAGGCGCCCCCCGCCACCCGGAAACCGGCAGCGCGAACTTCGCCACCAAACGGTCCGTAAAGGACGCGTGGTGCAGCCGCGCCAGCCGCACCGGCACGGCCCCCCGCCGCACCTCCACCCGCGCCCCGGGCGGCAACTCCACCGTCCGCCGCCCGTCACACCACAGCACCCCGGGCGGAATGTGGGGCAGAACCTCCACAGCCAACACAGAATCCGGCGATGTCACGAGCGGCTTGGCGAACAGCGCGTGCGCGGAGATCGGCACCATCAGCAGCGCCTCGACCTCCGGCCAGACCACCGGCCCGCCCGCCGAGAAGGCGTACGCCGTCGACCCCGTGGGCGTCGCACACACGATCCCGTCGCAGCCGAACCCCGTCACCGGACGCCCGTCGATCTCCAGGACGATCTCCAGCATCCGCTCGGCGGACACCTTCTGCACGGCCGCCTCGTTCAGCGCCCAGTCCGTGTGCACGATGTCCCCATTGCGGTGCACGACGACATCGACGGTCATCCGCTCCTCGACCTCGTACGCCTTGGTGACCACCCGGTCGACGACCTTGTCGAGGTCGTCACGCTCGGCCTCCGCGAGGAACCCGACGCGACCGAGGTTGACGCCGAGCATCGGCACACCCGACGCCCTCGCGAACTCGGCACCGCGCAGCAGCGTGCCGTCACCGCCCAGCACGATCAGCAGCTCACAGCCGTCGAGGCACTGCGGAGTGGCCTCCTTGACCAGCTCCACCTCGGCCGGCAGCGGCAGATCGCGCGCCTCCGCCTCCAGGACGCGCACGCCGAGGCCGGAGCGCAGCAGCCCCTTCACCACGAGCTCGGCACTGCGCACGGCGGCGGGCCGCCCCGTGTGGGCGAGCAGGAAAACAGTACGAGCTCGGTTCTCGGTCAACGCGGCCCCTCCGCCACTGCACGGTCTGCCTCGGCCGGGTCCAGTTCCGGTGCCCCGGACCGCAGCCACAGAAAGTATTCGACATTCCCCGACGGCCCGGGCAGCGGACTGGCCGTCACGCCCTTCACCCCGAGCCCCAGCCCCCAGGCCTTCTCGGCCACCCCCCGTACCGCCTCGGCCCGCAGCTGGGTACTGCGTACCACTCCCCCGCTGCCGAGGCGCTCCTTGCCCACCTCGAACTGCGGCTTGACCATCATCACCAGATCGGCGTCCGGCTTCACGCACCGCACCAGGGCGGGCAGGACCAGCCCGAGCGGGATGAAGGACAGATCCCCCACGACAAGATCCACTGGCTCCCCATCGATCGCTTCAAGCGTCAACTCGCGTACGTTCGTACGGTCCTTGACGGTGACGCGTTCATCCTTCTGCAGGGACCACGCGAGTTGTCCGTATCCGACGTCCACGGCGACGACGTGGGCGGCGCCCGCCCGCAGCAGGACATCGGTGAAACCGCCGGTGGACGCGCCCGCGTCGAGCGCCCTGCGCCCCTCGACCGCCAGGCCCTGCGGCCCGAACACCGCGAGCGCGCCGGCCAGTTTGTGGCCGCCGCGCGAGACGTAGTCGGGGTCGCTGTCGTCCTGGGCCACCACGATCGCGGCCGCGGTCTCCACCTGCGTGGCGGGTTTGGTCGCGACGGTCTTGCCGACGGAGACCCGCCCGCCGGCGATCAGCTGCGCGGCGTGCTCGCGCGAACGCGCGAGCTTCCGGCGGACCAGCTCCGCGTCCAGACGGCGGCGTGCGACTCCTGCCACGTTCGGTTCAGCTCCTAGGTCCAGGCGGCGATCAGAGGGGGCGACCCGAAGGGTCTCGTTGAGGGGTGGTGGTCGGGTGACGCCCGGGAGCCGGAGGTCCCGGGCGTACGTCGAGCGCGGTGAGCGCGTCGCGCAGCCCCCGGTGTACATCCTCGTACACCTCGAGGTGCCCGTCCGTGGCGAGGTGGTCCGCGTCGCCGAGCCGGTCCAGGGCCGCGTCCACACCGGCGTCGCCGGTGGGCGTGCGCGGCACGTTCAGGGGGGCCGGGGCGGCGGGGTCGTACGCCGGCTCGTCCTCCGCCACCGGCGGGGTCTCCGGAACTGCGTCGTTCATGCCCCGACGCTACCGCGAACCGCTGCGGTACCGTCGGTCGCGATGGCCACGATCGAGGAGTGCCGCAGCGCACTCGACAAGCTTTCGGACAACATGCAGCGTGCCGAAGGGGACGTCCGCGACGCCGCGGCGCTGGACCGCTCGGTGAGCTGCCACATCACGGATCTCGACGTCACCTTCGTCGGCCGGATGCGCGGCGGGCGGATCGAGGTGCACGACACCGTGCCCGGGCCGCCGCCCGGCAAGGCCGAGATCAGACTCGCCATGACCGGCGACGACCTGGTGGCGCTGGTCGGCGGCGAGCTGAGCTTCGCCAAGGCCTGGGGCTCCGGCCGGGTGAAACTGCACGCGGGCGTGCGGGACCTGCTCCAGCTCAGGAAGCTTCTGTAGCCGAGACCTTCCCGGCCGAGGCCTGGGCGCGGGCCTTGCGCGCCGCAGGCACGACCAGCGGCGTGCCCGTCTCCGGGTCGTCGATGACCTGGCAGCGCAGCCCGAAGACCTCCTCGACCAGACCGGCCGTGACGATGTCCTTCGGCGCGCCCTCGGCGATGACCCGGCCCTCGCGCAGCGCGATGAGGTGGGTGGCGTAGCGGGCGGCGTGGTTCAGGTCGTGCAGCACGGCGACGAGCGTGCGCCCCTGCTCCTCGTGCAGCTCCGCGCACAGGTCCAGTACGTCGATCTGGTGCTGGATGTCCAGGTACGTCGTCGGCTCGTCGAGGAGGAGCAGCGGCGTCTGCTGGGCGAGCGCCATGGCGATCCACACGCGCTGGCGCTGGCCGCCCGAGAGCTCGTCGACGTAGCGGTCGCCGAGTTCGGCGACGCCGGTCTGCCGCATGGACTCCTGGACGACGCGCTCGTCCTCGGCCGACCACTGGCGCAGGATGCCCTGGTGCGGGTAGCGGCCCCGGCCGACCAGGTCGGCGACCGTGATGCCCTCGGGCGCGATGGACGACTGGGGCAGCAGACCGAGCGTCCGCGCGACCTTCTTCGCGGCCATCGACTGGATGACCTGGCCGTCTAGCAGCACCCGCCCCTCGCTCGGCTTGAGCATCCGCGACAGCGCCCGCAGCAGCGTCGACTTGCCGCACGCGTTGGGGCCCACGATCACGGTGAAGGAGTTGTCGGGTATCTCCACCGACAACTGCTCCGCGATGACCCGCTGGTCGTAGGCGAGGGTGACGTTCTCGGCGGACAGGCGGTTCACGGTGCTCCCTTGGTTGTTCAGTCCGCTGCTGGTGCTCTTCTCCGCACCGGTGCTCATATCCGGCCCGCCCTGCGCTCGCTGACCAGCAGCCACAGCAGGTAGACCCCGCCGAGCACACCGGTGACCACGCCCACGGGCAGCTGTTCGGCGCCGAACGCCCGCTGCGAGACCCAGTCGGCGATGACCAGCAGGGCGGCGCCCATGCACAGCGAGGGCAGCAGGTTCGGCCCGGGCGAGCGGGTCAGGCGCCGGGCCAGCTGCGGCGCGGTGAGCGCGACGAAGCTCACCGGGCCTGCCGCGGCGGTGGCGGACGCGGTGAGCAGCACGGCCGCCACCATCAGCAGCAGCCGCACGCGCTCGACCCGCACCCCGAGGGCGTACGACACGTCGTCGCCCATCTCCATCATCCGCAGCCCGCGCGCGTTGACGAGGACGAGCGGCACCAGCACGGCGGTCAGCGCGAGCAGCGGCCACACCTGGTCCCAGTCCCGCCCGTCGAGGGACCCGGTCATCCACACGACCGCGCGGGCCGCGTCCACGATGTCGGACTTGGTGAGCAGGTACCCGTTGACCGCCGTGACGATCGCGGAGACGCCGATACCGACCAGGACCAGCCGGTAGCCGTGCACCCCCCGCTTCCAGGCGAGCACATAGATGGCGAGCCCGGTCACCAGGCCGCCCGCCAGCGCCCCGGCCGCGACCTGGTTGGCGCTCCCGGAGCCCAGCACGATCACCACGAGGGCGCCGGCCGTCGCCCCCTGCCCGAGACCGAGCACATCCGGACTGCCCAGCGGATTGCGGGAGATGGCCTGGAACAGGGCCCCGCCCAGTCCGAGCGAGGCACCCACCAGCAGCCCCACGAGGACCCGCGGCAGCCGCAGTTCGGTGACGATGAACTCCTGGCCCGGATTGCCCTCGCCGGCCAGCGTCCGCAGCACGTCGGCGGCCGGGATCGGGAAGTCGCCGGTGCCGATGAGCACGACACTCGCCACGAGCGCCGCGAGGATCAGCAGGAGCACGACGGTGACGGCCCGCACGTCCAGGCGTATCGAGAGCCCGCCGGGGGTCCGCACGGCACGGTTGGTGGTCTTCACAGCTGCGCCGTCCTCCGCCGTCGTACGAGAAAGATGAACACCGGGCCGCCGAGGATCGCGGTGACGATGCCCACCTGGAGCTCCGAGGGCCGGGCCACGATCCGGCCGATGACATCGGCTCCGAGCAGCAGCACGGGCGACAGGATCGCCGCGTACGGCAGGATCCAGCGCAGATCGGGCCCGGTGAAGGAGCGCACCACGTGCGGCACCATCAGCCCGACGAACACGATCGGCCCGCACGCGGCGGTCGCGGCCCCGCACAGCACGGTCGCGGCCAGCATGGACAGCGCCCGGGTGCGGTTGAGGTCGGCGCCCAGGGCCTTGGCGGTGTCGTCGCCCATCGCCATCGCGTTGAGCGGCCGGGCCAGAGCCAGCGCCAGGACCGTACCGGTCAGCAGGAACGGCAGGACCTGCGTGATGGTCGAGTCGGTCGCCGAGGCCAGCGAACCGACCGTCCAGAACCGCATCTTGCCGAGCGCCGCCTCGTCCATGATCATCACGGCCTGGAGGTAGCCGTACAGCGCGGCGCTGATGGCCGTACCGGCGAGCGCGAGCCGCACCGGCGTCGCCCCCCGGCTGCCACCGAGGAACCACACCAGCGCCCCGACCGCGGCCGCGCCGAAGAACGCGAACCAGACGTAGCCGCTGAGCGAGGTGACCCCGAAGTACGTGATCGCCGTGACGACCGCGGCGGAGGCACCGGCGTTGATGCCGAGCAGACCGGGGTCGGCCAGCGGGTTGCGCGTGAGGGCTTGCAGGACCGCCCCGGCCAGGCCGAGCGCGGCGCCCGCGAGCAGCCCGAGCACGGTCCGCGACAGCCGCTCCGCCACGACGACGTCCCCGTAGGTCCCCGACTCCTCGAACAGGCCGTGCCAGACCTGGCCGAGGGACAGCTCTTTCGCACCGATCGCGATACTCGCCAGCGCGACGAGCACCAGGATCGCGACGGACAGCAGCAGCCCGAAGGCGCGCACCGCCCGTCGGGCCGGGGGCGCGGGGGCGGTCTCCGCGCGCTGTTCGGGGGGACTCTCGACCAACACGCAGTTAGGTTAGCCTACCCTCGCATTCGAGCAAGATTCGGATTCCCGGCCCGCCCCGGGTACCCGGCCCGGGCGCTGACAGACACTCAGATACCCAGCCGCGCCAGCGCCTTCCCCCCGTCCAGCTCGCACACACCCTCACCGGCCGCCGTCCACGCCGCGGCGCACAACGCCCGCAGCCCGTCCGGAGCCTCACCCTCCCCGTCGAGCTCCAGCCGGTCCGCACCGGCCGTCGCCGTCCAGCCACCGCACCGGAACCCGCCCTCGCCCGCCTCGACGACCTCCGGCTGACGGCCGAGCATCCCGCGCAGATCCGCGTCCACATACGTCGGCCGGTGCTGCGGCGGCGCGGCCAGCAGCTGCGCGCCGTCGGTGACACCGGTCAGGACCAGCAGCGAGTCGACGTCCCCGTTGAACGCGCCCTCGATGTCCGTGTCCAGCCGGTCGCCCACCACCAGCGGCCGCCGCGCCCCGGTCCGCAGGATCGTCTCCCGGTGCATCGGGGGCAGCGGCTTGCCCGCGACCTGCGGCTCGGCACCCGTGGCGATCCGGACGACCTCCACCGCGGCGCCGTTGCCCGGCGCGATCCCCCGCCCGCTCGGAATCGTCAGGTCGGTGTTGGACGCGAACCACGGCACGCCCCGGGCCACTGCGTACGACGCCTCGGCGAACCGGCCCCACGGCAGATCGGGCCCGCCGAACCCCTGCACCACCGCCGCCGGATCGTCGTCCGCCGACTCCACGGGCACCAGCCCGCGCTCGCGCAGCGCGACCCGCAGCCCCTCACCGCCGATCACCAGCACCCTGGCGCCCTGCGGCACCTGCTCACTGATCAGCCGCGCGACCGCCTGCGCCGAGGTGATGACGTCCTCCGCGCCGGTCGGTATCCCCAGCTCCGTGAGATGCCCGGCCACGGTGTCCGGCGTCCGCAGCGCGTTGTTCGTGACGTACGCCAGGCGCATACCGCCCTCCCGGGCCCGGGCCAGCGACTCCACGGCGTGCGCGATCGCGCTCCCGCCCGCGTACACGACACCGTCAAGATCGAGCAGCGCCGTGTCATACGCCTCGCTCAGGGCCTGCCCACTGCCCTCGGGCTTCGTCCTGACGCTCCGGCTCATCCAGCATCGCTCCTCGTTCGACGGCTTTCCCCCGATCATCCCCCATGGCACTGACAGCCGTACGATGCCGGGATGAACTCAGCAGGTCACTCGGAGGCAACGGCGCACCGAGGCCTGGAACTCACCCCGTTCCGAGGCCTTCGTTACGACCCCGACCGGGTCGGCAGCCTTGCCGCCGTCACATCTCCGCCGTACGACGTCGTGGTGCGCCCCGACGGCCTGCACCACCTCGAGGCCGCCGACCCGCACAACATCGTCCGCTTGATCCTCCCCCAGGCGGCCACGCCCAGCGCCCGCAATGAACGGGCCGCCGACACCCTGCGCCGCTGGCTGTCCGAGGGCGTCCTGACCACCGACCCGGAACCAGGCCTCTACGTCTACGAGCAACGCGACGGCAACGGCATGCTGCAGCGCGGCATCATCGGCGCCCTGCGCGTGTCGGACCCCGCCGAGCAGGTGGTGCTGCCGCACGAGGACGTCATGCCGCACGTCGTCGCCGACCGCGCCGATCTCATGCGCGCCACCTCGGCCAACCTCGAACCGCTCTTGCTGACCTACCGTGGCGACGACTCGACGGCGGCCACGGCCGACCTGATCGAGCGCACCGCCGAGCAGCCTCCGCTCCTCGCCACCACCACGGAGGACGGCTTCCACCACCGCCTGTGGTCGGTCACCTCCCCCGAGGACCTGGCCGCGATCCAGAGCGGCCTCGGCAGCCACCAGGCGCTCATCGCCGACGGCCACCACCGCTGGGCGACCTACCGCCGCCTCCGCATGGAGCACCCCTCCCCCAGCCCGTGGGACCACGGCCTGGTCCTCCTCGTCGACACGGCCCGGTACCCGCTCCGGGTCCGCGCCATCCACCGCCTGCTGCACGACCTGCCGGTCGCCGAGGCCGTGGCAGCCCTGGAGGGCCGTTTCCGCGTACGCCGGCTCGAAGCCCCCCTGCCCGAGGCCCTGGAAGCCCTGGCCGACGCGGCCTGCTCCGGCAACGCGTTCCTGCTGGCCGGCGACGGTGCCTTCCACCTCGTCGACCATCCGGACCCCGGCCTGCTGGCCCGTACGATCCCCGCAGACCGGCCGACAGCCTGGCGCACCCTCGACGCGACCGTCCTGCACGCCACGCTCCTGGAGCACGTCTGGCGCATCCCCGAGGACTCCCCCGCCCACATCGCCTACATCCACGACACGGCAGCCACGGTGGAGAAGGCGGAACGCGACGGCGGGACGGCCGTTCTGATGCACCCGGTCCGCGAGGAGGTCGTCCGCGACCTGGCCCGCCAGGGCGTCACGATGCCCCGCAAGTCGACGTCGTTCGGCCCGAAACCGGCGACGGGCCTGGTCCTGCGGGCGCTGGACCTCTGACTGGACCGCGGCGGCCCTGACACGACGAAGGGGCGGGACCCGAGGCCTCACGGCCCGGCTCCCGCCCCTTCTCCTGCGGACGTCAGTCCTTGTCGTCCCCGCGCTCGTCCTCGTCCTCGGTGTCGGCCTCGGTGTCGGCCTCCTCGGCCGTCGGCGAGTCCGGAGCCTGGGCCTCGTCGTCCTCGTCCTCGTCCTCGACCAGGGCGTCCACGAACTCCACGCCGTCCAGCTCGGCCAGCCGGTCCGAGGCGTCGGTGCTGCCGTCGCGGTCGGCCTCGACGGCCTTCGCGAACCACTCCCGCGCCTCGCCCTCCCGCCCGGCGGCGAGCAGCGCGTCGGCGTAGGCGTACCGCAGTCGCGCGGTCCACGGCTGCACGGAGTTCGCGGCCAGTTCCGGGCTCTGCAGCGTCACGATGGCCGCGTCCAGCTGCCCCATGTCGCGCCGCGCGCCGGCCGCGACGAGCCGCATCTCGACCTGCCCGGCCTTGTCGAGCTTGTGCACCTCGGGCGCCCCGGCCATGTCCAGAGCCTTCTCCGGCCGCCCGAGCCCGCGCTCGCAGTCGGCCATGACGGGCCACAGGTCGATGTTCCCGGTCATCCGCTTGGCGGCCCGGAACTCGGCCAGCGCCTCGCCGTACTTCTGGTTGGCGTACGCGGCGAACCCGGCGGCCTCCCGGACGGCGGCGACACGCGAGGCCAGCCGCAGCGCCACCCTGGAGTAGCCGTAGGCGCCCTCGGGGTCCTCGTCGAGGAGCCGCGCGACCATCACCAGGTTCCTGGCGACGTCCTCCGCGAGCGTCTTGGGCAGGCTCTGCAGTTCCTGCCGTACGTCCTTGTCGATCTCGTCACCCGTGACGTCCTCGGGGATCGGCAGCCGCTTGATGGGCTCCCTGTCCCGGTCCCGGTCCCGCTCCTCACGGAACCGGCCCGGGCCGCGCCGGTCGTCCCGGCCGCGGAAGCCGCCACGGTCGCCGTCACGCCGATCACCGTCACGCCGGAAGGCCGGACGGTCACCACGGTCGTCCCGACGCGGCCCGCGGCCGCCGCGGTCGTCACGGCCACGGAAGCCACCGCGGTCGTCCCCACGGCGGTCGTCGCGACGGTCGTCACGGCGGAACTCGCCGCGGTCGCTGCGGGGGCCGTCCTCGCGACGGAACCCGGGACGCCCGCCCCGGCCGGCGTCGTCGCGACGGAAGCCGCCCCGCTCCCCGCGGTCGTCCCCGCGACGCTCGTCCCGGCGATCGTCACGGCGCTCGTCCCGGCCACGGAAGCCACCGCGGTCGTCACGCCGGAAGCCGCGGTCACCGTCCCTGGGGCGGTCTCGATCGCCGCCGCGGAAGCCGCGGTCGCGGTCGTCACCACGGAAGCCGCGGTCGCGGTTGTCGTCGCGACGGAAGCCACCACGGTCCCGGTCGTCGCGACGGGGGAACCCACCACGGTCGCCATCGCGCCGTTCGCCACGACGGTCGTCGCGTCGGTCGTCACGCCTGTCGTCCCGACGGTCATCGCGCCGGAAGGCGGGACGGTCACCCCGGTCGTCCCGACGGAATCCGCCACGGTCGCGGTCGTCCCTGCGCGGCCCACGGTCACGGTCGTCACGCCGGCCGTACCCGCCACCACGGTTGTCGTCCCGACGGAAACCCCCACGGTCCCGGTCGTCACGGCGCTCACCACGGTCATCGCGGTCGTCCCGCCGGAAGGCGGGGCGGTCGCCGCGGTCGTCCCGACGGAACCCGCCACGGTCGCGGTCGTCCCTGCGCGGCCCGCGATCGCGGTCGTCACGCCGGCCGTACCCACCACCACGGTTGTCGTCCCGACGGAAACCCCCACGGTCCCCACGATCGGGGCGGTCACCGCGGTCGTCCCGACGGAACCCGCCACGGTCGCTGCCGCCACGGTCGCTGCCGCCACGGTCGCTGCCGCCTCGGTCGTTGTCGCGCCGGAAGCCCCCACGGTCTCCGCCGCGGCTCCCGCGCTGAGCGCCGCGGTCGTTCCGGTCGCTCCGGTCCCCCTCCCGTCGCCGCTGGTCGCGCTCCGGTCGGTCGTCGGGAGAGTTGGTGGACATGGTGACTCCTGTCTTCGGTACCGCAAGTCATTCTCGCGCAGCCGGGTGCCCAGCGCGCACTGCAAAAACAAAAAAGGACCCTTGGTCCCAGCTGAACGCTGGGACCAAGGGTCCTTCCAAAGATTGTTCGGCGGCGTCCTACTCTCCCACAGGGTCCCCCCTGCAGTACCATCGGCGCTGTAAGGCTTAGCTTCCGGGTTCGGAATGTAACCGGGCGTTTCCCCTACGCTATAACCACCGAAACCCTAATGGTTTCGAGCGAACAAGCACACTCTTTAATTGTTTGTTCTACTCAAAGCCGACAACTGTTCGTTGTTTCAGAACCAACACAGTGGACGCGAGCAACTGAGGACAAGCCCTCGGCCTATTAGTACCGGTCAACTCCACACGTTACCGTGCTTCCATATCCGGCCTATCAACCCAGTCGTCTACTGGGAGCCTTACCCTCTCAAGGAGGTGGGAATACTCATCTCGAAGCAGGCTTCCCGCTTAGATGCTTTCAGCGGTTATCCCTCCCGAACGTAGCCAACCAGCCATGCCCTTGGCAGAACAACTGGCAC
>NZ_JACHGV010000007.1 GCF_014202475.1 Streptomyces paradoxus
TCCTCGGCCTGCTTCTCGCGCTCCTCGCCGGCCTTCTCCCCGCCCTCGCCGTCGAGGTCGATCTCGCCCTTGGTGACGGACCGCAGCTTCTTGCCTCGTACTCGCCGACGGCGTCGACCCAGACCTCGTCGACGGCGTCGGTGAGCAGCAGGACCTCGATGCCCTTGTCCCGGAACGCCTCCATGTGCGGGGAGTTCTCGATGCTCTGCCGGGACTCCCCGGTGATGAACCAGATGTCGTCCTGACCGTCCTTCATCCGCTCCACGTACTGCGCGAGCGTGGTCGGCTCGTCGTCGGAGTGCGTGGTCGCGAACGAGGACACGGCGAGGATCGCGTCACGGTTCTCGGAGTCGGTGACCAGGCCCTCCTTCAGGGCGGTGCCGAACTCGCGCCAGAACGTGCGGTAGCGGTCGGCGTCCTTGGCGAGGAACTCCTTGACCGTGGACAGCACCTTCTTCGTCAGCCGGCGCTGCATCATCCGGATGTGCCGGTCCTGCTGCAGGATCTCGCGGGAGACGTTGAGCGAGAGGTCCTGCGCGTCGACGACGCCCTTGACGAAGCGGAGGTAGGGCGGCAGCAGCGCCTCGCAGTCGTCCATGATGAAGACGCGCTTCACGTACAGCTGGACGCCGCGCTTGAAGTCCCGCGTGAACAGGTCGTGCGGGGCGTGCGAGGGGACGAAGAGCAGGGCCTGGTACTCGAAGGTGCCCTCGGCCTGGAGCCGGATCGTCTCCAGCGGCTCGCGCCAGTCGTGGCTGATGTGCTTGTACAGCTCGTGGTACTCGTCGTCGGACACCTCGTCGCGCGAGCGCGCCCAGAGGGCCTTCATGGAGTTCAGCGTCTCGGGCTCGGGCGCGCCCTCGCCGTCCTTCGCCTCCGGGATCATCCGGATCGGCCAGGTGATGAAGTCCGAGTAGCGCTTGACGATCTCCCGGATCGTCCACTCGGAGGTGTAGTCGTGCAGCTGGTTCTCGGGGTCGGCGGGCTTGAGGTGGAGGGTCACGGACGTGCCCTGCGGTGCGTCGTCGACCCTCTCCAGGGTGTAGGTGGCCTCGCCGCGCGACGTCCAGCGGGTCCCCTGGCCCTCGCCGGCGCGCCGGGTCACCAGCGTCACCTCGTCCGCCGCCATGAAGCCGGAGTAGAAGCCGACACCGAACTGGCCGATGAGCCCCTCGGCCCCGGCGGCGTCCTTGGCCTCCCGCAGTTCCTCCAGGAAGGCGGCCGTACCCGAGTTTGCGATGGTGCCGATGAGCTGCCCGACCTCGTCGTACGACATGCCGATGCCGTTGTCCCGCACCGTGAGGGTGCGGGCCTCCTTGTCGATGTCGAGCTCGATGTGCAGGTCCGACACATCGGCGTCGAGCGTGTCGTCCCGCAGCTTCTCCAGACGCAGCTTGTCGAGCGCGTCGGAAGCGTTGGAGACGAGCTCCCGCAGGAAGACATCCTTGTTCGAGTAGACCGAGTGGATCATCAGCTGGAGCAGCTGACGCGCCTCTACCTGGAACTCAAACGTTTCGGTCGTCATGGTTCGCGAATCCCTCACAGGTCCCACAGTCGCCTGAACTGGATGTCACTGTAAAACACCAAGTCAGGCCGGGGCCCCGGAAGTCAGACGAGGCGGGCGAAGACGACCAGGTTCTCGGTGTAGTCCCGGGCCTGACGGTCGTAGGCACCCGCGCAGGTGATGAGCCGGACCTGGGCGTCAGGGGTGTCGCCGTAGACGCGGTCGCTGGGGAAGCCGTCCTTCTTGAAGGACTCCGTGGCGTAGACGACGAAGGTCGCCTTGCCACCGTCGGCCCGCACCACCTGGAACCGGTCGCCCTTCTTCAGTGCGCTGAGCCCGGCGAACACGGCCGGGGAGGTCGCGGTGTCCACGTGTCCCGCGATGATCGCGGTACCCGCCTCTCCGGGGGTGTGGCCCTTGGCGTACCAGCCGACGAGGTTGGTGTCGTGCGACGGCGGGGGCTCCAGCTGACCCGAGCGGCCGATGGCGAGGTCGGTGAAGGGCGCGTCGACCGAGATCTTGGGGATGAGCAGGCGGACCGGCCGGGACCGCGGCAGATGCGGGCCGGCGCCGGCCGCGGCGGACCGGTGCGGCGCGGCGGACCGGTGCGGCGCGGCGGACCGGTGCGGCGCGGCGGACGTGGGCGGTGTGTCGGGCACGGCGGGAACGGCCGGGGTGGCGGCCACGGCCGGCGGGGCGTGCGGCGGGCCGGCGGCGTCGGACGACCCACCGCGGCCGCCGACCAGGGTCACGGTCAGGACGAGGGCGGCCAGCGTCCACAGCACCGTCGCGACGGTGCGCAGCCGCCGTTTCGACGGTTCAGGCTCGGGGCCGGGGCCGGGGTCGGGAAGAGCGGGGGGACTGGCTGCCATCAAGGACCACCTCATTCGAGCACGGCAGCGGGCACGGCACGCGGGACGACGAGCCGGGCCGCCGCGACGCGAGGTGCACGTGCGGCGGCCACGGCTGCTGTGAGGTCAGGCGTCGGTCACGCGGTGCCGCGCGAGGCCTTCTGACGGCGCAGCGCGTACAGACCGGTGCCGGCCACGGCCAGCACGGCCATCCCGCCGGCGGTCACGCCCGGCGCGGAGGCCAGCCCGCCGCCACCGGTGTGCACGCCGCCGCGCGGCTTGTCGTGCTTGTCGTGCTTGCCGTGCTTGTCGCGCTTGCCCTCCCAGGAGCCCTTGCCGTGCTCGTCGTGCTTGCCGCCCCAGTCGTCCTCCTTGTGCGTGCCCGTGTCGTGCTTGGGGTTGTCCCAGTCGTCGTCGGAGTTCACCGCGGCCAGGGCTCCGCCACCGGTGTGCACCCCGCCGTGCGGCTTGTCGTGCTTGCCCTTCCAGGAGCCCTTCTCGTGCCCCTTCTCCTTGCCGTGCTCCTCTTCCTTGCCCTCGTGGTCGCCCTTGCCGCCGTCCCACTCGTCGTCCGCGGTCACCGCGGCCAGGGCTCCGCCACCCGTGTGTACCCCGCCGTGTGGCTTGTGGTGCTTGCCGTCCTTGTGGTGCTCCTTGCTGTAGGAACTGGAGTCGTTGTCCCAGTCACCCATCGCCTCGGCATAGGCGGCGGGCGCGGTGATCGCGAGGGCGGCCGTGGCAGTGGCCGTTGCGAGCAGCATGCGGGCAGAGCGCATCGGTGAGTCCTTCCGTCGCGACCCGGGCAGCTGACGCCTCGCCAGCTCACGAGACCCGGCCTCGACGTGAACCACCGTCAGTCATGCCGAGCGGCCCCACCATCCAGGGCGTTCACACGGGTTACGACGGCACTCAAACGGCGGAACGCCCCGGCGTCCCCGGGGGCCGGAGAGGCCAATGCAGTTGCTTTTGAGCTGCGGAGATCGTTGCCCCGCGTGTGACGGGGTGGGGTGCGGGCCAGCGGGTGCGGATCGGGATCCTGACGAAGGTGTTCACCGCTGAGTTGGTGGACGCGGCGATAGCCAAGCACGACCGAGCCGAGCGGCGCCGCCGACTTCTGCCGGCCCGGCTGGTCGTGTACTTCGTCCTGGCCCTGTGTCTGTTCGCCCGGGAGTCGTACGAGGAGGTGCTGCGGGTGCTGACCAGCGGCATCCCAGGCAGCCGGGCCCTCTCTCGGGTGAACCGGTCGTCGTTGTGTCGGGCTCGCGCCCGGCTCGGGGAGGACGTGCTGGAGACTGTGTTCCGCCAGGTGGCTGGCCCGCTCGCCACCAGGGACACGCCCGGCGCATGGTGGCGAGGTCTGCGGCTCCTCGCCCTGGACGGCACCCAGTTCGATCTTCCGGATTCGACGCGCAACGGCGACACCTTCGACGGCCCCTCCACCACCGGCGGCGTCCCCTTCGGGTTCCCCCAGGTCAGGACGGTGGTCCTCGCCGAGATCGGAACGCACGGAGTACTCGATGCTCGCCTCGGCGGCTACCGCGACGGCGAGCGCAGCCTCGCCTACCCGCTGGCCGGCTCCACCGGCCCCGGCGACCTGGTCATCGCCGACCGCGGCTTCTGGTCGGTTGAGTTCGCTGACGTCTTCACCGTGGCAGGCTCGGATGGCCTGTGCTGAGGACCCGCGCCAGACGCAATACGGTGCAGCCCGGCCGTTGGGCTCACAACCCCACTGCGAAGCCGAAGAGCCCGCCGGGCCGGAAGGCCTGCGCTCAAGGGATCACAAGGCCTGTCCCCGCCCTAATCGGCAGCGTCTGTCTTGGGCCCATCAGTCATTGCGGCATGGGCGTCTGCGGCGTGTGCCGAGTGGAGTACTTGCCACGCGGCTCGGGCGCCCAGAGCCGAGGGTGGGAGCAGGCACGTCTCGTGGTCCTGGCGCTTCGCTGGCTCGACACGGGCATCGAGGACGCGCGGCCCCGTCTGGACTGTGTGCAGCCGGCCACGGGCCGGGATCCGGCACCGCCGCGTCTGCCATCCCAAGGTTGGCGAGGCGGAGATCGTGGGAGGTGCCGCTTACCTGATGGCGGTTTAGAGGCCGGTGTCCGCCAGGCGCGGCATGGCGATCGCTAGGACTGCGAAGAAGTGAGTGGTCTTGACTTGGGCACAGTCCCCGCATGGCTTAGCGCCGTGCTTACAGGGGGATCGCTGTTGCTCGGCTTCTACATCCTCCTGCGCGACCGGCGGAAGGAAGAGAGGGAAGAGGCCAACCTGGTGACCTGCTAGCTGGAGGCTCAACAGATGAGCTGATGGCGTACGTGCTGAACGCGCCGGCACGACCGATTCCGTATGCGGCGCTGGAGTGGAGCCTCGGAACGGACAGCGCACTGGTCGCAAGGATCGACCCTCTTGTGGTCCGGCCCGGGCAGGAAGTCAGGCTCCGCGAGTGGTACGGATACCGCCGCCAACAGTGGCGCTGGGCACGGCTGTCTCGAACAAAGCGGGACGGCGACGCGACGAAGCTCCTCTAGGGCGTGTGTCAAAAGTGGATCTTGATCGTGGGATGATCTTGGTTCATGGCGCGTGGAGATTTGACGGACGAGCAGTGGGCGGTGCTGGAGCCCCTGTTGCCGAGGGGCAAGAAGCTCGGCCGACCGCCGATATGGATCAGGAGGCGGCTGGTTGACGGCATACGCTTCCGGGTCCGTACCGGCATCCCTTGGCGGGACATGGCGCAGGAGTACGGACCCTGGGGCCGGGTGTACGACCTGTTCCGTCGGTGGCAGCGCAACGGCACCTGGCAGCGGATCTTCACAGCCCTGCAGGTCCGGGCCGACGCCAAGGACCTGATCACCTGGGAGATCAACGTTGACTCCACCATCGTCCGTGCCCACCAGCATGCCGCCGGGGCACGCGCCTACCTGCGCAGACGCGGGATCCACTGCACCATCCCGGACAAGGCCGATCTCATCCGCAACCGCAAGAAACGCGGCTCCTGCGGCGGCCGTCCGCCGAAGTTCGACCGGGCGGACTACAAAGCTCGGAACGCGGTTGAGTGCGGCATCAATCGACTCAAAAGGCACCGAGCTGTGGGAACAAGGTACGACAAGCTCGCGGTCCGCTACGAGGCGACCGTCCTCGTAGCGGCGATCACCGAGTGGCTGTGAACAGGGATAGAGGCGTCCCTGGCTCAGGCCCGCGCGCCGCCGTCGACCCGGAGGACCGTGCCGGTCACGTAGGAGGAGCGGTCGCTCAGCAGCCAGGCGGCGGCCTGCGCGATCTCCTGCGGGTCGGCCGCGCGGCCCAGCGGGGTGTGCGCCGTGAGCCGCTCTCGGAGACCGGGTGATCCCTTTTCCCAGGTGCTTATCATCTCGGTCGCCGTGTTGCCAGGGGCGATGGCGTTGACGCGGATGCCTTCCGGGCCGTAGGTGACGGCGGCCGACTCGGTGAGGCTGTTGACCGCCCGTTTCATCGCGCCGTAGGCGGGCAGCTCGGGGTTTCCCATCAGGCTGCCGACAGATGAGTTGTTGACGATGGCGCCGGTCCCGGCGGTGGTTCGGATGGCGGCGATCTCGGCGACCATGGCCAGCCAGACGCCCTTGAGGTTCACGTCGTAGAGGCGGTCGAAGTCGGCCTCCGGCATCTGGTGCATCGGGCCGGGCTGCTGGATCGTCGCGCCGTTGTTGAAGGCGATGTCGAGCCGGCCGTAGACGTTCACGGCGCGGTCCACGGCGGCGCGCACGCCGGCCGCGTCGGCCAGGTCGCACACCACGTACTCCGCGGTGCCGCCCGCCGCCCGGATCTCCGCGGTCACCGCCTGCAGCTGGTCCTCCGTCCGGGCCGCGAGAAGCACTCGGGCGCCCTCGCGGGCGAAGAGCCGAGCCGCGGCGGCTCCGATGCCGCGTCCGGCACCGGTGATGAAGGCGACCTTGTTGGCCAGCAGGCCCAGGGCGGCAGGCGTGGTGGATGTGCCGGTGACAGGTGTGTTGTCCATGGCGCCAAGCCTGCGCCCGTCCGCGAAGCGCAACCAGGCACCGGCGGTACCTGGATCCGCGCCCGGCGCCCCCGCACACTGGAGAGGTGGACCGACGAGAACTGGCCGACTTCCTGCGCAGCCGACGCGAGCGGATCACCCCTGCCGAGGTGGGGCTGCCCGCCGGACCGCGCCGCCGTACCCCGGGCCTGCGCCGCGAGGAGGTGGCGCAGCTGGCGTACATCTCGACCGAGTACTACACACGGCTGGAGCAAGCCCGGGCGCCGCACCCGTCGCACGAGGTGCTGGCCGGGCTGGCTCGGGCCCTGCGCCTGACGGATGCCGAACGCGACCATGTCCATCACCTGGCCGGCACACCGCCGCTCCCGTCGGCCGGGCCCTCGCGTCAGGTACGGCAGAGCATCCTCGACCTGCTGCACCGACTGCCGCAGGCCGCGGCGACCGTAACGTCCGCGACCTTCGAGGTACTGGCCTGGAACGATCTGGCGGCAGCCCTGATGGAGGACTTCTCCGCGCTGCCGCGACGCGACCGCAACCTCGTGCGCCGTCTCTTTCTTGGCCCGCACACGAAGGGGCAGCGGCTGTACGGAGTGTCGGACGCGGACGCCTTCGCCCGCATCTCGACGCAGCGGCTGCGCGCCGCCGCCGCCCGCTACCCCGACGATCCAGAGGTCGCCGAGCTGGTAGCCGAACTCCTCGACGGAAGCGAAGAGTTCACCCGCCTGTGGCAATCCCACGACGTGTCCGCCGAGCTCACCCTGTGCAAGACCTTCCAGCACCCGCTGGTCGGCCCCGTCACCGTCAACTGCGACGTCCTCGACATCACCGACCGCGACCAGCAGGTCGTGATCTACACCGCGGTCCCAGGCTCGCCCTCCGAAGAGGCGCTACGGCTGCTGTCGGTCATCGGCACACAGCGCATGGACGTCACGCGCTGAGCCATACCGGCCGCACTTCAACGTCCCCTGATGTGGACCGACGCCGGTCAGCATCGCCCGCGCGCTTCTGAGCCCTGGCCTGCACGGCCCCTGAGCAACCACTTTCGACACACGCCCTAGCAGGTGGCCACAGCAACCGCATTCCGCCCACCACAACGGTCTGAGAAGCTGCCTGACGGCCCGCACCCCTTAGATGCCGCCACGCTCACGGACATGGCCGCCACCGCCGCATGGGGCACTCGGCGGCCGGGACAGTAACGGCCTCGGGGAACATCGGTACAGCGGTTGGCGCTGAGAGCGATCATGGTCGGTTAGCACACCGACTAGGGGCTGCTTGGGTTCGCGGAAAGATCGCTGTGCTGGTGCCGGGGCTGGCTACGGCCCGCTCGTGCCGGTGGAACCCGGCGGCCGCGCCGCCGCGTGAGCGGGGCCCGGCGAGCTGGAGCCGGCGGCGTATCGCGGGCCGAGGTGACACTCGACGTCATCCGCGTCGGTCGGGAATCGAACTGCGTCTCCCGCGCTCTACTCCCCCCGGAGCAACGGAGACACGGACACCGGACCCGGGGGCCGCCGACGTTTGCGGCATCGGAAGGCTTCATCGGCATGCCTCGGCTACACGTTCGACGACGTCACCGCAGTCTCACGGGCTGTCAGAAGTCACGGTGCGCAGTCCGGGGGAGAAGACCGCCGCCGCTGCCGTGAGGCGCAGCGTCTCCAGCGTGTCGATCTGGCCCCGCGCCCGGTCCAGCAGATCTTGCAGCTGAGATTCATCCAGACGGGGCTCCCCCGCAGCCACGACGAGCAGCGTGCGCCAGATCAGGGTCTTCCCCTCGACTCCCAGCCGCAGGGTCTCAAGCTCGATCAACGTGCTCAGCCCGGAGCGCCGGTACAGGACGCCGTTTGGCTTCAGACGCCCCAGCCTCTCGGCCGCCCAGCCACCGTAGACCTTGTAGCGGCGTGCGGGGACGCCGAGCGCGTCCATGATTTCGAGCAGGATCTGCCGGTCCTGGGCGATCTCGTCGGCGATGCGCTGCAGGTCGGCGCTACGCGCCGAGTGGCGGTGCTGGTGAGCGATGCGCTGCGCCAGCCCGATGCCGAAGGTGGCACCGGCCAAGTGGTCATTCAGGTAGATCCCGAGCTTGTCGCGATGCATCCTGGGCCCCGTTCTCGCTTGTCCTCGGCGATCTCCTCGACGGTGCGACCGCGCACACAAGCGGGCTGGGAACATCGGCGTCGGATTTCCCCCGCACCACGACAGCAAACCGCGAGAGAACGGATCCGACGCGGCGAAATGCCGGGAACGGACCCGAACGGCTCAGGGGCCCAGGCGCTGGAGTGCTGCATCGGAATTCTCGGCGCCGGCCCGGCAGTACCTGTTCCGAGCCCTCACCGACGGCCGCGCTGTCCGCACGCCACCCCTACCGTGCTCGGCATCACGGGCCGCGCGGTGGAGTCGCCGTGCGGCGCGGTGCTGCTGGTCCGCCGTTGACTGCCGCGCCCCGCGATGCGTCGCCGGCCGCACAGCTGATCCCAAAATCCGGGCCCTCACCCTCGGCCGTTTCACTGGACCGCACCGCCGTCGCCGTCCAAGCGGCGCAGTTGGTCCCAGGCCGGCGCCCGGGACGGTAGCGGCCGCGGCTGTGCAGGGTGCGCCGCATGGCCGCCCCGAAACCCCCGACCCAGGAAGGTCGTGAGCCGGGCCGGCCGGATGACGCGCCCCCGGGAGGCAGCCCTGGACAGACCCTCCCGCGAGCGCCGACCA
The DNA here is from genome assembly GCF_014202475.1 of Streptomyces paradoxus. Taxonomy (GTDB): domain Bacteria; phylum Actinomycetota; class Actinomycetes; order Streptomycetales; family Streptomycetaceae; genus Streptomyces; species Streptomyces paradoxus. The sequence continues at coordinate 9,044 of NZ_JACHGV010000007.1, forward strand.
ACGTTCTGGCACCGCCTGTGTGCCGGCCTCCGTCACCGGCCGGCACACCGGCGGCTCCCGGCCAGGTACCGACCGCCGCTGCCAGCCGCTCGACGGCGGCCAGGGTTCCCCACAGTCCCGGCTCAGCGCAAGGCCCGCCGCGAGTACGAGAACCGAGTCGGGACGCTTGCACCCTGACCATGATCGTTCTCAGCGCCAACCGCTGTACCGATTTCCCCGAGGCCGAGTAAGGCAACTGCATTGGGCCGGAGAGGCCCCCGGGCCCGCCCCCGTCAACGCCGCCCGAACCCCCGGTGCGCCATGCGGGCCGGGTCCGGATCGGCCAGCTGGGCCGCCATGCCGACGAGGACCAGCCCGCCCGCGATGAGCAGCCCCTGGGCCAGGGCGATGCCGCAGGTCAGCACGGCGACGCCCAGTGCCAGCCCCCACCATGCGCCGGTGCGGCGGTACTCCCGGGGCCGGGCGGGGCGGCCTGATCTCATGGCCCGGGTGAAGCGGGGATCCTCCCGCTCGAGTCGTGCTTCGAGGTCGACGAGGCGGTGGTCTTCGGACTGGGGCACGGCTTCTCCTTCCCGGAACCCGAGCGCTTCGAGGCAGGGCACGGCCGGGATCATGACGAGTCCTGGGGTGTCGGGCCCTGCGGCGCTGCGGAGGGAGACGGGCCGCCGGTGCGCCGGTACGGCCGGCCGCGGCTGTCTCACCAGGGCTTCAGCTTCTCCCTCCTCCAACGGCTCACGCCATCGGGCCCCACCCTCATCCTTCCCGGTGCCCGACCCCCATGAACGCCGGGACGACAGGCGGGTGTTCGGCCCGCAGATGGGTGCTGTCACGGATGGCGGCGGGCCGGGCAGCGGACACGCCGGGTGAGGACGGTGCCCTTCCGGTGGATGCTGCCCCGGCCTGACGGCCCTGAGCGCGACAGCCCCTAGCGCTCGGCCTCGGCGGGCTGGGGAGCGGCGGGCGGGGCGGCGTGGTCGGGCTCGGGGCCGGGCGCCGGGGCCGTGCGGCCGGGCAGGAGGCCCTGCCCCGCCCGGAGCGCGTGGGCCAGCAGGTGTGCGCGTCCGGCGGCGATGGGGCCGAGGACCGCGAGGACGAGGACGTACCCGGCGATGAACGGGGCGAGCCGGGCGTCGAGTCCGGCGCCGGCGGCCATGGCGGCCAGGATCAGCGCGAACTCACCACGGGCGACGAGGGCGGTGGCGATCTCGGCGGCGGGCTCGATGCCGTAGTCGTACACACGGGCGACGAGGAGGCCCGCGAGGACGTTCATGACGAGGGTCAGTGCGGCCGCCGCGGCGACCGGTCCGACGACGGAGACGATGTCGCCGGGGTCGATGGAGAGACCGAAGGCGAAGAAGAAGATGGCCGCGAAGGCGTCGCGCAGCGGATGGACCAGGTCCCTGATGCGCGGGCCGGAGGGGGTCCCGGCCAGGATCAGGCCGGCCATGAACGCGCCGATGGCGTCGGCGACGCCCAGGACCTCGGAGACTCCCGCCACCAGGACGGCCACGCCGAGGAAGCTGATGACGAGCAGTTCGTTGTCGCGGGTCGCGATGAGACGCCCGACCAGTTTCGTGCCGTAGCGGGCCGCCGTGGCCAGCAGCAGCAGGAAGCCGAAGGCCTTGGAGGCCTGCAGGACCATGTCACCGACGCCCTGGGCGCCGCTGATGACCGGATGGAGGGCGGCCAGGTACAGCGCGAGGAAGATGTCCTCGACCACGATGACGCCCAGGATGAGGCGCGTCTCCGGGCGGCCGATGCGGCCCAGGTCGATGAGGACCTTGGTGACGATGGCGGACGAGGAGATCCCGAGGACACCGGCGAGGACCAGCGCCTCCCGGACGCCCCAGCCCAGGGCGAAGCCGAAGCCGAGCCCCGCGCCGACGTTGAGCAGCAGATAGATCCCACCCGCTGTCAGCAGGCGCCGGCCGCCGTCCTTCAGGTCGTCGAGGTGGAACTCCAGGCCCAGGTAGAACAGCAGCAGCACCAGTCCGAGCGCGGAGAGCATCTCGAAGTCGTGGGCGTCCTGGACGATCACGAGGCCCGGGGTGTGAGGACCGAGCAGGATGCCCGCGAGCATGAACAGCGGGATCGTGGGGAGCCCGATTCTGCCGCCGAGGCGGGCGAGGAGGGCGGCGGCCAGGAAGGCTCCGCCCATGGCGAGAAGGCTGTCAGCGTGTCCCACGGATCACCACCTTCGAGGGCGCGCAGACGGATCGTTTCACCGAGCGGGGACGGATAGGGGCTCCTCCTTCAGGGGCCTTGAGGGGTGGCGTCGTGCGCCTCTCGGCGCGACCCGGGGCAGCGGCCGTGACACGGCCGGCGCGGCGGCCCGGGCGGTGCTGCCAGCCTCACACGCACCTCGGTGCCGCCACCATCGGTGACGGCACCCATCTCCGGGTGGGGACGACACCCACCCGTCCGTGCCGTCCTTGCCGTCCTCGCCCTCCTGGGGAGCAGCCGGGCGGGCCTTCGGGGCGGTACCGGCCGCCCCGCCGGGGACTGTCAGACCTGCCGGTGGCCGATGCCCAGCAGGCTCGCCGCCGCCCGGAAGTCGGCCGTGTGGTGTCCGACCGCGAGGGACCAGTGGTGGCCGACTCCCGTGGCGCTCCAGGCGTCGACCCATTCGCCGGGGTCCCGGCCGAAGTCGACCCGGCTGGTGGTGTTGCCGATCTCCAGCAGCGGTCCCGGTACGACGGTGCCCTCGGAGGTGACGAAGGACAGGCTGCCGTCGGCGTCCTGGCCGAGGCCGAGCAGGGTGACGGGCCCGTGCCGGACGTCGAACTCGACGCTCACGCCCCAGCCGCGTTTGCCGTGGTAGACGCCGAGCCCGCGCAACAGCGGGTCGCGGGCGCCGACCGCGAGGTGGGCGGGTCCGTCGTGGCCCATCTCCACCACGCCGTCCTCGAAGTTCAAGGCCTGGATCTCGGTGAAGGAGCCTCCGGCGCCGACACTCTGGGACGCCAACTGGGCTACGGACGTGCGCAGTTCGTACTCGCCGGCGGCCGGCACGCCGCGCGCGGTGAGCAGCGAGGCACCGAGGATCATGCCCGCCCCGAGCCGCTCGTGCAGCTCACCGTCGAGTCCGCGGTGGTAGTAGGCGAGGCTGTCGAGTTCGAAGTCGGCCACCAGCCGGTCCAGGGCGACGGACACGGTCGCGCCCCAGGCGAAGTCCTCCTCCACGACGCTCTCGTCGAGGGTGAAGATCCGCCGGGCGAGGGCCATCCGCTCCCGGGTCTCCGCCTCCGTCACCTGTTCCACCCGGTGCCGCAGGTCGTCGAACTCCAGGACCTCCACGTGCGATCCGAACGTCGAGGCGAGCAGCGTCGGATCGGTCTGCACGTCAAGCATGCCGGGGTACACGTGTCCCATGAGGCCGTGCCGGGCGTGCCGGAGCGCGGCCCGGATGTGCGCGGCCCGGATCCACTGCTCGATGCGCCGCCAGGCGGACTCCTGGCGCAGCCAGCCCGACACGGACCGGAAGGGGATGCCGGCGCGCCGGAAGACGTTGCCGACCTCCGGGACGGGGCACTGCCCGCAGTAGGCCAGCCAGGCCCCGGTGTCGAAGGTGGCGTGGTCCATCTTCTCGGTCGGCTGGAGGTCGATGACCAGCACCGGTGTGTGCGAGCGCTGGGCGATCGGCAGCACTATCGAGGAGGTGAGGTACGTCGTCAGGAACAGCACGATCAGGTCGCAGTCGGCGCGTCGCAACTGCTCGGCGGCGCGGGCGCCTTCCTGTGCGTCGGAGACGAAACCGGCGTCGGTCACCTCGGCGTCCATGGCCCGGAACCGTTCGGCGACGTAGGCGGCCGACTCCTTCAGTTGCGTGAGCAGGCCGGGGAACTGCGGCCAGTAGGTGCCCAGTCCGCCGGCGACCAGCCCGATGCGGGTCCGGCGCCGGGTGACCGGCGGGAGCAGGTCGTGCAGGGCTGCGGCCCGTACGGCCGTGCGGTCCGCGGTCGTTGCCATGGTCAGTGCTCCTTGTCGGAAAGGCCGGCGGGCGAGGTGGTGGGGATGCGGAGGTCCGCTCCGCCCGGTATCTCTCTCGCGGAGCGCGGGACCAGGACGCGGATGATGAACAGGCCCGCCAGGGCCGCCGCCGTCATGCACGCGGTGATCGTCCAGAGCAGGACGGACGGGCTGTGGTCGGCGAGGGCGGGGGTGAAGAAGGCGGCGACGGCGAAGACGCCCCGGGAGAGGGCGTAGGTGAGGCCCTGGGTGGTGGCGCGGGTGTCGGCGGGCAGCGTGAGCTGCGACCACACCTTGTAGTTGGCCTCCCCGGCGAAGGGGTTGGAGAGCTGGTAGAGCACGAAGAAGACGAGCATGCCGGCGAGTGCGCCCGCGGTCAGGGACGCGATGACGAAGGCGAGGATCTGGACCACCGCGGCCACGTGGAACAGCCGGTCGCGCCAGGGACTGTCGGCGACGCGTACGAAGGCGAAGGTCAGCAGCACCCCGATGGGGATGAAGGCCAGGTTGATCCCGGTGGCGAGGCTCTGTGAGGCGTCGCTGACGGTGACGAGCAGATAGGTGCCGAACTGTCCGAAGGTGTTGGCTCCGAGGCCCCAGGTCACGTAGAAGACGAACGTCGCGGTCATCGGCAGCAGGGCTGCTCGCGTCCACACGCTCTTCAGGGAGATGGCTTCCGGGGCGGCGCCGGTCTCCGTCTCCGGCGGCTCGTCGGGCAGTTTCAGCCGGGACCGCAGGGCCCAGGTGACGAGTGCGGCGACGGCCAGCTGCCCGGTGATGAGCCGGGCCCCGGTCATGCCCGTGGTGGACAGGACGAAGCCGAGGAAGATGGCGACGGTGATGCCCAGCATCCACATGACCTGCGTGAACGCCACGAGTCTGCCCCGGGCCCAGGGGGGCGCCGCGTCCGAGACCACGGCCAGGGACGTCGGCAGGTCGGCGCCGGCCGCGAGCCCGGCGACGAGAACACCGACCAGCAGGGTGATGTCGTCCGGCGCCAGTGTGATGACGAGGGCGCCGATCGCGAAGCAGAAGATGTCCCAGTTGTAGACGCGGCGGCGTCCGAAGAGGTCGGCGAGCCGTCCGCCGACGAGGGATCCGACGGCGATGCAGCCGGTGACGATCGCGCTGATCGCCCCGGCCATCCACACGCCCATGTCGTAACTGTCGCGGTAGACGGCCAGGTTGACGGAGATGCTCACGATCAGACCGGCGTCGAGATAGGAGGCCATGCCCGACAGGGCGGCGGCTTTCCAGAGCGGTGGGGGGATGGGGCGGGTACCGGCCATGATGCGACTCCGTCGTCTGGTGACATCGCGGTTCCGGGTGCCTGGTCGAGGCGAATATAGGGCGGGAAAAACGTTGCAACAAGGTGTCGCGCACGCATGGGTGACATGACGTCGGCCTCACCGACCGCGCTCGGGATATGGCGTGGCCGCTCCGGCTCGCCTACCGTGAAGAGGGCCTAAAAACGTTTTAGGGGAAGGACCGCGTCCGTGATCTCCCCCGAGCTCCGGCGGCTGTTCGACGACCCGCCCCGCGCCTTCGGCCCCACTCCCCTGTGGTGGTGGTCGGGTGCGAAGGTCACCCGGGAGCGACTGGCCTGGCAGCTGAGGGCGTTCGCCCAGGGTGGGGTCCACAACCTGGTCGTCATCAATCTGGCCCCGGCCGGGCCGACGTTCGGGGCCCGGGCCGACGATCCGGCGTGGTTCGGCGAGGAGTGGTGGGAGCGCTTCAGGGACGCCTGCGCGATCGCGGCGGAGCTGGGCACCCGGCTGTGGTTCTACGACCAGATCGGGTTCTCCGGCGCCAATGTGCAGGGCGGTGTGACGCGGCGTCATCCCGGGGCGGCCGGACTCGCCCTGCGCTGCCGCGACGTGAGCGTCGCCGGGGGCAGGGTGCCCCTGACGGGCGCCGAGACACCGCTGGCCGTGTACTCCCGGCAGGGCCGGAGGCTCGACCTCACCGGGGACGGGCACCTCGCGGCCGCCGACGGGACCGTGGTACGGCTCGTCACCGCCGTCCCCACCGCGTTCGACTACCTGGACCCCCATGCGGTCGGCCTGCTGATGGACACGGTCCACCACGAGTACGACCGCCGCGTACCCGAGTACCTGGGCACGGTCGTCGCGGGCAGCTTCCAGGACGAACTGCCCGGCACCAACGCCTGGAGCCACCGTTTCGCCGAGGAGTTCCGCGCCCGGCGAGGCTACGACCTGCTCGACCACCTGCCGGCTTTGTTCGGCACAGACGCGGGCGTGCCGGAGGGGAAGATCCGCGGGGACTACTACAGGGTCCGCGCGGAGCTGACCGAGGAGGCCTTGTTCCGGCCGCTCGCCGCCTGGCACCGCGAGCGCGGTCTGCTGCTGGGCAGCGACCAGAGCCACCCCGCCCGCGCGGGCTACCCGGCCCAGTCCACGCAGCTCTACACCGACTACTTCCGCACCCACCGCTGGTACGGCGCCGCCGGCAGCGACCACCACGGCGACGCCAAGGTGCACTCCTCCATGGCCCACCTGTACGGCCACGAGCGCGTCTGGATCGAGGCGTTCCACTCCTCCGGCTGGGGCGGCACGCTGGAGGACACCTACGGCTGGCTGCTGCCGTTCCTGCGCAGCGGCGCCAACCTCTACAACCCGCACGCCAGTTACTTCGGCACCGCGGCCGGCTGGTTCGAGTGGGCGCCGCCGTCCACCGACTGGCGCCAGCCCTACTGGAAGCAGTACCCGGCGTTCTCCCGGGCCGTGGCCCGGATCTGCTCCGTGATGTCGTGGGGCGGCTACGCGGCCGACGTGGCGGTGCTGCACCCGACGGCCACCATGCAGGCGCTCGTCCCGCTGGACGCGCCGGTCCGGCACTTCGGCGACGGCCGGCTGGGCGGCGGCCACACCCTCGCCGACGAGACGCAGCGGCACTACCTGGACCTGTGCGGCTCGAACAACTGGCTCGGGCCGCACGCCGGTGTCCTGGACCGGCGCGGAATCTCCTTCGACGTCGTCGACGACGACTCGGTGCAGTGCGCCGAGGCCACCGAGGGTGCCCTGCGCATCAGGGACCTTGCGTACGGCGCGGTGCTGCTGCCCTCGGCGAGCGTGCTGGAGGAGGGGACCGCGCGCCGGCTGGCCGAACTGCTCGACGCGGGAGGGCGGGTGGTGGTCGTGGGCCGCCCGCCCGCGACGGCCGCGGGCCGGTCCGGTGACGACTCGGTCGTGGCGGCCCTGCTCGCCCATCCCCGGCTGGAGCGGGTGCGCGACCCCGGGGCCGCCGCCGCGGCGGTGGCGGACGCGGCCGGGCACGCGACGGGCGAGGTACCGCTGCTCGTGCGGCGGAAGGGAAACCGGGCGGTGGCCCTGGTCACGGCCGCCTTCCCGGAGATCGGCGCACATCCGCTGCGCCCGCCCGGCTCCGCCCCCGAGCCCGTCCGCGCCTCGTCCGTCACCGTCCGGGCGGGCGTCGCGGAGGCCGAGGTGTGGAACCCGGCGACCGGCTCCCGCAGCCCGGCCCTCGTCACGGTCTCCGACGACGGTGCCCTCTCGACCATCGAGGTGCCGCTGGACGGTTCCCCGGCGGCCCTGGTGGTCTGGCGTGAGGGCCGTCCGGGCCCGACGCCTGCCGCGGGTGGGACGGCTGTCCGGGTGCTCGACGTCTCGGCCGGCTGGCAGGGCCGGCTGGTGCCCACGATGGACAACACCTGGGGCGACCTCGCACTGCCCCCGGGAGCGTCGGTGGCCGAGCCGCAGATCTGGACCATGGAGTGGACCGAGGGGACGGTGTGGGAGCGGAGCCGGGTCACCTACGGCAACCGGGTCCGGGTCCTGCACCCGGTGCCGCCCGACAAGGCTCCCGAGCCGCTGGACGCGGCGTGCGTGGAGCGGATCCTGGCCGGTCACGTGCCCCTCGTGCCGCCGGACTCGGGCTGGGAGGCCACGGTGTACTCGTCGAGCCGCGGCATGCCCGACCAAGGCGGGCTGCTGGGCACCAAGGGGCTGGTGAACGAGGAGTTCGTACGCGTCCCCGTGCCGGCCGGCGAAGCGGTCGCCCGGGTCCGGGCCATCGTGGAGACCGGGCACCGGGGGCCCGCCGAGTTGCACGTCGGCGCGGAGGCGGTCAAACGGGTGTGGTGGAACGGGGAGCCGCTGGGCCCGTACGGCGGCGGTTACCTGGCCTCCGCCCCGGTCGAGGTGAGCCGCGACCGCAATGTGCTCGAATACGAGCTGTCGGGCGCCCAGGACCGGCCCTCGTCGATCTCGGCAGTCGCCGGTACACCGCTCGGCAGTTTCTTCTGCCTGTCCGAACCGGGCGGGTTCGGGCCGCGGCCGCGGTTCATGCGCCCGCCCGACGGAGTCCGGCCCGGCGGCCGGGTCGCCTACCGCGCGGGCTTCCGGGTCCCGGCCGGCGGTGCGCGGGCGGTGCTGGTCGTGGGTGCCGCCTCGGCGCTGACCGTGCTGATCGACGGCGAGGTGGTGGCGCGGCAGGAGAAGGCGGAGTACTACGAGGCGGACTGGGGAGCCGTGCCGATGTTCTTCCGCCATGAGCCGGAACTCGGGCCGGGCGCGCACCTGCTGGAGGTGGTGGCCGACAGCGCCGGTGCCCGGGACGCGGTGTTCGTCGATCTGGTGGTGTGTTCGGGGCCCGGGGTGACGGCCCTGGTCAGCGGCGCCGGCTGGGAGGCGGAGGCGGGCGCGTGGCGGGGCCGGACCGTCGAGGACGGGCGCAGGCGGGGCGAGTTGCAGCACTGCCACGCCGCCGTACGGCCGCATCCGCTGCCGGAGAGCGCATGGCTCAACGGTCCTCCGGTGCTCGGCGGTGCCGTACGGCCGTCGCGGTCCACTGATGACGTCCGGGCGTCGCCGCAGCGCTTCCGGTTCACGGTGCCGCCGGGAACGGTGTCGCTGGAGCTGCCGTTGGCGCTGCACGCGCGCGTGCGGGTCGGGGACGGAGAGGAACGGGCCTTGGCGGGCGACCGGCTGACACTCCACGAGCCGCTCCCCGCACCCGCCCGGGTCGAGGTGGTCACCGGGCCCACGGCCGTCCTGCGGGGCGGCTCCGCCTGGCACGGGCCGGTCCGGGTGCGGACGGTGCCGGCGCCGCTGGAGCTGGGCGACTGGCGCGAGCGGGGGCTGGGCGGCTGGAGCGGGGGTGTGACGTACGCACGGGAGGTGCAGGTGCCGCCCGGGCCCGATCCCGTGCTGGATCTGGGGCGGGTCCGGGGCAGCGTGGAGGTGTCGGTCGACGGGGAGTTCGCCGGGGAGGCGTTCTGCGCGCCGTACCGCTTCCCGCTGCGCGGCGCCGCGGGGCGGACCGTCCGGCTGGAGGTGACGGTCCGGGGCACGCTGGCTCCGTATCTCGCGGAGGCCACGCCGACCGCCTGGGCTTTCCCGTCGCAGCTGCCGTCGGGGCTGTGGGGGCCGGTGACGCTGCGGATACCGTCCGGGGATTAGCCGTCTGCGGACGGCCGGGTGGAGTCGCGCAGGACGAGGCCCGGGGCGAAGACGCGGGTCTCGTGGAGATGGTCCGCGCGGGCCTCGATCTCGTCGAGCAGCATCTCCACCGCCGCCCGCCCGAGGTCCTCGACGGGCTGCCGGACCGTCGTCAGGGTGGTCGCCCCGAAGGTCGCCACGTCGAGGTCGCCGTAGCCGACGACCTGCACGTCCTCGGGGATGCGCACGCCGCGTTCGGTCAGCCCCCGGCAGAGGCCTGCGGCGAGGAAGTCGTTGGTGCAGAACACCCCGTCGGGCAGGTCCTTCAGCCCCCGGGCGATCTCCGTGCCGTAGGCGACGGTCATCCGCTCGGCGACGACCTGGCCGAGCCGGGCCTCGCGGCGGCTGCGCACGGCCTGCCGGGCGCCCTGGTAGCGGTCGGCGCACTGACGTATGCCGCGCTCGCCGTTGACGACGAGGATGTCGCGGGCCCCGCTGTCGAGGAGGTGCTGTACGGCGATGCGGCCGCCGGCGATGTCGTCGACGGAGGCCGAGCAGCCCTCCCGGTCGGGCATGGCACGGTCGGCCAGGACGAGCGGGATGCCCCGCTCGCGCAGCCGGGCCAGCCGGCCCGGGTCGGCGCCGAGCGGTACGACGACGACGCCGACGGCCCGTTGCCCGACGAGCATGCTGAAGTAGCCCTGCTCCCGTTCGGGGTCGTCCCCGCTGTGGCACAGGACGAGGGAGTAGCCGTGGTCATAGGCCGCGTCGGCGGCGCCTCGCGCGATGCGCGCGTAGAAGGAGTTGGTGACGTCGGGCAGGACCAGCCCGATCGCGGAGGAGTGACCGGTGCGCAGACCGGCGGCTCCGGGGTGGGGGACGTAGTCGAGCGCGGCGACGGCGACGCGGACGCGCTCGGCGGTCTGCGCGGTGACCCGCTCGGGCCGGTTGAGCACGTTCGACACCGTGGACACCGAGACACCGGCCGCGGCGGCGACGTCCTGGATGCGGGCGGGGCGTGCCGGAACGGCCTCCACCCCCTCGCTGTTACGGCCGCGCGACCAGGCACGACGATGGCCTTCATGGGCGTCGCAAGTATACCGTGACCGGGCGTGGAACGTTTTTCCCGCCCGGTCTGCTCGGGCCCCCGGATCAGGCGGAGGGCGCGCCGGCGAGGACCTCCACGCAGCCGGTGTCGAGCGAGTAGTAGGCGCTGACGACGGCCAGATCGCCCTTCTTCACGAGCGGGTCGCCGCACCGCTCGGCGCCGTCGCCGAACCGCTCCCGAAGCGGATCCCCTTGGCCTCCTTGCCGAGCGCGCTCAGCAGGATCACCACGGCCAGGGTGGGCACGATGGTCCATGCCATCGCCGACGGGTAGCCGTGGCGCTCGGCGAGGGCCTCCTGGATCGGCAGGTTGAGTGCGGCGATGAGGTTGCCCAGCTGGTAGGTGACGCCCGGGTAGAAGCCGCGGACGGCGTCGGGGCTCATCTCGGTCAGATGCGCCGGAATGACGCCCCACGCGCCCTGCACGCACACCTGCATGAGGAAGGACGACAGCATCAGCCAGCCGACGGTGGTGGACAGCACGAAGAACGGCACCACGACCAGGCCCGCCGCCGCCGCGATCATGATGGTCCGGCGGCGGCCCAGCCGCTCGGAGTAGGCGCCGAGCAGCACCCCGCCGATCATCGCGCCGATGTTGTAGACCACCGCGATCGCGATCGACGTGTTCGCCGACAGGTCGAGGCCCTTCTTCACGAAGGTCGGGTAGATGTCCTGGGTGCCGTGCGACATCCAGTTGAAGGCCGTCATCAGCGCGACCAGGTAGACGAAGCGCCGCAGCACCGCGGGGTTCCTGAACACCTGGTGCGCGGGGGTGCGGTTGAGCGCGACGCTCTTCTCCCACACCTCGCTCTCCTCCACCCTGCTGCGCACCCACAGCGCGACCAGGGCGGGCAGCAGGCTGAACGCGAACAGGCCGCGCCAGCCGAAGACGGGCTCGATGACGAAGAACGCCACGGCGGCCAGGAGGTACCCCAGCGAGTAGCCGCTCTGCAGCAGGCCCGACCAGAACCCACGCCGTTCGGTGGGGATCTTCTCCATGGCCAGGGCCGCGCCCAGACCCCATTCGCCGCCCATGCCGATGCCGTAGAGCAGGCGCAGCACCAGCAGGACGCTGTAGTTGGGCGCGAAGGCGCAGGCGAAGCCGACGATCGAGTAGAAGACGACGTCGACCATGAGCGGGACGCGGCGGCCCCGGCGGTCCGCCCACATGCCGAAGAGCAGCGCGCCGACCGGCCGCATCACCAGGGTCGCGGTGGTCAGGAAGGCCATGTCGGTGAGGGAGACATGGAAGTCGTCCGCTATCTCGCTGTAGACGAGCACGACGAGGAAGTAGTCGAACGCGTCCATGGCCCAGCCCAGATAGGCGGCCACGAAGGCGTTGCGCTGATCCTTGGTCAGACCTGCTGCCTGCCCTCTCACGGTTTTCAGCACGGTGACCTCCCGAAGTCCGCAGCCGAGGCTAGGGACGCGACGACGGGAATCGGGCAAAGCACGAGCCAGTTTTGGACCAAGAGCGCGAGTGCCCGTCAACGGTGGCCGGGCAGCCGCCGTCCCGGCGCGGCGACACCGCCGGAGGCCGCCGCGTCGATCAGGCGGCGGAAGGTGCCGCACTCCATGTGGCTGGGTGCGGGGCAGGCGGCGGCATGTCGCAGGGAGTCCCGCAGGACGCCCAGTTCGCGGATCCTTCCGTCCAGTTCGTCCGCCTTGGCGGACAGCATCCGCCGGTCGATCTGCGGCTGTCCGTCCGGGGCGAACATCCGCGCGATCTCGTCGAGCGAGAACCCGGCCGTCCGCCCCAGCGCGATCAGCGCCAGCCGCTGCAGCACCCCGGGGTCGTACTGACGCCGCAGCCCGCGCCGGCCGGTCGAGGCGATGAGCCCCTTCTCCTCGTAGAAGCGCAGGGTCGAGGCGGGCACACCGGCGCGGTGCGCCACTTCGGCGATGTCCAGGTCTGTCATTGTCTTGACCTCAAGTCGACTTGAAGTAGAACGCTGTCATCCCGCCATGACGAAGGCAAGCAGAGGGAGAGACGAAGATGGACGCCTCACACCGGTCCGACGACGAGCAGGCCGCCCGCTGGAACGGGCCCGCCGGCAACGCCTGGGTGGATCTCCAGGAGCTGCTGGACGAGATGTTCAGGCCGTTCGAGGAGCTGCTCGTCGACGCGGTGGCCGCCGAACACGCGGGAAGCGTGCTCGATGTCGGCTGTGGCACGGGCGGCATCACCCGGGCCGTCGCCCGCAGGTCCGGTCACTGCGTCGGTGTCGACATCTCGGGGCCGATGATCGAGACGGCCCGGGCGCAGGCCGAGCGGGAGGGCGTGCCGGCGTCCTTCGTCCAGGCCGACGCGCAGGAGTACGCGTTCGAACCCGGCGCCTTCGACGCCGTCGTCTCGCGCTTCGGCGTCATGTTCTTCAACGATCCCGTGCGGGCCTTCACCAATCTGCGGAGCACGGTGAGGGACGGGGCCGGGCTGCGGTGTGTCGTGTGGCGGGGCCCCGAGGAGAACCCGTTCATGACGACGGCCGAACGCGCCGCGGCCCCGTTCCTGCCGGACCTGCCCGCGCGCCGGCCGGACCAGCCGGGCCAGTTCGCGTTCGCGGACCCGGAGCGCGTCCACCGCGTCCTGGCGGAGAGCGGCTGGGCCGGGATCGACATCCAGCCGGTCGACGTGGTCTGCGCCCTGCCGGAGAAGGACCTCGTCACGTACTTCACGCGGCTCGGTCCGCTCGGCATGATCCTGCCCGGGGCCGACGAGGAGACCCGGGCGCGGATCGTCGAGGCGGTCCGGCCCGCGTTCGACCCCTTCGTGCAGGGGACGGAGGTCCGCTACACCGCGGCCTGCTGGATGGTCTCCGCGCGGGCCGCCGCCGCGAAACTTTCGTGAGGTCCGGCCCCCTTTTCCGGGCGCGGGCGCCCGGCGCATAGTGACATCACGATGACGCAGAAGAGAGCCCTGGTGGTCCGAGGCGGCTGGGAAGGGCACCAGCCGGTCGAGGCCACGGAACTGTTCCTGCCCTTCCTCCGGAGCAACGGGTACGACGTCCGGGTCGAGGAGTCGACCGGGATCTACGCGGACGCCGCCGAACTGGCCGCCACCGACCTGATCGTGCAGTGCGTGACGATGTCGGAGATCACGCGCGAGCAGCTGGCGGGGCTGACCGCCGCGGTCGCGGCCGGGACCGGATTCACCGGCTGGCACGGCGGCATCGCCGACTCGTTCCGCGCCTCCTCGGACTATCTGCACCTGGTGGGCGGCCAGTTCGCCACGCACCCCGGCAAGGAACCGTGCGAGCGCCGGGGTGAGGCGGCGGACAACTTCCTGCCGCACACCATCACCCTCACCGACGCCGGTCGCGAGCACCCGGTCACGGCGGGCATCGAGGACTTCACGCTCGACACCGAGCAGTACTGGGTGCTCCACGACGACCTCGTCGACGTCCTGGCCACCACCACGCATCCGGTCCGGCCGTGGCAGCCCTGGCACCGGCCGGTCACCTCACCCGCGGTCTGGACCCGCCGGTGGGGTGCCGGGCGAATCGTGGTGACGACACCGGGGCACAGCGTCGACGTGCTGGAGCACCCCCACGTCCGCACCATCATCGAGAGGGGCATGCTGTGGGCGACGCGCACCGCGTCGGGGTCGTAGGACTCGGCGTCATCTCCCGCGCGTACCTGGACACGCTCGCCGGCCATCCCGGGGTGCGCGTCACCGCGGTCGCCGACCTCGACGCCTCCCGGTCCGCCGCGGCCGCCGCCGAACTGCCGGACGCCCGGGCGCTGTCGGTGGAGGAGCTGCTGGGCAGCCCGGACGTGGACACGGTGCTGAACCTGACCACCCCGGCGGCCCACGCCGGGATAGCCCTCGGGGCGATCCGCCACGGCAAGAACGTCTACGGGGAGAAACCACTGGCGGCGGACCTGGAGGACGCGCGGTCCGTCCTGGAGGCCGCCGCGCGGGCGGGCACGGGGGTGGGCTGTGCCCCGGACACCGTCCTGGGCACGGGAATCCAGACCGCGCGGGCGGCCGTGGAGGCGGGAAGCATCGGACGACCCCAGTTCGCCTCCGCCGTGATGGTCACCCCGGGGCATGAACGCTGGCATCCCCACCCCGACTTCTACTACACGGCCGGTGGCGGCCCGCTGCTGGACATGGGGCCGTACTACCTGTCGTCCCTGGTCCATCTGCTCGGGCCGGTGCGATCGGTGACCGGAGCGGCCGGGCGGCTGCGTGCCGAGCGCGTGATCGGTTCCGGCCCGCGCGCGGGCGAGCGCATACCGGTCGAGGTGGACAGCCATGTCTCCGGAGTGCTGGAGCACGTGAACGGGACGCTGACGACGCTCACGACGAGCTTCGACGGCGTGGCCACCACGGCCGCCCCGATCGAGGTGCACGGCGACAGCGGCTCCTTGTCGGTGCCCGACCCGAACCGCTTCGACGGCGAGGTGCGCGTCCACGCGCTCGGCGACACCCGGTGGCGCGCCGTGCCGGTGTCGGCGGGCTACGCGGACGGCGCCCGTGGCGTCGGACTGCTGGACTTCCTCACCGCCGACGCGTCGCGGCCACCGCGCGCCGGCGGTGAACTCGCCCTGCACGTACTGGAGACGATGACCGCGCTGTTGCGTTCGGCGGCCGAGGGACGCCGGATCGAGCTGACGACATCGGCACGGGTGCCCGCACCCGTGCCCCTGACGGCCGCCGCCCAGTGGCACGGCCGGCCCTCCTGAGGTCAGTCCACGGGCCAGGTGTGCGCGGGCGCGTTCATATGCATGTAGTCCATGTACGTCCGGGTCATCTGCCGCAGTGCCTCCCGCCGGTCGGAGATGCCGGCCTTCTCCAGCTGGTGCACCATCTCCGCCTGCCACAGTGCGCCGTTGCGGCCGGTGACGCAGCGCTGCTCGATGATGCCGAGCAGGGGTTCGCGCCACGCGGCGTCCATGCCGGTCAGCTCCAAACCCTTGTGGGCGAGGGGCAGCAGCCGCCGCAACACCAGTTCCGTGACCGGCACTTCGCCCACGCCGGGCCAGTACAGGCGGGCGTCGATGCCGTCGCGGGCCGCGGTGTGCAGGTTCTCCTCGGCGACCGAGAAGGACATCCGTGTCCACACCGGCCGGTCCTCGTCGACCAGGGCGCGGGTCAGGCCGTAGTAGAAGGCGCCGTTGGCGATGATGTCGGCCACGGTGGGGCCGGCGGGCAGCACGCGGTTCTCGATGCGCAGATGCGGGCCGCTGTCGGTGACCGCGTAGATGGGGCGGTTCCAGCGGTAGATCGTGCCGTTGTGGAGGGTCAGTTCGCCGAGCTGGGGGACGCCGCCGCTGTCCAGCTCCTTCTGCGGGTCCTCGTCCTCGCACAACGGCAGCAGGGCCGGGAAGTAGCGCACGTTCTCCTCGAAGAGGTCGAAGACGCTGGTGATCCAGCGCTCCCCGAACCACACCCGGGGCCGTACGCCCTGGGCCTTGATCTCCTCGGGGCGGGTGTCGGTGGCCTGCTCGAACAAGGGGATGCGGGTCTCGCGCCACAGCTCCTTGCCGAACAGGAAGGGCGAGTTGGCCGCGAGGGCGATCTGCACGCCGGCGACGGCCTGGGCCGCGTTCCAGTAGTGCGGGAACTCCTTCGGGTCGACCTGGAGGTGGAACTGGGTGCTGGTGCAGGCGGCCTCGGGAGTGATCGTGTCGGCGTACGTCGACAGGCGCTCCACACCGTCGACCCTGATCCGCAGGTCCTCGCCCCGGGCCGCGAAGATCTGCTCGTTGAGGAGCCGGTAGCGGGGGTCGCCGGAGAGCGCGGACTCGCTGACGTCCGACTCGCCCAGGGTGGGGAGGATGCCGACCATGATCAGGTGCGCGCCCACCGCCGCGGCGCGGTCCTCGGCGTGGTTGAGGGCGTCCCGGATGGCCTGTTCCCAGGAACCGGGGCCGCCCGCCGTCAGCTGCCGGGGCGGGATGTTGATCTCCAGGTTGAAGCGGCCCAGCTCGCTCGACCAGGCGGGGTCGGCGATCGCCTGGAGCACGTCGGTGTTGCGCATCGCGGGCAGTCCGGCGTCGTCGACCAGGTTGAGCTCGATCTCCAGGCCGACCTGGGGGCGCTCGCTCTCGAACCCCGACTCGTGGAGCATCCGGGCCAGCACCTCGAGGTCGGTGTGCATCTTCTCCCGGTACCGTCGGCGGTCCTCCCGGGTGAACACCAGGGCCGGCACGTCACGTCCCATGTGCCCTCCTGCGCTCCTTCGGCGGATACGTCCGCGCCTCAGCGGATGGGTCTCGTCCCAGAGTCGCACCTTGTCCTCGACACCGCACCCACCTAGCCTGACTTTGTGCCGCAAATAAACAAACCCCGAACGCACAATGACGTGCCGGGCCGCAGCAGCTCCCTCACCCGGCTCCGGATCGCCCTCACCGTCTTCTTCGCCCTCGACGGCTTCGTCTTCGCCGGCTGGGTCGTGCGCATCCCAGCCATCAAGGCGCAGACCGGCGCCTCCGCCAGCGCCCTCGGCCTCGCCCTCCTGGGCGTCTCCGCCGGGGCCGTCGTCACCATGACACTCACGGGGCGCCTGTGCCGCCGCTTCGGGAACCACCGGGTCACCGTCGTCTGCGCCGTGCTGCTCTCCCTGAGCGTCGCCCTGCCTCCGCTGACCCACTCGGCGCTCGCGCTGGGCCTGGTCCTGCTGTTCTTCGGGGCCGCGTACGGCGGGATCAACGTCGCCTTCAACAGCGCGGCCGTCGAGCTCGTGGCCGCGCTGCGGCGGCCGGTCATGCCGAGCTTCCACGCGGCGTTCAGCCTGGGCGGCATGGTCGGAGCGGGGCTCGGCGGGCTGGTCGCGGGCGTCCTCTCCCCCACGCGGCATCTGCTGCTGCTCACCCTCGTCGGCCTGCTCGTGACCGCCGCGGCGGGCCCCACGCTCCTGCGTCACGAGCCGCCGGCGCCACCGGAGCGGGAACTGCCCGCCGAGGGCGCCCCTCGCAGCCTTGACCGCCGCACCCGGGGGCTGGTGATCGTCTTCGGCGTGATCGCGGGGTGCACCGCGTACGGCGAGGGGGCCCTGGCCGACTGGGGCGCCCTGCACCTCGAACAGGACCTGCACGCCTCGGCGGGTGCGGCGGCCGCGGGCTACTCCTGCTTCGCGCTCGCCATGACGGTGGGGCGGCTGACCGGCACGACGCTGCTGGAACGCCTGGGGCGGACCCGGACCGTCGTCGCCGGCGGCGCCACCGCGGCGGCCGGAATGCTGCTCGGCTCCCTCGCCCCCACCCTCTGGGCGGCCCTGCTCGGCTACGCGGTCACGGGCATCGGCCTTGCGAACCTCTTCCCCGTGGCGGTGGAACGCGCGGGCGCCCTGGCGGGCCCCGGCGGCGTCGCCACGGCCTCGACCCTGGGCTACGGGGGGATGCTCCTCGGCCCGCCCGCGATCGGCTTCATGGCGGACTGGTTCACCCTGCCCGCCGCACTGACCAGCGTGGCGGTGCTGGCGGGGGTGGCGGCGGTCGTCGGCGCACTGGTGGGGGCGGCCACCCGGCGCGCGGCCGGGGGCTGAAGGGGAGGCGCTGCCAGGGGGGATGGCGGTGATCCTGGGTACCCGGGGTACGCCCGTGGTGATCACCGGGCCGTACGACGTGTACAAGGAGGCAGACCCGTGACCGAACAGCAGCACCCCGGAGAGCAGCACCCGACCCCGGAGTTTCCCTCGCAGGACCAGCCGCACCCCGGCTGGACGGGGCCGATGGACCCGCCCCCGGACCACGGTGAGGAGTCCTACCGGGGCAGCGGCAGGCTGGAGGGCCGCAAGGCCGTGATCACCGGTGGGGACTCCGGGATCGGCCGCGCGGTCGCCCTCGCGTTCGCCCGTGAGGGAGCCGACGTGCTCTTCACCCATCTGGATGACGAGAAGGACGACGCCGCCGAGACCGCCCGGCTCGTAGAGCAGGCAGGCCGCCGTGCCGTGCCCGTCTCGTGCGACGTACGGGAGGAGGAGAACTGCCGGGCGCTGATCGACCGCGCCGTGGACGAGTTCGGCCGGATCGACGTCCTCGTGAACAACGCGGCGTACCAGATGTCCCAGCCCGACGGCATCGAGGCGATCACCACCGAGCAGTTCGACCGGGTGCTGCGCACCAACCTGTACGGCATGTTCTGGCTGTGCAAGCTGGCCCTGCCGCACATCCCGGAGGGCGGCAGCATCATCAACTCCACGTCCGTGCAGGCGTACAAGCCCAGTCCGCATCTGCTGGACTACGCGACGACCAAGGGCGCGATCGTCACGTTCACGCAGGGGCTGGCGCAGATGCTGATCGAGAAGGGCATCCGCGTCAACGCGGTCGCGCCGGGCCCGGTGTGGACGCCGCTGATCCCGGCGACCCTGCCGGACACGCAGACGTTCGGCAAGCAGGCCCCCATCGGGCGGCCCGCCCAGCCCGCCGAAATGGCTCCGGCGTACGTCTTCCTCGCCTCGCAGGAGGCCTCGTACATCACCGCCGAGATCGTCAACGCGACGGGCGGGACACCGCTGCCGTAGCCCCCGGGGCGGCCAGCGGAAATCCCCGGGCTTCGAGAGCACTTCATGCGGCAGACTCGGCGCCATGGAGACCGCCGAGTTCCTTGAGGCACTGCAGACGGAAGGCCGGCTGCTGGCCGCGGCCGCCGAGGAGGCCGGGACCGACGCCAAGGTGCCGACGTGCCCCGGCTGGCAGGTGCGCGACCTGTTGCGGCACACGGGCGCCGTGCACCGCTGGGCCGCCGCCTACGTCGCCGAGCAGATCACCGAACGCCGCCCGCTGGTCGAACCCACCGACCTCGACGGCGCGGAGCTCATCGCCTGGTACCGCGACAGCCACCGCCGGCTCGTGGGCACCCTGGCCGGCGCCTCGCCCGGCGTGGAGTGCTTCACCTTCCTGCCCGCGCCGTCACCGCTGGCCTTCTGGGCCCGCCGGCAGGCGCACGAGACGGCCGTGCACCGGGTCGACGCCGAGTCCGCACGCGGCGGCAGCCCGACCGGCGTCACCGCCGAGTTCGCCACCGACGGCATCGACGAACTGCTGCGCGGCTTCCACGCCCGCTCCAGGAGCCGGGTACGCACCCCCGAGCCGCGCGTTCTGCGGGTCCGCGCGCAGGACACCGGCGCGGTGTGGACCGTACGGCTGTCACCGGAGCCGCCCGTGACGACGCGGGACGCCTCCGGCGCGGCCGAGTGCGAACTGTCCGGTCCGGCCGAGGAGTTGTATCTGGCGCTGTGGAACCGGGCTCCGCTGCCGAACGCCACGGGCGACCGGTCGCTCGCCGCGCTGTGGCGGGAGGCGTCGGCGATCTGAACGGCCGCCGACGGGCGATCAGCCGTCGGTGAGCATCCGCGCCAGCACCGCGCGCTGCACGGGAAGCACCTCGCCGTGCAGCGCGCGTCCCTTCGCCGTGAGGCAGACCTTCACACCGCGCCGGTCCTCGGGGCACATGCCGCGCTCGACGAGCCCCTCCTTCTCCAGCCGGGCGATCAGCCGCGACAGCGCGCTCTGGCTCAGATGGACCCGCTCGGAGATCTCCTGGACGCGGTAGGACGGCGTGCCCTTCGGCGTCCGGCACCCTGCGAGGACGTCGAGCACCTCGAAGTCGCTGGCGCACAGACCGTGGCCGTGCAGCGCACGGTCGAGTTCGCACTGCGTACGCGCGTGCAGCGCCAGAATGTCCCGCCACTGTTCCACGAGCGCCTGCTCGGCCTGCTGAGCCATGCGCCGCACCGTAACAGAGAACCGAGATTGTTGCACCTGAATTAAATGCATTTGCATCTCATGCATACGCATGTAGTGTCCCGGGCATGACCTCTCCGCTCATCTCCCGCACGTCCGAAGGGCGTTGGACGCCACGGCTCTGGGGCACCCTGCTCGTGCTCTGCGCCGCGATGTTCCTGGACGCCCTGGACGTGTCCATGGTCGGCGTCGCCCTGCCGTCCATCGGCGCCGACCTCGGCCTGTCGACCTCGGCGCTGCAATGGATCGTCAGCGGCTACATCCTGGGCTACGGCGGTCTGGTGCTCCTCGGCGGCCGCGCCGCCGACCTGCTGGGCCGGCGCCAGGTCTTCCTGGTGGCCCTCGGCGTCTTCGCGCTCGCCTCGCTGCTCGGCGGTCTCGTCGACTCCGGGCCCCTGCTCATCGCCAGCCGCTTCGTCAAGGGCCTGAGCGCGGCCTTCACGGCCCCCGCCGGCCTGTCGATCATCACCACGACGTTTCCCGAAGGCCCCCTGCGCAACCGCGCCCTGGCCATCTACACCACCTGCGGCGCCACCGGCTACTCGATGGGCCTGGTCTTCTCCGGCCTGCTCACCGAGGCCAGCTGGCGGCTCACCATGCTCCTGCCCGCCCCCGTCGCGCTGATCGCCCTGTTCGCGGGCCTGAAGCTGCTGCCGCGCACGGAGCGCGAGCGCGGCCGGGGCGGCTACGACATTCCCGGGGCCGTCCTCGGCACCGCCTCGATGCTGCTGCTCGTCTTCACCGTCGTCGAGGCGCCCGAGGTGGGCTGGGGCTCGGCCCGCACCGTCCTGTCCTTCGCCGCGGTGGCCGTCCTCCTGGCGGCCTTCGTCGCCGTCGAGCGGCGCAGTCCCAGCCCGCTGATCCGGCTCGGCGTGCTGCGCTCGGGACCTCAAGTACGGGCGCAGCTGGGCGCGTTGACGTTCGTCGGCAGCTACATCGGCTTCCAGTTCCTGGTGACCCTGTACATGCAGCAACTGCTGGGCTGGTCCGCGCTGCACACGGCCCTGGCCTTCCTGCCGGCGGGCGCGCTGGTGGCGCTGTCGGCGACGAAGGTCGGAGCCGTCATCGACCGCTTCGGCACGGCCCGGCTGATGGTGCTGGGCTTCGCGCTGATGGTCACCGGGTACGTGCTGTTCCTGCGCATCGACCTCGACCCGGTCTACGCGGCGGTGATCCTGCCGACGATGCTGCTGGTCGGCTCCGGCTTCGCGCTGACCTTCCCGTCCCTCAACGTCCAGGCCACCAACGGTGTCGACGAGCACGAGCAGGGCATGGTCTCCGGGCTGCTCAACACCTCGGTCCAGGTCGGCGGTGCGATCTTCCTCGCGGTGGTGACGGCGGTGGTCACCGCGAACTCCCCCGAGGGCGGCAACCCCTCCCCGCAGGCCGTCCTCGACAGCTACCGGCCCGGCCTGGTGGTCGTGACGCTCGTCGCCCTCGCGGGCCTGCTGATCACCCTCACGGGCCTGCGGCCCCGCAGGGGCGGGCCGTCCGCCGGGCCGTCCGTGGTGGTCGCCAAGTCCACTCCCCAGGAGGCGGAGCGCGTCGCCGTCCGCGACTAGCGCTACCGGGGTACGCCTCCGACCGTGCGCCCGGCGGGCCGCCTTGCCCGCCGGGCGCACCCCTGTCCGCCCCGCCGGGCTGGTCCGCTTGCGGAAGGCGGGTCAGCCCAGCCAGCCCGGCCGCACCAGCCCCGACTCGTAGGCGAGGACGACCAGTTGGGCCCGGTCGCGGGCGCCGAGCTTCACCATGGTGCGGCTGACGTGGGTCTTCGCGGTGAGCGGGCTGACGACCAGGCGGCGGGCGATCTCCTCGTTGGACAGGCCGATCCCCACCAGCGCCATCACCTCCCGCTCCCGTTCGGTGAGCCGGCCGAGGACGCCGGCCGCCGCCGGTTCCTTGGAGCGGGAGGCGAACTCGGAGATCAGCCGCCGGGTGACGCCCGGCGACAGCAGCGCGTCGCCCGCGACCACCGCCCGTACCGCGCGCAGGAGTTCGTCCGGCTCGGTGTCCTTGACCAGGAAGCCGGAGGCGCCGGAGCGGATCGCCTCGAAGACGTACTCGTCGAGCTCGAAGGTGGTGAGCATGACGACCCTGACGTCCTTCAGGCCGGGGTCACCGGTGACCTGCCGCGTCGCGGCGAGTCCGTCGAGGGCGGGCATGCGGATGTCCATCAGGACGACGTCGGGTTGCAGTTCGCGGATCCGGCGCACCGCCTCGGCACCGTCGGCGGCCTCCGCGGCCACCTCGATGTCGGGCTGCGCGTCGAGCAGCGCCCGGAACCCCGCCCGTACCAGCGCCTGGTCGTCGGCGAGCAGTACGCGGATCACCGGTCCTCCTGTGCCGGTCCGGGAGACGTGCGGGCGGACGGCGTCAGCGGCAGCACGGCGAGCACCCGGAACCCGCCGTCCGGGCGGGGGCCCGCCTCGATGGTGCCGCCCAGGGCGGCGGCCCGCTCCCGCATACCGGCGAGCCCGTTGCCGCTGCCGCCCGCGTCGCCCCCCGTCGCGGGCCCGTCGTCGTCCACGCGCAGCCGCAGCACGCGCGCGTCGTGCGCGAGGTGCACCCGCGCGCGCCGCGAACCCGAGTGCCGTACGACGTTGGTCAGGGCCTCCTGGACGATCCGGAAGGCGGCGAGGTCCGTGCCGGGGGCGAGGCGCGGGGGCTTCCCCTCGACGTCCACCGTGAGGCCCGCCCCCGCGGCCTGCTCCACCAGTTCGGGCAGCCGGTCGAGCCCGGGGGCGGGGGCGCGCGGCGCGGCGCCGGGGGCGCGCAGGGTGTCGAGCACTTGGCGCACCTCGCCGAGCGCCTCCTTGCTCTGGTCCTTGATCGTGGTGAGGGCCGTGCGGGCCTGCTCGGGGTCGGTGTCGAGGAGCGCGAGGCCGACCCCCGCCTGCACGTTGATGACGGAGATGCTGTGGGCGAGGACGTCGTGCAGCTCGCGCGCGATCCGCAGCCGTTCCTCGTCCGCCCGCCGCCGCGCGGCCTCGGCACGCTCGGCCCGTTCGCGGACCCACTGTTCCCGCCGGACGCGGAACAGCTCCGACACCGCCGCGATGGCCACCAGCCAGGTGGCGACGACGATCTCCTCACCCCAGGAGACGGCCGAGTCGCCGGACGGCGGCAGCCACCGGAAGAGCCAGTGCGCCACCAGGACGTGCCCGGCCCAGAGCATGCCCATCGCGGCCCAGGCCGCCCGGCGGTGCCCGGCGACGACGGCGCTGAAGCAGGCCAGGGCGACGGTGAAGAGCACCGGCCCGTAGGGATACCCGGCCCCCAGATACACCATGACGGCGGCCGCAGTGCCGAACACCACGGCCACCGGATACCGCTTGCGCCACAGCAGCAGCCCGCAGGCCACCACCAGCAGCAGTCCTGCGAAGAGATCCAGTTCCGCCCGCTCGCCCTGCTGTCCGTGGGCGGCGAAGCCCGAACCCACCAGGACGAACACCGTCACGAGGACCGTGGAGCGCCAGGGCCACCGCGCCGCCGGGCGCTCCCACCGGTCCCACGGCGCGGGCCCGTGCCGCCACCCCGGCGGCGGGCTGCTCCGCGCGCGCTGTTCGTCCATACCGGCCACGCTAGACGCCGCGCCTCCGCGGCCGCGTCACCTCGGCGTGGTGATCGCGCGTACTCCCCGGGAAGTACGCGCGATCACCGGCCCGGCGTCTACCGGGGCCCGGGCACCAGCCCCACCCCCCGGGCGAGCTGCCCCACCGCGTGCCGGAAGAACGTCTCCCGGTCTTCCACCACCCGGTTGAACTGGCCGAACAGCTCGAAGCCGACCAGGCCGTACAGCTGGGCCCAGGCCGCGACGAGGGCCGTCACGACCTCCGGGGGGAGGTCGGGGGCGAGGTCGGCGGCCATGCGCTCGGCCTCCGGGCGGAGGTCGTCCGCCGGCGCCGGCCGGTCGAGAGCCGCCCCCTGGTGGGCGTCGCGGGCGATGCCGATGAGCAGCAGGCCGACGCGGGCGGCGGCCGGGACGGTGGCGTCTGGGGCCGTGTAGCCGGGGACGGGCGATCCGTAGATCAGCGCGTACTCGTGCGGATGGTCCAGCGCCCAGCCCCGCACCGCCTCGCAGACCGTGATCCAGCGCTCGAAGGGGGAGGCCGTCGCCTCATGGGCCGCCTCGGCGTTCTCTCCGAGGGAGTCGTAGGCGTCGATGATGAGAGCGGTCAGCAGGTCGTCACGGCTGGGGAAGTAGCGGTACAGCGCGGAGGAGACCATGCCGAGCTCACGGGCCACGGCCCGCAGGGAGAGCCGGGCGGCGCCCTGGGCCGCGAGCTGTCTGCGGGCTTCGTCCTTGATGGCCGCGGTGACTTCGATCCTGGCCCGGGCACGGGCGCCGTGTGCGGTGCTCATGCCGGGCAGTCTCCCACGGGAACAGAGCAGTGCACACAGAACGGAGCAGTGAACAAAAACGAGAGCAGTGCTCTTGCCCGGGCGCGGCGGCCTGGTGCAGACTGACACCAGAGAGCGAGAGCAGTGCTCACAGAAGAGAGCGCCGCGTCGCCGCCATCCGAGGGGGCACCATGTCCACGCACGTCCGGAAGCCCGGCTGGTTCACCGTCAACGTCTTCAACCGCATCGTGGCGTGGATGACCCGCCGTGGCATCAGCGTCTGGGGCTCCCGTGTCCTCGCCGTCCGCGGCCGCAAGAGCGGCCAGTGGCGCACCACCCCGGTCAACCTGCTGACCCTGGACGGCAGGCGGTACCTGGTCGCACCCCGCGGCCATGTGCAGTGGACGCACAACATGCGCGCCGCGGGCGGCGGCGAACTGCACCTCGGCAAGCGCGTGGACACCTTCACCGCGGCCGAGGTGGGCGACGACGACAAGACCCCGGTCCTGCGCGCCTACCTCAAGCGCTGGAAGGCGGAGGTCGGGGTCTTCTTCGACGGAGTCGGTCCCGACTCCCCGGACGCCGAGCTGCGCCGCATCGCCCCCGACCACCCGGTCTTCGAGATCACTCCGACGAGCTGACCTCGCCGCCCGCGGCGGCGGGACGGCGGTCCAGCGCGGTCAGGGCCCGCTGGGCCACCGGATACGTCCGGACGATCTCGCCGAGCGACGTGGAGCCCTGCGTGATCTCCTTGAACGCCTTCCACGCCGGGCGGAAGCCCGTCAGCGCCGCGTGGAACAGTCCGGGACGGCGCTCGAACACCGTCAGCAGCCGCTTGCCGACGCTCATCTCCACCCCGAGCCCGGCCTTGACGGCGAACGCGTAGTTGAGAGCCTGCCGCCGGGTGTCCACGGCGTCGTGCGCCTCGGCGATCCGCACCGCCCACTCCCCCGCGAGCCGGCCGGAGCGCAGCGCGAAGGAGATGCCCTCACGGGTCCACGGCTCCAGCAGCCCCGCGGCGTCGCCGCACACCAGCACCCGACCGCGCGAGAGCGGCGAGTCGTCGGCGCGGCACCTGGTCAGGTGCCCCGAGGAGATGGCGGGTTCGAAGCCGGCGAGCCCGAGGCGGCCGATGAACTCCTCCAAGTACCGCTTGGTCGCGGCGCCTTCGCCACGGGCCGAGATCACTCCGACCGTCAGGGTGTCGCCCTTGGGGAAGACCCAGCCGTAACTGCCGGGCATGGGGCCCCAGTCGATGAGCACCCGGCCCTTCCAGTCCTCGGCGACGGTCTCCGGCACCGGGATCTCCGCCTCCAGGCCGAGATCCACCTGACCGAGCTTGACCCCGACATGCGCCCCTATACGGCTGGCGCTGCCGTCCGCCCCGACGACGGCCCGCGCGAGCACGACCTCGCCGCCCTGCAGGACCACGGCGACCGTGCGCCGGTCCGGCACCGCCGAGCCGTGCTGCTCGACCCGCTGGACCGTGACGCCCGTACGCAGCTCGGCGCCGGCCTTCTGCGCGTGCTCGACCAACCGCTGGTCGAACTCGGGCCGGTTGATCAGCCCGAACAGCATCTGCTTCGAGCGGCGCGTGCGCGTGAACCGGCCGTTGCTGGAGAACGTCACCGCATACACCCGGTCCCTCAGCGGCAGCTCGAAGCCGGGCGGCAGGGCGTCGCGCGAGGGGCCGATGATGCCGCCGCCGCACGTCTTGTACCGCGGCAGTTCGGCCTTCTCCAGCAGCAGCACGCGTCTGCCGGCCACCGCCGCCGCGTAGGCGGCCGAAGCGCCCGCGGGTCCCGCGCCCACCACGACGACGTCCCACACCTGCCGCACGTCGTCCGCCGAAGAGTTCTCGCTGCTCACGATGGTCTACTGCTCCCGATCAAGCCGCCTGCCGCTGTCTCCCGCATCCTACGGCGGCGGTCACCGCAGGCCGCTGTGGGAGGATCGGCGACGTGGGTGGCCCTTACACGGGGCCGCGCCCACACCACACGATCACCGCGTACCGAGAGGTACGCACCCGTACAACGTCGCACCCACGAGGAGCGTGCCCATGTCGTCGAATCCGGTCGCCGAGACCGTCGCCTCGCTGATGCCCAGGGCGAAGGAGGAGCTCACCGAGCTGGTGGCCTTCCGGTCGGTGGCGGACTTCGACCAGTTCCCGAGGAGCGAGAGCGAAGGCGCCGCCCGCTGGGTCGCGGACGCGCTCACCGCCGAGGGCTTCGAAGACGTGGCGCTGCTCGACACCCCCGACGGCACGCAGTCCGTGTACGGCTACCTGCCCGGCCCGGCCGGCGCGAAGACCGTCCTGCTCTACGCCCACTACGACGTACAGCCGCCGCTGGACGAGGCCGCCTGGACGACGCCGCCGTTCGAGCTGACCGAGCGGGACGGGCGCTGGTACGGGCGCGGGGCCGCCGACTGCAAGGGCGGCCTGATCATGCACCTGCTGGCGCTGCGCGCGCTGAAGGCGAACGGCGGGATCCCCGTCGGCGTCAAGGTGATCGCCGAAGGCTCCGAGGAGATGGGCACGGGCGGTCTGGAGCGTTACGCCGAGGAGCACCCGGAGCTGCTCGCGGCGGACACGATCGTCATCGGCGACGCGGGCAACTTCCGCGCCGGTCTGCCGACCGTGACGTCCACCCTGCGCGGCATGACGCTCGTCCGCGTGCGGATCGACACGCTCGCGGGCAACCTGCACTCGGGCCAATTCGGCGGTGCCGCGCCGGACGCGCTGGCCGCGCTGATCCGGGTCCTGGACTCGCTGCGCGCCGAGGACGGTTCGACGACCGTCCAGGGGCTCTCCGGAGGCGCGGCCTGGGAGGGCCTGGAGTACGGGGAGGAGCAGTTCCGGCGGGACGCCAAGGTGCTCGACGGCGTGGAGCTGATCGGGTCGGGTACGGTCGCCGACCGGATCTGGGCGCGCCCGGCCGTCACGGTCCTCGGCATCGACTGCCCGCCGGTCGTCGGGGCCACCCCGTCCGTGCAGGCCGGTGCCCGGGCGCTGATCAGTCTGCGGGTGCCGCCGGGGGTGGACGCGGGCGAGGCGACCAAGCTGCTCCAGGCGCACCTGGAGGCGCACACGCCGTGGGGTGCTCGGGTGAGCACCGAGCAGATCGGTGAGGGCCAGGCGTTCCGCGCCGACACCGGCAGCCCGGCGTACCAGGCCATGGCGGCGGCGATGGCGGTCGCCTACCCGGGCCAGGAGATGCAGTACGCGGGGCAGGGCGGCTCCATCCCGCTGTGCAACACACTGGCCGCCCTCTACCCGCGTGCGGAGATCCTGCTGATCGGGCTGAGCGAGCCGGAGGCGCAGATCCACGCGGTGAACGAGAGCGTGTCCCCCGACGAGCTGGAGCGCCTGTCGGTGGCGGAGGCGCTGTTCCTGCGCAACTACGCGGCCGGCTGACCGCTCCGCCCTCGCCGGAAAGGCCCTCGTCCTCGGACGGGGGCCTTTCTCCGCGGACGGCACGCTGATGCCCGGGGTGTTCGACCTGGACGCCCCCCAGGCCCTCGCCCGCGGCCGGCGGCTAGCCGAGCGCCGGGTCCAGGACGATGTCCTCCTCGCGCGCGGCGACCGTGGGCTCCTCGGGGAAGTGGCAGGCGGTGAGATGGCCCGTGGGGCTGCCCTCGGCCCGGGCCAGGGGCGGTTCCTCGGTGGCGCACTTGTCCTGTGCCTTCCAGCAGCGGGTGCGGAAGCGGCAGCCGGAGGGCGGGTCGATCGGGGACGGCACGTCCCCGGCCAGCCGGATGCGTTCGCGCCGCTCGACGGCGTCCGGGTCGGCCTCGGGGACGGCGGACAGCAGCGCGTGCGTATAGGGGTGCCGGGGACGGGTGTAGAGCGACTCCCGCTCGGCGACCTCCACGATCTTGCCGAGGTACATCACGGCGACCCGCTCGGAGAAGTGCCGCACCACGGCCAGGTCGTGGGCGATGAAGACGAAGGCGATGCCGAACTCCCGCTGGAGGTCCTGGAGCAGGTTGACGACCTGCGCCTGGATGGAGACGTCCAGCGCCGACACCGGCTCGTCGGCCACGATCAGCTTCGGCCGCAGGGCGAGGGCGCGGGCGATGCCGATGCGCTGGCGCTGACCGCCGGAGAACTCGTTCGGATAGCGGTTGTAGTGCTCGGGGTTGAGTCCGACCGTCTCCAGGAGTTCCTGGGCGCGCTTCTTGTGGCCCTGGGGCGGGTTGATGCCGTTGAGCCGCATCGGCGTCTCGATGATGGTCCCGACGGTGTGCCGGGGGTTCAGCGACGAGTACGGGTCCTGGAAGATCATCTGGAGGTTGCGCCGGGCCTCCTGCATCTGCCCCGGCGACCGGTGCGTGATGTCCTCGCCGTCGAAGACGACGGAACCGCCGGTGGGTTCGAGGAGCCGGGTGATCAGCCGGCCCGTGGTCGACTTGCCGCAGCCGGACTCGCCGACCAGCCCCAGGGACTCGCCGGGCCCGACCGAGAAGTCGATGCCGTCGACGGCACGCACGGCCCCGATCCGCCGCTGGAAGATGATGCCCTGCCGGATCGGGAAGTGCTTCTGCAGACCGCGCACCTCCAGCAGGTTCTCGCCGGTGTTCTCGGCGGCGGGGCGGTCGGTGCTCTGCCCGGTGCGGGGCTCGGTGGTGCTCACGGCATGTTCCCTTTCGTCCGCCGCCGTCACTGCGCGGCCCGTCCGGCCGCGGCGCCCCGGTCGTCCGGGCCGTCCCCGCCGCGGATCTCGTGCTTGGCGTCGTCGCTGAGATGGCACGCGGCGAGGTGCCGTTCGCTGCCGGAGACGAGTCGCAGTTCGGGCCGCTCCGCCGTGCAACGGCCCTCCGGCACCCAGCCCTTGTAGGCGCAGCGGGGATGGAAGGCGCAGCCGTCCGGCAGGTTGATCAGGCTCGGCGGGCTGCCGGGGATCGGGTTGAGCCGTTCGCCGACGTCGCCGCTGAGGTGCGGCATCGACTGCAACAGGCCCCAGGTGTACGGGTGCTGGGGATCCTTGAGGACGTCGCGGGTAGTGCCGTACTCGATGCGGCGGCCGCCGTACATCACCAGGATGTCGTCGGCGACGTCGGCGACCACGCCGAGGTCGTGGGTGATGATGACGACGGCGGAGCCGAACTCCTCCTGGAGGTCGCGGATCAGGTCCAGGATCTGCGCCTGGACGGTGACGTCCAGGGCGGTGGT
Organism: Streptomyces paradoxus; assembly: GCF_014202475.1. Taxonomy (GTDB): domain Bacteria; phylum Actinomycetota; class Actinomycetes; order Streptomycetales; family Streptomycetaceae; genus Streptomyces; species Streptomyces paradoxus. The sequence goes on from NZ_JACHGV010000007.1 coordinate 38,746, forward strand.
GGGCTCGTCGGCGATGAGCAGCTCCGGGTCGCACACCAGCGACATGGCGATCATGGCGCGCTGGCGCATGCCGCCGGAGAACTGGTGCGGGTAGTCCCCGGCCCGCCGCTCGGGCTGCGGGATGCCGACCCGCTTCAGCATCTCCACCGCGCGGTCCCTGGCCTCCTTCCTGGAGACCTTGTGATGCACCCGGTAGGCCTCGGCGATCTGCGAGCCGACGGTGAAGAAGGGGTGCAGTGCGGACAGCGGGTCCTGGAAGATCATGGAGACCGTTCGGCCGCGCAGGGCGCGCATCTGGGCCTCGGGCAGGGCGACGAGTTCCCTGCCCTCCAGCCAGATCTCGCCGCTGACCTGGGCGCGGGTGCCCTTGTGCAGTCCGAGCAGGGCCAGTGAGGTCACCGACTTGCCGGAGCCGGACTCGCCGACGATGCCGAGGGTCCTGCCCTTCTCCAGGGTGAAGGAGACGCCGTCGACGGACTTGACGAGGCCGTCCTCGGTCGGGAAGTGCACCTTCAGGTCGCGTACGTCGAGGAAGGGTGCGGGCGCGGGTGCGACATCCGCGGGCTGCGGTGAGGTCTGAACGGACACGGGTGTTCCTAAGGATGAAGAAGGAGGCTCAGGCGAGGCGCACACGCGGGTCGACGAGGCCGTACACGAGGTCGACGACGACGTTGGCGATGACGACGAACGTCGCGGCGAAGAGCGTGGTGCCGAGGATGACCGGCAGGTCGGAGTTCTGCACGGAGTCGACCGCGAGCTTGCCGATGCCGTTGATGCCGAACACCGACTCGGTGATGACCGCGGAGCCGCCGATCAGGGAGCCGACATCCATGCCGAAGATGGTGATGATGGGGGTGATGGCGGCCCGCAGGCCGTGTTTGAGGACGACGGTGGCGGCCGGCAGGCCCTTGGCGCGGGCCGTGCGCATGTAGTCCTCGGCGAAGACCTCCAGCATGGAGGAGCGGGTGAGCCGGGTGTACATCGCCAGGTAGACGATGACGAGGGTGGTCCACGGCAGGATCAGGCCCTTGAACCAGCCGGCCGGGTCCTCGGTGATCGAGGTGTAGCCGGAGGCCGGCAGGATCTGGAACTTGTCGACGAAGAGGTACAGCAGGAGCAGACCGATGAAGTAGATCTGCACCGACACGCCGAACAGGGCGAGTCCGACCGCCGCCTTGTCGGCGGCCCTGCCCCGGCGCACGGCGGCGACGGTGCCGAGGCCGACGCCCAGGAGCAGGAAGGCCACCGCGGCGCCGAGGCCGAGGGAGAGGTCCGCCGGGAAGTCCGACAGCAGGGTGGTCAGGACGGGGGTGTCGGTCTGGAAGGAGACGCCGAGACAGGGCGCGCCGCAGTGGATGCGCACGCTCTGGTCGCCGAAGTCACGGCCGGCGAACAGCCCCTTGAGGAACTCCCAGTACTGGGTCAGGTAGCTCCGGTCCAGGCCCAGCGAGTGCTTGATCTCCGCGAGGCGCGAGGGCGAGCAGGTCTTTCCGCAGGCCAGGAGTGCGGGGTCGGACGGCAGCGCGAAGAAGATGAAGAAGGTGATCGTGGTGATCACCAGCATGATCAGGGCCGCTGCCAGCAGGCGTCTGATGAGGTAACGAAACATGGGGTGCCGGGACCTGACGTGAGTGGGATGCCCGCCGGTGGCCGGAGCCGCCGGCGGGGTCTAGAGGAGGGGCGTCAGTGCTTGACGTAGATGTGGACCAGGCTCGGCTCGGCCACGATCGTGTCGGGGATGACCCCGCCGACCTTGGAGCCGGCCATCTCGCTGAAGTTCATGTACATCAGCGGGACCACGGCGGCGTCCTTCAGGATCTGCTGGTCCATCTGGCCGTAGGTGGCGTTGCGCTGCTTGACGTCGGCCGTCTTGGCGGCCTGGTCGATCAGCGCGTTGACCTTCGGGTCGTTCAGGTAGGACAGGTCCTGGTTGGCCTGCGGGTTCTTCTTGATCAGCCGGCCGTCGAAGAGGGTGGGCAGCACGGTGGAGGCGTTCGGCCAGTCGGCGATCCAGTCGCCCCAGGTCAGGTCGTACTGGTTCTTCGTGTTGTTGATGGTGCTGAAGTAGTTCGCCGCGTCGATCGGGGTGATGTTCACCGTGATGCCGATGCGTTCCAGCGCGGTCTTCACGGCGTCGGCGAAGTGCTCCTGGGTCGGGGTGTTCTCCACCGCGATCGACATGGTCGGCTTCGGGTTGCCCGCCTGCTTCATCAGCTCCTTGGCCTTGGCGAGGTTGCCCGCCGGGTTGGCGCTGTACAGGTTGAACTTCTTGTAGCCGCCGATGCCGGGGCTCAGCATGGTGCTGGCGTAGTCGCCGTAGGCGGAGCCGCCGAAGGCGCCGCGCACCGTGGTCTTGTCGATGGCGTACTCGATCGCCTGACGGACCTTCAGGTTCTTGACGCGGGTGGTGTTGATGGCGAGGTAGTTGATGCCCGGCGCGGGGATCTTGTAGTAACGGCTCTTCAGCGAGGGGTCGTTGGCCAGCTGGGCCAGGTCCGAGCCCGCGATCGGCCACTGCTGGATCGACGTCTGGGCGGTGCCGGCGTCCGCCTTGATCTGCTGGTCGATGGCCGACTCGTCCTGCCCGAACCGGACGTCCATCCCGTCGACGTTCTGCTGCCGGATCAGGTCGGTCGACTGCGACCAGTGGGTGTTCCTGGCGAGGACGAGTTCCTTGTTCTTGGTGTACGACTTGATCATGTAAGGGCCGTCGGACCACACATGGGTGTCGTAGGTCGAGCCGGTGTCATGGGCCTTGGGCACGGCGGACCAGCCGGGCATCGTGGTGGTCTCGTTGAAGTCGGCCACCGGCTGGTTCAGATGGAAGACGATGGTGTACTTGTCCGGCGTCTGGATGGAGTCCAGTTGCTTGCCCTTGTAGGGGCCCTTGTAGTCGGCGCCGCCGACGAGCCACTGGGCCGCGTAGGGCGGGCCGCCGTTGATGTCGGAGGAGAAGAACCGCTCGACGCCGTACTTGACGTCGGGTGCGGTGACCTCGGCGCCGTCCTGGTACTTGACGCCGTGCCGGAGGTGGAAGGTCCAGACGGTGGCGCCCTTGGACGGTGTTCCGGTGTCGGTGGCGAGGTCGCCGACCAGCTTGGGGGCCGATCCCGTCTCGTCCCAGCCGGTGAGGGTCCGGACGATCTCCTGGTCCATGCTCTGGCCCTCGGTCGTGTAGACGCGCTGGGGGTCGAGGTGGTCGAAGTCCGCCTTGTCGAGGATGGTCAGCGTGCCGCCCTTGCCGGGGGCGCCGCCGGCGCTGCTGCCGGAGGACCCTCCGCATGCGGTGGCCCCCAGGGCGATCATCACGGCTGAGGCCGTGAGAGCGACCGTGCGCGATCTGCGCGTGCTGCGCGTCATTGAGGAAACTCCGTTTCTTGCTACGGGCTAGGCGGCCGTTCGTGGGGCCGCCGGGCCGATACTCGGGGGGTGGCTCGGGTCAGCCGCGCCGGGCGCGGGGGTCCAGGGCGTCCCGGACGCCGTCCCCCAGGAGGTTGAGCGCCAGGACCAGGACGAGGAGCAGGACGCCGGGCACGAAGAGGTACATCGGGTCCTGAAGGAAGAACTGGGAGGCGTCCGACAGCAGGGCGCCCCAGTCGGGGTTCGGCGGGATGACACCCACTCCCAGGTAGGACAGGGCCGCCTCGGTGGTGATGTTCTGCGGGACGGCGAGCGCGAAGGAGATGAGGATCGGCGCCCACAGGTTGGGCAGCAGCTGCCGGAAGAGGATGTGCCGGCGGCCGGCGCTCATCAGCCGGGCGGCGTCGACGAACTCCCGCTCGCGCAGGCTCAGCACCTGCCCGCGCACCAGGCGTGCGGTGTACGCCCAGGCGAAGACGGCGATGTTGAGGACCAGGACGAGCAGCCGGAGGTTCTCGTCGGTGCCGCCGTGGCTGTCGGTCTGCAGCGCGTTCTGGATCACCGGGGTGAGCGCGATGATGAACAGCAGCTGCGGGAAGGCCAGCATCACGTCCATGATCCGCGACAGCAGGGAGTCGACCCAGCCGCCGAAGTAGCCGGCCGCCAGCCCGGCCACGACACCGACCGCGGTGGACAGCACGGCCGAGGCGAACCCCACGTAGAGGGAGGTGCGCAGACCGTAGACGACGCGGGCGAACAGGTCGTAACCGGTGCCCGGTTCGACGCCGAGCAGGTGCTGGGCGCTGACGCCGCCCAGCGATCCGTAGGGGAAGTTTCCCGTGTCCGGATTGATCGCCTTGTTGTCGGGGGTGATCGGCCCCCAGCCGGTCAGTGCGGTGAGCACCGGCGCGAGGAGCGCGATCGCGATGAACAGGAGGGTGGCCGCCAGGGCGGCCGTGGTGACCTTGTCCCGCCTGATCCGCCGCCAGGCCATCCGGGCCGGTGAGCGGCCGGCGACAACCGTGCCGCCGGGTCTGGATTCCTGCGTCGACGGCTCGGTCAGCAGCGTGGTGCCACCGCCGGTGTCGACCGGCTGGTGTTGCGTGGTCATCGTACGGACATCCCGGATCTGCCCCTGAGGCAAGGAAATTGGGTGGCGGTCGTTGATTCCGCCGTGAGACTCTGCGGACTTTCGCAACGGCGTGCGAGTCCGGTCAAGCCGCGCAGGGGCGAGAAAAGGGATTGTTTGCGGTCATGGAAAAGTGTTGACGAGAGCAGGGAATGTGATTACCCGCCGCGTGAATGTTTGCGGGAGATTCCTTGGGCAGTGATTGGCCGTGACCGCCGCGTTGTTTCCTTTTGCTTTTCCCTCGGAATCCCCCGTGCCGGGTAAAGGGCGCGGGCGGCGGGCCCGGCGTCAGCCGACCGGCACCCCGGCCTCCAGATAGAGCGCCGCTCCGCGTTCGCGTGCCCTCAGGGCCCAGCGCAGCCGCTCGTAGCGCACCGGTGGCAGCAGGTCCGCGGCCTCCTCCTCGGTGACGAAGCGCCAGGCGCGCAGCTCCGGGCCGGGCAGCAGCAGCCGACCGGCCTCCGCGGAGTCGAGGAGGCCGCCGTCGAAGAGGAGCCGCAGTCCGCCGTAGCCGGGGGGCGCGGGGCGTTCCCAGTCGACGACGAGCAGGCCCGGCACCTCGTCGAGGCTGATGCCGGTCTCCTCGGCGACCTCGCGCATCCCGGCGCGAGCGGGCGCCTCGCCGGGTTCGACGACGCCGCCGGGGAACTCCCAGCCGGCCTTGTACGTGGGGTCGACGAGCAGTACCCGGTCCTCCTCGTCGAAGAGGAGCACTCCGGCGGCGACGGTCTCGGCGGTGGGCTCGGGTGTCTGCACGATGTCGCAGACGGGCACGGAACCGCTGGTGACGGCCTCGGCGACCCGGACCGCCGTCTCGTACGGCGTGAGGGCGCTGGTGTCGACCGGGTGGGCGTCGGCGGTGAGCCAGGAGGCGAGGGCGGCCCGGTACGGCTCGATGTGGTCGTAGGACCACTGGCGTATGCGCAGGTCGCCGTCGGGCAGGTCGCGAGGGACCTCACGGCTCGCTATCCGCTCCCGCAGTATCGTTTCGGCCGGAGCGAGCAGGATGTGGCTGACCGGAATCCTGCGCGCGGCCAGGCCCCCGAAGATCTCGTCGCGGTACTCCTGGCGCAGCAGGGTCATGGGGACGACGAGGGTCCCGCCGAGCTCGGCGAGCAACGCGGCCGCCGTGTCGATCACCAGGCGTCGCCAGATCGGCAGGTCCTGGAGGTCTCCGGCCTCGGCGAGGTGTTTGGGTGGCAGCAGGTGGGCGAGCGCGCCGCCGACGACCTCCGGGTCGAAGAGCGTGCTGTTCGGGATCAGTTCGATCAGTTCCCGTGCGGTGGTGGTCTTCCCCGCACCGAACGCGCCGTTGATCCAGACGACGGTCACAGGTCCCCCTCTTCTGTTGGCCCCCTGAGGCTTGCCCGCTCCACCCTGCCACGGAAACCAGCCGCAGTTGAGGGCGCACATGACGACGGCGCCGGCGCCCCCTCACGCGGGGGCACCGGCGCCGTGACCGCGGGGCCGTGCGGCTCGTCAGCCCTTCTTCTTCGCCTGGGCGCCGCCCTCCCGGTCCAGGGACAGGCTGTCCTTGGCGACGGTCTCGTCGAGGGTCTTGAGGGTGTCGTCGACACTCAGGGTGCCGAGGCGGTCCCCGACGGCGTGCGACGGGGTGACCGCCGCGACGACGAAGCCGGTGGCGAGGGAGGCGATGGCGAGCATGCTGCGCTTCTTCATGCCCGACTCAACTGCCGGACCCGCTCCGGGGTCACGCGTCCGCGTGCGACCGGGCGAAGCGGACTTCACGCGGAGTGGCCGCCCCGGTCGGCTCCCCACGTCCCGGGCCCGCCGCCGCGCCACTCGATCAGCCCCGTGGCCGCCACGTACGCGGCGTCCGCGTCCTCGATCCCGGCTCGCCGCAGGAACTCCGCCACGTCGAGCGGCCCGTAGGCGATGCCGAGGAACTGGTCGTCCACACGCACCCGCCGGCCGCCGTCCGCGGCGGGCGGGTAGACCACGACGGGCTTCTCGGACGCCATGGCACCAGAGTGCGCGGGGACGGCACCGGCCGCTCGCCGGGATGGGCCGTTCAGCCCGCCCTCCGCGACTGCCGCAGGGACGGGTGAGGCCGCCGGTGCCGGGATCACCGGCGGCTCCGTGCCGTCGGGCTCAGGCGCCCACGTAGGCCGCCAGGTGCTCCCCGGTCAGGGTGGAGCGGGCCTCGACGAGGTCGGCCGGGGTGCCCTCGAAGACGATCCGGCCGCCGTCGTGGCCGGCGCCGGGACCGAGGTCGATGATCCAGTCGGCGTGCGCCATGGCCGCCTGGTGGTGCTCGATCACGATGACCGACTTTCCGGAGTCGACGAGCCGGTCGAGCAGGCCGAGCAGCTGCTCCACGTCCGCCAGGTGCAGGCCGGTGGTCGGCTCGTCGAGGACGTACACGCCGCCCCTCTCGCCCATGTGCGTGGCCAGCTTGAGCCGCTGCCGCTCGCCGCCGGACAGCGTGGTGAGCGGCTGCCCGAGGGTGAGGTAGCCGAGCCCGACGTCCGCGAGCCGCTCCAGGATCCGGTGCGCGGCCGGGGTGCGGGCCTCACCGCCGCCGAAGAACTCCTCGGCCTCGGTCACCGGCATCGCCAGCACCTCGCTGATGTCGCGGCCGCCGAGGCGGTACTCCAGCACCGACGCCTCGAACCGCCGGCCCTCGCATTCCTCGCAGGGCGTGGCGACGCTCTGCATGATCGCCAGGTCGGTGTAGATGACACCGGCGCCGTTGCAGGTGGGGCAGGCGCCCTCGGAGTTGGCGCTGAACAGCGCCGGCTTCACCCCGTTGGCCTTGGCGAAGGCCTTGCGGATCGGGTCGGCCAGCCCGGTGTACGTCGCCGGGTTGCTGCGCCGGGAGCCGCGGATCGGGGTCTGGTCGATCGCCACCACGCCCTCGGCCCCGGCCTGCCGGGCCATCGAGCCGTGCACGAGCGAGCTCTTGCCGGAGCCGGCCACGCCGGTCACGACGGTGAGGACGCCGAGCGGGATGTCGACGTCGACGTCGTGCAGGTTGTTCGCCGAGGCACCCCGGACCTCCAGCGCGCCGGTGGGCTTGCGGACCGCCGCCTTGATCTTGGCCCGGTCGTCGAGGTGGCGGCCGGTGACGGTGTCGCTGCCGCGCAGCCCCTCCAGGGTTCCCTCGAAGCAGACGGTGCCGCCCGCCGTGCCGGCCCCGGGGCCGAGGTCCACGACGTGGTCGGCGATGGCGATCGTCTCCGGCTTGTGCTCCACGACCAGCACGGTGTTGCCCTTGTCGCGCAGGCGCAGGAGCAGGTTGTTCATCCGCTGGATGTCATGCGGGTGCAGGCCGATGGACGGCTCGTCGAAGACGTAGGTGACGTCGGTGAGCGAGGAGCCGAGGTGGCGGATCATCTTGGTGCGCTGGGCCTCGCCGCCGGAGAGCGTGCCCGAGGACCGGTCGAGCGAGAGGTAGCCGAGGCCGATCTCCACGAACGAGTCCAGGGTGTGCTGGAGCTTGGCCAGCAGGGGCGCCACCGACGGCTCGTCCAGCCCCCGGACCCACTCCGCCAGGTCGCGGATCTCCATCGCGCAGGCGTCGGCGATGGAGATCTTGCCGATCTTCGAGGAGCGCGCGAGTTCACTGAGCCGGGTGCCGTCGCACTCGGGGCAGCGGGTGAAGGTGACCGCCCGGTCCACGAAGGCCCGGATGTGCGGCTGCATCGACTCGCGGTCCTTGGAGAGGAAGGTCTTCTGGATCTTCGGGATCAGCCCCTCGTAGGTGAGGTTGACGCCGTTGATCTTCACCTTGGTCGGCTCGCGGTACAGGAAGTCGTGCCGCTCCTTCTTGGTGTATTTCCGGATCGGCTTGTCCTTGTCGAAGAAGCCCGACTCGGCGATGACGCGCACCACCCAGCCGCCCCCGGTGTAGGTGGGGATCGTGAACGGGTCCTCCGAGAGCGACTTGGAGTCGTCGTAGAGCTGGGTGAGGTCGATGTCGGAGACGGTGCCCCGGCCCTCGCAGTGCGTGCACATGCCGCCGGTGCGGCTGAAGGACACCTTCTCGGTCCTGGTCTTGTCGGCACCGCGGTCCACCGTGAACCCACCGCTCGCTGAGACCGAGGCGGTGTTGAAGGAGAAGGCGCCGGGCGGGCCGATGTGGGGCGTGCCGAGCCGGCTGAAGAGGATCCGCAGCATGGCGTTGGCATCGGTGGCGGTGCCGACGGTGGAGCGGGGATCGGAGCCCATGCGCTGCTGGTCGACGGCGATCGCGGTCGTCAGTCCGTCCAGCACGTCGACCTCGGGCCGGGCCAGGTTCGGCATGAACCCCTGGAGGAAGGCGCTGTAGGTCTCATTGATCAGCCGCTGCGACTCCGCCGCGATCGTGTCGAACACCAGCGAGCTCTTGCCCGACCCGGAGACGCCGGTGAACACCGTGAGCCGGCGCTTGGGGATCTCGATGCTGACGTCCCTGAGGTTGTTCTCGCGCGCGCCGTGCACGCGGATCACGTCATGGCTGTCGGCAACGTGCGGCCCGGGCGACTGTCTGTCCGTCGTCGTGGCCTTGCTCATGGTGTCTCCATCTGCCGGGCGGCGCTGCCGCGTTCGGGCGGTCTCGGGCCCCGCGCCGGTCCCGGGGGCCGGCGCGGGGGGTGCGGGAGCCGGAGCCACTGCGTGGCCGTACGGGCTCGCGCGGGATGACGCGTCGTTCTGTGGGGCTGTTACGGCGCCTTGAGCTGCTGGATGCGGACCATGTTGCCCGCGGGGTCGCGGAAGGCGCAGTCGCGGACACCGTAGGGCTGGTCCACGGGCTCCTGGACCACCTCGGCGTCGCCCGCCTGCACCCGCTCGAAGGTGCCGTCGACGTCGGTGGTGGCCAGGACGATGCTGGCGTAGGTGCCCTTGGCCATCATCTCGGTGATGGTGCGGCGCTCGTCGTCGGTGATGCCGGGGTCGGCGGCCGGCGGGTGCAGCACGATGTTCGTGCCGGGCTGGCCGACGGGGCCGACCGTGATCCAGCGCATGCCCTCGTATCCGACGTCGTTCCTGACTTCGAAGCCGAGGGTGTCGCGGTAGAACGCCAGGGCGGCGTCCGGGTCGTCGTGCGGGAGGAAGCTGGCGTGAATGTGGAGGTCCATGGCCATCACGCTAGTTTCGGCTCGCGGCGGGCGCTTCTCGATTCCTGATCGGTCTGGTCACCTGCTTCGCCACGCACGACGGAATGCCGGCCGTCGCGCGCGCCGCCTCGCGCCGGTAGGCACTGGGCGGCATGCCGACCAGCTCGGTGAACCGGGTGCTGAAGGTGCCCAGCGACGCGCAGCCGACCTCGAAGCAGACCTCGGTGACGCTGAGGTCGCCCCGGCGCAGCAGCGCCATGGCGCGCTCGATGCGCCGGGTCATGAGGTAGCTGTACGGCGACTCCCCGTACGCCTGCCGGAACTCGCGGCTCAGGTGCCCCGCCGACATGTGCACGCCCCGGGCGAGCGCCTCGACGTCCAGAGGCTTCGCGTACTCCCGGTCGATCCGGTCCTTGACACGGCGCAGTCGGGCGAGGTCACGCAGGTGCTGTGCCGAGGCGGGTCTGCTGCTCACAAGCGCGATCGTGCCACATCGCACGCACGTGCGGCTGATTTCCGGCTATACGGACCGAACCGGTCCGTATAGCCCGGGGTCACCGCCGGTCCCCGCACCGGCCCGCGGCACGCCATCGCAGGCTGAACGTTCCTGCCCGATCGGCCGGCCCCGACTCACACCCCGGCCACCGCCGTGTCCGTCCGCTCCGCCAGCGCTGCCGCCGCCGCGCCCACCAGCCCGGCGTCGGTGCCCATCTGCGCCGGTGCCACCGTCAGGTTCCTGACGAAGGACAGCGTCGCGTAGGTGCTCAGCGCCTTGCGCAGGGGATCGAAGAGGACGTCGCCCGCCTTGCCCACTCCCCCGCCGATCACGGCGATGTCGATCTCCACGAGCGTCGCGGTGGCGGCGATCCCGGCGGCCAGAGCCTGGGCGGCTCGCTCGAAGGAGGCGACGGCGACCGGGTCGCCCGAGCGGGCGGCGGCGGCCACCGCGGCGGCCGACGTGTCCCCGTCGGGGCCGGGCCGCCAGCCGTTCTCCAGGGCGCGCCGGGCGATGTTGGGACCGCTCGCGATGCGCTCCACGCAGCCGTGCGAGCCGCACGGGCACAGATCGCCGTCGAGGTCCACGCTGATGTGGCCGATGTGGCCCGCGTTGCCGGTGGGGCCGGGGTGCAGCCGGCCGCCGAGCACGAGCCCGCCGCCGACGCCGGTGGAGACGACCATGCACAGCGCGTTGTCATGACCACGGGCGGCGCCCTGCCAGTGTTCGGCCGCCGTGATCGCCACACCGTCGCCGATCAGCTCGACGGGCAGGTTGCCCGCGGCGGCCCGCACCCGGGCGACGAGCGGGAAGTCGCGCCAGCCGGGCACGTTCACCGGGCTCACCGTGCCCGCCAAGGCGTCCACGGGCCCGGAGCTGCCGATCCCCACCGCCGTGGCACGCCCCCACAGCGGCGACGCGGTGAGCTCGGCCAGCACCTCCTCCACGGCCCGCATCACGGTGTCGCCGTCCTCCCGGGCGGGCGTCGGCCGCTGGGCGCGGACCAGGATCCGGCCGTGGCCGTCCACCAGAGCGCCGGCGATCTTGGTGCCGCCGATGTCGAGCGCGGCCACGAGGTCGGTGTGCATCAGTGTCGGATCTCCCCGTCGGGCATGAGAAAAACGCCGAGATTGGCCATCAAGCAGGGCACGCAGCGGTCCGGTCCCGCGAGGGTGCGCGGGGCCGGAGATTGCGGTGGACAGTCTCTCCCGAGCCTGACAACGTTGTCCAGGCTCTATGCTCGACGCCACATCCTCATACAAACCCAGGATCGACGCACCCCCGTGGACGACAGGACAGGACTGGACACCGTGGCCCCTACTTCCCTCCGATCCGCAACGCGCTACGGCACCCGGCCGACCATGAAGGACGTAGCGGCACGCGCCGGAGTGGGCCTCAAGACGGTCTCCCGCGTCGTGAACGGGGAACCGGGGGTCACCCCGGAGACGGAGCGGCGGGTCCAGGAAGCGATCGACGCCCTCGGCTTCCGCCGCAACGACAGCGCGCGGGTGCTGCGCAAGGGCCGCACTGCGAGCATCGGCCTGGTCCTGGAAGACCTGGCTGACCCGTTCTACGGACCGCTGAGCCGGTCGGTGGAGGAGGTGGCCCGTGCGCACGGCGCCCTGCTGATCAACGGCTCCAGCGCCGAGGACCCCGAGCGCGAGCAGGAGCTGGTGCTGGCCCTGTGCGCGCGGCGGGTGGACGGGCTGGTGGTGATCCCGGCCGGGGACGACCACCGCTATCTGGAGCCCGAGCTCAAGGCGGGCGTCGCCACGGTGTTCGTGGACCGGCCCGCGGGGCACATCGACGCCGACGTGGTCCTGTCGGACAACTACGGCGGCGCCCGCGGCGGCGTCGCCCACCTCATCGCGCACGGCCACCGCCGGATCGGCTTCATCGGCGACATGCCCCGCATCCACACGGCCGCCGAGCGGCTGCGCGGCTACCGGGCCGCGATGGAGGACGCGGGCATACCCGTGGCGGGCTCCTGGATGTCCCTCGGCGTCACCGACCCCGAGCGGGTGCGCAGAGCGGCCGAGGACATGCTGACCGGCCCCGACCCGGTCACGGCGATCTTCGCCGGCAACAACCGGGTGACGGTCACCGTGATCCGCGTCCTCGCCGAGCAGGCCCGCCGTGTCGCCCTGGTCGGCTTCGACGACATCGAGCTCGCCGACCTGCTCCAGCCGGGCGTCACCGTCGTGGCCCAGGACGCGGCGGACATCGGGCGCACCGCGGCGGAACGTCTCTTCCGGCAGCTGGACGGCACACTCGTCAACCCCGAGCGCATCGAGCTGCCGACCCGGCTGATCACCCGCGGCTCGGGCGAGTTCCCCCCGGCGGACTGAGCGGCCGATGGACGACGCCACCGATCGCACACTGCGAGCCCTGGGTCTGCACGAGGCGCCTCGCGAGCACCCGCTGCTGTATCCGGGCGCGTGGCCCGCGGATTCCGGGCTCCTCGACGGGGACCGTTTCCTGCCCCTGGAGCGGCTGGTGTACGACGACCGCACGCCGGTCGTCGCCATCGGCTCCAACGGCTGCCCGGGACAGCTCAGGCACAAGATGACGGAGTGCGGGGTCGCGTCGCCGCTGCCGATGGTCAAGGCCCGGGTGACGGGCGTCGACGCCGGCGTCTCGGCGCACGTGAGCCGCATGGGATACGTGTCGGCCTCGCCGGTCGGCGCCCCGGACACCGTGCGGGAGCTGTTCGTCCTGTGGCTCGACGCCGAGCAGCTCGCGGTGATCGACGCGAGCGAGGGCGTGCCGTCGCCGGGCGGCAATTTCGACCGGGCCTGGCTGCCGTCGCCCGACGTCCGGATCGACCTCGCGGACGGCACGCGCCTGCCCGGGGCGTACGCCTACGTCAACCGGCACGGTGTCCTTCACGACGGCACGGGCACGCCGCGCACGCACCCGGGTGAGCGGGAGCTGCTGACGGAGCTGCTCGTCGGGCTGCCGCGGCTGCGGGAGCTGTTCGGTGTCGTGCCCGAGGAGTTCTGCGCGCGGGCCCGCGGGGACCGGCGGCTGTGCGAGCGGGGCACCCGGCTGTTCATCGAGGAGAAGCTGGTGACGGCCTCCGGTCTCGAACGGTACGTGGCCGCCTCGGCACGGGCTCAGCAGAACGGGAGCCCGGGGACCGGCGCGTCGTTGTCACCGCCCTTGATGTAGACGTCGCTGACCCAGACGTCGGTGTTGCCGCTGTCGTCGTCGGTCTTCGCCCACCAGATGTTGGTCCACTCCCCGGAGGTCTCGCGGCGCCCCAGGTTCTGCTGGCAGTAGAAGTAGTTGGTGCCCGCGTTGAGGATGCCCACCTTGGTGCCGGAGGCGGTGTAGGAGTCGGCGGTCTTCCAGACGTGGCAGTTGTACTTGCCGCCGCCGATGGGGTGGCAGACCGGGGCCGGTGTGGTGGGAGTGCCGGAGGGGGTGCCGTCCGGCGTCTCCTGCCCGGTGGCGCCTTCGGTGTCGCCGCCGGTGGACTTCGCGGGGGCGGTGGAGGTCGCCCGGCCGGTGGGCTCGGGGTCCTTCTCGGCGCCGGGCTTCCCGGACGGGGCCCTGCCCTTGTCGTCGCCCTGCCGCGTGGCCCTCGGGGCGTTCGAGCCGTCGTCCGCGCCGCCGGGCTCGGAGGACCCGGCGTCCGCGCGGGCGGCGTCGGTCCGCGCGCCGGTCTCCTTGCCGCCGGAGTCGCTCATCAGGGCGATCGTGGTGCCGGCAGCGGCGAGGACGACGGTGACGGCCGCGGCGGCGAGCAGGACGCGTGCCGTGCGGCGGGGCGGGGCCGGGTCGGTGTTCACCGGGGCGGTGGCGGCGGAGGCACCGGAGGCGGTGCTGCCGGGCTCGGCCGGACCGAAGCCCTGCGAGCCGGGGCCCGGCGGCGGGGCATGACCGGGTCCGGGGTCCTGCGGCGTCGGGTGGCCGGGAGCGGTGGCCCCAGGCCCGCCGTCACCCGCGGTTCCCGCCGTCCCTGCGGCTCCGAAAGCGGCTGCCGTGCCGAAGCCCGGAGTGTTCGTGCCCTCGTGGGGGACGGCGGCGCCCTGCTGCGGGGGCCCGAACCCGGGCGGCACCGACGGGACGCTGCGTTCCGTCTCCGCGTGCGGGGGCGGGACCGCGGGGCCTCGCAGAGAAGAGGTCGGCGTGTCCGTGCCGCCCGTGTCCGCGACCGCCTGGAGCAGTTCGCGGGCCTCGTCGGCCTCCGGGCGGGACTCGGGGCGCTTGTCCATCAGCCGCTGGAGGACGGGCGCGAGGGAGCCCGCGCGGCGGGGTTCCGGCAGCGGCTCGGTGACGATCGCGGTGAGCGTGGAGAACGTGGACGTGCGGCGGAAGGGCGAGGAGCCTTCGACGGCCGCGTACAGCGTGGCGCCCAGCGCCCAGATGTCGGAGGCGGGGCCGGGATCGGCGCCCTGCGCGCGTTCGGGGGCGAGGTAGTCGAGGGAACCGACGAGTTCGCCGCTGCGGGTGAGGTGCGTGGCCGAACCGTCGCCGGGATCGTCCATCGTGGCGATGCCGAAGTCGGTGAGGACGACCCGGCCCGAGCGGTCGAGCAGAATGTTGCCCGGCTTCACGTCCCGGTGCAGGACGCCGGCGAGGTGGGCGGCGGCCAGGGCGTCCATGACCTTCGCGCCGATGCCGGCGACCTCGCCCGGGTCCAGCGTGCCGCGCTCACGCAGGACGTCGTCCAGGGACGGCCCGTCGACCAGTTCCATGACGATGATCGGGCGGCCGTCGACCTGGGCGATGTCGTGCACGGAGATGACGCCGGGGTGGCGCACCCGGGCCGCCGCACGCGCCTCGCGCCGCATCCGCAGCTGCAGAGCCTCCAGTTCGGGACCGGCCGCGTCGGTGTAGGTGCGCAGTTCCTTGACCGCGACCTCACGCCCGAGGACCTCGTCGACGGCCTTCCAGACGACGCCCATGCCACCGCGCCCCAGCGCCGCCGTGACGCGATAGCGGCCGGCCAGCAGCCGTCCGGTCCCGTCCGCCTGTCCGTGCTCCCCCGTTGACACCGCTGCCCCGTTCCTGTGACCCCGCCGACTGCGCCGGCGGCCTACACCGCCTGTGCGTGGCGTACAGACTACGGGGCTGCGGTGACGGCGACGGCCGCCGGTGACGGCTGTGACAGGGCCGGTACGCGCCGGCCGGCACGTCGTGCGGACGGTGTCAGGCGGACGCCGTCAGGTCACCGCGCCGGGGTGCCGCGAAGGACTCCAGGTCCGCCCGGGTCAGGCCGGCCAGGCGGGCGACCTCGCCGTTGTCCAGGGCGCCGCAGTCCAGGCCGCGCAGCAGGTAGCCGCTGAGGGCCTTGGCGGTGGCGGGTTCGTCCATGACGTCGCCGCCGGTGCGGTTGGCGTAGCGGGACAGGCGGGTGGCGGCCTGCTCGAAGCCCTCGCGGTAGAAGGCGAAGACGGCCGCGTAACGGGTGGGGATGTGGCCGGGGTGCATGTCCCAGCCCTGGTAGTAGGCGCGGGCCAGGGCGCGGCGGGTGAGGCCGTAGTGCAGGCGCCAGGCGTCGTGGACCCTGGCGGTCGGACCGACCGGCAGGACGTTCGTGGAGCCGTCGGAGACGCGTACGCCGGTGCCGGCCGCCGCGACCTGCATGACGGCCTTGGCGTGGTCGGCGGCGGGGTGGTCACTGGCCTGGTGGGCGGCGGAGACGCCGAGGCAGGCGCTGTAGTCGAAGGTGCCGTAGTGCAGGCCGGTGGCGCGGCCCTCGGCGGCCTGGATCATGCGGGCGACGGTGGCGGTGCCGTCGGCGGCGAGGATGGACTGGCTGGTCTCGATCTGGATCTCGAAGCCGATCCGGCCGGGTTCGAGACCGTGGGTCTTCTCGAAGGCGTCCAGCAGCCGGGCCATGGCGGTGACCTGCTCGGGGTACGTGACCTTGGGCAGGGTGAGCACGAGCCCGCCGGGCAGGCCGCCGGCCTCCATCAGGCCGGTGAGGAAGATGTCGAGGGTGCGGATGCCCCGGGCGCGGACGGGCGCTTCCATGCACTTCATGCGGATGCCCATGTACGGGGCGGCGGTGCCTCCCCCAGCCTCCGGCCGGGAGGTGCCCCCAGCGTAGGCCTCGGCGACGATCCGGGCGGCGCGGGCGGCGGCCTCGTCCTCCTCGGCGTCGGGGCGGTTGCCGTAGCCGTCCTCGAAGTCGACGCGCAGGTCCTCGATCGGCTCGCGTTCCAGCTTGGCGCGCACGCGCGCGTACACGGGCTCGGCGAGTTCCTCGGAGAAGCCGAGGACGGCGGCGAAGGACGCGGCGTCCGGGGCGTGTTCGTCGAGGGCCGCCAGGGCGCGGTCGCCCCAGGAGCGGACGGTGTCGGCGGCGAAGGCGTCGCCGGGTACGTAGACGGTGTGGACGGGCTGGCGGGTGCCGGGGTCCCCGGGGTAGCGGCGCTCCAGCTCCGCGTCGACCGGCGCGAGGGAGGCACTGATCTCCTCGCTGACGGCGCCCGCGAGGCTCGTCGCCACCTTCTCCTGCTGGCCCTGACCCATTCCGAGACCCTCCTGTTTTCCGCTGTACGGAATCAACAATCCGTAGAGCGAAGTTATCGGCCGACCTTCGGCCTGGTCAACACCATCCTGAAGTGGAATTCTCCATGCCTCCTGCTTGATCACTGCCGATCGGCCCTCTTCTTCCGTACTCAGAAGGCAAGCTTCATCCTGACGTGCAAGGGGAGGGAGACCACGTGTCGAACGAGGTCGGAGTGACGCGCCGCCACGGGCTCAAGGCGGCGGCCGCCGCCGCCATCGCGGGGCCGCTGCTCACCACCGCGGGCCCCACACAGCCCGCTTCCGCCGGCGAGCACCCGGGTGCCCTGAACGTCATGACGTTCAACGTCCGCTTCGGGACCGTCGTCGACAGGACACCGCGCTGGGACGTGCGCCGACCGGTGATGCGAGAACTGCTGCGCCGCGAGCTGCCGCACCTCATCGGCACCCAGGAAGGGCTCTACCGGCAAGTGCGCGCGATCGAGAAGGATCTCGGCGGGCACTACGACTGGATCGGCACCGGACGCGGGGGCGGCAGCAAGGACGAGTTCATGGCGGTCTTCTACGACACGCGCAGACTCGAGCCGCTCGAGTTCGATCACTTCTGGCTGTCCGACACTCCGCACACGATCGCCTCGAACACCTGGGGCGCGGACTGGCTGCGCATGGTGACCTGGGTCCGTTTCGCCGATCTCGCCCGCGACGGACGGGAGTTCTACGTCCTCAACACCCACCTGGACAGCGTCAGCCAGTACGCCCGGGAACGCTCGGCGGGGCTCATCGGCGAGACCATCGCCGGGTGGGACCGGTCGTCACCGGTCATCGTCACCGGCGACTTCAACGCGGCCGCCCACGACAACCGGGTGTACGACCTCATGCTGGACATCGGACTGGTGGACGCCTGGGACGCGGCGGCCTCGCGGGGTCCGGCGTACGGGACGCACCACGGCTACCGGGCGCTCAGGCCCGGCGGGCGGCGTATCGACTGGATCCTGACCACGCCCGGGGTGACCACGCACTGGGCCGGGATGAATACCTTCAGCATGGACGGGACGTATCCGAGCGACCATCTGCCGGTGCAGGCCTCGATGACCCTGGGATGAGAAGAGGCCCCCGTGACCGCTCGCGCGGTCACGGGGGCCTCTCACAGCCGGGGGTCGATCAGCCCTTGCGGGTCTTGATCTCCTCGGTCAGGGCCGGGACGACGTCGAAGAGGTCGCCGACGACGCCGTAGTCGACGAGGTCGAAGATCGGGGCCTCGGCGTCCTTGTTGATCGCCACGATCGTCTTCGAGGTCTGCATGCCGGCGCGGTGCTGGATCGCGCCGGAGATGCCGTTGGCGATGTACAGCTGCGGCGAGACGGACTTGCCGGTCTGGCCGACCTGGTTGGTGTGCGGGTACCAGCCGGCGTCCACCGCGGCACGCGAGGCACCGACGGCCGCGCCGAGCGAGTCGGCGAGGGCCTCGATGATCGCGAAGTTCTCCGCGCCGTTGACGCCACGGCCACCGGAGACCACGATCGCGGCCTCGGTCAGCTCCGGACGGCCCGTCGACTCACGCGGCGTACGGCCGGTGACCTTGGTGCCGGTGGCCTGCGCGGAGAAGGTCACCGACAGCGCCTCGACAGCACCGGCGGCCGGGGCGGCCTCCACGGCGGCGCTGTTGGGCTTGACCGTGATGACCGGGGTGCCCTTGGAGACACGGGACTTGGTGGTGAAGGACGCGGCGAACACCGACTGCGTGGCCACGGGGCCCTCGTCGCCGGCCTCCAGGTCGACGGCGTCGGTGATGATGCCGGAGCCGATGCGCAGCGCCAGACGGGCGGCGATCTCCTTGCCCTCGGCGGAGGACGGGACCAGCACGGCGGCCGGGGACACGGCCTCGTGCGCGGCCTGGAGGGCGTCCACCTTCGGTACGACCAGGTAGTCGGCGTACTCGGCGGCCTCGTGCGTGAGGACCTTGACCGCGCCGTGCTCGGCGAGCGCGGCGGCGGTGTCACCGGCGCCGTTGCCCAGCGCGACGGCGACCGGCTCGCCGATGCGGCGGGCGAGGGTCAGCAGCTCCAGGGTGGGCTTGCGGACGGCACCGTCCACGTGGTCGACGTAGACGAGAACTTCAGCCATGGGACTTCTTCTCTCCTGCTTGCGAAAGATGAGGGGCGGTCAGCGAATGCAGGGCTCAGATGAACTTCTGGCCCGCGAGGAACTCAGCGAGCTGCTTGCCGCCCTCGCCCTCGTCCTTGACGATCGTGCCCGCGGTGCGGGCCGGGCGCTCGGCCGCGCCGTCGACCGTGGTGTAGGCACCCTCCAGGCCGACCTCCTCGGCCTCCAGGTCCAGGTCGGACAGGTCCCAGGACTCCACCGGCTTCTTCTTGGCGGCCATGATGCCCTTGAAGGACGGGTAACGGGCCTCGCCCGACTGGTCGGTCACGGACACGACCGCCGGGAGGGAGGCCTCCAGGTTCTCCGAGGCGGCGTCGCCGTCGCGGCGGCCCTTGACCGTGCCGTCCTCGACGGAGACCTCGGAGAGCAGGGTGACCTGCGGGACGCCCAGGCGCTCGGCGAGCAGCGCGGGCACGACGCCCATGGTGCCGTCGGTGGAGGCCATGCCGGAGATGACGAGGTCGTAGCCGGCCTTCTCGATCGCCTTGGCCAGGACCAGGGAGGTGCCGATGGCGTCGGTGCCGTGGATGTCGTCGTCCTCGACGTGGATCGCCTTGTCAGCGCCCATGGACAGCGCCTTGCGCAGGGCGTCCTTGGCGTCCTCGGGGCCCACCGTCAGGACGGTGATCTCCACGTCGTCGTCGGAGTTCTCGGAGATCTGCAGCGCCTGCTCGACCGCGTACTCGTCGAGCTCGGAGAGCAGACCGTCCACGTCGTCCCGGTCGACGGTCAGGTCATCGGCGAAGTGCCGGTCGCCAGTGGCGTCGGGCACGTACTTCACAGTGACAACGATCCTCAAGCTCACGCCGGCTCTCCTACTGCATCGTCATTTCCATGCTGCCTACTTGCAGGCAGCATAGGCGCCTCTAGCGTCCGATCCCGGTCGGGGCGAACCCACGCCCCGAGCGAAATATTACTCGTCAGTACACCCAGTTCGTTCCCGCTAAGCAAGCGCTTTGAACTGTGACCTTCGCAACGCAGCGTAACCGGAACTCGACGGTCACGCAGCCCGGGGGGCACCCGGCTCAGTCGCCCAGACGCTGGAAACGTCCCTGGTGGTAGAGGAGCGGACGACCGGTGCCGGTGGGGTCGCCGTGCACGACCTCGGCGAGCACGATCCGGTGGTCCCCGGCGGGCACGCGCGCGACGACCCGGCCCACCAGCCAGGCGAGCACGCCGTCGAGGACGGGAACGCCCTCGGGCCCCTCCCGCCAAGCGGTGGGCGGGCCGAAGCGGTCGACGCCGCTGCGGGCGAAGGTCGCGGCCAGCTCCTGCTGATGCTCACCGAGGATGTGGACACCGACGTGGTCCGCCGCCGCGATCGCGGGCCAGCTGGAGGAGCCGGTGCCGACCCCGAAGGACAGCAGGGGCGGTTCGGCGGAGACGGACGTCAGGGAGGTCGCGGTGAAGCCCACCGGCCCCGCCTCGCCACGAGCGGTGACGACGGCGACTCCCGCCGCGTGCCGCCGGAAGACCGAGCGCAGGAGGTCGGGCGTGGCGAGGAGGTCCGCAGGCATGGGGTCAGGCTGACGATAATTGGTACGCGCAGTCAAGTTCGTTCCGTGATGTGGGAGATGGCTCACGGACCGCGTCACGCCGGTCACACCGCCTCCCCCAGCGCGGCGATCACGTCGGCCTTGCGCGGCTGCCCGGTGGCCCGCCGCACCACCCGGCCGTCGGCGTCCAGGACCAGCACGGTCGGGGTCTTGAGGATGTCCAGCCGCCGCACGAGGTCCAGATGGGCCTCGGCGTCGATCTCGACGTGGGCCACACCCGGGACCACACCGGCGACCTCGCCGAGGACCCGCCGGGTCGCCCGGCACGGCGCGCAGAACGCGCTGGAGAACTGCACGAGCGTGGCCCGCTCGCCGAGCTCCGCGCCCAGTTCCGCCGCATCGAGCCGTTTGCCGTCGTCGCGCCCGCGCACCCGCACTCTCCCGCTCCGCCGCCGCTGCAGCACTCCGTAGGCGCTCGCCGCCGCGAGCACCACCACGCACACCACCAGTCCGGTCATCACCTGCTGCAAGCGTTCACGAGACCGCAAAGATTCCCGGCCCCGCCACCCGCCCGTTCTGCGGAATGCTTGGTTCCCATGGACATCGATGTGAGAGGACCGCGGTTCGGCGCGGCCGTCACGGCCGCCGTCCTGGCGGTCGTTCTGGTCACCGGGAGCGCCTGGCTGCTGGCCTGGCAGACGCTGGCTTTCCTGCTCGGAGCGGCGGGCGGGGTCCGCCGCTCCCCGTACGGCCTGCTGTTCGCCAGGGCCGTGCGGCCGCGGCTCGGACCGCCGACCGCGTTCGAAGCGCCCGAACCGCCGCGTTTCGCCCAGGTGGTGGGGCTGCTTTTCGCCGGACTCGGGCTCGTCGGCTACACCCTGGGCCCCGGCTGGCTGGGACTCGCGGCGACCGGCGCCGCGCTCGCCGCCGCCTTCCTCAATGCTGCGTTCGGGTACTGCCTGGGCTGCGAGTTGTACCTGCTCGGGCGGCGGGTGGCGGTCCGCGCGGAGTAATGGGCGCGCAAAAGCACGAGGTGGGAAGCGGCGGGCGACGTGACGAGAATCTCGCCGCCGACGGGCACGAGGACTGGCTACCCGGCCGTTCTTCGGGCACGATCTGCGACAAGCCGTAAACCTACGGCTGCGTAACTTTCCACTGGGAATCCCTTCCCAGGCAGAGCAGGAAGGGGCCGGCCCGCCCATGGCAGAGCTCGTCTACCGTCCCGTCGTCGGTTTCGCCCGCACGCTGTTCAAGGTGTGGGACCTCAAGATCGACCTCCAGGGTTCGGAGAACATCCCGCGCTCGGGCGGCGCCGTGCTGGTGAGCAATCACATCAGCTACCTGGACTTCGTCTTCGACGGCCTGGCGGCCCTGCCGCAGAAGCGTCTCGTGCGTTTCATGGCGAAGGAGTCCGTCTTCCGGCACCGCATCTCCGGCCCGCTGATGCGCGGCATGAAGCACATCCCGGTGGACCGCAAGCAGGGCGAGGCGGCCTACGCGCACGCCCTGGACTCGCTGCGGTCCGGCGAGATCGTCGGGGTCTTCCCGGAGGCGACGATCTCGCAGTCGTTCACGCTGAAGAGCTTCAAGTCGGGCGCCGCGCGTCTGGCCCAGGAGGCCGGCGTCCCGCTGATCCCGATGGCGGTGTGGGGCACGCAGCGGCTGTGGACCAAGGGTCACCCGCGCAACTTCAAGCGCAGCCACATCCCCATCACGATCCGGGTGGGCGAGGCGATCGAGGCCTCCCGCGACAAGTACGCGGGCGCCATCACACGCCAGCTGCGCGAGCGTGTGCAGGAGCTCCTCGAAGCCGCCCAGCGCGCCTACCCCGTCCGCCCGAAGGGCCCGGACGACACCTGGTGGATGCCGGCCCACCTCGGCGGCACGGCCCCGACGCCGGAGCAGGTGCGGGCGGCAGAGGCGCACTGACGCCCGCCCGGCCCGAACTCAGGCGGAGGACTCCGGAGCACGGACGGCGATGTCCGCTCCGGGGCTGAATTTCGCCAGCAGTTCGGCGAGTTCCGCGCCGGCCGCCGTCACCTCGGCGACCGGCATCGGCGCCAGGCTCTCCAGCAGGAAGATGCCGGACGTCGTCCGCTCGGTGAGCCGGGTGCGCGGGCCCTGGCGCCAGTTCCAGCGGCGGCAGGTCACGCCGGCGTCGTCGCGCCACACGACTTCGCCCGCGTCGGGGTGCTCGACGGTCTCCTCGCCCCCGGCGACGGTCACGAAGTCCTCCTCTCCCGTGGCGCGGATCAGGCGCATGCCGCCTTCGACGCGGTCGGCGTCCTCGCCGCCGACGGGGATCAGATGGGCGACGGAAACCGCGTTGTAGAGGTCGACGAGCAGGTTGATGCGCGGCAGCCCGGCCTCCGAGAGGGCCCGCTTGGCCAGCGCCTCCGCGGAGTTGCGGGTACGGGACGGCTTCGAGCCGAACGCGGTGTAGGTCTCGCGCCATGCGGCCATGTGCGGGTCCTCGTGCGGGGCGCGGCCGTCCAGGCGTACGGCGAGCCGGCGGGCCGCATCGTCCAGCAGGGCCGAGCTTGCTTCACTGCTCGGCCCGTTGACCAGGCCGTGCGCCTCGATCGCGACGTGCGTGAAACCGGGGGCGAGTGCGCGTACGTCCTCGGACACGGTCAGTGTGAGCCTCATGGTCGCCTTGCCTCAGAGTGCGATGGGGAGTGTCTGCCACAGGTGCGGCCGGTCGCGCGCTGCCGTGAGGGCGTCCAGCACCACCGGATGTGGTGCAGCATACAAGACCGGGTAGTCCAGTTCATTGGACGCCGGGTCGGGCAGGAAGGCCAGCCGCTCACCGTCGAGGGAGAACTGGGCGTTGACGCCGGGTTTGTTGCCCCGGGGGTCCTGCCGGTGCCACGCGCCGTTGAACCGCACGGCGACCAGCCCGTGCACCTCCTCGAACTTCTGGTAGCACAGCGCGGTGGGGATGTCCTCGGCCCGCAGCAGGGCGGCCAGCGCGTGGGCCTTGGCGTAGCAGATGCCGGTGCGCCGCTCCAGGACGTCCGAGGCGCGCCAGGTGACGCGGAGATCGCCGGAGTCCTGCGAGTGCGGAATGGTGTCGCGCACGAACTCGAAGGCCGCCCGCGCATAGTCATACGAGTCGGCCACCCCGGCGGCGAGCCTCCCCGCCGTTTCACGCACGAGCGGATGATGATGGTCGATCGCCTCGTCAGCGGCCAAGTAGGCGGAGAGGTCCGGCGTTTGCTGGATCAGCTGCATACAGGCAGAGCGTAGGAAGGGATCACCGCCCCGTCAATCCTTTTACGCTCTGCCGTATACCTATGCAGGCGCCTAGCGGGCCATCTCCTCCTTCAGCGCTGCCAGGAACGCGTCCACGTCGTCCTCGGTCGTGTCGAAGCCGCACATCCAGCGGACGTCGCCCGCGGCCTCGTCCCAGAAGTAGAAGCGGAACCGCTTCTGGAGGCGCTCGCTCACGTCGTGGGGCAGGCGGGCGAAGACCGCGTTGACCTGCACCGGGTAGAGGACCTCCACACCGTGCACGGCCCGCACGCCCTCGGCGAGCCGCTGGGCCATCTCGTTGGCGTGCCCGGCGTTGCGCAGCCACAGGTCGCGGGCGAACAGGGCCTCCAGCTGCACCGACACGAAGCGCATCTTGGAGGCGAGCTGCATGGACAGCTTGCGCAGGTGCTTCATGTGACTGACGGCGTCCTGGTTGAGGACCACGACGGCCTCGCCGAACATGGCCCCGTTCTTCGTGCCGCCCAGGGAGAGGATGTCGACGCCGGCGGCGTTGGTGAGCGTCCGCATCGGGACGTTCAGGGTGGCGGCGGCGTTGGCCAGCCGCGAGCCGTCCAGGTGCACCTTCATGCCGTGCGCGTGGGCGTGCTCGCAGAGGGCGCGTATCTCCTCCGGCGTGTAGACCGTGCCCAGCTCGGTGGCCTGGGCGATGGAGACCACCTGCGGCATCGCCCGGTGCTCGTCGTCCCAGCCGTAGGCCTGCCGGTCGATCAGCTCGGGCGTGAGCTTGCCGTCGGGTGCCGGGACGGTCAGCAGCTTCAGACCGCCGACCCGCTCCGGGGCGCCGCACTCGTCGACGTTGATGTGCGCGCTCTCGGCGCAGATCACCGCGCCCCAGCGGTCGGTGACCGCCTGGAGCGCGACGACGTTCGCGCCGGTGCCGTTGAAGACCGGGAACGCCTCGGCCGTGGGTCCGAAGTGGCTGCGGATCACCTGCTGGAGGTTCTCGGTGTAGGCGTCCTCGCCGTACGCGACCTGGTGCCCGCCGTTGGCCAGGGTCAGGGCGGCGAGGACCTCCGGGTGGACACCGGAGTAGTTGTCGCTGGCGAAACCGCGGACCTCGGGGTCGTGATGACGACGGGCGTCGGTCTTCGGCGGGTTCACGGCTTCTCGGTGAGCCACAGACGGTTTCCGTTCACTTCGGCGGCGGGCTTCTCCCAGACCTTGGCGATGGCCTCGGCCAGGTCCTTGACGTCGGTGAAGCCCGCGAACTTCGCGTTGGGCCGATCGGCGCGCATCGCGTCGTGGACCAGCGCCTTCACCACCAGGATCGCAGCAGCCGACGTCGGCCCCTCGGCACCCCCGGCCTTGCGGAAGTAGTCCGCCATGGCCAGCGTCCACGCCTCGGCCGCCGCCTTGCCGGCCGCGTAGGCGGCGTTGCCCGCGGTGGGCTTGCTGGCGCCCGCGGCGCTGATCAGCACGTACCGGCCGCGGTCGCTGCGCTGGAGCGCCTCGTGGAAGGCCAGCGAGGTGTGCTGCACGGTGCGCACCAGCAGCATCTCCAGGAAGTCCCAGTCGTCGAGGCTGGTCCGGGTGAAGGTCTCGCTGCCGCGCCAGCCGCCGACGAGGTGGACCAGGCCGTCGACGCGGCCGAAGTCCTTCTCGATACGGGTGGCCCAGTCGCGGGTGGCCCCCAGGTCCAGCAGATCGACCGTGTCACCGGTGACGGTGGCGCCGCCGGTCGCGTAGCTCGCCGCGTCCACCGCCTCCGCCAGCCGCTCCGGGTCGTTGTCCGACCCGATGACGGTCGCACCCGCCTCGGCCAGCCTGAGCAGTGCGGCCCGGCCGGCGGGCCCGCCCGCTCCGGCCACCGCGATCACCGCACCGCTGAGCGCCCCGTTCCCCATGATCTTCGCCTCCTGAGCAGTGTTCCCGGTACGCCGATCGCTCACGCGGCGATCCGCTCGCCGCTGTCCGCCGTGATGCCCTTGGTGGAGGCGATCACGTTCTTCAGCTTCTTGGACAGAGCCTCATAGAACATGCTCAGCGGAAACTCGTCCGGAAGCACGTCATCGACGAGTTTGCGCGGCGGCTGCGTCGTGTCCAGGGCGTCGGGGCCCTTGGCCCACTTGGAGCCCGGGTGCGGGGAGAGGTACGTGGAGACCAGCTCGTACCCGGCGAACCAGTGGACGAGCTTCGGGCGGTCGATGCCGTCGCGGTACAGGTTCTCGATCTCGGCGCACAGCTGGTTGGTGACCTGCGGGGCGCGCTCCCAGTCGATGGTGAGCTTGTTGTCGGTCCAGCGGACGACGTCGTGCTTGTGCAGGTAGGCGAAGAGGAGCTGGCCACCCAGGCCGTCGTAGTTGCGCACGCGCTCGCCGGTGACCGGGAAGCGGAACATGCGGTCGAAGAGCACCGCGACCTGCACGTCACGGGCTTGCGGTACGCCGTCGGCCGAAAGCTTCACGGCCTCCTTGAAGGCGGTGAGGTCGCAGCGCAGCTCCTCCAGGCCGTACATCCAGAACGGCTGGCGCTGCTTGATCATGAACGGGTCGAAGGGCAGGTCGCCGTGGCTGTGGGTGCGGTCGTGGACCATGTCCCACAGGACGAACGCCTCCTCGCAGCGCTTCTGGTCGTGGACCATCGCGGCGACGTCCTCGGGCAGCTCCAGGCCGAGGATGTCGACGGCGGCGTCGGTCACACGGCGGAAGCGGGCGGCCTCGCGGTCGCAGAAGATGCCGCCCCAGGTGAATCGTTCCGGCGCCTCGCGCACGGCGATGGTCTCGGGGAACAGGACGGCCGAGTTGGTGTCGTAGCCGGCCGTGAAGTCCTCGAACTTGATGCCGCAGAACAGCGGGTTGTCGTAGCGGGTGCGCTCCAGCTCGGCCAGCCAGTCCGGCCAGACCATGCGCAGCACGACCGCTTCGAGGTTGCGGTCCGGGTTGCCGTTCTGGGTGTACATCGGGAAGACGACGAGGTGCTGGAGGCCGTCCGCGCGGTTCGCGGCGGGCTGGAACGCCAGCAGCGAGTCGAGGAAGTCGGGCACCTGGAAGCCGCTGTCGGCCCACCGGGTCAGATCCTTGACCAGGGCGTCGTGGTAGGCACCGTCGTGCGGGAGCAGCGGGGAGAGTTCCCGGACGGCGTCGGCGACCTGGCGGACCGCGAGCTCGGCGTCGGCCGGGTCGGGCGCGCCCTCGGCGTCGAAGTCGATCGACCCGTCCTTGGACTGCCATGGCCGGATCCGCTCCACGGCATCCTTGAGCACGGGCCATGCCGGGTGCTCGACCACCCTGGCCACGGGAGGAAGACCTTCCTCCGAACCCACCTGCACAAGAATTTCCGTCATGTCCCACCTTCCACGGGAGAATCTCACGTATGCAGACCGTATACACACGAGGTTCCTCCCAGCAAGGGTGAACCCGGGAAATTATCCTGCCCGACCCTGTGCTTCACCGCACTTTTTCCTGTCGGTCATGCTTCTGCCCGAATGCGCGGCGACCATGCCCTCACTCTCTGCACAGGGCGGGTCCAGGCGATACGGTCAGGGGGGCCTTCAGGCCCCCCACTGCCGCCTGTCGACGGAAGAGAGTCGCGTCTTGAACTTCCTCACCATCGGTCACCGCGGAGTCATGGGTGTGGAGCCCGAGAACACCCTCCGGTCCTTCGTCGCCGCCCAGGAGGCGGGCCTGGACGCCATCGAACTCGATCTGCACCTGAGCAAGGACGGCGCGCTCGTCGTCATGCACGACACGGATGTGGACCGCACGACCGACGGCACCGGGCCCATCGCCGAGAAGACCCTCGCCGAGCTGCGGGCCCTGGACGCGGGCCGGGGCGAGCGGGTCCCGGTCTTCGAGGAGGTCCTGGAGGCCGTCCACACGCCGCTGCAGGCGGAGATCAAGGACGCGCAGGCGGCGCGGGCGCTGGCCGAGGTGATGAACCGGCGCGGGCTGGCGGACCGCGTGGAGGTGTCCTCGTTCCACGACGAGGCGATCGCAGAGATCAAACCGCTGGTGCCGGGGGTGCGCACCGCGCTGATCGCCAGCCGCTACGGCACGGACATCGTGGACCGCGCCGTCCAGGCCGGGGCCGAGACCGTCTGCCTGAACATCCGCCGGCTCACCCTGGAGATCGTGGAGCGGGCCCGCAAGGCCGACCTGAGGATCATCGGCTGGGTGGTGAACACGCAGGACCAGCTGCGGCTGGTCCGGGCCTTCGGCCTGGACGGCGCGACCACCGACCACCCGGACATCAAGCGAACGGGCCGTTTCACGGCCTAGTGACTACGCGAGCTCCTTCACCAGCAGCTCGAACTGCAGGTCGTCGCGCTGCGGGACGCCGAAGCGCTCGTCGCCGTACGGGAACGGGGTCATCCGTCCCGTACGGCGGTAGCCGCGCCGCTCGTACCAGGCGATGAGGTCGTCGCGCACGGAGATCACGGTCATCTGCATCTCCTTGGCGCCCCAGGTCTCGCGCGCCTGCCGCTCCGCCTCCGCGATGATCACCTTGCCGAGCCCCGCTCCCTGGAGCAGGGGGCTGACGGCGAACATCCCGAAGTAGGCGTGCTCGCCCTGGTGCTCCAGCTGGCAGCAGGCGACGATCCTGCCGTCCCGCTCCACCGTCAGGAGCCGGCTGTCGGGTGACTTGACGACCTCCAGCACGCCCTCGGGATCGGTGCGCTGCCCTTCGAGGATGTCCGCCTCGGTGGTCCACCCGGCCCTGCTGTCGTCGCCCCGGTACGCCGACTCGATCAGCGCGACCAGCTCGTCCACGTCGGCGTCGGTGGCGTCGCGGAAGGTCAGTGCGGTGGCGGCGGTCTCCATGGGCGTACGTCTCCGTCTTCCTGGCACGGCTCGGGCAGGGATGAGAGTAACGCCACCACTAAGCTCCGCCGCATGGTGCATGTACTCAGCAGCCGGATCCTGCTCCGCCCCACCGACACGGAGCGGTCGCGTGCCTTCTACGGCGAGCAGCTGGGCCTCGCCGTGTACCGCGAGTTCGGCACGGGACCCGAGCGCGGCACGGTCTTCTTCCTGGGCGGCGGCTTCCTGGAGGTCTCGGGCCGGTCCGAGACGCCTTCGGCGCCCACCGTACGGCTGTGGCTGCAGGTCGACGACGTGGCGGCGGCGCAGGAGGAGCTGCGGGCGAAGGGCGTGGAGATCGTGCGGCCGCCGGTGCGGGAACCCTGGGGGCTGATCGAGATGTGGATCGCCGACCCCGACGGGACGCCGATCGTGCTGGTGCAGGTACCGGCGGACCATCCGATCCGCTACCGGCCCGGCATCTGAGGCCGGGCCGGGCGGTCCGGGCGGTGCGCACACCACCGGGTTTCCCGGATGGCAGGGAGCCCCGGGGGCGGCTTAGCGTGCTGGAGGGGGTGCCCGGGGACTGTCCCCGCCGTTCGCGGAAGGAACGCCATGAAGCTCGACGCACCGGTGACCGGCGGCCCCTGCTGGACCGAGCTGGGGACCAGTGACCTGGACGCGGCCCGGCGGTTCTACACGCGGCTGTTCGGCTGGCGGCCCGAGACCGACGCGCGTCAGGAGGCCGGCGGCTACACCGTCGCCCATCTCGGGGACGCGGCCGTGGCCGCGCTCGCCCCGCTGTACCAGCCGTCGCAGCCGGTCGCGTGGAACGTGTCGTTCGCGGTGACCGACGCGGACGCCACCGCCCGTGCGGTGACGGAGGCGGGCGGGACACTGCTGTTCGGCCCGACGGACGTGTTCGACGTGGGGCGGTTCGCGGTGGCCGCCGATCCGGGCGGTGCCGTGTTCCAGCTGTGGCAGGCGGGGACCTTCCCGGGTGCCGGGCTGTTCAACGCGCCCGGTTCCCTGGGCTGGGTGGAGCTGATGACGCGGGACCCGGAGGGGGCCGTGTCCTTCTACACGCGGGTGTTCGGCTGGACGGTCGCCCCGTCGGACCGCTACACCCAGTGGGGCGTCGGCGGTGCGGACTTCGGCGGCATGGTGACGATGGACGACAAGTTCCCGCCCGAGGTACCGGCGCACTGGCTGCCGTACTTCGCCGTGGCCGACGTGGACGAGACGACCGCCGTCGTCCAGCAGCACGGCACGGTCCTGATGGTGCCCACCTCCGTGCCCGACGGGCCGCGCATCGCGGTGCTGCGGGACCCGCAGGGGGCGGTGTTCGGCGTGTACCGGGCGGGGGACGAGGCCTGAGCCGGCGTCGTCGCATCCGCTCCTGCGGGACCACCACCGCCGGGCCCGCCGGTGATCAGGCCCGCAGAACGCCGAGACGCCCCTCCAGCTGACTGAGCAATTCCCCCAGCAAAGCGGCGAGTTCACCCTGCTCGGGGCCGTCCACGCCGGACAGCACGGCCGTCTCGTAGGCGAGCTGGACGGGCAGGATCGCGTCGACGAGGTCGCGTCCGGCGTCGGTGAGGCGGAGGTGGACGACCCGGCGGTCCCGGGTGTCGCCCCGCCGTTCGACCAGACCGCGCTCGGTCAGCTGCTTCAGGCGTTTGGTGACGGCGGCCCCCGAGGAGAAGGTCTCCCTGGCCAGGTCCCCGGGCGTCAGTTCGTGCCCGGTGCGACGCAGCGCACCCAGCAGATCGAACTCGGGGCGGCTGAGCCCGGCCCGGCGCAACGGAGCGTCCTCGGCCTGCTGCAGCAGGGCTGCGCAGCGGTTGATCCGCCCGATGATCTCCATCGGCCCGGTGTCGAGCCCGGGGTGCACGGCCCGCCACTGCCGGACGACGGCGGCGACGGTGTCGCCCCGGCGCCCGCCGCCCGGGCGATCATCACCGGACGCCTGGACCCCCTCGCCCCCGGTCGTCGCCTCCTCCCGCCCCTCCCCCACCGGCTCTGCCCCGGCCCCCGGCCGCTGGGCCCGTCCCGCGTCGCTCCCCGTGGGCGATGGTCCTTCGGTCGGCGTCATGGCCGTGCGTCCTCCGTTTCGCTGGCCGGGTCCCGGTCCGGGAGCAGGCCCTGGCGTCGGGCCGTCGCGGCGAGCGTACGGTGTCCGGACTGTTCGGCGAGCACGACCCGCTCCTGGGGCAGAGCCCGCTGCCACCATTCACCGGCGGCGGCGTCGGCCGTGGCGCGCAGCTCGGCCAGCGCGGCGGCCAGGCCGCGGCGGGCGGATTGCAGGGCAGCGGTGCCGGGGTCCGGCTCGGCCAGGAGGCGGGCGGCGTGCTCGCGGGCCCGGTCCGCGGCGGTCAGCGCGCGTTCGACGCGGTCGCCCGTACGCCGGTCGGTGACGGCCAGGGCGGCGGCGAACCCGACCAGCGCGCCGACGACGGTGTCCACGACCCGCTCGGTCATCAGCGCCCCGGGCTCCTGGTGCCCGGCGAACTCCGTGATGAGCAGGGCCATGGGCGTCACACAGACGCTGCCGAGCCAGTAGTTGCGGCTGATCAGCACCTCCGCGCCGAAGCTGAAGGCGAGGCAGCACAGCACGAGTGCCACCGGCCCCAGGTGCGCGAGCGGCACGACGGCCAGGAAGACGAGCACGCCGACGACGTTGCCCACCACCCGCTGGACGGTCCGGCTCCAGGTCAGCGCGAGGTTCGCCTGGTAGAGCGAGGCAGCGGTGACCAGCGCCCAGTAGGGGCGGCCGATCCCGAGGGCCAGCGAGGCGTAGCCGGCCAGCGCGCAGCCGAGGGCGGTACGCACGGCGAGCGGGGTCAGCGGGCCGATCCGCGCCCAGAGGGGCCGGGCCGCGTCCACTCCGAGCAGCTCGTCGGCGGCCGCGTCCGGCATTCCGGCCCGCGGGACGGGCCCGGTGCCGCGCAGCGAGCCCGCCCACGCGCGCAGCCGCCCCGCGTCCGCCTCCGCCGGCGCCGCGAGGGCGACCTCGGCGCGGACCACGAGCCGTTCGAGGCCCCTCCTGGTCCGGGAAGGGGCGCTGGTGGACAGCAGCGACTGCCAGGCGGCCTGCACCGCGGCATAGCCGGCGGCGCGGGCCCGGGCATGGCCCTCGCCGGTGCCGCCGGTGTCGGCGTACCCGGCGGCGGCCTTCAGGGCGGCGGCGGTGGCGCGGCGCTCCGGTCCGTGCGGCCGGACGAGCGCGGGTGCCATGCAGACGAGCCAGGCCCAGGCCCCCGTCGCGGCGGTCAGGGCCAGATGGCCGGGCACCTGGCCGAGGGTCTGCGGCGCGAACAGGGAGGCGGAGCTGACGAAGGTGAGCACGACATTGCCGGGCGGGCCGACCCGGGTGGCGTCGCACAGCACCTTCTGCGCGGCGGCCAGCAGCGCGCCGACGGTGACCAGGACGACGGCGCTGCCGGTGAGCGAGGCCGCGACCAGGGCCACGGCGACTCCGCCCAGCATGCCCAGCACCACCCACGCGAGGACGCCGGCCCGGGCGGCGTACGGACGGTTGTGGGCGTACAGCGCGCACAGGGATCCGGCCATCGCGTACATCACGAGGTCGGGCCGGCCGAGCGCCGACAGGGTGAGGGCGGGCGGAGCGATCGAGGCGACGACACTCAGCGCGGGCTTGAACCAGATCTCCGAGGGCCTGCCGAGGCGCAGCACCCCCGCCAGCGGGAAGCACCGGGCGGGTGGGGTGGCGGAGGCGGGTGTAGCACTGCTCATGAGGACAACCTTAACAGGTGTTTTACTCGTAAAAGATATCTCCTCACCTGGTGCGCTCCGCCGAATGCTCCCCGTGTACACCCTTGCGCTCGCGTGCGCGCCGCGTGGCCCGGGCATCGAATGACCGAATGCCGAAGGGGGAGGTGCGCGTGCACGGACCGGCTTCGTCCGGCTGGCTGCTGGTGGCGCTCTGCGCGGCGACCGGCACCTACTGCCTGGCGCGGATGCGCAGCGGCACCGAGGGGCAGCGCCTCGCCGCCGGCGGCGAGGCGCTGATGGGTTTCGGGATGGCCGCGATGGCCGTGCCGCCGGCGGTGTTCACCCCGCCTTCGTGGGCCTGGCCCGTTTACGCGGCGGTGTTCGCGGCGGCGGGCGTTCACGCGCTGTGGGCGGCGCGGTCCGGCGCGCATCACCTCCACCACCTGGTGGGCGCCGGGGCGATGGTCTACATGTCCGTCGTCATGGCCGGCTCGCCCGCGCACGCGCACGGTGCGGGCGGATCGGGAGTCCCGCTCCTGACCGGGGCGCTGCTGCTCTACTTCGCCGGTTACGTACTGCTGACCGGCGTCCGCCTGGTGCCGGTCGCCGCCGTGGCCGGGGGCGGCGGTCCCGGCGGGTGGGGTGACCGGCCGGAACTGGCGCGGGCCTGCCGGCTGTCCATGGGGATCGCGATGGTGGCGATGCTGCTGACGCTCTGAGCGGGAGCGGTCCGGTACGCCCAACGGATGCGTTGCCTGCGTCACTTCGACGCCACATGTCGTACCCCGGAGCGTGGCCGCGCTCATAGGCTGCCCTCATGATGCTCACCGCCGCGCTGTTGCTGCTCGGCGCCCTGACCGCCGTCGTCGCCCCCCGGTTGCTCGCCCGGGCGGACTGGCCCGACCGTGAGCCGGTGGTGGCGCTGTGGGTGTGGCAGTGCGTCGTGGCGACCGTCCTCGTGTGCTGCGCGCTGTCGATGACGCTCAGCGCGGCCGCGGCCTGGCGCGCGGTCGGCGGGCACCTCTTCGCGACGGCCCCGCGCGCGGTCGTCGAGGCCTACGTCCTCGGCACGGCGGGCCCCTGGGCGGCGACCACCGCCCTCGCGCTGGCCGGCGGCGGGCTGTGGAGCGCGGCGATGCTGCTCCGCGAGATCGGCCGGGCCCGTGCCCGGCACCGCCGCCGGCGCGCCGATCTGCTGGTGCGGGCTCCGCTGCTGCCGGGCGAGGTCGCCGTCTCGGGCCGGCTCGTCGTCCTGGAGAGCGAGCAGCCGGACGCCTGGTGGCAGCCCGGCACTCCCCCGCAACTGGTCGTCACCACGGCCGCGTTGCGGCGGCTGAAGGGCCGCCGGCTGGACGCCGTGCTCGCCCACGAGCAAGGCCACGCCCGGGCCCGGCACGACTGGCTGCTGAACTGCTCCTCGGCCCTGGCCGGCGGGTTTCCGCAGGTTCCGGTGTTCGCCGCGTTCCGGGACGAGATGCACCGCCTGGTCGAACTCGCCGCCGACGACACGGCGTCGCGTCGCTTCGGCCGTCTGACCACCGCCCTGGCCCTGGTCGAACTGAACGAGCACCGTGGGGTGTTCGGGCCCTGCCCGACGCCGCAGGCCCATGTCCCGGCCCGCGTGCACCGGTTGCTCACGCCGCCGGACCGGCTGACCGCGGCCCGGCGCCTGCGGCTGACGGCGGCGGCAGCGCTGGTGCCGGTGGTGCCGGTGCTGGTGGCGTTCGTACCGGGGTTGCGGGCGCTGGGATGACCGCCAGGGCCGCCGCGAGCGGTCTCGGACGGGTCGTGTGCCCAAGCCGGGTTCGGCGGCCCTCGATGGCCGAAGCGGGCCGCCCGAGAGCCGAAGATCATCGCCGTACTGGATCCGGACCCCCCGGTTCGGCGAGGATCGCTGTATGCACACCTCGTCCGTCGACTCCCCGCCCCGTCCGGAGCACCGCACTGCTGCCCGCCTCACCGGCGTCCTGGCCGTGTGCTCGGTACTGCTGCTGACCTTCGTCGCGGCCAGATGGAGCCCGTTGATCGGCCTGGACGGGGACATCTCCGGCACCACCCACCGCTGGGCGGTCGACGAGCCGGTCCTCACGCAGACGTGCCGCATCCTCACGGACTGGGTGTGGGATCCATGGACGATGCGGCTGCTGTGCGCGGCTGTCGTCGTGTGGCTGGTGGCGCGGCGGGCGGCGCGCTGGACGGCGTTGTGGCTGGCGCTGGCCGTCGCCCTGGGCACCGTGCTGCAGCAGGGCATCAAGGCCGCGGTGGACCGCCCCCGTCCCGTGTGGCCCGACCCGGTCGACTCGGCCCACTACTCGGCGTTCCCTTCAGGTCACGCCATGACCGCCACGGTGGTGTGCGGCCTGCTGTTGTGGCTCCTGCACCGGCACGGCGTCGGCCGGGCGGTGTGGCGTACGGCCGTGGCCGTGGCGGTCGTCTCCGTGGTCGGGGTCGGGCTGACGCGGATCTGGCTCGGGGTCCACTGGCCGTCGGACGTGGTGGGCGGCTGGCTGCTGGGGACGACCGTGGTGGCCCTGGCGGTGTGGGTGCACGGTCGCCGGCACCCTCGACTCGGCAGCGACCACCGTTCTCCCAGCGAGGCCGGCACGCCCTCGTAGGATCGCCGCATGACGGCCGTGCTCTTCGACTTCTCCGGCACCCTCTTCCGTGTCGAGTCCACCGACTCCTGGCTTCGTGGCGCCCTGGCCGGGGCCGATGTCCGGCTCACGGAGGCCGAGTTGGCCTCCGCGGCGCTGGCGCTGGAGGCGGTCGGCGCGCTGCCCGGCGGCGGTGACCCCGCGCGGGTGCCGGAGGAACTGGCCGACGCCTGGCCCGTCCGGGACCGGAGTGCCGAACTGCACCGGGCCGCCTACACCGGTCTCGCCCGGCAGGTCCCGCTGCCCGACCCCGCACTGCACGACGCGCTGTACGAACGCCACATGACCCCGGACGCCTGGGCCCCGTACCCGGACGCCGTCGAGGTGCTGAGCGCGTTGCGGGAGCGGGGCATTCCCGTCGGGGTGGTCAGCAACATCGGCTGGGACCTGCGGCCGGTCTTCCGCGCGCACGGGCTGGATCGCTACGTCGACACGTATGTCCTGTCGTTCGAGCACGGCATCCAGAAGCCCGACCCGCGGCTGTTCGCCGCCGCCTGCGAGGCACTCGGCGCCGAACCGGGCAGGACCCTCATGGTCGGCGACGACCGCCGGGCGGACGGCGGCGCCACCGCTCTGGGATGCAAGGTGCACTTCGTGGACCACCTGCCGGCGGCCGACCGGCCGGACGGGCTGCGGCCGGTCCTGGATCTGGTGAGCTGAGCCGGGCACGCCGCCTCGGCGAGGCGGACCGGAGGGCAAGTAGCCCGAGGCCACCATCGGATCCGCATGCTCGCCCGCCTCGGACGATCCCCCGTGTCGCCCGAGGCAGACGGCATCGCCAGCCCAGACCTGACAGGCCGTGGCCGGACGCTCCGAGTATAGTTGGCTGGCAGCCAGTCAACACAGGAGTTACCGCATGTCTCCGCGTAGCGCCTCGGTCAATGAAGAGTTGCGGCGGCGCTCCCGGGAGCGGCTCCTGCAGGCCGCGGTCGAGCTGGTGAGTGAGCGCGGTTACGACGCGACCACGCTCGGCGACATCGCGGACCGGGCGGGTTCGGCCCGCGGTCTGGTGTCGTACTACTTCCCCGGCAAGCGCCAGCTGGTGCAGTCCGCCGTGCACCGGCTGATGCACCGCACGCTGGAGGAGGCGCTGGAGCGCGAGCCGTGCACCGAGGACGGCCGGGAGCGGATGGCCCGGGCCATCGACGCGATCCTGGGCCTGGCCAGGGACCGGCCGGTGCTGATGCGCCAGCACATGGCGGGGATCCTGCAGGCCGAGGGCTTCATGCAGTGCCCGGAGCAGCGGCGGCTGGCCGAGCTGCTGCGGGACACCATGGCCCGGCACGGCTCGCCCGACGTCGACAGCGACTACCCGATGATGCGCGCCCTGCTGATGGGCGCCGTGTACGCGGCCCTGGTGCCGGGGGTGCCGATGCCGGTGCCGGTGCTGCGCGCCGAGCTGTTCAAGCGCTACCGGCTCGACTGGGAGCTGGGCCTCCCGCCGGAGACCGGAGCCTGCGGCGGGAGGGGCGACAAGGATCTGTCGCGGTTCTTCGCGACCGGGGCCGCACCGGAGTGCGACCCGCGGGGTCAGTCGAAGTAGTCCGGCTGGGTCTGGACGTTGAGCTCACGCTGGTGGACCCAGCGTGCCGGGTTCGTACGCCGGTCGTCGATCTTCAGGACGTCGAAGCCCCGGGCGTACTCGTTCGAGTAGATGTAGCCGTTGTAGTAGTACGCCGACCACGAGCCGCCCGACTTGATCGTGTCGGTGGTCAGCGGGCCGCGGTCGAAGTAGGCGATCTCCTTGGGATCGGCCGAGTCCGTGAAGTCCCAGACGGAGACGCCGCCCTGGTACCAGGCCTGGACCATGATGTCCTTGCCCTTGACCGGGATCAGCGAGCCGTTGTGGGCGACGCAGTTCTCGGTGTCCGCCTGGTGGCGGGGGATCTTGAAGTAGCTGCGGAAGACGAGCTTGCGCTTGTCGCCCTTGCCGACGATGTCGTAGATGCCGTCGGCGCCGCGGTCCGGGCCGATCTCCGCGTTGCAGGTGGCCGCGCCGCCGCCGCCCAGCTCGTCGGTGTAGACGACCTTGTTCGCCTTCTGGTTGAAGGTCGCCGAATGCCAGAACGCGAAGTTCACGTTGTCCTGCACGCGGTCGATGACCTTCGGGCGTTCCGGGTCCTTGATGGAGAACAGGATCCCGTCGCCCATGCAGGCGCCCGCGGCCAGGTCCTTCGACGGCAGCACGGTGATGTCGTGGCAGCCGGTGGTCTTGGACACGCCCGGGTTGGTGGGCCCGCCCGGGTTGCCGCCGCCGTCCGGCCCCTCACCGGGGAACAGCACGGGGAAGCCCACGACCGCGGCCTTCTCGGGGGCCTTGCGCGGCACCTTGATCACGGAGATGCCGTCGTGCGGCGGCTGGCAGTCGGGGTAGGCGGCGTTCGGCGAGTACGAGGAGACGTAGACGTAGACGTTGCGGCGCTCGGGCACCAGCGTGTGGGTGTGCGAGCCGCAGGCGGTCTCGACGGCGGCGACGTACCTCGGGTTGCGCTTGTCGCTGATGTCGAAGACCTTCATGCCCTCCCACGAGGACTTCTCGGTCGCCGGCTGGGTGGTGCTGGAGCAACTGCTGTCGCTGCGCGAGGAGTCGGTGGACAGGAACAGCAGGTCACCGGAGACGGAGATGTCGTTCTGCGAGCCGGGGCACAGTACCTGGGCGACGGTCTTCGGCACCTTGGGATTGCTGATGTCGAAGATGCGGAAGCCGTCGTAGTTGCCCGCGAACGCGTACCTGCCCTGGAAGGCGAGGTCCGAGTTCGTGCCCTGCAGCACGTCCTTGGGGACGTGGGCCAGGTGCTGGATGTTGTCGGAGTGGACGATCTCGTCCTGGGCGGGTATCTCGCCGTTCTGGATGGCCTCACGGACCTCGGCCTGGGCGCTCTTGGAAACCTTCTTCGGCGCGGGCGGCGCGTCCCCCGGGTCGGGGGTGGCCCCTGCCGGTGCCGCTGTGAGGAGCGCGGCCAGCAGCCCACCGGCGGCAGCCACGACTCCCAAGCGTCTGCGGCGTGTTCTGCGGTCGTTCAACAGGATCACTGTTTTCCTCCCTGGTTCCGTTCACTGCGGAACGGTTCACGCACCACGCAGTATCGTCTTCGCCATGCACATACCAACAGGGGGCAACAGAATCGCAATGAAGTTTCCCGATCAATGACCCGCGGAAGCGTGCCAGTACGCCGTCCGCAACACGAGGTGCGTCCCAACCCACCTGCCACAGGAGGTCGTTGTGCTCTTCCGCCGTGCGTCTCGGGCGTCCGCCGTCACGGGGCTGGCCGCCCTGGCCGTGCTCGCGGTCGGAGGCTGTGACTCCGGCCCGGACCGCAAGCAGGCCGCGGCGGACGGGCCCGCCGTGATCGCGCCGGGCGAGCCCGGCGAGGCGAACCGCACCCTGTCCGCCGAGGAGGCCGCCGACCGGCGTTCGGAGAACGACTCCCCCAACTCGGCCGACGTCTCCTACGTGCGCATGATGATCGAGCACCACGCGCAGGCCCTGGTGATGACCGAACTCACCCCGCAGCGGGCCGAGTCGAAGGACGTGAAGCGGATCGCCGAGCGCATCGCGGCCGGCCAGAAGCCCGAGATCGAGGCCATGAAGGGCTGGCTGAAGTCGTACGGCAAGCCGCTCAAGGCCGAGCGGCACGAGCACGCCACGATGCCCGGCATGGCGACACCGGCCCAGCTGAAGAAGCTCCGGGCGGCCGACGGGAAGGCCTTCGACCGGCTCTTCCTCGCCCTGATGACGACCCATCACCAGGGCGCGATCACCATGGCCACGGACGTGAAGGGGCAGGGCAACAACATCCGCGTCGAGGAGATGGCCGACGAGGTGATCGCGCAGCAGACGAGCGAGATCACACGCATGCGGAACATGCTCTGAGCGCGCCCGAGGGCGGGGTTCCCGTCGCGGTCAGCGCCGGGCGCGGCGCGGTGGCAGCAGGCCCGCGTCCCGGGCCTGGCCGATCAGCCTGAGGGAGGTACGGCGGCTGTGCCCGGTCGCACCCATCACGGCGAGCACCGGGTCGGCGCCGTCCCGCTGGGCCGCGCGGTACTCCTGCGCCACCAGCCGCCGTCCCTCCGCCCCGTGCGGCCAGGCCGGCCGGGCCCGGCGCCGCTGCGCCCCGCAGCCGTCCGGCCCGGGCCCGGCACCGCACGCCTCCGCCACCGACTCCTCGATCCAGCCGGCGAGCACGGCCAGGTCGTCGAGGGACAGGGCGGGCTGAGCGCGC
The DNA here is from genome assembly GCF_014202475.1 of Streptomyces paradoxus. Taxonomy (GTDB): domain Bacteria; phylum Actinomycetota; class Actinomycetes; order Streptomycetales; family Streptomycetaceae; genus Streptomyces; species Streptomyces paradoxus. Next base: position 77,560 of record NZ_JACHGV010000007.1, read on the forward strand.
ACCTCCTCGACGCAGACGCATCCGCCGCCCACGACGGCCAGCGCGTCGACCCGGGCGCCGTCCTCGAAAACCAGCCGGAACTCGAACCACCGGGTGGTGCCCTCGTTCTCCCGCACTTCCCATGCGGGGCGCACGGACACCGCACCGTCCGCCGGAGAGCGATCAGAAAGATTCAGAAAGGATGCTTCCAGCACATACCGAACGTAACCGCATGATCACATTCCCTATAGATCGGACACGCGCCGCGGGTGGAGCACAGCACCCTGTCAGCGGAGCCCGGCCGGTGCGATGCTGGAGGCGTCAGCGCTCTCCCGAGATCCGCCGGATTCACCGGGTAAGGAGTTCCGCCGTGCTGCGAGTCGCCGTCGTAGGCTCCGGGCCGAGCGGGTGCTACACCGCCCAGAGCCTCGTCCAGCTGGACTCCGAGGTCCGCGTCGACGTCCTGGACCGGCTGCCGTGCCCGTACGGCCTAGTCCGCTACGGCGTGGCACCCGATCACGAGAAGATCAAGTCGCTGCAGAACACCCTGCGCGCGGTCCTGGAGCACGACCGGGTCCGGTTCCTCGGCGGCGTGCAGATCGGCCCCGGAGGTGTGCCCGTCGCGCGGCTGAGGGAGCTCTACCACGCGGTGGTGTACTGCGTGGGCGCCGCCACCGACCGGCGTCTGGGCATCCCCGGGGAGGATCTGCCGGGGAGCTGGTCGGCGACGCAGTTCGTGTCCTGGTACAGCGCCCACCCGGACGCCGTGGACGCCGGATTCCTCCGGGACGCCCGGTCGGCCGTGGTCATCGGCGTGGGGAACGTCGCCGTGGACGTCACGCGGATGCTGGCCCGGGGACTGGCCGAGCTCACCCCTACCGACATGCCGCAGGCGGCCCTGACGACCCTGACTCAGAGCCGGGTGACCGAGATCCACATGGTGGGCCGGCGCGGCCCGTCCCAGGCCCGGTTCACCACCAAGGAGCTGCGTGAACTGGGCACCCTGCCGGAGACCGACGTGGTCGTGGACCCGGCGGAGCTGGCCCTGGACCCGGATTGCACGGACCCTTCCGCGCTGCCCGCCCCGCAGCGCCGCAACGTGGAGGTCCTGCGCGGCTGGGCCGAGACGCCCCCGACAGGCGCCCCGCGCCGCATCCACATCCGTTTCTTCCTCCGCCCTGCCGAACTGCTCGCCGAGCAGGGCCGCGTGGGCGCGGCGCGCTTCGAGCGGACGGCCCCGGACGGCCACGGCGGCGTGACGGGCACGGGCCGCCTGGAGGTGATCGAGGGACAGCTGATCCTGCGCTCGGTGGGCTACCGCGGGGTCCCCCTGGAGGGCCTTCCGTTCGACCCGGCCACCGGCACCGTCCCGAACCTGTCCGGCCGCGTCCTGCGCGAGGGCGTCGTGACTCCGGGCGAGTACGTGGCGGGCTGGATCAAGCGCGGCCCCACGGGCGTCATCGGCACGAACCGCCCCTGCGCGAAGGAGACGGCGACATCCCTCCTGGAGGACGCCCCCGCCCTCGCCGCGAAGCCGGTCCCCGACGACCCCCTGCCGGCCCTGCGCGCAGCGGGTACCGATCCGGTGGAATGGGCGGGTTGGCAGTCGATCGAACGGGCGGAGGCGGAACTGGGCGCGTCACTGGGCAGGGGCGTGGTGAAGCTCCCCGACTGGCAGTCCCTCCGGGAAGCCGCACGCTGACGGGCAACAGCGGGCATCGGCCCATTCGTCGGCCTTGATTTCGCCAGGGGTCCGACTCGCCGTCCGGGCGGGCGGGTCACCGCTGGTGGGAGGCGGCGGTTCTGGGCAGGGCGAGCATCGCGAGGGCGGCCAGGACGTAGGTGGCGACCTGCCAGGGCATCACCTGGGCGAGGGCGTGGCCGAACAGCTGCTCCGGTGCGCCGGACGCCGTCCCGGCAGCCGGGGCGAGGGCGTTGAAGAAGACGGTGCCGAGGACGGCGACACCTGCGGCGCCGCCGATCTGGTTCACCGTCGACAGGACCCCGCCGGCGGCGCCGGCGTGGCGGCCCGGCACACCGGCGAGGACGACGTTGACCAGGATCGGCGCACCCAGCCCCAGGCCGAGGCCACCGAGGAACATGACGCCGGCCAGGGGCCAGTAGCCCGGGGCCGTGGCTCCGTCGCGGACCAGCCACCACAGCAGTCCCTGGGAAACGGCCAGGGTCAGGGAACCCGTGACGACGAGGGCGCGGCCGGCCCGCGCGGCGAGGGCGACACCGGCGCCCGAGGTGATCATCGACCCGATCGCGTACGGCAGGATCACCAGGCCGGTGTCCCACGCGGAACGGCCGGTGCCGGCCAGGTAGATCGACAGGACCAGGAAGAACGAGGCCAGGCCGCCGAAGAACAGCACAGACGCCACCAGGCCCGCGGAGAACGGCCGGACCGACAGCAGGGCCGGGTCCAGCACGGGCTGACCGCCCCTGCGGGTCAAGGCACGCTCATAGGCCAGGAACACCGCCAGGAGCAGCAATCCGATCACGAGCAGAGCCCACCCGAACGCCGGCCACCCCCAGTCCCGGCCCTGCACCAGCGGCAGCAGCACCAGGAGCACCGCGATGGCGACCAGCACGGCCCCCGCCACGTCCAGACGGGCGCGCACCGGCGCGAGGGACTCGGGAAGCACCCGGGCCCCCAGCGCGAGGGCCATGACCGCGACGGGGAGGTTGATCCAGAAGATCGTGCGCCAGCCCAGGCCCCACAGGTCGGCGTCGACGAGCGCTCCGCCCAGCAGCGGCCCGGCGACCGACGCCAGACCCTGGACGGCCCCGTACGCCCCGAAGGCCTTGGCCGTCGCGGCCGGCTCGAACGACGACCGGATGATGCCGAACACCTGCGGGACCATGAACCCACCGGCCAGTCCCTGCACCGCCCGGACCGCGATCAATACCCCGGCCGTGGGGGCCAGAGCGCACGCGGCAGACGCGACCGCGAAGCAGGCCAGGGAGACGAGGAAGACCTTGCGGCGGCCGTGGTCGTCTCCGACTCGCCCGCCCGTGATCAGGCCGGACCCGAGCGCGAGGGTGTAGGCCGCGAGCATCCACTGCAACTGCGACCGGGACGCGTGCAGGTCGGCGGCGATGTCCGGGGCGGCGACCGTGACGATCGTGACGTCGAGCAGGTCCATGAACGAGGCGGACAGCATGACGAGCAGCGCGAGGGATGCCCGGCGGCCGGCCACCGTTACTTCCCGCGCGGGGGTGCTGGAGGAGTGAGCCATGCCCGCACCGTGGCACCGGTAGCGGACACCGAATGACCGCTACCGGTGCCAGACTGCCTTCTGTGGCTGACACGTCCGCGCGGATCCTGCGCCTGCTGTCCCTGCTCGAAGCGCGCGTCGAATGGTCCGGACCCGAACTCGCCGATCGACTCGACGTCTCGTCACGGACCCTGCGCCGGGACATCGACACCCTCCGCGAACTCGGTTACCCCGTCGACGCGGTCAAGGGCCCCGGCGGGGGTTACCGGCTCGGGACGGGCGGGAAGTTGCCGCCGCTGGTCCTCGACGACGACCAGGCCGTCGCCATCGCCCTCGCGCTGCAGACCGCGCCCGCGGTCGTCACCGGCATCGACGACGCCGTCACCCGCGCGCTGACCACCCTGCGCCAGGTCATGCCCGCCCGCCTGCGGGCCGCCAGCGAGGCCTTCGAGGTCACGAGCCTGCGCAACTACTGGGAGTTCTCCGCTCCGCCCCTCGACGCGGCAACCCTGCAAGCCCTCGGGTCGGCCATCCGCACCCGCCGCGTCCTGCGATTCGACTACACCACGCCCGACGGCCGCGTCCCCGCGCCCGGCGACTCCGCATTCCAGCCTCCCTTCGAGGTCGAGCCGCACGACCTCGTCGTCTGGGCCGGGCGCTGGTACCTCATCGCCCGCGACCACGCCCACCGCACCTGGCACACCTACCGGGTCGACCGCATCCGCCCGCGAACCCCCGCCGGAGCCGCCTTCACACCCCAGCCGCTGACACGCGACGACCTCACTCGCCTCGTCGTCCGGAATCCCGACCGGGGAGACACCCCCGGCCAGTGGCAGTGCGTCGGCAGCGCCACCCTCGCCCTGCCCGCCGATGTCGTCGCTCGCTGGGCCCCCGGAGGATCCGTCGTGGAGGCCGTCGACTCCGGTCGGTGCCGGCTGACCATCGGCGGCTGGTCCTGGGCCGGCGTCGCGGGCCTGCTCATCACCTTCGACACCACACTGGACGACATCTGCCCGCCAGAACTGGCCGACGCCTTCCGGACCATCCGGCATCGGCTGGCGGGCGCCGGATAGCGGCTGCCCGGTCGACGTCCCCGGTCAGTGCAGCCGGAGGCGCGCGTCAGTCACGCCACCGGACGGCCTGCCGGGCAGCCGCGTCGAGCAGCGCGCCCATGAGTCCCGGGAACAACTCGTCGAGCTCGTCCCGCCGCAGTCCGTTCATCTTGGCCGTGCCCCGGTACACCTGCCGGATCACCCCGCTCTCCCGCAGCACCCGGAAGTGGTGGGTGGTGGTCGACTTGGTGACGGGCAGCTCGAAGTCCGAGCAGGACAATTCACCGCGCGCACCGGCGAGTTCCCGCACGATCCGCAACCGCATCGGATCCGAGAGCGCGTGCAGCACCCCCTCCAGCCGGATCTCGTCACGCGCGGGATGCGGCAGGTCACGACTGCTGACGGCGGGGGACGACACGGCGACTCCACTTCCTCGGGAGTCTCCATGGTACGAGAACCTTCGTAGTTTGACATCTGCCGTACTACGATGCCTATCGTACGAGTCGACATCGGCCCCGTGACGAATGGAGTCCGCCGTGACCGCGCTCTTCGAGCCCTTCACCCTGCGCGAGCTGACGATCCCGAACCGCGTGTGGATGCCCCCGATGTGCCAGTACTCGGCGGCGCCGGAGGGACCGGAGACCGGGGTCCCCACCGACTGGCACTTCGCGCACTACGCCGCCCGCGCCACCGGCGGCACGGGCCTGATCATCGTGGAGGCGACCGCGGTGTCCCCGCAGGGCCGCATCTCCCCCTACGACCTCGGCATCTGGAACGACACGCAGGTCGAGGCGTTCCGCCGCATCACCCGCTTCCTCACCGCGCAGGGCACGGTGCCGGCGATCCAGCTCGCCCACGCCGGCCGCAAGGCGTCCACGGACCGCCCCTGGAAGGGCGGCGCCCCGGTCGGCCCGGACGAGCACGGCTGGGACGCGGTCGCCCCGAGCCCGCTCGCCTTCGACGACCGGCACCCGGCCCCGGCCGAACTGACCACCGGCCAGATCGAGGACGTGGTCGGGCAGTTCGCCGCCGCGGCCCGCCGCGCGCGCTCCGCCGGTTTCGAGATCGCCGAGATCCACGGCGCCCACGGCTATCTGATCAACGAGTTCCTCTCCCCGCACTCCAACCACCGCACCGACGCCTACGGCGGCTCGTACGAGAACCGCACCCGCTTCGCCCTCGAAGTCGTCGACGCCGTGCGGGAGGTCTGGCCGGACGACAAGCCGCTGTTCTTCCGCATCTCGGCGACCGAATGGCTCGACGACGGCGGCTGGACCGCGGACGACACGGTCCGTTTCGCCGCCGACCTGCGCGCCCACGGCGTCGACCTGCTGGACGTCTCCAGCGGCGGCAACGCCTCGGGCGTCCCCATCCCCACGACCCCCGGCTACCAGGTGCCCTTCGCCGCCCGGGTGAGGAACGAGACGTCCCTGCCGGTCGCCGCCGTCGGACTCATCACCGACGTCGAGCAGGCCGAGAAGATCCTGGCCAACGGTGAGGCGGACGCGGTCCTGCTGGGCCGGGAACTGCTGCGCAACCCCTCGTGGGCCCGGCACGCGGCACGGGAACTCGGCGGTGAGGTGCGGGTGCCGGACCAGTACCACCGGTCGGTCTGATCCGGCATCCGGCGAGGTACGTCAACCGGCCGCGCACGCCGTTCCGTTGAGCGTGAACGCGGCCGGAGCGGCGCTGTTGCCGCCGTGCCCGGCCTGGTAGCCGATGCTCACGCTCGCCCCCGGCGCGATCCTGCCGTTGTACGAGACGTTGGTGGCGGTGACCGCCCCGGACGACGGCGTGTACGTGGCGCCCCAGCCGCCCGTGACCGTCTGGCCCGCGGGCAGGGTGAAGCCGAGTCTCCAGCCGTCGACGGTCGTCGTGCCGGTGTTGGTGAGGGTCACGGAGGCGGTCAGCCCGGTGTTCCAGGCGTTCACCGTGACCGTCACCCGGCACGCGCCGGGCTGGGGAGCCGGGCCCGAGGCGTCCAGGCCGAAGAAGGTGAGCACGCGGGACGCCATGCCCTGGGCATACAGGTTGTGGCCGACGCCCTGGAGGCTGACGGCCTCCACGGGGGCCCGGTCACCCGTGCCGCCGTAGCGGGTGCGGATCCAGCCGGACTGGGGGGTGTCGGTGGTGGCGGGCGTCTGGCTCACGCCCTGCACGTTCGTCCACTGCTTGATCTGCTCCCCGAAGTTGGGGTAGCGCAGGACGTCGTCCTGGGTGCCGTGCCAGATCTGCATCCGGGGCCGGGGGCCGGTGTAGCCGGGGTAAGCGCCCCGGGCCAGGTCACCCCACTCCTTCGGTGTTCGGGTGATCGTGCCGCCCGAGCAGGCGCTGTTCCACTCGGAGCCGTCGGTGGTGGCGAAACAGCCGAACGGGACGCCCGAGAAGGCGGCGCCCGCCGCGAACACGTCCGGGTAGTCGCCGAGCAGGACGTTCGTCATCATCGCGCCGGAGGAGATGCCGGTGGCGAACACCCGGCCGGTATCGGCGTCGTAGGTGCGGGTGACCCAGTCGATCATCGACTTGATGCCGACGGGGTCGCTGCCGCCGCCGCGGCGCAGGGCCTGGGGCGAGGAGACGTCGAAGCACTTGCTGCTGCGGGTGACGGACGGGTAGAGCACGATGAATCCGTACCGGTCGGCGAGCGTGTCGTACTCGGTGCCGTTGTACATGTCCGGGCCCGAGCCGGTGCACCAGTGCACGGCCACCACGACGGCCGGCTTCGGCGTGACGTTCTCCGGTACGTACAGGTACATCCGCAGGTTGCTGGGGTTGGTTCCGAAGTCCGTGACCTCGGTGAGGGCCGCGGCGGGCACGGGCCCGGTGCGGACCGGGCCGCGGGCGGGCTCGCCGGCGACGGCCGCGGGCGCGCCGAGCGCGGCGGCCGTGAGCAGCGAGAGCAGCGCGGCGACGAGCGCGAGGAGTGCCGACGGCGGGCGTCTCCTCGTCGCTGTACGGGCGGTGGCGGGCACGTCCGGGTTGCTTCGGTTCATCGACTCGCCCTCTCATGAAGGGAAGCGTCCGTTCGGCATGGTGACATGGACATGGCCCGCATGGAAGCGCTCCCACACGGTCGGCGGCCTGACCGGGAGCGGCCGAAAGTGTTCTGCGCGAGGCGTTGACTAGAAAGCGCTTGCCCTCTACGTTCCGTTCAGCAGTGTGACCCGTTAGCGCAAACGGGGCACGCATAGCGCGCAGCGCGAGTAGCACCATGAACGAGGTTCATGTACGTGATCCATCAGGCTCCATGAAGTTCTCCCCCACGCGATGCCCGGGCGCCGGAGGCCCCGAACCCCCGCCCACCCCCACGACAGAAGGAATCGGGACATGACTTCTGCGACACGTCCGCGCGCCCGCCGGCGCGCACTGACCGGCGCACTGGCCACACTCGGCCTGTCGGTTGGCATGATCATGACGACCAACGCCCCCACGGCGAGCGCCGCGACCTGGCCGACCCCCAACGGCAGCCAGGGCACCTCCGCCACCATCTCCGTGTCCGGCAGCAAGGACTACGGGATGAAGCGGTACTACGGCACCGGGGAGCTGGCCGGGGACGGCCAGGAGGAGGGGCAGGACCCGATCTTCAGGCTCGCGGACGGCGCGGTGCTGAAGAACGTCATCCTCGGCGCCCCCGCGGCCGACGGCATCCACTGCGAGGGCAGCTGCACGCTGCAGAACGTCTGGTGGGAGGACGTCGGCGAGGACGCCGCCACCTTCCGCGGCGGCAACGGCGCCACCTACCAGGTGATCGGCGGCGGCGCGAAGAAGGCGGCCGACAAGGTCTTCCAGCACAACGGCGGCGGCACGCTGACCATCTCCAACTTCGCGGTGCAGGAGTTCAAGACGCTCTACCGCTCCTGCGGCGACTGCTCCACGCAGTACACGCGCAAGGTCAACCTCAACACCGTCGACGTGACCGGCACCGGCTCCACCGCGCGGCTCGTCGGCATCAACGTCAACCGCAACGACGTGGCGACCCTGCGGAACATCACGATCCGCAACGACTCGGGCCGCAAGGTCGTGCCCTGCCAGAAGTACAACAACAACTCCGCGGTCGGCTCGGGCCCCGACAGCAAGAACTGCCTCTACTCCACTTCGGACATCACCTACAGGTGAGTCCCCAGCGGTTCCCCCCACGGTGAAGGCGGCCGTGCGGAGCGTCCCGGCGGGCGCTGCGCACGGCCGTTCGTGTCAGGTGCCGCGCACGCGCGCGCGTGCCTCTCCGATCAGGGAGCGCTGGTAGCCCGTGTAGGCGGCGCGCAGTTCGGCGCCGGGCCAGTCGGCGGGCAGGAGCCCGGGCGGCAGGACCGGGTCGGCGAGCAGGTGCCGGACGACTGCGGCGAAGGCGGTCAGGCGGCCGGCCGGGCGGGCCTCGCCGGCGATGTGGGCGAGCAGTCCCCGGGCCGTGGCGGACCAGTCTTCCAGCGGCCACAGCGTTTCGGCCAGTTCGCCCGAGGGCCGGCCGGGGCGGGCCGTGTAGCGCTGGACCACCTGGTCCAGGTCGCCCGGGAGGGCACGGGTCAGGTTGGCGGGACGCAGCCAGACGCCCTCTCGGAGTTCGGCGAGACGGAGGGCGGTCAGCCTCGCTCGCAGGTCGGCGCGTTCTGCGGGGCCGCGGCCGGTCGCGGTGATCACGGCCATCTCCCAGTCGCCGTCCCACGCGCGCGTGCGCGGGTGCACGGCGTCGTCCTGGCGGCGCTGGCGGTCCAGCAGCCGGTCGCTGAGGCGGTAGCCGCCGTCCGTGCGCCGCAGGTCTCCGGCGGCCACCATCCGGCTGAGCGCCGCCCGCAGGGTCGAGCCGCCGACGTCGAAGCTTTCCACGAGCCGCACCAGTTCCCTGACCGGCAGTTCGGGGGGATGCGCCCCGAGCAGCAGGCTCAGCACGACCGACCGCGCGGACAGCGGACGCAGATCGAGCGCGCTGGACCGCGCCGGGACGTTCATCGGCATGGTCACGTACTGTACGCGGCGACTTGATGTTGCACTATTGCTGCGACCGCAGACAGAGTGCAACACTTGCGGCATGGTCTCGACACCGGACGAACAACAGGGGTACCGCGGATCCGCCACGCACGAGGTCACCAACCAGGCCCCGCCCCTCGCCCCGTACGACGCCTCCGACGACACGGCCCTGCTGGAGGGCCTGCGGCGGGAGGGCGCCGGATGGGCCGAGGAGGACCTGCGGCGCCTCGGCCGGCAGGCCGGAAGTGCCCAGGTGCGGGAGTGGGCCGACCTGGCCAACCGGCACGAGCCGGAGCTGCGCACCCACGACCGGTACGGCAACCGCGTCGACGAGGTCGACTTCCACCCCAGCTGGCACCACCTGATGCGCACGGCGATCGCGGAGGGACTGGCCGCCTCGCCCTGGGCGGACGGCCGGCCCGGCGCCCACGTCGCGAGGACCGCGGGCGGACTGGTCTGGGGGCACACCGAGGCGGGGCACGGCTGCCCCACGTCGATGACCTACGCCGCCGTCCCCGCGCTGCGCACCCAGCCGGAGCTGGCGAAGCTCTACGAGCCGCTGCTGACGAGCCGGGAGTACGACCCCGTCCTGAGGGAGCCCACGGAGAAGCGGGGGCTGCTGGCGGGCATGGGGATGACGGAGAAGCAGGGCGGCTCCGACGTCCGGACGAACACCACGACGGCCACGCCCACGGCCGAGCCCGGGGTGTACACCCTGCGCGGGCACAAGTGGTTCACCTCGGCGCCGATGTGCGACGTGTTCCTGGTCCTGGCGCAGGCTCCGGGTGGGCTGTCGTGCTTCCTGGTGCCGCGCGTACTGCCCGACGGCACGCGCAACACCTTCCGCATCCAGCGGCTGAAGGACAAGCTGGGCAACCGGTCCAACGCCTCCTCCGAGCCCGAGTTCGACGGGACCGTGGCCTGGCTGGTCGGCCCCGAGGGGCAGGGCGTGAAGACCATCATCGAGATGGTCAACTGCACACGGCTGGACTGCGTGATGATGTCGGCCGCGCTGATGCGCACGTCCCTCGTCGAGGCGGGGCACCACGCGCGCCACCGCAGCGCCTTCGGCGCACGGCTCGTGGACCAGCCGCTGATGCGCAACGTCCTCGCCGATCTGGCGCTGGAGTCCGAGGCCGCCACGACGCTCACCCTGCGGCTGGCCGGAGCGGCCGACCGGGCGATCCGCGGGGACGAGGGTGAGGCCGCGTTCCGCCGGATCGCCACCGCCGTCGGCAAGTACTGGGTGACCAAGCGGGGCCCGGCCTTCACCGCGGAGGCCCTCGAATGCCTCGGCGGCAACGGCTACGTGGAGGACTCGGGCATGCCCCGGCACTACCGCGAGGCTCCCCTGCTGTCGATCTGGGAGGGCTCGGGGAACGTCAACGCCCTCGACGTGCTGCGGGCGCTGAGCCGCGAACCGGGCACCGCCGAGGCCCTGTTCGGCGAGCTCGCCCTCGCCCGGGGGGCGGACGCCCGGCTGGACGGGGCCGTGACACGGCTCAAGACGGGGCTGTCCGAGGCGTCGCAGACGACGGCCCGCCGCCTCGTGGAGCAGATGGCGCTGACGCTCCAGGCCTCCCTCCTCGTCCGGCACGCCCCGGCGCCGGTGGCCGACGCGTTCTGCGCGACGCGGCTCGGGGGCGACTGGGGGCACGCGTTCGGGACGCTGCCCCGTACGGCGGGCCTGGACACCATCGTGGAGCGGGCACTGCCCGGCGAAGGCCCGGGCGCCGGGGCAGGCTGAACGGGGCGAGGCGGGCGGGCCGACTCGAACTCAAGCCATCGAGCGCACAGTTCGCGCACAGTCACCTCCCGGTTCCGCTTCGTTGTCGGTGCCGTGGTGCAGACTCCCCGTCAGATGGCACATCGTCTGGGGGAGGACAACGTGTTCAGGGGGATCGACGAGGTCGACTGGACCTCGCTGCGCCATGCGTACGGCAGTGCGGAGGACGTTCCCGGATTACTGCGGGGACTGGCCTCCGCCGACCCGGCCGCGCGGCAGACCGCGCTCGACGCGATGTACGGCGCCGTGCACCACCAGGGCGAGGTGTACGACTCGACGCTCGCCTGTGTTCCGTTTCTCCTCGACCTCGCCGTCCGCGAGGAGGTGCGGGACCGGGCGGGCGTCGTGGAGCTCCTCGTCAGCATCGGTGACGAGGGCGGTGCCCGCGGTGATCTCGCCGCGCGGGCCCGCGCGGCGCTGCGCGCGCGGGCCGGTGTCTTCGTCCGGCTCGTGGGGGACGCGGACGCCGGGGTCCGCCGGGTGGTTCCCGGGGCGCTGGTGCGGTTCCTCGACCCGCCGGCACGGGTGCTCACCCTGGTGCGGGAGCGGATCACGGTGGAACGGGACGACCGGGTCCTGCTCGCTCTGACGGAGTGCCTCGGCCTGTTCGCGCGGCGGTACCGCCTGACCAGCGATGCCCATGCCGCCGAGGCGGTGCGCCTGCTGACCGGGCTGAGCGAGCCCCCGTACGGCCCCGGGCTCCGGCTCGCGGCACTGGGCCAGCTCGCGGGCTGTGCCCCGGAACTGCTCCCCGCCGATCTCGTCCCGGCCGTCGTCCGGCTGCTCAGGGACAGATCCGCACAGCGGCTCTCTGCTGCGGCAGACGCGTACGACGGTCCCGGTCCGGACACGCTGGCCGGCCGGCTGCTGCGACTGCGCCCCTCGGACGAGGAGGGCTCCCGGCTGCTGCGGACCCTGCACTCCGCGCTCGGCGGCCGGGTGGCCGACCGGGCCGCCCTGCTGTGCGGGCAGTTGACCAGCCCGGATCCCCTCGACCGGTGCAACGGCGTGTGGCTGTCGGCCGGGCTGTTCCGCGCATGGCGCACCGCCCCCACGGAGCCGGTCACCCTCATCGGCGGTCAGCTGGGCGCGGAGGAAGGCCGGTTGCACGACGCGGCGGTCGCGGTCCTGGTGGAGCTCTCCGAGCTGGCCGCGCCCGCCGCGGACCACCTGCACGCACTGGTGACGTACCGTCCCGGGCTGCGCATACGGCACCGGGAGCGGGGTGCTCCGGCCCTGGGCGGTCCGCTCAAGGCACTGGCCGGGGCCGGGGACGCGCGGGCCACACCGGTGCTGGCCGAGGTGCTGGCGGGCCCGGTCGTACCGGACGACCTGGGTCTGGTAGTACCCCACCTGGGCCGCGCGGCCCTGCCGCTCGCCCCGGCGTTGCGGCGACGGCTCTCCCGCGTGCCGCTCGACGCACCCGACCTCCACCGGCGGGCCGTTCCCCTGCTGTCGGCCCTCGCCGCACTGGGCGACGCCGAGTCCCTGCCCGCGGTCCTGCGTCTGCTGCGCGGCCTGCCGGACGGGCTGCGGCGGCGCGACGCCGTCACGGAAGCAGCGGCCCGCGCGCTCGGCGTGTTCGGGGGCGGCGCGCGTGAGGCGATACCGGAACTGCGCGGGCTGCTGGAGACCGACTGCGCCGTCGCGGCGGCCGACGCGCTCTGGTCGGCCACGGGCGACGCGGATGCCGTGCTGCCCGTGCTGCTGCGGGAGCTGATGGGCCCGACGAGCGGCCGGCGGCGCCGTGCGGCGGCCGTCCTGGGGCGGCTGGGCCCGGCGGCCCGGCCGGCCCTGCCCGGGCTGCGCAGGATGGCCGGCTGCGAGGACGCGTGGGCGCGCGCCACGGCCGCGTGCGCGGTGTGGCGCATCACCGGGGGACCGGAGGGGTTCCTCCCCGTCCTCCGCTCCACGTGGGCGGAGCACCCGCGCACACGCAGGACGATCGCCGAGGGCGTCGCGGCCCTGGGACCGGCGGGAACACCCCTGCACGACGTGCTCCGGGCGGAGCTCGCCTCCCCCCGACGGCATCGCCCCGACTCCGGGGGTCAGGGCATACGCGAGGACCTGGGGTTGCTCCGGATGTGCCGGGAGGCGCTGGCCGGGCAGGCGCACCGGTAGGGCCTCACCCCGTCGTACGCCCCCACATCGGGCCGAAGCGGGACCACTCCGCGTCCCACTGATCGATGCGTCGGCATTCCAGGCGGCTGCGCAGAGCACGGCCGGCGATCAGGGGTACGGCCGCGCCGCACAGGCCTGCCACGCCGCCGATCAGCAGAGCTCGTACGCGGGCCTGGGACCCGGTGACGGGCCGGGTGACCTGACGGCCCTCGGGATCCGTCCACACGGTGACCGGGGCCCCGGCCGCGCTGCCCGCCGGGACCCGCAGCTGGCCGGAGTGCCGGGAGCCGTCCGCGGCGGTCCACCGTGCCGTCGCCCACACCTGCTCCGCGCGGGACACATGGGCGTTCTCCGAGGCCGTCCCCGGAGCGCGCTCGGCGAGCCGTGCCACGAGGGGGCGCCACTCGACGCGTTCCCGGGCCAGTCCGTCCTCCACGGAACGGCTCACCGCCGTCCAGACCAGGAGCCCGGCGAGCACGGTGAGCGTCCACACCCCCAGGACGACCCAGGCCTCCACCCTGTCTGCGCGGCGCTTGAGCGGATTGCGCCGCCAGCGCCACAGCCACACCTTCGGACCACGTAACGCCATCGAAGGCCTCCTCCTCACGAGCCCACGACCATCTCGCCGCCCTCCCCATACGGACGGCGGCGCCTGGATGCTCACTGCACCTACCGGGCGTGACGGTCACCACGAACCCCGCCCCTGCGGGAGCGGACCGGGCCACCTCCGCCACCCTGCCGCCGACACCCCGCTGACCTGCGGCAGAGCACGGCCCGGAGGTGACTGTCAGTGGCCGGGTGCAGACTGGCCGGTGTCCGGGACGAAGGCGTCGACGGAGACGCCGCGGAGGTGATCGGCATGACCGAGGTACTGCTCGCCGTGGGCACGCGCAAAGGCCTGTTCATCGGGCGCCGGCGAGATGGCGGCGCCTGGGAGTTCGACGAGAGCCCCTACTTCAACGCGCAGGCCGTGTACTCGGTCGCCATCGACACCCGGGCCGGGGCTCCGCGGCTGCTGGCCGGCGGTGACAGCTCGCACTGGGGTCCGTCGGTGTTCCACTCCGACGATCTGGGCCGCACCTGGACCGAACCGGCCCGCCCGGCGGTCAAGTTCCCCCAGGACACCGGGGCGTCCCTGGAGCGGGTGTGGCAGCTGCACCCGGCCGCCGCCGAGCCGGACGTGGTGTACGCGGGGACGGAACCGGCCGCGCTGTACCGCTCGGAGGACCGCGGGGAGACGTTCGAGCTGGTCCGGCCCCTGTGGGAGCACCCCACGCGGTCGAAGTGGGTGCCGGGCGGCGGTGGTGAGGGCCTGCACACCGTGCTCACCGACGCGCGCGACCCGCGGGCCGTGACGGTCGCCGTCTCGACCGCCGGCGTGTTCCGCACGCTGGACGGCGGCGCGAGCTGGACACCCTCGAACTCGGGTGTCTCCGCGGTGTTCCTGCCCGACCCGAACCCGGAGTTCGGCCAGTGCGTGCACAAGGTCACGCGGGACGCCGCCAGCCCGGACCGGCTGTACCTGCAGAATCACTGGGGGGTGTACCGCAGCGACGACGCGGGCGCGCACTGGACGGACATCGGCGAGGGCCTCCCGTCCACCTTCGGTTTCGCGGCGGTGGCGCATCCGCACCGGGGCGACACGGCGTACGTGTTCCCGATCAACGCCGACGCCGACCGGGTCCCGGCCGACCACCGGTGCCGGGTCTACCGGACGGCGGACGCGGGCAAGAGCTGGGAGCCGCTCTCGGCGGGCCTGCCCCAGGAGGACCACTACGGCACGGTGCTGCGCGACGCGATGTGCACGGACGACGCCGACCCGGCGGGCGTCTACTTCGGCAACCGCAACGGCGAGGTGTTCGCGTCCGCGGACGACGGCGACAGCTGGCGGCAACTGGCCCAGCACCTGCCGGACGTGCTGTGCGTGCGGGCCGCGGTGGTCGGCTGAGGCGCGGACGGGGCCGGGGAGGGCACGAGGGTGCGCACAGGCGTTGGCCACCGGTTGATCGCCGCTGCCCGTACGGCAGTAGGGTGACGCCCGTGGCACCACGACCCTTGCATGAAATCGTCGAAGCGGGCTGGGCTGAGGCCCTGGAACCGGTGGCCGAACGCGTCGCCGCGATGGGGGACTTCCTCCGCGCGGAGATCGCCGCGGGACGCACCTACCTCCCGGCCGGGCCGAACGTCCTGCGGGCCTTCCAGCAGCCCTTCGACGACGTACGGGTCCTGATCGTCGGTCAGGACCCGTACCCCACTCCGGGGCACGCCGTGGGGCTGTCGTTCTCGGTCGCGCCCGAGGTGCGGCCGCTGCCGGGCAGCCTCATCAACATCTACCGCGAGCTGAACGCCGACCTGGGACTCCCCCAGCCGTCCAGCGGAGACCTCACGCCGTGGACGCGGCAGGGCGTGCTGCTGCTCAACAGGGCCCTGACCACCGCCCCGCGCAAGCCCGCCGCCCACCGCGGCAAGGGCTGGGAGGAAGTCACGGAACAGGCCATCCGCGCCCTCGCGGGGCGCGGCAAGCCGCTGGTGTCCATCCTGTGGGGCCGTGACGCCCGCAATCTGCGTCCGCTCCTCGGCGACCTGCCCTCCGTCGAGTCCGCCCACCCCTCCCCCATGTCGGCCGACCGGGGCTTCTTCGGCTCGCGTCCGTTCAGCCGGGCCAACGACCTGCTGATCCGCCAGGGCGGCCAACCGGTGGACTGGCGCCTGCCGTGACCGGGGCGTCGGAGGACCCCGGGTTCCTCGCCGTGGACTCCGGCGGCTCCGGACTCCGGGCCGTGATGGGGACCGCCGAGCGCGGACCGCTGGCCCGGCGGGCGTCCGCCGAGCCGGTCCGCACCGGCGACCGGGGCATCGACCCCGGGCACTTCATGACGCAACTCGTGCCGTTGGTGCGCGCGTTGTTCGCCGAGGCGGGAGCGGTGCGGTTGACCGCCGTCGCCGTCGGCGCGGCCGGGCTGGCCTCCCTGGGCGACGGGCTGCGCGCCGAACTGCCGGGCGCCCTGGCCCGGGAGTGGGGCGTGCGCAGGGTCGCACTGGCCGCCGACGCCGTGACCGCCTACGTGGGCGCGCTCGGGCCGCGGCCCGGCGCCGTGATCGCCGGCGGTACGGGACTGATCGCGGTGGGTACCGACCTGACCGGCTGGCGGCGGGCGGACGGCTGGGGGCATCTGCTCGGCGACTGCGGGAGCGGTGCCTGGATCGGGCGGGCCGGCCTCGAGGCCGCGCTGCGCGCCCACGACGGGCGCGAGGGTGGCTCGGCCCCGCTGCTGGCCTGCGCCGAGGAGGTGTTCGGGCCCGTCGCCGGGCTGCCCGGCGCGCTGTATCCCCGTCCCGACCGGCCCGCCGTACTCGCCTCCTTCGCGCCCTCCGTGGCCGCCTGCGCCGACGAGGACCCCGTCGCCGCGGGCATCCTGCGGGAAGCCGCCCGGCACATGGCCGGCTCCGCGGCAGCGGTGTGCCCATCCGGCGGTGAGCCCCGTGTCGCGGTCACCGGCGGCCTGTTCAAGCTGGGCGACCCGCTACTGGGGCCCCTGGACGAGGAACTGACGCGGCTGCTCCCCCGGGCCCGGCGGGTGCCGGCCGAGGGCGATCCGCTGCACGGCTCGGTGCGCATCGCGACGGAACTGAGCACCGGTTCGCTCACGCTGCCGGGTGACGAGACGATGCTGGCCGTGACCACCCGGTCGGGTGATTGATCCGAACACATCCCATCCGTACGTAACACATCAGACAAAACAGGACGGATACCGCTCACCTGCACCCTCCCCGAACAGGGGAACCCAAGAAGCCAGTAACATGCGGCGCCATGAGTTCCCCCACTGGGCCCGCGGATGGCCTGCCCGTACGAATGCCGCGCCCCCGCCAGCCCGGACGGCACCGCCGTCCCGAGCCGCTGGTTGCTCCCGAGGGCGCGCCCGCGCTCGTCCTCGCCGTGCCGGGGACGCCCAGTAGCGCCACGCGCAGCCTCGCCGAGGAGGTCGTGAGCATCGCCCGCTCCGAGCTGCCCGGCCTCGACGCCCGCATCGGCTACCTCGACGGGGACAACGCGGAGTTCCCGACCCTGCAGGCCGTGCTCGTGCACGCCGCCGAGGAGCGCACGGCCCGTTTCGAGCAGGCCCGCGCCGCCGGCATGGACGTCAAGATGCCCGACGGCCCCGTCGCCGTCGTCGTGCCGCTGCTCGCCGGTCCGGACAGCGCGCTGCTGCGCCAGGTCCGCCAGGCCCTCATGGAGAGCCGGGTCGCGGCCGAGCTGACCGACGTCCTTGGCCCGCACCCGCTGCTCGCCGAGGCGCTGCACGTGCGGCTGTCCGAGGCCGGTCTGGCCCGTGCGGACCGTGCCCGGCTGTTCACCGTGGCGACCGCCGCGGACGGCATCGTGCTGGCGTCGGTGGGCGGTGACGAGGCCGTGCAGGCGGCCGGGATCACCGGCATGCTGCTCGCCGCGCGCCTCGCCGTGCCGGTGATGGCCGCGGCCCTGGACCAGGAGGGCTCCATCGCGTCCGTCGCCGAGCAGCTGCGCTCCTCCGGCTCGCAGCAGCTGGCCCTCGCCCCGTACCTGATCGGCCCGGAGATCGAGCCGGGCCTGGTCGAGGAGGCCGCGAAGGAGGCGGGCTGCTCCGCCGCCGAGTCGCTCGGCCCGTACCCGGCGATCGGCAAGCTCGCCCTGGCCAAGTACACGACGGCGCTGGGCATCGCTCCGCAGCAGGCGCAGAGCACGCCGGCGCGCTGACGCGAGGCGCCGCGCGCGACGCCGAGAAGGCCCGCTCCGGATTGGAGCGGGCCTTCGCCGTCGGGAGCGAGTCTCCGGCGGGGTGTGTTGCCTCTCCCGCTCAGGCGAGGGCCACGCACGAGGCCGCCGTCACCCGGATCGAGCCGCCTCGTCGCGGGACACCCGTGAGCGGGTCGGCCGCGAACCACGTCACGTCGCCGGAGCGCTCGTTGGCGACGTACAGGAAGCCGTCGGAGGCGGCAAGGGCACGCGGCCAGTGGCCGCCGCAGGGCACCGTGGTGACGAGCCGCAGCTCTTCGCCCCGCACGGCGAGCACGGACAGGACGTCCTCGCCGCGGATGGCGGTCCACACGAAACGGCCGTCGGACGAGGTGACGATGCCCGACGGGTAGGCGTCGCCCGCCGGTGCGCCGGGCAGGACCGGGATCTCGGACAGCGGCGTCAGGACGCCCTCCGCCGCGTCCCAGCGGCACACGGTGACGGACGGGCTCAGTTCGTTGACGACGTAGGCGTACGAGCCGTCGGGGTGGAAGGCCAGGTGGCGCGGCCCCGAGCCGGGGCGCAGGGCGGTCTCCCGGTACAGGGTGAGGGTGCCGTCCACCAGCGTGCACACCCGCACCGAGTCCGTGCCGAGGTCCACGCTGACGGCCCAGCGGCCGCTCGGGTCGGGCAGCACCTGGTGGGCGTGCGGGCCCTGCTGGCGAGGCGTGTGCGGCCCGGCGCCGGTGTGCCGGAGCACGCCGGAAGCGGACCGTGCGAGGCTGCCGTCGGGGCGGACGGGGACCGCGGTGACGCTGCCGGAGCCGTAGTTGGCGGTCAGGACGTGGCCCGCGAACAGGCTGAGGTGGGTCGGTCCGCTGCCGCCGACCGGCACGGGCCGCCCGGCCGGCTCGGGCTTGTCCCCGGCCACCCGGTACGCGGCCACCGTGCCCTCGGCCGTCTCACTGACCGCGTACAGCGTCTCCCCGTCCGGGGCGAGGGTCAGGCAGGAGGGGTCCGGGACGGCTTGCACGCTGCTCAGCACGGTCAGTGCGCCGCTGCCGGCGTCGACCTCCGCCGTCACGATCCCGGGGCCGCCGGCCGCCGTGAACGACCCGATGAACGCCCGTCGCCTGCCGTCCGCCACCGCTGTCCCCTCTCGCCGCGCCGCCCGGAAGGACCGCGCAGCCGATCATGCAAGGTCTAGACCAGGCGGTCAAGGGGTCGTTCGTCCGGTCGGACGTGGGTCGGCGGGGGTACGCCGGGCCGGGCAACCGCCACCAGGGCCTGCCCGGCCGTCGCAGAAGCACCCACCCTGTCAACGCCGACCCGGCCCCCGGTCACCCCAGGGCACCTAGGCCCTTACCAGGGGGGAGCCCGACGGCGTGCGCAGGGGCCGGGCCAGTTCGGTCAGGGCCCGCTCCAGGCCGTGCAGATGGGCCAGGGCGGGTTCCGCGTGGGGCAGTCCGTCCGCGTGGATCGCGATGTCCCTGCCCTCGGTGAGGGCCTCCACGGCGGCCTCCACCCGGCGGCAGGCCGTGGCGAGGCGGGTGTCGTGGGAGGCCTCCGGGTCGGCCGCGACGGCGACCAGGCCGCGGATCTCCCGGGCGCAGTCGTCGAGGAGGGCGAGCACGTGCCGGGCCCGGCGCTTGCGGCCGAGCATCGGGTTCAGCGGGTGCACGAGCGGGGCGACCGAGAGCCGTACCCGGGCGAGGAGCTGCTCCAGCTCCGCCACCCGCGGGGCGGGGTCGGCGTCGGCCGCACCCGCCAGCCGCCGGGCGGTCTCGACGGCGCAGGCGTGCACACAGCGCAGGGCCCGCCGGATCCAGGCGTCGGTGACGCTGTGGGTGGTGACGGGCAGGACGAGGATCACGGCGAGTGCGGCGCCGAGCGCCCCGACGCCGGTCTCGGCGAGCCGCAGGGCGAGCAGGTCCGGGCCGAGCACGCCGAGAAGGCCGTAGAGCAGTCCGGCGAGGAGGGTGACCCAGAGCATCATCCACGTGTAGGACACGGCGGCCGTGTAGAAGATGCCGAAGATGCAGACGGCGGTGAGGGCGGCCGTGACGGCGGGGTCGCCGTGCACGGGCACGGCCACGAGCAGGCCGAGGCCGATGCCGATGACCGTGCCGAGCAGCCGCCGGAAGCCGCGGACCAGGGTCTCGCCGCGCGAGGTGGTGTTGACGAAGATCCACCAGGTCGCGCCGACGGCCCAGTACCAGCGCTGCCCGGAGACCAGCTGTCCCACGACGAGGGCGAAGCCGGCTCCGGCGGTCGCCTGGATCGCCTGGCGGGTGGTGACCCGGGCCAGACCGGTGCCGCCCGGCGGGGCGGGCACGGCGGGCGCAGGGAGGCGGCGCTCGTAGCACCACAGGCCGAAGCGCACCGCGGCGGCGGCGAGGACGGACAGCAGGACCGCGGCGTACAGCTGGGGCAGCTGGCTGGTGGTGGCCTGCAGGAACTGCGCCACGAAGAAGGTCATGAACGCGAACACGCCGAGGCTGTGCCCGCGCGGCCCCCAGCGCCGCGCGTACACGCCCGCGCCGACCACGGCGAGGAAGGTGAGGTCGCGGGCCACCGGGTGGTCGTGCAGCTCGGCCGCGGCGGTGAGGACGGGCAGCCCGACGACGGGCAGCAGCGCGGTCGTGACGGCCTGGCCGCGGACCGTCGCGTCGGTGACGGTGAACAGGGCGAGCAGGGCGGCGAGACCGCCGGTGACGGCACCCGCGAGGGAGTACCCGGAGAGGCCGCACACGGTGACCGCGAGCGCGATGCCGAGCACGGCCCGCGCGGCGAACCGCAGTCGCGTCCGCCCCGGATCCGGAGCCATGAACACCCTCTTCAGCACCGCTTACCGCCCCTTTCGAAACACCGCCATGAGCACACATGAAAAAGGCGCCGCGGAGGTCCGCAGCGCCATCGACGCATCCATATCAGCATCCCGGGGGCCACTGGCTCAACCGGCCACTTCTAGACTGGTCCATTGGTACAGCCGGAGCGGCCGGGAGACGGCCGCGGCAGAGCCAACGGACGAGGAGGAGGCGCCATGCCCGTGGACGAGCTCGACACCCGCATCCTGCGGCTGCTGCTGGAGCAGCCGCGCACGAGCGTGCGCGAGTACGCCCGGATCCTCGGCGTCGCCCGGGGCACGCTGCAGGCCCGGCTGGACCGGCTGGAGCGCGACGGGGTGATCACCGGCACGGCACCGGCCCTCTCCCCCGCCGCGCTCGGGCATCCGGTGCTGGCGTTCGTGCACATCGAGGTCACCCAGGGCCATCTCGACGAGGTGGGCGACGCGCTGGCGGCCGTGCCGGAGATCGTCGAAGCGTTCTCGATCACGGGCGGCGGGGACCTGCTGGCCCGGGTGGTGGCGCGGGACAACGCGCACCTGGAGGACGTCGTGCAGAAGCTGATCAGCATGCCCGGGGTGGTGCGCACCCGTACCGAGGTCGCCCTGCGTGAGCGTGTGTCCCACCGGATGCTGCCGCTGGTGGAGTCGATCGGGCGGTCGACTCGCGGATGATCTTTGAGAGCATGACCCCATGAGCAAGCTCCGCGGAATATCGGTCATCTTCGATCTCGACGGAACCCTCGTGGACAGCGAGCCGAACTACTACGAGGCAGGCCGCCAGACGCTCGCCGCGTACGGCGTCACGGACTTCACCTGGGCGGACCACGAGCGGTACGTCGGCATCAGCACACAGGAGACGGTCGCGGACTGGAAGGACCGCTATGGACTGCCCGTCTCGGTGGACGAGCTGCTCACGGTCAAGAACCGCCACTATCTGGAGCTGGCCGGCAGCGCGACACGCGCCTACCCCGAGATGCGCACGTTCGTCGGGCTGCTGGCGGCCGAGGGCGTGCCCATGGCCGTGGCGTCGGGCTCGTCCCCGGAGGCCATCGCCGCGGTGCTGACCGGAACCGGACTGGACGCACACCTGCACACCGTGGTCTCCGCCGACGAGGTCGCGCACGGAAAGCCCGCTCCGGACGTCTTCCTGGAGGCCGCCCGCAGGCTCGGCGCGGCACCCTCCGACTGTGTCGTGCTGGAGGACGCCGCTCCGGGTGCCGCCGCCGCGCACGCGGCCGGCATGCGGTGCATCGCGATCCCGTACGTCCCGGCCCAGGTGGACGCACCGGAGTTCGCGACCGCCGGCCTGCTTCTGCGGGGCGGCCAAGGGGAGTTCACGGGGCGGGCGGCGTTCGACTGGCTGTGCCGGACGGCGTGACTCTGCGGGCGGCCGTACGGCGCTTTCACGACAGCCCCGGCGACACCGTCCCATCAGCCCCGAACACCAATCGTGCCCGCGCCGTTGACGCCCCCTCACCCCACGCATAGCGTCTGGCCGACCCCCCGCACACCGTTCGTGATACCGAACGAAGTCTTCCCGTGGAGGAGCCCATGGCCCCGCCCCTCTCCAGACGATCCCTTCTCCAGGCCGCGAGCACCGCCGCCGCCGTACCCGCGCTCTCCCGTACGACGTCGGGGCGGGCCGAGGCTGCCGCCGCCGTCACCGCGGCCGCCGTCGGCGCCCCGCCGGCCTGGACCGTCCGGCCCTTCGGGCTGGAGGACGTGAGCCTCGGTCAGGGTGTCTTCGCCGCCAAGCGGAAGCTGATGCTGGACCACGCCCGCGGCTACGACGTGAACCGGCTGCTCCAGGTGTTCCGCGCCAACGCCGGTCTCTCCACCGGTGGCGCGGTCGCGCCCGGCGGCTGGGAGGGTCTGGACGGCGAGGCCAACGGCAACCTGCGGGGCCACTACACCGGTCACTTCCTGACCATGCTGGCGCAGGCGTACCGCGGGACGAAGGAGCAGGTGTTCGCCGACCGGATCAACTCCATGGTCGGGGCGCTGACCGAGGTGCGCGCGGCGCTGCGGCGGGAACCGGCGGTGCTGAGCGTCACCGGGAGGTTCGGGGCCGCCGCCGATCAGGTCCGGGGTTCCCACCAGTACGTGGACCTGCCGGCCGCCGTGCTCGGCGGGGCCTCGGCGATCACCCTGTCCATCTGGGTCCGGCCCACCCATGACGCCGGCTGGAGCCGGATCTTCGACTTCGGCGACGGCACCAGCCGTTACCTGTACCTGGCCGCCCGCAACCAGGCCGGCGTGCCGCGCTTCGCCATCACGACCTCCGGCGCCGGCGGCGAGCAGGGCCTGAACGGCACGGCCGCGCTGCCGCTGAACCAGTGGAGCCACCTGGCGGTCACGATCGCGGACGGCACCGGCTCCCTGTACGTCAACGGCACCGCCGTGGCGCGCAACACCGCGATGAGCCTCACCCCTTCGGCTCTGGGCACCCTGAAGAACAACTGGCTCGGCCGCTCGAACTACCCCGCCGACCCGGTCTTCGCGGGTGCCTTCGAGGAGTTCAACGTCTTCTCGCGGGCGCTGACCGCCGCCGAGATCACGGAGTTGCAGAGCCACCGGGCCGCAGACGCCTCCACGGGCCGCGGCGACCTGGCGTCGTACGCCTTCGACGAGACGGCCGGCGGGACCTTCGCGGACGCCTCCGGCCGGGGCCTGACCGCCGTCCTGCGCCGCACCTGGGGCGGCCCCAGCCACCCCGGTTTCCTCGCGGCGTACCCCGAGACGCAGTTCATCGACCTGGAGTCGAGGACCAGCTCCGACTACACCAAGGTGTGGGCGCCGTACTACACCGCGCACAAGATCCTCAAGGGGCTGCTCGACGCGTACACCGCCACGGACGACGACCGGGCGCTCGACCTCGCGTCCGGCATGTGCGACTGGATGTACTCCCGGCTGTCGAAGCTGCCCGAGGCCACGCTCCAGCGCATGTGGGGGATCTTCTCCAGTGGCGAGTTCGGCGGCATCGTAGAGGCGATCTGTGATCTGCACACGGTCACCGGCAAGGCCGAACACCTCGCGCTGGCCCGGCTGTTCGACCTGGACCGGCTGATCGACGCGTGCGCCGCGGACACCGACATCCTCGACGGGCTGCACGCCAACCAGCACATCCCGATCTTCACCGGGTACGTGCGGCTGTACGACGAGACGGGCGAGGAGCGCTACCTCACCTCGGCGAAGAACTTCTGGGACATGGTCGTCCCGCACCGGATGTACGGCATCGGCGGCACCAGTACCGCGGAGTTCTGGAAGGCCCGGGACGTGATCGCGGGCACCTTGAGCGCGACCACCGCCGAGACCTGCTGCGCGTACAACATGCTCAAGCTGAGCCGGACGCTGTTCTTCCACGAGCAGGACCCTAAGTACATGGACTACTACGAGCGGGCCCTGTACAACCAGGTGCTCGGCTCCAAGCAGGACAAGCCGGACGCCGAGAAGCCGCTCGTCACGTACTTCATCGGGCTGACACCCGGTCACGTCCGGGACTACACGCCCAAGCAGGGCACGACCTGCTGTGAGGGCACCGGCATGGAGAGCGCCACGAAGTACCAGGACTCGGTGTACTTCGCGAAGTCCGACGGCAGCGCCCTGTACGTCAATCTGTACAGCCCGTCCACGCTGACCTGGGCGGAGAAGGGCGTGACGGTCACCCAGACCACCCGCTTCCCGCAGGAGCAGGGCAGCACGCTGTCCTTCGGGGGCGGCCGCGCCTCCTTCACGCTGCGGCTGCGGGTGCCGTCCTGGGCGACCGCCGGGTTCCGGGTGACCGTCAACGGGCGTGCGGTGTCCGGGACTCCCGAGCCGGGCCGCTACTTCGACGTGTCCCGGAGCTGGCGGGCCGGTGACACCGTCCGTATCGCCATGCCGTTCCGGACGCGGGTGGAGAAGGCGCTGGACGACGCGTCCCTGCAGACCCTGTTCCACGGGCCGGTCAACCTCGTCGCCCGGGACGCGGCCACGGAGTACCTGAAGGTCGGGCTGTACCGCGGCGCCGGTCTGTCGGGCGATCTCACGTCCGCGCTCACCCCGGTGCCGGGCAGGCCGCTGCACTTCACGCTGGACGGGACCGAGTGGGCGCCGTTCGCCGAGGGGACGGAGGATCCGACCCACGCCTACTTCCGGCGTACGGAACCAAGGGTCGTGTTCGGCGGCCGGGACGCGGGCGTCGCCAACCCGGCTAAGTCCGGCGGCACCACGCTGCTGGACGAGATCTGGGCCGGGGCGCCCTTCCGGAACAAGGGGGCGCTGGTGGCGCGGGTGCGGACCACGGTGGACGCGTGGGTGTCGGCCGGACTGCTGGCCAGAGGGGACGCGGACAAGGTGGTGGCGACGGCGGAAGCGGCTTCGTACCGGCCCTGAGCGCCTGCCCGGCGGGGGCATGTGCGGCGTCCTGGCGGGGCGCCGCACACGGCCGAATTTTTTTGCGGCAGGGATGATTGTTTCGCCTCCGCCATCCGTACCTCTTGGTGTTGGGCCGTTCATATCCCAGGAGGCACGATGCGCATCTCGCGCAGCACGGCAGGAACCGCGTTCGTGGGCGGCGCGTTGGTCCTTACGCTGACCGCGCTCGCTTATCCCAGCATGCTGGGCGTGGAGAACGCGGCTTCCGGCCAGGACCGCATCATCGCCAACACCCAGTGGGGTCCGCTGACCGAGGCGGACCGCGACTTCGTGGTGCGCGTACGCGCGGCCGGACTGTGGGAGTACCCGCTCGGGCAGCTGATCAAGGAGCGGAGCACGTCGCCGGAGATGCAGGAGGTCTCCAAGCATCTGCTCGTGGGCCACGGACGGCTCGACGCGGGCTGCCGCAAGATCTCCGCTGACCTGGGCATCACCCTGCCGAACGAGGCGTCGCCGCAGCAGCAGCAGTTCGTGGCGACGGCCGAGGGCAGCACCGGCAAGGAGTTCGAGTCTACGGCCGTGACCATCATGCGCGTCGCGCACGGGGGCATCTTCCCGACGATCGCCAAGATCCGGGCGACCACCCGGAACAGCCTCGTGCGGGAGCTCGCCGACACGACCAACGACACCGTTCTCGACCACATCACGGTCCTGGAGAAGACCGGCCTGATCAACCAGGAGCAGGTCAGCTTCCAGATCACCGCCCCGCCCAAGCTGCCCCAGGAGCAGACGACACCGCCGCCTCCACAGCAGGGTGCGCCGGTCCGCGTGCTGCCCATCCCCGAAGAGCTGAAGGATTTCCAGACGGTCGCCCCCAATCCGTCCTACGGGGCGCCGGCGCCGTCTCCGTCGGCCGGCTGAGCCGGGTACGGGGTTTCGGGGGCCTCGGTTCGGGCGTGGCCCCCGGTCCTACGAACGGCGGCGGGGCTTGCCGCGCCGGTCGTTCTTCGGGGCGCCGCGCCCGCTCTTCCCGGCCCGCTTCGCCCCGCCGGACCTTCCCGCCGCCGACTTACCGGGCGCCGGCTTCCGCCGGGCGCCGCCCCGGTCCGCGTCCGCGGACTCGCCCCGCGCCGGGGGCTGCTGACGGCCCCGGGTGCTGTTGACCGTACGGCCGCGGACGATGCCGATGAAGTCCTCGACCTGGTCCGTCTTCGCGTCCTCGGGCCAGGCCAGGGCCACGCTCGACTCGGGGGCGTCCTTGAGGGGCCGGTGGGTGAGGTCCTTGCGGTGGTGCAGGCGGGCGAGCGACAGCGGGACGACGAGGACGCCGATGCCCGCCGCGACCAGTTCGACGGCGTCGGCCGTGGTCGCGGGCCGCTCCAGAGCGGGCCTGCCGGGCAGGCTCTCCCAGTCGAGGACGTCGTCGAGGGGGTGCAGGACGATGTCGTCGGCCAGGTCCTCCGCAGCCACTTCGTCGACGGCGGTGACCAGGTGGCCCTTGGGCACCACGACGACGGTCTGCTCGGTGTAGAGGGGGATCGCGCTGAAGACCGAGCGGTCCACGGGTGTGCGGACGAGGCCCGCGTCGGCCTCCCCGCCCAGCAGCCGCTCGGCCGCCGCTTCGGCGGGCACCTGCGTGAGGGTCAGCGGGACACCGGGCTGCCGCTCGTTCCAGATGCGCACCCACTTGTCGGGCATCACCCCGGGGACGTAGGCGAGCCGGAACGAGGAGGTTGCATCCGAGCCTGTCACCTCGCCAGGTTACCGGCCGTGGTCAGGGGTCGTGCACATGCTCGTTACCCTGGGATCCATGACGTCGCACCAGAGCACCCAGACGATGAAGCCCGCGACCGCGGCGAAGAAGCTGGGTGTGTACCTCGAGGCCACCCCCGCCGACTTCCAGGAGGGTGTCGTCTCGCGCGCCGAGCTGAACGAGCTCCAGGCGAACCCGCCGCAGTGGCTGCAGGACCTGCGGCGCAACGGCCCGCACCCACGGCCGGTGGTCGCCGCCAAGCTCGGCGTCTCCATCGCCGGTCTCGCCCGCGCGGGCGTCACCGAGCCCCTCACCACCGAGCAGATCGAGGCGCTGAAGCAGGAAGCGCCCGAGTGGCTGGAGCGGGAGCGCACGACCCAGGCGGAGGTCCGCAAGGAAGCGGCCCGGATCAAGAAGAAGAACGCCGAACGTCAGGCCTGACCTCCGCCCTCTCGTTTTCGGACGGCCCCCAACCGGATGATCCGGTGGGGGCCGTCGCTGTTTCCTCGGTGTTCCCGGGCGTCGTGTGGTCTCGGTGAAATCCTTCGGCCATGTCTTGACATGGCGCTGAAGCGATCCGTAGCTTGGCCGATCATTTAGATTCGTGAAGCGGATTCACGAATATGAACGGACCACCTATGCGGGATCGCCGACGAAGTCTCCGCCTGGCTGCCACGCTCGCCGTCTCGGGGCTCCTGTTCGGAACGGCCGCCTGCGGCTCCGGTTCCGGCAGCGCCCGGGCCCGGCGATCCGAACACCCTGGAGGTGTGGACCCGGAGCGATCCGGAGTCAGGACACCCTCGCCCTCGCCAAGGCCTTCGCCACCCGGGACCCGGACGGGGACGGCAGGAAGGACACGTACGGCATGGTCGTGCCGGGCAGCGCCCAGAACGGCTACGTCGCCTGGTGGGGAGCCAGTTACCTGTGGCGAGCTGCGGATGCTGTGGCAGGTCTTCCTGCCGCTGTGCAAGCCCGCGCTCGGCGTGGCCGGGGTGCTCGGCTTCATCATGATCTGGGACCAGTACCTGCTGCCGCTGATCGCCGCGAAGGACCCCACCGACTACACGGTCACCGTCGCCCTGTCCATCCTGCGCACCGACCCCGAGGTCGGCTCCGGAGTGGTGCTGGCCGGTGCGGTCATCGCCCTCGTCCCCAGCCTGATCGTCTATCTGCTCCTCCAGCGCTCGCTGGTCACCGGCATCGCCGCCGGGGCCACCAAGGGCTGACAACCCCCCACGTTTGAGGGAGACATGAAGTTCCACGGAGTGCTGTTCTTCCCGGTCACGCCGTTCGCGGCGGACGGTTCACTGGACGAGGAACGGCTGGCCCAGCACATCGACTCGGGGGTCGCCGCGGGCGCCGGAGGTGTGTTCGTCGCCTGCGGCACCGGTGAGTTCCACGCGCTGTCGGCCGAGGAGATCGAGCGGGCCACCCGGGTCGCCGTCGAGACCACGACGGGACGGGGGCCGGTCCTGGCGGCGGCCGGCGGCCCCACGCCGGTCGCCCGGGACCAGGCCGCCCGCGTCGAACGCGCCGGTGCCGACGGCGTCCTGCTGCTGCCGCCCTACCTCGTCAGCGCCCCGCAGCAGGGCCTCGTGCGCTAGGTCGAGGAGGTCATCGCGGCCACGGACCTGCCCGTCGTCTTCTATCAGCGGGGCACCGCCCGGCTCACCGCGGAGACGGCCGCCGAGATCGCCGCCCTGCCCGGGGTCGTCGGCCTCAAGGACGGCATCGGGGACATCGAGCGGATGCACCGGATCGTGCGCGCGGTGCGAGCCGTTCCGGGCACGGAGGGCTTCCAGTTCTTCAACGGCCTGCCCACCGCCGAGATGACCGCGCCCGCCTACCGGGGCGTCGGTGTGGAGCTGTACTCCTCGGCGGTGTTCGCCTTCGCCCCGGAGATCGCCCTGGCCTTCCACCGGGCCCTCGCCGACGGCGACGACGCCCTGGTCTCCCGGCTCCTCGACGAGTTCTACGGCCCGCTGGTCGCCCTGCGCGACGAGGTCCCCGGGTACGCCGTGTCGCTCGTCAAGGCCGGGGTGACGCTGCGCGGCCTGGACGTCGGCGGTGTACGGGCGCCGCTGCTCGACCCGGCGCCGGAGCACATCGCCCGGCTCGCGAAACTCCTCGACCACGGCCTGGAGGTGGCCGCCGCATGAGCGCCACGCGCATCCGCGAACTGATCGTGACCCCGATCGCGTTCGGCGATCCGCCGCTGCTCAACTCCAACGGCGTGCACGAACCGCTCGCCCTGCGGATCGTCCTCCAACTGGTGCTGGAGGACGGCACGGTGGGGCTCGGGGAGTCGCCGGGCGGGACGGCCCGGCTGGAGCGGCTGCACGCCGCCGCGAAGGTCGTCGCCGGCATGGACGTCTTCGACACCACCGCCGTGTCCGCCGCGATCGACGCGGCGCTGCTGCCGGCCGTGCCGAGCTCCCACGAGCGCGGCTGGACCACGTCGGCGGTGGAGGTGGCCTGTCTGGACGCGCAGGGCAGGCTGCTCGGCCGTCCCGTCAGCGACCTGCTGGGCGGAAAGGTCCGGGACGCGGTGCCGTTCGCCGCGTACCTCTTCTACAAGTGGGCCGGGCACCCCGCCCTCGACGGCCGTGCGGCCATCCGCGACGACTGGGGCGAGGCCCTCGACCCGGCCGGCATCGTCGAGCAGGCCCGGCTGATGCAGGAGCGCCACGGCTTCCGGTCGTTCAAGCTCAAGGGCGGTGTCTTCCCGCCCGACGAGGAGATCGCCGCGATGCGGGCCCTGGCGGAGGCGTTCCCCGGGCAGCCGCTGCGGCTGGACCCGAATGCGGCGTGGACGGTCGAGACGTCGAAGTACGTCGCCCGTGAACTCGACGGCGTGCTGGAGTACTTGGAGGACCCGACCCAGGGCATCGGCGGGATGGCGGAGGTGGCGGAGGACTCCCCCATGCCGCTCGCGACCAACATGTGCGTGATCGCCTGGGAGCATCTGAAGCCGGCCGTCGAGCAGGACGCGATCCAGGTCCTGCTCACCGACCACCACTACTGGGGCGGGCTGCGCCGCACCCGTGAACTGGCCGCCGTGTGCAAGGCGTTCGGGCTCGCCCTGTCGATGCACTCCAACTCGCACCTGGGTATCAGCCTCGCCGCGATGACCCATGTCGCCGCGGCCATCCCCAACATCGGCCACTCCTGCGACACGCACTACCCGTGGAACTCGGCGGACGACGTGATCGTCCCCGGCGTGCTGGAGCTGCGCGACGGGGAGGTCAAGGTGCCGACCGGGCCCGGGCTGGGGGTCGAGCTCGACCACGACCGGCTGGAGCGGCTGCACCGTCGCTACGTCGACTCGGGGATGCGCAGCCGGGACGACACCGGCTACATGCGGCGGTTCCAGCCGGAGTACGAGCTGAGGCTGCCCCGCTGGTGACCTCCGTGCGCCCCTCACCGGGGAGGGGCGCACGCCCTCACTTCCCCGACTCCGGCACCTTCAGCCGGTCCCAGGTGAGCTTGCCGGGGATGCCGTCGGCGTCCTTGCCGGAGAAGCCCTGCTTCTGCTGCCACAGGGCGTAGGACCGGCGGTCGGCCTCGCTCCAGTCGGGGCCGGGCCCCTCCTCGTAGCGGCTGCAGCCCTCGGCGACCAGGCGGCGGCCCATCGCCGTGATGACCGGGGAGCGCTGCCCGACGTGGAAGAACGCGGCGCCCGGGAACGGCTCGTGGGACGGCCTGGGCGACGGCTTGGGGTCCGGCGCGGGCTTGGTGCCGCCCCCGGCGCCCTTGAGCCGGTCGCGTATGCGCCGCCGCATGGCGTCCATGGTGAAGCCGCGCGGGTCGACCTTGCCCGGCTGCCACTCCTTGTGGCCGATGACGGAACGCTCGGACCAGCCGTGGTGGCGGCAGATCGCCGCGGACACCCGTTCGATGGCCTCCTTCTGCGCCTCGGGCCACGGGTCCTTGCCGTTGCCGAGGTTGATGCACTCGAAGCCGTAGAAGTGCCGGTTGCCGTCGGTGTCGGCCTCGTTGTCGGCCGGCAGCTTCGACTCGTTGATCACAGCGCGCAGCACGTCGCTGTCGCCGAGACCGGCGTGGTTGGCGCGGCCGTTGCCGACCAGGTGGACGTGGCCCTTCTTGTCGATGACGCCGTGGCACAGCGGGCCGGGCAGGCTGGAGTAACCGTCGTAGCAGATGTCGACGGAGGAGGCCGTGCCGGAGGTGACGGTGTGGTGGATCATCACTCCGTTCACCGGGCCCCAGGGGCCCTTGCTGTTGCGGTTGTGGGTGCGCCAGCCGCGGACCTCGTGGACGGTCACGCCCTCGGCTCTGAGGATCTCCACCAGCTTGGACGCGCTCAGGGGCTTGGCCATCAGTTGTCTCCTTCCGCGGCGGCTTCCGCCTCGGCTGTGGTCTGCGACCGTCCCCGGGAGGGGTCGGCCTCGGCAGCCTGCTCCTCGCGGCGGGCCTGCTCCTCTGCGGCGAGGGCGGCCTCGTCGGCGGCCGGCACGCTGCTCGCCAGCGGGCCGAAGGCCAGGCGCAGGTCGACGGCGCTGCCCTCGCCCTTGATCAGGGCCAGCGGGGCGAAGTGCCGGGCGATTCCGGCCGGGCCCCGGAGCAGCGGCCGGCGGGCCTGGTCGACGGGCCACTCGACGCTGCCGGTGGCGGTGCGTGCCGGGACGGTCCAGTGGTCGCCGGTGCGGTAGGCGCCGCCCTTGGCGAAGTACACCTCGACGCCGTCCTCCAGGGGCAGCCACTCCCCCTCGGTGACGGGGATCGCGCCGCCGCGCAGGGCGGTGCTGCGGCCCTTGCGCCTCGGGCCGCCGCGGTGGTCCCAGCGACGGAGGTACGGGTTCAGGTGGGCGAGGCGGCCCACGCCCGGGCCGGGTTCGGCGGACAGGCGGACCCGGCGGCCGGGCAGGTCCAGTTCCTCGACGCGCAGCAGCGGCAGGGGTTCCAGGCGGGAGGCGTAGGCGGTGTCGGTGAACTCGACGTGGTCGCCGACGTCCAGGTCCAGCTTGCCGTCGTGGCCCAGGGACGCCAACTGCACCCAGGTGCCGTCGAGTTCGTCGACGGGGAAGACGACGGAGCCGTTCTCGCGGGACCACTTGAAGGTGGCGTCCTCCGCCTCGCCGCCCGCGTGGACCTCCACCCGGTACAGCTGGTTCTCCGGGCCCCGGTAGCGGGCGTCCGGCTTGACCAGGCACGGGTCCTCGTCCGCGTGGTCGGGCCGTTCGCTGCGGGCGGCGAGCCGGGCCGAGGGGGCCGACCGCCGCTGCGCCCAGCGGGTGAAGGCGGCCCGGACGACCTCCCTGGACGGGTCGGTCTCCTCGATCTCCAGCGCGGCGAGGGACAGCGGCAGCACCTGCCAGACGACCTTGACACGGGCGGCGGTGTCGGGCATCGCCGCGCCGAGGGCGACCTCGCGCAGCTCCGGGTCCTCCGCCGCGCTCACCGACCGCTCCCACACGTTCAGGTAGGCGACGAACGGTGCCTGGGCGGGTGAGGGCAGCCGGTCGCCGGGCTTCTCCGGGTCGCGGAAGCCGTCGGGCTGGTCCCAGTAGGTCCAGGTCGCGGGCGGCTCCGGCGCGGAGTCCTCGCTCTCCTCGCCGGTGACGGGCACCCCTGCCGCCGGGCGGCCCGCGTCGCACAGGATGCCGTCGACGTAGTACCGGCCGCCGTGGATGAGCAGGGTGTCGATCTCGTGCTTGCCGCCCACGTACTCGATGCGGAAGCCGGCGGCGTCGCGCGGTCCGCCGTGCGGTCCGATCAGGTCGGCGGCGAGGGTGCGGGCCTGGTGGAGCTGGATCGCGGTCTGCTCGTTGAGGTCGGCGTCGAGCTGGACGCGGCCCTGCTGGGCGACGACCGCGGAGTAGTGCCGCTCCGGGCGGAACGTGGAGCGGGAGAGATCTGCGTGCATGAAGGGTGTCCCCCCTGGTTCGGAAGTGCGGGTTCGCGAGGTCGGTGGCGGGTGCGCGCCTCACGTGACGAAGAAGATCCCGGCGTCGGTGCCGGCCGGCGTGTACTCGGCGAGCCGGGCCCGGAGGCCGTCCTCGCGCTGCGGCCGGTACAGGTCGTGGAAGGCGCCCGTCTCGGCGCCGTCGTCGGCGCCGCGCCGGATCTGTTCGGGGCAGCGGTCGGACAGCAGCGCGTACCAGGGCGTGCCGTAGCGCTGGGAGGTGAACAGCGGCTTGGTGTCCTGGCAGCGGTGCCGGGGCGGGGTGCGTGAGCCGGCGGGGACGGCGCAGTGGCGCAGGCAGCCGATGCCGCGGCGGGCCACATGGAGCCGGCCCGTGAAGACGCTGTTCTCCGCGATTCGCACCGCGTGCGTGTGGATCTCGCCGATGACCGTGGTGCGGTGCAGATGCAGCACCGCGTGGGCGTGGCGGCAGTCGGGGGCGGAGAGGGCCTCGCGGTCGTCGGCGGTGGCGTCGAGGACGCTGTCGCGGATGTGGATGTCGAGGGGGTCCTCGCTCACCTCGTCGCCGATGACCTCGATGGTGCCGAGGATGCTGTGCTCGACCTGGAGGCACGCGGTGGTGCGGTCCAGGACGATGCTCGGCTCCTCGGGCGAGTGCGGTGCGCACTCGGGCTCCAGCGACCAGCCGGGCACGAGCGTGCTGTGCCGTACGACGACGGCGCCCATCGCGCCGGTGACGTTGATGCCGCGCCCGGCGACCAGCAGCCCGTCGAGTACGACCCGGGGCCGCTCGTGCGGGGCGCAGTCGTCCGACACGGCCCGGATGTTGAGGGCGTCGGGGCGGTTGCTGTACCAGTCGAGCAGGCGGATGACGGGGCGGGTGCCCTCCGCCGCCCGCAGTTCGAGCCGGTCGCCCGGGTCGAGGTCGAAGTCCAGCTGTTCCTGGTAGGCGCCGCTGTGGGTGATCTCGATGATCCCGGCCGGCCCGGTCCGGCCGGCCCGGCGGTCGTGCTGCCAGGCCCGGTAGGCGTCCATGATCTGCCGGTGGGGCTGGCCGGGCCCGACCCGGTAGAACTCGGCGTCGGGACGCGGCTCCCGGTCGCGCTCGTACTCGCCGCCGCCCAGGTCGGCCGCGAAGGCGTAGTGGTAGTCGGCCCACACGCCCTGCCGGGGCGCGGACCGCGACCCGAACGCGATCCGGCCCAGCTCCGGGTCGACGGCCACCTGCCCGCGCCTGGGCCGGTAGCGCCAGTCCGACAGGTCGGCGACCACGATGTCCGAGGGCGGTACGGGATCGTCCTCGCCGTCGCGCCGGATGACGAAGCTCTTGCCGGGGCCGTAGTAGTCGAGCAGCCGGTCGTGCAGGAGACGGCGGGTGATGAACGCCGGGACGTTGTCGACGGTGGCGATGTGCGCCGGTGAGGGCTCCGGGAAGGGCTTGGTGGCCAGCGGGGTGTCGTTGCCGAGGATCGAGAAGGTGTAGAGGTTGCGGGCCCGGTCGATGCAGTAGGCCGGGGTCCGGGTCAGGGCGTACGCCTTCAGCCGCCACACGAACAGGGCGACGCCCGCCGGGGTCCGGCCGCCCTGCCGGTACCGGGACCCGGCCCGCCGGACGTCGGCCGTGCGGGCCGTTCCGGCGAACGGACCGCCGCCGAGGGCGAGTTCGGCGCCGTCGCGCAGATCGGTCAGCCGGCCGCGTCCGCCCCGGTGGGTGCCGGTGCCGTACAGCTTGACCGGCTGGGTGTGGGCGACCTGCCGGGACAGTTCGACGGCCCGGGCGGGCCAGGCCGCGACCTGCTCGGACAGTTCCTCCAGGAGATGCAGGGTGCCCTTGCGGCGACGGCTCGCGACCGTGGCGGCCACGTCCCGGCGCGGCGCGACGGCCTCGGCGAGGGCGGCCCGGCCGCCGTCGTGCAGGCCGGTGGTGAGGACACGTTCGTAGCCGGGCAGGGTGCGGTAGCCGACCAGGTCGCCGAGGTACGGCAGCACCCAGGGCGCCGCCGTCTCCACGAACAGGTCCTCGTAGCCCTGCTGGACGCCGTCGCGGACGCGGTCGATCTGCTCGGCGACCACGGCGAGCAGGGCGCGCAGCGGCTCGCCCTCCTCGGCGTCGCGCAGCCGGTGCCGGCGGGGCAGCAGGTCGGCGAGTCCGTCCGGCTCCCTGGGCACCACCGGGGCCGTCGTCTCCGACTGGGGATCCGGGGACATCACTTGACCTCCGTCAGAATCAGGGTGTCCGCGGCCCGGGGCGACAGCAGCGCGAGCTGGGCCGGGCGGATGCCGCGGAAGACGTACACCGACCGGCCCTTGGGAAGCCGCCGGGTGTCGGTGATGTCGGGGTTGAGGCGCAGCAGTCCGGCGAGCGGAACGCCGTACCGGGCGCAGACCTCCGACAGCGTCTCGCCGTTCTCGGCGCGGACCGTGTGGATCTTCTCGTCGTACGTCGCCGGGCGCGCCGGGACGGACGCCTTGGGCGGGCCGGGGCGGGTGAGCACCTCGGTGAGTTCCGCCGGGGTGGCGGAGGCGGGTACTCCGGTGAAGACGTCTACGTCCACGTAGTCGACGCCCGGCACGGTGTGGGCGGTGGCCAGGACCTCGGAGAGGCGGGCAGGCCGCCCCAGCTCCCGGCCCTCGAAGCCGAGCCGGTTCAGCAGGGCCTGCCGCAGCCGGGGTTCGACGTACTGCCAGGAGTGGCCGGGGGCGGTTCTCACCTTCGCGGCGATCAGCAGCAGGACCGGTTCCCGGCCGTCCACCCGGACCGGGAGGCCCGGGTCGCCGTACGCGGTGAGGGCGCCGCGCAACGCGGTCAGCGTGTCCGAGTCGGGGGCGATGGGCACGTCGTCCGTGCCGGCGACCGTCACGTGCAGCACCCTGCGCCGCCCGTCGAAGAGTTCGCGTGCCGCGGCCCGGCCGATGCCGGCGCGGGAGCGGGCGAAGTCCTCGTAGTCGGACTCGGACACCAGCCGGTCCAGCGCCGAGACGGCCAGCGGGACGGTACGGCGGGTCAGGCCCGGGCCGTCGGCGTCCGCACCGCCGGTGACCGGGCGCGGGTTGGTGACCGCGGTGACGCCGAGCGGCCGGGTGAGGGGCTGGGTGACGCGGTCCGCCGGCATGTTGGCCGCCTTGCCGGTGCCGAAGCGGTAGCGGGCGCGGACGTTCTCGTGGCCGGAGGGCAGCCGTGCGCCGTGCACACCGTCGCCGAAGGTCACCGTCGTGCGGCCGTCGGCGGTGGAGCCGGTGATGTAGACGCGTTCGGCCGGGCCGCGTCCGGCGAGGCTGTCGACCTCATGCCACAGCAGCCCGTCGACCCGGATCTCCAGGACCGGGGTGGCGCCGAGGGGGTTGTCGTCGGCGAGCCAGGTCAGCGGGGACTGCCAGAGCGCGAAGGTCTGGTTGACCCGGTCCGAGTCGCCGCTGCCGATGGCCTCCTCGCGGCTCTCGCCGTGGGTGGCCTCGACGACGTTGCCGAGGATGCGGACGCTTTCGCGGCGGTAGCGGTGGGCCAGGTCCCCGGTGAGCACGAGCCGGGTGTGGACGTGGTCGCCGGGCAGCCGGGGATCGACGGCCGGATCGGCGGCGGCGATCGTGACCACTTCGGTGGCCCGCACCCCGGCCGTGCCCGGGATGTCGCTGCGTTCGCCCGACACGACGAGCGTGCGGCCGGGCCGCAACCCCTCGTACAGTTCGCCGAGTTCGATCTCGTTGCCGTGCACGTCCTCGCCGAGGGGTTCGTCCGCGAGGCGCAGGGGCTCCCCCGCCGCGTGCACGGTGGTGTCGCGGATGTGCGACAGCAGGACGTCGAACTCGTCCAGCCAGGGGTCGGCGAGGGTGAGTTCGGTACCGCGGCCGGTGATGCCGTAGTTGGTGTACGCGGCGGTACGGGCGGCCACCACCTGGGTGGTGACGAACCGCAGCTTCGGATCGCCGGGCACTCCGCCCTCGGCGCCCTTGGCGGGCCGCCGGATCGCCACCCAGCTGCCGACGGTGATGCCCTCGTGCACGGTGTCCAGCTGGAGCGTGCGGCGGTTGACCGGCTCCGGCTTGCTGGCGATGACGACCTCTACGCCCGGCTCGGCGCTGCCCGCGGTGTACTTGAGGCCGACCTCGTACTCGCCGTGCGTGAACTGCTCGCTCGCGCCGGGCCTCAGGGCGATCTGCTCGGACGTGCCGTTGTGGACACCGACGTGGACCAGGCCCTCGTCGTCGGGCCGTGACACGAACAGGGTGCGCTCGGGCAGGGCGGAGAGGAAGCGGACCGTGACGCCGGGTTCCTGGGGGTCGGCGGGCCTGGGGGTTCCCCCGCTCGAGCGATGTCGAGAGTGGGGGAGGTTGAGCCAGTTCAGGTCGCGGTCCTGGCCGGAGCGCACGGACAGCTCGACCTGGCCGGGACCGAGGGTGAAGGTGACCGGCCGGGTGACGGGCAGGTTCTCGGCGCGCTGGTCCGAGCTGCTGCCCTCGACGTACTGGAACTCGGCCCGGACCGGTGACTTGCCCGTCGTGTCGAACACGACCCGAAGG
The DNA here is from genome assembly GCF_014202475.1 of Streptomyces paradoxus. Classification (GTDB taxonomy): domain Bacteria; phylum Actinomycetota; class Actinomycetes; order Streptomycetales; family Streptomycetaceae; genus Streptomyces; species Streptomyces paradoxus. Next base: position 114,757 of record NZ_JACHGV010000007.1, read on the forward strand.
CCGGCCAGCACCGCGCCGGTGAGGGGCCAGTCGGCGGTGCGGATGACCCGTCCGCGATCGTCCTGGACCGGCTTCAGCGGGGCCGCCGCACCGAAGGGGGCCGCGGTGACGCGCAGGGCGAGCAGTTCGCGCAGGAGCCGCGGGGCACCGGGGGCGGCGGCCGTGCGCCAGGCCGGGTAGACGCTGCCGAGGCCGGGGTCGAGGGCGGCGAGGAGCCGGGCGGTGTCAGTGCCCGGGAGCTGCCGACCGGTGGGGGCGGTGGGGGCGGATGTGCCGGCGCGCAGCGCGGGAAGCAGATCGCCCAAGGCTTTCAGAGCGGCGGTGCGTGGGTCGCCCCCCAGGGGCGCGGGGAACTGCGCGACCAGCCCGGACGGCGCCGCGGACTCGACCGTCTGCGCCGGAGCCAACGCCAAAGCCCGCTCGGCCAGTTCCGCCAGCACCGCTTCCAGCCGCTCGAACCACGCCCCGACGTCCTCGTACGGCGTGGCCAGCACCTGAGCCTCACCGAGCCTGGCAACGGGCTCCACAAGCCGCGCAGCGAGCCGCTCGGGCGTCTTCACACCGTCCAGGTCCGCCCGCAACGGCGCGAGCACCTGGTCCTCGAAGTCCTCGATCAGCCGGCTGACCGGACGCGGGTTGGGCACCTCCGGCGTCGGCGGCTCCTCCCCCGGCTCGCCGGGCAGCGCGGGCAGCGCGATCCAGCGCCGCACCTCGTCGACGAGTTCCTTCAGCGTCGGCGGCGCCGACTTCGGCAGCGAGATCGCCGTGATCCCGTCGTCCCGGTCGACCCGCGTCTTCGCCACCGGCAGCAGCTTGCGCTCGCCGCCCGCGCCTTCGCCGAAGACGAACAGCAGCTGGTCGCCGGTCTGGAGGGAGAGCCCCGTGCCCTCGACGAACAGCTCGGAGCGCTTCTCCAGGTCCTGCGGGGTGACGAGCGAGGGACGACGTCGCCGGACCTTCAGTTCGTTGAAGTCCCAGCGGGCCGTCAGGTCCCGGCTGGTCTCGAAGGTCAGCGACTCCTCGTCGGCCGACGCGGGCACGCTGTGACTGCGCGCCCCGCGCGGGACGAGCACGTTCTGGGCCTCGGCGCGCGGGTCGCGTTCGAGGGTGTACGCCAGGTGCGTGGCGGCGGCGACGCCGGGACGGGGGCGGTGCCCGACGAGCCGGCCGAGCAGCACCAGGGAGCGGTGCTCGTTCGCGGTGCGGATGTAGGCCTCGTCGGCGATCCGCTCGGAGTGGAAGGTGAGCAGGTCGCCGAGGACGGCGGTGGCGTCGAGCAGGCCGATCGCCGGGTCGTCCGGGGTGCGGACGGTGAGGTCACCGAGCGCCGGGTAGGCGGGCGAGGCGAGCCGGTCGAGCAGGGCGGCCCGGAAGGAGCCGTACGCGCCGACGCGGTAGTCCAGCGCGGTGCGGCCGGGCGCGTTGTGCGGCGGGGCGGGTGCGAGGCGCTCGTCGTGGCCGTCGCGGCAGCTGCCACCGCAGCCGCACTCGTCGGTCTGAGTGACCGGGTGCGTGTCCCTCATCGGGCACCTCCCAGGGATATCGCCAGCAGGCCGTTCTCCGGCCGGTCCGGGTCGTTGTCGCAGGTGGCGATCTCCAGCGGGCCGAGCCGCAGCACGCCGTCCTCCCTCTCTCCTCGGTCCTGTCCGGACAGCCGCCGCAGCCGGGTGACCTCGACGCCCTCCACTCCGGGCACGGCCGCGGCGGCGGCGACCAGGCGGCTGAGCCGGACCGGCCCGCCGAAGGTCAGCGCGTCCGGGTGGAAGAATCCGAGCCGTCCGCCGGGCAGCCGTCCGCTGCCGAGCACGCGGTACAGCTCGGCCAGGATCTGCCCGTGCTGGTGGCCGGGCCTGGCGCAGACGCTCAGGGCGATGTCGAGCGGCACCAGCCGGGCGGGCCCCACGACGAGGTCGTGGCCGATGCGCCGGTACGTCTCCAGGGCCTGGGCGACCGAGTCGAGCAGGTCCGGCGACGGGTCGGCGGTGCCGTACGCGTCGATCGCGACGTGCGCCTCCTGGACGCTGCCGGTCCAGCGGAGTTCGGCCGCCGCCCGCTGCACCCCGGGCAGCGCGCCTGCGAGGGCGGCGTAGTCCTCGGCGGTGACCGCGCGCAGCCGGGTGCGGCGCAGGTCGAGCGGGGCCAGCTGGCGCACCTGCTCGACGGGCTCGGGCCGGGTGCCGCCGGTGGCGGGCAGCGGGTTGCGTACGACGGCGACCGGCGCCTCGCACTCGCCCTGCACGACCAGGTGGTTGATGGCCTCGGCGCCGACGTTTCCGGCGGTGCCGCCGCCGAGCCGGTAGCGCGGCTCCATCTGGGCGCCGGGGGTGGGCTTCGCGCCGTGGCGGCCGTCGCCGAAGCGCAGGGCGAGGCGGCCGTCGTCCTCCAGTTCGCCCACGAAGTGCCGCTCGCGCGGCCCGCTGTCGAGCAGGTCGCGGCGCGGCGCCCAGGTCTCGCCGTCGCCGTGCAGGCGTACAGCGGGCAGCGCCTTGCGCGGATCCTGGTCGAGGGCGGCGGTCGCGGGGCCGCGCAGAACGGTCTCCTCGGGGTGCAGTCCGGCCGCGTACGCCGGGCCCCAGGCGTGGGCGATCTCCCAGGCGATGTGCCCGTCGAGCACGGTGCCCGCGCGGGCCCGGGCGGCGAGGACTTCGAGGCGGCGCAGTTTGGTTCCGAGCAACTGGTCGCCGCGGTGCAGGAGTTCGCGCAGGGCGCGGACCGGGTGGCTGCGCAGGTCGAGGCGTTCCAGCAGGTCGAGCCCGTAGATGACGGCGAGTTCGGCGATCTCCTTCTCGGCGAGGCCGTCCCGGTCGCGGGCGCTGCGCCACAGTTCGGCCAGCCGCTGCCGGACCTGGTCCGCGATGGCCGCGATCCGTGCGGCCTGTCCCGCCGCGACGGTGCCGGGGTCGGGGAAGGGGACTGCCTGGGTGACGGGCGTGCGGCCGAGGACCGGGCGGAAGCGGGGCGTGATGCCCGGGTAGACCGACTGGGCGAGCAGGGTGTGCAGCGCGGCGGCCTGTGCGTACGCCGTGCCGGGCACGACCTGTTCGTGCCGTTGGCCGGCGCTCTCCAGACCGAGGCCGGCGCGGTTGGTGGCGGCCTCGCCGACGACGTCGAAGAGCTCGTGGACGTCGCCGGGCACGAGCGCGCGGCCCGAACGGGTCTGTTCCGTCAGGGCGTTGATCAGCCGCGCGGGCGCGTTGCCCTCCTCGGTGTCCCGGCAGCCGGAGGCGGGCCGGTCGCAGGGGGCGACGACGGCGGGCACGGGCGGCACGGTGATCGTCTCCGGGAGCCCGGTCAGGGTGCGTCCGTGGTCCACGAGGACGACGTTGCCGCGGGCGAGGGTGACGTCCTCCACGGGCAGGCAGTCGCGGCCGCCGCGGGTGGCGAGGCGGAGCGGGAAACGCAGCGCGTCCTCGGCGGCCCAGGTGACCTCCAGGACCGGCTGGTCCTCGATCCGGTCCAGGCCGGGGGTGACGGAGGTGAGGCGGACGGCCTGGCGGTGCGCGGGGTCGGCGTCGCCCGGGGTGCCGGTGCGCGGGCCCTTCACCTCTTCCAGGACGATCACGTCACCCGGCCGCAGGGCCAGCCGGCGCTCGCGGCACGTCTCCGGGTCCGCCCACGCGTCCCGCAGGGTGGCCGCCGTGGCGCCCCGGGGCAGCGAGCACACCTCACCGCCCCAGGTCCACAGCCGGATCGCGTTGTGCGCCACGCGCAGCTCCAGCGGGTCGGCGGCGACGACCGGTTCGAAGACCTCGACCGAACCGCGCTCGTCGAGGTCCCCGAGTTCGGCCTCGTCGATCACCGTGCCGGGCTCGGGCCGGTCGTGCGGGTCCAGGCTGCGCACGTCGACGGATGCGAAGCGGAACGTGCCCGGGGCGAGCGTCCGGTCGTCCGCCGTCCGGACGGTGACGTACGCGCGGGCGTTGCAGCCGTCGTGCATCGCGTAGTCGATGAGCCGCACGTGGCGGCGGACGGAGACGCGGCGGCGGGCGGTGTCGAGGTAGGCCTCGGTGGCGACGGCGTCCTGCTGGTAGCTGATCCGGTCGCCGGTGTACGCGAGCAGTTCGACGAGGGTCGTGCCCAGGTCGGCGGGGTTGCGCTCGACCCAGTCGGGGGTGGTGAGCGCGAGCCGGTCCAGCAGGACCTTGCGGATGGTGTCGTAGTCGCGGGCCGTGTAGTCGATGACGGGCGCGGCCGGGAAGGACGGCTCCTCGTGCGGTTCGTCCTTGCAGTCGAAGGGGGTCGGGCAGTCGGCCCGGAAGGCGAACGTGGCGCTGTGGTAGCGCTGGTCGAAGCCGCGGTACGGCTCGGTGCCGGGCCGACCGTACGGGTCGGTCTCGACGAGCGAGAGCCGGTAGCGGGAGGTGTCGCCGGCCCGGTCGAGGGTGACGTAGAGCCGGTCGTCGAGCTCCGGGTCGTCGTCGCGTTCGACGCTGACGTCGAGGGCGGTGATGCCGGTGACGCGGCGGCCGCCGTCGATGCGGACGTTCTCGGGGCCGAGGCCGTGCGGGGCCTTGCCGAGGAAGGTGACGGTGAGCAGCAGCCCGGTGTCGTCGGCCTCGACGGTGTCGACGCCGTTCAGCCGGGCGGCCCGCACCTTGCTGCGGCGGGACGCGGTGGTGCCGGTGGTCATGCGGCGGCCCTCCCTTCGAAGACGTCGTCGCGCCGGGCGCCGGTGGCGCGGACGGCGTACGACAGGTGCACGCGCACGGAGTGGTCCTCGCTGACGATGTCGAGGGCCGTTATGTCAATGAGGTGGCCCAGCCAGCGCTGCAGCGCGGCCTGCACGGACAGTTCGAGCGTGCTGATCAGCTCGGGGCTGCTGGGTGCGAACACCAGGTCCAGCAGCCCGCAGCCGAAGTCCGGGCGCATCACGCGCTCGCCGGGGCTGGTGAACAGCAGCTGCTCGATCAGGTCGTGGACGTGCTCTGGGTGCGTGGCGTGCGCGGTGCGTCCGCGGCGGTCCGCCCGCAGCGGGAACGCGATGTCGGAACGGGGCCCGGCGGCCCGGCCGTGGGGGCTCATCGGACGGTGACCTTTCGCTGCGCGGCCTGGACGACGGGCGGCCCCTGCGGGACGAGGGCCGCGCTGAAGCACTGGGCCGCGGAGGTGTCGAGCAATACGGGCACGCCGTCGACCGTGATGCCGGTGCGGTCGGCGGTCCAGCGGACCGTGGCGCACGGCGTGGGCACCCGGTCGACGGTGTGCGGGCAGCCGGTGACCACGTAGTGGTGCGCGGCCGTGGCGACGGCGGCGCCCGCGACGCGCATGCCCCCGGCGGGTGGTGTGGCGGCGGTGACGCGGCCGCCGTGCGGGCAGCCGATCACGGCTCCCGCGTCGAGCAGATTCCCGGACACGTTCTGTCCCCCCGTCTATCGCTTCGAGAGCACGGTCAGCTGGCCCTCGTTGATCGTCACTTCACGTCCGCGCAGCACGATCTCGGCGCCCGCGCCGGTCGCGATGACCACGGCTTCCCTGGTGATGCGGATGGAGGCGCCGCCCTGGGCCTGCAGGAGGATCCCCTGTTCGGCGCCGGGCGTGTCGTTCATGACGACCTTGTGCGCCCCCGGCGTCTGCACGACGACCGGCTTGTTCGGCGATCCGGCCTGGAGTTCACGGCGGGCGTCGGGCGGCAGCTCGTCGGCGGCCCCGTACCAGCACCCCGTCCACACCGGGAAGCTGGGATCCCCCTGCTCGAACTCCACCCACACGCCCGCGCCGGGCGGCGGCACCACGAACTGTCCCGACTGCGGCCCGGTGAAGGGCAGGCAGGGCAGCGCCCAGGTCGACGGCTCGTCGCCGAGGACGTCGGGGACCTCGACGGTGACGCGGCCGATGCGCAGCGGGTCGTTGTCGTCGACGACCCGGCCGCGGAACTTGCCGAGGTAGCGATTGCTGGGTGCCGCCATGCTGAACTGCTCCTGATGTGAAGGGGTTGACCGCTAGGGCCGTACGTAGTCGCTGCGGGCTTCGAGGCCCTCGCGGGAGAGGGTGAAGTTCTGCTGGAACGAGCCGGGCCGCAGGTTGTGGGTGACGGACTTGACGTAGTAGTCGCCGTCGTAGGCCCGCCCGGCGCCCCGTACGCCGACGAGCTGGCGCGGCTGGAGGATGTAGCCGTGCCGGTTCACGTCGAGGGAGCCGGAGCCGGAGACGACGTCGGCGGAAACGGCCGCGCGGGCGAGCAGTTCGGCCTCGGCCTGCTCGCGCTGCTGCTTGGCGGTGCCGGACAGCGTCCTGCGCTTCAGGGCCGGGGTGGGGCGCCGGCCGAGCGGCGGCCGCAGCGGGCTGATCGGGGGTTGGGGCAGCAGCGTGGACTGCCGGGTCCCGGGGTCCTGCCAGCGGGCCTGCGGTTCCTCCCGGGCCGTGCCGTCGTAGGCGAACGTCATCTGGTCGACGGTGGAGTGGGCGTCCAGGTTGACGTTGAGGGCGTGCTGGCGGATGCCGAGCCGGACCTCTGGGCCCCAACGGGCGGACGACTGGCCCGGGTTCGGCCCCGGCTCCAGGTAGAATGTGTAGCCGTTGGCGCGGGCCAGTTCGGTGACGTAGCTCAGGTCGGTGCCCGTCTGGTAGTGCACCCGCAGGTCCTGGTGCGGGGGCTGGGCGACCTTCTCGGTGTAGACGTCGGGCCGGATTCCGTAGTCGGAGTAGCGGCGCAGGATGCTGAGCACGCGTGCGGACGGCGGCAGGTTGGGGTAGCGGGCGGTGCGCTCCTCCAGGTCCATGAGCAGGGTGAGGTCCTCGCCGGTGACGGTCAGGGTGGAGTGGCCGGGCCGGTTGCTGGCGCCGACCTCCTGCCGTACGACGAGCCCGTCGAAGAGCACGGCGGGCGTGCCGCGCACGTCGACGGTCACGATCAGGCGGGTCTTCGGGTCGAAGAACCCCTCGGGCAGCAGCCGGCGGCTGATGACGCCGTTCTTGGTGAGGTCGAAGGCGAGCTGGAATCCGCTGCGTTCGCCCGCGGTGGCGGTGATCTGGGCGGAGAGCAGGGCCTCGGTGACCTCGGCCGGCACGGGGCGGGCGAGTTTGGGCCCCATGAGGAGGGCGATGCGGACGGGGCCCTGCCCCACGGGCAGGTCAAACACGCCGGTCCCCCTGTGCGAAGCCGTCGGCGAGGGGGATGACGATGACCCGCCCGGCTTCGTCGGTCAGCTCGCGCGGGTCGAGTACGGGGTTGGCGTCGGCGATCTGCCACCACTGCCCCGGGTCGCCGAAGTACCGCTGGGCGAGCAGGTCGGGCCGCTCCCCGGCGCCGACGACATGGGGTGCGGCGTCCTGCCCGGTCTCGTCGAGCGGGGGCAGCAACCGGCGCTTGGTGTAGCGCACTTCGGTGCCGTCGGCCTGCCGGTGCACGCCGATCTCGGCGTCGTGGTACCTGCTGGTGCGCGGGTAGGGATGGGCGCCGGGCAGGGCGTCCAGGGCGCTCTCGTACGGTTCGATGTCGGCCATGGTGTGGCTCAGCCCCTCCTGATCGGTGCGCTCGCTGCCGTCCCGATGCCGCCGCCGAGGCCCAGCGCGCCGAGGCCGCCGCCCCGCGCCGCCGCGGCCAGCCGCTCCTTCTGCGCGAGGTGCGCCATATACAGGTCGGCGCCGCGGTGCCCGGCGGGCAGATCGCTGACGGTGAGGATCTTCATCCCGATGCTGAGCGAGGCACGGATCGGGTTGAGGTTCACGTCGGAGGCGGACTCGTTGACGGACAGTTCCGTCAGCCGCACGGGCATGACCCGCTTGCTGCCCCAGGTGAACAGCGTCAGCGGCATCTCGATCGGGCTGATCTCGATGGCGCCCTTCTGTGCCAGCCTGCTCGCGGCGCGCAGTTGAGCGGTGGTCGGCTGCACGAGCATCTCCAGCGTGGCCAGCTGGGGGTGGATCCCGTCGGGCGCGGCGACCTCGAACTGGTCGGTTGCGTCGATCTCGGCGGTGAACTTCCAGGTCTCCTGCGCGGGCCCCTTGAGCCGGAGTGCCTCGTTGCGGTCCCCGCTGCCGGTACCGCCGCCCCCGGCGTCCCCGCTGTCGCCGGCCGACTGGGGGCTGACGCTGCGTTCGAGGGTGTCCGGGTTGAACTGGAGGACGATGATGCGCTGGGGGGTGCCGGTGTCGGGGTCGACGACGACGACGCCGGATCGGACGGGTTTGGGGATGTCGGCGTAGCGGGTCACCGGCGGGCCTCCAGCCGCTCCGCCAGCGGGGCGTAGTCGTGTTCCGGGAAGAGCTCGGGGAAGAGCCCCAGCATGACCTCCATGTTGCTCACGACATGGTGGAAGGGGTCGTCCGCGAGAGAGACGTCGGTGAACAGGAACTGCCATCCGTAGGCGCCCTTGGTGATCAGCAGAGCGTCCAGATATCCGCAGTAGTCGAGGTCCGTTTTCCGGGGGCCGGTTTCCGGAATCGACACCCAGATCTCCAGCGGACTCGTGTGGGGCTGGACGCGCACCGCGGCCAGGAGCCCGGAGCCGGACTGCGGGTGCCCGTCGATCTCCCGGAGCTGTGCGGGGTCGACCGCGCCTGCCGCCGATCCGTGCCCGGCGGTGCTGGGCGGAACGGCGAACAGGGCGTCGTAGAACATGGGGAGCCGGAACTCCCCGGAAAGCCTCGGGAGGCCTTTCGCGGTCGCCCAGTGGCTGCCGATCTCGGGGAATCGCAGACCGCACCGCTCGATGTCCGGGTCGAGCGTCACACCGGCCCACTCCGGCTTGCTCTGCGCGATGGCGCGGACCTCCGCCGCCTGCTCGCTCAGGGGGCGGCCCAGGTTGCCGCCCTCCAGATCCTCGGCTCCGACCAGGTCGTCGAACACGACGATCGAGTCGCACGAGCGCAATTCCTCGATCATCCTCAGATAGTCACGTTCCCGACGTGTGGGGCTGTCCATCTATGTCCCGGGCTCTCTCTCGAAACGGATGATGTCGTTGTCCACGAGGGTCTTGATCTGGTCGAGCCGCTCTCGCAGGTTGTGGAACTTCTGGGCCGTGGGCTTCGCTCTGTCGTAGTTGGTGATCGCCGTTTCGAGGTCGCTGTACTTGTCGTACGGGCGAAGCCTGAGGAGTGCCTGGGAGAACTCGTAACCCGTCTCCTTGAGCGTGCGTTTGATGGCACCCACGTCAGCCCGGTTGATGTAGAGCGTGCGGTCCGCGGACGGCGGCGGTGGCGTCGCCTGGAAAGGAGTCTGCGCCGGGCTGTCCGGATCCCAACGCCGGTTCTGCCGGTCCTCGGTGTATCCGCCCCAGACCGCCTGGATGAAACTGGGGAAACCACGCGCCGGCGAGGCAGGCGGCTTGTGGAACCGCACCTGGACGTCGTACCAGATCATCTCTTCCTTGGCGGGGCTGGAGTGCAGCGCCTGGTAGGCGTTGTCCTCGACGCCGTGGAGGAAGGGGGTGTTCACCTCGGGGCCGCTGGCCGGGACCATGTTGGAGCCCTTTGCGGGGCCGCCGATGCGGTCCGGCAGCAGATGCATCCGGACCCATCGATTGCTCGGATCGCTGTTGATGGATTTCGCGTAGAGCCAGCCGATCGGGATGTCCGCGTTGCTGTCCGCGTCCGTGGAGGGCGTTCCCTTGACGAGTTTGTCGAGGTATCGCGCGGTGAAGTTCCTGCCCATGCGGTGGTCGGTGAAGTGGGGAATTCTGGGCTTGGGCTTCGGGACGCCGTTGTGCCGCCTCCGCATGGCTGCCGCGAGGTGGGCCATTTCGCTCTGGAGGGCCTCGTAGTTCGCCTGCCAAGCAGCCCGCCCGCCACCGCGCGGCACCCTGGCGGGCAGCGCGGCCTGGAGCCTCTCCGCTCGCCGGTGCCGGATCTGTGCCTGCTTGAGGGCGGCGCTCTGGTCCGACTTGTGGGAGGAGTCCTGCATCCCGGCGATCTGGCGTCCCCAGTCCTGGAGGAAGCCGGGGATGAACTGGGGGATGCTGTGCACGTAGAGGGCCGCCGCGCGTCCCTTGCCGTGGAACATCAGCGTGTGGAGCTCACCGGTGTCGGCGCGGAACCTGGCCGTCGGCAGGACCAGTTCGCGCGTGTGCCTCTCGTCGCGGCGCTCCCTGTTCTCCCTGTCGCGCTGGTCCGCGCGGTCGTCACGCAGCCGGTCGCGACGCCGCCGCCACATCTCCCGCATCCGGCGCAGCCGGTCGTCCAGGCGCCCGCCGAGCCTGCGGCGCGCTGTGCCGTACAGCCTGCGGGCCGCGCGTCGGGCACGGTTGACCGCTGACGTGATGGTCTGCCGAGCGCGTCGGAGCGGACGGCGGCGAGGACGCTCCGCGGGGCGGCGATCTTCGTCGCGGTCCCTTCCCGGCCCGCGACGGTCGTCCTTGCGGTCGCCGTCCGGGCGACGGCTGTCGTCGCCTCGCCGGCCGCCGGGGCGCGTGCCGCGGGGATCCCGGTCGCCGTCGCCGGGGCGTGCGCCCTTGGTGTCGCGGTGCCGTTCGCGGTCCTCCCCGCGATCCGCGCCCGGGCCACGGCGGTCGGTGCGGAGGGTGTCCCGGGCGGGACCCCGGCGGGCCGGGCCGGTGCGCTCGTCCCGGTCCTCGTCGCGTGCCGAGCGTTCGGCGTCCCGCATGCGGCGCCTCGCCGCGTTGACCTCGCGGCCCTCCTCGCGCCGCTCGTCGTCGTCACGGCGCCTCTTCGGTCGCGTGGTGTGCGAGGGGCGGCGCTTCTTCTCGGGTGCCGGCCGCTTGCCGGGGCGCGGCCCGGCCGGCGGGCGGGACGTCCGGCTCCCGGAGTGCTTGCCGGGCGCGGGGGTGCGGTCGTCGGTGGGCGGGCGCTGTTCGTCCTTCGGCCGGGCCGGGGCGTCCGGCTTGTCGTCGGAGGGGCCCGGCTTGTTCTTCTTGGTGCGGAGGTTCTTGAGCATGCCGCCGAGTCGTTCGGCGACCTTGCCCATGAAACGGCTGACGCCTTCGACGAGGAACTCGTAGACCAGTTCCAGCAGTGCCACGACCCCGGCCGCGACCGCCTTCGCGAACGGCAGCGCGCCGTTGCCGCTCTTGACCGACTTCAGGAAGTCCATGAACAGGCCGAACGCGGTCAGGATCTCGCTGAGGGCGCCCCACGCCGTCTGGAGGGCGTCGATGACGGCCATGACCCAGCCGGCGCCGGGGATGAGCTTGGCGACGACCTTCTCGACCACCATCACGCCGATGATGACGGGGAGTTGGGGCAGCGCCTCGTCCCAGGCCAGCTGCGCCATCTGCTCGACGGTGACCCCGCCGGAGATCAGCTCCTGGAAGTCCTCCATCGGGATGCCGATGATCTCCTGGACCTTCTGGTCGAACCAGGCCCGGACGGCGGTCTTGATCTCCTCGAAGAGGTGTTCCTTCGCGCCCGTCTCCGCGGCGGCCCCGGCCTTGCCGATCCAGTCGCCGGGGTCGGAGACGATGTCGTTGAAGATGGCCGCCCACTCGCCGAGCGCCGCGACGGCGGCGGCTCCGAACTCCAGTGCGCCGACGGTGACCGTCTCGGCGATGTCGACCGCCGCCAGGAGGCCGCCCTCCAGGGCGTCGAGCCCGGCCAGGAGCGCGCCGCACAGGCCGTCGAGGAGTTTCCCGGCGACCTCCTTCAGCGCGTCGGCCGCCTCGTTGACCTTCTGCACGGCCCAGTCGCGGGCGCCGTCGATGGTGTTGCGCCACTTGTCGCGCATCGCCGGATAGTCGGCGAGGAGTTCGTCGCCGAGGGCGATCAGCGCGTCGGCGAAGGTGTTGATCTGGTCGATGACCCAGTTGCGGGCGTCGTCGATGAGCTTGAAGACCTGCTGCTTGAACTTGTCGATGAGGTCGGTGACGACCTGGCGGGCCTTCTCGAAGACGCTCTTGATGGCGTTCTTGAGGTTCTCGAAGAACTCCTTCAGCTTCTCGATGGCCTCTTCGAGCCAGTTGTCGGCGTCGTCCTTGCCGTCCTCCTGCTTCTTCTCCGCCTCCTTCTCGGCATGGGTCTGCTCGTCGTCGATCTTCTTGTTGTCGTCCTCGGTCCGCTTGTCGACGTCCTTGTCGGTGTCCTCCTCCTTCTTCTTGATGTCGTCGCGGACCTTGTCGTACTTCTTGCCCTTCTTGTCGTCGATCTCCGAGACCTTGTCGTCCTGCTCCTTGCGCCACCGGTCCCGGGAGTCGGCGATGTCGGAACGGCCCTTGTCACGGGCGGCGGACTGCTTCTTCCCGCTGGCCGTGACCTCCTTCTGGAGGTCCTGGTCGTGCTGCTTGCGGTCGTCGGCGGCCTTCTTGTCCTTGGTCTGGCGCTCCTGGCCCATCTTCTGGCGGCCCTGGGAGAAGCCCGCCTGGATCTGCGGCCCCCGGTCGTGCTCGGCGACCGCGGAGGCCGACTCGATCGGCACACCGCCGCCGGACACCGACCGCGTGCCGCCGCCCTGCGCGCCCTTCTTCCCGCCCGCCACCTTGCCGGTCAGGGTCTCCTTGGGCACGTCGGGATAGATCTGGTCCTCGCCCATGGGGCGGGCCGCGTCCTCACGCCCCGACCGGTGCAGTTCGCTCTTCCGGTCGTCGAGCTTGCGGCCCTGCTCGTCGGTGCGCCGCGGGTCGGAGTCGTTCTCCAGCGGCAGCCTCGGGGCGTCGCCGACGCGGGCGTCGTTCAGGCCCTCGTCCTTCGTCGGCAGCCCCAGGATGGAGTCGATCAGGTCGTCGAGCGGCAGGATCTCCTTGAGGAGCTTGCCGAGCAGCTGGGCGCCGATGGTGACGGCGATGTCCCACCAGCTCGGCTCCGGCACGTTCGCGCCCGGCACCTCGCCCTGTGGCTTCCGGTCGCCGGTGATCTCGGGGGTCTTGCCGGGGGCGGCCTCCGTCCGGGCGACCTTGGCGTTGGTGTACGTGCCCGGGGCAGCCGCCTTCGGGCCGCCGGGGACCGTGCGCGGGGAGCCGGAGGGTCGCTGCGTCTGCGGCGGGGCCTTGCGCAGGGCCGTGCGTTCCTTGTCGACCGAGCGGCCGACCGCACTGTCGACGCCCTTGAGGGTCTCCAGGGCCTGGTGCGGTTTCAGCCCCGCGGCGGTCGACAGGCCGGATTCCGGGGTGGCGTTGGAGACATCCGGGGGCGGGGCCTCCTTCTTGGGCTTGGGGTTCGGCCTGGAAGCACCGGACGCGGAGGAACGGCCGCCGGAACGGACGGGGGCCGGGGACCTGCGGCCGCCTCCGCCGCCCGGGCTCGCGCCGCGGCGTGAGGCTGTTCTGGCCGCCTTGCGTGCCGCCTGCCGCTTGCTGCCCGCCGGTCGGGAACGCGCACCGGTGGAACCGCCGTCCGACGTGGCACCGCGTTCCGGGGACTGCGTGGCCTTGGGCGTGTTGGTCCTGGGCTCCGGTCCCGCGGCCATGGGGGACGGGCCGTTGCCCGGGGCCAGCTTCGGTGCGCCCGCGGGACCAGGGAGGGAGACCTTGTCCGGGCCGGTCCCGGGGGCGGGTGTGGTGGCCGGGCCCTTGCCCTCGGTCACGTCCTGGTCGCCGGACTCGGGCCTGGGCGCCTGCTCCGCCGGCCCGGGACGGCCGGCCCCGGGCGCCGCCCCGTCCGGCGTGCCCTCGTCCTGCCGGGTGCCGGATCCGGAGCCCTCGCCATCGCGCGCCTTGCCCCTGGCAGAGGCGCCCGAGCCGTCCTCGGTACGGCCACCACCGGCCGTACCTGCCCCGCCGCCGCCCTCCGCGGCCGCCGCATCGGAGCCCGCCGACGCGGACGAGGACGTACTGGGCCCCTGGCGACGGGCGTCCTCACCCGCCTTGTCCAGTTGCCCGGGCACAGCCGTCTCCCCCGGTTCGGAAGCGGTCGCCCGCTCCGCGCCTCGGTCGGCGTGGCCCGCGTCCTCGTCCCGCCGGCGGGCTTCGGCGTCCTCCGCCCCTTCCTCCGCCTGCTTCTTGTCCCAGTCCTTCCCGGCCCCGTCGGCCGGTGCCGCCGCGGTGGGCCCCGGCCCCTGCGACGTCGCGGCCGTGGCGGCGCCCGCCCCTTGGGGCTCCGTCTCTCCCTGTGCGGAGACGGCCTTCGACAGGTCCTGTACGTCCTGGTCCTCGGAGTCGTCCTCCTCGGCACGCCGCACCGCGTTCCCGGTCGCGTCGAGTGCCGTCTCGTCCTGCGCCGATTCAGGCAGTGGTCCCGGGGAGGGCAGGGGCGCCTGCGAGGGGCTGCCCTTCTTCCGCTGCTCGACGGGGAGCAGGTTCCCGGCGTCCGCGGGGTTGGGAAGCAGGTCGACGTCGGTTCCGGCCGGACGGGCTCCTGCCGACCCGTCATCCGTCTCCCGACCGGGTTCCTCTCCCTGGTTCGCGGGCTCCGAGTCGAGCCCCAACGGCTCGTCGTCGACGCCCTGTTCGTTCTCAGGATCCCCCGCCGTACGGGTCGTGCCCGGGTCACCGCCGGTGCGGCTCTTCTCCCCCGGCTCGGCGCCGCTGCGGTCCACCGTGCCCGTGCCCGCGGTCCGCCGTTCACTCTCCGGAGCCTCTTCCCGCCGCTGCTCCCCCTCGACGGCCTGCCGCTCCGCCTCCTCGGCGCCCTCCTCCTCGCGCCCGCCCTCCTCCTCGGCGGCGCGCTCGTCCTGCCGGTCCTGATCGCGCTGGTCGCGCTCGGTGCCGGACGCGTCCTCGCGCTCGTCCTCCGCGTCCTCGCGATCCTCCCGGCCGGAGGCGTCCTTCTCCTCCCGCCGGTCCCGCGACCGTTCCTGCTCGTCCCGCGCGCCCTCCTGCTGCCGCGAGGCCGAACCGGCTGTCCCTGGGGACGCGCCCTGGGCACCCTCCCGGCCGGCCGCCCCGGAACCTTCCCGACCCTCGGCCTCCTCGGCCGGTCCCTGCCCGCCCGGCTTGCCGGTGGCGTCGTCCCGGTCCCGGTCGCGGTCCTGGGAGCCGCCGGCCTCCGGCTCGGAGTCGTCGCGGGCCCGCTCCTCCTCGATCTCCTCCGCCGCGCCGGGCACCGCCTGAGGCGCCACCCCCGCGTCCATCGGCAGCGGCCCCCGCCGTTCCGTCTCCTCGACCTCTTCGAGGAGACGGTCCACGGCGGGCGCCGGCAGGCGCAGCTCCAGCCGGTCCAGGACGGAGTCCTGCACCTCGGGCGCCATACGGGCCAATTGGAGCCGGACCCGTCCCGACCGGTCCTCCGGGTCGCCCCGCAGGGACCGCAGCAGGCCGTTGGCGATGCGGTCGACCAGCGTCGCGGGGTCGAGCTGCTCCATACGGCGGCGGTCGGCGTCGACGGTGGCGTAGCGGAGCCAGCCCGGTGTGGCCTGCCCCGGTTCCACCTCCGCCGCCGCGTCCGGCCCGGGCTGCGGATCCCGGACCAGGTCCTGTGCCGTCGATTCGGCCTCCCGCTCGATGGCCTGCTGGGGCAGGCTCACCGCGCCGAGTTCACGTCCGGCCCGCAGCGCACCGAGGCCGTGCGGGTTCTGGACGGTGTGCAACAGCTCGTGGGCGAGCAGGCGGCGGCCCTCGTCAGTGCCGGGCCGGTACGCCCCCTCGCGAAAGAAGATGTCCTGGCCGACGGCGACCGCGTCCGCGCCCAGCAGGTCCGCCAGCTGCCCGGCGTCCCGCCCGGTGTGCGTGCGTACGCGGCTCAGGTCGTGCCCGAGACGCTCCTCCAGCTCCCGCCGTACGCCCGGGTCGAGGGGCTGGCCGGCGCCGCTGACGATGTCCTTCGGCTCGGGGGCGCGGGCCGCGGCGGCACGGTCCTTGCGCTTGCGGCGGCGCTGCCCGGCGGACTGCTCGGCCCGGCTGTCCCGGGTCGGGGAGCTCACGATGTCACCTCCCCGCGCCCGCACAGTCCCTCGTGCACGGCACGCGCCAGTTCCTGCCCGAGCCGCCGCGCGGAGAGCCCGGCGGCCAGGGGCGGCAGGCCGGACAGGACATCGGCGGTCCAGGGGCCGTCGGCGGGCACCCCGCGTTCGCGGACCAGCCGGGCCAGCTCGTGTTCGAACGCGGCCGACACCCGGTCGGGGTCCGCGCGGAAGCCGTCGAGGACCAGCTCGCCTATCTCGACCCGGATCTCGCGCGGCGCGGGCGTCACACCCGTCGCCGTCCGCGCGCCCGTCTGTCTCACACCCATCCGCGGACCTCCGTCGGCGTCAAGGAGCGTTCCAGCTTGAGGTACTCGGTCCGGGCCGCGGCGAGCATGTGCCGCATCTGGAGCGCCTCGCCCTCCTCGGCCGCGAGGAAGGCACCGGACAGGGCGATGTTGCGGATCGATCCGCCCGCCACGGTGAGCTGCGCGAGCAGTTCCGGGTCGATGTCCTTCACCGGGGCCCGCGGCGGCAGGACGCGGCGCCAGATCTCGGCGCGTTCGTGCTCGGCCGGGAAGGGGAAGTCGACGACGAAGCGGATGCGCCGCAGGAAGGCGTTGTCGAGGGCCTTCTTCATGTTGGTGGTGAGGACGGCCAGCCCTCGGTAGGCCTCCATCCGCATCAGCAGATAGCTCACCTCCAGGTTGGCGTACCGGTCGTGGCTGTCCTTGACCTCACTGCGCTTGCCGAACAGGGCGTCGGCCTCGTCGAACAGGAGGAGCGCGCCACCGCGTTCGGCGGCGTCGAAGACCCGGCGCAGGTTCTTCTCGGTCTCGCCGATGTACTTGCTGACGACCTGGGAGAGGTCGACGACGAACAGGTCCAGGCCGAGTTCCTTCGCCATCACCTCGGCGGCCAGGGTCTTGCCGGTGCCGGAGCCGCCGGCGAAGAGCGCGGTGACGCCGAGGCCACGGCGCAGGGTCGCGCCGAAGCCCCACTCCTGGTGGACCACGGCGCGCCGGCGCACATGCGCGACGATCTCCCGCAGCACGGCGGTCTGCCGCTCGTGCAGCACCAGGTCGTTCCAGCCGGCCCGCGGTTCGATCCGGCGGCCGAGTTCGTCCATGCCGACCCGGGCCTCGTCCATGCCCGCCCGCCAGGCGAGTCCGGCGGCGTCGAGTTCGGTCTCGTGGGGCAGTTCACGGCGCACGGTCGCGGCGGCGGACCGCACGACGTGCGGCGGCAGCTGGAACTGGGCGATCAGGGACCGCAGTTCGATCTCCTCCAGGTCCAGGACGTCGCCGAACGCGTCAGCCCACAGCGCGAGTTGCTCGTCGTCGTCCAGAAGCGGCACGCTCACGCGGGTGCCGTGCGGGTGGTCCGTGCGGCGCGGGTCGGCGCTCGACACGACGACCGGCACGGCCGCTCCCGCGAGGAACGCCTCGGTGGCCGCCCGCTGCTCGCGGTCCGGTTCGCCGAGCTCCACGAGCAGCGCGGCGGGCAGCAGGATCGCCTCGCGCTGCCACAGCCGGGCGAACCGGTCACGCTCGGCGGGGTCGACGGGGATGTCCTCGGCGCCGGTCGTGTAGAGCCCGAGCCCGGCGCGGGCCGCGGCCGCGGCCGCGATGTCGGCGCGGCTGCGCGGGTCGCCGCCCACCAGTTCGACGAGCAGCGGCGCCTCGGGGCGGGCCCCGTCGGTCCAGCCCGCGGCGACGCCGCTCGCCGCGAGGTCGTACGACGCCGGCAGCCGGTCGGGGACGTCAGTGCGGCGCAGTCGGCCGTGCAGCCGGGCGTCCAGGTAGGGCGAGCCGAGCAGGAAGTGCAGGATGCGCTCGTCCAGCCGCAGCCGGGAGGTCGTCAGCCGTGACTCGTCGTCCGGCTCCACGATCCGCCAGCGCCGCAGCGGGGACACGGGCGGCAGCGCGCTCCAGTGCGGTTCGTCGAGGGCGGCGAGGGCCAGCGAGAACGTCGGATGCGTCCGCTCCGGATCACCGCAGGCGGCGGCACAGCGGGCACCGGTGGTGGGGTCGAGTTCCTGGGCCGCCGTGAGGAGGACGAGGTCCCGCTCGAACGCCGTGAGCCCGAAGCAGGCGACCAGGGCGTCGAGCGGGGCGGTGCCGGGGCCGTCGGCGGACTCGGGCGGAAGGGCCTGTGCGTCTCGCCCCTCACCGTCCGTGGCCCGCAGCGCGTGAGCGTCGACGCACGCCAGGACACGCCGGATCTCCACCGTCAGCGTCGTACCGCCGCCCAGTGCGGCGGCAGCGGCTCCGGCCGTCGGCTGCGCTCCCATGTCCTCACCCGCCCCCGTCGTTCCCATGTGCCTCAGTTCTCCGTGTCCTCGCTGCCGTCCGCCGGCCGCGTCCGCGTGGACTTCGCGGGCTTGGCGGCCGTCTTCTTCGCGGTTCTGGCCGGCTGGGCGGACTTGCGGCCCCGGGCGGTCTTCGCGGGCGCCTTGGCCTCCGTCCCGACCACCGCCTTGGCGGGTACGACGGTGGGCTCCTGCGGGGGCGTGACCGTCTCGGCCGGGACGCGGTCCGACGGGGTCGGCGCGCCGGGCGCCCCGAACGGCAGCACCCGCACCTCCGGCCGTTCGACCGGCCTGGCCGGCCCCGGCGTCGCGCGGCCGTCGATGAGGACCAGCACGGCCTGGTAGACGACCGACAGCGTGTACGGCGTCTGGTGGAGCATCCCCCACAGCTTGGACGTCTCGTCGACGTCCATCACGGTCGGCGTGAACCGCACCCGCTGCACCGCCTCGGCGAGGTCGCTGCCGCTCAGGTGCGGTCGCCGGCCCGCGAGTTCGATGATGTCCCCGGGCAGCACGGGTGTCTCGTGCAGGGTGCGCACCACCGAGCCGATCAGGCGCTGCCCGACCAGTTCGGCCTCCTCGCCGTAGGCGCTGATCAGGTAGTGCAGGTCGAGCGCGGCGGCGGGCCTGCGGACCAGCGTGCCGTCGGGCGCCCGGGTCGGCAGGTCGTTGTTGCGCTGCGAGGTGTTGGGCGTGACCTGGTACAGGAAGACGGTGATGGTCGGCTCGGCCGGCGGGTCCGCCGGCGGCTTGCGCGGCTCGACCTTGACCGCGATGTCGATGTCCGGCGGCAGGTTGTCCTCGATCAGCAGGGCGAGGGCCTGGGTGACGTGGGCGAGGGCAAGTGCGTTGCTCATGGCGTCAGTTCCTCGGTTCCTCTCCTCGTCGTGCCGCTTCTCGTCGTACGTCCGTGTGCGGGGTGCCGCTCACTCGCGCCCCCTGGCCAGGTAGTCCGCCAGGCTGACGGTGGCCTGCGGGCGCTCCGCCTCCCGGGGGCGGGCCCGGCCGCCACCCGGGGGGGCGCCACCGGCCGTGACCTCCAGCCGCCCGATCTTCACCTGCACGACCTGCTCGGCCGGTCGCCCCGGGCGCCGGGCCGCGGCCTGCCGGACGGCGTCCCGGGCGGCCGCCGTGTCCGCCGCGCTGGGGAGCAGCGGGGCGGACACGGCGGGGGGAGCGGCGTCCGCACCCGGGGGGGTTGGTGCGGACGCCGCGTTCAGGGCAGCCGCGCTCTCCGGCCGGCCCCGGACCGCGGCGCGGCGGGCGGTGTCGGGGACCGGCCGCGGCGCGGGGCGGACCGGCGCCGCGGGACGCAGCAGTGGCTCGGCGGCCCGGACGGGGCGGGCCGTGGGTTCGTCGGGCGCGGGGGCCTGTTCGGTCCGTACGACCGTCCGCTCCCGCTCCGTGCGGACGATCTCGCGGGCCGCCGGGCGCGCCGTGTCCGGCCGGGCGGCGGGGGCCGGGGTGGCGACCGGCCACAGCGGCTCGGCGTCCTCCGGGTCCGGTGCGCCGGCCCGGACCGCCTCGACCCGCTCGAACGGCCCCGCCAGCCGCGGCCGGACCCGCACCACGCCGGGACGCCGCTCGGCGGCCGGCGCGTGCCGGGCGAGCAGCCGGTCGAGGAAGTCGGGCTCCGGCCGCCCTTCCGGGGTGGACTCAGGCATCCGCACACAGCTCCAGGTAGTAGCGGCGCCGCAGCGGGCTGAGCGCCAGGATCTCCGGCTCGCTCCAGCCGTACGCGGTGGCGAGCAGATGGACGTCGAGCAGGAGGTCCCGGGCCCAGGCGTCCAGTTCGGACCACAGGTAGGAGGCGATGTCCAGCTCGGCCCGGGTGCCCTCCCCGCATTCGGGGCAGGCGACGGTGAGCGTGACGTCGCCGCCGGGGTCGGCGGCCTGGGCGGCCTCGGCGATCCGCCGCTGCACGGCGGCGGGCAGCACGTCCGCGGACGCGGGCCGCCCGTCCCGTACGGCGTTCACCACGCACCGCGCCAACAGGGCCCGGCGCGGGTCGGCCGCCCGGGCCGCCGCCGTCAGGTCGGCGACACCGGGCACCCGGAACTCGACCTCCCAGCCGTCCTCGGCGACCCGCACCAGCGGTTCGCCACGGTCGGCCAGGGTGCGGGCGAAGTCCCCGGCGTCCAGCTCGAACTCCATGTCCGCGCCGCACGCCGAGCAGTCCAGGCGCACCTGCATCCGCTCGCCGAACAGCGCCCGGCGCAGGGCGAACAAGTCCGCTTCCCGCTGCCCGACCGGCAGCGCCAGCAGTGCTTGCTGATCACCGCCCAGGTCCGGCCGGGCGGCCCTGTGCAGCAGCAGCGCCCGCCCGGCCGGCGCCTGGGCCGTCCCGCTCTCCCAGGTGGCCAGGAAGTCAGCCGCCTGCGTGATGGCCACGCCTCCTCCTGTCCGGTTGGGCAGCGCCCCAACGGGGGCGCGGGGAACTGCGCGACCGCGACCAGCCACGACGCGCCGGCACACCACAGACGTCGATCGCGGTCTCCCCGCGGAGCGCTACGCCGGGTTCAGGAACGAGGGTTCCTCCGGCTCGGCCACCTCGTAGTCCCGCTCCCAGCCCTCGCATTCGAGCTTCAGCGACTGGATGGCGACCGCGTTGGCGTTGGCGTCCAGTTCGCCGAGGACCTGGTACTCGCTCGGCCAGGTCCGGTACAGCTTGTGCGAGACGGCGACCTGCCCGGCCTCGTTGAGGACCTGGATCACGATGTCCTTGCGGAAGTCCGCGAGGGAGACCTCCGAGCCGAGGCCCGCGCCGACCTGCCAGACCTTGTTGGCCCAGCGGTCGAACTCGGGGTCGTGCGTGACGCCGCGTTCCAGGGTGATGCCCTCGAACTCGGAGCGGCCCGGCGACTTGCGCGGGGACGAGGGGTCGCCGCCGTGGCGGTGCTTGACGACCTCGGTGGTCCGCTTCAGCGGACTGATCTTGCTGATGCCGGCGACCGTCCGACCGTCCCACAGGACCAGGAACTTGAAGTTCTTGTACGGGTCGAAGCGATGGGCGTTGACCGTGAACTCTGCCATCGAAAATGTCCTCAGGGGTTCCTTGGAGCTTGCCTTAGAGCGCGGACTGCCCGGACGTCTGCTGGATCCTGACGACCACGAACTCGGCCGGGCGGACCGGGGCGATGCCGACCAGGACGTTGACGATGCCGTTCTCGATGTCCTCGGCGGTCGTGGTGTCGCCGTCGCACTTGACGAAGTAGGCCTCGCGGGGCGTGCCGCCCTTGAAGGCGCCCTGGCGGAACAGCGTGTGCAGGTACGAGGAGGCGGCGAGCCGGATCTGCTGCCACAGGTTGTCGTCGTTCGGCTCGAACACCACCCACTGCAGTCCGCGTTGGAGGCTCTCCTCGACGTGCAGCGCGAGCCGCCGTACGGGGACGTACTTCCACTCGCTGTCGAGGGCGTCGGAGCCCTCCAGGGTGCGGGCGCCCCAGACGACGGGGCCGGTCACCGGGAAGGTGCGCAGGACGTTGACGCCCAGCGGGTTGAGCAGGCCGGTCTCGCGGTCGGTCAGGTCGACCGTGAGCGAGTGCACACCGGCGAGCCGTGCCTCGGTGCCTGCGGGGGCCTTCCACACGCCGCGCTCGGAGTCCGTACGGGCGATGACGCCCGCGACGGCGCCGGACGGCGGGAAGGAGCGCAGCCGGCCCGTGAGCGGGTCGGTGAGCTGCAGGTGCGGGAAGTACAGGCCCGCGTGGTTGCCGCGCACGGCGTCGAAGGCGGCGAGCCCGGCGCGGGCCGTGTCCACGCTGACCCAGGTGCCGGGTGCGTCGACGAGGAGGAAGATCCGCCGTTCCTGGCACAGGCGCTGGGCCGCGGAGACGACGGTGAGGGAGTCCTCGGTCTTCTCGTAGGCGGCGAGTTCGGGCAGGACGAGCAGGTTGACGTCGGCGACGCCGCGCAGTGCCTGGATGCCGGACTTGTCGGCCTCGGAGCCGATGAGGTCGCGTGGCCCGGGCGCCTCGCCGTCCTCGCCGCCCTCCAGCGGGAAGACGGGCGGGTTGACGGAGGCCTCCAGGCCCAGGTCGTTGGCGCACTCGCCGAGGAAGCGGACGACGTCGTCGGGGTCGGTGGAGCCGGCGACGACCTGGACGCGGCGGCCGAAGGCGGTGACCTCGGCACCGGCGAAGGCGTGCTTGCCGGGCGCGTCGGGCAGGGCGCGCAGTTTGCGCTCCAGAAGCAGCGCCAGCCCGGCGACGGAGGACGGGGCCTCGCCGTCGCAGTCCGGGTCGAAGAGGGTGAACTCCCGCTCCACGTCACCGATCTTGACGGTGAGGTCGACGGCGAGGTCGGGCAGCTCGGGCCCGAACGGCTTGGAGACGGTGCCGGAGGGGTCGGGGCGGCCCTCGCCGACGACCTCGACGCGGATCAGCCGGGAGCCGGCGTTGACGACGGTCTGCACGTACCGGCCGCTCGACGGGTCGGTGGACAGGCCGGTGAAGCTCTCGCGGGCCTCGCCCTTGGCGTCGTGGACGCGCAGGTTGAAGGTCTCGTCGGGGCAGGGCGTGTCGTGGTCGACGGCGACGCGCAGGCCGTTGCCCCACGCGCCGGGCTCCTTGGCGTGCACCGTGAGGACGTCGCACTCGCTGTGGCCCTCGGTGGACTCCAGCATGACGCAGGCAGCCTTGCCGCTGCCGGCCTTGGCGACCCGGACGATCACCGCGACGGTGCCGCCGTTGCCGAAGAACTGGTGGACGGCGTAGCCGACGGCGCTCCGGGCGCTCAGGCCCCCGAAGCGGCGCTCGAACTCGGTGAAGCTGGTGACGCGCACCGGCTCGTTCAGCGGACCACGCCGGGTGTGGCCCACGAAGGCGGTCACCGAAGTGGTCAGGGTCGAGATGGTGCGGGTGCTGCTGGGAAGCTCTTCGACGTAGACACCGGGATACGTCGGCTTGGCGGCGCTCACTGCACTCATCGGCATTCCCCCTCCTGTCCCTTTGTCGGGCACCCGATGAAGGCACCAAGAGGCGGTGAGGGAGGGACGTTCCGGGTGGTGCGCGAAGGTGCCACACACCCCGTCGGCAGTGGTCACGCGCACGTCATCAGTTCCCCCGTCGGTGCCCGTGCTGTCGGTCGCACGGGCCAAGCGCATCGCTTGTGACTCCTGATGCTCAAGTGCTCAACCCACCCTGCTGGGTTCGCAGTTGACCGAACAAGACGGGTTCTGGCCAGCACGGAGGAAGGTTTTGTGAAGGCAAAGTTCCCCGGATCCGCACATCGCGCCCGCGCGCCCTCGTGAACCGGTCCACACCTCCCGCACACCGGCGGCCCGGCGGCGCGCACGGCATACCTGATGGACCTGCGTCCGGGGCGGCGGAGTCCGGCGCTCCCCGGCTTCTCCCCGAGTCGCACACACCTCTCGGTGGCCGAATCCATCGGGGCGCCATGGACGGGCACGAAGTTGATCGCGGCCTTACGGGACGCACCTACGAGTGCCCCCTTTCGACCGGGACATGCCCGACACAAACGCCAGACCACGCCACCCCTTCCGGGCCGTAGAAATATCTACGAGCATGGCTACGGCCGGGCGGCACGCGGAACCCGCGGGTCACCGGCCCGTGTCCAGTGCGCGCCCGACCGCGGCGCCGCCGACTGTGCTGGGGTGGCCATGCAGAGCGTCATGTGGAAGCAAGCCGTCGAGTGGCTCGCCGCGGCCGCCACGGACCCCCAGGAGTGCAAGCGGGAGTGGGACTACGGCGCGGGAACGGTGCTCGTGGAGGCCGGGCGGTACTGGGACGTGCTCAGCGTCCCCGACCGGCTCGGCCTCCTCGCGCTCGACATCCTGTGGCGCGACCCGCTGAAGGTGCCCGGCCCCACCCTGGTGGACTGCGCGGCCCGCAGAGTGGGGTTCTTCCTGCCGCCCGACCCGGTCAGCGAATGGGTCGGCTTCGGCGTGCGGCACGTCGGCCGGGGCTCATGGGTGGCCGTGCCGCCGCCGTACCGGCCCGCCGGCCGCCTGGAGTGGCTCGTCCCGCCGGACGGAACCGGCACGCTGCACACCCCGAGCACGCTCGAATCGGCCCTGCGGGAGGCCAGCGGAACCCTCGCGGTGCTGGCCCCGGTCAGCGCGGAGCCGGCGGTGCCGGACGGCTGGTGAGGCGGGCACCGGAGGAGAACACCGCCGCCCCCGGGTGGCGGCCGGAGGCAGCGCGGGTGCCACCGGGGGCGGCCGTTGCGGGGTGCCGGCCGGCAGCGGGGTGCGGAGCGGCCGGGACGACCGGGCCCATGTGCCGGCCGGCGGTCCACGAGGTGACGGTGGTCCAGGTCTCGCTCTCGGCCGGAGCGGCGAAGGAGACCCACTGGCCGTCGCGGTGCTCCGGCACGGTGTGGCCGCGCGCCTCCCACTCGGCGACCAGGGCCGCGTAGATCGGCGGATGTCCCGTGTATCCGGCGGTGAGTTCGGCGTACGAGCGGGGCGCGGCATCGTTCCCGGGAAGGCGCCGCGCCGTCTCCGTGCTGTCCATGCCAGGGGAACGCGGCGCCGCGCACCGGTGGTACGCGGGCCGGACCCCGTCCGTCGGGTCGAGTGAACCCGTCACCCGTACGGCGGAGCGCCGGCACCGGACAAACATCCAGTCAGGCGGTCGCCCGTTCAGAACAGCTCAACCGGGTCCGGCCGAATTCTCGACCGGGGAGCGCGCATCCGGTAACACTGACCTCACGCCGAGAAACCGGTACGACGGCAGGGAGAGGCCATGTCACAGCGCCCTGACCTCAAGCGGCGCAGGGCCGTGCTGGAGCACGAGTGGTCCCGCTGGGTGCCGCGGCTGAGCGTCCCGGGCGCGCGGCCCGGCGGCACCGCGGCACTGCGGCACGAGGTGACCGAGTCCTGGGCGCGTTCGCTGGGCAGCGTGGACCCGGGCCGGGACAGCGCCCCGGTCACCGACGGCGGCCGGGTGCACCAGCGCTGGACGTCCTCACCGCTGTACCGGCCGGTCTCCGCCCTCGCCGGAGAGCTGCACAGCATCGCCGAGGACGCCGGGTTCGTCACCGCGGTCACCGACGAGGCCGGCACCATCCTGTGGACCTGCGGCGGCCCGGCCATGCGCCGCCGGGCCGAGCAGGTCAACTTCGCGCCGGGCGGCCGCTGGGACGAGCAGGCCATGGGCACCAACGCGCTCTCCCTGGCCCTGCGCACCGGCCGCCCCAGCTCCGTCTTCTCGGCCGAGCATCTGGTGTCGGCCCTGCACGGCTGGGTCTGCTACTGCGCCCCCGTGCACGGCCGGGACGGCCGCGTGCTCGGTGTGCTGGACCTGTCCACGACCTGGGACCGCTCGCACCCCCTGGCCATGTCCACCGTCCGCACGCTGGTGTCGACGATCGAGGCCCGCCTCACCTCGGAGGTGCCCCGCCCGGGCCAACTGCGGCTCACGTGCCTGGGCTCAGAGCAAGCCGTGCACGAAGGGCGGCCGCTCCCTCTGCGCCCCCGCCAGCTGGAGATCCTCACGCTCCTCGCCCTCGAACCCGAGGGCTTCTCTCCGGAACGGCTGCGGGCGGCCCTGTACGGCGACCGGCCGGTCACGTCCTCCACCTTCAAGGCGGAGATCTCCCACCTGCGCCGGGCCCTGGGCGGTGCGATATCCCCCCGCCACTACGCACTCACCGCCCCGGTGTCCTGCGACGCCGCCGACGTCCTGCGCGCGCTGGAGCAGGGCGACACGGACACCGCGCTGCGACACTGGGGCGGCCCGCTCCTGCCCCGCTCCGAGGCCCCAGGCATCGAGGAGTGGCGCACGCGCCTCGAAGTAGCGGTGCGCGAGGCCGTGCTGGCGAGCACGCGCGCCGAACACGCCCTGCGCTACGGCGAGCGGGCCCCGTACGACACCGAGGTCCACGAACACGCGCTGCGGCTGCTCGGCCCGCACGACACGCGCCGCGCGATCGCCAGGGGCCGGCTGACGGCGTCCCTGCGAGACTGACGTCCGCGTACCGCGGTTCCCTGGTGAGTGGGCGCGTTGAAGCCGATCAAGAGGGAGGTGCGCTCGCTGTGGGTTTGCGCGTGGCCCGAGTACCGCCACACGCCGTACGGGTGGATGCCTCCCACGTCGGCCCCCACGACCTGCGCGCGTCCATGGGCAACCCCACCGACGCCTGTCGCCGGCCGCCCATCGGCGCCAACCTCGCACCAACCTCCCGGGAGCACAGTGAGGGATGCAGCAACCCGTCCCGCACCGCCCTTCACCGAGGAGAGCCGCCATGGTGTACGCGCAGCCAGGAACCGAAGGCAGCATCGTCACCTTCGCCCGCCGCTACGACAACTTCATCGACGGCGACTGGACCGCGCCCGTCGAGGGCCGCTACTTCGAGAACCCGACGCCCGTGACCGGCAAGGTCTTCTGCGAGGTGGCCCGTTCCACGGCGGCCGACGTGGACCTCGCCCTGGACGCCGCGCACCGGGCGGCCGACCAGTGGGGCCGGACGTCCACGGCGGAACGCGCGAACGTCCTGAACAGGATCGCGGACCGCATCGAGCAGAACCTGGAGAAGATCGCGGTCGCCGAGACCTGGGAGAACGGCAAGCCGGTCCGCGAGACCCTGGCCGCCGACATCCCGCTGGCGGTGGACCACTTCCGGTACTTCGCCGGAGTCGTCCGCGCGCAGGAGGGCAGCATCGCGGAGATCGACGCCGACACCGTCGCGTACCACTTCCACGAGCCGCTGGGTGTGGTCGGGCAGATCATCCCGTGGAACTTCCCGATCCTCATGGCCACCTGGAAGCTGGCCCCCGCTCTGGCCGCGGGCAACTGCGTCGTCATCAAACCGGCCGAGCAGACCCCGGTCAGCCTGCTCTACGTCATCGACCTGATCGCCGACCTGCTCCCGCCGGGCGTGGTCAACGTCGTCAACGGCTTCGGCGTGGAGGCGGGCAAGCCGCTGGCGTCCAGCCCGCGGGTGGCCAAGGTGGCGTTCACGGGCGAGACCACGACCGGCCGCCTGATCATGCAGTACGCGAGCGAGAACATCATCCCCGTCACCCTGGAGCTGGGCGGCAAGAGCCCGAACATCTTCCTGCCCGACGTCATGGCGGCCGACGACGACTTCCTGGACAAGGCGGTGGAGGGCTTCGTGATGTTCGCCCTCAACCAGGGCGAGGTCTGCACCTGCCCGTCCCGCGCCCTGATCCCCGCCTCCATCTACGACGACTTCATGGCCCGCTGCGTCGAACGCACCCGGGCCATCGTCGGCGGAGACCCGCTGGACCCGGCGACCATGATCGGCGCGCAGGCGAGCAACGACCAGTACGAGAAGATCCTCTCCTACCTCGACATCGGCAGGAAGGAGGGCGCGGAGGTCGTCACGGGCGGCAACCCCCGCGCGGTACCCGGGCTGGAGGGCGGCTACTACATCGAGCCGACCATCTTCCGCGGCACCAACGACATGCGGATCTTCCAGGAGGAGATCTTCGGCCCAGTCGTCTCGGTCACGACGTACGACTCGGTGGACGAGGCCCTGAAGATAGCCAACGACACGCTGTACGGCCTGGGCGCGGGCGTGTGGACCCGCGACGGCAACACGGCCTACCGCCTGGGCCGCGAGATCAAGGCGGGCCGGGTGTGGACCAATTGCTACCACGCGTACCCGGCGCACGCGGCGTTCGGCGGCTACAAGAAGTCGGGGATAGGACGCGAGACGCACAAGATGATGCTCGACCACTATCAGCAGACGAAGAACCTGCTGGTGTCGTACTCGCCGAAGAAGCTGGGCTTGTTCTAGACACATGCGGAAGGGCGCCTGACCGGGCAGACACCCCCGGGCGCCCTTCGCGGGGCACAGCTGCGGGCCGAGCCCGGGCCAAGGCGCCGCCGTGGCGTCCTCTCGTGCTCGCCCATCACCGCACGGAGTCCTCGATGAGACGGTTCGCGTGCTGACGTCCTGGGCAAGGAACTCGGCGTGGTCGCGGCGCGCATCGCTGCGACCGTCACGGGGTTTCGAAGAACACGGCCTGGTTCTTGCCCGCGGTTTTGGCTCGGTACAGGGCGATGTCCGCGTCCCGCAGCGCTGCTGCCGGCGTGGTCGGCCTGGTGATGCTCCGTGCTCCGATGCTCGTTGTCACGCGGACCGCATGGCCACGGTCGAGGATGAAGGAGTCCATGAAGGAGTCGAGGATCCGCCTGGTGTAGTCGACGAGTGTGGTGGCGTCCACGCCTTCCGCGAGGAGTGCGAACTCGTCCCCGCCGAGCCTGGCCACCATGTCCTGCTCGCGGACCCTGGCCGTCAGCCGCCGGGCGACGTCGACGAGCAGTTCGTCGCCGGACGGGTGGCCCAGGGTGTCGTTGACTTCCTTGAAGCCGTCGAGATCGAGCATCAGCAGCGCGGCGGGGAAAGAGGCGGAGCACCGGCTGAGAGCAGACTCCAGGCGCTGGTCCAACAGCGCTCTGTTGGCCAGCCCCGTCAGCGGGTCGTGGGTCGCCTGATGGCTCAGCTGCTTCTGGAGCTCTTCTTGCTCTCGCAGTGATGCCGCGAGGTAGTGCGCCTGTGTCCGCGCTTCGGTGGCCCTGCTCTGGGCGTACTGGGCGAGGAACGCGATGCGCAGCACCAGCAGCAGCGAAAGAGTCGCCAGCATGCCGACGATCACCGTGATGTTCACGGGCTGGCCCCGGATGCCCCCGACATTGGCCAGCACGATCAACGGCCCCACCAGGATGAGCGCGATCAGGATCGACAGTCGCCTCCGGGGCATCCTCTCCTTGCCGTCCGACAGTTGTGTCGGCCAGCCGACGGACGGGTGCAGCGCCGCGGCCCCCAGCAGGAGGGACGAGACCATCCACCCCACTTCGGACACATCCTCCGCGATCGCGGTCCCGGTCGTGGCCATCGTGCCGTAGTAGAGGCCGTCGGCGGCGAGAAGGGCCAGCAGCCATCCGCTGCACAGAAGAATCGAGGGGGTGCGCTTGCCGGTGGTGAGCAGCAACCGGGCGGCTACGGACAACAGCACCAGGTCGGCGACGGGATAGGCGATGGACACCGCGAGCGGCCACGCGGACAGCTCGCTGCGCAGGTAGGGAGCGATGATGAACGCCCACGACAGGATGCCGAACCCCAGCGTGACGATTCCCGCGTCCAGCCACCCCGCCCAGTGCAGGCGGCCTGAATGCTGCCGGGCCAATGTCACGAGCCCTGCGGCGAACAACAAGTAGCTACCCAGGTAGAGGATGTCGGCCGCACCCGGGAACGGAACCTCTGCGTCGCGGACCTGGTACAGGCCCCAGATCGCGTCCGCCACCGTGTACGGTGCCATTGCCGCCGCGAAGAGGAGCCACGGAAGGAACGAGGGCGGCCTGTTCCTGATCACTCCGCCCGCGATCGCGAAGACGACCGAGGCGGCTATCAGTACGGGCAGCATGTAACGCGCCGCGGCGGCGGTGAACAGATAGACGACGATCATCACGGCCCCTGCTGCCGCATACACCCAGGCCGTCGCATCACGGCGGGCGGGCAACAAGACTTGCATCTTGCCCACAGGCTCTCCTTCCCTCCGGCCAGTACGCGCGCCCAGGAGGCGATGTCCGGGCGGCTCGTCAGCCGGGTTCGCGGCCTGGAGGGTGAGAGCGGACCGTCTCGAGGGTGCGACAGGTCCGGTCGAGTTCGTCCTGGAGGCGGGGAGCGGCCTCGGCCAGTGAGGTCGGCTCTCCGGACCTCGCGTGCTCTTCCAGTTCCTGGCAACGGGCGGCGAGGCCTACAGCGCCTATGTTCCCGGCAGCGCCTCTGAGGCTGTGAGCCTGGTCTGCGATCTCCTGCGAGTCGTGGCGGTCGAGCGCGTGGAAGAGCGCGCTGGTCATCTCGGGGGCCCGGACGAGGAAGTGGTCCACCAGCCTGTCCACGAGTTCGTGCTCGGCCGGGCTGCCGGCGCCGCGCAGTTCGTCCAGCCGCTGCTCGATGGAGACGCGCAGGTCCTCGTTGCCCGCCTGTGGTGGGCCGGCGTGGACCCAGCGCCCGAGGGCCTGTTCCAGCTCGTCGGCGCTGACGGGTTTGGAGATGTAGTCGTCCATGCCCGCGGCCATGCACTGTTCCCGGTCCTCGGCGAGGGCACCGGCGGTCATGGCGATCACCGGCAGGTGACCGTGGTCCCGTTCGCGGCGGCGCAGTTCACGGGTGGCGGTGTAGCCGTCCATACGGGGCATCTGGCAGTCCATGAGCACAGCCTGATAACTGTGCTCCTGGGTCATGAGCAGGGCTTGGGCGCCGTCGGCGGCGATGTCCGCGCTGTAGCCGAGCCGGGTGAGCAAGCCCTGGGCGACCATCTGGTTGATCTCGTTGTCCTCGACCAGCAGGAGATGGCCCCGGTGGGC
Organism: Streptomyces paradoxus; assembly: GCF_014202475.1. Classification (GTDB taxonomy): domain Bacteria; phylum Actinomycetota; class Actinomycetes; order Streptomycetales; family Streptomycetaceae; genus Streptomyces; species Streptomyces paradoxus. The sequence continues at coordinate 145,031 of NZ_JACHGV010000007.1, forward strand.
GGGCTCGGGCGCGGTGGGGGCCTGCGCTGCCGGAGCCGCCACCACCGGCGATGTCCGGGTGGCGAGTTCGACCAGGGCGTCCAGGAGCTGGGACTGGTGGACGGGCTTGGACAGACTGCGGGCGATGCCGGCCGCGTGCAGCTCGGCGGCGGGCGGCTGGGGGCCGGAGGTGAGGAGCAGCATCTGTACCCGGGCGAGGTTCTGGTCGGTGGTGATCCGGCGGGCGAGTTCCAGGCCGTCCATGTCGGGCATATACATGTCGACAATGGCCAGGGTGAAGGGACGCCCCGCGGCCTCTGCCTCGTGCAGGGCCACCAGCGCCTGGGGGCCGCCGGCGACCATGGTCGGCCCGATGTGCCACCTGCGCAACTGCGCATCGAGGATCAGCCGGTTGGTGTCGTTGTCGTCGACGACCAGGACCCGTATCCCGCGAAGGACGTCGGGGTGCGGTGCGGCCGGGGGCAGTTCGGGGGCGTCGGGGGCGCGAACCGGCACGCAGAAGGAGAAGGTACTGCCCTGGCCGGGCCGGCTGGTGACGCCGATGGAGCCTCCCATGGCCTCGGTGATCCTGCGGCAGATCGCCAGACCCAGACCGGTGCCTCCGTAGCGGCGGGTGGTGGAGGCATCGGCCTGGGAGAAGGCGTCGAACATCCGCTCCTGATCGGCCGTGGCGATGCCGATGCCGGTGTCGGCCACCTCGAATCGCAGCCATGGCGCCTGTTCTGCGGGTGGCCGGGCCGGGGCCGGGCGGGCACGGAGCACGACCTCGCCGGATTCGGTGAACTTCACCGCGTTGGACGCCAGATTGAGCAGGACCTGCCGCAGTCGGCCGGAGTCCCCGAGCACCATCGCGGGCAGGTCGGGATCGCAGTCGCTGAGCAGTTCCAGGCCCTCGGCCTGCGCGGTCTGCGCCACCAGCGAGACGACCTCCTCCACCAGCACCTGCGGGCTGAAGGCGACCTCGTCCAGTTCGAGCTTGCCCGCCTCCAGCTTGGAGAAGTCAAGGATGTCGTTGATCAGCGTCAGCAGTGCCGTGCCGGCGGCATGAATGCCCTCGGTGTAACGTCGCTGCTCGGCATCCTGTTCGGTGCCCAGCAGCAGCTCGCTCAGTCCGATGACGCCGTTCATGGGTGTGCGGATCTCGTGGCTCATGGAGGCGACGAACTGCGACTTCGCCTGGGACGCGGCGATCGCCTGGTCGCGGGCCTCCGCCAGAGCGGCTTCGGCCTGCTTGCGCTCGCTGATGTCCCGGATGAAGGCGTTGAAGCAGCGCGCCTTCGCCGACTTCAGCCGCCACACCGCCAGTTCGACGGGGATCTCGTGACCGTCGTGATGACGGGCGGTGAGCTCGACCTGACCGCCCAGCACATGAGAGTCCCCGCCGGACAGCACTCGTTGCAGACCGGCCCTGTGCGCGGCGTGGTACCGCTCAGGAATGATCGTCTCCGTCAGCGGACGGCCCATCGCCTCGTGGTGGCTGAATCCGAACAGCTTCTCAGCGCTCAGATTCCAGTCGATGACCAGGCCGTCCTCATCGATGGAGACGAAGGCGTCCCGGGCGGTCTCGATGACCGAACGTGCTTGATCCTGCAACAGCCGCAGCGCTTCCTCCCTGCGCCGCTGCCCCGCCGCCTCACGGATGAACCCGCGCACTTCGAGCGGCTCGCCTGCGGGGTCCCGCACCACCCAGCACGTCAACTCCGTCCACATCGGGTGCCCGTCGGCATGCCGCAGACGCAGACACACCGCCACCCGGCCGTCGCGCAGCAGATCACGCTCGGCCCACTCGAATTCCTCCACATCGGCCGGATGGACCCAGGACTTCACCGACGTCCCCACGATCTCCTCGGCCGGACGGCCCAGCAATTCCTGCCCCGCGGCGGACACCTCCCGGTAAACGCCCTCCAGCGTCCGGCGGAAGACCATGTCCGGGGAGTTCTTGAGCAGCAGCCGAAACCGCTCCTCGTCGTCGGCCGCATACTGCCTCGGCGTGGCTGTCGATTCCGGTTCCATCGTCCGCCTCCACATTTCGGGCGCGACCACGAGGCGCGGCCGGGACCACCGAACAGACCGGTCGCGACGGTTTGGGTGCGGCGTGCGATGACGGCGATCTGGCGATCCGCTCGTCGGACACATCAAGCAAAGAATGAACCACTGAAGATCGCAAATCGAGGGAGCAGAGGTTGAACGGGTTGCGGTCGGGCTGCGGCGTTCGGGGAGCCCGGTTGCCGGGCACCCGCATTCCATGGCTTTGGTGACAGCCCTCTGACTGCCCTTCAATCTTCGAATGCGACGCCAAGTCGTGGCAGCGGGCCGTCACCGACGACAGCGCCGTTCAGGCGGAGTCCGCCGCACCGTCCGTACCACTGAGCGGCAGCCAGGTGGTGATCGTGGTACCCCGGCCCTCTTCGGAGCGCACCTGCGTCCGGCCGCCGTGGTTCGCCACGATCGTGTGCACGATGGTCAGCCCCAGTCCGGTTCCCGGGATGGCCTGCTCGGTGGCGTTCGAGGCGCGGAAGAACCGCTGGAAGAGCTTCTCCTGCTCGGCCGCGGGGATGCCGATGCCGGTGTCGCTCACGCTCAGAACCGCCTCCCCGTCCTGCGCGTCGGCCCGTACGCTGACCGTCCCGCCGCCGCGGGTGAACTTCACCGCGTTGGACAGCAGGTTCATCAGAACCCGGTCGAGTTGTTCACCGTCCGCCTCCAGCACCAGCGGCTGCTCGGGGCAGTACGTCTCCAGTCCGACCGAGGCGGCCTCGGCGGCCGGTCTCATCGCGTCGGCCGCCGAAGTCACCAGCTGCCGCAGGTCGATCGGTGCCTTGTAGGAGGAGAACGCTCCCGACTCGATCCTGGAGAGCGTGAGCAGGTCCTCGATCAGTGCCCGCAGCCGGTTGGCGTTGCGGTCGACGACGTCCAGCATGCGCAGCTGGGACGGGGAGAGCGGATCGGTGTCCTCGTCCTTCAGCAGCTCGATGTATCCCACGATGCTGGTCAGCGGGGTGCGCAGCTCATGGGAGACGGTGGACAGGAAGTCACTCTTGGCCTTGTCCAGGGCGCGCAGTTTGTCCACCAGGCCTGACTCCTTCTCGTAGAGAAGGGCGGTGTGCAGCGCCCGGCCGACGCCGCCCGCCATGGACTCGGCGAATTCGACGTCCACCGGACGCCAGGGGCGGTCTGCGCTGGTTCGGGCCACGGACACGGCACCGATCGGTTCCTCTCCCACCCCGATGGGGATGATCACCGCCGAGTCCAGGCCCAGCGCCGCCGCGGCGGCGCGGTTCTCTGCCGGCATACCGGTCTTCCCGAATGAGCCGGGGGCACCTGGCATGGGCCTGGTGTCCGACACGTACTGGGACAGGTCGGTGGCCAGCCAGGGCGTTCCCCGCCGGTAGTGGTCGCGGACCACGTCGGCCGGGAGCGTCGGGATGCCCCTTCGCTCGTCGTCGGACAGCAGGCCCCGCTCCGCGGACCAGACCCGGGCCAGGGGAAATCCGGAGCCGCCGTCCTCGGCGAGGAGGATGAAGACGTAGTCTGCGGCGAGGACCTCGCCGATGCCGTTGCACGCCTCGTCGAGAACGTAGCCGACGTCGAGGCGGTCCCTGATCCTGATGCCGGTCTCCTTCGCGACCGTCGACAGTCGCTGCCGTTCCAGCTCGACCGCGCGCAGCCGGTCCCTCTGGTCCGCGAGCAGGTTGACGGACCGCGCCACCGCCCGAATCTCCTCCGGCCCCGTCACCTCGGCCCGGGCCGCATGGTCTCCGGCGGTGAGCCGGCCGAGCGTCCGCTCGGTTCTCCGCAACGGCCCGGTCAGGGCGCGCGTGGTGTGCACCGACGTGTACACGGCCAGGGCGAGGGCCGCGACCAGTGCGGTGCCGAACCCGGCGATGCCCGCCCGGATCGCGGTGTCGGCGCGGTCCTCCAGACGCTGCTCTTCTTCGCTCATCCGTTCATCCAGGCGGGCGTTGGTCACCTCGAACGCGTTGAAGCGCTGAGAGGCCTCACGGGTGAGCGTGACGGCCCGCGCGCTGCCCGGGGTGGTCTTCGCCTGGTCGTCCGCAACGCGCAGATACGCCTCGATCTGCCGCTGCTGCGTCGTGAGATCTTCTTCGTCCAAGACCTTGTGCGCACGGACGTCGCCGCTGATCGACGCGATGCTCTCCCGGGCCGCACGGAAGGCAGCGAGCTCACTCCGGTCGCCCGTGACCAGGTAGCCCCGCATCGAACGCTGCGCGCTGATACCCGCGTTGAGCAGGCGCACGTTGTCGTCCTGGGCGGGGAGCACTTGGTCGGTGATCCGGTCGCGCTGGCTTTCCAGCGCCAGCGCGCCGATCAGCGTGCTGGCCCCGCACAGGGCGATCAGCAGGGTCAGCAGTCCGAATGCGAGGCCGAGCCGGTGCGCCACCCGGCCGCCGTCCTGTCCGAAGGCACGGGTCATACACGATCACCTCCTTTCTCCCTCACCTGGCCGGGAGATTCGAATCCGGCCCGGGTCATGGCCCCCCACACCTGGGGGGACTTGCGCAACCCGTCCCACATGCCGCGCAGCCGCCACCACGCTGTCAGCTGGCGGTATCCGATGTTCTCGGCCACCACCCCGACGAGGCCTCCCCAGACGTCCCGCCACCGCGTGAACCGGTGGAAGGCGTACTCCTCCACCGCGACCGACACCATGCCGACGACGACGGCGTAGATGTAGGCGACGACCAGGAAGCGCCACAGGAAGTCCGCGTTCACCGCGCCCATCAGGACGCCCAGGGGCACGAGAACCAGCCCCGCGAGCTCCACCAGCGGGGCCAGCAGTTCGAAGACCACGTAGAAGGGCAGTGCCAGCAGGCCGATCCGGCCGTAGCGGGGGTTACCGATCATGCGGCGGTGCTTGAGCAGGATCTCCGTCAGGCCGCGGTGCCAGCGCCGCCGTTGGTGGGCCAGGACCTTCAGCTTCGAGGGCGCCTCGCTCCAGGAGATCGGCTCGGCGACGAAGACGATGCGGTAGTCGCGGCCCTGCTCGCGCATGTGCTTGTGCAGGCGGATGACCAGTTCGGCGTCCTCGCCGATGCAGTCCGGGTCCATCCCTCCGACCGCCACGACCGCGTCCTTGCGGAAGAGACCGAAGGCCCCGGCGATGATGAGCAGGCTGCCGAGCTTGGACCATCCGGTGCGGCCGAGCAGGAAGGCGCGCAGATACTCGACGACCTGAACGCGTCCGAGCAGGTCCGGGGGCACACGCGCCTCGACCACCCGTCCCGCCACGACGGTGCAGCCGTTGGCGAGGCCGACCACGCCGCCGGAGGCGACCACCCGCTGCGGATCGTCACAGAACGGTTTGGCCACCGCGAGCAGCGCCTCGGAGTCGAGGATCGAGTCGGCGTCCACCATGCACACCAGCGGGTAGCGCGCCAGGTTGATTCCGACGTTGAGCGCGTCGGCCTTGCCGCCGTTGTCCTTGCGGGCCACCACAAGGCGTACCGGGCCGCCCCTGGGCAGATGGACTGAGGTGACCCCGCCGCGTACGGGGATGTCGTCGGGCACCACGTACTCCACCTCGGCCAGGTCGAAGGCTTCCCGCAGGGCGTCCAGCGTGCCGTCGATGGAGCCGTCGTCGACGACGACGACCTCGAACTCCGGGTAGCGCAGCAGCAGCATGGCCCGTACCGCTTCGGCGATGCCGGCCGCTTCGTTGTGCGCGGGCATGATCACGGAAACGGGTGGGGTGAGAGGACTGGTGGCGGCCTCGTCATGGCCCGCGAAGGGAGCCCTGCGCAGCGTTCTGACGAACTCCCCGAGGGCGATGAGGATCAGCACCAGATAACTGGTGTTGATGGCCAGGAAGTACACGATCACCACGCTGTCGCACACAGTGATCACCGTGTGCAGCGCGCCCAGTAGCGACGCCCACGGTTCGCCGGTCGCCACGCTCACAGCGCCACCTCGGCGCGAACGTCGTGGCGGGCGGCCCCGACAGCCGATTCGGCGAGCACGGCTCTGGCCTGGGCGGCGGCCGGTCCGCGGGAGCGGTCGTCGGCCGCCGCGTGCAGCTCGGCCCGTCCTTCCGGGCCGAGCTGCAACAGTGCGCGAGCCGCGGTGGCGGCCACATGCCGGTCGGGGTCGCCGAGCAGCTCCGCCAGCGGGCCCGTCGCGGCGACGGCTCCCAGAGTGCCGAGGGCTCCGGCGCCCACCATGCGCAGGGCGACCGGCCGACCGGGCCGGACGGCCGCCAGCAGCGGCTCCAGGCCCTCGGGCATGCACAGTCTGCCCAGCGCGCGTGCCGCTTTGACGCGGACTTCGATCTGGGGGTCCTCGCGCAGTGCACGGGCGATCTCGGATGTATGGGAGACCACGCCGGTCGCGCCGAGGACCTCGATGGCCACGGCTCTGGCGAGAGGTTGCGGGTGTTCCAGCCCCGCGGCCACACTCCGCTGTGCCTGCGGCCCCAGGGAGACCAGCGCCCTGATGACCGCGGCGGGCGGCACGGCCCGCGGTCCGTAGAGGGACTCCAGCAGGTACGGCACGGCCTCCGGCCCCCCGCACCGGCCCAGCGCCCGGGTGGCGGCCAGGCGTACCTCGGGGTCGCGATCGGCCAGCAGACGGCACAGCGACGGGGCGGCGGGGCGGTGGCTGAGCTGACCGAGCACCTGCGCGGCGCGCCCCCGCCGGGCCGCGCTGCGGCTCGACAGTTCGGTGACGGCGTCCACGGCGGCCCCGCGCAGCTCGTACAGGCGCACCAGCGCCGCGCGGGCCCCACCGGCGACCTTGCCTAGCAGCGTGGTAAGGGTCGGCTCCAGGGCGGCCCAGGTCCGTCTGTCGATCTCCGCCAGCCGGTTCAGCAACTCGGTCTGCTCATCCCCCTCCGCGCACAGAAGCTCCAGCAGGGAGCCGCGCACCGGTGCCGCGATCCGCTCGCGTCTGCGCTCTCGGTGCCTGCGGACGAAACGGTTGGCGACGATCAGCAGGCTCAGTGCCAGGACGACGGCCAGCAGGCCCAGCAGCGCGCCACGGACGAGGCCGGCGGAAATCACCGTTCCACCCGGTTGAGCACCGCGGTGACCCTGCTGGAGAGCTCTCGCGGGCTGAACGGCTTGATGATGTAGTCGTCGGCTCCCGCCGCGAAGCCGACCTCGACGTCCGCTTCCTGAGAGCGGGCGGTGATCATGATGACGGGGAGTGTCGCGGTCTGGGCCATGGCGCGCAGCTCCCGGCACACGTCCAGGCCCGACATGCCCGGCATCCGGATGTCGAGCAGTGCCAGGTCCACGGTGTTCTCACGCGCTGCCCGGAGCGCCGCCATGCCGTCTTCCACGGCCGTGACCTGGTGACCGCTCTGGGTCAGCTTGAACGCCACCAGATCCCGGATGTCCGCGTCGTCGTCAGCGATCAGGACATGAGCCATTACTCCTCCTGGGACTCCTGGGACTCCTGGGCCACAGAGCCCCGGTAGGAGTCAACGAGCCGCACCACGGCCGACTGCCGGAACGGCTTGGGCAGCACCTCGTCCGCGAGGCCGTTCAGATCTTCCGGGTCGAGCACCGAGGTGACAACGAGACGGCATCTCCTCGTCCGGTCGTCCGCCCGCAGCCTGCGGACGACCTCCCGTCCGTCGATGCCGGGCAGCATCACGTCGATGACCGCGATGTCCGGCGGATCGGCAAAGGCGAGGCCGAGCCCCTCTTCGCCCGAGTGCGCGACGGCCACGGGGCATCCCCGCTCGCGGAAGTGCCGCTCCAGCAGAGCGCTCACATCCTGGTCGTCGTCGATGACGAGTACGCGAGGTGGGAACATCACCGTCCTGTCCACGAAGTCGGACTGTCAGTCACAGGTTAGAACCGTTAGTTAACCTTCACCACATATGACCCACTGGCCCCATTCGGGGCACTCCGCGAGGAAGGCAGGGCAGCCCCGGCCCGAGGCATACGCCGCGCCCGAGGGGCGCCTGACGCCCATCACCCGGAGCCGGTGGACCCGGGCGTCATGCCTCCAGGGCGCCGGGCAGCGCGACGAACAAGGTCAGCGTGATCCCGCGGTCCTGGCGAGGCGGCGGGCGGGCAACGTGGCGGTGGGCATCGGGAGGCTGTCAGGCACGGTGCGGCGAAGGCGTCGCACGTACTGCGCTCGCGGCATGAGGATGCCGCCGAGATCGCGGACGTGCGGGCTGTCCCGCTGCGCGTCCAGCAGCTCGCCGCCGGCCTGCGCGAAACGCGCGGCGAGGTCGCTCACCGCCACCTTCGAGGCGCCGGGACGCTGGAAGAACATCGAGTCCATGCTGAAGACCGAGCCGATCCTGAGGCCGAAGACGCCGCCGATCAGATCGCCCTCCTCCCACACCTCGACGCTGTGAGCATGACCCAGCTCGTGCAGGCGGACCAGGCTTGCGATCAGCTCTTCGGTGAGCCACAGCGGGACACGGTCGCCGCGGCATTCGCGCACGACCCGCTCGAACCCCTGGTCCAGGCTGGTCGACCACGGCAGCCCGTTGCGCAGCCGCCGGGCGAGGCTACGGCTGAGATGCGCGGCAGGGACGGGCAGCACCGGCCTGGGGTCGGGTGACCACCAGGAAACGGCGAAGGGATCGGCCGGCTCCTGCTCCCCCACGAGCGGGATGCGACCCTCCTGCACCTGATCGGCGAAGACCACCTCATTGAGGGCACGGGTGTACTCGTCGGATGCCGGGAACGGATAGACCCCGGCGCGGTACGCCGCCAGGAGGCCGGCGGGGCTGAGGTCGGCGGAGAAGGCCACCGGGCCGTCGGCGGCCGCTCCCAACACGTCCAGCGCATCCCATCCAGGGCACCGCGTCACCACCGTGCCGCTCCCTGCCCCCGGTCGGTCACCGGCCCTGCCTGCTCGGCCTGTTGCAGGAAGTCGATGAAGCGGTCCATCATCTGCGTGTCCACGGGCGGAATGCCGATCCCGGCGTCCACCAGTGCCCGCTCCGCGTTGTCGCGGGTGAACTCCGGGAAAACCCCCTGGAAGTACATCTCGCTCACGGTGATGTCGGCGCCGTGGCACAGGTCGACGAAGAGCGGGACGAACGGTGTTATCGCGTCGGTGGGGTGTCCGGCCGCATACTTCACCAGAGCGGCGATCCACTCTGCGTACGGGATCTCCTGGACCGGATACCCCCGTTGGCGCATGCGCTCGGCCAGCGAACCGAGCAGTGCGGGACGGGGGTTGGTGAGGTGATAGACCTCGCCGCGCGGGGGACGGCGGGTGGAGATGTGTCCGATCGCGCGGACGAGGCGATCGGCCGGCAGGAAGTCCAGCGGCAGCCGGACGTCAGGGCACAGACCGGTCCGCGCGATGAAGCGGATGAGGGCGGCCATCTCACTGTTGGTGTTCATCACGCCGGTTCCGCTGCTGCCCGCGATGTCCATCAGACGGTAGACGGCGACCGGCAATCCCGCGCCGGATGCCTTCTTCAGCAGCGCTTCGGCGACCCACTTGGTCTCCACGTATCCGACCGACAGATACTCCGCAAAGTCCAGCGGCGTGCTCTCGGTCACCTCGTGCACCCCGGCTGGCCCGAATCCGGCGAGCACCGCCATGCTGGAGGCGAAGTGGACGGGGACGGCCCTGCCTGCGGCGAGGCGGATGATCTCGTATGTTCCGTCGACGTTGACCGCGCGCAACTCGTGGTACGGGTAGATGAAGTTGACCTGGGCGCCGAAGTGGTAGACGGCGTCGATGGTCGATCCCAGCTCCTCGAACCGGCCGGGAGGCAGCCCCAGTCCGGGCTTGCCCAGGTCGCCGACGACCGGCTGCACGCGCGTGCTGGACAGATCCCTGAGGACGTACCGCTGGTGGCTCGCGCGGATCATCTCCATGCCGTGCCGCTCGTCCGAGGCCCTGACCAGGCAAAGGATCCGTCCCGTCGTGCTGCGCAGCAGCTCGTCGATCATGTGGGCGCCGCAGAATCCCGTCGCCCCGGTGAGAAGGACGTCACCGGAGCGGCGGTGATCCGGAGCCGGCCCGTCACGGCCCACCTCCGGAATGCGCCGATCGGTCTCCGAGGCGAAGTCGACGCTCAAACCGCCCGGGCGGGTCAGCGTGCCGGCGCGTGCCTGGCGCACGGATTCGGCGAACGCGGCGAGCATCGGCTGCCGCAGCAGTGAACGGGTCAGGTCGCGGATCTGCGTGACGCCGATGCCGAATACGACGCGGGTCCGGGCGAGCATCTCCATGGCCAGCAGCGAGTTGCCGCCCAGCTCGAAGAAGTCATCGTGCGGACGGACGTAGTCCACACCCAGGATCTGGCACCACAGCTGGGCCATCCCCTGCACCACCGGACGGTCGTCGGCGCCGTCCGTCGTCATCGGCGCGGCCCCGGATTCCGGTACGGCCTTGCGGTCGAGCTTTCCGCTGGGCGCGACGGGCAGCCGCTCCACCGCGTGGAAGGCCGCCGGGATCATGTAGCCCGGCAGGACCTCGCTGAGTGCAGACCGCAGCCGTGCGCGCTGCGCGGCCTCGCCGCCGGTCGGCGGCGAGGCGGGCGTGTAGTAGGCGACCAGGTCCCGGTCGCCGTTGTCACGCGTCCGGGCCACCACCATCGCCTGGCCGACCTCCGGACGGGAGACGAGCGCGGCCTCGATCTCCGCCGGGTCCACCCGGAACCCGCGGATCTTCATCTGGTCGTCGACCCTGCCCAGCACCTCCAGGTTGCCGTCCGGGCGCCGGCGGCCCAGGTCCCCGGTGCGATACATACGGTCCCCCGGCGCACAGCCGTGCGGATCGGGCAGGAACTGCCGTGCGGTCAGGGCGGGTTGACGCCAGACGCCGCGCGCCAGACCCTGCCCCCCGATGTAGATCTCACCGCGCTCGCCCGGCTGCACCGGGCGCAGATCGGCGTCGAGCACATGGACGTGACTCCCCTCCAGGGGCCGGCCGACCGGGGCGACGGCAGTGTCCGGCGCGGCGAGCACTTCCTGATTCAGTTCGCAGAGCGTGGAGGTGATGGTGGTCTCGGTGAGCCCGTAGGCGTTGACGAGCCGTACGCCGGGGATCTTGCGCAGAACGGCGCGGCAGTCCTTCGCGGTGACGATCTCACCGCCGACGATGGTGAGCCTCAGCGACGCGAGCATCTCGCTGCGGTCCGCGACGGAGACGACCCGGTGCCAGTACGCGGGGGGCAGGTCGGCGACGGTGATCCCGTACTCGGGCAGGCGGCGCAGCAGGTCGGTGGGCGCCCACGTCGGGGTTCCGGCGAGGATGAGCGTCGCGCCACTGATCAGCGTGGCGAAGATCTGCTCCAGTGAGGTGTCGAAGCCGAGCGCCGCGGCGTGCAGCACCCGGTCGGAGGGCGTCAGTTCGTAGGCCCGGACCACCGCCGTGAGGGAGTGGGCCAGCGACCGGTGGCTGATCATCACCCCCTTGGGCGGCCCGGTGGAACCGGAGGTGTAGATCACGTAGGCGAGGTCGTCCGGACCGGGGCCGGGTGTCGGCCGCGACGCCTCCGGCGGCTCCTTCGCAGCCGGTTCCTCGGCCGCCTCGGCGTGGACGATCCGTGCCTCGCACCCGGCGAACATCGGGGCGTGCTCGCGGCTCGTGATGATGAGGCGTGAACCGGTCTCACCGACCAGTGTGACCATCCGTTGCGGCGGGGTCGCCGGGTCGAGCGGCAGAAACGCGCCTCCGGATCCCAGCACCGCCAGCAGGGTGACGATCAGCTCGGGCACGCGGTCAAGGCACACGGTGACGACGCACTCCGGGCCGACGCCCCACTCCCGCAACCGGTCGGCAAGCCGGTCGGCGCGACCGCTCAGCTCGGCGTAGCTGAGCCGACCGTCGTCCGAGAGCACCGCGAGAGCGGACGGCTCACGCGTCGCTCGCTCCCGCACCAGCTCGGGCACACTGCCCGGCCAGGTCTCCGGTGACCGCTCGGCGCGGGCACTCGCGGGCCGCATGTCGGTCCAAAGGCGCTCGACCAGAGCCCCGCACCACGTGTCGGACTCCGGTCCGCCGATCCGATGCCACCCGGCCGGAATCCGGCGGTCCGCGGGCCAGACCGCGTACTGCTCCTCGTCGTTGCGCAGCACGACGCACGGTGCAACCGACTCTGCCGTCCGAGGATCACGTTCCGTCACCTCGAGCCTCCTGCCTCGCGCGGCGTCCTGCGGAGCACGATCTGAACTCCTGGCGGGAAGGGGCCGCCGCCATCACTGGTTCCCTTCCGCGGGCCTCACAGGCAATTCGGCCAGACTGCCGAGCGGCGGTGCGAGGACCAGTTGCCCCGCCTCCTCGGCACTGACCGGTTCTGCGAAGAGATAGCCCTGCGCCAACCGGCAGCCCATGGAGATCAGCAACTCCTGCTGCCTCACGTTCTCCACCCCTTCGGCGATGACCGTGAGGCCGAGCGTGTCCGCGAGATGTGCGATGCCCTCGACGAGGGCGTACTGTTCCGGCGATCGCCCGAGTTCATCGACGAACGATTTGTCGATCTTGAGTATCGAGATGGGGAACTCACGCAGATAGCTCAACGACGAGTAGCCCGTTCCGAAATCGTCGATCGCAATACGAATGCCGAGCTCTGTGAGCGCATTCATCTCGCCCCGAATACGCTCGTCGTTGTACATCAGCACGCTCTCGGTCAGTTCCAGCACGAGAGACGTCGGTTCGATGCCTGAGAGATCCAGGGCGCGCCGGACCACGTTGTAGAAGTCGTCGTCCCGGAACTGTCGCGGTGACACATTCACGCTGATGTACGGCGGTTTGCGACCGGCCGTCCCGTCGCGCAGGACGGAGCCCTCCCAACGGACCGCCTCGGCCGCGGCCTGGTCGAGCACCCAGGCGCCCAGGGGGACGATCTGCCCGCTCTCCTCGGCCAGCGTGATGAACTGCTCCGGCAGAACCATGCCGCGCGTGGAGTGGGGCCAGCGAACGAGCGCCTCGAAGCCGGCGATCTGACCACTGGCCAGCTCCACGATGGGCTGGTAGAGCACCAGGAACGACGTCTCGATCGACGAACTGTCCAGGGCCTCCTGCAGATTGGCGCGCTCGGCCATGCCGCTCTGCAGTTCCGGGTGGTAGCGGCGCCATTGGCGCTTGCCCGCCGTCTTCGCCGAGTACAGCGCGAGATCGGCGTGTGTCAGCAGTTCGACCGAGTCGATGCTGTCTTCCGTCGTCGCGACGCCGATGCTGGCGTACGTGCTCATCGGCCCCACACTGAGCCGGAACGGTTCGTCGAACACGCCCATCACGTGTTCGGTGAAGCGCTCCACGCCCTCTGTCCCGACGGAGCCCTCCACGAGCAGTGCGAATTCGTCACCGCCGATGCGCGCGGCGGTGTCGGAGGCACGGACGGTCGTCTGCAGCCGGAGTGACAGCGCGACCAGGAGTTCGTCGCCCACACCGTGGCCGTGGATGTCGTTGACGACCTTGAAGTCGTCCACGTCGATGAAGAGCACGCCGACCACCGTGCCGTCACGCTGAGCCTGTGCCAGGGCGTGGTTGACCCGGTCCTGGAAGAGCACGCGGTTGGCCAGATTGGTGAGCGAGTCATGGAACGCCTGGTGGGTGAGTTCGCGCTCGAGTTTGCGCTGTTCGGTCACGTCCCGCAAGGTGAGCACCACTCCACCGACGGTCGCCTCCTCCCGCAGGTCGCTCCACTTCAGCTCGACCTCGATGGACGACCGGTCGCCGCGGAGCACGCGCCAGTGTTCGCGCCCGGTCTGCGGCTCGCCCCTGCGTATCCGGCCGAGCGTCTCGACCACCGCGCGACTGTCCTGCGGTGGTACCAGATCGACGAGGAGGGCGCCCTCCAGGTCCGGCAGGCCGAGGACCTGGTCGGCGGAGGGGCTGGCGTAACGGACCCGGTCGTCCTCGTCGAGGATCAGGATGACATCCGAGGCGTTCTGCACCAGCGTGCGGAAGTACATCTCGCTGTTGCGCCGGTTGACCTCGTGGGCGAGGGTGACCCGCTGCGCGGCAAGTGCGGCCTGCGCGGCGAGCGTCACCAGCGTGTCGCGGAGCACGACCAGGTCGTGCTCCTGCCCCGCCACGATCAGCACCCCGATCAGCGGGTCGTCCGAGGGATGACCCTGCGCGGCCAGCCGGCAGACCAGCGCGTGGTCGTTGCGGGTCGGCTCAACCGTGAGGTGGTCGACAAGGGCGGGCCCCACACCGTCGAGGGCCACCAGGCGGTTCTCGCCGGACGCGATCAGTTCCCGTACGGCTGCGGTCGCCCGCGTGGCCAGGGGCCCGCGTAGGACGCTGTGGGCCCCGTTCACCCAGAGTGTGCTGTCCGGCAGGGTGAGCAGCGCGGAACGGGGCGGGCCGACCGGCATCAGCTGCGTCACCGCGGAGTGGACTGCCTCGGCCACGTCCCGCAGCTCGCCCGCTCCGCCCAGCGCCGACACCGCGTTGCGCAGCGCCTTCTCCCGGCCGACCGCCCGCCGGTGGGTCGCCACCACCCCCGCCAGGCGGTAGAGCACGAGGAGGAAGAGCACCGCGGAGAAGACCCCGATGACGCCGACGTTGGACCTCACGCCCCGCACCGCCTCCGTCAGGAGGATGGCGGGCGCGATGAGCGACGCCAGAGTGAGCAGGGCCAGCCGGCCCGTGCCGGTCTCGGCTCGCCATGGCAGCGGCTGCGTCAGCAAGCGCATGGACGGATGGAGCGCGGCAGCCGCCCAGGCGCCGTACAGGACGGCCCAGCCGAGTTCGACCGCGCTCCCCGTGCGCCACGTCCCGTTCAGCTGGATCAGGCCGTACAGCACGTCGGCGGTGAGCAGGCCGACGGTGCCCGCGGTGAGCAGCATGAGCGAGCGGCTCTTGCCGCCACGGCCGACGAGCAGCCGCAGCAGCATCGCCAGGACGAGGATGTCACCGAGCGGATAGGCGATGGCGAACGCCTTCTGCACCCAGGTGAGACCTGCGGCGCGGGCGTACGGATCGATGAGGAAGAGCCACGACAGCAACGCCAGGCCGACGGTCAGCGTCAGCGCGTCGACGAGGCTCGCCCGGTCGCGCCAACTCGTGCGCCAGTGCACAAAGCCCAGGAGTCCTGCCGCATAGAGCGGATATGCCGCGAGATAGAAGCCGTCAGCGATCGACGGGAACGGGATCTCTTCGTTGAGCAACTGGATGAGAATGATCTGGGTGGCCTGGCCTGCGGCGAAGGCGAAATTACCCGCGGCGAGAAGCAGCCAGGGGAGTCGATGCGCCGGATGGTTGAGAAAGACACCGAGGACGATACCGAAGACGCCGGTCGCTCCAATGGCGAGGAAGAGCAGCCGCTGTTCCGGAAATGCGTAGTAGAGCGCCGTCAGCACGACGATACATGAGCTGACAACGACCATCGCAGTTTGGCTTCGCAGTCGCGCGTTCATCCCAACTAACCTCCTGAGAGGACCATTTGTCGGGCGGGGTGAGCTGGGCGAACGGCACCGGTGCGGCGAAGAGGCCAGTGAAACCGAGCTGACGAAGGAGAATTGCCCGGCCCGGGCCGGGACTCGACCCTGATCGCCTGTGAACACGTTTTCCGGTGAACATGGCCTCCGGTATACACGCTCACCGTTATGCTGGCTACTTCTGCACCGAGGCATCGACGTGCCCTCATCCAGCTTACCGGGATTGCTCTTTCTCGCACGCTTGCAGCGAGATACGGCGTCGCCTCGCGCAATACCACGACATGCGCGAAAATGCAGGTCGCGGAGACCCGACCCGGTCCGGTTTCTGCGACGGTCGGCTCCTGACGGAAGGGTGCAGGCCCGTGCTGACCGACTGCCGCAGAACCTCTCCTCCTTCAGGTAGTTGGCTCTTTTCCGCGGCGGCCGTCGTGTCACGCCTTCCGATGTTCCTGATCGGCGGCATCGTCATGACGCTGTCACAGCTCGGCGGTCAGGCGCCCGAACTGGCCGTCATTCCCGGAGCCATGGCGCGGCGGCGGGGCGTACCCCGGCCCCGGAGGTCCGTCCGTCCCGGCGGTGTCGGGAGAAGACACCGCCCGGAGGTCCGAGCGCCGGGCTCAGCCGCCGCGCCGCACCCGGGCCGCCCTGCGGGCCTCCGCGAGCTTGCGGGCCTCGCTGCTCTTACGGGACGACCTGCCACCGGAGCCGCTCTTCGCGTCCTTGGCGCTGCCCAGGCCGCGGAACGGGGCGTTGTGGTTCTTGGGGCGCGATGCGGCCGACCCGCCGTCGAGAGGCTCTCCTGAAGGGGCCCTGGCCCCGGTGATCCGGCTCAGCTCCGCCTCGCCGGACCGCACCTTACTGACCTTGGGAGCAACTTCGGCGTCGGCCATGACCTGGCTCGTCTCACGGCGCTGCCCCGACAGGACGAGGGTCACGACCGTGCCGCAGCGCCCGGCCCGAGCCGTGCGGCCCGCGCGGTGCAGATAGTCCTTCGGATCGGTGGCCGGGTCGACGTTGACCACGAGGTCGAGGTCGTCGACGTGCAGGCCGCGTGCGGCGACGTTCGTCGCCACCAGCGAGGTGACCTGACCGTTCCTGAACTGGGCCAGGGTCCGGGTGCGCTGCGGCTGGGACTTCCCACTGTGCAGGGCGGCGGCGGCCACGCCGTTGGCCCGCAGATGCCGCGTGAGCTGGTCGACGCCGTGCTTGGTGTCCAGGAACAGCAGCACGCGGCCGTCCCGGGCGGCGATCTCCGTCGTCACTGCGTACCGGTCCGGGCCGTGCACGACGAAGACGTGGTGCTCGATCGCGGACACCGCGCCGGACGAGGGGTCCACGGAGTGGACGGCGGGGTCGCGAAGGTAGCGCTGCACCAGCTGGTCCACGTCGCGGTCGAGGGTGGCGGAGAACAGCATCCGCTGCCCGCCGGAACGCACCTGGTCCAGGATCTCGGTGACCTGCGGCAGGAACCCCATGTCACACATCTGGTCGGCCTCGTCCAAGACCGTGATGCGCACCCGTCCCAGCCGGCAGCCGTTGCGCTCGATGAGGTCGTGCAGCCGGCCGGGCGTGGCGACGACGATCTCGGCGCCGTCCCGCAGCGCGGTGGCCTGCCGTCCGATGGACACTCCGCCCACCACGGTCGCGAGCCGCAGTCCCAGCGCCTCGGCGTACGGGGTGAGCGCCTCACCCACCTGCTGCGCCAGCTCCCTGGTGGGCACCAGGACGAGCGCCAGCGGCTCTTTGGGCTGAGCACGCCGCCCGGCCGTCCGGGCGAGCATCCCCAGCCCGAAGGCGAGCGTCTTGCCGGACCCGGTGCGGCCCCGGCCCAGGACGTCCCGCCCGGCGAGCGCGGCCGGCAGCGCCGCCTCCTGGATGGGGAAGGGAACGGTCACACTGTGATCGTCGAGCACTCGCAGAACCTCGGCCGGGAGTCCCAGCCCTGCGAAGGAGGCCGCCGAAGGCAACGCCGAGTCCTGTCGCCCGGCATCGCGGGGTGCTGATTCGCTCACGGAAAGCCTTCCTCCGAGGAAACCGTACCGAGGAAGGCGCGGCGGGGACGCGGTCACCGGCCAGGGACACCGAACGGGTCACGGCGCAGTGAGCGGCAAACAGCCAACGCTAGCACGGGGCACTCCGGGGCCGCGCGGCCGATGTCACGGACTGCTCCGGAACCACCGAGTGGCCGGGACCGGGTCCTGGCCCGGTCCCGGCCACTCGGCGCACGTCCTTACTCGCGGTGTCCGATGGTGACGATGCCCTTCGTCCTGGCGCCGGTCTTGTTGTCGTAGAGGACGTCTCCGGTGGACTTCTTCCAGATCCTGATGCGGAAGGTGTCCGGGCCGTCGGTGGCGGTGACTCTGAAGGCGTAGCCGCTCTTGCCGCCCACCGTGCCGGTGCCCTGGTAGACGGCCCTGGAGCCGTTCACCACGAGCCAGTCGGAGCCGGTGGAGCGGAAGGTGAGCTTGGCCGGACCGAAGACGAACGTGGCCTTGCCGGTGGGTACGGTGGCTCCCTTCCGGTACTGGGCGGCCAAGGTGAACGCCGCCTTTCCGGTGAGCCCCGGCCTGCCCGGGCAGGCACCGGCCGGCGAGGTGATCGTGCCGGCGCCGGCGACGGGCCCGGCGGCACGGTCGTAGACGATCAGCTCGGCGAGCGTGGTGCTGTCCGAGCCCTGGTCGTCGTCGGTGACCGTGACGACCGGGCGGTGGATGCCCGCGTCGTCGTAGACGTGTGCGGCGCGGCAGCCGGAGTCGGTGACCGTGCCGGTCGTCGGCCGGCTGCCGTCCTTCCAGTCGACCGTGCAGGTGTGGCGGTCGCTCGTGCCCGGGTCGTCGAAGGACGCGGTGACGACGGCGGCCTTGCCCACCGAGAGGGGCGAGCCCGGGCCCTTGGCGGAGGTGATCGACGGGGCTGCGTTGGAGACCTCGACACTCGCGGTGTCGCTGCCGCGCCCGCCGGTCAGGGTGACCCGGAAGGTGCCGTCGTCGGTGCAGGTGAGGGTCGTGCGGGCCGCGGCGGGGTCCTCGACCGTGCACGGGGCGCCGTCCTGGACGGTCCACTTCGGCGTGCCCGCCCCGGAGTCGGTGCCGGCGAGCGTGATCGGCTCGCCCTCCGTGCCGGTGGCGTCCGGCCCTGCGTGGACGACGGTGACCGGGTCGATGCCGCCGAGGGTCGGGACGACCTTCTCGATCAGGCCGTCGGAGCCGAACTCCATTTTGTCGACGGTGGTTTCGCGGTGCGTGCCGTCTCCGCCGGGGATGGCGAAGCGGTGGTAGGCGATGTACCAGTCGTCGGTGCTGGGGACGTGGACGACGGAGTGGTGGCCCGGGCCCTTGATGCCCAGGGACAGGTCCTTCTCCAGGATGACGCCCTGCTTGGTCCACGGGCCGGTGGGTGAGGGGCCGGTCGCGTAGGCGACGCGGTAGTTCTCGTCCCGGGTGTCGTTCTCCGACCACATGAAGTAGTAGGTGCCCTTGCGCTTGATGACGAAGGTGCCCTCGTTGTAGCCGCTCGGGGTGATGTCCTTGACCTGCGCGGTGTCGATGGAGGTCATGTCGTAGCCCAGCGGGACGACATAGGCGCGGCCGTTGCCCCAGTAGAGGTACTGCTTGCCGTCGTCGTCGGTGAAGACCGCCGGGTCGATCATCTGGCCGCGGAAGTCACCGGCCTTCAGCAGTGGTTTGCCCAGGGCGTCCTTGAACGGCCCGGTGGGCGAGTCGGACACGGCGACGCCGATGTTCGCGTCGGCGCAGAAGTAGAAGTAGTACTTCCCGTCCTTCTCGGTCATCGCCGGCGCCCAGGCCCTGCTGTCCGCCCAGCTGACGTCGGGACCCAGGTCGAGGATGACGCCGTGGTCCTTCCAGTGGACCAGGTCCGTGGAGGAGTAGGCCTTGAACTGCGTGCCGCTCCAGCCCTCGAAGCCGTCGGTCGTCGGGTAGATGTAGAAGGTGTCGCCGAAGCGGACGATGTTCGGGTCGGCGTTCAGGCCCGGCAGGACCGGGGTCTTCATGATCAGCGCCGAGACCTTCCAGGTGCGCTTCTTGCCGTCCGACCCGGTGACCTCGTACGTCACCGGCTCGGTGAAGTCCCGCACGCTGCCGGAGGCGGGGCTGATCGTCGCGCCCTCGGCGAGCGTGAACTCGGGTGCCAGCGCGGTGAGATCGGTGCCCGCCTTCATCGGCAGGGTGATCGTGCCGCCGCCGTTGTCGATGAGCGCGTCGACCTTGAGCTGCGGGTGCGTCGCCTTGGCGATGCCCGCCGTGTTGCCGCTGAGTTCCATGACCTCGGCGCCCGTGAGGGCACGGTCGTAGATGCGGAAGTCGTCGGCCTCGCCGCCGAAGTACGGGTCGGCCGCGTACAGGGAGCGGCCGATGTAGCCGCTGTGGTCCTTGGCCGCGTCGTACAGCTCGGACGGCTTGATGGTGGTCGTCGTGCGGGCCGCCTCGACGCCGTCGGCGTACAGGACCATCGTGCCGGTGGCGCCGTCCAGCGTCACCGTGACGTGCCGCCACTGGCCGGGCGTGAGCTGCGAGCCGGCCGTCAGCTTCGACTCGGCTGACCAACTGGCCTTCGTGATGGCCGAGTAGAGGCTGGATCCGCCGTTGGACGGGGTGGCGAACAAGTACTTGTCACTGTCGGGTCCGAGCCCGAACAGCCACTGGAAGCTGCTGCCGCCCTTCCACTTGGCGTACGTCGACACCGTCACGCTGCCGGCGTTCTTCAGCACGCCGTTGGGGATCTTCACGTACGGCGAGTCCGAGCCGCCGGACATCTTGAACGAGCCGCCCTCGACACCGGTGCCGAAGTCGGGTGTGCGGACGTACGTGCCGTGGTGGCCGTGCCCGCTGGAGTCACGGGCGATGCTGCCGCCGGTCTCGTCGAAGTCGTAGTGCAGCAGCAGGTCCGCCGGGACGTCCGGTCCCTCGTCGGACACGGTGACCTCGGCCCGGACCGGGATCGCAGCGCCGCCCGGCAGACTGCCGGTGACGGTGAAGGTGCCGGCCTGGGCGTACTTCGACGCCGGGACGTCCTCCCAGGCGACGGAGACGGGCCGCTTGACGCCGTCGGCGTACTCGGCGATCACCGTGGCCGGCAGCACCGGCGCCCGGCCGACCCCGGTCTTCACGGAGACGTCCTCGACGCTCTTCACGATCTGGTCGGGCTGGTAGGCGCGCAGCAGCCGGTCGTACTCGGCCTGGGTGACCGGCAGCACGGTGCCGTGGCGGGGTTTGGCCGGCAGGTCGTAGCCGGTGGAGGGGGTCCAGGTGCCGGAGTCGAGGTCGGTCGTCTCGAAGGGGATGTAGCCGCGGCCGCCGAACTCGTCGAGGAACGCGTACCACTTCTCCTCGGTGTTCGACTTGAACACCAGCGGTCCCTCGGCGGCGTTCATCGCGCCCTTGCCGATGCCCTCGGCGACCGGAGTCCAGGCCGGGTCCAGGATCGAGTCGCTCTTCTCCTGGAAGATGAACTTGCTGTTGGGCGTGGAGGAGGTGTTGTTCCGCTCGTCCTTGGACAGGCGGTGGTACGTCCCGTCGTGCCGGATCATCGTGGAGTCGATGACCGAGTAGCCGCGGTCGATCCAGACCTTGGGCTCGCTGAAGGTGTAGAAGTCGCGGGTGGTGGCGTACATCATGCGGTTGTACGTGTCGCCGGAGTGGTCGGCGTTGTCGTACAGCTTCGACGCCCAGAACACGACGTACTCGCCGCGCTCGGCGTCATAGAACGCCTCCGGCGCCCAGGTGTTGCCCGCGCTGTCGGGTGAGACCCTGACCAGGCGCTGGTTCGTCCAGTGCACCAGGTCGGTGGACTCCCAGACCATGATGGACTTGCTGCCGGTGCGCTGGGAGGCGTCCCAGTCGCCGTTGCCGTAGATCCTGAGGTCGGTGGCGATCTGGTAGAACTTGTCGCCCTCCGGGGAGCGGATGATGAACGGGTCGCGCAGGCCCTTCTCGCCGAGCGTGGAGGTGAGGACCGGCTTTCCGTCGTTCAGCTCGCGCCAGTGCAGCGGGTCGTTGCCCTTGCTGAGGGCGGCGTAGAGCTGTTCGCCGTCGGAGGTGCCCTCGCCGGTGAAGTAGCTGAACATGTAGCCCTTGAGGGCCGCCTCGGCGGGCAGTTCGGGCACCTTGGCCGTCATGACGCGGGTCGCCTTCGCCTCGCCCTTGGTGACGGTGGCGGTCAGCTCGACGGTGGTGGCGCCGTCGCCGTGCGCGGGGCGGTGGACCTCGCCGCCGGCGGAGACGACGTCCGGCTTCGCGGAGGACCAGGTGACGGCCGTGCCGTACTTGCCGCCCTTGGGCAGGGTCAGGTTTCCGCGGGCGTCGTCGAGGTTGTGCACCGTGAGCGCCTCGGCGGCCTCCCGGGTGGCGGCGGCGTCGTCGAGTGCGGGCCGGACCGTGACGTCGAAGGTCTTGGTGCCGGTCACCGTGCCCTTCTTCAAGGTCGCGGTAAGCCGGGCGTGGCCGTCGGGTGAGCCGGCCTCGGGGCGGGTCACCTTGCCGGTGTCCGACACCACGGAGGGGTTGTCGCTGTCCCAGCTGATGGCGGAGCCGCCGGCCGGGCCGGTCTTCGGCAGGTCCAGGTCGGCGGTGACGCCGCTGGTGTCACCCAGGCTCAGAGCCTCCTTGTCGTCGGCGACGCCCTGGGTGGCGACGGGGAGGGAGAGCTGCTCGACCTCCGGGCCGTCCAGTGCCCGGTCGTACACCCGGAAGTCGCGGATCCGGCCCTTGAAGAGCTTGTCGCCGTCGTAGACGGACTTGCCGATGGAGTTGGCCCTGGTGGTGCCGGAGCCGATGGCGCCGGGTGTGGTGGTGACCGAGGTGTTGCGGCCGACCTCGACGCCGTCCTCGTAGAGCACGCCCGTGGAGCCGCTCTGGGCGTAGGTGATGTGCTTCCACACTCCGCGGGTCAGGTTGTGGGAGTCGGACGCCTTGGTGGTCTGCTCGGTGGACCAGTTGCCCGTCGCGACGGAGGTGCGGAAGGAGTTGCCCGTCGTGAACAGGTAGCCATTGCCGCTGCCCGCGCTGGTGTTGCCGAAGCCGTAGAGGAAGTAGGGCGTGCTCTGGGTGGAGTCGATCAGTACGTCCATGGAGACGGTGATCGCGTCCATGCCCTTCATGACGTCGTCCGGCACCTTGATGTAGGTGTCCGAGCCGTTGAAGGCGAGCCCCTGACCGGGTGCCGGCCAGTCGGCGGTGCCGCTGACCGTGCCGTTGCGGCCGTTGCCGGAGGCGTCGGGCACGGTGCCGCCGGCGTCGAGCTTGTACCACAGCGCCAGGCCGTCGGTGATGTCCGCGGCTTCGGCCGCCGGGGCCTCCGGGGCCGCCTGTGCGGAGACCGTGGGGCCGGCGAGGGTGAGCAGCATCGACGCGGCGGTCAGTCCGGCGAGAGGGCCCGCCCAACGTCTCGCGCGGCTGCGAAGTCGTGCGACGTGCGTCATGTCTTCTGAGGTCCTCTGCTGAGGCATGGCCGATGACGGACAGGGCGGCGGTACGGAAAGAGGTGGAGGAGCCGACGAGGCGGCGGCAAGTCCCGGCCGTGGGCCTGCCGTTACACGCAGGTGACGTGTGTTGCGAGAGTTTCAGTCGGCGCCCGGGGCAGCGTCAAGAGCTTTCGAACAATGTGCGACAGGTCGAACACGGGCGTCCGACTCGCGGTGGTTCACACGGTCGGACGCGCGGGTCAGCCGTCGCCCCTGGTGGCCACGACGGCCCAGGTGCGGTGCGGGACTTGGAGCACCTCACCGGGGAAGCGGTCGCCCAGCACCCGGCCGAGGGCCTCGTCGAAGCGGTCCACCTCGTCCGGCGTCAGGCTGGCGCCCACCCCGGCACTGGCCCGGATCCGCCCCCGCCACGCAGCGGGCGAGTAGGGCACGGCCAGGTCGAAGGAGAAGGTCTCGATGCCGGTGAAGCCCGCGGTGGCCAGGTCGGTCAGCCAGCGCGGGTACAGTCCGGTGCCGCCGCCCAGCGTCCACGCCGGGTTGAAGGAGAGGATCAGCTCCTCGGTCGCCTCGACCACGTTGCCCGGCAGGGGCAGCCAGTCGAAGTGGGCGATGACCACCCGGCCGCCGGGGCGCAGCAGCCGCCGTATCTCGGCAGTCGCCCTCGGCGCGTCGAACCAGTGCCAGCACTGGCCGGCCGCCACCACGTCGTACGAACCGTCCGGCAGCCCCGTGGACTCCGCCGAGCCGACGCGGTAGTCGGTCTCCACCCCGGCCTCCCGGTCGAGCTCCCGGGCTTGTTCGAGCAGCGGCGCGGCCGGGTCGAGGCCGGTCACCCGCGCTCCCGCCTGCGCGAACAGCCGGGCCAGGGTGCCGGTGCCGGTCCCGAGGTCGAGGACGTCCTTGCCGGGGAAGGCGATGCCGTGCCGGTACAGGTGGGTCACGACCTCCGGTGGGAAGCCGGCGCGGTGGCGGCCGTAATCCTGCGCGGTGAGCCCGAAGTCGGGACGGAACGTGCTGGTCATGGCGGGTCTCCATTCCCCTCGGTGGTCGCGGTTCCAGGATCGGGCATCGATCGGGAACGGGAACCCGGGGGTTCCGCTGTTCCAGGGGGCCTCCCGGCCGACGCCCCGGCTGTGTCGGACGGCCGGCGCGCAGGGGTTCAGCCATGCTGGGGCAGGTGGCACCCCCTCCCCACGACAAGGAGCCCCGTATGCCCACGGACACCCTCGGACGATTCCTGGCAGCTCTGGCCCCGGAACACCGCGAGGCGGTCGGCGCCAGGCCGCGCGAGGAGCAGGAGCGGCTCGCGGCGGCCTGGGAACGGGAGCTGGAGGCGGACGACGGACTCGACACCCTCGACGAACTGTCGCCCCCGGCGGCAGAGGCCGAAGCGGCCCGCCGCGTGCTGGACCGCGAGACCGACTAGAGCGCGCGGGCTTCCCCACCGCCCCGCCATCGCTTCGGGACCGCCCCGGCCGTCGGGACACCGCCGAGCAGCAGGATTGTCCGTGATCGGTAACAGACGGATCCGCCGGCCGCCGTCCGCCCTCTTGCCCTGTGCACGGGCATCACGGCGACGGCGAAGGAACAGAAGACATGGTGGGAAACGGCGGACGGGGATGGTACGCCAAAGTGCTGGCGGCGGCGCTCGGGGTGACCGCGGTTGCAGGCCTGACCTCGTTCTGGAACGCGCAACTCGGTGCTGCCGAGGGACGACCCGACCGGGGCGTGGCGGCGCCTGCCGCCCCGTCGCAGGGCCGGAAGGCGGCGCCCGTGAAGGCGGGCATCGTGCACGCCTCGGACGCCGGTGCCCGTGGCGTCAACATCACCATCGACGACGGTCCGGACCCCGTCTGGACACCTGAAGTGCTCCAGGTGCTGCGGGACCACGGTGTGAAGGCCACGTTCTGCATGGTGGGCACGCAGGCTCGCGCCCACCCCGACCTGGTCAAGGCGGTCGTGGCGGCCGGGCACCGGCTCTGCGACCACACGGTCTCGCACGACGTCACCATGGACCACAAGTCCACGGCGTATCAGACGGACCAGATCAGGGACGCCGAGCGCATGATCACCGAGGCCTCCGGAGGTGTCCGCCCGCTGTACTACCGGGCTCCCGGAGGGGCCTTCACCCCCTCCAGCCGTCATCTCGCCGCGTCCCGCGGCATGCGCCCGCTCGGCTGGAACATCGACTCCAAGGACTTCGAGCGCCCCGGCGCGAACGCCATCGTCGCCACCGTCAAGAACGAGATCTCCAACGGCCCGACGCTCCTCTTCCACGACGCGGGGGGAGACCGCTCGCAGACCGTCGCCGCCCTGCGGGAGCTCCTTCCGTGGCTGAAGGAGCAGGGGTACTCCTTCGGTTTCCCCGTGCGCTGACGCCCGTCCGGCCTCCGGCACGGTCGGGTCGAGGAACTCCCCCGGGCGGCTCCGCCGGCCGCTACCGGCCTTCGGGGGAATTCCGGGCCCGCCTCGCGGTCCGACGGCCCCGGGGTGGTACGGGCATGAGATGTCGACGCCCCCCGATCCACCCGCCTCGGCGCTGCCGCGCCCGAACGACGCCGAGTCGCGCGTACCGGACGTGCTGCGGACCGCCGCCGCGTACGCCTGGCGGCTGATCGCGGTCGGCATCGTCGTCCGGTTCGCCTTCTCCGTGCTCGGCGAGTTCCACCGGATCGCCGTCGCCGTGTTCCTCGGTCTCGTCATCACCGCCGTGCTCCGCCCGGTGGCCGGTCTGCTGGCCCGGTTCATGCCCCGGCCGCTCGCGGTCGCCGCCGCGCTCCTCGGCGGCATCGTCCTCGTCCTCGGGGCGCTGGCCCTGGTGGGTGAGACCGTGGCGGACCAGCGGACCGGGCTGGAGAAGGAGTTCGTGGCGGGGATCGACCGGATCGAGCGACGGCTGGAGGAACCGCCCTTCCGGCTGCCCGCGGACGCGTTCGACGATCTCCAGTCCCGGATCGGCAAGCTCTTGTCGGAGCACCGCTCCACCCTCATCAGTACGGCGGTCAGCGGCGCGAGCCGGCTGGTCGAGGTGCTGACCGTGCTCGCGCTGGCCCTGTTCTGCGCGGTCTTCTTCACGCACTCCGGCGAGAAGCAGTGGCAGTGGCTGTGCGACCAGCTCCCCGTCCGGGCCCGGCAGCGGTTCGCGGTCGGGGCCGGGGCGGCCTGGCGGACCTTCACCGGTTACACGCACGGCATCCTGCTGGTGGCGGCGACCAACGCGGTCCTCGTGGGCATCGCGCTGTTCGCCCTCGGGGTGCCGCTGGCCGTGCCGTTGGCCCTGCTGGAGTTCCTCGCGGCGTTCATCCCGCTGATCGGCTCGCCCGTCGCCCTGGCGGTCGCCGCCGTCGTCGCCCTGGCGTCGAAGGGGCCGCTGATCGCCCTGGTGGTCGTAGCTCTGATCGTGGTCATCGGCCAGATCGAGGGCCACCTCCTGCATCCCATCGTGATGAGCTGGGCCGTCCGGTTGCACCCGGTGGTGGTCGCCCTGGCGGTGGTCGGCGGGGCCGTCGCGGCGGGGGTGATCGGTGCGGTGGTGGCCGTACCGCTGGTGGCCGTGGTGTGGTCCGTGTACCAGGCGCTGCGGGGCGGTACGGGCGGTCCGGCCCGGGGCGCTGCTCCGGCGGGCTGAGCCGGAGCGCCACCCCCGGTCTCGCCCGGTGCCCCTGTTCTCAGGACAGTTGTTCCTTCAGCCATCCCAGGACGTCCGGCGTCACGGGGTCGGTGATGTCGGCGAACCCGTCATGGCGCTTGAGGTACGACGCGACGTACGGGCAGACCGGCACGATCCGCTTGCCGGACGCGCGCACGTCGGCGAGCGCCGACCGGACCAGCTGCCCGGCCAGGCCCTGGCCGGCGAAGTCGTCGTCGATCTCCGTGTGGAAGAAGACGCGCTGCTCCCCGCGGTCGCGGTAGGCCGTCAGCCCGGCACGGCGTCCGTCGACCAGGATCGCGTACAGCTGCTCGGTGTCCGACCGCTGAACGGCGGGGACGGCGGAGGTCTGGCTCATCGGGTGCCTTTCATGAAGCGTGGCAAGGGAGTTGAGCGGCGCGGGTGCCCGCCCCGTCCGGAACTCAGCGGCGGGCGGGGTTCCGGCGTGGTGCGATGACGGCGTTCGGCAGGGCCGGTGCGGGCAGGCGGCGTCCGGCGTGGCCCTCGACGGCGCCGAAGCGGTCGGAGCCCGCCTGCCAGTCCTCCCGGGCCCGGACGATGTCCTCGTGGCTGCGGCCGATGAAGTTCCACCACATGACGATCTCCTCCTCGAAGGGAGGGCCGCCGAGCAGGACGACGCGCGCGGGGGCGTCGGACTCGTTGGCCACCGTCAGGGTGTCGGCGCCGCAGGGGACGTAGCCCAGTTCCGCAGGGCGCAGCGGGGTGCCGATGATGCGGACGTCCCCGCTGTCCACGAGGAGACCGTGCTCGAAGGCGGTGTCCACGGAGAGGGTGACCGCCGCCTGCGGTTCGAGGACGATCTCGGCGCCGAGCAGGGCCGTGAACGTCCGCACCGGTGAGGTGCTGCCGGCGAGCGAGCCGAGGAAGACCTTGATCTCGGCGCCGTCGAGCCGCACGGGTTCCGGCACGTGGTGCTGGAAGTCGCGGGCGGCGTTCCGGTGTTCCCCGGGCAGCGCCACCCACAGCTGGACGCCGTGGAGCACGGTGGTGTCCGGGGTGGAGACCTCCGAGTGGGCGATGCCGTACCCGCCGGTCATGAGGTTCATCTCGCCGGGCCGGATCAGGGCGCGGGAGCCGAGGGAGTCGCGGTGCTCGATCTCCCCGCTGAACAGCCAGCTCACCGTCTGCAGGCCGGTGTGCGGATGCGGGGGCACGTCCATGCCCGTCGCACCGGCGTCGACCGGGCCGTAGTGATCGGCGAAGCACCAGGCTCCGATCAGTGTCCTGGCCCGCTGCGGCAGTGTCCGGCGCACGAGCAGGGCACGAGGCCCGCCCAGCGGCACCTCCCGCGCCGACAGCACGTCGACCCGGGGTGCCGTGGCCGGCCGGTCGCCGTCGACGGCCGTTCCGCACCTCAGCGCGGCCGGGTCGGTTTCGACATTGCTCACCGGGACCACCTCTCACCCGTTCTAGTTGTCACATCAACTAGGATGCCACGCAGGCAGACTGACGGCCACAGCGCATGGAGGCGTGGAGTGAGCGACGGAACCACCGGTCCGGGGTCCCGGAGGATCTTCATCGACAAGCAGAGCCCTAAGGCCTTCCACGCCCTGGTGCAGGCCTCGGAGGCGGTCCGCACGACGGCCGCGGAGGCGGATCTCGACCGGACGACGGTCGAACTGATCAACCTCCGCGTCTCCCAGCTGAACGGCTGCGCCTTCTGCCTCGACCTGCATACGAGGAAAGCCCTGCGGGCGGGCGAGTCGCCGCAGCGGCTGGCGGTCCTGCCGGCCTGGCGGGACACGGAGGTGTTCACCCCCGCCGAGCGCGCGGCGCTCCAGCTCGCGGAGGCGACGAACGATCCGGCGGACACCGCCGCGCAGACGGACGCCTACGCGACGGCCCGGCAGGTGCTGACCGACGACCAGATCTCCGCCGCGATCTGGGTGGCGATCACCATCGGCGCGTTCAACCGGGTGTCGATCCTGAGCCGGCATCCGGTGCGGCCGCACGCGACGGACCAGCCGTGAGGGCACCGAGGGCGGGGCACCGGCGGCACCGCGCTCATCCGCCCGGCTCCTCCCGGCTCAGGACGGGTCCTCGTCCATCCTGCGGATGACACGCTCGGAGATCTCGGTCAGCACCCGCAGTTCGGCGGGCGTGACGTGGTCCATGAACAGCTCACGCACCGCCTCGACGTGGCGGGGCGCGGCGGCCTCGACGGCCTCGCGCCCCGCGTCCGTGATCACCACGAACGCGCCGCGCCCGTCCTCGGGACACTCCTCCCGGACGACCATGCCCCGTCCGGCCATCCGCGCGATGTGGTGGGACATCCGGCTCTTCTCCCACTCCAGCGCCCGGGCCAGATCCTGGTAGCGCTGCCGCCCTCGCGGACTGTCCGTCAGGTGCACCAGCACCGCGAAATCCGCCGGCGACACCTTCGACTCGGACTGCAGCAGGCGCCCGAGCCGCCCGCCGAGCCGCTCGTGCAGCCGGACGAATCCGCGCCACGCGCGCTGCTCCTCCGGCGTCAGCCATCGCACCGTCTCCGCCATGAGAGAAAGTGTAGGCATCGTTGACACGTCATCGAAGGGGCGAGGTCCGGTTGGCGCGTCACCGTTCCCGCCGCGCCGCCGTCCGGGCCGGCACCGCGGCGGGAGCGCGGTCAGACTCCGCAGTACTGGCGCAGGTACGCGCCGGTGACGGAGGCCTCGTCCTTCAGCAGGTCGCTCGGGGTACCGGTGAAGACGACCTCGCCGCCGTGCTTGCCACCGTCGGGGCCGAGGTCGACGACCCAGTCGGCCTGCCGTACGACGTCGAGGTTGTGCTCGATGACCACGACGGTGTTGCCGCGGTCGACCAGCCGGTTCAGCAGGCCCACGAGGGTGTCGACGTCCGACATGTGCAGTCCGGTCGTCGGCTCGTCGAGGACGTGGACGGCCCCCGTCCGGTGCAGGTGGGCGACCAGCTTCAGCCGCTGGCGCTCACCGCCCGACAGCGTGCTCAGCGGCTGGCCCAGGGTGAGGTAGCCCAGCCCCACCTCCAGCAGCCCGGCCAGTTTGCCGTGCACCTCGGGCTCGTGGAAGAACGCCACGGCGTCCTCGGCGGACATCTCCAGCACGTCCGCGATGGACCGGCCGCGCAGCGTGTGCGCCAGCACGTCGTCCTTGAACCGCCTGCCCTCACAGGCCTCACAGCGCGTCCGCACCGGATCCATGTAGGCGAGCTCGGTGACGATCTCGCCGCGGCCCTTGCACTCGTCGCAGGCGCCCGCCGAGTTGAAGCTGAACAGGGAGACCGGCGTCTTGGTCGCCTTGGCGAACAGCTTGCGGATCGCGTCCATCACGTCGAGGTGGCTGGCGGGAGTGGAACGCGAGGACGCCTTGATGGGCGACTGGTCCACGAAGACGGACTCGGGGTGGGCGGCCATGAAGGCACCGGCCATCAGGGAGCTCTTGCCCGAGCCCGCCACGCCCGTCACCGCGGTGAGCGTGCCGGTGGGGATGCCCACGGAGACGTTCTTCAGGTTGTGCAGGGCGGCGTTCTCCACGCGCAGTTCACCGGTCGGCTCACGCACCGGCTCCTTGACTCCCCCGATGGCGCGCAGTCCGGCGCCCGTGGGGGTGTCGGCCTGCCGGAGGGCGTCGAAGGACCCCTCGAAGACGACTTCGCCGCCGTGCACACCGGCGCCGGGTCCCATGTCGACGACGTGGTCGGCGATGGCGATCACGTCCGGGTCGTGCTCGACGACCACGATCGTGTTGCCCTTGTCGCGCAGCTCGCGCAGCATGTCGTTGAGCCGGCCCACGTCCCGCGGGTGCAGCCCGGTGCTCGGCTCGTCGAACACGTACGTCATCCCGACGAGGCTGCTGCTGAGGTGGCGTACGGTCTTCAGGCGCTGTGCCTCGCCCCCGGACAGGGAGGTCGTCGCACGGTCCAGGGAGAGATAGCCCAGGCCGACCGTCTCGATCCGCCGGAGCGCCGTGACGACGCCCTCGGCGATGGCGCCGGCCACCGGGTCGTCGACCGCTGTGAGGACCTCGATCAGGTCGCTGACCTCCATGCGCGTCCAGTCGGCGATGGTGTGGGACCCGGCCCTGGCCTCGAGGGCGGTCGGGTTCAGGCGCGCTCCGCGGCAGGCCTCGCACACGCCCAGGGTGATGAACCGTTCGACGTTGGCCCGCCCCCGCTCACTGAGCGAGCTCAGGTCGCGCTTGAGGTTCGTACGGGCGAACCGCGCCACGACTCCCTCGTAGTTGAGGGTCGCCGTGCTGTTCGCCGTGCTCACGGTGACCTTGCCGCCGCTGCCGTACAGCAGCATCTGCCACTCGTCGTCGGTGTAGTCGCTCAGGCGCTTGGCGTTGTCGAAGTGGCCGGAGTTGGCGTACTGCTGCCAGTCCATGCTCCCCACCTTGTGGGTGGGGAGCTGGATGGCGCCCTCGTCGAGGGACTTGGACCGGTCGAGCATCCGGTCCACGTCGACGCGGCGTGCCTGGCCGAGTCCGTCGCACTCCGCGCACATCCCCTGCGGGTCGTTGAAGGAGTAGAGGGACGGCGCGTTGCAGGGCGTGGCCAGGCGGGAGAAGAGCACGCGCACGCTGGAGTAGATGTCGGTCATCGTGCCCACCGTGGAGCGGGCGTTCCCGCCGACCGGCTTCTGGTCGACCACGACCGGTGAGGTCAGGTTGGCGATGACGTCCGCGTGCGGGCGCTGGTACTTGGGCAGCTGGTTGCGGATGAACCAGCTGAACGTGCCGTTCAGCTGCCGTTGCGCCTCCACCGCGATGGTGTCGAACACCACGGAGGACTTGCCCGAACCCGACACGCCCGTGAAGACGGTGATCTTGTTCTTGGGCAGTCGTAAGGAGACGTCCTTGAGGTTGTTCTCACGGGCGCCGACGATGACGATGTCGTCTTCTGTGTTTCGCATGCGACGGTGTACCGGAAGGCCTTTCAGTTCATCGGAACGGGTTGAGGACGGCGGGGCCGATCGCCCGCCGCCGTTCGGGGTCGGTCACTCCGAGCCCCTCGCGCGGCGCGAGGCACAGGACGCCCACCTTGCCGGTGTGCTGGTTGAGCTGGACCCTGCGGGCCGCCTCGCCGACCTCGTCCAGGGGGTGCACCTCGGACAGCACGGGCACGAGCTTGCCGAGGTCGAACAGCCGGTTGCACTCGGACTGTTCCATGAGGTTGGCGGCGTGGCTGCCGACGACGCGCTTGGAGTGCATCCACAGGTAGCGGTTGTCGAACTCGTGCCGGTAGCCGGTGCTGGAGCCGCAGGTGACGACCGTGCCGCCGCGCCGCAGCACGAAGACGGAGAGCCCGAAGGTGGCCCTGCCGACGTAGTCGAAGACGACGGCGGGGTCTTCCCCGACCGCCTTGCGGATGGCCCGTCCGAGCCGCTTGCCCTGGGCCGTGATCTCCTCACCCGTGCCACCGCCGCCGAGCCCGAGTTCCGTGCGGTCCAGGACCACGTCGCAGCCGAGGGCGCGCACCGCACGGGCCTTGTCGGGTGAGCCGACCACGGCTACGGGTATGCCGCCCGCCTGCTTGACCAACTGCACCGCGAACGCGCCCAGTCCGCCGGCCGCGCCCCAGATCAGCACGACGTCGCCGAGCTTGATCCGGGCACCCTTGTCGCTGATCAGCATGCGGTAGGAGGTGGCCGCGGTGAGCATGGAACTCCCGGCCTCCTCCCAGGTGAGGTGCCCCGGCTTCGGAAGCAGCTGGCTGGCCTTCACCACGGCGTAGTGGGCGAGGCCGCCGAAGTTGGTCTCGTACCCCCAGATGCGCTGGCCCGACCCCAGCATGGCGTCGCCGTGCGTCGCCGGCTCGTGGTCGTCGACCTGGACGCAGCTGACCACCACGTGGTCGCCGACGGCCCACCGGGCGACGGCGGCACCGGTGCGCACCACCACGCCCGCCGCGTCCGAACCGACCACGTGGTACGGCAGGTCGTGGCGTGCCGCGAAACCGCCCTGCCTGCCGAGGCGTTCCAGGAAGCCGAAGGTGGGCAGCGGCTCGAAGGTCGCCGACCAGACGGTGTTGTAGTTGACGGCGCTCGCCATCACGGCCACCAGCACTTCGTCCGGGGCCGGTTCGGGCAGGGGCACGTCGTCGACGCGGAGCGTCTTGCGCACGTCCTTGTCGTCGACGCCGGCGAAGGTCCCGGTGTCCTCGGCCCGCAGGCACGCGGCCCGGTAACTCCGCGGCAGGGGGATGTTCCGCAGCTCTTCGGCGGGGGCGTCCGCCAGCACCGCCGCGCTCAGCTCGTCCACGGGCACCGCTCCTCTCGTCTCGTCGGCCGGTCGATGGCGTCCGGCGCTGTGGCGCGCCGGGGTGTCATGCCGCCGGCGCGCCGTCACCGAGGTAGCGCTGCCGCTCCACGTACAGCTCGGAGCTGCTCTCGGCCAGCTGCCGCAGCTCCTCCACGTGCTCCCGGAACCCCGGCTGCGTGACCGCGGCCCGCAGCGCCGGGGCGTTCTCCCAGCGCGCGATGTTCACGTAGCGCTTGGGGTCGTCGACGTCGCGCGACAGGGTGTAGCCGAGAATGCCCGGCTGCACCGTCATGAACTCGGCGACGCGGGCGAACGCCTTCTCGAAGGCGTCCGGATCGCCGGAGACGGTGAAGCGGTTGACGAACGTGACACTTCCCGCGCGGTCGCCCGGAGCGGACATGGTGGTCTCCTCGTGAGGTCGGGAACGCTGAGGTCAGGACGGTGCTCAGTGTCGGAACGCGGTCTCGAGGTCCGGTCGAAGTCCGGCGGACAGCGCGTGCAGGCAGGCGACGAGGCTGCGGGCCTCCACGTTGAGGTAGTGGCTGTGGCAGAGCAGCTCGGACAGCTGCGCCATCGTCACCCACCGGTAGCCGTCCCGCGGGGTGTCGTGGTCCTCGTCGGTCTCGACGACGACGTACCGGTTGCGGGCCCGGAAGAACCGCCCCCCTTCCTCGGCGAGGACGGTGTCGAAGCGGATCTGGTCCGGCCGCGCGGAGAGCACCTCGGCCAGGTACGGGGGCCGGGCGCCGGGCGGCAGTACGTCGTAGTTGGACGGCGTGCACTGCACCGTCGGGGCCAGTTCGGCGGTGTCGACGAACCCGGGCTGGGCCTTGGCCTGCACCAGCAGGTGCAGGACACCCTCCCGCTGCCGCACCAGGAAAGCGCACACGCCCTGGTCGCACGGCTCGATCAGGGGCTGGGACCAGCTGCGGACCTCACGCCCCGCCGCCGAGACGGTCACGCCCATCACGCTGAAGAACGCTCCGTCCTCGTGCACGATCCGGCCGTCCGTGACCCGCCAGCGGTCCACGTCGCGCAGCGGGACGGGGAGGACGCGGTCCTCGCGGCCCGACCGGAATCCGCTCAGCCAGTTGAGCAGTTCCCTGGTCTCCTGCCGGTCCGTGGCCCCGGGCTCGCAGGAGCGGACCAGGGCGGCCGTGAAGGGATCGGGGGCGGGCCCGCCGTGCAGGTCCGAGAGGCCCGCCGCGGCGAACGGCAGGCAGGACAGCACGGTGCGCGCGTCCATGTTCACCAGGTCGTCCACGGCCAGCAGCCGGTGCAACTGCCCCAACGTCAGCCAGCAGAAGCCGTCCAGGGTCTCGACGTCCTCCGTGACGAGCACCACCATGTTGCGGTTGCGTTTGCGGTAGAACCAGGCGCCCTGCTCGGACTGGCGGACATCGGCCAGCACCTGGTGGCGCGAGCTGTCGAGGAAGTGGTCGAGGTAGGGCACCCGGCTGCCGCCGTGCACCCGGGTGAAGTTGCTGCGGGTCGCCTGCACGGTCGGTGACAGCTGCAGCCCGCCGGGGTTGCCCGGCTCGTTCTTGGCCTGCATCAGGAAGTGCAGCACGCCGTCGAACTCCTTGGCGAGGATGCCGAGGACGCCCACTTCCGGCTGGTCGAGAATCGGCTGCCGCCACCGGCTGACCGGCGCGCCCGGGGTGTGCACCTCCAGCCCGGTCACGGTGTAGAACCGTCCGGACTCGTGGCGCAGGTCGCCGGTGGCCGGGTCGGTGCGCCAGCCACGGAGCGCGTCCAGGGGTACCACCCCCACCTCCATCGCGAACCGCCGTCCGCAGTCGGTGAACCAATCGTGAAAGGCGTCCAGGTCCGCGAGGTGACCGGAGGTCGCCAGGGCGGACCGTGCGATCCGCAGGGACGGGGAGTCCCCGGGGGACTCCGGCCGGCGTGCGGCCGACGGGACGGTTGCGGTCAAGGCGGACTCCCGAGTGCCTGATGGCCCGACAGGTCGTCCGCCACGGTGGTCAGAGCTGCTCGACGATGCCCACAGCGGTGGTCGAACCGGCGGGCGGCGGCTCGGAAGGGGCCGGGCGGGCGGGGGAATCCCGCCCGGCCCTGTCCGGATGCGGTGCCGGCCGGCTGACGTGCCGTCGGCACCGCGCGGCGCGCTGTCCTCGCGCCGTGGTCAGCCGCCGAAGGCGGCCCGGTTCTCCCGCACCCACTGGGCGAAGGTGCGGGCCGGCTTGCCCGTGACCTTCTCCACCGTCGGCAGCACGGTGTAGCCGGCCTCCGGCGGGTTGGTGCGCATCATGATGAAGAACTCGATGTCCTCGTCCGAGTAGCCCTGCTCGCGCCACTGGCCGACGATCTCGTCCCGGGACAGCTCGACGTAGCGCACCTCACGGCCGAGGACCTCGGCGATGATGCGGACCTTGTCCGGCGGGGTCAGCGCCTCGGGGCCGGTGAGCCAGTACTCCTGGCCCGCGTGGCCGTCCGCGGTCAGGGCGACGGCGGCGACCGCCGCGATGTCCGCTTCGTGCACCATCGCGCTCTTGGCCTCGGGGAACGCCTCGCGGACCACGCCCTCGGTGGTGACGGACTCGGCCCATTCCAGCGCGTTGGACATGAACTCCACCGGCGAGAGGTGGGTCCACTCCAGGCCGCTGGCCTCGACCGCCTCTTCCAGCGGGCTCTTCTCCACGTCGCCCTTGAGCACCGTCACCCGCCGCACCCCGGCCTTGCGCGCCAGTTCGGCGATCTCCACACCGTTGGTCAGCGGGGAGAAGTCCTCGCCGTTGAAGCTGATCAGGTGCGCGGCGGTCACGCCGTCGAAGGCCTGGGCCAGGCTGGCGGTGTCCGCCAGGTTCCCGGCGACGGCCTGCGCGCCGGCCGGGAGGTCGGCCTTCTGCGGGTTGCGGGTGAGCGCGCGCACCTGGTGTCCCGAGGCGACCAGCTGCTCCACGAGAGGACGTCCGACGTTGCCGGTGGCACCTGCTACAAGAATGGTCATGGGGGGTCTCCTTCCGTCTGGGAGCGACGTTAGGAGCATTCGCGGTCACCTATTGACCGCCATTGATGTCAAACTCTCGCCATGTTGGAAACCTCGGCCCGGCTGCTGCGTCTGCTCGGGCTGCTGCAGACACAACGTGACTGGTCGGGGCAGGAACTGTCCGACCGGCTGGGCGTCAGCGCGCGCACCATCCGGCGCGACGTGGACAAGCTGCGCGCCCTGGGCTACCCGATCAACGCCATCGGCGGGGTGGGCGGTGGTTACCAGCTGGGTGCCGGCGCCTCGCTGCCGCCCCTGCTGCTCGACGATGAGGAAGCGGTCGCCGTGGCGGTGGGGCTGCGGACGGCGGCGTCGGGCGCGGTCACGGGCATCGCGGAGACGTCCGTCAGGGCGCTGGCGAAGCTCGACCAGGTGCTGCCGTCCCGGCTGCGCCATCAGATCAACACGCTCGGCGCCGCCATGGTCACCATGCCCACCCCAGGGCGCACCATCGACGCGTCGGCGCTGAGCGCGATCGCCTCGGCCGTGCGGGATCGCGAACGGCTCCGGTTCGACTACGTCTCCTACGACGGGGAGCGCTCGGTGCGCGACGTGGAGCCGTACCGGCTGGTGCACGACGCGCGGCGCTGGTACCTCTTCGCGTGGGACACCCAGCGCTCGGACTGGCGCAGGTTCCGGGTCGACCGGCTGGAGCTCAAGGTGCCGACCGGGCCCCGCTTCAGCCCGCGGGCGCTGCCGACCGAGGACCTGGTGAGCTATCTGTCGACGGGGCGCACCACCGCCCAGTACCGCTACCGGGCCGTGCTGACGATGCGCGGCTCGGCGACGGAGGTGGCCGACGAGGTGCCCACGACCCTGGGCACGGTGGAGCCCATCGACGACGAGTCGTGTCTGCTGCGCATCGGATCGGACAGCCTGGACCACCTGGCCGTGTGGGTGGCCGCGTTCGGGTTCGACTTCGTGGTGCACGAGCCGGACGAGCTGGTGGAGCGGCTGCGGACGCTCACCGGCCGGCTGTACCGGGCGGCCTGGCCGGAGAGCGACGAGTGGGCCGGCAGCGTCCGTGACCCGGCGGCCGGGGGGCGGCCCGCGTGAGGGGGTCCCTCACGCGGCCGCCCTCGGTCAGGCGCGGGCCGGCACCGCAGCGGTGACCCGGGCGCGTTCCGCCACCGCACCCTCCGCCTCTCGCAGCGAGACGGCCGCCTTCTCGTGGTCGGCCGGGTCCTGGGAGGTGAACGGGGCCACCGTGTGCGAGGCGGTGATGATCTCCAGGTCGTAGCCGAGGACCTGGCCGAGCACGGTCCGCAGGTACGGCGCGCAGTGGTCCATCGCGTGGTCCGGGGAGGCGGGGCCGTAGTCGCCGCCGTAGGCCAGGACCACGGTGGCCGGGCGGCCCGCGAGCGGGTTGACGGACGGGTCGAAGGGCAGGGTGCGGCCCATCAGCAGGGACTGGTCGAACCACGCCTTGAGGTGGGAGGGGATGGTCCAGTTGTGCATGGGCGCGCTGATCAGCAGCGCGTCCGCGGACAGGACCTCCTCGACGAGTTCGTCGTGCAGCGCGGCCGCGGTGCGCTGGGCGTCGGTCTCGGGGGCGTTGAGGAGGGTGTGGACCCCGTCGGCGTCCAGGTGCGGCAGGGGGGTCGCCACCAGGTCCCGGTGGGTGACGTCGCCGTCGGGCAGTTCCTTGGCCCAGGTCTCCCGGAAGACGCCGGCGAGCCGGCGCGAGACGGAGTAGGGCGAGGGCGAGGAGTCGATGTGCAACAGGCGGGCCACGGGCCACCTCTCATGAGGATCGGTGAGCGCCCGGGTCCGGCGCTCGGCTGGACGCATGGTCCGGTGCCGCGCTCGAACCCGGTCGGAGCGCTGCTTGCGCCCCGTCCACGTCACTGGCGCACGCCGACGAACAGCCCACGGCCTGAGAGCACCCCTGGTACGTACTCGGGCCGCAGTCCGGCCAGTTCGAAGGCGTGCTCGTACTGGTCGCGGGTGAAGAGCATCGCCCGGTGGACCTCGGTGACGTGCCGGACGCCGCCGTCGGGCGAGGCGATCAGGTAGTGGACGCTCATCCGGGAGGCGTCGCCGTCCCGGACGGTGTGCGCGACCCGGGCGATGGTGGTGCCGTCCGAGTCGATGACGTCACTGGAGACCCAGCGATCGACGTAGGTCTCGGGGAACCACCACGGTTCGACGGCCACCACTCCCCCGGGTACGACGTGCCGGGCGAAGCACCGCAGGGACTGGTGCAGTTCGTCCAGGGAGCCGACGTAGCCGATGGAGGCGAACAGGCAGGTGACGGCGTCGAAGGTGCGGCCCAGGTCGAAGGAGCGCATGTCACCGGTGTGCAGCGGGACCCCGGGCAGGTCGGCCCGGGCGATCTCCAGCATGGGTTCCGACAGGTCGATGCCCTCGGCGTGCCCGATGAGTTCGCCGAACGGCCCGAGGTGCCCGCCGGTGCCGCAGGCGACGTCGAGCACGCTGGAGGCCCCGGGCAGCCGCTCGCGGACCTGTTCGGCTACGAGTTCCGCCTCCGCGGCGTAGTCCTTGCCCCGTGCGGTGTGCTGCGCGTGGTAGATCTTGGCCGAGTCGGCGCCGTACATGATTCCTCCGTGGCCGGGCGGTGAGGTGTCCTTCTGACTCCCGGCAGACTCCCCGCTCCCCGTCGAGCGCCGCTGGAACCCGGCCGGGGCTTGAGCGAGTCGCGATCGAGACGGTCCACGATGCCCACGGCACGCCGTTCCCGGAGGTGGGACAGGACCGCACGGGCACCGACCGGGCGACGGCACAGGCAGCGGAAGGAAGGACACCATGTCCGCGAACGGCACGGTCGTCGTCCTGGGCGGTACGGGTTTCCTCGGGCGGCATGTGTGCGCCGCCCTCCACGAGCGGGGCGTCGAGGTCGTGTCCGTGGCCCGCGGGGCACCGGCCGGTCTCCCGCCCTGGCGCTTCCTCGCCCTCGACCTGGTCAGCGCGCCTTCGGGCGAACTGGCCCGGGTGCTGGGCGGGACCGGGGCCGGCGTGGTGGTCAACGCCGTCGGCAGCATCTGGGGGCGGCGGGACGACCAGATGTGGGAGGCGGCCGCGGTCCCGACGCTGCGTCTGCTGGACGCCCTCGCCCTGCTGCCCGCACGTCCGCGGCTGGTGCATCTCGGTTCGGTGCTGGAGTACGGCCGGATGCGGGAGGGCAGTTCCACGGCCGCGGTCACCGAGGCCCGGCCGACCAGTGCGTACGGCCGGGCGAAACTGGCCGCGACCCGGGCCGTGCTGGACCGGTTCCACACCGGGGAACTGACCGGGATGGTGCTGCGGATCAGCAACATCGCCGGGCCGGGCAGCCCGGACGTGAGCCTGCTCGGGCAGGTCGCCGGGCAGCTCCTGGCGGCCCGGGGCGGTCCGGCGGTGATCCGGCTCGACCCGTTGCTGGCGCACCGCGACTACGTCGATGTCCGCGATGCCGCCGAGGCCGTGGTGGCGGCCGCGCTGTCGCCGCGCTCCGGGGAACTGGTCGACATCGGCAGCGGCGAGAGCACCTCCGTGCGGGCGCTGGTCGACCTGCTGATCGAGCGGAGCGGGCTGCCCGCCGTCGTGGAGGAGCACAGCGGGACCGGGAGACAGCATTCCACCGAGACCTGGTCGTGCGTGGACACCGGTCCCGCGTGGCGGGCGCTCGGCTGGCGGCCGCGCAGGCCGCTGACCGAGGCGGTGGAGGCCTATTGGCGTGAGTTCACCGAGCGACGAGACGTCGCGACGCGAAAAGGAGAGCCGTCGGCATGACGACTTATGTGTGGGACTACCTGCCGGAGTACGAGGCGGAGCGCGAGGATCTGCTGGACGCCGTCGAGACGGTGTTCCGTTCCGGCAGGCTGGTCCTCGGCCCGAGTGTGGCGGGCTTCGAGGAGGAGTTCGCCGCCTACCACGGCAGCGCCCACTGCACGGGCGTGGACAACGGCACCAACGCGGTGAAGCTCGGCCTGCAGGCGCTGGGTGTGGGCCCGGGTGACGAGGTGATCACCGTGTCGAACACGGCGGCACCGACGGTGGTGGCCATCGACGGCGCGGGCGCCACGCCCGTCTTCGTGGACATCCGCGAGTCCGACTTCCTGATGGACACCGACCAGGTCGCCGCGGCCGTCACCCCGCGCACCAAGGCCCTGCTGCCCGTGCACCTGTACGGGCAGTGCGTGGACATGGCGCCGCTGCGGGCGATCGCCGAGCGTCACGGTCTGGCGATCCTGGAGGACTGCGCGCAGGCGCACGGTGCCCGGCATCACGGTGAACTCGCCGGTTCGCTGGGGGACGCGGCCGCGTTCTCCTTCTATCCGACCAAGGTGCTGGGCGCGTACGGCGACGGCGGGGCGGTGCTCACCTCCGACCCGGACATCGACGCGGCGCTGCGGCGGCTGCGTTACTACGGCATGGAGAAGACGTACTACGTGGTGCAGACGCCCGGGCACAACAGCCGCCTGGACGAAGTGCAGGCCGAGATCCTGCGCCGCAAGCTGCGCCGCCTGGACGCCTACGTCGCGGGCCGCCGGGCGGTGGCCGAGCGCTACCGCGAGGGGCTGGGTGATCTCGCCGGGCGCGGGCTGCTGCTGCCGTCGGTGACCGAGGGCAACGACCACGTCTACTACGTCTACGTGGTGCGCCATCCGCGCCGGGACGCGATCATCGAGCACGTCAAGCGTCACGACATCGCCCTGAACATCAGCTATCCGTGGCCGGTGCACACCAACTCCGGTTTCGCGCACCTCGGTTACGAGCGCGGCTCGCTGCCCGTGACGGAGCGGCTCGCCGACGAGATCTTCTCGCTGCCGATGTACCCGTCGCTGCCGGCCGGTCTGCAGGACAAGGTGATCTCGGCGGTGCGCGAGGCCGTGCTCAGCGTCTGAGTCGCGGCCGTGCGGCCGTGAACACGATGGTGCCCGCCCCCTTGGAGGGGGCGGGCACCATCGTGTTCGGAGGGGTCCGGTGTCAGACCAGGCCCTCGATCGCCTTGACCACCTCCGAAGGGGCGGGCAGCCCGGCGATCTCGTCGGCGAGGTCACGGGCGCGCCGCCGGTAGGAGGTGTCGGACAGCATCTTGGAGATGTCCGCGGCCACTTCCTCGGGCGGCTCCTGGTGCGAGGGCAGGGTGAGCGTCGCGCCGAACTCGTCGACCGGGCGCAGGGGGATCGCCGAGGCCAGGATCTCGGGGAGGACGAGCTGCGGCACCCCGGCGCTCAGCAGGGTCATCACGGTGACGCCGCCGCCGTGGTGGACCGCGAGGTCGAGGGTCGGCGCGATCACGTCGAGGGGGACGAATCCGGCCTTGATCTCCGGGTAGGCCTCGCGGATCTGCCCGGCGAGCGGCTCGCCCGTGGCGACGACGACCTCGATGTCGCCGGCGTTGAGGAGCGGGTTGTCGAGCAGCGGCCGGAAGAAGTCCATGCCGAGCGCGGGGATGAAGGCGCTGCGCGAGCCGGAGGTGATGAGCACGCGGGGGCGGTCGCCCTTGGCGTACATCCAGGGCTCCAGCGGTATCTGGGGGTTGCCGGCGGTCCAGCGCATGGCCTGGGCGGGTTCGGCGTGGCCGGGCCGCACACTGGGCGGGGTGATGTCGACGAAGAGGGTCGCGTCGGGGATCGCGTCGAGTCCGAACTGCTCCAGTTCCGGGCGCAGTTCGTCGGTGGCGCCCTGCCAGTCGACGTCGGTACGGTCGTAGATGGCCCAGGTGTGGCGGACGAGGGGCACGCCCAGTTTGTGGGCGACGAGCGGGCCGGCGAGATTGTACTCGCCGCCGATCACCACGTCCGGCCGCCACGCCTCGGCGAGTTCGAGGGTGCCCGCGAGGCCGGCTGCGGACAGCCGGGCGAAGCCGCGTCCCGCGAAGTCCATCTCGTGGGCCTCGCCCGTGGGCATGGGCAGCCAGTTGCCCTGCCGGTCCTTGAGCATGGCGTCGGCCATACCCATGGCGGTCACGCCGCGGGCGGGCAGACCGAGACCGGTGATGAGGTCGAGGTTCTCCTCGGGGGCGGCCACGATGACCTCGTGGCCGGCCGTGCGGGCCGCGGAGGCGAGCGGCACGCTGGCGTGCACGGGCGCGGCACCTCCCCCGGCGACGAACAGGAATCGCATGCTTCTCCTTCGGATCGTCCGGGGGCCGCCGGCCGCGGCTGATGCCGTGGCCGGCGGCCCGCCGTTCACTGGCTCACGGCCTTCTTGTAGCGCTGGACGGCCAGCGGCACGAAGATCGCGAGAATCAGCGCCACCCACAGG
Organism: Streptomyces paradoxus; assembly: GCF_014202475.1. Taxonomy (GTDB): domain Bacteria; phylum Actinomycetota; class Actinomycetes; order Streptomycetales; family Streptomycetaceae; genus Streptomyces; species Streptomyces paradoxus. The sequence continues at coordinate 186,921 of NZ_JACHGV010000007.1, forward strand.
AACGCGGCGAGGACCGGGTTCTGCAAGGGCCACACTTCGGGTTCGGGCCGGCCCTCCGGGATGTTCCCGAACAACTGCCGGCAGGCCTCGACCACGGCCGAGACGGGGTTCCAGTCCGCCACCACGCGCAGGACGGTGGGCAGTCCCTCGCTGGGCACGAACGAGTTGGAGATGAAGGTGAGCGGCAGCAGCACCATGAGCATGGCGTTGCCGAGCACCTCGGGAGACTTCGCCGTCAGACCGATGGCCGCGGTGATCCAGGAGGCGGCGTAGGCGAAGAGGAACAGCAGCAGGAAGGCGATCGCCGCGTCGACGACGCCGCCCCGGATCCGCCATCCCATCAACAGGCCGGTCAGCGACATCAGCACGATGACCAGCAGGTTGTTCACCGCGTCGCCGTTGGTGCGGCCGACCAGCACCGCCGACTGCGAGATGGGCAGGGAGCGGAAGCGGTCGATCAGTCCGAGCTTCATGTCGTGGGCGATGCCGACGCCGGTGTTCGTGGCGGTGAGCAGCATCGTCTGGGTGAGGATGCCGATCACCATGAACTCGCGGTAGTTGGAGCCGTACACGTCGATCGCGCTGCCGAAGACGAAGCCGAACAGCAGGGCGAAGGCGATCGGTGCGGCGCTGGCGAAGACCACGATGTCGGGGTTGCGCAGGTTCTTGATGACGTTGCGCTTGGTGAGGGTGACGCCGTCCTCGACGGCCTGGCTCAGGGCGCTCACTTCACTTCCTCCTTCGCACGGCCGGTGGCCTGTTGTCCGGCCGGCGGCCGTTCGGTGAGGGCGAGGAACACCTCGTCCATGCTGGGCCTGCGCAGCGTGGTTCCCACCAGGCGGACCTGTGAACGGTCCAGCAGCCGCACGCTGTTGACGAGGGCCTCGGGTCCGTCGGAGACGGGCACGATGACCCGGTTGTTCTCCTCGTCGACCGAGGTCTCGCCGCCCTGGGCGATCTCGCGCAGCAGGGTGCGGGCCTCCTCCGCGTCCGAGGCGCTGCCCACGGTGATCTCCAGGCGCTCCCCGCCCACCCGGTCCTTCAGTTCGTCGGGGGTGCCCTCGGCGATGACCTTGCCCTGGTCCATCACGGTGATCCGGTCGGCCAGTTGGTCGGCCTCCTCCAGGTACTGGGTGGTGAGCAGCAGCGTGCTGCCGCCCCGCACCAGCTCGGCGATGACGTCCCACATGGCCATCCGGCTGCGTACGTCCAGGCCGGTCGTGGGTTCGTCGAGGAACAGGACCTGGGGTTTGGAGACCACCGCGCAGGCCAGGTCGACCCGGCGGCGCATACCGCCCGAGTAGCCCTTGACCGGCCGGTCGGCGTCCTTGGTCAGGCCGAACCGCTCCAGCAGTTCGTCGGCCCGCTGCCTGCTCGCCGTGGCGCCCAGGTGGTACAGCCTGGCCACCATCCGCAGGTTCTCCCGGGCCGTCAGGTCCTCGTCCACGGCGGCGTACTGGCCGGACAGGCCGATGATCCGGCGCAGTTCGGCCGCCTTGGTCAGTACGTCGAGGCCGGCCACCGTGGCCCGGCCCGCGTCCGGCCGGAGCAGGGTCGACAGCACCCGCACCGTCGTGGTCTTGCCCGAGCCGTTGGGGCCCAGCAGTCCGTGGACCGTGCCCTCCCGCACTGTCAGATCGAATCCGTCCAGTGCCTTGTTGGGGCCGAAACTTCTCCTCAGCCCCTCGGCGACGATCGCGTTCGTCATTGCTCCTCCCTCACCCGCGTGGCGCGAGCTCGCATTGGTGCCCCGACGGCTCCGCCAAGGCGCTCACACCGTAGGACCGATCGCGGACAGCTTTTGTCCGCCGTAGCCGGGTGCCACGGGAAACTGTCGTCTTCCGCGGGATCGAGCGGTTCACATTCTCCGCTCAGCGCACTGGACAGCTAGTTGAATAACGCCGGATCCGCGGGCGGGTGGAGGAGGGTTACGCGTTAACGCGCCATCCGCTCATGCGCACCGGAGGATTTCGGCCGAGGCAAACAGAAGGTAATGCAACGATCAAGCAGAAATCCTGGTTCCGATCCGCTCCGCGGACGGCAGAAACCCGGAAATGGCCACCCCGCCGGAAAGCGCGTACCGCCCCTCCTCTCAGGGTGACGGGAACAGGCCACGGTTCCACCGGGAGAGCGCCTGCTGCCGTCCGGACGCGCGGGCGGTGGCCGCCGGTCGAGGCGCAATCCAGGCGGTCCATAGCGCGGAGCCCCACGGTGTCGGCACGCGTCATGGGCGCACGGGCTGTACAACGCCCTGCCGTCCGTGGCCGGTTCCGTCCACCTCCTGTCGCACCAACGGTCCGTCACGGACCAGAAACGGATGACTGACCATGAGCCGGAGTCTCGGTGCCCTCACCCTCGTGGGCGCGCTCGCCCTCGTGCCCCTTCTCCCGTCGGCCGCGGGAGCCGCCGAGGCCCCCGCGGCGCCGCCCGTCGCCGCATCCGCGCAGCTCAAAGCGGCTCCCGTGGGCGTGTGGAACGGTACGGTGAGCTTCCCGAACGGGCAGATCGAGGCGCGGGTGTCGTTCCGGGCGAACGGCACGCTGTGCCTGATCGCCCCGCCCCCCGGGCCCGACGGGGGCATCGAGGGGCAGGGGACCTGGCACACCACCGGCCGCAACACCTTCACCTTCACGGTGAAGGAACGGTTCTTCGACGGCGCGGGGAACACCACCGGTTACCTGCGTGCCACCCACCGGGCCACCCTGCGCGGCGACCGCATCACAACGGTGGGCGAGGGCGCGTTCCTGGACGCGGCCGGACATGAGGAGGACTCCTTCCCCGTCACGTCCCAGATGCGCCGCGAGAGCCGCAAGGACGCCTGCTGAACCGTCCGGCCCGCATCGGTCAGGCCGCCGCCGGCCGGTCCCGGAGCAGTGTCCGGGACCGGGTGCGCAGCCGGCCGTCCACGCGGACCAGGACGTCCGTCACGGCGTAGGTCGACTCGAACCGGACCTGGCCTTCCTTGTCCGTCAGCGTCACGAGCGACCCGTACGCCACGGTCAGCGCGCCGTCGTCGCCCTGCTCGATCCGGTAGTTGTCGTTCCAGTGCCGGACCACGACCTCCCGGTACCGGGGCAGGGCGGCGCGGGCGTGCTCCAGCAACGCGCCCCTGCCCTCCAGTTTCTGTCCCCGGTGCACGTGGTGCGTCACGCCGTCCTCGGTGAACGTGTCGGCGTAGCCCTCGAGGTCCAGCGAGTCCAGCAGGGCCATCTGCCCCGCGTAGAACCGCAGCACCTCCACGTAGAGATCGGTGCTCACCGCTGCCATCCGTTGCCCCCCATCCTGGTCATCAGATGTCCCGTCCCCGCCGGTTCGCCGACGGGAACGCCGCTCGTCTCCTCGTCACAGCCCGCTCCGGGCACCACCGCGGCCGGAACGGCGTCGGCGCGCACCGGCCGCCGGACCCCCGGCGGCGCCTCCAGATCGAGCTCGGAGCGCAGCACGGCCCGCTGCAGCCGCTGCAGCCGGACCGACGGCTCCACGCCCAGTTCCCGGTTCAGGGTCTGGCGCAGGTTGCGGAACACTTCCAGCGCCTGCGACTGCCGCCCGGCCCGGTAGAGCGAGACCATGTGGTGGGCGCAGAGGTTCTCGTGCATCGGGTGCTTGGCCGTCAGCACGGTGAGTTCGCTGAGCACGGCGTTGTGCCGGCCGAGCCGTATGTCCGCTCCGATCCTGTTGTCCAGGGCGATGAGCCTGCTCTCCTCGAGCCTGGCCACCTCGATGCTCAGCGGCATGCCCACCCGCACGTCGGCGAGCGCGTGCCCCTGCCACTGGTCCAGGGCCCTGCCCAGGTGACGCGAGGCGGCCTCGTAGTCGCCGCGCTCGATGGCCTGGTTGCCCGCGTCCACCAGCTGTTCGTAGACCCATACGTCGACGTCCTCGGCCGCGACGTCGAGCAGATAACCGTCGAAGCGGGTGACGAGGACGTCCTTGGCACGGGTCGGGGCCCCGGCCGGCAGGGCCGAGTCGATCAGCCTGCGCAGCTGGAGTATGTAGGTCTGCAGTGTGGTCCGTACGCTCATCGGCGGGCGGTCGCCCCAGAGTTCCTCGATGAGCGCGGGCACCGAGACGATGCGTCCGGCACTCAGAGCCAGCATGGCCAGAACTTGACGAGGCTTCGCGGCGGTTGGTGTCACCGATCGGCCGTTTAAGGTAGCGTTCAGCTCTCCCAGAAGACGTATGCTCACTAATTCCCCCAGTAAAGTGCAGCTCCACGGATGGTTAGACCGCGGGACGGTGCCGAGCACTTGCACGTTTGGCCACGTCCTGGCTCGAGGTGCTGTATGTGATGGGTCAGGCAACCCCCCTGGTCATTACCTGCGGCAGCGACGACCGTCAGCCTATGTACGCCCTGTCAGCCGGTCAACCAATCGACCTCGGCGAACAATGCGCCATCGACGATCGGATTCCTTCCTAAAACAGTGCTGGAATATTCATCAGCCAACTCGAATCTGACTCGATCGAGGTTGCCGCCCAGCGTCAGACTTGACATGTTCGGACCAAAATCGGAGGGCCCGCCCCCCGGTTCTTCCAGGTGCGGGCCCCGCGCCGTTCGTCGGCGCGCTCAGTAATTCCCCAGCCCCCCGCAGACATTGAGCGCCTGCGCGGTGATCGACGCGGCCGAGTCCGTCACCAAGTAGCCGACCAGTCCCGCCACTTCCTCCGGTGTCGCGTAACGGCCCAGCGGGATCTTGGCGTTGAACCGGTCGAGGACCTCCTGCTCGGTGATGCCCCAGTGGGCCGCGTAGCCCTGCCGCACCCGGACCGCCATGGGGGTCTCCACGTAGCCGGGGCACACCGCGTTCACCGTGATGCCGCGCTGGGCCAGTTCGAAGCCCACGGACTTCGTGAAGCCCACGACACCGTGCTTGGACGCCGTGTACGGAGCCGCGTACATGACGCCCTGCTTGCCCGCGGTCGAGGCGATGTTGACGATACGCCCCCACCCGGCCTCCAGCATGCCGCCGGCCCGCAGCACCTCCTTGGTCACCCGGAACACACTGGTCAGGTTGGTCTCCAGCACGTCCAGCCAGAGGTCCTCGTCGAGGTCGGCGATCTCCCCGCCACCGCCGCGTCCGGCGTTGTTGACGAGGATGTCGATCCGGCCGAACCGGTCGGTGGCGGCCGCCACCGCGGCGCCGATCTGCTCGCGCGAGGTGACGTCACAGGACATGCCGTCCGCCACGCAGCCGGCGTCGCGCAGTTCCTCCACGACCTCGGCGACCTTCTTGCCCTCGCGCGCACAGCCGAAGACGGCGATGCCCTGGCGGGCCATCGTGCGGGCCGTGGCGAGCCCGATCCCGCTGCTGACGCCCGTGATGAAGGCGGTTCGCGCACCGGTCATGTTCTCTCTCCTACTCGTCAGCACGTCAGCTCGTCGGCTTGGGCCCGACGGCTCGTCATGGACCGCCGGTCAGGCGGCGCAGTGCGGCAGGCCGCCGTTGAATTCGGCCATCTCCCGCAGCGAGGCGGCGACATCGAGGCGCTCCCCGGGGGCGAGCCCGTCGAGCTCCGCGTAGGCGCGGTGCAGATTGCCCACCAGGCGCTCGGCGTCGACGAGCGCGGCGAACGGCCCTGGGTCGGCGTGCCTGGCCGTCTCCAGGACGGTCCTGCCCTCCCGTCTGCCGTCCTCGGCCAGCCGGCGCAGCCACCGCAGATACGCCTCGGTGGCGTCGAGGACCTCCGGGCCACCGGCCGGGCCATGGCCCGGTACGACGATCCGCGGCCCCAGCGCGCGCAGTTCGGCCAGGGCCCGCAGGGAGCCCTCGACGGATCCCATCAGGACGTACGGGGTGACACCCGACCAGGCGACGTCCCCGGTGAAGAGCACGCCTCGCCGGGGCACCCAGGCGACCACGTCGCTCGCCGTGTGAGCGGGCCCCACCGTGGACAGCTCCACGGTCACCTCGCCCAGCCGCAGGGTGAGCCGGTCGGTGAACGTCGTGTCGGGCAGGGTGAGTTCGGGCTCGCCCCAGTCGACGTCCGGCCAGATGCCGCACAGAGCGAGCCCCGCCTCCGACATGTCGGAGCGGGTCAGCTCGTGGGCGATGACGGTGGCCCGCGGCGCGAACTGGTCGTTGCCGAAGACGTGGTCGCCGTGGAAGTGGGTGTTGACCACGGCGTCCGGACCGCCGGGGACGACGCGTTCCACGGCCTCGCGCAGGCGTCGCGCTCGCGCGCGGGTGGCCGCCGTGTCGATCAGCACCGCCTGCCCGCCCGCCGCGATCAGCCCCGCGTTGTTCACGCACCAGCCGCCGGGCAACTGTTCGTAGATGTGGACGCCTTCGGCCAGCTCGCGCAGTGCCGGGGGCGCTGCCGTCCCGGCGGCCACCGTCAGACCACCTCCGAGAAGCGCTGCAGCGTCTCACCCGGGCTCGGCCCGTCCAGCGCCTGGAAGATGCGCTCCGCGTCGGGACCGTGCTTGTCCAGCCGGACGTGGGCGAGCTCGACCCGGGTGCGGCCGGGCCCGGCCGGGGTGAAGACGACCTCGATCTCGCTGGCCCGCTCGTCGTCCGGCACCGACTGCCACCGGCCGTCCACCCGCCAGGTCAGACGCAGCCCGTGCGGGGGATTCCACTCGAGGACGGTGCCCCAGTCGATCTCGTTGCCCTCCACGTCCCACTCGTAGTAACGGCCGCCAGCCTTCGGCTCCATGGCCAGACCGGCCCGGGGCTTGGACAGCAGCACGTGCGAGGGCGGCCACCAGTCCGCCATTCGCTCGGTGAACACCTCGAAGCAGCGCCGGGGGTCGGCCTCGACCTCGACCCACTTGCGCACATCGGGAACGGAACCGTGCGGCATGAACTCTTCCTTCCGCCGGGTGCAGGAGTGTGCCGCCACCGTCATCGGGCCGCCTCGACCTCGTGTGGAGCACGGCTCGAACCCCCGGGCCGGCACACCCGCGCGTGGCGCGTTCCAACGCCACTGGACCGTGAGTCGAGGACCGCGGCGCAGGCTGGCGGGCGCGCACGGTCCGTCCGTCCCGAGTGGTGCCGCGAGCGGCACGAGTGACACCGGCCCGCGCCATCCGACTCACGCACCGCGAAGGAGCCCCATGGCCCGAAGGGCAGTCATCACCGGAATCGGCGTCGTCGCGCCGGGAGGGATCGGAACCGAACCCTTCTGGCGGCTCCTCGTCGAGGGCAGGACGGCGACCCGTACGATCACGCAGTTCGACGCGAGCGGGCACCGCTGCCGCGTCGCGGCCGAGTGCGACTTCGATCCGCTCGCGCTCGGACTGACCCCGCAGGAGGTACGCCGCACCGACCGGGTCTCCCAGCTCGCCATGGTGGCGGCCGGCGAGGCCCTGGCCGACAGCGGTCTGGAGATCGACGGTGCGCTCGCCGAGCGCACCGGGGTGGCCCTCGGCAGCGCGGTGGGCGGCACCACCACCATGGAGCGGGAGTACTCCGTGCTCTCCGAGGGCGGCCGGAACTGGGTCGTGGACCCGTCGTTCGCGGTGCCTCACCTGTACGACTACTTCCTGCCCAGTTCCATCGCCTCCGAGGTCGCCCGCACCACGGGCGCGCTCGGGCCCGCGTCGGTGGTGTCCACCGGCTGCACCTCCGGCATCGACTCGGTGGGCTACGCGGCGGAGCTGATCCGGGACGGCGAGGCCGACGTGATGGTCACCGGCGCGACCGACGCGCCGATCTCGCCCATCACCGTGACCTGCTTCGACGTCATCCGGGCCACGTCCGCGCGCAACGACGACCCGGCGACCGCGTGCCGCCCCTTCGACCGGACCCGCACGGGCCTGATCCTGGGCGAGGGGTCGGCCGTGCTGATCCTGGAGGAACTGGAGCACGCCCGGCGGCGCGGGGCGACGGTCTACGCGGAGGTGTCCGGCTACGCCGCGCGCTGCAACGCGTACCACATGACCGGGCTGACGGCGGAGGGCCGGGAGATGTCCGCGGCCATCGACCTCGCCCTGGCGGACGCGCGGGTCGATCCCGGAGCGGTCGACTACGTCAACGCCCACGGCTCCGGCACCAAGCAGAACGACCGCCATGAGACGGCCGCCGTGAAGCGCAGCCTCGGACAGCACGCTTACGACACGCCGATGAGCGGCATCAAGTCCATGATCGGCCACTCGCTCGGCGCGATCGGATCGCTGGAGATCGCCGCGTGTGCCCTGTCCATGAAGCACGGCGTGGTCGTCCCCACGGCGAACCTGCACGAGCCGGATCCCGAGTGCGACCTGGACTACGTGCCGAACACCGCCCGGGAGAAGCGGCTGGACGCGGTGCTCACGGTGGGCAGTGGTTTCGGAGGTTTCCAGAGCGCGATGGTGCTCACGAGTCTGGAGCGGACCGCAGCATGACCAAAGATGTCGTTGTCACGGGTGCGGACACGGTCGCACCGAACGGAGTCGGCCTGGAGACCTACTGGGCCGCCGCCCTCAAGGGTGTTTCGGCGATCCAGCCCATCAGCCGGTTCGATGCCACCGGCTATCCGGTGCGGCTGGCCGCCGAGATACCGCCGTCCGACGCGGAGAGCGCCTTCCCCAGGAAGCTGCTGCCGCAGACCGACCGGCTCACCCAGCTGGCCATGATGTGCGCGGACAGCGCACTGGCCGCCGCCGAGATCGCCCCCGCGGAGCTTCCCGAGTTCGGCGCGGGGGTGGCCGTCTCCAGTGCCAGCGGCGGCCTGGAGTTCGGGCAGCGGCAGCTCCAGCAGCTGTGGGGCACCGGGTGGGAGTCGGTCAGTCCCTACATGTCGTTCGCCTGGTACTACGCCGTCAACACCGGGCAGATCTCCATCCGCAACGCCCTGCGCGGGCCCAGTGGTGTGGTCGTCTCGGAGCAGGCCGGCGGCCTGGACTCGATCGCCTTCGCCCGCAGGCGGGTGCGCCGCGGGACGCCGGTCATGCTCGCCGGCGGCTTCGACAGCGTGCTGTGCCCGTACGGCGTCTCGACCGTGTCCGTGGCCACCGGAGTGAGCCGCGGGACCGACCCCGAGCGGGCCTTCCTGCCCTTCCACTCCTCGTCCTCCGGGTTCGTGCCCGGGGAGGGCGGGGCCGTCATGGTGCTGGAGTCCCGTGCGTCCGCCGCCGAGCGCGGCGCGACCGTGCTGGGCTCGGTGGCCGGCCACGCCGCGGCCTTCGACCCGGACCCCTCGGGCTCCGGCGGCGACGGGCTGGCGCGGGCGGCCCGCGGTGCGCTGGCCGATGCCGGTCTGCCGGCCGGGGCCGTCGACGTGGTGTTCGCCGACGCCGCCGGCAGCCCGGAGCTCGATCGGGCCGAGGCCGACGCCCTGACCGGGCTGTTCGGGGCCGGTGGAGTCCCGGTGAGCACGCCCAAGGCGCTGGTGGGCCGGCTGATGTCCGGGGGTTCGGCCCTCGACGCTGTCACGGCCCTGCTCAGCCTGCGCGACGGACTCGTCCCGCCCGTGCCCGGCGTCGCGCCGGACGAGGTGGATCCACGAGTCGACCTGGTGGTCGGGGAGCCCCGCGGCGGGGAGTTCCGCACGGCACTGGTACTGGCACGGGGCCACGGGGGCTTCGCCTCGGCGATGGTGCTGACGGCGCCCTGAGCGCGCACAGGCCCAGGGGGCCCGGCTCGTACGAGCCGGGCCCCCTGGGCCTGTCTATCGAATACGGCATGGCCGTCGTCCGGGCCGCGGCCCCGACGCCCTGGCCGTCGCCCGAGCCCACCGCACCCCGGCCCCATCCGCAGGCACGGGTTCATCAGGCGCCGGACGCCCGCGCCGGTCCACCGGACCGGGCGGGTGCGGGTGCCGCCGGCGTGTGGTCAGCGGCGTTTGCCGGTCGGTACCACGTAGCGGGTGAAGAGGAGTTCGCGGATCACGTCGTCCCCGCCCTCCACCAGGCCCACGTACCGCAGGTCGCGGACCAGCTTCCCGATGGGGTGCTCGTGGGTGTAGCCGAGCCCGCCGAACATCTCGGACCCGATGGTGGCCACCTGCCAGCCGGCCTGGCCGCAGTACATCTTCGCGGCCAGGGCGGAGCGCAGCGTGCCCACCCGGTACAGGGCCCCGGCGGCGTCGCCGCCGGCCAGATAGCCGTCGAACTCCTCGGCGGCCGAGCGGCACTGGTTGCGCATGACGTCGATCAGCATCTCGATCTGGCCGAGCTTTCCGGCGAACACCGCGTTGCGTGCGAGCGGGGCGCCGTGCACCCGTTTGGACGCCGCGTACTCCATGGCCAGGTCGCGCACGCGGCGGGCCATGCCGATGGCGGTTGCGGCGATGAGGATGCGGCTGGCGTTCAGCCCGATCTCCAGCAGCCGCAGACCGTTGCCGGGCAGACGGTGGTCGGCCGGAACGGCGCAGTCGCGCAGCGCGACCCGGTAGGTGGCCGAGCCGCGCATGCCGACCATGTTCCAGCGCTGGGTCAGTTCCACGCCCTCGGTGTGCCGGGGCACCAGGATCACGCCGAAGTCGGCCTCGTCGGCGGCGTCCCGGGCGACGACGAGCAGCAGGTCGGCGGCGTCGGTGTTGGTGGAGAAGTACTTGTCGCCGGTGACGACGACGCTGTCCCCGGCGCGGCGGCAGGTGGTCGTGATGCGCCCGAGTTCGCTGCCGGCCTCCTCCTCGCTGGCGAGGATGCCGAGGACGCCGCCGTCCCGGGCCAGGCGTTCCAGGTGCGGCCTGGTCAGGGCGTCGGCGCCGGAGAGCTGGAGCATGGTCGTGCCCAGCACGGACAGGAAGGAGCCGAAGGCGAAGCCGGCGTCTCCGTAGGACAGTTCCGAGACGATGTCCACGCTGTCCCGCAGCGAGACTCCCGGGCCGCCGTACTCGGCCGGGATCCACCAGTTGGCCAGCCCGGCCTCGGCCAGGCGGACCGAGGCCGGGGTGGGGACGGGCGGGAGGGTGTCGAAGTGATCCGTCGCCGGCAGCACCTCGGCGTGCACGAACGTCCGTACCCGTTCCAGGATGTCGGCGGCCCGCGCCCCCGTGCCGGGAGACGCGGGGTGGACCGATGCGGGTGCGGCCACGGTCATGCGGCCTGCGTCAGGCGGCGGTTGAAGACGTCGAGGAAGTCCTTGGGCGTCTCGAGGCCGGAGGCGTCGTCGTCCCCGAGCTTGACCTGGTAGTGCTGTTCGAGGGCGCTCGTCGTGGCGATGACGGCCAGCGAGTCGAAGCCCAGGTCGGCGAGGGGCGCGTCGAGGATGTCGCCGGACAGGTCGATGGTCTCGTCCTCGCCGACGGCACGCAGCAGGAATCCCTTGAGTTCGTCGATGGTCAGCTCGGCCATGGGGTTCTCCTCGGGTGTGGTTCTCGGGTGGTGTGGTGCTGCACGGGACGGTCGGGTCAGCGGGCTTCGGCGAAGGCGCGGGCCCGGGCCAGGGTGGCCCGGCTGTTGGAGCTCAGGGAGTGCTGTACGGCGTCCCGCGCGGCCTGGAGGGTGGCCGGGGGCGTGGGGAGGGCGGCGATGCCGTCGGGGTCCAGGAGCACCTGATGGCGGGCGGTCACCCGGACCGTGCCGTCGGCGGCGTCCTCCACGAGCCACTCGCCGTTGTGCGCCCGCAGCACGGGGGGAAGCCTGGTCTGCTTGTAGACGATCTGCCGCTGGGGCACGCAGACCCGGCCGGAGACGGTGGTGTGCACGGAACCGTCCGGGGCGCGGGTGTCCATCTCCATGTACTGGAGGCCCGTGACGTTCTCCCGCAGGTCCAGCCGGACGACGTGGTCGAGCCGGTCCGGCCATTTCGCCGCGTCGTAGAGGAAGTCGTAGACGTCCCCCGCCGAGCCGGTGATCACCTCGGTGTCGGAGAAGTCCAGCAGGAGGTCGTCCTCGGTCCCGGCCCGCTCGGCCGCCAGACGCAGATGGTCCAGTTCCGAGACGCTGTTGGTCTCGACGGCCGCCGCGATGCGGGCCAGTGCCGCCGGGTCGTCGCCGACGGCCCGGTAGTGGTGGTCGAGGACCACCGTGCAGGCCTTGTCGCCGCGCGCGCGGACCTCCCACCTGCCGCCCATCGCGGCCACCGGATCGGCGGGCTCGGTCTGCTCGAAGCGCACGCTGCGCGCGGCGGGGTCCAGTCGGCGCCGGGATTCCCAGGTGCGGACCTCGCCGTGGGCCACGGCCCAGATGCGGATGTGTTCGTCGCTGTCGTCGCCCCGCGTCCGTTCGGCGCGCACGGTGGGCGGGAAGTACAGCGGCCACAGGCGCACGTCGGAGACGACGCGGTACACGGCGTCCGCCGGTGCCTCGATGTCGATCCGGTGCGTCACCTGCGTCGGCTCGGTGTCGCTCATGACGGGCTCTCTCCTCACCATCGGGTGTGGTCGGGCGCGGTGGGGCGGCGGGTTCACGCGGTCGTCTCCGGTGCGGTGCCGGGGTGTTCGCCGCTCCCTGCGGCACGCATGTACGCCGCGAGCGCCTCGGGCGTGGGGTTGTCGAGGACCGCCTCGGCCGGCATCCGCAGGCCGGTGGCCGCGTTGAGCCGGTTGCGCAGGTCCACGCTGAGCAGCGAGTCGAAGCCCAGTTCCTTGAAGGTGTCCGTGGGTCGCACCGTCACGGCCTCGGTGTAGCCGAGGACTTCGGCGGCCTGGGCGCACACCATCCCCACGAGGGTTTCCTTGTCGGGGCCCGAGGGACGGGCCGTCCGGGGTGCGCCGGTCTCGGCGGCCGGGGTCGCCGGGCCGGGCCGGGGGATGTCCCGCAGTCCCCGGAAGAGGGCGGCGGCGCGGGTGCCGGGGCGGATCCGCTCGGGCACGGGGCTGAAGGCGGTCACCGCGGGCCGGGGTGACGCCATGGCCTCGTCCAGCAGCCGCAGCGCGCTCCCGGTCGTCATGGGCGCGATGCCGATGGCCGCGAGAGCGGTCACGTCCGCGTCCGTCAGATGGGCGGTCATGCCCGTGCGGTCCTCCCAGAGCCCCCAGGCCACGGAGGTCGCGGCCAGCCCCTGGGTCCTGCGGTGGTGGGCGAGGGCGTCGAGGAAGGCGTTGGCGGCCGCGTAGTTGGCCTGGCCCGGTCCGCCGATCACCCCCACCGCGGAGGAGAACAGCACGAACGCCGACAGGTCGAGGTCGCGGGTGAGTTCGTGCAGGTGCCAGGCGGCGTGCGCCTTGGGCGCCAGCACCGCCCGCATACGGGCCGGTGTCATCCCGCCGATCAGTCCGTCGTCGAGCACGCCGGCGGTGTGGAAGACGCTTCCGGGGGCGTACTCGGCGATCACCTTGGCGAGCGCGTTCCGGTCGGTGACGTCGCAGACCAGGACGTGCGCGGTGGCCCCCAGCGCGGCGCAGTCCGCGACCAGTTCGGGGGCGCCGGGAGCGGCGGGTCCGCGGCGGCTGAGCAGCACGATCTCACGGGCGCCGTACGCCGTGACGAGATGGCGGGTCAGGACGGCGCCCAGGCCGTCGGCGCCGCCGGTGACGAGGACGGGGCGGCCGGTGTCGAGGGTCCGGGGCATGCTGAGGGCGAGCTTGCCGTGCTGTTTGGCCCGGCTGAGCATCCGCAGCGGCCGCTGTCCCGCGCGCACGTCCCAGGTGCGCAGCGGCAGATGGACCAGGGCCCCGTCGCGGAAGAGCGCGATGAGCTCGTCCAGCACCTCGCCGATCCGCTCGGGGGCGACGCCCAGGATGTTGTACGCCTGGTAGGTCACTCCGGGGTACTGCTCCTGGATCCGGCCCGTGTCCCTGATGTCCGTCTTGCCCATCTCGGCGAATCGTCCGCCGGGGGCGAGCAGGCGCAGGGAGGCGTCGACGGCCTCGTTGGCCAGGGAGTTGAGGACGATGTCCACGCCCCGGCCGGCGGTCGCCTCGCGGAACTCGTGCTCGAAGGCGAGCGAGCGCGAGGAGGCGATGTGGTCGTCGGGCACGCCCCACTCGCGCAGGATGCCGTGCTTCGCGGGGCCCGCGGTGGCGAACACGTCGGCGCCGAAATGGCGGGCGAGCTGGAGGGCGGCGAGGCCCACCCCGCCGGTGGCGGTGTGGACGAGCACCGACTCCCCCGGCCGGACGGCGGCGACGTCCACCAGGCACTGGTAGGCGGTGATGAAGACGATGGGGACGCTCGCGGCCTGCGCGTCGCTCCAGCCGTCGGGAACGCGCCGGACCATCCGCTCGTCGGCCACGGCGACCGGTCCGAGGGAGCGTTCGAAGACGCCGAAGATCCGGTCCCCGACCGCGACCCGGGTGACCTCGGCCCCGACCTCCGTGACCACTCCGGCGCCCTCACTGCCCATGGTCTTCTCGGAGGCGACCAGCCCCAGTCCCACGGCGATGTCCCGGAAGTTGAGGCCCGCCGCCCGCACCTCGACGCGGATCTCCCGGGCACCGAGAGGCAGGGTGGCCTCCGGGTGCGGGACCAGCGCCAGGTTGTCCAGCGTGCCCTTGGCCGTGACGTCGAGTCGCCAGGCAGCGTGACCTTCCGGCACGGGCAGGCCCTGGTCGTCCGCCGGCCGCAGCCTCGGCACGTGGACCCGGCCCTGGCGGATCGCCGTCTCGGGCTCCTCCAGGGCGAGGGCCGTGGGCAGGGCGGCCACGGAGGCCGGGTCGTCGTCGATGTCGACCAGCTGGAAGGCTCCGGGGTGTTCGGCCTGCGCCGCCCTCACCAGTCCGCCGACGGCGGCGGCGGCCAGGCCCGGCAGGGTTTCACCGCCGGTGACGTCCAGCGCCCGGCGGGTCACCACGGCGAGGCGGGACCGGGTGAACCGGTCGTCGCCGAGCCACTGCTGGAGCAGGTCCGCGACCTCTCCCGTCAGCCGCTCCACGGTGGCGGGCAGCGCGTCGTCGGCCGGCCGCGGCACCTCCGGGTGGACGACGAGGACCGGCGGAACCGTGGCCGGCAGCGTCTCCAGACCCGGGAAGTCACGCCCGGCCCCCAGGCCGGGGGCCGCGAGGGTCGCCCAGTCCGGCAGCGGAGGCAGGTCGTCCACGGCCGCCTGCTCCCAGGCCAGTTCCAGGCTCGTGGCCCCGTCGTCCGGGCCGGGGGTGCCGGTCAGGGGCCGCAGGACGAGCGAGCCCACCGTGGCGACCGGCCGTCCCTGTTCGTCCGTGCAGGACACCGTGAGCCCTGTCTCGCCGGTCGTCGTGCGCACCCTGAGCGTGCGCGCCGTGGAGGGCGCCAGGGTGACGTCCCGCCAGGTGAAGGGGACGTTCAGGTCGTCGCCGGTGCCGAGGAGCGCGGCGTGCAGGGCCACGTCGAGCAGGGCCGGGTGCGCGGTGGGGTACGGGCCGCCGGGCGTGTCCTGGCCGAGGCTCACCTCGGCGTACGTCTCCGGCCCGCGCGTCCAGGCGCGTCGCAGGCCCCGGAAGGCGGGCCCGTAGTGGTAGCCGCGCCGGGCCAGCCTGTCGTAGGCCCGGTCCGGTTCCACGGGTTCGGCGTCCGCCGGCGGCCAGGGGGTGGTGTGCGGTGGCTCGGGGACCGCGCCGCCGGCAGGGGCGAGGACGGCGGTGGCGTGCTCGGTCCAGGCGGTCCCGTCCGGGGCGCGGCCGTGCAGCGAGGCGGCGCGGCGGCCCGACGCGTCGGCGGGCTCCAGCATCACGCGGATCTCCACGGAGCCCCGCTCCGGGACGGGCAGCGGCAGCCCGACGGTGAGCTCCTCGATCCGCGGGCAGCCGACGGCGCTTCCCGCCTCCGCGGCCAGGGACAGCAGGGCGGTGGCCGGGACCAGTGCGGTGTCCCGTACGACGTGATCGGTCAGCCAGGGCTGCCGGGCGGCGTCGAAGGCGGCCGCCAGGACGGTCCGGCCGTCCGGCAGGGACACGGGCCCTCCGGCGGGGGCTCCCGTCGCCGGGGCGGCCGGCGGGGCGCCGGTGACCCAGTACCTGCTGCGGCTGAAGACGAAGCCCGGCAGCTCGATGCGGCGGCCGGCGGGCTGGACGGAGGAGAGGTCGGCCGGCACCCCGGAGGCCTCGGCCGCGGCGGCCGAGGCGAGGAACTGGCTGAGCCCGGTCCCCCGGCGGATCGAGCCGATGACCGTGCCGCGCACCCCGGCGGCGTCGAGGATGTCGGTCAGGGCCATGGTGAGGACGGGGTGGGGGCTGATCTCCAGGAACGTGCGGTGCCTGCGCGCCACGAGCCGTTCCACCGCGGTCCGGAAGCGCACGGTGCCGCGCAGGTTGTCGTACCAGTAGGAGGCGTCCAGCACCGTGGGGTCGACGGCCTCGCCGGCCAGGGTGGAGTACACGGGTACGGCGGAGGGGCGCGGGAGGACGCCCGTCAGCTGCCGGGCGAGCGGTTCCCTGAGCACCTCGACGGCCTCGGTGTGGGAGGCGTAGTCGACGTCGATGCGGCGGGCGTCGACGCCCTTGCGCACGCACTCGGTGAGCAGCGCGGCGAGCGCGCCCTGGGGTCCGGCGACGACGGTGGCCCGGGGGCCGTTGAGAGCCGCGATGCCGATGCCGGCGGCACCGTCCACCGCTGCGAGGAGGTCCCGGGTCTCGTCGGCGGCCAGCGGCAGGGAGACCATGCCTCCGGTGCCGGCCAGGCTGTGCAGGGCCTTGCTGCGCAGGGCCACGATGCGGCAGGCGTCGGCGAGGCTCAGCGCACCGGCCACGTGCGCGGCGGCGATCTCGCCCTGGGAGTGGCCGACGACGGCCGCCGGGCGGACGCCCACGCTCTCCCACAGCCGCGCCAGCGACACCATCACGGCGAACAGCGCGGGCTGGACGACGTCCACCCGTTCGAGCGCCTCCCCGCGCAGCGCGTCCTGGAGCTGCCATCCGCAGTAGGGCAGCAGCGCTTCGGCGCACGCGGCCATGCTGTCGCGGAAGACCTGGGACTCCTCGCCCAGCGCGAGTCCCATCTCCCGCCACTGCGAGCCCTGTCCGGGGAAGACGAAGACCGGGCCGGTGGAGTCGCGCCTCGCCTCGCCGCCGAGCACGGCCGGGGACCGGTAGGTGCCCGGGACGGCCGGGACGGTGTCGCCGCGGGCGAGCCTGCCGAGCCCGGCGGAGAGGTCCTGTGCCGTGTCGGCGATCACCGCGGCGCGGTGGGTGAAGCGGGTGCGGCCGCGCAGCACGTGGGCGACGTCCTGCGGAGCCGTGCCGGGAGCCCGGGTCAGGAAGTCGGCCAGGGCGGACGCCTGCAGGCGCAGCGACTCCGGGTTCGGAGCGGACAGCTGCCACACGAAGGGCCCTTCGGCGGCGCCGGCCCCGGTCGCGGGCTCGGCGTCGCCTTCTTCCAGGACGAGGTGGGCGTTGGTGCCGCTGATGCCGAAGGAGGACACGGCGGCCCGCCGGGGCCGCTCGCCACGCGGCCAGGGCCGTTCCTCGGTGAGGAGGGCGAGGCCGCTGTTCTCCCAGTCGACGTGCGGGCTGGGGCGGTCGGCGTGGAGGGTGGCGGGGAGGACCCCGGCCCGCAGGGCCTGGACCATCTTGATCACGCCACCGACCCCGGCGGCGGCCTGGGTGTGTCCCAGGTTGGACTTCAGGGAGCCCAGCCACAGCGGGGACCCACCGGTGCGCTCTTGGCCGTAGGCCGCCGCCAGGGCGCGCGCCTCGATGGGGTCGCCGAGCGGTGTTCCGGTGCCGTGCGCCTCGACGGCGTCGACGTCGTCGGGCCGCAGGCCGGCCGCGCGCAGGGCGCGGTCGATGACGTCCCGCTGGGCGGTCATGTTCGGGGCGGTGAGTCCGTTGCTCGCGCCGTCCTGGTTGACGGCGCTGCCGCGGATCACGGCGAGGACCCGGTGGCCCCGGGCGACCGCGTCGGGCAGGCGTTCCAGCAGGAGCAGGCCGGCACCCTCCGACCACGCGGTGCCGTCCGCGTCGGCGGAGAAGGACTTGCACCGCCCGTCCGGTGAAAGGCCGCCCTGCCGGCTGAAGTCGATGAACATGCCCGGGGTGGGCATCACCGCGACGCCGCCGGCCAGAGCCATGTCGCATTCCCCCTGGCGCAGTGACTGCGCGGCCAGGTGCAGGGCGACCAGTGACGAGGAGCAGGCCGTGTCCACGGTGATGGCGGGGCCGCGCAGCCCGAACCAGTAGGCGATGCGGCCCGAGGCCACGCTCGGGGTGCTGCCGGTGATGCGGTAGCCGCCGGCGCCCTGGTTGTCCTCGTGCAGCCGCGGCCCGTACTCCTGCGCCATGGCGCCGACGAAGACACCGACGTCGGCTCCGGCGAGCGC
This sequence comes from Streptomyces paradoxus, assembly GCF_014202475.1. Classification (GTDB taxonomy): domain Bacteria; phylum Actinomycetota; class Actinomycetes; order Streptomycetales; family Streptomycetaceae; genus Streptomyces; species Streptomyces paradoxus. Next base: position 204,959 of record NZ_JACHGV010000007.1, read on the forward strand.
ATCGCGGGCGAGTCCGGCCCGTTCGAAGGTCTCCCAGGCCACTTCCAGGAGCACGCGCTGCTGCGGGTCCATGCCGGCCGCCTCGCGCGGGGCGATGCCGAAGAACTTGGCGTCGAACAGGTCCGCGTCGTGCAGGAATCCGCCGTGCCGCGTACTGGACGGGGCGGTCGCGCCGGAGGTGTCGTCGGCCGCCGCGGGATCCCAGCCGCGGTTGCCGGGGAACTCGGTGATCGCGTCGCCGCGTGACGCCACGAGGCGCCACAGGTCGTCGGGGGTCGTGACGCCCCCGGGGTAGCGACAGCCCATGGACACGATCGCGATCGCGTCCTGCTCGCCGTGCGGAGAAGCCGGTTCGCGGTTCATGTGTGCAGCAGGCCTTTCGGTCAGAGCGGCGTGTCCGCGCGGAACGCCTCGATCAGAGAGGCGGGGGTGGGCTGGTCGAAGAGCAGCGTGGTCGGCAGGGAGCGGCCGGTGATCCTGGCGAGGGTGGTGCGCAGGGCCACGGCCATGCGGGAGTCCAGCCCCAGCTCGCTGAAGGAGCGGCCCACGTCGAGGTCGGCGTCCGGGCCGAGTCCGAGGGCCTTGAGCGTGCAGGTCACCACGAGGTCGAAGGGGTCCCCGCTCCACGGCGGGGCGGCCGCCCCGGCCGGTGGCGGCGCCGGCTGGTCGGCGGTGTCGAGCCAGTGGCGCCGCCGCTGGAACGGGTACAGCGGGAGGTCGACGCGCCGGGCGGGTCCGCCGAGCACGGGCTCCCAGCGCACGGGCAGGCCGAACACATGGGCTGAGGCGGCGGTCTCGGCGAGGCCCGCGGCCTCGTCCCGCGTGGCCATCGGGGCGCTGAAGCGTTCCGTGCCGTGGCCGACGGTCTCCGCGGCGAGGGTGGTCAGCGCCCTGCCCGGCCCGATCTCGAGGAAGAACCGTGCTCCGAGCCCGTGCGCCGTGGTGAGCGCGGGGCCGAACCGCACGGGGGCGCACACATGGTGGACCCAGTAGCCGGGGTCGGCGAACCGGTGGGGTTCCACCAGTTCGCCGGTGACGGTGGAGACGATCGGCGGGCCGTCCGGGAGGTTCCAGGTGAGGCCTTCGGCGACGGACCGCAGCCCTTCCTGGACGGGGGCCATGAGCGGGGAGTGCCCGGCCACGGAGACCCGGAGCCGGCGGGTGCGGCGGCCCCGGTCCTCGAAGTGGGCGGCCGCCTTGAGCGTGGCGCCTTCCTCGCCGGACAGGACGATGGACCGGGGGCCGTTGACGGCGGCGATCCCGACGAGCCCCGGGGCCCGGTCCACCACCTGGCGTGCCTCGTCCTCCTCGGCCTGCACGGCCACCATGGCGCCGCCCGGCGGCAGTTCGCCGATCAGCCGGGCCCGGTGTGCGACCAGGGTGGCCGCGTCCTCCAGGGACAGCGCACCCGTCAGGTGGGCCACCGCGATCTCGCCGAGCGAGTGGCCGACCAGCAGGTCGGGCACGATGCCGAAGGACTCCAGCAGCCGGTACAGCGCGACCTCGACGGCGAACAGGGCGGGCTGCGCGTGTTCGGTGCGGTCCACCTCCTGGCGCTGCCACATGGCGTCGGCGAGGTCGGCGCCCAGCACCGGTTCGAGCCGGGCGCACACCTCGTCGAAGGCCTGGGCGAACACCGGGAACTCCTTGTGGAGGCCCTGCCCCATGCCGAGGCGTTGCGCGCCCTGTCCGGCGAACAGGAAGGCGGTGCGGCCCTCTCCGGGCGTCCCCTGGACGAGGCCCCTCTCGCCGTCGTCGGGCGAGCCGTCCGCCAGGGCGCGCAGCCGCTGTGCCAGTTCGTTCCGGTCCGAGGCGATCACGCCGGCGCGGTGGGCGAACGCGGTGCGGGCCGTCGCGGCCGTCCAGGCCAGGTCGGTGAGCGCGAGCGGCCGGCTCGGGTCGCCGACCGCGTCGGCCAGGTCGCGGGCCCGGCTCCTGAGGGCCTCGGGCGTCGGGCCGGACAGGACGACGGGCACGGCCGAGACGGGAGCGCCCGGTTCCACGGGACCGGGCGGGACCGGTGACTCGCCCAGCACCACATGGCAGTTGGTGCCGCCGAGGCCGAAGGAGGAGACTCCGGCGATGCGCGGCATGTCCTGCGCGGGCCAGTCCCGGCTCCGCGCGCACACCCGCATGCCCAGTGCCCGGAGGTCGATGGCCGGATTGGCGGTCCGGAAGTTGAGGCTGGCCGGGAGCTGACGGTGGAACAGGGCGAGGGCGGTCTTGATGAACCCGGCGATGCCGGCGGCGGCCTCCAGGTGCCCGATGTTGGTCTTGACCGAGCCGACCAGCAGCGGCCGGTCGTCCGGGCGTCCGTGGCCGAGGACACCGCCGAGCGCCGCGGCCTCGACGGGGTCGCCCAACGCCGTCCCGGTTCCGTGCAGTTCCACGTAGCCGACCTCGGCGGGGGTGACACCGGCCTGCCGGCAGGCCGCGGCGAGAACCTCGCGCTGGGCGGCCTCGCTGGGCGCGGTCAGCGCCGTCCGGGCGCCGTCGCTGTTCATCGCCCCGCCCAGCAGGGTGCAGTAGACGCGGTCGCCGTCCGCCAGGGCCCGGTCCAGGGGTTTGAGGACCACGACACCGGCACCTTCGCCGCGGACGATGCCGTCGGCCCGGGCGTCGAAGGTGTGGCAGCGGCCCCGGGGCGACAGTGCGCCCAGCGCCTCCACCACCTCGTCGCCCTCGGGCGTGAGGTTGAGCTGCACACCGCCCACCACCGCCGCGGCGCACTCTCCGCGGCGCAGGGCGAGAACGGCCTGGTGCAGGGCGGCCAGGGACGAGGACTGGCCGGTGTCGACGACGAGACTCGGGCCGGTGAAACCGTAGAAGTGGGAGAGCCGGTTGGCCAGGAAGGTCCGGCCGGTGCCGGTCATCGTGTAGGTGGAGGGCAGCCCGGCGCCGGCGCGGCTGAGGAACGCGTATTCGTCGGAGCCGGCGCCGACGAAGACGCCCACGGGCCCGGGCGACAGGTCGCGCGGGGTGGTGCGGGCGTCCTCCACCGCGTGCCAGGTGAGTTCGAGGAGCAGCCGCTGCTGCGGGTCGAGCGCGGCCGCCTCGGGGGCGGGCACGCCGAAGAAACCGGCGTCGAACAGGTCGACGTCCGGCAGGTAGCCGCCGGGGCGGCGGCCCGCGCGGCTGCCGGTGCCCGAGGCGATGGCCTCCTCACCCGCCAGCAACAGCCGCCAGAACGCCGCGAGTCCGTCCGCTCCGGGGAACCGGCACGCCATGCCCACGACGGCCACCGGGGCGTCGTCCGCCCCGGCCGTGGGCGGTCCCGGGCGAGGGGACCGCGCGGCCTTCGGGCTCCGGTCGGTGTCGCGTGCGGGGCTCATGGCTTCCTCCCTGTCTCTGCGGGCGTGGGCGGGGGCGGGCCGGCCACGGCCCCGGCGGGTACGGCCGGACCGGAGAGCACGCACCAGGCCTGTTCCACGGACCGGATGTCGGCCTCGTCGCCCCGGGCACGATCGGGCAGCAGGGTCAGGACGGCGCTGTGCCCGCCGGCGATCGCGCGCTGCCGCCTGGCGAGGGTCGCCAGGCTGTTGCCCGGCCCCGCCTCGACGAGGAGGCATCCGGGATGCTCGTCGAGCACGGTCGTCAGGGTCGGTGCGAAGTGGACGGTCTCGGCGGGCTGACGGGCCCAGAACTCCGGGTCGCGGGCCCGGTCCGCGTCGAGCCGGCCGCGGGTGTAGGCCGAGTAGAGGGGCAGCCGCGGCGGCGCCAGCCGCACGGCGTGCCAGGCGGGCAGCGAGGCGTCCACGGCGGGCTGGACGACGGGACTGTGGAAGGCCTGGCGGGCGCGGACGTCCTGGCAGACCAGTCCGCGCCCGGTGAGGACGCGTGCCGCTTCGTCCAGCGGTGCGCGCTCGCCCGCCAGCAGCAACTGGCGGGCGGCGTTCACCGCGGCCAGGTGCACGGTGGGGCCCAGGACGTCGGCGACGTCGTCGGCCGAGGCGGCGACCGCGAGCATCCCGCCGGGCGGGGTGTCGGCGAACAGGGCCATGCGGTCGCGCATCAGCCGCATGCCGTCGGCGAATTCGAGGACGCCGGCGAGGGTCGCGGCGACCAGCTCGCCCACGCTGTGGCCGAACAGCGCCGCGGGACGCAGCCCCTGCTCCAGCAGCATGCGGCCCAGGGCGTGCCCCACGGCGTAGAGCAGCGGCTGCGCCACGGTCACGTCGTCGTACTCGGGTGCCGGTGTGGGCGCGAGCCACTGCTCCCGCAGGTGTGCGCCATCCGGTCCGAGGAGCCGGAACGCCTCGTCCATCCAGGCCGTGAACGTCTCGTCGTGCCCGTGGAGTCCGGCCGCCATCCTCGGGTGCTGCGCGCCCTGACCGGCGAACATCAGGACGACGGGCCTGGCCCGCCCTGCCGTGTCCGGCATCTCCACCCCTTTCCTCGTGTCGACCAGACGGTCATCCCCGGGGGTCGAGGCGCGCCGGAGGACCGTTCGAACCTCGGTGATCCGTCCCGGCTCGAGCCTGCTTCGACACCGCGGACCGACACTCCCCCCTCGGCGGCGGACCACCGCCGCGGGTCCGAGTGACACACGGGGGAGGACTGTGGACATCGCGGACGTGTACGTGTCCGGGGTCGGGCTGCATCTGGCGCGGCGCATGCCCGTCGGCGAGGTCGTCGACAGGGGCATCGCCGACCTGCGGACGGTCCGGCGTACGGGGATGCGTTCGGTGTGCGTCGGGGAGTGGTCGGGGCCGGAGATGGCCGTGGAGGCCGCGCGGGCAGCCCTGCGGGGGTCCGGGCGGGTGCCGTCCGACATCGGGCTGGTCCTGCACGCAGGCACCTGGTTCCAGGGGCACGACCTGTGGGCGCCGGCCTCCTACGTGCAGCGCGAGGCGGTGGGCAACAGCTGTCTGTCCCTGGAGGTCGGGCAGTTGTCCAACGGCGGCATGGCGGCGATGGAACTGGCCGTGGCCTGGCTGCGGTCGGACACCGGCGCGGGACCGCGCAGCGCGCTGATCACCACCGGGGACCGCTTCTGCCTGCCGGGGTTCGACCGGTGGCACACCGACCCCGGAACGGTGTGCGGCGACGGCGGGACCGCGCTCGTGCTGTCGCGGGGCGGGGGGTTCGCCCGGCTGCGCAGCCTGGTGACGGTGTCCGACCCGGCTCTGGAGGCGATGGGCCGCGACGGCGACGGCTTCGCCCCGGCGCCCCTGGCCGCCCGCGCGCCGATCAGCGTCGCGGCGTCGCGGGAGCGGCTGGTCAAGGAGACCGGGCTGACCCGGTTGCTGGAGCGGCTTCAGCGGGGGCAGCGGGCCGCCTTCGACCGGGCGCTGCACGAGGCCGGCACCAAGGCGTCCGACGTCGCCTGGTTCGTCCTGCCGAACCTCGGACGCCCCAAGATGGACGCACAGTTCTTCCAGGTGCTGGACATCGATCCGGAGCGTACGACGTGGTCCTGGGGTTCGGGGGTCGGTCACCTGGGAGCCGGTGACCCTTTCGCCGGCCTCGCCCGGCTGACGGGCACCGGGGCCCTGCGCCCGGGGCAGTTCTGCGCGTTGATCAGCGCGGGCGGCGGCTTCGCCTGGTCGGTCGCCGTCCTGGAGGTGATCGAGGAGCCTCCGCCCGCACCGCGCTTCGACGAGTGAGCGGGGCGTTGCCGTCCGGGGCGGCGAGCGCGTCCGGGGCGTCGGCCACGATCCCCGGGGCCCTGCCACCACCGGCATGGCCCGGCGCCGCGCCCCAGGCCCCTGCCATCACCGGCGATGCGCCACTCTCCCGAGTACCGGTCCGACCACCGAAGCGCCGCGCCGCCCCATCCGGTGGCCCCAGCCACCACCGGCAAGGCCACACCACACCCCCGAGTACCCGTCCGACCACCGAAGCGCCACGCCGTCCCGACCCAGTGGTTCCAGCCACCGCCGGCGGAGGGGCGCGCGCCACCCGGCCGCGAGGCCACCACCCGCCGGTCATCCACCGTCCTTCCACGCCGATTCCAGTGACCGACCCGAGGCTGTGAGCCGATCACCGCATGCCCCGCCGACACGGAGGCCCTCCGACGACATGACGACCAGTCACCTCTCACCGGACGCCCTGAACGGGTTCCGCGGCCGGCGACCCACCTGGTCGCCCTCGCCCTCGGGCGACGGCAGTGAACAGTGCACCGTCGAGGTGCCGCTCGACTACGCCCGGCCCGACGGGCCGCTGATCTCCCTGGCGCTGACCCGGATACGGGCCAAGGACCCGGCCCGGCGCCGGGGCATCCTGCTCGCACTCAACGGCGGCCCCGGAGGCTACTTCGGCCTGGGCCGCGGCTTCCCGGCGGTCCTGTCCCGCACCCGCCTGCCCGAGGTGTACGACCTGATCGGGTTCGACCCCCGCGGCACCGGCGCGTCGACACCGCTGACCAGCGAGATCATCCCGCCCAAGGCGCCGTTCGACTCGCGGCTGCCCGATGCGGAGTTCCCGCTGCTCGCCGAGGACGCCCGGATCCGCGAAGCGGGCAACCAGCGGCTGGGCGGCGAGGCCCGCCGCCACCACAACACCCCGAACACCGCACGGGACATGGACGTGATCCGGCAGGTGCTGGGCGAGGAGAGGCTCAGCTTCGTCGGCTACACCTACGGCACCTACCTGGGCGCGGTCTACGGCGCCCTGTTCCCCGAGCGGCTGGACCGCTGTGTCCTGGACTCCTGTGTGCACCCGGACTGGTCCTGGCGGGAGCAGTTCATGGCGCAGGGCCGGGCCAACCGGGCCAATGTCGAGGTGTGGGCGGCGTGGGCGGCCGAACGCAACGGGGTGTTCCGGCTCGGTGATTCCCGGGAGGCGGTGCTGTCGGCCGTGGAGGACGCCGCGCGGAACACCGCCGAGCAGGCCGGCACCCTCCTGCGCACCCTCTTCGACGGCGCCATGGGATCCCGCTCGGCGAACCGGGCCCGCTGGGCCGAACTCGGTCACCTGGTGAACGAGTTGCGCACCGGAGACGCCGCGGTGGCCGGCCGGTGGCTGTCCGACGAGCGGGTGTGGCCCCCGGCCGAGACGGAGGGCACCACGCGGTGCGGTGTGCTGGACGCGGTCACCCTGGAGAAGGACTGGCCCGCCGGCCTCGAGGTCTACTACGAGGACATGCGCGTGTTCCGCGAGAACTACCCCTACGGGTACGGCATGTTGCGGGCCGCCCCGTGGGTGGGCGCCTTCCGGGCCTTCACTCCCCCGCAGCCGCCGGTGAAGCCGACCGGCGAGGGCCTGTCCCCCGGTCTGGTCGTGCACGCCGACGGCGACCCGACCGACCACTACGAGGGCGGGGCCGCGATGGCCGAGCGGCTCGGCTACCGGCTGATCACCGTGGCCGACTCCGGCCAGCACGAGATCTACGGGCTCAGCGGCAATGCCGCGGTGGACGCCCTGGTCGACGCGTACCTCGTCGACGGCGTCGTGCCCGAGGACACCGTGTGCGCGAGCACGGTGCTCCGCCCCGACCTCCCCTCCGACGACACGTCCGGGGCCACCGGCCGCGCCTGACCCGGACCGGGTCCGACAAGCGAAGGAAGAACCCATGGCACGCGCACTCGTGATCGGCGCAGGCATCGCCGGCACGGTCACCGCGATCGCACTGCAGAAAGCCGGCCTGGACCCGGTCCTCTACGAGGCGTACGACCGGACCGCGGACGGCATCGGCAACTTCGTCAACATCGCGCCGAACGGCATCGACGCCCTGGACAGCATCGGCCTGGGCCATCTGGTGCGCGAGCGCGGCTTCGACACCCCCGGCATCGCGTTCTACAGCCACACCGGGCGGGCGCTGACCGGCGACGTACGCACCGACCGGCTCGCCGCCGACGGTCAGATCATCCAGACGATCCGGCGCTCGGACCTCTACGTGTCACTGCGCGACGAGGCGGCGCAGCGCGGCATTCCCATCGAGTACGGCAAGCGGATCGTGGACGCCACCACGACGGGGAGCACGGTCCGGGCCGTGTTCGCGGACGAGTCGCAGGCCGAGGGGGACCTGCTCGTCGGCGCCGACGGGCTGCGCTCGCAGGTGCGCCGCATCATCGACCCGGCCGCGCCCCTGCCGCGCTACCTCGGAGTGCTCAACGCGTTCGGCTGCGCGCGGGGCTTTCCCGCCGAGGGCCCGCCCGGCGTGATCCGGATGTTCTTCGGCAGGAAGAGCTTCTTCAGCTACACCAAGCACCCCAACGGCGACCTGTGGTGGTTCGCCAACCCGCCCTGCGCCGCGGAGCCCGACGGGGCGCAGCTGCGGGCCCTGCGGCAGGACTGGCGCCGCTACCTGCTGGAGCTGTTCGCCGGTGACCGGACCCCGGCGGCGGCGATCATCGCGGCCACGCCCGATCCCGCGCCGCCCTCTCCCACCTACGACCTGCCCAGGGCGCCGCACTGGTACCGGGACGGGCTCGTCGTGATCGGTGACGCGGCCCACGCCGTCTCGCCCACCGCGGGCCAGGGGTGCTCGGTGGCCATGGAGGACGCCGTGGTGCTGGCCAAGTGCCTGCGGGACGCGCCCAGCGTCGACCGGGCGTTCGTCACCTACGAGTCCGTGCGGCGCAGGCGCGTCGAGGACATCGTGGCTCAGGGCAAGTACAACAACGAGGGCAACATGCGGCGCGGCCCGGTCGGCCGCTTCCTGCGCAACTACTTCATCGCCCGGGCCTTCAAGAGCTCCGACGGCTCCGATCCCACCTGGATGAGCAGCCACCACATCGACTGGCACGCACCGGCCGACGGCGACGGGCGCGGACTGCGGGCCTCGTCGTGACCCGACTCGCAAGCAGAGGAGACACCTGATGACCAGCACCGCGGACGTCTCGGGCACGCCGGAGACCTTCCCCTTCGTCCGTCCCGGCCCGTTCACCCCGCCCGAGCAGTACGCGGGCATGGTGCGGCAGGGCGTCACCCCGGTGACCCTCGCCAATACCGGTCTGCGCGTCTGGACGGTCACCGGGCACGAGGCGATACGCCGGCTGCTGACCGACCCGCGGGTCAGCGCCTCGCGCAAGCACCCGGGCTTCCCCTTCTACTTCGTGGCTCCGCCCGAGGCCCGTACGGAGACCTCCTTCATCGGCTACGACCCGCCCGAGCACACGGCCGCCCGCGGGAAGGCGGCCGCGGCGTTCACCTACCAGCGGGTGCAGAAGCTGCGCCCGCGCATCCAGGAGATCGTCGACGAGCACATCGACCGGCTGCTGGCCCTGGCGCCGCCGGTGGACTTCCACCGCCTGTTCTCCCTGTCGCTGCCCACGACGATCATCTGCGACATGCTGGGCATCCCCCAGGGCGATCACGACTTCATCATCGAGCACAGCAACAACATGTTCGGCATCCACAGCACCCCCGAGCAGCGGGTGGCGGCGATCGTCGAGGTCAACGCCTACGTCGAGAAGCTGGTCGAGATCCGGGAAGCCGAGCCGGGCCCCGACCTGACCAGCCACATCATCGCGGAGTACCGGGCGTCGGGCGAGGAGTACACCCGGCGGGACCTGGTCAACATGGTCCGGATGCTGATGAACGGCGGTCACGAGACCACCGCGAGCATGCTGTCCCTGGGCACGGCCTGCCTGCTGGAGCACCCGGACCAGCTGGCGGAGCTGATGGCCGACCCGGAGACGATGATCGGCCCGGCGACCGAGGAACTGCTGCGCATGGTGACCATCGGGGACATCGGGGTGCCCCGGGTCGCCCTGGAGGACATCGAGATCGACGGCACGGTCATCCCGGCCGGTGACGGCATCCTGTGCCTGCTGCTGACCGCCAACCGGGACCCGGAGGTCTTCCCGGAGCCGGAGAAGCTGGACCTGCGCCGGGGCAGCCGCAAGCAGATGGGGTTCGGCTACGGTGCGCACCTGTGCATCGGCGCCGAACTGGCCCGGCTGGAGATGCAGATCGCCTGGACGACGCTGTTCCGGCGCATCCCCACCCTGCGGCTCGCCGTACCGCTCGACGAAGTGCCCCGCAAGGAGGGCGCCATCGTCTACGGCGTGCGCGAACTGTCCGTCACCTGGGACGCGTGATGCAGCAGGAGGCGTACGGCCCGCAACTGGCCGAGATCTACGAACTCGTCTACGCCGCACGCGGCAAGGACTACGCCGCCGAATCGGCCGAGGTGACGGCCCTGGTCCGGGATCGCAGGCCGGACGCCTCGTCGCTGCTCGACGTGGCCTGCGGCACCGGAGGCCATCTGGCTTTCCTCCAGGCCCACTTCGCGACCGTGGAGGGGCTGGAGCTGTCGCAGCCGATGATCGCCCAGGCGGCGCGCCGGCTGCCCGGGATCCCCGTGCACCCGGGCGACATGCGCGACTTCACGCTCACCCGCCGCTACGACGCGATCAGCCTGATGTTCAGTTCGATCGGCTACACGCGGTCGACGGACGAGCTGGAGAGCACCCTGGCCAGTCTCGCGCGGCACCTCACCCCGGGCGGTGTGATCGTCCTGGAGCCCTGGTACTTCCCGGAGGCGTTCCTGCCCGGCTACATCGCGGACGACCTGGTGCGCACCGAGGACCGGGTGACGGTGCGGGTCTCCCACTCCCGGCGGCAGGGCGACGACGTGCCGATCGTGGTGCACTACATCGACGCGCAGAAGGACGCCGGCATCCGGCACTTCACGGACGTCCACCTCATGCGGCTGTTCACCAGGGAGCAGTACGAGGCGGCCTTCGAGCGGGCCGGCTGCTCGGTGGAGTACGTCGGTCCCGGCCGCTTCAGCTGCGGTCTGTTCGTCGGCGTGCTGAAGTGACGCCGGTGCGCTGAGGCACGGTGACGACCACGGACGGCCCCCTTCAGGCTTCTTCCGCCTGGAGGGGGCCGTCCGTGGTCGTCGCCGCGGTCCACATGTCCCCGAGGGACTCCGCGAGTCCGGTACGGGGGTGCCAGCCGAGCAGCCGCCCGGCGAGGGTGATGTCGGCCCGGGTCCAGGCGCCGCCGAGGCCGGCGACGTCCCGGGTCCGTTCGTCGATCAGGTCGGTGGAGTGCCCGGCGGCCGTGACGAACAGCCGGACCAGGGTGCGGATGTCGACGGCACGGCCGCTGCCGATGTTGAGCGCGTGGCCCGTCGCCGGGGAGTGGACGGCCCTGACGACGGCGTCGGCGAGGTCGCGGACGTCCACGAAGTCCCGGCGGGCCCCGGTGAGGACGACGGTCATGGGCTCGTCGTCGGCCAGGGCCCGGCGCAGCATGCCGACCAGCTTGCCGGGGAAGCTCGCCGGGGAGGGGTGCGGTCCGCAGACGTTGGACGCCCGCAGCACCAGCCCGTCGGTCCGGCCCGTGCGCACGGCGTCGAGGACGGCCTGCGACCCGGCGAGTTTCGTCCGCGCGTAGGCACTTCCGGGGCGCGGGGGGACCTGCTCGTCGATGAGTGTCCCGGGAGGGACATCGCCGTACTCGTGCAGGGTGCCGATGTGCACGACGCGGGAGCGCCAGGGCAGTTCGCCCAGGGCCGCGAGCAGCCGGTGCACGAGTGCGACGTTCACGGCGTCCAGGTCCTCGTCGGCCCGGGCCCAGCCGTCCGTCGCGTTGAGGGCGTCCGTCGCGTTGACGACCGTGTCGATGCGGCGTTCGCTCAGCAGCCCGGTGATGCGCCCCTGACCCGCGTGGGCGAGGTCGAGGGGTTCGAAGGCGTAGGGGCGGATGTGCGGCGCCGGGTGGCGGGCGACGACGAGGACGTCGTCGCCGCGGGCGGCCAGGGCGGCGCACACGTGGCGCCCCACCCAGCCCGTGCCGCCGAGGACGGCCACGCGCCGCGGTGGGTGTGCCGGCCGGTGCGGTGTGGTCATGCCGTTCTCCCCGTCCTGCGGGCGGCCGGTGGCCGGCCGCCCGGTTCCCCCTCAGGCGCCGGCGGCGTGCCCGGCGACGAGTTCCTCCAGTACCGGCACGGTGAGCGCCGGGGACGGCCGGCGGGCGTTGTCGTCCGCCACGGTGCGGGCCTGACGCGCGTGCGAGGGGTCGTCCAGCAGCGCGCGGACGGCCTCCAGCATGGTCGCGGGCGACAGTTCGGCCGGGTGGATGCGGCGTACCGCGCCGAGGTCGGTGAGCCGGGCGATGGCGTCGAGCGGCTTTCCGCGCCCCGGCACCACGACCTGCGGCACCCCGTGGACGAGACAGGCCATCATCGTGCCGGGGCCGCCGTGGTGGACGGCGGCGTCGCAGCCCGGGAGCACGGACGTCAAAGACTGCCAGCCGGTGGCGATGACACGGTCGGGCAGCGGGCCGAGCTGTCCGACGAGGTGATCGGCCACCGCGACGACCAGGTCCACGTCCAGTTCGCCGAGCGAGCGGACGATCTGCCCGAGCATCGGGGCGCCGCCGATCTGCGGCTGCACGGACCCGAGGGTGACCAGCAGGCGGGGCCGGGTGCGGGGCCGTAGCACCCACTCCGGCACGGTGCCCGGCTCCCCGTAGGGGACGTACCGCAGGGGCGTCGTGCCGGGTGCCGGGTCGCCCAGCAGGGGCGGGCAGTTGTCCAGGACGAGGGCCGGCTCGGGGAGCGCGCCGAGCCCGAGCTCCTTGAGTTCCGGGGCGAGTTCGTCGGCGATCCAGGGGTCGACGGGCAGGTCGCCGGGACCCACGACGTGCTTGACCCAGGGGATGCCGTGCCGGGCGGACGCCGCGGCGGCGGCGGCGTATCCGTAGGACTCGGCGACGATCAGGTCGGGGCGCCAGCGGTCGACGAGTTCGGCTGTGCCCTCCAGGGTGCGGGCGGCGAGCCGGCCGAAGCCGCGGCCGATGCCCTCGGCCATCTCCTCGTCGGTGTCGGGCACCTGGACCCGTCCGCCGTCGCGGTCCTTGGCCATCACCTCTCCCATGTCGAGCGGGCCGTAGACCGGGGCCATGGGCAGTCCGGAGCCGCGGACGGGGCCCTCGAAGCTCTCGGGGGCCGCCACGAGCACCTCGTGGCCTGCCGCGCGCAGCGCCCACGCAAGGGGCACGATCGGGTAGTACAGCGGGTGAGCTGGGCCGGTGGCCACCAGTGTCTTCATGCCGGGGAACGTAGGGGGGCGGGCCGGAACGGCGCTCGAATCCGGCTGGGACGGCACGGCCCCGGCGGTCAGGGGCGGTCGCGCGGTGCCGTGAGGGCGTCCTCGATCTTCAGGCACTCCCCGTAGTGCGGCAGCAGTCCGGCGTCCGCGGCCTGGGCGAGGGTGGGGGCCACCCGGTCCCGTTCGGAGACGACCTGCTGGATGTCCCCGGGCAGCGGCAGGCCGAGCTCGGGGTCGAGGACGGACAGCGCGAGTTCGTTGTCCGGGTCGTAGGCGAGGGAGAGCGTGTACGCCATGGCGGTGTCGTCCTGGAGCGCCACGAAGGCGTGTCCGACGCCGACGGGGAAGTACACGGCGCGGAAGTCCACCGGGTCGAGGACGACGGTGTCCCACCGGCCGAAGGTGGGCGAGCCCAGCCGGAGGTCCACGACGATGTCGAGGGCCTTGCCCCGGACGCAGTACACGTATTTCGCCATGCCGGGCGGGGTGCGGGTGAAGTGCACGCCGCGGACGACGCCGCGCCGGGAGAAGCTGCAGCTGGTCTGGGCCACGGGGAAGAGCGGCCGGCCGGTCGCCCGGAGGAACGCCTCCGACTGGAAGGGCGACACGAACAGCCCCCGGTCGTCCCGGAAGACCTCGGGGGTGAAGACGCACGCACCGGCGACCTCGAGCTCTCTCGATTCCATGGCCGGTGACTGTGGCCGGGCCGCCTCGAAGCGCGCTACAGGTCCGCTCCAGGCAGATGGCCGATCGCGGTCAGTGGCTGACCGCGATCGCGGCTAGGTTGGCCGGGCGGGGGACCGTCTCCGCCGCCGTGCTCGGCGCGTACACGGGCGAAAGGACGCCATGGCCGAAGTTCTCACGCGCCGGGACCTCAATCGGGCGACGCTGGAGCGCCAGTTGCTGACGCGGCGCACGGACCTGGCCGCCCCGGCGGTGATCGAGCGGCTCACCGGGTTGCAGGCGCAGGATCCCGATCCGCCGTACGTCGGGCTGTGGAGCAGGATCGAGGGGTTCCGGCTGGAGGAGCTGACGAAGCTGCTCGAGGAACGTGCGGTGGTGCGCGCGACTCTGTTCCGCGGCACCCAGCACCTGGTGACGGCGGAGGACTACCTGTGGGTGCGCCCGCTGTTGCAGCCGATGCTGGACCGCTGGCAGAAGGCCGCGTTCGGCAAGCAGACGGCCGGTGTGGACCTGGCCGAGCTCGCGTCGGTGGCCCGCTCGGCGCTCACCGGCGGCTCGCTCGCGCGACCGGAGCTGGGCCGGCTGCTGGCGGAGCGCTGGCCCGGACGGGACCCGGTCGCTCTGGCCCGTTCGGTGCAGGGGCTGCTCGCCGTGGTGCACCCGCCGCCGGACGGCACCTGGGGGCGCCGGGGGACGACTCCGTTCGCGCTCGCCGAGGAGTGGCTGGACCGGCCGCTGTCCGGGGATGCCTCCCTCCGGCAGCTCGTGCGGCGCCACCTCGCCGGATTCGGGCCGGCCACGGTGAAGGACGTCCAGGCATGGAGCGGTACGACGCGGCTGCGTGAGGTGGTCGAGGAGCTGCGGCCGGAGCTGCGGGTGTACCGGGGCGAGGGCGGGGAGGAGCTGTTCGACCTTCCCGGGGCTCCGCTGCCCGGTCCGGACACGGTGGTCCCGGTGCGGTTCCTGGCCGCGCTGGACAACGTCGTGCTCGGTCACGCGGACCGCTCCCGGCTGATGACCGACGACCAGCGCCGGCACATCATCGTCGAGGCGGCGGTGCTCGTGGACGGCTTCGTGCGGGCCCTGTGGGTGATCAAGCGGGAAGGGCGCGGCAAAGCGACGGCCGTTCTGACCGTGAAGTGCTTCTCCCCGCTCGACGCGCGGGAGGAGGCGGAGGTCACGGAGGAGGGCGAGCGGCTGCTGCGGTTCGCGGCCGCGGACGCCGAGCGGTACGACATCCGGTTCGTCCCGGTCGCGGACGGGGGCTGAGGCGGCCGCGCCTGCTCCGGCCGCCGGCTCCGGAGCAGGCACGGGCCGTCTCAGCCGCCGTCCGCGAGTTCCGTCGCGATGGTCCGCACGTAGGCCCCGTACTCCGAGGGCCCGATCCGCACGCCCAGCCGGTAGCAGGCGTCACTGTCGATGTAGCCCATGCGCAGGGCCACTTCCTCGATACAGGCGATCCGCACGCCCTGCCGGGCCTCCAGCGTGCCCACGTACTGGCCGGCCTGGAGCAGCGACTCGGGGGTCCCGGTGTCGAGCCAGGCGAAGCCCCGGCCCAGGTTGACGAGCCGGGCGGCGTCCCGTTCCAGGTACCAGCGGTTGACGTCGGTGATCTCCAGTTCGCCGCGTTCCGAGGGCCGGAGGTTGCGCGCGACGTCGACCACGTGGTTGTCGTAGAAGTACAGGCCGGTGATCGCCGTGTTGGAACGGGGTT
This sequence comes from Streptomyces paradoxus, assembly GCF_014202475.1. Lineage (GTDB taxonomy): Bacteria > Actinomycetota > Actinomycetes > Streptomycetales > Streptomycetaceae > Streptomyces > Streptomyces paradoxus. The sequence continues at coordinate 220,307 of NZ_JACHGV010000007.1, forward strand.
TTTCGGGCTTCTCCTCGATCGAGAGCAGTCGTCCGTCGGCATCGACCTCGCCCACGCCGTACCGCTCCGGGTCGTGCACCGGGTAGCCGAACAGCACGCAGCCCCGTACGTCGGTGCTGTGCTCGGCCAGGACGGAGTAGAAGTGGTGGCCGTGGAAGATGTTGTCGCCGAGGATCAGGGCGACCGAGTCGTCTCCGATGTGGTCGGCGCCGACGACGAACGCGTCGGGCAGGCCCACGGGGCGGTGCTGGGCCCGGTAGGTGAGGGACAGGCCCAGCTGGGACCCGTCGCCCAGCAGCCGCTGGAACTGCGGCAGGTCGACCGGCGTGGAGATGACGAGGATGTCCCGGATGCCGGTGAGCATCAGCACGCTGAGCGGGTAGTAGATCATCGGCTTGTCGCCGACCGGAAGCAGCTGCTTGGAAACGCCGAGGGTGAGCGGCCTCAGCCGCGTTCCCGAACCGCCCGCCAGAATGATCCCCTTCACGGGTGTCTCCCGCCCTCCGCTCGCGGTGAATCGGTACGCCCCTCATTCAGTCACCCGGTATTCGAGATCGCCTCGACGACGACTCGACAGCGATTCCGCCGGACCGGTCCCATGGGGTATTCCGGCGGCATCTAGCAGGCGTCTAGTTCCCTTCAAGGAAGCGGCCCTAGCGTGCGAGCATGACCACCTGCCGTGTCTGCCGGAGTTCCGTCACCGAATTCTTCGATTTCGGTCGCCAGCCGCTGTCCGATGCTTTTCGCCGACCCGAGGAAACGTCGGAGGAGTTCTTCTACCGACTCGCGGTCGGCGTCTGTGAGGAATGCGCCATGGTGCAACTCATGGAAGAGGTCCCGCGGGAGCGCATGTTCCGTGAGGACTACCCCTACCGTTCGTCCATGTCGTCGGTCATGCGGGAGCACTTCGCCACGACCGCGCGCCGTCTGCTGGCGACCGAGTGCCACGGTGACGACCCGTTCGTGGTCGAGATCGGGTGCAACGACGGCGCCATGCTGAAGACCGTCGCCGCCGCCGGTGTCCGCCACCTGGGCGTCGACCCCTCGCGCGACGTGGTCGAGCTGGCGGCCGCCCAGGGTGTGCGGGTGCGGTTCGACTTCTTCCAGGAGTCCACGGCCAAGGAGATCAGGGCCGCGGACGGGCCTGCGGACGTCATCTACGCCGCCAACACCATGTGCCACATCCCTTACGTGGACTCGGTGTTCCGCGGCGTCGACGCGCTGCTGGGCCCGGACGGCGTGTTCGTCTTCGAGGACCCCTACCTCGGCGACATCGTCGAACGGGCCAGCTTCGACCAGATCTACGACGAGCACTTCTACCTCTTCTCCGCCTCGTCGGTGCAGGCCGCGGCCCGGCGGTTCGGCTTCGAACTGGTCGACGTGCAGCGGCTTCCGGTGCACGGCGGCGAGGTCCGCTACACGCTGGCCCGCGCGGGGCGCCGCCGGCCGAGCCCGGCCGTGGCGGAACTGACCGCCGAGGAAGGCCGCCGTCAGCTCACGGACAGCACGATCCTCGAACGGTTCGGCATGCAGGTGAAGCGCAACTGCGAGGAACTCACGGCGCTGCTGCACCGCCTGCGCGACGCCGGGCACACGGTCGCCGCATACGGGGCCACCGCGAAGAGCGCGACGGTGACGAACTACTGCGGCATCGGGCCCGGTCTGGTTCCCGCGATCTACGACTCGACGGTCGCGAAACAGGGCCGCCTCTCTCCCGGCGCGCACATTCCCGTCAAGCCGATCGAGGAGTTCTCGGCGCCCTATCCCGAATACGCGCTGCTCTTCGCCTGGAACCACGCAGAGGAAATCATCGCCAGGGAGACCGCCTTCCGGGAGCAGGGCGGAAAATGGATCCTCTACGTGCCGGACGTCCGCGTCGTCTGAGAAGGCGAACTGTCATGACCAGAGTGCTCGTCACGGGCGGAGCGGGTTTCATCGGCTCCCATTACGTGCGGACAATCCTCGGCCCCGGCGGCCCGGGGGACGTCACCGTCACCGTGCTGGACGCCCTCACCTACGCCGGCAACCGGGCGAACCTGGCGCCGGTGGCGGATCATCCGGGGCTGACCTTCGTTCACGGGAACATCTGCGACACCGAGTTGGCCGACGCGCTGATGCGCACGCACGACCAGGTGGTGCACTTCGCCGCCGAGTCCCACGTCGACCGGTCCATCGACAGTGCGGCGGACTTCGTACGGACCAACGTGACGGGCACGCAGGTCCTGCTCGACGCCGCATTGCGGCACCGGGTCGGGCCGTTCGTCCACATCTCCACCGACGAGGTCTACGGGTCCATCGACCACGGCGCCTGGAGCGAGAGCTCCCCGGTGCGGCCGAACAGCCCGTACGCCGCGTCCAAGGCAGCGGGTGACCTGCTCGCCCTCGCCCAGCACCGGACGCACGGTCTGGACGTCCGGGTCACCCGCTGCTCCAACAACTACGGCCCGTACCAGTTCCCCGAGAAGCTGATCCCGCTGTTCGTCACCCGGCTGCTCGACGGCCGGGAGGCCCCGCTGTACGGCGACGGGGGCAACGTACGGGACTGGCTGCACGTCGAGGACCATGTCCGGGCCGTGGAACGGGTCAGGACCCGGGGGCGCCCGGGCGGGACCTACAACATCGGCGGCGGCACACCGCTGGCCAACCGCGACCTCGTCGACCGGCTGGTGCGGGCCTGCGGCGCCTCGTGGGAGCAGATCCGCTGGGTCGAGGACCGCAAGGGCCACGACCGGCGCTACTGCGTCGACCACTCCAGGATCACCGGCGAACTGGGCTACCGCCCGACCGTCCCGCTGTCCACGGGCCTGGCGGAGACGGTCGACTGGTACCGCTCCAACCGCTCCTGGTGGGAACCGCTCCTGCGCCCCGCGGGCCGCGCCGTGTGAACGGGCGTGCCCGCGTCCGGCGGTCGTCACCGGCTGCCGGACGCATGTCGTCACGGGCCGCACGTATTATCGCGCGGTGGGCACTGGGGTGGGGATCACGGCGCCGTTCGGTCGGCTGCTGCGCGAGCTGCGGCACAGCCGCCGGCTGACGATCGAGGAGCTGGCCGAGGCGTCGGGGATCTCGGGGCGTGCCATCGGTGACATGGAGCGCGGCCGGAGCCGGCGCCCGCACCGGGGCACCATCACGGCGCTCGCCCAGGGCCTGGAGCTGGACGAGTCGGCGCACGCGGACCTTCTCGCGGCCGCCCGCGCGGCCCGCCCCGGGGCGCGTCCGGCCGAAGGCGTCAGGGTCTCGCCCCTCACCCTGCCGAGGGGAGTACGGGACTTCGTCGGCCGGCAGCCGGAACTGACCGTGCTGCGCGCTCTCGCGCGGGAGGCCGCCGAGGGCCGGGGAGTCGCGCCGCCCGCGGCCGTGGTGACCGGCCCGCCCGGAAGTGGCAAGACCTCGCTGGCGGTCCGGCTGGCCGAGGAGCCCGAGTCGCCCTGCCCCGACGGGGCGTTCCTGCTGGACATGCGGGGCCTGGACGATCGTCCGCTGCCGGCCGAGCAGGCCGTGGCGGGGCTGCTGGGCGCGTGGGGCGTGGCGGACGCCGAGCTGGCCCGGCTGACCGCCGAGGAGCGGCTGGCCCGCTACCACGAGATCGCCGCCGGGCTCCGGGCGGTCCTGGTGCTGGACAACGCCGGCGGCGAGGCCCAGGTCAGGCCGCTGCTGCCGCGTGCGGGGCGGCTGCTCGTGGTCGTGACGAGCCGCCGTACTCTCGCCGGTCTGGAGGGAGTACGGCGCGTCGAACTCGGCGTGCTGAGCCGGGAGGAGTCCGCCGCGCTGCTGCGGGCCGTGGTGGGCGCCGGGCGGGTGGACGCCGAGCCGGGGGCCGCGGAGGCCGTCGGCGAGTTGTGCGGGCATCTGCCGCTGGCGCTGCGGGTGGCCGCCAACTGGGCCGCCACCCGCACCCACTGGAGCCTGGAGCGGCTCGCCGGCCGGCTCGCCGACGAGGACCGCCGGCTGGACGCGCTCAGCGCGGGCGATCTGCGGGTCAACTCCGCCTTCGCGCTGTCCTGTTCCCGCCTGGCTCCCGAGGCCGCCCGGATGTTCCGGCTGCTGTCGCTCCTGCCGGGCCGCGACTTCAGCGCCGCCCCGGCCGCCGTGCTCGCGGACATCCCCCTGCCCGACGCCGAGGACCTCCTGGAGGAACTGCTGGAGGCGGGGCTGCTGATGACGTCCCGTCAGGACCGCTACCGGCTGCACGACCTGCTGCGCCTGTACGCGGCTGCCCGGCACCGCTCGCAGGACGGTCGGGAGAGGTCGGTCGCCGCGCGGTCCCGGCTGCGGCACTGGCTGCTGGACACGGCCGTCCTCGCCGGACGCTGGCACGAGCCGGACTACGGCATGCCACCGGCGGATCCCGGCCGGCTGGTCGAACTGGACGACCGTGAGCAGGCGGCGCGCTGGATCAGGGCCGAGGGCGACCTCTGGCTGGCCGCGTTCCGGGAGGCCGCGGCGCTCGGCGAGCACACCCGGGTCGCCGAGGTCGCGGAGGCCATGCACTGGTTCTCCGACCACTGGGTGTCCTGGGGCCACTGGGTCGAGGTCTACGAGCGTGCCGCCGCGGCCGGGGCGGCCCTGGGCCACGCCGCGCTGGAGGCGGCCCACCGCAACTACCTCGCCTGGGCGTACTGGGCCTGCGCACGCCGGCACGACGAGGCGGTGGCGTCGGCCACAGACGCGCTGCGTCTCGCCGGGGCGGCCGGGGACGTCCCCCAGCAGGCGTGGGCCCACGCGTACCTCGGCTGGCTGCGGGACGCCGTCGGTGAGCTGCCGCCCGCGGCCGGCCACTATCACCAGGCCATGGAGCTGTTCACCGAGGCGGACGACGTCAACGGGTATCTCCAGGTGTCCTGCGGGATGATCCGGGTGCTGCGCGGGGCGGGACGCGGTGAGGCTGCCGTGGAGACCTGCCGGGGCATCATGGACGCGCTCGCGGATCCCCGCCACCGGGACCGGATCCCCGCCAACGTCCGTGAGTTCACGGTCCTGACCGCCGTCTACGCGGTGTCGTTCGTCCATCTCGACGAGGGGCGGTGGCAGGAGGCCGCCGGCGCGCTGCGGTCCATCCGCGGGCAGTTCGACGCCCGCGGATGGCACAAGCAGGCGGGCAAGGTGCACCTGCATCTGGCCCATGCGCTGGCCCGTCTCGGCGAGCGGGCCGAGGCCGCCTCCGCGTACCGGGCCGCGCTCGCCCTGGAGGGCCGCGTTCCCGCTGATGTGCTGGACGAGGCCCGCGCGGGTCTCGCCGCACTGACCGCGGGGCGGCCGGCGCCGCTCACCCGGTTCGCGCAGTGACGGGCCTCAGCCCCGGCGGCCCGTGGTGGAGGCGAAGCCCAGCCAGGTGTGCCGGTTGTTCCACCAGCACCAGCCGACCTTGGGCGCGTTGCGGCGCTCGCGGCCGTCCCGGCCGGTGCCGTTGCTGATCCAGATGGCCGGGGTGCGGGCGTCGAAGGAGCCGTTGGGCTTGCGCAGCCGGGAGCCGATGGTCATGAAGCAGAGGTTGCGCTCCAGGGCTTCGGGCTGCTGGAGCACCCAGTGGATGCCCTCGGTGAGCACCAGCGGGGTGCGGTCCTCCTTGGTGAGGGCGGGCAGCGCCTCGTCCGGGGACCAGTTGGCCATGTGGTCGCCGCGGTCGATGCCGTGCACGAGGTAGAGCGGGGCGTCGGGCAGTTCGAGGGCGCAGGGGGCGAACTCGTCGACGTCGGGCATGTCGACGACGACGAAGCCCGGTTTGCCGTCGCGGCGGAGCAGCGGAGCGAGGGCCGAGGCGGGGGCCCGGTCCGGGTGCACGGCCAGCAGGGCGCCCTGGCCGTCGGCCCCGGCTCCGGCCCGCGCGGCGAACGTGCGGATCTCATCGGCGGACAGCCCGGCGATCTCGTGCACCCCCAGCTCGATGAGCCGCTCGGCCTGCGCGCTCAGGGCCGGGAGTGCGGTCAGCACGGTGGACGGGTCGGGCGTGGTCTCGGGCACGATGCTCCCTGGGTCGTCGACAACGGCGGGCTCTGACGGGGCGAACTCATCGGCAACGAGCCGCTCCGCCCGGATGTTCCCGCTCCGCTCCGTCCGTCGTCGCGTCGCCGGCCAGGCCGTTCATCCGCCACTCGCGGGGCGCCATCCCGTAGGCCGCGCGGAAGGCGCGGCTGAAGTGGCTGGGGCTCGTGAACCCCCAGCGCCGGGCGACGGCAGCGACCCCGTCCCCCAGGGCCGGGGAGCGCAGCAGGTCCCGGCGGCACCGCTCCAGCCGCTGCGTCCGGATCCACTCCCCGACGGTCACGCCCTCCGACTGGAACAGCTTGTGCAGGTAGCGGACCGAGACGAAGTGCGCGGCGGCGATCGCGGGCGGTGCGAGGCCCGGGTCGGCGAGGTGGCGCAGGATGTGGTCCTTGACGCGCACGAGGGTGGCCGCGGCGGCCTCCGGGGCCTGGGGGGCGAAGCGGCCGGACCGCTCGTTGATCAGCAGCGCCAGCAGGTCGAGTGCCGTGGCGGCGAACTGCCGTCCGGCGACGGCGTCGAGGTGCGCCGCTTCGCGGGCCAGGCGCGCGAAGTAGGTCCCCACCAGGGCGGCGCTGCCCTCCCGGCCGGAGAACGCCGTGGCGGTCAGCGCCCGCAGGTCCGTGTCGCGCACCCGGAGCTCCCGGCGGGGGAAGTGGAAGGAGGTGAAGCAGAACGCGCTGTCCACCTTCTTGCGGAACAGCCGGGAGGAGTCGGAGAGGGAGAAGTCACCCGGCCCGATGCGCGCCTCCCTGCCGTCCTGCTCCTTGAGGGCGCTGCCCCGCCGCTGCAGGGTGAGGATGAGGAACTCCTTCCCGTCCCGGGCGATCAGCCGCCTGCTGCGCGTCACCACCTGGGGACCGGCCTCGACCCGCGAGACCTGTAAGGACCCCAGGCGGTTGCTGACGATGCTGCCGGGCGAGGGATCGTCCTCGAGGAGCCGTACGTCGAGCGGGATGAAGGTGTGGCTCACCGCGTGGTGCCAGCGTTCCCCCCGTTCGGCCGCAGACAGTGACGCGGTGGAAAGGACGACGGGCACCTGGATTCCCCCCTGGGCATCATCAAAGGCCGGCAGGCGGGTTCCGCTGCCGGCCTCGACGATGTCACCACGCCGCCCGGGGGCGGTCCAGGAAGAATCGGGGGAAGAATCGGATCACTTCACCGGATCACTTCGCCAGGAAGGCGAGCAGCGCCGCGTTGACCTCCTCCGCGTGGGTCCACAGCAGACCGTGCGGGGCGCCCTCGATCTCCACGTAGTCCGCGGCCGGGAGGGCCTTGTGGAACTGCCGCGCGGTCCCCTCCACGGGCAGGATGCGGTCGCCGGTGCCGTGCAGGATCAGGGCCGGCACGTCGATCGCCGGGATGTCGGCACGGAAGTCGGTGTACCAGGTCGCGGGCGCGGCGGCCGCGGCGAAGAATCCGCCGCGCGCGGCGACGAGCCAGCTGTTGCGCACGGCCTCCTCGCTGATCCTTGTGCCGAGGTTCTCGTCGAGGTTGTAGAAGTCGTTGTAGAAGTCCGTGTAGTAGGCGTAGCGGTCGGCCTTCACCGCCGCGACGACCCCGTCGAAGAACTCCTTCGGGGCGACCCCGTCCGGGTTGTCGTCGGACTTGAGCAGGCAGGGCTCCAGGGAGGCGAGGAAGGCGACCTTGGCGACCCGGGCCGAGCCGTAACGGGACACGTACCGGGCGACCTCGCCGGTGCCCATCGAGAACCCGACGAGGACGGCGCCCTGCAGGTCCAGGGTCTCCATCACGGTGTTCAGGTCGGCGGCGAAGGTGTCGTAGTCGTAGCCGGCCGTCGGCTGGGAGGACTGCCCGAAGCCGCGTCGGTCGTAGGTGATCACGCGGTAGCCGGCGTCGAGGAGCACCGCGCTCTGCCGTTCCCAGGAGTGGCCGTCGAGGGGGAATCCGTGGATGAGGACGACCGGCTGCCCGGATCCGTGGTCCTCGTAGTACAGGTCGACGGGGGTGGAGTTCTCCTGGCCCACGGTGATGTACGGCATGTGCTGCTTCCTCGTTTCCGAGCGGTTGGTGCAAGGGACCCGGCCACGCTAGGGCGGACCCGGGCGGGCCGATCGCCCCACAGCGCACCGGTTGTTGACCCGGGGCGCACAGCCGGCCGCCGGTCCTCAACCTGATGCGTCCCATGTGTCCGGCGTGACAGCATCGGCGCCATGGAAGGGTTCATGACACCTGATCAGATGTCCGCCCGCACCTCTCGTGCCCTCGCCGCGGCCGTCGCCGCGGGGCGTGATCTGGGGCTCGACGTGGCCGAGGCGAGGGTCGTCTACGACGTGTTCTCCGTCGTGGTGCACCTGGCTCCGTCACCGGTGGTGGTCAGGGTGCCGGCCGTCCTGCCGTCGTACGCCGACGCCGGCTCCCAGACCGCCCGGCAGCGGCAGGAGCTGGCCGTGGCGGGGTGGCTCGCGGATCAGGGGCACCCGGTGATCCCGCCGAGTCCGCTGGTGCCGCGGGAGCCCGTGCTGCGGGACGGGTTCTCGATGACGTTCTGGCAGTTCGTGCGAGCTGGACCAGAGCGCCGAGCCCGACTTCGTGCACCAGGCCGGCCTGGTCGCCGGCCTGCACGCCGCGCTGCGTTCCTACCCGGGTGAACTGCCGTTCCTCTCGGCGGCCGAACCGCGGTTCGTCACCGAGGGGCTTGCCGCGCTCGAAGCGCGCCCCGATCTCCTGGACCCGGCCGATCTCGACCGTGCGCGGCGCGAGTGGGAGGTCCTGGAGCCGGCCGTCGCCTCACGCGCGGGGTTCGAGGCGGTGTTCCCCGGCATCGGGTTGCAGCCGGTCCACGGGGACGCCCCGGCGGCCAACATCGTCTCCGGCCCGGACGGCGCCCTGTACTCCGACTTCGAACTGACCACGCTCGGGCCGGTCGAGTGGGACCTCGCGGCCCTCGGCCCCGAGTGCGAGGCCGCTTACGACGAGGCGGCCGGGCGGCTGGGTCTGCGCCGGCTGGACCGGGACGTGCTGCGGGTCGTCAACGCGGTGGGCATGTCCCGCGCGGTGGCCTGCCTCGCGCTCGCGCCGCAGCTGCCCCTGCTGGTGGACGCGCTCAAGCCGGCGGTCGAGCAATGGCGGTCGATGCCGTTCGCCGGGGGGCTGGGCGGCTGAGGCGCACACGCGTGGGGGGCGCTCACTCGGGCAGCGGGCGGTCGTCGACGACGTGCTTCATGACGAGGGTGGAGTTGAGGCGCTGCACGCCGGGGAGCCGGGCGAGCTGCTGGTCGTAGAGCCGCTGGAAGGCGGTCAGGTCGGTGGCGGCAACCCGCAGGAGGTAGTCGGGGTCGCCGAACAGCCGCTGGGCCTGGAGCACGTGCGGGACGGCGGCCACCGCCTCCTCGAACGCGGAGACCGTGTCGGCGTCCTCCAGGCGCATGGTGACGAAGACGAGCGCCTCGAAGTCGAGGCCCACGGCGGACGGGTCCACCACCGCGCGATACCCACGGATCGCGCCCTCGCGTTCGAGGTCGCGCAGCCTGCGGTGGCAGGGCGAGACGCTCAGCTTCACGCGCGCGGCCAGCTCGGTGACTGTGAGACGGCCGTCCAGCTGCAGCTCGGTAAGAATTTTCCGGTCCAGGGCATCCATGGAGAAGATTCTGCCCCAGCGCGCGCGATCAAGGAGTAAAGAAGGGAACACTTTCGGATCGATCCGGCCTAACCTTCCCCTCGCACCACCGCATGTGAGAGGGAACGATCGATGGACACGACCACGCTGGCGGCCTTTCTGGCAGTGGATCTGCTGCTGATATTCACCCCCGGCGCGGACTGGGCCTACACGATCACGGCCGGCCTGCGGGACCGGTCGGTCGTGCCGGCGGTCGCGGGGCTGGTCGCCGGATACGCGGGCTACACCCTGCTCGCCGTGGCGGGCCTGGTGGTGATCGTGGCGAGCTCGGCGACGCTGCTCACCGCGCTGACGCTGGCCGGGGCCGGCTACCTGGTGTGGCTCGGCTGGGGAGTCCTCCGGCAGCCGGCCGCCTTGACGGCCCCCGCGGAGGAGGTGGCCCCCGAGGGCACCTCCCGTGCGCGGGTCATGCTCAGGGGCATCGGGATCAGCGGACTGAACCCCAAGGCCCTGCTGCTCTACTTCTCCCTGTTCCCGCAGTTCATCGACCCCGCGGGTGCCTGGCCGGTCGCCGGCCAGACCGGCCTGCTCGGCTCGCTGCACATGACCGCCTGTGCCGTCGTCTATCTCACCGTCGGCGTGCTGGCCCGCACGGTCCTGAGGACCCGGCCCGCCGCGGCCCGGGCGGTGACCCGCGTCTCCGGCGCGATGATGATCGTCATCGGCGGGTTCCTGCTGGTGGAGCGCCTGGCCGTCTGACGCCTCCCAACAGACGAGCCTCAGCGAGTCGGTAGCGGGACAATCGGTGCAGGAAGCGTGAGCAGGCAGGGGCGGCACACCCGGAGGCACCGTGGAGGGACGCGTACCGGAGGACTTGGTGGTCGTCGTCGACGCCGACGGGGCGATCATGGTGTGGAGCGACGGCGCTCGCCGTCTGCTCGGCTACGAACCCGCCGAACTCCTGGGCAAGCCCGTCACCGACCTGCTCGCCGCTCCGCTCCCGGAGTCCACACGGCGGCACGCGGCCGACGGCCGGCGCTGGGCCGGTGAGGTGGCGCTGCGGCACCGGAACGGCAACCACGTCGTGGTCCGGCTGCAGGGGACGCCACTGGCGGACGCCGAGGGCGGTCGGCTCTGGCTCGTGACCGGCACCGTGCCGGTGTACCCGGCGGCCCCGGCCGAGCAGGGGAGCCTGCCGCCGCTGTGGGACCTCACGCTCGCCCAGCTCCCCGTGCCGGTGGCGGTCTACGACCGGGACGCCCGGCTGGTGGCCGCCAACGAGATCATGACCCGGGTCATGGGCAGGTCCGTGGAGGACATGAAGGGCCTGACCCTGTGGGAGATCGAGCCGAACCCGCCCTACGACGAGTACGACCGCCTCCAGCGCGAGGTGCTGCGCACCGGCGAGATGATCTTCCACGAGGAGCACGCCAAGGCCCCGGGCCAGACCCGGCCGCACGCCTGGTCCATGTTCCTGTCGCCGCTGAAGGACGAGACCGGCGCGGTCCACGGCATGTCGGCGACCGTGTTCGACACGACGGAGCAGTACTGGGCCCGCCGCCGGCTGGCGGTGCTCAACGAGGCCAGTCTGCGCATCGGCAGCACCCTGGACGTGACCCGGACGGCCGAGGAGATGGCCGAAGTGGCCGTGACCGGGGGGTTCGCGGACTTCGTCACCGTGGACCTGCTGGAGTCCGTCGCCCTGGGCGACGAGCCGGGACCGCTGCCGCCGGACACGCCGGTCACCGTGCGGCGCACCGCGCAGCTGTCGGTGCTCCAGGGCTGCCCGGAGTCGGTGGTCGCCTCGGGCGAGACGACCCGCTACCCGGTGGGGACGCTGCCGCTGCGGACCCTGAACGCCGGCCGGGGCGTGCGGCACCGGCCCGGGGACCCGGAGCTGCGGGAATGGCTCAGGTTCTCCCCCGCCCGCGCCGAGACCGTGTCCCGGTACCTCATCCACTCGGTGATGATGGTGCCGCTGCGCGCCCGGGGTGTGACGCTGGGCATGGTGCACTTCCTCCGGCACCGGACGCCGGAGATGTTCAGCGAGGACGACCTGCTGCTCGCGGAGGAGATCGTCGCCCGGGCCGCGGTGAGCGTGGACAACGCCCGCCGGTACACCCGTGAACGCCGCACGGCGCTCGCCCTCCAGCGCAGCCTGCTCCCCGAGCGGCCTCCGGAGCTGGCGGCGATGGACGTCGCCTACCGCTACCTGCCGACCGGGGCCGGCGCGGACATCGGGGGCGACTGGTTCGACGTGATCCCGCTGTCCGGCGCCCGCGTGGCCCTGGTGGTGGGTGACGTGGTGGGCCACGGCATCCAGGCGTCGGCCACGATGGGCCGGCTGCGGACGGCCGTGCGGACGCTCGCGGACGTCGATCTCGCGCCCGACGAGCTGCTCACCCAGCTGGACGACCTCGTCATCCGGCTGGACCGGGAGGAGGGCCCGGAGGTGCGCGGCGAGCAGGAGGCGTCGGGGCAGGTCGGCGCCACCTGCCTGTACGCGGTGTACGACCCGGTGTCGCGGCGCTGCACCATGGCGCGCGCCGGGCATCCGGCGCCCGCGCTGGTCACCCCCGGGGGCGGCGTACGGTTCCTGGATCTGCCGGCCGGGCCGCCGCTGGGTCTGGGCGGCCTGCCGTTCGAGTCCTCCGAGGTGCAACTGGAGGAGAACAGCCTGCTCGCCCTCTACACCGACGGCCTGATCGAGGCGCCCGACCACGACATCGAGGTCGGGATCGGCCTGCTGCACCAGGCGCTGAGCAGCCCCGGGGGCACGCTCGACGAGACCTGCGACCGGGTGCTGCGCACGGTGCTGACCGGCCGGCCCGAGGACGACATCGTGCTGATGCTGGCACGGACGGCCGTGCTCGACGCCGCGCAGGTCCGCACCTGGCAGCTGCCCCCGGAACCGGCGGCCGTGGCCCGCGCCCGCAAGATGGCGGGCGAGCAGCTGGCCGAATGGGGCTTGACGGAGGCGGAGTTCGCCACCGAACTGATCGTCAGCGAGCTCGTCACCAACGCCCTGCGGTACGGCGGTGCCCCCATCGAGCTGCGGCTGATCCGCGATTCGACCCTCATCTGCGAGGTGTCCGACGGCAGCAACACCGCACCGCATCTGCGCCGGGCCCGGGCCTTCGACGAGGGCGGACGGGGCCTGCTGCTCGTCGCCCAGCTCGCCGAGCGGTGGGGCAGCCGCCAGACGGCCACGGGCAAGACCATCTGGGCGGAACAGCCCCTGCCCGCCGGGCTGTGAGCCGGGCTACCGCGTGTCGACGATGCCGCCGGTCACCGCGATGACCTCGCCGACGGTGTAGCTGGAGTCGGCGTCGGAGGCGAGGTAGACGTACGTCGGCGCGATCTCCTCGGGCTGGGCCGCGCGTTCCAGCGGGGCCTCGCTGCCGAGGGCAGATGGACGACGGCGACGTCGGCGCCCTCGCGTGCGTACAGCAGCGCCACGGCCCGTCCGATGCCGGAGTCGCCGCCGGTGATCAGCGCGGTCTTCCCCTCCAGCTTCCCGCTCGCCCGGTAACGGCTCGCCCGGTGGCGCGGCTCGGTACGCATCTCGGCCTCCAGGCCGGGCCGCCGCTGCTTGTCGGAGGCGTAGGGCGGGTCCGGCTCGGACACGACCTGCGGTGCGGACTTCTCCTGCTCGGGCTGCACCGCTACCCCCTTGCCGGTGTCGTCCACGGCGCGGCCCGCTTCACCGGCCGCGCCGTCCTTGCCCGGGCCGCGTTCCCAGGACGGCGGCAGGCATGTCCCGGCCGCCCGGAACGGGTGCGATGCCCCAACCGGAATGCCGGCAGGCACGAGGGGTACTCCGAGGATCTTGCAAGCCGGCCTGCGGGCCGTAAGTCGTCGGAAGGAGAGCCGTGTCTGACGAGACGGTGAAGAACGTCTTCGTGATCGGACTCGACGAGGCCAATCTGCCCACGCTTCAGCAGGTCCCGGGAGCCGACCGGCTGCGTTTTCACCAGCTGCTGACGATCGAGGAGCTCCAGGTCGGTGAAGTGCACCTGCCCACGCTGCTCGACAAGGCCCAGGGCGTGCTCGACGCGTTCGACGGCAGCATCGACGCGATCGTGGGCTACTGGGACTTCCCGGTCAGCACCCTCGTCCCGATGCTGAGCGAGCGCTACGGCACCCGCAGCACCAGCCTGGAGTCGGTGGTCAAGTGCGAGCACAAGTACTGGAGCCGGCTGGAGCAGCAGAAGGTCACCGACCGGCACCCGCGTTTCGGCCAGGTCGACCTGTCGGCCGAGCCGCCGCGCCCGCCGGAGGACGTGACCTTCCCGATGTGGCTCAAGCCCGCCCTCTCGTACTCCTCGGAGCTCGCCTTCGGCGTGGGTGACGAGGAGGAGTTCCACAAGGCCGTCGCCGAGATCCGCGACGGAATATCCCGCATCGGCCGGCCCTTCGAGCACATCCTCGAACGCATCGACCTGCCGCCGGAGATGAACGGTGTGGGCGGCCGGGTCTGCCTCGCGGAGGAGTCCATGTCCGGCGTCCAGGTGGCCGTCGAGGGCTATGTCCACCAGGGCGAGGTGACGGTCTACGGGGTCCTGGACTCCATCCAGTACCCGGACTCCCCCTGCTTCCTGCGCCACCAGTACCCCTCGACGCTGCCCCCGCCGGTCATCGCGCAGCTCCACGACGTCAGCGAGCGCGTGATGCGGCAGATCGGGATGGACTCGGCCACCTTCAGCATCGAGTACTTCTACGACCCGCGCTCCCAGGAGATCAACCTGCTGGAGATCAACCCGCGGCACTCCCAGTCGCACGCGGAGCTGTTCCAGTACGTCGACGGCGTGCCCAACCACCACTGCATGGTCCGTCTCGCATTGGGTGAGGACCCGCACATGCCGCACCGCGAGGGCTCGTACGCGATGGCGGCGAAGTGGTACCACCGCTGGTTCACCGACGGTGTCGTGCGCCGGGTGCCGGGCCCCGAGGAGATCGCCCGCATCGAGCGGGAGACCCCGGGGGTGCGCATCGAGGTGATTCCCGCGCAGGGCGACAGGCTCTCGGACCTCCCCGGGCAGGACAGCTACAGCTACGAGCTGGCGCACATCTACACCGGCGGCGCGGACGAGGCGGAGCTGCGGGAGAAGTTCGACCACTGCGTGGCCGCCCTGGGCCTGGCCTTCGAGGACGCCCCGGCCGAGGCCGACGCAGCCGAGAAGTGAGGAGCACGTGGGTTCCATGCGTTACGTGACCAACCTGCCGTACGAGACGAAGGAGGAGGAGCACGTCACGATCCCGATGTCCGACGGGGTCCGGCTCTCAGCGCACATCTGGCGCCCCACCTCCTCGGACCAGGAGCCGGTGCCGGCGGTGCTGGAGTACATCCCGTACCGCAAGCGCGATCTGACGGCCGTACGGGACTCGATCCACCACCCCTATCTCGCCGGGCACGGCTACGCGTGTGTCCGCGTCGACCTGCGCGGCACCGGCGACTCCGAGGGCGTGCTGCGCGACGAGTACCTGGAGCGGGAGCAGGCGGACGCCGAGGAGATCCTGGCCTGGCTGGCGGAGCAGCACTGGTGCGACGGCGGCACGGGCATGATGGGCATCTCCTGGGGCGCGTTCGCGGCGCTCCAGGTGGCGGCCCGCCGGCCGCCGAGCCTGAAGGCCATCGCCATCGCCTCGTTCACCGACGACCGGCACGCCGACGACATGCACTACATGGGCGGCGCCCTGCTGTCGGACAACCTGGCCGAGGCGGGCACCATGTTCGCCTACGGCACCTGCCCGCCCGACCCGGCCGTGGTCGGCGACCGCTGGCGCGGGATGTGGCACGAGCGGCTGGAGAACACCGAGCCCTGGGTGCTGGAGTGGCTGCGTCACCAGCGGCGCGACGACTACTGGCGGCACGCCTCGGTGTGCGAGGACTACACGAGCGTGCGCTGCCCGGTCCTGGCCTCCAGCGGCTGGGCGGACGGCTACTCCAACGCCGTGACCCGGCTGCTCGGGAACCTGGACGTGCCCCGCAAGGGGCTGATCGGACCCTGGTCGCACAAGTTCCCGCACCTCGGGGAGCCCGGCCCGGCGATCGGCTACCTCCAAGAGCTGGTGCGGTGGTGGGACCACTGGCTCAAGGGCGTCGACAACGGCGTCATGGACGGCCCCATGCTGCTGGCGTGGATGCAGGACAGCGTGCCGCCCTCCACGTCCTACGAGGAGCGGCCGGGCCGCTGGGTCGGCGAGCCGGACTGGCCGTCCCCGCACATCCGGCCCGTCACGCACCCGCTCACCCGGCATACGATCGGGCCCGCGCAGGACGCTGGGGCGGCGCCCTCCGAGGGCGGTGCGGCGATGACCGTGCGCTCGCCGCTGTCCGTCGGCCAGTTCGCCGGCAAGTGGGCCTCCTACAACGCGCCCCCGGACCTGCCCTACGACCAGCGGGAGGAGGACGGCGGCTCGCTCGTCTTCGACAGCGAGCCGCTGACCGAGCCGGTGGAGATCCTCGGCTCGCCGAGCGTGGAGCTCGACCTGTCGGTCAGCGAGCCGGTCGCCATGGTGGCCGCGCGGCTGTCCGACGTGAGCCCCGACGGGGCCGCGACCCGCGTCTCCTACGGCATCCTGAACCTGACCCGCCGTGACAGCACCGAATCCCCCGAGCCGTTGGAGCCGGGCCGGCGCTACCGGGCCACCATCCCGCTGAACGGTGTGGCGCAGGCGTTCCCGCCGGGCCACCGCATCCGGCTGTCCCTGTCGACGTCGTACTGGCCGCTGGCCTGGCCGGCGCCCAAGCCCGCGCTGCTCGGCGTCCACGAGCACTCCAGCACGCTCACCCTGCCGGTACGGCCCGTCGACGAGCCGGACGACGCGCCGTCGTCCCCCTTCGGCGAACCCGAGGGCACTCCCCCGCTCGCCATGACCCAGGTGACACCCCCGGAGGAGCGCTGGGAGGTCAAGCGGGACCTGATCGACTACCGCTCCGAGCTGGACATCGTGAAGGACCGGGGCACCGTCCGCTTCGAGGACATCGGCCTGGAGGCCGGCCGCCGCGCCCACGAGCGCTACACCGCGGTCGCCGACGACTTCACCTCGGCCGGCGGCGAGACCACGTGGACCATGCGGTTCCAGCGGGACGACTGGGACGTGCGGGTGGTGACCAGCACCCGGCTGACGTGCGACGAGACGGACTTCTTCGTCGACGCGACCCTCGACGCGTACGAGGGCGGCCGCCGGGTCTTCTCCCGCACCTGGAACGAGCAGGTCCCCCGGGACCTGCTGTAGCCGGCGGCACCGCAGCGGGGCGGGACCGCTCCCGCCCTGTGGCCTCCTGCCCGTCCCCGGGCGGATACTGGCGACTCGCGATACGGACCGGTTACCGACCCCGCCGTCGCCGCCAGGAGGACCACATGACCGTGCGCACAGGACGTGTCGAACTGACCCCCGCAGCCGAGGAACTGCTGCGGCGGCTGACCGGGACGCACGGGCCGGTGATGTTCCACCAGTCCGGCGGCTGCTGCGACGGCAGCGCCCCGATGTGCTACCCGCGCGGCGAGTTCCGGGTCGGCGCCTCGGACGTCCTGCTGGGGCACGTGGCCGGGGACACCCCGTTCTGGATGAGCGCGGACCAGTTCACGTACTGGTCGCACACCCATCTCACCGTGGACGTGGTCCCCGGCCGCGGCAGCGGCTTCTCGCTGGAGGCCCCGGAGGGCGTCCGCTTCCTGCTCCGCTCCCGACTCCTCACCGACGAGGAACTGCGCCGCCTCGACGCGGAACCGCCCCTGCCGAACGGGGCGGACCGCGAGGCCTAGGGTGGGCCGATGTACACGTCCCGGGTCTCCGGCCATGTCGACGCTCCCCGTGCCGCCGTCTACCGGGCGCTGGTGAGCGCCGAGGCGATCGCGCGCTGGCGGGTGCCTGAAGGGATGACCGGCGAGGTGCACGAGTTCGACGCCCGCGTGGGCGGCAGGTTCCGTGTGTCGCTCACCTACGAAGCGCCGGACGCCTCAGGGAAGTCGGCCGCGCACACCGACACCTACCACGGCCACTTCGCGCAACTGGTGCCGGACGAGCAGGTGGTCGAGGTGCTGGAGTTCGAGGCCGCCGACCCCGCGCTGCGCGGCGCCATGACGCTGACGACCACGCTGTCCGACGCGCCGGGCGGCGGCGGCACCGACGTCCTCATGGTCCACGAGGGCATCCCCGACGCCGTGCCCGCCGCCGACAACGAGACGGGCACGCGCATGGCCCTGGCGAACCTGGCCCGCCTCGTCGAGGCCGACGGTTCTTCCTGACCGGCGAGGGCTTCTCATGGGCCGGCGCACACCGACGGCAGCGCACGGCCCAGCCCCTCCAGGTGCGGGGCGTCGGGTGTGGGCCGAGATCGACTGGACCCGGGCACCGGAGGGCACACACCGTCCGGCACTGGCCTTCACCGGCGGCGGGCGGAGCATCCAGGTGCCGTTGCTGGTCGTCAACGACGGGGAACGGGCGCGCCGGCGGGCCCGCGGCTTCGTCGAGGCCCACGGCTATGTGTCGGTCGACGCCGCGCACTTCGACCGCGAGGTGCCGCGCGGCGGGGCGCGGTGGCGGATCGTACGCGGGCTGGGCCGCCGTACGGCCGCCGTGGAGGCGGTGCCGACGACGGCACAGCCGGTCACCGAGGACCTCACCGCCGGCTCACCGGAGCTGCGGTACCGGGTCCGTTTCACGACGGCCGGCACGTTCCCAGTGACGGTCTTCCGGCTGCCCTCCCTGGACGAACGCGGCGAGCGGCGCCTCGCGGTCGGCCTCGACGACCAGCCGCCGGCGGTCCTGTCCGGACAGGCCATCGCCACAGGCAACCGGGGCGACGCGTGGGTCCGCAACGTGGAGGAGGGCGTCGAGAAGCTGACGGCCCGGGTGACGGTGTCCGCGCCCGGTGAGCATGTGCTGAGGGTCTTCATGGTGGATCCGGGGATGGCGGTCGACCAGATCGTGATCGACACGGGCGGGGCGGCGGGCGGGTACCTGGCGCCGCCCGAGAGTTACCGCCGTACCTGACAGGGGTCCGGTCGGCATCCCGTCCTTCCGTCGGACGGGATGCTCACCGGTCACTCACAACGGCATTCCTCAGCCAGATCTGTGCATATGGAAAAGACCTTGAAACGCCCCGGGAAGCCCGACTGACGGGCCAAGAACACCGGTGGCGGGACGTGCATCGGAAGTGATTCCCCCAGCGCCTTCCCTGTGCACCCGTGCGCCCCCCGGAGAAAGGGTTCGCCTCGTCGACGGCAGGCTTGAACTGGGCAGGACATGGTGCAAGCGCCACATCGATGAAACGTCACCGTTTTCCCAGGTCGAACTGAAGCAGGTGGTATTCCATGAACGGCTGCGTTCCTGAATCGGAACAGGCATGGACGGTTGGTACTGCTCCAGGCATATTCCCTTCCATCGGCCACGGTATCGCCTTGTTCCGCCGACCGCTGGAGTTTCTGAATTCTCTTCCCGCGCGGGGCGATCTCGTGGAGGTACGCCTGGGCCCCCAGCGGGCGTGGATGGTGTGTCACCCGGAACTGGTGCACCGGATGCTCCGGGACACCCGCACGTTCGACAAGGGCGGGCCGCAGTACGAGAGGCTGCGGGCGCTGATGGGTGATGGTGTCGTGACCTGCCCCCATGCGCAGCACCTGCGCCAGCGCCGGCTGCTGCAACCCACCTTCCGCCCCGCCGGCGTCGCCGCGCAGACGGACGTGATGGCCGAGGAGGCCGAGTCGCTGTGCCGCGACTGGCGCAGCGGGCAGCGGATCGATGTCAGTGCGGCCACGCTGGGTCTGACGACCCGGCTGATCAGCCGGGTCCTGCTGTCCGACTCGCTCTCCCCCGCCGCGGCCGACGAGGTGCGGCACTGCCTCGCCGCCATCGTCCGCGGCCTGTTCGTCCGCACGGTCGTTCCGGTCGACGCACTGTTCCGTCTTCCCACGCCCGCGAACCGCCGCTACCGGCGTGCGGTGGAGCGGGTGCGCGAGCTCATCGACGCGGCCGTCGCCGAGCGCCGCCGGGGCACTGCCCGCGACGACCTGCTGGGGCTCCTGCTGGCCGCCGCCGAGGCCGAGGACGGCGGGATCCCGGTCAGTGACCGGGAGGTGCACGACCAGTTGGTGTCCCTCCTGCTCACCGGTTCCGAAAGCCCCTCGATGTGCCTGGCCTCCGCCTTCAGCCTGCTGGCCCGGCACCCGGAGGCCGAGCGGCGGCTGCACGCCGAGGTCGACACCGTCCTCGACGGCCGGCTACCGGACGCCGACGACCTGCCGCGTCTGGTCTACACCCGGTCCGTCCTCACCGAGACGCTGCGCCACTCCCCGCCCGGCTGGCTCTTCACGCGGGTCACGACCCGGGAGACGGAGCTGGCCGGACGGCTGCTGCCGCGGGGGACCACGGTCCTTTACAGCCCGTATCTCCTGCACCACGATCCCGCGTCGTTCCCCGAGCCCGACCGGTTCCTGCCCGAGCGCTGGCTGGAGGGCGAGACCCCCTCCGGTCCGCACGGGGCGCTGATCCCGTTCGCCGCGGGCAGCCGCAAGTGCATCGGCGACCTGTTCTCCATGGCCGAGATGACGGTGGCCCTCGCGACCGTCGCCGGTCGCTGGCGGCTACGTCATCCGGCCGGGCGCGTCGCACCCCTGCGCCCCGGGGCGACACTGGGACCGAGGTCGCTGACGATGATCTGCACCGCACGCGCGGACGCACCGGGCGGCACCGCGCCGCACGCCGTGGCACTCGCGCCCCGTTCCCCGACGGCGGCGTCCGGGCCGGAGAAGACCCGGAGGGACGGTGACAACGGTGTCCACCACGCATGAGGAACGGGCGGCCGTCGCGCAGGATGTGATGCCCTTGACCACCTTGGGGGAGCTGATCGACGCTCACCTCTACATGCCGTTCCCGTTCCGGCGCAGTCCGCACGAAGCGGCCGCCGCGGCAGGGGTCGACCACTGGCTGCGCGCCACCGGGCTGAGCGAGGAGCCGGGGGTCCCGGCCATGATTGCCTGCACCCGCCCGGCGGAGCTGGCGTCCTACAACAGCCCTGACGCGGATCCCGGCGTTCTGCAACTCGTCGCCCGCCAGATCGCCTACCAGTTCGTCTTCGACGACCGGGCCGAGGAGGTCGGCCGGCACCGGCCCGGCGAGTTGCTGCCCATGCTGTGCGAGAGCACCGCGATCCTGCGGGACGGCGCACCGCCCGCCTCACCGCTGGGAGCCGCCCTGTCCGACCTCTACCGGCAGGTCCGTGACCGGTGCACACCGGCCCAGGCCGCGCGCTGGGCCTGGAAGAGCCGCGAGTACGTGCACGGACTGCTGTACGAGGCGGTGGCCCAGACCCACCCCTCCCCCCTGCGGTCCGGGCTGTGCACCTCGATACGGTCCCTCACCGCGGGCGTCGAGCCCTTCCACCCGCTGTGCGAGGCCGCCCAGCCGTGCGAGCTGACCCCCGGGGAACTCCATCACCCGCTCATGCGGCGCCTGAGCCGGCTGTCGGCCGACGCGGCGGTGTGGATCCCCGACCTCTTCTCCGCGGTCAAGGAGCAGCGGTCCGGCGGCATGATCAACCTCGCCCTCGCCTACCAGCGGGCGCACCAGTGCCCCCTGC
Organism: Streptomyces paradoxus; assembly: GCF_014202475.1. Lineage (GTDB taxonomy): Bacteria > Actinomycetota > Actinomycetes > Streptomycetales > Streptomycetaceae > Streptomyces > Streptomyces paradoxus. The sequence continues at coordinate 241,456 of NZ_JACHGV010000007.1, forward strand.
CGGTGGCCGTCACCCTGGCCATCCAGCAGATCAACCGCACGATCCGCGAGTTCGAGAGTGTCCGGGCCGAGATCGAACCGGAGTTGAGCCCTTCGGGCGTCGGCTACGTGGAAGGCATGGCCGGCTGGATCCGCGGCTGCTACTACTGGTCCCGCACCGTGCCGCGCTACGCGGACGCCGGGGCCCCGGCTCTGCGGTGAGGAGGCGCTTCGCCAGGTGGCGGGGCGGGTGCCCATTCGAGTCACGGTACCCGCGGAATCCGCACTTCACGCGGCTTTAGCAGGTCATTCACCCTTCTTCGTCGTGCTCGTTCCGGAATCCGGAACGGTGGTCGTCGGGAGGCGTACGCTCGCGCTGCCTCCCGATGGCCGACGACAGGAAGCGGTACGGCACATGGCCAATGAGCTGCGGCAACCCACGCCCGAGACCCGGCCGTTGCTCGAGCGCCGCAAGGAACTCCGGGCGCTCGACTCGGCGCTGAAGGCCCTGCGGGACACCGCTCACGGCGTGCCGCAGGCGCCGCGCGGGGGGCTCCTCGCCTTCACCGGGCCGGGAGGGATGGGCAAGACGGCCCTGCTGACCGAGGCCCGGGCCCGCGCCCGGGCGCAGGGGTGCACCGTGCTGTCGGGCAGGGGCGGTGAGAAGGAGCAGGAGCTGGCGTTCCACGTGGTGCGCCAGGTCGTCCAGCCCGCGCTGGCGTCGATGGACGAGCGGGAGCTCCGGACGTTCCTGGGCGGCTGGTACGACATCGTCGCGGCAGCGCTCGGCCTGGTCGCCACGCCGAGCGGCCATGTCCCGGACCCGACCGGGGTGCGTGACGGTCTGGACTGGGTGATGACGCGCCTCGCGGTGATGAAGACGCCCGTGGTCCTGCTGCTGGACGATCTGCACTGGGCCGACGTCGAATCACTGACCTGGCTGGCTTCGTTCGCGCCCCGGGCCGCGGACCTGTCGCTGCTGATCGTCGTCGCCTTCCGGCCCGAACTGCCCCTTGAGGCGGCCGCGTTCAGCGCCCCGTCCGCCGACCTGGGGATCCGTCCCTTCACCCTGGCGCCGCTCAGCGCCGGGGCGGTGGCGCGGATCGTCCGGGACGAGGTGGGCGAGGACGCCGAGGACGCGTTCTGCGAGGAGTGCTGGGAGGCCACCGGCGGGAGCCCGTTCGAGGCGGTGGAACTCTCCATCCGGCTCGGCGAGCGCAACCTGAGGGGCACCAGCGAGGACCTGCCCGCGATGCGGAACCTGGCCGCCGCGGTGAAGGGGCCCGGGCTGATCGAGCGGCTGCGGGGGCTCGGCACCACCACCGTCCGCTTCGCCTACGCCGCGGCCGTCCTCGGGCAGGCCATCTCCCCGGAACTGGCCGCCCGTATCGCGGCGATCGGCAGCACGGCGGCGGACGAGGCCACGGAGAAGCTGCGCGCCGCCCGCATCCTGGCCGACGGCGAGGGGCCCGGCGGGAGCCTGGAGTTCCTCCACCCGCTGATCGCCACCACGATCTACCGGTCCATCAATCCGGGCCTGCGGGAGGGCATGCACAACTCGGCCGCGGAGGCCGTGCGGGCGGCGGGGCTCGGCCACGCCGCCGCGGCCCGGCACCTGCTGGAGGTGCCCTGCGACGGCAGGCCCGAGGCTGTCGCCTGCCTGCGGGAGGCGGCCCGTGAAGCCCTGCACTCCGGTGCCCCGGAAGCGGCCCGGCGGCTGCTGAACCGGGCCCTGCAGGAGCCACCGCTGCCGGAGCAGCGCGCCGCGCTGCTCCACGAACTCGCCTGCGCGACGTTCCTCATCAAGCCCACGGCCACCGTGGCGCATCTGCGGGAGGCGCTCGCGGAACCGGGCATCGACCCCGAGCTGCGTGCCTCGATGGTGTACCGGCTGACCCAGGCGCTGGCCCACACCGACCGGATGGCGGAGGCCGCGACGGTGGCCGACGACGAGGCGCGGCGGGCCGACGCCCATCCCCGGATCCGGCTGCGGATGCAGGCCGACCACTTCGTGTGGAGCGCGTTCCGCACCGACGAGGCGGACTCGTCCGGCCGGTCGCGGGCGCTGGCCCGGCTCGCCGACCGGCTGCGCGGCCGCGGTCTGGAGGAGCGCTACATCCTCGGGTTGCGTGCCTGGGACGCCATGATGTGCGGCGAGCCCCGGCAGAGGGCCCTCGCGTACGCCGAGGAGGCCCTGCGCGGCGGACTGAGCTGGACCCATGAGAACCGGGGCTTCGAGGTGCCTGTCTCGGTCGCGCTGGTGTTCATGTACTGCGACCAGCCGCGGCGGGCCGAGGAACTCTTCGCCAAGGGCATGGCCGAGTGCGAGTCGAAGGGCTGGCGCGGCTCCCATCTGGCCCTGGGCCAGACGCTCTCCGGGTACATCCGGTACCGTCGCGGCTGCCTCGCCGAGGCCGAGAACCTGGTGCGGGAGGGCCTGGGCATCGCCGACCGGGTGGAAGGCGCGGTGCCCGCCCAGTGGTTCGCCATCGGCATCCTGATCCAGACCCTGCTGGCCCGCGGCCGCGTCGTGGCGGCACGCTGGCTCGCCGACAAGTACCAGTACGGCGACGCCATCCCGAACGCCGTCATCTACCCCGACCCGCGCACCGTCTACGCCGAGCTGCTCCTGGCGGAGGGCCGGCCCGAGGACGCCGCTCCCCTGCTGTCCCGCGTCGGCGAGTGGCTGGACGGCCGGGACTGGCGCAACCCCGCGTGGTGCCCCTGGCAGCTGGGGCTGGCCTCCGCTCTGTCCCGCAGTGCTCCCGACCGGGCGGTGCGTCACGCGCGGGACGCCGTGAAGCGGGCCCGGGACTTCGGCGCGGCATCCGCGATCGGCCAGGCGCTGCACGCCGAGGCGGAGGTGACGTGCGGTGAGGCGGGGCTCGACCTGCACGCGCAGGCCGTCGACCATCTGCAGCGGTCTCCGGCCGCGTACGAACTGGCCCGTGCCCTGGTCGGCCACGGTGCCGCGCTGGCCCGCGCCGGCCGCCTGCACGACGCCGCCGACCGGCTCTACCAGGGCCTGGAAGGCGCGGTTCACTGCGGTGCCGAGGGCCTCGCCGCCCGGGCCAGGCGGGAACTGTCCGCGGCGGGACTGCGCCCGTTGCCCCTGCGGTACGCGCAGACGGACACGCTCACCGCGCAGGAGCGCAAGGCCGCCGAGATGACGGCGGGGTGCCACGCCCCGGCCGTGGTCGCCCAGGAACTGCACCTCACCGAGCAAGGGGTGCGGCACCTGCTCTCGTCCGTGTACCGCAAGATCGGCACGGATCCGGCGGGCCTGGCCGAGGCCTTGGAGACGTTCCCCCGGCCACGGCAGTGACGTGTGCCGGCGATCGGAGGGCCACCGCGGTGGTCACCGGTCGTCGGCTTGTCAACTTCCCTTTCACATCCACCACTTGACGCTGAACCGTTTCACTGGTTCTCTCGGAAGACTGCTTTGGGAGCGCTCCCACTCCACCCCCCACGTGAAGGGAACCCCGTGCAGAACTCCCCCCACACCTCCCCGAGACGTGCCCTGCCGGCCCTTGTCGTTGCCGCGCTCATGGCCTGCCTGCTGTCCTGGGCCGGCGGCTCACCCGCTCAGGCCGCGCCGGGCGACGGCTCGGTGTCCGATCCCGACATCGCCTACGTCGGGCGCTGGGACACCTCCTCGGGCACCGCCGCGGTGCCCAACTGGACCGGCGCCTATCTGCAGACCGGCTTCACCGGCACCACCGTCAAGGTCAGGGCCAGGAACGCGGTCAACTTCTACGCGAGCGTCGACGGCGGCCCCGACGTCTTCCACGCCGGCGTGCGCGGCACGGTGGACCTCACTCCCCGGCCGCTGTCCCCCGGCACCCACACCCTGCGCCTGACCTACCGATCCGGCGACACCGTCTTCCAGGGCCTGGTCCTGGACCCGGGGGCCCGGACCGTCGCCGCCGGTCCCCCGGCCGGCCTGGTGGAGTTCGTCGGCGACTCCATCACGGCCGGGGCCCTCACCGACCGGCTGGCGCTGGACTCGTACGCCTGGAAGACCGGCGAGCGGCTGGGCATGCGGCACACCCAGATCGCCCGGTCCGGCTACTGCCTCGTCGCGCAGTCCGGGTGCACCGGGCTGAGCGGGCAGTTCTTCAGGACGGCGAGCACGGGCGGCACGAACTGGGACTTCTCCCGCTACCGTGCCGATGCCGTCGTCATCAACCTCGGCACCAACGACATCGGGCACGGCGTGTCCGGCGCCGCGTTCCAGGCGGCGTACACCACGTTTCTGAGGGACGTGCGCGCCAAGTACCCCACGGCGCACCTCTTCGCGGTGCAGACGCTGAAGAAGCGCTACGTCGGCGAGACCAGGGCCGCCGTCGGTGCCCGCAACAGCGCGGGTGACGCGCGGGTGCACTTCGTCGACACGACGGGCTGGCTCACGGACGGCGCCGACTACGAGGACGGCAACGGGCACCCGAACGAGGCGGGTCACACCCGGTTCGCCGAGCGGCTGGCCCCGGTCGTGCGCGCCCGGCTCGGCAGCGGCGCCGCGGTGAAGGCGGCGGCCCCCGGGCAGCCCGGCGACCCGAACATCAAGTTCGTCGGCCGCTGGGACACGACGAGCTCCAGCACCGCCTACACCCCGTACTGGGCCGGCGCGTACTACCGGGCCGGCTTCACCGGCCGCACGGTCAAGCTGAAGCAGCGCGGCACGATCGACCTGTGGGCGCGGATCGACAACGGGCCCGTGACGTTCTACGACGATGTCAAGGGGACGGTGAACCTGACCCCGGCGCCCCTCTCCCCCGGCAACCACACACTCCAGGTCAACTACCAGGTGGTGGCCGGGTCGTACAAGGGCGACGCGGTCTTCCAGGGGCTGGTCCTGGACAGCGGCGCGACGACGTTCGCACCGCCGGCCCCGGCGAAACTGGTCGAGTTCGTCGGCGACTCGATCACCGTGGGCACGACGACCTCGCAGAACGCCCGTACCGCGTACGGCTGGCTGATCGGGGAGCGGCTGGGCGTCGAGCACACGCAGATCGCGCAGGGCGGGGCGTGCCTTGTGGCCGCGGCGGACGGGTGCGTGGGGCTGGAGCGGCAGTTCACCAAACTCGACCCGAACGCGGCGACGCCCGACTGGAACTTCTCCCGCTACCGGGCCGACGCGGTCGTGATCAACCTCGGCACCAACGACGTCGGGCACGGGGTGAGTGCGGCGCAGTTCCAGTCGGCGTACAGCAGTCTGCTGCGCAAGGTGCGGGCCGCGTATCCGCAGGCGTGGATCTTCGCGCTGGAGACGTTCCGCGGGCGGTTCGTCCCGCAGACCGAGGCCGCGGTCAGGGCCGCCGTCGCCGGGGGTGACGCGCGGGTGTCCTTCGTGGACACGACCGGCTGGCTGGGGTCGGGCGATCTGTCGGACTCGGTGCATCCCAACGACCGGGGACACCGGGTCATCGCCGACCGGCTGGCACCGGTGATCGCGGCGCGGATCGGGGCGTAGCGGCCCGGGGCGGGCCTCACATCGGGCCGGGGCCCGCTCCGCCCTTGAGGCGTTCGAGGTCGGAGGGCCGGACCTGGATGACGAGCAGGGCGATCAGCGCGGCGACGGCGGTGAAGATCGCCGCCATGATGAAGGCGGCCGAGACGCCGGCGGTGAGGATCTCGTCGGACCAGGGTTTGGGCACTTGCCCGGTTCGTTCGAACCGGATGCGCTCGGCCGGGGTCGCCTGCTCCAGGAAGGCCGGGATCTGCTTGTCCGCCTCGTTGGTGCTGGCCGTGCCGTACATCGTGACCAGGATGGACAGTCCGAGTGAGCCGCCGACCTGCTGGGTGGCGTTGAGGAGTCCGGAGGCCGCGCCGGTCTCCGGCGTGGGCACGTTGGACAGCGCCATGAGGGTCAGGGACACGAACTCCATGCCCATGCCCAGGCTGAAGACGAGCATCGGTCCGAGGACGCTGCCCGCGTAGGTGGAGTGGACGTCGGTGAGGGTCAGCCAGGCCAGCCCCGCCGCCGCCAGGATCGCGCCCACCACCATGAACGGCTTGGGCCCGTACAGGGGCAGGAACCGTGAGGCCAGTCCGGCGCCGACGGCGATGACCGCGCTGACCGGCAGGAAGGCAAGGCCGGCCGCGAGCGGGCTGAATCCGAGGACGTTCTGCACGAAGAGCGTGAGGAAGAAGAACATGCCGAAGATGGCGGCGGCCAGGCACAGCATGATGCCGTAGGTGCCCGCGCGGTTGCGGTCGGCGAACATGTGCAGTGGCGTGATGGGCTGTTTCGAACGGCGTTCGACCAGGATGAAGGCCGCCAGGACGATGACCGCTCCGGCGAACGAGGCGAGGGTGAGCGGATCCCGCCAGCCGTCCTGCGCGGCTCTGATGAAGCCGTAGACGAGCAGCACCATGCCCGCGGTGGAGGTGAGCGCGCCGGTGATGTCGAAGCGCCCGGGGTGGCGTTCGGACTCCCTGATGTAGCGCGGTGTGGCGAGCACGATGAGCAGGCCGATGGGCACGTTGACGAACAGCACCCACCGCCAGTTCAGCCACTCCACCAGCATGCCGCCGGCGAGCAGGCCGATCGCACCGCCGCCGGCCGAGACCGCGGCGAAGACCCCGAAGGCGCGGTTGCGTTCCGGTCCCTCGCGGAAGGTGGTGCTGATCAGGGCGAGGGAGGTCGGGGAGGCGATGGCGCCGCCGACGCCCTGCAGGGCGCGCGCGCCGAGGAGTTGTCCGGCGTTCTGGGCGAATCCGCCGAGCAGGGAGGCGAGCACGAAGAGCAGCACGCCGAAGATGAAGACGCGCCGCCGGCCCAGGATGTCTCCGGCCCGGCCGCCGAGCAGCAGCAGACCGCCGAAGGTCAGGGTGTAGGCGTTCACCACCCAGGACAGGCTCGTGGTGGAGAACTCCAGCGAGCTCTGGATGTGCGGCAGCGCGATGTTCACGATGGTGATGTCGAGGACCACCATCAACTGGCACGAGGCGATGACCAGCAGCGCCATCGCGTTGCCGCCACCACCGGATTCCCTGGTGGTGGTCGTCTGTGGTGAAGCCGGCTGCGGGCTGCTGCCTGCGGTGTCCACCGTTCGACGGTACGCCCGGCCCCCCAGGCCTCACCACTCGATCACCGGCGGCCCCGGTGACCTGCTGCGCTGCGGCTCGGACTGAATTTCACGCGCTGTGCGGGGATAATCCGGTCAAGGTGGCCCTGCGGGCCGCGTACGGCGGAAGGGAGCGATCGTGATCCGCGTTCTTCTCGTCGAGCAGACCCGTCTCGTGCGGGGAGCGTTCGCCGCTCTGCTGTCGCGGGAGGACGACATCGAGGTCGTCGCCGAGGCCGACGGCAACGGTGACGTGGTCGCGCGTGCCCTGGGCTGCCGGCCGGACGTGGCGGTGATCGGCGTGGACTCCAGGGAGGGCGAGGAGGTCGCCGTCCGGGGCGAGCTGCGGGCGCGGCTGCCGGAGTGCCGGATGCTGCTGATGATGGCCTCGACGACACCCGAGCGGCTGCGCCGACTGCTCGACCTGCACGCCGCGGGGGTCATCAGCTCCAACGCCCCGCCGGACCGGCTGGTCCACGGAGTCCGCAAGCTGGTGCGGGGGCAGCGGTTCGTCGACCCCGAGTTCGCGCTGGCCGCGCTGGACGCGGGTGCGAACCCGCTGACCCCGCGGGAGGTGGAGGTGCTGCGGCTGACCGCCGAGGGTACGCCCACGCGGGAGATCGCGGAGCGGCTGTGCCTGTCCGCCGCGACGGTCCGCAACCATCTGTCGGCGATCACCCGGAAGACGGGCGGCCGCAGTCGGATCGACGCGGTCCGGATCGCCACGGAGTCGGGCTGGGTGTGAGCCCCGCCCCCGGTTCACGCCCCCTGTTCCACCCCCGTCCCGCCCCCTGACAGAAGAACGGCCGGGCAGGTCATCGAGGTGTACCTGCCCGGCCCCCGCGGGCCCTCGCGCCCTGTCCCGGGATCTGTCACGAGCATCGCAGAGCGGGCGCCCTCCGGACCAGCACCTTTTGTCACGTCTGCGGCGTGAAAGCGTCATCCCGGGACCGTGAGGAACGCCGGTGCGGGATGGGCGTTCGACCCGGTCCTGCCAGGTCAGCGGCCGCCGCGGATGAGGCCCGTCAGGTAGCGCCACAGCGAGGAGCGCTGCCGCGCGGCCGGGTCCGGCAGGACCTCCTCGGCCACGCCCGGCGCGGGGGCGTCCGCCCACGGCCGCGGGGGCGGCACGGAGGCGAGTTCGTACCGCACCGGCAGGGAGCGCAGGCCCCGCATGAACGGCGAGGAGCGCCAGGGCAGTTGGTCGGCGGGCAGGGCGAGGTCGAGGTGGTCGAACCGCTCGAACAGGCGCCCCACACCGGCCGCCGCCACGGCCGAGGCGAGTTCCCGCGCCGGGCACTGGCGCGGTCCGGCTCCCCAGGACAGGTGGGCCCGGGTGCTGATGGTGGTGCCCGAGGCGACGTGGTCGGCGAAGAGCGGGTCGGCGTGCGCGGCGCCCGGGGAGACCCACACGGGGTCGCCCTCCCGGATCGTGTAGTTGCCGAGCGGGGTGTCCCGGGCCGCGAAGCGCGGGACGAAGTTGACCAGGGGCGGCTTGCGCATGACCACCCGGTTCATGCTCTCCCTGACCATGCCGGCGGACAGGCTGGCGCGTACGCTGCCCTCGCCCGAGATGACCTCCACGACGGTGTTGGAGATGAGGATGCCGACGTGGTCGGAGGTCATGCCCAGCAGCATGAACAGCTCGCGGGCGAGCTGGTCGAGTGACAGGTCCGGGTGGGCGGCCAGCAGGTAGGAGGGGAAGTCGTCGCCCGGCTTCTCCAGCTTCAGCGCGGCCAGTTCGGCCAGCGTCGCCAGCAGGCGTTCCAGGGCGGCCTCGGCGTCCGGGCCGGCGTCGAGCACCCGCCACATGTCCATCAGCGCGTCGTCGCCCTGCGAGCCGGGGAAGCCCAGCAGATGGCTGGCCACCATCAGCGGCAGCGGCCGGGAGAACTGCGCGGACAGGTCCGCCACGCCGGTCGCGCCGCCCTGCCCGACGAGGGTGATCAGTTCGTCGGCGTAGGCGGTGACGGCGGCCTTCAGGCGCTTGGCCTGGGGGTGCCGGGGGTCCTGGAAGGGCTTGAGGGCGACGTCCCACGCGGTGCGCAGCGGCCGGTAGCCGGGGCCGCCCTGGATCAGGATGTGGTTGACCTCCAGGGAGGGCCCGAGCGGCCAGTCGGACGGCACCCTGCCCTCGGTGCGGGCCCGCCAGTTCTCCAGGCCCTTGGGCCAGCCTTCGTCGTCCTGGAGCACCTGCAGCGACTCGCGGTAGCCGAGGACCAGCCAGGCCGGCACCCCCAGCAGGTCGACCGGCGCGACCGGGCCGTGCCGCTCGCGCAGCCGCTCGTACACGAGCGCGGGACGCACCTCGTAGTCCCTGGTCAGCAGCGGTTCGGGAGCGAGTGAATCCAGGCTCGTGCCGTCCAGGTCCACGGATCCGCCGTCACCCCGCTGGGATTCCATCGTCTTGCCACCCTCCGACACGCCCTGTACCGGCACACCATCAGTCGGTAGCCGGAAACGGTGGGACCCTACCCCAGGCTGAACCCGCGGGTAACGACGGGGGTGGAGTGGTGGGGAGGCCCGGCCCCGCGGGTCAGGCGGCCGTGTAACCGAGTTGGCGGCGCATGTAGGGCGTCATGAGGCTCTTGGCCTTGGTCAGGGTGGTGGTGCGGCTGCCGAGGACGGCGGACTCTCCGCCCGGCACGGGCAGCACGGTCAGTCCGTCGGCGGGGCCGAACGGCACGATGAGCGGGGTGCGCTGGACCGGGCGGTAGAAGCGCGGTTCCTTGCGGTGCTTGCCGGAACTGTGCAGATAGCCGCGGATGTTGTGGGCGGCGATGTCCGCCTGGGCGAGGGCGGCGGGGGTGATCTTCAGTTCGCTGACGTCGTTCACGTCGCCGACGGCGAACACGTCCAGCCTGCCCTCGACCCGGAGCGTCCGGTCGACCTTCACGTGCCCGGCTCCGTTGAGCCAGTCGCCGTGTCCGGCCAGGCGCAGCCAGAGCGTGTTGGGGGTGGTGCCGGTCGCCCAGAAGGACAGGTCGGCCTCGATGACCGTGCCGCGGGCGTCGCGGTAGGTGCCGAAGTCGTTGCCGGGCGACATGAAGGAGTCGAGCCGCACCTCCACGTCGTGGGACTCCAGCCAGGCCAGGGCCTTGCGCCCCGGACGGGCACTGCCCGTGGAGTCCAGCAGGGCGGGCCCGGAGTGGGCGAGGGTGACGCGGGCGTCCGGGCGGGCGAGGCGGATCTCGGCACTGAGCTCGACGCCGCCGGGGCCGCCGCCGACGACCAGGATGTGTTCGGCCGTGGCGACGTTGCGCTGGTGCTCGGCGAAGGACTTGGCCGCCTCCTCCGTCGTGGTGCCGGTGAAGCGGGCCGGCTCGGGGTAGTCGGCGCCGGTGGCGATCACGACCACGTCGTACGGCAGCCGCTCGCCGGTGGCGAGGACGACCTGCCGCTCGGTGGTGTCGATGCGGACGGCCTTGCCGGTGGCCACCCGGCCGTGGCGCAGCAGCCGGTCGTAGGGGATGAAGGGCGTGTGCGTCCACTCGGGGCGCACTCCCGCGCGCAGGGAGGCGACGCGGTGGAAGAAGACCTCCTTGCGGTCGACCAGCGTGACCCGGGCCGCGCCGTCCAGCCGTCTGGCCAGCCGGACACCGGCGTAGCCGCCGCCGATCACCACTACGTCGCCGTCGTACACAGCCGGGTCTCCTGTGCTGGTGGGGGGAGCGAGGGCCGCCGCGGACGGGCCCCGCTCGGATCGACCCCCGGCGGCCACTCGACTGACGCGACAGTAGCCCTTGAAAGTTAAAAGGGATCCCGAGGTTCCGTGCATGTTCCGTGAAGGGATCGGGCACCTGACCGGCCGTCACCTCCCCCAGATCTTCCGGTAGGCCTCGCGGTACCCCGACGGGTCCCAGCTGGTGGCGCCGTCGCTGTTGCCGGCCGTGGCGATGTGCACGGGGGCCACGTACCCGCTGTGGGGACGGCCGGAGAAGGCGCGGTTGAACTCGTCGACGATCTGCCAGCCCTGCAGGGACAGCGGCTCGGGCACGGTGGCGGCCTGGTACTGCCTGCTGTTGACGCGCTGGAAGGCGGACGGGTCGCCGTCACCGGCCCCGATGTTGAAGGGCGGCCCGGAGCCCTTCTCGCCGGCGGCGCGGAAAGCGGGGGCGGCGTCGGCGAAGTACAGGTCGTTGATGGCCACGGAGTGGGTCCAGCGGTCCTGGAAGCGGGAGAGCAGGGAGGAGATCTCCCGGGGGGTGCGGGTGCTGGCGTCGGGGATCGGGATGTTCTCCACCGAGAGCAGCCGCACCCCCTGGCAGCTCGTCAGCTCCTCGCGGATCAGGTCGGACTTGTTCCGCGCGAAGGGGATCGACGCGTCGGTGATGAGCACGACCCCGGCGCGGCCGTCGGAGTGGGAGATGATCCACTGCGCGCTGATGCGGGCCACGTCCCGGACGCGGGTGGTGACGTTGGTGAAGAGGTCGGGCTGCCGGCTGGGGCCGGGTTCGGGGACCGCGTGCCAGCCGATGAGCGGGATGCGCTGCTCGTTGGCCCGGGCGGTCTGCTGGGCCGTCGAATCGGGGTCGAAGCCGCCGATGACGATGCCCGAGGGCCGCAGGGCGACGGCTTCGCTCATGGCCGCCTGGATGCCGGCCGGGGTACCGCCGCCGTCGATCACCCGCACGGTCCAGCCGATGGCCCGCGCGGCGTCCCGCACCCCGTCGGCCGCGCCCGCGACACCGGGGTTGGTCATGGTCTGGGCGACGTAGACGAGGTTCTTGCCGGACACCGCCCGGGGGCCGCTGGTGGGTCCTCCCCAGGGGATGTCGGCCCGCTCGGCCCGGGTGACGGCCTCCCGGGCCTTGGCCTGGACGGCGGGGCAGCCGCTCGGGCCCGTCGCGGTCTCGTCGGCTCCGTCGGAGGAACCGCGCTCGCAGCCGGTGAGGGCGGCGGCCGTGGCCAGCAGGGCGCAGGAGGCGAGCCGCGCGGTGCGGACTGCGGGGGCTGCCTTGCGGGTGCGGTACACGGGAACTCCAGTGAGGGATCGACGCGGCGGGGCGTACCGGGAAGGTCAGGGCGGGGCCGTACCGCCCGCCCCCGCCGGGGAGGACGGGGGCGGCGCGGCGGGTGCGTCGCGGGCCGCGCCGCCGCGCAGCCGGCGGCGGGCGGCGTATCCGGCCAGGCCCACGGCGATGAGCAGGGTCCCGCCGTTGAACAGCGGAACCGTCCAGAACTCGGCGCCCAGCTGGGCGATGCCGGTGAGGCCGACGGCGAGGACGGCGACGGCGACGACGGTGCCGAGGGCGTTGGGCCGGCCTGGCTTGATGGCCGTGGAGCCGAGGAGGGCGCCGACGAAGGCGGGCAGCAGGTAGTCGAGGCCCACGCTGGGGTTGCCGATCTGCTGCTGGGCGGCGAGCAGCACCCCGGCGAACCCGACGATCAGGCCCGAGGCGGCGAACGCGTACACGGTGTACCTGCGCACCGGGATGCCCACGAGGTCGGCCGCGCGCGGGTTCGACCCGACGACGTACAGGTACCGGCCCAGCGGCAGCCGCTCCAGCACCAGCCAGAGGGCGGCCGCGAGGCCGAGCACGTAGAAGGCGGGGACCGGGAGCCCGAGGAACGAGGAGTCGTAGAGGTCGGTGAACGCCGGCGGCAGGCCCTGCGGGCCGGGGACGATCCGGCCGCCGTCGGTGACCCAGCCGGTCACGGCGTACATCATGCTGCCGGTGCCGAGGGTGGCGATGAAGGAGTCGATCCGGCCGAACTCGACGATGACGCCGTTGAGGACGCCCACCACCAGTCCTCCGGCGAGCACGGTGAGACAGGCCAGCGGCCAGGGCCACCCCGCGTTGACGACGAGTTGCAGCACCATCACATGGGCCAGGCCGAGGCCGTAGCCGATGGAGAGGTCGAACGCGCCGGTGACGACGGGCACCATGGCGGCGAGCGCGAGCACGGCCGGGATCGACTGGTTCGACAGGATCGAGTCGACGGTGTCCAGGGTGGGGAAGGTGTCCGGCAGGGCGAGGGAGAAGACCAGGTAGAGCAGGGCGGTGAGGGCGAGCAGGCCGTAGGCGCCGACGTGGTGGCCGCCGGGGCGGCGGCGCGGCGTCACGGGTGACCGGCCGTGGACGGGGGCATGGCCGAGGCCGCCCGGGTCAGTCCGGCGACGGTGAGGGCGGGACCGCTCAGCTCGGCCGTCACCGTTCCGCGCACGAAGACCAGCGTGCGCCGGCACACGCTCGCCACCTCCTCGAAGTCGGTGGACAGCAGCAGTACCGCGAGGCCCGCCTCCAGCGCCTCGTTCAGCAGGCGGTGGATCGCGGCCTTGGCTCCGACGTCGACGCTCGCGGTCGGCTCCTCCAGGATCAGCAGCCGCAGGTCCGTCCGCAGCCAGCGGCCGAGCATGACCTTCTGCTGGTTCCCGCCGGACAGCGTGGCGATGGGGGTCTCGCTGTCGCGGGGCCGCACCGAGAAGCGGTCCATCAGGGCGGCGGCCCGGGCGCGTTCACCGCGGGGGCCGATCCAGCGCGGTACGGGCAGGCCTCCCGCCCGGGGGTTCGCCAGGAGGTTCTCCCGCACGGTCAGCTCGGCGAGGCAGCCCTCCCGCAGCCGGTCGCCCGGTACGAGCCCGACCCCTTGGGCGACGGCCTCCGCGACCGTACGGGGCCGGTAGGGCCGCCCGTGCAGCAGGACCCGCCCGTCCAGGAGGGGCCGGGCGCCGGCGAGGGCCCTGCCGAGGTCCATGTGCCCGGCGTCGGAGAGTCCGACCAGGCCGAGGACCTCCCCGGCCGCGAGCTCGAAACGCACGGGTCCGGCCCGGGCGGTGCGCACGCCGTCGAGGGTCAGGACGGGCGCTGCGCCGGCCGGGAGCCCGGCGGGGCGGTGAACGGCCGGTTCGTCCGCCTCGCCGACGATGTCGCGGACCAGACGCGCGGGGCTGTGCCCGGCGAGCCGGCCGTGGCTGACGACGCGGCCGTCCCGCAGGACGGCGAAGAGACCGGCGACCCGGTACACCTCGTCCAGGCGGTGGCTGACGTAGAGGACGGCGTGCCCGCGGTCGCGCAGGCCGTGCAGGACGCGGAAGAGCCGGTCGCAGTCCGCGGCGGGCAGCCGGGCGGTCGGCTCGTCGAGGACGATGAGCTGTGCGCGTGCCGCCAGGGCCCGGGCGATCGCGACCAGCGAGCGGTCGGCCGGTGCGAGGCCGGAGACCGGCGCGTCCGGGTCGAGGTGGGCGGCGACGATCCCCAGGGACTCGACGCAGCGCGCACGGGTGCGCCGCCAGGAGATCAGCCCGGTCCGGAGCCCGTACCCGGTGGTCAGGGCGATGTTCTCGGCGACCGTCATCCACTCCACGAGACCGAGGTCCTGGTGGATGAACGACATGCTCCGGGTGGCGGTGGGGCTGCCGAGGGGTTCCCCGGCGACGGTGATCTGCCCCGCGTCGGCGTGGTGGACGCCGGCGAGGATCTTGATGAGCGTGGACTTCCCGGCGCCGTTGGGCCCGAGCAGGGCGAGGACGCTGCCGGGGTGGACGTCGAGGTCGGCCCCGGCCAGCGCGACGGTGCCGCCGAACCTCTTGCTGAGTCCGCGGATCCGGACCAGGGGTTCCGGCCCGAAGGGTGAAGCCGCCTCCGGGGGCGTGTCGGGAGCGTCGCGCACTCGATCAAATTACAGCATTTCGGGCATTTTTCGGCTCGCTGCGACGCCGACGGGGCGCGGCCTCCAAGGCGGCCGGCGCGGGACCGGCGGGCAGCCGAACCGGGCCGGAGGCCGTGTCAAGCGGCGTCACGCCGTGTCACGCGGCGTCGAGATCGCATTCGGCCCAGATGACCTTGCCCTCGGGCAGGTAGCGGGTGCCCCAGCTCTGCGAGAGCTGTGCGACCAGGAACAGACCGCGACCGCCCTCGTCCGTACTGGCCGCCCGGCGCAGGTGCGGTGCGGTGTTGCTGGCGTCGGAGACCTCGCAGATCAGGGTCTTGCCGTAGAGCAGCCGGACCTGGATCGGCGCGGCCCCGTGGCGGATGGCGTTGGTGATCAGCTCGCTGAGGATCAGCTCCACGGCGAACCCGGTCTCGTCGAGCCCCCAGTCGGACAGCCACCGCATGGCGGAGGCCCGGACCTCGCCGACGCGGGCCGGGTCGGCGGGCAGCTCCCAGGCGGCGATCCGGCCGGGGTCCATGGCGTGGACGCGGGCGACGAGCAGGGCGATGTCGTCGTGCGGGTGCGCGGGTGCCACGGTGTCCAGGACCGCCTGACAGGTCTCCCCGGGGGCACGCTCGGGATGGGCCAGGGCCTCGCGCAGCTGCTCCAGGACCACGTCGACGTCCCGGTTCCGGTCCTCGATGAGGCCGTCGGTGTACAGGACCAGCTGGCTGCCCTCGGGAAGGTCGATCTCGACGGCGTCGAAGGGCAGGCCGCCGAGGCCGAGCGGGGGCCCGGCGGGCAGGTCGGGGTAGGTCACGGCGCCGTCGGGGTGGACGACGGCGGGCGGCGGATGGCCGGCGCGGGCCATCAGGCACCGCTGCGCGGTCGGGTCGTAGACGGCGTAGAGACAGGTCGCGCCGATGACGCCGGCGCCCTTGCCGTCGGGGTCCTCGCGGTCCAGGCGGCCCACCAGGTTGTCCAGGTGGGTGAGGACCTCGTCGGGCGGGAAGTCGAGTTCGGCGAAACTGCGGGCCGCGGTGCGCAGCCGGCCCATCGTGGCCGCGGAGAGCATGCCGTGGCCGACGACGTCGCCGACGAGGAGGCCGACGCGGGCGCCGGACAGCGGGATGACGTCGTACCAGTCGCCGCCCACGTCGGACTCGGCGGGCAGGTAGCGGTGGGCGACCTCGACGGCGTCCTGGTCGGGCAGGCCGTGCGGGAGGAGCCGGCGCTGGAGGGCCAGGACCATGGTGCGCTCATGGGTGTAGCGCCGGGCGTTGTCGATGGACAGGGCGGCGCGGGAGGCGAGTTCCTGCGCCAGGGAGCGGTCGTCGTCCCCGAAGGGGCTGCCCGCGCGGTAGAGGGAGACGACCCCCAGGACGACACCGCGGGCGAGCAGCGGCACCGCGATGAGGGAGTGGACGTGGGCCAGCAGACGCTCGGTGTGCTCGGGGTCCTGGGCGAGCCAGCCCGCGGCGGCCTTGAGGTCCGGTTCCAGCACGGCCTCGCCGCTGCCGAGGCAGCGCAGCTGAGGCGTGGTCGGGCCGAAGCCGACGCGCTTGCCGGGAGGTGTGAAGGGCAGGCCCTCATGGATGCCGTGGACGACCGTGCGGCGCAGGTCGGCCATGGGGTCGGCGGACTCCTCGCCGCGCAGTACGGCGTCGGGCAGGTCGATGGTGACGAAGTCGGCCAGGCCGGGGGCCGCGGTCTCGGCCAGTTCCTCGGCCGTGCGGCGCACGTCCAGGGTGGTGCCGATGCGGGTGCTGGCCTCGGACAGCAGCTCCAGGCGGCGGCGCGCGGCCAGGGCGTAGGCCCCGACCTGCGGTTCCCCCAGCATCACCAGCCCGCGGGCCGGGAACGCCGCTTCGGACTGCTCCCCGCTGACGGGCTCGCCGGAACCCCGGTCGCCGTCGGCCGGGGCCGGCCCGGTGGGGCCCCGGTCGTCGTCCGGCCTCGTGGACTGCGCGGTGGTTCGGGCGCCGTACGACACGGCGGGTCCGGCAGGAGTGGGCGCCGAGACGGGCGTGTCGGACTCGCCGGGCACGCCCGGTCCGGCCGTCCCGCCGTCTCCGTCGGTGGTGACGGGCGGGCCGGAGGGCGTGGCGAGGTGCCCGGACGGCAGGGTGATGGCCGGGCGGGCCGCGGAGAGCGGGACGGCGGAGGTGGTGAGGCCGGCCGGCTCGTCCGTCTGGTGCGGTATGACGAGCGGCTCGCCACCCGGTGAGCCGGGCAGCACGGCCTCGATGGCGATGCCCCGCACCCCGGAGCCGCTCGTCACCGGACGGCTCACGAGCGTCACGAGCCGCCCGTCGGGCAGGGTCACCTCGGCGGCTCCCCGCTGTGCACCGGAGATCAGCTCGGCCGCCTTCTCCCGCAGGATGGCCTGGTCGCGGGGGTGGAACTCGTTCGTCAGCGCGTCCAGCGCCACCGCGCGGTGCAGACCGGCGGCCCCGGCCCCGGCCCCGGCGGCCAGGTACGTCCGCAGCAGGGCCCGCTCGCGCGCGGAGCTCTGCCCCAGCAGCCGCCGTTCGATGCCCTCGGCCGCCCTGCGGATCGCGACGCCCAGTGCGGGCCTCTCGAAGCCGCGCGGGTAGCCGAGGCACAGGACGCCCTCGATGCGGCCGCTGAGCGGGTCACGGACGGGCAGCGCGACGCAGGCGTTCTGCTGGGAGCGCTCCGCGAAGTGCTCGGCACCGTAGACGCGGATGAGCCGCCGCTCCGCCAGGGCCAGCCCGATGCCGTTGGTGCCGGCGACCTGCTCGGCGAACACGAACCCCGGGACGACCTGGATGGCCGGGAGGCTCCTGGCCATCGACGGATCCCCGAAGCGGCGCAGCAGCACCGTCCCGTTCGCGTCGGCGACGGAGATGTTGACCTGGCTGCCGGCGAACGTGGCCTGCAGCCGGTCGAGGACGGGCACGGCCGCCCGGACGATACGGCCGCCCGGGTCGAAGTCCTCCCGGTAGGGCAGGTCGAGTGCGTCCGGTGACAGGCCCAGGGAGCGGCAGCGCTGCCACGAGTTCAGGATGGACGTCCGCACACCCGTCTCGACCGGCTCGCCCTGGAGGAACAGCTCGCGGAGACTGGCGGGTCCCGTGCCGTCCGTCGCACGCCCCGCCGGCCTGGGTTCCTCGCCGGATCGAACCACGCTTCGCCTCACTTGCGCCCGCGACAATCCGCTGCTCGGAAGAGAATCTGGCATTGATGAGGATACGGGCATTACGGGCGGCCGTCACGGCGCACCAGGGCCATGCCGGGCCCACGGCCGTGCGACCGGAGCCGTGGGACCGCGCTCACCCCAGGAAACTCAGGCGCACCTTCCGTTCCGGGTTGTCCTTGTTGGTGTCCACCAGACAGACCGACTGCCAGGTGCCGAGCTCCAGCCGGCCGCCCAGCACGGGCAGGGTCGCGTGCGGCGGGACGAGGGCGGGCAGGACGTGGTCGCGGCCGTGGCCGGGGCTGCCGTGCCGGTGCTGCCAGCGGTCGTCCGCGGGCAGCAGGGTGTGCAGCGCGGCCAGGAGGTCGTCGTCGCTGCCGGCGCCGGTCTCCAGGACGGCGATGCCGGCCGTCGCGTGCGGGACGAAGACGTTGAGGAGGCCGTCGCGGCCGGCCGCCGCCTCGCGCAGGAAGGACTCGCAGTCGCCGGTGATGTCGAGGACCCTCTCCGCGGCGCCGGTGCTGAGGTTCAGAACTCGGGTGGTGAAGACATCTGACATGCCCCCCATCCTGACGCACGCGCCGGACTTCCCCGGGCTTCGCCGGGCCGGTCGGCGATACGGACGTCCCATTGACCGAGACGCCGTTGACCGTGCGCATGCCAGCTGACTAGGTTCGGCCGCATGTTGCGTTCAGCCCTGCTCACCACGCGCGGTCACATCGACCTGCTGCGGGTGGCCTCCGCCGCGTGTCGCCGCGGCTGCTGACGCCCTCCCTCTCCTCACTTCCGGGCTTTCCCGCCCTCGTTCCGCCTGCCCGCTGATCGCACCCGGTCCCGCCGGCACGGCGGCGGCGACGCGCGCCCTGCCCGGCCCGCGCTCTCCTCCCCGGAGCCCTCATGACCATCAGCCACGCTCCTCCGGCGTCCAAAGAACCCGATATTTCCCCTGTATCAGCTTCTGATCCCGACCTTCAGCCCCTCGTCCCCACCTCCTCCCGCCGCACCCGCGTCCCGCGCTGGCTGCGCCGCACCACCGGCCCGGTGCTGCTCCTGGCGTTGTGGCAACTCCTGAGCACCACCGGCGCGTTGCCCCCGGACGTGCTCGCCTCGCCCGGCCGGATCGCCCGGGTGGCCGGGGACATGGTGGCCGACGGTTCCCTTCCCGCGGCCATGGGCACCTCGCTCCAGCGGGTCGCCGGCGGGGTGCTGCTCGGCCTGCTCGTCGGCACCGGACTCGCCCTGGTCTCGGGCCTGTTCCGGATCGGCGAAGACCTCGTTGACGCGCCCGTGCAGATGCTGCGGACCGTGCCGTTCGTGGGACTCATCCCGCTGTTCATCATCTGGTTCGGCATCGGCGAGGCGCCCAAGGTCGCCATCATCACCCTCGGCGTGACCTTCCCTCTCTACCTCAACGTCTACGCCGGAATCCGGGGCGTGGACGCCCAGTTGATCGAGGCCGGGGAGTCGCTCGGACTGTCGCGGTGGGGTCTCGTACGGCATGTCGTGCTGCCGGGCGCGCTGCCGGGCGCCATGACCGGCCTGCGCTACTCGCTCGGCATCGCCTGGCTCGCGCTGGTCTTCGCCGAGCAGGTCAACGCCGACTCCGGCATCGGATTCCTCATGGTGCAGGCGCGGGACTTCCTGCGAACCGACGTGATCGTGGTCTGCCTCGTCGTCTACGCCTTCCTCGGCCTGCTCGCCGACTTCATCGTCCGTTCTCTCGAAAAGGTGCTGCTGCAATGGCGACCGACGTTCACCGGCCGGTGATCCCCCAGGCGGTCCACGTCGAGGGCCTCACCCGTTCCTTCGACGGCCGTGCCGTCATCGACGACCTCCGGCTGGACGTCCGGCCGGGCGAGTTCGTTGCCCTGCTCGGCCGCAGCGGCTGCGGCAAGTCCACCCTGCTGCGCATCCTCGCCGGGCTCGACCGTGACATCGAGGGCACCGTGCTGGTACCGCGCCGCAAAGCCGTCGCCTTCCAGGCACCTCGGCTGATGCCGTGGAAGAAGGTCTGGCGCAACGTGCTGCTGGGTCTGCCCGGCAAGCCCGAGCGTGCCGTCGCCGAGCAGGCCCTGGACGAGGTCGGCCTCGGCCACCGCACGGACGCCTGGCCCAAGACCCTCTCCGGCGGCGAGGCCCAACGCGCCTCCCTGGCCCGCGCGTTGGTGCGGGAGCCCGATCTGCTGCTGCTCGACGAGCCCTTCGGCGCGCTCGACGCGCTCACCCGCATCAAGGCCCAGCGGCTCGTGGGTGAGTTGTGGCAGCGCCGCGGCTGCGCGGTGCTGCTCGTCACCCATGACGTCGAGGAGGCCGTCCTGCTCGCCGACCGTGTCCTCGTGATGGACCGCGGGGTCATCGCCCACGAGCAGCGCATCGACCTCGACCGGCCCCGCGACATCACCGATCCGCGCTTCGCCGCCCTGCGGGCCGGCCTCCTCGAACGTCTCGGCGTCGAGGCGACGGCCGCCGAAGCCGCCTGACTCTCCCCGCGCACCGCCCGTACGCCCCGTACGGCCCACACGAACGGAACCACCATGCGACGACGACGCCTCGCCCCCGCCGCCCTGCTTCTCCCGCTCGCCCTGCTGCTCACCGCCTGCGGCGGCAACTCGGCAGCCTCCACGTCGGACGGCCGCGTCGACGGCAAGGGCTCGGTGACACTGAACGTCGGCGACCAGAAGGGCGGTTCGGAGGCCATCCTGCGGGCCGCCGGGCAACTGAAGGATCTCGACTACAGGATCAGGTGGTCGACGTTCACCTCCGGCCCGCCCCTGCTGGAGGCCGTCAACGCCGGGGCCGTCGACACCGGAGGCGTGGGCAACACGCCTCCGGTCTTCGCGGCCGGCGCCGGTTCGAAGATCAAGGTCGTGGCCGCCTGGCACGGCACGTCCAAGGGCGACACCGTCCTCGTCCCGAAGGACTCGCCCCTGAAGAAACCCCAGCAGCTCAAGGGCCGTTCGGTCGCCGTCGCCCAGGGGTCCTCCGCGCACTTCCAGCTGGTCGCGTCCCTGAAGAAGGCCGGGCTCGAGCTGAGCGACATCAAGGTCAAGTACCTCCAGCCGGCCGACGCCCTCGCCGCGTTCACGTCCGGCAAGGTCGACGCGTGGGCGGTCTGGGACCCGTACACCTCGCAGATCCTCCAGGGCGGGCAGGGACGGGTGCTGACCGACGGGGACGGCGTGACCAACGGGCACACCTTCCAGGTCGCGGCCCCGGCCGCCCTGAAGGACAAGAAGAAGTCGGCCGCCGTCAAGGACTACCTGGAGCGGCTGCGACGCGCCTACACCTGGGTGTACGACCACCAGGAGGAGTGGGCGAAGGTGTGGGCCGAGGACACCGGTCTCCCCGAGGACGTGGCGCTGGCCGCGGTGAAGCGCACCTACACGACCCGGATCGCGGTCGCCGTCGACCAGCCGCTGATCGCCTCCGAGCAGGAGATCGCCGACACCTTCACCGCGTTGAAGCTCATCCCCCGCAAGGTGGACTTCGCCCGGTTCACGGACACCCGTTTCAACGGCGGCCTGCCGCCGTCGACGACCGAGGCACGCCCTTCCACCGGTTCGTGAGACAGCCGTGGGGTCCCCCGCCGCGAGCGGGGGACCCCACGCTTCACGGCCGGGTGACGACCGAGCCGTCGTAGACGTTGCCGAGGGTCGCGACCGCGGTGATCGCCCGGGCGAGCGGCGTCGACGGCTCCTGGCCCCCGGCCACGACGTCCGTGTTGATCATGATGACCAGGGTGGCCTTCTGGGACGCCAGGTAGACGGTCACGGTCTCGTAGCCCGGGATCGAGCCGTTGTGCCGTTCGGTGAGCTCGGGGCCGAGGCCGTGCCGCGGGAGGTCGTCGTGGTCGTGCCGGGCGGCGGGGGCCGGGGCGGCGGTGGCGGGCATCGTCGCCAGCGGGGCCGGCACGGACGCCACGAGCAGTGCCCCGGCGAGCAGACGGGGCGGGAGGGAGTACGTCTCATGGAGGCGTCTCTTCCGGAGGGGGCGGGACCCGAGGAACATCAGTATCCGTGTCCGTGGCGGAGACCCGCCTTGCGGTCCGCGAGGGGAGGAGTCCACTCGTTCGGAGCCGCGCGCCACCCGTGCCACCCGTGCCACCCGTCGGGAAGATCCACGACCCCGGCCCGGTTAGTAGAAGCGTGAACAACACACGCGAGGTCGAGGTAGTCGTCATCGGCGCGGGACAGGCCGGGCTGGCCGGCGCCTATCACCTGCGGCGATCCGGTTTCGAGCCGGACCGCGACTTCGTCGTGCTGGACCACTCCCCCGCCCCCGGCGGCGCCTGGCAGTTCCGGTGGCCCTCGCTGACGTACGGCAAGGTGCACGGGATGCACGCCCTGCCGGGCATGGAGCTCACGGACGCGGACCCGGCGCGGCCGTCCGCCGAGGTCATCGGCGCGTACTTCGACCGCTACGAGCGGACCTTCGACCTGCGGGTCAGGCGCCCGGTGGACGTACGGGCCGTGCGCGAGGGGCCCGGCGGGCGGCTGCTCGTGGAGACCTCGGACGGCGTCTGGTCGGCGCGGGCGCTGATCAACGCGACCGGCACCTGGGACCGGCCGTTCTGGCCCCGCTATCCGGGCCAGGAGACCTTCCGGGGGCGGCAGTTGCACACCGCGCAGTACCCCGGGCCCGAGGAGTTCGCCGGGCAGCGGGTCGTGGTGGTGGGCGGCGGCGCCTCGGGCACCCAGCACCTGCTGGAGATCGCCTCGTACGCGGCGTCCACGACCTGGGTGACGCGGCGCCCGCCCGTCTTCCGCGAGGGTCCCTTCGACGAGGGCGCGGGCCGCGCCGCGGTCGCGCTCGTCGAGGCACGGGTACGGCAGGGCCTGCCGCCCCGCAGTGTCGTGTCGGTCACCGGGCTGCCGCTCAACGACGCGATCCGGCAGGGCATCGAGGACGGGGTGCTCGACCGGCAGCCGATGTTCGACCGCATCACGCCCACGGGTGTGGACTGGGCCGACGGCCGCCACGTCGACGCCGATGTCATCCTCTGGGCCACCGGCTTCCGCGCCGCCATCGACCATCTCGCCCCGCTCCGGCTGCGCTCCCCCGGCGGCGGCATCCGTATGGAGGGCACGCACGCGGCCGCGGACCCCCGCATCCACCTCGTCGGCTACGGCCCGTCGGCCAGCACGATCGGAGCCAACCGGGCCGGCCGCGCGGCCGTACGGGACATCAGGCGGCTGCTGGAGCGGGAGCCGGCGGCGGCGTGACGCCGGGCGGGGTTCGCCGGGACCTCACCCTACGCGGCGAGACGTGACGTGGGGCGGGGCCGCCGGGCCCTCACCCGGCCGCCCGCGCCCCGCTCTTCTTCCGCTGCGCGTTGAACTCCGCGACGTTGCGCTGGTGTTCCTGGTAGTCGGCCGTGAAGCGGGTGTCGCCCGGGCGGACCGTGACGAAGTACAGCCAGTTGCCCGGAGTCGGGTTGATGGCCGCGCGCATCGCCTCCTCGCCGGGGTTGTCGATGGGCGTGGGCGGCAGGCCCATGCGCTGGTACGAGTTGTAGGGACTGTCGATCCGGGTGTCGTTCTCCGTCGTACGGAGGGTGGAGCGGTTCAGGGCGTAGTTGATGGTGGAGTCCATCTGCAACGGCATGCCGCGTTCGAGGCGGTTGAAGATGACCCGGGCCACCTTGCCCATGTCGGCCTTGGTCGCCGCCTCCGCCTGGACGATGCTCGCGATGGTGACGGCCTGGTACACGTTCATGGCGTTGCGCTGCGCCCCGGCGGCGATGGGCGCGCCGTTGAACCGGTCGTTGGCGGTGTCGACCATCAGCGCGAGGAGCTTGTCCGGCGTGGTGTTCTCCTGGAGCCGATAGGTGGCCGGGAAGAGGTAGCCCTCCGGGTTGCCCTCGGCGTCGTTGGGCAGTTTCAGCGCGGCCTTGTCCAGGGACTTCCTGGTGCTGCCGGCGGGCAGGGCGAGGGCCTTGTCGACGGCCGCGTAGACCTGGCTCGCGCGCCAGCCCTCGGGGACGGCCAGGGTCGTGGGCCGGGCCTCCTCCTCGGTCCCCAGGGTCAGCAGCGGCACCGCCACGGCGGTACCGACCACGACGGCTCCGGTCGCGACGAGGGCGATGCGGCCCCGGCGCGTCAGTCGAATCGTGCTCCGTGGCGGAGTGTTCTTCTGCATGCGGGCACGGTAACCCGCATATGGTCATAAACCCGGCATATTTTCATCTTGTCGGTTCCAGTTGGGCGTCCCGGCGTACGAGCGCCGCGTACCGGCCGCCCTCCTCCAGAAGCTCTTCGTGCGTACCGCGTTCGACCGCGCGGCCCGAGTCGAGGACCACGATCTGGTCGGCGCCGCGCACGGTGGACAGCCGGTGGGCGATGGTGAGGGTGGTGCGGTTCGCCGACAGGGCGTCGATGGCGTCCTGGACGGCCGCCTCGGTCCGGGTGTCCAGCGCGCTGGTGGCCTCGTCGAGGATGAGGACCGGCGGGTCGCGCAGGATCGTGCGGGCGATGGCCAGGCGCTGCTTCTCACCGCCGGAGAAGCGGTGGCCGCGCTCGCCGACGACGGTGTCGTAGCCGTCGGGCAGGGCGGCGATGTGGTCGTGGATCTGGGCCGCCCGGGCCGCCTCGTGGAGTTCCTCGTCGGTGGCGTCGGGCTTGGCGAAGCGCAGGTTCTCGGCGACCGAGGCGTGGAAGAGGTACGTCTCCTGTGAGACGACGCCGACCGCGCGGGCCAGGGTGTCGAAGTCGAGGTCGCGGACGTCGACCCCGTCGAGGGTGACGCTGCCGCCGGTCACGTCGTAGAGCCGGGGCACCAGATAGCCGAGGGTGGACTTGCCGGCGCCGGTGGGGCCGACGATCGCGAGGCTGCCGCCGGCCGGGACGGTGAGGTCGATGCCGTCCAGGACCGGGCCGTCCTTGCCGTCGTAGCCGAAGGAGACGTTCTCGAAGCGGACTTCGCCCTTGATCCGGTCGAGGCGGACCGGGTCGGGGCGCTCGGTGATGTCGACCGGCAGGTCGAGGTACTCGAAGATGCGCTGGAAGAGGGCGAGGGAGCTCTGGATCTGCACACCGGTCGACAGCAGGCTCACGGCCGGGCGGAACAGGCCCTGCTGGAGCGAGACGAAGGCGACGATCGTGCCGATGGAGACCTCGGGGCCGCCGAGCTGGAGGGCCATGCCGGCGGTCCAGTAGATGACGGCGGGCAGCGCGGCCATGACGATCGTGATGACGGCCATGCGCCAGCGCCCGGCCATGTTCGACCGGACCTCCAGGTCGACGAGTTCCTCGGACTCGTCGGAGAAGGACTTCGTCAGCGAGTCGGAGCGGCCCATCGTGCGGCCGAGCAGGATGCCGCTGACGGAGAGCGACTCGGTGACGGTGGCGGCCATGGCGGCCATCTGCTTCTGGCGCTGCGTGGTGATCTTCCGGCGTTCGTTGCCGACGCGGCGGCTGATCCACACGAACACCGGCAGCAACAGCAGCGAGACGACCGTCAGGCGCCAGTCGAGGGCGATCATCGCGACGATGGTGGCGACCACGCTGGTGACGTTGGAGACCAGGGAGGTCGCGGTGGACGTCACGGTGGCCTGCATGCCGCCGATGTCGTTGGCGATGCGGGACTGCACCTCGCCCGTGCGGGTGCGCGTGAAGAAGGCGAGGGACATGCGCTGGAGCCGGCCGTAGACGGCGGTGCGCAGGTCGTGCATGACGCGCTGGCCGACCGTCGTGGAGATCAGGGTCTGGAGGACTCCGAAGACGCTGGTCAGGACGGCGCTGAGGATCATGCCCAGGGCGAGGAGGCTGAGCAGGCCCGTGCGCCCCTCGGGGATCGCGACGTCGAGGATCTCCTTCAGCAGGAAGGGCGTGGCGACCGAGACCAGCGACGCGGCGCCGACCAGCAGGCCGACGATCGCGAGACGGCCCCGGTAGGGGCGGAAGAGGCCGAGGATGCGGCGGACCTGCCGGGGCTGCTCCTTGGCGTCGGCCGGCGGGGTCCAGGCGGCTTCACGGTCGGGATGCATGGGCTCCTACGAGGGATGCGGCGGATCGGATCACAGCTCATTGTTACCTATACTCACAATGAACTGCATCCTGATATTGTTCCCCCATGACCACGCCCGATCCCGACGGTCTGCTCGCCGAGCAGTTGCTGCGGCTCACCCGCCGGGTGCACCGCATCCAGAAGCGCCATCTGGCCCACAGCGACCTCGGCATCACCCCGGCCCAGTCCCGGCTGTTGCGCACGCTGGCGCACTGGGGCTCGCCGCCGCGCATGGCCGACCTGGCCGAGCGCCTGGAGGTGGTGCCGCGGGCCGTGACGACGCTGGTCGACGGCCTGGAAGCAAGCGGCAAGGTGCGGCGGGTCCCGGACCCGGCCAACCGGCGGGTGATCCGCATCGAGCTCACGGATGACGGCCGGGGCGCGTTGCGCGAGCTGCGGGCGGCGCGCAGGTCGGCCGCGGAGGAGATCCTCGCGCCGCTGACGGGGGATCAGCGGGAAGCGCTCGGGGGGTTGCTGGACACGCTGATCGACGGGGCGCCGGCGCAGTCCTGCTGACCGCCGCAAGCCGCTCGACGGGCGCCGGCCCCACGGACCGGCGCCCGGAGACGACAGCGGGCCGCGGCCGCCGCTCGTCCTGCCGAGCGGTGGCCGCGGCCCGCTGTCCCTGACTCAACCGGCCTCGGACGCGGACTCCTTGAGCTCCTTGGGCTTCTGGGCCGGGATGCCCGGCGCCAGTGCCCCGGTGCCGGCCTCGCCGCCGGCACCCTCCTCGCCGTCGGCCGGCGGGGAGGTGTCCTCCCCGTCGAGGGCCCGCTTCGCCCGGTCGGTGTCCAGGGCACCCTCCCAGCGCGACACCGCGAAGACGGCGACGCAGTTGCCGAGCAGGTTGGTGACGACGCGCATCGAGTCCATGATGCGGTCCACGCCGAGCAGCAGCGCGACGGCCCCGGCGGGGATCGCGCCCAGGGAGGAGGCGGTCGCGGACAGGGCGAGGAACGCCGAACCGGGGATGCCCGCCATGCCCTTGCTGGTGAGCATCAGCACCAGGACGACGGTGACCTGCTGGCCGAGACTCAGGTCCACGCCCACGGCCTGGGCGATGAACAGGGTGCCGATGGACAGGTAGAGCGAGGCGCCGTCGAGGTTGAAGGAGTAGCCGGTGGGGAGCACCAGCCCCACGGCGTCGTCGCGGGCGCCGGCCCGGCGCAGCTTCTGCATCACGCGCGGCATGACCGACTCGGTGGACGCGGTACCGAGCGCGAGCAGCATCTCCTCGCGGATGTAACGCAGGAACTTCCACAGGCTGAGGCCGGTCACGGCCTTCAGGGCGACGGCCAGCAGCGCGATGAACAGCGCCGCCGCCACGTAACAGAGCACGATGAGCTTGGCGTACGTCCGCATCACGCCCAGGCCGTAGTTGCCGACCAGGTGGGCCATCGCGCCGAACACCGCGATCGGGGCCAGCCGCATGATGAAGCCGACGACCGCGAAGATGATCTCCTGGGCCTGCTCGATCGCGGGCAGGATCTTCGGCACCTTGGTGTGCCCGAGGTGCAGCAGGGCGGCGCCCACCAGGCAGGCCAGGATGAGGACTTGGAGGAGCTCGTTCTCGGCGAAGGCGCCGACGAAACTCTGCGGCAGGGCGTTCAGGACGAACTCGGTCGTCGTGGGCAGCTGCCCACCACCCGTGCTCTCGTCGACCGCCGCGGCGTTCAGCGAGGACGGGTCGACGTTCATGCCCTGGCCCGGGCCGACGACGTTGGCGGCGACGAGCCCGATGACCAGGGCGGCCGTGGAGGCGATCTCGAACCAGACGAGGGCTTTGACCCCGATCCGGCCGAAGGCCTTCAGGTCACCGGCCTTGGCGATGCCGACGACGACCACGCAGAACACCAGCGGCGAGATCACCGTCTTGATGAGCCGGGTGAAACCGTCGCCGAGCGGCTGGAGAGCCGTGGCCGTGTCCGGCCACAGCTTTCCGACGACGATTCCGAGGACGAGCGCGCAGAGAACCTGCGCGAAGAGCGAGGTGCGTAGAGTGCGTGCGACGCGTCGCGGGAGGGACGGTACGGACGGCGGCACGAAGCCTCCTAGGGGGGACGGGACGCACAGAAGCCGGAGGGGACTTCTGTGATACGGAATGTGAATTCCGCTTCCGACACCCTGGAGGCTGTCTTGATCACGCGCAAGACCGCAACGTTTCGGCCAGGTAAAACTGCCATAAGTGATGCACGTCATATGCGCCGCATCACTCCCCTCAGCACCGGCTGCGGTCTCCCGTGAGCACCCCCTGCACGGTGGTCAGCGTGCGGTCGTAGCAGCCGTTCGTGCCGTACAGCCGGTAGCGCTCGCTCGTGGTGCCGACCGCGTGACGCTGATCGCGCGGCACGTTCGCCGTATAAGTCGCGTCGCCCGTATACGAGTTGTCGAGCCGTGACCACGCGGTGCGTCGCCCGCCGTGCGTGCCGACGACCGTGGCGCGGTCGCCGAGCGTCAGCACGGTGCGCAGCCGGTCCCCCGCGCCGAGGGTGGTCGTGCCGTCCATCGTGTAGGAGCGACGGGTCCGTGTGGTCCGGCCGTCGACGGTCACCGACTCGTCGTCGGTCCAGGTGGCTTCGAGGGCGTCATGCGTCTCGCCGTCGTTCCAGCGGTGCGTGGAGGTGTGGTCGAGCGAACGGCTCACGGTGGTCCTGACGCGGCCGTGCGACGTGTCGACGTAGCCGCCTACGGTCAGCCGGTGGGCGCCCTCCGTGCCGACGCTGTGGTCCGAACCGGGCTTGTAGACCGATGAGTTGGTGAGGTTCCCGGCCCGGTGCACGGTGAGCTTCCCGGTGACCCGCTCGCGCCGCTCGTCCTGCCAGACGAGGACGTTGACGGGCGTGCTCCAGCCGGTCTGCCCCTCGGGCACACCGACGACCGAGACCTCGACGCGGTGCGGGCGGCCGTCGTTGAGGATCCCGGCGAAGGGGGTGAGGTCGTAGGTGATCGGCTTGATGTCGAGGGCGCGCGGGCCCGGGATCACGTACCAGAGGAACGGGTTGGACCAGCCTCCGGTCCACACGGTCGGGAACGGTGCGGCGATGCCGGCGAGCCGTCCGTCGACGCTGATCTGCACCTCCCGGTAGGGACCTTGACCGGCCTTGCAGGAGTACGGAGCCGGCTCGGGC
The DNA here is from genome assembly GCF_014202475.1 of Streptomyces paradoxus. Lineage (GTDB taxonomy): Bacteria > Actinomycetota > Actinomycetes > Streptomycetales > Streptomycetaceae > Streptomyces > Streptomyces paradoxus. Next base: position 270,392 of record NZ_JACHGV010000007.1, read on the forward strand.
ACGGTCAGGTACCAGTACTCCTCGCAGCCGCCGCCGGAGCCGGTCGCATACACCTCGGCGACGATCCGCTCGCTGTTGCGCGGGGTGGTGAGGGCCGAGTCGCCGTCCAGGGCGAGGACCCGGTCGGGGCTCTTCCCGTCGGGGCGGCCCTGATAGAACGTCAGCGTGACCCTGACGTCGAGGACGCCCGTGTAGGTGTCGTCGACTACGTTCCCGATGAGCATCTCGACGTCCCGGCTCGTGCGGAAGGTGTCGCTGTAGCGCGTGACGTCCTTCTCCACGGACCACTCGATGCCGTCCGGCGAGGGCTGCGGCGTCGACGTGCGGAAGATCTCGACCCCGCCGACGTGCAGGTAGCCGAGCCGGTCGTACTGGCGCCCCTTGACCTTGCCGTCGAGCCGCAGCACCACCCTGCTCCAGCGGTCGCCGCAGCCGTCGGGCGGGGTGTACGTGCCGCGATAGGGGGTGAAGTCGCGGAACTGCGCCTGGGCGACGGTGACTTCGCAGGACGTGCCGGACGGCCTCCGCACGGGCGGGGCGGCCGTGACCGGGTCGTGCCAGTCGGTGCCGAACTCGGCGGGGACGCCGCCCGCCGGGGCCGGGACGTCCGCCGCACCGGCGGGTCCGGTGCCGAGGAGGGTGCTCGCCAGGAGAGTCGCTCCGGCAAGCATGGACATGACGATCCGTCTCTTCATGGGCGGTGTTCTACGGGGCCCCGGCCGCCTCCGCAATGCGCACCCGCCCGCCAGGGCAGCCCTGTTGCCGCCCCTGTCGGCCGGTTCCGTTCGGTGGACGGAAAACCTGTTGCCCGCGACCACGCGGCAAGGCGAACCTGTCACGGTTTGCTGCCTTCGGCCGGCCCCCATCCCCCCTGACACGAGCCACTGGGACGTCATGCAGATTCAAGACCTTCCGTACCCCGACCCGGGCGTCCCGGACGCGCGTTCGGGCCCTCGATTCCTGTGGTGGCTCTTCCGGAACCAGTTGGGCGGTCAGCTCAAGTCGCTGAGCTGGGGGCTGCTGCACTTCGCCTCCGTCGCCGCCCTGCCGTTCAGTGTCGGCGTCGCCGTCCAGGCCGTCGTGGACCGCTCCGGCTCACGACTCGCACTGGCGGGCGGGCTGCTGGCGCTGGCCTGCGTCGGCAACGCGGTCGGCGACACCTTCCTGCACCGCACCGCGATCACCAACTGGATCACCGCGGCCGCCCGCGTCCAGCAACTGCTCGCCCGCAAGACCGCCCATCTGGGCTCGGCGCTGACCCGGCGCGTCGCGGCCGGTGAGGTGGTCGCGGTCTCGACGGGTGACGTGGAGAAGATCGGCTGGTTCGTCGAGGCCCTGTCCCGCTTCACCGCGGCCGTGGTCACCGTCGTCCTGGTCTGCGCCGGCCTGCTCGTCTACCAGCCGGCGCTCGGCGTGGTCGTCGCGGTGGGCCTGCCCGCGCTGGCGCTCGCCGTGCTGCCGCTGCTCCCCCGCGCCACCCGGCGCGCCGACACCCAGCGCGAGAAGGCCGGACGCGCCACCGAACTCGCCTCGGACACCGTCGCCGGCCTGCGGGTGCTGCGCGGCATCGGCGGCGAGGAGCTGTTCCTCGACCGCTACCGCAGCGCCTCCCAGGAGGTCCGCCACGCGGCCGTGCGCAGTGCCCGGATGTGGTCCCTGATCTCCGCGATCCAGGTCCTGCTGCCCGGGCTGCTGCTCATCGCCGTCGTCTGGTACGGGGTGCGGCTGGCGCAGGAGGGCCGGATCACCGTCGGCGAACTGGTCACCGTCTACAGCTCGGTCATGGTCCTCACCTACCCGCTGCGGCACTTCGAGGAGATCGCCATGGCGTACTCCTTCTCCCGGCCCTCCGCCAAGCGGGCCGCGGGCGTGCTGTCGCTCCAGCGGCCCACGGACACCGCGGGATCGCGCGCGGCCGAGGTTCCCTCGGGCGACCTGTACGACCCGGACACCGGGCTGCTCGCGCCCGCCGGGCGGCTCACGGCCGTGGTGTGCGGCGACCCGGACGCGGCGGGCCTGCTGGCGGAACGGCTGGGCGGACACCCCTCCCAGGAGGGCACCTCGGTGCTGCTGGGCGGTGTGCCGCTCGACGAACTCCCGCTGGACAGCGCCCGAACGGCCGTCCTCGTCCAGGACAAGGACCCGGTCCTGCTGTCCGGCACACTGCGCGAACTGCTCGACGTACCCGCGTCGGGCGCCGTCCGGCCGGAAGAGGCGCTGGCGGCCGCGCAGTGCGACGACGTCCTGGCGGCGCTCGTGCAGGGCTCGCTGGACGCGGCCGACCCGATGGACGCCCGGATCACCGAACGCGGCCGGTCCCTGTCCGGCGGTCAGCGCCAGCGGCTCGCGCTCGCCCGGTCGCTGGTCACGGACCCCGAGGCGCTCGTGCTGGACGAGCCGACCTCGGCCGTCGACTCGCACACCGAGGCCCGGATCGCGCAGGGCGTGCGGGAGTTGCGCGACGGGCGCACGACCGTGGTGTTCACCTCCTCCCCGCTGCTGCTGGACCGCGCCGACCGGGTCGTGTTCCTGCACGACGGCGAGGCCGTGGCGGTCGGCGCCCACCGTGAGCTGGTGCGGACCGATCCCCGCTACCGGGCGGTGGTCACGCGCGAGACGGACGACGAGGCCGCGCTGAACGGCTCCGTCGCCCTGGACGACGTACTGCAGGAACTGGAAGAGATCGAGGAGAAGGCATGATCGGCGTCGCGCCACCGGCGTACGACCCGGCGGCCCCGACGACGGCGAACACCCTGCCGGTCGGCGCCCCCGAGACCGTCCGCGCCTACGTGGCCGAACTGCTGCGCCGGCACCGGCGGGCGTTCCTGCTGCTGGTCGCCGTCAACACGGCCGCCGTGATCGCCTCGATGGCCGGTCCGTGGCTGCTGGGCGGACTGGTGGAGCGCGTGTCCGACGGGGCGCGGGACCTGCGGCTGGAACTCACCGCCGGGCTCTTCGTGGCCGCGCTGGCCGTCCAGGCCGTGTTCGTCCGTCAGGTGCGCCTGCGCGGCGCGATGCTGGGCGAGCGGATGCTGGCCGACCTGCGCGAGGACTTCCTCGTCCGGTCGGTCGGGCTGCCGCCCGGGGTGCTGGAGCGGGCCGGGACCGGCGACCTGCTGTCCCGCATCACCACCGACATCGACCGCCTCGGCAACGCGATGCGGGAGGCGGTACCGCAGCTGTCGATCGGCGTGGTGTGGGTGTTCCTGCTGATGGGCGGGCTGGTGATCACGGCGCCGCCGCTGGCGCTGGCCGTGCTGCTCGCCCTGCCGCTGCTGATCATCGGCTGCCGCTGGTACTTCCGGCGGGCGCCCTCGGCCTACCGTTCCGAGGCCGCCGGGTACGCCGCCGTGGCCGCCGCGCTCGCCGAGACGGTGGACGCCGGGCGCACCGTCGAGGCCCACCGCCTGGGCGAGCGCCGAGTCGCGCTGTCGGAGCGCCGGATCCGGGAGTGGACGGCCTGGGAGCGGTACACGCTCTGGCTGCGGTCGGTGCTCTTCCCGGTCATCAACACCACCCACGTGACCGTGCTCGCCTCGGTCCTGATGATCGGCGGCGTGTTCGCCCTGCACGGGTGGATCGACGTCGGCCAGCTGACGACCGGCGCGCTGATCGCCCAGATGCTGGTCGACCCGGTGGGCATGATCCTGCGCTGGTACGACGAGCTGCAGGTGGCCCAGGTGTCGCTGGCCCGGCTCGTCGGAGTCCGCGACATCGAGCCGGACGCCGGGGATCCCTCCGTGGCCCCCGAGGGACGCCATGTACACGCCGACCGGGTGCACTTCGGCTACCTGGAGGGCGTGGACGTCCTGCGCAAGGTGTCCCTGGAGGTCTCCCCCGGCACCCGGCTGGCCCTGGTCGGCCCCTCGGGTGCGGGCAAGTCCACGCTGGGCCGGCTGCTCGCCGGGATCTACGCGCCCCGGGACGGCCGGATCACCCTGGGCAGCGCCGAGCTGTCCCGGATGCCCGCCGAGCGCGTGCGCTCCCACGTGGCCCTGGTCAACCAGGAGCACCACGTCTTCGTGGGCTCCCTGCGCGACAACCTCCGGCTCGCGCGGACCGGTGCCGTCGACGCCGAGCTGTGGGCGGCGCTGGGCGCGGTCGACGCGGACGGCTGGGCCCGGGCGCTCGACGAGGGCCTGGACACCGAGGTCGGCTCGGGCGGTCTGGCGCTCACCCCGGCCCAGGCCCAGCAGATCGCGCTGGCCCGGCTGGTGCTGGCCGACCCGCACACGCTGGTCCTGGACGAGGCGACCTCCCTGCTCGACCCGCGCGCGGCCCGCAACCTGGAGCGGTCCCTGGCCCGGGTCCTGGACGGCCGCACCGTCGTCGCCATCGCCCACCGGCTGCACACCGCCCACGACGCGGACGTCATCGCCGTCGTCGAGAACGGCAGGATCAGCGAGCTGGGCAGCCACGAGGAGCTGGTCGCGGCGGACGGAGCGTATGCGGCGCTGTGGAGGTCATGGCACGGGTGAGCCGCGGCCCGGGTGCCGGGGCGGGCGGGGAGGCGCTCGCTCCGCGGGGCCGCCGCGTCCGTGGCGTTGCGCGGTCCCGAGCGGGGGTGGAAGGCTGGAATCAGGCACCGGCTCGGGGGACGCCCGGGAACAGCGGTTCGGGCGGCGTCAGTGCTCCGCGCGGCGGCGGCCCGGCACGGGCCCCGTGGATACGGGCCCGTTCCCACCCCCTGGAGGTACCCGTGAACAGCTCCGACGGCTGGGGAGACGACGTCTACCAGCCGGACCAAGACGAGCAGAGGGAGGACACGGGGCTGCTCGACGCCGAGGACACCCTGGAGAACGACGGCGTCGACGATCCCCTGGACCGGGGCTGGTCCCCTCCCGAGCGGCCCTGGGCCGTCGAGCACCTCGGCGTGACGGCGGCCGAGCGGCAGCGGGGCGAGACGCTGGACCAGCGGCTCTCCGAGGAGCTGCCGGAGGCCGCCGTCCCGGACGGTGACGGCCTCGGGGACTGCGAGGGCACCGACGGGGAACTCCTGGACAACGAGGTCGGCGCCGCGCGCTCCGGCCGGCTCGTGGCACCCGACGAGGGCGCCCACGAGGACGAGGAGGAGGCGCTGGTCGCCATGGACGTGGGCATCGACGGCGCCGCGGCGTCGGCCGAGGAGGCCGCCGTGCACATCGTCGACGAGGACACCCTGTCCGGCTGATCGCAAGCCCGGCCCGAGCCGTTCGAGGAGCATTCATGCAGCAGGACAAGCACCCCGACTACCAGCCCGTCGTCTTCCGCGACCGCGCCGCCGGGTACGCGTTCCTCACCCGGTCCACCGCGACCAGCGACCAGACCATCGAGTGGGACGACGGCGAGACCTACCCGGTCGTGGACGTGGAGATCTCCTCGGAGAGCCACCCCTTCTACACGGGCAGGGCCCGCACGGTCGACTCGGAGGGACGGGTCGCCGCGTTCGAGCGGCGCTACGGCGGCGGCTGAGGAACTCCCGGGACCGGCCGCGTTCAGATGACGTTGAGCGCGGCCGCGCAGCCCACCCCGCCGAGCAGCATGAACACCGGCATCAGCACCTTGAGCTCGACCCAGCTGCCTGCGCGGAACCGCATGGCCTTGGGCGGACCGATCGGGTACCAGCGCTTGCGCCCGACCGGGATGGGCCACAGGATCGGGCAGCCGGACACCGTCAGCGCGTCCCCGATGTCGTGCACGATCGCGCCCAGCACCACCGGCAGCCCGAGCCACAGGTACTCCTGGCCCGGCGCCGTGAACAGCCAGTCCGCGCCGTTGCCGGGCTTGTCCAGCACGCCCGCGAGGATCCACGCGGTGGTCGCGGCCAGCAGCCACACCAGGACCTCGCTGCTGGAGCCGCGCGTCGCCCGCCACAGCAGGCCCTCGATGGCCAGGACCATGTGCACGAAGAGGATCGCCAGCACGCCCCAGCGGTCGCTGGTGATCGCCACCGCCGAGGTGCCCGCCCCGATCAGCACCGCCCACAGCCAGGTGTGCGTCAGCGTGCGGTGCCCGCCGGAGCGGCGCGGGTCGCCCTGCTTCTTGGTGGCCTTGTAGACGGCGTACGACAGCTTGTCGACGATCTCGCACAGCCAGCGCGACAGCGGTCCGAAGGACCGGGAGATGGTCGCCGCCTTGTGGTCGAGGTCAGGGGCCAGGGCGGCTCCGGCGCAGATCAGGGCGCCGACGAGGAGGACCGGCCAGGGCATCGGGTGCCCGGCCGCCGCGGCGGCCGCACCGACGCCGAGCCAGGCGGCGGCTCCCGACAGTGAGTGTGCTGGTCCCATCATGGCCGCTGCCCGCCCCATTCATCGTGTGCCGCTGTCCAGTTGACCGGGCGCGCTGACGTCCCGTCGGCGCCCCAGCGTAGCGTTCGTGATCTTCGGGCCCGCAGCCGATTCCCGCATCGGGCATCGGGCCAGGCAAGATGGGGGCGTGACCCTCATCGATCAGCTGCCGCGGACCGCCGACCCCGACGCCCTGTACGAAGCCTTCGAGTCGTGGGCCGGCGAGCGGGGGCTCACGCTCTACCCCCACCAGGAGGAGGCGCTGATCGAGGTGGTCTCCGGCGCGAACGTGATCGTGTCGACCCCCACCGGCTCAGGCAAGAGCATGATCGCGGCCGGCGCGCACTTCGCCGCACTCGCCCGGGACGAGGTCACCTTCTACACCGCCCCGATCAAGGCGCTGGTGTCGGAGAAGTTCTTCGAGCTGTGCAAGATCTTCGGCACCGAGAACGTCGGCATGCTCACCGGCGACGCCTCCGTGAACGCCGACGCTCCCGTGATCTGCTGCACCGCCGAGGTGCTGGCGTCGATCGCGCTGCGCGACGGCAAGGACGCGGACGTCGGCCAGGTCGTGATGGACGAGTTCCACTTCTACGCGGAGGGCGACCGCGGCTGGGCGTGGCAGATCCCGATCCTGGAGCTGCCGCAGGCGCAGTTCGTGCTGATGTCGGCGACGCTCGGCGACGTCTCCTTCTTCGAGAAGGACCTCACCCGCCGCACGAACCGCCCGACCGCGGTGGTCCGCTCGGCGACCCGCCCCGTGCCGCTGTCCTACGAGTACCGCTACACGCCGCTCACCGAGACCCTCACCGATCTGCTGTCCGCCCGCCAGGCACCCGTCTACATCGTGCACTTCACGCAGGCGCAGGCCGTGGAGCGGGCGCAGGCGCTGATGAGCATCAACATGTGCTCCAAGGAGGAGAAGGAGCAGATCGCCGAGCTGATCGGCAACTTCCGCTTCACCACCAAGTTCGGCCGCAATCTCTCCCGTTACGTCCGGCACGGCATCGGCGTCCATCACGCCGGCATGCTCCCCAAGTACCGGCGTCTGGTCGAGAAGCTCGCGCAGGCCGGTCTGCTGAAGGTCATCTGCGGCACCGACACGCTCGGCGTGGGCGTCAACGTCCCCATCCGCACCGTGCTGTTCACGGCCCTCACCAAGTACGACGGCACCCGGGTCCGCACCCTGCGCGCCCGCGAGTTCCACCAGATCGCGGGCCGGGCCGGACGGGCCGGGTACGACACGGAGGGCTTCGTCGTCGCGCAGGCTCCCGAGCACGTCGTCGAGAACGAGAAGGCCCTCGCCAAGGCGGGCGACGACCCGAAGAAGCGCCGCAAGGTCGTCCGCAAGAAGGCCCCGGAGGGCTTCGTCGCCTGGTCGGAGCAGACCTTCGAGAAGCTCATCGGCTCCGAGCCGGAGCCGCTGACGTCCCGGTTCCGGGTGACGCACACCATGCTGCTGTCGGTGATCGCCCGCCCCGGCGATGCCTTCGAGGCGATGCGGCGGCTGCTGGAGGACAACCACGAGCCGCGCAAACAGCAGTTGCGGCACATCCGCCGGGCCATCGCGATCTACCGGTCGCTGCTGGACGGCGGCATCGTCGAGAAGCTCGACGAGCCGGACGCCACCGGCCGTATCGTCCGCCTCACCGTCGATCTCCAGCAGGACTTCGCGCTCAACCAGCCGCTGTCCACCTTCGCGCTCGCCGCGTTCGAACTGCTCGACCCCGAATCGCCGTCGTACGCCCTCGACATGGTGTCCGTGGTGGAGTCGACGCTCGACGACCCACGGCAGATCCTCGCCGCCCAGCAGAACAAGGCGCGCGGCGAGGCCGTGGCCCAGATGAAGGCGGACGGGGTCGAGTACGAGGAGCGCATGGAGCGCCTCCAGGACATCACGTACCCCAAGCCGCTGGAGGAGCTGCTCTTCCACGCGTACAACACGTACCGCAAGAGCCACCCCTGGGTCGGCGACCATCCGCTGTCGCCGAAGTCGGTCATCCGCGACATGTACGAACGGGCGCTGTCCTTCACGGAGCTGGTGTCCCACTACGAGCTGGCCCGCACCGAGGGCATCGTGCTGCGCTACCTGGCCAGCGCCTACAAGGCCCTGGACCACACCGTCCCGGACGACCTCAAGTCCGAGGACCTCCAGGATCTGATCGCCTGGCTGGGCGAGATGGTGCGCCAGGTCGACTCCAGTCTGCTGGACGAGTGGGAGCAGCTGGCCAACCCGGCGGAGATGACCGCCGAGGAGGCCCAGGAGAAGGCCGACGAGGTCAAGCCGGTCACCGCCAACGCCCGTGCCTTCCGCGTCCTGGTCCGCAACGCCATGTTCCGCCGCGTGGAACTGGCCGCTCTCGACCAGGTCGGTGAACTGGGCGAGATGGACGGGGAGTCCGGCTGGGACGCCGACGCCTGGGGCGAGGCGATGGACAAGTACTGGGACGAGTACGAGGATCTCGGCACCGGCCCCGACGCCCGCGGCCCCAAGCTGCTGCTCATCGAGGAGGAGCCGGAGAACGCCCTGTGGCGGGTCCGGCAGATCTTCCACGACCCGAACGGCGACCACGACTGGGGCATCAGCGCGGAGGTCGACCTCACGGCCTCGGACGCGGAGGGCCGCGCGGTCGTCCGCGTCACCGACGTCGGCCAGCTGTGACGGGCCGGGCAGCAGCGAGCACAGGAGAATCCCACCCATGACGACGAACCCGGCCGAGAGGCTCGTCGACCTGCTCGACCTGGAGCAGATCGAGGTCAACATCTTCCGCGGCCGCAGTCCGCAGGAGTCCCTGCAGCGGGTCTTCGGCGGGCAGGTGGCCGGACAGGCCCTGGTCGCCGCCGGCCGCACCACGGAGGGCGACCGTCCCGTGCACTCGCTGCACGCGTACTTCCTGCGCCCCGGCAGGCCGGGCGTGCCGATCGTGTACCAGGTCGAGCATGTGCGCGACGGGCGGTCGTTCACCACCCGCCGGGTCACGGCCGTGCAGCAGGGCCGCACGATCTTCAACCTCACCGCCTCCTTCCACAAGCCGGAGGAGGGCAGCTTCGAGCACCAGCTGCCGCCGGCCCGCAAGGTCCCGGACCCGGAGTCCCTGCCCACCGTCACGGACGAGATCCGCGAGCACCTGGGCGCGCTCCCCGAGCAGCTGGAGCGGATGGCCCGCCGCCAGCCCTTCGACATCCGCTACGTGGACCGCCTGCGCTGGACCGCCGAGGAGGCCCGGGACGCCGAGCCGCGCAGCGCCGTGTGGATGCGCGCGGTCGGGCCGCTCGGCGACGACCCGCTCGTGCACACCTGCGCCCTCACCTACGCCAGCGACATGACCCTCCTGGACGCCGTCCGCATCCCCGTCGAGCCGCTGTGGGGCCCGCGCGGCTTCGACATGGCGTCGCTCGACCACGCCATGTGGTTCCACCGCCCGTTCCGCGCGGACGACTGGCTCCTCTACGACCAGGAGTCGCCGATCGCCGTCGGCGGCCGTGGCCTGGCCCGGGGCCGGATCTACGACCGTGAGGGCCGGCTCGTCGTGTCCGTGGTGCAGGAGGGGCTCTTCCGGAAGCTCGGCTGACCTGGCCGTCCGAAGACCGGGGCGACGATCGGGGCCCCGTGTGCAGGGCTCCGATCGCGCCCCCGGCCGGATCCGGCGACCATGGCAGGAGCAGGCACTGCCGACGTCGCACGCCCGCCGATCCGGGAGGTGGCCACGCTGCACACCGTGCTCCCCGTCGTGTTCGCGATCTGCGCGGCGTTCAGCAACGCCGTGGCGACCGTACTGCAACGCAAGGCGGCGCTGACCGTGCCCGCGTCCCAGGGGTTGCGGGCCGGGCTGATCGTCGATCTGCTGCGCCGGCCCGTCTGGCTGGCCGGCATCCTCGCCGTGATCGGCGCCGCCGTCTGCCAGGCGCTGGCGCTGGCCACCGGGCCCCTGACGATCGTGCAGCCACTGTTCGTGCTGGAGCTGCCGCTCACCCTCATCGTGGCCTCGCTGCTGATGCACCGGCACCTGCCGGGCACGGGCTGGCTGGCCGTGACCGTGGTGGTGGCGGGTCTGGCGGTGGCGCTCGCCGCGGCCGCACCCGCCGGCAACCGCACGCATGTGGCGCTCGACCGCTGGATTCCGGCGCTCGCCGTGTGCGCGGGGGCGGTCGTCGCCCTGGCGGTCGCCGCCCTCCGGCGCCCGGAGGGCCGGGCCCGGGCGGCCTGCCTGGGCGCCGCGACGGCGATCAGCTACGCGGTGACCGCCGCGCTGATGAAGGCCGCCACCCACATCCTCGACGATCAGGGCCTGGTGGGCTTTCTCACCGCCTGGCAGACCTACGCCTTCGCCGCCACCGGTGTGTGCGCCCTGTTCCTGCTGGAGAACGCCATGCAGGCCGGTCCGCTGGTCGCCTCCCAGCCCGCGCTCACCCTAGGCGACGCCCTGGTGAGCCTCGCCCTCGGCATCACCTTGTACGAGGAGACCATCCGCTCCGGGTGGTGGCTGCTGCCGCAGCTGTTCGGCGTCGCGCTGATTGCCGCGGGGGTGCTCGCGCTGGCACGGATTCCGTTCACGCAGTCGCTGGTGGCTCCGGACGAGGAACGCGAGAGCGCGGCGGCGCCCTGAGCGAAGGGGTTCCACCTTCTGCTCAGGCGGAGGGCGCCCGGCCGTCGACGAGGCCCTGGATCGCGGACAGGATGCTCTCCAGGCCTCCGGGCTGCGACGCGAGGGCGGGCAGGGAGACGGACGGCCAGGCGTTGTACTCCTTGGCCGGCAACGCCTCCAGCTTCTCCGTCAGCTCGGGAACGGCCGGCAGGGACGCGGCGAACGCTGCCGCCATGTCCCGCCCGAGGTGGTACGTGATCGAACCGAAGGCGAACGAGAGGTCGTCCCTCACCGGGCCGTTCTGCAGGGACAGGTTCCAGCGACGGACCTGCCGTCCGTCCACGCGGTAATAGACGGACATGCTCCGGTACTTGGCGGTCCCGCCCTCGGGCCGCCCCTCGGCCGCCGCGTGATCGAGCAGAGCGGTGGCGATGCGCCGTACCTCCGGATCGGGCCGTGTCCAGATCAACGCGTCCATCTCGGCCCGTGTGGTCCGCTGCACCGGGCGGCGACCGGAGGGGCTCTTCGCCGTCGAGGCGACCTCTCCGTGCACGCGCGGGACGATGACCCGGACGTCTCCCCCGCCGCTGTACTGGCTCAGCTCGACCGCGTACACCTCGGTCTGACGCAGCTGCACGGCCCGCAGCTCCAGCGGGATCCTGCCGCAGCGGCCGGCCGTCGGCGAGCGAGCCGAAGTCCAGCACCCGTGGGTGGCGCGCGAACGGTGGCATGCCCGCTCGATACCGCAGAGGTCCGGGCAGTCGACGATGACCGGGCGGCCGGCCGACGCGCTCCGACCGGGTCACCGGTCCGGCTGGCAATGCGGGCACCACACCGTGCCCCGCCCGGCCATGCGCGACCTGCGCAGGCCGGTGCCGCACCGCGGGCACCTCGGGTCACGGTCGTCCCGGTGGCCGGTGAGCCAGGTGCCACGCGGGGGTACGCAGCCGGCGGTGACGGAGGAACGCAGGGTGCGCCGCATCTCGCTGTAGAGACGACGGCGGTCCTCCGGGGTCAGGTCACGCGCCCCCCGGTCGGGGCGCAGCCGGGCCCGCCACAGGATCTCGTCGGCGAGCAGATTGCCGAGACCGGCGAGAACGGACTGGTCGGTGAGGGCCGTCTTCAGATGCCCTCGGCGCGACGACAGCACCTCCTCGAACTCCGCACGGTCCACCGCCAAGGCATCGGGCCCCTGCCGCCGCAGCAGCCGCTCCACGTCGGACTCGTCGTGGGCCAGCCAGAGTCCCTGCAGCTTGCGCTGGTCACGGAAGCGCAGCTGCCGACCGCCGCCCAGGGTGAACAGAACGCGGTCGTGCGCCTCCACGGGATCATCGGCCTGCCCGCACACCAGCCGCCCCGTCATACCGAAGTGCAGTACGAGGGTGGGGCCGCCGGTGCGGGCCAGCAGCCACTTGCCGTGCCGCTGCGGCGCGCCGAACCGCCTCCCCTCCAGCGCGTCCCGCAGCCCCCGGGCGTCGACCCCGTGCAGGACCCCCGCGTCCCGCACATCGACGCGCCGGATGACACGTCCCTTCGCGCAGGATTCGAGCACCTGCCGGAAGCCCTCGACGTCGGGGAGCTCGGGCACGGCCGGTGGGTCAGGTTTCCTGGAGGACGGACAGCACGTTCCCCGCGGGGTCCGTGAACCAGGCGATCAGCGGGCCGCCGCCGCGGAAGATGCCCTTGTCGTCCGTCTTGAGGTGGTCGTAGCGCTCGAAGCGCACGCCTTTCCCGGCCAGCTCGTCGACCGCGGCCTCGATGTCGTCGACCGGGAAGTTGAGGATGGTGAAGGTGGCCGGGGTGTGGTCCGGCTTGGGGTAGACCAGGGTGTCCCGGTCACCCGCGAGGTGCAGGATCAGCATCCCGTTCTCCTCCGACACGCGGAGCCCGAGCGTGTCTGCGTAGAACGCCCTGGCCGCCTCGATGTCATCCACCGAGAACCCGCTGAACGCCTTCGTCGTACCGAACATGATCGCCTCCCGGGGACAGTCTCCTCAGAGGAGGACCCGGGCGCATCCGGAAACTCATCGGTCAGCGCGCCGACCAGCGGTGATGCCGTGCTGCGGGGGTCACCCGACCGGCCGCCGGCCTCTGCGGCGGAGCCGGCTCAGCAGGCCGTGGTGGGTGCAGTCCCGGGGCGCGGGCCGCTTCACCACCGCAGCGGGGGCAGGTGCGAACGGATCCGGCCCGGCCGGCGATGCCGGGGGAGGTCCTTCCGCCACGGGATGACGGCGTCGGGCCTCTTCCATCGTGTGGGCCAGGTCCGCGCGGAACCAGGACACTTCGTCCGGCTCACTCGCCGTCCTCAGCTTCTCCACCAGCTCGGCTGTGGCCGAGCCGGGGGCGCCGTGCGCCGGGAGCCGGGGGCGGCAGTGGGTCAGGCGGGCCCGCTCGCGGGGATCCTGGACCACGTCCGCCACGTCGGCCGGGTCGAGGAGGCAGGCGACCGCTGCCGCGCGTGCCCAGGGGTCGTCCCCCGCGTCCCGCGTCAGGAACCCGACGTGACGCCCTCGCCAGTTGCGGGGCCGCCGGTCCATACCGGCCTTCAGCCCTTCCTGGATCTCGACAGGTGTGCGACGGGCGGTCAGCAGCAGGGCGTTGCTCCTCTCGGCCGCGAACTGCTTCAGTTCTTCGGCCAGATACAGCCAGACGACGGTTCGATAGCGGTTGAGGTAGAACGTCACCGGGACGAGCAGGCCGTAGCGCGCGAGGCTCGTGAACCTGGTGGGTGCCACCCCCATGAGGCGCGCGCCCTCGGTGGTGCCGACGGTCGCGACGCGCTCGCGCAGGATGTCCGGAGATCCGTCCCCGGAGCGCAGCCGGTCGATCTCCGCCCGGGCGACGCGCCGGCCCCCGCCTCCCTCGTCGGGAACGGTCCGGATGAGCCCCAGGTTCACCGCGAGGTCGAACTCGCCGCGCTTCAGGTCCAGTTCACGGGCGGCCCGGCTCGGGGCGCACGTGAGGCGGTCGGGTGTCGTGCCGGTTCGTGACATGGTCGGTCTCCCCCGTGGAGTCGGCGGCTCACGCCGTGTGCGGTCGCTATGTGCGATCGCCGTGCGCAATCGCCGTGTGCGATCGCCGTGAAAAAAACCGTAGCCGGTCCGGCGCATCTCGTGGCGAGCCTGTGGATAACTCCACGGGGACGACGAATGTGCAGGTCAGAGGTCCGTGATCAGTTTTGGTTCAGGCCGGCGTGCGTCCACGTCGAGGTGCTCGCCGACCCGGTTGACCAGCAGCGTCATCTCGTAGGCGATCTGGCCGATGTCGGCCTCCGCGCCGCTGAGCACGCACAGACAGCTGCCCGTTCCGGCGGCGGTGACGAAGAGCACCGCGTCGTCGAACTCGATCATCGTCTGACGTACGCTGCCCGCACCGAAGTGCCGTCCGGAGCCCTTGGCCAGGCTGTGCAGCCCGGACGACACGGCCGCGAGGTGCTCGGCGTCCTCGCGGCGCAGTCCGGTGCTCGCGCCGGTCACCAGGCCGTCGTTGGACAGGACCAGTGCGTGCCGCACTTCGTGGACGCGCTCGGTCAAGTCGTCCAGCAGCCAGTCGAGTCCCTGGTTCTGCGCCATCTTCCGTTCTCCCCGTTTTCTCCCCGTGTGATTCCCCTCCTGGCCGGAGGATCTCCATCTCAGCCTTCCCCACGACCGCGGCCGGGGCAAGGAGGATGGGAGCCATGGCAGAGAAGATGACCGACGCGCAATGGCGGGAGTTCGTTTCCCACGGCACCCGCACCGCGAAGCTGTCCACGGTCCGGGCGGACGGCAGCCCGCACGTGACCCCGATCTGGTTCCTGCTGGACGGGGACGAGGTGGTGTTCAACACCGGCAAGGACAGCGTGAAGGGACGCAACATCCTTCGCGACGGCCGGATCGCCCTGTGTGTGGACGACGACCGGCCGCCGTACTCGTTCGTCGTGCTGCGGGGCCGTGCCCGTGTCTCGGAAGACCTCGACGAGATACGGCACTGGGCCACCCGGATCGGTGCCCGGTACATGGGCGAGGAGCGTGCCGAGGAGTTCGGCGCGCGCAACGGCGTGCCCGGTGAACTCCTGGTGCGTGTCACCGTCGACAGGGTTCTTGCGGAGATGGACGTCGCCGACTGACGGCGCGAAGGCCCCTGGTCTGCGGTCAGCCGACCGAGTCGAGCAGCCGGGCGGTGTGCATCCGCCCGGCGTACTCGACGAGCCGGATCAGCACCTCCTTCCCCGAGTCGCGGTCGCGGGCGTCGCACAGCACCACGGGCGTGCCCCTGTCGAGGTCGAGGGCGCGCGAGACGTCCGGGGCGCCGTGCCGCCGGGCGCCCGCGAAACAGTTGACGGCCACGACGAAGGGGATGCGCCGGTGCTCGAAGTAGTCGACCGCGGGAAAGCAGTCCTCCAGGCGACGGGTGTCCGCGAGGACGACCGCTCCGAGCGCCCCTTGCGACAACTCGTCCCACAGGAACCAGAACCGGTCCTGTCCCGGCGTGCCGAACAGGTACAGGGACAGACCGGATCGGATGGTGATGCGTCCGAAGTCCATGGCTACGGTCGTGGTGGTCTTGTGGTCCACGCCGTCGGTGTCGTCCACCGACTGGCCTGCTTCGCTGAGGAGTTCCTCGGTGCGCAGTGGCCGGATCTCGCTGACGGCGCCCACCAGGGTGGTCTTGCCCACGCCGAATCCGCCGGCGACCAGAATCTTCAGCGCCAGTGCGGTGCTCTCGCCGCCCGGGGCGTCGGAGTGCTCGGAGACCATTGATCACTTCTCTCAGGAGTGCAGGGTGTGGTGAGTGCGTGGGTGGTGCCGGTGCGCAGGGTCTAGAGCGCCCTCAGGCCCTCGATCACCTCGCGCAGGATGCGTTCGTCGGGCAGCTGCGCCGGTGGTACGGGGCGGCTGACGGTGACGCAGCCGAGTTCCAGGAGATCGCCGAGGAGGACCCTGACCACGCCGACGGGCAGGTCCGCGCCGGCGGCGAGTTCGGCGACCGACTGGGTCTCCGGGCGGCACAGGTCGAGGAGGTTGCGGTGTTCCGGGCCGAGCGGGGCGTCGTCCACTCCGGGTGCGCCCGGGTCGAGCGTGACCAGGGCGATCAGGTCGAACCGGACGCCGGTGGGGCCGGGCCGGGTGCGTCCGCCCGTCATGGCGTAGGGGCGGACGAGCGGACCGGCCTCGTTGTCGTACCACTGGCTGCCCTGCTCGCGCCGGGTGCCGGTCATGTCCTCGGTCATCTGCGCGGACCGTTCTCCCGGTTCATCCTGCGGCGGGGGGCCGCGCGGCCGTGCGGGGCGCCGTGCCGAGGTGCTCGCCAACGCGTTTGACCAGGCGGGCCATCTCGTAGGCCACGAGGCCGATGTCGGCGGTGACGGCGGTGAGCAGGGCGAGGCAGGAGCCGTCGCCCGCGGCGGCCACGAACAGGAAGCCCTCGTCCATCTCCACCATGGTCTGGCGGACCCCGCCCGCGCCGAAGTGCCGTCCCGCTCCCTTGGCGAGGCTGTGGAAGCCCGAAGCCACGGCGGCGAGGTGCTCGGCGTCCTCGCGGCGCAGGCCGGTCGAGGCGCCCACGGCGAGGCCGTCGTTGGACAGCACCACGGCGTGCCGGATGTCGCTCACGCGGAGCACCAGATCGTCCAGCAGCCAGTCGAGTTCGCCGGAGTGCCGGGCGGATTGTGTGCTCTGATCCTGGATCATGCGGGGTCTCCTTCGCTGCTGTCGCTGCGCGTCACGGGGCCGGGAGTGGTACCGCGGCCGGGTAGCCTGCCGCCGCCGCGCGTCCATCCGGAGCGGTAGGCCGCCATGCGGTCCCGTACGAGTTCGGGGGTGCGCTCGTCGTCCCGGGGAGCGGGCGTCGGCGGCTGCTCCTCGGGGCGCTTGTCGCGCAATTGGGGAGCGAGGCTGGCCTGTCGTACGCGGCGCGGGAGGTCATCGGAGTCTTCGGGCTGCTGCGGCGGGCGGTGCAGTCGCAAGGTGGCGACTCCTGGGGTCGGGTTCTGGCTCGGGGTCTCCTGGTGACGCGGGCTGTCCGTGTGACGCGAACTGTCCCCGTGGTGCAGGGCCTCGGGCTCCGCGGCGGCCGGTACGGGGGCCACGAGTGCGGGCCGGTCGGCCTGGGCTGGGACGGCGTCCTGGAGGGGGGTGTCGTCGGGCACGCGCGCATAGGCGCGTTCCTCGGGGTGTGGCGCGGGTTCCGCCGCTTCGGGGGCTCGTTCCGCCGCGCCGGTGTGGAGCAGGGCGGTGGGCAGCAGGACGACCGCGGTGGTGCCGCCGTACGGGGAGGTCCTCAGGTGGACCTTGACGTCGTGCCGGGCGGCGAGCCTGCTGACCACGAACAGGCCGAGCCGGTCACTGTCGAACAGGTCCAGCGCCTCGGACTGGGCGATGCGGCGGTTGGCTTCGGCGAGGGTCTCCTTGCCCATGCCGAGGCCGCGGTCCTCGACCTCGACGGCGTAGCCGTTGCCGACGGGTTCTCCGGTGACACGCACGCGCGTGTGGGGCGGGGAGAACTGCGCGGCGTTCTCGATGATCTCGGCCAGCAGGTGCGTGAGGTCGGCGACGGCCGCCCCGGCCACGGCGGCCTCGGGGAGTTGCCGTACCTCCACGCGCGCGTAGTCCTCCACTTCGGAGACGGCCGCGCGGACCACGTTCGTGAGGGAGACCGGCATCCGCCAGGCGCGGCCGGGGGCGGCTCCGGAGAGGATGATCAGGCTCTCCGCGTGGCGCCGCATGCGGGTGGTGAGGTGGTCGAGGCGGAAGAGGTCGCTCAGCTCGTTCGGGTCGTCGGAGCGGCGTTCCATGCTGTCGAGGAGGGCCAGCTGCCGGTGGACGAGGATCTGGCTGCGGCGGGCGAGGTTGACGAAGACGCCGGAGATGCCGCTGGCGAGTTCGGCGCGCTCCACGGCGGCCCGCAGCGCGGCACGGTGCACGGTGCCGAGGGCCTCGGCGACCTGCCCGGTCTCGTCCTCCGCGGGCGCCCCCGGCGGGGCCTCGGCTCGGATGTCGATCTCCTCGCCCGCGCGCAGTTTCCGCATGGCGTCGGGGAGTTTGCGCCGGGCGATCTCCAGGGCGCTGTTGCGCAGGCTGACCAGTTCCACCACGAGGCCGCGTCCGATGCGTACGGAGATGACGAGCGAGGCGGCGACGGCGCCGAGGCCGAGCAGCACGGCGGCGCCTGCCGGGGTGAGCAGTCCCCGGGCGAACGGGTCGGCCCGTTGTGCGACCCCGCGTGCCGCGTCGTCCTCGATGCCGCGCATGCCGTTCTGCACGCGCGCGTGGGCCGTGCTCCAAGTGCTCTCGGGTGCCGCGTCCACCGCCTTGGCGCCCGACCCGCCGGCGAGGACCCCGTCCTCGGCGTCGCGCAGGCCGGTGTAGGCGCTGCCGGCGGCGAGGGCGTCCCATGCGGAACGCTCGGTGCCGCTCAGGTCCGCGACGGCCGAGTCGGTGAGCGTGCGGCGCAGGTCGACGGCGCCGGTGAAGAGCCGGAGCCGCTCCCCGGTCAGGGTGCCGTCCAGGCGGGCACTCGCCAGCACCGCGTCCTCCTGGGCCAGTGCCTCGGCCGCGCGGGCGAATTCGAGCAGCACGCGCGCGTCGGAGCCGAGGTCGGCGTCCCGGATGCCGGTGAGGGCGCCGCCGACGCCGAAGGCGGCCGAGATGGTCCGGGTGTAGCGGTCGTACGTCTCGGCCCAGCCCACGCGCCGGTCCTGCACCGCGGTGCGCAGTGGCGGCAGTTGCCCGGCGCCGGCGACGAACACCTTCAGCCGCTGGGCGACTCCGGCGGGCAGTTCCCCGCTGTCGGCGACGGTGGTGTCCTTGCCGAGCCGCAGTTGCGCGACGGCGCGGTCGGTGCGCCGGGCGAGCTCGTCCAGTTCGCCGGTTCGGACGGCGGACGGGTCGGTGGCGTGGCGTACGGCGGCCGCGCGTTCGGCCTGGAGGGCGGCGACGGCGGCGGAGACGGGGGCGCGGACCGTGGCGTCGACGCGCTGGACCTGCCGGAGCCGGGAGACGTCCTGGGCGGTGGTGACGGTGGCGTAGGCCCACAGGGCCAGGAGGGAGACGACCGGCACCATCAGCAGGCAGACGATCTTGGCCCGCACGGTGCGGGGGCGTATGTGCCAGCGCTCCGCCCGCGGGGGCGCCGCGTCCGAGGTGACGCCCGCGGGTGTGTCGGGGCCCTCGTCGGCCGGTGGTCCGGCATGCGCACGCCGACCGCGTACGGGAGGGGGCTGCGCTTCGGCGCCTGCTGTGGGGGCCCTACGGGGTGTTCGCATGGACTCCTCGCTCGGAGTGGGTCGGGGTGTGCGGGCCGGCGGCTGAGCGGGGGCGGCGCACTGTCGTATGAGGGCGTCTCAGGGGCGTCGTCGGGTGCTGAGCACACCGCCGGCGCAGCGGGGGCCGGCTGGGGGTGGGCCGTACGAGCCGCCGCCGGGCGCGCGATCCGTGCCGCCGGGCGGCGCTGACCACCGGCACCGCTGACCGCCGTCCCGTACGGCCAGCGGCTCCTTCAGCCCCAGGTGCGTTGCCGCGAATCCCGTGCCTCCTCGCACCGTCCGGGCCGTCACCATGTCCGGTGGTCACCTGCGCGGCTAGGGGGCGGCACTCTGGACCGGCCGCTGGGCCGAAGCGGACGCCGCGCGTTCTCCCGCCGTCGGCGACAGCGCGACGAAGGCCGAGGTCAGGAAGAGATAGGAGCCGAGGCCGACGGCGAGGGGGAAGATGAACTGCATCGCCGTGGCCCCGGGCAGGGCCTGTGCGGAGGGCGTGACGTGCACGCCCACCGCGAACATCCCGGTGTAGTGCATGCTGCTGACGGCCGCGCCCATGATCAGGGAGGCGATGGTGACCGCCACGGGCGACTTGATGTTGAGGGCCGCCCACAGGGCCGCCGTCGCCGCGACGACGGCGATCAGGACGGAGAGCCCGACCAGCAGCGGGTCGTAGGTCACGTCGCCGTGCAGCCGGACGGCCGCCATGCCCAGGTAGTGCATGCTGGCGACGCCGAGGCCGGTGGTGAGCCCGCCGACGAACAGGGCCCGGCCGCGGTCGCTGCCGTAGCCGACGGCGAAGACGCCCGCGCAGACGACGACCATGGCGACGAGCAGGCTCAGCAGGGTGAGCGGCACGTCGTAGCGGATGTCGGTACCGGCGACGCCGAAGCCGAGCATCGCCACGAAGTGCATGGTCCAGATGCCGGTGCCGATCGCCGAGGCGGCGGTGACGAGCCAGTTGCGGCGCGAGCGCCCGGTGGTGGCGAGTGCGCGGACGGTGCAGCGCAGACCGAGCGCGGCGCCTATGCAGGCCATCACGTACGACAGTGCGGGGGTCAGCCACCCCAGGGCTGCGTGGTCCAGGTGTCCCATGGCCTCGGGACGGTAGACCCGGCCAGGGCGCGCGAACGGGGCGCAGTTCGAAAGGTGTTGGAATATGGCGCAAGGATGTACTGGAACGATCGGGTCACGCTCGAACATGTGCACTGAGGTGTCCACCCTGCCGGTGAGGCGTCAGCCGCGCAGGTGCGGAATCATGCAGGACATGAGCGACGAGCAGACGCGTGTCCAGGAGTTCTTCACCGCCCGCGCCGCCGACTGGGACAGCCGGTTCCCCGACGACGGTCCGGCCTACGCCGCCGCGGTCGCCGAGCTCGGACTGCGGGCGGGTGACCGGGTGCTCGACGCGGGGTGCGGCACCGGCCGCGCCCTGCCGCCGCTGCGCGCCGCCGTGGGGGCCTCGGGGGTGGTCCTGGGGGCCGACCTCACCCCCGCCATGCTGCGGGAGGCCGTGCGGGCCGGCCGGGACCATGACGGGCAGTTGCTGCTCACGGACGTCGCCGCGCTGCCCCTGCGCTCACGGTCGCTGGACGCCGTGTTCGGGGCGGGCCTCATCTCGCACCTCGAAAGCCCGGCGGAAAACCTTGGGGAACTCGCGCGCGTGGTACGCCCCAGTGGTGTGCTGGCGCTGTTCCACCCGATCGGCAGGGCGGCTCTGGCAGCACGCCACGGCCGCTCGATCACCCCGGACGACCTGCGCGCCGAGCCCAACCTCCGTCCGCTGCTGGCGGGTTCCGGGTGGCGCCTGACGTCCTACGTCGACGAGGACTCCCGCTTCCTGGCGCTCGCCGTGCGCGAGGACTGAGGCGCCGCGTCACCCGGCCTCGGCGTCCGCAGCCGCGTGCCGCACGGGGCAGCCCCGCACGCCCGGGACCGGGCGGGTGCCCAGGTCGGCGATCCGGTAGCCGTACGGGTAGCCCTTGATCTCCCAGTTCTGGCGCGCGAAGTGCGGAGCGCGCCGGGGCGGCAGCAGGCGGACGGCGCGGCCCCGCAGCCGCACGGCTCGACGCACCCACGCGCGCGTGGTGGCATGCGGCGGGTCATAGCGGAAGGTGCGCAGCAGCGAGTCGTCGAGCAGGGCGAGGGTCGTGGTGCGCAGCAGGGGTGCGAGCGGACCGGGGTACCAGGAGGCCATCAGGTCGAGTGTGGCGTCCGAGACGCGCCGGGCGTCCGCGTCCCAGGCGAAGTGGGCGGCCTCATAGGTGTCGAGGCAGGTCTCGAACTCCTCATAGGTCTCGGGGATGTCCTTGATCCCCATGTGCCGGCCCAGGGTGCGGTAGTGGACGGCGCTCGCGACGGTCTCGTGGCGTGACATCCTGCGCCAGCCATAGGCGTCGATCCACCGTTTGGGCATCACGACGAAGGTGCACAGCACATAGCGCATGTCGTCGTCGCTGATGTCGTAGCTGCGGTGCATCTGGTTGATGCGGCGGACCGCGGTCCTGCCCTCGTCGGTGCCGAAGCCGTGCTCGACGATGGCGTCCAGGAGCAGCGAGGTGTCGTCGTAGCGCTTCTGCGTCCGGTCCGTGAGCTCCGCCGTGCGCGCCAGCAGCCGCCCGATGCTCGGCACGGCGTAGGTGCGGTACAGGGCCAGCTCCAGAGCGCGTGTGAAGTCCCAGGGGAACTCGTACGCCACGCTGAGCCGGTAGATCTCGGTGGCCTCCTCGTACGGGTCCATCCGCCGGATCTGTTCGAGCCGCGAGAAGCGCTTCACCGTGCCGTCCCCCTTCTGCCGCAGGTTCTCCAACTTTACGTTGGTGGCGAGGAGATGAATGATCGGGCACGTCAGGTGCGCAGGGGGAAGGTGGTCAGCATGTGGGGCAGGTTCCGCAAAGCCGGGGGAAGGGTCGCCGATGTCTTGCGAACGGAGCCGAAGGCGGGCGAGGACAAGCGTCCGCACAATCTTTTCGAGGCCGCGGCGACCTATGTCACGGCCTGCGCCGGGGACGACCAGGAGCGGGCTGACGAGGCGGCGGGCTGGGTGTCGCCGGAGGCTCTGTCGTTCGGCGTGAACGAGCTGGCCTGCCGCGCCGTGATCGCGCTCGCCCGGGAACGCGGCGAGTCGCCGGAGACCGTGGCCCGCGACTTGCTGGGGCTGCCGGCGGCCTGATGCGCACCGCACGGAGGGCCGATTCGCCCCGTCCGCCGGAAAACTGCAGGTCCGCGTGCGCATGCGAGGCCGTGACAAGGGGCTTGCGGGCGCACTAGGGTGCGCGCCGGTGGACGAACCGATGGGGAGGCTGGGATGGCCGGGACGGACGAGGAAGCCGTCGCCGCCGAGGACGATGCGCTCTATGTGCTGACGGCGGTGCTGCTGACGCCGGCGAAGTTCCCGAGCGTGCTGGGCGACGACTATCCCGAGGCATGCGCGGCGCTCGGCCTCGCACCCCTCGCCGACGGGTACGGCCTGGTGCTCGGCCAGGACGGTGAGGGCGCCCGGTGGACGGTGGCCATCGACGATGTCTCGCTGGTGGCCGTCGCGATCGCGTCCTGGGACTGCGGCATGGAGTACGAGCTGTCGCCCGACGAGCGCACGGTCGTCGCGGCCCTGCCCGGCTGGCCTCTCGCGGTCGCCGTCGCGGCCCCCGGGGTGCCCGCGCCGCACGATCCGGACCCGGAGGCCGACGACCGGCCCCCGCTGGCTCCACCGGACACCTCCGTGTGGGGCCCGGCCCAGCGGCGCCTGGGCGCCGACGAGATCGCGCTGCAGTGGGCGACGTGGCGGGAGCAGATCGACGACGCGGAGTTCCCGACGGGGGCGGCCGCGGGGACGGCCTCAGGCGACGGGGGCGGCGCGGACGGCGGTCCGGACGGAAGCGAGGAGAGCGGGCTGAAGGGCGGCCACAGCGGCATCCGGCGCGTGCTCGCGGAGGCCCGCGCCTATATCGACTCGCCGCCGCCGCTGGGCCGGGTCCGGTCGTCCTTCGCGTCGGGTGACGCCCGGACCCTGCGGGCCGACGGTCCGGGCTGGTCGCTCGTCGCCAGGACCGACGACATCGCCTTCGTGCTGCTCGACGAGGAACCCGGCGAGGTCCTGCCGGTGGGCCGGGGGCCGGAACTGCCTGGTCTCCTCGAGGCACTGGACAAAATGGCCGTACGGCCGAACTGAGCCCGGTTCGGCCGTACCGAGCCGGTCCTCATGGGCTGCTGCGGTGCGGGCCGGGCGGCGCCGGGTCAGCGCCTCAGCGGCCGATCTCCTTGCGGGTGGCGCGGCGCAGCCTGCGGCGCTGCGACGGGTCCAGCGTGAGGTACGCGACGGCCGGGACTCCCAGGATGATCAAGAGCGATGCCCACCAGGGCAGCCAGATCAGCAGGATGAGCCCGACCGCCACACCGCCCGCGGCGATCTTGGCGTTCTTCGACATGTCTGTCGCCTCCTTCGCGGCCTGTGCCGCTCTCTGTCCCGAAAACGGACCCGCGTTCACGACGGTTCCGGACCGCGACCCTGAGACATCCCTGAGGTGCACCCCTGACGCACCCCTGAGACCTCTATGGTGACCCAGCTCACAGCCCAGCCATACCCATGCGTGCCGGAAGTGCTGTACTCTCGGCGACTCGGCTCTCACTAGTCAAATTTGAGGAATCAGCCATATCCGAGCATCCGACTCACCCGGCACCCTCCTCCGACCCCTCCGAACTGACCTTCTGCCGCACCGTGTTCCTGCCCGGAGACCCCGCCCGCACCGGGAGTGTCGCCTTCTGGCGGCCCGACGGCGCCGCCCCTCCGCTGGTGGCATCCGCGTCCGCCGCCGACCTGACCGTCGTCGTGCCGCATGACGGCGGGGTCGAGCAAGCGAGCGTGCCCGCCGTCCTGGTCCCGGTGCGCACGGCCCTTCCGGTCCTCGCGCGTGCGCGTGCCGGCGGGCAGGGGCACCGCTCCACCGTCTTCTGGGGCGCGGCGGCCCTGCACGCCCTGCGCCTCGTGGCGCGCGGGTTGCTGCTGCCCGGGCTGTCCCCGGGCGACCACGACGCCTGGCGCGCGGGCCCGCTGAGCGCCGAGGACGCCGAGGACCTGCGCCGCCTCGCCGCCGCGATGCCGCCCGAGGCGCACGCCGCGCCCCTGGCAGGCGCCGGGCCGCTGCGGCTGCCCGAACCGGACCAGCTCCTGCGCGCCTTCCTCGACGCCGTCGCCGACACCCTGCCCCGCTCCCCCGCCGCGCCGCTGGTGACGGGCGGTCCCGCCTACGCGTCGCCGGAGCCGGTGCGGCTGCCCGAGCAGCGCGCCTGGGCCGCCGATGTCGCCGCGGGGCACGACGCGGGTGTACGCCTGTCGCTGCGGATCGAGGCGGACGGCCTGACGGGCACGGCGGACGACGGCACGGACGTGACGTTCCGGGCCGTGCTGCAGGTGCACAGCGTCAGCGATCCGGCGCTCGTCGCGGACGCCGCGGACGTCTGGGCCGGCACCGGGGGCGAGGCCTTCGGCCCGCGCGCGCGGATGGACGCACTGCTCGCCCTGCGCCGGGCGGCCCGGGCCTGGGCCCCGCTCACCCCGCTGCTGTCGGCGACCGTGCCGGACGCGGCCGAACTGGCCGACGAGGAGGTCACCGAGCTGCTCGGGGCGGGCGCCCTCGCGCTGAGCGCGGCCGGGGTGGACGTGCACTGGCCGAAGGGGCTGTCCCGTGAGCTCAGCATGCACGCGGACGTGGGGCCTTCCGACGGCGGGCCGGAATCCGGCAAGACCTTCGCGGCCGTGCCCTCGTTCCTGTCCGCCGACGCGCTGCTCGCCTTCACGTGGTCGTTCGCCCTGGGTGACAGACGGCTGGACCGTGAGGAGCTGGACCGCCTGGCCGAGGCGAAGCGCCCGGTGGTACGGCTGCGCGACCAGTGGGTCCTGATCGACCCTCAGGAGGCGCGCCTGGCTCGCTCCCGGCAGGACCGCAAGGTGACTCCGGTGGACGCCCTGGGCGCGGCCCTGACGGGCTGGGCGGAGGTGGACGGCCGCCGGGTCGAAGTGCGGCCCACCGGATGGCTGGCGGCCCTTCGGGAGCGGCTCGCGGACCCCGAGGCCCAGCAGCCCGTGGAGCAGCCGCCCGCCCTGGCCGCCACCCTGCGGGACTACCAGCGGCGAGGACTGAACTGGCTCGCCGTTATGACATCACTGGGCCTGGGCTGCTGTCTCGCCGACGACATGGGCCTCGGCAAGACGATCACCCTGATCGCCCTGCACCTGCACCGGCAGTCGGACGCCGCGTCCGCCGGACCGACCCTGGTGGTCTGCCCGACGTCCCTGATGGGCAACTGGCAGCGGGAGATCGAACGGTTCGCTCCCGGCACACCCGTGCGGCGCTTCCACGGGGCGCGGCGGGCCCTGGACGGCCTGGCGGACGGGGAGTTCGTGCTCACCACGTACGGCACGATGCGCCTGGACGCGCGCCGGCTCGCCGGGGTGCCGTGGGGGATGCTCGTGGCGGACGAGGCCCAGCACGTGAAGAACCCGTACTCCTCGACCGCGCGGGAGCTGCGTTCCATCGGCGCACGCGCGCGTGTGGCGCTCACCGGCACCCCGGTGGAGAACAACCTGTCGGAGCTGTGGGCGATCCTCGACTGGACGACCCCGGGGCTGCTGGGCCGGCTCGGCACCTTCCGCAGGCGGTACGCGGAAGCCGTCGAGGGCGGTCAGGACCCGGCGGCGGCCGACCGGCTGGCCCGGCTCGTACGGCCGTTCCTGCTGCGCCGCCGCAAGTCGGACCCGGGGATCGCGCCCGAGCTGCCGCCGAAGACGGAGACCGATCACACCGTGTCGCTCACCGAGGAGCAGGCGGCGCTGTACGAAGCCGTGGTGCGCGAGGCGCTCGCGGAGATCTCCGGCGCCGGCAGCATGGCGCGGCGAGGCCTGATCGTGAAGCTGCTGACCGGGCTCAAGCAGATCTGCAACCACCCGGCGCAGTACCTCAAGGAGGAGCGGCCCGTGATCTCCGGGCGCTCCGGGAAGCTGGAGCTGCTCGACGAACTGCTCGGCACGATCCTCGCCGAGCGGGCGGGCGTGCTGGTGTTCACGCAGTACGTGCAGATGGCCCGCCTCCTCGAACGGCACCTCGCCGCCCGCGGCACACCCTCGCAGTTCCTGCACGGCGGGACGCCCGTCGCCGAGCGCGAGGCCATGGTGCGGCGCTTCCAGGACGGCGAGGTGCCGGTGTTCCTGCTGTCGTTGAAGGCGGCGGGCACGGGGCTGAACCTCACCCGGGCCGAGCATGTCGTGCACTACGACCGCTGGTGGAACCCGGCCGTCGAGGCGCAGGCGACCGACCGCGCGTACCGCATCGGCCAGACCCGGCCCGTGCAGGTGCACCGGATCGTCGCGGAGGGAACCATCGAGGACCGCATCGCCGAACTGCTGCTGCGCAAGCGGGAGCTGGCGGACGCGGTCCTGGGCGCCGGCGAGGCGGCGCTCACGGAACTGACGGACGCGGAACTGGCGGATCTGGTCGAACTGCGAGGGGGCCTGCGATGACTCGGCACGACGGCGACATGGAACGCACCTTCGCCGCACTGCCGCCCGCGCACGGGCGGGGCTTCGCGCAGACGTGGTGGGGCCAGGCCTGGCTGAAGGCCCTGGAGGGCACGGCGCTGGACTCGGCGCAGCTCAAGACGGGCCGCCGGCTCGCCCGCGCGGGCGCCGTCGGCGCGGTGTCGGTGCGTCCGGGGCGGCTGACGGCCGTCGTCCAGGACCGCGACGGTTCGGCGCACCGGGCCGACGTGCTGCTGGCGGAGCTCCCGCCCGGGCAGTGGGACCGCTTCCTGGACATGACGGCGGAACGGGCCGGTCATGTGGCGGCGCTGCTGGACCGGGAGATGCCGCCGGACCTGGTCGAGGACGCGGCCGACGCGGGCGTCGAACTGCTGCCGGGTCTGGGCGACCTGGAGCCGGAGTGCGACTGCGAAGCGTGGGACCACTGCGGGCACACGGCGGCGCTCTGCTACCAGGTGGCACGGCTGCTGGACCAGGACCCGTTCGTGCTGCTGCTGATGCGCGGACGTGACGAAACCACCCTGCTGGAGGACCTGCAGGCGCGCAGCGGGGCCTCCGCGGCGAGCTCCTCCGGGCAGGAGGGCGTGGACGCGGCCGAGGCGTACGCCGCCGGTGACATCCTGCCGCCGCTGCCGGGCCTGCCCGAACTCCCCGGTGAACCCGGCCTTCCGCCGTCCCTGGACACCGAGACACCCCCCGCCCCCGGCATCGACCCGGCCGCTCTGGCGTTCCTGGCCGAGCGGACCGCCGTGGGGGCCCACCGCCTGCTCGCGGAGGCGCTCCGGGGCACCGCCCACGAGGAGTTGACGGCGGCGCAGGACGCGGTCCGGCTGGCCGCGGGTGATCCCGGCCGGGAGATGAACGACCGGCTCGCAGAAGGGTCGGGACGCGGCCGTGAGGGGCTGGCGACGGCCGTGCGCGCCTGGCGTCACGGCGGGGCCGCCGCGCTCTCCGTCCTGGACGAGGAGTGGCGTGTGGAGGGCGAGACGCTCGCACGCGCGCGTGCCGCCCTGGAGTCGGCCTGGGACACCGCTGAACGGCCGGAGCTGCGGCCGCGGGGCAACCGGTGGACGGTCGCCGGCGCGCCGGTCCAGCTGCGCTTCGGCCGCGACGGCCGCTGGTGGCCCTACCGCAAGGAACGCGGGCGCTGGCTGCCCGTGGCGGGCCCGGCCCAGGATCCGGCGACGGCCCTGGCCTCCGCGACCGCCCCGGAGTCGGCGGAACCCGCCCCCTCGGAAGGGAACCCCCTGTGACACTCCAGTGGTACGGCCCGGACGTCCTCGCCGTCGCCGACGAGCTCACCGAGGCGTACGCCGAGGTCTTCACGGCCCCGCCCTGGGAGCCCCGGGACTTCGAGGAGACGCGGGTGGAGTTCCGCGAGCGGCTGGAGACGGATGTGCGCCGTCCGGGTTTCCGGGCGGTGCTGGCGCTGTCGGAGGGCGGCGGGGTGGACGGATTCGCCACCGGCTGGACCACCCAGGCGCCCTTCCGCACCGACCGCGCCTACGGGAAGGTCACCCGGCGGCTCGGTGCCGAGCGGGTGAACGAGCTCCTTGTCGGCCGCTTCGAGATCGACGAACTGGGCGTGCGCTCCCGGGCTCGCGGTACGGGTCTGGGGCGGCGGTTGCTGTCCGCTCTCAGCTCCGGCGCACCCGGCGGCCGGGCCTGGTTGATGACCTGGAACGGTGCCCCGGACGCACTGGCCTTCTACCGCCGGGCGGGGTGGCGGGAGCCCGAACCTCTGCCGGGTGAGGAGACGGACATGGTGGTGTTCGTCGCTCCGGACCGGCCGGACGGCGAGGCCCCCGGCTTCGGCGCGCAGGCCTCCGTGCACTGGCTCGGCGGCGCCCAGGCGTCGGGGAACTGACTCCCCGGCGCCGAGGGGTCACGACATCAACTCACCGGCGTCACGGCACCAACTCGCCGGCGTCCAAGGACGGCAGGAGCGATTCGAAGCCGCTCGGCAGATCGCTGGGCAGATCGCTCGGAAGCCGGGTCGGGAAGCCCGACGGCAGCCGGGTCGGCAGCCCGCTCGGCAGCCCGGAGGGCAGCTCGGTCGGGATGCCGAAGGACGGCGCGGGAGTGCGGCTCGTGCTCCCGTCGGACGGCTTCTCGTCCGGCGAGTCGCCCCTGCCCGAGGCCATCAGCACCACGAGGGACACGGCTGCGACGGCCGCGAGCACGGCGAGCAGGATCAGCAGCGGACTCCGGCGCCTGGGAGGCCGGGGCGGATGCGGCGGTACGGGCGGCAGGGCCATACCGACAGAGTCGCCATACACCGCTCAGACCGGGAGGGGCGCACGGAAGCTGATACGGACTCATGGCATGGATCGCATGATTCCGCGGCATCACGGGCACGTCGGCCGGCCGGCACCACCGGCCGACGTGCCCGCACGCGCGCGTGGACTCAGCCACGTGCCCCCAGCAGGTGGTCCATCGCCAGCTGGTCCAGGTGCTCGAAGGCCATGCCGCGCGCGGCAGCCGCCTCCACGTCGAACGCCTCGAACGCGGACCGGTCCGCGAGCAGGGCCTGGAGGCCGTCCGCGGCGGTGGGCTGGGCCAGCTCGTCGAGACGGGCCGCGCGCAGGGCTTCCTGGACCTCCGGGTCGGCTCGGAAGGCGGCGGCGCGCTCCTTGAGGATGAGGTAGTTGCGCATGCAGCCGGCCGCCGAGGCCCACACGCCGTCGAGGTCCTCGGTGCGCGGCGGCTTGAAGTCGAAGTGGCGCGGACCGCTGTAGCCGGCCGACTCCAGCAGGTCGACCAGCCAGAACGCGGCGCGCAGGTCACCGGCGCCGAAGCGCAGGTCCTGGTCGTACTTGATGCCGGACTGGCCGTTGAGGTCGATGTGGAACAGCTTGCCCGCCCACAGCGCCTGGGCGATGCCGTGCGGGAAGTTCAGCCCGGCCATCTGCTCGTGCCCGACCTCGGGGTTGACGCCGTACAGCTCCGGCCGCTCCAGGCGCTCGATGAAGGCCAGGGCGTGGCCGACGGTGGGCAGCAGGATGTCACCGCGCGGCTCGTTGGGCTTGGGCTCGATGGCGAAGCGCAGGTCGTAGCCCTGGGAGGTGACGTACTCGCCGAGCAGGTCGAAGGCCTCCTTCATCCGGTCCAGGGCCGCGCGGACGTCCTTGGCGGCACCGGACTCGGCACCCTCCCGGCCGCCCCAGGCCACGTACACCCGGGCGCCGAGCTCGGCGGCGAGGTCGATGTTGCGGATGGTCTTGCGCAGGGCGTAGCGGCGCACGTCGCGGTCGTTGGCGGTGAACGCGCCGTCCTTGAAGACCGGGTGCGTGAAGAGGTTGGTGGTGGCCATCGGGACCTTCATGCCCGTGGCGTCCAGCGCCTGCCGGAAGCGCTTGATGTGCGCCTCGCGCTCGGTGTCGCCCGAGCCGAACGGGATCAGGTCGTCGTCGTGGAAGGTCACGCCGTGGGCGCCCAGCTCGGCCAGCCGCTGCACCGTCTCGACCGGGTCGAGGGCACGCCGCGTGGCGTCGCCGAAGGGATCCCGTCCCTGCCAGCCGACGGTCCACAGTCCGAAGGTGAACCTGTCCTCGGGGGTGGGCTGGAAGCTCATGCCGCGGCTCCTTGCTCGCTGAGGCTATTTCGTCATGCCGATTTACAAATTAGTATGCGGGCACCTCTCTGGGAAGAGACCAGGTGACTCCGAACGGAGACACGTGCCGCGCGCAGTAGGGAGAAGCCCGATGTCAGCAGCCGAGGGTCCGCTCGTCGTCGGTGTGGACTCGTCCACCCAGTCCACCAAGGCGCTGGTCGTCGACGCGTCCACCGGCCGGGTGGTCGCGAGCGGCCAGGCGCCGCACACGGTCTCCTCGGGGGCGGGGCGCGAGACCGATCCGCGCCAGTGGTGGGACGCGCTGTGCGAGGCCCTGCGCCAGTGCGGTGACGCGGCGCACGAGGCCGCCGCCGTGTCGGTCGGCGGACAGCAGCACGGTCTCGTCACCCTGGACGGCCGGGGCGAGCCGGTGCGGCCCGCCCTGCTGTGGAACGACGTGCGTTCGGCGCCGCAGGCCCGCCGGCTGACCGAGGAGCTGGGCGGCGCGAAGTTCTGGGCCGACCGCACCGGAAGCGTGCCCGCGGCCTCGTTCACGGTCACGAAGTGGGCGTGGCTCGCCGAGCGCGAGCCGGAGGCGGTGCGTGCCACGAAGGCCGTGCGCCTCCCCCACGACTACCTCACCGAGCGGCTCACCGGGCAGGGCACGACCGACCGCGGCGACGTCTCCGGTACGGGCTGGTGGGCCTCCGGGACGGAGGCGTACGACGAGGAGATCCTCGCGCACGTGGGTCTCGACCCGGCCATGCTGCCGCGCGTGGTCCGGCCCGGCGAGGTGGCGGGTACGGTGCGCGACGGCCACGACCTGCCGTTCTCCCGAGGCACCCTGGTCGCGCCCGGCACGGGCGACAACGCCGCCGCCGCGCTGGGCCTCGGGGTGCGGCCGGGCGTGCCGGTGATGAGCCTCGGCACCTCGGGCACGGTGTACGCGGTGTCCCGGCGGCGGCCCGCCGACCCGAGCGGCACGGTGGCGGGATTCGCCGACGCCCGCGGCGACTGGCTGCCGCTGGCCTGCACCCTGAACTGCACGCTCGCCGTCGACCGTGTCGCGGCGCTGCTGGGCCTGGACCGCGAGGCAGTGGAGCCCGGCACGGCCGTGACGCTGCTGCCCTTCCTGGACGGTGAGCGCACCCCGAACCTGCCCCACGCCTCCGGCCTGCTGCACGGTCTGCGCCACGACACGACCCCCGGCCAGTTGCTCCAGGCCGCCTACGACGGTGCCGTGCACTCCCTGCTCGGCGCGCTCAACCTGGTCCTCGACGAGGACGCCGACCCCTCGGAGCCCCTGCTGCTGATCGGCGGCGGCGCCCGCGGCACCGCCTGGCAGCAGACCGTGCGGCGGCTGTCGGGGCGTGCCGTGCAGGTGCCCGAGGCCAGGGAGCTGGTCGCGCTCGGCGCCGCCGCGCAGGCGGCCGGGCTGCTCACCGGGGAGGACCCGGCGGCGGTCGCGCGACGCTGGGGCACGGCGGCCGGGCCGGTGCTCGACGCCGTCGAGCGGGACGAGGAGACGCTGGCCAGGATCGCCGGGGTACTCTCCGACGCGGCTCCGCTGCTGGAGCGGCCCACGGACACCCACTGAGGACTGGCGTCAGGCATGACCGCACCGCTGCACGAGGCCCGGCCCTCCGGACCAGGACGCGCGCTGCCCGACACCCAGCAGGGCATGCGCCGCCGCAACCTCGCCCGTGTCCTGCACACCGTCCGCGCGCAGGGGCCGTTGTCCCGGGCCGCCGTCGCCTCACGGATCGGCCTGACCCGGGCGGCGGTCTCGACGCTCGTCGACGAGCTCATCCGCTCGGGGCTCCTCGAAGAACTGGGGCCGGAGCGGCCCGGCCGGGTGGGCCGGCCCGGCTCCGCGCTCGCCGTCAGCGGACGCGGGCCGGCAGGCATCGGCGCGGAGGTCGGCGTCGACCATCTCGCGGTGTGCGCAGTCGACCTGCGCGGCACGACCCGGGCGCGGACGATACGGCAGGGAGCGAACCGCGACCGCTCCCCCCAGCCCGTGCTCGCGGAACTCACCGAGCTGATCCGGCAGGTCGTCGCCGAGGCGGAGGGCGAGGGCCTGTGGCCGGCCGGACTCGCCGTGGCCGTGCCGGGGCTGGTGGCGCGCGACGCCCGGACCGTCGTGCGCGCCCCGAACCTCGGCTGGCACGACACGGACCTCGGCATCCTGCTGCCGGCGGGCCTGCCGCTGACGGTGGACAACGAGGCCAACTTCGGCGCCCTCGCCGAACTCTGGCTGGGCGAGGACACACCTCGCGACTTCCTGCACGTCTCGGCGGAGATCGGTATCGGTGCGGCGGTCGTGGTGGACGGCGGGCTGCTGCGCGGAACCCGCGGTTTCGCGGGCGAGTTGGGGCATGTGCCGGTCCGGCCGGACGGGCCGGAGTGCGCCTGCGGCGGCCGGGGCTGTCTGGAGCAGTACGCGGGTGAGGAGGCCGTGCTGCGTGCGGCCGGTCTGGAACCCGACGAGGACCGGGTCGGGCTGCTCGCGGGGCGCGCCGCGCAGGGCGACGAGAACGTGCGCCGTGCCCTGCGCGACGCGGGTACGGCGCTCGGTGTGGCCCTCACCGGGGCGGTCAACCTGCTGGACCCGGAGAGCGTGGTCCTGGGCGGGGAACTGTCCGGTCTGGCGCCCTGGTTGCTGCCCTCGCTGCGGGACGAGCTGGCGCGGCGTACGGCGGGTCCGGTCTGCCCCGTGTCCGTGTCCCGGCTGGGACCTGAGGGCCCGCTGCTGGGGGCCGCGCACTCGGTGGTCCGGGCGGTGCTGGACGATCCGGCGGCCGTCGCCGGGCGGGCCTGAAACGGGCCGCCGCCCACGGTCACCGGTGGGGTCCGGTCCGCGCTCCTCCGTCCTCATCCTTCCGCCCCCGTCACCCGCTCGGGTGAGGGAGTTGTCCACAGTCGCGGCCCCGTCCACCGCATTCTCCTGACCGGCCGGCAGGCGCCGTAACTTGATCACGCGGGCCACGGCCGCAAAGGCCGCCGCTCCGCGCAGTTGAGCGAGTGACACCCTCCCGCCGAGCCCGGAAGGCACACAGTCATGGAACGAAACATGGAACGGAACGGGGTACGGAGCATGCAGCGGAACGCGGAACGGATGACGGAACGGACCATCCCGTGCCCCAGCCGGCGAGGCATCCTCGCGGGCGCCGCCCTCACCGCCGTCCCCGCCGTCCTGCTCTCCGGCACCCGGGCCGATGCCCGGCCCCGGACCGTCGACCACCCCGGAGCCGCCTGGCACCCGGCCAGCCGCAGGAACTACACACCGTCGAACCGCCCGCGCGCCCACCCACTGCACTACGTGATCATCCACGTGGCGCAGACGACCTACGCCGGCACCCTGTCCGTCTTCCGGAACCCCAGGACGAAGGTGTCCGCCCACTACGTGGTGCGCTCCTCCGACGGGCATGTCGCGCAGTGCGTACGGGACTCCGACATCGCCTGGCATGCGGGGAACTGGGACTACAACACCCGCAGCATCGGCATCGAGCACGAGGGCTGGGTGGACCGGCCCGGGTACTTCACCGACGCGATGTACGAGCGGTCGGCCCGGCTCACGGCGGCGATCTGCGAGAGGCACGGAATCCCGAGGAACCGGGCGCACATCATCGGCCATCACGAGGTACCGGGCAGCGACCACACCGACCCGGGCCGGCACTGGGACTGGAAGCGTTACCTCAGACTCG
Organism: Streptomyces paradoxus; assembly: GCF_014202475.1. Classification (GTDB taxonomy): domain Bacteria; phylum Actinomycetota; class Actinomycetes; order Streptomycetales; family Streptomycetaceae; genus Streptomyces; species Streptomyces paradoxus. The sequence goes on from NZ_JACHGV010000007.1 coordinate 304,274, forward strand.
TCAGATCCGCCTGAGAGCCAGGTCGGAGCCCCCGCCGTCCACCTCACGTCCCGGTTACAAATCGCTCAACCCCTGGTTGCGGACCGGTGAGCAGGCGACGATGGGGCCATGACTCTGGCCCAGCGCGCCATGGAGCGCCTGCAGGCCTGGCCCGACCTCACGGCGGGCCCGGCGAGTTGCGGTACCGGAAAGGCGCTCCGTTCCGTCCGTGACGAGATCGTTCACTTCCACTCCTCACGGGACGTGGACCTCCACCTCACTCGCCGGGCCATCCAGCGCATCCATGCCGACCTCGCCGGTTCGAGCGCGATCCACCTGCTGCCCGGATCGGGCTGGGCGACGATCCACCTCGACTGCGAGGCGGACGTCGACCTGCTGCTGAGCCTGGTGAGCATCGCCCTCAAGGCCCATCAGGCACCCCCCGCCGATGACGACGGGCGGCGGCCCGCCGGGTGCAACTTCCGCCGGGTCACGGTGCTGCCGCGTGACGCCGTGGCGGGCGGTTGACCTTGGCGGAGGAACCGGAGGCGGTCAACGCCGAGGCTTGGGACGCGTACGGGGCGCACCATCTGCGACGGGGCACGGCGGTGCCCGAAGCGGCAGACCTCGACTGGGCGTTCGAGGGCGGCGGGCCGGGGAGCGAGGTGCTCGGGGAGCTGACGGGCCGGCGGGTGCTGGACCTCGGGTGCGGTACGGCCCGGCACGCCGCCCACCTGGTCCGGTCCCACGGCGCGCTGGTGGACGCGGTCGACGCCTCGGCCGGGCAGTATGAGCGGGCCCGGGCCCGCCACGGCTCACTGCCCGGGCTGCGGCTGGTCCTGGGCGACGCCGTGGAGCATCTGCGTGAGGCGGAGCCGTACGACGTGGTCTACTCCGTCAACGCCGTCCCGTACATCGACCCGCACCGGCTGCTGCCCGCCCTCGCCGGGGCGCTGAGGCCGGGTGGACGGCTCTGTTTCACGGTGCTGCACAGCAACAGCCGGGGTGACGGGCCGTCGGACCGGGTCGCTGCCCGGCCCGAGGTCCTGCGGCTGGCGGGTGGCGGTGAGGTCACCGTTCAGATGTGGGTGCTCACGCCGGAGCTCTGGACGGCGCTGCTCACCGAGTACGGGCTCCGTGTGGAGGGGATCGACGTCCTCGACACACCGGAGGACGGCAACAAGGCCTCCTACCGGCTCTTCCGGGTGATCCGGCCCGTCAAGGTCTCCTCTCGGCCGCGTGTCGACAAGGCGCCGCCGGCGCACGCAGCGATCGGGGTGGGTGCCGTCCTGTACGGTCCGCGCGGGCTGCTTCTGGGCCGGCACCGGCGCGGGACGTGGGAGCTGCCGGGCGGGACGGTGGAGCCCGGCGAGTCGTTGCGGGAGACGGTCGTGCGGGAGCTGGGCGAGGAGACGGGGCTCGCGGCGCGGCCGGAGGACGTCCGGCTGCTCGGGACGCTCCTGGACGACGCGGGCGGTGTCGTCCGGGTGACCGTGCCCGCCCTGGTCACCGGCTGGCGGGGCGAGCCGTCGGACCAGCCCGGGGAGAGCGTGGGCCGCTGGCGCTGGTTCGCTCTGGACCGGCTGCCGGAGCAGCTGTTCGTGTGCAGCGCGCAGGCCCTCACCGCCTGGCGCCCCGGTCTCCCGATCGACCACACGCCCGCGCGTTTCACGCCGTACGCCACCGGATCGGGCGACAACTGAAGCACCCAGAGGGGTGCGATTTTTCAGCCGTTCCCGCGTAGGGGGCGCTCAGTCACCCTGCCGGCCCCCGCGGTCTGGTGCACTGCCCCTGAGAGTCCCGACAGTTGACGAGGCATCAGGGGGCACGGTGGCAGGTCGCAGGCGACGGGGTGCGGGCAGAGCGGTTCTGGCGTTTCTCACGGCGTTCGGCGCGCTGACCGGTGCGTCCCTGGCGGGGGCGGCTCCGGCCGGCGCCGTCCAGAAGGGCGTACGGGTCGCCCCGGGCGTGAGGTACGAGGAGTTCGACATCAAGGCGGCCAAGGGGGTGACGCACGCCCATGTACTGAGGGTCGACCTGGGCCACCCGAAGGTACGGGTCGATCTGCTGTACCCGGGGGCGGTGGCCGCACGGGGGCGGGTCTCGGCGATGGCGAACAGCCAGGGCGCGGTGGCCGGTGTCAACGGTGACTTCTTCAACATCACCGAGACGCAGCATCCGGGTGTCGAGGCGACCGGCGCGAGTGTGGGTCCGGCGATCGCGGCCGGGCGGACGCTCAAGGCGGCCGTGCCGAACGGCCAGCGTTTCGGGCCGGCGCTGCCGCCCGGCACGACCACCGAGGACGTGTTCGGCGTCGGTACGGACAGGCGGGCGCGGCTGGACCGGCTGACGCTCAGGGGTTCGGTCCGGACGGCCGAGGCGCAGCTGCCTCTCGGCGGGCTCAACCAGTACGCGCTGCCGGTGGGTTCGGTCGGTGCGTTCACCTCAGAGTGGGGCAGCGTCTCCCGGGTGCGCGCCACCTGTGGCACGGACACCGACCGTGCCGCTCCGTGCAGCACGGACACCTACGAGGTGACGGTCCGCGACGGCAAGGTCGTCTCGGCCGCCGACACCCCGGGCAGCGGTCCCATCGCCGCGGGGACCACCGTGCTGGTCGGCCGGGAGGCGGGCGCCCAGCAGCTGCGCAAGTTCTCCACCGGTGAACCGGTCGAGGTCGAGCACGGCCTCGTGGCCGCGGCGGACGGTGTCGCCTGCCGGCTCGCCGTCGGCGGCTACCCGGTGCTCTCCGGCGGGCAGCCGCTGCCGGGGCTCGACGACACGACGTCGGCCGTCCGTACCGCCGTGGGGATCGCCGACGGCGGGCGGCGGGTGCTGCTGCTCGCACTGGACGGCGCCGCCGCCTACCGCAGCGGCCTGACGATCGCCGAAGTCGCCGGAACCATGCGGAAGCTGGGCGCGGAGGACGCCTTCAGCCTGGACGGCGGCGGGTCGTCGACCCTGGTCGCACGGCAGCCGGGCGCGAGCGCGGTGTCCGTGCGCAACCACCCCAGCGGCGGGGCCGAACGCCCCGTCCCGAACGGTATCGGCGTGTTCTCGAGGTGACGTCAGGGCCGCAGTCCGCTGACGATCTCGGCCGTCGCCGTGATGCCGCTGTGGATGGTGGGCGCGATGCTGGTGCCGGCCAGATAGAAGCCGAGCAGCAGGCAGACCAGCGCGTGGGAGACCTTCAGCCCGCCGTTGCGCAGGAAGATCACCGCAAGGATCACGAGCAGCAGCACCACAGAGATGGAAATGGCCATCGTCAACTCCTCCGCCACGCCGCCATGTCCGGTTCACGGCGTTCGGCCGCAAGTGTGGCGTAGCGGAGGGTTCGTCCGGGCGGCTGAGCTGTCCGCCGAACGTGTGGTGTCCTGGCGCCCTAGACCGCCCGCCGAGCGTCGAGGAACGCCTCCAGTCCGGCGAGGTCGTCAGTGTTGAGGTGGTCGACGCCGGCGGCGAGCAGTTCGCCCCAGAGCGCGTCGCGGGCGGGCCCGGGCAGATCCGGGGTCGCCCAGAACCGCACTTTCTGCCCGCGCTTGTGGGCGGCCCTGGTGATGCCCCGCAGCTTGTGCCGCTCGGCGTCCGGAAAGGCGCCGACACCCTGCCAGGTGAAGTTGAGTGTCCAGTTGTCGCTGATCAGCGGGATGAAGGAGGCCGGGGCCGGGCTGCCGAGGTCGGCGAGGCGGCCGTCGTAGAAGGCGCGCCGGACGGTCTGGGCCTCCATCGGCGCGCGGGCCGCGCGGTCACCGGAGATCACGGCGGTGACCGGGCCGCGGCGGACGCGGCCGTGGACGTACGTCGTGAACAGGTGCCGGTAGCGCCTGAGGTGGCGGTCGAGTTCGCGGTACGTCGAGGAGCCCTCGGTCTTGATGTCGATGAGCAGTTGCAGCGAGCCCCGGTAACCCCGGTACACCGTGCCGTGGTTGGCGCGGACGCGGGCGGCGAGCGGGTCGAGGTAGAGGGACTCCAGGGTGCGGGAGGGGTCGAGGTCCTGCGGGTCGTGGGCGACGAGGAGCTGGTCGCCCACGAGGTGGATGTCGGCCTCGACGCTGCCGAAGCGGTGGTCGAGGGCGTCGAGCAGCGGGCGCGGGTGCTCGTAGTCGTTGTGGGCGTGGGCACGCCACAACGGGCGGGGCCCGTGCGTGCGTTCGCCGGCCGGTACGGGGGCGGCGGGGAGGGCGATCGAGCCCGCGAGGGCCGCGCCGAGGGTGGTGAGGGCCGTGCGACGGGTGGTGAGGGCCATGCTCTGCCTCCCTGGAGATGCCGTACGGGGAACCCTGCGAGTATGGGGTCCCGACGGCTCAAGGAGCAGGCCTGTGAACGGAGTTGGCCGGACCGCCGCCACGCGTTCACTTCAGTGGACCGGGCGTGCGGAAAGGCCCGCCCCTGGTGGGACGGGCCTTTCCGGGATATCCCCGGCCGTTCGGCGGCGTCGGCCGGATGGGCGTCAGGGCGCCCGGAGGTCGGCCAGCGCGGCCAGTGCCTCCCGGTGGGCGCCCGCCGTGCCGTAGGCGATCGAGTCGGCCTTGGCGCGCTTGAGGTAGAGATGCACGGGGTGCTCCCACGTCATGCCGATGCCGCCGTGCAGTTGCAGGGCTGCCTCGGCGGCGTGCACGGCCACGGGTGCCGCGTAGGCCTGGGCGACGGTGACGGCCATGTCCACGTCGTCGCCGTTCGCCAGGGCGTCGGCGGCGTTGCGGGCGGCCGCACGGGTGTTGACGACCTCCAGCCACAGCTGGGCCAGCCGGTGCTTGATCGCCTGGAAGCCGCCGACGGGCCGGTTGAACTGCTTGCGTTCCTTCAGGTAGCGGACGGTCTCCGTGAGCGTCCACTCGGCCAGCCCGAACTGCTCGGAGGCGAGCAGCCCGGCGCCGGCGCGCAGGGCTCGGCGTACGGCGGGTTCGGCGTCGCCCAGCAGCCGGCCCGGCACTCCGTCGAGGGTGACGGTCGCGAGCGGCCGGGTCAGGTCCAGGGAGGTCTGGGGCGTGACGGTCGCGGTGGTGGCGTCGACGGCGTACAGACCGCCGTCGTCGGCCGGCACGAGCAGCACGTCGGCCACGGCCGCGTCCGCGATGCCGGTCAGTTCGCCGTGCAGCAGCCCGTCCTCGTGCCGGACGACCCGGTACGCGGCGCCCGGCGCGACGTTGAGGGCGACCGCGAGGGCGCCGATCGTCGTGCCGGTCGCGAGGTCGCGCAGGAGGTCGTCGGTGCCGCAGGCCAGCAGGGCCTCGGTGGCCACGACCGCGCTAGTCAGGTACGGCACGGGTGCGACCGCGCGACCCAGTTCCTCCAGCACGACGGCGGCTTCGCGGTGCGTGGCGCCCTGGCCGTCGAGTTCCTCGGGCACCAGCAGGCCGGCGAGGCCCATGCCGTCGGTGAGGGCCTTCCACAGGGCCAGGTGGTGCGGGGTGCCCGATTCGGTGCGGGCGATGACGCCGGGGGCGTCGCAGTGGTCGGTGAGCAGGTCGCGGACGGCGGCGCGCAGCGCCTCTTCCTCTTCCGAGTACAACAGGTCGCTCATCGGGCGAGGTCCTTCCAGGCGACGTCCTTGTCGGTGCGTGGCTCGGGGGGCAGGCCGAGGACGCGCTCGGCGACGATGTTCAGCAGGACCTCGCTGGTCCCGCCCTCGATGCTGTTGCCCTTGGAGCGCAGGTAGCGGTAGCCCGCCTCACGGCCGGTGAAGTCGACCAGCTCCGGGCGCCGCATGGTCCAGTCGTCGTACAGCAGGCCCTCCTCGCCGAGGAGTTCCACCTCCAGGCCGCTGATCTCCTGGTTGAGGCGGGCGAAGGCCAGCTTCATGCCGGCGCCCTCGGGGCCGGGCTGGCCCGCGACGAGCTGCTGGCGCAGCCGCTCGGCGGTGAGGCGGGAGACCTCGGACTCCACCCACAGCTTCAGCAGCCGCTGGTGCAGGTCGTGGGTGCGCAGTTCGGGCCGCTCACGCCAGGTCTTGGAGACTGGGCCGATCATGCCGCCCTCGCGGGGCAGCCGCATGCCGCCGATGGCCACGCGCTCGTTGTTGAGCGTGGTCTGGGCGACCTTCCAGCCGTCGCCGATCTCGCCGAGACGGCGTGCGTCGGGGATGCGGACGCCCGTGAGGAACACCTCGTTGAACTCGGCCTCGCCGGTGACCTGCCGCAGCGGCCGCACCTCGACGCCCGGGTCGGTCATGTCGCACACGAAGTACGTGATGCCCCGGTGCTTGGGCACGTCCGGGTCGGTGCGGGCGATCAGGATCGCCCAGCGGGCCACATGGGCGCTGGACGTCCACACCTTCTGCCCGTTGACGACCCAATCATCACCTTCGCGCACGGCCCGGGTGCCCAGGGCGGCGAGGTCGGATCCGGCGCCCGGCTCGCTGAACAGCTGGCACCAGACCTCCTCTCCCGTCCACAGCGGCCTGAGGAACCGCCGCTTCTGCTCCTCGGTGCCGTACTGGAGGATCGTCGGCGCGGCCATGCCGAGGCCGATGCCGATGCGCCGCGGGTCGTTGTCGGGCGCCCCGGCGGCCTCCAGCTCGGCGTCCACGACGGCCTGGAGGGAGCGGGGAACGCCGAGTCCGCCGAGGCCCTCCGGATAGTGCACCCAAGCGAGTCCGGCGTCGAAGCGGGCCCGCAGGAAGTCCAGGCGGTCGGTGGAGGCCGGCGGGTGGGAGGCCAGCAACTCCCGGGTGCGGCTGCGCAGTTCCTCGGCGCCGGTCATGCTGCCTCCTCCATGACGACCGCGATCCGGCCGGTGGTCAGGCCGTCCGCCACCTTCTGCACGGCGCCGGCCGCGCCGCCGAGCGGCACGCGCTCGCTCACCAGCGGCTTGATCGCGCCCCGGGCGGCCAGGTCGGTGAGCTGCTCGTGGCAGTGCTGGACCAGCTTGGGGTTCTTGGTGTTGTACAGGCCCCAGTGCAGGCCGAGGATCGAGTAGTTCTTCACCAGGGCGTGGTTCAGGGCCGGGCTGGGGATGGTGCCGCCGGCGAAGCCGACGACCACGATGCGCCCCTCGAAGGCGACGACCTTGGCGGACTGCGTGTAGGCCTCGCCGCCGACCGGGTCGTAGATCACGTCGGCGCCCCGGCCGCCGGTGGCCTCCTTGACGGCCGCGACGACGTCCTCGGAGCGGCGGTCGATCACGACGTCACAGCCCAGTTCGCGGGCGACGGCCGCCTTCCCGGAGCCGCCGACGACACCGATGACGGTGGCGCCGGCGGCCTTCCCGAGCTGCACGGCCGCGCTGCCGACCCCTCCAGCGGCAGCGTGGACGAGCAGGGTCTCGCCGGCCTCCAGACCGGCCCGGCGGTGCAGACCGAACCAGCCGGTCTGGTAGCCGATGTGCAGGGCCGCGGCCTCGGCGTCGTCCAGGGCGTCCGGCGCGGGCAGCAGCGCGGCGGCGTCCGCGACGGCGTACTCGGCGAAGCCGCCGTGCGGCAGCGCCGGGTTGGCGATCACCCGGCGGCCGTCCTCGGTCTCGCCGCAGATCTCCACCCCCGGCGTGAACGGCAACGGCGGCCTGACCTGGTATTGACCGCGGCAGAGCAGGGCGTCCGGGAAGTTGATGTTGGCCGCACGCACCTTCAGCAGGACCTGGCCGTCACCGGGGGTGGGCGGTTCCACGTCCTGGAGCCGCATCACCTCGCCCGGCTCGCCGTTCTCGTGCACTTGCCATGCCTGCATGCGGGGCCTCCACGGGGGACTGCTGTGTCTGACCGGGGTCGGTTCGCATACTAAGCGGTCGCTTGCCCATCAGGGAACAGTCTCCGGGCAAAGTCCCACGCAGAGGTTCGAGCGGCGCGTCACGCACCCTTGGGCCGGGCCCGCACGTGCATCCGCTCGCCCTGTGGCCCGAACAGGCTGAGGAACTCCACCGGCCCCTCCCCCGTCGACCCGAACCAGTGCGGTACCCGGGTGTCGAACTCGGCGGCCTCCCCCGCCGTGAGCACCACGTCGTGCTCGCCCAGCACCAGGCGCAGCTTCCCGGACAGCACGTACAGCCACTCGTAGCCCTCGTGCGTGCGGGGATCGGGCTCCTGGCTGCGCTTCGGTTCGAGGACCTTGAAGGCCTGCAGGCCGCCGGGCTGGCGGGTGAGCGGCCAGTGGGTACGGCCGCCCATCACGATCGGCTTGGACCGCACGCGCGGATCGCCGGCCGGCGGGGCGCCGACCAGCTCGTCCAGCGCCACCTGGTGGGCGCGCGCGATCGGCAGCAGCAGTTCCAGACTGGGTTTACGCAGTCCGGACTCCAGCCGCGAGAGGGTGCTGACGGAGATGCCGGTGGTCTCGGAGAGCGCCGCCAGGGTCACCTCCCGGTCCTTGCGCATCTGCCGCAGCCGGGGGCCAACGCCCGCGAGTACCTCGTCCGTCGTCATGGCCGTATTGCAGTTTCGGCAACGACGTTTGTCAATCCCGCAGGGCCGGGGCGACGCTCGGCAGCGGAGGTGGTCACATGACCGAGAAGTACGCAGTGGTCGTCATCGGCGGGGGCGCGGCGGGCCTGTCCGCCGCGCTGGTGCTGGGGCGCGCCCGGCACCGCACGCTGGTGATCGACGCGGGTGAGCCGCGCAACGCGCCGGCCGCGCACATGCAGGGCTACCTGTCCCGGGACGGCGTGCCGCCCGCCGATTTCCTGGCCGTCGGCCGGGAGGAGATCGCGCGCTACGGCGTGGAGCTCGTGCGGGACCGGGTGGTGGCGGTGGAGAGCGGCGAGGACTTCACCGTGGTGTCGGCCGGCGGCCGGACCGTGCGGGCCCGGCGGCTGGTCGTGGCCACGGGCCTGAAGGACGAGCTGCCCGCGGTCCCCGGGGTCGCCGAGCGGTTCGGCCGGGACGTGCTGCACTGCCCCTTCTGCCACGGCTGGGAGGTGCGCGACCAGCCGTTCGGGGTGCTGGCCACGAGTCCGGCGAGCGTGCACCAGGCGCTGATGGTGTCCCAGTGGTCGAAGGACGTGCGGTTCTTCCTGCACACCGTCGCCGAGGCGGAGCTGTCCGACGAGGACCTGCGCCGGCTCGCCGCGGCCGGCGTGGACGTGGTGCCCGGGGAGGTGGCGGAGCTGGTGACCGAGGACGACCGGCTCACCGGCGTCCGGCTCACGGACGGTACGACGCACGCCCGCTCGGTGCTGTTCACCGCCCCGCGGGCCGTACCGCAGACCGGTCTCCTGGAGCGGCTCGGCGCCGAGCTGCACGAGACGCCGTTCGGCGCGTATCCGGTGGTCGACGCGACCGGCCTGACGACCGTGCCCGGCGTGTGGGCCGCGGGCAACGCCGTCGGCTTCGCCGAGCAGGTCGTGCACGCGGCGAGCGGCGGGTACCGGGCGGCGTCCGCGATCGTCGGGGACCTGCTGATGACGGATCTCGACGCGGCAGTGCGGCGGCAGAGCCCCGCGTGACCACGTGCCGCTCACCGGCCCACGGCCCAGGTCAGGAGAGACGCAGATCGACGTAGGGGACGGTGTCGCCCGGCAGCAGGTACCGCTCGATCTCGACGAAGCCGTGCTTGCGGGCGAACCGCAGCCCGTCCTCGTTCGAGGCCAGGACCACCGTCTCGATCACCCTGGCTCCCGACTCCCGTGCCCGGGCCAGACCGCGCTCGTAGAGCTCCCCGCCGTATCCCCGCCCGCGGTGGGGGCCGAGCACGCGGGCGATCACCGTGGCCGTCGCGGTGCCGTCCGCCGGAGGGCGTACGGTGCTGCAGCCCACGAGCACGTCACCGAGGTACGCGACTTCCAGGTGATGGCGCTCCACACGGTCGCGCACGTCGTCCATCGAGAGCTGGTGCGTGGGAATGACCGTGTTGTGGACGTGCTGCCAGTCCCTGAGCGCGCCGTCGTCGTCGGGCTGGAGGATGCGGAGTTCGGACATCGCAGCAGAAGAACCCGGGTACGCCGCGCCCGTCAATCGGTTTGTGCCGCGCCGCCCGGGCGCCGTGGCCGCCGGTGTCGCGCGAAGGCTGCATCCGTGTCGCGACGGCGGCCTGCCCGACGCACCCCGTCGCCCAGGTGTAGAGGCCCTGCCCGAGGTGCACCATGGCTGCATGCTGCTGCACCGGCTCGCCCGAGTGTCCCAGGAGGTCGCCGCCACCTCGGCGCGGTCCCGGAAGACGGCTCTGCTCGCGGAGCTGTTCCGGGACGCCGAGCCGGAGGACGTGCCCATCGTCATCCCGTACCTCGCGGGACGGCTGCCGCAGGGCCGGATCGGCGTCGGATGGAAGGTACTGAGCCGGCCGGTCGAACCGGCCGCCGAGCCGGGCCTGACCGTACGGGACGTGGACGCCCGCCTCGCGGAACTCGCCACGGTGTCCGGCCCGGGCTCCCAGGCGGAACGGGCCCGGCAGGTCGCGGAGTTGATGGGCGCGGCCACCGAGACCGAGCAGCGGTTCCTGCTCGGCCTGCTCACCGGCGAGGTCCGGCAGGGCGCCCTGGACGCGGTGGCGGTCGAGGGACTGGCCCAGGCGACCGGGACACCGCCCGCCGACGTACGGCGGGCCGTGATGCTCGCGGGTTCCCTCCAGACGGTGGCCGAGGCGCTGCTCGCGGACGGCCCCGGCGCCCTGGACCGCTTCCGCCTCACGGTCGGCCGCCCGGTCTTGCCGATGCTGGCGCACAGCGCCTCCTCGGTGGCCGAGGCGGTCGGCAAGCTGGGCGCCTGCGCGGTGGAGGAGAAGCTGGACGGCATCCGCGTCCAGGTGCACCGCGACGGCGACACCGTGCGGCTCTACACCCGCACCCTCGACGACATCACCGACCGCCTGCCCGAAGTGACAGCCGCCGCACTGGAGTTGCGGGGCGAGCGGTTCATCCTGGACGGCGAGGTGATCTCCTTCGACGAGGGCGGGCGCCCCCGCTCGTTCCAGGAGACCGCCGGCCGTGTGGGCTCCCGAACGGACGTGGCGACGGCCGCCCGCGCGGTGCCGGTCTCCCCCGTCTTCTTCGACGCGCTGTCGGTCGACGGCCGCGACCTGCTCGACCTGTCCTTCGCGGAGCGGCACGCGGAGCTGGCCCGTCTGGTGCCCGAGCCGATGCGGGTGCGGCGCACACTGGTGTCCGGGCCGGACGACACGCCCGCGGCGGAGGAGTTCCTCGCCGAGACCCTGAAACGCGGCCACGAGGGCGTCGTCGCCAAGGCGCTCGACGCCGCCTACAGCGCGGGGCGGCGCGGCGCCTCCTGGCTGAAGGTCAAGCCCGTCCACACCCTCGACCTGGTCGTGCTGGCCGCCGAGTGGGGCCACGGCCGCCGCACCGGCAAGCTCTCCAACCTCCACCTGGGCGCCCGCACCGCCGACGGCGGCCTCGCCATGCTCGGCAAGACCTTCAAGGGCATGACCGACGCGATGCTCACCTGGCAGACCGAACGCCTCCAGCAGCTCGCCGTCGAGACCGACGACTATGTGGTGACCGTCCGCCCGGAACTCGTCGTCGAGATCGCCTACGACGGACTGCAGCGCTCCACCCGTTACCCGGCCGGCGTGACCCTCCGCTTCGCCCGGGTGGTCCGCTACCGGGAGGACAAGCGCCCGGAGGACGCCGACACGGTCGAGACGCTGCTGGCCGCCCATCCGGAGGTGAAGCCGTGAAGCGCAGTGCGGGTCTGCTGCTCTTCCACCCCACGGACAACGGCCTCGAAGTGCTGCTCGGGCACATGGGCGGCCCGTTCTTCGCCCGCCGCGACGCCGGGGCGTGGACCGTCCCCAAGGGCGAGTACGAGCCGGACGAGCCCGCCTGGGAGGCCGCCCGGCGCGAGTTCCGGGAGGAACTGGGGCTGCCCCCGCCCGACGGCGAGGCCATCGACCTCGGCGAGGTCCGGCAGACCAACGGCAAGATCGTCACGGCCTGGGCGGTCCGGGCGGATCTCGACCCGGCGTCGATCGTGCCCGGTACGTTCCGGATGGAGTGGCCGCCGCGCTCCGGGCAGCTCCAGGAGTTCCCCGAACTGGACCGGGTGGCGTGGTTCGGCCTCGACCGGGCCCGCGCGGTGATCATCAAGGCGCAGGCGGCGTTTCTCGACCGGCTGGCGGAGCACTCGGCCTGAGGAGACGCTCCCGCGTTGCGGTCCCCTCCGCCGCGCGGGAAGGTCGAGACACAGCCCGCTCCGAGGGAGGTCAGCCATGCCCATCGCAACGGTGAACCCGGCGAACGGCGAGACGCTCAAGACGTACGAGGCCATGGGCGAGCAGGAGATCGAGCGCCGGCTCCAGCTCGCGGAGGCCACGTTCCGCACGTACCGGACGACGACCTTCGACGAGCGCGCCCGGCTGCTGCACCGGGCCGCCGACCTCCTCGAAGAGGACCAGCAGGACATCGCCCGCGTGATGACCACCGAGATGGGCAAGCCGATCCAGCAGGCCCGGGCCGAGGCGGCGAAGTGCGCCAAGGCGATGCGCTGGTACGCCGACCACGCCCAGGAACTGCTCGCCGACGAGGAGCCGGCCGACTCCGACGTGAAGGACTCCGGAGCCTCACGCGTCCGGGTGCGCTACCGCCCGCTCGGGCCGGTGCTCGCGGTGATGCCGTGGAACTTCCCGCTGTGGCAGGTGGTCCGTTTCGCCGCTCCCGCGCTGATGGCGGGCAACGTGGGCCTGCTCAAGCACGCCTCGAACGTCCCGCAGACCGCCCTCTACCTGGAGGATCTCTTCCACCGTGCGGGCTTCACCGAGGGCACCTTCCAGACCCTGCTGATCGGCTCCGCCGCGGTCGACGAGATCCTGCGCGACGAGCGGGTCAAGGCCGCCACCCTCACCGGCAGCGAGCCCGCGGGCCGCGCTGTCGCCTCCACCGCCGGGGAGATGATCAAGAAGACGGTGCTGGAGCTGGGCGGCAGCGACCCGTTCGTCGTCATGCCCTCCGCCGACATCGACCGGGCCGCGAAGGTCGCGGTGACCGCACGGGTGCAGAACACCGGGCAGTCCTGCATCGCCGCCAAGCGGTTCATCGTGCACACGGACGTCTACGACGCCTTCGCCGAGCGGTTCGCCGAGGGCATGAAGGCGCTGAAGGTCGGCGACCCCCTGGCCGACGACACCGAGGTCGGGCCGCTCTCCAGCGAGCAGGGGCGGCGCGACCTGGAGGAGCTGGTGGACGACGCGGTGCGCAGCGGGGCGCAGGTGCTGTGCGGTGGCGAACGGCCGGACGGACCGGGCTGGTACTACGCTCCGACGATCCTCGCCGGCATCACCCGCGAGATGCGGATCCACCGGGAGGAGGCATTCGGGCCGGTCGCCACGCTGTACCGGGCGGCCGACCTGGACGAAGCCGTGCTGATCGCGAACGACTCACCGTTCGGGCTGAGTTCGAACGTGTGGACGCGGGACGAGGGCGAGGTCGACCGGTTCGTACGGGATCTGGAGGCCGGCGGGGTGTTCTTCAACGGCATGACGGCGTCCCATCCGGCATTCCCGTTCGGCGGTGTGAAGCGGTCCGGGTACGGGCGTGAGCTGTCCGGGCACGGAATCCGGGAGTTCTGCAACATCACCACTGTTTGGCATGGTGCGTGAGTGTTGCGGGGCTACGATCCCGTCTGTGAACCGCGAAGTGACTCTGCCTCTGATCGTCGACGACCGCGGGACCTTGCAGGTGGCCGCGGCGGATGTCAGCAAGCTGTTGCGGACCGTGGGGGGTCGGTGGGTGCGGCTGGTGGAGGGCGGGGAGTCGGGGCTGGACGAGGACACGGTTGCCGAGTTGGCCATCGAGCTGGCGAAACTGGCCGATCGTATCGACGTGGCCTGTATCGCGCACAGCAGTGGGACCGCGACCTGAGCCCCGCGCCCTAGGAGGCAGTCGCGCTCAGCGCGTCCCAGAACATCGCCTCGTACGTCTGCAGCAGGCGGCCGTAGGCGTGAGCTCGTTGCCGGTCGAGTCGACCGGCGTCCAGGGCCGCCTCCACGGCTGCCGTCGCCAGCCGGTCCAGGTCGGGTGACGGCTCCGCGAAGAAGTCGAAGAAGGCGCAGGCCTCGTCGGTGAAGCCGTAGTGCTCGCGCAGCGCGGTGGCGATGGTCGCGCAATAGCCGCCCCACGCCGAGAAGTTGGCCGTCAGCGCCAGGACCACGTCCGCCGGTGCGGCGTTGAGCGCCAGCCAGGCCACGTACGCGGGGTACGCCTGGCAGCCGGGCAGCGGCTCGTACGACGCCTCCTGCGCGCGGCACGCCCGGGCGAAGGCGGCCAGGCGCTCGCCCGCCAGCGCCTCGCCCTGCGCGAGGGTCGTGAAGAAGGCCGCGGCCTCCGGGTCGGCCGCTGCGGACCGGACGGCCAGGTGCTCGAACGCGCGACGGTCCGCGGGGATCACCCAGGTCTGTTCCAGGGCGAGCGCGGCGAGGGCGGCGCGGGGTGCCGTACCGGCGGCGATCCGGGGGACCAAGGGATTGGCGTCCGGATCCGGGGCGAGGGCCACCGTGGTCGTCCGCAACAGGTCCCGGGCCGGGTGCGTCATCGCTTCCTCCGTCGTCGAGGTGTCGGGACGAGCCTGGCACGGCGCCCCCCGCCACAAGCAGTCCGGCGCGAAGCCGGCGTGCCCGCACGGGTTCGCCAGCCCTACGGACACGCCGACGATGACCTTCGGGCAGTGCTAGCGGATCGGCACGCCGGCGAGGGTGCGGGCGATCACCAGGCGCTGGATCTCGCTCGTGCCCTCGAAGATGGTGTAGATGGCCGCGTCCCGGTGCATGCGCTCGACCGGGTACTCCCGGGTGTAGCCGTTGCCGCCGAGGATCTGGATCGCCTGGGCCGTGACCTTCTTGGCCGTCTCGCTCGCGAACAGCTTGGACATCGAGCCCTCGGCGGCGGTGAACGGCTTGCCGTTGACCGCCATCCAGGAGGCCCGCCAGACGAGGAGCCGGGCCGCGTCGATGGACGTGCGCATGTCGGCGAGCTGGAACGCCACGCCCTGGTTGTCGACGATGGGCCGCCCGAACTGCTCCCGGGTGGTGGCGTAGTCGAGGGCGACCTCGTAGGCGGCCCGGGCCGTGCCGACGGCCATGGCGCCGACGGCGGGGCGCGAGGCCTCGAACGTGGCCATCGCCGCGTTCTTCACACGCTCCCCGCCCTGCCTGGCCTTCTCCCGGGCGCGGGCGAGCCGCTCGTCGAGCTTTTCCTTGCCGCCGAGCAGGCAGGAGCCGGGCACCCGCACGTTGTCGAGGACGACCTCGGCGGTGTGCGAGGCACGGATGCCGTGCTTCTTGAACTTCTGGCCCTGGGACAGCCCCTCGGTGCCCGGCGGGATGATGAAGGAGGCGTGGCCCTTGGAGCCGAGCTCGGGGTCGACGACCGCGACCACGACGTGGACGTTGGCGATGCCGCCGTTGGTCGCCCAGGTCTTGGTGCCGTTGAGCACCCACTCGTCCTTGGCCTCGTCGTACACGGCCCGGGTGCGCATGGAGGCCACGTCGGAGCCGGCGTCGGGCTCGGAGGAGCAGAACGCGGCGACCTTGACATCGTTGGCGTCGCCGTACATCTGGGGGATCCAGGTGCCGATCTGCTCCTCGGTGCCGTTGGCGAGGACGCCGACGGCGGCGAGGCCGGTGCCGACGATGGACAGGGCTATGCCCGCGTCGCCCCAGAACAGTTCCTCCATAGCCATGGGGATGCCGAGGCCGGTCGGGTCGAAGTACTGCTGGGCGTAGAAGTCCAGGGAGTAGATGCCGACCTTGGCGGCCTCCTGGATGACCGGCCAGGGAGTCTCCTCACGCTCGTCCCATTCGGCGGCCGCGGGGCGGATCACGTCGGCCGCGAAGCCGTGGAGCCAGTCCCGGACCTCCTTCTGTTCGTCGTTGAGCTCCATGGTGAACTCGGCCATGTCGTCCCCTCCAGCGGCACACGTGCATGTTACTTGCGGTAACAGCAGTCTGTTACCCGTCGGTAGTCGAAGTCAACTCCTACCGACCGGTCGGCACCCTTTCGGTGTCCAGGGCATGCTTCAGTGTTAGTTTGCGCAGGCGTTATCGAAACAGCACGGGTGGGGAGAGACCATGGACACCACGCAGCGGACCGACCAGCAACGGTCCGCCGATCGCCGTCGGCGCGAGCTGCTGGAGGCCGCCGACCGAGTGGTGCTGCGCGACGGCCCGCAGGCCTCGATGAACGCGATCGCGGCGGAAGCCGGCATCACCAAGCCGATTCTCTACCGGCACTTCGGCGACAAGGGCGGACTTTACGCGGCCCTTGCCATGCGGCACACGGACGCGCTGCTGGACTCGCTGCGGGCGGCGCTGGACGCGCCGGCGGACCGGCGCGAGCGGGTCGAGGCGACGCTGGACACCTACCTCGCGGCGATCGAGGCGCGACCCCAGGTGTACCGCTTCCTGATGCATCCGGCGGAGGGGAGCGGGCCGGGGGATTCGGGCTTCGATGTCGGCAAGCACAGTGCGCCGTTGCTGCGGCGGATGGGCGAGGAGCTGGCTCAGGTCATCGAGGAGCGGCTGGATCTCGGGCCGGGCGGGCAGCAGCTGGCGCGGGTGTGGGGGCATGGGATCGTCGGCATGATGCACGCCGCCGGGGACTGGTGGCTGGGGGAACGGCCGTGTTCTCGTGCGGAGTTGGTGCGGAGTCTGGCTGATCTGCTGTGGGGGCGGCTTGCGGCTGCCGGGGATCGGGTCGGGGGTCCGGGGTTCTGACCGTTGTGGTTCGGCAGACCGCCCGGGGGGGTTGTTCGCGCAGTTCCCCGCGCTCCTGAGGGACATACCCTCACCGGCGCCATGAAGCCCCGGCCACTTGGCGCATCAGCCTGCGGTGGCGCCAGCCGCTCAGGTGGTCCGCGTAGATGCGGCCCTCCAAGTGATCGCACTCGTGTTGCAGGCAGCGGGCGAAGAAGCCCGTGCCGTGGACGGTGACCGGGTCGCCGGTCATCGTGAAGCCCTCGACCACCGCGTGGTCGTAGCGCTCCGTGCCCGCTTCCAGACCCGGCAGGGACAGGCAGCCCTCCGGGCCCCGGATCACCACACCGTCCGTTTCGGTCAGGCGGGGGTTGATCACATGGCCCACATGGCGGACGTCCTCGTCGTCGGGGCAGTCGTAGACGAAGACCCGCAGGGGCACGCCGATCTGGTTGGCGGCGAGGCCGACGCCCTGGGCGGCGTACATGGTCGCGAACAAGTCCTCGACGAGCCCGGCCAGTTCGGGGCCGAAGTCGGTGACCTCCGCGCAGGGCGAGTGCAGGACGGGGTCGCCGTGCAGGGTGAGGGGTCTCACGCGGCCGTGGGTGCCGGGGATGGGGCTCTGTCGCATGGCGGCAAGAGTAAGGTCCTGTCGGTCCGCGCCTCCCACACGAGTTCGCCACAGTGCCGCGGTTCGGGAGTGCGAATGGATCTCGATAGGCTGAGGTCCACACCACGTGGCCGTCAGGCTTCAAGGCGCGGCGCGTACGCAAGGAGGATCGAGAACTGATGGCAGGCAACTCGGACCCGCTCTCGCCGCGGGCCAAGCTGGCCGTGACCGCGGGCAAGGCGGTCGCGGCGGCATCGCGCGCCGCAGGGCGCGGCAGCGGTTCGGTGATCGGCGGCCGGGTCGCGCTGAAACTCGACCCCGACCTCCTCGCCCGGCTCGCCCAGAACCTGGATGTGATCCTGGTCTCCGCGACGAACGGCAAGACCACCACCACCCGGCTCATCGCCGAGGCCCTGCGCGCGGCGGGACCGGTCGTCTCCAACGCGCTCGGCGCCAACATGCCGGCCGGCATCACCTCGGCCCTCGCCGGCAGCTCGGACGCCCGCTACGGCGTCATCGAGGTCGACGAGAAGTACCTCGCCGGTGTCGCCCGGGACACCGCCCCGAAGTGCATCGCCCTGCTCAACCTCTCGCGCGACCAGCTCGACCGCGCCGCCGAGACCCGCATGCTCGCCGAGAACTGGCGGGAGGGACTCGCGGGTTCCAAGGCCGTGGTCGTGGCCAACTGCGACGACCCGCTGGTGGTGTGGGCGGCGTCGTCCTCCCCCAACGTGATCTGGGTCGCCGCAGGGCAGATGTGGAAGGACGACGCCTGGTCCTGCCCGTCGTGCGGCGGCGTGATGCAGCGCCCGGGCGACGACTGGTTCTGCGGCGAGTGCGGCTTCCGCCGTCCGACGCCGAGCTGGGCGCTCTCCGGCGACCACGTGCTCGACCCGCACGGATCGGCCTGGCCGATCCACCTCCAGCTGCCCGGCCGCGCCAACAAGGCCAACGCCGCCTCCTCGGCCGCCGTCGCCGCCGTGTTCGGGGTGCCGCCGCAGGTCGCGCTGGAGCGCATGTACCAGGTTCAGGCGGTGGCCGGGCGCTACGACGTCGTCCAGTTCCAGGGCCGTGACCTGCGGCTGCTGCTCGCGAAGAACCCGGCCGGCTGGCTGGAGACCTTCTCCCTGATCGACCCGCCGCCCACCCCGGTCATCCTGTCGGTGAACGCGCGCTCCGCCGACGGCACCGACACCTCCTGGCTGTGGGACGTCGACTACTCGCGCCTGACCGGCCACCCGATCTGCGTCGTCGGCGACCGGCGGCTGGACCTGGCGGTGCGGCTGGAGGTCGCCGACCAGCACTTCCAGGTCTACGAGAACCTCGACCAGGCGGTGGCGGCGTGCCCGCCGGGCCGGATCGAGGTCATCGCCAACTACACGGCGTTCCAGGACCTGCGCCGCCGCGTCGGCAACTGAGCACGAGACGTCAGGGGACTTTTGTGAGCGACAACCAACTGCGCATCGTCTGGATCTATCCCGACCTGCTCAGCACCTACGGCGACCAGGGCAACGTCCTCGTCGTCGAACGCCGGGCCCAGCAGCGCGGCCTGGACGTGGCCCGGCTGGACGTGCGCAGCGACCAGCCGATCCCGACCTCCGGCGACATCTACCTGATCGGCGGCGGCGAGGACCGGCCGCAGCGGCTCGCCGCCGAGCGGCTGCGCCGGGACGGCGGTCTGACCCGGGCCGTGGAGAACGGCGCCATCGTGTTCTCCGTGTGCGCCGGCTACCAGATCCTCGGCCACGAGTTCATCAACGACCTCGGCCAGCGCGAGCCCGGGCTCGGGCTGCTGGACGTGGTGTCGGTGCGCGGCGAGGGCGCTCGGTGCGTCGGCGACGTGCTGGGCGACATCGACCAGCGTCTCGGCCTCCCCCCGCTGACCGGCTTCGAGAACCACCAGGGCGTCACCCACCTGGGCCCCACGGCCCGCCCGCTCGCCCGGGTGCGGTTCGGCAACGGCAACGGCACGGGCGACGGCACGGAGGGCGCGTACAACGACACCGTCTTCGGTACGTACATGCACGGGCCGGTGCTCGCGCGCAACCCGCTGATCGCGGACCTGCTGCTGAAGCTGGCCCTCGACGTCAACGCGCTGCCGCCGACCGACGACCGCTGGTACGAGGCCCTGCGCAACGAGCGCATCGCCGCTGCTCAGCAGCCCGCCTAGGCACAGCGCCGCAGCGTGCCCGGGGTACGCGTCAACCTGCTGGTCAACAGCCCGTCTGACGGCACATCCGCACAGGTGAGCGGGGTCGTCCAGCAGGCGGACGCGTGCTTCGGTCCGGCCCCTCGATGCCGCTAGGGTGGCGGGGATTCCAGCCGGACAACGTGGTCCGGTCCCCGGCCCACGTTGAGAAGGTATTCGGGCTATGCGCATTGGTGTCCTCACGTCCGGCGGCGACTGCCCCGGCCTGAACGCCGTCATCCGGTCCGTCGTGCACCGCGCCGTCGTCGACCACGGCGACGAGGTCATCGGCTTCCGGGACGGCTGGAAGGGCCTCCTGGAGTGCGACTACCTCAAGCTCGACCTCGACGCGGTGGGCGGCATCCTCGCCCGCGGCGGCACGATTCTCGGGTCCTCCCGGGTCCAGCCCTCGCACCTGCGGGACGGTGTGGAGCGGGCCAAGGGCCACGTCGAGGAGCTCGGCCTCGACGCGATCATCCCCATCGGCGGCGAGGGCACCCTCAAGGCCGCCCGGCTGATGTCGGACAGCGGTCTGCCCGTCGTGGGCGTGCCGAAGACCATCGACAACGACATCGCCGTCACGGACGTCACCTTCGGCTTCGACACGGCCGTGGGGGTCGCGACCGAGGCCCTGGACCGGCTGAAGACCACCGCCGAATCGCATCAGCGGGTCCTGGTGGTCGAGGTCATGGGCCGGCACACCGGCTGGATCGCCCTGCACTCCGGGATGGCGGCCGGCGCGCACGCCATCGTCGTCCCCGAGCGGCCCTTCGACATAGAGGAACTGACCCGGCGGGTGGGCGAGCGGTTCGAGGCGGGCAAGCGGTTCGCGATCGTCGTCGCGGCGGAGGGGGCCAAGCCCCGGGCCGGGACCATGGAGTTCGACGAGGGCGGCAAGGACATCTACGGGCACGAGCGGTTCGCCGGGATCGCCCGGCAGCTGTCCGTGGAGCTGGAGGGGCGGCTGGGGAAGGAAGCCCGGCCTGTCATTCTCGGGCATGTGCAGCGGGGTGGGACGCCGACCGCCTATGACCGGGTGCTCGCCACGCGGTTCGGGTGGCATGCGGTGGAGGCGGTGCACCGGGGTGAGTTCGGGCAGATGACCGCGTTGCGGGGCACGGACATAGTGATGGTGCCGTTGGCTGAGGCCGTGGAGACGCTGAAGACGGTGCCGGACGAACGGTATGCCGAGGCGGAGACCGTTCTCTGAGGTTGTGCTCGTTTGCCGGGTGCGGGTTGTGTATGGCTGGTCGCGCAGTTCCCCGCGCCTCTGAAACCTTGCCCCCGGTCACTGGTGTGGTCGGGGGCGGTTCTACTCTTGGGGCGGACAACTTGCTGCACACCCCCACGAAACAGGAGCCGGCGGAATGGATCACAGCGGGCACGGCATGACCATGGATCTGCCGCCGTTCACGCTGGGACGAGGGCTGGAGTGGTCGGCTGACCCGTTCTTTCTCGTCGCCTGCCTGGCCGGGCTTGCCCTGTACGGGTGGGGTGTCGTGCGGCTCCTCCGCCGCGGGGACAAGTGGCCCGTGGGACGGACCGTCGCCTTCGCCCTGGGCGTGCTGAGCATCATGCTCATGATGTGCACCGGGCTGAACGACTACGGCATGGTCATGTTCAGCGTGCACATGGTGCAGCACATGGTCATCAGCATGGTGTCGCCCATCCTCATCCTGCTCGGGGCGCCGATCACGCTGGCGCTGCGGGCGCTGCCGACCGCCGGGCGGGGCCGCAAGGGCCCGCGTGAGCTGCTGCTGATGTTCCTGCACAGCCGGTACATGCGGATCATCACGCACCCGGCGTTCACGATCCCGCTGTTCATCGCGAGCCTGTACGGGCTGTACTTCACGCCCCTCTTCGACACCCTGATGGGCTCCAAGCCGGGGCACATCGCCATGATGGTGCACTTCCTCGCCGTCGGGCTGGTGTTCTTCTGGCCGATCATGGGCGTGGACCCGGGCCCGCACCGCCCGGGCTACCTGATGCGGATGCTGGAGCTGTTCGCGGGCATGCCGTTCCACGCGTTCTTCGGGATCGCGCTGATGATGGCGTCCGAGCCGATGGTCGGGACGTTCGTGAACCCGCCCGCATCGCTCGGCATCGAGGCGCTCTCGGACCAGAACGCGGCGGGCGGCATCGCCTGGGCGTTCAGCGAGATCCCCTCGGTGCTGGTGCTGGTGGCCCTGCTGTTCCAGTGGTACGCCTCGGACCAGCGGCAGGCCAGGCGCACGGACCGGGCAGCGGACCGCGACGGGGACAAGGAACTGGAGGCGTACAACGCCTATCTGGCCTCGCTGAACGCGCAGGGGCGCTGAAGACCTCTTCGGTACGGGCCGTGCGCGCCGGGCGTCCGCCGGGCACCATGGAGGGACCGAACCATGAGGAGGGTGTTGCGATGCCCGGTTCCACGAACGGTTCCAACTCGACGAAGACCATGGGAGTGCTCACCGTGGGGGGGCTGGTCGTGGTGACGGCCTACACGGTGGCGCTCGGGAGCAACGGCTGGCTGTGGTTCGGCTGGGTCGTCCTGGGTTTGATCACGCTGGGGCTGGTGGTGACCACGCGCAGCACCTGACGGCTCACTCCCGGGGCAGCCGGCCCGCCGGGTGCACCCCCGGCTGGTACTTCGGGAGCCGGACGGTGATCTTCATGCCCGCGCCCGCGGCGGTCTCGATGACGAGGCCGTGGTCGTCGCCGTAGACCTGGCGGAGCCGGTCGTCGACGTTGGAGAGGCCGATGCCGCCCGAGGGGCTGACCTCGCGGGCGAGGATGCGGCGCAGCAGACCGGGGTCCATGCCGGCGCCGTCGTCCTCGATGACGACGAGGGCCTCGGCGCCCGCGTCCTGTGCGGTGATCTGGATGTGGCACTTGCCCGGGGAGACGGCCTTGCCCTCCAGGCCGTGCTTGACGGCGTTCTCGACGAGCGGCTGCAGGCACAGGAAGGGCAGGGTGACCGGCAGTACCTCCGGGGCTATCTGGAGAGTGACGGAGAGGCGGTCGCCGAAGCGTGCCCGCACGAGCGCCAGGTAGTGGTCGATGGCGTGGAGTTCCTCGGCGAGCGTGGTGAAGTCGCCGTGCCGCCGGAACGAGTACCGGGTGAAGTCGGCGAACTCCAGGAGCAGCTCGCGGGCGCGCTCGGGGTCGGTGCGGACGAACGAGGCGATCACCGCGAGCGAGTTGAAGATGAAGTGCGGGGAGATCTGGGCCCGCAGCGCCTTGATCTCGGCCTCGATGAGGCGGGTGCGGGACTGGTCGAGATCGGCCAGTTCCAGCTGGACCGAGACCCAGCGGGCGACCTCGCCGGCGGCCCGGACCAGCACCGCCGACTCGCGCGGCGCACAGGCGACGAGGGCGCCGTGCACCCGGTCGTCGACGGTGAGCGGGGCGACGACCGCCCAGCGCACCGAGCAGTCGAGGCTGTCGCAGGTGAGCCGGAAGGCTTCGCCGCGGCCGGTCTCCAGGGGGCCCGCGAGGCGTTCCATGATCTCGCTGCGGTGGTGGGCGCCGTCGCCGTCCCAGACCAGGACCTGCCGCTGGTCGGTGAGGCAGAGGGCGTCCGTGCCGAGCAGGGAGCGCAGTTTACGGGCGGACTTGCGGGCGGTCTCCTCGGTCAGGCCGGCCCGCAGCGGGGGCGCGGCGAGGGAGGCGGTGTGCAGGGTCTCGAAGGTGGCGTGCTCGACGGGGGTGCCGAGGCCGGCCAGGCTCTTGGCGCGTGCGGTGCGCCGGCCGAGCCACACCCCCAGGGCGAGTACCGGCAGTACGGCGACGCACAGGCCGGCCAGGAATCCGCTCATGCCGTCACCTCCGTGCGCAGTTCCTCGGGCAGGTGGAACCGGGCCAGGACGGCCGCGGTGCCGGGCGGGACCCGGCCGGGCGTGGCCAGGGAGACCAGGATCATGGTGAGGAAGCCCAGCGGCACCGACCACAGCGCGGGCCAGGCGAGCAGGGCGTGCAGGGCGGCGCCCTCGCCCGGGTAGCCCGCCATGGTCGCGGCGACGGCGAGCAGCGCGGAACCGCCGCCGACGAGCATCCCGGCGGCGGCGCCGGGCGGGGTCAGCCGCCGCCACCAGATGCCGAGGACGAGCAGCGGGCAGAACGAGGACGCCGAGACGGCGAAGGCGAGGCCGACGGCGTCGGCGACCGGCAGCCCGCCGACCAGGACGCTCGCCGCGAGGGGCACGGCCATGGCGAGGACCGTCCCGAGCCGGAAGTGCCGTACGCCGCGGGACGGCAGGACGTCCTGGGTGAGGACGCCCGCGACCGCCATGGTCAGGCCCGAGGCCGTGGACAGGAACGCGGCGAAGGCGCCCCCGGCGACCAGTGCGCCCAGCAGGTCGCCGCCCACTCCCCCGATCATGCGGTCGGGCAGCAGGAGGACGGCGGCGTCCGGGTCGCCGGTGAGGGTCAGTTCGGGAGCGTAGAGGCGGCCCAGGGCGCCGTAGACCGGGGGCAGGAGGTAGAAGGCGCCGATCAGGCCGAGGACCGCGACGGTGGTGCGGCGGGCGGCGACGCCGTGCGGGCTGGTGTAGAAGCGGACCACGACGTGCGGCAGGCCCATGGTGCCGAGGAACGTGGCGAGGATCAGCCCGTACGTGGCGTACAGCGGGCGTTCCTCGCGGCTCTCGGCCTGGGACGGGGAGAGGTCGCCACCGCCGCTGCGCTCGGCCCGGGGGACGGGGGCGCCCGCGGCGAAGGTGAGGCGGGTGCCGCTGTCGATGCGATGGGTACCGGCGGGGAGTTCCAGGCGGGTGCCGGTGTGGGTCCGGCCGTCGACGGTGCCGGTCACCGTGACGCTCAGGGGCCGGTCGAGGGTGAGGTCGATGGTGTCGTCGATCCGGACGACGCGCTGCTCGCGGAAGGTGGCCGGTTCGTCGAAGGCGTGCCGGGGTGCTCCGTCGCTCTGCCAGGTGAGGACCAGGAAGAGGGCGGGGACGAGCAGGGCGGTGAGCTTCAGCCAGTACTGGAAGGCCTGCACGAAGGTGATGCTGCGCATGCCCCCGGCGGCGACGGTGGCGGTCACGACGACGGCGACGATCACTCCGCCGAGCCAGTCGGGCGCACCGGTCAGCACGGTCAGGGTCAGTCCTGCGCCCTGCAGCTGGGGCAGCAGGTAGAGCCAGCCGACGCCGACGACGAAGGCACCGGCGAGGCGCCGCACCGCCTGGGAGGCGAGGCGGGCCTCGGCGAAGTCGGGGAGCGTGTAGGCGCCGGAGCGGCGCAGCGGGGCGGCGACGAAGAGCAGCAGGACCAGGTAGCCGGCGGTGTAGCCGACGGGGTACCAGAGCATGTCCGGGCCCTGGACCAGGACGAGGCCCGCTATGCCCAGGAAGGAGGCGGCGGAGAGGTACTCGCCGCTGATGGCGGCGGCGTTGAGGCGGGGTCCGACGGTGCGGGAGGCGACGTAGAAGTCGGAGGTGGTGCGGGAGATGCGCAGGCCGAAGGCGCCCACCAGGACCGTGGCGACGACGACCAGGGCGACGGCGGGGACGGCGTAGCTGGAGTTCATCGGTGGGGCTTCAGCGGTCTTCGACGAGGCGTACGAAGTCGCGCTCGTTGCGCTCGGCGCGGCGGACGTACCAGCGGGCGAGCAGGACCAGGGGGATGTAGAGGCCGAAGCCGAGGACGGCCCACTCCAGGCGGCGGGCGTCTGGCATCGCCGCGAAGAGCAGCGGGAGCGGGCCGACGAGCAGTCCGAGGACGGCGAACACGATGAGGGCGGCGCGCAGTTGGGTGCGCATCAGGGAGCGGACGTAGGTGTGGCCGAGGGTGGTCTGCTCGTCGATCTCGGTGCGGGGGCGGTAGTAGGAGGACGAGGTCCGACGGGTCTGCCGGGGCGGGCCGGTGACGACGACGCGGCGTTCGGTGTGGTCCTGGGGCACCGTCACGGCCTCCTCATGAGCAGGTCGCGCAGTTCGCGCGTGTGGCGCCGGCTGACCTGGAGCTCCTCGGAGCCGATGAGGACGCTGACGGTGCCCGCGTCGAGGCGGAGTTCGCCGATGTGGCGCAGGGCGACGAGGTGGCGGCGGTGGATGCGGACGAAGCCGCGGGTGCGCCAGCGCTCCTCCAGGGTGGACAGCGGGATGCGCACCAGATGGCTGCCCTTGTCGGTGTGCAGGCGTGCGTAGTCGCCCTGTGCCTCGACGTGGGTGATGTCCTCGACGGAGACGAAGCGGGTCACGCCGCCGAGTTCGACGGGTATGTGGTCCGGGTCGGGCTCGTGCACGGGGATGCGCGGGGCGGCGCCGCGCAGCTCGGCGGCCCGGCGGACGGCTTCGGCGAGGCGCTCCTTGCGGACCGGTTTGAGGACGTAGTCGACGGCCTTGAGGTCGAAGGCCTGCACGGCGAAGTCCTCGTGGGCGGTGACGAAGACGACGAGCGGCGGCCGGGCGAAGCCGGTGAGCAGCCGGGCGAGGTCGAGGCCGTCGAGGCCGGGCATCTGGATGTCGAGGAAGACGACGTCGATGGCCTCGGGCCCGCCGGGGCCGGACTCCAGGGCGCGGTTGATGCGGCGCAGCGCCTCGGTCGCGTCGCCGGCTCCCTCCGCGCTGCCGATGCGGGGGTCGGCGTGCAGGAGGTAGAGCAGCTCCTCCAGGGAGGGGCGTTCGTCGTCGACAGCCAGGGCGCGCAGCATGAACCCGGAGTGTAGGGGTGATCCGTACGTCTGGACATGTGCCGGGGGTGGACGCCCGCGCTGCATGTGGTGCCCGCGCGGGGCCGGGCGCGGGCGGGAGTGCCGGTGGATACAGTGCCCGCATGAACAGCAGGTCCACGCCGTTCGACGAACTCGACCGGAAGATCATCACCGCGTTGATGGCGAACGCGAGGACGTCGTTCGCCGAGATCGGCACGGCGATCGGGCTGTCGGCCACGGCGGTCAAGCGGCGGGTCGACCGGCTGCGCGAGACGGGTGTGATCACCGGATTCTCGGCGACGGTGAAGCCGTCGGCGCTGGGCTGGCGCACGGAGGCCTACGTCGAGGTGTACTGCGAGGGCGCCGCCCCGCCGCGGCGGCTGGCCGAGGTCGTGCGCGACTACCCGGAGATCGCCGCGGCGATGACCGTGACCGGCGGCGCGGACGCGCTGCTGCACGTCCGGGCGCGGGACGTGGAGCACTTCGAGGAGGTGCTGGAGCGGATCCGGCAGGAGCCCTTCATCCGGAAGACGATCAGCGTGATGGTGCTGTCCCATCTGCTGCCGGAGAGCCCGGAGGCGGGGGCGAGCCATCCGGCCCCGGAGCGGGCTCCGGGCGGCGCAGCAGACGTGCGCTGAGCGGGCGTAAGACGCAGCGTTCCTGCGCGAACGCGCAATCATTGTTTCTTGTCGCGCACCTCCCCCAGTTCCTACCGTTGTGTCAATCACCCGTCACACACCGTGAGGAAGCGGAGGGACCCCTCTGTGCCCGACTCCCGTGTGCCGCGCCGGCGGCGCTACCTCGTCTGCGAACCCAGACACTTCGCCGTGCAGTACGCGATCAACCCCTGGATGCACCCCGACGAACCCGTCGATGTGATCAGGGCCCTGGACCAGTGGCAGGCGCTGGTCGACACCTACCGTGCCCACGGCCATACCGTGGACAGTGTGAAACCCGTTCCCGGCCTGCCCGACATGGTTTTCGCCGCGAACGCGGCGGTCGTCGTCGACGGCCGCGTCTTCGGCTCGCTCTTCCACGCGCCCGAGCGCCGTCCCGAGTCCGTGCCGTACGAGGCGTGGTTCAAGACGGAGGGCTACGACGTCTACCACCCCGAGTCGGTGTGCGAGGGCGAGGGCGACCTGGTCCCGGCCGGACGCTGGATCCTGGCGGGGACGGGCTTCCGTACGACCCGGGAGGCCCACAGCGAGGTGCAGGAGTACTTCGGGACGCCGGTGATCAGCCTGACGCTGGTGGATCCGTACTTCTACCACCTGGACACGGCGCTGTTCGTCCTCGACGAGGAAAACATCGCCTATTACCCCGAGGCGTTCTCGCCGGGCAGCCGTGAGGTGCTGGCCCGGCTGTACCCGGACGCGGTGCTCGCCACCCGCGAGGACGCGATGGCGTTCGGGCTCAACTCCGTCTCCGACGGGCGCCACGTGTTCATCTCGCCGGGGGCGACGGCCCTGGCCGAGCAGCTTTCCGACCGAGGCTATGTCCCCGTCCCCGTCGACCTGTCCGAGTTCCAGAAGGCCGGTGGCGGCATCAAGTGCTGCACCCAGGAGATCCGGGAGATCCGCTCATGACCGCACCCGTCCGCACCGAGGACTCGCAGAGGGACCGTGGCTCGCGGGAGACCCGTGGCTCGCAGGAGCTGATCCGCGCGGAGGAGCCGGTCCTCGCGCACAACTACCACCCGCTTCCGGTGGTCGTCGCGCGTGCCGAGGGCACCTGGGTGGAGGACGTCGAGGGGCGCCGCTACCTCGACATGCTCGCCGGCTATTCGGCCCTCAACTTCGGCCACCGGCACCCGGCGCTGATCGAGGCGGCGCACCGTCAGCTGGACCGGCTGACGCTCACCTCGCGCGCCTTCCACAACGACCGGCTCGCCGAGTTCGCGGAGCGGCTGGCCGCGTTGACCGGCATGGACATGGTGCTGCCCATGAACACCGGTGCGGAGGCGGTGGAGAGCGGGGTGAAGGTGGCCCGCAAGTGGGCCTACGACGTGAAGGGCGTCCCGGCCGACCGGGCCACGATCGTGGTCGCGGCGGACAACTTCCACGGCCGTACGACGACGATCGTCAGCTTCTCCACGGACGAGACGGCCCGGGCGGGCTTCGGGCCCTTCACCCCGGGGTTCCGGGTGGTGCCGTACAACGACCTGGCCGCGATGGAGGCGGCGGTCGACGACACGACGGCCGCGGTGCTGATCGAGCCGATCCAGGGCGAGGCGGGGGTGATCATCCCCGACGACGGCTATCTGGCCGGTGTGCGGGAGCTGACCCGCCGCAAGGGCTGTCTGTTCATCGCCGACGAGATCCAGTCCGGGCTCGGCCGCACGGGCCGCACGCTGGCGGTCGAGCACGAGCCGGTGGTGCCGGACGTGCTGCTGCTGGGCAAGGCGCTGGGCGGCGGCATCGTGCCGGTGTCGGCGGTGGTCGGGCGCCGGGAGGTGCTCGGTGTGCTGCGTCCCGGGGAGCACGGCTCCACCTTCGGCGGCAATCCACTGGCGGCGGCGGTCGGCACGGCGGTCGTGGAGCTTCTGGAGACGGGCGAGTTCCAGCGCCGGGCGGCCGAGCTGGGCGTCATCCTGCGCGACGGTCTGACGGGGCTGGTCGGCAAGGGCGTCGTCGGTTTCCGCTCGCGCGGCCTGTGGGCGGGCGTCGACATCGACCCCGCGCTCGGTACCGGCCGCGAGATCAGCGAGCGCCTGATGCGCGAGGGAGTCCTGGCGAAGGACACCCACGGCTCCACGATCCGCCTGGCCCCACCGCTCACCATCACGGCCGAGGAGCTGACGGGGGCCCTCGCGGCACTGGAGAAGGCGCTGGGCTGAGGAGTCCGGCGGTCGCCCGGCGGGGAGCGACGTCCACGACACGGACGCGCTCCCCACCGGGGCGCTGCGCGGGCTGCACCGGGTGGGGAAGGGGGCCTTCAGGCGTCCGCGACAGCGGTCGGGCGGACCGTACGAAGCCCGGGGCGGGGCCGCGGCCGCTGACGCTCCTCGGAGACGGGCGCCGGGCGCGAATCGAGCCGAGCGGG
This sequence comes from Streptomyces paradoxus, assembly GCF_014202475.1. Lineage (GTDB taxonomy): Bacteria > Actinomycetota > Actinomycetes > Streptomycetales > Streptomycetaceae > Streptomyces > Streptomyces paradoxus. The sequence goes on from NZ_JACHGV010000007.1 coordinate 333,289, forward strand.
GCCGGATCCGCCGCTTGACGTCCCCCTGCCCAGTGGAGCGGCGCCGCCCCGGCCGGCCCTGCACAAGCCGCCCGGTCTCGCCGAAAGGGTGAAGATTGGGGCAAGAGGTGGTAGACCACTCTCAGCGACAGAGAGGTCGGCCGTGGGCGCAGACGAGGTGTACGACGTTGCCCGGCAGCGGTTCGATGTGGCCGACGCGGCGCCCCTGTTGCTCGATCCGCAGGGCGTGGTGACGGGCTGGACGAGCGGTGCCCGGCGGCTGCTGGCGTACCCGGCGTCGGAGGCGGTCGGCAGGAAGCTGGCCGATCTGCTGGTCGCCGAGGACGCGCAGCGGGTGCCGGACCTGGTCGAGCGGTGCCGCAGGAACGGCGGCTGGACGGGGCTGCTGACGGCCCGCCGCAGGGACGGGCAGCAGGTGAAGGTGATGGCCCGGATCGCCTCGGCCGAGGAGGCGCGCGGCGGGTCGCGCTGGCTGATGCTCCTGTCGGAGCTGTCCGACGCCCCCGGCTGGGACATGAGCCGCACGGTCCTGGAGCAGATGGCGGCGGGCGCCCCGGTCGGTATCGCGATCGTCGACACGGACCTGCGCTTCGTGTGGTCGAACGCCGCCCTGGAGCAGTTCGGCGGCGGTCCGGCCGCCCGACGGCTCGGTCTGCGCTTCGCGGACGTCCAGCCCGGCATGGACGCCCAGGCGGTCGAGGCGCAGATGCGGCACGTGCTGGAGACCGGCGAACCGGTGGTCGGCTACGAACACGTGGGCCATGTGCGCTCGGCCCCCTTGCGGGAGACCGCGCACATGATGTCGTTCACCCGGCTGGAGGACGACCAGGGCCATCCGATCGGCGTGTACTACACCGTCGTGGACATGACCGAGCGGCACCGGGCACGGCAGCGGCTGGCGCTGCTCGACCGGGCCGGTGAGAGCATCGGCCGCAGCCTCGACCTCACGCGCACGGCGCAGGAGCTGGCGGACGTGGCCGTGCCGGGGCTGTCCGACTTCGTCACCGTGGACCTGCTGGAGTCGGTGCTGCGGGGCGCCGAGCCGGCCCCCGGGCCGCTCGCGGACTCGGAGGAGCCGGTGGAGCTGCGCCGCGCCGGCTACCGGTCCGCGCAGGACGACCTCGCCGAAGCCGTCATCGAGATCGGCGAGATGGTGGCCTTCCGGGCCGGAACGCCGCCCTTCCGCTGTCTGGCCACGGGACGGTCCTGGCTGGCGGAGCGCCTCGACCCGCTGACCCGGGACTGGACCACGGAGACGCCGAGCGGCCGCCGGGCCACCTTCCTGGAGCTGGGCCTGCACAGCGTGATGACCGTGCCGATCCGCTCGCGCGGCACCACGCTGGGCATCACGACCTTCTACCGGCGCCACCACCGGGAGTCCTTCGACGAGGAGGACCTGCGGCTGGCCGAGGACCTCGTCGCCCGCGCGGGCGTCTGCGTGGACAACGCCCGCCGCTACACCCGCGAGCGGGACGCCGCGCTCGTCCTGCAGCGCAGCCTGCTCCCCCACCGGCTGCCCGAGCAGGACGCCGTCGACGTGGCCGCGTGCTACCGGCCGGCCGACGAGCTGACCGGTCTCGGCGGCGACTGGTACGACCTCATCCCGCTGTCCGGGGCGCGTGTCGCGCTGGTCGTGGGCGAGGTGCCCGGGCACGGCATCGACGCCGCGGCGGCCATGGGGCAGCTGCGGACGGCCGTACGGACCCTGGCGGCGCTGGATCTGCCGCCCGCGGAGGTGCTGGCGCATCTCGACGACCTGGTGGCGCGGTCGGCGCGGGAGGAGGGTGCGGAGCCCGGCATGGTGGGGACGGCGGGGGCGCAGGTCGTGGGTTCCGGGTGCCTGTACGTCGTCTACGACCCGGTCGAGGGCGGATGTGCGATGGCCGCGGCGGGGCATCCCGCTCCGGCCGTGGTGCTGCCCGACGGCTCGGTCGTGTTCGTCGATCTGCCGCAGGGGCCGCCGCTCGGGGTGGGCGGGCCGCCCTTCGAGGCGGTCGAGCTGCCGCTCTCGGAGGGCAGCACGCTCGCGCTCCACACGGACGGGCTGCTGGCCCGGGGCGAAACCTGGGCGGTCGACGCGGGCCGGGAGCGGCTGCGCGGGGCGCTGGAGCGGTCGGGCCCGCTCGAGTCGCACTGCAGGGCCGTGGTCGACGCGCTGGTCCCGGACCGCCCGTACGACGACGTGGCCCTGCTGATGGCCCGGACGAAACGTCTCGGCAGCGAGCAGGTCGCGGCCTGGGAGCTGCCCTCGGATCCGGCCGTGGTGGCCGACGCCCGGCGCACGGCCACCCGGCAGCTGGCGCGCTGGGGCCTGGACGAGCTGGCCTTCACCACGGAGCTGGTGGTGAGCGAGCTGGTCACCAACGCCATGCGGTACGCCACCGGGTCCATCCGGCTCCGGCTGATCCGGGAGCGCGCGCTGGTGTGCGAGGTTCTCGACGGCGGCGCCACCGCCCCCCATCTGCGCCATCCCCGGACGACGGACGAGGGCGGGCGCGGGCTGCTGCTGGTCTCCCAGCTCACGCAGCGGTGGGGCACGCGGTTCGTTCCCGAAGGGAAGATCATCTGGGCCGAGCAGTCCCTGACGGACCTCCCGGTATGAAGCCGGTCGAGGTTCGCCCATACCATGTGAAACTGGTGTGACCCCGGCGGCGGTGAGGCGGCAGCCATGGCGGAGACGGCGATCGACTACGGTGCGGTTTTCAAGGCCCTGCCCGGCATGGTGGCGCTCCTGACACCCGAGCTCGTGTACGCGGACGTCAACGAGGAGTTCGTCCGCGTCTCCGGCCGCTCGCGGGAGCAGCTGATCGGCAAGTACCTGTTCGACGTGTTCCCGGACAACCCGAACGACCCGGCCGCGACGGGCATGCGCAATCTGGAGGCCTCGCTGTACCGCGTCCTGGCCACCGGGGAGCGCGACACCATGGCCCTGCAGCGGTACGACGTCGAGGACTCGGAGCGGCCCGGCGAGTGGCAGAAGCGCTACTGGAGCCCGGTGAACGCGCCGCTGCTCGGCTCGGACGGCAAGGTCGTGCTCATCCTGCACCGGGTGGAGGAGGTCACGGAGCTGATCCGGGCCCGGGGCGGCTCGCCCGGGAACCGGGGCAGCCGGGCCAGCGTCCTGGAGGCCGAGCTGTACACCCGCGCCCGTGAGCTGCAGGAGCTCAACGAAAGGCTGCGCCAGGCGCACTCCCGGGAGCGGGAGGTGGCGCTGGCGTTGCAGAAGGCGATGCTTCCCGCACCCCGGCAGGTCCGCAATCACCCTGCCGCCGTCCGCTACCGCCCCGCCGTGGGCGCGCTCAACGTGTGCGGGGACTGGTACGACCTGGTCGATCTGGTGGGTGGCGACCGCATCGGCGTGGCCGTGGGCGACGTGGTCGGGCACGGGCTGGAGGCCGCCGGGGTGATGGGCCAGTTGCGCAGTGCGCTCAGCGCGGCCTCCCGGGTCGCCGACGGGCCGGCCCAGGCCCTGGACGTGCTGGGGCGCTACGCCCACGTGATCGACGGAGCGGAGTCGGCGACCGCCGTGACGACCTTCGTCGACTGCGACCGCCAGGTCATCACGTACAGCAGTGCCGGCCACCCCCCGCCCGTGCTCGTCCGCCCGGACGGCCGCACGGAGTTCCTCGACCAGGCGACGGACACGCCACTGGACGCCCGCCCGGACCCGATCCCGCGGCCCCAGGCCGAGATCACGTTCACGGCGGGCGCCACGCTCGTGCTCTACACCGACGGCCTGATCGAACGGCGCCGCGAGGACATCGACACGGGCCTGGACCGGCTCGCCGAGGCCCTGCGCGAGCACCGGGACCAGGACCCGGAAACGCTCGCCGACACCGTTCTGCTGGAGTTGCTGCCGCCGGGTGGCTCCACCGACGACACGGCGCTGATCATCGTGCGGCTGTGACCCGCAACGGCTGTGACCTACATGCGGGTCTTGCCGTGGTCGAGCAGCCGGACGCGGTCGACGTTCTGCCGGTCCTCGGCGTCCGCGCTGGGTTCACCGGCGAACCACGCGTCGAGGATCTCCGTCAGCAGCGGCTGCGACGTCAGCCGCAGGCTGAGCGCGAGTACGTTGGCGTCGTTCCAGCGGCGGGCTCCGTCGGCCGTGTAGGCGTCCGTGCACAGGGCGGCCCGGACGCCGGGCACCTTGTTCGCGGCGATCGAGGCGCCGGTGCCGGTCCAGCAGCACACCACCGCCTGGTCCGCCGTACCGTCGGCGACCTCGCGGGCCGCGGCCTCGGAGCACACCGCCCACTGCGGGTCGTCACCCGGGCGCAGCGCGCCGTGCGTGCGCACCTCGTGCCCCCGCTCGCGCAGGGCGGCGACGAGGGAGCGGGCGACCGGTTCGTCCATGTCGGAGGAGACAGAGATCCGCATGCCTGGCAGGTTACTCGCCGGGGCGGCCGGGGCCACCGCCCACAGCAGCCGTCCGTCGGCAAGAGCCACCGGCCCGCCACGCACCCCCGCTATCGCGCCAGGTCACCCGTTCGGCTTGCCCGTCACCCGGGCGGCGCAGCACGCTGGTCCCGCGGTCCTCCCCAGCCGCATGAGCACCACCGAACACCCCTGCCTGACTGACCATCAGTCAATTGGCGAAGGATCTGTGCGGTCCGCCCGCACGAGGTGCCCGGTGGCCGTGCCTGCACCTACACTGGCACCCCACGACATGCCGGTTGACCTGCTGGAACGCGGCGGTTGAGTCCACCGCGAGAGTCGAGGAGCGCCCGCTTTGTTCTACTACCTGCTGAAATACGTGTTGCTGGGCCCGCTGCTGCGACTGGTCTTCCGGCCTCGAATAGAGGGTCTGGAGCACGTTCCCGCGGAGGGCGCCGCCATCGTCGCCGGGAACCACCTGTCGTTCTCGGACCACTTCCTGATGCCCGCGATCCTCAAACGGCGCATCACCTTCCTCGCGAAGGCCGAGTACTTCACGGGCCCGGGGCTCAAGGGCCGCCTGACGGCCTTCTTCTTCCGCAGCGCGGGGCAGATCCCGGTCGACCGCTCCGGCAAGGACGCGGGCCAGGCCGCGATCCGCGAGGGCCTCGGCGTGCTGAGCAAGGACGAGTTGCTCGGCATCTACCCCGAGGGCACCCGCTCGCACGACGGCCGGCTCTACAAGGGCAAGGTCGGTGTGGCGGTCATGGCCCTCAAGGCCGGCGTCCCGGTGATCCCCTGCGCGATGATCGGCACCTTCGAGGCCCAGCCGCCCGGCAAGGTCATCCCCAACATCCACCCCGTCGTGATCCGCTTCGGCAAACCCCTGGACTTCTCCCGCTACGAGGGCATGGAGAACGAGAAGGCCGTGCTGCGTGCGATCACCGACGAGATCATGTACGCGATCCTCTCGCTGTCCGAGCAGGAGTACGTCGACCGGTACGCGGCCGTGGTGAAGGCCGAGGAGGCCGCCGCCGCCAAGGAGCGGAAGTTCCGGCGCATGCCCCTCGGTTGAGCTCTGCTGTCGGCAGAAGCCGGTTCCGCGGCCGCCCTGCGGCGATCTACGGTCGCGGCATGGGACGTGCTGTGGTGATCGGGGCCGGCGGGCAGATCGGGAGGCCGGCGGTGCAGGCGCTGGCGCGGGACGGCTGGCAGGTGACGGCCGCCTCGCGCGGCGGCGGCCGGGACGAGAACTGGCCCGCCGAGGTGCGGACGCAGCGGCTGGACCGCGAGGACGACACGGCGCTCGCCGCGCTGATCGGAGACGGCTGCGACCTCGTGGTCGACGTGGTCGCCTACGGGGCCCGGCACGCACAGCAGTTGACGGGTCTGGCCGACCGGATCGGCGCCGCCGTAGTGGTGTCGTCCGTGTCGGTGTACGAGGACGGCGAGGGCCGCGGCTTCGACACCATGGGCGAGCCGGACGGGCTCCCGCGCTACCCCGTACCGATCACGGAGGACCAGGCGACGGTCCCGCCGGGGGACACCACGTACAGCACCCGCAAGGTGGCCCTGGAGCGTGAACTCCGCGCGGTGGGCGACCGGTTGCCCACCACCGTGCTGCGCCCGGGCGCGATCCACGGGCCGTGCAGCCCGCTCCCCCGCGAGCTGTACTTCGTCAAACGCAACCTCGACGGCCGGCGCAGGCGGGTGCTCGCCTTCCGGGGCGAGAGCCTCTTCCACACGTCGGCGGCACGCAACATCGCCGAACTGATCCGGCTGGCTGCGGCCCGGCCGGGCTCCCGGGTGCTCAACGCCTGCGATCCGCTGCCACCGACCGTGTCGGAGATCGGGGCCACCGTGGACGCGATCATGGGAGTGGAGACACGGACCGTCCCGCTGGACGGGCCGGCGCAGGCGTCCGTGGGCAGTTCCCCCTGGTCGGTGGAGCTGCCGGTGGTGTGCGACATGTCGGCCGCGGAGCGGGAGCTGGGGTACCGACCCGTCGTGTCCTATCCGGAGAGCCTGCCGGAGACGGTCGAGTGGCTCGTCCGCCGGCTGTCCGGGCAGGACTGGCGGGAGGCGTTCCCCACCCTCACCCGCGCCTACCCGGACCTCTTCGACTACGCGGCGGAGGACGCCTGGTTCGCGGCCCGGCAGGCATGAGGAAAAGGAATGAGTGAAGGGCGGCCGGTGTCCCGGCCGCCCCTCACCACCCAACGGAGTTGGCTACGACTACGGCTTCGGCGTGGCGTGCGGCGCGCAGGTCACGTCGGCGGCGTCCAGCTTGCCGGTGAGCAGGTAGCTGTCCACGCGGGGGTTGATGCACGGGTTGACCAGGCTGGTGACACCGTGGGAGCCCGCGTCCTTCTCCGTGATCAGGCGGGAGCCCTTGAACCGCTTGTGCAGCTCCACGGCGCCCTCGTACGGGGTGGCCGCGTCCCGCTCGGACTGGACGATGAGCACGCCGGGCAGACCCTTGCCGGTCTTGACGTTCAACGGGGTCTGCTGCTTGGCCGGCCAGGTGGCGCAGGGCAGGTTCATCCAGGCGTTGGCCCAGGTCATGAAGGGGTGGTCCTGGTGGAGCCGCGTGTTGTCGCGGTCCCACTTGCGCCAGCTGGTGGGCCACTTGGCGTCGGCGCACTCCACGGCCGTGTACACGGCGTTGCCGTTCTCCGAGGCCGCGTTGCCCGCCGTGTCGGACAGGTCCGGGGCGGCGGCGTCGACGAGCGCCTGGGTGTCGCCGGCGACGTACTTGCTGAAGACCGAGGCGGTCGGCGCCCAGGCGGAGTCGTAGTACGGGGCGCTCTGGAAGAAGGAGATGAGCTCGGCCGGGCCGACGACCCCGCCGATGGGGTTCTTCTTCGCGGTGGCGCGCAGCTCCAGCCACTTCGCCTGGACCGCGGCGCGGGTGGTGCCGAGGTGGTAGGTCGCGTCGTTCGCGGCGACCCAGTCCTGCCAGTCCTTCCAGCGGCCCTCGAAGGCGACGTCCTGGTCCAGGTTGGCCTGGTACCAGATCTTGTCCCGGGACGGGTTGACGACGCTGTCGACGACCATGCGGCGCACGTGGCCCGGGAAGAGGGTGCCGTAGACGGCGCCCAGGTAGGTGCCGTAGGAGACGCCGAGGAAGTTGAGCTTCTTCTCGCCGAGGGCGGCGCGGATGACGTCGAGGTCGCGCGCGGTGTTCGGCGTGGTCATGTGCGGCAGCATCCAGCCGCTGCGCTCCTGGCAGCCCTCGGCGTACTCGCGGGCCAGCTTGCGCTGGGCGAGCTTGTCGGCTTCGGAGTCGGGCACGGGGTCGGCCTTGGGCGCCTTGACGAACTCCTGCGGGTCCGCGCAGGAGATGGGCGTGGACTTGCCGACGCCGCGCGGGTCGAAGCCCACGAAGTCATAGGCCTTGGCCGCGTTGGCCCAGACGGCGTTCTTGTTGGTGACCCGGGCCGGGAAGCGCAGCCCGGAGCCGCCGGGGCCGCCGGGGTTGTAGATGAGCGCGCCCTGCCGCTCGGCCTTCGTGCCCGTGTTGCCGATGCGGTCGACGGCGAGCTTGATCTGCTTGCCGTGCGGCTTGGCGTAGTCGAGCGGCACGGTGACGTATCCGCACTGGATCGGCTTGGCCAGGTTCCAGTCGGCGGGACAGTCCTGCCAGTCGATGCCGGCCTTCGCGGCCCGGGCCGCGGCGATGGCGGTGCCCCTCGCCTCACGGTCCTGGCCGTGGCCGCTGCCCGCGTTCGCGTTCGCCGTGGGCGCCGCGACGGCACCCGCTATCAGTGTGGCCGTGACGAGCGCGCCGGCCGAACCGAGCGCCGCCACCCGCCTCTTCGGTCTCGAACCCCTCAAGGGGGACCTCCCCGTACCTCGTTGAGATCAGTACGGGGGATCCTCCCGGTTGTGAGGTCCCTGACAACAGGGCCGGACGCCCTTCTTTGCCAATCCGATAAACGGAGAACTCGTGCTGCTCTGCGGACGTCCAGGGCCTGTCGTTCGGGATCAGGTCGCAGGGAACCGACGGTTTCTCGTCAGCGCCGGTGCGCGTGCCAGGCCCCAGGTCTGCGACGTGATCCGAACGTCAGGCCCTAGGCCGGCGGGAGCGAGGCGAGGGCCTCGTCGAGCAGCCGCCGCAGCCTGAGGGCGTCCGGTGCCACCGCCGTCACCAGCGCGGCGGGCCCGGCGAGCGGCACCACCGAGGCCCCCTCCCCCAGCGCCCCGGCGGTCACCGGCGCGGCGCCGAACTCCGGTCGCACCACGACGAGTTGTCCGACCGCCCGATGCCCCGCCAGCACGGCGGGCCCGTCCCAGCCGCCCGGCGCGCCGGGCCCGCAGGCCAGTTCCTGGTCGAGCACGGCCTGCCCGGCCACCCGTACGGTCAGACGGCTCGTGAGCCGCCCGGGTTCCTCACCGGCGCGTCCGAGCACCTGCTCCTCGCGCAGCACGAGCCGGGCGGTGGCGGCGAGCTCGACGCGGGTGGAGACACGCAGGTCGCTGCCGTGCGCCGAGATCAACTGTTCGGGCAGCCAGTGCAGTTCCCCGCCGTCGGCGACGTCGAGCAGGACGTCGTAGCGGGCGTCGCCCTTCGCTTGCCCGGGCAGCGCGATGGTGGCGGCGGCCGACCCGACGGACAGTCGCGCGCCCTCCTCCACCCGGCCCTCCACGGTGAAGTGGTCACCGCCGAGCGGTCCGCTCATCGCACCGACCAGCATGACCCGCGCCCCGGCTCCGGCGGCCCGGGTGCGCCGCAGTGCCAGGGGCCCGTCGCTCTCCAGCACGGGCAGCGAGGTCCCGCCGCGTCCGTCGGCACGGGCGACGATCCGCGCGACGGACCGCACTCCGGCGGCGGCACGCACGCTCACGCGGTCCACGCGGCGAGCTGCGCGCGCACCCACGCGGCGACGTCCGCCACCCCGGTCCCACCCCGCAACGACTGGAAGACGACGGGCAGTTCGGCCCGCTGCGCCTTGGCGTCGGCGGCCATCCGGGCGAGGTCGGAGCCGACGTACGGGGCGAGGTCGGTCTTGTTGACGACGAGCAGGTCGGCGGTGGTCACGCCGGGGCCGCCCTTGCGCGGGATGTCGTCGCCCCCGGCCACGTCGATCACGAAGATCTGCGCGTCGACGAGCCCCTTGGAGAAGGTGGCGGTGAGGTTGTCCCCGCCGGACTCCACGAGCACCAGGTCCAGCGGCCCGACGGCGTCCTCCAGGTCCTCCACCGCTTCCAGGTTCGCGGAGATGTCGTCCCGGATCGCGGTGTGCGGGCAGGCGCCCGTCTCCACGGCGGTGATCCGCTCGGGCGGCAGCACGGCCTCGCGGAGCAGGAACTCGGCGTCCTCCCGGGTGTAGATGTCGTTGGTGACGACGGCGAGCGACAGTTCGTCGCGCAGCGCCCGGCAGAGCGCGGCGACGGTGGCGGTCTTCCCGGAGCCGACGGGGCCGCCGAGCCCGATGCGGAGCGCTCTGCGGGTTCCGTCGGGGCGGTGGGCGTCGGCGCCGAGGGCGGTGGGGCCGTCGGGGTTGGGGTGGTCGAGGTGCATGTGCGGCTCCTGGTGGGGCAGGCCCGGGTTTGCGGGCGATGTGGCGGGCGCTGGTGTCGGGGTGCGGGTGGGTGGGGGCCGGCCGCGCTCACGCGGCGGAGCCGCATCTCGAACACGGCCCCGCGCCCCTTGAGGGGGTGGTATGCGCGGCGTTCAGAAGGCAGCTACGAGGCGAACAGCCGTACCGGCCACCCCGCATGCACCTCCGCCCCGATTTCCAGTAGAGGTGCCGACCCCGCCGGCAGCGCGTCGACCCCCTCGTCGACGACTCTCCGCGCCGCCTCCACCGCCCGGTCCACGACCCGGTCCACCTCCCACGCCAGCCTTGCCAGCGCCCCCGTCGCGTCGAACGGATCGAGGCTCAGCAACCGCACCGTCGCCGAGGCGGGCCCGCTCACGTTCTCGTAGGCCGCGCAGTACGCCGCGTCGACCGGGCCCAGTCCCGCCGCCCGGGCCGCCAGCCCCAGCACCACCGGCTGGTGCGCCCCCTTGGGGAACTCCCGGCCGAGCGCGTCCAGTTCGGCACTCGGCCAGGTCGCCCGCGCGGCCCGCAGCAGCTGCCGCCCCAGCTTGCGGGCGGCGGCCCGCAGGGCGGGCGAGGATGTCCGCGCGTCCGCGGCGCGGTCCAGCGCGACGGGATCGATCCCGAGTGCCGCGGCCGCGGACAGCCCCGCGGCCACCAGCCCCGCCGTGTGCAACCGCCCCCGGCAGAACTCCTCCAGGCTCGCCGCCCCACTGATCCGCCCGGCCTTGACCGCCGCCTCGGCACCGCCGGAGTGTGCGTGTCCTCCGGCGGGAAACCGGCCGTCGGCCAGGACGAGAAGCGCTGCTCGTGACATCAGACCACCCTCAGAACAGGAAGTACCGCTGAGCCATGGGCAGTTCGGCCGCGGGCGCCGCCTCGACCAGCTCTCCGTCGATGTGCACGGCGAAGCTGTCCGGGTCGACCCGCACCTCGGGCCGCGCGTCGTTCTCCCGCATGTCGGCCTTGGTCACACCGCGCGTCGACTCGATCGCCACGAACCGCTTCCCGAGCCCCAGCCGCTCCGGCAGGCCGGCCTCGACGGCCATGGGGGCTACGAAGTTCAGGGAGTTGGCGGCGGGCGCCCGCCCGATCGCCCCGTACATCGGGCGGGGCAGGATCGGCTGGGGCGTGGGGATCGAGGCGTTCGCGTCGCCCATCTGCGCGTACGCGATCTGCCCGCCCTTGATGACGAGCTGCGGCTTCACACCGAAGAACGCCGGCTCCCACAGCACCAGGTCGGCCAGCTTGCCGCTCTCGACCGATCCGATCTCCCGGGCCAGGCCCTGGGCGAGCGCCGGGTTGATCGTGTACTTGGCGACATAGCGACGCACCCGGTGGTTGTCGGCGCGTCCGTCCCCGGGGAGCGCGCCCCGCCGCCGCTTCATCACGTGCGCGGTCTGCCAGGTCCGCATGACGACCTCGCCGACGCGCCCCATGGCCTGGGAGTCGGACGAGATGATCGAGATCGCGCCCAGGTCGTGCAGCACATCCTCCGCGCCGATCGTGGACGGCCGGATCCGGGACTCGGCGAAGGCCAGGTCCTCCGGCACCGCCGGGTTGAGGTGGTGGCACACCATCAGCATGTCGAGGTGTTCCTCGGCGGTGTTGACGGTGAACGGCCGAGTCGGGTTCGTGGAGCTGGGCAGGACGTACGACTCGGAGACCACGGTCATGATGTCCGGCGCGTGCCCGCCGCCCGCACCCTCGGTGTGGTACGCGTGGATGCCCCGGCCGGCGATCGCGGCCAGGGTGTCGCCGACGAACCCGGCCTCGTTGAGCGTGTCGGTGTGGATGGCGACCTGGATGCCGGTCTGCTCTGCGACGGTCAGCGAGGCGTCGATGACGGCCGGGGTGGAGCCCCAGTCCTCGTGCAGCTTCAGACCGAGCGCACCGCCCCGGATCTGCGACAGCATCGCCTCGTGGGAGACGGTGTTGCCCTTGCCGAGCAGCCCGATGTTGAGGGGATGGGCCTCCATGGCCTCCAGCATCCGCGCGAGGTGCCAGGGGCCGGGCGTCACGGTGGTGGCCTTGGAGCCCTCGGCCGGGCCCGTTCCGCCGCCGACGAGGGTCGTGATGCCGGAGGACAAGGCCTCGTCGGCGATCTGCGGGCAGATGAAGTGGACGTGCGCGTCGATCGCACCGGCCGTGAGGATCCGCCCGTTGCCGGCGATGATCTCGGTCTCGGGGCCGATGACCAGGTCGGGGTGGACACCGTCCATGGTGTCGGGGTTGCCGGCCTTGCCGATGCCGGTGATCCGGCCGTCGCGGATGCCGATGTCGGCCTTGACGATCCCCCAGTGGTCGATGATCACCGCGCCGGTGACGACGGTGTCGGGGGTGCCTTCCGCGCGTGTGGCACGGGCCTGGCCCATGGACTCACGGATGACCTTGCCGCCGCCGAACACGGCCTCGTCGCCGGCGCGTCCCGGCCCGCCGGAGCGGTCTTCCTCGATCTCGACCAGCAGGTCGGTGTCGGCGAGGCGGATCCGGTCGCCGGTGGTCGGGCCGAACAGGTCGGCGTAGGCGGCACGCGAGATCTCAGGCATCGAGGGCACCTCCGGTCTCCCCGCGCAGACCGGGCACCACGCGGGCGCCGGCCAGCGGAACGAGTTCGACCTCGACGGGGATCCCGGGCTCGAAGCGCACCGCGGTGCCGGCGGCGACGTTCAGCCGCCTGCCGCGCGCGGCGGCACGGTCGAACTCCAGGCCGGGGTTGGCCTCGGCGAAGTGGTAGTGGGAGCCGACCTGCACTGGCCGGTCGGCGGCGTTGAGGACGGTGAGCCGGACGGCCTCGCGGCCCTCGTTGTAGGCAATCGTCCCGTCGGCGAACAGGATCTCTCCGGGAATCACGGCGGCCTCCCCGTCAGACGATCGGCTCATGGACGGTGACGAGCTTGGTGCCGTCGGGGAAGGTGGCCTCGACCTGGACGTCGTGGATCATCTCCGGGATGCCCTCCATGACGTCGTCCCTGGTCAGGAGCTTGCGTCCGGAGGACATGAGGTCCGCGACGGTCCGGCCGTCCCGTGCGCCTTCGAGGATGTGCGAGGTGATGAGCGCAACCGCCTCGGGGTGGTTGAGCTTCAGCCCCCGGGCCCGGCGCTTCTCGGCCACGTCGGCCGCCACGTGGATCAGCAGTCGTTCTTGCTCGTGCGGGGTCAGTTGCACGTCCCACCTCACAGTCCTCGCTCCGGGCGGTGCGGGGCCCGGCTGCCGCGGCCACGGGGCAAAGTGCCAGGTGGCGTGGAGCGGCAGGCTAGTTGGACCGCGTTTCGGGCACGTTAACCGAGCTGTGATCCACCGGCCGCGGTGTCCACGTCCCGCATGCTGGTCAGCGCCCGCAGACCGTCCCGGAGGACCTCGACCGGGGCGGGTCCGAAGAGGGACTGCTGTGCGATGAACCCGAGGACGCAGGCGATCATCGTGCGGGCCACGTGGTCCGGCGTCACGTCGGCGCGCATCATCCCGGCCTGCTGATAGCCCTCGACGATCCTCCCCCAGGCCGCGCGGACCGAGCCGTAGCCCTCCCGCAGGATGAGCGCCAGCTCGTCGTTGCGCAGGGTCTCCGTCCACACCTGGACGACGAGCCGCGGAAAGGCGGGCCGGCCGTCGACGACCAGGGACTCCCGGGCGGCCAGCGTCCTGCCGAGGACGGAGGCGACGAGTTCGTCCGGCGGCGGGGGCGGACTCTGCCGCACCGCCTCCTCGAACGCCTCGCGGACCGAGCCGAGCACCTCGGCGACGATCGCGCCGATCAGTTCCTCCTTGCCGCTGAAGTAGCGGTACACGGCGCCCGCCGAGAGGTCGACCTCCTTCAGCACGTCCTGCATGGACGTGGCGTGGAAGCCGTTGCGGGCGAAGCAGAGCGCGGCGCCGTCGAGGATCTGGCGGCGGCGGGCGTCGAGATGTTCCTGGGAGACGCGTGCCATGGTCCACAAAGTAAAACGAATATTCATTCTTGACAAGCTCCCGCCGGCGGAGCACGGTGAGAGCAGAGCAAAACGAACGATCCTTCTTTTTAGCGCTCCTCCGGTCCGCTCACTCCAGGAGACCCTCATGCCTTCCCGCAACCGCCGCGTGATCGCGGTCGTCGTCCTCGTGCCCGTCCTGGCCGCCCTCGCCCTGTGGGCCTTCGCCTGGCCCGCCTCCCGTATCGCGCCCCGCGACCTGCCGCTGGGCGTGGCCGGACCGCCGGCCGCGGTGGCCCAGGTCGAGAGGCAGCTGGAGCGGCACGAGGGCGCCTTCGAGATCCACCGCTACGCCGACGAGGCCGCCGCCCGGGACGCCATCGAGGACCGGAGCGTGTACGGGGCGGTGGTGGTCACACCGCAGGGCCCCGAACTGCTCACCGCGTCGGCGGCCGGACCGGCCGTCGCGCAGTTCCTCCAGCAGGCCGTGGCGCAGCAGGCCGCCGCCGGGGGCGCACAGGTGAAGACGGTCGATGTCGTGCCCACCCCGGCCAGTGATCCGCGCGGCGCCGGGCTGACCGCCGCCGTACTGCCGCTCGCCCTGGCCGGCATCGCGGCGGGCGCCGTGGTCACCCTGCTCGGGCTGCGCGGCGTCCGGGCCGCGCTCGCTCTGCTCGGCGCGTCCGCCCTGGTGGGCGTGGCCGCTGCCGGGATCACGCACAGCTGGCTCGGGGCACTCGGCGGCGACTGGTGGGCGGAAGCGGGTGTGCTCGCGCTGTCCACGCTGGCCGTCGGCGGCGCCGTCGCCGGACTCGCCGCCCTGATCGGCCCCGCCGGCACGGGCCTCGCGGCCGCCGTGGTGATGCTGCTCGGCAACCCGTTCTCCGGCGCCACCTCGGCCCCGGAGATGCTGCCGGAGCCGGCCGGCGTGCTCGGTCAGTGGCTGCCGCCCGGCGCGGGGACGACCCTGCTGCGCTCGGTGTCTTCCTTCGACGGCGCGGCGGCGACCGGCCCCGCCCTGACCCTGGCCTGGTGGGCGGTGCTGGGCCTGGGTGCCGTCCTGCTCGGCGGCTCGCTCCGGGCGCGGAAGGCGGGCGCCGAGCCCGCGGCCGGCCACCGGGAACTCTCGGCCGTCGGCTGACCGGCACCCCCACGAAGCGACCGTGCGTCCCCGCTGTAGCGGACGGGGACGCACGGTCTTTCGTCTGTCCGGGGCCGGGCCCTAGTGGCCGGCCCTCCGGTGCTCCGCCGCGATGCCGAACCGCTGGGGTTCACCAGGAGCGGACGCGACCTCGCGGACCGTGGAGACGGCGCTGATCACCGGCTCCTCCGCGGACGCCGCGAGCTCCTGGGGCTCTTCGAGTCGCCGCAGGTCATCGGCCGAGACGAGGGCGACGAGAGGCTTGCCGTGCCGGGTGACGACGACGCGTTCGCCGCCGTACACCACGCGGTTGATCAGGTCGGCGAGCTCAGCCCTGGCTTGCGTCACCGGAATCTCGTAGGCCATGTCCCCATCATAACGTGACGTACGTCCTGTACATTTTTTACAGAGACAGCCGTCGCCGGAGACGGCTGCGCCGCGAGGAGGGGTTCGCCATGACCCGACCGTCCGCCCGCCATGTGCTGCCCGAGTTCACCGATCGCACGGCGTCCGGGCAACGGACGATGGATCCGTACTCGAAGCTCCTGGAGGAGCGGATCGTCTTCCTCGGGGCGCCTGTGGACGAGACCTCGGCGAACGACGTCATGGCCCAGTTCATGCACCTGGAGCACCAGGCCCCGGAGCGGGACATCTCGCTGTACATCAACTCCCCCGGCGGCACCTTCCACGCGATGACGGCCATCCACGACACGATGCGGTACGTCTCCTGCGACGTGGAGACGATCTGCCTGGGCCAGGCCGGTGCCGCCGCCTCGGTACTCCTGGCGGCGGGCACGCCCGGCAAGCGATTCGCGCTGCCCGACGCCCGCCTGGTGATCCATCAGCCCGCGCTGCCCGAGCCGGTCCGGGGGCAGGCCAGTGATCTGGCGATCCAGGCCGACGAGTTGACGCGCATCCGGAGCCGGATGGAGGAACTGCTCGCGCTGCACACGGGCCGCCCCCGGGAGCAGGTGAGCACGGACATCGAGCGGGAGAAGATCCTGACCGCCCAGGAGGCGGTGGACTACGGCCTGGTGGACGGGATCATCCCCGGCCGCAGGACCCCCCTCGCACCGCCGACCGGACGGTGAGGCCCCGGTGCTCCCGCCCGAACTGCCGCCGCTGCCCGCCCTGACACGCGCCGAGGCGGAACTGATCGACCGTTACCTCGACGTCGTCGACCTTCTCGGCCGCATCAACCCGGCCCAGGACGGCGACACCTACCGCGGACTGCGCGCCGCCCAGGCCCTGGTCGGCAAGGCGACCGCATTGCGTGACGCGTTGGCCCTGATGCATCAGCGGGGCGAGACGGAACTGCACGCCGGCACGCTGGCCCGGGCACTGCGGGTGCTGGACGGCGAGCGGCGCACGGCCCGGCTCACCCTGCCCCCGGAGTCCGTCAGTTGACGCGGAACCCTCGGTCCGGACAACCGCTCCGTCATCGAGGCGTCCGGACCTGAGTCGAAACGGACCAAAAGACGTACCCCTGTTCGGAGTAGGCGGGAGACCAATTTTGGGACCGTTCCGGTTGCGCAACGCGCGTAGCCCAAGGACAGAATGGGGCATTCCGTCGCTGGTCCGGGGGCCGCGAATCCGTGGACAGTGGCTCGAACGCACACGTGTCCACCCGAACGGGCGAGTGGTGAGTAACAACACAAATCCCCGGTTCCGTTGGGAAATCCGGACAGGCATGCGCCAAGATCCCTGTCTGACGACAAGCCCCCGCCGCTGTGGCGGGGCGATCCGGGCGGACGCCGAGTCCTGCCGCCGCCCGGATGACCGGTCGACAGGAGTGGATCGGCAGGAGTGGAGGACCCAAGCACGACGGGTCGCCGGGACGGTCACGCCATGACCTGACCCGAGCAGCCCTTGGGGTGAAGCCGCGTCAGCGGCCGGGCAACTTCGCCAGCCCGAATCCGACAGGTCATCCTTCACAGGCGGCTGACGAAGGGTTGCGCATGACTGCGCTCAATCGTGTCCCGTCGCTCATGGTCCGGGCCGGCACGGCCTCGGCGCTCACCATCGCCGCCGTGGGCGGTTCGATCGTGGCGCCCGGCTTCACCTCCGAGGCCGCGGCAGCCACGCCGGCGACCAAGGCACTCCAGATCGCTGCATCCAAGAAGGGTTCGCCCTACAAGTACGGGGCCACCGGTCCGCACCGGTTCGACTGCTCCGGGCTCACGCTCTACTCGTTCAAGAAGGCCGGCAAGAAGCTCCCCCGCACGGCTGCCCAGCAGTACAACAAGACGCGCCACATCTCCGCCAAGAACCGCAAGGCGGGCGACCTGGTGTTCTTCCACTCGGGCAGCAACGTGTACCACGTCGGTATCTACGCGGGTAAGAACAAGCTCTGGCACTCCCCGAAGAGCGGGGACGTGGTGCGGCTGCAGAAGATCTGGACCAAGAGCGTCTGGTACGGGCGCGTGAAGTGATCCGCCCGGCGTGCGGCGGCGTCCTGACGCGCCGCCGCACGCCGGAGCGTGACACGGGCTCTCGTGGATACCCGTGACCCCATGGCCGAGCACCGTCCCTGCACCGCGCGCAACGAGACTCCACTGCAACGCGCCGACCGCAACTTCGTGGAGCTGCTCCAGGAACTCCGCGTCACCCAGACGGGCGTGCAGATCCTCTTCGCCTTCCTGCTGTCGCTGGCCTTCACCTCGCGCTTCGAGGACCTCGACACGGTCCAGCGCGTCACCTACGTCATCACCCTGCTGCTGGCGGTCCTGGCCGCCGCGCTCTTCACCGCACCGGCCGCGCTGCACCGCTCGCTCTTCCAGCAGGGCGCCAAGCCCCGCATCGTGCAGGTCTCCTCGCGTCTGGCCACCATCGGCCTGAGCGTGCTGGTGTTCGCGTTCAGCGGTTCCGTGCTGCTGGTGGTCGACGTGACCACGGGCCGGGCCGGCGGTATCGCCGCGGGCGCCGGGACGTTCCTGGCCTGTGTCGGCCTGTGGGGGCTGCTTCCGCGGCTGGTGCGGCGGACGGGGCTGCGCGAGGAGGCGGACGGTACCGGAGAGACCGCCGACGCGGAATCGGACCAGGATGACGTCAGGAGTCCCGCACCGCTGCGGCGCACCGTCAGGCAGCCGTCGGGGCTTCGAGGGGCGGCAGCGAACCGGGAGGCGTCGGCACGGCACCGGTGACGGCCTCGCTCTCCGGCGGCTCCAAGGGCTCGGAGTGGGCGTCACAGCCGTGAGGGTGGCCCGGATGTCGGTCGCGCGGGCCGGGATGCGCGCGGAGGGCACCCGCTGGGGAGGTCTTTCGGGTCCTGCCAGGAGTGACTACGGCTCCTGCTGCACCGCGGCGGTCACCGGCTGCACGGGGAGGACCCACGGGAGTTCGATCGAGATGGTCTTGCCGCCCTCACGGGTGGGGCGGATGCGGAGTCTGCCGCCGCACTCCGCGGTCAGCCAGCGGATGATGACCAGGCCACGGCCGTTGTCCTGCTGAACGGCGGCGGGCAGGCGTCTGGGGAAGCGCGGATGGCTGTCCGTGACACCGATGCGCAGGTGCTCGTCGCGGTCGAGCTCGACGTCCACGGTGAACGTGGGCGACTGACCGAAGGTGTGCTGCACGGCGTTGGTGGCGAGCTCGGAGATGATGAGCCGGACGGTGTCGGACACTTCCGTGTCCGCCGGCAGGCCCCACTCCGCCAGCGTGCCCACCACGTACGCACGCGCTGCGGAGACCGAGGCCGGATCGCTCGGCAGAGTGACGGATGCTTCCAGATGGTCTGCCATGGCGACGTCGTCCCTTTCCCACGGGACCACAGCCCGACACGGAGCGGATGGTTCGAGTACGGTCCCGGACTGGTGCTTCGTCGCCAGAGTGCCACCAGAACACCCGCGAAGGGCGGCGATCCACCAAGATATGCATATATCTGTCGCTCAAAGCGGTGAACTCTGCGACGCGAGACCGTATTTGGGTGGCTCGGAAGGAGTAAGGAGGAGCCATGCGGCACGGTCCCGCGGTGCGCCGCCGGAAACTGGGCGCCGAACTGCGTGCGCTGCGCACCTCTGCGGGGCTCACGAGCGGTGAGGCGGCCCGGCTGGTGGGCTGGCACCAGTCCAAGGTCAGCCGGATCGAGACGGGCACGAGCGGGGTGAAACCGGCCGATGTGCGGTCACTTCTCGACGCCTACGATGTGGCGGACTCCCAACTCCGCGAACTGCTCATGGCGTTGGCTGGGTCCGACGACAGCGACGGCCGGCACCACTGGCGGCACGCCTACCGCGGGGTGCTGCCGCCGGCCTACTGGGACTTCATCAGCCTGGAGTCCCAGGCCGGCGCGATGCGCACGCTGGAGACCACGGTCGTGCCGGGCCTGCTCCAGACGCCCGAATACGCGCGTGCGGTGACGCGGGCGGCGGTGGAGGGGCTCCCGGAGGACCGGCTCGACACGCTGGTGGAAGTGCGGCTGGCCCGGCAGGACGTGCTGCGCGCCGATCCCCCGCTGAGACTCAGCGCCGTCCTGGACGAGGCGGTGCTGCGGCGGGAGGTGGGCGGGCCCGGGGTCATGGCCCGCCAGCTGGAACGGCTGGTCGAGGCGGCCCGGCTGCCCCAAGTGCGCCTCCAGGTGCTGCCGTTCGCCGCCGGGGCGCACATCGGTGTCACCGGCCCTTTCGTTATCTTCTCGTTTTCGAGCACTTCTGATCTGGATGTGGTTGTTCTCGACCACTTGACGAGTAGCCTCTACCTCGAACGGAAAGAAGACCTCCGGGCCTACACGGAGGCCTTCAACGCCCTTCAGATCCACGCCCTTTCGCCCGAGGACTCGTTGGATTTCATCGCCGGGACAGCCGCCGGCGCGTAAGGAGGCACCATGCGTGCACTGCCTCGTCACGTCCCCTCAAGCACCGAACTGCACGGCGTGCGGTGGTTGCGCAGCAGCTACAGCACCGGCGCGAACAACTGCGTCGAGACCGCGTGTCCGGACACCCCGCCCTGGGCCGGACTGCTCGCCGTACGCGACTCCAAGGCCCCGGCCGGACCCGCGCTGCTCTTCTCCCCGGAGAGCTGGGCCGCGTTCGCGTCCGGGGTGGACCGCATGTAACCGCGTTCGGTCAGACCGCCATCGTGCGACGCACGGCCGTGTCACGCCGACTCATGGCCGCGTCTCGCCGATCAGCCGTACAGCGCGTTCGATCTGCTGACCGGTCAGGTCAGCCCGGGCGGTCAGCCTGAGCCGTGAGATGCCGTCGGGCACGGAGGGAGGACGGAAGCACCCCACGGCCAGGCCCGCAGCGCGGCACCGTGCCGCCCAGTTCACGGCGTCCTCGGGAGAGGGCGCGCGCACCGAGACCACCGCGGCGTCCGGACGCACCGCTTCCAGGCCCGCGGCGGTCAGGCGTGCGTGCAGTTCGCCCGCCACCGCGCGGGCCCGCGCCGCCCGTTCCGGTTCGCGGCACAGCAACCGGAGGGCCGACAGGGCCGCTCCCGCCGCCGCGGGGGCGAGTCCCGTGTCGAAGATGAACGTCCGGGCCGCGTTGACCAGATGGTCGACGACCCGGGCGGGGCCGAGGACGGCTCCGCCCTGGCTGCCCAGCGACTTGGACAGCGTGACCGTCGCGACGACGTCGCCGGCGCCCGCGATTCCCGCCGCGTGCGGGGCGCCGCGACCTCCGTCGCCGAGGACGCCCAGACCGTGGGCGTCGTCGACGACCAGCCCGGCGCCGTGCTCCCGGCAGGCCTCGGCCAGCCCGGTGAGGGGGGCCGCGTCGCCGTCGACCGAGAAGACCGTGTCGGAGACGGCGATCGCCGTGCCCTCGTGGGTGGCCAGCGCCTTGCGCACGGCGTCCGGCTCGGCGTGCGCCACCACCTGGGTGGTGCCGCGGGCCAGCCGGCAGCCGTCGATGAGCGAGGCGTGGTTGCCCGCGTCGGAGACGATCAGGGAGCCGTGCGGGGCCAGCGCGGTGACCGCGGCGAGGTTGGCGGCATAACCGGAGGAGAAGACGAGGGCCGCCTCGAATCCGCAGAAACCGGCCAGTTCCCGCTCGAGTTCGGCGTGCAGTTCGGTGGTGCCGGTGACGAGCCGGGAGCCCGTCGAGCCGCCGCCCCAGGTCCGCGCGGCCCGGGCCGCGCCCTCGGTGATCTCGGGGTGACGGGCCAGCCCGAGGTAGTCGTTGCTCGCCAGGTCGAGGAGCGGGGATTCGGCCGGACGGGGGCGCAGAGTCCGTACGAGTCCGGCGCGGGCGCGCAGCTCCGCCTGCTCGTCGATCCAGCCGAACGCCATGGGTGGTCCTCCGGGGAATTTGTAGGCAGTGCACAGACACTAGCGGGACGACCAGCAGGTCAGTGTGTGGCAATACCCACACCTCGAAGCGACTCTCTTGTGCGAAGTCTCCTTGGCCCCGGACGCCTCCTTAGGACAGGATCGGCTTCCATGGACCTGCTGAACACGCTGGTGGACAAGGGGCTTCGGCGCGAGCTGCCGACCCGCGACGAGGCACTGGCCGTCCTCGCGACGTCCGACGACGACCTGCTCGATGTGGTGGCCGCGGCCGGAAAGGTGCGCCGGCACTGGTTCGGCCGGCGGGTGAAACTGAACTATCTGGTCAATCTCAAGTCCGGCCTGTGCCCGGAGGACTGCTCCTACTGTTCGCAGCGGCTCGGCTCGACGGCCGGGATCCTGAAGTACTCCTGGCTGAAGCCCGGCCAGGCGTCCGACGCGGCGGCGGCCGGTGTGGCCGGAGGGGCCAAGCGGGTGTGCCTGGTGGCGAGCGGGCGCGGCCCGACCGACCGGGACGTGGACCGGGTCTCCGAGACGATCAAGGCGATCAAGGACAACAACGAGGGCGTCGAGGTGTGCGCCTGTCTCGGACTGCTCTCCGAGGGCCAGGCGGAGCGGCTGCGCGAGGCCGGCGCCGACGCCTACAACCACAACCTCAACACGTCCGAGGCGACGTACGGGGAGATCACCACCACGCACACCTACGAGGACCGCGTGGACACCGTGCAGAAGGCGCACGCGGCCGGTCTGTCCGCCTGCTCCGGGCTGATCGCCGGCATGGGCGAGTCGGACGAGGACCTGGTCGACGTCGTCTTCTCGCTGCGTGAGCTGGACCCGGACTCGGTTCCGGTCAACTTCCTGATCCCGTTCGAGGGCACCCCGCTCGGCAAGGAGTGGAACCTGACCCCGCAGCGGTGCCTCAGGATCCTCGCGATGACGCGGTTCGTCTGCCCGGACGTCGAGGTGCGGATCGCGGGCGGGCGCGAGGTCCATCTGCGCACGATGCAGCCGCTCGCCCTGCACCTGGCCAACTCGATCTTCCTCGGCGACTACCTCACCAGCGAGGGCCAGGCCGGCAAGGCCGACCTGGAGATGATCGCGGACGCCGGGTTCGAGGTGGAGGGCACCGACCAGGTGACCCTGCCGGAGCACCGGGCCGCCGGCGGCTGCCACGACGGTGGCGGGGTGTGCGGTTCCGAGGGTGGCGGGGCGTGCGGATCCGAGCCCGCGCCGCAGGCCGCCGCGCAGGACGGCCCGCAGACCGGCGAGCCCCGGACCGACCTGGTCGCCGTGCGCCGCCGGGGCGCCGGGACGGACCTCGCTCCCAATGCCTGAGCCGGCCGTGGCCGAGCTGCTGGAGCTCGACCGGCGGCATGTGTGGCATCCGTACGGACCGATGCCCGGGCGGCAGGAACCGCTCGTCGTGGAATCGGCGAGCGGGGTGCGGCTGCGGCTCGCCGACGGCTCGGGAGAGCTGGTCGACGGGATGTCGTCCTGGTGGTCGGCGATCCACGGCTACAACCACCCGGTGCTCAACGAGGCCGCGCGCGAGCAGCTCGGGCGGATGAGCCACGTGATGTTCGGCGGGCTCACCCACGAGCCCGCCGTACGCCTGGCGAAGCTCCTTGTCGACATGTCGCCCGAGGGTCTGGAGCATGTGTTCCTCGCCGACTCGGGGTCGGTGTCGGTCGAGGTGGCGGTCAAGATGTGCCTGCAGTACTGGCGTTCGCTGGGCCGCCCCGGCAAGCAGCGGCTGCTGACCTGGCGCGGCGGCTACCACGGCGACACCTGGCAGCCCATGTCGGTGTGCGATCCCGAGGGCGGGATGCACGAGCTGTGGGCCGGGGTGCTCCAGCGTCAGGTGTTCGCCGGCCCGCCCCCGGCGGAGTACGACGAGGCGTACGCCGAGCAGCTGCGGTCGCTGATCGAGCGGCACGCCGGCGAACTGGCGGCGGTGATCGTCGAGCCGGTGGTGCAGGGCGCGGGCGGGATGCGCTTCCACTCCCCCGCGTACCTGCGGGTCCTGCGCGAGGCGTGCGACGCGCACGACGTGCTGCTGGTGTTCGACGAGATCGCGACCGGATTCGGCCGTACGGGCGCGATGTTCGCGGCGGAGCACGCGGCCGTGACGCCGGACGTGATGTGCGTGGGCAAGGCACTGACCGGCGGCTACCTGACGATGGCGGCGACCCTGTGCACCGCGCGGGTGGCCGACGGCATCTCGCGCGGCGAGGTGCCGGTGCTGGCGCACGGCCCGACGTTCATGGGCAATCCCCTGGCCGCGGCGGTGGCCTGCGCCTCGATCGAGCTGCTGCTCGGGCAGGACTGGCTCGCGGAGGTCAAGCGGATCGAGACGGGCCTGCGGGACGGGCTCTCGGCGGCCTCGGAGCTGCCGGGGGTGAAGGACGTGCGGGTGCTCGGCGCCATCGGGGTCGTGCAGCTGGACCACGCCGTGGACATGGAGGCGGCGACGGCGGCGGCCGTGCGCGAGGGCGTGTGGCTGCGGCCGTTCCGCGATCTGATCTACACCATGCCGCCGTACGTCACGGGCGAGGCGGACCTGGCGCGGATCGCGCGGGCCGTGTGCGCGGCGGCGCGGGAGGGATGACATGCCGGTACTGGTGATCACGGGCACGGGCACGGAGGTCGGCAAGACGGTCGTGACCGCCGCCGTCGCCGCGGCGGCGCTGGCCGCCGGCCGTTCGGTGGCCGTGCTGAAGGCCGCGCAGACGGGCGTGCGGCCCGACGAGCCCGGCGACGCCGCCGAGGTGGCGCGCATCGCTGGCCCGGTGACGACGGCGGAACTCGCCCGCTATCCCGAGCCGTTGGCCCCGGCCACGGCGGCGCGCCGGGCGGGCCGGGCCCCGGTCCATCCGCACGAGGTCGCGGAGGCCGCCGCCAAGCTGGCCACCGAGCACGATCTGGTGCTGGTCGAAGGGGCCGGCGGGCTGCTCGTCCGGTTCGACGCGGCCGGCGGCACCCTGGCCGACGCGGCCCGGCTGCTGTCGGCGCCGGTGCTGGTCGTGGCCCCGGCGGGGCTCGGCACCCTGAACATGACGGAGCTGACGGCGCGTGAACTGCGCTCCCGGGGGCTGGATCCCGCCGGGATCGTGATCGGCAGCTGGCCCGCGGCCCCGGATCTCGCCGCCCGCTGCAATCTCGCGGATCTGCCGGACGTGGCCGGAGCCCCGCTGCTGGGCTCCGTCCCGGCCGGGTCGGGGGCCCTGCCCCCTGCGGAGTTCCGGCGGGCCGCGCCGCACTGGCTGGCGCCGCGGCTGGACGGCTCCTGGGACGCGGAGGCGTTCCGGATGCGGGAGGCGCCCCGGGTGTTGTGAGAGTCCGGGCGGGCTCGCGGTGAAACCGCCACGGACGTGATCGCGTGTTGAACTACTGACGTGATCACCTCCGAAGGGACCACCTTGCGCACGAACGGATCACACCCGTCCCGCCGCACCGCCCTCGCGCTGGGCACGGCCGCCGCTCTCTCGCTGGGCGGCGGCACGGCCCACGCGTTATCCGCCACCGGCGGCGTCACCGCGCGGCTGCGCGACCTGGAGCGGGAGCACACCGCACGGCTGGGCGTGTACGCCCGCAACGTCCGCACGGGCCGGACGGTGGCGTACCGGGCCGACGAGCTCTTCCCGATGGCCTCGGTGTTCAAGACGCTCGCCGCCGCTGCCGTCCTGCGCGACCTCGACCGCGACGGCGAGTTCCTGGCCCGGCGCATCCACTACACCCAGGCCTGCGTCACGAAGTCGGGCTACTCCCCCGTCACCGAGAAGCACGTGGCGACCGGGATGACAGTGGAGGAACTGTGCGACGCCACCATCCGCTTCAGCGACAACACCGCGGGCAACCTGCTGCTCAAGGAGCTGGGCGGACCGACCGCGATCACGCGCTTCGCCCGCTCGATCGGCGACCGGACCACCCGGCTCGACCGCTGGGAGCCCGAGCTCAACTCCGCCGAGCCGTGGCGCGTGACCGACACGACGACCCCGCGCGCGATCGGCCTGACGTACGCCCGGCTCGTGCTCGGCTCCGCACTGGAGCCCGGGGACCGCGCCCGGCTCACGGACTGGCTGCTGCGCAACACCACGAGCCTGGAGAGGTTCCGCAAGGGGCTGCCGGCCGACTGGCTGCTCGCCGACAAGACGGGTGGCGGGCGGTACGGCAGCAACAACGACGTGGGCATCACCTGGCCGCCGGACGGCCCGCCGATCGTGATGTCGGTGCTGACCACGCAGCCGGAGGAGGACGCCCCGGCCGACAACCCGCTGGTGGCCGGCGCCGCCGCCCTGCTGGCGGCGGAACTCGCCTAGCGTGACCGGCCACGGCAGGTCGTCGTGGGGCCCCTGGCTGGTGGCCGGCGCCCTCGGGGTCGCCGGTCTGCTCGCCCTGCACTCGGCCGTGCCCAACGGGGCCGGGCGGCTCGGGAGCCTGCTGGAGACGTTCCTGCCGTGGCTGGGTGTGGCCGTGCCCGTGCTCGGCTGCCTCGCCCTGCTCACGCGGTCCTGGGCGGGGCTGCTCGCCTGCCTGGCGCCCGGGGCCGTGTGGCTCTGGATGTTCGGCGGGGTGTGGTTCTCCTCGCCTCCGGGCTCGTACGACCTGACCGTCGTCCAGCACAACGTGGCCGACGACAACGCCGATCCCGCCGGTACCGCCCGGGCCCTGCGCGCCACCCGCGCCGGCCTGATCGCCGTGGAGGAGCTGACGCCCGCCGCACGGCCCGCTTACCAGGGCGTCCTGGGCGCTTCCCATCCGCACCGGGCCGTCCACGGCACGGTCGGGCTCTGGTCGGCGTATCCGCTGTCGGACGTGCGGCCCGTGGACATCCGGCCGGAGGGTTTCCCGGAGGACTGGCGGCGGGCTCTGCGGGCCACGGTGTCCGCGCCCGGCGGCAGGGTCGCGGTGTACGTGGTCCATCTGCCGTCCGTACGCCTGGGCCCGACGGGGCTCGCCTCGGCGGCCCGTGACGAGAGCGCGGCCCTGCTCGGGGCCCGGATCGCCGCCGACCCGGCCGGCCGGCTGCTGGTGATGGGCGACCTCAACGGCACGGTGCAGGACCGCGGCCTCGCCCCGCTCACCTCCCGGCTGCACCCGCCGCCCACGGGGTTCGCGTTCAGCTGGCCGGCCGTCCTGCCGGTGGCGAGGATCGACCAGGTGCTGGGGCGAGGGGCCGAGGTGACGGAGGTGACGGCGCTGGAGGCGACCGCCAGCGACCACCTTCCGGTGCTGGGCCGCGTACTCCTGCGGTAGACGGCAGGGGTGCGCCGGGCCCGTCGCGGGGAGAATCCGGGTGAGGCCGGCCTCACAGGGAGGTTTTCGATGCCGCTCCGCTCCCGCAAGGTGCCCCGGGACGCCGTGCACCATCCGCTGTTCGCCCGCTGCTACGCCCGGGCCAGTGTGGCCGCCGAGACCCGGATGGGCGTGGGCAGGATCCGGGAAAGACTGCTCGACGGGCTGTCCGGGCGGGTGATCGAGGTCGGCGCGGGCAACGGGCTGAACTTCGCGCACTACCCGGGCACCGTCGCGGAGGTGGTCGCGATCGAACCGGAGCGGCGGCTGCGGCACCTGGCCGTGGAGGCCGCGCTGCGCGCCGAGGTGCCGGTGGACGTCGTGCCAGGTGCGGCCGAGGCGCTGCCGGTCAAGAGCGAGGGCTTCGACGCGGCCGTGGTGTCGCTGGTGCTGTGCAGTGTGCGGGACGTGCCCCGGGCGCTCGGGGAACTGCGGCGGGTGCTGCGGCCGGGCGGCGAGGTGCGGTTCTTCGAGCACGGCCGGGGCGGCGGCCGGGCGATGACCTTCACGCAGCACGCCTTGGACCGGACGGTGTGGCCGGTGCTGAGCGGGGGCTGCCATGTGGCACGGGAGCCGGTCCGGGCGCTGCGGGACGCCGGGTTCGAGCTCGGCCCCTACCGGCGGGTGCTCATGCCGGCCCAGGGGCCGACGCTGCCCACCTCGTACTGCGTGCTCGGCACGGCGTGGCGCCCGGTCGGCGACTGATCACAGGCTCCACTGCCGCAGTTCCTGCTCGATGTCCCGTACGGACGCCTCACCGCTCTTGACCAGCCGGGCGAGGTCGCGGACCTGCTCGGGCGAGGTGACGACCTTGACACCGCTGGCGACCAGGTACGCGTAGGCGACGGCGGAGGCGAACAGGGCGTTGGAGCGCTCCAGCGCGGGGACGTGCAGGAGGAGCTGGAGCAGCGCGGCGGCACGGGCGTGCGGGCTGTCGTAGACGGGCACGTCGAAGATGGCGGCCTGATGACGGGCGACGGCGGCGACGAGGGCTCCCCAGTCGGTGACCTGTGGGTCTCCGGGGGTCTTCTGCTCGGCGAGCATCAGCAGCCAGGCGAGGTCGATCTCGAGGTTATCCAACGGTTCAGTGGCGACCTTCGCGCGTGCCCTCACGCTCTGCGCCGAACTCCTCGGCGAAGACGGACTCGTACTGCTTCATGAAGTCGGCGGCGGCCTCCACGAAGGTGTGGCCCACCTCGCCGGTGTCCTGTCTGACCAGCTCCTCGATGTAGCGGTTGACGCTCATCCCGCGGGCCAGGGCACGCTCACGGGCGGCGCGGGCGGTGCCCTCGTCGACGCGCACGTTCAGCTGGGTCTTCGCCATACCTCGAAGCTAGCGCGCAGGTGCTAGCACCGGCAAGGGCGGTGTCCGACCCGCGGAGGATACCGAGTGTGGGCCGGATCACATTACTCTCGGGCAGGGCCAGGAGGTTCTGACGTCCACCCAGAGGAGGCGGCCTTGTCCACACCTGCTGCGGAGCACGCTCCCGGCCTCGCGCCGGCCGACGGGATCGCGGCCCGCGCCCGCGGTCTGACCAAGGCGTACGGCTCGGGCGAGACGACGGTGCTCGCGCTCGACTCGGTGGACGTGGACGTCGTCCGGGGCCGGTTCACCGCCGTGATGGGCCCGTCGGGCTCCGGGAAGTCCACGCTGATGCACTGTCTGGCCGGGCTCGACACCGTGTCGGCCGGTCAGGTGTGGCTCGGCGACACGGAGATCACGGGGCTGAGGGAGCGCGAGCTGACGCGGCTGCGCCGCGACCGGATCGGGTTCATGTTCCAGTCGTTCAACCTCATCCCGACCCTGAACGCACGGGAGAACATCACCCTGCCCATGGACATCGCGGGCCGGAAGGCCGACGAGGCGTGGCTGGACCGGGTGATCGACACCCTGGGCCTGCGGGACCGGCTCGGGCACCGGCCGTCGCAGCTCTCCGGCGGGCAGCAGCAGCGCGTGGCCTGCGCCCGGGCGCTGGCCTCCCGGCCCGAGCTGATCTTCGCGGACGAGCCGACCGGCAACCTCGACTCGCGGGCCGGCCTGGAGGTGCTCGGCTTCCTGCGCGAGGCGGTGGACCGGCTCGGGCAGACCGTCGTCATGGTCACCCACGACCCGGGCGCCGCCGCCCACTCGGACCTGGTGCTCTTCCTCGGGGACGGCCGGATCGTCGACGAGATGCGGCGCCCCACGGCGGAGGCGGTGCTGGAGCGGATGAAGAGGTTCGACGTGATCCGCACCCGCTACGACGACGCCGGCGCCCCGGCGTCACCCGAGGAGAACTGAGCCCGTGCTCAAGGCGACCCTGCGGAGCTTCCTGGCGCACAAGGGGCGGCTGCTGCTCTCGGCGCTCGCCGTCCTGCTGTCCGTCGCGTTCGTCACGGGGAGCCTGATCTTCTCGGACACCGTCAGCCGCACGTTCGACCGCCTGTTCGCCTCCACCGCGGCCGATGTCACGGTCAGCCCGAAGGAGGACCTGGACGAGGCGGTGCCCTCTGGCCGGACGGCCACCCTGCCGGCCGCGCTCGCCGAACGCGTACGGCAGGTCGACGGGGTGGCGGCGGCCCGTGCCGATGTGGAGGTGCACGGCCTCACCGTCGTCGACGACGAGAACGAGCCGGTCGGCCCGACCACCGGGGCGCCGACGCTCGGCAACGCCTGGAACCCGAACGAGCGCAGCCCCGTGCAGCTGACCTCGGGCCATGCCCCGCGCGGTCCCGCCGAGGCGCTGCTCGACGCCGAGACCGCCGGCCGCAAGAACGTGCGCATCGGCGACACCCTCACGGTCATCGCGCCTCCCGGGTCGTTCCAGGTGCGGGTGGTCGGCATCGTCACCTTCACGACCACGAACCCCGGCTCGGCGCTGATCTACTTCGACACGCCCACCGCGCAGACGAAGCTGCTGGGCCGGCCGGGGACGGCCACCGCCATCGCGGTCGACGCGGCGGAGGGCGTCAGCGACGACCGGCTCAAACAGCGTGTGGCCGGCGCACTCGGCCCGCACACCTACGACTTCAGGACGGCCGGCGAGCAGGCCGAGTCCGACGTCGAGCAACTGGGCGGGTTCCTCGACGTCATCAAGTACGTGATGCTCGGATTCGCCGGGATCGCCGTGCTGGTCGGCGTGTTCCTGATCGTCAACACCTTCTCCATGCTCATCGCCCAGCGCACCCGCGAACTGGGCCTGCTGCGCGCGCTGGGTGCCGACCGGCGCCAGGTCCGGAACTCGGTGCTCACCGAGGCCCTGCTGCTCGGACTGGTCGGCTCCACGCTGGGGCTCGCCGCGGGCATCGGGCTCGCGGCCGGTCTGATCGGGCTGATGGGCCTTCTCGGCATGAACATCGACGCCGACGAGATGGAGATCGGCTGGGTGACACCGGTGGCGGCCTACGTCGTCGGGCTCGGCGTCACCTTCGTCGCCGCGTACCTCCCGGCCCGGCGGGCCGCGGGCGTGTCGCCGATGGCCGCGCTCTCGGACGCCGAGGTCGCCGGGGTGGGCCGGCCGCTGCGGGTGCGCGCGGTGGCGGGCGCCGTCGTCGGGGCGGCCGGTGCGGCGGCGCTCGCGGGCTGCGCGGCGTCGCGGCAGACGTCGTCGGCGGCGTCCCTGCTGGGACTCGGCGTGGTGCTGACCCTGATCGCGACCGTGATCGCCGGGCCACTGCTGGTGCGCCCGGTGATCCGGGTGCTCGGCGGCGCGTTCCCCGCGGTGTTCGGGCCGATCGGCCGGATGAGCCAGCGCAACGCCCTGCGCAATCCCCGCCGGACCGGCGCCACCGCGGCCGCCCTGATGGTGGGGATCGCCCTGGTGGGCGGGATGTCGGTGGCGAGCGAGTCGATGACCGCGTCGTTCGACCGGCAGATCGACAAGACGCTGGGCGCCGACTTCGTGATCCAGAACTCCAACTTCCAGCCGTTCCCGCCGGAGGTCACCGAGAAGGTGCGCGCCACCGACGGCGTGGGCCTGGTGGTGCGCGGGCGGTTCACGCCGGTCGCGGTGCGGCTCCCGGACGGCGACCGGGTGGAGACCACCGCCGCGGGCTACGATCCGCGGCTCGACGAGGTCGCCAACATCACCTACGCGCAAGGGGACTCCGCGGCCGCGCTCGCGAGCGGGCACCTGGCCATGGACCGGGACTTCGCCCGCGACCACGGCGTGCGGGTCGGCAGCACCCTTCCGGTGCGGTTCCCGGCAGGACGCTCGGCCGAGCTGACGGTCGGGGCGCTCACCGACCAGGACTCCGCCGAGGGGTTCGGCACCCAGGGCGGGCTGTTCTTCGGCATGGGCACCCTGGAGCGGTACGCGCCGGGCGGGCAGGACTCCGCGCTGTACGTGAACGCCGCCCCCGGGACCGGCGACGGCGAGCTCCGCGCGAACCTGGAGGAGACCCTGGAGCCGTACCCGCAGGTGCAGGTGCGGGACCTGGCCGACTACAAACAGCTGGTCCGGGACCAGATCGCGGTCCTGCTGTACCTCGTGTACGCGCTGCTCGGGCTGGCGATCATCATCGCCGTGCTCGGCGTGGTCAACACCCTCGCGCTGTCGGTCGTCGAACGCACCCGGGAGATCGGCCTGTTGCGGGCGATCGGGCTGGCCCGGCGGCAGCTGCGGCGGATGATCCGGCTGGAGTCCGTCGTCATCGCGGTGTTCGGCGCGGTCCTGGGGCTGGTGCTGGGGCTGGTGTGGGGGGTGTGCACGCAGCAGGTGCTGGCACTCCAGGGCATGACCGCCCTGGCGGTCCCGTGGCTGACGATCGTGCTCGTGGTGGTCGGTTCGGCGGTGGTGGGGGTCGTGGCGGCGCTGCTGCCGGCGTTGCGTGCGTCCCGCATGAACGTCCTGGCGGCCATCGCGCACGAGTGACGTCCGCATGGTGAAACGGTCTGACGCGGGCGGGTGCGAGTGCTGTGATCATGCGATGACCGACTTGCACATCCGGGCCGCGACGCCCGAGGACCTCGACGCGGTGCTGGCCTTCTGGAAGGTGGCCGCCGAGGGCACGAGCATCAGTGACGACCGCGGTGGTGTGGAGCGGCTCGTCGCCCGTGACCCCGAGGCGCTGATCCTGGCCGACCGCGAGGGCGAACTGGCGGGCACGGTCATCGCCGGGTTCGACGGCTGGCGCTGCCATCTGTACCGGCTGGCCGTGCACCCGGACCACCGCCGCCAGGGCGTCGCGACCGCGCTGCTCGCCGCCGCCGAGGAGCGGTTCGTACGGCTCGGCGGGCGCCGCGCGGACGCGATGGTGCTCACGCGCAACGAGACCGCGCACCGGACGTGGGGTGCCGCCGGATACGGGGCAGAGGAGCAGTGGCGACGCTGGGTGAAGCCGCTCACCGGGTAGGCACGGCCGCGAGGCCGTGATCGCAACCGGAGGCGGACTTTGCCCATCCTTTACTCTTGAATGGCCACTCGGTCCTGCATGAAAGGTTGTGAGCCTCCGCCCATGGGCGAGCCTCCCCGCGCGCGACACCGCGCGTTCCGCCCCGTCCTGGAGAACCATGGAACGGGGGTGAACCGATGACCGAAGTGCTCCTCCTCCTGGCGGCGATCGCGCTCTCGCTCGCCTGCGGCGCCTTCGTGGCGGCCGAGTTCTCCCTCACCACGGTCGAGCGCGCCGAGCTGGAGCGGGCCGTCGAGCGCGGCGAGCGCGGCGCGCAGGGCGCACTGAAGGCCGTACGGAGTCTGACGTTCCAGCTCTCCGGGGCGCAGCTCGGCATCACCGTCACGAACCTGGTGGTCGGCATGCTCGCCGAGCCGTCGATCGCCGCCATGATCGCCGGGCCGCTGGAGGACCTCGGCGTCTCGCGCTCGGCGTCGCACAGCATCGCGCTGGTGATCGGCACCGCCTTGTCCACGGTGTTCCTGATGGTCGTCGGCGAGCTGGTGCCCAAGAACTGGGCGATCTCCTCGCCGCTGACCGTCGCCAAGACCCTGGGCAACGCACAGCGCTGGTTCAGTGCCGCGTTCCGGCCCTTCATCACGCACCTGAACAACACGGCGAACCGGGTCGTGCGGCGGATCGGTGTCGAGCCCGCCGAGGAACTCGCCTCGGCGCGCGGGCCGCAGGAGCTGGCCGCCCTCGCCCGGCACTCCGCCAAGGAGGGCGCCCTGGAGGCGGACACCGCCGAGTTGTTCGTGCGCACGCTCAACCTCGCCGACCTGACCGCGGAGAACGTGATGACGCCCCGGGTGCAGGTCGTCGCGCTGGAGGTGCAGGCCACCCTGGAGGACGTCGCGAACGCGACCCGGGCGACCGGCCTGTCCCGGTTCCCGGTCTACCGCGGGACCCTCGACTCGGTCGTCGGAACGGCTCACGTCAAGGACGTGCTGGCGGTGCCGGCCGAGCGCCGGACCCGGATCTACGTGTCCGAGCTGATGCGCGAGCCGCTGCTGGTCCCAGAGACGCTCACCGTCGACCGGCTCCTGGACCGGCTCTCCGGCAAGCGCACGATGGCCGTCGTGATCGACGAGTACGGCGGCACGGCGGGCGTGGCCACGCTGGAGGACATCGTCGAGGAGGTCGTCGGCGACGTGCGTGACGAGCACGACCCGCACGAGACCCCGGACCTGGCCGCGGCCGGCACGGACGAGAGCGGGCACGCCCTGTTCTCGGCCGACGGCTCCGCGCGCGTGGACCACCTGGAACGCGTCGGGCTGCGCGCGCCGGAGGGTCCCTACGAGACGCTCGCCGGGCTGGTGGCGACGGTGCTCGGGCGGATACCGGCCGCCGGTGACACCCTCGAAGTCGCCGGCTGGCACCTGGAGGTCCTGGACGCCACGGGGCGCCGGGCCGCCCGCGTCCGGCTGCGCGCACCGCTCGACGACCGGAAGCGCGACGAGAAGGGGGTGGAGCTGTGACCGCCGTCCAGCTGCTGATCGGACTGGCGACGCTCGTCGTCAACGCCTTCTTCGTCGGCGCCGAGTTCGCGCTGATCTCGGTGCGCCGCAGCCAGATCGAGCCCTACGCCGACCAGGGCGACCGGCGTGCGAAGAGCGTGCTGTGGGGCCTGGAGCACGTGTCCGCGCTGATGGCGGCCGCGCAGCTCGGCATCACGCTGTGCACGCTGGTGCTGGGCGTGGTGGCCGAGCCGGCGATCGCCCATCTGCTGGAGCCTGCGTTCCACGCGGTGGGCGTTCCCGAGGGCGCGGGCCACGCGGTGTCCTTCGTGATCGCGCTGTCCCTCGCGACGTATCTGCACATGCTGCTCGGCGAGATGGTGCCGAAGAACATCGCGCTCGCCGAGCCGGTGCGCAGCGCGCTGGCGCTCGGACCGCCCCTGGTGGCGCTGTCCCGGGCGCTGCGCCCGGTGATCTTCACGGTGAACGCGTTCGCCAACGCGCTGCTGAAGCTGCTGCGCGTTCAGGCCCGGGAGGAGGTGGCCGCCTCCTACTCGGACGCGGAGATAGCGCAGATCGTGAAGGACTCCAGCGAGGCGGGCCTGATCGACGACCGCGCCCAGGAGCGGCTGCGCGACGCGCTGGAGCTGGGCCGCCGTCCGGTGCGGGACGTGGTGCTGCCGCTGGAGCGCGTGGAGTACGCGAGCGTGGGCGTCACTCCGGAGGAACTGGAGCGGCTGTCGGCCGAGTCCGGGTTCTCCCGCTTCCCGGTGGTGGACCAGGGGCGGCGGATCGTCGGCTACCTGCATGTGAAGGACGCCCTGGACGCCGCCGGACGGGACACGCCGTTCCGGCTGCGGGACATGCGCCCCATCGCCCGGGTGCGGGAGCACACCCCGCTGGACGACGTCCTCACGGCGATGCGGGGCAGCCGTACGCACGTGGCGGCCGTCCTCGGGGCGGACGGGCGGCTGGCCGGGCTGGTGACCATGGAGGACGTGCTGCGGGAGCTGTTCGGTCAGCGGGCGTGAGAACGGGTTCCGCGGGACCGACCGACTGATGGGTATGTGCACGGGATACCATTTCCGTCGCCATGCAGACGAACCCCACCTACAGCAGCCTGGTCGCGGTCGGCGACTCCTTCACCGAGGGCATGTCGGACCTGATGCCCGACGGCACCTACCGGGGCTGGGCGGACCTGCTCGCCGCCCGGATGGCGGCCCGTGCGCCCGGCTTCCGGTACGCCAACCTCGCCGTGCGCGGCAAACTGATCCAGCAGATCGTCGACGAGCAGGTCGACCTCGCGGCGGCCATGGGAGCCGACGTGATCACCCTGGTCGGCGGCCTCAACGACACACTGCGGCCCAAGTGCGACATGGGCCGGGTGCGCGGGCTCCTGGAGGAGGCCGTGGAGAAGCTGGCCCCGGCGTGCCGGCAGCTCGTGCTGATGCGCAGTCCGGGCCGGCAGGGCCCCGTCCTGGAGCGCTTCCGGCCACGCATGGAGGAGCTGTTCACCTGCGTCGACGAGCTGGCCGCCCGGCACGGCGCGATCGTCGTCGACCTGTACGGCGCGCCGTCCCTGAGCGACCCGCGGATGTGGGACGTGGACCGGCTGCACCTGACGGCCGAGGGACACCGCCGGGTCGCCGAGGCGGTCTGGCAGACACTGGGCTACGACCCCGAGGACGCCGACTGGCGCACGCCGATGCCGGCGACGCTGCCGCCGGGCTGGGTCATGCGGCGCGTGGCGGACGCCCGCTTCGCCCGGCAGCACCTGCTGCCCTGGATAGGCCGCCGCCTGACGGGCCGCTCCTCGGGCGACGGCATGCCGCCGAAGCGGCCGGAGCTGGCGCCGTACGAAGACCTGGCGTAGCCGCAGGTGGACGCGTCCGCGCCGGCGTCGTAGGTTCCGACAAACACACCCGCGGCGCTGGCCTGCACGAATCGCCAGTAGAATCCGGTCACGTGACTTCCGCTCCCGCCAAGCCCCGTATCCCGAACGTCCTCGCCGGACGCTACGCCTCCGCCGAGCTCGCCACGCTCTGGTCGCCCGAGCAGAAGGTGAAGCTGGAGCGGCAGCTCTGGCTCGCCGTGCTGCGGGCCCAGAAGGACCTCGGGATCGAGGTGCCGGAGGCGGCGCTGGCCGATTACGAGCGCGTTCTCGACACCGTCGACCTGGCCTCCATCGCCGAGCGCGAGAAGGTCACCCGGCACGACGTGAAGGCGCGCATCGAGGAGTTCAACGACCTCGCCGGGCACGAGCACGTGCACAAGGGGATGACCTCCCGCGACCTCACCGAGAACGTCGAGCAGCTGCAGATCCGCCTCTCGCTGGAGCTGATGCGCGACCGCACGGTCGCCGTCCTGGCCCGGCTCGGCAAGCTCGCCGGTGAGTACGGAGAGCTGGTCATGGCCGGCCGCTCGCACAACGTCGCCGCGCAGGCCACCACCCTCGGCAAGCGCTTCGCCACCGCCACCGACGAGCTGCTCGTCGCCCACGGCCGCATCGAGGAGCTGCTGGGCCGCTACCCGCTGCGCGGCATCAAGGGCCCGGTCGGCACCGCGCAGGACATGCTGGACCTGCTGGGCGGGGACGCCGCGAAGCTCGCGGACCTGGAGCAGCGGATCGCCGGGCACCTCGGCTTCTCGCAGGCGTTCACCTCGGTCGGCCAGGTCTACCCGCGCTCGCTGGACTACGAGGTCGTCACCGCGCTGGTGCAGCTGGCGGCGGCCCCGTCGTCACTGGCGAAGACGATCCGGCTGATGGCCGGGCACGAGCTGGTCACCGAGGGCTTCAAGCCCGGCCAGGTCGGCTCCTCGGCGATGCCGCACAAGATGAACACCCGCTCCTGCGAGCGCGTCAACGGCCTGATGGTGATCCTGCGCGGCTACGCCTCGATGACCGGCGAGCTGGCGGGCGACCAGTGGAACGAGGGCGACGTGTCCTGCTCGGTGGTGCGCCGGGTCGCGCTGCCGGACGCGTTCTTCGCGCTGGACGGACTGCTGGAGACGTTCCTGACGGTGCTCGACGAGTTCGGCGCGTTCCCTGCGGTCGTGGCCCGCGAGCTGGACCGCTACCTGCCGTTCCTCGCCACCACGAAGGTGCTGATGGGCGCCGTGCGCGCGGGCGTGGGCCGGGAGCTCGCGCACGAGGCGATCAAGGAGAACGCCGTCGCCTCCGCGCTCGCCATGCGCGAGCAGGGCGCCGAGCGCAACGAACTGCTCGACAAGCTGGCCGCCGACGCGCGTATCCCGCTGGACCGTGACCAGCTGGACGCGCTGATGGCCGACAAGCTGTCCTTCACCGGTGCCGCGGGCGACCAGGTCGCCACCGTCGTGGCCCGGGTCGAGGAGATCGTCAAGCAGAACCCCCAGGCCGCGGGCTACACGCCCGGGGCGATCCTCTGACGCGCCGGTCACGCAGCCCGCGATGCCGCGCTTCACGCCCGAGGAGTTGGAGGCCGCCCGCGACCGCGTCGTGCCCGACGTGGTCGCGGAGGGCCTGCACGTGCTGTTCTGCGGCATCAACCCCGGCCTGATGACGGCCGCGACGGGCCATCACTTCGCCCGCCCGGGCAACCGCTTCTGGCCGGTGCTGCACCGGTCCGGCTTCACACCGCGGCTGCTGAAGCCGTCCGAGCAGCAGGAGTTGCTGTCGTACGGGCTCGGCATCACCAACGTCGTGGCTCGGGCTTCCGCCCGGGCCGACGAGCTGAGCGCCGAGGAGTACCGGGAGGGCGGGCGGCTGCTCGCGGCGAAGGTGGAGCGGCTGCGGCCGCGCTGGCTGGCCGTCGTGGGGGTGACCGCGTACCGCGCGGCGTTCGACGACCGCACGGCGCGGGTGGGGCCGCAGACGCGGACGATCGGGGACACCCGCGTGTGGGTGCTGCCCAACCCGAGCGGGCTGAACGCGCACTGGACGGCCGAGACGATGGCGGAGGAGTTCGGACGGCTGCGGGAAGCCGCCGGGGCCTGATCCGCTACGGCGGGTCCGTCTCCGTGACCAGGGCCAGCAGCCGGACCTCCCGCGCCACGTCACGGTCCCCGACCGCCACGGCGACCCAGCGGCCCGTGCCCTCCACCTCCCACAGGTGGGCGACGCCCGCGCACGCGCTCAACTCGGCCCAGGGGCGGGGTATCTCCTCCCGCTCGGTGCGCAGCTGGACCGTCTCCAGGTTGTAGGGGTCCGTGTCGCCCCAGCGGGAGGCGAGGAGCTCGTAGACCGCGTCGCGGTCCTTCTCGTACTGGTCGATCGTCACCGCCCGGGCGGCCGGGTCGGTGTCCGTCGCGGCCTCTAACACCGCGACATGATGACCCGGTCCCGAAAAGCCGACGTCCGACGGGCCGTGCTCCGCCGGAAAGGGGCGGTAGCACAGCTCGTCGATGACGGCGATGTGCTGTGCGATGTTCATGGGTCCAGTAAACCCGCCCCCACTGACACTTGGCGGGGCATCACCCGGCTCGTCGTCAGGCGTCCCTGCGGCGCAGGCGCCAGGCTCCCGCCAGCAGGGCGGCGGCCGTCCACAGCGCGGTCACGGCGAGCCCCGACCACGGCCCCAGGGTGCCGTCGTAGGTCTCCCGGAGGACCAGTTGCCCGGCCTTGTCGGGCAGGAAGTCGGCGACGGTGCCGGTGGCGTCGCCGATCACGAACGACACCACGAGGATGAACGGCACCAGCAGGGAGAGGGTGGCCACGCCGCTGCGCAACAGGGCGGCGATCCCCGCGGCGAACAGCGCCATCAGCATGAGGTAGAGGCCGCAGCCCACGACCCCGCGCACCTGCTCACCCGTGCTGAGCCCGACGGCCGCCGGGCCGAGGCCCGCCCGGGCCGCGAGCAGGGCGGCGAGGGCCGTCACCAGCCCCACGAGGAACGCCGGTACGGCGATGACGGCCGCCTTGGCCGCGAACCACCGGCCACGGCGCGGCACCGCCGCCAGCGAGAGCCGCAGCGCGCCCTGGTGGAACTCCGACGACACGGCCACGGCCCCGAAGGAGACGGCCGCGATCTGGCCCGGTATGACGCCGGACAGGGACGCGAACAGCGGATCGAACCCCGGGTCCGAGGCGTCGGAGACGCCGGCGATCGCGGAGAACGCCACGGTGGCCGCGAACAGCGCCAGCAGCGCTCCCGGGAGCGAGCGCAGCGTGCGGATCTTCAGCCACTCGGAGCGCAGTACGGGCGTGAGTTCCATGGTCAGGCCTCCTGGGACTGTGCGGTGAACTCGGTCTCGGAGTCGGTGAGATCGAAGTAGGCCTGCTCCAACGTGCCCTCCTCGGCGGCCAGTTCGAGGACGGGCAGGCCCGCGGCCGAGGCGATGCGGCCGATGTCGTCCACCCGTGCGCCGTCCACGGTCCAGTGCCCGTCCGCGTGCTCCTCCGCGTCGTGGCCGTGCCGGGCGAGGGCGGACGTGAGCGCGACGGGATCGGTCGTGCGGATGCGCACACGGGGCTGCACGCGCGCGTGGATGAAGTCCCGCATGGGGGTGTCGGCGAGCAGCCGGCCCCGGCCGAGGACGACGAGGTGGTCGGCGAAGGACGCGGTCTCGTTCATCAGGTGGCTGGAGACCAGGACCGTGCGGCCCTCCCCCGCCAGCCGGCGCAGCAACGTCCGTATCCACACGATGCCTTCGGGATCGAGACCGTTGGACGGCTCGTCCAGCATGATCACCTCGGGGTCGCCCAGCAGGGCGGCGGCGATGCCGAGCCGTTGACGCATGCCGAGGGAGTACGTCCGTACCCGTCGCCGGGCCACCGACGACAGGCCCGTCTCCTCCAGTACCTCGTCGGCCCGCCGGTCCGGGATGCGGTTGCTCGCCGCCAGGACACGGAGGTGGTCGCGGGCGGTGCGGGAGCCGTGCGCGGCCTGCGCGTCGAGCAGCGCGCCCACGTGGCGCAGGGGTTCACGGAGCTCCGGGTAGGGCCGGCCGCCGATCGTGGCGGAACCGGCGGTCGGCCGGTCGAGGCCGAGCACCAGCCGCATGGTGGTGGACTTCCCGGCGCCGTTCGGGCCGAGGAAGCCGGTGACGCGGCCGGGCCGCACGCTGAAGGTGAGCCGGTCCACGGCCCGCCGGCCGCCGAACTCCTTGGTGAGGTCCTGGACGTCGATGCTGGTCATGGCAGCAGCGTGGCGGCCGGACCGCAGTGCGGTCCTCCCCCGGCGGTGGAGATCGTCTCCCCCGTGCGGGGGAGGCTCGCTGTCGGTGCCGGCTGGCACGATGACGCCATGTTCCGCATGCTGCGCCCTTTCACGCGGGCGGTGACGTACACGCGGTGGCTGCATCTGTCCATGGCCATCGTGTGGCCGTCCCTGTGGCTGTTCATCGACGAGGCGTGGTGGACGGTGGCCACGGCGACCGTGCTGCTGGGGCTCGCGGGCCTGGTCCCCGCCATGCGGGTCGTGGAGGGGTTCCAGGCCAGGCTGCTGCTGACCGGCCATCGGGACGGTGACGAGAGCACGGAGATCGTCGTCGCTCCCTCGGCCACCTGGGGCGACCGCGGCCGGCTGGTGGTGTGGCTCCAGACGAGGCTGTTCCTCGGCGCCCTGGTGTCGCATCTCGCCGTCCAGCTTCTCCTCCTCACGGTGGACCTGGTGTCGACGGCGCTCAGCGGCGAGCGCGCCGGCGGTGCCTGGCTCGTCGTCACGGGCCACCACTGGTGGCACGCTCTGCTCGCGCCCCTGTCCCTGGCCCTTTCGGCCGCGGTCGTGGTCGGTTCGGGGCACCTCATCACGGCGATCGCCCTGCGGCTGCTGGGCCCTTCCCCCGCCGAGCGGCTCGCCGCGCTGGAGGAGCGCACGGAACAGCTCCTGGAACGCACGCGGATCGCCCGGGAGTTGCACGACTCCATCGGGCACGCGCTCACGGTCGCGGTCGTGCAGGCGGGGGCGGCCCGGGCCGCGGGCGATCCCGCCTTCACCGACCGGGCCCTGGGCGCCATCGAGGAGACCGGCCGGGCCGCCCTGGAGGACCTGGAGCGGGTGCTCGGCGTCCTGCGCGAGTCGGGGAAACCGGTGAGCGGCAGACCGACTCTCGCGGACGCCGACCGCCTGCTGGAGTCGGCCCGGGCCTCCGGGGCGAAGGTCGACGCGGAGGTGACCGGCCCGGTGGAGACGGTGCCGGGGCCGGTGTCCCGGGAGGGCTACCGCATCCTCCAGGAGTCGCTGACCAACGTGCTGCGGCACGCGGGGGCGGTCCCCGTTCGGGTCCGGGTGCGCGTCGCCGGTGACACGCTCGTCCTGGCGATACGCAATCCGCTCCCGGCCGGAGCCTCCGGCTCCGCGCGCGGCAGCGGTCTGCGCGGGATACGCGAACGGGCGGCCCTGCTCGGCGGCCTGGCCCGCACCGGGCCCGACGGCGGGGACTGGCAGGTCCATGCCGAACTGCCGCTGAGTTGATCTACGCTGGTCCGATGCCGGTCACCGTTCTCCTCGTCGACGACGAACCCCTGGTGCGCGCGGGACTGCGCGCCGTGCTGGAGGCGCAGCCCGACATCGAGGTCGTCGGGGAGGCCGCGGACGGGGCGGCGGTGATCCCGCTCGTGCGGCGGCTGCGGCCGGACGTGGTCGCCATGGACGTACGGATGCCGCTGCTGGACGGCATCGAGGCCACCCGGGCGCTGCTGCGGACGGTCGACGACCCGCCGCGGATCCTCGTGGTGACGACGTTCGAGAACGACGAGTACGTGTACGAGGCGCTGCGGGCGGGAGCCGACGGGTTCCTACTCAAGCGGGCCCGGCCCGCCGAGATCGTGCACGCGGTG
Organism: Streptomyces paradoxus; assembly: GCF_014202475.1. GTDB lineage: Bacteria > Actinomycetota > Actinomycetes > Streptomycetales > Streptomycetaceae > Streptomyces > Streptomyces paradoxus. The sequence goes on from NZ_JACHGV010000007.1 coordinate 374,375, forward strand.
CGGCTGATCGCCGAGGGCGAGTCGCTGCTGTTCCCGGCCTCGGTGCGGCAGCTCGCCGCCGAGTACGGCGACACCGGCGGGAACCGCGCGGCGCGGGCCGTGCTGGAACGGGCCCAGCTGACCGAGCGGGAGTCCGAGGTGCTGCGGCTGATGGCGCGCGGCCTGTCGAACGCGGAGATCGCCGCCCGGCTGGTCGTGGGGACCGAGACCGTGAAGTCGCATGTCAGCGCGGTGCTGGCCAAGCTGGGGGCGCGGGACCGCACCCAGGCGGTGATCGCGGCGTACGAGTCGGGGTTCGTGGCGCCCGGCTGATCACCGGGCCGGTGCCTGCCCCTCGCCGGGGTGTGCCGCGTCGAAGTACGATCCGGCCAACACGGGCACGACCTGGGAGGACGGACGGTGGGGCGGCTGACCGGCGGGGATCCCTCGCTGCTGCGAAGGATCAACTCCGCGGTGGTGCTGCACGCGCTGCGCGCCACGGACTGCGCGACGCTGACCGAGATCACCCGGGTGACGGGGCTGTCCCGGCCGACCGTGGAGGGCGTCGTCGAGGGGCTCATCGAGGCCGGGCTCGTCGTGGAGAAGGCGGCCGAGGAGGGCGCTGCCCGGCGGCAGGGGCGTCCGGCGCGGCGGTTCCGGTTCCGGGCGGAGGCCGGTCATCTGCTCGGCCTGGAGATCGGGGCGCACCGGGTGGCCGCGCTGCTGTCCGACCTGGACGGCCGGGTGATCGGCGCGCAGGCCAAGGGGGTCCCCGAGACGGCGGAGGCCGATGAGCGGCTGGAGCGCCTGCGCGGGGCCGTAGCCGAGCTGTTGCGGCGGGCCGGGGTGGCACGCGGCTCGCTGCGGGCCGTGGGCGTGGCGACGCCGGGGATCGTGGAGGCCGACGGCACGGTGGCGCTGGGCACGGCGCTGCCGGGGTGGACGGGGCTGCGGCTGGGCGAGCGGCTGAGCCGGTCGTTCAAGTGCCCGGTGCTGGTCGAGAACGACGCCAACGCGGCCGTCGTCGCCGAGCACTGGAAGGGCGCGGCCACCGAGTCGGACGACGTGGTGTTCGTGCTGGCGGGGCTCAGCCCGGGCGCCGGTTCGCTGATCGGGGGCCGGCTGCACCGGGGGTACGGCGGAGCGGCCGGCGAGATCGGCGCGCTGCATCTGCTGGGGCGGGAGGTGACGCCCGAGACGCTCCTGTCCACCACGGACGAGCCTCTGCACCCGCTCGACGAGCAGGCGGTCGCCGGGGTCTTCGCGCAGGCCCGCGAGGGCGACCAGCGGGCCCGCGCCGCCGTCGACCGCTTCATCCAGCGCCTGGTCCACGACGTGGCCGCGCTGGTGCTCGCCCTGGACCCGGAGCTGGTCGTCATCGGCGGCTGGGCGGCAGGCCTGGACGGCGTCCTGGGCCCCCTCCGCCAGGAACTCGCCCGCTATTGCCTGCGCCCGCCGGAGGTGACCCTCTCCAGCCTCGGGGACGCGGCCGTGGCAACGGGCGCCCTGCGCCTGGCCCTGGACCACGTGGAGGAACAACTCTTCGCGGTGGAGCGTCCCTAGACGACCACGCCCTCCGGGGGCGCGGGGCTGTGTCGGCATGCGGCTCCACCGCGTGGGCGCGACAAGCCACATCGGGCCGGCAGCCCCCACGCACCGATCCCCTTACGGCGCCAGGTCAAGACGCCTGTCGCTGCATCCCGGCGTGGATCTCCAGACCCCCCGAGTCACCGAAGGTCAACCGGCACGTGTCAGCGCGATACGTCGCCACCGACAACGCGGCCGTACGCCCTCCGGCGACGAACCGCGTCGTCACCACCAGCACCGGCGCCCCCGGCAGCCGGTCCAGCTCCTTGGCCTCGTCGGCCCCGGCGGAGCCGAGCTCCACCGCGTTCTCCTGCCGCTCCGGCTCCAGCCGCTGCAACTCCCGCAGCACCGCACGCGCGTGTGCCGCCCCGGACGGCGCGTCGATGCCGGAGAGCTCGGGCACCGAGGACTGGGGGATGTACAGCAGCTCGGCGGCCACGGGCCGGCCGTGCGAGACCCGGGAGCGCCGCACGATGTGCACGGCCTCGTCGCGGCCGGTCTCCAGCGTGTCGGCGACCGCCGCCGGCGGCACGGCCGCCGTGCAGTCGACGGGCTGCCAGGCGTCCTCGGAGCCACCCGGCCAGGTGTGCGGGCCGGTGCCGAGGGAGACGCCCATGCGGGGCGGCGCGACGGTCGTCCCGACACCGCGGCGGCGCTGCAGCCTGCCTTCGAGTTCGAGCTGCTCCAGGGCCTGGCGGAGCGTGGCGCGGGCGACGCCGAAGCGGGCCGCGAGGTCGCGCTCGTTCGGCAGGATCTCCCCCACCGAGAACTCCGAGTCGAGCGCTTCACTGAGCACCGTCTTGAGATGCCAGTACTTCGGTTCCTGCACCGATTCCAGCTGCGTGGTCCCCACCCTGTCCTCCGCAATCGCCGTGGTCGGCGGCTTTTTAGCGCCCTTGTTTATTAAAGGTTGTTGCACTTCTCTGCGACCATAGGGCGGCCCTGATCCTTGGTCAAGACCAATGGCCGGGAACGTTCACGGGGCGTTCATGCGGGGCTTCGGAGCGGGCCCGCGGGGTGTCTAGGCGGCGGCCAGGGACCGCAGCTTGTCGGGGTTGCGGATGACGTAGACCGACTGCACGCGTCCGTCGGCCACGTCGAGCTGGAAGACGGCGTCGGGCTTGCCGTCGGACAGGATCAGCACGCCCGGGCCGCCGTTGACCTCCAGGAAGCGGACGGTCAGGCCGGGGAGGCTCTTCTGCGCGGCGCCGATGAGGAAGCGGCCCACCTTGTCGGCGGTCCGCAGGACGCGCAGCGGCGCCCGCGACTTGCCGCCGCTGTCGCCGACGAGCCGGACCTCCGGGGCGAGCAGCTTCATGAGGCCTTCGAGGTCGCCGTCGGCCGCGGCGGCGAGGAACCGCTCGGTGAGGTCACGGCGCCGGCCGGGGTCGACCTCGTAGCGCGGGCGGCGCTCCTCGACGTGCTTGCGGGCCCGCCCGGCGAGCTGGCGCACCGCCGGTTCGCCGCGGTCGAGCATGGCGGCGATGTCGGCGTACGGGAAGCCGAAGGCCTCGCGCAGCACGAACACCGCCCGCTCTAGCGGTGACAGCGACTCCAGCACGACGAGGACGGCGAGGGAGACGGAGTCGGCGAGCACGGCCCGTTCGGCGGTGTCCGGCACGGTGTCGCCGAAGTCGGTGACGTACGGCTCGGGCAGCCAGGGGCCGACGTACGTCTCGCCGCGGGCCTTGATCTGGCGCAGCCGGTCGATGGCGAGGCGGGTGGTGATCCGTACGAGGTAGCCGCGCGGCTCGCGCACGTCTGCGCGGTCGCTGCCGGACCAGCGCAGCCAGGCCTCCTGGACCACGTCCTCCGCGTCGGCCACCCGGCCGAGCATGCGGTAGGCGACGTCCAGCAGGACGGGACGGTGTGCTTCGAACACGTCGGTCGCGGTCTCGGTGGTCACGGCTCCATCCCAGCCCACCGCCGCGGCCCTGTCCAGGCGGAATCGCCCCTTCGCGGACAGAATGGCCGACAGGGCGCCGGTGATCGGCGCCGCGGTTCCCGGAGGTGGCGATGCGGTACGCGGTGCTGGGCACGGGACAGGTCGGGCACACGCTCGGCGGACGGCTGGTGGAGCTGGGGCACGAGGTGCGGCTCGGCTCGCGCACGCGGGACAACACGGCCGCGGTGCAGTGGGCCGCCGCCGCGGGCCCGGCCGGGAGCGCGGGGACGTTCGCGGAGGCGGCGGAGTTCGGGGAGGTGGTGGTGAACGCGGTCGGCGGGCGGGTGGCGCTCGCCGCGCTGGAGGCGGCCGGGGCGCAGAACCTGGAGGGGAAGGTCGTCGTGGACGTGTCCAACCCGCTGGCGTACGAGGAGGGCGAGCTGCGGCTGTCCCCCGTCGGGTCGGACAGCGTGGGCGAGCAGATCCAGCGGGCGTTTCCGCACGCGCGCGTGGTGAAGTCGCTCAACACGGTCAACTGCCGGGTCATGGTGGATCCGGCGAGCGTGCCGGGCGAGCACAACGTCTTCGTCTGCGGGGACGACCCGGGCGCCAGGGAGCAGGTGACGGCGCTGCTCGGGGAGTTCGGCTGGCCGGCGGACCGCGTGCTCGACCTCGGCGGGATCCGGGCGGCCCGGGCCGTGGAGATGTGGCTGCCCCTGTGGGTCGGCCTGTTCCAGAAGTTCGGGCACGGCGAGTTCAACCTGGAGGTGCGGCGGGCCCGTTGAGCGGCCGGGCGCCGCGAAGGCGGCGGCACCATGGGGCTACCGGCGGGTAGTAATTGCTGACAAGCTGTCTACAGCGTCCGTCAGCGAGTACAGCCGAGGAGCACCCCATGTCCGCCACCGTCTCCTTCAAAGTCGCCTCCGCGCAGGGCGAGCAGAGTGTGACCCTGTCCTACACGCGCCGGGGCAGCGGCGAGCCGCTCCTGCTCCTGCACGGCATCGGCCACCACCGCCAGGTGTGGGACCCGGTGATCCCCGCGCTGGCGGCCGAGCGCGACGTGATCGCCGTGGACCTGCCCGGCTGCGGTGAATCGCCGGCGCTCCCGGACGGCATGGCGCACGACCTGCCCACCATGAGCACGGTCCTGACCGCGCTCTTCGGCGCGCTGGAGATCGAACGGCCGCACGTGGCGGGCAACTCGCTGGGCGGCCTGCTGGCGCTGGACCTGGCCCGGGCGCGGCTCGTCCGCTCCGTCACCGCCCTGTCCCCCGCCGGGTTCTGGAACGAGGCCGAGCGACGCTACGCCTTCACGGTGCTGACGGCCATGCGGCAGATCGCCCGCCGGATGCCGCCGCCCGTCGTCGAGCGGCTGGCCCGCCCGGCCATCGGCCGCACCCTGCTGACGAGCACCATCTACGCCCGCCCGGGCCGCCGTTCCCCCGAGGCCGTGGTCGCCGAGACGCTCGCGCTGGCCCGGGCGCAGGGCTTCTCCGAGACGCTGCGCTCCGGCCGGACCGTGCAGTTCACCGACGACATCGTGGGCACGCCGGTCACCGTCGCGTGGGGCAACCGGGACCGGCTGCTCATCCCCCGCCAGGGCGTGCGCGCCAAGGGCGTCATCCCCGGGGCCCGGCTGGTGCGGCTGCCCGGCTGCGGCCACGTCCCGATGAACGACGACCCGGCGCTGGTGGCCCGGGTGGTCCTCGACGGCAGCCGCTGACCGGCCCCGGGGGACGGCGGAACCTCCCTTAAGGTTCTGCCTCATGAGGCCAACGCGGAGCGGCGACCCGGGCGAAGGCGCGGCGTCCGCCGCCTGGGAGCTGCTGCTCCCCGCCGCTTCGGCTCCGGCACGCACGCGTGGCCGTTCCCTGCAGGCGGCGCTGCGCGAGGCGGTCCGCTCGGGCCGGCTCGCCCCGGGCACCCGGCTGCCGTCGAGCCGGGATCTCGCGGCGGACCTGGGGGTGTCGCGCGGGCTGGTCACGGAGGCCTACGAACAGCTGACGGCCGAGGGGTACCTGCGCAGCGGCCTGGGATCGGGGACCTGGGTGGGCGCGGCCGTCCGGGCGGCGGAGCCGAGGGCGCACGATCTCGCTCCGCGCTCACCCGGCGCCCGCGCGGACTTCGTGCCCGGCACGCCGGACCTGGCGCTGTTCCCGCGCGCCGCGTGGGCCGCCGCGCACCGCGGCGTACTGGCGGACCTGCCGCACCAGGAGCTGGGCTACCCCGACCCGCGCGGGCTGCCGCGGCTGCGTACCGCGCTGGCCGAACTGCTCGCCCGGCGGCGGGGCGTGGTGGCCGACCCGGAGCGCATCGTCGTCGTCTCGGGGGTGGCCCAGGCGACCACCCTCCTCGGTTTCGCGCTGCACGCGCGCGGTGTGCGCGCGGTCGGCGTGGAGGACCCGGGCAGTCCGCAGCACGACGCGCTGTACGCGTCGGCCGGGGTCACCGCCGTGCCGCTGCCGGTGGACGACGAGGGAGTCGCCCTGGAGCCGCTGCGGGCCTCGGGCGTCCGGGCCGTGGTGACCACTCCGGCCCACCAGTTCCCCACCGGCATCGCCTACTCGGCCCGGCGGCGTGCCGAGCTGCTGGACTGGGCGCGGTCGGTGGACGGCATCGTCCTGGAGGACGACTACGACGGCGACTTCCGTTACGACCGCGCACCCGTCGGCGCGCTCCAGGGCCTCGATCCGGACCACGTGGTCTACACGGGCTCGGTCAGCAAGTCCCTCGCGCCGGGCCTGCGGCTGGGCTGGATGCTGGTGCCGGAGTCCTGGGCGGAGGAGGTCGTCGAACGCAAGCGCACGATGGATCTCGGCCACCCCTCCCTCGACCAGGCCCTGTTCGCCCGCTTCCTGGAGCGCGGCGACTACGACCGCCAGCTGCGCCGTTGCCAGCGCGCCTACCGCGACCGGCGCGACGCGCTGGTCGCCGCGCTGGACGCGCACTTCCCCGGTGCGAAGGTGTCCGGGATCGCCGCAGGCCTCCACGTCATCGCCACGCTGCCGCAGCGGTACGGGCCCGAGGAGCGGTTCCTCGCGCGGGTGGCGGCGGCGGGGGTGGCGGTGCGCCCGCTGTCGGCCTACGCCCACACGCCGGCCGGACCCGAGGAGGCCGAGGGGGTTCGGCTCGTCCTGGGCTACGCCCATGTGCCGACCGCCCGGATCGCCGAGGGCGTGCGCCTGATGGCCGGGGCCGCGACCGGGTGAGCCGACCGGTTCGCGGGTTCCCTCACCCTGCGGTCAGTTGTTCACTTGGGGTTCGCGTGTGCGCTGCGAGGTGCCAGTAGTTGTGGCTCTGCACACTTGGCCGGATCCCGTCCCTGGAGGCGTATCCATGTCACACCGTCCGTTGCCCGGGCGCCGTAGCGTCCTGCGTGGCTCGCTCGCCGCGTCGGCCGCCCTGTCCCTGCCCGCCGCTCTCGGCGCCGCACCCGCGTTCGCACGCTCCGGCCGCCCGACGGCGGGATGGGGTGTGCAGGCGGGTGACGTGACCTGCGACTCCGGGCTGGTGTGGGTGCGTTCCGACCGGCCGGCCCGGATGATCGTCGAGACGTCGGCGACGGAGTCCTTCCGCAACCCGCACCGATGGCACGGCCCGCTGCTTGGTCCGGGCACCGACTTCACCGGCACGACCCGGCTGCGCGGTCTGCCGTCCGGAGAGCAGATCCACTACCGCGTGCTGCTCGCCGACCCGGACGACCCGCGCCGCACCGGCGAGCCGGTGACCGGCACCTTCCGCACGGCGTCCGCCAGGCGCCGGGACGGCGTGCGGTTCGTCTGGTCCGGCGACCTGGCCGGACAGGGCTGGGGCATCAACCCGGAGTTCGGCGGCTACCGCATCTACGACGCCATGGGCGCCCTCGACCCGGACTTCTTCCTCTGCAGCGGCGACAACATCTACGCCGACGGCCCGATCACCGAGACCGTGGCCCTGCCCGACGGCCGCACCTGGCGGAACATCACCACCGAGGAGAAGGCGAAGGTCGCCGAGACCCTCGCGGAGTTCCGCGGCAACTTCCGCTACAACCTGCTCGACGAGAACCTGCGCGCCTTCAACGCCCGGGTCCCGTCCATCGTCCAGTGGGACGACCACGAGGTCACCAACAACTGGTACCCGGGCGAGATCCTGACCGACGCCCGCTACACCGAGAAGCGCGTCGACGTGCTCGCCGCCCGCGCCCGCCAGGCCTTCTCCGAGTACTTCCCGATCTCCACGCTGCGCCGCCCCGACGGGCGCGTCTACCGCGTGCAGCACCACGGCCCGCTGCTGGACGTGTTCGTCCTGGACATGCGCACCTACCGCAACGCGAACTCGCCGGGCGACCAGCCCACCGACCCGCAGGGCATTCTCGGCCGGGAGCAACTGGAGTGGCTCAAGCGCGAGCTGGCCCGTTCCCGGGCGGTGTGGAAGGTGATCGCCTCCGACATGCCGATCGGGCTGGTCGTCCCGGACGGTCAGAACATCGAGGCCGTCGCGCAGGGCGATCCCGGCAAGCCGCTGGGGCGTGAGCTGCAGATCGCCGAACTGCTGCGGTTCGTCAAGCACCGGCGGATCACGGGCACGGTGTGGCTGACGGCCGATGTGCACCACACCTCGGCACAGCACTACCTGCCGTCCAAGGCCGCCTTCACCGACTTCGAGCCGTTCTGGGAGTTCGTGTCCGGCCCGCTCAACGCCGGTGCCTTCCCGGCGAACGCGCTCGACGGCACCTTCGGCCCGGACCGCGTGTTCGTGAAGGCGCCGACGACCGCCAACGTCTCCCCCGCCGGCGGCTTCCAGTTCTTCGGCGAGGTCGACATCGACGGCCACAGCGGCGAGCTGACGGTACGTCTGCGGGAGCAGGACGGCACCGTGCTCTACACCAAGGTCCTCCAGCCGGGCCGGGTCGGCCAGTAGGTACGGAACGCAACGTTTGAGGCGTCGACAAAGGGGGGAAACTGGCCCCTTTACCCTCTGGTCACAGAGCGTTCTCGATCACGCAACACCGTTCCGTCACAGTGGGTGCATGACGCGAGAAGTGACTCAAGTGCCGCACCGGAACGACGACCGCCGCCCCGCCACGCCGTGGCAGCGGTTCGCGGAGGCCTTCCGGGCCCGTCGAACACGACGCCTCGAACACGCACCGCCGACGAGTGATACCGGGTCCCCGGCGCCGGAACCGGTGCCGGGGGCGAACACCCTGTGGCGGATGCGGACCACGGTTCAGGACGAGCCGGGGTCACTGGCGGCGCTGTGCGGTGCCCTGGCCGGACAGCGCGTCGACATCCTGAGCCTGCAGACGCACCCGCTGGCCGAGGGGACGGTCGACGAGTTCCTGCTGCGGGGCCCGGCCGCCCTTCCGGCGTCCGCGATCACCACGGCCGTCGCGTCGGCCGGTGGTGCGGACACCTGGATCGAGCGGGCCGACGCCCACGACCTCGTGGACGCACCGACCCGGGTCCTCGGACTCGCCGCGCGCACGGCCCTGGACGCGGCGGAACTGCCGCTGGCTTTGCGGCAGTTGCTGGGCCGGTGCACGATCCGGTCCCGGCCCGCGCCGGCCGGTGGCGGCCGGGAGACGGGTGGCCTCACCGTGGAGGGGGCCCTCGACGACACGGTGATGCGGCTGCGTGCCCCGGAAGGCGGAGTGATCACCGTGGAACGGCCGTACCTGCCGTTCACCCCGACCGAGTTCGCCCGGGCCAGGGCCCTGGTGGAACTGGACGCCCGGCTCGGACCGCGCCTGCCGCACGGACGGGACGTGCTCACGCTCGCCGAGGGCAGCGACATCACCGTGCGGCGGGCCGACACACGTGACCTCGAAGCGGCCAGGGCGATGCACGAGCGGTGCTCGGCCCGCACGCTGAAGCTGCGCTATCACGGGCCCGTCGGTGACGCCGACCGGTACCTCGGCCACCTGCTCAGCCCGCGCTACGGCCGCACCCTCGCCGTGCAGACCGCCTCCGGGCGGCTCGTCGGGCTCGGTCACCTCCTGTGGGACGGGGACGAGACGGAGGTCGCGCTGCTCGTGGAGGACGCGTGGCAGCGGCGGGGTGTGGGGGCGGAGTTGCTGTCGCGGCTGGTGGCCCTGGGCGTCGAGGCGGGGTGCTCCAGCGTGTACGCCGTGACGCAGGCGTCCAACACGGGCATGGTCGCCGCGATGCGGGGACTGGGGCTGCCTCTCGACTACCAGGTCGAGGAGGGGACGCTGGTCATCACGGCGCGGCTGGGTGAGGCGGTCGTGACGAGTGCGGAGGAACTGGGAAGCGCCTCCGCGCCGTAGGGGCGTGCGTCAGTGGGCGGGTGCGGGTTCGTTGTGGCTTGTCGCGCAGTTCCCCGCGCCCCTTCCGGGGCGTCGTGCCAGCGCTGCGTCCAGGTCCGACCAGAGGTCCTCCACGTCCTCCAGGCCCACCGACATGCGCAGGAGCTGGTCGCTCACCCCGGCTCCCCTGCGGTCGTCGGCGTCGACGATGCGGTGGCTGATGGAGGCCGGGTGCTGGATGAGGGTGTCGACGCTGCCGAGGCTCACCGCCGGGGTGATCAGCCGGACGCCGGCGATGACCTCGTGCGGGTCGCCGTACACCTCGAAGGCGACCATCGCGCCGCCGATGCGCGGGTAGTGCACACGGGCCACCCGCGGGTCGGCGGCGAGGCGGTGGGCCAGTTCGGCTGCCGTGGCGGAGGCCGCCCGGACCCGGACGGGCAGGGTGGACAGACCGCGCAGCAGCAGGTAGCCGGCCAGCGGGTGCAGGACGCCGCCCGTGGCGAAGCGCACCTGGCGCAGCCGGCCCGCGAACTCCTCGTCGCAGGCGACCACGCCCGCCAGGACGTCGCCGTGACCGCCGAGGTACTTGGTGGCGCTGTGCAGGACCAGCCGCGCGCCGTGCTCGGCGGGGCGCTGGAGGACGGGGGTGGCGAAGGTGTTGTCCACGAGCAGCGGCACCGAGCCGCAGGCGTGCGCCACGGCCCGCAGGTCGACCTCGGCGAGGGTGGGGTTGGCCGGGGACTCGACGATGACCAGGCCGGTGTCCGGGCGCAGCGCGCCGGCGACCCCGGCGGGGTCGGTCCAGGTCACCTCCGAGCCCAGCAGCCCGGCGGTCAGCAGGTGGTCGCTGCAGCCGTAGAGGGGGCGTACGGCGACGACGTGGCGCAGGCCCATCGAGCCGCGGACGAGGAGGACGGCGCTCAGCGCCGCCATGCCGCTGGCGAACGCCACCGCCGCCTCGGTGCCTTCGAGCCGGGCCAGGGCCGTCTCGAAGCGGGCGACGGTCGGGTTGCCCAGCCGCCCGTAGACGGGCGGGCCGTCCGGCTCGGCGCCGGTGGTGGCGAAGGCGTCGATGCGGGCCGCCTCGCCGCGGCTGTCGTAGGACGGGTAGGTGGTGGACAGGTCGATCGGCGGGGCGTGCAGCCCCTGCCGGGCGAGGTCGTCCCGCCCTGCGTGCACGGCCTCGGTGGCGAGGGCTCGCGGTGCGGTGCGGGCGCCGTCGTGGGCGCGCGTGCTCATCGTGTCCATGTCCATGGTGGGCAAGGTTGAACATCGATCGGACAATCGTGGGAGCATCCCGTGCTACGTTCGGCCGATGGCTGAATCTGTCGTACTCGATCCGGTGGATCTCCATCTGTTGCGGCTGTTGCAGAACGACGCCCGGGCGACGTACCGGGATCTCGCCGCGCAGGTCGGGGTGGCGCCCTCGACGTGTCTGGACCGGGTGACGCGACTGCGCCGCTCGGGCGTGATCCTCGGGCACCGGCTGGAGCTGGATCCGGCCAAGCTGGGACGGGGACTGGAAGCCCTGCTGTCGGTGCAGGTCAGGCCGCACCGCCGGGAGCTGGTGGGACCGTTCGTGGAGCGGATCCGGGTCCTGCCGGAGTCGCGGACGGTGTTCCACCTGACCGGGCCCGACGACTATCTGGTCCATGTCGCGGTCGCCGACATGGCCGACCTGCAGCGGCTGGTGCTGGACGAGTTCACATCCCAGCGGGAGGTGGCGCGGGTGGAGACCCGGCTGATCTTCCAGCAGTGGGAGTGCGGACCGCTGCTGCCGCCTTCGCCCTCGGCTCAATCCGCGTGACGTGTGCGATCCGCCGTACGAGGATGGCCGCATGTCTGAGATCAAGAGCCAGCTGCCCCGTGAGGTCGCCGACGCGTACGTCGACGAGCTCGTCGCCCTCGACCCGATCACCGGCACGTTCCTCGGCGACAAGGAGAGTTCGAGCAGGCTGCCCGACACCTCGCCCGCGGGCCAGGAGGCGCTCGCGGAGCTGGCACGCCGGACGCTGGCCCGGCTGGACGAGGCCGAGCGGCTGCCCGGCGCGGACAGTGACATCGAGCGCCGGTGCGCGCGGCTGCTGCGCGAGCGGCTGGGCGCCGAACTCGCGGTGCACGAGGCCGACGAGAGCCTGCGTTCCGTCAGCAACCTGAGCTCGATCGCCCATGCGGTGCGGCAGGTGTTCACCGTGACGCCGGCGCAGTCGGAGGAGGACTGGACGGCGATCGCCGAGCGGCTGCGCGCGGTCCCGGCCGCGCTGGAGGGCTACCGGGAGTCCCTGGCGCTCGGCCTGGAGCGGAAGCTGTACGCGGGCCCCCGCGCCACCGCCACCTTTGTGACGCAGCTCGGCGAATGGGCCGACGCGGACGGCGAGGGCCACGGGTGGTTCGAGCAGTACGCGGCCGCCGGCCCCGAGGCCCTGCGGTCCGAGCTGGACACCGCCGCCCGCTCGGCCACCGAGGCCGTCGTCCGGCTGCGCGACTGGATGCGGGATGTGTACGCCCCGGCGATCGAGGGCGCGCCGGACGTGGTGGGCCGGGAGCGGTACGCGCGCTGGGTGCGCTACTTCAACGGCACGGACCTCGATCTGGACGAGGCGTACGCCTACGGCTGGTCCGAGTACCACCGCCTCCTCGGCGAGATGAAGACCGAGGCCGAGAAGATCCTGCCGGGCGCCGGCAGCCCGTGGGAGGCGCTGGCCCACCTCGACGAGCAGGGCACGCACATCGAGGGCGTCGACGAGGTCCGCGACTGGCTGCAGGGCCTCATGGACGAGGCGATGGACGCGCTCGACGGCACCCACTTCGACCTGGCCGAGCGGGTGCGCCGGGTGGAGTCCCGCATCGCCCCTCCGGGCAGCGCCGCGGCCCCCTACTACACGCCCCCCTCGGACGACTTCTCCCGCCCCGGCTGCACCTGGCTGCCGACCATGGGCGAGACGCGCTTCCCCGTCTACGACCTGGTGTCGACCTGGTACCACGAGGGTGTCCCCGGCCACCACCTCCAGCTGGCCCAGTGGAAGCACGTGGCGCAGAACCTCTCCCGCTACCAGGCGAGCGTCGGCATGGTCAGCGCCAACGCCGAGGGCTGGGCGCTGTACGCGGAGCGGCTGATGGACGAACTGGGCTTCCTGACCGACCCGGAGCGGCGGCTCGGCTACCTGGACGCGCAGATGATGCGGGCGGTGCGCGTCATCATCGACATCGGCATGCACCTGGAGCTGACGATCCCGGACGACTCGCCCTTCCACCCGGGCGAGCGCTGGACGGCCGAGCTGGCGCAGGAGTTCTTCGGCTCGCACAGCAGCCGGCCGGCGGACTTCGTGGAGAGCGAGCTGACCCGCTACCTGTCCATGCCGGGCCAGGCCATCGGCTACAAGCTCGGCGAACGTGCCTGGCTCCTGGGCCGCGAGAACGCCCGCGCCCGCCACGGCGACGCATTCGACCCGAAGGCCTGGCACATGGCCGCGCTGTCGCAGGGATCGCTGGGACTGGACGATCTGGTGGACGAGTTGTCCGCCCTCTGATCTGCTGGTCCGCGCTCTGATCAGCGCCGGAACCCGCCCTCGGAGCTGATGACCTCACCGGTGATCCAGCCCGCCTCGTCGGTCGCGAGCCAGGCGATGAGGCGGGCCGGGTCGTCGGGCATGCCCCACCGTCCCGAGGGGAAGCGGGCGGCGACGGCGTCGTAGTCCTCGCCGGTCAGGTAGTCCGTGTCCACGGGGCCGGGGTTGACGGTGTTGACCGTGACGCCCCGCTCGACGAGCGTGGCCGACAGGGAGCGGGTGATCGACGCGAGGGCGCCCTTCTGGAGGGCGTAGGCGATCTCGCCCGGCATGCCGCCCGCCATGTCCTGACCGGAGGTCATCATCACCACACGGCCTCCGGGGCCGGGTGGCCGCAACCGGGCATGTGCCTGGACGAGCAGCAGGACGGCACGGGTGTCGACCGCCCAGTGCCGGTCGAGCATCTCCGTGCCGATCTCGTCCAAGGTGCCGTCGAACCCGCTCTGCGCGTGGTTGGCGACGAGGATGTCGAGGGGTCCGCCGAGGGCGTCGGCGGCCCTGGTGACGAGTTCGGCGGGCACGTCCGGGTCGGCCAGGTCTCCGGGGCCCGCGACGATCCGGGCGCCGGAGTCTCCGGCTGCGGCGCGGACGGATTCGAGGACGTCTTCGGGGCGGTCGGCGCCCCAGGGCTGCCCGGCGTCGTGCGGGACATGGTGATGCAGGTAGACGCTCGCGCCGTAGGCGGCCAGGCGGCGGGCCACGGCGTGCCCGATGCCGCCGCGGCGGCTGGCGCCGGTGACCAGCGCCGTACGGCCGCGCAGGGGCAGGGTGTCACGGCGCAGTTCCTCAGGGGTGGGGTGGGGAAGGCGTGGCATGGGTTCATCGTGCTCGGCCCGGCCGGCCGGCGCACATGGTTTTTCCGCCGGTGACGCCGGGTGTCATCTCCGCGCGAGCAACCGGAGCTGGACCAGGCCCAGCCAGGTCTCCGGGCCGGGCTGGACGCTTGCCGCGCGCACGGCGTACCGGCCCGGCTCCAGCGCCACCCGCACGTGGTCCGACCCCGACGGGTCGGATCCCGGCCAGGCCGCGTCGAACAGGAGGACCGTGCCCGGCACCTCCCAGTGGACGTCCGGCTCCCACTCCGCGCCGTCGATCGCCGCCGGGACGCTCGCCAGCAGTTCGTCCTCGGAGCTGCCGGCGCGCCACCGGACGAGCACACCGTGGTCGGGCAGGTAGGCGGTCGAGGCGGGTTCGTCGCCCAGGACCAAGGCGGTGCAGTCGCCGACCGGGAGGAGGCCGACGTGGCCGTCCACCTCGCAGGCCCGGTCGTAGTCCGAGGCCGTCTCCTCGCCGTCGGCGCCCGCCCAGAACGGCAGGACGGTCTCCGGTACCGCTATGAGCGGCCCGCCGCCCGACTCCACCCATTCCACTGCGCCCGGCTCCGCGTATCGCACCATGGCGCAAGAACCTACAGGGTCAACTCGCGGCAAAAGATCGGGGGTTCAGCAGCCGCAGTCACCGGCGTCCGCAGGCGACGTCAGCGGGTCCGGGGCCCGGCGCTCGCGACCCTGCCAGGTCTCGAACGCCAGGCCCTCGCGCACCCAGTACTCGAAGCCGCCGAGCATCTCCTTGACCCGGTAGCCGAGTTCGGCGAGGGCGAGGGCCGCCCGGGCGGCGCCGTTGCAGCCGGGGCCCCAGCAGTACGTCACGACCGGCACCGACCGGTCGAGGAGCTGCCCGGCCTGCTCGGGGACCAACACGGTCGGCAGGTGGAGCGCGCCGGGGATGTGGCCCTGGTCCCACGCCTCGGCGGAACGCGAGTCGACGAGGACGAAGCCGGGATCACCACCGGCACCGAGTGCGGCGGCGACGTCGGACACGTCGGTGTGGAAGGCGAGACCGGCGCGGAAGTGGGCGGCGGCCTCGGCGGGAGCGGCGGGGGCGACGCGCAGGACGGGGTTCACGGTGGTGGTCATGGGAGAGAAACTACGGGCGCCGACGCCGACCCTGAAGTGACGATCCCCGGTCCTGAGCTTGATCCGCCGGGGATTCCCCTGCTATCCCTCGGGCATGACCGAGTATTCCCCGGACGCCACCGACTGGCGCATCCTGGACGTCCTCCAGCGGGACGGCCGGGCCAGTTTCGCCGACCTGGCCCGTGCGGTGTCGATGTCCGCGAGCGCGGTCACCGAGCGGGTGCGCCGCCTGGAGGAGGCCGGGGTCATCCAGGGCTACGCGGCGGTGGTGGACCCCGAGCGGCTGGGCCTGGCGATCCTGGCGTTCGTGCGCCTGCGCTATCCGAACGGCAACTACAAGCCCTTCCACGACCTCGTCGCCGTCACCCCCGAGATCCTGGAGGCGCACCACGTCACCGGCGACGACTGCTTCGTCATCAAGGTCACGGCCCGCTCGATGCGCCACCTGGAGGAGGTGTCGGGGAAGATCGGGGCGCTGGGTTCGGTGACGACGAGCGTGGTGTACTCCTCGCCCCTCCCCCGGCGGCCGCTGGGCCGCTGACTCAGGCGCCGCGCTGGCGCAGCGCCGACCCGGACCGGCCCTTGACGACCTCCAGCTGGGCGTGGATCCGCCGCCGCAGGTCGGGGACGTGGCTGACGATGCCGACGCTGCGGTCGCGTTCACGCAGGGAGTCGAGGACGTCGAGGACCTCGTCCAGGGTCTGGTCGTCGAGGCTGCCGAAGCCCTCGTCGATGAAGAGGGTGTCCAGCCGCACCCCGCCCGCCTCGTCCGTGACGACGTCCGCGAGGCCGAGGGCCAGGGCCAGCGAGGCGAAGAACGTCTCACCGCCCGACAACGTCGCCGTGTCGCGTTCCCGGCCGGTCCAGGCGTCCACGACGTGCAGTCCGAGCCCGCTGCGGCCGCGTCCGGTGCGGTCGTCGGAGTGGACGAGGGTGTAGCGGCCGGACGACATGCGGCGCAGCCGTACGGTCGCGGCGGCGGCGACCTGCTCCAGCCGGGCCGCCAGGACGTACGACTCCAGGCGCATCCGGCGTTCGTTGTCCGCCGAGGTGCCGGCGGCGAGACCGGCCATCCGGGCGACGCGGTCGTACTCCTCGCGCAGCGGCGCCAGCCGGCGCACGGAGGCGGCCGCCCGGGCCGACAGCCGGTCGAGTTCGGCGCAGCGCCTGCGGGCGGCGTCGTGGGCGGAGGCGGCGTCGCGCAGCCGCCGGTCCGCCGCGTCGGCCGTCCGCTGCGCCGCGTCCGGGTCGGCCTGCGGCTCGCGGGCCGCGGCGGCCGTGTCGGCCTCGGCCAGGACGGCCCGGACGGCGGCCTCCTCGTGCTGCCAGGCGTCCAGGCGGTGTTGCAGCTCGCGGTGGGCGGCGGGGTCGAGGAGGGCGGCGGCCGCTGCCTGCGGCGTCTCGAAGCCGGCGCGGAAGGCGGCGTCGGCGAGCCGGGCGTCGGCGTCCTTGAGCCGCTGGGCGCTGTCCTCGGCGGCCCGGGCGGCATCGGCGGCGTCCGTGAGCAGCGCGGTCCGCCGCTCCAGCTGTGCGGCCCGGGCGGCGACGCTGTCCAGGGAGCCCCGCGCCCGGTCCAGCTCCTCCTCCAGAGCGGCCCGTTCGCGGTCCAGCCGCTCCCGGTGACCGACCCGGGAGGCGGTCCGTACGGCGGCCTCCTGCCGGGCGGCGAGGCGCCGTTCGTGCTCGTGGCCGGCCTGCCGCAGGCGCTCCTGCGCGGCGTGCAGCTGGGCTGCCGCGCTGCGGGCCCGCGTGTATCGCTCCTCCAACTCCTCAGCCTCTTGAGCCAGTTGGATGGTGGGGGTGTCACCGGCCTCCGCGGAGGCGGCGGCCAGTGCCTCCCGCGCGACCCCGAGGCGCCGCTCGTCCTCGGCGCGCTGTTCATCGGCGCGCTGGTAGGCGGTGAGGGCGTGCTCCTCCGCCTCGCGGCCGACGTGCCCGGCGACCTTGCGGGCGGGGGCGGGGTGTTCGGTGGCGCCGCAGACGGCGCAGGGTTCGCCGTCGGTGAGGTTCGCGGCCAGTTCGGCGGCGATGCCGTTCAGGCGCTGTTCCTTGAGGTCGAGCCAGTGCTGCTTGGCCCGCAGCGCTTCGTCCTGTGCGGTGCGGACCCGTTCGACCGCCCGGTCCGTGTCCTGGGTGAGCTGGTCGCGCAGGCGGGCCGCCCGCAGCCGCTGCCGCGCGGGCTCGCGCCGTTCGGCGAGCTGCTCGGCGAGGGCGGCGTCCTTCTGGGCGGAGTCGACCCCCGCCTGGAGGGCGGTGCGCCTCTCCTCCCAGCCGTCGAGCCAGGCCTCGGCGTCCTGCAGGAGCTCCGCGTCGGCGTGCTCCTGGCGGTCCAGGCCTGTGCGCTCGTCGAGGAGTTCGGCCAGCCGCCGCTCGGCGCGGCGGGCCGAGTCGAGTCCGCCCAGTTCCTCGGCGGTGCGGCGGGCGGCGGAGGCGAGCCCGGCCGCACTCGCGTCGGCGAAGGCATCCGGCAGCAGGGCACGCGCGCGTGCCTCGGCGGCGGCTGCCCGGCGGTGTTCGGCTTCGGAGGACTCCCGCAGGTCCAGGGCGGGCGCGACCGCTTCGGCCTTGCGGGCCCGCTCCATGAGCGCCTGCGCCTCCCGGTAGGCCTCGGCTCCCCGCTCCAGACTCGCCGCCCGCTCCCGTGCCTGGGCGAACCGCCGCTGGAGCCGGGCCCGTTCGCGGACGTCGTCCAGGACACGGCCGGCGGCTGCCTGCGCGGACTCGGCCGCGGTGAGCGTGCACGCGGCGACGGTGAGCTCCTCGCGGGCGGTGCTGCGGGCGACGGCGGCCGCGCTCAGGACGGCCTCGGCGAGTCCCGGTTCGCCCGGGGCGAGTGCGGGCAGCTCCATGGCGTCGCCCGCGGCCTGCTGCATGCGGTGGGCGTCGGCCAGCAGCTCCGCGTCGCCGTCCCGCACCTGGGTCTCGGTGGCGCGGCGGCGCTCGGCGAGGCGCTTCTCGACGTCGGCGAAGCGGCGGGTGTCGAACAGGCGGCCCAGCAGCTTGCCGCGGGCCTCGGCGTCGGCGCGCAGGAACCGGGCGAAGTCGCCCTGCGGCAGCAGCACGACCTGGCAGAACTGCTCCCGGCTCATGCCGAGGAGCTGGGTGATCTCCTCGCCGATCTCCTGGTGGGAGCGGCTGAGGTCCTTCCAGGCCCCGGCCGTCGCGTCGTACTCGCGCAGCCACGTCTGGGCCTTGTCCAGAGTGGTGCCGGTGCCGCGCTTCTTGGGGCGCTCCCAGGGTGGCTGGCGGGTGACCTCCAGGCGGCGTCCGGCGACGGTGAGGTCGAGGGTGACCTCGGTGCGGGTCGCGGGCGCGGCGTGGTCACTGCGCAGGGTCGCGCCCTGCCCGCCGCCCTGCCGGGCGCCCGGCACCGAGCCGTAGAGGGCGTAGCAGACGGCGTCGAGGACGGATGTCTTGCCCGCGCCGGTGGGGCCGTGCAGCAGGAACAGCCCGGCGCTCGACAGCCCGTCGAAGTCGACGGTCTGGGTGCCTCCGAAGGGCCCGAAGGCGGTGACCGCGAGCCGGTGGAGCCTCACCGGGCCACCTCCCGTACGGTCTCGTCGGCGCGCACCGCGTCGAACGCGTCCCGCAGCACGCCCTGTTCGTGCGCGTCGGGGCCGGCGCCGCGCACATGGGCGACGAAGTCCTCGGCGATCTCCTGGTCGCTGCGGCCGGCGAGACGCCTGGCGTACGACACCTCGGACTCGTCGTCGTCGCGGTCGGGTTCGAAGACGAGGCTGAGCGTGTGCGGGAAGCGGGCGGTGAGCCGGGCCATCGGGTCGGCCGGACGGACGGGATCGGTGAGGGTCGCCTCGACCCACGCCTCCTCGTGCGGGGTCAGCTCCGGGCCGGCGAGCAGGTCTTCCAGCGTGCCGCGGATCCGGGCCAGGGCGCGGGGCACCGGGCAGTCGACGCGCTCGGCGTCGACGGTGCCGTCCGCGGCCAGGTCGACCAGCCACATGCTCTTGCGGTGGGCGGCCTCCGAGAAGGAGTAGGGCAGCGGGGAGCCGGAGTAGCGGACACGGTCGGTGATGGTCTGGCAGCCGTGCAGATGCCCGAGCGCCACGTAGTCGACGCCGTCGAAGACCCCGGCCGGTACCGCGGCGACGCCGCCGACGGTGATGTCCCGCTCGCTGTCGCTGGGTTCGCCGCCGGTGACGAAGGCGTGCGCGAGGACGACGGAGCGGGTGCCGGGCGGGCGGGCGGCGAGGTCGGCGCGGACCCGGTCCATGGCGGCGGCGAGCACGGCCTCGTGTCCGGCCTTCTCCACTCCGAACTCGTCCTTCACCAGGGCCGGTTCGAGGTAGGGCAGCCCGTAGAAGGCCACCTCCCCGTGGGTGTCGGCCAGCACCACGGGGGTGCCGGCCGCCGACGGCTCGGTCCGCAGATGGATGCCGGCCCGCCCGATCAGCCCGGCGCCGACGCCCAGCCGGCGGGCCGAGTCGTGGTTCCCGGAGATCATCACCGTGGGCACGCCGAGAGCGGCGAGGCGGTGCAGGGCGTCGTCGAACAGCTCGACCGCGGCGAGCGGCGGCACGGCACGGTCGTACACGTCTCCCGACACCACCACCGCGTCCACGGCCCGCTCCCGCACGGTCGTGACGAGGTGGCCGATGAACTCGGCCTGGGCGCCGAGCATGTTCACCCGGTGGAAGGCCCGGCCGAGATGCCAGTCGGAGGTGTGCAGCAGCCTCAAGACGCCGCCCCCGCCTGCATGTCTCCCCCTGCTGTCGTTCTCCACCGGCACGAGCCGGTCCCGCCCGCTGTCAGACCCACCACGCTAACGCGTGTGGACCCCTGGTCCACCACGAACCCCGGACGGCCACGCCCATCCGACGGCAATTCTTGGTAAATGTCGCAACTGTGCTGTGAAACAGGTCATTCCACCCGGCAGGCTCCGCCGGGCCGGGGATGGCCTCCTGTTCGGTTCCGAAACCGCCGTCAGGCGTCCCCGTACGCCTCCCCGCCCGGTTCGAAGCCGGCCGTCCCGGCGGTGGCGTCGGCGAGCCAGGACCGGAAGGCGTCCACATCGGCGTCCGGGAGAGCGATCTCGATCGTGACCGCCTCCCCGTAGCGCACGTCGCGGACTTCGCGCCCGCCGGTGCGCAGGTCGTTCTCCAGCTTGCCGGCCCGCTGGTGGTCGACGGTGACCGTGGCCAGCCGGTACCTGCGGCGGGTGCGGGTGCCGAGGGTGTCCAGAGCCTCGCCGACCGCCCCGCCGTACGCCCGGATGAGCCCGCCGGCGCCGAGCTTGACCCCGCCGAAGTAGCGGGTGACGACGGCGACGACGTACCGCATGTCGCGGCGCAGCAGCATCTGGAGCATGGGGACGCCGGCGGTGCCGCCCGGTTCGCCGTCGTCGCTCGCCTTCTGGACGGCGGCGTCGGCGCCGATCACATAGGCCCAGCAGTTGTGGGAGGCGTCGGCGTGCTCCTTGCGGACCGTGGCGATGAACTCCTGTGCCTCCTGCTCGGTGGCCGCCGGGGCGAGGGCGCACAGGAAGCGGGAGCGGTTGACCTCGGTCTCGTGCACGCCGGCGCCGGCGACCGTGCGGTATTCGTCCTGCATCCGGCCAGCCTAATCGCGTGGCCGCCGGCGTCCGGGCGGGGCGGCCGGCCGGGGCCGCCGGGACCTCCGCTACGAGTGGGCCACGACCTCGCCGGCCGTGACCTGGGGCGGATTGGGCAGCAGCTCGGCGAGCCGGTCCCGGACGAAGCCGCCCGCCCTCGCGGTCGACTCCTCGGCGCCGGCCCGGTCCTCGAAGACCCCGGTCGACACCATCACCCCGCCGCCGGCATCGACGAAGTAGTAAGCCACGAACCCCTGGACCTGGCGCAGGAGCGGCAGGAACTCCTCGTTCACCCGGCGTCCCGCCTCAGCCGGGTCGGTCACCCCTTCGTACCGCCGAATCACCGCGTGCATGGCTGCTCTCCTCCTGGATGGGACGGCCGTTCTTCGCAGACGGCGTACCCGCCGCGGCAGGTGCGCGCAGCGCGAGCCCGGCGCACATCACCGGAACGGACCCATACCGGAGCGGGGCCCCCGGCTACTTCTTCTTGCCCCGGGGCACGGTCACGGAGGTGAGCAGCGCGGCGTCGGGCGCAAGGGCCCGCCAGGCGGTGCCGCGCCAGGTCAGTACGGCGAACGCCGAGGTGGGGAACTTCGTACGGACCCGTTCCAGGGTGTCGTCGAGGCCGTCACCGGCAAGGGCCAGGACCAGTTCCTCCAGCCCGGGGTTGTGCCCGATCAGCAGCAGCGTCTCCACCTCGGCGGGCACCTCGTGGACGACGGCCAGCAGACCGGCCGGGCCGGCGGCGTACAGCCGCCGGTCGTACCGGACCGGCGGGGGTGTGCCCCACTCGGCGGCGGCCAGGTCCCAGGTCCCGCGGGCGCGGACGGCGGTGGAGCACAGCGCGAGGTCCGGCAGGAGGTCGGCATCGGCCAGGGCCCGCCCGGCCGCGGGGGCGTCCCGGCGGCCGCGCGGGGCGAGGGGGCGTTCGTGGTCGGCGACGTCCACGGGCCAGGCGGACTTGGCGTGCCGCAGCACGACCAGGCGGCGCAGGGGGCCTGCTCCGGCGCGTTCGATCATGACGGGGCTCCCAGATCGCGGGTGAGGTCGAGGCCGAGCAGCCGGTCGGCGTAGGCGTACGTCTCGAACCGGGCGCCGTCGGCCAGGTCCGGCTCGGTCTCCACATGGCGCAGGACGTCCAGCACGCCGGGTACGTCCAGGTCGTCCTCCCAGGCGTCGCGCAGTCGGCCCCGCACGGCGTCGGGAATCGGCCGTGAGGGCTCCCGTGCCCAGCGGGCGACCGCGCCGCGCCAGCGTGCGAGGGTGGCGCGGGCGTCGGCGAGCCCGGCCTCCTCCAGCCGGACCGGGTCGCTGTGGTGACGGGTGATCAGGGCGAGGCGCAGGGCGGCCGGGTCGAAGCGGTCCGGACGCCCCGGCTCCACCGGCGCGACGGCGATCCGCACCCCGTCGGGCGTGTCCCCGCCCCCGGCGGTGACGTGGACGGCCTGGGCCTCGCCCAGACCGGCGCCGACGTCGGGGCTGTCCTCGAAGGGGCGGATGCCGAGCGTCGCGGCGTCTGCGCGCAGCTCCGCCTGGCGGCGGCCGCCGGTCAGCAGCGCCCACACCGGTGTGCCGCCGAGTTCCAGGGTCCTGACGAGCAGGTCGCCGACGAGCAGCACCCGCAGGTTCGTGGCGTCGGAGCCGGACGCGTGCACCTCGACACGGGTCAGGCCCCGGCGGGCCGGGGCGGCGTCGACCGGCTCGCCGGTCCGGTCGTCGATGATGCGCAGCACGAGGTGAGCGTAGGCGGGCGGGTGGCCGCACGCAGGCAGGTTCAGCGTTTTCCGGCCGCCGTGGCGCGATCGCCCCACCCGGGGCGTGCCCGGCCCTCTCCTTTCACACCAGCGTGCCCAGGAACCGCACATGGGGCCGCCCCTCGGGCCCTTCGCGGCTGACGGCGGCCCGCACCCGGTACACCTCGGCGATGAGCTCCGCCGTGAGGACGTCCCCCGGGGTGCCTCCCGCCACGACCCGCCCCGCGCACAGCACGACGACCCGGTCGCAGTACATCGCCGCGAGGTTGAGGTCGTGCAGGGCGACGACGGTGGTGACGGGCAGGCCCGTGACCAGGGTGAGCAGGTCGAGCTGGTGGTGGACGTCGAGGTGGTTGGTGGGCTCGTCGAGGAGGAGTTCGCGGGGTTCCTGGGCGAGCGCGCGGGCGATCTGCACCCGCTGGCGTTCGCCGCCCGAGAGGGTGTGCCAGAGCCGGCCGGAACGGCCTTCGAGGCCGGTGCGTTCCAGGGCCGCGCGCACCGCCCGTTCGTCGTCGGCGGAGGCGGGCGTCCAGGCGCGGCGGTGCGGGACGCGGCCGAGCCGCACCACGTCCTCGACCGTAAGCTCCACCTGGGTGTCCGACTGCTGCTCGACGACGGCGAGGCGGCGCGCGACCGTGCGGCGGGGCAGGTCGCCCAGCGGTGCGCCGTCGAGGGTGA
Organism: Streptomyces paradoxus; assembly: GCF_014202475.1. Lineage (GTDB taxonomy): Bacteria > Actinomycetota > Actinomycetes > Streptomycetales > Streptomycetaceae > Streptomyces > Streptomyces paradoxus. The sequence goes on from NZ_JACHGV010000007.1 coordinate 397,559, forward strand.
CGACCCCGCAGGCCGGCGCGAGCAGCCCGGCCAGCAGCCGCAGCAGGGTGGACTTGCCGGAGCCGTTGGGGCCGAGGACGCCGACCGTGGAGCCGGTCTCGGGCGCGAGGGTGACGCCGTCCAGGATGAGATGCCCGTCGGCACGGCGGCTGACCCGGTCGGCCCGCAGCCCCGCTCCCAACCGGGCGCCCGTGCCGCTCACCGTGCCCTCCGCGTCCGGTACAGCACCGCGACGAACGCGGGTACCCCGATCAGCGACGTCACGACCCCCACCGGAACCTCCTGCGGTTCGAGGACCGTTCGGGCGAGGGTGTCCACCCACACCAGGAAGACCGCTCCCGCCAGGGCGGTGACCGGCAGCAGCCGCGCGTGCCCCGGGCCGGTCAGGGCACGGGCGGCGTGCGGCAGCACCAGTCCGACGAAGCCGATCGCCCCGGCCGAGCTGACCAGCGCGGCCGTGAGCAGGGCCGTGACGCACAGCAGCACCAGGCGGGTGCGGGCGACGGACACCCCGAGCGCGGCCGCCGCGTCCTGCCCGAAGGCGAAGGCGTCGAGGGTGCGGGCGTACGGCAGGCACACCGCCAGTGCCACGGCCAACGCGGCCAGGCACAGCCACACGTCGGTCCAGCCGGCGCCGCCGAGCGAGCCGAGGAGCCAGAACAGCACGCCGCGGGTCGTCTCGGCGTCGGCGGAGGTCATCACGACGAACGAGGTGAGCGCCGAGAAGAGCTGCATGGCGGCGACGCCCGCGAGGACGACCCGGTCGGTGGTGCCGCCGAGGGTGTGGCTGAGCAGCAGGACCAGCGCGAACGACAGCAGGGCGCCGAGGAACGCGCCCGCGGACACCGATATGGCGCCGCCGCCCGCGCCGAGCACGACCACGAGGACCGCTCCGGTGGAGGCGCCCGAGGACACCCCGAGCACGAAGGGGTCGGCGAGCGGGTTGCGCAGCAGCGACTGCATCACCGCCCCGCAGACGGCGAGTCCGGCTCCGCACACGGCCGCGAGCAGGGTGCGGGGCAGCCGCAGCTGCCAGACGATCCCGTCCCGGATCGGCGTCAGCTCCGAGCTGCCGAGTCCGAGGCGGGCCGCCACGACGGACCACACGTCGGCCACCCGGATGTCGGCGGGACCGATGGTGATGGCCACGGCGAGGGAGGCGGCGAGAGCGATCGCCCCGGCCGCGCCCAGCGCGAGCCCGGTCCCCCGCCGGGGCCGGGCCCCGGCACCCGGCACGCTCCCGGTGGTCACTTCACCAGCCCGAACCGGCGCAGCCCGGCGGCCACCTGCTCCACGCCCTCCACGGTGCGGATGGTCGGGTTCATGGCCTGCCCGCTGAGCAGCACGTACCGCTTGTGCCGGACGGCGTCCATGTTCCGGGTGACCGGGTTGGACTCCAGGAACGCGATCTTCTTGGCGGCCGACTCGGCGGTCTGCGACTTGCGGGTCAGATCGCCGATGACGAGGACGTCGGGGTCGCGGTCGGCGACCGTCTCCCAGTTGATCTGCGGCCACTCCTCGTGCGTGTCGTCGAAGACGTTCTTCGCGCCGAGGGCCCGGGTGATGATGCCGGGCGCTCCGCAACAGCCCGCCATGTAGGGCGAGTCGGAGTTCGCGAACCAGTACAGGAGGGTGACGTCGGAGGCGTCGGTGCCCGCGGTGGCCTTCTTCATGCGCTGCCGGAGGGAGGCCACGAGTGCGTCGCCGCGTTCCTTCACACCGAACACGGTCGCGAGGTCGCGTACTTCGCCGTAGACGGTGTCGATGCCCAGGGCCTTGTCGCGTTCGCCGTCGCCGCCGCCGGAGTTGTCCTTGCCGGCGCAGTCGGACGGGGAGACGTAGGTGGGCACGCCGAGCTTCTCGAACTGCTCGCGGGTGGCGACGCCGCCCTTGCCGAGGGTGGAGACGAAGCTCGCGGCGACGAAGTCGGGTTCGGTGTCCAGGACTCGTTCGAAGGAGGGGTTGTTCTCGGCGATGCGCGGCGCCTCGGCCTCGTCCTTCTCCAGCCCCTTCATCACGGGGTCGGTCCAGGTGGCCGTGCCCGCGAGGCGGTCGGCGAGGCCCAGGGAGAGCAGGATCTCGGTGGTGCCCTGGTTGAGGGACACGGCGTGCCGCGGCGGGGCCTTGACGCGGACCTCGTGCCCGCAGTTGGTGAGGGTCACGGCGGCCTTGGCGTCGGTGGACGCGGTGCCGCCGCAGCTTGTCAGGAGCAGGGAGCCGGCCGCCAGCAGGACGGCGGCACGGGCGGGTCGGGCGAGGGGCACGGAAACCAGTCCTCAGGCGTCGAGGGCTCATGCGCGGAGCCCGGTCGTACGGTGCTCCCCCGCCGCATGCGGCCGCGGGGGCCGCCAGCAGGTCTTCGGACTCGGGTTCACCCGGATCGGGGCGCCTTCCCGGACGTCCGCGAGGGAGTCCAGTGGCCGAGGCCCCGCCCGTCCCCCTCACCGCTGCGCGTCAGTTCCGGATTCACACCGGATTCCCTGACCCACGTACATGGGTTCGACTGGCCTCGGCAAGCTATCACGGGGCATACGGGGAATCACCGGGCACCCGAGGCCGTTGGACGGAGAGCAGTGCGTCCACGACTTGCGAGGAGGCCGCCGGTGTACGGCGACGAGGCAACGGTCCGCAGGATCCTCACCGAGCTCGGCGACACCTGGGCCGTGGTCGGCCTGTCGTCGAACCGGCAGCGGGCGGCGTACGGCGTGGCCGCCGTGCTCCAGCGCTTCGGCAAACGCGTCGTGCCGGTGCATCCGAAGGCGGAGACGGTACACGGGGAGAAGGGGTACGCGAGCCTGGCGGACATCCCCTTCGACGTGGACGTCGTCGACGTGTTCGTGAACAGCGACCTCGCCGGGGCCGTCGCGGACGAGGCGGTCGCCAAGGGCGCGCAGGGCGTCTGGTTCCAGCTGGGTGTCATCGACGAGGCGGCCTGGGACCGGACCCGCGCGGCGGGCCTGGAGATGGTGATGGACCGCTGCCCGGCGATCGAGATCCCACGGCTGTCTCATCACCGCGTACAGGAATCCTGAAGCGTTCCCCACGAAATACCCGCACCCGGTCAAGGGTGCACAACTCGCCTTCTGCGGCCGGCCGGCCGATTCCTAACCTGAGGCCTCTTGCTCCCCGAACTCGCCGAGTTCATCTTCGAGAGGCCCTGTATTCATGGAAAGAGACGGCCTGCGCCGGGATGTCGGGCTGATCGGGCTCATGTGGGCGTCGGTCGGTTCCATCATCGGCTCGGGCTGGCTGTACGGCGCCGAGAAGGCGGTCGTGGCGGCCGGACCCGCGGCGATCCTGTCCTGGCTCATCGGCGCCGTGGCGATCGTGCTGCTGGCGCTGGTGCACGCGGAACTGGGCGGCATGTTCCCGGTCGCGGGCGGCACGGCCCGCTATCCGCACTACGCGTTCGGCGGGCTGGCCGGCATGTCCTTCGGCTGGTTCTCCTGGCTCCAGGCGGCGACCGTGGCACCGATCGAGGTCGAGGCCATGATCGGCTACGCCGGGCACTGGCACTGGGCCCAGGGCTTCCAGCACGCGAAGGACGGGACGCTGACGACGAGCGGCTTCGTCGTAGCCGTCCTGCTGATGGCCGTGTTCGTCGTGGTCAACTTCCTCGGCGTACGGATACTGGCGCACACCAACAGCGCCGCCACCTGGTGGAAGGTGGCCGTGCCACTGGCCGCGATCTTCATCATCGCGGCAGGCAACTTCCACCCGGGCAACTTCACCGAGCACGGCTTCGCCCCGTTCGGCGCCCACGGCGTGCTGAGCGCCGTCAGCTCCAGCGGCATCATCTTCGCCCTGCTGGGCTTCGAGCAGGCGATCCAGCTGGCGGGCGAGAGCCGCGACCCGCAGCGGGACCTGCCGCGCGCCACGATCGGCTCGGTCGCCATCGGGGCGGCCATCTACGTCCTGCTCCAGATCGTCTTCATCGCCGCCCTGCCACTGGGCGCCTTCGCGCACGGCTGGACCAAGCTCGACTACCCCGGTATCACCGGCCCGTGGGCGGGTCTCGCGACCCTGGTGGGCCTCGGCTGGCTGAGCGTGGTGCTGTACCTGGACGCGGTGGTCTCCCCGGGCGGCACCGGCCTGATCTACACGACGGCCACGTCCCGCGTCTCCTACGGGCTGGCCCGCAACGGTTACGCGCCGAAGCTCTTCGTCCGCACCGACGCGCGCGGCGTGCCGTGGTTCGGGCTGATCGTGTCCTTCGTGACGGGCGTGGTCTGCTTCCTGCCGTTCCCGAGCTGGCAGCAGCTGGTCAGCTTCATCACTTCGGCGAGCGTGCTGATGTACGCGGGCGCCCCGCTGGCCTACGGCGTCTTCGCGGACCGGCTGCCGCACCGGGCGCGCCCCTACCGCCTGCCCGGCGGGAAGGTCCTCTCGCCGCTGTCGTTCGTGGTGGCCAACCTCATCATCTACTGGTCCACCTGGGACACCCTGTGGCGGCTCGGTGTGGCCATCGTCCTCGGCTACGTCCTGCTCGGCGGCTACGCCTGGTACGCCACCCGCAAGGGCCTGCCCGACGCGCCCCGGCTCGACTTCAGGGCCGCCCAGTGGCTGCCCGTCTACCTGCTGGGCATGGGCGTCATCTCCTGGCAGGGCGGCTTCGGCGGCCAGGGGCACCTCGCGCTGTGGTGGGACATCCTGGTCGTCGCGGTGTTCTCACTGGCGATCTACTACTGGGCTCGGGCCTCGGCCTCCGTGTCCGGGGAGATCGAGCGGAGCATCGAGGAGGTGGCCGTCACGGAGGTGCCCGTCCACTGAGACCGGCCTCCATAATGTGCCGCATGACCCACGTCTCACCGCCCGCCGACTCCGGCGCCCCGCAACGCTTCCCGGTCGTTGTCGTGGGCGCCGGTCCGGCAGGTCTGACCGTCGGGAACATCCTGCGGGCCGGGTCCGTGGACTGCCTGGTGCTGGAGACGGAGACCCGCGACTTCATCGAACAGCGGCCCCGGGCCGGGGTCATCGAGGAATGGGCCGTACGCGGCCTGGAGAAGCGGGGCCTCGCCCGCAACCTGCTGGACCGCGCGGAACTGCACACCGCGTGCGAGTTCCGCTTCGACGGGGAGCGCTTCCGTTTCCCCTACGGCGAGCTGACGGGCGGTCACCACTTCGTCTATCCGCAGCCGTTGCTGGTGACGGACCTGGTGCGCGAGTACGCCGACGTCCGGGGCGGACAGATCCGCTTCGGGGTCCGTGACGTGCGGATCCACGACGTCGACACCGAACGGCCATGGGTGTCCTACACCTGCCCGGAGACGGGTGAATGCCAGGTCGTGCACTGCGACTTCGTCGCCGGCTGTGACGGGGCGCGCGGGGTGAGCCGGGCCTCGCTCCCGCCCGAGCGGGTCCGGATCGCGCGCCACGACTACGGCATCGGCTGGCTGGCCCTGCTCGCCGAGGCGCCGCCGTCCGCCGACTGCGTGCTGTTCGGCTGCCACGCGCGCGGCTTCGCCGGCCAGATGCCCCGCAGCCCGGAGGTGACCCGCTACTACCTCCAGTGCCCGCCGGGCGACACTCCGCAGAACTGGCCGCACGAACGTGTCTGGTCGGAGCTCCGGGAGCGGCTCGGGGCGTCCGGTGTCGCCCCGCTGACCGAGGGGCGGCTGATCGAGAAGCGCGTGCTGGAGATGCACGACTACGTGGTCGAGCCGATGGTGCACGGCCGGCTCCTCCTCGCCGGCGACGCGGCCCACCTGGTCGCCCCCATCGCCGCCAAGGGCATGAATCTCGCCCTGCACGACGCCTTCCTGCTCGGCGACGCCCTGGTCGCCCGGCTGACCGGCGGGGACGACAGCGGCCTCGACGGCTACGCGGAGGCGTGCCTGCGGCGGGTGTGGGACTACCAGGAGTTCTCGCAGTGGCTGTCCGAGCTGTATCACGGCACGGCGGCGGGCGACCCGTTCCGCGCGGGCACCACGCTCGCCCGGCTGCGCCGCCTGTTCACCTCGCCGGCGGCGGCCGCCGCCTTCGCCGAGCAGTATCTGGGGACGGCCGCGCGGTACTGACTCAGTCGTGCGGCGGGCGGTCGCTGAGGCGGTGGTCGGCCACGTTCAGCGCCTCGCCGACGAGCCGGCGCAGATGCCCGTCGCGGAGTGAGTAGATCACCCGGCGGCCTTCCTTGCGCGTGCTCACCAGGCCCGCGAGGCGCAGGCGCGCCAGGTGCTGGCTGACGGCCGGCCTGGCCGCCCCGCACGCCTCCGTGAGCGTCGTGACGTCGGCCTCTCCCCCGGTCAGCGCGTGCAGCAGGGTGAGCCGGGTGCGGTCGCCGAGCAGGGCGAGGAGCTCCGCGGCGAGGGCGAACTGCTCCTCGCCGGGGCTGCGCGGGTGCGCATCATGCGCAGATGACAGGTGCATGCGTGCGCTCATACGCACATAATGGCGCCACGGCACGGGTACGTCCACTCTCGCGCGCACCGGAAGGGGATCCACGTGAGCGACCGGCACGAGCACTCCCACTCGCACGACCACACCCACGGGCACGGCCACACCCACGGGCACGGCCACCGCCACGGCCTGCGCCACCGGATGACCCACCTCCTGGCCCCGCACTCCCACGAGACGGCCGACAAGGTCGACTCCGCCCTGGAGTCCTCGGCCCGCGGGATGCGGGCGCTGTGGGTCTCGCTCGCCGTCCTCGGCGTGACGGCCCTGGCCCAGGCGGCCGTGGTGGCCGTCTCCGGGTCGGTGGCGCTGCTCGGGGACACGGTCCACAACGCCGCCGACGCGCTGACCGCCCTGCCGCTCGGGATCGCCTTCGTACTGGGCCGGCGCGCGGCCACGCGCCGTTTCACCTACGGCTACGGGCGGGCCGAGGACCTGGCCGGTCTCGTGATCGTGCTGACGATCGCCGCCTCCGCGGCCTTCGCGGGCTGGACGGCTGTGGACCGGCTGCTGGATCCCCGCCCGGTCGCCCACGTCCCGGTGGTCGCCGTGGCCGCCCTCGTCGGCTTCGCGGGGAACGAGTGGGTGGCCCGCTACCGCATCCGCGTCGGCCGCTCGATCGGCTCGGCCGCGCTGGTCGCCGACGGCCTGCACGCCCGCACCGACGGATTCACCTCGCTGGCCGTGCTGCTGGGCGCCGGAGGCTCCGCCCTCGGCTGGCAACTGGCGGACCCGGTCGTCGGGCTGCTGATCACCGCGGCGATCGCACTGGTGCTGCGGGACGCGGCCCGGGAGGTGTTCCGACGGGTGCTGGACGCCGTCGACCCGGCCCTGGTGGACCGGGCCGAGCGGGCGCTGACCGAGGTGCCCGGGGTGCGCGGGGTGGGTGAGCTGCGGCTGCGCTGGATCGGCCACCGGCTGCGCGCCGAGGTGGCGGTCGTGGTGGACGGTGACGCGACGGTGCGCGAGGCCCACCGCATCGCCGTGGACGCCGAACACGCGCTGCTGCACGCCGTGCCGCGCCTGACCGCGGCCCTGGTGCACGCGGATCCGGAACCGGCCCCGGGCGAGAGCGACCCCCATCTGCCGCTGGCCCACCACGTCGCGGCGTAGGTCAGGAGACTCCGAGACCCTCCAGCACCACGGCATGCGGCAGTTCCGCGAACGCCTTGCCCGGGACCAGCAGCTTGCCGCGCCGCCGGCCGCTGCCGACGAGCACGTACGGCAGGTCGACGACGGCCGCGTCCACCAGGACGGGCCAGCCGTCCGGCAGGCCGAGCGGGGTGATGCCGCCGTACTCCATGCCGGTCTCGCCGGTGGCCGTGTCCATGGAGGCGAAGGAGGCCTTGCGGGCACCGAGCTGGCGGCGCACCACGCCGTTGACGTCGACCCGGGTGGTGGACAGCACGACGCACGCGGCGAGCGTGGACTCGCCGCCTCGCTTGCCCGCGACGACCACGCAGTTCGCGGACCGCTCCAGCAGGTCCTGCCCGTAGTGCTCGACGAAGGTGGCGGTGTCGGCCCACTCCGGGTCGGTGTCGACGTAGACGATCTGCTCGGCCGGGACGCTGCCCCGCCAGTGGCGTACGGCGTCCGCGACCGGGGCGGTGAGTTCGTCGAGGCAGGCGGGGGCCGGGCGGGCGTCGTCGAAGTGTCCGATGGGTGCGCGCATGGCCGCACGGTAACAACAGCGCACCGGCGGCGGGCCGGGCGTCTCAGGTCACGGGCGGCACCGAGACGGCCATGACCATCTCCATGGGCACGTCACCGGTGTTGCCGTAGGTGTGCGGGACGTTGGCCTCGAAGTGGACGCTGGCGCCCGCAGGCACCCGGTGCTCGACGCCGTCGACGGTGAGGGTCAGTTCGCCCGCCGTGACGTGCAGCAGTTCCGTGGTGCCGGCGGGGTGCGGGTCCGACGGGCTGCTCTCGCCGGGCATGAGCCGCCAGTCCCACATCTCCAGCGGGCCGGGCGCCTCGGTGCCCGCGAGGAGGCGGTTGTAACTGCCGGCGTCGGTGTGCCACAGCCGTACGGCCTGCTCGGCCGGGACGATGCGGACGTTCGGACCCTGCTCGTAGTCGAGCAGGGTGGTGATGCTGACACCGAGCGCGTCGCCGATCTTGACGACGGTGCCGAGGCTGGGGTTGGTGCGGGCCTGCTCGATCTGGATGAGCATGCCGCGGCTGACGCCCGCCCGGGCGGCGAGCACGTCCAGGGTGAAGCCGCGCACCGCGCGCCAGTGCTTGACGCTCCGCGCCAGGGACTGGGTCAGCAGGTCGAGGTCCGACACATTCCGTCCAATATTCTGTATGACACAGTGCAGCGGACTGCACTATGGTGTGGTTGACCTGATCGTTCACTGAACTGTACTGCGAGGTATCCGCCCCATGACAGCGCTCTTCGCCCTGGCCACCAGCCTGTTGTGGGGACTGGCCGACTTCGGCGGCGGTCTGCTGACCCGGCGCACGCCCGCGCTCACGGTGGTCGTGGTCTCGCAGTCGATCGCCGTGGTGGTGCTCGGCGCCCTCGTGGTGGCGACCGGCGGCTGGAGCGAGGCGGGGCCGCAGCTGTGGTTCGCCGTCGCGGCCGGGCTGGTCGGGCCGGTGGCGATGCTCGCCTTCTACAAGGCGCTCGCGCTGGGCCCGATGGGCGTGGTCTCGCCGCTGGGGTCGATCGGTGTGGCCGTGCCGGTCGGGGTGGGCCTCATGCTGGGCGAGCGTCCGGGCCTGCTGCAGTTCGTCGGCATCCTGGTCGCCGTGGCGGGAGTCTGTCTCGCCGGCGGCCCCCAGTTCCGCGGCGCCCCCGTCCAGCGTCAGGCCATCGCCCTGACCCTGCTCGCGGCGTTCGGCTTCGGCGCGGTGATGGCCCTGATCGCCGAGGCGTCGACGACGCTGACCGGCTTGTTCCTCGCCCTGTTCGTCCAGCGGGTGACGAACGTCGCCGCGGGCGGTCTCGCGCTGTTCGTGTCGGTGCGACGTGGCGGGCGCGCCCTCCCCGCGGACGGCTTCCCCTGGCGCACCCTGCCCGCCCTCGCCTTCGTCGGCCTCGCGGACGTCGCCGCCAACGGCACGTACTCGATCGCCGCGCAGCACGGCCCGGTGACGGTGGCCGCCGTGCTGGCCTCCCTGTACCCGGTGGTGACGGCCGTGGCCGCGCGGGGCGTCCTGCGCGAACGGCTGCGGGCGGTGCAGGCCGCGGGGGCGGGACTGGCCCTGGTGGGGACGGTGCTGCTGGCGTCGGGCTGACCGGACCGTCAGGAACCCGGCTCCAGTTCCGCGAGTCCGGCCGCCGCCTCCTCGTCCAGCTCGGCCAGCCGGGCCGCCGTCTCCTCGTCCAGGTCCGCCAGCGCGTTGAGCTGCTCGGGGGTGACGCCGTCCGGTATCGGCACCGGCGCCGGGGTGCGCAGCGGCGGCTGCCAGCCGTCGGCGGGGGTCCAGCGCCGTACGACGCGGGCCGGTGCGCCCGCCACCACACAGTGGTCGGGCACCGCGCCCCGCACGACCGCACCCGCGGCCACCACCACGTTCCGCCCGATCCGGGCGCCCGGCAGGATCACCGCTCCGGTGCCGATCCAGCAGCCGGGCCCGATCTCCACCGGCTCCATGCGCGGCCACTGCTTGCCGATCGGCTGGTGCGGATCGTCGTAGGAGTGGTTCGTGGAGGTGACGTAGACGTACGGGCCGAAGTAGCAGTCGCTGCCGATCGTGACCGTCGTGTCGGCGATGACGTGACTGCCGCGGCCCAGCACGACGCCGTCACCGATGCGCAGAATCGGGTCCGGGCCGAGGTCGAGGTCGGGCATCAGGCCCGCGGTGAGGGTGACCTGCTCGCCGATGATGCAGTAGCTGCCGAGGTGGATCCAGGGCTCGCCGAAGACCGTGCCGAGCGGGAAGGCGAGTCTGGTACCTGTTCCCATCGTGCCGAACCGGTAGCGGCCGGGGTGCTCGGCGGTGACGGAGCCCGTGCGCTGCACCCAGGCCCAGCCCGCGTGGACGGCGCGCTGTGTGAGGCCCCGCCGCCAGGATGAGAACGTGTTCTTGCGCTTCGGCACGAGCTCACGGTACTCAGCGGTAGCTCCGCCCGCGGCGCCGGAGGCCTGTGATCTTCGCCCCACCGGGTGGCGTACGGTTTGCCCGTTGTCTACGACGCTGGGAGGCGGGCATGGGTCAGCGGGCGATGATCACGGGGATCGGCGGCAGGGAGCCGGAGATCGACGGGACGGCGTTCGTGGCGCCGACGGCGTCGGTGATCGGGGGCGTGACCCTGGGCGCGGGGGCGAGCGTCTGGTACGGAGCCGTGGTGCGCGGCGACGTCGAGGCGATCTCCGTCGGCGCGAGCAGCAACGTCCAGGACAACTGCACCCTCCACGCCGACCCGGGGTTCCCCGTGAGCGTCGGTGAGCGGGTGAGCATCGGGCACAACGCGGTGGTGCACGGGGCGACGGTCGAGGACGACTGTCTGATCGGCATGGGCGCGACGGTCCTGAACGGCGCGGTGATCGGGGCCGGGTCGCTCGTCGCCGCGCAGGCGCTGGTCCCGCAGGGCATGGTCGTGCCGCCCGGTTCGCTGGTGGCGGGGGTGCCGGCGAAGGTCCGGCGGGAGCTGTCGGAGGAGGAGCGGCAGGGGATCACCCTCAACGGCACGATGTACGCCGAGCTGGCGAAGGCGCATCGCGACGTGCACGCGTAGGTTGTCCGGCGAGTGCGGGTGGTGGGTGGTTGCCCGCGCCCGCGCGGCGGAGCCGCATATGAGCACAGCCCCGCGCCCCTGACGGGGTGCTACTCCCCGGCGACCGCGGGCTGCGCCTTCCTGGCCTTGCGCTTGAGCACCAGCATGGACGTGACACCGACCAGGACCGCCGCCACCAGGCCCAGCCACGAGAAGCGCTTCAGCCAGGACTCCGCGACGATGCCGACGTAGTAGATGACCGCCGTCGTGCCGCCGGCCCACAGGATGCCCCCGAGGACGTTGGCGACGGCGAACTTCCAGTACGGCATGCGGAGCACACCGGCGAGGGGGCCGGCGAAGATGCGCAGCAGGGCGACGAAGCGGCCGAAGAAGACGGCCCACATGCCCCACTTCTCGAAGGAACGCTCGGCGGTGGCGATGTGCCCCTCGCTGAAGTGCTTGGGGAACTTGTTGCCCAGCCAGGCCAGCAGGGGCCGCCCGCCCTTGCGGCCGATGGCGTAGCCGATCGAGTCGCCGATGATCGCACCGGCCGTGGCGCAGGCGCCGAGGACGACCGGGTCGATCTCGCCGTGCTGCGACGCGAGCAGCGCCGAGGAGACGAGGATGATCTCGCCGGGCAGCGGGATCCCCAGGCTCTCCAGGCCGATGACCACGCCCACCAGCGCGTAGACGGCGACCGCGGGTACGGTTTCGAGCCACTCCTGGACGTGCAACGCCGGTTCCTTTCCCTGAGCTTCCTGCGTGCCCCGGGAAGCCTACCGGCTCATAGGACGTCCCTCGTGGCTCAGGCGTTCCAGCTCCACTCGGCGACCTCGGGCAGGTCGGTGCCGTGCTCGCGGATCCAGGAGTGGTGCCGGGTGCGGGCGTCGGCCATCCGCTGGCGTACGGCCGTGGCACGCACCGCGAGGCCCGGGACGCGGTCGATGACGTCCATGACCAGGCGGTACCGGTCGAGGTCGTTGCGGACGACCATGTCGAAGGGCGTGGTCGTGGTGCCGGCCTCCTTGTAGCCGCGCACGTGCAGGTTCTGATGGCCGGTGCGGCGGTAGGCGAGGCGGTGGATCAGCCACGGATAGCCGTGGTAGGCGAAGATCACCGGCTTGGTCGTGGTGAACAGGCCGTCGTACTCGAAGTCGCTCATGCCGTGCGGGTGCTCCCCCTGGGGCAGCAGCCGGGCGAGGTCGACGACGTTGACGACCCGGACGGACAGCTCGGGCAGGTACCGGCGGAGCAGGTGCGCGGCGGCCAGCGTCTCCTGGGTCGGGACGTCACCGGCGCAGGCCAGCACGACGTCCGGCTCGGTGCCGTCCTCGGTGCCCGCCCACTCCCAGATGCCGGCGCCGCGGGCGCAGTGCACCCGGGCCTCCTCGATCGACAGCCAGTCGAAGCAGGGCTGCTTGCCGGCCACGATCACGTTGACGTAGTCGCGGCTGCGCAGGGCGTGGTCGGCCACCGACAGCAGGGTGTTGGCGTCCGGCGGGAGATAGACGCGGACGACTTCGGGGCTTTTGTTGAGGACGTGGTCGACGAAGCCGGGGTCCTGGTGGGAGAAGCCGTTGTGGTCCTGCCGCCATACGTGTGAGGTCAGCAGGTAGTTGAGGGAGGCGATGGGGGCACGCCAGGGCAGCCTGCGGGAGGTGCGCAGCCACTTGATGTGCTGGTTGACCATGGAGTCGACGATGTGCACGAACGCCTCGTAGCAGGAGAACAGCCCGTGCCGGCCGGTGAGGAGGTAGCCCTCCAGCCAGCCCTGGCACAGGTGCTCGGAGAGGATCTCCATCACCCGGCCGTGCCGGTCCAGGTGCTCGTCCACGGGCAGCGTCCCGGCCTGCCAGGTCTTGCCGCTGGCGGAGTAGACGGCCTGGAGCCGGTTGGAGGCGGTCTCGTCCGGGCCGACCAGGCGGAAGTCACGGCGGCCGGAGGTGTCGCGCATGACCCGGGCGAGGAGGTCGCCGAGGACCCGGGTCGGCTCGTGCATCGACGTGCCGGGTTTGTCGACGGGGACGGCGAAGTCGTCCAGGGACGGGATCGGCAGGTCGCGGACGAGCAGTCCGCCGTTGGCGTAGGGGGTGGCACCGAGGCGCCGGGTGCCGTCGGGGACGCAGGCGAGGACGTCCGCGACCGGGCGGCCCTCGGCGTCGAACAGTTCCCCGGGCCGGTACGAGCGCAGCCAGGACTCCAGCTGCCGCAGGTGCTCGGGGTTGTCGCGGACGCCGGACAGCGGCACCTGGTGGGCGCGCCAGGTGCCCTCGACCGGTTCGCCGTCGACCTCGGCCGGGCCGGTCCAGCCCTTGGGGGTGCGCAGCACGATCACCGGCCAGTGCGGGCGCTCGGTCACGCCGTCCTCGCGGGCGGCGCGCTGGGCCTCGGTGATGCGGTCGAGCGCGGTGTCCATGGCCTCGGCCATGGCGCGGTGGACGGTGGCCGGATCGTCGCCGGCCACGTGGATCGGCTCGTGGCCGTAGCCGCGCAGCAGCGCGTCGAGCTCCTCCTCCGGGAGCCGGGACAGCACGGTCGGGTTGGCGATCTTGTAGCCGTTGAGGTGCAGGATCGGCAGGACGGCACCGTCGTGGACGGGGTCGAGGAACTTGTTGGCGTGCCAGGAGCCGGCCAGCGGACCGGTCTCCGCCTCGCCGTCGCCGATCACGCAGGTCACCAGCAGGTCCGGGTTGTCGAGGGCGGCGCCGTAGGCGTGGGCGAGGGAGTAGCCGAGTTCGCCGCCCTCGTGGATCGAGCCGGGCACCTCCGGGGCGACGTGGCTGGGCACGCCGCCGGGGAAGGAGAACTGCCGCATCAGCAGTTCCATGCCCTGCGCGTCCCGGGAGGCGTCCGGGTACTTCTCGCTGTAGCTGCCCTCCAGCCAGGAGTTGGCGAGGACCGACGGCCCGCCGTGGCCCGGGCCCCAGATGCACAGGGCGTCCAGCTCGCGCGCCTTGATCACACGGTTGAGGTGCGTGTACACGAGGTTCAGCCCGGGTGAGGTGCCCCAGTGGCCCAGCAGCCGCGGCTTGATGTGCTCGGGCCGCAACGGCTCGGTGAGCAGGGGGTTGGCCAGCAGGTAGATCTGACCGGCCGCCAGGTAGTTGGCGGCCCGCCAGTGGGCGTCCAGCGTGCGCAGTTCCTCGTCGGTCGGTGCGGTCCTGCTGTCGGTCCTGCTGTCCAGGCGCGGGGCCTCGGGCATGAGTGACTCCCTGGGTTCTGCGGGCGGCCTCAGGAGGAGTACCAGTTTGTTCCGGTTCGATGCCAGACGCCTCTCGGCCATGCCCGTCCCACCGATGCGTGTCAGCCACCCGCCCGCGCGTTCGGAGTACGACGGCGGTGCGCGGGCCGGCCGTCGCCGGGGGCCCCCGTCAGCCGCCCGAGGCAGGTGAACCTCCGCCCCCGGGGCCGCCCGGACGGGCGCCCCCGGTCCGCTCTACGGCAGGGCGGCGGAGTGGAGTGCCGTCACGGCGTCGGTCACGGGGGCGGTCGCGGGCCCGAGGACATCGTCGCCGGGCCGCGAGCCGGTCCCACCGGCCCCGGGGTGGGCTTCCTCGCAGCAGTCCACTGGCGCGAACCGCGTCTCGTACCGCTCCTGGGACGGTTCCCCGGGCTCGGTGCGCGGAGGTTCGGGCCGCTGCCCGGGCGGGGCCTGCTCGTCGTACGGCCGCTGCTCGCGCTCCCCACGGCTCTCGCGCGGAGTGTCCTCGGCCCGCTTCCGCCGGGGCTCTCCCTGGCTCCTGGGGGCAACCGGCGGTTCCACCGTCCAGCGCTGGGCCGCGGAGCCGTCGCGGTCGGTGACGATCACGTCCCGGCCCGTGCCGGAGGCGACGGCCAGTCCGCCTCCGCCGCGCGGCAGGAGTTCGCCGCGCACGGTCAGGTCGTAGCGGACGACTCCGGCGTGCACCAGGCAGCCGGCCAGGACGACCGAGCCCCCGGCGGGGTCGGAACCGAGGCACAGAGCGGGGTCGGCGCCGCTGCGCAGGACGCCGTCATCCTGGTACGACCACTGCTGGGACCCGCCCGCTGAGCAGGCGGTCAGCACGACGCGGGCCTCTGCCCGGGCCCGGCCGCCCCGGACGCCGAGACACAGGCCGTCGCCGAGGTTGCGCAGGCGCCCCCGGGCCACCTCGACGGAGCCGTCGGCGGAGGCGGCCGACGGGGCACCGGCGGACGGCGGCTCCTCGGACGAGCCTGCCGTGGAGCCGGGGTCCACGGCAGTGGATCCCGCGCCGTCCGGGTCGACGGCGTGGCCGCTGACCGCGCCCCAGGTGGCCTGCGGGCCGCTCGCGCCGCTCTCCTCCGTCCAGCCCCGGGCGGTGAGCAGCGTCGCCAGCAGCACGAGGGAGGTCACCCCGACCGCGGCGGCCAGTGCCTTCGTGTGCCTCCTCGGCGACCCGGGCCGGCCGGTCGCCGGGTCGGCGGCCCGGGGCCGCAGGCGGTGCCGTCCGCCGGCGGGCAGGGCGCTCCGGCCCTCGTCGCGGCCCGGCCGTGACGCGAGGTAGCGGCGGGCGCCCCAGCCGAGCACCGTCTCCACGAGCAGGTCCTGCAGACCGCCCTCGAAATGGCTGAGTTGTTCGGCGGCGTGACGGCAGTAGCGGCACGCCATGAGATGCCGCTGCACATCCGGCAGCAGGGACCCGCCCCGGCGCATGGGAACGTCCAGCAGGCGGTTGTAGTAGCGGCATTCCGGCGTCGGGGCGAGTTCCCGGTGCGCGCGTACGCATCCCGACCGGAATTGCTCGCGCGCCTGCAGCAGGGCGGCCGAGGCGGTAGCGGCGTCCACCCCCAGCAGACCGGCCGGTACGGATATGGGCTCCGCCTCGACCTCCGTGTGCCACAGCAGGCATTGAGAAGCACCCGGAAGGCCGCGGAAAGCGCGCTCCGCGAGGCGTCGCCTTTCGGGTGTGGTGGAGCGGGTGGCGCGCAGGCCGCGGGCGCCGACGGTTTTGCGGAGTTCCGGAAGTACCCGGGAAATGCCGTCGTCGGCGGCCCAGTCACCGACCATCTCCCGGACGGCCCTGAGCAGCCGCGGACGCAGGGCGCCGCCGCCCGGCCGGGCCAGTTCCTCGCGGAAGGCGGCGGCGGCCGCCATCGCCGCGGAGTCCTCCGAGGAAGCCAGGCAGATCACGGCGTATTCATAGACCGGACGCCAGTGCCGCGCCAGCAACAGCGCGACCGCGCGCGGCGCTTCGGCGCGTTCGCCGACCCGGGCGAGGAGATTGCGGTCGGACTCCGCGGGCCTCGCTCCGGGTCGTGGCGGGTAGGGCGGGCGTGGGGGGTTGGGGGATTGCACGGAACCATTTCCTTCCAGCCGCAGAACGGCAGGCGAATTGCGCGTCCGTTGGAAAGCAGGTGCGTGATTGGTGCATACCTGTGCCGGGTCAGCTGCGGACCCGGCTGTGAGGTGGCTCACTTTCGCACATACGACTCACCGGTAACAAGGAGTTCGGATGAACCACGTTCAAAACGCAAGCAATTCAGATATGTTACCGGCGGTATCCGTACCGGCTTTCGAAAACCCGGCCACCGGAGGGCACAAGTTGTGTGCACGCAAAGGCGGTTGGCACACGAAATCTCCAACCCCACAGCGCGCTCCCATCCGGCTCCCGGCGCGCTCTCAGCTCCGCCCGCCGGCATGGGCCGCATGAATGCCCCCCACCCTTCCGCCCCGGCCATCCCCGCCCGCACCGTCCGCATCGTCCGCATCGTCCGCAGGCGGTCGTCCCGGCCGCCGGTCCCGGCACCCGCTTCCTGCCCGCCACGAAGGCGACGCCCGAGGAGATGCTGCCGGTCGTCGGCAAGCCGGCCATCCAGTACGTCGTCGAGGAGGCGGCAGCGGCGGGACTGGACGATGTCCTGATGGTCACCGCCCGGGCAGATCCACCGCTACGGCTGCGCCGCCGTCGAGCCGGCCGCCGAGGAGGGCGTCGTCCGCGTCACGGGCCTGGTCGAGAAGCCGGCCCGGCAGGACGCACCGAGCCGGTACGCCGTCATCGGCCGCCACGTCCTCGACCCGGACGTCTTCACCGTCCTGGAGCGCACCCCCGCCCGGCCGGGGCGGCGAGATCCAGCTGACCGACGCCCTGCGGGAGCCGGCCGCGGGCGGCACGGTGCACGGGGTCGTCTTCGAGGGCCGGCGCCACGACACCGGCGACAAGGCCGACTGTCTGCGCGCGGTGGTCAGGCCGGCCTGCGAACGCCCCGACCTGGGGCCGGAGTTCGTGACGTGGCTCAGAGGGGTCCTCGGGGAGCTGGACGGCGCGCACCCCCGGGCACCGGGACATGGCGGCCTGACCTGCGAAAGCCCCGGCACCCGGCCGGGGTCCCCGCACCGTGGCAGCCCGGTCAGCCGTTGGGCCGCAGGGTCCACACAACGGTCATCTCGCCGGTGACGGCACCGTCGGCCCGCTGCAGGGCGATGGCCACCGGGAACTCGGGGCGCTCACCGGCGTCCAGCTGGGCGACGACCTCGGCGGCCGGGCGGCCGAGGGTGGCCGTGGCGGTGACGGCGCCCATCGCCAGCTTCTTGTAGGAGATCTCGGCGCTGACGGCGAGCGGCACGGCGCGCGAGAGCTGGTCCCCGAACGCGGCCAGCACGATCGCCCCGCTCGCGGACTCGCCGAGCGTGAACATCGCACCGGCGTGCGGGCCGCCCACGTGGTTGTGGTACTCGGCCTGGTCCGGCAGCGACACCACCGCCCGCTCCGGCGAGGTCTCCAGGAACTGGAGGTTCAGGGTCCGGGCCATGGGCACCGTGGCGGCGAGCATCTCGCCGATGGACATCTGGTCTGCGCTCATGGCCGCATGTTACTCATGAGTAGAGACGGCTGACCAGGCCGTGTGACGACCGCCGCACCGGTCCGCACGGCATCCGCACCGCCCGCTCCCGGGGTTGCTGCGTCTCCGTCCACGGGCGGTGACCGAAACGTGTCCGGAGCGCGGCTAGGGTGACTGCTCATGTGGCCAGGACAGCAGCCGCCCGGGGGCGAGCAGAACCCGCAAGCGAACAACCCGTATCAGCAGCCGGGGTACCAGCAGCCGAATCCGTACCAGCAGCCGGGGTACCAGCAACAGCCCAACCCCTATGGGCAGCAGCCGCAGTGGGGCACCCCCGCGCCGGCCGGCACGCCGCAGCCCCCGCAGGGCGGTGGCGGCGGCAACCGGACGAAGCTGGTCGCGATCATCGCCGCCACGGCGGTGGTCGTCGCGGCCGGTGTCACCGGCTTCCTGGTGCTGGGCGGCGACAAGGACGACACGGCGGACGGCGGCAAGAACGGCAAGAAGGACAAGGCCGCGTCGAGCCCGCCGGCCGAGGAGCCGAGCGCCACCGCCACGGGCGACAACCCCCGCGGCGGCGAGGACGCCAAACCCACGGTCAAGGGCTGGAAGGTCGTCATCAACCCCAAGTGGGGCACGGCCTTCGACGTCCCGGCCGACTGGGAGGTGGCGTCCCCGACGTCGTCCGTCTTCTTCGAGGACGAGAAGTCCGACGACGGCAAGCCGCTGATCACCATGTCGGCACCGGCGTTCTACAAGTCCGAGTGGTGCACGAGCGACGACGACAAGGACGGCAGGACCGAGACCGAGTCCCTGGCCGGAGCGGGCACCAAGGGCGCCGACGGCGCCAAGGACACGGACGAGGTCGCGGTCAACCAGGTGGCCTGGTGGGTGTACGGCGGCTACACGCAGCCGGACAAGAAGAGCGTCAAGGCCGACGACAAGGCCAAGCCCTACACCACCGCCTCGGGCGTGAAGGGCAGCGTCGCCTGGGCGCACTCGGAGGACACGCCCGACAAGGGCAAGTGCGCCAGCGACGGCAAGGCGGTCACGTTCGGCTTCAAGAACTCCGCGGGCGACTTCGTCGCGTGGAGCTTCTTCGGTGCCAAGGGCGTCAAGGGCGAGGTGCCCGAGAAGACCATCCTGAAGATCCTCAGCACGGTCCGGCTGCACGGCGAGCCGACCGGCGGCTGACCCGGACGGAACGGGCCCGCCCCCCTGCGACAGGGGCGGGCCCGGCTCACCGAAGCATCGTGAGGGGGCAGCCCTTCAGGTGCCCGCGGTAAACCCAGCGCCCCGGGAAAGACTCGTCGTCCACCCGGCAACTGCAATGCGGACTCAGGGGTTGCCGGAGGAGTTGGTGCAGTCCCAGTAGGCGTGCACCGGCGAGGCACCGAGCGCCCGTCAGCCGATGCCGAACGCCCCGTCCGGGGGCACGGGTGACGGCACGGCGTCGGCGTCCGCCACCGGCCGTGCATCGCCGATGAACTCCCGTAGCCCGGCACCGTGCTCGACCCGGGCCGGGAAGGCGTCGGCGGCGGTGAGCCGGGCCAGGGCGGCGATGTCGACCGGCTGGTGCCCGGCGGCCAGGACGGCGTTCCCGAACCGCCGTCCCCGCAGCACCCCCGGCTCGGCGATCAGCACGAGCTCCTCGAAAACGGTGGCCAGGGTGGCGAGTTGCGACCGCAAGAAGGCGAAGGGCGCGGCGTCGGGGAGGTTGGCGAGATAGACCCCGTGTCGCCGCAGTACCCGTGCGGCCGCACCGACATAGGCGACGGAGGTGAGGTGGGCCGGCACCCGCGACCCGCTGAAGACGTCCGCGACGAGCACGTCCGCCGAGGCGGCGGGAGCGTTCTCCAGCCAGACCCGCGCGTCCGCCGCGTGCAGGGCGATGTCCGCGCCGTCCGGCAGCGGCAGATGCCCGGACACCAGCTCCAGCAGCCCCCGGTCGGCCTCGACGACGTCCTGCCGCGAGCCCGGCCGGGTCACGGCCACGTACCGGGGCAGGGTGAGCGCCCCGCCCCCGAGATGCGCCACGTCCAGCGCCCGCCCCGGCTCGGCCACGACATCCAGCACGTGACCGAGCCGCCGCGTGTACTCGAACTCCAGGTGCGCCGGCTCGTCGAGATCGACGTAGGACTGCGGCGCCCCGTCCACGGTCAGCAGCCAGGCCCGCTCCCGGTCGACGTCGGGCATCAGCTTGGCGGTGCCGTGATCGGTGGTCCGTGTCACGGGAATGGCGTCGTTCACCCCTCCATTGTGCGATGGGTCAACGCGGCCCAGGGGCGCGGGGAACCGCGCGACCGGCCCAGGGCGGCCCGCAGTCCCCCACCACCTCAACCCACCACGGTCACGGTCCCCGCCCCCACGGTCCGCCCACCCTCACGGATGGCGAACCCGAGCCCCGGCTCCAGAGGCATGTCCCTCCCCAGCTCCACGGTCATGGCAACCGTGTCGCCGGGCCGGGCCACGGCCACCTCGCCGAGGTCGACGACGCCCACCACATCCGCGGTCCGGATGTAGAACTGGGGCCGGTAACCGGAGGAGACGGGCGTCGTCCGTCCCCCCTCCCGGGCCGAAAGGACGTACACCTGCGCCGAGAAACGCCTCCGGGGCTTCACACTCCCCGGCGCCGCGACGACGTGCCCCCGCCGGACGGCGTCCCGCGGCACTCCCCGCAGCAGCATCGCCACGTTGTCGCCGGCCTGCGCCTCCTCCATCGGCTTCCCGAAGGTCTCCAGGCCCGTGACCACCGTCTCCACGGCGGCCCCGAGCACCTCGACCCGGTCACCGACCCGCACCACACCGCGCTCGACCGCCCCGGTCACCACCGTTCCCCGCCCGGTGATGGTCAGCACGTTCTCGACGGACAGCAGGAACGGCGCGTCGATGTACCGCTCCGGCATCGGCACATATGTGTCCACCGCGTCGAGCAGCGCCTCGATCGACGCCGTCCAGCGCGGGTCCCCCTCCAGCGCCTTCAGGCCGGAGACGCGTACGACGGGTACGGAGTCGCCGCCGTAGCCGTGCGCGGTGAGCAGGTCGCGGACCTCCAGCTCGACCAGGTCGGTCAGCTCCTCGTCCCCCGCGTCGGCCTTGTTGAGGGCGACCACGATGTGGTCGACGCCCACCTGCCGGGCGAGCAGGACGTGTTCGGCGGTCTGCGGCATGATCCCGTCGAGCGCGGAGACGACCAGGATCGCCCCGTCGAGCTGGGCGGCGCCGGTGACCATGTTCTTGACGTAGTCGGCGTGGCCCGGCATGTCCACGTGCGCGTAGTGCCGGGTGTCGGTCTCGTACTCGACGTGCGCGATGTTGATGGTGATGCCGCGCGCCGCCTCCTCGGGCGCCCGGTCGATCCGGTCGAACGGCACGAACGCGCCGCTGCCGCGGTCGGCGAGGACCTTGGTGATGGCGGCCGTCAGCGTGGTCTTGCCGTGGTCGACATGACCCATCGTGCCGATGTTGAGATGCGGTTTCGTACGGACATAGGCCGTCTTGGACATGGCTGTACCTCGAAGCGTCTGATCGGCGAAGAAGGAAGTGGGACCCCGAGGACCTGCCCGACCCTCCCCTTGCGGGGTCCGCCGGACGAACCGGAGAGGGTCAGCTTCGGGCGCCGTCTGTCACGGCCGGGAGAGCGGCGACGGCAGCCTTCGGGGCATCCGTGACCACGGATGCTGCGAGGGCGAAGGCGTGCCGGAACATGTCGTCGATCATTGCCGACGCTTTACCGCACGTCGAATGGTTTTCGTCCGCCCTGCGCACAGGCGCGCGGCCCGGGAGCTGTGACGCTGGTGAGACGAACCATACGGCGATCACACACATTTGTCGGTTAGTGTCACCGGATGCTCGATGCCACCACCCGCTCTGGGGGCACCGCCACGGCCTCTCCCCGGGCCACCGCCGCGGAGCTCGCCGTCGCCGTTCCCCCGGCAACGAACGCCTCGCCCGCCGTACCGACCCATTTCGCCGCCCGCTGCACGAGAGTTCTGCTGTCCCCGTGGTCGCGGCTGTCCCTGCTCGTCGTGCTGCTCGCCGCGGGCGCGTGCGGGGTGCTGCTGTTCGAGCCGCAGCGCCTGCTGACGGAGGGCTGGCCGCCACAGCTCGGCGGAGCCGCGGCGGCGGCCGTGTTCGCGGTGGCGTACGGCGTGTGCACCGTGGCGTTCGTGCCGAGGCCGCTGCTGAACCTGGCGGCGGGCGCCCTGTTCGGTTCGCAGCTCGGCCTCGGCACCGCGCTGGCGGGCACCGTGCTCGGCGCCGGGATCGCCTTCTGCCTGGGCCGGGCGCTGGGCCAGGACGCCCTGCGCCCGCTGCTGCGGGGGCGCTGGCTGAAGGCCGCGGACGGCCAGCTCAGCCGGCACGGCTTCCGTTCGATGCTGGCGGTGCGGCTGTTCCCCGGTGTGCCGTTCTGGGCCGCGAACTACTGCGCCTCCGTCTCCCGCATGGGCCTGCTGCCGTTCCTGCTGGCCACGGGCCTCGGCTCGATCCCCAACACCGCCGCCTACGCCGTCGCGGGCGCCCGTGCGTCCGCGCCGACCTCGCCCGCCTTCCTGATCGCCCTGGCCTGCATCGCCCTGCCCGCGCTGGCGGGCGTGGTGATGGCCTGGCGCAAGCGGCACCAGCTGCGCCGCCTCTGACGCGCTGTCACGCCCCTGCGCTACACCCGTTCCAGCACCATGGCGTTGGCGAGTCCGCCCGCCTCGCACATGGTCTGGAGCGCGTAGCGTGCGTTCCGTTCCCGCATCGCGTGCACGAGCGTCGTCGTCAGGCGGGTTCCGCTCGCGCCGAGCGGATGCCCGAGGGCGATGGCCCCGCCGTGCACGTTGACCCGGTCGAGGTCGGCGCCGGTCTCCTGCCGCCAGGCCAGTACGACGCTGGAGAACGCCTCGTTGACCTCGAACAGGTCGATGTCGTCGAGGCTCAGTGAGGCCCTGCGCAGCACCTTCTCGGTCGCCGGGATCACGCCCGTGAGCATCAGCAGCGGGTCGGAACCGGTGACGGCGAAGCTGTGCAGCCGGGCGAGGGGGCGCAGTCCGAGCCGGGCCGCCGTCTCGCTGGACGTGATGAGCACCGCGGAGGCCCCGTCGTTGACCGGGCTGGCGTTGCCCGCCGTGACGTTCCACTCGATCTGCGGGAAGCGCTCGGCGAAGACCGGGTCGTGGTAGGCGGGCCTGAGTCCCGCGAGGATCTCGGTGGTGCTGCCGGGCCGGACGCACTCGTCGCGCGCGACACCCTCCAGCGGCGCGACCTCGGCGTCGAAGAGCCCGCTCTCCCAGGCCGCGGCCGCCTTGCGGTGCGAGGAGACGGCGAAGGCGTCCATCTGCTCGCGGCCGATCGACCACTTCGCGGCGATCAGCTCGGCGCTGATGCCCTGCGGGACGAGCCCCTCGGGGTAGCGCTCGGCCACCCCGGGTCCGAAGGGATCCGCGCCCGCGGGCACGTTCGACCACATCGGCACTCGGCTCATCGACTCGACCCCGCAGGCCACGACCAGGTCGTACGCGCCCGAGAGGACGCCCTGCGCCGCGAAGTGCACGGCCTGCTGGGAGGAGCCGCACTGGCGGTCCACGGTGGTCGCGGGCACCGACTCCGGGAAGCCCGCCGACAGGACGGCGTAGCGGGTGGTGTTCATGGCCTGCTCGCCGACCTGGTCGACGGTGCCGCCGATGACGTCGTCGATCAGCGCCGGGTCGATCCCGGACCGTTCGACGAGGGTGCGCAGGGTGTGGGCGAGGAGCTCCACGGGGTGGACGTGTGCCAGGGCGCCGTTCGGCTTGCCCTTGCCGATGGGGGTGCGTACGGCTTCGACGATGACTGCGTCACGCATGTGCGGGCCTCCACGATTACCAGTGAGTAGGAAATCCGAACTCACGGTAGCCCGCAGGGTTGGAAATTCCAACCCTCTCCTAGACTGGGCCTCATGGCCGCCCGCAAAGACCCGCGCCCCTGTTCCATCGCCGACACCCTCGCGCTCGTCGGCGAGAAGTACTCCCTGCTCGTCCTGCGGGAGGTGTGCCTGGGCAACGGCCGGTTCGACCAGCTCGTGCGCAACACCGGCGCCCCGCGCGACATCCTGGCCACGCGGCTCCGCCGGCTCGTCGACGCCGGGATCCTGGCCAAGCACCTCTACAGCGAGCGCCCGCAGCGCTTCGAGTACCGGCCGACCCGCGCGGGACTGGAACTGGAACCGGTGCTGGTGACCCTGATGGCGTGGGGCGACCGTCATCTCCGGCCGGACGGCGACCGCCCGATGCTCCTGGAGCACTCCTGCGGCCAGACCCTCACCCCGGCCGTCACCTGCCGGGCGTGCGGCGACGAGGTGCGCCACGAGGACCTCACGGCCCGCCCCCAGGCACCCGGCTGGACGGTGACCGGACCCACCGCGGCCTGATCGCCGCTGGTCGGGAGCGGCATCCAAACCCCTGTGTCCGAGCGGCCTTCCAGGGGCGCTACGCTTCCCCCTCGGCACACCTGATCACCCGTTCCTCGCGACGACGGCCCGGTGCGCCCGTCGTCCGTCCCACGATCGGCACTTGGACTCCGTTACCTCATGTCTTGGTTCGAATCACTCATCCTCGGACTCGTCCAGGGGCTGACCGAGTTCCTCCCCGTCTCCTCCAGCGCCCACCTGCGGCTGACGGCGGCCTTCTCGGGATGGAAGGACCCGGGCGCGGCCTTCACGGCGATCACGCAGATCGGCACCGAGGCAGCCGTGCTGATCTACTTCCGCAAGGACATCGGACGGATCATCTCGGCGTGGACGCGCTCGCTCACCGACAAGACGCTGCGCAGTGACCCCGACGCCCGGATGGGCTGGCTGGTCATCGTCGGCTCGATCCCGATCGGCGTGCTGGGCGTGACGCTGAAGGACCAGATCGAGGGACCGTTCCGCGATCTGCGGATCACCGCCACGATGCTGATCGGCATGGGCATCGTCCTGGGTGTCGCCGACCGGCTCGCGGCCCGCGACGAGAGCGGCGGCAAGCACCGCGCGCCCAAGCAGCGCAAGGCCCTTGAGGACCTGGGCGTCCGGGACGGCCTGATCTACGGCCTCTGCCAGGCCATGGCGCTCATCCCGGGCGTCTCGCGCTCCGGCGCCACCATCAGCGGCGGCCTCTTCATGGGCTACAAGCGCGAGGCCGCGGCCCGCTACTCGTTCCTCCTCGCCATCCCCGCGGTGCTCGCCTCCGGCGTGTTCGAGCTGAAGGACGCCACCGAGGGCGGCCACGTCTCGTGGGGCCCGACGATCTTCGCGACGGTGATCGCCTTCGGGGTCGGCTACGCCGTGATCGCGTGGTTCATGAAGTTCATCTCGACGAAGAGCTTCATGCCCTTCGTCTACTACCGCATCGTCCTCGGCATCGTCATCATCGTGCTGGTCAGCATGGGTGCCCTGAGCCCGCACGCGGCCGAGTCGGCGGGCTGACCCGGGGCCCGTGTGACCCGGGTCTCGTGACCAACCGCATAGGGATCGGGTAGCCGTTCGGTAGCGGGCTGTCAGTGGCTGCCCCTAGGCTTGTCCGCATGTCCCCCGATTTCGTGACCCCTGGTTCCGTGCGGCCCGCCGCCGAGGTCAACGACGAGATCCGTGCGCTGTGGCAGCGCACGGGCGGCACCCTGTCGGCCGAGGAGCGCGCGGAGTACGAGCTCCTCGTCGTCGAGTGGGCGGCCGCGATCCGAGGCGGCGTCGTCACGGCGGCCTGAGCGGCCCCCTTCCCTCCCGTTCCCTCTAGGCGCGCAGCCGCGCCAGCACCTCGTCGTCGAGGACGAAGGGCCGCTCCTCGGGCAACAGCCCGGCGGCCGCGTCCAGTTGTCCCGCCCGCACCAGCCCGTGGATCTCCCTGGCGAGCGGCGTGACGTCCTCGATCCCCGCGATCCACTCGTCCGCGTACCGCGCGGCGGCCTCCCCCGCGAGCCCCAGCTGGAGCGACCGGTGCGGCAGCGGGTTGAGGTGCAGGTCCCGTTCCGGATCCCACTGCACCCGCGCGGGCGCCTGCCTCAACTGCCGCTTCCAGGAGGCCTGGTCACCGTGCAGGGCGGGGACGTGGTGGGACAGGCAGGCGTTGCGCAGCGCCCAGAGGAAGCCCTCGCGGTGGATCTCGATCGCCAGGACCGTCTCCTGGCCCTCCTTGGTGCCCCAGCCGCAGCGGTACATCATCCACAGGAACGACGGCTTGATCCAGGTCATGCGATCCCGCTTCCAGGACGACGGGAAGCGGCCCAGGCGGGCGGCGGGGCCGCCGATCTCCCGGCGGTAGGCCTGGTAGACGGTGATCGTGGAGTCGGTATGGCGGGCGCGCACCCGGAATCTCGGTTCGTTTCGATCGTTCACGGAGGACAGGCTGGCCCCCGTCGTCCTGTGGCGGCCAGCGAATTTCACGCGCACGGCTCTTGGTTCGTGCCCCGTCGTGCCCAACACTGAGCCGATGACGCAGCGCGTGGAGCTCGCTACCGTGAGGGACCGGCTGGCCGTCGACGGGCTGATCACCGACTACGCGGTGGCGGTCGACGACGGTGACTGGGAGGCGTACCGGGGACTGTTCACCCCTCGGGGGCGGGCGGACTACCGCTCGGCCGGCGGCATCGAAGGAGAGGTCCGGACGGTAGCCGCCTGGCTCGCGGAGAGCCTGCGGGTGTTCCCGATGCGGCAGCATCTGATCGTCAACCGGCGGGTGCGCTTCGGGATCTGGGAGCAGGACACCGGCGACACGGCCGAGGTGCAGGCCGACTACGTCAACCCCATGGCCACGGCGGGACCCGCTCCCGACTTCGTGTGCGGCGGCCGGTACGCCTTCGCGGCGCTGCGCACGGACGACGGGTGGCGGCTGAGCGGGGTCGTCGTACGGGAGAAGTGGCGGCGCCTTCCCGAGCCGCGGACGGCGCCTGTGGTCAACTGACCCGGCGTCCTGTGTGCTAGATCGTCCGCAAGGCGCACACTGGAGGCACCCGCGGGTAGGAGGCGCCTATGAAGACGCTCGGCCACTGGCTCGCCTCCCCCTGGCGCCGCTCGGCCGCCGCGGCGGTCGCGGGCGCCCTCCCCGTCCTGGCCTTCCCCGCGCCGGCCCTGTGGTGGTGCGCCTACGTCGCCCTGGTCCCCTGGCTCCTGCTGCTGCGCACCGCGCCGACCGGGAAGCGGGCCGCGTACGACGGCTGGTGGGGCGGCTTCGGCTTCATGCTGGCCATGCACCACTGGCTGCTGCCGAGCCTGCACGTGTTCACGTTCCTCATCGCCGCCCTGCTGGGCGCGCTGTGGGCACCGTGGGGCTGGCTGGTGCGCCGTCTCCTGGGAGGGCTCCCCTCCCTCGGCCGGGTCACGGTCGCGCTCCTGGTTGTGCCGTCGGGCTGGCTGGCCGCCGAGCTGGTCCGTTCCTGGCAGGGGCTCGGCGGCCCCTGGGGCATGCTCGGCAGCAGTCAGTGGCAGACCGAGCCGGCGCTGCGGCTCGCCTCGGTCGGCGGGGTGTGGCTGCTCAGCTACCTGCTCGTGGCCGTCAACGTCGCGGTCGCCGTCCTCGTCGCGGTCCGCCGGGCCCGGGTGCCCGCCGTGGCCGGTCTCGTCGCCACGGCCGCCGTCACCTCGGCCGCCTGGGCGTTCTCGCCCCGCCCCGCCGTCGACGGCAAGGTCAGGATGGCCGCCGTGCAGCCGGGCGTCATCGCGGGCCCGGACGCCCGGTTCGCCCGCGAGGAGCAGCTCACCCGCCGGCTCGCCGGCCAGGACGCCGACCTGATCGTCTGGGGCGAGAGCAGCGTCGGCTTCGACCTCGACGACCGGCCCGACCTCGCCCGGCGGCTCGCCGGCCTCTCCCGCGCGACGGGCGCCGACATCCTGGTCAACGTGGACGCCCGGCGCTCCGACAAGCCCGGCATCTACAAGAGTTCGGTCCTGGTCGGCCCCGACGGCCTGACCGGCGAGCGCTACGACAAGATGCGGCTCGTGCCCTTCGGCGAGTACATCCCGGCCCGGTCCCTGCTCGGCTGGGCCACCTCCGTCGGCAAGGCCGCGGGCGAGGACCGCCGGCGCGGCTCGCAGCCGGTCGTGATGAACGTCGGGGACGGTCTGCGCGTCGGCCCGCTGGTGTGCTTCGAGACCGCCTTCCCCGACATGACCCGCCACCTCACCCGGGAGGGCGTCGACGTGCTGATCGGCCAGTCGTCGACGTCCACGTTCCAGCACAGCTGGGCGCCCGGGCAGCACGCGTCGCTCGCCGCCCTGCGGGCCGCCGAGACCGGCCGCCCCATGGTGCACGCGACCCTGACGGGCGTCTCCGCCGTCTACGGCCCGGACGGGCAGCGCGTCGGATCATGGCTCGGTACCGACGCCTCCGCCGCGCGGATCTACGAGATCCCCCTCGCCCACGGCACCACGCCCTACGTCCGCCACGGCGACTGGGCGGTGCACGCGGCGATGCTGATCCTCGCCCTGTGGGCCGTCGGCGAGGGCCTGCGGACCGTACGGCTCAGGCGGTCCGCTGCTGAACCGCCCGTACCACCCGCTCGCACAGTTCATGGGTCTCCAGCGCGTCCCGGGCGCTGAGCACCTTGCCCGTACGGACGGCGTCGAGGAAGGCGAGTACCGCCTGCTCGATCCCGCGCTGCCGGGCCACCGGCACCCAGTCCCCGCGCCGCCGCACGGTCGGCTGGCCCTTGTGGTCGACGACCTCCGCGAGATTGATCACCTGCCGCTTGGTGTCCTGCCCGGACACCTCCAGGATCTCCTCGGCGGAACCGCTGAGCCGGTTCATCACGCCGAGCGCGGTGAAGCCGTCCCCGGCGAGCTGGAGCACCAGGTGGTGCAGCAGCCCGTCCTGGACGCGGGCGCGCACCGTCACGTCGTCGATCTCGCCGGGCACCAGGAACCGGAGGGTGTCGACGACGTGGATGAAGTCGTCGAGGATCATCGCGCGGGGTTCCTCCGGCAGCCCGATGCGGTTCTTCTGCATCAGGATCAGTTCGCGCGGATGGTCCGCGCACTGTGTGTAGCCGGGGGCGTAGCGCCGGTTGAAGCCGACGGCGAGGCTCACGCCCCGCTCCTCGGCGAGCGCCACCAGCCGCGCGGAGTCGTCGAGCGCGTAGGCGAGCGGCTTGTCGGCGTACGTCGGTACGCCCGCCTCCAGCAGCCGCGTCACGATCTCCGGGTGCACGAGCGTGGGCGCGTGCACGAACGCCGCGTCGAGGTCCGCCGCGATCAGGGAGTCGAGGGTGGTGTGCCGCCGCTCCGGCGGTATGTGCAGGCCCTCGGCGACCCGGTCGAGGGTGGCGGGTGTGCGGGTCTGCAGGTGCAGTTCCACCCCGGGCAGGAAGGCGAGGACCGGGAGGTAGGCCTTCTGTGCGATGTCGCCGAGTCCGATGCAGCCGACCTTCACGGGATGATCTCCTCTAACGGTTGCCTGCCGGGGTCTGCTCGGAGCATACGGCGTCCGCCCGCGGGGGCCGCCAGTCGGCGATGCCGTCGAAGCCGCGCAGGAACAGTGCGGGCCCGGCCTTGGACAGCGTGGCCATGGCGGTGTCGCGTACGGCGATCGCGGCACGGTTCGTCATGAGGTTGAGGCGGGCGACCCGCACGGCCCGGCGTGCGACGGCGGTCGTGCGGGGCAGCCGTGCGGCGGTGTAGGCGGGCAGGTCGCCACGGTGGTGCGCGAGGACGATCGCGTCCTCGATGGCCAGATTGCCGCCCTGGCCGAGGGTCGGCGGCATGGCGTGCGCGGCGTCGCCGAGCAGGGCGACCCGGCCGTGGTGGTAGGCGGGCAGGGGTGCGGTGATGTGGTGGACGTCGTGGCGCAGGACGTCCTCGGGCCGGACGGCGGCGAGCACGGCGGGGATCGGGTCGTGCCAGTCGCCGAAGCGGCTCAGCAGCTCGGCCCTCTCGTCGGGCGCGTGGCCGCCGGCGGGCGTGACCGCGGCGCCGTAGGCGTAGACGCGGCCGTCCTTGAGGGGGTGCGTGCCCCAGATGCGGCCCCTGCCCCAGGTCTCGTGCGAGGCGAACTCGGCGCCGGGCACGGGGATCACGATCCGCCAGGTGGTGAAGCCGGAGTACACGGCCCCGGGGTGGGCGGGGAAGAGCGCCTGGCGTACGGCGGAGCGAATGCCGTCCGCGCCCACCACCAGGTCGGCCTCCAGCACCCGGCCGTGGGTGCTGACCCGGGCGGGCCGGTCGGTACCGCCACTGTCGGCGAGGGTCGCGGCGGCGTCGGTGCGGATGGTGCCCGGCGGGAGCCGGGAGGCCAGGCTCGCGATGAGGGTGGCGCGGTGCAGCAGCACGAGTGGGCCGCCGAAGCGCTCGGCGGCGGCGTCGGCGGAGGACCGCGACAGCCACCGGCCGGAGGGGGCCCGCAGGCCGCCGTCCCCGGACCAGGCGGCGAGGTCGCGGATCTCGTCGCCGAGTCCGATGGCGTCCAGCGCGCGCAGGGAGTTGGGCGCGAGGGAGATCGCCGCGCCCACCGGTTCCAGCGATGGGGCGCGCTCCAGCACCGTGACCCGCAGGCCGCGCTGGTGCAGGGCGACCGCCGCCGTCAGACCTCCGATACCGCCACCGATCACGACGGCATGCCCGGGCTGTGTCATGGCTCCTCCTCGCGTGCGACTACACCTGTAGTGAGACCATCGACGTTACTACAGCTGTAGTCGGACGGGTAGCTTGGGTCCATGTCCGTACGCACCGCCGGCCCCTCCCGCTCCGACCTGGTCGCCGACACCGCCCTCGCCCTGCTCGCCGAGCGCGGCATGCGCGGCCTCACGCACCGGGCGGTCGACGAGTCGGCCGGACTCCCCCAGGGCTCCACGTCGAACCTCGCGCGCACCCGGCAGGCCCTGCTGGAGCTGGCGGTGCGGCGTCTGGCCGAGCGCGAGGCCCGGGTCCTGGCCCTGCACGAGATGCCGGACCCCGGGGCCGGGGCCGCCTCCCTGGCGGACGCGCTGGCCCTGGCGACCCACCGGGCCCTGACGGGCCACCGCGCACTCACGCTCGCCCGCTACGAACTGGCCCTGGAGGCGACGCGCCGCCCCGAGCTGCGGGCGTTCTTCGACGCCACGGGCGCCCGCTTCCGGGACCAGCTGGCCGCCCTGGTCACCGGCCTGGGCTCGACCGACCCGGCCCGGCACACCCTGTCGCTGATCGCCTGGGCGGACGGGCTGATGTTCAGCTGTGTGGCGGGGTCGTTCGGCGCCGAGGTGCCGAGCCTGGAGGAGGTGCGGGCCGGGTTGCGGGAACTGCTGGAAGGCATGCTGGGGGGCTGAAAATCTTGTGGTGCGGCAGGGGCGGCTCGGAAAGGATGCGTCCATGACGAACGAACGCCACGAGCCCGCCACCACCGCCGACGAACGCACGATGCTGGAGGGCTGGCTGGACTACCACCGCCGGACCCTTGCCTGGAAGTGTGAGGGCTTGACCGACGCCCAGCTCCGCACCGCCGCGGTGGAGCCGTCCGAGCTGAGCCTGATGGGGCTGGTGCGGCACATGGCGGAGGTGGAGCGGGGCTGGTTCCGCAAGGTCCTCACGGCCGAGGACGCCGGCCCGGTCTACTACACCGAGGAGGATCCGGACGGCGAGTTCCATCTCTCCGAGTCCGACACGTGGGAGGAGGCGTACGCCACCTGGCAGGCCGAGATCGAGACCGCCCGGCGCAACGCGGCCCGCTTCGGCCTCGACGACATCTCCGAGGGCAAGCACCGGCGCACCGGCGAGCGCTTCAACCTGCGCTGGATCTACACGCACATGATCGAGGAGTACGCGCGGCACAACGGCCACGCCGACCTGATCCGCGAGCGCATCGACGGTGCAACCGGCGACTGACGTCACCCCCGTCACACCGGCGACCTCCGTACGGGGCGCGAGATCACCCGCGCGGGGCATCCTGCACCCTGTCCACGGGCTCACCGGGGGCCGGACGCACCAGAGTTGCGCGGGTGCATCGAACGACGACCACAGCGACGCTCCTGCTGACCGTGGCGGTCTCGGCCCTCACCGGCTGTACGACGGTCCCGCATCCCACCGCGCCGGGCCCCCCGGCGGCACCGCCCCGGCCGCCGGCGCCGGAACGGCAGGACGCGGCGGAGCCTCAGATCGTGCAGGCGCCGGTCCGTGAGGCGCTGCAGCTCATCGAAGAGGAGTCCCGCCACCCGGAGCCGGCCGCGCCGGCGACCCGCCCGGCCATGCCTCCGGCGGCCGCGCCGGAACCGGGGACGCCGCAGCCCGTCCACCGCGACGTCCGTCCGCGCCCCGCCCGTCCGCAGCACCCCGGGCCCGCTCGGCGCGGCCCCCAGCGGTCGCAAACCGACCTCCCCGACGTGTCGGATTCGGGACGTCAGGACGTCGAGAAGAGCGTCCCGAACGGCAACGCGGACGTATGCGCGCTGGGCAGGCGCTACGGGGGGTGGCGGGCGGACAGCCCGGAGGCGACGATCTGCCGTGACACGTACGGGCGTTGAACGGACGCCGGCCGGGCCTCGGCCGGCGGGTCAGGGCCGCTGCCGCGGCGGCGTCCAGGTTCCCGCGCCGCCCTCCCCGAGCCGGGACTCCAGGCGGCCGATGGCCGCCCACACGCCCTCGCCGTAGCTGTCGTCGGCGAGGGCGGCGGCGGCCTCCCGGGCCCACCGCAGGTGCGTGCGGGCGGCGTCGCGGCGGCCGAGTCCGAGGTAGTCGTCCGCGAGGTTCAGGTGCAGGGAGGGGTAGATCGCGATCACCGCGGCCACCGCGACGGCCTCCTCCCTGGCCTCCTCGGCCGCCGTCAGGGCACGCAGGTCCCAGGCCAGTTCGTCCGCCGGGTCGTCCTGGGTGTCGGCCAGGTAGTGGGCGAGGGTGCAGCGGTGCAGCGGGTCGCCGTGCTCGCCGATCTCCGCCCACAGGCCGAGGTACCGGTGCCTCGCCTCCTCCCGGTCCCCCGCGTGGTGCAGCATGACGACCTGCCCGATCCGCGTCAGCACGGCATCGGGCGCCGCCTGCTCCTGTCGCTCCGCCACGACGCCCTCCGCGCACTCGCCGGCTGTTCCCGCCGACGCTAACCCCAGCCGGGGGCGATCCGGCTCAGGCGGCTCCGGACACCGCCGGGCCCGGCACGGCACGGCCGTACGGCCGGGTGCGTCAGCCCAGGTTCGGGATCGTCCAGTCGATCGGCGTGTGCCCCTGTGCCGCCACCGCCTCGTTGATCTGCGTGAAGGGTCGCGAGCCGAAGAACTTCTTCGCGGACAGGGGCGAGGGGTGCGCTCCCTTGATCACGGCATGCCGGGACTCGTCGATCAGCGGGAGCTTCTTCTGCGCGTAGTTGCCCCACAGAACGAAGACCGCCGGGTCGGGGCGCGAGGCCACGGCCCGGATCACTGCGTCGGTGAACTTCTCCCAGCCCCGGCCCTTGTGGGAGTTGGCCTCGCCGCCGCGGACCGTGAGCACCGCGTTGAGCAGCAGCACGCCCTGCCGGGCCCACGGCATGAGGTAGCCGTTGTCCGGGATCGGCGTGCCCAGCTCCTGGTGCATCTCCTTGTAGATGTTGCGCAGGGACGGCGGGATCCGCACCCCCGGCCTGACCGAGAAGCACAGCCCGTGCCCCTGCCCCTCGCCGTGGTACGGGTCCTGACCGAGGATCAGGACCTTGACCTCCTCGTACGGCGTGGCGTCCAGCGCCGCGAAGACCTCCTCGCGCGGCGGATGGACGGGACCCTTCGCCCGCTCCTCCTCGACGAACTCCGTCAGCTCCTTGAACCAGGGCTGCTGCAGCTCGTCACCCAGAACCCCGCGCCAGGACTCGGGCAGCATGGCGATGTCGGTCACGTCAACGTCCTCACGATGTGCGGTCACTTCAGGCCACAGAACCTACAGGCGACCACTGACAACGTGCCCGGGAAAGCCGGCAGCCGGCCCGCCTACCAGGCGGTCTTGCGGTGCAGCTCCCACAGCATCATGATCGTCGACGGGTCCAGGGCCCGCTCGGCGCCCGAGACGTCCCGGCTGGCCGCCACGTACTGCCGGCCCTGCCACAGCGGCAGCAGCCGCGCGTCGTCCACGAGGATCCGCTGGGCCTCCTCGAACTCCTTCTCCACACTCGCGCGGTCGCTCTCGCGGCGCGAGCGGGGCAACAGATCGCCGGTGATCTCGGGGGCCGGGTAGGGCGTGCCGAGGGCGTTCTGGTCGCCGACGAACGGCGCGATGAAGTTCTCGGCGTCCGGGAAGTCGGGGAACCAGCCGCGCCCGAACACCGGGTACTCGCCCTTCTGGTAGCCCTCGACATAGGTCTTCCAGGGGCGGCTCTTCAGGCTGATCGAGAACAGGCCGGAGTCCTCCAGCTGGCGCTTCAGCTCCTTGAACTCCCCGGCGGTCTCGGAGCCGTAGCGGTCGCTCGTGTACCAGAAGGTGAGCGGGACGCGCTGGTTGATGCCGGCCTCGGTGAGGATCTTGCGGGCCTTGGCGACGTCGGGGTCGCCGTAGTCGTCGAAGAAGCCCGTGGTGTGGCCCGTGAGGCCCTTGGGGACCATGGAGTACAGCGGGTCGACGGTGTCCTTGTAGACCTTGTGGGCGATCGCCGCCCGGTCGACGACCTGCGCGATGGCCTGCCGCACGGCCTTCTTGTTCGCCCAGGAGTCCTTCGGGTTGAACACCAGGTAGTTGATGTCGGTGCCCGTGCCCTCGACGAGCTGGATCTCCTCGTCCTTGGAGGACTTGCTCTGGAGCTCGACGACGTCTCCGGCGGCCAGGCCGCGGTAGGTCACGTCGATCTCCTTGTCCCGCAGCGCCTTCACCATGGCGCCGGAGTCCTGGAAGTAGCGGACGGTCACCGCGTCGTTCCGGCGCTCCGCGTAGCCCTTGTAGGAGTCGTTGCGGACGAGGACGGCTTCCTTGCCGTCGGAGTAGGAGTCGAGGGTGTACGGCCCGGACCCGACCACGTCACTGCCCTTGCGCAGGCTGTTCCGCGGATAGGCCTCCGGGGACACGATCGACATGGCGGGGGTGGCCAGCACGAACGGGAAGGTGGCGTCCGGCTTGTTGAGGTGGAAGATCACCTCACGGTCGTTGGGGGCCTGGACCCGCTCCAGGCTGCCCAGCAGACCGGCGGGGCCGCCGTTGACGTTGATCTTGCGGATCCGGTCGAACGAGTACTTCACGGCCTGCGCGTCGAGCGCGTCGCCGTTGGAGAACTTCAGGCCCTCGCGCAGCTCGCAGCGGTAGACCTGGTTCGAGGAGTCGCTGAAGCCGCACTGCTCGGCGGCGTCCGGCTGGGGGTCGCTCGCGCCCGTCGGATAGCTCAGCAGCGTCTGGTAGATGTTGCGGAACAGCTCCCAGGAGCTGTCCCACGACGCGGCAGGGTCGAGCGTGCTGGGGGCACTGGTGGTGCCCAGGACAATCGGTCCTTCGTCCTCCGGGGTGTCGGACGACAGCACGCCGCACCCGGCGAGCAGGGACGATATGGACGCGATGGCCGCCACCTGCCACAGGCACCGGTTCCGCTTGAACACGCGCACGCTCCTCGATCTGCCATACCAAGGGTCGGCAGACCATACCGCAGTGCCGCGCCCCTTGACCCTCCCCGTCCATGACCGCTTGATCGATAAACCTTTGACGACGTTGTCATCGTCTTTTGCCGTTCCTTTACGCCGGCACGGGCGCCGTCGGTGCCGACGGCGCCCGTGCCGGTCCTCATCCGCGGTCCGCGTCAGCCGGTCCCGGCGTTGAGGAAGATGCCGCCGTCCACGACGAGCGTCTGTCCGGTGACCCAGTCGGACTGCTCGGAGGTGAGGAACGCGGCCGCGCCCCCGATGTCGGAGGGCACACCGAGCCGGCCCAGCGGGTACGCCGCGGCGGCCTCCTCCTCCCGGCCCTCGTACAGGGCCTCGGCGAACTTGGTCTTCACCACGGCCGGGGCGATCGCGTTGACCCGGACCTTGGGTGCGAACTCGTGCGCGAGCTGCACGGTCAGGTTGATCATCGCGGCCTTGCTGACGCCGTACGCGCCGATGAAGGGCGAGGGCGACAGGCCCGCGACGGAGGCGATGTTGACGATCGCGCCGCCGTTGTCCTTCTGCCAGGCGTGCCAGGTCCGCTGGGCGAAGCCGAGCGCCGAGACGACGTTGGTCTCGAAGACCTTGCGCGCGACGTTCAGGTCGAGGTCGGCGATCGGCCCGAACACCGGGTTGGTACCAGCGTTGTTGACCAGGTAGTCGACACGGCCGAAGGCCTCCATCGTGCGCTCGACGGCGACGGCCTGGTGGGCCTCGTCGTGCGCCTTGCCCGCCACGTAGACCGCACGGTCGGCGCCGAGCTGCTCGACGGCCTCCTTGAGGGCGTCCTCGTTGCGGCCGGTGATGCACACGCGGTCACCGCGCGCGACCAGGGCCTCGGCGACGCCGTAGCCGATGCCGCGGCTGGCGCCCGTGACGAGGGCGACCTTGCCGGAGAGTTCCACGGAAGTCATGTTCTTGGTCCCTTAGTCGAGCGGTCCGCCGGCGACGTACAGCACCTGGCCGGAGACGAACCCGGCCGCCTCGCCGGTGAAGAAGGCGATGGCGTTGGCGATGTCCTCCGGCTCGCCGACCCGGGCCACGGGGATCTGGGTGGCGGCGGCGGCCTTGAAGTCCTCGAAGCCCATGCCGACGCGGTCGGCGGTGGCCTTGGTCATCTCGGTGGCGATGAAGCCGGGGGCGACGGAGTTGGCGGTGACGCCGAACTTGCCGAGCTCCTTGGCGAGGGTCTTGGTGAAGCCCTGCAGGCCCGCCTTGGCGGCCGAGTAGTTCACCTGGCCGCGGTTGCCGAGCGCGGACGACGACGACAGGTTGACGATCCGGCCGAAGCCCGCGTCCACCATGTGCTTCTGGCAGGCCTTGGACATCAGGAAGGCGCCGCGCAGGTGCACGTTCATGACGGTGTCCCAGTCGGACACGCTCATCTTGAACAGCAGGTTGTCGCGCAGCACGCCCGCGTTGTTGACCAGGATCGTCGGCGCGCCGAGCTCCTGGGCGATTCGTGCGACGGCCGCCTCGACCTGCGTCTCGTCCGAGACGTCGCACCCGACCGCGAGGGCCGTGCCGCCCGCGGCGGTGATCTTCTCGACGGTGTCCTTGCAGGCCGCTTCGTCGAGGTCGAGCACGGCGACCGCGCGGCCCTCGGCGGCCAGTCGTACGGCGGTGGCGGCACCGATGCCGCGCGCGGCACCGGTCACGACGGCAACCCGCTGCTCAGTGGTGGACATGACTGCTACTCCTCAGGTGAGCGACCGCTTAGTACCTTCAGTGGGTGTGACGCTAGAAGCCCTGGCACGCGGTGTCAACGGCCGGGGGCGGCATGTGATCCATCACCCGGGCCCACCCTGCCCGGCGGCACCTTCCGGGACACCCGATCGGCCTACGGACACGCGCCGCCGCACCGCCGGGCGCCTAGCGTCGGAGCCCGAGCCACCCGTGGCCGGAAGGGAGACGCTCCATGCGCCGTCGCACCGGTGCCATAGGCACGCTGTTCGCGATCGCCGCGATCGTGCCGCTGGCCGACCCCGCTCATGCCCGGCAGGACCTGGACTGCAGTGATTTCGCCTTCCAGGAGGACGCGCAGGCCGCCTTCGAGGCGGATCGGCGCGACCCGCACCGACTCGACGAGGACGAGGGCCCGGACGACGGCATCGCGTGCGAGTCGCTGCCCCGCGTCGGCTCGGGTGTCATCTCCCCCGTGCGGCCGTCCGCCTCCGCGAGCCCCTCTCCATCGGCGAGCCCGACCGTGAGCCCGTCCGTCAGCCCGTCCGGGTCCGCGAGCCCGTCCGGCTCCGGCACCACGGCGCCCGCGACCGCCGCCCCTTCCCGCGGCGTGCGGGGCGGGGCCGGGGGCGCGGTGTCGTCCGGGCCGAGCGACTGGGAGACGGCGATCGGCCTGGCCTTCGCGGCGGGTGCCGTCCTCGCGGGCGGCTTCCTGGTGAGGCGCCGCCGGCACTGACGGTCCGGCGCGGCCTCCCTCACCGCACCAGCAGGTCCAGCAACCGTTCGGTCTCCGCTGCCGGGTCCGTGGTCAGGCCGGTGTGCACGGGGCCGGGCTGGACGATCGTGGAGCGGGGGGCCACGAGCCAGCGGAAGCGGCGGCCCGGGTCGTCGGACGCCGCCTGGCCGGCCGCGGAGCCGCCCGCGCAGAGGCTTTCGACGGCGCGCAGGGCGGCCCGGACCCCGGCCACGTCGGCCCGGGGGTCGAGGGCCAGCAGGCGGGTCTCGTCGAGGTGGGTGCGGGCGCCGACGTAGGCCTCGGCCCGGCAGTAGACGAGGACCCCGGCGTTGACGCACTCGCCGCGTTCCACGCGCGGGACGACGCGCAGGACGGCGTACTCGTAGACGTGGCGGTCCCGCGGGCCGCCCTTGATGATGTGCCGGTCGTTCACTTCAGCCCCTGGATGCGGTCGTGGATGACGGCGGCCCGGGCGAGCAGCGGGCGCGCGTAGGCCTGCCTCAGGTCGTCCGGCGCGGCGAAGCCGGGTTCGTCCGTGAGCCAGGCGTCCGGGATCTGTGCGGTGACGTCGGCGAGGAGTTCCCCGGTGACCAGAGGCGCCAACTCGGCGGCGGCGGAGGCGACATCGGGCGAGAAGGACGCCAGCGCGTGGTCGGAGGCGTCGTACGGGCGGGCGGCGGAGGCGTCCACGCCGGGCCAGTTGTGGTGCCAGATCATCGTCGCCCCGTGGTCGACGAGCCACAGCTCGCCCCGCCACCTCAGCAGGTTGGGGTTGCGCCAGGACCGGTCGACGTTGTTGATCAGCGCGTCGAACCAGACCACCCGGCCTGCCTCCTCGGGGCTCACCGGGAACGCGAGCGGGTCGAACCCGAGCGCGCCGGAGAGGAAGTCCATGCCGAGGTTGGTGCCGCCGCTGGACCTCAGCAGGCTCTGCACCTGCTCGTCCGGTTCACCCAGACCCAGCTCCGGGTCGAGCTCGACGGTGACCAGACGCGGCACCCGCAGCCCGAGCCGGCGGGCGAGTTCGCCGCAGACGACCTCGGCGACCAGTGTCTTGCGGCCCTGTCCCGCACCGGTGAACTTCAGGACGTAGGTGCCGGAGTCGTCGGCCTCGACCAGGCCCGGCAGCGAACCGCCCTCGCGCAGCGGCGCGATGAAACGGGTCGCGATCACTTCCTTGAGCATCGCCCCAGGTTACTGACGTACGCTGCGGCCGCGGCGACGGCCTCGCGGCACCGGGCCGGAACCCGACAGCCAACCGACAGCTCCGCTTTACCCGTGTCCTTCCGCGAACGGGCCAGGATTTCGGCAGGGTCTGAACAGCCGGTCCGCAAGGGCCGTACCTCTCCGCAGATCACGAAACCCCCGGAAGGAACGTCAGCATGACCAGCGAATCAGTTCAGCCGATGTCGGGACCGAGCCGCCGCGCCGTCGTGGCGGCGGCTGGCGCGGCGGGGCTCACCGTGGCGCTGACGGCGTGCGGGTCGGACGACAAGGCGTCCGACCCGTCCACCGAACAGGGCGGCGGCGCGACGAACGAAGGGGGCGGCTCGTCCGCCGGAGCGGGAGCCGGTGGTGCGGCGCTCGCGAAGACCGCCGACATCCCCGAGGGCAGCGGCAAGATCTTCAAGGACGAGAAGGTGGTGGTCTCGCAGCCGGCGGCGGGCGACTACAAGGCCTTCTCGACGATCTGCACCCACCAGAACTGTCCGATGGTGGACCTCAAGGACGACATCATCTCCTGCGCCTGCCACGGCAGTCAGTTCTCCGTCCTCGACGGCAGTGTGAAGAAGGGCCCGGCGGTCAAGCCGCTGGAGGCGAAGAAGGTGACGGTGAACGGCGACTCCATCACGCTCGCCTGACTCCATCCGGACGCTCCAGGCACGCCAGCACCTCGTCCGTGGTCGCGACCGTGGCGACCAACGCGAGGGTGTGGCGGATCATCGCGGGGGTGTAGTCGGACGGCACCCCCGCGATGGCGTCCGCCGGGACGACGACGGTGTAGCCGCGGTTCACCGCGTCGAACACGGCGTTGGGGACGGCCACGTTGGCCGAGACGCCGGTGACGATCAGCGTGCGGCAGCCGAGGTTGCGCAGCAGCGGGTCGGCGTCGGTGCCCGTGAGGGGTGACAGCCCGTGCAGCCGCCGTACGACGAGGTCCTCCTCGGCGACCTCGATGGGGGCCGCCACCTGCACCGCCGGGGTGCCGGCCACCTGCTGGACGGGCAGGCGTGCGGCGGCGCGGAAGAGACGGGCGTTGCGGCTGGCCCCGCGGCCGTCGGGACGGCGCTCGGCGACGGCGTGCACGACCTGGACGCCGCCTTCGTGGGCGGCCGCCACCAGACGGGCGACGTTGGCGAGGGCACCGCCGGTGCGGGCCTCTTCGGCGAGTTCGGGCAGTGCGCTGTCCGCCCCGACGACGCCCTCCTGGCACTCGACGGTGAGCAGCACGGTGGTGCCCGGTTCGAGGAGTTCGCTGAGCGCTTGGTGAGAGGGCACGGTTCCCCCTGTCGCCGGCGGCTGGGCGGGCGAGCGTAACCACCATTGCGCACGGACGGAAGAGAACCCATCCTTTTCTGACGTGATGTCAGAGGATCTCCTCTGGCACGACGTGGGAGAAAGAGGGGGCGCATGACTGTCACGCAGCAGCAGCGCAGAGGCCGGAAGATCATGATGACGCCGGGCGAGCTGGACGACTTCCTGACCACCCAGCGCACCTGCCGGGTCGCCACGGTGTCGGCCGGCGGCGCACCGCACGTGAGCACGCTGTGGTTCGCCTGGGACGGCGCGTCGATGTGGCTGTACTCGGTCGTGCGCAGCAAGCGCTGGACCGACCTGCGGCGCGACCCGCGGGTGGCGATCGTGGTCGACACCGGCGAGGAGTACGACGAGCTGCGCGGCGCCGAGCTGTCCGGCACGGTCGAGTTCGTGGGCGAGATACCGCGCACGGGCGAGCTGCGCGCCGAACTCGACGTCCCCGAGACGCTGTTCGCGCGGAAGAACTTCGGCCTGGAGGAGATGCCGCACGACGGCCGGCACGCCTGGATCCGGCTGACGCCGGAGAAGATCGTCTCCTGGGACTTCCGCAAACTGGCCGGGCAGTAGCCGCTTCCCGGGTGCTCCGGCCGGGGCCCGGGCGGCGGCCGCTCCCGGGACGTCAGCCGACGCTCTCCCCCGCCGCCCGCAGGGCCTGCACCGCAGCCCTGATCGACGGGCGGCGGTCCGCGTCCGCGCGCCAGACGACGTACACGTGCCGCCGGACCCGCTGCCTGAGGGGGACGGTCACGACCCCGGCGGGCACGGGACGCCGGCCGAGCACCGGGGCGATGCACACCCCGAGCCCGGCGGCGACCAGCGCCAGCTGTGTGTGGTTCTCGGCGGCGCGGTGCCCGACGATCGGCTCCACGCCCTTGGAGCGCAGGGTGAACATCAGCCACTCGTGGCAGAACTCGCCCTCGCCCCAGGTGATCCACTCGTCGTCGGCGAACTCGGCGAGATCCACCTCCTCGCGCGCCGCGAGCCGGTGGGCCACCGGCATGGCGACCTCGGCCGGGTCGTCCAGGATCGACGCCTTGACCAGCCCGTCGGGCAGTGCCATCGGCTTGTTGTACCAGTCGAGCACCACGGCGAGGTCGAGGTCGCCGCGCACGACTCCGGCGATGCCGAGCTCCGGTTCGAGCTCGCAGGAGCGCAGCCGGAGCGCGGGGTGCCGCTCGCGCAGCGCGGCCAGCGCGTGGGGGAACAGGCCTCGCGCGGCCGTCGGGAACGCCGACAGTCTGAGCTCGCCCACGACCTGGCCGCGCTGCGCCTCCAGGTCCGACTGGGCGAGTTCGACCTGGGACAGGATGCGCGCGGCGTGCTCGGCGAGCAGCCGGCCCGCGTCGGTGAGCCGCACGCCCCGGCCGTTCTTGGCGAGGAGCTGCTGCCCGACCTCCCGTTCCAGCTTGGAGAGCTGCTGCGAGACGGCGGACGTGGTGATGTGCAGCCCCTCGGCCGCGCCGCTGACCGAGCCGTGCCGGGCGAGGGCATCGAGGGTGCGCAGGCGCTCCAGATTCAACATGTAAGCAATGCTACGCAGTACCGGGTGCGAAATCTCGATTGTGCTACGAGGTTCTCTTGGCACATCGTGGCTGCCATGAGCACCGTCACCACACCGCCCGGCCGGGTCGCCGGCGCCCCGTCCGCTCCGCTCCGCCGCCGCCTCGACTGGCGTCTGCGGTTCGCCGCCCTGTCCCTGATCTGGGGCTTCAGCTTTCTCCTCATCAAGGTGGGAACCGGGGCGTACGCGCCGTTCCAGGTGACGCTCGGCCGGCTGCTGTTCGGCACGGCGGTGCTGGCCGCCGCGATGGCGGTGCGCCGCGAGCGGCTGCCGCGCGGAATCCGGGTCTGGGGGCATCTGACGGTCGCCGCGTTCCTGCTCAACGCCCTGCCGTTCTCGCTGTTCGCGTACGCCGAACTGACCATCCCGTCCACGCTGGCCGGCATCTGCAACGCGACCTCACCGCTGTGGGGCATGGCGCTGTCGCTGGTCGCCCTGTCGGAGGACCGCCCGACCCGGGTCCGGGTCGCCGGGCTCGGCCTCGGCTTCCTCGGGGTGCTCACGGTGCTGGGTGCCTGGCAGGGCTTCCACGGCCTGGACGCCACCGGGACGGCACTGGCCCTGCTCGGCTCCCTCAGCTACCCGATCGGCTGGATCTACGTCCGCCGCACGCTGGCCGGCACCGGCGACTCCCACCTGTCGATGACCGGTGCCCAGTTGCTGCTCGCGACGATCCAGCTGGCGGTCGTCACCCCGCTGTTCACGACCCTGCCCACCCGCGTGTCCGTCGGACCGCTGCTGGCGATCGCCGCCCTGGGCGCGCTGGGCACGGGCCTGGCGGTGCTCCTCCAGTACGGCCTGGTCGCCGAGGTCGGCCCGACGACCGCCCAGATGGTCACGTACTTCATCCCGGTCATCGCCACGGCCGCGGGCGTGGCGCTTCTCGGCGAGGCACTCACGTGGTCGACGCCGGTCGGAGCCGTGATCGTGCTGACGGGGGCGGCCCTCACCCAGATACGCCCCAAGTCCCGCCCGGAGTCGTAGTGCCGGCCCCTCCCGGCCGTGGTCCTGAGGCCGTGCCTCAGTCGTAGCTCCGCGCGGGAGCGGGCCCGACCGCCGAGGTGATCGCGTCGGCCAGCTTCTCGACCTCGCCGTCGGCGAGGGTCGAGACGGTGACCCGGATACCGGGCGGCGCGGCCAGCCGGAAGCGGGCCCCGGGGGCCACGGCCCAGCCGGCGTGCAGCAGCCGGGCGACGGCGCCGGTCTCGTCCGGCACGGGCACCCACACGTTCATGCCGCTGCGCCCGTGCGCCGCGACACCGCGCCGTGCGAGCGCGCCGATCAGCGCGTCCCGCCGCCTCCCGTACGACGCCGCCACCTCGGCCGTGTCCACCGCGCCGCCGGCCCACAGCCGCACCAGGGCCCGCTGCATCAGACGGCTGACCCAGCCCGGTCCGAGCCGGTGCCGTCCACTGACCCGGTCCACGGTGAGGGTGTCCCCGGTGAGCAGGGCGAGACGCAGATCGGGGCCGTAGGCCTTGGCCGCCGAGCGGACGAACGCCCAGTGGCGGGTGACTCCGGCCAGCGGGTGCAGGGGCAGGTCGACGATGCCGTGCCCGTGGTCGTCCTCGATCAGCAGGACCTCCGGGTGCTCCCGGAGCACGGCTCGCAGGGCCCGCGCGCGCGGCGCGCTCACCGCCGCGCCGGTCGGGTTCTGCGCCCGGTCCGTCACGATCAGAGCCCGCGCCCCGGCCTCCAGCGCCCGCCGGACGTCCTCCGCGCGGGGCCCCTCGTCGTCGACACCCACCGGCACGGTCCGCAGTCCGAGCGCCGGCACGAGATCGAGGGTGCGGCCCCAGCCGGGATCCT
This sequence comes from Streptomyces paradoxus, assembly GCF_014202475.1. Lineage (GTDB taxonomy): Bacteria > Actinomycetota > Actinomycetes > Streptomycetales > Streptomycetaceae > Streptomyces > Streptomyces paradoxus. Next base: position 441,206 of record NZ_JACHGV010000007.1, read on the forward strand.
CGACGGCGACGGCGTCGCCGGGCTTGAGGTGGGCCGCCAGCACCCGTTCGACGCCGTCCAGTGCCCCGGAGACCACGGCCACCGGCCCCTCCGGCACCCCGTCGGCGTCGAAGCCGGCCCGCGCCATCCGGGCCAGCTCCGGCTCCACGGGTGTGCCCCCGTAGAGCACCGGCGCCCGGTCCCCCTCGGCGGCGGCCGCCGCGAACGCGTCCGCGAGCGGCGGCAGCAGCGCCGGGTCCGGATTGCCCTGCGCCACGTCCCGCACGCCCTCGGGGACGTCCACCCTGAAGTGCTCCCGCCCGGTCGTCGCCGGGGCGGGCCGCACCCGGCTGCCCCGCCGGCCCGCGGTCTCGATGACCCCGCGCTCGCGCAGGGTCCGGTACGCGGCCGCCACCGTGTTGGGATTCACCCCCAGCCGTTCGGCCAACTCCCGCATGGGAGGCAGCAGTTGCCCCGGCCGCAGCTCACCTGCCCCCACCGCGCGCTCGATGCTCGCGGAAATGTCCGCTGCGCGACGCCCACTGATCGGATACTCTCCTAGCACAAAGCTAAGTATGCACTAGTGCAATGGAGAGCGCCATGCAGGGGACCGCGCAGACGCCGTCGCAGCCCGAGACCGGCTACACCCCGACCGACCGCACCGTCCCCACCCGCTCCCCGGACCGGGCCTCGTACGACAAGGACCTGGTGCACGCAATACTCGACGAGGCCTACGTCTGCCACCTCGGGTTCGTCCGCGACGGGGCACCGGTCGTACTGCCCACGCTGTACGCCCGCGTCGGCGAGCGGCTGTACGTGCACGGCTCGACGGGCTCGCGTCCGCTGCGGGCGGCCGGCCAGGCCGACCCGGGCCTCCCGGTCTGCCTGACGGTCACGCACGTCGACGGTCTGGTGCTGGCCCGCTCGGCCTTCCACCACTCGATCAACTACCGCTCCGTGGTGGTGCACGGCGTCGCCCACGACGTGAGGGACCCCGAGGAGAAGCGGCAGGCACTGGACGCCCTGGTCGACCACGTCGTGCCCGGCCGCTCCGCCGACTCGCGCCCCGCCGACAAGAAGGAGCTCGCCGCCACCGCCGTGATCCGCCTGGACCTGGACGAGGTCTCCGCGAAGCTGCGCACCGGCGGCGTGAACGACGAACCGGAGGATCTCGCCCTCCCCCACTGGGCCGGTGTCGTCCCGGTCCGGCGCACCTACGGCACCCCGGTCTCCGACCCCGGCCTGGCTCCCGGCACCGAACTGCCCGGCTACCTCGCGGCCTTGTGATGCTGATCCATCCCTGGGACGCGCCCCGAGACGACGCCGAGTGGCAGCAGTGGCTGGCCGGTCACGACTTCGGTCAGCTCGCCGTCAACGGCCTGCCGGGCGAACCTCCCCACGTCCAGCCCCTGCACTTCGCCTACGATGCCGGGCGCCGTGAGGTCGTCTCCCATCTCGCCCGTCCGAACCCGCTCTGGCCTGCCCTGGAGGCCGGCCCGGACGTCCTGCTGAGCGTGGTCGACGACTACGTGTTCGTGCCCGGGCCCTGGCAGGCCGCCCCGGACGTCCCGCCCGAGCACGGCACCCCGACGAGCTTCTACACAGCCGTACAGCTCCGCTGCCGCGCCCATGTCGTGGACGACCCGGAGGAGAAGGCCGAGCTGCTCAACCGCCAGGTCGACCACTTCCAGCCGATGGGGGGCTCCGCACGGGCAGTGGCGGGTGAGGCCCCGTACGGCAGGATGCTCGCCGGCATTCGCGGCCTGCGCCTCGAAGTGACGGACGTACGGGCGAAGTTCAAGTACGCGAGCCACAAGCCGGCCGAAGTCCGGGACCGGATCGCCGCGGGCCTCGCGGCCCGCGGCGGTCCGGGTGACGGAAGGGCTCGCGACCATCTCCTGCGCAGGCAGGAGGCCTAAAGCCTCACACGGCTGTCACCGGCTCCTCGCTCGTCCGGGCGCCTCGCGCCTCCCCCACCGCCAGGGCCGCCACCGAACCGAGCATCAGCAGGGTTCCGGCCAGCGTCGCCGCCGTGAGGTGCTCGCCGAGCAGGACGACGGCGAGCACCGCCGCGCTCACCGGTTCGAGCAGCATGATCACCGAGACGGTGGCGGACCGCACGACGGCCGCGCCCGCGAAGTAGAGGCCGTAGGCGAGCGCGGTGGGGACAGCGGCGACGTAGACCAGCAGGAGCAGGAGCCGGCCGGGCTCCTCGGTGTGCGGCAGCAGTCCCTCCGCCAGGGCGAACGGCAGCAGGCACAGGCTCGTGACGGCGAAGGCCCCGGCGGTCCGGGCGGCGTCCGCGTCGCCGTCGCGGCCCCACCGGCGGGTGAGCAGCGTCATCGCGCTGTATCCGGCCGCGGACAGCAGCGCGAGCAGCACACCCACGGGGCGTACGGTCGTGCCCCCTCCACCGAGGAAGAGGACCGTGAGCCCGGCGAGGGCACCCGTGACGGCGACGGCACCGCCCCGGCCCAGACGCTCGGCGAGGGTCAGCCGGGCGCCGAGCGCGATGAGGACGGGCCCCGCGCCCAGGGTGACGACGGTGGCCACGGCGAGCCCGGTGGCGGAGACGGCCGCGAAGTACGCGGTCTGGAAGACGGCGAGCCCGAGCCCGGTGACCCCGGCCCGCAGCGCCCGGCGCCTAAGCGGTTCTCGCGCGGGGGTCCCGGCGCGGGGCCGCAGCAGGCGGACGGCGAGGAGCAGCACGAGACCGGCGGCGCAGCGCCAGAAGGAAAGGGCGACCGGCCCCAAGTCGCTGGCCCGGTAGACCAGGGAGGCGGCCGCACCGGCGGTGCCCCAGGCGACACCGGCGACGATCAGATAGAGGAGGCCTCGCCCGACGGGCAGGCCGATGGCAGTGTTCGACACGCGTTCTCTCCGCAGACGCGCACGGCACGCCGCACGCGACAAGCGGCGGCAGGTGCGCGGAAGTTCGGGAAGAACCCCGGATCAGTGAGGATCAGGGGTCCACGGACTTCGTCTGCGGGCAGCACCGTTCTGCGCGGCGGCGAGACGCCGGGCGCGGTTTCCGGAGGGCCCGCCTCAGGCGGCCGGAGGCGGAAGAACGAGTGCGTTCGAAGGCATGATCGGAACCCTATGCGCTGGTTCCGCGCCGGGACAATTCTCTTTCCGGGCCACCGCTCGCCACCGGCTGCCCGGAGCCCTTCGAGGGCGTCGAGGACTGCGCGATGAACGCGCCCGCCAGCACGATCGCCCCACCGGCGATCTGTGGTGCCGAGAGGTGCTCGCCGAGCAGGACCCAGGCCAGGACGGTGGCGATGACCGCTTCGAGGCAGGCCACGACACCCGCGACCTGCGGGGAGAGCCGGCGCACGGAGACCACACCGGTGACGTAGGCGACGACGGTGGCGACGAGGACGATCCACCCCAGCAGGACGACGGCGGCGACGGGCCTGCCGTCCATGCTCGCGGTGCCCTGGAGCACCGACCAGTCCATGGTCCAGGGCCGGGCGACGACGGTCAGCACGGCCGCGCCGACCAGCAGCCCGTAAGCGATGACACCGAGCGGGTCGGGCGCCTCGTCCCCGGCGTCGCTGCCCTGGTCGGACAGGACGAAGTAGCCGACCTGGCAGCAGGCCGCGCCGAGCGCGAGCAGCAGCCCCAGGGCATCGAAGCGGAGGCCCGACCACACCTCGACGACACAGGCGAGTCCTCCGACCGCGAGCACGACACCGACGGCCGCGGCACGCGTCACGGGCCGTTTCTGCACGAACCGCACCCAGCCGAGCACGAGCGCGGGCGCCAGGTACTCGATGAGCAGCGCCACCCCGACGGGGATCCGGGAGAGCGCCGCGAAGTAGCAGGCCTGGACACCGGCGACGGCGAGCAGCCCGAACCCGGCGAGCAGCCCGGGCCGCCTCCGCAGCAGCGCGCGATGGCGCACGGCGAGCGGCAGCATGACCAACGCGGCCCCGGCCACGCGCAGCCACACCACGTGCAGCGGGTCCAGGCCCGCCTCGATCAGCGGCTTGGCCGCGACACCGGATCCGCCGAAGGCCACCGCGGACAGGAGCGCGAGGCCGAGCCCCACACCCCTGCCGCGCCCGCTCACGCTGCTGTCAGAGGTACGCACCGGCACATGATGGCAGGCCGCGACAGGAGCGTCATCCCCTATGACACCTGTCTCACTGCCTGGACGGGGCGGACGGCCCCTCCGGGTGCCGCCGCTCAGAGGGTGGTTTCGCCGCACTCCTCGGTGCGGCCGGACCGGTCGTCGAGCCGGGCGAACACCTCGCGGGCGCCGATGCCCGCGCGTTCGAGCACCTCGACCGCGCGCGCCTGCGGGTCGGCGACGATCGCCGCGAGCAGGTCGGTGCCACGGGCCCGTCCGCCCCGCCCGGCGGCGCGTTCACAGGCGTACTCCATGCACCCGGCGGCGAGCGGGGAGAATCCCGCCGCCCCCGTCACCACGGGGACTGCGCCGGAGTCCTCGACGCCGCTCTGCCAGCGCAGGCCGTAGCCGATGCTGCGCTGGACGAGATAGCCGAGCAGCCGGGCGATCTGCGGCCCGTCACCGAAGACGGCACGCGTCTCGGGGTCGGACTCCAGCAGCGAGTGCAGCAGGTGGGCGGTGTCGATCTGCCGGTCCCCGTCCCGGACGGCCCGGCGCCGCGCACCGGCGACCACCGACGTCAGATCGTCACTGAGCCTGGCATCGTTGTCCGCGCGCTGCATGCCGCGCTCAGGGGCCGACTGCCGGGGGATTCGGGATTGCACAACCTCTACCCCATCAGTCCCGCGGGCCCGGGTCATCCGCGGCGGGAAGCATTTTCGCGTCCCACGGGAAGTGGACTCCAGCGAGCGGAATCTCCTCCCTACGGAGGAGATCAGGCAGATTCAGACGCAGGCCCCGCGCGGCTGATGGTTCGTCAGTATTGAACATTGCGACCGTCACGGCTACGTTCCGCGACACCCAGCCCCGACACGAAGAGGTGGTCGCATGGCCGAAGTCAGCGCGGAGGCACGCATCGGGGCACCGGCCGACAAGGTGTGGGCGCACCTCACGGACTGGCCCGCGTACGGCGAGTGGAACGCGACCCACACGAGTTTCCCGGCGGGCGGCCCGGAGCCCCTGGAAGTGGGAGCGACGTTCCAGGAGAACATGCGGCTCATGAACTTCCCGGCCGAGGTGGCCTGGACCGTCGAGGCACTGGAACCGGCGCGCGTGCTCGCCATCCGCGGCAAGGGCCCAATGGCGGTGACGGTGGCGACGCGCTACACCCTCACGCCCGACGGCGACGCCACGACGGTCCGCATCGACGGCGAGTTCACGGGCGCGACGGTGTCCCTCATGGCGGGAAAGCTCAAGGATTCGGCCACGGCCGCCCTGCACGAGTCGCTGCGCAAGCTGGACGGGCTGGTGACCTGACCTCCGGCACGCGCAAGCGCCCCCGGAGCCATCCGGGGGCGCTTGTCCCGCTACGGGGGTTCAGTCCTCGTCGGCGAGGATGAGGTACAGCTTCTTGCGGGCTTCGTTGATGACGCCCAGCGCCTTCTCCCGCTGCTCCTTGCTACCCGTCTTCCAGACCTGGCCGAAGGCCTCCATCAGGCCGAAGCCGGCCTGGCGGATCTCGCCGAGGGCCTCCCAGTCGACCCCGCGCGAGGCCTCCTCCCAGGGCGCCTCGGACCCTTCCTCGGCGGCCTCGCGGCCCGCTTCGCTGAGCGAGAACAGCTTCTTGCCGCCCTCGGACGCACTGGCGATCAGCCCCTCGTCCTCCAGCAGCTGGAGGGTCGGGTACACCGAGCCGGGGCTGGGCTTCCACGCCCCGCCGCTGCGCTCGGCGATCTCCTGGATCATCTCGTAGCCGTGCATCGGCCGGTCCTTCAGCAGGGCCAGGATCGAGGCGCGCACGTCACCGCGCCGCGCCCTCCCCCTCGGCCCCCCGCGCCCTCGTCCGCCCCAGGGGCCGGGACCGAAGCCCGGGCCACCGGGCCCGCCCCAGCCGGGGCCACCGGGCCCGAACGGACCGAAGGCGGCACGAAGCCCTTCGAAGCCGCCCCGGCCGTGATGCGGGCCGCCGTGTCCATGTCCACGCTCGAATCCGTGGGTACGCATCGCAACCACTCTCCATTCCATCGTTGATCTGTCGCGATGTCTCAACGATATATCGGTAACGCGCGAACGACAAGACCCTCTTCGCGAAGCCCGGTCGGCAGAATCGGTCCAGCGCCCGTGAATTGGCCTTGGCCTGCGGCTTCACGGGAGCCCTAGCGTCGCGGCATGCGGATTCGAATCGTCGACGCCTTCACCGATCGCCCCTTCTCCGGCAACCCGGCCGGAGTCCTGCTGCTGACCGGCGCGCACTCCTTCCCGGACGACACCTGGCTGCAGAACGTCGCCCTGGAGGTCAACCACGCCGAGACGGCCTTCGCCCACCCGCTCCCCGAAGGCGCCGAGGCCGACTGGGCCCTGCGCTGGTTCACTCCGGCCACCGAGGTCGCGCTGTGCGGCCACGCGACCCTCGCCACCGCCCACGTGCTGCACGCGACCGGCGCCCACCAGGGCCCGGTGCGGTTCGCGACCCGCAGCGGCGTCCTGGTCGCCACGCCCGCCGGGGACGGCTCCGTCACGCTGGACTTCCCGACGGCCCCGCTCACCCGCGTCGACCCGCCCGGCGGCCTGGCCGAGGCGCTGGGCGCCGAACCGCTCACGGTTCTCGACACCGGACCGAACGTGGGCGACCTGCTCGTCGAGGTCGACGGCGAGAAGACGGTGCACGGCCTCGCCCCCGACCTGAAGGCCCTCGCCGCCCACTCCGAGCGCGGCGTCATCGCCACCGCTCTGGCCGAGGACCCCGCCCGGGGCCACGACTACGTCTCGCGCTGCTTCTTCCCGAACGTCGGCATCGACGAGGACCCGGTCACCGGCAGCGCCCACACCGCCCTCGCCCCGTTCTGGTCCGAGCGACTGGGCCGAGCCGCCCTCACCGGGCTGCAGGCCTCACCCCGCTCCGGCCGCGTCCGGACGGAGCTGCGCGGCGACCGCACCCTGCTGACCGGCAGGGCCGTCACCGTCATCGAGGGCGACCTGCTGGCCTGAGACACGGAAGGGGGCGTACGACGGTGTCGTACGCCCCCTTGCGTACCGCGTCACGCCGTCGGCAGCCAGCCCACCTTGCCCGCCAGCAGCGCGTACCCGACGAATGCCCCGATGTCGAGCAGCGAGTGGGCCACCACGAGCGGGCCGACCCGCCCCCAGCGCCGGTAGAGGTAGACGAAGACGACGCCCATGACCATGTTTCCGATGAAGCCGCCGATGCCCTGGTAGAGGTGGTACGAGCCGCGCAGAACGGCGCTGCCGGCCAACGCGGCCGTCGGTGACCAGCCCAGCCGGTCCAGGCGCCGCAGCAGGTAGCCGACGACGATCACCTCTTCCAGCACCGCGTTCTGGATCGCCGCGAGGATCAGTACCGGGTACTTCCACCACACCGGCGGCAGCGCTTCGGGCACCACGGTGAGGTTGAAGCCGAGCCCGCGGGCCGCGAGGTAGAAGGCGATGCCGGTGCTGCCGATGACCGCGGCGATCGCCGCCCCGCGACCGAGGTCGAACCACGGCCGGGTGCGGTCGAAGCCGATCGCGCGCAGGCTCGCGCCCTCGCGCAGCAGGAAGTGCGCGACGAGGGCGACGGGGACGAGCGCCGTGGTGATGCCGAAGAGCTGCCAGGCGAGGTCGAGCCAGGGCCGGCCGGGCGCGGCCGAGGCGTTCATCGTGGCCGCCTGGTCCTTGAGGCCGCCCGGCTTGGTGACCGACCCGATGAAGCTGATCAGCGCGGACACTCCGCTCGCGCCCAGCGACAGGGCGAGGACCAGCAGCGTCTCGTCGCGGAGCATCCGCCGTGAGAGCCCCTGCTCGGGAATGGAACCGCCCACCGGGTTCGCCTCCGCCTGCACACCTGCCTCCACTTCACCGACGTGTCGGATCAGTATGGCGGCAGCGGGATGTCACCCCGACGGCGGCGGTCAGTCCGGCGACACCGGCTCCGGCAGTTCCACCGGCCAGCTGTGGACCGGGTCGCCCTTGTGCATCAGCTCGCGGTAGCGCCGGGTCGTGGCGGCCAGCGCGTCGTCCCGGGAGAGGCCCGCGTCCAGTGCCTTGTGGAACGTGGCGGCCTGCCAGCTCGCCCCGTTCACCCGGCGCCGGCAGCGCTCCTCGATCACGCCCAGGTACAGATCACGGTCGGCCGGCTCGACTCCCCAGGCGTCCAGTCCGGCCTCGGCGAGCGGCAGCAGTTCGTCGCGGATCAGGCTCACGGCGTCGACCTCGGTGGTGCCGCTGTAGCGGCCGCGCCGGGGCCAGGTGAAGCGGGCGTCGATGCCGTCCTTGCACGCGGCGTCGAAGTTGGCGGCGGCCGCCTCGAACGGCAGCCGCGTCCAGACCGGCCGGGACTCCTCGGCGAGGGCCCGGACGACCCCGTAGAAGAAGGCCGCGTTGGCGATGACGTCGATGACGGTGGGTCCGGCCGGCAGGACGCGGTTCTCCACGCGCAGGTGCGGGACGCCGTCGGCGATGCCGTACACCGGGCGGTTCCAGCGGTAGATCGTGCCGTTGTGCAGCACGAGTTCCGCGAGCGACGGTGTGCCGCCCTGGTCGAGCACCTTCAGCGGGTCCTCGTCGTCGCAGATCGGCAACAGCGCCGGGTAGTAACGCAGGTTCTCCTCGAAGAGGTCGTACGCCGAGGTGACCCAGCGCTCCCCGAACCAGGTGCGCGGCCGGACGCCCTGGGCCTGGAGCTCGGGCGGGCGGGTGTCGGTGGACTGCTGGAACAGCGGGGGCCGCGACTCGCGCCACAACTCCCGGCCGAAGAGGAAGGGCGAGTTGGCGCCGACGGCGATCTGCGCGGCGGCGACCGCCTGGGCCGCATTCCACACGTCGGCGAAGCGGGCCGGGGTCACCTGGAGGTGCAGCTGCACGGAGGTGCAGGCGGCCTCCGGCGCGATGGACTTCGAGGTGCAGCTCAGGTGCTCCACGCCGTCGATGTCGAGGGTGAACTCCTCGCCGCGGGCGGCCACGATCTGGTCGTTGAGGAGGGTGTACCGGTCGACGTCGGAGAGGTTCGACGACACCAGGTCGTCACGGTCGAGAGTCGGCAGAATACCGATCATCACAATGCCCGCGTCGACCTCGCCGGCTTTCCGGTCGGCATATGCCAGTGACGTACGGAGTTCCTCCGCGAGGCGGTCGAATACCCGGCCCCCCAGACGGTGTGGGGGAATGTTGACTTCCAGATTGAACATGGCGAGTTCTGTTTGGAAATCACGGCTCGCGATGCGTTCGAGGACTTGCCCGTTCAACATTTTCGGCATGCCGTCGGCGCCCGCGAGATTCAGCTCGATCTCCAGCCCCATGAGGTTCTTGGGGCGATCGAACCGCTTCTCCGCCAGGAGTCGCTCCAAGCCCGTCAGGCACTGACGCAGCTTGTCGCGGTAGCGCTGGCGATCGGCCAGGTCGAACCTGCCTGCCGCGACCTTCTCCCCCATCGAACGTCCTTCCTCGGTGGTGCGGGCCAGGATCCAGGGCCGCCGGGGTCCCGGTCAGGTGGAGGATGCCCAGCGAAAGCGATCGATAACGTCCCGGCCGGACCCGTCGGCCGCTACGCTGGTCACGAGTGACCGGTGGCACATTCACTCGGCATGACGCACAGGACGGGTTTCGGGGCCTTAAGAACTCGTGAAAAACGCCGACGAGAATGGGCCGACCGGTTCGCGGGCATTCGCCGAGGTCATCGCCGTGCACCCCCACCCGGAATCGGGATAATTCTCGCGTATCGCCGACCGAATGTACCCTTGTTCTACTCACCGGAAACGGCTAGACGAAACACAGTCTGAACCCGTGTCGTATAAACTCCGCGAACAAGGCAGAAGGTTGGCGCCCACGGTCGACGGGTCCTGCCGTCGAGGCGACGCGGACCCCACCCCCCTCGCGTTCTCATGACCCCGGCCCCTGCCTCTCTGACCCTCGTGAGCTGACAGCGCCGTCCGCCCCCGCCCCCGCCCCCGCCCTCGCGCCACCGTGCCTTTGAATGAGAGGCGACCCACCATGCCGCTGCATGTCCCTCCGGCTCCCGCGCCCGCACTCCGTTCCGTCCTCAGTGCGCTCTCCTCTCCGACCGCGGTCCGCGAAGCCCGAACTCCCTCCCTGCTCGGCACCCAGGGACCCGCCACACCCGAGCTCCCCCTGCCCGTGCACGTCCTCGACCACGTGACGGCCGAGGGCGTGTCCGCGACCCGGCTGGCCGGGTGGCGTTTCCTGATCCGCTGCGGCGACCGCGCCGTGGCCGCGGCGGAGACCATGCTGACTCCCGACGGCTGGGCCTTCTCCCACTTCTTCGAAGGCCCGTACATCACCTCCACCGAGCGCGCCCTGCGCCAGGCCGAGACGATGCCGCAGCCGTACCAGCCCCGCCTGCTGTCGGTGCCCGGCCTGTACATGCTGACGCTCTGGCTGCACGAGGACTGCACCGCGGACGGCGCCGCCGGCCATCCCGCCGCCACCGACCTGCTCGTCCCGCTGGCGCCCGCACCTCCCGGCATCGCCGCCCACCGCCCGCACCGCGTCGCCGAACTCCTCCCGGTGCTGACACACCGGGTCACTCCCACCAGACTGCTCGGCTCACCCGCCTGAAGCGCCGCGCAGCCCCTCGCACCCCGTCGCCGAATTCCGGCGGCGGGGTCGTTCCTTTCCCCGTCAGCCGTCAATGGTGCGCCCGGCCGCTCACACGATCGCTTTACCCCTCACACGATCGCTCGTACGAGCAAGTAATTGCTCGTACGAGCCGGAAAGGGGAGCCGCCCGAGCGGACTAGCCCTATTCGGCCACTGCGAACCACCCGAAGGGACAGTGCAGTTGGGATGAACCGTCCGCGCGGGTGATGCGTCATGAACCTGTGAGAAGCGGTGCCGCGAAATCCCTGCGGAATGACGCCCGTGGGGCAACACTGGGTTCCGACGACTTATCACAACGGGGGGCGGCCATGAACGACACTTCTAGCCGCGGAACAGACACGACAGCCGACTCAGACAACTCAGTCTCATCATCCATCTCAACCCAGCGAAAGATCCCACCCATGTGCCAGCACCAGACCCAGTGCCCTTCAGCAGAATCCGCCGACCGGGAATCCGCCCGCCTCGTGGCGCACCACCCGGAGCAGGGATGGAGCCTGCTGTGCAACGGCGTGGTGCTCTTCGAGGACACCGGCGAGCTCCTGCCGGACGGCCGGGCCATCGCCCCGCACCGTCCGCTGGCGGGCCAGGTGATGACGGCCGCCTGAGGCCGCGCGGCGGGGCGACGCCCCGCCGGCACACATGAGGGGCCGGCCGCAGGACACCCTGCGAACCGGCCCCGACGCATGTCCGGGGGTCGTCACTCACCGTCACCCCTCGCGACGTGCCGTTCCCGGCTCGTACGCCTTCCCACGGATGCCCGTTTTCCGGAAGACTCCTGGAAGTTTCGCGGTGACCCGTCGACGGAGGTGGGGCAAGTGGGAGCACGTGGGGCCGACGCCGAGGGCAAGGTCACGATCACGGAGATCGCCCGGCAGGCCGGCGTGTCCGTGCCGACCGTGTCCCGGGTCGTCAACGGCCGGTCCGACGTGTCGCCGCAGACCCGGGCCAGGGTCGAGGACCTCCTGCGCCGCCACGGCTACCGCAGGCGTCCCGCGGCCCCCGGCGCCCGTGCCGCCCTGCTCGACCTGGTCTTCAACGACCTCGACAGCCCCTGGGCCGTGGAGATCATCCGCGGGGTCGAGGAGGTCGCGCACGCCGCCGGGGTGGGCACGGTGGTGTCGGCCATCCACGGGCGGTCGGGCGACGCCCGCGAGTGGATGCGCAACCTGAGGGCCCGCGCCTCCGACGGTGTCATCCTCGTGACGTCCGCCCTGGATTCCACGCTGCACGAGGAGCTGCGGATCCTCGGCGTGCCCCTGGTCGTCGTGGACCCGGCGGGCTCACCCGCCCTGGACGCCCCGACGATCGGCGCGGCGAACTGGTCGGGCGGCCTGGCGGCCACCGAGCACCTGCTGTCCCTCGGCCACCGCCGGATCGGGCTGATCGCCGGCCCGCCCCGCCTGCTGTGCTCCCGAGCCCGCCTGGACGGCTACCGCGCGGCCCTGGAGGGCGCCGGCATCACGCCGCACCCGTCCCTCGTCGTCCCCGGCGACTTCCGCCCGGAGTCCGGATTCACCGCATGCACCGCCCTGCTCGACCTCCCCGAGCCGCCGACCGCCCTGTTCGCGGCCAGCGACCAGATGGCACTCGGCGCGATCGAGGCGCTTCGCCGGCGCGGGCTGCGGGTGCCGCAGGACATGAGCGTGGTCGGCTTCGACGACCTTCCGGAAGTCCGCTGGTCGGCCCCGCCCCTGACGACGATCCGCCAGCCCCTGGCCGACATGGGCAAACTAGCCGTCCGCACGGTCCTGCGGCTGACCCGCGACGAGCAGCCGGCCTCACCACGGGTGGAGCTGGGCACCGACCTGGTGGTCCGGGCGAGCACCGCACCTCCGGCCTGACCTCCACCACGAGGAACGGCGCCCCGCCACCCCCTGTCCGGCAGGGCGCCGCCCGCCCCACTACCTCCCGCCGAGCGCCTCACGCAGCGCGAAGTACGCCGGCTTCCGCCGGAGTTCCTCGTCCCACGGCAGGGCCGCGCCCTCGCCCGGGAAGAACGCCGGGATCCACGAGTACTTGTCGGTGTAGTCCCACAGCGTGATGCCGACGCACCGGCGTACCGCCAGGCACGCCTCGGTCAGGTCGGCGTACCACTCGGCCTGCTGGGCCAGCTTCTCCTCGGTCGCGGGCAGCTGCATCCGGATGTCGACCTCGGTGAGCGCGGTGTCGAGACCGAGCCGGGAGAAACGGCGGAGGTTGTCCTCCAGGGTGGCCGGATAGCCGTACTGCAGGGCCAGATGCGCTTGGAGGCCGATGCCGTGCAGCGGGACGCCGGCTGCCTTCAGCTCCTTGGCCAGCCGGTAGTAGGCGTCGCTCTTCGGGCCGGTCGCCTCGATGTTGTAGTCGTTGAGGTACAGCTTGACCCGCGGATCGGCCTGGTGCGCCCAGCGCAGCGCGTCGGCGATGTAGCCGGGGCCGAGCGTCTTGTAGAAGACCGACTCCCTGTACGTACCGTCCTCGTTGAACGCCTCGTTGACGACGTCCCAGGCGAACACCTTGCCCCGGTAGTGCCGTACCTCCGCCTGGATGTGCTTCTTCAGTACGGCCCTCAGCTCCGGGGCCGTCCACTCCCTGCTGGTGAGCCATCCGGGCAGCTGGCTGTGCCAGACCAGGGTGTGGCCGCGTACCTTCTGCCGGTTGGCGCGGGCGAGGTCGACGATCTCGTCGCCCTGGGAGAAGTCGAACACGCCCTGCTGGGGCTCGGTCGCGTACCACTTCATGCCGTTGCCGGGGGTGATCTGGTCGAACTCGCTGCCGAGCAGGGCCTTGTACGGCTCGTCCACGAGCTCGGGGTTGTCGGTGGCGCTGCCGAAGTAGCGGCCGTGCCGCTGGGCGAGGTCGGCGAGGGTGGGCTGCTGGTGGTCCGCCTGGGCGGGGGTGCCGGCTGCGAGGCCGGCGGCGACCAGGAGCGCGGCGACGGCGCCGGCGAGTCTCAGACGGGTGGTGCGCATGGTGCGACTCCTCACGACAGGTGGGCGGGTAGAGCCGTACATGGGCGGAGCGCGTCAGCCCTTGGTGGCGCCGGCGGTGAGGCCGCCGACGAGCTGACGCTCGGCGACCGAGTAGAAGGCGAGTGCGGGCACCATGGCCAGCACCAGATAGGCGAAGACCTTGGCGTAATCGGCGGAGTACTGCCCCTGGAACTGCTGGACCCCGATCGGCAGCGTCCACCACTGCGCGTCGGTGAACACCAGCAGCGGCAGGAAGAAGTTGTTCCAGCTGGTGACGACGGCGAGCACCGAGACGGTGCCGAGCGCGGGCCGGGCCATGGGCAGCAGCACCCGCCAGAAGAAGCCGAACGAGCTGCACCCGTCGAGCGTGGCCGCCTCCTCCAGCTCACCGGGGATCTGCCGGAAGAAGCCCCGCAGGATGATGATCGTCATGGGCAGTCCGAAGGCGGCCTGCGGGAGGATCACGCCGAGGGGATTGTCCAGCAGGTCCAGGGAGCGCAGCAGGAGGAACAGCGGCAGGGCCGCCACCGCGAAGGGGAACATCAGCCCCATGGTGAACAGCGTGAACAGAGCCTCCCGGCCCCGGAAGGCGAACCGCGCGAAGGAGAACGCCGACAGGGCGGAGACCGCGACGATCAGGACGGTCGTGCCCACAGCGATCAGCGTGCTGTTGCCGATCAGCCGCCAGAAGTCCACCGAGCCGAGGATCTGGGTGTAGTTGGAGGTCACCCACGACTCGGGCAGGCCGACCGGGTTGCGGGAGAGCTCGTCGGTGGACTTGAAGCCGGAGAGCACGGCGTAGAGCAGGGGGACGGCCATGACGGCGCCCACAGCGGTGAGGACGAGGTGCAGGCCCCAGGTCCTGCCGCCCCGGCGCGTTGTCTGACGTGCGGTCACTTTCCGTCCCCCCGCATGGTCGTGGTGGCCCCTTCGAGGTCGCGCCGGAGCACGAACCGCTGGTAGGCGAGGGCGAAGACGAGGCTGATGCCGAACATGACCACGCTGATCGCGCTGGCGTAGCCGACCTGGTAGCGCTTGAAGCCGTACTGGAACATGGTCACGGCCATGGTTTCCGAGTGGTGGTCGGGACCACCCGCGGTGGTGACCCAGACCAGGTCGAAGAGCTGGATGGCCCCGATGACCGACAGGAAGACGCTGATGCGCAGGGTGGGCGCGAGCAGCGGCAGGGTGACGTTGCGGAACCGCTGCCAGGCACTCGCCCCGTCGATGAGCGCCGCCTCGGTGAGTTCCCGGGGGACGGCCTGGAGCCCGGCGAGGTACAGCATCATGTGGAAGCCGAAGTACTTCCAGGTCATGACCAGGAAGAGGGTCGCCATGACGGTGGACGGATCCGCGAACCACTCGCCGCCCAGCCCGTCGAGCCCGACCTTGCCGAGGACCTGGTCGGCGAAGCCGTCGTCCGGGGCGAAGATCATGCCGAAGAGGATTCCGGTGATGGCCTCGGACAGGACGTAGGGCGCGAAGAACAGCATTCGGTACACGGCCCGGCCGCGCATCCGCTGGTTGAGCAGGACCGCCATGGCGAGGGCGAACGGCAGCTGGAGGGCGAGCGACAGCACCACCAGGAGCAGGCAGCGCCACAGGTCGCCGAGGAAGACGTCGTCCTCGAAGAGCCGGCTGAAGTTCTCGCCGCCGATGTAGTCGGAGGGCATGCCGAAGCCGCCCCAGCGGAAGAACGCGGCGTACAGGGCGAACAGCATCGGCAGCAGCACGAGCCCCATGAACAGCACCAGGGCGGGGAGCTGGAAGCCGGCCGCCGTGAGCCAGTGCAGCGCGCGTCGCCGGGCCCGCCCCGGGGGCCGCCGCTCGGGGGCCGGGGGCGGGGAACCGGCGCCTGGGCCGGTCCGTTTGTCCGGCAGGAACGTGGAGGTCATCGCCGGCTACTGCTCTTCCTTCGCGGTCTTCGTGATCGACTGGGCGACCTGCCCGGGCGACTTGGAGCCGGCGATGAGCGCGGCCACACTGTCGTTGACCTCCTGGCCGACGGCGGGCGCGTATGCCTGGTCGAGGTAGAGCTGGAAGCCGGTGGCCGCCTTCAGCTGGGCCTGTACGGCCTTGATGTTGGGGTCGGCGATGGCGCTCTCGGCCGCGGGCACGACGGGCAGGACGCCGGTCTTCTTGACCAGCTCCAAGTCGGTCGCCTCGGACGCGAAGAACTTCAGGAACTCGACGGCCTCCTGCGGGGCGCCCCGGCGCAGGGCGTGCCCGCCGCCTCCGCCGAACACCTCGGTGAGGGCGCCCTTGCCGCCCTCGACCGCGGGGAACGGGAAGAAGCCGAGGTCCTTGCCGAGGCCCTTGCCGGCGTCGGCCTGCACGGTGGGCGCCCACTGGCCCATGAGCTCCATCGCCGCCTTGCCGTTGCCGACGGAGGCGGCCTGGCCGGTGGGCGACGAGTAGGCGGCGCCGAGGAAGCCCTTCTGGAACGGCCGCAGGCCGACGAGTTCCTCCAGGTGTTCGCCCGCCTCGACGAAGGGGGCTCCGGTGAAGTCCTTGTCGTCGTAGGCCTTCTGGAGGGCTTCCGCGCCGGCGGTGCGCATCGCCAGGTAGGCCCAGTAGTACATGCCGGGCCACTTCTCCTTGCCGGCCAGTGCCAGCGGGGTGACCTCGGCGGACTTGAGCTTGCGTACGGCGTCGAGGAAGCCGTTCCAGGTGGTCGGGGGCTCGGGGATGCCGGCCTTCTCGAAGAGCGCCTTGTTGTACCAGAAGCCGATCATTCCGATGTCGAACGGGATGCCGTAGACCTGGTCGTCGAACAGGTACGGCTCTTTGGCGACCGGCAGCAGGGCCTCGCCCCACGGTTTGGTGCTGTCCGTGAGGTTCTCGACGAGCCCGGCGTCGACCTGCTGCTTCAGCACGCCGCCGCCCCAGGTGTGGAAGATGTCGGGCAGTTTCCCGGAGGCGGTCAGGGCCGTCATCTTCGACTTGTAGGCGTCGTTCTCCATCTGAACGATCTTTATCTTGACCTTGGGGTTCTGCGCCTCGAACTTCCGGGCGAGGGCGGCCCAGACGGTCTTGGACGGCTCGGTGGTGGAGATGTTCCACCATTCGATCGTGGTCGTCCCGGACGACCCTCCGTCCGAGTCCCCGCCGCATGCGGTCAATGCCGTCATCCCCATACCGGCCGCGGCGGAGGCCGCCAGGAAGCCGCGGCGGGACAGTGCGGGGTCGCCCATCATGCGCTCCTCGAAAGTTTCGGAGTAGTTCCAGAAAGGTTCGCTGCTGCCGCACCCTAGAGACAGCGGGTAAACGGTGGCAACCCCTTGTACGAGCTGAATCTTGCATCGACCCAAGGACGCGACTCAACGACGAAACATTCGATTTGACAGACGAACGTTACGAAGACGATCCGGCCCCGATCACACAGGGTGTCGGCGCAGGGGCCGAGGATCGACCCCGCTCCCCGCGACGGCGCCGAGCCGTCGCACGCGCTCTCAGCTCGCGTTTTGACGTTCGCATCCGTCCCGGCCGTGAGTCTTAACGGAAGCTTGACGCGCTCAGGCCCCTCATTCACGGGCCACGGCATCACGCTCCGCATACGCTGATCGGGCCGTCCAGTGATGGCCGGAACCACGCTGAGCCGCACATCGGGAGCACGTCGATGGCCACCACCGAGCACCCGGCACCGAGCCGTCCGGAGCCCACTTCACCCAGCCGTCTGCGCACCTGGATGCTGGAGGGCCTGTCCGACATGGGCAAGGCAGGCGGCCACACCGGGCCCCACGCCGAGCCCGAGCCCCCGCACCAGGGTCAGCCCTGGTGGCGGGTGATGTGCCTGACCGGCGTCGACTACTTCTCGACCCTCGGCTACCAGCCCGGCATCGCGGCCCTCGCCGCCGGACTGCTGTCGCCGATCGCGACCATCGTCCTCGTCGTCGTCACGCTGGCCGGTGCCCTGCCCGTCTACCGCCGCGTGGCCGAGGAGAGCCCCCACGGCGAGGGCTCGATCGCGATGCTGGAGAGACTGCTCTCCTTCTGGCAGGGCAAGTTGTTCGTGCTGACCCTGCTGGGCTTCGCCGCCACCGACTTCCTCATCACCATCACGCTGTCGGCCGCCGACGCCTCCACCCACCTCGTGGAGAACCCGCATCTGACCGGCGTCCTGCACGACAAGCAGATGCTGATCACCCTGGTCCTGGTGGCGCTGCTCGGCGCGGTGTTCCTCAAGGGCTTCCTGGAGGCGATCGGCGTCGCGGTGGCCCTCGTCGGTGCCTACCTCGCACTGAACGTGGTCGTGGTGGTCGTCGGCCTCTACCACGTCATCACCGCGGGTCATGTGGTCACCGACTGGTCGAGCGCCCTCACCACCCAGCACAGCAATGTCCTCGCCATGATCGGCGTCGCCCTGCTCGTCTTCCCGAAACTGGCGCTAGGCCTCTCCGGGTTCGAGACGGGCGTCGCCGTGATGCCTCACGTCAAGGGCGAAGCGGACGACACCGAGGCCCGGCCGGCCGGTCGTATCCGCGACACGAAGAAACTGCTCACCACGGCCGCGCTGATCATGAGCGTCTTCCTGATCACGACCAGCTTCATCACCACGCTCCTCATCCCGGAGAAGGAGTTCGGGGCGGGCGGCCAGGCCAACGGCCGCGCGCTCGCGTACCTGGCGCACGGCTACCTGGGCAACACCTTCGGCACCGTCTACGACGCCTCGACGATCGCCATCCTGTGGTTCGCCGGCGCCTCCGCGATGGCCGGCCTGCTCAACCTGATGCCGCGCTACCTGCCTCGCTACGGCATGGCCCCGCACTGGGCCCGTGCCGTGCGGCCCATGGTCATCGTCTTCACGCTGATCGCCTTCCTGGTCACCTGGATCTTCGACGCGGACGTCAACGCTCAGGGCGGCGCCTACGCCACCGGCGTGCTGGTCCTCATCAGCTCAGCCGCGATCGCGGTGACCATCGCCGCCCGCAAGGCCCGGCAGCGGAACTGGACGATCGCCTTCGCGGTGATCTCCGCGGTGTTCCTGTACACGACCGTGCTCAACGTGATCGAGCGCCCGGACGGCGTGAAGATCGGCGCCTGCTTCATCGCCGGCATCATCCTGGTCTCCCTGCTGTCCCGGCTGGCCCGGGCGTTCGAGCTCCGCGTGACCAGCGTGACGCTGGACGACATGGCGGAACGTTTCGTCCGGGACATGGCCAGCCGCCGGATGCGGTTCATCGCCAACGAGCCGGACCGGCGCGACGTCGCCGAGTACCGCGACAAGATCGAGCAGATCCGGCAGGACAACGACGTGCCCGGCCGGGAGGACTTCGTCTTCGTCGAGGTGACGGTCACCGACCCGTCCGAGTTCGAGGCGGGTCTGACCGTGCGCGGCGAGGTACTGCACGGCCGCTACCGCGTGCTGACCCTGGAGTCGTCCTCCATACCCAACGCCCTGGCCGCGCTGCTGCTGCACGTCCGCGACTCGACGGACCGCACCCCGCACATCTACTTCGAGTGGACCGAGGGCGGGCCGTTCGCCAACTTCCTGCGCTTCTTCCTGTTCGGCCAGGGCGAGGTCGCCCCGGTGACCCGCGAGGTCCTGCGCGAGGCGGAGCCGGACCGCAAACGGCGGCCGAGGGTGCACGTAGGTTGAGTCAGGCCGTCGCGCTCCTCCTGCCGAAGCCCCTGCGCGGCGAGCGCACCACGAGCTGTCCGTAGGTGACCTCGCCGGTGATCCGAACCCGCAGCAGGAGGGGGGCGTCGGCCGGCCTGCGCGTCTTGACCGCCGAGTAGTTCATCACCAGGCCGCCGGTGTCCACGACGACACCCGGCCGGGTCAGCAGCCGCAGGGAGCCGGCGCGCAGGTCCAGGTCGATGTCCAGGGTGTCGTGGGTGATCACCGCGTCGGTGAAGTCGAGCGTCACCTCGCCCCACGCCGAACGGATCTCCAGACGCCGCGGCACCACCCAGCCGTCGCCCCGCCGGGTCGAGGCCCCCTCCTGCCGGATCCGGACCACGCCGTCGGCCTCGGCGGGCGTCCCACCGGCCGGAGCGGGCAGATCCTCCGTCAGCACGGCGAGCTCACCCATCGTCCGGGCGGACAACGCGGCCTCCAGCCGCTCGTCGAGCTCCTCCAGGGTGAGCCGGCCGTCGCCCGCGGCGACGCGCAGCACATCCACCGTCCGGTCCCGGTCCGCATGCGACGCCCTCACCCCGGGCGATCCACCGGCCCGCACGACCTCCGCCGCCATCACTCCACCCCGATCCCCCGGGCACGGCACCCGGACCCACCAGTCGAGACTAACGCTATATCGCGTCATACCCAACGGTCGGCCCCGCATCCGTCGTTCCCTTCCCGCGCGCCTATCGTGACCGGCATGCAGTCCTACACGATCGGCCAGGCAGCACGGCTGCTCGGCGTGAGCCCGGACACCGCCCGCCGCTGGGCGGACGCGGGCCGCATCACGACCCACCGCGACGACACCGGCCGACGGCTCGTCGACGGGCGGGACCTGGCCGCCTTCTCGGTCGAACTCGCCCGGTCCGGCTCCGCCGAGGAGGACACGCCGTACACCTCGGCCCGCAATGCGTTCCCGGGCATCGTCACGGCGATCAAACTCGGCGACGTCGCCGCCCAGGTCGAGATCCAGGCCGGCCCGCACCGGCTCGTCTCCCTGCTCACCCGCGAGGCGGTGGAGGAACTGGGCCTGGAGGTGGGCATGGAGGCGACGGCCCGCGTGAAGTCGACGAACGTCCACATCGACCGCGTCTGAGGTCCCCGGGGGGACAGCGGGAGCGTGGCCCCGCCGCGGGGCGACGCAGACACGCACCTACCCGGCACCGCGTCCCCGCCGGTCTACCGTGCAGCCATGAGCCTGAGCATCCGCAACCAGCTCCCCGGCACCGTCACAGCCGTCACCCCCGGCGAGGCCATGGCGACGGTCAGGGTCCGCCTCACCGGCGGCCAGGACCTCACCGCGGCGATCACCCGCGAGGCCGCGGAAGAACTCCGTCTCGCCCGGGGCGTCACCGTACGGGCCTTGATGAAGTCGACGGAGGTCTCCCTGGCCACCGCGCCCATCGAGGGTCTGTCGATCCGCAACCAGCTCCCCGGGACGGTCACGGACATCGCGGCCGGCGACGCGATGGCGTCGGTCCGCGTCACGGTCGAGGGCGGTGAACTGACCGCCGCGATCACCAGGGACGCGGCGGACGACCTGGCCCTGTCGCCCGGGATCCCCGTCGTGGCCCTGATCAAGGCGACCGAGGTGTCACTCGCCACCGCGTGACGCGGCGGGAAACGGCGGGAGGGGCCCCGCACCGCGGAGCCCCTCCCTGTGACCGGTCGGCGGGTCAGTCCTCGTACGCGTCCAGCGGCGGGCAGGAGCACACCAGGTTCCGGTCGCCGAAGGCCTGGTCGATGCGGCGCACCGGCGGCCAGTACTTGTCGGCGGTCGAAACCCCGGCGGGGAAGACGGCCTCCTCACGGCTGTAGGCGTGCTCCCACTCCCCGGCGAGCGCGCCGGCGGTGTGCGGGGCGCCGCGCAGCGGGTTGTCCTCCGCGGGCCACTCGCCGGAGCCGACCTTCTCGATCTCCGCGCGGATGGCGATCATCGCCTCGCAGAACCGGTCCAGCTCGGCCAGGTCCTCCGACTCGGTCGGCTCGATCATCAGCGTTCCGGCCACCGGGAACGACATGGTCGGCGCGTGGAAGCCGTAGTCGATCAGCCGCTTGGCGACGTCGTCGACGCTCACGCCGGTCCTCTTGGTCAGCGGCCGCAGGTCGATGATGCACTCATGGGCGACGAGCCCGCCGGGACCGGTGTAGAGCACCGGGTAGTGCGGCTCCAGCCGCTTGGCGATGTAGTTGGCGCTGAGCACGGCCACCTGCGTGGCCCGCTTGAGCCCCTCGCCGCCCATCAGCCGGACGTACGCCCACGAGATGGGCAGGATGCCGGCGGAGCCCCAGGGAGCGGCCGAGATGGGACCGACGCCCGTCTCCGGACCGGCCTCGGGCTGCAGCGGGTGGTTCGGCAGGTAGGGGGCGAGGTGCTCGCGCACCGCGACCGGGCCGACGCCGGGCCCGCCGCCGCCGTGCGGGATGCAGAAGGTCTTGTGCAGGTTCAGGTGCGAGACGTCGCCACCGAAGTGCCCCGGCTTGGCGAGCCCGACGAGCGCGTTGAGGTTGGCCCCGTCGACGTAGACCTGCCCACCCGCCTCGTGCACCTGGGCGCAGATCTCGGAGACGTGCTCCTCGAAGACACCGTGTGTGGACGGGTAGGTGATCATCAGCACGGCCAGCTCGTCGCGGTACTGCTCGATCTTGGCCCGCAGGTCCTCGACGTCGATCTCGCCGTCCTCGGCGGTCTTCACGACGACGACCTTCATGCCGGCCATCACGGCGCTGGCGGCGTTGGTGCCGTGCGCGGACGACGGGATCAGGCACACGGTGCGCTGCTCGTCCCCGTTGGCCCGGTGGTACCCGCGGACGGCGAGCAGACCGGCCAGCTCGCCCTGCGACCCGGCGTTCGGCTGGAGGGACACCTTGTCGTAGCCGGTGACCTCGGCGAGCCGGTCCTCCAACTCGTGGATGAGGGTGAGGTAGCCCCCGGCCTGCCCGGCGGGCGCGAAGGGGTGCAGCTGACCGAACTCGGGCCAGGTGACCGGCTCCATCTCGGTCGTCGCGTTGAGCTTCATGGTGCAGGAGCCCAGCGGGATCATGCCCCGGTCGAGCGCGTAGTCGCGGTCGGCCAGCTTGCGCAGGTAGCGCAGCATGGCGGTCTCGGAGCGGTGCTGGTGGAAGACGGGGTGCGTCAGGTAGTCGTCGGTGCGCAGCAGCGCGCCCGGAAGCCCCTCCTCGGTGGCCGCGTCCAGCGCCTCGACGACGCCCTCCACCCCGAAGGCGGCCCACACGGCACGCAGCTGGGCCCGCGTCGTGGTCTCGTCGCAGGCGATCGAGACGTGGTCGGCGTCCACGAGCCGCAGGTTGACCCCGTTGTCCTGCGCGGCCGCCACGACCTCGGCGGCCCGGCCCTCGACGCGCACGGTCAGGGTGTCGAAGTAGGAGCCGTGCACGACCTCGACGCCCCCGTTCGCCAGCCCTGCGGCGAGGACGGTGGCGTACCGGTGGGTGCGCCGCGCGATGCCCTTCAGGCCCTCCGGGCCGTGGTAGACGGCGTACATGCCGGCCATGACGGCGAGCAGCACCTGCGCGGTGCAGATGTTGCTGGTGGCCTTCTCCCGGCGGATGTGCTGCTCACGCGTCTGCAGCGCCAGCCGGTAGGCCTTGTTCCCGTCGGCGTCCACCGACACGCCGACGAGCCGCCCGGGCAGGCTGCGCGCCATCTTGTCCTGGACCGCCATGTAGCCGGCGTGCGGTCCGCCGAAGCCCATGGGCACACCGAAGCGCTGCGTCGTCCCGACGGCGATGTCCGCCCCGAGCTCGCCGGGCGACTTCAGCAGGGTCAGCGCCAGCAGGTCGGCGGCGACGGTGACCAGCGCCCCGAGCTCGTGCGCCTGGTCGATGACCGGCTTGATGTCCCGCACGGCACCGGAGGCGCCCGGGTACTGGAGCAGCACGCCGTTGATGTCACGCTCGGCGATCTCGGCGGGAATGCCCTCGCTGAGGTCGGCGACGACGACCTCGACCCCGGTCGGCTCGGCGCGGGTCTGGATCACGGCGATGGTCTGCGGGAGCGTGTCCGCGTCGACCAGGAACAGGCCCTTCTTGTTCTTGCCCAGCCGCCGCGACAGCGCCATGGCCTCGGCGGCCGCGGTGCCCTCGTCGAGCAGGGAGGCGCCGGAGGTCGGCAGCCCGGTCAGCTCGGCGACCATCGTCTGGAAGTTGAGCAGCGCCTCGAGCCGACCCTGCGAGATCTCCGGCTGGTACGGCGTGTAGGCCGTGTACCAGGACGGGTTCTCCATGACGTTGCGCATGATGACGGGCGGCGTGAACGTGCCGTAGTAGCCGAGGCCGATCATGGAGCCGAGGACCTCGTTGCGGTCGGCGAGGGAGCGCAGCTCGGCGATCACCTCGGCCTCGCTGCGGGCACCCGGCAGGTCCAGTGCCTCGGCGCTCTTGATCACGGCCGGGACCGCGGCGGCCGTGAGCTCGTCCAGCGAGCCGTAGCCGACGTGCGCGAGCATCTTGGCGCAGGCCTCGTGGTCGGGGCCGATGTGGCGCTGCTCGAAGGGGACTGCCTCTTCGAGCTCGGAGAGCGGAATGCGGTGGGCGGTCATTACGGAGGCCTCCTGGTCGACACGACCTTCGAGGGGCACCACGGCACGGGTACCCGAACGGCCTCCCCCTCTGTCATCTCAACCTGAGAGCTTCACCGGATCGCCCGAAGGCCTCCGGCTTTCACCGTCGGTGAGAGCGGAAGCCGTCGACACCCGCCCTGCTTTCCAGAGTGACCTCGTCCGTGCGGTACGTGAGCCTGAGAGATTCCGGGGAGGATTTGCTCCTTCGGCGCCTCCGATGATGTCTGGAGGACTCTCCCGCACGGGGTCAACAGCCGCTGCCAGCGTACCAGCGAGGTCAACGCACGAACCTTCGAGTGGCCGCATCCCCACTTGTACCGTTTTGTGGTGTTTACGGATGAGGTGCAACCATGTGGAGGGCCCGTGCGAACCGATATCGATCCTCGCAACCTGATCGGCCGCAAGGCGTTCGACCGCAACGGGACCAGGATCGGCACCATCGACGAGGTCTACCTCGACGACGCCACCGGCGAACCTGAGTGGGCGGCCATACGGACCGGCCTGTTCAGCCGGGACGCGTTCGTCCCCCTGGAGCCCAGTGAACTGGTCGAGGGCGCCCTGCACGTGCCCTTCGAGCGCGCCCTGATCAAGGACGCTCCCGACTTCGGGGTGGGCCGCCACCTCTCCCCCGAGCAGGAGCTGCAGCTCTACCACCACTACGGTCTCGACGTCGCCGCCCCGCCCCCGCTCCCGGACCACGACTTCGGCAAGCTGGCGGGCACCGACGAGACGGCCTGAGAGCCCGCCCCGGGCGCTTCGTCTCCCCCGTCGGTCCCCCGTAATACCAACGGCAGCGGATCCGCCGCCTCCAGATCCGGGTCGTCGACCCGGAAGGTCCGCACGCGCCCGGGCTCCGAGGAGGGCGTCTCGAACCGTACGGTGACCCGCCCGAGGCCGCTGCCCTGCACCCACCCGTGCCCGAACTCGGCGTGCCGCACGTCGTGCCCGGCGGGCCACCGCCGCTCGGCGAGCGACGGCTGTTCCTCGGCCGGCGCCGCCGTGTGCTCCTCGACCGGGCCCTCCGCGAGCGCCCGCTCCCCCGCCGCCTGCGCGAACAGGTCCTCCTGCGTGTAGTCGGCGAGCCCGCTGACGCCCACCCCGAGGAGCCGGACCCCGCCGGTCGTATCGACCGAGTCCAGCAGTCTGGCCGCCGCCTCACGGATCACCGCCGGATCGTCCGTGGGCCCGCGCAGCGTCTCGGAGCGGGTGAGCGTCGAGAAGTCGTACCGCCGCACCTTCAGCACGATCGTCCGCCCGGACAGCCCCGCCCCGCGCAGCCGCCGCACGCACCGCTCGGCGAGCCGCTGCACCTCCAGCCCGACCCGTGTCCGGTCGTGGATGTCGACGTCGTAGGTGTCCTCGACCGACACCGATTTCGCCTCGCGCTCCGCCACCACGGGCCGGTCGTCCCGGGCCAGCGCCATGGCGTAGAGACCGTGTCCGTGCGCCTTCCCCAGCAGCCGGACCAGCTCGTCCTCGCCCGCCTCGACGATCTCCTCGACCGTGGTGATCCCGGCCCGCCTCAGATGGTCGCCCGTGGCCGGCCCCACCCCCGGCAGCGTCCGCACCGGCATCGGCCCGAGCATGGCCCGCTCCGTCCCCGGCTCGATCACCACCAGCCCGTCGGGCTTGGCCTCCTCCGAGGCGATCTTCGCGAGCATCTTGGAGGCCGCGAGGCCCACCGAGCCCGTGAGCCCCGTGACGGCCC
This sequence comes from Streptomyces paradoxus, assembly GCF_014202475.1. Classification (GTDB taxonomy): domain Bacteria; phylum Actinomycetota; class Actinomycetes; order Streptomycetales; family Streptomycetaceae; genus Streptomyces; species Streptomyces paradoxus. Next base: position 466,736 of record NZ_JACHGV010000007.1, read on the forward strand.
GTATGTCGGCGCGCAGCTTCACCCCGGCCAGCCGCGCCGACCGCTCGTCCCAGGCCACGCCCCCGGCCTCCAGATCCACGAACGCCTCGTCCAGGCTCAGCGGCTCCACCAGCGGGGACAACGCCCGCAGCAGCTCCATCACCCGCTCGCTGATCGACCGGTAGAAGGTGAAGCGCGGCACGAGATAGGCGGCGTTCGGCGCGAGCCGCCGGGCCTGCCCCATGGGCATCGCCGAATGCACCCCGAAGACCCGCGCCTCGTACGACGCGGTCGCCACCACACCCCGCGGCCCGAGCCCTCCCACCACGACGGCTTTCCCGCGCAGACTCGGCTTGGACGCCTGCTCCACCGAGGCGAAGAAGGCATCCATGTCGAGATGCAGGATCGTGGGCGCGGTTCTCACAACTCCGATGCTGCCCTACGCCACTGACAACGCCCCACGCGACCGCCCTGAGCGCCCCAGGGGAAACCGCTTACGCCCCGGTGCGGGAACGTCCCGCCTCCTGCGGCCGCGTACGGTCCTGCGCAGCCGGACGGCTCAGACGGCCCGGTTCCGCCGACGCGCCAGCTCGTCCGCCGGATTGGGCCCGACCAGGGTCTCGCCGGTGTCGATCCGCTCGCCGTGCAGCTGGGACAGCGCGCTCTCGACATCCCGCCACACCACGCCCACGGCGATCCCGAACACACCCTGGCCGCCCTGGAGCAGGGCATGGACCTCGTCGGGCGAGGTGCACTCGTAGACCGTCGCGCCGTCGCTCATCAGCGTCATGCGCTCCAGGTCGCTGAAACCGCGTTCCCTGAGGTGGTGGACGGCCGTACGGATGTTCTGCAGCGACACCCCGGTGTCGAGGAACCGCTTGACGATCTTCAGGACGACCACGTCCCGGAAGCTGTACAGCCGCTGCGTCCCGGACCCGTAGGCGGGGCGCACGCTCGGTTCGACGAGCCCCGTGCGGGCCCAGTAGTCCAGCTGCCGGTAGGTGATACCGGCGGCCGCACAGGCCGTGGGGCCGCGATAGCCGATCTGCTCGGACGCCATGGACGCCGTCCCTCCGCTGCTCGGCACCGCCGCCGGTCGCTGCGGAGCGTGCTCGGCCGCGCCTCCGGGCTGGGGGCATCCACCGCCCGGGAGGGGCCGTGAGCCGGGGGGAGGGTACGGACCGCTCGCCCTGAGACTGCGCTCGGGGCCGCCCCCAGCCGTACCGTCGCCGCTGCTTCTCACGCCGACCTCCGTCCTTGACCTGCCTTCTCGACGGTAGGCAGTCACCAGGGGTGCGTCAACGATCGCCACACTCGCCACGCCGAGTGATAATCACCCTGAGAGTGGTTTCCCGTGCCCCACCGCGGGGAAAGGCTAGCCGAATGTGTTCGGCGCGAGCCGTGTGACGCTCTCACACGCCACCGGCACATGCGGGCATTTCACCCGTCACACATACGGCGGGCGGCCCGCCACGGACCACATCGTCCGCCGGGCCGCCCCACGCCTTCTCAGGCCACTGCCGCTCCCGAGGCACTCACTGGCTGCTGCTGCCGAAGTCCTCGGGGGAGATCTGGTCGAGGAACTCGCGGAACTTCTCCACCTCGTCCTCCTGCTCGTCCGGGATCGCGATGCCGGCGTCGTCGAGCACCGTGTCACTGCCGTAGATCGGCGTCCCGGTGCGCAGCGCGAGCGCTATGGCGTCGGACGGGCGGGCGCTCACCTCGACGCCGCTGGCGAAGACCAGCTCCGCGTAGAAGACGCCCTCACGCAGGTCCGTGATGCGCACTTCCGTGAGCTCCTGGCCGACGGCTTCCAGCACGTCCTTGAACAGGTCGTGAGTCAGCGGCCGCGCGGGAGCCATGCCCTGCTGGGCGAAGGCGATCGCCGTCGCCTCCCCCGGCCCGATCCAGATAGGGAGGTAACGGTCGCCTCCCACTTCACGCAGCAGCACGATCGGTTGGTTGGAGGGCATTTCGACCCGGACACCTACGACATCGAGCTCGTTCACACAGCAACCCTAGGCCGTGCCCGGGACGTTTGGGTAGTCGGGCCGGTATCGGGCGCCTGATCCGGCCCCCTGCGCACGGCCTCCTCAGGGCAGCCGCACGCCCAGCGCCGTCCGCACCAGTGCGGCGTGCAGCTTCACCGTGAGCCCCGCCAGCTCCTTGGTGCGCGCCTCGGCATGAGCCCTGGTCTGCGGGTTCCGGTGCCGCCTCAACGGGGCCACCACCTGGTCCACGAGCCCGGCCTCACGGTCGGCGGCGGCCTTCATGGCCCGCAGGTGCCGCGGCTCGATCCCGAACCGCCCGAGCTCGATGACGAGCAGGGCGACGGTGAGCGCCTCGGCGTCATAGGCGCCGTCCTCCAGTGGAGTGAGAAGACCATAGGACTCCCACTCCTTGAGCTCCTGCTCGTCGGCACCCGCGGCGGCGAGCAGCTCCTCACGCCCGATCCTGGCCGCTGTGGGCCCCTCGGGCGGCTCGGGCGCGGGCTCTCCGTCCCGCTGACGGCCCACGACCGGCAGCGGCACGGCCTCACCGCGCTCCATGGCCTCCAGGTGCTCCCGGATCACCTTCAACGGCAGATAGTGATCCCGCTGCATCCTCAGGACGTGACCGAGTCGCTCGACGTCATGGGCGCTGAACTTGCGGTACCCCGACGGGGTCCGCTGCGGCTCGATGAGCCCTTCCGACTCCAGGAAGCGGATCTTGGAGATGGTCACTTCGGGAAACTCGTCGCGCAGCGCGTTCAGCACCGCGCCGATGCTCATCAGCCCACTGTCCGTGGCGGCGGCGCCGTGCCCGGCACCGCCGCTCGGTTTTTGCAGCATGGACCTTCCCTGACGGATGGACCCTCGCTGGGGTCTGCCCGGACGGAGCCCGGTCAGTAGCCCCGCTGGCTGGCGTAGAAGACCAGCCGGTACTTGCCGATCTGCACCTCGTCGCCGTTGTTCAGAGCGACCTGGTCGATCCGCTCGCGGTTCACGTACGTGCCGTTCAGGCTGCCCACGTCGGCCACCGTGAACGAGCCGTCCTGAGCGCGGCGGAACTCCACGTGGCGCCGGGACACCGTCACGTCGTCCAGGAAGATGTCGCTCTGCGGATGCCGGCCGGCCGTGGTCAGATCGCCGTCCAGCAGGAAGCGGCTGCCCGAATTCGGCCCGCGGCGCACCACCAGGAGCGCGGAACCCAGCGGCAGCGCGTCGACGGCGGCCTGAGCCTCCGGGGACAGGGTCGGCATCGGCGTCTGGCCGGTGGTCTCGCTGTCGTAGGCCTCGAGACCGGAGATGGAGATCGTGGAGGTCGTCTCGGACGGACGCTCCGGCGTCGCACCCGCCCGCAGCGGCGCGCCGCAGTTGGAGCAGAAACGGCTGTTCTCCGTGTTGCGGTTACCGCACCTCGTACACACCAGGGCCGACATCGGATCCTCCTGCCGCGGCTGCCCACCGGGGGCGTTGGACGCATACGGGTCGGAAAACCCTCCACCCGCACTTGAGGTTGACGGTTGCCCGAAACCTATGCCGCCGGGCTGCGCAGGGTCAACCGACGGCGCGCCCTGACCACCGGGAACATCGCCGCCAGGGCCGCCGACCTGGTCCCGGAACAGCGGCCGCTGTCCTTCCGCGTCAGGCTGTGCGCGATGACGGGCGGTCGCATTGTCGCCGCCCTCTCGCGCGCTCTTGCCGAACAACTTCGCAAACAACTTCACGGGCGATTCCCCTTGACCGAAACAGACCCGCCCGTGGGGCAGGACGAACCCTGACTGAACACTCTGGCCGACCCGGACATCCTGACAACGTCCGTCTGCACCAGACAGTTTCCACCACGCACCGCCCATTCGGTGCGCCGACCCCCCGCAACGTCATGCCCTCGCCCGACGCCGCCCATGCACCCCCGGTTCACTGCGAGGACGACCGAGCGTAGTCAGGCCGCTTCGCTGCTCGCAAGGCGTCCACCACGATGTCGGCGGACCGCTCGATCGTGACGGTGGCCTGTTCCTTCTCGAGAGTCTGCACCACGCCTCCGGGGATGTTGAGCGCCGGCTCCAGGTCCTGCGGCTTGCCGATGACCTTGAAACGATAGGGCGCGTTGATCTTGTTCCCGTCGACGCTCACGCCCTTGCCGGAGTCCGCGAGATAGGTGCCGGCGACCACCCGGACGCCGTTGACCTGAATCGCCTCCGCGCCCGCGGCGCGCAGCTCCTGGATCGCGTCGAGCAGCATGTCCGCCTCGACCGCCCCCTTCGTGTCCACGATCGTCATGGTGATGCCCGGCCCCTGTGCGGCCACCGTGCCCGCCAGGATGCCGAGTTGCCTCTCCTTCTCGATCGTCTGCTTCCTGGCCTCCTCGGCCTGGTCCGAGCTGTTCTCCAGCTCGTCGCGCTGCTGCTCGAGACCTCGCTTCTCGTCCTCAAGACGCTGAGTACGGTCATCCAGTTCATCGAGGATGCGGACAAGATCTTCCTGCCGCGCGCCGCGCAGGGCGCTGTCGCTGTCGCTGTTCGAGGCCACCTGCACGGCCAGACCGAACCCCAGACCGAACAACAGCACCGCCACGATGAGTTGGGCCCGGGTGACACGCGGCGGCCACAGCCCCTGCACCAGCCGCTGCCGGCCGGTCAGCCGCGGCCCGGGATCCGGCTGCGGCTCCGGTACCCGCTCGGGCTCCGGCTCCTTCGGCGCCTCCTCTGCGGCGGGCGCCGCCACGGGCGCCTCCTGAGGCAGCTCCTTGCGCAGCCTGTTCCCGGACTCGCCGCCACCGTCGCGCGTGTCGCCGCGTTCCCCGGCGGTCTTCTCGTCGTGATCGCTCATCGGTCTCACGCCCGGAACACGTGGCGGCGGATCGCCGCGGCGTTGGAGAAGATCCGGATGCCGAGGACGACCACCACACCGGTGGACAGCTGGGCGCCCACTCCCAGCTTGTCGCCCAGGAAGACGATCAACGCGGCCACGACGACGTTCGACAGGAACGACACCACGAAGACCTTGTCGTCGAAGATGCCGTCGAGCATGGCCCGCAGGCCGCCGAAGACGGCGTCGAGCGCCGCCACGACAGCGATCGGCAGATAAGGCTCGACCACCGCCGGAACCTCAGGCCGGACCAACAGGCCGGCCACGACTCCCACGACGAGGCCCAGTACGGCGATCACGATGTGCCCTTCTCACTCTTCTCAATGCTCGGCTGAGCTGTACGTACGGTCACACTCGGTGCGGCAGGCAGCCGGAGGTCGTCCTCCACGGAGATGCCTGTCCTGATGCCGTAGCTCTCCTGCAGCGCGTTCAGATACAACCCGTCCGCGCTGTCCTGGAACCGCGTGCTCAGCCGCTGTCCGTCCCCCACCGCCAGCACCGTGTACGGCGGCACCAGCGGCTTGTTGTCGACCAGTATGGCGTCCCCGGCGGCCCTGATCGCGGACAGCGCCGTCAGCCGCTGCCCGTTGATCGAGACGGCCTCGGCGCCCGACTCCCACAGCCCGTTCACCACGCGCTGCATGTCCCGGTCCCGCACCCGGCCGGTGTCGGAGAAGCCGGAGGCCTCACGCGGGTCGCCGTCGCCACCCGCGGCGGTTTCCTTGGCGTCGTTCACCACGAGCTTCACCCCGGGGCCGTGCACCGCGGCCGCGCCGGACAGGATGCCCACCAGGTCGGAGTCGGCGCTGCCGCCGCTGTTCCTCAGCGCCTCGCGCTGCCGTGCGCTCACATCCGCGCGCAGCTCGTCGACGGAGTCCTCCAGCTTGTCCGCCGCCTCGGTCTCCCGGTCGATGCGGTCGACGAGCTCTTCCCGCTCTTTGGCGACGACCGGAGCCGCGACCCGCGCCTGCGCCGCTCCGAGGGTCACGACGAGGGCCGCAAGCACCAGTCCGGCGGCGAGCCCCAGCTTCGCCCGGAGGGTCTTCGGCATGCCGCTGTTCCCCGCGGCCTTCTTGCGCGATGCGGCCTCGGCGTATCCGTCGTCGAGGCTGTGGTCCATGACGTTGGTCAGCAACGACATGGACGCATCCGGGCGCCGGGGCCGCGTGGGTGTGCTCCGAATGGGGGGTTGCTGCGGCATGCCGCACATCGTCGCACGTCGCGAGCACTACCTCCGAACGGCCCCACCGGCGTGCCGGACAGGCCCCGTTGGGGACACTTGTCCGGCACGCACGCGTGCAGTCCGTTCTACCGGCCGGCGCTGTCCACGACAGCCGACCATTCGTCCAGCAGGGCCTGCGCGGAGGCGTCGTCCGGCCCCTCGGCCCACAGGTGGGTGACCGCCTCGGCCGGATCGGGCAGCACCATCACCCAGCGGCCGTCGGTCTCCACCACACGCACCCCGTCCGTGGTGTCCACGAAGCGATCTCCGGCCGCTTCGACGACTCGCCGCATCACGAGCCCCTTGACGGCCCACGGGGTCGCCAGATCGCGCTTCAGGACGTGCGCCCGCGGGATCCGCGCGTCGATCTGGCTGAGCGTGAGCTGCGTCCTCGCCACGAGCCCGATGAGCCGCACGAACGCCGCGGTGGCGTCGTACACGCTGCTGAACTCGGGGACGATGAAGCCGCCCTTGCCGTCACCGCCGAAGATCGTCCCTTCCTCACCGCCCACGCGGGTGAGGTCGTCCGGAGAGGTGGTCGTCCACTCGACCTGCGTCCCGTGGTACGCCGCCACCTGCTCGGCGATCCGGGTCGTGGTCACCGGCAGCGCGACCCGGCCGCTGCGCCGCTCGGCGGCGACGAGGTCCAGCATCACGAGCAGCGCCCGGTCGTCCTCGATGATCCGCCCCTTCTCGTCGACGAGCGACAGCCGCTCACCGACGGGGTCGAACCGGACGCCGAACGCGGCCCCCGACGACGCCACGATCTCCCCGAGGCGCACCATCCCCGACCGCCGCATGTCGGCCGTCTCCGTGGGCCTGGACTCGTCGAGTCCGGGGTTGATCGTCAGGGAGTCCACCCCGAGCTTGCCCAGCAGGCTCGGCAGGACGAGTCCCGCGCTCCCGTTGGACGCGTCCACGACGACCTTCAGCCCCGACTCGGAGATGCCTGTCGTATCGACGTTCCGCAGCAGCGACCCGGTGTACGAGTCGAAGACGCTGGCCGGGAAGTGCAGATCCCCGATCTCACCGGGGAACGCCCGACGGTACTCCTGCCTCGCGAACACCCGGTCCAGCTTCCGCTGACTACCCTGCGACAGGTCCGCACCGTTCCCGTCGAAAAACATGATGTCGACGGAGTCCGGCACGCCGGGTGTGGTGCGGATCATGATGCCGCCCGCGCTGCCTCGCGCGGTCTGCTGCCGGGCCACCGGCAGCGGCACGTTCTCCAGGTCCCGCACGTCGATCGCGCTGGCCTGCAGCGCGGAGATCACCGCCCGCTTGAGCGCACGGGCACCACGGGAGTGGTCCCGCGCCGTGGTGACGGTCGAGCCCTTCTTCAGCGTCGTCGCGTACGCGCCCGCAAGGCGGACGGCGAGCTCCGGGGTGATCTCCACGTTCAGGATGCCGGACACACCGCGCGCGCCGAAGAGATGCGCCTGTCCCCTGGACTCCCAGATCACCGAGGTGTTGACGAAGGCGCCGGCCTCGATGGTCTTGAAGGGATAGACCCGCACGTTGCCCTGGACGATCGATTCTTCACCGATCAGGCACTCATCACCGATGACCGCCCCGTCCTCGATCCGCGCCGCGCGCATGATGTCGGTGTTCTTGCCGACCACGCAGCCGCGCAGATTGCTGTGCGGCCCCACGTAGACGTTGTCGTGGACGACGGCCTTGTGCAGGAACGCACCGCTCTTGACGACCACGTTGGAGCCGACGACGGTGTGCTCTCGGATTTCGGAGCCGGCCTCGACCTTGGCGTAGTCACCGATGTAGACGGGCCCACGGAGGACGGCGTCGGGATGGACCTCCGCCCCCTCGGCGACCCATACGCCCGGGGAGATCTCGAACCCGTCGACGTCCACGTCGACCTTGCCCTCCAGGACATCGGCCTGGGCCTTCACGTAGCTCTCGTGCGTGCCGACGTCCTCCCAGTAGCCCTCGGCGATGTAGCCGTAGATGGGCTTGCCTTCCTTCATGAGCTGCGGGAAGACATCGCCGGACCAGTCGACGGGCACGTCGGGCTCGACGTAGTCGAATACCTCGGGCTCCATCACATAGATGCCGGTGTTCACGGTGTCGGAGAAGACCTGGCCCCAGGTGGGCTTCTCCAGGAAGCGCTCCACCTTGCCTTCTTCGTCGACAATGGTGATACCGAATTCCAGCGGATTGGGCACGCGTGTCAGACAGACCGTGACGAGCGCGCCCTTCTCCTTGTGGAAATTGATGAGCTCGGTGAGGTCGAAATCCGTCAGAGCATCGCCGGAGATGACGAGGAAGGCATCGTCCTTCAGCGCTTCCTCTGCGTTCTTGACGCTTCCGGCGGTACCGAGTGGCTTCTCCTCATTGGCATAGGTGAGCTCCATACCGAGCTCTTCGCCGTCACCGAAGTAGTTCTTGACGAGCGACGCCAGGAACTGGACGGTCACGACTGTTTCATTGAGCCCATGCCTCTTGAGCAGCCGCAGAACATGCTCCATGATCGGCCGGTTGGCCACCGGCAGGAGCGGCTTGGGCATGCTTGAGGTCATAGGACGAAGGCGCGTGCCTTCGCCTCCGGCCATCACGACGGCCTTCATGTCGGAAGCGTCCTCCTCGAAGAGACGGTCTGGCCGACTTCCCCCGCCAGGATTGTCCCGCACATATCCAGTACGGGCCATCGCTCCGCTACGGCAGCAGGACCATCCGGGAGTTCAATCGGTCGTGGCGTCCGCACGGACCAGGCGGCGGACTTGTACCACGTAGAGGACTCCTGCCCACCAGTACAGCGTTGTACCCCACCCGGCGAACGCCCATCCGAAAATAGCAGCCAGTGACGAGATCCAGCCGCTTCCGTCACTGAGCAGAAGCAGAGGGAAGGCGTACATCAGGTTGAAGGTCGCGGCCTTGCCCAGGAAGTTCACCTGGGGCGGCGGATAGCCGTGCCGGCGGAGGATGCCCACCATGACCAGCAGGACCAGCTCTCGCGCCAGAAGGAGAGCGGTCAACCAGAGGGGAAGAATCTCGCGCCAGGTGAGGCCGACCAGGGTCGAGAGAATGTAGAGCCGATCGGCCGCGGGATCGAGGAGCCGGCCGAGGCTGCTGATCTGGTTCCAGCGCCGCGCGAGCTTGCCGTCCAGGTAGTCACTGACACCGCTCAGGGCCAGCACCAGAAGGGCCCAGCCGTCACTCTGGGGCCCGCCGAACTCAGGCCGCAGGATCAGCCACAGGAAGACGGGCACGCCGACGAGGCGCGCCATGCTGAGGATGTTCGGGATGGTGAGCACACGGTCCGTCTGGACGCGAGTCTCCTGAACCTCCACCCGGGGGCCTCCTGTGGGAAATGTACCGACGATGCCCCCTGACCCTACCTCAACGCAAAAAAGCTCTGGCTCTTGGGCTGTGTGCCCAAGAGCCAGAGCTCTAAAAGGAGTTCGGCGGCGTCCTACTCTCCCACAGGGTCCCCCCTGCAGTACCATCGGCGCTGTAAGGCTTAGCTTCCGGGTTCGGAATGTAACCGGGCGTTT
>NZ_JACHGV010000008.1 GCF_014202475.1 Streptomyces paradoxus
GCGAACATCAGCAGCATGATCGTGCCGTGCATCGTGAACGCCTGGTTGAACTGCTCGTTCGACATGATCTGCAGACCAGGCCGGGCGAGCTCGGCACGCATGAACAGCGCCATCACGCCACCGATGACGAAGAACGCGAACGACGTCGCCAGGTACAGCGTGCCGATCGTCTTGTGATCCGTGGTCGTCAGCCACTTGAGGTGCCTCATGCCCCGCCTGTGTCCGCGCCCCGCCCGGACGTCACACTTCACTGACGCGACGAGCATCACGAAAACGGGTGTGACGATCGGGAAGCTGCCGGACAAGAACGGGACATGAGCAACGACGAGAACTTCGCCGCTGCCTACCGCGAGCACTACTGGGCGGTCAGCCGTTATGTCGCCCGGCGACTGGACGGGCGGGCCGGCGACGTGGAGGAAGTGGTGGCGGAGGTGTTCACGGTCGCCTGGCGGCGCCGGGCCGACCTCCCGGCCGCCGCGCTGCCCTGGCTGTACGGCGTGGCACGCAACTGCCTGGCCAACGCGGTACGCGGCCACGGACGCCGCCGCCGGCTCGTCGACCGGCTCGGCAACGACGACACCGCGCACGGACGGCACATCGCGGCGGGCCCCGAGGCCGACACGCCCGGCGGCTGGGTGCACGAGGCACTCGCCCGGCTCTCCGCGGCCGACCAGGAGGTGCTCCGGCTGACGGCCTGGGAGGAACTGGGCATCGACGAGGTCGCCGTCGTCCTCGGCTGCGGCAGCCGGGCCGCGTCCATGCGGCTGCACCGGGCCCGGCGCCGCCTCAGAGCCGAGATCGACCGCATGCGTCCCGAGCCCCCGCTCGCCGGGCACCCCTGCATGACCGCCCCGAAGGAGCACGGCCATGGCTGACGAACTCGAACTTCTGCGCGGCGCCGACCCGGTACCGCCCCACGGTCCCCACTTCGGTGACGGTCCCCTGGACCACAACGCCGAGCGCCGGCTCGAGCAACTGCTGCGGGACCAGGGCGACCGGCCGGCGGGCCGTCAGCGAGGCCGACCGGGTCTGCTCTCCGGCCGTCGGCGGCGTCGACAAGGTCGGTTCCCCGGCCGACTGCAGGGCCGACCGAGTCCGTTCCCCGGCCGTCCGCGGACGGGGCAGGGCCCGTTTCCCGGCCGTCCGCGGGAGCGCCTGCTGCCAGGGTCCGGCCGGCTCCGGCTGGCCTGGGGCCTGGTCGCCACGGCCGTCGTTGCCGCTGTGACCCTCACCCTCGTGCTGAGCGGACCCAGCACCCCACCCGCGGTCGCCGCCCCCCGACCGCTGGTGGTCGAGACCGGCTCCACTCCCGTGTCCCTGGCCCGTCTGGCCGAGCGGGCGTCAGCCGCCGCCGGGACCGCCGGTGCGCCCCGCCTGCGCAAGGGCACGCACGTGCAGTCCTGGAGCCTGGGCATGTCCGACGACAGGCCCCCGATCACCCTGCCCCAGGAGCGCATCGTGCGCTGGCGGGCCGACGCCAGCCACACCGAACTCGTCGTGGCCACGGACCCGAGGCATCCGGGCCGCCCGGTCCTCTCGGACGAGGGAGGCGAGCCGCACCTCGTCGACGACGGCCACGTCCTCGTCGACCGGGCTTACCCGCCGAGCTGGAGCGACGCGCCGCCTCAGTCGCCGCCGCCCCGTGACCCGGCCCGGCTGCGCGCCTACCTGATGGAGTCTCAGTTCACCGACGCGCCGCTGACCACTCCCGAACTGCTGGATGCCGTGGCCACGCTGCTGGACCACTGGACCCTCGGCGCCCGGGAGAGCGCCGCGCTCGCCCGGCTGCTGGCCGGCGCGGAGGGACTGAGGCCGGTCGGCCGGGTGACCGACCGGATGGGCCGGCACGGCCAGGCCTATGTGAACGACAGCGGCGGCGTCCGCCGCATGCTGATCATGGACCCGGCCACCGGCGTCGTCCTCGGGCTGGAGAGCACCCTCACCGAGCCGGAGCCCGCGTTCGGCGTCGAGGAGGGCGACGTCATGTCGTACAGCGCCTGGATGCGCTGATCACACGATGGCCATCACGGCCGCCGACAGGTCCCGCGCCGGGCGTGCACGACCCGAACCCGGGCAGCCCGGAACTCATGGTGGCGAAGGAGGCGAAGGTGACGCCATCGACCGGGTGCCGCAGCAGGATGCATGATCCACTCCTGGCGGGTGAACTGCTCCGGCCCGGCCGCACCCTGACGGAGCCCGGCGCGGCTCCCGTTACTCGTCCCAGGCCTGGACCAGCGTCTGCTCGGCGATCTTGCCGCCGCGCAGCGCGATCATGGACTCGGACAGTACGCGCACCCCGTCCGCGTACTCGCAGCTCTCGCTGTAGGCGGCTTCGTCACCCTCGATCACACACCGCTCCAGCTTGTGCGACATGTCGCGGCTGTAGACGTCCTCCAGCATCCGGCCGATCTCGTCGCGGCCGTGCAGGACCTTGGGGTGGCTCGGCTGGGTCGTACGGTCCACGATGCGCAGCTCCGCATCGTCGGCGTACAGCGAGAGCAGGATGTCCGGTGTCTGCCCTTCCAGGCCCCGGCGCAGCGTCTCTCGGTCGAAGGCGGGTTCTGCCGCTGTTCCCATGACGACTCCCTTCGAAGGGCCGCGACCCGGCGGGAGCGGGCCGCGAAAGGCCTCTCCTGATGAGCGTCCTCCCGCCCGGCGGGCTCGGCAAGCGCAGCCGGGGCACTGGGCCTGACGGGTGGGCGGCACCGCCCGCACGGGTACGCCGGAAGCCCGCCCGCGGTGCGGCAGGCATGATCTCAACACGACGTATCGCCCCCGCCGTTCACCGGCCTCGCCGCTCCGATGGCGAACGCGGCCGACGCGGAAGCGAAGAGCCCGCTCAGCCCGCTCTTCGGCTTCGTGCGGAACATTCGCCGACCGCGTGTGTGCGGAAGGGCCGCCCGGCTCCGGGCGGCCCTCATCCGTGCCCGGAATCAGTCCGCCGTGGCGAGGAACTGCGTCGCCGCCAGCTCCGCGTAGAGCGGATCGGCCGTCACGAGCTCTCGGTGCGTGCCGACGGCCCGGACCCGGCCCGCGTCCATCACCACGATCCGGTCGGCCATCGTCACCGTCGACAGCCGGTGCGCCACCACGAGGACCGTGGTCGTACGGGCCACGTCAGCGACGGTGTCGCGCAAGGCCGCCTCGTTCACCGCGTCCAGCTGCGAGGTCGCCTCGTCGAGCAGCAGCAGCCGCGGCCGGCGCAGCAGCGCGCGGGCGATGGCGACCCGCTGGCGCTCACCGCCGGACAGCTTGGTGCCGCGGTGCCCGACCAGCGTCTCGAGGCCGCCGGGCAGCCGGGCGACCAGACCGTCGAGCCGGGTCGTCTTGAGCACCCGCGTCAGGGCGTCCTCGTCCGCCTCGGGATTGCCCAGCAGCAGGTTGTCCCGCAGGGAGCCCGACAGGACCGGTGCGTCCTGCTCCACGTAGCCGATCGCGGCACGCAGCCGGGGCAGCTCCCAGTCGTTCAGGTCCCGCCCGTCCAGGGTGATCATGCCGGACTCGGGGTCGTAGAACCGCTCGATCAGCGAGAAGACGGTGGTCTTGCCGGCGCCGGACGGGCCGACGAACGCCGTCATGCCCTGCGCGGGCACCGTGAACGTCACGCCGTGGTGGACGTAGGGCAGGTCGTCGGCGTAGCGGAAGCGGACGTCGTCGAAGGCGAGGGCGGCGGGCGGGGCGCCGGGGACGGGCAGGGGCGCGGCGTCGGCGGCCGGCTCGGCGGGCAGGCGCAGCGCCTCCTCGATGCGGGTGAGGGCCGCGGCGCCCGTCTGGTACTGCGTGATGGCGCCGACGACCTGCTGTATCGGGGACATCAGGTAGAAGACGTACAGCAGGAACGCCACCAGCGTGCCCACGTCGACCGCGCCGGTCGCGACCCGCGCGCCGCCCACCGCGAGCACCGTGATGAAGGCGACCTGCATGGACAGCCCCGCGGTGTTGCCGGCGGCGGCCGACCACTTGGCGGCCCGCACGCTCTGCCGCCACGACTCCTGCGCCGCCTCGTGCAGCGTCCGTTCCTCGCGGTGCTCCGCGCCGGACGCCTTCACGGTGCGCAGGGCGCCGAGGATCCGCTCCAGCGAGGCACCCATGACGCCCACCGCGTCCTGCGCCTGCCGGCTCGCCTTGTTGATGCGCGGCACGATCACCCCGAGGACGACGCCCGCGCCCAGGATCACCGCCAGGGTGACGCCCAGCAGCACGGCGTCCACCAGGCCCATCATCACCACCGTGGCCAGGAGCGTGAGCCCGCCCGTGCCCAGGCCGACCAGCGAATCGGTGGTGACCGCGCGCAACAGGGTGGTGTCGGAGGTGATGCGGGCCATCAGGTCCCCGGGTTCGCTGCGGTCCACGGCCGTGATCCGCAGCCGCAGCAGATACGACGACAGGGCGCGCCGCGCGCCGAGCACCACCGACTCGGCGGTGCGGGTCAGCACGTACGAACCCAGCGCGCCCACCGCCGCGTTGGCCACGACCAGGGCCGACATCGCCAGCAGGGCGCCGGTGATGGCCCGCTCGTGCGACAGGTCGTCGATCAGCTCCCGCGCCACCAGCGGCAGCAGCAGTCCGGTCGCCCCGGTGACCAGCGAGAGCAGCGCCCCCGCGAACAGGGACCAGCGGTGCGGCCGTACGTATCCGAGGAGCTGCCGCCACGCGGGTGCGGCCGTCCCGGTCTCTGCGATGCTCACGGCGCTCCCTAGGCGTCGGCGGAGCGTTCAGGCTACGTCGCCCCCGACCCGCCCGGCCTGCCCTTTCCGCCCTTTCCGGCGGAGGGGCGTGGCCGATCCGCGTCCCTTACCGATCAGTCGCGCGTAGGGTCGGAAAGGAACGGACCCCGGCCGACGAAGGAGTCAGCACCATGGCCCAGGAAGTACGCGGCGTGATCGCCCCCGGCAAGGACGAGCCGGTGCGGATCGAGACGGTCCTGGTGCCCGACCCCGGCCCGGGCGAGGCGGTGGTGCGGGTCCAGGCCTGCGGGGTGTGCCACACCGACCTGCACTACAAGCAGGGCGGCATCAACGACGAGTTCCCGTTCCTGCTGGGCCACGAGGCCGCCGGCGTGGTCGAGGCGGTCGGCCCCGGCGTCACCGACGTCGAGCCCGGTGACTTCGTGATCCTCAACTGGCGCGCGGTGTGCGGGAAGTGCCGGGCCTGTCTGCGCGGGCGGCCCTGGTACTGCTTCGACACCCACAACGCGCGGCAGAAGATGACCCTGGCCTCGACCGGCCAGGAGCTGTCCCCGGCCCTCGGCATCGGCGCCTTCGCGGAGAAGACGCTGGTCGCGGCCGGGCAGTGCACCAAGGTCGACCCGAGCGTCGCCCCGCAGGTGGCCGGGCTGCTGGGCTGCGGGGTGATGGCCGGCATCGGCGCCGCGATCAACACCGGGAACGTCGGCCGGGGCGACTCGGTCGCCGTGATCGGCTGCGGCGGTGTCGGCGACGCGGCCATCGCCGGATCGCACCTGGCCGGAGCGGCGACGATCATCGCCGTCGACATCGACGACCGAAAACTGGAGACCGCGCGCTCCATGGGCGCCACCCACACCGTCAACTCCCGCCAGAGCGACCCGGTCGAGGCCATCCGTGAGCTCACCGGCGGCTTCGGCGCCGACGTCGTCATCGAGGCCGTCGGCCGCCCGGAGACGTACAAGCAGGCCTTCTACGCCCGGGACCTCGCCGGCACGGTCGTCCTCGTCGGTGTCCCCACCCCCGAGATGAAGCTCGACCTGCCGCTGCTCGACGTCTTCGGCCGCGGCGGCGCACTGAAGTCGAGCTGGTACGGCGACTGCCTGCCCTCCCGCGACTTCCCCATGCTGATCGACCTGCATCTGCAGGGGCGTCTGGACCTCGGCGCGTTCGTGACCGAGACCATCCAGCTCGACGAGGTGGAGAAGGCGTTCGAGCGGATGCACCATGGCGACGTGCTGCGCTCGGTGGTGGTGCTGTGATGGCGGCCCGCATCGAACACCTCGTCACCTCCGGGCAGTTCAGCCTCGACGGCGGCACCTGGGACGTCGACAACAACGTGTGGATCGTCGGCGACGACCACGAGGCGATCGTCATCGACGCCGCCCACGACGCCGACGCCATCGCCGAGGCCGTCGGGGACCGCAGGCTCACGGCCATCGTGTGCACGCACGCCCACAACGACCACATCGACGCCGCCCCCGCCCTCGCCGAGCGCACCGGCGCCACCATCTGGCTGCACCACGACGACCTGCCGCTGTGGAAGCAGACCCACCCGGACCGCGAGCCGGACGCCTGGCTGGTCGACGGCCAGACGATCGAGGCCGGGGGTGCCGACCTCAGGGTCCTGCACACCCCGGGGCACGCGCCCGGCGCCGTCTGCCTCTACGACCCGGGGCTCGGCACCGTCTTCACCGGCGACACCCTCTTCCAGGGCGGCCCCGGCGCAACCGGCCGCTCCTTCTCGCACTTCCCGACGATCATCGACTCGATCCGCGACCGGCTGCTCACCCTGCCCCCCGGCACGACGGTCCGCACCGGCCACGGCGACTCCACCACCATCGGCGCGGAGGCCCCGCACCTGGAGGAATGGATCGCCCGGGGCCACTGATCGCGAGCCGCCCGTAAAAGGCGACAGAAGATGTCCGGCTTACCCGCCACCCTGGAGACGACAAGCAGCCACGGTCACAGGAGGTCGGACATGTCAGCTCCGTTGCAGGGCAAGGTCGCACTGGTCGCCGGTGCGACCCGGGGCGCCGGGCGGGGGATCGCCGTCGAACTCGGCGCGGCCGGAGCCACGGTCTACGTCACCGGCCGCACCACCCGCGCCCGCCGCTCGGAGTACGACCGGCCCGAGACCATCGAGGACACCGCCGACCTGGTCACCGCCGCCGGCGGCCGGGGTGTCCCCGTCCCCACCGACCACCTGGACCGGGCGCAGGTCAAGGCGCTCGTGGACAGGATCGCCGACGAGCAGGGCCGCCTCGACGTCCTCGTCAACGACATCTGGGGCGGCGAGAAGCTCTTCGAGTGGGACACCCCGCTCTGGGAGCACGACCTCGACAACGGCCTGCGTCTGCTCCGGCTCGCGATCGAGACGCACGCCGTCACCAGCCACCACGCCCTCCCCCTGCTGCTGCGCAACCCCGAAGGCCTGGTCGTCGAGGTCACCGACGGCACCGCCGAATACAACGCCGAGAACTACCGCAACAGCTTCTTCTACGACCTCGCCAAGACCTCCGTGCTGCGCATGGCCTTCTCCCTCGGCCACGAACTCGGCCCGCGCGGCGCCACCGCCGTCGCCCTCACCCCGGGCTGGCTGCGCTCGGAGATCATGCTGGACGTCTACGGGGTGAGCGAGGAGAACTGGCGCGACGCACTGGAACGCGTCCCGCACTTCGCCATCTCGGAGACCCCGCACTACGTGGGCCGGGCGGTGGCCGCACTGGCCGCCGACCGGGACGTGGCGCGCTGGAACGGACAGTCCCTCTCCAGCGGCGGACTCGCCCAGGTGTACGGCTTCACGGACCTCGACGGCAGCCGCCCGGACGCCTGGCGTTACGTCGTCGAGGTCCAGGACGCGGGCAAGCCCGCGGACGTCACCGGATACCGGTGACGCGGACGCGCCGCGGGTTCGTCACGGGTCGCTCTCGACGAAGCGGTCCAGCAGCGCGTCCAGCCCGGCCGCCAGGCCCTCCGGACCGCCCCGCTCGGCGAAGGCGGGTGCGGTCGCGCGGAGCCTCGGCAGCTCCCCCGACGGCATGCGGTACAGCCCGAGCCGGAACGCGGGGTCGGGTTCCCGGGGGTCGTCCACCACGGCCCGCAGTTCCACGGCCACGTACCCGAGGACCCAGGCGGTGAAGGCACGCAGGACCGGGGCGGAACGGGTCTCCTCCAAGCCGGCGTCCCAGAGCGCGCCGAGCACCCTTTCGTGATCCCTGAGGACCGCCGGCGCCCTGCGCGCCAGCGGCACCTCGGTGAAACGTGTGAAGATCAGGGGCGCACCCTCGGGGTGGTCGAGACAGACCTGATAGGTGATCCGGGCGATGCGATGCAGTTCGGCCCGCCACGCGGGGCTCGCTGCGTCGGCCGCCGTGTCCGGGGCGGGGGTCCGGGCGAGCCGGTCCTCCAGTTGCAGGAACAGGGCCTCCACCACGCCGTCCAGCAGCGCGGTCTTGCCCGGCGCGTAGCGGTACAGGGACATGGCCTCCACACCGAGCTCGGCTCCCAGCCTGCGCATGGTCAGGGCCGCAAGGCCTTCACGGTCGACGAGGTCCAGGGCCGCGGCGAGGACCCTCTCGCGACTGAGCCTGCCGGGGCGTCCCTCGTCGTCGCCCGGTCCCGCGCCGTCCATCGTCACCTGCCTCCTCCGCGGAGATGTCGCGTGCCGTCACGGCCGCTCCCGTTCGCCCCACACGACGAACCGGTGGACGTACGTGCCGTCCCAGCCGCGGTCCGTACACGTGATGAGGGTGATCCGGGCCTTGTCGGGCCGGGCTCCCGGCTTGCCGGGAACGGGAAGGAGAACGCCGACGTCCGAGGGCTCCACGACCTTGCTGTGGGTGACCCGGTAGGTGTAGGTCGTCCGCTTCCACTCGACGTCGATCGTGTCGCCCTTCCTCAGCTCGGGGAGCCGGTTGAAGGGCTCTCCCCACCCCGTCCGATGACCCGCGACCGCGAAGTTGCCCGTCTCGCCCGGCAGCGCCGTCTCCGGGAAGTGCCCCGGGCCCTTTTCGAGGGCCTTCTGGGAGACGCCCTCGACGATCACCGGGGCGAATTCCTGGCCGAACCGGGGGACGCGCAGTACGGCGACGGCCTCGCCGGCGCGCGGATCGGCTTTGTCCTCAGGTGCTTTCCGCGGTGGAGCGGCCGACTGTCGAAGGCCTTCGCGCAATGCCTGCTGCGTATGGTCGTAGGCGTCGTCGGCCTGACGGTCGTGGAAGAGTCTGAGGCCGCCCAAGGCCAGTCCGGCGAGAATCAGGCCGATACTCAGAATGCGGATCACCCTTCTCATTCCGGACCTCCTGCATTGCGGAGGGGCCACTCCCATGGCCCCGCCCGGGCGACCTTGTCAGGCGTCGTCCCCGACCTTGCGCGGGATCAGCCGCAGTGCTGCGCATCCCGCCGAGATCAGAACGAAGACGACGATCCAGAACCAGACACTTTCGGGGCCCCCTGTGACCGGCAGCAGCCCGGCCCCGGTGGTTCCTCCGGCTGTGGTGCCTGCGCCTACATAGTTCGCCATGATCTTTTCCTTTCTCCGCCTGCATTTCAATGTGTGAGCCGTTGTGCGAGTCGTCGTGCGGGTGTCACCAGGTGCGGTCCCTTCGCAGAGCCGTGTCCGCGAGCGCGCGGAGGTGGACGCCCTGGAGGAACAGGTCGTAGCACCATTCGGGCAGGACCAGCACCGAGGCGATCGACACACGCCAGCCGCGCGATTTCACGGTGATCGCCCGCTCGATGGCGTAGAACGCCGTGAAGGCGATCCAGAACGGAGCGATCCTCAGCCCCGCGCCGACGGCGAGGTACCAGATGACGAAACCTATGTAGGCGGTCGACACGGATACTCCGAGAAAGGCCACGACCTGTCTGGCCCAGCCTTCAGCGGTGTACCGGGTGACGCCGTAGTCGATCAGGTTCTCCAGTGCGCCGCGCTTCCAGCGAAGCCGCTGTTTGGCGAGGGCTCTCCAGGTCTCCATGACTTCCGTGGTCATCGTGGCCCGCGTCGGGGCGACGATGCGGTGGTGGAGGTGCTTCAGGGCCAGCGTGAGTTCGTTGTCCTCGGTCAGCGCCTTCGTGTCGTAGACGCCTTCGGCCGCAGGGAGCCGGCCCGATTTCCGCGCCTCCAGGACGTCTTTGAGGGCTCCGGCCCGGAAAAGGCACGCGGTGCCGGTCAGGCACAGGACCTTGCCCTGCTTCCGTGCCGTGTCCCGGGCGTACCGGGCGAACTCGTTGCGCTGGAAAGCCCCGCACAGTCTGCCGCCGGAGCGACCGCGGAAGGTCCCGCCGACAGCGCCGTATCCCTGGTCCATCTTCCTGCGGGTCACCTCGATGAAGTGAGGATCCAGACAGGTGTCGGCGTCCTGGACGAGGATGCCGTCCTGGTCGGAGAGGTCCGGCAGCAGTCTGCTCAGTGCCCCGTTCAGGTTGCCGGCCTTCTTGTGCCGGTTGCCGACCGAATGCCAGACCTCGGCCCCGGCCGCGTGGGCGATCCGTTCCAGCTGCGCGGTCCGGTCGCTCTCCCGATGCGGATCGAGCGTCACGATGACGCGGTCCGCGGGACGCGTCTGCCTCCGCAGCGCCTCCAGTACGTGGGGGAGTGAATCCACCTCCCTGTAAGCGGGCACGAGCACGATCACCCGAGGCGATTTCCGCGCCGCGGCGGACGCCGCCACGAGCCCGACCGTGCTGGTCGCCGGGTCGTGCCTCGGACGGCGTTCCGCTGCTGTGGGTGAGGACGTTTCGATCATCACGTGCTCCGTGCGATGTGGGGAAGAACTACCTCATATCCATAAGCTTACGTCGTATACCTACATGTGCAACTTACATAGTCGGTTTCGCCTGTATGCGGTCTCGCACCCGCCCTGGCCGGTCCGCGGGGAATGTCACTGTTCCGTCGCAGCCCCGCCGACCGCACAACCGGAAGCCGTCACCGGCCGTCTAGCTGGCAGACATCGCACACCGCTTTCGCGAAAGGGCATGACCAGCCATGGGGGACGTACGCAGACGGAGCGCCGTCGCACTGGGGATCACCGGTCTGGTGGCACCGCTCACGCTCGCTCTCGGCGCCGCACCGGCGCAGGCCGCGAGCTGCACCACGCAGGCCGGCCCGTACCAGAAGAAGGTCGAGAAGTTCCTCGGCCTTCCGGTCGACGGCAAGCAGTCGGCCGCCGACTGCAAGGCCATCCGCGCCTTCCAGACCAAGCACGGCATCTCACCGAACATCGGCTACGCCGGTTCCGTCACCTGGGGCGTGATGGACCTGATGCAGAAGCAGAAGGCCGTCGGGTCGAACCCCAACAAGGACGGCAAGTGCCCGGTGAACAAGGGCCGGATCGCCTGTGTGAACCTGACGCTCCAGCTGAGCTGGATCCAGGACGGCAAGAAGCTCGTCTACGGACCCGTCCCGGTCCGCACCGGCCGTAACGGCGACGAGACCCGCACCGGCCTGAAGAAGATCTACTGGCGCAACATCGACCACGTCTCGTCCATCTACGACGTGCCGATGCCCTACGCCCAGTTCTTCGACGGCGGCCAGGCCTTCCACCAGGCGAACGTCAGCATGTGGAACCCGCCGGGCTCGCGCGGCTGCGTCAACATGACCAAGACCGACGCCAAGAAGTACTGGTCGCTGCTGAAGAAGGGTGACGACGTCTTCGTGTACGGCCGCAAGCCGGGCACCTGATACCGGGCACCCGGCTCGCACCCGGCGTTCCCTACTGGGGCGCGTCCCCGAAGTCCGGGATCTCCAGCCTGACCCCGCCCTGCCGCGCCGACTCGTGCGCGACGATGCCCGGCAGGGTGTAGCGGGCGGCCACCCAGGCGTTCACCGACGGCAGTGTGCGGTCGTTGACGGCGGTCACGAAGTCGTCCACCAGGAAGTGGTGGCTGCCCTCGTGGCCGTTGTGGAGGTGGTCGAACTCCCTCGGCAGTCGCGCGCGGTCGTGCACGGGCGCCGACCCGGAGGTGAAAGCGGCCCGCAGCTCCGGCGCGATGTGCTGGAGCGAGGGGTCGTCGGGCGCCATCGTGGGCTTGGGCTCCAGCAGTTCGCTGATGTCCTTCACCCCCTGCTTGTCCTGCCACAGGGCGACCGTGGCGAGCTGCTCCATGCTGGCCTCGGTACCGAAGAAGCGGAAGCGCGACTCCCGTATGTGCGAGGGGTAGCCGACCCGCCGGAACTCGTTCGTACGGAACGAGCCGCCGCCCGCCACCTCGAACAGCGCGGTGGCGTTGGAGACGTCGTTGCCGAACTGGCTGACGTCCTTGTCGAAGACGCCGTCGCCCCGGTCGTCGGCGACACCGATCGCCGACACGCTCACGGCGTGCGTCCGCCAGGCGCCCAGCACGCCGCCGATCGCGTGCGTCGGGTACAGCAGCGGGGGATAGCTGGCGGTCGCCTTCCAGTTCTCGCCGCCGCTGTACTGGTAGGCCTCGTAGAAGCCCAGGTCCATGTCGTGGACGTAGTCGCCCTCGGCGTAGAAGAGCCGCCCGAAGGCGCCCTCGGCGATCTGGTTGCGGGCGTGGACCGTGGCCGGGTTGTACTCACTGGTCTCGCCCATCATGTAGGTCAGCCCGGTGGCCTTGACCGCGTCGATGATCGCCGCGATCTCCTCCGCGCTGATCGCCATGGGGACGGCGGAGTACACGTGCTTGCCGGCGTTCAGGCCCTGGAGCACCAGCGGGCCGTGCGTCCAGCGCTGGGTGAAGATCGCGACGGCGTCGATGTCCTCCGACTCCAGCATGGCCTGGTAGGACGGGAAGGTGCCCGCCAGACCCTGGGCGGAGGCGAGTTGGGCGGCCCTCTCGGGCAGCAGGTCGGTGACGTAGACGTCGCTGACACCGGGGTGGGCCTGGAACAGGGTGGCGAACTGGCCCGAGAACTGTCCGGCGCCGACGATGCCGATGGAGAACGTCATGGAGCGCGTGCCCTTCACTGGGAGAGGATGAGGTTGATCTGGTCGTTGGTCTGATCGAGGCTGCTCACGGGCTTGCCGTTGCCGTAGATGTCTTCCATCGCGGGCTGCATGAGCGCGGTCATGTCCGCCGAGTAGCTGGCGATCGGGTACGAGAAGGTCCGGGAGTGCTTCTTGTCGGCCACCGGTTCGGTGAACGACGAGACGTCGATGCCCTTCTTCCGGTACGCGGCGACGGCGGCCTCGGTCCCGGCCGGCGTGGCGGGGAAGACGACGCCGTACCTGCCGACGACGGTCTGGCACTTGTCCGAGGCCAGATACGCCACCCACTTCTTGGCGCCCGCCTTGTTCTTGGAGGCCTTCGTGACGGAGTCGGCGAGGCCGTTCATCATGGTGGCGCGCTTGCCGGTCGGGCCGACCGGCGTCAGGGCGGTCTTGATGTCCTTGCCCTTGAAGCCCGCGTAGGTGGAGATCATCCAGGCCCCGTCGAACGCGGTGGCCGCCTTGCCCGCCGCCACCTGGGTGTTCGCCTGGTTGGACTGGACGTTGTAGTCGGACAGCGGTGGCATGTAGCCCTTCTTCGCCAGGCCGAAGTACCACCGGATGACGGACTGGAAGGTCTTGCTGTCGTACTGGTACTTCGTGCCCCAGCGCGGCTTGTCGAGGTAGCTCCAGCCGGCGGAGGCGGCGAAGTTGCTCCACTGGGTCTGGCCGTCGCCGAAGCCGCCGCCGTTGCTGGCCATGCCGTAGACCTTGACGTTGTTCCTGTCGAAGCCCGGTTCGTCGCCCCGCTTGCCGTTCCTGTCGATCGTGAGGTGGGCGATGGCCTTCTCGAAAGTGCCGCCGTCCTTCGGGTTCCAGGCCAGGCTGTTGAGCTGTTCGGCGCCGAGTCCGGCTTCCGCGGTCATCTTGGAGTTGTAGAAGAGCGCGACCGTGTCCCAGTCCTTCGGGGCGCCGTAGCGGTGGCCGTCCTTGCCGATCCAGTTGGCGGCGAGGCCCGGCTGGTAGTCCGCGTCCTCGATGCCGAGGTTGTCGAGCGGTTCGAGGACCTTCAGATCGGCGAACTGGCCGAAGTTCTGGATGTGGTCGGTGAACACGTCCGGCTGGGTGCCCGCGATGAACCCGGCGGTGAGCTTGGTCCAGTAGTCGCTCCAGCCCAACTGCGTGATCTTCACCTTCAGTCCGGGGTTCTCCTTCTCGAACCCTTTGGCACAGGCCTGGTAGGCGGGCAGCTGGTTGGCGTCCCACAGCCAGTACGTGACGGTGTTCGCGGAGGATCCGGCGGCGCCGGACTGCGCGCATCCGCTGACCAGGGACAGCGCCAGCGCTCCGGTCGCCGCGACGAGCGTACGAATTCGCATCACAGTCCCCTTACTTGATCCCGGTGAAGCCGATGGAGCTGACGATGCGGCGGGCGAAGCAGGCGAACAGCACCAGCATCGGCAGCGCGGCGATCAGCGTCGCGGCCATGAGCCCGGACCAGTCGACGCCGGTCGCCGGGGTCTGCGCCCGGAAGACCGCCAGCGCCACGGTCAGCACACGCGAGCTGTCGCTGTAGGAGACCATCAGCGGCCAGAAGTAGTCGTTCCAGGAGGTGATGTACGTCAGCACGGCCAGCGTGATGATCGGCGTGGACGCCATCGGCAGCACCACCCGGAAGAAGATCTTGATCTTCCCGGCGCCGTCGAGCAGCGCGGCCTCCTCGACCTCCTTGGGGATGTTCATGAAGAACTGCCGCAGGAAGAACACCGCGAACGGGGTCATGAACATGGTGGGCAGCGCGATGCCGAGGAGCGTGTCGATCAGGTGCAGCTGCTTGATGAGCACGAAGTTCGGCAGCAGGGTGAAGATGGCCGGCACCATCATCCCGGCGAGGAACAGGCCGAACACCTTGTCCCGCCCCCGCCAGCGCAGTCGCGAGAAGGCGTACGCGGCCATCGCCGAGAAGAAGATCTGACAGCCGGTGATGAGGGTCGAGACCAGCACCGAGTTGAGCAGGTAGCGCCAGAAGTCGAGGCCGCCGCCGGCTCCGCCCTGACTGACGGCCTCCTCGGCCGACTGCATCCCCAGGGCTCGTTCGAAGCCGCTCGTGGTGAGGTCCACCGGCAGCGGGTTGGTCGGGTCGGCGCTCAGGCCCGCGTTGGTGGAGAGCGCGGTGCGCAGGATCCAGTAGAACGGCAGCAGGGTGATGAGGACGATCAGCCCCATCGCGGTCCAGCCGGCGGCCCGCCCCCAGGAGAACCTGCGCCGCACCGGTCGTACGGTCGTGGTGGTCGTCACGGCAGCCATGGCGGTGTCCCCCTTCCGTCAGCCGAGGTCGGTCCGGCCGGCCCGGGTGAGCCGGTACTGGAGGATGGTGATCGCGCTCAGCACGACCAGCAGGGCGACGGACATGGCCGAGGCGTAGCCGAACTGGAAGCGGCCGAAGGCCGAGCCGTAGATGTAGAACTGCAGGACGTTGGTGGCGTTCGCCGGACCGCCCGCGGTGGTGACGGCGACGGTGTCGAACACCTGGAACGATCCGATCACCGTCATGATCAGCACGACCGCGAGCACCGGACGCAGCAGCGGCATGGTGATCCGCCAGAACATCCGCCACTCGCTCGCCCCGTCCACCCGGGCCGCCTCGTACATGTCGTTCGGGATCGCCTGGAGACCCGCGAAGAGCAGCAGGGCCGTGTACCCGACGTGCCGCCACACGTTGATGAGCGCGATCGTCGGGATCGCCCAGGTCTCGTCGGCGAGGAACGGGATACGGTCCACGCCGAGGCCGCTGATGATCTCGTTGCCGATGCCGAGCTGGGTGTCGAGGATCCACAGCCAGACGAGACCGGCGACGACGTTCGACATCAGATACGGCGTCAGCACGATCCCGCGCAGCATCGACGACTGCGTCAGCCGCTGGAGCAGGACGGCGATGGCGAGCGCCGCGACCGTCTGGACGCCGATGTTGATGACGACGTACTCGACGGTGACCCACAACGAGTCCCAGAAGATGGGGTCGTTGACCATGCGGACGTAGTTGTCCAGACCCACCCACTCCGCCGGCGTCAGCAGGTTGAAGCGGGTGAAGCTCAGGTAGATGCCCCGCAGGGTCGGCCAGAGCAGGAAGACCAGGAAGCCGAGCAGGGCCGGCGTGATGAAGAGCGCGGCCAGCCGCCCGTCCCCCCGGTCCTCACCGGACACCCCCTGTCGCGTCCGGGTCCTGCTGGGGGCCTCCGCCGCGCCGCCCGTGGGCAGACGTGAGGGAGGACTGCTGGAGGCGATGGTCATCGGGAGACTCCCTCGCTGCGGCGGCTCGTCCTCTGGCGGGACTTACTTTTGGTGCGAAACAATTGCTGCGTCAAGAGGCCTGCAAACAACTTTTCCCAGGAACCGACATCGACTTAGAGTGGTCATGTTGGTTTCGGTGTGAAAAAAATGGGTGAGGGGGTCGGACCTTCATGACCGAAGGCACCGCCGGCTGGCTGCCGCTGAGCGCGGGGGAGCGCTCCGTGGCGATCGACGTGCTCGTCCACGGCCCGCTCTCGCGCACGGAACTCGCCCGCAGGCTGGGTCTGTCGGCCGGCAGTCTCACCCGGCTGACCAAGCCGCTGATCGAGTCGGGCCTGCTCGTCGAGGTGCCCGAAGCCGATGCGCCCGCGGAGTCGCGCCAGGGCCGCCCCTCCCAGCCGCTGGACGTCGTCGCCGACTCGGGCTTCTTCCTCGGCTTCAAGATCACCGAGGACATGGTCTACGGCGTCGTCACCACCCTGCGCAGCCACATCGTCGCCCGCCACGACCGCCCGCTCACCACCCACGACCCCGCCGAAGTCGCCGACGTGCTGGCCGGGATGACCGCCGAACTGGCCAAGAGGCACCCCCGTCTCGCCGGCATCGGCATCGGGGTCGGCGGATTCGTCCAGGACCGTGCCGTGGTCGGCGAATCCCCCTTCCTGCTGTGGCGGGACGTCCCCCTGGCCGACCTGGTCGAGGAGCGCACGGGGCTGCCGGTGGTCGTCGAGAACGACGTCGCCGCCCTGGTCGAGGCCGAGACCTGGTTCGGCGCCGGGCGCGGCCTGGACCGCTTCGTCGTCCTCACCATCGGTGCCGGTATCGGCTACGGGCTCGTCCTGGGCGGCAAGCGGGTGCCCTTCGCGGAGGAGGACCGCGGCTTCGGGCGGCACTGGATCGTCGACTCCAGCGGTCCGCTCACCCCGGACGGCAGGCGCGGCAGCGCCGTCTCGCTGCTGACCATCCCCAGCATCCGCTACCAGGTCCGGGCCGCCACCGGCGGCGACCACACCTACGAGGAGATCCTCGCCCTGGCCGCCGCGGGGGACCCGATGTCCGCCCGGGTCGTCGAGGAGGCGGCGCGCGCCCTGGGCGCGCTGGTCGCGCAGATCTCCAACTTCGTGATGCCGCAGAAGATCCTGCTCGCGGGGGAGGGGGTCGGGCTGATGGACGTGGCCGGGAAGACGGTCGAGGAGACGATCCGCGAACACCGGCACCCGCTGGCCGCTCCGGTCGGCCTGGAGACGAAGGTGTCCGACTTCCACGACTGGGCCCGCGGCGCGGCCGTGTTGGCCATCAAGGTGCTGGTGCTGGGGTCGGCCGAAGCGTGAACGACGGCGAACTTCCCGGTGCCGAAAGGTACTCACAGGCGGCTGATGTGAACAGCCTCACGTTTACCGGGAGATGGACGTGATCAGTAACACTGTCCGAAATGACCGTTTAGCTCGTGATTACTCACATCGTCTTCACGTCCGGCGACGTATGCTTCACAGTATGTCCACCACTGTTGAACCATCATCCGAGCGATCGGCTGACGAGGTCAACGAGGAGATCCGCGCGCTGTGGCGCCGGTCGGGCGGGACACTGAGCGTCGAGCAGCGCGAGGAGTACCAGCGGCTCGTCCTGGAGTGGGCCGCAGCGGCCCCGCAGCCGGCTCCCGCGGCCTGACCTTCGTCCCGGCGCACGCTGACGCATCGGACCCTCGTCGAAGGGCACCCCTGATCCAACGGGTGCCCTTCTCGCACTTTCCTCGGCCGCCGTCTACGGCATCGTCGTCCCCCGAGCTCTCGGCTTCGCTCGAGCAGGCAGGCGCCCCCTCGCCGCCCAGCGGCCGTTGATGGCCGTCGCCGTGGTCCTGGCCTCCCTGTACCCCGCCCTCCCCGTGGTACTGGGCCTCGCCCTGCTGCACGAGCGGATCAGCCGCCGTCAGGCGGTGGGGCTGCTCGGAGCGGGGATCGCGACCGTGCTGCTCACGCTGGGCTGACGGCGACGCCCCGCCGCCTGCCTCATCCCCACGTGGCCGAGTAGTACTGCCGGTACGCCCTGCGGTCCTGCTCCGCGCGGATCCACCGGGTCGCCACCAGCGCCACGAGGCTGCCCGCGATGACGAGCATGCCCGGGCCGACATTGCGCGGGTCGGTGAGGCGGGTCAGCAGCGTCGACACGTCCGTGCCCGTGATCGGCGCCGACGAACCGGGCGAGGCCGCACCCGGCGAGGCCGACGGCGCGGGTGCGGCGCCCGTGCCACCGGACGACTTGGCCACGATCAGCTTGACGCCCAGCTCGCTCAGCGCCTTCGTCACCGGCTGGAAGAACGTCGTACCGCCCGCCTTGCAGTCCCCGCTGCCGCCCGACGTCAGGCCGATCGCGATGCCGTCGGCGAACATCGGGCCTCCGCTGTCACCGGGTTCGGCGCACACGTTCGTCTCGATGAGACCGGTGACCGTGCCCTCGGGGTAGTTGACCGTGGCGTTGAGCGCCGTCACCTCTCCCTCGCGCAGTCCGCTGGTGCTGCCGCTGCGGAAAATCTTCTGCCCGACCTCCGCGTCGGCGACGCCCGTGATCCGCACGCCCTTGCCGTCACCGACCGCCACCACGTCCGCGCCCTTGCCCGCACGGCCGCCGTCGTACTTCACCAGGGAGTAGTCGTCGCCCGGGAAGCTCCCCCGGAGCGACGTGCCGACCTGCTGCCGGCCCCGGTCGTCGGCGAACCAGACGGAACCGTCGGGCCCGCAGTGCCCCGCCGTGAGGATGAAGTCGCTCTTGCCGTCGGTCACGTTGAACCCTGCCGAACAGCGTCCGGCGGTCGACAGGATGGGCTGCGCGCCGTTGATGCGTGTCGTGAACGTGCCCTCGGTGCGCTCCATCCGCACGAAGGAGCCGATGCCCTCGGCGACGTCGGTCATCCGGGACCAGTCGGAGGCGGAGACGGTGCTGTCACCGCGCACCACCACCTGGTTGCTCTTGTAGTCCAGAGCCCACGAGGTTCCGGCAACCCTGGGGGCCGAACGCAGCGTCGCCGCGGCGGACTTGAGGTCGCTCATACTGTGACTGACCATCTTGGCCCGCGCCCCGGCGCGCTTCACCTCGGCCGCCGCCTTCTCGTCGGTCACCGCGACGACCGGCCGCCCGGACGAGTCGATCCAGCTGCCCGCCGTGCGCGTGTTCCCGAGCCGGGACACGAGGTCGGTGCCCTCGCCCGTCGCCGGCGGCGCGGTGAACGGGACGCCGATGACCGGGGCCGACGGCTCGCTCGCCACGGCGGTGGTGACCATCGCTCCTCCGAGGAGGAGTCCGCCGACGGCCGCCAGCCGTGTCACTCGCCGGACGACCCGTCGTCGTGCGTGCCTCATGCATGGCTCCCGAACCAGAACATCACGGTGCGAACACCGCAGGGCCCTCCTTGAGTTGAGTGCCCTTCATCCCATACGGGGCGGAGCCGTGCCGTGTTCAGCGCACCGGTGATCTCTTCGGCCTCACCCGGCGACCGGGGCCGCGAGCAGGGCCCCGCTGCGCGCGTCGCCCCACACCGAGTCCGGATCGACGTAGGGCCGCAGCAGGGCGGTGAGCGCCGGGTCCCCGCGGCCGTTCAGCTCGTCGGAGGCGATCTTGCGGGCGATCCCGGCCAGGAAGTCCGCCACCTGCACCCGCGCGTCGTCCCGCGCGACGACGAGCCGCAGCCCGGCCAGGCCGATCCCGGCCCGCCGGGCCGTGCCCTCGATCCAGGCGATGCGCTCCGGCGTCAGCATGTTCTGCCGGTCGTGCACGAGGTGGACCGGCCGCCCGCTCCCGCTCCAGAGCGCGGCCGTCCGCACGATCGCCGGGAGCAGCGGGTTGAGCAGCGGGATCAGGGGCGGCCCGGTCAGGAACCCGTCCCGGTACGCCACCGCGCGGGGCCGGGTCGCGGCGAGCCGCTCCAGGATCCGTGCCGCGTCCGTCCGCGGACGCGCCCGGAGCAGGGTGCCGACGGTGGCGTAGAAGGCGTCCACCGGGTCCCCGTCGTGGCGGACCCGCAGCAGCTGGTTGGCCGCCTCCAGGAAGGCCCGCCAGCCGTCCTCCCCGAAGACCTCGCGTCCCGCGCGGAACAGGACGGCCGCCCCGGCCGCGTCGTCCAGCAGCAGACCGAGGGTCCGGTCCACCACGAAGTACGTCTTCTCCATGAGGTGCACCCGAGCCTGCCCGTGGATCGGGCCCTGCGGCGCGAGCAGCCACTCCAGCACCGCGCGGTGCTTCTCCCGCAGCAGGTGGTTCGCCTTGTACTCCTCGGCCGGTGACCGGATCCGGTTCCGGATCTCCCCGACCGTCGCCGCGGCCGACGCCACGGACAGCGAGACGCCGGCGTGCGCGAACACGTCCGTGTTCCCGCCGGTGAGGTTCTCACCGTCCGACCCCGACTCGTCGCAGGCGATCTCCAGCAACGCGCCCACCGCCCCGCCCCGGTGCCCGTCCGCACAATTCCCGCTCACCGCACAGCCCCCTATCGTGTGCCCATGACCAGGATCCCGCACGAGACGTCCGGTGAACCGAATCCCCTGCAAGTCCTCCCTCTCGACCGCCTCCGGCAGCGCACCAGCGTGAAGTGGCGCACCTACCCGGAAGACGTGCTGCCGCTGTGGGTGGCCGAGATGGACGTGCCGCTCGCCGAACCCGTCGTGCGCGCCGTCACCGACGCGCTCCACCTCGGCGACACCGGCTACGCGGCCGGTACCGCCTACGCGGAGGCCCTGGCCGCCTTCGCCGGGAAGCGGTGGGGCTGGGAGGGGCTCGCCGTGGAGCGCAGCGCGATCGTCCCCGACGTCATGCTGGGCGTCGTCGAGATGCTCAAACTGGTCACCGGCCCCGGTGACACGGTGGTCGTGAACCCGCCCGTGTACCCGCCGTTCTACCTGTTCGCGGAGCACATGGACCGGCGGGTGGCCGTAGCCCCGCTCGGGGCGGACGGGCGCATCGACCCGGAAGTCCTGGAGTCGTCCTTCCGGCAGGCCGTGGCGGACGGGCGGCGAGCCGCCTATCTGCTGTGCAACCCCCACAACCCGACCGGCACCGTGCACACGGAGGAGGAACTGTCCGCCGTCGCCGGCCTCGCCGAGCGGTACGGTGTGCGCGTCGTCGCCGACGAGATCCACGCCCCGCTCGTGCTGGGCGGCCCCGGCTTCGTGCCGTATCTGAGCGTGCCGGGCGCCGAGCGTGGCCTGTCCCTGATGTCGGCCTCGAAGGGCTGGAACCTGTCCGGGCTCAAGGCCGCCGTCGCGGTGGCCGGGCCCGGGGCGGCCGCCGACCTGGACCGCATGCCCGAGGAGGTGGGGCACGGCCCGAGCCACGTCGCCGTCATCGCCCACACCGCCGCCCTGCGCGACGGCGTCACCTGGCTGGACG
The DNA here is from genome assembly GCF_014202475.1 of Streptomyces paradoxus. GTDB lineage: Bacteria > Actinomycetota > Actinomycetes > Streptomycetales > Streptomycetaceae > Streptomyces > Streptomyces paradoxus. Next base: position 21,248 of record NZ_JACHGV010000008.1, read on the forward strand.
CCCTGCTGGCCGGCCTCGACGGCAACCGGCGGCTGCTCGCCGGCCTGCTCGCCGAGCACCTGCCCGCGATCCGCTACCGGCCGGGCGACGCCACCTACCTGGCCTGGCTCGACTGCCGCGCCCTCGGGCTCGGCGACGACCCGGCCGACGTCTTCCTGCACCGCGGCCGCGTCGCCCTCAGCTCAGGCCTGCCCTTCGGCACCGGTGGCACCGGTCATGCCCGCCTCAACCTGGCGACCTCGCAGGAGGTGCTCGTGGAGGCCGTGCGGAGAATGGCGGCGGCGCTGCGGTGAACCCGGGGACGCGCTCGTAGACTTCCCGGCATGGACGACAGGACACCGGCTGAACTGGGCGCGGGCAAGTACCTGCTGATCACCAGCTACCGCCGGAACGGCACGCCGGTGGCCACTCCGGTCTGGGTGGTGCCCGACGGGGAGGCGCTCGGCGTCTGGACGCCGGCCGACTCCTGGAAGGTGAAGCGCATCCGCAACCGCGCGGACGTGCTGGTCGGCCCCTGCGACCTGCGCGGCAACCCCACCGGCGATCAGGTGCCCGCGACGGCGGAGATCTGCGACGCGGCCACCACCGCCCGCTACCGGCGGCTGATCGCCCGCAAGTACGGCCTGACGGGCCGGCTGACCCTGCTCGGCAGCCGGCTGCGCCGGGGCGTGGACGGCACGGTGGGCATCCGCATCACCCTCTGACCCGTACCGAAGTGATGGGGCGTCAGCTCCAGGCCCGGTACGGCTCGTCCAGCAGCTGGAAGACCGGCTCGCCGCGTACCGGGTCCTTGGCCGTGGACAGCCGCACCCGGTCCCCGCTGTGGATGCCGATCGGCGGGCCCATCACCCGGCCACGCACGACGAACCCCTCGGACATCTCTATCTGTGACACGTTGCGCGCCGCGGGCGTGTTGCGGTGCACCACCGTGGAGTGGCGGACGGTGCCCGTGCCCTCGGCGCGCTCCGTGCGCAGCTCGCTGCCCCGGCAGACCGGACACAGCAGCCGGTGGTACATGGCGGTGCCGCACCAGGTGCAGCGCTGGAAGAGGATGGCCTCCGCGTTCTGGCCCCTCGGGTCGAGCAGACCCGTCGCGGAGCCGGCTGCCTGCTGAGCGACGCTTCCTGAGTGGTACACGCTGGTCAACTCCCTGCACTCGGCCGGAATCCGCGCACGCGATCACCCGCGCACACGTGTGCGCGGTTCGCCGTGCCACCGTGCACGCAGCACAGAGTATGGCACTCAGTGCCACTCGTAAAGGCACTCCGTACCCTCAATGTGAGGGCACTCAGCCCCGCCCCAGGGTCGCCTCGATCTCCTGCACCACCCGCCACAGGGGCGCGCCGCGCCGCGCCACGACCACCACCACGTCCTCCGGCTGCTCCGCCACCGGCGGCACCGGCACGCCCCCGAACGCCGACTGCACGTAGGCCAGCGCGTGGTCGACCGCGGTGCTCGCCTCGCCCCGCCCGTCCGAACGCAGCCAGCACCGCAGCGCGTTGTTGTGCGCCGCCACCACGGCCGCCGCGATCACGTCGGCCTGCAGGGTGCCGTCCCGGCGGGCGGCGAAGCGCCGGCGCAGGTACTCGGCGAGGGCCCGCTCGTAGCGCCACACGACCGACAGCTCGTAGGCGCGCAGCCCCGGTACCTGCTTGGTCAGGCGGTAGCGCTGCACCGAGAACGTCGGGTTCTCGGCGTACATGCGCAGCACGAGCCGGGCCGCGTCGCAGACCCGCCCCACGGGTTCGTCGTCGTCGGAGCCGTCCGCCAGGAAGGCCGTCATGTCGGCCAGGCAGCGTTCGTGGTCCGGGAAGACCACGTCCTCCTTGGAGGGGAAGTAGCGGAAGAACGAGCGCCGTCCGACTCCGGCGAGGGCAACGATGTCGTCGACGGTGGTCTGCTCGTACCCCCGCTCAAGGAACAGGTGGAAGGCCGCCGCCACCAGGGCGTCCCGCATGGGTGGCTTTCCGGTGCCGGCCTCGTCCTTCTCGGAGCTCATGGGCGCGAACGTAGCACCCGGCAGATCACTCATGGCACTCAGTGCACAACTGGCGAGGTACTGAGTGCTGTGCCCGCCGGGCCCGGCCGGTCGCTGAACCCCCGACGCGCAGGCCGCGTATCTAGCGGCAGGACGATCCCCGAAGACGGGCGCCCCCGGCCCGGACGAAGGAGTACAGCGTGTCGACACCGTCCGAGCCCCGGCCGCCGCACGACGGCCCGGCCCTCGAACCCATCCGCGTCCTGCGGCCCCGCCGCACCGACGCCCTCGCGGAACTGATGCGGGAGTTCCAGCAGGACGCCGGCCGGGAGCCCGCCGGCTACGAGTCCGTCGCGCTGCCGGGGCAGCCGCCGGCCGGCTCCGAGGCCCGGACGCAGGAACTCCCGCCCGTCGCCCGCGACAGCCGCCGGCGCACGGACGTCGTGCCCCCGGGAGCCGGGCTGCGCCGCGCCGCCGTCGCGGTGGCCGTTCTCGCGGCCGCCGTGATCGGCTTCGGCGGCGCGCTCCTGCTCCGCGGTGAGCGCCCGGACGACACCGCGGCTCCCGCACCCGGTCCGCCCCGGTCCGCCGCCTCCACCCCCGACCCCGCACCCGCCCCGCCCACCCCGCCCGCCACGGCACCCGTGGACCCCGACGGCGCCGGCACGCTGCGCGAGGGAGCCACCGGGCCCGAGGTGACCGAACTCCAGCAGCGCCTCCTGCGCATCCCGGACGTCTACCGGGACGGCTCCACCTCTGGCCGCTACGACCCCACCCTCACCGCGGCGGTGGCCCGCTTCCAGCTCTGGTACGGCATCCGCGGCGACGAGACCGGGGTGTACGGCAACGACACCCGCGCCGCACTGGAGTCCCGCACACCGGCGGGGGCGAGCTGATGTGTGACCATGGCCGGCATGGACGAGTTCGTCGACCGGCTGAACCCCGAGATGTACGTGGTCACAGCCGCCGCCCGCGGTGAACGGGCGGGATGCCTGGTCGGGTTCGCCTCGCAGTGCTCGCTGCGGCCCGTGCGGTTCGTGGTGTGGCTGTCCGAGCTCAACCACACCTTCCGGGTGGCCCGGAACGCGGACGTCCTCGCCGTGCACCTGCTCGGCCGCGAACAGTACGGTCTCGCCGAGCTGTTCGGCGGACACACCGGTGACCGGGCGGACAAGTTCCAGGACGTCCGGCTGCGGGAGGCGTACGGCGGCGCCCTCGTCCTGGAGGACACGCCGGCCTGGTTCGTCGGCCGGATCCTGACCCGTGCGGGCGGCGGTGACCACATCGGCTTCGTCCTCGACCCGGTCGAGTGGGGCGGACAGGCGGCGCACGACGGGCCGCTGCTGCGTCTTTCCGACGCCGTCACCATCGACCCGGGCCACCCGGTCGACTGACGTCCTCCTCCATCGAACACCGGGCAAGGGCTGGGGAAAGCGGCGCGACAGCGGGGCCACCCGGCGTCATCCTGGGCCGGGGCGACGCACGAGGCGCCCGAACCACCGCGAACCGAAGGCCACGCCCATGAACGGCTCCCGCATCCCCGGCCTGGTGCTGCCCACGCTCTTCCTGCTGGCCCTGCTCGTGGGCCTGTGGTGGTACTGGCGTCACCGCGGTGACTCCTGAGGTGCGGTGACGCCTACCCGTCCTGAACCCCTGGGACCCGGACGTCCACCACGCACACGTCGTCCCGCCGCTCGTCCGGCAGCATCCGCGCGAGCAACGGCCCCAGCGACGCGGGCCCGTCGCCGTGCGGAGCCGCCACCGCCTCGGCGAGCTGCTCCAGACCCAGGTCGATGCTGTCCGGGGGGTGCTCGACCAGGCCGTCGGTGTACAGGATGAGCCGGTCGCCCGGGTCGAGACGGCACTCCGCCTCCTCGTAGACCGGCGTGGCGGCCGCCCCGAGCAGCATGCCGCGGGGCCTGCGCAGATACCGCGCCCCGCCCTCCCGCAGCAGCAGCGGCGGGGGATGCCCGGCCTGGGCCCAGACCAGGCGCCGGCGGCGCGGCTCATAGCGGGCCAGCACCATCGTGGCGGTCGCGTGGGAGTCGCGTGAGTGCAGCAGCAGGGTGTTCAGCCGGGCGAGCGCGCCGGTCAGCGACGAGCCCGTGATGACCATGCCCTTCGCGGTGAAGCGGAGCTGGGCCATCGTGGCCACGGCGTCGACGCCGTGCCCGGCGACATCGCCGACCACCAGCAGCGCGTCCCCGTCGGGCAGCTCGATGGCACTGAACCAGTCACCGCCGACGTGCACACCCGACTGGGCCGGAAGATAGGCGACCTCGACGCGCAGCCCGGCCAGGTGGACGGGCCGGTTGGACATCGGCAGCAGCGCGTGCTGGAGCCGGGAGGCCAGGGTCCGCTCGGCCTGGAGCACGTCGTGCTGGGTCAGGATCGCCCGCTCGCTCTCGACCAGGGCCAGCTCCGCCCGCCGCCGGGCGGTCATGTCCTGCACGAAGCCGTGCACCTCGACGGGCGTCCCGTGCCGGTCGGCCACCGCCTCGGCCACCAGCCGCAGATGCCGGATGCCGCCGCTCGTCCGGATCCGGAACGGTACGTCGAACGCCCGCCCGCCGTGGACGAGTTCGCTGATGGCGCGGGTCAGCGCGGGCGTGTCCTCGGGCAGCGCGAGCTCCGGCACCTCCGGCAGGCGCACCGGGCCGTCCGCCGGGTCCCGGCCGACGAGGGAGAACACCTGGGTCGACCAGGAGGCCTCCTGGGTGGCCAGGTTCCAGTTCGCCCAGCCGAGATTGCCCAGCCGCTGCAGGTCCGCCAGCCGCTGTTCCTGCCGGTCGGAGGAGCCGTGCCTGATCCACGAGACGACGAGGGCGTCGCCCAGCGGGGCCACCCGTGCCGTGTACACGTACAGCTCGGCGACGCCCGCCACGACCTCCTCGTGCGCGAACGGCTCGCCCTCGTACGCCTTCCCGGTGGCCAGCACCTGAAGGCAGCCCCGCCACAGTGGCTCGGCCGCCAGGGCCGGTCGCAGCTCCAGCAGCCGCCGCCCGGCCGGTTCCTCACCGGTCCGGCCCAGCAGGTCGCCCACCTGCGCGGTCGCGGCCTCCACCCGGAAGTCCTCGGTCTCGCCCGTCGCGCCGTGCAGCGGCGTGAGCAGCATCGCGGCGACCGGCAACGCCTCGAACAGCGCCTGCACCGCGTCCGTGGCGGCGTCGGCGTCGCGCTCGGGCGGAGTGTCGAAGGCGCGCAGCCGGCCGGCGCACAGCCTGGTGACGCCGCGCAGGTGGGCGCGGTCGCGCGAGGTGAACACCCCCGCCCGGCCGCGCAGCACGCCGATGCAGACCTCGGCCGGGCCCGCGGCGGCCACGGGCAGCCAGGCACGCGAGCGCCACCGGTCGGGAGGGTCGCCGATGAGCAGATACCGCCGCTCGTCCGATGCGAAGTCCTCCAGCCAGCGCGGCTCACCCGCCCGCAGCGCGTCCAGCGCCGCCATGCCGCTCAGCGGCGGCACCTGGGACCACTGGGCCGCCAGCTGGTCGTCGACGCCGGCGTGCCCGATCAGAACGAGCCCGCCGTCGGGCCTGCGTGCGTAGATCAGGATCGCGTCGGCCCCCATGCCGGGGCCGAGGTGCTCCAGCAGACACCGGGCGAGGTCGTGCGGTGACGTCACCCGAACGAGGGCCTGGCCGAGGCGGGCCAGGGCGGCGGTGACGTCGTCCGGCGCGTCCGACTGCTCCAGGGCCACCGTTGCGGAGTCGCGAGCCTCGGAACCGGGGGATGCGCTCGCCCTGCCCGCGGCGGGTGGCGTGGGCGCGAGGGTGCCCAGGGTGATCCAGCACTCCTCCAGCAGGGTGTGACGGGCGGCCTTGGCGCGCTGGAGCAGCAGTTCGCCCGCCGCGTCCGCGGTGCACCCGGTCAGCGCCATCACAGCGCCCTTGGCCCGTTCCACGACAGAAGCCGTGGCCGCCTGGTCGCGCAGCCGGTCCAGTTCGGCGCGCTGCCGGGCGACGATCTTGGCCAGTTCGACCAGGTCCGGTGCGGCACCGGGCTGCGCCGGAGTCACGGGCTCGCTCGTCACGCGTTGAGCATCGCACACCCTGCCCGATTCGAAGAGCGGCTTGTTCGCACGGACTGCCCGCCAGGCCCGGGCGCCCCGTCCGTCACCTCAGCCTCACCGGGCAGGGGTCAGCGGCCGTCGCGCGGATACAGCCACAACCGCAGCAGCCGGCTCAGCCGCGGCATCACCAGATAGGTCAGCACCGGCAGCAGGACCAGGGGGAAGACAGCGGCCCGCAGGGCCAGCGGCCAGCCGGTGGTGTGAGGTGTGACCAGCCACTGGACGAGCAGGGTGCAGGGGTAGGCGCCGAGGAAGGTCGTGAGGACCATCTTCCACCGGGGCGGGGCCTGCACCGTGGTGCCCGGGAGGCTGAACCAGGTCTCCATCCCGGTCGTCGACTGGCGCTCGCTGCTGACCTCGGTGGCGATGTCCTCGATCCGCCGGTGCCAGTGCGCACGCTCCTCGGACTCCAGCCAGGCGGCGAGCCGGTGCTGATCGGACCAGCGCAGCACCGCGTGGTAGCGGTGACCGTCCTCGGGCGTCAGCCAGGAGACGCCCTCGTTGCCGGGGAACTGTCTGGCGCAGCGGGTGATGCCGTGCGTCCACTCCTCGAACCGCTGCTCCCGGCCGGGGCGCACCTGCCAGGTCAGAACCGTGGTCACCGGCTCGCCGCGCCGGGCTGTGGTGGTGCTCATTCCCCCACGGGTGCCACGCCCGGCGCCGGTCATGCCCGGCGGCTCACGGCTGGCGGTTCGCCTCCACCAGGGCCTGGGTCACCGCCCTGACGCTGCGCGCGATGTGCTGGAGCTGCATGACCTCGGCCGCGTACAGCTTGATCGTGTGCTCGATGACCCCCTCGTGCAGGCCGAGGCCGGGAAGGTCGGCGCGGGCGGTCTGCAGGGCGGTGCGGGCGACCCGGATCTCGTTCTGGACCTGGATCTGGGCGTGCCGGGCGAGGAGGACGGGGTGGCGGATGAACACGGGGTATCCGGCGTAGCGCGTGGGCACCAGCTCGCGCAGCCACTTGGCCGCCGAGCGCTCCCAGTCGTAGCTCCCGGGGGTCTTGACCTGGCAGGGCCAGTCCGGGCTGATGCGCGTGGTGGTCAGGTGCATGATCATCGCTTCCGGGTGTGCGGCGTCGTGAGGGTGGACGACGGGTCGGGGCGGCCCCGGCCTAGGGGATGACCGGGGCCGCCACGGACACCCGGGACCCGGAGTGGGTAGGACCCGGCTCCACGGGTGCGGAACGGATCCGGAACTGCCGGGTCGCGATCCGTGAGCAGTATTTATATATGCCATCCGGTTTGCAAGAAGCATGAAAACATTCATGCGCGCTTTGTTGTGGATGGTCCCCATGTGTGGTCCGTCCGGCGGGGTCCGCCGCCCGTCGCTCAGTCCCTGAGGAAGAACTGGTGCTGGTCGGCGAGCTGCTCGTACTCCTCCAGCCGCGCCTGCGTCCGCTCCGGATCCGCGTCCGTCATCGCCTGCAGCAGGGCCGAGCACATCACGCCCGGGGCAGCGTAGGAGTCGAAGACCAGGCGCGAGCCGGTCCCGAGGGCGAAGACGACGTCCGCCTCGTCCGCGAGCGGCCCGAGCGCCAGGTCGGTGATCAGCGCGACCTTGAGCCCGGCGCCCCGCGCGACCCGGACGGCCGTCAGGGTCTCCTGGGCGTGCCGGGGCAAGGAGAACGCCAGCACCCACGTGCCACCCGCCTCACGCGACTGCAGCAGCGCGTCGTAGGCGACGCTGCCGCCGCGCGTCACGAGCCGTACGTCCGGATGGATCCGGCGGGCGGCGTAGGCGAAGTACTCGGCGAGCGAGACGGAGATGCGCAGCCCGAGCACCGTCAGGGGGGTGGACGAGGAGAGCTTGCGGCCGACGTCGATGACCACGCCCGGGTCGGCCAGGTCGCGCCGCAGGTTCTCCAGATTCTCGATCTCGGCGTCGACCGCCGCCTGCAGTTCGTTGCCGCGCATCTCCTCGGCCGGGCCGACGGCGAGGGTGCCCAGCGCGATCGACTGGAGCTTCTCCCGCAACGCCGGGTAACCGCTGAAGCCGACCGCCGAGGCGAAACGCGTCACCGAGGGCTGACTGACTCCGGCCCGGTCCGCCAGATCCGTGATCGACAAGAAGGCCGCCTCGGTGATGTGCTCGATCAGGTACTGCGCGATGCGCCGCTGCCCCGGGGACAGCCGGGGCCGGTCGAAGAGGGCCCTGAGCTGGGCGGACGGGGAGACCTCCGCTTCGGGGGCGGCCTTCCCCGAGGTGATCGCGGATGCCTGTGCGCGTGCCTGCTGCGGCGATGGCACCGGTGCGCCTCCTTCGTCTCCCACGGACGTTCAACATAGCTCACGCACATGGTGACCAGGGCTTCTCCGGACAGCATGAGCTGTCCCGCCGGGGGTTACCCGTGCGCCGGGCGGGAACCCGCCGCCGCACACGACCCCGAGAGGAGCCGCCGACATGACCGTCCCCGAGGAGAACCGTCCCAAGACGGAGACCACGGACGAACTGCTGGAACACCGGGACGACCACCGCTCCCGGCCGCCGGGCGCGACCGGCCGCACGATGCGCGAGGCCCTGGAAGAGGCCGAGGTGCGCCCCGACGACTACGACGACCGCTAGGCGGTGTCCGTGGGGCATCCCCCCGGCACCCCGATCGAATCGACGAAGCTTCCGGCAGGTGAGACGGCATGGGCGCGCTGAGTGCGCTGGAACAGACCCTGGAGAACCGTTGGGACGCGCTGTGGGCGCGGCTCCTCGACAAGGAACCCGTCGAGGTCGTCGACGCCCTGCGGCGTGAATGCGACGACAACGCCGTCGTGTGCCGCGGGGGCCGCGTCATGGTCCCCAACGCCTACGACGTGGAACTGCCCGACGACGTGCACGACCATCTGACCCGCACCGGCACCGACGTGGGCCAGGCCCTCACCGACAGCCTGTGCCGCCACGCGGAACGCCGCGGTTACGAGTTCGCCGGCCCGCTGGCGGTCCATGTGGCGAGGTGCCCCGACGTGCCCAACGGCCGTTACCGGGTGGCCGGCCGGGTCATGGAGCACGTGAGCGCGGACGGGTTCTTCTACGCGACCCACTGACGTGGACGCACCGACGTACGCGCGCGACCGCGGTCAACGGCGGTACAGCGTGATCGAGTGCCCGACGTCGTCCACGGGGCGGCTGTCGCCGATCAACTCGGCCAGCCGCCCCGTGGCCTTGGCGGCCGCCGAGTCCGACACGGCCAGCAGTCCCCGTACCTCACGGACCGGCACCCGCCGCGGATCGGAGGCCTCGATGCCGTAGAAGGACGGCACACCGCTGCCCTTGTACACGAGCCACACCCGCTCGCCCGGATAGCGCTCACGGAGCCGGTCCGCGAGCCGCCCGAGGTCCTGCCCCCAGTCGACGTTCGAGTCGTGCAGCCACTCCCGGGTTCTGCCCGGCCCCCCGAACGCCTCATTGGAGTACGGCAGATAAAAGGGATAAGCCCGGGCCGAACTGACCACGGCGAACGCCACCAGCACGGCAACCCCCAGGCACACCCACCGCCGTCGCACCATGAGGACGCACCCCGCCGCCACCGCGAGGAACAGCGGCAGGAACACGGCGTACCGCGTCCCGAAATCCCGGGCACCTTGCATGGCCGCCGCCAGCAGCACCAGGGGAGCGGCCAGCACATAGGGCGCGGCAGGCCGCAGCCGCCGGACCGCGACCACGGCCGTGGCGCCCGCGGCCCACAGCACGAGCATCCCCAGCGGCGTCTTCACCAGCAGCGCGGCCGGCAGGTAGTACCAGAGCGAACCCTCGTACAGCCGCCCGAACAGAAACCCCTGCCACGGCCGGTTCTCCAGCCCGAACTGCACCCGCATCCCGTCCCGGTAGGCCTCCGGGAACGGCATCGTCTCCACCAGCAGTCCGCGCAGCCCGCGCACCACCGGCACCTGCTGCTCCGGAGCCCAGCGCAGCCGCGGATCGACCATCAGATACGTGACCCACACGACGGCGACCGCCACCAGGGCCACACCGCCGGCCGCCGCCACGGCCCGGCGCAGACTGCTTCCGGACGACCGCCACACGGACACCGCGGCCAGCGCCATCAGCACCGGCACAGCGGGCAGCGTGCTTATCCTCGTGGCCAGCGCGGCGCCCAGCGCCACTCCCGCGAGCGGCACGTACAGCCGCGGATTCCGGCGCGCCCGCCACACCAGCCACGCCGAGGTGAGCACGAACCCGGCGGCCGGTACGTCGAGCGTGGCGAGCGAGCCGTGGGCGATGACGTCGGGGGAGAAGCAGTACAGCGCGAGTGCGGCCAACCCCGCGCCATTCCCGGCCAGTTCACGGGCGAAGCAGAACACGACGAGCCCGAACAGCAGCGTCAGCGCGATCACGGGGAGGCGGGCCCACAGCATCAGCCGCCAGGGGTCGTTGCCCGACTCGTAGAGCAGGTGCCGCCCGAGCCTGCCCTGGTCCCCGGCGAAGGCCGGGTCGATGTGCGGATCCGCGAGGGCGACCCCCGCGCCGATGACCAGTTTGCCGAGCGGCGGATGCTCGGGGTTGTGCCGCAGCCGGTGCTCGTGCACGTACTCGGCGGCCGCGCCCACGTACACCGGTTCGTCGATCGTCGGGGTCTGCCGCACGGCGGTCGTGACCATCGCGAAGGCCATCTGGGCGAGGAGCACGGCCACGAGGAGCGGCACCGGCCACCGCCTGCCGGGCCGGCGCGCCCGGTCCGCCGGCACCGGGGGCGAGAGCGACACCGGCCGGGGAACGGCGGGAGCGGTCCAGAGGTCCCTCATGGACTCACTCTGCATCAGCTCCCGCCGTAGAAAGCGCTACCGCCTCACGAGTCGTACCGACAGACCGTCAGCCGTCTCCACGGGCACGGCCCGCAGCGTCTCCGAGTCCAGCTCGACCCGGTCGAACCGGCCGCGCAGCTGTGCGGCGGACAGGACGGGGACGGTCGTCCCGGCGACCGGCGGCCGCTCGGTGTCGAGCCGCAGCGACAGCACGCTGCCCCGGCCCAGCAGGACCCGCCGGCTCACCGTGAGGGCGGGGCCGTGGTTCTTGCGGAGCAGCAGCTCCAGCGTCGACTCGCCGTCCTGGACGTACGAGCCGCGCACCCGCAGCACCTTGTCCGCGCGGAGTGTGCCGCCGGTGACCCGGACGTCGCCCTCGCCCAGCGCGTTCGGTGCCCCGGCGGCCAGCACGCCGTCCTCGACGACGGTCCCGCCGTGGTAGCGGTTGTGGCCCGCCAGGGTCAGCGTGCCCGAGCCGCGCTTGGTCAGGCCGCCGTCGCCCTCGATGTCGTTGCGCCAGCTGTCGGTCGCGTGGAAGCCACCGGCCGCCGCGTCGAGCGTCACGGTGACGTCCCGGTCGAAGGCGCCGTAACCGTCCGCCGCGGCGAACAGGTTCAGCCGGCCCCACTGCTCGAAGCCGTCCAGCAGGACATAGCCGGAGGGCAGCGCGGTCGTCCGCAGCACCTCGCGCCGCTGGGCCGCGGTCAGGTACGGAAGCCGCGTCTCCAGCAGGACCTCCGCGCCCTTCGGCACGGTGAGCGGGTCCTTGGGGCCCCGGCGCGGCAGGACGTACGTCAACCGGTGCCCGACCGCGCGGGCGTTGGCCTCGCGGTCGGCGTAGGCGTCCCCGGCACCCGGGTGGGCGTAGTCGTACAGGGTGTCCGCCGTGGTGCCGGTGTGCTGTGTGAAGTAGGCCAGGGCCTGGGCGCGGGCCGCCGCCTTGAGCTCCGCGTTCGCCGGGTCGGCCAGCGTCGCGGCGGTCAGGGCGGTGGCCATGATCCGGCCGCCGATGACGTCGACGGTGGAGTGCATGCCCGACATGATCCGGGTGTGGCTGAGCTCGAACGCCCGCGTCACCAGCTCCTGGAACCGCTCGGGCACCGCGTACGCGAAGGCCAGACCGGCCAGGTGGAAGGCGTTGGTGTGACCGCTGGGGAAGCCGCCGTCGTCGGCGGGGGAGGTGCTGCGCTGGCGCAGCAGCTGCTCGACGACGACCACGTCCGACTCGTACACCGGGTAGCCGAGTTCGTCCGTGCGGCCGGTGTCGACGACCTCGCTGTCCTCGTTCATGCGCCATGGACGCGGGTACTGGAAGGCGTACTTGCCGGGGTTCCCCGAGGCGAACGGGCCGCGCACGGTGTCGACCAGCTTGGCCACCAGGCCGAGGTCGGAGGTGTACGAACCGGCGCCTAGGGCGGAGCCGGCGGGCGCGCCGGCCGGCACGGAGTCGCTGATCGTGGTCGGGGGCGTGGTGTCCGGGGCGCTGGTGATCGACGTGACCGCCTTGGCGCCCGCCTTGTACAGGCCGGACAGCGGGCCCAGGCCGGCGATCATCGCGTAGCTCTGGTGCTGGCGGTCGTAGACGAACGCCTCCCGCGCCTGCGCCTCGGTGCGCGCGCCGGTGACCTGGGCGCAGTAGCGCATGTTGGCGCGCAGTACCTCGGGGCGCAGCGGTGTGCCGGTGTTCCAGGCGGAGCCGGTCTTCCACACCTCGGCCATACCGCCGAGGATCCGTACCACCGCGTTGGTCTCGGGCGTGAGGTTCGTCAGGACGTTGGTCTTGTAGTCGTCGACGAACGCGGCGAGAACGGTGGCGGCCTTGGCGTCCGCGGCGCCCAGCCACCCGACGAGGGTCGGCGCGGCGACCACCGCGGCCGAGCCGCCCAGGGAGGTTCTGAGGAAACCCCTCCGGTTCAGGGTGGGGGAGTGGTGCCCGGCGGATGACGGCATGGGTGTGCCTCTCTTCAGTTCTGCGGCCGTTCGGCCGGGTGAAGTCGTGCGATCCTGCCTGATTCGAAGGCCGACTGGTGTCCCGTCGAGGAGGGCTCGGCGGCCCGGATGTGTCCCGCGGGTGAACGCGCGGCCCGGCTCACAGGAGCGACCGCGCCAGCGCCACCGCGCCCTCGACCGGTGGCACCCGCAGGGGCCTGGCGCGGGCCGTGGGCAGCGTCTCGGTCAGGGCGACGGTGAACGCGTCGAACAGCGCGGGCTGGGAGAGCACCGTGCCGCCCGCCACGACCACGTCGTCGACCGCCACGCCGCGGGCGGCGAGCCGGGTGACGAGCGCTGCAAGCGCCCAGCCCGCCTCGTCGATCACGGTCCGGGCGAGCTCGGAACCGTCGGCGGCAGCCGCGAAGACGACGGGGGCGTGCCGGCCCCACTCGGCCGAGACGTCCGTGGCCCTCTCCAAGGCAGCGCCGATGGCGGGGACCTCGGGCACATCGAGCGCGGCGATGAGCCCGAGCGCGAGCGCGTCGGGCCGCTCCCCGCGGTCGTGGGCCGCCCACACGGCTCGTGCCGCTTCCCGGACGAGACCGGCGGCGCCGCCCTCGTCGCCGAGGGCCGCGCCCCAGCCGCCCACCTGGACGGCGGTGCCGTCGGGCAGCCGCCCCACCGCCACCGAGCCGGTGCCGGCGACCAGGCCGACGCCCTTGTCCAGTCCGGCTGCGGGGACGAGGAGCTGAGCGTCGCCCACCACCAGCGCGGGCGCGTCGAAGTGCAATTGGAGTGCGGCGCGGATCTGCGCGCACTGGCGGGGGGTCTCGCAGGCGTGCCCGCCGACGGCCACGGCGGACGGACGGGCGCCCGCCGGTAGCGCGTCGGCGACCAGCGTGGCCAGCCACCCGGCGGCTGCCACCGGGTCGTGCGGCCGCCAGCCGCCGCTCGCACGGACGTGGTCGGCCACGAGGGCGTCGCCCGCGAGCGCGCGCAGATGCGTCTTGGTGCCGCCCACGTCGATACCGACCACGAGGGGCGCGATGTCCTGCACGGAACCTCTTTCGTCGTTGCGCTGTGCTGCGACGGCGGGCGAACCGTGCCTGAGGGACGGGCAGTTGAAGGACTAGGGAAGCCCCGGGACGGGCTTCTGGCGGAGCACGGCAGGCGAGTACCGTGAACTTCGTTAGGAAGTTAACTAACGAAGTACAGTGCGTCAAGAGGAATCCCTTCGCCGCGTCCCGTGGAAACGACCCGAGACGATCCGGGCCGGTCGGCCCGGGAGCGCGGCCCTTTACCCGTGTGGGGGAACTGTTGGAACCTGACGTGGCAAGAGCCCCCCGCCTGACCGAGAGCGCGGGCGCGGTGTTCGCCGTACTGGCCGGGGCCGGCCGGGCCACCCGGCCCCAGCTCGCGAGTCTCGCGGGCCTGTCGAAGCCGACGGTGTCCGCCGCCGTCGCGGAACTGGAGGCCGTCGGGCTCGCCGCCCACTCCGGCACGGCCTCCAGCGGCACGGGACGCAACGCCGCCGTCTACCGTCTCGGGCCGGCCGCGGGGGCCGTGCTCGCCGTCGACCTCGGCCCCGCCCTCACCCGGGTCCGCGGCTGCGCCCTGGACGGCACGCTGCTCGCCGAGGCCACCGGCTCCCGGGACGGCGCCGCCGACGTCGTGCGCGAGGCGCTCGACGCGCTGCCCGCCGACGCCCCGCTTCGGACCATCGTCGTCGCCGTCGGTGACGTCACCGCGCCGCGCAAGGAGGGCGCCGGCATGCGTCCGGCGACCGCCAAGGCCGGTCCCGTCTTCGACGCCGTGACCGTCGCGCTGCCGCCGGGCGTCCCCGTCCACCTCGAGAACAACGTCAACTGCGCCGCCCTCGCCGAGCTGCACGAAGGTGCCGCCCGGGGCCGGAACACCTTCGGCTACCTGCGCATAGGGGTCGGTATCGGCCTCGGCATCGTCGTCGGCGGCCAGGTGCTGAGGGGAGCGAACGGCGCGGCCGGTGAGCTGGCCCGGCTGCCCTACCCGTGGGACGTCGGCCGCGAACCCCGCCACGAGGCCCTGGAGGAGTACATCGGCGCACGCTCCCTGCTGCGCCGCGCCGCCGAGGCCTGGCCGGACACCGACGGGCCGTGCCCCAGCACCGCCGAGCAGCTCTTCGCCCTCGCCGGACGGGGCCGTGCCGCCGCCCGCGCCGTCGTCGACCGCCATGCCGTGGACGTGGGCCGGCTGGCCGCAGCCGTGACCGCGGTCCTGGACCCGGGGCTGGTCGTGCTGGGGGGCAGCACCGGCGCGTACCCGCAGCTCCTGCAGGGTGTGCGGGCCGAGCTCGCCCGGCTGAGCTGGCCCACCGAAGTCGTCAGCAGCACGGTGGGCGATCTCGGCACCGTCGTGGGCGCCGCCCGGCTCGCGGTCTCCCGAGGAGTCCAAACCGTGACCGAGTCCGTGAGGGCGAAGGATTGACGGCCTCCGACTCGATCTGCCAATGTCCGGACAAGCGCTTTCTAAGTCGGCCCGGGACGCCGACTCCGGGTGAGCCTCCCGCCCGTACACGAAGTACGGCAGCCGCACGAGGGCGAGCTTGTGCGACGCCGGCCGTCATGGCCGGGGACACCACCCGTCAAGGCGACGCGGCCGGGCGAGGCCGTGCCCCCGGAAAGCGAAACCTCTCCCACCATGCACCAGTGCCGCCTCGGCCGGCCCCGTGCTTCCTCCGCTACGACGAAAAGGGATCGAAGATGATCAGTGTGGGTGTGCGGCGCTCCCGCCGACTCGGCCGCGGCGGCATACGCCGCGTGGTTCCCCTCGCTGCCGTGGCCACGGCAGGTGCCCTTCTGCTCTCCGCCTGCGGCTCGGGTGGCGACTCGGGCGGGACGTCCAAGTCGCTGACGTTCTGGATCTCCACGGTTCCGGGGCAGGACGCGGGCTGGAAGAAGATGGTGGCGCAGTACAAGAAGGAAGCCGGCGTCACCGTCAAGCTCGTCAACATTCCCTACGACGGGTACCCGACGAAGCTGCACAACGCCGCGCAGGCGAACTCCCTGCCCGACGTGGCGGCGGTTCCGGCGCTGGACCCGATCTGGGCGAACAAGCTGATCGACCTCAGCTCCATCGCCAACAAGAAGAGCAACAAGATCAACGCCAACTTCATCGCCAAGGACTCGTCCGGGAAGGTGCTGTCCATCCCCTCGGACGTCACCGCGTCCGGCATGTTCATCAACAAGACCCTGTTCAAGAAGGCCGGCGTCTCCTTCCCGACCTCGCCCGGGAAGACCTGGACCTGGACCGAGTTCATCAAGGCGGCGGACAAGGTCCGTGACAAGACCGGCGCCAAGTACTCCCTGACCTTCGACCAGTCGCCGTCCCGGCTCCGCGCCATGGTGTACGAGCTCGGGGGCAAGTACGTCCACGCGGACTCCTCCGGCACGTTCTCGGTGGACGCCGCGACCAGGAAGGCCGTGAAGCGCTTCGTCGGGATGAACGACGACAAGACCATGCCGAAGTCGGTGTGGACCAGCGGCGCCGATCCGTCGGCCATGTTCCAGAGCGGTGACGTGGTCGCCTACTGGTCCGGCGTGTGGCAGGTTCCCGCCTTCGCCGAGAGCATCAAGAAGTTCGACTGGGCCAGCGTCCCCACCCCCGCCGAGCCGGTGCAGGCCAGTGACGTCAACAGCGGCGGCATGATGGTCGGGTTCAACAACAACGAAGCCGCCGCCACCGCCGCGAAGAAGTTCATGTCCTGGCTGTACGAGCCGGACCACTACCGCGCGCTGTGCGAGGCGTCCGGGTTCCTGCCCGTCGAGAGCGGCCTGAACCCGAAGTACCCCTTCACCTCCGAGGCGGCGCAGGCGGCGTTCAAGCTCTACAACGAGTCGATCCCGGGCTACGCCCCCATCTCCGGCTACTTCAACACCGCGCAGACGAAGTGGGTGCTGAAGGGCAAGAGCCTCACCGAGGACCCGACCAAGACGGAGCTCGGCAAGGCGATCAACGGCCAGCAGTCGCCCGACAAGGCTCTGGACAACATCGTGGCCGGCTACAACCAGCAGGTCGGCGGAGGATCGTAGGCCGACGGGGCCCGGGGCGGGGTCGACACACCGCCGCCCGGCCCCGGGCGCCCGCGTGATGCCGGGCTCACGGCGTGAGCCCACAGCCGTCCATCCCACCAGCACGGAGTCAGGAAGATGACAAAACGCGCCTCGGACGTGTCCGTGAGCCCGCCCAGGAGACGCAGCAAGTACACCGTCGCGCCGCTCGTCCTCATCGCGGCCAACGTCGTGCTCTTCGCGCTGTTCTTCGTCTGGCCGGCGGTGATCGGGCTCGTCTACTCGTTCACGAACTACACGGGCGTGGGGGCGTTCCAGTTCATCGGACTGGACAACTACAGCAAGCTGTTCGGGGACTCCGCGTTCTACGACGCGATGACCCGCACCCTGCTGTACACCGTGCTCTTCGTTCCCCTGAACTTCGTGTTCTCGCTGCTCATCGCCAACGTGCTGGTGAGCAAGCATGCCAAGGGCGTGTCGGTCGCCCGCATCTTCTTCTTCATCCCGTGGCTGCTGTCGCCCATCGTCGTGGGTGTCCTGTGGCGGTGGCTGTTCGGTGAGAACTTCGGACTGGTCAACTACCTCATCGAGAAGGTCGGCGGAAGCGCAGTGCCGTGGCAGTCGAACGCGGACCTGTCGCTGCTGGTCGTGGTGGTGGCGGCCTCATGGGCCTGGACGGGCTTCTCGATGCTGCTGTTCATTGCCGCGATCAAGAACGTACCGACGTCGTACTACGAGGCGGCCGCGCTCGACGGCGCCGGTCCGTGGCGCCAGTTCTTCAGCATCACGCTGCCGAGCATCGCGCCCACGTCCTTCATCGTCATCCTGCTCAACACGATCCACGGGATGAAGGAGTATCCGCTGTTCGCCTCCCTCAACAACGGCGGACCCGGAACGTCGAACAACCTGCTGGTCCAGTACATCTACCAAACCGGCTTCAAATCGGGCCAGATCGGCTACGCGAGCGCCGCGTCGTTCGTGCTCATGCTCATCCTGATGGCCGTCGCGATGATCCAGCTGATGGTCAACCGGCGGGTGGAGAACCGATGACAACCACAGACATGCCTCGCAAGGCCGACTCCACGCCCGGACGGGCTGTTCCCAAGAAGCGGTCCGGCGGCGCGGCCAGTGGCGGGCTCCGGCGCGCGATCCCCGCGACGACACTGCTGTGGGTGCTGGCGGCCCTCTACGGCGTGCCGGTGCTGTGGTTCGTCCTCAGCTCCTTCAAGCCGGCCGGAGACCTGTTCTCCCTTCCGCTGACGCTGTTCCCGACGAACCCCACCGTGTCGGGTTACGAGGCGGCGTGGGACAGCGCCAACTTCTCCCAGTACTTCATCAACACCGCCATCGTGTGTGTGATCGCGACGATCCTCACGGTGGGAGTCAGCTGCTGCACCGGCTACGCGCTGGCCAAGTACGACAACAAGTGGCTCAAGGCCTTCTTCGTCGGCATCCTGGCCACCACGATGCTGCCGGGCGAGGTCATGCTCGCCCCGCTCTTCCTGGTGGTCCGCGACCTCGGTTTCTACAACTCGCTCGCCGGCATCATCCTCCCGGCCGTGCTCACCGCGACCGGCTGCTTCATGTTCCGCCAGTTCTTCCTGACGGTCCCCGACGAGCTCATCGAGGCCGCCCGCATCGACGGCGCACGTGAGCTGTCGATCTTCCTGAGGATCATGGTGCCGATCTCCCGGCCCATCATGCTGACGCTCGCCATCCTGTCGTTCCAGTGGCGGTGGAACGACTACATCTGGCCGCTGCTGATGCTCAACGACCCCGAGAAGTTCACCGTGCAGATCGGCATCCAGAGCCTCGTCGGGGCACAGAACATCAACTGGTCGGTGCTGCTGGGCGGTTCGGTCATCTCCATGGTCCCGCTGATCGTCGTCTTCCTGGTGTTCCAGCGTTACGTCATGAACGCCGACATCAACGCCGGACTGAAGGACTGACCGTGACCACCCCGCTCGACCACGAGTTCGTCCGCGCGGTGGCCCGCGCCGCCGACCGGCTGGCCGCCCCGCTGGCGGCCGCCCCCGACGAGGAACCCGCCGGTGTGCCCCACCGCGCTCTGGCACGACGGGCGAAGACGCTGATCGCCGCGTACCGGTCCCCGGACTCGGCCCTGCACGGCAGCAAGCAGGCCGTCGCCGCCGCGACGACCCACCTGCGCGCCCTGCGCGCCGCGCAGACGGCCACCGGCCTCTTCGCCGGCGGCGACAACGTGCAGTCACCGCCGGACTCC
Source organism: Streptomyces paradoxus (assembly GCF_014202475.1). Classification (GTDB taxonomy): domain Bacteria; phylum Actinomycetota; class Actinomycetes; order Streptomycetales; family Streptomycetaceae; genus Streptomyces; species Streptomyces paradoxus. Next base: position 40,251 of record NZ_JACHGV010000008.1, read on the forward strand.
GGCTTCACCGTCAACGACGTGTGCGACGCGCACGTCCTCGCCGCCGGCGCGGGGCCGGAACTGGGCGATGTCACGGCCACGCTCGCCCGGATCGCCCGCGCCGCCACCGGCAGTCTCCTGACCGGTGGGGTGCACACCCCGAACCACCGCTGGGAGCTGTGCGCCGCGCTGGCCCGGCTGCACCGGTCGTTCCCGGACGGCCGGCTGCTCGACCGCGTCGAGGAGTGGCTCGCCGAGGGCGTCGACATCGACGCGGAGGGCCTGTACTCGGAACGGAGCGCCAACTACGCGGCCCACGTGTCCAACCCTTCGCTGCTGCTCCTGGCCGAGGTGCTCGGCCGCGCCGAGCTGCTGGACGCCGTCGAACGCAACCTCGCCACGACCCTCGATCTGATCAGGCCGGACGGCACGGTGGAGACGGTCCTCTCGCGCCGGCAGGACCAGAACCACCCGTTCCCGCTGGCGCCCTACCTGCCGCACTACCGGCTCCTCGCGATCCGCACCGGCCGGGGCGACTTCGCCCGGGCGGCGCGACTGGCGGCCGCCGTCGGCGTCGACGACCCCGGCCTGCTGGCCGAGACCCTGCTCACCCCGGACCTGACCCGCGTCCTGCCGGAGCCGGCTGCGGAGACGCTTCCGCGGGACCGGTACCTCGGTACCGCGCGCCTCGCCGCACGGGCCTCGGCCACCGCGCACACGGTGGTGTACGGCGGCTCCGACGTGCCCGAGCACCGGCGCATCCGCTCGGGCCTCGCCTGCAATCCCACCTTCCTGCGCCTGTTCGCCGGCGACGCGGTCCTCGACGCGGTGCGCCTCGCACGGGGATTCTTCGACCTGGGCCCGTTCCGCGCCGCCGCGATGCAACAGCCCGCAGCCAACCGGTACCGGCTCACCCAGACCCTCACGGCCGCCTACTACCAGCCGCTGCCGCCGGACCGGCGCCGGGAGGGCGGCGCCTACCGGATGGCGGACGAGGGACGCTTCTCGGCCGCGATGGCCTTCCCGGACCGGCCCCGGGACGAGGTCTCCCACACGACCCGCGTCGAGGTGGACCTGCGGGAGGACGGTGCCGACCTGCGGATCGACATCAGCGGTCCACGTGTGCCCTGGGCCCTCGAACTGACCTTCCGGCCGGGCGGCGTGCTCGAGGGCGCCGTGCCGATCGGCGACGGACGCTGGTGCCTGACGGCCGGGCCGATGACCTACCGGGCCGGTGACGACGAGATCCGCGTCGAGACCGGTGTCGAGGCGGGCGAACCGCTGGCCGGTCCCGACCGGAGCGACGTGCTGCGCTACGACCCCGGCCAGGACTACACCGTGGTGGGGGGCACCGACGCGACGACCGGGAACCGCGTCTACATCGGCGGACAGGGCCCGCAGACACTCACCGTCGCGCTGCGCGCCCGCCGGTCCGCACCTGTCGTGTGACTCCGGCGCCCAGGCCGAGGGTCACCTCAGGCATGAACCGCACGCCCTCGCGGTCCGCCACGGACGTGGTTCGCCTGACGACGGCTCACCCGCCGCGGGCCGGCTCCCCGGCCCGCGGTGCCTGAGCGGCGAGTTCCACCAGGGGCCCGCCGCTGAGCCGGCACACCTTCCACTCGTCCAGGAGCTCCACCCCGAGCGACGTGTAGAAGTCGATCGCCGGAGTGTTCCAGGACAGGACCCACCACTCGAAGCGGTCGTAGCCGCTTCGCCGGCAGGTCGCGGCGAGGGTCGCGAGCAGGGCCTTGCCATGGCCCGAGCCGCGCGCCTGCGGCCGTACGTAGAGGTCCTCCAGGTGCATGCCGCGGGTGCCCGTCCACGTCGAGAAGCGCGGGAACCACAGGGCGTAGCCCACGGTCTCACCGGTGTCGTCGTCCTCGGCGATCAGCGCGAAGGCGGCCGGGTGCTCGCCGAACAGTGCCTCGCGCAGTTGCTCAGCGGTGGCCCGGGCCTGCTCCTCGGCCCGTTCGTACGCGGCGAGTTCACGGATCATCGTGCGGATCTCGGGGACATCGTCCAGGGTGGCGGATCGGATCATGGGCAAATCATGCCCCGCACGGCACCACCAGGTCCGCCCGCCCCCGGGTCGCCGCGACCAGCTCGGCGTTGCGCTCGTCCGAGCGGGCCACCCATGCCACCGCCTCCTCGTGGGTCTTGCCGAACTGCTCGTGGCGGGCGACCAGTCGGCGCACGCGCTCGCGCTCGGGCAGCTCGCAGAACCACACCTCGTCGAGGAGGGGGCGGACGCGGGGCCAGGCCCCGGTGGTCAGGAGCAGGTAGTTGCCCTCGGTGACGACCAGACGGGCCGTCGGAGGCACCGGGATCGCGCCCGCGACCGGCTGCTCCAGCTCACGCTCGAAGCCGGGGGCGTACACGACGTCGCCGGGTTCGTCGCGCAGCCGTCGCAGCAGGGCCGCGTACCCGGCCGCGTCGAACGTGTCGGGTGCGCCCTTGCGGTCTCGCAGGCCGAGGCGCTCCAGTTCGGCGTCGGCGAGGTGGAAGCCGTCCATGGGAACGTGCGCGACCCAGGGGGCACCGCCGCCGTTCAACTCCCGCACCAAGTGCTCGGCGAGCGTCGACTTGCCCGCGCCGGGGCTGCCCGCGATGCCGAGGATCGCTCGCCGGCCGCCCTGCGTCAGGGCCCGGGCGCGGTGGAGGAGGTCGTCGAAGGTGAGGGGCACAGGGGTGCTCTCCGGAGACGGAGGTGTGGCTCGAGGCCATGGCGGTGGTGGAGATGTCCGTGCAGCCTAGCGCCAGGTCAGCCGGCCGTGGCCGGGAATCCGCGGTGTGAGGGGTGCTGACAGGGACCCTCACCGAGCGCCTCTCCTTCCTACGCCGGGATGCATGGACGATCGGGCCGAAGTCTGCGGCCCCGTCACCGAACCGACCCTCGCCCCCGCGGCCCGGGCCGGCGTCAAACGCCGCTGAACGGGCGACTGTTGTCCCAGGAGTGCCGCACGTACCGCATCCCCGGTGCGTGTGGCGTGCGCCACTCACTGGAACATCGTCCGGCGGGGAACCGGTCCTGTATGACGCAGCTCGGTCTTCCCGCAGACATCCACGCCTGTCTCTTCGACCTCGACGGTGTCGTCACCAAGACGGCCGTCGTGCACGCGGCCGCCTGGAAGGAGATGTTCGACGCCTTCCTGCGCGAACGCGACGGCGTGGACTTCCGGCCGTTCGAGGCGGCGGACTACGACGAGTACGTCGACGGGCGCCCCCGGGCCGACGGGGTGCGCACCTTCCTCGCCTCCCGCGGCATCGACCTGCCCGACGGCGCCCCGGACGACCCACCGGGCGCCCGAACGGTGCACGGACTGGGCAACCGCAAGAACGAGCTGGTCCTGGAGAAGATCCGCACCGACGGCGTCGAGGCCTACGACGGAACCCTGCGCTATCTGGAGGCCGTCCGGGCTCACGGCCTCAGCACCGCGATCGTCTCCTCCAGCGCCAACTGCCGTGACGTGCTCCGCTCGATCGGCGCGGAGCACTTCTTCGACGTACGCATCGACGGCGTGGTCGCCGCCGAGCGCAAGCTGCCCGGCAAGCCGCACCCCGACACGTTCCTCGCCGCCGCCGAGGACCTCGGCGTCGAGCCGTCCGAAGCGGCCGTCTTCGAGGACGCCCTGGCCGGTATGGACGCTGGCCGCGCGGGCCGTTTCGGCTACGTCGTGGGGGTCGACCGGGTCGGGCAGGCCGACGCGCTGTACCGGCACGGCGCCGACATCGTGGTGAAGGACCTCGCCGAACTGGGGGACACGCAGTGATCACGCAGCGGGCGTACGGCGTGGAGCCCTGGACCGTACGCGAGACGGCACTCAACCTCGACCTCCTGGCGCAGAGCGAGTCCGTCTTCGCCCTGTCCAACGGCCACATCGGCTGGCGCGGCAACCTCGACGAGGGCGAACCGCACGGCCTGCCCGGTTCCTACCTCAACGGCGTCCACGAACTGCACCCGCTGCCGTACGCCGAGGCCGGTTACGGTTACCCGGAGTCCGGCCAGACCTCCATCAACGTCACCAACGGCAAGGTGCTGCGGCTGCTGGTCGACGACGAGCCGTTCGACCTGCGTTACGGGCGTCTCGTCACCCACGAGCGGACCCTCGACCTGCGGCGGGGCGTCCTGGAACGGGTCTGCGAATGGACCTCACCGGCCGGCTCCACCGTCCGGGTGCGCTCCACGCGGCTGGTGTCCCTCACCCAGCGCGCCATAGCCGCCGTGGCGTACGAGGTGGAGCCCGTCGACAGCCGCACCCGTGTGGTCGTCCAGTCGGAACTCGTCGCCAACGAGAGCCTGCCCGAACCGGACGGTGACCCGCGCGCCGCCAAGGCGCTGAAGTCGCCGCTGGAGCCGGAGGAGGACCTCGCCGAGGGCAGCAGGCTGCGGCTGGTCCACCGCACCCGCCGCAGCGGCCTGAGGGTCGCCGTGGCCGCCGACCACACCGTCAGCGGTCCCGAACGGACCACCACGAGCAGCGAGAGCAACGTGGACGTGTCCCGGCTGACGGTCACCTCCGTGCTGGAACCGGGCGAGCGGCTGCGTGTGGAGAAGCTGGTCGCGCACGGCTGGTCCGGCGTCCGCTCCCGGCCCGCCATGAGCGACCAGGTCGAGGCGGCCCTGGCCGCGGCCGGGCACAGCGGCTGGCAGGGTCTCCTGGACGACCAGCGGGCCTACCTCGACGACTTCTGGGCGCGCGCCGACGTCGAGATCGACGGCGACGAGGAGATCCAGCAGGCCGTCCGCTTCGCCCTCTTCCACGTCCTCCAGGCCGGTGCCCGGGCCGAACAGCGCGCCATCCCCGCCAAGGGCCTGACCGGGTCCGGCTACGACGGCCACGCCTTCTGGGACACCGAGGCGTTCGTACTGCCGCTGCTGACCTACACCGCACCGAAGTCCGCCGCCGAGGCCCTGCGCTGGCGCCTCGACACCCTGCCCGCCGCCCGGGAGCGCGCGACCCAGCTCGGCCTGCGGGGCGCCGCGTTCCCCTGGCGCACCATCGAGGGCTCGGAGGGCTCCGCCTACTGGCCGGCCGGCACGGCGGCCTTCCATGTGGGTGCGGACATCGCCGACGCCGTCGTGCGGTACGTGGCCGTCACCGGCGACGAGACCTTCGAACGCGAGGTCGGCGTGGAACTGCTGGTGGAGACGGCCCGTCTGTGGCGCTCCCTCGGCCACCACGACGACCGCGGTACCTTCCACATCGACGGCGTCACCGGACCGGACGAGTACAGCGCCATCGCCGACGACAACACGTACACCAACCTGATGGCCCGGGCGAACCTGCTGGCCGCCGCCGACGCCTGCAAACGCCACCCCGACGAGGCGGCGCGGCTCGGTGCCGACGAGGAGGAGATGGCCGCCTGGCGGGACGCCGCCGAGGCCATGAACGTGCCCTACAACGAGGAAATCGGCGTCCACGAGCAGCACGCCGGCTTCACCCGCTACCAGCGCTGGGACTTCGCCGGGACCGGCCCGGACCAGTACCCGCTCATGCTCCACTTCCCCTACTTCGACCTGTACCGCAAGCAGGTCATCAAGCAGGCGGACCTGGTGCTGGCGATGTACACCTGCGGCGCGTTCTTCGAGGAGTTCTTCGACGAGGAGCAGATCGCCCGCAACTTCGCCTACTACGAGCCGCTGACCGTCCGCGACTCCTCCCTGTCCGCCTGCGTCCAGGCCGTCATGGCCGCCCGGTCCGGCCATCTCGACCTGGCCGCCGACTACACGGCCGAGGCCGCGCTGATGGACCTCGGAGACCTGGAGCACAACACCCGCGACGGACTGCACATCGCCTCGCTGGCCGGCACCTGGATGGCGCTGGTCGCCGGGTTCGGCGGCATGCGGTGCAGCGACGGCGCCCTGCGGTTCGCGCCCCGCCTGCCCGAGCGGTACAGCCGGCTCGCCTTCACGGTGGGCTTCCTCGGCCGGTGCCTGCGCGTGGAACTGACCGCCGACCGGGCCACGTACACCCTGGTCTACGGCACGCCCCTGACCATCCGGCACCACGGCAGTGAACTGACGGTCGGCGAGGACGCCCCCGTCTCCCGGCCCATCCCCGAGCTGACCCACCGCCCGGCCCCGCGCCAGCCCCCGCACCGCGCCCCGCACGCCCGCTGACCCCGACTCCCGGGTCAGGCAGTTGGCCGAGTACCGCCCCGCACGCCACCGCCCCGCGGGTTAGCTTGATCGTGTTTCCCGATCATCAGGGTTAGGGGCGGAACATGCCTGAGGGCGCCAACGCCATCCTCACCGGGAGGCGAAGACGCGAACAGCCCGCCGGGCCGCGCACCGCTTCGGCGGTGCGCGGCAGCAGGCCGCTCGCCGCGCTGGCCGTCGTCTTCACCCTCGCGCAGCTCGCCCTCGTGCGGCCCGTCATGGGCCTCGGCTGGGACGAGATCGTCTACGTCAGCCAGGTCACCTCGCACCACCCCGCGGCCTTCTTCAGCGCCCCCCGCTCCCGCGGCGTCTCGCTGCTGGTCGCGCCCGTCGCGTCCTGGTCGTCGTCCGTCCCGCTGCTGCGCGTCTACCTCGCCCTGCTGTCCGGCATCGCCCTCTACCTGGCCCTGCGCTGCTGGCGGGGTCTGTTCCCGACCCGCGTCCTGGTGGTCGGCGGGGCCCTCTTCGCCTCCCTGTGGATGACCCTCTTCTACGGTCCGCAGGCCATGCCCAACTACTGGGTCGCGATCGGAGCCTTGATCAGCGTCGGCTGCTTCCTGCGGGTCCGGGCGGAACGTTCCTCCCCAGGCCTCCTGTGGGGTCTCGCGGCCGGCGCCGCGCTCATGGCGTGGATGCGCCCCACCGACGCGGCCTACGTGGCCGTGCCGCTGCTCGTCCTCGCCCTGGTGCGCCGCCACTGGCACCTCCTGCTCGTGCTGGCGGCAGGCCTGGCGGCCGGTGCCGTGCCGTGGGTGATCGAGGCCTACGCCGGCTTCGGCGGGCTGGGGGAGCGGCTGGCGGAGGCCTCCCGGATCCAGGGCGGTCTTGGCTGGCAGATCGCCGTCGACGACCAGTTGCGCAGCCTGGGCGGACGCGCCCTGTGCCGGCCGTGCACCGGGCCGATGCCGACCCCCCTGGTCACCCTCTGGTGGTTCGCCCTGCCCGTCCTGGCCGGGCTCGGGCTGGCCGTCGCGGTCCGGGCCGGGCGTGCCGGACGGACCCTGGTCCCGCTGGTCTGTGCCGCCACGGCCGCGCTGCCGTACCTCTTCATGATCGGCTACGCGGCGCCGCGCTTCCTCCAGCCGGCCTACGCGCTGCTCGCGATCCCGGTCGCCGACGCCCTGTGGCACCTGGTCAGAACCCCGCGCGGGACCTGGCGCCCGGTGGCCGCCACACTCGTCGCGCTCTGCCTGGCCGGACACCTCGCGGTACAACTCGCCGTTCTGCACGGCGCGGTGTCCCGCAACATCGACAGCCGCCGTGACTGGGACCGCACCGCCGAGGCCCTGCACCGGCTCGGCGTCCGCCCGCCCTGTCTGCTCACCGGTCACGAGGCCATTCCCGTCGGCTACTACACCGGTTGCTCCTCGGGAGCGACGTCCGGGAACAACGAGAACATCACCGTGGCCGGCATCCTGCGCACCGCGGACCGCCTCCCGGTCGCCCACCTCGCACCGGCCGGCGGCGCCCCGCCCCGCTACGCCCGCTCCTGGCCCGTCCACCGGATCGCGGACCTGGACGTCCGTGTCGCACCTGGCTCCTGACGCCCCAGGTGACGTTTCCCGCCCGTCCGGCTCAGGTAGGAGTCGGTTGACGGTCACGATCGAGGGGGGAACGGCATGGCGGCGAGCGACCATGAGGGCAGGCTGGGGGAGGAGTTCTTCACTCCGGGCACCTCGTCCTTCACGGACTTCCTGGCGGCCCACCGCCCCGAGCTGCTGAGCACCCGGCGTGTCCTCCCGGACGGCGTCCGGGCCGAGGGCGCCCCGCACGGCACGACCGTGCTGGCCCTCACCTACCGGGACGGCGTGCTGCTCGCGGGCGACCGGCGGGCGACGATGGGCAACCTGATCGCCCAGCGCGACCTGGAGAAGGTGCACCCCGCCGACGACCACTGCGCGGTCGCCTTCGCGGGCACGGTCGGGCTCGCGGTGGACATGGTGAAGCTGTACCAGGTGGAGCTGGCGCACTTCGAGAAGATCGAGGGCATCCCCATGACCCTCGCCGCGAAGGCCACCCGGCTGGCCACCATGATCCGGAACAACCTGGGCCAGGCCATGCAGGGCCTCGCCGTCGTCCCGCTGCTGGCCGGTTACGACCCCGCCGCTCCCGAGGACGCACGGGGCCGCATCTTCTCCTTCGACGTCGCCGGCGGCCGTTACGAGAAGTTCGGCTTCCACGCCGAGGGGTCCGGATCGCCGTACGCCCGGGGCGCGTTGAAGAAGCTGTACCGGCCGGGCATGTCCCGCCGCGAGGCGGCCCTGGCCGCACTCCAGGCGCTGTACGACGCGGCGGACGACGACTCCGCGACCGGCGGCCCCGACCTCACCCGCCGCATCTACCCGATCGTCTCCGTCATCACCGAGGACGGCTTCGAGCGGCTGGCCGAGGGGGAGACGGAGGAGCTCAGCCGCGAGATGGTCGAGCAGCGGAACACCCGGCCGGACGGACCGAACGCCGGGGTGTGACACCCGGCCGCAAGTACCGACCGCCGACGGAGTTTTCGGTTCCATGGACAAGACCTGTCACGGGCTTTACTGCACATGACTTGCAGGTGCTGGATGATGGCGCAAGGCTGTCCGACGCAGCCGTTCATCCGACAGAAAGACCTTCCCCCCGATGACGGCCGCCCCTGAGTCCACTCCGCCCCTCCCCGCCCCGGCCCCCGCCCAGCGCACGGCCTGGCACCGCGTCCGCACCTCCATGACGCGGCGGGAGTGGACCAGGGCCGGGGGGATGGCGGCCTTCATCCTGACCCTGCACGTGATCGGCTGGTTCACCCTCGTCGCGATCGTCGCCCCGGAGCACCACGCCATCGGCGCGCAGACCTTCGGCGTCGGCATCGGCGTCACCGCGTACACGCTCGGCATGCGGCACGCCTTCGACGCCGACCACATCGCCGCCATCGACAACACCACCCGCAAGCTGATGGGGCAGGGACAGCGGCCGCTGTCGGTCGGGTTCTGGTTCTCCCTCGGCCACTCCAGCGTCGTCTTCGCCCTGGCCTTCCTGCTCACGCTCGGCGTGAAGACCCTGGCCGGGCCGGTCCGCGACGGCGGCTCCACGCTGCACGACGTCACGGGCCTGATCGGCACGGCCGTCTCAGGGGCGTTCCTCTACCTGATCGCGGGCGTCAACCTCGTCATTCTGGCCGGCATCTGGAAGGTGTTCCGCGCCATGCGCTCGGGCCGCTACGACGAGGCCGCCCTGGAGGAGCAGCTGGACAACCGCGGCCTCATGAGCCGCCTGCTGGGCCGGGTCACCAAGTCGGTCTCCAAGCCCTGGCACATGTACCCGCTGGGCCTGCTGTTCGGCCTCGGCTTCGACACCGCCACCGAGATCGCCCTGCTCGTCCTGGCCGGTTCCGGCGCCGCCTCCGGACTGCCCTGGTACGCGATCCTGTGCCTGCCCGTCCTGTTCGCCGCGGGGATGTGCCTCCTCGACACCGTCGACGGCTCGTTCATGAACTTCGCCTACGGCTGGGCCTTCTCCAAGCCGGTCCGCAAGGTCTACTACAACCTCACCATCACCGGCCTGTCCGTCGCCGTGGCCCTCCTGATCGGTTCGGTCGAGCTCCTCGGCCTCCTCGCCGAACAGCTCGACCTGCACGGCCCGTTCTGGGACTGGATCTCCGGCCTCGACCTCAACATCCTCGGCTACGTCGTCGTCGCCCTGTTCTTCGCCACCTGGGTGGTGGCGCTCGTGGTGTGGAGGGTCGGGCGCATCGAGGAGAAGTGGTCGGGGGACCTGGCCCCTCCACAGCACTCGTAGCAGCCGCTCACGCCCCCGGCCGGAGCTCCTTGTGCCACTTGACGATCTGCTTCTCCGCATCGCCCGTGTACGACCACGGGGTGCGGGTCGCGCGCGGCCCCAGCATGCCCAGCAGGACACCCGCGATGTCCTTGGCGCCGGCGGAACAGGCCGCGTGGGCCAGGTAGCTGAAGTCGCGGAGCTCGGCGGGCGCGATCCCGCTCTCCGTCCGGCTCATGACCCAGCGCTGCCAGGTCCGCCGCAGGTCGCTCGCCGCACCGTCGTGGCTCCAGTGCTGCGACAGGCCCACGGCGGAGTGCCTGCCCCGTGCCGCGTCCAGGGCGAAGCGGTACTCCTCGACCCGGGCGTACTGCACCAGCACGGGCAGCGGACAGCCGGGCGGCGCCACCCCGGCCGCGTCCCGGGCGAAGTCGTACATCAGGCCGTGCGTGCCGTGCCAGCGCGCCGAGTAGTAGTGCAGGACCTGCAGGTGCCCCTCGACGCTGTACGGATCGCGCCCGTGCAACTCGTCCCACCAGCGCCCCAGTTCCTGCCGGCGCACCCCGGAGGGGTACAGGCGCGCCACCGAGATCAGCGACACCCACGGCGTCGGGTCCTCCGGGTACGCCTCCGCCGCCGTCAGGCAGGCCAGCACCGCGGCGTCCACGCGGTGCTGGTCGATCGGCACGCCCCGTCCCGCCGCGATGGCCACGTTGAAGGTGCGGGCCGTCTCCGTAGCCGCCCGCAGCACCAGCGCGTCGGCGCTGTGGGCGTCCGCCGACAGCCAGGACTCCACCGTCGAACTGCCCGCGCACACCTGCGCGAGCTGCCGGATCCGGTGCCCCCGGGCCGCCCAGTCGCGGCCGGTGGCGCCCAGCAGGTCACGCAGCCCCTGCCAGCGGCCGATCACGACGTCCTGGCGGGCTGAGGTGAGGTCGGTGTCCCCGCAGTCGGGGTCGAAGTCGGGAGTGAAACCACGTCTGAGACTGCCTCGCGCCATCGGGGTCCTCCTCAGAAGTCGGTGGAGAGACCCTCGTGGACGCGGGCGTGCGCGTCCTGTTCGCCGGGGACGTAGTCCGCCTCGACCGCGCGCGAGGCGTCCAGCTTCGCGGGCCGGTAGTAGTCGCTGCCCTGCCTCCAGTACCAGAGCATCGGGACCAGCCCGACCGCGAGGCCGCCGATGCCGATCGTGATCGCGGCGCTGGACAGCTCGCCCAGCGACTCCACGAACACCCAGAACATGAACAGGGCGCCGCACAGCGGCCACAGGCCGCCGAAGAGGAAGTTGGCCGGGGACGTCAGCAGCATCTTCCGGTACGCGACGACCACCGCGAGGCCGGCGAGCCCGTAATAGACAGCGATCTGCAGGCCGATCGCCGAGATGGCGTCGGAGAGGATGTCGCCCACCGAGCCCAGGGCGTTGGAGGCGATGAACATCGCCAGCGCCACCGCCCCGACCACCACGATCGCCACCCAGGGGGTGTTCCATCGGCGGTGCACCCGGCCCAGCGCCGCCGGCATCGTACGGTCCCGGCCCATCGCGAACAGCGAGCGCGTCACCTGGATCAGTGTCGTCTCCAGCGTGGCGATCGTCGACAGCATCACGGCCACGATCAGCAGCTTGCCGCCCCAGCCCGGCCAGATCTCCTCGCCGAGCACGGCCAGCACGTTCGCGTCGTTCTCCTCGATCTGCTTCGAGGACAGGATCACGTTCACCGCGATGGTGAACACCTCGAACAGCAGGAAGACGATGCCCACCCCGATCAGGCCCGCGAGTCCCGTCGTACGGCGGCTGTTGCGGGTCTCCTCGCTGAGGTTGCTGGTGACGTCCCAGCCCCAGTAGTAGAACGCGGCGATGAGCGCGCCCGAGGCGAAGCCGGCCATGCCGTCGAAGTGGGAGAAGCCGAGCCAGGACCAGTCGAAGGCGCGGGCGTTGCCGGTGTGGAAGAAGGCGAGCACCGCGAACAGCGCCAGGATGGCCAGTTCGACACCCGACATGACCAGCTGCGCCCGGACCGTGAGCCGGGCGCCGCCCAGCACCACCAGCAGCATGACGAGGAACCAGGCGGCGCCGACCACCGTGGACAGCGCGGTGTTCTCGGCCAGCTTCTCGTCGAAGAGCGCGAGCGTCATCGACCCGGCCGGCAGCGATCCGGCCACCATGAAGATCGTCGCCGAGATCACCAGGGCCCAGCCGCTGATGAAGCCCAGGAAGGGGTGGAGGGTGCGCCCCACCCACGAGTAGCTGGCACCCGCGTTGACGTCGATCCGGCCGAGGTAACTGAACGCCAGCGCGATGCCCAGCATGGGTATCGCGCAGTACAGCAGGGCGGCAGGACTGGCCAGCCCCACCGCGCCGACCAGGACGGCGGTGGTAGCGGCCAGCGAATACGCCGGGGCGCTGCCGGCGACCGCCATCACCACGGTGTCGAACGTGCTGAGGACGTTGGCCTGCAGCCCTCTGCCCCTGCTGTAGCTCATGGTTGCGCTGCTTTCACTTGTGCACGACCGGAGGCGGGCAGGCCGTCCCGGGGCGTTGGGGGTGGGGTGGAGCTCGCCACCGGACGGAGGAGGATGGCCTCGGGCCCGGGAGCGATGAAAAAGGGGTCGTGGATACCGTGCTGCCGCCGCGTCGGCAACCGGTCACAGTGTGTGTGCGAGCGATGATAGTCCCACTCCTTGATCTTTCAAGATTGACCGGTGGGTAATGTCCGGAGCGGCCCAGGGTTTTAACTCCTGTTGGCCCGAGGGGCGTTCGATCCCCCCTCCCGGCCGGGGCGCATCCGCCGAGGTTGAAGCCCGCGTAACGGGAAACGCGGAACGGACAGGAGAGACCAACGAGTCGAGCAGCGCGACAGGAAGGCAGGAGTGATGGGCACGGAACCGATGCGCTCGGAACCGATGGCGGACGACGTGTACCAGCCCACCGGGACCAACGAGGAGCAGGAGGACGCCGCGCCGCTGGACCTGCAGGACGCCGTCGACGAGCGGACGTACGACGACACTCTCGACGAGGGCTACTCACCGCCGGAGAAGCCCCTCGGCGTCACCAAGCGCGGCACCACCGCCGCCGAGCAGCACGAGGGCGAGACCCTCGACGAACGGCTGGCCCAGGAGGTCCCCGACGTGTCCGCCGAGCCCGCCGGGGACGGTGTGGGCGACACCCCGGACAGTGACGGCGAACCGGTGGACCCCGAGGCGGGCACCGCCCGCGCCGGCCGGCTGGTCGCCCCGGACGAGGGCGCCCACGCCGACACCACGAAGGAGACCGTCGCGACGGACGTCGGCATCGACGGCGGAGCGGCCGGCGCTGAGGAGGCCGCCGTGCACGTCGTGGAGGACGACGCCCTGCCCGAGGACGACGCCCCTTCCGAGGACGATGTCTTTCCCGAGGGCGACGGCAGGTTGTGACCCGCCCGCCGGCGTGAGCCCACGCCGGCACGCACGAGGCCACCGGACCCGAGCGCATCCGCGCCGGGCCGGTGGCATTCTGCGTGCCGAGGTCGGCCTAGGGCAGGAGCTTCTCCAGGGCCGCGGGGCCCTCGGCCGCCAGCTTGCGCTTGGCCCACTCGATGTTGCGCGGGGTGATGTCCTTGCCCGACGCGAGGACGAGGTCCTCCGGTGACACGTCGGTGCCGGTGCGGGCGTGGAGCAGGCGGTCCGGGGTGGCGCGGTCCTCGGACGGCCGGGATGCGGCAGGCTCTGACGTCGACATGTTCGCTGCTCCTAGGGTCCGGATCGCCGGGGCGGCCCCGGTGCTGAAAAACGGGTCCGATATCACCATTCCCCCCGGGAGCGCGGCCTGCATCCGGAGAGCGCGGTCCTTTTCCCTGCGCACACGTGTTATTCCATGCGCACACGTGTTACCGCCGCGGCTGGCCTGGCCCGTGCCGCCCTGTCGGCCTTCGCCGGTACGGCGAGCGCCGACGACGGCCCCGTCGTACGGCCCCGTCGGCGGCGGCCCGGGCAGCATCGCGGGCCGCCGCCGGCCGCTGTCGTTCAGGGCCCGTCCCGCGGAAGGGGCGCGAGCACCAGCATCGTGACGTCGTCCTGTACGTCCGGGCAGTGCCGCACGAGGTCGGCCCAGACCCGCTCGGCCAGCGTGACCGGGTCCTCTGCGGCCAGCCCCGGCAGCCGTTCCACCAGGGGGTAGAAGGCCCCGCCCGCGTCCCTGGCCTCGGTGACCCCGTCGGAGGCCAGGAAGAGCCGGTCCCCGGCCCTCAGCGGCACCGAGACGACCCGGGGCGGAGCGCCCCCGGCGAGACCGAGACCGAGCGGGGTGCACGGCTCGACGTCCAGCTCCACGGCCCGCCCGTCCCGCAGCAGCAGCGGACCGGCCTGCCCGCACGCCACGATCCGCACGACCCGGGCGTCGGCGGAGAAGTCGAGCAGCACCGCCGTCGCGAACAGCTCGGCGTGCGGGTCGCCCGCCGAGTCCACCGCCAGCCTCCGGTCGAGCCGGGCCGCCACCGCCTCCGGGTCCGGCTGGTCCAGCACGGCCTCCCGGAACGCCCCCAGCAGCGCCGCGACCGTGGCCACGGCCGACAGCCCGTGCCCCTGCACATCCCCCATCACCGCCCGTACGCCGTAGGGGCCCGCCCGCACGTCGAAGAAGTCGCCGCCGACCAGCGTCCCGCGCTGCGCGGCCCGGTACAGCCCCGCGCACCGCACCGGCCCGACCCGCTCCGGCAGCGGCGGCACCACGGCCCGCTGCGCGGCCTCGGCGACGGTCCGCTCGGTGACCAGCTGCGCGTCGCGCCTGCTGCGGACGTAGGACAGCAGCACGCTCAGCACCGACACGAAGCACACGGTCAGAAGATCCGTGCTGCCGGGATCGTCGAGGTTGAAGACGGGCACCGTCAGCACGACCACGACCAGCGCGCCGAGCACCGCCGTCATCACCGGGCCGTGCGCCAGCACGGCCAGCGGCGGGATGGCGCCCAGCAGGAAACCGATGTCGAGCGGCTCCGGGCTGATCAGCTCCGCCGCGCACACCCCCGCCAGCAGCGCCGACGGCAGCACCCGGGCCCAGCCGGGCGGCGGTGCGCCGCGCAGCCAGCCCTGCCGGTCCGGGTCCCGCCGCGCCAGCCGGCCGCGCACACTGCTCACACCACCACGCTGCTACGCCCGACCGGCCGCCGCACGCCGGGACCCGCGCCACCACGGGCGGCCGCAGGCTCCGGCCGGAACGGCGTCGGCGTCCGCAGGATCCCCGAACACGTCCCTCTCAAGGGGGTGTTGGGCCAATCCGGAAAACCGATGGACGGCCCCCCGGAGATCACGTAGCGTGTGGCGCGCCACGCCCCGAGACCAGCGGAAGGAGGACAGAGCCGTGCAGTTCACACCGTTTCCGCGCTCCCTCCCCGTTGTCCCGGCGTGCCTCGACTGACCGACCGGGAGCGCTCTCAGCAGCACACGTCCCGGAGGACACCCCATGACCGATGTGGTCATCCGCGCGCTCGGCACGAGCGACGCCGAACTCTTCGACACCCTGCCCGACCCGCTCGGCGCCCGTGAGGGCCACCGGCTGACCCGGCACCGCCCCGACTGGAAGCGGGTGGCCCTGCGCGACGGCCGGGTCGTCGCCCGCGGCGCCTGGTGGGGCGGCCCCGACGACTCCGAGCCCGTCAACCTCAACTGGTTCGACGTCGCCGAGGGCGAGGAGGAAGCGGGCGCCGCCCTCCTGCGCTCCGCCCCCTGGCAGGTCGAACTGGAACTGAACCTGCCGGCCGGCTGGCGGGACGACCCGGCCCTGCGCGCCGCCGCCGACACCCGCGTCACCGCCGCCCGGAAGGCCGGCTACGAGCTCCTCGTCGAACGCCTCCTGTACCGCTGGACCCCCGCCGGTGGCCTGCCCGAGCGGCCCGGGCGTCTTCAGTTCCGCGCCGAACCGGACGACGCCGTGTTCTTCGACGCGCTGCGCCGCATCCACTCCGTCACCCTGGACGCCCACGCGCTCAAGGCCATCGAACAGGGCGGACTCGACCGGGCGGCCCAGGAGGAACTCGACTTCTTCCACTGGTGCCCGTCGCCGCGCGAGTGGTGGCAGGTGGCGTACACACCGCAGGGCGACATGGCCGGCATCCACATCCCGGCCCACAATCCGTCGGGACCCTGCATCGGCTTCATCGGCGTCCTGCCGGACCAGCGGGGCCACGGCTACGCCTACGACCTGCTGGCCGAGTGCACGCACTTCCTGGTCGGGCAGGGGGCGGAGTTCGTCGCCGCGGCCACGGACCTGGGCAACTTCCCGATGGCGGCGAACTTCGCCAAGGCCGGCTTCCCGGTGGTGAAGGAGCGGCTCAACTTCGACCCGGCGTAGGCAACCGGGCCGCCCGCGAACCGTCCCGGCCGCGCGGACTAGGACCTGTCGTCCAGCAGGTCCTGGGCCGCCGTGAGGATCTCCGTCACCCTCAGGCCGAACGCCGCGTCACAGGCGTGCGGGCGGCCGGTCCGGGCGGCGTCGAGCAGCGCGTCCGCGGCCCGCATCAGCGCGGGCACCGCACCGTCGGAGCCGTCCGGCAGCACCGCCACCCCGGCCTCCCCGCGCAGCTCCACACCGGCACCGGCCGCGGCGGGCGGCGCCGTCAGGCTCAGGGTGAGCGTGCTCGACGCCCCGCCCGCGTGGTCGAGGACGACATGCGCCGTGTCGCCGGGCCCGTACACCGCCGCCGTCACGCGCCGTACGTCGCCGAGGACCGCCAGCAGCACGGACAAGGCGTGCGGGCCGACGTCCCACAGGGCGCCCTTCTCCCGCCGCCACGGCGTCGCGAAGGGGCTCTCGCTGGTGAACACCGCCCCGAGCCACTCGGCGCGCCCGGTGAACCAGCCCGGCACCGCGGCCTGCTCGCCGATCCAGGCAGCCGACTCGGGCTGGAAGCGGGTCGTGAAGAACACGATCGAGGCGACACCGGCTTCCTCGGCGGCCTCGACCACGGCCCGCGCCTGTTCCACCGTCGGCGCGAGCGGCTTGTCGAGCAGCAGATGGCACCCGGCCCGCGCCGCCCGGGCCGCGAGGGAGGCCTGCACGTCGGGCGGCAGCGCCACGGCCACGGCGTCCACGTCGGCGAACAGGTCGTCGACGTCGTCGTAGGCGCGGACGCCGTGCCGCTCCGCCAGCTCCTTCGCGGCTTCCGGGCGACGGCCCCAGACCCCCGCGAAGTCCAGCTTCTCGTGCCCGCTCAACGCGGGTGCGTGGGCCATCTGTGCCCAGGGCCCGGTGCCGAGCAGTCCTATGCGCATGCCGCCGCCTCTCCACGCTGCCAGGACGAAGAGCGTGCCACACGGAAACGGCCGGGAGACAACAAGAAAGGCAAGGAGTGCTCTCCTTGCCTGTCTCAAGTTATAGCCCACAGGGGGACTTGCGGCAAGGCCCCCCGGCTCCCGCAAACTGTGCGGCCTAAGCCCAGGACCTGCGGAAACGGGAGCATGACGTGACCCCTGCGACCACGAGCGCGTTCGATCTTCCCGACCGCCTCGCGCACAAGGCCGCCGCGGCGTCGATCGCCGGGGACGAACAGCACTTCGCCGCCATCGCCGACTGCCTCGCACAGAACATCGCCGAACTGTCCGACCGCCTTGCCGCCGAGCGCAGGGCCCCCGGCGGCAAGGGCAGGCAGGCGATGGACCGGGACGCCGAGATCCACCGGCTCACCGCAAGGCTGCGCGCACTGCGCCGCTTCGGACTGGACCTGTGCCTCGGGCACATGGTCGCCGCGGACGGCTCCGAGCCCGTCTACGTGGGACGGCTCGGCCTGACGGACAGCGAGGGGCGACGGCTGCTGGTCGACTGGCGTTCCCCCGCCGCCGAGCCGTTCTTCGGAGCCACCCACGCCAACCCGATGGGCCTGGCGAGCCGCCGCAGGTACCGCTGGACCGGCGGCCGGATCGTCGACTACTGGGACGAGGTGTTCACCGACGACGCGTTCGACGGGCACGCCGCGCTCGACGACCAGTCCGCCTTCATCGCCAGCCTCGGCACCAACCGCTCGCCCCGTATGCGGGACGTGCTCGGCACCATCCAGGCCGACCAGGACGCCATCATCCGCGCCGGTTCCCGCGGCGCCCTCGTCGTGGACGGCGGTCCGGGCACCGGCAAGACCGTCGTCGCCCTGCACCGCTCCGCCTACCTGCTCTACTCCGACCCGCGCCTCGGGCAGCACCGCCGGGGCGGCGTGCTCTTCGTCGGCCCGCACCGGCCCTACCTGTCCTACGTCTCCGACGTCCTGCCCAGCCTCGGCGAGGAGGGCGTGCAGACCTGCGTCCTGCGGGACCTCGTCGACGAGGGGGCCACGGCGGGGGAGGAGACCGACCCGGAGGCGGCCCGCCTGAAGTCGTCGGCGGACATGGTGCGGGCGATCGAGAAGGCCGTGCGCTTCTACGAGGAGCCGCCGACCGAGGCGATGACGGTCACGACCCACTGGTCCGACATCCGTCTGAGCGCCGGGGACTGGGCCGTGGCGTTCGAGGCCGCGGAACCCGGCACGCCGCACAACGAGGCACGCGACCAGGTCTGGGAGGAACTCCTCACGATCCTCGTGGACAAGCACGACGGCGACGCCCCGGAAGAGTCGCTCCGCAAGGCGCTGTCGCGGGACCGGGAACTGCTCACGGCCTTCAACCGCGCCTGGCCGCTGCTGGAGGCGACCGACCTCGTCGGGGACCTGTGGTCCGTTCCCGCCTACCTGAGGATGTGCGCGCCCTGGCTCGGCCGCGACGAGGTGCGCACCCTGCAACGCGAGGAGCCCCAGGCCTGGACCGTGTCCGACCTGCCGCTGCTGGACGCGGCACGCCAGCGGCTCGGCGACCCGGAGGCCTCACGGCGCAGGCGCAGGCAGGAGGCCGCCGTCGCCGCACAGCAGGACCGCATGGCCGACGTCATCGACGACCTGCTGGAGGCCCACACCTACGACGACGGCGAAGGCGTGCTGGTCATGCTGCACGGCCAGGACATGCGCAACTCCCTGGTAGACGACAGCGCCCTGCCCACCGCCGACCCGGACCGGCTCGCCGGGCCGTTCGCGCACATCGTCGTGGACGAGGCGCAGGAACTGACCGACGCGGAATGGCAGATGCTGCTGCTGCGCTGCCCGTCGCGCAGCTTCACCATCGTCGGGGACCGCGCCCAGGCCCGGCACGGGTTCACGGAGTCGTGGCGGGAGCGGCTGGAGCGGGTCGGCCTTGACCGGGTCGAGATGGCCTCGCTGAGCATCAACTACCGCACGCCCGCGGAGATCATGGCGGAGGCCGAGCCGGTCATCCGGGCCGCGCTGCCGGACGCCAACGTGCCGGCGTCGATCCGCAGCAGCGGCGTCCCCGTCCGGCACGGATCCACCACGGAGCTGCACGCGGTCCTCGACACGTGGCTGGCCGAACACGCCGATGGGATCGCCTGCGTGATCGGCGGTCCCGCGTTCCGGCCCCTCTCGCCCCGCGTCCGGTCACTGACCCCGGAGCTGTCGAAGGGGCTGGAATTCGACCTCGTCGTCCTCGTCGACCCGGAGGATTTCGGCAACGGCGTCGAGGGCGCCGTCGACCATTATGTGGCGATGACCCGGGCCACGCAGGAGCTCGTGATCCTCACAAGCTCCTGACGCTGAGGCCGGGGCGGCACGCCTAGGAGGCCAGCTCCTTGCGGATGCGGTCCAGCATGAACGCCGACGACTCCCAGGCCCGTTCCTCCCAGGCGAACACACAGGCCGTGGCGACCCCGTCGAAGCCCAGCTCGCGCAGGGTGCCGAAGAAGACGTCCCAGTCGACCTCGCCCTGGCCGATGTCGAGGTGCTGGTGGATCCGGGCCGGGGTGCCGGGCGGGTTGAGGATGTAGCGCAGGCCGCTGGAGCCCTTGTGGTTGAAGGAGTCCGCGATGTGCACGTGCCGCAGCTTGTCACCGGCGTAGCGCATCATCTCCGCGATGTCCGCGCCGGCTTCCGAGGGGCCCGAGAGGTGGAAGGAGTGCGGCGCGCAGTACAGGTAGTTCACCCACGGCTTGTCGATCGCGCGGACGAGATCGACGGCCGGGGTGTTCTCCTCACAGAAGTCGTCCGGGTGGGCCTCCAGGTTCAGAGCGATGCCTTCGCGCTCGAACACCGGCAGCAACTCCTCCAGCGAGCGCCAGAACGCGGCCTCGCTCTCGGCGGCGCGCTCCGGGCGGCCGTTGAACTCCGAGTTCATCAGCGGGCATTCGAGGTCCGCGGTGATCTCGATCATCCGCTTCCAGTAGCGGACGGCCGCCTGCCGCTCGGTCTCGTCCGGCGAGGACCACCTGTACAGCGGCAGCACCGAGGACAGGCGCACGCCGTGCGTCCGCAGCGACTGCTTCAGCTCCCGCACCCGCGCGTCGTCCGCGCGTGGGTGCAGGAAGAACGGCATGAAGTCCGCGCGCGGCGACAACTCGATGTACTCATAGCCGAGTTCGGCGACCGTGCGGACCATCTCGTCGATCGGCAGGGAGCGGAACATGTACGGGTCGAGGGCGATCTTCACGCGGTGTCTCCGTAGAACGCGGGGCGGGGCTTCATGTCTGTGGTGACGGTCTCCCCGCCGGCCTCCAGGGACCGGACGGCGGCGTCGGTGATGACGGTGGCGGCGTAACCGTCCCAGGAGGACGGGCCGGTGGGCTCGGTGCCGGCCGCCACGGAGGCGATCCACTCCCGGAACTCGGTGTCGAAGGCCTCCGCGAACCGGTCCTTCCAGTCCTGCAGCACGCCCGTGCCGTGCCGGGCGGCCGTGCGGATCCCGACCGCGGCCGGGTCGGGCAGCCGGACCAGGCCGTCCTCGCCGACGACCTCGCACTGGATGTCGTAGCCGTACTGGCAGTTGACGAAGACCTCCAGGTCGATCCGGACGCCCGAGGCCGTCTCGAAGATCATGATCTGGGGGTCCTTCAGATGCGCGAACCGCCTGCTCGTGGCGCGCGGGGTGACCACCTGGGCGGAGACGATCTCGTCGTCGAGCAGCCAGCGCAGCACGTCGATCTCGTGCACGGCGGTGTCCTGGGCGGCCATGGCGGAGTGGTAGGACTCCGGGACGGCCGGGTTGCGGTGGGCGCAGTGCACGATCAGCGGCGCGCCGAGCGAACCGGTCGACAGCACCTCCTTCATCTGGCGGTAGCCGGGGTCGAAGCGGCGCATGAAGCCGACCTGGACCAGCCGGCGGCCGTGCGCCCGCTCGGCCTCGACGATCCGCAGGCAGTCCTCGGCGGTCGTGGCCAGCGGCTTCTCGCAGAACACCGGCTTGCCGGCGGCGATCGCGTTCAGGACGTGCTCGGCGTGGGTGGGCCCCCAGGACGTGACGAGGACGGCGTCCACCTCGGGGGAGGCGACGAGGTCCGCGCCGGTGGGCAGCGCGACGGCACCGGACCCGGCGGCCACCTCGGCGGCGCGCTCGGTGTCCACGTCGGCCACGGCCGTGACAGTGGCGCCGGTGACGACCTCGGTGAGCCGCCGGATGTGGTCCCGCCCGATCATTCCGGCGCCGATGACGCCTACACGTACGGTCATGCCGAACTCCTCGGAAGATGGTCAGGAAAAGCGCCCCGGAGCTCCGCCTCGAGGGTGATGCGTTCCCGCTTGCTGTCGCGCGCTACTAGCGCGCTCTAGTTCGAGTACGATGACCCCTGTGCAAATGTCATGTCAATAGCTGGTCGCCGGGAGATCGCAGGATCCCTCACGGGGGTGCGTGCGGGGCAACCCGTAAGGTGTCCGGCGTCGGAGGGTGGGTTCACAGGTGGATGCATCGGGCAGGCAGCGGCCCACGATGGCGGACGTCGCCGAGAAGGCGGGCGTCTCCCGCGCTCTCGTCTCGATCGTCTTCCGCAACCAGGCCGGAGCCGGCCAGGAGACCCGGGAACGGGTCCTGCGCGTGGCCGACGAGATCGGATACCGGCCCGACAACGCGGCCCGGCTGCTGGCCCGTGGCCGCAGCCGCACGCTCGGCGTCATGTTCACCGTGCAGCAGACCTTCCACACCGACCTCATCACGGGCATCTACCCCGAGGCCGAACGCCTCGGCTACGACGTGCTGCTCTCCGGGGCGACCCACGGCCGCAGCGAGGCCAAGGCCGTCGAGGCGCTGCTCAGTCACCGCTGCGAGGCGGTGATCCTGCTCGGCCCGGACGCCGAGCCCGCCTTCCTGGACGAACTCGGGCAGCGCACGGTCGCCGTCTCGGTCAGCCGCCGGGTGCCCCGGGCCCGGGTCGACTTCGTGCACTCGGCCGAGGGCAAGGGGGTCCGGCAGGCCATGGACCACCTGGTGGAGCTGGGGCACCGCAGGATCGTGCACATCGACGGCGGGCGCGGCCCCGGCTCGGCGGAGCGCCGGCGTGCCTACCGGGCCGCGATGCGCCGCCACGGGCTGGAGGCCGAGGCGCGGGTCATTCCCGGTCACCACACCGAGGAGTCCGGCGTCGAGACCGGCCGGCTGCTCCTGGCCGAGCGGGACGGCGGACGGCCGCTGCCGACGGCCGTCCTCGCCGGCAACGACCGTTGCGCGATGGGTCTGCTGATGGCGCTGACCCGGGCGGGCGTGGAGGTTCCGCGCGATCTGTCCGTCGTGGGCTACGACGACAGTCACCTCTCCCACCTGATGCCGATCGGCCTGACGACCGTCCGCCAGGACGCCCTCCTTATGGCCGAGCACGCCGTCCGTTTCGCCGTCGAGCGGCTGGAGGAGCGGGACCGGGAGCCTCGGGAGGCGGTGCTGGATCCCAAGCTGGTGGTGCGGGGGACGAGCGGGCCGGCCCCGGAAGGGCCGTGCCCGGCCTGACGCGCCCGGCCCCGCCGCCCGGTTCCGTCAGCGCGTGCCCTTCTTGGCGAACTCCGCGACGCTGTCGACGTTGTCCTTCGTGACGAAGGCCGGTCCGGTGAGCACGGGAGCGGTGCCGCCGCCGCTGACGTTGCCGTTCGTCCTGTACAGCCACAGCGCGTCCACCGCCAGGTAGCCCTGGAGGTAGGGCTGCTGGTCGACGGCGAACTCGATGCCGCCGCCCTGGATGGCCCCGACCAGGTCCTTGTTGAGGTCGAACGTGGCGACCTTCGCCTTGCTGCCCGCGTCCTTCACCGACTGCACGGCGGTGAGGGCGACCGGGGCGCCGAGCGTGACGACCTGGTCGATGGAGGAGTCCTTCTGGAGCTTGGCGGTCAGCGTCGACTTCACCGAGGGCATGTCCGTGCCGTTGACGTACAGGTTCTCCGTCGTGCCCTCGAAGCCCTTCTTCAGTCCTGCGCAGCGGGCCTCCAGCGCGACCTGGCCCTGCTCCTGTATGACGCAGACGGCGTGCTTGGCGCCCAGTTGGTTCAGACGCTCGCCGAACGCCTGCCCCGCGATGTTCTCGTCCTGGCCGAAGTACTCCAGCATGCCGAGTTCCTTCCAGTCGTCCAGGCCGGAGTTGAAGCCGACGACGGGGATGCCGGCCGCCTTGGCCTTCGCCACCACGCCCTTCATCGCGTCGGGCTTGGCGGCGGTGAGGGCGATGCCGTCGACCTTCTGGTCGATGGCGTTCTGCACGAGGTTGGCCTGGTTCCCGGCCACGGGGTCGCTGGAGTAGACGAGCTTGATGTTGTCCTTCGCGGCGGCGGCCTGGGCGCCCTTGCGGATCAGGTCCCAGAACGTGTCGCCCGGTGCCGCGTGGGTGATCAGGGCGACGGTCATCCGCGGGGTCGTGGCCTTGCCCGCGGCGGCGTCGGTGCCGCCGGCCTCCGACTTCTTCCCGCCCGAGCCGCTGGAGCAGCCCGCGGCGAGCAGGGCGCCGGCGAGGGCTGCGGTGGTCAGGGCGGTGGCTCTGTGGTGTCTGCGCATGTCGGGTGCACCTCACTGTGCTGGGACGAGGGGGCCGCGCCCGGTCCGGGAGTGCGGGCGGTGGGTGGGCGCCCGGGGCGGCGGCGGTCATGGTGGTGCGGTGGTCCTGGGTGCGGACCCCTGCGTTCTCGATGACTGGAGCGCGCCACTAGCGCGCTCTAGTGGCAGGTACTATGCGGGCGTCTCCGGGGGATGTCAACAGCTTTGTCAGGACGTACCAACAAAAGAAGGCCGCTCGTACGCACCGGTGCTGAACGGTGTGTACGAGCGGCCTCGGGCGGACGGTCCCGGACCGCCCTGCCCGGCTGCTCAGTTCTCCGTGCTGATGTTGACCATCCACGGGACGCCGAACCGGTCCGTGCACATGCCGAACACGTCGCCCCACATCTGCTTCTCCAGCGGCACCGCGACCGAACCGCCCTCGGACAGCTTCTCCCAGTAGCCGCGCAGCTCGGCGTCGTCGTCACCGCTGAGGCTCACGGAGTAGGAACCGCCCTGCTCCGACTCCATGCCCGGTGGGTTGTCGGCGCCCATCAGGGTGAAGCCGCTGGTGGTCTCCAGCATGCCGTGCATGATCTTGTCGGCGTTCGGGGCGTCCGCCTGCCCGAACTCTCCGTAGCTGTTGAGGTTGAGCGTGCCGCCGAAGACCTCCTTGTAGAACTCCATCGCCTGCCGGGCGTCGCCGTTGAAGTTGAGGTACGGGTTGAGGCGCGAGGCCATGAGAACCTCCCAGAAGGGGGCAAAAGTCGTGTCCGCGCAGCGTATCGCCAGGCACCGGCAACGGCTCGTCGAGCCGCCCGCGCCCTCGGCGGGGTCAAGGTTCGCCACCATCGGTGCCGTCACCAACTGCGCTGTTAACGTGGCCGCTTGAGTAGAAGGGGAGGCAGCGGTTCGTGTCATCGACATTCCGCATCGGCGGGGATCTGGACGTACGTCGGCTCGGTTTCGGGGCGATGCATCTGCCCACCGAGCCCGGCCCCGCCCGGGAGAACGCCCTCGCGGTGGCCCGGCGCGCCGTGGAGCTGGGCGTGACGCTGATCGACACGGCGCACCTGTACGGCGGCGGAGCCAATGAGGAGCTCCTCGCCGAGGCCCTTCACCCCTACCCGGAGGGCCTGCTGATCACCACCAAGGTCGGTGTCGCGCGCACCGGCCCCGGTGGGGACTGGAAGCTCGACGGACGGCCGGAGATCCTGCGCGACCAGGTCCGGCAGGCCCTGCGCCGGCTGCGGACCGAGCGGATCGAACTGCTCCAGCTGCACCGCATCGACCCCGACACGCCGCTCGCCGACCAGCTCGGCACGCTGCGGGAGCTCCAGACCGAAGGCCTGGTCGGCCGGATCGGGCTGTCGGAGGTCACCGTCGAGGAGCTGGGGCGGGCCAGGGAGCTCGTCGACGTCGTGAGCGTGCAGAACCGCTACAACCTGCTCGACCGGGAGCACGAGCCGGTGCTCGACGCTTGTGCGGCGGCCGGTATCGCCTTCCTGCCGTGGCGGCCCGTGGCCTGGGGGAAGGCGGGGGCCGAGGGCGAGATCTCCGCGGTGGCGGCCGAGCTCGGGGCCACGCCCACGCAGGTCTCGCTCGCCTGGCTCCTCGACCGTGCGCCGGTCGTCCTGCCGATCCCGGGCACGGCCCGGACCGGGCATCTGGAGGAGAACCTCGCAGCGGCCGGCCTGACACTGACCCCCGCCCATCGCGCCCGCCTGGACCGGCTTGCCGGGGGCGTAGAGGCTGACTCGGGCTGAGGGGGCGGGCCGGGCGGTTTCCGTGTCCGGGGGTGTCCCCGGGCGGTTTCCCTGCCTGCCCGGGGAGGGGCCGGCCGCGCCGGGAAGCGTCGGCTTCCGGGGGGAGAGGGGCATGGCCGCCGGTTCTCCGAGTCGTGCGGCGGGCCGGACCACCGCGTCTGCTGCCGGGGGCGTCCTCCTGGCACGCATCGGCCGGAACACGAGGGCTCACGGGTCGTCGCGTCGGACGCGCTGTTGTTCCCTACGGTCGGGCCGTCGGCCGCCCGCCGGGACGAGCAGCGACCGGCCGTGTCCGGGGCGGGGAGCGTTCGGTCGAGCACCTGCCGGGGCGGCGA
This sequence comes from Streptomyces paradoxus, assembly GCF_014202475.1. Classification (GTDB taxonomy): domain Bacteria; phylum Actinomycetota; class Actinomycetes; order Streptomycetales; family Streptomycetaceae; genus Streptomyces; species Streptomyces paradoxus. Next base: position 66,020 of record NZ_JACHGV010000008.1, read on the forward strand.
CGCGTGCGAGCGCTCACGCCTCGTCGGACGCTCCGCTGTTCCAGTCGTACGGGCCGCCGCCCTGCCACTCGATCAGTTCGGTGTCGTCGACGGCCGTGTCCGTGGTGGGCAGGCCCTCGCGGTGCAGCAGGTCCAGCACGTCGAAGAGGCTGTAGGCGACGCCCATGCGCTCACCGTGGATGGTCACCAGCCGTCCGCCGTCCGTCGCGGGCGGCTGCACGACCACAGGGGGTTGACCGTCCATAGCCCCACCATGCTCCCGAAACGGCCGGTTCGCAGCTCGGTGGCGTCCAGAAGCGGTACCGGCCCGTCCTCGCGTGCCGGTGCCGGGCGCGCTGTGCGCCGGTGACAAGGCGCGATCCGGAAGCTGAGTTCTCATCAGCACTCCCTGAGAGCGCCTCCACCGGCGCCCTAGCGTCCGTGGCATGGACATGAACCGTACGCACAGAGGGAAGTGGCGCGGTGCCGTGCTGGCGGTGCTGCTGAGTGCCGGAACGCTCACGGCCGCCGCCCCGGGCGCCCACGCCGACGGGGCGCGCACCGAGACGCCGGTGAAGTCGACGTCGCCGGTGACCGGAGTGACGGAGTCGATGGTGCGGGTGAAGGTGCCGCTGCCGGAGTCGGCGGGGCCTCGCCCGGCCGCCTGCGACTGGCTGTCGTACCTGCGCTTCCGCTCCGCCGCCGGGCCGGCCGCGTCGGCCGACGCCGACCGGATCCTCATCGCCCAGCCCGGGATCCTGGAAGGGGCCGGGGCGTTCGACAGCGTCGCCCGCAACACCGTCGAGCGCGCCGCCGAGCAAGGGCGGCACATCGAGTTCTGGGCGCTGGACCGGCGCTCCAACTGCCTGGAGGACCGCACCGGTATCGCCTCCGGCGACCAGCACACCGCGGTCGACTACTACTACCGTGGCAAGCAGGTCGGCGGCCGGACCTTCGCCGGCTTCACCGGCAACGCGCAGCTGGGTTGGATGGCGAAGCTCGGGATCGAACAGACCGTACGCGACCAGTACGACCTGCTGACCGCCGAGTTGCCCTCCCAGGCGCAGCGCAAGCAGAAGGTGCTGTGCGGCGGTCACTCGCTGGGCGGTGTGATCACCGGGTACTTCGCCGCAGCCGACTTCGACGGCGACCGCGCCACGACGGCGGACGCCGGGTACAACCAGTGCGCCGGCTACTTCGCCCTCGACACGACCGTCTCCACCTCGCTGGCCGACCTCAGCGGCAGCATCCCGGACGAGACCAACCTGCCCGACATCGGCCTCGGTTACGGCGTCGTGCAGGCCGGGCTGGACAGCGGGGTGCTGCCGCGCACCCTGTCCGCGCCGGTGCTGCTCAACCCCGAGACCATGACCCTGCTCGGCATCGCCGGTCTCGGTGCCCTCGACGACCTGGAGGGCGAGGCCGACCTGCCCCGCTACCTGCCCTCCAACCTGAACATCGAGGCCACGAACCGTTTCCTGTTCGCCAAGGACACCGCCGCCTTCCTCAGCGGCAAGCCCGCGGTGAAGGACTTCCGGCTCACCAACGCGGCCGTGCTCGGGGCGCTGCTGGACGACAACTCCGTGCCGCTGGCGTTCCTGCAGACCAGCGTGGGCTTCTTCGACGGCGGACCCATCGCCGACAAGAGCTTCCCCGTCGCCAACGGCGGTGACCGGCAGGCCGGACCGTACGGCACCGCGTACAAGGCCATCCCGGACCGGCCGCAGGGCCCGCTCTACACCTGGCGCAACTACGACCGCGTCGACGACCCGGACGACCCCGGGTACCGCTCCGCCGACGGCACCCCGTTCACCGGCGCCGGCGAGGAGGTCACCGACATACGGCAACTGGCCCGCAGCCTCGCCGAGCAGCCGCTGGACTTCACCGAGCAGTACTTCCCGACCAAGCTGGTCACGGACCTCCAGCTGGCCACATCCCCGCAGGTGAAGAAGCGCGTCGTGCACCCCGAGGGGCTCAAGGCCAACCCGGTGCTCACCGTGCTCGCCGGTGAGGGCCTGCTGGCCGGCCGGGTCCCGGCCGAACTGCACCCCGTGATCGCCGACGGCTACCAGCACCTCGACGTCCTGACCGCCGCGCCCGTGCAGAACGACGGCCGGCCCGAGCCCGTCTCCACCGCCCTCGCCGGCTTCGCACGGTCACCACGTCAGCAGCCCTAGTCCGTACACGCACACGCCCGGGGCCCGGGAGGATCTCCTCCCGGGCCCCTTGGTGTGACGCGGGCTCAGAGCCTGCCCGCGGCGAAGGCGGCCGCCTCCTCGGCGTCGTCGCGGTAGCTCAGGTGCGCCCCGACGTCGCCCCCGCCGTTCTCGCATACGGGGTCGCCCTCGGCGCAGAGGTCGAGCGTGCGGCTCTGGTAGGTGCCCGTGACGCTCTTGCCGAGCGCCCGGATCGGGTTGCCGAACAGCAGCACCGCGGCGACCTTCGGCTCCACCGCCGCGGGCAGCGTGGCCACGATGGGGCTGCCGACCACCGCACCGGCACTGCTGATGCCGATCGAGTTGTCGACGACGTTCGCGCCCTGCGAATAGCCGACGAGAACGAACTTCTGGCCGGGGCAGGCGGCGGCCCGGCTCTTCACATGGTTCACCAGATCCAGATTTCCCTGTGCCGCGGACGTCGGGGAGAGGTCGGCGGGGTAGTTCACCTTGTAGCTGGACAGGCTTTTGCCCACCGCCTTCTTCTGCAGGGCGGAGTACACCGGGTCGCCGACGATGAAGCCGAGCGTGCCCGGCTCGAAGGTGCCGCGGGCCGCGACGACCTCGACGTCCGAGCAGGCCGCGGCCAAGGCCGGGGGAGCCGCGAGGGTGGTGAGTCCGGCCCCGCCGGCCAGCGAGAGCGCCGCGAGACACATACGGATACGCATGGGGGATCCTCCGCGTGGGAGGCGCGTGAAGCGCCTGCGAAAAAGGACGCCCCGAACGTATTGGCTTTGTCGCTCCCGCTGTTATGGATGGAATTATGGAAACGCCGCTGATTTTTGTCGCCGATTGAGTACGCCGTCTGAATCCGGGGAGTCAGTTCTGCCGTGTGTGCAGTGATTCCGCGCGCAACGCGAGAATGAGGTCGAGGCGGGTCTCCGGGTCGTGCAGGGCGTCACCGAAGAGCTTCTCCAGCTGGCGCAGGCGGTAGCGGACCGTCTGCGGGTGGATGTGCAGCCGTGCGGCGACGTCCGGCACGTTGCTGCCGCTGAGCAGCCAGGCCAGCAGGGTCTCGGCGAGCCGGTCGCGCTGCCCCGCCGAGACCGTGTCGAGGGGAGCGAGGACCCGTGCCTGGAGGCGCTCCAGCAGCGGCTCGTCGCCGTGCAGCAGCAGCGTCGACAGGTGCTCCGAGCAGCGCACCACGCCCTGGCGGGGGAGCACCCCACGGCCCATCAGACCGAGCGCCCGGGTGGCCAGGCGCAGCGACTGCGCGGCCTCGGTGACCGCGACCGCCGGGCCGATCGCGGCCGGTCGGCCGCGCAGCGCCAGTGTGAACGCCCGGCCGCCGATGCCGCCCGCGCCCTCCGGGTCGGGCACCAGCATGCGCGGCGGGCGGGACCCCATGTCCACCAGCGCGCCCGCCGCCGCCAGCGGCCGGTCCTCCTCCCGCCGGTCCGGCGCCGCCGCGAGCGCCACGACGGCGACCGTACGCGGCACCGGCCAGCGTGCGCTGTGCGCGAGGTCCTGCACGGCCTCCAGCGCCACCGGCCCGTCCTCCAGGAGCAGGTCGAGCAGGCGCTTGCGGCGCCGTTCCAGCTCGTCGGAGCTGCGCAGCTGGGCCTCCGCGTAGCCGGACGCGGCCGCCTGGGCGACCTCGTGCACGGTCCGGAACGCCAGCTCCCCCAGCGCGGCCACGACCGTGGAGTCCAGGCCGAGTTCCTCCGCCGTTCGGCCCATCTGCCGCCAGGCGCACAGGCCGCCGACCCGCAGCGCGGACTGCAGTGCGTCCAGGCTGCGGCCCTCCAGGGCCTCGCCCCGCCCCAGTTCGTAGTACGTCGCCGCGATCGCACCCGCGTCGTCGCGCGGGTCGGCGATGTGGTCGACGAACAGGGTCAGCGCCTGCACCACCCCGGACCGCAGGTTCCGGAGGTACGTGCCGTCGGCGGGCCGGGCGTACTCGGGGACCTGGCGGCGGACCTCCTCCTCCACCTCGTCGGCGACGGCCGCCAGATTCGCCCGCAGCAGCTCCGCCAGCTCCGGCGGGACCTGGGGAGGCGCGGTGGGGTGGTCCGGCACGCCGTGCGGGGTGGGCACAGCCATCACGGACACTCCTTTCGACCGGAAGCGGCTCACCCGCGGGCTGTCACCCGTGGGACGAGTGGGGAGTCCCGTGTTGGACGGACGACCCCTCCGCCCCGTTCCGTGCCCCGACGGCACCCCCGTCACTCGGGCACGCCCAGCGCACGGGCGAGGACAGGCCACGAGGCCGTGAACTCCGGCTTCCAGTGCGCCCAGTCGTGCCCGCCGCCCCCGTAGAAGTGCGTGGTGGCCTGGATCCCCATGAGGGCCAGCGTGCGGGCGAAGCCCTGGGCCGAGGGCCACAGGGCGCTTTCCAGAATCCCGGGCAGCGGATCGCCACCGCCCCCCACCCCGCTGCCCTGCGACACGTACAGGGCGGTGCCGCGCAGCCCGGTGGCGCGGGCACGAGGGTTGAAGTCGCGCCACGTCAGGAGGTTGAACACCGGATTGCCCCACAGGGACGCGGCCGGCAGGTTCTCGCGGGCCACGATCGCGTCCATGATGGCGGGAACCCCGGGCGCCGTGGTGTCGAGGATGCCGCTGTAGGAGGCCGCCGCGGTGAACGCCCCGGGGTGGCGGGCCGCGTGCGCCATCGCCCCGTAGCCGCCGGTGGAGACGCCGGCGACCGCCCGCACGCCGGAGGCCCGGTAGTCGCGGGCGAGCAGCGCCGGCACCTCCTGCACCTGGAAGGTCTCGTAGTCGGGGCCGCCGCGCCAGACGCTCGGAATGCCGGTGGGGCCCGCGTCCGGCATCGCCACGATCAGGTCGCGGCCGGCGGTGAACGCCTCGATGTCCGTCTCGCGGGTCCAGGACGTGTAGTCGTCGTGGGCGCCGTGCAGCAGGTACAGCACGGGGTACTTCTTCTCCGGGCGCGTCCCGAAATCCGACGGCAGGATCAGCCGGACCGGCGCGCTGCGGCCGAGCGCGGCGGAAGGCACGGACACGTCCCGGGTGCGGGGCCCGAGACGGGTGGCCGCCGGGGAAGGCGTCGTGGCAGCGGCCCCGAACAGGGCGGCGAGACCGGCGGCTGCCGCCGCTCTGGCGACGGTACGCCGGGACATTCCGGCGGCGGGCTGCTGCGGCAGGTCGGGCATGACGGCTCCTCGGGTTCCAGGTCAGGGGGACGGCTCGGCGAGCGTCCGGCTCAGGTGGGTGGCGATCTCGTCGACGTGCGGCGGATCGAGCAGCGACAGATGGTGACCGGGCACCGGCACCACCTCCAGACGCGGGCACACCTCGTCCCAGCCGAGCGCCGCGTCGTCCCGCTCGTACGCCGGGTCGCGCACGGTGTGCGGCGCGGCCTCGGTGGCGCGGTAGAGGAGCACCGGCCCGGCATAGCCGCCGGGCCGGTGCTCCTCGCCGACGCCCATGTCCAGGTAGGAGGCTCGCTGGTGCTCCAGGGCCGCCGGCGGCACGTCGGCGGCCTCGCGCAGGGCGCGAAGCACGGCGTCGATGCGGGCCGTGTCGTCGTCGATGGCCACGAGTTCGTCGTACGGCAGCTCCAGGCGCACGCCGTAGGTGTCGGCGACGTGGCGGGCGAAACCCTCGAAGTGCGCCCGGATCCGGTCCGCGCGGGTCAGCCCCGGGCGGGGGAGGGGCCGTACGGAGTCGATGAGCACGACCAGCCGCACCTGACGCCCGGCGGCGGTCAGTTGCCGCGCGGCCTCCTGGGCGACGAAGCCGCCGAAGGACCAGCCGCCCAGCAGGCAGGGGCCGTCGGGGCGGACGGCGTTGATCGCCTCGGCGTAGCGCCGTGCCTTCTCGGGCACGGTCCTGGCCTCCTCGATCCGCTCCAGCCCGTACACCGGCTGGTCCTCGCCGAGGCGTTCGGTGAGCGTCCGGTAGACGCTCACCGGGCCGCCGGCGGCATGGACGAGGAAGAGCGGCGGCCGCGAGCCGGTGGCGCGCAGAGGCCGCACGGGGGTGTCGTCGCGGGGGAGGGCCCGCTCGATGCGGGCGGCCGCGTCCTCGACGGTGACGGCGGCGAACAACTCGCGCAGGGGCAGTTCGATGCCGAACTCACGCTCCACCGCCGTGCGGACGCGGACGGCCATCAGCGAGTCCAGCCCGAGGTCGGTCCACGCGGTGCCCGGAGTGATACGGGCGGGGGAGTGGCCGGTGACGGACGCGGTGTGGTGGGTCAGGCGGGCCAGCACCGAGGTGGGTTCCGGCACCGCTGCCGGAGATTCATCCGGCGGTGGCGCGGTGTGAGCCGTCCGGCCGTCCGTCCACCAGTGCCGTACGTGCCGCCACCGGGGCAGCGGCAGGTCGATGACCCGCCCCGGCGGCACGGGAAGCCGCTGTCCCGCCGCGTACAGGGCGCCCAGCTGCCCGGCGAACGCCTCCGACCCGTCCGCGTCCCGGCGCAGCGTGCCCAGGGCGAGGGCGCCGGGCACGGTGTCGGCGACGGCCCCGGTCAGCACCGGGTGGGGGGAGATCTCCACGAAGGCCGTGTGGCCGTCGGCCGCGGCCGACGCGAGCGCCCGGTCCAGCCGTACGGGCCGCCGCAGGTTGGCCGCCCAGTGTGCGGCGTCGAAGAGGCAGTTGCCGCGCGGGTCGTCGAGGACCGTGGAATGGACCGGGACACGGGGCCGGCGTGCCCGGATGCCCGACAGCTCGTCCACCAGCTCCGGCAGCAGCCCGTCCACCTGTGGCGAGTGCCCGGCGCCGACCACCCGCATGGCCCGCGCCGCCCTGCCCTGCCCCTCCAGCCGGCGCACGAGCCCGGCCACCGCCGCCTCCTCACCCGTGACGACCTTCTGCCGGGGGGAGGAGTGCACGGCGACCTGCACCCCCGGGAAGTCCCGTGCCAGCGCGTCCAGTTCGGTGTCGTCCAGGTCCACCACGGCCATCGCGCCACCGCGCAGGCCGCTCAGCAGCCGGGCCCGCACGGCGATCACACGCGCCCCGTCCGCCACGTCCAGCGCGCCCGCGCACACCGCCGCCGCCACCTCGCCCATGGAGTGGCCGATCACGGCGGCGGGCTCGACACCGTAGGAGCGCCACAGCTCGGCGAGCGCCAACTGCAGGCCGAACAGCACCGGTTGGGCGACCTCCAGGCGGTCGAAGCCGTCGCCCGAGGCCAGGTGGTCGTACAGGGACAGACCGCACTCCGGGGCGAGCTGCGGGTCGAGTTTCTCGACGGCGGCGGCGAACGCGGGTTCCTCGGCCAGCAGCCGGCGCCCCATGCCGGGCCACTGGCTGCCGTAGCCGGAGAACACCCACACCGTGCCCCGCCCCACCCGGTCGTGCCCACCGGTCGTCACCCGCGCGTCCGGCCGCCCGGCCGCCAACTCCGCCAGGGCGTCGGCCAGTTCGTCGCGGTCGCGGGCGACCACGGCGGCGCGCACGGGGCCCCGGCCCGTGCGCCCGGCCAGGGTCCGGGCCACGTCCGCGGGGTGCGCGGGACGGTCGCGCAGCCGGTCGGCGAGCCTGCCGGCCGTGTCCCGGAGGCGCTCGGCGTCGAGGTCGGAGAGAAGGTGCACGCGGGCGGCCGGTTCCCCGGCCGGTCGCGCCGGGGCCAGGCCGGGCGGTCCCTCCTCCAGCACCACATGGGCGTTGGTGCCGCCGAAGCCGAACCCGGAGACGCCCGCGACGGCCGTGCCGCCGTAGCGGGGCCAGGGTTCCGGCTCGGTCACCACCCGCAGCCGCGGATCGGTGAGAGAGCTGCCCCGCTCGCAGTGCAGGGACGGCGGGATGGTGTCGTGGTGCAGGGCCAGCACGGTCTTCACCAGGCCCGCGATGCCCGCCGCGGACTCCAGATGACCGAGGTTGCCCTTGGCGGACCCCAGCAGCAGCGGCTGGTCGGGGTCCCGTCCCGCGCCCAGCACCGCGCCGAGGGCGCCCGCCTCGATCGGGTCGCCCAGCGGCGTGCCGGTGCCGTGCGCCTCCACGTAGTCGACGTGCTCCGCGGGGAGCCCCGCCTGCGCGTACGCCCTCTCCAGCAGCGCCTGCTGGGCGGCCGGGTTGGGCGCCATGAGGCCGTTCGAGCGGCCGTCGGAGTTGACGGCGGTGGCGCGGACGACGGCCAGCACCCGGTCGCCGTCCCGCTCGGCGTCGGACAGCCGCTTCAGGATCACGGCCGCGCAGCCCTCGCCGCGGCCGATGCCGTCGGCCGCCGCCGAGAACGGCTTGCACCGGCCGTCCGGCGCGAGGGCGCCCGCCCGCCGGAACGCGACCGTGACGGCCGGCGACAGCAGCAGGTTGACCCCGGCCGCGATCGCCGTGTCGCTCTCGCCCGTGCGCAGGCTGACGCAGGCCTGGTGCACGGCGGCCAGCGAGGAGGAGCAGGCCGTGTCGACGGCCAGGCTCGGCCCCCGCGTGTCCAGGACGTAGGCGAGCCGCCCGGCCGCGACGCTCAAGGCGCCCCCGGCCGGCGCCCAGGGGTCGACGGTGGCCGGGTCGGCGCCCGTGAGCTGCCCGTACTCCGGCGCCGAGATGCCGACGAACACACCGGTGGCCGTACCCGCCAGGGACCCGGCCGGCAGGGCGGCGTGGTCGAGCGCCTCGTGGACGACCTCCAGCAGGATCCGCTGCTGGGGATCCATCACCGCGGCCTCGCGCGGGGTGATGCGGAAGAAGTCCGCGTCGAACCCGGCGACGTCGTCGAGATAGCCGCCGTACGGATGAGCGTCGGCCGGTGGGAACGCGGTGAAGTCGCGCCAGCGGTCCTCCGGGACGCGCCGGATCGCGTCGGTACCCTCGCTGAGCAACCGCCAGTAGCCGTCCGGGCCGTGCGCCCCGCCGGGCAGACGGCAGCCGGCCCCGACTACCGCGACCGGCTCGGCCGTCCCGCCCGGGACCGGGGCACGCGGCACCTCGGCCGCCTCGGCCCCCGGCGCCTCCGCGGCGCACAGCCGCGTCACCAGGGCCTCCCCGGTGGGCGTCTCCCACAGCAGTGTCGTCGGCAGCTCCCGGCCGGCGGCGCGGGACAGCTCACCGGCCAGGGCGACGGCATCCCGCGAGGCCATGCCGAGGTCCGAGAGGGGCCGGTCCATCGGCACGTCCTGCGGGGACGTGCCGTTCCAGGCGGCCACCCGCTCGGCGATCAGCCGGCGCAGCGCGGCCTCGTCGACGGGCCTCATCCCGCCGCACCCGCCCGGCCCTGCACGCGGTAGGCGCCCTCCAGATAACGGGTGCGGGTCAGCGCCCGTGACACCTTGCCGCTGGAGGTACGCGGCACCGTGCCCGGCGGCACCAGGACGACATCGGCCAGCCGCAGCCCGTGCCGGGCGGAGACGGCACCGCGCACGGCACGCACCACGGCCGCCACGTCCAGCCCGGCGAGGTGCGCGCTCCGCGCGTGCTCCGCCACGACCACGGCGCACTCGCCGCCTGCGCCGCCCGGCGCGGCGAAGGCGGCGAGGCGGTCCCGGCGGATCACGTCGTGCGCCTCCTGGGCCGTCGCCTCCACGTCCTGCGGGTAGTGGTTGCGCCCGTCGACGATGATCAGATCCTTCAGGCGTCCGGTGACGACCAGGTGCCCCTCCAGCACCGTCCCCAGATCACCCGTCCGCAGCCAGCGGCCCGGCCCGGCAGCGGAGTCCGCGAACTCCGCGCCGAAGACCTCCTCCGAGTCCCGGTTCCAGTAGCCGCGGCCCACGTTCGGCCCCTGCACCCAGATCTCCCCGACCTCGCCCTCCGACAGCAGGGCCCGTGACACCGGGTCGGCGACCCGGACCCGCTGACCCGCCGGAGTGCCACAGCCCGCCAGCAGCACCGCCCGGGGGTCGTCGGGCCGGGCGGGCAGGGCCTTGCCGGCCGCCAGGGCGTCGCGGTCGAGCGCGAACCGGCTGAGCGGCTCACCCGGCCGGGCCGCGCACACGAACACCGTGGCCTCGGCCAGCCCGTACGAGGGACAGTGCGTCCCGGGCGCCAGGCCCTGGTTCGCGAACGCCGCGTGGAAACGGTCGGCCGTGCCCGGGCGGACCGGCTCACTGCCGTTGATCAGCGTGGTCACCTTGTCCAGCCGCAAACCCTCCTTCTGGTCCGGGGTGACGGTCGCGACGCAGTAGTCGTAGGCGAAGTTGGGCGCGGCGCTCACGGCACCGGGGTGCGCGGCGAGCAGCCGCAGCCAGCGCACCGGCTCGTGCAGGAACGCCGCCGGGTCCATCAGCACCGACAGCGCCCCGCGTGCCACCGGCGCCGCGACACTGAGCACCAGCCCCATGTCGTGGTACAGCGGCAGCCAGCCCACACTGGTCATCGGGCGGGCGTCGAGGCCGTAGGCGGCCAGTGCCTGGCGGGCGTTGGCGACGACGTTGCCGTGGCTGATCTCCACACCGGCCGGGGCGCGGGTCGAACCGGACGTGTACTGGAGGTAGGCGGTCGCCCCGGCGTCCGGGGTCACCGGCTGCCAGTCGCCGCCCTCGTCGTCGGGCACCTCGTCCGCGACGACGATCCGCGGCCCGCCCTCCCCGAGGAAGTCCCGCACCTCGTCCCGGGCCCGGCTCGTCGTCACCACCACCGAGGGGCACGCGTCGGCCAGGACGCCCGCGAGCCGGTCGGCGTGCCCGGGCAGAGCCGGTGTGTACAGGGGCACGGCGACCAGCCCGGCGGCCAGGGCCGCCAGGAAGGCGGTCACGTACTCCGTGCCCTGCGGGCACAGCAGCGCGACCCGGTCCCCGGGGCGCGTCTCGTCCGTGAGGCGTGCGCCGAGCGCCCGCACCCGCACGTCCAGGCGGCGCCAGGTCAGGGTGCGGTGGACTCCGCGCGAGTGCTGTGCCGGGTGCTCGACGAAGGTGAAAGCCCGGCGGTCGGGGGTGGTCCCGGCCCAGTGCTGTACGTAGTCCGGCAGTGTGGGGCAATCGGGCGCGAGCGGGGGGCGGCTGTCCATCAGGCGGGGCTCCTCACGGCGCGGATCGGCCTATGGGTCACGAAAGAAGCGGGAAGGGAGCGGCTAGAGGGGGATGTTGCCGTGCCGGCGTTCCGGCATCGGGGCACGTTTGCCGCGCAGCGCGCGCAGGGCGCGGCAGACCTGCTCCCGCGTCTCGCGCGGCGCGATGACGGCGTCGACATAGCCGCGCTCGGCGGCGAGGTACGGGGTGCCGTGGGTGCGTTCGTACGCGGCGAGGAGCCGGGCCCGCAGCGCCTCCGGGTCGTCGGACGCGGCGAGTTCGCGCCGGTGCAGGACGCCCACGGCCCCCTCGGCGCCCATCACGGCGATCCGGGCGGTGGGCCAGGCGAGGTTGACGTCGGCACCCAGGTGCTTGGACCCCATCACCGCGTATCCGCCGCCGTAGGCCTTGCGCACCACGACCGTGACTTTGGGGACGGTGGCCTCGGCGTAGGCGTACAGCAGTTTCGCGCCCCGCCGGATGATCCCGGCCTGCTCCTGCCGCACCCCGGACAGATATCCGGGCACGTCGGCGAAGGTCAGCAGCGGGATGCCGAACGCGTCGCAGAACCGGACGAACCGGGCCGCCTTCTCGGACGCGTCGATGTCGAGGACCCCGGCGGCGTGCAGGGGCTGATTGGCGACGACGCCCACCGAGCGGCCCTCGATCCGGGCCAGGGCACAGATGATGTTCGGCGCGAACAGCTCCTGCACCGGGAGCAGTTCACCGTCGTCGACGACCGCGTGCAGGATGTCCCGCATGTCGTAGGCCTCGCCGAGCCGGTCCGGGACGACCTCGTCGAGCCCGGCCCCGGGCGGAGCGCTCCCGGGGGCGTACTCCGGAGGCCGTTCCAGGTTGTTGGCCGGCAGGTACGACAGCAGGTCCCGCACGGTGTCGAGGGCGTCCTCCTCGTCGGCGGCCAGGAAGTGGGCGTTGCCGTTGACGGTGTTGCTGGTGCGGGCGCCGCCCAGCTCCTCGGCGGTGGTGCGCTCGCCCGTGACCGTCTCGATGACGTCGGGGCCGGTGACGAACATGTGCGAGGCGCGGTCGACCATCACCGTGAAGTCGGTGATCGCCGGCGAGTACGCCGCGCCGCCCGCGCACGGGCCCAGGACCACCGAGATCTGCGGGATCACCCCGGACGCCTTGACGTTGCGGCGGACCAGCTCGGCGTAGAGGGCGAGAGCGGCGACACCCTCCTGGATCCGGGCGCCGCCGGAGTCGTTCAGGCCGATCACCGGGCAGCCCGTCTTCAGGGCCAGCTCCATCAGGGCGACGGTCTTCTCGCCGAAGGCCTCGCCCATGCTGCCGCCGAAGACCGTGGAGTCCTGGGCGAACACGCACACCGGGCGGCCGTCGACCGTGCCGTACCCGGTGACCACGCCGTCGCCGTAGGGACGGCGGGCGTCGTGCCCCGCGGGCCGGGCCCGGACGAACAGGCCGGTCTCGGTGAAGGAACCCTTGTCCACGAGCCGGTCGATCCGCTCCCGGGCCGAGAACTCCCCGCGTCTGCGCGGCCCTCCCGCGGCCACCGCCCGCTCCCGGCGGTGCTCCAGGCCGGCGACGCGCTCCGCGGTACCCCCGGGCGTGTGCGTCGCCGTCTCCCCCGGACCGGATGCTGTCACCTCTGTGCTCACAACCACCTCCGAAGTGGCTCTCGAATATGGCAGCGAGGCCGGGGAGCGCCGTACGGATCGCCTTTCTGTGTGGGGGAGTTGAGTCCTCGGGTGACGGCTTTCATCCAGGTGTGACAAGAGAGCTTCGAGGGCCGGGCGCGATTCAGCGGCCCGGGTGCTGAATGCGTTCTCCTTCTTCTGTTGGACCCCCGGCCGCGCGGCGTCCAGGCTGGAGTGCACCATCGCCCGACAGCCGGAAGAGGTCACGAACCCATGCACAGCCGCCGCATCGGTGACGTCGAGGTCAGCGCGATCGGCCTGGGCGCGATGCCCATGTCCATCGAGGGGCGACCGGACGAGGAACGCTCCCTCGCCACCATCCACGCCGCGCTCGACGCCGGTGTGAGCCTGATCGACACCGCGGACGCCTATCACCGCGACGCCGACGAGGTCGGTCACAACGAAACCCTGATCGCCAAGGCCCTCGCCTCCCACGACCGCGGCGGTGACGTCCTGGTCGCCACCAAGGGCGGACACCTCCGCCCCGGCGACGGCAGCTGGACGCTCGACGGCAGCCCCCGCCACCTCAAGGCGGCCTGCGAGGAGTCCCTGCGCCGGCTCGGCGTCGAGGCCATCGGCCTCTACCAGTTCCACCGCCCCGACCCGCGCGCCCCCTATGCCGAGTCCGTCGGCGCCGTCCGGGACCTGCTCGACGAGGGCAAGATCCGCATGGCCGACATCTCGAACGCGAACCCCGAGCAGATCCGGCAGGCCCAGGAGATCCTCGGCGGGCGCCTGGTCTCCGTGCAGAACCAGTTCTCCCCGGCCTTCCGCTCCAGCGAGCCGGAACTGCGCCTGTGCGACGAACTCGGTATCGCGTTCCTGCCCTGGAGCCCCCTCGGCGGGATCTCCAGGGCCGGTGAACTGGGCTCGGGCCACGCCTCCTTCGCCCGGATCGCCGAGGCGCGCGGCGTGAGCCCGCAGCGCGTGTGCCTGGCCTGGATGCTCGCCAAGTCGCCGGTGGTCGTCCCGATCCCGGGCGCGAGCCGGCCCGAGACGATCCGCGACTCGCTCGCCGCCACCGACCTGACCCTGACCGCCGAGGAACTGGCGGAGCTGGACGCCGCCTGACCAGATCCTGAGACCCGGAGACGGCCACGCGCCGCCCCCGGGGCTGGCCCGGCTGCTGCACGGGCGCACCACGTTCGTCGTCGCGCACCGGCTGTCCACCGTCCAGGGCGCCGACCGGATCGTGGTGATGGGCGACGGCCGGATCGAGGAGATCGGCACGCACGAGGAGCTCCTGCGTCAGGGCGGGGCATACACCGCACTGCACCGGGGCCAGCTCACCTAATACCGGTCGCATCCGATCAGTTCTCGTCAAATCAGCTACAGGTGAGAAAAACGTGTGAATGTTTCCGCGTGGTTCGGGCATACGCAGCGAAAACACAGAGAGGGGCGCTACGTGCTTGTACCGGACCGGAAGATCGTCAGGGAGCTGCTGACGCGGTACGCGTCGCTGAGGATCGCTCAGTCGGAGAGGCACGTGCCGAAGGCGGCACGCGAACTGGAGGACGTCAGCTACACGCTGTGCGTGATGATGGGGACGTCCGACATCAGTGACGCCATTGCCAAGGCGGATGTCCTGCTGCTCACCGAGGGGCGGCCGGACGCAGCCGACGCGGACGGGGAGAACGGTCTGACGCTGGTCGGCTGAGGGCTGACGAAAGGCCCGGCGCGGACCGGGCAGCACGCCTCGGCGGCCCCTAGGAGGGGGCCGCCGAGGCGTTCGTCCGCCCGTGGAACGCCGTGCGGTAGGCGTACGGCGTGGTGCCGGCCACCTTGCGGAACCGCTCGCGGAAGGCGGTCGGCGAGCCGAATCCCGCCTGGCGCGCGATCCGTTCGACGGAGTGGTCCGAGTTCTCCAGCAGGTACTGGGCGCGCCGCACCCGCGCCCGCAGCAGCCACTGCAGCGGTGTGGTGCCGGTCTGCTCACGGAAGCGGCGGCTGAAGGTCCGCTCGCTCATCCCCGCCCGTGCCGCCAGCGTGCCCAGCGTCACCTCGTCCGCGAGATGGTCCTCGATCCACTCCAGCACCGGTTCGAGCGCCGAACCCCGGGGCACGGGCGGATGCTCGTGCACGATGAACTGAGCCTGCCCGCCCTCCCGTTCCAGCGGCATGACCGACATCCGGGCGATGTTCGCGGCGACGGCCGATCCCAGGTCGCGCCGGATCATGTGCAGGCACAGATCCAGCGCCGCGGCCGCGCCGGCCGAGGTGAGGATCTGCCCGTTGTCGACGTACAGCACGTCCGGCTCCACCTCGACCAGCGGGAAACGCCGGGCCAGCTCGGCGGCGGCCACCCAGTGCGTGGTGGCGCGCAGCCCGTCCAGCAGCCCGGCCTCCGCCAGCACGAAAGCACCCACGCACACCGACGCGATCCGGGTCCCGGCCGCAGCCGCCTCCCGCAGGGCCGCCAGCACCCGGGCGGACGGCGGCGCCGCGTCGGGGGAGCAGCCGGGCACGATGACGGTGTCCGCCTCCGCCAGTGCCTCCAGCCCCCGCTCGATCCGCAGGGTGAAGCCGCCGTCCGCGCGCACCTCGGGCGTCTCGGAGCACAGCCGGACCCGGTAGGCGGGCCGCCCGTCCGGCATGTGGGTCCAGGCGAACGTCTGCTGGGGCGCCGCCATGTCGAAGGGCACCACTTGATCGAGAACCAGGATCGCCACGGAGTGCATGAACGCCACCCTAGGCGTGTTCCCGCCGGTCCCATGGCCTGGGGATCGTGTCAGCCCGGAAGCGGAAGCGCAGGCCGGACGAGATGGCGAGAACCCGTTGGAAGCTGACGTTCCAGCCCATGGGGCGTCACCCGGAGGCGTCCTAGCGTGGGCCCGTCGACCGCATTCACGGAAAGAGCCCCGGTGACCAAGATCCTGCTGTCTCTCCATGTCCTGGCCGCCATCGTCGCCATCGGTCCCGTGACCGTCGCGGCCAGCATGTTCCCGCCTGCCGTGCGCCAGGCGGCCCCCGCCGGCGCCGGCACGGCGGCGCTCCTGCACCGCATCTGCCGCGTCTACGCCAAGGTCGGACTCACCGTCCCCCTCCTCGGGTTCGCCACCGCGGCCGCGATGGGCGTCCTCGGCAGCGGATGGCTCGTCACCTCCATCGCCCTCACCGCGGCGGCCGCCGGCGTCCTGATCGCCTTCGTCCTGCCCCGCCAGGAAGAACTCCTGGGTCAACTGAAGGACGAGCAGGGCGTCGACCGGCGGGGCACCGCCCGACTGGCCATGTTCACCGGCGTCTTCAACCTGCTGTGGGCCACGGTCACCGTTCTGATGATCGTCCGGCCGGGTTCCACCACAGGAGCCTGAGAAGGGCTCACCATCGCCTGTCACGGATGTCCGGTCTGCGTCAAGTCATCCCAAGGAATTCACACTCCGGGACACCGTGCCGCCTACACTCGCAGTCTCGCCCCCGCACGGGGCCGACGAGCAGAAAGGCACGTTGACGGGTGTTCCAGGATTCCCCCATCTACGACCGACTCATCGCGGAGCGCGGTGACGTACCCGCACAGGTGCGCCGCGAGGCCGAACGTGTGAGCAGGGAACTGGAGCTGGTCATGCGGCCCTCACAGTCCCTCGGCTACGACCGTCCGCACTCCCCGGGAGCCGGCTGGCAGCGCGCGGGCATGCTTCCCGGCCCGCGGCCGCAGTGAACCGGGCGGCGGGCCCGGGCCCGGTCTGCACCGGGCCCGGTGTCAACGGAGCGTCGTGTTCGCTCCGTTGACGTGCAACGGCTGGACCGGAACGGGCCGGGCCAGCCACTCGGCGATGGTCCGCGCGATCGGCTGGGCCGTCTCCACCTCCACGAACCCGAACTGCCCCGACTGGTTGCACTCCAGGAACCACCAGGTCCCGTCGGAGTCCTCCACGAAGTCGAAGGCCCCGTAGGCCAGTTCCGCCTCACGCAGATAGGACAGGACCCCCGGCGCGATGCTGGACGGCACATCGACGGGCCGCCACGGCGAGCCGGGCGCGGCGAACCGCACGTCGACATCGTCCGGATCCGCGTCCTCGGCGGTCGCCTTGCGGGCGGCCAGCATCCGCTCACCCACGACGGTGAGCCGGATGTCGGCCCGCTTGGAGATCCGCCGCTGCAGCAGCGTCGGCCCGAACGCGACGGCGGAGAAGTCCGTCTCCGGCGCGACCCGGCTGGTCGGCACGGCCCGGGGCGGGTCCTGCGGATGCGCGCCCGACACCGGCTTGACCACCAGCTCCGGGTAGCGCTCCGCGAACTCGCGGGCGGCACGCGGAAAGGTCGTGATCAGCGTCGCGGGCACGGGCAGGCCGCATCTCTGGGCCAAGCGCAGCTGCCACGGCTTGTGCCGGGCCCGGCGCGCGGCGTCGGGATGGTTCATCCAGCGCGCGTCCGAGCCCCGCAGCATGCCGTAGAGCGCCTGGGCGGCCTCCTCGGTCAGCCACGCCGACGGCTGGGCCGCCCGCGCCGCCGGGACGCCGGGCCGGCGCACCCACACGGACCGGAGCCCCCCGATGCTCACCAGCCGCCCCCCGGCGGACAGGTGGCCGCGGAACCGGCCGTGCACGAACTCCCCCGACAACGCGACACCACCGGTCAGGTCCGCGGGATCGACCCGGACCACCGGAACCCCCGTCGCGTTCAGATGCACGACGACCATGTCCGCGGTGACGTCCTCCTCAGAGGTGAGGATCAGTACGGTCATCTTCGGCGGTCCGTGGTCAGTCGTCGAAGTGCGTCTTGGAGCCGGCGGTGGACGTCGTGGTGCCGAACTCTCTCAACAGGGCGAAGTCTGAGGCCGCGACCCGTCCGTCGCGGAGCACGTTCAACTGCAGTCCGGCGTCGTACACGTACGGAATGGCAGCTTCCAACTCCACTGCCGGGCGCGCGTAGTTGAGCGCGAACGGTTGCATCGTCTCTCCCTCGTCGGTACTGCGCCGACCAGGCGGTGACCCCCTGGGCGTTGCCGCCCCGTCCACCGGCCTGTTTCGGCTTCCAGAGACTTATACGAATCGAACGGGTGGTTGGTTTCCTTACTTTCCGTAGTTATTTGCCGGTTGCCGGTCCGGTTCGTGTGCCGTACTGCGCTCCCGTTCGCCGAGGGAGCCGCGGACGGTGCGCAGAGCGAGCAGCAGGACGCCGATGTCATCCAGGTACACCGGGTCGGGTACCAAGTCGGTGGGCAGCACCAGATAGAGCACCGCGCCCCAGAAGACCCAGCGCGGGCCCGCGGGGAGCCCCGCGCGCTTCAGATCGCGCCGCGTCCGTACCAGCCGCACGAGGACGACGACGGCGAAGACGAGGACGACGGCCGCGAGAACCGCGGCCAGAACGATCACCTTTGTGGTCGTATCCACGGGTTGCCCTCCTCCTGGCATGCCGCGACACGGGGTGTCCCTAGCTGGATTCCCTTTTCCGGCGGCTGTATTGCGGCCGGAGCCCGACATGTCGGCGAGTCGGCGGATTTTCCCGTGCGGTGGTCATCCCAGTGGCTCACTCGAGTGGCACGGGGTGACGGGGGCGCCTGGTGATGGTCAGCGTAACGGGTCCGCCCAGCCGTCCGCCGAGACGACCGTTGCCACCGGCACGCACCAGGTGGAGCGGGCGAGCGCGCTGCCCGCCACCGCGTCCCACCAGGCCGGCCCGGCGGCCGCCGAGCCCGTCACCCTCGGCTCCCACCCGGCGGCCGGGGCGGGAACGCGACCGCCGGCCCCCGAGCCGGACCCGACCACTGCCCGCCCCGCGGCCCCTGAGCCGGACCAGGCGGACCCGTTCGCCGCCCCCTCCCCGGAGCGGCCCGCTCCGCCCGCCGAGGACTGGCTGGATCCCGCCGATGCGCGGCCCGCTGCTCCCGTCCGGCACGCCCGGACACGGGCCGCGAGATCCACCGCAACCTCGACGACTTCCCGCTGCAGCGCGGCGACGCGTCCCTGCGGCTGCACGCGTTCGCCCTCGGCCTGTCGGTGCTGTGCACGGTGCTCGCACTGCTGCCGGCGCTGCGCCCCGAGTGAGGCTCGGCCGGGCTCCGGCCGACGGCCCTTGTCAGGTCCGGCGGCCGAGCAGCCCGGTCAGCACCCGGTCCGGGGTGAGCGGGAGTTCACGCAGGCGGACGCCCGTGGCGTGGTGCACCGCGTTGCCGATCGCCGCGGCCGTCCCGACGATGCCGATCTCCCCGATCCCCTTGCTGCCCATGGGATTGAGACGGGAGTCCTCCTCGTCCAGCCAGTGCGCCTCGATCCCGGCGACGTCGGCGTGCACGGGCACGTGGTACGACGCCAGATCCGACTCGGTGAAGTCGCCGAACGCGGCGTCCATGGTGCTGCCCTCGGTCAGCGCCATGCCCAGGCCCATCGTCATGCCGCCAACGAACTGCGAGCGCGCCGTACGGGCGTTGAGGATGCGGCCCGCCGCATAGACCCCGAGGAGCCGGCCGACACGGACCTCGCCGGTGACCGTGTCCACGGCGACCTCGGCGAAGTGCGCCCCGAAGGCGTGCCGCGCGAAGTCGCTCTCGGCGTCCGCCGCTCCCGTCGTGTCGGCGCGGAATTCGAGGCCCTGCCCGGGCAGCGTCCCCACGTGCCCGGCCAGCCGCCGGGCCAGTCCGGCGCAGGCGTCGTGCACCGCCCAGCCCCAGGAGGCGGTCCCGGACGAACCGCCGGCCAGCGGCGCCGACGGCAGTTCCGTGCTGCCGACCTCGATCCGTATCCGCTCCAGCGGCACCCCGAGGGCGTCGGCGCCGACCTGCGCGAGCACGGTCCGGGCGCCCGTCCCGATGTCGGTGGCGTTGATCCGCACCAGGAACGAACCGCCGGGCAGTGCGCGCGCCGTCGCCGTGGACGGCCCCACCATGACGGGATACGTCGCCGCCGCCACACCCGTCCCCAGCAGCAGGGGGCCGTCCCGGCGGACGCCCGGGCGGGGATCGCGCCCGGTCCAGCCGAAGCGCCGGGCGCCCTCGCGCAGACACTCGACCAGATGCCTGCTGCTGAACGGCCTGCCGCTGTCGGGCTCGACGTCGGGTTCGTTGCGGACGCGCAATTCGACCGGGTCGATGCCGAGTTCGGTGGCGAGTTCGTCCATGGCGGACTCCAGGGCGTACATGCCCGGCGCCTCGCCCGGCGCCCTCATCCACGACGGGGACGGCACGTCCAGTGCCGCAACCCGGTGGACCGTACGGGTGTGGGGTGCGGCGTACATCACCCGTGCGGGCACCGCGGCCTGCTCCACGAACTCCTTGATGCGGGAGGTGTGCGTGGTGACCTCGTGCACGAGGGACACGAGACGGCCGTCCGTTTCCGCCCCGAGCCGCAGCCGGTGCAGGGTCGGCGCGCGGTGCCCGACGACGGCGGGGAGAAAGCGGCGGGGCAGGGCCACCGTCACCGGCCGCCCCGTCTCGCGTGCCGCCATGGCGGCGAGCACCACGTCCGGGCGCGGCGTGCCCTTGGACCCGAAGCCGCCGCCGACGTGCTCGGCGGTGACGACGATCCGATCCCTGGACAGGCCGAACAGGCCGGCGAGCACGGCCCGCACGGCACCGGTGCCCTGGCTGGAGGTGTGCACGGTGAGCGTGCCGTCCTCCCACCGGGCGGTGCTGGTGTGCGGTTCCATGGGGTGGTTGTGCAGCGGCGGAACCCGGTACGCGACGTCCACCCGGGCGGCCGAGGAGCCGAACGCCCCGTCGGGATCGCCCTGTTCACGCACGGCCGGATGACCGCCGTTGGCCTCCTCGGGGACGTACACACCCGGGTGTGAGGCCGTGAGGGTCACGTCGTGCTCTTCGGCGTCGTAGGTCACGCGTACGGCGGCGGCACCGGCGCGGGCCGCCTCCAGGGTCTCGGCCACCACCAGGGCGACGAACCAGCCGCGGTGCGGAACCCGCGCGTTCTGCAGCAGGGCGAGCGTGGGATCGTCCGGTTCCGCGAGCCGCGGCGCGTTCTCGTGGGTGAGGACGGCGATCACGCCGGGCACGGCCAGGGCGGCCGCCGTGTCGACGCCGGTCACCCGGCCCCGGGCCACACGCGACGGCACGGGCCAGGCCTGGGCCCGGCCGGGGGAGTGGAACTCGGCGGCGTAGCGGGCGGTGCCGCTGACCTTCTCCCGTCCCTCCCGGCGCTCGGCGGGGGCGCCCACGCTGCCGGTCATGAGGCCCTCCCGGTGAGTGCGGTGTCCGTGAGCCGGGACAGCACGTCCACGGCGAGATTGCGGGCGAGCGGCACCTTGTAGGCGTTGTCCCGCAGCGGTTGCGCGGCGTCCAGTTCGAGATCGGCGGCGTGCTCGAACGCGGCCCGGGTGGGAGCCGCGCCCAGCAGTGCCTCCTCCGCCCGCCGTGCGCGCCAGGGCCGGTGCGCCAGCGCACCGAAGGCGACCCCGGCGTGCCCGACCACACCGTCCTCCAGGCGCAGCACGACCGCGACGGACGCGAGTGCGAAGGCGTAGGAGGCCCGGTCGCGGGCCTTGCGGTACGCCGACGGCAGCCCGGCCGTGGCAGCCGGGAGGACCACGCCGGTGACCAGTTCGCCGGGACGGATCTCGGTGTCCTGCTCGGGGCGGTCCCCGGGCAGCCGGTGGAAGTCCGCCGCCGCGACACTCCGGGCCCCCTCCGGTCCGGCCAGTTCGACACGCCCGTCGAGGGCGGTGAGTGCCACGGCCATGTCGGAGGGATGGGTGGCGATGCAGTGCGCGGAGTGCCCGAGCACCGCGTGGTCGCGGTGGACGCCGTCCCGTGCTCCGCAGCCGCTGCCCGGCTCGCGTTTGTTGCACGGCTTCGACAGGTCCTGGAAGTACGGGCACCGGGTGCGCTGGAGCAGGTTTCCGCCGGTCGTCGCCGCGTTGCGCAGCTGCCCGGAGGCACCGGCGAACACTGCCTGCGACAGCGCCGGGTACCGGTCGCGGACCAGCGGGTGGGCGGCGAGGTCGCTGTTGCGGACCATCGCCCCGACGCGCAGCGCACCCCCGGGCAGTTCCTCGACCGTGTCCAGGGGCAGCCGGGTGACGTCGATCAGGGCGGCGGGGGCCTCGACGCCGAGCTTCATCAGGTCGACGAGGTTCGTGCCGCCCGCGAGGTAACGCGCACCGGTGTGGGAGGCGTACGCGGAGGTCGCCTCCTCGACGCTGCCGGCGCGGACGTAGGCGAACTCCTTCACGGGATCACGTCCTCCACGGCCTCGGCGATCCGCGGATACGCGCCGCACCGGCACAGGTTGCCGCTCAGCCGTTCCCGGATCTCCTCCCGGTCCAGCGGCACCGGCTCGCCCGAGGGCGCCACCGGGTCGGTGACGTGCGAAGGGTGGCCGGCCGCCGCCTCGGCGAGCACACCGGCGGCGGAGCAGATCTGGCCCGGAGTGCAGTAGCCGCACTGGAAGGCGTCGCGCTCCAGGAAGGCCCGCTGCAGAGGATGCGGTTCCTCCCCGTCTCCGAAGAGGCCCTCGACGGTGGTCACCTCGCAGCCGTCGAGGGCGACCGCGAACAGCAGACAGCTGTTGACGCGCCGCCCGTCGACCAGGACCGTGCAGGCTCCGCACTGGCCGTGGTCACAGCCCTTCTTGGCGCCCGTGAGGCCGAGATCCTCCCGCAGGAGGTCCAGCAGGACCCGGCGGTGGTCGACGGTGAGGGTGTGGGGTTTGCCGTTGACGCGGAGCGTGGTCCGCGAGTGGTGCTGGAGGTTGCCCATGTCGTGGAGGACCTTCCCGGGCGGGCCGTGGTGCCGTACGGACCGCGTATCCAGGAGGGCACGACTGACACCTGCGCCCCACGAGCCCGGGCCCCTACTGCTCCGACGTCACGCGCCGGTCGGCGGTCCCCTCGTCGGCGGGTGCGGTCGCGGGACGCTTGACCTTGAAGCGTTCGAACGTCCGTGTGAGCTGCTGGAGCGGGGACGCGGCCGGGGGATCGGACGGCTGGGGTCTGGCGGGGGCCGCCTCAGCGGATGCCTGGTAGGCGGCCAGGGCCTCGTGGGCGCTCTCGGCCGCCTCCCGGTACAGGTCACGGGACTTCGTCATGGCCTCCAGCGCCTCGGCGTACATGGCCACCAGACCGCGCTGGCGCTCCAGCTCCTCCTGGAGCGTCAGCAGGTGCCAGTCCTCGCGCAGCGCGGTGAGGGCGTCCTCGGCGCCGTCGGGCAGCGGCCTCGGGAGGGCGGCGAAGCGCGTCACCGCGTCGACGAGGTCGGCCGGCTCCGAACCGTCGAGGAACACCGCGCGCACGGAGAAGTCCTGGGCGTCGTAGCCGTCCGGCGCGGGGACGCCCGGCAGCACCACCGCTCCGCCGCGCGGCACCTGCACGCCGGAGTCCCGCAGGGCCCAGTTCAGGCCGCGCAGCTGCTGCGGGGCCGCGTGGTGCTCCACCACACGGTGCCGCAGGCCCGGCGGCAGCCACCGCGCCAGCGGCGTGCGCCCCCGGTCGTCAGTGCTCATCGCCTCGTGGACGACCACGTGGATGTGCCATCCGCCACGCACCGTGTTCCTCAGCAGGCGGCGGATCTCCTTGTCGTCCTTCGGCAGCGGGTTGATCTCAGCCGGGATCAGTCGCGTGCCGGCGTCCTCGTCCCAGGCGGTGTCCGGCTCCTGCGGCCAGAACAGGCCGGTGGGGGAGGGCCACGCGTGGTCCCACGGCTGCTCGGCCTCGGCGACCAGCAGCCACTCCTGCCCGGCCCCTTCGCCCACGCCGGGTTTCAGGCTCAGCCGGGCGCGCACGGTCACGTCGTCGCCGACCCGCCAGCGGGCCTCGAAGACCCGTTCCGCCGGCCCGGTCTCGTCTTCGGGCAACTCCATGAAGTCGTCGATGGCCTGACTGTCCTTGCGCTGCTGCAGCGAGCGCCGGAGAACGTCTTCCGCGTCACCCGGGGCGTGGCGGCCGCGCGCCGGCCACACCGTGGCGGGAGTCATGGGACGGACGGTGAGGGAGGTCTGCATGGGTCCATCTATGAACGGGGGTACGTGCGTCTGCCAGTATCGTCGCCGCAGGCCGACGGGTGCTACCCGGGGTCGCACCCGGTCGGGGTCGCCGGTGAGGTACGTGTCCACGAGCCTTCACCTCCCGGGTCGGCCGCGGCGTGCGCCGTCGGTCATGCGCACCGCCTACCCGTGCCGGCCCGTGCCATGTGACTCGAAGGCGGCGGCGTGTGCCGACCGGCCGGCGCGCTGGGGCACCCGGCGGCGCGATCCCGCACCCGTCGGCGCCCTGGAGTGGTGACGGGTGCACGGGATGTGCGCCATGCGCGCGGGGTGTGCGCGCCGCGCGCGCATCGGGAGAACGCACGCGTGGTCCGGCCGCCGCGCGGTCCCGACAATGGTGCGCACGAGCAGGGCCCGCCCACCATCCGCATCGGGGCGGGTCCTGCTCGCCACGCCGGGTGCGGGGCGCCGTTCAGCGTTCCCCGTCACCGGCTGGATTCGCCGCCTCCAGTCCGGTCGCCGCCCAACTGGCGAGGAGCTTCAGCCGCTCCTCGTGCGCGCTGCCGGGTTCGGCCGTGTAGAGGGTAAGGGCGTGGGCCTCGTGGGCGGACACGGGCAGGTCCAGGGGCTGGTAGGTCAGTTCCAGGAAGCCCGCCTCGGGGTGGTGGAAGCGTTTGACCCCGCCGTGGTGGATCCGCACGTTGTGGGCGGCCCACCGGGTGCGGAACTCGCCGCTGACCGTGGACAGTTCGCCCACGAGTTCGCGCAGCGCCCTGTCGTGGGGGTAGCGGCCCGCCTCGGCGCGCAGCAGCGCGACGGTGATCTTGGCGCCGGTGTCCCAGTCGTCGAGGAAGTCGTGCGAGCCGGGTTCGAGGAAGAAGTACCGGGCGAAGTTGGGCCGGCCGCGCTCGACCGTGACCCCGCTGTCGAACAGGGGGGCGAACAGGGCGCGGGCGAGGGCGTTGGTGGCCACCATGTCCAGCCGGCCGTTGGTGACGAACGCAGCGGACAGGGTCACCGAGTCGAGCAGCCACTGGACGTGCTGCGGGATCTCGGTGGGCTTGCGGCGGCGCCGGGTCACCGGACCGGGCTGGGCCGCCCTGGCCAGGTCGAACAGGTAGGTGCGTTCGTCCTCGTTCAGTTGCAGCGTGCGGGCGACCGCGTCGAGGACCTCCTCGGAGACACCGCCGATGTGCCCCCGCTCCAGCCGCGTGTACCACTCGGTGCTCACACCGGCGAGGACCGCGACCTCCTCCCGGCGCAGCCCGGGGACCCGGCGCCGGCCGCCGGGGGGCAGCCCGACCTGCTCCGGGGTGAGCTGGGCGCGCCGGCGGGCGAGGAAGTCACGGATGTCGGCGCGGTTGTCGGAGCGGTGGTCCATGTCCCCCACGCTAAGCCCGGGAACCGGGGCGAGGGGGGGTGAGCTTGTACCCCCCATAAACGCGGCCTCCCGCACAGGCGGGAAGAGCGGTTTCGTGGGACACGCACGACGATCTCGATCCTTCGGAGACGACGCATGACCACGCGAGGAGGAACCCTCCACGCCCCCGCCGAGGCGCACACCGGCCACCGCGAGCATCCGCCCACCCGGCTCCCGCTCGTCGTGTACGTCCTTGCTCTCGGCACCTTCCTGATGGGCACGACCGAGTTCGTCGTGGCGGGACTGCTGCCCGAGATCGCCGGGGACGTCGGGATCGGCGTGGCCCGGGCCGGGCTGCTGATCACGGTCTTCGCGGTCGGGATGATCGTCGGCGCACCGCTGATGACCATGCTGACGCTGCGGCTGCCCAGGCGGCTGACGCTGATCCTGGCCCTGGGCGTCTTCGCGGCCGGGCACGTGGTCGTCGCACTCGGCTCCGGCTTTGGTGTCCTGCTGGCGGCCAGGTTCCTGACGGCGCTGGCGACCGGGGCTTTCTGGGCGGTGGCCAACGTGGTGGCCGCCCACGCCGCCGGTCCCGCCGCGAGCTCACGCGCCCTGGGCGTGGTGGGCGCCGGCGCGATGCTCGCCAACGTCGTCGGTGTACCGCTCGGCGCCTTCGCCGGACAGCTCATGGGCTGGCGGGGGCCCTTCTGGGCCCTGGCCGCCCTCGGAGCGGCCGCCACGGTGCTCATCGCCCGCCACGTTCCGCGCGACACCGGCGGCCACGGGGCGATCTCGGTGCGCTCCGAGCTGTCCGCGCTGCGCTCGGGCCGCCTGTGGCTGGCCCTGGCGGCCTGCGCGACCACGACCGGCGGTGTGCTGTCGACGTACACGTACATCTCGCCGCTGCTGACCGGCCGGGCCCAGCTGTCCGCCGCGCTCGTGCCCCTGGTGCTGGTCGGATTTGGCGCCGGCGCCCTGGCCGGCTTCCTGGTGGGCGGCCGGCTGGGCGACCGCCGCCCGTACACGACTACGATCGCCGCCGCCGCGGTGACCACGGTCCTGCTGCTGGCGATCTGCCTGCTGTCCGCCTACCCGGTGCCCACGATCGCGCTCGTCGCCCTGCTGGGGCTGTTCGGGCTCGGCGCCAACCCGGTGCTGATCTCCCTGGGCGTCCGTTTCGCCGGCCGGGCACCCACCCTGGGGTCGGCGCTGACCGTGTCGGCGTTCAACCTGGGCACCGCAGCCGGCTCCTGGATCGCGGGCCTCGCGCTCGACTGCCCGCTGGGGGCCACGGGACCGGCCGCCGTCGGCACCGCCATCGCCGCGCTCACGCTGATCCCCACGGTCGCCCTCGCGGTCGTCCAGCGACGCCGGTCCTCGGCATCCACCGGTGCGGTCGTCCACCGTTCAGCACCCGAACACGCCTGAAACCCCACGTCACGAGCCAGGTCCGGCTCACAACCCAAGGAGTGGTACCCATGCGCGCTGCTGTTCTGCATGCCCCCGGCGACATCCGAGTGGAGGAGATCGCCGACCCGAAGATCATCGCACCGACGGACGCCGTCATCCGGCTGACGGCCGCCTGTGTCTGCGGCTCGGACCTGTGGCCCTACCGCGGCGTCGAGTCCCTCGACGGCCCCATGCCGATGGGGCACGAGTACGTCGGCGTCGTCGAGGAGGTCGGCAGTGACGTCACGAACGTGCAGCCCGGCCAGTACGTCGTCGGCTCCTTCGTCGCCTCCTGCGGCACCTGCGAGATCTGCCGCTCCGGCTACCCCTCCTCGTGTGTGCACCGCGTGTTCATGGCCCAGGTCGGCACCCAGTCCGAACGAGCCCTGATCCCGCACGCCGACGGCACCCTCGTCCCCCTGCCCGGCACGCCCGACGCCGACCTGGTCCCCGACCTGCTCGCCGCCTCGGACGTACTGGGCACCGGATGGTTCGGCGCGGTCGCCGCCGAGGCCGGCCCGGGCAGGACCGTCGCGGTCGTCGGCGACGGCGCGGTCGGCCTGCTCGCGGTCCTGGCCGCGCGGCAGCTCGGCGCGGAGCGGATCATCGCGATGAGCCGCCACGAGCCGCGCCGGCGCCTCGCCCTGGAGTTCGGTGCCACCGACATCGTCAGCGAGCGCGGCGACGAGGGCGTGGCGAAGCTCAAGGAGCTGACGGGCGGCCTCGGCGCCCACTCCGTCGTCGAAGCGGTCGGCACCCAGGAGTCCATGCAGCAGGCGATCCGGTCGGCCCGGCCCGGCGGGCACGTCGGTTTCGTGGGCGTCAACCACGACGTCACCCTCAGCGGCGAGGAGCTCTTCTTCTCCCAGGTCCACCTGCACGGCGGCCCCGCCCCGGTGCGCCGGTTCCTGCCCGAGCTGATCGACCTGATCTGGCAGCGGAAGATCAACCCCGGCAAGGTCTTCGACCTCGTCGTCCCGCTCGACGAGGCCCCCGAGGCCTACCGGGCCATGGACGAGCGCCGCGCCATCAAGGCCATGCTCACCCTCTGACCGAGCCCCCACTGCGGGGCTCGGTCAGGCCTGACCAGACGGGCGCCGGGTACACGGTCCCTTCACGAGCCGGTGTGCGGACGCAGGAGAGGGGACCGGGGACAGTGGCGGTGAAGGCGATGGGCTGGGCGCACTCGTTCCGGATGGCCGAAGGTGTACGCGCAGGGCGGGAGTGGACACGCAGGCGTCTCGATTCCCTGCCCTGGGCCGCTGCCGAGCCGGACACGGTGGACGCCATCGTGCTGGCGGTGTCGGAGCTGATCACCAATGCGCACATCCACGCGCACAGCGATGCGCACCTGGTCCTCACCTGGGACGGCGACTGCCTCCATGTCAGCGTCCACGACGAGGACCCGACGCTGCCGCGCCAGCGCGAACCGCAGCCGGGCGAGGTCTCCGGCCGCGGAGTGGCGATCGTGAGCAAGCTCGCCGACGAGTGGGGGATCAGGTGCCAGCGGCACGGCAAGACGGTGACGGCATGCTTCCGTCCCGCCGACCCCGACCCCGACCCCGACCCCGACCCCGACCCCGGTGCCGGTACGGCCCGCTCCTGAAGGAGAAGCGTCGTGTACCTGGCACGAGGGTCGAGTGACGACCCCTACCTCTGGCTCTGGGTCCTGGGCGCGGTCGCGCTGTACGCCCTGATCAGCTACGGACTGGCGTACCGCGCCCGCGCCCGGCGCGGTTCCGCGCATCCGGCCCATGACGCCCTGCACGACCTCAAGGACCGGGAGGACCCCCAGCCGCCCGAGAACCGCTTCGTCAGCCGCCTGATCATGCTGTCCGGAGCGGGGCTCACCGGCCTCGTCGCCTACCTGACCGGCGGCGTCGTACGGGTCCTGGCGGCCGCGCTCACCGCCGTTGCCGCGGTGAGCGTCTGGGCGTACTACGACCACCGCACGCAAACGCGCGAGGCGGCCCGGCAATAGCGCGGACCCGGGCCCCCTCGCACCTGCGCGAGGGGGCCCGGGGGCGTCAGTCGTTCTCGGGGTGTGTACCGGGCCCGTGGACGCCGGGGGACAACGGAGTGGGTGACAGCGCGGAGTCCTCCTCGCCCGGTTCCAGCAGGGTGTCGGCGGCGCCGACGATGAGGGGATCGGGCGTGCCGACCGCTTGCCGGTCCTTGCTGGCGTAGTCCACGCGCGACAGCAGACTGCGCATGGTCTCCAGCCGGGCGCGCCGCTTGTCGTTGCTCTTGACGACGGTCCAGGGGGCGTGGGCGGTGTCGGTGGCCCGGAACATGTCCACCTTCGCCTCGGTGTACTCGTCCCAGAGGTCCAGGGAGGCCAGGTCGGTGGGGGAGAGCTTCCACTGGCGCACCGGGTCGACCTGCCGGATCGCGAAGCGCGTGCGCTGCTCGGAGCGCGACACCGAGAACCAGAACTTCATCAGCAGGATGCCGTCGTCCACCAGCATCCGCTCGAAGTCCGGGCACTGGTCGAGGAACAGCTCGTACTCGTCCTTGGAGCAGTAGCCCATCACCCGTTCCACGCCGGCCCGGTTGTACCAGGAGCGGTCGAAGAAGACGATCTCCCCGGCCGTCGGCAGATGCGCGATGTACCGCTGGAAGTACCACTGGCCCTGCTCGCGCTCGGTGGGCTTGTCCAGGGCGACCACGCGGGCGCCGCGCGGGTTGAGCCGCTCGATGAGCCGCTGGATCGTGCCGCCCTTGCCCGCCGCGTCACGCCCCTCGAACACGACGACCACGCGGGCACCGGTGTCCTTGACCCACCGCTGCAGCTTGAGCAGCTCTATCTGCAGGATGCGCTTGGTCCGCTCGTACTCCTTGCGGCTCACCTTGCGGTCGTAGGGGTAGTTCTCCCGCCACGTCCGGATGGGGCGTCCGTCCCCGTCCAGGACGATCGGCTGTTCTCTTCTGCTGCTGTCCACGGTCAGCCCGTCCAGCAGCTTGTCCCCGTCTTCGGCGCTCATCACTCGACTCCCCGTTCGGCTCGCATCCGCAGGTCAACGGAGACACGGGTGCCCCGCCTGGCTCCTCCCATGTGAGCTCCCGGCCGGACGCCGGTGCCCCGCTCTCGCGGACGGCGTAGCCTCCTACAGGTTGCCGTCTCGCCCGTACCGCGTGACGCGCCGACTGCGTTGACGCACGGCCCTTTGTGGAAGACCAGTTATCGGCGAAAGGACCCGATGAGGGTGTCGAGCATGCTCCGCACCAGCTCCTCCGTCACCAACCCCGTGATCCCCGGCTTCCATCCGGATCCGAGCATCTGCCGGGTCGGCGAGGACTACTACCTCGCATGCTCCAGCTTCGAGTACTTCCCCGGCGTACCGATATTCCACAGCCGGGACCTGGTGCACTGGACCCAGACAGGCAACGCGCTCGACCGGCCGGGCCAGCTGCGCCTGCCGCCCGACACGCGCGCCTCCGGCGGCATCTACGCCCCGACCCTGCGCCACCACGACGGGCGCTTCTGGCTGATCGTCACGAACGTGAGCGGCGACGGGAACCTGCTCTTCACGACCACCGACCCGGCCGGACCCTGGTCCGACCCGATCCCGCTGCCCGGCGTGCACGGCATCGACCCCGACCTCGCCTGGGACGACGACGGCACCTGCTGGTGCACCACCGCCGGAGTCGGGCAGATCCGCCTCGATCCCCACACGGGGGAGACGTTCGGTGAACGGCAGCCCCTCTGGTCCGGAGCGCCCGGCGCCAAGGCGCCCGAAGCACCGCACCTCTACCACATCGGCGACTACTGGTACCTGCTCATCGCCGAGGGCGGCACCGAGCGGTGCCACGGCGTCTCGATCGCCCGCGGCCGCTCACCCCAGGGCCCCTTCGAGCCCTGCCCGGCCAACCCGATCCTGACCCACAGGGGCACCGACCACCCCATCCAGAACACCGGCCACGCCGACCTGGTGGAGGGACCGGACGGCTCGTGGTGGATGGTCCTGCTCGGCGTCCGGCCGCACGGCGGCACGCCCGGCTGGCACGTCCTGGGCCGCGAGACCTTCCTGGTGCCGGTGACCTGGTCCGAGGGCTGGCCGGTCGTCGGCGAGCTCTCCCCCGTCCTGGCCCCGCCCCCGTGGCCGCTGCGGGAGCCCGCGGCCCCGCCGGTCCGGGACGACTTCGACAGCGGTGAACTCGCACCCGCCTGGATCTCGCTGCGCTCCCGGCCCGCCGAGAAGTGCACCACGAAGGAACGGGCCGGCTGGCTCAGCCTCCGCGCGGCGGGCGAGTCGCTCGACGACCCCGAGGTCACCTTCGTGGGCCGCCGCCAGCAGCATGTGTCGTGCCGTGCGCGGGTGCTGGTGGACCCTGCGGAAGGGCGCGGAGGCCTGGCCGTCCGTCTCGACGAGGAGCACCACTACGAGGTCGAGGTGACGTCGGGCGAGGTGCGGGTCCTGGCCCGCGTCGGCCCGTTCCGCTCGGAGGTGGCGTCCCGCGCGACGTCCGCAGGCCCGGTGGTGCTGAGGATCGAGACGGCGGTCACCGAGCAGGTCAGTGACGCCCGCCAGGGGCCGGACACCGTCTCCCTCGGCATCGAGGACCCGCAGGGCGCCTTCACCGAACTCGCCGCGCTCGACGGCAAGTACCTGTCCACCGAGGTCGCCGGCGGCTTCACCGGCCGCGTCATCGGCATGTACGCCGCCACAGGGACCGTCCACTTCGACTGGTTCGACTACGAGCCGGCCGGCCCCGACGGGCCGGGCCGGACGGGCTCCGCGGACTGAGACGGGCCCGGCCGCTCAGAGGGCGGTACCCGTCTCCTCGGCCAGGGCCCGCACGAGGCGGTCCTGGAACGCCTCGTCGTGAACGGCGCGATGCGGCTGCGACCGCCGGCCGTGGTACCAGTACCCGCCGGCGGTCAGGGCCTCCGGGTCGTCGCTCGACGCCAGCCATTCCTGTGTCCGGTGCCCGAGTTCGAGGTCGTCCGGGGCGCCCGGCCCGCCCATCCGAGTCGGCACCCAGCCGGGGTCCACGGCGTTGCTCAGCACTCCGGGGCGCAGCCGGGCCACCGCGGTCGCCAGGGTCGTCACGAAGAGCTTGCTGTCGGCGTA
Source organism: Streptomyces paradoxus (assembly GCF_014202475.1). Taxonomy (GTDB): domain Bacteria; phylum Actinomycetota; class Actinomycetes; order Streptomycetales; family Streptomycetaceae; genus Streptomyces; species Streptomyces paradoxus. Next base: position 97,504 of record NZ_JACHGV010000008.1, read on the forward strand.
CGACCCGGGGCTCCCGCCCCGCCAGTCGACCCCGTCCAGCGAGGCCGGGTGCCCGCCGAGATGCGAGCTGCTGCTCAGGTACACCAGCCGGCGCGGCCCGCGCAGCAGGGCGGTCAGCAGATAGGGCGCGACGATATTGACCGGCATGACCGCCGGTCCGCTCCACACCCCGGCATTGTGGATGACGGCGTCGAGCGGCGGCGATGCGTTCAGCTCCTCGGCGACCCGCCGCACGGCGTCACGCTCGACGAAGTCGCCGACCACGACGTGTGCTCCACGGGCGGCGAAGGGGTCGAGAGCCGCCGCCCGCTCCTGGTTACGGGCGTGCACCACCACGTCGTGCCCGGCGGCCAGCAGCGCCTCCGCCGCGGCCCGCCCGAGCCCGTCCGCGGACCCGGTCACCAGGATCCGGCTCCGTGCTCCTCGCATGAGACTGCCTCCTTCTGCCGGAGCGCGTCCCGCGAGGAGACCCGCACCGGATCGCACGGCTGGTCAGCCCGGGTACCCCGCGTGGCCGTCGAACGCCGGCTCTCAGTAGCCGACGCGGAAGGTCGCGTCCTGCCGGTCGGTCGTCGTGGAGACCGGGTCGATGCGCAGAGCGTAGTCGGCGTGGCGGATGTATCGGGTGGGGTAGTTGTGCGAGCGGAAGGAGGACCAGGCCGCGTCCGCCAGGCCCGCCGTGCGGTGGAAGGTCGCGTCCGCGGCGAACGTCGGCGTACTGTCGTCGACGTCGAGGCGGAGCCCGTAGTCGTAGTGCCGCAGATAGCGGGTCGGGTGGTTGACGGACCGGAAGGAGACCCCGGAGCTGTCGGCCAGCCCCGGGACCAGGGTCCACAGGGAGTCCTTGTAGGGCTCGATCGGGTACTCGTCGATACGGCCGAGGTAGCCGGCGTGGCGGACGTAACGGGACGGGTGGTTGTACGACTTGAGCCGGTTCCAGGCCGGCGCGCCCCACTTCGCGAGCAGGCCGGCGTACTCGGCGGAGGTGATCGTCGCGACGCCGCAGTGCTTGGAGTTGACCGGCTGTGTGTACGTCCGCTGGTCGAGGGCCGTCCAGGTGCCGGAGGCGAGGTCGGTGGACCGCCAGGCGTAGAACACGCCGTTGGGCGTGTAGGTGTCGCCCCACAGCCACCAGGTGCCGGAGGTCAGCGACTTCACCACGGTCGGCGCCTCGGTCCCGCCGTGCGCCACGCCGGTGCCGAACTCGGTGAAGCTGCCCGGGTTCAGGGTGGTGGATCTGGCGCCCACCAGCGTCTGGTTCTTCTTGAAGTAGAGGTAGTTGTAGCCGTTCACGCCGACGGCCATGTCGCCGTCGATGACGTCGTAGCCGGGGTCGAAGAAGACCTGTGGGGCGGAGGCGGTCACGAAGTCGGTCGTGTAGTTGACCATGATCACGTTGTGGCCGCTGGAGTTGACCGATGAGTAGATCACCGCGTACTGCCGCCGGCCCGCGTCCCAGAACGCCTCGGGGGCCCAGCTGTGGGTGGCCATGTCGTGCAGCTTCAGCCGCCGGTAGCCGGTGAAGGTGCGCAGGTCGGCCGAGTCCCACACGTGGATGTACTGGCTGTTGTAGCTCCAGTCGGTGCCCTTGAGGTCGGTGGCGAGCACGACGAACGTCCCGTCCTGCTTGCGCATCAGGAAGGGGTCGCGCAGGCCGAGCGCTCCCGACGTGGGGGTGACCAGGGGGTTGTTCTGGTTGAGCGGCGTCCAGTCGAGCCCGTCGGGGCTGACGGCGAGGTGCAGGCCGTAGTCGGTGCCGTCGCCAAGCTTGGTCGACTCGGTGAAGTAGACCATCGCGTACGCCGAGTCGGCGGCGTGCGCGGTGCCGCTGCCGAGGGTCAGGGCGAGGGGAACGGTGGCGATCATGCCGAGGAGCCCGCGGCGGGAGAGGTGGGGGTGTGCGCTCATCTTGGTCTCCAAGGAGGCGAGGGTGCCGGACTGCCGCTCTGCCGGGCGGAGTTGGGGGGAGCCTCGTCCCTTCTCGACTCAGGGGGAGCAGCCGTGCACCACACTCGATCGATATGTCGAACGATGTTCGCTGTGCCGGATGGGACCGTAGGGGTGCCGCACTCCCACCGTCAATACTCGTGCTCGCCCTGCCGCGAACACGGCATCGTCGGTCACCCGACCGCTCGCTTACGGGCGGGGCCGGTCCTGGATCTGCATGCCGGGCCGGCGGCGGTGGACCGTCACGTACGTCAGGCCCCTCTCGCCCGCGGTCACGTGGCGGACGCTGCCGTGCGGCAACCAGACGAGGCTGCCGGGCTCCACCGGGTGCGGGCCGTCCGCGGCACCCAGCGTGCCGTCGCCGCCGACCACGAGCAGGAGGACGTCGAGGTCGGGTTCGGCGTGGGTGTCGATGGCCCCGCGGGGCGGCACGCGGATGAGGTTGGCGTCCAGTTGCCGGCCGGGCTCGGCGAGTCGCCACAGGGCGCCGCTCGATCCCGGGGCGGTCGCGGCGAGCGACTCGGTGTTGCCCAGGATCCGCGGAAGGGGAGCGTCGGCCGCGGAGTCAGTCATGGATCGTGCCACCGTCCGATACGGGCCTGCCCTGGGCCGGTTCACCCGGGCGACGGGCGATCCGCGCCGGTCACGGGCGGATGCCCAGAGGAATTTAGCACCGGCCTGCTGCGCGCGGGCGTGCAGCACGTCCCCGATGAACAGGTCGTACACGAGCACGCCGATCACACCGCCGACGAGCGGTCCCCATCACCGCCATGGCCCAGCCCCAGGTGATCAGCAGCCAGTCCCCGGCGCCGAGGAGGAAGACGGTCCCCCGGGCGTCTCGTCCGTGGCGGCCTCGCCCTCGCCCGGGCCCAGCCGGACGCAGCATTCCCCCGGTTCCGGCGCCAGCGCCGCGCGGACGCCGTTGACGTCGAGACCGTCGAGGTAGCCGCTGAGGAAGGCGTGGTTCATGCCGCACACGAGCTCCGGAGCCTTCGCGGCCAGCGGATGGAAGGGGCAGTTGCGCAGCCGGAGCCGGGTCGGGGTCTCCCGGACGGGCTCGTAACCGTACTGGTCCAGCAGGCGCTCGCAGGTCGTCAGCCCCCGCTCGGGGCCCAGCCGGCCCGGGCGGGTCTCGCGTCGCGCGGCCTCACCCACCTGCCGGCCGCGCTCCTGCGCGGCGCGCATCGCCGCCTGCCTGGCGTTCTCACCGGCCCGCTCGGTGAGAACCGCGTCCAGGAGCAGGTCCGCCAGGAGTTCGTGGCGCCGGTCGGGGATGGACACGGTGATCTGGGCGTCGGTCGGCTCGTACACCTTCGGCTGCCTGCCGACCTTGCGGGTGCCGCCCGGTGTTTCGTAGCGGGCGCGCAGCAGGCCCGCGTCGACCAGTTTGTCGAGGTGGAAGGCGGCGAGTTTGCGGGAGATGCCGACGCTGGCGGCGGCCTCGTCGCGGGTGACGGCGCGCCGGGCACGCCGGATGAAGGCGAACATGCGCCGGCGCGAGTCCTCGCTCAGGACGCTGACGGAGTCGATGGCGCTGTCGGCCGGGCCGGCCTGCGCGGGCGGATCGGAAGCCACAGGACCACCGTAACTCCCATCCACGTGGGAGCGAGAGCCTTTTCATCGCTCTGTCCTGCACCACTTGACGTCCGCGCGGAATAACGGAAACACTCGTTGGTGAAACTCCTGGTGGTGCGCTTCGGCCGCCCCCGACACCGCCCCCCGACTCTCGGAGATGGCTGACATGACCGAGTTCCCCGCCCAGACCTCCCTCCGGAGCGACCTGCTCGACCAGGAGACGGCGGCACCCGCCCGGCCCGCCCTGCGGGTGGTCCACGAAACCGACGGGATCGACCTTGCCGCCGCGGAGGCCGCGGCGGGCCGGTTCCTCGACGCCCTCGGCATCTCCACGGAGTCGGAGAGCCTGCGCGGCACACCCGGCCGGATGGCCCGCGCGTACGCGGAACTCTTCAGCCCGCGCCCCTTCGACCTGACCACCTTCCCCAACGACGAGGGCTACGACGAACTCGTCCTCGCCCGGCGCATCCCGGTCCGGACCGTCTGCGAGCACCATCTGCTGCCCGTGGTCGGCGTCGCGCACGTCGGCTACCTGCCCGGGGCCCGCATCCTCGGTCTGTCCAAGCTGGCGCGCGTGGTCGAGTACTTCGCCTGCCGCCCCCAGGTGCAGGAACGTCTGACCAAGCAGGTCGCCGACTGGTTGCAGACACACCTGGAGCCCAAGGGTGTCGGCGTGGTCATCGAGGCGGAGCACTCCTGCATGACGCTGCGCGGTGTGCAGGCCACCGGCTCCGACACCCTGACCTCCACCCTGCTCGGCCTCCTGCGCTCCGACGCCCGCTCCCGCGGCGAGTTCCTCGCGCTGACGCGTGTGACCCCCTGACCGCGCTTCCGGGTCCTGCGGTCATGACCGGGCGAGACGCGTGACCCGGTCGTGCAGGCGCTGCACGTGGTCCTCGGACTCCGGCTTCATCAGGACGCTGCGCAGGATGCGGGCACCGTCGGCGTCGGCGGCGACCTGCGGGTGGCGTGCGGTGAAGGCGTCGCGGTCGGCCTTGAGGGTGCTCAGGAACACGGGGTCGGTTCCTGTCATCCCGTCGTCCAGGACGCGGGCCGAGGCCGAGTCGACACCGCTGAGGGTGGCGGGCTCCACCGAGGGGAAGTAGGTGACGATGTCCAACTCGGGCTGCTGATAAAGCTCCAGGGCGTCCGAGGCGGTGATCAGGCCGGCCCAGCGCAGGGCGGCCCGGCGGCCGGCCCCGAGGACGCGGCCGAGTCCGTCGGGGGTGGGCGGGAGGACCTGGAAGGTGAGCCACAGGGCGGCGGCCGAGGCTCCGGCCCGGGAGCATTCCAGGCTGATCTCGCCCAGGTGGAGCTCGCTGGAGGTGAAGTAGGTGTACGGCGAGTCGTGGAGGTAGAAGCGGCCCACCTCGGGGTCGCGGAAGAGGACGGCGCCGCAGCCGTAGGGCTGGAGTCCGTGCTTGTGCGGGTCGACGACGATCGAGTCGCACCGGGCGATCGCCCGCCAGGGCTGCTCGGGAAGTCCTTCCGGGCCGTCGGCGCCGGCAAGCAGGGTGAAGAACCCGCCGTAGGCCGCGTCGACGTGCAGCCGGACCCCGTAGCGGTCCCGGAGGGCGAGAGCGGTGTGGATCGGATCGACGGCTCCGAGGCCGGTGGTGCCCGCGGTGAGTACGACCGTGCCCACTTCTCCCGTCCGCAGGATGTCCTCGAGCGCGTCGATGCTGATGCGGCCGCGGTCGTCGGTCGGGATCGGATACCCCTTCATCCCCAGGACGTGGCACATGCGGCCGTGGGTGTAGTGGGCGTCGGCGCTGTAGGCGATGCCGCGGCCGGGGTGGAGTTCGCGGGCGACGAAGAGGGCTTCGAGGTTGGCGATCGTGCCGCTGGTGGTGAGGTGGCCGAGGTGGGTGTCGTAGCCGAACATCGCGGCCAGGTGCGCGACGGCCTCGCGCTCCATGCGGGCGGTGGCCGGGCCGCCGTCCAGGGCGTGGTTGTTGGGGTTGATCAGCATGGTGGTGAGGTAGCCGACGATCGCCGCCGGGTGCGGGGGCTTGAGCATCTGCCCCGCGTAGCGCGGATGGAAGAAGGGGTAGTTCTCCTTCAGCCTCCCGGTGAGCTCCTCGAAGGCGGCGGCGAAGCGGTCGTCGTCGACGAGGAGGGACGAGTGCTGCTCGTAGGGGCCGAAGGTGTCGGCCCACTGCTGTATCGCGTCGTTGGCCCGGCCGAGCCAGTGCTGCAGGTCCACGGATCTCCCTCTCTGCCGATGTGGTGGCTGGGGGTCCACCGTAGAGAATCGTTGACTGCTCAGCAATTGATTGCTCAGTAGTTGAGACGGCAGTAGGTGAAGAAGCAGTAAAGTCGGCCGGGTGAACCCCGTGGAACGAGAGAACGACGAGGCCGCCCGCGCCGCCGGCAGCAGGCTCGTGCAGGACTTCGGACTGCTGATCAAGGCCGCCACCCGCCTGGAACAGCGGATCGACATGGCCCTGCGTAAGGAGTGCGAGGTCAGCCACACGATGTTCGAGGTCCTCATCCGGCTGTGCCGGCGCCCGGACGAGGAGATCTCGCAGCGCCGGCTGGCCGACGACCTCACCCTCACCAGCAGCGGCATCACCCGCCTGATCGACCGCATGGAGGGAGCCGCCCTGGTGCGGCGCGGGCCTGCTCCCGGAGACCGCCGAAGCGTCCTGGTCGAGGCGACCGATCACGGCCGTGCGGTGTTCCTCCGGGCTGCCGCCGTCCACGCGCGGGTCGTCGAGCGGTACTTCGTGGCGCCGGTGGCCGGCGCCGACTACGCACGGCTGACCCGCGCGCTGGGCGAGATCGACAAGGCGCTGCGCGACACCTGACAGCGCGGGGTGGCCCCTGGGTCAGGGTGTGTAGACCGTCGGCCGGGGCGCCGTGGGCATGGCGTTGCCGATGAAGAAGCTCGGGTGCGGGGGCTGGTTGTAGGCGGTGTTCTGCCAGGCGAGCGCCGTGCGGTACTGGGTGTCGTGGAGCAGGGTGGTGATCTTCGTGCTGGTCTGGTTCGGCGTGGAGTAGATGCGCAGCGCCTTGTTGTCACTCGTGCGCCAGATCACCTCTTCGCGCCAGTCGCCGAGGATGTCACCGGACAGGACCGGTGTGGACTTGGTGCCGTTGTTGGAGGCGACGCCGGAGCCGGTCAGCAGCCGGGTGTCGCCGGACGTGCCGTACTTGTCGATGCGGGTGCCGTCGAGGAGCTCGCGAACGGGGTCGCCGTCCCACCAGGACAGGAAGTTGATGCTGGAGGGCTCCCGGCCCAGGGAGGCGCCGGTGGCCGAGCGCAGGGTGGTGTCGGCGGCGGACCACGCCTCCGCGCCCGCGCTGCCTGCGTAGACGTCGGCGGCGACGCCACGGCCGTTGTCGGACCCCGACGCCGTCTGCCACAGGATCTGGCCGGTGCGTGCGTCGGCCATCCAGGAACCGGGCTTGCTCGCGTCCTCGGAGACCTTGAAGTACTCCAGGCCCGCGCGGCCGGGGTTGAGGTCACCGACGTGGCCGGCGTCTCCGTGGCCGAGCCGGGTGGTCCACAGCCCGCTGCCGTTGTCGTCCACGGTCATCGCGCCGTAGACGATCTCGTCCCTGCCGTCGGCGTCGACGTCGGCGACGGACAGGCTGTGGTTGCCCTGGCCGTCGTAGCCCTTGCCGCTGTTGGTGGAGGAGGTGGTGTCGAAGGTCCAGCGCCGGGTGAAGGCGCCGCCCCGCCAGTCCCAGGCGGCTATCACCGTGCGGGTGTAGTAGCCGCGCGCCATGATCAGCGAGGGGCGGGCACCGTCCAGGTAGGCGGTGCCGGCGAGGAAGCGGTCGACGCGGTTGCCGTAGTTGTCGCCCCAGGAGGAGACGGTGCCGCGGCCCGGGGCGTAGTCGACGCTCTGCATCGCCTTGCCCGTCTGGCCGTTGAACATCGTCAGGTACTCGGGCCCGGACAGCACGTAGCCACTGGAGTTGCGGTGGTCGGCGGAGGAACTGCCGATGACCGCGCCGGTGCCGTCGCGGGTGCCGTCTGCGGTCTTCATGGCGACTTCGGCCTTGCCGTCGCCGTCGTAGTCGTAGACCTGGAACTGCGTGTAGTGGGCGCCGGAGCGGATGTTGCGGCCCAGGTCGACGCGCCACAGCCGGGTGCCGTCGAGCTTGATGCCGTCGACGATGGTGTTGCCGGTGTATCCGGACTGGGAGTTGTCCTTGGCGTTGGTGGGCTGCCACTTGAGGACGAGGTCCAGGGCACCGTCGCCGTCCAGGTCGCCGACGGAGGCGTCGTTGGCCTCGTAGGTGTAGGCCGAGTTACCCGGAGCGGTACCGCCCGCGGGCGGGGAGACGGGCACGTCCTTGTAGCCCGTGCGGAACTGGACCGCGGGCGCGGACGCGGCCTGCTCGGTGCCGTTGACGACCGTGCGCACCGTGTAGTCCGCCGACGCCGCGCCGCCCGCGTCGAAGTAGTTCGTCGAGGCGGTGACGGGGGAGGAGTTGAGTCTGGTGCCGCCGCGGTAGACGTTGAACGACACGTCGTTCGGGTCGGTGGCCAGCCATCGCCACGACACGAGGTTTCCGCTGCCGGTGTGCACGCTGGACAGGCCGCGGTCGAGCTTCTCGACCTGCCGGGCGGTCGCCGCGTTCGCGGTCTGCGGCAGTGCGACGAGTGCGGAGGCGGCCAGTGCGGCAGCACAGACGCAGCCGGCGAACCGGCCGCCCGGCCGGAGGGATGATCGCCAGGGTCGTGGCGCGGTGCGGGGACGCCGGTACGGATCGGTCACGGTGGCCTCCGGGGCGTGGGGGGTATGGGAACGCTCCCATGAGGTGGGAGCGTAAGAACGGGCTGATGCCTCGTCAAGAATTCTGTCCAGTCTGCTGTTTGGCCCTGTGCGGATCCGTGAGTTTCTCAGTGTCCAGAAGCAGACGGTCGTCGGGCGAGCGCATCGACGAAGTCATCGGCCTGTGAGCAGAGCCCGGCCGCCCCCGAACTGCCCCCGCCCGCCGGCCTCGTACGATCACCGCTTTAGCATGGCGGCCGGCATCCGAAGACGCCGCCGGGCTCGATCTCGGCCGGCACCGACCGAGGGCAGGGAAGGCGCAGCACGATGACGGGGTTCCGCGACGCCGACGTACTCGACGACCCGGTGGGCGAATCGCTCCGCGGGCACCACGCACACCTCGCCCGCCGGCTCGGTGACGCCGCCACCTACGTGCCCGGGGTCGCGACCTTCTCCGCGGTGCCCGCCGAGCCGGACGCGGAAGCATGGGCCGACCTGGCCAAGCTGCTGGGGCCGGGCGAGTTCGCCGACATGTTCAGCTGCCCGGCCGTGCCGCCGCCGGACTGGGAGCCGGTCTTCGTCCTGGAAGGCCGGCAGATGATCTGGGCCGGTCACGGCGGCCCGGATCTGTCCGGAGCCGACATCGACTCCGGCGTGGCCGAACTCGGCGCGCAGAGCGTGCCCGAGATGCTCGGCCTCATCGAGCGGACCCGCCCGGGGCCGTTCTGGCCCCGCACGCACGAACTCGGCACCTATCTCGGCATCCGCGACGGCGGCACGCTGGTGGCGATGGTGGGGGAGCGGCTGAGGCCTCCCGGGTGGACCGAGATCAGCGCCGTCTGCACCGCCCCCGAGGCGCGCGGCCAAGGGCATGCCGTCCGCTTGCTGAGCGCGCTCATCGCACGCGTCGTGGCGCGCGGCGAGCGTCCCTTCCTGCACGTGGCCGAGGAGAACAGCGGCGCGCTCGCACTCTACGAACGGCTCGGCTTCGAGACGCGCAAGCCCGTGACGTTCCGCGGTTTCCGTACGCCATGAGGCATCGGATCCCGACCTGACGAGGCGCCTCACCAGGCCGCGTCCTCCCACTGGTCCAGCAGGTCTTCGGCCGACACCTCCTCGGGCTCGACGGCCGGGCTCCGGGTGGACTGTTCGGTCCAGATCACCTTGCCCCGGGCCAGGTAGCGCGTTCCCCACCGCCGGGCGAACCGGGCGACGAGGAACAGTCCCCGCCCGCCCTCGTCGGTGATCGCGGCCCTGCGCAGGTGGGGTGAGGTGCTGCTGCCGTCGGCGACCTCGCAGATCAGACTGTCGCCGTCGCGCAGCACGCGCAGCCGGATCGGTTCGATGCCGTAGCGGATGGCGTTGGTGACCAGCTCGCTGACGATCAACTCGGTCGTGAAAGCCAGCTCCTCCAGCCCCCACGCCACGAGCCGTCCGGTGACCTCCGCCCTGATGCCCGCGACGGCCGCGGGATCGCCGGGCACCTCCCACTCGGCCACCCGGGAGCGGTCCAGCAGCCGGGTGCGGGCGACGAGCAGGGCGATGTCGTCGCTGGACCGGGCGGGAAGCAGCGCGTCGAGGACGTCCCGGCAGGTCTCTTCCGGAGTGCGGCCGGCACCGGCCAGAGCGTGGCGCAACGCCTCCAGACCGGCGTCGATGCCCCGCTCCCGGTCCTCGACCAGACCGTCGGTGTAGAAGACCAGCCGCGAGCCCTCGGGGAGGGTGACCTCCGCGGTCTCGAAGGGTTCGGCGCCGCCCAGGCCGAGCGGCGGTGAACCGGGCACCCGCACGAACTCCACGGTGCCGTCGGGGTGCACCAGGGCCGGCTCCGGATGCCCGGACCGGGACAGGCAGCACTTTCCGGAGGCCGGATCGTAGATGGCGTAGAGGCAGGTGGCGCCCGCGACGCTCTCGCTGTCCCGCTCCTCGTTCTCGTCGCTGTCGATCCGTGCTACCAGCTCGTCCAGGTGCCCGAGGAGCTCGTCCGGGGGCAGGTCGAGGGCGGAGAAGTTGTGCACGGCGGTGCGCAGCCGGCCCATCGTGGCCGCGGCGTGCAGGCCGTGCCCCACGACGTCGCCGACCACAAGGGCGACCCGCGCACCGGGCAGGGGGATCACGTCGAACCAGTCGCCGCCCACGCCCTCCAGAGCGGGCAGGTAGCGGTGGGCGACCTCGACGGCCGAGTGATCGGGCAGGGAGCCCGGCAACAGGCTGCGCTGCAGTGACTCGGCCAGGGTGTGCTCGCGGGTGAAGCGGCGGGCGTTGTCGATGGCGACCGCGGCCCGGGCGGCCAGTTCCTCGGCGAAGGCCAGATCCTCCCTGCCGAAGGGGGCGCCGTCGGAGCGCCAGAAGCTCGCCATGCCCAGCACCACACCGCGGGCCTGGAGCGGCACCGTGATCAGGGAGTGGAAGCCGAGGTCCAGCACCCGTCTCGCCCGATGGGGATCCTGGGCGCTCATCCAGCCGCCCGAAGCGGTCAGGTCGACGTCCAGGACCCCCCGGCCGCGCTCGGCGCCGACGGCCGCCGGCGACGAGGGGACGAAGCGGATCAGCTCACCGACCGGATAGAGGGACCGGGCCCCGTCGACGCCGTGCACCGCCACCCGGCGCATCTCCGGACCGGGCCCGGCCGCCACCGCGCCGCGCAGGATCGGGTCCAGCAGGTCGACCGTGGCGGTGTCGGCGAACCGGGGAACCGCCACCTCGGCCAGCTCCTGCGCGGTACGCACCACGTCCAGCGTGGTTCCGATCCGCACCCCCGCCTCGTACAGCAGCCCCAGCCGCTCCCGGGCCACCTCCGCCCGGCCGGCCAGGGCCCGCAGCTCCGTTGTGTCACGCAGGGTCGCCACGCTGCCCGCGGGGCGGTCGTCCGGGTCGACGGGCCGCACGTTGACCGCCAGCAGCCGGTCGCCGGCCAGGTGCACCACGTCGGTGACCGGCCGGCCCGAACCCAGCAGCTCGGCGGTGCCCGCCTCCAGACCGAGATCCGTGACCCGGCGCTCCTCGGCATCCGCGGGCAGGTCCAGCAGCCGTCGCGCCTCGTCGTTCGCGAGCAGCAGCCGCCCGTCGCTCCCGATGATCAGGACGCCCTCCCGCACGGCGTGCAGCACCGCGTCGTGATGCTCGTACATGCGTGTCATCTCGGACGGATCCAGGCCACGGGTCTGCCGCCGCAGCCGCCACGAGACCAGAGCCGTCCCGCCCGCGGCCACCGCGAGCGCGCCACCGGCGAAGCCCAGTAGCTGGGGCAGCTGGTCCATCACCACGTCGTCCACACTGGCCACGGTGACCCCGACGGACACGAAGCCGACGATGGTGATCCCGTTGGTGTCGTAGACCGGAACCGTCGTGTCCACGGCCAGACCCAGACTGCCCTCGAACGTCTTGGTGAAGGGCCGGTCGGCGGCGCCGCCCTCCCGCACGGCGTAGATGTGCTTGCCGATCAGCTTCGGGTCGGGGTGGGTCCAGCGGAAGCCCTGGGGATCGAAGGTCACCACGTAGTCGACACCGGAGTTCTTCCGGGTGTCCTCCGCCCGCGGCTGCAGCAGCTCGGTGGGGTCGCCGGACTTCATGGCGTCCAGGGTTCCCGGGGCCCGTGCGAAGGACTGGGCGACGCCCTTGGAGAGCTGCCGCGCCTCCTGCGTGCTCGACTCCCGGGCCTGCACGACCAGGGCTCCTCCCGCGGCGGCGGCGAACAGCACCATGATCACCGACTGCAGCAGGAACACCTGGCCGGCGACGCTGCGCACCCTCGGCAGGACCTGCCATCGAGGTCCCGGGGACCGGGCCCCGCGCCCCTGCTGCGCGTCGTGCCGCCCTCCCCGTACTGAGGCCGACCGGGTGCGCCCGCCGCTGCGCGGGGAGGAGCGGAAGGCCGAGGATCGACCGGGGTGCCGGGGCATACCGACTCTTTACCATGCACGTTCATATTCAGCCATATGGCTGCATTCAGTCGGTCAGGTGCGAGCCCAGTCCCGCCAGCGCCTGGTCACGCGGTCCCGGTTCTCGAGCCACCACTCGATGTCCAGGTCGAACCCCGACAGCAGATGGCCGGGAGTGCTGGGCAGACGCGCGGCGGTGGACTCGGTCAGGTAGCCGTAGGCGGCGGGCACCACGGGTCCGTCGGGGTAGAGCCGCGCCATGTGGGCCTGCACCCGGGGCCGCAGCGCGAAATCGATCAGCCGGTAGGCGGCGTCCGGGTTGGCGGAGCCCTTGGGGATCCCGAAGCCGTTGCTCTGCCTGCGGGCGCCGTTCCACTCGTAGGCGAGGGGAGTCCCGCGCCCGAGCAGGCTCTGGACCCGGCCGGCCCAGGAGCTGGAGGCCACGACACTGCCGCCGGACAGCAGCTCACCCGGCTCCGCGCCGTACTCCCAGAAGGTCCGCACGGAGCCCCTGATCTCGTCCATGACCTTGAAGGCGCGGTCCACATCGAGGGGGTAGAGCCGGTCGAACGGCACCCCGTCCGCGAGCAGCGCGAACTCCAGCTCCGGCCAGTCCACCTCGCCCTGCAGCGCACGGTTGCCCGGGAAACGCCCGAGGCCCCAGAAGTCCGCCCACGACTCGGGCTTCCTCCCGCCGAACGCGTCGGTGCGGTAGGCGAGGACGCTGGCCCAGTAGCTCTTGCCCACGCCGTTGGGGGTGAGCAGCGACTGGGCGATGCCGGCGTTCCTGACGTTCTTCAACCGGCCGTAGTCCAGTGGCTCCGAGGCGCCCTCGTGCTCGAAGAGCACCAGATTGGACATGTCGATGTCCATGACGTCGAACCGCGGCCGGCCTTCCTTGATCTGGGCGAGCATCTGCTCGTGCCCGAAGTCCACCACCCTGATCCGGATACCGGTCTCCCGGGTGAACGGCTCGTAGACGGCCTTCCGGTTCGCCTCGCCGTAGGAACCGCCGAAATTCCGGACGACGAGCACCCTGCTGCTCTCGGCGGCACTCCGCTCGGTACGGGTCTCACACCCCGTGAGCGACGCGGCGGCCGCGCCGGCGGCGAGCCCTCCGACTCCGGCCAGGAAGGCTCTGCGGTCGAGTGCGACGTCTCCCACCGGCTGCCTCCACAGTGACTTCTGGATGATCCGAGACGGAGGGTGGGTCCTGGCCGGCCTTCTTCCTCTCGCAGCTTTGGTCAGTGTTTACCAGGAAACGTGCCTTCTTCACAGAGCTGTGGGCGGGGGCCTCACCGACGCAGTTCCACCGCGAGGTGCGAGGACAGGGCGCGGAGGAAGTCGGCCGCGTCGAAGATCTCGCCGGCGGAGACGACGCCGGTCGTCCTGGTCTGCCCGGTGAGGATGCGGTGCACCGCCTCCACAGCGAGCGGCGCCGTCACCGCGTAGATGTCCTGCCCGCTCGCCACGGCGCGCCGCTCGGCGCCGCCGGAACGTACGACGACGTCGACGAGGAAGGTCTGGGCGGACCGCCCGTGCTCGTCGACCGCGGCGGGCGTCGGTGTGCCGGGCGCCGACACGTCCCGGGCGGCCCCGGCCGTCATGTAGGTACGGACATCGGGGATGGGCAGGTGGCTGGGGATGGTGACGACGTCGGCCATCGTGAACTCCCCGATGACGGGTCGGGAGCCCAGCGGCTCCGGAAAGGGCCACTGGAGGGTCGTCGCCTCGTCCCGGCGGTAGTCCAGCCGCCCGTTCCGGTACACCACGCGCGCACCACCGCGCCGCTCCCGGGAGACCGCGCCCGCCGCCCGTGTCCCTTCCGTGGGCTGCCAGCCGCTCAGCGCGTACGCGACGTGCGCCTCGTCGGCCTCGGTCCAGTCGCCCATCGCCGCGGTGGCCAGCAGGTCACCGAGTCCGCCGAAGAAGGCCATCGCCGGGACGATCACCGCGCCCGCGGCGCGGGCACGGTCAGCGAAGTGGGCGAACGTGTCCGCGTTCGCCTCGATCTCGGCCGCCACATCGACATACGGGACGCCGGCGCGCAGGGCCGCCTCGATCACCGGAGCAGCCGTCGTGGCGAACGGCCCGGCACAGTTGACCACCGCGGCCGCGCCGGCCAGTGCGCGGTCGAGTGCGTCCGGATCGCCGACCGACGCCGGCCGGACCTCCAGCCCGGGGTACGCCGCCGCCAGCGCCTTCAGCTTCACCTCGTCGCGACCCGACAGGACCGGGACGAACCCGCGGTCCAGCAGCTCCGCCACCACGAACCGCCCCGTGTGCCCGTACGCGCCGAACACTGTCACCGTCTGACCCGGTCCCATGAGCTCTCCCCTGTGCTCGAACGATCAACTGCGCCCATCCTGACGGCGATGAGCATCCGACCGTGAGTGTCCGGAACGACACGCCCCATACAATTACGGACATGACCACTGTCGCGCTGGCCGCCACCGACGGGATGCTGCACTTCGAACTGTCCCTGGCGCACGAGGTGTTCGCCGCCGCCCCGGCCGGGGTGACGGGCCCCTGGTACGACCTCACCGTCTGCGGCCCGGCCCCCGTGCACATCGGCCGGTTCCGGCTGGAACCCGACGCAGGGCTCGACCGGCTCCGGCACGCCGGCACCGTGATCGTCCCCGGCTGGGCCGATGTCGACGAGGACCCACCCGCCGCGTTGGTCGACGCGGTGCGCGAGGCCCACGAGGCGGGCGCGCGGGTGGTCTCCCTGTGCACGGGCGCGTTCGTCCTGGCCGCGGCCGGCCTGCTCGACGGGCTGCGCGCCACCACGCACTGGGCGCACACCGGGGAACTGGCCGCCCGTCACCCCCGGGTGGAGGTCGACCCGGACGTGCTGTACGTGGACAACGGCAGGGTGCTCACCTCCGCCGGCAAGGCCGCCGCGCTGGACCTGTGCCTGCACCTCGTCCGTCTCGACCTGGGCTCGTCGGTCGCCAACGCCGTCGCCCGCCGCCTGGTCGTACCCCCGCACCGGGCGGGCGGACAGGCCCAGTTCGTCACCACCCCGGTGCCCGAGCGGGACGACCACCCGCTCGCCGCGCTGTTCCCCTGGATCATCGAGCGGCTCGACCAGCCGCTGACCGTGGAGGACCTGGCCCGCCGGGCCGGAATGAGCTCCCGTCACCTCGGCCGGCACTTCAGAGCGGTGACCGGCACGACCCCGTTGCAGTGGCTGCTGACCCAGCGCATCCGGCACGCCCAGGAACTGCTCGAGAAGACCGACGACAGCGTCGACGGCATCGCGGCGGCCACCGGCATGGGGACCGCCACGACGCTGCGCCGCCACTTCAACCGCACGGTCGGCGTGCCCCCGGACACGTACCGCAGGGCGTTCCGCTCGCGGACGCGCTGATCCCGAGGGGCTACGCCCGGCCGCCGGCGTGCAGAACGGCGAACGCCCCCTGCGCGCGGGTGCCGTCCGCCGCCTCCCAGGAGCCGGCGACGTGGGCGATCGCTCCCTGCGGAGGCACGACGAGGCCGTCCGTGGCGGGCTGCAGGGCCCGGTGCAAGCGGAGAACCGGGCCCTGCGGTGTGGTCAGCGCGGTGCCTTCCCGGTCGTCGGTGACGGTGAAGTCCGAGGAGAGGGAGCCTTCACCGGTGCGGGAGACGACGATCTCCTGAGCGGGAGTGTCGCTGACGTTCTGGTCCTGGGCCTGGGCCCGCCCTTCGATCAGGGCCCCCAACTGGGCCACCACCACGGGATCGTGGCAGCCGTCGTAGGCCCAGCGCCGCCCCAGCACACCGTGCTCCATCGTGCCCACGAGGGCGTGCTCCGCCCCTTCGAGCGGGGCACCGCGATAGGCCAGGGGCACCAGGTAGGCCACCGGCTGAGGGCCGGAGGCGTCGGTGACCACCATGAACTCGATCCCCACCTCACCCTGCGGATCGTCGAGCCGGAAGCCGCCCGCCTTCGCCAACTCCGGCTCCGCCGCGCCGCGGTACCACGGACGGGAGGGCAACCAGGCGGTGAGCAGCTCCAGCTTGGTCGGCTTCAGGGTGGTGTGGTGGATGACGGCCATGCCGGGCGTTCCCTTCCGGTGCGTCGTACGGGCGATCACACTTTCGCATCCGCGCGGAGCGGTCAGGGGCCCAGGGTAGGAGTCCGCGCGCGTAGGTTCTGACACCGGAACGCCACGAGGAGGCAGGACCATGACCCCATCGACGGGCAGGGTGGTGTGCGACATCACGATCTCGGCCGACGGCTACTCGGCCGGGCTCGGCCAGACGGAGGAGCGGCCGTTCGGGGACGACGGCGGTGACGGCTCGGGTGAACAGCTGCACGCCTGGATGTTCCGCACACCCGGCGAGAACCGGGCCGAGATCGACCGGCTGAACACAGCCGGGGCGTTCATCATGGGACGCAACATGTTCGGGCCGGTGCGCGGCGCGTGGGACCGGCCGTGGAACGGCTGGTGGGGTGGCGATCCGCCGTTCCACGCGCCGGTGTTCGTGCTCACCCACCACCCGCGTGAGCCGCAGCCGATGGCGGGCGGCACCACGTACCACTTCGTCACCGACGGCATCGCCTCGGCGCTGGCCCGGGCACGCGAGGCGGCCGGGGACGGCGGCGTCACCGTGCTCGGCGGCGCGACCACCGTCAACCAGTACCTCGCCGCCGGCCTGATCGAGGAACTGCGGCTGCACATCGCGCCCCTCACGCTCGGCGCCGGTACGCGGCTGTTCGAGGGCGTCCCGCCGCTGAGACTGGAGCAGGTGACCTCGCGGGCGGCGAGCGGGATCACGCACGTGACCTACCGCGTGCTGACCTGAACGTCCGGGAGGCCTGCGTTCGGGAGGCCTGCGTTCGGGAGACCGGAGAAGATCACTCCCGAATGAGACGGAGCCTCGTTCAGCACCCACAGACCGATCAGCGTGGCCAGCGCGAACACGACGGTGATGAGCACCGCGAGGACGAGCCTGCGACGGCGTTCGCGACGCAGCCACTCACCGCGTGCCGTGCGGTAGGCGTCCGGCGCGGCCCGCACCCCGCCGGCGAGGGCGGCCAGGGCCTCGGTCAGCTCCCGTTCCGTGCGGTCCGGATCGGTGTGGTTCATCGCCGGGCCTCCATCGCCTGGGTCAGCGCGGCGAGACCGCGCGCCGTGTGTGTCTTCACCGAACCGGAGGAGATGCCCATCGCGGCCGCGATCTCGCCCTCCTTCAGTCCGAGCCAGTGCCGCAGCACGAGCGCCTCGCGCTGCCGGGCCGGCAACTGCTGCAGCGCGTCGATCAGGACGCGCTGGTCGTCGCGGAGCAGCGCAGCGCTCTCCGCGGAGACGACGGTTTCCTCGGGCGGACTCTCCGCGTGCTTGCGGGCGACCTGGAGGTGCCGGATCCGCATCCGGGTCAGATTGCACACCGTGGAGCGCAGATACGCCTCCGCCGCCTCGATGTCCCTCAGGCGCCGCCACTTCCGGTAGATCTGGTAGTACGCCTCGGCCACCACGTTCTCCGGGTCGTCCGCGCCCAGCAGCACCGCCAGGCGCAGCATCGAGGCGTAGTGCAGCTCGAAGAGGCCCGCGAGTCCGGCCTCGCGCTCCAGTTCCGCCGGGTCGGCCGGCGCGGGTGTCAGCGCCTCGACGCCGGGCTCCGGCACGGGTATCGGGTGTCTGTGTCTCACTGCTGGTTCGCTCCCGTCTCCGGGCGCCGCCTGACGGTCAGGCGGGACGGCAGGTCGGTCAGGTCGGCGCCGCGCGGGACGCCGAGACGTTCGAGTACGGCGGTGCCGGCCACCGCGACGATCAGGTTGAGCAGCAGGGCGGCGAGCCCGGCGTAGATCTCCAGCGGCCCGGAACCGAAGCCCACGATGGACGAGAAGCCCTCGCGGACGACCAGGTACGTCCCGGCGGCCATGCCCGCCGCCCACCCGGCGAGCAGTGCCCGCGGATGCAGCCGTCCGGTGAACAGCCCGATGGCCACGGCCGGGAAGATCTGCAGGATCCACACCCCGCCCAGCAGCTGGAGGTTGATCGCGTCCTGGTCGCGCAGCCCGAAGACGAACGCGACCGCCCCGGCCTTGGCGATGAGCGAGACGGCCTTGGCGATGCGGACCTGCCGTTTGGGCGTGGCCGTCGGATGCACGTACTCGACGTACACGTTGCGGACGAAGCTGGTGGCGGCCGCGATCGACATCACCGCCGCCGGGACCAGCGCCCCGACGGTGATCGCTCCGAACACCAGCCCCGCCAGCGGCGCCGGCATCAACCGGTCGACCAGCATCGGCACGGCCGCCTCGGCCCCGCCCTCCGGCGCCCGCACCCCGGCCGCGAGTGCCGCGAACCCGAGGACGCCGAAGAGCGCGAGCAGTCCCGTCCAGGCGGGCAGCGCCACCGAGACCTTGCGCAGGGTGCGCGGTCCGTCGGCGGCGAACCCCGCCGTCAGCACGTGCGGGTACATCAGCAGGGCGAGCGCCGAGCCGAGCGCGAGGGTGGCGTAGGCGGGCTGCTGGGCCGGAGCCAGCACCAGCGCGGGGCCGCCGAGCCGCCGGGCCGCTCCGTCGAAGACGGCACCCGGCCCGCCGAGCCGCTCCAGGACCAGCCAGGTGACCGCGGTGAGCGACACGAAGACGGCCACCGCCTTCAGCGCGGAGATGACGGTGGGTGCCCGCAGCCCGTGGCGGTAGGTGGCCACGGCGAGCCCCGCGAACAGCGCCACCATCACCAGGTCCCCGGCCGCACCGCGCGGATACACCCCGCCGGCCGTCAGCACGGCCCGTATGCCGAGCAGCTGGAGCGCCAGGTAGGGCATGGTCGCGAGGATCCCGGTCAGCGCGACGACCAGGGCGAGCGGCGGCGACCCGTACCGCCCGCGGACGAAGTCGGCGACGGTGATGTAGCCGTGGGCGCGGGCCACGGTCCACAGGCGGCCGAGCAGCACGAAGGCGAGCGGGCAGAGGATCACCGTGTACGGCACGGCGAAGAAGGCCGCGGCGCCGTTGCCGTACGCCAGCCCCGGCACGGCGGTGAAGGTGTACGCGGTGAAGATCGTGCCGCCCAGCAGGAACCAGGTCCACACCGGGCCCAGGCTGCGGTCGGCCAGTGCCCAGCCCTCCAGGGACGGCAGCCGGCCGCTGGGCCGCAGGCGCCGCGCGGTGACGGCGAGCAGCGACGCTCCGCCGATCACGGCGAGGAACGTCGCGGTCATGGTGCCGTCCGCCATGGGTCACCGTCCTTGGTGTGCCTGATCCCTCGCGCAAGAGTTGCGCGGCGGCCCCGATCGGAGGACACGGAACCGGCGGGAAAATCCTCTGGACATTCGCTGTCAACCGGTTCCAGGGGGTGGGCAACTCTTGCACAGACCCACAGCGAGCGGGAGAGCCGCCGTTTCGCTGATCCCCGGGCACCTCGGGTCACGAGGTGTCCCGCACCGCCCCGGTGAGGAGCCGCCATGCCTGCGTCCACCCTGCCCGAATCCGGCCTGCCAGCGCCCGAAAAGTCGCGTATATCACTTCGATCCGCCCTGCTGTGGACCGGCGTCGCTCTGCTCGGCGCCGTCGCCTGGGGCGTCCTCGCGCTGGCCCGGGGCGAGAGGATCTCCGCCGTCTGGCTGGTGGTCGCCGCGCTCGGCTCCTACGCCATCGCCTACCGCTTCTACGCCCGGTTCATCGCCCGCCGGGTGCTCCGGCCGGACGACCGCCGGGCCACGCCCGCCGAGCGTCTGGAGGACGGCGTCGACTTCCAGCCGACCGACCGCCGGGTGCTGCTCGGCCACCACTTCGCCGCGATCGCCGGCGCCGGGCCACTGGTGGGACCGGTTCTGGCGGCGCAGATGGGCTATCTCCCGGGCACGCTGTGGATCGTCGCCGGGGTGATCTTCGCCGGGGCGGTGCAGGACATGGTGGTGCTGTTCCTGTCGATGCGCCGGGACGGCACGTCGCTGGGCCAGATGGCCCGTGACGAGATCGGCCGGGCGGGCGGGGCGGCCGCCCTGGTCGCGGTGTTCGCCATCATGATCATCCTGCTCGGCGTGCTCGCCCTGGTGGTCGTGAACGCTCTGGCCCACTCCCCGTGGGGCACGTTCTCCGTCGCGATGACCATCCCCATCGCCCTCTTCATGGGCTTCTGGATGCATCGCGTCCGTCCCGGCAGGGTCGTCGAGACCAGCCTCTTTGGCGTGGCGCTGCTGCTCCTGGCGATCGTCGGCGGCGGCTGGGTGCAGAACTCCTCCCTGGCCGGCACCTTCACCCTCAGCCCCACCACCCTCGTCTTCTGCCTCATCGGCTACGGCTTCGTCGCCTCGGTGCTGCCGGTGTGGATGCTGCTGGCGCCGCGCGACTACCTCTCCACCTTCATGAAGATCGGCACCATCGCCCTGCTCGCCGTGGGCGTGATCGTGGCCGCGCCCGTGCTCCGGGCCGACGCGGTGAGCGACTTCGCGACCTCGGGAGCGGGCCCGGTCTTCGCGGGGGCGTTGTTCCCCTTCCTCTTCATCACGATCGCCTGCGGCGCGCTGTCCGGCTTCCACGCCCTGGTCTCCTCCGGAACGACCCCGAAGCTGATCCAGAAGGAGTCCCAGGTCCGGCTGATCGGCTACGGCGCGATGCTGATGGAGTCGTTCGTCGCGATCATGGCGCTGATCGCCGCGGCGACGCTGGAGCCGGGTCTGTATTACGCGATGAACGCCCCGGCTGGACTGCTGGGCGCGACCGCCGAGTCCGCGTCCCACGCGGTGGCGGGCCTCGGCTTCACCATCACCCCCGACCAGCTCACCCAGGCCGCGAAGGCCGTCGAGGAACAGACCCTGATCGCCCGCTCCGGAGGCGCCCCGACCCTCGCGGTCGGCATGTCGGAGATCTTCTCCGGCGTCTTCGGCGGGGCGGCCATGAAGGCCTTCTGGTACCACTTCGCGATCATGTTCGAGGCGCTGTTCATCCTGACCACGGTGGACGCCGGGACCCGCGTCGGCCGCTTCATGCTCCAGGACATGCTCGGCAACGTCTACAAGCCGCTCGGCCGGGTCAACTGGAAGCCCGGCATCTGGCTGTGCAGCGGTCTGGTCGTCGCCGCCTGGGGCTACTTCCTCTACACCGGCGCCACCGACCCGCTCGGCGGAATCAACCAGCTCTTCCCGCTCTTCGGCATCGCCAACCAGCTGCTCGCCGCCATCGCCCTCGCCGTCTGCACCACCGTCCTCGTCAAGTCCGGGCGGCTGCGCTGGGCCTGGGTGACCGGCGTTCCCCTCGCCTGGGTCACCGCGATCACCTTCACCGCCGGCTGGCAGAAGGTCTTCTCCACTGACCCGAAGATCGGCTTCTTCGCCCAACGGTCCCACTATGCCGACGCCCTGGACGCCGGCCAGATCCTCGCCCCCGCCAAGACGACCGCCGACATGCACACCGTGGTCACCAACTCCACCGTCGACGGCGTCCTCATCGCCCTCTTCCTCCTCCTGGTCGCCGTGGTGATCGTCAACGCGGCGGTGGTCTGCGTGCGCGCGATACGGTCCACCACGCCACTGCCGACCACCGAGGCCCCGTACGTCGAGTCCCGCATCGACGTGCCCGGCGCATCCGTCGAGCCCCTGGCCGGAGCCCGCTCGTGAGGATCCGGCACTGGGTGCGGGCGGTGCGCTGGTACCTGCGCGAGCTGACCGGAGAGGCCGACTACGAGCGGCACTGCGAGCGGCACCGGCGCCACCACCCGCTCGCCCCGGTGCCGACCCGCCGCGAGTACCAGGTGCTGCGCACCCGGCACCAGGAGGCCCGCACCCACAGCCGCTGCTGCTGAGCGGCTCGCGGGACACCGCGCGGGCTCAACTGCCCACGGTGCTGCGGAAGTCGCGGACGGCGAAGGACAAGAGCGGTTTGTGCCGGGCCAGTACGGACAGGGGAGCGCCGGCCCCGGTCGTGACGCGGCTGCGGCCGAGGGCCGGCCGCCCGCTGATCCGCGCGGGCACGCGGCACTCCGTACCGTCGGGCAGTTGCTGGACCAGGTGGGCGCGGGCGGGCAGCCGGAAGGGCAGCCGCAGCACGTCCCGGTACGTGAGGCGGACCGGCGGAATGCCGGCGGCGGTCAGCTCTCCCCGGCCGCCCCGGCCGTCCGCGCTGAGCGTGATCACGCCCTGCTCCTTCGGGATGCCCCACAGGGCGCGTCCCCCGGCCAGGGACTGTTCGTCGTCGACCCAGGCCGCCACGGTGCTGCCGGCGAGGCGGCGGCCGTGGCGAACGGCCAGGGCGACGAGGAACTCGCGGTAGGCGAGGACGCCGCCGGGCCGGTAGTCCACCCAGAAGGTCAGCAGGGTGGCCCGGCGCCGCACGACCCAGGGGCGAACCCCGCGCGGCAGGGGCCAGGGCGGCAGATCGTCCGCCGGGACGCGCCACAGCGAGACGACCATGTCGCCGGTGAGATGCCAGGGCGACGGAGGAAAGGGCACGGCTGCTCGTTCCACGGCGTGATGACCGACTTCCTCGGCTGGGACTCGTACGGCAGATTGTCCCACCGGAGACGGTCGGGACCGGGCTGTGACGTCCGGGGCGACGGGTGCCGTGAGAGGGGCCGGCTCCTGTCGGTCACACGTCGAGCAGGTCCCGGGTGCGCACCGGACTCCCCAGCTCGAAGGACCGGTTCGCGGTGAGGCCCGCGACCAGTGAGCGTGCCCCGTCGACGGCGTCCGCCGCCCGCCCCAGCGGGTCGGCCACGGGTTCGCCGAAGAGATCCTCGAGCATGCGGACGTCCCCGCCGCCGTGACCGCCCTCGCCGGTCCGAACCTCCAGTACGCGCGGCGGTTCCCAGAACCGGCGCAACATCAGCTCCGTGCGCCCCGCCGTGTCGCCCACCGGCTCTCCGTGCGGCACGGCGCTCTCGTCCCGGACCGGCGACCGGGTCCAGGCGGACTCCTCGACCAGCAGCTCAAGACGTCCTTCGCTGCCGTTGACACAGAGAAGTCCCCGGCGGCGTAAGCGGGTACCGAGGCGCCGGGGCGCGGGCGCCCGGTCCCACCACGGCGCAGCGGCGGCGCGCGGCGTCGGAAGGCGTACGGTCTCCGTTTCGGTTCGGTCGGAGGACGACTCGGCGGGCACAGGACGGAGTCCCGGGTTCCGTGACGATTGCACGTCAGTAGCGTCGGCACGTGGTCGGCATTGAGTGAAAGTCCCACCGTGCGGGACAGGTCCTGCTCGCTTTGGATCGACCACGTCGCACCCCTGCCCGCTCCGCTGCACATTCCTTTGGAAAATGCCAAAGCGTTCACCTGCACCGAGCACCGTGCGTAGTGTCGTGCTCACGTTCGCGGGAACGGCCGTGCAGGGGGAGGGGATTCGGCGTGCCCGGAATCGACGAGAGTCTGCTGGACGCCATGCGGCTGCAAGGTGCCCGAGGGGCTTCGGTGGTCGATTGGATCAGTGGTCTTGCGCTGGGAGCGGTGGGTGACGCACCCGGTGGCGACGTGGAGGCGACGGCTGCGGAAACCGCGGAACTCGCCCGCCTCGCCACCGAGAGCGGCGCCCTCGCCCTGACCGGCAAAGGCCCGGGCGGGCCGCCCGACGACGACTCGGGTGGCCCGTCCGGGGGCCTGTCCGGCAAGGAGCCCCCTGTACAGGACCTGATCATCACGAACGCCGACTCGTACCACCTGCTCAGGTTCGTCACCACGACGTTCGACAGCACGGTGTTCGTGCACCTGTGGCTGGACCGTGACGAAGGAAACCTGGCCCTGGCCCGCATCCGGCTGGCCGAGATGGCGGACCGGCTGGTGCTCGGATGACCACGCCGACCGGGACCCTGCGCACGGACGAACCCGCCTCGGCCGTGCTCGGCACCCTCGCCGAACAGGGCGCGACCGGAGCCCTGTCCACCGAGACGGGGATCGTCTACCTCGCGGCGGGACACGTCGTGCACGTCGAATCCGCCGTCACACCCGACCTCGGCGACCTGCTCACCCACAGCGGCGCACTCGCCCCGGACGGCTGGTGGGAGGCGATCGACCAGGCAGGCCGCCGCTGCCGTGTCGGACGGCAACTGGTCGACAGCGGCCACCTCGCCGCCGGCGCCCTGGAACTGTGCCACCTGGGCGCGCTCTTCGACGCGGCGTACTTCGTGCTCGCCCACGACGGACCGGCACTGCGCTTCCGGCCCGGAGCCGCTCACTGGCTCGGCGCGGTCCGGTCCGTACCGGTGGAAACCGTCCTGCGCGAGTCCAGACGCCGCCGCGAACTGCTGCACCGCATATGGCCCGAACCCTCCGTCGACCGCGCGCCTCTGGCCCGGGTGCCCGGACCGGACGCCGCCGACCTGCCGGCCCGCCGCGGCCGGACCCTCGCCCAGGTCGACGGTGTGCGCACCGCCGCCCAGATCGCCACCGCCCTCGCCTGCCGCACCTTCCACACCCTCGTCGAGCTCCGCCGCCTCGCCGCCGCAGGACTGGTCACCCCCGTGGCCCCCCTGCTCCCCGTCCCCACGTCCGCCCCAGCCCCAGCGTCCGCCCCCGCCCCCGTGTTCGCCGAGCCGGGCCCCTCACCTCGTCCCGCGGCACCGGACGAGCCCGAAACCGCACTGCTGCGACGGCTCCTGCACGCCTTGGAGGCACTGTGATCCGCGCGCGAAGACAGCGTGCCGAAAGGAGACTGCTCATGGCCGTCGAGACCGACGTCCTGGACGAACTGCGTCGGCTCCGCACCCGCATACCCCGGCTGACGGGCTCCCTCGCGGCCACCGTCGACGGACTCGTCCTCGCCCACGACGTGCCGGGCACCGAGCCGGAGGGACTCGCGGCGCTCACCGCCGCCGCCCTCGGCGTCGCCTACCGCATGACCGACGCCGCCGCCCGTGGCGACTTCCGTGAACTGCTCGTGCGGGGCTCCGGAGGCTACGTCGCCACCTACGCCGCCGGGACGACCGCCGTGCTCACCCTCCTCGCCGAGGACCGCGTCAACGTCGGCCGCCTGCACCTCGAAGGCCGCCGCAGCGGCGCCCGGATCGCCGACCTGGTGGCCACGGGCGTGGGCCCGGGCACCGGCCGCCACGCCGACCGGGCCGCGCCCGAGGAGCACCTGGCCACGGTGCCCCCGGCCACGGACCGCCCCATCGGCACCCTCCCGGTACGCACCCCGCAGCGGCCCACGCACCAGCCGCGCCCGCAGACCGGCATCTGAGCCACCCGAACCTCCTGCCCCACCGAACCTCCCGACCCACCGAACCTTCCGACCCACCGAAGTAGAAGACCGAAGGAAAGGAACCGAGCGCATGGCCAACACGGAGACCGCGCTGAAGGAATGCCTGAGCTCCATCGACGGAGCGACGGCCGTCGCACTCGTCGACTACACCAGCGGCATGGCCCTCGGCACCCTCGGCGGCAGCAAGGACTTCAACCTGGAAGTCGCCGCCGCGGGCAACACCGACGTCGTGCGGTCCAAGCTGCGCACCATGGAGCACCTGGGGCTGAAGGAGGAGATCGAGGACATCCTGATCACCCTGAACACCCAGTACCACCTCATCCGCCTCCTGAAGGGCCGCGGAGGCAGCGGACTCTTCCTCTACCTCGTGCTCGACGGGAGCCGGGCCAATCTCGCCATGGCCCGCCACCAGTTGCGCCGCATCGAGGCCGACCTGGAGGTCTGAACCGGCACCACCGGACGGGAGCCCTCCGCCACGGACACGTCGCGGAGGGCCCCGGCACGCCGCACGGCGACGGCCTGCGCGCAGCCGGCCGCGTCTACGGTGGGTGCCATGACGGCACCCCTGGACGTGCTCGTGGTGGGCGCGGGCCCCACCGGACTCGCACTCGCGACCCAACTGCGCGCCTGTGGAACCCCCTTCCGGATCGTCGACCGCTCACTGGACCGTGCGCGGGAGTCACGCGCCCCCGCGATCCAGCCCCGCACCCTGGAGATGCTGTCCGCGTTCGGCGTGGCGGACGACCTCGTCGACCGGGGCAGCACGGCGGTCCGGCTGCACCTGCATCTGCCCCGACGGGTGCTGCGCGTCCTGGTGTTCGACGTCGGCTGCGACGACACGCCGTACCCCTTCCTGCTCTTCCTCCCGCAGTCGGAGACGGAGGCCACCCTGGCGGCTCATCTGGCCGAGCGGGACGTCACGGTCGAGCGGGGCACCGAGCTGGTCGGCGCCGAACAAGAGGGCGACCATGTCACCTGCCGCCTGCGACGCCGGGACGGGACCGACCAGACCGTACGGGCCCGCTACGTCGTGGGCTGCGACGGCGCGCACAGCACCGTGCGCGCCCGGGCGGGCATCCCCTTCGAGGGGTACGCCTATCCGCAGACGTTCCTGCTGGCGGACCTGGAGGCCGACGGACTGGAGCAGGGCACCGCACACACGTACATGACCGCGGCCGGGCTGCTGTTCTTCTTCCCGCTCGGCACTCCGGCCACCTGGCGGATGATCGCGATGCACCCGCCGGGCGCCCCCGGCGGCGAGGTGACCCTGGACCTCCTCCAGCGGATCGCCGACGACTTCACGCCCGACAAGCCGTCCCTGCACGACCCGGTCTGGATGACGAGCTTCCGCATCCACAACCGCGGCGCCACCCACTACCGCAAGGGCCCGTTCTTCCTCGCCGGCGACGCGGCGCACATCCACAGCCCGGCCGGCGGACAGGGCATGAACACCGGCATCCAGGACGCGCTCAACCTCGGCTGGAAACTCGCCCACGTCTGCCGCGGGGCCGCACCGGAGGAGCTGCTGGACACGTACGAGGCGGAACGCGCCCCGGTCGGCCACGGCGTACGCCGGCTCACCGACCGCGCGTTCACCGTCGGTACGAGCGGCCATCCGGTCCTCCGCCTGGCACGGACGCGACTCGCCCCGCACCTGGCCCCGCTGTTCCTGCGTGCGACCGGTGCCCGGGCGCGCCTGTTCCGTACGGTGTCAGAACTCGGCATCCACTACCGGCGCGGTCCCGCCTCCGCCACCGGACCGCACCGCCCGCGGCAGGGTCCACGCGCGGGAGACCGGCTGCCCGACACCCCGGCCGGACTCCAGCGGCTCATCGCCGGACCGGGCTACCACCTTCTGCTCACCGGCCCCGCCCACCACTGGCCCCAGGACCTGCCGCTGGGCGAGCGTCACGGCCTGCTGAGCGTGCACCGCCTGGGCACGCGAAGCCCGTGGCCCGGCGTCACCCAGGCCCTCGTACGCCCCGACGGATACGTGGGTCACCTGGCACGCGGCACCGACCTCACGGCCCTGCGCGCCCACCTGGACCGCTGGCTGCCGGCTCTCTAGGAGGGGAGGCCGGCGAGCCACTCCGTCAGGAGCCGGTTGGTATCGGCCGGCCGCTCCTGCTGCACGAAGTGACCGCAGCCGTCCAGGATGTGCGAGGCCCTCAGCCCGGGGAGCGTGGCCGGGAACGCCTCGATCGCGTCGGCCAGCCAGGTCGTGGAGGCGTCCAGGCCGCCCCCGATGAACAGCGACGGCTGGGTGACAGGGGCACCGGAGAAGTCCGCCAGGTCCTGCCAGTCACGGTCCATGTTCCGGTAACGGTTCAGGGCCCCGGTCAGTCCGGTGCGTTCGAACTCCGCGGCGTAGACGTCGAGGTCTGCCTCGCTCATCCACCCCGGCAGCCGGCCGGCCGGGAACCGGTCACGCAACCGACCGCCGCGGGCCACGAAATGGGGGTCGGCCCCGGGCGGCGCGTCCGCCGACAGGGCCGCGTAGAAGCCCGCGAGCCAGCCGCGCACGTCGGGCTCGATCTCCGCCTCGGCCCGGCCGGGCTCCTGGAAGTAGGAGACGTAGAACTCCTCGTCACCGCCCATCCGCGCGAAGACCTCACTCGGTTTCTGTCCGCCGGGCGGCGTGTACGGCACGCTCAGCAGCCCCACCGCGCGGAAGGTTTCCGGCCGGACCAGCGCGGAGGCCGCCGCGATGGCCGCGCCCCAGTCGTGCCCGACGAGCACGGCGGACCGCTCGCCCAGGGCCTCCACCACGGCGGCGTTGTCCTCCACCAGCTCCAGCATCCGGTACGCGTCCGCCTCCGGGGGCCGGGACGAACGTCCGTAGCCGCGGACGTCCACGGCGACCGCGCGGTAGCCGGCCGCGGCCAGCGCCGGCAGCTGGTGTCGCCAGGCGTACCAGGACTCGGGGAATCCGTGCAGCAGGAGAACGAGCGGTCCGGCACCCTGCTCCACGAGGTGGGTGCGGCCGGCCGGTGTGGAAACGAGGCGATGCGTGCGGTCAACGGCGGACGTCTGCGGCATGGATCCTCCCGCGATCCGAAGGGGCGCTCGGTCCACCGATCATCCAGCGCCCGCCGCGCCGCACGCGAAGCCTGTTGCCGGGTCGGCAAAAGGCTCAGCCGTGGAAGGTGATGTACCCGTTGCCGTCCGCGTCGGAGCCGCTCCTGGTGTACGAGTGCACGTCGGCACGGCTGCCGGACGGCTTGTACACGTAGATCGTGTCCTTGTCGTTGTTCCACATGAAGTTGCAGTTGTCGCGGTAGACGACGTTCTTGGTGTCGGAGTCGGTCCCGTTGCCGCCGCGCAGCTTCACGTAGTCACCCGGCTGAAGGGTGTGGCTCGCGGTGAAGGTGAACTTGTTCCCCGCCGCGTCCTTCACGACGTACCCCTTGAGGTTCACCGTCGTGGAACGCGAGTAGTTCTTGATGGTCAGGTACTCCTCGGCGGTGTTCCCGCCCGAGCAGCGGTTGGAGTCGCTCCCGGGAGCGTCGTACTGGATGCCCCGGATCTTCAGCGCGGAGTCGTACTCGGCGGCCTGGGCCGGAACCGCCGACAGGGCGGTCAGGGCCCCGGCGGCGAGGGCCGTGGTGGCGACAAGGCGTATACGCATGGACGTTCGTCCCCCCTGCATGGCCTTCAGGTGAAGGCGATGTGATGGTTCGGTGAAGCATCCGGATCGTACACGCTTCAAGTACGCAGAAGGGCGGGTCCGGTGACATTGCCACCGAACCCGCCCCGCGGGAGGTAAAACGTCAGGTGCGAGGCGTCAGGCGCCGCTGGCCCGCAGCATGTCCTCGCGCTCGACGATCTTCACGCGCTCGCGGCCCTCGGGCTCGCCCAGAGCCTTCTCCGCGGCGTCCAGCTTGTACCAGCCGTCCCAGGTGGTGAAGCGGATGTCGCGCTCGGCGAGGAACGCGTCCACGGCCTCGGGGTCCGGGGCGGCGGGCGTGTGCAGCCTGCCGCCCGCGTAGTCCTCCAGCAGGTTCTTCACCGTCTCGTTGGCGTCGCCCTTGGTGTGCCCGATGAGGCCGATGGGGCCGCGCCGGATCCAGCCGGTGACGTACGTGGACTGCAGGTGCTCGCCCGACTCCTGCACGACCCGGCCGCCCTCGTCCGGGACGGTGCCCGAGTCGATGTCCCAGGGCAGCTTGGGGAGTTTGTCGGACAGGTAGCCCACCGCGCGGTACACGGCGCCGACGTCCCAGGTGTTGAACGTGCCGGTGCCCTTGACGTTGCCGGTGCCGTCGAGTTCCGTGCGCTCGGTGCGCAGGCCCACGACCTTGCCGTCCTCGCCGAGGACCTCGACCGGCGACTCGAAGAAGTGCAGGAAGAGCTTGTGGGGCCGGTCGCCGACGTCGCGGATCGCCCAGTTCTCCAGGGTCTTGGCCACCATGTCGGCCTGCTTGTTGCCGCGCCGGGTGGTGATCGAGCCCTCGTCGTAGTCGATGTCCTCGGGGTCGACGATGACCTCGATGTTGGGGGAGTGATCCAGCTCCCGCAGCTCCATCGGGCTGAACTTCGCCTGCGCCGGGCCGCGTCGGCCGAAGACGTGGATCTCCTTGGCCCGGTTGGCCTTCAGACCCTCGTAGACGTTCGCCGGGATCTCGGTCGGCAGCAGTTCGTCCGCCGTCTTGGCCAGAACGCGCGCGACGTCGAGGGCGACGTTGCCGACGCCGAGCACGGCGACCTTCTCCGCCTCCAGCGGCCAGGTGCGCGGAACGTCCGGGTGGCCGTCGTACCAGGACACGAAGTCCGCGGCGCCGTACGAGCCGTCCAGGTCGATGCCCGGCAGCGAGAGCGCCCGGTCGGCGGTCGCGCCGGTGGCGAAGATCACGCCGTCGTAGAACGCGCGCAGGTCGTCCAGGCCGATGTCGGTGCCGTAGTCCACGTTGCCGAAGAGCCGGATCTGCGGTTTGTCGAGCACTTGGTGCAGGGCGGTGATGATGCCCTTGATCCGCGGGTGGTCGGGGGCGACGCCATAACGGATCAGACCGAACGGCGCCGGCATGCGCTCGAAGATGTCGATGGAAACGCCGGGTTCGGCGGCCACCTCGGACTTGAGCAGGGCGTCGGCGGCGTAGATCCCGGCGGGGCCGGATCCGACGATGGCTACCCGCAGGGGGCGGGGCATGGTCAGGTTCCCTTCGAGCGGCGACAAGCGATCTCGACGGGAAGCCTAAACTAAGGCATGCCTAAGTCGGTACGAGGGTCCGGTCTATGAGCTCATAAGGCTACTTTATGGGGAGTGCATGGTCCCGCTTATGGCAGGGGCTGCTCCGCCCAGATGACCTTCCCCGCCGGCAGGTAGCGCGTCCCCCAGCGTTCCGCGAGCTGCGCGACGAGGAACAGGCCACGCCCGCCCTCGTCCGTCATGGTCGCGTACCGCAGGTGCGGTGAGGTGCTGCTGCTGTCGAACACCTCGCAGATCAGGTTGCGGTCGCGCAGCATCCTGACGCGTATGGGGCCGCCCCCGTACCGCAGCGCGTTGGTGACCAGCTCGCTCAGGATCAGTTCCGTGCTGAACGTCAGCTCGTCCAGGCCCCATTCGGACAGTTGCCGGCTGACCGCCGCCCTCACCTCGCCCACGGCCGCCGGATCGGCCGGCACCGGCCACTCGGCGACCTGGCCGGAGGCCAGCGCCCGGGTACGCGCGACGATCAGCGCGATGTCGTCGCTGGAGCGGGCCGTGAGCTGCGAGTCGAGCACGACCCGGCAGGTGTCCTCCGGCGACTGCCCCGCCCGGCCCAGCGCCTCGCGCAGCATCTCCAGACCCACGTCGATGTCCCGCTCCCGGTCCTCGACCAGCCCGTCGGTGTACAGGACCAGCCGGCTGCCCTCGGCAAGCTCCAGCTCCGCCGTCTCGAACGGCAGACCGCCGAGCCCGAGTGGGGGACCGGCGGGGACATCGGGGTACTCCACCGTGCCGTCCGGGTGGATCAGTGCCGGCGGGGGATGCCCGGCCCGCGCGACGGTGCAGCGCCGGGACACCGGGTCGTAGACGGCGTACAGACAGGTCGCGCCGGTGACCGGGGCGCTGCCCTCGTCCTCCGTCTCGTCCTGGTCGATACGGCCGACCAACTCGTCCAGCAGGGCGATCAGTTCCTCGGGCGGCAGGTCGAGGGCGGAGAAGTTGTGCACCGCCGTGCGCAGCCGTCCCATCGTGGCCGCGGCGTGCAGCCCGTGACCGACGACGTCCCCGACCACGAGCGCCACCCTGGCCCCCGACAGCGGCAGCACGTCGAACCAGTCACCGCCCACCCCGGCCTGCGCGGGCAGGTAGCGGTAGGCGATCTCCAGGGCGCCCTGCTCCGGCAGGTTGCGGGGAAGCAGGCTGCGCTGGAGCGTCACCGCCATGCTGTGCTCGCGGGTGTAGCGGCGCGCGTTGTCGATGGAGACGGCGGCCCGCGCGACCAGTTCCTCGGCCAGGGCCAGCTCGTCCGCGTCGAAGGGCTCCGGCTTTTCGCAGCGCCAGAAGCTGACCACGCCGAGCACCAGGGCGCCGGCCCGCAGCGGCACCGTGATCAGCGAGTGGATGCCGTACGCGACGATCTGCGCCGAGCGTTCCAGGTCCTGTGCCTGCCAGCCCGGAGCCTCGCCCAGCCGGGGTTCCAGGACGGGGCCGCCGGTGGCGAGGCTGCGGCCCTGCGGAGAGGACTCGACGAACCTGATCCGCTCGCCGGCCGGGTAGAGCGGCGCGTCCTTGCGGATGCCGCTCACCGCGGTCCGGCTGAGCGTGGCCGCCGCGTTCGGCTGCCCGCCGCCCAGCACCGCGTCGAACAGGTCCACGGTGACGAAGTCGGCGAACCGCGGCACGGCCAGTTCGGTCAGCTCCTCGGCCGTGCGGGTCACGTCCAGGCTGGTCCCGATGCCCACTCCGGCGTCGTACAGCATGTTGAGCCGTTCCCGCGCGGTCTCGGCCCGCCCGGACAGCGCCCGCAGCTCCGTGGAGTCGCGCAGGGTGGCGACGCTGCCGGGCGGCACGCCCGCACGGTCCGTGGTCCGCTGGTTGACGGCGAGGAGCCGGTCCCCGACGAGGTGCACCTCGTCCGTGGCGACACGTCCGGAGGCCAGCAGGTCGGCGGTGCCCGGGTCGAGACCGAGGCTGAGGACGTGCCGGCCCTCGGCGTCGGCGGGCAGCCCGAGCAGCCGGTGTGCCTCGTCGTTGGCGAGGACCAGGATGCCCCCGTCGTCGACGATGAGCACTCCCTCCCGGACGGCGTGCAGCACGGCGTCGTGATGCTCGTACATCCGGGTCATCTCGTGCGGACCGAGCCCGTGGGTCTGGCGCAGCAGCCGCCGGCTCACCAGTGCGGCACCCGCCGTCGCCAGGGCGAGCGCGACGGCGGCGGCCGCGAGCACGAGCGGCAGCTGACGGTCGGCGGTGCCGCCGACGTTCTTGGTCGTGATCCCCGCCGAGACCAGGCCCACGACCCGGCCGTCCGGATCCTTCACCGGCACCACGGCCTGCACGAGCGGGCCGATGGTGCCTTCGATCTCCTCGGTGAACGACTTCCCGGCGAGCGCGGGCGCGAGCGTCCCGACGAACTTCTTCCCGATCCGGTCCGGCCTGGGGTGGGTGTAGCGGATCCCGTCGGTGTTCATGACGACGATGAAGTCGACCTTCGACCGCTCCCGGGCGGCCTCGGCCCGGGGCTGGAGCACGGCGGTGGGATCAGGGCTCTGGAGTGCCTCGACGGTGCCCGGCGCGTTGGCGAAGGTCTCCGCGACGGCGAGCGAACGGTTGCGGGCCTCCCGCGTCGTGTCGTGCCGCACCTGCAGCACCAGCGCCACCACGGCCGCCACGACCAGCAGCAGCACGATCACCACGACGAGCAGGAACACCTGTCCGGCGACGCTGCGTCCGCCCAGCACCGACCGCAGCCCCGCCCCCGGTTGCCACCGTGGCGGGCCCGCCTCCCGCCGCTGCCGTGCCGACGGCGCAGCGCCGGGCCGCAGGGGCGATCGAGTCCCGGATCGACCCAAGAGTCGGACCATGTGCCATGTCTACACTGCCCGGCCCCGGGAGGCGAGGGGCATCACCCATGGTGGCAGGGGGTCCTCACCGTTTCGTCACGTCTGCGGGCTTGAAGGGCTCGCCGCCCACCCGTGAACGTGCGACCTGCCCACCGCGGAACGTACGGCAGTCTCAGGCGCCCAGCGAGCGGGCCAGCTCGGTCGTGGCCCGGGCGATCTCGCCGTCCTGGTCCGCCATCAGCCGGCCGAGTTCGCCGCGCCGGGACCGCACCGCCTGGCGCGCCGCACGCTCCCATACCACCGGGTTCTCCCGGTGGTTCAGCAGCTTCGGATAGGCGGCGGCGGTGCTCTCCCACTGCCGGGCGTCGGCGATGTTCTTGAGCAGCTGGATGATCTGGGCGCGGCAGGTCACCTGCGGCAGCTGCGCCAGCTCCCACAGGAACGGAACCGTGGCCGCGGTCGCCTGCTCCACCACGAAACCGAACTGGCAGATCCGTTTGCGCAGGTCGTGGAGGGCGGAGCGGGCGGTGTCGGCGTCATCCCCCGCGATGCCGTTGAGCAGGTGGGGAATGGCCGCCGCCGAGCCGGTGGAGTCCTGGATGTCGCCCCACGGCACGAGGTCCAGTGCCGTGAGCGGTGTGTTCCGGGCCGTGGCGTCGGGGCGCTGGGGACGCTCGCTGCTCGGGTGTTCCGTCGAAGCGCTGCGCATGGCGAGGGGCCTTTCCGCGGCAGTCGTGTCAGATGGGTGGACAGGGGGTGGATGGCCGGGTCGACAACCTGGCCCAGACCGTCTTGCCCGCCGGGGGGCTGGGGGCCCAGCCCCACTCCTCGGACAGGGCGTCGACGATGCACAGCCCCCGGCCGTGCTCCTCCAGGGCGATGCCCGCCGGCCGGTACACGGGCGGGTGGTCGTCGGGGTCGGAGACGGTGACCAGCAGGTGGCTGGGGTCCAGGAGGAAACCGAGCCGGATCTCCGGCACATCCGGTGCGTCCGAGGCTCTGGGCGCCGCGTGTGTCGCGGCGTTGGCGGTGAGCTCGGTGATGACGAGGGTCGCGTCGTCGCAGCGGTGGTCGAGCGACCAGCCGTGCAGGGTGTCGCGGGTGAAGGACCGGGCTCGCGCGAACCCCTCCCGGCTGCACTCGACGCGCAGTGCGGCCGAGGCGGACAGGGCACCCGAGAACTGCGGCGGTGTCCGCGGTGCCGAGGGCGGAGTTCCGTACGCCGAGGCCGTGTTCGGCCCGGCCGGGAAGGTGTGGCTCGCCCCGGATGCGCCTGCGTGTGCCGCAGCCCCACTCGGCGGCCGGAGCACGTGCTGCGCAGGTGATGACACGGCATCTCCCCGATGCGACGTCAGGACGCGGCGCCGGCCCGGGGGTTGACGCCGCGGCTATTATCCACACTGAAGGCGCTCGCGTGCAATTGCACGAGAAATTGCGTGAGTATCAAGCCGTCGTGGGTACGCGAGCCGGGACGAGTGCGGTCGTAGGGACGCGCCCGCACTCGTCCGGACGGCCGGGCACGCCGTGTGCGGCGGGGAACGAGAACAGCAAGGAGACTGCGGTGCCACCAGTGCAGAACGGAGTGCGGGCAAGCTCTTTGGAAGCCTGCTGGATGAAGAGCCGGCACAGCAACGCCGAGGGCAACTGCGTCGAAGTCGCCCCCCTCGTCGACGGCGGGATCGCGCTGCGCAACTCCCGCGACCCCGACGGGCCCGCCCTCGTCTACACGTCGGCGGAGGTGGCGGCCTTCGTGGCCGGAGCGAAGGACGGCGAGTTCGACCACCTGCTGTGAGGAACGGCCCTGTCCGTGCGCGCGATGCCCTCGGGGAAGCGGAGTTCAACTCCCCACTTCTGCGGGGGCATTGCGGGCGGATGCGTGAAGGCCCGGTGAAGTGCGATAGTGTAAGTCGCCCTTGTGCCGGTCTGCTGGGAGTCAGGATGTCCGCCGCGTCGCATCTCCCGTCTGGAACCCTACCTGGACAGACGCGAGCCGGCGCCGACTCTGCTGAAGATGCTGGTCGGTGTACAGCTCGCCGGCTTCCGCGAGGACGCCGGCCTCGCCCAGGACCAGGCGGCGCGCGCCGTCGGGTTCAGTGCCGCGAAGCTGTCCCGTATCGAGTCGGGCAAGGGCCGCCGCCCGCCGACGGAGAACGACGTCCGCGCCCTGCTGGAGCTGTACGGCACCGACGACTACGAAGTCTCCGTGCTGCTCAAGCTGCTGCAGCGGGCCGGTGAGCCCGGCTGGTGGCAGCGGTACGACAAGCGGCTGATGCCCGAGTGGTTCGACCGGCTGGTCGGGCTGCAGGAGGCCGCC
Source organism: Streptomyces paradoxus (assembly GCF_014202475.1). Classification (GTDB taxonomy): domain Bacteria; phylum Actinomycetota; class Actinomycetes; order Streptomycetales; family Streptomycetaceae; genus Streptomyces; species Streptomyces paradoxus. Next base: position 133,069 of record NZ_JACHGV010000008.1, read on the forward strand.
GCCACCATTCGCACCTTCGAGATCCAGTACGTGCCCGGCCTGTTGCAGACACCCGCCTACACCCGGGCCGTGGTGGAGCGCGGCCTGCCGAACGCGCCTGCGAGCGAGGTGGAGCGGCGCGTCGAACTGCGCAGGCAACGGGCCCGGTTGCTGTCGCGGTCCGACGCCCCGCAGCTGTGGGCGATCATCGACGAGTCCGTGCTGCTGCGCGTCCTGGGCAGCACCGACGTGATGCGGGAACAGCTCGCGCACCTCGTCGAGATGGCCGGGCGCTCCAACGTGACGTTGCAGATCGTGCCGTTGAGCGTCACCAACGCCTCGGCGCCGGCCATCCCGATCACGTATCTGCGCTTCGGCGGCCTCGATCTGCCCGACGTGGTCTACCTGGAGCACATCAAGAGCGCGAACTTCCTCGAGGACCGCGACGAGACCGAGGAGTACCGGATCGCGCTGGACCGGCTCGCGGACGAGGCGCTCAAGCCCCGTGACTCACTGGAGCTGCTGCGGCAGACGATGGAGCAGCGCTACCCGTGACCCGTAGGTGCCTCGTGGGGGCCGACGGCCGTCCCGCACGAGGCGTCACTGCGGTCACTTCGCCGGGTCACTTCTCCAGGGGGATCCGCCCGACACCGCCGAACTCGATCCACTCGTGGGTGAGCTGACGGGGTGCCACCTCGGTGTCCGGACGCCAGGTCGAGACCTCCACGAGCCCCGGCTCCAGGATCTCCAGACCCTCGAAGTACGTCTCCACGTCCTTCGGTTCGCGCACGCGGCCCCAGTGGCCCTGGGTCGCCTGGTCCATGAAGTTCGTGACGAAGTCACGCACCTCGGGGTCCTCGCTGACCAGCTGGCACATCACCATGAAGCTGCCGGGCGCGAGCCGCTCCCGCACACGCCGGGCCACCGCGAGCGGCCCGTCGGTGTCACTGTCCGGGATGCAGTGGAACACCGAGTTGAAGAGCACGCACACCGGCTGGTCGAAGTCGATCAGCCGCTTGGTGTCGGCGTGGCCGAAGATCTGGTCGGTCTCACGCATGTCCGCGTGGATGACGGTCGTCCGCTCGTCCTGCTCCAGCAGGGCACGGCCGTGCACCAGCACCATCGGATCGTTGTCCACGTAGACCACGTGGGTCGTGGGGTCGATGCGCTGGGCGACCTGGTGCACGTTGTCCTGCGTCGGCAGGCCGGATCCGTGGTCCAGGTACTGCCGGATGCCGTACTCCTCGGAGAGGGTCTTCACGACCCGCTGGAGGAAGCGCCGGTTGTTCAGGGCCAGGCGGCGGGTGCTGGGGACGACCTTGTCGAGTTCCTCGCACGCGGCGCGGTCCGCCGCGTAGTTGTCCTTGCCGCCCAGGTAGTGGTCGTACATGCGCGCTGCCGTCGGCACATTCGCGTCGATCTCGGTGGACAGCTGCTTCTCGGAGTGCATCGTTCCCCCTGCAAGGTGCCGCGCCAACGGCTGGCTGGACAGGAAGTACATCCTAGGGAGCGGGAGTTGGGCGGTGCCAGCCCAGTGGCGAAGGTGGCCACGATCGAACGACAAGATGATCGCACCCGCGTCGGCCTATGTGCCGTATGTGAACATTCGCGTGCTTTGTGTCACCGGCGCTTCAGGCGGGTACCCGCCGACGACAGTGCCGTCCTCTGCGGGAGGTGGACCGTGGACACCTCGGCTGACCGGATCACGGACGTCTGGGGCTCGCGCACACCGTACGGGCCAGGTACGTCCTGGCCGCCCCGGACCGACACCCATCTCGCGGCGGGGCTCGGCGAGCGGGACGTGGAGCGCTGGGTGCAGGCCGCCTCGGTGCTCCACTCCAACGGCGACGCGATGGACATCGCGGTGCGCGAGGGACGCATCGTGGGCGTACGGGGCCGGGCCGCGGACCGGGTGAACCGCGGGCGCCTCGGCCCCAAGGACCTCTACGGCTGGCAGGCGAACGCCTCCCCGGACCGCCTCACCAGGCCCCTGGTCCGCGAGGAGGGCCGGCTCGTGGAGTGCGACTGGGACACCGCCATGAACCGGATCACGGCCCGGACCAGGGAACTGCTGGCCGACAGGGGCCCCGGCTCGATCGGCCTCTACACCAGCGGGCAGCTGTTCCTGGAGGAGTACTACACCCTGGCCGTGCTGGCCCGCGCCGGCATCGGCACCAACCACCTGGACGGCAACACCCGGCTGTGCACGGCGACGGCCGCCGAAGCGCTGAAGGAGACGTTCGGCTGCGACGGACAGCCCGGCTCCTACGAGGACATCGACCACGCCGACACCGTCGCCCTGTTCGGGCACAACATGGCGGAGACGCAGACGGTCCTGTGGATGCGCCTGCTGGACCGTCTGGAGGGTGCGGACCCGCCCCGCCTGGTCTGCGTGGACCCGCGCCACACCCCGGTCGCCCGGCGGGCCGACGTCCACCTGGCCCCGCGCGCGGGCACGAACGTCGCGCTGCTCAACGCCCTGCTGCACGAGATCATCCGCACCGGCCGCACCGACCGGTCCTATGTCGCCGCACACACCGTCGGATTCGACGAGCTCGCGGCCATGGTGGAGGAGTGCACGCCCGCGTGGGCGGCCGGGATCTGCGACGTGCCGGCCGCGCAGATCGAGCGGGCGGCTGAGATCATCGGCAGCGCCGAGAGGCTGCTGTCCACCGTCCTCCAGGGCGTCTACCAGTCCCACCAGGCCACTGCCGCCGCCGTCCAGGTCAACAACCTGCACCTGATCCGAGGCATGCTGGGCCGCCCCGGTTGCGGGCTGCTCCAGATGAACGGCCAGCCCAGTGCCGAGAACACCCGGGAGTGCGGCGCCGACGGCGACCTGCCGGGCTTCCGCAACTGGCAGAACGACGAGCACGTGGCGGACCTGGCCGCCGTGTGGAACGTGGCACCGCAGACCATCCCGCACTACGCCCCGCCCACCCACGCGATGCAGATCTTCCGGTACGCCGAGCAGGGCTCGGTCCGGATGCTGTGGATCACCGGCACCAACCCGGCCGTGTCCCTGCCCGAACTGTCCCGCATCCGGTCGATCCTCGCCCAGGAGAGCCTCTTCGTGATCGCGCAGGACCTGTTCCTCACGGAGACCGCGCAGCTCGCCGACGTGGTCCTGCCTGCCGCGACCTGGGGCGAGAAGACGGGCACGCTCACCAACGCCGACCGCACGGTGCACCTGTCGGAGAAGGCCGTCGAACCGCCCGGGGAGGCCCGCCCCGACCTGGACATCTTCCTCGACTTCGCCGCCCGCATGGACTTCCGGGACAAGGACGGCGGGCCGCTGATCACCTGGCACGACCCCGAGTCGGCGTTCGCGGCCTGGCAGCGGTGCAGCGCGGGCCGCCCCTGTGACTACACGGGCCTGAGCTACGACCGGCTGCGCGGCGGCAGCGGCATCCAGTGGCCCTGCACCGACGAGACCCCCGGCGGCACCCCGCGCCTCTACACCGACGGCATCGGCTTCGCCCACCCCGGCACCTGCGAGAGCTACGGCCGGGACATGGTCACCGGCGCCGGCGTGGAACCCGTCGAGTACCGGGCCCTCAACCCGCACGGCAAGGCAATGATCAAGGCGGTCGAGTACCTGCCGCCGCACGAGGACACCTCCGCCGGGTATCCCCTCCAGCTGATCACCGGGCGCACGGTGTACCACTTCCATACCCGTACGAAGACGGCCCGCGCGCCCGAGCTGGACGCCGCCGCCCCGGACGTCTGGGCGGAGATCTCACCCGCCGAGGCCTCGGCCCAGGGTCTCGCCGACGGCGACCTGGTGCAGGTCACGACGCCGCGCGGGGCGATACGGGCCCGGCTGCGCACCACCGCCATCCGTGACGGCATGGTGTTCCTGCCCTTCCACTACGGCTACTGGGACACACCGGCGGGGCACCGTCCGCCCGGCGACGGCCCGGGCCGCGCCGCCAACGAGACCACCGTCACCGACTGGGACCCGGTCTCCAAACAGCCGTTGTTCAAGACCGGCGCGGCCCGCCTCACCCTCGTCGCCCGCCGCGCGAACGCCACCGGAGCACGCACTACGACGCAGGGGAGCGGCTCATGACCGGCATCGGCACCGGCATCGTCCTCCGCCTCCTCCACGACGGCGAACGCGACCTGGAACAGGACCTGCTGGCCGCCGCCGCACGGCACCGCACCGACCACGAGTTCCACCACGTCGCCCTCGACATCGCCCGCTGGTCCCGCGAACACGCCGCCCGCCTGGCCGACGCGGGCCGCGACCACGGCCTGGACCTGCCCGGTCCGCGCGGCAACCCCTCGCCCGGGGCGCTCGCCGCCCTCCGGGAGAAGGCCTCGGCAGCCCTCGGCCGGCGCCCCGAGACGGGACTGCTCCTGCTGAACGACTTGCGTGAGCTGCACCTGGCGGTCGCGCGGAACTCCCTCCACTGGGAGATGCTGGCCCAGGCGGCACAGGCGGGCCGGGACGATCGGCTCCTGGCGCTCGTCACCGACTGCCACCCGCAGACGCTCCGGCAGCTCCGCTGGACCAACACCATGATCAAAATCCTGGCGCCGCAGCTCCTCACCGGCGTCTGACCCGTCGGTTCACCGCGATGTGAACCGCTAATCTGGAAATACGAGAATTGATCGAAGTCGAGGGCGTGTCCGCAACCGCTATTCTCACGGCCCCGGCCGCTTTCCAGTTTTCCAGGAGGAACTCATGGGCGACTATTACGACCTCGGCCCGCACGGCCGTCCCGTCACCACGTCCTCCGCCGATGCTCAACTCTGGTTCGACCGCGGCCTGGTGTGGACATACGCCTTCCATCACGAGGAGGCCGTCGCCTGTTTCGAAAAGGCGGCCGAGGCCGATCCGGAATGTGCGATGGCGTATTGGGGAATCGCCTACGCGCTCGGCCCGAACTACAACAAGCCCTGGGAATTCTTCGACGGCGAGGAACTGGTGCGGACCGTCGAGCGTACGCACGCCGCTGTGGAACGCGCTCACGAGAAGGCCGCCGGCGCCACCCCGGTCGAGCGGGCCCTCATCGGCGCCCTGCGGGCCCGCTACCCGCAGTCCGAGGCCGTCGAGGACTGTTCGGTGTGGAACGAGCCCTACGCGGACGCGATGCGCGTCGTGTACGAACTGGCGCCCGGCGACCCGGACATCGCCACCCTGCACGCCGACGCCGCGATGAACCTCACCCCGTGGCAGCTGTGGGACCTCAGGACCGGTCAGCCGGCCGAGGGCGCCCGGACCACCGAGGCCAGGGCCGTGCTGGAACGCGCCCTCGCCACCGAGGCCGGCGTACGGCACCCGGGGATCCTGCACCTCTACATCCACCTGATGGAGATGTCCCCGACCCCGGAGCAGGCCCTCACCGTCGCCGACCGGCTGCGCGGCATCGTGCCCGACGCCGGGCACCTGCTCCATATGCCCTCACACCTGGACGTTTTGTGCGGCGACTACCGCCAGGTCGTCGCGGCCAACAGCGACGCGATCGCCGCCGACGAGAAGTACCACCGGCAGGCCGGGGCGATGAACTTCTACACCCTCTACCGGGCGCACAACTACCATTTCAAGATCTACGGCGCCATGTTCCTCGGCCAGGCGCAGATCGCCCTCGACACCGCCGCCCAGCTGGAAGCCGCCATCCCCGAAGACCTGCTCCGCGTACCCAGCCCGCCGATGGCCGACTGGCTGGAAGCCTTCCTGGCCATGCGCGTGCACGTCCTGATCCGCTTCGGCCGCTGGGCCGAGATCCTCGAACTCCCCGCCCCCGCCGACCCGGAGCTCTACGCGATGACCGTCGCCATGCGGCACTACGCCCGGGGTGTCGCGCTCTCCGCCACCGGCGAGGTCGACCGGGCGGAGGCCGAACGCGAGCTCTTCCGGGCGGCGGTGACCCGGGTGCCGGAGACGCGGATGCTGTTCAACAACACCTGCCACGACATCCTCGCCATCGCCGCGGCCATGCTGGACGGCGAACTCGCATACCGCAGGGGCAACCACGACCTCGCCTTCGCCGCCCTGGAGCGCTCCATCGAGCTGGACGACAACCTCCCCTACGACGAACCCTGGGGCTGGATGCAGCCCACCCGCCACGCCTACGGCGCACTGCTGCTGGAGCAGGGCCGCGTGGCGGAGGCCGAGGCCGTCTACCGTGCCGACCTCGGCCTGGACGACACCCTGCCCAGGCCCCTCCAGCACCCCGGCAATGTCTGGGCCCTGCACGGCTTCCACGAGTGCCTGCTGCGCACCGGCAAGACCGGCGAGGCGGCGCTCGTGGCCCACCAGCTCAAGATGGCGAGCGCACTGGCCGACGTGCCGATCCAGGCGTCCTGCTTCTGCCGCCTGGATGTCGCGGAGCCCGCCGGCGAGTGCTGCCACTGACCCTCGGGGTCAGGGCCGGTTCAGGTGTGCGAGTTCCAGCGCCCGGGTCACCGCAGGCCGGTCCCGCTGCCGCCAGGACGGGTCGGTGGTGAGGGACATCAGAAGCTCAGGGGTCAGGCGGTAGCCCTCGGCGTGCGCCAGCAGGGCCTCCGCCTCGCCGGCCGACGTGGCGCCGTGGTCCTCGTCGGCGATCGTGCGCAGCACGTCGTCGCGGTCGGTGAAGCGGCTCAAACCGCAGTCGAGCCCGTCGTCGTCCAGGGTGCCGGATATGGGGCGCGGGCCCAGGTCCCTGTGCGGTGATGCGCCTTCCGCTCGTCCGCCGTGGTGGCCTCCAGTACGGCGATGAGCACCCAGCGCGCCCACAGCACCTCCGGCGACGGCAGGTCTCCGGGCAGCCCCGGCCGGCTGATGGTCTTGCGTGGCCCCCGCTCGTCACACCGATCGTGATCATGGCCGGCCACGTTTGGGATGCCGCTCCAGTGGTCACTCGTGCGGTGACCCTTTAGTCGGACACGACCTGGAGTGAGGCGAACCGTGGCTGCAGATCAGAAGGGCAAGGCGAAGGCCGAGCAGGCCAAGGGCAAGGCCAAGGAGACGATCGGCCGCGCGGTGGGCAACGAGCGGCTGGAGGCCGAAGGCCGTGCGGAGCAGTCGAAGGGTGACGCCCGGCAGGCCAAGGAGAAGACGAAGGACGTCTTCAAGCACTGAGTCCCTCTCTACGAGTACCGAAGTCATGTGGCGGGGGGGGGGGGCCCCCCCCGGGGGGGGGGCCCCCCCCCCCCCCCGGGGGGGGGGGCCCCCCCGCCCCCCCCCCCCCCCCGCCCCCCGGGCGCCCCCCCGCGGGCGCCCTAACTCGCCCCCGATGCTCTACCACACCCTCCACCCTCTAACTCACACCGTTTGTGTGGGGGGGGCCCCGCCCCCCCCCCGGGGGCCCCCCCACCGCCACATGCCGAGGTTGCGGGCCCGGCCACGAGACGACTCGCCCGTCATGCCGCAGAGGCCCCTTCCAGGGGAAGTGGCAGGCGGCTCCGGGAGCGGCGCACCGGGCGGTGGTGCGGGCACGGTCTCGGCGCACAGGTCCCGCACGCGGGCACCGGGTCCGGAACCGGCACCCGGAGGGCGGGTCGGCCGGTGACGGGAGCGTCTCCACGACGGCACCCCGCGTACATGACGGCGACCCGGTCCGCGTGCTCGGCGGCGAGCCCCACCCCGCGCACCACCTGGACGGGTCGGCGCTTGCCTCGGCGACGAGCCGCCGGGCGCGCTGCGGGTCGTACGGCCACGGTGCTGTGCGCGGGTTCTAGCCGGTGACGCCCTTCGAGACGAGCTGCCCGCTGGGCCGGCCGGCGAAGACGGCTGTCGTCAACCCCTCTCGGTCGATGGCGTAGTTGACTGCCCGGCGGCCCCGGATGTCGTCCAGCGGTGGCTTGGTGGCGTCGATCCGCAGGTACGAGACCTCGTTGGTGGCGAACTCGACCGCCCGGTCACCCGCCCCGTCCTCGGGGGCGAGCGCTCGTCGATGCGATAGGGCCACGTTCCGACCGGCTTCCGCGAAGTGGCCGACGTACGGGTCCACTTGGTGGCGCGAGCGGGTTCCAGGCCCCCGGTGGACGGTTCGCGCTCGGTGAGGGCCTCCGTGATGTTGTGCCGCGTCACCCTGCCCGTCGCCGTCAGTGAGGCGTCACAGGGTTCCAGGGTCGGCGGTTCCTCGGGAAGGACGATGCGCAGGGTGCCCGGCCGGAACGCGTCAAGAGGTGTGCGCCGGTTCTCAACTCGCCCCACCTCTTGACGTGTTGATTGCCGTCCTAAAACATGCGGGAAACTCGATTGATTCTGCGCGGTTCTGTTCGCTCTCGAAGGGAATCCATGTCCAGCAGACATCGCCTCGCCCGAACGGCACTGGCGATCACCGTCCCCCTGGCGCTCGGTGCGGGCCTCATGGCCGTGCCTCCCGCCGCCGCTGCCGCCGACCCGCCCGCGAGTGCGGTCACGGTACGGATCGACCCGTCCTACCGGCAGCAGGAGTTCGAAGGGTGGGGGACGAGCCTCGTCTGGTTCGCCAACATCACCGGCCGCTACCCCGAACCCATCCGGCAGAAGCTCGCCGCCATGCTGTTCGGCGAGGACGGACTCCGCCTGAACATCGCGCGCTACAACATCGGCGGCGGCAACGCCCCCGACGTCCGCAAGGACTACATGAAGACCGGCGCGACCATGGACGGCTTCTGGAAGGCGCCCGAGGGCACCACCAGGGAGGACACCGACTGGTGGAACCCCGACGACCCGGACCACTGGGACTGGTCCGCCGACCCGGGCCAGCGCTGGTGGGTGGACCGCGTCAAGAGCAAGGTGACCCGCTGGGAGGCCTTCAGCAACTCGCCGCCCTGGTTCCAGACCGTCAGCGGCTACGTGTCGGGCGGCTTCGACGCCAACACCGACCAGATACGGGCGGACCGCGTCGACGACTTCGCCACCTACCTGGTCAAGGTCACCGACCAGCTGGAGAAGAAGCACCGCATCCGGTTCGACACCATCGCCCCGCTCAACGAGCCCAACACCAACTACTGGGGCACCCAGATCGGCCCCGGCGGGCAGCCCACCGGCGGCCGCCAGGAAGGCGCGCACGCCGGCCCCGAACTCCAGCAGAAGGTCGTGCTGGCCCTGCGGCGCGCACTGGAGAAGGCGAGAACCCGCGCCACGATCTCCGCGATGGACGAGACCAACCCCAGTACCTTCGTCCGCAACTGGAACGCCTACGACAGCACCGCCCGGGCCGCCGTCGACCAGCTGAACGTGCACACCTACGGCACCGGCATGCGTACCAGCGCCCGCGACAGCGCCAAGGCCGCGGACAAGCCGTTCTGGATGAGCGAGGTCGAGGGCACCTGGGGGACCGGCACCGACTTCACCGGCATGGAGCCGGGGCTCGGCATCGCCACCCGGGTCGTCGAGGACATGCGTGAACTGGAGCCGTCCGCCTGGGTGTTGTGGCAGCCGATCGAGGACTCCATCCCCCAGGCGCAGGCCGGCAAGAACTGGGGCAGCATCCACGTCCCGTTCAACTGCACCGCCGAGGACACGCTGGAGACCTGCCCGGTCAAGGCAAACACCAAGTTCCACACGCTGCGCAACTTCACCCACCACATCCGCCCCGGCGACCACTTCGTCAAGGCCGACGACCCCTCCAGCGTCGCCGCCGTGCGCAAGTCCGGCCGCGGTGCGACGGTGGTGCACGTCAACAACGGCACGACCCCGCGCGCGGTGACCCTGGACGTCTCGAAGTTCCGGCGGGTCGCTCCCGGAGCGACCGTGACCCCCGTGGTGACCAGCGCCGACGGCGCGCTCGTCCGCGGCACACCCGTCAAGGTGAAGAACGACTCGGCCACCGTGACCGTCCCGGCGAAGTCGGTCACCACCCTCCTCGTCGACGGAGTGTCCGGCACCGCGAAGGACGCCGCGCTCGTCCAGCCCGGCCACACCTACCGCCTCCAGGGCGCCCAGAGCGGCAAGTCCCTGGCACCGTCCGCCGGCGGCGACGGCATCGTCGTCCGCACGGCCGACCCGGCCGCCAGATCCCAGCTCTGGACGGTGAAGCAGCTGACCCGCGGCGAAGGCAACCGCGACCGCTACGCCCTCGTCAACGCGGCCGACGGCAAGCGCCTGGCCGTACGCGACAACGAGGCCGTACTGGAGGACGGGGACACACCGTCCGCACAGTGGATCATGTCCACCACGGGAGACGGCACCTGGACCTTCGTCAATGCCGTGACGGGCCGTCTCCTCGACGTCGTCGGGCAGTCGACCGCGGACGGCGCCCGCGTCTCGGCCCACCCGCCGACCTCCAACGCCAACCAGCGCTGGGGAGTGACCGACGAGACGGTCCTCCGTACGCAGCCGGCGAAGGCGTTCACCGTGCCCGGGCGCGCCCCCGAACTGCCCGGCACCGTGACGCCCGTCTTCCGCGACGGCGCCCGGGGCGCGCTCCCGGTGCAATGGACGCTGCCCTCCGACGCGCGCTGGCGCAAGCCCGGAACGGTCCGTGTGGAGGGTCGGGCCACGGACGCCCTCGGCCGGACCGTGCCGGCCGAGACGGTCGTCACCGTGGACACCATCGCCTCCACCCTCCCGGCCCGCGCCAAGACCTACACCGGCGGACGGCCCGACCTGCCCGCCACGGTCACCGGCGTGGGACGGCACGGCGGGACGGCCGGCCTCCCGGTCACCTGGGACGCCGCACCCGGCGGCGCCTTCGACGGCACCGGCGTGGTCACCCTGCGCGGCACGGCCCGGGTCCCCGGCGCAGACCCGGTCGCGGCGACCGTACGCGTCCAGGTCACCGCTCCCCGGGCGACCAACGCCGCGCGCGACGCGGCGTGACGGTGGGCGCCACCTACACCGAGAGCGGCTACTCCGCCGAGGGCCTGCGCAACGGCACCACGTCCGAGAAGGCCTGGTCGAACTGGAGGTCCGGCGCGAAGAACCCCTCCGACACCATCACCTTCACGCTGCCGGAAGCCCGTGATGTGACCCGGGTCGTGACCCACTTCCACCGCGACGGCACCAACGTCAGCTTCGCGGAGTCCCTCAAGGTGCAGGTGCGGGGTTCCGACGGCACCTGGTCCGACGCGAGCGACCAGGTCGCCGTCGGCACCGAGGGGACGCCGGTGGCCGACGTCCCGGTGCGCGCGGCCGGTCCGGCGACGGGCGTGCGCGTGGTGATGACGGCCCGCCCGGGCGGCTACATCACCCTCGGGGAGATCGAGGTCCACGCCAAGGCGCCGGGCGCCTCCGCGGACGCGGCAGCCGCGTCGGTCGAGCTGGACGGCGAACCCCTGGCCGGCTTCGACCCGGACCGGACGAGCTACCGGGTGGCGGCCGACCGCCCGGACCGGGCCAGGATCACCGCCACACCGCGCGACCCCTACGCGAAGGTGACGGTCCGAAAGGACGCCGTCGGCGGCAGGACGGTCCACACCGTCACCGTGACCGGCGAGGACGGCTCACGGACGCAGGAGTACCGGATCGAGCTGACCCGCCGCTGAACGCAGGGAAGCGCGGGGCCCGCACGCCCCGCGCTTCCGTCTTCCGGGATCAGGCCGATCAGACCGCCGGAGCCGGGTACGTCGGGTACTCCACGCCGGACACGTGCTGCACGACGCGGATGACCTGGCACGAGTAGCCGAACTCGTTGTCGTACCACAGGTAGAGGATCGCGTTGTCGCCGTCGACCTTGGTGGCGCCGGCGTCGACGATCGAGGCGTGGCGCGAGCCGATGAAGTCGCTGGAGACCGCGTCGGGCGCCGTGGTGAAGTCGATCTGGCGCTTGAGCGGCGAGGTCAGGGAGACGTCGCGGAGGTGGTCCAGGACCTCCTCGCGGGTGGTCTCCCGGCCGAGCCGCAGGCTGAGGATCGCGATCGAGACGTCCGGCACCGGGACGCGGATCGAGCTGCCGGTGATGGGCGCCTTGAGGTCGGGCAGCGCCTTGGCGACGGCCGAGGCGGCACCGGTCTCGGTGATGACCATGTTGAGCGGCGCGGACCGGCCGCGGCGGTCGGCCTTGTGGTAGTTGTCCAGCAGGTTCTGGTCGTTGGTGAACGAGTGAACCGTCTCGACGTGGCCGCGCAGGACCCCGAACTCGTCGTCCATCGCCTTCAGCGGCGGCACGATCGCGTTCGTGGTGCAGGACGCGCAGGACAGGATCTGCTCGTCCGGCTTGATCGTGTCGTGGTTGACGCCGTGCACGATGTTGGGGACGTCGCCCTTGCCGGGAGCGGTCAGCACGACCTTGTCGATACCGGGGCGCAGGTGCTCGGACAGGCCCTCGCGGTCACGCCACTTGCCGGTGTTGTCGATGAGGATGGCGTCCTTGATGCCGTACGCCGTGTAGTCGACCTCGGACGGGTCGTTCGCGTAGATCACCTTGATGGCGTTGCCGTTGGCGATGATCGTGCTGCTCGCCTCGTCGACGGTGATCGTGCCCTGGAACTGGCCGTGGATCGAGTCGCGGCGCAGCAGCGAGGCGCGCTTGACGATGTCCTGCTCGCCGCCCCCGCGCACGACGATGGCCCGCAGCCGCAGACCGTTGCCCGAGCCGGACTTCTCGATGAGCAGCCGGGCAACGAGCCGGCCGATGCGGCCGAAGCCGTAGAGGACGACGTCCCGGCCCTCACGGCGCTCGATCTTGTCGGCGCCCGTGGCACCGGCGACGGCCTCGGCGGTGAACTCCGCGACCGACAGACCGCGGTCGTCCTCGCGGTACGTCGCCGCGAGCATGCCGATGTCGATCTGGGACGGCCCGAGGTCGAGCTCGGCGAGGGTCTGCAGGAACGGCAGCGTCTCGGTGACCGAGAGCTCCGCACCGGCGATCTGCCGGGCGAACCGGTGGGTCTTGAGGATGCTGACCACCGACTTGTTCACCAGGGAGCGGCTGTGCAGCAGGACGGTCACGTCCCGCTCCCGGTGCAGCTTCCCGATGATCGGGATCATCGACTCCGCGATCTCCTCGCGGTTCTTCCAGTTGGTGAACGAGTCGTCGTTGAGAGTCACGAGTTCATCTTTCGAGCTAGGCGGCGCTCATATGTTAAACCGTCGATTTCCCGATCCTGAACGGGGGCCTCCGACGCGTTCGGCGGCCTCTCCGCGCGCCTCTCGGGGCAGGTCCTGAGACGATCGAAAGCGGATTTTCCGTGCGAAAGGGGTGTACATGGACTACGACTCCGTGGCCGACGAGCTGTACGCCCTGCGCCCGGAGGAGTTCACCGCCGCCCGCGCCTCCGCCGTGGCCTCCGCCCGCACCGCCGGTGACCGGGAACTCGCCGAGCGGATCGGGGCGTTGCGCAAGCCCAGCCTCGCCGCCTGGGTCAGCAACCTGCTGGTCCGCAGCAGCCCCGGAGAGGTCGAGCCCCTGCTGCGCCTGGGGGAAGGGCTGCGGCAGGCCCACCAGGACCTGGACGGCGCACAGCTGCGCGAGCTGAGCCGCAGCCGGCACGCGCTCATCCGGGCCCTGTCCCTGCAGGCCCGGCAGCTCGCGAAAGAGGCCGGCCATCCGATCGGTGAGGGCGTGCAGCGCGAGGTCGAGAACACCCTGCACGCCGTCCTGGCCGACCCCGAGGCCGCGCGGGCCTGGGCGGGCGGCCGCCTGGCCAAGCCGCTGAGCGCGGCCGTCGGCTTCCCCGCCGTCGCCGAGGGGGCCCGGCCGCAGCGCCCCGCGCCCGCGCCCGTTCCCGCGCCCTCCCGCCCGGACAAGAAGACGAGCGAGCAGCGGCGACGCCGCCTGGAACGGGCCCGGAAGGACGCCGAAGCCGCCGAGCGCGAACTGCGGCAGCTGCGCGACGAGGCCGCGGCCGCGGGGCAGGCGGCGGGGGAGGCGAAGCAGCAGGTGGACGCTCTCCAGCGGCGCGTGGAGGAGCTCACGGGCGAGCTGGAACGGATCAGGGGCGAACACCAGCAGGCCCGTTTCGCCGAACGGGCGGCCCGGGAGCAGGCGCGCACGGCCGACCGCCGGGTCCGTGAGGCCGGCCGCAAAGCCGCGACGGCCGCCGCTCAGCTCGAACGTCTGACCTCGCCGGACGCGTGATCGAGGGACCGGTGCGGCGGTGCGCGCCACCTGACGCCCGCCGGGGCGCCATCATGCGGCTGTGACTGAACTCACACCCCTCAAGTAAGCCGTCCCGCAAAGCCACACACGCACGACACCAAAATTGAACCGTTCGTTTTCTTGAACCAGTCGTGTTTGTGTGGCTAGGTTGTCCGCATGACCGCATCCGGGAACCCGACCACCGCCGAGGAGCTCCGCGGTGCCGGCCTGAGGGTGACGGCCGCCCGCGTCGCGCTGCTCGAAGCCGTACGGGACGGTGACCACCTCGGCGCCGAGGCCATCGCCTCCGAGGTGCGCGGCCGCGTGGGCCACATCTCCGTCCAAGCCGTCTACGAGGGGCTGCACGCACTCACCGCGGCGGGACTCATACGCCGTCTCGACCCACCCGGCAGCCCGGCCCTCTACGAGGGGCGGGTCGGCGACAACCACCACCACCTGGTGTGCCGGTCGTGCGGAGCCGTCGCCGACGTCGACTGCGCGGTCGGCCACGCCCCCTGCCTGACCGCGTCCGACGACCGCGGCTTCGCCGTCGACGAGGCCGAGGTCATCTACTGGGGCCTGTGCCCCGCCTGCTCCACCGCTCGCAGTTCCTGAGCACCTGATCCACCCGCGTTCCTGAGCACGTGATCCACCCGAGCACCGTGATCCACCCGTCCGGAAGGATTTCCATGACTGAGAACCACGACGCGATCGTCACCGACTCCAAGTCGGAGGAGACGGGGGGCGGTTGCCCCGTGGCGCACGGCCGCGCTCTGCACCCGACCCAGGGTGGCGGCAACCGCCAGTGGTGGCCCGAGCGGCTCAACCTGAAGATCCTCGCCAAGAACCCCGAGGTGGCCAACCCCCTCGGTGAGGACTTCGACTACGCCGAGGCGTTCCAGGCCCTCGACCTCGCCGCCGTGAAACGCGACATCGCCGAGGTGCTCACCAGCTCGCAGGACTGGTGGCCGGCCGACTTCGGCAACTACGGCCCCCTGATGGTCCGTATGGCCTGGCACAGCGCGGGCACCTACCGCATCAGCGACGGCCGCGGCGGCGCCGGTGCCGGCCAGCAGCGCTTCGCCCCGCTCAACAGCTGGCCGGACAACGGCAACCTCGACAAGGCCCGCCGTCTGCTGTGGCCCGTGAAGAAGAAGTACGGCCAGTCCATCTCCTGGGCCGACCTCATGATCCTCACCGGCAACGTGGCGCTGGAGCAGATGGGCTTCGAGACCTTCGGCTTCGCCGGCGGCCGCAAGGACGTCTGGGAGGCCGAGGAGGACGTGTACTGGGGCCCCGAGACCACCTGGCTCGACGACAAGCGCTACACCGGCGACCGCGAGCTGGAGAACCCGCTCGGCGCCGTCCAGATGGGTCTCATCTACGTCAACCCCGAGGGCCCGAACGGCAACCCGGACCCGCTCGCCGCGGCCCGCGACATCCGTGAGACGTTCCGCCGCATGGCGATGAACGACGAGGAGACCGTCGCCCTGATCGCGGGCGGCCACACCTTCGGCAAGACCCACGGTGCCGGCCCGGCCGACAACGTCGGCGCCGACCCCGAGGCCGCCTCCATGGAGGAGCAGGGCCTGGGCTGGCGCAGCACCTACGGCACCGGCAAGGGCGGCGACGCCATCACCTCCGGTCTGGAGGTCACCTGGACGAGCACGCCGACCCAGTGGAGCAACGGCTTCTTCAAGAACCTCTTCGAGTTCGAGTACGAGCTGGAGCAGAGCCCGGCCGGCGCCAACCAGTGGGTGGCGAAGGACGCCCCGGAGATCGTCCCGGACGCGCACGACTCCTCCAAGAAGCACCGTCCGAAGATGCTCACCACGGACCTGGCGCTGCGCTTCGACCCGATCTACGAGCCCATCTCCCGCCGGTTCTACGAGAACCCGCAGGAGTTCGCGGACGCTTTCGCCCGCGCCTGGTTCAAGCTGACCCACCGTGACATGGGCCCGAAGTCCCTGTACCTCGGCCCGGAGGTACCGGCGGAGACCCTGGTGTGGCAGGACCCGCTGCCGGAGGCCGAGGGCGAGGCGATCGACGCCGGTGACATCGAGACCCTCAAGACCAAGCTCCTGGAGTCGGGTCTGTCCGTCTCGCAGCTGGTGTCCACCGCGTGGGCCTCGGCGTCCACCTTCCGCGGCAGCGACAAGCGCGGCGGCGCCAACGGCGCCCGTATCCGCCTTGAGCCGCAGCGCGGCTGGGAGGTCAACGAGCCCGACGAGCTGGCGCAGGTCCTGCGGGTCCTGGAGGGCATCCAGCAGGAGTTCAACTCCGGCGCCGGCGCCAAGAAGGTCTCCCTGGCCGACCTGATCGTCCTCGGCGGCACCGCCGCCGTCGAGAAGGCCGCCAAGGAAGCCGGCTTCCAGGTGCAGGTCCCCTTCGCCGCGGGCCGCGTGGACGCGACGGAGGAGCACACCGACGCCGAGTCGTTCGAGGCGCTGGAGCCGACCGCCGACGGGTTCCGCAACTACCACGGCAAGGGCAACCGCCTGCCGGCCGAGTTCCTGCTGCTCGACCGGGCGAACCTGCTCACCCTCAGCGCCCCCGAGATGACCGTCCTGGTCGGCGGCCTGCGGGTGCTGGGCGCCAACTACCAGCAGTCCCAGCTCGGTGCCTTCACCAAGACGCCCGGCTCGCTGACCAACGACTTCTTCGTCAACCTGCTCGACCTGGGCATCGAGTGGAAGTCGACGTCCGAGGACCAGACCACGTTCGAGGGCCGCGATGCGGCCACCGGCGAGGTCAAGTGGGCCGGCTCCCGCGCCGACCTGGTCTTCGGCTCGAACTCCGAGCTGCGCGCCCTGGCCGAGGTCTACGCGAGCGACGACGCGAAGGAGAAGTTCGTCAACGACTTCGTCGCGGCGTGGGTCAAGGTCATGAACCTGGACCGGTTCGACCTGGTCTGATCACCCCGCATGACAGGACGCCCCGGGCCGTCGGCCCGGGGCGTCCCGCGTTGCCCCGGGAAGCGTTGCCTGAGAGATCGTCAAAAACCCTTCAAGGTAAGAACATCACTTACCCAACTCTCACCATGAAAGGGCAAGGAACGCGACCGCGCCCGGAGCCGGGCATACGTTCGGGTCGTGAACACAGATTCCGCTGCCCACAGAGGCACCGGCCGTGCACCGCGCCCCTTCGCCGCTGCACGGCCCACCACCGGCGGCACCGTCCGCCGCACCCTGCTGCGCACCGCCCTGACGGGGGCCGCGGCGCTCGGCGCGGGCCTCGGCGCCGCCGGGCCGGCCACCGCGGCCACCCCGGTCCGGGACACCCGCCCGAGGCCCGGCACCCCCGCCGAAGCCCTGCGCGAACTGGCCGCGGGCAACCGCCGCTGGCGCGCCTTCCGGGAACGCCACCCGCACGAGGACCCCGCCCTGCGCCGGACGCTGGCCACCGGCCAGCACCCCTTCGCGGTCGTGCTCGGCTGCATCGACTCGCGCGTGCCCCCGGAGCTCGTCTTCGACCAGGGCCTCGGCGACCTGATGACCGTGCGCACCGCCGGCGAGGTGCTGGACGAGGCCGTCCTCGGCAGCGTCGCCTACGGCGTCCTGGAGCTCGCCATACCCCTCGTCGTCGTCCTCGGACACCAGTCGTGCGGCGCTGTCCGGGCCGCCGTCGAGGCGGAGGAGTCCGGGA
Organism: Streptomyces paradoxus; assembly: GCF_014202475.1. GTDB lineage: Bacteria > Actinomycetota > Actinomycetes > Streptomycetales > Streptomycetaceae > Streptomyces > Streptomyces paradoxus. The sequence goes on from NZ_JACHGV010000008.1 coordinate 150,636, forward strand.
CGAAGCTGCCCGCACACATGCAGTACCTCGTCGACCAGATACGCCCTGCCATCGACCACGACAAGGAAGGAGACGCCCGGATCGACGCGACCGTGAGCGCCAACGTCCGGCTCGTGCGCTCCCGGCTGGCCGCGGAACCCGAACTGGCCGCCAGGATCGGCACGGGCAAGCTGGCGATCGTCGGTGCCCGCTACGAACTGACCACCCAGGCGGTCCACCGCCTGGCCTGACCATCCGCCCGGTCCGCTGCACGCGACAGCGGACCGGGCCGCGCCGTCACACCTGAAGCGGGTTGTACCGCGCCGCCGCCATCAGATACCAGGCGGTCGCCCCCGTGTGCCGGTACGGGTAGTAGCCGAAGCCGAATCCGGTGTCCAGCGGACTGCTCGCGGACACCACCCCACAGCGCTCGGGCAGTGCCTTCCCGCCGACGGTCTGACCGCCGCCCAGCAGGTCCTGTGCCTGTTCCGTGGACGCGATCAGACGCCGGGCGCGTGCCTCGTCGCCCCGCGCCCCTCTGTCACGCAGGGCGAGCGCGAGGTGGGCCGTCCCCTCGAACCACACGCCGTTGCGGTCGGGCTTGGGCTGGCCGGCGGCGATCGGGGCGTCCTCGTCCGCGAGGAGGCTCGCCGAACTGAAGGTGACACCCTCGTACGACTGCCCCTCGGGCACCGTGCTGTTGACGCGTCCGGAGTGGTCCGTGACGGCCAGCTCGGCCGCGGCCCAGTCCAGCGAACGGGAGAAGCGGCGCGAACCGAGCGCGAGGCGTGTCCAGGTCTGGGTGTCCTCCGGGACCGGGGACTTGTTGACCGTGACACCGTCATTGGTGCCGGTGTAGAAGAAACCACCGGACGGCTCCCACATTCGCCGCACGAACGCCTCGGCCCGCCCCCGCCGTTCCAGCCCCACACCCGGTCGCCGGTGAGCCGGGCGAGCCGGCCGAACAGGCAGACCAGGTCGGTGTTGTGCTCGGTCGAGGTGAACGGCAGCTTCTGATTCGCCCCGTCGACCCCGAACTTGAAGCCGCCGAGAGGCTCGTCGGTCCTGCCGTTGCGCTCGATCCACTCGCCGATCCGCACGGCACCGTCCAGGAAGCGGCGCGCCCCGGTCCGCCGGGCGAGGGCGCTCAGCGCGATGCCGGCCCAGGCCATGTCGCCCACGGCGGTGCCGGTGAAGCCGAACTGCGTCCCGACATTGGCCGTGCCGTCCGCCCGCACGAAGCCGTCGGGCTGGAGCGAGCCGTCGTAGAAGGTGTACGGCCCGACGTTGTAGGCCTGCCGGAGCCTGCCGTCGTCGTACGCCGGGTCGTGGCCCTGGGCATGGAGCAGCGCATCACCCAGCGCCTCGGCCCTGGCCAGTGCGGCGGAGGTCCGGGCCGCGAGGTGGGCGAGGATCACGAGGGCGTTGTCGTAGGTGAACGCGGTGCTGAACAGGCCGGCCTGGTCGGTGTAGCTCTGGGCCAGGCGAAGGGTGCCGTGGTCGGGGTAGGCGTCCATGGCGGCGGCGAGGAAGGCCAGTCCCCGGGCCGGGGCCGAGGCGGGGCGCGCGCCGGCGGAACCGGCCGCGAAGGCCTGCCCCGGGCCGGCGGCGGTGAGCCCCGCGGCACTGATGCCGAGTCCGGCACCGATGAGCGAACGCCGGCTGAGCGCCGGGCCTTGTCTGCCAGTCATGGGTCTCCCTTGAGAGCGCTCTCAATCAGTGGGCGCTCATTGTGCTGGCGCGCCGGGGCGGGGTCAACGCTCCGGTCGGAAGGGAGAGTTGGCGGAGAAGGCGAACGGGAAGCGGATCACTCGCAGACGATCTCGTCACGTGGCGTGTAGTGCGTGCGGTACGGCTCCCGCTTCACTTCCCGGCCGTCGTTGTAGAAGACCCGCTCCACGGTGACGTCGAAGCCTTCGAGCGGTGTCTGCGGGACGCACTCCTTGTCGTCGCTCACCTTCTTCTCCGGCTTCTTCACCTCGGTACGCGGGCCCGTGACCGACTTGATCTCGTCGTACTTGCGGGTGCCGAGGAAGGAGACGGTGACGGAAGTGTCGGTGGACTCGGCCTGGATGTAGACGGCCTTGCCGGAGTCGTTGGCGAACCGCAGGTCCAGGCTGCCCCAGGCGACCGTCGCCTCGCGGCCCTCCGGGTAGCGCTCGATGTAGAACGAGTGCGCTCCGTGCTCCACGGGCTTGAGCCCGGCGAAGAACAGCGCGTTGTACACGGTCGTCGCCACGGCCGAGACACCGCCGCCGGAGGCCTTGGTGAACTTGTCGTCCAGGATGATGATGCCGTCCATGAAGCCGTTGGCCTCGGTGCGCTCACCGACGGTCCGGTTGAAGCTCCAGGTCTCGTCCGGCCTGACGAGAGAGCCATTGATGAGTTCCACCGCCCGGCCTATGTTCTTCGTGCGGTACTCGGCCGGTTCGAAGTTGACGGTGAAGGAGGACATCCTCTCCGTCAGCCCCAGCTCCGCGGCGTTCTCGCGGGTCACCTCCGGCCGGGTCTCACGGACCTCCACCTCGCCGCTGCGGGCGGCGCCCGACTCGGTGAGCAGCGGCAGCACGGCCTGGCCCAGCGCCTTGTCGGTGACCGACCGGCCCACCGTGGCGTCCTCGGCCACCACGGCCTTTTCGCCCTCCGGCCGCAGCTTCGCGTTCTCGGCGGTCGTGGAGATGTCGTCCAGGGGACCGGCCACGGACGGCTCGGCGCGCAGCCCCTTGGCGTCGAGCTTTGGTCTGAGTTCGCCGCCGCGGTCCGGCCGCATGGTCAGATGCGCGCCCAGAGCTTCCTGGCCGACCGTGAACCGCCGGCCGGCGGCGGTGAGCGTCACCGGGCCCGACATGGCGGGCTCCGCGAAGGTGCGCACCGCCCGCTCCACCTCGCCGGCGGTGACCTCCGGCCGGGTCTCGCGGGTGGGCAGGGGAGTGACCGTACGGGTCTCACCGCGCAGGAAGGAGTCGCGCAGGGGCCGGACCGCGGCGTCCACGTCCAGCGCGTACCCCGTCCGCGGCATGACCGCCTTCACCCGGCCGTCGTCGAACGCGACGCCGCCGTCCCTGACCTTCTGGTCGAGCCCCTTCGCCAGCTGCCCGAGGGACGCCCGGGCCTTGTCCTCGTCGAGGTCCACGACCGGGTCGATCTCGCCGCCCGACCGGAAGATCCCCCCGAACACGCTGACCGGATCGGCGCCGGTGCGCGCCGCTCGGTCGACGGTCTCCTCGACGTCGTAGGAGAGGCCCGCGCGCTCCGGATCGACCCGGCCCGTGCGGTCACCGACCTTCACGGGCAGTTCCCGGGCACCGGCCGCGCCCAGCTCCCGTTCCAGCTTCCGCACCGCCTCCGCGGGGCTCAGCCCCCCGATGTCCACGCCGCGCACGGTCGTGCCGGAGTCGATCTGGCCGCCCGTGAGGAGCAGCCCGGCGAGATACAGACCACCGACCCCCACGGCCAGCGCGCCGCCGGCCAGGGCCACGGGCGGGAGGGAGGTGATGCGCGGGAGGAAGGCTGTACGGGGGCGCATGGGTCTCCAGAAGATCGGTACGAGGGTGCACCCGATGACGCGACGATGCGCGGGCAAACACATCAAGCTATCCACACCTCGGGGGCGAACCGGTATGGCCCAGACCACTTATGTCCGAGATCATTCCCGAACCGGCTGGACCGGCCCGGCCGCCGGGCACGGGCACAGAGTGGTAACGACGAACAACGGTCGGGCCGTTGACACGGTCTAGGCCACCATGAAGATCTCTTTCCTGATTCACAACGCCTACGGAATCGGAGGCACGATCACCACCACGTTCAACCTGGCCGGGGCCCTGGCCGAACGGCACGACGTGGAGATCGTCTCCGCGTTACGCCACCGGGAACACCCCAACCTCGTCCCGGATCCACGGGTGCGGCTGCGGGCGCTGGTGGACCTGCGCAAGGAGGCGGACCATCCGCTGCACCAGAGACCCGCGAGGGTGTTCCCGCCCGCCGAGTACCGCCACCACCAGTACAGCGAGCTGACCGACCAGCGCATCGGCGAGTGCCTCGCGGCGCTCGACGCCGACGTCGTGATCGGCACCCGCCCGGGCCTCAACGTGCACATCGCCCGCCAGGCCCCGCAGCACGTCCTGCGCGTCGGCCAGGAGCACCTCACCCTCGACAACCATTCGCCGCGGCTGCGCACCGCCCTGCGCCGCGCCTACCGCCGCCTCGACGTGATCACCACCGTCACGGAGGCGGACGCCGCCGCCTACCGGCGCCAGATGTGGCTGCCCGGCGTCCATGTGGAGGCCCTCCCGAACAGCGTCCCCGACCCCGCCCTGCCTCCCGCCGACAGCACCGCCAAGGTGGTGATCGCCGCGGGCCGCCTGGTTCCGGTCAAGCGCTACGACCTCCTCATCGAGGCGTTCACCCGGGTCGCTGCCGTACACCCCGACTGGCAGCTGCGCATCTACGGCAAGGGCGAGGAGCAGCCCAGGCTACGGGAGCTCATCGAGCGCCTCGGCATGTGGAACAACGTGTTCCTGATGGGGGCCGCCACCCCCATGGAGGCCGAATGGGCCAAGGGCTCGATCGGCGCGGCCGCGTCCGACTTCGAGCCGTTCGGCATGACCATCGTCGAGGCGATGCGCTGCGGGCTGCCCGTCGTCAGCACCGACTGCCCCTACGGCCCCGGCGAGATCATCGCGGACGGCACCGACGGCAGGCTGGTCCCGGTCGGGGACCGTGACGCGCTCGCCGCGGCCCTGCTGGACCTCGTCGGCGACGACGAGCGGCGAAGCCGCATGAGCCGGGCCGCCCTGGCCAACGCGCGCCGCTTCGCCCCCGGCCCCGTCGTCGCCCAGGCCGAGCGCCTCCTGGAGACCGCCGCCGCGGCCAGGAGCACAGGCCGGACGGCCACCCCGCCGCAGCACCGCACCCAGAGCGCCCTGACCGGCCGTGGCCACGCCGCCCGCGACGCCGCCCACGCCGCTGCCGCCGGCGTACTGCGCTCGATACGGAAGGGACGCCGATGAGCACACCGGGAGACAGGACGTCGAAGGAGCCGCGTGAAGGCGCGACGCCGGACACACCACGGGTGCCGCCGGGCCCGCCGCACGAGGGCATGACGCCGGGCGTGCCGCACCGGGGCGCGGCGCCGGGCACCCCGCGAACCACGACGGCGAGCCCCCGGCACGCAACCCACCCGCGCGCCGACTGCGCGATCGACGCCGACGGCCGGATCACCTTCCGGCTGCCGCCGGCCCCCGGCGCACAACCCCGGCTGCTCCTGCGGCTGCGGCCCAGGAAGGGGCGGGCCGAGACGACCCTTCGCCTCCTCGACCTGGAGCCCGAACGGGCCGACGGCCACCGGCATGCCGTACTGGAACCGCACCCCGTCCTCGACGAGGGCCGCTGGGACGTGTACCTGCTGCCGGAATCCGATGCCGAGCGCCGACGGGTGCGCCCCGGCCTGCGGGATCTGCGCAGCCTCGTCGACGGTCACCTGCGCGACCGCCCAGCGCCGGTCGCGGTCAGGATCCCGTACACCACGAAGGACGGCTTCCTCGCCATCAGGGCCTGGCGGCGCACCGCCCACGCGGAGGCCGGCACCATCGACGTCACGGACCGGGCCATGACGATCACGGCCCGCCTGCACGGCGCCGAGCTCGGCGGGGACGCCGCCGTGCGCCTGCGGCTGCGCGGCACCGACACCGTACGCACCCTCCGCCCCCGGACCGACGACGACGCCAGGGGCTTCTCCTTCACCGTCGGTGCCGGTGACCTGGCGGACGACGGCGGGGGAGCGGCCGGCGTCTGGGACGCCTACGTCCGCCCCACGGCCGGTGCACCACTGGTCAGGGTCGGTCGGCTGCTCGACGACGTGGCGGACCGCAAGCACGTGTACGTCTACCCCGCGATCGAGACGGCCGGCTCCGCTCTCCGCCCGTACTACACCGTCGACAACGACTTCGCGATAGAGGTGACGTAAGACCGATTCGCCGAAATGCCCGAAATGAAAATTCCTGGACTTCCGGATGGTCGTTTCGGTGATGCGCCGCGACAGCGATGTGTGGGTTTTGTGTAAAGCGGCGGCAAAAGGGGTCAGGGGCTTGTTCTCAACAGCCGCACATCGGGAGGGGACTTGCGGCTATAACCAAACTCAAGTACCTAGATGAATCATGAACCTGTTCAACCGCGTTGTGCCGTCCCGCCGGCAGGCACAGCTCCCCCCACAGCGCCCCGTCGGCGCACCGGCATCCTCCACTGCCGTGCTGCCGGACCCCAACCTGGCCGATCTGTCCGGTGAATGGGTCGTCGACCCCGCGCACAGCAGGATCGGCTTCTCCGTCCGGCACGCCATGGTGACCACCGTGCGCGGTTGTTTCCTGGAGTACGAAAGCCGGCTCTACTTCGACGCGTACGACCCCACACGGTCACGGGCCGACATCACTCTGTTCACCTCCAGCGTGGATACCGGAGTGGAACAACGCGACGCGCACTTGGTCGGCCGTGACTTCCTCGACGCCGCGACCTATCCGCGTATGCGCTTCACCAGCACGGGGGTGGCTCAGACGGGCGCCGACCTGTTCAGCATGTCGGGGGAACTGACCATCAAAGGGATCTCCCGTCCCGTCGTACTCGACATGACCTATATCGGGAATGTCACCGACCCCTTCGGATACGACCGGGTCGGCTTCGACGGCACCACCACCATCAACCGCTCCGACTGGGGCCTGACGTACAACAGCAGGCTGGCCGAGGGCGGCGCGATGGTGAGCGAGAAGGTGCGCCTGCAGCTCGACATCGCTGCCATCCGCACGGCGCCCTCGGGCGGCTGACCGCACCGGGGCGCTTCACGACGCGGCGTCGGCCCCGGCCACGATCCGGAACGTGGCCGGGCCGAGCGTGAGAACCCCGTCGCTCAGGGGGATGCACCGCACGCCGCCCCGGCCGCGCAGGGCCCGCTGCGCCCCCGGGCCCATGGTGACGTCCATCCACGCGCAGGGCCGGGCGGGGCGCTTCACGGCGAACACCAGCGGCCCGGTGCCGCAGTCGAGCGAGATCGTCGCCCCGACGCAGGCATCGATGTCGACTCCCCTGAGCAGGATGTTCCTGCGCGTGTGCCGCAGATCCGCGCCGGCCGGGAGGTTCTCCGCGGCCATGATGGTCACCGCCGCGTTGCGGTGGGCGGGCCGGGCGTAGTAGCGGTCGCCGACCAGTCCCAGCCCGCTGCGTACCTCCACCCGGGTGACCCGCTCGTCCGAGGGACCGGGGGACGGCCCGTCCGACGGGCGTCCGGCCAGCCGGTGCGCGGGAGACACCAGCAGCTGCAGCACCTCCACCTCGGTCATGACGCCCACCCTACGTCTCGGTAACCACCGTCGAGGGGGCGCGGAGCCTCAGCCCGTCACTCCCGCAGCCCGGGCTCGCGGTCCTCCAGCGGAGCCCGGCCGTCCGCCGCCTCGCCCGCGGTCAGGTGCTCAAGGACCTCGACCAGTTCCTGGCAGGCGCGCTCCACGGAACGCCGTGTGTAGATCTGCTCGGTGATCACCGCGGACAGGATCAGGGCGGTGAGTGCCATCGCCCCGTTGAAGGCCTGCAGCTTCATCATCACCTCGACCCGGCTGAGCCGTTCGAACGGCCCGACCCGGTCGGTCGCGGCCACCGTGGTCATGACCGAGGCGAACAAAGCGCACAGCAGGCTGCCTGCCAGCTGGAACCGCAGAGCCGCCCAGATCAGCAGCGGATAGACGAGGAACAGCAGACTCACGGAACTGTGCGCGGCCAGGGGTACGAGGCAGCAGGCGATGACCGCGAGCCCCAGAGCCTCCTTCCAGCGCGACATGGGCAGCGGCAGGCGCACCCGGAACAGCAGGAGCAGTACCGGCGTGACGATGAGCACGCCCATGGCGTCACCGACCCACCAGGCCAGCCAGACCGCCCAGAAGCCGTGCTGTTCGATCTTGTCCGTGACGAGCAGGGTGCCGGCGCCGGTGGTCGCGCTGATCAGCATCGCGGTGAACGCGCCCAGGAAGACCAGGGCGAGACCGTCCCGCAGCCGCGCGAGATCGGTGCGGAAGCCGGCCCGCCGCAGCAGCAGGTACCCGGCGACGGGACCGGCCGTGTTGCCCGCCAGGACGCAGAGAGCCGACGGCGTGAGGGACGTGAGGGAGAGGATGACGAAGAAGGCGCCCAGGGCGATCCCGGGCCAGCAGCGCAGCCCGAGGATCAGCAGGCAGGCCACCGCGACGCCGGTGGGCGGCCAGATCGGGGTGACGACCGCGCCCTCGACGACCAGTTCCCGCAACAGCCCCAGCTGCGCGGACACGTAGTAGCAGGCGGCGACGGCCAGCGTCCGCAGAGCGGCGACGACCGGCGTACGCAGATCCTGGCTACCCACCACAGCAGCCATCAGACACCGAGGCAGCCGCCCCGGCGAGGCAGGAGCGCGTGTCGTGCGGCCCTATGGCTGAGCGTCCGGCCCGTCGAGGCCGACCACCAGGACGGCGGCGTCGTCGTCGTGCCCCACCCGCTCGGCCCCCTTGATCACGGCGGCCGCGAGCGCGTCCACGTCCATGCCCGCCACCGCCGCGATGCCCGCGAGCCGCGTCACCTGGTCGAGGCCCTCCTCCAGCCGCATCGTGGGGCCCTCCACGACACCGTCCGTGAGCAGGACGAACACGCCGCCCGTGGTGAGCTCGTAGCGCGTCACCGGGTAGGGAACCCCCGGCTGCACCCCGAGGGGCGGCCCGCCCTCGTCCTCGGTGACGCCGGACTTCCCGTCCGCCGTGGCCCAGACGCAGGGCAGATGTCCGGCCCGCGCGCTCTCCAGCACCCCGGCGCACGGGTCGAGCCGCATGAACGTGCAGGTGGCGAACAGGTCGGAGCCCAGGGACAGCAGCAGATCGTTGGTCCGGGCCAGCACCTCGCCCGGTTCGCTGGTGACGGAGGCCAGCGCCCGCAGCCCGGCCCGCACCTGCCCCATGAAGGCCGCGGCCTCGATGTTGTGGCCCTGGACGTCACCGATGGCCAGACCGATCCGGCCGTCGCCCAGGGTGAAGGCGTCGTACCAGTCGCCGCCCACGTTGAGGCCCTGGCACGCGGGTGTGTAGCGCACGGCCAGATGCAGCCGGCGGGCGACGGGCAGGTCCCGCGGCAGCATGCCGCGCTGGAGCGCGATCGCCAGCTCGACCCGGGAGCGCTGCATCTCGGCCTGGGCACGCGCCTGAGCCGTCAGGGCCCCGAGCCTGGTCAGCAGCTCGTCGCCGTCGTCCGTCGTGCCGGTGCGGGACATTGATCACTCCGGCGAGGATGGCCACGGTAGGTGACGACCCGAGAAGGCGAATCACCTGATTTACATCCATAGGATGATAAGCAGGCGGGGCCTTCCTCGACGACTCCACGCTGTCCGGGAGCCCTCACGGAGCTGTCCGCTCCGCCTCGGAATCCGTCCGCCGCCCTGTCGCCGCCAGCACGAACGTCACGCTGATGAGCAGCGCCCAGGCCCCGAACTTCTCCACCCCCACCGGCTCCCAGCCGTGCTGCTGGTACGGATAGCGCCACGCGCCGGCCAGGGTCGCCAGATTCTCGGCCACCCACAGGAAGAACCCGATCAGGACGAAGGACAGCGCCAGCGGCATCCGCCGGCGTACCCCCCGCACCGTGAAGTGCACCGACGTCCCCAGCGTGACGGCCACGAGCAGCCCGGCCAGCACCCAGCGCGCATCTGGCAGCCAGTGGTGGCTGAAGAAGTTGACGTATATGGCCGCGGCGACCACGGCCGTCGCCCGCGGCCGGTACCGCACGAGCCCCAGGTCGAACAGATGCCAGGCCCGGCAGACGTAGCTGCCCACGGCCGCGTACAGAAACCCGCCGTACAACGGGACACCGGCGAACTTCAGCACGGCCGGTTCCGGATAGCTCCAGGAGCCGAGCGCCACCTTCACCAGCTCGAAGGCCAGACCGATGACATGGCAGGCGGCGATGACGGCGACGTCCCGCCCGCTCTCCCAGCCGCGAGCCCAGAACAGCAGCGTGAGCAGCACACCGTAGACGACCAGCAGGTCATAGCGCGCCACGGGCAGTTCGGGCAGCAGCGCGGACACGGCCACGCCGGACAGCAGGGCGACGGCGAACGCGCAGGCGCGCGTCTGTGTCCAGGCGAACGCGAGCAGCTGACGGACCGGTGCGGCCAGGGGGCCGGCGATGCTGGCAGGGATCATGGTGCCCTGTAGGACGGGCCGGTGCGCCTACCGGTTGCAGTGAACCTCCCCGCCCGGAGCCGGGCCGCCCGCGTACTCCCGTGCCCGGGTCACGGCCTGCCGCAACAGCAGGGACAGCAGCCCATCGGCCTCCGGCGCGGTGCACAGCACCCGGAGCGCACGCTCCAGGCGCCGGCGCCCGGGCCCGCGCCACCACAGCAGATCGACGATCCGGGCCGCCGGACCACCCGCAGGCGCGTCGGCGAGTCTCCCCGCCCTCCGCCGGCACGCCCGGCCGTTCCGCGCCAGACGCCGCGACGCGGGACGGACCCGGAGTGCCCTGTCCACGACCATGCCGACTAGCAGCGGCGGGTAGTCACGGCCGGCGGGGCGGGCGTCGGCGAGGTCGGCGGCGAGCGGCCACAGCGCGTGCCGGGCGTCGTCGCCGACGCTGTCGTTGACCACCCGGGCCAGGGCGGCGAGCGCGGGGTGCGTCCCGGCCGGGCTGTCGGTGAAACGGCCGGTGGCCAGCAGCCCGGCGGCCTCCATCAGACAGGCGCCGTCGTCCGGGTGCAGATGGGCGAAACGCCCCGGCGCCGGAAGACCGGCCGGGAGCCCGGCGGGCGGCTCCACGGACGCCCGGCGGCCGGGAAGAGCGGTCATGGGCGGCCTCCGGCTGTGCTCACAGAGGGGTGACGGCGTGCAGGAAGAGGTAGAGCAGCGCGGCCGGGATCCCCGCGCCGGGAAAGGTGAGGATCCAGGCGGTGCCGATCGAACGGGCCACCTGCCAGCGTACGGCGGAGAAGCGCCGGGTGGCGCCGGAACCCAGGATGGCGGCGGTGATGGTCTGCGTGGTGGAGATCGGCGCCTTCACGAGGAACGCGGTCGTGTAGAGGACGGCCGCGGCGGCGGTCTCGGCGGCGAAGCCGCGCGGCGGATCGAGGTGCACGATGCGCCGCCCCAGGGTGGTGATGATGCGGCGCCCGCCGGTGTACGTACCGACGGCCATGGCGGCCGCCACGGCGGCGATCACCCACACCGGCACCGAGAAGTCGTCCTGCCAGCCGGCCGTGACCAGGGCCAGCACGATGACGCCCATGGTCTTCTGGGCGTCCTGCAGCCCGTGTCCCAGCCCCATGGCGGCGGCGGAAACGGTCTGCGCCATGCGGAACCGCTCCATGGTGCGCCGGGGTGCCGAACGCCGGAACACCCACAGGATGCCCGTGTGCAGCAGGTATCCGAGCACCACGCCGACCAGCGGGGACAGCAGCATCGGCAGGATGACCTTGTCCAGGATTCCCGACCAGTGCACCGTGGCGGACGCGGCGAGCGCGGCACCGACCAGCCCGCCGATCAGGGCGTGCGAGGACGAGGTGGGAAGCCCCCGCCACCAGGTGAAGACGTTCCACCCGATGGCGCCGATGAGCGCGCACAGGACGAGCAGCAGCCCTGAAGTCGCCTCGGGTGCCCCGATGATGCCGCTGCCGACGGTCTGGGCGACTCCGGTTCCGAGGAAGGCGCCGAAGAAGTTCATCACCGCGGCCATGGCGAGGGCCACGCGCGGTGTCAGGGCCCTGGTGGAGATGGAGGTGGCGATCGCGTTCGCGGCGTCGTGAAAGCCGTTGGTGAAGTCGAACGTCAGACCCACGATGATGATCAGCACCACGAGTGTCAGCTCCATGCCCGATCACCTTCCGACGCCCGGCCGCTCGCATCCATCGTGCGCTCCCCGGGCGGAGCGGGCCGTGCGACTACGCCACGCGGGGCGAGCCGCCCGACGGAACCCGGGGACACGGATGCCCAGCTTTACGGTGTCCTGATGCGATTTGTTCCTACATGGGCTCTGGTGTCATCGGGGTGCGCGCCGCTCTTCCTGATCATGGGCTGGCTGGTGGCGGCGTCGCTCCAGGGCCCTCCCTACGACCCCGCCGCCCAGACGATCAGCGTCCTGGCCGCGCCCGGGAACTCGGGGTCCTGGGTGATGACGGCGGCATTCATCGCGCTGGGGGTCTGCCACCTGCTGACGGCCTGGGGCCTGCGGCCGGCCGCGACCGCGGGGCGGGCGGCCCTGGCGGCCGGAGGGGTGTCGGCGGTGGCGGTGGCCATGGTCCCGGCGCCGAGCAGCGGCGGGTCCCTGAGTCACGGCTCGGTGGCCGTCGTGGGCTTCACCGTCCTGGCCGCATGGCCCGTCCTGGCGGCCCGGGCCGGTACCGGCGTTCCGTGGGCCCTGCGCCCTTTCCCCTCCCTGGGGGCGACCGCGGTCATGGCGGCCGGCGCGGCCTGGTTCCTGATCGAGCTGCACCTCCACGGCGCGGTCGGTGTGGCCGAGCGTGCCGTGACGGCCCTCCAGTCGGTCTGGCCCTTCGTGGTCGTCCTCTCCTGTCTGCGCGGGTTCCGCCGCGACGGCTGCCCGAGCTGACCGGGCGTGCGCGAAGCATTGACAGGTACGGACCAAGAGGCAACTCTGAGAGCGCTCTCACAGTTTGGAATCGGCCACCTGTCGAACGGAGGCAGCGCGTGTTGCGAACTCTCAGGCGCCGGGCCACGGCCGCGGGGCTGTCCCTCGCCACGGTCCTCGCCGGCTCACTGCTGGCGACCGGAACGGGCGCTCCGGCCCACGCCGCCGTCCCGGCGACGATCCCGCTGAAGATCACCAACAACTCGGCCCGCGGCCAGCAGCTGTACATCTACAACCTCGGCACGGAACTCTCCACCGGACGACAGGGCTGGGCCGACGCGGCCGGCACCTTCCACCCCTGGCCGGCGGGCGGCAACCCGCCGACCCCCGCCCCCGACGCCTCGATCCCGGGCCCGGCCGCGGGCCAGTCGGCCACGATCCGCATGCCGAAGTTCTCCGGCCGCGTGTACTTCTCCTACGGCCAGAAACTGGTCTTCAAGCTCACCACCGGAGGCCTGGTCCAGCCCGCCGTGCAGAACCCGTCCGACCCCAACCGGAACATCCTGTTCAACTGGTCGGAGTACACGCTCAACGACTCCGGCCTGTGGATCAACAGCACGCAGGTCGACATGTTCTCCGCTCCCTACGCGGTCGGAGTGCAGCGGGCCGACGGCAGCACCGCGAGCACCGGCCGGCTCAAGCCCGGCGGATACAACGGCTTCTTCAACGCCCTCAGGGGGCAGCCCGGAGGCTGGGCCAACCTGATCCAGACCCGCTCCGACGGCACGGTACTGCGCGCCCTGTCGCCGCTGTACGGCCTGGAGACCGGCGCTCTGCCGGCCGGTGTCATGGACGACTACATCAACCGTGTCTGGCAGAAGTACTCCACCTCGACCCTGACGGTCACCCCGTTCGCCGACCGGCCCGGCACGAAGTACTACGGCCGGGTCTCCGGTGGCGTCATGAACTTCACCGACGCCGCCGGTGCCGTCGTCACCAGCTTCCAGAAGCCGGACGCCTCCTCCGTCTTCGGCTGCCACAGGAGGCTCGACGCCCCGAACGACCAGGTGCGCGGGCCGATATCGCGCACCTTGTGCGCCGGCTTCAACCGCTCCACGCTGCTGGTCAACTCCAGTCAGCCCGACGCCAGTGCCGCCGACTTCTACAAGGACAACGTCACCAATCACTACGCCCGCAAGATCCACGCGCAGATGGCGGACGGAAAGGCGTACGCCTTCGCCTTCGACGACGTGGGCCACCACGAATCACTCGTGCACGACGGCAACCCGCGCCAGGCCTACCTCACGCTCGATCCCCTCAACTGACCGTTCCGGCTTCGCCGCCGGCTCCGCGAACGGAACGCGGTGCCGGCGGCGTTGCCGTATTCACCTGCAGGATCGCGTCCACGACCATCTGGTGACCGCATAGTTGGCTATTCATCAGTTCTGAAATCAATCACAACTTTGCCATCTCTTGGTGTAGCTCGACCGTCGATTACGTGAGCCTCATGTGCATCACCCGATGACCCCAACCCCATGCAAAGCAGGGGTCATTGCGGTCATCTCCCCCCCCCACGCAGAAGTAAGAGGCACCGACGATGACGATGAACCACGCCCTGCGGTACGGCAGTCGCACGCTCGCGCTGGCGGCGACCGTACTCGGGGTGATCGCGACGGCGGTCCCGGCCGCCGCCGGGGATGAGCCCACCGCGGAGCAGATCCTGGCCGACTGCGCTTCCGGAGAGGGCAAGTGCAGCTTCAATTCACCGCAGCTCGGCAAGGCCTACCTCGGTGAGCCCCGTCAGGTCTCCGAACTGCTCTTCAACTGCACCGACTCGCCCGCCTCCCAGTCGATGTCATGGGCCGACACCGTGGGCTCCTCCCACTCGGTGGGAGGCTCGGTCACCGTGGGCGGCGGTATCGAGGGCATCATCACGGCCAGCGTGACCGCTACGTACAACTACACCTGGCAGAGCTCGCACACGGAGACGAGTTCCTTCACCGTCACCGTGAAGCCGGGAGAAGTGGGCTGGATCTCCCGTGCCCAGGTCATGCGGCAGATATCCGGCACGTGGCAGACCCACTACGACGACCCCAAGTGGGGCCACTACTACTGGTTCGTGCCCGACACGGTCACCGGCCCGGCCCCGAACGGCACGGACGGCAAGCACAGCGCGGTCGTGGTCAAGTCCCGCAAGATGACGGCCGACGAGAAGAAGTTGTGCGCCGGCGGCCCCACCCAGGACAAGGTCTTCACCCGCAGCCGCTGATCCGGCCCGCCTCGGCGGTCCCGGACGAAATCCGCGTGCCGACTGACCGGCCCCGTCAGATGGTTCTCGTCCGACGGGGTGCCCGCGGCGTCGTCAACCGCTCGCGGCGGCGGTCACCGTGGCGGGATCCACCCCGGTCAGTTCGACGATGCGGTGCGGTGCCACACCGGCGGCCAGCGCTCGCCCGATCAGGCCGTCCCGCCCGTCCGCGCAGTCGCGGTAGGCGAGCAGTTCCTCCTCGACCCGGGCCAGCGGCTCCGGTGCCATCTGGTGGCGGAGGCGGTTCAGCTCCTCCTCGCTCAGCGGGACGGGCAGCCGTTCCGCTCCCTCGGGCACGGCCGCCCTCTCCTCCGGCGGCAGCAGACGCAGGTGCGGCGAGGTCGGCGTGCTTCCCTGGGCGTCGAGCCAGGCGCGCACCGCGGGAGTCTCCATGCACGCGAGTTCACCGACGGCCGCCGGAACCACGCCGAGCTGCGCGGACGCGTCATCAAGCAGGAACAGGTAGGCGTCGTCGGTCATCCTCGGCTCCTTCACGGCAGGGTGCTGATCGACATCCCATTACCCCGCCGCGCCCGGAATACCGCCCGATCACCATTGCGAGGGAAGGCCACCCGGATGACGGGCGCTCACGCGGGGGCGGCGGCACGGCGCCGGGTCTCGGTGAGGTGGGTGTCGATGTACGAGGCGAGGACGAGCGCGTCCCCGGGCTCGTCGGCGCTGAAGGCGATGCGGCGCAGCAGGGTGACGCCGTCGAGGGCGATGCCTTCGCGGGCGAGGACGAAGACCAGGGTGAGGAAGGCGGCGCGGGCGTTGCCGTCGTCGAAGGGGTGGAAGAAGCAGACGTCGAGGTAGGCGCGGGCGGCGCGGGCGGTCAGGGGCAGGGGCCGTGCTGGGTCGCGGGCGCTCTCGGCCAGGCAGGCGTCCAGGCGGGCCCCGAGGCCGGGAGTGATGCCGTAGCGTTCCCGGCCGCCCTTCGCGAAGGCGGGCCGGCCGCGCAGCGGCGGGGGCCGCTCTGTGCCCAGGAGGTGCCGCTGCCAGCGCTGCAGCAGCCCGAAGCCGAGGCGGGCGTCGGGCGCGGCGTCGGCCCGCAGCAGCTCCAGTGCGGTGAGCAGGCCGCGGGCACGGTCCGGGTCCAGGGTGCCGTCGAAGTCGCGGATGTCCTCCTGCGCGCCGTCGCGGAACGGGGTCACCGGTCCGTCCGCGCCGCTGTCCGGGGCCTGCTGCCACGGCACGCTCTCCCGCACCGCGAGCCAGCGCTCCAGGTGGTCCGGCAGCGACTCGGCGGACCGTGCCCGGTCGGCCGGCCGCAACGACTGCGCGAGCCGCTCCGCCACATCGTCGACCAGCGCGTCGTCAGGGCCGGTCCAGCTCAGGAACCGCCCGCCGATCGCACGGTCGACCAGTTCCTCCGCGACGCCGGGTGCCACCGCCCAGCGGTCGAGGAACCAGGTGAGCACCTGGTGGCAGTGTCCGTGCCAGCCGCTGCCGCACCCGGTGCGGTCGGTCACCTGAAGGATCAGGTTGCGGGCGGCCCGGTCCCACAGGATCCGGTCGTCCTCGACGGTGTCCAGGTCCAGCGGGTACGCCTCGATCCATCCGGCGAGGCTCTCCAGCCAGGCGCGCCATTCGCACAGGGCCGCGACCACGCGGGTGAGCGTCTCCTCGGGGGTGGTGATCGAGTCGCGCGGGCAGCACCAGTGCCCGACCGGCCCCCCGTCGAAGTCACCTTCGTCGTGCGACCAGCGCCAGCCCGCCGCCCAACGGCCGTAGTGCTCCATCAAGGCATGGGACATGGCATCGGCCCACCGCCGGGCCTCACCCCAACTCCAGTCGCTCATCACCGGGTCGGCGAACGCGACATCCGGCCGGCGCGGCACACACCGGGCCGGCCCGAGCGAATGGACCACCTGTGCCGCCGAGGCGGCGTCGAAGGGGTGGCGGGCGGGGTCCACCTCGTCCCAGCTCAGGAACCCAGGTGCCAGCACAGGTATCACCGCGCAAGACTGCCACGCCCGCCCCACGCCCGATCAAGCGAATATCCGCCTGCACCTCGCGATCTCCGTCAGCATGCGGGCACGGGTGCGGCGCATCTCAGAACTGTGCACCGGCTGTCTCCCACCCGGCCGCCCCGCCGCCCGGGGCGATGTCCCAGGGCCGGGGGCCGGTGCCGTTCGTCCACGCCTCCAGTGCCTCCCGGTCCACGCACACGATCCCGCACTGCTCGGCGTACTCCATCGCCGGCGCCGTGAAGTCACTCGTGCTGACCAGTACGGCGACGTCGGCCTCATGGACGGTGTAGCACGTGCCGCCGAAACGCTGCAGATCCTGTGAGCCGACCCGATGGGACTCGCCGTACTGCTTGCACTGGATGACGACGCGGCGCCCGTCGGGCGTCACGGCCACGACGTCGGCGCCCAAGTCCCCGGCGCCTCCCACGACTTCGGCACCCGAGCAGCCGTCCCGCTCGCAGAGTGCCGCGATCGCCTCCTCGAACTCCTCCGGCGTCAGGGCGTCGTAATCGACGACGACCTCGGCGGCCGCCGGCTGACGGGGCACGGCTGGAGCCTCCAGTTCCTGTGCCGCCACCCTGGCCGCCTCGTCGAGTGCCGCGGCGGCCCGGCGTGCCACGCCCGCCACCCGCATCCGGCGCCGTAGGCCCAGGCAGCCCGCGACGGCTATCACGGCCAGGACGAACACCCAGGCAGGACGCCGCTCGACGGTGCTCGCCGCCACGCGGGCGGCGAGGCCCAGGACACTCACGACCACCGCGAGAAACACGAAGAACAGGGCCGTCGACCGAAGATCGAACCCGTACCGGCGGCGCTTCACAACCGGAGCGCGCTGCGGAGGCACTGTCACGACATCCCCCCTCATGGGACCAACAGCAAGATCACTCCCACCGTCTTCCCAAGATCACCGACTTCACCGCTCCAGCCGCCGTGTGGGACGCCCCGCCCGAGGGTGCCGCGCGAAGTCATCGTTCCCGCAGGCGCCACCACCACCAGCGCCCCGCGGTCCACTCGCTCACCCACCCCGGATTCGGAAGCGTGCGGCGCTCGAACTCCGCGTCGATCCGCTCCACCAGGCGGCCCAGATCCGCCCGGGCCCCTGGGGGCAGGCGCCGCAGGGCCTCGTCCAGGTCGTCCCGGCCGTCTTCGATCTCGATGCCGGGACTCTCGTAAGGGCCCTCCAGGTAGCGCCCCGGCTGCCTGAAGGCCCACTCGAAGCGGCTGAGAGCTACGGCGACGGCGTCGGGCCACAGATGTTCGGCCTCAACACGCCGCACAGCCGCCCGAGTTCGAGCCGATACGGCCGGAATCCGGAGAACGGGCGTGTGCTTGGGGGGCCGCCACCGCTCGGCGCGGACGGCCGTCGGGCGCCTACGCGGCACTGCCCTTTCGGATCAGAACCATGCCGGCATCCTGCCACAGCCGAGCGTGCCGCGGGCCTTGCCAGCGCCCGGACCCACCGCCACCCTGAGGGCACCAGCACCGTGGCACGAGAACGGGGGCAGCATGAACTGACCCAAGCCGCCCGTCGCGAACAACCCGTTCTGCCGCCCGCCGAGCCGACGCTGGTCTCGGCGCCTGCCCTGACCGCGGCCGAGGCTCGCGAACGAGACATCGAACGCCGCCTCGCCTTCAACGCGCGACAGCGCCGACTGGCGGAGGGGGCTCGTTTCCGAGCCGCCGGGAAACTCAAGGCCGCGCGCAAGGCCAAGCCCCGGCCCGCCGGCACCCTCGGCGGCCGAAGCGCCCTCCCGCTCCCCGAAAACTCCGTGAAGTGCGCGTGAGCCAGAGCGTCCGCGCCTTTCGGTCGGGCTCCCGACTCTCGGCAAGCGGCGCCAGGAAATTCCGCAGCGGGTCTGCACGCTCGCGGGCGGCGAGTTAAGGTCACGCACATGGAAAACGCGCGTGCGACAGGGCCGATGGGCTTCCGGTAGCCCGCCAGGACGTACCTGGCGGTTGCTGCGATCGGAGTTCCGTGACACGCACCGCCCATCACCTTCGCCCCGCACACGGCCGGAGTGCCCACGCCTGTTCGTCAGGAACACCATGGCGCTCCGTGATCCTCTACGACCTCAGGTACAGCGCACGTACCTTCACCGATGCCGCACGACAGTCCAGGCGGCCCCAGCCTCGCAAGGTCCGCCGTACGGTTGCGGTCTACTCGTTCGCCCGGCACCAGCGGGACCGCTCCGTGGCCGAGTGGTCCGCGACGGAGGAACGCAGGGCGCGGCAGCGGCTGCGAGCCCAAGTGGGCGCTCTCCTGCGGCTGGTGAATTCCACCGGAGACGAGCTCGCGCTCGATGCGGTGGACATGGTGGACATGGTGGACATCGTGCCGGCGCGTCATCGGCGCGGCTCGCTCTGGCTCGCATAGGGGGCTGGCATGCATCGAAGTTGACTCAGTCGATCAGGACGCCCGGGTTGAGGATGCGATGGGGGTCCAGCGCGTCCTTGGCGGCGCGCAGGGCCAGCGCGAAGGGATCCGGGCGCTGGAGGTCGTAGCCGGGGCGGTGGTCGCGGCCGACCGCATGGTGGTGGGTGATGGTGGCGCGGTGGCGGTGCAGTACGTCGCTCGCGGCGGCCTTGATGTCGTCCCAGATCCGGACTTCGTCGCCCGGGCGGCCGGCGACGGCCACGGTGAAATAGGGCGCGGCGCCGTCGGGGTACACGTGCGTCAGGCGGCAGTTGACGGTGGCCGGGTTCCCGGTGGCCTTGAAGGCGGCGGAGCCGACCTCGGTGCGGACGGCATCGATCAGGGCCGGAACCCGGTCCCAGGTGGCGGCGGTCTCGAACGTCTCGACGACGGCACCCATACGGGCCAGTCCGTCACGCAGGTACGGCATGCGCAGGAACGCCGAACGCCAGGCGCTCACCGCCGTGTCGGCCGGGGCGTCGCCCGCCGCCGCCGGTCGCCCGCCACGGCCGCCATGGGCGCGGGCCAGCTCCAGGGCGCTCGCGAGGCGGCCGTCGACCGGGGCGGTGGCCGACTCGAAGCCCAGGACCAGGACGGAGGAGCCGTGGTGCGAGGCGCCGGACAACAACGCCTCGCCGGGATCGAGCAGGCGGCAGTTGGCGGGGGAGAGGTCGGACCGGGCGATGGCGCGCACGGCCTCCAGCGCCTGCCCGAAGTCGGCGAACGCAGCCGACGCCGAAGCCTTGTGCCGCGGCCGCTCCTGTAGGCGCATCCATGCCTCGGTGATGACCCCGAGCGCCCCCTCGGAGCCCAGGAACAGGCGATCGGGTGACGGCCCGGCACCGGAGGCGGGCAGCCGCCACGACGTGCCCGCTCCGGCGGGCGTCACGACGCGCAGGGACTGCACGAAGTCGTCGATGTGCGTGCGGCCGGTGGCGTAGTGACCTCCGGCCCGGGTGGCCAGCCAGCCGCCGAGGGTGGAGAACTCGAAGCTCTGCGGGAAGTGGCGCAGGGTGAGGCCGTGGGGCCGCAACTGCGCCTCCAGCACGGGACCGAGCGCCCCGGCCCGGATGCGGGCCGAGCGGCTGACGGTGTCGACCTCCAGGACCTGGTCCGTCGACGTCAGGTCGAGTGACAGCACGGCCCGGTGGGTGTCACCGCGGTACTCCACGCCGCCGACCACGGAGGAGCCGCCGCCGAAGGGGATGACGGCCACGCCCTGCCCGCCGGCCCAGTCCAGCAGGTCGGCCACCTCCCGGTCGTCGGTCGGGCGGGCGACCAGGTCGGGGATCCGGCCCGGCCGGCCCCGCAGGGCACGGATGACGTCGCGGTAGGCCTTTCCCATGGCGTGGGCGGCGCGCGCGTCGGGATCGGTCGTGACGAGGTGGGCGAGCGCGGCCGGAAGTGTCACGCCGGGGCGGCCGATCTTCAGGTCGGCGACCCGGGGCACCGGCAGCGGGCGGGCCAGCGTGCCCGGCAACAGCGCTCCCAGCGCCACGCATTCGGCGTCGTCCGGGTGGGCGTCGGTGTACCCCCAGCCCCACCAGGAGCGGGTGCGGGAGGTGCCGGGGCCGGAGGGTGAGGCAGACATGCGCGCTCCCAGCGAGGCCGGTGAAGTGACCCATCGGAAAATTACCGTAGGGTAATATTCAGTCCATGACAATGCCGCCCTCGAAAGCCGGCACCAAGGGGGTCCCCAGGGCCGCCCGCGAACGACAGGTTCTGGACGCGGCCACCCAGGAGTTCGGACGCCACGGCTACGAAGCCACCACCGTGGCCGCCATCGCCACCAAAGTCGGCGTCACCAAACCCCTGCTGCACCACTACTTCGGCAGCAAGCAGGACCTCTACCTCGCGTGTCTGAACCCCGTGGGCGACCGGTTGCTGCACGCCGTCCGCACCGCCATGGCCGAACCCGCCGCCACAGCGCAGCCCACCGCCCTGCGCGTGCTGCACGCCCTGTTCACCGCCCTGGACGGGCAGCGCGAG
Source organism: Streptomyces paradoxus (assembly GCF_014202475.1). Taxonomy (GTDB): domain Bacteria; phylum Actinomycetota; class Actinomycetes; order Streptomycetales; family Streptomycetaceae; genus Streptomyces; species Streptomyces paradoxus. The sequence goes on from NZ_JACHGV010000008.1 coordinate 171,871, forward strand.
GCATGGTTCGTCCTCTACGACACCACACTGCCGCCCGACAGCGACGCTGCCCGCCGCGCCGCGTACTTCCGACGCGCCATCGACGACCTCGCCGCGACCGGCACCGCCGACCTCCTGCGGACGACCGGATCCGGCGACCCGCTCGACGCCGACGCCCTCGCCTACGCGTGGCGCGGCCTGTGCACCGCGCTCGTCCGCTGGTGGGTCGGCCACCCCGACCAGTCGCCCGAAGCCATGACGCAGCGCTGCGCCCGGCTCTTCGCGGCCGGCCGCACGCTCCTCACGGCGGCTTCGGACTGACGGGCTGCGCGCTCACTCTCCCGGCATGACATGCGCCCGCCGGACGGCGGGGTCGTGGGCGAGGATCTCGGTCGCCCATCGACGGACCTGTGAGGAGCAGTCGGCGACAGCGTGACGGGCCCGCTCGGTGGCGTCAGGCGGTGCGGCGGATCAGCAGGACGTGGTCGGTGACCTCCGCGGTGCGCCCGTCCGGTCCGGTCGCGATCCGGCGGGGCGCGTCGGCCCGCTGGACCGTCCAGGTCCGCGGGTCCAGGTCGATCCCGGCGGCGACCTCCCGCGGGCTCGGGTACCGGATGTCGGGATCCTCGTTCCACGACCAGGGCGCGGTCGATCCGTGATCGACCACCAGCAACCGTCCGCCCGGGCGCAGCGCGTGGGCGGCCGAGCGCAGGACGGTCGACCGGTCCAGGCCGAACGGGGTGTGCAGATAGTGGGCGCAGACCAGGTCGAAGGCGCCTTGCGGGAAGGATGCCTGCAGGTCGTGGCGCTCGGCGGTGACGCGATCGCCCAGGCCGTGGGAACGGGCGAGGGCGGTGAGCCGCTCGACCGCCACGGCCGAGATGTCGACCGCGGTGACGTGCCAGCCCTGGCCGGCGAGCCACAGCGCGTCGCCGCCCTCGCCGCATCCGAGGTCCAGTGCCTGACCGGATGACAGGTCCGAAACCGTCTCGGTGAGGCGGACGTTGGGCCGAGGAGTCTCGGCCGCCGGCCGGGCCGCGTAGACGCCGTCCCAGAATTCGAGCGCATCGGTGGTGCTCATCAGGCCTCCTTGTGCGGGTAGGCGCTCAGTCTCGTCAGGCGCCTGCACGCCCGGCACGGAATCTTGCCGTTACGGCAAAGCGGCCTGCGCGGTCGAGCACACGGCCGCGCCCCCGGCCGAGGGTGTGTTCCTGGGCCGGGGGCGGCCGGCGCCGAAGGCGTCAGCCGGAGAAGGGGACCGCGTCGGCGGGGTCGGCGTGCCAGTTGGTGGCGACCGGCCGGTCGACCGTTGCGGTCTCGGGGAGCGCGAGGGTGACGGCGTTGGTCTCGTCGCCCGCGACGGCGAGGTGCAGGAAGTCGAGCTCCTTGCCGTGGTCGTTGTTCGTGGTCTTGGGGTTGATGCCGGCGTAGGCGGCGATGGAGCCGGACAGGGTCACCCTGTCGCTGACAGCGTGCTCGGCCGGCGACACCTCGGTGTCGGGGGAGGAGCCGAAGGAGGCGGAGGGGAAGACGCCCTCCAGGTAACAGGTCACGCCGGACTTGGCCTTGGCGGTGACGAGGTAGTAGCCGCCGGCCTGCGTCTCCAGGCTGACCTTGTAGGTCAGGTCCTTGGTCACGCAGGCCCGCACGGCGCTGCTTCGGCTGTCGGCGGTGGCCGCGGCCGTGGCGGTCGCGGTGGCGGTGACGGCCATCGCGGCGACCGCGGCCAGGGCGAGGCGGGCGGACGGGGCGGCAAAGCGCGAGCGCATTTGAGATCTCCATGGTGCGAAGTGGGTTGTCCGGCAAGCCGCTCGGACGACCTCAGCCTGTTCCGCGATCCGTCCCAGCCGCCACGAAAGACGGTCACTTCGGGACGCCGGAACGCTGGAACGGGCGCTGACCTGCACAGACGCCGACAGCCTGGAACGCCATGCCGGGATGCGGAGGAGGCACCGGCCGCTTACTCGTCTGCGTACCGGGCGGCCATCGCGGCGGCGCGTTCGCGCAGGGAGGTGCGCAACGCCCCCGGGGACAGGGCCTCCGCGTCCGTGCCGAGCCGCCACAGCGCCCACTCGGCGTGCCGTAGGTCCTGGAACGTCACCTCCAGCCGCAGCCGTCCGTCGGCGTCGAGTTCCGCAGTGCGGAGGGCCACCGCGCTGCTCAGCAGTTCCTCCCGCCGCTCCGGCGTCACCCGCACCAGCACGGCGATGTGATCCTCGGACAGGAACCGTGCGCAGCGTTCCCGCCAGACCCGGTCCAGATCGACCCGGTCCGCTCGCTGCGCCGGTTCGGGGACTTCCTCGGCCGCCAGCACCCGCGACAGCCGGTAGGTGCGGTCCGCGCCGGATCTCGTGGCCAGCAAGTAGCCCCGGTCGCGCACGGTGACCAGGCCGATCGGGTCCACCGTGCGCCACCGCGGTGACTGGTCCGTCGCCGCGTAGTGGATGCGCAGCCGGTGTCCGGCGAGCACCGCGCTCCGGATCTCGAACATGGCCGCGTCAGGGACCTCCTCGGTGACCACCCGGCGGGAGAGCAGGTCGGTCTCGGGCTCGACGAGAAAGCGCCGGGCCGCGTCGCCGGCAGTGGCCTGATGGCTCTCGGGCAGCGCGTCGACCACCTTGCGCATGGCCGAAGCGAGTGCCGAGCCGAGGCCGAACACCTGCTCCCCGCGCCCCGATCCGGCGGTCAGCAGGGCCAGGGCCTCGTCGTGGTTCAGACCCGTGAGCTCGGTCCGGAAACCGGGCAGCAGCGCGAAGCCGCCGTGCCGGCCGCGTTCCGCGTAGACCGGGACGCCGGCTGCCGACAGCGCCTCGATGTCGCGCAGCACCGTACGGGTGGACACCTCCAGCTCGCGGGCCAGCGTGTCCGCGGTCAGCCGGCCGCGCTGACGCAGCAGCAGCACCAGCGAGACGAGCCGATCAGCGCGCATGCGAGGACCTTAACGAATACATGACCAAGGGTGTCGTGAATCGTTGGAAGGCTCTTCGTCAGCGACGTCGACGCCGGTAGCCACCGCGCCGATGGACGTACGCACTCCCCATGACTTGAATGGAGCGGATGTGGCTGTGAAAAGAACGCCGATCAACCCGGTGACGTGGTCGGCCGAGCTGGGGTTCAACCAGGGTGAGCTGGTCTGCGGGCACACCCGGACCCTGTACTGCTCAGGGCAGACCGCGATGAGCGGCGACGGCAAGCCCCGGCACGACGGTGACATGGCCGCACAGCTCGCGCTGAGCCTCGACAACCTGGAGGCCGTGCTCGGCGAGGCCGGCATGTCCCTCGCGAACCTCGTCCGGCTCAACGTCTACACCACCGACGTCGACCTGCTGTTCCCGCACTACGGCGTGCTGGCGTCGCGGCTGGGCGCCGCCGGGGTGGCACCGGCCACCACGATGCTCGGAGTGACACGATTGGCCGTCCCGGGCCAGATGGTGGAACTTGAGGGGACCGCCGTCGCGTGATGCGACCTCGCCGCTTGTGCTGCTCGTGCCGGTCGCACCGGCACGAGCAGTGAGCAGATGGGTGATGGCCGATGATCGGAATGGTGACGATCGGCGTCTACGGCTTCGACTCCGACTCGTTCCTGCGCCGGCTGCGGCGCGCGGACGTCCGCGTCCTGCTCGACGTACGTCAGCGCCGCGGCGTCCGCGGACCCGAGTACGCCTGGGCGAACTCACTCCGGCTGCAAGCGGCCCTCGCCCACGCCGGGATCGCCTACGAGCACCACCCCGAGCTCGCCCCGACCACCGAACTGCGCCACCTCCAGTACGCCGAGGACGACCGCCAAGGGGTCGGCAAGCGCTCGCGCCGCGAACTCGCCGCCGAGTACATCCGCCGCTACACCACCGAGATCCTCGACCGTGCCGACCTCACACCGATCGTGTCGGCGCTGCCGCACAGCGGAACCGCGGCGCTGTTCTGCGTCGAGCGTGATCCGGAGGCATGCCACCGCTCGCTGATCGCCCGGCGACTGGCCGAGCGGCACCACGTCACGATCGAGCACCTGCGCCCGTGACGGGGGACGGGGCCGATGCCGCGGCGGACATGACCTCAGGCCCAGGGGTCGGTGATCTGCCTGAGCAGGGTGAGCGCTTCCCGCAGCTGTTTCATCCGTCGCCTGCCGAGGTGCTCCTCCCACTCCCGCTCCACGTCGGCCACCACCGCGTCGGCGACCTCCTTGGCCGCCCGGGCCTTCTCCGCGCCGCGGACGAGGCGGGCCCGCTTGTCGGTCGGGTCGGGCACGCGGGTGATGTAGCCCGCCTTCTCCAGCTGGTCGACGAGGAAGCCCGCGGTCTGCTCGGTGATCTGGGCCTGTTCGGCGAGCTCGGTCAGGCGCGTGCCCTCCGGGCCGATGCGTTGCATGACCCGGGCCGCCCGTGACGCCGCCGACCGGGGGTGGACGATGCGTGTCCCGCCCCGCCCGTGGCCCCTGCCGAAGGCCCGGCTCGTCGCCACCGATATCGAGTTCACGCGCGGGGCGGGTCCGGAAGTCCGCGGTCCGATCGCGGCCCTGCTCCTGCTGCTCACCGGCCGCCAGGAGGCGGCCCGGGAGTGGGCCGAACGCGCCGGGAGCCGTGGACGGGGGTCGCGGCCCCCCGGTGAGGCCTCGACCGGCGGGAGCAATCCGCCGGTTCGGGCAGGGCCGGCACTCTCACCCGCTCACCGCGTCACCGTGACGGTGAGCCACCCTCCACTCGCCCCCTTCACGGCGGTACACCTGAGTGACCCGCAGCGTGTAGCTGCGCGGCTCTCCGTCGACGGAGGCGGAGGTGTGCTCAAGGCCGGCCGTGTAGGCCATGTCCCCCGAAACGCCGTACGTCCGCAGCTCGAACACGTACGAGGTGCAGTCGGAGAAGCTCTCCTCCAACGCGGTGAAGAGCCGGTCCAACTCCTGTTGCCCGAAGGCGTTCCGCCACGCACCCAGGACACTCACGGGCTCATCGCGCGACCAGAGCGCCCGGCGGGGACCGGCATCGCCGTTGTGCAGCGCGAGCTCCGCCTCGTACAGGGTGGTCTCGACCCACGCCAGGAAGTCGTCACGGTCGGTCATGGCTTCATCATGGGGCCGGGCCTGTGCGCTTTCCGCGATTTCGCTTCGGGTGTCAGCCGTTGGCCAAGGTGCGTCCGAGGAGGGGAAGCAAGCGGTCCCAGTGGCGTTGCAGGGCGGAGGGGCTGAAGGCGTCGGTGTCGGACATCGTGAAGCCGTGGACCGTGCCGGGATAGATCTCGGAGGTGTGGGCGACACCTGCGGCATCCAGCGCACGGTTGAGTTCGGCGAGCGCCTCTGGCGTCAGGTCCGTCTCCGCATGGGCGAGATGGACCTCGGCGGTGAGCCCGGACAGGAGACGACGGTGCAGCCCCTCCGGCCCGTCGACCGCGACGGGGCCGTGGAACCCGGCGACGGCGGCCACCTGGCCGGGATGGGCCGCGGCGGTACGCATCGCCAGGAGGCCGCCGATGCAGTAGCCGGTCACCGCGACCGGCCCGGCCCCGACCTCGGACCGTGCGGTGAGGAACCGGAGGTAGGCGTCGGCGTCACTCAGGACGCGTTCGGTGCTGTGTGCCTCGATCATGGGCATCAGCCGGTCGAAGATAGCGGGCCGGACCTCTTCTCCGATGTGCTCGGGAAGTTCGATCACCGGTGCCGGGCCGTGCCGGTAGAAGATGTTGGGGACGAGCACGTAGTACCCGTGCCCGGCGAGCTCACGGGCCATCTCCCGCAGCACGGGCCGGACGCCGAAGCCGTCCGGGTACATCAGCACCCCGGGGTGCCGCTCGCCGTCGTCGGGATGGGCGGCGAAGGCGTCGGCCCGGCCGTCCTCGGTGGGGATCAGCAGTGTCTTGGTGGGCAACATCGTCCCATCGTGTAAGCACTCAACCAACGTTAGTAACACTAACGTTCCTGGCTCGGCGAACGTACATCGTTAGTCGGACTAACACAACGGGTAGGGTCGGTGCCGTGATCAAAGCCGAAGCAGCCGACCTGCCCGACGACGGCAGGCTCAAGATGCCCGACAGGCTGCGTCGACGGGCCAGCCGTCTCCTGTCGCACCTGACCTCGCGGTCGGACCGGCTGATCACCGAGGGGCTGGCCCGGGCCGATGCCCGGAAGTGGCACTACGCCGTGCTCGCCTCACTGCAGGAGTACGGGCCGGCCAGTCAGGCGGAGCTGAGCAGACGCTCCGGCATCTACCGCAGCGACATGGTCGGCGTGCTCAACGAACTGGCCGGGCGTGACCTCGTCGAGCGGACGCCGGATCCCGACGACCGGCGCCGCAACGTCATCACGATCTCCGCCCGAGGCCGCCGCCAACTGCGCCGCCTGGACCAGGTCCTTGACGACCTCCACGAACAGCTCCTCGCACCGTTGAGCCGGGCCGAACGCGACCAGTTCGTGCAGCTGCTCACTCGCTTGCTGGACCACCACACCCCCGGCTCCTGAGCCATTCTGATCCGGAACGCGGACGACCTCCCCGACCGCCGATCCTCCGTTCTCGTGTGCCAGGATGCTCGGCATGTCCGGTCGTGCGCTGAGCTTCGGAGGGGTAGCGGAAGCCTACGAGCGGTTCCGTCCGGGGTACCCCGTGGAGCTGTTCGAGATGGTCATTGCGTACGCGGGCCGTCCGGTTCCGACCGCTCTCGAAATCGGTGCCGGGACGGGCAAGGCGACCCGGCTGTTCGCTCAGCGGGGGATCGCGGTCACCGCGACCGACCCTGACGGCTCCATGCTCGCCGAGCTGCGCAAGCACGTGCCGGTCGACGTCGCGACGGTGCGGGCCGCGTTCGAGGACCTGCGGCCGGGGGAGCGGTACGCGCTGGTCTACGCGGCGGCAGCGCTGCACTGGACGGACCCGGAGGGCCGCTGGCCACGCATCGCCGCGCTACTGGAGCCGGGTGGCGTGTTCGCGTCCTTCGGCGCGCCCTTCCGGCTGACCGACCCGGCCGTGCAGGAAGCCGTCCACGCGGCGAGGGCGCCGTTCCTGGAGAGCGACGAGATCCCGTCCCCCGACGGGACCCCTCCGGATCACGAGATGCAGTGGCCGGGCAGCGAGCTGCAACGGTCCGAGTCGTTCACCGACGTCCGACAGGCCGTGATCGAACGGCATGTGACGATGAGCGCCCGCGACTACATCGGGCACCTCTCGACCATCTCGGCCTATCTCGTCCTGCCGGCCTCGGTGCGAGAGCAGGTGTTCAGCCGGATCAGGCAGGTCCTCCCGGACACGGTCGAGATGACCGCCGACATCACCGTCCATCTCGCGCGCCGACGCCAGGAGGATTGATCACGCAACCCCCTTCGGGCTGCGGCTGATAGCCTGCGATCTTCGCCGGTCACCCGGTCGGAGTCCCCCCGCAGGTCGCCATGACTCGTCCCCGACAACAGCTCGCGACAGCGCTTGACGCCCTGGACCGCGCCTTCGCCTCGGAAGAGCCCTTCCCCGTCACCGGATGCACGTACTGCTACGGCGACCAGGACCTGGCCGCTCTCTCCGGACCGCTCGACCTGATAGCCGACGACCTGCTGTCCGCCGTCGCGGCGGAAGTCCCCAGCCACTGGGACGACTTCCAGCGTCTCTACCGCCGCCTCGCCCCACGCATCATCCGGTCCGCCGTCACCGGCCGGCTGCATGTCGACGAGAACCTCATCGCCTCACGCCTGGTCGCAGCGGAGTGGACCACCTGGGAGGCGCCCCTGGCCGGCGCAGTCCACGACGTCTGGGCCGCCTGGTGGCACGCCACCCTGCACACCCGCCCCGGGCCCGTCTCCGTCAGGGAGACCCTCAGCCTCATCACCGTCGCCACGGGCGCCCTGCGCCCCTGGCTGGACATCTGGGCCGGCACCCGCACCGGGACCGCCGACGCGCAACTGGCCGACTTCATCGACGACGTGCTGGTCGAGTACGAGATCACCGATCTGCGCATGGGCTTCTACGACGAGTACGACGCCTCCGCCGAGCTGCTGAGCTGGCTCCTGACCGAGGTGCGCGACCGTGCCGACGACGCCCGCCTCGACGAGCCGTACCTCCTCGAACACCACGAAGCCGGACGGGGGACCGGACCCGGCTCGTCGGATCCGGGCGGGGACGCCACGCGGGAAATCGGCGGGGGCTGATAGGCGGCGCGGATCGGGGTACCTGCGTCGGCATGGCTACCGAAAACGATCACGCTGAATCCGTACGAGCCCTGCGGCAGCTGCGCCGGATGCGCACCTTCTACGCCGGGGGTGCGATCTTGTGGGCCGTTTCTGCCGTGTCGGCGGGGTGGGACGCCCCCGGCAGCCGGCAGATGTGGGTCTCGGCGGTGTTCCTGGTGGTCTTCGCCGCTCTGCTGGCCATGACGGCCTTCTGGCTGAGGCGTCAGCAGGCCGGCCACTCGGCCGAGCCCGCGCATCACGCCGCTCCGCGCAGGCCGGCCTGGCGCCGCCACGCCAACGCCTAGCGGAGACCATAGGGGTCAGTGGAGGGTCGGGCGGTACACGAGCTCTTGGATGTGACCGTCCAGCGTCCGGCTCTCGACCAGCTCCAGGTCGAAATCCGCCGCATCCTGGAAGATCCGGTCCAGCCCCGTCCGGCCGGTGATGACGGGGAAGAGCGTGACCTGCACGCGGTCCACCAGTCCGGCGACCATCAGCGCGCGGTTCAACGACAGACTGCCGTGGGAGCGCAACGGCACCTCGGACTCCTCCTTGAGCCGGGCGACGACCTCGACGGCGTCGCCGCTGACGAGTGTCGCGTCCGGCCAGTCGAGGGGACCTTCCAACGTCCTCGACACCACCGTCGCCGGCAGGTTCCGCATCCGCGTCACCCATGGGTCGCGCACGTCGGACTTCTCGGTGCTCGAAGCCAGCATCTGTGTGAAGGCGCGATAGGTGTTGGCCCCGAAGACCATCCGCTGCTCCTCGCCGTAGAGGGCGAGGCGGTGGTCGAGCAACTCGGGGCCTTGCTTCCCCCAGTAGCCGGTCCAGTCGCCGCCGGCGGCGCCGTAGCCGTCGAGGCTGGAGAAGACGTCGAAGGTGTAGGTGGCGGTCATGTGATGCTCCTCGCGTGCGGTTGACCGGTGGGACGTGCGGGCGGGCGATCTTCTTCGGATGTGCTTCCGCGACCGTCGCACCCATAGACCCGGCACGCTTGCGAAACTCATCGCTCTGCCCACCACACGTGGCTCCCGACCGCTCGAACGGCGGAGACAGACGCACCTGATCAGGGCATGATGCACACCGTGCGGGGAGACAGGGGGCAGGGCGGCCGGGGGCGGTACGCCCTGACGGAGTCGGAACACGGCCACGTGTGGGGGGTCTGTTCCGAGGTGGAGGGACTGTTCAGGGAGCCCAGGCGCGCGACCTACGAATTCTTCGGCTGGGTGCCGGACGGTGCCGAGGTGCGAGGGTGGGTCGGATGCCGGGTGTGGCTGGTACCGGAGGACACAACGACCGACCCATGGCTGCTGGAGGACGCGGAGAGCCTCGGGCCGCGACCGCGAACGGATGCTCTCCTGCTCACGGGCATGGACGACTACATGGGCCCGCCCGAGGGCCACCGGGCTCCGGTCCGTCTGCACGACGGGTACCGGTGGCTGGGCTCGTGCCGGGAGTTCACACGCGTCCTGCCCGAAGAGCGGGCCACTCCCTCGCTCGTCCTGCGGGGCCTCTCGCCGGGTGATCGGCTGCGCCAGGCACTGGCGAAGGGCACCCGGCGCGCGCTGGACCTGGGCGAGGCCTGGCTGGAGATCCGGGACGACGGCGGCGAGCCGCTCACCGGCCGGCTGCTGCGGCCGAAGGTCCGTGCGTGGCGCCCCTCCTCCCTCGGGCCGGATCGGATCGACCTGGAACTCGACGAAGAGCTCGACGGACCCGTCCCCGGACACGCCAGTCCCGTCTGGGACCGCTGGCTCGCCGGCCCGCCGGAAGGCCCCAACGCCTGGGCCGGCCTGGACACCCGGCAGCGCGAGGCCTGGCTCGAACTCGTCCGCGAGCGGGGCTGCCGACTCGAGCACCAGGACCGGCCGGCCGGACAGCTGTACGAGCTGGACGGCCGCCACATCACCGACGAGCAGAGCCTCTTCCTGGCACTCGGCGAGGCCGTCAACGGGCCGGGAGGCTACTTCGGCGGCTGCGAGGCCGCGCTCGCGGACTGCCTGCTGGGCAACTTCGGATACACCGCCCCCGGGACCCTCCTCTGGCGGAACTTCGCACCCGCGCGCGAGTATCTCTCCCAGGTCCTGACCGCGGAGGGCGAACCGTACGACCTGGTCGCCCGGGTGCTGGAAGTCCTCGCCGAGGGCCGCATGCGCGTCACCTTGGCGTGAACCAGGGCGAGCCTTGACCACGCGACACCTACGCCTAGGGAGGCATGGGGATGGCCGCACCGGCTCGGCGCGTCGCTCTCCTCGGGGGAGGCTTCTCGACGGATGAGGACGGACTGCTGGACGACTGGCTGCTCGGCCATGTGGGCCGCCCACGCCCCAAGGTGTGCTTCGTCCCCACGGCCAGTGGTGACGCGCCCGCGTACGTCGATCAGTTCTTGAGTGTGTTCGCGTCGCGCTGTTGTGAGCCGTCCGTTCTGTCGCTGTTCAGGCGGGAGTTGGATGACCAGGCTCTGCGGACGTTCCTGCTCGGCCAGGATGTCGTGTACGTCGGCGGTGGCAATACCGCGAACCTTCTGGTGGTGTGGCGGGCGCACGGGGTCGACCGGGTGCTGATCGAAGCCTGCGACCGCGGGACGCTGCTGTGCGGAATCAGCGCCGGCGCCAATTGTTGGGCCTCCGGCTCGCACACGGACTCCTTCGGCCCGCTGACCCATCTCCAGGACGGACTGGGCCTGCTGCCGGGCTCGGTGTGCCCGCACTACGACAGCGAACCAGGGCGCCGCGCTTCCTACCGGGAAGCGGTAGCGACCGGAATGTTGTCCGCCGGGTGGGCGATCGAGGACGGAGTGGGCGCCCTGTTCGCGGACGGACGTCTCGTGGAAGCGGTCAGCCGGACTCCGGAGGCCCGCCTGCACTGGGTGCGGCCGGATGGAGGGAGCGAGGCTGTCGAGCGAGCGCTGCCCTGCCGGTTGCTCGACGGAGTCACGTGACGCTCGGCCGACAACCTCCGAGCCGACTACGGGCGTGGACCGGCGTTGTACGCCGAAGGTGCCGATCACGCCCACGCGGGTACGCCACGCAGTATGTCGGAAGTGATTCAAGCAGGCGGCTGGGGGTTGCTGGCGGGGAGTGCTCTGCTGCTGGGAGCGGTGTTCGGCTACGGGATGCGCGTGTCGCAGAAGGTCATCGCGCTGGTGATGGCGTTCGGCGCCGGTGTGCTGCTGTCGGCCGTTTCCTTCGAGCTGGTCGGCGAAGCCTACGAGCAGGGCGGGTTGGGCCCGGCAGCGGTGGGGACACTGGCCGGTGCGACGGCTTACACCGCGGGCAATCTGTGGCTGGCGGGCCGAGGCGCCCGGCACCGCAAGCGATCGGGCCACCACGCGGAGCAGACCCAGCCGTCCGAGGAGCAGAGCGGCGGCTCGGGCCTGGCGCTGGCACTCGGCGCGCTGCTGGACGGAGTACCCGAGTCGGCGGTGATCGGCGTCAGCCTGCTCGACGGAGGGGCAGTGAGCCTCGTGACGGTCGCGGCGGTGTTCATCAGCAACATCCCCGAGGGGCTGTCCAGTTCGGCGGGGATGAAGAAGTCCGGGCGCGGCAAGGCGTACGTCTTCGGCGTGTGGGGCGCCATCGCGGTCGCGAGCATGGTCTCCGCAGTCCTCGGGTACGCCGTCCTCGGGGGCTTCTCGCCCACCGTGATCGCGGGGGTGACGGCCGTGGCCGCCGGTGCGATCCTGGCCATGATCGCCGACACGATGATTCCCGAGGCGTTCCAGGAAGCCCACCTGGCGATCGGGCTGGTCACGGTCAGCGGCTTCCTGGTCTCCTTCGCGCTGTCCCACGCCTGACGGCACATCGTCTTCTCCGGGGCGGTGGTCTCACCCAACCCGCATCGACAAGGGCGCCGGGGAATTCGCCACCGCCGCCGACGAGGAGACCCACGGGCTGCTGATACCGATGACGGGCACCCCCGGGTGGCTGAGCAGCGGTGCCGGCGTGGTGGTCAGGCTGCTTCGCCGGCGGCCCCGGCCGGCTCAGGCAGACGGGCCGGCGATTCTCTTCGCCGCGACGGGCGTGCCGTCGGTCCGAGCCTCCAAGGCGCGCAGGACAGCCGCCATGTCCTCGCCACCATGGCCCTGTTGGACGGTCTCAGCGTAGAGGGCGTGGCACACGTCCAGGAGCGGGGACGCCAGGTCGGCCTCGCGGGCGGCCTCGGCGATGAGGCGGTTGTTCTTCAGGACGTCCGCGGCGGCCGCCTGGACCGAGAAGTCGCGCTCCAGCAGCTTCGCGGCCTTGACCCGGGAGACGGCACTGGCCATGGGACCGGCGTCCAGGACATCCCGGAAGAGACGCTGATCGAGCCCGTGCCGCTCCGCGAAGTGGAATGCCTCGGCCAGGCCCGTGACCACGGTGATCAGGAACAGGTTCACCGAGAACTTCAGCCGCAGCGCACCCGGGACGGCCCCGCACACGAACGTCTCCCGGCACATCGGGCCGAGCAGGGGCCGCACGGTCGACACGGCGTCGCCGTCACCCGCCAGCATCCCCACCAGTTCGCCCCGCTCGGCAGGGACACGGCTGCCGGAGACCGGGGCCTCGACGTACCGCCCGCCCGCGGATCTGATGTCCTCCTGGAGGCTGCGGGAGTACTCGGCCGAGGTCGTTCCCATATGGACGACGGTACGACCGGCGACCTTCGGGGCGAAGTCCGGCGTACCGCGCCCCAGCACCGCGTTCACGGCCGCCTCATCGGCCAGCATGAGGAAAACGGTGGCCGCCCGGTGCAGGACCTCGGCGCTGCTCGCCGCCACCTCGGCACCGGCGGCGTGCAGCGGCTCGCATCGCTCGGGGGTGCGGTTCCAGACGACGAGCCGTGTCCCGGCACGAGCGAGGTTCAGTGCCATGGGCTGCCCCATGACCCCGAGACCGATGAAACCGACGTACATGACGCACCGCCTCCTCCGGCTCGTGCCGAGGCCGAGCCGCCGTCCCCCCTCGACTATGACCGTGGTCATAGTAGTCTCGATTATGACCGTGGTCATAGAGTGGGGCGTGGGCAGGACCGCGAGCGAGTTGACGGAGGTCGGACGATGGCCAAGGCCGAGCGGGGGCCGCGTGAGCGGATGATCTTCAGTGCGGCGCAGCTCATCCGGCGCGACGGAGTCGTCTCCACCGGCATGCGCGAGGTCGCCGTCGACGCCGCCGCGCCACGCGGTTCGCTCCAGCACTACTTCCCCGGCGGCAAGGCTCAGCTGGTCGACGAGGCGGTGGGCTGGGCGGGCGGTTACGCGGCAGGTCGTGTCGAGCGCTTCCTGGCCGCGCTGCCCGAGCCGACGCCGAGCGGGCTGTTCGCCTCGATGGTGCGTCAGTGGACCGACGAGTACGAGGCTGACGGCTTCGCGGGTGGCTGCCCGGTAGCCGCCGCCCTGGTGGACTGCGCGGAGGCGGTCCCCTCCACGCGGAAGGCCGCGTCCGCCGCGTTCTCCACCTGGACCGGCGCGGTCGCCGAGGCTCTGACCGAGATGGGCGTGCCCGGGGAACGGGCCGGTCCACTCGCCACGCTCATGATCAGCAGCCTGGAGGGTGCGATCCTGCTCGCCCGGGCCGAGCGTGACGTCCGGGCCCTGACGACCGTGGCCCGGGAACTCGGCCCCGTCCTCGACGCGGCCGTGCGCGAGAAGGGCGGTTGACCGACCGGCTGTCTGGAGTGCGCCGGTGCTATCCCTCGTACTGCGTGAGGTCGATGCCGTACAGGGTGAGGTCGTGGCCGTGGACCGGGTGCTGGGCTCTGCCTTCCGGCTCCATGCCGAGTTTGCCGAGTACGTTCGCGGAGGCCCTGTCGTCCGCGTGGCACACGGCCACCACCCGGTCGAGGCCACGGTCCTGCAGGGCGAACTCCAGGGTGGCGTGCGCCGCTTCCGACGCGTACCCCTGCCCCCAGAACACCCGCCCGAGCCGCCAGCTGATCGCCACCTGGCCGGCGATCTCGGCCGGAGCGTCGGCCACGGTCAGACCGACGGCGCCCGCCAGCTCACCAGAGCCCAGGAGTTCAACGGCGAACATCCCGAACCCTTCCTCGTCCCACTCCTCCTCCCACGTCTCGATGTCTCGGGCGGTCTGCTCCACGGAGCGCGGCGTGCCGTCGCCGATGCGCCGCATCACCACCGGATCGGCGTGGATCTCGGACAGGGGGACGAGGTCGTCGTCGTGCCACTGACGCAGGACGAGACGGGGTGTGCGGATGTCGGTCATGATCCCATCTTGCCGAGGTGGCGGCGGCATCGCGAACCGCGGCGCCGCACCCCATCCCCTCGGGGTCATGGGAACGCCACGCCGCGATGCCGCACTGGGAGCGGCCACACTCGTCAACGTCGCACGGGACGGCGGAGTTCACGCCTTCATCCTCGACACCGTCGTCGCCCCGCACCGCCGGGCCAATGGCGTGGGTGCCGCGCTCATCGCAACCGGCGGTCACGAAGCCCGGGCGGCTGATTGCGCCTGGCTGCACGCCGACTTCGAGGAGCACCTGCGTCCGTGGCTCACGGTCCGCCAGGGACCCGTTCCCTCACGCCCGGCGGTACGACCAGACCCGCCAGCGAGAGGAGCAGCACGGCCGCCGCGATGACGAGCAGTGCTCGTCCCGTGCCCAGCGGCACCAGCAGCAGTGTGCCGAGCACACCGCCGCTGAAGATCCCGCCCACGGTGGCCGTCCACCTGGTCCTGGCCAGCCGCTGCTTCGCCGTCATCCCGCGCAGCGCTGCCCGGGGGCGTCTCAGCACGTCGTTGACGAGCTCGGCGATGGCTGTCTGGCTCAGCAGTGTCGGCATGCCCGGCACATGGACGCGCAGGGCGGTGGAGGCGCGAACTCCCATGGCCAGCGCGACGAGTGCCACGACCCCGCGGTCGCCCTGGGCGGGAACGGCCCCGGTGCCGTGCTTCGTCAGGGCCAGCACACCGGCGCACACCAGCAGGACCGCCTCGCAGACCAGCCCGACCGGGAACCACGGCCGTCCGCGGTCCGCGAGCCACTGCAGTACGACGCCCGCGACGGCCGCCCCCGCCATGAACGCGCCGATGGCGATGGCGGGCCGCGCCACCGGGACATCGCCCTCCCCGGCGAGCGCGAAGGACAGGAAGAGCACGTTGCCGGTCGCCAGCGCGCAGAAGACCTTCCCCATGGTCAGAAAGCTCACGGCGTCGACGGCGCCCGCCAGCACGGTGAGCACGGTCATGACGGCCACCCGCCGGGCATCGGTCGCGAGGACCGGGGACGCATCGGACATGCGGCCAGTGTGAGCAGCACGGACGGTCCGCCACCGGACCGCGGCCCGGACACGCGGCCAGTGGCTACGGGCGGGCTACTACGGCCGACACCCGAAGGCGCGGTCAGCAGTAAGACGTCGTTTCCTTTGGCGCCTGGCGGCCGTCATTGCTGTGTTGCGGTGTGAGAGTGTCCGGGCATGAGTTACGACCTGGCCGTGTGGGACGGAGAGCGGCCGGCGAATGACAGGACGGCCGGTCGGGTCTTCACGGACCTCTTCGACCGCTACCTGGAGACAGAGGTGTGCGAAAGCCTCGCTTGAGCGGCACGGGCGGCCGGGCTCGAGGTCGGGCCCACGTCCGATGCCGCTGTGGGCAGGTGCTCGCCTTCACATGTCGGTGGGAAGCATCAACGTCGTGAGGAGTTCACGGGTACCGCCGGGTCCGACGACGGCGAGAAGCCGGTCGGCGTCAGTGGAGGCCCGGCCGGCGGGCAGCGCCTCCTCAGGCACCACGAAGCACACCTCGTCCGCGGGTGCCTGACGGGCGGTCGCTGCCACCGCGGCCGTCTCAGCTGCGCAGCAGGAACGTATGGGGCCGCCCAGCCGGTGCGCAGCTCGGCCACGTCGCCGAAGCGCCCGCGCCGGGCGCGCGTGGCTCAGTCGCCGTACAGCCAGCTGTCGTATGTCGTACCCGGCGCTGTCCACCAAGTGCTGCAGGCCGAAAGGCGGCACCGACATCGCGAACCTTCAGGACGGCATGGCGCGCTGACCAGTCCGGCCCACATCCGCGCGTCCGCGGAGAGGCCCCCTCAACTCGACTGTTCGTGATCAGAGCCGCCCCTGCCACGTCGAGTGATGCGGTGTCAGGACGATGCAGTCAGCCCCTTCGAGCGGGTGGGGGAGCGGCGGTTGGCGAACAGGAAACACGCCAGACAATGCGATGTGACGTGAATCACAGAAAATGTTGGGAGAATGAGTGTCAGATCATCTCTCTCCCATCGCAGGTAGGTGAACAGACTCACTCAAGCAACGAAGGAGGCCCGAGATGCCTGCGGATTCAACGCTGAACTCGGCACCCGAGGACGCTTCTCAGCAGCCTGCCGTAGAGCCGGCCGAAGCACCGCTCGCTCCCTCATCGGAAGAACACGGCATGCCCGAAGCCGGGGCTCTCGGCGAACCGGGCGACGGCGGACTCGCGGTGCCGATGGACACGCTCGACTTGGACCACTGTGTCTCCCTCCCGCCGCTCGACGACGGCGTCCTGAACTCCGGCAGTGTGGCGGACGTCGTGCACACGGCTTCCTTCGTGTCCGGCATCAGTGACTTCCTCGAGCCGCTGGCCTACCTCGGCACGATGGTCGGAGAGTTCACCGAGCGGGCGAGCTTCGGCCTGGCCCCGGTCATCGCGGGCATCGATCTGCTGGTCCCCCGACTTCCCAACATCGGAGAAGTGGTCGGCAAGTCCCTACTGGACGGGCTGGGTGACCACAATGCTGTGCTGTCGGCGGTGGCCGGCGGGCAGCCCCAGGTCCTCTCGCTGTCCCAGAGTGGGAACTCGGTATGGCAGTCCTCCGCGGTGGACACACTCGGGCTGCTGGACGGACTCAACCCGGCCAGGGCGATGCTGTCCCTGGCCGAACATGACGCCTTCCAGCCGCTGGGCGGTGTCGGTGAACTTGTTCGTCGATCGCACGTCGGCCTGGCTCAGGTACTCGAAGGCCTCCCGGCTCTGGTTCCGCCGCTGCCCAGCCCGGCGAAGATGGCCGGGGCTCTGGCACCACTGGCGAGGGTGACCGAGACGTTGGCACCCAACGGCTTCACTGTCCCGGTGGGACTGCTGCAGATGATGCAGGAGATCCTCCGCACGCGCCCGCCGCTGGCTGACTTCATTGGCGGCCATGTTGCGGATCTCTTCGCCGGAGTCCGGTCTGTCGCCGACTCGGCGAAGCGGCTGAGGCCGTCCGTCCTTGCCGAAGCCCGCTACGCCTTCGACGCATATCGGGAGGGCGACACAGAGCCGATGAAGGACTTCCTGCGTCGCTGCCTGCGCCTGTGGCCGGTACTGGAGGACCCCTGTCAGGCCTTGGCTGTTGCGATGTTCGAGGGCGCTTGGGAGCACGAGGCCGACCTCACCGACGACCGCTCGGTGCGCAGGGTCCTGTCCCAGTACGCCCGCCAGGGCTGGGACTTCGAGCGTGATCACCAGATCCGAGGTTTCTCGATCGGCTACATCCCGGACGGTTGGGAGCAGCGGGACACCGCGCCCGGCCCGGAGGACCTGGTGATCCCGCGCCTTATTCCCTGGGCTCAGCAGTTCGAGACCGAGTCCGTGCAGTACGTGGTCGGGCGGTTCAACGAGCAGGAACAGGCCGTGCTCCGGGCCTGGGCGGAGAACCATCCGATGCCGTGGACCAAGGCGCCCGCTTTGGTACAGCAGGACGAAGCGCAGGGAGAGCACAACCGGCGCAAGCTGAAGCGCGTCGCCAAGGAGTGGCGCAGGCGCGAGATCAACCGCCGGGAGCTTCCGTGAGTACGCCGTCCGACCGGTCGCAGGAGCCGCTGATGACCGTACGGGCCGCGGTCATCTTGATGCTGGCCACGCAGATCGCGGTCGCCGTCGGCGTGCTGACCGTGCTGGCAGGAAACGCATGGGCTGTCGCGGTGCTGGCTGCCGGGGGCTCCTTCGCCGGCACCGTCGCCTTCGCCCGGTCCGTGATCGGCTGAACCGGCCCGGGCGAACAGCGCCCGGGCTGACTCCGTCGAGAACTTCGTCGTTCAGACGGCCACCACCCGACCGACGCAGCTCGGCAAGCCCTTCACCTGCTGGTCGATCCGCAAGCTCGCCGATCACCTGCGCAGGAACAGGCTCGGCCCGTCCGGATCGGTCGGGAGGCCCTGCGCTGCTTATTGGCCCGCCGCGCGATCTCTTTCCAGCGCACGAAAACCTGGAAGGAGTCCCCGGATGCGGACTGCGACGTTCCGCCGCACGCACCCGGTGCAGAATCCCGTCGATCACCTGCCGATGATCCCGCCACCTGCCACAACGCCTGTTGCTGACCGGCAGGAACGGCCGCAGCCGTTCCCACTCGGCTTCCGTCAGATCACCCCGCCCCATACCCCGGCCGACGAGCAAGACAGGCGATAGTCGCACTATCAGAAAGTAGAGTCCCGGTTCCTCTGCGGCGCACCGTAGTTGGCGGCCAGCTCGGCGGCGTAGGCGTTGGGAACGTGCCGGTTGCGGAAAACCTGCGGCAGCCAGGACCCCAACGCGCCGACCGCGTCGATGCACGGCCCGTACCGGACACGCCAATCGTGCCGAGCGACCTCGTCCGGGAAGCCTCGGACGACGGCGACCTCCGGGTCTCGTTCGCCCCAACAGCCCCAACGGCCGCCTCATGGTCTGGGGATCAGCTTCTTCACCTCGGAGGGCAGTTCGTTGCCCGAATAGACAGCGACGAACTTCACGTCGTCGGGTCTGTCACCGACGGCGATGGCGACCTTCGGAGAGATGCCGTCCACGGCGTAGGCGGTCTCCGTCGTGGACGGCTCGTCGCCCTTGTCCAGGTCGCCGGTGTCGTCACAGGGCGGTTGGGTCGCCGCACCGAGTTTGCCCCCGACCGTGAACCCCACGTTGGCGACATCCCGGTAGGTGCGCCCGTCATAGGTCACCTGGTAGATGCACGACGCCGAGTCCTCTGCACTGTTGTCCTCCGACGTGCAGGCGGCAAGTGACGCCGCTACAGCTGCCGTCAGCAGCGCGCTCACGGATCGCTTGGCCCAACTCATAAACGGCCTCCTCTGTAAATGCTGCGAAGGGCGAGGACGTCGCCCTTGCCGAGCGTCCTGGCCTTCGTCGTGCAGGTGAACGAGTCGGTGTACATGGTGAGGTTTTCGTGTCCCGAACCGACGTGTCCCAGTCCGAAGACGTGTGCGGCCTCATGAGTACCGACGGAGCGGATGTCGTATTTGTTCGAGCACCTGCTGGTTGGCTTATTTGTGAATTCGTGATCGCGGGTGTTGAAACGGACGTCGCCTCGCGGAAGTCGTTCTTGACGCCGGGCGCCGGCCAGGTCCATGAGCAGGCCACGGCGACGTGGTTGCCCTTGAGATCGCCCGCGTCCCAGGTGCTCAACTCGTCCCGGTCGGTGCACTGGGAGCTGCTGTTTGATGTCGGCCTGGTAGCTGGTTTCGGGCAGGAGGTTCGTCTCCGCGCCGACCGAGTCGCCCATTCCGCAGTTGTTGTGGCTGTCGGTGATGTTGTTGATGGCGTCATCGAACGCCCACTTGGCATCGGTGCGGGACAGTCCGCCGGGCATACCGCCGTCGCCGATGTACCGGTTGTATGTGCCGTACTCCTTGCGGTCCGCGGTGTTGTAGGCACCGTCGCTGCACGCGCCAGGTGAGCTCTGGGCATCGACATCCGCTACCTCGACGCCTTCCGCCTCGGAGTCGGACGCGTCGGCGTCCGTGCTGTCCGACTCCTGCGAGAGGCCCTGTGGTGTCGTGACCGGGTGGGCCAGCGAGTGAGGGACATCGGCGCCCACTGTGGAGGTGTCGGCGCTCGCCTCGGCCAGGTCGTAGGAGACCTTGCCATCTGAGGTGACTTCCATGGTGAATCCGTGGGTTTCACCGTCGGCGGTCAGTGCGTCGACGGTTACAGCCGTGCCGGGTTCGGGCACTGCTACGCCGGTGCCGTCATGCGTGACCACTCGCCCAACTGCGTCGCATAAGATCACCGACGAGCCAGGCGGGCAGGTCGCTGATGGTCAATTCTCCTTCGCCGAGCTCACAGACGTCTGGACCTGCCGTGGCCACGTTCGTGCTGCTGGCGACTGCTGACAGCGAAGCCGCCATTGCGACAGCCATGAGCGATCTGCCTCTGAGTCCTGACTTACGCCCAGTCACTCACCACCCCCTGGCGTACTCCCGTCGTAACGGGATCTGATCAACTTTCGGGAACCGTACCTGTCAAACGATCACCAGTTCTCCACATTTCAAGACGAATGATCGTCAGCGCATGATCCCGACCCGGGTCAGGAAGGTGACAGTTTGCGCTGGTCAGGGGCCACTTACTCTTCACTGCCGCGGGGACCGTCGCCTCTCACAGGACCTCAAGATCAGCAGTTCATGGCGGCACGACCGAATTCCGATTGAGCTTCCGCATCCTGCACCCTCGCTGCCGGACAGGGACTGCCGCGTGATCCATGATCCGCTCCCTGTGAGGCCAACTCGGCTCTTCGGCTCCATCCGCCCCACCGAGGCCAAGGCCCACGCTTTCTGATTCCGGATCAGGAACCTCAACACCTCCGACGAGGACAGGCCTTCAGACGGCTTGTTCCGCGCGTTCGTCGCACGACGTGCCAACGTTCATCGCACGTGCCATCTCCCGCCCGCGCATGGATCAAGCCCCGGGGCCTTGCAGGTGTGGCGGCCTGCCGAACTGGGACGGGGCAAGACCGGCCGACAGCACCGGCGGCTTGGCCGTCTCCACCTGCGTCTCCTGTTGCCGTCCCGCCCAGTCCTGCGCGCGACGGACCTCACACCATATGGCGGCCCACGGCGGGACGAGGATGATCTCGGCCGTCAGCATCAGCGAATGGGGCAGTTCTGTCCCTCGGCGGTGTGTCCCAGCACTGTGATGATCGGCGGGGCCGGTCTGGTTCAAGCACCAGTTCCCGGGAGGCAGACGCACGACCCCTACCTGCCCGTTGTCGCAGGTGAACGCCCGGGCCGCAGGTGACACGACAGCGCCCGTGGAGAGAGCCGAAGGGGTGGCGTCAGGTACGGATGGCCTCGTGTGCTGCGTCGATAAAGTCGATCCGAGCCCGGATGAGCTTGTCCCTGGCGCTGGCGAGGTCGGCGTTGGCGTGCTGGATGCCGTACGCATAGGGCGGGGTGAAGAGGTCGGTCATCCGCGGCACAAGCGTACGAGCCGGGGGAGTTGCGCCATGGCTTTCCTGCCGAGAGCCGCAAAGTGGGATGACCCGCGGCGGGCCACCGTACCGCCGAGCTCCTCCTCCGTGTTCTCGCCGCTCCTTCCAGGTGAAGTTGTGACGAATGGCCGCAATTGCGCTGAGCCAGCGGGGCCACTGCTGAGGCGTTCTTCCCCGGGGCTGCATCGCTCAGGAATCACGGCCTTGATGCCGCGCTTGAGCAGGTAGGAGCGGATCTTCGTGGACGAGTAACCCTTGTCAGCGACGACCCGCTCGGGTCGGGTCCTGGGCCGACCGGGCCCGCGCCGGCTGACGCTGATGCGGGCCATGACCTGCTCGAACTGGGTGCAGTCGTTGACGTTCCCGCCGGTGATCGTGAAGGCCAGCGGCTTGCCTTGGCCGTCGCAGGCGAGGTGGATCTTCGTGGTCAGCCCACCGCGGGACCGGCCGATCGCCTCACCCGGCCAGAGCCCCCTTTTCGGGCCCCGGACGCATGCTGGTGAGCCCGTACGGTCGTGGAGTCCACACAGACCACGGTCCAGTCGACAGCACCCACGGCATCGGAGTGCTGCTGGACGTGGGCCAGGAGCCGGTCCCAGGTGCCGTCGGCCGACCAGCGGCGGTAGCGTTCGTAAACCGTCTTCCACGGGCCGTGGCGTTCAGGCAGGTCCCGCCAGGCCGCGCCCGTGGACAGCTTCCACAGGATGCCGTTGACCACCTGACGGCGATCCCGCACCGGACGGCCCATCCGCGGCGGAGCCAACAACGGCTCGATCACCGCCCACGACTCATCAGTCAGCTCATGACGACGCACCACGAACAGGCCAACGCACCAACCCACTTTGCGGACACGGCCCAGGGCTGGGTCGCGGCCTGCCGCACGTCCGGTCACGGCCGGAGCCGGGCCGCCAAGCCCTCGAAGTAGCTGCGGTGGACGCCGACGAGGTCCACCTGCTCGGGGTCGAGCAGCCACAACAGGTGTGCCCCCTCGATGAACGCGGCCGTCTCCGTCGCCAGGACCGCCGGGTCGAGGCCGGGCCGGGCCGAGCCGTCGGCGACGGCGCGTGTGAACAGGTCGGAAAGATGGGTCCGCAGCGCCCGGCCACGGTCCCGGAACCAGGTGTGCAGGACGGAGCCGGGGCGCAGGTTCTCCGCGGTGAGGGTGGTGTGCAGCGCGGCCAACTGGCCATCCGTGGCGGCGGTGTGCCCGGCGTCCCGGATGAACCAGTCGAACGCCTGGTCAAGGGTGGGTTCGGCCCCGGCCGGGATGGACAACCGCTGCAGGGCGCGCCGGTCGGCTTCCTCCAGGACGGCCTGCACCAGGCCGTCCTTGCTGCCGAAGTGGTGGATGAGGGCCGAGGGCGTCGCGCCGGCGCGCTCGGCGATCGCGGCGACTCCGGTGCCCCGCACCCCCTGACGCGCGAACAGTTCGATCGCGGCGTCCACCATGGCGCGTCGGCGCTCCACGCCTCGCTTCTGCACCTGCCCCTTGACTCCTGCCATGCGATCAGGTTGCCCGGACAGGGTCCGTGGCGTCCAACCCGGACCTGAGGTAAATCCGGTGCGCGTCATGCCCGGAACCATTATCTTGAACGACCATGCAGGAAAATGAACTCAAGAACCAGTACCTGACGGGCGACGAGCGGATCGTCCGGGCGAACGGCGTAGAGCTGTGGGCAGAAGGATTCGGCGATCCGGGCCACCCGACGGTGCTGCTCGTGATGGGCGCACAGGCGCAGGGCGTGCAATGGAACGACGGCATCGTCCGCCGGCTGGTCGACGGGAACCGGCGGGTCATCCGCTACGACCACCGCGACACCGGACGCTCCTCCACCGTCGACTTCACCACCCACCCCTACACCGTCGCCGACCTGGCCTCCGACGCACTGGCCGTCCTCGACGCGTTCGGGGTCGTACAGGCTCACCTGGTGGGCGCATCCCTCGGTGGTGTGATCGCCCAGCGGCTGGCCGTCACCCACGCTCCCCGGGTCCTGACCCTGACGAGCCTGTCGTCCCAGCCGCTCGGTACGGACACGGTGTCAGCGGTGCAACGAGCCCTGCAGGGCGAGTCTCCGCTCCCCGGAGAACTGCCCCCACCCCGCCCCGAACTGCTGGCCGCGCTCACCACGACCTTCCCCCGTCCGGACGCGGACCTGGAGGAGTACCTCGCCGTCCGCGAGCCGCTCTGGCGCCTCCTGCACGGAGGGGTGCTGCCGTTCGACGAGGGCGAGTACCGCGCGATGGAACAGCGGGTATACGAACGGGCGCGGGATCTGACGGCGGGGCTCAACCACACGCTCGCCGGGGCAGCCGGCTCCGGTTCCACGGCCGACCTCGCCACGGTCACCGCACCGACGCTGGTGCTGCACGGCACGGAGGACCCGATGTTCCCGCCCGTCCACGCCGAGGCCACCGCCGCCGCCGTCCCCGGCGCCCGTCTGGTCATGATCGAGGGCATGGGGCACACCCTGCCCAGGTCCCTGGACGACCGGCTGGCCGCCGAGATCCTGCACCACACATCAGGAGCGCACGCCTAAAACACATGCGCAGTGGGGTCGGCCGACGTTAGGGTCGGCGCGACGCGAGGCATCCACGAGGAGCTGAGACATGGTCGGTCGTCCGAGCGCGCGTTGACGTTGTCGGCCGTGACCGGCCTGTCATCGCGTGCTGCCCTTGATGTAGCGGCACAGCGAGCCTCCTCCTGCCCGAACCGCCGACGCGCCCTTCCGCGCCCGGTGCCGGGTCTCGTCGTCGGTACCCCAAGGGATTCCCGTGCCGTCCGCTTCCTCGGATTCCTCTCCGTCTGTTCCGTCCAGCCTGTGGCGGGACGTCGACTTCCGCCGGCTCTGGCTGGGGCAGACGGCCTCCCAACTCGGTGAACACGCAAGCCTGGTGATCCTGCCGCTCCTGGCCGTCCTGACACTCGACGCCACCGCCGGCCAGCTGGGCGTCCTCCGAGCGGTGGGGCAGGCGCCGACCCTGGTGCTCGCGCTCTTCGCCGGTGCGTGGGTGGACAGGTGGCGCACCCGTACGACGATGGTGCTCACCGATGCCGGCCGGGCCCTGGCCCTCGGCGCTGTGGCCCTGGCCGGACTCTCCGGCCGGCTCGGCATGCCCGGCCTGGTCGCGCTCGCCTGCGCCGTCGGGGCCCTGTCGGTCTTCTTCGACGTGGCGTACCAGGCGTCTGTCGTACGGCTGGTGGAGCGCGACCGACTCGTGCGCGGCAACAGCGCGCTCGAAGGCAGCCGGTCCGCGGCGCAGATCGGCGGCCCCGCTCTCGGCGGTGCGCTGGTGTCCCTGCTGTCGGCACCGATCGCCGCTGCCTCGAGCGCGCTGTTCTTCGCGCTGTCGTTCCTGTCGATCCGGAGGATCCGCCGAGCCGAGCCGGTCCCGGAGCGCCCGGAACATCAACCGCGGGTCCGGCACCGGATCGTTGACGGACTGCGTTTCGTCGCCGGGGACACCCGCCTCCGTGCCGTGGGCCTGGCCTCGGCCGCGTTCCAGTTCTCCTTCGCGGCCGTGATGACCGTCTACCTGCTGTTCCTGCCGCGGGAACTGCACCTGTCGGGCGTCGTCGTGGGGCTGATACTCGCCGCGGCGGGGCCGGGCGCGCTCCTGGGCTCGCTGCTGGCCGCCCGGCTGCCGGGCCGGTTCGGCCACGGCCCGGTCCTCGTGTGCGCGGCGGCACTCGGCGACGGTGTCTTCCTGTGGGTGCCCGCGCTGAACGGCTCATCCGCGCTGACGGTTCCCGCGCTGCTCGTGACCGGCTTCGTGTTCGGGTTCGGCGGCCAGTTGGTGAATGTCACGATCATGGCCGTACGCCAGGCCGTCACTCCGGACGGGATGCAGGGCCGCGCGGCCGCCACGATCACCTTCGCCGGTATGGGGCTGGCCCCGCTCGGTTCCCTGTTCGGCGGATTCCTCGCGGGGGAGTGGGGGCTGCGCACCGCCCTGCTGGTGGCGGCCGCGGGCATGATGCTGTCCCCGGTGGTGATGGCCTTCTCCCCGCTCGCCCGCCTGGGACGGCGGCTTCCGGCCCCGCACGGCGAGCCGCGCGGAGGCTGATCTTCTCGGCCGGAGCCGGTACCTGTGGAAGGGTGGAAGGGTGAGGAACGACCCATCCGACCGGGCACGCGTGGAGCTTCGTACCGCTCGCTCCGGGGCCGTACGGTCCGGTCGCGCACGGCGCCCTCCCGGCGCGTCCTCTGGCTGTTCGCAGGCCGCGTGCCGCATCGTGAACGGGTTGCTGACCTGCAGGGAGACCGCCGCGGACGTCTGCCGGGGCAGACGGGTGCGCCGGTGAGGTCGACAGGCCTAAGGGGCGAATGTGATGAGCCGAGCGAAGCAGCCTCCGGAGGGGGCGGGCGAACCGGAGAAGGCGGCATCGGACCCGAGCGGGCTGATGGACCTGCTGGGCGTCGCCGCGGTGCTGGTGGAGGCCGACGGCCGGATCGACATGTGGAGCCCCCAGGCCGAGGAACTGTTCGGCTACACCGGTGTCGAAGCGGTCGGGCAGTACGCGGCCACCCTGCTTCTCCGTCCCGAGCACCGCGAGGCGGGGAAGGGACTGTTCGCGGAGGTGATGGCGACCGGACGGGGCTGGGCGGGGCCCTTCCCTGTCCGGCTCAAGGACGGCAGCATCCGGACGATTGAGTTCCGCAACATACGGCTGACGGACAGCCTCGGCGATCACTACGCGCTGGGGCTCGCCACCGACCGGGCCACGGTGCGGCAGGTGGAGCGCAATGTGGCCCTGTCCAGCCAGCTGGTCACCCAGGCGCCGATCGGCTTGGCCGTCCTGGACACCCGGTTGCGGTACGTGGCCGTCAACGGGGCCCTCGCCTCGATGCACGGCGTCCCCGAGGCCGACCACATGGGCCGCCACTTCCGGGAGATCCTGCCGGGCGCGCCCTTCACGACCACGGAGAACCAGATGCGAGAGGTTCTTCAGACCGGCCTGCCCCTGGTGGACGAGCAGGTGGTGGGCCGTACCCGCGCCGACCCGGACCACGACCACGCCTGGGCCGTGTCGCTCTACCGGCTGGAGGACCACGGCGGACACGTGCTGGGCATCGCCAACGTGGTGGTGGACGTCACCGACCGGTACGAAGCAGCCAGGCAGGCCGACCGGGCCCAGCAGCGTCTGCGCCTGATGGCCGACGGCTCGGCCCGCATCGGGACCACCCTGGAGGTGGAGCGGACCGCCCAGGAGCTGGCGGACGTCCTGGTGCCCGACCTGGCCGACATGATCGCGGTGGACATCCTGGACTCCGTCCTGCGGACGGGCCGCCCGGACCGCGGCGAGGGCCCGGCACTGTTCCGCGCCCTGGCGGTGAAGACCGCCTACCCCACCGCCGCCTCAGAGGCGCTCATCGCGCCCGGCCACCTCACCACCTACCACGCGGACCACCCGGTGGCACACTGCTTCCGCACCCGCAAGCCCCTGCTGATCACCCACCTCGACAGCGGCGAGCTCAGCCGTATCGCAGCCGACGAGGCCGCCGCCGGCCTGCTCGCCGAAGCCGGGGTCCACACCGACATGGCCGTCCCCCTCATCGCGCGCGGACAGATCATCGGCGTGATGGGCCTGGCCCGCGCGCGCAACCCCCAGCCCTTCGACGAGGACGATCTCACCCTCGCCTCGGAACTGGCCTCCTCCGCCGCGCTGAGCATCGACAACGCCATCCTGCACCAGCACATCCGCAGTGCCGCCGAAACCCTGCAGCGCAGCCTGCTGCCCCAGCCCTCGCCCCGCCGCCCCGGCCTGGAGATCGCCGCCCGGTACCGGCCCGCGCAGGCCTTCAGCGAGGTCGGCGGCGACTGGTACGACGTCATCCCCCTCAGCGGCGACCGGACCGCCCTGGCGGTGGGCGACGTCATGGGCAGCGGCATCCCGGCCGCCACCGCCATGGGCCGGCTGCGCACCGCCACCTCCACCCTCGCCGACCTCGACCTCGCCCCGAGCCGGATCCTCACCCACCTCGACAAGATCACACAGGGCCTGGACCCCTACATCGCCACGTGCGTGTACGCGGTCTACGACCCGCACCACTCCCGCCTGCACGTCGCCTGCGCCGGCCACCTGCCCCCGGTACTGGTGAGGGCCGGCAGACCGCCCGAACTGCTCGACCTGCCCACCGGCACCCCGCTGGGAGTCGGCAGCGGCCCCTTCGAGACCACCGCCCTCACCATGAACCCCGGCGACCAGCTCGTCCTGTACACCGACGGCCTGGTGGAGACCCGCGACGATCCCATCGACCAGCGCCTGCACGACCTCCTGCGCCTGCTGTCCCCGCCCTGCCGCTCCGCCGAGGAGACCTGCGACCGGCTGCTCCGGCGACTGCGCGGTCCCACCGACCACGACGACGTCGCGCTGCTCATCGCCCACGCACAGCCCCTTGCAGAGCACTGACGACGGCATCTGCTCCCGAACGCCGACGTTCCCGCGATTCGCTGGTGTGTGCGAAGCCGCCTGCGGTGTTATTCAATGAGGTGTGTGGTCAGGGAGCTCGGGGCCCCGACCGCACGGGTCCGGACACGGCCCCGGCACCGCGCCGGGGATTGCTGAGAGAGCCGCATGGACTCCACACCCTCGCCCTCGTCCTCCTCGGCGTTCGACCTGGTCAGCCGCGCCCTTGGGCGTTACATCCCGCAGGGCGGAGCGGCAGGCGCCGACCCGCGGGACGACCGCCCCACGCGCCCGCAGGTGCCCGACAACCCGGAGGCGGGCCGTCAGGAGCAGATCCTCGGCGCGGTCAACCTGGACCGGGACCTGATCATCACCCGCTGCAATCTGGAAGCCCCCGTGTTCGCGGGCCTGCACGCCCCGCCCGGGCGGCCGTTCGTCGATCTCCTGCCGCCCGGGGACGTGCCGACGGTGACACGGCGGTTGCGGCAGGTCGTGGAGAGCGGTGAGGCGCATGTCGCCCGCATCCAGCGCCTGCGGCGCGGCGACGGGTCGGAGCTCGTGGTCTCGATGAGCATCCTGCCCTCCGCGGCGCCGGAGGGCGGCCTGACGGTCTCCGTGATCGCCATGGCCAGGCGGCTGCACCTCTACGCCGCCGAGACGGCGATCGGCACCTCGCTGGACATCGGTGAGACCGCGCAGTCGCTGGCGGAGTCCTTGCTGGCCTGGGGAGACGTGGCAGCAGTGGACCTCGACTTCGCCGTGTGGACCGGGGAGGGAGTCTCCGGCAGGGCGCACGGGCGGATCCGGCTGCGGCGGGCGGCCCTGGTACCGGACCGGGTGTGGCCCGAGGGCTACACGACGCCGGGCGACGATCTCCCCGGCGACGCGAGTCGTCTGCTGGCGCAGGCGGTGCTGCGCGACGATGCTCCGCAGACCATCGTCATACCCGACGGTGAGGCGGTCGAGCGGGTCTTCGGCAGCCCACGCGTGGCGCGTGCCCTGGTGCCGGGTGACCTGTCGGCGGGTGTGGCGTGCATACCGCTCGTCCTCGACAGCGCGCCGCCCGTCGTCCTGGGGGTGGCGGAGGTCTGGCGGCGGGCGGACTGCCCCTTCCGCGACAGCGAGCTGTTCGACCTGCAGGAGCTGGTGGCCAGAACCGCCCACCATGTCGACCTCGCCCGTCAGCATCAGCGCGAGCACACGCAGGTCCTGGCCTTGCAGCGCCGGCTCCTGCCCCGGGCGGGCGACGACACCATCGAAATCGCCAGCGTCTACCAGCCCGCCACCCCCGACAGCGCGGGCGTCGGCGGTGACTGGGTGAACAGCTTCCCGCTGCCCGACGGGCGTACCGCGCTGGTGGTCGGGGACGTCGTGGGGCACGGGCTGGGAGCCGCGGCGACCATGGGCCAGCTGAGCATGGAGGCCCGCGCCCTGCTGTCCGCCGGGCTCGCGCCCGACCAGGTGCTGGAGCACCTGGACGAGACCGTGACGGTGCTGGACGACGCGGAGGCCGGGCTGGCGGCCGGTTACAGCGCCCTGGGCTCGACCTGCTGCATCGCCCTCTACGACCCGGTCGGTCACCACATGACGCTGTCCAGCGCCGGCCACCTCCCCCCGATCCTGGTCTCCCCGGACGGGCGGGCGGGCCCGCTCGCGATCCGCCCCCACCCCGGCCTGGGAGCCGAGTTCGCGCTTCGGGAGCCGTTCGACGTGTACACCGTCGGCGTGCCCCCGGGCTCCGTGCTCGCCCTCTACACCGACGGCCTGGTGGAGGACCCCGCCCTGTCGATCGACGAGGGCATGGGCAGGCTGGCGGACGCGGTGGCCTCGGTGCATCCCTGGGACACCCTGCAGCGGGCCGCCCGGCACGTCGTCTCCGCACTGGCGCCCGCGCCACAGCGGGACGACGTGACGCTGCTGCTCGCACGCATGATCGGCTACCGCAAGGAGGACACGGCGACCTGGCGGCTGGCCGCCCGCGACGACGCCCCGGCCCGGGCCCGCGAGCACGTCTCCGCGCTGCTGCGGCAGTGGCGCACCAGGGACGACACCCGGTACAACGCGATGCTGCTGGTCAGCGAGCTGGTCACCAACTCGGTGCGCCACGCCACCGGCCCCATCACGGTGCGGCTGATCAGGTCCGGGCACGGCCTGCTGTGCGAGGTGGGGGACACCGGCAACGGCAGGCCACGGCTGAAGCGTGCCGACCTGCTCGACGACGGTGGTCGTGGCCTGAGCGTCGTGCACCGGCTCACCACCCGGTGGGGGGTGCGGTGGACGGACCCCGGCAAGGTCGTCTGGGCGGAAGTGGCCCGGTGACGCGGCACGCGTCGTTCCCTCGAGAGGTCTACAGCCACTGCCCTTCCAGAGCGGTGGCGGTGAGCCCCGGCGCCGCCGCGTACAGAACGGCGCGATTGCCGGGCTTCTGCAGCCCCGCGTCGTGCGCCCGCCGCAGGATGTCGAAGACGGCCGCGCCTCCGCGGTTGCCGCTGGTGTAGCTGTCCCGGCTGTAGTCGAGGAGCCCCGGCGGCCACGTGTCGGGCATCGTCTGCTCCATGTACTCCAGCACCCGGGTGCCGCCGGGGTGCGCGAGCAGCACGTCGGGATGCCAGGCGTCCGGGTCGTCCTGGTACCGGGCGCGCAGCCACTCCCACATCGCGGTGACCGTCTCCTGCACGGCCCGCGGCCCGCGCCGGTCCATCACGAAGTGGGTGCCGTCCGCCCGTGTCTCCAGGCGGTGCAGGTCCTGGGTGCCGGGCAGGGTGTGATGCCAGGCGGCGTCCAGCCGCAGCACCGACTCGGGCCTCGGGCGGCCCGTGACCACCGCGGCCACGGCGGTGTCGGCGAACAGCAGCCGGACGATCAGGGACTCCAGCGTGTCGTCCGCGGGCTGGTAGGTCGTGCTCAGCGCCTCCGAGATGACGACCAGGACCACCCGGTCGGGGTCGGCGGCCACGAGGTCCGCGGCCAGGGCCAGTGAGCGGGTCCCCGCTATGCAGGCCCACTGCGTGGCCGGCAGCAGCATCACGTCGCTGCGGAGCTCCAGCCTGTTGGCCAGGGTCAGGTCCAGGCCCGGCAGTGCCGGAGTGGTGGAGTGACTGGTGATCAGACAGTCGACGTCCGCGGTGTCGAGTCCGGCTGTCTGCAGGGCCCCGCGCGCCGCGCGCTCTCCGTAGGCCTGCACGGCCTCCCAGGCCGGCGCGGTGCGCTCCTGGACGGTCTGCGGCGCGGGTATGGACTCCAGGGCGGCGACCACGCGCTCCACGTCCTGCTGGTTGAACCCGCCTCGTGTCAGCGCCTGTTGAGTGGGCTCGACGCCGACAGCCCGCAGGCCGTTGCCCTTGCCGGGCGCGACGGCGGTCTCCAGTGGCAGCATCCAGCCACGGGTCTCGATGCCGGTGCTCGCCGCGATGCCGTCGATCCGCCGCGCCCACGCCGCATCGGGGTGCCGGTCACGCACCTCCGCCACGATCTCACTGGTCTTCACGGCATGCTGGCCGTGTATCACGGCAGGCGGGCAGAGGTAAGCGGCCATGATGGGGCACCTTCCAGAGGGGATGGGGAGAATGTCACGAGTGCTGTGTCATGGGTCACTTTGGAACTCAGCGCCCAAGAGGATGCCGGTGCGCTCCACTTCGGGTTCCGGTGTCCGTTTCGAGCATGGAGGCCAAAGGGACATTTCCGCTGTGATGCAGACAACTTAGGTGCACTTTGGTCGATGTGGCACGGCTCACGTCCGAACCGGTTCCAGCTTGCTGCGGAAGTGGCGGAGAAGCGGGGGCTGTTCGACCAGGCGGTAGCCCGGGATCCGCTCCTTGTCCTTGACCGTGGCGGCCAGGACCTCGCCGACATGGTTCAGGTGGCTCAGCCCGTACGTCCCGCAACCGCGAGGCGGTCGCCCAGCTGTGCCTGCGGCTCGACGGCATTCCGCTCGCCATCGAACTCGCGGCGGTACGCCTGAGCGCGATGACGGCCGAGGAGATCCTGGAACGCCTCGACGACCGGTTCCGGCTGCTGTCCGTGCCGCGACCGCACAGGTCGGCCCGCTACCACCACACCCTGCGCGGCATCGTCGACTGGAGCTACGACCTGTGCACCGCAGGCGAACGGCTGCTCTGGAACCGGCTGTCCGTGTTCTCCGGCGGCTTCGACCTGGAGGCGGCCGAATCGGTCTGCGCGGGCGAGGGAGTGGAGCGGGAGGACGTGCTCGACCTGCTGGCCGGGCTCGTCGACAAGTCGATCGTCGCGGTCAACAGTTCCGGCGACCGGGCCAGATACAGCCTGCTGGAGACCATTCGCCAGTACGGGCAGCAACGGCTCCGGGAGGAACGAGGCACGGCACGGCTGCGTGTGCGGCACAGCGAGTTCTACCGGCTGACCGCCGTACGGGCCGGCCAGACATGGTGCGGGCCGCGTGAAGTGGACTGGCTGATCCGGCTGCGCACCGAACTGCCCAACCTCCGCACCGCCCTCGACCACTGCGCGAGCAGCAACGACCTCGCGGTGGCCGGCGTGGAGATCGCCGTCAACCTGGCCCGCACGCGATGCTGGTTCTTCAGCAGCACGCTCGGGGAGGGCCGGCACTGGCTGGAACGGCTCCTCGCCACCGAACCAGGTGTACGGGACGCACCGGGCATCGCGGCCTCGGGCACGCCGACACTGATCGCCGGCGCGCTGGCGATGAAGGCGTGGATCGCGCTCTGCCAGGGGGACAACCCCGCGGCTGGGACGTTCCTGGCCGAATGCCGTGCCGTGGCCCGGGAACTGCCGGACGGTTCGTCGGCCGCGCCGGTGACGTACATCGAGGGGGCGCACGCGATGCTCGTCCGAGGTGACCCGGCCAGCAGCTCGCTGCTGGCCGAGGCGCGGGACCGGTTCCGTGCCTCCGGGCAGGTCGGCGACGCCCACATGGCGACGATGCTGTGGGCGATGGCAGAGGCGTTCTTCGGTACCCGCGCCTCGGCCTCGGCGGCTCGCGACGTGTACGTGGCCGAGGCCGAGGCGAGCGGAGCCGAATGGGCCCGCACCTGGGCCCAGTGGTGCACGGGCCTCGTGGAGTTGCGGCACGGCGAAGCGGAGAAGGCCTTGGCTCCCCTGCAGCAGGCCCTGGCGCGACAACAGGCGATCGGGGACAGCTGGGGGCCGGTGTGGGGCCTGGAGACCCTGGCCTGGGCGGTGGCGGCCACCGGTGACTGCACCCGGGCGGCGTGGCTCCTGGGCGCGGCTCAGCGCATGCGGCAGGACACGGGGGTGGCGCTGATCGGCCTGCGCCCGTTCCACGAGGCGCACCTCACCGCGGAGAGACGGGTGCGGGCATCCCTGGACGCCGAGCGGTACACGGCGGCCTGGTCCCGGGGCGCCTCGGCCGAGGAAGCGCCGCGACAGGCGCGCGGGGAGAGGACGTTCCGAGGGGAGCCGACACGCACCCGAACGGGTGGTTCCCCCACTCCGACGGCGTAGGACGACGCCTCACGCGGGGCGGCGGCAGCGGCCCGCGCCGGAAGCTCCATGAAGCCGCGCGCCCGAATCCGGACTGCCTCCCTCACCTCCGCACCACTCCTCGGCCCGGGAGCCCCTCATGTCCCGTACGAACCCTCCCCGCGTGAGCGTGATCATCCCCGCGTACAACGCGATGCCGGAGCTGACGAAGTGCGTCACGTCCGTGATGGAGCAGACGCTCGGACTGGACGAGATCGAGATCATCGCGGTCGACGACGGCTCCACCGACGGCACCGGAAGCGAACTGGAGCGCCTCGCGGGGACCTGCTCCAGCCTCCGCGTCGTCCACCGGCCCAACAGCGGAGGGGCCGGGATTCCCCGCAACACCGGCCTGGACATGGCCGGCGGTGACTACGTCTTCTTCCTCGACTCCGACGACTACCTCGGCCCGGACGCCCTGCGCCGCATGGTGACGATGGCGGACGAGAACCGCACCGACGTGGTCCTCGGCAAGATGGTGTCGGTCGGCGGACGGGCCGTGCCGACGGCCGTCTTCTCGTGCAACCAGCCCCGGACGGACATCTTCTCCTCCGCCGCCTATCGAACCCTCGGCTGCTGGAAGCTGTTCCGGCGCTCGCTGATCGAACGGCTGGGCCTGAGGTTTCCGCCCTACCGCAACTGCGAGGACAAGCCGTTCACCGCCGCCGCCTACCTCAACGCCGACGGCATCTCCGTGGTCGCCGACTACGACTGCTACTACTCCCGCAACCGCCAGAACGGCAACAACCTCACCCTCACCGCCGCCGACCTCGTCCACCGCATGGACGGCACCCGACTGTGCTTCGAAACGGTCGCCCGCTACCTGGAACCCGGCCCGCGCCAGGACCGGATCATGCGCCGCCACGTGGAGTGGGAGCTGTGCGGGCCCCTGCGTGCGCTGCTGCCCCGGGAGAGCGAACAGCGGGCACGGGAGTACTTCTACCCGCAGTTCCGGGACTGGGCACGGACCTATGTGAGCGACGGCGTCTTCCAGCTGATCGCCCCGCCGGACCGGCTGATCGTCCACCTCCTGCGCGCGGACCGCTTCGAGGACCTCATGACGGTGGCTCGGAACGCCACGGCCGACGCGGAGCGCGGCACCATCGTCGACAAGGGCCGCGTCTACTGGTCCCACCCCTTCTTCCGCAACCCCGCGAAGGCGGTCCCGGACGTCTGCTTCGACGTCACGGACCGCCTCCCCGTCCACCACGAACTGACCGAAGCGGTTTGGACGGGCGACGGCGACGTGCTCCGGCTCCGGGGCCACGCCCGCATCGAGTCGCTGGGCCCCCTCCAGTCCAGCACCGCACTGATCCTGCGCCCGAGCGGCTTCCGCCACCCGGACATCCGGGTACCCGCGACCGTCGGCACAGCTCCGCAGCACGGCGACGGCGCGGCGGCCGGCTTCACCGTCGACGTCGACCTCGGCACCGTGGACGCGGGCGCCCCGCTCGGCAGCGGCCGGTGGGACTTCTACCTGGATGTACGCGCCCAGGGAGTCAGCCGAACCGTCAGGCTCCGGCAGACCGGGACGGACACGGACGGCCGGAGGACCGCTCCACCCCGGCGGGAGATGTCAACCGGCTCCCGGCACGGCCACGAGCCCCCCACCGCACGCCCCTTCTTCTCCCCCCACGGCAACCTCCACCTGGACATCCGGCGAACCGAGCCCGGGCCGGCATGCCTCGTGACCGCAATCGCCTGGGACACCCTCGCACCCGCCACACTCGTCGTCAGTGGACGCCTGACCGGCGAAGCCGCACGCCACCCCGAACCCGTCGCCCTGCGCGCCGAAGAGGACGCGGGCCCGGTCCGTGAGGTGCCCCTGTTGTACACACCGCACGGCAGCCGCACCTTCACCGCCCGCATGCCGGTCAGGGACCTGCGGCCAGGACGCTGGACGCTGACCCTCCGCACGACGGACCCGGAAAGACCCGTTCCCGTCCCGACCCCGAAGGGACTGTCCGGCACCCGCTGGTATCGCGCCGCCCGGCTCGGTCGCCCCTACTACGCCAAACCGCTCGCCGGCAGCCCGAAACGACCCCTGGTGCTGCGCGTGGCGCCGGTCAGGCTGGCCGCTGCCCTCCGTCGACGACTCGGCTGACGGCAATGCCCAGCCGGTGGGCGACGCCGCCGAGGGCTGTGCCGAGCGGGAGGGACACCCTCGCGAGGGCGTACTGGTCGCCGCGGGTCTGATCCCGGTTGACGATCAGCACCGGCTTCCCGGCCTGGGCCGCCTGGCGGACGAAGCGGAGCCCGGACATCACCGTCAACGAGGAGCCCAGCACCAGCAGCGAGGTCGCCCCACGGACCAGCTCGCGGCAGTGCTCGACGCGCTGCGGCGGAACCGATTCGCCGAAGAACACGACGTCCGGTTTGAGAGTGCCGCCGCAGCTCGTGCAGGGA
Organism: Streptomyces paradoxus; assembly: GCF_014202475.1. Classification (GTDB taxonomy): domain Bacteria; phylum Actinomycetota; class Actinomycetes; order Streptomycetales; family Streptomycetaceae; genus Streptomyces; species Streptomyces paradoxus. Next base: position 207,420 of record NZ_JACHGV010000008.1, read on the forward strand.
ACCACGCGGAAGCCCGCGACCTGGTCGTCCGTGAGGTCGGCGTCACCGTCCGGGTTGATCCCCGCGGCCACGGGCGCGAACCCCGGGTTGGCCTCCTCCAGCCGCCGGGCGAGTTCGCGGCGTGGGCTGAAGGCGCCGCAGGAGAGGCACACGACCCGGGCCAGGGTTCCGTGGAGTTCCACGGCGTCCTCGCTGCCGGCGGCCTGGTGCAGACCGTCCACGTTCTGGGTGATGACGCCCGAGAGCAGGCCGTGCCGGCCGAAGGCGGCGACGGCCAGGTGCCCGGCGTTGGGACGGGCCCGGCCGAAGGTGCGCCAGCCGAGGTGGCTGCGCGCCCAGTACCGGCGCCGGGCCTGGGCGCTCGCGGTGAAGTCCTGGTAGGTCATCGGAGTGTGCCGGCTGAGGCTCCCGCCCTCGCCCCGGTAGTCGGGGATGCCCGACTCCGTGGAGATGCCCGCTCCGCTGAGCACCAGCACCCCACCGGTGCTCAGCGCCTCGGCGACCGGCCCCGGATCCGAGGTGGCCGGCGGCAGGTCCTCGGAGGGGGTCCAGCTCAGGGTGGGACGCATGCGCATGCCGCCAGGGTACGAAAGGACACCCCGCAGGGGGGACTGCACGGCCATCGCGGAGGGCCGTAGCGAAACCGCCGCTCCCGACCGCGCCTGAGCCGATATCAGGCCGAGACGTTTGCAGGGGCCGGATCGGCGTACCCGATGTCTTAACACAATCCTTATACGACGAAGCGGAGACGGACATGGGCATCATTGCTTGGATCATCATCGGGCTGCTCGCCGGCGTGATCGCCAAGGCCTTGATGCCGGGCAAGGACCCCGGCGGCATCATCATCACCATGCTCATCGGCATCGTCGGCGGTCTGCTCGGTGGCTGGCTGGGCAAGGTCATCTTCGGCGTGGACTCCATCGACGGCTTCTTCGACCTGTCCACGTGGATCGCCGCGGTCGTCGGCTCCCTCATCCTGCTCGCCCTCTACCGCGTCGTCACCGGCAACCGGCGCTCGCACCGCCACGCGTGACCCGTCGGAGGCTGACACTCCGGACGCACCGTGACGGCTCCGTCCCCTGCGCGCAGGGGACGGAGCCGTCACGGTGCGTCCGGAGCACATTCAACAGGGGCGGCGCCACGCCCCGAGTTCCGGTTCCTTCAGCATCGACGAAAGCCCCAGCCGGCGGGACTCGGCACAGAAACGGCTCCGCGGCTCGGTGTACTCCACGTGGAACACCGCCTTGCCTGCCGCGATGAACGGGGAGAGCTTGCCGCACTCGTCGTACTGGGCGCACTCCTCGTTGACCGCGAAGTCGAAGTGGCCGACGAGCTGGGGGACCTGGGGCAGGTCGTTCTTCAGTCCCACCGACAGTCCGCGCTCGTGGGCGATGGCCGCGATCATACGGTTGTACCTGAGCTGGTCGCGTGCCGTGAGCGGGAAGCCGGTGTCGTTGCCGTATCCCTCCACCAGATCGGGTTCCACCGCGTCGAAGCCCTTGTCGCGGCACATGTCGAATCGGCGTTCCATGATCGGTCGCAGGACGGTCAGCTGCCGGATGTCCAGCCACCGTTCGCCCGCCCACCCGTTGGGCTGGCCGAGCACCGAGCTGGGGAAGGCGTCCTGGTCCGGCCGGAAATCCTCCCACGCACCCACGTTGACGTAACAGATGACCTTCTTCCCCGCGCGGTGCAGCCGGGCCACGTCCGCGGCGGAGTTCTCGAATCCGTCGATGTCGTAGACGGGCACATCGGCCGAGGCGTCGACCCTGCCGTCGAGTTGCCACTGCCAGGCCAGGCCCGGACGGGGCTTCCACACGGCACGGGAGGGCGATGTCGTCCCCCGGGCGTCGGCGGGTGGTTGCGCGCCGCCGGAACAGCCCACCAGCGCGGTCAGCAGGACCGCACAGGCAAGGGCCGTCCTCTTCACCGCTGCCCCCCGCTGAGGGCGGGCGTCAACCGGGCCCACGGGTTGGGGGGTTCGCCCGTCACCGGCCCGCTGACCGCCGCTCCGCGCTCGTGCGCGGTGCGCACGGCGAGGGGAACGAGCGCCTCGGGCACGCCGTAGACGAGGTGGCACAGCCGCTCGGGCGGGTGCCGTGCGGTCCATGCCGGCCTGCTGAAGGCGGAGACGTACGTCGACCAGTGGCCCTCGAAGGTGACGGTCAGGTCGGCGAGGCGGGCGTATCCCGGGGCCGGATGGACCCCGGGGTTCAGGACGACCGTCCCCGCACCCAGCCGGCGTACCGCCCGTACCAGGCGTCGGCAGGCCGGCAGCCCGTCCGCGGTCGCCGTCACCCGGTCAAGGAAGCAGCCGTCCGCCGCGTACCACTCCCGGTGCCGGCGCACGTCCTCGGCGATGTCCGCGGGGTCGCGCACCCCGTAGTCCGTGTCGGCGTAGCCCAGCAGACGCGCCCCGGCGGCCCGCAGCGCACCGGCCGCGGCGGTGAACGCCGGGTCGGGGACCTCGCCAGGACCGCTCGCCGGGTTGAGGACGACCCCGTAGGTGCGGGGCGCGGCGGTGATCAGCCGGTGCCAGGCGCCCGGGTCCTCGGCCGGATGGACGTACAGCGGAATCAGCAGGTTCACGGGGTGCGGCCGCCTTCCCACAGCGCGGCCAGCGCGTCGTCGAGGGTGTGGGCCGGACGCCAGCCCAGGGCCCGCTCGGCGGCGGCGATGTCGGAGCACTGCCACGACACCGGCGCGGAGCGGGCCGAGCCGGCCGTGGTCTCCTCGATCCGGCCCCGGAAGCCGGCCAGGCCGGCCAGGCCGCGCACCAGGTCACGCACCGGAACGGCCCGGCCTCCGCCGATGTTGAGGACGGGCGGCAGCGGGCCCGGGGCCGTGGCCGCGAGTGCCGCCGCCCGTGCTACGTCCCGCACGTCGACGAAGTCGCGGTGGGCGGACAGGTCGCCGAGCCGCAGCACCGCCTCCGGGCCGGGGCCGGACGCGCGCAGCAGTGCGGCGATCCGGCCGGGCAGCCCGGAGGACGGCGCCCCGGGCCCCACCGGATTGCCCACCCGCAGCACCACCGCGTCCAGGCCGGAGGCGGTGACCGCGGCCGTGCCCGCGAGCTTGGTCGCGCCGTAGGGGCCGACGGGGTGGGTGGCCGCCGACTCGGTCACCGGGGTGCCCGGCGTGCCGGGGCCGTACTCGGCGGCCGAGCCCAGGTGCACCAGCCGGGCCGCCGGGGCCGCCTCGCGCAGTGCGGCGCACAGCACCGCGGGGCCGCGGGCGTTGACCTCGGCGAGCGTGACGGCGTCACCGCCGGTCGCCCCCGCGCAGTTGATCACTGTGTCGGGCGCGGCTGACGCGAGAACCTTCGTCAGCTGCTCCGGGCGGACGCGGGCGAGATCGACGTCGAGGTCGGCGGCCGCGGACCGGCCGCCGCCGAGGACCAGCGCGCCCGGCAGGGCGCGCAGCCGCTCGACGACGTGGGCGCCGAGATAGCCGGTGAAGCCCAGGACGAGAATGCGCATGACGTGCTCAGGCTCCCTTGAGCAGCAGCGACTTGCGGGTGGTGAACTCCGCGTTGGCCCGGTCGTAGTCGTCCGGGCGGCCGATGTCCAGCCAGTACCCGTCGAACTCGTAGGCGTGCGGCTGGTTCTGCGTTCTGAGCAGATCGAGCACCAACTCGTCGAAGCCCAGGGGCAGCCCGGGCGTGTAGCCCTCCAGCGTGGCGCGGGACAGGCCGTAGACACCCATGGAGACGCGGTAGTCCATGCTCGGCTTCTCGGTGAACGCCACGACCTTGCTGGAGTCGGTGGTCAGCACCCCGAAGTCGATGTGCACCTTGCGGGCGTACGTCGCGATGGTCAGCGGGGCTCCGGACGCGCGGTGCCGGCGCAGGACGTCGGCGTAGTCGAGGTCGGTGAGGACGTCGCCGTTCATGACCAGGAAGGTCTCGGGCAGCCGGTGGCGCAGATTCAGCAGCGGGCCCATGGTGCCCAGGGGGCTGTCCTCGGTGGCGTAGTCGACGCTCAGGCCCCATTGGGACCCGTCGCCGACGTAGGCACGGATGATCTCGCCGAGGTGGCCGATGGCGATGGTGCAGGTGGTGAAGCCGGCCGTGGACAGCTGGCGCAGCACGATCTCCAGGATGGCGTGCTGGTCGCCGATGGGCACGAGCGGCTTGGGCAGCGCGGTGGTGTACGGCCGCAGCCGGACGCCCTTGCCTCCCGCCAGGATCACTGCGTGCATGGGGGCTCCTCCTTCGAAACGCTTCGTGGACGTGCGCAGACGTGACGGACGAGATCCGCTGTGCGGTGTCAGATGTTGTAGATGCCGGTCTTGTAGCGGGCGAGGTTGGCCGGGTCGCGGAAGAACTCCACCGTGGACGCCAGGCCTTCCTCCAGGGTGTGCGCGGGCCGCCAGCCGGTGGCCGCGCCGAGCCGGCTCGCGTCCGCGACCAGGCGCATCACCTCGGAGCCGGCGGGGCGGATGCGGGCGGTGTCCTCGCGCAAGTCGAGGGCGGTGTCCATCACTTTGCCGATCAGCGCGACCAGGTCGCCGACCGAGATCTCCCCGCCGGTACCGGCGTTGAAGGTACGGCCCACGACCGGCTCGGCGGGCGCGGTACCGACGGCGAGGAAGGCCTGCGCGGTGTCCTTGACGAAGGTGAAGTCCCGGGTGGGACGCAGGTCGCCGAGGGTGATCGTGCGCTCCCCGGCCGCGACCTGCCCGATGACGGTGGGGATGACCGCACGCATCGACTGGCGCGGCCCGAAGGTGTTGAAGGGCCGCAGGGTGACGACCGGGGTGTCGAAACTGGCGTGGTAGCTGTCGGCCAGCCGGTCCCCGCCCGCCTTCGAAGCGGCGTACGGGGACTGGGTGTTGATGGGGTGGTCCTCGGTGATGGGCACGGTCCGCGCGGTGCCGTACGTCTCGCTGGTGGAGGTGTGCACCAGCCGGGGAGTGCCGAGGGCGCGCACGGCTTCCAGCACGTTGAGGGTGCCGGTGACGTTGGTGTCCACGTAGCTGTGCGGGGCCTGGTAGGAGTACGGGATCGCGATCAGGGCGGCCAGGTGGTAGGCCGTGTCGGCGCCTTCGAGGAGGCCGCGGACGGAGCCGGGGTCCCGTACGTCGCCGAGGACGATCTCCACCTGGTCCAGGACGTCCGGATGCAGGGTCTCCAGCCAGCCGTAGGAGGAGAAGGAGTTGTACTGGGCCATGGCCCTGACCCGGTGTCCGGAGGCGACCAGCGCCTCGGTGAGATGCGAGCCGATGAATCCCTCGGCTCCGGTGACGGCGGCGAGCGGTGCGGAGGTCAACTGCGGTGTCCCTTCGGATGGGTGGAATGTGAGCGGGCAGTGGGGCGCGGGGCTCAGGCGTGCGGGGCGGGCCGGCCGAGCAGCCACAGCGCGCACGCCGACAGACACAGGGCGGCGGCGCCGCAGCCGAGCGGCAGGGCCAGGGCGGCGCCCGGAGGCAGTTGGAACAGGACGACCGCTCCGGCCCCGCCCGCCGCCGTCAGACAGATCCCTGCCGACGACCAGGCCGCCCCGAACGCCTGGAGCAGCAGCGCGGTCCACAGAACGGCCGCGAGCAGCAGCAGGGCGACGGGGTCGGCGCCGGTGAACACGGCCGCGGGCAGCAGCGGGGCGAGATAGGCGAGCAGACAGAGGCCGAGGATGCCGGCCGAGCGCAGCAGGAACCCCGCGGGCGTGGCGGTGGCGCGCAACGCGGCGACGGACAGGCCGCGGTAGCGATACAGCAGCCATTCCGCCGGTCCCATGCTCAGGGTCAGCACGATCACCGCGTACGGCTCCTCCCGCCCCTCCAGCAGCACCAGCACTCCCGCGGCCAGCCCGAACAGGCCGTACGGCAGGGACCACAGCACACGCGGCCGGTTCGCGCCGGCGACGGCCGGGACGGCGAGGGCACCCCGCAGGACCCAGCCGGTCGCGGAGAGCGTGGCGAGCAGCGCCAGCAGGGGCAGCCCGGCCCGGAGTGCGGGGCCGGGCTCCCACCACGGCAGGACGGCGGCCCCCGCGACCAGCGGGCTGAGCGCGGCCAGCAGCAGCCGCTCCCGCCCCAGCACCAGCAGGACACCGGCCGCCGCCAGGTACGCGGACTGGGCTGCCGCCACCAGGGTCACCGGCCCGCCGCCGGCCGGCAGTGCGGCGACCGTCGTGGCCACCACGGCTCCGACGGGCGCGCCGGCGAGGAGGGTACGGCCCGCCTCCCGGCGTCCGGTCGCCAGCCGCAGGTGCGCGCGATGGCCGAGTGCCTGCCCCCACGTCCAGGAGACGAGCCCGGCGACGATGAGGGCGGGGGCGTACCCGCCGGCGTCCCACAGCGGCGCGGTCAGCAGGTAGGCGAGACCGGGCAGGGCGAACAGCACGCCCCGCAGCAGGCAGCGCACGGTGTCGGGGCGCCAGGGGTCGGCCGCCCGAGCGGGTTCGGGGAACGTGCGCGGCACCCGCTCGTACAGCGCGGAGGCCAGGGAGAAGAGGTTCGGGTGGCCGTACCGTTCGCTGATCAGGGAGGCGGACAGGCCCTCCGCCTCCAGCAGCGCGGCCACCTCGTAGGGATGGACGGCGGGGCCTATGCGGTCGGCGAGTTCGGCGGCGAGTTCACTGACCGCCTCGTCGTCGGGAGCGCGCCGGGGCAGCCGGATGGCGAGCGTGGCGTCGTCGAGGGCCCAGCGTGGCCGTCGGCGCGGCGGACGGGTACCGGCCAGCCGGATGGCCAGCGTGTCCTGCTCGGCACCGCCGGGTTCGAGGGACATCGGCCCGCTCACCGGGCGAGGCTTCCGGAGCCGTTGACGGCCGGGGCGGGCAACCTGGCCCTGGTGGGCATGACCGTCAACTCCTGTTTCGGATGGGCCAGTTCCAGATAGACGGAACGAAACGTGTCAATGGTCTGCCGGAGGGTGAACTGCTCGATGACCCGCAGCCGGGCCGCCTCGCCCATCGCGCTGCGCCGTCCGGGATCGCCCAGCAGCTCCAGCGCGGCCGCGGCCATCGCCTCCGGATCGCGCGGAGGCACCACGAGCCCGGTGTCCCCGACGGCCTCGCGTACCCCGCCCACGTCGGTGGAGACGGTCGCCCGGCCGCAGGACATGGCCTCGATCAGGGTGAAGGGGAAGCCTTCGCTGATGCTGGAGAGCATCACGACGTTCCCGGCGGCGTAGGCGTCCTTGATGTCGTCGACGCGCCCTTCGAAGGTCACGGCGTCGGCGTGCCCGAGCTCGGCGGCCAGGGCCTCGCAGCGTTCCCGGTAGGCCTCTCCGCCACGGGGTGTCCCGCCGAACAACCGCAGCCGTGCGTGCGGGAGCCGGGCGCGGACCAGGGCGAAGGCCCGGATGAGGGTCTCCAGGTCCTTGATGGGGTCGACGCGGCCCGCCCAGCTGAGGGTCGGTGCGTCCGGTTCGGGTCCGGCCGCCGGGAACGCGGCGGGGTCGACGCCGTTGTAGACCGTGCGGATCGACGCCGGGTCGGCGCCGCCCTCCTCCTCCCACAGCCGGTTGTAGCGGTTGCCCGGTGTGATCAGGGCGGCCCGGCGGTAGCTCTCCTGCGCGAGCAGCCGGAAGAACCCGAGGATCACGGCCTTCACCGGCCAGCGGTAGGGCGCGGTGCGATAGCCGAGGTAGCGCTCGCGCAGGTACACCCCGTGCTCGGTCAGCAGCAGTGGGACGCCGTGGCGTTCGAGGGCGGCGAGGCCCGGCAGCACGGCGACCCCGCCGCTGACCGCGTGCGCCACCCCGGTCTCGGGCGCCGGGGCGGCCAGCGGACGCAGGGCGTGTTCCAGCAGGGCGGTCGCGGTGATCGCGTCGTGCAGGGTCGGCCGTGCCTCGCGGACGGCGAGCCCGGGGCGGTTCCACAGCGCGGTGAGGATCGTGACGGCCCGGTCCGCGCGCAGGAAGGGGCTCAGCGTGCCGTCGGACGCGGCGCGTGCCAGCGCGTAGAGGGCGGGCGCGAACCCGTCCTCGGCGCGCGGGTCGAGCAGCGCGGCCAGGAACCGTTCGTAGGCGGCGGCGAGTTGGTTGCGGGCCCGGCCACGGGGCGGGCGGCCCTCGGGCGGGGCCCCCCACATGGGGACGGACAGGACGCCGGCGACGTGTTCGGGCAGGTCCCATACGACCGGCTCACGTCCGGTGCCGGTGACGGCGATGACGTCGAAGGCGAGGTCGGGCATGCCCTGGACGAGCTGGTCGCACCAGACGCTGACGCCGCCGTGGCTGTGCGGGTAGGTGCCTTCGGTGAGCAGGGTGACGCGCGTTGCTCCGGTACCTCGCGCGCCCTGAGGAACGGGCATCGATGTGCTCCACGGCCGAGGAGTGGGGTGGTTCGGGCCGGTCCTGGCCCCCGTGGGGCGGCCAGGACCTTCAGGTCGTGCGCGGATGCGCCGTTCAGCCGTCTGTGCTGCGACCCACCCGGTCGGTGACGCCCGCGGGGACACGGGTGTCCGGGGCAGGCTTGGTGGCCGGGGCGGTCTCGGTGGCGGCGTCGGCGGCCGGAGCCACGGCGGAGGCCGGCAGGGTGAGGGCGAGCGGCGCGCCCGTGGAGGGCGTCCAGCCGGACACCGACCCGGCGTAGGCCTCGCCGAACGCGGAACCGGCCAGCGTGGTGCCGGTGGGCAGGGTCGCGGTGACCGCCAGTCCGTCCGGCGCGTCGACGGTCACCGTGCCGCCGATGCGGTAGGCGGTGATCTCTCCGGCTCTGACCGCGGCCTGCCACTTGGCTCGGCGCTCGAGTTCCGCGCCGATGTCGCGCATCCGCAGGTTCACCACGGGGGTGTCCTCGGAGAACAGCGCCTCATAGCCGTTCAGGACGCCGTCGAGCACGGGGTAGGCGATGCGGTCCTCGGCCAGGTTCGACTGGTGGATGAAGTGCGGCTTGGGGTCGTTGGCCAGGACGTGCCCGAGGGCGATCTGCGTCTCCAGCGGCACGATGTGGTCCGCGTAGCCGGTGGCGGCGTCCAGCGGCGCCGAAAGACAGGTCGTGGTGGCCGGGTTGTCCTCGCAGATGCCGCTGCCTCCCTGGGCGCGGCTGGTGTAGATCCAGTTGTACTCGTCGACCTGCTCGGCCGCCCGTCCGGCGTTGTAGAAGACGTTCATCGGATAGCGGGGCACGGTCGTGGCCGGGCCGACCCGACGCTGGTCGGGCTCACGGGAGTTGTCGGAGCCGAGCCAGGCGATGTCGTTGTCGTCGAGGGCTAGCGCCAGGTTGGGGTTGTCCTCGGGCTGCTGCGGCAGCACCTTCATGCCGGAGTGCTCGCCGGTGACCAACTCGTCGTTCACCAGCGGGAGTCCGGCGCGCTCGCCCCAGACCCGGTTGGTGGCGATCTCGTCGGAGATGTCGTCGCGGCTCATCCACCGTGTGCTGCCGTCGGCGTCGGTCGCGCACTTCCAGGGGACCACGGTCGTGTCCTGCACGCAGCCGAGGAAGGGGTGCGAGTAGGTGTGGTTGATCCACCGGAACTCGCCCCGTCGCGCGATCAGCCGGTCGGCGAGCGGGTCGGCGCCGTTGTTGTCCTCCCGGTGGTCGACGCTGCCGGCGCCGTTGTAGGCGAAGTCGAGGGTGAAGTCCTTGCCGCTCTGCCAGGCGACGGCGTGGTCGACGTCCGCGGCCGTCATCCGGATCGGGTCGGGGGTCGCGCTGGGGTCGGTGCAGTCCACGTCACCGGGTGTGCAGTTGAGACGGCTGTTCCAGCGGTCGTCGGCGGCGAACACGTCGTCCACGTGGACGGAGAAGTAGTTCCGCGAGGCACCCAGGTGCACACCGCCGGTCATCCACTCCACGATGCCGCGGGCCAGGAGCCGGAACTGCTGCTGGTACCGGTTGTAGACGAAGGTGACGACCAGCTCGCGCCGCCCGTCGTGCCGGTACTCGCCCACCAGCGTGCCCTTGGCCGACTGCCCGGGGATAGCCGCCTCCACGTACGGGGTGAAGTCGGCCCCCGCCACCGGCTTGGACAGGTAGGCGTAACTCTCGCCGACGGCCGGATCGTTGTCCTCGAAGGGCACCGCCCCGTCGAGATAGCCGAAGGGGCCCGCCTTGCCGGCGGCGGTCACCTCCGCCCGCTTCCCGTCGATGCTGCCGGAGTAGCCCCCGTGGATCGGGTACTGCAGACCGGCTTCGGGACGCGCGTAGGTATAGGCGTCGACCTGGGGGATGTCGTACTTCTGCTCGTACGCCGTGAGCGCCGCCATCTCGGCGGAACCGGCCGGGAACGGGTTGTCGCTGGGCAGCACGACGGCCTGGAACCTGGCGCGCGGACGGCCGTCGACGGTGTCCGCGAGGAAGCCGGCGTCGATCACGGTCCGGCCGGACTGTGTGAGGTCGATCCGGGTGTACGGCGTTCCGGCCGCGGCCAGTTCGGCGGCTATCGCGTCGATGGACGGGCCGCCGTCGCTCACCACCAGCACCCGCAGATCGACGCGGGGTGTGGTGTCGGCGTGGGCCGCGCCGGCCGGCAGGCCCAGTGCGGCGATGAGCACGCCCACCGTGAGAACGGTGGTGCGTAAGGTCCGCTTCATGCGGTGAGGTCCCCTCCCCGGGCAGGGGCGAGTACGGCTCCCGTGGAGCGGACGCACCCCCTTGCGTGCCGCCGGCGTCCCCCTCAGAAGCCGGTTCGTCACGCATCCGTCGCGTCACATAGTGATGTCTGTGTGGAGATTTCGCGGTCATGTTGCGGAACATGACGGAAAAGCGCAGGTGTCAAATGGGGTCCATTCGAAGGGGAGCGAGTCATTCCCGATCGCGCGATGAGGTCGGACCTGACCGGCGCGAGGGCCCGGCGTGCTGGTCCGGGCCTTGCGCGACGCACCGGCGGGCCGGAGGGGCCCGCCGGTCGTCGTGCCAGTGGTCCAGACCTGCGTGGACGCCTGGGTGTGGCGGCTTTCAGGTCACGGCTCGCCGGGTCGCGGACGGGGCGTCAGGGGCAGAGCACTCGCGTCACCGGCGTGTAGACCGGGCCGCCGCTGACATTCGTGGAGTCACTGAACTCGGCGTAGAAGTACGAGTAGAAGCCGACGTTGCCGTTGCAGCCGGAGTCGGCGGCGACGTCCAGCGTCAGGGTGACCGTTCGGCTCTGGCCGGGCGGGACGGTGGCGCCGTAATTGGCGCCGAGGTTGGCCGGGCCGGTCCCGGAACAGGGGGCGGGGCCGTTCGTGGTGGTCAGGCTGCACCCGCTGAAGCTGTACTTCAGGTCGGGGCGCTGTGTGGTCAGCCAGGTGGGCTCGATCGTCTGGTACACGAACCAGACGTCATGGGTGTTGTTGTTGGTGAGGGTCATCGACAGCTTGACCGAGCCGCCGGGCGTGGTGGTGGCGCTGTCGGTGGCGAAGGCCAGCTCCGCCGGTGCCGGGCCGGCCGCGCTCGCGCTGGGAGTCAGACCGAACACGGCGAGGGCGAAGGCGAGAGCGGCGGTGAGACCGAAACGTCTCATCAAGGGTGATCGCATGGCCACGGAGGGTAGGCAGGGGCTGAGTGCAGCGTCTGCACCGAGGGGAAGGCGCCGCTCGCCGCTCGGCTGGAAGTGTTCATGAGGTGTACGGCCCGTGGTGAAAGTGTGGCGTCACGGCGGGGGTGGCGTTCGCCCAGGCAGTCGGTGCGCGCGTGGTCGGGGGTGCGGGATGGGTGCCGCCGATCGCTTCCACGGCGTGGAGGCGCGACATTGGCGCGTAACGGATCCGGTCGGCGTCTCCGGCGCCCGTGATCACCCCGGGCTTCTCGGCCACCCGCAGGATTCCGGCCCGCCGGGGGGCCGGTCGAGTGCAGGAGCCGGGGGCAGTGTGCTTGCGGCTGACCGCTACGATGACTCGTCACCTGTCAGAATGGTGACTGCACGCGTAGCGCGTGTGTGCGACGCTGGTCACGTGTGGACGGATGCGGGCGAGAAAGGTGATGTGCCATGAGTGATGCCGAGGAGAGGGCGCTGCTTGCGGGCGGCTGCTTCTGGGGGATGCAGGAGCTGATCCGCTCGCTCCCCGGGGTGATCCGCACCCGGGTCGGCTACAGCGGTGACGACGGCAAGCCCCACGCCACCTACCGTGACCATGGGAAGCACGCGGAATCGATCGAGATCGTTTTCGATCCGACCGCCACGGACTACCGAGCGATCCTGGAGTACTTCTTCCAGATCCACGACCCGACCACGAGGGACCGGCAGGGCAACGACATCGGCCTGAGCTACCGCTCCGCCATCTTCTACCTCGACGACGAGCAGCGGCGCGTCGCGCAGGACACCATCGCCGACGTCGAGGCGTCCGGGCTCTGGCCGGGACCGGTCGTGACCGAGGTCGTGCCGGCCGGCGCGTTCTGGGAGGCCGAACCGGAGCACCAGGACTACCTCCAGCGCTACCCGGACGGCTACACCTGTCACTTCCCGCGCCCGAACTGGCGGTTGCCGAAGCGCGGCTGATCAGGACCGACGGCCCGGCCGGGGAGGGCGCTGCCCGCCCCGGCCGGGGGCCTGTGTCGAGCGCGAGACCATCGCCGTCTGATGCCCACACGCTACCGTCACCGGTGTGACGGGTGACGCCAGGAGGGGCATGCTGATGCTCGTCCGAGGTGCCAGCGTGATTCCGAAGGGGAGACCGGTCATGGGCAAGGAACTGCCGATGGGCACCGCCGCAGCGGCACGGCACGCCCGGTTCGGCAAGCTCCCCGAGCGCATACGTTTCGAGGACATGGCCGAAGAGGCGGAAGTCACGCCGAGGGGCGGGGCGACCGCGTACAACCCCGAGGGTTCGTGGAAGTACTACTCATGCCTCGCGCTTGATCTGGGCCTCTAGACCCCCTCAGACACCCGAGGCCTCCAGTAAGGCCCAAAACGGTTCGACGGCCCGGCGGGATCCTGACACAGTGACCCACCATGGCGAACGCCGAGCATGTGACGGCCGTGGACGTGCACCTCATGCAGGGTCTGGCGCAGCGCGTCACCGCCGACCGCCCGGACCTGGTCAACAGCGACGCGTCCTACGGCGAGTTGGCCTGGAACTGGGGCAAGGGTTGTGCCGCTGACGGTGCGAGCTGGCGGCGCCGGATGTGGTACTCCGGCGAGGAACTGGTGGCGTGGGGCTGGGTCCACCTTCCGCGCCGGGTGAGGCGGAGCGACGGCTGGGTACGGGACGTCACCGGCGCCTACCTGGCCTACCAGGTGCACCCCGGCCACGCCGGGCTGGTCGACGAGGTGATCGACTGGTACGACGGCACGGCGGCGGGCCTCGAACGGACGGTCCTGCCGGGCGCGGCCGACGAGTACGCCCTGCAGCGGTGGGCGGCGCACGGATACGAAACCGACCCGGCCGGACTCGGCGACGACGGGACCTGGACCCAGCTCAACGAGCGGGACCTCACCGACCTGGAACAGCCGGCACTGCCGGACGGCTTCCGGTTCCGCACCGCCGACGAGGCCGGGCCCGAGGCCGCTGTCCAAGCCCATCTGGACGCCTGGAGTCCCTCGACGTACACGGCCGAGAGCTACCAGGGCGTCCGGCGGACGCCGGCGTACCGCGGTGATCTGCACATCCTGGTGGAGGCGCCGGACGGGACGATGGCGGCCTCGACGATCATGTGGCTCGACGAAGCGAACAAGAGCGTGGAATTCGAGCCGGTCGGGACGCATCCGGGCTACCGGCGCCGAGGGCTGGCGAGGGCGATGCTTCTGCACGGCATGCGTCAGGCGCGGGCGGCCGGGGCCAATCACGCGACGGTGGCGTGCCTGGGCGCGCCGGGCCACCCCCAGGCACGCGGCCTCTACTACGGCGTCGGCTTCCGGGAGTTGTCGCGAGACGTGCCACTCGTCAAGGCCCCGACCCCGGGATGAGGCGGGGGACGGCGCTTCCGGCGTCCGGGATGAACGCGGGTCCCCCCGGCTCAGTACCGGGTCTTCCCCCACCGCCCCTGGTCCCCTTCCAGGCGCAGCTCGCGGCCCTGCCACCGCCGGCGCAGCCAGCGGTCGTGACTGGCGATCACGATCGCGCCCTGGTAGGAGTTGAGCGCGCTCTCCAGCTGGCCGACGCTGACCAGGTCGAGGTTGTTGGTCGGCTCGCCGAGCAACAGGACGTCAGGACGCTTGAGCAATTGGGCCGCGAGGCCGAGCGAGACGACCTGGCCGCCGCTGAGCGTGACCAGGCTGCGGTCCAGGGCGAGACCGGCCAGGCCGAGGCGGTCGAGCTGGGCCCGGGTGCGCTCCTCGATGTCCCAGTCGTCGCCGATGGTGGTGAAGTGCTCCTCGCTGACGTCGCCCGACTCGACGGCGTCCAGGGCGCGGATCACGGCGGCGACGCCGAGGACCTCGGCGACGGTGAGGCCGCCGGTGAGGGGGAGGCTCTGCGGGAGGTGGCCCAGCGTCCCGTCGACGGACAACGAGCCGGCGGTGGGCCGGAGTTCACCGGCGATGAGCTTCAGCAGCGTGCTCTTGCCGGCACCGTTCGGAGCTACCAGGCCCGTGCGGCCGGTCGTGACGGTGAAGGACAGATCGCTGAAGACCGGGGTGTCGTCGGGCCAGGAAAAGGACAGGTTCGAGCACACGACGGCGGCGTCGGTCACCCACCACGTCTGCGACTCCTTGATGCCGGTCAACGACAAAGGCAAGGAGAGAGATCTTCTCCTTGCCTGTCTCAAGTTATAGCGCACAGGGGGGCTTGCGGCAAGGCCCGGGGGACGGCGCAGAATCGTCGACCGAAGCCACAACCTGCGGAAACGGGGACACGACGTGCGTGCGTTGGAGACGACCGAGCCATACGTGCTGGATCTTCGGGAGGTCGACGAGACACAGATCGCGGTCGTCGGCGGCAAGGGCGCGCACCTGGGCGCGCTGTCGCGGATCGAGGGCATCCGTGTGCCCGGGGGCTTCTGCGTGACGACGGACGCCTTCCGGCGGATCGTGACGCGGGCGCCGTCGATCGAGGATCTGCTCGACCGGCTGTCCCGCTCGGACCCGGACGACCGGGACGCGATCCGCACGCTCAGCGCGCGCATGCGCCGGACCATCGAGGGGATCGCCCTCCCGGACGATCTCGCGGCGGCGATCACCGGCGCGCTCGCCCGGCACGGCGAGCAGGCCGCCTACGCCGTCCGCTCCAGCGCGACGGCGGAGGACCTGCCGACGGCGTCCTTCGCCGGCCAGCAGGACACCTACCTGAACGTCATGGGGCCGACGGCGATCCTCCAGCACGTCAGCCGGTGCTGGGCCTCGCTGTTCACCGAGCGGGCCGTCACCTACCGCCGGCGCAACGGTATCGATCACCGCACGGTCCACATGGCCGTGGTCGTGCAGCGGATGGTCCTCCCGGACGCGGCCGGCATCCTCTTCACCGCCGACCCCGTCACCGGCAACCGGAAGGTGGCCACCGTGGACGCCGGCTTCGGCCTCGGCGAGGCCCTGGTGTCCGGCCTGGTGAACCCCGACGTCTTCAAGGTGCGGGACGGCGAAGTCGTCGCCAGGACGATCGCCGCCAAACAGCGCGCCGTTCACCCCCTGCCGGCCGGCGGTACACAGGAGAGAACGGTCGACTCACAGCGGCAGGAGCAGCCGGCGCTGACGGATGCGCAGGCCGTACAGCTCGCGCACCTCGGGCGGCGGATCGAAGCGCACTTCGGCCGACCGCAGGACATCGAATGGTGCCTGGCCGACGACGGCTTCCAGATCGTGCAGAGCCGGCCGATCACGACGCTGTTCCCGGTCCCCGAGACCGACGACGAGGAGAATCACGTCTACGTCTCCGTCGGTCATCAGCAGATGATGACCGACCCCATGAAGCCCCTGGGGCTCTCCGTGTGGAAGCTGACGGCCATGGCGCCGATGACCGAGGCCGGCGGGAGGCTGTGGGTCGACGCCACCCGGGCCCTGACGACGCCCACGAGCCGCACGGGCCTCCTCGACCTCGTGGGGAGAGGCGATCCGCTGACCCGGGACGCGCTGGAGACCGTCCTCGAAGACGACTTCGTCCCGCTGCTCCCGGACTCGGAGCCCAGCGGACCCCCGGCCGACGGAAAGCCCGCCCCGATCGACACCGATCCGGCCATCGTCGCCCGGCTGATCGAGCGCAGCGAGGCGTCCATCGCCGGCCTGCGGCGCGACATCGGCACGAAGTCCGGACCGGCGCTGTTCGACTTCCTGCTGGAGGCCTTCACGGAGCACAAACGGGTCCTCAGCGACCCGCTGAGCATCCAGGTGATCATGGCGGGGATGGAGGCCACCTGGTGGCTCAACGACAAGCTGCACGAGTGGCTGGGGGAGAAGAACGCGGCTGACACGCTCACGCTGTCCGCCCCCGACAACGTCACCTCGGAGATGGGACTGGCGCTGCTCGACGTCGCCGACGTGATCCGTCCGCATCCGGACGTGGTCGCGTTCCTGCGGAACGTCGAGGACGACGGCTTCCTGGACGGGCTGGCGAAGCTCCCGGGCGGGCCGGAAGCGCGCGACGCCATCGAGACCTACCTCGACCGGTACGGCATGCGCTGTGCCGGCGAGATCGACATCACGAGGCCCCGCTGGCGCGAACGCCCGAGCACGCTCGTGCCGGCGATCCTCGACAACGTCAGGAACTTCGGACCGGGTGCGGCCGAGCGGCGCTTCGAGGAAGGACGGAAGGAGGCGGAGAAGAAGGAACAGGACGTGCTGACACGCCTGCGGTCCCTGCCCGGCGGGGAGAGCAAGGCCGAGGAGACCAAGCGGATGATCGACCGGGTCCGCACCTTCATCGGATACCGGGAGTACCCGAAGTACGACATCGTCAGCCGCCTCTTCGTCTACAAGCAGGCGCTGCTGGAGGAGGCCGGGCGCCTCGTGCGGGCCGGCGTGCTCCGCGAGCCGGAGGACGTCTTCTACCTCACGTTCCAGGAACTCCAGGAGGTCACACGCTCGAACCGAGTGGACGACCGGCTCGTCCAGCAGCGCATGGACGCGTTCCGTTCGTACGACGCGCTCACACTTCCCCGGGTCCTCACATCGGACGGCGAGACCTTCAACGGGGCGTACCGGCGCGACGACGTGCCGGACGGTGCCCTGATCGGCCTGCCGGTGTCCGGCGGGACCGTCGAGGGACGGGCCCGCGTCATCCTGGACATGGCGCAAGCCGACCTCGAAGCGGGCGACATCCTGGTCACCGCCTACACGGACCCCAGTTGGTCCCCCCTGTTCGTCGGCATCGCCGGCCTGGTGACGGAGGTGGGCGGCCTGATGACGCATGGAGCGGTGATCGCCCGCGAGTACGGCTTGCCGGCCGTCGTGGGCGTGGATCAGGCCACCCGGCTGATCCGGGACGGACAGCGGATCCGCGTGCACGGTACGGACGGGTACATCGAGATCCTGTCCTGACGCGATGTGAGGGGGACGGGGGCCCCGTCTGAGGGTGCTTCACGGCGGCAGTGGTCCCGCCGTGCTGCTGCAGGGTCATCCCCGCACGCATGCGACCTGGCACCGGGTGGCCCCGCTGCTGGCGGCGGCCGGCCATACGGTGGTCTGCCCGGACCTGCGGGGCTGCGGGCGGGTCCGAGAAGCCCGCCACCGACCCCGAGCACCGCCCGTACTCCCAGCGCGCCATGGCGGGGGACTGCCTGGCGGTCATGCGCCGCCTCGGCACGAACGGTTCGCCGTCGTCGGGCACGACCGGGGCGGGTACGTGAGGACTACCGCGCCGGCCTCGGTATCGACCGCGAGCACGACGACGCCGACCAGCGGGCCGGTCCCGTGTCGACAGCCCGCTCCAGGTGCTGTGGGCCACGCACGACGACATGGCCGGCCTCTACGGCGACGTCCTGGGCGTCGGGCGAGACGGGGCGGGCGACCGCCTCGAAGGGGGACCGATCGACTCCGGGCACCACATGTCCCAAGAGGCGCCCGACGCCCTCGCTGCGGCCCTGCTCGGCTTCCGGGGGAACGGACCCGACGGGGACACGGTCGACTCGGGTCAAGCGGTCAGAGCCTGCTCCGTCGTGGCGTGGCAGGGAATGAGGGTGTCGACGCCGACCAGTTCCAGGACACGCAGGACCGATCTCTGAGCGCCGGCGATGCGCACCCAGCCGTCCGCGCTGCTCGCCTGCTGGTGTGCGGCGACGAAGACGTTGATGCCGCTGGAGTCCATGAAGGTCACCCCGCTGAGATCCGCGACGGTCCGCGGGGGCACCGCGCCGCCCTCGGCCAGCAGGGCCTCGCTGAGCACGTCCTGCACGTCGTGATCGATCTCGCCCCGCAGTGTCACGACCCGGATGCCTCCGGCCATGCGGTGTTCGGCGTGGAGCCGGCCCGGCCGGTCCGCTTTCTCGCGCTGGGACACCTTCTCCTCGACTGTGTTTAGGCTTGCCCGGTCAGAATGTGCACGGTTGATTCTGCCCCACCGCCCCGGCCGGATGCACGCGGGCGGCTGTGCCGAACAACACCCTTGTGGCATGCGGGGCCGCAGAACGGGTACCGGCGCGCGTGAACGGGGAGTGAGGGCGAGGCCAGTGGAATCTGCTGCCGACGGTGACGGCTGTACGACGCCGGACGTGCATCTCCTGCGCGTCGCGTACGCTTTGGACGGAGACGACAGCTGCATCGCGGACGCCCGCCATCATGCCGCCGCCTTCCTCGACAAGGCGCGCGACGACCAGCACCTGCCGGTTTCGGCCCGGGCGAGGGACCTCACCCAGCTGGTCGTCAGCGAGCTCGTCACCAACACCCGCAAGTACGCTCCCGGCCCCGTCCTGCTGGAATTGCGCGTCACCGCCCGCACCGTGGAAATCAGTGTGTGGGACAGCGACCCGAAGGTCCCCGCGGCCCGCGCCGCCGATCCCAGCAGGATCGGCCAGCACGGCTTGGAGATCGTGAAGGCCGTGGCCGAGGACTTCGAGGTACAGCGAGAGCCGGTCGGCAAACGCATCACGGCCCGTATCGCCCTGACCGACGGTCCGGGCCACTTCTGATGCATCCGAGCACGGGGCGATCGCTGCCTGGTCGGCGTGCGTTTCGGCCGCGCGCTCAAGGGCTTCCGGTCGACTGCTGCGCGACACCGCATAGCCTGCCCGGATGAGGCGTATGGACCGTGCCGCAGCGACAATCGTCGGCTCCGCCGTCGGCGACGCGCTGGGAGCACCCTTCGAGTTCGGTCCCGCGGGTACGTTCTCTGCCCGTTTCCCGGAGGCGGGGAGCTGTGGCGAGATGTGCGGAGGCGGCGGTTGGGAACCGGGCGAGGGCACGGACGACACGCAGCTGGCCGTTCTCATCGCGGAGTCACTGCTGCAGCGCGGCGGACTGGACTTGCCGGACATCTTCTCCCGCTTCCAACGCTGGGCAGCGGCGGGCCCCAAGGACATCGGCGTGCAGACCGAGGACGTCCTGACGAACGGCATGCCGTGGGATCTGGCCGCCGCGATTCAGTTCCAGGTCAACGGGCGGGCAGCCGGCAACGGTTCACTGATGAGGGCATCGACATCTGCGGTCTACTTCGCCCGTGCCGGCCGGACGGTGACGATGGACGCCGCCCGGCGCATCGCTGCCCTTACCCACGGCGACCGCGCCGCCTGGGAAGGAACGGCCGTATTCCACGAACTCGTTCGCCTGGGCCTGCAAGGCGCTGACCCGATCGGCGCCCTGCCTGCCGTTCTGGACCTCGTCCACCCCGACCACCGCCGGCGATATGGCACGGTCCTCGCTCCTGACTGGCATCCCGACCAGGCAACCGAGTTCAACGGCGCAGTCTGGCCCTGTCTCGGGTCGGCGGTCTGGGCTCTGCGCACCACGAACAGCTTCGAGCACGCCCTGCGCGCGGCGGTCGACCTGGGCGGTGACACCGACACCGTCGCAGCCGTCACCGGAGGTCTCGCGGGCGCCTGCTACGGATGGGAAGCGATCCCTGCTCGCTGGACCGACCCCTTGCACGTGCCCTTGCCCGGGTTCGGCGGACGTGTCTTGCGGCTGCCAGATCTCATCGATCTCGCGCACCACCTCGAAGCCGACACGGACTGACGCGGTCCGGCGTTGAGTACCGGGGATTACGTCACAGGGTGCGCGTCAGGAGATCCACGCCCCACTGTGCCGGTGCCGGTCCAATCGCACGGCGGAGAACTCGTCCTCACCGCCGCTCGCCGCCACACCCAATCGCCGTAGCGCTTGGGAGATCGGGCTGCCGGCCGGCGGGAAGGGCTCGCCCTCGTCCACGTGGAGCGGTGCCATCGCGATGGTGCCGCCGTCCCAGACGGCAGCCCGCTGCTCGCCCACGCCGCCGAAGTACTCCGCCTCCACGTACGCCACCGGCCCATCGGCTGACCAGTCGGCGAGTGTCTTCTCGAACCCTTTGGGGAGCCGCTGGAACCCCAGCTCGCCTTCACCGGTGCCGTCTGTCCTCGTTTCGAACAATGCGTCTGTCATCGGCATCAGAGACAGGCCCTGTCCGATCGGCGCCAGCCGGGCTGCCGACATGCCCCGAGTGGCAGCACGCAGTGTCTCCTCGGCGGCGATCACTGCCTGCAGCTCGTAACTCATCTCTGCAACTTCCTCGTTGAGGGCCCCTGAGCGCCGACGCCGTGAGTCGGCCGACGACGCCCCCGTCGGCCGGGCCCGATGCACGGTATCCCTATACGGCTTCAGCGATCCGCTGGGCGGCCTGGGCAGGGGTGAGGTGCGTGGTGTCCACGACCTCGGCCTCGTCGTGCAGCCACGTGCGGGCCGCCTCGGCGTAGGGCTCAAGGTATTCGAGGCGGAACGAGGAGGGGCCGAGCACCGTGTCTCCCTCGATGCGCTTGCGCAGGGTGTCCTGGTCGGCGTGGAGGACGAAGTGCCGTACGGGAATGGCGTGTTCGGCGAGGCCTGAACTGATCTCGCGCCAGTACTGCTCGACCAGGACGGTCATCGGCATCACCAGAGTGCCGCCGGTGTAGTCGAGGACTCTGCGGGCGGTCTCGACCACGAGCGGCCGCCACGGCGGCCAGTGCTGGAAGTTCCCCGTCCAGGGCAGCCCGGGCTTGATGTCCATGAGTGTCTCGCCGACCTTCTCGGCGTCGAACACCCGTGAATCCGGTAACAGTTGCTGCACGAGCGCACTGGTCGTGGTCTTGCCCGCGCCGTGGGTGCCGTTGAGCCATACGATCATGGGGCAAACGCTAGCGCGCTGGGGCCTCGGCCGGTTTCGTGTCCGGAGGGCTCACGCCACGAAAATGCAGAACGGATGGCCCGCAGGATCGGCGTAGACCCGGAAGGGCTCGTCGGGCCCCTGCTCGTTGTCGGACCGCAGGCTGCCGCCGAGGCTCAGCACACGCTCATGCCGTGCCTTGAGATCCTCGACCGTTTTGACCCTCAGGTCTCAGGTCCACGTGCAGACATGCGATCCCCTCTGGCCGCTCGTGTGCTGATCATCGGCTCGCCCCACCGCGCAGCAGCCCGGCTTTTCACGCCGCCTTGCCGTGACGGCGGGAACGCCGGGCCCGAGTGCGCCCGGCGGCGGGCGGGCCGGCGTCGTGGACCAGGCGCAGATGACGTTTGCGGGCATGGCGGGCCGCCGAGGGGCGGGCCGATAACCGGTCCTCGACGCGGTCCATCACGAACAGCAGCACACCCAGAGCCGGCAGCAGCAGCACGGCGACAGCGATCACAACCCAGTCCCTCCCGGTCGATGACACCCGGGTGCCCAGGGAGGAGCCACGTCGGCAGCGGACAGATGTGAAGGTCTGGTGACCGCTGGGTGCGGGCGGCGCGCGGCACGCCGGTCCGGGGGACTGCCCGGTCCGTCAGGCGTGACGGACCGGGCGTTCTACGGCAGCTGACTCCCGCGCGTACGGGGCGACGCTGATCCGGTCGATCAGTGGTGCGTAGCGCGAGCGGAGCAGCACGCCTGGGAAGGTGTCCGAGGCGTAGGTGGTGCCGTCGAACTTCGGCAGTTCCTCGGAACGGAAACCGATCGTGTTCGTCCCCTTCTTCAACTGGACCGGGACGGTCAGCTCCCGGCGAGCACCCGGCGCCGACCTGCCCCACTGCCGCGCCGGCCCACAGAACTTCGACGCGCTCACCGGAAAGGGCCTGCGCGACCGCGCGTACACCTGGACCGCCAGCAGCTATCTCCTGCTCGCCGAAGCACACGCACACCGGGAGGGCCGCTGACGGACCGCCTCTCGCACAGCCCCTGATCCGCTTCGGGTGTCTGTCGGCGGAGGCGGGGCATACGGGCTTCACCCCCTTGGAGAGGAGCTCGTCCCATGCTCGGCATAGTCGCGGCGGTGTTGTTCTTCGTGGCGTTCCTGATCAACGCGACGGACCTCAGCACCAACGATGTGTTCTCTTCGACCAACGTCATGCTGCTGGGTCTGATGTGCCTGGCCCTGCAGGTGGCCGGAGTCGGCGCCGGCTTGGCCCGCCGGCGCTGATGCCGGCCCTGAGGTCCGGTGACGTCCTGTCACCGGACCTGCGGTTCGCCGGCCGAACTCCGGCGCCTCCTGGCTGAGCCTAGTGCCGGCGCAGCCGTCTGAGCTGGACGAACAGAGCGTTTTCCGCGCACAAAGATGCGTCAACCCGTCGTTGACCTCCTCTTCGCGGCCGGGCCAAGGTGATGGGGACATCGGAATCCGATCACCTGCTGTCGGTCACCGAACCGCGTACGGGAGGCCGCGATGCTCCGGACAGAGAGCCGCGAACACAACAAGCTCAAGCAAGACACCGAGGCGGCTGCCCTCGACGTGACGTCGACGGCCGAGCCGCCCCCTCCGGCTGTCTGCCGTGACCTCTTCTTCCAGCGGTGCCTGTGGTGCGGCACCCCTGACTACCGTCGATCGTTCTGCCGTGCCTGTGGAGCCACCACCTTCAAAAGGGAGCGCAGCGCCGGTGCCGGAGTCCTCGTCCGCCGTATCGGCCAGACTCCGCTCAACACCTGGTTCGTCGCGATGGCCGAGGGCTTCAACCTGCTCTGCCAGGTCACCGGCACGGAACCGGTCGTGGTCGCGGTCGGGGCGAGAGTACGAGTCGTGCGGGGCGCGGCTCCGCGCGGCCAAGGGTTTCCCCTCGTCGAACTCACCTATCGCGCGACTTCCGTGGAGCGCTGGTGGTGACGGGACCCGGCTCCGCCAAGCACACGGCCGGCCGGAACGACCAGAGAGGGAAGCGCATGAGCACGCAGCACCAGGAGCCGGACGGACGGACCGACGACCCCCATGCCTCGGGGCGCGGTGCCCTGCACGGCCTGCGCATCGCCGACTTCTCCAGGGTTCTCGCAGGACCGTACGCCACCATGCTCCTCGCCGACCTCGGCGCCGACGTGATCAAGGTCGAGCGGCCCGGCACGGGAGACGACACCCGGGCCTGGCACCCGCCCGCAGACCAGGACGGCGTCTCGACCTACTTCCTGAGCGTCAACCGGAACAAGAGGTCGATCGTCCTGGACCTGACCGAGGAGACCGGCCGCGCACAGGCACGCGACCTGATCGCCCGATCCGACGTACTGGTGGAGAACTTCCGGCCCGGCACCATGGAGCGGCTAGGGCTCGGACACGCGCGACTCCGCGAGCTGCACCCGGAGCTGATCTACTGCTCCATCAGCGGCTTCGGCAGCGGCGCGGGCGCGTCGATCCCCGGGTACGACCTGCTCGTACAGGCCGTCGGGGGCCTGATGAGCGTGACCGGGGAGGCACACGGGGAGCCGACGAAGGCAGGCGTTGCCCTCGTCGACGTGATCACCGGGCTGCACGCCTCCCTCGGCATCCTGGCGGCCCTCCGGCACCGCGACGCCACCGGCCGGGGACAACTGGTGGAGGTGAACCTCCTCACCTCGCTGCTGTCTGCCATGGTCAACCAGGCCTCGGCGTTCGCCGTCGCCGGTGTGGTCCCGGAACGCATGGGCAACGCGCACCCGAGCATCGCACCGTACGAGACCCTCCCCACCGCCGATCGGCCGATCGCCCTCGCGGTGGGCAACGACCGGCAGTTCGCGGCGCTGTGCGAAGCCGTCGGGAAACCCGGTCTCGCCCACGACGACCGTTTCCGCACCAACGCGGACCGGGTCGCCCACCGCGTCGAACTGCGGGACATCCTGACCGGGCGGCTCGGTGCGGCGAGCGCCGACCACTGGTCGGCCGTCCTGCTCGCGGCAGGGGTTCCCGCCGGACCGGTCAACACCCTCGACGACGCCTTCGCCTTCGCCCACAAGCTCGGCCTTCCCGGCATCGTGGACATCCCCCGCGCTGCCGCCGACGGCGCGGAGGGCACAGCCTCCCGCCAGGTGGCGCACCCCATCACGCTGAGCGGGACACCCGCGCGGTACCGCCTCCCCCCGCCCGGCCTGGGCCGGCACACCGCGGAGATCCTCGACGGCCCGCTCGACCGCTCCGATGACGCCTCCGGCTGACGCGGAGCGCGACCCCGGCCGCACGGCGCGCCGGCACCGGCACCTCACCGACCTCGATTTTCCGACCCTGATGACAAGGAACCCCAGCATGAGCGGCACGCCCCTGAAGGACCCCCTCGACCTGCTCGACATCGCCTCCGTCCTCACCGGCGAGGAGCGCGAGATCCAGGCCACCGTCGCCAAGTTCCTCGCCGACCGGGTGCGCCCGCACATCGGCGAGTGGTTCGAGAACGCGCACTTCGCCCGCGAACTCGCCCCGGAGCTGGGCAAGTTGGGCGTGCTCGGCATGCACCTCGAAGGCTACGGCTGCGCCGGGACGAACGCGGTGAGCTACGGCCTGGCATGCCTGGAGCTGGAGGCGGCGGACTCCGGGTTCCGCAGCTTCGTGTCGGTGCAGGGCTCGCTGTCGATGTTCTCCATCTGGAAGTGGGGCTCACAGGAGCAGAAGCAGGAGTGGCTGCCCCGGCTCGCCGCCGGTGAGGCGATCGGCTGCTTCGGCCTGACCGAGCCCGACTTCGGCAGCAACCCCTCCGGCATGCGCACCAAGGCCGTCCGCGACGGGGACGACTGGATCCTGAACGGCTCCAAGATGTGGATCACCAACGGCGGCATCGCCGATGTCGCCACCGTCTGGGCGCAGACCGAGGACGGCGTCCGCGGCTTCCTCGTGCCCCGCGGCACCCCTGGTTTCACCACGCAGGACATCAAGCAGAAGATGTCACTGCGCGCCTCGATCACCTCCGAGCTCTACTTCGACCAGGTCCGGCTGCCCGACTCCGCGCGGCTGCCCCTGGCGGAGGGTCTGCGCGGACCGCTGTCCTGCCTGAACGAGGCCCGCTTCGGCATCCTCTTCGGCGTCCTGGGCGCGGCCCGGGACTCGCTGCAGGCCGCGATCGGCTACGCCGACTCCCGCGTGCAGTTCGGCAAGCCGATCAGCGCCTTCCAGCTCACCCAGAAGAAGCTCACCGACATGACCGTGTCCCTGGGCGGCGCCGCACTCCTCGCCGTGCACCTGGGCCGGCTGAAGGACCAGCACCGCATCCGGCCCGAGCAGATCAGCGTCGGCAAGCTCAACAACGTGCGGGAGGCCATCGCCATCG
This sequence comes from Streptomyces paradoxus, assembly GCF_014202475.1. GTDB lineage: Bacteria > Actinomycetota > Actinomycetes > Streptomycetales > Streptomycetaceae > Streptomyces > Streptomyces paradoxus. The sequence continues at coordinate 232,785 of NZ_JACHGV010000008.1, forward strand.
CGCGGGAGTGCCGCACCGTCCTCGGCGCCAACGGCGTCTCCCTGGAGTACTCGCCCCTGCGCCACGCCAACAACCTCGAGTCCGTCCGCACCTATGAGGGCACCGACGAGATGCACACGCTCGTCGTCGGCCAGGCGATCACCGGTTACCCGGCGTTCCGCTGACCGCCGGGAACCGGAGGAGGACGACCGTGAACATCGTCGTACTGGTCAAGCAGGTCCCGGACACCAGCGCGGAGCGCACCCTCGCCGGAGCGGACCACACCCTTGACCGCGAGAGCGCCGATCTCGTACTGGACGAGATCGACGAGCGCGCGGCGGAGGAGGCCCTGACGCTCAAGGAGGACCTGGGAGCCGAGGTCACCGTCGTGTCCATGGGACCCGACGCCGCACTCGAGGCGATCCGCAAGGTTCTGGCGATGGGCGCCGACCGCGGAATCCACATCTGCGACGACGGGCTCCGGGGCGCCGACGTGGTGACCACCGCGCGAGTGCTGGCGGCGGCCGTGCGGACGGTGGCGGACGTCGGCCTGGTGCTCGCGGGCAACGCGACGACCGACGGGCAGGCGAGCGCGGTACCCGCCATGGTCGCGGACCTGCTCGGACTGCCGCAGCTGACGCACGCCCGGGAGCTGAACGTGGACGCGGGACGGGTGCGCGCCGAGCGTGAGACCGAGCACGGCGAGACCACGCTGGACGCACCGCTGCCCGCGTTGGTCAGTGTCACCGAGAAGATCAACGAACCCCGGTACCCCTCCTTCAAGGGGATCATGGCCGCCAAGAAGAAGCCGGTGGAGACGGTCGGTCTCGACGACCTGTTCCCCGACGCGGACGGCACCGGATTCCGCACCACCCGCACCCGTGTGGTGGAGGCCGTCCCGCGTCCGGCGCGGGTGGCCGGCATGCGCGTCACGGACGACGGCTCGGCCGGCCGCCGGCTCGTCGACCACCTGATCGCCCAGAAGCTCGTCTGAACGCCCCGCGAGCCCGACATGAAGCAGGCACCCATGCCCGATGTCCTCGTCCTCGTCGACCAAGACGGGGAACGCGTCCACAAGTCCACGTACGAACTCCTCACCGCCGCACGGCGGTTGGGTGAACCGGCGGCCGTCGTGGTCGGAACTCCCGGCACCGCTGCCCGCCTGGAGGCGTCCCTCGCCCGCCATGGCGCCAGGAGCGTCTACGCGGCCGAATCCGCCGAGGCGGACGAGTTCCTCGCCACGCCGGCCGTCGACGCCCTGGAACTCGCGGTCGGGGAGGCTTCCCCCGCCGCCGTTCTGGTCTCCGCGACGACGGACGGCAAGGAGGTGGCCGGGCGTCTGGCCGCGAGGCTGGACGCCGGGCTGCTGATCGACGCGGTCGACGTGGACTCGTCCGGCGTCGTCACCCAGGTCGTCTTCGGCGGGTCGTACACCGTGCGCTCACAGGTCACCCACGGCATGCCGGTGATAACGGTGCGGCCGGGCTCGTTCGAGGCGGAGGAATGTCCGGTGCGGGCGGAGGAGAAGAAGCTCACCCCGCCACCGGTCGCCGCTGCTGCCTGCGCACGCATCACCGCACGTCGCCGCGCGATCGCAGGCGATCGTCCCGAACTCACCGAGGCGACCGTCGTCGTCTCCGGCGGACGCGGGGTCGGAGGAGCGGAAGGCTTCCGGGTGGTGGAGGAGCTGGCCGACGCCCTGGGAGGCGCGGTGGGCGCCTCACGCGCCGCGGTGGACGCCGGCTACTACCCGCACCGGTTCCAGGTGGGACAGACGGGCAAGTCCGTCTCGCCCCAGCTGTACATCGCCCTGGGCATCTCGGGAGCCATCCAGCACCTGGCCGGGATGCAGACCTCCAAGACGATCGTTGCGGTGAACAAGGATCCGGAGGCGCCGATCCTCGATCTCGCCGACTACGGCGTGGTGGGCGACCTGTTCGCCGTGGCTCCCGAAGTCACCCGGGGCGTGGCCGCCCGCCGCACGGGCGGTTGAGAGACGTACCACGCCGAGAGCTCCCGCCCCCCGTCGCATGCACGGGGGCGGGAGCTCTCGTGTCGGCTGTCCGTCCGTCAGGCGGCCAGACGCCGGAACCTGCTGCCGTGGAACACCAGCGGCTCCCGGTCGGGTTCGGCCATCAGGCCGCGAATCTCCAGCAGCACGATCGTGTGGTCGCCCCCGGGGAACTCGGCGTGGACCGAGCAGTCCAGCCACAGACCGGTGCCGCGGATGTACACGCTGCCGCCCTCGGAAGCCTCCCAGTCGACGTCTGTGAACCGGTCACCACCCTTGCCCGCGAGCGCGCGGCAGACCTGGTCCTGCTCCTCCGCCAGCACGCTCAGCCCCAGGCGGCTCTGCAGCTTCAGCTTCGGCCAGGTCGACGAGGTGTCCTGGACACAGACCGACACCAGCGGCGGCCGAAGAGAGACCGGGGTGAACGTACTGGCGGCCATGCCCACCGGAACGCCCGAATCCAGTGCGCACAGGGCTGTCACCCCGGAAGGAAAGCAGCCGAACGCCTGGCGCAGCACGACGGGGTCCGTCGGTGTCGCGGCGAGGGCGCTCATCGGACGTCCTCCCGACCCGAGAGAACCGCGCCCAGACGGCGCAGCGAGCCGTTGTTGCCCGCGACGTGCTGGGAGACGCAGCGGACGTCGCGCCAGCGGCGCTGCAGGGGGTGGGAGCTGTAGAGCCCCGAGCTGCCCGACAGGGTCATGAGTTCGTTGAGGACGCGGATGCCCTCGTGGTGGATGTGCTGGTGGCCGCCGGTGTAGCCGAACCATTCGCGGGCGGTGGGCTCCTCGCCCGCGAGCGCACGGTCCATGACGACGCGGCCGGTCTGCTCCAGCAGGGCGTTCAGTGCCGCCGTGCGAAGGTGCAGCTCGGCGAACTTCTCCTGGAACACCGGGTCCTCCCCGATGACGAGTCGGGGATCGAACGCCGGCCGTTTGGTGGCGGCGAGTTCGGCCAGATCGTCCAGCGCGCCCTCCAGGCAGCCGATGATGACGGCGTCGTGCGACGACCCGGTGGCGGTGTACGGCAAGCCGTAGAAGGGAGCGGGGATGTTGTTGCCGCCCACCAGCGGTCCCGTGAAGCGCTCGGGCACGAAGACGTCGTCCATCGTGAAGTCCGTGCTCTGGGTGGCGCGCAGACCCACGGCGTCCCATGTGTCGAGGAACGTGGCCTGCTCCGGGCGGAACAGCGCGACGCGCATGTCCGGACGGCCGTCCGGGAGCGGGGGCGCACCCTCGACCACGAAGCCCGCGAGCATCCAATCCGGCGTTAACGAACCACTGGCCAGCGGCCAGCGCCCACTGAGGCGGTAGCCTCCCGCAACCCTGGTCGCTCTGCCGTTGGGCGCTATCGCCCCACGGAGCATCAGGTCGGCGCCGTCGCCGAGCACCTCCTTCCCGAGCGTCTCGTGGGGCACGGTTTCGCGGACCCCGCCCACTTCAGCCACGCCTTCAAGGCGGCCTACGGCATGAGTCCCCGGGAGGCCCGCGCGGCGCGTCGATGACGTCAGGCGGGCTGGTAGTCGAAGAAGCCCTGCCCCGACTTGCGGCCCAGGAGACCCGATTCGACCATGCGGCGCAGCAGCGGGGGAGGGGCGTACAACGGTTCCCGGTACTCCTCGTAGAGCGCTTCGCCTATCGCCGCCACGGTGTCCAGTCCGATGAGGTCGGCGAGGCGCAGCGGCCCCATGGGATGGGCGCAGCCGGCCGTCATGCCCGTGTCGATGTCCTCCGCGGTCGCCGTGCCGGAGGCGACCATGCGTACCGCGGCCAACAGGTAAGGCACCAGCAGGGAGTTCACCACGAAGCCCGCGCGGTCCTGCGCGACGATCGTCCTCTTGCCCAGGATGCCGCCCGCGAAGGCCCGCACGCGCAGCTCGGTGCTTTCCGAGGTGTGCAGGGACGGGACGATCTCCACCAGGGGCATCACGGGGACCGGGTTGAAGAAGTGCAGGCCGATCACCGTCTCGGGACGGCCGGCAGCGGCCGCGAGCCGGGCGATGGGGATCGAGGACGTGTTGCTGGCCAGGACGGCCGCCGGGTCCGTGACCACCTCGCCCAGCTGACGGAACAGTGCCGTCTTGGCCCGCTCGTCCTCGACGGCGGCCTCGATGACCAGGTCCGCCCCGCCCAGGCGGGAGAGGTCCTCGGTGACCGAGATCCCGGCCAGGGCGTGCGCGCGGTCCTCGGGTGCGACGGCACCGCGCTTCTCCGCCTTCAGCAGGGAGTCCGCCACACCGGCCAGTCCGGCCCGGGCCCTGTCCTCGGTCACGTCGCACAACGTGACCTGGAGCCCGGCCCGGGCGCACACCTCGGTGATGCCCCGGCCCATCTGGCCCGCGCCCACGACGCCCACGTGTTTGATCGCTGTCATGTGTTCCTCCGCCTGTCCCTCTGTCGGGCGGCGGCCGCCGTTCGCCGCCACGGTGTGTGCCACGTGTCGAGCGTAGGCCTGACGTACCCACTCTGACCTGCACAGACAGTGCGTCATCCGCGTACAAACGTGCGTCGGTCGAGGGGCGCGGGCACCCCCCGTCGAGGCATGCCGAAGGGGCGTCCGGCCCATGCCGGACGCCTGTGGGGGGGGGCGGCGCTTTCAGGCTGTCGCCGGTGCGGCGGCGGCCTCCCGCAGCCGGCGGATCACGCCGCGCACCGCAGGCGAGGTCTCCCCCTTGCGGTAGGCGCCGACCAGCCGGGTGGTCGGCGCCGCGTCGGCCAGCGGCCGGTAAGCCACTCCCGGGATCTGGACGCGGCGCAGCGAATCGGGCACCAGGGCGACCGCGAGACCACCGCCCACCATGGTCAGAGCCGCGATGAAGTCCCGCACCGGGGGAGCGCACCGGGCACTGAAACCGCCCCGCTCCGCCACTTCGAGGATCTGGTCGCGGCAGCCGTACTCCTCGTCGAAGTGCGGGGCCACGAAGCACTCGTCGCGCAGTCGGGCCGCCGGAACGGCATCGTGGGCCGCGAGTGGCGACGCGGCCGGCAGCGCCAGCACCACCTGCTCGGTGAGCAGGCAGATCGCCGTGACCTCGGGTGGGTACTCAGGCCTGTACCGCAGGAATCCGACGTCGATGTCCCCGCAGGCCAGTGCCTCCAGCTGGGCGGGCGTCTCCAACTCCCGTACCTGTACCGTCAGTTCGGTGCCTGGGGCCGCGCAGCGGGTGAGGACGTCGGTCAGCACCCCGGAGAACGCGGCGGAGGCGACGTACGCGATCTGCGCGTGTCCCAGCTCCCCACGACCGGCACGCCGGCCCACCGCCTCGGCCCGGGCGGCCTGGGCGAGGGTCAGCCGCGCCTCGTCCAGGAACAGCCGCCCGGCACCGGTCAGGGCCGGGCGGGTGCGCCGCCCGCGGTCGATGAGCCGCACACCCAGGTGCGACTCCAGCGCTCTGATCTGCGCGCTGAGCGCCGACGGAGCCAGATGCAGACGGTCCGAGGCCCGGGCGAAGTGCAGTTCCTCCGCGACCACGACGAACGACTCGAGCCAGCGCAGTTCCACCGGTACCTCCGTCGTGCTGGGATCACCCCGCGGCGGCGTCAGGGCAGAACAGGACCGCCGCGGGGCGAGTTCGGGGCGTCTTCCGGGTTCAGGGGATCACGACGTAGTTGCTGAATCCACCGTCGCGATCCGTCACGCGTCCCGAGATGGCTTCGTTGACCTCGGCCAGCGGGTAGGGCTTCGTGATCAGGTAGGACAGGTCCAGCGCCCCGGTCGCCACCATGTCGGCGACTTCCTGGCCCTGCGCGGTCGTGAACCAGTTGGAGCCGATCAGCTGGACCTGCTCGTCCATGAGCCACTTGACGTCCACGGGAAGCCGGTCGGCCACCCCGCCGACGTTGACGACCCTGCCGCCCCGGCGGACCCCCTGCATGGAGTCGAGCATCGTCTCCACCGGAGCCTTCGCGCCGAGCGCACTGATGACGAAGTCAGCCCCCTCGCCGCCGGTGCGGGACTTGGCCCACTCCCCGGTGGAGCCCTCGCCCAGCCGCATGACCTCGATCCGGTCCGGGGCCAACTCCTTGACCCGCTTGAGGAGTTCCTCGTTGCGGCCCGTGCCGAGGACCCTGGAGACACCGGAGGCCAGCGCGAGGAGGGTGGAGGCGACACCCAGTGTGCCCGTGACCCCGTCGATCAGCGCGACCTGGCCGGGGGCGGCCGCGGCGTTCTTGAGGGCGCCGTAGGAGGTTCCGATGTAGCCGAGCTTTCCGGCCTGCTCGAACGTCATGTTGTCGGGGATGTTGACGATCGCGTGCTGCGGCGCGGTCATGTACTCGGCGAAGCCGCCGTAGGGGTACAGGTCGAAGATCCGCTGGCCGTCGCGGGAGGTGCTGAAGTAGCCGTTCAGGGTGAAGTAGCGGCATCGGCTGAGTTCGCCGCCGCGGCACACCTGGCAGCTGCCGCAGGACCGCAGCGGGCTCACGTAGACCCGGTCGCCGGGCTTGGTGTTGAGCACCGCCTCGCCGACCGCCTCGACCACACCCGCCGGGTCGAGACCGAAGATCGCGGGGAGCTGGGGCAGCGGCTGATGCGGATACCAGGTGGGCCAGTTGTTGATGACATTGGCCATGTTCGGCACGATCCCGCATGCCTTGACCCGCACCAGCACGTCGGTGGGCCTCGGGGTGGGCACGTCGATCGTGTCCACCGACATCGGCGCACCGAGTTCGTGCAGTCGCGCGGCGAGCATTTTCGCCATGGAAATACTCCTGAAGTGATGAGCCGTACGGTGCCGAAACCTAGGAATGGGCGAACGGGTCCGGGTAATTGTCTTCGAGGTCGATGTCCAGCAGTCCCATGATGCGGACGCCGGAGTTGTACCAGGCGATGGACAACGACAGTTCGACCATCTGCCGGCTCGTCAGGTGAGCGGCGGCGGCCTGCCAGGTCTCCTCCGAGACGTCGACCCGGAGGGTGGACTCCCTGGCGAGTCGCATGACCGCCTTCTCCGTCTCGTCGAACAGACCGGAGTGCTCGAAGTCGGCCACCGACGCGAGCTGTTCCTCGGTGAGCCCGGCCTTGAGGCCGTGCGACTGATGATGGGCGACCTCGTACGCCGACCGGGTCGCGTGACCCACGGTCAGGATCGCCAGTTCCCGCAACCTGGGGCTGAGATCGGCGGCCCGCAGCGAGTTGGCATAGGTCAGGAAGGCGTCCAGCTGGGCGGGCGCGTGGGTGAGGGCGAGGAAGATGTTCGCCGTCGGGACCTTGCGTTCGGTCTCCAGCCGGTCGTACAGCGGCTTCAGCGACTCGTCCGCGTCCTCGCGGAGCAGATAGGGAACTCGTGCCATGGCGTCTCCTTGAAGCAGGGGGGTGCGGGCGGAAGGTCAGGGGAGGGGCTGCTCCAGCAGGAACCGCTCCAGCGACATCGGATTCGGCTGCTCGGCCGGCGGAATCAGCGGCGCGCCGACGAACGGCGACGCCTCGAAGTACCACTTCTCCAGCGCGGGGAGCCCCCAGCGCACATTGGTGCTCAGCGATGCCGCGTCCCAGCGCACCGGCTCGACCTCGGTGTCGATCGTCTGGTAGTGGCTGTTGAAGACCTCGACCCGGTGACCGTCGGGGTCACGGAGGTACGCGAACAGCATCCCGCCGGGACCGTGCCGCCCGGGGCCGCGCTCGACCCCTTCGCCGTAGCCGAGGATGCCCGCCCAGTCGCACGCGGTGAAGATGTCGCGGCTCTCGGAGACGGTGTACGCGAAGTGGTGCAGCGCGGGCCCGGTGTTCTCGACGATCGCGAGGTCGAGACACGTGCCCTTGCGGTACATGAACGCGCTCAGCAGCTTGTCGCCGTGCTCCAGGTACTCCGAGTTGCGAAAGCCCAGCTCACTGTAGAAGGCGCACAGCTCATAGGCGTCGGGCGCGAAGATCTGGTAGTGGTCCAGCCGCTGCGCGTGAGCGCCCTTGTACTGCTGGAAGTCGATGTGCAGCCGCGGCCGGGTCTCCATGTGCGCGCACAGTTCCAGCGGCGTGCCGATGGGGTCGCTGACGTGCAGCGTGCGGCCCTGGTACGGGGCGTCCACCCACTCGGCGGGCAGGCCACGATCGCGGAACCATGCGTACGCGAGATCGAGGTCCTCGTCGAAGAACACCCGGAAACCGATCCTCCTGCACGCGCCCGCGCCCTCTTCGTCGAGCTCCAGGACGAGGCTGTGGTGGCAGGCCTCGGCCAGGCCGCGCAGGTAGCAGGTGCGCTCGTCCTCGTCGCTGACGACGAGCCCCAGAGCGTTCACGTAGAAGTTCCGGCTCTCGGCCAGATCGGCGACGGTGAGCCGGACGTGGCCGGCGCGGGTGATATTGAAACTCGGGCGCAGATTGACGGGTGGCAGCATGGGGTCTCCGTGCTCCGATCGGCTCTGTATTTCGATGACTGTAATACTTCGAACTGTTTTTACGGCTCGGTCGTGGAAGGCCCGGAATCGGAGAATGTGAAGGCGGACCATCCGCTGAATTCCGCGGATTCGCCGAGGGACTCCTCGATGCGCAGAACCTCGTTCCACTTGGCCATGCGCTCGGAGCGGGTGAACGAGCCCACCTTGAGCTGTCCCGCGTCCCATCCGACGCTGAGATGGGCGATGGTGACGTCCTCGGTCTCACCGGACCGGGCCGAGACGATGGTGCCGAAGCCGGCGTCCTTCCCGGCCCGCAGCGCCTGGAACGCCTCCGTGACCGTGCCGGCCTGGTTCGGCTTCACCAGGACGGCGTTCGCGGCCCCGCCGGTGGCGGCGGCCTCCACCCGCTTGGCATTGGTGACCAGGTAGTCGTCTCCGATCACCTGGCAACGGTGGCCGTGACGCCGGGTGAACTCCACCATGCCGTCGGTGTCGTCCTCGCCCACCGGGTCCTCGACGGAGAGGATCGGATACTGCTCGATCCAGCCGCCCAGCATGTCGATCAGCGCCGTGGTGTCCAGCGTGCGGTCGTCCAGGGCCAGTGTGTACCGCCCGCCGCTGCCGAACTGCGAGGCCGCGATGTCCAGCGAGATGCCGACCTGCGTCGAGGGGTCGAAACCGGCCTTCTCGATCGCCCGGGTGAGCGTTTCGAGGGCCTCCTCGTTGGAGTCGAACGCGGGCCAGAAGCCGCCCTCGTCGGCCACGCCCTGGGCCTTGCCCGCCCTGCGCATCAGGCTGCCGGCCGCCCGGTAGATCTCCGCGGTCCAGTCGAGGGCCTCGGAGAAGCTGCCCGCGGCGGGGCACATGACCATGAAGTCCTGGACGTCGACGCGACGGTCGGCGTGGGCACCACCGCCGAAGATCTGGATCTCCGGCAGCGGGATCCGGACCGGCCGGCCGCCGGCCAGGTGCTGCCACAGCGGTACGCCCTCCGACGCCGCGGCGGCGTGCAGGACCGCCATGGACGTGGCGACGATCGCGTTGCCGCCGAGGCGGCTGCGGTCGGGAGTTCCGTCGAGGTCGACCAGGAGCCGGTCGACGGCCTCCTGATCGCTCGCGTCGCGGCCCAGGAGTGCGGGGGCGATCTCGTGGTTCACCGAACCGACCGCCCGCTGGACGTCCAGCCCGCCGAAGCGGCTGCCACCGTCACGCAGGTCGAGCGCCTCGCCCTGGCCCGTCGACGCGCCCGCCGGTGCGATGGCCCGGCCGATCGCACCGTCCGCCAGACGCGCCTCGACCTCCACGGTGGGGCGCCCGCGGGAATCCCACACCCTGCGGCCATAGAGCTCGGCGATCCGCGCGTCTGTCATGGCGGTGCAACCTTTCGGAGTTCGGGCGTTCGGAGCGCCGGGCGGTGCATGTGCCTGTCCCGCCTGTCCACCAGAAGGAGGAAGGGGCGCCCCCGCAGCCGGAGGCATGTTCATCCGGTGCGGCCCGCTGTGTGCTAACGATAGCGCAATCGTGGGAACTGACGAGGGTTCTGTCAAGAGGTGAGCGGTGCTGCAATGCGCTTCTGTCTTCCCGATCCATGCGACCCTTGGCCCTGCCGCAGGCTAGTGCTATCGTTTGCACAACCCGTTCGTGAGACTGAGACGCTGCGGAAGAGACTCCGGCGAGCCCGCGCTGTCCTGGACGGACGGACAGCACAGGCAGCGCGGGTTCGCCGGGCCCGGTCGCGGCCGACAGGAAAGCGAGCTGTCATGACCCCTGAGCCGTCTGCCGCCCCCATGATCCTGACCACGGTCGTGGCCAGCACGCGTCCGGGGCGGGTGGGACGATCCGTCGCGGACTGGTTCACCGCCCGGGCCGCGCAGTGCGAGCAGTTCGAGTCGCACGTGGTCGACCTGCGCGAACTCGCCCTTCCCTTCTACGACGAGCCGCATCCGCCCGCTCTCCAGCGGTACACGCACAGCCACACCCGCACATGGAGCCGTGTCGTCGACGCCTCGGACGCGTTCGTGTTCGTCACCTCGGAGTACAACGGGGGCTTCCCGGCTCCGCTGAAGAACGCGTGGGACTACCTCGTCGTGGAGTGGCAGCACAAGCCTGCCGCGTTCGTCAGCTACGGGGGCGTCTCGGCGGGCACCCGGGCCGTGCAGATGGCCAAGCAGGTGGTGGCCAACCTGAGGATGCTGCCGATCGGCCCGACCGTGAGCATCCCGTTCGTCAGTGAACACGTCGAGGACGGAGCGTTCCTGGCCGGCAAGATCCATGAGGCCGCCGCCGAGCACATGCTGGACGAACTCGTGCGCACCGCGACGGTGATGCGCCTGTTGCGGAGGGGAGCGTACTGAGCGGCGGCGGTCGCGTGAAGGACGCGGCGTGCTCCTCCCGCGATGGTCAAGCGCATGTACAGGCGCGGCATCCGCGCGGTGGCGGGCGACGTGCCGACGTCGGCGGCACATGCCGCCAGGCACAGCCGCTGGTCAGCGCGTACACCACTGCCGTGAACACGGCCCGCTCGTCACGCGGAGAGGTCCGGCCGCCTTGCGGACGAGCAGCGAACGACGGCAGCAACGGGGCGGCCCACTGGCAGAGTTCATCAGGAACCGGACGCTTCACTGATCAGCACCCACGACCGGCAGCATGCCGCACGAACGCTACGTCACGTGAGACGACCTTCAAGCCTCGATCGGTGCGGCCGACCTGGCGGCCTGCTCGATCTTCGCGCGGTAGGCGGCACGGGCTTCCTCGTCGATCTGCTGCTCGTGTTCGGCGCGCAACCCGGTCCGGCCGTCGAGGCCCTCGCGCAGGATATCGGCGTGCCCGGCATGCCGGATGGACTCGCCGAGGACATGGACCATGATGGCGAACAGGTTCGTGTCGGCATAAGGCTCCGGCCACCACGGCACGTGGCCGGGGGCGTCGAGGGGAAGGTCGTTGATCGTCGCGTCCGAGTGTTCCCACGTGCGCTGGTAGAACCCGATGATCTGATCGCGGGTCTCCTCCTCGGTCGCCCACAGATCGCTGCCGTTGGAGTCCTGCCACCGGGGCAGCGGTTCCGGGGAAGGGCGGTCGAAGACCTCGCCGAAGTACCTGGCCTCGACGGTGGCCACGTGTTTGACCAGGCCGAGGAGGTTGGTCCCGGTCGCTGTCAAAGGCCGGCGGGCGTCGTATTCGGACAAGCCGTCGAGTTTCCAGAGCAGCGCCTTGCGGTCCCGCCGCAGTCTCCCGTGCAGGTTGTCTTTCGCGAATTCATCGATCATGCGGCATGAGCCTGCCATCGGCTGCCCGTGGTCTCAAGATCCCGTACGTGGTGGGCGATGACGGCCAGAGCCGAGGCCTGGCCGTGGCCGGCCGCCCTGGCTTGCTGAAATGGGGTCACAGGGACTGCCGTACCTCTCAGCGGCAGCTGCATTTCCGAATGCCGGGACTTTCGGTTGCCCGCTGCCGTCCGAGAGCGGGGATGGTGCGCCACCGGCGCGGCGTCGGTCCGCGGACTCAGGCGAGGGCTGCGACCAGCAGGGCGAAGGCGGCGATGATGACGGCGACGCGTACGTAGTGGAAGCGGTCCCAGCGGTTCATCTGCTCCTTCCAGTCCTCGGGCCGGTTCTCGGGGGTCCATGTCTTGCCCCGGTTGTTGATCGGGACGAGCAGCAGAAGCGACATGATCACGCTGAGGATCAGCAGCACGCCGGCGGTGACGACGAGGCCGGTCCCGTGGTGGTGCCATCCGGCGGCGGCCCAGACCGCGACGAGGACGAGCGAGGAGATGTACCAGACCGGCATCAGGGCGCCGAGCATCCGGCCCCCGTGGGCGCGGCCGAGCACGCCGCTGTCCTCGGGTAGTCCGTTGAGGATCGGGTTGATGACGAAGGCGACGGAGAACTCCACCCCCACCATGAGGCCGACGACCACGGTGGTGAACACCTCGAGTGCGTTGAGCATGATGACCCCCAGGAATCTAGCACTGCTAGCTGATGAGGCAACGCTAGTCCTGCTACCGCTCGATTGTCTAGCGGTGCTAGGATCGAGTCATGTCGGTACAGGAACGCAAGGAGCGTGAACGCGCGAGCCGCGAGCGCCTTATCGTGGCGACGGCCCGTGAACTCGCCGAGCAGCAGGGCTGGGACGCGGTCACGACCCGCCGGCTGGCCGAGCGCATCGAGTACAGCCAGCCCGTCCTCTACAGCCATTTCCGCGGCAAGCGCGAGATCATCGGCGCTGTCGCCCTCGAGGGTGCCGCCGAGATGGCCGTGGCGCTCCGGGCCGCGACCTCCGCCGCGGACGGCCCGCGCGCCCGGGTCACGGCCCTCGCCCGCGCCTACCTCCACTTCGCCGAGCGCAACCCGGCGGTCTACGACGCCATGTTCCAGCTTGACGGCGGCCTGGCGTTCGCGCACGAGGACACCCCACAGCCGCTGAAGGACGCCTTCGCCGCCCTGCTGGAAAGCCTCGACGAGGTCGCCGGGGACGGCGTCCACCCGGCACTGTTCACCGAGGTGTTCTGGGCGGCCCTGCACGGGCTGGCCACCCTGACCAGGGAGGGACGGTTGCCGCCCGAGGACACCGAGCGTCGGGTGGAACTGCTGGTGGACCGGCTCGCCAAGGTCTGACACGCCGTCCCGGCGAGCATGCAGCCGGGGTCCTCGGGCTCCGCTGCCTGCGTGCGGCATCGCTCCCGGTCACCCGCGCCCGCGCGGCGCAGCCCCCGATCGCCGTGCCCCGTACCCCCAGGGAAGCACCCGGCCCGGAAGCTGCGAAGTTTATGGAGCACGACCCGATGCGCGCCCTGGCTATGGGCTGATCACCGGGGCGTCGGCGAAACAACCCACACTGCGGCGAACCGCCCGCTGCCCACGCCGTCGATGCCGGACACGGCGCGCCTCGCTCTCATAGCCCCTCAGCGCACCGCTGGGATGGAAGCGGTGCCCCCATCCCTCGAACTCAGGCGGACCCGGGCGAAGACCCCCCGTCCGGGGACGCCGTGCTGCCGCGCAGGATCAACGAACCGGGGGAGACCGCCGTGTACGGGCCGTCGTTGCCCGGCTCGGTCTTGAGCCTGCGGATCATCCACAGGGCGCAGCCGGTGGCCATCTCCTGGATGGGCAGGCCGACCGTGGTGAGTCCGGGGCCCCACCAGGAGAATCCGGGCTCGTCCCCGAACCCGACCACGGACAGCTCCTGGGGCACCTTCACGCCCTGCCGGGACAGCTCCTCCAGGACGCCGAGGGTGAGCTGGATCGATCCCAGCACCAGCGCGGTGGGCACGTCCGGCCCCGACAGCAGCCGTCGTACCGTCTCGCGGCCGTGGTCGACCGACGACGGCGGTCCCAGCTCGGCGCGCCCGGCGTCGTCCGGCAGGCCGCCTTCGCGCAGGGCGCTGCGGAACCCGCGCAGACGCGCGGCGCCGGTGGGCAGTTCCTCGGGGCCGCCGAGGTAGGAGATGCGAGTATGCCCCTGTGCCACCAGGTGGGCCGTGGCCCGGCGCAGCGCCTCCTCGTCGTCCACGCCGAACCACTGCGAACCCAGCGACGGGTGCCGGCGCAGCAACTGCACGTGCGGGAGGGCGCGCAGAAGCTTGACGGACTCGCTGTGCGGGCGCGCGCTGGGCACGATGATCACGGCGGCCACGCGGTTCGCGGACAGCTCCCGCAGATGGCGCAGCTCCGCCGTCCGGTCGTCGTCGGTCTCCGACAGCATCAGCTGGAAGCCCTCGGATTCCATGTTCTTGGACAGCTCGTGTGCGATGGTCGAGTAGAAGCTGTTGCGGATGTCGGGAATCACCAGCGCGACCACATTGCTGGACGCTCCGCGCATCATCCGGGCCGCACGGTTGCCCACGTACCCCATGTCGGAAGCGGCCTGCCGGACGCGGAACTTGGTCTCCTCGCTGATGCGCGGGTCGTCGGCCAGTGCCCGTCCCACCGTCGACACGGAGACTCCGAGGCGCTCGGCGATGTCCCTGGTCGTGATCACGTAAGGAGTCTCCTCGACTGACTGGTCCCGTGTCGTCACTTTCCGTGTGCCAACGATAGCACCGGTGTCGCGCTCCGTGGCTGTCGAGAGCGAAGGTGCCCGGGTCGACTGCCGGCTCTGTGCTAACGTTAGCACTACTGGTTGGGCCGTGCAGCCGCCCGCGGCTGCCTAGTCGCGGAGGTGTCCGTGCGCATCGTCAGATATGCCGTCGGCGGCGAACGTCATTACGGAGAACTGGAATCCGGGGACGTCGATATCACCAGATTCGAAGGTGATCCCTATGCCGGTCTTTCTCCTACGGGGCACGTCGACCGAGTCGGCGATGTCGTCATCCTTCCGCCGGTCGACCGGCCCCGGATCTTCGGATTCGCCTACAACTACGCCTCACATGTCGACGAGACCGACCGTGAGATTCCCGAGGTGCCGGTGTGCTTCATGAAACCGAGTACGGCGGTGGTGGGTCCGGGTGACGCGATCGTGTATCCGTCCGACGGTGAACTGATTCATTTCGAGGGCGAGTTGGTCGTCGTCATCGGAAAGGAGGCCCGCCATGTCAAACCCTCCGACGCTCCTGGCCACATCCTCGGCTACACCTGCGGCAATGACGTCAGTGACCGCATCGTCCAGCGCAAGGAGAGCGCATTCGGAACGCTTCTCATCGGCAAGGGGCAGGACACCTTCGCTCCCCTTGGGCCCGTCATCACCACGGAAGTCGACCCATCAGGACTGGCCCTGACCACCCGCGTGAACGGCACCGTCATGCAGTCCGCGAGCACGGCCGACCTGCTGCTCCCGGTTCCGGACATCGTCAGCTACCTCAGCCGCTACCTGACGCTGCTCCCCGGCGACGTGATCATGACCGGCACCCCTTCCGGTGTCGGCCCCATCCGCCCCGGGGACGAGGTCGAGGTGGAGATCGAGGGCATCGGCGTCCTGCGCAATCCGGTCGTGGCCGAGAGCCGTTGAACCGGCGGGACGCCCGCCGGCGTCCGCAACGACAGGGCCTGCCCACCGCTCAGCGGTGGGCAGGCCCTTGAAGTGTCGGCGGAGCGTGCGTCAGCGGACCGCGTCGTTGAACTGCGTGGGCCGGACGAAGGCCAGGGCGGCGACGCCCAGCAACGGCAGGAACGTGACCTGGATCAGCCCTGCCCGGCTCCAGCCGAAGGTCTCCACGAGGGCGGCGAAGAGCAGGCCCGAGAACGCCGCCGGCCCGTAGTAGCCGGTGACGAAGAGACCGGAGGCGCGCCCGATCTGCGTCGGCCGTACGGCCCGCTGGATCGCGCTGTTGGTGTTCGGGTAGATGAAGCCCAGCCCGAAGGCGCCCATGAGGAAGGCGAACACGCACTGCACGCCCACCGCGGCCCGCGTCTCGTAGATGCAGACGCTGATGACCGAGACGGCGAGCAGGCTGAGGATCAGCAGGTTGCGCTGGTTCACGCGGTCGCCGAGCCAGCCGCCGAATATCGCCGTCATGCCACCGAAGCCGAGGAGGCTCATGGCCAGTGCGGCCTGCTCGGGGGAGTAGTGCAGCGAGCTGATCAGGTACGTCGGGTACAGGCCGAGGAACCCGTAGATGGCCACCCCGCTCACGACGGCGTGGACGGTCAGGGCGATGGTGTTGCGGTTGTAGGCGGAGACCGGCATGTAGTCGTACGTCCTCGTCGAGACGACCTTCTCGACGGAGGTCTCGGTCAGGCCGGTCTTCACGAGGAACAGGGAGGCGGCGGCGATCAGCAGCCCCGCCGTGCCGAACAGGTAGAAGGGCGAGTGCCAGGTGCCGTGCATGCTCATCAGCTCGACGCCGATCAGCGGCGCGATGAACACACCCACGGAGTAGCCCACGCCGATCACGCCGAAGGCGAGACCGCGCCGGTGGGCGAAGAAGGCGCCCATCGCCGCGAAGATCGCCGCGGACTGCATGCCCTCACCGAAGCCCGAGACGACCCGGTACAGGGTCATGTCAGCGAAACCCGTGGCCAGCGGAGTGGCCATGGTGCCCAGGGAGTAGATCACGATGCTGACCAGCAGCACGGTCTTGCGGCGGAAGCGGTCCAGGAGGTACCCCGCGGGCAGACCGGCCAGCGCCATGCCCAGGGTGAAGTTCGTGGCCAGCAGCCCTCCCTGTTCCAGGGAGAATCCGTACTCCTGCCGGATGTTGGGGAGCAGCGGAGGAAAGACCTGGCGGTCCATCGCGTTGACCATGTAGGAGAGAACGATCAGCAGGAAGCCCAGTCCGATCATGGTCCGGGAAAGCGGAGGACCGCTGATCCCCTCCGTGTCGTCGGCGGGCACTGCACTGGTGTCGACTTGCGCTGCATGAGTCATTACGGCTCCTGAGGAGGAATGGGCCACGGCAGGCCGCGGCGGACGCATCGCCGGTACGGGGAGATGCGCACGGCGGCCGGATGCTGTGAGGCGAGAAGGGGTGTGCTGAACGCGGCTCGGTCGAGCCGGCATACGGCGGGGAATCGCCGACCGGCGAAATGGGGGGCGAAAGGGCAGCCGCGCGGTCGGATGCCGCGTGCGGAATTCAGCCGTATGTCGCCCGTCGGGACGTCCGTGGCTATGGCGTCTTCGACAGCCGGATCTCGTGCGGCCCATGCTCTGGTGACACGGTCGGCGTTGCCAGAACGATGAAGGGAAGTCCGGGGCGCGTCAAGGTGTGAGCGCCAGAATTCTTCGGCGGATCGAGTTTCCCGCTGCCGGCCCGGCCCTTCGGGGCCGGAAAGACCCGCGCGCGGGGCCTCGGCTCCGGCTTCATGTCTCGCTCTTGACGCAGGGAAGCCGGGCAGTGCTATCGTTAGCATCAGTGGCTATGACAGAGTGATACGACGTGCCCCGGCATCTCGTGACCCGTACCCGTGGCGTGGCGCGACGCCCCGACCGACCACAAGTCGGCGGGCGCCGACACGCCGCCCGAGCCCTGCGAACCTCTCCACCCCACCCACGGCGACCGAAGGCCTGATCAGGCGAGACATCGGCCGCCGTGCCGGATGACGATCCAACCTGCTGACCGGACGCGACCGGGCGGGACGCCCGGCCGTCCGCCGCGGCCGCACGATTCTGCGAGGACGACCTGCCATGAAACCACCGAGCCGCCCCGGCACCGTGCTGCTCACCGACTACGCCTGGCCCGACGACTCGGTCGAGCGGTCGGTCATCGAGAAGGCGGGCCACACCCTGGTGACCGGCCCCGCCGAGCCCTCCTCCGCCGGGGCGATCGAGGAACTGGTCGCCGAGCACCGCCCCGCCGGCATCCTTACGTGCTGGGCGCCGGTCTCCGGCACCGCGATCGGGACCTCGCCGGATCTCCGCGTCGTGGCGCGGCTCGGAGTGGGCCTGGACAACATCGCCGTGGACGCGGCCACCGAGCGGGGCGTGTGGGTCACCAACGTGCCGGACTACTGCGTCGAGGAGGTCTCCGACCACGCCGTCGGCATGGTGCTGGCCTGGACGCGCGGCCTGGCCGTCTTCGACCGCGAGGTCCGGGCGGGCCGCTGGGACCCGGCCAGCGCCCGGCTGCGCCGGCTGTCGACGCTGACCTGCGGCATCGTCGGCTTCGGGCGGATCGGACGCGCCACGGCACGCCGGCTCGGCGTGTTCGGCTGCCGCATCCTGGCCCACGACCCGCACCCGCCGCGGGACGTCCCCGGAGTGGAGATGACGGGCCTGGAAGACCTGCTGCGCCGCAGCGACGTGGTGATCCTGCACCTGCCGCTCACGCCCGCCACCCACCACATCATCGGCAGCGAACAGCTGGAGCTGATGCGGCCGGGCGGTCTGCTGGTCAACGTCAGCCGGGGTGGCCTCGTCGACACCGACGCGGTGATCAAGGCACTCGACAGCGGGCATCTGGACGGCGCCGCCTTCGACGTCCTGGAGACCGAGCCGGACGTTCCCGCCGGGCTCTCGGCACAGCCCGGGGCGCTCCTCACCCCGCACGTCGCCTTCTCCTCCGACGCGTCGGTCATCGAGCTGCGCCGCCGCGCCGCCGAGGAGGTCGTACGGATCCTCGCGGGCGAGACACCGGCGCACGCCTGCAACACCCCCCGTGGATGAACGTGAGCTCCGCGCAGATGAACCCGGTCCCCGGGCCCGGCACCGCGCTGACCGACTTCCTGATCACCCAGGGCCTCGCCGAACCGGGTGAAACCACTCGCTGGACGCCGCTGGCCGGCGGCGTCTCGTCCGACCTGTGGCGGGTGGACCTGCCCGGACGGTCCCTCTGCGTCAAACGCGCCCTCGCCAAACTGAAGGTCTCCGCCGACTGGCAGGCACCGGTGTCACGCAACGCCTACGAGTGGGCCTGGATGCGGTTCGCGTCCCGGCACCGCCCGGACAGCGTCCCCGGCCTGCTGGCCCACGACCCCGGAGCCGGCCTGTTCGCGATGGAGTACCTGCCCCCCGAGCGGTACCCGATCTGGAAGGCGCAACTGCTGGAGGGCGAGGTGCGGGTGACGACCGCGGCGGCCGTCGGGGAACTGCTCGGCGCCCTGCACGCGGCGAGCGCGGGCGACGCGGCCCTCGCAGCGGAGTTCGCCACCGACGCCAACTTCCACGCGCTGCGCATCGAGCCGTACCTGCTCGCCACCGCCGCCGCACACCCCGCCCTCGCCGACACCATCCGAGAGCTCGCCGACCGCACGGCCGCCACACGCTCGGCCCTGGTGCACGGTGACGTCAGCCCCAAGAACATCCTCGTCGGCCCGTCGGCGCCCGTGCTGCTGGACGCCGAGTGCGCCTGGTACGGGGACCCGGCCTTCGACGTCGCCTTCTGCGTCAACCATCTCCTCCTCAAGAGCCTGGTGGTGCCCGGACGCCGCAGCGAACTCCTGCGCTCCGCCCGGGCGTTGGCCGAGGCGTACGCCCGCTGTGTCGACTGGGAGCCGCGCCCCGCAGTCGAGGAGCGCGCCGCGACACTGCTCCCGGCGCTGCTGCTGGCGCGCGTGGACGGCAAGTCCCCGGTGGAGTACCTCACGGACGACCGGCACCGGCAGTTCGTACGCACAGCCGCGACGGCCCTGTTGCGGGCGCCGGTCCCGACGATCGCGGACGTCGTGGACACCTGGGAAGCGACCCTGCCGGCCCCGACCGAACCTGTCGGCACCCGGTCCGACTGACTGACCCGACCGAGGAGAGACACATGCGCAGAGTCGTCACCGGCCATGACGGGAGCGGCAGGTCGATCGTCGTCAGCGACGGCCCGGTCCCGCGGAGCCGGGAGTTCGCCAGCCTGCCGGGCTGGGTGTCCCGGCTGCCGTGGGCCACCGAACCGGGCGAACAGGCCACCCGGGCAGGGGAGGACCCCACCCCGGACGTCACCAGCCTGCTGCCCGCGCCCGGCGGTACGCGGTTCATCGTCCTGACCTTCCCACCGGAATCCGCGCTGGCCGACCCGGCGTTCGATCCCGTCGCCTTCGACCGGGAGCAGCGGGCCGACTCGCCCGGCATCGCCGAACTCATCGAGCCCGACGGCATGCACGCCACTCCGACCGTGGACTACGGCATCGTGCTGCAGGGCGAGATGGTCCTCGAACTCGACGACGGCCACTGCACGCCGCTCTCGGCAGGCGACATCGTGATCCAGAACGGCACCCGCCACGCTTGGCGCAACCGCGGCGACCAGCCGGCCACGATGGCTTTCGTCCTCATCGGCACGGAACAAGGCGACTGACTCAACACCCGACACGGATCCCTACTGGGCACGTCTCCGGCGCCTGGAGAAACGGACGGTCGCCGGGTCCAACCCCGCAACCGTCAACGGACCAGCCGTCGAGGCCGAGAAACGCCAAGAGGTGGCTCGCACGCGACTGACCCCCGGCGGAGGCCCGCGTCCGAGGCCCCTGCTCAGAACCAGTGCAGGCAGTGCGGGGAGCGCTCGGTGCGGAAGAGGTTGTCGGCGAGGGTGGCTGCGCCCGGGTGGTGGGCCCGGATGTGCCCGGCCCGAGCGAGGGTGCTCGGGGCGGTGCCGCCCAAGTAGATGGAGCCCAGGTCCCTGATGTCCAGGGACAGGTCGGGTTCCCGGTCCGTCGGGACGCAGTCGGCCTTGCCGTCCTGGACGGTCAGCAGGTAGCGGTCGTGTTCGCCGAGGAACGGGTCGTCGACGTCGAGGACGAGCTCGCCGTCCGTGAACCAGCCGCGTGCGGTCAGAGCGCGCGGGACGTCCAGCAGCCGTACCCAGAGCCAGTCCATGTCGCCGCTCACCTCGCCCGCGCGGAAGTCCGCGAACTGCCAGCGCAGCGGGTGATCGGACGGCACCTGCTTGAACACGACCTTGGAGACCAGGTCGTGTTCGAGTACGAACCGGGCCAGGGCCGTGAAGACGGCGTCGTCGGTGGCAATGGTCTCGTCGACCGTCAGGGTGCCGGACTCGACGGCGTAGCTGGCGTACCCGTCCGGGACGCCGTCGGCGTTCCGGTGGACGGCGACGTAGCGCGGCGCCGGCGAGACCGGGGGCTGTCCCGCGCGCAGGGCCCACCAGCGGTGCGGCCTGGACAGGGCGCCGGGCTGGGCGCGGCGATACCGGTCGTAGACCTCCTCCAGAATCTCGCCGCACTCGGCCCGGCGCAGCACCTCGACCGACCCGGCCGCTGCGACCTCGGCCTCTCCGCGCGCCCGGGGAGCGGCGAGGGCGGCCTTGTGGCGCGGTGCCTTCAGCTGGGCCGTATAGGTCGCCGGTCCGTAGCCGAACCTGCCGTAGATCAGGGCTTCGGAGGCCAGCAGCACCGAAAGCGACTCCCCGCGGGCCCGCAGCTCGGTGAGCTGATGCCGCATCATCGCGCTGAGCACGCCCTGACGCCGGTGCGAGGGCAGGACGCCCACGGCGGTCACCCCGGCGACCGGGACGAGGCTCTGACCGGGCAGGGTGAGCTCGAACGAGTACGTGGCGGCAGTGCCGACGGGCCGCCCGTCCGCGGTCCGGGCGAGTATGCAGCGGTCCATTTCGAGCGCGGACCACCAGAGCCCGCCGCCCTCGACCGGGGTTTCCGGGAAGAGCCCGAACGCGGCGTGAAGTGTGTCGACGAAGACGTCGAGATCCTTGTCGGTCGTGGGACGGATCTCCATCGCTGCTGCTGCCTCCTCGGGATACCGGCACCACGTCTCATGGTGTCCGGCCACAGTGCAGCGTCGACTCGTAGCCATGGCAAGCGAATTACGGCTGGGCTCGGGGGCGGACGGAAGCCGCCGTCCTGTGAAGACCTGGCCCCTGGCGCGGCACGGCGATCGACGGCTTCGGCTGGCTCTTCGTCCTGGCCTGCTCCGGGTTCGTGCTGCTGGCGGTGGTCCCCGCGTGCAGCCGGTTCGGCTCGGTACGGCTCGGCAAGGACACCGAACGTCCGGAGTTCAGCACCGCCTCCTGGGTCGCGATGATGTTCAGCGCCGGCACCAGGACGATGCCGTTGCCCCAGTTGATCTCGTCGCCGAACTACTGGGCGTGGTGGATCTCCTGGACGCCGTTCGTCGGGACGTTCATCGCGCGGATCTCCCGTGGCCGGACCATCCGGGAGTTCATCGTCGGCGTGATCGTCGCGCCGAGCCTGGTGAGCGTCGTGTGGTTCGCGATCCTCGGCGGCACCGCCCTGAACCAGGAGATGCACGGCGCCGATCTGGCGTCGGCCGTCGCCCAGGGGGAGGAAGCGGGCCTGTTCGCCACCCTGCAGCACCTGCCGTGGTTCTCCATCACCTCGGTCCTGGTCATCGTCCTGGTCGGTCTGTTCTTCGTCAGCGGCGCCGACGCCGCATCCGTGGTGCTGGGCATGCTCTCCTGCCGTGGCAGCACGAGCCCCGGACGCGCCGTCGTGGTCCTCCGGGGCGCGCTGACCGGCCTGGTCGCGGCCGTGCTGCTGATGGCGCGCGGGCTCGAGGCGGTCAAACAGGTGGCCATCATCGCCGCGTTCCCGTTCCTCTTCGTGATGATCGGCCTGTGCGTCTCTCTGGTGAAGGCGCTGCGCGCCGACCCGACGGACATTCCCGAACCGGCGCGCGAGCAGGAGCGGGACGCCGACGCGGCGGACGAGCCGAGGCAGGGCCCCGGTGTGATGCCGGCCGAGGCCCTGGCGGACACCCAGCCCACGAGCTGAGCATGCGCCAAGGCGTCCGGTTCCGGTCGACCCCTTGACCCCCGGTGTCGTCCTCCCCGATGCTCAGTTGCGTATAGCGGTGCGTGTATCTGATGAGGCAACTCATGAAGCAGCGCACCCGCGCGAGTTTCCCGTCTGAGGAGCAGCTCATGGCTCACGAGGTACGTGCCGTCGTCGCCCGGAAGAAGGGCGCCCCGGTTTCCGTCGAGACGATCGTCGTCCCCGATCCCGGCCCGGGCGAGGCGCTGGTCAAGGTCGAGGCGTGCGGCGTCTGCCACACCGACCTCCACTACCGCGAGGGCGGGATCAACGACGAGTTCCCCTTCCTTCTGGGACACGAGGCGGCCGGCCGCGTGGAGGCGGTGGGGGAGGGGGTCACCGGCGTCGCGCCCGGCGACTTCGTCATCCTCAACTGGCGCGCCGTGTGCGGCCAGTGCCGGGCGTGCAGCAAGGGCAAGCCCTGGTACTGCTTCGCCACCCACAACGCGACGCAGCCGATGACGCTGCTCGACGGCACCCCGCTCTCGCCCGCCCTCGGCATCGGCGCCTTCGCCGAGAAGACACTGGTCGCCGCCGGGCAGTGCACCAAGGTGGACCCGGCCGCCCCGGCGGCCGCGGCCGGGCTGCTCGGATGCGGTGTCATGGCGGGCTTCGGCGCCGCCGTCAACACCGGCGCCGTCGGGCGCGGGGACTCCGTCGCCGTCATCGGCTGCGGCGGTGTCGGCATGGCCGCCGTCGCGGGCGCCCGGCTCGCCGGCGCGTCCAAGGTCATCGCGGTCGACATCGACCAGCGCAAGCTGGACCGTGCCCTGACCATGGGGGCCACCCACACCGTCGACGGCGCCAAGGGCGACGTGGTGGAGGCGGTGCGCGAACTCACCGGCGGCTTCGGCGCCGACGTCGTCGTCGAGGCCGTCGGCCGCCCGGAGACATACCGGCAGGCCTTCTACGCCCGGGACCTGGCCGGCACCGTCGTGCTGGTCGGCGTGCCCACCCCGGAGATGAAGGTGGAACTGCCCCTGCTCGACGTCTTCGGCCGCGGCGGCTCGCTGAAGTCCAGCTGGTACGGCGACTGCCTGCCCTCGCGCGACTTCCCGGCCCTCATCGACCTGTACCTGGGCGGCCGGTTCGACCTGGACGCGTTCGTCACCGAGACCATCGGCCTCGGCGACGTGGAGAAGGCCTTCGAGAAGATGCACGGCGGCGACGTGCTGCGCTCCGTGGTGGTGCTGTGATGGCCGGCGCACCGCGCATCGAACACCTCGTCACCAGCGGGACGTTCAGTCTCGACGGCGGCACCTGGGACGTCGACAACAACGTCTGGATCGTCGGTGACGACGACGAGGTGGTCGTCATCGACGCGGCACACGACTCCGACGCCGTCCTGGAGGCCGTCGGTGACCGCCGCCTGTCGGCCGTCGTGTGCACCCACGCCCACGACGACCATGTGCGCGCCGCACCGGACGTCGCCCTCGCCACCGGCGCGCGCGTCCTGCTGCACCCCGACGACCAGGTGCTGTGGAAGATGGCGCACCCGAACCGGCGCCCCGACGGCCCCCTCGCCGACGGCGACGAACTCGTCGTGGCGGGCATCGGACTGCGCGTCCTCCACACCCCCGGCCACGCACCCGGGGCCGTGTGCCTGTACGCCCCCGACCTCGGGGCACTGTTCAGCGGCGACACGCTGTTCGCGGGAGGGCCCGGGGCGACCGGGCGTTCGTACAGCGACTTCGGCACGATCATCACCTCGATCGGCGACCGGCTGCTGACGCTCCCCGGCGAGACCGTCGTGCACACCGGGCACGGCGACACGACCACCATCGAGGCGGAAGCCCCGCACCTGGAGGAGTGGGCCGCCCGCGGCTGGTGACACGAGCACCGCCGCACCCGGCCGGGGTGCCCGAACTCCTAGGGGTTTCGCATCACAGCCCCATGGACACGACCCACCCCGGCCGTCCCGGCCCGGAACCATCCCACCCGCCGGCCTTCCCCTGGACGAACCGCCGTGTACGCTCCCGCCGCCCTGGCCCGCTTCGGCGGGTTCGTCGCCACAGATCTGCGTGACGTGACCGGCGACCCCGCGGCCCTGGACTCCTCCGGGTTCTGGACGGTCGTCGCGGCATTCGAAGGCCCCATGGTCTGTGCCCGGTTCGGCGATGTGCGTCCCGCGCCGGTGCCGCCCCCGAAGCCCGGGGCCTGGCGCGGACCGGCCCCCGGCGACTGGACGTCGTCGCTGGACCGCACCGCCTACACCGCGGGCGTACGCCGCATCCGCGAACACATCGCCGCGGGCGACGTCTACCAGGCCAACCTCTGCCGGGTGCTCTCCGCGCCCCTGCCCGACCCGACCGCCTCCGACATCGACGCACTCACCGCGCTGCTCGCCCACGGCAACCCGGCGCCCTACGCCGGCACCGTCCGGCTTCCGGCACACGGCGTCGAAGCCGCCACCGCCTCGCCCGAACTGTTCCTGCGGCGGACGGGCCGCACCGTCGAGTCCGGGCCCATCAAGGGCACCGGCCGTACCGCGGACGACCTGCTGCCCAAGGACCACGCCGAGAACGTGATGATCGTGGACCTGGTCCGCAACGACCTGGGGCGCGTCTGCGCCACCGGATCCGTGACCGTCCCGGCCCTGTGCGCCGTCGAGAGCCACCCGGGGCTCGTGCACCTCGTCTCCACCGTGCGCGGAGAGCTGGCCACGGACGCGGGCTGGCCGGAGCTGCTGGCCGGAACCTTCCCACCGGGTTCCGTGACCGGCGCGCCCAAATCCAGTGCCCTGCGCGTCATCGAGGCCCTAAAGACCACGCCCCGCGGCCCGTACTGCGGCGCCGTCGGCTGGGTCGACGCCGACCGGGGAACCGGTGAACTGGCCGTGGGCATCCGCACGTTCCGGATCGACCGGGCCGCCCCGGCGGGGCCGCTGCTGCGCTTCGGCACGGGCGCCGGTATCACCTGGGGGTCCGACCCGGACCGGGAGTGGGACGAGACCGAGCTGAAGGCCTCCCGGCTGGTCGCGCTGGCGTCCGGGCCCCGTCACGACGCCGGGGTCCCGCACTTGCCTTGACAGTGCGCGCGCCCGTCCTCACACTCGTTGCTCAAATCGCACATTGTTCCTCTATATGCAACGAGGTGGACCAGCCCATGATGACTCCCGTGCGTCCCCTCGCCGACCCGCCCCGCGTCGCATGAGCACCGCAGCCCAGGCCGCTCCCGCCCTGTGCCCGCGAGGTCTTCCCCGTCCGGGCCGGACCCTGGTGATGGGCATCGTGAACGTCACGCCCGACTCGTTCTCCGACGGAGGTCGGTGGTTCGATACGGAACGGGCCGTCGCGCACGGACTCGCACTGCTCGAAGAGGGCGCGGACATCCTGGACGTGGGCGGCGAGTCGACCCGGCCCGGCGCCGAGCGCCCGACGGCCGAGGAGGAACTGCGGCGGGTGCTGCCGGTCGTCCGCGCACTCGCCGCCGCGGGCGCCAAGGTCAGTGTCGACACCATGCGGGCCGAGGTCGCCGCCCGCGCCGTCGAGGCCGGCGCCGCTCTGGTCAACGACGTCTCCGGCGGACTCGCCGACCCGGCGATGCTGCCGCTGATGGCGCGGGCCGGGACGCCGTATGTGGTGATGCACTGGCGCGGGCACTCCGCCGGCATGCAGGCGCACGCCGTCTACGACGACGTCGTCACCGAGGTCGTCGACGCATTGCGGGCGAGAGCCGACGCGGCCCTGGACGCCGGAATCCCGCCGGACTGTCTCATCGTCGACCCGGGACTGGGGTTCGCCAAGCACGCCGAGCACAACTGGCGACTCCTCGGCCACCTCCGGGAGATCACCGCCGCACTCGGCCGTCCGGTTCTGGTGGGCGCGGCGCGCAAGACGTTTCTGGGCCACCTGCTGAGGGACCCGGAGACGGGCCTGCCCCGCCCGGCGCACCTGCGTGACGCGGCCACCTCGGCCGTGTCGGCTCTGGCCGCCGCGCAGGGCGCCTGGTGCGTCCGCGTCCACGACGTCGCCTCGACGGCCGACGCGGTGCGCGTGGCCGCCCGCTGGGGTCTGGAGAACGCGCCGACGCCACCGCCCGTGCCCCGGTTCTGAGGGGTGTCCAGCTCTGACCTGCGTTTCCTATAGCGCAGGGCGTTTCACATCACGCAACAAAAAATAGGGGCGGCGAGCGACCCGTGAACTCCTTGACAAGGGTTTGTGGGCGACCCCAAACTGACGTTGCGTTCACCGCAATCCGTTTCGCTATACGCACCGAGGTGTCATGATGATTCCCGCGTGCCGTCTCGTGGATCTGCCCCGAGGCGAGGCCCACCGGCTCGACATCGACCCGCCGGTCTCGGTGTTCCACACCGACGACGGCGAACTCTTCGCCATCGACGACACATGCACCCACCAGGACGCCTCGCTCGCCGACGGCTGGCTGGAGGGCTGCGAGGTCGAATGCCCGCTGCACGCCTCGAAGTTCAACCTCAAGACCGGAGCCGTCGACGCCCCGCCGGCCAAGCTCCCGGTGCGCACGCACGAGGTCTTCGTCGAGGACGGCATGATCTACGTCCGGCTGTCCACGGCAGCCCCGAACCTGCCTCCCTGCATCGCCGCCCGGCTCGCCGGGGGCGTCGCGTGAGGACGGTCGCCGTGGTGGGCGCGTCGCTGGCCGGTCTGTCAGCGGCGCGCTCCTTGCGAAAGCAGGGGTACGACGGACGGCTGGTCGTCATAGGCGACGAGCTCCACCGTCCGTACGACAGGCCGCCCCTGTCCAAGGAGTTCCTGGCCGGCGGCATCGGCGAAGCCGATCTCGCACTGGAGCCGGACGACGAGGACCTGCAAGCGGAGTGGCTGCTCGGCGCCCGCGCCGCCGGACTCGACACCACACCCCGCGCCGTGCGGCTCACCGACGGCCGGGAGGTGAGAGCCGACGGCATCGTCATCGCCACCGGCGCCTCCGCCCGCACCCTGCCCGGGATGGACGGCCTGGCCGGAGTGCACACCCTGCGCACCCTGGACGACGCCCGCGCCCTGCGGGACGAACTGGCCCGGGGCGGACGCCTGGTCGTGATCGGCGGCGGCTTCATCGGCGCCGAGGTCGCCTCCACCGCCTACGCCCTCGGCCTCGACGTGACCATCGTCGAGGCGGCGCCCACCCCACTGGCCGGACCGCTCGGCCAGACCATGGGAAGCATCGTCTCCGCCCTCCACGCCGACCACGGCGTACGCCTGTTGTGCGGAGTGGGCGTCAAGGGGCTGAGCGGCGAGACCCGCGTCGACGCCGTCCTGATGGAAGACGGCCGCAGCATCCCCGCCGACATCGTCGTCGTGGGTGTAGGGGCCCGCCCCTGCGTCGACTGGCTGGCGGGCTCCGGTGTCGAACTCGACGACGGCGTCAAGTGCGGCGCGGACGGCCGTACCAGCCTGGCCGGGGTGGTCGCGGTCGGCGACTGCGCCTCCTGGTACGACCCGCGCGCGGGTACCCACCGCCGCGTCGAGCACTGGACCGGCGCCCGGGAACGCCCCGACGCGGCGGTCGCCGCCCTGCTCTCCTGGGGCGAGTCGGAACCGGGCGTCCCGAGGCCGCCGTACTTCTGGTCCGACCAGTACGGCGTGAAGATCCAGTTCGCCGGCAACGCGTCCCGTGCCGACAGCGTCACCATCGAGGAAGGCGCCGCGGACGACCGCAACGTCCTGGCCGTCTACCGGCGTGCCGGACACCCGGTCGCCGTCCTCGGGATGAACCAGCCCCGGCTGTTCATGCGCTGGCGCAAGCAGCTCGCTGCCCACACGCCCTGAAAGGGCTTTGCTCCTTGATCCGACGACGTCCGGTGTAGCTCGTCCCGGCGCGTGCATGCCCGATCCACGACGTTTCTCCGAGGAGTGCACTGTGACCTCGACCGGCCTGCCGGAAAGTCTCATCGCCACCCTGCCCGGCTCCGCCTACACGGACCCCGGGTTCTTCGCCCAGGAGCAGGAACACATCTTCGAGGCGATGTGGTTCTGCGCCGTGCGCTCCGCCGACCTCGCCGGCCCCGGGGCGTTCCGGACCGTCCAGGTCGGCCGCGAGAGCATCCTCATCACCCGTGCCCGCGACCAGTCCGTACGCGCCTTCTTCAACGTCTGCCGACACCGCGGAGCCAAGCTCTGCACGGCGGAGAGCGGCGAGGTCAAGCGCGCCTTCCAATGCCCCTACCACGCCTGGACGTACGACCTGACGGGCAAACTCGTCGCGGCGCCCAACCTCACCAAGATGCCCGACGTCAGCCGCACCGAGTACGGCCTGGCAGCCGTGGCGACACGCGAATGGCTCGGCTATGTGTGGGTGTGCCTCGCCGCGGACCCGCCCCCCTTCGACGAGGTCGTGCAGGACGTGGTCGCGCGTCTCGGCGACACGGAGTCGATCGAGCACTACGGCATCGAGGACCTCGGCGTCGGCAGACGGATCGTCTACGACGTCCGGGCGAACTGGAAGCTCATCGTCGAGAACTTCATGGAGTGCTACCACTGCGCGACCATCCACCCCGAACTCACCGAGGTGCTCCCCGAGTTCGCCGACGGCTACGCCGCCCAGTACTACGTGGGACACGGCGCGGAGTTCGGCTCCGACGTCCAGGGTTTCACCGTGGACGGCTCGGAGGGCCTGGACCGCATCCCGGGCGTCACCGAGGACCAGGACCGCCGCTACTACGCGATCACCGTCCGGCCGCAGGTGTTCATCAACCTCGTGCCCGACCATGTGATCTTCCACCGGATGTACCCGGTCGCCGCGGACCGCACCATCGTCGAGTGCGACTGGCTCTACCTCAAGCACGTCGTCGAGAGCGGCAAGGACGTCAGCCGGTCGGTGGAGCTCTTCGACCGGGTCAACCGGCAGGACTTCGACGCCTGCGAGCGCTGCCAGCCCGCGATGAGCTCGCGGCTGTACGCCAAGGGCGGGGTCCTCGTGCCCAGCGAGCACCACATCGGCGAGTTCCACACCTTCGTCCAGGAGCGTCTGGGCGCGGGGCGGCCGCAGTAGCGGCGGCTCCCGGCATCCCGCCCCCCCAAGCCCGGTGTGCGGGGCGGCCGGCGCGGCGGGCTCAGCCCAGGTAGCCCATCCGGTGGCTGATCTCGTCCGCGCCCTTGACCAGCACCGGAGCGAGGTCGTGCATACGGTCCTCGGTGAGCCGGTATGCCGGCCCTGAGGCGCTGATCGCCGCGATGACCTCTCCGTCCCGGTTGCGGACCGGGGCGGCCATGGCGTGCAGCCCCGCCTCGAACTCCTCCAGCGTCCAGGAGTAGCCGCGCTCCAGCGCCTCGGCGAGGTTCTTCTCCAGCTTCGTCTTCGCGGTCAGGGTGCGGGGCGTCATCTTCTTCAGGCCCGCGTCAGACAGCAGCGCGGCACGCTCCTTCGCCGGCATGTGGGCCAGCAGGATCTTGCCGCTGGACGTGGCGTGCAGCGGCGTCAGCTGGCCGACCCAGTTGAACGCCGTGACGGCGCCCGGACCGCGCACCTGGTACAGGTTGATCGCGTACTTCTCCTGCATCACGGCGAGGTTCACCGTCTCGCCGATCTCCTCGGCGAGACGCTCGCAGACCGGCCGGCTCTGCTGGGTGATGTCGATGCGCCCGGTGACCGCGCCGGCGAGACGGACGATGCCGAAACCGAGGCGGTACTTGCCGCGCTCACCCGCCTGTTCCACCAGGCCGCGCACCTCCAGAGCCCCCAGCAGCCGGAACGCGGTGGACTTGTGGACGTCGAGCTCGGCGGCTACCTCGCTGACGCCGGCCTCGCCGCGCCGGGCCAGGATCTCCAGCACGGTGATGGCTCGATCGACCGACTGCACTCCGCCGGTCGGCGCACTTGTCGTTTCGGTATCTGGATGGTAGTTGCTCACAACGCAACTATACGGGCCATTAACATAGCCGACAGCGGTGCAGGTCACGGCCTTGGACCAGAAAATCAGAAGTTGCGTTGTCCGCAACCTGGTGCGCATAGAGATACCGGTACTAGCATGCCGCGCATTCTCTACGGCGCGAGCGAGACGAGGCCTCATGGCTGACTTGCAATACGACTTCGTCATCGTCGGTGGCGGATCGGCCGGCAGTGCACTGGCCAACCGGCTCTCCGCGGATCCCGGCAACCGGGTACTGGTCCTGGAGGCGGGCAGACCCGACTACCCGTGGGACGTCTTCATCCACATGCCCGCGGCACTGACCTACCCGATCGGCAGCCGCTTCTACGACTGGAAGTACGAGTCCGAACCCGAGCCCCACATGGGCGGCCGGCGCGTCTACCACGCGCGCGGCAAGGTCCTGGGCGGTTCCAGCAGCATCAACGGCATGATCTTCCAGCGCGGCAACCCCATGGACTACGAGCGCTGGGCGGCCGATCCCGGCATGGAGAGCTGGGACTACGCGCACTGTCTGCCGTACTTCCGGCGGATGGAGAACTGCCTGGCCGCCGACCCGGACGACGAGTTCCGCGGCCACGACGGCCCCCTCGTCCTCGAACGCGGCCCCGGGACCAACCCCCTCTTCGAGGCCTTCCTCAAGGCCACCGAGGAAGCGGGGCACCCTCCGACCAGCGATGTGAACGGCTATCGGCAGGAAGGTTTCGCCAGGTTCGACCGCAATGTCCACCGAGGACGCCGGCTGTCGGCGGCGAAGGCGTACCTCAAGCCCGTGCGGAAGCGGCCCAACCTCACCGTCACCACACGTGCCCTGGTCACCCGCGTCCTCTTCGAGGGCAAGCGCGCCGTCGGCGTCGAGTACCGGCGCGGTCGTGGCGGGCCCCAGCGGGTGCGGGCCGGTGAGGTCATCCTCTGCGGAGGCGCGATCAACTCCCCGCAACTCCTCCAGCTCTCCGGCGTCGGCAACGCCAAGGAACTCGCGGCGCTCGGCGTGGACGTCGTACACGATCTGCCGGGCGTCGGCGAGAACCTCCAGGACCACCTGGAGGTGTACATCCAGTACGGCTGCAAGCAGCCCGTCTCCATGCAGCCGTACCTCGCGAAGTGGCGTGCCCCCTTCATCGGCCTGCAGTGGCTCTTCCGTACGGGACCGGCCGCGACCAACCACTTCGAGGCGGGCGGCTTCGTCCGCGGCAACGACGACGTGGACTACCCCAACCTGATGTTCCACTTCCTGCCCATCGCGGTCCGCTACGACGGCTCCGTCCCGGCCGGCGGACACGGCTACCAGGTGCACGTCGGACCCATGTACTCCGACGCCATCGGCTCGGTGAAGATCAAGAGCAAGGATCCCGCCGAGCACCCCGCGCTGCGCTTCAACTACCTCTCCACCGAGCAGGACCGCCGTGAGTGGGTCGAGGCCGTCAGGGTCGCGCGCAGGCTGCTCAACCAGCCCGCAATGGCCCCGTACAACGCCGGGGAGATCTCGCCCGGCCCGTCCGTGGAGACCGACGAGGAGATCCTCGCCTGGGTCGCCAAGGACGCCGAGACCGCACTGCATCCGTCCTGCACCTGCAAGATGGGCACCGACGAGATGGCCGTCGTGGACCCGGCCGACCTGCGCGTGCACGGCGTGGAGGGACTGCGGGTCGTCGACGCGTCCGTGATGCCGTACATCACGAACGGCAACATCTACGCGCCGGTGATGATGATCGCGGAGAAGGCGGCCGACCTCATCCTCGGCAAGCCGCCGCTGCCGCCGTCCCGCGCCGCGTACTACCGGCACCGCGAAGCATCCGCGTAACCCACTGTTTTCAGACAGCCGACCGGCCCGGAAATCCGGTGGTCCGGGCTGGTCGGCGTCGGGTTCTCAGGGTTGCCTCCTTGGTAAAACCGTCATCGGCCAACCCCTTGACGTGCGTTCCCGCCTTCTCCAGAGTGTTCCACCACAAGCAATGCGGTGCGTGATGCGCAACGCGATTCGCTCGAAGGGCCCCGACGTGGCAGACCTGTACGTGGACGGCAAATGGCGGGATCCCGTGGCCGGAGGCCACCGGGATATCCGCTGCCCGGCAGACGGCACACTCTCCGTGACCGTGTCGGAAGGCACGCGCCCCGACACCGAGGCGGCCATCGCCGCGGCCCGCCGGGCCTTCGACGAGGGGCCCTGGCCGCGCACGCCCGAGCGCGAGCGCGGCGCGCTCCTGCTGCGCACCGCCGACATCCTCGAACGTGACGCCGACGCGTTCGCCCGCGCCGAATCGCTGGACACCGGCAAGCGGCTGGTGGAGAGCGAGTACGACATCGCCGACGTCGTCTCCTGCTTCCGCTACTACGGAGGGCTCGGCGGCACCGACGCCGGCCGGGTGATCGACACCGGCCGCGACGACGCCGTCAGCCGCGTCGTGTACGAACCGATCGGCGTGTGCGCCCTGATCACCCCCTGGAACTACCCGCTGCTGCAAGCGAGCTGGAAGGTCGCCCCGGCCCTCCTCGCGGGCAACACGATCGTCCTCAAGCCCAGCGAACTCACCCCCTCGACCTCGATCCTGCTGATGAAGGCCCTGGCGGAGGCCGGACTTCCGGACGGCGCCGCCAACCTCGTCCTGGGAACCGGGCCCGAGGTGGGGGCACCGCTCGCCGAGGACCCCGCCGTCGACATGGTCTCCTTCACCGGCGGCCTGGACACCGGCAGACGCATCATGGCCACCGCCGCCGCGACCGTGAAGAAGGTCGCGCTGGAGCTCGGCGGCAAGAACCCCAATGTCGTCTTCGCCGACGCCGACTTCGAGACGGCCGTGGACTTCGCGCTCACGGCCGTCTTCCTGCATTCCGGGCAGGTCTGCTCGGCCGGGGCCCGGCTGATCGTCGAGGACGCACTGCACGACCGGTTCGTCGACGAGGTGGTACGCCGCGCCCGGCGAATCCGCCTCGGCGGCCCCTTCGACCCGCAGGCCGACACCGGCCCGCTCATCTCCGCACAGCACCTGGCGAAGGTCGAGGCGTACGTCGCGGCCGGACTGGCGGAGGGCGCCGTCCTGCGCTGCGGCGGCGAACGCCCGGGCGACCCGGCCCTGGCCGACGGCCACTACTTCCCGCCGACCGTGCTCGACGCGTGCGGTCAGGACATGAGCGTGGTGCACGAGGAGTCCTTCGGGCCCGTCCTCACCGTGGAGCGCTTCACCGACGAGGACGACGCGGTACGCATCGCCAACGACACCGAGTACGGACTCGCCGGCGCCGTCTGGACGCAGGACGCCGGCAAGGCCCAGCGGGTCGCCCGCCGGCTGCGCCACGGCACCGTGTGGATCAACGACTACCACCCCTATGTGCCGCAGGCGGAATGGGGTGGGTTCGGGCACTCCGGCGTAGGCCGGGAGCTGGGACCGACGGGCCTGGACGAGTACCGGGAGCCCAAACACATCTGGCAGAACATCCAACCCCGGCCGCAGCACTGGTTCCGCGGCTGAACGCCGAAAAGAGGTCGAACATGACCCCAGCAACGACCGAGGCGCCGCGGCGGCGCGACACCCCCCAGGACTCGGCACCCACCCCGGTCATCTCCGTACGCGAGCTGTGGAAGGTGTTCGGGCCGAAGGCGGCCCAGGTGCCCGGCTCCGAGGAACTGCGCGGACTCACCCGCCGCGAACTGATGGACCGCACCGGATGCACGGCCGCCGTGCGCGACGTTCACTTCGACGTGGCGCCCGGCGAGGTGTTCGTCGTGATGGGCCTGTCCGGCTCCGGCAAGTCCACCCTGGTGCGCTGTCTGACCCGGCTCATCGAACCCACCGCCGGCGAGATCCTCTTCGAGGGCGAGGACATCCGCGAGGCGGACGCGAGCCGCCTGCGCGAGCTGCGCCGCAGCAAGTTCTCCATGGTCTTCCAGCACTTCGGGCTGCTGCCGCACCGCCGGGTCGTCGACAACGTGGCCTTCGGCCTGGAGATCCGCGGCATGAGCAGAGCCGAGCGCACCAGGCGCGCGCTGGAGGTCGTCGAACTCGTCGGCCTCTCCGGCTACGAGAGCTCCTACCCCGACCAGCTCTCCGGGGGCATGCAGCAGCGCGTGGGCCTCGCCCGCGCCCTGGCCGGCGACCCCGACGTTCTCCTCTTCGACGAGCCGTTCTCGGCGCTCGACCCGCTGATCCGCCGGGACATGCAGAACGAGGTCGTCCGTCTGCACCACGAGGTCGGCAAGACGATGGTGTTCATCACCCACGACCTGTCCGAGGCACTGCGTCTGGGCGACCGCATCCTCATCATGCGCGACGGCAAGATGGTCCAGTGCGGCACCGGCGACGAACTGGTCGGCGCCCCCGCGGACGACTACGTACGCGACTTCGTCAGGGACGTGCCCCGCGGCGATGTGCTGACCCTGCGGTGGATCATGCGCCCCGCGGAGCCGGACGACCCCCTGGACGGTCCCGAGCTGGGCCCGGATGTCGTCGTCAAGGAGGCCACGCGGGCGGTACTCGCGGCGGACAAGCCGGTCAAGGTCGTCGAGAACGGCAAACTGCTCGGCATCGTCGGCGACGACGAGATCCTCGCGGTCGTCGCCGGGCAGGAAGGCGACGCGTGATGACCGTCGCCGTGCAGAAGACGCAGAGACCGCAGAGAACCGGGAACGAGGAGCCGCCCGCTCCCGCCCGGCGCGCGCCCACGGTCAGCCGCTCGATGATCGTCGCCGCGATCCTGGTCGTCTGGCTCGTCCTCTTCGCCGTGCTGCGCGGCAAGCAGACCCTGTCCCTGGCCGCGGCCGATCTGACCGACCTGCACCGGTGGTTCAACGACGTCAACGACTCCATCGGCGCGAACCGCAACTCAAACCCGCTCTTCCTCTACTTCTTCAACGAGATCCGCCTGGTCATCGACACCCTGGTGACCTTCGTCCAGGAGCTGATATCGCAGCCGACCGCGGGCCGGCCGGTTCCGCAGATCGGCTGGCTCGGTGTCGTGGGCCTCGTCGGCTACGTCTCCTGGGCCGTGGGCAACTGGCGGGTCGCGCTGCTGGCCGTCGCCGGCTTCACCTTCCTCGGCCTCCAGGGCCTCTGGCAGGAGAGCATGGACACGCTGGCGCTGACCCTCTCCGCGGTCTTCGTGGCGCTGCTGTTCGCCCTTCCCCTGGGGGTGTGGGCCGGACTGTCCGACCGGGTCAACCGGATCGTGACGCCGTTCCTGGACTTCATGCAGACGATGCCCACCTTCGTCTACCTGGCGCCCCTGACCCTGTTCTTCCTGATCGGCCCGGCCTCCGCCACCATCGCCACGGCGATCTACGCGGCGCCGCCCGCGATCCGCATCACCGCCCACGCCATCCGCTCGGTTCCCGAGACCACCGTCGAGGCGGCGGACTCGATGGGCGCGACGCGGCGCCAGGCGCTGCTGAAGGTGCTGCTGCCGATGTCCAAACGGACCGTGGTGATGGGCGTCAACCAGACCATCATGGCCGCCCTGGCCATGGTGACCATCGCGGCCCTGATCAACGCGCCCGGCCTCGGAGCGACCGTCGTCCAGGCCCTGCAGTCGCTGGACGTCGGCACGGCGTTCAACGCCGGACTGGCCATCGTCGTCCTGGCCATCGTGCTCGACCGGGTCACCACCGCCGCGAGCGGACGGGCCGACACGGCCCGGGGCTCGGACAGTCCCTTCCTCAAGTGGCGGCGGCAGCTGGTGGCGGCCGGGGGAGTGGTGGCCGCGGTCCTGGTCTACCTGTCGCACACGTACCTGTGGGCGGCCGAGTTCCCCGGCGAGGGCAGCACCGGCAGCACCATCGCCAGGGCGGCGACCGACGTGACCACTTGGGCGCAGGACAACCTGTCGGGCCTGACGAACGCCTTCCGGGACGTCCTCACCAACGGCCTCCTGAACCCCTTCCAGACCCTGCTGACCGACTCCCCCTGGTGGCTCGTGGGCGCCGCCCTCGTCGCGCTCGGCACCGTGCTCGGCGGATGGCGTGCCGGCGCCACCTCCGCCGTGTGCGTGGGGCTGCTCATCGGCACCGGCGTGTGGTCGGACGCCATGACGACCCTGGCGTCCACCGCGGTGGCGACCGTGCTCGTGATGCTGCTCGGCGTCGTCCTCGGGGTGTGGATGGGACGCAGCGCGCTCGTCGACCGGCTGCTGAGGCCGTCCCTGGACGCGGCCCAGGTCATGCCGCCGTTCGTCTATCTCGTGCCGTTCCTCGCGCTGTTCGGCGCGACACGGTTCACGGCGATCGTCGCCGCGATCGTCTACGCGGCACCCGTCGCCATCAAGATCATCGCTGACGGGGTGCGGGCGGTGCCCGGGACCACCGTCGAAGCGGCGATGTCCACCGGATGCAACACCTGGCAGATCATCACCAAGGTACAGCTGCCGATGTCGCGAGGAGCCCTGACCCTCGCCACCAACCAGGGCCTGATCTACGTGCTGTCGATGGTCGTGGTGGGCGGCCTGGTGGGAGCGGGCGCCCTCGGCTACGACGTCGTGGCCGGGTTCTCGCAGGGCCAGCTGTACGGGAAGGGACTGGCGGCCGGACTCGCCATCGTCCTGCTCGGAGTCATGTTCGACCGGATCACTCAGGCGGCGGCTCGCCGCGCCGGAGCATAAGGAGCACCTCACCATGGCACGACACTGGAGAGCCGGCGCGGCCGGCCTGGCCGTCCTCGGCCTCACCCTCACGGCCTGCGGGGGCGCGAAGGTCGGCGACGACAGCGCGGCCGGCTCGGGCAGCGCGGGCAAGTGCGGCACCTTCAACCTCGCGATCAACCCGTGGGTGGGCTACGAGGCGAACGCGGCGGTCCTCGCGTACGTCGCCGAGCACGACCTCGGCTGCAAGGTCGAGCAGAAGGACCTCAAGGAGGAGATCGCCTGGCAGGGCTTCGGCACGGGCGAGGTCGACGCCGTCGTGGAGAACTGGGGCCACGACGACCTGAAGAAGAAGTACATCACCGATCAGAAGACGGCCGTCGAGGCCGGCCCTACCGGCAACAAGGGCCTCATCGGCTGGTACGTGCCGCCGTGGCTGGCGAAGGCACACCCGGACATCACCGACTGGAAGAACCTCAACAAGTACGCGTCGAAGTTCAAGACCTCGGAGTCGGGCGGCAAGGGCCAGCTCCTCGACGGCGACCCGTCGTTCGTCACCAACGACGAGGCGCTGGTGAAGAACCTCAAGCTGGACTTCAAGGTGGTGTACGCGGGCAGTGAGACCGCGCTCATCCAGGCCTACCGCAACGCCGAGAAGAACAAGCAGTGGGTGATCGGCTACTTCTACGAGCCGCAGTGGTTCATGTCCGAGGTGCCGCTGAAGAAGGTCAGCCTGCCCGAGTACAAGACGGGCTGCGACGCCGACGCGGAGAAGGTCGCCTGCGATTATCCCGTGTACGAACTGGACAAGATCGTCAGCGCGAAGTTCGCCAAGTCGGGCAGCCCGGCCTATGACCTGGTGAAGAACTTCACCTGGACGAACGACGACCAGAACACCGTGGCCAAGTACATCGCGGTGGACAAGATGGCGCCCGAGGCGGCGGCGAAGAAGTGGGTCGAGGCCAACCGCGGCAAGGTCGACGCCTGGATCAAGTAGGGCGCGGGAACGCCCGTGTGAGTCCGGCCCGGGAGGCCCGGCAGGCTGTGTCGTCAGCCCGCCGGGCCTCCTCGTTTTGCGCTGTTTCCTGCCCGCCGCCCCCGGGTGTTTTTCCGGCGTCGCGGACCTCTTGACACGCCGATGCACGGCGGGCACATTGAGTTGCGCAACCTGAACCCTGTTGCGTAGACAGCAACTGGATCGCTTTCAACGTCGGAGGTGCGGCGATGGCGGGACCCCGGGTGGTCATCATCGGAGCGGGCGTCGTGGGGGCAGCGCTCGCCGACGAGATCTCCGCGCGCGGCTGGACCGAAGTGACCGTGGTCGACCAGGGCCCACTGCCCGCCACCGGGGGCTCGTCGTCGCACGCCCCGGGCCTGGTCTTCCAGACCAACCCCTCCAAGACCATGACGGAGATGGCCCGTTACACCGTCGAGAAGTTCTGCTCCCTCGACGTCGACGGGCAGCCCTGCTTCCTCCAGGTCGGCGGCCTGGAGGTGGCCACCAGCCCGGAGCGCGTCACCGAACTGCAGCGGCGCCACGGCTGGCTCGCCTCCTGGGGCATCGAGTCCCGGCTGCTGTCCACCGAGGAGTGCGTCGCACAGCACCCGCTCGTCAACCCGGACAAGGTCCTCGCCGGCCTCCACGTGCCGACGGACGGCCTCGCCAAGGCGGTCCTCGCCGTCGAGGCGCAGATCCGCCGGGCCACCGAGCGCGGCGTCCGCTTCCTCGCCCGCCACGAAGTCCTCGACGTCCGGCAGGCCGAGGGCGAGGTGACCGGCGTCCTGACCGACCAGGGCGAGATCCCCGCCGACATCGTCGTCTGCTGCGCCGGCATCTGGGGCCCGAAGATCGCCCGCATGGCCGGCATGAACCTCCCGCTCACCCCGCTCGCCCACCAGCTCGCCTGGACGGGCCCGGTCCCCGCCCTGGCCGGACAGACGCAGGAGGCGGTCCGCCCGATCCTGCGCCACCAGGACGCCGACCTGTACTACCGCGACCGCTTCGACGGCCTGGGCATCGGCTACTACGGCCACCGCCCGATGCCCATCTCCGCCGACGACATCCTCTCCGTGGACGAGTCCGACCAGATGCCCTCCGTCCTGAAGTTCACCGAGGAGGACTTCGAGGACGCCTGGACCGAGACGCAGTCCCTGCTCCCGGCGACGAAGGACGCCAAGGTGGAGGAAGGCATCAACGGCCTGTTCTCCTTCACCACCGACGGCCTGCCCCTGCTCGGCGAGTCCCCGGACGTCAAGGGCTTCTGGGTCGCCGAGGCCGTCTGGGTCACGCACTCCGCCGGCGTCGGACGTGCCATGGCAGAGTGGCTGGTCGACGGCTACTGCTCCTCGTTCGACCTGCACGAGTGCGACGTCAACCGCTTCGAGCCGCACCAGCTCTCGCCGGAGTACGTACTGGCCCGCGACTGCCAGAACTTCGTGGAGGTCTACGACATCCTCCACCCCCTCCAGCCGTCGGGGGACCCGCGCCCGATCCGCACTAGCCCGTTCCACACCCGCCAGCAGTCGCTGGGCGCCTTCTTCCTGGAGGCGAACGGCTGGGAGCGGCCCCAGTGGTACGAGGCCAACGCCGGGCTGGTCGAAGGCCGCTCCATCGTCACCCCCAACGACTGGGCCGCGCGGTACTGGTCGCCCATCGTCGCCGCCGAGGCCCAGACCACCCGCGAGACCGTCGCCCTGTACGACATGACGGCCCTCAAGCGGCTGGAGGTCAGCGGGCGCGGCGCCGGAGGGTTCCTGGAGCGGCTGTGCACCGGCAAGGTCGCCAAGTCCGTCGGCTCGGTGACGTACACGCTGCTCCTCGACCACGACGGCGGCATCCGCAGCGACGTCACCGTCGCGCGGCTGGCCCCCGACCTCTTCCAGGTCGGCGCCAACGGCAACCTGGACCTCGACTGGTTCACCCGTCACCTCCCCGCCGACGGCACGGTCCAGGTGCGTGACATCACCCCCGGCACCTGCTGCATCGGCCTGTGGGGGCCGCGCGCCCGCGATGTCCTCCAGCCGCTCACCGACGCCGACTTCTCGGCGACCGGCCTGAAGTACTTCCGCGCCAAGCGCGCCCACATCGGCTCCGTGCCGGTCACCGCGATGCGCCTGTCGTACGTGGGTGAGCTCGGCTGGGAGCTGTACACCACCGCGGACCTGGGGCAGAAGCTGTGGGACACGCTGTGGCGGGCGGCGGAGCCGCTGGGCGGGATCGCGGCCGGGCGGGGTGCGTTCAACAGCCTGCGGCTGGAGAAGGGCTACCGGTCCTTCGGCACGGACATGACGTACGAACACGACCCGTACGAGGCCGGTGTCGGCTTCGCCGTGAAACTCGACAAGGACGACTTCGTCGGGAAGGCGGCGGTGGAGCGGCGCAAGGCCGATGTCCGGCGGAAGCTGGCCTGTCTCACGATCGACGACCCGAAGGCCGTCGTCATGGGCAAGGAGCCGGTGTACGACGGGGACTGTGCGGTGGGGTACGTCACCAGTGCCGCGTATGGATACACGATCGGCAAGGGCATCGCCTATGCGTGGTTGCCGGTGGAGCTGGCCGCTCCGGGGACCGTGGTGCACATCGGGTACTTCAACCAGTCCGTCGAGGCGGTCGTCGCCGAGGAGCCGTTGTTCGATCCGACGATGTCCCGGCTTCGTGGCTGAGTCTTCGTCTGCGGGCGCGTCGCGGCTGGTCGCGCAGTTCCCCGCGCCCCCGGAGGGCGTACAGAGTCAGCCTCGTTGGAAGGGACTCCCCAGGTGACCGCACTACTCCTCGACGGCAAGGCCACTGCCTCTGCCATCCGCGGTGAACTCGCCGAACGTGTAGCCAAGTTGGCCGCTACCACCGGACGGGCGCCGGGACTCGGCACCGTCCTGATCGGCGACGACCCCGGCAGTCGTGCCTACGTCGGTGGCAAACACCGGGACTGCGCCCAGGTGGGGATCGCCTCGATCCGGCGGGAGCTGCCCGCCGACGCCTCTCAGCGGCAGGTCGAGGAGACGATCGACGAGCTCAACGCCGACCCCGCCTGTACCGGGTACATCGTCCAGCTCCCGCTGCCCCGCCACCTGGACGCGGGCGCCGTGCTGGAGCGCATGGACCCGGCCAAGGACGCCGACGGACTGCACCCCGTCAACCTCGGCCGGCTCGTCCTCGGCGTCGAGGCACCGCTGCCGTGCACTCCGCGCGGCATCGTCGAGCTGCTCCGCCGGTACGACGTGCCGCTCGCCGGAGCCCGGGTGTGCGTGATCGGGCGGGGCATCACGGTCGGTCGGCCCATCGGGCTCCTGCTCACCCGCCGCTCCGAGAACGCCACCGTCACCCTCTGCCACACCGGAACGAAGGGCCTGGCCTGGCACGTACGCGAGGCGGACATCGTCGTCGCGGCCGCCGGCTCGCCCGGACTGATCACCAAGGACATGCTGCGCCCCGGCGCGGCCGTCCTGGACGTCGGCATCACCCGCACCGACCAGGGCCTGGTCGGAGACATCCACCCGGACGCCGCCCAGGTCGCCGGATGGCTGGCGCCGATGCCCGGGGGCGTGGGCCCCATGACCCGCGCCATGTTGCTCGCCAATGTCGTCGAGGCCGCCGAGAGGAACGCGAACGCCGTATGAACGCGCTGAACACCCCCCTGGCGGAGCTGGACCCCGAGGTCCACGCCGCGCTCCGCGCCGAGCTGCACCGCCAGCAGTCCACCCTGGAGATGATCGCCTCCGAGAACTTCGCGCCCTCCGCGGTGATGGAGGCCCAGGGGTCGGTCGCGACCAACAAGTACGCCGAGGGCTACCCCGGCCGCCGCTACTACGGTGGTTGCGAACACGTCGACGTCACCGAGCGGCTGGCCATCGAGCGCATCAAGTCCCTCTTCGGCGCCGGTTTCGCCAACGTGCAGCCGCACTCGGGCGCCCAGGCGAACACCGCCGTCTTCTTCGCCCTGCTCCAGCCCGGCGACACCGTCCTCGGCCTCGACCTCGCGCACGGCGGGCACCTCACGCACGGCATGCGCATCAACTACAGCGGCAAGATGCTCAACGTCGTGCCGTACCACGTCTCAGAGGCGGACAACCTCGTCGACATGGACGAGGTCGAGCGGCTCGCCAAGGAACACCGCCCCAAGATGATCATCGCGGGCTGGTCGGCGTACCCCAGGCAGCTGGACTTCGCGGCCTTCCGCAGGATCGCCGACGAGGTGGGCGCCCTGCTGATGGTCGACATGGCGCACTTCGCCGGACTGGTGGCGGCAGGACTGCACCCGAGCCCCGTACCGCACGCCCACGTCACGACCACGACGACGCACAAGACCCTCGGCGGTCCGCGCGGCGGCGTCATCCTCACCAACGAGGCCGACCTGGCCAAGAAGATCAACTCGGCTGTCTTCCCCGGCATGCAGGGCGGCCCCCTGGAGCACGTCATCGCCGCCAAGGCGGTGTCGTTCAAGGTCGCCGCGACACCGGAGTTCGCCGAACGCCAGGCCCGCACGCTCGCCGGCTCGCGCATCCTCGCCGAGCGTCTCACCCAGGCGGACGCGGCGGCGGCCGGAGTGAAGGTGCTGACCGGCGGCACGGACGTCCACCTGGTCCTGGTCGACCTGCGCGACTCCGAGCTGGACGGCCGCCAGGCCGAGGACCTGCTCCACGAGATCGGCATCACCGTCAACCGCAACGCCGTGCCCTTCGACCCGCGCCCGCCCATGGTCACCTCGGGCCTGCGCATCGGCACCCCGGCCCTGGCCACCCGCGGTTTCACCGAGGACGACTTCGCCGAGGTCGCGGACGTCATCGCCCTCGCCCTCCAGCCGGAGCCGGACGTGGCAGCCCTGCGCGCCCGCACGGAGGCCCTGGCCGCCAAGCACCCGCTCTACCCGCACCTGTCCGACAACGGAGACGCCCGATGAGCCCCCGCACCCCCGGCGCCGAGCTCCCCGAACACCCCGACTGGCTCTGGCGCAACCCCGAGCCGAAGCGCTCCTACGACGTCGTCGTCGTGGGCGGTGGCGGACACGGCCTGGCCACCGCCCACTACCTGGCGAAGAACCACGGCATCACCAACGTGGCGGTGCTGGAGAAGGGCTGGCTGGCGGGCGGCAACATGGCCCGCAACACCACGATCATCCGCTCCAACTACCTCTGGGACGAGAGCGCCGGCATCTACGAGCACGCCCTCAAGCTGTGGGAAGGCCTGGCGGACGAGCTCGACTACCCGATCCTCTTCTCCCAGCGCGGCGTACTGAACCTCGCCCACAGCCTCCAGGACGTCCGCGACAGCGTCCGCCGCGTCGAGGCCAACCGCCTCAACGGCGTGGACGCCGAGTGGCTCGACGCGGACGGCGTCAAGGACGTCTGCCCGATCGTCAACATCTCCCCGGACGTGCGCTACCCCGTCCTGGGCGCCACCTACCAGCCCCGCGCGGGCATCGCCAAGCACGACCACGTCGCCTGGGGCCTGGCCCGGTCCGCCGACGCCGCCGGTATCGACATCATCCAGAACTGCGAGGTCACCGGCCTCGACGTGGTCGGCAACCGGGTGGTCGGAGTCCGGACCACCCGGGGCCCGATCGCCGCGGGCAAGGTCGCCCTCTGCTCGGCGGGCCACACCTCGGTCCTGGCCGCCATGGCGGGTATCGAACTCCCCGTCCAGAGCCACCCCTTGCAGGCCCTCGTGTCGGAGCTGCTGGAACCGGTCCATCCGACGGTCGTCATGTCCAACGCCGTGCACGTGTACGTCAGCCAGGCCCACAAGGGCGAGCTGGTGATGGGCGCGGGCATCGACGCGTACAACTCCTACACCCAGCGCGGCGCCTTCCACATCATCGAGGAGCAGATGGCGGCGGCCCTGGAACTCTTCCCGGTCTTCGCCCGCGCCCATGTCCTGCGCACCTGGGGCGGCATCGTCGACGTCAGCCCCGACGCCTCACCGATCATCGGCCTCAGCCCGGTGGACAACCTCTACCTCAACTGCGGCTGGGGAACCGGCGGTTTCAAGGCCACCCCGGGTGTCGGCTGGGTCTACGCCCACACCATCGCCCACGACACACCGCATCCGCTGAACGCCCCCTTCTCGCTCGACCGTTTCACCACCGGCGCGCTCGTCGACGAGCACGGCGCGGCCGCGGTGGCCCACTAGGACCACTGGAAGCTTTGGGAGCCGATCCATGCTGCTGATCCCCTGCCCGTGGTGCGGACCTCGCGACGAGGCCGAGTTCCACTACGGCGGCCAGGCCCATGTGCCGTACCCGGAGGCCCCGGCGTCCCTCACCGACGAGGAGTGGGCCCGCTACCTCTTCTTCCGCGACAACCCGAGGGGCCCCTTCGCGGAACGCTGGAGCCACGCCGCGGGCTGCCGCCGCTGGTTCAACGCCGTCCGGGACACGTCGACGAACGAGATCCTGACGGTGTACCGGGCGGGGGAGGAGCGCCCGGCCGTTCTCGAGGCACGTGCGGCGCAGGCAGCCTGTCCGGCGCGTGAGAACGAGGCCGTTCAGGCCGATACGGGGGTCTGGGGGCAGAGTCCCCAGCGGGGCCCGGGGGCAGAGCCCCTGGTTTCGGGAAGGGGCGGGGAGGGGGAGGACAACCAGCCCTTCCGCCACCCAACCCGAGGCCGGATCCAGCGCGACGAGCCCCTCACCTTCACCTTCGACGGCACGGAGTACCAGGGCTACAGAGGCGACACCCTCGCCTCCGCCCTCCTCGCCAACGGCGTCATCCAGACCGGCACCAGCATCAAACTGGGCCGCCCCCGCGGCATCTTCTCGGCCGGAGTCGAGGAACCCAACGCGGTCATCCAGATCGAGGAACCGTTCCCCGAGCCCATGCTCCCGGCCACCACCGTCGAGCTCTACGACGGCCTCGTCGCAACCAGCCTCCCCGGCCA
Organism: Streptomyces paradoxus; assembly: GCF_014202475.1. Taxonomy (GTDB): domain Bacteria; phylum Actinomycetota; class Actinomycetes; order Streptomycetales; family Streptomycetaceae; genus Streptomyces; species Streptomyces paradoxus. The sequence continues at coordinate 277,489 of NZ_JACHGV010000008.1, forward strand.
GGGCCGCCTCGCCACCGAACCCGACCCGGCCCGCTACGACGCCGTGCACACCCACTGCGACCTCCTGGTCGTCGGCGCGGGCCCGGCCGGCCTCGCCGCGGCCGCGGCCGCCGCCCGATCGGGCGCCCGCGTCGTCCTCGCCGACGACCAGCCGGACCCCGGCGGCAGCCTCCTCGGCACCGGCGAACTCCTCGACTGGGTGGCCGAGACGACCGCCCGGCTCGACGCCGCCCCCGACGTACGGGTCCTGCGCCGCACCACGGTCTTCGGCTACTACGACGACAACCACCTGCTCGCCGTCGAGCGCCGCACCAACCACCTCGGCGCCGCGGCTCCCGAAAAGGTCTCCCGGGAACGCGTCCACCGCATCCGGGCCCGCCATGTCGTCCTCGCCACCGGCGCCCATGAACGCTCGCTGGCCTTCGCGGACAACGACCGGCCCGGCGTGATGCTGGCCGCTTCGGCCCGCGCCCACGTCAACCGCCACGGCGTCCTGCCCGGCCGCCACGCGGTCGTCTTCACCACCAACGACAGCGCCTACGCGGTGGCGCTGGACCTCGCCGCGGCGGGCGTCGCCATCGAGGCCGTGGTCGACACCCGTCCCGAACCGGGGGAGTGGGCCGACCGCACCCGCCGGGCCGGCATCGAGGTGCTGGCGGGCCACGCCGTCACCGCCACGGACGGCGCCCCCCGCCTCACCGCCGTGACCGTCGCCCCGTACGGGGAGACGACAGGGCGACGGGAGTTCGCCGCCGACCTGCTGCTGGTCTCCGGCGGCTGGAACCCGGTCGCCCACCTGTTCAGCCAGGCGGGCGGCAAGCTCCGCCTCGACGAGGAGCTCGGCAGCTTCGTCCCCGACACCGTCCGCCAGGCCGTCGAGGTCGCAGGAGCGGCCGGCGGCGTCCTCGACCTCGCCCGAGTCCTCGCGCAGGGCGCGGCCGCCGGAGCCCGCGCGGTCGAGGCCGAGGGCTACACCTCCGAGGCGCCCCGCCTGCCACAGGTGGCGGCACTGCCGCAGACGCCGCCCATGCGGGTCTTCACCGTCCCGGGCCGGGAAGGCGCCCCGCGTTTCGTCGACCTGCAGCGTGACGTCACCGTCGACGACCTGTCCCGGGCCACCGGCGCCGGTATGCGGTCGGTCGAGCACACCAAGCGCTACACCACGGCCGGCACCGCCAACGACCAGGGCAAGACCTCCGGCGTCCTGGCCAGCGGTGTCGTCGCCGAACTGCTCGGTGTGGACATCTCGGCGCTCGGCACGACCACGTTCCGGCCCCCGTACACCCCCGTCTCCTTCGCCGCCCTCGCCGGCCGCGACCGCGGCGTGCTGAGCGACCCGGTCCGCACCACCGCCCTGCACGAGTGGCATGTCGCGCACGGCGCTCTCTTCGAGAACGTCGGCCAGTGGAAGCGGCCCTGGTACTACCCGCAGGACGGCGAGGACATGGAGACGGCCGTGCTGCGCGAATGCGCCGCCGCCCGCGAGGGCGTCGCTTTCATGGACGCCTCCACCCTCGGCAAGATCGACGTCCAGGGCCCGGACGCCGCCGCCTTCCTGGACCTGCTCTACACCAACATGATGAGCACCCTGAAGGTAGGCATGATCCGCTACGGCGTGATGTGCCGCCCCGACGGGATGGTCTTCGACGACGGCACCGTCATCCGCCTCGGCCAGGACCGCTACCTGGTCACCACCACGACGGGCAACGCCGCCACCGTGCTGGACTGGATGGAGGAGTGGCTCCAGACGGAGTGGCCCGAGCTGAAAGTCCACTGCACCTCCGTGACAGAGCAGTGGGCCACCGTCGCCCTGGTCGGTCCGGAGTCCCGCGAGGTGCTCGGCTCCCTGGCGCCGCGACTGGCCGTGGCCAATGACGACTTCCCGTTCATGGCGTGGCGGGACACGACGGTCGCCGGCATCGAGGCCCGGGTGTGCCGGATCAGCTTCTCCGGCGAACTCGCCTACGAGATCAATGTGTCGCCGTGGGAGGCCATCGCCCTGTGGGAGGCGCTGTACGAGGCGGGCGCCCCGTACGGCATCACCCCCTACGGCACGGAGACCATGCACGTCCTGCGCGCGGAGAAGGGCTATCCGATCGTCGGCCAGGACACCGACGGCACGGTGACACCGCAGGACCTCGGCATGAGCTGGGCGGTGTCGAAGAAGAAGCCCGATTTCATCGGCAAGCGTTCCTTCGCCCGTGCCGACACCGTCCGCCCCGACCGCAAGCACCTGGTCGGTCTGCTCCCGGAGGACCCGGGCACGTTCCTCCCCGAGGGCACGCACCTGGTCGCCGACAGCGTGCTGCCCGCGCCCCCCGTCCCGATGCTCGGCCACGTCACGTCCAGCTACCGCAGCGCGGCCCTCGGCCGGACCTTCGCGCTCGCGCTGGTCAAGGGCGGACGCGAGCGCATCGGTGAGCGCCTCTACGCCCCCGTCGGTGACCGGCTGGTCCCGGTGACCGTCGCGAGCCCCGTCCTCTACGACCCCGAGGGAGCCCGCCGCGATGGCTGACACCGCCCGTACCGCCCCGCTCCGCAGCCCCCTGTCGCACGCCGCGGACCGGCTGGCCGCCGCGACCCGCACCTCCGGGGGCGCCGTCCGGCTCGCGGAACTCCCCTTCCTGACCCAGATCAACGTCCGCCTCGATCCCAAGGGAGCGGCGGCGAACGCCGTGGGGCTGGCGCTGGGGCTGCAACTGCCCGTCGAGCCCGGCACCGTCGTCCGCGCCGGGGAGCTGACCGCGCTGTGGCTCGGCCCCGACGAGTGGCTCGTGGTGGGCCCGCCGGGCGGCCGGCGCGGGCTGGAGAACCGGATCCGTGAGGCCGCCGGGGACGAGCCCGTGTCCGTCGTCGACGTCTCGGCTCAGCGCACCGCGCTTCTCGTCGCCGGCCCCCGTGCCCACGACCTGCTGGCCCACGGCTGCTCGCTCGACCTGCACCCGCGTGTCTTCGGCCCGGGACGCTGTGCCCAGACGACCCTGGGCCGCACCCAGGTCGTCCTGGTGGCCCGCGACGACCCGAGGGCCGGGTTCTGGGTACTGGTCCGCTCCTCTTTCGCCGGCTACCTGACGGACTGGCTGCTGGACGCCGCCGTGGAGTGGACGGGCTGACCCGGACGCCACGAAAGCGGCGGTCGGAGATCCGGATACCGGATCTCCGACCGCCGCTTGGCGTGCGAGTCCTGTCCTGGCCGGCGACCCGGCCTCAGCCCGTGTAGCCGAGACGGTGGCTGAGCTCGTCCGCCCCCGTGACGAGCACCTCCGCCAGTTCGTGCATCCGCCCCTCGGTCATCCGGAAGGCCGGTCCCGACGCGCTGAGGGCGGCGACGACCTCGCCCTCTTCGGAACGCACGGGTGCGGAGACGGCGTTGAGGCCCTCCTCGTATTCCTCCATCGTGATGGCGTAGCCCTGATCACGGGCCTGGGCGAGGTCCGCCTCCAGCTTCTTCCTGGAGGTCACCGTGCGCGGTGTCAGACGGGGCAGGCCGGTCTCGGTGAGGAGCTCGTCGCGGTCCTTCTTGTCGAGGTGGGCGAGGAGGATCTTGCCGCTGGACGTGCAGTGCAGCGGTGTCTGCCGTCCCACCCAGTTCTGGGCGGCGATGGCCGAGGTGCTGCGCACCTGGTAGAGGTTGATCGCGTGGTGGGATTCGAGGACGGCGATGTTCATCGTCTCGCCCACGTCGTCGACGAGGCGCTCGCAGATGCCCCGTCCGTGCCGGGTGACGGCGATACGGCCCGTCACGGCGCCGGCCAGGCGCACGACCCCGAAACCGAGACGGTACTTCCCGCGCTCGCTCTCCTGCTCGACCATCCCGTGCGCTTCCAGCGCGCCGAGCAGACGGAAAGCGGTGGACTTGTGGACGTCGATCGCCGCGGCCACTTCACTCACGCCCGCCTCGCCGTGCTGGGCGAGGATCTCCAGCACGGCGACAGCACGGTCAACGGACTGCACTCCGCCACTCGGAGCGCCTGCGGACTCGGCACCGTAGTTGCTCATGGCGAAACCCTAGGTGAAATGGTCAACAGGTGTGAGGGGGTGGAGGCCGATTTCCTCAGCGGAAGACGACCGTACGGTTGTCGTTGACCATGATGCGGCTCTGGCTGTGCCATTCCACCGCCCGCGCCAGGACCTGCGCCTCCACGTCACGCCCCAGGGCGACCAGGCTGTCCGGTCCCTGTGAGTGGCTCACACGGACGACGTCCTGCTCGATGATGGGCCCTTCGTCGAGGTCCGGGGTGACGTAGTGGGCCGTCGCCCCGACGAGCTTGACGCCGCGCTCGTGCGCCTGGACGTAGGGACGGGCGCCCTTGAAGCTCGGCAGGAACGAGTGGTGGATGTTGATCGCCCGGCCTTCGAGCTGCTTGCACAGGTCGTTCGACAGGATCTGCATGTAGCGGGCGAGGACCACCAGGTCGATGTCCAGCTCCTCGACGAGCTCCAGCAGCCGCGCCTCCGCCTCGGGCTTCGTCTCCCTGGTCACGGGCACGTGGTGGAACGGAATGCCGTAGCTCTCGGCGAGGGGTTCGAAGTCCCGGTGGTTGGAGACGATCGCCGGCACCTCGATGTTCAGCGCGCCGGTGCGGCAGCGGAAGAGCAGGTCGTTCAGGCAGTGCCCGAACTTCGACACCATGATCAGCGTGCGCGTCGGGGTCGACGCCTCGTACAGCTGCCAGGAGATCCGGTACGCCTCCGCCACCGGGGCGAAGCCGGACTTCAGGTCCTCCAGTGTCATGGCCGGGTCCGTGACGTCGAAGTGCACCCGCATGAAGAAGCGGTCCTTGAGCCGGTCGTCGAACTGCTGGCTCTCCTGGATGTTCCCGGAGTGCCGGACGAGGAAGCCGGTGACGGCGTGGACGAGGCCCGAGCGGTCGGGGCACGACAGCGTGAGGACGAACTCACGGCCGGATGTGGGTCCAAGAGACACTGAGCCCTCCCTGAGGGAAGTGCGTATTGCGCAACAGTGGGACTGATACGCAACATGGTCCCGGCTCCGGCGGCCCGTGGTCAAGGTCTTGACAGTGCTTCGGGTGGACTGCACTGTGAGTTGCGTAGCAAGAGGCTCGTTGCGTATGAGGCAACCACTCGCCCGACCGGGGCGCTGCACTCCGAGGTGAACCATGACTACGACCGGCCTGCCGGACAGCCTGATCGCGACCCTTCCCGGCGACCACTACACCGACCCGGAGATCTTCCGCCTGGAGCAGGAACACATCTTCGAGTCCATGTGGTTCTGCGCGGCACGCTCGTCGGAGCTGGCGAAGCCGGGTGCGTTCCGGACCGTGGACGTCGGGCGGGAGAGCGTCCTGCTGACCCGCTCGCGGGACGGCTCCGTCCGGGCCTTCTTCAACGTGTGCCGGCACCGGGGCGCGAAGCTCTGCACGCAGGAGTCCGGCGAGGTGAAGCGGGCCTTCCAATGTCCGTACCACGCCTGGACGTACGACCTGAACGGCAAGCTCGTCGCGGCCCCGAACCTGACCAAGATGCCCGACATCGGCCGCACCGAGTACGGCCTGGCGAGCGTGGCGGTGCGCGAGTGGCTCGGCTACGTGTGGGTGTGCCTGGCCGAGAACCCGCCGCCGTTCGAGGGGTCGGTGATCGCCGACGTTGTCGCGCGCCTGGGCGACGTCGAGTCCATCGAGCGGTACGACGTCGAGAGCCTGGAGGTCGGCCGGCGGATCGTCTACGACGTCAAGGCCAACTGGAAGCTCATCATCGAGAACTTCATGGAGTGCTACCACTGCGCGACCATCCACCCGGAGCTGACCGAGGTGCTCCCGGAGTTCGCCGACGGGTACGCCGCGCAGTTCTACGTGGGGCACGGCGCCGAGTTCGGCGCGGACGTCCAGGGTTTCACCGTGGACGGCTCGGAGGGCCTGGACCGCATCCCGGGCGTCACCGAGGACCAGGACCGCCGCTACTACGCGATCACCGTCCGGCCGCAGGTGTTCATCAACCTCGTCCCCGACCATGTGATCTTCCACCGGATGTTCCCGGTCGCGGTCGACCGCACGATCGTCGAGTGCGACTGGCTGTACCTGAAGGGTGTCGTGGAGAGCGGCCGGGACGTCAGCCGCTCCGTGGAACTGTTCGACCGGGTCAACCGGCAGGACTTCGACGCCTGCGAGCGCTGCCAGCCGGCCATGAGCTCGCGGCTGTACGCCAAGGGCGGCGTCCTGGTGCCCAGCGAGCACCACATCGGCGAGTTCCACGACTGGGTCCAGGACCGCCTCGGTACCCGCGCGAACCTCGCGGAGCGCTAGTCGATGGCCCGCAAGGCACCCGCCGAGGACCCCGGCGACTCCCGTCTGCGCGTGGGCCCGCCCAAGGACCACGCCGCGGGCGTCCCCGCGGTCACGTCCTCCCTGCGTCACGCCCACGCGCAGATGGGCGTCCGCCGCAGTCTGCTCACCCTGCTGAGCGTCAACCAGAAGTCGGGCTTCGACTGCCCCGGATGCGCCTGGCCCGAGCCCGGACACCGCCACCGCGCCGAGTTCTGCGAGAACGGCGCCAAGGCCGTGGCCGAGGAGGCCACCCTGCGCCGGGTCGGCCCGAGCTTCTTCGCCGAGCACCCCCTGGCGGACCTGGCCGCGCGCAGTGACTACTGGCTCGGCCGGCAGGGCCGCCTCACGCACCCCATGTACCGCCCGGCCGGCAGCGATCACTACCGGCCGGTCTCCTGGGACGAGGCGTTCGCCGTCGTCGCCCGGGAGCTGCGCACACTCGACTCACCGGACGAGGCGGCCTTCTACACCTCCGGCCGGGCGAGCAACGAAGCAGCCTTCGTCTACCAGCTCTTCGTCCGGCTCCTCGGCACCAACAACCTGCCCGACTGCTCCAACATGTGCCACGAGTCGAGCGGTTCGGCCCTGACCGAGACCATCGGCATCGGCAAGGGCAGCGTCCGGCTGGAGGACCTGTACGAGGCCGACCTGATCCTCGTCGTCGGGCAGAACCCGGGCACCAACCACCCCCGGATGCTCTCGGCACTCGAAACGGCCAAGGACCGGGGAGCCCGGATCATCTCGGTCAATCCCCTTCCCGAAGCCGGCCTGCTGCGCTTCAAGAATCCCCAGCGGCCCTCCGGGGTGCTGGGCGGCGGCACCCGACTCACCGACCTGTTCCTGCAGATCAGGCTCGGCGGCGACCAGGCCCTGTTCCAGGCCTTCAACCGCATGCTCCTGGAGGCGGAGGACGACGCCCCCGGCACGGTCGTCGACCACGACTTCATCACCGCGCACACCCACGGCTTCGAGGACTTCGCCGACTGGGCCCGCAAGACGTCCTGGGACGACGTCCTGGAGGCCACCGGCCTGTCGGCGCGGGAGATCCGGGAGGCGTTCCAGGAGGTCCTGGCCGCCGAGAAGATCGTCGTCTGCTGGGCCATGGGCCTCACCCAGCACCGCCACTCGGTGCCGACCATCCGCGAAGTCGTCAACTTCCTTCTCCTGCGCGGCAACATCGGGCGCCCCGGCGCCGGACTCTGCCCGGTGCGCGGCCACTCGAACGTCCAGGGCGACCGGACCATGGGCATCTACGAGAAGCCCGACGCCGCCTTCCTGGACGCGCTCGGCGCGGAGTTCGGCTTCGAGCCGCCGCGCCCCCACGGCCACGACGCGGTGGACACCATCCGGGCCATGCGGGACGGACGGGTGCGGGTCTTCGTCGCCCTCGGCGGCAACTTCGTCTCCGCCGCCCCCGACACCGATCTCACCGAGCGCGCGCTGCGCAACTGCGAGCTCACGGTGCAGATCTCCACCAAGCTCAACCGGTCCCACGCGGTGGCCGGCCGCCAGGCCCTCATCCTGCCCTGCCTGGGCCGCACCGAAGCCGACCTCCGGTCCGCCGGAGAGCAACAGGTGACGGTGGAGGACTCCATGGGCATGGTGCACCTCTCGCGCGGCCGCCTGGCACCCGCCTCCGACTCCTTGCTCAGCGAGGTCGCGATCATCTGCCGGATGGCGGACGCCGCCCTCGTCAGCGACGGTCCACCTGTCCCCTGGGCGGACTTCGAGGCGGACTACGACCGGATCCGGGACCGGATCGCCCGGGTGATCCCCGGCTTCGAGGACTTCAACGCCCGGGTGCGGGCGCCGGGCGGCTTCGCCCTTCCGCACCCGCCCCGCGACGAGCGGCGCTTCCCCACCAGGACCGGACGGGCCAACTTCAGCGTCAACCAGCTGGACGTCCTGCGTGTCCCGGCGGGACGGCTGCTCCTGCAGACCATCCGCTCGCACGACCAGTACAACACCACCATCTACGGCCTGGACGACCGCTACCGCGGCATCCACCAGGGCCGCAGGGTGCTCTTCGTCCACCCGGACGATCTCGCCGCCCAGGGCCTGGCCGAAGGCGAACCGGTCGACATCGTCAGCGAGTTCTCCGACGGCGTCGAACGCCGGGCCCCGGCCTTCCGTACGGTCGCCTACCCCACCCCGCGCGGCTGCTGCGCCGCCTACTTCCCCGAGACCAACGTCCTCGTCCCCCTGGATTCCACCGCGGACATCAGCAACACGCCGACGTCCAAGTCGATCGTGGTCCGGCTGGAAGCGGCCCGCTGACCGGGCAGCCGCCGTAGTCGCCATGCGGCAGCCTTGCTCATCGGGCCGGCAGCCACGCGTCGATGGCGGCCGCGAGGTCGTCCTGGCCCTCGAAGACGTGTCCGTTCATGCCGACGGCTTGCGCCGCGCGGACGTTCTCCTCGCGGTCGTCGACGAAGAGGAAGTCGGCGGGTGCGGCGTGCAGGGCGGTGACGCAGTGCTGGAAGGCGGCCGGGTCGGGCTTGGCCGCACGGATCTTTCCGGAGAAGGCGACGAGGTCGAGGTCGTGCAGCCAGGAATGGGCGGCGAGGAAGGCGTCCGCATGATCTGCCGGGATGTTGGACAGCAGGGCGACCCGGGCACGGTCTCCGAGGTTGCGCACATAGGCGACCATGCGCTCGTCGACGCGGGACCAGCTGTCGATGTCGGTGAGCCGTAGCTCTTCGATCGTGTCGGCGTCGGTGGGGCGGGACAGGGCCTGCAGTACGTCGGTCCAGTACGCGGACGCGGTGTGCCGGCCGGCGTCGTAGGGCTGACGGTGGGTCCAGTAGGCCGTGGTGAAGGCGTCCGGGGAGGTGTGGCAGCGGGCGGCCATCTTCTCCAGGGCGCCCGGGCGTTGGTGGCGGGCTATGACCCCGAAGAGGTCGAAGAGCACGATGCGGCTGCGGTCGGTGGACATGGGGCGGTTCCCTTGGGGTCTCGGGGCGTTCGGTTCAGTGCCGGTGGGGCAGGGCGCGGGCGAGTGAGCCGAGTGCGGCCAGGGCGTCGGGGCCCGCCGGGGCGAGCACGACGCTGGTCGCGCCGGCCGCATGGCGGGCACCGATCGCCGCGCGGGCCTGGGCCGGGGTGCCGGAGACGCTCAGCTGACGGACCCAGTCGGCGGGCATCGTCCGGGCGAAGTGCCGGGCGTCGGGGCTGGCGGTGCGGTGGGCGTGCAGTTCGGTGGCGAAGGGCAGCGGGGCTATGTGCGCGGCCCACTCCGGTTCGCCGACCGGCTCCAGGGCGGCGCGGACGCGGGTGAGGGCGGCTTCCTCGTCGTCGTCGACGGCGCCGGCGTCGTAGGTGACGATCTCCGGACGGTTCGCCGGGGCGGCGCGGCCCAGGTTGCGCAACGAGGCGGTGATGTAGGCGGGTGCGGCGGGCTCGGCCAGCAGGAGTCCGTCGGCGACCTCGCCCGCGGCTTGCTGCGACTTGGGGCCGCGGACACCCAGCACGACCGGCGGGACGACGTCCGGGACCTCGGTGAGGACGACGCCTTCGCAGCGTACGTACCGGCCGTTCACGGGGCCGGGCTGCCCGGCGACGAGCAGACGCAGCGCGCTCGCGTACTCCTTGATCAGCGTCAGGGGGCTGGCGGGCCAGGACCCGGCCTGGCGCATCCAGCCGGGCATGCCGTGGCCGATTCCCGCGATGAGCCGGCCGGGGTGGAGCTGGGCGAGGGTGGCCAGGTCCATCGCGGCGAAGCCCACGTTGCGGGCGCCGGCGGGCATGATGCCGATCCCGACGGTGAGGTCGGTGGTGGCGGCCAGGACGGTGGCGGCCTGGGCGACACCCCCGCGCCAGCCGAGGTCCTCCACCACCCAGACCTGGTCGAACCCCAGCTCCTCGGCACGGCGGGCGAAGGGCAGCACGTCGCGGACGGGGAGGTCGCGGGGCAGCATGACACCGACACGGCCGCGGGCGGGCCGTGCGTGGGACTCGGACATCGGGGGCTCCTTCGGTCGGCTGAGGCTTCCCTCCCCGGCCCTGGCGACCGGGGGAGATGAGGGCTTGTGCGGCACGGCTGTCAGGGACCGTGCCGCACAAGCGGTCAGTGGGTGTCGGCTGCCATCTCGCGCCGACGGGTGCTGCCGGATCCGGTGCGCAGGACGCGGGCGCCCACGGCGGTGGTCACGCACAGCAGGGTCAACAGGACGAAGGCCTCGTTCAGTGCGACGAGGTGGGTCAGCCAGCCGATGACGGCAGGCCCGGCGAGCATGCCGACATAGCCCAGCCCGGCGACGCGGGAGACGTTGGCCCCGGCGGCGGAGGGATCGGCGTGCCCGGCCGCACTGAACAGCTGCGGGACGCAGCCGGACAGGCCGCCCCGAGCCCGAGCACCACCAGCAGACCGCCGAGCGCGGCATGGCTGATCCCCACACGTTCCTCGATCGCGGGGATCTGCACCACCCAGGTGCCCAGCAAGGTGCCGTACAGGACGAAGTAGACATAGGTCGCCACGCGGGCGGCTCGCAGGGAACGCTCCATGCCGCCCACCGTATCGAACATCCATAGTGTTTGAAAATCCCGTTAATGAACAACTTAGATGTTCGTTTCTTGGTGGTGTTCAATCGCGGTATGAGCAATGCAGACCGGCACAGGCTGATCGCGAAGGCCGTCAGGGACTCCGGGGAAGCCACGGTCCAGGAACTGGCGGAGCTGACCGGCGCCTCGGAGATGACCATCCGGCGCGACCTCGACACCCTCGCCGCCCAGGGCGTCCTCGAACGCGTCCGCGGAGGGGCACGCACCCTGCTGCTCCGGGGCGAGGAGCCCCCCTTCGCGCTGCGCGCCCACGAGGCGGTCGACGCCAAACGCCGGATCGCGGCCGGGATCTCCGCACTCATCGCGGACGGCGAGAGCGTCCTGCTGGACAGTGGCACCACCTGTCTGGAGGTCGGCCGCCTCCTGCGTGAGCGGTCCGTCACCGTGATGCCCCTGTCCCTCCAGGCCATCCACCTGTTCGGCGAGACACCCGGCCCGGCCACACTGGTCGTGCCCGGCGGACAGCCCCGTGCCGCCGAGGGAGCCCTCACGGGCCCCCTCACCCTCGCCTCGCTGGCCGCCCTGCGCTTCGACACCGCCGTCATCGGCTGCTGCGGGCTGACGGCGGCCGACGGCCTGACCGCCTACGACCTCGACGACGCCGCGGTGAAGAAGGCCGGCATCGCCTCCGCCCGCCGCGTCATCGGCGCCGCCGACGGCAGCAAACTCGGCCACACCGCCTACGCCTACGTCGGCCCCGCCGCCCTCCTGCACACCCTCGTCACCGACACCACCGCAGCCGCCGGTGAAGTCACCGCACTGGAAGTCGGCGGCACCGTCGTCCGGACCGTGTGACAGACCCTCTCGGCCCCCGGCGTCGGCCCCACGGCCGACGCCGACGGGCGCGGGGTCGTCTCAGAGGTGCTGCTCGGTGGCCCGGGTGCGGTGGTACTCGTCCTGGCGCTCGTCCGTGATGTACGCCGGCACCGGCAAGTCCCACCAGCCGGGCACTCAGGGACCCGCGGCGTCGCGGTCCGTCGGTACCTCGACCAGAGCGGGTGCCCCGGACTGGACGGCCTTGCGCAGGGTCGGCTCCAGGGACGCGGCGTCGTTGACCTTCCACGACTCGATCCCGAAGGCCCGGCCCATGGCCGCGGAGTCGGGGCTGCACGGCGAGCCGTCGGGGTGCGAGAACTCGGTGCCGATGTGCCGGAGGGCCGCCTCGTTCCTGCGGACGTCGGCAGGGTGAGCCCGTCGCGCGACCCCTTCTCCCTCAGCACTCGATGACATTGACCGCGAGCCCGCCCCGAGCCGTCTCCTTGTACTTGACCTTCATGTCGGCACCGGTCTCCTTCATGGTCTTGATGACCTTGTCCAGGGAGACGTGATGGCGGCCGTCGCCCCGCAGGGCCATCCGTGCCGCGGTGACGGCCTTGACCGCGGCCATGCCGTTCCGCTCGATACAGGGGATCTGGACCAGGCCGCCGACCGGGTCGCACGTCAGACCCAGGTTGTGCTCCATGCCGATCTCGGCGGCGTTCTCCACCTGCTCCGGTGAACCGCCGAGGACCTCCGCGAGGCCGCCCGCGGCCATCGAGCAGGCCGCACCGACCTCGCCCTGACAGCCGACCTCCGCACCGGAGATGGAGGCGTTCTCCTTGAACAGCAGGCCGATTGCACCGGCCGCCAGCAGGAACCGGACGACTGCGTCGTCGTCGGCGCCATGGACGAAATTGACGTAGTAGTGCAGGACGGCCGGGATGATGCCGGCCGCCCCGTTGGTCGGGGCGGTGACCACGCGGCCCCCGGCCGCGTTCTCCTCGTTGACAGCCATGGCGTAGAGGGTCACCCACTCCAGCGCCCGCCCGGCCGGATCACCGTCGGCCCGCAGCGCCTTGGCCACGGCGGTCGCCCGGCGGCGGACCCTCAGCCCGCCCGGCAGGATCCCCTCACAGGACAGTCCGCTCGCCACGCACTCCCGCATCACCCGCCAGATCTCCAGCAGACCGGTACGGATCTCCTTCTCGCTGCGCCAGGACAGTTCGTTCTCCAGCATCAGCGCCGAGATCGACAGGCCTGTCTCCCGGGTCAGCCGCAGCAACTCGTCACCGCTGGTGAACGGGTACTTGAGCACGGTGTCGTCCAGCGTGACCCGGTCCGCGCCCACCGCGTCCTCATCGACGACGAAGCCGCCGCCGACCGAGTAGTACGTCTTCTCCAGCAGCACCGTGCCCTCGGCGTCGTACGCGAACAACGTCATGCCGTTGGCGTGGTACGGCAGTGAACGGCGGCGGTGCAGCACCAACTGGCTGTCCGCGTCGAAGCCGATCTCGTGGGCATCGCCGAGGTCGCGGCCCAGCAGCCGGAGCCGCCCCGTCGACGTGATCCGCTCGACGTCCCGTCCGGCCTCGGCCACGTCCACCGTGTGCGGCTCGTTGCCCTCCAGGCCGAGCAGCACGGCCTTGGGGCTGCCGTGGCCGTGTCCGGTGGCGCCGAGGGAGCCGAAGAGCTCGGCCCGCACCGCTGCCGTGCGGGCGAGGAGTCCTTCCCCCTCCAGCCGCCCGGCGAACATGGCGGCGGCGCGCATGGGGCCGACGGTGTGCGAACTGGACGGCCCTATGCCGATGGAGAAGAGGTCGAAGACGGAGATGGCCACGAGCGGGCTCCCGTTTCCTATTGAGCAACTGGACTCTCTATGTGCAACAGCCTTTCTCGCGGGTTCGGGGGTTGTCAAGAAGGCGGACGGCCTCGATCGGGGCGCTGGGCGAGCCACCCGGCGGTGATCGCCTGGTCAGGCGTCAGGCGTCAGGCGTCAGGCGTCAGGCGTCAGGGTCAGGCGTCTGGCGTCACGCGTCGGCTGCGCCGGGGCGCGAGGGCGGTTCGGCGTCGGTGACGCGGGTGGCGAGATTGCTTTCGAGGCGTTCGAGGACGGCCAGGGCCTCGTCGAGTTCGGCGTCGGTGAGGTCGCCGCCGACGTAGCCCTCCAGGCGGGCCCAGACGTCTTCGACCTGCCCGCGCAGGGCCTGGCTGGCGGCGGTGGGCTCGACCAGGACGGAGCGCTTGTCGCTGGTGGAACGCACGCGGCGTACGAAGCCGGCCTTCTCCAGGCGCTGGATGGTACGGGTCATGGTGGCGGCGTCGGCACCGACGTGCCGGGCGAGGTCGGTCTGGCGCATCCGTCCCCGGTCCCAGAGCTGCATCATCACCAACTCCTGGGCCGGGTGCAGGCCGACCTCGCGCAGCAGTTGCCCGGCGAGCATGCGGTGCAGGCGGGCCACCCGGAAGATCGCATGGCTGATCGGCCCCCGGCGTGCGGCCTCGGGGAGTTCCCCCGTCTCGGGGACCTGGGATGTTGCCTCGGTTTCCATGGTGCTGCCTTCTGCCCTCTCCCGTGCGGCCGTTCCTGCGGGGCCGGTCGCGGCAGCCGGCGCTGGGGCCGGCTGCCGCGTGCAGGTTCCCGGGCCCGCCTCCTGAGGGCAGGGTATGTGCTGCTCAGGTGTGGCATGCCCGGCGGACACGGGTCCGCCGCCGGACGTCAGGCGCGGGCTTCGTCCAGCGTGGGGAAGTCGGTGTAACCCTGCTCGCCGCCGCCGTAGAAGGTGGCGGGGTCGGGGGAGTTGAACGGGCCGCCCTGGGCCAGGCGGGTGGGCAGGTCGGGGTTGGCGAGGAAGAGGGCACCGTAGGCGAGCAGGTCGGCGGTGCCGTTCTCCACGAGTTCCAACTCGGCCGGCCCGGTGGGCTCCTGGCCGGTGAAGGGGTTCAGGATGAAGGTCGTGGGCCATGCCTTGCGCAGCCGGAGCACCAGGTCACGTACCCCGGGTGCCTCCAACTGGTGCAAGTAGGCGAGGTTCAGCGGGGCGAGGGCCTCGACCAGGGCGGTGTAGGTGGCCGCGGTGTCGGCGGTGTCGGACTCGTCGATGTCGTTGTAGGGGTTGCCGGGGGAGAGGCGGAAGCCGACCTTGTCGGCGCCGATGGCTGCCGCGACGGCCTTGGTGGTCTCCACGGCGAAACGGATGCGCTTCTCGGGGCTGCCGCCCCAGGTGTCGGTGCGCCGGTTGCTGTTGGGGGCCAGGAACTGGTGGATGAGGTATCCGTTGGCACCGTGCAGCTCGACGCCGTCGAAGCCGGCCTCGATGGCGTTGCGGGCGGCGGTGGCGTACTCGGCGATGGTGGCGCGGATCTCGGCGTCGGTCAGCTCGCGCGGGGTGACGAAGTCCTGGGGTCCTTCGTGGGTGTACACCTGCCCGGCGGCCGCGACGGCGGAGGGGGCGACGGGCTGCAGGCCCGTCAGGGCCGGGTGACCGACCCGTCCGGTGTGCATGATCTGCAGGTAGATCACGCCCCCCTGTGCGTGCACGGCGTCGGTCACCTTCCGCCATGCGGCGACCTGTTCGGCGGTGTGGATGCCGGGGGTGTCGGGGTAGCCCTGACCGATCCTGGAGGGCTGGGTGCCCTCGGTGACGATCAGTCCGGCGGAGGCGCGCTGCGCGTAGTAGTCCGCCATCAACGGCATGGGGCTCTGGCCGGGGCCGTAGGCCCGGCTACGGGTCATGGGCGCCATCACCAGGCGGTTGGCCAGGTGCTTGCCACCCAGCTGGTAGGGGTCGAACGCCTTCGACATCGTCATCTCTCTTTCGCGGGAAGAGGCTGTTACTTGTCCGAACAGGAAAATGGCCGTTCAGTCTTCCCCATGAGGTGTGTGAGCTGCGTCACTCGCTGACGTGAGAGGTGTGGAGAATTACTTGTTCGAGCAGATACAGGCAGGCTTCCGATGCCTCCTCGCGAGGCTGCCGCTCATGAACATCTCGTTGCCGATGCGTCCTGCCGGTGCCGGGGCGCTGATACTGGCCGGGTTTGCGGTGAGGGGCGGGAGGCCGGATGGACGGGACGGTGTGGGCGGGTCTGGTCGCCGGCTTGCTGATCGCGGTGGTGACCGCGCCCGCGGGGGTGTCCGGGGCGGTGTTCCTTCTGCCGGTTCAGCTGAGCGTCTTCGGCGTGCCCAGCCCGGCGATCACGCCGACGAACCTGCTCTTCAACGTGGTGGCCGGGCCGGGCGCGCTCTGGCGTTACCGCCGCGACGGAGCTCTGCGCGGCGGCCTGGCCCGGCGCCTGGTCGCCGGCACGCTCCCCGGCGTCGTGCTGGGCGCCGCGCTGCGCGTCTTCGCTCTGCCCGGACCAGGTGTGTTCCGGCTGCTGATCGCCGCCCTGCTCCTGCCGCTAGGGGTGTGGTTGTGTGTCCGCACCCTCAAACCGGCCCGTGGCCGTTCTGCCCCGGCGGGGGACCCGTCCCCGGTGGCGCTCGCCGCCCTCGCGGTGGCGGTGGGGGTGGTCGGAGGGATCTACGGCATCGGCGGCGGATCCCTCCTCGGACCGGTCCTCGCCGCCCGGGGTCTGCCCATGACGCGGGTGGCGCCGGCCGCACTCGCCGCGACGTTCGCCACCTCTGTCGTCGGCGCCGGTGCGTATGCGTTGCTGTCCTTGGCCAGCGTCGGCGACGTCGCACCCGACTGGTGGCTCGGGCTCGCCTGCGGCATGGGCGGGCTGGTCGGCGGCTACATCGGTGCCCGCCTGCAGCCCCGCCTGCCGGAGACGGGCCTGCGTCTTCTCCTCGGCGGCCTGGCTGCAGGCCTGGGCATCCTCTACGTCGTGCAGGCCCTGGTTTGAGGCGCCGAGTCCGCCGCGGCGCCTTCGAGGGCAGGGCGCACTGTCAGTTGTCTGTGTCCTTGGGCTGTGCTGCGTCCTCGGGTGCAGCCGCCGGCTCCGAGACCGGGGCCGTGTAGAAGACGGACCTGCCCTGCTTGGAGCGCTCGGCCTGGCTCTTTGCCACGAGTCCTTCGAGGGTGACGCGCACGACCTTGGCCGCGATACCGCGGTGGGGGTGGGCTTCGCTGAGCGCGGTGGAGATCTCCGCCGCCGAGCGCGGTTCCTTCTGCTCGGTGAGATGGCGGCGGATGAGCTCGACCAGCGTGGGCTCGGCGGCCTTGGCGCTGTCCGCCCTCTTGGCCACGGGCTTCTTGGCTGCTTCCTTCTTCGCTGCGGGCTTCTTGGCCGTCTTCTTCGCCGGCGTGGCAGCGGACTTACCTGCCTTCTGCTTCTCGCCGGCCGCCGCAACGGCCTTCTTCCGTCGCGGAGAAGGCAGCACGGCACTCTCGGACTCGGCTGCGGACCCGCTCGGCGGTGTGGTGATGCCCAGTGCCTGCTGCATGCTCACCAGCACGCCGTGGTCGTGCTGGAGAGCGGCGAGCTGCTCCTGGAGGGCGGTGATTTCCGCACCGATACGTTCTTGCTCCTTGAGGTTCGCTTCGAGATCGCCGGTCACCTGGGCGATGTACTGCGATGCCAGTTCGGTGGCGGGAATCGCTGTCTCGGGCATGGCACTGACCTTTCCTCGGCGTCGAAGGCATGCTGCGGGTGATGCGTGTACTGGAGCGGGGCTTCAGCGGCCCGGTGTGGGAGTTGTGCGTTCCGCAAGCTGCCTTGGTGAGTGATGGTACGGACTTGAGGAGTCAGTTGTTCCAGACGAGCGGTGTCCTCTTTCTGGCAGGGGCGCCCGAGGCCCGCAGCAGGCTGACTGTCTGACGTAGTTCGAGACGACGTCGTGCATCTCATGGGTGAGCTGGGCGCGTTCGGCGAGCGGCCCCTCGTCGAGCCGTCGAGGAACCGGTGCCCGGGCGGGGCGATGCACCGCGCCACGGTCGCCAGTACGTCGTTTCCCAGTCGCCGGATGACATCGGTGGCCGGCCGGTGCCGCACCAGCTTGCCCTCCCGGGTCGGGCGAACCAGACCCGCGTCGCGCAGGGTTCGCAGGGCACGGGGGACCTGCGGTTCGCTGGAGCCGAGCCGGGCGGCGAGCTCCGAGGTCGTGATGGGCTCGCCCAGCAGATGACGGCACAGCTCCATCCGCGCGGGCGAGGTCAGCGCCATCAGGCGGTCGTGCAGGTCCCCGCAGGGTCAACTGTCCGCCCGGCGAGGCGGCGGGCACCGGGTACTGCACCGCCACGCACGACGGGTGTTCGTGCTTGACCGTGAGATGGAGCCACACGCGGGCGGACGGGACGAGAACGAGAGGCCGCGGAGCCCCCTTCACCTCGTCGATCTGCAACTTGTCCAGCCGAACGCGCTCCCCGGGCCCGACCCGGGCCGCCGTCGGCAGCGACTCGCCGAGCACATCGGCCGGGGGCCGGGCCGCCAGCCTGCGGCGTACCTCCCGGGCGTGGTCCTCCAGAACCGGCCGCAGGGTCCGCCAGTCCTCGGCGAAGAACGCCGCGTCGGCGGCCCGCAGCACGGCCAGGAGCCGGTCCCGCAGGTCCAGCGGGTCCGCCACCAGATGCCGGGCCAGTTCTCCGTGGGCGTAGGAGCGGCGCAGACAGCGGGCTGTCCGCACTGCGGGAGGACGGACCGGCCTGTTGAGGCGGTCACCAGTGGGGGCTGCCCACCAGGTAGGCGATACCCGCGAGGACGGCCAGGACCAGCGCGGGGATCGCCAGCCCCTTGGCGATCGAGGTCAGTGTGTTCGTAGCGCTCGCCGCCTGCTTCGTGTGGTGCTGCTGCCGATTTCTCAGATCATGCTGGGCGATCGCGCCGGCGACCAGCGCCACCGCACCGGTGATCAGACAAATGATGAGAGGCGTGAGCGCTCCGTGCTCGCGGATGTTGTCCTCGACGTTGCCGTACACCCCTTCGGTGCCCCGTTCCGTGAGGGCCGCGACCGCCCTTTGAATGGCCAGTACGAGCGCGCCGATGGCTGCGACGGCCAGGGCGAGAGCGGCACCGGCCAGGGCGGGAGCGCGCCTGTCCGTTCGAGGGGCGGGTGCGGTTCCCGCGGGCGGTGTCCTGGGACGGGGCGGGGTGCGCGGGTGGCCGATGACCACCGTCGGCGACTTGTTGTCGCCCCCTCCATGAGGCGGCTGCCCGGAACCGTTCGACGGGCCGGTCCCGGGCCCCGTGCCGCCGGACCCGTGCGCCGGGGCCACCTCCGCCTCGACATGGATCACCGACTCGTCGGCAACACCCTTCAGCACGATGTCACCCGACAGGCGCCCCTCCGTGGCCGTGTCGACGTGGACCTCCAGACCGCTGCCGGTCGGGTCGACCCGCAGCCACGACTGTTTGGGCTGGGCCACGCAGTGGCGGGCCAGCGGTGGGCCGTGCATGGTCACGGACTGCTGGTGAGGGGTGGAACCCTTCTGCAGGAGGCCGAAGTCCAGGTGGTCCGGCGACGGTGCCAGCCGGATCTTGCCCAAGGCGTCGGACGCCATGCCGGCGATCTGCTGGATGTCGTTGCGCGCGACCTCCTCCAGGTGCTGACGCGCCCCTTCCGCCACGGGCAGCTCCGTGTGCTGCAGCCGTTTCTGCAACTCCAGCACAGCGCCCTGCCGGGTGAGGAACTCCTCGCTGCTCATCGCGGTCTGCAGGGAGGGCGGTGAGGGAATGGCGACGATCTTGATGCGGCCGCGCCGGCTGTGTGCCAGGTGCAGCTCCCCGTGCAGCTCCGCCGCTTTCTTCGGCGTCTGATGGGGGTTCTGCTCCCGCACCTGTCGGTAGACGTACTCATACAGGTCGTCTAGGGAGACCCTGCCGTCCACGTCGAGGTCGGCCTCGCCGGTCTCCAGGCCCTCGACCACGGCGTGCGTGAACACCGACGGTTGCGGGGCGGAGGAGTCGTCGGCGAGTTGGTTGCCCTCGAAGGCGTACTCCATGGAGTCGGAGGCTGTGATGACGGCCCAGCCCCGTCCGCTGACCGGCTCGTCCTTCGCGAAGGATTCGAGGACGTTGACGTCGCCGGACGCGCGCACGGAGGTGGAGCCCCGGGAGAAGGCCCCGCCGTAGCAGCAGTCGAGGAACAGGACGGTGCGGCCGGCCCGCGTGACGGACATGCAACTGCGGACGAACTGTGAGGGGACGGCCGTGGCGGCGAGCAGCGGGGGCTCGGTGTCGCTCGCGGCGAAGTACAGCTCGCCCGACTCGCTCTTGAGGCCGTGGCAGGAGAAGTGCAGCAGGAGCGTATCGGCGCGGCGGCGGTCGTTGAAGAAGCCCTGGATGCGCCTGCGCATGAGGTCGGCCGACGCGTTGTGCACGACCTCCACGTCGAAGTCGCCGATCTGCGGGTCGTGCAGCACCTTCTCGAGGGCCGCGGCGTCCTGGGCAGGGGCCCTGAGCTTCTT
The DNA here is from genome assembly GCF_014202475.1 of Streptomyces paradoxus. Classification (GTDB taxonomy): domain Bacteria; phylum Actinomycetota; class Actinomycetes; order Streptomycetales; family Streptomycetaceae; genus Streptomyces; species Streptomyces paradoxus. Next base: position 297,437 of record NZ_JACHGV010000008.1, read on the forward strand.
GAGCCCCTGGTCGGTGTACCGGTCGTTGGCGATGATCAGCGCGTGTCTGGACTCCGTCATGGCTCGGCTCCCGCCGGCGAATGGCGCTGGACGAAGATCTTGAACGCCTCGGCGACCTGGTCGTCGGTCGCCTCCGACACCTCCAGGACGTCGTCACCCATCCGCAGGTGCAGGGACGGGTGTGTGTCGTGGCGACGGCCCACCCACGACCGGATGACGGTCATCACCTGGCTCAGGGCGGTTGCCGTGCTGCCGAGGGTCACCAGCAGGGCACCGATCTGAGTGACGTCCACGGCCCGCGCTCCGGCGGGGACCTCCCCGCCGGGAAGCGTCGTGACGTCGTCCACGTCGAGGTCGAGCAGTTCCTCACGCAGGTAGCCGGTCAGCTCGGCGACGCGTTCCGCTTCCGCGTCCTCTTCGGTGAGAAGGATGTGCAGTTCGTTGTCCACCGTGTCAGCCCCTTTGTTCGTGCTCTTCGGGGCGGCGCAGAGTCGAGGTACCGGTGGGCTCTACGTCATCGTTTACAGTTTCCGCTGCTCAGAGCCGGGGGGCAAGTCGCCCACGGTGGAATGAGTTTCACGGTTCAACCGTAAGGTTTCGGCTTCAACTTGGCCCGGCCCATCGTCGGCGAGGTCCTCCGCGGACGAGGCGCGCCGAGGACGGGGCGATGCCGCGCTACGGACCGATAAACCGCATTCAACTGATTGTCACTGCTTCGAAGTAAGCATCTCGTCTCCCTGGTGGTTGCGGCCCGCCCAGCGGCTAGCTTTCTGCAGGTGGACGGATCGCCGTGATCCTTCCCGCTCGTTGCCCATTCCTCCCTGTCTCCCGGTCGGCGCATCCGTGTGCGCCGGGCGCCCCGTCGTGCAAGGAGAGACTCCCTCCCGATGACCGTCGACAGCATCCCGGAAACCCGGACCACACCCGGCGCGGCGCAGCAGTCGCTGAGCACCGCCGCCGCCCGCAACCTCGCCACCACCACCAAGTCCGCCCCGCAGATGCAGGAGATCACCTCCCGCTGGCTGCTGAGGATGCTGCCCTGGGTCGAGGCCAAGGGAGGCGCCTACCGGGTCAACCGGCGGTTGCGCCACACTCTCGGCGACGGACGCATCGAGTTCGTCCAGGAGGGCGCGACGGTCCGGGTGATCCCCCGGGAACTCGGTGAACTGGCCCTGCTGCGCGGATTCGAGGACACCAGCGTCCTCACCGCTCTCGCCGACCGATGCACACAACGCGACTTCGCGGCGGGCGAGGTCCTCGTCGAGCGTGGCGGCGCCGCGGACCGGATCCACCTGATCGCCCACGGCCGGGTCAGCCAGACCTCCGTGGGCCAGTACGGCGGAGAGATCGCCATCGCGGTCCTGGCGGACGGCGACCATTTCGGCGAGAACGCCCTGCTCGACTCCGACGCCCGCCACGACAGCACGGTGACCGCCGAGACCTCCGGCACCCTCCTCACCCTCTCCCGGGCCGACTTCGCCGCCGTCCAGGCCTCGGCACCCACCCTCCAGGCCCACGTCGAGGCGTTCGGCTCCCGCTCACGGCTGCGGCAGAACAAGCACGGCGAGGCCGAGATCGCCCTGTCGGCGGGTCACGTCGGCGAGGCCGAACTGCCGGGCACCTTCGTCGACTACGAACAGCAGCCGCGCGAGTACGAACTCTCCGTCGCGCAGACGGTACTGAGGATCCACACCCGGGTCGCCGACCTCTACAACGGTCCGATGAACCAGAGCGAGGAGCAACTCCGGCTCACCATCGAGGCCTTGCGGGAGCGCCAGGAACACGAGCTCATCAACAACCGCGAGTTCGGGCTGCTGCACAACGCCGACTTCAAGCAGCGCATCCAGCCCCGTTCCGGCCCGCCCACCCCGGACGACATGGACGACCTGCTCTGCCGCAGGCGCGGCACCAAGCTGTTCCTCGCCCACCCCAGGACCATCGCGGCCATCGGACGAGGCTTCAGCGCCTGCGGTCTCTACCCCGACCACGTCGACCTCGGCGGACAATCCGTGCCCGCCTGGCGCGGGGTCCCCATCCTGCCGTGCAACAAGATCCCGATCAGCAAGGAGCAGACCAGCTCCATCATCGCGATGCGCACCGGCGAGGAGAACCAGGGCGTCATCGGCCTGCGGCAGACGGGACTTCCGGACGAGTACGAAGAGGGCCTCTCGGTGCGGTTCATGGGCATCAACGAACAGGCGATCAACTCCTACCTCGTCAGCACCTACTACTCCGCCGCGGTGCTCCTGCCCGACGCCCTCGGCGTGATGGAGAACGTGCAGATCGCCTCCAGACCGCGCTGACCCCTGATCCGAGGCACACCTCCGTACGACGGAGCGCCCACCCCACCGCAGCAAGGAGCCGCCGATGCCCGACTCCGGGCCCCTCGGAACATCCCCTCCCGAACAGCGGCCGACGCCGCCCACAGCCCCGCCGGACGTCCCCGCCCCCGTGACCCCAGGGCTCCCGGCCACACCGACCGCCCGGCACTTCCTCGCCGCACTGCATCCGCCGGTCACGATCCCCGACCCGCCGCCGCCGGCGGCCGCCCCCGTACGGGACACACCTGACGCAGCCGAGGCCGGCTCCGCGCTCCAGCGGATCCTGCGCGGGCCCACCGGACCCGGCACGACCTCGCTCTCCCTGGCCGACCGGTACAGACTCCCGGTCGCGGCCCCGGATCCGGAACCCCCGGCCGCCGCCCCGCCCGCGGAAGGGCGAGCCGTCCCCGGCCTCTACTACCACCCCGTCCCGGAACCCGACCCCGCACGCGTCGAGGAGGTGAGCCGCCGGATCAAACGCTGGGCCGAGGACGAGGTCCAGCTCTACCCCGAGGAATGGGAGGGCCAGTTCGACGGATTCTCCGTCGGCCGCTACATGGTCGCCTGCCATCCCGACGCCCCGACGGTCGACCACCTGATGCTCGCCACACGGCTCATGGTCGCGGAGAACGCGGTGGACGACTGCTACTGCGAGGACCACGGCGGCTCACCCGTCGGTCTCGGCGGGCGCCTCCTCCTCGCGCACACCGCGATCGACCCCTTCCACACGACCGCGGAATACGCGCCGGCGTGGCTGGAGTCGCTCGCGTCGGACGCCCCGCGCCGGGCGTACACCAGCGCGATGGACTACTTCGTCCGCGCGGCAACGCCCTCGCAGTCCGACCGCTACCGGCACGACATGGCCCGGCTGCACATGGGCTATCTCGCCGAGGCCGCCTGGGCGCAGACCGGTCACGTCCCGGAGGTGTGGGAGTACCTGGCGATGCGCCAGTTCAACAACTTCCGCCCCTGCCCCACGATCACCGACACCGTCGGCGGCTACGAACTGCCCGCGGACCTGCACGCCCGGCCGGACATGCAGCGGGTCATCGCCCTCGCCGGCAACGCGACCACCATCGTCAACGACCTCTACTCGTACACCAAGGAACTCGACAGCCCTGGCCGCCACCTGAACCTGCCGGTGGTGATCGCGGAACGCGAGCAACTCTCCGAGCGCGACGCCTATCTGAAGGCCGTCGAGGTCCACAACGAACTCCAGCACGCCTTCGAGGCCGCCGCGGCCGACCTCGCGGCGGACTGCCCCCTGCCCCCGGTGCTGCGTTTCCTCAGGGGCGTGGCCGCCTGGGTCGACGGCAACCACGACTGGCACCGCACCAACACCTACCGCTACAGCCTGCCCGACTTCTGGTAAGGAACGGACATCTCTGTGACCACTGAAACGACCCCCATCGCCACCGCGAAGATCCCGGCCCCGGCGACGCCGTACCAGGGGGACATCGCCCGCTACTGGAACAACGAGGCGCGGCCGGTCAACCTCCGCCTCGGTGACGTCGACGGGCTCTACCACCACCACTACGGCGTCGGCGACGTGGATCACGCCGCGCTCGGCGACCCGGGCCACAGCGAGTACGAGAAGAAGCTCATCGCCGAGCTGCACCGGCTGGAGTCGGCACAGGCAGAGGTCCTCCTGGACCACCTCGGTTCCGTGGGGCCCGACGACACCCTCGTCGACGCGGGCTGCGGGCGCGGCGGCTCCATGGTCATGGCCCACCGCCGCTTCGGCTGCAAGGTCGAGGGCGTCACCCTGTCCGCGACCCAGGCCGACTTCGGCAACAGGCGCGCACGGGAACTGCGCATCCAGGACCACGTGCGCTCCCGCGTCTGCAACATGCTCGACACGCCGTTCGAGAAGGGCAGCATCGCCGCCTCCTGGAACAACGAGTCGAGCATGTACGTCGACCTCGACGACCTGTTCGCCGAGCACTCCCGCTTCCTGCGGGTGGGCGGCCGGTACGTGACGATCACCGGCTGCTGGAACCCCCGCTACGGCCAGCCGTCGAAGTGGGTCTCCCAGATCAACGCCCATTTCGAGTGCAACATCCACTCCCGCCGCGAGTATCTGCGCGCCATGGCCGACAACCGGCTCGTCCCGCAGACCATCGTCGACCTCACCCCTGACACGCTGCCCTACTGGGAGTTGCGGGCCACGTCCTCGCTGGTCACCGGGATCGAGAAGGCGTTCATCGAGTCCTACCGGGACGGCTCCTTCCAGTACGTCCTGATCGCGGCCGACCGCGTGTAACCCGGCCTCGCGGAGCCGGGGCCCTCATCGGGCACCCCGGCTCCGCGAGTTGTGTGCCGGCAGCCCTCAATCCCCACGGTAAGTATGAGGATTTGAAGGGTGCCGGCCGGCCCAGAGGCCCCGTGCGAGAATGTCGCCCGTGACCGGATCGTCTACGTCGCCCGTCGTCGAGAGCACGCCCCGTGCCGGTCTGGGCCCCCGTGCCGCCGCGATACTGGTGTTCGCGTCCTCGGCCGCGGTTCTGGTGGTCGAGATCGTCGCCTTGCGGCTGCTGGCTCCCTACCTCGGCCTGACCCTCGAGACCAGCACCCTGGTGATCGGCATCGCGCTCACCGCGATCGCCTTCGGCTCCTGGCTGGGCGGACAGATCGCGGACCAGGTCGATCCGCGTCGGCTCATCGGTCCCTCGCTGGGGGTCTCCGGAGCGGTGGTGGCGCTCACCCCCGCCGTGCTGCGGAGCACTGCGGAGTGGGCCCCGGCGGTGCTCCTGGTCATCGCGTCGCTGACCATCCTGGTGCCGGGCGCTCTGCTCTCCGCGGTGACGCCGTTCGTCACCAAGTTGCGTCTCACCAGCCTGGCGGAGACCGGCACGGTGGTCGGCCGGCTCTCGGGCATCGGCACCGTGGGCGCCATCGTCGGCACCGTGCTCACGGGCTTCGTCCTCGTGTCGCGGCTGCCCGTCAGCGGCATCCTGCTCGGCCTCGGAGCGCTGCTGGTGGCCGGCTCGGCGTGGGTCGAGTGGCGTACGCGCGGGTGGACCGGCGCCCCTGCCCTGGCACTCGTCGTCGCAGCAGGCGGCCTCGCCGCCACGGTCGCGCCGGGGAGCTGCGACGTGGAGACCAAGTACCACTGCGCGCGGGTCGTCGCGGACCCCGGCGGGGGCAACGGCCGCACGCTCGTCCTGGACGGCCTTCGGCACTCCTACGTCGACCTCGACGACCCGACCCGTCTGAAGTTCGAGTACGTGCGCGCCGTCGCGTCGGTGGTCGACGCCGCCTTCCCGCAGGGTGAACCTCTCGTAGCCCACCACCTGGGCGGTGGCGGACTCACCCTGCCCCGCTACCTCGCGGCCACGCGGCCCGGAACACGAAGCCTCGTCTCCGAGATCGACGGCGGGGTCGTGCGCATCAACCACGACCACCTCGGCCTGCGGCCGGAAGCCGGTGTCGACGTACGCGTGGAGGACGGCAGGCTGGGCCTGCGGCGACTCGACACCGGCAGCCGTGACCTCGTCGTCGGCGACGCGTTCGGTGGCGTCAGCGTGCCCTGGCACCTCACCACCGCGGAAGCGATGAGCGATGTCCGGCGGGTGCTCAACCACGAGGGTCTGTACGTCGCCAACCTCATCGATCACGGTGGCATGGACTTCGCGCGCGCCGAAGTGGCCACCCTCGGCGAGACCTTCGCGCACGTCGCGCTCCTCGGCGAACCCGCCGACATCGGCCTGGGCCCGGCCGCCGCGTCCAAGGGCGGCAATCTGGTGGTGCTCGCCTCCGACCGGCCGGTCGACCTCCGCGCGATCCAGACGGCGCTCGACGCGCGGCACACCGGCTGGAAGATCGCCACCGGCGACGACCTCGCCTCCTGGACCGGCGCTGCCCGGCTCCTCACCGACGATCACGCACCCGTGGACCAGCTCCTGCAGCCCTACAGCCCGCAGGACGGCCAGTGAGCGGACGAGACCGGGCCGCGTTCCAGCCCCTCGCGCATCCGTACCCCACGACCTCAGCTTGTCGTGCCGAGGGCTTCGCCGACCAGCCCGCGTACGGCTTCCAGCGCCTCGGCCCGGTCCGCCGGGACCAGTCCGATGCGCGTGCGACGGTCGAGCAGGTCGGCTTCGTCCAGGGCGCCCTCGTGCCGTAGCGCCCACAGCAGTTCGGCGCCGGTGACGGCATGGCCGGGCACGACGGGCTCGCCCAGTCGCGGGTCCTGCACGGCCAGGGCGTGTACCGCCGGTGCCTCGGTGCCGTAGCGCTGGACGAGGCGGCGGGGCGCGCGCAGGGCGGCGAGCGTCCGGGGGGCCGCGGCGCCCACCAGCGGGAGCGTGGCGGTGGGGGAGGGGCCGGCGGCCAGGCCGCGAGCTTCGACCACGGCGTTCACGGCGTCCTCGGCCATCCGGCGATAGGTGGTGAGCTTGCCGCCGACCACGCTGACCACGCCGTCCGGTGAGGTCAGTACCGCGTGCCGGCGGGAGATGTCGGCGGTGCGCGAGCCGGCGCCGGGCTGTGCGGTGGGGGTGGTGTCCAACAGGGGGCGCAGCCCGGCGAACACGCCGACGACATCGCCGCGACGGACGGGGACGTCGAGTACCGAGCCGAGGACGTCGAGCAGGAAGCCGATGTCCGTCTCCGGCACCTCGGGGACGTCCGGGACCGGCCCGTCCAGGGGTTCGTCGGTGAGTCCGACGTAGACCCGGCCGTCGTCCTGGGGCAGGACGAGGACGAAACGGTTGGTCTCGCCTGGGATGGGGATGTGCAGACCGGCGGGGAGCGGGCCGAGGTCCTCCGACCGCAGCACGAGATGGGTGCCGCGGGAGGGCCGGACCCGGATGCCCTCGACGAGGTCACCGGCCCACACACCGGAGGCGTTGATCACCGCACGGGCTCGGATCTCGCCCTCCTCGCCGGTGAGTTCGTCGCGTATGCGGGCCCCGGACGCGGAGAGTTCCAGGGCTCGGACGCGGGTCAGTACGCGGGCGCCCTGTGCGGCGGCGGTACGGGCGAGGGCCGTTACCAGGCGGGCGTCGTCGGTGAGCCTCCCGTCCCAGGACAGCAGGCCGCCGCGCAGCTCCGCGGGGCGCAGCGCCGGGGCCAGGTGCCGGGTCTCGACAGGGGAGAGCCGGCGCGGGGCGGGCAGCGTGGCACGAGCCGTGCGGGCCGACAGCCGCAGGGCGTCGCCGGCCCGGAAACCGGCCCAGGCCAGCGCGGCCTGCCCACGCGAGACGAGTCCGGTCAGGGGCAGCACGAACGGCTGGGCGCGCACCAGGTGAGGCGCCGTCCGCTCCATCAGCACGCCGCGTTCGACCGCGCTCTCGTGGGCGACGTCGAACTGTGCCGACGCCAGGTAGCGCAGCCCGCCGTGGATGAGCTTGGAGCTCCAGCGCGACGTGCCGAACGCGAGGTCGTGGGCGTCGACGGCGACGACGTCGAGACCGCGGGCCGCGGCGTCGAGGGCCGCTCCGGCGCCGGTCGCACCGAGGCCGACGACCAGCACGTCCACCACGCGGCCGTCGGTCGCCTCGGTCAGGTCGCGGGAGCGCCGCGCGGCGGACAGGGAGGCCGCGGCAGGAGTGCCGGTCAGGCTCATGGGGTGAGGGTCCTCTCCAGAACGGTGCGCAGCTCGGCGAGGAAGGCCGCGCTGGTGAGCTCGGCGTCGTCCTCCTCGGTCATGGTGCGCAGGGACAGCGCGAAGGACTGGAGGATGAGCAGCACGGTCCTGGCCTGGCGTTCGGCCGGGGCCACCCGCACCGAGCCGTCCGCGTGTCCCTCCCGCAGCGCCCCGGCGAGCAGCTCCAGCAGTGCCTCCTGGCTCGCGCCGCGCCGGTCCAGCACGTAGGGCAGGAGCAGTTCGGGATCCACGTCGACGATCTTCTGGAAGAGCGGGTGGGCGCGGAAGGCCTCGACACCCCCCACCAGGCCGTCGATCAGCGGCGGGCGCGTGCCCACCTCGGGCCGGCTCTCGGGCATGGCTCCGGTCGCGACGGCGATCCACTCGCGCGTCATGAGGTCACCGACGAGGGAACGGACGTCGGGCCAGCGGCGGTAGAGCGTCATCCGGGAGACGCCCGCGCGGCGGGCCACGTCGGTCATGGTCGTGCGGCGCACCCCGACGGCGAGGACGCAGTCCCGGACGGCGTCGAGCACCACGTCGTTGTCGGAGGACTTCTGCTGGGCCGAGCTGTTGTGACGATTAGGCGTCATGTGTAACAGTGTAACGCCCGAGGCCGCTCCAGCGGCAACCCCCGACGACCGGTGAGGACGACAGGCATGGACATGCTGTGGAACGGCTGGGGCGACCCGGCCAAGGCGACGCCGCTGCCCGACACCGTCACCGGGCTGCTGCGCGACTGGCTCGGCGTCAAGCCGCAGCCCACGGCATCGGCCCGGCTGGAGGAGATCACGATCTCCACGCCCGCTCTGGAGGGCGCCGCCCTCCACGCGCTGCACGCCGCACTCGGCGACCGGGCACAGAGCCTGCGCACGGACACGGAGAGCCGCCTCCGGCACACCCGCGGCAAGTCCACCCCGGACCTGCTGCGCATCCGCGCCGCCGACACCACCGACGCCCCGGCCGCGGTCGCCCTACCGCACAGCCACGACGAGGTGCTCGCCGTGCTCCGCGTCTGTGCCCAACACCGCCTCGCCCTCGTCCCGTTCGGCGGCGGAACCTCCGTCGTCGGCGGACTCGCCCCCTCCGGCAAGGCACCCTTCATCGCCCTGGACCTGCGGCACATGAACCGCATGCTCGACCTCGACCCCGTCTCCCGGACCGCCACCCTCCAGCCCGGGCTGCGCGCACCCGAGGCCGAGGCGCTCCTGGCCGAACACGGCTTCACCCTCGGCCACTTCCCCCAGTCCTACGAGTGGGCCACCATCGGCGGCTTCGCCGCGACCCGCTCCAGCGGGCAGGCCTCCGCGGGCTACGGACGCTTCGACGAGATGGTCCTCGGCCTCACCCTCGCCACACCCGAGGGCACCCTCGACACCGGCCGGGCACCCCGCTCGGCAGCCGGCCCCGATCTGCGGCAGCTGCTCCTCGGCTCGGAGGGCGCCTTCGGCGTCCTCACCTCCGTGACCGTCCGCATTCGGCCCGTCCCGCAGACACGCCGCTACGAAGGGTGGCGCTTCGCCTCCTTCGACGAGGGCACCGCCGCGCTGCGCCGGCTCGCCCAGGACGGCCCCCGCCCCACCGTCCTCAGGCTGTCCGACGAGACCGAGACCCTGATCGGCCTCGCCCAGCCCGAGGCCATCGGCTCCACCGCCGAGCAGCACAGCGCCGGATGCCTCGCGGTGGTCGGCTTCGAGGGCACCGAGCAGGACACCGAGCAACGGAGGGCGGCCGCGGCGGCCGTACTCACCGACTGCGGCGGCCGGTTCGCGGGCGACGAGCCGGGGGAGCGCTGGGCACACGGCCGCTACGCGGCACCGTACCTGCGGGACTCGCTCCTCGAAGCGGGCGCGTTCGCGGAAACCCTGGAGACCGCCGCCTACTGGTCGCGGCTGCCCGGCCTGTACGCGGCCGTCCGCGACGCGCTCACCGCCACACTCACCGAGAACGGCACCCCGCCGCTGGTCATGTGCCACATCTCGCACGTCTACGAGAACGGCGCCTCGCTGTACTTCACGATCGTCTCCGCCCAGGGCGCCGACCCGGTCGAGCACTGGACGCGCGCCAAACACGCCGCGAACGAGGCGATCCTCGCCGCGGGCGGCACGATCACCCACCACCACGCCGTCGGCACCGACCACCGCGACTGGTACGTACGGGAGGCCGGGGACCTCGGTGTCGAGGCACTGCGCGCCGTCAAGCGACGGCTGGACCCCGAGGGCCTGCTGAACCCCGGCGTCCTGTTGCCGGCCGACTGACCACGGCCACGGCCACGGCCACGCCCTCGGCCCCAGCCCGCACCATCCCTGACCAGACGACAGCCCGGCACCACCCGTCAGCCCGGAGGCACATCGATGCGACAGTTCACCGCCGTCGTCAACCCCACCGCGGGCGGAGCCACCAGCGCTGCGGCGCTGCACAAGGTGGCCCGCCTGCTCCGGGAGGCGGGCGCCGAGCTGGAGACCGAGTACAGCCGCAGCCTCGCCCACGCCCGCGAACTCGCCCGCCACGCCGGGGAACGCGGCCGGGTGGTGCTCGCCGTCGGCGGCGACGGGATCACCGGAAGCATCGGCGGAGCCCTCAGCGGCACCGGCGCCCTGTTCGGCATGGTCCCGGCCGGACGCGGCAACGACTTCGCCCGGGCCCTGGGCCTGCCCGGAGACCCCGACGGCGTGGCCCGGGTGCTGCTCCACGGCACGCCGCGCGCCGTGGACACCATCGAGGTCACGTCGTCCGTCCACGCCGCCACCGTCGTGCTCGGCAGCGTCTACGCGGGCGTGGACGCGCTGGCCAACCTCCACGCCAACCGCTCCCGCATGCTGCGCGGTTCGGCCTCCTACTACGCCGGTGCCCTGCGCGCGATCAGTACCTGGCGCCCCGTCCGCTACCGGATCACCGTCGACGGCCGGGACCACGCGTACAGCGGCTACACCGTGGTGGCCGCCAACTCCAGCTACTACGGCTCCGCACGCCGCATCGCCCCTAAGGCCCGTCTCGACGACGGACTGCTCGACGTCGTGATGATCCGCGACGCCCCCCGCCGGCTGTTCTTCACCCTGATGAAGGAGCTCGACACCGGCGCCCACGTCCACCGTCCCCAGGTGCAGGTGGTGCGCGGCCGTGAGATACGCATCGAGGCGGAGCGGGACGTCCCCTACGGCGCGGACGGCGAGATCGAGGCCGTCCTCCCGGTCACGGTCAGAGTGCTGCCCGGCGCGCTGCGAGTCCTGTGCTGAGCCGCAGTTCCCAAAACGAAGTGACGTCGCCGGTGCCCTGTTGCTTGGATGCCCGTTGTGACTTCTCCCGACTTTGACGATCACCCGGAGCGGGCACTGCTGGACCGGATCGAGGCGTACTACGACGCGGTCCCACGCCATGGCGCTCGCGTCGAGGACCACGGGCCGCTCACCCTGTTCGTGCGGGAGGGCCAGGGCTGGCCGTTCTACGCACGTCCCGCACGGGGGTGGTCCGGAACGCTGCGGGCCACCGATGTCCGGAAAGTCCGTGCCCGCCAGCGGGAGCTGGGGGTCCCGGAGAGTTTCGAATGGGTCGCCGAGACCACCCCCACGCTGCGGGCGGCAGCCGAGGAGTCGGGACTCGTGGTCCACGAACATCCGCTGATGGTGCTCGATCCCGGTACCCCCGCAGCTCGTGCGGACGGGGTGTCCAGCAGCGTATCCGTGCGGATCACAGGCGCGGACGATCCGATCCTGCCCGGCGCCCTGGCCGTTCCTCACCTCGCCTTCGCCGAGCCCGGGACCAGCGTCGGTCTCGCGGGAACACCGCAACTGGCGGAAGCGATCGACGCCCGCGTCGCCGACGGATCGGTGGAACGCGCGATGCTGCGCATCCGGGCAGGTCTGACCGCGGTCGCCGCAGCGGTCGAGGACGGATCAGTGCTGTCCGCGGGGCAGCACCAACCGCTCGCCGGAGTCAGCGAGATCGTCGGCGTCGGAACGCTCCCCGCAGCCCGCCGTCGTGGTCTCGCAGGTGCGGTTACCGCGGCGCTGGTGGCCGACGCCAGGTCGCGGGGTGCGGCAACCGTCTTCCTGTCGGCCGGTGACGATGATGTCGCGCGGGTCTACGCCCGGCTCGGCTTCCGCACGATCGGTACGGCGTTGATCGCCGAACCCGGAGAGTAGGCCGACCGGGTCCGGAGGAGTATGCACGGAATCCGACGACTCGGTGGCCGTTCTGATCGACCGGGTGCCATGATCACTCGGCGGCCTCGCACCCTGGCCTGCCATCCGGCGGCCCCGGGCCGCACCACGAACAGCGTTCTGGCGGAAAGGACTTACGTGCGCAGACTCGTCTACTACGTCGCCACCACTCTCGATGGTTTCATCGCGGGCCCGGACGGCGCGGACCCCACGGGTCCGAACGGCTTCTGGCCCCTTCAGGAGGACTACATACATCACCTCGTCGCCGAGTACCCGGAGACGCTCCCCGTCCAGGCCCGGCAGGCCCTGTCCGTCACGGCGGAAGGCACGCGCTTCGACACCGTCCTCGAAGGCCGGCGCAGTTACGAGATCGGACTCGCGGCCGGCATCCCCGACGCCTACCCCCACCTGCGTCACCTGGTGTTCTCCCGGACCATGACCGAGAGCCCCGCCCCGGCCGTCGAACTGGTCGCCGGCGACCCGGTGGAGACGGTGCGGGAGCTCAAGCAGCAGGACGGCAAGGACATCTGGCTGCTGGGCGGGGCCGAGCTGGCGGGCGCCCTGTACGCCGAGATCGACACGCTGATCCTCAAAGTGGGCCCGCTGACCATCGGCGACGGGATCCCGCTGTTCTCCCGCAAGGCCGCCTTCGACCCGCGTACCTGGACACTCACCGACCACACCGCCCTCAAGAGCGGCGCCGTGTTCCTGACCTACACGCGCAACACCGACTGAGATCCCCCGGCGGGCGGCGCTCTTGACGCGGACTCAGTCGTTCCCGACGCCCAGCAGCGGCCCTGCGACTGCACCTGAGAGGTGAATGCCGCAGGGCCGCGCTGAGAGGGGCGAAGGTCACAGCGGCATATCGGACAATTCGCAACTTCGATCTTCACGGAAGTCTCACAAGTTGGCTAAGTTGGTTACAGCATGCACGACTTCCACCGATCGATAGGTGGTTCAGTGCGCTCACGGACCGAAGGAGTGCCCTTTCCATGGCGCTGGAACGAACCTCGCGCCTCGAAGTGAGCGACTTCCCGGACAAGGCCAACTCCCTTGCCGCGGAGGCCCTCACCATCGAGTCCCGGATCCGGCAGTCGGCTGGTGCCCGTGCTGGCGCATGACGGCGAGGCGCCGAGCCCTGACGAGGTCCGGCGGCGGATCGACAGCCTCTACGACCGGGCCGAGAGCGACACGGGCACCTTCAACGCGACCCGCGCCGCTGCGATCCCGCGTCAGCGGGGCACGGACGCCCGCGGCCGGTCCGAGGAGGACATGGCGCCGGCGACCCAATCCCTTGCCAGGCAGTGGTTCGACGTCGCCCGCGCCAAGCTGGGCCCGTCCGTGCCGGCGTGGCAGTCGGACCGGAGGATGCCGGTCCGGCCCGACCGCGCACCCCAGGCGGAACGATCCGTGCGCCCGGCGGAACGTCCCGCAGAACCCCGTGCCCTCGAAGCGGCCAAGGCGCCCACCGGTGGTGTGCGGGAGCTGACCAGTGGATCAGCGCAGGCACCAGCCACTGAGATCCTCCCGGAGCTCTCCGGCCAGCGAGCCGCACCGGCTGCGGCAGGCGAAGCCCGGCGGGTCGAGAGTGCCTCGTGGACCGCTGAGCAGCCGGGCCTCGGTGGCGACCTGGCGGCGTGGCCGCTGTCCGAGCCCGTACCGGCGCTCGCGCCGGAGCCCAGCCCAGAGTCCCTCGCGGCGCTGCCCGCCCTCCCGGCCCCCACCGCGGCTGCTCACCAGGTGGATCTTCCAGCGAGCGGGGCGGAGACGTACGGTGCCGACCTGACGACCGTCACGACCGCACCGTATGCCGCACCCCTGCCAGCGGATCTCGCCGCCTACTACGCCGCAGGTCCGCCGGCCGAAGTGACCACCGCGACCCATGGCGCCGGCCTGCCCGACATCTCCGCACCAGTCCTGGCCGCTCATGCTCCGGCAGCGCCCGTTGAGCCGGCCGCCGCACCGGCCCTCGCCGCGCCGACGGCCCCGGATGCCCTCACCGCACGCGAGATTCCCGCCACCACCTACACACCGGTCGCCGGCGGAGAACCCTGGCTGACGCCGGTCGCCGGCCACAGCACCCAGGCCGAGCGGGTGATCGCCTTCGCTCGCGCGCAGATCGGTCTGCCTTGCGTATGGGGCGCGGTCGGGCCGGGATCGTACGACGCGGCAGGTCTCACCCAGGCCGCCTGGAAGACCGTCGGCGTCACGCTTCCCCGGACCACCCAGGCCCAGTGGACAGCGGGAGTCCAGGTCTCGCTCGCTGATGTCCAGGTCGGGGACCTGGTCTTCTTCCACGACGACCCAGGCCACGTCGGGATCTGGAGCGGCGACGGCATGATGATTCACGCCCCCGGCCCGGGTGCCCTCATCCGTGAGGAGTCGGTGTTCTTCGCCGGCCAGTCGGCGATCAAGGGCGCGATCCGCCCGGCTTGACGTCGGCTGTCGGCGCAGCCGGGGAGAAGTGAGGTGGGGGATTCCGCCGTGTCCCTGGGACATCAGGGCACTTGGGGGACGCCACACCATGACGTCCGGCGTCGGGCCTTGGCCTGTGTTCCTGCGTGCGCGGCGGCAGGGGATATGTCGATCGACACGGCCTGACGACCTGACTAGGGTCGCGGGCGTGACGATCAAGTTGAACGATGGCGCACGCAGGCTCCTTGACGATGTGAATCCCGCGGTACTGGCCACCGTGAACCCCGACGGCAGCCCGCAGACCTCGGTGGTCTGGGTCGCCCGGGACGGCGACGACCTGCTGCTCTCTTCGGCAGCCGGCCGCCGCAAGGTCACCAATGTGGAGCGCGACGCGCGGGTCAGCCTGACGGTCTATGACCGGGCCGACCCGCTGCGGTATCTGGAGGTACGCGGTACCGCGACGGTGGCCGAGGACCCGGGCCGGAAGCTGGCCGTCGCACTGGCCGAGCAGTACGAGGGGCCTGGCGCGGGCCAGGAGTACGTGGAACTGCCGCCGGAGGTGGTGCGGGTGGTCGTCAGGATCACCCCGCAGCGGCTGGTCGGCACCGTCATCGACTGACCGTCCGCGGACCTTCCGGACCTGGATGACTGCATCGACGACGGCCCTCCAGCGAGCCCATCGCCATGGCTGGGGGATCACCTGGTCAGGTGGGTGACCACCGAGCGCATCGCCTGGCGCAGGGCGGGGATCGTCTCCTCCGGTGCGTTGAGGGTTTCGAAGCCGTGGAAGCCGTTGGGGACATCGATCAGCTCGAGTTGCGCGGCGCAGTCGTCCGCCGCGGTCACGAACGCGTCGACGGTCGCGGCGATCTCGGGAGCCTCTCGCCCGGCGCGAAGGAGTACGACAGGCAGGGGACCCGCCTGTTCGACCGCCCTGGCGGGGTGGAAACGGCTGCCGGCCAGGCCCCAGGCGGGAAGGGGGGCCAGGACGGGATAGGACGCGGCCAGGCAGCGCAGCCAGGCGGGGGGTCGTGCCAGCCAGTCCGTGGTGAGGAGGCCGCCGCCTGAGAAGAACCACAGGGCGATCCGGTCGGCGTCCACCCGGGCGTCGGCCCGCACCAGCTCGACCCCCGCGGCGATGTCCGCGGCGGCGCGGTCATAGTCCGAGAGATCGTGGAGGCGGTGGTCGAGAGTCGCGCCGATCATGCCCTCGGCGGCGGCCAGGCGGGCGTATCCCACCAGGGCCGGCCACTCGCGCGGGCTCGGCCGCGCTCCGGCGGGCACCGGTCCGCCGTGCACGAAGACCACGGCCGGTCGCGGGCCATCGCCGTCGGGGACGTACAGATCGACATGACCCTGGCGGTCGCGGGGCAGCTCGGGGACGTCCAACGGGAACGGGCGCAGATGGGCGGGCGCGGGTGCGCCGTCGCCGGCCGGTCGCAGCCGGTGCCCCTCGCCGGCCGCGGCACGCAGCAGGACGTCCGCCAGTGCGGCGGGACCGGACAGCATCGGCCAGTGCCCGGTGGGGAGTTCGAAGAAGCTGACCTGAGGCTCGGTCAGGGCGGCCAGCGCAGGATCGCCGAAGTCGACGAGCCTCTGCACGAGGTCGATACTGGCGCCGTTCCGGGCGCACAGCACGCCTGAGACGGGAACCGCGGCGACCGCTCCGGTCAGCCGCAACGGCTCAAGCAGGGTGCCCAGCGGTTGTGGCGCCGCCAGGTCGGTCAACCGCTTCAGAGTCACCTCGTCGAGGTCGGCGGTACTGCCCCAGCGCCCCCACTCGTCCAGGCCTGGTGGAGCCAGCACGCCCTCGCGCTCGCCCGCCTCCGCACGTTCGGCCAGCTGCGCACGCAGCACCTGGTCCGGCACGGCGGCCAGCGCCGGAACACCGTTCTGCGGCATCCCGCAGTCCAGGTAGACGACGCGTGCGATGCGCTCCGCCCGCCGGTCGGCGGCGCCGAGCACCGGGTGGATCCCGTAGTCGTGACCGACGAGCACGATTTCCTGCCCGGACGTCGCGTCCACCGCGTCGATCGCCGCGATCACGTCCTCGATGTGCGTCTCCAGACCGACGTGCCCCGGATGGGCGGACCGGGCCGGGTCGACGCCCGTCAGCGGAACAGCGTGCACCGTGCTGCCCGCCGCTACCAGCCGCGCGGCCGTCTCCTCCCAGACCTGGGCCCCGGTGAACACACCCGCAACCATGATGAACACGTGCACGAAGTCCTCCCGTCTCATGACGCCGCGCCAGTCGCGTACGCCCTCGTCCGCGGGCCGCCCGTGGCTGCCTCGCCCGCGCCCCGGTACCGTAGGAACTCCCCTTAAGGGAGGTTCAACTGTCCGCGTCGCACGAGCCGTTGTGGAGCATCGGGGAACTCGCCGAGCGCGCCGGTGCCACGGTGAAGACCGTCCGCTTCTACTCCGACCAAGGCCTGCTCCCCGAAGCCTCCCGCAGCAGTGGCGGACACCGCCGCTACGGCCCCCAGGCACTGGAACGACTGCAGCTGATCCGTTCCCTGCGCACCCTTGACCTGCCCCTGCCCGAGATACGCCGCATCCTCGAGGACGAAGAGGCGGCCGGGCGTGTGCTGGAGAACGCCCTCGACAGCCGCCTGCGCGGGCTCGGCAGTGAGCTGAAGGCCCTGCGCTGGCGAGAAGCGGCACTCCAGCTGGTGCGGGACTGCCCGCCGGCTCAGCGCGCCGGCCGGCTGAAGCTGCTCAGCGCGTTGAGCACCCCGCCGAGCACCGCGCCCCTGGCCAGGTTCTGGCGCGCTTGGCTGCCGGCGCGGATGCCCCGCCTCGCGACGGCCGCCTTCCTGGAGGCGGCCGTCCCCCAGCCGCCCGACGAACCGCATCCGTCCCAGGTGCTCGCCTTCGCCCGGCTGCACGCGATGACGACGGCTCCCTGCCCGAACGGCCGGCAGCCCCAACCGGACGTGCACCGAGCAGCAGGGGCCGGCGGCGCCGCGCTGCTCTACGCGGGCCTCGCCGAAGCCTTCGAACTCGCAGCCCCCCACCTGCGCCAGGCGAACGACCCGCATCCAGGTGAGGCCCTGGACGCCTACGTCGCCGCGTACGCGAGCGCCTATCGCAGCCGCGACACCCACGAGTTCCGCCGCTTGCTGGCCGCCCGCCTGTCGGCCGAGGCGCGCCTGAACCAGTACTGGGAACTCGCCGCCATCGTCCTGACTCCGCCGGGCGGCCACCCCCAGCCGACCCCGGGCTCCACGGACGACTGGCTGCGCGCGGCACTGCAACTGGACAACGCCGGAGCGGCGTAAGTCCTGCCCCAGCCGTCGACGCCGTACCCGAAGGCTGCGACTTCGGCCGGTACAGCGCTCTTAGCCGACCTGGCGCCTCTTTGTGCCGAGTTTTCTCCTTCTCGATTCCGCGGCGCTGCGCCCAGGGCATTCTTGCGGCGGTTGTGGAAGGGCCGGCGTGAGCAGAGGCGCCGCGTCGGAGTCCGAGCGGGTGGACGATCCGTGCGGAACACCGTCTTGTGCGGGGAGTGGATCTGTTGACTGGGGGGACGCGATGGCTGCTGGCGGGGGCGGGGGCGGTGGCGATGGTGGCGTTCACCGTGCCGACGGTGACGTGCGGGATGTGGCTGCTGCCGGCTCTGGTGTCGGACGCGGCGGCGCGGTGGGGCGTGTCGTCCGCGCTGGGTGCGGCGGTGGCCGCGCTGTCCGTGCTGTGGGGGCAGGGCTTCGCCACACGCCCGGGCGGTGGGGGCGGCACCGCAGGCGGGCCGACGCGCAGCGTTCAGGCGACCGGGACGAGGGCGGTCGCGGTGGGAGCGACCGTGCAGGGGAACATCTCCACGGGTGACGGCGGCGTACCGGGCACGAACCCGCCTTCCGGCCACACGACGCAAGGGACGACGACCGCTTCCCCGCAGCGCCAGGCGGGGACAGCGCCGTCGGGGTCGGTGACGGCCTCAGGTGAACGGTCGGTCGCTGTCGGCGGTGCCGTCGTCGGCGACATCACCACGGGCGATCGCCCGTCCGAAGGGGACCGCCGATGAAGAAGTCACCAAGGCCCGCTGCCGAACCGAACGGTCCCACCCCATCGTCCGTGATCGCCTCGGGCGAACGGTCGATCGCTATCGACACACAAGGAGGCCCGTTCCTGGGAGTGGCGAGCACCGGGGACCACACGACCATCGTGCATGTGCCACCGCACGAGCTGCGCCCGCCGGGATCTGTGGACGCTCCGCCCGGAGTGGTGCGCTTGCCCGCACTTCGCGCCTCGTTCGTCGGCCGGGCCCGTGAACTGGCTCTGCTGGACGATGCCCTGACCGGTTCGGGGGCCGCTGTGGTGCACGCCGTGCACGGCCTGGGCGGGGTCGGCAAGAGCACCCTGGCGGCTCAGTGGGCCGCCACCCGCACCGAGGTGGCCAACCCCATCTGGTGGATCACCGCCGACTCCTCGGGCGCCCTGGCCGCGGGGCTGGCGGCACTGGCTGCCGCTCTCCAGCCCGCCCTCTCCCAACTGCCCCAGGACCAGCTCAAGGAGCGGGCCCTGCAGTGGCTGGCCGGCCACGACGGATGGCTGCTCATCCTGGACAACGTCACCGACCCCGGGGACGTGCAGCCCCTTCTGGCGCACGCCGACAAGGGCCGGATCCTCATCACCAGCCGCCGCGCATCCGGCTGGCACGACACCGGCGTGCCCATCCACCTGGACACCCTCGCCCCTGGCGAGGCGCACACCCTGCTCACTCGAATCCTCACCGGTGACGGAACCCGCCCCGAGGCAGTCCTGGACGGTGGCGCCGAACTGTGTGCCGAAGTCGGCCACCTGCCGCTGGCCATCGAGCAGGCGGGCGCCTACATCGTCCAGACCGGTATCACTCCACGCGCCTACCTGCGTCTGCTCGCCGAAGACCCTGCCTACATGTACCGCAGGGCGAAGGAAGGGTACGACAGCGAACGCACCATCGCCCGCATCTGGGCCATCACGCTGGACCGCCTCACCGACACCCCACTGGCCGGGCATCTCCTGCGCGTCCTGGCCTGGTACGCCCCGAACGCCATCCCACGCGCGCTCATCGGCCCCCTCGGCAGTGAGCCCGCCGTCGTCGACGCCGTGGGGCGCCTGGCCGCCTACAGCATGATCAGTGCCACGGATGACTCCCTGGACGTGCACAGGCTTGTCCAGGCCGTCACCCGGACGTCCGACGCTGACGATCCGCACCGGCAGCCCCACGACATCGTCCGCGCCCGCGACGCCGCCGTCACCTGCCTGAACGCCGCGCTGCCCGCCGCCGTCGACGCGTCGGCCGATGCCTCTGCCTGGCGCAGGCTCATGCCGCACATCGATGCCCTCGCCCAGCACTCCAGCCCGGACGCCGACACCGCTCTCACCGCCTACGTCTTGTGCCGCGCAGGTGCCTTCCTCCAACACCAGTTGCTCAACCCCCTGGCCGCCCCGCACTTCGAACGCGCCGGTCGAGGTTTCACCCGAGAGCTGGGGCCCGGGCATCCCAACACCCTCACAGCCCGCCACCACCTCGCCCGCGCCCACCAGGACCTCGGCGACCTGCCGAAGGCCATCCAGCTCTACCAGGACCTCCTGGACGACTACGAGCAGGTCTGGGGCCCCGGCCACGCCCAGACGTTGGTCCTCCACCGCAGTTTGGCTCAGGCCTACGGGACTGCGGGCGACCTGAGCAGGGCCATCCCCATGCTCGAGGGCGTCCTTGAGGCCCAGGAGTCGCTCCTGCGAGCCGACCACCCTGACGCACTCACCACCCGGCACAGCCTTGCGGGTGCCTACTGGCAGGTGGGCGACCTGGGCAAAGCGATCAGCCAGTACGAACGAGTGCTGACCGTGTCCGAGGACGTCCTGGGCGCCGATCATCCGGACACCCTCGCCACCCGCGCCAACCTCGCCGGCGCGCACGCCTCGACGGATCCCGACAAGGCTATCGACCTGTACGAGCGCCTCCTGACGGACCTGGAGCGGGTGTTGGGCCCGGAGCATCCGGGAACCTTCACCACGCTCAGCAGTCTTGCCCGTGCCTGCATGGGAAAAGGGGAACTGCCACGCGCCATCGGCCTGTACGAACGCAGCCTGCGGGCACGGGAGAAGAGCCTCGGCGCCAGACATCCCGACACGCTCCTGTCGAGGAGCAGCCTCGGTCTGGCCCTCTCCGTGGCGGGCGACACGTCCAAAGCGCTCCCGCTGCTCCAGCAGGTGCTGGACGACTGCCTGGAGTGTCTGGGAGCTGATCATCCTGACACTCTCACTGCCCGCAGCAAGCTCGCGGAAGCCCACACCAGGGCGGGCAACGCATCACAGTCGATCCGAACGCACCGGCAGCACCTGGCCGAGACCGAACGGGTGCTCGGCAAGGACCACCCCGACACGGCCACGGCCCGCCACAACCTCGCCAGCGCCTACATGGTGGCGGGCAACACGGCCCGGGCCGTCCCCCTCTACGAGCAAGCACTGACCGACCGGATACGCATCCTGGCCGCCGACCATCCAAAGACGAACAGCGTCCGCGTCACCCTCGCCAGGACCCACGCGTCCGCCCACAACCACCAACGAGCGCTGGTGCTGTTCGAGGAGGCGTGGAGGGCGGCGGAACGGACGCTGGGCGATGATGACCCCGACACGCTGGGCGCCCTCAGCAACCTGGCCAACGCGTATGCCCGGGCCGGCAAGAGGAGCGAGGCCATCGAGTTGTACGAACGCCTCGTGACCGATTGCAGACGGGTGTTCGGCACTGACGACCAGCGGACCAGACTGGTCGCAGCCAACCTGGCGGCAGTCCGGGGGCATTGATCGCGACGGTTCCGGTGACCAGGACAACTCGTGCACGACCAGTCGCGACTGCCGCCCCGCGAAGGAGCTGCGCAGTGCCCGTGCCTCACTGTTCCGTGCGGCGAAGACTCCCCGCTCGTCCACGTGCACGACCAGGATGTCGTAGCGGTCGATGACCTCGGAGATGCCTCGTGTCTGGATGGTGTCCCGCCAGGCGTCCGTGTTCCGGCCGAACCACTCCGGCAGTCCGCAGTGCTCGGTGACGGCGTCCCAGAAGTCGTCGAGCGTCTCGATCGACCGCCCCGCAGGTCGACCACCGGCTCCGATTCCGTCTTCTCGGCCATCGCGGCAGAGTATCCGACCCACACCCCGCCGGGCAGCGGTCCGCCGTGCCCGAGCGGCATGACCAGGGATTCGTCCGGCGTAGCCGGGTACCCGGCGGCGGAACTCAGAGCATCCGATCTACGTGGCCGCGCCGGCCATGGCCGGCTGAAGCAGAGGAACGATAGCGATGAGCCAGCCCAATCCCATCAAGCGGGCGGCAGACAAGGTCACTGAAGCCATCCAGGGCACCGGCGCAGGACCGGAGGAAGGGATCCCCGGCAAGCCGGCCCCGGATTCCGCCGGTGTCGCGGAACCGGTGGAGCCGCGTGAGCCGCTGCCGCCGAAGCCGGACCAGAGCGGGCCCGACACGATGTCGCCCACAGGGCAGGCGACCGGCGCGGCCCAGGCTCGCATGGCTCAGTCGGGCGCTTACCTCACGGACGCTCAGGGCACCCGGCGGTACGACACCGATCACTCCCTCAAGGCCGGTGCGCGCGGGCCGGTGCTGCTGCAGGACCATCACCTGCGCGAGAAGGTCATGCACTTCGACCACGAGCGCATCCCGGAGCGCGTCGTGCACGCCCGCGGCGCGGCGGCGCACGGTGTCTTCAAGAGCTACGGCACCGCGGCCGCCGTGTCGAAGGCGGCGTTCCTGGCAGCGGGCGCGGAGACCCCTGTGTTCGTGCGCTTCTCGACGGTGCTGGGGTCCAGGGGCTCCGCCGACACGGTCCGGGACACGCGCGGTTTCGCGACGAAGTTCTACACCGAAGAGGGCGTCTTCGACCTCGTCGGCAACAACATGCCGGTCTTCTTCATCCAGGACGCCATCAAGTTCCCGGACATCATCCACGCCGGCAAGCCGCACCCGGACCGGGAGATCCCCCAGGCCCAGAGCGCGCACGACACCTTCTGGGACTTCGTCACCCTGCACACCGAGGCCACCCACCACACCCTGTGGAACATGTCCGACCGGGGCATCCCGCGCTCGTACCGGATGATGGAGGGCTTCGGCGTCCACACCTTCCGTCTGGTGGCCGCCGACGGTTCCACGACACTGGTGAAGTTCCACTGGAAGCCCAAGCTCGGTGTGCACTCCCTGGTGTGGGAGGAGGCGCAGATCGCGGGTGGCGTGGACCCCGACTTCCACCGCCGCGACCTCGCGGACGCCATCGAGGCGGGCGCCTGCCCGGAGTGGGAGCTGGGCATCCAGACCTTCCCGGACACCCCGGAGCAGACCTTCGAGGGCATCGACCTGCTCGACGCGACCAACATCGTCCCCGAGGAGCTCGCCCCCGTACAGCCGATCGGGCTGCTGACGCTCAACCGCAACCCGTCGAACTACTTCGCCGAGACCGAGCAGGTCGCCTTCCACGTCGGTCACCTGGTGCCCGGCATCGACATCACCGACGACCCGCTGCTCGCCGGACGGCTGTTCTCCTATCTGGACACCCAGATCACGCGACTGGCGGGCCCGAACTTCTCGCAGATCCCCATCAACCGCCCGCACTCCCCGGTCAACGACATGCAGCGGGACGGCTTCCACCAGGACGCCGTGCACCGGGGCGTGGCACCGTACCGGCCCAACTCCCTCGACGGCGGCTGCCCGTTCCTGGCCGGGGCGGACACCGGGGCGTACATCGAGACGCCGGTGCGGGTGCCGGAAGCGACGAAGGTCCGGGAGGCGCCCGAGTCGTTCTCCGACCACTTCAGCCAGCCGCGCCGCTTCTGGCTGAGCATGAGCGCGGTGGAGCGGGAACACATCATCGGCGCTTACACCTTCGAGCTGGGCAAGTGCTACGAGCAGGCCGTCAAGGAGCGGGCGCTGCAGGTGCTGGCCAACATCGACGTCGAACTGTGCGCTCGCGTGGCCGAAGGCCTCGGCTTGCCGGCGCCAGAACCGACCGTGGCGCCGGCCGATGTCGAACCGAGTCCGGCGCTCTCCCAGGTCGGGCAGACCTGGCCCACCGACGGCCGCCTCATCGGCATCGTCACCGGCCCGGACGGGGACCTGGACGGCGTGCGTGCGGTGCGCGAGGCGGTGCTCGGCGCGGGCATGGTGCCGCTGGTCATCGCCCCGACCGGCGGCAAGCTGGGCGCGGGGGAGGACGCGGTGACCGTGCAGCGGACGTTCGCGACCGCGCGGTCCATCGAGTTCGACGCCCTGCTGGTGGCCGGAGCACCCGCGGCGGGCGGCGACGCCTACGGTTCGCGCGACGCCAAAGCCCTGCCCACCGGCCCGCAGGGGGCCCTCGATCCGCGGGTGAGCCTGCTGCTGTCGGAGGCGTTCCGCCACGGCAAGGCGATCGGCGCCTGGGCGGGCGGCGACGCGGCACTGGAGGCGCTCGGGATTGCGGCCGACGCGCCGGGCGTGGTGGTCGGCCGGGACGGCACCTCCGTGCTCGAACAGCTCCAGGAGCTGATGGCCGCGCACCGCGTGTGGGAGCGGTTCGTCACGCCCGCCTGATGTGTGCCGAGCGGCCGGGACGCGGCGTCCGGGGTGGTGGCTCCCGTCCCGGACGCCGGAGCAGTCTGCGCACCCAATGAAGGCAGGGCCGATGCCCGTCGGCGTAGCGGCTGGGGCATTGCGTGACAAAGGAAGCGGGTGCGGGTGCGGGCGGTGACGAGGCCCGTGCGTGGGACGCGCGGCTGGGCTGGGGGTTCGGGCTGATGGCGGACGATCCCGTCGAACGGTCCGCGGCCCTGGCCCGGCTTGCCCATGCCCAGGGGCACGTGCTGGGCACGGCGTAGCGCTTCGGCCTGCGCGGCACCCTCGTCCGTGGGCAGGCTGTCAGTCGAAAGCGTCGGTCACGCAGTCCACACGGCAGCCGGCGTCCTCATAGCGGTGGCGTAGGGCGGCAGCTGCCTCGTCACGCCCCACGATGAGCCCGTAGTGGCCGCTCGCCACCCTGACCACGTCCTCGACCCTCACGATGACCGGTTCTCCGCGTGCGGCCCGGCGGCGCGCTTCGGCGATCGCCATGTCCGCCGAACGCAGCAGGTTCCTCGAACGGTCCCGATGGTCGGCCGCCCGGGCCCGTTCGGCCGAAAGGGGGCGCAGGACACGCCCCCGCCAGACGAAACCGGCGGCTACGAGCACGAGGCCGAGCGCTACGAACAGGAGTCCGGCGAGGTCGCGATGCATCTCACCAGTCTTCACCACTCGTGGTGATCGTGATGCGTCCGTGCGCCTGGCGGTAGGTCGCACGCGGCGCTTGAGTCTCCAGCGGCTGGAAGGTCCAGGATCTCTCCCATGGACGACGAACAGCCCGACGTGCTCACCATCGGCCAGCTCTCCGACCGTACCGGGCTTCCGGTGCGGACCTTGCGCTTCTGGTCGGACGAGGGGGCGGTGCCGCCGGTGACCCGCTCAGCGAGCGGCTACCGGCTCTACGACGCCGCATCAGTGGGCCGCGTCGAGCTGGTCCGCACCCTGCGGGAGCTGGGTCTCGGCCTCGACGACGTGTGCAGGGTGCTGAGCGGCCGGACCACGGTCGCCGAGGTCGCCGAGGCGCATGTGGCCGCGCTCGACGCGCAGATCCGCTCGCTCAAGGTGAGCCGGGCCGTTCTGTCCACCGTGGCGAAACGGGATTCGACCGCTGAGGAGACAGCACTGATGAACCGGTTGGCGCGGCTTTCCGCCGCCGAACGCGAGCAGATCATCGACGAGTTCAAGGAGGAAGTGTTCGGCGGTCTCGACGTCGAGCCGGACCTGCGCGACCGTCTGCGCGGCTTCAGCATCGAATTGCCGGACGATCCCACACCGGAACAGGTCGACGCCTGGATCGAACTGGCGGAACTGGTACGGGACCCCGGATTCCGCGCCCGCTTGCGCGTGTGGATGGAGCTCAACACCCCCACGCCGGGGCAGGGCCCTCCCCCCGGGGCGTCGATCTGGTGGGCCAGGCAGGTCGTGCAGACCGTGGCGGAGGCCAGGGACCGCGGGGTCGGTCCCGACGAGCCGGAGGCGGCCGAGGTGCTGTCCGAGCTGTTCGGCGACGCCGACAGGGCCGCCGTGCTGCGCGGCCTGGAGGCCGGCATCGAGGCAGGGGCGGAGCACTACCGCAGGCTCGTCGCCCGTGTGCGCGGGCAGGTTTCGTCGCCCGACGCGACCGAGGAGCTGGAGTGGCTCGCGCGGGCCCTTCGTGCCGCGGAGCAGGCCTGACCGGCCGCCGCGCGGGATGGCCGGGACGGCGGCGATGACCGGACCCTCAGTAAGATGCGCCGGTGATCCCGTCAAGAGCCGGCAATCCGAGGCGGTTGCTCGTCATCGCCTGCGCAGGCGTAGCGCTGGCCTTGCTCATCCTGGGCTGGTACGCGACCCGGACGGTGGCGCCCGACTGCGTCGGCGGCGTCGCCAGGCTCACCGATGGCAGCGGGCGCACGCTCCCCGACGCCAACGGGCGGGTCTGGTCCGCCGAGGAGCTCGCCGATCTGGCCTACCGGGAAGCCGTCGCATCAGGCCGCTGCGACCCGCCCCGTGCCCGCTGGAAGCACTGGCTCGATTGACTGCCTGCCGCGGGCCAGCGCTCGCGTCCGACAAGAGGAAACCACCGAAGCCATGACCGATCACTGCTGCGCGGCGATGACCAGCCGCGCGAACGCGCGCTGCGACCAGCATGACGACGCCTACGCATGCCCGGACGCACTGGTCGACTTCAGCCTCGCGTTCCAGGAGTACGGGCTGATCATTCATGACGGCGGCCGATCGAGCGTCACGATCGAGTTCTGTCCCTGGTGCGGACAGCGCCTTCCCGAGTCGCAGCGGGACCGGTGGTTCGACGAGCTGGAGCGGCGGGGGATCGATCCGTTCGAGGACGAGGTCCCTGCCGAGTTCCAGGACGACCGCTGGCTCTCCTCCGCGCGCCAGGACTGACGCATCAGCAGGACCCCTCACGGCAGTTCACCTTGGCCGCCGGCCCGCTCACCCGAGCACGATGAGTACCACCAACGCCCCCACGAGCGAGTCGATGCGGTCCAGCAGCCCTCCGGCCCCCGCCAGCCACCGGCCCGAGTCCTTGACCCCCGCGCCCCGCTTGACGAGGGACTCCACCAGGTCGCCTGCCGGTCCGCCCACGGCCACAGCGGCCGCCGCCGGCCAGCTCCACGCGGAGAGCAGCGCGAGTACGGCGAGGCCCGCCGCCGCGCCGCACAGCGTTCCGCTCCACCGCTTGGCCGGGGACAGCGGCGACAACCGGGGCCCGCCCAGCCGTTGTCCGGCGAAGTACGCCACCACGTCGGCGATCGACACCGCGGCGAAAAGCGCCAGACCGAGCGTCCCCAGCGGTGCCAGCACGGCCAGCCCACCCAGCCAGACCAGGCCGAGCAGACCGGTGCCGAGCCGTCGCAGACCGCCCTCGGCATCGCCGGCCACCAGCGGTACGGCGGCCAGTGCCACGGCCCCGACGGCACCCACCCGCCAGACGTGATCCGGCGAGAACGCGGCGGCGACGACCAGCCCTGTCACGGCCGCGGCCAGCACCCCCCGACCGTCGCCGTCCTGGCACGTGTGCCGGCTGTCCTCGGTCAGGAGGTAGTGGGTGGGGCCGGCACCCTCCATTCGCCGGGACAGCAGTACGGCGACGCGTTCGAGCTGAGGTCGTCGCGCCTCGTACGCGGACGAGATACAGACAGCGGGATCGTGTCCCCTGCACCGCAGTTCTCTCGTGTTGAGCACCGATCCCGGGGCATGGGCTTGCGGCGTGAGGGCCAGGAGCGGGAGGACCGCGCTCAGCACGGCGATCAGGGCACCCACCCGATGTCTTCCACCGGCGGGCGCACAACAGGACGGCACTCGCCGCCACCGCGGCGAGCAGGGCGGCCCTGCACCAGGGCAGCCAGAGAGCCGGACCGGGTGGCGCCCCCAGCTCGGCGCCGCCCGGAACCGCGTCCCCGCGGTAGGTGAACCGGAGATCGGTGACAGGACTCAACAGCGGTTCGCACCAGGGAGAGACGGACAGCGTCACGGCGGCAGCCGCGAGGAGCACGGACACACCTCGCAGCGGTACCGCCCGCCCCACCAGATGGGCCACACAGGAGAAGGCGGCGAGCATCACCGCGTCGACCGCCATCATGTCGAGTGGCGCACGGCCCACCGGGTCCTGCGGATACGGCGACGCCACCATGACGGTCATGGCCAGCCCATAGCCGGCCAACGGCCACACGACTCCCGAAGCCAGACCCAGCAACGGGTAGGTCACTCCACCCCGGGCCGATGTCGTCGCGACCCAATCGGCGTCATCGCGCGCCTCCGCCCCGCCCTGCCACCCGGCCAGCAGCACCGCGAAACCCACTCCCACGGTCCGCGCCGCCAGTCCGCACATCTCACCGATGTAGACCCAGCCGGTGTCCCTCCACATGCCCCGGGCGTACAGCCCGTCCCAGACCACGGCCACGAGCACGCCGGCCATCACGAGCGCGGCCAGCGGGCCGGCCTGCCGCCGCAGGTTCGCCCGGAGCACGATGACGAACGGTGTCCGCCGCCTCAGGAACATGCCTGTAGGAAGGCGTGCGCAGGCTTACGGTTCCTGATGCCCTGGGGTGTGAAGGGGCGGAGGGGAGCGCATGGGGCGCACGGCCGAGGCGATCCCGGAGACAAGGAGGACCGCACCCCGGTTGTTCGAGTGCGGTCCTCAGGATGCGTTCTGGGACAGGCGGCGCTAGCCCCCGGACGGGGTGCCGGAGGTGGTGCGGGATCCGGAGCCGCCCGGCTTCGGCGGGGCCCAGGTGGGTTTGGCCGTCGCCTTGGCCGGGTCGGGCTCGGCGAGGGTGAGTCCCCAGGTGCCGTCCTCGCCGATGCGGGCCTCGATCTCCTTGGTCTGGCCGGTCTTGGCGAAGTACAGGACCACGACCTGCCGCACGGAGCCCTCGTCGTAGAAGTCCGCCGTCACGTCTCCCTCGGCGGCGGCGCCGAAGGCCTTGACCCAGGTGCGGGCCGTGGCATCGGCGTGCGCGTCGTCGACGGCGAGCGCGGCCAGCCCGTCGGCGTCACCGTCGGCGAGCCGCCACACGGCCTTCTGCACCGTTTCAAGACTCCCCGTGGAGGGGTAGCCGACGACCCGCAGCGGCTGGTGATTGCTGTAGTCCGTCTGGTACGTCAAGGTCCCGCCGTCCGACGAGCAGCCCGCCAGAAGCCCGCCCGCGAGGACGCCGGCCAGTGCGAGGCCCATGCGCCCGCCGTGGCGGGTCTTCATCGTGCCACCGTGGTGCAGCGCCTTGTGCATGGTGTGCATTCGAACCTTGGTCAGTTGGTCAGAGAGCGATGGAGAAGCCGTAAACCTAATGCCTGGCCGGTGTGCACACATCACCGAGCGGGGTGTTTTCCTCCACTCTGATCATGGATGGGGTGCGGTGGGCTTTGTCACGACGAGGTGAGGGAACCTCAGGCGTCTCTTGCCGTCGTCGCCGTCGCGAGGGACGTCAGCGCAGTGGCGCGAGGGTGAAGTGCCGCACCTGTAGCGGTGCGACGAGGTACTCGCCTTCCCCCGCCAGGACCACCGGCTGTTCGCGCCAGCGCTCGCCGGCGTATTCGGCGAGATCCGCCTCGCTGCGCCAGCGACTGACGTACAGCAGTGTTCCAGGTGGCGCGAGCAGCACTTCGTGGGCAACGAGACCGGGGTGGCGGTCAGGGAAGGCGCGCACCGCCGAGACGACGAAGTCACGGAACGCCTCGAAGCGTTCAGGGCGTACGCGAGCCTCGCTCACCCTGGTGATCAGGGCCAGCCCGCTGTCGGAGCGGACCCCTTCAACGTGCTGTGTGTGGACGTCACTTGGCGATTGCGTCGTCATGGTCAGATCCTCGCCTCGGACCTGCGCCCCGCCCAGTGACTGGATCGACATGGACAGGTACTTTCCTGCCATGAGCGTTCACCGAGTGACCGCGCTGGTCCTGCCGGGACAGTCCACGTTCGAGCTGGCGTCCGCCGCCGAGGTCTTCGGCCTGCGCCGCCCCGGCCTGCCTCAGGGCTATGAGTTCACGGTGTGCGCCGAGCATGCGGGTGCCGTGCCGACCCTGGCGGGGTACGACATGCTCGTCGGTGCGGACCTCACCGCACTCGACGCGGCGGACACCGTGCTCGTCCCCGGCTGGCACGACCGTACGCAGCCCGCCCCGCCGGCCGTCGTCGACGCCCTGCGACGAGCGCATGGCCGCGGCGCGCGGGTCGTCGCGATCTGCTCGGCCGCCTTCCTCCTCGCCCGGGCAGGGCTGCTGTCGCACCGCAGAGCGACCACCCACTGGCGGCTCGCCGGCGAGCTCGCCACCCAGTTCCCCGATGTGCAGGTCGAACCCGACACGCTGTACATCGACTTGGGCGATGTCGCCACCAGTGCCGGCACGGCGGCCGGCATCGACCTGTGCCTCCATCTGGCCCGCACCGACCACGGCGCCGCCTACGCCGCACACGTCGCCCGGCACATGGTGATGCCCCCGCACCGTGAGGGCGGGCAGCTGCAGTACAGCACGGGCGCTCTCGTCGACCGGCAAGTGGAGTCGCTGGCCCCGGTCCTCGACTGGGCCACCGAACGGCTGCACCAGCCCCTCACCCTCGACGCCTTCGCCGCGCAGGCCAGGATCTCGCCGCGAACACTCGCCCGCAGGTTCGCCGACCAGCTCGGCGTCAGCCCGGGCCGCTGGCTGCTCCAGCAGCGCGTCGCCGCGGCCCGGGCCCTGCTGGAGGAGACCGACCTCCCCATCGAGACGGTCGCGCAGCGGGTCGGCCTGTCCTCGGCCACCAACCTCCGCAGACGCTTCCACGCCCTCGTGCACACCACACCCGCCGCCTACCGACGCTCCTTCGGCCGCCACGAGCAGGACACGGACTCCCGACCGGATTCACAAGGATGCCGCGCCTGACCCAGCCCAGTCCGACGAGCGGCGCACCGGTCACTGCGGACCGTGGCCGTGGACGAGACCGGAGCCGGGGCGTAGCCGCCATCACGCCGCGTGGCGGTTCCCCCCACGATCCAGGTCAGCCGTACATCGCCATGCGGTACAGCGTCGCAAGCGCGTCGTCGATGGGGTGGGGCTGCGGCTTGCCGGAGGAGTCAAGCCTGTTCCACCTCTGCAGATTCACCGCGACCGTCATCTGCCGTATCACTCGCCGACTCCCCCACGCTCGGCTGCGCTCGCGCGGGAGGGGCCCCCATCGCGTCGACTCCCTCCTCCGCCTTGCAGCTGTACGCACCAGGCCCCGCTCACCGGCGCTGATCAGCACCGTCGATTTCCTGCGGCCTGATCCAAACGACAGGCCCTGGGTTACAGGCCCGGGAGTCACGGCAAACGACCGTCCGCCGCACCTCACCGTGGCGATCGCGACGCGGGGATCACCGGGCCGGTTCGATGGTGAACACCTGGCCGCCCTTGCCCACGCAGCGCTCCATGACCGCTTCGGTCCCCTCGGATCGGCCGGAGCCACGGATGCCCACGCATCCCTGGCCGTCCACACGCAACACGTACGTGCCGTTCACGTAGGGTCCGGACGGCTCGATGTGGAAGCGGCTGTCCTCGGCACAGTCGTCCATGGGCTCCAGCAGCCCGGCGCCGGGCCCTCGGGACAGGACCTTCAGGCACCCCATGCCGTAGTCGGGATGGTGCCATTGGATGCGGTAGGAGTCGCCGCCCATCGGTTCCAGCAGGGTGTCCTGCGGGGCGACTTGGTCACACGGCCGCTGTACGGCCACCAAGGGGGTGTAGCGCCGGTCGCGGACCCGTCCGTCGGTCAGGCACAGCCGCGGGGCCGTGACCGGCCGGATGCGCACCCAGCCGCTCAGCCGGCCCGACCCGGCGGAAGGAGGCGAAGGGGCAGAGGACTGCAACAGGTGAGGTGGACCGGCCGTCCGGGAGGCGCCGGCCTTCCCGGTCGGTTCGCCGCCGCCGGGGGCGTACAGCTGCCATGCGCCGACCCCACCGGCCAGCAGCAATGCAACCGTCGCAGCCACCGCCACCATCAGTGCGGGTTTCCTCCCGGCCGAGCGGTGCGGTGAGGTGCGGCGGACGGTTGCCGACCCCTCCGCGGCCGCGCGACCGGCGACCTCCTCCCGTGCCGCCAGCCATCCCTCCAGCCGATGGTCGTCCCCGCACGCCCGCACGAAGGCCGCCAGCAGCTCCGGGCGCGGCAGCGTCCTGCCTCTGAGCACATCGGCGAGGGTGCTGCGCGCCAGCGTCTCGCCGCGCTCGGCCGCCCGCCGCTCCAGCTGTCGGTACGTCAGGCCCGACCGCTCCTTCAGGTGCCGCATGGCAGCGATGAACTCGCCGGCGTCCTGGGCCCGGTGCGGGAGCGACTCCTCCTGGTTACCCATGCCAGCATCATCGCCACGGCCGGGTGGGCGGGCAACGGAGCCGTTCCGGCCTCGAACAGCGATCCGGACAAGCCACTGACCTGCCCGGACGCAACCGGACTGTCCGGGACGGCCCGAGGCCATTGTCGTGAACCCCCTCTCCTCAGCAGGCTCTTCGCCGTCACGAGGTCCGTGACTGTCCGCTCCTACGAGGAGGTGACCATGCTCAAGCAGCTCGAATCCATGGGAAGCCGGCTCCTGGGCCTGTTCGTCCCCAGCGTCGACGCTTCCGCCGCGCAGTGCTGGTCGGCCTGCTGGCAGTGCAACAACGACCACGGCGGTCCGTGCAACTGCAACGCGCCCTGCTGCTACGGCCAGGGCCGCTACACCTGCAACTGCAACACCTGTCCCTGATCCACATCCGGCAGGACGCCGCCCCCGGGGAGCCGGGGGTGGCGTCCTCTCCTCAGGCCCTCGCCATCGCCCTCGCCCTCGCCCTCGCGGAGAATACGGAGGACGCGTGCAGTACCTGCACCTCGCAACCCGCTGCCTGCTCGTGGTGATCTTCCTCGTCTCGTCGGTCGGCAAAGTCTCCGGACGCACTGCCTACAGCCGCTTCGTGACGTCGGTCCGGGACATGGGGGTGCTGCCGGCGCCGCTGGTGCCCGCCGCGGCGGCGTCCGTGGTGGCCGCCGAAACCGTCGTATGGCTGCTGCTGCTCGTCCCCACGCCCCCGGCCGCGCGATCCGGGGGTGTCATCGCAACCGGCCTGCTGTGCGCGTTCACCGCGGTGGTCCTGGCCTCGCTGTGGCGGGGCGTACGGACGCCGTGCCGGTGTTTCGGCACCTCCGCGGCCCCGCTCGGAGCCCGGCACGTGGTGCGCAACAGCTGTCTGGCCGCCTCGTCGGCCGTCTGCGTGACCACCGCCGGGGCGGGAGGGCCGGTGCACGCCTCGGGGGCCGTGGTGGCGGTGTCCGCCGGGCTCCTGACCAGTGCGCTGATCGTCTGGCTGGACGACATCGTCGACCTCTTCCGGCCAGCCGCCGCGCAGACCCGTTGACCTGTCGATCCCTCGATACCTCGTCCCGCCGAGCTGCCCCTGTAGTCGCAGAGTTTGAAGGAGGAACCATGCCCTATGTCATCGCCGCCCTGGTGCTCGTGGGAGTCCTGTGCGCCCTCGACCTCGTACTCACCCTCGGCGTCGTCAAGCGTCTGCGCGAGCACACCCGGCTGATCGCGGGGGTGCAGGACGCCGGCCGGACCTGCAAGGGAGTCGGCGAGGAGATCGGAGAGTTCGCGGTGACGACCGTGGAGGGCGAGCCGCTCACCCGCGAGACGCTGGGCACCGACACACTGGTCGCGTTCTTCTCGCCGACCTGCCGGCCGTGCAAGGAGAAGCTGCCGCAGTTCGTGGAGTACGCACGGACTGTGCCCGGTGGACGCGACCGGGTCGTGGCGGCCGTCGTCGGTGATCTCGACGTCAACACGGAGATGGTCGACGCGCTGCGGTCCGTGGCCCGGGTGGTGGTGGAGAAGAACAACGAGGAACCGCTCGGCACCGCGTTCGGCGTCATGGGCTTCCCCAGCGTGGTGCGGGTCGCGCCGGACCGCAACGGCAGGCCGGTGGTCGAACAGGACCGGGTCGAGCTGCTGCCCGCCGTCGCATGAGCCGGCCGGGCCGCCGGATTCTCCTCGCCGGGCGACTCACGGCCTCCGCCTCTCCCGGCCGCTTCGCCGCCCATCTCACGGTCACGCTGGCCATGAGCGTCCTCCCGGTGGCCACCGCCTGGCTGATGAAATCGGTGGTCGACGCCCTGGTGGCCCGCGACGGCGCTCAGGCACTGCTCGGACTCGGAACAGGACTGGCCGCGGCCGGTGTGGCCGCCTCGATCCTGCCGCAACTGGACCAGTACCTGCAGTCGGAGCTGGAGCGCAGAGTCGCCCTGCGCACCCAGGACACGCTGTTCGCCTCGGTGGACGGCTTCGTCGGGCTGCGCCGTTTCGAGGACCCGCACTTCCTCGACCGGCTGCGGCTCGCCCAGCCCGCCGGCGGGATGAATCCCCAGCACGTCGTGGACGGCACACTCGGCGCCGTCCGCGCAGGCCTCACCATGACCGGATTCCTCGGCTCCCTGCTGCTGCTGAGCCCGGTCATGGCCGCGCTGGTGCTGCTCTCCGGCATCCCGGTCCTGCTCGCCCAGCTCTCCCTGTCCCGACGCCGGGCGCGCGTGCTGTGGGAGGTCGGCCCGGCCGAGCGCAGGGAGTTCGTCTACGGCGACCTGATGGCCGACGCCACCGCCGCCAAGGAGATACGGCTGTTCGGCACCGGTGGATTCCTGCGGCGGCGGATGCTCCACGAGCGGGGCATCGCGAACGAGGCGAGGCGGGCGGTGGACCGACGGGCCGTCACTGTCCAGACCGGGCTGGCGCTGCTGTCCGCGCTGGTCTCCGGCGCGGGCCTGCTGTGGGCGGTCCACGCGGCCCGGTCGGGGGCCCTGTCGGTCGGCGGCATCACGGTGTTCGTCGCCGCGGTGGCCGGTGTGCAGAGCGCCCTGACGACGGTCGCCGCCGAGACGGCCCGGGCCCACCAGGCGCTGCTGCTGTTCGACCACTACCTCGCCGTCACCTCGGCGGGTCCCGACCTGCCCGAGGCCGCCGACGCCCGCCCCGCCGGCCCGCTGAACGCCGGCATCACCCTGCGCGACGTGTGGTTCCGCTACTCCGACGACCACCCCTGGGTGCTGCGCGGCGTCGACCTGCACATCCCCCACGGCAAGGCGACGGCCCTGGTGGGGCTCAACGGCGCCGGCAAGTCCACCCTGGTCAAGCTGCTGTGCCGACTGTACGACCCGACGCGCGGGACGATCCTGTGGGACGGTGCCGACCTGCGTGACCTGGACGTCGCGGAGCTGCGGCACCGGATCGGCGCGGTCTTCCAGGACTACATGGAGTACGACATGACGGCTGCCGAGAACGTCGCGATGGGCGACCTGGACGCACTCGGGTCCCCGGAGCGGATCCGGGCGGCGGCCCGCCGCGCCGGTGTCGACGACCGGATCGCCACACTGCCACGGGGCTACAACACCCTGCTGACACGGCTGTTCTTCTCGCAGTCCGACAAGGACGACCCGCAGACCGGGGTGGTGCTCTCCGGCGGACAGTGGCAGCGGATCGCCCTCGCACGGGCCTTCCTCAGGGACGGACGCGACCTGATGATCCTCGACGAACCGTCCGCCGGGCTCGACGCCGAGGCGGAACACGAGATCCACACCTCGCTGCGGCGACATCGCGCGGGACGGACCAGCCTGCTCATCTCGCACCGGCTCAGCGCCGTACGCGACGCCGACCTCATCGTCGTGCTGGCCGACGGCCGGATCGCGGAGCAGGGTGACCACGCACACCTCATGGCCGCCGGCGGCGCGTACGCCCGGCTGTTCCGGCTCCAGGCGTCCGGCTACGAGGCCGAGGCCGCTCCCGGAGCGGTGGGCGAACCGGCGACGCTCCCGGCGAGGCGGTGAGAGCGGACATGGCCGAAACGCCCTCCCGTGGCCGTTCCGCCGCCGGACTGCGCCCGGCGATCGCCGCGCTGCTCGGCGGCAGACTGGTCGCGGTCACGGTCCGTGGGGCGAGCATGGAGCCCGCCTACCGGGACGGCGACCGTGTCCTCGTGCTCCGCCGCCGCAAGGCGCTGACGGCCGGTCAGGTCGTCGTGGTCGAACGCCCGGACGGAGTGATGCGGTGGGCCAGCCCCCCGCTCCCGCCCGGGTCCGGGGGCACGACGTTCCGGACCCGGCAGTGGATGATCAAACGCGTGGCCGCGGCACCGGGGGACCCCGTACCGGCAGACGTACTGCCCACCTGGGCCCGTGGCACGCAGCTCCGGGTGCCACCGGACAGCCTCGTCCTGCTCGGCGACAACGCGGACTTCAGCATCGACTCCCGGACCGTGGGCTACTTTCCGGTCGCACGGGTGCTTGGCCCCGTGCTTCACCACCGCCCGGCCCGGCAACCGGGACCTCCGCGGGCCTGACACTGTCGAGGAGGGCGGGGAAAGCGCCTGCCGCCGCCGAGGCGAGGGTGATGACCGCGGCAAAGGCGACGGCGGCCCGGGTGAGGGCGGTGGGGTAGGAGGCGCCGTCCATGCGGGCGAGCTTCCCCGGGCCGAGGGCGGCCAGTACGGCAATGACGGTCACGAGTGCGATGGCGAGCGGCAGGACGGCGACGTTCACGGCAGGGTCCCCTCAGGGGTTGGGTGCTGACGTGGACGAAGGTCGCGGAACCGGTGTGCGCCGGGGTTCGCCGGGAGGAAGATGAACACCGGCGAACACATCACCACCCAGAGCGGATCGCGGCGGCCGTGCACCACCTGCTGACCAGCCCCCACCGCGGACCGGCCCTGGTACTGGGCACGCTCTGGCCCGACTACTTCAAGCAGTACACCGTCCTGCCGCCGGCCGGGGGGCCGGATCCGCACAGCCGGGTCCGGGAACTGCTCGCCGGACGCACCGTCACCGTCCCCGACGCCTTCGACACCCGCGCCCTGGCCACCGCAACCGCCCTGGCCGAGGACGGTGACCGTCTTCTGGCCGACGCCCTCACCCGCGCCCGAACCGACGGACGGCTGACCCAGGACCTCGCCGGAGGCCCGGCGCTCCTGGAGCGCCTTCACACCGACCGCCCCCGCACCCTGAACCTTCCTAGGGGGACGTTCAGAATGCTGTGGCCGTACGGCCTGGACCCGGCCGGTACGCCCACGCCCCGATGGCAGTGATTCATCCGCGCCACCGGCTACGGACCACACTCAGCCCAACATCCGCCTTGATCCTCTGAAGGGTTTCTATATCCGCTAGCCCAAGTGTTGGTGTGCCCAATCAGAGACACCGCTCAGCCGGACGGCGGCTTTGACAGGGTCACCGGTTCGGGTGGGCTGGCCCACCTCGAAGTCGTGGCCGGTCAAGCCGCTTTCGTCCTCGACGATGCGAGCGATGCGATAAGCCAGTTCCATCACCTCCAACGCGGCGGGACCCGAGTAGCGATAGGCGACCTCGATGTGGGCTGTGTCCCCGCAGTAGTCGAGCTGCACGCGTCCAGGCGGACCGAGCGTCTCAAGGGTGAGGCCATACGGGTACTCCTCGGACTCGACTGCACCGATGTCCCGCGAGACCCGGCCCAAGATCCGGGTCCACTCGTTCCGTTGCACGCCGGTCAGTCGGAGCGGCGGCAGGTCGGCATCGGCGTCAAAGCCGGCGTTGAGGTGGTCAAGCGTTTCCTGAAGCGTCAGGCCCGGCTGCACCCGCACGAGCAAGATGTCGTAGGTCACCGGGTGAATCTACGCAACGGCCAGGGGGCGACGCAGAGAGCGACCATCTCGGATGCGCACATCTCATGGACGGTACGGACTCACGGTCCGAGGCCTCCACCGGTTTCTTGGCGCTTCGAGCGGCCGCCATCCATGAGGATGTCGAGAACGTGCCCACCGGCTCCGTCCCCGGGACATCAGCACCGGATCACGCACAACAGGCCGCACGTGGAAGAAGGAGAAACCAGCATGGCGATTCAGCGGATGGACAACGTCGGCATCGTCGTCGATGACATGGATGCCGCCATCGCGTTCTTCGTGGAACTCGGTATGGAACTGGAGGGCAGAGCGGTGGTCGAGGGCCCCGTCGCAGACCAGTGCACCGGACTCGACGGCGTCCGCTGTGACATCGCGATGGTCCGGACCCCGGACGGCCACAGCCGGCTCGAACTGGCGAAGTACCGCAGCCCCGCGGTGATCAGCGCCGGGCCGCGCAACCGGCCGCACAACGTTCTGGGCTCGCACCGCGTCATGTTCGCCGTCGACGACATCGAGGACACCGTTGCCCGCCTGCGCCCTCACGGAGCCGAACTCGTCGGCGAGATCGCCCGGTTCGAGGACAGCTATCTGCTCTGCTACCTCCGGGGCCCGGAGGGCATCATCGTCGGACTGGCCGAGCAGCTGCGCTGAGAAGGTCTCCTCCGTCGGGGGTGGTCAGGCGGGTCGAGACCGATTGTTGTGCAAGTGGCGGATGAGTGGGTACTTGCGTCCGGCGGCCCGCGGCGACGGGGCCTGTGAACGGTGTGCGTGTGCGGAGTGGGGAGACCTAGGTGGGATTGCGCGAGGTGCGGGGCGCCCGGGCCATTCGAGGCTGTGCCCGGATTCTGGCGGGCCGCTACCGCCTGGACGGGCTGATCGGTTCAGGCGGTGCGGCGGACGTCCACCGCGGTTTCGACCTGCGACTGCGGCGGCCGGTCGCTGTGAAGGTCTTCCGCCCCGGCAGCGGCTTCGACACGGAGGAGGCTTTCCGCAGCGAGGCCGAGATCCTCGCCCGGTTGCAGCATCCAGGCCTGGTGACCGCCTTCGACGCCGGACACCATGACGGCGAAGCCTTCCTGGTCATGCAGTTGATCGACGGACGTACCCTGAAATCCCGTATCGCCGAGGGCCCCTTGGCCTGCGAAGCTGCGGCCGCCCTCGGCGCGGCGTTGGCCGAGGCTCTGGCTCACGCTCATGAGGAGGGAATCGTCCACCGGGATGTCAAGCCGTCCAACATCATCCTGGATTCCTCAGGCCATCCTCATCTGACGGACTTCGGTATCTCCCGGCTGCTCGATGCGACCACCCGCACCGCCACCGGCACCCTGACCGGCACGGCAGCGTATCTCTCCCCCGAACAGGTGCTGGGCCGGCCCGTCGGCCAGCCCGCCGACATCTATGCCCTCGGCCTGGTCCTCCTCGAAAGCCTCACCGGTCGACTCGAATACGACGGCGGCCCGTTGGAGGCCGCGATAGCGCGCCTGCACCGCCCGCCCTCCCTCCCGGACTTCCTGCCCGAGGGCTTCGCCACCCTCCTGCGGGACATGACCAGCCTGGAAGAGCACGTTCGTCCCGGGGCGGCCGACTGCGCCCAAGCCCTGACCCGCCTCTGCGGAACGAGCACAGCAAACCCCACCGCGTCCGGGGCCCGACCCGTGCTGAGCGCCGTGCCTCCCACGGACGCGCATCGCGCCGACAGCACACATCGCAGCGTGTCGCCCGCCGCGATGGCGCGCAGAAGCTCGAGCACCTCAAGGGGTCCGGCTGAGGGGGTGTCCCGGTCCGCCTCCCCGCGTGGCCGTCTCCGGACGCGGGGGGTGGCGGCTGCGCTGGCCGCCCTTCTCGCCGGGGGGCTGGTGGTCACCGAGGGCTTCTCGCGCCAGGATGCCGCAGGCGAAGCGGCCCCGTCCGCCCCCGATCGGGTCGCCCCTTCCGCACCCCAGGAGTCGGCCGCTCACAACGACGACACGCCCGCTGCATCGGCGCCTCCGCCTTCGCCCGCCCCCTCCGCATCGGACCGGCAGACGAGCGATGCCATCCACCTGCGCAACTCTCATCCGCCCTCCGACAACCCGGAGCCCGCCACCGACCGGGCCTCCACTCGCAGCACTTCTGAGCAGGCCGCGGCCAAGGCAGCCGCGAACGGCAGAGCGAGTGCCGCCGACCGAAATCCGGGGGAAGGCCCAAAGAAACAGAAGGGCAAGAAGGCAGCACATGCCAACTAGGACACGCTAGGGCGACTTATCAAAGCGGCGGGCCGGGGGTCGTCGCACGAGCAGGTGGCTCACCTCGTATGACATTTCAGTCGTCATCGCCTGGGTTGACCGGGCCTCCGCCGGGATAGGCCCGAGAACGGCCGGCGACCCATGGGGTGGTGGAGGTGAAGTCGGCGGTGAAGACGACCGGCGTGTTCGGCGGGCGGCCAGGAGCCGGAGGTGAGCGGGCGGAGGCAGGGCCGCCGGACGTCTGTGCATGCCGCCGTCCCGCCGGGCAGTCGCCCGCGATGGTCGGCCACGAGACGGTAGACGCCGTGAGCGGCCCAGCGCGCGGGAGGCAGCCTGAGGACCGCACCCACGACGGACCACAGGCCGCCCGCGCTCAGCAGCGTCTTCGCCACGGCCTGCGCTCCGCCGTAGACCCGACCGGCGGGTGTCACCCACAGGGCCTCGTACCGGGCACGCTCCGCAGTGACGCCCAGCGCTGCGAGATCCGCGTGCTGCCATGCCACGGCCTCGCATCGGGGCCGCACCAGACGCTGGACGACGCCCACCGACGTGGTGCAGAAGCCGCAGTCCCCGTCGTAGATCAGCACTGGTCGCATGCGCACACCTCCATCGTGCCGCACCAGCGGCCGGCCCGGCCCGGGCCCGGTGCCTTTCACAGCGGACTCGTGGGTTACCCGAAGAAACCCTTTCCCCAGGCCCTCCGGTCCTCCACTATGAGCCGTCATACCCGCCGGTAAGTCAGGTTGCCGCGCGGGTCGCAAGGCTGCGAGGAGGCGGCGGAATGGTTCGGGCCGACGACAAGGGTCGTGGTGGTGCTGAGCCCGGTCACGGGACCCACGCGGGCGCGCCCGACACCCGGCTCACCGAGCTGCTGCGCGCCGACACGGTCACGGCGTACCCGGCGCTCCAGGAACTGCGCGCCCGCCACCACGCGCAGGTCCTCGCCTACGCCCGGCTGTGCAGCCCCAACGAGTCCATGGCAAGGCAACTGGCCGCCCAGGCGTTCACGCTGGCCGCCCGCCAGGCCGCCCGCGGCATCGACCCCGGACTGCCCTGGCGCCACCACCTCCTCCTGCTGGTCGCCCGATCGGCCGGGACCTGGGCCGAGGACGGGCGGGCGGCCGGTCTGGACGCGGGGCTGCTGCTCGTCCTGAACACGACCGGTCCCTGTGGCGTGCTGCCCTCCATGCTCACGGCGTTCCAGTCCTTGCCGTCCCGCACTCAGGGCCTGATCTGGTACGGGATCGTGGAGCAGGAGTCCGCGGAGAGGACGGCCGCCCTCCTTGGTCTGACCCGGGAGGATGTCACCTACGGAACCGATCCGGCGCTGCAGCAGCTGGCCCGTGCATGCCTGCGCACCCGCCTCGCTGTCTCCGAGGACCCGGACTGCCGCGACTTCAGCCGTCTCATCGAGGAATCCGTACGCCCCGACAACCCCCGCGGCAGCGCCGATCTACAGGCCCACACGGCGCGGTGCCCGCACTGCACTAGGGCCTACGAGGAACTGTCGGCCCTGCGGGACGCACCACGCACGACGCTGGCGGAGGGATTGCTGCCGTGGGGTGGAACGGCGTATGCGGCGGGCGGGCAGGAGGTACGGGGCACCGCCGTGGAGCGGACCCCGCCCGGCCACGCCGGATCCGGGCGCGATCCGGACGAACGGGAAGGGGGACCGGATCGCCGACGCACCGTGCTGGTGTCGGCGACGCTCGGCGTGGCCTTGCTGCCGCTGGTGGTGTTTCTGATCGCGCAGGGCGGATCGCCGTCACAGGATCCGGCGGGCGCGGCGAGCGCACCGGTGAGCGTGCCGCCGGTGGCGGTCGCCGTGACGGTCACGGCCACCGTGCCGGCGAAGCCGAAGTCGCCACCGCCGTCCCCGTCATCTCCCTCGCCCTCGCGGAGCTCCAAGGCTCCGGCGCGAAGCCCCTCACCGACGAAGACTTCCGCCCCGAAGCCGCCGCCCTCCTCCGCACACCCGCCCTCCGGCACGTTCACGCAGATCGTGAACGCCGGGTCGGGGCTGTGCCTGGACGTGGGCGGCGCCTTCTCCAACGGCACCGATGTGATCACGGCTCCCTGCTCCACGTCGCGCACCCAACGCTGGCGCGTCGACGACGACCGCGGGGTACTCCAGTCGGCCGCGGATACCGACTTCTGCCTGGACAGCAGGGGGGCGACCCACCGGGGCGTCGGGATCTGGAGCTGCGACTCGGTGGACGGCCGCAACGGCCGGAACCTGATGTTCGTGGTGGACGAGGACGGGAGGATCCGCCCAGCCATCGACTTCAGGACGGCCGTCACGCCGGACGGTGGCGCCGGGGACGGGCTGTCACTGGAGTCGGCCGCCGGGGGCAACGGCCAGCGGTGGCGGGCAGGGGCCGCCTGATCCGACTTCACGCGGCCGAGACCGAGCTGGTGCAGCCTCGCCTCCGGCTGCGCGGGCTGGGCACCTTACCGCTGCCGGGGGAGTCATGCCCGTACGCGCATCGACGCGGCGAGCCGGCCAAGCCTCGGTGGAGCCACGATTGCATGATCGACTCAACGGTGGTGGACGGGCCGCAGGACACGGTGGAGGCCGGTCCTTCACTCCAGGGAGCGGCGCTCGGGGTCGGGACCCCGCGCGAGGTGGCATGCCCCCGCCCCGGATTTCCCCCGATACGGACGGGGGCTTTCCGCACCCTTGATCGGCCCGCTGTCCGGATGGGGTGCCGGGCCCGGAACAACGAGGCTGCACGCATACGGATCCACCGAGCCAAAGGGAACCCTCTGTGTTCAACTCCAAACCGCCGCGCCGCCTCGCCCGTACCGCAGCAGTCGGCGCTCTCGCTGTCGCGGCCTGTGTCACTGTCACGGCCGGCAGCGCCGGAGCCATCGTCAACGGCTCGGACTCCACCGAGAGCTACCCGTTCATGGCGGTCATCCCGCTGTCGGCCCCGGACCATGGTCTGCACGACGGGAACTGCGGGGCGTCGCTGATCCATCGGCAGTGGGTGCTGACGGCGGCTCACTGCATGAAGGGCGAGGGTCTCAGCGTGGACGGCATCGTGCGGGTCGGCAGTGACCACCGCACATCCGGCGGCACCGTCCGGAAGATCGGCCGGACCTTCGTCCACCCGGGTTATGCGAACGGCGACGACAAGGCAGCCAACAAGGACGACATCGCGCTGATACGCCTGGACCGGCCGGTCACCCAGCGACCCGTCAGGATCGCTGACGAGGCAGGGCCGCCCGGCACCCCGACCCGGCTCCTGGGCTTCGGTACCACCGTCGACACCGAGTTCACGTTCCCGGACCGGCTGCAGGAACTGGGCGCCCGCAGGGGCGCCGTGTCCGAGTGCGCACCCGGTTATGCGAACGGGAGCCGGCTGTGCACGATCTCCACCGTGCCCGGGGCCATGGCGTGCTTCGGGGACTCGGGCGGACCGCAGGTCCAAAGGGGCCGGGACGGCCGCTGGGAGCTGATCGGTGTCACCTCGGGGCCCGGCGCCCCGAATGTGCCGTGCTCACAGGGCCCCGGTCTCTACAGCAGCGCGCCCGCCTACGCGGACTGGATCGACAGGACCATGAAGACCAACAGCGCCGCGCCGCCCCAGCCCGCGACGACCACAGGATCGGCTCAGTGCTCGCAGAGGGAGAACTCCCGTTCGTAGAGCTGCTCGTTGTGTTCGTCGACGAAGAACTTGCGTTCCTGCATGAGCTGTTCGCGGTGGTTCCTGGCCTGTTCGAGCGTCATGGTCGAGGTGTCGGACCAGGGTTGCTGCGGGGGTACGTCGGAGGTCGAGACGATCGTTTCCGATGGGTCGACCAGGAAGAACGCGAGAATCTTGCGGTGCCCCGGGCGAGTGGGGTCCAGCAGGCGGAATGAGTCGACCCGGTGTTGCAGGATGTTCGGGAACGCGAGGAAGCGCCCCGCCGGAGTCGATGCCGATCCCAGCACCTGGTTCAGCGCATCCTCGTCCTCCAGGCCATAGACCTCGCGCAGACCGTTGTCATCGTTCTGTTCGTAACTGGGGTCGTCGAGCGCCGCCCGGAAACCAAGCCGGCTTTCGGTGATGTTCTCGCTGTCCCAGTAGTAGATGCCGGTGGAGACGATCCGCTCGTTCAGCATTCCCTCGGCATGCCAGGATCCGCCGCGGTACTCGGGCTTGCCGGGCGTCAGGTGAATGGTGGCGAGCTTGACGATGACTTGGAGACGGCGGCCGCGCAGGTCGACCCGGGCGGATTCGTCGGGCCGCTCGGGCGGGGTGAAGACCGGAGCGTCCGGAATGACGGGGCGGCGGTTCTCCCACCAGTCGTCCTGGGCCACTTCCCACGCACGGACGGCTTCCGCGTAGGCGCCGTCATCGCTGTAGGAGGACTTGTCCGGGTACTCCGGCTCCGAGTCGTACCAGCCGTAGGGATCCGCCTCGATCCGCAGGGGCCGCGGATGGCGCAGATCGGTGAGCACGTTCTCCAGCAGCGGGCGCATGCGCGCGAACAAGTCCGGCAGGACGGAGGCCAGTTCGCGATGCGTCTCGGGGTGGACGTTGTTGACGTAGGAGCGGAAGGCGACATCGCCTTCGTCGCTGACGTCGACGTCCGTGGGCAGCCACTGGAACTTCTCCGAGAACTCGTACTTCGAGTAGCGGTTCGTCGGATTCCGCCAAGCCCGCTCCGGCGCGCCGCTCACCTCCCTCACCAGGCAGAACAGCGAGGGGTGAACCAGATCCAGTACCTGGCCGTCCGATCCGGGATGCCAGTCCAAATCTGACTCAGGGACCTCTTCCAGAACCTGGACCGCCTTGCGGAGCCGTGATCTCAGCGTGTCGTCGACCAAGGTGTCCGACTGCCACACTCCGTCGACGGCGGACACCTCGACGCCGGTTCGCTCATCGCGCAGCGCGACGTAATGCGTCAGTTCGTCCAGCACGTAGCGCACTTGGGCTTCGGTGAGGCCCTGAGCGACCGCCTCTTGTGTCCACCTCGCGACGATGTCGGCATCGTGCATCTTGTCGAACCACCCCGGCTTCGCCCGGATGTGTGCGCTGCACTGCATCATCTGGAGTTCCCGCAGCGTTCGTGGCGGTGTGAACGATATGGAGCGGGAAGCCTGAAAAGGCAAGGGGAAAGCAGACAAGCCGGTCACTTCTCGATGTCCTCACAGTCGGTGCGCGGTGGCCGGAAGGATACGGCAGCCGACTGACACCGTTGCCGGTCAGGCGGGTGTGGGCCGTGTCCGGTCAACGGTGGGTTCGAGGCGTACGACGATGCCCTTCGACGTGGGCTGATTGCTGATGTCGGCGACGCTGTCCAGCGGGACCAGGACGTTCGTCTCCGGATAGTAGGCGGCGGCCGAGCCCTTGGCGGCCGGGTAGGGCACGACCTCGAAGTTCTCGGCCCGGCGCTCGGAGCCGTCCGCCCAGACGCTCACCAGGTCGACGTGATCGCCCTGGGCGAGGCCGAGTTCGGTCAGGTCGGCCGGGTTGACGAGTACGACGTGGCGACTGCCGTGAATGCCGCGGTAGCGGT
Organism: Streptomyces paradoxus; assembly: GCF_014202475.1. Classification (GTDB taxonomy): domain Bacteria; phylum Actinomycetota; class Actinomycetes; order Streptomycetales; family Streptomycetaceae; genus Streptomyces; species Streptomyces paradoxus. The sequence continues at coordinate 342,364 of NZ_JACHGV010000008.1, forward strand.
CGTTGTTGGTGTAGGGGATGGTGTTCCACTGGTCGTGCGAGCGCAGCGTCTGCAGCAGCAGGTGGCCCTCGGGGGCCCGGGGGACCACGTGCTCGTTGCTGGTGAACAGGGCTTTGCCGACCTTGTTGTTGAAGACGCCCTCGTTCACCGGGTTGGGCAATTGGAAGCCCCCGGGGCGGGACACCCGCGCGTTGAAGTCGTGGAAGCCCGGCACGACGCGGGAGATGTGGTCGCGGATGGTGCCGTAGTCGCCCTCGAACTTGTCCCAGGGGATGTCCGCCTTGCCGTCCAGGGTGCGGCGGGCGAGCCGGCACAGGATGGCGACTTCGCTGAGCAGCAGCGGGGAGGCCGGCTCCAGGCGTCCCTGGGAGGTGTGCACCTCGCTCATGGAGTTCTCGACGGTGACGAACTGCTCGCCGTCGGCCTGGACGTCACGCTCGGTGCGTCCCAGGGTCGGCAGGATCAGCGCGGTGTCGCCGCAGACCGTGTGCGAGCGGTTGAGCTTGGTGGAGATGTGGGCGGTCAGCCGACACGAGCGCATCGCCTCCTCGGTGACCTCGCTGTCGGGAGCGGCGCGCACGAAGTTGCCGGCCAGGGCGAGGAAGACCTTGACGCGGCCCTCGCGCATGGCCTTGATCGAGTTCACCGAGTTCAGTCCATGCGGACGCGGCGGGTCGAAGCCGAATTCCCTCCGCAGGGCGTCGAGGAAGGTGTCCGGCATCTGCTCCCAGATGCCCATGGTGCGGTCGCCCTGGACGTTGCTGTGGCCGCGCACCGGGCAGGCGCCGGTGCCGGCACGCCCCAGATTGCCGCGCAGCATCAGGAAGTTGACGAACTCCCGGACGGTGGGCACGGCGTGCTTGTGCTGGGTGATGCCCATCGCCCAGCAGACGATGACGCGTTCGCTGTTCAGGACCTCGTCGCGGACCTTCTCGATCTCCGCGCGGGTCAGTCCGGTCGCGGTGTGCACGTCGTCCCAGTCGATGGTGCGGGCGTGCTGCGCGAACTCCTCGAAGCCGGTGGTGTGGGCGTCGATGAAGTCGTGGTCCAGGACGGTGCCGGGCGCCGCGTCCTCGGCCTCCAGCAGCAGGCGGTTGAGGGCCTGGAACAGGGCGAGGTCGCCGCCGGGCTTGATGTGCAGGAACCGGTCGGCGATCTGGGTGCCGCGTCCGAGGAGGCCGCTCGGCTTCTGCGGGTTCTTGAAGCGCCGCAGCCCGGCTTCCGGCAGCGGATTGACCGCCACGATCCGGCAGCCGTTGCGCTTGGCCTCCTCCAGGGCGCTGAGCTGGCGCGGGTGATTGCTGCCCGGGTTCTGCCCGACCAGGAAGATCAGGTCGGCGTGGTGGAGGTCGTCGAGGCTGACCGTGCCCTTGCCGGTGCCCAGGGTCTCGCTCAGGGCGAAGCCGCTGGACTCGTGGCACATGTTGCTGCAGTCGGGCAGGTTGTTGGTGCCGAAGGCACGGGCGAAGAGCTGGAGGACGAAGGCGGCTTCGTTGCTGGCGCGGCCGGAGGTGTAGAAGACGGCCTCGTCGGGGGAGGCCAGCCCGTTCAGTTCCTGTGCGAGGACGCCCAGGGCGTCGCTCCAGCTGACGGGCTCGTAGTGCTCGGAGCCGGGCCGCTTGATCATCGGCTCGGTGAGCCGGCCCTGCTGGTTGAGCCACAGGTCGGAGCGGGCGGCGAGATCGGAAACGCTGTGCTCACGGAAGAAGCCGGCGGTGATCCGGCGCGTGGTGGCCTCGTCGTTGATGTGTTTGGCGCCGTTCTCGCAGTACTCGTTGCGATGGCGCCGGCCCGGGGCCGGGTCCGCCCAGGCGCATCCGGGGCAGTCGACCCCGCCCACCTGGTTCATGGTCAGCAGGTCCACCCCGGTCTTGCGCGGGGAGGTCTGCTCCAGGGAGTACTCCAGCGCGTGCACGACCGCGGGGACACCGGCCGCCCACTTCTTCGGCGGTGTCACGGAGAGGGAGGTCTCCGGCTCCTCGCCGGGCGAATTCTGCATCGGTTCGCCTTTCTCTTGCCGTGCCCTGCACACCGGTCAGCCGACGGGCCACTGGGCCACGCGGCTCCTGGGCGGTTCCGGGTGATCGTGCTGCACGCGGCCGTTGCGGATGGTGCCGCGCCAGGCCCCGCCCTCCTGCCCCAGCCCTTCGATGAATCGTTTGAAGTTCACGAGTTCCCCGCGCACCAGGCGGGCGGTGAGCCGGGTGGCCCTGGACGAGCGGGTGAGGATCCTCGCGGCTCCCTGGGGTGTGAGGAGCATCCGGACGGTGATCGCGGTGCCGCCGGACTCGGTGGGCCTGAACTCGACCTCGCCCTGGTGGGAGGGGTTCTGCTCCAGGCCGCGCCAGGCCAGGTAGGCGTCGGGGTCCTGCTCCAGGATCTCGACCGCGAAGCGGCGGCGCAGGGGGCCGTAGCCGATGGTCCAGGCGGTCATGGTGGGACGGATCTGCTCGACGGCGTGCACCAGGGCCGAGAAGCGGGGGAAGGTCTTGAACTGCGTCCACTGGTTGTACGCCGTCCGCACCGGCACCGCGACCTCGATCGTTTCCTCGACGTGCCGCTCCCGCAGCGGACGGCGGCGTGTGACGCCCCCGTCAGTGCGCTTCCCCGGAGCGTTCGGCACGGCTTGCTGGGCTTCGTTCTCGGGCGCCATCGTGGTCTCTCTTCCGAGGTGACGGAGCCGGGCGTCAGGGCGCCCGGCCTTTCCTCGTGCGTCGGGGCTCCTCTACCAGTTTCCACATCGTGCACTCCGAGTCACTTCGGAGCGTCCATGTTGCCCCGGTCGGCCTGGCCACCCGGCAGGAGGGCGGCGATCGGCCCTGTCGGCGGCCCTCCACACCGGCACCCCGGCAGGAAGCCATTGCGCTTCAGCACTACCGGCCGACTCGACCCGGGTGTCCCGATCGGTCAGGGGCGCTCGGGCGGGGAGGGGCGTGTGGCTGCCTGACAGGCGTCGAGGTCGGCTCGGCCCCCGGCGCCCAGGACCCCGGTGCCCACGGTGAGCCGGCTCGGGGGGTGCCGGCGCAACTCCTGGCGGGCGAGGCGGGAGACGAGGGCGGGGAAGGCGGGCCGCAGCGGCTGGCACCAGCGCAGCCAGGGGGGCGCGTAGATGTGACGGGCACGGCGTGTGATGCCGGCGGTCAGCCATTCGGAGACCTGAGCGGTGCTGTGCACCTTGCGGGCGAACCGGGGCTGGTTGCGGCGCAGGGCCTGCAGCACAGGGTGGTCGTCCAGGCCGGTGATCATGTCGGTGCCGGTCCAGTGCAGGTAGGCGATGCCGACGCCGACCCCGTCCGGTTCCACCTCGCCGCGCAGGGCCAGGGCGAACGACTCCACCCCCGCTTTGGAGGCGCAGTAGGCGCTCATCAGCGGGGACGAGCCGAAGGCGGCGGTGGAGGCGATCTGGAGGAAGTAGCCGCGGGTGTGCGTGAGGTGGGGCAGGAAGGCGCGGGCGGTATTGGCGGATCCGGTGAGATTGACGTCGATGACCCGCTGCCACACGTCGGCCGGCGTGTGGGCGAACGGCCCGCCGGCGGCGATCCCGGCGTTGGCCACGACGACGCTCGCCTGCCCCAGTACTTCGCTGATCTCGCGGGCGGCGCGATGGAGCGCTTCCCGGTCGGTGACGTCGGTCTCGACGCAGAGGCTGCGGCCGGGCAGGGAGTCGGCGGCCTGGCGCAGGGTGGCCTCCTCGCGCCCTGTCAGCGCGACGAGCATCCCGGCGTCCGACAGACGCCGTGCGAGGGCCGCGCCCACACCCCGGGCGGCTCCGGTCACGACCGCGACCCGCCCCGCCAGCGGCGAGCCGGCCGCCTCTCGGGGCCGTCCTGACCCGGGAATCCCGCGCATAGGTCCTCGTTCCTGTAGCCGCGCCGTCCCGCCGACGGCACCCTCGCCCTTCCGTCCTACCCGGCCGAACAGATGCGCTCGAGACGTGTAGCCCATTCGGCGCCCGCGCCGACGGCCGCGGGTCAGGGGCGCCACGCCCCTGCTCCCGGCGTGCCTCCTGCCTTCGAGGGTGCGAGCAGCCGGGAGGTCAGGGCGCGCTGTCAGCGACTGAAGACCAGCTCGGCCTGGTCGCGGCGAGTGGTGTGCAGCTCCCAGTAGACCGGGGAGATCTCCTCGGCCTGGGCGGTCGGGAAGCCGGGGATGACCGACATGCCGATCGACACGTCGATGCCGACGTGGGCGGCCTGGACGCCGGTGCCCTCCAGCTCCTTGTGCAGATTGACGACCCAGTTGCGCAGGGCCGCCGCTGCGGCGTTGACGTTGCCGACCTGCGGCACGGGGTCGATGGAGCCTGCGCCGGTGGTGAACAGCAGGGTGCCCGCGCCGGCCTCCCGCATGGCGGGCAGGACCGCACGGGTGGCGGTGATCGCTCCGTAGAGCTGGAACTCCATCTCGTGCTGCACGTGCGAGGGTTCGGTCGCGCTCGGTGTGGTCAGGACGGTCGAGTCGAAGCCGCCGACGGGGGAGTACTCCAGGACGTCGATGCCGCCGAAGCGGGCGGAGGCGTCCTGGAGCGCCCGGGTGAGCGCCTCGCGGTCGAGGACGTCGGCGGGGAATGCGACGGCGGTGATGCCTTCTGCGGTCAGTTCGCCGGCCAGCTTCTCCAGCTTGACGCGGTTGCGGGCTATCAGCGCGACGTCGTAGCCGTGGGTGCCGAACGTGCGCGCGATGGCGCGACCCAGCTGAGGGCCGGCGCCGACGATGGCGATGGTGGGCATGAGAGAGCCTTCCTGGCACTAGAGGTGGATAGCCCTATCCGTTTCCAATCCGGAAAGGGCTATCCGGTTCGCGGTCGAGCGTAGCACGGGAATCGGATAAGGCTTTCCGGTTTGTTAGTCTGGTCGGCATGACCCCCCGAGATCAGCACGCCGACGGCCCCGGTGGCGCGGCCGGCTCCGCGGCTCCGTCAAAGCTGCCCACGCGCAGCGACGCGGAGCGCAACCGGGGGCGGATCATCGCCGCGGCACGCGCCGTCTTCCGGCGCGACGGACTGAACGCGTCGATGGCCTCGGTCGCTCGGGAAGCGGGGGTGGGGATCGCCACCCTCTTCCGCCACTTTTCCACCAAGGAGGAACTGGTCGGCGCGGTCTTCACCGACCGCATGGAGGCATACGCGCAGGCCACCGAAAGGGCCCTGGCCGACCCGGACCCGTGGAACGGCTTCGCCGGCTACATCGAGGAAGTCTGTGCGATGCAGGCCGCCGACCGGGGCTTCGCCGACATCCTGACCATGAGCTTGCCCGGCGCCCCAGCCCTGGAGGAGTGCCGCGACGAGGCGTACCAGGGCTTCCTCGAACTCATCCGCCGCGCCAAGGACGGCGGGCGGCTGCGCGAGGACTTCACCAGCCGGGATCTCGTCCTGCTCCTGATGGCCAACGCCGGCGTCCTCAGTGCCACCGGCGACGCCGCTCCTGATGCCTGGCGCCGCCTGGTGGCATGGATGATCCAGTCCTTCCAGGTCCCTGCCCGCGGCCCGCTCCCGGACCCGCCGGAGGACGCCGCACTGTACGAGGCCATGCGCCGCGCCAGCCAGAGCGTCACCTCAGCCGATACCGCGAAGCGGCGCTGAACTGCCGCCGGCCGATGGGCCGACGACGGCTGCGGCGTACGGTGCAGGAGCCTGGGGGCGGGTGTGGGTGCCGACGGGGCCGGTGCCGCCCTGGACGAACAGCGGCCGGGGCAGGCACCAGGCACTCCGCTCGACGAACGGCTGCCCGATCTCGGTGCCTGCCCCGGTCTGGCTCAGCGGGATCCCCGCTCGGCGACGAAGTCGTACGTGCCCGATCCGACCTGGAACACGGCTGCTCCGTCCTCCATGCGCAGGAAGCGGACTCCCTTCGCCTTGTCCGCCGGCCGCCCGCCTTCGGTCCCCGCGTCGCGCGAGCCGGCCGGGACATGGACTTCCGCGACGGTGTTGACCGGCACCGTCACCTTGAGGGTGAAGGCGCCGTCGCGGTCGGTCCAGCGCGACGACAGCAGGCCGTGGACGGTGTGGAGGCTTCCGGCACCCCGGGTGAGGTCGCCGCCGGGTACGGGAGCGATCCGGGAGCGCTTGTAGCCGGGCTCGAGGGCGGAGAGGCCACCGATGTTCTGGAACATCCAGTCACCCACGGCGCCGTAGGCGTAGTGGTTGAAGGAGTTCATGTCGACCGGACCGAATTCGCCGTCGGGCATGATCGAGTTCCACCGCTCCCACATGGTGGTGCCGCCCTTGGCGATCTCGTAGCCCCAGGACGGGTAGTCCTTGTGCAGGAGCATCGTGTAGGCGAGGTCGTCGCGGCCGATCCTGCTCAGCGCGGGCAGCAGCAGCGGCGTGCCGATGAAGCCGGTGCGCAGGTGGTGGTCGGTCAGGGCCAGTTTGGCGACGAACTTCTCGCCGACCTTGCCGACGAGCGCCGGGTCCGAAACGAGGTTCATGCCCAGGGCCATGGCGTATCCGGTCTGGGAGTTGCCCTTCACGGTGCCGTCGGCAGCGACGTAGGCCCGGGTGAAGGCCTTGCGGATGTCGGCGGAGAGCTTGCGGTAGTCGGACGCCGCCGACTCCTCGCCCAGGGCATCGGCGGCCTCCGCCATCATGCGGGCGTTCTCCGCGTAATAGGCGGTGCCCAGGACTCCCTGCTCGGTGGGGTCGTCCAGGTGCAGCCAGTCGTTGGTGAAGAAGGTGGTGCGGCCGGGCTCCAGCAGGTCCGCGCCGGCACTCTCGCGCACGAACTGGAAGAACTTGCGCATGGCGGGGTAGTTGTCGCGCAGGATGCGGGTGTCGCCGTAGGAGCGCCACACGTGGTACGGCACGGTGATCATCACGTCGGACCAGCCGACGCCGCTCTCGGCGAACTGGCCCTGGGGCGTCGGCACGACTGCGGGCAGATCGCCGTTGGCGTGCTGGGAGTTGCGGACGTCCGTCATCCAGTGGGACAGGAACGCGCGTGTGTCGACGAGGTAGTTGGCCGTCGGGGCGAACAGGCTGATGTCGCCCGTCCAGCCCAGGCGCTCGTCGCGGGCCGGGGTGTCGGTGGGGATGGACAGGAAGTTGCCGCGCTGGCTCCAGGAGATGTTGCTGACCAGCTGGTCGAGCATGCTGTCGGAGGTCTTCAGCGTGCCGGTGGAGGGGAGGTCGGAGCCCCAGACGACGCCCTGGACGTCGTCGAGCGCGGGAGATGAGTCCACTCCGGTGATCTCGATGTAGCGGAACCCGTGCTGGGTGAAGGTGGGCTCGTAGGTGACCGTTCCGGAGTCGGCGAAGACATAGCGGTCGGTGACCTTGGCGCTGCGGAAGTTGTCGGTGTACAGGGTGCCGTCCTTGTTCAGCACCTCGGCGTAACGGATCTTCGCGGTCTGGCCGGAGGAGCCGGTGAGGGTCAGCCGGGACACGCCGACCATGTTCTGGCCGAGGTCGTACACGTACGTCCCGGAGCTGGGCTCGGTCCTCTTCCGGGCCTTGAGAACCTGGGTCTCCCGCACCGGCTCGTCGCTCTGCGGGACGAGCAGGGCGGTGCGTGACTCCACCTTCGCGGCCGCTTCCCAGCGGGCGTCGTCGAATCCGGCGCGGCTCCAGCCCGCCGGCTTGAGGCGGGCGTCATACGTCTCGCCGTCCTGCAGGTCGGCCTTCACGTAGGGTCCCTCAGCCGCTTTCCACGAACCGTCCGTGGCGATCCACTGGACGGAGCCGTCCGTGTAGGCGACGCGCATCTTCGCCACGAGCGCCGGGGTGTTGCCGTACTGGCGGCTCCAGCCGATCCCGACCTTGCCGGCCCACCAGCCGTCGGCCAGGGACGCGCCGATCGCGTTGTCGCCGCTCTTGAGCAGTCTCGTGACGTCGTAGGTCTGGGACTGGATGCGCTGGTGGTAGTCGGTCCAGCCCGGGGCGAGCACCTGGTCGCCGACCCGCCGGCCGTTGACCTCCAGCGCGTAGACGCCGAGCGCGGAGACGTAGACCCGTGCTGAGGCGATCCTCTTGCCGGGCTCGGTCGCGAAGCCCTTGCGCAGCAGCGGCATCGGCCGGACACCGGGCCCGTACAGGGCGTCCGTGGTGCCGGAGACCGAGAGGGCGGAGTCGGCGACGTCACCGCCGGAGAAGGGGTTCCGGCCCGAGGCGAAGTCGGTGTCGAGCAGAGTGCTGCCGTCGGCTGCGGTCACGACGGCGTCGTAGACCGTTCCCCGCTCGCCGCAGCAGGCGTGGGTGCGGAAGCCGATGTAGCCCTTGGCGAACGTGGGATCCGTGAACGTGCTGACGAGCTTGCCGTCGAGAGTCGTCCTGATCGTGTCGCCCGCCACGTCGTAACGCACGGTGTGCCGGTCGGCGAGGAACGATGCGTTCGTGAGGCCATAGGGCGCGAGATCCACTTCCTGAACCACGCTGTAAGCGCCCTTGACTTGCTTGTGCAGCCTCAGTGCCGGGCTTGCGCCGGTGACGTTGAACTGCCACATGTATCCGTTGGCCGCGTCGGGAGCGCGCAGGAACATGCCGAAGGCGGCGTTGTCGAGCTTGAACCGGACCGTCGCGGTGTAGTCGGACCACCGGTCCAGCTCACTGGGAGCCTCGGCGCGCGTGATCCACTGAGCGCCGTCCCAGTCGCCGGCATCCAGCAGGCCGGTCTCGAAGTACGCGTCCGTGCTCCACCGGCTCACGGCTCCCTTGTCGTCCCAGGCACGGACGCGCCAGTAGTAGCGAGTGGCCGACTTCAGGTCCGGACCGCCGTATTCGACGTCGACCTGCCGGTCGGACCTCACCTTTCCGGACGACCACACGTCGGCGGCCCCGGGTTCGCGTCCGACCTGTATCTCATAGGCCTGTTGGGTCGTCGCCCGCCGCTCCGACACCAACTGCCATCCGAGAACCGGGGTTTCAGCACCGATACCGATGGGATTGGTCCGGCCGTTGGTGTTCAGGGCCCGCACGGTGAGAGGGGCGCCGGAGGCGGACGCCGCCGGGAACAGGGGATCGGGCAGGACGGTCACGCTGCCGAGAACCGCGAGCACGACGAAGCCTCTGAGGAGGCCGAGCATGATAGGTCGCCTGAGGAGCATGGCTTCTCCGGTCTACTGAATCGTTTCAATCAGGCAGGTCGCGGGGACAGTAGTCGTGTGACGTGTAACACGTCAATACGTGGGTCGGTGCGGATTGCCGCCGAAGTCGCTCCGGTCGAGGGGGAGTCGTTCTCACGCGGAATTCCTGACATGTGTCAGGACCGTCCCTGCCGGTTCCCTCCTAGCCTTTCGTGCACCGTCCTTCAGTGACAGCAGGAAGAGGGATACTTCATGCGACTTCACCTGCGCGTGCGCGCCGCCGCGCTGACCGCGGCCGCCGCCCTCGGGAGTCTGGGCCTGATCGTGCCCACGGCCTCGGCGAGTGCCCAGCACCAGTGCACGCTCGAGACGAACGCCTACTACTGCTACAACGTCTACGCCGCGAAGGTGTACGACAAGTTCGACGGCACCGGCAAGGTCGTCGGCTATATGTACTCCACCTACAGCTGGTTCAGTTGCCGGCTCGACAACGGCGGCTACGTGGGCGGCCCGCACCCGAACCGCTGGCTGCTGACGAAAGCGGACAACGGTGTCTGGGGATGGATGAAGGACACGTCCGTCAGCTCCGAGACCGACCCCCTGATCCGCTGCAACTGACCGCCCGCGCCGGTCCTGGACGCGCAGCAGCGCCGTTACGGCGACCGTGGCCACCCGGACCGTGAGGGCGCGCAACGAGCCGGGCTCCACATCGTCTCCCGCGCCTTTTCCGTCCCACTCACGCAGAAGTTCTGCTGCCGTCCCCGATAACTGCTCACACCAACTGCTGTGCACCGTTGGTGCCGCTTGTGCCGAGTGGCGCAGTTACTCGTCGTCGAGCTGGTGGTCGGCCCAGACGTAGCTTTCGGGGAGCAGGTCGGTGATGCGGACGGTTCGGATGCGGTCGCCTTTTCCGACGATGACTTTGAGATCGGGGAAGTAGTCGAGAAGGACCTGGCGGCACCGGCCGCACGGAGGGACCACTCCTCGGTTGCGGTCTCCCACGGCGACGACAGTGTCCAGTTCGTAAGCGCCCTGGGCGGCTGCCGTGCCGATGAGGACGAGCTCGGCGCAGGGTCCTCCGGTGAAGTGATAGGCGTTCACCGCGGTGACGATCCGGCCGTCCCGGGCGCGGGCCGCGGCTGCCATGGTGTGGTTGTCGCCCCGGCAGTGGGTGCGAGCGATGTGCGCTGCGGCCGCTATGAGTTCGTCGTCGATGGTGTGAGTCTGCGTGGTCATCGGCTCTGCTTCCGTTCGGTATGAGGCGACGTTGACTCGAGCGACCAGGGCGTGCAAGCGATTTCCGGCGCAGGCGCGAGGAAGTCCCGTCTCAGCGGCATGCTGTCGATGCCGTCGACAGCAAGCAATTGCGCAGCGGCCTATCAGGTCGACGTGGTTCGGTGCGGTACCCGATCATGGGTTCATGCCCCTGAGCGAGACCCTTGCCCGAGTTGATGCCGACCTGGCCGCCTGCCGGATACCCGTCGCGCGCCAGCGTTTGCGCGGTCTGGTCTCATCCTTTCCGCACGACCTGACGCTCCGTCGGCGTCTGGCCGAGGTGTACCGGCTCTACGGCGATGCCGCCGAGGCGGGACGCTGGATGTACCTCGAAGAGGACCGCAACGCCGACGAGACCGCCGCCTTCGAGGCGCGGTACAGGTCTCCCGGGTGGCGGATGAAGGCCCTGGCCTGGCGCGGACCGGAGACGACGGCTGCCACCTCCTTCGCGGAGAAGCAGCGGCTCGCCGTGCGGACGGCTTGGGCTGAGGAGCTGGGACACCCCGTCGACTGGGACGACCCCGCCTCCTACCGGGAGGGCGTGGAGAAGAAGTACGACGAGCCATGGACGGTCGGTGGTGTGCTGGCGGGCGTCGGCTGCCTGGTGGGGGCCCTCGGGTTCATCGCGATCTGGGTCAATGGCGTCGTGGCGCTCTTCGACTGACCCGGATCACCATGCGGCCGGTGCCGGTGCCGTGACGTAAGACTTCCGTCATCCGCGCCGGGGTACACACCGCCCACGTGCCCTGTTGAACAGAGCGGAGAAAGCACTCAGGGAATCGGGGCGGGCATGAGGCGTGGACGGAAGACGTGGGCAGGCCGTTGACCATCGGAGTGCTGGTGGCAGCGGTCACCGGTGTCTCCCTGGGGTTGCACTGGTTCCAGCCGTGGAAGCTGTGGCAGGACGAGACCGTGCAGGAGGCCCTGCCCGGTGCCGTCGCACCGGCACCACCTCCGGCCGGAACATCCTCCGTGTCGATCACCACGGTCTGCAGCATGTAACGGTGGGCGGGATCGGCCGGGTTGGCACTGGTGAGCTTGCCCGGGGCATGGACGGTGTACCGGTGGCGGCGCCGGTCTCCACGCTGACGGCCGTGGCCTGGTTCCTGAGCGTCGGAGGCGTCCTCCTGCTGGCCGAGTGCGTGCCACCGTGCCCCGCCAACGGGCTGCTGCGCATGGTCCTGCCCTTCGCCTCCTGCCCGTCGCATGGCGACTGACCTGATTCTTCGTACGGCCCCTGTACCGGCTCTTCCCCGACGAACCCGGCCGGCCCGATCGCGGCGAGGCACGGGACTGACGGGTCGGCCCGGGCTGGGGCCTGGCCGTCGACGCTCTCAGCTTCGCGCTCGCCGCCGCGTCCTTCGCCCTGATCCGCGTCCAGGTCGCGCGGCCGGCGCCCAGCCCCGGCCTCGTGCATGAACTGCGCGTCGGCTGGCAGGAGTTCACCTCCCGCAGCTGGGTGTGGGTGATCGTGGTGGCCTTCTGCTTCCTCAACGCCGGCATCACCGCCTCGTTCTCGGTCCTCGGCCCTGCTGTCGCCGACACCACCGGAATCGGCCGCAGCGGCTGGGGCCTGGTCGTCGCCGCGGGCTCGCTCGGCGCGGTCGCCGGCAGCGTACTGTCGCTCCGCTGGCGGCCCCGGCGCGCGATCCTGGTCGGCTGCGCACTGATGGGCCTGACGGCGATGACCCCGCTGCTGCTCGCGCTCGCCCCGTACACCTGGGCGCTGGTGGTGGCCGACTTCGTGGCCGGCGTGGGTATCGAGCAGGCCGGCGTCGCCTGGTACCCCACCCTCAACGAGCAGATCCCCGAGGACCGCCTTGCACGCGTCTACGCCTACGACGACCTCGGCTCCTACCTCGCACTCCCGCTCGCCCAGTTCGCCGCCGGACCCGCTGTCCTCCTCCTGGGCCTCCATGCCACCCTCTACGCCGCCGCCGCGCTCATCCTCCTCGCCACCCTCGTCATGGTCGCCACCCCCTCCATCCGCGCGCTGGTCCCGACCACCCGCGGAACCGCTGCCGGCCTCCAAAGAGCCGGTGGCCGGCTGAAATCGGGTCTGCTGCCTTCGAATGGACGGCCATGCAAGCCATTCAGCGACTGGCAGAGGGGACGCTGATCGGACCCTGGGCCGTAAGATCTCGGCGCGAGGCGGTGCCGCAGTGGCCGAGTGCTCGCCCAAAGGAACCTCGGAGAATCCCATGCACCGTCCTCTCGTCCTCGCCGCTGCCGTTGCGCTGCTGTGCGCCGGCTGTTCCACGGCCGACGCCGAAGACCGCGACAAGACGGCGGCCGCGTCACCGTCAGCATCGTCCTCCGGCTCCCGCACTGCCGTGCGCACAGCCGTGGCGGCTCTCCGTGCGGACAGCGCCGGGTTTCGCCAGGAGGTCGAACTGGAGGGTGAGGGTCAGGTCTACGGCCTCACCGTCACCGGCGGATTCGACTTCGCCGCGGACAAGGGCCACCTGGCGGTGGACCTCCCAGGGGGCGCCATCGACCACAGCGACCAGGTCTTCGCGGACGGCAAAATCTACATCAGCGGCGTCCAGGGAATCGGCGAGGATGCCTGGGGGGTCATGCCCCGGGACGAAGCGGAGGCGCACTACCTGCTGCGAGCCCCGCTCAACGACCCCGAGCACGTCTTGGAGCAGATTGCCGCGATGCGCAAGATCTCACGGGAGGGCGAGGAGAACATCAAGGGGGTGCGCACCGTGCGCTACCGCGGCATCCTCGACCACCGGACCGTCACCCTGCGCATGGCCCCGGACGTGAGCACGAGGATGAACCAGGCCCGCGACAGCCTGGGCAGCGACCTGCCGGTCTTCGCCGATGCGTGGGTCGACGGCCGGGGACGGCTGGTGCAGACCCGCATGAGCGTGAACATGTCCGGTACGCGGGCGACGCTGACCATGGCCCTCTCGGACATCGGTGAGCCGGTCCGCGTGACCATTCCGCGGGCCGCGGACACGGTCCCCGTCACCGAGGTCGGCGGCATCCTGAACGGCTGAACCGAGAGGCCGGGGCCCGGAGTCCAGGCTCAAGGTCAGTGACGTGGCCGGTAAGGTAGTGCTCTTCGGGCTGCTTGGCTCCGGAGTCCCAGAGGCGATCGCTCATGAACCTCCGCCCTCTCCCTGCTGTTTCCGATGACGCGATACACAACGTGTGGCGGCTTCCCGCCGCTGATGCGATGCGGGGACACCGAGCCCTTTGGTGGAGCGTCGGGCCCGCCGGGGAGCTCGCGGTCCTGTTGGTCCACCGGCGGTATCTGCATCACGCCCGCTACGTCAAGGGGTGGATCAGGTGGTGGCCTGAAGTTCCGTTCACGGGCGAGCTGGTCACCGTCACGGGCCAGGAGGAGCGGCGCATCCCGGTGAAGGACATCCGGATGCGGCCCAGCCACTTGGCCCTGCTTCCGAACTCCCGCTTCCTGCTGGTGAGCGGGCGTACGTCCCGCACCGAGACCGAGGGGCTCTGGGCGTCCAACGCTGTGGTGTTCTCCTCGTCCGGGACACCGGAGGCCGAATTCTGTGTCGGCGATGACATTCCCGCCCTGGTCACCGACGTCCACGGTGGCATCTGGACGGCCTACGGCGATGAAGGCATCTACGGCGGCCACCCCGAGTCGGGAGCGGGCCTCGCGGGCTGGGACACCCGGGGCAGGATCTCCTGGGCTCCCGGGGGCCGCCTGCCCGACCACCCACTGGAAGGCTGCACCGCCGCGACCGAGAACGAACATGTATGGCTCGTCTGGTACTCCGGGAGCAGCAGGGGCGGCACCTTCCTGACACGGATCACCCCGTCCACCGGCGACGTTGTCAGCTACCCCAGCCCCGTTCCCGATCCGGACGGATTCGCGGTCTGCGACAACAGGGCGGTGCTCACTCGCCGCGACCACAACAAGCGGTCCGTTGAACTCGTACGTGCCGAGCTGAACGGCTCCACCTGGGCAGTGACCGGCCGCCGTCGGCTACGGGTGCCCGGTCGAGTCGTCATGCACTGTGGCCAAGGCCGCGACGGTTCCCTCTGGCTCCGCGCGGGCAACACATGGTTGCGCATAGAAGCATGAACAGCCCGGATCCCCGGTGCTCGCTTCCGGCAGAACCTCCGTGTTGCGACCAAGGGCCCGTCGGTGAGGGCGACCTACTTCAATGCGGCCTTCAGCGCATTCGCAGTGGGCCCTGAGTCCGTGGAAGGAACCTTCCAGCGAAACGCGACGCCGTCACCGTCGACGTAGACGAGGGTGCCGCCCTTCTCGACGCGGGTGATGTCGAACGCAACGGTGTCGACCTGGTGGGTGTGGGCCCGCACCACTGGCTTGCCACCGCCATCGTTGAAGCCGATGGGGGCGATACGTCCTGCGCCCGCGCTGTTTCCGGCCTTGATGGTCTTCCCGTCAAGCGTCTTCCACCGGAAGCCGCCCTGGGCGGCTGTGGTCGTCACCGACTCCTCGGCCCGATTCCCTGCTCTGAACGCGACCACAGCGAAGAGACCGCGCTCCGGAGCGCCGGCGCCGGCCTTGTCGACGTAGACGAGGGTTTCCGGGGTGATCTGCGCGGTGCCTTTTCCGCTGGCGCCGGCGGTGTCGGCGGTCTGCCCGAACGTGAGCGCGGTGCTTGGGCTCGGGTGCGGATCACTCTGTCCGTCACCACCGGAACAGGCAACGAGACTCAGACAAGTTGCGGCGAGCACGGATGCTCTGGCGACATGGAGCATGATCCCCCCGGACCGGAACAGACGCACCAGGCAATTGCTGCGACACGCTAGCAAGCCCCTGGACCATCGCCTGTTCGGGGGCAGCCCGGGCTCCTCGTGGTCGTTCATGACGAGAGGGACTCTCACCATCAGTTGGCCGCCCGCACGACGATTCAGCCCCCGGCGCCGAGAACCCCCCGATCCTGGGCCGCGGTGCGCCTCAGCGCCAGGGCCGCGATGTCGTCGTCGAGCCTTCCGCCGCTGTGCTGGAGCAGATCCCGGTGCAGCTGGTCGAGCAGCTCGCGGGGGTGCTCGGGGTCCTGCAGCCGCATCCAGTCCGGCAACGGGAAGAACTGGCCCGTGTGGTCCCGGGCCTCCGATACGCCGTCCGTGTAGAGCAGCAACTGCGCACCCGGGTCGAAGGCGACGGTGTCGATCCAGTAGCGGTCTCCGATGAGCGCCGCGAGGTTGAGGGGCGGGGAGGGGATGGTGGGCACCAGGACCCGGACCTTCCCGCACTGCGCGATCAACGGAGGGGGATGCCCGCAGTTGAGAATTCTCAGCCGGCCGCCGCCGGGCGGGATCTCGGCCAGGAGAGCAGTGGCGAAGTGCTCGGGCTGGTCCTGGACGGGAAACGCGGCACTGTGGCGCGTGACGGTGGTCTCCAGGCGGTGGACGATGCCCAGCAGGTCGGGCTCGTCGTAGGCGGCTTCCCTGAAGCAGCTGATCACCGCCGAGGCCGCCCCCACCGCGGACAGACCCTTGCCCCGTACGTCGCCGATGAGCAGCCGGACCCCGTACGGTGTGCCGATCGCCTCGTAGAAGTCGCCGCCGATCCTGGCCTGTTCCTGGGCCGCCAGATACAGCGATTCGATCTCGACGCCCTCGATGCGGTGCGGCAGCGGGCGTAGCAGCACCTTCTGGGCCGCGTCGGCGACGAGCCGGACCTGGAAGAGCGTCTCCTCGCGCTGAAGCCGGACGTGGCTGCCGTACGCCGCCGCCAGGGTGACCGCGATGATCGCGGCCGATGTGTACTGCGTCCCCAGATCGGTGTGGAAGAAGCTGAGGACGATCATGAGGAGCAGGCAGAACGCCCCCAGTGACATCGTGGGCAGCACGGGCCACATCGCGGCCGCGAGGGCGGGCGCGGCGGGCAGGAGGCGGCTGAAGGCGATTTCCCTGGGGGTGGAGAACGCCAGGCCGGCGATGAGAACGGTCAGGACCAAGGGCGCCAGCCGGGAAGCCTCCCATCGGCCGCTGTAGGCGGGGCGACGGCGCCACGGCCGTGCAGACGTGATCACAAAAGCATCTTATCGGGCTAATCGGTCACAGGGCGGGGAAGGATCATGCGGACGCGAGATTTCCCGGCGGACGACCAGGTTCCGAGAGGAGAGTGCGCACGGCGCTCAGCTGCACAGACGCCCGAGATCAGTCGAACAGGGGTCGGGTGCGCCCTGGCCACTTGGGATCACCGGTGTTAAAAAGGTCGCATGGCGAGTCGTTTCGCCCGTTTTCAACACCTGTCGGTCAAGCGTCTGATCACCCAGAGCACGCGGACTGTAGCCGGGCAGGTGTTGGTTTTCCAGGTGGCCCTGGTGGTGCTGCTCGTGGCCTGCGGCGTCTTCGCCCTCATCCTGCAGTCGGAGCGGGACAGCAGCGCCGAGGCCAGGCGCCGCTCCACAGCCGTGGCACAGACCTTCGCGCACTCGCCGGGCGTCCTGGCGGCATTGCAGACCCCGGATCCCAGCAAGATCCTCCAGCCGCTCACCGAGGCGGCACGCCGGGCTGCCGATGTCGACTTCATCGTGGTCATGGACACCGAGGGCATCCGGTACACGCACCCCTTGCCGGACCGGATCGGAAAGCGGTTCGTGGGCGAGATCGGGCCGTCCTTGGCGGGGAAGGTCTATGTGGAGAGCGTCGACGGTCCGCTCGGTCGCGAGGTGCAGGCCACTGTCCCGATCAGGAACGCCGACAGCGAGGTCGTGGCCCTCGTCTCGGCCGGGATGAAGGTCAAGAACGTCGAAAGTCAGTTGAACCGGCAACTACCGATCATTCTGGGCGCGGGCGCCGGAGCCCTCGTGCTGTCCGCCGGCGTGACGGCACTGGTGGGCAGGCGGCTGCGACGGCAGACCCACAGCCTCGCCCCGGACGAGATGGCCCTCATGTACGAGCACCACGACACAGTGCTCCACTCCGTTCGGGAAGGGGTGCTGATCGTGGCCGCCGACGGGCGCCTGATGCTGGCGAACGACGAGGCCAGACGGCTGCTGGAGCTGCCCCCGGACATCGAGGGGCGGCTCGTCTCGGAACTGCCGGGCCTCGATCCCGACACCAAGGCACTGCTCGCCTCCGGGCGCGAGGTGACCGACGAGGTGCACCTCTCGGGAGAGCGGCTGATCGCGGTCAACCAGCGGCCCACGGGTCGCGAGGGAGGGCCCAGGGAAACGGTGGTGACACTGCGCGACTCCACCGAGCTGCAGGCGGTGACGGGCAGGGCGGAGGTGGCACGGGAGCGGCTCAGGCTGCTGTACGACGCCGGACTCCACATCGGCACCACTCTGGACGTGCTGCGCACCGCCGACGAATTGGCGCGGGTGCCCATTCCCCGCTTCGCGGACTTCGTCACCGTGGACCTGGCCGACGCCGTCCTGCACGGCGAGGAACCGGCCCCCACGGGGACGGACATGCGACGCGCGGCCGTGTCCGGCATCGTGGACGACCATCCGCTCACCGAACAGGGCCGGCTTTTCGACTATCAGCCGTCCACACCGCATGCGCGCGGCTACGGCAGCGGCCGCTCCCAGCTGGTGAGCGATCTCCCGGCCGCCACGGACTGGCGCGTGCAGGACCCAGGGCGGGCCAAGGCGATCATCGACTACGGCATCCACTCCCTCATCACCGCGCCCATCCAGGCCCGTGGCGTCGTGCTGGGCATGGCCAGCTTCTGGCGCACGCGGCAGCATGAGCGCTTCAACGAGGAGGACGTGTCGCTGGCGGAGGAGCTGGTGGCCCGTGCCGCGATCAGCATCGACAATGCCCGCCGCTACACCCGCGAACACGCCCTGGCGGTCACCCTCCAGCGCAGCCTGCTGCCCCAGGCCATGCCGCAGCAGAACGCCCTCGACATCGCCTACCGCTACCTCCCCGCCCAGTCGGGCGTGGGCGGGGACTGGTTCGACGTGATTCCCATGCCGGGCAGCCGGGTGGCACTGGCCGTCGGCGATGTGGTCGGCCACGGCCTCCACGCCGCCGCCACGATGGGACGGCTGCGTACCGCGGTGCACAACTTCTCCGCCCTCGACCTGCCGCCCGACGAGCTGCTGAGTCATCTGGACGACCTGGTCGGAAGCATCGACCAGAGCGAGACGGCGGAGAGCGCCGCGGGCGTCGTCGGCGCCACCTGCCTGTACGGGATCTACGACCCCGTGACGAGCCGCTACGTCGTGGCACGGGCGGGGCATCTGGCGCCCGCGCTGGTCCGGCCAGACGGGACCGTCACCTTCCCTGAGGTGCCCGCAGGTCCACCGCTGGGCCTCGGCGGCATGCCGTTCCAGACCGCGGAGCTGTGCCTCGCTGAGGGAACCCAGCTCGTCCTGTACACCGACGGCCTTATCGAGGACCGCAGACGCGACCTGGACGTGGGAATGGAGCTGCTGCGCGATGCGCTCGCCGGCAACCCCGGCCGGCCACCCGAGGAGACCTGCCAGGACGTGCTGGACAGTGTGCTTCCCGGGCGTCCCAAGGACGACGTCGCCCTGCTCGTCGCCCGCACGCGGCTACTGCCGCGCGACCGGATCGCCGACTGGGACGTACCATCGGACCCCGCCGCCGTCGCGGGTATGCGCGACGCCGTGTCCCGAAGACTCGAGGCATGGGGCCTGTCGGAGTTCGGCTTCACCATGGAGCTCATCCTGAGCGAACTCATAACCAACGCCATCCGCTACGGCTCCGGGCCGATCCATGTGCGGCTGATCCGCGACCGTGCGCTGATCTGCGAGGTGGCCGACGGCAGCAGCACCTCACCGCATCTGCGCTACGCCGCGACGACGGACGAGGGCGGCCGGGGCCTGTTCCTGGTGTCGCAGATGGCTGAGCGCTGGGGAACCCGCTACACCCCGCAAGGCAAGGTGATCTGGGCCGAACAGGCCCTGCCCCAGGTCCCGTAGCCCTTGTGCCCGGCTGCCAGGCCCTGTCGGGCAACGTGTCCGCGTCAGGCCGCGGCCTCGGCCTCTCGGTGCCCTTCGTGGCTTTGGCGGGTCCTGGTCGTGGCCAAGTCCGTTGCTCGCCGGACCGAGTCGGCGCAGGCGGCCAGCAGCGGTAGCCGGACGGCCGGACTGGGGATGCGGCCCTGGGCGTGCAACACCCCCTTGATCACGGTGGGGTTCGGCTCGGCGAAGAGCGCGGCGGACAGGCGGGCCAGCTCGGCTCCCAGTCTGCGGGCCGGTCCGGCGGCGTCGCGCTGCCAGAGGGTGATCAGCTCGGCGTAGTCGGCGGTGCGGACATTGGCCGACGCCAGGATGCCGCCGCGAGCGCCCGCCGCGAGCAGTGGCGAGATGACGGCGTCGTCGCCGCCGAGCACCGCGAAGCCCGGTGGCGACGAGCCGAGCAGTTCCATCGAGGCCGCGTCGATCGCGCCCGTGGCGTATTTGACCCCGACGACCTCCGGCAGGTGCCCGAGCGCTTTCAGTGTGCTGGTGCTGAGGGACTGACCGGTGCGGTACGGGATGTCGTAGATGACCAGCGGCAGGCCCCCGTGTTCGGCGAGTGCCGTGAAGTGCGCCAGTGTTCCCGCCTCACCGGGGCGGGTGTAGGGCGGCGCGGGAACCAGCGCCGCTGTGACGTCACCGCTCTGGGCGAGTTCCCGCAGCGTCGTGATGGCGGCGGCGGTGTCGTTGGTGCCGACGCCGACGATCAGAGGAGCTCCGTGTGCCCGGCAGGCGGCCGAGCAGATGCGCACCACGGCCTGCTTCTCCTCGCCGGTCAGCGTGGCCGCCTCCGCGGTGGTGCCCAGGGCGACGAGTCCGCGCGCACCGCCGGCCGACAGCGCCTCGTGGGCGAGGCGGGCGAGCGCGTCCGGGGCGAGACGCAGGTCGTCGGTGAACGGAGTCACCAAGGGGACGAACAGGCCGGTGAGGTTCGCATCGGGCTTCATGCATCCAGCCTGACCGACTCGAACCCAGTAGATCCAGCTCATGTTTCTACACGTATGCGTAAGATCAACTTATGCTTGATGTCCGGCGTCTCCGCCTGCTGCGCGAACTGGACCGACGCGGCACCATCGCCGCCGTGGCCGAGGCGCTTGCCTTCACCGCCTCGGCCGTCTCCCAGCAACTGGGCGTGCTGGAGCGCGAGGCCGGTGTGCCCTTGCTGGAGCGGAGCGGCAGGCGGGTGGTGCTCACGCCCGCGGGTCGCATCCTCGTCACCCACGCCGACGCCGTTCTCGAGCGCCTTGAGCTGGCGGTGTCCCAGTTGGCCGGGGCGCGCGAGGGCCTCGGCGGGCCGTTGCAGATCGGGACGTTCCCCTCCGGCGGCCCCGCGATCGTGCCCGCCACGCTGGCCGAACTGGCCCGCAGGCACCCGGCACTGGAGCCGATGGTGCGCGAGATCGACTCGGCGCGGGTCTCCGACGGCCTGCGCGCCGGCGAACTCGATGTGGCCCTCGTCCACGACTACGACTTCGTTCCCGCGTCACCGGACACCACCGTCGACCAGGTGCCCTTGCTGGAGGAGCCCATGTACCTGGCCACGGGCCGCACCGCCGACAGCACTCCCGCGACCGGTCCCGCCGCCCCCGGCGGCACGCTGGCGGAGCTGCTCGGACCGTGGGCCACGTCCCCATGGATCACGGCCCGGGAGGGCACGACCGGTCACGCGATGGCCGTACGCGCCTGTCAGGCGGCCGGATTCCAGCCGCGCATCCGCCACCAGGTCAACGACTTCCGTACGGTCCTGGCACTGGCCGCCATCGGGCAAGGGGCCGGATTCGTGCCGGAGATGACCACCGAACACGCCCCCGAGGGCGTGGCCCTGACCCGGCTGCCCCTCTTCCGCCGCTCGAAGGTCGCCTTCCGCGCGGGCGGCGGCACGCACCCTGCGATCGCTGCGTTCGTGGCGGCGGCGCGAACAGCGGTCCAGGGGCTGGGCAATAGGTGAGTTCCGGCTCTGGTCCATACGGTGCCACGAACCGGATCGCGACTCTCAGCGTTCGCCGTGCAACTCCGCTGCGGGGCCTGCCCCCACGTCCGCTGCCGGAGACCTGCCGCGCGTGGCCGGTCGGCTCCAGCGGCGCACAGCGGGGCGTTCGACCAGCCGGTAGAGCAACCACGCCAGGAGCAGGGTGATCACCACGGTCAGACTTGCGTCGAGCAGAGCCTGGGAGACCGTCGAGTGGCCCGACCAGCCGTCCGCCTTGGTCATCTGCATCGGGCCGTACAAGATGACCAGCCAGTGCACCATGTACAGGGCGAAGGAGATCTCTCCGAGGAAAATCATGGTGCGCTTGCGGAAGAAGGAAGGCCGGCCGCGCACATCTGCCGTCGCGCCCGCGGCGATGAGAAGTGCGAGGAAGAGCGCGATGGCGGATGCCTGGCTGTACATCTCCGGCAGAAACCCGGCGGTGACGACGAAACTCGCTCCCGCCAGCAGCATGGCCGGGACGAGCGGCAACCCGATCCAGCGTCCGCTGAGCACGATCTGCGCCGTCAGCATTCCGAGCATGAATTCCAGCATCCTGCTGACCGGGAAGTAGTAGGTGAACCACAGCGGCCACCACGGCACGTCGGTGTTCGTCATCATCGGCTCGTCCGGCAGCAACAGCGCGACGAACGGCAACGTGCAGATCAGGAGTGCGACGCCGCCGAGCCACAGCCACAACCGCTCGACCCGGATCTTGCGCAGCAGGGGGAGCAGCGCGGGGAAGGCCAGATAGAACAACAGCTCGCAAGCGAGCGACCAGGTGGGGGCGTTGGAGGTGTAATTCAGCACGACTTCCTGGTCGGGGATCCAGCTCTGCACGAGGAAGAGGGTGGGCAGGGTGTTGGCCGTAGTCACCGCGTTGTTCGCGACGAGCATCAGGACCACGGCGGCGCCCAGCGTGACCAGGTGGTTCGGGTACACCTTCACGAGGCGTCGGCGCCAGAAGAGCCGGCTGGTGTCACCCGGCCGCGCCGACCAGGTCAGCACGAACCCGCTGAGGACGAAGAAGAAGACCACACCGGTGGGCCCCAACGCGTACACGTACGGCTCGGTCCAGTTGAGCCAAGGCTTCTGCACGCTGGGTACCAGAACGATTCCTATATGGCAGATCAGCACCATGAAGGCGGCGATGAATCGCATCCCGGTGAGGGAAGGCAGCCTGGACAACGATGTCTTGGCCGCTGTGGGACCCGCCGGTGCCGCCATGGTGCCTCCATGGTTTGTGAGTCGACCGAATGACCACGCACCGAGCCGCACCCGGCATGCCCTGAACATGGACCAACCCGCTTGAGTCAAACTCGCGGCCGCCCAGTGAACCCCGGTCGGCCATCGCCTCGTCTGTGGAGGGCCCCGGCGGGAAATTGTGCTCAGCGCCGAGGTCAGCGAAATGAGTCGATGTTCTCGCTCACCCAGTCGTCGTAGGTGCGCAGTGGGCGGCCGATGATGTCCTGCACGGACGGCCGCTGGTCGAGTGTCCACTGAACGAGTTCGGCGAAGAGGGCGCCGTACTCTTCAAGTGCGTACAGCGTCACGTCGATCGCACCGTCCGGCCAGCCACGACGTCGCCAGATCGCCCGACTCTCGTCCGCCGCCAGATCGACCGTGTCGATGTCGCGGCCGAGAGCGGTGGCGATGCTCTGTATCCGTGAACGCGTGCTCAGCGGCGGGCCCACAGCCTCGACGACCGTCCCGGTGTAATCGTCGCTGATCAGTGCCGCGGCCACGACGGCGGCGAGGTCCTGCTCGTGGATGAAGGGGTAGTGGCCCTGGTTGAGGAAAGCCTCCCGGACCACCCCGTCGGCGCGGACGGTGTCAGGCCAGTCCGACCCTGTCGCCGGGTACGTGCCCTCGATGACGGCACCCATCACAGCCGACGGCCGGATGTGCGTCCAGGCGATGCCCGAGTGCTCCACCGCCTTCTCAATCGCCAGCCAGAACCAGGTCTCCGGCGGATTCGCCTCTTCGTACTCCGGTCCGTGAGACGACAACAGAACGACTTTACGGGCGGAGGCGTTTCGCGCCAGAGTGAGGGCGTCCTGGACCGTCGACGGATGAGCACCGGCGAGGAACACGGCCTCGACACCGTCGAAGGCTCGGGCACACTCCAGCGGCCGGGTGATGGACCCCTCCACGACGTGGACCGTGTCAGGCCAGCCATCGCACTGGTCCGGCTCGGCCATCACCCGCACATGCCGACCCATGGCGAGCAGTTGTCGGGCGAGACACCGGCCGACGATCCCGGTCGGGCTGTTGCCTTCATCTCTGCGCGGGCTGACGACGGTCAGCAGGCAGATACCTTCGGTTACCGGCGTCTTCTCATTCTGCTCGAATCTGTCCACGGCAAGACCTTTCAACGCGTGAGCGGAGATCTTGCACCGGGCCCGGCCCGGGGCACCGGACGGCCTCTGCCGTGCCCACGGCCGCAGTGCCACGGCTGCGGATCGAGGCCGGGAAGTCTACCAGGATGCACTTGGCGACAACTTCGTTGACGGCAGGCCCAGAGGGCGCCGGAGTCGTCGTGACACCGCGTCAGCGGGCCGCTGTTCCGCGTCGACCGGCGACCAGCCCCGCGCCGATAGGCGCAGGACAGAGACAGCTTTGCCGGAAATATTTGAGGTGTTCGGTTCGGGCTGACGTCATGGTGGGACCCGGATTAGTCCGGTTTCGGCAATGAACCCGTCGAGCAGGTCGGGCCGATACTGCATCCGTTTGAGTCGCGTGCGGACCAGCCCTGCCAGGTCATCGATGCTGTATGGGGCCAGATTGCCCCAGGCTCTTCTTCAAGTGCGCCCACACACCCTCGGCCGGGTTGAGGTCGGGGGTGTAGGTCGGGAAGCGGTAGACCGCCAGCCACGGCCGCTTTTCGATCAGCTCGCGCATGGCGGCGTCGACGTGGTGGCTTCAGTTGTCCCAGACCAGCACGATGTTGCCGCCGAGTTGCTGGTGGGCGGCATCCAGCAATGAGGCGAAGTCCTTCTCCCGAAAGCCCTTTTTCTCGCCTTTGCGGCTGTGGTGCACCAGCATCCGGAATATCAGCCGGGTGCGCCGGCCGGCCTTGCGGCAGACCAGGCCCGCCAGGGAGATGCGGCCCGAGCCTGCCGCCCTGGCCCTGACAAGGGGCGTGTGACCGCGCCGGGACCAGGTCCGTGCTTTCGGCGGCCGGAGCATCTGGCCCGACTCATCCGCGAAGCACAGCCACGCGTCCTGGTCCCTCACCGTCTTTCCACCCGGGGCCAGGTCTCCCTGATCCAGCCGGTCACGGCGTCCTCGTCGCGTTCGGCCGCCCGGCGCGCCGGGGCCTGCACGGTGAAGCCCATCTGGTGCAGGATGCGCCAGGTCTGCGCCGAACTGAAACGGACAATGGAACCGCCGCGCGATCACCGTCGCCACCCGGGCCAGCGTCCACCGCTGGTCCTCCACCCAGCCGTGCGCGGCCGGCCCCTTCTCCAGTTCGGCGGCCAGCCAGGCCCGCCAGTCCGGTGTCATCCGGGAGGGCCGCCCGGACGGCCCCTTGGACTGCAGGGCCGCCACTCCGCCGTCCCGCCAGCGGGCATGCCAGGCGTAAGCGGACTTGCGCGAGACCCGCAACCGCCGCGCGACCTGCGGCGGCGTCACCCCTTGCACGAATAACTGGGCAGCCTCGAACCGCACTTGCTCCCGCCGGGCCCGCTGCTTCGCGGTCAGGCCACCCCCATCGGGATACCGCATGACACCGAGATACGCCCACCACCGAGATCACCGTCACCCTAGGCAGAAATCCTCAGTAGTTGGTGAATGTGTAGCAGGTGGCGCGGGCTGCGCCGTGCTCGTTCCAGTCCCATTTGTCGGTGGGCCAGGTGAACCAGTGCGTGTCTCGCCCGGCGGACTCTGCCCGCCAGGCGGCGGGGGAGTCCGGGACGGCTCGGTCGCAGGCGGTTTCGGCTTGCTGCCGGGCTTTGTCGGCCCCTGGGTAGGCGGTGGTCATTTCCGGCTGGGCCAGGATCCGGGCGCCGTGCTTCGTCTCGCACGGGCGGCTCACGACCAGGCGGTTGGAGCCGGTGCCGGTGTGCGGGTCGAAGCAGGCGCCAGGCTCCAGTTCATCGATCTCCCGGACCGTGTCCCGCGCGGGGAGCTGCCGGGCGGCGGACGGCAGCTTCGGGGCACCCGCGCCGTGCTGACTGACTGTCAGCTCGGCCCGGATCCCCTTCAAGCTCCGCAGCGAACCCCGTTCCCGCGCCTTCAGTGCGCCCAGATCGGCCGAGACGCGGGTGAAGCGCCCCTTGCCGTCGGTGCGGAGCACGAGGTCGACGGGCAGGGGTGCGGCGGCTTCGTCGGTCCCGCGGTGCAGCATGTCCCGCAGGTCCTTGGGGAAGAGGGTGAGGGCCGCGGGAGCGGTGGTGCGGATCGTGTAGGTCCTCCCGGTCCCCGTCGGCGTGGACTTCGTCACCCGACCTCCGGACGAGAGCAGCTCCAGCAGTGTCCCGCCGAACGGGACCTGGGTGCCGGCCAATGACTCGACGTTGCGGTTGCCGTCGAGGGTGAAGTCGCTCGGGGCATGGCGGATCCAGTACGGCGCGGTGCCCGGCCGCACCAGCACGTCCGTTCCCTCGACGGCCACGCCCAGCTCCGCCGGCTGGGGAGACGGCGCGGGGGAGGAGCCCAGCAGCGCCTCCCGCTGCGCCGTGGTGACGCGCTTGGTGAAGGTCCACGACCGGGTGCCGACGGCGTGTCCCGCCTTCGGGGCCATCCGGCCCTCGCTCGTCAGGACCGCCTCACCGGTGCCGAGCTCGAAGGTCATGGCCTGCCGGAACGCGAAGGCATCCGTCGCCAGGGTCGCTTCGAGGGCCTTGGCGGGCTGCTGCGCCTTCGGAGCGGAGAAGACGGGGTGCGGCGGCTCGGCCGGTGCGCCGGCAAAGCACCCCGCGACAGCCAGGGCGGCCGCGGCTGTGGCGACGCCGAAACCGGCGCGCGTGAGGGAGGGATGACGGGATATCACGACGGTACGACAGCGGCACCCGCCCCACGGTTGCACGCCGGGGGATAACGGAACCGCAACGCAGGCGGGAGGCGCCGGACTTGGGCCGGCCGGTTGTGTCTCGACATCAATGTCAGTGCCTCCTGACAGGATGCGCGGATGACCTCAACTGGCCACCCTCTCGCCGGCCATGACGCTCAGCCTCGTGCCCGCCTTCTGGAACTGATCGGCGCCATCGAACCCTGGGACGACCTGGAGCGCACCCATCTGATGACCGCGACGCAGTGGATCGCCGGCGGAGCCCCGGTCTACCGGGTGCGCAAGCCGGATGTTCCCGCAATGCACTTGGTGAGCTACTTCGTCGTCCTCGACGACACCAGCGGTCATCTGCTGCTCGTCGCGCACCGCAAGGCGGGCCTGTGGCTGCCGGCCGGTGGACACGTCGAGCCGGAGGAAGACCCGTGGGCAACGGTGGTGCGCGAATGTCGTGAGGAGCTGGGCATCCAGGCCACGGCATCGCCGATCACCGGCGAACTCCCCCTCTTCCTCACCGTTACCGAGACTCGGGGACAGGGCGCACACACCGACGTCTCGCTCTGGTACCTCCTCAACGCCGACGCTGACACCATCGCCTCCTACGACCAGGAGGAGTTCACCGCGATCCGATGGCTGACCGCCGAGCAGGTGCTCGAGGAATCGGACGAGCTGCTCGACCCCCACATGCACCGCTTCACCCACAAGCTGCAGCATGCGTCGGCGCACTCGCGATGACGACGAGCCGGTCGAGGATGACGGTGGCCGGCACTTCGGCACCGAAGACTTGACCCAGCTGCGTACGGGCGGCGCAAGGACCTCTCTGCCGGTGGGTGGCAGACAGGTCCTGTGCGATGGCGTGGCAGATCGTGATCCGATCAGTCGCCGACCCAGTAGGTGCGCGTGTTGGTGAACTCGCGGATGCCCGCGGCGGCCAGTTCGCGGCCGTGGCCGCTGCGCTTGGTGCCGCCGAAGGGCAGGCGGGGGTCGGAGGCGACGATCGCGTTGACGAAGGCCGTTCCGCTGGTGATGCGGCGGGCGAGGGCGACGCCACGGCTCGGGTCGGCCGTCCAGATGCTCAGACCGAGCCCGTACGGCGTGGCGTTCGCAAGCCGTACGGCGTCCTCGTCGTCCCGCCCGACAGCGATGGCGGCCAGCGGGCCGAAGGTCTCCTCGTCGAAGGCCGGCATTCCCGGGCCGGTGTCGCCCAGAACGGTGGGCTGGTAGAAGAAGCCGTCGCCGGGCACGGGCTTGCCGCCCGTCAGGAGGCGAGCTCCGGCGGCGACGGATTCCTCGACCTGTCGCTGGATCGCCGCCCGCAGGTCGTCGCGGGCGAGTGGGCCGATCTGCGTCTGTCGTTCGCGCGGGTCGCCGACGCGCAGGGCTTCGACACCCGCCACGAACGCGGCGGTGAACGCATCCGCCACGCAGGGGGCGACGATGAACCGCTTCGCACATACGCAGCTCTGCCCGGAGTTGGTGAAGCGCGCCTTCACCCCGGCCGCCGCGGCGGCTTCGACGTCGGCGTCGTCCAGGACCACGAAGGCGTCCGACCCGCCCAGTTCCAGCACGGACTTCTTCGCCGCGCGCCCGGCCGCCGAACCGACGGACGCGCCCGCCCGGTTGCTTCCGGTGAGGGTGACGGCCGCGAGGCGGTCGTCCTCGACGAGCCGCGCGGTCACGTCGGACACGTCGGTGTCAGCGATCACCAGTGTGGTCACCGGCGAGGCCGTTCACCCGTTCGAATGACGCAGAGGCGCGTTGCCTGCGGTGGTGGAGAGCCGCGGCCCCCGGCGCTGCCGCCTTCACATGACTGGGTTACGGTGCCGCGTATGCGCACTGAGGACGCGATCATCCGACCCCTGCTGCGGATTCAGGACGTGGCGGCGCGTGGGGCCCTGTACGGGCTGGCCGCCGTGCCCCTGCTCGGGGTGGCCTCCCTGTTCGTCGGCGATCACCACGACCGCGGGACGTTCCTCGGCGTCGTCGGCTTGCTGGCCGCTTTCATAGCTGTGATGGGGATCCTCCTCGGGCTCTTCTTCTGGTGGACCTGCGGGGGAGACATCCGGCGCTGCCGCGACTGGCACACGGTCACGGGCCAGGCCGGGCCCATCACGGTCGCGGCCCCGGTACTGCTACGGGTCGGGGTACTGGCTCTGGTGCTGCTCCCCGGCGCCTTCGGCCTGCACTTCCTCGTGGAGGGCGCCGAGTACGGCAGCTGGCTGTACGGCAGTTGAGCCACGCGCGCCCGACGCGACACGCGACAGACGACAGGCGAAGAGCGACCGTACGAGATTCGATTGGTCCCCGGCCCGAACTCCAATGTGCACGCCTGGCCTCGCTCAACGGCGCGACACTGCGGGGAAGAGCCGCCTGCGGGTCGCGTTCCCTCCCGGACTTCGGAGCCGTCCGGGTGGGGGCGGTCTTGTCTCGCTCTGGGCCGCTCTCCTCAGCGCGCCTCCCGCACCACGGCAACGCCCCCGGCGGGCACGGAAACCGATCCGTGGACGGATTGGCCGGTGAGGAGTTCCACCCCGTGGGCCGGGATCTCGGCGCCGGCTCCGGAGTGGTCGATCAGGAACAGATGGTCCGCCTCGGTGCCGCTGCGGCGGACGGCCTCGATGCCGTCCGGTGGGCGGGCGAGGACGGGACGGACGCCGGCCTCATCGCGGATACGGTCCACGGTGCGGCCAGCGTGGCCGGATGGGGCGGGTGGTCAGGTACCAGGCAACGCCGGTGCCGTGGGCGTTTCTCGCCACGGCTGGTACGCCGGCCAGTGGCCCACCGGCGTAGGAAGCGATGGCCTCGGCGCTCGTGAGGCGGACGCGTTCGGACCACAGGGTCTGTTTCTGCCAGCTGTTCACCTTCCAGTCCGTCGGCAACGGAGCCTGGACCATCAGGAACGTCAACAGCACCCTCAACCTGGACATCCGTAACTCGGCCGGCACCGCAGCGGCCGCCGTCGTTCAGAACACCGCCTCCAGCGCCGACTCCCAGAAGCGGCCCCTCACCGACGCGGGCGACGGCTACTACAAACTCCGGAACGTGAACAGCGCCCTCGTGGCCGGTGTCGCCCAGTCCTCCATCGCCGACGGTGCGGCCGTAGTCCAGTGGAACAGCCTGAGCGTTGACGACCAACTGTGGAAGATCGTCCGCATCAACTGATCCGCTTGCCGGGCTCGCCGACTCGGTCGGCGAGCCCCCGCCGACCGCGTCGACGCCACCGTCGGGGGAGGGGCGCAGGCCGTCGTCGTCGTGGGCCGGTACCGCTCCCTGCTCCGCACCGTCGCCGGTGCGTTGGTGTCCGATGTGGACCGGGAGCGGCGGGTGGTGTCCTCAGGAGGGGCGCACGCTGGTGGACGGTGAGGAATCCGGCTCCAGACGGACGCAGCAGTGACCGGGGCTGGGTGCCAGGCGTGCCTGGAGGCTGCTTTCGCTGGTCCCGTCCAGCAGGCCGCGGAGCAGGTGGAGGTTCATGCCGCACACCGTCTGGGTGTGCTCGCGGGCGAGCGCGTGGAAGGGACAGTTGCCCAGGACGATGGCATCACCGTCAGAGCGGGGTTCGAAGCCGTTCTCCTCCAGTACGGCGAACACATCCGCCTGGCCCGGGCCGGCGAGTTGTGCGCCCAGCCCGTGGGCCTTTCGGTGCAGAACCGAACGCACCGCTTCACCTGTGGATTCGGATTCCTCCAGCGCCTGGGCCAGGAGCCGTCCGGCCAGCTCGTAATGCCGCTCCGGGAGGCTGACGGTGACCTGTTTGGCGGACCGCTTGTAGAGCTTGGCGGGCCGGCCTGCTCCGGGTCCGGTGCGGCCGCTGCGCCGCTCGTAGACGACGTCGAGCAGCGATTCGTCGGCCAGCCGGTCCAGGTGGAAGGCCGCCGTCTGCCGGGCGAGGCCGAGGGCCTCGGCGGCTTCGTCGCGGCTGACCGGTTCCGGCCGGCGCACGACGTGGTCGTAGAGCCTCCTGCGGGTCGGCTCGTCGAGAGCGGCGACGGCTGAGACGTCGGGGCGGGTTACGTCCTTCGAGGGGTCCACGAACACCAGTGTAAAACCAACAGCGATTGACTAAAGAACTATTCCCCGCTTCTATCGTTAGTGAGAGTTGTCGATAGAAGGAAGGACGTCATGTCGTCCGCAACCACAACCACCCCATCCGCCGCCTCCCGGCGGCCCGCGCTCAGCGATCCCGGTTACCAGGCGTTCGTCATCCTGCGCACCGGGTTCACCGTCGCGCCGATCCTGTTCGGGCTCGACAAATTCGCCAACCTGCTCGTGGACTGGCCCGCCTACCTCGCCCCGTGGATCAACGACATCGTTCCGGGGAGTGCCCAGGCGGCCATGTACGCGGTCGGAGTGATCGAGATCGTTGCGGGCCTCGTCGTCGCGCTCGCCCCGCGCTTCGGCGGTTGGCTGGTGGCCGGATGGCTCGCCGGGGTCATCGTCAACCTGCTGACCACCCCGGGTTACTACGACATCGCGCTGCGCGACTTCGGCCTGCTGCTCGGCGCGGTGGCCCTCGCCCGGCTCGCCCAGTACTACGGCGGCAAGCGGCAGTCTCACTGACCGAAAGCCCGCAGCCACAGGAGGTGACAAGGCGGGTGGGCGTCGCGTCCATCGGCTCACCCGCCGGGTGCCAAGGGTGTGTCCGGTCTGCGGACAGTCCGGGCGGTAAGCGGAGGGGAGCCTTGGGGCGGTGGCGTGAACCTGGTCGCCGCGATGTGGCAAGTACAGGGTGTGAACACCGACCACCATCCTGACACCCATCGACCCCACCGACGGACGGACTGTCCATGACCGACCTGGCCGGCGGCGACGCCGAGCTCATCGCGGCCTCACTGGAGGAACCCGAGCGTTTCGCGGCGCTCTTCGACCGTCACGCTCCGGCGATCCACCAGTACGTCACCCGGCGGCTGGGCCGGGACGCGGCCGATGACGTCACCGCCGAGACGTTTCTGACGGCGTTTCGGATACGGGCCCGATTCGACCCGGCCCGCGCCGGGGTGCGGCCCTGGCTGTACGGCATCGCCGCCAAGCAGATCGGTCGGCACCGCCGGGAGGAGGTCCAGGCGCTGAAGCTGCTCGCCCGTACCGGCCACGACCCGGTCGCCGACAGCTGGACCGAATTGGCCGATGACCGCCTCGCCGCCGAGACCGCCGTCCGCTCACTGGCGGGGGCGCTGGCGCGTCTGTCCGCGGGCGACCGGCACGTCCTGCTGCTGTTCGCCTGGGCCGATCTCGGCTATCAGGAGATCGCCGAGGCCCTCGGCATTCCCGTCGGCACCGTCCGCTCCCGGCTCAACCGCGCCCGCCGCAAACTGCGCAACCAGGCCGGCGCGGCCGGCGGCTCCCTCATCGAAGCTCGCATACACGAAGGTGACCCCGCATGAACGAGCTTGACGAACTGCACGGCCTGCGGGCAGACGCACCCCTTCCCGATGCCGACCGGCTCGCCGCGCCGCGGACCCGGCTCACCGCGGCACTCCGGCACCAGACCCGCCCGGAGCGCGCCGCCCTTCCCCGGCGCCGGATGATCCTGGTCGGCGCCGCCACCGCAGGGGCCCTCGCCGTGACCGCCCAGATCGTCGTGACCGGGCCCGAGGACGGCCCCCGAGCCTCCGCGCCGAAGGGCCCGAAGGTGCTGTCGGCAGGCGCCTCCGCGGACGCCCTCGAACTGGCCGCCGCGGCCGTGGAGAAGCACGCGAGCACCGAACCCGGTCCGAAGCAGTGGGTGTATGAGAAGAGCACCGTCTTCACCGGGGGCAAGCCGCAGAGCAGTGAAGAGTGGACCCGCTGGGACGGCACCGGACACGCCAACCTGCCCGGTATCCCCCCGGCCGGCGACATCTCCGGTTTCGACCCGGACAAGCTCCAGGTCTGGTACGGCCCCAACCAGGAGGAGAGGTGGAAGCAGGAGGGCTACGACGACCGCTCCCAGCGACAGTTCTACCGCTTCCTCGCCACCCTCCCCAGCGACCCCGGCCGCATGATGCAGCGCATCCGCCAGGAGCACGCCATCGACTCCATCAAGGGGGAGACGCGCGCGCAGCGCGACTGGCGGGAGATCGACGTCCTGTACCGGTCGGTGCTGATCCCGCCGAAGGTCCAGGCGGGCCTGTTCCGGGCTCTGGCGAAGATTCCGGGCGCCCGGGTGACGACCGGTGTGAAGGATCCGCTGGGCCGCGCGGCGATCGGTGTGAGCGTGACCTACGCCGACAAGACACCCTCGGGCTGGCAGGGCAAGCAGGAGATCTTCTTCGATCCCGACAGCTACGCCTACCTCGGGCAGACCCGGGACGACGGACAGATGGTCAGCGCCCGCGCCGCCTGGGGCGTGGTCAACAAGCCCGGCGCCCGCCCCTGAGCATCCGCGAGGGGCGCCCGATGTCACACCGGGCGCCCCTCGCCGGTGTACCGGCTGCTCCGGACCGCCGAGTCCGCGGCCTGGCCCGGCGTATCCTGCGGGTGTGGAGCTGCGCTTCGAGACGCGTCGGTCGGACTCACCGTGGGTCGACAGCGTATGGACCTGCACCAGCGAGCAGGTCACGACGATGACGTCCGTTGCCGGTGTGCGCTGGGGTCTGGTGTTCTGGGAGCAGGGCGGCCGGTCCTATGCGGCCGTCACCGGCCCGGAGACGCGGACAAGCACGGCGCCCGTCCCGGAGGGCGCTGCCTTCACCGGCATCGAGTTCGCCGTGGGCACCTCGCTGCGGGCCCTGCCCGCACCGGAGCTGGTCGACGGTGGCGTAGAGCTCCCCGACACCACACGCCGGACGTTCCGACTGGACGGCGCCCGCTGGCAGACCCCAGGTGCCGATGACGCCGAGAACTTGGTGGAGCGGCTGGTCAAAGCCGGGATCGTGGTGCGTGACCCGCTCGTCGTCGAAGTTATGCGAGGTCTCGAACCGGCGGTGTCGGGACGGACCGTGGAGCGCCGTTTCCGGGCCGCCACCGGTTTGACGCGGGGTGCGGTACGGCAGATCGAGCGGGCCCGTACGGCGGCGGAACTGCTGGCGGCCGGTGACACGGCCGCCGACGTCGTCGCCAAGCTCGACTACTTCGACGAGCCGCACCTCGCCCGGGCGCTGCGCGCCTACGTGGGCCGCACCGCTGGAGAATTGCGCAACGGCACGGGCGGCGCGATCGCACTCGACCTGGGTCAGCGCTTGACGTCGTAGATCAGCTTCAGGATCCCGTTGGAGTAGCTCTCCGACTCCCGCAGTGACAGCATCTGCTTGTCACGGTCGGCTCGGTGGAACAGGCTCTTGCCTGCGCCGAGCAGGACGGGGAAGACGAGCAGGTTGTACTGGTCGATCAAACCGGCTTCCGACAGCCGCCGCGCCAGTTCGGCGCTTCCGTGGATGTAGATGGAGCCGCCCTCACTCTCCTTGAGGCCGGCGACGTCCTCCGTCGTGCGCAGGATCGTCGACGGCCCCCACCCGCCGACGAGGGCGTCGTCCGACAGTGAGCTCGACACGACGTACTTGGGCAGCTCCTTGTAGGAGGCGTGGTCCTCCGAGGCGGGCCAGACCGACGCGAAGGCCTCGTAACTACGGCGGCCGAACATCAGCGCCGTCGTGTCGGCGAGCTCCTCGGCCTTCAGCGACCAGGCCTCCGGTACGAACTCCAGGTCCTTCACGACCCAGCCGCCGCTGCGGTGCCCTTCCTCGGGCCCACCGGGCGAGTCCAGAACGCCGTCGAGTGACATGAATCCGGTGTAGACCAACTTACGCATCTGCGTCTCCTCATCACGGGCTGAGCTCCTGGGATCAGGCTAGGTCTCGACCGGGACGGGCGTCTTGGACGGAAACGACATCAGTGGGGGCGGTGCCGGGGGAGCCCCCTGTGTCTTTGGTGAAGGTGTGGGTTGGGGGGCCTGGACAGTCGAGATCACGTTCGACGAATAGCCGGAGAAGGTGTTCCGCGTCTCCGACGTGCACGAGCACCTCGCTTCTTGCCATCGACGAGCCCTCGATCAATGTCAGCCGCGGATACCGCACCCTGATATGTGTCAGGGATGAGAAGGCCCTGCCGCGGCCTACAGTTCGAGGCGCCGGCTCCGAGGGCCCTGTCCCTTGCTGCGCCTGGAGTCGGATCCTGTTGAAGCGTCGTATTTCTGGGAGATCATCATGCTCAAGCGGAGTTCGGCAGCCCTCGCTGCCTCTGCCGCCGTTCTCGGCGTTATGGCCGTCGCGCCGAGCGCTTCCGCCGAGCCCAGTCCTCCGGACTGCCCCACAGGAAATGTCTGCGCCTGGAGCTCCTCCGGCTACCACGGTCCGACGATCCTGAAGACGGAAGGCAACTGGTCCGGTTCGCTGAGGGTGGGCTTCATCATGAACAACGGCTATCCCAGCCCCGGGTCCGATCACATCCAGGCCACCTGGGTCTTCGAAGGCCGCACCTGGGACAGGTGCCTGCACTACAACCCGGGACCTGGCGAGTACAAGCTCTCCTTTCCGACGGGAGTGGAGCTGAAGAGCCTCACCTGGCGTGGCGAATGCTGATCAGAAGCAAGGTGACCGCTGCGGATCAGGAACAGCAGTAGCCGCTGTGACGCCATGACCAAGGTTCCGGCAGGCGGGCATCGCGGCACGGGCCCGACCTGCTGGGAGCCTCGGACGGTCTCCCGGCTCGGCATCGACGTCCTTGTCGCGATCGGCCCGTCCGTCACCGTCGCGGCCCCCGCTTGCGCACAGACCCCTGGACGGGGGGACGTTGTGTGCCAGGGGACGGTGGCGCAGGACGTCGACCATCGCGGTGGGAGGGGGCGTGGCTGGGCGCCGGCTGCCCGCCGGGTTGGGGGGTGTTGTTCGGCGAGCTTGTGCAAGAGGCGTGCGCGGCCGTTTTCGACGGTGCGCCGCGTCGGCGCGACACTACCGACCCAAGGAACGGCCCTGCCCAGCTCACACGCCCATCGGACAGGCCCCAGGCGGTAATCGTCCGGTGGAATGGTTCGAGCAGGTGCAGGAGCGGAGCAGTCGGGAGACTGGGAGACGGCTATCACCCTGGTGAGCGCCCACGCCGAGTGCTACTCCGCCGACCATCACGCCCACGACAACCATCTGTGGCACATGGCCTGCTCGCCCGCGCGGAACGGCTCTCAGAGCTCTCGGACCTGGCCCGCACAGATGTGCACGCACGCCGACGGCTCAACCGATCGCTGCGTGAGCGAGGGATGGAAGCGATGCTCCGCGATCGCGCCGAAGACGGCGACCGCGGCGTCCTCTACTGTCTCGTTCGGCTGCTCTGCGAGACAAGCCGGACCGAGCAGGCACGCCAAGCTCTCAACACCTGGTCCCGCCATGGACTGTGGGATTCGGACCGAGACCTGATGCCAAAGTGGGTTGCGCTGATGAACGGCAGGGCCGCACTGAACTACCAACTCGTGGCAGCCGTGTTCCTCTTCGGACTTGCGATCGGCCTCGCCTGGAGCCACGCCGAGTTGGACAGCGTCCACGCCGTACGACGCGTCCTGCACCCCGGTTCCCGGCGTCGACGGAGAGCAGCGCCCGGACCCCGCCGGTCTCGCTCAGGGGTTGGGTGATCGGGGGTGCCCGAGGGGCAGCCTTTCCTGATCAGCCCGGCGGGCGCACTTCAGCGGTGCGGAAGGCGTCCCGCGGCGCGGCGCGGCTGCCGTCGTGGACGCCGTGCGGGAAGGATGACGGGTCATGACGATCGTGTTCCGGGTCCCGGCCGGCGGTGCGGAGCGGGTGGGGTTCGCCTACTCGCCGACGATGGAAGCCGTACTGAGTCTCCATGTGCTGGTGGAGCCCAAGCACCACCCCGTCCAGCACGGCTGGGTGCGTGCGATGCGCAAGCTGTCCCCGGCGCTGAAGCGGGAGATCGAGGCGTTCTCCTACGCGGTGCGCTCGTACTTCCCCGAGTTCCTCTTTCCGCAGCCGACCGGCGGACTGGCGGACTTCGAAGACGAACTCGCCGGCTTGCGCGGGGCGGATCCGGAGCTGGTCCGCCTGGAGTTCGCCGTCCCCCTGCTCACGCCCTGGCCGGGTGGCGGCGAGGGCAGGGATCCGCACGTGCTGGACGAACCGGACGTACGCGGCCTGTTGCGGGAGCGAGTCGCACGGGAAAGCGACGAAGCGATGGCCGCGATGCTCCTCGACGACCCCCGCGCGCTGCTCGAACGGTTCCTGAGCATGCTGGAGCGCTACTGGAGGGAGGCGTTCGAAGAGGAATGGGCACGGCTCGAACCCGAACTCGCCGCCGGTGTCAGCGAGGCCGGACACCAGATCGAGCAGCGCGGCCTGTACGGGATGCTCCGCGGCCTGTGGCCGGAGGTACGCAGTGATCCGCAGGCCGAACGCTTCTGGCTGGAGCGGCCGCACGACCACGAGGTCGCCATCGGCCCGGACGACACACTCGTACTCGCCCCCAGCGCCTATGTGTGGCCGCACGTACGCGTCAACTGCGACGGTCCGTGGCCCCTCGGGCTCGTCTTCCCCGTCTCCTCGATCGTCCGCGAAGCCCGCCCCAGGATCCCGCCGACCAGGCTCGTCGGCACACTTCGCGCGCTCGCCGACGACACCCGGCTGCGCGCCCTGCGACTGCTCGCCGAACGCCCGCGCAGCACACAGGAGTTGGCCCCACTCGTCGGCGTCAGCGAAGCCGCCCTGTCCAAGCACCTGAGGGTGCTGGCGGACGCGGGCCTGCTGGAGCGCCGCCGGGAGGGCTATTACGTCCTGTACTGCCTTGCGCCCGGACAGGTGGCAGGCCTGACCCCCAGCCTGGAAAGCTTCCTGCACGGCAACGAAGAGGCGACTGATTAGCCATCTGCCTAATAAGTGGATCAGACCCCCGCCGGGATTCGACAGTGGCCGCATGTCACTGCTGAGGGACCGCAACTTCCTGCTTCTCTTCGTCGGCCAGGGCATCTCACGCTTCGGCGACGGCCTGTACACCGCCGCGACCGCGTGGCTGGCCTGGTCACTGACGAAGGACCCCACGGCCGTCGCCGTGGTGAGCGTCTCCGCGTTCGCGCCCGCGTTCGTTGCCACCTTCGTCGTTGCCTCGTACGCCGACCGCCGCGACCGCCGGAAGCTGATGATCGCCACCGACCTGGCCCGGGTGGCCGTTGTGGCCGTGGCTTTGGTCCTGCTCTCCCTCAACCTGCTGAGTCTTCCCCTGCTCGTGGCGACCACGGCGCTGCTGGCGCTGATCGGTGCCCCGTTCGCCCCGGCCCGCAACGCCATCGTCCCGCAGATCGTGCCGGTCGACCGCCTCCAGCAGGCCAACGGGCTGCTGCAAGTCGCCTTCCGGGCCGCCTTCTTCGTCGGCCCGCTCATGCTCGCGCCGCTGCTGGCCTTCGGCTCGCTGCAGTCGGTGCTGGTGGTCAACGGACTGACCTTCCTGGGCTCGGCGGTCGCCGTGGCCGCCATCCGCGTGACCCGCCCCGCCCCGACCAGCGGTCAAACGGGGTTGTGGTCCGATCTTGCCGCCGGGCTCAGGGCAGTGCGGGCCGCTCCCGAGGTACTCGTGGTCATCGTGACATTCGTGCTCGCGCTCGCCCTGACCAACGGTTTCCTGACTGTCGGGCTTGTCGCCGTCGTGGGACAGGGTGGCCAGTACGGCCTGCTGCTCGGCGTCGCCGGGATCGCCGAAGTGGTGGGCGCCCTGCTCCTGACCGGCCTGCGCATCCGCAGACTCGCACTGGCCGCGGTGCTGGCGTGGGCCCTGCTTGGGATCTTCCGGGCTCCGCTGGGAACGGCCGCCTCCACGACGGTCGCAGCCCTTCTTCTCACCGCCACTGGGCTGGCCTCGGCCCTCACGGACATTCCCTTGATCGCACTGGTGCAGCAGCGCATACCGAGCCATCATCTGGCGAAGGCGCTCGGCCTGTGGGAGGCCGGAGTGGCCGGAGCCCTGGCGATCTCCCCCCTCGTGGCCTCGACCGCCATCACCCTCACCGGAGTCGAGAACGCCTTCCTGCTCTCGGGAGCCGCCGTTGTCGCCCTGGCCGTGACCGCCACGCTCACCCTCGCATGCGTCGGCGCACGGCAGCCCGGTCAGGGCCCCTTCGCCACTGCCGACGGCACGGCAAACGTCGCGGCAGCGGAAGAAGCGGCGGCGATCACGGCCAAACCGGAGTGACTGCGCGGATCATCGCGGTGCGCAGGTCAGCCCAGGCCCGGGGCGACCTTCGGCTCCTCGGCGTCGACCGCCGCTCGAACGCCTTGCTGTCGAGGCGCAGGAGCCCCGCGATCGGCGGCGTCGGGAACAGGTTCGTCGCCCGCAACGCTCCGCCGACGAGCAGGCGATCTACTTCGTCGGCAGCGGAGTGTTGCGCCCTCGGCCCGCCCGGCCGCCGACCCCCGCACGCTGGTCTTGTCGGCCGCGCCTATCCGGGGCCTGGCCGTGGGGCGTCCGCCCGGGAGGAGCAGGGCGAAGACCAGGCCCAGGGCGACCGCACCCGTGGCGATGAGGAAGGTGGTCCGGAAGCCGTGCAGTGTGGGGAGAGCGACACCGTCCACTTGGTCGCGGTGCTTGCGAGCACGGTGCCGACGACTGCGCTCGCCAGAGGCATACCCATGGATCGCATCACCGTGTTGAGGCCGTTCGCGGCGCCTGTCTCGGACAGCGGGACCGCGC
The DNA here is from genome assembly GCF_014202475.1 of Streptomyces paradoxus. Lineage (GTDB taxonomy): Bacteria > Actinomycetota > Actinomycetes > Streptomycetales > Streptomycetaceae > Streptomyces > Streptomyces paradoxus. The sequence goes on from NZ_JACHGV010000008.1 coordinate 381,131, forward strand.
CGGTGATGAGCGCGGGGACTGACCGAGGACGACCCCTGGCAGGCTCAGACGGACTTCCTCAACACCACACTGGAGGCACAGCTGACCGACCCCTCCATCACCGCCGTGCGCTCCGCAGCGGACCACGTCCTGCCCCGCACCACGGAACTCACCGAAGCAATGGATGCCCAGGCCGGCCGGCTGCTCGACCGCGCGCTCGCGGCGGCGACCGTGCGCTCTGCGGTGACCTGGGACGACCTGCGGCTGCTCATGTGCGGGATCGCCTACGCCGCCCCAGATCAACGCCGACGACCCTCAGACCCGGCTCGACTCCGGCCGCCGCTACCTGGGCACGATGCTGCACGGGATGCGCGCCTGAAGCAGCCACGCGTCTGGTCTGAGCGGAAGAGGCACGGGAGGCAGTGCCCGACGCTGTGGCGCGGTCGCCCGGCGACTCGCATGCCCCGAGCACCCTCGGTACGGCCGCCACGCTGGACGGGCTGGTGGCGACGGTGGACGACACCCTCGGTGAGGCGACCGCCACGCTGGACGGCCTCGACTGCGCGCCTCGGCCGGGTCCTGTTTCACGGGGACACTGACCGACCTCTCCATCACCACCGTGTGCGCCGCTCCGGACCAGGTCTGCCTCGCGCCACGGAACGTGATGACCTGGGAGGGGCTGAGGCCGCTCATGTGTGGGGGCATGTACGCAGCGACCACCCACGCCAAAGACCAGAAAGCCCGGGCGGGCCTGTGCCGCCCGCGAACACCCATCTCATGCGTCGCTGCTGACCAGTCGGCCTGCGTACGAGCAGTGCGGTGTATCGACTTGGGCGCCATGGGTACTCCGCGTGGAAACACAGCATGTCGAGCCGCTTCTGGAGAGTTATGACGCAGGGGACTGAAATCGAGAAGGGCAACCGGTTCTGTAAGGCGTGCGGCGCGCCGGCCGAGGACGGGAGGTTGTGCAGTCACTGCGGAACGGTTTTGGATTTCCCCGATGAGCGTGGGCTGATCGAGGACGAGGGTGCTGCGGTGCGGCGGGACTTCGAGGGGCGTGGCCCTGACCCTGACGTCTAAGATCTTCGCGGTCGGGCCGGCCGACGCTGATGCCGAGAGCCGTATCGACTGGTCGATGGTGAGCCTGGACTCACCCGGCCCGGCCACCTGGGCGGTGACAAGGCGTATTCCTCTCGGCGCAACCGCTGCTACCTGCGACGTCGCCAGATCAAGCCCACCATTCCCGAGCCCGAGATCAGCGGGCCCACCGCACAAACGCGGCAGCAGGGGCGGACGGCCCGCCGGCTTCCCCAAGACGATCTAAACGCAGGAACGGAGTGGAGCGGACGATCAACGCGTTGAAGAACCTCCGGGCCGTGGCCACACCCTTCGACAAACGCGCCTACGTCTTCCACGGGTACCGTCACCCTCGCCTCGATCCGGCCCCGCCCATGATCAGCCGGACAGACCCCAGGCCTGCCCGGCGAGGGGATGCCTTCACGTCTCGGCGCGGCGGAACTTACGGTTTGTGGGTGACCCAGAGCAGTTCCGCCGGCCAGCGGTGCGCCCAGTCGGGTGGGTCGGTTTCGTTGTAGCCGTTGGGTGTTCCGAGGTCGGGCCGCGGCTCGATGAGGTCGTCGATGATGAGACCCGCGCCGCGCAGGACCTTGACCCAGCCGCCGTAGGTGAGCTGATAGCTGGTCGCGCCGTCGTCCTCGGCGATGGTGTCCAGCCCGAAGTAGTCCTGCTGCAGCGTCGTGGTCACGCGGCTGGCGGCTTCGTCGTAGCACGCTTCGAACCACGGGCTGGCGACGTTGAACACCAGGCGCCCGCCTGGGCCCAAGACGCGTGCGGCCTGCGGGACGGCCAGGTGCGGGGGCGCCCAGCTGAGCCCACCGAAGTCGCAGAACACCAGGTCGAAGCTGTCGGCGGCGAAGGGGAGTTGTTCGGCGGCGCCTTGCACCAGCGGGTAGCGGGCCGCTCCCATCGCGCGGGCCGCTGCGGCGAGTTGGGCCTCGGACAAGTCGAGCCCGACCACGCTGGCCCCCTCGGCGGCGAGCGCCCTGGACCACTGGCCGGCGCCGCAGCCGAGTTCGAGGACGCGCTTGCCGGTGACGTCGCCCAGGGCGTGCAGGTGCGCGTCGGGGATGGAGTACATGCCCCACAGCCGGGGTGTCGCGCCGATCTGCGGGTCGTGCTTGTGCTGGTAGGCGCTGCTGATCCGGTTCCAGAGCCGCCGGTTGGCGGGGATACTGTCCACGTGCCGACTCCAGCACTGCCTGCCGGGGGCGGTCAACACGATTAGGGCACTGGCCGGCTCTCGCCTCGGTCCGGCCCTGGATCGGCCCATGATTCGCCGGACGAGCCCTAGGTGGCGCTGGAAGCCGGGGGAGGGGGCGGTCGGCCGTGACCTATACGCTCCGCTTCGAACTGAGTCCTGGCCGGGCGGCACCCCGCAGGAGCGTGCCGCGGCCCCGGTGTCGTACCCGATCGACTTCTCCAACTTCGGCGGTGGGAGAACTCTCGCGTCGGCTGGCAGGGCTCGATCGCCTTCACGCCGCGCGGGGCCAGACGGAACTCTTGCCTCCCTGGGCATGAAGTCTCCCCGGCCCACGGCTCGGGGCCTCAGCGCTGGAGTTGCGAAGGCAGCGGCACCCAACGGCGCGGGGCGCCACGATCCATGGCTTCCTGGCCGTCGTGGATCCTCAGCCCGGCCGCGGCACAGGCGTAGGCGAGTGTGTCGGCGTCGTGGGGGAAGTCGGACCGGCGCTGCCAAAAGCGGAAGTGCCAGTACGTGGCCGGGTCGGGCCTGTCCGGATGGAGTCCTATCTCCTCGTGCTCGACGACTTCGCCGTCGCGGGCCAGGGTGCCGAATGTCCCGCCCTTGGGGTTGAAGTAGATGCCGTAGGCGGCGGTACCCGCCGATATCGCCCGCAGAACGGCGTCGTCGCTCGGCATATAGCCCTCCTGCGTGATCACGCAGCCGCCAGGGGCCCCGGGCACGCTCGTCACGCCCACATAGCGGAGGGACTCGTCGTAGTCCATCGGATCGAAGGGGGCGTGCTCGGAGTCTGCTCTGGGGCACTGCGCGGGGTCGGCGCCGAGCCGCCGGATCACCTCGTCCTCGCTCAGGCCCGCCACGAAGCAGATGCCGAGTCCTTCGGTCCACAGCTCCTGCTCGCCGAAGGCCGCGATGAGCGCGTCCGCCGCTGCGAACGCCGCGGCTTCCTCGGCGGGCAGCTCCACCGCGTCAGGCAGATACGCGACGAGTGGCGCGAGCGACGTGGTCAGCAGCAACCGGCCCGGGGACCAGGGTCCGCTCTGCGGCGTCCACACATCGGCCCCGGCGTCGATCAGCGCTTGGACACTGCCCTCGTCCACGCTGCAAGCGGCGTACCACAAAGGTGTGTGTCCGTCGTCGTCGCCTGCGTCGACCTCCGCATGATGCGACAAAAGCGCGGCGACCGCCTCCGCTGCCCCTTGTTCTGCCGTCAGATGCAGCGGAGTGGTGCCACGCCATCCGACGCGGGCGTCGGGCGGTGCCCCTGCGTCCAGCCGAGCACGGATCAGGGCCGCGTCCGCCCAGTCCTGGTAACCCAGTTGCTGCCAGTCGGCCCGCGGCACATAGCGCCTGCGGGCTTCCTCCTGGCGACGCAGCATCTCGCGCTGGTGCCGAGTCAGGGGCGGCGCCAGGAAAGCAGGCGGTCCGCTCACCTCCATGTACCCGAAGGAGCTCGGCTGCTCCGACGGATCCGGCGCCTCGAGCGCCGGCCAGACCTCGAGCGCCCGCGCCGAGGCGGCATGGAGGGCCGCCACGTCGACCGAGGCGCTGGTCTCGGCAATCCCCTCGTCCGGCCACTCCACCACCAGCTGCGCCCCTCCGGCGGGTGGCAGCTCCGGCAGATACAGGTCCACGTCGGTCTTGAAGAGGGACCGGCGGGAATGGTGCAAGCCGGGATCCAGCGGTATCAGTCCGACCGCTTGCGGTGTCGATGCCACGGTCACCTGTCCCTGCGAACCGGTGATCTCCACACTCTGGTCCGTCGTGCCGTCCAGCGAGGTCACCCGGCGGCCGTCGGAGAACAGCAGGCCCACCCGCAACCCGGACTGCCGCCCCCCAGCCGCGCTGTGCTGGCGGGTCCTACGGAAGACCGCCAGGTGCAGGGTGACTGCTTGCGGCCACACGGACCATCCCGTGAGCAGCACCTTCGTGTGCGGACCGGCGCCGAGCACCTCAAGCTGCGACAGCAGCGCAGGAGCGAACCAGTCAGCCGGCGGCCCGTACCGCCCGGCGTCCTCTTCCGGCGGGCCCAGCCGGACCAATGCCGTCCGCTCGGCGGCCGGTTCCTCCGGTAACACCAGATCGTCGAAGAATCCCATGCACCGATCGTGACAGAGGGGTCTGACAGTGAGGGGATCTCGTCCGACTCGTCGGGCACCACGAGCACGTACTCGCCCTCCTTTCACCCGGGCGGTCGCCATGACGATCGGCGGTGTCTGGTCGACGGCCCGCATAATCGATCTCCAGGTCGGCGAGGCGGTCGACGGCCGGCGCGTCCAGGCGGAGGTGACCCCGCACCTGCCAGACGGCGACCTAGGGCCCGGTTTCACCGACATGCGAGGGGAACTCCCGTTCCGAGCACCGAGTACATCCTCGACAACGACGTGAAGTGGTCGGTGCGCACCTGGCAGCCCGCCAGAGCCGTCGGCGGCACGCACCTCCCGCTGAAGCACCCGGTGAAGGCAGGATCGGTCTCCCTACGCGCCGAGCTCAAGGACCGTAACGGCAACACACTCGTCCAGACGATCGAACGCGCCTACCTCATTGTCCCGTAACCTCCTGTGCCCGTCTCTGCCCGGAACGGCCCAAGGGCTGTCCCGGGCAGCGGTGCTCAAGAGCCGGACGAAGCACTGACGAGCTCCGATTTCTGGTCCGTCATCTGTTGGTGGGACAGCAGGCCGGCGATGGCTTGGACGGTGTCGCTCATGTGCTCGCGGCGGCTGAGGTGCCGGGCCCTGGCCCGCCAGTTCTTCAGGTGAGCGATCCCATGCTCGACGCGGATGCGGCGCGAGGAGTGCGCTTTGCGCTGGCGCTCGTAGATCTCCTCGTACCAATCCGGGGCGTGACCTTGCGCGCCCCCTGCCGATACCCCGCCACGCGAACGCAGACCAGTTCACCGCATCGCAAGGCCGCCGATGTCGCCGGGCTCGCCCACCGTCCCCGCCCTTTCTGGCCGTTCACTGCAGTTGCAGGGCTTGGTGCATCCAGCGCAGGCGGTGAAGGGAACGGCGGCGCATCCACAGGACCCAGGAGCACAGCGCGACCATGCCGACCGTGAAGAGAAGGGGGAAGACGAGAGAGCCGCTGAAGACCCCCAGGACGATCATGCCGACCGCGACGAGGCCCATGGCGCCGAGCCAGTACGGCAGCCACTTGCCCGCCCGCTCCACCTGGCCTAGCTGCTCGGTGACCAGCCGTCGCATGGCCGCCTGCTCCTGGGGGTCCTGCGGCACGTCCTGGTGACGGATTTTGCGGTTCAGATCGGCGAGTCCGCCCGCGTCGGTGCCCACAGCGCGGGCGGCCCGGCGGCGCTGGACGGCCAGGACCGCGACGGCGACCCCGGTGTAGAGAGCGCTCTGGAACACCCAGACAGCCGGGTGCTCGTCCCTGCGGAGCAGGGCCGTGATGCCCAGCCCCAGCAGAAAGACCAGAATCGCCTGCGCGGTCAGACTGCGGTCGAGTAAGCGCCTGAGTGAGAGCACAGCGCGGACCTCCTCGAGGGGGAGTCGGGACAGCGTCGTCGCCTTTCGGATACCCCGCGTTCTCCCGCTCATGGAGGCAGTTCGTGGCCGCGCTCACAGGCGGCGGCTGGGCACGCGCCCGAGCGGATCGACGCCTCCCAGTGCTGGTCGCGCTGGTCCCCTCGGCTTGTACGCAATCCGTAAGTCACCGACGCGCTGCGAGAGGTGTACTTCAGGACGGCGGCGGCCGCACCGGGAGCCTGGGCGAGGTCCGCTCCACCGACACCGAACACCTGAAGCTGTAGAGAGCGAACACCACGCGCGTCTCGGACCGATACGGTCCGGGGCCCGCTCGCCTATCCGCGTGCTTGCGCCGCGTTGATACTCCACTGGGACGGTGTCCATCCTGCGCCTCTCTCCTGGGTGGAGTTGGCAGCGGCGGGGGAGAAAACGCCCCCGTCCGAGCCGATTGCCGCGTGGGGAGGACGACAGGGGGCGAACCAACCATGGTCGTGGAGCCCGCAGTGGGAGGCGACAGCCGGCCAGGCGCTCGCTCACCTTCTGGTCGCCTCCCAAGGGCAGCCGGTGAAGGTCCCGGACGGTCTGACCGCAGAGGTGTTCCAACGCGCGCTCGACACTCTGCTGCCGGCAGGCACCCCGAAGCGGCGCGCTGTCCTGGCCGGGGCCGGGACAGATCTCCCCGGATGCGGGCGCCGACATCCTCCTCGTACCAGTCCATCCCCAGACGGGCCGGATCTGGACCCCCGCCGGCCGGACCGCGTCGGTATACCTGGTGCCCCTACCGCTGGGGGTATGGCTGTGGCTGGTCTCTCCCGAACCGAACTTGCCGGTTCCCGCATCAGTCGCATAGCCCAAGAGGCCTTCCGCGACGATCCGCCCCCACTCCTCCCCACGCAGCAGTTTCGGGTCGACCGGGGAACGTTCCTTGGTCCGGCTACCAGCCGTGCGCAACCCGTGGCTGCGCACGATTCTCGGGAACCTCACGCAGAGCACCTCGGCTGGCCTCTTCTAGCTTGGCCGGCATCTACTGCCCAATCTCGGGTTCTGGTTCGGGTGCTCTTGTGTGGCGAGAAAGTCTCGCGCCGCGGAGGTGATCCGGTCGCGGATGTGCTGCTGGGCCGGAGGTTGATCGTTCGGCAGGTCGGGCGCTCTCGCCAGATCAACGATGGGTTACAGCGCGTCGGGTAGTCGAGTTCGGCTGCTGCTTCCTCGTAGATCAGCTTCGCTCCGTGCACGGGATCGAGTTGGCACGTCACGATCTGGCCGGCCCACCACTGGGCAGCGGTCCATCGCGCCTTGGCAAGATCGTCTGAGGTCGGCGGCAGCAGATCCAGCTCTTCCAGCACAAGGTCGAACAGCTCTCGGGCCTGGGGATACTCACCACGCGCGAGGCCGGCCAGCAGGGGAAGCGAGGGAGCCTCGATGTCGGTCATCAGGGCGTCCAGGCCCAACTGGACCAGGTCGGCGTCCCGGGGGCGCTGCCAGGGTGCCATGGCCAGGTCTGCAGCGGCCATGCGGATCAGGCGGAGAGCCGTGATGGCTGTGATGGCCACCGGCAGCGCGGCGGCGGCCACGAGGTCCAGCCCATCCGGGATTTAGCCGCGAGACGGCGCTGTGGCTGATGGACACTCCGAACGCCCGGGCCATCGGGGCGTCGGTCCGGCAGGCGAGGGCAGGACCCACTGCGGCGAGAGCCGACCATAGCCGCTTCGTTCACCTGCTGTGCCCGCTGGATCAGTCCCGGCATCCGCTGAGCGGACGTGCGCCGAGCGCGCGAAGGCTCCGGATAAGTAGTGCCGCTGGTCTCGCAGTTGAGAGCCCACCAGACGTCTTCGTCGTTGCCGGTTGATCGGCGGAGGGGGTGCGGAGGGCGGTCGGGACCTGCTCGGGCGCCCTGCTGGTAGTGGCGCTGTGACGGTCGCTGCGCCCCGTCGTCTACTCGGCGTTGTGTATCGCCTACGGCCTTCGTCGGTGGCGGTGTGGGCTATTGGTCGGGGGTGCGGGCCAGGGCCCGGGTGCCTCCGCGCGCCGTGTTGCCGGCTCTTGCCCGAATCTCCTCCCCGGGGGAGAGTCGGGCCCGCAATCGGACCGTCGCGCACCCGCGACGGTCCGTTCAGCGCCCCCCTGAGGAGTGACACCATGAAACGATCGCGCCCCAGAATCTGGCTCCTGGCCGTCGTCACGTCCGTGTTGAGTGCAGCACTGGCGTTATCGCCCGCACAGCCGGCGGCGTCCGACCCCATCGGTGTCCTGCGCACCCTCGACTGGGAACAGGCGGCCGACCGCACGCTCCCTGCCACGGCCCCCGCCACTTTCCTCAAGCAGTGGGGCACTACATACGGCGCCACCAACGTCACCGGCCCCACGCGCGAGGGCTCCCACGCGGCCCGGTTCGAGCTGCGCAAGACCGATCCGGTCGTCTCCAGCAGCAAACGGGCGGAGATATCGCAGCGCGACGAGCAGCCGGCGAACGCCGAGCGGTGGTACGGCTTCAGCATCAATCTGGCATCGAGCTGGGCCTATGACACCTCGGCCGAGATCGTCAGCCAGTGGCACCAGTGCGACGCCGGCTGCCCGGGCGGCTCACCACCCCTGGCGCTCCTGACCGACGAAGGGCGCTGGAAGATCGACTTCCGCGGCCAGTTCCTCGATCTGGGTGCCTATACCACAGGTGTCTGGGTGGACTGGGTATTCCATGTCACCTGGCGCACTGACAGCAGCGGCGTGCTGCAGGTCTGGAAGAACGGCGAACGTGTCGTGAACCGTACCGGCGCGACCCACGGCGGCGGCCCGCGCTCGCCCTACTTCAAGTTCGGCATCTACAAGTGGGACTGGAACACCGGCGCCCCCTCCAGCACCACCCAGCGCGTGATGTATTACGACGCCCTGCGCCTGGGCGATGAGCGCGCCGTCCACGCTGACGTCGCACCGCAGCGGACTTGCACGCGGGCCGCGCCGGTGACCTCCGCGACCGCCACCACCCACGAGGCGGCGAACCCGCCCGCCAACGCCGTCGACGGCGATCTGGCGACCCGTTGGTCCGGTCAGGGCTTCGGCGCCGCGCTGATCCTCGACACCGGCGCGCCACGCCAACTGTGCGGCGCGAGGGTGGCCTGGCACCGCGGTGACCTGCGGTGGAACGACTACACCATCCACGCCTCGCCGGATGGCGTCTCCTACACCAAGGTGTGGGAAGGTCGCAGCTCGGGGACGACCACCGCGCTCGAGACCGTCCTTTTCACCACGGGGCCCGTGGACGTCCGCTACCTGAAGATCTCCTTCTGGGCGAACCCCGAGAACGACTGGGCGAGCATCACCGAAACGAGCCCCCTGAGCCTCTGACCGGCCCCCCGGGCTACCTCGACGACTCGGTATGGAGTCTGGTCCAGCGCTCACGACGGGCCCCTGCACTGCCGGTACGAGTGTAAGGCCGAACGCCTTCTTGCCTTCGTGGCGTCGCCAGTGTCCTCATCTGCTGGCGGCGGCACGCTGTTTGAGGTGGCCGCCGACACGGGCGACATCAACACGATCCCGGGGAGGTACGGCACCACGAACTTCCTGACACGGCTCACCGAACGCAGGAAGATCGACCAGAACCGGGAGAAGGCGTGCCCGTCGAGCCTGGTACGCCCGCCGGGTAAGTCCTGCGACGAGTACCCCTTCGCCGGCACCTGGCAGGGCGCCAAACACAGCGGCGGTGAATTCAGCTGCTGCATGATCAATGCCAGGCAGAACACCGATGCGGGCAAGGAGCTCAAGGGCTTCTACACCTACAGCCGCGTCCTGGAAGGCGACCGGTTCCTGGTACGGATCAGGTAGCCCAAGCCATATGAGACCCAACGAGGCCACCGTGAACGAGCCAGCCCGTACAGGCACAGCCCTGGTGCACGCCGAGTACCACCTTTTCCAGATCACGGACCCGCAAGGGCCTGTGGCCGACGACCCGGACGCAAGCCACACCGGCCTGGTGGCCGCCGACGGCGGAGCCATCGAGGTGACCACCGGGATCCACACCGGAGACGTCCACGTCACCGTCGAGCCGCACTCGAAGCGGCCCAACCCCGCCCAGGGCTGGGAGGAGATCGCTGAGATCTCCTGCAACTCCCCGTCGGGGGAACTGTTCGTGACGTCTTCCATGGATGACCCTGCGGATCTGCCCTCGCTGGCTCACCAGGGTCCCGGCTCCTACCGGCTGCGCGTCCACGCGCGCGGCCGCGACAGGGCCGTCGACCAGACGACGCTGGACGAAGCCGTGGAGTCGTATCTGATCCAGAGCTGGCCCGCCGCACCCCAGGACGCTCTCCTGGTGCAGCCGACAGACACCTACGGGGCCCAGGTAAGAGCCCAGCCTGCCGAAGACACCATCGTCGTCGACCACGAGGACTCACTCGACACCCAGATCGGCCGGGAACGCGACATCCTGCGCAGGGCCGGACGCGGCGACTACTCCTGACCGCGATCAGCGCCCCTTCTGGTTGGGACAGCTGTGCTGGCCCAACCGGAGAACGTCGGATTTCCACGTCAGTTGCCCTCGCAACGGCACTGCGCAGTGCCGTTGCGAGGGCAACTAAGAAGCCGTATCTCAACCGAGCGTGATCCTTGATTTCTGCTGGTCAGGCATGGTGTAGCTCGGAATGAGAGATGCATCCGGAGTCTAGTTTCCGCTCCGTGAGCGAGGGGTGCGCGATGGCGTCGGTGCTGGGAATGCTGGAGGAGCGGGAGACAGCGGCCCGTGTGCGGGTGGAAGGGCTACGGGAGGAAGTCGTCCGGTTGGCTGAGGCGTTCGAGGCCGCCGAGATCAAGCTGGACCGGCGGGTGATCGCGCGGGAAGAGCTGGTCGAGGCCCTGGCAACCTCGGCTGCCGAGACCACCGCCGGGACCGAGGCCGAGGAGAAAGCGGTGCTGTCACTCGCGCCGGTGCCGGGCTCGACGGTGCCGCCCTGGCGGGAAGGGCTGCCGGTGACGGTTCTGGCGCCGGACTATCAGTGCATTCTGGGCGTGCTGGAACAGCAGCGATCCATGGGTCACGGACCGCTTCGGGCCAAGGAGATCGCGGTGGAGCTGGACCTTGACGTGACGCCGGCGAAGGTCGAGGGGCGGTCGAAAGCCCGGCGCCTGGCGGAGCGCGGGTGGCTCCTCCTGGAGGCGTCGGGGGCGTTCAGTGCCGGCCGGCGGACCGTGGCCGCCCCAGACGCCGGCTCATCCGCGTGACCATCGACCACCGGATCATCGCCTCGCTGGTGGCGGGCAGAGTCTCGTAGTCCCGGGCCAGAGGCGGGAGTTCATCAGCCACGCGAACGTGCGCTCGGCCACAGCGCCTCGGCAGCACCACGAACCCTGCCATGTCGTCGGTGCGCTTGACGATCTCCAAGGTCAGGGCGAGTTTGTCCCGGCACCAGCCGACGACGGAGCCGGTGTAGCCGCCGTCGGCCCACATGAGGGTGATGTCGCGGTGCAGACGGCGCAGCACCAGCAGGCCCGCCGCGGCGTCCCGGTCGCCGATGTTCGCGGCGGTGACCGCGACGGCCAGGAGCAGGCCGAGGGCGTCGGTCACGATGTGCCGCTTGCGGCCCGGCACCTTCTTCCCGCCGTCGTAGCCGCGTGAGGCGGCCGGCACCGTCGCGGCGGCCCGCACCGACTGCGCGTCGATGATCCCCGCCGTGGGCTCGGCCTCATGGCACTCGCGCTCACGCACCCGTCCGCGCAGCCGGTCGTGGAACTCGGCGATCAGCCCGTGCTCGGGCCAGCGGCGGAAGAAGGCGTAGACCCGGGCCCATGCGGGGAAGTCGGCGGGCATCGCCCGTCATGAGATCCCGCCCGCGACCAGGTAGCGGATCGCGTCCAACAGCTGCCGGTGGCAGTAGCCCTCGGGCCGTCCACCCCGCCCCTGGAACCAGGCCGGCACGGGCAGCAACGGCCGGACGGCCGCCCACTCCGCGTCCGTCATGTCCGACGGGTACCGGCGTACCCGGTCCGCATGGTCGGCCGCGTTGCCGTACACGTGCGCGAGGCAATCGCACGACACGGCGGGCGAGTTGAAGTCAACGTGCTCGGGCACGTACAACAAAGACAACAGGGCCTCCGGAAACCACTCGGAATGGGATCGCACCCCCGCGCCACCAGGAGGCCCTGCTTTCACGCGCGGAACCGCCGCAGTCACCCGATCGAGACTCCCGTTCGATCGACAGCCTTCGGGATCGGACGAGCAACAACCACTTACGTGTCGGGATGCTCCGGCAGGGCGAGCCAGTCCGACCAGGAGATCTCGCGGCCGAGGAAGCGCGGCTGCTCGAACGGCCAGTCGGCGGCGATCCACTGCGGCACCAGCGCGTCGAGGGCCTGCTCGACCTTGCTGCCCACCAGCTCGTCCACCACCCACCAGGAGATTTCGCCGTCCGCGCCGGCCCTCTCCGGTGGGTCGATGTAGACACAGCCGAGCAGAGCTGTCTCCGCCGCGTCGAACAGCGCGTAGTTGAAGGACTGGTGTGCGGCGATCTCCTTCTCGTGCCGCAACAGGTCGGCCTGGTCGGCCTCGTAGGTCATGGTGGCCGCGGGCCAGCCCCAGGCCGGGCCGAAGATGGTCCACAGCCGCTCACGCGAACCCATCACAGCCGGATAGTCGAGCGGGGTGTCCGCCTCCCGGATCGGCCGCAGGTGGTGACCACCGCCCGGCAGCGGTACCAGGACGGGGTGGACGAAGTCATCGGGAAGCCAGCTCATGGCGCCCGACCGTAGCAGCGCGCGGCCGTCCGATCCCCTGGATTATCCCCGCATACCGCCAGGCCCTGTTCTCATGCTGGGCAGGGCCCGCGCTCCCCCGATCGAGACTCCCGTTCGATCGACAGACTCCATGATGGGTACAGCAACGGCTTCTAAGGTCAGCGGGTGCTCCAGTGGGTGGCGCCGGCCTCGACGGCCTCAACGGAGCGGTGTCGGAGGAGGCGGCCGAGCCGGTCTGGACCGGTATAGGCCGGTGGATCTCCCGCGACGGCGACTGACGGCTTTCGGCTAAGGGCGTGGCTGCCGTGACCGTGGCACACCGGCAGCGCGGTTCTCTCCTGGTTCCGGGTACGCCGGTCGGCCGGTTCAGGGCGTGCCCCGGGGCGGTGTAGGCGTTGCTGATGCCGTTGAGCACGGCGGCGCGCGTGGCGTTTCGCCGGTGGGTGGTCTTGGCGCAGGTCTGCTGGTACTCGGTTAGCAAGGCGGCGGCCTCTACCATTGCCTCCACGGCCTTCCTACGCTCCACAGGATCGTCTGGATCCAGGACATACGCCGGGTCGACGACGGCGGGCCCTTGCACGCGAAGGGCCCGCAATGCCTCTTCGGCGGCTGTGACCGGGGCCGCCCCGGTAGCCACCTGTCGAACGATGAGTTGGTTGGTCAGCCGTAGCAGCAGGGGCCACCGACCGGTTGCCTTGAGCAGAGACTCAACGAGCCTGTCGGGCAGGGATGGCAGCTCCCAGGTGAGCACCAGCCGGGCTTGCACAGCGGACATCTCATCGACCTGAAGATTTCATGCCGGAGGGCAGGATGCCAGGAACGCGAGTGGTGACTAGGCGCACGCAGCGGCGCCCACCGATCAGGAAAGGAGCTAGGTCCTCTCTTTCGGATCTTGACGGTTCCCGGATGGCACTCCCTGCTCCTGGGGCTGGGAATGCCCCGAGGTTGGGCGCCTGCAGATTCCTTAGGGCGAAGTCCCGGGCCTGTCCGCCGGGCGGGCGAGGTCGCAATCCGGTGGCCACCTTCTCCCCAACGTCCCTAGGGTCGCTGGGATGACACACAACACAGTTGATCCGGCGACGATCACACCGGAGATGGCTGCTCAGATCCGCACGTGGCGATGCGATGAGGACTACTCCTGGCGCGCTGTGGCGCAGGCCGCGTCCGACCTGTGGGGGGCCGAATGGGGCAGCAATCAGCTCTTCGGAGAAGACCTCTGCGTGGCCGCAGCGAAGCTGCTGGGCGAAAACCCCTACCGGGAACCTTGGAACTGATTCTCGGGTCCCTGGTTCAGCGGGCGGACCAGATGAAGATGCCGGCGATATGAAGTCCGGCTCGAAAGACGGTGGCGGTCTTCTCGTAGCGGGTTGCCAGGCCGCGCCAGTTCTTCAAGCGGTTGATGCAGCGTTCGACGGTGTTGCGTCGTTTGTAGGCCTCGGCGGTCGAACGAAGGTGGACGGCCTCCTCGGCGGCCTTTGCGCTTGCGGTTGGCGACTTGATCGGCCGGTTGGGGAATCACCGCCCGGATTCCTCGCCTGCGTAGGTGTGGGTGGGTGGCCCGGGACGAGTAGGCCCGGTCCGCCAGGACCACCAGGGGCCGCGTGCGTGGTCGGCCGATCGCTCTGGGCACGCGCAGCGCGGCCATGACGTGCTCGAACGCGGGCGCACGCGATCGGGCGCTCCCGCGGTGGGCTGACGACAAAGATCCACCTTGCCGCGGACAGCCGTTGCCGACCGCTGTGCTTTGTCCTCACGCCCGGTCAGGCGAATGATTGGTGGCCGGGCTCGGTGGCCGGGGCCCCTTTTTGCGGGCCCCGGCCGCGTGCTGATGGGCGCGCACGATTGTGGAATCGACCGCGACGACCCAGCACAACCGTCTCCGGCGGCCGCGCCCGCGTGCTCACCAAGCCGTCCTGAACACCTCCGCACGGCATCGGCACCGACCGCGTCGGAGCCCGGGCCACCGCCTTCCGCTCAGGAACCCAGTCACTGCTGAGTGCGTGGAATTCGGAATGGCTGTACCGGCCGGGGTAGCTGGTGCGCGGCTGTTGGTCGATTGGCTGGTCGCGCGGTGGGCGGCACTTCCAGGCTGGTACTGGGCGTCTACGACCCGAACAGCGCCAGTAAGTCGGCTACGAGTCGTGGTGGGAGCAGGGCCGGTTGGTGCTGCTGGACTTCGATTCCTCGGGTGGCGCGGTTCGCCTGCGGTACCAGCCTGGTCTGCTCGACGGCTTCTCGGGGGTCGTTCAGGCTGCGGAGTGACATCATCACGAGATTCTCAGGTGCGGTAGCGGGCCAGCTCCCATGGGTCGTGCGCGGAGAAGATCTCGACCTGGTCGCCGTGGTCACGGATCAGCTCGCGGAGTCTGGCCTGAGTTCCGAGCCGCAGGTCGCGGTGCGCCTGTGAGTGCGTCTGGACGATGTCCAGCAGCGGGTGGGGTTCCTTCAATTCGCCGACTTCCCGGTGGTAGTAGTAGGCGTCGCCGCAGTGGAGAAGCCACCGGTCGCCGTTCAGCACGGCGACCCCGGTGTGGCCGACTGTGTGACCCCCGAGGGGGATGAGTTTGATCTCTGGTGGCAGTCCCTTCGGCTCCAACGCGGTGAAACCGAACCACTGCTCGCCAAGCTCGTGATCGTAGGTGACCCATTCGGGTTCGTGTGCCCAGTGGGCCGGGCGGTAGCGGAAGCTCGGCGCCTCGGCGCGCGCCACGGCGAGTTCGGCGGCCATCACGTGGACTTGGGCGCCGGGGAAGTCGGGAAGGCCGCCGCTGTGGTCCACATCCAAGTGGGTCACGATGATGTGGCGCACGTCGGATGGTGCATGGCCGAGCCTGACGACCTGCCGGATGGCCGTCTCCTCCTCGTCGAGCGCGGGTTGTGCCATCTCGACCCACTCGGCGCCGAGCGTGCCGCCCGGATCCCAGATGTTGCCGAGGCCCAGTCCGGTCTCGACCAGGACCAAGCCGTCGGCGTCGGTCTCGACCAGCAGGCAGTGATTCACGGCAGGTGTGGGCTGTGGGCCGTCGTAAGTGGCTTCGATCGTCCGGACCGATCCGCAGTTCAAGTGATGGATCTTCATGGCGACTAGGCTGCAACTTAAACTGCGATTCAAGTCAAGGGGACTCGATGGATGAAACGTTGTTGGACATCGCCGAGGTCGCACGGCGCTCCGGACTGACACCCTCAGCCCTGCGGTTCTACGAGAAGAAGGGCCTGATCGCCCCCGCGGGCCGCAACGGCCTTCGCCGCACCTACTATCCGGACGTGTTGGAACGCCTGGCGCTGATCACATGTGCGCGCGGCGCCGGATTTTCGATTGCTGAGATTGGCCGGTTCCTCGTGGCGCGGCCGTCCGACGCGGACCTGCGCGTCCGCATGGCCGCCAAGGCCCGCGACCTGGATGAGCAGATCGGCCAGCTCAAGCGGCTCCGCGATAGCCTCCGGCACGCCGCGGTCTGCGACCACGAGCTCATCGTTGACTGTCCCGGCTTCAAGCAGGCCGTCGGCAATGTCCGCACCAGCCCCTAGCCCAGGCGGCTCTTTCTAGTGATCATCGCCGGGCACGGACGAGTTGCAGTTCAGCGGCGGTTACGGGGCCGGGCGGCCGCCGGGGTGCGAACCTGAACAGCTACACGTACATGGACCAGTAGCGACCGACAACCGTCGCGGCCCTCGCCTACAGCGAGGCTCCCGCCAGCACTCAAGGAAACGGCCAGCCAGCCACCACACACGCCAGGACTCTACGAGTCCGGGTTCCTGCCGGTGACGGCGATGTTGATGCGGTCGACTTGGAGCTTGGCGAAGAACTGCAGGTCGTGGTTCTTGGGTAGGTTTTCTCCGATGATGAGAGCGACGACAGTGCCGACGCGCAGGGCCACGACCTTGAAGGGGTCCTTTCGGTAGGCGTTCGTCTCATCGGCGCCAGCTTCGACGGAGAGGGGCTTGATCTTGCTCGTGTCGCCCTCGTGCTGCCCGGCAGCCATCGTCTTCATGCCGACCTTGGCGCTCTCCACCGAGTCGTAGGCGAGAAGCGTGAAGTCCGCATCCGTGTCGCCGCCAGAGTCCAGCATGAGGTGCTGCGTCGGCCAGGGATGTGAGCCCTGCACAGCCCCAGTCGCCCACGAGCTCACAATGCTTTCTGGCCTCGCTGCCCTCCAGGACACGGGGTTCCATGCCCTTCCAGCCCTTCGGAGCTACCAGCTTGCTGGGGATGGCCTGAGCCACCTGGGAAGGGTTGAATTGCGCGGCTACCGCGCCGTTGCCGCTCTCGCCGCTGTTGTCTTCCTCGCTGCCGTCGCCCGAACAGCCAGCCAATGCCAGTATCAGCGCAAGACCGGCGGCCGCATTGCGTGCCGTCCAAAGCATCGTCACGTACTCCCCGTTCGTTTCCATGATCGACTATCGGCCATATGCATACCATGACTTCTATGAGCAGGTCGTCTGCTGCAGCGTGCGGCAGCCGACCACACATGGCCGGGCGGCGGCCGTGACACCGTGGCCGTCCAGGCCGACATGCTGCTCGACGGCTACCAGAGGACCGGGTCGCCCGAAGAACTCCCCGCCCACCCCGCAGGTGTGCCGAGCGCTGCAGGGTCAGCCGCCGAACCGGATAACCTCGCGAGTCGGGCTCTTGCTGGATCTCCTACGCTGAGGACGGCGAGATCCTCTCATCCGTCGACCGCCTTTTCCCGGACAGCGACTACAACACGCGGTCTGAGGTGCTCGAGCGGCTCACCGGCATGTGGAAGCAATCAGCAACGATGACCGTGCCGAGGCGTACGCGTACGCGCGCGGTGCGAGCGATCCAGCAGCGGTTGCGGTGCCCGGTGCCGCAGGAAGCCGATGAGCGCCGCCTCCTCGCCATCAAGATCGCAGACGGGTACTGAGTAGGCGGTGGCCGGGCCACCGGAACCACCTGCCTCTACCTCATGCACCGCGTCACGGTGCGAAGCAGCTCGGGCTGTGTCGGCGCGGGCATGTCGTCGGCTGAGCGCGGGCAATGCTGAACTATGGCTACGGATGGTGGCGTTGCGGCCGGAGTACAGGTCTGCTCTCTCAAGGTCGATACACCTCAGCTGATCTCGCCGGGGACCGCGTACAAGATGGTCCGGTTCCCCTACGGAGCGGCGGAATCGACGGACCGATTCGAGATGCACCAGGCCGTCCAGCCGGACGGCTATGTGGTGAGTGACTGGGCGACAGACGACCGTAGCGGCCTGATCTGGCCGTCTAAAGCCGGCTGGGGCCACCTGCACGCGATGATCCAGTGGGAGTCCGCCAGCGGCACGGCCGGCTACACCGAGCTGCGCGACCAGTACGTCCGTGACCCGCTGGGCCTGACGCCCAATCCCAACGACACCACAGGCACCGAGCACCGCACGCCGACGCCCGGCGGCCAGTACTACGTCAAGAACCATGGCGTCTTCGTTGTCCCGGGGACCCCGGTTGCGCTCCGTGTTACGCACAACGACGCCACCCCGCGTCTGTTGACCCTCGCCGAGTTCAAGCTCGTCATCCACGATGCTGCCTAGGCCGGTCGTTTCGACCCTCGGGCTGCGGGCTGTTGTCGGCTGTGGTGCGGGGTAGGGGGCAGCCGCGCCGCAGTCGTTGCGGTTGATCTTCAGGGAGCGGGTCTGGTCGTTGAGGTTGTAGCCGCTCAGGTCGTGGATGGAGCCGCTGCTGCGGGTGACGCACACGTGTGGCGGATCGAGCTGCCGCGGTCACGGATTGCGGAGGGAAGGTCCGTCACGCTGCCGTCCATGGCATGCCGCACCCATGGCTGACCGCCGAAGTTGATCTCTGGGCAGATGTACACGTAGCCGGAGGGGCAGTCGATTGCTGCCTTCATGACGCTCGAAGGGGGGCTTGTTGGTGTATGGGGCGGCGGCTGGCCTGGTGTGTTGCTGGTTCGCTGAGAGGCGGGGTGGGCGGCTTCGGTGGGGAGGTCGGGCTGTGTGATGTGGGGCTGTGTGTTCTGCGCTGAGCGTGGCTGGGTTCGTTGTAGGTAGCTCTGGCGTTAAAAGGCTCGGCGGGCGTTTGTGCTGGTCAGGGCTAACTCCAGCTCGGGCCGGTCCCAGGCCACGGCGGGCGGGTTCGCGGAGACGGTCCCGGTGAGCAGCGCGCCCACGCTGCGATAGAACCCCTCGGCCGGAGGATGCGACACCACCCGCACACGGTCCAGCCCCGCCGCGCGGGCCTCGGCCTTCATGTGCTCGACCAGCAACCGCCCGATGCCGCGTCCCTGCATCCCGTCCTCGACGAAGAGCAGTTCAAGCTCCGGCGGCACGAGGACCAACGAGTAGAAGCCGAGCACCCGTCCCTCGGAATCACCGGCGTCGACAGCCACGAAGACCCGATGCGTCTCGACGTAGTCGGGCCCGACGCGGTAATCCGCGACCATCGCCGCGTACTGCCCCCCGTAGGCACGCGAGCCCCGCACAAGCCGCGTGAGCCGCTTGACGTCCCGGGCCACAGCCCGGCGTATGACGATCCCGCCGCGCATGGATGTACTACGCACCTGCATGTGGAGCATCTTACGCATCCCGAAGGGACGGGTGAGTCCCCGCTGCGCACCGGGGCCCCGGCTCACCAGGGGCGCCCTGCGGCGTGCGCCCCGAGGAGTGTGGCGACTCAAGTAAGCTACCGCTCGGTAATTTCCAGGGGGAGTTCTCGTCCGGGGACTCTGGGCCCGCGCGACGGTCGACCAGCCGTGCACCCGCGGGCCCTCGACGTAGGGCATGTATGCATCACCGATTGACGCGGCACACCGTCGCATTTCTGGTGGCCTTGGCGGTCTTGTTCGGCCCGGGTCTGGGGGAGAAGACCGCTGCGGCAGCCGACGGCATCGAGAAGCGGCAGGCGGCCGTCAGCGCCGCCGAAAAACTCGCCAGCATCGTCAGGTCCGCCGCCAAGTACTCCGGCTGCGGCGGCAAGCCGCTGCTCGAAAAGCCCGCCTGCTACCGGGAGTTCGCCGACAAGGCGATCCGGGTCGGGGCCGGCGTGGGCGTGGCCGCGTACGCCATCCACTACCTGCACAAGGACAACACCCAGCACTTCGCCAACCTCCGCAAAGAGCTCGTCGGGTTCACCGAGCTGAAGGAGGCGGTCAAGCAAGACCCCGCCGCCATCACCGACCCGGCCCTGCGGGCCAAGGCGGAGAAGCAGATCCGCGCCGCCTACGCCGCCGCGCAGGCGGACGTCGACCACCGGCTCGCGAAGGTCAACGAGACCATCCAGACCGTGGTGGCCCTGGCCGAGGTCACCGTCGCGTTCCTGCAGATCATCTTCGCGCTGGCCGCGCTCGTCGGCGACCCGGAGTTCCAGAAGGCGGCGAAGAGCATCAGGACCGGCCTCGAGGGCATGGGCAAAGACCTCGACAAGATCAACGCCGGCCTCAGCCAGATGAGCCACGCCCTCGACGACATGAACGACGCGCTGGGCGAGGTGAACGGCGCCCTGGACCAGATGAACCGGGGGATCGGCCAGGCCAACAAGGGCATGGACGAGATGAACCGGGGGATCGGCCAGGCCAACAAGGGCATGGACGAGCTGAACAAGCATGTGCCCGGCATCAAGAAGGGCGCCGAGAAGCTCAAGGAACTGCCCGGCATCGAGTTCGACTTCTCGCACCTCAAGGACACCTGGGGCTCCGGGACCTCCGGGCTCGACGCCGACGAGCAGCAGCGTCGCATGGGGCTGCTGCTGGACCTGCTGCCCGGCATCGGTGACGGCAAGGGCATCGTCGAGGCCGTCACGGGCAAGGACCTCGCCACCGACGAGGAGCTCAGCGGCTTCGACCGGGCCACGGGCGCGCTGGTCGTGCTGCGCTGGCTCAAGACGGGCAAGAAGGCCCTCGGCGGCGACGATGTACGGACCGCTCGCAAGGGCAAGTGCGTCGCCGGGAGCGTCACCGACAACAGCTTCCCGGCCGGGACCCTGGTCCTCATGGGCGACGGGGGCAGCACGCCGATCGAGCGCGTGCGCGAGGGCGACGAGGTGCTGGCCACCGATCCCGCAACCGGCTCCACCCGGGCCGAGCCGGTGACCGACCTGATCACGGGATCGGGGGAAAAGCGCCTGATCACGCTTGTCGTGGACACCGACGGCGCGGCGGGAGAGCGCACGGACACGATCACGGCGACGGACCGTCACCCGTTCTGGACGCCGGGCCCGGGAGTGTGGACCGATGCCGTCGACCTCACCGCGGGAACGGGGTTGCGCACCAGCACAGGCGCGGACGTGGAGGTCACCGCGGTTGCAACCCGTACCGTCGAACAGACGGTCCACAACCTCACCGTCGCCGGCGCGCACACGTACTACGTGCTCGTCGGAAGCACGCCCGTCCTGGTCCACAATGCCAAGAAGAACAAGTGCAGCCTCGAGATCGACCACGTGGGCCAGGTCGACCAGGACTGGGTTACCAAGGGCGCTCACGTCAACATGAAGGACGGCATGGAAGTGGCACTGCGCCCGGATGGCCAGGGCGGCATCCGGGGCGAGGCGATCCGGTTGCGGAACGGCACCGCAACGCAGAAGCAGGTCGACGCCGTCGTGGCGACGATCAAGTCCGACCCCAAGGTGCGCGCTGACATGATCAGGGTGACGAAGGCCGCCAAGGAGGTCTTCGAGTCCAGTGCCAAGGCCATGAAGGAAGGCCGCAATCCGCAGTGGCGCTTCAGCAACGACCGGACGGCCGAACTGCAGGCCCTGATAGAAGCGATGGAGAGGATGTAGATGTCCGACCTGGACTTCTACGCCCACGTCGCCACCCGCGGCGACGTGTTGGGAGTGGGGATCGGCGCGCAGCCCGCCGAATGGGAAGCCACGCTGGGCGCCGACTGCCTCGACACCGAGGACGGCAGCCTGTTGCGCCGGGACTACGGGCTGGTGGAGCTGTCGTTCCAGGAGGAGGACGGCGCCTGGCCCTGTTTCGGAGTGAGCGTGCAGGTGCACCGTCTGCGGTGGGACACCGAGTCATCCGTCCCGGCGGCCCTGCGCGGCGCCTACGGCACCTTCGCTCCCTCCACGCGCTTCGAGCACCTGGCCGCCGCGATCACCGGGCTCGGCTGCTCGGTCGAACCCGACCCGGACGAGGACGGTACGTCCGGGGACATGCGCCGCTACCGGGTGCTCGAGTCCGGCGTGAGGATCTTCGTCCGCGCGGACGGACACGCCCAGGGGCACTCGGGTGAGGTCTGGAGCCTCAGCGTGTCTCCCGCGTGGTGGCGCGCGGCGCGCTGAGCCCTCGGGGCGGGCCGTGCCACCACCTGTGCGGCTCACCCCAGCCACGTGGCCGGCTCCGAGGTCTGCCCGACCTCGGGACCGGCTGCCCAGATGGCCCGCGCCGCTCACTGCGCGGTGTCCCGCACACTACGAGTCGGCGCACAAGCGCGCATCGGCCGGTCAGGCTCGATCTGCGGTGCGCAGGGCCCGCGCCAGCCACTCCAGTTCCTCGGTCGCGTCGGGCGACGCATGCTGCCCGCGCACGCGGGCGACGAGCGTGCGGTAGCGCTCCGCCCCTGCCTCGAAGTTCGTTCAGTACGGCTCACTCCTCGTCACTGACCGGGACCTCGCTGGTCCAAAGACGGGAGTAGTCGCTGCCCGGATCAAGAGGGCCTTGCAGGCGGCCGTGGCGGTCACTGGTCACGGTCATCGTGGCGCCGGTGGGCAGGTGGTGCAGGCGCCATCCGTCTTCGTAGGAGCTCTCCACCCGCAGCCCCGGCAGTCCGATCTGGGGGAACTTGTCGCGGCCGACGAGCCAGCAGGTCACGTTGGAGGGGGCTCGGGTGGTAATCACCAGAGCGTCGTGGCGGGGGAGACAACAAGGGTGCAGCGCGTGATGTCGGCCAGGCTGACGTGGCGCGGCCACAGGCTGGTTGGGCCGTGGTTGAACATGCCGAGGGCCAGCAGCGCTCGCAAGCGCCGCTGCGGCGCTGTGCAGATGTCGAGGCGCAGACCGCTGGGAAGCGGAGGGATGTTCGCCACACGACGGACGATCCCGGGGGGCAGCAAGCGCGGCGGTCTCTCGGGTGTTGCCAGCGCGGAGACGGGCAGCCTGGCGGCGGGGTGAACCGGGACCCCTGGCGCTACCTGCAGTTCCAGCTGCCGGCAGCCTCCAACAGCCTGCACGCGCACCCTTGGCTGCTCAACTGGGCGGGTCCTTCGCTGTCACACATCGGGGCCTGAGCGGAACGCCGATGTGAGAAGCAGCGGACCTCATCGACACCGCCACGCTCAACAGCCCTGGCTCGCCAGCCAGAAACCGCCAGCCACGGCTCCCACCGCACCGGCCCCTGCTCATCCATACCGGTCATGATCGCTCGGTACCTCCGCCGCCCGATCCGGACCAGCTCTAGACCCGGGAGCTACAGCGGGGGACACGTGTGGGTTCCGCGCTCATCGGGCCGGGTCGCGATCTGATCGGTGCGCACGCGCAGCGCCTTCTCCGCGGGGTTGGCCGTGCCCTTGGCCCGTTGCGGATCCCACAGCCAGGTTTCATCGCCGGTGATATCGAACGCGAGGACCGGATGGCCGGTGGGTAGCGGTCCCGGCTGCACGGCCGTCTTCGCCTCGTCGAGGGGGCTCACGCAGACCAGCCGGGCGCTGATGCCGAAGAAGGCAGAAGGATCATGCCCGGCCGCGGCCTGGCCAGCGGTGCTTTGGGCGGCGGAGGTGGCGGAAGACAGACCCAGGATCAAGGCCGCCGTCATCATCACGGTGAGCGTGCCGACAGTGGCGATGCAGTAGGACTTCGAACCGGTGAACCAGTAGAAGTGCCGGGCCCAGCCGAGCGCGGCCAGCCCGCACAATGCGGCGATGGCGCAAAGGCCGGCCGGTTTCATGCCGGCAAGATACATCCAGAGAGGATCGACGTTGGCAGCCGAGAGCGTGTGCCAACACGGTCGTAGTCGATGGTCTCGACGGAAGCGGTGTAGACGGTCTCGAGGTTGGAGGGTGGTGGGGTGATGGCGGCAAGGAATGCCGAGGCACACGGTCAGGTAGACGCCTCGGGCCAGCCGCGTGCATCGCCGGGTGCGTTTGGATGGTCCGGGCACACGCCAGGAGGCTTTGGCGGCTCTTCGTCGGATGCCGGGGCCCCCACGCCGGAGGCTGGCGCCTGGGCGGCCGCCTGATGGGGCCGCCCCCGGGCCGAGTGTCAGATGTCCAACTTGTCGGTGTTCAACGACGCCCTCCATGACGTGCGGCCGGGAATCGCGTCCGCCCAGGCGCCGCTCCAGATACAGCCGCTGCCGGTGGGCGGCCACGACCTCGGGTGGGTTCGGCAGAGAAGCTCGGCGAGATGATCAACACTGAGCTGACCTCATGTATACCGCGAGACTGACTGGGGATTCGGATGGTGGCGGACCTGCCCCGTGCCCCAGCTGTAGTTCGCTCTGGCATACCCGGGCCTTCGGGCTTCCTGCCATGACGGTGGCGGCTGCCGCGACACCGGTGGGCCGTCGGCTTCCAGCAGCCGGTGCGCGCGGGGTTTGTGGTGGCAGATCGCGCTCGCGCCACTGCTGCTCTGCTGCCCACCACGCCGCCTTTACCGCAACGGCGTGCCGAACGCGGCGTGGTCGGGGCAGGAGGGGGTGGCGCAACGCGCTGGCCCGCCCGCTGGTGGATCGCCGGCACCTACGGCAAGTCGCCCCTCGCGGCAAGCCGGTACGAGGGCGCCCGCGTCGCCAGCCTCGCCTCGCAGACGTGATCCGCGCCACCGCACCGCACGCTCGCCGCACCAATGCAGGAGCTCGTGACAGCTTCCTGCCGTGTCGTCGATCAAGCCGGGCATTGCGCAGGTATGGTGCAAAATGTCTTCCGGCTACGGGGTCCGTCGACCACTACCCACGAGGTGCAGCCCGATGGGAATGCCTTTCCGTAACCGCCGTGCCTGGCTGAGGTTGGCGGCTGCGCTGACCGCCCTGTGCGCGAGCCTGGCCCCGTCGGCCGCAGGCGGCAGCCTCGCGTCGGCCACGCATGTGTGGAAGCTTCAGTGGACGGACGGCTTCAACGGGCGCGCGGGGAGCCTGCCCGATGCCGATAAGTGGATCATCGATGTTGGCACCGGGTACCCCGGCGGCCCGCCCAACTGGGGGACCGGTGAGGTGCAGACCTACACCACCGACCCGGCCAACATCAGTCACGACGGCCAGGGCAACCTGCGCATCACCCCCCTGCGGGACTCGGCGGGGCAGTGGACTTCCGGCCGCATCGAGACACGCCGCAGCGACTTCCGGCCCCCCGCAGGCGGTCGCATGCGCATCCAGGCCCGCATCCATCTGCCCGCCGTCACCGGCCCGGCCGCCGAAGGGTACTGGCCGGCCTTCTGGACTCTGGGCGCCTCATACCGGGCCGGGGTCCCCTCCCCGACGTCCGGCGAGTTCGACATCATGGAGAACGCCAACGGCCTGAACCGCATCTGGGGCGTCATGCACTGCGGCACGCCCACTGGGGGGCCGTGCAACGAGAGCACCGGCCTGGCCGCCAGCACCACCTGCCCCCCTGCGCGCTGCACCGGCGCCTTCCACACCTACACCCTGGAATGGGACCGCCGCACCTCCACCGAACGGCTGCACTGGTACGTCGACGGACGGCGCTACCACACCGTCAGCTCCACACAAATGACCCCGGTCACCTGGCGAGCGGCCACCGCCCAGGGCCACTTCCTGCTGCTGAACCTCGCCATCGGTGGCGGCTTCCCCAACGCGCTGGCCGGGCACCCCACTCCCACGCCGCAGACCCGCCCGGGCTATCCCATGCTCATCGACTACGTCGCCGTCTCCACCACCGCTCGCCACTGACCCTGACGAAACCAACAGATCTGCAGCCACCTTTCGCGCGGCTCGGACGCTCACGCGTGGTGGCCCTCCCACTGGTGAGGGCCAGCTCCGCGCCACTCCACCCAAGAGGAATCGCCCAGTTCGTCATGGGGCAGCCCGACGTCGCGCCGGAATGCCACCAGCTCGCCGTCCGAGTGAGCCATGCCGAGGCACCGCTCAGCTTCGGCCCGTTGGGTGATCCGCTTGTTCACACCGTCGTCGCTGGCGTCGCACGGGGAAACGGTCTTCCACACCCGCAGGGCAGGATGGAACGACCACCATGGCCACAGCATCGTTCCCGGTGACCGCCGATGAGCCAGAGCGCCTCCGCGTCCTTGAGCGGTACGGCATCCTGGTGGCACCGGCCCCGCCGGACCTGGCGTCGATCGTGGAACTCGCCGCCTACACCTGCGAGGCCCCCCACGCGGTGATCAACATCATCTCCGCCGAACACGCCAACCTGGTCGCCGCCATCGGCTTCGAACCGACCCAATGTGCCCGCAGCAACTCCATGTGCGCGGTCACCATCGTCGAACCCGCCCCCGTCTGCGTCCCCGACGCCAGCCTGGACCCGCGCTTCGCGGACAACCCCTACGTCACCGGCGCCCTTGGCGACATCCGCTTCTACGCCGCCTCCCAGCTTCGCACCCCCGAAGGACCAGTCCTCGGCACTCTCTGCGTCTTCGACACCCAGGTCCGCCAGCTGACCGCCCCACAGCGCGACGCGCTGGACAAGCTGGCCCGGATGGTCGTCGACGTCCTCGACCTGCACCGTCACCAGCGGCTCCTGCATCAGGCCCTGCAAGCGGCCGACCAAGCACGCTCAGAACTCGAACGCTCCAACCGTGCGCTGCAGCAGTTCGCCGGACAGGTCAGCCACGACCTCAAGAACCCGCTGACCGGCATCCTCGGTCACGCCTCCAACCTCGTCGACATCCCGGCGATCGCCAACGACCCCGACGCCACGTTCTGCGCCCAACGGGTCGTCAGGTCCGCGAACCGCATGCGCACCATGATCGAAGACGTGCTCGCCCTGGCCAGCGCGGGCGGACGACTCCACCTGGAAACCATCGACCTGAACGCCCTGGCCCACGCCGTCATCGAGGACCTCGACAGCCCCATCCGCACCCACGGTGCGCGCGTCACCATCGAAAGCCTGCCCACCGTGGTCGGCGACCCGACCCAGCTGCGCGTACTCCTGCAGAACGTCGTCAGCAACGCCCTCAAGTTCCGCAACCCCGAACGATGTTGCCAGATCGCCATCACCGCCGAAACACAACCGCATGGTTCACACATCGCTGTCATCGACAACGGCCGCGGCATCCCGCCCAAGGACCGGCAGCGGGTGATGGAGATGTTCACCCGGCTGGACCAGCACATCGAAGGCTCCGGCATCGGACTGGCCACCTGCCAGCGCATCGCCGCCGCTCACGGCGGCACCCTCCACCTCGAAGAGACACCGGGCGGCGGCACCACCGCCGTACTCACCCTGCCCACCAGCCCCACACCGAACCAGGCTTCCTCCTCGAGATCACCAGATGAGGGATCACGGTCGGAGTCCCACCAAGCCTGACCGCCGTGAGGCAGGCAACTCAGACCGCGGCCTCCCCGCCATCTCAGAAGCCCCCATCAGGCCGCCGCTAAAGGCTGTCCCGTAACTGTGGTTGCCGGACAGTCGTCAGGCGCTCGGGTTCCTCCACAGATACCGCTCGTCCAGGGTCCCGAATCGCACGTCTCCGCGTGCAAGGTCGACGAGGATGGGCCAGCAGTCCAACAGCTGCTCCCTCACATCACGCGAGGCGAGGTACTGCACAGAGTTGTAGGGCACGATCAGAAGCCCGTTGCTCTCACGGACCCGCTCTGCGTCAATGGCCAGAGGCGGCTCGTCATCGCGCTGGCTGCGGGCGAGGAACGTCACCGCGAGTTGCAGGGCCTCGTTCTGCTCCATCATCCGCCTCCAGTCCGTCGACCGAAGGCGTCACCCTAACCGGCCTGGGATGATCTTGGTGTGGCTGATGTGATCACCGTCGGAGTCGTCCTGGATAGCCCCGTTCACCGGGCTTAACCCACGGCAGTTCGGCAAGCTGGTGACGGTGCTGCGACGCGCAGGAGCGGACGCTATCCGCAGGGGCCGGCCGTGGAGGCTTCCGCTGGAGGACCGGGCCTTGCTCGTCGCGGCCTACTGGCGCACGAACCTCACTATGCGGCAGCTTGCCCCGCTGTTCGGGGTGTCGAAGTCGGCGGCGGACCGGATCATCGACCATCTCGGGCCGATGCTCGCTCTCCAGCCCCGCAAGCGGTTCGCCAAGGATGCCGTGCTCATCGTCGACGGAACCCTGGTCCCCACCCGCGACCACACCATCGCCGAGCGGTCGAAGAACTACCGGTACTCCACCAACCACCAGGTCGTTGTCGACGCCGACACCCGCATGGTCGTTGTGGTCGGTCCGCCGCTCTCCGGGAACCGCAACGACTGCAAGGCGTGGGCGGAATCCGGCGCCAAGGCTGCCGTCGGCAAGACCCTCACGATCGCCGACGGCGGATACCCGGGCACCGGACTCGTCACCCCGCACCGCAGGGAGCGCGGCCAGAGTGACCTCCCGGCCTGGAAAGAGGAACACAACCGGTCCCACAAGAAGGTCCGCGCTCGCGTCGAGCACGTCTTCGCCCGGATGAAGACCTGGAAGATCCTCCGCGACCGCCGCCTCAAAGGCGACGGCGTCCACCACGCCATGCTCAGCATCGCCCGCATGCACAACCTCACCCTCGCCGGATAGACCAGCGGGCCACACGACGGCTAACCACGCCCGAGACGCCTCGAAGATCATTTATGGGACAGCCCTTAGCCTCCGCAGCGGCGGCGACCACCGTGTCCAAACGCGTGTCATGCTCCCGCGGGAGGT
Organism: Streptomyces paradoxus; assembly: GCF_014202475.1. Lineage (GTDB taxonomy): Bacteria > Actinomycetota > Actinomycetes > Streptomycetales > Streptomycetaceae > Streptomyces > Streptomyces paradoxus. The sequence continues at coordinate 409,314 of NZ_JACHGV010000008.1, forward strand.
AGGTGGGCAGGGCCCCGAACCGTTGGGGGCGTCACCGGCACCAAGGGCTGCGTGGACTTCCAGGTCGGCCAGGATGAGCTGGTCATCAAACTCGCCAATCGGGCGGCCGGCGCCCTGCGCCATCCGGGCCCGGACCCACAGATCACGCACCCGCGCCGCCAGGTCCTGGGCATCCCACGCCGCACGGCGGGCCAGCACGGTGGCCACGGACACGGCATCAGCCCGCTTGGCTGGCAGGGAAGGGACGCTGATGCAGCGGCGTACGGTGTCCCGCTTCGGCGATCCCGCCAGATTGTTATTGGTGGCGATGTCCGCGGTGATCTCATCCAGGCTGGGAGCGTCTGCCGCCAGATACACCTCTTACAGCAGCTCTTTCAGCTCCCGCAGTGCACGGGGCCAGCCCACCCGCGCCCGCCCCAGCAGCCGCGGCCGCTTCACGCTCACCTGTCCGCCGCCGTATCGCCACTCATCGCACTATCTTCTCCCCGCCCCGACTACGGCATGGCGTGAACAGCGGATATTTCCGCACTCGTTGACGGATTGTCGCAACTCAGAGTTGATCTTCGTACGGGTTCCAGCGTGAACAGCGAGCCGGCCGGCTACTCAACCGCCCACCACGACCTCGTGGAAAGAAAACCGATGTCCCGCACCCACTCGACCCGCCGCGAGCGCCTGCTCCTGACCGCTGCCGCAGTACGCGGCGCCGTCTCCGGCACCGTCCGGGCCGTTCTCGCCCGGTTCCTGGAACACCTCACCCCGTAACCCTCACAGCGCAGACACCACGCCGGGGGCCGTGCGCCGCACGGCCCCCGGCACGTCGCGCAAACACGCCTCCCGCACCGGAGCCGTGCCTCACGTGGACCTAGTCAGACAGATGACAGCACCAGATGGGGGTGCGAACATCGCCAGTCCGGCCGTGCACGAGCGGGCCGGGTTCTGGGGCACCGCGAGCGCATTGGCCGCCATAACAGCCAACGCGGCCGGATCCTGGTCGAACTCCCGAGCGCAGTTGCCAACTGAGCTGTCCGGAGGGTGCTTCACTTCAACACGCTGAATTTGACAGAGAAGGCGACCCGGAAGGCGAGGATGTCCGTGCAGCGTCCGTCGGCCAGCTCTCCGTCGTCTACGTGATCAACCGACTCACCCGACACTTGTCAGTCCTGGATATCATCTGGATCGGGTAGCCACCCGTAACGGCGCTGTCCCGGCCCCGGCAGTCCATTAATGAGCAGCCAAGGAGCGGCGCCGGTGCCGATCACGGTCGCCAGACCTACGACGGCTGCGCCGATGCGGCGGCCTGTCAGCAGAGTTGAGTGGGGCGAGACGCTCCGCCAGGCCCGAGCCTTGGGCGACGGGCCTTGTCAGATCCTCCACTGAGTACTGGATAGTGGTCGGCAAGCGGCGGGCCCCACGGCTGCCAGATGAATTCGTACAGGGTCGTGCGCCAGCCCACCGGATCCTTCAGCTGCATCCACAACCTGCCCCCACGGCGGTCCCTCTGGTGGTGCTGGGGAACCTGCGCAGCTCTTGCATGGCGGACTCCGGCCCAAGCTGACCTGATGCTCCGCGGTCTACCGCGCACGCACGGGGAGAGCCGGGCGACGTCCTTGTCCCGGATGTCGAAGCCCTCGGTATGGAGCCGGGTGACGGCGGCGTCCATGTATCGGGTGTTGAAGAGCACCAGGGCGTTGAGGACCAGACTGAGCGCGCCGATCTGGTTTTCCATGGCGGACGGAGCCTGATGCTGTGGACTTTCCCGTCGACGTCGCGCTCGCCGAGCTCGTCCCGACCCTGCCGGTCGGGACGGGCTGGCGCTACGAGATGAAATTTACGCGAGTTGGAGCAGCAAGGACTCGCCACGGCCCCGGCGCCGGCGGACATGGCCGCGCCAGCCCGCCAATACCGCGATCAGCGTCCAGCCCGCCGTGCCGCCAATCAGGCCCTCCAGCCGCCCCGCAGCGTCCACGTCATCCGCCTGCTCCATGGGTACAGCTCCCTCTGGGTCACGCATGACGTCGAGCTGGTCACCCACCTTCGGGGCCCACGCGTCGCCGTCGTGGATTAGCTTCTCCTCCAGTTCGTCGCCGTCTGTGGTCCGGAGGGTGAAGCGGTGGTTGTCACTGGACGTTCCGGCCGCGCTGTCGGCCACGATGGCGACACGTTCCCGTACACCGCGCAGTTCCAGTGCGGCCTCGGGCGCGTACTGCACGGCTCCGACGAGGACGAAGAGCGCCGGCACCGACGACAGGACCGTTAGCCACAGGGCCTGGTGGAGCAGTATCAGTGCCACGGCGAAGGCTAGGCACAGCACCACCCCGACGGTGATGGGTACCCATCTCGACCCCAACGTCAGGTAGGCGAGGCCGGTCGTGCCAGCGGCGGTCGCCCAGCCGATAAACACCACCGCGACAGTACGCCGCACCGACTTCCACGGTGGCACTGCCTCGATGGGCGGCTCCTCCGCCCTACCCGCCGGTGCAGTCATGCTGCTGCGTATGCCACCTGGCATTGTCGCTCCTGTGCTGCTGGCTGGACTCCGCCCACACCACCGCCGAGCACCAGGCTCATCGCCATGTTGTCGAAAACAGCCAGTCCGAGCAGGAACCCAGATGGAATGCCGATCAGCATCCCTACAGCAAACCCTGTGCTGATGGACGGTGCTCCGGCTTCCTCGTGGTTCGTCACCCGATCATGGTGCCGAACGACACCTGCGGAGACGAGCCTCAATACGGTCAACCTTCAAGGCCGACCAGGACCTTAAAGAACAAGCTGAGAGCCTGTGTCTGAGCCCCACATGACAAGTTGAGCTGGGCTTCGACACAGGTCAGAGCCCTATCGCATGGATGGATCCACCCGCTGACCTACTGCCGTGTCAACGGGTAGCAACGGCCAAGCTGACCACGTAGCGCTCCTCGATCGTCCTGTTCGGGAAGGCTTCAGTCAGGAGGTCGTGCTCAGCGGCCAGGAACGTCTCGGTGGCGTTCTTGCCGAGGACGAGGAAGTCGGAGTAGCTGGCGAGATTCGCGAGATGCGTTTCGAGTGGGACGCTCCTCGTCCACGACACCTGCCGGGTGACGAAGTTCAGTTCGGGCGGCAGATGGCGGAATCGGGCCATGGGGTCGGGTTCGCTGTCCTCGGCGCCGAATAGGTGGCGCAGGCGGGCGTCTTGGTCGGCTATCCAGCCGACAGTGCTGTCCGAGTCGTTCCACCAGAGGGCAAGTGTGCCGCCGGGGCGCAGTACTCGGAGGGCTTCCGGGACGGACTTGTGCGGGTCGGTCCAGTGCCAGGCCTGGGCATAGGTGACGATGTCGATGGACTCGGAGGCTAGTGGCAGGTTGTTGCCGTCACCGAGCACGACGGGGACATCGGGCAGTCTGAGGCGGAACTGGGAGGCCATTCCGGGGCCGGGCTCGATCGCGATGACGCGCGCACCGCGAGCGTGCAGGAGGGCGGTTGCCAGCCCCGTGCCGGCGCCGATGTCCGCGGCGCGGGCGCCCTTTAAGGGGCGGTCGGCGAGTTCCTCGACCGCATCGAGCAGGGCGGACGGATACGAAGGGCGGTTCGCTGCATAGCTGGCGGCGGCCTTGTCGAAGGAACGGGCCTGCGAAGTGATTGTCATTCGACCATCCTCGGCGGTCCGAAGTGCTTGGCGCAGCACTTTGACGCCGTTTCCCCGGCACGGCATTACCTGGCTCCCGACGGTGGCTTCGTGACTGATGCGCGACACCGCTTATCACCGAATCTGGACAGCACTTGGTGATCACAGGGCAGAAAATGTCGATGAGGGCCGACACCGGTCATGGGCGCACCGAGGCGCGACGCTGATGAGGATCTCCGAAACCTCCACCGCAGCTCGGTTGATCCACCAGACTTGCTCTTGTTTCCCGACGGAGGAGGGACGGCAGGCATGGCGAACAGCGCACTTCTGGTGATGGACGTCCAACGGGACGTCGTGGCCATCGCCGACGACGGTTCCGGATATCTGCCGCGCTTGCGCAGGGCGATCGACGGTGCCCGGGCTGCCGGCATCCCCGTGATCTACGTGGTGATGGGGTTACGGCCGGGCGATCCGGAAGTCAGCCCTCGCAACAGGGTGATGACAAACGCTGTGCGGGCTGGCCTCTTCACCGAGGGGGCCCCTGGTACCGAGATTCATCACGATGTTGCGCCCCAGCAGGGCGACGTGGTGGTTACCAAGAGGCGGGGGAGCGCGTTCTCGGGCAGCGACCTCGACTTGGTACTCAGGGCTCGCGATATCGACAGCCTTGTTCTCACCGGCATCGCCACCAGCGCTGTGGTGCTGTCCACCCTGTGGCACGCCATCGACCTGGACTTCGGCCTCACCGTCCTGGCGGATGCCTGCCTCGACACCGACCCCGAGGTGCACACGATGCTCACCGAAAAGCTGTTCCCGCAGTGGGCAGATGTCGTCGCCGTCGAGGACTGGCTCAAGGCCATCGCACCGCAATAGCGGGAGGCCATCCGGACCCTCACCACGCAGAGCACTCCAAGCGCCCCACCTCAAGCACCCAAGTGATGCCGAAGCAGCCCAAAAGTCGGTCCGAGTCCGGTTGATCGTGCACGGCCGGGCTCGAAGCACCACGTGCTGACCCAGGCGCACGGTATCCCGCTGCGGGTGTCGTTGACGGGCGGGCACAACGATGTCACGCAGATCCTGCCGCTGGTCGACGGCGTGCCGCCGGTGCGGGGCAAGCGGGGCCGGCCTCGGCGCAAGCCCCGGGCGTTGTATGCCGACCGCGGCTACGACCACGACATCTACCGCCGTCGTCTGCGCGAGCGCGGCATCGTCCCGAAGATCGCCCGGCGCGGAGAACCGCACGGCTCGGACCTGGGCCGGGTGCGGTGGGTTGCCGAGTCCGCCATCGCCTGGCTCCACGGCCCACGCCGCTTACGAACCCGCTGGGAAACGCGGGACGACATGCACGACGCGTTCCTCCAGTTCGCCCACTGCATGACCCTCGCCCGCAAGAACCCAGCATTCTGAAAGGACCCCTTAGGCTTTTAGTTCAGAGATGTCACCATTCCGAAGGTGACCGCACCGGTCCAGATCGCCTGTGCCATGACCGCCCGCTCCATCCCATACCGCCAGCCGGCCAGTCGGGGCCGTGCACCGCGCGCCCATCGCCCGGCCGATACCCAACTGGTTTGGCTCTTATGAGACACCGCAGGTCAGCGGATCGCACCTTGTGATCACGGCTCGTCCGGCAGGGTGCCCGGAGTAGGACTAGAAGTTGGGTGCTGCTGCTCGTCCATGCAGGGCACTACGCCCCGATACCCGCGGAGGTGCTGTGATCGTGGCGGCCTTTACAAGATCGAACAGATACCGGAGACCTCGGCGACATCGAAGGTCGCCCCACTGGTGACGGAGCTGCACAGGGAGCGCAGCAGGGCGGATCTGGATCACTGGCCGCTGGCACGGCTTCGGCGGGAGGTTCGCTGTCCGTTTTCGACCCTGTCGCCAGCGGGGTGGAGCGGCCCGCAACCGCGCCATGGCCAACGAAGTAGGCAATGGATAATAAAAAGATCATCAGTGCAGCTTAGAAGAAGCTCAACACCTTTGCTTCATGCTGCAATCACAAGCTTTGCTGTCTGGGCAGATCTTGGACACATCCGGATGGGCGTGTTCAGTTTCAGCGTCTGACCAGCGTGTCTGAAACAGGCCAGCGTGAGCCCGACCAGCTCACCTATGCCTGCAGCACCACGCAATTGGGGGGAACCATGGCACCTCACGCCATCAGAAGATCCGCGCTGCGTGCGCGGGCTCTCTCATAGCATCGGCCGCGCTCGCGCCACAGGCCATCGCCCCAGCGCAGCGGTTGCCGCTGACGCGGCGTGCACTTCGTCGGTGGGCACCTACGTGCTGAGGCCGTCAGGTAGCAGCAACGCTGCCAAGAAGGGGACTCTGGACAAGTACATGGACTGGGCCCCCAAGGAGAGCGGGTCGAGCTTCTTGGACACGGAGTTCACCGCCCAGTACCGGCCACCAGCAAACTGCTCACCGCGCCGAACGGCTTGATCTACGAGATCTCCGGCAGCGACCGCGACGCGCCGCTGCAGGCCTACAAGGACAACACCGCCACTGGCGGTGCGCTGCTGACTCCGGTGAAGTCGTACAAGCTCAACTGGGGCGGGGCCAAGCGGGTGTGGTCGAACGGCGCGCGGATCTTCGTCATAAACGACGACGACACGGTGAATGTGTTCGAGCAGTGTGCACCGGCTACCGGCGACGGCGCCATCAGCCTTATCGCCGCACTGCCCCGCTCGAGCAAGCTGACTGAGCTCATCAGCGCTCAGGACGTGTGGATGGTCGGCTCGGTCATCTACACGTTGAGCATCGATGGTGCCATAACGCACCGCACCTACGTGGAGACCAAGGACACCGCCGGCGCCATCAAGACGGCGCTGGGTGCCACGGTCACCGACAAGACCGGGCTGAGTGGTGTCACGCAGGCGTGGAGCCCCGGTCCCGGTGTCATCAACACTCTCATCACCACTGATGACCCGGACACCACTGGCCGTATCAGCAAGGCCACCACCGACCCGTTCGCCACGATCAACGACGAGGTGACCGTCGGCATCCTGGGTGATGTCATGGCGGCCCCCGCCTCCTGCCTGGCCGATGCCGATCCCAATGTCGTGCCCCACTTCGGCACCCCGCCGGCCGACGAGAACGTCCTGCCGGTCGCACAGGAAGCAGCCGACCCCGACACGCCACGGCCGTCGAACACCGTCACGGGCAAGTTCACGCTGGGCAACGGGCAACGGGCAACGGGCAACGGGCAACGGGCTTCCGGACTGGAGGTCACCGTCACCGCCGCCGACGTCGTCGCCGGTAGCGACAGCGCCGCCGGAGCCAAGGAACCCGAGCTGGGCAGGGCGACCACTGCCGCTGACGGCACCTGGTCGTTGACGCTTCCCTCCGCCCTCCCGGCGGCTGTGCGAACGGCCATGGACGACAACCGCGGAGCGTTGAACCTCAACGCCACCACGACCGGCACCACCACCTCGGGCGTTTCCGTCCTAGGGGTCGACGCCCTGGTCGCCGTACCGCCACGGTCCACAGTGCTGCGGGCCGCCAGCAGCAATGAAGCGGCCGCTGCCGCGGAAGCGATTGACGACGGCCACAGTGTGCCCATGCTGCCGAACACCGTCGACGACGCCGCGGCGGAAGATCCGACGCCGGAGCAGGAGAGGAGGACGTTCGCCGCTCAGGCCGAGGCCGACCCCATGGCGACGGACGACAAGACTCCGACCTGGCAGTCCGACCGCGGTGCCCTGGCCGCCGACTACAACCCCTACCTTGAGGGCGGCAAGGACATCAGCGCAGAGAAGATCACACCCCTCGCGCCGGAGTCGTGTGACAATGCGGTACATGCAGTCCGCCAAGATCAAGTACACGGTGGTCGGAGAGGCCCACGCGAACTGGGACTCCAAGGCGGCGTTCGAGTACGACGAGACCATGAACAGCACCATCGACATCGCCTTCAACAGCAACGGGGACTGGAAGGTCGGCGGCAGCAAGCAGGTGTCGCACGAGACGGGCGTGTCGACGGTTACACCAACAAGGGCTCGTTCTACGCCCGCCAGTACAAGGTGCCGATCGAGTACATCAAGTACAAGCACCAGCGGATCTGTTTCGGCGGTGTCCGCTCCACCTGGTACACCATCGAGGCCGGCCGCTACAAGGTTCCTTCCGGCGGCTCGGTCGGCAAGATCGGCAAGAACGTCTCCTCCAAGGACGGCTACCGTGGCTACTACAGGTCGCCCAAGAGCCATCGGGCCAGGGTGGAGCCGGGGACGTACTTCCAGCTGAGCAGGGAGAAGTCGAGCAAGTTCGGCAACGCCGTCAACTTCATGGGCGTTGCGCTCGGCGTGACCACCGGCTACGACACGAACCACAAGCAGAAGATCACCGCGGGTAACCGCACCAGTGACAAGCACCTGATCTGGGGGAAGAATGGGCCGGTTTCGAGCAAGCCTGGCGTCTTCTACTCCAACTAGGCGCCGCACCGTCCTCGGTGGCCTCGGTTGCTGTCTCGCGCTCCTGGCAGCCGGAGCGGTCTGGCTGATCACGGGCGTACCGACGGGCGGGGTCCGCGAGGGCTCCGCACTCGACGGCGGCACGCAGTCGGCCGGAGACGTAGGCTATGAGCATGCGCAGGTCGGCGAGGAGTACTGGGCAGGGCTGCCCTTGCCTTGGAACATCTCCGCCAGGACGTGGAGATCACCAGAGCGGAGTTCTCTCATGTCCCCAAGGGCCTGAAGGTCATTGAGTACCGGGCTGTCAACGGCAACGAGACCGACGGGAACATTCTGTTCGCCCGCACCGACGGCAGGGGCGGCATACCCAGCCTGTCCAAGGCCCGGAACTATGCCGGGCACCCCTTCACTGTGAAGGCGAAGTCCGGCAGCGACATCTACTACGTCGCCCGGGTCAAAGTCACCGGCCCCATACGCGGGACACTGAAGGACTGCCGCTTCTGGTACCAGCAGGGCTCCCAGCAGTACCAGCAGCAGCTGCACTGCTCAACCATCATCCGCCTGGGACCCCCCATCAAGTACGAGGACTAGGAACGGACCGCCCCGACAAGGGCCTCGCACCCGCCCGCCATGACACGGCCAGCGGGAAGCAGTCAAACGCTCGGCTGAAGGATCTCAGCCGAGCGTTTCACTTGCGTGCACACCGAGGCCGCTTACGTGGCCTCATGGCCCGACGGGTGGGTCAATCGAGGATGTGGAGCTCGATCAATCCGGCCGCCGGCCTCGAATCGATGGGGCGGTCGCCGTCTCCGGCTTCAACTGATATGCGGCTGACATGTCCTACTCCTACATGGCGAAGTAATCCGGCGTGGGGGGGCCGACTCCTACGGGCGTCGGCCGCCCCCCACTGAACCGATGAGAGGTGTGGTGTGCCCTCCCGGCGGCCACACTCAGAGTTCGCCATGAATGCAGGGCCGGCTTCGAGGAACTCCGAGAAATCAAGAAGCATGAGGAGCATGAGAAAGCCAATGGCCGACATCGCTGAGAACGCCCTCCAGCTGGGGCACCCACCAGCCGACCGCGCGGCGGCCCACCCCTTGGCCATCCCCGCCCACACTGTCAGCGTCGCTGATGTGTGGGTCAGCGGCGACCTTGGGTTCGTCCTGCTCTTGCACCGCAGGGACGACGGTCTCATCGCCGAAGAGCTGTACTACTCCCTGCAGCGTACGAACGGTGTCTGGGAGCGCCCGGATCATCTCAGTGGGGGCATCGTCGGCACGGAGTTGGGCACATCGGCCATGGTCGAGGACACGCTCGCCGGGGCTTCTATGTCCGTCGTGGCCGAATCCGAGTCTCTTGTTTACACCGGGCGTGGCTCAGACGGTGACGAAGGAGAAATTGTGCACACGTGGGAGCTTCTGGTGAGCGATGACGCAGACGTCATCGAGATCGAGCGCTTCTCACAGGCTGCCCCCGGGACACCGGCGATCTCCAGACGAGACGTGGCAGGGCCCTTGATGCTCCTCGCTCTGTTGCCCGGCGAACGGGCGCGAGTTTCCGCTCTGCGTAGAGAGAACTCACTGTTCACCCAGTTCGGCAATGTCTTGGACCTACACAACCCGAGCAGTGACCCGCAATGACTTCGCCACCGCGATCTGCCCGTGGGACGGACCGTGGCACAGAAGACCGCCAAACTAAATGCGAGCGTAGCCGAAGGAGCTTGCGCAAAGGCTATGAGAGTGGAGAAGTCCCGGGCAACCTCTGGTACGCGCAGTGGAACAACAAGAACACCACCACCGCTGACTGACCCGGGGACCCCAAGCTCTACACCGACCACAGCCGCGCCCATCAGTACATGGTCAACAGCAAGGAGACCCGCGGCAGCCCCACCACACCGTCGACCGCAATGCTTGGGACGCCCCGGTGGTCATCACCGGATAGAGGCCGGATCAGCCACGATCCTGCTGAATCTGCACCGGGTTATAGGGCACACCTTCCATCTGTGTGCCCTGCGCGGCTGCCGGACAGCAACACTGGCACGACATGCCGGTCCCGCCGAACGCACCGTCGTCCGCCCGCGTTCGGCGCACCACAGCAGGTCTGGGAAGATGGCCGGCAGCCGTCCGTGCCGGGCCCGGGGACCTGCGGGCGGCGAGAGGCGGGCGGGTACGGGCAGCGGGCGGGAGAGCGGAGCGGTGCGGCACATGCCGGAGTACCCGGAGTACCTCGCCGCGGTCGTGTTCGCCGCGGGCGGCGTCATCAACGCCCTGCTGGCACCGCACCGGTTCTCCACCGCCGTCCTGTTCTGCCTCGCGGTGACCTCTGCCGGACTCGGCGTGGCCGGTCGCAGTGCGGCAGCCCACCCGACCATCGCCACCGTCCTCGCCGTCGCCGCCCTGCTCCTGGCGCTCGCGCTGGGCCTGCTGCTGCTGGCCGACAGTGTCCTCCTGGTCCGGCGTTACGGACCGCAGGCAGCCCTGCTGGCGACCGGGGCGGCCGGCTGCGCGGTGCTGGCGGTGCTCGGCCTCGACGCGGTCTTCCACGTGGTCGGCGGCGAGGCGTTCGGTGCCCTCGTGCTCGCGGTGAACGCGGCCGCGGGCTACCTCACTCTGCTCTTCCTCGTCTTCGCCGGCTACGTAATCGTCCGGGGCCGTAGAACCCCCCTGCCGGAAACCACCCATGTCGTCGTCCTGGGCGCCGGGCTCAACGGCGACCGGCCCGGCCCGCTGCTGACCCGCAGGCTGGAGCGCGCCCTCGCGATCGACTCCGCCCGCGCACCGGACACGCCTGGTGTGGTCTTCGTCGTCTCGGGCGGCCAGGGCGACGACGAGGTCCGATCCGAGGCGGACGCGATGGCCGACTATCTGCGCGGACGCGGAGTGCCCGCCGACCGGATCGTGCGGGAAGACCGCTCCGTCAACACCGGGCAGAACCTCCGCTTCAGCGCGGCCCTCGTCGATGGCACCACTCCCGGCCACCGTGCCACGGTGGTCACCAGCGGCTTCCACGTCTACCGCACGACCCTGCTGGCCCGCCGCGCCGGCGTGCCCGTGCACGTCGTGGGCGCGCCGACCTCCCCCGCCTACTGGCTGGCCGCGACACTGCGCGAATTTGCCGCCATCCTGTGGCTGGACCGCCTCCCCCTGGTCGGACTCAGCCTGCTGCTGGCAGTGCCGGTGGCGACGGCGGTCTTTGAGCACTGAAGCGTCGGCCGCAGACCTCGTAGAGGTTCTAGGACGACGTTTCTTATGGTGAGCTGCTCGGGTGGAGGAGAAGCACTCGGCTCGCCGTGCGGGGTCGCTCCGGTCAGCGGGGCATGCAGCGACTCAGCTCGCGTGCCTTCTCGCGCAGTCCTGCCGCCCAAGATCCGCCTTCCGCCCGGGCGGACATCCCTGTGACGGCAGAGACCTGCGCGTCTTTGAGCGGGCCGTCCGGGGCGGCGCCGAGCTGTGCCCAGTCCACCTCGATTCCGGCGCGCTCTGCAAGGGCTAGCACAGTGGTGGTGAAGCCGTCGGAGAGGGCCAGCACTATGGCGTGGCTCGTTCTTCGATGGTGCGCCAGCAGGGCTTTGACGAAGGTTTCGAAGGTGACCAAGTCGATCTGGCACTCGTCGTTCTCCATGGGGCCAATACCCGACGAGAGTTCTAGTTCCGCCTCGAAGACCGCTACTTGCCGCCGGAACATGCGGGAGGTCCCATTGGACGGGTTCCACAGGGTCTCGTCGCCTATGTCGAAGTACTGACTCATTGTGGCCCCTTCAGTCGATCACGGCAGGCCAGCGTATCCAGTCGGATCATCACCGTGGCCGGAGTTACGTCCTGGCCAGACGGCGGTCGCAGATGAGGGCTGCGGCGATGCCGACGAAGGCGAGGAAGTGCTCGGGCTTGCGTTCGTAGCGGCGGTGCAGGCGTCGGCAGCCTGCCAGCCATGACACCGTTCGCTCGATGACCCAGCGGTGACGGCCCAACCGCTTCGAGGACTCGGTTCCCTTGCGTGCGATGCGGTGGGCGATACCGCGCTCGCGGAGCCATCGGCGCAGGTGGTCGTAGTCGTAGCCCTTGTCGGCGTGCAGCTTCGCCGGCCGCCGGCGACGTGGGCCGCGGCGGGAACGGATGGGAGGGATGCCGCGCACGAGCGGTTCGAGGTCCTGACTGTTCCAGCTCACCCAGGGCACCGAGTCCATCAAGGATGACGCGGTGGAGCTTCGCCCATACCCGGGCCCGGCTCCACTGGGCGAAGCGCCGGTAGACCGTGGGCCAGGCCGGTCCGAACACCGGAGGGAGTTGCCGCCACGTGCAACCCGAAGTGGCCACGAAGATGATCGCCGCCAGGGCCTCGCGGTCGCCCGCCCGTCGGCGGCCCCCACCTTTCCGGCCGCTTGGTCATCGGCCCGTAAAGCCGGGAGCCCCTGTCTTCACAGTGGTCGTGACCTGCGGGTACTGTTTCGCCGCTGTCGTGCGGACGAACGTGATGCCGTCCATTCGCCTTGGGGGAGGGATCGGCAGCCATCCATTCACTGTGGGGGCACATTGAACCTGCGTACGCGCCGCAGATCCGCGGCGCTCACCACTGCCGTCGCTTTCGCGGCGGGCCTCATCGCCGGACTTCCCGGGCCGGCCGCCGCCGTTCCCGGAAACTGGCCGGCCACCGACGGGAAGCTGCTCTACACGGACGTCGGCGGTCAGATGGCATTCGTCCGTCCCGACGGGTCATCGTGGTCCCAGTTCCACCCGACGGGAGACCAGGGCGCCTGGTCCGCCGACGGCAGCCAGGTCGCCTTCGTGAACCACTACGACGACCACATCCGCACGGCATGGGCCGACTCCGAGACCACCGGCGCCGACATCGCCATGCCAGCGGGCAGTGGCTGGCATCCTGCCGATCCGACCTTCTGGTACGGCGGCGGCGACATCGTCTTCACGGCCGGCGGCCGGCTGCGGCTGACCGCGGCCGACGGCACACGCACACCGAAGGCCCTGTTCGGCACCGATGTCGACGGCTGCGACTCCGAGCCCAGTGGCGCGGTGAACGGCATGCTGGCCTTCGTACGCACGGGCACGAGCTGCGGGACCGCGGGCGCCCCGGCCGTCTGGGTCTACAACGGCCGCTCCGGGGCGTTCACCAAGCTGGCCGACGACGCGAAGGACCCGAGCATCTCCCCGGACGGCCGGTCGGTGGCCTTCACACGGTCGGTCGACGGGCACAGGCAGCTCTTCAAGGTCAACACCGACGGCACCGGGCTCACCCAGCTCACCACGGACGCCGTGGACCACAACCGGCCCGCCTGGTCGCCGCAGGGCGACCGGATCGCGTACGACGTCTTCGTCTCCGGCGATCCCGACGTCCCCAGCGGACCCCAGGTGTGGATCCACGACCTCGGCACGGGCACGCAGACGCAGGTGCCCCAGGGCACCGGCACCGACGTGGCCTGGCAGCCGCTCAGGGACAACGCGATCTCCCGGGTCTACGGCTCCGACACCTACGACACCAACATCGCGTCGTCCAAGTGGACCTGGAACACGGTCGGCGTCGGCGCAACCGGCCTGCCGAACGCGAACGCGGCCGTGCTCATCAGCAAGTCCGACGCGGCCTACGCCACCACCGCGACCTCGCTGGCCGGCAAGAAGCGGGGGCCGGTGCTGATGACCTCCGGGACGGGCCTGGACTCCTCGGTGCAGACGGAGCTCAAGCGCATGCTGCCCAAGGGCAGGACGGTGTACCTGGTCGGCGGCACCAAGATCCTCAGCAGCGCGGTGGCGTCCAAGGTGACCTCGCTCGGGTACGTGGCCAAGCGGCTGTCCGACGTCTCGCGCTACTCGACCTCGGTCGCCGTGGCCAAGGCCATCACCAGCGCGCCGAAGTACGTCTTCCTCGCCACCGGCACCGACTACCACAACGCCCTCGCGGCGAGTTCTGCCGCCGGTTCCATGGGCTCCGCCGGTACCGCGACCGTCCTGCTGACCGACGGTTCGACCATGACTGCGTCGGTCTACGGGTACCTCAACAAGTACCGTCCCGGCACGACGAAGATCATTACGGTGGGGGCCGACGCCGAGTCGGCGCTGACCAAGGCGTACAAGGCCGGGAAGATGCCGAACTGGCCCGGCTCATACAGCTACTACCGGGTAGCCGGCTCTACGCCGCAGTCGAACGCCATGCGGCTCGCCGACCTGTGGTGGTCGCTGCCGTCGAACGCCGCCGTGGCCTCCGTGGGGAGCTGGCGGGGCGGTGTCTCCGCGTCCTCGGCGATGACCACCTACGGCCCGCTGCTGTGGACCGACGTCACCTCACTGTCGTACGACTCGAAGCGGTACCTGATGCGGATGTCGTCGAGCATGTACCACGTGGCCGTCTTCGGCGGCTCGGGATCGGTCGACGCCTCCGTCATCCCCAAGATCGGTGCGGCGATCGGCGTGGGCACCCACTACGTCTACACGCCGTACTACAAGGGCGTGGCGCCGCAGACCACGGCCGCGCAGCCGCTGTCCGGCGGCACTGGGTCAGCGCCGAGCCCGGATCTCGCGCCACTGCGGGTGACGGCCACGAAGTAGCCCTCGCGGACGTCAGGGCCCGACCGGTCAGCCGGTCGGGCCTTCGTCGCGGCCGCTCGGACGATGCCGCGGGGACCGGCCTGGCGTTCGGTCGGCTCCGCCGCGTACTCGCTCGTCAGAACGTTTCCGTCGCCACCCACATTATGTGTTGTCAAGTCTTCTTTGCAGCTCACATGGGTTACTGCGCTTCTGGCACGTGAGGCAAGTAGTCGGCGGCACGTGAGACTCAGGTCTTCGGGGTCGTACAGGTGGGCTCGCCTGATCCGAAAGGGGCGTCGTGGTACGTCAGCCGAAGCTGCGGAGCGAGGTGGCGACGTACCCCAGCAGGACGAGGCAGCAGCTGCCGACGGCGACGAGCATCTGCGGAAGGCTCGGCTGGCTCCCCAGCATCAGGGGACTCCAGCCCCAGAACACCAGCACGGTCAGCGCCGTGCGCACGGTCTGCAACGGCGCCGACCAGGCTGCCTCCTGGAGGTCGTCGGCGTCGGGCACGAGGGCGAACACCGGGGTCAGGATCGCGCCGATGAGCGTGACGACGATGAAGGCGATCAACGAGCCCACGCCCAACTCGTCGTCCTGGAAAGCCTTCCAGCGGTTCTCGGCGAGCGTGGGCAGGTCCTTGCTCTCATTGACGTAACCGCCGAGACCGGGGTCCGACCGGGCCCACAGGACGTCGACCTCGGTTCCTTTGCCGGGCTTGTCGTACGTGAAAGCACCGCGCACGGTGAGCCGTTCGGCACCGCCGGGCACGGAGACCACGAGCCGGGACGCGTATCCCTTCACGACACCGTCGCTCAACTCCTGTCGTGTGGACTGTCGTTCCACGACCGCCGCGGTGCTCACCTCCGCGCCCGCATCTCGCAGGGCGTCGAGCTTGTCGCCCGCGTTGGACGAGGTAAGGAGAGCGACGGCGAACACGGCGGAGGAGAACGCGACGAGGAGCCAGAGGGCACCGGTGCGAAGCTTGACCCAGAACTCGTCCGTGAATCCGTCGTCCTTGGGCTCGTGGCGCAGCGCCCACAGCGCCACAACCCGCAATACCGCACACCCTACGGCGACGGCACCCCACACGAAGGGTTCGTGCCAGGGCCGGGCCATGGCGGTGGCCCCCAACAGCCACATGCGCCGAACGCACAGATCCTCCCGATGAACATGTGAAACGGCCTCACCGGCGCGCTGATCGACGTGCCGACGTACGCGGCCCGGGACGAGCAGGAAACCACCCCCGGCGAACACCATCTCCGTCGGGGGTGGTTTCCTGCCCCAGCAGCAGCTTCGGGTAGCGCTCGCTGCAGGCCACCACCCTCCGCAGGGGCCAGCGCGGTTCGATGGTCAACGGCGTGAGCAGGCCCCCGGTCTACGGGCCGTACGAGTACGGGAACCCGGCACACGAGGCCATCTTCGGAGTGCCGGCCGAGCGCGTTCACCAAGCGCTCCAGCGCACCCGGGTCGACTGGGAGGCCGACTACGCAAAGTGGCGCCGGGAGAAACCCGGATCTCGCCGCAGACGTGGCTCAGGCCGTCGCACCGAACCCCCGGTAACAGTGACGACGAAAGGCCCCTCAGACGAGGGGCCGTTTTCTATCGAGAGGGCAGGCGTGGTCGCGCGGTCCACTGACGACAACGACCAACCCGCCCCCCACACCTCGTCACCGCAACAACGGCCCCGCGCCCGCCCATGAAGCCATCGCCTTAGCTTGTTCTTTAACCTTTCCACCGTTCTAGGGCGATGAGGGTCTTCTCGCGGCGGACGGTTTTGCCCACGTCGTAGCGGGGTGCCCGGTGTCTGTTCTTCGTGCCGGGTGGCCGTCCGGGGCCGGCCCGGTGGGGTTTCGGTGCTCTGGCGGGGCAGGCCATGTGCTGGTGGAGGTTCCGAAAGGTCCGGCGGACCCGGGCGGGGGTGAGCCGGTTCGGTGCTGCTGGCTTCTCCCACGGGTGCCGCAGGTCCCGGAACAGTGGGCGGGCGAGCCGGAGCTGGGTGTAGGCGGCGATGATCAGCCAAGTCCACCGGTGGGGAGTGGACGGTGGGGATGGATCGTTCCGGACGGCTTGTGGGAGTTGGCAAGGCCGTTGCTGCCGGCGGCGAGAGTTCGTCCGCAGGGCGGCGGGGTCGCGAACATCGATGATGAGGCCGTGTTTGCCGCGATCATCTACGTCCTGGTCAGCGGCTGCGCCTGGCGGGCGTTGCCACCGTGCTTCGGAGCGTCGAAGTCGACCGTGCACCGCCGCTTCGCCATCTGGTCTCGTGCCGGAGTCTGGGGCCGACTGCATCAGAAGGTTCTCCAACTCCTGGACGAGCAGGACCTGGTCGACCTGTCCTGTGCGGTCCTCGATGCCGCCCACGTGAGGGCTAAAAAATGGGGGGCGAACTTGCAGGTCCGAGCCCCGTGGACCGAGGTAAGCCAGGTTCCAAGATGCATGTCCTGTCCGACGCGAACGGACTGCCCTTACGGGTCGGGCTCTCCGCGGCCAGCACCCACGACAGTCTCGCTCTGAAGCCGATGCTGTCCCATTTCCACATGGGACACGAATCCCACGCGGCCGACTCCAAACCCGTGCGCCTTCATGCAGACAAGGCGTACGACATCCCTCACCTGCGGCGATGGCTGTGGGGCAAACGCATCGGCGTCCGTATCGCCCGCAAGGGCATCGACTCCAGCGAGCGGCTCGGCCGTCGCAGGTGGGTCATCGAACGCACCATGTCCTGGCTGACCGGCTACCGCCGTCTCAACCACCGCTACGAGCGGAAGCCAGGCAACTACCTGGCCTTTCTCGGACTGGCATCCGCTCTCTGCTGCTACAAGCGGTTCCTCAAACTGACCATGTAGGACACGGTCTAAGCGGTCTTGAGTGAGTGCGTTGTGGTTGGCGCCACTGCCGCGGCTCGTGTCATGGCGCGTGTGCATGCTCTGCAGCGGTGATGTCCCTCGGCACGCCAACCGGGTTGTTTATCAAACGGGTCGACCCGTATAGTAAATCGGTATGAGCTCCTTTCCCTCCCCCAGGGGACGTCCCAGGGATCCCCGCTCGCACGAGGCGATCGTCAGCGCGGTCACAGAGCTGGTGATCGAGGTCGGCTACGCCGCGACATCGATCGGGGCGGTGGCCGCCCGTGCCGGTGTCGGCAAGGACACGGTCTACCGGCGGTGGCGGGGCAAGCCGGAGTTGGTCTTCGAGGCCGTGTTCACGACCACCGACCATGCTCCGGTCCCAGACACCGGAACGCTGGCCGGGGACCTGACCGCACTGCTACGGGGCCTGGTCGAGGAGTTCCACGCACCTGCCGCCGCAGCGGCGCTCCCGGGGCTGCTCGCCGACTTCGCCGCCGATCCGGTGCTGAAGGCGCGCATCCGCAGCGACTTCCTGGCCCCGTCGAAGGAGCGGCTGCTGATCGTCTTCGAGCGTGCCGTGACGCGCGGAGAGCTCGCGCCCGCCACGCCCGTGGATCTGGTCCTGGACACGCTGGCCGGAGCCGTGTTCTTCCACGTCGGTCTTGTCGGGGAACATCCCGACCGTCAGCTGGCCGACCGGCTGGCTGCTGTCATAGCCAAAGGAATCGAGATCCGATGAATGGCTGGCTTCTCGCAGCGGGCATCACCGCGTTCGGTGTGGCCGCAGCGCACATCGTCGGCGGGCACCGGGATGTGGTCCGCCCGCTGCTGTCCTGCGGACTCGCTGACGAACCCAAGCGCGTCCTTCATGCCGTGTGGCACATGGTGAGCGTTGACCTGGTGCTCTCCGCAGCCGCCTTGGTCTACCTCGCGCTGGCGGACGATACGTCAGCGACCGGCCTGATGGCGTGGTTCGTGGCTGCGCACTTCGTCGCGTACACAGTCGCCTTCCTGGTCGTCACACTGTCGGTCGTCTGGCCGAATCCACTGCTCCGGCTGCCGCAGTGGATTCTGCTCCTGCCGGTCGCGGTCCTGACAGTGGCGGGCGCCGCGTAGCGACAGCCCCGGAGCGATACAGCAGAGGTGCCCTGTGGTCTGCGCACAGGCCTGCGGCCCGCTCAGCTTCCGCGAGGTCGAGGAGCTGATGATGGAGCGCGGTGTCGTCGTCTCCTACGAAACGGTCTGGCGGTGGTGTGCGAAGTTCGGCCAGGCCTACGCCCGCGAGTTGCGGCGCCGCCAGCCCGAGCAGGCGATAAGTGGCACCTGGACGAGGTCTTCATCAAGATCAACAGTGAGCAGAAGTACCTGTGGCGGGCCGTCGACCAGGACGGCACGGTGCTCGACATCCTCGTACAGAACCGGCGGGACACCGCCGCGGCCAAACGCTTCTTCCGCCGCCTGCTGAAGAACATGGGTGCTGTGCCGCGGGTGATCGTCACCGACAGGCTCCGCTCCTACGGTGCGGCCCACCGCGAGATCCTGTTCACGGCGGAGCACCGGCAGTCGAAGTATCTGAACAACCGGGTCGAGAACAGCCACCAGCCGACCAGGCAGCGTGAACGCGCGATGAAAGGCTTCCGCAGTGTCGGGGCAGCCCAGCGGTTCCTGCCCGCGTTCAGCGGCATCTCACCCCACTTCCGCCCCCGCCGCCATCTGATGACCGCTCCCGGCTATCGAGCCGAGATGGCCATCCGCTTCGCGATCTGGGACCAGGCAACCGGCCGACCCGCATCGGCCTGAGCAACAGGCCCGCAGCCCGGCTGGACCATGCGTCGACACACCCTCAGACCCTACGCACCCAACAACGTGACAACACCCGGTGTCAGGACCGGAGCGTTCGTCGAGCTCGGATCAGCCTGCGGGGCGGCGCTCACCGTGGATGGAGTCGAACACCCACGAGTGTGCTTCGGGCGGTTCGTCGCAGACGGTGCAGACGCCGGGGCGTAGGCCTCGAAGCAGTTGTGAGCGAAGCCGCCGTGGCCGTCATAGTCGCGTTACGCGTCTCTCATGTATGGAGGACGACGAGATCGCCGAACTGCGGCTCGCCCTGGACCTGGTCGTGTGCGCGACCGGCGACCAGCCCCAGACCCTGGGCACCCGGTCGCAGGACGACACGGTGACCAGTCCGCCCAGCAGCCGCTTCACCGCATAAGGCGCCGTGTTGCGCTGAGTGTTGCGGTAGGTGTGCGCCGGCCCCCGCAGCGCCCTGGAGTCCGCCCTGGTCACCATGGGCGTACGGCGTGGTAGGGCCGCTGACATCCCCGTTGCGACCCCCTTCGTCCATGCCCTGGCTGGAGTTGAGGATGAGGGAGGGCGGGATGGGCGGCGCGGACGCAGCCGGGGATCGGGGTGCGCTCAGCCGGTTGCGCGTCGGCGGGGCCGCCGCGCCCAGCCGCCGTCAGTGCGGCGGTGACGTCAGGCGGGGGACGTCGGCGGGGGAGAGGCCGGGGCGGGCACGGTGCCAGCGTGCGGGGTGCTGCCACCGGCCGGAGGCGTCGCGGGCGACGTCGACGCCGACTTCCACCACCAGCTCGGGTTCCACCAGCGTGACGTTCAGCTTCTCCCGGCTGCCCCACTCGGCAGAGAACGACCAGCCTGTCCATGGATGACCGCGCCGCCCCCGCAGCGAGCAGAGCGGCGACCGCCGTACCTGCCGCCTGGGCGAGGGAGGTGGTGCGGCCGACGTACAGAAAGCGCCCTTCGGTGTCGTACCTGCCGAGCAGCAGCGTGCGGGGAATGGCCAAAGAGTCGGTGATCGCGCCGACGATCGCCTCGCTCGTCTCGCGGACCTTGTATTTCTGCCAGCCCCTGACCGAGGCGGTAGGCCTCGTCCAGCCTTTTGAAGACCGACCCCTCCATCACCATGGCGACGTCGTGCGGAAGACGCGCGGACGCGCGGGGCCAGGACAGGCAGCCGACGGCACTCCTTGCGCAGGAGACCCGGGGCACCTTCCGTGCGCGGCAGGCGTACGGCCCACTCATCCCCAGGGCGCCACGCGAAGTCGTGCAACTTTCGCCTCACTTCCTGCTTTTCTGTTCACCATGCAGAAGAACTCGGAGAGCCTCGGCGAACTGCTGCGGTTGATAAGGCGACCGTCGCCCCCGCGCGAGGTATTGGCCTGGCTCGAGCACCGGATCGACGTGGATGCCGCGTGGGTGGGGCGCGGGTTGGCGGTGCAGGCCGCAACGGCCCGGTTCCCTGCGGAGATCCTGGGCGCACTGAGAGAGCAACTGGAGCGTCTGGCGGACGGGCGGTTGGCCGCGGCCACGCTCCGCGTGGGTACGCGCGCAGTGCACATCGAGGCGTTCGGCCTACGCGCACAACGCCCGGTGCTGGTCACGGTCGGCGCCTCGGCGCTGTCGCGGGAATCAGCGGCGCTGGCGTCCTACGTCGGCACTCTCCTCGAGCTGCAAGGGCGGGCGTCGGCGGCCGACAGCAGCCTGCGCGATTACGAGGACAAGGCCCGGCAGTTGCGCTTCGCCGTGCTGACCGCGCTGATGACCGGGGATATCACCCTGGCCAGACGGATGACCACCGGCGACGTGCCGCCGCTGCTGGATGCGGAGCGGGTGCGGGTGTACCTGCTGAGCTGCCCGGACGCTGACCGGGACCGGCTGGTCAGAGCTCATCTGGACTCTTCGGGCTACCACGGGTCGGGCCTGATGGTGCACTGCCCGGCCTTCAAGGACCACCTGATCTGCCCGATCGCCGAGGATGCGGAGCCCGATGGCCGCCCGGAGCAGGCCGAGGTGCTGCGCCGGCTCATAGGGGACAACTCCGGGTATGCACTGGGCATCAGCAGAGCCCACCCGCTCACCTTGACAGCCACGGCATACGGTGAGGCTCTGCACGCCCTGGCCGTCGCCCGCAACTCCCCCCGGCGGATGGCCGCCTACCGCGGCCGGCCTTCGCTGGCACACCTCCTGCCCCGCCAGGAGGCCCTGGCCTGGGCGACCGCCTTCCTGGCTCCGCTGCACGACCTGCCGAAGACCACCGTGGACGTCACGCGCCTCGCCGTCACATTCCCGCGATCCGCCGTGGCCCGACTGCTGCACATCAGCCGCACCACGGTCGCGGCCCACTGCCGCAGGGCGGAGGACGCCCTGGGAGTGGACCTCAGTGATGTCCGCGCCCGCGCCACCGTCGACTTGGCCCTGTCCCTCACAGGACCCCAGTCCGTTGCCACGGGCTTGCCGCACCTCGTGCCGCCGCACCTGGAAGACTTGCTGCGCACGGGACCCGCCGTCGACTGGGCGGAGTCCTTTCTGCGCCCCCTTCACGCTGCCCGGCCCTCCACCCTCCACATCACCGTGAGCGCATGGATTGACGCCGACACCGACGCCCGGCGGACGGCGGCACGCGTGGGATTGAGCCGGAATACCGTCCGGGCTCATCTGCGTGCCGCCGAAAGCCTGCTCAACCGCGATCTGCTGACCACCGGATCGGGCATCCACGACCTGGTTCACGCCCTGAGCGTGACCGGCGGCCGCCCGCACACCGCCCTCCGGGCAGACGCGTTCTGGCGGAGCCCGTGACCGCTCCGTGGCCGCCCGGGGAGGCTCACGTGTGGGCGTTCACCCAGGAGCCGCAATTCCAAGGGGTGCCGCCGGAGCCGTCCTGGAGACAGCCCCGGATCTGGATCGACAGGTTCTCTCCCAGGTCCAGGTCATTGTCGTCCTGGTAGCTGTAGCCACGGCCGTTGTAGTACGAGTGGATCGTGGCGCCGCTGACGGTGTAACGCCACTGCCCGACCGCACCGTGGTCGTCCCGGGACCCGTCCATGACGTAGAGGTGCTCGCCGTACGCCGTGAACGTGACGAGCGATCCGTTGCTACAACACGACTTTGCGTCAAAGACGTCATAGTCGCCTGCACTGGCGGGAGATGCCACCAGTACGGAGGTGGCGGCGAGCGCGAGGAACGAGCCCGCCAGGGTGGCGGCCCGTCTGTGACCGATGGACGCGAACATGAGTGAACGGCCTCTCTGGCAGAACCTTCCGGCCGGCGGCCGGACCATCAGGTAGGACGTTAGAAGCAGCCGCACTCGCGGTACCACAGTGCACGCTGACCACATTCGTCCGTCAGCTGTGCACGGTGCCCAAGTGCCGGGGACTGCCGGTGGGACGTCGCGGTCCGACGGTCCATAACCGTCGGTCCCCCGCCCCCTCGGTGCCAGCGGCGCGTTCGGAGTTGCGGCAGCTGGCCCGCGCCCGGGGAGCCGTCCAGGCCGCGTGACCGGGCGCCTCGGTCGACCTTGAGCACGAGGTTGCGCCCATCGGTGCGCTGGATGTTGCGCCAGGGGTTGCGCCTACTGTTGCGCGCCCCGCAGGAGCGTCCCCGTGTCCGTGCACGTCACCACGCCGGTTAGGCCGTGGTCGGAGGCCCGACATCCCCTCTATGCCCCCAGACCAGCCCCACAGCAGGAAGAACACGGAAAGTGGGTGGGTGGGGCAGGCTGGGCGGCCGGCGAGGGGATCCATTCCGGCCTGGCGGGCCGGACACGCCGGCCGTGTTCCCGTCCGGCTTCACGCCGCTGGAGCTCGGCGATTTTGTTGTCGATGCGTGCCAGCCACATGGCGTGCCACACCTGTCAGTCTCCGAAGCCGGCTGCGCAGATGACTGGAGTCCGGTGCACTGAGGGCGGCCTCCGCTCGCGGGCCGCCGGCCTCCCCTGGCGGCTGCTCAGTCGGGTGGGACGGCTGGGTCGATGATCCGATACCCCACGCCGGGTGTGGTGGCGATGACCGGAGGGTCGCCGAGTTTGCGGCGCAGGCGGCTGATGGTCACCGTGACGGTGTTGGTGAACGGGTCGGCGTGTTCGTCCCAGACCTGTTCGAGGAGGTTCTCCGTGCTGAGGAAGGCGGGGCTCGCGTTCAGGAGGGCTTCGAGTACCGCGAATTCCTTGACGGAGAGGTCGAGTTGGTGGCCGTCGCGGCTGGCGGTGCGGCGCATCGGGTCGAGTTCGATGCCCGCCGTGCTCAGGGTGCGGGACCGGGCGGCGGGGCGGCGGCGGGCCAGTGCGCGGATACGCAGGACGAGTTCGGGAAAGTGGAAGGGCTTGGCGAGGTAGTCGTCGGCGCCCAGGGTGAGGCCGCTGACGCGGTCGCCGGGTGAGTCGGCGGCGGTCAGCATCAGGACCATCACGCGGTCGTCCCGCTCGATGATCATCTGGCAGAGGGTGTCGCCGTGGATGCCTGGCAGGTCGCGGTCGAGCACGACGACGTCGTACGCGTTGACGTCCAGCTTGGCCGCGGCGTCGAGCCCGTCGTGGGCCATGTCTACGGCCATGCCCTGGTCGCGCAGTCCCTCGGCGATGACTTCGGCGAGGGGGCGGGCGTCCTCGACCACCAGGACTCTCAACGCGCCACGCCCGTCTCTGTGTCGGGGGCTTCCGCCGTCGCCCTGCCGTCCGTACGGGGGAGGGTGATGGTGACGCGCAGGCCGCCGTCGGGGCGGGCGCGCAGGTCCAGGGTGCCGTGGTGGGCCTGGGTGATGGCCGCGACGATGGAGAGGCCTAGGTTCTGTCGTCAAATGTCACGCCCACAGCAGGAGTGACGCGAGGGTGACGGCTGCTTCGTAGGACTGGGCGGTCTTGTCGTACCGGGTGGCGATGCCACGCCACTGCTTCAGGCGGTTGAAGCACCGTTCTACGACGTTTCGGT
>NZ_JACHGV010000009.1 GCF_014202475.1 Streptomyces paradoxus
TCCTCGGGCATGCAGTACGTACAGCGCAGATTGCACCGGTCGGTCAGCGAGACCCTCAGGTCGGTGGCCACCCGGCCGTAGGTGTCGATGAGCACGTGGGCCCCCTCCCTCGTCGCGGATCGTGCGTGCGGCACTGTTTTCTCCGACACCCGCGAGCCTACGTGACACCACCGACAACGCCACAGACCCGATCCCACGACGCGGGACGCGGCCGTGCCGCAGGGACCTGGAGGTTCCTACGACACGGCCGCGCGGGAGGGGTCGTGCTCAGTGGGCTCCGGTGCCGGTCAGGGACCGGACCTCCAGCTCCGCGTACTTCTTGGCGTCGGGCTCCTCCTTGGACAGGACCGTGCCGAGCCAGCCCATGAGGAAGCCGAACGGGATGGAGATGATGCCCGGGTTCTTCAGCGGGAACCAGGCGAAGTCGACCTCGGGGAACATCGCCTTGGGGTCGCCGGAGACGACGGGCGAGAACAGCACCAGGCCGACGGCGACGATCAGACCGCCGTAGATCGACCACAGGGCGCCCTGGGTGGTGAACCGCTTCCAGAACAGGCTGTAGAGGATCGTCGGCAGGTTGGCGGAGGCCGCGACCGCGAAGGCGAGCGCGACCAGGCCGGCCACGTTCAGGTCGCGGGCGAGGGCTCCGAGGCCGATGGAGACGACACCGATGAAGACGGTCGCCCAGCGGGCGGCGCGCACTTCCTCGGCGCCGGAGGCCTTCCCCTTGCGGATGACGTTGGCGTAGATGTCGTGCGCGAAGGACGACGAGGAGGCGAGGGTGAGGCCGGCCACCACGGCGAGGATGGTCGCGAAGGCCACCGCCGAGATCGTGGCGAGCAGGATCGCGCCCCAGGTCGAGTCGACGCCGCCCAGGTGCAGGGCGAGCAGGGGTGCCGCGGTGTTGCCGGACGGGTTGGACGCGATGATCTCTTCCTGCGAGATGAGCGCGGCGGCGCCGAAGCCCAGCGCGATGGTCATCAGGTAGAAGCCGCCGATGATGCCGATCGCCCAGTTCACGGACTTCCGGGCGGCCTTGGCGTCGGGCACGGTGTAGAAGCGGATCAGGATGTGCGGCAGGCCGGCGGTGCCGAGCACCAGGGCGATGCCGAGGGAGATGAAGTCCAGCTTGGAGGTGCCGGTCGCGCCGTACTGGAGGCCGGGCTCCAGGAAGGCGGCGCCCTTGCCGCTGTTCTCGGCGGCCGTGCCGAGCAGGTCGGAGATGTTGAAGTTGAACTTCAGCAGCACCAGGAAGGTGATCAGGATGGTGCCGCCGATGAGCAGCACGGCCTTGATCATCTGGACCCAGGTGGTGCCCTTCATGCCGCCGATGGAAACGTAGACGATCATCAGGATGCCGACGAGGGCGACGATGAGGATCTTGCCCGCGTCGGAGGTGATGCCGAGCAGCAGCGAGACGAGGACGCCCGCTCCGGCCATCTGGGCCAGCAGGTAGAAGATCGACACGACGATGGTGGAGGTGCCGGCGGCGGTGCGGACCGGGCGCTGGCGCATGCGGTACGCGAGGACGTCGCCCATGGTGTAGCGGCCGGAGTTGCGCAGCGGCTCGGCCACCAGGAGCAGGGCCACGAGCCAGGCGACCAGGAAGCCGATGGAGTAGAGGAAGCCGTCGTATCCGAAGAGGGCGATGGCGCCCGCGATGCCGAGGAAGGACGCGGCGGACATGTAGTCGCCGGAGACGGCGAGGCCGTTCTGGAAGGCGCTGAACTGGCGGCCACCGGCGTAGAAGTCGGCTGCGTCCTTGGTCTGGCGGCCCGCCCAGATGGTGATGCCGAGGGTGGCGACGACGAACAGCGCGAACAGGGTGATGATCAGCGGGCGGTGCTCGCTGGCCTCGTTCGCGGCGAGGAAGGTCTGCTGTACGGGGCTCATGCGCCGCTCTCCATCCGGGTCTTGATGGCCTCGGCCTTGGGGTCGAGCTTCGCGGCGGCGTGCCGCGAGTACCACCAGGCGATGAGGAACGTGGTGACGAACTGGGCGACGCCGAGGACGAAGGCGACGTTGATGTTGCCGAACAGCTTGGTGCCCATGAAGCCGCCCGCGTAGTTCGAGAGCAGCACGTACAGCAGGTACCAGGCGATGAAGCCGACGGTCAGCGGGAAGGCGAAGGAGCGGTAGGAGCGGCGCAGTTCACCGAACTCCGCGCTCTCCTGCACCTCCGCGAACTCCTCGGGTGAGGGGAGCTTGTGTTGCTCTTTCGAGGGGGGCGGTGCGTCGGTGGCCACGGAGTCTCCTCGCAATGACGGAAGCGGTCGGGAACGGGGGCGGAGGCGAGAGTCCTCGCGCTCCTTGTTCAACGTCACGGCGGCACGTGAGAACCGGTTCAACCGCCCGGCGTTCTTTCCGAAGTCGTTTCGACAAAGCGTTGCTGGCCAGCGAGAGGCCGGGATAGCTTCACCCTGCACCACCACGTCATGTACCTGCCCGAGCACCACCTGTGCCTCGGGCCGGTTTCGTTTCCGGAGGATGTGGAGACCCCATGTCTCACTTGCGTTCCAGACGCCGGCTCGCTCTCGCCGTGCCCGTCGCGCTGTCCCTGACGGCCTCTCTGGGCTTCCTGCCTGCCGCCGCGTCGGCGGCCCCGCAGGCGGCGCCGGCCACCCGGACGGCGGACGCGCCGAACCTGGCGTACGTCGTCAACACCAAGGTTGACCGCCACACGATCGCCTCGGTGCAGAAGGCGATCGGGAAGGCCGGCGGTTCGGTCGTGGCCACGTACCAGCGGATCGGCGTGATCGTCGTCCACTCCTCGAACCCCGACTTCGCCAAGACCATTCGCAAGGCCCGCGGGGTCCAGTCGGCGGGTGCGACGCGGACGGCGCCGCTGGCGGCCGCGGGGACGAAGGAGGAGGGCGCGGTCGAGTACCTGACGGCCGCCCAGGCGAAGCGCACCGAGGCCGCCTCGGCGAAGACGCCCGAGAGCGAGCCCCTCGAAGCGGACCAGTGGGACCTGCGGGCGATCGGCGCCGACAAGGCCGCATCGATCAACCCGGGCAGCAGCAAGGTGACCGTCGCCGTGATCGACACGGGCGTGGACGACACCCACCCCGACATCGCCCCGAACTTCTCCGCGTCGCAGTCCGCCAACTGCGCCGGCGGCAAGCCCGACACCAGCGAGGGCGCCTGGCGGCCGTACACGCCCGAGGACTACCACGGCACGCATGTCGCCGGTGAGATAGCCGCCGCCCGCAACGGAATCGGCGTCGCCGGTGTCGCTCCCGGTGTGAAGGTGTCCAGCATCAACGTGACCGACCGGGCGAACGGCCTCTTCTACCCGGAGAGCGTCGTCTGCGCGTTCGTGTTCGCCGCCGACCACGGCGTCGAGATCACGAACAACAGCTACTACGTCGACCCGTGGCTGTACAACTGCATGGACGACCCGGACCAGCGGGCCGTCGTCGACGCGGTCAACCGGGCGCAGCTGTACGCCCAGAAGAAGGGCACGCTGAACGTCGCCGCGGCGGGCAACTCCAACCACGACCTGGACGCGGACGCGATCGTCGACGACTCCAGCCCGAACGACACCACGCCCGCCGAGCGCACCATCGACCCCCACGAGTGCTTCGACATACCGACCCAGCTGCCGGGTGTCGTCACGGTGAGCTCCACGGGCGTCGACAACGAGAAGTCGTACTTCTCGACGTACGGCGAGGGTGTCGTGGACGTCGCGGCGCCGGGTGGTGACCGTCGCTACCAGATCCCGGACACGCCCTCGAAGGACGGCCGCATCCTGTCCACCATGCCGAACGGCGCGTGGGGCTTCCTGCAGGGCACCTCGATGGCCTCGCCGCACGCCTCCGGCGTCGCCGCGCTGCTGAAGTCCAAGCACCCCTGGGCCTCCCCGGCCCAGCTCCAGGCCCTGCTGAAGGCGCAGGCCGACGAGACCGCCTGCCCCGCCTCCTACGACCAGGACGGCGACGGCACGCAGGACGCGGTCTGCGAGGGCGGCGAACGCCTCAACGGCTTCTACGGCCACGGCATCGTCAACGCGCTGCGCGCGGTCAAGTGACCCGGCTCGCCACCGAGACCCTCCGCAAGATCAGCACGTACCGCGAACGAACTGGAGACACCATGACTGCGCCGTACGCGCGCTATCGCCGTGCCGTCGCGATCCCGGCCGGGATGGCCATGGCCACGGCCCTCGCGTTCCTGCCGAACACCATGGCGACGGCCGCCGAGGACGCCCCGGCTCCCGCGTCGGCCCGGGCCGACGCGACGCCGCTCAGCTACGTCGTCAACGTCAAGCCGGGGCACCGCACTTCGGCGTACGTGAAGAAGGCCGTCGCCAAGGCCGGCGGCACGGTCGTGACGTCGTACGACCAGATCGGCGTCATCGTCGTCCACTCCTCGAACGCCGACTTCGCCAAGACCATCCGCACGGTGCGCGGTGTGCAGTCGGCGGGCGCCACCCGTACCGCGCCGCTGCCCTCGGCGTCGACGGGCGACCTGGGCGCGCCGAAGGTACTGAGCGCGGCCGAGGTCGCACGGGCCGAAGCCCCCGCCGGACAGGACCCGCTGCAGCCGCAGCAGTGGGACCTGCCCGCCATCAAGGCGGACAAGGCGCACGAGAAGTCGCTGGGCAGCGAGAAGGTCACGGTCGCCGTGATCGACACCGGCGTCGACGACACGCACCCCGACATCGCGCCCAACTTCGACCGCGAGGCGTCGGTCAACTGTGTGTCGGGCAAGCCGGACACGGCCGACGGGGCCTGGCGGCCGAGTGCCGCGGAGAGCCCGCACGGCACGCACGTCGCCGGTGAGATCGCCGCCGCGAAGAACGGCGTCGGCATGACCGGTGTCGCGCCCGGGGTGAAGGTCTCCGGCATCAAGGTGTCCACCACGGCCGGCTTCTTCTACACCGAGGCCGTGGTGTGCGGCTTCGTGTGGGCGGCCGAGCACGGGGTCGACGTGACGAACAACAGCTATTACACGGACCCCTGGTACTTCAACTGCAAGAACGACCCGGACCAGAAGGCGCTCGTGGACGCCGTCACGCGGGCCGCGAAGTACGCGGAGAGGAAGGGCGCGGTCAACGTCGCCGCGGCCGGCAACGAGAACTACGACCTCGCCTCGGACGAGATCACCGACCCGTCGTCCCCGAACGACAGCACGCCGGGCGCCCGGGTCGTCGACCCGTCGGAGTGCCTCGACATCCCGACCCAGCTGCCGGGTGTCGTCACGGTCGCCTCGACGGGCGCGAAGGGCATCAAGTCGTCGTTCTCGAACTACGGTCTGGGCGTGGCGGACATAGCCGCCCCGGGCGGTGACTCGACCGCCTACCAGAAGCCGGAGGCGCCGGCCACGAGCGGCCTCATCCTGGGCACGCTGCCGGGCGGCAAGTGGGGCTACATGGCCGGTACGTCGATGGCGTCCCCGCACGTCGCGGGCGTCGCCGCCCTCATCAAGTCGACGCACCCGTACGCCTCCCCGGCCCTGGTGAAGGCCCTGCTGTACGCGGAGGCGGACGCCACGCCGTGCACGGACCCGTACGACATCAACGCGGACGGCAAGATCGACGCGGTGTGCGAGGGCTCCAAGAACCGCAACGGCTTCTACGGCTGGGGCATCGCGGACGCGCTGGACGCGGTGACCAAGTAGAGCCCGTGCGAAGGCGGAACGGGCCGGGCGGGGGTACCTGCCCGGCCCGTTCCGGCATCAGGAGGTGCGGCTGTGGTGGCCCGTCGCGTCCCGGGGCGGTTGAGGGCGTTCCGCTGACTTGCCCGGCCGTGTGGAGGTTGGTGAAGATCCTGGGGTGACTTCGCCAAGACCCATACCCCGGGTGACCGATGCGCGCGGGCCGCTGCGGCCCACCGGTGCGGGCCGGGCCGTCGCCGTCCTGGTGCTGGTGGCACTGGCCGCGCTGATCCCGCTGCTCGGCCCGTCCGCGGCGCTGCACGGTACCGGGGAGGCCGAAGCGCCCGGCGCCGGCGGCATAGCCCTGCTGCGCACCGTGCTGTTCGCGGCGCTGTGCATACCCGTGGGCGAGCTGTTCGTGAACCGGCTGGCGCGTTCGCTGCCCGCTACGGAGGGGCACCCGGCTGTGCCCCGCAGCTGGTCCCCCTTCGCGGCCGCCGCCGGTTTCGCCGCCGCCCTGGGGCTCGCCTCGGTCGTGGCCACCGGCAATCTCGTGCCGGACCAGGTGGCGGACATCGACGCCGGCGGGCTCTACGCGTCCCGGGACGGCAAGCTCGCCCTGCTGGAGGTCAACGCGTTCCTCGTGGCGGGACTGTGCGCCGTGTCGCGCCGGCCGGTCACGCAGGTGTGTCCGCTGGCCGCCGTGGTCGTCGCCGAGGCCCTGCGCGCGCACCCGACCACCGAGTACAGCCCGCTGGCCGGCTCCGCGCTGACGCTCGTCCATCTGACCTGCGCGGCACTGTGGGCGGGCGGCCTGCTGCACGCGCTGCGCGTCCTCCGGCTGTGGCCCGGCACGGCGGGCGCCGCCCTGCTGGGTCTCTACGCGCGCGTGGCGGTCGTGCTGCTCGCCGCCATCACCGCGACGGGCGTGTGCAGTTCACTGCGCCGGATGCCGCCGGAGACGATCCTGGAGCAGCTGACGGGAACGGCGTACGGGCGCGCACTGCTCGCCAAGGTGCTCCTCGTGGCGGTCGTCGCCGCCCTCGCGCTGTGGGCCCGGCGGCGGCTGCGCAGGGCGGCCGACCCGCTGACCGCCTGTGCGCCGGCCCGGGCGGAGGTGGCCGTCCTGGGTCTGGCGGTCGCGGCGTCCGGACTGCTGACGGCGCTTCCGGTGCCGATCCGCTGGTGACCGCGGGGCGTCCCGTCGCGGCGCGCGACCCTCGGGGCCGTGGTGATCGACTGAGCATCGATCAGACGTACGCACCGCGAACGGACAGACCGGACAACCCGCCTGAGGGAGCATCGGGAGGCCCTTCGGGCCCACCTGGCGGACGGCGGTGTCAGTCGCGGCCCGTATCCTCAGGGACCATGCTGGAAGACCTGACGACCGCAGTGTTCTCGGCCACGCCGTGGCCGGCCGCGTACCCCAAGGGGTACGCGGTCGTTGACGTCGAGACCACGGGCCTGGCCCGGGACGACCGCATCATCTCCGCGGCGGTCTACCGGCTGGACCAGCGCGGCGAGGTCGAGGACCACTGGTACACGACGGTCAACCCCGAGCGCGACCCGGGCCCCGTGTGGATCCACGGACTGACGAGCGAGGCCCTCGAAGGGGCACCCCTCTTCCCGGACATCGCCGAGGAGTTCACCGCCCGGCTGGAGGGGCGGGTGCTCGTCGCGCACAACGCCGTCTTCGACTGGCAGATGATCGCCCGGGAGTACGCACGCGCCGAGCGCGAGGCACCGGTGCGGCAGCGGCTGTGCACCATCGCACTGTCCAAGGAGCTCGGGCTGCCGCTGCCCAACCACAAGCTGGAGTCCCTCGCCGCGCACTTCGGCGTCGTCCAGCAGCGGGCGCACCACGCGCTGGACGACGCGCGCGTGCTGGCGGAGGCGTTCCGGCCGAGCCTGCGGGCCGCGGCGGCGAACAACGTACGGCTGCCGCTGCACGAGTGCCGGCCGCTGACCGAGTGGACGGACCGGCCCGCCGCGCCCCGCATCGGGCAGCAGGCGGGCCCCGGCGGCTACGGCGGCTACCGGCCGAGCAGTTGGCGCCCCTCCCGCAAGCGCCCCGCCTGCCCCTACCCCAACCCCGGGCGCTACGAGGCGGGCGGGCGGCTCAAGCAGGGCATGCGGGTCGCCTTCTCCGGTGACACCTCCACCGAGCGGGACCTGCTGGAGGACCGCGCGACCGAGGCCGGGCTGCATGTGGCCACGAGCCTGTCCCGGCTGACCAGCCTGCTCGTCACGAACGACCCGGACTCGGGCACGTCCAAGGTCGTCAAGGCCCGGCAGTTCGGCACGCCGGTCGTGGACGAGGCGGCCTTCGGGCAGCTCCTCTCGGACGTGGAGCCCGCGTCGGACGGGTGATCGTACGCCGGAGGCGTGACCGTACGGACGGGTGATTGCCGGGCGACTCGCCCGGCGGCCGCTCGCCCCCGCGAGAAGGACGGCTCACCCTGTGGCGCATGGCGACCTGTGAGGTATGTGGCAATCAGTACGGAATGACCTTCGAGGTGCACGCGCAGGGCGCGGTGCACGTCTTCGACTGCTTCTCCTGTGCGATCCACCGCATGGCCCCCATCTGCGAGCACTGCCGGGTGCAGATCATCGGCCAGGGCGTCGAGGTCGAGGGCCACTGGTACTGCGGCGCCCACTGCGCCCGCGCGGAAGGAAAGGTAGGAATCGTCGACAAGGTGTGAACCCGTACCCACCTCAATGCACCCCACGACCGAGTTGTACGGTCGTGGGGTGTACCGCTTCCTGATGTCCCGGCAGTGGGTGATCCTCACGTTGATCGCCCTGCTGCTCATCCCCACGATGATCAGGCTGGGCATCTGGCAGATGCACCGCTACGACGAGCGCACCGCCCGGAACCAGCTGGTCACCGACGCGCTGGCGGCCGAGCCGGCGCCCGTGGAGAAGCTGACGGCACCCGGACACACCGTGACCAGCACCGAGCGGTACCGGACCGTGACGGCGAAAGGCCGCTTCGACACGAAGGACGAGGTCGTCGTCCGGCGCCGCACCAACTCCGACGACGAGGTCGGCTACCACGTGCTGACCCCCTTCGTCCTGGACGACGGCAAGGTGCTGCTGGTCAACCGGGGGTGGATCCCCTCCGACGGCCCGAGCCAGACCGCGTTCCCGAAGGTCCCCGCACCGCCGAGCGGCGAGGTCACCGTCGAGGGGCGGCTGATGCCCGACGAGACGACCGCGGCGAGCGGCATCAAGAACCTCCAGGGCCTGCCGGACCGGCAGATCATGCTGATCAACAGCGAGCAGCAGGCCCGTCGCCTGGACGCGACGGTTCTCGGGGGCTACATCTCCCAGACGGCTCCCGAGCCCAAGGGCGACACCCCGGAGCTGCTGGGCGACCCCGGCAAGGAGGACGCCGCGCTGAACTACGCGTACGCCATCCAGTGGTGGCTGTTCTCCGCGGCCGTCCCGGTCGGCTGGGTGGTCCTGGCCCGCCGTGAGGCGCGGGAGCGGGCCCAGAAGGCGGCCGATCGGTCCGGCACGACGGAGTCCGAGCCGGCGACGGTGTAGACGCCACCGGCGCGCGCGGGCGGGAGCCTGAACCGGGCCGGGGGTGTCCAGCGCGGCCCCGCCCTCGACGCCCGGGGGCACTTCACTCCCCCGGCCCCCGCCCTGATTGTCACACCGAGTTGCCGGGAACCCGCACTCCGTGGACCCCAGCATCGAGGACTACGCGCTCATCGGCGACGAGCAGACCGCGGCCCTGGTCGGTACGGACGGATCCGTCGACTGGTTGTGCCTGCCCCGCTTCGACTCGGCCGCCTGCTTCGCCAGACTGCTCGGTGACGAGGACAACGGGTACTGGCGCATCGCCCCCGTGGGGGCGGACCACTGCACCCGGCGGGCCTACCGCCGCGACACCCTGGTCCTGGACACCGAGTGGGAGACGGAGCAAGGGGCGGTCCGGGTCACCGACCTGATGCCCCAGCGCGACCGCGCCCCCGACCTCGTACGCGTCGTCGAGGGCCTCGACGGCGAGGTGACCCTCCACAGCGTCCTGAAGCTGCGCTTCGACTACGGCTCGATCATCCCCTGGGTGCGCCGGTCCGACGGCCACCGCGTCGCCGTCGCCGGTCCGGACTCGACCTGGCTGCGCAGCGAGCCGCACGTGACCAGCTGGGGGGAGGACTTCGGCACGCACGCGGAGTTCACCGTCAAGAAGGGGGAAAAGGTCGCGTTCGTCCTGACCTGGCACCCCTCCCACGAGCCGCGCCCACCGCTCGTCGACCCGTACGACGCACTGCGCCACAGCGTGGAGGACTGGCGGGCCTGGGTGTCGCGCTGCCGCTACGACGGCCCGTACCGGGACGCCGTCGTCCGCTCCCTGATCACCCTCAAGGCGCTCACCTACGCCCCGACGGGCGGCATCGTCGCCGCCCCCACCACCTCACTCCCGGAGGAGCCGGGCGGGGTGCGCAACTGGGACTACCGCTACTGCTGGCTGCGCGACTCCACCCTCACCCTGAACGCGCTGCTCGCCGCGGGCTACCAGGAGGAAGCCGAGGCCTGGCGGAACTGGCTGTTGCGCGCGGTCGCCGGCGACCCGGCGGACCTGCAGATCATGTACGGCGTGGCGGGCGAGCGGCGGCTGCCCGAGTTCGAGCTGCCGTGGCTCTCCGGCTTCGCCCGGTCCGCCCCCGTACGCATCGGCAACGACGCCGTGAAGCAGCTCCAGCTGGACGTCTGGGGCGAGGTCATGGACTCCCTGTCCCTCGCCCGCGAGTCGGGCCTGTCCGCCCAGCCCGACGTGTGGGCGCTGCAGACGGCCCTGATGGACTTCCTGCGGAACAACTGGCGGCAGCCGGACGAGGGGCTGTGGGAGGTGCGCGCCGGGCGGCGCCAGTTCGTGCACTCGAAGGTGATGGTGTGGGTGGCCGCCGACCGCGCCGTCCGCACCCTGGAGCACCACCCGGAGCTGGACGGCGACCTGGACGGCTGGCGGGCGCTGCGCGACGAGGTGCACCAGGAGGTGTGCGAGAAGGGCTACGACCCGGAACGCAACACCTTCACGCAGTCCTACGGCTCACGCGAACTGGACGCGGCGCTGCTGCTCATCCCGCGCGTCGGGTTCCTGCCGCCGGACGATCCGCGGGTGATCGGCACCATCGAGGCGGTCCGCGAGGAACTGACCCACGGCGGCTTCCTGCGCCGCTACAGCACGGCCGACGCGGACGTGGACGGGCTGCCCGGCGGCGAGGGCGTGTTCCTGGTGTGCTCGTTCTGGCTCGCGGACGCCCTGTACATGACGGGGCGCACGAAGGAGGCCCGCGAGCTGTTCGAGCGGCTGGCGGGGCTCGCCAACGACGTCGGCCTGCTGTCCGAGGAGTTCGACCCGGTGGCCGGCCGGCACCTCGGCAACTTCCCGCAGGCCTTCAGCCACATCGGGCTGGTGAACACCGCCCTCGCCCTGTTCGGTGGGGACGGGGCAGGATAGGGACCATGGATCTTGGACTGAAGGACCGGGTGTACGTCGTCACCGGAGCCACGCGCGGCCTCGGCAACGCCACCGCGCGTCAGCTCGTCGCGGACGGGGCGAAGGTGGTCGTCTCGGGGCGGGACGACAAGAGCGTCGCCGAGGCGGCGGCCGAGCTGGGACCGAACGCGGTCGGCGTGGCCGTCGACAACGCGGACCCGGACGCGGCGGCCATGCTGATCGGCGCCGCGCGGGAGCACTTCGGCCGTTTCAACGGCGTCCTCGTCAGCGTGGGCGGGCCGCCGGCCGGGTTCGTCGCGGACAACACGGACGAGCAGTGGCAGACGGCGTTCGAGTCGGTGTTCCTCGGCGCGGTCCGGCTGGCCCGCGCCGCGGCCGCCGAGATGGAGGCCGGGGGTGTCATCGGTTTCGTGCTGTCCGGGTCGGTCTACGAGCCGATCCCGGGGCTGACCATCTCCAACGGGCTGCGGCCCGGGCTGGCGGGCTTCGCCAAGTCGCTCTCCGACGAGCTGGGGCCGCGGGGCATCAGGGTGGTCGGTGTCCTGCCCGGGCGGATCGACACCGACCGGGTGCGGCAGCTGGACGCGCTGTCGGCGGATCCCGAGGCGACCCGGGCGGCGTCGGAGTCGCGGATTCCGCTGCGGCGGTACGGGGCTCCGGAGGAGTTCGGGCGGGTGGCGGCGTTCCTGATGTCGCCGGCGGCCTCCTATCTGACCGGGGTCATGGTGCCGGTCGACGGTGGCGCGCGGCACGGGTTCTGACGGGTCGCATGCAACCCCTGCTCAGCTCACCCGTTCGGCACCGTGCTTGACCCCCTTCAGCCTCACCTCCGCCGGGAGCGAGGCGAGCCCCGCCGACGTCCTGGCATGGGTGAGGGCGCCGGTCGTGAAGTCGTTCAGGGCCGTCCCCGGGTTCACGTGTGGCTCCAGTGCGAGACGTACGTGGGCCTCGGGGGTGCTGCGCCCGCCCTTCAGATGGGCTTGGGCTCCGTCCACGCCGTCGATGTGGTCCGCCTCCTGGGTGAGGACGTTCTCCAGGGCCCGGCCGCGCAGGAGCGCGCCTTCGCCGTCACCGGTGTCGACGAGGACCTCGGCGAGGCGGCGCCGGCGCAGGACGGCGACGAGCCACCACAGGGCGAGCAGCAGCAGGACCGCGAGGGCGGCGATGACGACCGGCCACCACCAGCCGTCGTCGCGCCAGCGGGTGCGCTCGGCATAGCTCACCAGCACGTCGTGCTTGCTGTCGTGGATCCACCACGAGGGTGCCGAGACGCCGAGGCCGACGGCCAGGACGGAGCCGCCCAGCACCAGCAGGATCAGGCCCACCAGGCCGAGGAACACGCGGTTGACGGTCCTGAGCACCGCTTTCACCCCTTCCGGCCGGGCCGCCGGACCCGCAACGACAGCGAGGGCGGCCGGGACAGCCCCAGTCCGCGGACCGCGTCGGCGAGCACGGCGTCCAGATCGGTTCGTACGTCGTCCAGTTCCCGGAAGTGCGACACGGCGCGGACGCGCGCCCGCCTCCGGCGCACCCGTACCCGTGCCGACTGCACGCCGGCCACCTCCATGGCCCGGTCCCGCAGCGCGGTGGCGGCGGCGTCCCGGTGCAGTCCGGCGCGTACGTCGGTGTGCGTGCGCCGCATCGGGAGCACGTCCCGCAGGCCGGGCGTGACGGCCAGGATCAGCAGCCAGAGGCCGAGGACGCCGGCGACCCCGGCGCCCACGAGCACCCAGGTGTCGTCCAGGGGCCGTTCGGCGAGCTGCCGGGCCAGTTCCCGGCGCCAGGCCATACCGGGGCGGCCGGCGCGCACGGAGACGATGTCGTAGAGGAACAGCCCGGTGAGGCCCAGGAGCAGCAGGGCGACGATGCCCGCGGGGACGCGGCGCGCCGACCAGAAGCGGCCCACGCGGCCCCGCTCGCCCTGGGGTTCGGGGGCGGCCGACGACTCGGACCGGTCCGAGTCGTTGCCGTCCTCCGTCTCCCGCTTGTCGAGGACGGGCAGGCGCTGCGTGCTGTCCTCGGGGGGCTGAGTGCCCTGGGGTTCGCTCATTGCGTCCTCCCCTGTACCGCGCCGAGCGCCGCGTCCAGGTGCAGGCGCTCCACCTGGACGACGACCTCCGGCACCTGCATGCCCGCCAAGGTGCTCACCCGCTCGACGACTTGATGACGCACCTTGCGGCAGCGGGCGCCGATGTCGCAGGGGTAGCCGAGTTCGAGCTGGATCCGCACGTGGGCGACCTCGTGGTGGACGACGACGGACGCGGAGGGCCGGCCGGCGTCGGGCGGCAGCGTGCCGACGGCCTCCCGGGCCGCCTGCGAGGCGATCTTCGCGACGACCCGGTCGGCGATCCGCGTCGCGCCGCGCTCGCCCGGCGGGACGACGGTCAGGGGTCTGTCGAGCGCCCCGGCCCCCGTACTCACGGGCGTCACCGCCGCCGTTCACGTTCGCGAGGACGGAAGAAGTCGCCGAACTCCAGGTCCCCGTCCAGGAACCGGCCGACGACGAAGCCGACGGCGCCCAGCGCCGCCACCAGCAGGAAGGCACCGAATCCGCCGAAATATCCGGCGAAGGCCAGCGCCATGCCGGCGATCATGCCGACCACGGCCATGCTCATGCGCTCCTCAGCTCCTCAGCCGCTGTGTCGTTGTCCGATGACCCGTGCCTCACTGGATCCGGCGCTCCGGTTCCTCTTCCTCCTCGTCCGGCAGCTTCACGTCGCTCACCGCGATGTTGACCTCGACGACCTCCAGGCCGGTCATCCGCTCCACGGCGGTGATGACGTTCTCCCGTACGTCGCGGGCCACATCGGAGATCGACACGCCGTACTCGACCACGATCTCCAGGTCGAGGGCCGCCTGCACTTCGCCGACCTCGGCCTTCACCCCGCGCGACACCGACTTGGTTCCTCCGGGCACGCGGTCGCGCACTGCTCCGAACGTGCGGGACAGGCCGCTGCCCATGGCGTGCACACCGTCGACGTCGCGGGCGGCGAGGCCGGCGATCTTCTCCACGACACCGTCCGCGATGGTCGTCCGCCCGCGGGAACCGGCGTCTCCCCCGCTGTGCTTGGCCAACGGGCTTCTGCGTACCGCCGCGGTCTCGGTCTCCCCGCCCCGGTTCTCGGTCATATCAGTCATCGCCGTACGTCCTTTTCGTCGTCCTTCGACCACCGTAAGCACGGTTGCGTGGATGCGCGCCTCTGATGCGGCAGGCTGGAGGAATGACGGCCGACCGATGGACACAAGCAGTGAGACATCAGCTGGGAATCGGCAGGCTTCTGCCGTTGGGTGACGCGCGGGACGGCGCGTGGATCGCGGAGCGGGCGGTCGAGGCGGTGCTTCGGAGCGCGGCGTGGGACGCGCCGGGCGTACGCCTCGACGCGCTCCGTGTCGTGGTCGCCGACGCGGCGGACACCGCTGAGCCGGCGGTACCCGCTCCGCCGAGCGCTCTGCCGCCCGGGCCGCTGCGGGTGACGGCGGAGTTCGCCGCGACGGCTGCGCAGCCGTTGCCGACGACGGCGTCCCTGCTGCGGGCGACGCTGGCGACCGCCGCGACCGAGCGGCTCGGTCTGACGGTGACGGAGGTGGACCTACAGGTGACGGGGCTGCTGGACGAGGGGCCCGGGGAAGCCGGGATTGCCGAGCGCCTTCCCGAGCCCCCGAGTGCCGCTCCGGCCGGGAGCGGCGACGAGGGCCGTGCGGCCGCCGCCGCGCTCGGGGTCCAGGGCGTGCTCCGTCTGACCGGCACGCTGGGCCACCCCGTGCACATCGAGGAACTCCCCCGCGAGGGCGCCGCGCTGCCGCACCGTCATGTCCGGCTGGAGCTGGCGGTGGGCGCGGACCAGCGGGCCCGGGACGTGGCCCGCGAGGTCCGGACGGTGGTCAGGAGGGCGCTGCCGGATCATCCGACGGTGGCGGTCGTGGTGAGCGCGATCGGCTGACCGCGCTCCCGGCCGGCCCGGCGGCCCGGCGGTTCTCAGTCCCCGACGCCCGCGAGGTCCCGCAGCCTGCGGGCCTGGGACTGGCGCTCCGCCGCGCGCTGCTCCTCGTAGGTGCGGTCCTGGGCGCCACGCAGCAGGGCCTTGGTCTCGATGACCGCGTCGCGGGGCGCGGCGAGCACCGCCGCGGCCAGGTCGCGCACGGTGCCGTCGAGCTGGCCGACGGGCACGGCGACGTTGGCCAGGCCGGTGTTCACGGCCTCCTCGGCCGCGACGAAGCGCCCGGTCACGCAGATCTCCAGCGCGCGGGCATAGCCGACGAGTCCCACCAGCGGATGGGTGCCCGTCAGGTCGGGCACGAGTCCGAGGCTGGTCTCGCGCATGGCGAACTGCACGTCGTCGGCGACGACGCGCAGGTCGCAGGCGAGGGCGAGCTGGAAGCCCGCCCCGATGGCGTGCCCCTGGACAGCGGCGACGGAGACGATGTCGCTGCGCCGCCACCAGGTGAACGCCTCCTGGTATTCGGCGATGGTCGCGTCCAGCTCGGCGTCGGCGCCGCGCGCGAGGTCGACGAACGACGGTTCGCCGTCGAAGCCCTCGGGCGTGAACGCCTGCCGGTCGAGCCCGGCCGAGAAGGACTTGCCCTCGGCCCGCAGCACCACAACGCGGACGGAGCCCGGCAGCTGCCGCCCGGCCTCGGTCAGCGCCCGCCACAGAGCGGGGCTCTGCGCGTTGCGCTTGGCCGGGTTGGTCAGCGTCACCGTGGCGATCGCGTCGTC
This sequence comes from Streptomyces paradoxus, assembly GCF_014202475.1. Lineage (GTDB taxonomy): Bacteria > Actinomycetota > Actinomycetes > Streptomycetales > Streptomycetaceae > Streptomyces > Streptomyces paradoxus. The sequence goes on from NZ_JACHGV010000009.1 coordinate 15,786, forward strand.
GACGGTGAGCCGTACGCCGTCCTTGTCGAGTACGGGAACGAGGTCCTGGTCGGACGAAGCCATGGGACGCCTCCGATGCGTGCGGTCGTCTTGTGTGCCCCGCGACGGCTGTGACGCCGTGGCAGGCCACACTTAAGTGACTGCACAGTAACCACCCGGACGATCAGACGACCGACCGGGTGGCCACCATCGAAGCCGAGGGGCCACCCGGGGTCAGGCCGTGGCCTTTTTGCCCCGGGTCGCCCCGCCACGCCCTCGCAGCGTGACGCCCGACTCACTGAGCATGCGGTGCACAAAGCCATACGAGCGGCCGGTCTCCTCGGCCAACGCCCGGATGCTCGCACCGGCGTCGTACTTCTTCTTCAGGTCTGCCGCGAGCTTGTCGCGCGCGGCGCCGGTCACCCGGCTGCCCTTCTTCAGAGTCTCGGCCACCCGTGCCTCCTCATGGGAAGTGCGCTCTGGTCTCCTCATGATCACCCCTCCGGGCCTTGATGGCCACCCATTCGGCAAGGTCGGTGAGACAAGGTTGTGACGACGGGAGCACATCCCCACATGCGGAATATGGAGTTCCGAAGAGTGGTGTCCCTGCGGCCGAACGGATTGTTCCGGAAAAGGCCAGGTCAGAAAGGCGGCGCGGCCGAGCCCGGAAGAATCGGGGACTCGGCCGCGAAATCGTTGTAGGACACACCTCGGTACGAGGAGATCTCACACAGATGATGGATCACCGCTGGGCCGAATGATCCATACGCCGTTGATCACGCATTCGATCAAGCGGCACTGACGCTCAGGCCAGGGCGACGAGATCCGCGTAGTCGGCGCCCCACAGGTCCTCGACGCCGTCCGGCAAGAGGATGATCCGCTCCGGCTGGAGCGCCTCGACGGCGCCCTCGTCGTGCGTGACGAGGACGACCGCGCCCTTGTAGGTGCGCAGCGCGCCGAGGATCTCCTCGCGGCTGGCGGGGTCGAGGTTGTTGGTCGGCTCGTCGAGGAGCAGCACGTTCGCCGAGGACACCACGAGGGTGGCGAGGGCGAGGCGGGTCTTCTCACCTCCGGAGAGGACGCCGGCCGGCTTGTCGACGTCGTCCCCGGAGAACAGGAACGAGCCGAGCGTCTTGCGGACCTCCACCAGGTCCAGGTCGGGGGCGGCGGAGCGCATGTTCTCCAGGACCGTGCGCTCCGGGTCGAGGGTCTCGTGCTCCTGCGCGTAGTAGCCGAGCTTGAGGCCGTGGCCCTCGATGACCTTGCCGGTGTCGGGCTCCTCCGCACCGCCGAGCAGGCGGAGCAGGGTCGTCTTGCCGGCGCCGTTGAGGCCGAGGATGACGACGCGTGAGCCCTTGTCGATGGCCAGGTCGACGTCGGTGAAGATCTCCAGCGATCCGTAGGACTTCGACAGGCCCTCGGCCATGAGGGGGGTCTTGCCGCACGGGGAGGGCTCGGGGAAGCGCAGCTTGGCGACCTTGTCGGACTTCCGCTCGGCCTCAAGGCCGGCCAGCAGCTTGTCCGCCCGGCGGGCCATGTTCTGCGCGGCGACGGTCTTGGTGGCCTTGGCCCGCATCTTGTCGGCCTGCGAATGCAGCGCGGAGGCCTTCTTCTCGGCGTTCTGCCGCTCGCGCTTGCGGCGCTTCTCGTCGGCCTCGCGCTGCTGCTGGTAGAGCTTCCAGCCCATGTTGTAGATGTCGATCTGGGCGCGGTTGGCGTCCAGGTAGAACACCTTGTTCACGACCGTCTCGACCAGGTCGACGTCGTGGGAGATCACGATGAAGCCGCCGCGGTAGGTCTTCAGGTAGTCGCGCAGCCAGACGATCGAGTCGGCGTCGAGGTGGTTCGTGGGCTCGTCGAGCAGCAGGGTGTCCGCGTCGGAGAACAGGATGCGGGCCAGCTCGATACGGCGGCGCTGACCGCCGGAGAGGGTGTGCAGCGGCTGGCCGAGGACCCGGTCGGGCAGGTTGAGCGCGGCGGCGATGGTGGCGGCCTCGGCCTCGGCGGCGTACCCGCCCTTGGTGAGGAACTCCGTCTCCTGACGCTCGTACTGCCTGAGCGCCTTCTCGCGGGTGGCGCCCTGGCCGTTGGCGATGCGCTGCTCGTTGTCGCGCATCTTGCGGATCAGCACGTCCAGGCCGCGCGCGGACAGGATGCGGTCGCGGGCGAGAATGTCGAGGTCGCCGGTGCGGGGGTCCTGCGGAAGGTAGCCGACCTCGCCGGAGCGGGTGATGGCGCCGCCGGCGGGCATGCCCTCGCCGGCCAGGCACTTGGTGAGGGTGGTCTTCCCCGCGCCGTTGCGGCCGACCAGGCCGATGCGGTCGCCCTTGGCGATGCGGAACGAGGCGTTTTCGATGAGGACGCGGGCACCGGCGCGCAGCTCGATACCGGAGGCGGAGATCACGGACAGACTCCAGGGCGGATACGGGGGCGGGATGGACGGCTGAGGACGTTCCCGCCGTCTAATGCGCGAGGAGAATGGCCATGGGGGACAGTCTAACGGGGGCGTGCAACCACTTTTTCTGTGTGCGGGTGTTCGATCACCGGCGGCCCGGCGGAGGGCCGTTGTCAGTGGCCGGTGGAAGACTGAACAGCGGGCCGGGAACGGGCCGGAATCCGGCTCCCGGCAGGGGGAACACCCGGCGAGACACGAGGAAGTGATCGCGATGGCAGGTACGTCCGGCGGGCGTCCGAGTATCTACCCCACGCTGCTGTACGCCGACGCGAAGGCGGCGATCCGGCAGCTCACGGAGGCCTTCGGCTTCACGGAGCTGTCGGTGTACGAGGGCGAGGACGGCTCGGTGCTGCACGCCGAGCTGGCACAGGGCAACGGCGCGGTGATGGTCGGCACCAAGGGCCGGGGCGGCCCGTTCGACGCGGCCATGAAGGACGCGGGCACCACGGGGGTGTACGTGGTGGTGGACGACGTGGACGGGCACCACCGCCGCGCCGTGGACCACGGCGTGGAGGTGCTGATGCCCCCGACGGACCAGGACTACGGATCGCGGGACTACCTGGCCCGGGACCTCGAGGGCAACGTGTGGAGCTTCGGGACGTACGCGCCCGAGATACCGGGCTGACGGCCCCGGGACCCGGGCGCCGGCCCTAGCTGCCCCCGGTGTGCACCTGGAAGGCGGCCCGGCGGACGGCCTTGGCCAGGGCCGGGTCGGGGTGTGCGGCGGCGAGGGCGACCAGGACCTGCACGGTGCGCGGGTGTCCCACGGCGCGTACCTCGTCCAGCAGCATCGGGACGGTCGGCTGGATCGCGGACTCCAGGTGGCGCACCAGCAGCGGCGCCTCCCCGTGGTCGGCGACGGCGGCCGCGGTGTCCACCCACAGCCAGGTCGCCTCCTCGCGGGTGAGGACCTCGTGGGCGTCCTCGGGGTCGGCGCCGTCGTGCTCGGCCAGCCACAGCAGCGCGTACGGCCGGAGCGTGGGCTCGTCCAGCACGCCGCGGACGTCCGGCTCGGCGGGGGCGCCGACCACGCGCAGCGCTTCGAAGGCGAGGCCGCGCAGCAGGGCGTCCTCACCGCGGGCGGCGCCGAGGAGCTCGGTGACGGCGCTGCCGACGGGGCGGGCGGCGAGCCAGGCCCGGTACTCGGCGCGGGCCGCGTTCGGGCGCAGCTGGGCGCAGCCGCGGAGCATGTCGTCGGCGGCCTGCTCGATGTTCCCGGCGGGGCTCTGCGCGGCGACGCAGATCTGCTCCAGCTTGACCCAGACGGCCCAGCTGCCGAGCGGGGTGAGGGTGGCCTGGCCGTCGCCGTAGGTGAGGGCTCCGACGGAGGCGAGGGCGCGCAGGGCCCAGTCGAGCAGGGGGGCGAGCGGGGCGTCGGTGGGCTCCGGTTCGGCCGGCGGCTCGGGCTGGGGGCCGTAGGGGATCTCGCAGCGGGCGGTGCGCAGCTCGGTGACGCGCTGCTCCAGGAGGTCCAGGAGCTGCTCCACGGGGACGGGCCCGGCGGACAGCTGGAGGAAGGACAGCGCCTGCGGCATGGCGGAGACGACCTCGGCGACGGCGGCGGGCTCGTGCTCCTCGGGCTCCGGATGGGCGAGCGACCAGGCGTCGAAGAGCGCGACCCAGCCGCGCAGCACGGCGCTGTCGTCGCGGTCCCAGGCGCGCAGCCGCCAGCCGGGGCGGGCGCTGTCGCCGTGCACCTCGACGAGGCCGGCGAGGCGGGCGGTGTCCCAGTCGGCTCTGACCTGAGCCGGTGTCAGGCCCAGCTCGCGGGCGGCCCGTTCGGCCGTCGCGTCGGAGAGGGTGGCCTTGCCGTCGTCGGTGGCGCTGTCCCGGCCGGGGCCGAGGGCGGCGTCGGCCCAGCGCGCGACGCGGGCCGCGGCGGCGAGACCTGAGCGTGCCATTCTGGCCAGCTCCGCCGGTGCCGGGGTGCCCTCCGGGGGGCGTGGTGCGGGGCGGCGCGAGCGCCGCTGGTTCATCGCTTGCGGGGCGGCGGCCAGGGGTCGCGGGCGGACGAGTCGAAGCCTGGAGTCGCGCGGGATACGGGACGTCACGGGTGCAGTCTTCCGGTTGACGGTCCGAAAACCCAAACGGAATGTCACGGCGGGCGACGGGGATGGCCAACGCACCGGTTCCTGGGAATGGTCGAGGGCCGGGAACCGGCCAGTGGTACGACGCTAAACGGAATCATCGCGACCGGTCGGCACAGAGGACGCCGGAACGCGGTTGCGACGGGGTGAAGGGGGCGTGAACGGGGGGTGCGTGAGGAGACGGCCCGGGAAGGCGGGGCGGCGGCCGGCGGGTACGGGGTCACATGAGGGGCGTCAGGAAGCGCCGGAGCGCTTCCTCGTAGGCCTCCGGGTCGGCGTTCCACATGGCTCCGTGGGGTGCGTTGCGGACGGTGCGCAGGGCGACCATGTCGGGGCGGGCGTCGGCGAGCCGGCGGGAGAGCTGCCAGGGGGCGACGGTGTCGTCGGGGCCGTGGACGACGAGCGCCGGGACGCGCAGCCCGCCGGAGGGAGCGGTGCCCGCGACACGGCCGCCGGGCAGGCCGGTGCGGCCCTGGGCGGCCCGGACCGCGAGGGGCAGCAGCGCGCCCGGGGTGCGGCGGGCCGAGGCCAGGGCGCGCAGGGTGGTCTCCCAGGCGAGCACCGGGGAGTCCAGGACGAGTCCAGACACGCGGTCGCGCAGCCCCGAGTGCGCGGCGGCGCGCAGGGCCATGGTGGCGCCCGTGGACCAGCCGTGCAGGACGACCTGGCGGGCTCCGTAACGCACGGCGTAGCGGATGGCGGCGTCGAGGTCGCGCCACTCGGTCTCGCCGAGGTGGTTCAGGCCGTCGGACGGGCGGGGTGCGCCCAGGTCGCCGCGGTAGGCGAGGGCGAGCACCGGGAAGTGGCTGCGGTGCAGGAACGGCATGACGTTCATGGCGAGTTCGCGGGTGGCGCCCAGGCCGTGCACGGCGATCACCCAGGTGTCCCGCTTGCCCGGCACGAACCAGGCGGGCAGGGCGCCGAGTTCGCCGGGGACGTCGACGTCGGCGTGTTCGAGTCCGAGGGCGGCGCCCGGATTGCCGACGTACACGTTCGGCGTGAGCCAGACCTTGTCACCGGGCTTCAGCGTGCCGTGGGTGACGCTCTCCAGGCGGCGCACGACGGTGTCGGCGGGATGCGGGGCGCCCGTCAGGACGGGGCCGACGACCGCGTGCGAGCCGTTGCCGGACAGGCCGTAGCGGCCGGGGCGCAGGGCGGCGAGGTCCCGGGTGAGGCTGATCTGCCCGGCGGCGGTGCCGTGCACGGTGAGCCGGGGTTCGGTGGGCAGGGGCCTGCCGGGGGGCGCCTTGAGCGCGGCGTCGCTGGCGAGCCGGCCGGCGGCCACCGCGGCGGCACCGGCACCGATGACGGCGGTGACGGCAGCGGCCGCCGCTTTGACAGTGCGCACGGATCCAGTGTCCTGGCGGATTCCGCGGGCGACCAGTGGGAGGCAGCGGCGGGGTGACGTCCGCGGCGGCCGGGAGGGCTCAGCCTCGCTGGCCGTAATCGCGCAGGCGTTCCTCCACCTCGGTCAGCTGCTCCCGGGACAGCAGGCTCGGGGCATGGCCGGGCACCGAGGCGGCGGTCAGCCACAGGCGGCACATCCACTCCAGCTGCGCGGTGCGGTCGTAGGCCTGGGCGAGAGTGGTGCCGTGGGTGACGGTGCCGTGGTTCCGGAGGAGGCAGCCGGAGCGGCCGACGAGGGCGCGGAGCATGTTCTCGGCCAACTCGTCGGTGCCGTAGGTGGCGTACGGGGCGACCCGGACGGGTCCGCCGAGCGCCGCGGCCATGTAGTGGATCAGCGGGAGCTCGCTCACGAGGGTCGAGACGGCCGTCGCGTGGACGGCGTGGGTGTGGACGACGGCCCGCGCGTCGGTCGTGCGGTAGACCGCGAGGTGCATGGGCAGCTCGCTGGTGGGGACGAGGGTGCCGAGGACCTGCCGGCCGTCGAGGCCGACGCCGGTCACGTCGTCCGGGGTCAGCCGGTCATAGGGCACGCCCGACGGCGTGACCAGGACGGTTTCGCCGACGCGTACGGAGACGTTGCCGGACGTGCCGACGACGAGTCCGTCCGCGACAGTGCGGCGGGCCGCCGCGACGAGGTCCTCCCAGGCGCGCGTCTCCTCGGGGCGCGCGCTCCTGCGCCGCGGCTCCCCCGCGTCCCGTCCGCCCTCTCGTGCGTCCGCCGTGCCCGGCTCGTCGCCTCGCTGCTCAGCCATGCCGCGATCCTGCCAGGCAAGGGCTCAATGCGCCGCCGGGCGGGGGCACTTACCGAAGGTCTCCGGGCATTCGACGATCTTCCGGTACGCTCCGTGAGTTTTGCCTTACACATCGTCATTCCGGGGGGAATCGCATGGCCCGTGACCGCACACCGACCCGACACCGCGGCCGCTTACTGGCGGCATCCGCGGCCGCACTCACCCTGGGCGGGGCCGCGCTCGCCGAGGTTCCGGCCTCGGCGGCGAGCCGCCCGAAGGGGCACGACGTCTCGTCCCACCAGAGGAACGTCGACTGGCCCGGCGCCAGGACGAAGGGCGCCCGGTTCGTCTACGTCAAGGCGACCGAGTCCACCACGTACCGCAACCCCTACTTCGCCCGGCAGTACGACGGTTCGCGCGCGGCGGGCCTGGTGCGCGGCGCCTACCACTTCGCCTTGCCGGACCGGTCCTCCGGCCGGGCACAGGCGGCGCACTTCGTGCGCAACGGCGGCAGCTGGACGGCGGACGGCTGGACGCTGCCGCCCGCGCTCGACATCGAATACAACCCGTACGACGAGAAGCGCAGGTGCTACGGCCTGACCAGGGCGGGAATGGTCAGCTGGATCAAGGCGTTCAGCGACGAGACCAAGCGGCTCACCGGCCGCCGCCCGGTGATCTACACGACCACCCACTGGTGGAACACCTGCACGGGTGGCAGCCGCACCCTCGCCGCCGGCCACGCCCTGTGGATCGCCCGCTACGACGCCACCGGCCCCGGGGCGCTGCCGGCCGGCTGGTCCTCCTGGACCTTCTGGCAGTACGACAACGGCGGCGGAACCCTCCCGGGTGACCAGAACCTCTTCAACGGGTCACTCGATCGGCTGAAGCGGTTCGCGCGGGGCGCCTAGCCGACGGGCGTAGGGGCGGCCGTCCCGGGGCGTTGCCCCGACCCCCCTGTGCGGTCACCCCTGCGCCCCTCCCAGTTCATCTTCCGTTCACTCAGGTTGCCTACGGTCGTCCAGCCAATGACCTCGAACGATTGCCTGGGTAAATGGAAAGCTTCTCGCTGATCCTCGCGATTGTGGTAGTAACCGCACTCGCGTTCGATTTCACGAACGGTTTCCACGACACCGCGAACGCGATGGCCACAACCATTTCCACGGGCGCCATGAAGCCCAAGGTTGCGGTGGCCATGTCCGCGGTCCTCAACCTGGTCGGCGCCTTCCTCTCCGTGGAAGTCGCCAACACGATCTCCAAGGGCCTCGTCGACGAGGCCGGCATCCGGCCCGAGGTCATCTTCGCCGCCCTGGTCGGCGCGATCCTCTGGAACCTGCTGACGTGGCTGGTCGGTCTGCCGTCCAGCTCCTCGCACGCTCTCATGGGCGGTCTGATCGGCGCCACGATCGCCTCGGCGGGCGTCGGCGCGGTGCACGGCGACGTGCTGGTCACCAAGGTCCTGATCCCGGCGATCGCCGCCCCGCTGGTCGCGGGCATCGCGGCGATGCTGGCCACACGGCTGACGTACTCCCTCGGCAAGAAGGCCGACGGCGAGGCGTCCCGGAAGGGCTACCGGGCCGGCCAGATCGCGTCGGCGGGCCTGGTCTCCCTGGCGCACGGCACCAACGACGCGCAGAAGACGATGGGCATCATCACCCTCGCCCTGGTCGCCGGCGGCACCCTCGCCCCCGACTCCGACCCGCCCATGTGGGTCATCCTCTCCGCGGGCATCGCGATCGCGCTCGGCACCTACCTGGGCGGCTGGCGCATCATCCGCACCATGGGCAAGGGCCTGACCGACCTCCAGCCGCAGCAGGGCTTCGCCGCCCAGACCTCCGCGGCCACGGTCATCCTGGCGTCCTCGCACCTCGGTTTCTCCCTCTCCACGACGCACTCCGTCTCCGGCGCCGTGATGGGCGCGGGGCTCGGCCGCAAGGGCGGTGTCGTCCGCTGGTCGACCGCGACGCGGATGTTCGTCGCCTGGGGTCTGACGCTGCCGGCGGCGGCCCTGGTGGGCGCTGTCGCCGAATACGTCACCGGCTTCGGCGCCTGGGGCACCGCGGTGGTGGCCGTCTTCCTCGTCGCCTCCAGCGCGGCCATCTGGAAGGTGTCGCGGCGGGAGATCGTCGACCACACCAACGTCAACGACACCGACGACGCGGAGCCCGCGGGCGTGGTCACCACGGCGATGGCCGCCGTGACGCCGCCGCCGGCCGGCACGCCGGCGGAGGAGCAGGTGCCGTCGTTCCCCGCCCAGGCCACCGCCGAGCGGACGCCCTCCACGACCACCACGGTCTGACCCCGCCCACCGGCAACAAGGAAGAGTCTCCGATATGAAGATCGACTGGGCGGCCCTCGGCTCCGTGTTCGGCGTCAGCCTCGTGGTCACCGTGGCTCTCGTGGGCCTGTTCACCCTCGGCATCACCGGTCTGTCCCGCCGCGAGCGGGCGGTGGCCCAGGGCGGGTCCGCGGGCCTCGCCGTCACCGGCGCGTACGCGTGTTTCGCGGCGTGCGCGGCGGCCGTCGGGTACGGCATCTACCTGATCGTGGCCTGACGGCCCGACCGCACATCGTCCGCCGGGCGGCACGGGACTTGGTCCTGTGCCGCCCGGTCGTCGTGTGTACCCAGGGGGCGGTGTGGGGTTCTCCACACTCTCCCCTCGCAGGTCAACGGCAAGTTGACGGCGGTTCGCGGCCGTGGTGGACTGCCGGGGCCAGTACGGCGGCAGGAGAGGAAGCCGGTGCAAGTCCGGCGCGGTCCCGCCACTGTCACCGGGGTAGCAATCCCCGGGAGCCAGGAACTCTCACCGCCGGTCTCGTCGAACCAGGGCGTGGACACCCTGAGTGAGGACACATATCGCCATGCGCGGCTGCCGATCGAGCTTCAACACCCCACCCCCGCCTGCCCTCCTGGCCGGCTGAGCCCATGGGTGCCGGTCGCGTCTTCGCGTACGGTGCCGCCGCCGGTCTGATCGGTGACCTGCTGCTCGGTGATCCTCGCCGGGGGCATCCGGTCGCCGCGTTCGGACGGGCCGCGGGTGCCGTGGAACGGGTGCTGTGGCGGGACCACCGCGGGTGGGGCGCGCTGCACACCGCCGTGTGTGCCGGAGGGGCCGTCGCCCTCGGGTCCGTCGCCGCGCGTGCCGTGCGGACGTCCCCCGTCGCCTCCGTCGCGCTGACCGGCGCCGCCACCTGGGCCGTCGTCGGGGGGACTTCGCTCGCCCGGGAGGCGCGGACCATCGGGCGTGCCCTGGAGGCCGGTGACGTCGAGGCGGCCCGGGCCCGGCTGCCGCATCTGTGCGGGCGGGACCCCCAGGCCCTCGACGCCGACGGCATGGCCCGGGCCGTGGTCGAGTCCGTCGCCGAGAACACCTCCGACGCGGTGGTCGGGGCGCTGGTGTGGGGGGCCGTCGGCGGGGTGCCGGGGCTGCTCGGGTTCCGGGCCGTCAACACCCTGGACGCCATGGTCGGGCACAGGTCGGCCCGCTACCGCCGGTACGGCTGGGCCTCCGCGCGGCTGGACGACGTCGCGGGGTGGCCGGGAGCGCGGCTGACCGCGGTCCTCGCCGTCCTGGCCGGGCCGGATCCGCGGGGGGCCGTGCGGGCCTGGCGGGCGGATGCGGCGCAGCATCCGAGTCCCAACGCCGGGCCCGTGGAGGCCTCGTTCGCCGGGGCGCTCGGGGTGCGTCTCGGCGGGACGCTCTCGTACGGCGGGCGGGTGGAGCACCGGCCCGTGCTGAACACGCAGGGGCGTGCCGTCGGTACGCACGACGTCGAACGGGCCGTGCGGCTGTCGAAGCGCGTGACCTGGCTCGCGCTCGGGGTGTGCGCGGGCGCGCGGATGCTCAAGGGTGCGCGGTTGCCGAAGAGGGGGAAATGACATGAGCGGTGGGCTTCTCGTCGCCGGGACGACCAGCGACGCCGGCAAGAGCGTCGTGACCGCCGGGATCTGCCGGTGGCTGGTGCGGCAGGGCGTGAAGGTCGCGCCCTTCAAGGCGCAGAACATGTCCCTGAACTCCTTCGTGACGACGGAGGGGGCCGAGATCGGGCGGGCGCAGGCCATGCAGGCGCAGGCCTGCCGCATCGAGCCGACCGCGCTGATGAACCCCGTGCTGCTCAAGCCCGGTGGCGAGCAGAGCAGTCAGGTCGTGCTGCTCGGCAAGCCGGTCGGGGAGCTGAGCGCGCGCGGCTACCACGGCGGGCGGCAGCAGCAGTTGCTCGGGACGGTGCTGGACTGCCTGGAGCAGTTGCGGGGCACGTATGACGCGGTGATCTGTGAGGGGGCCGGTTCTCCCGCCGAGATCAATCTGCGGCGGACGGACATCGTGAACATGGGGATCGCCCGGAACGCCGGGCTGCCCGTGCTCGTCGTCGGCGACATCGACCGGGGCGGCGTGTTCGCCTCGTTCTTCGGGACGGTGGCGCTGCTGTCGCCCGAGGACCAGGCGTGTGTCGCCGGGTTCCTCGTCAACAAGTTCCGCGGGGACGTCTCCCTGCTGGAGCCGGGACTGGACATGCTGCACGGGCTCACGGGACGCAAGACGTACGGCGTGCTGCCGTTCCGGCACGGGCTCGGGATCGACGAGGAGGACGGACTGCGGGTCTCCCTGCGGGGAGCCGTACGGGAGTCCGTGGTCGCCCCGCCGGTCGGTGGGGACGTACTGCGCGTCGCGGTCTGTGCCGTGCCGCTGATGTCCAACTTCACCGACGTGGACGCGCTGGCCGCCGAACCCGGCGTCGTGGTGCGGTTCGTGGACCGGCCCGAGGAGCTGTCCGACGCCGACCTCGTCATCGTGCCCGGCACCCGCGGGACGGTCCGCGCGCTGGAGTGGCTGCGCGAGCGGGGCCTGGCCGGGGCCCTGGTCCGCAGGGCGGCCGAGCAGCGGCCCGTGCTCGGCATCTGCGGCGGCTTCCAGATCCTCGGCGAGCACATCGAGGACGACGTGGAGAGCCGCAGGGGCCACGTCGACGGGCTCGGGATCCTGCCCGTGCGGGTGCGGTTCGCCCGCGAGAAGACCCTCACCCGGCCGCGGGGCGAGGCTCTCGGGGAGCGTGTCGAGGGCTACGAGATCCACCACGGGGTCGCCGACGTCATCGGCGGACAACCCTTCCTTGACGGCTGCCGGGTCGGCCAGACCTGGGGCACACACTGGCACGGTTCGCTGGAGTCGGACGGCTTCCGGCGGGCCTTCCTGCGCGAGGTGGCGGCCGCCGCGGGCCGCCGCTTCGTCCCCGCGCCGGACACCTCGTTCGCCGCGCTGCGCGAGGAGCAGCTCGACCGGCTCGGCGACCTGATCGAACAGCACGCGGACACCGACGCGCTGTGGCGGCTCATCGAGTCCGGCGCGCCGCAAGGACTGCCCTTCATTCCACCGGGAGCGCCCGCATGAGCACTGTGTTGTTGTTGTCGACCGCCGACACGGACCTGCTGGCGGCCCGGGCCGCCTCCGGTGCCGACTACCGGATCGGCAACCCGACCCGCGTGGACGTCCGGGAGGAGCTGCCGGCCCTGCTGGACGGGGCGTCCGTCGCCGTCGTCCGGCTGCTCGGCGGCAAGCGGGCCTGGGAGGACGGGCTCGCCGCGCTGAAGGCCTCCGGCATCCCGACCGTGCTGCTGGGCGGCGAGGCCGTGCCGGACGCGGAGCTGATGGCCGAGTCGTCCGTCCCGGCCGGTGTCGTGGCCGAGGCGCTGAAGTACCTCGTGGAGGGCGGCCCGGACAACCTCACCGAACTCGCCCGGTTCCTCTCGGACACCGTGCTGCTGACGGGCGAGGGGTTCGTCGAGCCGCGGAAGATGCCCGAGTACGGCGTCCACGGCGAGCGCGCCCGGGTGGAGGGCCGTCCGACCATCGGCGTGCTCTTCTACCGGGCCCACGAACTGAGCGGCAACACCGGCTTCGTGGACACCCTGTGCGACGCGATCGAGGCCCGGGGCGCCAACGCGCTGCCCGTGTACTGCGGTTCGCTGCGCGGGGCGGACGAGGGCCTGTACGAGATTCTCGCGCAGGCCGACGCCCTCGTCGCCACCGTCCTCGCCGCCGGCGGTACGCACGCCTCGCAGGCCTCGGCGGGCGGTGACGAGGAGGCCTGGGACATCGGCGCCCTCGCCGAGCTGGACATCCCCGTGCTGCAGGGCCTGTGCCTGACGTCGTCGCGGCAGGCCTGGGCGGACTCGGACGCCGCCCTCTCCCCCATGGACGCCGCGATGCAGGTGGCCATCCCGGAGTTCGACGGGCGGCTGATCACCGTGCCGTTCTCCTTCAAGGAGCAGGGACCGGACGACGTTCCGGTGTACGTCGCCGACCCGGAGCGGGCCGCACGCGTCGCCGGAATCGCCGTACGGCACGCCAGGCTGAAGCACAAGGACAACGCCGAGAAGAAGCTCGCGCTGGTCTTCACCGCCTACCCGACCAAGCACTCCCGGGTCGGCAACGCGGTCGGGCTCGACACCCCGGCCTCGGCGGTGCGGGTGCTGGACGCGCTGCGGGACGCCGGGTACGTCGTCGAGGGGCATCCGGACGAGGGTGACGAGCTGATCCACCGGCTCATCAACGCCGGTGGGCACGACGTGGAGTGGCTGACGGAGGAGCAGCTGGCCGCCGCGCCCGCGCGGGTGCCGCTGGCGGACTACCGGGCGTGGTTCGAGAAGCTCGACCCGGAGCTGAAGGACGCCATGACCGAGGCGTGGGGCGAGCCGCCCGGCAGCCTCTACGTCGACGGCGACGACATCGTGCTGGCGTCGCTCCAGTTCGGGAACGTCGTCGTGATGATCCAGCCGCCGCGCGGCTTCGGCGAGAACCCGATCGCGATCTACCACGACCCCGACATGCCGCCGTCTCACCACTACATGGCGGCCTACCGCTGGCTGGAGAACAGTTTCGGCGCCGACGCCATCGTGCACATGGGCAAGCACGGCACCATGGAGTGGCTGCCGGGCAAGGGGCTCGGGCTCAGCGGGGGCTGCGCGCCGGACGCGGTCCTCGGGGACCTGCCGCTGGTCTACCCGTTCATCGTCAACGACCCGGGCGAGGGCACCCAGGCCAAGCGGCGCGGGCACGCCACGGTCGTCGACCACCTCGTGCCGCCGATGGCCCGCGCCGACACCTACGGCGACCTGGCCAAGCTGGAGCAGCTCCTCGACGAGTACGCGCTCGTCTCCGACCTGGACCCGGCGAAGGCCCCGACCGTGCGCGCCCAGATCTGGACGCTGGTCAAGGCCGCCGAACTCCATCACGACCTGCACGTCGACGAACAGCCGGACGACGCGGAGTTCGACGAGTTCGTCATGCACATCGACGGCTACCTGTGCGAGATCAAGGACGTGCAGATCCGCGACGGCCTGCACATCCTGGGCGGCGGGCCGGTCGGCGAGCCACGCGTCAACCTCGTGCTGGCCGTGCTGCGCGCCTCGCAGGTGTGGGGCGGGCAGGCCAACGCGCTGCCCGGGCTCAGGGCGTCGCTGGCGCAGCACTTCGGGCTGGTGGAGAAGGAGCTGCTGGCCGAGCCGGGCGCCCCGGTGAAGGTGCCCGTCGAGCTGACGGACCTGGTGGACGGCCCCTCGCGCAGCGCCGCCGACGCGATCGACCTGCTGGAGCAGCTGTGCCGGCGGATCGCGGAGGGCATGGAGGAGCGCGGCTGGGCGGTCGCCGACAGCGCGCCCCTGGTCCGGGAGGTCCTCGGCACCGAACTGCCCGACGCGGTCGCCGTGCTGGAGTTCGCCTGCACCGAGGTCGTGCCCCGGCTGGAGAAGACCACCGACGAGATCGGGCACATCCTGCGGGCGCTGAACGGCGGCTACGTCCCGGCCGGTCCGTCCGGCTCGCCGACCCGCGGGCTCGTCAACGTCCTGCCGACGGGCCGGAACTTCTACTCCGTCGACCCGAAGGCCATTCCGTCCCGGCTGAGCTGGGAGGTCGGGCAGTCGCTCGCGGACTCGCTGGTGCAGCGGTACCTGCAGGACACCGGTGAGTACCCGAAGTCCGTCGGGCTCACGGTGTGGGGCACCTCGGCGATGCGCACCCAAGGTGACGACATCGCCGAGATCCTGGCGCTGCTGGGCTGCCGGCCGGTGTGGGACGACGCCTCGCGGCGCGTGACCGGGTTCGAGGTGATCCCCCCGGCGGAGCTCGGCCGGCCGCGCATCGACGTGACGGTCCGCATCTCGGGGTTCTTCCGGGACGCGTTCCCGCACGTGGTGGGTCTGATCGATGACGCCGTGCGCACGGTGGCCGAGCTGGAGGAGCCGGCGGAGTCCAACTACGTCCGGGCCCACGCCGACCAGGACACCGCCGAGCACGGCGACCGCCGCCGCGCCACGGCCCGCATCTTCGGATCCAAGCCGGGCGCGTACGGGGCGGGTCTGCTGCCGCTGATCGACGCCCGCAACTGGCGCTCCGACGCGGACCTCGCCGAGGTGTACGCGGTGTGGGGCGGCTACGCCTACGGCCGGGGCCTCGACGGGCGGGCCGCGCGCGGGGACATGGAGACGGCGTTCAAGCGGATCGCCGTCGCCGCGAAGAACGTCGACACCCGTGAGCACGACCTGGTCGACGCCGACGACTACTTCCAGTACCACGGCGGCATGGTGGCCATGGTGCGGCACCTGACGGGCGCGAGCCCCGAGGCCTACGTCGGCGACTCGGCCACCCCGGACCAGGTGAAGACCCGCACGCTCGGCGAGGAGACGCACCGCGTCTTCCGCGCCCGGGTGGTCAACCCGCGCTGGATGGCGGCGATGCGGCGGCACGGCTACAAGGGCGCCTTCGAGATGGCGGCGACCGTGGACTACCTGTTCGGGTACGACGCCACGGCCGGTGTCGTGGACGACTGGATGTACGAGAAGCTCAGCGCCGAGTACGTCTTCGACCCGGAGAACCGGGACTTCATGAAGAAGTCCAACCCCTGGGCGCTGCGCGGCATCACCGAGCGGCTGCTGGAGGCCGCCGACCGCGGACTGTGGGCCGAGCCCGACGCGGAGACGCTGGAACGGCTCCGTGCCACCTACCTGGAACTCGAAGGCGACTTGGAGGGCGACGAGAAGTGAGCACCCCCTTTCCGTTCACGGCCGTCGTGGGCCAGGACGACCTGCGGCTCGCGCTGCTGCTGAACGCGGTGTCCCCGGCGGTCGGCGGTGTGCTGGTGCGCGGCGAGAAGGGCACGGCCAAGTCGACGGCGGTGCGGGCGCTGTCGGCGCTGATGCCGACGCTGGACGTCGTCTCCGGTTGCCGCTTCTCCTGCGACCCCGGCTCCCCCGACCCCGGCTGCCCGGACGGGCCGCACGAGCCGGGGGCGTTCGAGACCCGGGCCGCGCGCATGGTGGAACTGCCCGTCGGCGCCTCCGAGGACCGGCTCGTGGGCGCGCTGGACATCGAGCGGGCCCTCTCCGAGGGCGTGAAGGCCTTCGAGCCGGGCCTGCTGGCCGACGCGCACCGCGGGATCCTCTATGTCGACGAGGTCAACCTCCTCCACGACCACCTGGTCGACCTGCTCCTGGACGCCGCCGCGATGGGCGCCTCGTACGTGGAACGCGAGGGCGTCTCCGTCCGGCACGCGGCCCGCTTCCTGCTCGTCGGCACCATGAACCCCGAGGAGGGCGAGCTGCGGCCGCAGCTGCTCGACCGGTTCGGGCTGACCGTCGAGGTCGCGGCCTCCCGGGAGCCCGACCAGCGGGTGGAGGTCGTCCGGCGGCGGCTGGCCTACGACGACGACCCGGCCGCCTTCGCCGCGCGCTGGGCCGAGGAGGAGGCCGCCGTACGGGCCCGGATCGTGGCCGCGCGGGAGCTGCTGCCGTCCGTGCGGCTGGGCGACGGGGCGTTGCGTCAGATCGCGGCGACCTGTGCGGCCTTCGAGGTGGACGGCATGCGCGCGGACATCGTGATGGCGCGGACCGCCACCGCGCTGGCGGCCTGGGCGGGGCGTACGGACGTGCTCGCGGAGGACGTCCGGCAGGCGGCGCTGCTCGCACTGCCGCACCGGCGGCGGCGCAACCCCTTCGACGCGCCGGGGCTCGACGAGGACAAGCTCGACGAGACCCTGGAGGAGTTCGGCGGTTCGGACGACGACGATCCGGACCCGGACCCCGGGCCGGACGGGCCCGGCGGGGGCGGCGGCGGACAGCCGGAACCCGACGACGCGCCCCAGGGCGGCGACGACACCGCGGCGCGGCCCGAGGCCGGTGAGGACGGGCAGCCGCAGCCGTCGGGCGCCGGCGAGCAGTCGGCCGTACGGGCTTCCGAGCCGTTCCGCACCAAGGTGCTGAGCGTGCCCGGCATCGGCGAGGGCGCCGCCGGGCGGCGTTCGCGGGCGCGGACCGAGCACGGGCGCACGACCGGGGCCCGGCGGCCCCGGGGCGCGCTCACCAAGCTGCACCTGGCCGCGACCGTGCAGGCCGCGGCGCCGCACCAGCGGGCGCGCGGACGGTCCGGGCCGGGCCTGGTGGTGCGCCGGGACGATCTGCGGCAGGCCAGCCGCGAGGGGCGCGAGGGCAATCTCGTGCTGTTCGTCGTGGACGCCTCCGGGTCGATGGCGGCACGGCAGCGGATGAGCGCCGTGAAGGGTGCTGTGCTGTCGCTGCTGCTGGACGCCTACCAGCGGCGCGACAAGGTGGGCCTGGTGACCTTCCGCGGCACGGACGCGGACGTCGCGCTGCCGCCGACCTCGTCGGTGGACGCGGCCGCGGCCCGGCTGGAGACGCTGCCCACCGGCGGGCGGACACCGCTCGCCGCGGGGCTGCTGCGCGCGCACGACGTGCTGCGCGTGGAGCGGCTGCGCGATCCCGCGCGGCGGCCGCTGGTCGTGGTGGTGACGGACGGGCGCGCCACCGGCGGCCCCGAGCCGGTCGCCCTCGCCGGGCGCGCGGCCCGGCTGTTCGCGGCCGACGGGGTCGCCTCGGTCGTCGTGGACTGCGAGTCGGGTCCGGTACGGCTCGGGCTCGCCGGGCAGCTCGCGGGCGAACTGGGCGGGACGGCCGTGACATTGGACGAGCTGCGCGCGGACAGCATCGCCGGGCTCGTGAAGGACGTGCAGAGGAGGGCCGCGTAATGCCGCAGGGACAGCCGAGTGTGGTGCCGGACGACGGGCTGACGACCCGGCAGCGCCGGAACCGGCCGCTGGTCGTCGTGCACACGGGCGTCGGCAAGGGCAAGTCCACCGCCGCCTTCGGGCTCGCGCTGCGGGCCTGGAACCAGGGGTGGCCGATCGGGGTGTTCCAGTTCGTCAAGTCGGCGAAGTGGAAGGTCGGCGAGGAGAACGCCCTGCGGGTGCTCGGCGCCTCCGGCGAGGGCGGGTCCGTCGACTGGCACAAGATGGGCGAGGGCTGGTCCTGGGTGCAGCGCGACGCCCAGATGGACAACGAGGAGAAGGCCCGCGAGGGCTGGGAGCAGGTCAAGCGGGACCTGGCGGCCGAGACGTACAAGCTGTACGTGCTCGACGAGTTCGCGTACCCGATGCACTGGGGGTGGGTGGACACGGACGAGGTGATCTCCGTGCTGCGGGATCGGCCGGGGACGCAGCACGTCGTCATCACCGGGCGGAACGCGCCCGACAAGCTCGTGGACTTCGCCGACCTCGTGACCGACATGTCCAAGGTCAAGCATCCGATGGACGTGGGCCAGAAGGGCCAGAGGGGCATCGAGTGGTGAGTGCTTCCGTCCCTCGGCTGGTCATCGCCGCGCCCTCCTCGGGCAGCGGCAAGACCACCGTCGCCACGGGGCTGATGGCCGCGTTCGCCGCGCGTGGGCTCGCCGTGTCCCCGCACAAGGTCGGGCCGGACTACATCGACCCCGGGTACCACGCGCTCGCGACCGGGCGGGCGGGACGGAACCTCGACGCGTACCTGTGCGGGCCCGAGCTGGTCGGGCCACTGTTCCTGCACGGGGCACAGGGCTGTGACATCGCCGTCGTCGAGGGCGTAATGGGGCTGTACGACGGGGCCGCGGGCGAGGGTGAACTCGCGTCGACCGCTCATGTCGCGAAGCTGCTGCGGGCGCCGGTGGTGCTGGTCGTGGACGCGTCGTCGCAGTCGCGGTCGGTGGCGGCGCTGGTGCACGGGTTCGCCTCCTGGGACCCGGAGGTGCGGGTCGGGGGCGTGATCCTGAACAAGGTCGCCTCGGACCGGCACGAGGAGCTCTTGCGGGAGGCGCTGGAGCAGGCGGTGGTGCCGGTGCTGGGGGTGTTGCGGCGGGTGGCGCAGGTGTCCACCCCGTCTCGGCATCTCGGGCTGGTTCCTGTTGCCGAACGGCAGGGTGCGGCGGTCGAGGCTGTCGCGGCGATGGCAGCGCAGGTGGCCGACGGGTGCGACCTGGGGGCGCTGGAGGCACTGGCGCGTACCGCCGGTGCCGTACCAGGGGGCTCCGCCCCCTGGACCCCCGCCTCGCCCACCCACCACCCGACGCGGTCGGACGAGCAGCGGCCGCCCGTCGTCGCCGTCGCCGGTGGACCCGCCTTCACGTTCTCCTACGCCGAGCACACCGAACTCCTCACCGCCGCCGGTGCCGAGGTCGTGGTGTTCGATCCGCTGCGGGACGAGGAACTGCCCGAGGGGACCGCCGGGCTGGTGATCGGGGGCGGGTTTCCCGAGGTGTACGTCTCCGAGCTGTCGGCCAACGAGCCCCTGCGCAAGGCCGTTGCCGCCCTCGCGGAGAGCGGTGCTCCCGTCGCCGCCGAGTGCGCCGGGCTGCTGTATCTGTGCCGGGAGCTGGACGGGCTGCCGATGTGCGGGGTGCTGGAGGCCCGGGCGCGGATGACCGAACGGCTCACCCTGGGCTACCGGGACGCCGTGGCCGTGGGCGACAGTGTGCTCGCGGCGGCCGGGACCCGGATGCGGGGGCACGAGTTCCACCGGACCGCGGTGGAGCCGGGCTCGGGAGCGGAGCCCGCCTGGGGGGTCCGCTCCCCCCGGCCGCGGGTCGAAGGTTTCGTACAGCGCGGTGTGCACGCGAGCTATCTGCACACGCACTGGGCGTCCGAGCCCGGTGTCGCCCGTCGGTTCGTCGAGAGGTGCCGGACGTCATGAGCAGCAAGCTGGTCGGAGTCGGGGTGGGGCCCGGGGATCCGGAGCTGGTGACCGTCAAGGGGGTGAACGCCCTGCGGGAGGCGGACGTCGTCGTCGTGCCCGTGATGGACACCGGGGAGCGCGGCCGGGCCGAGGCGACCGTGTTGCACTACGTGCCCGAGGAGAAGGTCCTCCGGGTCGTGTTCGCGCTGAACGAGCGCAGCGACCGGGGGCGGCGCGAGGCCGCCTGGGACGCGGCCGGGGGGCGGGTCGCCGAGCTGCTGAAGCACCACGGCAGCGTCGCCTTCGCGACCATCGGCGATCCCAACGTGTACTCGACGTTCACCTACCTCGCGCAGACCATCGCCGAACTGGTGCCGGGGACCGTCGTCGAGACCGTGCCCGGGATCACCGCCATGCAGGACCTCGCGGCCCGGTCGGGCGCCGTGCTGACCGAGGGCACCGAGCCGCTGACGCTCGTGCCCGTCACCGCGGGGGCGACGGTGCTCAAGGAGGCCCTGGCCGGGCCCGGGACCGTCGTCGCCTACAAGTTCGGGCGGCAGGCACGCGAGGTCGCCGGGGCGCTGCGGGAGACCGGGCGGCTCGCCGACGCCGTGTGGGGGTCGGCGCTCGGGCTGCCGGAGGAGTCCATCCGCCCCGCGGCCGAGCTGGACGGCGCCCCCCTGCCGTACCTGTCGACGCTCATCGCGCCCGCGCGGCGCGACGGCGGACGCGGCGGCAAGTTGTGACACCCGTGAACCACGAAAGGACCCATCCCATGGCCGACGCCCCCGCCGGCAAAGTGACCTTCGTCGGCGCCGGTCCCGGTGCCGCCGACCTGCTGACGTTCCGCGCCGCGCGCGCCATCGCCGAGGCCGACGTGGTGATCTGGGCGGCCAGCCTGGTCCAGGAGGAGGTCCTGGAGCACGCCCGTGAGGACGCGGAGATCCTCGACTCGGCGACCATGTCCCTGGAGGACGTCGTCGCCGTGTACGAGCGGGCCCGCGGCGAGGGGCTGAAGGTGGCCAGGATCCATTCCGGTGACCCGGCCCTGTGGGGCGGCACGCAGGAGCAGGTCGACCGGTGTGCCGGGATCGGCATCGCGACCGAGATCGTGCCCGGGGTGTCCTCCTTCTCGGCCGTCGCGGCGCTCGCGCAGCGCGAGCTGACCATCCCGGAGGTCGCCCAGTCGGTCGTGCTCACCCGGCTCGGCGGCGGCAAGACGCCCATGCCTCCCGGGGAGGAGGTCCGGGAGTTCGCCAAGCACGGCACCACCATGGCGGTGTTCCTCTCCGCCGCCCGCAGCGGGCAGCTCGTGCGGGAGCTGCTGGAGGGCGGCTACCCGACGACGACCCCGGTCGTGGTGGCGTACCAGGCGACCTGGCCGGAGGAGCTGGTCGTGAAGTGCACGATCGGCACGCTGGAGGAGACGGTCAAGGAACACAAGCTCTGGAAGCACACCCTGTTCCTGGTCGGCCCGGCGCTCGACGCGCACGGCACGCGCTCGCACCTGTACCACCCGGGTCACTTCCACGGCTACCGCAAGGCCGACCCGGAGGCCCGCCGGGCGCTGCGCGAGCGGGGGGCGAGTACGTGATCACCGTGTTCGGCACGGGGACGGGGACGGCGCCTTGCGACGACGTCCTCGCCGGTGCCGGGCTGGTCGTGGGCGGGCGGCGGCATCTCGACGCCGTACGGCTGCCCGAGACGGCTGAGCGGGTCGTGCTCGGGCCTCTCGCGCCGGCCCTGGACACCATCGGCGAGTACGTCGCGAAGGACCGTCCCGTTCTGGTGCTGGCTTCAGGCGACCCCGGGTTCTTCGGGATCGTGCGGGTGCTGGCCGAACGGTTCGGGCCGGAGCGGCTGGACGTGCGGCCCGGGGTGTCGTCCGTGGCCGCCGCGTTCGCGCGGATCGGGCTGCCCTGGGACGACGCCGTGGTGGTGAGCGCCCACGGCCGGGAGCTGCGGACGGCCGTCAACGTGTGCCGGGCCCAGGCGAAGACGGCCGTGCTGACCGGGCCGGGTGCGGGTCCGGCGGAGCTGGGTGCCGCGTTGCGGGACGCGGCGCGGGTGCTGGTCGTCGCGTCCGGGCTCGGCTCGGACGCGGAGCGCGTGGAGCGGGTGACGCCCGCCGAGGCCGCCGCCCGGGACTGGGGTAAGGCGGTGAACGTGGTGCTGTGCCTGGACGAGGAGCGGGCGCTCGGCGCCGTACGGACGGTCGCGGGGCCCGGTGAGCGGCCCGCCGGCTGGGCCCTGGAAGAGGCGGAGTTCACCCACCGGGACTCGATGATCACCAAGTTCGAGGTGCGGGCGCTGGCCCTGGCCCGGCTGGGGCCGCGCCCGGGCGACCTGGTGTGGGACGTGGGCGCGGGTTCGGGGTCCGTGGCCGTGGAGTGCGCGCGGCTCGGTGCTGCCGTCACCGCCGTGGAGAAGACCGCGGACGGCGTGGAGCGGATCCGCGCCAACGCCGCCGCGCACGGTGTGGACGTGCGGGTGGTGCACGGCGTGGCACCGGACGCGCTGGTGGATCTCGCCGAGGCCCCGGACGCCGTGTTCGTCGGAGGCGGCGGGCGTGAACTGCCCGCCGTGGTCGCCGCGTGCGCGCGGCGTGCCCGGCGCACCGTGGTCGTCGCCATGGCCGCGCTCGACCGGGTACCGGCCGCGCGCGCGTCCCTGACGAGCGCCGGTTTCCGCTGCGACGGCGTGCTGCTGCAGTCGTCGCGGCTCGCGCCGCTGCCCGGGGACGTGACCCGGCTCGCGGCGGCCAATCCCGTTTTCCTGCTGTGGGGCGTCCGGCCCCCGGCAGCTGTCGAAGAAGGAGTCGCTCAGTGATCGGCCTCATTTCCGCCACCGCGGCGGGAGCGGCTGCGCGGGACCGGCTGGCCGCGGCGTGGCCGGACCGCACGCGTGTGTACGAGGGTCCCGTGGGGGACGCCGTACGGGCCGCGTTCGCGCAGTGCGAGCAGCTCGTGTGCTTCCTGGCGACGGGGGCGGTGGTGCGGCTGGTGGCACCACTGCTGTCCGGCAAGACCGAGGACCCGGGCGTGGTGTGCGTCGACGAGGGCGGGCGGTTCGCCGTGTCCCTGCTGGGCGGGCACGCGGGCGGCGCCAACGAACTGGCCCGCGAGGTCGGCGCGTTGCTGGACGCCGAGCCGGTCGTGACGACGGCCACGGACGCCGTGGACCTGCCGGGCCTGGACACCCTCGGCCTGCCCGTGGAGGGCGATGTCGCCGGGGTGTCGCGGGCGCTGCTGGACGGTGAGGCCGTGGCGCTGCGGGCCGAGGTGGCCTGGCCGCTGCCGCCGCTGCCGGTGGCGGAGGAGGGGTCGTACACGATCCGGCTGACCGACCGGCTCGTCGAGGCGGCCGAGCGCGAGGTGGTGCTGCGTCCGCCGACGCTGGTGGTGGGGGTCGGGGCGTCGAAGGGCGCACCGGCCGAGGAGGTCCTCGGGCTGGTGGAGGGTGCTCTGCGGGAGGCCGGGCTGTCTGTGGCGTCCGTCGCGGAGCTGGCCACCGTCGATGCCAAGGCCGAGGAAGCCGGCATCGTCGAGGCCGCGCAGCGGCTCGGGGTGCCCCTGGTGACGTACTCCGCCGGGGAGCTGGCCGGGGTCGACGTGCCCAACCCGTCCGACGCGCCGCTCGCCGCCGTCGGGACCCCGTCGGTGGCGGAGGCCGCCGCGCTCGTCGGCGGGGGCGAACTGCTCGTCCCCAAGCGGAAGTCGGCCGCGAGCCCGGCCATGGCGACCTGTGCCGTCGTACGGCGTCCGGGGCGCGGGCGGCTCGCGGTGGTCGGGCTCGGGCCGGGCGCCCGGGACCTGCTGACGCCTCGTGCGCAGGCCGAACTGCGGCGGGCTTCCGTCCTCGTGGGGCTCGACCAGTACGTCGACCAGATCCGTGATCTGCTGCGGCCCGGCACCCGGATCCTGGAGTCGGGGCTCGGCGCCGAGGAGGAGCGGGCGCGCACGGCCGTCGAGGAGGCCCGCAAGGGCCAGGCCGTCGCGCTGATCGGCAGCGGGGACGCGGGCGTCTACGCCATGGCCTCCCCCGCGCTGGCCGAGGCCTCGGACGACATCGACGTGGTCGGTGTGCCCGGCGTGACGGCGGCGCTCGCGGCCGGTGCGATCCTGGGCGCCCCGCTGGGCCACGACCACGTGTCGATCAGCCTGTCCGACCTGCACACGCCGTGGGAGGTCATCGAGCGGCGGGTGCGGGCGGCGGCCGAGGCGGACATCGTGGTCACCTTCTACAACCCCCGTTCGCGCGGCCGTGACTGGCAGCTCCCCAAGGCGCTGGGCATCCTCGCCGAGCACCGGACACCGCGGACGCCGGTCGGTGTGGTGCGCAACGCCTCGCGGCCGGACGAGTCCAGCCGGCTCACCACCCTGGGCTCCCTCGATCCGGCGACGGTCGACATGATGACGGTCGTGACCGTGGGCAACACGGCGACCCGGGACATCGCGGGGCGCATGGTGACCCCGCGCGGCTACCGCTGGCAGTCGGCGCAGGAGGGCTCCGAGTGAACCGTGTCGTCCATCCCATCGAGGAGGAGTCCTACCGGCGGCTGCGGGCCCGGCTGGACACCTCGCACTTCCCGCCGCTGACCCGGGCGGTCGTGGAGCGGGTCATCCACTCCGCCGCCGACCTCGACTACGCCACCGACCTCGTCATGGACGAGGCCGACCTGGCGAAGGCGCACGCGGCGCTGCACGCCGGGGCTCCCGTGGTCGTGGACGTGGCGATGGTCGGCGCCGGCATCACCCGGCGCGAGACCGTCTGCCGCCTCGGGGACGCCGAGGCCGGTCCAGGGCTGACCCGGTCCGCGCACGCGATCCGGCTCGCCCACAAGCAGGTCGGCCCGGGCGCCCTGTGGGTGATCGGCAACGCGCCGACCGCGCTGGAGGAGCTGCTGACCCTCGACGCCGATCCCGCGCTCGTCATCGGACTGCCCGTCGGTTTCGTCGGAGCCGTCGAATCGAAGGCCGCGCTGCGCGAGAGCGGACTGCCCGCCGTGAGCAACGTGTCCGAGAAGGGCGGGTCGGCGGTCGCCGCCGCCGCGCTCAACGCCCTGCTGTACCACCCCACTTCCGCCGAGGAGAAACTGTGACCACCCCGCCCGCCCTGCTCATCGCCGGCCACGGCACCCGGGACGACGCCGGAGCCGAGGCGTTCCGCGACTTCGTACGGCAGCTGGGGGCCCGGCACCCCGAACTGCCCGTCGCCGGCGGCTTCATCGAGCTGTCCCCGCCGCCGCTGGGCGAGGCCGTCACCGGGCTGGTGGAGCAGGGCGTACGGCGGTTCGCCGCCGTCCCGCTGATGCTGGTCTCCGCCGGGCACGCCAAGGGCGACATCCCGGCGGCCCTGGCCCGCGAGAAGGAGCGGCACCCGGGCATCTCGTACACCTACGGGCGTCCGCTCGGCCCGCACCCGGCGCTGCTGAACGTGCTGGAGCGGCGGCTGGACGAGGCCCTGGGGTCGGCGGGCCGCACGCCCGGGGACCGTTCCGACGTGACGGTGCTGCTGGTGGGCCGCGGCTCCACGGACCCGGACGCCAACGCCGAGGTGCACAAGGCGGCCCGGCTGCTGTGGGAAGGGCGCGGGTACGCCGGCGTCGAGACGGCGTTCGTGTCGCTGGCGGCGCCGGACGTGCCGAGCGGGCTGGACCGCTGCGTGCGCCTTGGCGCCCGCCGGATCGTGGTCCTGCCCTACTTCCTGTTCACGGGCATCCTGCCGGACCGGGTGCGGCACCAGACGGAGGGCTGGGCCGCCGCGCACCCCGAGGTCGAGGTGCTGTCGGCCGATGTCATCGGGCCGGAGCCCGAGCTGCTCGACCTGGTGTGGGAGCGGTACGAGGAGGCCGTCAAGGGCGATCTGCGGATGAACTGCGACTCGTGCGTGTACCGCATCGCGCTGCCGGGCTTCGAGGACAAGGTGGGCATGCCGCAACAGCCGCACTTCCACCCGGACGACGACGACCACCACCACGGGCACGGGCACCACCACCACGGCGCTCACTCGCATGCGCACTGAGCACGGGCACGATCTGCGCCACCACGGGGACGCGGAGGTGCGGGACGACGGCGGCTCGCTCGTCGACCTCGCCGTGAACGTCCGCGCGGACACGCCGCCCGCCTGGCTGCGGGAGCACATCGCCGCGTCGCTGGGCGGGCTCGCGGCCTACCCCGACGGGCGTTCCGCGCGGGCGGCGGTGGCCGCCCGGCACGGACTGCCGGTGGAGCGGGTGCTGCTGACGGCGGGTGCGGCGGAGGCGTTCGTGCTGCTGGCGCGGGCGCTGAAGGTGCGGCGGCCGGTGGTCGTCCACCCCCAGTTCACGGAGCCGGAGGCGGCGCTGCGGGACGCGGGGCACCAGGTCGGCCGGGTGCTGCTGCGGGAGGAGGACGGTTTCCGGCTGGACCCGGCGGCCGTCCCCGAGGACGCGGACCTGGTGGTGATCGGCAACCCCACGAACCCGACGTCGGTGCTGCACCCGGCGGACGCGATCGCCTCACTCGCCCGGCCCGGGCGGGTGCTGGTGGTGGACGAGGCGTTCATGGACGCGGTGCCGGGCGAACACGACTCCCTGGCCGGGCGCGTCGACGTACCCGGACTCGTGGTCCTGCGCAGCCTGACCAAGACGTGGGGGCTGGCCGGACTGCGGATCGGATACGTGCTGGCGGCGCCCGAGACCGTCGAGGACCTTCAGCGGGCGCAGCCGCTGTGGCCGGTGTCGACCCCGGCGCTGGCCGCCGCCGAGGCGTGCGTGGGGCCGCGTGCACTGGCGGAGGCGGCCCACGCGGCGCACCGCATCGCGGCGGACCGCGCGCACCTGCTGGCGGGCCTCGCCCGCTTCGCCCCGGCCGGGCTGCGGGTGGCCGGGCCCGCGCGGGGCCCGTTCGTCCTGGTCCGCGTGGAGGGGGCGTCCGCGGTCCGCCGACGGCTGCGCGACCTCGGCTACGCCGCGCGCCGCGGGGACACGTTCCCCGGGCTGGACGAGAAGTGGCTCCGGCTGGCGGTGCGGGACCGCGGCACGACCGACGGGTTTCTACGAGCGCTGCAGCGAACGCTGACGGACTGACACCTCAGCCCCGGAGGTGCCCGGCCGTCACCGTCTGGGCCGGACGCAGTCCCGGGGGCGGCGGGCGAGCAGGGCACGGTGACGGCGGCCCACAGGCCGGCACCTGAAGGCGCAGAAGCCGGCCCGGGAGATGTGAACCGGGCTCTCGGATGCCGACCGCCGCACGGGCCGGCCGGCGGGGCGGGGTGGCCGTGCCCCGCCCCGCCGGCCCCGGATCGCCGGTGGTCAGCCCCGGCGGCGTACCCGGGACAGCACTCCCCCGCCCACAGCGAGCAGGACGATCGCGACGCCCACGAGGTACGGCGTGGCGGAGCTGCCGCCCGTCTCGGCCAGGTTCGTCTCGGCGGGTGCTCCCTGCGGCTCGACGGCGGCGGGCGGGGCGGACGGCTCGGCCGGCTCGGCCGGGGCCCGTTCGGCGACCTCGGGCCGGGGTGTCCTGCAGGTCGCCTCGGCCAGGGTGACGGTGCCGTCGACCTCCGCGACGTTCTGCTTCAACGGGTCGACGGAGACCTTGAGTTCGAGGGCGGTGGCGGCGGCGTTGCGGGCCGTGGTCCGGGTGTTGTCGAGGTCCAGGCGCACCTCGCCGACGCCCGGCACCCTGACTTCCGCCGGGCCTTGGCCGGTCAGGGCCACGCGCTTGCCGAGCACGGTCACGAAGCCGGGCAGGTCGGTCGTGGCGACCGGGTTCTCGCCGACCTCGCAGGTGGCCTTGGCGGTGACCTGCTCGACCTCGATCAGCGACAGCAGCGGCAGGCCGGGGACGTGGAGGCGGGCGTGGGCCAGGGTCGTGATCCCCTCGGCCTTCAGGGGGGTCGTGGTGGCCCTCGCATCGGCCACCTCCGCGCGCAGCACGCTGAAGGGCCGGCCCCCGTTCACCGCGTCGAGAGTGGCCGTCAGCGTGGTCTTCTCGGCGCTCTGCGGGGCCTGGACGTCGTTGAGGGAGACGGTGAGGGGGACGTTCACCGGCTTGTTCAGCGGGGAGACGTCCAGGTCGGTGCGCAGGACGGCGGCGCTCGCGCGGCCGTGGTCGTCGGCGGCGTGGGCCGTGCTCACACCGGTCAGTGCCAGGGGTCCGGCGGCGAGGGCCGTGGCCGTTGCGACGGTCACGAGACGAAGTGCGGGCTTGCGGACGGAAAGGCTGTTCACGTTCAGGACTCCCAGGAAAACCGGCTCGGGTCCCGGTGAGAATCGCCGCGCCGAGCGTGCGGCTTGAGCGATCTGACGCCGCTTCACTCCAACGTGGCGAGATCAGCGGCGTTTTCGAATCTCCCCGGCGCAGGCGTTCCCCATCACCGTCATGACTATCCGACGACGCGCCCGTTCAGCACCACCCGGCGCGGCGCCGCCAGCACCCGTACGTCGGCCCGCGGGTCCTCGTCGTAGACGACGAGGTCGGCCGGGGCGCCCTCGTCCAGGCCGGGGCGGCCGAGCCAGGAGCGGGCCGTCCAGGTGCCCGCGGCGAGCGCCTCGACGGGCGGGATGCCGGCGGTGACGAGTTCGCCGACCTCGGCCGCGGCCAGGCCGTGCGCGAGGCCGCCGCCCGCGTCGGTGCCGACGAAGACCGGGATCCCGGCGTCGTAGGCGCCCCGGACCGTGTCGTAGCGGCGTTCGTGGAGCCTGCGCATATGGGCCGACCAGCGGGGGAACCTGCTCTCGCCGCCGTCCGCGAGCTGCGGGAAGGTGGCGATGTTGACCAGGGTCGGGACGATGGCGACGCCGCGTTCGGCGAACAGCGGGATGAGGTCCTCGGTCAGGCCCGTCGCGTGTTCGATGCAGTCGATGCCCGCCTCGACGAGGTCCTGGAGAGAGTCCTCGGAGAAGCAGTGCGCGGTCACCCGCGCGCCCAGGCGGTGGGCCTCGGCGATCGCCGCCTCGACGGCCTCGCGGGGCCAGCAGGCCGACAGGTCGCCGAGGTCGCGGTCGATCCAGTCGCCGACCAGCTTGACCCAGCCGTCGCCGCGCCGGGCCTCCTGGGCGACGTAGGCGACCAGGTCCTCCGGCTCGATCTCCCAGGCGTAGTTGCGGATGTAGCGGCGGGTGCGGGCGATGTGCCGCCCGGCACGGATGATCTTCGGCAGGTCCTCGCGGTCGTCGATCCAGCGGGTGTCGGAGGGCGAGCCGGCGTCGCGGATGAGGAGGGTGCCCGCGTCCCGGTCGGTCAGGGCCTGCTTCTCCGCGACGTCCTCGGGGACCGGTCCGTGCCGGTCGAGTCCGACGTGGCAGTGCGCGTCGACGAGGCCGGGCAGGGCCCAGCCGACGACCGTGCGGACGTCGCGGGCGCCGGCGGGGCGGTCGTAGGAGATGCGGCCGTCGACCGTCCACAGCTCGTCCCGGACGTCCTCGGGCCCGACGAGCACCCGCCCCTTCACGTGCAGCACCGTGCGATCGCTCATGTACCGCACCTTAGTGATCCGGCCGCCCGGCATCGAAGGGGGATGGTGTCCCCGGGACGAGCCGTGCGGGGGCGCGAGAGCCGCCGGTTACCCTCGATGCGATCGAACCTGTGAGTGAAGAGAGCACTGCCGTGACGCATCCGTTTCTGGACCTGCCCCCGCTCGGCGCGGACCGCTTCGCCGCGATCGAGGACCGTGTGGCGCGGCTGCTGAGCACCGAGCAGGACGTCGTGATCATGCAGGGCGAGGCCCTGCTGCCGCTGGAGGGCGCGATCCGTGCCGCGGCCGGTCCGGGCACGACGGCGCTGAACGTCATCACGGGGCCGTACGGGCAGACCTTCGGCGACTGGCTGCGGGACTGCGGCGCCACGGTGATCGACCTGGCGGTGCCCTTCCACACGGCGGTCACGGCCGAGGAGATCCGGCAGGCCTTCGCCGAGCACCCGGAGATCGACTTCGTGTCGCTGGTGCACGCGGAGGCGGCGACCGGCAACACCAACCCGGTCGCGGAGATCGGCGAGGTCGTGCGGGCGCACGGGGCGCTGTTCTACCTGGACGCCGTGGCGTCGATCGGGGCCGAGCCGGTGCTGCCGGACGCGTGGGGCGTGGACCTGTGCGTGATCGGCGCGCAGAAGGCGATGGGCGGTCCGGCCGGGGTGTCGGCGGTGTCGGTGAGCGAGCGGGCCTGGGCGCGGATGGCGGCCAACCCGCAGGCGCCGCGCCGGTCGTACCTGTCGCTCCTCGACTGGAAGGAGCGGTGGATCGACGGCGGCCGCAAGGCGCTGCTGCACGCGCCCGCGCAGCTGGAGATGCTGGCGCTGGAGGCGTGTGTGGAGCGGGTCGAGGCGGCGGGGCTGAAGGCCGTGATCGCCCGGCACGCGTCCGCCGCGGTGGCGACCCGGGCGGGCGCGGTCGCGCTCGGTGGCGGTCTGGAGCCGTACGTGTACCAGGCCCGGGACGCGGCGCCCGTCGCCACGACGCTGCGGGTGCCGTCCGGGCTGGTGGCGTCGGAGCTGGTCCGGCGGGCGCTGGCGGCGGACCCGGCGGTGCCGCTGGCCGCGGGCGGGGGTGCGCTGGCCAAGGAGATGATCCGGGTCAACCACTACGGCGCGGAGGCGACGCCCGGTGCCGTGCGCGCGAGTCTGGCGGCGCTGGGCGCGGCGCTGTCCGAGCAGGGGCTGACGGTGGACGTGGAGGGGGCGCTGCGGGCCGCCGAGGGGGCGTGGAGGTAGTCGTCGGCCGAGCTGCGCCGGGGCACCGTTGTCAGTGCCCCGTGCCATGCTCCCCGTATGACCACAGACACATCCGCTGAGACTCCGACCCTCCCCGACGGCCGCCCCGTCCCGCACCTGACCGGTGACGAGCGCGCCATGCTGGAGAGCTGGCTGGACTTCCACCGGGCCACGCTGGAGCTGAAGTGCGCCGGTCTGGACGACGCGCAGGTGCGGATCGCGGCGGCCGAACCGTCGTCGCTGACCCTGCTCGGGCTGG
The DNA here is from genome assembly GCF_014202475.1 of Streptomyces paradoxus. GTDB lineage: Bacteria > Actinomycetota > Actinomycetes > Streptomycetales > Streptomycetaceae > Streptomyces > Streptomyces paradoxus. The sequence goes on from NZ_JACHGV010000009.1 coordinate 46,389, forward strand.
TGCAGCACCTCGCCGAGGTCGAGCGGAACTGGTTCCAGCGGGTGGCCGGCGGGGTGGCCGTGGCGCCCGTGTTCGAGGACGCGACCGGCTACGCGCTCGATCCGGCGCGCGGGCTCGACGAGGCGCTCGGGATCTGGCGGCGGGAGATCGCGCGGGGGCGGGAGCTGTGCGCCGGGCTGCCGCTTGACCACATCGGGCGGGTCGCCGAAGGGCCGGTGCCCGGGATGGAGGTCAGTCTGCGCTGGGTGCTCATCCACATGATCGAGGAGTACGCGCGGCACAACGGTCACGCCGATCTCCTGCGGGAACGCATCGACGGAGTGACCGGGGCCTGAATTCCACGTGCTTTCCGTGCTATCTCACATGTAAGCTGGCACACAATTAATGAATTCTTTCAAGAACGGCTTCCCGTATTCTTCTGCCCGCTTTTCCCGGTCCTAAACGCGCAGATTTTGAGGACACTCGGAGGGGAAATTCTGGCAGTCCCCGCGAGGCCTACACGGCTGTGACGCGTTACACACCGTGACCATTTTGCCCGGGAATTACCGGACAATATCGGGCATCTTGCCGCCTTGGCGCGTGAACCCTCGCGCTCGCGCGATAACACAGACGGGGTCCATATGTAACCCCTATCGGCGATGCAATTTTGAATTTCGCTGGGTAAGTTCAATTCGCATGACTGCCGTACAAGCAGATCCGCAAATCGACCGCCCCACGGTGGCTGACGGAGCCGCACTCTGGCGGATGGCGAAGGACTCGAAGGTTCTCGACCTGAACTCGTCCTACAGCTATCTGCTGTGGTGCCGGGACTTCGCCGCCACCTCGGCCGTCGCCCGTGACGAGCAGGGCGAGCCGATGGGTTTCATCACCGGGTACGTGCGGCCGGACAGCCCGCGCACCCTGCTGGTCTGGCAGGTGGCGGTGGACGAGGCCCACCGCGGGCGCGGACTGGCCGCCGCGCTGCTCGACGGCCTCGTCGCCCGGACCGCCGCCGAGCTCGGGGTGACCACGGTGGAGACCACCATCACCCCGGGCAACACCGCCTCGGAGCGCCTGTTCACGTCGTTCGCCGAGCGTCACGGCGCCCGGCTGGAGCGCGAGGTGCTGTTCGACACGGGCTTGTTCCCCGACGGGCCGCACGACGCAGAGGTGCTGTACCGCATCGGCCCGCTGCCCCACTGAGACTTCCCGCCCCACCCCACTCCCGCAGACTTCCCCACGCACCGAGGAGCGATTCTTCGTGACCATCACCCAGCCCGACCTGAGTGTCTTCGAGACCGTCGAGTCCGAGGTACGCAGCTACTGCCGCGGCTGGCCCACCGTCTTCGACCGTGCGGTGGGCAGCCGCATGTACGACGAGGACGGCCATGAGTACCTCGACTTCTTCGCCGGAGCCGGGTCACTGAACTACGGGCACAACAACCCGGTCCTGAAACGCGCGCTGATCGACTACCTGGAGCGCGACGGCGTCACGCACGGGCTCGACATGTCGACCACCGCCAAGCGCACGTTCCTGGAGGCCTTCCAGAACCTGCTGCTGCGCCCGCGTGACCTGCCGTACAAGGTCATGTTCCCCGGCCCCACCGGCACCAACGCCGTGGAGGCCGCGCTGAAGCTGGCGCGGAAGGTGAAGGGGCGCGAGTCGATCGTGTCCTTCACCAACGCCTTCCACGGCATGTCGCTAGGCTCGCTGGCCGTCACCGGCAACGCCTTCAAGCGAGCCGGCGCCGGTATCCCGCTGGTCCACGGCACCCCGATGCCGTTCGACAACTACTTCGACGGCACGGTCGAGGACTTCCTGTGGTTCGAGCGGCTCCTGGAGGACCAGGGCTCGGGCCTCAACAAGCCCGCCGCCGTGATCGTCGAGACCGTGCAGGGCGAGGGCGGCATCAACGTGGCCCGGCCCGAGTGGCTGCGCGCCCTGTCCGAGCTGTGCGAGCGGCAGGACATGCTGCTGATCGTCGACGACATCCAGATGGGCTGCGGCCGTACCGGCGCGTTCTTCTCCTTCGAGGAGGCGGGCATCACGCCGGACATCGTCACCGTCTCGAAGTCGATCAGCGGTTACGGCATGCCCATGTCGCTGTGCCTGTTCAAGCCCGAGCTCGACGTGTGGGAGCCCGGCGAGCACAACGGCACCTTCCGCGGCAACAACCCCGCGTTCGTCACGGCCACCGCGACCCTGGAGACGTACTGGGCCGACGGCTCCGCGATGGAGAAGCAGACCCGCAAGCGCGGCGAGCAGGTCGAGCAGGCGCTGATCTCCATCACCGAGGAGAACCTGGCCGACGTGAAGGAGTACCGGGGCCGCGGCCTGGTGTGGGGCATCGAGTTCCACGACAAGGCCCGCGCCGGCAAGGTCGCCAAGCGCGCCTTCGAGCTCGGACTGCTCATCGAGACGTCCGGCCCGGAGAGCGAGGTCGTGAAGCTGCTCCCGGCGCTCACCATCACGCCCGAGGAGCTGGACGAGGGCCTGAGCACGCTGGCCCGTGCCGTCCGCGAGACCGCCTGACACAGCACCGAGAGCACCACCCATCTAGGAGGCATCGCAGCACCGTGATTGTCCGTTCGTTCAAGGAGATCGAAGGTACCGACCGGCACGTGAAGGCGGCGTCCGGTACGTGGGAGAGCAAACGCATCGTCCTCGCCAAGGAGAAGGTCGGCTTCTCCCTGCACGAGACGATCCTGTACGCGGGTACGGAGACGTCGATGTGGTACGCGAACCACATCGAGGCCGTCGTCTGCGTGGAGGGCGAGGCCGAGCTGACCGACCACGAGACCGGGCAGAAGCACACCATCACGCCCGGCACCATGTACCTCCTGGACGGGCACGAGAGGCACACGCTGCGGGTCAAGCAGGACTTCCGCTGCCTCTGCGTGTTCAACCCGCCCGTGACCGGACGGGAGGACCACGACGAGAACGGCGTCTACCCGCTGCTCACCGAGGAGGTGTGACGTTTCCATGACCGCCACTACCGACACCACCACCGGTATCCCGGACCTCTATCCCAGTCGCGGTGCCACCGAGGCACTGACCCCGCGCCAGGACCCGGTCGTCTGGGGCGCACCCGACGCCCCGGGCCCGGTCACCCCGGCCGACCTGCTGTCCTTCGAGCGCGACGGCTTCCTGGCCATCGACGAGCTCATCGGCGAGGACGAGGTCGCCGTCTACCGGAACGAGCTCAACCGGCTGGTGAACGACCCGGACATGCGTGCCGACGAGCGGTCGATCGTCGAGCCGAAGTCCAAGGAGATCCGCACGGTCTTCGAGGTGCACAAGATCAGCGAGGTGTTCGCCCGGCTGGTCCGCGACGAGCGGGTCGTCGGACGGGCGCGGCAGATCCTCGGCTCGGACGTGTACGTCCACCAGTCGCGGATCAACGTCAAGCCGGGGTTCGGCGCCAGTGGCTTCTACTGGCACTCGGACTTCGAGACGTGGCACGCCGAGGACGGTCTGCCGCGGATGCGCACGGTGTCGGTCTCGATCGCGCTGACCGAGAACTACGACACCAACGGCGGTCTCATGATCATGCCGGGGTCGCACAAGACGTTCCTCGGGTGCGCGGGGGAAACCCCGAAGGACAACTACAAGAAGTCGCTGCAGATGCAGGACGCGGGGACGCCGTCCGACGAGGCGCTGACCCAGCTGGCCGCGCAGCACGGCATCAAGCTGTTCACGGGCAAGGCCGGTTCGGCGACGTGGTTCGACTGCAACGCCATGCACGGTTCCGGCGACAACATCACGCCGTTCCCGCGCAGCAACGTGTTCATCGTGTTCAACAGTGTGGAGAACACGGCGGTGGAACCGTTCGCGGCGCCGGTGCGGCGGCCGGAGTTCATCGGGGCGCGGGACTTCACGCCGGTGCGGTGACCGCCCCTCGGCCGGGAGGCCGGGGGTTGTCCCCCGGACGGCACAGCATCGGAGCGCGGGACTTCACGCCGGTGAAGTGACCGCCGGTCGGCGGTGAGACGGCCGTGTGACAGAGCTGCCGGGTGGGGCCTCCTCGTGTGGGACGGGAGGCCCCACCCGGTTTTGTCATGCCGCCAGGACCTCCAGCAGCCGGTCCACGTCCGCGGGCGTGTTGTAGAGGTGGAACGCGGCCCGCAGGTTCCCGGCCCGGTTCGAGACCTCGATGCCCGCCCGGCTCAGTTCGCCCTGCCGGTGGCCGAGTCCCGGCACCGACACGATCGCCGAGCCCGGTGCGGGCACGGGCTCCTGGCCCATCCCGGCGAGCCCGGCGCGGAAGCGGTCCGCGAGGCCGACGTCATGGGCGTGCACGGTGCCGACGCCGATCTCCTCCAGCAGCTCCAGTGAGGCGCGCAGCCCCGCGTAGGTGAAGAGGGCGGGGCTGACGTCGAACCGCCGGGCGGAGTGGGCGAGTTCCTCGACGGGGCCGTAGCAGCTGTCCCAGGGGACCTCACCGGCGACCCAGCCGGCGAGCAGCGGCGTGAGCCCGCCGAAGTCCTGCGGGGCGACGAAGAACGAGGCCCCGTGCGGGCCCATGAGCCACTTGAATCCGACGGCGGCGAGGAAGTCGTCGGCGTCGGCCTCCATCGGCAGCCAGCCGGCCGACTGCGAGGCGTCGACGTAGGTGCGGGCGCCGTGCGCCCGGGCCGCGGCGCGCACGGCAGGCAGGTCGGCGAGGCGCCCGTCGGCGGACTGGGCGGCGCTGACCGCGACGAGCGCGGTCCCGGGGCGGACGGACTCGGCGAGCCGCTCCAGGGGCACGGCCCGCACCTTGAGGTCGCCGCGCACATGGAACGGGTTCACCAGCGAGGCGAAGTCGCCCTCCGCCGTGAGGACTTCGGCACCGGCGGGCAGTGAAGCGGCGATCAGCGCGCCGTACTCGGCGACCGAGGCCCCGGTCGCGACGCGCTCGGCCGGGACGCCGGCCAGCCGGGCGAAGGACGCGCGGGCGGCCTCCACGTCCTCGTAGAGGGGACCCAGGGGCGTGCCCTCGGCGCGCATCCGCACCGCCTGCTGCACGGCGCTGACGGTACGGGCGGGCAGCAGCCCGTTGCTCGCGGTGTTGAGGTAGGTGTGCTTCGGGGTGAACTCGGCACGGACGAGGTTCTCGAAGGTCTCCATGGGACCACTCTGCGTCCCCCGGATCTCCCCGTCCATTGCCGATTTCTGCGAGATGCCCCTAAGGAGCGCTTATGGATGTGCTCCGACCTGGGCGTTTCAGTGCTGGGGCACGGCGCAGCCGTCCGGGCCGCAGGCGTCCGCGCCCTCGCCGCCGTCCACGGACTTCAGGGGCGGGCGCTCGCCGTACGCCTGGGTCAGGGCCTGGGCGAAGACCTCGGTGGGCTGGGCGCCGGAGACCCCGTACGTGCGGTCGAGCACGAAGAACGGCACACCGCTCGCGCCGAGCTGCGCGGCCTCGCGCGCGTCGGCACGTACGTCGTCGGCGTACGCGTCCGCGTCGGCCAGCACCGTACGGACGGCCTCCGCCTCCAGTCCGGCGGCAACGGCGAGCTCCACCAGCCGCTCGTCGTCGTCGAAGACGGAGCGCTCCTCGGCGAAGTTGGCCCGGTACAGCAGGTCGAGCAACTGCTCCTGGTGGCCCTGCTCCTTGGCGAAGTGCAGCAGGCGGTGCATGTCGAAGGTGCTGCCGTGGTCGCGGCCCCGGGTGCGGTAGTCGAGGCCCTCCGCGGCGGCCTGGGCGCCCAGGTTGTCCTCCCCGGCCTCGGCCTGCGCGGCGCTCATCCCGTACTTCTTGGTGAGCATCGTGATGACGGGCTGGACGTCGCCCTTGGCGCGGCCCGGGTCCAGCTCGAAGGAGCGGTGCACCACCTCGACCTCGTCGCGGTACGGGAAGTCCCGCAGCGCCTTCTCGAAGCGGGCCTTGCCCACGTAGCACCAGGGGCAGGCGATGTCGCTCCAGATCTCGACGCGCATGTCTCGGCTCTCTCCAGGTCGTACGGGTTACGGAGACTCCCTCCGCCGAGTGCATGAACGTTCAAGCAGCGCGCTTCATTCCCCGGGCAGGTCGAACCGCATGCGCAGATGGTGGTCTCCCGGCCCGGCCGGTTCCGGGACCCAGCCCTGCCGCCGGTAGAACCCCTGCGCCCGCAGGTTGTCCACGTGCACGTCGAGCACGGCCGCACGCCGGCCGTCGGCCTGCCACTCCTCCACACAGGCCGCGTGCAGCGCGCTGCCGGTCCCACGGCGCCAATGATCGGGGTCGACGTGGAACTGGAACAGCTTCACCGTGTCCGCCGGGCCGTCCTCGGGGACGCGGAACGAGGCCAGGCCGATGATGCGGCCCGCCTCCACGACGCACAGCACCCGGCCGTCCGGGCGGGTGAGGGCGCTGTGCCAGGAGGCGGACCAGTCGGTGCCGTCCTGCGGCACCCCGTCGGGGTAGTACGTGGCCCGGGCCCGCGCGTGCAGCGCGACGACGTCCGCCACCTCCGCGGGCAGCACGGTGCGGATCACACGGTCGGGGATCACTCGGTCGTTGATCATGCAACGGAGGACGAGACCGGCCGGGATGCGGTTCCCGGCCGGGCCTCAGCTGCCGTCGCGCAGATCGTCCGGCCAGGCCGGCCGGAACTCGATGTGGTCGTACGTCACCACGCAGCCCTCCCCCATCGGGGACTGGGTCATGAAACCGACCAGGGCCGCGTCCGTCTCCTTCTCCTCGCCGAGGGTGAAGAGGCGGACGAAGGTCCAGCGTTCGCCGTCGCGGGAGGCGTGGAAGGCGAAGGCGCGGCCGGTGCGGCTGACCCGCAGCCAGACGGAACTGCCGTCCACCGTGAAGGAGTTGGCGTCGTCGGAGTGCCCCCGGGTCACCACCGTGCAGACGGTGGGGACGTCCGGGGAGTACTCCAGGCAGAGCTTGGCCCAGGCCCGCTCCCCCACGTGCACGTAGAGCACCCCGGCGTCGAAGGCCGCGCCGAACCCGACGGTGACCTTGGCGATCAGCTGGAAGTCCCCTTCGGGCGCCCCGAGCAGCCGGGGCGCGTCGGAAGCCGGGTCCAGCCCCTCACCGGTGGGCGGCACGAACCGGTCCTGCCGCGATCCGGCCCACCCGGTGAGCACCCCGTTCTCATAGGACCAATGACCGTCGGGCCCGTACGTGCGCAGGCCGAAAGGAAGTTCGGGAAGTTCCAGATCCATTCAACCGAGTCTTTCAGCTCCGGCCTCCAGGGGCGCGGGGAACTGCGCGATCAACCACAAACGACCCGCAGCCCGCAGCTCACCGCACCCCCACGGCGCTATCGCTCCAGACGCCCGTTGAACCTGCGCGGCAGCCCCAGCGGATTCTCGTCCCGCAACTCCGCGGGAAGCAGCGCAGACGGCGCGTTCTGATAGGCAACCGGCCGCATCCACCGCTCGATCGCCGTACCGCCCACCGACGTGGACGTCGACGTCGTGGCCGGGTAAGGCCCACCGTGGTGCTGGGCCGGCGCGACGGCGACCCCCGTCGGCCAGCCGTTCACCAGCACGCGCCCGGCCAGCGGCGTCAGCTCCGCGAGGATCTCCGCGCCGCGCCCCTCGCCCGCCGCCTCCTCCTCGGACAGCTGCACCGTCGCCGTGAGGTTGCCGGGCAGCCGCGACAGCACCGACTTCACCTCGGCCTCGTCCTCGTAGCGGGCCACCACGGTGACCGGCCCGAAGCACTCCTCCAGGAGCAGGTCGTGCTCGCCCTCCACGGCCAGCCTGCTCGCCGGCACCGTGAGGAAGCCCGCGCTGACGGTGTGCTCGCCGCCCGCGCCCGGGGTGACCGGGGAGTCGACGTCGGGCAGCGCGGCCCGCTCGGCGACGCCGGCCACGAAGTTGTCGCGCATGCGGTGGTCGAGCAGGACCCCGGCGTCGGTGTCGCTGACGGCGTCGGTGAGGGACTTGAGCAGCGCGTCGCCCGCGGCGCCGGCCGGCGCGAGGACGAGGCCCGGCTTCACGCAGAACTGGCCGACGCCCAGGGTCATCGAACCGGCGAGACCGGCGCCGATCGTCTCGGCCCGCTCGGCGGCGGCGGCCTCGGTGACGACGACCGGGTTCAGGGAGCCCAGCTCGCCGTGGAAGGGGATCGGGACCGGGCGGGCGGCCGCCGCGTCGAAGAGCGCCCGGCCGCCGCGCACGGAGCCGGTGAAGCCGGCCGCCGCGACCAGCGGGTGCTTGATCAGCTCGACGCCCGCCTCGAAGCCGTGGACCAGGCCCACGACGCCCTCGGGGATGTCGTGCCGGGCGGCGGCGCGGCGCAGCACCTTGGCGACGTACTCGGACAGGGCCGGGTGGTCCGGGTGGGACTTGACGACGACCGGGCAGCCTGCGGCGAGGGCGCTCGCGGTGTCGCCGCCCGCGACGGAGAAGGCGAAGGGGAAGTTCGACGCCGAGTAGACGGCGACGACGCCCAGCGCCACCTTGTAGCGGCGCAGGTCCGGGATCGGCGGGGTCGCGGTGTCGTCGGGGTGGTTGATGACGACGTCGAGGAAGGCGCCCTCGTCGACGATGTCCGCGAACGCGCGCAGCTGGTAGCAGGTGCGGGCGAGCTCACCGGTCAGCCGGACCGGGCCGAGCGCGGTCTCGGCGTCGGCGGTCTCGACGAGACCGTCCTTGGCCGCCTCCAGCTCCTCGGCGGCGCTGCGCAGGAAGGCCGCGCGGACCGTGCGGTCCGCGAGGGCGCCGCGCGCCTCGTGTGCGGCACGGACGGCAGCGTCCACCTCCTGGGCTGTGGCCTCCACCGCAACCTGTTCACGCTGCTTCCCGGTTCGGGGGTCGACACTCCAGACTGGTGCTGCTGCCACCGCGGGTCCCTCCACACATGTATTGCCGCAGTACTGGGTCATCCACCAGGGACGTTCGATATACTGAACGCTGTCTCTGATGATGAATATGCTGTGGAGACTATTTCCCGTCCAACGAAGGGGTCAAGGGCGATGTCGGCTGGCGAGACGGGCGGCGGGGCGCAGGTCAAGTCCGCGGTGCGAACGGTTGAACTGCTCGAATACTTCGCCGGACGCCCCGGCATGCACTCCCTCGCGGCGGTCCAGGAGGCCGTCGGATATCCCAAGTCCAGCCTCTACATGCTGCTGCGCACCCTGGTCGAGCTGGGCTGGGTGGAGACGGACGCGACGGGCACGCGGTACGGCATCGGGGTGCGGGCCCTGCTGGTGGGCACCTCCTACATCGACGGTGACGAGGTCGTCGCGGCGGCCCGCCCGACGCTGGACCGGCTCTCGGACGACACCACCGAGACGATCCACCTCGCCCGCCTCGACGGCACGAACGTCGTCTACCTGGCCACCCGCCAGTCGCAGCACTACCTGCGCCCCTTCACCCGGGTCGGCCGCCGGCTGCCCGCGCACTCCACCTCCCTCGGCAAGGCGCTGCTGAGCACCTACTCGGACGAGCAGGTGCGCAAGATGCTGCCGGAGACGCTGCCCGCGCTGACCGAACACACCATCACCGACCGGGAGAAGCTCATCGAGGAGCTGCGCCAGGTGCGGGAGCAGGGCTTCGCCGTGGACCGCGAGGAGAACACGCTGGGGCTGCGCTGCTTCGGCGTGGCGATCCCGTACCGCACCCCGGCGCGGGACGCGATCAGCTGCTCGGTGCCGGTGGCACGGCTGACCCCGGCGCACGAGCAACTGGTGAAGGACGCCCTCTTCGACGCCCGGGACCGGCTGACACTGGCCACCCGTAGGCTCTGAGGCATGAATGTCGAGCTGCGCCAGGTCCACGACAGCGATCTGCCGGTCTTCTTCCGGCAGATGAACGACCCCGAGTCCCTGAGTATGGCGGCCTTCACCCCGGAGGACCCGTCCGACCGGGCGGCCTTCGACACCCGATGGTCCCGGCAGCGCTCCTCCCCCGATGTCGTCGCGCGGACGATCCTGGCCGACGGTGACGTGGTCGGCAGCGCGGCGGTGTACGGGGTCCCGGGCGAGCGCGAGGTGACCTACTGGGTCGACCGCGCCTACTGGGGCAAGGGCATCGCGACGCAGGCCCTGCGGGCGCTGCTCGCCGAGGTGCCCGAGCGCCCGCTGTACGCGCGGGCGGCGTCGGACAACGCGGGGTCGCTGCGCGTGCTGGAGAAGTGCGGGTTCCGTGTGGTGGCGGCGGCCCGGGGGTACGCCACGGCCCGGGGCGCCGAGATCGACGAGACGGTGCTCCTCCTGGAGGGCTGAGCGGGCCCCTGCCTCTCCCCCGCCCGGCGGAGGCGGATCGTCGCCGGGCAGGAGGTGCCCGCGGCCCCTTCCGCGGGAGCCTGACCGCATGACCCAGTCGATCGCTCCCCTCGCCGCCCCACACCCGGCCGGTCCCGGCCGCACCCGGCGCGTCCTGCGTGCCGTCGCCGTCGTCTCCTGTGTGCCGTACCTCGCCCTCAAAGCGGCCTGGATCGCCGGGAGTCACATCGGGATACCCGCGGGCAGCACGCTGCTGGACGACCGTCCGGCCATGGCCGTGATCAACGGTCTCTCGGTCCTGGTGGACAGCGGGGTGATCGTGCTGGCGCTGGTCCTGACCCGGCCGTGGGGGCTGCGGGTGCCCGCGTGGCTGCTCGCGTTCCCCGTGTGGGTCGCGACCGGGCTGCTCACGCCGATCATGGCCGGATTCCCGGCACAGCTGGTGGTGAAGGCGTTCGGCGGGGGTGCCCCGTCCGCCGGCCGAGAGGCGTTCCTGGACGAGTGGGTGTTCGCCGTCGTGTACACGGGTTTCATCGCGCAGGGGATCGCCCTCGGCGGCCTCTTCGCGCTCTACGCACGGGACCGCTGGGGGCACTTGTGGCGCGGGCGGGTGCGGGAGCTGCCCGCCGGTGCCGTCGGCCCGGCCCACCGGGCCCTCGCCGTGGCCGCCGCCGTGCTCGCCCTGCCGCCGCTCACGCTCCACGCCCTGTGGGCCTGCGGGGTCTCCGCCGGCCTGCGTGACGGGCGGGCGGCGGAGCGGGGCGGGGAGTTCTACGTCCTGGAGGCCCTGTACGTCGTGTTCCTCCTCGCGGCGGTCGCGGGTGCCGTGCTGCTGGCCTTCCGGCGCGGCCGGGCCCTGCCCGTGTCGGTGCCGCTCGCTCTGGCCTGGGTCGGCTCGGGTGCCGTGGCCTGCTGGGGCGGGTGGCTGTCGCTGGCCTCTCTCGGCGGCGTGGCGGACCTCGCCGACCGCCCCACGCCGCTGATGCATCTCGCCTACGCTGGCCAGATGCTCGTGGGCCTCCTCGTCGCCGCCATCGGCGCCCACCACGTCGCGGAGCGCTCGGCCGGGGCCGCGCGACGGGCGGCGTGAGCGCACTGGCCCGGCTGCTGTTCGGCCGGCGGGCGCGCCTGCGGTGGATCCATCTGATCCTGGGCGGTGCGCTGGCCATGCCGTACGTCCTGGTCGGCTCGGTGGTCATCGGCCCGGCCACCGGATCCACGGACGTCTTCGGGTCCTTTCCCCTCCAGCTCGCCTCGTTCGGCGTGGGCCTGCCGCTCGCGGCCGTCACCTCGCTGTTCCCGCTGACCCGGCCGCTGGAGTCGGCCGCCGTGCGCTGGCTGTGCGGTGTGGACGCGGACCGGCTCGCCCTCACCCCGGCGCGGACGCGGGGCGAGAAGGGCCGTACGGCCGCCTGGTTCACGCTGCATCTCGGGTTCGGCGGGATCATCGCGGGGATGTCGCTGGCGCTGCCGCCGTTCGCCGCCGTGCTGATCGTGCTGCCGGTCCTCGCGGGGCTGCGCGGCGGCCGGCTCGGTCTGCCCGAGGTCATCGACCACACCTGGGTCCTGGCGCTCGCCCCGGTCGCGGGCGTGGCGTCGCTCGTCGCCCTGGCCGGCTGCGCGGCCGGCTGCGGTGCGCTGCTGGCCCGCTGGGCGCCCCCGCTGCTCGGTCCCACGCCCCGCGAGCGGCTCGCCGCCGCCGAGGCGCGCGCCGCCGACCTGGCCGTACGCAACCGGCTGGCGCGGGAGTTGCACGACTCCGTCGGCCACGCCCTGAGCGCGGTCACCCTGCAGGCGAGCGCGGCCCGCCGGGTCCTCGACAGCGACCCGGAGTTCGTGCGCGAGGCGCTCGCCGCGATCGAGGACACCACCCGGCGCACGGTCGGTGAACTCGACGCCGTGCTGGGTGTGCTGCGCGAGGGCGACGCCCCCGGCACGGCCCCGGCTCCGACCCTCGCCGCCGACCTCGACGGCCTGCTGCGGCGCACCCGGGCGGGCGGACAGCGGGTGAGCGCCACCGTGGACGCCGACGCGGAGGCACTGTCCCCGCTGCTGTCCCGCGAGGCCTACCGCATCGTGCAGGAAGGGCTGAGCAACGCCCTCAAGCACGCCGGGGAGCGGGCCGCCGTGGAGCTGCGGATCGCGGTGACGGGCGGGGAGTTGGAGATCACCGTGGAGAATCCGGTGAACGGCCCGGCGCCCTCCCGCGCCGGCGGCGGCCACGGCCTGCGCGGCATCGCGGACCGGGCCAGGCTGCTGGGCGGGACCGCGACGGCCGGACCGACCGCGCGGCGGACCTGGCGGCTGCACGCCCGCCTGCCGATGACAGGACCGGTATGACAGGCCCGTACGACAGGACCCGTATGAGAGGACCCGTATGACCCGCCCGGCCCCGATCCGTGTCGTCCTGGCCGACGACGAGCGCATGGTGCGCACCGCGCTGCGCGCCATCCTGTCCGCCGAGCCGGACCTGGAGGTGGTGGGTGAGGCGGCCACGGGTGCCGAGGCGGTGTCGGTGGTACGGGAGGTGCGGCCCGACGTCGTGCTCATGGACGTCCGGATGCCGGAGACCGACGGGATCCGTGCCACCGAGCAGATCCTCGCCACGCTGGACGAGCCGCCGCGGATCGTCGTCGTGACGACGTTCGAGAACGACTCCTACGTGTACGACGCGCTGCGGGCCGGAGCGGCCGGGTTCCTGCTGAAGCGGGCGGACGCCGACGCGCTGGTGCAGGCGGTCCGGCTGGTGGCGCGCAGCGACAGCCTGCTGTTCCCGGCGGCGGTCCGCACGCTCGCGACCGAGCACGCCCGCGCGCATCCGGCGCCGCCCGCGTGGGTGGCGAAGCTCACGGGCCGTGAGGGGGAGGTGCTGCGGCACATGGCGCGGGGGCTGACCAACGCGGAGATCGCCCGCCGGATGGAGGTCGGCGCGGCCACGGTGAAGTCGCACGTCGCGGCGGTGCTGGCCAAGACCGGCACCCGGGACCGCACACAGGCGGTGATCGCGGCGTACGAGGCGGGCTTTCTGAACGGCGGATGAGAAAACCGGCCCTCCGGATGAGAAACCGGGACGGACGGGAACGATCCGCCCGGCGTGGCTCGTCCTCCTGTTCGGAATGAACAAGACGATCAGGCGCGCTTCGGTCTTCGCGCTGCTCCTGGTGTTCGCCCTGCTGGTCAGGGCGACCTGGGTGCAGTTCTACGAGGGCCAGGCGCTGGCAGACGACAAGGACAACCGGCGGAACGCGATCGAGACGTACTCGGCGCCGCTCGGGAACATCATCGTGGGCGGCCGGTCGGTCACCGGCTCGGCACCCACGAAGACGGGCGACCTGAAGTACAAGCGGACGTACACGGACGGCCCGCTGTACGCGGCGGTGACGGGTTACGCGTCGCAGGCGTACGCCCCGACTCAGCTGGAGGGCATCTACACCGATCTGCTCAACGGCACGGACAGCCGGCTCACGTCCGTGATGGACACGCTCACCAACCAGCGGGCGGAGCCGGGCAACGTGGTCACGACCATCGACCCGGACGTGCAGAAGGCGGCCTACGACGCGCTCGGTGACAAGAAGGGCGGCGCCGTCGCCGTCGACCCGAAGACCGGGAAGATCCTCGCGGTCGTGTCGACGCCGTCGTACAACCCGTCGTCGCTGACGGACGCCAACACGGCGGGGGCGGCCTGGAAGAGGCTCACCTCGGACCCGGAGAAGCCGCTGGTCAACCGTGCGCTGCGGCAGCCGCTGCCGCCCGGTTCGACGTTCAAGCTGGTCGTGGCGGCGGCCGCGCTGGAGGACGGGCTGTACTCGTCGGTGGACGAGCGGACGGACAGCCCGGACCCGTACACGCTGCCCGGCACCAGCCGGGACCTGACGAACGAGAACCCGAACGCGCCCTGCACGAACGCGACCATCCGTACGGCGCTGGAGTACTCGTGCAACAACGTCTTCGCCAAGATGGCCGTGAAGCTGGGCCAGGACAAGGTGAAGGCGATGGCCGAGAAGTTCGGCTTCAACGACGACGAGCTGGATGTGCCGGTCCGGGCCTACACGAGCGTGTACCCGTCGGACATGGACCCGTCGCAGACGGCCCTGACGGGCATCGGCCAGTTCGACGTCACGGCCACCCCGCTGCAGATGGCCATGGTGTCGGCGGCCATTGCCAACGGCGGCAAGCTGGTGTCGCCGCACATGGTCTCGCAAGTCACCGACAGTGGTGGTGATGTGCTGCAGGACTACGACGACGACGCCGGCACGAAGGAGATCGTCAGTTCCTCGACCGCGGAGCAGCTCCAGTCGGCGATGGAGACGGTCGTGAGCAAGGGCACGGGCACGAACGCCCAGGTGCCGGGCGCGACCGTGGGCGGCAAGACGGGCACGGCCCAGCACGGCGAGAACAACAGCCAGGTGCCGTACGCCTGGTTCACCTCGTACGGCAAGTCCGACTCGTCGGGCAAGGAGGTCGCCGTGGCGGTCATGGTCGAGCAGTCGGACGCGGCCCGCTCGGAGGTCAGCGGCAACGGCCTGGCGGCGCCGGTCGCCAAGGCGATGATGCAAGCGGCGCTCAGGGACTGAACCTCGGCCGCCGGGAAGCCGTCTTCACGGACGAGACGGGCCGCCCCCTTCCCCCCGGGGGCGGCCCGTCCTCGTGTCACCGGCCGCCCGGCGTCACTTCGCTCCCAGCAGCTGCTCGATCGGGTCGATCGCGAAGTACACGAGGAACAGCGCCGAGGTCCCCCAGAGCAGCCAGTGCACCTCCTTGGCCTTGCCGAGGACGGTCTTGATGACGACGTAGGCGAGGAAGCCGGCGCCGATGCCGTTGGTGATGGAGTAGGTGAACGGCATCACGGCGATGGTGAGGAACGCGGGGATGGCGATGTCGTAACGGTCCCAGTCGATGTGCTTGACCTGGGTCATCATCAGGAAGCCGACGGCGACCAGGGCGGGGGCGGCCGCCTGGAGCGGGACGATGGTGAGCAGCGGGGTCAGGAAGAGCGCGAGGCCGAACAGGCCGCCGGTGACCAGGTTGGAGAAGCCGGTGCGCGAGCCCTCGCCGACACCGGCGGCGGACTCGATGTAGGAGGTCGCCGAGGAGGCGGAGGCCGCACCGCCGGCGACCGCGGCGGCACCGTCGATGAGCAGCACCCGGCCGAGGTTCGGGACCTTGCCCTCCTCGTCGAGCAGCCCCGCCTCGGCGCTGATGCCCACGACGGTGCCCATGGTGTCGAAGAAGTCGGACAGGATCAGGGTGAAGATCAGCAGGACGACCGTGATGACGCCGACGCCGGGGGCGCTGAAGGCGCCGAACAGGTCGAAGTCGCCGATGAGTCCGAAGTCGGGGGTGTCGACGAGCCGGTCCGGCCAGGACGGTGTGGTCAGGCCCCAGGACTTGATGTCGGCGATGGAGTTGATCACGATCGCCAGCGCGGTCATGGTGACGATGCTGATCAGGATGGCGCCCTTGACCTTGCGGGCGAGGAGTCCGATCGTCAGCAGCACGCCGAGGCAGAAGACGAGCATCGGCCAGCCGGCGAGGGTGCCGGTGCCGCCCAGCTGAACGGGCACGGTGGTGTTCGCGGCGTCCGGAATGCGGCTGACGAAGCCGGCGTCGACGAAGCCGATGAAGGCGATGAACAGGCCGATGCCGACGCTGATCGCCTGCTTGAGCGGCTGGGGTATCGCGTGCATGACGGCCTCGCGCAGCCCGGTCACCACCAGCACGCAGATCAGCAGGCCTTCGAGGACGACCAGGCCCATCGCGTCGTCCCAGCTCATCAGCGGGGCGATCTGGAAGGCGACCACGGCGTTCAGGCCGAGTCCGGCGGCCAGCGCGAGGGGCAGGTTGCCGCCCACGCCCATGATGATCGTCATGACGGCGGCCACCAGGGCGGTGGCGGTGGTGAGCTGGACGGCGTCCAGCTGGTGCCCGAACTTGTCCTTCGCGCTGCCCAGGATGATGGGATTCAGGACAAGGATGTAGGCCATCGTGAAGAACGTGGCGAAGCCGCCGCGGATCTCCCGGCCGAAGGTGGAGCCACGCTCGGAGATCTTGAAGAACCGGTCGACGCTGTTCGCCGCTGGTGGCGCGACGTCGGGCCGGTCGGCCACCTTCTGCGATTCGGACATGGCGCGTGCTCCTTGATGCCTGGGTGATCGGTGTGCGGGTGCTGGCTGGATTTTCGTCGCGTTGAACCACGTTCAGGTTTTCTTCGTGTTACGAAATCGAAGTCCGGCCTGTCATACGCCGTTCGAAGCTCCGTACGAACCATCCGACGATCGCTGCTACGCTTCCCGATCTCGTCCGGGCCTCCCCCGGATGATCACATGTCATCTACATGACAGCCACACAGGGGCGCCCCGGCCGGGAGCGCCCGTAGCCGCTGCGAGGAGAGGTCGCCCGTGGGCACAGTCGTCGACGACGCCGCCTCCGTGGAGTTCCACGCCTTCTTCGAGCGCCACTACGCCGAACTGTCGCGCCTGGCCTACCTGCTGACGGGTGAGTCGGACACCGCCGACGACCTGGCGGCGGACGCGTTGCTGGCGCTGTGGCACCGCTGGGACCGGGTGCGCGCGGCCGACCATCCGGCCGCGTACGCGCGCGGCGTGGTCGCCAACCTGGCCCGCACCCGCATCCGCAGCGCGGTGCGCGAGCGGCGGCGCATCGCCCTGTTCTGGTCGCAGCGCGAGGAGAACACCGAGAACCCGGACATCGCGGGCGTGGTCGACGTGCAGGAGGCGTTGCGCCGGCTGCCGTTCCGCAAGCGGGCCTGTGTGGTGCTGCGGCACGCGTTCGACCTGTCGGAGAAGGACACCGCGCTGGCGCTCGGTGTGTCGGTGGGTACGGTGAAGAGCCAGACCTCGAAGGGAATGGCCGAACTCCAGCGGTTGCTGGGGACGCGGGGTGTGCCGCAGCGGATGCACGCGGCGCTGGGTGCTCCGCGCTGCTCGCCCGCCGTGGAGGGCGTGCGCACCGGTGAGGGCGGAGGGAGGGACCGATGAGCATGCGGCGGGACGTGCATGAGGAGGTGCGCGCCCGGCTTCACGAGGCGGCCGGAGCGCACGAGCCCGACCGGGAGCGCATGCTGGCCCGGGTCGAGCGCGGCATGGCCGGTCCGGCCGGTTCCGGCCACCGGGCGACGCGTCCGCCGGTGTTCGGCTGGATGCGGGTGGCCGGTGCGACGGCCGCGGTCGCCGGCGTCCTGGCGGTGGGCGGATACGCGGTGGCGTCGGCGGTGAAGGACGAAACCGCCCCGCGGCAACAGGAAGTGGCCACGTCGGCGACTCCCACGCCGTCCCCCGAGGCGACGAGCCGGGCGCCCGCACCTCCGGCTCCGGTGGAGCCGTCGCCGAGCCGGTCGCCCGAGCGCCGCGAGTCGAGCCCGCCGCCGTCGGGAACGCCGAGCGCCCCAGCCGCCGAGCGGCCGTCCGCCGCCGCCGCCACCGAGGACGGCCCGCTGTGGTCGGACGGTTCGGTCGACCCGCACAGCAACGAATTCTGGGCGCAGAGCAACATCACCCTCAAGACCCGCGAGCAACTGACCGCGCTGACCGTGCGGTTGAGGGTGGCCCAGACCGGCGGGGTCTCCGACGCGGGCGCCTGGCGCTCCCTGCCCGAGACGGACTTCACCCTCGCGGTGGCCGAGCGGGACGGCTTTCTCGAATACACCTGGACCCTCAAGGAGGGCCGTACGGTCCCGGTGGGCGAGTGGGTGTTCGCCGGCCAGTTCGACCATGCCCGCGGCGGCCGCGACGCGAGCGGGGACCGCTACTCGGTGACGGCCGCCGCCTCGCGGCAGCTGTCGGTGGGCGGTTCCTTCGCCGCTGCGGACGACGGCGACGGCGGCCCGTGAGAAATTCCTGGAGACACGGCAACCCTTTCTTCACCGGTGACGACCACCAGGCGCAAGAGTCACCCATCTGAGGAATCGGTACATGACTGCACCAGCAGAACAGCGCGTCCGCCACCGCCGCAGCGTCACCAAGCGGCGGACGGTGATCGCCGCGGTGTCCGCGTTCGGCATCACGGGAGCGGCGATCGTCACCACGTCGATGCTGTCGACGGCGGGCGCCGCGTCCTCCTGGCCCACGGACAAGGGCAAGACGCCCGTGTCGAAGACCATCCCGGTCTCCGGTGAGCGCGACGGCGGGATGAAGATGTTCTACGGCACCGGCCCGCTCGGCCAGGACAACCAGGACGAGGGCCAGGACCCGATCTTCGAACTGGCCGACGGCGCGGTCCTGAAGAACGTCATCATCGGCACCCCCGCGGCGGACGGCGTGCACTGCAAGGGCACGTGCACGTTGCAGAACGTGTGGTGGCTGGACGTCGGCGAGGACGCGGCCAGCTTCAAGGGCAAGTCGTCGTCCGCGGTGTACAAGGTGATCGGCGGCGGCGCGAAGAACGCCGACGACAAGGTGCTGCAGTTCAACGGCGCGGGCACCCTGAACGTGTCGGGCTTCCAGGTTCAGAACGCCGGCAAGCTGGTCCGCTCCTGCGGCAACTGCAAGACCCAGTACAAGCGCACGATCGTGCTCAGCGACATCGACGTGACCGCGCCGATGAACTCGATCGTCGGGTTGAACGCCAACTACGGCGACACGGCGACGCTGTCGAGGATCCGCATCCACGGCGACAGCAAGAAGAAGATCAAAACGTGCGTGCGCTTCGAGGGCAACAACACGGGCAAGGAGCCCAAGGAGCTGACGCCGCCCGGTCCGGACGGCAAGAGCTGCAAGTTCAAGGCCTCTGACATCAGCTACCAGTAGGCGCTGCCCCCTGTGACTCCGGTTGGCCCTGGTCCCCCCTTGGGCCCAACCGGAACGCCGGGTGTCCGGCCCCCCAGTCGGACGTCCCGGCACCTCGGCCCTCCGGAGCCCCCCTCCGGACGGCCGGACGGTACCGGTCTAGCCCCCCTCGGCCGGCCGGCAGGACGCCCCCGTCGCTTCGCACCGACGGGGGCGTCGCCGTAGGGGCGGGAGCGGGCTCAGTCCATCGTCGAGCCGATGGTCGTGGAGCCGGTCGTCAGGAACGTCGTCCTGGGCAGGGATCCGTCCGCCCGGCGGGCTCCGTACGCGCCGGCCGCGTCCGTGGACCGGAAGGACGGGGTGGTGATGCCGCTGTCCCAGGTGTTGCCGGCGGAGGCCGCCGAGGGGCCGAGCTTCGCCGCTCCGCCTTTGTCGCCGGCGGCGAGGTTCCCGCCGAGGCGGGCGGTGCCGGTGGCGAAGGAGAAGCCCCTCCCGGCGTTGGCGTAGGCGGTGTTGCGGTTCAGGGCGACGGCGCCGGTGTTGGAGTTCTCGGTGAAGCCGTGCCGCGTGTTGCCCCAGGCCGCGTTGCCGGTGACGACGTGGGCGACGGACGCGCCCCCGCCGCCCAGCTCGAAGCCGTTGCCGTTGCCGTCGAAGGCCGTGTCCTTCCAGCGGTTCCCGCCGTTGCCGAAGGCCCAGGAGTGCTCGATGGTCACCGGCGAGGAGAACTGCCACAGGTCGAGGCCGTCGTCGGCGTTGCCGTACAGCCGGGCTCCGGTGATCCTGTTCCCGGTTCCCGAACCGAACTTGACCGCGATGCCGTCGGCGTTGCGTCCGTGGCCGGCCGGGTCGTGGTTGCCGTGGCTGTCCAGGTTCTGCACGAGGTTGCCGGTGGTGCCGTCGCCGCGCAGGGTGAAGCCGGAGTCGCCGTTGTCCGCGGTGACCAGGTTCCTGAAGACCCCGCCGACCGAGGACGTGGCGACGAATCCCTGGGCCGGGGAGTTGACGAAGGCCAGGTCCTGGACGGTCCAGTGGTCACCGGCGATCGCGGCCAGCCAGGAGCCCGGGGGCAGTCGGGACCCGTCGATCCGCACCTTCTCCCCGCCGTACGCCCGCAGGGTGATGGGCGCGGAAGCGGTGCCGTTCGCGCTGGACTTCAGGGTGGCGGACGGGTGGTAGGTGCCGCCGCGGACCTGGATCACGGTGCCGGCCGTGGCGTTCCGCACGGCCTCTTCGAGCTGGGCAGCGGTGGAGACGGTGACCGTAGTCGAGGCGGCCCGTGCGCCGCCGGTCGTCAGACCCAGGTAGACGCCGCCGGCCCCGGCGGCACAGGCCACGGCCGCGGCGATGGAGAGCGTACGGGTGCTGCGGTGGCGTCCGGTGCTCGGCGGCACGGAGCGTTCCTTTCCTGGGGGGCCGGGGACGGAAAACGGTTCGGGGGGGCCCGCTCCCACCCGTTTCCCGTCCACCAGTCGCCGCCGCGCCGGAAAGGGTTGCCGCCGTCACGTGCACCGGGGGCGCCGACGTTCCGAAAGTTTCGGAAACCACCGGCCGCACGCCGACCCGTTGACGCCCTGCGTCCCTCCGGTGAAACTCCGAGGGCCGCTATCCAACAGAATCCCCCACACTCCGACAGGAAGTGTCATGCGCCCCCGCATCGCCCGCACCCTCCTGCTGCCTTTCCTGGCCCTGACCGGCCTCCTCCTGACCCTCGTCACGGCACCGCCCAGCACCGCAGACCCCGGAGCCCCACCCGTGAAGCACAGCACGTACGCCGGCTATCTCTTCGCCTACTTCACCGGTGAGGGCACCGCCGACGGCGAGCAGATCCGCTACGCCCTCAGCCGCGGCAACGACCCGCTGCACTGGCGTGAGCTGAACGCCGGGAAACCGGTACTGACCTCCACGATCGGCGAGAAGGGCCTGCGCGACCCGTTCGTCATCCGCTCCCCCAAGGGCGACAAGTTCTACCTGATCGCCACCGACCTGCGGATGTACCAGAACTCCAGCGGCAGCTGGGACCAGGTCCAGCGGCACGGCAGCAAGTCGATCATGGTCTGGGAGTCCACCGACCTGGTCCACTGGACCGACCAGCGTCTGGTGAAGGTCTCCCCGGACAACGCGGGCAACACCTGGGCCCCGGAGGCCTACTGGGACGACAAGCTCGGTCGGTACGTCGTCTTCTGGGCGTCGAAGCTGTACGCGGACGACGACCCGGACCACAAGGGCGACACGTACAACAAGATGCTGTACGCGACGACGAAGGACTTCCGCACCTTCAGCGAGCCGAAGGTCTGGAACGACCCGGGTTACTCGGTGATCGACTCGACGGTGGTCAAGTACCAGGACGAGTACTACCGATACACCAAGGACGAGCGGGACCCCGGCTCCTCCAGCCCCTGCTCGAAGTTCATCACCGGGGAGAAGTCCACCTCCCTGACCTCGACGAAGTACGAGTTCGTGGCCGACTGCATCGGCAAGGGCGCGATGGACCGCGGTGAGGGCCCGACGGTGTTCAAGTCGAACACCGAGAAGAAGTGGTACCTGTTCATCGACGAGTACGGCGGCCGCGGCTACCTCCCCTTCGAGACCACCGATCTCGCCTCCGGCAAGTGGACGCCGTCCACGGACTACCAGCTTCCGGCGAGCCCCCGGCACGGCACGGTCCTGCCGGTGACGCAGCGGGAGTACGACCGCCTGCTGGCGGCCTACCCAGCCACCCCCACCTCGGTCGTGGACGCGACGGCGAAGCACCAGAAGGGGTACGCGATCGTCACGGACAGCGCCTCGAAGGTCGTCCTGCCGATGCGGCCCGACGCCGACCTGCGCGGCCTCGCCCCGAAGCTGTGGGCCGGTGAGGGAGCCGAGCTGAGCCCCAGGTCCGGCACCCGCCGCGACTTCCGCACGCCGCAGAAGTACACGGTCACGGCGGCCGACGGCACCAAGCGCACCTGGACGGTCGAGGCGGTCCGGACCCGCAGCCCGCTCCTGCCCGGCCTCAACGCCGATCCGGACGTGCGGTACCTGAACGGCAGGTACTGGATCTACCCGACGACGGACGGCTTCCCCGGCTGGAGCGGCACCCAGTTCAAGGCGTACTCCTCGAAGGACTTGGTCAACTGGACAGACCACGGCGTCATCCTCGACCTCGGGCCGGACGTCACCTGGGCCGACAAGAACGCCTGGGCTCCCGCGATCGCCGAGCGGGACGGCAAGTACTACTTCTACTTCTGCGCCGAACAGCAGATCGGCGTGGCGGTCGCGGACTCCCCCGCCGGCCCCTTCAGGGACGCGCTCGGCAAGCCCCTGGTCGCCAAGGGCGGTTCGCTGAAGGGCCAGATGATCGACCCGGCGGTCTTCACGGACGACGACGGCCAGGCCTACCTGTACTGGGGCAACGGCCACGGGTACGTCGTGCCGCTGAACGACGACATGGTGTCCTTCGACGCATCGAAGGTGCGGGACATCACCCCGGACAACTTCCGCGAGGGCTCCTTCGTGATCAAGCGGAAGGGCACGTACTACTTCATGTGGTCGGAGGACGACACCCGCAGCGAGAACTACCACGTGGCGTACGCGACGGGGCCGTCCCCGCTCGGCCCGTGGACCAAGCGCGGGACGATCCTTCAGAAGCGGCCCGAGTACGGCATCCTCGGCACCGGTCACCACTCGGTGGTGAACACCCCCGGCACCGACGACTGGTACGCCGTGTACCACCGCTTCGCCCTCAACGGGCCCGGCCGGCCCGGCGGCGACGGCATGCACCGGGAGACGACCGTCGACCGCATGGAGTTCGCGGCCGACGGCAGCATCAAGCCGGTGGTGCCGACGCTGGAGGGCATCAAGCCGGTGCGGCGGTAGGTCTCACAGGACGTCGTCGAGCCAGCTGACGACCTCGTCCTGCATGGGTGCGGTGAAGACGTGGCCGAGCTCCGGCCACGTCTTCGTCCGTATCCGATCCTCGGCCTGGTGCGAGCGCCAGACGGCACGCAGCTTGCCGTAGGCGACCCGCACGCCCTCGGCCGGGAACAGTGTGTCGAGTCCGCCGTCGAAGAACAGCATCGGCCTGGGCGCGGCGATGCTCGCCACGTCCGGGATGTCGAGGTGCCGGGCGAGGCCGGGGTGGAGCATGCAGTACGCCGACTGCCCGCGCAGGGTGTTGTTGCCGGGCACCATCATCTCCTTCAGGCCGGTCATCCAGCAGACGCTCGCGGCGGCGGCCACGTGGTCGCTGAGGGCGGCGGTCTGCCAGGCGCGGTAGGCGCCCATGGAGAAGCCGACGGCCGCGACCCGCCGGGCGTCCACCCGGTCCAGCCCCGCCAGGAAGGCGGCGGCCCGCTGGTCCTCCCTGGCCATGAGCCCGGCGAGCGAGGAGCCGAGGTTGAGGAAGTTCGCGGCCAGCGCCTGCTGCTGCTCGTGGGCGAGGGGCCCGCGGTCGCCCCATCCGAGGGCGTCCAGGCAGAGCACCACGTAGCCCCGCCGGGCCAGTTCGTCGCCGACGAACCGTCCGCCGAAGTACTTGTCCGCCCAAGCGCGGGCGGTGGCGAGACGGGTGTCGTCGTACCAGGGCCGGACGAGTTTCTCCTTGCCGATGTCGAACCGGGAGCCGTGGTCGTGCAGGAGCAGCACCGCGGGGAAGGGCCCGCGGCCGTGCGGGGTGAGCAGGGCGCCGCGGACCCGTTCGTAGCGGGTGAGGGAGACGGTCACCAGCTCGCGGGTGCAGTCCGGTGTCCAGGACCGGCCGGTGAACTCCGGTGCGTACGGCGTCCCGTCCTGCCGCTCGACGAGGAGGTGCTCCTCGACGGTGGCGCGGGCGGCCCGCCGCCAGGCGCGGTGGTCCCGGACCGGGGAGCGGCCCCAGGCCAGCGGGAAGGTCAGGGCGTCTTTGAGCGCCGGGTGGAAATCGGGCAGCGGACCGTCCACGACCGCCGCCCGTGCCCCGCTCACCGCTCCCCCGCCCAGCAGCGCGGCCCCCGCCCCGGCCACGAACGTCCGTCGCCCCAGCGCGTCATGGGCCTCCATGCGGCCTCCCCGTTCCGGCGTGCCGCAGTACGTACCGCTCGACGGCGGGGCCGGCCGAGGCCCAGCCGGTGGGGGTGCGGCCGGCAGGGGCGCGTTCGGCGGCGGAGGCCGGGTGCGGCCGGCCAGAGCAGGCAGAGGCCGAGGAGGAGCACGGCGGCCCTACGCATACGGCCGCCAGTCGCCGAGGTAGGCCTGCCTGGTGTGGGCCCGGGCCTGCGCGCGGCTCAGCCGGGGCCGGTTGCCGGGGACGTGCACCACCGCGCCCGGCCCCGTGTTGCGGTACTCGGCGAAGCGCTGGTTCTGCCACGGGTGGGAGTCGGACATGTTGGCGTAGGGCGCGACCGCGTCGATGCCCGGCCCGAGCCGGGTGTCCCGCACGGTGAGCATGGGGCGGGCGGTGGTGTCGGAGCTGGGCACCCAGGGCCGGGCCAGCTTGTAGTAGCCGTCGGGGGCCTCGCTGCTGACGCGGCTGCGGGTCACCAGGTAGCCGAGCGGATTGGCGCCGGCGGTCGACGGCGCGAAGACGAATCCGTAGGGGGCGCCGGCCAGGTCGGTCCGGGACAGGGTCCGGAAGTGGCACCGGTCGAACACGGCGGTCGCCCGACCGAAGACGAAGTCGACGTCACCCTCGGCGTAGCAGTGGGTGAAGTACTGGCGGGCGAAGGTGCCGAGGGCCATGGAGTCGGCGTACAGGGTGTCCTGGTGGCCGAGGAAGCGGCAGTGGTGGAAGGCGGAGCGGTCGCCCTGGACCTTGAGGGCGACGGCCTGGGTGCCGGTGGTCCCGGGGTGGTCGGCGCGCAGCCAGTCGTTGGCGAAGGTGATCCAGCGGGCGGTGAACCCGTCGGCCTGGACGGTGGTGGTGGCCGAGCCGGTGGTGCCGTGGGTGCCGCCGCCGGGCTTGGGCGTTCCGGCCGCGTTGCCGTACACGATCACGACGTCACAGGGGTCCTCGCTCGCCCCGATCCAGGTCATCCCGGTACGGCCGGGGGCGACGGCGACGGTCTGCCGGTAGACGCCCGGCGCGATGACCAGCGTGTATCCACTGCCGTCGGCGGCGGCCACGGCATCGCGGACCGTGGTGAAGTCACCGGCTCCGTCCGGGTGGACGTACAGGGTCCGGGGATCGCGGCGCGCGGCGGGCGATCCGTACCGGCCGAACGGCCGCGGCCGGGTGCCGGCCCGCGCGGGGCCGGGGGCGAGGCCGAGGAGGGTGCCCGCCGCGGCGCTCGCGGCGAGGAACCCCCGGCGGGAGACGGGGGAAGGGTCGGGCTGCGAGAGCATGCGGCTGCTCCTTCGCGGTGCGGCGGGTGCGGGGTGGGAGGTGGCCGGGGCGGGCGCACCCCGGGGCGGGGGTGCGATGCGGGCCGCCCCGGCCGGTTGGGGGCGGTTCGGGTCAGCAGAGGCGGCCGGCGCCCGCCCGGGCGTCGACGATGCCCGGGACGGCCTTCGCCGGGTCGACGTCCGTGCGCAGGGCCGGCGTCCAGCCGGCGCCCGACTGGAGCGTCTCCCCGGGGATCTCCGCGTTGTGCACGGCGATCAGGTCGACCGCCTTGCCGTTGACGATGTTGGAACCCGCGGTGACCGGCGCCTCGTTCCACTTCTTGAGGATCTTCGCCGGGCTGATGCCCTGCGCCAGCGTGAACGCGTTGTGCTCGGCGACGAGCCGGGACTCCTTGCCGATGCCGTAGACGTAGCCCCACTTCTGGCCCTTGGCGACCACGAAATGGTTGTTGTACGAGTCGACCTGCCCGAACCGCACCCGCGGCGCCCGCTCGACGATGCCCTCGAAGCGGTTGTGGTGCAGCGTGACCTTCAGCTTCCCCGTGTCGTCGGCGGTGGCGCTGTCGCTGTTGCCGATCAGCATGGTCTTGTCGTGGTCCTTGAACGCGTTCCAGGACACGGTGACGTGGTCGGAACCGCGCACGACGTCGAGCAGCCCGTCGTGCTGCTGGTAGGTCTTGCCGAAGTAGGACGGCAGCGAGCTGTCGGGGTAGCGGCCGTCGGTCAGCGTGTTGTGGTCGACCCACACGTGTGTGGAGCCGTAGACCACGATCCCGTCGTACTCGCTGTTCCAGGCGCCGGTCTTGTTGTCGTCGGTGGGGTCCCACTGCGGGAAGCAGTCGATCGGCGCCTCGAAGGCGAGGTTGCGGACGATGACGTTGTCGACACCCCTGATCTGCAGGCTGCCGCCGCGGATCCCGGAGCCCTTCCCGACGCCCACGATGGTGGTGTTGGCGGGCACGCTCGCCTTGATGGTCTTGTCCTGCGCGGCGGCGGACGCGGCCCGCAGGTCCTCCTGCTCACCACTGACCGGCTTGTCGTGGCCCCAGACGGCGGGGTCGTAGGCGGCGAGGTACTTCCGGAAGTCGTACCCCTCGGCCGCGAACGCGTCGCAGCCCTGGGATACGGCGTCGATGACGCCCTTGACCTTGATGATCCTGGGTGCGGTCCCGCCGTCCTTCAGGGCGGCCCGGAACTGCTCCCAGGTGGTGACGGTGTAGACGTGCTGCGCGTCGGCCGCCGCTCCGCCGGTGGTGCCGGTGCCGTGGGAGCCCCATCCGTCGCCGGCGCCGAGGGTCTGGCGGGCGATGTCCCGGGGCTGGGCCTGGGCGCCGGTGCCGCTCAGGGACAGCACGAGCGCGGTGCAGCCGATGAGCAGGGCGGCTCTCGCAATGGCATGATCATGACACTTTTGAGCGTTCATGGTGCGGCTCTCTTCCTTCTTCGTCGGGGGGTGTTACGCGGCGGGTTCCGGCCAGGTGATCCAGGACTCGGGAATCCGCTCGTCCAGCCGCCGCACATCACGCGGCCCGAGCACCCGGGTGCGCAGCAGCTCCCGCGCCACGAGCCGGGCCACCTCGATGGCCCCGGGCGGGTTGAAGTGCGTGTTGTCCTGCTCGGCCGCCGTCCAGTTGAAGTATTTCTTGGTCTCCTCGACCCCGAGCCGCTGCCACAGGGCGAGCGACAGCGCCTGGATGTCCAGCAGCGCGACCCGCTCCTCGGCGGCGAGGGCCCGCATGGCCGCCGGGTACTCCCCGTGCGTCGGCAGGGCCTTCCCGGCGGCGTCGAACCGCCGGCGCTCCACGCAGGTGGCGAGCACGGGCCGCGCTCCACGCGCCCGGGCGCCGTCGAGGTACATCCGCAGATACTCCTGATACGTCGACCAGGGCTCGGTGTACCGGGCGGGGTCTTCCCGCTTCTCGTCGTTGTGACCGAACTGCACGAGCAGCAGGTCCCCGGGCCGGATCGCGGACAGGATCCCCTTCAGCCGCCCCTCGTCGACGAAACTCTTCGAACTCCGCCCGTTCACGGCGTGATTGGAGACGGCGAGCCGCGAGGACTGCAGAAAGAAGGGAATGGCCATCCCCCACCCGGTCTCGGGCGCGGTATTGGCGTGCTTCTGCGCGGCGGTGGAATCACCGGCGACGTAGAGGGTGCGACGATTTCCGGCATGAGCGGTACCGGCCACGGAGAACGCCAACGGCACAGCGGCCGCAGCAACAGCAACTTGTCTACGACTGAGAGACACGCGGAGTTCCTTTCAGCGAATGGGGGTTGTGCAACTCACCAAGGGGCGCGGGGAACTGCGCGACAAGCCAGGGACGGCCCGCAGCCTGCGAACCACGGGCCGCCCCGCGGCGAAATCCAGAACTACCCGTTCTGCTGGTTCCATTCCTCCTGAGCCGCATTCAGCTGATCGGCCATCGTGTCCAGAAATTCCTTCGCACTCATCTTCCCGAGCAGCACCTTCTGGAAATTCGGCTCGTTATCCGCCTTGGAGATCGTGTTCCAGTCCGGCAGGTAGTACGGCAGCTGCACGATCGTCGTCGACCCGTCCGACAACGCGTCGGCGGCCAGCTTCGTGGGCTCGGCCTTCGAGATCCACGCGTCCTTCGCCGCGTCGGTGTTCGACGGCACCTGCCCCGCCGCCTCGTTGAACTTCGAGTTCTCCGCCCTGGACGTGGCGAACTCGATGAACTTCCAGGCGGCGTCCTTGTTCTTGCCGCTCTTGAACAGCCCCAGCCCGTCGACCGGGTTGGACACCTGCACCCGCTTTCCGGAGGCACCGACCGGCTGCGGAATGCCCCGGAACTTCTCGGGCCCGAGCGCCTTCACGTGGTCCTGGTACGACCCCAGGTTGTGGTTCAGCATTCCGATGGTGCCGGAATCCCACTGCGCGACCATCTTGGTGAAGTCGTTGTTGAGGTCGGCGGCCGGGGTGACCTTCTTGTACAGCGCCGCGTACTTCTCCAGCGCCGCCACGTTCTTGGGGTCGTTGACCGTGGTCTTGTCACCACTGGCGTCCCAGAACGAGGTGATGCCGGACTGCCCGTACATGGCGTCCAGTGCCTGGGCGATGGAACCCGCACCACCGCGGATGGTGTAGCCGAACTCGTTCTTGCCCGCGTTCGTCAGCTTCTTCGCGGCCGCGTAGAAGCGGTCCCACGTGGTGGGCTCCTGGAGGCCCGCCTTCTTGAACAGATCGGTGCGGTAGTACAGCACACCGTTGTTCGCGGAGGTCGGGATCGAGTACAGCTTGTCGTCCCCGCCGCCGGCGGCCTTCAGCGACTCGACCATGTCCTTGTTGAGCTTGCCGTTCAGCGACGACTTGCCGAGTCGCTCGTCGAGCGGCTCCAGCGCGCCCTGGGCGGCGAACCCCGCGAGCATCGCCGCGCCCACGCCACCGACGTCCGGCAGGCCGCCGCCCTGGAGGGCGGTGTCGACCTTCGACTGGTACTCGGTCGAGGCGATCCCGACGTAGTCGACCTCGATGTCCGGGTTGGCCTTCTCGAAGTCGGCGATGACCTCCTTCCAGATCTCGGTGCGGACACCGCCGTTGTTGTCCCAGAAGACGATCTTGCCCTTGCCGCTTCCGTCGGCGCCCTTGTCACCGCCCGCTCCGCTGCCGTCGTCGCCGCAGGCGGTCGCGGTCAGCGCGAGCACGGCCCCGAGGGCGACGGCGGCCGAGGTCCGGCGCCCGCCTCTGCTGCTGGTGCGATTGCTGATCTTCATTGGTCGGCTCTCTTCTTCTGGATCCTGCGGAACTTGAGGATGTGGAGGGTCAGTGACGGGTGTGCGGCGCCCAGCCGTCGGTGCCCGCCAGGTAGGCGGTGACCGTGTGGGAGCGCGCGTCCCGGTCGCTCATCTGCGGACGGTCGGCGGTGACCGTCGCGCCCGGGCCGTGATTGCGGTGTTCGGTGAACCGTGCGTCCTTCCACGAGAACCCGCTCATGTCCGTCCACGGCGAGGACTTGACCGCGGCGGGCAGCAGGGTGTCCCGGATCAGCACCTGGGCGACCGCGTCGGGTTCGCCGCCCGGGTGCCAGGGCCGGCCCAGGTGGTAGGTACCGGCGGGGGCGTCGCTGACGACCTTCGACCTGGTGATCAGGAACCCGTACGGGTTGCCCTTCCACGTCGAAGCCGCCGTGATGTAGCCGTTGTTGGAGTCCGAGCCGCGGCTCAGGGCCCGGATCACCGACCGCTCGATCACCGTCGTGGCCCGTCCGTAGACGAAGTCGACGTCGCCCTCGATGTAGGAGTCGCGGACGTAGACCCGGCTGACGGTGGTCAGCTTGGGGCTGTCGGTCATGAGGGTGTCCTGGTTGCCGAGGAACGCGGTGTCCTCGAAGACGATCCGGTCGCCGGTCGTCTTCATCGCCAGGGCCTGCTCGCCCTTCAGCTCGTGCGCGGCCTCGTCGAAGTCGTTGCCGAAGGTGAGGTTGCGTGCGGTGACGTCGTTCGCGGCGATCCGGACGGTGGCGCTCCCCGTCGACCCGCCGTACTCGGCCGGGGTGTCGAAGACGATGACGGTGTCGGAGCGGTCCCGCCCGGTGCCGCGCAGCACGATGTTCGGCTTGCTCGCGGGGATGAACACCTTCTCGCGGTAGGTGCCCGGCGCGACGGCGATGGTCAGCGGGGTGTCGTTGCCCTCGGGGACGGCGTCCACGGCGGCCTGCACGGTCGGGTGGTCGCCCGGGACGTGCAGCGTGACCGGCCCGCCGATCCGCCGCTGCGGCCCGGAGAACCGCTTCACCAGCGCGGGCACCGCCGCGGCCGGGTCAAGCCGGTAGGAGTAGAACTGCCGCGGGTCGAACGCCGTGCCCCACGCGTCGTGCCTTCCCGTCGTGTTGCGCAGGATCGACCCGCGCTGCACCAGCTCCGCCGTCGCGTCGGCCTGGTAGGGGTGCTGGACGCCGTCGTAGAAGCTGTTCTCGATGACCATCTTCGTCCTGCCGCGCGACCAGTTGCCGTACGTCCAGACCGGGTCGCCGTCGGACAGCTGCCCGGACAGGTAGTTGTTGTAGAGGTGCGCGTAGGCGCAGTTGTCGGCGGACGGGTTGCGCTGCTTGGTACCGCGGAACCAGTTGTGGTCGACGGTGATCTGCGTCGTGACGTTCGGGGTCCAGCCGATGCCGAAGGTCTTGTTGTTGTCCGTGAACTGGTTGTAGGACACGGTGACGTACTCGCTGTCCTTGCGGATGTCGAGCTGCCCGTCGCAGATCCGCGAGAACCGTATGTGGTCGATCCACACGTGGTGGGCGGTGTCCAGGCGGATGCCGTCGTAGTCGGTGTCCTTGCAGTCCCAGTTGCCCTCGACGGCCGTGTCGCGGATGGTCAGGTTGCGGATGACGACGTTGTGCGTGCCGGGGTCGAGGGTGAATCCGCCGTGCACGATCTCGGCGGTGTCGCTCACGCCGATGATGGTCTTGTCCGAGGCGACGGGTATCTCCCGGCCGAAGGGCTCCATCTCCAGGGTGCCCTTGACGCGGATGACGTACGGCTCCTCGGCCGCCGCGTACTTCGCCAGGGCGGCCTGGTCGGTGACGGTGACGACCTTGCCGCCCGCCCCGCCCGTGGTGCCGCCGGCGAGGGAGGCGAAGCCGTGCGGCCGGTCGGTCCAGCGGTCCGCGGCGGGCCCGGGTTTCGCCGGGGGCGCAGCGTGGGCGTCCCCGAGCGCCCCGAGGCTGAGCGCGGCGACGAGGCCGAGCACGACGGCCAGGACCGTGCCGGGCCGCCCCGGTCTCGACAAGCGCTTGCTACGGAGGTGCGTCATTGCGGCTCCCAACAGGCTTACGACAGGGGTGTGTTACGAGGAGCTGATCCGGAACCGGGTGAATACCGCCGCTCCGGCATGCCCCTGGCCGGCGGGCGCGAGGGCGAAGAGGCCGAGCAGTGCGCCGACCCAGCGCCACGGGGTGGCGGTGAAGACGGGACCGGACGGCCGGAAGCCGTCGCCGACGTCGGCGGAGAAGCGGCAGCGGGCGCCCGCGCCGATCTCGATCCGCATCCGGACCCGGCCCTCCGGGGCGAGCCGGGGGTGGGCGGCGTCGCGTTCGCCCTCCGCCACGGCCTCGGCGAACCGGTGCACGAGGTGGACCGTGCCGTCCGTGCCGCGCTGGAGTCCGATCCAGCCGAACGCGTCCCCGAGGACCGCGAGCCCGGCCCGGGCCCCGGGCTCATCGCTGTCCAGACGCAGCTCCACTTCGGCGGTGCAGGGTGCGCCGGGCAGCCGCTGGGTCAGCACGTGGGGCAGTTTCCGCAGGTCGTGGGCGTCGGGCGAGCGGACGCAGGTCAGCCGCAGTCCGTCCCCGGAGTGCTGGGTGGCCCAGCCGTCCTGCGGGTTGGCCGTCCACTGCCATTGGCGGCCGTGCCGTCCGCCGGGGAAGTCGTCGTCGGTGGCGGGCGCGGCGGGCGGCTGCGGCGGCAGGCCGGGGCGGCGGTGCTCGGCGACGGGGGCGCCGTCGTCCCCGAGCACCGGCCACTCGTCCGGGCCCCAGCGCATCGGCTGGAGATGGACGACCCGGCCGTAGGCGCCGCGCTGCTGGAAGTGCAGGAACCAGTCCTCACCCGAGGGGGTGCGCACCCAGCCGCCCTGGTGGGGGCCGTTGACGTCGGTGTCCTTCTGCTCCAGGACGACGCGCTCCTCGTACGGCCCGAAGAAGCCGCGCGAGCGGAAGGCGCCCTGCCAGCCGGTCTCGACGCCGCCGGCGGGGGCGAGGATCCAGAACCAGCCGTCGTGCCGGTAGAGCTTGGGGCCTTCGAGGGTGAACCAGCCGGGTATGCGGTCCCCGTCGACGATCACCTTTCCCTCGTCGAGGAGGCCGGTGCCGTCGGGGCGCATCCGGTGGCCGGTGAGGCGGTTCTTGACGCCGGAGCGGGACTTGGCCCAGGCGTGGACCAGGTAGGCCTCGCCGGTCTCCTCGTCCCACAGGGGGCACGGGTCGATCAGTCCCTTGCCCGCCTTCACCAGGTGCGGGCGGGTCCAGGGGCCGCGCACGGCCGGGGCGTTGACCTGGAAGATGCCCTGGTCGGGGTCGCCCCAGAAGATCCAGAAGCGTTCGTCGTGATATCGGAACGAGGGGGCCCAGACGCCGCAGTCGTGACGGGGGGTCGCGAACTCCTCGGCCGGTTCCAGGCGGTCCAGGGCGTGGCCGACCAGGGTCCAGTGGACCAGGTCGCGGGAGTGCAGCAGCGGCAGGCCTGGGGCGCGGCCGAAGCTGGAGGCGGTCAGGTAGAAGTCGTCGCCGACCCGGACGACGTCCGGATCGGACCAGTCGGCGTTCAGGATCGGATTGCGGTAGGTCCCGGAGGTCACGGGCTCACCGCCTTGCGGACGAGGGACGCGGCGGCGTCCCGGTCCAGACGGCCGTCGGCGACGACCGTGACGACCCGCCGCACGACGGTCTCGCCCGGCGGGACGGGCACCCGTTCGTCGTACGCCAGGGAGGAGCCGACGCCGGGGTACTCCTCGGTGCGCACGAACCACGGGTCGCGGCGGGTCCGTTCGGTGGCGCCGGCGAAGACCAGCGTCCAGGTGGCGCCCCGCAGGGCGAGCCAGTCGGCGGGGCGGCCGTGGACCTTCTCCTCGCCGTCGGCACCGGCCGTGAAGACCTCCGGCGCGGAGGGCTCCTTGCGGGCCCGCCAGAAAAAGCCGCCGTAGGCGGCGCCCGGGCGCCCGTTGGTCGCGGGGCTGCCGATCGACAGCGGGCTCCGGGTGACGTTGGTGAGGGAGAACGTGAGGTCCAGCGCCCAGGCCCGGTCGGTGAGTTCGGTGGCCGCGACCGTACGGCGTTCGCGCAGCAGCTCGCCGCCCGCGCTCACCCAGCGCAGCTCCTCCACGAAGCCGTCCGGGTCGCGCAGCTGGAAGGCGATGTGCCGCTGCGAGCCGTGGTTGTCGAGCTCGGTGGGGCCCTGGTCACGGACGTAGGTGCGCCCGCCCCAGAAGTTGAACCCCTCGACGTCGGGAACGGCGACACCGACGCCGAGGTGGTGTGTGTGGTCGGCCGGGGCGAGTTCGGTCACGGCCGTGCCGGCCAGGGTGGTGACGGGGTGCAGATAGGGGCGCGGTGAGAGCCGTGCCGGCAGCTCGGGCCGGGTGACGTACCGGCCGACCGGCCGGCCCGCGACGCGCAGGACCGCGGTGTCGTTGCTGGTCATCGGGTGCTCACCTCGTTCGACGGGTGTGCCCAGGGGGCGCCGAGTTCGGAGTAGAGGGCGAGGGTGTCGGCGGCGGCCGCGACGAGTCCGTCGATGCCCGGCACGACACGGCGGTTCTCGCCGGGGACGCGGTGCCAGGCGGTGTCCGGGAGCGGAGCCGGGTCGGGAGCGGTGCGGACGGCCTCGACGACCTTCATGAAGGCGCCGGTCTCGTCCGGCGGGACGAGCAGGTCCGCGCCGGTGGTGAGGTGGTCGACGAGGTTCTCCAGCAGGTCGGTGCGGCCGTGCTCGGACTCCTCCGGGCCGTGCCCCGCGCGCTGGAGCAGCACGCGGTCCTGCTTGTACCAGAAGGTGATCCGGCCACTGCTGCCGTGCACCAGCACGTACGGCTCGTCCGCCTCCTCGGCGCACAGGGTCGCGGCGACGGTGACCGGGTGGCCCTGCGCGGTGGTGATCCGGACGCAGGAGGTGTCGTCGGACTCGATGGCGTTGGCGCGCAGCAGCTCGGTCTCGATGCCGGTGACGTCCTCGGCGCGGGTGCTGCCGCCCAGGGCGAGGGCGGTGGCGACGGCGTGGGCGAGGGGGTTGGTCAGTGCCCCGTCGATCACGTCGACGCCGTTCATCCGCCGTTTGCCCGCCCAGGGCGCCCGCCGGAAATAGTCCTCGTCGCGCACCCAGGCACCGGCGCCGCCGAGGCCGACGAGCTTGCCGATCGCGCCCTTCTCGATCAGCTCGCGGACGGCCGTCAGGGCGTGCGAGCCCAGCGACTGGAAGCCGATCTGGCAGACGGCCCCGGCCGCGGCGACCCCGTCGGCCATCCGGCGGAACTCGGCGTAGGAGGGGGCGGGTGGCTTCTCCAGGAGGAGGTGCACCCCCCGCTCGGCCGCCGTGAGGGCGAGGTCGGTGTGGGTCGGGATCGGGGTGCAGATCACCGCGACCCGGGCGCCGGTGGCGTCCAGCAGGGCGCCGAAGTCGGCGGACTGCTCGGGGGTGCCCAGGTCGCCCAGTTCCTCCTCGGTCAGCGGCGTCAGCTCGCAGATCCCGACGAGCCGGACGATGCCCTTCTGCTGCAGACGGCGGATGTTCTCCACGTGCCAGCGGCCATGACCGCGGGCACCGGCGAGGACGACGGGCAGGGGCGTGCTCAGGGGTTCGCTCATGGGATCGATCATGCGACCGGTCACGGCATCCTCCCCGCGCCCGCGCCGCGGGCCACCGCCCGGTCGGCCTCCCGGCCACTGTCGATCCGCCCGTGCAGGGTGGGCGTCCAGCCGACGTCGGCCACGCCCAGCAAGGAGCAGGCGACGGCGAGTTGCCTCGGCCTCATCCCTTCACCGCCCCCGCGCTGAACCCGGTGATCAGCCACTTCTGGATGAAGGCGAACACGATCACGACCGGCACGGCCGCGATGATGCCGCCCGCGGCGAGCGCGCCCAGGTCGACGCTGTCGGCGCTCATCAGGGAGTTGAGGCCGACGGGGATCGTCTGCTTGTCCTGGTTGTTCAGGAACATCAGGGCGAACAGGAAGTGGTTCCAGGAGTGGACGAAGGCGAACGAGCCGACGGCGATCAGACCGGGCCGCAGCAGCGGCAGCACCACGATCCGGAAGGCCGTCATGCGGTTGCAGCCGTCGACCCAGGCCGCCTCCTCCAGGGAGTACGGCACGTTCTTGATGAAATTGCTGATCAGGATCATCGACAGCGGCAGCTGGAAGACCGTCTCGGCGAGGATGACACTGCCCAGCGAGTTGATCATCTGCAGTTCGGCGAAGATCTCGAACAGCGGCACCAGCAGCAGCGCGCCCGGCACGAACTGGGAGCACAGCAGGGCCAGCATGAACGCCCGCTTGACCTTGAAGTCGAACCGGGCGAGGGCGTAGCCGCCGGCCAGCGCGA
Source organism: Streptomyces paradoxus (assembly GCF_014202475.1). Lineage (GTDB taxonomy): Bacteria > Actinomycetota > Actinomycetes > Streptomycetales > Streptomycetaceae > Streptomyces > Streptomyces paradoxus. Next base: position 81,625 of record NZ_JACHGV010000009.1, read on the forward strand.
CGAGCGTCGTCATGAGCAGGGTGGCGATGCCGACGAGCACGCTGTTGGTGAAGTAGGTGCCGAAGCTGCGGTCCGTCCAGACCTTCTCGAAGTGGTCGAAGGTCATCGGCCAGGGCATGAGCGAGGTCGAGCCGGCCGGGCGCAGCGAGAAGAGCAGGATCCAGTAGAAGGGGATGAGGGTGAAGATCAGGTAGATGCCCAGGGGCAGGTAGATCTGCCAGCGGGGTGCCTCGTCCCAGGCGCGGTCCTTCTTCACGGGCCGGGCCGGTCCGGGGGTGGCGCGCACGGGAGCGGGCGCCGTCTTGGTGGCTTCCTTGACGCTCACTTGCTCTCGCCTCCGAACTTGCTCAGCCGCAGGTAGACCATCGAGCAGAAGAGCAGGATCACGAACGCCACCGTGGTCAGGGCCGACGCGTAGCCGAAGTTGTGGGCGTCGACGGATGTGTTGGCGATGTACAGCGGCAGCGTGGTCGTCTCGCCCGCGGGGCCGCCGCCGGTCAGGGTGTAGAGCAGGTCGACGTTGTTGAATTCCCAGACCGCGCGCAGCAGCGTGGACAGGATGATGGCGTCCTTCAGATGCGGCAGCGTGATGTGCCAGAACTGCTTGATGCGGCTGGCGCCGTCGACCTCGGCGGCCTCGTACAGGTCCTTCGAGACGGACTGGAGGTCGGCCAGGATGAGGATCGCGAAGAACGGTACCCCGCGCCACAGGTCGGCCACGACCGCCGCCGGGAACACCGTGGAGGTGTCCGACAGCCAGCTGGTGCCGTAGGAGCCGATGCCGATGTCCGCGAGGTAACGGGTGATGCCGGTCTGGGAGTTGTAGAGCAGCACCCAGATCGCGGAGGTCAGCACGCCGGAGACGGCCCACGGGGAGAAGACCAGGGCGCGTCCCAGGCCCCGGCCCACGAAGGTCTGGTTGACGATCAGGGCGAGCGCGAGGCCGAACAGCAGCTGCAGGCCGACCTCGACGAAGACCCACTTGGCGCTGAAGACCAGCGTGTCCCAGAAGACGGGGTCCTTGGTGAAGGCGTGGACGAAGTTGTCGAATCCCGCGTAGCCGTTCCGCCATGGCTTGGTGGGGTTGTAGTTCTGCAGGCTGTAGTAGAAGACGCTGATGACCGGGTAGGCGATGAAGCCCAGCATCAGCAGGGCGGCCGGTGCGATCAGCAGGTACGGGAGCCTGCGCGGCGTGGCGGAGGCCCGGCGCCGCCGGGGTGGCGCGGGCGGTTTCGCCACGGCTGCGGCTTGGGCCATGACTGTTCTCCGTTCTCAGTACGTCGTGGTACGTCGTGCTTCGGTGCGCTCGCGGGAAGCGCTTTCTCCCCGGGCAGGGTCGTGCCGGGTCGTGCTGAGTAGCGCGGTGGTGCCGTCGTGCGGTGGCGCGTGGCCGGTGCGGTGGCGCGTGGCCGGTGCGGTGGTTCAGCTCGCGTACGGGTCGGCGACCCGGCCCGGACGGGCGAGGAACTCGAAGTCGCAGCCGGTGTCGGCCTGCGTGATCTGCTCGTTGTAGAGCGCGCCGTAGCCGCGCTCGTACCGGGCGGGCGGAGGCGTCCAGTCGGCCCTGCGCCGCTGAAGCTCCTCGTCGTCGACGTTGAGGTGGAGGGTCCGGGCCTCGACGTCCAGGGTGATCGAGTCACCGCTGCGGACCAGGGCCAGCGGCCCGCCGACGTACGACTCGGGCGCGATGTGCAGGGCGCACGCGCCGTAGCTCGTGCCGCTCATCCGGGCGTCGGAGATCCGGACCATGTCCCGTACCCCCTGCTTCAGCAGACGGTCGGGGATCGGCAGCATGCCGTACTCGGGCATGCCCGGGCCGCCCTTGGGACCCGAGTTGCGCAGCACCAGCACGCTGTCGGCGGTGATGTCCAGCCCGGGGTCGTTGATCGTGCGCTGCATGGTCCTGTAGTCGTCGAAGACGACCGCGGGACCGGTGTGCTTGAGCAGCTGCGGCTCGGCGGCGATGTGCTTGATGACCGCGCCGTCGGGGCAGAGGTTGCCGCGCAGCACGGCGACCCCGCCCTCGGCGGCGACCGGGTTCTCACGGGTACGGATGACGTCGTCGTCGTGGACTACGGCGCCCTCGATCTGCTCACCCAGGGTGCCGTTGACGGTGGGCCGGTCCAGGTGCAGCAGGTCGGTGATCCGTGAGAGGAAAGCGGGCAGACCGCCGGCGAAGTGGAAGTCCTCCATGAGGTACGTCCGTCCGCCGGGCCGGACGTTGGCGAGCACCGGCACGGTGCGGGCGACGCGGTCGAAGTCGTCGAGGGTGAGTTCGACCCGGCAGCGCCCCGCCATCGCGATCAGGTGGATCACGGCGTTGGTGGAGCCGCCGAGCCCGAGCACCGTGGTGACGGCGTCCTCGAAGGCCTCGCGGGTGAGGATCCGGGACGGCTTGAGCGCGGTCCAGGCGAGCTCCACGGCACGGCGCCCCGAGGCGGCGGCCATCCGCTCGTGCCCGGAGTCGACGGCCGGGATCGAGGAGGCGCCCGGCAGCGTCATACCGAGGGCTTCCGCCGCCGCGGTCATCGTCGACGCCGTCCCCATGGTCATGCAGTGACCGGGCGACCGGGCCAGCCCGCCCTGCAGCTCCCTCAGTTCACAGTCGGTCAGGTTGCCCGCGCGGTGCTCGTCCCAGTACTTCCACATGTCGGTGCCCGACCCGAGGGTCTCCCCGCGCCAGTGTCCCGGCAGCATCGGCCCCGCGGGCACGAAGACCGACGGTACGTCGGCCGAGGCCGCGCCCATGAGCAGCGCGGGCGTCGACTTGTCGCAGCCGCCGAGCAGCACCGCCGCGTCGACCGGGTATGACCGCAGCAGCTCCTCCGTCTCCATCGCGAGCAGGTTGCGGTAGAGCATCGGGGTCGGCTTCTGGTAGGTCTCCGACAGCGTGGCGACCGGGAACTCCAGCGGGAAGCCGCCGGCCTGCCACACCCCCCGCTTGACCGCCTCGGCGCGCTCGCGCAGATGAACGTGGCAGGGGTTGATGTCGGACCAGGTGTTCAGGACGGCGATCACCGGGCGGCCCCGGTACTCCTCCGCCTCGTAACCGAGCTGGCGCATCCGGGCGTTGTGCGACCAGGTGCGCAGCTGCCCCTCGACGCCGTACCACTGGTGGCTCCGGAGCTCCTCGGGACGCAGTCGCCCGGTCATAGCGACCACCCCGCGGCGATCGCGGCGACCTCGGCCCGCTCGCTCTCGGGCAGCGGCTTGCTCGGCGGACGGACCTCGCGCCGGCACAGCCCGAGGGAGGCGAGGGCTTCCTTGACGACGGTGACGTTGTTGGCGGAGCCGCTGTCGGCACGCAGCTCCTCGAAGCGGCGGATCTGCTCCCAGACCTTCATCGCGGCCCGGTAGTCGCCGGAGCGCAGCGCCTCGATCATGTTCAGCGAGACGGCCGGGGCGACGTTCACCAGCCCGGAGGTGAAGCCGGTGGCACCGGCGGAGAAGTATGAGGGGGCGTACGGCTCGGCGAGCCCGGCCACCCACACGAACCGCTCAAGCCCCGCGTCCCGGGCGAAGGCGGCGAACCTGGCCGCGTCGGGGACGGCGTACTTCACGCCGATGACGTTCGGGCAGGCGTCGGCGAGTTCGGCGAGCCGGGCACCGGTGAGCTGCGCGTTGCGGATGTACGGCACGACGCCCAGCTCGGGCACGGCCTCGGCGATGGCGCGGTGGTAGTCGACCCAGCCGGCCTGCGAGACGTACGGGTGGACGGGCTGGTGGACCATCACCATTTGGGCGCCGAGCTCCCGGGCGTGCCGGGCGGAGGCGACGGCGGTGGGGACGTCGTGTCCGACGCCGACCAGGACGACGGCCCGCTCGCCGGCCTCGTCGATCGTCAGCTCCGTGACGAGCCGGCGCTCTTCGGGGGTCAGGGCGTAGAACTCGCCGGTGTTGCCGTTCGGGGTGAGGGTGGTGATGCCGCCGTCGAGCAGACGGCGCAGCAGGGCCCGGTGGGTGTCCTGCGCGACGGAGCCGTCCTCGGCGAACGGGGTCACCGGGATCGCCACCACGTCGGCCAGGGCCGCCCGCTGGGTCTCGAACGCCACGCTGCTCATTCCTGACCTTCCTGTTCCAGTCCTGCCTCGGGGAAAGCGCGCTGCACGAAGGACGCGATGTGGGCGTGCAGGGCACGTGCCGCGCCGTCGGCGTCGCCGTCGAGGGCGAGCCGGAGGATGTCCCGGTGCTCGCCGGCCTCCCGTTCCCAGGAGGGCGAGGCGGCCCAGGCGACGGCGGAGACCAGGGCGGCCTGGTCGCGGACCTCGTCGAGCATCCGGCCGAGCAGCGGGTTACCGCACGGCAGGTACAGGGCGCGGTGGAACTCCCGGTTGGCGAGGGAGCGTTCGGCGGTGTCGGTGGCGGCGTCGGCCCGGGTCAGCGCCTCGCGGGCGGCGTCCAGGGAGGCGCCGCGCTGCACGGCGCGCCGCAGCGCCTCCGGCTCCAGCAGCAGCCGTACGTCGTAGACCTCGCGCGCCATGTCCGCGTCCACCAGGCGCACGGTGACGCCCTTGTACTGGCTCATCACGACCAGCCCGGTCCCGGCGAGGGTCTTGAGCGCCTCGCGCACCGGCGTCTTCGACACGCCGAACTGCGCGGCGAGCTCGGTCTCGACCAGCGCCTGTCCCGGCGTCAACTGCCCGGTGAGGATGCGGTGTTTGATCCCCTCCAGCACGTACTGCGTGCGGGAGGGGATCGGCGTGGGCACAGAGGTCATGCGCGCCTCTCGGATCTCGCGTCTCGGTGGAGATCGCGTATCGGATCTCGCGTATCGCGTCTCATATATGACGTACGAAGTACGACGCGATGACGGTAGGAGGGCGCGTTCTCCGCGTCAATGCTTCCGGCAAAGAAACTGCAATCGCTTTCTACGGCTGGGGCGCCCACTCCGGGTCCCGCCCGCTGAGCCCCACCGCCCGGGCCAGCAGGGATGCCTCCGGCCCGACCGTGACGACGGGGCCGAAGATGGCTCCGCGGCCGGGGTCGTCGACGCTCGCAGCGAGGAAGGCGTGGCAGGTCTCCAGCGCGGCCGGGTCGGGGTCGTACCCCTGACCGCTGGCGCGGGCCAGGTCCCAGCCGTGGATCACCAGTTCGTCGGTGGCGACGAGCCCCGCGACCTCACCGGGCAGGTCCACGCCGCCGGCGCGGGTCATGCCGGTCCACGCGGCCGGGTCGCGCCAGGCCTCGGCCAGTTCGGCGAGGACCTTGGGCAGCTCCTCGCGCCAGCCGGGACCGATGTCCGGGAGCGCGGAATCGGGGCTGGTGTCGGTGGTGACGCCCAGGTCCTTGCGGCCGGCGTCGCGGAAGGCGACGGCCAGGCCCGCCAGGTGGCCGAGCAGATGGCGCACCTCGTACTCGGGGCAGGGCGTCGGGCCGGCCAGTTGCTCGTCGGTGACGCCGGCGACGAGCCGCGCCAGTTCCTGTGCCTGGGGTCCGAGGTCGAGGGTCGTACGGGTCGTGTCGGTCATGCGTGCTCCTCAGCGGTGTCGTCCTGGGAGGTAGACCGGCACCGGCCGCGGAACTCATCGTCCCGCCCGGCCGCTTCTAGGGAACCTGCCCGATCCGCTCCCCCGGTCCTCAGCCGCACGATGACCGGGCATGACGACCAAGACGACCTGGCCGCTCGGACGCGTCCTGCGCGACCGTGACGCCGGACTCTGCCTCGCGGGCGTGGTGGTCTCCGGCTTCGGCACCTCCGCCCTGTGGCTGGCCTCGGGCGTGTGGGTCAAGGACCTCACCGGCTCGGACGGCCTGGCCGCGCTGTGCATGCTCGCCATGTGGCTGCCGGTCCTGGCCGGGCCGCTGCTGGGCACGCTCGCCGACCGGGGCCGCCGCAAGCCGCTGCTGATCGGCGTGAACGTGCTGCTGGGGAGCCTGCTGCTCACCCTGGTCGCCGTCGACTCCCCGGGCGAGCTGTGGCTGCTGTACGCGGTGCTGTTCGTGTACGGGGCGGCGGGAGTCGTCCACGACGCGGCCGAGTCGGCGCTGGTCGCGACCGCCGTCGGCCCGTCCCTGCTGGGCGACTTCAACGGCCTGCGCATGACGGCGGCCGAGGGCATGAAGCTGCTGGCCCCGCTGGCGGGCGCGGGCCTGTACGCGGCGTACGGCGGCGTGAATGTCGCCCTCCTGGACGCGGCGACGTTCGTGCTGGCCACAGGCCTGTACGCGGCACTGCGGGTGCGGGAGGACAAGCCCACCCGGACCGAGGACGGCCGCCGACGGCGGACGGCCGAGGGCGTACGCCACCTGTGGGCGCACCCCGTGCTGCGCCCCCTGGTCCTGGCGGGCGGCGCCACCATGCTGTGCGCCGGCCTGAACGGCGCGCTGGTCTACGCCGTCGTCGACGGCCTCGGGCACTCCCCCGCGTACGCCGGTGTCCTGTACGCCGTGCAGGGCGCCGGGTCGGTCGCGGTGGGGCTGCTGTCCGGCGCCGCCCTGCGCCGGCTGGGGGCACGGCGCTTCGGGGCGTACGGCATCGCCCTGCTGGCGCTCGCGGTGGCCCTGCGGGCGGTGCCGTCGGACCCGGTGGCACTGGTATGCAGCGCGGCGATCGGCGCGGGGCTGCCCGCCGTGCTGATCGCCACGCTGACGTCCGTACAGCGCGAGACGCCCGGTGCGCTGCTGGGCCGGGTCACGGCCACGGCCAACACCCTGGTGTTCGCACCGAACGCGGTCGGGCTGGCCGCCGGGGCGGCCCTCGTCGAGGTGGTGGGCCACCGGCCGGTACTGGTGGCCCTGGGGGTGGCCCTGCTGGTGACGGCGGCGGCGCTGTGCGCTCCCCCGGCCGGGGCCGAAGCCGTCCCCGGCCGGTGACGGCCGTCCCGCCGTCTCAGAGCCCGGCGAGGGCGGAACGGACCGTGTCCAGGTCGCCGTCGGACGCCAGTCCGGCGTGGTACAGCCGCAGTTCGGTGGCGCCCAGCCGCCGTGCTTCGGCGGCGTCGTCGGCGAGGGTGCCGGGGCTGCCGCCCATCCCCGAGACGACGGTGAAGTTGGCGGCGATGACGGCGCCCTCGCGCTCCTGCCGCGCGAACGGCGTGAGGGTGCCGGTGCCGCCGGCGCAGGGCACGACCACGCCGTCCGCGACGGACAGGATGTGCGCCGGGTCGACGCCGGGGTTGGCGCCGACGTGGTACGACACGGGGTCCGCGTGCAGCAGGACCCGGAAGCCGCCGGGAGCGGCCGCCCGGACCGCCGCGACGGCCTGTTCCTGCAGCGTGCGGGCGGTTTCGTCGCGGTACGCGCGCGTGGTGTTCGCGAGGGTCTCGCCCAGGAGCTTCTCGACTCCCGGCCAGGCTCCGTCGGAGGGTGCCCCCTGCCACACCGGTTCCAGCGCGGTCCGTACGGCGGCCGCCAGCCGGTCGGCGTCCAGGCCGTGCCGGCCGTAACCCTCCCGGCAGGACGGGCAGAAGCACAGCGCCATCAGGTACTGCCCGGCGTCCCCGAGGCCGACGCCGCCGGTCTTGTCGTGGGCGTGCAGATGCTGCAGCCCGTACCAGCCGAGGGACTCCAGCTCGGTGCCACGCGCCCCGGGCCGGACGGCGGCCTCGGCGGCCAGGTCGGTCAGGTACGCGCGGGTGGCGGGCTGGGCGATGCACGGCGCCCAGGGGTAGCGGTCGCCGTAGGCGTTGACGACCGAGGTGTCCGGGTGTTCGGCGCCCAGGCGGGAGTTGTGGGCGAGGACGACCCAGGTGTGCACCTCCAGACCGGCGTCGGCGAGCGCGGTGGCGGCCTCGCCGAAGGCGTCCCCGGGGGCCCAGGCGCCGGCCGCGTAGGGGCGCAGTTCGCGCCCGTTCCAGCGGTCGTCCGCCGGGTACAGCACGGCGGCGTGCTCGGCCGTGACGACGCGGTGGCGCGGGTGGCGGGGGGTGAGGGCGCGGGTGGAGTGGTAGGCGGCGGCCAGGGTCACCTGCTCCACGCCGAGCGCGGCGATCCGCGCGGGTGCCTCCGGGTCCCCGTTGACGTCCCAGGGGTAGACGAATGCCGACGCCTTCACTTGGCCTCCTCCAGCAGCGCGTAACCGCGTTCGATCACTTCGGCGAGCTGCTTGAGATGATCCTCGGCGGGCTCGTGCAGCGGGGGCCGCACCTCCCCGACATCGAGGCCGCGCAGCCGTACACCGGCCTTGACCAGGGCGACGGCGTAGCCGCGGCCGCGGTCGCGCAGTTCGACGAACGGGCGGTAGAAGCCGTCCAGCAGCTTCACCACGGTGGCGTCGTCGCCGGTCCTGAGGGCCTGGTGGAAGGCGAGGGCGATCTCCGGCGCGAAGCAGAAGACGGCGGACGAGTAGAGCGTGACACCGAGGGCGCGGTAGGCGAGCTGGGTCTGCTCGGCGGTCGGCAGACCGTTGAAGTAGAGGAAGTCGCCCGGGACGTCGGAGCGGACGGCGCTGACGACGCGCTGCATGAGGTCGAGATCGCCGAGCCCGTCCTTGAGGCCGATGATCCCGTCGGTGCGGGCCAGGGCGACCACCGTCTGCGGGGTGAACACGGCGTTGTCGCGCTGGTAGACGATCACCGGCAGGGCAGTCGCGGCGGCCACCTCCCGGTAGTGCCGCAGCAGCCCCTCCTGCCCGGCGACGACGAGGTAGGGCGGCATGGCGAGCAGCCCGTCCGCCCCGGCGGCCTCGGCGAGGCGGGCGTAGCGCACGGCGAGCGCGGTGCCGTACCCGGCGCCCGCGACGACCGGCACGCGCCCGTCGGCGGCCTCGACGGCGGCCCGTACGCAGGCCTCGAACTCCTCGGGCGTCAGCGCGTGGAACTCGCCGGTGCCGCAGCAGGCGAACACGGCGGCGGCTCCGGCCTCCACCCCGCGCCGGACGTGCGTGCGGTAGGTGTCGAGGTCCACGGAGCCGTCGGGTCCGTAGGCGGTGACCGGGAAGAACAGCGGCCCGCTGGGGACGTTGAGTCGCGTGGCGAGAGGGGCTGGCGTCACAAGCTCTCCCGGTTCCATATTCATGATTGGCGTCTATATTTCTGAACAACTCCACGCTAAGGCGCCCCCTTGGTGCCGGTCAAGCGCGCACACCCGCGATGCACCTGCGGATTCACCTCCTCCGCGGCATACTTGACGCACTCCGCCCCGGATCCTTAGCGTGTCCACGCATATGAATGCCGTGCGCTCATATGCACGGTTGGCGATCAAGGAGACCCGAGGATGCCCGCTCCCCGCACCGTCCTGCTCACCGGCGCCGCCGGCGGCCTCGGCACCTTGATGCGGGACCTGCTCCCGGCCTACGGCTACGACCTGCGCCTGCTGGACCTGCGCCCGGTCGAAGGCGAGCCCGACGCGATCACCGCCGACCTGGCCGACCGGGACGCCGTGCGCGAGGCCGTCCGGGGCGTCGACGCGATCCTCCACCTCGCGGGCATCTCCCTGGAAGCACCGTTCGAGAAGATCCTCAAGGCCAACATCGAGGGCACCTACCACCTCTACGAGGCCGCTCGCGAAGAAGGCGTCGGCAGGATCGTCTTCGCCTCCTCCAACCACGCCGTCGGCTACACCCCCCGCCCCCGGGGCGACGACCCCCTCATCCCGGTCGACACCCCGCGCCGCCCGGACACCTTCTACGGCCTGTCCAAGTGCTTCGGCGAGGACCTCGCCCAGCTCTACTGGGACAGGCACGGCCTGGAGACGGTCTCGGTGCGCATCGGCTCCTGCTTCCCCGAGCCGACCAGCGTGCGCATGCTCTCGGTGTGGATGAGCCCCGCCGACGGCGCCCGTCTCTTCCACGCGGCCCTGACCGCCGAGCACGTCGGCCACACCGTCGTGCACGGTTCCTCCGCCAACACCCGGCTGTGGTGGGACCTCGGCACCGCCCGGGCGCTCGGCTACGAGCCGCAGGACGACTCCGAACCGTACGCCGAGAAGCTCATCGCCGAGCAGGGCGAGCTGCAGGACGGCAACGAGGCGCACGCCTACCTGGGCGGTCAGTTCGTCACGGACCCGCCGGTCTGGCCGTACTGACCGGAAACAGCCGCCGCCAGGGCGGACGGGCAGAGAACGGGCCCGCCCGCTCGGACATTCGGGCACGACCCGGAGACCGCAGGGAAGCGCCCTCAGGGGCGCGGGGAACTGCGCGACCAGCCACAACGCACCCGCAGACGCCCACGGCCTCCCCCTGCCACTCCGCACACCCGCACGACCGAACGGGCACACCCGGGCAGGATCCCGCCCTCAACAGACCTGGCCTCCACGGAACACCCCCTGTAGAACTTCCCCCAAGGCCCGACCGAGGGCCCGAACGGGCAGCACAGCAGGAAGGCGGGTGACGGCCATGAACAGAACCGCGGAAGAACGCCAGCGCGAGATCGTGCTGGCCGCACGCCGGGACGGCGCCGTCGACGTCACCGCCCTCGCCACCGAGCTGGGCGTTGCCAAGGAAACCGTACGAAGGGACCTGCGGGTCCTGGAGGACCACGGCCTGCTCCGCCGCACCCACGGCGGCGCCTACCCCGTGGAGAGCGCCGGCTTCGAGACGACGCTCGCCTTCCGGGCCACGAGCCACGTCCCCGAGAAGCGCCGGGTCGCGGCCGCCGCGGCCGACCTGCTCGGCGACGCCGAGACGGTCTTCGTCGACGAGGGCTACACCCCGCAGCTCATCGCCGAGGCACTCCCCAGGGACCGGCCGCTGACCGTGGTCACCGCGTCCCTGCCGGTCGCGGGCGCCCTCGCCGAGGCCGAGCACGTCTCCGTGCTGCTGCTCGGCGGCCGGGTGCGGCGCGGCACCCTCGCCACCGTCGACCACTGGACGACGAAGATGCTGTCCGGCTTCGTCGTCGACCTGGCGTTCATCGGCGCCAACGGCATCTCCCGCGAACACGGCCTCACCACCCCCGACCCGGCCGTCAGCGAGGTCAAGGCACAGGCGATCCGGGCCGCCCGGCGCGTGGTCTTCGCGGGCGTGCACACCAAGTTCGGAGCGGTCAGCTTCTGCCGGTTCGCCGAGGTCGGCGCACTGGAGACGATCGTGACGAGCACCCTGCTGCCGGCCGCCGAGGCCCACCGCTACTCACTGCTCGGACCGCAGGTCATCCGCGTCTGACCACACGTCGGCCCAACCTCCCCCAGGGCGCCCGCACGCCCTGCGGTGCCCCTTATCTCCCCATACATCCAGGAGCGATCCATGCGAACCCAGAGCCGACGACGGCCACCGCGAGCCCCGCTCGCCCTGGCCGCCGCAGGGACGCTGCTCGCCCCGCTGCTCTCCGGCTGCTGGGTCGGCGCGGGCGGGGCCGGATCCGGCGGCGACGCCATCAACGTCCTGATGGTCAACAACCCGCAGATGGTCGAGTTGCAGAAGCTGACCCGCGCCCACTTCACCAAAGAGACCGGCATCAAGGTCAACTTCACCGTCCTGCCCGAGAACGACGTCCGCGACAAGATCAGCCAGGACTTCGCCAACCAGGCCGGCCAGTACGACGTCGCCACCCTGTCCAACTACGAGATACCGATCTACGCCCGCAACGGCTGGCTGCACGAGATGAACGGCTACGTCGCCAAGGACCCGGCCTACGACGAGCAGGACGTCCTGAAGCCGATGCGCCAGTCCCTCACCGCGGACGACGGAAAGCTCTACGGTCAGCCCTTCTACGGCGAGTCGTCCTTCCTCATGTACCGCAAGGACGTGTTCGAGAAGAAGGGCCTGACGATGCCCGCGCACCCCACCTGGCAGCAGGTGGCGGACCTCGCCGCGAAGGCGGACGGGGCGGAGCCCGGCATGAAGGGCATCTGCCTGCGCGGCCTGCCCGGCTGGGGCGAGGTGATGGCACCACTGACGACGGTCGTGAACACCTTCGGCGGCACCTGGTTCGACAAGGACTGGGAGGCGCAGCTCGACTCCCCCGCCTTCAAAAAGGCGACGAAGTTCTATGTCGACCTGGTGCGCGAGCACGGCGAGTCCGGCGCCGCCCAGTCCGGCTTCGCCGAGTGCCTGAACAACATGACCCAGGGCAAGGTCGCCATGTGGTACGACGCCACCTCCGCGGCCGGTTCCCTGGAGGCCTCCGGCTCCCCGGTCAAGGGCAAGGTCGGCTACGCCCCCGCCCCCGTCGAGAAGACCGAGTCCTCCGGCTGGCTCTACACCTGGGCCTGGGGCATCCAGAAGGCCTCCCGCAACCCGGACCACGCCTGGAAGTTCGTCTCCTGGGCGTCCGGCAAGGGCTACGAGGAACTGGTCGGGGACGAGGTCGGCTGGTCGAACGTCCCGGCCGGCAAGCGGGCCTCCACGTACGCCAACGCCGACTACCGCAAAGAGGCCGCCGCCTTCCAGGAGATGACCAAGGAGGCCATCGAGAAGGCCCGGCCGAACGACCCCGGCGTCCAGCCGCGGCCCGCGCCCGGCATCCAGTTCGTCGGCATCCCCGAGTTCACCGACCTCGGCACCAAGGTCTCCCAGGAGATCAGCGCGGCCATCGCCGGACGCCAGTCCGTCGACTCGGCCCTGAAGAAGGCCCAGGCGCTCGCCGAGAAGATCTCCGAGGAGTACGAGGGACGATGACCGCCACGACGACGGCCCCCGTGGCCGCACCTCCGACGGGCGCCCCGGCCCGCCGCCCCTCCGCCCGGCTGCGCGCCTGGGCGACCCGGGCCCCGCTGCTGCCAGCCCTGATCTTCATGATCGTCGTCACCCAGCTGCCCTTCGTGGCCACGCTGGTGATCTCCTTCTTCGACTGGAACAGCCTCTATCCGGACGCCCGGCACTTCACCGGCCTCGACAACTACCAGGAGGTCCTCACCGACCCGGACCTGCGGAACTCGGTGTGGACGACCGTGCTGCTGACAGTGGCCGTGGTACTGGCCAGCCTGGTGCTGGGACTGGTCCTCGCGCTGCTGCTGGACCGGCGGTTCCGCGGCCGGGGCATCGTACGGACGCTGCTGATCGCGCCGTTCCTGGTGGTGCCGGTCGCGGCGGCCCTGCTCTGGAAACATGTGCTCTACAACCCTGAATACGGCTTGCTCAATGGGCTGTTGCACTATGTGGGCGGACCACAGCCCGACTGGATCTCCAGCACCCCGCTGCTCGCGGTCGAGGCGTCCCTCGTCTGGCAGTGGACGCCGTTCATGATGCTGATCCTGCTCGCCGGCCTGCAGAGCCGCGACCACGAGCAGATCGAGGCGGCCCGGGTCGACGGCGCGAACGACTGGCAGATCTTCGTCCACCTGACGCTCCCGCACCTGCGCCGCTACCTCGAACTGGGCGCCCTGCTGGGCTCGATCTACATCGTCCAGAACTTCGACGCGGTCTTCACGATCACCTCCGGCGGCCTCGGCACCGCCAACCTCCCCTACACCGTCTACCAGAGCTTCTACCAGGCCCACGAGAACGGCCTCGCCTCGGCCGCGGGTGTCCTGGTCGTCATCGGCTCGATCATCATCGCGACCTTCGCCCTGCGCGTGGTGTCGTCCCTGTTCCGCGAGGAGGTGTCCCGCGCATGACCGCCCTGCGCCGCAACAGCATGGGCCTGCTGGCCTGGCTGGCCGGGATCGTGTTCTTCCTGCCCATCGCGTGGATGGCGCTGACGTCCTTCCACTCGGAGGCCGACGCCGCGACCAACCCGCCGTCCTTCGCCGCCTCGCTGACACTGGACGGCTACCGCGAGTTCTTCGGAGCGGGCGGTGGGGCGAGCCCCTGGCCGGCCCTGATCAACTCAACGGTGGCCTCCGTCGCCTCCACCCTGCTGGTCCTGCTGCTGGCCTTCCCGGCGGCCTACGCGCTGTCCGTCAACCGCGTCCGGAAGTGGACGGACGTCCTGTTCTTCTTCCTCTCCACGAAGATGCTGCCCGCGGTGGCGGGCCTGCTGCCGATCTACCTCTTCGCCAAGAACGCCGGAATGCTCGACAACATCTGGCTGCTGGTCATCCTCTACACCTCCATGAACCTGCCGATCGCGGTGTGGATGATGCAGTCCTTCCTCGCCGAGATCCCGGTCGCGGTGATCGAGGCCGCCCGGGTGGACGGAGCACGGCTGCCCACGGTCCTCGCACGCGTGGTCGCCCCGATCTCCCTCCCCGGTATCGCCGCCACGGCGCTGATCTGCTTCATCTTCAGCTGGAACGAGCTGCTGTTCGCCCGGGTGCTCACAGGTGTGGTCGCCGAGACCGCCCCCGTCTTCCTGACCGGCTTCATCACCAGCCAGGGCCTGTTCCTGGCGAAGGTGTGCGCCGCGTCGCTCGTCATCTCCCTGCCGGTGCTCGCCGCGGGGTTCGCCGCCCAGGACAAGCTGGTCCAGGGCCTGTCATTGGGAGCCGTGAAATGAAGGCCGCCGTCATCGAGTCCGTGGGCAAGGCCGTCGTCGCCGAGGTCCCGGACCCGACGCCAGGGCCGCGCGAGGTCGTCGTCGAGGTCGCGGCCTGCGGGCTGTGCGGCACGGACCTGCACATCCTCCAGGGCGAGTTCGCCCCGAAGCTCCCGATCGTGCCCGGGCACGAGTTCGCCGGCGAGGTCGTCGGGGTCGGCACCCGGGTCACGGAGGTGTCGGTGGGCGACCGGGTCGCCGTCGACCCCTCTCTGTACTGCTTCGAATGCCGCTACTGCCGTACCGGCCACAACAACCTCTGCGAACGCTGGGCGGCGATCGGCGTGACCACGGCCGGCGGCGCGGCCCGGTACGCCCTCGCCCCGGTGGCGAACTGCGTGAAGCTCCCCGACCACGTCCGCACCGAGGACGCGGCGCTCGTCGAGCCCCTCTCCTGTGCGGTGCGCGGCTACGACGTGCTCCAGTCCCGCCTCGGCGCGCACGTGCTGATCTACGGCTCCGGCACCATGGGCCTGATGATGCTGGAGCTGGCCAAGCGCACGGGCGCGGCGAGCGTGGACGTCGTGGATGTGAACCCGGCCCGCCTGGAGACGGCCCGCCGCCTCGGCGTCTCGGCGTCGGCGGCGAACCCCGACGAACTGGACCGCCCCCAGGGCTGGGACCTGGTCGTCGACGCCACGGGCAACGCGGCGGCGATCCAGGACGGCCTGGACCGGGTGGCGAAAGCGGGCACGTTCCTGCAGTTCGGCGTGGCCGACTACGCGACGCGCGTGACGATCGACCCGTACCGCATCTACAACCAGGAGATCACCATCACGGGTTCGATGGCGGTCCTGCACAGCTTCGAGCGGGCCGCGGAATTGTTCGCGAACGGCGTCCTCGACCCCGGGATCTTCATCAGCGACCGCGTCCCGCTGGAGCGCTACCCGCAGGCGCTGGAGCAGTTCGCGGCGGGTGTCGGCCGCAAGATCGTGGTCGTGCCGTAGCCCAACGGACACCGGGGCGGGCGAAATCCGGTGGGGCGCCCGCCCCCGCCCCCGTACGCTCGCGGGCATGCCGAGACCCCACGGATTCACCTACGAGCAGCACACCGGCGGAACCGTCCGCGTCAGCCACCACGGCCGCCCCGCCACCACCCTGAACGGCCCCCGGGCCGCACAGTTCCTCGCCGAGGTCGAGACCTCCGACCCCCAGCTGGTCATGGCCCGCTGGACCGGCAACTACAAGCGGGGCAACGAACGCACCGCCCGCGACCACCCCCGCAATCGCCGCTGAAGCCCCCGCGATCGCCGTTGACCCGATTGGCGGCAAGGTAAGGGAACGGCAAAACCGCCTCGCTCGTTCACCCGGCATGACAGCTATGACCCCCGGCTCGAACATCCCCCTGTCCGCCGCCCGCGTGACGGTGGACGTCGCCGCCCCGGTGCGGCTCGACGTATCGGGCCTGCTGCTCACCGCCGACGGCAAGGTGCGCTCCGACGACGACTTCATCTTCTACAACCAGCCGTCGGGCCCCGGCGTGACGTACCGCTCGGGCGGCGGCAGCGCGCCCGACGCGATCGTGGTCGACACGGCGGCCGTGCCCCCGGGCATCGAGAAGATCGTCGTCACGGCGAGCCCGGACGCCGCGGGCCAGACCTTCCAGGGCATCGAGCCGACGGCCACCATCCGCAACGCGGACGACGGCTCCGTCCTGGCCACGTTCACGCCGCCGCAGCTCGGCAGCGAGACGGCCCTGGTCATCGTGGAGGTCTACCAGCGCAACGGCCAGTGGAAGGCCCGGGCCGTGGGCCAGGGATACGCCAACGGCCTCGCGGGCATCGCCACGGACTTCGGTGTCACGGTGGAGGAGCCGGCCGCGGCCGCCCCGCCCCAGCCGGTGACCCCGCCGCCGGCTCCGGTGCAGCCGCCGGCGCCGCCCGTCTCCGCCCCCGCCGCGCCCCCGGCCGCCCCGGCCACACCTCCTCCGCCCGCGCCCGGCGCCGGGAAGATCAACCTGGACAAGGGCCGCGTCAGCCTCCAGAAGAACCAGACCGTCTCCCTGATCAAGGGCGGCCGCCCCCTGCTGTCCCAGGTGAAGATGGGTCTGGGCTGGGAGCCCGCGTACCGCGGCAAGGACATCGACCTGGACGCCTCGGTCATCGCCTACGGGCCGCAGCGCAACCACATCGACAGCTGCTACTTCGGCAAGCTCCAGATCGTGGGCGGCGCCATCCGCCACTCCGGCGACAACCTCACGGGCGAGGGCGGCGGGGACGACGAGGTCATCACCGTCGACCTCGGGCGTCTCCCCCAGGAGGTCACCGGCCTGGTCTTCACGGTCAACTCCTTCTCCGGCCAGAAGTTCACGGAGGTGGCCAAGGCGTACTGCCGCCTCCTGGACGGCACGACCGGCGAGGAACTGGTCCGCTTCGACCTCACCAGTGCCGAGGCGCAGACCGGCGTGATGATGGCCAAGCTCATCCGCCAGTTCTCCGGCGAGTGGGACATGACGGCCATGGGCGACTTCGTGAAGTCCCGCACGGTGAGGGGAATGGTGAAGCCGGCGGCGCAGGCCCTGTAACCACCAGCGGCCCGACGGGACGCCCCCTGCCCAGGGGGCGTCCGGCGTCCCGCTCGGCCGTCAGCGGCGCCCCGCCACCAGCCCCTCCATCAGCAGCGTCAGATACCGCCGGAGGTGCCGGCCCTCCCCGTCCGCCAGCTCCGACGCCGTCGCCACCCCGTGCGCCAGCCGCAGCACGTCGACCGGCTCGACGTCCCGCCGGAGCGTGCCCTCCTCCTGCGCCGCCCGGACCAGCCGCCCCGCCGCGGCCTTGACCGGGTCGCCGCAGGCCGTGTTCACGAGGGAGCCGGAGTCGGTGACAGCCGGTCCCAGCAGTGCCTTCAGCCCCCGCATGCGGATCATCCCGGCGCCCAGTTCGTACAGCCACTCCCCCAGCGCCTCGCCAGGCGGCAGTTCGGCGGCGAGCGCGTCGGCCCGGGCCGCGAGCGCCTCGACGCGGTCCAGGTAGGCGGCCTCCAGCAGCGCCCGCCGGGTCGGGAAGTGCCGGTACAGCGTGCCGGAGCCGACCCCGGCCCGCTTGGCGATGTCGTCGAGGGACGCGCCTTCCCCGTGCTCGGCGAAGGCCTCCACGGCGACCGTCAGCAACCGCTCGTAGTTGCGCCGGGCGTCCGCCCGCATGGGCCTGACCTGCACCACGCGACCACTCCTCACCGACCGGGACCTACTCCGCACCTTACCGAGAGGCCGGACCCGGGGCCCGCCCTCACACCTTCATGGCCCCGGCCGCCAGGTCCCGCAGGAAGTGCCGCGCCCCGAACAGGAACACCACGATCAGCGGGATGACGCTCATCGGCGCACCGGCCATCACCAGGGCGTGGTCCGCGTTGTAGAGGACGTCGAGGTTCGCCGGTGCCACCTGGAGCGTGACCTTCTCCGGGTCGATCATCGGCGCCGTCGATGCGCCCGGCGTCCAGCAGTTCGTCGGGCAGCGAGTTCTGCGCGTACTGGCGCATCCAGAAGATGCCGAAGGCGTTGGCCGCGCCGGGATGATCAGCGCTTTCAGCGAACCGGCCCAGCCGAACTCGGCGATGGTGACGAACGTTCACGTGAGCGTTGCCGTCGAGCCGCCGGTGGCCCGGGACGTCAGGCGGAGTCGCGCACCACGAGTTCGGGCGTCACCCAGGCGTCGGCGCCCCGCAGCGGCTCCTCGCCCGCGCGCAGCCGGGCCACCTGCTCCACGGCCAGCCGTCCCAGCTGCCGCTTGTCGATGTGCAGGGTGGTCAGGGCGGGTTCGACCAGCTCGCCCAGCGAGAGGCCGTCGAAGCCGAGCACGGCCAGATCGTCCGGAACGCTCCGGCCGCTGCGGCGAGCACCGCGCATCGCCCCGATGGCGATCAGGTCGTTGAAGCCGAAGACCGCGGTGATCTCGGGCCGCTGGGCCAGCAGCCGTTCCATGCCGGCCTCACCGCCCGCCACGCTGTGCTCGGGGCACACCACGACCCAGCTCTCGTCGGCCGGCAGGCCGAGCCGCCGCGCCTGCTCCAGGAAGGCCTGTCTGCGGGGGCCGGGCCCGTGCACGCCGTCCAGCATGCCGATCCTGCGGTGCCCCGCGCGGAACAGGTGGTTCATGCCCTGCTCGACACCGGTGGCAGCGTCGATGCCCACGGCCGCGAACCGGGTCTGCTGCGGGCCGCGCTCCAGCAGCACCAGCGGCACACCGCCGAGGTGCCGGGTGAGCACGTCGTCCGGGTCCTTGAAGTAGCCCACGACGGCGTCCGCCTGGTGGGAGAGCACGTCGAGCGCCTCCCGCTCCCTGGCCTCGTCGAGCCGGGAGTCCCACACGACGACCTGCCACCCACGTTGCTCGGCCGCCTCCAGCACTCCGGCGGCCACCTCGGGGAAGAAGGGGTTGCGCAGGTCCGGGATGACCAGGCCGGCCGTCACCGCGCCCTTCTGGACGAGTCCGCGCGCGAAACGGCTCGGCCGGTAGTCCAGGAGCCGCGCCGCCTCCAGGACCCGCTCCTTGGTGCCGGGGTCGATCTCACCCTTGTCGTTGACCGCCCGGGAGACCGTCTGGCGGGACACCCCGGCCAGGCGTGCGACGTCGTGGATCGTGGCCCGGCGCCGCGCACCGTCGGGCCGCTCGGCACTCGGCTCCGCACGCTGATTGTCCGTCCACACGTCCAGCACTGTATCCGGCACCGCGGCCCGCCCGGCAGGGGAAGCCGGACGGACACCCTCCGGATATCCCCCGGCTCCGACGCGACCACCGGCCCGCACCCGCGCACGGCGAGAAGGGGCGGTGCCGGGGGTGTCCGCCCGCAGCGGTTGGCGCGTCAACGCCAGTCAGTCGGCACGCAACCCCATCGCGCTGTTCCGAGGACGGACACCCCGGCGCGGCCCCGACCCACCCCACGGGAAGGCGAAGCCGCAGCGATCCCCCGACCCGGCACCCACCGTCCGCGGGTCAGTCGCCGAGCTCGGTGAACAGCGTCAGCTGAAGCGCACCGGGGGCTTCGAGCCGCGAGTTGAGGGAGTTCCAGGGGGTGCGGGTCGGCTCGGCGACGACCTCGGCCCCCGCCCCGGCCAGCTTCGCCGTGGTGGCAACCGAGTCGTCCACCTGGAAGGCGACCCTGATGTGCCCGGCCACCCGGCGCCCCACCTCGACCTCGTCGATGAACGCGGCGTGATGGGGGTCGGTCAGCTCCAGGGTGGCCCGCCCGGCGTCGAGGATCGTGACCCGCCCGTCCTCCGAGGCGAACGCGCCCTGCTCTCTCAGCCCGAGCACGTCCCGGTAGAAGTGCAGCGCTGCGTCGTAGTCCTCGGCGGTCACGACCAGGCGGAGTTCGCGAACGGCCGGCTCTTCGGACATGAGGGCTCCTCCAGGAGTTCGGGTGACCGCGACAACCCGGCGGCCCTCCGGATGATTCCCGTACGCGGCCCGGACCGGCGATCAGAACAGCGCGCTGTACGCGTTCAGCGCCGGCTGCCCGCCCAGGTGGGCGTAGAGCACCGTGGAGTCGCGGCCGATCTCGCCCCTCGACACCAGGTCGATCATCCCGGCCATGGACTTGCCCTCGTAGACGGGGTCGGTGACCATCCCCTCGGTCCGGGCCGCGAGCCGCATCGCCGCGAGCGTCGCCTCGTCGGGAACGCCGTAGACGCCCGCGTGGTACCTCTCGTCGAGTTCGACGTCCTTCTCTGTCAGCTCCCGCTCGACGCCGATCAGCCGGCCGGTGCCGTGCGCGATCCGGGCGATCTGGGTGCGGGTCGCGGCCGGCTTCGCCGAGGCGTCGACGCCCAGTACCCGCCGGGGCCGCCCGCCCGCCTCCTCCAGCGCGGCGAACCCGGCGACCATGCCGGCCTGGGTCGAGCCCGTCACCGAGCACACCACGACGGTGTCGAAGAAGACGCCCAGCTCCCGCTCCTGCTCGGCGACCTCGTACGCCCACCCGGCGAAGCCCAGGCCGCCGAGCGGATGGTCGGAGGCACCGGCCGGGATGGCGTAGGGCTTCCCGCCGCCCTCCTCGACCTCCCTGAGCGCCTGCTCCCAGCTCTCCTTGAAGCCGATGCCGAACCCGGCCCTCACCAGCCGCACATCGGCCCCGGCGAGCCGGCTGATCAGGATGTTGCCGACCTTGTCGTACTCGGCGTCGGGCCAGTCCACCCAACTCTCCTGGACGAGCACGCACTTGAGTCCGGCCCGGGCGGCGACGGCCGCGACCTGGCGGGTGTGGTTGGACTGCACGCCCCCGATCGACACGAGCGTGTCGCAGCCCTGGGCGAGCGCGTCGGCGACCAGGTACTCCAGCTTGCGGGTCTTGTTGCCGCCGTACGCCACACCGGAGTTGCAGTCCTCGCGCTTGGCCCAGAGGGATGCACCACCGAGGTGCGCGGTGAGCCGCTCCAGGGGGTGGACGGGCGAAGGCCCGAAGAGCAGGGGGTAACGCTCGTACGAGGAAAGGGACATGAGTCCTCCCGGGTCGGTCTCGATCGGTCTCGGCCGGGCCGGCCGGGCTCAGTCGGCGAGTTCCTCCAGCCCCCGCCAGATCTCCGCCGTGACGAGGACCGCCCCGTCCACGTCACCGGCCGCGCAGGCGTCGATCAACCGCTCGTGCAGCCCGGCCGACCGGCAGCTGCCGCCCTCTGCGAAGCGCTGTCGCTCCAGGCGGCGGATGAGCGGGGTGTACCGGGCGACGGTCGCGGCGGCGGCGCGGTTGCCGCTCACCCGGACGAGGACGTCGTGCAGTTCGTCATCGGCCCCGAGCGCCGCGTCCACGTCTCCGGCACCCACGGCCGCGGCGAACCGCTCGTTGGTCGCGCGCATCGCCGTGATGTGCGCTGCGGTCAGCCGGGGGACGGCGACCCTCGTCACGAGTTCGTGCAGGGCCCCGACCACGGCGGCGGCGTCCCGGACGTCGGCGGCCACCAGCGGGGTGACCCGGGTGTAGCTCTGCGGCTTGCTCTCCAGCAGCCCGTCGTCCACCAGCCGGGAGAACGCCTCGCGCACCGGTGCCCGCGACAGTCCGAGCCGCTCCGCGAGGTCGGCGTCCCGCACCACCGCGCCGGGTTCGATCTCCCCGGCGACGATGGCGTCCCGGATCGCCGCGTACGCACGGTCCCTGAGCAGGGTGCGGGGCACGGGCCGGATGGCTTCCATGAACTGAAATGTTAGATGTCAGTATGGCCTTCAACAAGAGCCGCGCACAGGACCGCACACAGAACCGTGGCCCGCACTCCCCACGCGGTGCGGGCCACGGTCTCTCAGGCCGCCCAGGGCCAGTCGGCGTCCCGGGAGGCCTCGATCAGCGGAACCATCCGGAAAGCCGCGTCCGAGAGGCCCCCGAACGTGTGCCGGTTACCCGTGCCCGACGGGCCGTGGCCCGCCCGGTACCCGGCGAGGTTCCAGGTGTAGACCGGCACGTCGGCCGGGATCTGCTCGGTCGGGTCGCCCCGGTGGTGGTGCGTGTACTGCTCATCGGTGACGATCAGCACCCGGTCGTGCTTCTTGTAGTGCCGGCGCACCGCCTCCGTGGTGTCGGTGCCGCCCAGGTCGCCGAAGCGGCCGAGGACCTTCAGCACCGACTCGCCCTCGCGGAACTTCACGCGGGCGCTCGTCGAGCCGAACTCGACCAGGTCCGCGCGCTCCGCCCGCAGCGCGAGCGCCGTACCGAAGATCGCCGCCGCGTCGGCCCGGGTCAGCTCCGAGCGGTCGGACAGCCGCGACCAGAACATCGAGCCCGAGCGGTCCACGAGCACCAGCGTCCGGCCGGGCAGCGCGGGCACGTTGGCCAGCGAGTGGCCGAGCGCCCGCTCCAGCGCGTACGACCAGCGCAGCGACGGCGCGTGCTGGTAGGCGGCGAGGTACCGGAAGGGGAACTGCCGCGAGCGCGCGACCTCCGCCGGGTCGCTGATCCGCGCGGCGACCCGCTCGGCCACCTCGTCCGAGACCCCGGCCTCGTCGAAGTTCCGCAGGTTGCGCACGAGAGCCATGGCCCCCATGGACGGGATCACGGCCTCCCAGGCGGCCTTGTCCATCGGCCCCTGCAGCCAGCCCGCCAGCGCCTCCCACGTCATGCCGGCCGCGGCCAGCCGCTCGGCACCGCCCTCGGCGGTCACGACCGCACGCCGTTCCTCCACGGTCAGCGCCATCAGCTCGCGGTGCGCGCTGAGAACGTGGTCGGACGCGGGCGGCACGGCGGTGTCCGGGTGGTGCCGGCGGTCGAGGGCGTACCGGAACAGCTCGCCCTGCCACGGCTTGCCCGGGTCCGGGGCGGCGTGCACGAGGTTGAGGATGTCGCCGAAGCGGTAGCCCTTGGAGGCGGTGTCGTACTTCAGCAGCGCCTTGCCGTGGTACAGGCGGCGCACGGCGTCGGCGATGCCGCGCTTGACCGGCTTCAGCACGTTCCGGCCGTACATCGCGGTCCAGTACGCGAGCAGTTCGCCGGGCTC
This sequence comes from Streptomyces paradoxus, assembly GCF_014202475.1. GTDB lineage: Bacteria > Actinomycetota > Actinomycetes > Streptomycetales > Streptomycetaceae > Streptomyces > Streptomyces paradoxus. Next base: position 104,335 of record NZ_JACHGV010000009.1, read on the forward strand.
GTCGGGCCGCTGCAGGACGGAGGCGACGACCTGCCGGTTGGACGGGCCGTCGGTCGCACCGGCGTCCAGGCGGGCCTTGACGTACTCGGCGGCGCCGACGACCGAGGCGGTGCGCAGGTTGCCCGGGCCGCGCAGCCAGCCGAGCAGGCCGGCCGTCCACTCCGGGTCGGTGACGGCGAGTTCGCGCACGAGCCGCTGGAACCGGTCGTCACGGTCGGCGCCGGTCTCGTAGAAGGTCTGCTGGGAGACGAAGTTGGATACGGAGAGCAGGAAGAGTTCGGAGCGGGCGTCCCGCTCGCGGCCCCGGCCGCCCTCGTACGTCCGCAGCACACGTCCCGTGGACGTCACGCGCGAGACGGGACGCGCGCGGGCTGCCTTGGAATTGAATCGCGCCATGGTGAATTCCCCCGAATTCATTCGTGTTTCCGGGGGAGACGCTGCATGCAGGGAAAAGAGGTGGGTGCCCGAGGTCAGAAGTCGGCGACGGACTAATTCAGATGCTCTACCCATTGAGCTACAGCGACCCGAAGTCGCTGACGGGACTCGAACCCGCAACCCTCCGATCCCAGGAAGTAACCGTTGCCTTCGCACCGGGCACCCACCACATGCTGCGCCTCCCGAGATCAAGTCGGCGGCGGCGTCGGATTCTTTGGAAGAGAAGTAGCCGCTGCCATCGCACCGGGAGGTGCGTGACGTTGTGATCTCACTGTAGGAGGCGCGCCCGAGGAACTGCGAGCGAATTTATGACCGCTTCTGGCGCTTCCAGGGGCCGGTGATCGCGAGCAGGATTCCCGGGTCCTGGATGTTGGCGTAGAGGGTCTTGCCGTCGGGCGAGAAGGTGACCCCGGCGAACTCGCTGTACTCCGGCTCCTCCTCGGTGCCGACGTTCAGGTCGTTCCGGGCGATCGGGTACGTGCGGCCGCTCTCGGTGGCGCCGAAGAGGTGCGAGACGCCCTCGCCGTCCTCGGCCAGCACGATGCCGCCGTACGGGGAGACGGTGATGTTGTCGGGGCCGTCGAACGCGCCGTCCTTCGACGGGTCGGGGTTCACCCCGAGCAGGACCTTGAGCGTCAGCGTGCGCCGCTTGGGGTCGTAGAACCACACCTGACCGTCGTGCTGAACGGGGCTCTCCGCGCGGGCGTAGGAGGAGACGATGTAGGCGCCGCCGTCACCCCACCACATGCCCTCCAGCTTGCGGGCTCGGGTGACCTCGCCGTCGGCGAACTGCTTGCGCACGGGGGCGGTACGGGCGTCGCGGTCGGGGACGTCCACCCAGTCGACGCCGTAGACGGTGCCGGTCTTCGTGGCGCGGGACAGGTCGTCGACGAACGTGCCGCCGGAGTCGAAGCACTTGGGGGCCTGGAGGACACCGGCGTCGTCGGCGAGCGCGCGGAACTTGCCGGGGCCGTACTCGAAGCCCTTGGGCGGGGTCCAGCGGAAGAAGAGGCCGTTGGGGCCGGAGGCGTCCTCGGTGAGATAGGCGTGACCGCGCTTGGGGTCGATGACCACGGCCTCGTGGTCGTAGCGGCCGAAGAACTTCAGCGGCTTGGGGCTGCGGTTGGCGCGCCGGTCACACGGATCGACCTCGAACACATAACCGTGGTCCTTGGTCATGCCGTTGACGCCGGCCTTGTCGGAGTTCTCCTCGCAGGTCAGCCAGGTGCCCCAGGGTGTGCTGCCGCCGGCGCAGTTGGTGGAGGTGCCGGCGATGCCGACCCACTCGGCGACCCGTCCGTCGGGGCGCACCTCGACGACGGTGCAGCCGCCGGCCGCGGCCGGGTCGTAGACGAGGCCCTCGGTGAGCGGTACCGGGTACTTCCAGTTGGCGCGCGGGCCCTTCAGCTCGTGGTTGTTGACGAGCAGGGTGGTGCCGCGCGGGCCGTCGAAGGTGGCCGTGCCGTCGTGGTTGGACGGCGTGGGCTCACCGGACTCCAGCTTCGTCCTGCCGCTGTAGGTGATGATCCGGTACGTGAAGCCGGCGGGCAGGGCGAGGATGCCCTTGGGGTCGGGGACCAGCGGGCCGTAGCCGACCCCGTGCCGGGCGTCCACCGCCTCGTCGCCCGCGCTGTCGGTGTCGGTGTCGTAGGACGCCAGGGCGTTCGGCGCGGTGGCGAGGGCGCCGACACTGCCCGCCAGCGCGACACCGGCACCGGTGATCGCGGAGGTTCTGGCGAAGTCCCTGCGGGTGAGCGACATGGTGTCTCCTGTGACGGTGGATATGCCGTGGAGGGTGGCGGACCTCGTTCGGCGAAACCGTCCCGCTCATCCGTGAACACCAGTTGAACAACACCCCAGGGGCGCGGGGAACTGCGCGATAAGCCACGACGGCGCCGCACCCGCCGGACAGCTCAGCCCCCTTGCTGCGACCGCGCCTTGAACGCCGCCTTCCGCGCTTCCTTCGCCACCTTCTTGTCGGGATGCAACCGCCCCATGGCTTCCAGCACATCGGCCGTGGCCGGGTGATCAACTCGCCACACGGCGTCGAAGAACCCGCCGTGCTGCCGCGCGAGCCCCTCCACCAGCGCCCGCAGCTCCTCGGAGTTCCCCTCCGCGGCCAGCTGCGCGGCCACCGTGTCGATGGTCAGCCAGTACACCATCGCCTCGGACGGCGCGGGCACGTCCACCGCCCCGTGCTCGGTCAGCCAGACCCGGGCGAGCCCGCCCAGTTCGGCGTCGTCGAGGACCTCCCGCAAGGCCGGCTCGGCCGAGGCACCGACGAGCGACAGGGCCTGCTGGCACCGCAGCCGCCGCAACGGCGCCCCGGCGTCCGATCCCCGGGCCGCCGCCAGCAACTCCCTTGCCGCTGCGAGCGATTCGCGCCGCTGGAGCCACTGCTCGGTCTCCGCCTGCGCGGCCGCGGGCGGGAACTCCGCCGTGCCGTCGAGCAGCGCGTCGGCCCCCTTGTCCGCGAGGTCGCCGACGGCGGGCGCCTCGAACCCGGCCTCCAGCAGCCGCGCGCGCATGCCGTACAGCCCGAGCGGGGTGAGCCGGACCATGCCGTACCGGGAGACGTCGGTGTCGTCGACGGGTGCCGCGGGCTCCTCGTCGGCGTCGGCCATGAGCGTCTCGTCGACGGGCTGGTAGGCGACGAAGCCCACCGGCTCCAGCATCCGGAACTGGTCGTCCAGCCGCATCATCGCGTCGGAGACCTGCTCCAGGACGTCGTTGGTGGGCTCGCCCATGTCGCTGGGCACGATCACCGAGGCGGCCAGGGCCGGCAGCGGCACGGGGGCGCCGGGGGTGCCCTCACCGGCGGTCAGCAGGTAGAGGTTGCCGAGCACGCCGTCGAGGAACTCGGCCTCGCCCTCGGGGTCCCAGTCGAGGGCGGAGAGGTCGACCTCGCCGTCCTCGTCCACGAGCCCGTCCAGGTCGGGCACGCTCGCGTCGGCGAGGACGGTCTCCAGGGCGGAGAGCCACACGGTGAGCACGTCCTGCGGCGAGCCACCGGTGAGCAGGGCCAGGTCCTCACCGGCCGCAACGGTGCCCTCGTCCTCGTCGACGACCTCGACGAGCCCGGCGTCCACGGCGACCCGCCATGCCTCGCTCGCGTCGGCGGCGGCGTCGTCCCCGCTCAGCCCGAGCGCCTCGACGGCCGCGGGCAGCTGCTCGTCGACGAGCCCTCCCCCGGCGTCGACGCGGGTGTCCGGCCCGGCCCAGCGGGCGAGCCGGGCGGCCCGGGACAGCAACGGTGTGGACAGCGCGTCGCGCGCCAGCTCCGCTTCGGTGTGCAGCCGCACCGGCGGCAGGGGGGAGCTGTCTGACATCGGCTGTTTCTCCTAGCGCGCCTCAGGTGACTCAACCGCTCAGCCTAGACGGATTTCCACCCATGCCGCCCACTTCATCTCCCCGTCGGCTGCCGTACATGGCCGAAACCTTGACAAGTGGCGTGAGCAGGCTGGAGATTGACGCGCGTAGAAGTCGGCGGACACTTGTTCACCGGGCCGGCCCCACCAGGTCCACCCGTCCACCGCGCTCTACGCGCGTCACCGCATCCGCCCCACAGGTAGCGGCAGTCAGCCATTCATCCTTTCCGCCCTCGTCCCGGCGCCCTGTCACGTCCCCGGAGGGAATCCCGTTGCCGAGCAAGTCGTCCGCGCGTCTCGCCGCGCTCACCGTCGCCGCCGCGTGCTCCGCGGCATCCACGATCGTCCTCACCAGCCCCGCGCACGCGGAGTCGGTGCGCATCCACGACATCCAGGGCAGCACCCGGATATCCCCGTACGCCGGCAAGCAGGTCACGGACGTGGCCGGAATCGTCACCGGCATCCGGACCTACGGCTCGTCCCGCGGCTTCTGGATCCAGGACCCGGCCCCGGACGCCGACCCGGCGACCAGCGAGGGCGTCTTCGTCTTCACCAGCTCCGTCCCGAAGGGGGTTGCCGTCGGTGACTCCGTCACGGTCAGCGGCACGGTCACGGAGTACGTCCCCGGCGGAGCGACCTCCGGCAACCAGTCGGTGACGGAGATCACCAAGCCGACGACCACGGTCGTCTCCAGTGGCAACGCGCTGCCCGCCGCCGCGGCGATCACCTCGCGCTCGGTTCCCGCCGCCTACGCGCCCGCCGGCGACACGGCCGCGGGCGGCTCGGTCAACGCGCTCCCCCTGCAGCCCTCGAAGTACGCCCTGGACCACTATGAGGCGCTGGAGGGCATGTCCGTCCGGGTCACCGACACCCGCGTCGTCGGCGCCACGGACCCGTACACCGAGCTCTGGGTGACGGTGAAGCCGCACGAGAACCGCAACCGCCACGGCGGCACGGTCTACGGCTCCTACGACGCGCAGAACACGGGCCGCCTCCAGATCCAGTCCCTCGGCGCGACGGCGGACTTCCCGAAGGCGAACGTGGGCGACACCCTCACGGGCAGCACCACCGGCCCCCTGGACTACAACCAGTTCGGCGGCTACACCCTCGTCGCGAGCGAGCTGGGCACCCTGAAGAGCGCGGGCCTGGAGCGGGAGACGACCCGCAAGCAGCGCTCGTCCGAACTCGCGGTCGCCACCTACAACGTCGAGAACCTCGACCCGGCCGACGACACGTTCGCCGCCCACGCCGCCGCGATCGTGAACAACCTGAAGTCGCCGGACATCGTGTCGCTGGAGGAGATCCAGGACAACAACGGCGCGAAGAACGACGGAACGGTCGCCGCCGACCAGACGCTGACCAAGCTGATCGACGCGATCGTCGCGGCGGGCGGCCCGAAGTACGACTGGCGCTCGATCGACCCGGCCGACGGCACCGACGGCGGCGAGCCGGGCGGCAACATCCGCCAGGCGTTCCTGTTCAACCCGGAGCGGGTCTCCTTCGCGGACCGCGCGGGCGGTGACGCCACGACGGCCACCGCCGTGACGAAGATCCGCGGCAAGGCGCACCTGACGCTCAGCCCGGGCCGTGTCGCCCCCGCCGACGAGGCCTGGAAGAACAGCCGCAAGCCGCTGGCCGGCGAGTTCGTCTTCCGGGGCCGCTCGGTCTTCGTGATCGCCAACCACTTCAACTCCAAGGGCGGCGACCAGGGTCTGACCTCCCAGTACCAGCCGCCGTCGCGCAGCTCCGAGACGCAGCGCCACCGGCAGGCCACCCTGGTGAACGCGTTCGTCAAGGACATCCTCGACACCCAGAAGAACGCGGACGTCGTCACGCTGGGCGACATCAACGACTTCGAGTTCTCGAAGACCGCGCAGCTCCTCGAAGGCCGCGGCGAACTCTGGTCGGCGATCAAGTCGCTGCCCAGGAACGAGCGTTACTCGTACGTCTACCAGGGCAACAGCCAGGTCCTCGACCAGATCCTGATCAGCCCGTCGATCCGCCGCGACTGCGACTTCGAGTACGACAGCGTGCACGTCAACGCGGAGTTCCACGACCAGATCAGCGACCACGACCCGCAGATCCTGCGGTTCCGCCCGTAAGCGGCCCGGGGCCGGCCGGACATCCCGTCCGGCCGGCCCACGGCTCCTGGCTCAACCTGGCAGCAGCCCCAGAACGTGCGTGTACCGGCTGCCGGTGAACCCCGCCACCCCGGGATACGTCCGCACCCGCTCCCACGCGTCGGTCGACGGAGCGGCCAGCGCCCGGTCGTAGGCCTCGGAGCTCTCCCACTCGGCGTAGTTCAGCACGTGCCCGCCGTCCGCGCTCAGGTGGAAATGAGCGGACAGCAGCCCGGCGTGCCCCTCCGGGTCGTCCTCGACGGCCTTCAGCACCAGGTCGGCCCACTCCTCCCGGCGCCCCTCGCCGCCCGCCTCGAAATCGATCCGTACGGTGACGACGTGCCCGGGCACCCGCGTCTCCCCTGCGGCCCGCTCCCGGCTGCGGTACCGCCGGTAGCGCCTGAGTCCGACCCGCTCGATCCCCGGCACGGCGGTGTCGATCTCGTCGACGCGCTCCTGCCGGTGGACCTTCACGAACGCCTCGAAGGCCTGTGGGCTGCTCCACTGCGAGTAGTGCATCAGCGTGGATCCGTCCTGCCCGGCGTACACGTGGTACCCCAGCAGATCGGAGGTCGGCCAGGGCCGCCGCTCCCAGGTCCGCCCGATCGCCTCTGCGGCCAGCCGCTGCCGCTCGGGGGTTCCCACCCGCCAGGTGCTGAAGATGGGGGCACCGATGCGAGAGTCGGTGGGGTCGGGGTGCTGTTCGGTCCGACGGGTCATGGAACGCTCCAGTTGTGTGCGCCGACTGCCTGCACACCCCACTCTTCAACCTCGACCAAGCTTGAGGTCAAGGGAGGTTCGGCAGGCCGGCGCCCCGGACGTTCGCAGGCCCCGGCACTCAGTGATGCCCGTGCACGTACCTCCAGCGCAGCACCCCGACAGCCACCACACCCGCGGCCGCCCCGGCCACGAGCACCGGCCCCGGATGCCGCATCCCGGCCTGCACGACCGTCCGCACCGGACCGGGCCCCGCATGCGCCGCCCGGTCCTGGACCACGTGGCCCGCCTGCGCCGCACTGCTGCGCAACTGCACCGTGACCGCCCCGGCCTTGTCCCGGAGATCGGCGGCCCGCGCCAGCGCACGCCCCTTCACATCGGCCTTCCCGGCCAACTCCTCCACCGTGTTCCCGAGTTCACTCCGCGTCTGCTCGATCTGCCGCCGCAGCTCATCGGGTCCCTTGGCCCCACCCGTCGGCTTCGTCATCGATGCGCCCTTCCCTTGATCTCCTCCACGTCCGCCTTGACGCTGCCGATCGCTGCCTCAGGCGTGGGAGGCGCGGCCCGCCGCAGCTGCCCCCGCCCGACTGCCGCCAGCACGGCCGCGATCACGAACAGCACCCCCATCACGATCAGCGCGGCGGCCCACACGGGCAGCACCAGCGAGAGCGCGGCGGCACCCGCACCGGCCAGCGCGAGGAACCCGGCGTACGCGACGGCACCCGCCGCACCGAGCAGCCCGCCGCCACGCCCCGCCCGCCGCCCCTTCTCGGCCAGCTCTTCCTTCGCGAGCGCCACTTCCTGCCGCACGAGCCGGGAGGCCTGCTCGGCGGCCTGATTGACGAGCTCGCCCACGGAGTGGTGCTCGTCGTGCACGACCCGATGGTCCATGGTTCCGGTCACGGTGTTCCGCCTCCTCTCGAAGAAGTAGGAACCCCCGAGTACCCGCCCGGCTCCGTCATACCTCGTAGTATCACTTAACATCACCAGGTAGCAGATTTAAGTGGAGCTACACAGTCAGCAGGCCGACACTACCCCCATGACGACACCCTTCGGCCGCACCCTCTGACGATGATCACCAAAGGGGACGGCCCGTGCCGCAGTCGCCTGCGGCACGGGCCGTCCCGTCTTCTCTGCCGGTTCAGTTCCAGGCGTACCCGTCGCCGAACAGCAGCGTGTGCTCCAGCACGTCCTCCGCCGGGTCGTCGATCTGACCGGCGTTGATCAGAGCGACCCGGTGGCCGTTGTGGGAGTCCGTGTTGGTCTCGTCGGCGTGCGCGGCGCCCGCCGGCAGCCAGCACACCGCCAGCGCCGCGGCCACCCCGGCCAGCCCGCGCCCCACGGTCCGCCCTCGCTCGTTCCTCATGCCCCGGTCCTTCTTTCGTCGGTTCGGCGTCTGATCGGACACTGCGTCCACCCGTTCATCTGCCAAAACCACCGCGAGGTCACGCCGGGTCATCCGTACGGGACGTACGGGCCGCACGGATCGCCGTGGGGCCGTCAGTTGTGGCTGTGGAGGATCTCGTTCAGGCCGCCCCACACCGCGTTGTTCGGGCGGGCCTCGACCGTGCCGGTGACCGAGTTGCGGCGGAAGAGGATGTTGGAGGCGCCGGACAGCTCGCGGGCCTTGATGATCTGCCCGTCGGGCATGGTGACACGGGTGCCGGCGGTGACGTAGAGGCCGGCCTCGACGACGCACTCGTCGCCCAGGGCGATGCCGACGCCCGCCTCGGCGCCGATCAGGCAGCGCTCGCCGATGGAGATGATGACGTTGCCGCCACCGGAGAGGGTGCCCATCGTGGAGGCGCCGCCGCCGATGTCGGAGCCGTCACCGATCACGACACCGGCGGAGATGCGGCCCTCGACCATCGAGGTGCCGAGCGTGCCGGCGTTGAAGTTGACGAAGCCCTCGTGCATGACGGTGGTGCCCTCGGCGAGGTGGGCGCCGAGGCGGACCCGGTCGGCGTCGGCGATGCGGACACCCTTGGGGGCCACGTAGTCCGTCATCCGCGGGAACTTGTCCACGGAGGTCACCTGGAGGTGCAGGCCCTCGGCGCGGGCGTTGAGCCGCACCTTCTCCAGGTCGTCGACGGCGACCGGACCGAGCGAGGTCCAGGCGACATTGGCGAGGAAGCCGAAGATGCCGTCCAGGCTCTGGCCGTGCGGCTTGACCAGGCGGTGGGAGAGCAGGTGCAGGCGCAGGTAGGTGTCGTGCGCGTCGATCGGCTTCTCGTCGAGCGAGGCGATGACCGTGCGGACCGCGACCACCTCGACGCCCCGGCGGGCGTCCGGGCCGATCGCCGCGGTCGCGCCACCGCCGAGCAGCTCCGCGGCACGCTCGGCGGACAGCCGCTCGGTGCCGGACGGGCCGGGCTCGGCGACGAGCTCGGGCGCGGGGAACCAGGTGTCGAGAACGGTGCCGTCGGCGGCGATCGTGGCGAGGCCGGCGGCCACGGCGCCGGTGGTGCGAGGAGCAGTCGTGTCGGTCATGAGGGCAACCTAACCGGCGGACGCCGATGGATGCGAACCCGTGCGGGGCCGTCTCACGGGACGGGCGGTATCCACCCCCCGAAGCCGCCCCTCAGCAGCACGGACACCGGCCCCCGGGACGACTCCCTCACGAAGCACCGCGCCTCAATCAGCCGCCCCCGCAAGCACCCGCCCCAGCAGTTCCCGCGCGTACTCCTCGTCGTACGGCACGCCCGTCAGCAGCACCTGCAGGCAGATGCCGTCGACGACCGCGACCAGTGCGCGCGCGGTGACGGGATCCGTTCGCGGGGACAGCAGTTCGGCGACGCCCTCGGCCCACTCGGCGGCGACGGGCCGCAGGGCCGGCCGGCGCAGGGCGGCCAGGTACAGCTCGTACTCCAGCTCCACACCCGTACGGTCACCGGAGAGCCACTCGCCGATCCACCCGGCGAGTTCGGCGGCCAGATCGGCCCGGGGATCCTCCAGGCCGCCGCACGAGGCGACCATCTTGGCGAAGCCCTCGTTGGTCTGCCGCAACGCGGCGACCATCAGCTCGTCGAGGGTCCTGAAGTGGTACGTCGTGGAGCCGAGCGGCACGTCCGCCTCGGCGGCGACGCTGCGGTGGCTCAGTCCGGCGATGCCCTTGGAGCCGACGACCCGGATCGCCGCGTCGATGATCCGCTGCCGCCGCTCGGGGTCGTGCCGCCTGGGCATCAGTGCGCACCTCCCAGGTTCAGCACCACGACCCCGACGATGATCAGCGCGATCCCGGCAGCTTTGGCGGCGGTCATGCCCTCCCCCATGAAGACGATCCCGATCGTGGCGATGGCGGCGGTGCCGACCCCGGCCCAGATCGCGTAGGCCGCGCCGACCGACACGGTCTTCAGGGTCTGCGCGAGCAGCCCGAAGGAGAGGACGTAGCCGACGAGCGTGAGCAGCGAGGGGCCGAGCCTGCTGAACCCGTCGCTGTACTTCATGGCGGTGGTCGCGCCCACTTCGGCGGCTATGGCACCGGCCAGCAGCAGATAACCCATGTGTACGAGCGTACACAACATCTGTACAGCCGTACACAACGGCGCCCCGGATATCGGAGAGAAACCGCTCTCACCAAATGAGCCACAGGCGCCCCACCAGTCCACTACGGTGTCCACCGATCACACACCGGGCCACCACAACTGCGCCGCCGTCAAGGGTGCCCCGCCGGAGGAACAGCGCATGTCAGAACAGAAGTCCCGGCCGCCGCAGGACCGCCCCTGGGAGAGCGGCTGGGCCCCGGACACCACCCGGGCTCCGGGCACGCGAAGGCTCTGGCTGGCGGGCGCGCTGGCCCTGGCCACGATCACCGCGTGCCTCACGGCCGTCACCGTGATGGACCAGGAGTCCGGAGAGCAGGAGAACCGGGCGGCGGAGCCGACCACCCTCAGCAGCTCGGCCCCGGGCGGCCTGATCTCCTTCGCGACGCCGTCCAAGGGCGGCGCCGAAAAGGCCGGAGCGGACCGCGCCCATCCGTCCCCCACCCCGACCAGCAGCGCTCCCACCGCCTCCCCGAGCCCGACACCCCGGAAGAAGGCCCCGAAGCCGCCGAAGGCGTCCCCCGCTCCGTCGAAGGAGCCGAAGCCCCCGTCCTCCCACGGCATATCCATACGCTCGGTCAACTTCTCCGACCGCTACTGGCGGGTGCGCGACGGCTATGTGCGCCTCGACCGGATCGGATCGGGTCCCGAGCAGCGCGAGGACGCCACCTTCCAGCGCGTCGCCGGTCTCTCCGACTCCTCCTGCTACTCCTTCACCACCGCGGACGGCCGCTACCTGCGCCACCGCAGCTTCGTCCTGGTCGCGAACAGCAACGACGGCTCGTCCCTCTTCCGGCAGGACGCCACGTTCTGTCCCCGCGTCTGGTCCCGCTCGGGAACGCTCACGCTGGAGTCGGTCAACTACCCGGGCCGCTTCCTGCGCCACCGCAACTTCCAGCTCCGCCTGGACCCCTTCGAGAACAGTCACCAGTTCTACGCGGACGCGTCGTTCCAGATCGTGTCCGGGCTGGACTGAACATGCGTGAGGGCGGCACCCGGACCGGGTGCCGCCCTCACGCGCGTCAGTGGATCTCAGACGTTGAACCCGAGAGCACGCAGCTGCTCGCGCCCGTCGTCCGTGATCTTGTCGGGGCCCCACGGCGGCATCCAGACCCAGTTGATGCGCAGTTCGCTCACGAGGCCGTCCGTGGCGGACTTCGCCTGGTCCTCGATGACGTCCGTCAGCGGGCAGGCCGCCGAGGTCAGGGTCATGTCGAGCGTCGCGATGTTCGCGTCGTCGATGTGGATGCCGTAGATCAGGCCGAGGTTGACGACGTCGATGCCCAGTTCGGGGTCGACGACGTCGTACAGCGCCTCACGGACCTCTTCCTCCGAGGCCGGCTTCATCTCAACGGTCTCGCTCATGCCGTCGTCTCCTTCTCGGCGTCGGCTCCGCCCAGCACCTGGGCCGTCGCGTCCTTCCAGGCCATCCAGCTCAGCAGGGCGCACTTCACCCGGGCCGGGTACTTGGACACCCCGGCGAACGCGACCGCGTCCTCCAGGATGTCCTCCATCGCGTCGTCGGGCTCGAGCTTCCCCTTGGACTGCATCAGCTCCAGGAAGGTCTCCTGGATCTTCCGCGCGTCGGAGAGGTCCTTGCCGACGAGGAGGTCGTTCAGTACGGACGCGCTCGCCTGGCTGATCGAACAGCCCTGGCCTTCGTACGAGACGTCCTCGATCGTGGTGCCGTCGTACTTCACGCGCAGCGTGATCTCGTCACCGCACGTCGGGTTGACGTGGTGCACCTCGGCGTCGCCATCCCGCAAGCCCCGCCCGTGCGGGTTCTTGTAGTGGTCCAGGATGACTTCCTGGTACATGGAGTCCAGTTTCACCGTCTAGCACGCCCCTCAGCCGAAGAAGTTCCGTACGTGCTCCAGGCCGTCGACGAGCGCGTCGATCTCGGCCGGCGTGGAGTACAGATAGAACGACGCTCGCGTGGTCGCAGGAATTCCGTAGCGCAGGCACACCGGCCGCGCGCAGTGGTGGCCGACCCGGACCGCTATGCCCTGCTCGTCGAGGACCTGGCCCACGTCGTGCGGGTGGATGTCCCCGAGGGTGAAGCTGATCGCCGCGCCGCGGTCCTCGGCCGTGGTCGGGCCGATGATGCGCAGGTCGGGGACCTCCAGCAGCCGCTTGACCGCGTACTCGGTGAGCGCGTGCTCGTGGGCGAGGATCTTGTCCATGCCGATCGAGTTGAGGTAGTCGATCGCCGCACCGAGACCGACCGCCTGGGCGATCGGAGGCGTGCCCGCCTCGAACTTGTGGGGCGCCGGGGCGTACGTCGAGGAGTGCATCGACACCGTCTCGATCATCTCGCCGCCGCCGAGGAACGGGGGCAGGTCCTCCAGCAGCTCCTGGCGGCCCCAGAGGACGCCGATGCCGGTCGGGCCGCACATCTTGTGGCCGGTGAAGGCCACGAAGTCGGCCTGCAGGGCCTGCACGTCCAGCGGCATGTGCGGCGCGGCCTGGGAGGCGTCGACGCACACCAGCGCACCGACCTCCTGGGCGCGGCGCACGATCGCCTCGACGGGGTTCTGGGTGCCGAGGATGTTGGAGACCAGCACGAAGGAGACGATCTTCGTCTTCTCGGTGATGACCTCTTCGATGTTCGACAGGTCCAGGCGGCCGTCGTCGGTGAGGCCGAACCACTTCAGCTTCGCGCCCGTGCGCTGCGCGAGCAGCTGCCACGGCACGATGTTGGAGTGGTGCTCCATCTCCGTGATGACGATCTCGGTCTCGGAGTCCACGCGGTAGGGCTCGTCGGCCCAGCCCAGCATGTTCGCCACGAGGTTGAGCGACTCGGAGGCGTTCTTGGTGAAGATCACCTCGTCGCGGCTCGGCGCGTTGATGAACTCAGCGACCTTGTCGCGCGCGCCCTCGTACAGCGCCGTGGCCTCCTCGGCGAGCACATGCACACCGCGGTGGACGTTGGCGTTGTAGCGCTCGTAGTACTCGCTCAAAGCGTCCAGCACCTGGCGCGGCTTCTGGCTGGTCGCCGCGTTGTCCAGGTACACGAGCTTCCGGCCTTCGTGGACCTGGCGGTCCAGGATGGGGAAGTCCTTGCGGATCGCCTCTGTGTCGAGGAGGCCCGGCAGCAATGTCACGCGGATGCGCCACCCTTCGTGTATCCCTCGTAGCCCTCGTTCTCCAGCTTGTCGGCGAGCTCGGCGCCGCCGGACTCGACGATCCGGCCGCCGGAGAAGACGTGCACGTGGTCGGGCTTGATGTAGCGGAGGATGCGCGTGTAGTGCGTGATCAGCAGGGTGCCGACCTCGCCCGTCTCGCGGACGCGGTTCACACCCTCCGACACGACGCGCAGGGCGTCGACGTCCAGACCGGAGTCGGTCTCGTCGAGGATCGCCATCTTGGGCTTGAGGAGCTCCAGCTGGAGGATCTCGTGGCGCTTCTTCTCACCGCCGGAGAAGCCCTCGTTGACGTTGCGCTCGGCGAAGGAGGGGTCCATGTTGAGGCGCTGCATGGCCTCCTTGACCTCCTTCACCCAGGTGCGCAGCTTGGGGGCCTCGCCGCGGATGGCGGTGGCGGAGGTGCGCAGGAAGTTCGACACGGACACACCCGGCACCTCGACCGGGTACTGCATCGCGAGGAACAGGCCGGCGCGGGCGCGCTCGTCGACGGACATCTCCAGGACGTCCTCGCCGTCGAGGGTGACGGTGCCGCTGGTGATGGTGTACTTCGGGTGACCCGCGAGGGAGTAGGCGAGGGTCGACTTGCCGGAGCCGTTGGGGCCCATGATGGCGTGCGTCTCGCCCTGCTTCACGGTGAGGTCGACGCCCTTGAGGATCTCCTTCGTGGCGTTGTCGGCCTCGACGGTGACGTGCAGGTCTCGGATTTCAAGCGTTGCCATGGATGCCTCAGGACTCCTGGGTGAGGGAGACGAGTACGTCGTCCCCATCGATCTGTACGGGGTAAACGGGGACGGGGCGCGTCGCCGGGAGGGCGTCGGGCTTGCCGGAACGGAGGTCGAAGCGCGAGCCGTGCAGCCAGCACTCGATGTGGCAGTCGTCGACCTCGCCCTCCGACAGGGAGACGTTCGCGTGCGAGCAGATGTCGTGGATCGCGAACACCTCGCCCTCGGTCTGCACGATGGACAGGGGCGTGCCGTCGAGTTCCACCCGCTTCGGGGTGTCCTCCTCCAGCTCGCCCAGTCCACAGGCGCGTACGAAGGTCATGCGACCGCCGCCTCCAGCTCCTCCTCGATCTTGGCGATCAGGCGCTCCTCGATGTCGGGGAGGCCGATCTGCTGGACCAGCTCGGCGAAGAAGCCGCGGACCACCAGGCGGCGGGCCTCGTGCTCCGGGATGCCGCGGGCCATGAGGTAGAAGAGCTGCTCGTCGTCGAAGCGGCCGGTCGCCGAGGCGTGGCCGGCGCCGACGATCTCGCCGGTCTCGATCTCCAGGTTCGGTACGGAGTCCACGCGCGCCCCGTCCGTGAGAACCAGGTTGCGGTTCATCTCGTACGTGTCCGTGCCCTCGGCCTTGGCCTCGATGAGCACGTCGCCGATCCACACCGCGTGCGCGTCGTCACCCTGGAGCGCGCCCTTGTAGACGACGTTCGACTTGCAGTGCGGGACGTTGTGGTCGACCAGGAGGCGGTGCTCCTGGTGCTGGCCCTGGTCGGTGAAGTACAGGCCGAACAGCTCGGCCTCGCCGCCGGGGCCCGCGTACTGCACGCGCGGGTGCAGCCGCACGACGTCACCGCCGAAGGTGACGACGACGGACTTGAAGGAGGCGTCGCGGCCGATGAGCGCGTTGTGCTGGGCGACGTGGACGGCCTTGTCGTCCCAGTCCTGGACGGAGACGACGGTGAGCTTGGCACCGTCGCCCAGGACGTAGTCGACGTTGGCGGCGAGCACCGCGTCGCCGGTGTGGTCGATGACCACGACGGCCTCGGCGAAGGCACCCAGTTCGATCACCTGGTGGCCGAAGGCGGTGCCGCCCTCGCCGTGCACCGAGATACGGATGGGCTCGGTGAGGACGGTCTCCTTGGGGACGGTCACGACCGAGGCCTTCTCGAACGCCGAGTAGGCCTGGGCGGCGACGCGGTCCGCCGGGGTGCCGGCCTTGCCGAGCCGGGCGTCGTCGCGTCCGACGGCCTCGACGGTGACGCCCTGGGGGGCCTGGACGTCGACCTTCACGCCGTCGCCGTTCGCGACGGCGGTGCCGTCGTGCAGACCGCGCAGGCGCTCCAGCGGGGTGAACCGCCACTCCTCCTCACGGCCGTGCGGGACGGGGAAGTCCGCCACGTCGAAGGAGGGGGGCGCGCTCATGCGCGTGGCGACGGTCGACTCCGCGGCGACCGCGATCGAGCCGGCGGTGGTGGAGCCCACCGGGATGTTCTGGGCCTCAGCCATGGCTGTCGTAGTGCTCTCTTTCCTGAGTGGGACGTCTGCTGTCGAGGGGGCGGTCAGCCGACCGCGCCCTCCATCTGCAGCTCGATCAGCCGGTTGAGCTCCAGCGCGTACTCCATGGGGAGCTCCTTGGCGATGGGCTCGACGAAGCCGCGCACGATCATCGCCATGGCCTCGTCCTCGCTCAGGCCGCGGCTCATCAGGTAGAAGAGCTGGTCCTCGGAGACCTTGGAGACGGTCGCCTCGTGGCCCATGGACACGTCGTCCTCGCGGACGTCCACGTAGGGGTAGGTGTCCGAGCGGGAGATGGTGTCGACGAGCAGCGCGTCGCAGAGCACGTTCGACTTGGAGCCCGGGGCGCCCTCGCCGATCTCGATGAGACCGCGGTAGGAGGTGCGGCCACCGCCGCGCGCGACGGACTTCGAGACGATGTTGGACGACGTGTTCGGCGCCATGTGGACCATCTTGGCGCCCGCGTCCTGGTGCTGGCCCTCGCCCGCGAAGGCGATGGACAGGGTCTCGCCCTTGGCGTGCTCGCCCATCAGGTAGACGGCCGGGTACTTCATCGTCACCTTGGAGCCGATGTTGCCGTCGACCCACTCCATGGTCGCGCCCTCGTAGGCGACGGCGCGCTTGGTGACCAGGTTGTAGACGTTGTTCGACCAGTTCTGGATGGTCGTGTAGCGGCAGCGGGCGTTCTTCTTGACGATGATCTCGACGACCGCGGAGTGCAGCGAGTCCGACTTGTAGATCGGGGCGGTGCAGCCCTCGACGTAGTGCACGTAGGCACCCTCGTCGACGATGATCAGGGTCCGCTCGAACTGGCCCATGTTCTCCGTGTTGATGCGGAAGTAGGCCTGGAGCGGGATCTCCACGTGGACGCCCGGCGGCACGTAGATGAAGGAGCCGCCCGACCACACGGCGGAGTTCAGCGACGCGAACTTGTTGTCACCGACGGGGATGACGGTCCCGAAGTACTCCTTGAAGAGCTCCGGGTGCTCCTTCAGCGCGGTGTCGGTGTCGAGGAAGATGACGCCCTGCTCCTCCAGGTCCTCGCGGATCTGGTGGTAGACGACCTCCGACTCGTACTGCGCGGCGACACCGGCGACGAGGCGCTGCTTCTCCGCCTCGGGGATGCCGAGCTTGTCGTACGTGGCCTTGATGTCCTCGGGCAGGTCCTCCCAGGACTCCGCCTGCTTCTCCGTGGAGCGCACGAAGTACTTGATGTTGTCGAAGTCGATGCCCGACAGGTCCGAGCCCCAGTTCGGCATGGGCTTCTTCTCGAACAGGCGCAGGCCCTTGAGGCGGAGCTTGGTCATCCACTCCGGCTCGCTCTTCTTCGAGGAGATGTCCCGGACGACGTCCTCGTTGATGCCGCGCTTGGCAGAGGCGCCGGCCGTGTCGGAGTCGGCCCAGCCGTACTCGTACTTGCCCAGGCCCTCCAGCTCAGGGTGGGCAGTCTCCGTGGGGAGAGTCATGCGGGGTTCCTCCCGGCCGTGCTTGCAGATGCGTTGTGGGAAATCTTGGGGATGAACGTCGTGCAGACGCCGTCGCCGTGCGCGATGGTGGCGAGCCGCTGCACGTGCGTACCGAGCAGCTCGGCGAAAAATTCCGTCTCCGCCTCGCACAGTTGGGGGAACTGCTCGGCGACGTGGGCGACCGGGCAGTGGTGCTGGCAGAGCTGCTCACCCTGTTGCGGGTGGGGCGCGCTGCGCGCAGTGGCAGCGTACCCGTCGGCACTCAGGGCCTTGGCCAGCGCTTCGGTCCGCTTCTCGGGCGGCGCCGTCTCCACCGCCCGGCGGTAGGCGCCCGCCTGTGCGGCGATCCTGGCGCGGGCGAACGCGGCGATCGCCTCGTTGCCCCCCTCGCGGTCGGCGATCCAGCGCAGGGCGTCCGCCGCGAGCTTGTCGTAGGACTGGTCGAAGGCGTCCCGGCCGCAGTCCGTCAGGGCGAACACCTTGGCCGGGCGTCCGCGGGTCCGCGCGCCGTACACCCGCTGCTCGCGCGCCTCCACGACACCGTCGCCCGTGAGGGCGTCGAGATGCCGGCGCACGGCCGCCTGGGTGAGGCCCAGCCGCTCGGCGAGTTCGGCGACGGTCGAGGGGCCGTGGTCCAGGATGGACCGCGCGACGCGGTTGCGGGTGGACCGCTCACCGGTCGCCAGCTCCTCGTGGGGTGCCTCGCCGACGTTTTTCACAACGCCATTGTTGCGTAATTCTTCCGGACCGGGCAAGCCGCGCATGCCGCACTCGACGGTGCCCTGCGTCACTTAGGTAAACCTAATCTGACCTGCGGAAACGATCTCTGATCGATCAAACCGCTGGCATGCGGCAGCGGCTTCGGGGACACTCCACAACCATGCCCACACCCCCTCCGACCGGCCCTCTTGTCACCCGCGAGACCCTCCGGACCCAGCTCGCCGAGCTTGGTGTACGCCCCGGTGAGACCCTCCTCGCGCACTCTTCGCTCAGTGCCCTCGGCTGGGTGAACGGCGGTGCCGTCGCGGTGGTGCGGGGACTGCTCGACGCGCTCGGCCCGCAGGGCACGCTCGTGGTCCCCACCCAGACCGGCGACCTGTCCGACCCGGCCCTGTGGAGCAACCCGCCCGTGCCCCCGCAATGGTGGGCGGCCATCCGGGCCACCATGCCCGCCTACGACCCTCGGATCACGCCCGCCCGCGGGGTCGGCGTCGTCCCGGAGACCGTGCGGACCTGGCCCGGCGCACTGCGCAGCGCGCATCCGCAGACCTCGTTCGCGGCGCTCGGGCCCCGCGCGGCC
Organism: Streptomyces paradoxus; assembly: GCF_014202475.1. Lineage (GTDB taxonomy): Bacteria > Actinomycetota > Actinomycetes > Streptomycetales > Streptomycetaceae > Streptomyces > Streptomyces paradoxus. The sequence continues at coordinate 122,663 of NZ_JACHGV010000009.1, forward strand.
GAGGTGCTCGACGGGCACGCGCCCGACTGCCGGCTCGGTGAGCGCAGCCCGCTGGCGAAACTGGAGGCGATGGGCGCCCGGGTGCTGCTGCTCGGCGCCGGCTACGCCTCCTGCACGAGCTTCCACCTCGCCGAGTACCGGATCCCGTCCCCCCGCGTCGCCGTGGGCCGGCCCGGCCCCGAGGGCTGGGAGACCGTCACCGAGGTGTCGATCAGCTCGGACCGTTTCGACGAGCTGGGCTACGACTTCGAGCGGGACCGCCCCGTCGTCCGCGGCAAGGTCGGAGCGGCCGAGGCGCGGCTGTTCCCGGTGGCGGACGCCGTGGCCTACGCCGAGCGGTGGCTGGCGGTCCACCGCCCCCGTGACGAGGAATTCCTCCACCCGCCGGTCTGAGGTCCGATCCTCCTACCTAGACTCTGGACCCATGCGAAGTGAGCCCGTGGTCCAGGTCCAGGCCCTGGTGAAGCGGTACGGCACGAAGACCGCGGTGGACGGGCTCGACCTGGTGGCCCGGGCGGGTGTGACCGCCGTGCTCGGCCCCAACGGGGCGGGCAAGACGACCACGGTCGAGACCTGCGAGGGGTACCGGAAGCCGGACTCCGGCACGGTGCGCGTCCTGGGCCTCGACCCGGTGCGACAGTCCGCCGGCCTGCGGCCCCGCATCGGCGTGATGCTCCAGTCCGGCGGCGTCTACTCCGGCTCCCGGGCCGACGAGATGCTCCGCCACGTGGCCAGGCTGCACGCGCACCCGCTGGACGTGGACGCGCTGATCGAGCGTCTGGGCCTCGGCTCCTGCGGCCGTACGACGTACCGGCGCCTGTCGGGCGGGCAGCAGCAGCGGCTCGCCCTGGCCATGGCCGTGGTGGGGCGCCCGGAGCTGGTCTTCCTCGACGAGCCGACCGCCGGACTCGACCCGCAGGCCCGCCGCGCCACGTGGGACCTGGTCCGGGACCTGCGGGCCGACGGCGTCTCCGTCATCCTCACCACGCACTACATGGACGAGGCCGAGCAGCTCGCCGACGACGTGGCGATCATCGACGCGGGCCGGGTCATCGCCCAGGGCTCCCCGGAGGAGCTGTGCCGCGGCGGCGCGGAGAACACGCTCCGCTTCTCGGGGCGGCCGGGCCTGGACGTGGGCTCGCTGCTCAAGGCCCTGCCCGCCGACTGCTCGGCCGCCGAGCTGACGCCGGGTTCCTACCGCGTCGTCGGCAAGGTCGACCCCCAGCTGCTCGCGACGGTCACCTCCTGGTGCGCCCAGCACGGCGTCATGCCGGAGAAGATCTCGGTCGAGCGGCACACCCTGGAGGACGTCTTCTTGGAGCTCACCGGCAAGGAGCTGCGCTCATGACCGCCACCGGCACCGGGATGTACACGCCGAAGCCCGGCGCGGCCCCGCTCCCCCGCATGATCGCGGCCCAGGCCCTGCTCGAAACGAAGATGCTGCTGCGCAACGGCGAGCAGCTGCTGCTGACCGTCGTCATCCCGGCCCTGCTCCTGGTGCTCTTCAGCACCGTGGACATCGTCGACACGGGCGCCGGCGAGGCCGTCGACTTCCTCACCCCCGGCGTCCTCGCGCTCGCGGTGATGTCGACGGCGTTCACCGGCCAGGCCATCGCCACCGGCTTCGAGCGCCGCTACGGCGTGCTGAAGCGGCTGGCCTCCTCGCCCCTGCCGCGCTGGGGCCTGATGACGGCCAAGACGCTGTCGGTCCTGGTCACCGAAGTGCTCCAGGTGATCCTGCTCACGGTGATCGCCTTCGCGCTCGGCTGGTCGCCGCAGGGCAACCCGTTCGCCGTCCTGCTGCTCCTGGTCCTCGGCACGGCGGCCTTCTCAGGCCTCGGGCTGCTGATGGCCGGGACGCTGAAGGCCGAGGCGACGCTGGCCGCGGCCAACCTGGTGTTCCTGCTGCTGCTGGTCGGCGGCGGGGTCATCGTGCCGCTCGACAAGTTCCCCTCCGCCGCCCAGGACGTGCTCGGTCTGCTGCCGATCTCGGCCCTGTCCGACGGGCTGCGGGACGTGCTCCAGCACGGCGCCGGGATGCCCTGGGGCAATCTGGGGATCCTGGCCGTCTGGGCGGTCGCCGGGCTGGCGGCGGCCGGGAAGTTCTTCCGCTGGGAGTAGGGAAGGTGCCCTGTGACGGACCCTCGTGAAAGCGTGCACAAGCGGCCTACGATGGTTCGCGTGCCAAACGTGACCCGCGCCGACGCTCAGGCCGCCCTGCGCAACCCGCTCGCCTTCATCGCCGAGCGCTGGACCCCGAAACCCCGGACGGTCCGGCGCGCGGCCCTCTCCGCGCTCCTGATGTCGGTGTTCATCGTCGTCACCGGGGGCGCCGTACGGCTGACCGGCTCGGGCCTGGGCTGCCCGACCTGGCCCAAGTGCACCGACGACTCGCTGACCACCACCAGCGCGATGGGCTTCCACGGCGCCATCGAGTTCGGCAACCGCATGCTGACGTACGCGCTGTGCGCGGCCGTCGGCTGGGCGATCATCGCCGCGCGCTCGCAGAAGCCGTACCGGCGCGGCCTCGTGCGGCTGGGCTGGGCGCAGTTCTGGATCGTGATGAGCAACGCGGTGCTGGGCGGCATCGTGGTGCTGGTCGGTCTCAACCCGTACACGGTGGCGGCTCACTTCGTGGCGACGTCCGCGCTGATCGCGGTGGCCACGGTGATGTGGCAGCGCACCCGTGAAGGGGACACCCCGCCCCGTCCGCTGGTCGGCAAGGCCGTGCAGCAGCTGGTGTGGTTCCTGACCGCGGCGGCCGTCCTGCTCATCCTGGTCGGCACCGTCGTCACCGGCGCGGGCCCGCACGCGGGCGACTCCAGCGAGGTCGAGCGGATGCCGGTCGACTGGGAGACGGTGAGCAAGCTGCACGCCGTGCTGGCGTGGATCGTGGTGACGCTGACGTTCGCCCTGTGGTTCGTCCTCAAGGCGGTCGACGCGCCGAAGAACCCGCTGAACCGCACCCGCGAGCTGTTCCTGATCCTGCTCGCGCAGGGCGTCATCGGTTACGTCCAGTACTTCACGGACCTGCCCGAGGTCCTGGTCGGCCTGCACATGCTGGGCTCGGCCGTGATGTGGATCTGGGTGCTGCGGGTGGTGCTGTCGCTGCGCGAGCGGCCGGAGGCCGTGGCCGGCCTGCCCGGCCCCACGGCCGAGGCGACCCTGACCAAGGCCTAGGGGCCACCCTGTCCGAGGCCTAGGTGCCCTGGTCCAGCCCGTACACTCTGCGCGCGTTTCCCGACGCCAGCATGCCCGCCACCCGCTGGGCGTCGGCCAGGGACCACGCCCCCTCGTCGACCCAGGTGCCGAGCACCCGGCCGAGGGCCTCGCGGAACAGGCGGGCGCCCACGACGTGCAGCTCGGGCAGGCCCTGCGCGCCGGTGGAGAAGAGGATCTTGCCGAAGGGCGCCAGTTCCAGGATCTCGGCGAGGACGGTCGCGGCCCGGGCGCCCGTGCGCACCAGGGCGGCGCCGCAGTCGACGTGGACGTGCGGGAAGACCCCGGCGAGATGGGCGGCGTTGCGGTGGTAGGGGTAGCCGTGCAGCAGGACCAGGTCCGTGCCGAGCCCGGCCGTGGCCCGCACGAAGTCCGTCAGCAGCACCGGGTCCGTACGGTCGGTCCGCAGCCCCGGCGCGCCCAGCCCCGCGTGCAGCTGGAGCGGCAGGCCCGAGGCGACCGCGCTCCACAGCAGATGCCGCAGCAGCACCGGGTCGCTCAGCTCCCCGCCGACCCCGCGCCCGGCGAGCCAGCGGCCGGCCGCCCCGCGCACCTCCCCCGGCCCGGGCGGCTCCGGCGCGAGCGCGAGGCCGTGCCGTACGCCCGCGACCGAGGTGAAGGCGACGGCGTTCGCGGCGGCCGCGTGCACCGACTCGGCGAGGTTGGCCAGGAAGGACTCGACGGTTCCGGAGGTGTCGGCGACCTGCTCGGCGAGGAGTTCCAGGCGCACGATCTCGCGGGCCTCGGCGGCTCCGGCACAGGCCAGCTCGCCGGGTTCCGTCAGATCGCCGGGCAGGCCCGTGTCGACCAGGTACGTCGTGATGCCGCTGCCCCGCAGGAGCCGGCGGCCGGACGCCAGAACGCCCAGTTCCCGGCGCCGGGCCAGGTAGCGGGCGGGCGCGCAGTGCGGTTCGAGGCCCAGCAGGGGCGGGCACCAGCGCCGGACGGCGAAGCCGGTCTGGGTGTCGAAGAGGGTGGTGCCGGGGGCGGGTGGGCCCTCGGTGTGGCTGAGGTGGGCCTCGAAGGTGCCGAGGCCCAGCTCCGTGCGGAGCACTCCGTGGCAGTACTGGTCCACCAGTGACGGCGTTTCGATCATCCGGGCCTCCCGGTGTGGACCCTGTTGCTCTCAAGGGTCCTAACGGGTGAACCGGGTTCGAGGTGGCGGTCCCGAGGGGGGTGCGGGTGATTCGGCGACTGCGGGCGGAGTGTGGCGTGTCGCGCAGTTCCCCGCGCCCCCAAGAGGGTCAGTCGTTCTTGGGGCCGCCTACCTGGATGCCCGCCATACGCGACCACTCGTAGCGGCCCGTCTTGACCTTGGCGGCGAATTCACCGTCGAAGGACTCGTGGCGGGTGATGCCCGCCTTCTCCACGGCCTTCTCGGCGATCTCGTAGGAGGGGGCGACCAGGTCGCCCCAGTTGCCGTCCTCGCCGACCAGGACGATGCGGGCGCCGCGCTCGCCGAGGTAGGCGACCTGGCCCTCGGCGCCGCCGTGGGTCCTGGAGAAGGAGGAGATCTGCTTGGCCAGCCGGGCCACCTTGCGCTCGGCCTTCGGGTCAACCTGCTGCGTGTCTGCCATGGCCAGGATGCTACTCACGGGTAGATCGTCTCGCGAGGGCAGGGCGGTGTGACGTACGTCAGCGCAGGAACGGGTCGACCGCGACCGCCACGAACAGCAGCGAGACGTAGGTGATCGACCAGTGGAACAGGCGCATCTCCTTCAGCTTCGCGCCCGTCACCTCCGCCTTCGCGCGGTTCTGCAGGCCGTGCGCCTCCCAGAGCCAGAAGCCACCCGCGAGCAGCGCGACCGACGTGTAGAACCAGCCCGTGTAACCGAGCGGGGTCAGCAGCAGCGAGACGGCGACCATGACCCAGCTGTAGATCACGATCTGCTTGGCGACGACCTTGTTGGAGGCGACCACCGGCAGCATCGGCACGCCCACGCGCGCGTAGTCCTCCTTGACCTTCATGGACAGCGGCCAGTAGTGCGGCGGCGTCCAGAAGAACATGACGAGGAACAGGATGACCGGCGCCCACGACATCGAGTTCGTGACCGAGGACCAGCCGATCAGCACCGGCAGACAGCCCGCGATGCCGCCCCACACGATGTTCTGCGAGGTCCGGCGCTTGAGGATCATCGTGTAGACGACCACGTAGAAGAGGAGCGCGCCGAGGGAGAGCCAGGCGCTCAGCCAGTTCACGGTCAGGCCGAAGAGCAGGGTGGAGGTGATCGCCAGGGTGATGCCGAAGACGAGGCATTCGCGCGGGCTGACCATGCCGGTGACCAGCGGCCGCTGCGAGGTGCGGTCCATCAGCGCGTCGATGTCGCGGTCGATGTACATGTTGAGGGCGTTGGCGCCGCCCGCGGACATGTAGCCGCCGAGGCACGTCAGCAGCACCAGCGTCAGGTCGGGCACGCCCTGCTGCGCCAGGAACATCACCGGCACCGTGGTGATCAGCAGCAGCTCGATGATCCGCGGCTTGGTGAGAGCCACGAAGGCCATCACACGGGCCCCGAACGGCCGGTGGGCCGGGCTCTGGTCCGTCCCGAGCATCCCCGCTGGACGGGATTCAACGGCCGTCACGCACACCCCTACAGAGACATCCCAGCAAGCCTCAGCCGTGTGAAGTCCCGGTAAAGGCTCGCGCGTACCACGCCACTTTAGACGTTGCCCAGACTCGGACATTCGCGGGGGTCGCCTCGTGTTGGAGGGCGGCTTCCGACGGGCGGCCGGAAGCTCGATTGAGCACCCGGATGAGCGGCTCCGTATTCACCTGTCGAATGCGGTACGGCCCAGTCAGGAGGCGGATCGGGATCAGTCCCGGCACTCTGGAGTGACTCGAAAAAACGCACGTCCCACGGGGGTAGGCTCGACTGCGGCCGGTGGGCGCCCCGATACACCGGCATCCGACATGTGGAGAGGAGCCCTGACCCAGGGTGAGCACCAAGCCGACCACCACAGACCTCGAGTGGACCGAGTTGGACCAGCGGTCCGTCGACACCGCGCGTGTCCTGGCCGCCGATGCCGTACAGAAGGTCGGTAACGGCCATCCGGGTACGGCGATGAGCCTGGCGCCTGCCGCCTACACCCTCTTCCAGAAGGTGATGCGGCACGACCCGGCGGACGCCGACTGGGTCGGGCGGGACCGCTTCGTGCTGTCCGCCGGCCACTCGTCCCTGACCCTCTACACCCAGCTGTACCTGGCCGGCTTCGGCCTGGAGCTGGACGACCTGAAGTCCTTCCGCACCTGGGGCTCGAAGACCCCCGGGCACCCGGAGTACGGGCACACGACCGGTGTGGAGACGACGACCGGCCCGCTCGGCCAGGGCGTCGCCAACGCGGTGGGCATGGCGATGGCCGCCCGCTACGAGCGCGGTCTGTTCGACCCGGAGGCCCCGGAGGGCGAGTCGCCCTTCGACCACTTCATCTACTGCATCGCCGGTGACGGCTGCCTCCAGGAGGGCATCTCCGCCGAGGCGTCCTCGCTGGCCGGCCACCAGAAGCTCGGCAACCTGATCCTGCTGTGGGACGACAACCACATCTCGATCGAGGGCGACACCGAGACGGCCGTCTCCGAGGACACCGCTCTGCGGTACGAGGCCTACGGCTGGCATGTGCAGCGGGTCGAGCCACAGGAGAACGGCGACCTGGACCCGGCCGCGATCTACGAGGCGATCCAGCAGGCCAAGGCCGTCACGGACCGGCCCTCGTTCATCGCGATGCGCTCGATCATCGCCTGGCCGGCCCCGAACGCGCAGAACACCGAGGCCGCGCACGGCTCGGCCCTCGGCGACGACGAGGTCGCGGCCACCAAGCGCGTCCTGGGCTTCGACCCGGAGCAGAGCTTCGAGGTCTCCGACGAGGTCATCACGCACACCCGCAAGGCGCTGGAGCGGGGCCAGGCGGCCCGCGCGGTGTGGGAGAAGGCGTACCAGCAGTGGCGGGACAACAACCCCGAGCGTGCCGCGGAGTACGACCGCGTCGCCCAGGGTGAGCTGCCCACCGGCTGGGAGGAGAAAATCCCGGTCTTCGAGGTCGGCAAGGGCGTGGCCACGCGTGCCGCCTCCGGCAAGATCCTCCAGTCCCTCGGCGCGGTCATCCCCGAGCTGTGGGGCGGCTCGGCGGACCTGGCCGGCTCCAACAACACCACGATCGACAAGACCAGCTCCTTCCTCCCGGCGGACAACCCGCTGCCGGAGGCGGACCCGTACGGCCGCACGATCCACTTCGGTATCCGCGAGCACGCGATGGCCGCCGAGATGAACGGCATCGCGCTGCACGGCAACACCCGGATCTACGGCGGCACCTTCCTGGTGTTCTCCGACTACATGCGCAACGCGGTGCGGCTGTCGGCGCTGATGCACCTGCCGGTGACGTACGTGTGGACGCACGACTCCATCGGCCTCGGCGAGGACGGCCCGACGCACCAGCCCGTCGAGCACCTGGCGTCGCTGCGCGCGATCCCGGGCCTGAACGTCGTGCGCCCGGCGGACGCCAACGAGACCGCGGTCGCCTGGCGCGAGATCCTCAGGCGCTGGACGAAGGAGTTCGGCAAGGGCCAGCCGCACGGCCTGGCGCTGACCCGTCAGGGCGTCCCGACGTACGAGCCCAACGACGATGCCGCCAAGGGCGGTTACGTCCTGTTCGAGGCCGACGGCGGTGAGCCCGAGGTCATCCTGATCGCCACCGGTTCCGAGGTGCACGTCGCCGTCGAGGCGCGCGAGCAGCTCCAGGGCGCCGGCGTGCCCACGCGCGTCGTGTCCATGCCGTCGGTGGAGTGGTTCGAGCAGCAGGACCAGGGGTACCGGGACAGCGTCCTGCCGCCGTCCGTCCGGGCCCGTGTCGCGGTGGAGGCCGGTATCGGTCTCACGTGGCACAAGTACGTGGGGGACGCCGGCCGCATCGTTTCCCTGGAGCACTTCGGTGCTTCGGCCGACGGCAAGGTGCTCTTCCGCGAGTTCGGCTTCACTCCCGAGAACGTGGCCGCCGCCGCGCGGGAATCGATCGCCGCAGCTCAGCGCTGACGCTCATATACGACACGTAGGAGATGGAATTTCCATGACAGACGCACTCAAGCGCCTCTCCGAGGAAGGCGTGGCGATCTGGCTGGACGACCTGTCGCGCAAGCGGATCACGTCCGGCAACCTCGCCGAGCTGATCGACCAGCAGCACGTCGTGGGCGTCACCACCAACCCGTCGATCTTCCAGAAGGCGATCTCGCAGGGCGACGGCTACGACACGCAGCTGACCGACCTCGCCGCCCGCAGGGTCACCGTCGAAGAGGCCATCCGCATGATCACGACGGCGGACGTCCGTGACGCCGCCGACATCCTGCGCCCGGTCTTCGACGCCACCGGCGGCAAGGACGGCCGGGTCTCGATCGAGGTCGACCCGCGCCTGGCGCACAACACGCGGGCCACGGTCGCCGAGGCCAAGCAGCTCGCCTGGCTGGTGGACCGGCCCAACACCCTCATCAAGATCCCGGCGACCGAGGCGGGCATCCCGGCCATCGCCGAGACCATCGGCCTGGGCATCAGCGTCAATGTCACGCTGATCTTCTCCCTGGAGCGCTACCGCCTGGTCATGGACGCGTTCCTGGAAGGCCTGGAGAAGGCCAAGGAGCGCGGCCTGGATCTGTCGCAGATCCACTCCGTGGCCTCGTTCTTCGTGTCCCGTGTGGACACCGAGATCGACAAGCGGATCGACGCGCTGGGCACCGACGAGGCCAAGGCCGCGCGCGGCAAGGCCGGTGTCGCCAACGCCCGGCTGGCCTACCAGGCGTACGAGGAGGTCTTCTCCTCGGACCGCTGGAGCGCCCTGGAGAAGGCGGGCGCCAACAAGCAGCGTCCGCTGTGGGCGTCCACCGGCGTGAAGGACAAGGCCTACAAGCCCACCCTCTACGTCGACGAACTGGTCGCGCCCAACACGGTGAACACCATGCCGGAGGCGACCCTGTTCGCCACCGAGGAGCAGGGCGAGATCCGCGGCAACGCCGTCGCCGGCACCTACGAGCAGGCCCGCGCCGACCTCGACGCGGTCGAGAAGCTCGGGATCAAGTACGACGACGTGGTCCAGCTGCTGGAAGAAGAGGGCGTCGAGAAGTTCGAGGCGTCCTGGACCGACCTGCTGAAGTCGACCGAGGCCGAGCTCAAGCGCCTCGCCCCCTCGGAGGGCTGAACAGGTGTCGAGCAGCAACCCGCTGCGTGACCCCGCGGACCGACGGCTCCCGCGTATCGCGGGGCCGTCGGGCCTGGTCATCTTCGGCGTCACGGGCGACCTGTCCCGGAAGAAGCTCATGCCCGCCGTGTACGACCTCGCCAACCGGGGTCTGCTGCCGCCGGGCTTCTCGCTCGTGGGCTTCGCCCGCCGCGAGTGGGCGCACGAGGACTTCGCCCAGGAGGTCCACGACGCGGTCAAGGAGCACGCCCGCACGCCCTTCCGCGAGGAGGTCTGGCAGCAGCTCATCCAGGGCATGCGCTTCGTGCAGGGCACGTTCGACGACGACGACGCGTTCGAGCGGCTGCGCTCCACGATCGAGGAGCTGGACAAGGCGCAGGGCACGGGCGGCAACTTCGCCTTCTACCTGTCCGTTCCGCCGTCGGCCTTCCCGGTGGTCATCCAGCAGCTGAAGAAGCACCAGCTGGCCGACCAGACGAGCGGTTCCTGGCGGCGCGCGGTCATCGAGAAGCCGTTCGGCCACAACCTGGAGTCGGCCGAGGAGCTCAACAAGGTCGTCCACGAGGTCTTCGCCCCGGACCAGGTCTTCCGCATCGACCACTACCTGGGCAAGGAGACCGTCCAGAACATCCTGGCGCTGCGCTTCGCCAACACGATGTTCGAACCGATCTGGAACCGGTCCTTCGTGGACCACGTGCAGATCACCATGGCCGAGGACATCGGCATCGGCGGCCGGGCCGGGTACTACGACGGCATCGGCGCCGCCCGTGACGTCATCCAGAACCACCTGCTCCAGCTCATGGCCCTGACGGCCATGGAGGAGCCGGCCTCCTTCGACGCGGACGCGCTGGCCGCCGAGAAGACCAAGGTCCTCGGCGCCGTGAAGCTGCCGCAGGACCTGGGCCGGGACACCGTGCGCGGGCAGTACTCCGCGGGCTGGCAGGGCGGCGCGAAGGTGATCGGCTATCTCGACGAGGACGGCATCGACGCCTCGTCGAAGACCGACACCTACGCCGCGATCAAGCTGGAGATCGACAACCGCCGCTGGGCGGGCGTCCCCTTCTACCTGCGCACCGGCAAGCGGCTGGGCCGCCGGGTGACGGAGATCGCCGTCGTGTTCCAGCGGGCCCCGCACTCCCCCTTCGACTCCACCGCGACCGAGGAGCTCGGCTCCAACGCGATCGTCATCCGGGTCCAGCCGGACGAGGGCGTCACGGTCCGCTTCGGCTCGAAGGTGCCGGGCACGTCGATGGAGATCCGGGACGTGTCGATGGACTTCGCGTACGGCGAGTCCTTCACGGAGTCGAGCCCGGAGGCCTACGAGCGTCTGATCCTGGACGTTCTGCTCGGTGACTCGAACCTCTTCCCGCGCACCGAGGAGGTCGAGCTGTCCTGGAAGATCCTCGACCCGATCGAGGAGTACTGGGACAAGAACGGCAAGCCCGCCCAGTACCAGGCCGGTACCTGGGGGCCCGTCGAGGCGGACGAAATGCTCGAGCGACACGGACGGAGCTGGCGCCGGCCATGAAGATAGACCTCACGGACACCACCGCCAGCAAGGTCAACAAGGCGCTGGTGCAGGGCCGCCGTGCGATCGGCACCCCGGCGGTCGGCATGGTGCTCACGCTGGTCATCGTGACGGACGAGGAGAACGCCTACGACGCGCTGAAGGCCGCGAGCGACGCCGCGCACGAGCATCCCTCGCGCACGCTCGTGGTCATCCGGCGCGTCTCCCGCTCGCCCCGTGACCGTACGCAGTCCCGCCTCGACGCGGAGGTCCGGGTCGGTGCCGACGCCGGCTCCGGTGAGACGGTGGTGCTCCGGCTGTACGGCGAGGTCGCGGACCACGCCCAGTCGGTGGTGCTGCCGCTGCTGCTGCCGGACGCCCCGGTGGTGGTGTGGTGGCCGGTGAACGCGCCGCTCGACCCGGCGAAGGACCCCCTGGGGGCCCTCGCGCAGCGCCGCGTCACCGACACGTACGCCTCCGAGCAGCCGGTGCGGGACCTGGCCACCCGGTCCGGGACCTACACCCCCGGCGACACGGACCTGTCCTGGACGCGCATCACGCCCTGGCGTTCCATGCTGGCGGCGGCGCTCGACCAGGTGGCCTGCGAGGTCCGGGCCGTCGAGGTGGAGGGCGAGGAGTTCAACCCGAGCTGTGAGCTGCTGGCGATGTGGCTCGCGGACCGGCTGGACGTCCCCGTGAAGCGGTCGCTGTCCGGCGGACCCGGTCTGACGGCGGTCCGGATGGACACCAACTGCGGCCCGATCAAGCTGGACCGTGCCGACGGCTCGCTGGCGACACTCTCCATCGAGGGCCAGCCGGACCGGGCGGTGGCGCTCAAGCGCCGGGAGACCGCCGAGCTGATGGCAGAGGAACTGCGGCGCCTGGACCCGGACGACACGTACGCGTCCGCGCTGCGGTACGGGGTGGACCGGCTGAAGTCCCCGTCGTCGGCGCAGTCGGTGCAGTCGGTGCCCAAAAGTGAAGGGCGAGCAGGACTCGCCCTCCCCGCTCCCGTTGAAGCGGCTGCGAAAGCACCCGCTGCGGAAGCGACGGCGCAGGCACCGGTGAGGCGGGAACCGCCCGAGCTGGAGCCGGTACGGAAGGCGACGAGCAAGTGAGTACGGCACCGCAGTTGGTCGTGCACCGCGACAAGGAGCTGATGGCGCAGGCCGCGGCGGCCCGGCTGATCACCAAGATCGTGGACGCGCAGGCCTCCCGGGGCTCGGCGTCCGTGGTCCTGACGGGCGGCCGCAACGGCAACGGCCTGCTGGCCGCCCTGGCCGCGGCGCCCGCCCGGGACGCGATCGACTGGAGCCGGCTCGACCTCTGGTGGGGCGACGAGCGGTTCCTGCCCGAGGGCGACCCGGAGCGCAACGTCACCCAGGCGCGGGAGGCTCTCCTCGACTCGGTGCCGGTCGATCCGAAGCGGGTGCACGCGATGCCCGCGTCGGACGGGCCGCACGGCACCGACGTGGACGCGGCGGCCGCCGCGTACGCGGAGGAACTGGCGCAGGCGGCGGGCCCGGAGAACCACGGCCCCGTTCCCACGTTCGACGTGCTGATGCTGGGCGTCGGGCCGGACACGCATGTGGCGTCGCTGTTCCCGGAGTTGCCGGCGGTCAGGGAGACCGACCGCACGGTGGTCGGCGTCCACGGCGCGCCCAAGCCGCCGCCGACCCGGGTGACGCTGACGCTGCCGGCGATTCGCGCCGCCCGTGAGGTATGGCTTCTCGCGGCCGGGGAGGACAAGGCCCAGGCGGCCGCCATCGCCCTCTCGGGCGCGGGCGAGATCCAGGCCCCGGCAGCGGGGGCGTACGGCAGGAGCCGGACGCTGTGGCTGCTGGACGGGGCGGCGGCCTCGCAACTGCCCCGGTCGCTGTATCCGCCAGCGTCTCCGTGAACGCCTTCGGGCCCCACTTCGTAGCGAAGTGGGGCCCGAAACGCATGCGCTACTTCACCGACCCCGCCATCACGCCCTGCACGAAGTGCCGCTGGAACGCGAAGAACACGACCACCGGAACCACCAGGGACACGAACGCCCCGGGGGCCAAAACATCGATGTTGCTGCCGAACTGGCGTATCTGGGACTGGAGTTCCACGGTCAGCGGCTGCGACGCACTGTCCGCGAACAGCAGCGCCACCAGCATGTCGTTCCACACCCACAGGAACTGGAAGATGGCCAGGGAGGCGATCGCCGGCCGCCCCACGGGCAGGACGAGCCGTGTGAAGATCCGCCACTCGGTGCCGCCGTCCATGCGCGCGGCCTCCAGCATCTCCTTCGGCATCTCGGCGAAGTAGTTCCGCAGCAGGAACACCGCGAAGGGAAGGCCGTACGCCACGTGGAAGAGCACGACCCCGGGGATGGTGCCGAACAGGCCCAGCTGGCCGAAGAGTTTGGCGACCGGCAGCAGACCGATCTGCACCGGCACCACCAGCAGCGCGACCACGACCAGGAAGATCGCCTCCCGCCCGGGGAAGTCCAGCCACGCGAAGGCGTACCCCGCGAGTGCCGCGACGACCACGACCAGCACCGTCGTCGGCACCGAGATCAGCACCGTGTTCCAGAACGCCTGTGTGATGCCGGCGTTCCCCAGCAGCGCGGAGTAGTTGTCGAAGGACAGCTGCCCGGGGCTGGTGAACACCGTCCACCAGCCGCCCTTCGCCGTGTCCTCGGCGGACCGCAGGGAGGACAGGAACAGCCCGGCCAGGGGCGTCATCCACACCAGGCCGACCACCACGAGGAAGGCCTGGACGACCCCGTTGCCCAACCCGCGCCGAACCGCGTTCATCGCTGACTCCTTCGGAAACGGCGGACGTTGAACACCATGGCCGGGACGACCAGCAGCAGGAGCAGCACGCCCAGCGCGCTGCCGAGCCCCTGGTTGTTGCCGCCGCCGAACGACACCAGCCACATCTGGGTCGCGAGCACGGTCGCGTCCTCCTGCACGGGCCCGGGCGCGATGATGTAGACGAGGTCGAAGACCTTCATCACGTTGATGACGAGGGTGATGAAGACGACCGACAGGACGGGTGCCAGCAGCGGCACCGTGATCCGGCGGAAGATCTGCCACTCGTTCGCGCCGTCCATCCGTGCCGCCTCCAGCGCGTCCCGCGGCAGCGTCGACAGACCCGCCCCGATCAGCACCATGGCGAAGCCGGTCCAGATCCACAGGTACGCGCCGATGATCGCCGGGGTGACCAGCGCCGGACCGAGCCAGGAGACACCCTCGTAGGGCGGGGCGAAGTTCGACGACGGCAGTCTCACCTCGTAGGAGCCCGCTTCGAGCCCCTCGAAGCGGAAGGAGCCGTCGGCGGCGGTGGTCGCCGAGGCGACCTGCTTGCCGTCGCGGACCGCCTCGACCTTCATCTGGGGCAGTCCGCTCTCCCGGCGGTCGACCTTGCCCTGCTCCCCTCCCCCGCCGGGGGTGAAGTCCAGGTAGACGACACCGCGCAGTTCGTCGGCGGCGGCCTCGCGCCCCGCCGCCGGGTACGCCGGCTCGGCCCCGCCCGGCAGTTCGCCGGGCTGCACGCCGACCAGGCCCAGCGCCACCGCGTCCCCGGGCGACACGCTCGTGCTCGTGCGGTAGGAGCCGTCCTTGTCCTTCGTCAGGCCCTGGCCGTCCCGCGCCCGGGCCGTCGGGTAGGAGGACTCCCCCTTGAAGGCGTCGTGGACGGAGACCACCGCCGCGTTGAGCACGCCCTTGTCGGGGTCCTCGTCGTAGGCCAGGCGGAAGATGATGCCGGCGGCGAGGAAGGAGACCGCCATCGGCATGAAGAGCAGCAGCTTGAAGGCCGTCGCCCAGCGGACCTTCTCCACCAGCACGGCGAGGATCAGCCCGAGGCCGGTGAGCAGGGCCGGGGCGATGACGACCCAGATGGCCGTGTTGCGGACGGCCTTGAGGGTCGCCGGGTCACGGAACATCTCGGCGTAGTTGCCGCCGCCGACGAAGCTCGTCCCGGAGGCGTCGAAGAAGCTGCGGCCGATGCTGAACAGCACGGGGTAGACGACGAGCGCGCCGAGCAGCAGCAGCGCGGGCAGCACGAACAGCAGGGCGATGATCTTCCCGCGCCGGCGCAGCCGCCGGGTGCGGTCGGCGACCGGGCCGGGTGGTGAGGAGCTCGTCTCTTGCACGAGGGTCGCTGTCATGGCGTATCAGTCCTGGTACGCCTTGGCCGCCGCGGCCTCCAGCTTCGCCGCGGTGCCCTTCGGGTCCGACGGGTCGCGCAGGAAGTCCTGGAGCAGCTTCCACTCGCCGGCGCCCTTCGTGCCGCCGAACGCGGCCGGGGCCTGGTCGGACATGTCGAAGCGGACCGAGTCCCCGGCCTGGACGAGGGACTTGGCGGTGGCGCGGGTGACGTCGTCGCCGTAGGAGGCGAGGTCGAGCTTCTTGTTCGGGGAGAGGAAGCCGCCCGCCTCGGCCCAGACCGCGGAGGCCTCGGGGGTCGAGAGGTACTCCAGGAGGGCCTGGGCGGCCTTCTGGTTCTTGCCGTCCTTGAGGACGACGGCGGCGTCTCCGCCGCTGACGACCGGTGCCTCGCCGCCGCCGACGGCCGGGAACGGGAAGAAGTTGGCGTCCTCGCCGACCTTCTTACCGAACTGGTCCTTGGCGACACCGGCCACGAAGTCGCCCTCGTAGACCATGCCGGCCTCGGGCTCCGGCCCGAAGACCTTCTCGACCGAGCCGGGGAAGTCGGTGTTCAGGGCGCCCTTCTGGCCGCCGGCGATGAGCTGCTTGTCCTTGAAGAGCTTGCCGAGGGTGGTGAGGGCGTCGACGACGGACGCGTCGGTCCACTTCAGCTCGTGGGCGGCGAGGGCGTCGTACTTCTCGGGCCCGGCCTGGGAGAGGTAGACGTTCTCGAACCAGTCGGTGAGGGTCCAGCCGTCCTGCCCGGCCACGGAGAACGCGGCGAGGCCGGAGTCGGACACGGTCTGCCCGGCCTTGAGCATCTCGTCGTAGCTCTTCGGGGGCTTCACGCCGGCCTGTTCCAGGGCGTCGGGGCTGTACCAGACGGTCGACTTGTGGGCGGCCTTGAAGTAGAGGCCGTAGAGGGTGCCGTCGACGCTGCCGTACTTCTTCCAGACGGGGGCGTAGCCCGCGTCGACGGCCTGCTCGGTCTTCTTCGACAGCGGCTTGAGCCAGCCCTGCTGCGCGAACTGCTTGAGCACGCCGACCTGCGGGACCATCACGACGTCGGGGGCGTTGCCGCCCTCGATCTTGCTGCCGACGACGGTGGAGACGTTGTCACCGGTGGACGTGAACTGCGTCTTGGCGCCGGTCTTCTCGGTGAAGGCGTCCAGCACCTTCTGGAAGTTCTTCTGCTCGGTGCCGGACCAGACGCCGGCCACGGTGACCGTCTGGCCGCCGAGCGCCTTGTCGCCGCCGCCGGCCGAGACGGGCCCGCCGCCGCAGGCGGTCGCGCCGAGCGCCAGGACGAGGGCGGTGCAGCCGGTGAGCAGGGTGGTACGTCGTCGCATCATCGTTGATGTCCCTTCGGGAAGTTGACTTGCGCGGGAGTTCAGGAACGGATCCACCAGGCGGCCGTCGAGCCGGAGAGCACTCCGGCCGGGCAGGGGCCGCTGGCGAGCAGGGGGGCGCCGGGGACCGGCGCGGGGGTGGGGGCCGTACCGAAGTTGACGGCGCACACCAGGTCGCCGCGTTCGAAGGCCAGGACGCCGGGCGGGGCGTCCACCCAGCGCAGCGTGCCCTCGCCCAACTGGGGCAGTGCGGCGCGCAGTTGCAGGCCGTCGCGGTACAGGTGCCAGAAGGAGCGGGTGTCGGCGAGGGCGCGGTCGGTGGCGTACTCGGCGAAGTACTCCGGCTGCGGCAGCCACGGCTTGGCGCTCTCGACGCCCGATGTGAAGCCGAACGGCGAGGCCTGGCCGGACCAGGGCAGCGGGACCCGGCAGCCGTCGCGGATGCGGGCCCTGCTGCCGGTGCGGCGGAAGATCGGGTCGGTGAGCACGTCGTCGGGCAGGTCCACGACCTCCGGCAGGCCGAGCTCCTCGCCCTGGTAGATGTACGCGGCGCCGGGCAGGGCCAGCATGAGCAGCGCGGCGGCGCGGGCGCGGGCGGCGCCGAGGCCGCTGCCCTCGGTGGCGGGTTCGCCGTAACGGGTGACGGTGCGGACCTGGTCGTGGTTGTTGAGGACCCAGGTGACGGTCGAGCCGGTGCCGGCGATGTCCTGCATGGCCTCGGAGATGACCTTCTGGAAGGCATCGGCCTCCCAGGGGGCGCTGAGCAGGTCGAAGAAGAAGGCCTGGTGCAGCTCGTCGGGGCGGACGTACTGGGCGTGCTCGCGGGCGGTGGGGACGGACACCTCCCCGACGAGGAGGCGCTCGGAGCCGTCGCGCTCGGTGTACTCCTCGCATATGGAGCGCCAGCGCCGCCACACGTCGTGCACCTCGGGCTGGTTCCAGGCGAGCGGGTTGACCGAGTCGCGGGTGCGGGCGTCGGCCTCCGGGTCGTCGGAGTCGGGCAGCTCGGGGTGCTTGTAGAGGCCGGCGGCGACATCGATGCGGAAGCCGTCGACCCCCCGGTCGAGCCAGAAACGCAGCACCCGGTCGAACTCGGCGGCGACCTCGGGGTCGCGCCAGTTCCAGTCGGGCTGCTCGGGCGTGAACATGTGCAGGTACCACTGGCCGGGCGTCCCGTCCGGCTCGGTCACCCGGCTCCATGCCGGGCCGCCGAACATGGCGTGCCAGTTGTTGGGCGGCTCGGCGCCGTCCGGGCCGCGGCCGTCGGCGAAGTGGAAGCGAGCCCGGGCCGGGCTGCCGGCGGGGGCGGCGAGCGCCTCGCGGAACCAGGGGTGCTCGCTGGAGCAGTGGTTCGGGACGATGTCGAGCAGCACCTTGACGCCGAGCCGCCGCGCGGCCCCCACCAGCTGGTCGAACTCGCCGAGGTCGCCGAAGAGCGGGTCGACGTCGCAGTAGTCGGCCACGTCGTAGCCGTGGTCGTGCTGGGGCGAGGGATAGAAGGGGCTCAGCCAGATCCCGTCGACGCCGAGCTTCTTGAGGTACGGCAGTCCGGCCCGGACGCCGGCGAGGTCGCCGATGCCGTCGCCGGTGCTGTCGAGGAAGCTGCGGACGTAGACCTGATAGATCACTGCGTCACGCCACCAGTGGTGCCTGTTCAACCCATCGACCTGTCTCTGAGAAGGGCAGCGGTTATGCATGCATGTTAAGTAGGCGTGTCGAGAGGGTGTCAATGAAAAGGCAGAAGCAACTGACTGGTTGAGGCGGCTGAACCAGGACTTATCGGGCGCTATGAAGCAAGATGAGACCCGCGCGTTACCTAACAAGTAACTAGAGGGAATCTGCGGGCGGAGCTAGCGGTGCGAGATGACCGCGAGCTCTCGCGCCAGCCGCCGCACCGCCGCCGCGGGCGTCTGGTGCCCGGCCATCGCGTCGTGCACGACCGCCTGCACGACAAGGCTGACCTGGTCGTAGCGCGGGCTCTTGGGGCGCGGCTCGGCCGCGAGCACACTCGTCCGCAGGGTCGGCAGGTACGGGAACCTGCGGATGAGAGCCGGGTCCTGGTAGAGATCGGCCCGTACGGGCGGCAGCGCGCCACGGGTGAGGACCTGGCGCTGGACACGCTCACTGGTGAGGTACGCGATCAGGCGGGCCGCCGAGTCGGGATGCCGCGCGTGGGCGCTGACGGCCAGGTTGGAGCCGCCCAGGACGCTGGTTCCCGGCCCGTCGGGTCCGGGCAGGGGTACGGCGCCGATCTTCCCGGCGACCTTCGAACCCGGGGCGGAGGCACCGACGTAGGCGTACGGCCAGTTCCGCAGGAAGAGCAGCCGGCCGTCCTGGAAGGCCTGCTTGGACTCCTCCTCCTTGTACGTCAGCGCCTGTCGGGGGATCCACCCCTCTCGCACTCCGCGCGCCAGGAACCCGATGCCCTCCCGGGCCGCGGCCGAGTCGACGGTGACGCGCTCGCCCTCGTCACCGAGGATCGAGCCGCCCGCCGAGTAGACGGCCTCGGCCGCGTTGACGGTGAGGCCCTCGTAGGGCAGGAACTGTCCGGCGTAACCGTCGAGGCCGTGCTTCGGGGCGATGGTCTTGGCGTACCGCTCCAGCTCCGCCCAGGTGCGCGGTGGCTCGACGCCCTCCTTCGCGAGGACGTCCTTGCGGTACAGGAGCAGGCCGGCGTTGGTGACGTAGGGCACGGCGTAGAGCTGCCCGTCGTAGGTCGCCGTGTCCACGACCGGCTGGAGGAAGCTCTTCAGCGGGAAGCGGTCCCGGGGCAGGGGCCTGATCCAGCCCGCCGCGGCGAACTCCGGGGTCCAGTTGACGTCGATGTTGAGCACGTCGAACCGGCTGCGGTCGCCGTCGCGCAGGTCGGTGATCATCTGGGCCTGGGTCTCGTCGGCCGAGTCCGGCAGCTCGACGAGGGTCACCTTCTCGCCGGGATGGGTGCGATTCCAGCCCTCCAGCAGGGGGCCGAGGTAGCCGGTGAGGTCCCCGGCGGTGGCCAGGGTGAGGGGGCCGCGGCCGCCCTCCGGGGGCTCGCCCGCCTGCGCCCCGGCGGCAACGTAGCCTGTCAGGACCACGACGAGAACGAGAAGGCCCCTACCCGCGGCATGGATCCACCGCATAGGTTCCTCCCTGTACACCGGCGCTGGGCACCCTTGCCCGGAATCAGAGGCCATGTATACCTGTTAGGTATGGGCGATACTAGGGCCTGGAGCACATTGGACCGGACAGGAGGACTGCACGCGTGCGCCTGCCCCTCCTGGCCCTCCTCGCCCGCGGACCAGCCCACGGCTACGAGCTCAAGCAGGACCTTGAGCAACTGCTGGGCTCCGCGTACCCTCAGCCGAATGTCGGCCAGATCTATGTGACGCTCGGCCGCCTCGAGAAGTCGGGACTGATCGAGGGCGAGGACGTGGCGCAGTCCAGCCGGCCCAACAAAAAGGTCTACCACCTCACCGACGCCGGGCGGGAGGCGCTGCGCGCCTGGTTCGAGGAGCCCGAGGACGAGCCGCGGGTGCGGGACGAGTTCTTCATGAAGCTGGCGCTCGCTCCGCAGACCGGTCTCGCCGAGCAGATCTCCCTGATCAACCAGCAGCGGCGCCAGTACCTGAACACCATGCGGCAGCTGTCGAAGCTGGCCGCAGCAGAAGACCGCGACAACCGCATCGCCCATCTGCTGATCGAGGGCGCGATGCTGCACCTGCAGGCCGACCTCGACTGGCTGGAACGGTGCCAGGAAGAGCTGGAGGAGCTGGAGTGAGCGACGACCGTCCCGCTCCTGTGCTGCGCGCCGAGGGCCTGATGAAGACCCACCACGGCGAGGGCGCCCCGGCGCGTGCCGTGCGCGGGGTCGACCTGTGCGTACGGCAGGGCGAGTTCGTGGCGATCACCGGCCCGTCCGGCGCCGGCAAGTCGACGCTGCTGCACCTGCTCGGCGGGCTCCAGCGGCCGGACGCGGGCAGCATCTGGCTCGACGGCGAGTCCACCGACACCTACGGCGAGGCCCGCTGGGCGGTGGAGCGCCGCAAGCGCATCGGCATCGTCTTCCAGTTCTTCAACCTCGTCTCGAACCTGTCCGTCGCCGACAACGTGGAACTGCCCGCCCTGCTCGCGGGCACCTCGCCGAAGCAGGCGCGCACCGAGCGTGAGGCGCTGCTGGCCGAGCTGGGCCTGACGGGCAAGGAGCGCAGCATGCCGGGCGAGCTGTCCGGTGGCGAGCAGCAGCGCGTCGCCCTGGCCCGGGCCCTGGTCAACCACCCGCCGCTGCTGCTGGCCGACGAGCCGGCGGGCAGCCTCGACAGCAAGGGCACCCGCGAGGTGATGCGGCTGCTGTCCCGCTTCCACCAGCGCGGTCAGACGATCGTGCTGGTCACCCACGACGCCCGGCTGGCGAGTGCCGCGGACCGGGTGATCAGCTTCTTCGACGGCCGGATCGCCGACGACGCGGAACTCGACGGCGGTACCACCCCGCCGCGCCGCTCCGGGATATCCGGTGTGCTGGAGCTCAAGGACTGACATGCGCGACGTCCACGACCACGGTGCGGACCTGCGCCTCCACGACGGCCGCGCGGCCCGCGGGCCGAGGGACTGAGGCCCGTGCGAGCCACCCTGCGCTGGGCACACTCCGATCTGCGCACGCACCGCGGCGAGGCGCTGTTCCTCGTCCTCGCCACCGCGGGCATCGTCGCGTCCCTGCTGCTGGCCACGGCCTTGTTCGGCTACGCGACCAACCCCTGGCAGCGCGTCTTCACACAGTCGCACGGCGCCCATGTGTGGCTGCACACCGACAAGGCGGCAGACACCGGGAAGCTGGCCGGTCTGGACGGCGTGGACACCGTCGCCGGCCCCTATCCCACCGCCGCCGTCACCGTCTCCGCGCGCGGCAGCCGCGCCTCCGTCGAGCTGCGCGGCACCCCGGAGCGGCCCTCGGTCGGCCGCCCGCCGATCGTCTCCGGCCACTGGCTGGACCCCTCGGCCCCGAACGGCGTGGTCCTGGAGAGCCGTCTCGCCCGGGCCCTGCTGGCCGAGCCCGGCGACACCCTCACCGTGCCCGGCACTGCCCGCGAGCTGACCGTCGTGGGCCTCGCCGACAGCGCCGAGCCGCGCTACCGGCCCGGTGAGCAGCCGGGCCTGGTGTGGGCACTGCCGTCGGCCGTGCCGGACCCCGGCGGCCAGGTCATCGGGCTGCGGCTGACGGACCCCGGCGACACGTCCTACATCGTCCAGCGCGCCGTGACGGTGCTGGGCTCCGGGGCGATCGGCGAGGTCTCGACCTGGCAGCAGGCGCGGGCCGAGGCGCAGGGCGACAACCGGCTGCTCGGCCAGGTGCTGGGGCTGTTCGGGCTGGGCGCACTGGTCGCGGCCGGGCTCGCCGTGCACGGGGCGATCGGCACCCGCATCCGCGGACACCTGCGCGATCTCTCCGTCCTGAAGGCCATCGGCTTCACTCCCGGCCAGGTCGTCCGCGTCTTCCTGCTCCAACACCTCGCCTACGCCCTGCTCGGCGCCCTGGCCGCCGCCGGTCTCGCCGAGGCCCTGGGCAGCCGGATCCCCGGGCGGCTCGGGGACGCGGTCGGCGTGTGGCAGGGGCTGCCCGGGCACACCGTGGCGCTGATCGTGGTGCCGGCCGGCGCGGTGCTGTTCATCGGCGCGACCACCGGGCTTGCCGCCTGGCGGGCCGGGCGCGTGCCGCCGGTACCGCTGCCGCGACCCGCCGCGACCTCGGGCGGACGGCTGTCCGGCGTGTCGCGCCGGGCCCTGGGCGTGCGGATTCCGCCCGCGCTGGTGCTGGGCTGGCACACGGCGTTCACCCGCCGCCCCCGCTCCCTGGCCACCGTCGCCCGTCTCACCCTGCCGCTGCTGCTGATCGTCGTCGCGATGAGCGCCTGGACCACCATCGACCGCTTCCACAGCCGACCCGAACAGGTCGGCCTGCCCGCCGCGCTCAGCGTCCGAGCCGACGCCGGGCACAGCGAGCAGCAGACCCGCGCGCTGCTGGAACGCGACCCGGGGGTGGCCGCCGCCTACCCGGGCGTCGAGACGGCCGCCCTGGGTCCGAGCCAGACGTCGACCATCGCGCTGCGCGGCCTCGGCACCCACCTGGACCCCTACCCGCACACCCTCGCCGAGGGCCGCCCCGCCCGCGGCGCCGACGAGGCCGTGGCCGGTCAGGGGCTGCTCGACCTGCTGGACGCGCGGGTCGGCGACTGGGTCCGGATGACCGTCGGCGACCAGCCGCTGATCCTGCACATCGTGGGACGCAGCATCGAGCCGGAGAACGCCGGCCGAGTGATCTCCACGTCCCTCGACACCCTCCGCGAGAGCGACCCGGGGCTCCGCCCGACCCTCTACGAACTCCGCCTGCACCCCGGCGCCGACCCACGGGAGGTCGCCGACCGGCTCACCGCGGCCGGGGACGGCCACCTGGACGTGCACACGGTCGCCAACCCGGCCGACGGGCTGTCCCCGCTGCGCGCGGTCGTGGCCGGGCTGACCGCCGTGCTCGCCCTCATCGGGCTCATCGAGTTGCTGACCGCGATCGGCGGTACCGTCCGCGAGGGCGAGCGGGACCTGCTGGCCCTGAAGGCCATCGGCCTGTCCCCCCGGCAGATCACGGCTATCACCGTCACCGCCACCGGGCTCACGGCCTTGGCGGCCGTCCTCGCCGCCACCGCCCTGGGACTGCCGCTCGCCCACTGGCTGATCGACGCCCAGGGCCGCTCCAGCGGTATCGGCGCGGGCATCGCCCAGGGCCCCTCCGCGATGCTCGTGGTGCCGCTCGGGGCGGCGGCGGTCCTGTGCGCCGCCGCGCTGGCAGCCGTCCCCGCGGCCAGGGCCGCCCGCCGGCGCCTCGCGGACACGCTGAGCGCGGTGGCCTGACGTCGACGCCGGTCAGCCGCCGTACGGGTGCTGCGGGCCGTACGGTGGCGGCGGGTGCGGCGCGTACGGATGCTGCCCGCCCGGCACGTGGCGCGGCCGTACCGGTTCCCTTGCGGCGGCAGGTACGGCGCTCCCGGCGGGGGGATCCCCGCAGGCATCGGCGGGACCGGCCCGGGCGCCGGTGCCTGCGTCGCCGGATGGGCCTTCAGCCGGATGCCGTACCGCCGCTTCAGCCGCCCGGTCTCCAGCAGCGCGATGGCGGTGACCGTCACCGGCGCGCCCGGGATGAAGATGATCCCCATGATGATCGTCCGGGAGTCCACGGGAAGCGGACGGCGCACTGCCGTCCGCTTCCCGTCCGCTCTCGTCACTGCCGGCCGCGCAGCTCCCGGTAGGTGGCGACCAGCGCGGTGGTGGAGGCGTCCAGGCCCTCGACCTCGGCGCCCTCGGTCAGCGCGGGTTCGACGCGCTTGGCGAGGACCTTGCCGAGCTCCACGCCCCATTGGTCGAAGGAGTCGATGTTCCACACCGCGCCCTGCACGAACACCTTGTGCTCGTAGAGGGCGACCAGCTGGCCGAGGACCGACGGGGTCAGCTCGGGCGCGAGGATCGTCGTCGTCGGGTGGTTGCCCTGGAACGTCTTGTGCGGCACCAGCTCCTGCGGCACGCCCTCGGCCCGCACCTCCTCGGGCGTCTTGCCGAAGGCGAGCGCCTGCGTCTGGGCGAAGAAGTTGGCCATCAGCAGGTCGTGCTGCGCCTTCAGCTCCTCGCTCAGCTCGGCGACCGGCCGGGCGAAGCCGATGAAGTCCGCCGGGATGAGCTTCGTGCCCTGGTGGATCAACTGGTAGTAGGCGTGCTGTCCGTTGGTGCCCGGCGTGCCCCACACCACCGGCCCGGTCTGCCAGTCCACCGGGTTCCCGTCGCGGTCCACCGACTTGCCGTTGGACTCCATGTCGAGCTGCTGGAGGTAGGCGGTGAACTTGGACAGGTAGTGACTGTAGGGCAGCACCGCGTGCGACTGGGCGTCGTGGAAGTTGCCGTACCAGATGCCCAGCAGGCCCAGCAGCAGGGGCACGTTGGCCTCGGCGGGCGCGGTCCGGAAGTGCTCGTCGACGATGCGGAAGCCGTCGAGCATCTCCCGGAAGCGGTCCGGGCCGATCGCGATCATCAGGGCCAGGCCGATCGCGGAGTCGTACGAGTAGCGCCCGCCGACCCAGTCCCAGAACTCGAACATGTTGGCCGTGTCGATGCCGAACTCGGCGACCTTCTCGGCGTTCGTCGACAGCGCCACGAAGTGCCTCGCGACGGCGGCCTCTCCCCCAGCGAGCGCGTCCAGCAGCCAGGAGCGCGCGGATGTGGCGTTGGTGACCGTCTCGATGGTGGTGAAGGTCTTGGAGGCGATGACGAACAGCGTCTCCGCCGGGTCCAGGTCCCGTACCGCCTCGTGCAGGTCGGCGCCGTCCACGTTCGACACGAAACGCACCGTCAGCGCGCGGTCGGTGAAGGCCCGAAGCACCTCGTAGGCCATCGCCGGGCCGAGGTCGGAGCCGCCGATGCCGATGTTGACGACGTTCCGGATGCGCTTGCCGGTGTGGCCGGTCCACTCGCCCGAACGCACCCGGTCCGCGAAGTCCGCCATCTTGTCGAGCACGGCGTGCACGTCGGGCACCACGTTCTCGCCGTCGGCCTCGATCACGGCGTCCCGCGGGGCGCGCAGCGCGGTGTGCAGCACGGCCCGGTCCTCGGTGGTGTTGATCTTCTCGCCGCGGAGCATGGCGTCCCGGAGCCCGAAGACACCGGTGGCGGCGGCCAGTTCGCGCAGCAGCCGCAGGGTGTCGTCGGTGACGAGGTGCTTGGAGTAGTCGACGTACAGGTCTCCGACCCGGAGGGTGTACGCGGTGCCGCGGCCTGAGTCGGCTGCGAACAGCTCGCGCAGCCCGATGTCGCCCAGCTCCTCGCGGTGCTTGGCCAGTGCCGTCCACTCGGGCGTCTGGTTGAGCCTGGTACGGCCGTCTGCGTTCATCTCGGACTTCAGCCTTCTTCCTTGCCTGCCTGTGCTGCTGCGTACCTGCCCCGCTGCCGGTCCAACCTAGTTGATCAGCGGTTGCCGTGGCCTGTCGTGGCGCCGTCGTCCGGCGCAACAACAGGTACGTCCGCCTGGCGCGCGGGTATCAGCGCGGTGACGGACAGGACGAAGAAGGCGGCCGCGAGCAGCGCCGGGGTGTTCTCCCCCCAGGCGCCGGCGACGGCTCCGCCCAGCAGCGCGCCCAGGGGTGTGCCCGCGACCGCGAGCGTCCGGAAGGCGGAGCTCACACGGCCCAGCAGCTCGGCGGGGCTGCGCTGCTGCATCAGCGTCGTGGTGTTGACGTTCCACACCATGCCCATGAACCCGAGGACGGCCAGGGCGGCCACCAGCGCGACCATGCTGCGCACCGAGCCCATGACGAGGAGGGCGGCGGTCTGAGCCGTCCCGGCGAGGAGCACCAGGCGCATCCGTCCGAAGCGGGCGACGAGCCGGCCGCCGGCCACTCCCCCGGTCAGGCTGCCGACCGTGTAGGCGGTCGTCGCCACCGCGTATCCGGCGTTGCCCGCGTCGAGCCAGCCGGTCACCAGGATCACGAGGGTGGCGATGAGGGCGCCCATGCCGATGTTGCACAGGGCGGTGGCGGTGCACAGTCCGCGCAGGGCCTTGTCGCGGGTCAGGACGCGCAGTCCCTCGGCGATCTCCCGCCGCAGTGTGCTGCCCGCCGGCCTCGGCTCGCGGTCCGGCGCGGCGGCCGGGAGCGTGGCGATCAGCGCGGCGGCCACCAGGAAGGTCACCGCGTCCGCCGCGAACGGCACCGCCACCCCTGCCGCCAGCAGCAGCGGCACGACCGGCCCGCCCAGCAGGCCGCCGGCGATGCGCTGGCCGGTCAGCAGCCGGGCGTTGGCACTGCCCAGCCCCTCCCGGTCGACCAGGGCGGGCAGCAGCGCGGTCGCGGCGTTGTCGAAGAGGGTCTGGAGGGTGGTCAGTGCGAAGGCCAGCACGATCAGCAGACCGATCGAGGCGTGTCCGAGCGCGACGGCGACCGCGAAAGCGGCGACCAGCAGCCCGCGTAACGCGTCGACCATCCACATGGCCCGCCGCTGGTCCACCCGGTCGGCGACGGCCCCGCCGAGCAGGCCGAAGACGATCCAGGGCAGATACCCGCAGGCCGTGACGGAGGCGATGAGCAGCGGATCGTCGGTCAGCGTGACGGCCAGCAGGGGTAGTGCGGCCGTCCGCAGCGCGTCGCCGAAGCTGGACAGCACGGCGGCACTCCACAGCCGTCCGAAGCCTCCGCGCCATGCGGGCGGTGCGCTGCTCCCCACCCCGACCGTCGCCACCGCTCCCCCTCATGGTTCGTCCGATGCACAAACCGTAGAGGGCACCACTGACAATCGGTCGGCGGTGAAGGCGGGGAGGCAGCTCCGGCCGGGCACCTGCTGGTGCCCGGCCGGTCTCGACTTCTAGATCTCGCCCCGCAGTTTGGCGAGCGCCTCGGCGAGGATGGCCTCGCCGTCGGCGTCGCTGCGCCGCTCACGCACATACGCCAGGTGCGTCTTGTAGGGCTCGGTGCGCGGCGGGGCCGGGGGGTTGTCCCGGTCCTGGCCTGCCGGAAAGCCGCAGCGGGGACAGTCCCAGGTATCGGGCACCTGCGCGTCGCTGGCGAAGCTCGGCTGGGTCTCGTGTCCGTTGGAGCACCAGAAGGAGATGCGCAGCCGCGGCGCGGACTCGCCGCGCTCGGCCTCGCCCATCGGCCCCGCCCCGACCCGGCTCCCCCGGATCGCGTTGCCACTTGCCACGGTCGTAACTCCCTGCGTGATGGTGCCGCGAAGCGAGTCGGCGTTCCGCTTCGCTGCGAGCGCCTCAGTCTACGTAAGGCCCAACGCGCGTCCAGTGATTGGAGTTACAACCCTCACACCTAGACGCAAGCCCCATGATAGGCCGCGCTGTGCTGCGCGTACCGAACATGGGGCCTTACGTACGGGTTCCGTGCGGATTGCGGCTCGGTCAGGTGTTCACCTTCATCAGAATGCCGAGCACGACAATGCACGCGAACCACAACAGACCGATCACGACGGTGATCCGGTCGAGGTTGCGCTCGGCGACCGAGGAGCCGCCGACGGAGGACTGCATGCCGCCGCCGAACATGTCGGAGAGGCCGCCGCCCTTCCCCTTGTGCATCAGCACCAGCAGCATCAGCAGCAGGCTGAAGACGATCAGGGCGATCGAGAACCCCAAAACCACGGCTGGACCAACTTCCTCGGATTCGGATGGACGACGCGGGGCCCAGCACAGAGCTGGACCCCGCAAGGGTACGACGGATCGCCGCTACCGCATACTCGCGATTGGCCGGGTCGCCTCCGGGGCGCTCCATGCCGGTGTCGAGAGGTCGACCGTGCTCAGCCCTTCGGGCCTCCGCGCGCTCGACCTCTCGACACCGGCCGCGCCCCTGCGGCTCACTGGTCGCGGAAGCGCACGATCTTGACGAACTCGTCGGCGTCCAGCGAGGCGCCGCCGACCAGGGCGCCGTCGATGTCGGCCTGGGCCATGATCTCCGCGACGTTGCCCGCCTTGACGGAG
Source organism: Streptomyces paradoxus (assembly GCF_014202475.1). Taxonomy (GTDB): domain Bacteria; phylum Actinomycetota; class Actinomycetes; order Streptomycetales; family Streptomycetaceae; genus Streptomyces; species Streptomyces paradoxus. Next base: position 150,527 of record NZ_JACHGV010000009.1, read on the forward strand.
CCGCCGTACTGGATGCGGACCTTGTCGGCCAGGTCCTGCGAGTACAGCTCGGCGATCTTGCCGCGGATCGCCGCGCAGACCTCCTGGGCGTCCTCGGCGCCGCAGACCTTGCCGGTGCCGATGGCCCAGACGGGCTCGTAGGCGATCACGACGGTCTCGGCCTGCTCGGCGGGGAGGTCCTTCAGACCGCCCTCGACCTGGGCGAGGGTGTGGGAGACGTGGTTGCCCGCCTCGCGGACCTCCAGTTCCTCACCGACGCACAGGATCGGGGTCAGACCGTGCTTGTAGGCGGCCTTGACCTTGGCGTTGACCAGCTCGTCGGTCTCGGCGTGGTACTGGCGGCGCTCGCTGTGGCCGATGGCGACGTACGTGCACTTCAGCTTGGCCAGCATCGGGCCGGAGATCTCGCCGGTGAAGGCACCGCTGTCGTGCGCCGAGATGTCCTGGGCGCCGTACTTGATCTTGAGCTTGTCGCCGTCGACCAGGGTCTGCACGGAGCGCAGGTCGGTGAAGGGCGGCAGGACGGCGACCTCGACGGCCTCGTAGTCCTTGTCGGCCAGGGCGAAGGCGAGCTTCTGGACGTGCGCGATGGCCTCGAGGTGGTTGAGGTTCATCTTCCAGTTGCCCGCCATCAGCGGCGTGCGCGTGCTCATATGGGGTCAGTCCTCCAGTGCGGCGAGGCCGGGGAGCGTCTTGCCCTCGAGGTATTCGAGGGAGGCGCCGCCACCGGTCGAGATGTGGCCGAATGCGTTCTCGTCGAAGCCCAGGATGCGGACGGCGGCGGCGGAGTCGCCACCACCGACCACCGTGAAGGCCTGGGAGTCGAGGAGGGCCTGGGCGACCGCCTTGGTGCCCTCGGCGAAATCGGGGTGCTCGAAGACGCCCATGGGGCCGTTCCAGAAGACGGTGGCGGCGTCGGCGATCTTCGAGGCGTACAGCTTGCGGGACTCCGGGCCGATGTCCAGGCCCATCTGCCCGGCCGGCATGGCGTCCGCGGCGACCGTGCTGGGCCGGCCCGGGGCCTTGGTCTTGAGGTCCGGGAACTCCGGCGCGACCACGACGTCCAAGGGCAGGACCAGCTCGACGCCGTTCTTCTCGGCGCGCTCGATGTACTCCCGGACGACCGGGAGCTGGTCCTCCTGGACCAGGGACGAGCCGATCTCGTGCCCCTTGGCCTTGAGGAAGGTGAAGACCATGCCGCCGCCGATGAGCAGACGGTCGGCCTTGCCGAGCAGTTGGTCGATGACGGCGAGCTTGTCGGAGACCTTGGCGCCGCCCAGGACGACGGCGTAGGGCCGCTTGACGTCGTCGGTGAGCTTCCTCAGGACGCCGACCTCGGTGGCGATGAGGTAGCCGGCGTAGTGCGGCAGCCGGGCCGGGAGGTCGAAGACGGAGGCGTGCTTGCGGTGCACCGCGCCGAACCCGTCACCGACGTAGACGTCCGCGAGGGCGGCGAGCTCGTCGGCGAAGGCGCCGCGCTCGGCGTCGTCCTTGCTGGTCTCGCCGGCGTTGAAGCGCAGGTTCTCCACGACCGCCACCCGGCCGTCGGCGAGGCCGGCGACGGTGGTCCGGGCGGACTCGCCGACCGTGTCGCCCGCGAAGGCGACGTCCGCCCCGAGGAGTTCCCCGAGGCGTGCGGCGGCCGGGGCGAGGGAGAAGGCAGGGTCCGGGGCGCCCTTGGGGCGGCCCAGGTGGGAGGCGACGACGACCCGGGCGCCCGCGTCGGCGAGGGCCTTGACCGTGGGCAGCACGGCGCGGATGCGGCCGTCGTCGGTGATGCGCGTGCCGTCCAGCGGCACGTTCAGGTCGGCGCGGACGAAGACCCGCTTGCCCGCCACTCCCTCGGAGAGTAGTTCGTCGATCGTCTTCATGAAGGGGACTCCTGAAAGAGCTCGTGATCGCTCGTAAGCGCTCGTGATCGAACAGCTCTGATCTGTACGTGAGTCAGGGCTCGGACGGCGCGTCCTCGCGCCGCCCGAGCCCTGCTCTCACACCGTGGTGCCCGTCTATTCGATCAGAGCTGGTTACCGACGAAGACCGTGAGGTCGACGAGACGGTTGGAGTAGCCCCACTCGTTGTCGTACCAGCCGATGACCTTCACGTTCTTGCCCTCCTGGACCATCGTCAGGGAGGAGTCGAAGGTGCAGGACGCCGGGGCGTTCACGATGTCGGAGGAGACGATCGGGTCCTCGGTGTACTCGAGGATGCCCTTCAGCTCGCCCTCGGCCGCCTTCTGGAAGGCGGCGTTGACCTCTTCCTTGGTGACCTCGCGGCCCAGCTCCAGGACGAGGTCGGTGACCGAGCCGGTCGGGACCGGGACGCGCATGGCGATGCCGTCCAGCTTGCCCTTGAGCTGCGGCAGCACCAGCGCGGTGGCCTTGGCCGCACCGGTGGTGGTGGGAATGATGTTCTCGGCGGCGGCACGGGCGCGGCGCAGGTCCTTGTGCGGGAAGTCCAGGATGCGCTGGTCGTTCGTGTACGCGTGCACCGTCGTCATCAGGCCCTTGACGATGCCGAAGTTCTCGTCGAGGACCTTCGCCATCGGCGCCACACAGTTGGTGGTGCAGGAGGCGTTGGAGATGACGTGGTGGTTCGCCGGGTCGTACTTGTCCTGGTTGACGCCCATCACGATGGTGACGTCCTCGTCCTTGGCCGGAGCCGAGATGAGGACCTTCTTCGCGCCACCGGCGAGGTGCTTCTCGGCGTCGGCCTTCTTGGTGAAGATGCCGGTCGACTCGATGACGATGTCGACGCCCAGCTCACCCCACGGGATGTCGGCGGGGTTGCGCTCGGCCAGCACCTTGATGGTCTTGCCGTCGACCGTGATCGTGTCGGCGGTGTGGGTGACCTCCTGCTTCAGGCGGCCCAGGATCGTGTCGTACTTCAGCAGGTGGGCGGTGGTCGCGGTGTCACCCAGGTCGTTGACAGCCACGATCTCGATGTCCGCACCCTGCTCCAGCAGCGCGCGGAAGTAGTTACGACCGATGCGGCCGAAGCCGTTGATGCCTACGCGGATCGTCACGAACCGATCTCCTCGTTGGTACGCCGGCCATGAAGTGCCGGCGAGCTCTGTTTGGGATGTCCCCGACCGCCTACGACCCTACCTCCCTGAAGCGGCGGTGGTGACATCCAGATGCCTCATACACGGCAGGGCGGTCCGTACCCGCCAGTAGGGGTACGGACCGCCCATGGCCGAGAGCAGGATCACTCGATTTCGCTGTCGGGCGGGTTCCCCGTTGACCAGGGATGTCACCCGTCCAGGGAAGCCAGTGCCTTCCTCATCAGTGCCGTCCGGTCGGCCGCCGCGGTGACGTGCTCCAGGCCGAAGCCCAGCAGCACGGTGTCGTCCGTGGTGACCGCGCCGTACGTCTGGAACAGGGCGCCGGTGCGTGCCCAGTCCTTGAGGACGGCCGGGCTGCCCGCGGGCGGTCCGGCGACCTTCCAGGCACCGAGGGAGGTCTCGAAGCCCTCGGTCTCCTTCGCCGTGCCGCCGACGACCAGCGAGGCGTCGTCGGCGAGGACGCCGTGCCCGCCGCTGCCCGGATCGGTGACGTAGCTGATCGAGACCTCGACCGTCTTGCCGGCGTAGGCGCTCAGGTCGAAGTTCACCTGCTGCCAGCCCTTGGAGGCACCGGTCAGGCTGTTCCAGGTGCCGGTGGTGCCGGTCGCGGTGCAGCCGTCGTCCGCCACGGTCAGGTAGTGCTTCAGCCAGGGGTGCTCGTCGACGTAGAACCCGGCCTGGCACTCCGCCGGAACGGCCGTCCGGGTGGCGCCCCCCGCCTCGGGAAGGGTCGTCCAGTCGTCGGCGCCCGAGGTCCGGGCCTCGACGATGGCGTGGTCGTAGCCGGACTCGGTGTCCCACAGGAGCTGGGTGCGCAGGGTCGGCTTCTCGGCGGCGGTGGTGCCGGTGAGGTTCACGGTGCGGGTGAGGCGCTTGTAGGAGTCGTCCGTGTGGACGGCGGCGGCCATCGACGAGCCCGCGTACGGGCCGTACGGGTTGGCCGTGCCGGCGAACTGCCCGGCGCCCTTGCTCGCGAACTGCGGGAACGCGTCGGTCCTCAGTTCGTCGGAGGTGACGCTGTAGGTGCCGGCCTTGTCCAGCGGGTTGCCGGGGGCGGCGCCCAGCGGGCTGGTGACGCCGCCCAGCTCTCCGGAGCCGGTGAAGCCGGTTGCCCCGGGGGTGGCGGTGCGGGTGTAGGCGCCCAGGTAGTACTGGCTGAAGTCGTTCGACAGCGCGCCGCCGCCGAGGTCCACGTTGCCGCCGGCCTGTTCACCGGCCTCGATCAGCCGGCCGCCCTCGTTGAGGAAGGCCCGCAGCTGGAGCTGGGTGGCGACGCCCGGCACGCTCGCGCCCGTGTAGTGGACGACGGTGTCGAAGTGGCTCAGCACGCCGAGCGCGTCGGGCGCGCCCTGCTTGGCCACGTCCCAGACGACCGCCTTGCGGCCGCTCGCCCTGAGCGCGTCCACGTACGTCTGTGCGTGCGCGGCGGCATCGCCCTCCTCGGCGACTACGAGGGTGCCGGCCCGGGGCCGCTCGGCGACGGTGTAGGTGAAGCGCTCGCTGGAGAGCTTCTTCCCGCTCTTCGCCTCGCCGGTGAACCACACCTCGACCTTGTCGCCCGGCTCGCCGTCCTTCACCTTCGCCCGGTACTCGTCGAAGTAGAGGTTGTCCTCACCGCCGTAGGTCTCACCGCCCTTCCAGGGCTTGAGCGCCATGTCCTCGGTGCGGCCGCCGTTGACGCGGTACTTGAGCTCCTTGTCGCGCACGGCCTTCCGTACGACGACGGAGACCTCCTGGTCGGCGCCGCGGGAGTACGACGTGCCGAACGCGGCCGGGGTGAAGTCGGCGGCGTTCAGGCCGACCGACGAGACCGGCCGGTCGGGACGGGCGGCGGACTCGGCGACGGAGAGCGCGAACGGGACGTTCTTGGCGTACTCCTGCTGGATCAGCTTCTCGTCGTCCGGGAAGGTGAAGACCGACTGGCAGTCGGCCGCCTTCCACTCGTCGTCGGGGTAGAGGTCCGAGACCGTCTGGCAGGTCGACATCTCGGGGGTGAACATCGCCAGGCCGTTGACGTTCGCCGCGTGGCCGTCCGCCTCGCCGTTGGTGGTGTACAGCTCCGAGGAGAGCTGCGGGTGGTAGCCCGGGACGGCGGAGTTGCCGGGCGTGCCGGCGAGCGCCTCGTACACGACGTCGTCCGGGGTGTGCGTGGCCACCTGCCAGCCGACTCCGTAGAGGATGAGTTCGGCGGCGGAGTGGTAGTTGATGCCGTAGGTGAAGCCGATCCGCTTCTGGAAGGCGTCCAGGGCCTTGGTCTCCGGCTCGGAGTTCGGGCCCGCCCCGCGGTAGGTCTGGCTGGTGGGGTTGGGGGACGAGCCCTCGTCGTCGTAGCCCCACTTGTAGGCGAAGTTGCGGTTGAGGTCGACGCCGTCGCCGGTGGTGATGGTGCCGTCGCCGTTGACGTCCCGCAGGTTCTTGCGCCACTGGCGGTTGGCGGGGTCGGCGAAGGTGAAGTCGTAGCCGTCGGGGTTGGCCGACAGCAGGAACCACAGTTCGGTGGAGTCGACGATCTTCTTGACGCGCCGGTCCTTCTTGTAGTTGTCCAGGTAGTGGTGCATCAGGCGCCGGGTCATCTCCGGCGTGATCCACTCGCGCGCGTGCTGGTTGGACATGTAGAGGACGGCGGGCTTGGAGCCGTCCTTCGTCTTCTTCGCGCCCCTGGTGAGCTTCAGCGCGAGGATGTCCTGGCCCTTGACCGTCTTGCCGATGGAGACGACCTTGGTGAGGCCCGGGTTCTCCTGCGCGGTCCGCAGGATCTCCTCCCGCAGGCCGCCCTTGCCGCTGTACGGGCGGAACACGCCCTCGGCGGCTTCCTCGACGCGGGCCTCGGCCCGGGCGGAGATCTCGTGCTCGGTGAGGCCGACGCCCTGCTTCTCCAGCTTCTCGGCCTGCTGGTCCGTCAGGTAGACCTCGACGGTCGCGGTGCCCTTCTCGGGTACCCGCTCACTCAGTTCGTGGCCGTCCTGGCCGGCGGCCAGCAGCAGGGGTACCTGCTGCTGGGTGACCTCGGCGCGGAACACCTTGACCTCGTCCAGGTCGGACGGGTCCGAACTTCCCGGCTGTGCTTGGGCGATGGGTGCGAAGCTCGCTCCGCCGATCAGGAGCGCGCCGACAGCGAGGATCGATCTCGCTCTTCGTCTCATGAACCCCCCTAGCGTGGGTCCGCCACAGCAGCGAACAGATGCCAGGCTCATGACAGACCATGATCGAGTCAAGGGCGCCTCAGCGACACGCGAAAGCCGGTGCAGGTCACCCAATCGGGCTCCTGCACCGGCTTCTTGACGTCGTGTGGGATCAGCACACCAGGTTGTCGGCCAGCTCCTCGCTGAGGTTGGCCTCCGTGCCCGGGATGCCGAGGTCGGAGGCGCGCTTGTCGGCCATGGCCAGCAGGCGGCGGATCCGGCCGGCGACCGCGTCCTTGGTCAGCGGCGGGTCGGCGAGCGCGCCCAGCTCCTCCAGGGAGGCCTGCTTGTGCTCCATGCGCAGCCGGCCGGCGGCGGCCAGGTGCTCGGGCACGTCGTCGGCGAGGATCTCCAGGGCGCGCTGCACCCGGGCGCCCGCGGCGACGGCCGCGCGGGCCGAGCGGCGCAGGTTGGCGTCGTCGAAGTTGGCGAGCCGGTTCGCCGTGGCGCGCACCTCGCGGCGCATCCGGCGCTCCTCCCAGGCCAGCACCGACTCGTGCGCGCCGAGGCGGGTCAGCAGGGCGCCGATCGCGTCACCGTCCCGGACGACGACCCGGTCCACGCCGCGCACCTCACGGGCCTTGGCCCCGATCGACAGCCGGCGGGCGGCGCCCACCAGGGCGAGCGCGGCCTCGGGACCCGGGCAGGTCACCTCCAGGGAGGAGGAGCGGCCGGGCTCGGTGAGCGAGCCGTGCGCCAGGAACGCGCCACGCCAGGCGGCCTCGGCGTCGCAGGTGGCCCCCGAGACCACCTGCGGCGGCAGGCCGCGGATCGGGCGGCCCCGCCCGTCGACCAGGCCGGTCTGGCGCGCCAGCTGGTCCCCGCCCGCCACCACCCGCACGACGTAGCGCGAGCCGCGGCGCAGCCCGCCGGGGGCCATCACGATCAGTTCGGAGCTGTGGCCGAAGATCTCCAGGATGTCCCGCTTGAGACGGCGGGCCGCCATCGCCGTGTCCAGCTCCGCCTCGATCACGATCCGACCGCTCACCAGGTGAAGGCCGCCGGCGAACCGCAGAATGGCGGAGACCTCCGCCTTTCTGCAGCAGGTCCGGGTGACGGGGAGCCGGGAGATCTCGTCCTTCACCGCTGCCGTCATCGCCATGGGCCGATCCTTCCATGCATCCGAAAAATACGGTCGTACGCGGCGGCCAACAGCTCCGGGTCGTGCCTCGGGGTTCCGTCGGGTCTGGCCACCGGCGCCAGCTCGACCGCGGCCCCGAACCGCTTGGCGGCATCGGTCAGGGAGTCACGGTCGGGCACGGCGGCCTCGTCGGCCAGCACCACGTCCAGGGCGAGTTTAGGGGCGTGTCGTCCCAAAACCTCCAAATGACGCTGCGGGGAGAAGCCGTCGGTTTCTCCGGGCTGGGGCGCGAGGTTCAGGGAGAGTACCCGGCGGGCCTTCGTCTGGCTGAGCGCGTCCAGCAGCTCGGGCACGAGCAGGTGCGGAATGACCGAGGAGAACCAGGAGCCGGGGCCGAGCACCACCCAGTCCGCGTCCAGGACGGCCTCGACCGCCTCGGGCACCGCCGGCGGGTCGTTCGGCACGAGGTGCACGGACTGCACCTCGCCCGGGGTGAGGGCGACGGTCGCCTGGCCGCGGACCGTGTCGACCTCCTCCGGGCGCGCCGGGTCGTGGCCCTTGACCAGGGCCTGGAGCTCCAGCGGCACGGCGGACATCGGCAGCACGCGGCCCTGGGCGCCCAGCAGCCGTCCGACCAGGTCGAGGGCCTGCACGTGGTCGCCGAGCTGCTCCCACAGGGCGACGATCAGCAGGTTGCCGACCGCGTGCTCGTGCAGGTCGCCCTGCGACTGGAAGCGGTGCTGGATGACCCGGGCCCAGGTCTGGCCCCAGTCGTCGTCACCGCACAGCGCGGCCAGCGCCTTGCGCAGGTCGCCGGGCGGCAGCACGCCGAGCTCGTCGCGCAGCCGGCCGCTGGAGCCGCCGTCGTCGGCCACGGTGACGACGGCGGTGAGGTCGCCGGTGATGCGGCGCAGCGCGGCGAGCGAGGCGGACAGGCCCATGCCGCCGCCGAGGGCGACGACCTTGGGCTGGGTGCCCCGCCGGCGCGCTCTGCCGCCCCGGGCCTCGGCGGGCCGGCCGCCCTTGCCGCCGTTGCCCTCGGGCACCACCCGGCGCAGCCGGCTCAGCCGCGGTGTACGTGGTGTCATTCGCGTCCCATGTCCCGGTGTACGACCACCGTCTCCACGCCCTCGGCGGCGAGCCGGGCGGCGAGCTTCTCCGACATGGCGACCGAGCGGTGCTTGCCGCCCGTGCAGCCCACGGCGATCGTCACATAGCGCTTGCCCTCACGGCGGTAACCGGTGGCGACGAGCTGGAGGAGCTCCGTGTAGCGGTCGAGGAACTCCTTGGCGCCGGGCTGGTTGAAGACGTACCCGGCGACCTCGTCGTTGAGGCCGGTGTACGGGCGCAGCTCCGGGACCCAGTGCGGGTTCGGCAGGAAGCGGCAGTCGACGACGAGGTCGGCGTCGACGGGCAGGCCGTACTTGTAGCCGAACGACATGACCGTGGCCCGCAGCTCCGGCTCCTCCTCGCCGGCGAACTGGGCGTCCATCTTGGCGCGCAGCTCGTGCACGTTCAGGCTGGAGGTGTCGATCACCAGGTCGGCGTCGCCGCGCAGCTCGCGCAGCAGCTCGCGTTCGGCGGCGATGCCGTCGACGATGCGGCCGTCGCCCTGCAGGGGGTGCGGGCGGCGCACCGACTCGAAGCGGCGGACCAGGGCCTCGTCGGAGGACTCCAGGAAGACGATCCGCCGTGTGACGTTCTTCGCCTCCAGGTCGGCGAGGGACTCGCGCAGGTTGTCGAAGAAGCGACGGCCCCGGACGTCGACGACGACCGCGATCCGCGCCACGTTGCCCTGGGAGCGGGCGCCGAGCTCCACCATGGTGGGGATCAGCGCGGGCGGCAGGTTGTCGACGACGAACCAGCCGAGGTCCTCCAGGCACTTCGCCGCCGTGGAGCGCCCGGCTCCGGACATGCCGGAGATGATCACCAGCTCGGGGATGGCCGCGTCCGGGACCGGGGTCTTCTCGTTGGGCGTGCCCGTACTCACCTGTGCTCCGTCTCCGGCGTGCTCTGTGCGGCCGTCGTGCTCGTTCACATTCATGTCTCCTGCCCCCGTCGTTCGTCCGGGGCTCCCATCCTCACGGGTTCCCCACCGGGACCCATGGTGCCGGGTTCCTCTTCCATGATCTCGCCGGTCGCCGTGTTGACGGCGGGTGCGGCCGGCGCCGAGCGGGCGAGGGCCACGGCGATCGTCTCGGCCGTCTTGCGGCCTATGCCGGGGACCTCGCAGATCTGGTCGATGGTGGCGGCCCGCAGTTTCTTCAACGAACCGAAGTGCTTCAGAAGTGCCTGCTTGCGGGTGTCCCCGAGGCCGGGGACGTCGTCCAGGGGGCTGGAGCGGAAGCGCTTGGACCGCTTGGTGCGCTGGTAGCTGATCGCGAACCTGTGGGCCTCGTCACGGACGCGCTGGAGCAGGTACAGGCCCTCGCTGGTGCGGGGCAGGACCACCGGGTCGTCGTCGCCGGGCAGCCAGACCTCCTCCAGGCGCTTGGCGAGGCCGCACACGGCGATGTCGTCGATGCCGAGCTCGTCCATGGCGCGCCGGGCGGCCGCGACCTGCGGGGCGCCACCGTCGACGACCACGAGCTGGGGCGGGTAGGCGAACTTCTTGGGGCGGCCGTCGTCCTCGGTGAGGCCGGTCCCGACGATCTCGCCGTTCCTGTCGATCTCAGGGGCCTCGGCGTTCTCCCCGTCGGTCCACTCGCCCGTCTTCTCCTTCTCGGCGAGATAGCGCCGGAAGCGGCGGGTGATCACCTCGTGCATCGAGCGGACGTCGTCCTGTCCAGCGAAGCCCTTGATCTGGAAGCGGCGGTACTCGCTCTTGCGGGCGAGCCCGTCCTCGAAGACGACCATGGAGGCCACGACGTCGTCGCCCTGGAGGTGGGAGATGTCGTAGCACTCGATCCTGAGCGGGGCGCTGTCCAGGTCGAGCGCGTCGGCGATCTCCTCCAGGGCTCGCGAGCGCGTGGTCAGGTCGGAGGCCCGCTTGGTCTTGTGCAGCACGAGCGCCTGCTGGGCGTTGCGCTGCACGGTCTCCATGAGGGCCTTCTTGTCGCCGCGCTGCGGGATACGCAGGGAGACGCCCGAGCCGCGCCGCCCGGCCAGCCACTCCTGGACGGGCTCCACGGGGTCGGGCAGGGCCGGAACCAGGACCTCCTTGGGGACGGCGTCACCCGTCTCCTCCCCGTACAGCTGCTGCAGGGCGTGCTCGACGAGGGCGCCGGTGGTGATCTCCTCCACCTTGTCGGTGACCCAGCCGCGCTGGCCGCGCACACGTCCGCCGCGCACGTGGAAGATCTGGACGGCCGCCTCCAGCTCGTCCTCCGCGACCGCGATCAGGTCGGCGTCGGTCGCGTCGGCGAGGACGACCGCGTTCTTCTCCATAGCCTTCTTCAAGGCCTCGATGTCGTCGCGCAGCCGGGCCGCCCGCTCGTACTCCATGTCCTCGGCCGCCTCGCCCATCTGCTTCTCCAGGCGGCGGATGTAGGTGTTCGTCCGGCCGGTCATGAAGTCGCAGAACTCGTCGGCCAGTTCGCGGTGCTCCTCGGCGGAGACCCGGTCGACGCAGGGGGCCGAGCACTTGCCGATGTAGCCGAGCAGGCAGGGGCGGCCGGTGCGGGCGGCGTTCTTGAAGACGCCGGCCGAGCACGTGCGCACGGGGAAGACGCGCAGCAGCAGGTCGACCGTGTCCCGGATCGCCCACGCGTGCGCGTACGGCCCGAAGTAGCGGACTCCCTTCTTCTTGTGACCGCGCATCACCTGCACGCGCGGGTACTCCTCGTTCATCGTCACCGCGAGGTAGGGGTAGCTCTTGTCGTCGCGGTACTTGACGTTGAACCGGGGGTCGTACTCCTTGATCCACGAGTACTCCAGCTGGAGCGCCTCGACCTCCGTGGACACCACCGTCCACTCCACGGACGCGGCCGTGGTGACCATGGAGCGGGTGCGCGGGTGCAGGCCCGCCAGGTCCTGGAAGTAGTTCGCCAGGCGCTGGCGCAGGCTCTTCGCCTTTCCGACGTAGATCACCCGGCGGTGCTCGTCACGGAACCTGTAGACCCCCGGCGAGTCGGGGATCTCACCCGGTTTGGGGCGGTAGCTGGAGGGGTCGGCCATGTCTCACACCCTACTGGCGAGCACCGACAGTCCGGCGCGGCCGCGGGTCACGATCACGGCCCCGGCGGGGAGGCAGTTTCCAACGGCATGTCCCGCCCCGGGGTTACGGCCCCCCGGGAGCGGGAATGGGGCTCACCCACGGGACACGGCGACGTCCGGCGGACGGAGTCCGTCCCGGTGCAGGCACAGGTTGTCGGTGCGGACCGTCGTTCCCGGTGCGGAGCGGACGGGCCACGGGTCGGAGGGCTGCGCACATGAAGCAGATGCGGATCGAGAAAACCCGGCGGGCGGTCCGTGCCCGCCGGTACACGGACGAGCCGTTGGCGCTGCGCGACGCCCTGGACCCGCGCGATCCCGACATCACGCGCGCCAAGCGCCTGGCCCTGCGGGAACAGGGCGGCAGCGACCGCTCCTAGAAGCACACCTCCTACGCGAACGCCCGGGGCGCACGCCCCGGGCGTTCGCATGTCCGGACGGCGCCGGGGGGTGCGCGTACGTCACTGTCCGGCATCAGGTGTTGTCGGGACCAGGTCAACACGCTTCAATGCGGGGGAACTCGGGCCCTGAACGACGGCGTACGCATGTGAAGACCTGCCCCGCGCCGGCGGGACGCACCCGGGCGGCCCGTGCGAACGGTCTGACCAGCCGTCGCCGACTCACAGAGAGGCCCCTGCATGTCGCACGCGACACAGCACGCGGACGTCGCCACCGCTGAACTGGACTCGGCCCTGCGGGGCGGCCCCTTCCACGTCGCCCTGCGGGCCGCGATCGCCGCCCGCGGACTGCCGTTGCAGCGCGTGCAGCACCATCTGTCCCGCCACGGGGTGAAGGTCGGCGTCACGAGCCTCAGTTACTGGCAGCAAGGGGCCAGGCGCCCGCAGCGCCCCGAGTCGCTGCGGGCCGTACGCGCGCTGGAGGAGATCCTGGAGCTTCCCGAGGAGTCCCTGATCCGGCTGCTCGCGGAGGCCGGGGAGAGCACGTACGGGCTGCGGTCCGCCGCCCGCTCCTATCGCTCCCTCGTCGAGGCGTCCGGGGTCCTGGACCAGTTGCTGGCCGAGCTGGACTGCCCGCCGGACGGGGGCCTGCACACCCTCGCCCACCACGAACGGCTCCGGATCGGGGCGCGGCGCGAGCTGGCGGAGCGCGAGTCGCACCACATCGTGCGCGCCCACCGGGACGGCATCGACCGGTTCGTGGCCGTCCACCACGGAGACCGGGGAGCCACGCCCGAGCGCATGCGGGTGCACGCCCTTGAGAACTGCCGTACCGGACGCGTCCGTTGGCACCGCGACACGGGAGTGCTCGCGGCCGAGCTGCTCTTCGACACCCGGCTGCGGGCCGGGGACACCTTCCTGTTCCGCTACGGCGTCGAGGACGGCACGGCGGGCGCGTCACGCGAGTACGTGCGCGGCTTCGACTCCCCCGGCGGCCAGTACGCCCTCCAGGTGTGCTTCGACGCGGCGGCCCTGCCGGTGCGCTGCCACCGCTTCGCCCAGCACTCGGCGGCGGCGCCCCGCAGCGGATGCCAGGACCTGGCGCTGAGCGGCCGGCACCGGTCGGTCCACCTCGTCGAGCCACGGGTCAGGACGGGGTTCCTGGGGATCGGCTGGGACTGGGAGTAGCGGAACCCCCAGCCTGTCCGGAGTCCCCTTCGCACGGGCGGTCCGGCCGGCGTAAGCGATTGCGCAAACGTTTACGTCCGGCGCTATATGCGATACCTTCCCCGCCGTAAGCGGAGGAGGGAGCGTTCATGGCGACCATGGCCGACGTCGCGCGGAGCGCCGGTGTCTCCGTGGCGACGGTCTCGCACGTGCTGAACGGCACCCGGCCGGTGCTGCCGCACACCCGCCAGGCGGTCCTGGACGCCGTGGAGGAGCTCGGCTACACCCCGAACACCCTGGCCCGTTCCCTGGTGACGGCCCGCACCCGGTCCATCGGGCTGGCGGTGTCGGCGATCAGCAACCCGTACTTCACGGAGATCCTCCAGGGCGTCGAGGCCGCCGCACTGGAGGCCGGTTACAGCCTGCTGATCGCCGATCCGCACGACGACCCGGAGCACGAGCGCAAGGTCGTCCAGCTGCTGCACGAGCGCCGGGTGGACGGCGTGATCGTCGCGCCCTCGGCCGATCCGCGCGGGCTGCTCGCCTACCTGGGGCGGCACGAGGTGCCGGCCGTCTTCCTGGACCGGCTGGTGGACGGGCCCGGGACGGACGGCGGTCCGCGCTTCGACCAGGTGTGCGCCGACAACGCCGAGCCGACGTCCCGGCTGGTCACCCATCTCGCCGGGCTCGGTCACCGGCGGATCGGGCTGATTGCGGGGCGGCCGGGGCTCAGTACCACGAGCGAGCGGATCACCGGCTACCGCAGCGGTCTCGCGTTCGCGGGGCTGCCGTACGACGGGCGGCTGCTGGTGCACGGCGATTCGGAGTCCGCCGGTGCCGAGCAGGCCACCGAGTCCCTGCTCTCCCTCGGCGTGCCGCCCACCGCGCTGGTCACCGGCAACAACGCCATGACCATCGGGGTACTGCGTGCCCTGGGCACGCACGGCCTGTCGGTGCCGGACGACATCGCCCTGTGCTGCTTCGACGACTTCGCGTGGGCGGACCTGTTCTCGCCCCGCCTCACCGCGATCGCACAGCCCGGCAGGGACATCGGCGCCCGGGCCGTCCACGTGCTCCTGGAGCGTCTCGCCGAGCCGGACGGGCCCGCCCGGACCGTGCGGCTGCCCTGTGCCTTCGTCCACCGCACGTCGTGCGGCTGCCCCAGTACGTCCGAGGAAGGAACCCCGCCGTGATCGTCGTCGCCGGTGAAGCCCTGATCGACCTGGTACCGCGGGGCACGGGTGCCCTGGCGGCGCTGCAGCCGGCGCTCGGCGGCGGCCCGTACAACACGGCCGTGGCGCTGGGCCGCCTCGGCTCCCCCGCCGCCTTCTGCTCCCGGGTGTCGTCCGACGCCTTCGGGGAGGCCCTGCTGGACCGGCTGCGCGAGACCGGGGTCGGCGTGTCCTCGGTGCAGCGGGGCACCGAGCCGACGACCCTGGCCGTCGCCACGGTCGGCGCGGACGGCTCGGCGGCGTACTCCTTCTATGTCGACGGGACGGCGGACCGGCTGTTCGAGGCGCCCTCCGCGCTGCCCTCCGGGACCCGCGCGGTGTCGTTCGGCACCTGTTCGCTGGTGCTGGAGCCGGGGGCGAGCGCGTACGAGGAGCTGATGCGCCGGTCGGCCGCGCAGGGCATGTTCACCGCGCTGGACCCGAACATCAGGGCCGGGCTGATCCCGGACGCGGACGCCTACCGGGCACGGTTCAAGAGCTGGCTGCCGTCGGTGTCGCTGCTGAAGCTGTCCGCGGAGGACGCCGAGTGGCTCGGGGGCACGCCCCGGGAGTGGCTGACGGCCGGTCCGGCGGCCGTGGTGATCACCCGGGGCGGTGACGGGCTGACCGCCTTCACCGCCGACGGCGGCGAGTACGCGGTGCCGGGCGAACGCGTGGAGGTCGTGGACACCATCGGCGCGGGCGACACGGTCAACGCGGCCCTGCTGCACGGGCTCGCGGTACGCGACGCCCTCAGCGCCCGGGCGCTGGCCGAGCTGGGCCCCGGCGGCTGGACGGAACTGCTGGGTTTCGCGGCCCGCGCGGCGGCGATCACCTGCTCCCGGGCCGGGGCGGAGCCGCCGTACGTGCACGAGCTGGAGGGCTGACCCGGGCAGGCGGCCCCACCAGCGGCCGGGGCGAGGGGCTCCGTCAGCCGGTCTCCCCCATCGCCACCGCCCGCAGGGCACCCGGGCGGCGGCCGTTCAGCCGGTCCAGGGCGGCTGCCGTGGCGTCGTCCGCGGGCAGGTGGATGACGAGCCGCTGCCCCTCGTCGGGAAGGGCGAGCGTCTCCTGCAGCAGCCGCAGGGAACCGGCCTCCGGGTGCTCGATGTGCTGGGAGCCCGTCCGCCGCGGCGCCATGGTCAGATCGGCGAACCGGTCGGTGAAGTCCGCGCCCGCCGTCACGGTCAGCTCGTCGGCCAGCTCGGCGAGGTACGGGTCCCGCAGGGGGACGCCGTGCCGGAGCCGGGCGACGAGGTCGTCGGCCACCCGGTCCCAGTCACGGTAGGCGCTGCGCGCCCGCTCGTCGGTGAACAGGTACCGGAGCAGATTGGGCCTCTCATCGTCCAGCAGGCCGAGGGGGCCGGCCAGCCGCTCGTACCCGGCCGTGTGGGCGAGGACGTCACCGATCCAGTTGATCACCAGCGCGGGAGTCGGCTCCAGGCGGTCCAGCACGGCCCGTACGGTGGGGCGCGCCGCACGGCTGAGCGTCGGGGCGGCCGCACAGACCAGCGCGTCGCCGCTCGCCTCCTTGGTCAGGCGGCGCAGCAGCATCCGGTCGGTGAGCGAGAGGTTCAGGGCGTCCGCGAGGGAGCCGAGCACCTGGGCGGAGGGGTTGCGGTCGCGGCCCTGTTCCAGCCGGGTGAGGTACTCGACGCTGACGCCGGCGAGCGTGGCCAGTTCGGCGCGCCGCAGGCCGGGGGTACGGCGCCGGGGGCCCGTGGGCAGACCCGCCTCGGCCGGGGTGACGGCTTCGCGCCAGGTGCGCAGGAACGTGCCCAACTCGTTGTCGCTCACCCGTCCGAACGTACAGGGCCCCGGGGCGTGGAGGGTGGCCCCGTCACTACCAGGCTCCGGCCGGTCTCCCTGCGCGGCCGCGCAGCCCCCAGGGTGGAGGGCATGACGAATGACACCGCCATCACCGCCCTGCCGCTGGCCCCCGGTCAGTGGGCCCTCGACCCGTTCCACTCCTCCGTGAACTTCACCATCCGGCACCTGGGCATCGCCAAGGTGCGGGGGCGCTTCGAGCGGCTGGAGGCCGACCTGTTCGTCGGTGAGCGGATCGAGGACGTGCGTGTCTCCGCGACCGTCGACCTGGCCTCGGTCGACACCGGCAACGCCGACCGGGACGCGCACGTGCGGGCCTCCGACCTGCTGCACGTGGAGAAGCGCCCGACGATGACGTACCGCTCGACGAGGGTGTCGGGCGAGGGCGAGGACTGGACCATGGAGGGTGAGCTGACCATCGGCGACGTG
This sequence comes from Streptomyces paradoxus, assembly GCF_014202475.1. Classification (GTDB taxonomy): domain Bacteria; phylum Actinomycetota; class Actinomycetes; order Streptomycetales; family Streptomycetaceae; genus Streptomyces; species Streptomyces paradoxus. The sequence continues at coordinate 167,035 of NZ_JACHGV010000009.1, forward strand.
ACCCGCCCGGTGTCGTTCGCCGTGGAGTTCGGCGGGCTGGTCGATGTGCCCATGGACGGCAGCCGGCACGCCGGGTTCGAGGCGACGGGCGAGATCCGGCGCGGCGACTTCGGGCTGGACTTCGCCCCCGGTCTGCTCGGCGAAGTGGTCAAGATCCAGCTCGACATGCAGTTCGTGGAGCCGAAGGGCGCCTGACCCGCACACCGAACGCGCCGTGCCCCACAGGACGTTGCCTGTGGGGCACGGCGCGTGGAGCGGAAGACCTCAGCCCTTGCTGGTCCGGGTCGTCTTCTTCGCAGCGGCCTTGGTGGTCTTGGCCGCCGTCTTCTTGGCTGCCGTGCTGTTGACCCTCTTGGTGGCGGTGGTGCGGGCCGACCCCGTCTTGGCCGCGACCGTCTTGCGGGCGGCCGTCTTGCGCGGGGCCTTCACCGAGGACGCGTCGCTGACGCGGTCGGCACCGAGGATTTCCCGCAGGAACTTGCCCGTGTGGCTGGCCGGGACCCCGGCCACCTGCTCGGGCGTGCCCTCGGCGACGACCAGGCCGCCGCCGGCGCCGCCCTCGGGGCCCATGTCGACGATCCAGTCGGCGGTCTTGATCACGTCGAGGTTGTGCTCGATGACGATGACCGTGTTGCCCTTGTCGACCAGGCCGGACAGGACCGTCAGCAGCTTGCTGATGTCCTCGAAGTGCAGACCGGTGGTCGGCTCGTCCAGGACGTAGACCGTACGGCCGGTGGAGCGCTTCTGCAGTTCGCTGGCGAGCTTCACGCGCTGCGCCTCGCCGCCGGACAGGGTCGTCGCGGCCTGGCCGAGGCGGACGTAGCCGAGGCCGACGTCCTTGAGCGTGTTGAGGTGCCGGGCGATCGCGGGGACCGCCTCGAAGAAGGCGGTGGCCTCCTCGATCGGCATGTTCAGGACCTCGGCGATGGACTTGCCCTTGTAGTGGACCTCCAAGGTCTCCCGGTTGTACCGGGCGCCGTGGCAGACCTCGCACGGGACGTAGACGTCCGGGAGGAAGTTCATCTCGATCTTGATCGTGCCGTCGCCCGCGCAGTTCTCGCAGCGGCCGCCCTTGACGTTGAAGGAGAAGCGGCCGGGCATGTAGCCGCGGACCTTCGCCTCGGTGGTCTCGGCGAACAGCTTGCGGATGTGGTCGAAGACGCCGGTGTACGTGGCCGGGTTGGAGCGGGGGGTGCGGCCGATGGGCGACTGGTCCACGTGCACGACCTTGTCCACCAGGTCGTCGCCGTCCACGCGCGTGTGCCGGCCGGGCACGCTCCGCGCGCCGTTCAGCTCGCGGGCCAGGTGCGTGTACAGGATGTCGTTGACCAGCGTCGACTTGCCCGAGCCGGACACGCCGGTGACGGCGGTGAACACGCCCAGCGGGAAGGACACGTCGATGTCCTGGAGGTTGTTCTCCCGGGCGCCGTGCACCGTGAGCTGCCGGGACGGGTCCAGCGGGCGCCGGATGTCGGGCAGCGGGATGGCCTTCCTGCCGGACAGGTACTGACCGGTCTGCGACTCGGTGTTGGCGAGCAGTTCCTTCAGGGAGCCGCTGTGCACGACCTTGCCGCCGTGCTCACCGGCGCCGGGGCCGATGTCGACGACCCAGTCGGCCATCTTGATCGTGTCCTCGTCGTGCTCGACGACGATGAGCGTGTTGCCCATGTCGCGCAGCCGGACCAGGGTTTCGATCAGCCGGTGGTTGTCGCGCTGGTGCAGACCGATGGACGGCTCGTCGAGGACGTACAGGACGCCGACGAGGCCGGAGCCGATCTGGGTGGCCAGGCGGATGCGCTGGGCCTCGCCGCCGGACAGGGTGCCGGCCGCGCGGTTCAGCGAGAGGTAGTCCAGGCCGACGTCGACCAGGAACCGCAGCCGCTCGTTGACCTCCTTGAGCACGCGCTCGGCGATCTTCTTGTCGCGGGCGGTGAGCTTCAGCTCGCCCAGGAAGTCCGCGCAGTCGCTGATCGACATCGCGGAGACCTCGGCGATGGACTTGCCCATGACCGTGACCGCGAGGACGATCGGCTTCAGCCGCGTGCCCTCACAGGTGGGGCAGGGCACCTCGCGCATGTAGCCCTCGAAGCGCTCGCGGCTGGAGTCGCTCTCGGCTTCGCTGTGCCGGCGCTTGACGAAGGGGACGGCGCCCTCGAAGGCCGTGGTGTAGCGGCGCTCGCGCCCGTAGCGGTTGCGGTAGCGGACCTCGACCTGGGTCTTGTGGCCGTGCAGCAGGGCCTTCTTGGCACGCTGCGGCAGGCCGCCGAAGGGGATGTCCGTGCGGAAGCCCAGCGCGTCGGCGAGGGCGCCGATCAGACGGCCGAAGTAGTCCTTGGTGTGGCCGTGCGACCAGGGGTGGATGGCGCCCTCGTCGAGGCTCTTGTCCGGGTCCGGGACGATCAGCTCCGGGTCGACCTCCATGCGCGTGCCGATGCCGGTGCAGTCCGGGCAGGCGCCGAAGGGCGAGTTGAAGGAGAAGGAGCGGGGCTCCAGCTCCTCGAAGGACAGGTCGTCGTACGGGCAGTAGAGGTGCTCCGAGAACATGCGCTCGCGCTCGGGGTCGTCCTCGGGGAGGTCGACGAAGTCGAGCACGACCATGCCGCCGGACAGGCCGAGGGCGGTCTCCACGGAGTCGGTGAGGCGGCGCTTGGCGCCGTCCTTGACCGTGAGGCGGTCGACGACCACCTCGATGGTGTGCTTCTCCTGCTTCTTCAGCGTGGGCGGGTTCGACAGCTGGATCGTCTCGCCGTCCACGCGCGCGCGGGAGTAGCCCTTGGTCTGGAGGTCGGCGAAGAGGTCGACGAACTCGCCCTTGCGCTCGCGCACCAGCGGCGACAGCACCTGAAAGCGGCTGCCCTCCGGCAGCTCCAGGACCCGGTCGACGATGGCCTGCGGCGACTGGCGCGAGATCGGGCGGCTGCACTCGGGGCAGTGCGGCTTGCCGATGCGCGCGAAGAGCAGACGCAGGTAGTCGTAGACCTCGGTGATGGTGCCGACCGTGGAGCGCGGGTTGCGCGAGGTCGACTTCTGGTCGATGGAGACGGCCGGGGACAGGCCCTCGATGAAGTCGACGTCCGGCTTGTCCATCTGGCCGAGGAACTGCCGGGCGTACGAGGAGAGGGACTCCACGTAGCGCCGCTGCCCCTCCGCGAAGATGGTGTCGAAGGCCAGCGAGGACTTGCCCGACCCCGACAGGCCCGTGAAGACGATGAGCGAGTCGCGCGGGAGGTCGAGCGAGACGTTCTTGAGGTTGTGCTCGCGCGCTCCACGAACGATGAGACGGTCGGCCACGCCGGTCCGCACCTTTCTTGAGAGAAGTGACAGGGGCGGGGCCCCCGTCTTTCTCAGACTAGGGGGAGCCACTGACAACGCCGGACGGATTCACGGGTTGCCAACAAACCCCGGCTCTCCAGCATGCCCGACGCCACGTCCGACCATATAGCACGTGCTTTCGATTATCGGCACTGCTTCACCACCTTCACCCGAAGGAGTGGCGGAGCTAAGGTCAGCACCATGATTGATCACGCTCATGACCTGGTGTCTGTACGGGACGCGACGGAGCGGCTGCTGACCGCAGTCGGCAATCTGGACAACGCCTCTGTGACGCAGCCGTCACGGCTGCCCGGCTGGAGCCGCGGCCATGTCCTGGCCCACCTGGCGCGCAACGCGGACGCCCTCGTGAACGTGCTCGAAGGGCGCCCCATGTACGTCTCCGGCGAGGCCCGGGACACCGACATCGAGCGGGACGCCCCCCGTGCCCTCGACGTCCAGCTCGCCGACCTGCGCGAGAGCGCGGCCCGCTTCCAGGAGGCCGGGGACGCCCCCGCGGACTGGTCGCGCACGGTGGAGCTGCGCAACGGGGTCACGGACTCCGCGTCCCGGGTGCCGTTCCGGCGGTGGGTGGAGGTGGAACTGCACCACGTGGACCTGGGGATCGGATACGAGCTGGAGGATCTGCCGGCGGAGTTCACCGAGCGGGAGATCGGCTTCCTCGCCGACCGGTTCTCCGGGCATCCCGACGTACCGGCCACCCGCGTCACGGACGGCACGCGCGCGTGGAGCACCGGGCGGCAGCCGGGCGGGCAGGCGCCCGAGGTCACCGTCACGGGCCCTCCGGCCGACCTGCTCGGCTGGCTCGCCGGCCGCCGCGACGGATCCGCGCTGGCCTCGGCCGGCGGCCCGCTTCCGGCGCTGCCGCCGCTATAGGCTGGCGACATGACGTACAGCGGAGAGGTGACGGTCGGCGGACCGGCCGATGTGCACGAGCTCAAGGACCTGATGATCACCAAGATTGCGGTGGGTCCGATGAACAACAACGCCTATCTGCTGCGCTGCCGGGCCACGGACGAGCAATTGCTCATCGACGCCGCGAACGAGGCGGACACGCTGCTCGGCATGATCGGTGGCGACGGCATCGCGTCCGTCGTCACCACCCACCGGCACGGCGACCACTGGCAGGCGCTCGCCGAAGTGGTGGCAGCCACCGGCGCCCGCACCTACGCGGGCCGGGAGGACGCCGAGGGCATCCCCGTACGGACCGACGTACCGGTCGACGACGGCGACACCATCCGGGTGGGGCGCGTGGAACTCACCGCGCGCCATCTGGTCGGGCACACGCCCGGTTCGATCGCCCTCGTCTACGACGACCCGCACGGGCATCCCCATGTGTTCACCGGGGACTGCCTGTTCCCCGGCGGTGTGGGCAACACCAACAAGGACCCCGAGGCGTTCGCCAGTCTCCTCCACGACGTCGAGACCAAGATCTTCGATGCCCTCCCGGACGAGACCTGGGTCTACCCGGGGCACGGCAACGACACGAGCCTGGGCGCGGAGCGCCCGCACCTGCCGGAGTGGCACGCGCGCGGGTGGTGAGGCAGGCGCACGGGGCGGTGAGCGGCTGCGCGGGTGGTGAAGGGCCGCGCGGGGCGCCATCACGTTGAGGGGTGAGCCGCGTACGCGCCCCGTGTGAATCGTTCGCACACTCCGGTGTCGCACGCGCGCTCCCCCCGAACCTGGTTGCGCAGTCAACTGATAGCAGCCCCGCGCAGGATGACGGCTCCTGGGCGGTTGGGCCGCCGGCCTGTCGTTCCCCGCCCTCGGCCGGCGGCCCCGGCACAGGCCAACACGGCCGCACCCGGGGCGTGTTCACAGGATTGCAACACCCGTTCCCACGATCCGGACATGTGGCGTCGTGACCTCGACAAACGGGACCCCCGGCTGTCAATCTCCCGCCATGCATCCTGCCCCGCGCGCCCTGCGCCGCGCCGCCGTCGCCGTCGTCCTCCTCGCCGCCGCTGTGAGCTGCGCTCCGCAGCCGGAGGAGTCGGGCAAGCCGTCGCCGTCCGCCGGGAGCGCGTGCGAGAAGGGCGAGTTGGCCACCCGGACCTCGGGCAAGCTGACGATCGCCACCGACGAGCCCGCCTACGAACCGTGGTTCAAGGACGGCAAGCCGGCCAACGGCAAGGGATTCGAGTCGGCCGTCGCCTACGCCGTCGCCGACCGGCTCGGCTACGCCAAGGACAAGGTCGCCTGGCAGACCGTCCCCTTCAACAAGGCCTTCGCGCCCGGTGAGAAGACCTTCGACTTCGACATCAACCAGGTGTCCATCAGCGAGGAGCGCAAGAAGGCCGTGGACTTCTCCTCCGGCTACTACGACGTGCGCCAGGCCGTCGTCGCGCTGAAGGACTCCAAGGCGGCGAAGGCGAACAGCATCGCGGAGCTGAAGGGCGTGAAGCTGGGCGCGCAGGTCGGCACCACCAGCCTCGGCTACATCGACGACGTGGTGCGGCCCACGCAGGCGGCAGCCGTGTACGCCAAGAACGACCAGGCCAAGTCCGCGCTCAAGAACGGCCAGGTCGACGCGATCGTCGTCGATCTGCCGACCGCGTTCTACATCACCGGGGCCGAGGTCACCGACGCGACGATCGTCGGTCAGTTCGAGCAACAGGGCGGCACGCCCGAGCAGTTCGGCCTCGTGCTCGACAAGGGCAGCGCGCTCACGTCCTGCGTCTCGCGGGCCGTGGACACCCTGCGTGGGGACGGCACGCTCGCGAAGATCGAGCAGCAGTGGCTGTCGGACGCCGTCGACGCGCCGGTGCTCAAGTGACGCTCGGCAAGGAGGAGCTGGGCTCCGGCGAGCGCGACGCGGCGGACGACTACGTCCCGTCGCAGCGGCGCCGGGACCGGGAGCGGTACAAGCGCGCCCGCGCCCGGCGCGCGACGGCGATCGGCGCGCTCTCCACCCTCGTCACCGCGGTCGTCCTCTACCTGGTCGTCGTCAGCGCCCCGGGCTGGCCGCGCACCAAGGAGACCTTCTTCGACCCGGGATACGCGCGCGAGGCGCTCCCGAAGGTCCTGGAAGGGCTGTGGCTGAACGTCCGGCTGCTGCTGATCTGCGGTGCCGCCGTGCTCGTCCTCGGCATGCTGATCGCCGTCGCCCGCACGCTGCGCGGCCCGGTGTTCTTCCCCCTGCGGTTCCTGGCCGCCGCGTACACGGACTTCTTCCGGGGGCTGCCGCTCATCATCAACCTGATGATCGTGGTCCTCGGCGTCCCGGCGCTGCGGCTGCAGGGCGTGACCGTCGACCCGGTGCTGCTCGGCGGCACCGCGCTCACCCTGACGTACTCGGCGTACGTGGCCGAGGTGTTCCGCGCCGGCATCGAGTCCGTGCACCCCTCGCAGCGCGCAGCGGCCCGCTCGCTGGGGCTGAGCAACCGGCAGGCACTGCGGTACGTGGTACTGCCCCAGGCGGTGCGCCGCCAGGTGCCGCCGCTGCTGAACGACCTGGTGTCGCTGCAGAAGGACACCGGGCTCGTCTCGATCGGCGGTGCGGTGGACGCCGTACGGGCCGCCGACATCATCGTGGGCCGCAGCCTCAACTACACGCCGTACATCGTGGCGGGGCTGGTCTTCGTCGCGCTGACGATCCCCATGACCCGCTTCACGGACTGGGTGACGGCCCGGATGGACCGCCGGCAGGCCCAGGGAGGAGCCATATGAGCGGGACCCCCGTGCTGCGCATGGAGTCCGTCCGCAAGACCTTCGGCGGCTCGGTCGTCCTGCGGGACGTCGCCCTTGAGGTCGCCCCGCACACCGTCACCGCGCTGATCGGCGCCTCCGGCTCCGGCAAGTCCACGCTGCTGCGGTGCGCCAACCTGCTGGAGGAGATCGACGACGGGGCGATCTGGCTGGACGACGAGGAGATCACCGACCCGCGGGCCGACCAGGACGCGGTGCGGCGCCGGATCGGCGTGGTCTTCCAGGCGTACAACCTGTTCCCGCACATGTCGGTCCTGGACAACATCACGCTCGCCCCGCGCCGTGTGCACGGTGTGCCCCGGGCCGAGGCCGAGGCCCGCGCGCGTGAACTGCTGGAGCGGCTGGGGCTCGGCGGGAAGGCGGGCGAGTATCCGGACCGGCTGAGCGGCGGACAGCAGCAGCGGGTGGCGATCGTGCGCGCCCTGGCCGTACGCCCCCGGCTGCTGCTGCTCGACGAGATCACCGCTGCGCTCGATCCCGAGCTGGTGGGCGAGGTGCTCACCGTCGTCCGCGATCTGAAGGACGAGGGCATGACCATGGTGCTGGCCACCCACGAGATGGCCTTCGCCCGGGAGGTCGCCGACCAGGTGTGCTTCCTTGAGGGCGGCGTGGTGCTGGAGCGCGGCACCGCCGAGCAGGTCTTCGGGGATCCGCGGCAGGAGCGCACGCGGCGCTTCCTGCGGCGGATCGTGGAGGCGGGGAGGCTGTAGGAAGCCGCCGGGCCGTGCGGGGCCGCCTGGATGTAAGGGGCGCCCGCCATGGTCGGCGGGCCTTACCCGCAACGGTTCACGCGTCCGCCGTGCCCGCTCCCGCCAGCGCCGCGACGCGCTCCACACCGAACACGTACCCCTGCACGCCGCAGCCCGCGATGACCCCGTCGGCGCGCAGCGAGACGTACGAGTGGTGCCGGAACGACTCGCGCTGGTGGATGTTGGAGATGTGGACCTCCAGCACCGGCAGCCCGTCGCAGGTGTTGAGGGCGTCCAGGATGGCGACGGAGGTGTGCGAATAGGCACCGGGGTTGATCACGATGCCGGAGTGGTTCAGCCGCGCCTCGTGGATCCAGTCGACCAGCTCGCCCTCGTGGTTGGACTGGCGGAAGTCGACGGTACCGCCGTGCGCTGCCGCCGCCTTGGCGCACAGGGCCTCGACGTCGGCGAGGGTGTCGGAGCCGTAGATCTCCGGCTGGCGCTGGCCGAGGAGGTTCAGGTTGGGCCCGTTGAGGATCATGATCGGGGCGTGGGCCAGGGTGCGGGGCACGGTTCCTCCGGTCCGTTCGGGGTCGGGCGGCCGGGGCGGACCGCCGCTCACAGCCGGTCTATCACGGTGCGCGGGCGGATACCGTCCCGGTCCGTGCACCGGTCCTGCCGGGTGCGCGGGCCGATGTCGCCCGGTGCGTGTGTCGATCCCGTCGTGCGCCGGCCGATCCGGCCCGGTGCGCAGGCCGGATTCATCACGGTGCACAGGCCGGATTCATCGCGGTGCGCAGGCCGGATTTATCACGGTGCGCCGGCAGCCCACCGGACCGTAGCCTCCCGGTATGACGAGCCCGAGCAGCCCGGCCTATCCCCCCAAGCCGTCCCCCGGTGACCGCATCGCCGTGATCTCGCCGTCCTCCGGCCTGCCGGGACTCTTCCCGCTCCCCTACGAACTCGGCCTGGAGCGGCTCCGCAAGGAGTACGGGCTGGAGCCGGTCGAGTATCCGGCGACCCTCACGATGGGCTCCACGCCCCAGGAGAGGGCCGCCGACATCCACGCGGCCTTCGCCGACCCGGGGATCAAGGCCGTCATCGCGTCGATCGGCGGCGACGACCAGATCACCGTGCTGCCGTACCTGGACCGCGAGTTGATCCGCGCCAACCCGAAGCCGTTCTTCGGGATGAGCGACAACACGAACCTGCTCGCGTTCCTGCGCACCTGCGGCGTCGTCGGCTTCCACGGGGGGAGCGTGATGTGCGAGCTGGGCCGCCCCGGGGCCATGCACCCGCAGACCGCCGAGTCCCTGCGGGCGGCCCTGTTCACCTCGGGGCCCTACGAGTTGAGGCCCGCCGGGCGGTGGCGTGACATCGACCGGGACTGGGCGGACCCGGCCACCTTCGACGCGGAGCCGGAGACCCGGCCCGGCACCGGCTGGACCTGGGTCAACCCCGACCGGGTCATCGAGGGCCGCAGTTGGGGCGGCTGCCTGGAGATCCTCGCCTGGCTGCTGATGGCCGACCGCGAGATCGCGCGCGACCCGTCCGAGTACGACGGCGGCGTGCTGCTCCTGGAGACCTCGGAAGGCATGCCGAGTGCCACAGAGGTCTTCACCACCCTGCGGAGCATGGGCGAGCGCGGACTGCTGGGGCGCTTCCCTGCCCTGCTGATGGGCCGGCCGAAGACATGGTCCTTCGAGCGGCCCAACACCCCGGAGGAGGCGGCTCGTTACGCGACCGACCAGCGGGAGGCAGTCCTGCGCGCCATGCGGACCTATGCCCCCGACACCACGATCGTCTTCGACGTGGACTTCGGGCACACCGATCCGCAACTGGTGATCCCGTACGGCGGCACCGTGCGCGTGGACGGACCCGCCCGGCGCATCACGGTCACGTACTGAAGGCCCCCCAAGCCCTCCGCGCGCCCCCGTAACTCGCGATCACGGTGGGTAGTTGACGCGGCATGCACGACGTACGCATCGTAAGAACACCCTCCATGCCACGCCTCGCGGCCGCCTCGCTCGCCGGCACGGCCATCGAGTTCTACGACTTCTTCGTCTACGGCACCGCGGCGGCCCTGATCCTGGGGCCGCTGTTCTTCCCGACCTTCTCCCCGGTGGCCGGGACACTGGCCGCCTTCGCCACCTTCGGTGTGGGTTTCGTGGCCCGGCCGCTCGGGTCGGTGCTGTTCGGGCACATCGGGGACCGGCGCGGGCGGCGCCTGGTGCTCGTCGCCTCCCTGCTGCTGACCGGGGCCTCCACGGTCGCGGTCGGCTGCGTGCCGACGTACGACTCGATCGGCGTGGTCGCTCCGCTGCTTCTCCTGGTGCTGCGCTTCCTCCAGGGGCTGGGGCTCGGCGGGGAGTGGGGCGGGGCGGTACTGCTGGCCGTGGAGCACGCTCCGGCCGAGCGGCGCGCCCTGTGGTCGAGCTTCCCGCAGGTCGGGCCCGCGCTGGGGTTCCTGCTCGCCAACGGGGTGGTGCTGGGGCTGTCCTCGGCGCTGACCGAGGCGCAGTTCGCCGCGTGGGGGTGGCGGGTGCCGTTCTGGGCGGCGGGAGTGCTGGCCGTCGTGGGGCTATGGCTGCGGTCGTCGCTGGCCGAGAGCCCCTCCTTCCTCGAGATCGACGACCACGCGCGCGTGCCGCTCGCCGAAGTCGTACGCGACCACTGGCGGCTCCTCCTGCTGACCGGCGGAGGACTCGCGATCGGCTACGCGATCTTCTACGCCGTGACGACCTGGTCCCTCGCCTACGGGACGGAACGGCTCGGGGTGAGCCGCAGCGTCATGCTGACCTGCATCATGGGCGCGGTGCTCGTGAAGGGTGCGCTCACCCCGCTGATGGCGTTGCTCGGGGACCGCTACGGCCGGCGGCCCCTGTGCCTGGCCGGGTGTGCGGCCGCCGCGCTGTGGATGTTCCCCATGGTCGCGCTGCTCGCCACGGGGGCGCCTCTGCCGATGTTCCTCGGCTTCCTGGGTGCGATGCTCGCGTTCATCACCATGTTCGCCGTGATCGCCGCGTATCTGCCGGAGCTGTACGAGCCGCGGGTGCGTTGCACCGGTGCCGCCGTCGGATACAACCTCGGCGGGGTCGTGGGGGGTGCGCTCACACCGGTCGTGGCGACGGCCCTGGCCGAGCAGGGCGGGCGGGTGCCGTGGGGCGTGGCCGCGTACCTGACGGCGATCGCGCTGTTCAGCCTCGGGTGCTTCGCGATGCTGCCGGAGACGCGTCCGGTGCGGGTGGGTGCGGCTGCGGAGGCCCCCGCGGGGTGAGCCGCGGTGCTGGTGTCATTGGCGGCTGCGCGCAGCCGCCTCCCGTGGGCGTCTGCTCGCCTACGGGTTGATCGCCAGCTCCAGGTACGCCGCGAACAGCACCAGGTGGACCCCGCCCTGGAGCGGTGTGGCCCGGCCCGGCACCACGGTCAGTGAGGCGACCACCACGGTCAGGGCGAGCAGCACCATGTGGGTCGCGCCCAGGCCGAGGACCAGGGGGCCGGAGAGCCATACCGAGGCCAGGGCGACGGCGGGGATGGTCAGGCCGATGCTGGCCATGGCGGAGCCGAGGGCAAGGTTGAGACTGGTCTGCACCCGGTCGCGTCGGGCGGAGCGCAGTGCGGCGATGGTCTCCGGGAGCAGCACCAGCAGTGCGATGACCACGCCGACCACGGCCTGGGGCAGTCCGGCCGCCTCCACCCCGGACTCGATGGTCGGCGAGACCCCCTTGGCCAGGCCGACCACGCCGATCAGGGCGAGGCCCAGCAGGCCCAGGCTGATCAGGGCGGTGCGGGCGCTCGGCGCCTCGGCGTGCTCCTCTTCGGTGATCACCTCTCCGTGGCGGGTGATCGGCAGGAAGTAGTCCCGGTGCCGCCGGGTCTGTGTGGTGACGAAGAGGCCGTACAGGATGAGCGAGGAGAGCGCCGCGAAGGTCAGCTGGACGGTGGAGAACTCCGGCCCCGGCTTGCTGGTGGTGAAGGTCGGCAGGACCAGGCTGAGGGTGGCGAGGGTCGCGACGGTCGCCAGTGCGGCGCCGGTGCCTTCGGGGTTGAAAATGGCTGTACCGTGCCGCAGCGAGGCGACCAGCAGGCACAGGCCGACGATGCCGTTGCATGTGATCATCACGGCTGCGAAGACCGTGTCCCGGGCCAGCGTCGCGCTCTTGTCCCCGCCGTCGATCATCAGGGTCACGATGAGGGCGACCTCGATGATCGTGACGGCGACGGCGAGCACGAGGGAGCCGAACGGTTCACCGACCCGGTGGGCCACCACTTCGGCGTGATGCACTGCGGCCAGAACGGCGCCCGCGAGGACCAGCGTCACCAGCACGACGATGCCCGCCGGCAGATCACGCCCCCAGGTGAAGACCAGCAGCACGGCCGCGAGCAGGGGGACCAGAGTCGTCCACTGTGCCGTGAGCGGCCTGCGCCGAGCGGTCATGCCGTGATCGTCGCAGACGTGAAGAGGCCTCGCACTGCGGTCGCGCGATGCCCCTGAACCTGTGCCGCGGAGCTACTCGAGGTCACGCGCGTCCACGAGGTCGCAGTTGGTGAACACCCGCTCGTTGAGGGAGAGGGCGTCCAGTCGCTCCGCCATCCGGCTGGTTTCGGGGTCATCACTGTTACGCATGGCCTCCTCGAACGATGCGAACTCGATGAGCGCGAGATAGCGGTTGGGCCTGTCCCGGTCCTTCAGGAGCATGCTGCGGGTGGGACCGCCCGTCCGGCCGGCGGAGCGCTGCCCGGCTTCCTCGATCACCTGCTGCATGTCTGCCAGGCGGTCGGTCTCGAAGTCGATGATCTGCACGAATTTCACGGTGCCTCCAACCGGCCTCCGCGTTCCCCGGAGGAGGAACGCACCCAGGAACAAGCAAGCACCAGGAGCGGTGGTCGGCAATTCGCCGAGCACCGCTCCCGAGCATGATTCTCCTTGGTCCGATGGGGCCGGACGGGGTCAGACGTCGATGCTGTCCTTGCTGGCGCCGTCGCTCTTCTCCTGAGCCGCCTCGGCCGCCGCCTGCTTCTTGGAAGCGCGCAGGCTGGTGATCGTGGTGACGATCAGGACGGCGCAGATCACGCCGAGCGAGACCGGAATGCTGATCTCGGGGACGTGTACCCCGGACTCGTGCAGCGCGTGCAGCACCAGCTTCACGCCGATGAAGCCCAGGATGATCGACAGTCCGTAGCTGAGGTGGACCAGCTTCTTGAGCAGGCCGCCGATGAGGAAGTACAGCTGGCGCAGACCCATCAGGGCGAACGCGTTGGCCGTGAAGACGATGTACGGGTCCTGTGTCAGGCCGAAGATCGCGGGGATGGAGTCCAGGGCGAAGAGGACATCGGTGGTGCCGATGGCCAGCATCACGACCAGCATCGGGGTCATGACCCGCTTGCCGTTCTCCTGGATCCACAGCTTGGTGCCGTGGTAGCGGTCGGCTACGCCGAAGCGGCGCTCGGCCGCCTTGAGCAGCTTGTTCTCCTCCCAGTCCTCATCGTCCTCGTCCGCCCGGGCCTCCTGGATGAGCTTCCAGGCGGTGTAGATGAGGAACGCGCCGAAGATGTAGAACACCCAGGCGAAGCTGGCGAGGATCGCCGCACCGGCGGCGATGAAGATCGCTCGCAGGACCAAGGCTATGAGGACACCGATCAGCAGCACACGCTGCTGGTACTGCGACGGCACCGCGAACTTCGCCATGATCAGGACGAAGACGAAGAGGTTGTCGACGCTGAGTGACTTCTCGGTGATGAAGCCGGCGAAGAACTCACCGGCGGGCTGGCCGCCGGCGAACAGGAGCAGGCCGAGGCCGAAGAGCGCGGCCAGGACGATCCATACGATCGTCCAGATCCCGGCTTCCTTGATCGAAACGTCGTGCGGCTTGCGGCCGATGAAGAAGTCGACCGCGATGAGGGCGGCAAGGCCCACGATCGTCAGGACCCATAGGGTCATGGAAACATCCACTGCGCCTCCGGCAGTCGTAACGGCAAATGTCAGCGTCGTCGCTGCCGGAGGTCTCTTCCACCCAAGGATGGGCCGACGCCCCGGGATCTGGCCTGATCCGTATTGACGGGTACGCCGCAGCAGACAGGGAGTACTCCCCTCCGTGCCGTCAACAGTACCCCAAATACCAAGAACAGGTAAAGCAATTGGCAAAAGGAAGGCCAAAACCCCTGATCAGAGAGCTTTACGTGTACTTGGTACGGGCGGTGGCCACCTGGGAGAGCACCTGCTGGAGGACCTGGCTGCCGGGCGGCACGAGCGACGGCTCGTACGTCCAGGCGTGACCGACCCACGGGTCGGCGAGGTGATCGTCGGCCACCGGCGTCAGTCGCAGCAGCGAACGCCACAGCGGGTCGAGCAAAGGCCCGTACCCGGAGGACTGCTCACGGTCGGCCACCATCATCAGGTGGACGCCGAAGGCGGGACCCTCGTCGGCGAGGTAGCGCAGCTGGTTCACGGCCCGGTCGTCGAAGCCGTGCGGGAAGTCGTTGACGATCAGGAGCTGCTGGGAGGTGTCGAAGCCGGGCGGGAGGGAGTCGGCGGCGCCGCCCCGGACCGCCATCTGCACCAGGTCGACCCGCTGGGTGAGCCGGCCCAGCACGTCCGCCACCCCGGCGGCCCCGAGCGCGGGCGGGGCCGCGAGCACACCGGTCTGCACGAGGGGCGCCAGCGGTTGCGCCCCCGAACCGGCCGGGTCGATGACGTGGACGGTGAACTCGCCCGCCGGGTAGACGGCGAGCAGCCGGGCCGCGTGCGCGACCGCCGTCTCCATGGCGAGACAGCTCATGGCGTGGGAATCGGTGAACGAACCGTCGGACGATCCGGCCGAGCCGCTGTCGATCCACAGGCCGCGCTCCAGCGGCAGCCGGACCAGCATCGGAATGCGGATCCGCTCCGCCTCGGGGAGGTGGAGGTCGCCCAGGCGCAGGGCCATGGGGATCTCCATCGGCACCCGATAGGCGTGCCACGCCGGGTTGTCCCAGCGGGCGTACGCCGGCGGCAGTGCCGGTTCGACGACGTCGGCCTCGGCGGCGAGCTGCGCGAGGTCCCGGTCGAGGGCCTCCCGGGCCTGGGAGACGAGCTGGGCGTGCCGGGCCCGGGCCGCCTCGCGGGCGGCGTCACCCTGCCCGCCGATCCGGCTGCGCGGGTCGGAGAGGACCTGCTCCAGCTCCTTGTCCATGCGTGACTCGGCGAAGTCGACGGCGCTGCGGTAGGCGGCGGTGGTGCGGGCCAGGTCCTCGAACATGCCCCACACCTGGTTGTAGAGCCGCTCCTCCATCGACCAGCCGGTCGCGTCACCCGCGACGGGCTGTGCGGGCTGCCCGGGTGCGGCCGGGGGCGCGGTCGGCGGAGGCGGGGGCGGAGCGGCGTTCTGGCGGCGCGGGTGGCTGTAGTCGATGGGGCCGCCGGACGTGGGGGCGGAGGGCTGGGTGACGGCGTCGGGGTCCGGCGCGGAGCCGGGATACGACGGCTGCTGCGGAGCGGGCTGCCCGGGACCGCCGGGCGTCTGGCCGCCGTAGGGCGACACCGGTGGCACGGGCCCCGGCTGAGGCGCGGTGCCCCCCTGGTCCGGGCCGAGGGCGGGAGCCGCCGCCTGCCGGGAGCGGTCGCCGTCCGCCGTGCGCGGCGGGGGCGCCTGCACCGAGCGGGCCAGCCCCTGGGACACCGCGTCGTTGATGCTGCCGGCGAGCTGGTGGGCCTGCGGCAGTTCCTGGTCGGTGAGGAGTTCGGCGAGGCCTCCCGCATAGCCCTGGCCGACGGCGCGCACCTTCCAGGCGCCCTGCCGGCGGTAGAGCTCCAGGGCGACGACGGCCGACTCGGCCTCCAGGCCGGTGATGGTGTAGCTGGCGACCTCGCCGCCGTCGAGACCGGTGACCGCGACGAAGGGGGCCGCCACCGCACCGAAACGGACCGGCCCCGACCCCCCGACGGGGAGGGCGAGCAGCACGCTCACCCGGTGGACGGCCTCCGGCACGGCGTCCAGGTCCACCGCGAGGCGATGGTCCGCGGCGGCCTGCCGGGAGACCTCGAGACCCGGCTGGGTGGGTGCGCCCGGGTGGGCCACCCACTCCGCGCCGTGGATCCGGCCGTTCTCGTCACCGAGCGCGGCCACGGCCACGATCGGCGTACCGGCCGAGATCCGGATCTCGAGACGGGCCTGGGAGAGCGGGTGGTTCTGCCCCCGCACCAGCTCGGCCGTCATCGCCTTCGTCCCCCATGTGTCGTTGTGTGGAGTCGGGTACTGCTCGCCTGGCCCGCCGGTCCGGGCCCGGGCGCCGCGCTCAGAGCACCGGCAGGATCGCCGGCATCAGGTCCTGGAAGGTACGGCCGTTGGCCGGGTTGCCCAGGGCCGTCATCGTCCAGCCCTGGCCCGTGCGGTGGACCTTGGCCATGATCTGGGCCGTGTACTGGCCGCCGCCGGCGAGCGTGTAGCGGGCGAGCTCCTGGCCGTTGGTCTCGTCGACCAGGCGGCAGAACGCGTTCTGCACTTCCTGGAAGGTCTGGCCGGTGAAGGAGTTGACGGTGAAGACGATCTGGTCGATGTGGACCGGGACCCGCGCGAGGTCCACGAGGATCGCCTCGTCGTCGCCGCCCTGGCCGACACCGCCGACGAGGTTGTCGCCGGTGTGGCGCACCGAGCCGTCGTCGCTCACCAGGTGACGGAAGAAGACGACGTCGACCGGCTGCTTGTCCGCGAACAGGACGGCGGAGGCGTCGAGGTCGATCTCTCGCGTGCGCGAGCCGAACAGGCCGCGCCGGGGAGCCGCCTGCCAGCCGAGACCCATGCGAACCGCGGTCAGACTGCCACCGTCGTTCTTCTGCAGACTGATGGCCTGACCCTTGGTCATGTTGACGGTCACGCGCTGATTCCCCTCTCGAACGTCCCCTGTTGCCGCGTGGTCGCGGTTGACCAGAACCCTACGCAGGGGCACTGACAGCGACGTACCCTGCTCCGCACTTTGTGTCGGTCTTGCAACACTGCGCGTACGCGGCACGCTGTCAGGCCAGGCCCGCCTCCTTCATCTGACGCAGTTCCTTCTTCATCTCGGAGACCTCGTCGCGCAGCCGGGCCGCGATCTCGAACTGGAGCTCCGCGGCGGCCGCCCTCATCCGTGCGGTGAGCTCCTCGATCTGCCCGGCCAGTTCGGCCGCGGGTCGGTCGGTCGGCACGGTCTCCGCGGCCTTGCCCTTGGCCGACTTGCCGCTGCCGGCCGCCGCCTTGCCGAGGGAGGGCACGGGCGCCTTGGTGCCCCCGCCGTCCTTCTTCGCCTTGCGGTAGCCCGAGCCGAGCAGCTGCTCGGTGTCGATGTCCTCGCGGGCGATCTGGGCGACGATGTCGTTGATCTTCTTGCGGAGCGGCTGGGGGTCGATGCCCCGCTCCGTGTTGTACGCGATCTGCTTCTCGCGGCGCCGGTTGGTCTCGTCGATGGCCTTCTCCATCGCCGGGGTGATCTTGTCGGCGTACATGTGGACCTGTCCGGACACGTTGCGCGCGGCGCGGCCGATGGTCTGGATCAGGGACGTGCCCGAGCGCAGGAAGCCCTCCTTGTCGGCGTCCAGGATCGCCACCAGCGACACCTCGGGCAGGTCGAGGCCCTCACGCAGGAGGTTGATGCCCACCAGCACGTCGTACTCACCGGCGCGCAGTTCACGCAGCAGTTCGACGCGGCGCAGGGTGTCGACGTCGCTGTGCAGGTAGCGGACCTGGATGCCCAGCTCCAGGAAGTAGTCCGTGAGGTCCTCGGCCATCTTCTTGGTGAGCGTGGTGACCAGGACGCGCTCGTCCTTCTCGGTGCGCTGCCGGATCTCGTGCACCAGGTCGTCGATCTGGCCCTCGGTGGGCTTGACGACGACCTCCGGGTCCACGAGGCCGGTGGGGCGGATGATCTGCTCGACGAAGCCGTCCGAGCGGGACATCTCGTAGTTGCCCGGGGTGGCCGACAGATAGACCGTCTGGCCGATGCGCTCCTGGAACTCCTCCCACTTCAACGGGCGGTTGTCCAGGGCGGAGGGCAGCCGGAAGCCGTGGTCGACGAGGGTGCGCTTGCGGGAGGCGTCGCCTTCGTACATGGCGCCGATCTGCGGGACGGTGACATGGGACTCGTCGATGACGAGGAGGAAGTCGTCCGGGAAGTAGTCCAGCAGGGTGTTGGGCGGGGAGCCGGGGACGCGGCCGTCGAAGTGCATCGAGTAGTTCTCGACGCCCGAGCAGCTGCCGATCTGGCGGAGCATCTCGATGTCGTACGTGGTCCGCATGCGCAGGCGCTGGGCCTCCAGCAGCTTGCCCTGCTTCTCCAGCTCCGTCAGGCGCTCGGCCAGCTCCTTCTCGATGTCGTTGACAGCCCGCTCCAGGCGCTCGGGGCCTGCGACGTAGTGGGAGGCCGGGAAGACGTAGAGGTGCTCGTCGTCGCTGATGATCTCGCCGGTGAGCGGGTGCAGCGTGGACAGCGCCTCGATCTCGTCGCCGAACATCTCGATGCGGACGGCCAGCTCCTCGTAGACCGGGAAGATCTCGATGGTGTCGCCGCGGACACGGAAGGTGCCGCGGGTGAAGGCCATGTCGTTGCGCGTGTACTGGATGTCCACGAAGCGGCGCAGCAGCTCGTCGCGGTCGATCTCCTCGCCGACGCGCAGGGGGACCATGCGGTCCACGTACTCCTGCGGGGTGCCGAGGCCGTAGATGCAGGAGACCGAGGCGACCACGACGACGTCGCGGCGGGTGAGCAGCGAGTTGGTCGCGGAGTGGCGCAGGCGCTCGACCTCCTCGTTGATCGAGGAGTCCTTCTCGATGTAGGTGTCCGACTGCGGGACGTACGCCTCGGGCTGGTAGTAGTCGTAGTACGAGACGAAGTACTCGACGGCGTTGTTCGGGAGCAGCTCGCGGAACTCGTTGGCCAGCTGGGCGGCCAGCGTCTTGTTCGGCGCCATCACGAGCGTGGGGCGCTGGAGCTTCTCGATCATCCACGCGGTGGTGGCGGACTTGCCGGTGCCGGTCGCGCCGAGCAGTACGACGTCCTTCTCGCCCGCTTGGACGCGCCGGGCGAGGTCGGCGATGGCCGTCGGCTGGTCGCCGTTCGGCTGGTAGGGGCTGACGACCTCGAAGGGCGCCACCGTGCGTTCGATCTTTGAAACGGGCCGCATGGGTTCCACCGTACGACCCCGCACTGACAACGGGCTCTGATCAGCGGTTCTGCGGGGTACGGGACCCTCGGTGCTCCACGGTGCGGCGGGGGCGGAACCGCAGGCGGCCGGCGGAGTGGCGGACGTGGGTGTGGGCGGGGATGCCGGGCTTCTGCTCGACGGGGGCGACGGTGGGTTTGCCCATGACCATCAGCGGGTCGAACATCACCACGACGGCCGCGAGGAGCAGGAAGGCGAGCGGCCCGATCAGCATGGGTGCCAGCAGGGCCGCGGGCGACTCTCCCGACGCGGGTGCGGCCGTGCCGTGCAGATGGACGCTGAGGGCGGCCATGCCGGTGTAGTGCATGCCGCTGACGGCCAGGCCCATGACGAGGCTGGCGCCCACGCTCCACACGAAGCCCCTGACCTGGCCGGCGGCCCACAGGGCGGCGGTGGCCGCGCCCATGGCGATGGCGACCGAGATGCCGACGGTGACGGTGTTGTACTCCAGCTTTCCGTCCAGGCTCATGCTGGCCATGCCGAGGTAGTGCATCGACGCGATGCCGAGGCCCGTGATGGTGCCGCCGGTGAACAGGGCCGTACCGCGCGCTCCCTTGTAGCCGACGATGAAGATCCCGACACCCACCATGACGATCGCGACGGCCAGGCTCGCGAAGGTCATCGCCTTGTCGTAGTGGATCGGGGTCCCGCGGACCGTGAATCCCATCATCGCGACGAAGTGCATGGTCCATATGCCGGAGCCGATGGCGGCGGAGCCGAGCGCGAGCCAGCCGGGGCGCCAGGAGTGGGAGACGAGCATCGATCTCGTGGTGCAGCGCAGACCCAGAGCGCCGCCGAGACAGGCCATGAAGTAGGCCACGAGGGGTGTGACCAAGCCATAGCTGAATCCGTCGATCGTGCCCTGCATGCGCGGCTGCCCTTCCCGCCCGTTTGCGTCCCGGAATTCCCGATGTGCGCCCCCTCCCAGGACCGCACGAGCGGTCAGGGTTGACGCAGAGAGTATGACCCCCACCGGAATGGTCGAACGACTTTCCGGCAAAGAAACACGCCCCTGTCGCAGTTGTGCGGTAGCAGTGAGCGGAGTTGGGAGATCCCCGTTCAACGTGTGGTCATCCTGTACCCCTCTGGCGTTGACCCTCTGCTGTCACAGTTGTGCTGTCTGTGATGTCGCCGATCGCTCGTCGCGAGGAGTACGCATGCACGCGCGCGCTGTTGCCGCCTCCACCACCGCACTCCTGGGGACCGCAGTCCTGCTGTTCCCCGCCTCCCCCGCGCGGGCCGCGGGAGGCGGCGCCTCGCCGCTGGTCATCGCCCATCGGGGTGCCTCCGCGTACGCGCCGGAGAACACTCTGGCCGCCGTGGACAGAGCGGCGGAACTGGGCATCCGCTGGGTGGAGAACGACGTGCAGCGGACCCGGGACGGCGAGCTGGTCGTTCTCCACGACGACAACCTGCGGCGCACCACCGACGCCGAGGAGGTCTTCCCCGGCCGGGCTCCCTGGAAGGTGAAGGACTTCACCGCCGCGGAGATCGCCCGGCTGGACGCCGGCAGCTGGTTCGGACCCGCGTACGCGGGCGCGCGCGTGCCGACGCTGGAGCAGTTCGTGCACCGCCTGGAACGGCATCACCAGAAGCTCCTTCTGGAGATCAAGAATCCGGAGCTGTACCCCGGCATCGAGCGGCAGACGCTGAAGGTCCTCAGCAACGAGGGCTGGCTCGACCGGTCGCATATGGCGGGCCGGCTGATCGTGCAGAGCTTCAGCGCGGACAGCGTGCGGACCGTGCACGAGCTGAAGCCCGGCGTGAAGACGGGCCTCCTGGGCACTCCGCGGGTGTCGGACCTGTTCGACGTCGCCGAGTTCGCCGACCAGGTCAACCCCTCGCACGGCTCGCTCTCACCGGCCTACGTGTCTGCCGTGCGGGCGTTCGACGGACCGCACGGCAGGCGGATGGAGGTCTTCGCCTGGACGGTCGACGACGCCAGGACGGCCCGGCGGATCGCGGGGTACGGGGTCGACGGGATCATCACGAACAAGCCGGATGTGGTGCGCAAGGCCGTGGGCGGCTGATCCGGCGTTCCGGCAGGGCGGCGTTGTCAGTGCCGGGTTCTACTGTGGGGCGCATGGACAGCCAAGGGCAGGGCGGGCCGCGGGTCGTGTGGGCGGTCGTCGAGAGCGGAATCGGGCCGCTGCTGCTGGCCGCGAGCCGGGAGGGCCTGATCAACGTCGTGTTCCACGCCACGGACGCCGTGCGGGACCGGGCGGTCGAGCGGCTGGCCTCGCGCCTGGGCACCGAGCCCGTCGAGGCGCCCGGCTCCCCGCTGCTGGCCGAGGCGATACGCCAGGTCGAGGCGTACTTCGCGGGTGAGCGACGCGACTTCGACCTGCCGCTGGACTGGTCCCTGATCTCCGGCTTCAACCGGGAGGTCCTGCGCGAACTGGCCTCGGGCGTGCCGTACGGAACGGTCGTCGGGTACGGCGACCTGGCCGGGCGGGTCGGTCAGCCGGGCGCCGCCCAGGCCGTGGGCATGGCCATGGGCGCCAATCCGCTGCCGGTGGTGGTGCCCTGTCACCGGGTCGTCGAGAGCGGCGGCGGAATCGGTGGCTTCGGCGGCGGCCTGGAGACCAAGCGGAGGCTGCTCGCCCTGGAAGGGGTGCTGCCCGAGCCGCTCTTCTGAAGCGGAGAGCCACGGCCCGGTCAGTCGTAGTGCCTGGCTTCGAAGACGTTGCCGTCCGGATCCCGGAAGTAGAAGCTGCGTGTGGCCTCGCCCCGGGCTCCGAAGGAGTCGTGCGCGAGGTCGGACACCGGTACGGCGTATTCCGCCAGCCGGCTCAGAAGGGCGTCGAAGTCGTCGCGGGGCAGCGACAGGCAGACGTGGTTGACCGGGTGTCCCGCACTCTCGGCGGAGCCGGGCAGCATCGTCATGCGCTCCGCGAAGCTCAGCGGCATGAGGTCGAGGATGGTCTCGTCGTTGACCCGCACGGACGGGAAGGGCACCTCACCCGCCGCGTATGCGGCGAGCCTGACGGCTTCCAGGCCGACGGCCTTCTCGTAGAAGTCGGCGGCGGCGAGCGGGTCACGCACCCAGAGGACGACGTGGTCGAGACGAGGTATGTGGTCCGTCATGCACTCCAGGCTGGTGACGACGCCGTCGGCCCGCAAGGGTTTGGCCCGGCGCGCCGCCCGCCAGAGATGAGGGTGGGGAACGACTGACCGACGACAGGAGGCAGGCTCGTGGTGCTGGTGGTGTCCGAGGAAGTGCGGGAGGCGATCGACGCGCGCCGGCCGGTCGTGGCCCTGGAGTCCACGATCATCGCCCACGGGCTGCCGCGGCCGCGCAATCTCCAGGTGGCGCTGGAGCTGGAGACGGCCGTCCGGCAGGAGGGCGCGGTGCCCGCCACGATCGCCGTGCTGGACGGGCGTCCTCACGTGGGCCTGGACAAGGAGCAGCTGGAGCGGGTCGCGAACGAGGACGGGATCCGCAAGCTCGGCCACCGTGATCTGCCGCTCGCGGTGGCGTCCGGGGCGAGCGGGGCGACCACGGTGTCGGCTACCGCGGCGCTGGCGGCGCTGGCGGGCGTGCGGGTCTTCGCGACGGGTGGGCTCGGCGGGGTGCACCGGGAGTGGACGGCGACGCAGGACGAGTCGGCCGACCTGGGGCTGCTGGCGCGCACACGCATCACGGTGGTGTGCGCCGGGGTGAAGTCGATCCTGGACGTGCCTGCGACCCTGCAGCGGCTGGAGACGCTGGGTGTCGCGGTGGCCGGCTATGGCACGGACCGGTTCCCCGGCTTCTACCTCTCCGACTCGGGGCATCCGGTGGACTGGACGCTGGGTACGCCGGAGCAGGTGGCGGGCGTCATGGTGGCCCAGGACGCCCTCGACGGGCCGGGATCGGCGCTGATCGTCGCCAACCCCGTCCCCGAGGAGGAGCAGCTCGATCCGGACCTGCACGCACGCGTGCTCGCGGACGCGTTGCACGCCTGTGAAGAGCAGCAGATCACCGGTCAGGCGGTCACGCCCTTCCTGCTCGACTATCTGGTGCGGCACACGGACGGCGCCTCCCTGAACGCCAACCTGGCGGCGGTACGCGGCAACGTGCGCCTGGCGGCGCGGATCGCGGCGGCCTGGGTCCGGGGATGACTGCGGACGGCCGGCTCGGGCGGGGAGAGGGAACGGTCCCAGGAGGAACGGACTCGGGGGGTACGGGCGGGGCGGCAGGCCGCGGGCTGCTGGTCGTCGGGGACGTCATCACGGATGTCGTCGCGCTGCACGCGGGGCCGCTCGCGCCCGGCACGGACACGACTGCGTCGATCCGGACGGTGGCGGGCGGCGCGGGCGCCAACGTGGCGTGCTGGGCGGCCCACCGGGGAGCGGCGGACGTACGGCTGCTCGGGCGGGTCGGGAAGGATGCGGCTGCCTGGCACGAGCGGGAGCTGGCCGCCCAGGGGGTGCGGCCGCAGCTCGTGGTCGACCCGCTGGCGCCGACCGGAACGGTGATCTGCATGGTCGACGGGGGCGCCGCGGCGGAGCGGACGTTCCTCACCGACAGCGGCGCGGCGGTGCGGCTCGAACCCGCGGACTGGTCGGACGGGCTGCTCGACGGCGTGGCCCGCCTGCACCTGTCGGGCTACCTGCTGTTCTCCGAGTCGGGCCGGGCTCTGGTGACGGTGGCCCTGAAAGCCGCCCGCGCGCGTGGGGTGCCCGTGAGTCTGGACCCGGCTTCGGCCGGCTTCCTCGCGGAGCTGGGCGCCGAGCGGTTCCTGGCGCTCGTCGAGGGCGTGGACGTACTGCTTCCCAGCCGGGACGAGGCGCGCCTGCTGACGGGGCTGGCGGACGCGGCCGAGGCGGCGGCCGAGCTGAGCCGGCGGGTGCCGCTGGTCGTCGCCAAGCAGGGCCATGAGGGGGCACTCGTGGCCCGCTCGGGGGAGGTGAGTGCGCGCGTCCCGGCCGTACCCGCGACACCACGGGACACGACAGGAGCCGGTGACGCCTTCACCGGTGCGTTCCTCGCCGCCCTGCTCGCGGGTGCCGGGCCGGAGGACGCAGCGGCGGAGGGCTGCCGGGCGGGCGCGCGAGCGGTGGAGCGGGTGGGCGGCAGACCGCCCCTGCCCAGCTGACGGTTGCTGCCCGGCCGACCACCCCTGCCCAGCTACCCACCCCTGCCCGGCTGACCATCCCCGCCGCTCCCTCCGCTACTGCTTCCGCCCCCATGCCGAGATCATGGGCGCCGTCGTCAGATCGAGCGCACCGGACGTGACATTCACCAGGTGCCGGTCGATCTCCTGGTCCGTGGCGAGGCCCGCCGTGACGAGCTGGTCGCGGATCTGCCGGATCGTCACGGACTCCAGGGCCGCACAGGCCGGCGAGGCGAGGGGGAAGTAGGCGTCGGCCTGGACCCGGGCCAGTCCGGCGTCCCGCAGCAGCCGCGGCAGGGTGCGGCCGCACGGCAGGTCGGTCCCACGATCGGCGAGCAGACTGCGAAAGCCCTGCCGCAGCCGGTTCGCGAGCTGCTGCTCGGGGCCGTACTCGTCAGGGCAGAGCAGGGGCTGAAGGGCGGGGTCGGCGTCCTCGACAAGGAGGCGGCCGCCGGGGCGCAGCGCCTTGGCCATGGAGCGCAACGCCCGTTCCCGGTCGGTCACATGAACGAGGGCGAGGCGGGCGTGCACCAGGTCGAAGCCCTCCCCCGGCGGGTCCTGCGCGCCGAGGTCGTGGACCTTCACCTCGACGGGTGGCCGGGCCGCGGAGGCGAGCCGTGAGGTGTCGGTGTCGGTCGCGACGACGCGTCCGGTGGGGCCGACCTTCTTCGCCAGCCAGGACACCACGCTGGTACCGGCGCCGACCTCCCAGCACCGCCAGCCGGATCCGACGCCGAGCGCTTCGAGGTGCCGGAACGTCGTGGGATCGAAGAGAGCGGCGAAGGCGCTGAAGTGCTCTGCCGCCTCGGTCTGCCGGTTGTCGAGGAGGTACCCGTCGGTTCGCGTCATGTCACGATCATCCCAGTTATCCGACTTATCCGTACTCGTCGACTCTCCGGCGCGGGGACCGCTTCGTCACGGAGACCCGCTTCGTCACGGAGACCCTTGCGCTCCCTTGCCGAGAACCGCCCGGCACGGGAATGCGTCGATGCAGCAGGGCCACAGGCCCGGGAACGTCGTCCGTCCACAGCCGGGAACCAAGCGGAATGAGTCGTATCCACAGGCTTACCCGCAGCTCACGCGGGCCTGGCAGACTGGCGCGGCAAGGCGCGGGAACGGCGCGAGAGGGTCCACGCAAGGAGATCCGGATGTCCATGGCAGGGAATCTGCGGAAGGTCACGAGCCTCGGCGGCGTCGGCGGCCTGCGCAAGGTGGCTCGGCTGGCCCGGCGGCGCCCGCGCGTCGACCTGAGCCACCCGGCCCGGTCCCCGCTGGGCTCCTCGGTGGTGAACTGTGTGACGTACCGGGATGGCGTCCGCACCCCCGCGCGCGGCGATCTGGTGGACACCGTGCAGCGGGTGCGCAAGAGCCGGGAGGGCTTCGTCTGGCTCGGTCTGCACGAGCCCACCGACCAGGAGTTCGCGGGCATCGCCGAGCTCTTCGACCTGCACCCGCTGGCCGTCGAGGACGCGATCGAGGCCCACCAGCGCCCCAAGCTGGAGCGCTACGGCGAGACGCTGTTCGCGGTGTTCAAGACGGTCTGTTACGTCGAGCACGAGGAACTGACGGCCACCAGTGAGGTGGTCGACACCGGTGAGATCATGCTGTTCGTCGGCGCCGACTTCGTGATCACGGTGCGGCACGGCCGGCACGGCTCGCTCGGCCCGCTGCGCGAGGAGCTGGAGTCCGATCCCGGCCAGCTGGCCAAGGGCCCGTCGGCGGTGCTGCACGCGATCGCGGACCACGTGGTCGACGACTACCTGACCGTCACGGACTCGGTGCAGGGGGACATCGACCAGGTCGAGACGGACGTGTTCTCGGAGTCCGGCGCGCGGACCGACCCGGGGCGCATCTACCAGCTCAAGCGTGAACTGCTGGAGCTGAAGCGGGCGGTGGTGCCGCTCAGCCGGCCGCTGGAGGATCTCGCCACCCGGCCGATCCGGGCGGTCGACCCGGAGATACAGGCGTACTTCCGCGACGTCTCGGACCATCTGCTGCGGGCGAAGGAGCAGATCGCCGCCTTCGACGAACTGCTCAACTCCATCCTGCAGGCGCACCTCGCGCAGGTCACGGTCGCGCAGAACGAGGACATGCGGAAAATCACGGCGTGGGCCGCGATCGTCGCCGTGCCGACGATGGTGTGCGGGGTCTACGGCATGAACTTCGACCACATGCCGGAGCTGCACTGGCGGTACGGCTACGGCATGGTGATCGGCGTGATATCCGCCGCGTGTCTCGCCCTGTACCGGGGTTTCCGGCGCAGCGGCTGGCTCTGATGCGGGCCGGGACCCGCACAGGGTCTCCGGAGCGCCGGTGGGCGTGATCCGCGAGGTCAGTGCATGGCGGTAGTGGCGTAGACGCTCTGCGCCCAGGAGGCGATCTGGTCCTTCGCGAGGTGCCGGGCCAGGTCGGCTTCGCTGATCATGCCGACCAGGCGCTTGTCCCGGATCACGGGCAGCCTGCGGATCCGGTGCTCCCCCATCTCGCGGAGCACCTCGCCGACATCGGCGTCCGCGTCGATCCAGCGGGGCGTTCCCTTGGCCATCTCGCCCGCGGTGACCCGGGCGGGGTCGTGACCCATGGCCACGCAGCCGACGACGATGTCGCGGTCGGTGAGGATGCCGCAGAGGCGCTCGTTCTCGTCGCTGATGGGCAGGGCGCCGACGTTCAGTTCGCGCATGAGCTGGGCGGCGCGGTCGAGGGTTTCGTGGGCGGGGATCCACTGGGCGCCGCGGTGCATGATGTCTCCGGCGGTGGTCATGGAGTACCTCCCGGTGCCGGACGGCCGGCGCGGCGCGGGAGGCACCGCGAGTCCCGGCGCCCCTCATTCTCGCCGGGCCACCGGATGCCCGCACACGGAAGCCCGTACCGGAGCCCACCGGAGCACCCACCCGGCCAGTACCCGCCCCCGGCAAGCCCGGCACCCGTCCGGCGCCGGACGGCGGGCCCTGGCTCAGCCGCCCCACGCCGGACGGCGCGGATCGTCGGCCCGCACCAGGACGTCCGCCGTCCCCACCGGGTCCGTCTCCCGCTCGTAGCGCTCGAAGGCCGGGAGGGTCCAGTGCTCGGCCTCGGGGGTGCGGCGGCGCAGGGCGCCCGGGGAGAGGAGGACGTGGACGCTCAGATCGAAGGGGAACCAGTGCCGAAGGAGGAAGGGCCCATGCAGCAACAGCACGCCGCCGGGCGGGAGTTCGACGTAGGGGCTGCGGGTCGCGCGGTCGGCGGCCGGGTCCCACAGGTCGGGCAGGACGCGGCCGTCGCCGTCCGCTTCGAGCGGGCCGAACACCTCGCGCCACAGGGCGCCGGTGTCGTACCAGCCGCCGTAGTAGGCCTCGACGTCCTGGTGGCCGTACTCGAGCCGTACGGAGGCGGGGCGCAGAAAGCCCTCCGTGCCCACGACGAGCGAGGAGCGGCCGCGTACGCGCAGCGCCTCACCGACCCGGTGGGCGAGGTCTCCAGGGCGGGCGGCGGGGGCGCCGTCGAAGGCGATGCGCGGCCAGGGGCTGCCGTCGGCGGGCTTCAGGTCGAGCAGGCGCTCGGCGAGCAGGTCGCCGAGCCGTTCCCAGGTGATCGCTTCGAGTCGCACACGGCCCATGATGCGTCAGGCCGGGGCAGAAGGTGTCCCGCCCGCGGGGGCCGGGAAGAGGTGGCGACCAGACCGCCAGGGTCCGTCATGTCGTGCGCAGTTCGCGCTGCCGTCAGGGGGAATGAATCCCCTATGGTCCCCCGTTCGACGCTCCCGCCTCTCACCGGACTTCTCGTCTTCCAGCCCCTCAAGCGGCGGTACTGCGCCGAGTGCCGGCGTGGACCGCTGCCGCTGCTCGTCCTCGAAGACCGGGCCCCACGCTGTCTCGACTGTGCCGATCTCGGGCATCTGGTGTTCCTGCCGAGCGGCGACACCGCCCTGACGCGCAGATCGCGGGAGGAGAGCACGCTGTCGGCGGTGGTCGTGCGGTTCAACCGGCGCAAGAGCCGGTACGAGCGGCAGGGCGTTCTGGTCGAGGAGGCGGCGCTCGCGCGGGCCGAGCAGCGGTGCCTCGCGGACGCCGAGGCACGGCGGCGGCGCCGGGTGCGGGACGCGCGGCGGCGGGCGGCTCAGGACGCCCTGTTCGCCCAGGCGTTCGCGGCGGAGATACGCCGGCTCTTCCCCGGGTGCCCGGCCGCTCGGGCGCGGGCCATCGCCCTGCACGCCTCGGAGCGGGGCAGCGGACGGGTGGGCCGCAGCGCGGCGGGGCGCGCGCTGACCGAGGGGGCGGTGACGTCGGCGGTCGTGGCGTCCGTACGGCATCTGGACACGCCGTACGACCGGCTGCTGATGAGCGGCGTGCCCAGGCACGAGGCGCGACGGCGGATCTCGGCTGCGGTGGCGACGGTGCTGCGGGGGTGGACGGAGGCGGGGCTCGGTTCCACGGGGTGACGTGAGAGGCCCCGGGGCATTGGGCCGCCGATCCGACGACTCGGCCGTTCGACGGCCCGTGGACGTTCGCTTATGGCGCCGCGCCGTACGGCCATGGTCACTGTGCCCGTACGGGAATTCACTAGGGGCGAGGAAGGGTGCCGGGCGGGGTTCCGGCCAGACGGCGGGAGAGACAGATGATCAGCGGACCGTACTTCGTGCTGACGGTGCTGGGGGTGCTCGGGACCGGCCTGGTGGCCGGGGTGTTCTGCGGGTTCTCGACCTTCGTGATGCGGGGCCTGGGCATGCTGCCGCCCGCGCAGGGGGTCGCCGCGATGAAGGCGGTCAACGTGGCGGCGGTGACTTTGCCGTTCATGATCGTGTTCCTGGGGTCGGCCGTGCTGTGCGTGGTGATCGCCGTGGTGACGTTCGTGCTGTGGCCGGCCGAGGGGACGGTGGAGCTGCTGGTGGGCAGCGCTCTGTATCTGTTCGGGTCGTTCGGGCTGACCATGGTCGCGAACGTGCCGCGCAACGACGCCCTGGCCGAGCTGGAGCCGGGCACCCCGGAGGCGGCGGCGTACTGGCCGGTGTACCTGCGCGAGTGGACGCTGTGGAACCACGTCCGGACGGCGGCCTCGGCCGGGGCGGCGCTGGCGTACGTGCTGGCGCTCACCTGACGCCCGTGCCACGCGGCGGACAGGCACCGGCCGGGAGGCGGACGTATCGTGGCGAAAAGAGCGCCGCCGACGAGTGAGAAGAGCGCCGCCCGACGACGCACGGCCTGTCACACGCGCACGCAAGGAAGACGGCCATGGCAGATCCCAAGGGTTTCATGACCACGCCCCGCCAGGACTGGCCGCGTCGGCCGGTGGAGGAACGGGCGCGGGACTGGGACGAGGTCTACGTCCCCGGGGCACTGCTGCCGATCATCAGCAAGCAGGCCGACCGCTGCATGGACTGCGGCATCCCCTTCTGCCACGACGCCTGCCCGCTGGGCAATCTGATCCCCGAGTGGAACGACCTGGTGTCCAGGGAGGACTGGCGGGCGGCCGCCGACCGGCTGCACGCCACGAACAACTTCCCGGAGTTCACCGGCCGGCTCTGCCCCGCGCCGTGCGAGGCGGGATGTGTGCTGGCCATCAACCAGCCGGCCGTCACCATCAAGAACGTCGAGTGCGCGATCGCCGACCGGGCCTGGGAGGAGGGGTTCGCGCCGCCGAGGCCGCCGGAGCGGCTGTCCGGCAAGACGGTCGCGGTGATCGGTTCGGGCCCGACCGGGCTGGCCGCGGCGCAGCAGCTGACGAGGGCCGGGCACACGGTCGCCGTGTACGAGCGGGACGACCGGCTCGGCGGGCTGATGCGGTACGGCATTCCCGCCTTCAAGATGGAGAAGCACCATCTGGAGCGGCGGCTGGAGCAGATGCGGGCCGAGGGGACGAAGTTCCGGACGTCGACGGCGGTCGGGCGTGACATCGGGGCCGACGAGCTGCGGACCCGCTACGACGCCGTGGTGCTGGCCACGGGAGCGACCGCGTGGCGTGAACTCCCGGTGCCGGGGCGGGAGCTGACGGGTATTCATCAGGCGATGGAGTACCTGCCGCTGGCCAACCGGGTGCGCGAGGGTGATATGGAGACGTCCCCGCTGTCGGCGGCCGGGAAGCACGTCGTCATCGTCGGCGGCGGCGACACCGGGGCGGACTGCCTGGGCACGGCCGTCCGGGAGGGCGCCGCGTCCGTGACCCAGCTGGACATCTACGCGCTGCCGGACGCGGAGCGCGACGAGGACGCCGAGCCCTGGCCGACGTACCCGATGCGGGTCTACCGGCTGTCCGCCGCCCATGAAGAGGCCCGTGACCTGCGGACCGCCCCGGTCGCGGACGCGGATGCGCGCCTGTTCGCGGCGTCCACGCTGCGCTTTGACGGCGACGCGCAGGGGCGGGTGCGCTCGCTGCACCTGGTCGAGGTGGACGCGCGGCGCCGTCCGATGGAAGGCACGGGCCGGACGCTCCCCGCCGACCTCGTGCTGCTCGCCCTCGGCTTCTCCGGGCCCGACCGGGAGGACGGCCTCGTCGACCAGCTGGAACTGGAGTTGGAGCCGCGCGGGACGATCGCGCGGGACTCCGGGTTCGCCACGAACGTGCCCGGGGTGTTCGCCGCGGGGGACGCGGCCCGGGGGCAGTCGCTCATCGTGTGGGCGATCGCCGAGGGGCGGGCGGTGGCGGCGGCCGTCGACCGTCATCTCACGGGCAGTGCCCGGCTGCCGGCACCGATCGGGCCGTACGACCGGCCCATGGCGGTGTAGCGCCCGGCCGCCGGGTCTCCCGGACGTCAGCGCTCGTCCGTCCCCGCGACCTTCCCCGTCGACAGCGCCACCCGGTTCCATGTGTTGATCGTGCAGATCAGGGCGAGCACCTGGGCCAGTTCCCGCTCGTCGAACAGTGCGGCGGCCCGAGCGTAGACGTCGTCCGGAACGCCGGCGTCGGCGACGAGGGTCACCGCGTCGGTGAGGGCGAGAGCCGCCTGCTCCCGCTCGGTGAAGAAGTGACGGGCCTCGCGCCACACGGCGACCATGTGCAGCCGGTCCTCGCTCTCGCCGGCCTTGCGGGCGTCGCCCGTGTGCATGTGCAGGCAGTAGGCGCAGTGGTTGAGGTGCGAGGAGCGGATCTGGATCAGCTCGACGAGGGCCGGGTCGATGCCCTCACGGGCGGCGGCGTCGAAGGCGACGAGGGCCCGGAAGGCCTTCGGGGCCGACGCGCCGAACTCCAGCCGGGCGGATGTCGCGTGGGTGCTGCTCGTGTTCGTGGTCGTCGTCATGCCCTTCAACCTACGAGCCGGAAAGACCCGCTGTAGGGTGCATTTCCATGGGGACATCGTGGGTCAATTCCGCGGAGCGGATCGGGTCCGACCTGCATCTGGAGCTGACCGGGCCGGGCGGCCGGCGGGCGGCGCTGATCAGGGCCCTGCGCGAGGCCGTACGCAGCGGACGGCTCGCTCCGGGCACGCGGCTGCCGCCGTACCGCTCGCTCGCGGCGGACCTCGGCGTCGCCCGCAACACGGTGGCGGACGCGTACGCGGAGCTCGTCGCGGAGGGCTGGCTCACCGCCCGGCAGGGCTCCGGCACCCGGGTCGCGGAGCGCGCCGAGCCGCTGCGGCCCGCCGCTCGCGTGCCCAAGAAGGCACCGCCGCGCGCGCGTGGCCCCCGGCACGATCTGACGCAGGGCACGCCGGACGTCTCGGCGTTCCCGCGCACCGCCTGGCTGGCCTCCTACCGGCGGGCCCTGCAGCAGGCGCCCAACGAGGTGTTCGGGCCGGGCGACCCCGCCGGCCGGCCGGAACTGCGGGAGGCACTCACGGAGTACCTGGCACGCGCGCGTGGCGTGCGGACCGAGCCGGGCCGGATCGTGATCTGCTCCGGCTTCGCGCACGCACTGCGGCTGCTGTTCGGCGGCGGCGTCCTGCGCGGCCCCCTGGCGGTGGAGGCGTACGGGCTCGGGTTCCACCGGCAGGTCCTGGCCGCGGCCGGGGTGCGGACGGTACCGCTCCCCCTCGACGAACACGGCGCGCGGATCGACCGGTTGGCGCGCGAGCGGGCCGTGCTGCTCACGCCGGCGCACCAGTTCCCGACCGGCGGCCCGCTGCACCCCACGCGCCGGACCGCAGTGATCGACTGGGCACGCGCGCGTGACGGGCTGGTCCTGGAGGACGACTACGACGGGGAGTTCCGCTACGACCGCAAGCCGGTCGGCGCCGTCCAGGGGCTCGACCCCGAGCGCGTGATCCACATCGGCTCGGTCAGCAAGAGCCTGTCGCCGGCGGTGCGGCTGGGCTGGATGGTCCTCCCGGAGCGGTACGTGGACGCGGTCCTGGCCGTCAAGGGAGAGCGCGAGGCGTGGGCGAGCGTCCTCGACCAGCTGAGCCTCGCGGACTTCATCGCTTCGGGATCGTACGACCGTCACGTACGCCGGATGCGGCAGCGCTACCGCGGCCGCCGGGACCGGCTCGTCGCGGCGCTCGCCGAGCACGCACCGCACATCGAGGTCACCGGCGTCGCGGCCGGGCTGCACGCCGTGCTGCGGCTGCCGCCGGGAACCGAGGCGTCCGCGGTCAAGGCCGCCGCCTGGCAGGGCATCGCCCTCGACGGCCTCGCCGCGTTCCGGCACCCGGACACGGACATGCCGGTCGGTGACGGGCTCGTCGTGGGGTATGCGACCCCCTCCGAGCACGCCTACGGGCCGGCCCTGGAGGCACTGCGCGGTGCGCTGCCGCCGCCATGACCGACCCGGGGGCTCCGTGAGTGCTACGGCTTGCGCCCCACCGCCCCGTACCCCGGGATCACTCCGTCGTCCTGCCCAGGCACGGGCTCGCCCAGCTCGGGGTGCCAGCGGTGGGGCACCTCGACACCGGGCTCGACGAGGTCGAGGCCGTCGAAGAAGCGGGTGAACTCCTCGCGGGAGCGCAGGGCCAGGGTGACGCCGGCGGCGCGCAGCTTCTCGGTGGCCGCCTTCGACTCCTCCGGGGTGAAGTCGGCGGTCGCGTGGGTCATCACCAGGTGGCTGCCGGAGGGCAGTTCGGCGAGCAGCCGCCGGACCAGGTCGTGGGCGCCGTCCTCGTCGGGGACGAAGTGCAGCAGCGCGACGAGCGACAGTGCGACGGGCCGGGTGAGGTCCAGGACCTTCCTCGCGCCCTCCAGGATGGCGTCCGGGTCGCGCACGTCGGCCTGGAGATACTCGGTCGCGCCCTCGTCCGTGCCGCGCAGCAGGGCCGCCGCGTGGGCCAGGACGATGGGGTCGTTGTCGCAGTAGACGACCCGGGCGCCGGGCGCGGTCTCCTGGGCGATCTGATGGAGGTTGGGCTCGGTCGGGATTCCGGTGCCGATGTCCAGGAACTGCCGTACGCCACTGCCGGCCAGCCAGCGTGTGGCCCGGTGCATGAACGCGCGGTTGACCCGGGCCATCACCGGCACCCGCGGGTCGAGGGTGAGCATCTGCCGGCCCATCGCCTCGTCGACCGGGTAGTTGTCCTTGCCTCCGAGGTACCAGTCGTACATCCGCGCGGGATGGGGTCTGGTCGTGTCGATCTGGACGGCCGACGTGGGGTCCTGCCCGGTCATGAGGCACTCCGTAAGGCGCAAGGTGTGGTCAATTCAGCACCAGATTAGGAGAGTTGAGGCCAGAAAACGGCACGTACGCATCAGGACAGCAGGAAGTCCGCCTCCCCCGACTTCGCCCCCTCGATGAAGGCCGTCATCTCGTCGGTGGTGTAGATCAGCGCCGGGCCGTCGGGGTCGGTGGACTGACGGAGGGCGATCCGGCCGTCGGCGAGCTTCATCGCCTCCAGGCAGTTGCCTCCGTTCCCGCCGCTCCACGGCTTGTGCCAGCCTTCGCTGCCCAAGTCACGCGCGGGCATGCCGTTGTAGACGTGTTTGCGCGGCTTGATGCGATCCATTCACAGCTCCTTGCGGAGATCCCGGAGGATCTCCTTCGTGCGATGTGCCGTAGCGGCCTGCGCCGCCATGCGGTCCATGACCTCCAGGTGGGTCGCCACCTCGGTGCGCGCGTCGAGATAGACCGCGCCGGTCAGGTACTCGCTGTAGACCATGTCCGGAAGTTCGGGCACGGCGAATCGGAACAGCACGAACGGCCCGTAGGTCCCCGGGTGCGGCCCATTGGCGAACGGGGCGATCTGCAGCGTCACGTTGGGCAGCTGCGTGGCGTCGAGCAGCTTGTCGATCTGGGCACGCATCACCTCGGGGCCGCCGGCCGGGCGACGCAGCGCGGTCTCGTCCATCACGACCCACAGCCGGGGCGCGTCCTCGCGGGTGAGCAGGTCCTGGCGCCGCATGCGCAGGGCGACATGGCGCTCGATGTCCTCGGGCCGGGTCTGGCCGATGGCGCCCGACCGGAGCACCCCGCGCGCGTAATCCTCGGTCTGCAGCAGCCCGGGGACGAAGTGGGGCTCGTAACTGCGGATGACGCTCGCCGCGCCCTCCAGGCTCACGTACATCGAGAACCAGCCGGGCAGGATGTCGTGGAAACGCTGCCACCAGCCGGGCCGGTTGGCCTCCTCGGCCAGCCGGACGAAGGCCTCGGCCTCCTCGTCGGAGATTCCGTAGGCCTTGAGGAGCAGTTGCAGATACGGGATTTTGAGGGCGACCTCGGCCATCTCCATACGGCGGACCGTGGCGGGGGCGACACGGAGGATGCGCGCGGCCTCCTCACGCTTCATGCCCGCGCGTTCCCGCAGGTCCAACAGGCGTCGGCCGAGCACGACCTGACCGACCGTCGGTGCGGACCGCGGTTCACTCACGCTCCACCTCCACGAAGAGTTCTGACGAGCCGGCCACAAAGGAACGCTGACAGCCCGGCGGCGCCATTCGAGGACCTTTTCGAAGAGCTGATCCGAACAAACGTTTCGAACGAACCTTCGACGATCTCAACTGGCGCCGCGCGGGGTGCTGTTGCGAGCAGTGTGCCACGGCCTTCCAGACCGTCACACAGCACTCTGCAATTTTCAGAGTGACACTTGCCAAGTGTTCACGCCGGGGCGATAGTGGCAAGCGTGATTCCGTCCGCGCCCTTAGGAACAGACGCCGCCGCAGGCCCTCCCGGGCTTGGCGCCGCCACGGAAGAGGCCTCCCTCGGGGCCGCTGCCGGGCGCCGGTTCCGTTTCGAGCTGGCCGCACATTCGGGTTCTCCCGCGCAGGCCAGACGCCTGACGCGGGCCCGGCTGACCGGCTGGTCGGTGGGCGAGGACACGTGCGACAGCGCCGCCCTGGTGGTTTCCGAACTGGTCACCAACGCCATCGTGCACACGGCGAGCACCCACATAGTGTGCGAGCTGCACGACGGTGACGACCTCGTGCGAATAGCCGTGCGCGACGAGGGCTGCGCCCCGGGCCAGCCCCACGCCGCCAGCCGGACCCGGCCCGAGGAGGAGCACGGGAGGGGACTGCTTCTCGTCGACGCCCTCTGCCATTCCTGGGGTGCCCAGGAGGACGGCCCCGGGCTGCTGGTCTGGGCGGAGCTGCCGCGCACGGCGGACACCCCGAACGATCCGGCCGAGCCCCGCGCCGACCTGGGCTGGGGCGCCCGCCCCAAGCGCGGCCCGTCCGACGATCCATCCGACGACCCGGACGACGGGGACGGGCCCCGCCAGGCACGCCATACGCGGGACGCCCCGGAGGTTCCCGCGCAGGCGCGCCGCCGAGAGCAGGGGCACGCATGAGTCCCGCGCGGGGCGGCAGCGTGCTGAACCTGGACACGCTGGTGCGCGTCCGGCGCGGGCTGCGGACGTCCGTCCCGGCCCTGCGGCTGCCCGTGCCCGACGGCATGACCGCCCCGCTCGGCTGCGACGCGGTCGCGGTCCCCGCCCACGTCGGCCCGCTGATCATGCCCCGGCTGCCCCGCGTGGGCTGCCTCTACGCGGACGAGACGCACTGGTGGTGGCTGGTGCCGTCCGACTCCGACCACGCCCTGGAGTGGCCCGCCCCGGCGCGGTACGTCACCGGCGCGGTCGTCCCGGACCTGCTGGAGGTCCCCGACCTGATCCACCGCCCGGACGGCACGCTTCCCTACACCCCGCCGATCCCCCTCTACCTGGCCCTGTGCCGCGCGACGGGGACTGCCCCGTCCTGGTCGCGGCCGGTCAGCGCGTAAGCAGAGCCTGGCCGACCGACCCGGCTCCGGCTCCAGTCCGACGACCGACCGCTGCGCACACCACCACCGCCCGCACCACCCCGCACCCCCGCGCCGCCCCGCACCTCCTCCCGGCCAGGTCGTGCGCCCGCGCGCATCCGGCGCCCCGGGCTGCGCCCTGCCCGCGGCGGGTTCCGCCCCGCAATAGTGGGCCGCTCACAGGCGGGGCACGAGGCGGGGAGGTCGGTCGACGGTGGGGAAGAAGCGGACCGCGCCGGAGGTGTCCGAGTCGGAGCGGCTGCTCTTCGGCGGGCCGCTGCGCTACGACATGGGCTGGAACAGTCACGCCGACGCGTTCCTGGAGCTGAACTTCCGCGCCATGATCACCCGGCTGCCGTCCCTGCTCGCGGCCAGCCTCCGGCTCGCCCGGCAGGCCGACCGGGGCGCCGCGCGGATCGTGCTGGCCGCCGAGGCGGGCCGGGGCGTGGCACAGGCGGTGAGCCTGCTCGCGGTGAACAGCGTGCTGGCCCGGCTGATGGGCGGCGGCCCGATCGACGACCGGCTGCGCGGAGCCGTCCCCGCCCTGGTCACGGTGGCCGTCGTGATGTTCCTCGCGGCCCTGCTGCGGGCCGCGAGCACGTACGCCACCGGCCGGCTGGAGCCCAAGGTCGAGCGGGTGGCGACCGAGCGGTACCTGGAGCGGGCGGCGGCCGTCGAGCTGGCCGCGATCGAGGACCACGCCTTTCACAAGCTCCTCGACACCGCGCAGTACGGCGCCGCCTCCGCGCGCCGGATGATCTCCTACGGGACCCGCGTGATCAACGCGATGATCTCGCTGATCGCGGCGGCGGGCGTGCTGACCGTGCTGCACCCCGCCCTGCTGCCGCTGCTGGTGACGATGACCCTGCCGAGCGCCTGGAGCGCGCTGACCGTCGCGCGTCGGCGCTACGAGTCGTTCCACGCCTGGGTGCAGCACGCCCGGGCGGGCCGGCTGCTCGGCAGCCTGCTGATCGAGCCCGAGGCGGCCCCCGAGATCCGGGTGCACGGGGTGGGCTCCTTCCTGCTGCGGCACTTCCGCGCGATGTCGGAGACGGCCGAGGCCGAGCAGGCCCGCCTGGCCAGGCTCGCCGCTCGCACGGGCCTGATCGCGGCGGCGTGGACGGGCCTGGCGACGGTGGCGACGTACGCGACGCTGGGCGGGCTGCTGCTGGCGGGCGCGATGGCCCTGTCGGTCGCGGGGACGGCCGTGATCGCGATCCGGACCGGCTCGCAGAGCCTCGACACGCTCGTGGTGGAGGTCAACGCGCTGCACGAGGAGGCGCTGTTCGTCGGGGACCTGCACCGGCTGTACACCGAGGCGGACCAGTGGGCGATCCCCGCGGGCGGTGCGCCGCTGCCGGAGGATCCGCGCGAGATCCGCTTCGAGAACGTCACCTTCCGCTACCCGGGCGATTCGGCCCGCCCCGCTCTCGACGACGTGACGCTGAGCCTGCCGCTGGGCCGGATCGTGGCTCTGGTCGGCGAGAACGGCTCCGGCAAGACGACCCTGGTCAAGCTGCTCGCCGGGCTCTACACGCCGGAGCGGGGGCGGATCCTGTGGGACGACGTGGACGCGGCGACCGCGGACCGGCGTCTGCTGGCCGAGCGGATCGCGATGGTGGCGCAGGACTTCAAGCGGTGGCCGTTCACGGCCCGGGTGAACGTCGCCCTGGGGCGTCCGTCGGTGCCCTTGTGCGAGGACCGGCTGGGCGCGGCGGTCGCCGACGCGGGGGCGGAGACGGTGGTGGCGGACCTGCCGCGCGGGCTGGACACGCTGCTCGCCCGCAACTTCAGCGGCGGTCACGAACTGTCGGGCGGCCAGTGGCAGCGGCTCGGCATCGCCCGGGCGGCCTACCGCAGGGGCCGCATCCTGATCGTGGACGAGCCGACGGCGGCTCTGGACGCCCGGGCCGAGCTGGAGGTCTTCGAGCGGATCCGCGCCCTGGCCGACAGCGGCCAGACGGTCGTACTGATCACGCACCGGCTGGCGTCCGTGCGGCACGCGGATCTGGTGCACGTCCTGGACCACGGCCGGCTCGTGGAGTCCGGGACGCCGGAGGAGCTGCTGGCCACCGGTGGCGTCTACGCCGAGCTCTACGCGCTCCAGGCGGAGCAGTTCGCCTCGTCACCCGCGCCGGCCAGGAAGGTGCCGGCGCCCAAGGCGGACTGACGGCACACGTCAGGCGGTGGCGTCGGCCACGTCCCCGCTGCGCACGATCACCAGGAACATGTCCGTGGCGAGGTCCATGACGACCTCCGCGGGCAGGCCTTCGCTGCGCCGCGCCTGCGCGAACTCCTCCGCAGGCCAGGAGCCACGCGGCCCACCGGCAGGAAAGCGTTCGAGCACCGTTCGCCCGTTCACCCTGCACCTCCATGTAGCGCTGTACTCGTAGAGTTAAACGCCAACCATGGGGTGAACGGCTCGCGAAGTGACGGTACTGAGACGTAGTTGACACGCGTTCACCGCCAAGTGTGACCAACTTCTCAGCCTCTTGGCCTATGTGTTCACATTCCGTATCAGTCGTCGTACTCGTCGTGACGCCAGATGCTCACTTCTCACAGGCGCCCCACAGGTGCCGGGGACGCGTGCCGTCAGGTGTCGTACCGCTGGATGCGCCGGCCGTGGGTGCGGTCGACGAGTGCGGGCAGGCGCTCCTGCAGCTCCCGTACCACCGTCGGCACGTCGATCGTCAGGAGCTCCCGGTCTCGCATCAGGATCCGTCCGTCGACGATCGTGGTGCGGACGTCGGCGGAGCGGGCGCTGTGCACGAGCGTGGCGGCGAGGTCGTGGACGGGCTGGGTGTGCGGCCCGGTGAGGTCGACCAGGACGATGTCGGCCCGCCGGCCGGGCGCGATGCTGCCGACGCTGTCCCCGAGGCCCACGGCACGGGCGCTCTGCAGCGTGGCGTGGTGCAGGGCCTGCCGGGAGGTCAGCCAGCGGGGGTCGCCCTCGGCCGAATCCGGGACCAGCGAGGTGAGGGCCATGGACTCCCACACGTCGAGGCTGTTGTTGGAGGCGGCGCCGTCGGTGGCGAGTCCCACGTCGACGCCGATGTCGCCGAGGGCGCGGACCGGCGTGGTGTCGGGCCAGGCGAACTTGAGGTAGCCGCGGGGAGCGCTGGCGACGGCCGTGCGGCCGTCGGCCTGCTCCAAGAGGGGGAGGTCGCTGTCGACGATGCCGGTGCCGTGGGCGAGGAGCAGGTCCGTGTGGAGGAGGGTGGTGCGTTCCAGGACCTCGATCGGGGTGACGCCATGGCGTGCCAGGCTGGTCTCGGTCTGGTCGCGGTTCTCGGCGGCGTGGAGGTGCACGGGCAGGCCGTACGTGCGGGCGAGCTCGGCGGTGGCGGCGAGGTCGGCGTCGTCGACCGTGTAGGGCGCGTGGGGCGCGAGCGCGGTGGTGATCCGGCCGCCGGCCGCTCCGCGGTGGCGCAGCGCGAACTCCAGCGACCGCTCCCGGCCTTCGGGGCCCTGCGAGGAGAAGAAGGCCTCGCCGAGCAGCGCCCGCATACCGGAATCCTCGACCACCCGGGCCACCGCGTCCATGGCGAAGTAGTGGTCGGCGAAGCAGGTGACGCCCGCGCGGATCATCTCGGCGCAGGCGAGCCGCGCCCCCAACTCGACGTCCGTCGCTGCGAGGTTGGACTCGACGGGCCAGACGACGTCGTTGAACCACTCCTCGGTCGGCAGGTCCTCGGCGAGGCCGCGCAGCGCGACCATCGGCGCGTGCGTGTGGCAGTTGATCAGGCCGGGCAGGGCGACCTGGCCGGGGGCGTCGATCCGCTCGGCGGCGGGCAGGTGCGCGGCCCCGGCGGTGGTCGTGACGGCCTCGACGATCCCGCCGCGTACGACGATCGCGGCGTCCTCCGCGAACCCGGCCCGCTCTTGATCGTCGTGCACGAGGACCGTACATGCGCTGATGATGAGGTCGGCGGGATCGTCCGCGGCAGAAGGCGTCATCACGCCAACGTACGACGGCGTCGTAGGGCGGCATGAGCCGAACCGCACTTCCCGTCACGGCTCTGTCGCGGGGCGGGCCGGGCGCGCACCCTGGCCTCACCACCCCGTCTGTCGGCTTCTGAAAGGAGCCCGGCATGATGCTCCTCGGCACCTGGAACCTGGAGAACCTCTACCGGCCCGGCGGCCCGTACGGCCCGCCGGACGAGGCCGGGTACGAGGCGAAGCTCGCCGCGCTCGCCGCCGTGATCACGGAACTCGATCCGACCCTGCTCGGCGTGCAGGAGGTCGGCGACCCCGAGGCCCTGAAGGACCTGGCCGGCATGCTCGACGACGACTGGCACGTCGCCCTGTCCGAGCATCCGGACAGCCGGGGCATACGGGTCGGGTTCCTGAGCCGTACGCCGCTGACGGTGGTGGCCGACACACGGGCGTTCCCGGCGGAGCTGCGTCCCGTCCAGGCGGACGACGCGGGACTGACGGCGGGGCAGGCGGGGCGGGGCGTCCTGGCCGTGGAGGCCGAGGGCGGGGAGGGGCCCCTGCGGGTGGCCGTCTGCCATCTGAAGTCGAAGCTGCTGACGTACCCGAACGGCCGGTTCCAGCCGCGCGACGAGGGCGAACGGGCCCGCTACGGCGCCTATGCCCTGTACCGGCGGGCCGCCGAGGCGACGGCGCTGCGCGCGCTGGCGGACGAGCTGCTGGCCGGTGACGGGCAGGGGCGGGACGTGGCGATACTGGGCGACCTCAACGACGAGGTGCAGGCGGCGACCACGCAGATCCTGCTCGGCCCGCCCGGCTCGGAGATCGGCACCCCGGGCTACGACCGGCCCGACCGGGGCGACGCGACGCGGCTGTGGGACGTGGCCCCGCTCATCCCGCCCGGGCAGCGCTGGTCCCGGGTGAACTCCGGGCGGCGCGAGCTGATCGACCACGTGCTGCTGAGCCACCGTCTGGTGCGCCGGGCGACGGGGGCGGGCACGGGTCTGCCCGGCGAGGGCCCGCCCGGCCTGCCGTCGGTCGGCCCCGATCCGGCGGAGCGCCGCGGCGAGCCCGGGTCGGACCACGCCCCCGTGTGGGTACGGGTCGGCGGCTGAGCGGGGCGACGGCGCCGGAGTGCCTGCCGCGGCCGACGGGCCGCGGGCGGACCGCGATGCCCGCGCTGGCGGGTGGGTGCTAGCCGGCGAGGGGTGTCCGGGGCGGTGGCCGTAGTCCCACCCGCTCTCCCCGGCGGGAGAGTTCGGTGAGGACGGCCGCGAGGCGTTCCTCGTGGCGGGGCCCGATCCGGCCCGTGTCGTCCAGGTGCACGGCGCAGGCGGTGGTGGTGTCGACCAGGCGTTCGAGGAGGTCGGCCACCTCGTCCGCGCCCTCGGTGTGCCGGGCGAGGGCGGGCAGTTCGTGCGCGGAGAGGGAGATGGCCGAGCGGGCCTCGGCGAGGGTGCGGTAGGCCTCGCGGCGCAGGGTCCAGCGCGTGGCCCGGTGGTCGGAGGGGGTGCCCGAGGTGCCGATGCGGGGGGCGACGGCCTCGTCGAGGACGTGCGTGACGTAGGCGTGCGCGGCGTCGCTCGCCGCCGCGAGCCGGGCCCGCACTCCCCCGCCGCCCTGGCCGGGCATCGGCAGGTGCCCGACGATCAGCACGATGGCGCAGGCCAGCAGCGTCTCGCCGATCCGGCCGGCGGAGGCCTGGGGCTCGCCGCCGACCATGACGAGCGCGAGGACCAGGACGGTGACGACGGCGGTCTGGGCGGCGAAGTGGCGGGTGGCCACGGGTATGAGCGCGCCGCTGAGGGCGACGAGCACGATGAGCCCTTCCGGGCGGGGCAGGATGGCGGCGAGCCCCGCGAAGAGCAGCGCCCCGAAGACGGTCCCGGCGGCCCGGTTCAGCAGGCGCGAGGCCAGCGGCCCCAGGTCGGGCTTGACCAGGAACACGGCGGTGGCGGGCAGCCAGTACCAGTGCTCGTGCTGCCCGTACCACTGGCTCTGGTGCAGGGCCTGGGCGACCGCCGAGCTGGCGCCGAAGCAGAGGGCGACGCGGAGCCCGTACTCGCGTCCGGCACTGCCGAAGGCGGCGCGCAGCCGGTCACCAGCGCTGCGGGGACGGGTGTGCAGATCGCCGCCCCGGCCCTGGTCGAACACCTCGGCGGCGTGCAGGAGGGCGTCGTCGAGGGCGCGCAGGGCGGGTGCCGAACGGGACGGGGCGGGCAGCGGCCCGGTGTGGGTGTTGCCGCGTACGGCGGCGGCGAGCCGCCGGGGGCCTTCGGAGGCCCGTTCGGCGATGGGTTCCTCGGCCCAGGCGAGGGCGGTGGCGGCCTCGGCGAGGGGCAGGGCAGCGGCGTACTGCGCGTGCAGCCGCCGCTCGGCGGAGGAGGAGGCGTACCTCCGCAGCCGGGGCCCGGCGAGGGCGTCCTGGGCATGGTCGAGGGCGGCGGTCAGGGCGGCCCGGCGGCGGATGGCGTCCGGCCCGCCGACGGCGTCGAGCAGTTCGGCGACGGCCTCGTACACCCCGGCCACGGCCGCGCGCTCCCCGTCGAAGCGGAAGTCACCGGCGAGGGAGCCGGGCGTGGGCAGGACGAGCCGCAGCACGAGCAGCCATCCCGCCCCGGCGAGATAGGCGAGCGCCCGCTCCCAGCCCGGCTCGGGCAGGGGCATTCCGGCGCCGATCGCCGCGCCGACCAGCAGCTGCGTCCCGGCGGCGGACGCGACGGGTCCGACGGCGCTCATCCCTCCGGCGACGAGCCCCACAGCCGTGAGGACGACGGTGAGCACCACCGCCCCGGTCTCCTGCCCGGTGTACGTCCCGGCCACGAGCCCCAGCGCACCGCCGAAGGCGGGCACCCCGATCCGCTTGACCGAGACGCGCCGGCTCCCGGGCCGGTCGTTGATGCCGGCCAGCATGGCGGCGACGGCGGCGACGACGCCGAGTGAGGTGAGACCGGTCTGCACGGCCACAAACAGCAACGGCCCGGCGGACAGGGCCCCCCGCGTGACCGCGCTCCAGGGCACCGGCCCCCGCTGTGCGCTCAGGGTGTGCGCGAGCCAGGGCGGTAGATGCGGGGCGATGCGGCGGGACACGGTGCTCCTGTCGTCTCG
Source organism: Streptomyces paradoxus (assembly GCF_014202475.1). Taxonomy (GTDB): domain Bacteria; phylum Actinomycetota; class Actinomycetes; order Streptomycetales; family Streptomycetaceae; genus Streptomyces; species Streptomyces paradoxus. The sequence continues at coordinate 210,144 of NZ_JACHGV010000009.1, forward strand.
ACGAGGGCAGGGGAGAGCCTTCGGGCGACGGCGGCCGGGGCGGGGTGTGGCTGCCCACGGTAGGCGGGGTTCCTGGAGGATAGGTTTCCGGAACGTGTCGGGCCGCTCGGAACCGGCGTTCTTTATGTACGCAATCCGGAAACGAGCCCGGCAACCTTTCCGGCCCCGGCGACCACTGGTGAGTCGTGAGCGCGCGTTCTCCTGAACCACGCAAGGACTCGAAGGACTCATCCGTGGCATCCGCATCCCATCGCCGTCCCCTCCGCAAGCGGCGCACGGCCCTCGTCTGGACCGTCGCCGTGGCGGCCGTGGGGCTCCTCGTCTCTCTCGTGATCGCCCTGCGCCCGGACGGCGAGCCGGACACGGTACGGACGTCCGCCGGGACGGCCGCCACCCGCCCGGGCGCCTCGCCGACGACGCACAAGCCCACACCGGCACCGAAGCCCTCGGCGGCCTCCCCCGCTCCGAGGCGCACCCCCGCCGCGCCCTCCGCGACCACCCCGCCGGCGCGGCCCTCGCCCGCCCCCACCCGGTCGTCCGCGGCGCGGCCGGAGTCCGGCACCGCGCCCCTGGCGGGGCGGATCAAGCCCGGGACCGCCTACACCGGCGTCGCCACCCACTACGACGCAAAGGACGGTGACGGCGCCTGCCTGTACGGCCCGAGCCCCGACCTCATGGTCGCGGCGATGAACCACACCGACTACGAGACGTCCCAGGCGTGCGGGGCGTACCTCCAGGTCCGCGCCGCGAGCGGGGCCTCCGTCACCGTCCGGGTCACCAACGAGTGCCCGCTGCCCTGCGCCCCCGGGCAACTCGACCTCAGCAAGGAGGCCTTCGCGAAGCTCGCCGGTCTGTCCGCGGGACGGATACCGATCACCTGGAGCCTACTGAGCCCCGGCACGTCCGACACGGTCTCGATCCGCTACAAGACCGGTTCCAGCCGCCACTGGTGCGGCATCCAGGCACTCGGCCACCGCAACCCGCTGGCCCGGCTGGAGGTCAGGACCGGCGGCGGCTGGAGCCGGCTGACCCGCACCGAGTACAACTACTTCCTCTCCCCCGGCGGCACCGGCTGCGGCGGCGCCCTCAGGCTCACCGACATCTACGGCGAACAGCTCACCATCGACGGCCTCGCGATCCGCCCGGACACCGTCCAGCCGACCCGCGTTCAGTTCACCCGCCGGTGACGGCGCGCACGGCCCGGGCGAGGAGCCTCTCCACGTCGGCGACGGCCCGGGTCAGCCCGGCCGGGTCGTCCGGGAGGTTCCGCACGACCGTGTCCACCTCTTGCAGCCCCGCCCGCGCCACCAGCGCCTTGTCGTTGGTGACCCACTCCCCGCGCGCCGCCAGCACCGCGTGTGCGGTCTGGGTCGCGGCGAGGGCGATCGCGCCCGCGACCTGGGTGGCGGCGTTCTTCGGTGCGTGTCCCGCCCTGGTGTAGGCAAGCGTGGCCGCGGCCATGCCGTGCCAGTGCGCCGGGGCGCTGACGCGCAGTGCCGGCGGATAGGCGCCCGGGCGGGGCAGTTCGCCCCGCAGCACCTGGTTGATCGCGAGTTCGGCGACGAGGAGGTAGGTCGGGATGCCGGCCAGGTGGAACATCAGGGGCTCGACACGGAAGCGGCCCTGTTCCGCCTCGGCCCGTTCGTGTTCGACGACGGCCAGGTCGCGGTAGTGGACGTCCACCCTCCTGCCCTCGATCGTCAGCCAGGCGCCGGAGTTGAAGACGCCGCCGCCCCAGGCGCCGAGCTCGCAGACCTCGCTCTCCCAGCCGACCGCGCGGAGATCGGCCGGGTCGAAGGCGCCGCGGTAGTAGACCGCCAGATCCCAGTCGCTGTCGGGCCGTTCGGTGCCCAGGGCCCGGGAGCCACCGAGGGCGACGGCTTCCACGGCGGGCAGGGCGGCGAGACGGTCGGCGGTGGTGGCGAGGAAGGTGTGGTCCGGGGCGGTGGGCACGGCTGGCTCCTGGGCAGACGGGGTCCGGGAAGCGTAGGGGGACGGCCCGGTCGCCGGGAACCGAAATACGGGTGCGTGCGCGTGCCGGGGCCCCCATGATCGGTGGGTTGTCCTGTCGCCGCCCGCAGATCGGAGACCGCACGTGATCCGCCGCGTCACCGTCCCCACCCTCTTCCCGCCTCCCACCTACTCCCACGCGTCGGTCGTCGAGGCCGGCACGCGGCTGGCGTTCCTCGCCGGTTCCGTACCACTGGGCCCGGACGGCACTCTCGTCGGGCCGGGGGATCCGGTGCGGCAGGCCGAGCAGGTCATCGCCAACCTGCGGGAACAACTGGACGCCGTCGGGAGCGATCTGGCCCATGTCGTGGCGACCGACGTGTACGTGGTGAGCGGTGAACCGGCCGTGCTGTCCGCCGTCTGGAGTGTGGTCGAGTCGTCCGGCCTCAGTGCGGGTCCGCACTCGTCGACGCTGATCGGCGTGGCGTGCCTCGGGTACACGGGGCAGTTGGTGGAGATTACGGCGACAGCCGTCGTTCCCGAGTAGGCGAGGACCCCCATGTTGATCGAGCACCGCGGGCGGCGCCCCGTCGTCCCCGGGTCCGCGTACGTCGCCCCGACGGCCGTCCTGTGCGGGGCCGTCGTCCTCGGTGAGCGCAGCCGGGTGCTGCACGGGGCCGTGCTCACCGCGGAGGACGGGGAGGTGCGGGTCGGGTCGGACGTCGTCGTGATGGAGAACGCGCTGGTGCGGGGGCGGTCCGCGCACCCCGCGGTGATCGGTGACGCGGTGCTCGTCGGCCCGCACGCCCATGTCAACGGGGCGACTCTGGAGGACGAGGTCTTCGTGGCCACGGGCGCCTGCGTCTTCCCGGGGGCCGTCGCGGGTGCCGGTGCGGAGCTGCGGATCCACAGCGTGCTGCACGTCAACTCCGTGCTGCCGCCCGGCACCGTCCTGCCCATCGGCTGGATCGCGGCGGGCGCGCCCCGGGCCCGGCTCTTCGCCCCCGGGGAACACGACGAACTGTGGCAGATCCAGGAGGCGCTGGACTTCCCCGGCACGGTGTACGGCATCCCGCGGGGCACGCCGATGCGGGAGGTGATGGCCCGGCAGGCGGCGTTCTACGGGGCCCATCACGACGACGTCACCCTCGACGGCCCGGCATGAGCTACCGCCCCGCCGGCCTGCCCCACGCCCTCCGCTTCGGGAGCGGCCCGGCGTAGCTCCCCACCCGGCTCGTGGTCAGCCCCAGTGCCACCAGGGACTCCGCCAGTTTGACCGCCGCGGCGACCCCGTCGACGACCGGCAGGCCCAGCTTGTCCCCGACGGCCCCTTGCAGCCCCGTCATGCCGGCGCAGCCGAGGACGAGCACCTCCGCCCCGGCCGCGCAGGCCCGTTCGGCGGCGGCCAGGAATGCCGTCTCGGTGCGTTCTTCGTCGCCGAGGTCGAGTACGTTCAGGCCCGTTCCCACGATCGCCGCGCAGTTCCGCGCCACGCCCGCCGTCTCCAGGCTGTCCTCGATCTGGCCGCGCGAGCGCTCCAGCGTGGTCACGACGCCGTAGCGGCGGCCCAGCAGGCAGGCGAGGTGCGCGGCGGCCTCGGTGATGTCGACGACCGGTACGTCCACCAGTTCCCGCACGCCCTCCCTGCCGTGCTCCCCGAACCCGGCCATGACCACGGCGTCGTACGGCGCTCCGTCATGGGTCCGCAGCGTGTCCAGGACGGCCGCGGCGGACAGGTAGCTGTCGAGCCAGCCCTCCGCGGACGCCGGCCCCCAGGCGGGGGTCAGTCCGGTCACGGTGGTGCCCGGACCTGCGGCGGCCCGGGCACCTCGTACGATCTCCTCGGTCATCTCCTGCGTGGTGTTGCAGTTGGTGACGACGATTCGCACGTCTCTCAGACCTCCGCGGTGGCGCGCTCGGGACGGCACAGGACGGCGTACAGCCCGGCGGCGATCGCCGTGCCGATGAACCAGGAGTACGGGGCCACGTCGCTGAAGGTCTTCACCAGCGCGAGCACCGCCGCGACACCGGCCGCGGGCAGGAACGCCCACAGCGCCTTGGGGTTGAAGCCCTTGCGGTAGTGGTAGCGGGCGCCGGGAGAGGCGTCGAACAGCTCGTTCACGTTCACGCGGCCGCGCTTGACCCAGTAGTAGTCGACCATGATCACGCCGAACAGCGGGCCGAGGAAGGCACCGAGGCCGCCGAGGAAATAGTTCACGACGGTCGGGTTGGAGAACAGGTTCCAGGGGGTGACGAGCAGGGCCGCGACCGTGCTGATCATGCCGCCGATCTTGAAGGTGATCTTCTGCGGCCACACGTTGGCCAGGTCGTACGCCGGGGAGACGAAGTTCGCGACGATGTTGACGCCCATGGTGGCGATGGCGAAGGTCAGCGCGCCCAGCACCAGCACCCAGGTGTTGCCGATCTCGGCGACCAGGTAGGCGGGGTCGGTGATCTCCTTGCCGAAGACCTCGAAGGCGCCCGCGGTGACGATGACGGACACGATCACGAAGGCCGTGGAGTTGATCGGCAGGCCCCAGAAGTTGCCGCGCCTGACGGACTTGTAGTCGGGGGCGAAGCGGGAGAAGTCGCAGAAGTTGAGCATCAGGGTGCCGTACGTGGCGAGGACCAGGCCGATCGCGCCGAACCACTGGCGCCACTGCTCGCCGACGGAGACGGGGTGCGGGGTGGAGGTGAGCGAGATCGTCCAGCCGGCCTTGTGGAGGATCCACACGGCCAGCGCGATCATCACGAACCAGATGGCCGGGCCGCAGAAGTCCTGGAACTTGCGGACGGACTCCATGCCCCGGCTGATGATCGCCGCCTGCACCAGCCACAGCGCGACGAAGGAGAACCAGCCGAGCGCGTCCAGGCCGAGGAAGGAGTTGTGGGTCCACGACTCCAGGCCCGGCCAGGCCGCCAGCAGCATCACGTTGACGGCGACGGAGGCGAGGTAGGTCTGGATGCCGTACCACATGATGGCGATCACGGCCCTGATCAGCGCCGGGATGTTGGCGCCCCAGATGCCGAAGGCGATCCGGCTGACCACCGGGAAGGGCACGCCGTGGCGCTGGCCGATCTTCCCCATCCAGTTCATGCCGATGTAGATGATCACGAACCCGACGAGCAGGGAAGTGAAGATCTGCCAGACGTTCATGCCGAGGAAGAGCAGCCCGGCGGCGAAGGTGTAGTTGCCGAGGTTGTGGACGTCGGACATCCACATGGCGAAGAGGTCGAAGACCTTCCAGTTGCGCTTCTTGGCGGGCGCGAGGTCTTCATTGGTGAGCCGGGGATCGGGGACGAACGCTGGGGTGCCGGTGGCTGCGGCACGGTCGGCGAGGGACACGGGGCCTCCATGAGCAAGGGGACGACGGAGGACTGCTCCGCAGGGTTGTGGGGGGCCGCCCTGCGGTGTGTTTGGTATACCAAACTGCGCCATGGTCCCCCCGTCAACCGTTCTGACCGATGTCGCTCTCGTTAACGCTCCGTAAAAGACCCCTCGCGTCGACGAAGATGGGCTGCATGACGAAGATCGAACCTCTCGGAGCGGTCCGCGAACGCGTCACGGCCGATCTGCGCCAGGAGATCATCGCGGGCAGCCTCCGTCCCGGCGACCGCCTGGTGGAACGCGAGCTGGCGGAGCGTTTCGGTGTCTCGCGCGTACCGGTCCGGGAGGCGATCCGGGCTCTGGTGGCCGAGGGCTTCGTCCACTTCGAGACACCCCGCCGCACGGTGGTACGCCGCCTCACCCCGACCGACGTCAAGGAACTGTTCGAACTGCGAGAAGCCCTGGAGGTCTACGCCGCCGGACTCGCCGCGTCCCGCGCGACACCGGAGGACCTGGCGGAGGTCCAGGAACTCATCGACCGTGCGGCCACCGCGACCGAGGCCGGGGACGCCGAGGTGATCACCGACGTCAACAGCCGCCTGCACGACCGCATCATCGCGATGGCGGGCAACAGCCTGCTGACCGAGGCCCTGGAACCGGTCGCCGGCCGGCTGCGCTGGATGACCCGGCGCAACGAGGAGTGGCCGCAGCTCCTCGTGGAGCACCGCGAGCTGTACGAGGCCATCGCCTCGGGCGACCCGGACCGGGCCCGCGCGCACGCGCTGACGCACGTGCGGACCAACTACCGCTCCACGGTCCGCCACCTGTTCGGCGAGGAGGCTCCCTAAGGAGTGCCGGTGGCCAGGCCCGCCGCCCGCCCGGCCGTGCGCAGGACGTCACGCAGCATGGTGGGGGTGAGCCGGCCGGTGAAGGTGTTGCGCTGGCTGACGTGGAAGCAGCCGAAGAGTTCCAGGCCGTCGAGGGGGTACCGCGCGCCGTGGGAGAAGGCGGGACGGGGCCGGGGCACGGGCCAGCCGGCCGCGGCGAGCGCCGGCAGTGTGGCCTGCCATCCGAAGGCGCCGAGCACGACCACGGCCCGCAGTGTCGGGCTCAGCAGCCGCAGTTCCTGCACGAGCCAGGGGCGGCAGGTGTCCCGCTCCTCGGGGGTGGGCTTGTTGGCGGGCGGGGCGCAGTGCACGGGCGAGGTGACGCGCACGCCGTACAGCTCCAGGCCGTCATGGGCGTGCTCGGCGGTCGGCTGGGAAGCGAGGCCCACGTCGTACAGCGCCTCGTAGAGGACGTCTCCGGAGCGGTCGCCGGTGAACATCCGGCCGGTGCGGTTGCCGCCGTGGGCGGCGGGGGCGAGTCCCACGATCAGCAGCCGGGCGTCCGCCGGCCCGAAGCCGGGCACCGGCCGGCCCCAGTACGTCCAGTCCGCGTAGGCGGCTCGCTTGACGCGCGCCGCCTCCTCGCGCCAGGAGACCAGTCGCGGGCAGGCCCGGCAGTCGGCGATGCGCCGGTCGAGGAGGGTGAGTCCGCTGGCGTCCATCACTCCACCGTAGGCGCAGGCGGGGTCGCAGTCGTCACGAGGGAGAGATCCGCGCGGACCGCCGCGGACTCGCCCTCCGCCGGGCTCGGACGCCGGTGACCTGCACGGCCCGTTCGCCGCTCCGGCGCAGCCAGAGCAGGGCCCCGGCCAGCAGCACGGCGCCCGTCAGGAGCCAGGGCAGGGGGCCCGGCCGCAGTACCCCGACGGCCAGGCCGGTGAGCGCGCCGACCAGTTGCTGGGCGAGGGACTGGACGGACAGGGCGGTGGCGCGGCCCGCTCGGGAGACCTGGCGGTGCAGCAGGTCGTTCTCGTTGGGCGCCGCCGCGCCGAGCCCGAGGTAGACCAGCCCGAAGCCGGTGACCGCGAGGGCCGTGGCCGCCGGGTGGACGGAGGTGGCGGTGACCCCGAGCAGCAGCAGGCCGCCCGCACCGGCCGTGAGGCTGACCAGCACGGCGCGTTCGCCACTGCCCGCGATCCGGGCGGTGAGCGGGGCGAGGTGGCTGCCGAGGCCGGAGCAGACGAAGCCCGCGCAGGACAGTGCGGCATAGACCATCGCTCCGGAGGCGTTCGAGCCGGTCAGCTCCGTGGTACGGCCCGGTACGAGCAGTTCGACGGCGGCCAGGGCGCTTCCGGCGGCCGCGGCGGCGAGCAGGATCCGGCGGACCAGCGCGTCCCGTCCGCCCAGCCGGAGCCCCTCGACGACCGTGACCGGGACGCCGCGCAGCACCGAACGCAGGGTGGCCGGCGGCCTCGGGGGCTCCCGCAGGGCGGCGAGCACGTACGCGACGAACACGAGCCTGAGCCCGGCTCCCAGCAGCAGGGGGACGGACAGGGGCAGCACCGCACCGGACGTCGCCTCGCTCAGCCGGGCACCGAGGTCGGACCCCGGACCGAGCAGCCAGGGCAGGGCACCGCCGAGCAGGATGCCGGCCGCGAGCGCGGCGGAGGTCGCGGATCCGCCCCGGGCCAGGCCCGTGCGCAGTTCGGCGTCCGGGCCGGAGCACGCCTGGACGGTGTCGACGAACCAGGCCTCGGCGGTTCCGCTGGCCAGGGCCCGGGCCACGCCCATGAGCACCATGCCGGCGGTGAGCAGCCAGGCGGAGGTGCCGAGGCCGATCAACGCGAAGGCGACGACGCCGAGTCCTCCGGCCGCGGCCAGGACCGGTCGGCGCCCGAGGACGTCCGAGAGGCCTCCCGTGGGCAGCTCCAGTGCGGCGACGGTCAGCGAGTGCGCGGCGAACAGCCCCGCGACCGCGGCGAGGGACATGCCGCGCTCGGTGAACAGCAGGACCATCGTGGCCATACCCAGCCCTGGCGGCAGCCAGAGCAGCGCGCAGACGGTGACGTAGCGGCGACGAGCGGCCCGCTCCCGGGGCGGCTCGGTCATGAGCGGAGTCACCGGGTGAGATCTTCGGGTTCGTGGTCGCTGGTGTCGCGGTCTTCGGTCTCGGGGCCTTCGGTCTCGGGGCCTTCGGTCTCGCGGTCTTCCGGGTCGCGGTCTTGCGTCTCGCGGTCGGCGTGTTCGTGGGCCCCGTGTTCGTGAGCGGCGAGGGGAAGTCCGGCCGCGACGAACACGACGTGTTCGGCGCGCGGATCGTCCGCGTCCCGCGCGGTCAGCTCCTCCAGCTTCCCGGCGACGGTGTCGAAGAGCTCGGTGAGCGACGCGGCCGTCAGCCGGGGCATGAGGTCGGTGATCCCGGACGGCTCCACCCACTCCTGGCCGAGCCGCCCTGCGGCCAGGTCCGCCTCGTACCGGGCGAGGGATCTCTCCAGGTGCTCGATCTGCCGCCGCCGCGCCAGGCCGACGAAGGCCCGGCCCGCCTCGGTGGACTCCATCGACTCGTTGCTCCAGGACGTCACGGTGTGCAGCGCCCGCCAGCGCCGTTCCCGCCCGTCGCGGTGCTCCGCCTCGGCGATGAACGCGTACTTCGCCAGCACCCGCAGGTGGTAGCTGGTCGACGCCGACGACTCCCCCGTCCGCGCGGCCAGCTCACTCGCCGTGGCGGGCCCGTCCTGCCGCAGCAGCCCGAGCAGCTGGATGCGCAGGGGGTGGGTGAGTGCCTTGAGGGCGGCGGTGTCGCGCTCGGGATCGAGTACGCGCTTGTGCTCGTCGCTGTCCATGCCGGGAGGTTAGGCCGCAGGACGACTCAACAAAAGAGTTTTTGCAAAACTTGTTTGGCAGAGTCCGCTTGGGGGCCGATATTCCGCCCGGTGGGACGACTCGGAGGACTAAGGTCGGTGGCATGGCTTCTCAGGGTGCGCAGCACGACAGGACGGACGGGACCGACGAATCGGCGGCCGAGTCCCCCGAGCCCGTCGGCAGCTCAGCGGGGAGCGAGACCCAACCCCCCGACCCCAAGGTGGCCGCCGCGATCGCCGCTGCCGAGGCGGCGGGCCCGCAGGGCGGCACGACCGTCCGCGTGGACAGCTGGATCTGGTCCGTACGCCTGGTCAAGACCCGTTCCATGGGAGCCACCGCCTGCCGGGGCGGCCACGTGCGCGTCAACGGCGAGCGTGTGAAGCCCGCGCACGGCGTCCGCGTCGGCGACGAAGTGCGTCTTCGGCACGAGGGCCGCGAGCGGGTCGTCGTCGTCACGCGGCTGATCCGCAAGCGGGTCGGGGCCCCCGTGGCCATCCAGTGCTACGTCGACAACTCTCCGCCGCCCCCGCCCCGCGAGGCCGTCGCCCCCGCCGGCATCCGCGACCGCGGCGCGGGCAGGCCGACGAAACGCGATCGCCGCGACATGGAACGCCTCCGCGGCGCGACGGGCCCCGGCAGCATGCCCGGCTTCGGCCCTGGTCCGGGTGGATCGGGCTTCGGAAGCGGCTCACGCGAACCGAGGCCGTGAGCCGGCCGAGGAACCGGCGCCCAACGCACCGGCGTCCGGGACGGGCCCTCGGCCCCTCCCCGACGCCGCCGAAGCCGCAGTCGACACGGCCCCATCCGGTCACGCCCGCCGCAGCAGCCGGAGCAGATCCGCGTTGTGCTCCCGCCGTGCCCACGCGATGAGAGTGAGCGGCACGATCAGGATCACCGGCGTCGCCGCGTACTGCCCGTCGAAGACGGATATCTGCACGACGAACGCGCCCACCATCAACGCGCCCAGAGCCATCGCCGCCACCGACTGAAGCACCGGGGTCAACAGGGCGATCGCCCCGGCCAGTTCGAGGGCGCCGATGGTGTACATCCCCGCGCTCCCCCAGCCGAGCCGCTCGAAGGACTCGGCAGCCGACGCGTGTCCGATCAGCTTGGGCAGGGCGCTGGCGATCGCGTAGAAGAGGGCGAGCAGAACCTGCAGAGCGCGCAGGGCGATCCGGGCACGCCGCCCGCGAGCGGTCGCGGACTCGGCGATGACGACGGCGGCCGGGGTGGAGTCGGCGGTGACGGCAGCGGTGGTCTCGGACATGAGGTCTCCTCGGCGCAGCGGTCCGTGTGGTGTCACGGTGTGTCGGAGAGACAGACCGGCGCTCGCCCCGGAACTCATCGCTGCCGAGGCGCCATCGAGCAGATCGTCACCGCGACGCCCTCGCCGCGCCGATGGCAGTCCGAACAGGTCGGCCGTCGACCGGCGGTGTTCGGGCAGCAGTTCCAGGGGGCAGGCCTCATACACCCCCACCGCCCGGACCCACCGACTAGACCGTCGCCACCGCCCGCACCCATATCCGATCCTCTGTCAGATAGCGGTCCACCTTCAGGCCCGCCTCCAGGAGGGCATCCTCGAACTGCTCCTTCGTCAGGGGTCGCGCCCGGAACGTCTGGGTCCAGACGGCGTCCGGGAACTCGTACTCCGCACGCACCGCGTTGACCCCGTCCACGGCCGGCTCCGACGACGCGATCCGTACGGTGAAGCCGCTGGGGTCCTTGCGCTCGCGTGGCACGTTCTCGTGGTAATCCTCGCCCTCCCGCTGGATCAGCACGCAGCCGCCCTGCGCGACATGGCGTGCGCAGGTGCGCAGCATGCCGCGCCGCACCTCGGTGTCGCCCGTGTGCACGAGGAACGACGCGAGCAGCACCACGTCGAACGTCTCGCCCAGCTCCAGCTCCTCGATCGGGCCGCATATCGTCCGCGCGCCGCGCACGCGCTCCAGCATCGGGGCGGACTCGTCCACCGCCGTGACCGTGAATCCGCGCTCCAGCAGTGCGTGGGTCACACGTCCGACCCCGCTGCCGAGCTCCAGGATGCGCGCGCCCGCGGGGACGGCGGCGGCGATGACATCCGGTTCGTCTCCGACGGGCAACCGGGAGTAGAGCTCCACCGCGCAGCCGTCCGGGGTGATGGCCCCGGGTCCCGTCCCCTCGTACCCCTCACGCATTTTCATCTCCATGCCCGTCCAACGGGCCGCATCCGCACGCCCGTTCCCGTGACAGCGGTGTTCACCCGACCGAGTGAAGGGGAGGGCGCTTGCGGGGAGGTGAGAGCGCGGCGGCTACAGCGGGAACCAGCCGTGCCGTACGTACCAGTGACCGCCCGCCCGCAGGTGGTCCCCCACCGCCCGTTCCACCGCCGTGCGCCTCGGCAGACCGGCCACCGGCAGGTCCGGGTCCCCGAAGACGAAGCGGACGGGCTCGGTGTCCTCCGGTTCCGGGTCCTCACCGGGGTCGCGGCCGGGCCGGAAGCGGTCCTGGAAGCGGACGATGTTGGAGTCCGGGCCCAGATGGTGCTTCAACTGCGGGTCGAGCAGCCAGGAATGGCACACCGCCACCCGGTACCGTTCGCGCGGGAAGTGGCGGGCGAAGAACTCCCGCGCCAGTGCCAGGGAACGGTCGCAGGCCGCCGGTGACAGCGGCCCGTGGAAGTCGGGGATGTGCAGGTTCAGGCAGGGCTCCCCCGGCGCCGCGTCCTGCCCGGCGAGCGCCACCGCCCGCGCCGTCCGCTGCCCGAGGCGGGCCCGTTCGAACTGGAGCCGCCCCAGCTGGTACAGCTCCCCCCGGAAGTGGTGCGTGAGCCACTGCGGGACCTCCACCCCTCCCCTGCCGTGCCGTCGTCGGTGGAACGCCATGTTCCGTCCGAGGTCGGCGAGGGTGCGGCGGCTGACGTCGGCCGTGATGCCCCGCTCACGGTGGTACGAGCGCGTGTACGGCAACGCCGCGACGAACACGTACACGGCGAAGTACCGGCCCAGCGCGGCCGGGGCTTCGGCGACGCGCTCGGCGAGCGGCACCTCGACCCCGGCCTCCCCGATGTCCCGTACCAGCTCCTCGACGCACTCCTCCACGAGCCTCATGGCCCCGGAGTCCGTGGTGAGCGTCCGCCGCAGGGCGACCAGGTCGTTGATGTCCTCGTGCGGCACCGCCAGGTCGAGCAGGGTCTCGGGCAGTGTGTCGGCGTCCGGCAGCATGGGCGGCTCCCCCTGTCGGCCTTGGTGAACCCTCGCCACGAAGAGTACGTTGCAAGCAGGAGTGGTGATCGAAGGATGCGTACAGGCAGTGAACCGCGGACCGCGCGCAGTGCCCTGCGGGCGCGCTTCTGGCTGAGTGTGTGGGGGCTGGTCTGGGCGCTCTTGGGGACGGTGGCGTTCGCGCTCGCCGGCCGGAACGGGTGGGCCATCGCCTGCGGTGTGCTGCTGCTGATCGTCACGATCGACCTGGCCGTCGTCCTGCGGCACATCCGGCAGGGCCCGCACTACCAGCCGGGCCCCGGCATCCCGCCCTATCAGCCGCCGGACCGCCCCTGAGGCGGACGAGGCCGGCTCACGAGTCGAAGTTCGCCGCCTTCAGGAACTCCGGGTTCGGGTCGAGCGCGGCCGCCAGCCGGAAGTGGCGCTTCGCCTGGTCGGGACGGCCCTGACGCTCATAGGTGCGGGCGAGCGCGAAGTGCGCGAACGCGTTGTCCGGCTCCCGCTCCAGGACGATCTGGAACTCCAGCTCCGCCGGCCTCAGCTGCGCCGCGGCGAAGAAGGCACGCGCCCGCAGCAGCCGCGCCGCGGTGTTCTCCGGGTGCGTGGCGATGACCCCGTCGAGCAGCTTCACCGCGCCCCGCGGGTCGCGCGCCGCGAGCAGTTGCTCGGCGGCGCGGAAGTCGATGACATGCGTCTCCGGGGTACGTCCGGTGGAACCGCTGGTCTCGGGCACGGCAGAGTCCTTCCCTCACTGGACGGGTTCAACGCCCCGGCCGGGTGCCGCTATTCCACGGGAGACGGCCGGGGCGCCTGCGACCTGCGCACCAGCTCGGCCCACACGTCCTTCACCCGCTGCTCCAGCTCCTCCAGCGGGACGTCGTTGTCGATCACGATGTCCGCGATCTCCCGGCGCTGCTCGCGCGTCGCCTGGGCGGCCATCCGCGCGCGGGCGTCCTCCTCGGTCATGCCGCGCAGCCGGACGAGCCGGTCGAGCTGGGTCTCGGGGGCCGTATCGACGACGATCACCAGGTCGTACAGCGGTGCCAGGCCGTTCTCCGTGAGGAGCGGGACGTCGTGGATGACGACCGCGTCCTCGGCGGCGGCCTCCTCCAGCTCGCGGGAGCGGGCGCCCACCAGGGGGTGCACGATCGAGTTGAGGGTGGCGAGCTTGTCCGCGTCGGCGAAGACGATGGCGCCGAGGCGGGGCCGGTCCAGGCTGCCGTCGGCGGCCAGGATCTCCTCCCCGAAGGCCTCGACGACCGAGGCGAGCCCCGGCGTCCCCGGTGCGACGACCTCCCGCGCGATGCGGTCCGCGTCGATCAGCACGGCCCCGCGCTCGACGAGCAGCCGTGACACCTCACTCTTGCCGGCACCGATGCCGCCGGTCAGGCCCACCTTCAGCATGTCCGGCAGCTTAGGCCCTGCCACTGACAGGGCCATCGGCCGGGCCGTACCGGGGTCAGTTGTCGCCTTCTCGTTCCGCCAGGAACTTCTCGAACTCCTGGCCGATCTCGTCCGCCGACGGGATGTCCACCGGCTCGGCGAGCATGTTGCCCCGGGACTCGGCGCCCGCGACGGCGTCGTACTGGTGCTCCAGGCCGTCGATGAGCGCGGTGAGGTCCTCGTCGCCCTCGCGGATCTGCCGGTCGATCTCCGTCTGGGTGCGGTGGGCGTCCGACCGCAGCGCGTGGGCGATGCCCGGCAGGACCAGTCCGGTCGCCGCCGTGATGGCCTCCAGGACCGTCAGGGCCGCGTCCGGGTAGGGCGAGCGGGCGATGTAGTGCGGGACGTGGGCGGCCACGCCCAGGACGTCGTGCCCTGCCTGGAGCAGGCGGTACTCGATGAGGGACTCGGCACTGCCGGGCACCTGCGCCTCCTCGAACGGGCTGGGGTGGCCCGGGACGAGGTCGGTGCGGTTGCCGTGCGGGGTGAGGCCCACGGGCCGGGTGTGCGGGACACCCATGGGGATGCCGTGGAAGTTCACGGAGAGGCGGACGCCGAGCCGCTCCACGATCTGCTTCACGGCGGCGGCGAAGCGCTCCCACTCCACGTCCGGCTCGGGGCCGGACAGCAGCAGGAAGGGTGCGCCGGTGGCGTCCTGCACGAGCCGGACCTCAAGGGCGGGGTCCTCGTAGCCGCTCCAGCGGTCGCGCTTGAACGTCAGCAGCGGGCGGCGGGCCCGGTAGTCGACGAGCCGGTCGTGGTCGAAACGGGCGACCACCTGGTGGGGCAGCGAGTCGAGCACCCGGTCGACGATCTGGTCGCCCGTCTCGCCGGCGTCGATGTATCCGTCGAAGTGGTAGAGCATGACAAGTCCGGCCGACTCCTGGGCGAGCGCCATGTCGACGACGGCCAGCCCCTTCGGCTCCCAGGCGTACAAATCCTGCGGATCAAGCACAGTGACCGCTCCTCCTCGTGTTCACACTCCACAACGCCGTTACGGGCGTGGGCATTCCCGCAGGAGGAGATTCATGATCTTGACAGTGGGGGCAGCGCCCCTCAGGGCGCGGGGAACTGCGCGACACGCCCCCACGGCCCGCAGCCGAACGACGGCCCGAAAACACCAAGGGGCCGCACCTCGAAAGGTACGGCCCCTTGATCAGGAACTACAGCTCAGTGGGCGTTCAGCTCTGCCCACCGGCCAGCTTCTCGCGCAGCGCGGCCAGCGCCTCGTCCGAAGCCAGCGCGCCGGAGTTGTCCGGGCCCTCGGAGGAGTACGAACCGCCACCGGACGCGGCCGGAGCGGCGGCCTCGCCACCCTCGGCAGCGGCCTTCTCGTCCGCCTCGCGGGACTTGATGACCTGCGCCTGGTGCTGCTCGAAGCGCTGCTGCGCCTCGGCGTACTGGGTCTCCCACGCCTCGCGCTGGGTCTCGTAGCCCTCGAGCCAGTCGTTGGTCTCGGGGTCGAAGCCCTCGGGGTAGATGTAGTTGCCCTGGTCGTCGTAGGACGCGGCCATGCCGTACAGGGTCGGGTCGAACTCGACCGAGGCCGGGTCGGCACCGAAGGACTCGTTGGCCTGCTTCAGCGAGAGGCTGATGCGACGGCGCTCGAGGTCGATGTCGATGACCTTGACGAAGATCTCGTCGTTGACCTGGACGACCTGCTCCGGGATCTCCACGTGGCGCTCGGCCAGCTCGGAGATGTGGACCAGACCCTCGATGCCCTCGTCCACGCGGACGAACGCACCGAACGGAACCAGCTTCGTGACCTTGCCGGGCACGACCTGGCCGATCTGGTGGGTGCGGGCGAACTGCTGCCACGGGTCTTCCTGGGTCGCCTTCAGCGACAGGGAGACACGCTCGCGGTCCATGTCGACGTCGAGGACCTCGACGGTGACTTCCTGGCCGACCTCGACAACCTCGGACGGGTGGTCGATGTGCTTCCAGGAGAGCTCGGAGACGTGGACCAGACCGTCGACGCCACCCAGGTCCACGAAGGCACCGAAGTTGACGATCGAGGAGACGACGCCGGAACGAACCTGACCCTTCTGGAGGGTCGTGAGGAACGTCTGGCGGACCTCGGACTGGGTCTGCTCCAGCCAGGCACGGCGGGACAGGACCACGTTGTTGCGGTTCTTGTCCAGCTCGATGATCTTGGCCTCGAGCTCCTTGCCCACGTAGGGCTGGAGGTCGCGGACACGGCGCATCTCGACCAGGGAGGCCGGGAGGAAGCCACGGAGGCCGATGTCGAGGATGAGACCACCCTTGACGACCTCGATGACGGTACCGGTGACGATCCCGTCCTCTTCCTTGATCTTCTCGATGGTGCCCCAGGCACGCTCGTACTGGGCGCGCTTCTTCGAGAGGATCAGGCGGCCTTCCTTGTCCTCCTTCTGGAGAACAAGGGCTTCGATCTCGTCACCGACGGCGACGACCTCGTTGGGGTCGACGTCGTGCTTGATCGAGAGCTCGCGGCTCGGGATCACGCCTTCGGTCTTGTAACCGATGTCGAGCAGGACCTCGTCCCGGTCGACCTTCACGATGACGCCGTCGACGATGTCGCCGTCGTTGAAGTACTTGATCGTCTCGTCGATCGCGGCGAGGAAGGCTTCCTCGTTACCGATGTCGTTGACCGCTACCTGCGGGGTGGTGGCGGTGGTCTCGGTGCTGCTCGTCATGTGGGAAAGGGCTCCGGTACGGACATTGAAGTCGTAGGTACTGCTACGCCGGGAGCCCGTTTCGCTCTGCAGAAGCCGGACAGCCAAGGAAGCGCCACGCGGAAACGGTGGCGCCTCGACAACCGAGGGGACATACATACAGATGCGAGCGCAGCCTGCTACGTCTGAGGTGCGCAGGCCCGCAGCGCAACTTGTAGCATACGGGGGCAGCCGGGCAGGGTCAATGCGCGAAGCCGCCCACGCGGGGCGGATCGCCGCATTCCCGGCACAAGTCGTGTCGTCCGAGGCCACGCGGGCCGTACGACGCCCCCTTTGTGCCACCGCCGGGACCGGCTGGACGGAAGAGTACGACGAGGGAGCCGATCATCCAAGAGTCCGAAGCGTCCGAACCCGAGGCCACCCGGCGTGATGCCGATGGCGCGGAAAGTTCCCGGGCCAATCGTGGCTGGTGGGACCGCAACGCGGACGAGTACCAGATCGAGCACGGCACGTTCCTCGGCGACGACCGCTTCGTCTGGGGGCCCGAGGGCCTGGACGAGGTGGAGGCCGAACTGCTCGGCCCGCCGGAGGGGCTGAAGGGCCGCGACGTGCTGGAGATCGGCGCCGGCGCCGCCCAGTGCTCGCGCTGGCTGACCGCCCAGGGCGCGCGGCCGGTCGCCCTGGACATCTCGCACCGGCAGCTCCAGCACGCGCTGCGGATCGGCGGTTCCTTCCCCCTGGTGTGCGCCGACGCCGGTGCGCTGCCCTTCGCGGACGGCTCGTTCGACCTGGCCTGCTCGGCGTACGGGGCGCTGCCCTTCGTCGCCGATCCGCGCCAGGTCCTGCGGGAGGTGCGCCGGGTGCTGCGGCCCGGGGGCCGGCTCGTCTTCTCGGTGACGCATCCGATCCGCTGGGCCTTCCCGGACGAGCCGGGGCCGGAGGGCCTGTCGGTGTCGGCTTCCTATTTCGACCGCACTCCTTATGTCGAGCAGGACGACGAGGGCCGGGCGGTCTACGTGGAGCACCACCGCACGCTGGGCGACCGCGTCCGGGACGTCGTGGCGTCGGGCTTCCGGCTGGTCGACCTGGTGGAGCCGGAATGGCCCGTCTGGAACACGTCCGAGTGGGGCGGCTGGTCTCCGTTGCGCGGGAACCTGATCCCCGGCACGGCGATCTTCGTGTGCGAGCGGGACTGACCTACGGGCTCTTCCCCGGCGTACGACACTGAGGGCGTGATCCGTGACGACGCCCTGGCCTCCCTGCCCGTACGCGCTGCCCTGCCCGCACTGCGCGAAGCCCTCGACGGGCACGGCACCGCCGTCCTCGTGGCGCCGCCCGGCACCGGCAAGACGACCCTGGTGCCGCTGGCGCTGGCGGGACTGCTCGGGGAGGGGCCCGGGCGGCGGGTGATCGTGGCCGAGCCGCGGCGGATCGCCGCCCGGGCCGCGGCACGGCGGATGGCATGGCTGCTGGGTGAGAAGCCCGGCGAGAGCGTCGGCTACACCGTGCGCGGGGAACGAGTCGTCGGCCGGCACACGCGCGTGGAGGTCGTGACGACCGGCGTGCTCGTCCAGCGGCTGCAGCGGGACCAGGAGCTGGCCTCTGCCGACGTGGTGGTGCTCGACGAGTGCCACGAGCGGCACCTGGACGCGGACACGGCCGCGGCCTTCCTGTGGGACGTGCGTCAGACGCTGCGTCCGGAGCTGCGGCTGGTGGCCGCCTCGGCGACGACCGACGCGCGGGGGTGGGCGCGGCTGCTGGGCGGGGCGCCGGTGGTGGAGGCGCAGGGCACGGCGTATCCCGTGGAGGCCGTGTGGGCGCCGCCGGTGCGGCCCGTACGCCCGCCGCACGGCATGCGGGTCGATCCGGCGCTGCTGGCGCATGTGGCGTCGGTGGTGCGGCGGGCCCTGGCCGAGCGCGAGGGGGACGTGCTGTGCTTCCTGCCGGGGGTGGGCGAGATCGCCCGGGTCGCCGGGCAGCTCGGGGGGCTCGGGGATGTCGAGGTGCTCCAGGTG
Organism: Streptomyces paradoxus; assembly: GCF_014202475.1. Classification (GTDB taxonomy): domain Bacteria; phylum Actinomycetota; class Actinomycetes; order Streptomycetales; family Streptomycetaceae; genus Streptomyces; species Streptomyces paradoxus. The sequence goes on from NZ_JACHGV010000009.1 coordinate 228,423, forward strand.
CACGGGCGGGCGCCGGCGGCCGTACAGGACGCGGTGCTGGCGCCCGGGGAGCGGCGGCGGGTCGTGCTGGCCACCTCCGTCGCGGAGTCGTCTCTGACCGTGCCGGGGGTGCGCGTGGTCGTGGACGCTGGGCTGGCGCGCGAGCCGCGGGTGGATCACGCGCGCGGGCTGAGCGCGCTGACGACGGTGCGGGCGTCGCAGGCCTCCGGGCGGCAGCGGGCCGGGCGGGCCGGACGTGAGGCGCCGGGGACGGTGTACCGGTGCTGGGCGGAGGCCGAGGACGCGCGTCTGCCGCGGTATCCCTCGCCGGAGATCAAGGTGGCCGACCTGACGGCGTTCGCGCTCCAGGTGGCGTGCTGGGGGGATCCGGATGCGTCGGGTCTGGCGCTGCTGGACGGGCCGCCGAGCGGGGCGATGGCGGCGGCGCGGGACGTACTGGCGGCGGTGGGCGCGGTGGACTCCGCCGGGCGGGCCACGGAGCGGGGAGTCCGGCTGAGCCGGGTGGGGGTGCATCCCCGGCTGGGGCGGGCGCTGCTCGACTCCGTCCCGTTCGTGGGGGCGGAGAGGGCCGCGGAGGTCGTGGCGCTGTTGAGCGAGGAGGCTCCGCGGGAGTACGGCGATGATCTGGCCGGTGCTTTGCGTCGTGCCCGGCGTGGGGGTGACGCCTATTCCGGGCGGTGGCGGAGTGAGGTCCGGCGGCTGCGGGCCTCCGCCGGGGAGATGTCCCGCCCCCCTGCCGGTGACGGGCGTCCGGAGGCCGGGGCAGACGGCCTCGGGAAACTCTCCGAAGATCGGCAAGTGGGCCTCGTCGCCGCTCTCGCCTTTCCCGAGCGGGTCGCCAAGGCCGAGGGCGGGTCGTATCTCATGGTGTCCGGGACGCGTGCGGAGGTCGGCGCGGGGAGTGCGCTGCACGGGGCGCAGTGGGTGGCCGTCGCCGTGGCGGACCGGCCCGTCGGCAAGGGGCACGCGCGTGTGCGGTCGGGGGCGGTCGTGGACGAGGACGTGGCCCGGCGTGCCGCAGGGTCGCTGCTCGGTGAACGGGACGAGGTCCGGTGGGACGGCGGGGACGTCGTCGCCCGGAGGGTGGAGCGGCTGGGGGCCGTGGAGCTGGCGGTGCGGGCGCTGAAGGACGCCGCGCCCGGGCTCGTGCGCGACGCGCTGCTCGACGGGCTGAGGCGGGAGGGATTCGGGCTGCTGCGGTGGTCGGCGGAGGCCGATGCCCTGCGGCAGCGGCTGGCGTTCCTGCGGCTCCATGTCGGGGCGCCCTGGCCGGACGTGTCCGACGGGGCGCTGCACGCGCGCGTGGAGGAGTGGCTGGAGCCTGAGTTCGGGCGGGCGCGGCGGCGGGCCGATCTGGCGCGGATCGACGCCGGGCAGGCGCTGGCCCGGCTGCTGCCCTGGGCCTCCGGAGAGGCGGGGCGGCTCGACGAGCTGGCCCCGGAGCGGATGACCGTGCCGAGCGGTTCGAGGATCCGGATCGACTACTCCCGGCCCGAGCAGCCCGTGCTGGCGGTGAAGCTGCAGGAGATGTTCGGGCTCCAGGAGTCGCCCCGGGTCGCCGGGGTGCCGCTGCTCGTGCATCTGCTGTCCCCGGCCGGGCGCCCGGCCGCCGTCACCGCGGATCTCGCCTCGTTCTGGCGGGACGGCTACCGGGGCGTGCGGGCGGAGCTGCGGGGGCGGTATCCGAAGCATCCGTGGCCCGAGGACCCGGCGGGTGCCGAGCCGACCCGGCACACCAACGCGCGGCTCAGGCGCTGACCGACGACGGTTCCTCGGCCGCCGTGGGTGCCGGGCCCGAGAGCCGGCGGCCGCGGGCCTCCAGGTACAGCGCGAGGGCCAGCAGGAGGACGCCGAGGGTCAGGAAGCCCCAGGGCAGGTAGGACGTCATCACCAGGACGAGCAGGCGCTGGGACTTCACCAGGTCGACGGTGTGCGTGATGTAGTCCTCGCGCATCTTCACGTGGCCGGCGAACGCGGTCACCTTGTCGCGGTCGCCGAGGAGAGTGCCGCCGCGCAGTTCCTCCCGGTGGATCTCCTCTCCGTACACGGGGGCGCCGGTGAGGGGTTCGACCCAGAACTTGCGGACCGTGGTGTACCAGCGGGTCGTGCCGGTCTGTGCCACCGCCTCGGGGGTGAGGCCCTCGACGGGCAGGGTCTTGGGGATCTTCACCTTGGTCCAGGGGATGGTCTGCTCGAAGTAGTAGACCTCCAGGCCGCGGAAGTCCTGGGTGCCCTCGTACGTGATGGGCGCGGTGACGCGGGCCTGGGCGTCGAAGTACTCGTAGTCCCGTTTCTCCGTCAGGAAGGGCCACTTGAACTCGATGCCCGTGCGGCGCACCGGGTCACCGTCGACCATTTCGCCGGTGGCGTGGACGGGTTCCTGGGTGTGGGCGTCGAAGATGTAGCGCTCGGGGATCTTGGAGACCATCTCGCCGTCGGGGCCGACGACGTAGGACAGGCCGTCCCAGACGACGACGTCCCGCCCGGCCGACTCCTCGATCCGCTCGGAGGCCTCCACGTTGCCCTTGAGGGTCTGGACGATGGTGACCTTGGGGACCTTCTTCGCCCGCATGGTGCCGTAGTCGAGGAGGGTGGCGTCCTTCGCCTCCAGGACCATGTCCTGGTACTGGTTCGCGGGGACCTTGGCGAGGCGCGGGAAGGCGTACCAGCGCAGCAGCGGGGACAGGGCCGCGAAGAACACGGCGAGGGCGAGCAGGACCAGGCCGGCCTTGCGGCGCATCTCGGCCTCCCTCCCGGGCGGGCGGTCAGGGGTGTGCGGGCACGGTCGTCAGCAGCGGCTTCGGGGACGTCCCGCCCGAGGGCGAGCCGAGGGCGGTCAGCGTCAGGACCACCGCGAACGCGACGGCGAGACCGGTGGCGGCGGCGATGAGGGCGCGCATACGGAGCCTCCCCACGGGTCGTGAAGGGTCGTGACGGAACGAGAACTGATACTCCGTCAGGTTTCTCGGCACCGTAGCAACGCGCGGCGGAGATGAGAACACGTTGCACACACAACGACGCCCCTCCGTATAAGAGGGGCGTCGTGTGTCGTACCTGAGAGCTATGCGCTCGGACTGGCCGACGGGCTCGGCGAGGACGTCTCGGCCGCCGCCACGGTCAGTTCGACGGTGAGCGTCGCTCCGCCGGCCGTGGTGATGCGCAGCAGGAACGTGCCGGTCGTGTCGTCCGCGTACAGCTTCGGCAGCTTCAGCAGGCCCTTCGCGTCCGTCTTCAGGCCCGTGAGGGTGCGGACGGTCTTGCCGTCGGCGTCCTTGAAGTAGGGGCCCTTGCCGTTGGCGGTCGGGTTGTCCGCCGACGTGATCAGCGTGGCGGTGGCCGCGACACCGTCGGCGACGGCGCCCTGGTAGGTGGCCTTCACCTCGACCTGGTTGGCGAACTCGCCGCCGGGGGCGCAGGTCAGCGCGGTGTCGCCGGTGCGGGCGAGGGCGTCCGCGGCGCGCTCGGTGACGGTGGCCTTGTAGTCGAGGCCCGGGACGGTACGGCCCACGACGGTGGCGCGGACGGTGACCGCTCCGGTCTTCTCCCCTGCCTGCAGGGCGGGTGCCACGGCGACGCCGGAGCTGTTGGTGGCGACCGTGGCCACGCTCTCACCGCCGGTGAAGGTGGTGTCCGTGTCCCCGACGATCGTGAAGCGGACCCTGACCTTGGCGACGGCCTTGCCGGCCTCCGTCTCGGCGCGGGTGCTGATCCGCTTGCCGAACGTGTCGCCGGCCATGGCGGTGAGCTTCGCCGTTCCGGCGTCCTCCAGGTGGTCCACCGTGTCGGTGGGAGTGGGGGGCGTCGTGGGCGGCGGCGTGGACGGCGGGCCGGGCGGGGTCGTGGGCGGCTTCGGGGTCGTCGTACCGCCGCCGGGCTTGCCGGGATTGCCGGGCTTGGAGCGCTCGGGACCGGGTGTCGGGCTGCCGGGAGCGGTGGTGCCCGGCGTGGTGGGCGTGGGGCTCGCGCCCGCGCCGTCGTCGCTGCGGTTGCCGGGCAGCGTGCCGGTGCCGTCCGGGACCTCGTGCGTGCCCTTGCGGTAGTACTCCAGCCACCTCATGACGAGGTTCAGGTACTCCCGCGACTGGTTGTAGCTGAGGATCGCCCGGTCGAGGTCGTCCTGGTCGGACAGGTCCCAGTTGTTGCGGCAGAGGTAGTGGCCGGCGGCGAGCGCGGCGTCGTAGATGTTGTTGGGGTCCTTCTTGCCGTCGGCGTTGCCGTCGCGGCCGGCCCAGGCCCAGGTGGAGGGGATGAACTGCATGGGGCCGACGGCCGAGTCGTACGTGCTGTCGCCGTCGTACGCGCCATCGTCGGTGTCCTTGATGAGGGCGAAGCCGTTGCCGTCGAGCTGGGGGCCCAGGATCGGCTTGAGGGTGGTGCCCTCGGCGTCGACCCGGCCTCCGCGGGCCTGTCCCGACTCCACCCGGCCGATGGCGGCGAGGAGTTGCCAGGGCAGGTTGCAGCCGGGCTTCTTCTCGCGCAGCGCGGACTCGGCCTTCTTGTAGGCGTCGAGGACGGTCGCGGGGATGCCGGCTTCCGTGGCGCCGGTGCCGCCCGGGCCGGGGCCCGTGGACGGTGACGGGTTGGGACTCTTGAGCGGAGGCAGATCCGTGTAGTACGGCGAGTTGCCGGTGGCGCTGCCGTCGGAGGCACTCGCTTCGGGTGAGGGCGTGGCGTCGGCAGCGGTCTGTCTGCCGTGGTCGTTCACACCCGGAGCCTGGGAGGCGGACAGGGCCGCGACCGCGACCGCGGCCACGGCGGTGGTCGCCGCTCCCTTGCGCAGCCTCCTGCCGAATTGCGCCGCCATAGAGTGAACCCCTCCCGTGGACGCCCGAGCGCCCGGTCTACGTCTGCAGTGTTCGCCCTGTTGTGACGATCCAACCGCCCGAGGGGTTGCCCTTGGACGGCCACAACTCTGTTCTCTTGCGTGCTCTGCTCTTAACCGCGTTCACGTCATCGACGCGCTCCCCGCGCGGCGACTCTGGCGACCCTACGACAACTTCCTTTGCTCGGGCACCCGTTCGTGACCGTTTTTCACCAGTTGGTCATGTGCTCATGGGAACGCCGTCGACGGAGCGGCATCCCGCATACTGGGCCACTGACCGCCGGGCGTACCGGCCTGGTGCAACGACCGTCACGGGGAGCCGAGTTGCCGTTCACGCTGAGCCATGCGGCAGCCGTGCTGCCCGCCGTCCGCACCGACGGCACCGGCCGGGGCCCGCTGGTGCCCGCCGTGCTCGTGGCGGGTTCCTTCGCACCCGACATGACCTACTACGCGGCGAGTGTGCTGTCCGGGGCGATGCAGTTCGGCGACGTCACGCACGCCCTCCCGGGTGTCTTCACGGTCGATGTCCTCATCGCCTGGGCGCTGGTGGGGCTGTGGCTGCTGGTGCGCGAGCCGCTCGTCGCGTTGCTGCCGCGGGCCCGGCAGGGACAAGTGGCGGCCCTGCTGCGGTGCGGGGCGCCGCGCGAGCGGGTGCGGCCGTCGCTGGTGGCGCGGTGGTACCTGTCCGCGGTGCTCGGTGCGCTGACCCATGTGGTGTGGGACGCGTTCACGCATCTCGACCGGTGGGGCATGCGGTTGTTTCCGGCGCTGGGCCGGGAGGTGGCGGGCTCGCCGCTGTACTGGTACCTGCAGTACGGCGGTTCGGCGGTGGCCGCGGTCGTGATCGCCGTGTTCGTGGCGCGAGCCCTGCGGCGGGTGCCCGTGGGCGAGCCGGTGGGGGTCCCGCTCCTCGCGGTACGGGACCGGTGGGCGGCCGCCGCCCTGATCGGCGGCTTCGCGCTGGTGGGGGCCGTGCAGCGGGCGTGGCGGTGGTGGGCTTACTGGGGCTCGGCCGCGAAGCCGTGGGAGATCATTCCGACGGTGTGTTTCGGCGCGGGCGCGGGACTCGTCCCGGCGCTGCTGCTCTACGCCGTGGGGGTCAGGGCGCGGCGTCCGGTTCCGTTCCCCACCGGTCCTGCCCCGGCCACCGAGACGGAGCCGAGCCGCCCGGCCGCTCACTGAGCGTGCTGTCCGTCGTGATGTACACGGTGATGGTGGTGTGCGCGGGGCGGGGACGTGGCAGCAGGGTGAGGACGAGAGCCAGGCAGTCGCGGGCCAGCCGGGCCCAGGGGCGGGAGGGTTTGCCCGGCGTACCGGACATGCCGGCGGGCCGGGTCCCGGTGAGTGGGTGACCGGCGACGGCGGACAGGTCGGCGATGGTCAGCGTGTTGTCGACGCCGATGACGCCGGCGAGGGCGGCCAGAGCGTCGGTGCCGGTGAGGCCGGTGAGTGCGGCGAGGGCGTCCGTGTCGGCGGGACCGGTCAGGGCGAACAGGGCATCGGTGCTGGTGAGGCCCAGCAGAGCAGCGGTTTCGGCGAGGCCGGTGAGGGCCGCCGGAGCGTCGTTGCCGGCGAGCGCGGGGGTGGCGGGCGGGCCGTCCGCACCGGGAAGAACCGTGGCGGCGGTCAGGGCGCCGGTGCCGGCGGAGCCGGTCAGCCGCCGTCGGCGCGTGGCCGAGCGCTGCCGGAGGTCCGCCGTCGCGTGGCGCAGGGCCGTGGTGAAGGTGACGGGGACGCGAACCGTACTCGCGGCGGCCTCGAACGCCGGGACCGGCGGCAGTGCCGCGCCTGGTGCCCTGCGGCTGAGGAGCGTGCGTATACCCATGCCCCGCATCTTTGCGAGCACCATGGGCGCAGGCGTCTTCTCGGGGGCCACGCGAGTGACGGTTTCAGTGGTGGCCGGGGCGGGGGCGGGTGACCAGGGCGGGCCGGTGCCCCGGCTGAGGCGGGCCCCCAGGGCCCGGCCCGGGCAGGGCTCCGGCGCCTCGGGCATGCCGGCCCTCGGCACCCCGGCCGGCACGGGGCCCGGGCCACGGGAGACTCCCCCCACCCGGGCCACCGCTCTGTTCCACCCGGCGGGCTAATGCGCCGCCGACTCCCAGTCCGGGCCCGCGCCCACCGAGACGCCCAGGGGGACGCGGAGGTGGACGGCGTTCGCCATCTCCCGGCGGACCAGTTCCTCGGCGGCCGCCCGCTCCCCGGGGGCGATCTCCAGGACGATTTCGTCGTGGACCTGGAGGAGCATGCGGGAGGCGAGACCGGCGTCCTTGAGGGCGTCGTCGACCTTGAGCATGGCGATCTTGACGATGTCGGCCGCGGTGCCCTGGATGGGCGCGTTGAGGGCCATCCGCTCGGCGGCCTCGCGGCGCTGGCGGTTGTCGCTGTTGAGGTCGGGCAGGTAGCGGCGGCGCCCGAAGAGGGTGGCCGTGTAGCCCGTGGCGCGGGCCTCGTCGACCGCCCGGCGCAGATAGTCCCGTACACCGCCGAACCGCTCGAAGTACGCGTCCATCAGGGCGCGGGCCTCCGCCGCCTCGATGTTCAGCTGCTGGGACAGGCCGAAGGCCGAGAGCCCGTAGGCCAGGCCGTACGACATGGCCTTGATCTTGCGGCGCATCTCGGCGTCGACCGCGGTCGGCTCGACCGCGAAGACCTGGGAGGCGGCCGTGGTGTGCAGGTCCTCGCCGGAGGTGAACGCCTCGATCAGGCCCTCGTCCTCGGAGAGGTGCGCCATGACGCGCAGCTCGATCTGGCTGTAGTCGGCCGTCATCAGTGACTCGAAGCCCTCGCCGACGACGAAGCCGCGGCGGATGGCGCGGCCCTCGTCGGTGCGGACCGGGATGTTCTGGAGGTTCGGGTCCGTTGAGGACAGGCGGCCGGTGGCGGCGACGGTCTGGTTGAACGTCGTGTGGATGCGGCCGTCCGCGGCGATCGTCTTGATCAGGCCTTCGACGGTCACGCGGAGCTTGGCCTGCTCGCGGTGGCGGAGCATGATCACCGGCAGCTCGTTGTCCGTCTGGGCGGCGAGCCAGGCCAGGGCGTCGGCGTCCGTGGTGTAGCCGGTCTTGGTCCGCTTGGTCTTGGGCAGGGCCAGCTCGCCGAAGAGGACTTCCTGGAGCTGCTTGGGCGAGCCCAGGTTGAACTCGTGCCCGGCTGCCGCGTGGGCCTCCTTGACGGCCTGCTGGACGGCACCGGCGAACATCTGCTCCATGGCCTCCAGGTGGGGCCGGTCGGCCGCGATGCCGTGCCGCTCCATGCGGGCGAGCAGCGCGGACGTGGGCAGCTCCATGTCGCGCAGCAGGTCGGCGGCGCCGACCTCCTCCAGACGGCTCTCGAAGGCCTCCCCCAGGTCGAGGACGGTCCGGGCCTGGATCATCAGGGCCTCGGCCTCGGCGCCGTCGTCCGCGCCGAAGGCGAGCTGGCCGTCGGCCGCGGCGGCCGGGGTCAGCTCGCGGTGCAGGTACTCCAGGGACAGCGCGTCCAGGTCGAAGGAGCGGCGGCCCGGCTTGACCAGGTAGGCGGCGAGCGCGGTGTCCATGGTGACGCCCTCGACGCTCCAGCCGTGCTCGGCGAAGACGCGCATGGCGCCCTTGGCGTTGTGGAGGACCTTGGGCCGGGTGGCGTCGGCGAGCCAGGCCGCGAAGGCCCTCTCGTCGGCCTCGTCCAGCTGGGAGGGGTCGAACCAGGCGGCGGGGCCGCCGGGCGCGGCGAGGGCGACCTCGGCGACCGAGCCGGTGCCGAGCGCCCAGGTGCCGACCGTGGCGATGCCGAGGGGCTGGGTGCCGTGCTCGGTGAGCCAGGCGGGCAGCTCGCCGGTGGAGAGCACCGTGCCGTCCAGCTGCACGCCCTCGGTGCTGATCGGGGTGGTCTCGGCCTCCTCGGCACCGGGGTCGACGGCGAAGAGCCGCTCGCGCAGCGAGGGGTTCCTGATCTCCAGGGTGTCCAGGATCATCGCGACGGCCTTGCGGTCGTAGGCCGTGCGCTCCAGATCGGTGACGCCCTTGGGGAGCTCGACCCGGCGCTCCAGCTCGGTGAGCCTGCGGTTGAGCTTGACGGATTCCAGGTGGTCGCGGAGGTTCTGGCCGGCCTTGCCCTTGACCTCGTCGACGCGCTCGACGAGCTCGGCGAACGAGCCGAACTGGTTGATCCACTTCGCGGCGGTCTTCTCGCCGACGCCGGGGATGCCGGGGAGGTTGTCGGAGGGGTCGCCGCGCAGGGCCGCGAAGTCGGGGTACTGCGCGGGCGTCAGCGCGTACTTCTCGAACACCTTCTCCGGGGTGAAGCGGGTCAGCTCGGAGACGCCCTTGGTCGGGTACAGCACCGTGGTGTGCTCGCTGACCAGCTGGAAGGAGTCGCGGTCGCCGGTGACGATCAGTACCTCGAAGCCCTCGGCCTCGGCCTGGGTGGCGAGCGTGGCGATGACGTCGTCCGCCTCGAACCCGTCCACCGCGAAGCGGGCGACGCCCATCGCGTCCAGGAGCTCGCCGATCAGCTCGACCTGGCCCTTGAACTCGTCGGGGGTCTTGGAGCGGTTCGCCTTGTATTCCGTGAACTCCTGGGACCGCCACGTCTTGCGGGAGACGTCGAAGGCCACCGCGAAGTGCGTGGGCGCCTCGTCGCGCAGCGTGTTGGCCAGCATCGACGCGAAGCCGTAGATCGCGTTCGTCGGCTGGCCCGTCGCGGTGGTGAAGTTCTCCGCGGGCAGCGCGAAGAACGCGCGGTAGGCCAGCGAGTGCCCGTCCATGAGCATCAGTCGCGGCCGGCTGCCGCCGGAGGTCTGGTCGGTCGTCTTCGATGCTGTCTCTGCCACGCCCCCGATCCTGCCACGCCCCACTGACAGTCGGCCCCGCCCGGCCCGTGCCGGAGCGCCCCGCCGGTGCCGGAGCCGGGCGCGTCCGGCCGGGGGCACCGCCCCCTCCCCCGTCCCGGCCTCACCCCCCGGCCCGCCCGCCGTCGCTGTCACCACCGCGTGCGAGGATCGGAGATGTACCTCACAGCGCGGTCGAAGGGGAGTGTGCGATGGCGTCGAAGCCGCCCAAGAGCGATCCGGTTCAGGACGCGCCGCAGGTCGCCGAGCCGAAGCGCGCGGCCGCCGGGCTCCCGGCGATCGGGCACACGCTGCGGATCGCCCAGCAGCAGATGGGCGTGAAGCGCACCGCGCTGACGCTGCTGAGCGTGAACCAGAAGGACGGCTTCGACTGCCCCGGCTGCGCCTGGCCGGAGCCGGAGCACCGGCACAAGGCAGAGTTCTGCGAGAACGGCGCGAAGGCCGTGGCCGAGGAAGCCACCCTGCGCCGGGTCACGCCCGAGTTCTTCGCAGCGCACCCGGTCGCCGACCTGGCCGGCCGCAGCGGTTACTGGCTGGGCCAGCAGGGCCGCCTCACTCACCCCATGTACCTCCCCGAGGGGGGTACGCACTACGAGCCGGTCACCTGGGAGCGCGCCTTCGACATCATCGGTGAGGAGATCGCCGCGCTCGCCTCCCCGGACGAGGCCGTCTTCTACACCTCCGGCCGCACCAGCAACGAGGCCGCCTTCCTCTACCAGCTGTTCGCGCGCGAGTTCGGCACGAACAACCTCCCCGACTGCTCGAACATGTGCCACGAGTCGTCCGGCTCGGCCCTGTCGGAGACGATCGGCATCGGCAAGGGCAGCGTCCTGCTGGAAGACCTGTACCAGGCCGACCTGATCATCGTCGCCGGGCAGAACCCGGGGACGAACCACCCGCGCATGCTGTCCGCACTGGAGAAGGCCAAGGACAACGGCGCGAGGATCATCAGCGTCAACCCGCTGCCCGAGGCGGGCCTGGAGCGCTTCAAGAACCCGCAGACCCCACAGGGCATGGTCAGGGGCGCCGCACTCACCGACCTGTTCCTGCAGATCCGCATCGGCGGCGACCAGGCCCTGTTCCGCCTGCTGAACAAGCTGATCCTGGAGACGGACGGCGCGGTCGACGAGGCGTTCGTGCGCGAGCACACGCACGGCTACGAGGAGTTCGCCGAGGCCGCCCGCGCCGCCGACCGGGACGAGACGCTCACGGCGACCGGTCTGGCCCAGGAGGACATCGACAAGGCCCTGCGGATGGTCCTGGCCTCGAAGCGCACCATCGTGTGCTGGGCGATGGGCCTCACGCAGCACAAGCACTCGGTCCCCACGATCCGGGAGGTCGTCAACTTCCTCCTGCTGCGCGGCAACATCGGCCGCCCGGGTGCGGGTGTGTGCCCGGTGCGCGGGCATTCGAACGTGCAGGGCGACCGCACGATGGGCATCTTCGAGCGGCCCGCCCCGGCGTTCCTGGAGGCGCTGGAGAAGGAGTTCGGCTTCGCGCCCCCGCGCGAGCACGGCTACGACGTCGTACGGGCGATCCGCGCGCTGCGCGACGGCGAGGCGAAGGTGTTCTTCGCGATGGGCGGCAATTTCGTCTCGGCGTCGCCGGACACGGACGTCACCGAGGCGGCCATGCGCCGGGCCCGGCTGACCGTGCACGTGTCGACGAAGCTGAACCGCTCGCACGCGGTCACGGGCGCGCGAGCCCTGATCCTCCCGACGCTCGGGCGTACCGAGCGCGATCTGCAGGGCAGCGGCGAGCAGTTCGTGACGGTCGAGGACTCGATGGGCATGGTGCACGCCTCCCGGGGCCGCCTGGAGCCCGCGAGCCGGCACCTGCTGTCGGAGCCGGCCATCGTCAGCCGCCTGGCCCGCCGGGTGCTGGGCGAGAACAGCCGTACGCCGTGGGAGGAGTTCGAGAAGGACTACGCGACGATCCGGGACCGCATCGCGCGCGTGATCCCGGGCTTCGAGGACTTCAACGCGCGCGTGGCGCGCCCCGGCGGCTTCGCGCTCCCCCACGCCCCGCGCGACGAGCGCCGCTTCCCCACCGCGACCGGCAAGGCCAACTTCACGGCCGCGCCCGTGGAGTACCCGCGGCTGCCGGAGGGCCGCCTGCTGCTGCAGACGCTGCGCTCGCACGACCAGTACAACACCACGATCTACGGCCTCGACGACCGCTACCGGGGCATCCGCAACGGCCGCCGGGTGGTGCTGGTCAACCCGGAGGACGCCCGGGACCTGAAGGTGGCGGACGGGTCGTACGTGGACCTGGTGAGCGAGTGGAAGGACGGCGTGGAGCGCCGGGCCCCCGGTTTCCGTGTCGTGCACTACCCCACGGCCCGGGGCTGCGCCGCCGCGTACTACCCGGAGACCAACGTGCTGGTGCCGCTGGACGCCACCGCGGACACCAGCAACACCCCGGCCAGTAAGTCCGTCGTGGTGCGTCTGGAACAATCGGCGACCGACTGAGCGTTTGCTCAGTGCCACAGCAGCCGAGTGACGAGGACGAACGGAGCCGGGCCCGATGGGTGAGCAGCAGCATGTGAAGTTCCCGCAAGAGGTCATCGACGAGTACGCCGCGCTCGGCGTGGACCTCCTGGCCCTGTTCTCCGCGGGCCACCTCGGCAACCGGATGGGCGTCCAGATCTCCGAGGCGTCGGCGGACCGGGTCGTCGGGACGATGCCGGTGGAGGGCAACACCCAGCCCTACGGACTGCTGCACGGCGGGGCCTCCGCGGTGCTGGCCGAGACGCTCGGCTCGATCGGATCGATGCTGCACGGCGGCAGCTCCAAGATCGCCGTCGGCGTCGACCTGAACTGCACCCACCACCGCGGGGTGCGCTCCGGGCTGGTCACCGGCGTGGCCACGCCCGTGCACCGGGGGCGCTCGACGGCCACGTACGAGATCGTGATCACAGACGAGAACGGCAAGCGGGTCTGCACCGCCCGGCTGACCTGCATGCTGCGCGACGTGCGGCCGGGCGACGAGGAGCTCATCCGCTCCGCGGGCTGATCCGGACACAGGGAAAACCCTGGAGGGGCGGGCGCGCTCTTGTCGCGACCGCCCCTCGGGCATTTCACTGGCGCTCCCCCCACAGGAGAAGACCCGTCCCACCCGCAGAAGGGTTTCTCTTGACCTCCGTACGCGTCCTTGCCGTCACGGCGGCGGCCTGCGCCACCGTGCTCGCCACCGCGCTGCCGTCCTCCGCCATCAACTCCTACAACGCCGCGCCCGCCCCCGAACGCACCGAGGTCGGCGCGCTCGTGGCCACCTGGGACGACGACGGCGACCCCGCCACCCCCGACCGGGCCGACTGGGTCTGCTCCGGCACCATGATCGACGCGGACACCTTCCTGACCGCCGCGCACTGCACCTCGGACTGGCCCGACAACGTGCGCTTCTACGTCTCCCTCGACCAGGACGTGCAGTCCGGGCTCGACGCGGCGGCGAAGAAGTACCCGGGCGACCCTGCCGCACAGGCCGCGGCCGTCGCCGTCCGGGGCACCGCCCACAGCCACCCCGCCTACCCCGGGCCCGCCTCCGACACCCACGACATCGCGGTGATCCAGCTGCCCGCCGCCGAGGTCAAAGCCCGCTGGAGCTTCACCCCGGCCACCCTGCCCACCGCCGGCCAGCTCGGCAAGCTCGGTCCGCAGGGCCTGAAAGCCACCGACTGGCTCGTCGCCGGATACGGCACCCAGGAGGCCGTCAACGGCCCCGGCGGCCAGACCCATCCCGGCGGCGGCGTCCGGATGAAGGCACCCGTCACCTTCGACGCCCTCAACGCCTCCTGGGCCCGGCTCGCGATGACCGCGCCGCAGGGCAACGGAGGCGCCTGCTACGGCGACTCGGGCGGCCCCAACTTCGCGACCATCGGCGGCAAGAGCATCCTCGCCGCCACCACCATCACCGGCGACACCCCCTGCTACGCGACCAACGTGACGTACCGCCTGGACACCCCCGGCGCCCGCGCCTTCCTCTCGCCGTTCGTGAAGCTGCCGTGACCCGTGACGCCGTGAGCCGGTGATCCGTGACGGCGTCATCCATGACGCCGTCATCCATACGCCGTCATCCGTGACGCCGGGATCCGCACCACCGGCCGCACGGCACGGCCGAAGGCCCCGCCGTATCCCGCGACCCGCGGGAGCGGCGGGGCGCCGGCCTCACCGAACCGCCCAACCCGGCTGCCGTGCAACAGAGTTGGCGCGCGGGCCCCCGCCCGGGGCCGCGGCACAGGCCCTCATCCCACGCCCCGCCCACGTCGCCGGCCGCCACCGCCCGGCCTCGCCGGCCCCCCAACTACCCTGAGAACACGGGCACGTTCCGGTTCGCCGCGACCGCTGAAGACCGCCGGACACGCCCCCGCCGGGATCACCGCCCGCACCGGCCGCACACCCCGCGGCACCACCCGGAAACCACCGATTCCGATTCCCGGCACTCCCCCGGGGCCGCCGACCGCTCTTTTCTCGGCGTAACGCTCCGTAACGCGCACGCAATACAACGCCACAGATTCATCGCCGCCCGCACCCACGGTCCGGAGCCTTTCCGATCTCTTCCCGGCCGCATGCGGCCCCACTACCGCACGATCTCAGCCATGGCCAACCGGAAGTGCGGGTTCTCAGAATGCGGACCTCGGCGAAAATCCACCAAACCCGTCGAGAGGGCCCGCCGCCGAGACCGGGCATCCACCACGTCATAACAAGAAAGTCACAAGCGAGCCCGCGCCGCTGACCCTGCCCTTACCCCGGGCTTAGAGTCACGGCCAGTCACCGCCTCCATCGGGAGTTCGGTACCAGCGCGGCACTCACCCCCCGACCAGGGCGGGGCCTGCCTGTGAAAGGACTGATTGTGCGACAGCGTTCCATGGTGATTCTTACCTCCGTTCTCACGACCGGAGCTCTGACTCTCACCGCCTGCGGCTCCCGAGACGACAGCGGTGACAAGGGCGGAGACAACGGGAGCGGCACCACGCTGACCATCGGCGTCGACGCCCCCCTCTCCGGTGAGAACTCCACCACCGGCCTCGGCATCCAGTACGGCGCCCAGATCGCCATCGACGACGCCAACAAGAACAACTGGGTCCCGGGCGTGAAGTTCAAGCTCAAGGCCCTGGACGACAAGGCGCAGCCCGCCACCGGCCAGACCAACGCCACCAACATCGTCGGCGACAAGACGGCCGTCGGCGCCGTCGGCCCGCTGAACTCCGGCGTCGCCCAGACGATGCAGCAGGTGTTCGCCTCGGCCAACATGGTCCAGATCTCCCCCGCGAACACGGCCCCCGAGCTGACCCAGGGCAAGAACTGGCAGACGGACAAGAAGCGCCCGTTCAAGACGTACTTCCGCACCGCCACCACCGACGAGCTGCAGGGCAGCTTCGCGGCCGGCTACGCGTACAACGGCCTCAAGAAGAAGAAGGCCTTCGTCGTCGACGACAAGCAGACCTACGGCGCCGGCCTCGCGAAGATCTTCAACGAGCAGTACAAGAAGCTCGGCGGCAAGGTCGTCGGCACCGACCACGTCAACACCGGCGACAAGGACTTCGGCTCCCTCGTCACCAAGATCAAGAACTCCGGTGCCGACCTGCTCTACTACGGCGGCCAGTACGACGAGTCCGCGCTGATCACCAAGCAGCTCAAGGACGCCGGCGTCAAGATCCCGCTGTTCGGCGGCGACGGCATGTTCGCCACCACCTACATCGAGGCCGCCGGCAAGTCCTCCGAGGGCGACCTCGCCACCGCCATCGGCGTCCCCGCCGACACCCTGCCGGCCGCCAAGACGTTCATCCAGACGTACAAGGACAAGGGTTACAAGGGCGACTACGGCGCGTACGGCGCCTACGCCTACGACGCCACCACCGCCATCATCAAGGCCGTCAAGGCCGCGGCCGACGCCAACGGCGGCAAGGTGCCCACCGACATCAACGACCTGCGCTCCAAGGTCGTCGACGGTGTCCAGAAGTCCGACTTCGAAGGCCTCACCGGCAAGATCGCCTTCGACCAGTACGGCGACACCACCAACAAGCAGCTGACCGTCTACCAGGTCGAGAAGGGCGCCTGGAAGGCCGTCGAGACCGGCACCGCCGACCTGCAGTAGGAGTACCGGCCCCCAGCAAGCCTCACCACGGGCCGCGCGGAAGGAGGACCCCGACCGCGCGGCCCGTTTTCACACCCCCACACAGCACGCGACCACGCACGCATCCAGTGCACACGACCACCAGCGACATGGAGGCCATGCGGTGAACACCCTGCCGCAGCAGCTGGCCAACGGGCTGCTTCTAGGCTCGATGTACGGGCTGATCGCCATCGGCTACACGATGGTGTACGGCATCGTCCAGCTCATCAACTTCGCGCACGGCGAGATCTTCATGACCGGGGCCTTCGGCGCCCTCACGGTCTACTTCTACATCCTCCCCGACGGCACCTCGATGGCCCTCGCCGTACCCCTCATGCTCCTCGGCGGAGCCATCGTCGCCATCCTCATAGCCGTCGGAGCGGAACGGTTCGCCTACCGACCACTGCGCGGAGCACCACGCCTGGCACCGCTCATCACCGCCATCGGCCTCTCCCTGGCCCTCCAGGAGGTCGTGCGCAACTTCTACCCCGGCGCCGACCGCGCCCGCGCCTTCCCCGGCCTCGACGCCACCCACGACATCGGCTCCGTCACCATCAAGGACGCCGACATCTTCCTCATCCTCGCCGCCGTCCTCTGCATGGCCGCCCTCGCCTTCTTCGTGCGCCGCAGCCGCACCGGCCGCGCCATGCAGGCCACCGCGCAGGACCCCGACACCGCACAGCTCATGGGCATCGACACCAACCGCATCATCGTCATCGCCTTCGCCATCGGCGGCTTCTTCGCCGCCGTCGCCGCCGTCGCCTACGGACTCAAGTACGGCAACGTCGACTACCGCATGGGCTTCCTGATGGGCCTCAAGGCCTTCACCGCGGCCGTCCTCGGCGGCATCGGCAACATCTACGGCGCCATGCTCGGCGGTGTCGTCCTCGGCGTCGCCGAAACCCTCGCCTCGGCCTACATCGACGAGATCCCCGGCATGAGCCAGCTCGGCGGCCAGAGCTGGGCGAACGTCTGGGCCTTCTGCCTCCTCATCCTCGTGCTCCTCTTCAGGCCACAGGGCCTGCTCGGCGAGCGCGTCGCGGACAGGGCGTGATCACATGACCGAGACGACCAAGACCCCGACGCCGGACGCCGCCCCCACCCCGACGCCCGCACTGCGCGGTCTCATCCCGCTGCCCCCCGCGGCCGCCCGCGGCCTCCTGCTCGCCGGCGGCATCGCCACCGCCGCCTCCGCGTTCCTCGCCTGGACCTGGACCGCCGAATTCCCGGGCGACCTCACCATCAACGGCTACCCCGGTGGCCTGCAGTGGCTGACCTTCACCGCCGGCATCCTCACCGCCCTGTTCGCCCTCGCCTCCTACGGCGTCCCCGGACTCGGCTGGCTGCTGCCCGCCCGCAACAACGCACCGCTCGCCCTCACCGCCCTCGGCGGCTTCGCCGTCACCTGGTTCACCGTCATCGCCATCAGCACCAAACTCGGCGGCGTCGTCAACCTCGAACCCGGCGGCTGGATCGCGGCCATCGCCTCCCTGCTGCCCGTCATCGGCGCCTTCGCCCTCCCCCAGGAGCGCACCGGCACCGACGGCACCAAGGAAGCCGTCAAGGCCTACCTCGCCAAGCCCGAGCGCATCCCCGCCCCCCAGGCCACCGCGCCCTGGATCCAGCGGGCCGTCATCACCGTGGTCACCATCATCGGCCTCGGCGTCTTCACCTACGGCATCGACACCGAGTACGGCGAACTCTTCGTCGGCTACCTCTTCGTCGTCACCTTCGCGGTCTGGGCCCTGCACACCGCAGGCCTCCTCGACCGCTTCTCCGCACTCGTCGCCGCCAACCGCAGCTTCACCCTCGCCATGGGCTTCGCCGCGGCCATCGCCTTCCCCTTCACCCAGACCGACGACCACTACGCCAACATCGGCGTCAACATCCTGATCTTCGGGACCGTGGCCCTCGGCCTCAACATCGTCGTCGGCCTCGCCGGACTCCTCGACCTCGGATACGTCGCCTTCCTCGGCGTCGGCGCCTACACCGCCGCCCTCGTCTCCGGCTCCGAGTTCTCCACCATCTCCGGCGTCCACCTGCCCTTCTGGGCCTCCGCCCTGGCCGGCGCCGCCGCCTCCCTCGTCTTCGGCGTCCTCATCGGCGCCCCGACCCTGCGGCTGCGCGGCGACTACCTCGCCATCGTCACCCTCGGCTTCGGAGAGATCTTCCGCATCGCCGTCAACAACATGGACGGCCAGTCCGGACCCGACGTCACCAACGGCCCCAACGGCATCCCCTCCATCCCCGACCTGAAGCTCCTCGGCTTCAACTTCGGGCAGTCGCACGACATCGGCGGCTTCACCCTCGGCCGGTTCGCCAACTACTACCTGCTGATGGTCCTCATCATGGCCATCGTGGTCCTGGTCTACACGCGTGCAGCGGACTCCCGCATCGGCCGCTCCTGGATCGCCATCCGCGAAGACGAGACCGCCGCCACCGCCATGGGCATCAACGGCTTCCGCGTCAAGCTCGTCGCCTTCGCCCTCGGCGCCGCCCTCGCCGGCCTCGCCGGCACCGTCAGCGCCCACGTCACCTACAGCGTCGTCCCCACGCCCTACCAGTTCGCCGGCTCCACCCCGCCCAACTCCGCGTTCCTCCTGGCCGCGGTCGTCCTCGGCGGCATGGGCACGGTCGCAGGGCCCCTCCTCGGCGCGGCCCTGCTCTACCTCCTCCCGGAGAAGCTCGTCTTCCTCCAGGAGAAGTCGCTCCTCGCCTTCGGCGTCGCGCTCATCCTCCTGATGCGCTTCCGCCCCGAAGGCATCATCGCCAACCGCCGGCGCCAGCTCGAATTCCACGAGACCGGCCAACTCGACGTACCCAAACAAACCACGCTGACCGACGAACCGGCCGTCACCAAGGCGGGGGCGTAACCACGATGACCACCACACAGCCCACACCTGTACTCGAAGCACGCGGCGTCACGATGCGCTTCGGCGGCCTCACCGCCGTACGCTCCGTCGACTTCACGGTCAACTCAGGCGAGATCGTCGGACTCATCGGCCCCAACGGCGCCGGCAAGACCACCTTCTTCAACTGCCTGACCGGCCTCTACGTCCCCACCGAGGGCACCGTCTCCTACAAGGGCACCGTGCTCCCGCCCAAGCCCCACCTGGTCACCCAGGCCGGCATCGCCCGCACCTTCCAGAACATCCGCCTGTTCGCCAACATGACGGTCCTGGAAAACGTCCTCGTCGGACGCCATACCCGCACCAAGGAAGGCCTCTGGTCCGCCCTCCTGCGCGGCCCCGGCTTCAAGAAGGCCGAACGCCACAGCGAAGAACGCGCCATGGAACTCCTCGAGTTCATCGGTCTCGCCCACAAGCGCGACCACCTGGCACGCAACCTCCCCTACGGCGAACAGCGCAAGCTCGAGATCGCACGCGCCATGGCCTCCGAGCCCGGCCTGCTCCTCCTCGACGAGCCCACCGCCGGCATGAACCCCCAGGAGACGCGGGCCACCGAGGAACTCGTCTTCGCCATCCGCGACAAGGGCATCGCCGTCCTGCTCATCGAGCACGACATGCGCTTCGTCTTCAACCTCTCCGACCGCGTCGCCGTCCTCGTCCAGGGCGAGAAGCTCGTCGAGGGCACCTCCGACGTCGTCCAGGCCGACGAGCGTGTCATCGCCGCGTACCTCGGAGAACCGTTCGAAGGCGACCCCGGCGAGGCCGAAGCCGCCGAGGTCGAGGCCGCCGAAGCCGCCGCGGAAGCGCCCAGCACCACCAGCAGCACCAAGGGAGAAGCCAAGTGACCGCACTCCTCGAAGTCGAGGACCTCCGGGTCTCCTACGGCAAGATCGAAGCCGTCAAGGGCATCTCCTTCAGCGTCGAAGCCGGCCAGGTCGTCACCCTCATCGGCACCAACGGCGCCGGCAAGACGACCACCCTGCGCACGCTGTCGGGCCTGCTGAAGCCGACGTCCGGGAAGATCCTCTTCGACGGCAAGCCCCTGAACGGGGTCCCCGCCCACAAGATCGTCTCCCTGGGCCTGGCCCACTCCCCCGAAGGCCGGCACATCTTCCCGCGCCTCACCATCGCGGAGAACCTCCAGCTCGGAGCGTTCCTCCGCAAGGACAAGGAAGGCATCGAGAAGGACATCCAGCGCGCCTACGACCTCTTCCCCATCCTCGGGGAACGCCGCAAGCAGGCGGCGGGAACCCTGTCGGGCGGCGAACAGCAGATGCTCGCCATGGGCCGCGCCCTGATGTCCCAGCCCAAGCTCCTCATGCTCGACGAGCCCTCCATGGGCCTCTCCCCGATCATGATGCAGAAGATCATGGCGACGATCTCGGAGCTGAAGTCCCAGGGCACGACGATCCTGCTCGTCGAACAGAACGCCCAGGCCGCGCTGTCCCTGGCGGACCAGGGCCACGTCATGGAGGTCGGCAACGTCGTCCTCTCCGGCACCGGGCAGGACCTGCTCCACGACGAGTCGGTACGCAAGGCGTACCTGGGCGAGGACTGAGGTCCCGCGCCGCCGTACGCCGAGAGGCCCGCGTCCCTTCCGTTCGGAAGGGACGCGGGCCTCTCGCGTCGCGTTCTCAGCCCTTGTTGGCCTTCTTCTCGTCGGCGTCCTGAATGACCGCCTCCGCGACCTGCTGCATCGACATCCGGCGATCCATCGACGTCTTCTGGATCCACCGGAAAGCAGCCGGCTCCGACAGCCCGTACTCCGTCTGCAGAATCGACTTCGCCCGGTCCACCAGCTTGCGCGTCTCCAGCCGGAGCGTGAGGTCGGCGACCTCCTTCTCCAGCTCCTTCAGCTCCGTGAACCGCGAGACGGCCATCTCGATCGCCGGCACGACGTCGGTCTTGCTGAACGGCTTCACGAGATAAGCCATGGCACCCGCGTCCCGAGCGCGCTCCACCAGATCCCGCTGCGAGAACGCGGTCAGCATCAGCACCGGCGCGATGCTCTCCTCCGCGATCTTCTCCGCCGCGGAGATACCGTCCAGCTTCGGCATCTTCACGTCGAGAATGACGAGGTCCGGCCGGTGCTCACGGGCCAGCTCCACCGCCTGCTCACCGTCCCCGGCCTCACCGACGACGGTGTAGCCCTCCTCCTCCAGCATCTCTTTGAGATCGAGCCGGATCAGCGCCTCGTCCTCGGCGATGACGACCCGCGTCGTCATCGGAGGCACGTGCGACTTGTCCTCTTCAGGCACGTCAACAGGCTGGGGCGACTCGGGGGCACTCACGTGGGCTCCTTGGTAGGGGCAGGCCGGTACTGCTCCCAAGAGCGTACCTAGCTGCGGTATGGTGGTCAGGCAGTGGGTCGAGGTCAACCTTGGATTCACCGGGCCCCGGTAGCCCAATTGGCAGCAGGCAATGGATTCAAAACCCATACAGTGTCGGTTCGAGTCCGACCCGGGGCACTTTTCCTTGGTTTCCAAGGTCGCCACTTCGAAGCGGATGTCCACGTTCTCGTGAACATCCGCTTTTTGCTGCGTGTCGACGTGATCACAGTTCCACAGTGGCCCCATGTACGACCTCAGCACACGCAAGCGAGCGCTCGCGCTGGTGGCCCAGGGCCGAAGCCTGAATTCGGCGAGCCGGGAAACAGGCATTTCACGGGCCGCGATCCGCTCCTGGCAGGACCGCATCGAGCCGCGCCCTCGTATGCCACATCCCGACCCCGGCCCGCCCTCTGACGAGTCCGCATACGCATACCTGCTGGGCCTCTACCTCGGTGACGGTTGCATCAGCCCCCACCCTCGTGGCGGCTACTACCTCAGGATTGCTTGCGCGGACGTCTGGCCCGGGCTCATCGAGGAGTGCCGCGAGGCCATCGGGAAAGTGCGCCCGGGTGTGGGCGTCCACGTCGCGCAGAAGCAGGGCTGTGTCGCGGTCACCAGCTATTCCCGGAGCTGGCCGATTCTCTTCCCCCAGCACGGACCCGGCAAGAAACACGAACGCCGTATCCTCCTCGAACCCTGGCAACAGGCCATCGTCGACGGCCATCC
This sequence comes from Streptomyces paradoxus, assembly GCF_014202475.1. Classification (GTDB taxonomy): domain Bacteria; phylum Actinomycetota; class Actinomycetes; order Streptomycetales; family Streptomycetaceae; genus Streptomyces; species Streptomyces paradoxus. Next base: position 250,149 of record NZ_JACHGV010000009.1, read on the forward strand.
CTGGGAGTTCATCCGCGGTCTCATCCACTCCGACGGTTGCCGCATCACGAACTGGACGACCCGGAGCGTGGCCGGCGAGCGGAAGCGCTACGAGTATCCGCGGTACTTCTTCACCAACCGCTCCGCCGACATCATCCGTCTGTTCACCAAGGCCTTGGACCAGGTCGGCGTCGACTGGAAGCGGGCAAACCCGTTCAACATCTCCGTCGCCCGCAAAGCCTCCGTCGCCCTCATGGACGCCCACGTCGGCCCCAAGTACTGACGTGGCTACTCCGCGATGTGATGGACGCGGACCATGTTCGTCGAGCCGGAGACGCCGGGCGGGGAGCCTGCCGTGATGACGACCATGTCGCCCTTCTCGCAGCGGCCGGAGCGCAGCAGTAGTTCGTCGACCTGGTCGACCATCGCGTCGGTGGAGTCGACGCACGGGCCGAGATACGTCTCCACGCCCCAAGTGAGGGCGAGTTGTGAGCGGGTGGCCTGGTCGGGGGTGAAGGCGAGGAGGGGGATCGGGGAGCGGTAGCGGGAGAGGCGGCGGGCGGTGTCGCCGGACTGGGTGAAGGCGACGAGGAATTTCGCGCCGAGGAAGTCGCCGATCTCGGCGGCCGCTCGGGCGACCGCGCCGCCCTGGGTGCGGGGTTTGTTGCGTTCCGTCAGGGGCGGGAGGCCCTTCGCCAGGATGTCCTCCTCCGCCGCTTCGACGATGCGGGCCATCGTGCGGACGGTGTCGATCGGGTGTTTGCCGACGCTGGTCTCGCCGGAGAGCATCACCGCGTCGGTGCCGTCGATGACGGCGTTGGCGACGTCGGAGGCTTCGGCGCGGGTGGGGCGGGCGTTGTCGATCATCGAGTCGAGCATCTGGGTGGCGACGATGACCGGTTTGGCATTGCGCTTGGCCAGTTTGATGGCTCGCTTTTGGACGATCGGCACCTGCTCCAGTGGCATTTCGACGCCGAGGTCTCCGCGGGCGACCATGATGCCGTCGAAGGCGGCGACGATGTCGTCGATGTTCTCGACGGCCTGGGGTTTTTCGACTTTGGCGATGACGGGGAGGCGGCGGCCTTCTTCGTCCATGATGCGGTGGACGTCCTGGATGTCGCGGCCGGAGCGGACGAAGGAGAGAGCGATGACGTCGAAGCCGGTGTTCAGGGCCCAGCGGAGGTCGTCTTCGTCTTTTTTGGAGAGGGCGGGGACGGAGACGGCGACGCCGGGGAGGTTGAGGCCTTTGTGGTCGGAGATCACGCCGCCTTCGAGGACGGTGGTGTGGACCCTGGGGCCGTCTACCGAGGTCACCTTGAGGCAGACCTTGCCGTCGTCGACGAGGATGCGTTCGCCTGTGGTGACGTCGGTGGCGAGGCCGGCGTAGGTGGTGCCGCAGATATGGCCGTCGCCTTGGACGCCGTCTTCGACGGTGATGGTGAAGGTGTCGCCGCGTTCGAGGAGTACGGGGCCTTCGGTGAAGCGGCCGAGGCGGATCTTCGGGCCTTGAAGGTCGGCGAGGAGGCCGACGCTGCGGCCGGTCTCGTCTGCGGCTTTGCGGACCCGGTGGTAGCGCTCCTCGTGTTCGGCGTGGCTGCCGTGGCTGAGGTTGAAGCGGGCTACGTCCATTCCGGCGTCGACCAGGGCTTTGATCTGGTCGTACGAGTCGGTGGCGGGTCCCAGGGTGCAGACGATTTTTGCTCGGCGCATGGAAAGAGCTTATGAGTTACCGGCTGGTAGGGAATTGGTCGGGGATGACCACCCAACGGACTGTGGGTTAAGCGTTATTGACAAGTGTTGAATTGTGCGGCGGGGCGCTCCGATGAGCATCCGAGGAATTCGGTCATGCTTTCGTGAATTCGCCCGGCGGGGCTCACAGCCGCGGCGGCACCATCGTGAAGCGGGCGTTGATCTGGGCGTGGACGCGTTGGCGCTGGGGTTCGAGGTCGAGGGGGGCGGGGGTGTCCTCGGGGGCGCCGGCGTAGGCGGCGGAGCGCATGCGGCCGGGGGCCTGGGGGTAGGCCGGCGGGGCACTCTCGGCGCCGATGTCGGCGAGTTCGACGAGGGCGGAGAGGGTGGTGCCGAGGGCGTCGGCGTATTCGCGGGCGCGTTGGACGGCTTCGTGGACAGCCTTCTTGCGGGCTTCGCGGTGGGCGGGTGAGTCGGGGCGCAGGGCCCACCAGGGGCCGTCGACCCGGGTGAGGTCGAGGTCGGCGAGGCGGGTGGTGAGTTCGCCCAGGGCGGTGAAGTCGGTGAGTTCGGCGGTGACGCGGACGCTGCCGTGGTACGTGCGGACGCGTTCGCCGCGGCCGTGTTTGGTGAGTTCCGGCGTGATGGAGAAGGCGCCGGTCTCCAGGCGTTCGACGGCATCGCCGTAGGTCTTGACGAGGTCGAGGACGACGGCGTTGCGGCGGGTGAGGTCGTCGAGGGCGGAGCGGCGGTCGCGGCCGCGGGCGGCGACGGTGATGCCGATGCGGGCGATCTCGGGGTCGACTTCGAGGCGGGCTTCGCCGCGGACGGCGATGCGGGGGGCCTCGGGTGTGCCGTAGGGGACGGCGGGCTGGGAGGCGTCTGGGGTGGCCGCGGTCATACGCCCCACTCTGTCATGTCTGGGCTGGTTGGCGGCCGGGAGGCGGAGGCCGAGTCATCAGATCGCAACCTGCCGGGTCTGTTGCGGCCGGTCATGGACGGGTCAGAATCTACGCGCGTTATCTACGCGCGTCGTTCACAGATTCCGCAGGGGAGCCAGACATGCCGTTGAACCGCCGGAAGTTCCTGGAGAAGTCCGCCGTGACCGGGGCGGGGGTGGCGCTGGCCGGTGCGGTCTCGGCGCCGGGTGCGCAGGCGGCCGAGGCGAAGCGGGGTGCCAAGCGGTACGCGTTCACCGTCCTGGGGACGACGGACCTGCACGGCAACGTCTTCAACTGGGACTACTTCACGGACAAGGAGTTCGACGACAAGGACCACAACGACGTGGGCCTCGCGAAGGTCTCGACGCTGGTGAACCGGGTCCGTGCGGAGAAGGGCCGTCGCAACACGCTGCTGATCGACGCGGGCGACACCATCCAGGGCACGCAGCTGTCGTACTACTACGCCAAGGTCGACCCGATCACGGCCGAGGGCGGCCCGGTGCATCCGATGGCGCAGGCGATGAACGCCATGGGGTATGACGCGGCGGCGCTCGGCAACCACGAGTTCAACTACGGCATTCCGGTGCTGCGGAAGTTCGAGCAGCAGTGCCGATTCCCGCTGCTGGGGGCGAACGCGCTGGACGCGAAGACGCTGCGGCCGGCGTTCGCGCCGTACAGCATGCACCGGCTGCGTACGCCGTTCGGGCGGGACGTGAAGGTGGCGGTGCTGGGGCTGACCAACCCGGGCATCGCGATCTGGGACAAGGCGAACGTGCAGGGGAAGATGACGTTCCCGGGTCTGGAGGAGCAGGCGGCGAAGTGGGTGCCGAAGCTGCGTTCGATGGGTGCGGACGTGGTCATCGTGTCGGCGCACAGCGGTTCGTCGGGGAAGTCGTCCTACGGTGACCAGCTGCCGTACATCGAGAACGCGGCGGGTCTGGTGGCGGAGCAGGTGCCGGGGATCGACGCGATCCTGGTCGGGCACGCGCACACGGAGATCCCGGAGTACTTCGTCACGAACAAGGAGACCGGCAAGCAGGTCGTGCTGTCGGAGCCGCTGAAGTGGGGTCAGCGGCTGACGCTGTTCGACTTCGAGCTGGTCTGGGAGAAGGGCTGCTGGAAGGTCGAGAAGGTGGGCGCGAAGGTCCTCAACTCCAACACCGTGGAGGAGGACCCGAAGATCACGAAGCTGCTCTCGGACGAGCACGAGAAGGTCGTGGCGTACGTCAATCAGGTCATCGGCACGAACGCGGCGGAGATGGCGTCGGCCGAGGCGCCGTACAAGGACGTGCCGATCATCGACCTGATCAACCACATCCAGGCGGACACGGTGAAGCAGGCGCTGGCGGCCACGGAGTACGCCGCGCTGCCGGTGCTGTCGCAGGCGGCGTGCTTCTCGCGCAGTGCGCGGATCCCGGCCGGTGAGGTGACGATCCGGGACGTCGCGGGTCTGTACGTCTTCGAGAACACGCTGGAGGCGCGTCTGATGACGGGTGCGCAGATGAAGGCGTATCTGGAGTATTCGGCGAACTACTTCGTGCAGACCGCGCCGGGCGCTCCGGTGGATCCGGCGAAGCTGACGAACGCGAACGGCACGCCGGACTACAACTACGACGTGGTGAGTGGTCTGACGTACGAGATCGACATCGCGAAGCCGGCCGGTTCACGGGTGACGAATGTGCGGTTCGGGGGGCAGCCGCTCGCGGACGACGCGAAGTTCGTGTTCGCGGTGAACAACTACCGGGCCAACGGCGGCGGGAACTTCCCGCATGTCGCCGCGGCCCCGTTGCTGTGGTCGAACTCGGACGAGATCCGCAACACCATGATCGCCTGGGTGAAGGCGAAGGGGTCGATCGACCCGGCCGTCTTCGCGGCGGTGGACTGGAAGCTCACGCGCGAGGGCACGCCCGTCTTCTGAGAGGCGCGCCTCGTCACCTTCGGTCGTCGACGAGCGGGGTCAGTGCGGGTGCCTCGCGGGGCGGCGGGACGTGTGCCCGCTGGGTGAGGCCGAAGGTGGTGAAGGCGGTGCGGGCGGGGAGGGCGTAGGCCTCCCCGCCCGTCAGTGTGTTGAGGATGATCGCGCTGCGCCAGGCGGCGAGGCCGAGGTCGGGGGCGCCGACGCCGTGGGTGTGGGTTTCGGCGTTCTGGACGTACACCGTGCCGGTGACGGACGGGTCGAGGACGAGCCGGTAGTCCTCGTCGATGCGGGGGCGTTCGCTGTTGTCGCGGCGCATGTAGGGGTCGAGGCCGGCGAGGATCCGGTCGTGGGGGCATTCGCGGTAGCCGGTGGCGAGGACGACGGCGTCGGTGGTGAGGCGGGAGCGGCTGTTCTGCAGGTCGTGCTCCAGGTGCAGTTCGACTTTGGTCGTGGCGATCCGGCCGGCGGTGCGGAGGTGGACGCCGGGGGTGAGGACGGCGTCGGGCCAGCCGCCGTGCAGGGTGCGGCGGTAGAGCTCGTCGTGGACGGCGGCGATGGTGGCGGCGTCGATGCCTTGGTGGAGCTGCCACTGGCCGTCGAGGAGCCGGTCGCGGGTGGGTTCGGGCAGGGCGTGGAAGTAGCGGGTGTGGTCGGGGGTGAAGTGCTCCAGGCCGAGCTTGGAGTACTCCATGGGGGCGAACGCTTCGGTGCGGCCCAGCCAGTGGAGTTTTTCGCGTCCGGCGGGCCGGTTGCGGAGCAGGTCGAGGAAGATCTCGGCGCCGGACTGTCCGATGCCGACGACGGTGACGTGCTCGGCGGCGAGGAGGGCGGCGCGGTGGTCGAGATAGTCGGCGGCGTGCACGACGGGCACGCCGGGGGCTTCGACGAGAGGCTTCAGGGGGTCGGGGACGTAGGGCTCGGTGCCGATGCCGAGGACGACGTTGCGCGTGTAGGTCCGGCCGAGGGCTTCTGCTTCTCCGTCGGTGTCGAGCTGGGTGAAGTCGACTTCGAAGACGTCGCGTTCGGGGTTCCAGCGGACGGCGTCGACCTGGTGGCCGAAGTGGAGTCCGGGGAGGTTCTCGCTGACCCAGCGGCAGTAGGCGTCGTATTCGGCGCGCTGGATGTGGAAGCGCTCGGCGAAGTAGAAGGGGAACAGCCGTTCGCGGGACCTGAGGTAGTTGAGGAAGGTCCAGGGGCTGGTGGGGTCGGTGAGGGACACCAGGTCGGCGAGGAACGGGACCTGGATGGTGGCGCCGTCGATGAGCAGGCCGGGGTGCCAGCCGAAGGCGGGGCTCTGGTCGTAGAAGACGGTGTCGAGGCCGCCGAGGGGGTGGGCGAGCGCGGCGAGGGAGAGGTTGGCGGGGCCGATGCCGATGCCGACCAGGTCGCGGGGGGCGTCGGGCTCTTGGTGCGGGTGCGGAGCGGGGTTCATCTGGGGGTGTGTCCTTCCACGAGTGTGGCTCGGCTCGCTGCCGCGAGGTGCAGCAGGGCGGCCAGGTCGTCGGGCCCGGTGGCCGGGTTGAGGAGGGTGGCTTTGAGCCAGAGCCGGCCGTCGAGGCGGGCCCGGCCGAGGACGGCGTGGCCGTCGGTGAGCAGCGCGCGGCGTACGGCGGCCACGGTGGTGTCGGTGGCGCCGGTGGGCCGGAACAGCACCGTGCTGATGGCGGGCGGGGCGTGCAGGTCGAAGCCGGGGTGGGCGTCGACGAGGTCGGCGAACTGCCGGGCGTGGGCGCAGACTCGGTCGACGAGTGCGCCGAGGCCGGTGCGGCCGAGGGTCTTGAGGGTGACGGCGAGTTTGAGGACGTCGGGGCGGCGGGTGGTTCTGAGGGACCGGCCGAGCAGGTCGGGCAGGCCGGCCTCGGTGTCGTCGTCGGCGTTGAGGTAGTCGGCGCGCTGCCGCAGAGCGGCGAGATCGCGGCCGTCCCGGACCGCCAGGAGCCCGGCGGCGACCGGCTGCCAGCCGAGTTTGTGCAGGTCGAGGGTGACGGTGTCGGCGGTGCCGAGTCCGGTGAGGCGGGTGCGGTGCCGGTCGCTGAAGAGGAGGCCTGCGCCGTAGGCGGCGTCCACGTGCAGCCGGGCGTTGTGGGCGGCGCAGCGGGCGGCGATCTCGGGCAGCGGGTCGATGAGGCCGGCGTCGGTGGTGCCGGCGGTGGCGGCGACGAGCAGCGGGCCGTTCAGGCAGGTGAGGGCCTGGTCGAGCGTGTCGGGGTCGAGTGTGCCGTGCGGGGTGGGTACGACGACGGGCTGGGGCAGGCCGAGCAGCCAGGCGGCGCGGGGCAGGGAGTGGTGGGCGTTGGCGCCGCAGACGAGCCGGACGCTTGCGCCGTGGGTCTCCCGGGCGAGGAGCAGGGCGAGCTGGTTGGATTCGGTGCCGCCGGTGGTGATGAGGGAGTCGGGGGTCGCGGGAGTGCCGCTTCCGTGGATCTCGCGGGCCAGGGCCGCCGTGACCAGCCTCTCCAGCTCCGACGCTCCCGGGGCCTGGTCCCAGGAGTCCAGGGAGGGGTTGAGGGCGGAGGCCGCCAGGTCCGCCGCGGTGGCCACGGCGAGCGGGGGGCAGTGGAGGTGGGCGGCGCACAGGGGGTGGGCGGGGTCGGCGGCGGTCTCGGCGAAGGCGTGGACGAGGGTGCGGAGGGCGTGTGGGTCGCCCCGGTCCGGGAGGATGTCTCCCACCGCGTTCCGCAGCCGCGCGGCGACCTGGTCCGGGCCGCCCGCGGGCAGCGGCCCGCCGCGGGCCCGGGAGCCGGTGTCCAGCGCGTCGAGCACGGTGTGGAGCAAGGACCGCAGGGCGTGCGGGCCGTCGGGGCCCGATGCGAGGGGCGGCGTGCTCATGGGCTGACCTCCGGGGCGCGGGTGGCGGCACGCCCGACAGCCCAACGATCCAACCCGGGTGGAGGTATTTCTGTGCGCGGGTGTCAGTTCCCGAACCCGGCGGCGTGACCGCCGGGGCGGGGCGGGTGGCGTCCCGGAACCCGCGCTTCAGGTCGTCCAGTCGGCCGAAGGTTTCGCGGCGCAGGGCGCCATAGGGCCCTCGGACCCGGGCCGGGGTCGCGTTCCCGACGGCTGTATCGCCCTCAAGGCCGGGCCGGGGCCCAGGGCTGGGGGCGGCCGGTCCGCCGCTGCGGCGGGAGGGCGGCCGCCCGAGCCCCCGGTCAGGCCCCCTGCGCTCCCCGCACCCGCAGCGCCCGCTTCAAGTCGTCCAGCTGGTCGACGAGTTTGCGGCGCAGCGCGGGGGTCGGGTCGCCGTCGTGCAGGCAGGTCTCGCCGAGGTGGAGGTTGTCCTCGTCCACGGCGTGGGCGGGGAAGGCCCAGCGGCCTGCCGCCTCCGCCATCGCGGGGCCCCGGCGGTCGGCGACGGCGACCGCGTCGGGGTAGTAGCGCGCGACGTACTCGCGTACCAGGTCGGCCTGTTCGGGCTGCCAGAAGCCACGGGCGGTGGCGGTGAAGAGGTAGTTGGACAGGTCGTCGGAGCCGAACATGGCCTCCCAGGCGCGGGCCTTGGCCTCCGGGTCGGGCAGGGCGGCGCGGCAGCGGGCGGCGCCCTCCTGGCCGGTGGCGCTGGGGTCGCGTTCCAGTTCGGCGGCGATGGCGGGCTCGTCGGTCGCGCCGAGGACGGCGAGCCGGGCGAGTACGCGCCAGCGCAGCTCGGGGTCGAGTTCCGGGCCGCCGGGGACGGTGCCGTCGGCGAGCCAGGCGGCGATGGTGTCGGGGTGGGCGGCCACGTCGATGCGGTGGCGTACTGCGATCAGGCGCAGGCCGGGGTTGTCGCCGTCCTCGGTGCGGCGGATGAGGTCGCGGCACAGTTCGGAGAGGGTGGCGAGGGCGGCGGGCCGCTCGTCGGGGGTGAGGTAGCGGTCGGCGATGTAGGCGGAGGCGAAGGCGAGTACGCCCTGGACGATGGCGAGGTCCGTCTCCAGCGGGAGGTGGGCGCGGGCGGTCTCCAGGTAGGCGCCGGGGGCGAGTTCGCCGTCGCGGACGGCGTCCCGCAGGGCGTTCCAGACGACCGCGCGGGTGAGCGGCCGGGGCAGGCCGGACAGGTCCTTGCGGACGGTCTCGAAGGACTCGGGGTCGAAGCGGACCTTGGCGTAGGTGAGGTCGCCGTCGTTGAGGAGGAGCAGGGCGGGCCGCTTGCCGATGGGGTGAGGGCCGGTCTGCGGGAGGTCCAGGTGGAGGCTTTCGCGCAGGACGAGCTGCCCGCCGTCGTCGCCGAGGTCGCGGTCGTAGAGGCCGGCGGCGATGCGGTGCGGGCGGCTGCCGGCGCGGTCGACGGTGAGGGCGCAGGTGCCGTGCTCGCCGGGGGTGATCCGCGGGGTGAGGGTGTCGACGCCGGTGGTGCGCAGCCAGGCGTCGGCCCAGGCGTGGACGTCACGGTCGGTGGCGCTCGCGAGGTTGTCGATGAAGTCGGCGAGGGTGGCGTTGGCGAACCTGTGCCGGGCGAAGTGGGTGTTGATGCCGGCGAGGAAGTCCTTCTCGCCGAGCCAGGCGACCAGTTGCCGCAGCGCGCTGGCGCCCTTGGCGTAGGAGATGCCGTCGAAGTTGAGCAGGGCGGAGGCGGTGTCGTCGACGGCCTCGGGGGCGACGGGGTGGGTGGAGGGGCGCTGGTCGGCGTCGTAGCCCCAGGACTTGCGGGTGACGCCGAAGTCGGTCCAGGTGTCGGTGAAGCGGGTCGCTTCGGTGAGGGTCTGGTAGCCCATGTACTCGGCGAAGGACTCGTTCAGCCAGATGTCGTCCCACCACTTGAGGGTGACGAGGTCGCCGAACCACATGTGGGCCATCTCGTGGGCGATGACCATGGCGCGGGTCTGGCGTTCGGTGTCGGTGACGGCGGAGCGGTAGACGAACTCGTCGCGGAAGGTGACCAGGCCCGGGTTCTCCATGGCGCCGGCGTTGAACTCGGGGACGAAAGCCTGGTCGTAGGAGTCGAACGGGTAGAGCTCGTCGAACTTCTCGTGGTAGCGGTCGTAGCACGCGCGCGTGACGTCGAGGAGTTCGTCGGCGTCGGCGTCGAGGTAGGGGGCGAGGGAGCGGCGGCAGTGCAGGCCGAAGGGCAGGCCGCGGTGCTCGGTGCGTACGGAGTGCCAGGGGCCGGCGGCGACGGCGACGAGGTAGGTGGAGATGAGCGGTGTGGGGGCCGCTTTCCATACGCCGTCCGTCTGTTCGGTGATGCCGTTGGCGAGGACGGTCCAGTCCTGCGGGGCCTTCACCGACAGTTCGAAGACGGCTTTCAGGTCGGGCTGGTCGAAGGCGGCGAAGACGCGCTGGACGTCGTCCATGAACAGCTGGGTGTAGACGTAGGTCTCGCCGTCGGTGGGGTCGGTGAAGCGGTGCATGCCCTCGCCGGTGCGGGAGTAGCGCATCCGGGCGTCCACGAGCAGTTCGTGCTCGCCGGCGGTGAGGTGCGGCAGGGCGAGCCGGTTGCCGTCCAGGGATTCCGGGTCCAGGGGGTGTCCGTCGAGGGTGACGGTGCGCAGCTCGGCGGGCTTGAGCTCGACGAAGGTGTTCCCGTCCACGCGGGTGGCGAACCTGATCAGGGTGCGGGAGTCGAAGGTCTCGTCTCCGCCGGTCAGGTCGAGTTCGATCGTGTAGTGGTGGACGTCGAGGAGCTCTGCTCGGGTCTGCGCTTCGTCGCGCGTCAGTACGGACATGCGTGACATGCTGCCTGATGGCGTGGGCGAGGCACAGAGGCGGATCGGTACGTGCCCAATGTCCGCTCTAGGTGCGGTCCTTTTCGAGCTCCCCGGCGTGCGCCCCCATGGGCCGCTGCGTGGGCACGCGCGCGTCGGGATGCGGCAGTCCGGGGCGCGCGGGGTGTGCGGCGGTCTCGGTGTGCTCCCCCGCGAGGGCGCGCAGGCGGTGCACCTCCCTCTCCAGGGCGAGATGGCGCCGGTGGGCGTCGTAGAGGTAGCGGACCTTGGTGCGCAGGGCCCAGGGGTCGACGGGCTTCATGACGAGGTCGGCGACGCCGAGCCCGAAGGCGGTCGTGGTCAGTTCGTGGTCGGCGCCGAAGCCGGTGAGCAGGATGACGGGGATGTGCTGGGTCTGTTCCACGCGCCGCATGTAGCGCACGACTTCCAGTCCGCTGACGCCGGGCATGCGCACGTCGAGCAGCAGCAGGCCGACCTGGCCGCGGAGGACCTGCTTGAGTGCCTCGTCGCCGCTGGTGGCCCGGCCGAGCTGGTAGCCCAGCGGGGCCAGGGCGCTCTCCAGCGCGTACAGCGTGTCCTCGTGGTCGTCGACGATGAGGATCCTGGTATCCGACGGCATGGCCCGACGCCCCTCCCTGTGGAGGACCAGAGTAAGTCCGGGACGCTGACGCGGTGTGCTCGTCAGCTGACATGCTGTGCACAGCGCAGCATGCCGCGCGCGGGCCGTCGTGTCACTCCCCCCGGGGCGTGCGCGAGGTCAGCCAGCGCCGGTGGAGGAGCCGTTGAGCGCCTCGTCCGCGATGCGCTCGTGGTGGCGGATGACCTCGCCGACGATGAAGTTGAGGAACTTCTCGGCGAAGGCCGGGTCCAGCTTGGCGTTTTCGGCCAGGGCGCGCAGCCGGGCGATCTGGCGGGCCTCGCGAGCGGGGTCGGCGGGCGGCAGCTGGTGGCGGGCCTTGAGGTGGCCGACCTGCTGGGTGCACTTGAAACGCTCGGCGAGCATGTGGACGACGGCCGCGTCGATGTTGTCGATGCTGTCGCGCAGCCGGGCGAGCTCTTCGCGGACGGCGGGGTCGGCGTCGGGGGAACCGGTGTTGCTGGTGGTCATGGGGCGTCAGCCTACGGGGATCACGCAGGGTGGCCGCCGGCCGTCTCATCCTTCGGCAGGGAGATCCGTTTGTGGAAATGGACGTCCTCGTGGCCGCCGGGGACGCCGGGGATGCGGGCCCGTTCCCGGAAGCCGAGCGCCGGGTAGAAGCGGGGTGCCTGGAAGCCGTACGTGGAGACGATCATGTCGGTGCAGCCGCGCCGGGCCGCTTCGGCCTCCGCCGCGCGCATCAGCCGGCCGCCCCAGCCGGAGTGGCGCTGGTCCTCGCGGACCCAGAGCATGTCCACCGAGCACAGGGTGCCCCAGGTCCAGGCGGTGAGCCCGCCGACCAGGTCGCCGGCCTCGTCGGTGACGCGCACGGAGAGAGGTTCGGTGACGGCTCCGCCGGCGGCGGCGGTGTTGAAGGCGGTCAGCTCCTCGTCGAGCCGCTTTTCGAGATCGTCGTCCTGGCCGCCCACCCGGAGCGCGGCGACGGTGTGCTGTTCGCTGGTCACGGCGCGGATTCTGCCCGAGGTGCCGGGCGGTGACGACCGGTTTTCGCCGTCTTCGCGCCCGTCCGCGGCGGGTCGCGTCCTCGTACAGTGGAACCGGGTTCCGGGGCGTCCTTTGGGGGTGAGGCGTGGCGAGCGGCGGGCCGGTCGAGCACGGCTACCCGCATCTGGAGACGGTGCGGGCGGCCATCACGGCACTGTACAAGCGGCTGTCGTACGACACCGTGCGGACGTTCGCGACGAGCGTGCTCCCGGCGGATGTGGCTTTCTGCGACACCGACGACCTGTATCTGGGGGCGCAGCGGGTGGCGCACGAGCTGGTGCGGCACTACCGGCTGCCGGATGCCCGGCTGGTCGTGAGCTTCCGGGAGATGCGGCACGCGGCGAGCGTGGAGCTCGCGGCCGGGCCGGAGTACTTCGTGGAGCTGAACGACCGGTTCCGTACCCATCGGCGGGACATCGGGGCGGCCCTGGCGCACGAGGTGATGCACGTGTACCTGCACCGTCTGGACCTGTCCTTCCCGGGCGTGCGGGACAACGAGATCCTCACGGACACGGCGACGACGTACCTGGGCGCGGGGTGGCTGCTGCTGGACGCGTTCCGGGAGGACGGGGCGTCGTCGCAGAAGCTGGGGTATCTCACGCCGGAGGAGTTCGGGTACGTGCTGGCGAAGCGGTCGCTGGTCTTCGGTGAGGACCCGTCGGTGTGGTTCACCAGTGCGCAGGCGTACACGGCGTATGTGAAGGGGATGGAGCTGGCCCGCCTCGACGAGCGGCAGCCGCCGCTGACGGCGGCGGGGTGGGCGGGGCGCCGGCGGTACGCCCGGGACCGGCGTCACGGGCCGTCGGATTCGCCGCAGCCGGGGGTGCGGTACGCGTTCTCCCCCGACGGGGTCGGGCGGTTGCGGGTGTCGTTCCCCTGCCCCACGTGCCACCAGCGCATCAGGGTGCCGGTCCGGGGACGGGTCCGGGCACGGTGCGCGCTGTGCCGGAGCGTGCTGGAGTGCGACACGTAGGGCGCGCCGGGTGGGAGTGCACGCGCCGGGGCCCGGTCGTCAGTGCTGGTGGTCGCCGCTGGTGATCTCCCGGTACTCCTCCACCGTCGGCTTCTCGATCCGTGCGTCGGGGCCGAACATGGCCTTGGCGAGACGGGCTCGCAACCGCTCGGACCGCTTGACCTTGCGGCGGACGCCCCCCGCGTCGACCTCGCGCCCGACCTCGTACGGCGGGTTCTGCTCGTGCTGGGTGAGGGTGAACCGCTCGGCCTGGGCGAGGGGCTCGTGCACCTCGATGTACTCGCCGGTCGGCAGCCGTTTGATGGTGCCGGTCTCCCGGCCGTGCAGAACTTTGGCGCGGTCGCGGCGCTGCAGGCCCATGCAGATCTTCTTCGTGACGACGAAGGCGACGACCGGCAGCACGAAGACGCCGATCCGCACGAACCAGGTGATCACGTTGATGGACAGGTGCAGATGGGTGGCGACGATGTCGTTGCCGCCGCCGATCAGCAGCACCGCGTACAGGGTCAGCCAGGCCACGCCGAGGCCGGTGCGCACGGGTGCGTTGCGCGGCCGGTCGAGGATGTGGTGCTCGCGTTTGTCGCCGGTGATCCACGCCTCGATGAAGGGGTAGAGGCCGAGGGCGAGCAGGATCAGGGGGAAGAGGGCGAAGGGGATGAACACACCGAGGACGAGTGTGTGGCCCCAGAGGTTGATCTCCCATCCCGGCATCACCCGGATCAGGCCCTCGGAGAAGCCGAGGTACCAGTCGGGCTGGGCGCCGGTGGTGACCAGGTCGGGGCGGTAGGGGCCGAAGGCCCACACGGGGTTGATCTGGGCGATCGCGCCCATCACCGTCAGCACGCCGAAGACGAGGAAGAAGAAGCCCCCGGCCTTGGCCATGTAGACCGGCAGGAAGGGCATCCCGACGACCGACCGCTCCTTGCGTCCGGGGCCCGGGAACTGGGTGTGCTTGTGGTAGAAGACCAGGATCAGATGGGCGGTCACCAGGCCCAGCATGATGCCCGGCAGCAGCAGGATGTGGACGGGGTACAGCCGCGAGATGATGTCCTCGCCCGGGAACTCCCCGCCGAACAGGAAGAACGACAGGTACGTCCCGACGATCGGGATGGACAGGATCGCGCCCTGCGCGAAGCGGATGCCGGTGCCGGACAGCAGGTCGTCGGGGAGGGAGTAGCCGGTCAGGCCGGTGATGATGCCGAGCATCAGCAGGGTCCAGCCGAAGACCCAGTTCAGCTCGCGCGGCTTGCGGAAGGCGCCCGTGAAGAACACCCGCATCATGTGCACCAGCATGCCGGTGATGAAGACCAGTGCCGCCCAGTGGTGGATCTGCCGGATCAGCAGCCCGCCGCGCACGTCGAAGCTGATGTCCAGCGTGGACTCGAACGCCCTGCTCATCAGGACGCCGTTGAGCTCCGTGTAGGAGCCGTTGTAGACGACCTCCTGCATGCTGGGCTCGAAGAACAGGGTGAGGTAGACGCCGGTGAGGATCAGCACGACGAAGCTGTAGAGGGTGACCTCGCCCAGCATGAACGACCAGTGGTCCGGAAAGACCTTGCGCATGTTGGCCTTGGCCAGGGCGTACAGCCCGAGCCGCCCGTCCGCCCAGTCGGCGAGCTGCTCGCCCTTGCCCGCGGGCGGCCTCCGGTGGGCGGAGTCCGTCCCGTACACCCGTCGTGCGCCGTCGTCGCCCATGCGTCGTCGCCTCCCCGTCGGATCCTTCCCAGCGTGGCACGGCCTCGCGACCGTGCAAGCGGGGCGTGGGCCAAGGGGCGGGGCGGCTGGGCCAAGGGGGCGAGCGGGCGGTCAGCGGCCGGCGGGGTCCCGGACGATCCTCTGCGCCCGGGCGGCCACGAGCCACTTGGGGAACTCGCCCGTCAGCCGGTCGTAGAGCTCGGCGTCCGAGACCTTCCGCGGGTCCTTGCCCGCGTGGAAGAACCCGGCGTTGTCGACGATCCGCTTGCCCGGTACGGCCAGCTCGTCGAGCTTGCGCAGGAAGTCGAACTGCTTGCTGCCCGGGTCGCCGAACCCGATGAACTGCCAGAACAGCGGAAGCCCGGCGGCCTTGCACAGGTACCGCTCCGCGGCGAGTTTGTTGATCGGCCCGCCGTCGGTCTGGAACACCACCAGGGCGGGCTCGGCCGTCCCGCTGTCGAGGTAGTGGTCGATCACGGCGTCCATGGCCAGGTGGTAGCTCGTCTTGCCCATGTGCCCGAGCCCGGCGGCGATCCTCTCGATCCTGCCCCGGTGGTCGGCGAGCGCGATGTCGGTGACGGCGTCGACGTCGGTGGAGAAGAACACCACGGGCACGCTGCCGTCGTCGTCCAGATGCGCCGACAGCCCGAGGACCCGGTCGGCCAGCGCCTGGACACTGCCGTCCTGGTAGTAGGGCTTCATCGAGCCGGAGTAGTCGACGACGAGGTAGACCGCGGCCCGCACTCCGGTGAGGCCGTGCCCGGCGAGGGACGCCCCGGCGCTCTTGTAGAGGTTCACCAGCGCGGGAGCGGTCTCCTGGACCTTGCTCAGACTGATCGCGACCATGGCCCGCATCCTCTCACTCCTCGGTGACCACCCCGTCGCTCAGCTCCAGCACCCGGTCGGCCAGACCGAGGAGTTGAGGGTCGTGGGTGGCGACGAGGGCCGAGACGCCCTCGCTGCGGACCACGGCCCGCAGCAGCTCCATCACCGCCAGGCCGGTGGCGGCGTCGAGCTGGCCGGTCGGCTCGTCGGCAAGCAGCAGGGCCGGCCGGTTGGCGAGGGCCCGGGCGATGGCGACCCGCTGCTGCTGTCCGCCGGACAGCTCGGCTGGCCGCTGTGTCTCATGGCCGGCGAGACCCACCAGGGCCAGCAGCAGCGCCACCCGCTCCTCGCGTTCGCGCGGCTCGGCCCGGCGCAGCCGCAGCGGCACGCCCACGTTCTCGGCGGCGGTGAGGATGGGGATGAGCCCGAAGGACTGGAAGACGAAGCCGATCCGGTCGCGGCGCAGTTCCAGCAGCTCGCTCTCGCCGAGCGCCGACAGGTCGGTGCCGTCCACGACGACACGGCCGCTCCGCGGGGTGTCGAGGCCGCCGATCAGATGGAGCAGGGTCGACTTGCCGGAGCCCGACCGGCCCTTGAGAGCGACCAGTTCCCCGCTGCGGACGGTGAAGGAGGCCCCGCGCAGCGCGTGCACGGCCCCGGCCCCGGTGCCGTAGGAGTGGTGCAGGTCCTCCACCCGCAGCATCGGCCCGCCGGACGCGTCGCCGACGAGGGCGGCGCCGGTTCCCGGACTGGTGTTCTCGGTCATCACCGCATCCCATACGGAACCGGTCCGCATGGTCAAGAGCGGGGCGACCCGGGTTCGAACTCATGTGCCGGGTGGGGAACTCCGTGATATGCATGCCGGGTTGGGGGATCAGAGGCTCGCGCATCGGGTGGGGGAAGAGTGACGGGCTTACTGCTGCTGCGCCTGCGCGCGCACCGGCTGCTGCTCACGGCCGCCCTGCTCGCCGTCCTGCTGACCACCTCGGTGCTCGCCGCGCTCACGGCCTACTCCGGCTCCGTCGGGGACGCGGCGCTGCGCGGCGCCCTGGGCGGCCGGGCCGCGGCCTCCGCCTCCCTCGTCGTCGAGGCGGACGTGCCCCGGGAGCGGCGGGACGCGGCGCAGCGGGCGGTGGTGCGCGGGGCGCGGGATGCGTTCGGCGGGCTGCCGGTGACCGTGCGGAGGCTGGAGCGGTCCGGGCCGTACGCGCTGCCCCGGTCCCTGCAGGGCGCCGAGGCCGGCGCCGGGGAGCCCGACCTCACGCACCTCGCCGCCCTCGACGGGTCACGGATCAAGCTGCTTTCGGGCACCCTGCCGGGCCCGGCCCCGGCGTCCCGCTCGGCCGCCGTGCCCGTGGCGCTGCCCGAGGCTGCCGCCGACCGGCTGGGGCTGCGCCCCGGAGCGCGGGTCACGCTGACCGACCGGCTGGGCGGCGATCCGCTGCGGGTCCGGGTGACCGGCGTGTACCGGGCGGCCGACAGCTCCGATCCCTACTGGCAGGCCGACCCCCTCGGCGGACGGGGCATCCGCACCGTCGCCTTCACCACGTACGGGCCGCTGCTGGCCCACGGGTCGGTGCTCGCCTCGGGCCGCGTCTCCGAGGACGCCACCGGCTGGGTGGCGACGGCCGGCTTCCGCACCCTGACGACCGACGGCATCGGCACGCTCCGCTCGGCGGCCGTCCGGGCGGCCGGGGCGCTGCGCGAGGACCCGGCGCTCGGGGGCGACGCGGATGTGCGGACGGGGCTGCCCGAGGTGCTCGACCGGACCGAGCGTGGCCTGCTGGTGTCCCGGTCCACGCTGCTGATCGTCTCGGTGCAGCTGGTGCTGCTCGCCGGGTACGCGCTGCTGCTGGTGGCCCGGCTGCTGAGCAGCGAACGGGCGGGTGAGACCGAGCTGCTGCGGGCCCGAGGCGGATCGCGCGGGCGGATCGCCGGGCTCGCCGCGCTGGAGGCCCTGCTGCTGGCGGTCCCCGCCGCCGTCTGTGCCGCGCTGCTGTCCGGCCCGCTGGCCCGGCTGCTCGCCCGGTGGTCCTCGCTCGACCGGATCGGCCTGGGGCTCGACACCGCCCCTGTGGGTCCGGTGTGGCTGGTCGCGGGCGGGGTGGCGGCGGCCTGTGCGATGGCGGTGGTGGCACCCGCGCTCGCGGCGACGACGGGAACGCCCGTACGGCTGCGGCGGGTCCGGGCCGCGGCGTCGGCCGCGCCCGTGCGGGCCGGAGCCGACGTGGGGCTGCTGCTGATCGCGGGAGTGGCGTACTGGCAGCTGGACCGGCAGACCGACGCGACCGGCGGCGGAGTGCTCAGCCGGGACCGGGCCGGGGAGCTGGGCATCGATCCGCTGCTGGTCGCGGCGCCCGCGCTGGCACTGCTGGCGGGCACGGTCCTGACGCTGCGTCTGCTGCCGTTCGTGGCCCGGCTCGCGGAGCGGCGGTCCGCGAGCGGGCGTGGACTGCCGGCGGCGCTGGCGGGCTGGCAGTTCAGCCGGCGTCCGCTGCGCGGGGCGGGCCCGGTGCTGCTGCTGGTCATCGCCGTGGCGACGGGCATGCTGGCGATCGGGCACGGCGCGTCCTGGGACCGGTCGCAGGACGACCAGGCCGACTTCAGGACGGGCGCCGACGTACGGGTGCTCGACTACCGGCCGGGCAGCCCCGGGCAGACAGGCCTTTACGCGGCGCTGCCCGGCGCCGTGGACGCCGCTCCCGCGCACCGCGCCACCCTGAGCCTGTCCGGGGACCGCCGGGCGACGGTCCTCGCCCTGGACACGGCACGCGCCCGGGACGGGATGCTCATGCGCCAGGACCTCTCCGAGGAGCCCCCGGCGCGGCTGCTGCGGGCCCTGGCGCCGCCCGAGCCGGACCAGGACCGGGCCGTGCGGCTCCCCGACGGCACCCGGCGGATCGCCCTCGACATGCGGATCACCGACGAGCGGGCCCCGGCGAAGCGCTCCCCCTCCGATCGCGCGCCGCTGCTCACGGTGGTCGTCGAGGACCGGTACGGCATCGCGTACCGGCTGGGCGGCGGCATCGTCCCGGTGGACGGCCGGGTCCACCGGATCGCGCTCGACCTGGACGGGACGGCGGCGGGCCGCCGGGCGGCCCCGGCCGGGCCGTTGCGGCTGACCGGGTTGCAGCTCGACGACACCTCCCCCGTCAACCGTCCCGAACGACACCGTTTCACCGTCGAGCGGTTGCTCGCGACCGGCCGCGACGGCTCCGCGCGGACCGTCCCGGTGCCCGCCGGGACGCGCTGGCAGGGCAGCCGGACCGTGACGCAGAACGGCGAGGTCGTCTCCCGTGCGGCCACCAGGCCCGCCGCGTCGGGGAACGCGCCGCTGGCCGTGTCGTACGGCACCGGCGCCGACCGCGACGACGGCTACGGCGCCCAGCCGATCTACACCGTCCGCGTCGACACCACCGGAGCCGAGGTGCCGCGCAGCCTCTCCGCCGTCGCCAGCCGGGACTTCCTGCGGGCGGCGGGAGCCCGGCCGGGCGACACCATCGACGTGCCGCTGTCCGGGGAACAACTGCGGGTGCGGATCGTGCGGTCGGTCCAGGAGCTGCCGACCACCGCCACCGACCTGGCCGGGGAGACCCTGTCCGGCGGGGCACTGCTGCTCGATCTGCGGGCCGTCGACGCCGTGCTGGCGCAGCGGGCCAGCACGCCGCTCACCCCCACCGAGTGGTGGGTGAGCACCACGCCGGGCAAGGAGGCCGAGGTCGCCGCGGCGCTCAGGGCGCGCCCCGACGTCGAACCCGGGCAGGTGCTGGTGCGGGACGAGACCGCGGCCGAGCTGCTGCGCGATCCGCTCGGCGCCGGGCCGCGCTCGGCACTGACGGCGGTGGCGGTGGCCGCCGTGGCCCTCGCCGCCGGGGGGTTCGCGGTGAGCGCCGCCGGTGCGCGGCGGGAGCGGTCCGCGGAGTTCGCGGTGCTGCGCGCCCTGGGTACGCCCCGCCGGGATCTCGCCCGGCTGGTCGTGACGGAGCAGAGCCTGCTCATCGGTGCCGGTCTGCTCGCCGGGCTCGGCCTCGGCACGGTCCTGACCCGGGCCGTCGTCCCGCTGATCGTGCTGACCTCCGGTGCCGCACGGCCTCTCCCGCCGGTCCTGGTCGAACTGCCGGTGTCCCAGGTGGCTCTGCTCCTCGCGGGGGTGGCGGCCCCGCTGCTGCTGATCACCGTCGCGGCGGCGCTGCGGCGTGCCGAGCCGGCGGTCGCGCTGCGCCACCAGGGGGAGGACTGATGCCGCCGAACGCACAGGGAGCCTCCTGGGTGCGGACCCGGTTGCGGGCCGCGCCCTGGCCGGCCGTCGTCTTCGGTGTGCTGGTGCTGGTCACGGCGTTCCTCGCGGCCGTCCTGCCCCGGGCCGTCGAGGCGTACGAGACGGACGGGCTGCGCGAGGCCGTCGCGACCGCCGCCCCCGAGTCGACCGTGCTGGAGCTGAAGACGGAGCAGCCCGGTCTCAACCGTCCGGAGGAGGCCCGGGCCGACGAGTTCCGGCCGGAGGCCCTCGCGGCGGTCGACGCCCGGGCGCGGGCGCTGCTGCCCGAGCCGCTGCGGGTGGACCCGGCCGAGTCGGCGTACGGGGTGCGGACCGGCAAGAGCCTGCAGGCGCTGGACGCGTGGCTGCCCCGGCCCGACGGGCTGCTGCCCCGGTTCACCCTGCTCGCGCAGTCGGGTGCGGCCGGCCACGCCACGGTGCGGGAGGGCCGGCTGCCCACCGCCGACGGCTCGGTGAGCGTGGACACCCGGACGGTGGAAGGGGCCGTGACCGCAGAGACGGCCCGCACGCTGCGGCTGCGGGCCGGCTCCACCCTCACGCTGGACGGCTTCATGAACGGGCCGCTGACCGTCCGCGTCACCGGCGTCCTCCAGCCCCGGCATCCGGAGCGGAGCTACTGGTCCGCGGAACCGGTGCTGCGGACACCGGCCATGGCGAGCAACGGCGGCCGTCCGCCCCAGTTCTACTGGGAGGCGGGCGTCCTGCTGGCGCCGGGTGCCGCCCCGGCCCTGCTCGGCGGGCAGGGAGAGCCGGAGCGGTACTGGCGGTTCGCGCCCGCGACCGGCCGGCTCACCGGGGCGGACACCTCGGCGCTGGTCGAGCGGATCGCGTCCCTGGAGGACGGGCCCGCCCTGGTGCGGATGCGCGCCGTCGCCGGACCGACGGCGCAGTTGTCCACCGGCCTGGAGCAGGTCGTGGGCGCCTACACGGAGACGCGTGACGCCGTCGCGCCGGTGGTCGCCGTGGCGGCCTTCGGGATCACCGCGGTCGCCTTCGTCGTCCTGGTGATGAGCGGTGGCCTGGCGGCCGCCCGCCGCGAGGGGGAACTCGCCCTGCTGCGGGCCAGGGGCGGTTCCCTGCGCGGCATCGCCGGGCGGCTGCTGGCCGAGAACGCGGTGCCGGCGGTGCCCGCGGCGGTGTGCGGTCTGCTGCTCGCCGTGCTCGTCGTGGACGAGGCCCGGCTGCTGCCCGCCGTGCTCGGGGCGGGTGCCGTGGCCATGCTGGCCTGTGCCGCGCTGCCGGTGCGTGCGGCGGTGGCGCATCGCAGGCCGCGGGCGCACCAGGGGCGCGACGACCTGGCCGGGGCCAGGCCCGGTGGGCGTCGTACCGTCGCCGAACTGACCCTGCTGGTCCTGGCGGCGGGCTCGGTGCTGACGCTGCGCCGCCGCGGGCCGGCCGGGGACGGTGATCTGCTGGTGAGCGCCGCCCCGGTGCTCGTCGCCCTGGTGGCGGCGCTGGTCCTCGTCCGGCTGTATCCGCTGCCCCTGCGGTGGGCCGCGGGCCCGGCCGGACGGCTGCGCGGTGTGGTGGGGTTCCTGTCCCTGGCCCGCGCGGGCCGCTCACCGGCGACGGTCGCCACGCTGCCGCTGCTCGCCCTGCTGACGGCCCTGACGACGGCCGCGTTCGGGGGGTCCGTGCTGGCGGGCGTGGCGGACGCCCGGGACCGGGCCGCGCTGCTGGAGACGGGCGCGGACGCGCTGATCACCACTCCCGACGGCTCCCCGCTCGCGGCGGGACTGGCACGGTCGGTGGGGGAGGTGGCGGGCGTGCGGCAGGTGACGGCCGTGGGCGTCGAGTTCGCCTCGGAGCGCGCCTCCGACGAGGCGCGTTCGCTGACCGTGGCCGGGGTCGAGCCGGACTCGTACGGGGAGCTGGCAGGGCGGATGGGGCTCGGGGGCTTCTCGGCCGACCGGCTGCGGATGCGGGGCGGGGTGCTGGACGCGGTCGCCTCCCCGGAGGTCGCCGAGCGGCTCGGGCGGGCGCCGCGCAGGATCGTGACCGACGCGGGGCCCCTCACGGTGCGGATCACCGCGGTGCGCCCCCGCACCCCGGCCGTCCCCGAGGGCGAGTTCCTCCTGGTCGACGCGGCCGGGCTGAAGGGCTCGGCCGGTCCCTCGATGCTGCTGGCAGCTGGTGCCGGGCTCGACACGAAGGCGCTGCGGGCGGCCGTGCGCGGCGCCGGTTCCGGCCTCTCGGTGACCCTGCGGAGCGCGGAACGGGCGGCGCTGTCCGACGCACCGTTGCAGGCCGGTGCCGAACGGATCTACGTCTGGGCCGTCGCCGCGGGCGCGGGCTATGCCGTACTCGCCCTGGTGCTCGGGCTGGTGCGGTCCGCGCCGGAGCGGGCGGCGCTGCTGGCCCGGCTGCGCACCCTCGGTATGACGACCCGCCAGGGGCGGCGCCTGCTGAGCCTGGAGGCGCTGCCCCAGACGCTGCTCGCCGCGGGCGGGGGCATGGCCGTCGGCTGGGCGACGGTACGGCTGCTCGCCCCCGGCATCGACCTGGACCGGCTCGCCCTGGCGGACACGTCCGGTGTCACGCCGCCGGACGCCGTGCTGCGGACCGACCTGTGGTCGCTGGCCCTGCCGGCCGCGGGCGCGGTGCTGCTGGCGGGGGCGGTGGCCGTCGCGCAGGCCTGGTGGGCGGGACGCCGGACACCGATCAGCCACCTCAGGGCAGGAGACATGCGATGAGCGGTACGACGGAGTCGCTGGAGGAACTGGAGCGCCGGGTGGCGCGGCGCCGCGACCGGCCCGCGTACGGGCACGACGCCCTGATCGCCTGCGACCGGCTGGTGCGGATCTTCTCCCGGCGCGGCGGCGGCGACGCGGTGGAGGTGCAGGCCCTCCAGGGGCTCGATCTCCTGGTGCGCGAGGGCGAGTTGATGGCGCTGGTGGGAGCGTCCGGCAGCGGCAAGTCGACGCTGATGAACATCCTCGCCGGCCTGGACGTCCCGACCGCGGGTGCCGCGAAGGTCGCGGGCCGGGATCTGCTGACGATGGACGGGAAGGCGCGGTTGCGCTACCGGCGTGAGGTGGTGGGCTTCGTCTGGCAGCAGACGGCCCGCAATCTGCTGCCGTATCTGACGGCAGCACAGAACGTCGCCCTGCCCATGCAGCTGGCGGGCACCTCCCGGCGCAAGCGGGCCGGGCGGGCGGACGAGCTGCTGTCCCTGCTCGGCGTCGCCGACTGCCGTGACCGGCGTCCGCAGGCGATGTCCGGTGGCCAGCAGCAGCGCGTCGCGATCGCCGTCGCCCTCGCCAACGCCCCCGCCGTCCTCCTCGCCGACGAGCCGACCGGCGAGCTGGACTCGGCGACCGGGCAGCAGGTCTTCGCGGCGTTCCGCCGGGCCAACGAGGAGCTGGGCACGACGATCGTCATCGTCACGCACGACCAGGCGGTCGCCGGTGAGGTCCGCCGCACGGTCGCGATCCGCGACGGCCGCACCTCGACGGAGGTCCTGCGCCGCACGGAGGTCGACGAGGCGGGCCGGGAGTCGCTGGTGTCGCGTGAGTACGCGATGCTCGACCGCGCGGGCCGCCTCCAGCTGCCGGCCGAGTACACGGCGGCCCTGGGCATGGCGGACCGGGTGCTGCTGGAGCTGGAGGAGGACCACATCCAGGTCTGGCCGGACGCGAACGGCGACGAGAGCGGCGACGAGACCGGCTGAGGAGGTGCGACAGCGCCTGCCCGGTCGTCCGGTCGGGGACTGTTGGGCAGACGCTGTCGGTGTTCCGTACGCCGTTGTACGGGACGTCTGGTGGGGTGCTGTCAGACCATCAGCGCGCGGTCCGTCGGACGGATGGGCGCCGGCAGCTCGCTCGCGCCGGTGAGGGCACGGTCCACCCCGCGGGCCGCCGAGCGGCCCTCGGCGATGGCCCAGACGATGAGCGACTGGCCGCGGCCGGCGTCACCGGCGACGAACACGCCCGGCACGTTGGTCTGGAAGTCGGCGTCGCGGGCGATGTTGCCGCGCTCGTCGAGCTCCAGGCCGAACTGGTCGACCAGGCCGTTCTCCCGGTCGGTGCCGGTGAAGCCCATGGCGAGGGTGACCAGCTGCGCGGGGATCTTGCGCTCGGAGCCGGGCTTCGGGGTCAGCTTGCCGTCGATGAACTCCACCTCGGTGAGGTGCAGCCACTGGACGTTGCCGTCCTCGTCGCCCTCGAAGTGGGTCGTCGAGACCGAGTAGACCCGCTCGCCGCCCTCCTCGTGCGCCGAGGTGACCTTGTACAGCATGGGGAAGGTCGGCCAGGGCTGGGAGGCCTCGTTCCGCTCCTCGCCCGGGCGGGGCATGATCTCCAGCTGCGTGACGGAGGCCGCGCCCTGGCGGTGGGCGGTGCCGACGCAGTCCGCGCCGGTGTCGCCGCCGCCGATGACCACGACGTGCTTGCCCTCGGCCGAGATCGGAGTGGTGACGTAGTCGCCCTCCTGGACCTTGTTGGCCAGCGGCAGGTACTCCATGGCCTGGTAGATGCCCTTGAGCTCGCGCCCGGGCACCGGCAGGTCACGGGCCGTGGTGGCGCCGACGGCCAGGACGACCGCGTCGTAGCGCTTCTTCAGGTCCGTGGCCTTGAGGTCGCGGCCGATCTCGATGCCCGTGCGGAAGCGGGTGCCCTCCGCGCGCATCTGCTCGATGCGGCGGTTGATGTGCCGCTTCTCCATCTTGAACTCGGGGATGCCGTAGCGGAGGAGGCCTCCGATGCGGTCCGCGCGCTCGTAGACGGCGACGGTGTGGCCGGCCCGGGTCAGCTGCTGGGCGGCGGCGAGACCCGCCGGGCCGGAGCCGATGACGGCGACGGTCTTGCCGGACAGGCGCTCGGGGATCTGCGGGGCGACGTCCCCGGTCTCCCACGCCTTGTCGATGATCGAGACCTCGACGTTCTTGATGGTGACCGGCGGCTGGTTGATGCCGAGCACACACGCCGACTCGCAGGGAGCGGGGCACAGGCGGCCCGTGAACTCCGGGAAGTTGTTCGTCGCGTGCAGGCGCTCCGAGGCGGCCGCCCAGTCCTCGCGGTAGGCGTAGTCGTTCCACTCGGGGATCAGGTTCCCGAGCGGGCAGCCGTTGTGGCAGAACGGGATGCCGCAGTCCATGCAGCGGCTGGCCTGCTTGCTGATGATCGGCAGCAGGGAGCCGGGGACGTAGACCTCGTTCCAGTCCCGGACGCGCTCCTCGACGGGGCGGGACCTGGCGAGTTCGCGCCCGTGGTTCAGGAAGCCCTTCGGGTCAGCCATTGATCGCCGCCTCCATCATCTTCTCGTGGGTCTCGGTCTCGGAGAGACCGGCTCGCTCGGCGGCTTCCTTGGCGGCGAGCACTGCCTTGTACGTGCTGGGGATGATCCTGCTGAAGCGCTCGACGGCGGTGTCCCACTCGGCCAGGAGCTTCTCGGCGACGGTCGAGCCCGTCTCCTCCTGGTGGCGGCGGACCACGTCGTGCAGCCACTGCTTGTCGGTGTCGTCGAGCGGCTCGACGGCGTCGAGGTTGCCGACGTTGACGTTGTCGCGGTCCAGGTCGATCACGTAGGCGATACCGCCGGACATGCCGGCCGCGAAGTTGCGGCCCGTCTCGCCGAGCACCACGGCGTGGCCGCCGGTCATGTACTCGCAACCGTGGTCGCCCACGCCCTCGGAGACGACCGTCGCGCCGGAGTTGCGGACGCAGAACCGCTCACCGGTCTTGCCGCGCAGGAACATCTCGCCGCCGGTGGCGCCGTAGCCGATGGTGTTGCCGGCGATGACGCTGTACTCGGCGAGGTGGTCGGCCGCGCGGTCCGGGCGGACGACGATCCGGCCGCCGGACAGGC
Source organism: Streptomyces paradoxus (assembly GCF_014202475.1). Taxonomy (GTDB): domain Bacteria; phylum Actinomycetota; class Actinomycetes; order Streptomycetales; family Streptomycetaceae; genus Streptomyces; species Streptomyces paradoxus. The sequence continues at coordinate 275,537 of NZ_JACHGV010000009.1, forward strand.
CCTTGCCGACGTAGTCGTTGGCGTCGCCCTCCAGGCGCAGCGTGACACCGCGCGGGACGAAGGCGCCGAAGGACTGGCCGGCGGAGCCGGTGAAGGTGATGTCGATGGTGTCGTCGGGCAGGCCCGCGCCACCGAACTTCTTCGTCACCTCGTGGCCGAGCATGGTGCCGACCGTGCGGTTGATGTTGCGGATCTGCACCTGGGCGCGCACCGGCTGGGCGTCGGTGGCGCCGGACGCGGCGAGCGCGTCGGCGGCCAGCTTGATCAGCTCGTTGTCGAGCGCCTTCTCCAGGCCGTGGTCCTGCGCGATGACCTGGTGGCGCACCGAGCCCTCGGGCAGCTCGGGCACGTGGAACAGCGGCTCCAGGTTCAGGCCCTGCGCCTTCCAGTGGTCGACGGCCCGCGTGACGTCGAGGGCCTCGGCGTGGCCGACGGCCTCCTCGATGGAGCGGAAGCCCAGCTCGGCCAGGATCTCGCGGACCTCTTCGGCGATGAACTGGAAGAAGTTCACGACGTACTCGGCCTTGCCGGAGTAGCGCTCGCGCAGGACCGGGTTCTGCGTGGCGATGCCGACCGGGCAGGTGTCGAGGTGGCAGACGCGCATCATGACGCAGCCGGAGACGACGAGCGGCGCGGTCGCGAAACCGAACTCCTCGGCGCCGAGCAGCGCGGCGATGACGACGTCGCGGCCGGTCTTCAGCTGGCCGTCGGTCTGCACGACGATGCGGTCGCGCAGGCCGTTGAGCAGCAGCGTCTGCTGGGTCTCGGCGAGGCCGAGCTCCCAGGGACCGCCGGCGTGCTTCAGCGAGGTGAGCGGGGAGGCACCGGTGCCGCCGTCGTGGCCGGAGATGAGCACGACGTCCGCGTGCGCCTTGGACACACCCGCGGCGACCGTGCCGACGCCGACCTCGGAGACCAGCTTCACGTGAATCCGCGCCTGCGGGTTCGCGTTCTTCAGGTCGTGGATCAGCTGGGCGAGGTCCTCGATGGAGTAGATGTCGTGGTGCGGCGGCGGGGAGATCAGGCCCACGCCGGGCGTCGAGTGCCGCGTCTTGGCGACCCACGGGTAGACCTTGTGGCCGGGCAGCTGGCCGCCCTCGCCGGGCTTGGCGCCCTGGGCCATCTTGATCTGGATGTCGTCGGAGTTGACCAGGTACTCGGAGGTCACACCGAAGCGGCCGGAGGCGACCTGCTTGATGGACGACCGGCGGGCCGGGTCGTACAGGCGCTCCGGGTCCTCGCCGCCCTCACCGGTGTTGGACTTGCCGCCCAGCTGGTTCATGGCGATGGCGAGGGTCTCGTGCGCCTCCTGGGAGATGGAGCCGTACGACATGGCGCCGGTGGAGAAGCGCTTGACGATCTCGGAGACCGGCTCGACCTCGTCGATGGAGATCGGCTGCCGGTCCGACTTGAAGCCGAACAGGCCGCGCAGCGTCATCAGCCGCTCGGACTGCTCGTTCACGCGCTCGGTGTACTTCTTGAAGATGTCGTACTTGCCGGAGCGCGTGGAGTGCTGGAGGCGGAAGACGGTCTCCGGGTCGAACAGGTGCGGCTCGCCCTCACGGCGCCACTGGTACTCGCCGCCTATCTCCAGGGCGCGGTGCGCCGGGGCGATGCCGGAGGCCGGGTAGGCCTTGGCGTGGCGGGCGGCGACCTCCTTGGCGACGACGTCGATGCCGACTCCGCCGATCTTGGTGGCCGTGCCGTTGAAGTACTTCTCGACGAAGGCCTCGTCGAGACCGACGGCCTCGAAGACCTGGGCGCCACGGTAGGAGGCGACGGTCGAGATGCCCATCTTGGACATGACCTTCAGCACGCCCTTGCCGAGGGCGTAGATCAGGTTGCGGATGGCCGTCTCGGCCTCGATGCCGGGGAGGAACGTCCCTGCGCGGACCAGGTCCTCGACGGACTCCATCGCCAGGTACGGGTTGACGGCGGCGGCGCCGTAGCCGATGAGCAGGGCGACGTGGTGGACCTCGCGGACGTCGCCGGCCTCCACCAGCAGACCCACCTGGGTGCGCTGCTTGGTGCGGATGAGGTGGTGGTGGACGGCCGCGGTGAGCAGCAGCGACGGGATCGGCGCGTGCTCGGCGTCGGAGTGGCGGTCCGACAGGACGATCAGGCGGGCGCCGTTGTCGATGGCGGCGTCGGCCTCGGCGCAGATCTCCTCGATGCGCGCGGCCAGCGCGTCACCGCCGCCGTGCACCCGGTACAGGCCGGACAGCGTCGCGGCCTTGAAGCCGGGCATGTCGCCGTCGGCGTTGATGTGGATGAGCTTGGCCAGCTCGTCGTTGTCGATCACCGGGAAGGGCAGCAGGACGCTGCGGCAGGAAGCCGCGTTCGGGTCGAGCAGGTTGCCCTGGGGACCCAGCGAGGAGCGCAGGGAGGTGACCAGTTCCTCGCGGATGGCGTCCAGCGGCGGGTTGGTGACCTGCGCGAACAGCTGGGTGAAGTAGTCGAAGAGCAGACGCGGGCGGTCCGACAGCGCGGCGATCGGCGAGTCGGTGCCCATCGAGCCGATCGGCTCGGCACCGGCCTTGGCCATCGGCGCGAGGATGACGCGCAGCTCCTCCTCGGTGTAGCCGAAGGTCTGCTGGCGGCGGGTGACCGAGGCGTGCGTGTGGACGATGTGCTCGCGCTCGGGCAGGTCCTCCAGCTCGATCTCGCCGGCCTCCAGCCACTCCGCGTAGGGGTTCTCGGCGGCGAGCTCGGCCTTGATCTCGTCGTCCTCGATGATGCGGTGCTCGGCGGTGTCGACGAGGAACATGCGGCCGGGCTGGAGGCGGCCCTTGCGGACGACCTTGGAGGGGTCGATGTCCAGGACGCCGACCTCGGAGCCGAGGACGACGAGGCCGTCGTCGGTGACCCAGTAGCGGCCGGGCCGCAGGCCGTTGCGGTCGAGGACCGCGCCGACCTGGGTGCCGTCGGTGAAGGTGACGCAGGCCGGGCCGTCCCAGGGCTCCATCATCGTGGAGTGGAACTGGTAGAAGGCGCGCCGGGCCGGGTCCATGGAGTCGTGGTTCTCCCACGCCTCCGGGATCATCATCAGCACGGAGTGCGGCAGGGAACGGCCGCCCAGGTGCAGGAGTTCGAGGACCTCGTCGAAGGAGGCGGAGTCGGAGGCGTCCGGCGTACAGACCGGGAAGATCCGGTCGATGGCCTTGTCGTCGGAGCCGAACAGGTCCGAGACGAGCTGGGACTCGCGGGCCACCATCCAGTTGCGGTTGCCCTTGACGGTGTTGATCTCACCGTTGTGCGCGACGAAGCGGTACGGGTGGGCCAGCGGCCACGACGGGAACGTGTTCGTCGAGAACCGGGAGTGCACGAGCGCGATCGCGGAGGCGAAGCGGCGGTCGGACAGGTCCGGGAAGAAGGGCTCCAGCTGGCCGGTGGTCAGCATGCCCTTGTAGACGATGGTCCGTGCGGACAGCGACGGGAAGTACACGCCGGCCTCGCGCTCGGCGCGCTTGCGCAGCACGAAGGCCTTGCGGTCGAGGGCGATGCCCTCCGAGGTGCCGTCGCTGACGAAGATCTGACGGAAGACCGGCATGGTCGACCGGGCGGTGGCACCCAGCAGCTGGGGGGCGACCGGCACCTCGCGCCAGCCGAGGACGGTGAGGCCCTCGTCGGCGGCGATCGTCTCGATCTGCGAGACGGCGTCGGCGGTGGCGTCCTCCGGCAGGAAGGCGATGCCCACGGCGTAGGAGCCCGCGGCGGGCAGTTCGAATCCGGCCACGTCACGGAAGAAGGCATCCGGAACCTGCGACAGGATGCCGGCGCCGTCGCCGGAGTCGGGCTCGGAGCCGGTGGCGCCGCGGTGTTCGAGGTTGCGCAGAACGGTCAGAGCCTGTTCCACCAGGGTGTGGGACGCCTCGCCGGTGAGGGTGGCGACGAAGCCGACGCCGCAGGCGTCGTGCTCGTTGCGGGGGTCGTACATACCCTGCGCAGCAGGGCGAGCATCCATGAACGACCAGTTCTGGCCATTCGCGGAATGCTGGGACGGCTGGCGCGGCGTACGCATCGGCTCTCCCGTCGTCGTCATGTGGCATATGCAAGTGCCGAGGGACGACGTTGGCCCTCGCGTGATCGCAAAATTTCGTGCAGGTTACATGATGGAGCGGTTCTCGGGAACCGGGATAATCCGTTCCAGCATGCGGACACCGCGGGTTCGCGGCGGGGGTACCGCGCCAGCAGTGGAAGCTATGGAGGGGCCGCGTGAATCGATCGGGTCAGATCGGTTTCCATCGGCCCGGGGAGCGGGAGGGGCGGCTTCGCCCACCCCGCTGGGGTGCGCGGCGAGCGTCATTGCCCGCAGCGCTTACGGCTCATGCCCAGTGGTCGCACAGTCGAAACCAGTGAGTAACGGCTACTTATGCGGTCCCTTGCATAAGTCTGAGCCGCGCTATCCTACGGCCGTTCCGAACAAGGTGCCCAGGGCGTACGTCACACCGGCCGCCGCGCCTCCCAGGAAGAGCTGCCGCAGCCCGCTGTACCACCAGGTGCGCGCCGTCACCCGGGCCACCACCGCACCGCACAGGAAGAGCCCCAGCAGCGCCAGCAGCACCGCCGGCCACATGCTGCTCGCTCCCAGCAGATAGGGCAGCACGGGTATCAGCGCGCCCAGCGCGAAAGAGCCGAAACTCGACACCGCGGCCACCGTCGGCGAGGGCAGATCGCCGGGGTCGATGCCCAGTTCCTCGCGGGCGTGGATCTCCAGCGCCTGCTCGGGGTCCTTCGACAGCTGCCGGGCCACCTCCTGGGCCAGCCGCGGTTCCACACCCCGCGACTCGTAGAGCGCGGCGAGCTCGGCCTCCTCGTCCTTGGGGTGCTTGCGCAGCTGGCGCCGCTCCACGTCCAGCTCGGCCTCGACGAGCTCGCGCTGCGAGGCGACGGAGGTGTACTCGCCGGCGGCCATGGAGAAGGCGCCGGCGGCCAGGCCCGCGAGTCCGCTGAGGACGACGGTGTGCTGACCGGCCGCCCCGCCGGCGACACCGGTCATCAGGGCGAGGTTGGAGACGAGGCCGTCCATCGCACCGAACACCGCGGGACGCAGCCAGCCGCCGTTCACGTCCCGGTGTGTGTGGTTGTCCCGGTGCGCCTCGTGCAGCGTCGCCTCGGTCTCGATGATGGCCATGGAAGATCCCCACTCCCCGCTCTTTGGACACGTTCCAGAGTTTTACAACGCCAAAACTACGCCCTGGATTCCATCGCCGCCAGCAAGGAAAGGCTGCGCTAACCTGCGGTTTTACCCTTCGGCGCTCACTTGATGACCTCCGCGCGCAGATGTCGACCGGGTGATGCTGGGGCTCGTGAGGCTCGGCGGAGTCACCGGAGTGGGACAGATGCCGTATGGCATCGACCGCCTGCATCTCCTCCGTGCCGGCGCCCGGTGACGCCGCCGGACTTCGCGAACGGGCCCGCGGCGCGCTGCTGGGCCTGGCCGTCGGTGACGCCCTCGGGGCACCGGCCGAGAACATGAAGCCCTCCGACATCCGCGCGCGGTGGGGCCGGATCACCGGGTACGTCGCCGAGAAGCCGTCGGGCACGGACGACACCGAGTACGCGATCTTCTCCGGCCTTCTGCTGGCCCGGCACGGCTCCGCGCTGACCCCGGCCCATGTCGAGGCGGCCTGGCACGAGTGGATCGCCGACCGCGACGAGGGCCCCTTCCGGGGTGCCGGCTTCAGCGAACGCGGCACCCTGGAGAACCTGCGCCGGGGCCTTGCCGCCCCGATCTCCGCCCAGCACCGGCACGCCTGGAGCGACGGGCTGGCCATGCGCGCGGCCCCCTTCGGGGTGTTCGCGTCGGGCCGCCCTGCGGAGGCGGCCCGGCTGGTCGCGATCGACGGCTCGGTGAGCCATGACGGCGAGGGCATCTACGGCGGCCAGGCGGTGGCCGCGGGCGTCGCGGCGGCGATGGCGGGCGCCCCGCCGACCGCGGTCGTGGCGGCGGCCCTCGCGGTCGTGCCCGACGACTCCTGGACGGCCCGCAGTCTGCGCCGCGCGGTCGTCGTGGCGCACCGCGGGGAACGCGCGGTGCGCTCCGCGGTCGTCATCGGCGGCTACCCCTGGACCGACCTGGCCCCCGAGGCGGTCGCCCTCGCCTTCGGCGCGTACGCGGCGGCCGACGGCGACTTCGAGCAGTCCGTCCTGACCGCGGTGAACATGGGCCGCGACGCGGACACGACGGCGGCGGTGGCGGGGGCCCTGGCGGGCGCGACCCGGGGAGTGTCGGCGATCCCGCAGGCCTGGACGGACCCCATCGGCCCGGTCCACGGCCGATGTCTCCCGGCGATGGCGGGCTATCACGTCCTGGACGTGGCGGACCTGCTGACCCCGGCGGAGGTCCTCCCATGACGACGTACGGATACGAAACGGAAGCCGCCGACGGCGAGGCCGCCCCACGGGAAACCAGGACCTCCTCTCGGGTGACGGTCACAGGCGGTGCGCGGGCGGGAGACAAACGGGCCGAAGGCGAAGCCGAGGCCACGAGAAGAGCCGAAGGCCTCCTGCTCGGACTGGCCGCCGGCGACGCCGCCGGCTGGCCCGCGGCCCGCCACCGGGCCGCCCGCATGCCCGACTGGACCCGCCGCCTCACCCGCGAACTGGACACCTTCGCCGAACACAACGCCACGACCACCCTCCCCGTCCCCATCGCCCTGAACCAGCCCCCCGAGCCCCTCCGCCTCGGCCCCTCCGACGACGCCGAATGGGCGGCCTTCGCCGCCGAAGCCCTCCTGCGCGCCGGCGACGACACCGTCCTGAACGACCTCAGCCGGGAACGCCGCACCCGCGCCGCCATCGACCTCACCTGGAACGCCATCGCCTGCGAGGTCGCCGCCGCGACGGAGCGCGCGCCCGAGACCGAGTCCGCCGTCCTCCCCCTGCGCGCCCGCATCTCCGTCCGCGCCGGCCTCGGCAACCTAGCCACCGGCCTGCGCCCGCCCGCCACGGGCCACGACAACCCGCACTACTTCGACGACGCCGCCTGCGTACGCGCCTGCGTCCTGGCCGTGGCCCACCCCGGAGACCCCCGGCGCGCCGCCGACCTCGCCGAGTTCGACGCCCGCTACACCCAGGACGGCGACGGCGTGCACGGCGCCCGCGCGATGGCGGCGGCTCTCGCCCTCGCCCTGGCCGGCGCGCACGTCGACGCCTGTGTCACCGCCGCGCTCGCCGAACTCCCCGAGGAGACGGAGATCGGCCGCAACGCCCGGCACGCCCTGCGGCTCGCCGCCGACGCGGACAGCGCCTTCGCCCTGGTGCCGCCCCTGGAGCACCAGATCGTCGACCACGTCTACAGCTACGGCATCGCCGCCGCCGAGACGGTCCCGGTCGCCCTCGCCCTGGCCACCGCGGCCCGCGGCCGCATCGCGGAGGCGATCCCCGCGGCGGCCTGCCTGTCCCGGGTCGCCGACTCCGCCCCGGCCCTGGCGGGCGCCCTCACCGGCGCCCTGGGCGGCGGCGCGTCGATCCCCGCCTCCTGGCGGGAGAGCTGCCGCACCCTCTCCGGCTGTGCCCTCCCCCGCCTCACCGGCACGGACCTCGTGGAACTCGCCGGACTGCTGGAAGCCGTACAACCGGCCTGCCCGGGTGGATGATGCGGCCATGCAGCCCAAAACACACCAAAGTACCCTCCTGGACGAGCGGATCAGCGGCGCCCTGGTCGGGGCCGCCGTCGGCGACGCTCTCGGCGGCCCCGTCGAGGGCTACTCGCCCGAGCAGATCCTCGAACGCCACGGCGGCCGCGTCCACGGCATCGTCGGCCCCTGGCACGGCGACGACTGGCGCACGGCCCGCCCCCTCGCCCCGTACCACAAGGGCGACGGCCACGTCACCGACGACACCTTGATGACACACGCCCTGGTCCGCGTCTACGCCCGGGTCCGCGACCACCTCGACGCCTACGCGATCGCCGGCCACCTGGTCCCGGACCTGATGACCGAGCCGCGCTGGATCCCGGAACTGGAGTCCGAGGCCCTCCCCCTCCAGCGGATCTTCCTGGCGGAGAAGTGGCTGGTGACGAGGATCCACTACGGCCACGCCGATCCGCGCGAGGCCGGCACCGGCAACATCGTCAACTGCGGGGCGGCGATGTACATGGCCCCGGTCGGCCTGGTCAACGCGGCGGATCCGCGGGCCGCGTACGCCGAGGCCCTCGACATCGCCGGCGCGCACCAGTCGTCGTACGGCCGTGAGGCGGCGGGCGTCCTGGCCGCGGCGGTGGCGGCGGCGTGCACGCCGGGCGCGACCCCCGACTCGGTCGTCGCGGCCTGCCTGTCCCTCGCGAAGGACGGCACCCGGGCCGCGATCGAGCGGGTCTGTGAGGAGGCGTCCCGCCACACGGACTTCGAGTCGGCCCTGCGCCCCTTGCGCGAGGCCGTGGCCCCCTACGACACGGTGGGCCCCGACTACCGCGCCCCCTCGCTCGGCGCCCGCCGCCCCTCCCGCCTGCACGCGATCGAGGAACTCCCGGTCGCGCTCGGCATGATGGTGGTGGCGCGGGGCGACTACCGGCACGCGGTCCTCGGCGCGGTGAACTACGGCCGGGACTGCGACTCCATCGCCACCATGGCCGGCGCTCTGGCGGGGGCCCTGGGCTCACCGGTCCCGGAGGACTGGGCCAAGACGGTCGCGGAAGCCAGCCGCCTGGATCTCTGGGAACCGGCGGCAAGCCTCACCACCGTGACCCGCGAGATCTTCGCCCGGGACGTGGCCCGCCGGCGCACCCACGAGCAGGCCTTCGCGTCCCTCGGAGGCCGGGAATGCTCCGACTGACCTGGGTCCAGCCGGAGGACCTGATCGGCCACGAACTGCGCCAGGCGGCCCAGGACGGCCGGCAGCCGAAGGCCGTCGCGGCCCGCTGGCGAGCGGCGGGCGGCCCGCAGGCTCCGGCCACCGCGGGCGCCTCCCCCACCCCGGCCTCCCGCTACCTGCGCCGGCTGGCGGAGGACCTCCTGGACGAACTGGCCGACCTGCCGAGCACACTGGCGGACGACGAACCGACGGACCTGGACCGGATCAGAGCCGCCTGCCCCGACTGGCCCGAGCACGCGGGCGCCCCGGCCACCACCACCCCGCACCGCCTCGAAGCCGCCTGGCTCGGCCGCGCCACCGGCTGCCTCCTCGGCAAACCGGTGGAAAAGCTCCCCCTCGACGCCGTCCGCCGACTCGCCCGGTCCACCGGCAACTGGCCCCTCACCACCTACTTCACCGCCCGGGGCGTCCCGCAGGAGCTTCTCGAAGAGCACCCCTGGAACCGCCGCTCGGCAGCCACCTCGCTCGCCGAGAACATCGACGGCATGCCCGAGGACGACGACCTCAACTACCCCCTGCTCAACCTCGTCCTCCTCCAGCGCCACGGCAGGGACTTCACCACCACCGACGTGGCCCGCACCTGGCTGGACGAGCTCCCCGCCGGCCGCATGTTCACCGCGGAACGCGTCGCCTACCGCAACCTGCTCAGCGGCCTGGAACCCCCGCACACCGCCCGCCACCGCAACCCGTTCCGCGAGTGGATCGGCGCCCTGATCCGCGCCGACGTCCACGGCTGGACCAACCCCGGCCACCCTGCCGAGGCGGCCGAACAGGCCCACCGGGACGCCACCCTCAGCCACACCGCCAACGGCGTCTACGCGGCCATGTTCACAGCGGCCGTCATCGCCACCGCGGCGACCGGCGCCCACGACGTCCACACCTGCCTGCGCACCGGCCTCACCGTCGTCCCGCCACGCTCCCGCCTGGCCCGGGCCGTCCGCCAGGCCCTGCGACTCGCGCACGAACACGCGGACTTCGACACGGTCGTCGACGAACTCCACGCCCTGCACGCCGGCACCCACCACTGGGTGCACGCCGTCCCCAACACCGCCCTCATCGCCGCCGCCCTCACCCACGCGGACGGCGACTTCGCCGGCTCCATCTGCCGTGCCGTGAGCGGCGGCTGGGACACCGACTCCAACGGCGCGACGGCCGGGAGCGTCGCCGGGCTCCTGGCCGGACACCCCGCGGCGCTCCCCGACCGCTGGACGGCCCCCCTGAAGAACCGGCTGTCGACGTCCGTCGGCGACTTCAACGGCACCGGCTTCGACACCCTCGCCCACCTCACGCACCGGGAGACCCTCCGCCCATGACCGCGCCCACGACCGCGCCCCTCACCGGCCTGCGCGTCCTCGACCTGGCCACCCTCTTCGCCGGCCCGATGGCCGCGACGCTGCTCGGCGACTTCGGCGCCGAGGTCGTCAAGATCGAGCACCCGGCGAAGCCGGACCCCTCCCGCGGCCACGGCCCCTCGAAGGACGGCGTGGGTCTGTGGTGGAAGATGCTCGGCCGCAACAAGCGCACCATGACCCTCGACCTGTCGAAGCCCGGCGGCCGCGCCACCCTCCTGCGCCTGGCCGCCGGAACCGACGTGATCATCGAGAACTTCCGCCCCGGCACCCTGGAGAAGTGGGACCTGGGCTGGCCGGAGCTGTCCGCCGTCAACCCCCGCCTGGTCCTGGCCCGGGTCACCGGCTTCGGCCAGTTCGGCCCCTACGCCCACCGCCCCGGCTTCGGCACCCTCGCCGAGGCGATGAGCGGCTTCGCCGCGATCACCGGCGAACCGGACGCGCCCCCGACCCTCCCGCCGTTCGGCCTGGCCGACTCCATCGCCGGCCTGACCACGGCGTACGCGGTGATGACGGCGCTCGCCGCACGCGAGCGCACCGGCGAGGGCCAGGTCGTCGACATGGCCCTGATCGAACCGATCCTGGCCGCCCTCGGCCCCCAGCCCCTCTGGTTCGACCAGCTCGGGCACGTCCAGCCCCGCACCGGCAACCGCTCCCCCAACAACGCCCCGCGCGGCGTCTACCGCACCGCGGACGGCACCTGGGTCGCCGTCTCCACCTCGGCCCAGTCGGTCGCGGAACGGGTGATGCGTCTGGTGGGCCGCCCGGAACTGATCGACGAGCCCTGGTTCGCCTCGGGCGCCGACCGCGCCCGGCACGCCGACGTCCTGGACGAGGCGGTCGGCGGCTGGATCGCCGCGCGCACCCGCACCGACGTCCTGGCCGCCTTCGAGAAGGCCGAGGCGGCGGTGGCCCCGGTCCAGGACGTCCGGGACGTGATGGCGGACCCGCAGTACCAGGCCCTGGACACCATCACCACCGTCGACGACCCCGAACTCGGCCCGCTGCGCATGCAGAACGTCCTCTTCCGGCTCTCCGCCACGCCCGGCGCGATCCGCTGGGCCGGCCGCCCGCACGGCGCCGACACCGACGAGGTCCTGACCGAACTGGGTCTCACCCCGGACGACGTCTCGGCGCTGCGCGCGGAGGGCGCCCTGTGACGGGGTTCCCGCTCACCTGGCTCTACGCCCCCGGCGACCGCCCCCACGTGGTGGCGAAGGCCCTCGCCTCCGGCGCCGACGTCGTCGTCATCGACCTGGAGGACGCGGTCGCCCCCGACCGCAAGGCCTACGCCCGCGCCGCCACTGCCGACCTGCTCGCAGCCCCGCCGGCCGTTCCCGTCCATGTCCGCGTCAACGCCCTGGACAGCCCCTGGGGCGGGCAGGACATCGCGGCACTGGCCCCGGCTCCCGGCCTCCGCGGGCTCCGACTCCCCAAGATCACCTCACCCTCCGAGGTCACCCGTGCCGCGCGCCGGGCCACGTCAGCCGATCTGTACGCCCTCCTGGAGACGGCCCTCGCCGTGGAGCAGGCGTACGCCATCGCGTCCGCCCATCCGCAGCTGCGCGGTATCGCCCTCGGCGAGGCCGACCTGCGGGCCGATCTCGGCGTGCGGGACGACACGGGCCTCGACTGGCCCCGCTCCCGGGTCGTGGTGGCGGCCCGGGCCGCCGGTCTGCCCCCGCCGCCCCAGTCCGTCCATCCGGACACCCGCGACCTGGACGGGCTGGCCGCCTCCTGCGCCCACGGCCGTGCCCTGGGCTTCCTGGGGCGCGCCGCGATCCACCCCCGCCAGCTCCCGGTGATCGAACGCGCCTACCTGCCCACCGAGGCCGACATCGAGCGGGCGGAGACGGTCCTCAAGGCGGCCGCCGCGGAGCAGGGTGCCCAGGCCCTCCCGGACGGCCGCTTCATCGACGCGGCGGTGGTGACGGCCGCCCGGCGCACCCTGTCCCTGGCGCGCCGGCGCTGACATGCCGAGAGCGCCCGGGACGACTCCCGGGCGCTCTCGGCATGTCACATGGGGCAGGCGGTCAGGTCTTCTTCCCGGACCCGGCCTCGTTCTTGGCATCGCTCTTGGCATCGCTCTCGGCCGTGTCGGCCTTGGACTCGTCCACGGCCTCGTCGTCCCGGCCGGCGTCCCCGGACTTCTCATCGCTGCCGGCGTCGTCACCGGTGGCCGCGGCGCCCGGTTCCACGACGTCCTCCCGCCCGGGCCGCTTCTTCGACGACAGCACCAGGTACGTCACCGCGAGCAGGAACACCAGGATCGCGGTCCAGACGTTCAGCCGGAGGCCCAGGATGTGGTGGGCGTCGTCGACGCGCATGTACTCGATCCACGCCCGGCCCGCGCAGTACGCGGCGACGTACAGCGCGAACGCCCGGCCGTGCCCGAGCCGGAAGCGTCGGTCCGCCCAGATGACCAGGAACGCGACGCCGATGCACCACAGCGACTCGTACAGGAACGTGGGGTGGTAGGTGCCCGGGACCCGGCCGTCCGCAGAGGAGGTGATCTCCAGGGCCCAGGGCAGATCGGTGGGCTTGCCGTACAGCTCCTGGTTGAACCAGTTGCCCCAGCGGCCGATCGCCTGGGCAAAGGCGATGCCCGGTGCGACGGCGTCGGCGTAGGCGGGCATCGGGATGCCGCGGCGCCGGCAGCCGATCCACGCGCCCAGCGCGCCCAACGCGATCGCGCCCCAGATGCCGAGGCCGCCCTCCCAGATCTTGAAGGCGTCCACCCAGTCGCGGCCCTCGCTGAAGTACAGCTCGTAGTCCGTGATCACGTGGTAGAGGCGGCCGCCGACGAGGCCGAAGGGCACGGCCCAGACAGCGATGTCGGCCACCGTGCCGGCCCGCCCGCCCCGGGCGATCCAGCGCTTGTTGCCGAGCCAGACCGCGACGAAGACGCCGATGATGATGCAGAACGCGTAGCCGCGCAGCGGAATGGGGCCGAGGTACAGCACCCCGCGCGACGGGCTGGGAATGAAGGCAAGTTCCATGGCAAGGTCGACGCTACCGTGCCGCACCGGGCCGGGGGCGGGCGGCCCGGCTACGGGTCCATAACGGGGGGCGTGAGAACGCCCTTTACCCCTGGTTCGCCTCCTGCACCATCTGCTTCAGCTTGGCCGGGGTCATCGTGCGGTCCTGGTAGATGTTCTTGCCGTCCAACAGCACGGTGGGCGTGCCCGAGAAGTCGCCCTTGTCGAAGGCCTGGTGGGACTTGGCGACCCAGCCGTTGTGCTTGCCGTCCTCGACGCACGCGCGGAAGGACGGGGTGTCCAGGCCGTCGACCTTGCCGGCCAGCTCGATCAGCTTGCCGTTGTCCGCGTAGGCGTCGTCGGCCTCCGGGGGCTGGTTGTCGAAGAGCACGTCGTGGTACGCGGGGAACTTCCCGGCGTCCTGGGCGCAGGCCGCGGCGTTGGCGGCATTGCGGGAGCCGGTGCCGCGCATGTTGCCGTCGATGAGGGTGACCAGGTGGTACTCGGCCTTCAGCTGACCGGCGTTCGTCAGCTCGTGGATCACCGGCCGGTACGCCGTCTCGAAGGACTTGCACGCGGGGCAGCGGAAGTCCTCCCAGACCGTGAGCGTGGACTTGGCGCTGTCCTTGCCGACCGGGATCGCCAGGCCGTCCTTGCCCTGCGCTCCCGAGGGGGCCACGACCGGGCCGGCGGTCTCGCTGTCGTCGTCCTTGCCGGCGTTGGCCGCGATGATGCCGATCACCGCCGCGAGTCCCAGGACGGCGACGACGGCGCCGCCCACGATCAGCGCGCGCCGGCGCTTGTCCGCGGCCCTCTGCTTCTCACGCTCGACCGCCAGCTTCTCCCGGGCGGTGCGCTTTCCCTCACGGTTCTTCTCGCTCACACCCCGGAAACGAACCGGGGAGGAGCACCGCGCCTCCCCGGCCCCAGGTCCACCCGTACGAGGGACCTGTATGACTTCCCGGCTTCTTACGCCTGTCCGCGCACGCCCTTGGCGAGGTCGCCGGCGAGCGCGCGCACGGCCTCCACACCGGCCGCGTCGTCCGGGGCGTCGAGCATCGCCTTGACGAAGGCCGAGCCGACGATCACGCCGTCGGCGAAGCCCGCGACCTCGGCGGCCTGGGCGGGGTTGGAGACGCCGAGCCCGACGCAGACCGGCAGGTCCGTCCCGGTGGAGCGGGTGCGATCCACCAGGTCCTTGGCCTGCGAGCTGACGCTGGCGCGGGTGCCGGTGACGCCCATGAGGGAGGCGGCGTAGACGAAGCCGCTGCCGGCGGCGGTGATCTGCGCGAGCCGCTCGTCCTTGCTGCTGGGCGCGACGACGAAGACGGTGGCGAGACCGTGCTTCTCGGCGTGCTCCCTCCACAGCGCCGACTCCTGCACGGGCAGGTCGGGCAGGATGCACCCGGCCCCGCCCGCCTCGGCGAGTTCGGCGGTGAACCGCTCGACGCCGTAGCGGTCGATGGGGTTCCAGTACGTCATGACGAGGATGGGCTTGCCGGTGGCGGCGTGCGCCTCACGGACCGTGCGCATCACGTCGGCGATCTTGACGCCGCCGCGCAGGGCGATGTCGTCGGCGGTCTGGATGACGGGGCCGTCCAGGACGGGGTCGCTGTGGGGCAGTCCCACCTCGACGACGTCCGCGCCGCCGTCGATGACGGCCTTGATCGCCTCGATGCCGCCGTCCACGGTCGGGAACCCGGCCGGGAGGTAGGCGATGAGGGCGGAGCGCCCCTCGGACCTCGCCGCGGCGAGGGTGTCGCTCAACAGCTGCAGGTTGCCGCTCACTTGGCGTCCCCCTCGATCTCGGCGGTGCCGGAGGCGTCCTCGGCGACCTCGGCGTCGGTGTCGTACAGGCCGAAGTAACGGGCGGCGGTGTCCATGTCCTTGTCGCCGCGGCCGGACAGGTTGACCACGATCAGCCCGTCCTTGCCCAGCTCCTTGCCGACCTCCAGGGCGCCGGCCAGCGCGTGGGCACTCTCGATGGCCGGGATGATGCCCTCGGTGCGCGACAGCAGGCGCAGGGCCTGCATCGCCGCGTCGTCCGTGACCGCGCGGTACTCGCCGCGGCCGGAATCCTTCAGGTACGAGTGCTCCGGGCCGATGCCCGGGTAGTCAAGACCGGCCGAGATCGAGTACGGCTCGGTGATCTGGCCCTCCTCGTCCTGGAGGACGTAGGAGCGTGAGCCGTGCAGGATGCCGGGCTCGCCGGCGGTGAGGGTCGCGGCGTGCTCACCGGTCTCGACGCCGTGCCCGGCCGGCTCGCAGCCGATGAGGCGGACGCCGGTGTCCGGGATGAAGGCGTGGAAGAGGCCGATGGCGTTGGAGCCGCCGCCGACGCAGGCGACCGCGGCGTCGGGCAGGCGCCCGGCCCGCTCCAGGAGCTGGCGGCGGGCCTCGACGCCGATGACCCGGTGGAAGTCGCGGACCATCGCCGGGAAGGGGTGCGGTCCGGCGACGGTGCCGAAGAGGTAGTGGGTGTGGTCGACGTTGGCGACCCAGTCGCGGAAGGCCTCGTTGATGGCGTCCTTCAGCGTGCGGCTGCCGGACTTCACGGCGATGACCTCGGCGCCGAGCATGCGCATCCGGGCCACGTTGAGGGCCTGGCGCTGGGTGTCGATCTCGCCCATGTAGATCGTGCATTCGAGGCCGAACAGCGCACAGGCGGTGGCCGTGGCGACGCCGTGCTGGCCGGCGCCGGTCTCGGCGATGACCCGGGTCTTGCCCATGCGCTTGGTGAGCAGGGCCTGGCCCAGGACGTTGTTGATCTTGTGGGAGCCGGTGTGGTTGAGGTCTTCCCGCTTCAGGAAGATCCGTGCGCCGCCCGCTTCCGCGGCGAAGCGGGGGACCTCGGTGAGCGCCGAGGGGCGGCCGGTGTAGTTGACCAGGAGGTCGTCGAGTTCCTTGGCGAACTCCGGGTCGTGCTTGGCCTTGTCGTACTCGACGGCCACCTCGTCGACGGCCGCGACGAGGGCCTCGGGGATGAACTTGCCGCCGAAGGCCCCGAAGTAGCCTTCGGGGTTGGGGGTTTGACCCTCCGGGTCGGGGATGAAGAACTGGCTGGGCATGCGAATACCTCACGGTGAGTGTGTGTGGAATGCACTAATCGCCGTGGGAGCGGGGACCTGTTGTCGGCCGCGGGCCGTCAGTGGCTTGTCGCGCAGTTCCCCGCGCCCCTGGAGGGGCGCTGCCATCGCATGCCGTTGACCTGCCCGGGTTCGTCACCGATGACGTACCGCACACGGCGGCCGTGGACCCGGCGGGCCGGGGCGCGGCAGCCGCGGGGGCGGCAGCCGCGCGCGAGGCGGGCGTACCGGTCCACGGTCGTCAGGGTGAGAGTCATCGGGGCAAGTTTAGCGGTGATCAGCTCCGGCCGTGCCGGAGTGCGGGATGCTCGCCGGCCGCGACGAGATCCGAGACGGCCGTCCTGGGGTCCTTGCCGGTGACCAGGGACTCGCCCACCAGCACCGCGTCGGCGCCGGCGTTGGCGTAGGCGATCAGGTCGTGCGGGCCGCGGACGCCGGACTCGGCGATCTTGATGATGTGGCCGGGGATCTCCGGTGCCACCCGCTCGAAGGTGCCGCGGTCGACCTCAAGGGTCTTGAGGTTGCGCGCGTTGACGCCGATCACCCGGGCGCCGGCGTCGACCGCGCGCTCGACCTCGTCCTCGTCGTGCACCTCGACGAGCGGGGTGAGCCCGATGGACTCGGCGCGCTCGATGAGCGACTCCAGGGCGGGCTGGTCGAGGGCGGCGACGATCAGCAGCACGACGTCGGCGCCGTAGGCGCGGGCCTCCCACAGCTGGTACGACGTGACGATGAAGTCCTTGCGCAGGACGGGGATGTCCACGCGGGCGCGGACCGCCTCCAGGTCGGCGAGCGAGCCGCCGAAGCGGCGCTCCTCGGTGAGGACGGAGATGACGGCCGCGCCGCCCGCCTCGTAGTCCGCGGCGAGTCCGGCCGGGTCGGCGATCGCGGCCAGCGCACCCTTGGACGGGCTGGAGCGCTTGACCTCGCAGATGACCTTGACGCCTTCGCCGCGCAGGGCGGCCGCGCCGTCCTTGGCCGCGGGAGCCTTCGCCGCGCGCTCCTTGAGCTCGTCGAGGCTGACGCGCGCCTGCCGCTCCGCGAGGTCGGCACGGACTCCGTCGATGATCTCGTCGAGCACACTCACGCGAGCGGCCCCCTTCCAGACTCTTGACAGTTCCAGCGACCGATCGGAAACCGATGGTCACTGCGATGGTATCCGCAGCGGGGCGTAGGCTTCGCATCCGGTTGACGCCGGTCCCACTACCTGGACATCAGCCCGTTGATCAAGGATGGAGCCAGCCGCCGAAGGGCAGGTTCCGGACCACTGTGAAGACCAGCAGCAACGCCCCGAGGCTCCACACCAGCCCCGGGCGCGGGTCGATCCGCAACGGTCGCCCGCGGACCGCGCGCACCACCCATACGGTCCACAGCACGGCGAAGCCCAGATAGCCGAGGGTCGCGAGCGCGTTGGCGTGCAGCGCCGCCAGGACGTCCCCGTGGACGAAGGCGTGCGCGCTGCGCAGGCCCCCGCAGCCGGGGCAGTAGAGGCCGGTGTAGCGCAGCAGCGGGCAGGCGGGGTAGTGGCCGGGTTCGTTGGGGTCCACGGCGCCCACGTAGGCGAACGCGGCGGCCACGGCCGCGAGCACCCCGGCGGGGACGGCCAGGCGGCTCGGGACGCTCGGCGTCACCCTTCGGCTCTCGGGGTTCACGGTACGCATTGTGCCCCGTACACGCGTGAGGGGCGGTTCCGGCACCCCTGTGCCGGCCGCCCCTCACGAGAGGACGTGCTGTGCCGCGGGGTCAGCTCCCGGCGCCGGCCGGCTCGCGGTCACCGGTCATCCGGTGCGGCTGGTGCGCTTCCTTGGGCTGGCCGAGGCCCATCATCCGCATGATGCCGCCGACGACACCGCCGAGCAGTACGACCACCATGCCCGCCCAGAAGCCCAGCGGCTGGTCCAGCACCATGAACGCGCCCGAGACGCAGAAACCGATGAAGGCGATCGTGACACCGGTCCAGGCGGCCGGGGTGTGACCGTGGCTGCTGCCCGCCATTGCTTGCTCCTCGTTGCTGTGTACGTGTTGAGCAGGACGCTCGGGCCCATTGTCCCGCACGGGCACCCGGGAGGTGACCGGGGGTGCTCCCTCGGATCACTCGTGCGGCTCAGGCCCCGGTCGGGTCCTCACCGCGGTCGAGTGCCTTCCACAGGTCCTCGGGCCGGTCGGGGTCGACGGCGGGGGCCCTGCGGCGCGGCTGGGGCGTGCCGGCCCGCTCGTAGCGGCCGGACATGGCGGGCCACAGCCGGCCGTAGCGCAGGGCGAGCAGCCCGGCCAGGAGGATCAGGACGCCGCCGAGGACCGCGACGTACGGCCAGGCGGTGTGACTGAGGGTGTCGACGGAGGCAGAGGTGTCGCCGGAGGCCTGCGCGGCCTGCTCGTCGAGCGCGGAGCTGTCCGAGGCGCCGAGCAGGGCCGCGGTGATGATGCCGGCACCCGAGAGCGCGAGCAGCGCGGCGACGGCGAAGCGGCCCGCTCGGCGGACGGCGAAGACGGCGACGAGCGCGGCGAGGCCCACTATGGCGAGCGCCGCGGGCACGCCCGTGACGTCGCTGCCCCTGGCGGTCAGGGGGAAGGCGCCGCCGGCCACCGTTGCGGTGCCCTGCGACCATTGCTGCCGGGTGGCGAGCAGCGCCAGGGCCGCGCCGAGCGCGCCGCTCAGCAGGGCGACGGCGAGGCTCAGGCGGCCGGCCCGGGCGGGTCCGGGGGCTTCGGAACGGGGGTGAGGTACAGCAGTCACGTACCCCACTATCGCCTGAAGCCCGGGCGAACCGTCACCCGGGGTTCATCTCAGGCCTTTCCGAGCCGGTTCGCCGTGTGGACGGCCCGCAGTACCGCGGCCGCCTTGTTGCGGCACTCGGTGTCCTCGGCGACCGGGTCGGAGTCGGCGACGATGCCCGCGCCGGCCTGGACGTAGGCGGTGCCGTCCCGCAGGAGGGCGGTGCGGATGGCGATGGCGGTGTCGGAGTCGCCGGCGAAGTCGAGGTAGCCGACGCAGCCGCCGTACAGCCCGCGCCGGGACGGTTCGAGCTCGTCGATGATCTGCATGGCGCGTGGCTTGGGGGCGCCGGAGAGGGTGCCGGCCGGGAAGCAGGCGGTGAGGACGTCGAAGGCCGTGCGGCCCTCGGCGACGCGGCCCGTCACCGTGGAGACGATGTGCATGACGTGCGAGTACCGCTCGACGGACATGAAGTCGACGACCTCGACCGAGCCGGGCTCGCACACCCGCCCCAGGTCGTTGCGGCCCAGGTCGACGAGCATGAGGTGCTCGGCGCGCTCCTTGGGGTCGGCGAGCAGTTCCTCGGCGAGGGCCTGGTCCTCCTGCGGGGTGGCGCCGCGCCAGCGGGTGCCGGCGATGGGGTGGACCATGGCCCGGCCGTCCTCGACCTTGACCAGGGCCTCGGGGGACGAGCCGACGACGTCGAACCCGTCGAAGCGGAACAGGTACATGTACGGGGACGGGTTGGTGGCCCGCAGGACCCGGTAGACGTCCAGCGCGCTTGCGGTGCAGCTCGTTTCGAAGCGCTGGGAGGGGACGACCTGGAAGGCCTCGCCCGCGCGGATGCGCTCCTTGATGTCCTCGACGGCCTCCTGGAAGTCGGGACCGCCCCAGAGCGCGGAGTACTCGGGGAGCTCGGAGGGCGGCAGGACGGCCGGGGGCTGGGCGACCGCGCGGGAGAGGTCCGCCTCCATGGCGTCGAGGCGGGCGACGGCGTCGGCGTGGGCCTCGTCGACGCCCGTGTCCAGGTCGTTGTGGTTGATCGCGTTGGCGATCAGCAGGACCGAGCCCTCCCAGTGGTCCATGACGGCCAGGTCGCTGGTGAGGAGCATGGTCAGCTCGGGCAGCTTCAGGTCGTCGCGCTCGCCGGGGCCGATCTTCTCCAGACGGCGGACGATGTCGTAGCCGAGGTAGCCGACCATGCCGCCGGTGAAGGGCGGCATGCCCTCCTGGTGGGGTGTGTGCAGGGCCTCGATGGTGGCGCGCAGGGCGGCGAGGGGGTCGCCGTCCGTGGGGACGCCGACGGGCGGGGCGCCGAGCCAGTGGGCCTGCCCGTCGCGTGCGGTCAGCGTGGCCGCGGACCGCACGCCGACGAAGGAGTACCGGGACCACGAGCGGCCGTTCTCCGCGGACTCCAGCAGGAAGGTGCCGGGGCGCTCGGCGGCGAGCTTGCGGTAGAGCGCGACCGGGGTGTCGCCGTCGGCGAGAAGCTTGCGGGTGACGGGGATGACCCGCCGGTCGGTGGCGAGCTTGCGGAAGGTCTCGAGGTCCATGGCGGCTGACCTTACTGATCCGTGGCGGAGCCGTCGGAACCGCCGTCCTTGAGCAGCACGTCGGTGTCGAAGCAGGTGCGCGCGCCGGTGTGGCAGGCGGCGCCGACTTGGTCGACCTTGACGAGCACCGTGTCGGCGTCGCAGTCCAGGGCGACGGACTTCACCCACTGGAAGTGGCCGGAGGTGTCGCCCTTGACCCAGTACTCACGGCGGCTGCGGGACCAGTACGTGCAGCGGCCGGTGGTCAGGGTGCGGTGCAGCGCCTCGTCGTCCATCCAGCCGAGCATGAGCACCTCTCCGGTGTCGTACTGCTGGGCGATGGCGGGCAGGAGGCCGTCAGGGCTGCGCTTGAGGCGCGCGGCGATCTCCGCATCGAGGCGACTGGTGCTGGTCATGGTGACCATTGTGCCGCGCGCCACTGACGCGCCTGGTGGAGTGTCCACTGGGCGGACCGGGGGGCCGGTCGTAGGCTGGGCCGCATGTCGACCCATGCCAAGCGTGAACGACTTCTCCTCGCCGACCTGTTGGAGACCGCGGGCCCGGACGCGCCCACCCTGTGCGAGGGCTGGACCACCCGGGACCTCGCCGCGCACGTGGTGGTGCGCGAACGCCGTCCGGACGCCGCCGGCGGGATGCTGATCAAGCAGCTCGCGCCGCGCCTGGACAAGGTGATGGCGGAGTACACCGACAAGCCGTACGAGGAGCTGATCCAGCTGATCCGTACGGGTCCTCCGCGTTTCTCCCCCTTCTCCCTCAAGCCGGTCGACGAGGCGTCGAACATCATCGAGTTCTACGTCCACACCGAGGACGTGCGCCGCGCCCAGCCCGACTGGTCGCCGCGCGACCTCGACCCGGTCTTCCAGGACGCCCTGTGGTCACGATTGGAGCGCACTGCCCGTCTGATGGGCCGCGGCGTCCCGACGGGCCTGGTCCTGCGCCGCCCCGACGGCCAGACGGCGGTCGCGCACCGCGGCACCCCGGTGGTCACCGTGACCGGCGAGCCGTCCGAACTGGTCCTGTTCTCCTACGGCCGGCAGAGCGCGGCCAAGGTCGGCCTGGACGGCGACGAGAACGCGATCGCGAAGCTCCACGAGACGAAGCAGCTCGGGATCTGAGGGACAGGGGAAAGCCCCGGCCGCATCGCGCGGCCGGGGCTCCCTCAGGGTGGGGTGGGTCACCGCACCGGCTGACCCGCCTCCCGCAGCGTCTCCTTGACCTGGCCGATCCGCAGGTCCCCGAAGTGGAACACCGACGCGGCCAGCACCGCGTCCGCGCCGGCCTCGACGGCCGGGGGGAAGTCGGTGAGCCGGCCGGCGCCGCCCGAGGCGATGACCGGGACCGTGACGTGCTTGCGGACGGCCCGGATCATCTCCAGGTCATAGCCGTCCTTGGTGCCGTCCGCGTCCATCGAGTTGAGCAGGATCTCGCCCGCGCCGAGTTCCGCGGCCCGGTGCGCCCATTCGACGGCGTCGATGCCGGTGCCCTTGCGGCCGCCGTGGGTGGTCACCTCGAAGGAGCCCGACCCGGTGCGGCGGGCGTCCACCGACAGGACCAGGACCTGGCGGCCGAAGCGCTCGGCGATCTCGCGGATCAGGTCGGGGCGGGCGATGGCGGCGGTGTTGACGCCGACCTTGTCCGCGCCCGCCCGCAGCAGCTTGTCCACGTCCTCGGGCGTGCGGACGCCGCCGCCGACCGTGAGCGGGATGAACACCTGCTCGGCGGTGCGGCGTACGACGTCGTACGTGGTCTCGCGGTTGCCCGACGAGGCGGTGATGTCCAGGAACGTCAGCTCGTCGGCGCCCTCGGCGTCGTACACCTTGGCCATCTCGACGGGGTCGCCCGCGTCGCGCAGGTTCTGGAAGTTGACGCCCTTGACGACCCGGCCGTTGTCCACGTCCAGGCAGGGGATGACTCGGACCGCCAGGGTCATGAATCGTGCTCCTCTAGTGTTCCTCTGAGGGTGTCCCTCTGAATGCTTCCACTTCCACCGACACCAGGACCCGGGAGTCGATGAAGCCCTGCACGACCAGCAGGGTCGTGACGGGGCGTACGGCGTCGAACAGCTCCTTGTGGGCCCGGCCCACCGCGTCGACGTCCCGGGCATGTGCCAGGCACACACGGGTGCGGATCACGGACTCGGGGCTGAGCCCGAACTCGGCGATCGCCTCCAGGGCGGTGGTGAAGGCCACCTTGGTCTGCTCGTACGGGTCGCCCTCGCCGTAGAGCACGTCGCCCTTGAAGGCGGTCGTGCCCGCCACCAGCACACGGTCGCCCGCCGCGACGGCGCGTGCAAAACCGAAGGACTCTTCCCAGGGACTTCCGCTCTGCACACGCCGTACGGTCATGACGACACAGCCTCCAAGGCCTCTTCCAGGGTGAACGCCTTCGCGTACAGCGCCTTCCCGACGATGGCGCCCTCGACACCGAGCGGAACGAGGTCGGCGATGGCCCGCAGGTCGGCGAGCGAGGAGACCCCGCCGGAGGCCACGACCGGGCGGTCGGTGGCGGCGCACACGTTGCGCAGCAGTTCCAGGTTGGGGCCCTGGAGCGTGCCGTCCTTGGCGATGTCGGTGACGACGTACCGGGCGCAGCCCTCCTTGTCGAGGCGCTCCAGCGTCTCGTAGAGGTCGCCGCCGTCGCGGGTCCAGCCGCGGCCGCGCAGGGTCGTGCCGCGGACGTCGAGACCGACGGCGATCTGGTCGCCGTGCTCGGCGATGACCTTGGCGACCCACTCCGGGGTCTCCAGGGCGGCCGTGCCCAGGTTGACGCGCTTGCAGCCGGTGGCGAGGGCGGCGGCGAGGGTGTCGTCGTCGCGGATGCCGCCGGACAGCTCCACCTTGATGTCCATCGCCCCCGCGACCTCGGCGATGAGCTCACGGTTGTTCCCGGTGCCGAACGCGGCGTCCAGGTCGACCAGGTGCAGCCACTCGGCGCCGGAGCGCTGCCAGGCGAGGGCGGCCTCCAGCGGGGAGCCGTAGGAGGTCTCCGAGCCGGACTCGCCGTGCACCAGGCGGACGGCCTGGCCGTCACGGACGTCGACGGCGGGGAGGAGTTCGAGCTTGCTCACAGTGTTCCGATCCAGTTGGTGAGGAGCTGGGCTCCGGCGTCGCCGGACTTCTCGGGGTGGAACTGCGTGGCCCACAGGGCGCCGTTCTCGACGGCCGCGACGAACGGCTTGCCGTGGGTGGACCAGGTGACCTTGGGGGCTTCGATCGCCGGGTTGAGCGTCTCCAGCGACCAGTCGTGCACGGCGTAGGAGTGCACGAAGTAGAAGCGGGCGTCCGGGTCGAGACCGGCGAACAGCTGCGAGCCGGGTGCCGCCTCGACGGTGTTCCAGCCCATGTGGGGCACGATCTCGGCCTGGAGCGGCTCGACCGAGCCGGGCCACTCGTCGAGACCCTCGCTCTCCACGCCGTGCTCGATGCCGCGCGCGAAGAGGATCTGCATGCCGACGCAGATGCCCATGACCGGGCGGCCGCCGGACAGCCGGCGGTCGACGATCCAGTCGCCGCGCGCCTCGCGCAGGCCCGTCATGCAGGAGGCGAAGGCGCCGACGCCGGGCACCAGCAGGCCGTCGGCGTTCATGGCCTTGTCGTAGTCACGCGTGATCTCGACGTCGGCTCCCGCGCGCGCGAGGGCGCGCTCGGCGGAACGGACGTTGCCGAAGCCGTAGTCGAAGACCACCACGTTCTTGCGGGGGGCGCTCAATTCCACACCTCCAGCCTCACGACACCCGCCACCAGGCACATCGCGGCGCCGATCGACAGCAGCACGATCAGGCCCTTGGGCATCTTCTGCTTGATGAAGGAGTAGATCCCGCCGACGAGGAAGAGGCCCACGACGATCAGCAGGGTGGAGATGCCGTTCACAGGGCGCCCTTCGTGGACGGGAGGATGCCGGCCGCGCGCGGGTCGCGCTCGGACGCGTACCGCAGGGCCCGGGCGAGCGCCTTGAACTGGCACTCCACGATGTGGTGCGCGTTGCGCCCGTAGGGCACGTGCACGTGCAGCGCGATCTGCGCCTGGGCCACGAAGGACTCCAGGATGTGCCGGGTCATGGTGGTGTCGTACTCGCCGATCATCGGCGCCATCTTCTCGGGCTCGGTGTGCACGAGGTAGGGGCGGCCGGACAGGTCGACGGTGACCTGGGCGAGGGACTCGTCCAGCGGGACCGTGCAGTTGCCGAAGCGGTAGATGCCCACCTTGTCGCCGAGGGCCTGCTTGAAGGCGGCGCCGAGGGCGAGGGCGGTGTCCTCGATGGTGTGGTGCGAGTCGATGTGCAGATCGCCCTCGGTCTTCACGGTGAGGTCGAACAGACCGTGCCGGCCGAGCTGGTCGAGCATGTGGTCGTAGAAGCCGACGCCGGTCTTGATGTCGGTCTTCCCGGTGCCGTCGAGGTCGATCTCGAGGAGGACCGAGGTCTCCTTGGTCACCCGCTCTATGCGGCCTACGCGGCTCATGTGCTCTGCTCCTTCATCAACTCACGTACCGCGTCGAGGAACGCGTCGTTCTCTTCGGGGGTTCCGGCGGTGACCCTCAGCCAGCCGGGCACGCCGTTGTCCCGGACCAGGACGCCCCGGTCGAGGATCTTCCGCCAGGTCTCGTGGGAGTCCTCGAACCGGCCGAACTGCACGAAGTTCGCGTCCGAGGCGGTCACCTCGTAGCCGATCGCGAGCAGTTCGGTGACCAGGCGGTCCCGTTCGGCCTTGAGCTGCTCGACGTAGCCCAGCAGCGTGCCGGTGTGCTCCAGGGCGGCCAGGGCGGTCGCCTGGGTGACGGCCGACAGGTGGTAGGGCAGCCGGACCAGCTGGACGGCGTCGACGACGGCGGGGTGCGCCGCGAGGTAGCCGAGGCGCAGGCCCGCCGCGCCGAACGCCTTCGACATCGTGCGGGAGACGACGAGGTTCGGGCGGCCCGCCAGCAGCGGCAGCAGCGAGTCGCCGTGGCTGAACTCGATGTACGCCTCGTCGACCACCACCATCGAGGGCTTCGCCGCCTGCGCGGCCTCGTACAGCGCGAGGACCGTCTCGGGCGGGACGGCGGTGCCCGTGGGGTTGTTGGGGGTCGTGATGAAGACGACGTCCGGCGGGTTCTCGGCGATGGCCTTCCGGGCGGCGGCGAGGTCGATCGTGAAGTCCTCGTTGCGGGGCCCGGAGATCCAGCCGGTGCCCGTGCCGCGCGCGATGAGGCCGTGCATCGAGTACGACGGCTCGAAGCCGATGGCGGTGCGGCCCGGTCCGCCGAAGGTCTGCAGCAGCTGCTGGATGACCTCGTTGGAGCCGTTGGCCGCCCAGACGTTGGCCACGCCGACCTCGTGGCCGGAGGTGTCGGTGAGGTACTTCGCCAGCTGCGTGCGCAGCTCGACCGCGTCCCGGTCCGGGTAGCGGTTGAGGTTGCGGGCCGCCTCGCGGACCCGCTCGGCGATCCGTTCGACCAGCGGCTCGGGCAGCGGGTAGGGGTTCTCATTGGTGTTCAGCCGTACGGGGACGTCCAGCTGGGGCGCGCCGTAGGGGGACTTGCCGCGCAGCTCGTCCCGTACGGGGAGATCATCGATGCGTACGTCGCTCACTTGCCCTCGGGAACCTTCCAGTCGAACCTCGCCTTGATCGCCGCGCCGTGCGCGGGCAGGTCCTCCGCTTCCGCCAGAGTCACCACGTGGGGCGCGACCTCGGCCAGCGCGTCGCGCGTGTAGTCGACGATGTGGATGCCGCGCAGGAAGGACTGGACGGACAGGCCCGAGGAGTGGCAGGCGCAGCCGCCGGTGGGCAGGACGTGGTTGGAGCCGGCCGCGTAGTCGCCGAGGGAGACCGGGGCCCAGGGGCCGATGAAGATCGCACCGGCGTTGCGGACCCGGTCGGCGACGGCGGCGGCGTCGGCCGTCTGGATCTCCAGGTGCTCGGCGCCGTACGCGTCGACCACCTTGAGGCCCTCCTCGACACCGTCGACCAGCACGATCGCGGACTGCCTGCCGGAGAGAGCCGGGACGATCCGGTCCTCTACGTGCTTGGTGGCCGCGACCTGCGGCTCCAGCTCCTTCTCGACCGCGTCGGCGAGTTCGACGGAGTCGGTGACGAGGACGGCGGCGGCCAGCGGGTCGTGCTCGGCCTGGCTGATCAGGTCGGAGGCGACGTGCACCGGGTCCGCGGTGTCGTCGGCGAGGACGGCGATCTCGGTCGGGCCGGCCTCGGCGTCGATGCCGATCCTGCCGGTGAAGTAGCGCTTGGCGGCGGCGACCCAGATGTTGCCGGGGCCGGTGACCATGTTCGCGGGGGCGCAGGACTCGGTGCCGTAGGCGAACATCGCGACGGCCGTGGCGCCGCCCGCGGCGTACACCTCGTCGACGCCGAGCAGCGCGCAGGCGGCGAGGATCGTGGGGTGCGGCAGGCCGCCGAAGTCGGCCTGGGCGGGTGAGGCGAGCGCGACGGACCCGACGCCGGCCTCCTGCGCGGGCACCACATTCATGATCACGGAGGACGGGTACACGGACCGGCCGCCGGGCGCGTAGAGCCCGACGCGATCGACCGGCACCCACTTCTCGGTGACGCTGCCGCCGGGCACGACCTGGGTGGTGTGCGTCCGGCGGCGCTGCTCGCGGTGGACGATCCGGGCGCGTCGGATGGACTCCTCCAGGGCCGCGCGCACGGCCGGGTCGAGCTCCTCCAGCGCGCGCTTGAGCGCTGCGGCCGGAACCCGCACCTGGTCGAGCCTGACCCCGTCGAACCGCTCGGCCGCGTCGATCAGCGCCGCGTCGCCCCGATGATGCACGTCCTCGCAGATCGGACGCACCTTCTCCAGGGCGGCCGCTACGTCGAAGTCGGCTCGGGGCAGCAGGTCGCGCAGGGCGGGGCCCTCGGGAAGGGCGTCGCCGCGCAGGTCGATTCGGGAGATCACGTGCTCAATTCTCTCAGACCCGGGTGAGGCGTCGTCCGCGCGTATCAATGGCTGATACAGAGTGTCGCCGGACCCCGGAAGATCCCCTTCACTTCGTGTGTTGGGGGCGTCACACAGCGGGAAAGAACAGGTGTACGAGGGAAGTGACCCGCGAGTATCCGGGGAGGATGAAAGAGCTGTGACCGAGGGGGCCGGCGTCCGTGCCGGGGAGCTGCCCGAGGACCTGACCGCGGCCGAGGCCGGCATGTGGCAGGCCTTCCGCAACGGCACCGTGTACGACCTGAGCAGCGGCGACGCCGTCGAGGACGATCCGCACGGCGGCCACCCCTGGGGCGAGGAGCGGACCGTCCGGGCCCGGATGGTGTGCTGGCTGCTCCTCGACGGCCCGCCCGCCCTGGCCGGCCGCGTGTCGTCACTGAAGCTGATCGGTGTGCAGGTCAGCGGCTCCCTGGACCTCGCGGGCGGCACCGTGGTGCCGTACGTCGAGATGCGCCGGTGCCGGTTCGAGCAGGACGTGCTGCTGCCGGAGGCCCGCTTCACGACCCTGCGGATGGTGGACTGCTCGGTGCCGCGGCTGGAGGCGGCCCGGGTGCACACGGAGGGCGATCTGCACCTGCCGCGCTGCCGCTTCCACCACGGCATCCGGCTCACGGACGCGCAGATCGGCACGGACCTGATGCTCAACCAGGCGATCGTGCACCGGGACCACAGCGGCCGGTCGGTCGCGGCGGACGGCCTGACCGTCGGCCAGGACTTACAGGCCGAGCTGCTGGAGTCGCACGGCGAGCTGAGCCTGCGCGCCGCCACCGTCGGCGTCTCCCTGAGCCTGCGCGGCGCGCGGCTGTCCAACCCCTACGAGCGGCTCGCGCTGAACGCCCCGCAGCTGACCGTCGAGCGCAGTCTGTATCTGACGCCCGCCGGGGTGGGCGCCCAGGCGATGAGCGGGATGACCCCGGCGCAGGGGACGCGGATCCAGCGCTTCGCGTGCGAGGGCGGGATCCGGCTGGACGACGGCCGGTTCGGCGACGCCGTCGACTTCGAGCGGGCCCGGTTCACCCTCACGGACGACCAGGAGCTGTCACTGCGCCGGGTGCAGACGCCGGAGCTGCGATTCCTCGGGGAGCAGCCGGCGCGCGGCCGGGTGGTGCTGTCCGGGGCGAAGGTCGTCAACCTGATGGACCGGGCGGAGGCCTGGCCGGGCCCCGGGCGGCTGCACATGGGCGGCTTCGCCTACGAGAACCTCGTGCCGCGCGGGCCGTTCCCGCTGGCCGAGCGGCTGGACTGGGTGGCCGCGGCGACGGCCGAGTACAACCCGGAGCCCTACGAGCGGCTCGCGGCCGTGCTGCGGGCCGGCGGCGAGGACGAGGACGCCCGGGAGGTGCTGCTCGCCAAGCAGCGCCGGCACCGCGAGAGCCTGCCGATGGCGGCCAAGCTGTGGGGGTACGCGCAGGACTGGACGGTCGCCTATGGATACCGGCCGGGCCGGGCCGCGGTGTGGATGGCGGTGCTGTGGGCGGCGGGGTCCCTCGCCTTCGCCCGGGCCGGGCATCCGCCGATGAAGCGGGGCGAGCACCCGGAGTGGAACCCAACGCTCTTCACCCTCGATCTGCTGCTGCCGGTCATCGACCTGGGCCAGGTGGGCTTCTGGCAGTTGCGCGGGGGCTGGCAGTGGCTGGCGGCGGCGATGATCCTGCTGGGCTGGATCCTGGCGACGACGGTGGCGGCGGGTGCGACGCGGCTGCTGCGGCGCAACTGATGGTGTTCGTGTGACCACAGTTATTGAACTGTCACGTTTTTACGTTCTCTTGACCATTGGATGTACAACTTTCCGTAGGTTCCATGAACAGTCTGGCGCCGTCATGACCAGCGGACTTTCAATGGTCGGCACGATGGCAATGCAGCTCCCGTTCATCCGCCCGAGCCGGATGACAAGGACCGCCCCCCACCTCGTCGGCGAGCCGTGCGCCGACGACGAGGTGCTGCTCGACGCGCCCGACGCCCGGCTGAGTCCGGCGCTGGTCGCCGCCGCCCGGGGCGATCACGGGCCGGCCGCCGCGCTGCTCCTGGCCACGCGCGCGGCCGCCGAGTGGGAGCGGCGCGACCGGTACGTGACCCGGCTGGCCGCCTTCGCGCGCTCGCGGCCCGAGTGGCTGGACGCCTGGCTCGCCACCGCCCCGCAGGACCCCGACGCGCTCCTGGTCGGGGCCCAGCTGGCGGTGGACCGCGCCTGGCAGTCGCCGGCCCGGGCCGAGCTGCTGCGCGAGGTGAGCCCGCTGATCACGGCCGCGGCCCGGGGCGACCAGCGGGACCCGGTGCCGTGGCGGCTCGCGCTCGACCACGCCCGGGGCGCACAGGCCGGGCACACCTACTTCGAGGAACTGTGGGCGGCGGCCGTCCGCCGCGCCCCGCACCACTACGGCTGCCATGTGGCGGCCCTGCGCTACCTGGCCACCTACTGGCACGGATCGCACCACGAGTGCTTCGACTTCGCCGACCGGGCCGCCCAGGACGCTCCCGCCGGCGCGCTCGTCCAGGCCCTGCCGCTGCGGGCGGCCTTCGGCTACCTCACCGACGACTGCGGACCCGAGATCCCGCGCGAGCGGCTGGACGCGGCCGCGGACAGGGCGATCGCGCTGTCCCCGCGGCTGCCGACGTCCGACCCCTGGCCGGCCCGGATGCGCAACCTGCTGATCTTCGTCCTGGTGTGCCTGGAGCGCTGGCCGGACGCCACCGAGCAGCTGCGCCTGAACGGCCCGTACGCCACCTCCTTCCCCTGGGACCGGGTGTCGGACGACCCCCTCGGGCACTTCCTGCGGGTGCGCCAGGACATCCGGGCCGGGGCGGCCGGGAGCCCGTCCGGGCATCCACGGAGTGAACGGGGCGGGCGAGTCCGTCCCGGCGACCATTAGGCTTTTGCGTCGTGACCACCGTCCGGCTCCCCCTCTTCCCCCTGAACTCGGTGCTGTTCCCGGGGCTCGTGCTCCCGCTCAACGTCTTCGAGGAGCGGTATCGCGCCATGATGCGCGAGCTGCTGAAGACGCCCGAGGACGAGCCGCGCCGGTTCGCCGTCGTGGCGATCCGCGACGGCCACGAGGTGGCCCCGAGCGCGCCCGGCATGCCCGACCCGACGGCCCTGCCCGAACGGGGACCGGCGGCCGGCTTCGGCACGGACCCGGTCAAGGCGTTCCACAAGGTGGGCTGTATCGCGGACGCGGCGACGATCCGGGAGCGCACCGACGGCTCCTTCGAGGTGCTGGCGACCGGCACGACCCGGGTGAAGCTGCTGTCGGTCGAGGCGTCCGGGCCCTTCCTGACGGCCGAGCTGGAGCCGCTGGAGGAGGAACCGGGCGACGAGGCCGCCCCGTTGGCCGAGGGGGTGCTGCGGTCCTTCCGCCAGTACCAGAAACGGCTGGCCGGGGCGCGGGAGCGGTCCCTGGCGACGGGGGCCGAACTGCCGGACGAGCCGGGCGTGGTGTCGTACCTCGTGGCGGCCGCGATGATGCTGGACACCCCGGCCAAGCAGCGTCTGCTCCAGGCCCCCGACACGGCGTCCCGCCTGCGCGACGAGCTGAAACTCCTTCGCTCCGAAACGGCGATCATCCGTAGTCTGCCGTCGTTGCCGGCGTCGGAGCTGACGCGCGGCCCGATGAGTCTCAACTGAGCGGACCGGTATGGCGAAGAAGTCGAAGAAGCAGCAGCAGCAGTCCGGCGGCACCCCCGCGACGGTGGCCCTCACGGCGGCGGGCACGGCGTACACGGTCCACTCCTACGACCACGACCCCGCGCACCCCTCCTACGGCGAGGAGGCGGCCGAGGCCATGGGCGTCTCCCCGGACCGCGTGTTCAAGACCCTGGTGGCGGACGTCGACGGCGCCCTGACGGTCGCGGTGGTCCCGGTGGCGGGCCAACTGGACCTGAAGGCCCTGGCGGCGGCCGTGGGCGGCAAGCGCGCGGCGATGGCCGACCCGGCCCTGGCGGAGCGCACGACGGGCTATGTCCGGGGCGGTATCTCGCCGCTGGGCCAGCGCAAGAAGCTGCCGACGGTCCTGGACGCCTCGGCCGCGGCGCACGCGACGATCTGTGTGTCGGCGGGCAGGAGGGGCCTGGAGGTGGAGCTCGCCCCGGAGGACCTGCGGCAGCTGACCGGGGCGGTCCTGGCGCCTATCGGCCGTTAGCGGCAGGGGACTCCTGGTAGGGCCCGGCCGCGAAGTCCGGTTCCGGATCCCGGGGTCCGAACAGCGCCATGAGCCCGAGGTGCAGCACCAGTGCGGCGAGCGGCCAGGCCAGCAACGCCCCCTTCGCGCCGAGCTTCAGGGGCGCGTCGAACGTCACGCCCCGCCCGACGGCCTGGGCGTGCGCGACCACGTCCTGGGCGGGCCCGAGCCACACCCCGACCCGCCAGGCGAGCAGCGAGCCGAGCAGCCCTCCGAGGGCCAGCCCCACCACCAGCGGCACACCTCCGCGCCGCCGCAGCAGGAAGACGACCAGCGCGCTGACGGCCCCGAAGCCCAGCCCGAGGAGCGTGAACGTGCCGTCGACCCCGATGGCCTGTTCCCCCTCGGTGTCCTTGAGGTAGACGACCCAGCTCTTTTCCACCACGTCGCCGACCAGCGGCACGTGCGGCGCGAGCCACCACCACAGCACTCCGAGCAGCACCCCGCCGAGCGCCACGGCCACCGCGATCACGGCGGCCTCCCGCAGTTCCGTCTTCATCCCGGGGCCGTCCTGTCCGTACCAGCCGTGCCCGGCGTACTCGGCGTGCTGGGACCCGGGAGCCGCGGGCCCGGCGGCCGGCGGCTGCCACGACCCCTGTGCGGAGTGATCGTGCGGCGGCGGTGGCGGAGTCAGTGGTGCGGTCACCCTGCCATCGTGCCAGGCCCGCTTGTGTGCCGCGTCACCGGACGATCCCTGCTCGCTCACCGGACGGCCGCCCGGCGGTAGGCCCAGGTCGCCACGGCCAGCGAGACGACGCCGACGACCCCGCACACGGCGAGGTCACCGAGCACGAAGGCCCAGTCGGGATGCGGTCCGAAGGTCCGCGCGAAGGCCTCCACGCCGTACGTCGACGGCAGCAGGTCCCGCGTGAAGCGCACGACCTCCGGCATCCGGTCCGCCGGCAGCACGCCCAGCAGCAGCGCCGCCGACATGCCCAGCTGCCCGAGCAGCGTGGCGAGTTCCGGCCGGGGTGCGAGCAGCCCCAGCGCGGCACCGAGCCCGGCCAGCGCGGCGCCCGCGAGCGGGATCACGGCCATGAGGATCCACAGATGGGCCATCGGCAGCCCGAACAGCACACAGCCGAACACCGCGGTCACGACGGTCCCGGGCACGGTGAACGACGCGTACGCGCCCGCCGCGCCCAGCACCACGGCCGCGGGCGGCACCGGCAGCGTGGCGTAGTGGTCGAGCCCGCCGCTGGCCCGCAGCTGCCCGAAGTACTGCGCGAGCAGGTTCAGCGCGACGAAGGCCACCACCAGGACCGAGGACCCGGCGACGACGGCCTGCGCCTCCGCCCCGTCGTCCACGACCCCGCGCATCAGGATCATGATCCCGACCGACTGGAAGGTCGCCACGAACAGCAGCGGGATCCGCGCCACCCTCGCCCGGGACAGCTGGGCCCGGTAGACGGCCGCCAGCGACGGCCACAGCCGCGCCCGAGGTCCGAGCTCGGCCGCGCACGCGGCGGGCTCCTCCACGGCCAGGGCACTGCCCGGCAGGACATCGGCGGGTACGACACTCACGTCGCGCTGCTCCCCTTCGCTCGGGTCCACTGCGGCGGTCGACTGTTCGGTACGGATGGGGCGGCCGGTCTGCTCACACCTTCACCAGCCCCTGCTGGACGGCACCGCCGAGGGCGAGGTACACGTCCTCCAGGCTCGGCGTGGCCAGGGTGAAGTCGTCCAGGGCGGCGAAGGCGGCCCCGCCGGTGACGGTCGCGACGACCGCCCGGGCCTCCTCGGGCCCGAGCCGGAGGGTCCAGCGGCGGCCCGACTCCACGACGCGGTCCTTCAGCGCGGCCACCTCGGGCACGTGCAGCGGAGCCGCCTCCCGCCACACCAGGTCGACGCGCACCTCACCGGCGACCTGCTCCTTGAGCCCGGCGGGGGTGTCGCAGGCGATCACCCGCCCCCGGTCGAGGACGGCCACCCGGTCCAGCACCGTCTCGGCCTCGATGACGTTGTGGGTGACGAGCAGCACGGTCGTCCCGCGCTCGGCCCGGCGCCGGTCGACGGCGGACCACACGGCCCGCCGCGCCACCGGGTCCATGCCGGTGGTCGGCTCGTCGAGCACGAGCAGCGGCCGCTCCCCCACCAGGGCCGCGGCGAAGCACGCCAGGCGCCGCTGGCCCCCGGAGAGTTTCTTCAGCGGCCGCCCGGCGAGCGGCGTGAGCCCCAGCTCGTCCAGGACGGCGTCCCGCTCGGCCCGCGCCCGCCGTACGTCCAGGCCGCGCAGCCGCCCGGTGGTCTCGGCGGCGAGCGACACGGTCAGCTCGTCGAGGGCGGTCGACTCCTGCCCGAGGTAGGCGAGGATCCGCGCGGCCCGCTCGGGGTGGCGCACGATGTCGTGCCCGAGGATCTCCACACCGCCGTGGTCGGGCCGCATCAGCCCGGTGAGCTGGCGTACGAGGGTG
This sequence comes from Streptomyces paradoxus, assembly GCF_014202475.1. Lineage (GTDB taxonomy): Bacteria > Actinomycetota > Actinomycetes > Streptomycetales > Streptomycetaceae > Streptomyces > Streptomyces paradoxus. Next base: position 309,554 of record NZ_JACHGV010000009.1, read on the forward strand.
GACTTGCCGGCGCCGTTCGGCCCGAGCAGGCCGAAGATCTCGCCGCGGCGGATGTCGAGCGTCACGTCGTCCGTGGCCCGGACCTCGGGTGTTCCGGGCGTGCCGCGCCGGGCCCGGACCGCCGGGTAGGTCTTGGTCAGCCCGCGCACCGCGCACACGACGTCACCATCGTGCCGAAATGCCTGTGCCGCGCGCTTACTCACAAGGGACGAGACTACGGGGTCGGCGGCCCTGGTCCGCTCCCGGGTCCGTCCATACCGGGAAATCCGCCGGCAAAGGACTCAGAGGTCCTCAGTCGTCGAGGGGTGGGTGCTCCACGCCCGTGCGCACGCTGATCTCCCGCCAGAAGCCGGCCCGGATGGCGTAACGGTCCCGCTCGTCGATCTGGTCGTCCTTGTGGGCGAGCAGACCGAACCGGGCGGCGTAGCGCAGCAGCTCCCCGTCGACGCGGTGCGGGATGCGCGGGTACATCCCGGACAGTTTCTGCAGGTGGTTCTGGTCGCCGAGGCGCTCCACCCAGCGCCGCGCGAAGACCTGCCCCACCTCGAAGGGGTCACCGCCGACGGTGGTGATGTCCTCCTCGCGGTCGGCCCAGCGCTGTTCCGCCGTGGTCAGCTGGGCGAGCGTCGGCATCGAGGCGGCCTCGGGGGGCTCGGCCGTGGGCCGGTCGACCCAGCCTTTGTCGGAGGACCACCGGAGGGTGGCGGAGGCGGGGGGCTGGGCGGGCTGGGTGCCGGGGGCCCGCAGGGCGGCCAGGTCCTTGGGCGTGGGGACTCCTTTGGCGGCGGGCACCCGCTCCTCGGTGCCGTTCTGCCCGGGGCCGGCCACCGGGTGCCGGGGCTGCGGGGCGGGCCGTTCGGCGGCGGCGCCGAGCGCGGACTCGGGCAGCGGTGCTGAGAGGATCGCGGCGATCTCGGGCCGGGGTGCGGGCTGCGGCGCGCACGCCCCGGTGTAGTCCTTGGCGCGGACGGCCTTGGTGATCCACGTGCGGTCCAGGACGCGCCGCTCGTCGGCCTCGGCGACCAGGTCCTCGGACTGGTTGTAGTCGCCGTCGGCGGCCTGGACGGCCCACAGGTGGACGGCGACGCCGTGCTCCTTGGCGGCCATCATGCCGGGCAGCAGATCGCCGTCGCCGGTGACGAGGACGACGTCGGAGCAGGCGCGGTTGCGGGCCAGTTCGGTCAGCTCGGCGTGCATCGCCGCGTCCACGCCTTTCTGCGCCCAGCGGCCGTCGCTGCGGGTCAGCGCGCCCAGCCGGACGGTGACCCGGGGCATCACGCGCAGCCTGCGGTGCTCGGGTTGCGGGACGCGGTCGGGGGCGCCGTCGAACCAGTAGATGCGCAGCAGTGGCTGCTGTGTGTCGGATTCGGCGCGTTCGCGCAGCCCCTGGATGAGGGCGGTGTGGTCGACGGTGATCCGGGACCGCGAGGGCTCCCCGGCGAGGAGACTCGCCGCGGCTCCCAGCAGATACCCAGCGTCCACCAGGACGATGCAGCGGTCCACGCGACTCACCCTCTTCCCAGGAGGTTTGCTTCGGGCTTGCTTCGAGTCTGCCCGACGGCGCGGAGGTTAACGGCCGGAACTCGATCTTCGGCGTGGCGTTTCGGGACGTGCCGCTCCGACCACCCCTGTCACACACGGTAATTGTCCGACATGCGATCGTTGTCGGCCTGTGTGAATCTGGTCCCGGCCCTGGCCCCTAGTCCCCCACAGGAGGCATCACCATGGCCAAGAACAAGAACCGTGACCGTAAGCAGCAGCGTCCCACCGAGCGTGGCCAGCGGGCCGACCGCAGCCCCGCCTCGCAGACGGAGCCCCAGACCGAGGTCGAGGCGACCCCGGGCGAGATGGCGCCGTCCGGCAAGCGAAAGCGCAGCTTCGGCCACAACTGACGTCTGCGTGACGGGTTGTTGAGCCCACGCATACGCACGAGGGGCGTACCCGGTTCCGGGTACGCCCCTCAAGCGCATCGAGAGCCCTCCGTCATCCGGCCAGGCAGGACGGCCCGAGCAGCACCTTCAGGTCTCCGAAGAGCGCCGGGTCGGGCTTCACCCGGTGCCGGTCCAGCCGCAGCACGGTCGTCTTGGTCGGCCCCTGGAGCCTGATCCGGACCTCGCTGTCGCCCTTGTGGTGGCTGAGGACCTCGCCGAGGCGGCTGACCAGCGGCGGGGTGACCCGGGTGGCCGGGATGGTGAGGACCACCGGTGCGTTGGTGCCCGCGTTCGACAGGTCCGGCACCATCAGCTCCATCGCGACGAGCCGCGGGATGTCCTCGCGCTTGTCGAGGCGGCCCTTGACGAACACCACGGCGTCCTCGACGAGTTGGGTCGAGACGAGCTGGTAGGTCGCCGGGAAGAACATGCACTCGATCGAGCCGGCGAGGTCCTCGACGGTGGCGATGGCCCAGGCGTTGCCCTGCTTGGTCATCTTGCGCTGGAGGCCGGAGATGATGCCGCCGATGGTGACCACGGAGCCGTCGGAGTAGTCACCGCCGGTCAGCTGGGAGATGCCCGCGTCGGCCTTGTCCGACAGGATGTGCTCCAGGCCGAACAGTGGGTGGTCGGAGACGTACAGGCCGAGCATCTCCCGCTCCTGGGCGAGCAGATAGGTCTTGTCCCACTCGTCCGGGGAGAACTCCACGTCGAGCCCGAAACCCGGCTCGCTGGTCTCGGCCTCGCCCATTCCGCCGAAGAGGTCGAACTGGCCCTCGGCCTCCTTGCGCTTGACCGCGACCACGTTGTCGATCATCGGCTCGTAGTGCGCGGTGAGGCCCTTGCGGGTGTGGCCCATGGCGTCGAAGGCGCCGGCCTTGATCAGCGATTCGGTGGTGCGCTTGTTGCAGACCACCGCCTCCACCTTGTCGAGGTAGTCCGGGAAGGAGACGTACTTCCCCTTGGCCTTGCGGCACCTGATGATCGACTCGACCACGTTAGTACCGACGTTGCGGACGGCGGAGAGGCCGAAGAGGATCACGTCGTCGCCCTGGGCCGCGAAGTTGGACATCGACTCGTTGACGTCCGGCGGGAGCACCTTGATGCCCATGCGGCGGCACTCGTTGAGGTAGACGGCCGACTTGTCCTTGTCGTCCTTCACGGACGTGAGCAGCGCGGCCATGTACTCGGCGGGGTGGTTCGCCTTGAGGTACGCCGTCCAGTACGAGACGAGTCCGTACGCGGCGGAGTGCGCCTTGTTGAAGGCGTAGCCGGCGAAGGGGACCAGCACGTCCCACAGGGCCTGGATGGCCTCGTCGCTGAAGCCCTTCTTGCGGGCGCCCTCCTGGAAGAGGACGAAGTTCTTCGCCAGTTCCTCGGGCTTCTTCTTGCCCATCACGCGGCGGAGGATGTCGGCCTCGCCGAGCGAGTAGCCGGCGATGATCTGGGCGGCCTTCTGCACCTGCTCCTGGTAGACGATCAGGCCGTAGGTGACGTCCAGGACCTCCTTGAGGGGCTCTTCGAGCTCCTTGTGGATGGGCGTGATCTCCTGCTGGCCGTTCTTGCGCAGCGCGTAGTTCGTGTGGGAGTTCATGCCCATGGGGCCCGGGCGGTACAGGGCCGACACGGCGGAGATGTCTTCGAAGTTGTCCGGCTTCATCAGCCGGAGCAGGGAGCGCATGGGGCCGCCGTCGAACTGGAAGACGCCGAGGGTGTCGCCGCGCTGGAGCAGTTCGAAGGTCGTGGGGTCGTCGAGCGGGAGGCTCAGGAGATCGATGTCGATCCCCTTGTTGGACTTCACCATCTTGACGGCGTCGTCCATGATCGTCAGGTTGCGCAGGCCCAGGAAGTCCATCTTCAGCAGGCCGAGCGACTCACAGCTCGGGTAGTCCCACTGCGTGATGGTGACCTTGTCCGTGTGCCTGACCCAGACGGGGACGTGGTCGGTGATCGTCTCGCTGGACATGATCACGCCGGCGGCGTGCACGCCCATCTGCCGGACCAGGCCCTCGACGCCCTTGGCGGTGTCGATGACCTTCTTCACGTCCGGCTCGTTCTCGTACATCGCCCGGATCTCGCCGGCCTCCGAGTACCGGGGGTGCTCGGGGTTGGTGATGCCGTCGAGGTTGATGCCCTTGCCGAGGACGTCGGCGGGCATGGCCTTGGTGAGGCGGTCGCCCATCGCGTAGGGGTAGCCCAGCACGCGCGCGGAGTCCTTGATCGCGTTCTTGGCCTTGATGGTGCCGTACGTGCCGATCATGGCGACCTTGTCGGCGCCGTACTTCTCCGTCACGTAGCGGATCACCTCGACGCGCCGGCGCTCGTCGAAGTCGATGTCGACATCGGGCATGGAGATGCGCTCGGGGTTGAGGAACCGCTCGAAGATCAGGCCGTGCGGGATGGGGTCGAGGTCGGTGATGCCGAGGGCGTAGGCGACGATCGAGCCGGCCGCGGAACCACGGCCGGGGCCGACCGCGATGCCCTGCTTCTTGGCCCACATGATGAAGTCGGCGACCACGAGGAAGTAGCCCGGGAAGCCCATCGAGATGATGGTGTCCATCTCGTACTCGACCTGCTTCATGCGATCGTCCGGGATTCCGTCCGGGAAGCGGCGGTGCATGCCGCGCAGAGTCTCCTCGCGGAACCAGCTGACCTCGGTGTACCCCTCGGGGATGTCGAACTTCGGCATGAGGTCGCGCTTCTGGAACATGCCCGTGGTGTCGACCATCTCCGCGATCAGGCGGGTGTTGGCGCAGCCCTCCTGCCAGGCGTCCGAGGAGTCGATGGCGTACATCTCGTCCGTGGACTTCAGGTAGTAGCCGGTGCCGTCGAACCGGAAGCGGTCGGGGTCGGAGAGGTTCTTGCCCGTCTGGATGCACAGCAGCGCGTCGTGGGCGCTCGCCTCGTGCGAGTACGTGTAGTGCGAGTCGTTGGTGACCAGCGGGGGGATGCCGAGCTTCTTGCCGATCTCCAGGAGGCCGTCGCGGACCCGGTGCTCGATCTCGATGCCGTGGTCCATCAGCTCCAGGAAGTAGCGGTCCTTGCCGAAGATGTCCTGGTAGTCGGCGGCGGCCTTCAGGGCCTCGTCGAAGTGGCCGAGGCGCAGCCGGGTCTGGACCTCGCCGGAGGGGCAGCCGGTGGAGGCGACGATCCCCTCGGACCACTGGGCGATGGTCTCCTTGTCCATCCGGGGCCACTTCTGCAGCCAGCCCTCGGCGTACGCGTCGGAGGACAGCCGGAAGAGGTTGTGCAGGCCGGTGCTGTTGACGGCCCACATCGTCTTGTGGGTGTAACCGCCGGAGCCGGAGACGTCGTCCCGCTTCTGGTGCGGCTGGCCCCACTGGATCTTGCGCTTGTTGCGCCGGGACTCGGGCGCGACATACGCCTCGATCCCGATGATCGGGGTCACTCCGGACTTCTGGGCGGTGTGGAAGAAGTCGTAGGCGCCGTGGAGGTTGCCGTGGTCGGACATGGCGATGTGCGTCATGCCCATCTCGTTGCACGCGTTGAACATGTCCTTCAGCCGCGCGGCACCGTCCAGCAGCGAGTACTGGGTGTGGACGTGCAGGTGCGTGAACGGCGGCTTTGACACGGCTGCGGCCTCCAGAGAAAACGTACGACAAATGGGGCCCGGCAGGCTGCGGACAGTCTGGGGGACAGCGTCGAAGTCTATGCCTCGGCACTGACACCTGGAGGGCTGACCCGCGTACCTTCGTGCGAGGGTTCGCGGGCACTCCCGCGGACCGCCGCACGTTACGCAGAGGGCGGACCTGCCGCCCTGAAACGCATGCACCAGGAGGCACCCAGCGATGTCGTTCCCGCAGCTCGACGGCGAGCACCGCGGTGAGGAGATCCTCGCCGTCTTCGACACCGCCTTCGGCCAGCTCCTGGCCGCCGACCCGGCCGCGTTCCGCGTCAAGTTCCGCAAGATGGCGGCCTCGGCCTTCGCCTTCTACCGGGGCACGGCCGGCCTCTTCTACCACGACCTCGACGAGGAAAAGCGGGGCGGCCCGTACCTGGACGAGCGCACCTCGCGCGTGTGGATCCACGGCGACCTGCACGCGGAGAACTTCGGCACCTACATGGACGCCAACGGCCGCCTGATCTTCAACGTCAACGACTTCGACGAGGCCTACGTCGGCCCCTTCACCTGGGACCTCAAGCGCTTCGCCGCCTCCGTCGCGCTGATCGGCTACGCGAAGGCGCTCAGCGACGAGCAGATCTCCGAGCTGGTGACGATCTACGCGGTCGCCTACCGCGAGCGGATCCACGCCCTGGCCACGGGCGCGAAGAGCGACGAGGTGCCGCCGTTCACGCTGGACACCGCGCAGGGCCCGCTGCTGGACGCGCTGCGTGACGCCCGCTCGCTGACCCGCTTCGGCCTGCTGGACTCGATGACGGAGATCCGCGACTTCGAGCGCCGCTTCGCCTCCGGAGGCGGTTCGGTCGAGCTGGACGCGGCCACGCGCTACAAGGTCCTCGCCGCATTCGACGGCTACCTGGAGACGCTCCCGGACAGCTCGCTGGCCCGCCCGGACTCCTACCGCGTGAAGGACGTCGTGGGCCGGCGCGGCATCGGCATCGGCTCGGCGGGGCTGCCGTCGTACAACATCCTGCTGGAGGGGCACAGCGACGCCCTGGAGAACGACGTCGTGATCTACATCAAGCAGGCCCAGACCCCGGCCGTCTCCCGGCACATCACGGACCAGGCGATCCGCGGCTACTTCCAGCACGAGGGGCACCGCACGGTCATCTCCCAGCGCGCCCTGCAGGCGCACGCCGACCCCTGGCTGGGCTGGACCGAGCTGGACGGCGCGGGCCAGCTGGTCGCCGAGGTCTCGCCGTACGCGGTGGACCTCGACTGGGGCGACATCGACGACCCGGAGGAGATCGCCCAGGTGGTGGCCGACCTCGGCCGGGCGACGGCCACGATGCACTCGGCGGCGGACGACCAGTCCGGCGAGTCCCTGGTGCCGTTCTCCACGGAGCGGGCCATCGACGCGGCGATCGCGGCCGACGAGGAGGGCTTCGCCCCCCTGCTGGTCGACTTCGCGCACGCCTACGGCGCACGCGCGCGTGCCGACCACCAGACCTTCGTGGACCTGTTCCGCAACGGACGGATTCCGGGCCTGTGACGGGAAGGCCTGTGACGGGAAGGCCTCTCACAGGCATCCTTTAGGGGTCCCTTACCGGCCCTCATGACAGACTCTCCTTTCGCTATGGACATATCCGGGATCCCCCTCAGAGCCGTACGCGCGGCGCTGTTCACGGCCGTGGTCGTGACGCTCAGCACCGCGTCGCACGTGCTGCTGTCCCGGGTCCCGCTGCCGGTGGGCACGGTGGCCGCGGTCGCCGTCGGCGTGTTCGTGATCGCGTTCGCCCTGGCGGGCCGGGAGCGCTCCTTCGGGAGGATCGCGGCCCTGCTGATCCCGCTGGAACTGGCCGCCGACACGGTGTTCACCACCGGCCAGCACGCCTGTTACGGCCGCGCGGGCGGCCCGGTCGCCGGGCCCCTGCGCTCGGTCGGCCTGGACGTCCTCTGCGGCGGCGGAGAGGTCGGCACCCCCCTGGCGCGGATGGCCGGGGCCACCGGCACCGAGCGGCTGGCGGCCGCGGTCGCCCATGCCGAACCGGCCACGGCGTGGCTGCTGCTCGGCGCGCACATCGGTGTCGGGCTCCTCGCCGCCGTCTGGCTGCGCCGCGGCGAGCGGGCCCTGGCCCAGCTGCTGCGGGCGGTGACGGCGACGACGTTCCGGCCGCTACTGCTGGCGGTCGCCGCGGTCGCGGTGGAGCGGGCCCCGGCCGGGCGGCGCCTGCCGGCGCGTGCCGCCGACCGCACGCCCTCGGCGCGCGACCGGGTCCTCGCGCACTCCCTGGGGCGGCGTGGACCGCCGTGCTCGCCCGCCTTCGCGTAAGGCACGCACCGTCGCGGGAGGCTCCTGCGCCCCCCTGCGGCCCTTTCGAGCACCAGCAGTCCCTCATACGTATCCCGCACACACAGGTGTGCGCGTCCCCCACGGAGAACATCACCATGAGCAAGCGGAACAGCCAGGCGGCGAAGACGGCGGCCCGCGAGCGGCTGCGCGTCGAGCGTGAGCGCGAGGCCAAGCGGGCGAAGACCAAGCGGCAGGTCATCGTCGCCTGCTCGATCGTCGGCGTCCTGGCGATAGCCGGCGGCATCGGCTACGCCGTCGTCCAGGCCAACAAGCCCACCCACTGGGAGGCGGTCAAGGACGAGAAGGTCGTCACCCCGGCCAACACCACGGGCACCGACGGCACCACGGTCGTTATCGGCAAGGACTCGGCGAAGAAGACGCTGAAGATCTACGAGGACCCTCGCTGCCCCGTGTGCGCCCAGTTCGAGCAGACCGTCGGCCCGACCGTGAAGAAGGACATCGACGACGGCAAGTACAAGATGCAGTTCGTCGGCGCCACCTTCATCGACAACAAGGACAACGGCGAGGGCTCCAAGAACGCCATGAGCGCCCTGGGCGCCGCGCTGAACGTGAGCGACGCGGCGTTCCTCGACTACAAGGCCGCGCTGTACTCGGCGAAGTACCACCCCGAGGAGACGACCGACAAGTTCAAGGACGACAGCTACCTCATCAAGGTCGCGGACACCGTCCCCGAGCTGAAGGGCAACAAGAAGTTCCAGGACGCGGTCGAGAAGGGCACCTACGACGCCTGGGCGATGGCCATGTCGAAGACCTTCGACGACAACAAGGAGGGCGTGAAGGGCACCCCTGGCTTCGTCATGGACGGCAAGCAGCTCACCGCCGACAGCCAGGGCACACCGCTGATGACGGTGGCCGACTTCAACCGGGTCGTGGGCGAGGCCCTCAAGAAGTGACGGCAGGTCAGGCACCGGCCGGCATGTGAAGAGCGGGCGAACTTCCGGAGTTCGCCCGCTCCGCCGCATACCGACCAGTAACCTGATCGGTCGTGACCAGTCGATACAGATCATCGAATACGTCAGAGGGGCTCAACTCCCTCACCCCACGCCGCCGTACGGTCGTCAAGGCCGCGGCGGCGACCGCTGTCCTGGCCGGCCCGCTGGCGGCGACCCTGCCCGCGCGCGCCGTCGAGCAGGCTCCGGCCTTCCTGCACGGCGTCGCCTCCGGAGACCCGCTGCCGGACGGCGTCCTGCTGTGGACCCGCGTCACCCCGGTACCGGAGGCGATACCCGGCTCCGGAGCCGGCCCGGACACCGAGGTGAGCTGGGTCGTCGCCGAGGACAAGGCGTTCACCACCGTCGTCGCCAAGGGCTCGACCACCGCCACGGCCGCCTCCGACCACACCGTGAAGGCCGATGTCCGCGGCCTCAAGCCGGGCACCGACTACTGGTTCCGCTTCTCCGCCGGCGGCACCGACTCCCCCGCCGCACGCACCCGTACCGCCCCGGCCCACGACGCCGCCGTCCCGGGCCTGCGCTTCGGCGTGGTCTCCTGCGCCAACTGGGAAGCGGGCTTCTTCTCCTCGTACCGCCATCTCGCGGCCCGCGGTGACCTGGACGCCTGGCTGCACCTCGGCGACTACATCTACGAGTACGGCACCGGCGAGTACGGCACCCGCGGCAAGGTCGTCCGCCCGCACGCCCCGGCGCACGAGATCGTCACGCTGGCCGACTACCGCACCCGGCACGCGCGGTACAAGACCGACCCGGACCTCCAGGCGCTGCACGCCACGGCCCCGGTCGTCGCGATCTGGGACGACCACGAGTTCGCCAACGACGGCTGGGCGGGCGGCGCCGAGAACCACACTGAGGGCGCCGAGGGCACCTGGTCCGCCCGTCAGGCCGCCGCCAAGCAGGCCTACTTCGAGTGGATGCCGGTGCGCCCGGCGATCGCGGGCACCACCTACCGGCGGCTGCGCTTCGGCAAGCTCGCCGACCTGTCGCTGCTGGACCTGCGCTCCTTCCGCTCGCAGCAGGTCAAGGTCGGCAACGGCGAGGTCGACGACCCGGACCGCACCCTCACCGGCCGTGCCCAGCTGGACTGGCTCAAGGCGGGTCTGACGTCGTCCGACACCACCTGGCGGCTGGTCGGCAACTCGGTGATGATCTCGCCGTTCGCCATCGGCTCGCTCTCCGCCGACCTGCTGAAGCCGCTGGCCAAGCTGCTGGGCCTGCCGCAGGAGGGCCTCGCCCTCAACACCGACCAGTGGGACGGCTACACCGACGACCGCCGCGAGATCCTGGCGCACCTGCGGACGAACGCGATCCGCAACACCGTCTTCCTCACCGGCGACATCCACATGGCCTGGGCCAACGACGTGCCGGTGGACGCCGGTACGTACCCGCTGTCCCCGTCGGCCGCCACGGAATTCGTCGTCACGTCGGTGACCTCCGACAACCTCGACGACATCGTCAAGGTCCCGGAGGGCACGGTCTCCGCGGTCGCCGCGCCGGTCATCCGCGCGGCCAACCGCCATGTCCACTGGGTCGACACCGACCGGCACGGCTTCGGCGTCCTGGACATCACGGCCGAGCGCGCGCAGATGGACTACTACGTCGTCTCCGACCGCACGAAGCGCGACGCGACCGCCAAGTGGTCCCGCTCGTACCGCACCCGCAGCGGTACGCAGAAGGTCGAGCGCTCCTACGACCCGGTGTAACCGCCGCTACAGGGTTTCGAGGAAGCCGAGCGCCACCCGCCAGGTGGCCTCGGCGGCCTCCTCGTCGTAGTCCGGCAGGTCGGGGTCGGTGTAGAGGTGGCCGGCCCCGGCGTACCGGTACACCTCGACGTCGGCGCCGGTGCGGCCCATCTGGAGGTACCAGGCGCTGAGCCAGTCGTCCGTCTCGAAGGGGTCCGGCTCGGCCACGTGCAGCTGGACCGGCAGGTCCTCGGCCGTGACGTCGGGCGCGATGTCCGACGTGCCGTGCAGGAGCAGCAGGCCGCGCGCCTTGTCGTCGCCGAGGGCGAGGGTCTGGGCGATGGAGGCGCCGAGCGAGAACCCGGCGTACACCAGCCCGCGCTCGGAGTAGGGAGCGGCGGCCAGCACGGCGCGCTTCAGCAACTCCTCCTTGCCGATCTTCTCCTGCTGCTCCATGCCCTCCTCGACCGTGTCGAACGTACGCCCCTCGAAGAGGTCGGGCGTCCACACCTCGTGTCCGGCCGCGCGCAGTCTGTCAGCGGCCTGGAGCACCGCGGGCCGCAGACCCTGGGTCGAGTGGAACAGCATGATGTTCATGAGGCCATGGTGCCAGCCGGGTGTGACAAGCCGGGATCCCGGCACTACCCACGACGCAGCGGAAGTCACATGTTCATGCACCCCGATGGCCGGTTAGGTTCGGTGGCATGGAGAACCTGCTACGACCGCTGATCGTGGTCGGTGGCTCGGTCGTGCTCACGCTGGTGATCGGCTGGGCCACCGACTTCCTACTGCGCAAGGCCGACGAACGGCACCACGAGACCCCGCTGTGGGGTCTGCTCCGCCGTGGCCGCATCCCGTACATGCTCGTCTTGTTCGCGGCCCTGCTGAGAGGGTCCTACGACGAGGCGGACCTGCTGGAGAGCCGCGCCGAAGGAGTCGGCCGGACGCTGACCCTGATACTGATCGGGTCGGCCGCCTGGCTGGTCATCCGTATCGCGGCGGCGATCGTCGAGACGTCGTACAGCCGGTACGCCAACGCCCGGGCCCATCGCGACCCGGCGAGGGTCCGCCGGGTGCGCACCCAGGTGACGCTGATCATGCGGGTGGTGTCCGCGATCGTCGGCGTGGTGGCCGCGGCGTCGATGCTGCTGACCTTCCCGGCGTTCCGGGCGGCGGGCGCCTCACTGCTGGCCTCGGCCGGCATCCTCGGCATCGTCGCCGGTGTCGCCGCGCAGTCCACACTGAGCAACATGTTCGCGGGGTTCCAGATCGCCTTCGGCGACATGGTGCGCATCGGGGACACCGTGGTGGTGGACGGCGAGTGGGGCACGGTCGAGGAGATCACCCTGACCTTCCTGACCGTCCACACCTGGGACGAGCGGCGCATCACCATGCCGGTGTCGTACTTCACGTCCAAGCCGTTCGAGAACTGGTCGCGCGGCACCCCGCAGATGACGGGCATCGTCTTCTGGCACCTCGACCACTCCGCACCCGTGGAGGCGATGCGCGACAAGCTCCGCGACATCCTGCGCGAGTGCCCGGCCTGGGACGGCCGCGCCTACAACCTGTCGGTCACGGACACCACCCCGAGCACCATGCAGGTGCGCGCTCTGGTGACGGCCAAGGACGCGGACGACATCTGGACGGTGCGGGTCACGGTCCGCGAGCAGATGATCGGCTGGCTGGCCGACGAGCACCCGTACGCCCTGCCCCGGGTCAACACGGCCGACGCGATCCTTCCGCCGCTCTACAACGCCAACGGCCACCGCTCGTCCCCGGACGGCGTACCGGCCCAGCAGCGCCGCTACCACGGCAATCACGACTCGGGACGGCCGGAGCGCTGATCCCGGACACGGAAGGCAGGAGGGGCTCCCCGCGCCGCGGGGAGCCCCTCCTGCCTTCCGCCGGTCAGTGGCCGCGTTCGGCGCCTCCGTTGACCTGGATGATCTGCGAGGTGATGTGCCCGGCGCCCGGGGAGGCCAGCCAGTGCAGGGTCTCGGCGACGTCCCCCGGGGTGCCGGCCCGGCCGTTCGAGGTCTCACCGATGAGGCGCGCCCGCCGTTCCTCCGCCATCGCGTCCCCGAAGAACTCGGTGTCCTCGATGTACCCGGGCGCCACCACGTTCGCGGTGATGCCGCGCGGTCCCAGCTCCCGGGCCAGATCGTGGGCGTAGGGGTGCAGCCCCGCCTTGGCCGCCGCGTACGCCCCGCTCCCGGACCCCCGGTAGGCGGCGATGGAGCCGAGGAACAGCACCCGCCCGCCGGGCTCGGCGAGCCGCGGCTTCAGCGCCTCGGTGAGCAGTACCGCCGTCAGGGTGTTGAGCCGGAAGTTCACATTCCAGGTGTGCGCGACGGCCGCGAGCGGATCGTCCCCGGGGGCGTCCGGTTCGAGCAGCCCGTTGCCCCCGGCGCTGTGCACGAGCACGTCCACAGCCCCCAACTCCCGTTCCACGAAGGCCGCGACACCGCGCACGTCCTCCGGCTCGGCGAGATCGGCGGCGTACGTCAGCGCGCCGGGCACCCCGGCCTTCTCCAGCACGTCGGCCCGCCGCCCGAGCAGCAGCACCCGATCCCCGTCCGCGGCGAACACCCGGGCTGCCGCGAGCCCAATTCCCGTACCCCCGCCACTGATTACCACATTCCGTGCCATACGGCCGACCCTACGACTCCGCGACCACCCGCGGTCAAACCCGCAGCCGCGGCCGCCGGTGACTCACCGCAGGCTACGGACGTCGAGGTGCCGCAGAACCCGGTCGACCACCTCGGGATCCGCCCCAGGCTCGCTGCGCGCCGCCAGTACCTCGTGCCGCGCGGCGCTCAGCATCTCCTGCTGGATCCGACGCACCCGCTTCACCCGCCGGGCCCCCTCCCGGTACGCCTCCCGCCGCTCGTCCTCCGCCAGTTCGGGACTGATCCGCACCCCGATGTCGTAGGCCCGCCGCAGCATCTGCTCGGACAGCTCCTCCGGCAGTTCCTCGCTCCTCTCGATCTCCCGCAGCCGCTGCTTCGCCGCCTTGGCCGCGCGGATCGCCAGGTCCTTCGCGAACTCCTTCTCCTTGTCCGTGTCGGCCTTCACCCCGAGCCACCGCACCAGCCACGGCAGCGTCAGGCCCTGCAGCACCAGCGTCGCCATGATCACCCCGAACGCGATGAAGATGATCTCGTCCCGGCTGGGGAACGGTGTGCCCGCGTCGGTCTCCAGCGGAATGGCCAGCACCAGCGCGACCGAGGCCACCCCGCGCATCCCCGACCACCACATCACCACGGTCTCGCGCCAGCTCACCGGGATGTCCTCGTCGTAGTCCCGCCGCGCGTGCAGCCGTTTGGTCAGCCAGGTCGCCGGCAGCAGCCACAGCAGCCGGGCGAGCACGACGACGGCCACCACCACCGCCGCCCACCCCAGCAACTCGCCCCACCGCCCGGAGGCCGTGCGGATCGCGTTGTGCAGCTCCAGCCCGACCAGCCCGAACGCGACACCGGTGACGAGCGTGTCGACGATGTTCCAGAACGTGTGCCCGGCCAGCCGCGTCATGACGTCGTCGGCGTCCGAGCCGTACTCTGCGAGGAACAGCGCGGTGGTGAGCACGGCGAGCACCCCGGAGCCGTGCAACTCCTCGGCCATGACGTACGAGGCGTACGGCACCAGCAGGGTCAGCCCGATCTGCAGGGTCGCGTCGCCGAGCACCTCCATCAGCTTGTTCGCGCCCCAGCCCAGCGCGAGGCCCACGGCCACCGCCACCACGGCCGACAGCACCAGATCGAGCCCGGCCTTCCAGGGCGAGAACGTCCCGCTGACGGCCGCGGCGATCGCCACGTGGTAGAGGACGATGGCCGTCACGTCGTTGAACAGGCCCTCGCCCTCCAGGATCGACACCAGCCGGCGCGGCAGTCCCAGCTGCCCGGCCACGGCGGTCGCCGCGACCGGGTCCGGCGGCGCCACCAGCGCGCCCAGCGCGAACGCCGCGGCGAGCGGCAGCCCCGGCACGATCGCGTCGGCCACGGCGGCCACGCAGGCCATGGTGACGAACACCAGCGCCACGGCCAGCAGGAAGATCGGCCTCTTGTTCGCCGTGAACTGCCGCCAGGACGTGCGCCGCACGGCGGCGTACAGCAGGGGTGGCAACAGCAGAGGCAGGATCAGGTCCGGCGCGATCTCGACGTTCGGCACGAACGGCAGCAGCGCGAGGACTATCCCCAGGAGCGTCATCAGAACCGGCGCGGGCACCTTGAACCGGTCGCCCACGGGGACACTGATCACGGCCCCGAGCAGCAGCACGAACAGCAGGGCCAACTGATCCACGGTCAGCGCTCCGGGAGGTCAGACGTTCACACGGCTGACCTCAAGCCTGCCACGCAACTCCCGGGACAAACCGTTTCGGCACCCGGCACGCGGGGTCAAAGCGAGCGCCGCATCCCCTGGTGCGGAATGCCCGCCTCCATGTACTCGGGCCCGTACGGCTCATAGCCGAGCCGCGCGTAGAAGCCGAGCGCGTGCGTCTGCGCGTGCAGGTCCACGGCCGCGAGCCCCCGCGCGCGGGCCGCGTCCTCGACGGCCCGCACCAATGCGGCACCGACCCCGAGCCCGCGTGCGGCTCCCGTCACGGCGAGCCGGCCGAGGGAGCCCACGGACGGGCCTGCGCCGGTCTGCGCCACGGCCGCCTCCCCGTGCAGGAGCCGCCCCGTCCCGAGCGCCACGCCGTCCTGGCGGACCGCCAGCACATGGACCGCGCCGGCGTCGTACGCGTCGTACTCCAGGTCCTCCGGTACGCCCTGCTCGCCGACGAAGACCTCCTTGCGCACCGCGAAGCACGCCTCGCGGTCGGCCGGGTCCTCGGCGACCCGCACCACGTACGGGGTGCTCACGCGTACGTCTCCTCGCGGACCTGCTCCAGGGCCTTCTGCAGGTCCTCCGGGTAGTCGCAGGAGAACTCCGCCCACTGCCCGTCCCCGGGGTGCTCGAAGCCGAGCCGCACCGCGTGCAGCCACTGACGGGTCAGGCCCAGGCGCTTGGCGAGCGTCGGGTCGGCGCCGTAGGTGAGGTCGCCGACGCAGGGGTGCCGGTGGGCGGCCATGTGGACGCGGATCTGGTGCGTGCGGCCGGTCTCCAGCTTCACGTCCAGCAGGGAGGCCGCGCGGAACGCCTCGATGAGGTCGTAGTGCGTGACGGACGGCTTGCCCTCGGCGGTGACGGCCCACTTGTAGTCGTGCTGGGGGTGCCGGCCGATGGGCGCGTCGATGGTGCCGCTGGTCGGGTCGGGGTGGCCCTGGACGAGCGTGTGGTATCGCTTGTCGACCGTGCGCTCCTTGAACTGGCGCTTGAGCGAGGTGTAGGCGCGCTCCGACTTGGCGACCACCATGAGGCCCGAGGTGCCCACGTCGAGCCGGTGCACGATGCCCTGGCGCTCGGCGGCGCCGGAAGTGGAGATCCGGTACCCGGCGGCGGCCAGGCCCCCGATGACGGTGGGCCCGGTCCAGCCCGGCGAGGGGTGCGCGGCCACACCGACCGGCTTGACGATGACGACCACGTCATCGTCGTCGTGCACGATCTCCATGCCCTCGACCGGCTCGGCGACGACCTGCACCGGCGCGGGCGCCTGCGGCATCTCGACCTCCAGCCAGGCGCCGCCGTGCACGCGCTCCGACTTGCCGACCACCGACCCGTCGACCGTGACCTTCCCCGCGGCGGCGAGCTCGGCCGCCTTGGTACGGGAGAAGCCGAACATGCGGGAGATGGCGGCGTCGACGCGCTCGCCCTCCAGGCCGTCGGGCACGGGCAGGGTACGGATCTCGGGAAGCGTGCTCACCCGTCGAGTATGCCGGACGGCTCCGACAGGGCCGTACGCGCGCTCAGTCCTTGTGGACGGTCCCGTCCGGGTCGAGGCCCCTGAACGACAGCAGCACGATCAGGATGCCGCCGCACACGATCGCCGAGTCGGCCAGGTTGAAGACGGCGAAGTGCTTGGGTGCGATGAAGTCCACGACCGCGCCCTCGAAGACGCCCGGCGCCCGGAAGATCCGGTCCGTGAGGTTGCCCAGCGCACCGCCGAGCAGCAGGCCGAGCGCGATCGCCCAGGGCAGGCTGTAGAGCTTGCGGGCGAGGCGGGCGATCACCACGATCACCGCCGCCGCGATCATGGTGAAGATCACGGTGAAGGCCTCGCCGAAGCCGAAGGCCGCGCCCGCGTTGCGGATCGCCTCGAACTTCAGCCAGTCCCCGATGATCTCGATGGGCGGGTGGTGCTCCAGCTTGGCCACCACGATCATCTTGCTGATCAGGTCGAGGGCGTACGCGATCGAGGCGACGGCGAACAGCACCGCGATCCGGCGCCGGCCCCGGGGCCGCCCGGCGCCGGACTCCTCGGGCGGGGTGCCCTCGGAGTCGGGCCGTTCCCTGCCGCCCCCGGCCGCGTCCGGTGTGTCCGGCGTACCGATGATGCGCTCCGCCTCTGCCACGTGAGTCCCTCAACCTAGGTGCCTGACTGAGGACGAGGGTACGGCACACCCCGCACGTCCCACGTGCTCAGGAGACATTCGGCGGCCGGTCAGTACCGGCGCTCCTGCTTCTGCTTGCACTCCACGCAGAGCGTGGCCCGGGGGAAGGCCTGCATCCGCGCCTTGCCGATGGCGTTGCCGCAGTTCTCGCACAGGCCGTAGGTGCCCGCGTGCAGGCGTTCCAGGGCGCGCTCGGTCTGGATGAGCATTTCCCGTGCGTTGGCGGCGAGGGCCAGCTCGTGCTCACGGGTGATGTTCTTGGTGCCGGTGTCCGCCTGGTCGTCGCCCGCGCCGTCCCCGGAGTCCCGCATCAGACCGGCCAGCGACCGCTCCGACGACGTGATCTCCTCGCGCAGGCGGGTCTCCTCGGACGTCAGCTCGGACCGGGCCTCCTCGACCTCCTCCTCCGTCCAGGGGTCCTCGCCCGGGCGTACCGCCAGCTCACCGGGCTCCGCCGCGGCGATCCGCGCCTTCGGAACGGCGGTCTTCGCCGCCGTGGCCGTGCCAGGAGTCTTCTTAGCAACCACCGTCGTCGCTCCCGTCTGCCGGGCGGCCTCGGCCGCACCCGCCTTCTTGGCCGTGCTGCTCGCGGCCGTGTCCTGTGTGACCGCGCCGGTCCGGGCAGCGCCCTTGCCGGCCGCGCTCCTGGTGGTGCCCTTGCCTCCGGCGGCCTTCTGGGCCGGGGCCTTCTTGGCGCCGGCCTTCTTGGCCGCCGCCTTCCCCGCCGGGGCGGTCTTGCTGGCGGTGGCCTTTCCGGCAGTGGCCTTTCCGGCGGTGGCCTTTCCGGCCGAGGCGGTCTTCCGGACGGCCGCCTTCTTCCCCGCCGCCTTCCCGGCCGGTGCCCTGTCGGCCGATGCCTCGGCCGACTCCCCTGCGGCCTTGGCCGAAGCCTCATGGGCCGGCGCCTTGGCCCGCGCCTTCTTCCTCGCCGCCTCGGCCGGTGCCCCTTCCGCCGCCGTGGCCCGTGCCCTCTTCGCCGGTGCCTCGGCCGGTGGCCCGTCCGCCGATGTCTTGGCCCGTGCCTTCTTCGCCGGCGCCTTCACAGCTGATGCCTCATGGCCCGACGCCGTGGCCCGCGCCTTCTTCCTCGTCGCCTCCGCCGGTGCCCCGTCCGCCGAAGCCGCGGCCCGTGCCCTCTTCGCCGGTGCCTCGGCCGGTGGCCCGTCCGCCGACGCCTTCGCGCGTGCCTTCCCGGCCGGTTCCTTGGCCGTTGCCGCCCGGGTAGCGCTCTGCTGGGCCCCGGCCACTCCAGCCCCTGGCGGCTCAGGGCCGGATGACCGGGCTCCGGATGACCTGGTCCCGGATGGCTTGGCCGCGGCCTCGCGGCTCACGGCCCTCCTGCCCGCGGCCTGCCCCGTCGTGGTCCTCTCCTCGGCCGCCCTCCCCCGGCCCTCCTTCACCGCCCGCACAGCCGATCTGCCCTGCGTGGACTTCTTCCCGCCCACGTCCTTGGCCGCGCCGCCGGAGGCCTCCGCGGACCTGCCGGACGCCGGCTGCTGTACGGCGGTCTTCTTCGCCACCATGGCCGCGGCCCCTTCACATATTGTGACCTTGCACGCGAATCGTGCTGGGACGATAAATCGACTCGAGTCCCGCGGCAACGGGGCACACCGCCTGATTCGCCCACCTCGCGCACGCCGCGGCGAACCTGCATCCGTTGTGCCCAGCTCCCCGCCCGGTAATCCGCCGAGCCGGACGTCCCAGGATCCGAACACCTATACCACCCCATTAGGGTCATCAAACCCATTTCGCACTCCTCCCGGTACCCGCAGGCCCGGCGGCCCGGAAAACCGGTCGGCCGCCGTCCGCGCGGCGCCGTACACTGGGCGGAGCGAGAAGCGTGGATGGGGACGAGTAGCGACGTACGCAGCCCAGAGCGACCCGGGGACGGTGGAAGCCCGGGGGCCAGCGCGACGTGAAGATCACCCCGGAGCCGCCGGAAGAAAGCCGGAGCCACTGAGCGACGGCCGGTAGACCCGGCATCGCGACCCCAATGAGGGGGCTCACCGGCGCACACCCCGTGCCGGAGGGCCAAGGAGGGTGGTACCGCGGGAGCGCGCCGAAGGCGGCGCAGGCAGACGTAGCTCTCGTCCCTCCGGACGGAAGGCAGCAAGTCCGCCGGAGGAAGCCCGCTGATGACATCGCCGACGTACCGCCAGGTACCCGCCCAGGTCGACCTGCCCGCCCTCGAGCACGCCGTGCTCGACTTCTGGCGCGAGCAGAAGATCTTCGCCAAGAGCCTGGAGCAGTCCGAGGGCCGCCCCGAATGGGTGTTCTACGAGGGCCCGCCCACCGCCAACGGCATGCCGGGCGCCCACCACATCGAGGCCCGCGTCTTCAAGGACGTCTTCCCCCGCTTCCGCACCATGCGCGGCTACCACGTGGCCCGCAAGGCCGGCTGGGACTGCCACGGTCTCCCGGTGGAGCTCGCCGTCGAGAAGGAGCTCGGCTTCTCCGGCAAGCAGGACATCGAGGCGTACGGCATCGCGGAGTTCAACGAGAAGTGCCGCGAGTCGGTGACCCGGCACACGGACGCCTTCGAGGCGCTCACGACCCGCATGGGCTACTGGACGGACCTCCAGGACCCGTACCGCACGATGGACCCCGAGTACATCGAGTCGGTCTGGTGGTCGTTGAAGGAGATCTTCAACAAGGGCCTGCTGGTCCAGGACCACCGCGTCGCCCCCTGGTGCCCCCGCTGCGGCACGGGCCTGTCCGACCACGAGCTGGCGCAGGGCTACGAGACGGTCGTCGACCCGTCGGTCTTCGTCCGGTTCCCGCTCACCTCCGGCCCGCTGGCCGGCGAGGCAGCGCTCCTGGTGTGGACGACCACGCCCTGGACCCTGGTCTCCAACACGGCGGTCGCCGCACACCCCGAGGTCACCTACGTCGTCGCGACGAACGGCGAGGAGAAGCTCGTCGTCGCGGAGCCGCTGGTCGCCAAGGCCCTCGGCGAGGGCTGGGAGACCACCGGCCAGACCTTCACGGGCGCCGAGATGGAGCGCTGGACCTACCAGCGCCCGTTCGAGCTGGTCGAGTTCCCGGCCGAGGCCCACTTCGTCGTCAATGCCGAGTACGTCACCACCGAGGACGGCACGGGCCTGGTCCACCAGTCCCCCGCCTTCGGTGAGGACGACCTCAAGGTCTGCCGCTCCTACGGCCTGCCGGTCGTGAACCCGGTCCGCCCGGACGGGACCTTCGAGGAGGACGTCCCGCTCGTCGGCGGCGTCTTCTTCAAGAAGGCCGACGAGAAGCTCACCGCCGACCTCGACGAGCGCGGCCTGCTCTTCAAGCACATCCCCTACGAGCACAGCTACCCGCACTGCTGGCGCTGCCACACCGCGCTGCTCTACTACGCGCAGCCCTCCTGGTACATCCGCACCACGGCGCTCAAGGACCGCCTCCTCGCGGAGAACGAGCGCACCAACTGGTTCCCGGACACGGTCAAGAACGGCCGGTACGGCGACTGGCTGAACAACAACATCGACTGGGCCCTGTCCCGCAACCGCTACTGGGGTACTCCGCTGCCCATCTGGCGCTGCGAGGACGACCACCTCACCTGCGCCGGATCCCTCGCGGAGCTGACCGAGCTGACCGGCACGGACCAGTCGGGCCTGGATCCGCACCGCCCGTTCATCGACGACGTCACCTTCGCCTGCCCGCAGGGCGGCTGCGGAAAGACGGCCACGCGCGTACCCGAGGTGATCGACGCCTGGTACGACTCGGGTTCGATGCCGTTCGCGCAGTGGGGCTACCCGTACAAGAACAAGGAGCTGTTCGAGGCCCGCTACCCGGCGCAGTTCATCTGCGAGGCCATCGACCAGACCCGCGGCTGGTTCTACACGCTGATGGCGGTCGGCACGCTGGTCTTCGACAAGTCGTCCTACGAGAATGTCGTCTGCCTCGGCCACATCCTCGCCGAGGACGGCCGCAAGATGTCCAAGCACCTGGGCAACACCCTGGACCCGATCCCGCTCATGGACCGGCACGGCGCCGACGCGGTGCGCTGGTTCATGGCGGCCGGCGGCTCCCCCTGGGCGGCCCGCCGCGTGGGCCACGGCACCATCCAGGAGGTCGTCCGCAAGACCCTTCTGACGTACTGGAACACGGTCGCCTTCCAGGCCCTGTACGCCCGTACGTCGAACTGGGCCCCGTCCGGGGCCGACCCGGCCCCGGCCGACCGCCCGGTCCTGGACCGCTGGCTGCTGTCCGAACTGCACGCCCTCACCGACCAGGTCACCCAGGCGCTGGACGCCTACGACACCCAGCGCGCCGGCAAGCTGCTGTCCGCGTTCGTCGACGACCTGTCCAACTGGTACGTGCGCCGCTCGCGCCGCCGCTTCTGGCAGGGCGACAAGGCGGCGCTGCGCACCCTGCACGAGGTCGTCGAGACGGTCACGCAGCTGATGTCCCCGCTGACCCCGTTCATCACCGAGCGGGTCTGGCAGGACCTGATCGTCCCGGTCACCCCGGGCGCTCCGGAGTCGGTCCACCTGTCGTCCTGGCCGGAGGCGGACCTCACCGCCATCGACCCCGAGCTGTCGAAGCAGATGGTGCTGGTGCGCCGCCTGGTGGAGCTGGGCCGTGCCACGCGCGCGGAGTCGGGTGTCAAGACGCGCCAGCCGCTGTCCCGCGCGCTGATCGCGGCGACGGGCTTCGAGACGCTGGGCTCCGAACTGCGCACGCAGATCACGGAGGAGCTGAACGTCGAGTCGCTGGCGACCCTGAGCGAGGTCGGCGGCAGCCTGGTCGACACCACGGCGAAGGCCAACTTCCGCGCGCTGGGCAAGCGGTTCGGCAAGCGCGTCCAGGATGTGGCCAAGGCCGTCGCGAACGCGGACGCGGCCGCCCTGTCGCTGGCCCTGCGCGAGGGGACGGCGTCGGTCGAGGTGGACGGCGAGACCATCACGCTGGCCCCCGACGAGGTCATCATCACGGAGACCCCCCGCGAGGGCTGGTCGGTGGCCTCCGACTCGGGAGCGACGGTCGCCCTGGACCTGGAGATCACCGAGGAGCTCCGCCGCGCGGGTCTGGCCCGTGACGCGATCCGCCTGATCCAGGAGGCCCGCAAGAACAGCGGCCTCGACGTGGCCGACCGCATCGCACTGCGCTGGACGGCCACGGACCAGGCGACGGTGGCGGCCCTGACCGACCACGCCGGCCTGATCGCCGACGAGGTGCTGGCGACCGACTTCGCGCAGGGCGAGGCGGACGCCGGCTACGGCGCCCCGTTCACCGACGAGGGCCTCACCCTCACGTTCCGCCTGCGCAAGGCGTAACCCTCAAGCCGAAGGCCCGGACCCGCCAAAGATCTTGGTGGGTCCGGGCCTTCGGCGTTGCGTACGCACGAACGTGCGTGGCAAAAGGGCGGGGCCCCGGGTTCACACCCGGGGCCCCGCCCTGAACGCTGCCGACGTCTATGCCGTACTACTGGCCATCAGGCCGTCAGTTGTCATCCTCGTCGATCAGGAAGCCCCGCATGGGCGAGGGCGCCTGACCCATCGGCGACGGGCCCTGCGGACGCACCGGCGCCATCGGCTGGGTCATCGCCGGCGACATCTGCTGCTGGCCGCCGTAGGACGGGGCAGCCGGCGCGGGAGCGCCGCCCATCGTCGGGTTGCCGCCGCCGTAGGACGGGGCGCTCGCGCCGGCCGGAGCCATGGAGGGCGCCGGGGACGGCGGGAGGGACGCGGTCGCCGGGGTGCGCGGCGGGGCCAGCGAGTCGTCGGCCTGGGTCTCCAGCTGACGCAGCTGCGACTCCAGGTACGACTTCAGGCGCGTGCGGTACTCGCGCTCGAAGCCGCGCAGGTCCTCGACCTTGCGCTCCAGCGTGGCGCGGGCGGACTCCAGGGAGCCCATCGCGACGCGGTGCTTCTCCTGCGCGTCCCGCTCCAGGGCGTCGGCCTTGGCACGGGCGTCACGCTCCAGACCCTCGGCACGCGAACGCGCCTCGCCGACGATCTTGTTGGCCTCGGAACGGGCCTCGGCGATCGCCTGGTCGGCGGTCTGCTGGGCCAGCGAGAGGACACGGGCGGCGCTGTCGCCACCGGGGCCTCCCTGACCGGGGCCGCCCATCGGACCGCCCATGGGGCCGGGGCCGCCCATGGGGCCGCCCATCTGCTGCTGCATCGGGGGCTGGCCCATCGGACCCGGACCCTGGCCCATCGGGCCGGGACCCTGGGGTCCACCCTGACCGCCGGGACCGGCGGGCAGCTGCGGGGCACCGCTCGGCAGCTGGGGCGGACCACCCATGGGGCCACCCATCTGCTGCTGCGGCGGGCCCGATATGCCGGCGGGGACAGGACCACCCGGACCGCGCATGCCCTGCTGCTGTTGCTGCTGATCCTGCTGCGGCTCCGGAGGCTTGCGCATGTTCTGCTGGTTCTGCGCAGCAGCGCGCGTGGCCGCGGCCAGTTTGGCGCGCAGGTCCTCGTTCTCGCGGAGCAGGCGGGTCAGTTCGGCTTCGACCTCGTCGAGGAAGGCATCGACCTCGTCCTCGTCATAGCCTTCTCGGAGGCGGACGGTCGTGAACTGCTTGTTCCGCACGTCCTCGGGGGTCAACGGCATCTCTTCACCTCAACGTAGTCGTCGGCATTCGGCAAGACCGTATCTGTCACATCGCTCACATCGCGCTCCGCACGACGGTGATCAGGATGTAAACGATGATCATCAAAACGAAGAAGGACAGGTCGAGCGCCACGCCCCCGAGACGCAGCGGCGGGATGACCCGCCGCAGAAGCTTGAGCGGTGGATCAGTGGCAGTGTAGGTGGCCTCCAGAACGACCACCATCGCCTTGCCGGGTTGCCATGAGCGGGCGAACTGGAAGACGTAGTCCATGACCAACCGGAAAATGAGCACGATGAGGAAGACCATCAGCGCGATGTAGAGAACCTGCAGAACCACGCCCATGACCTGTTGCTTCCCTCTCCCCTGTGCCCTGCTGTGCACTGTTGTGCACTGTGCTTCCGGTGTTGCGTCTCAGCTCTGGTTGAAGAACCCGCCCTCTGCGATGCGGGCCTTGTCCTCCGCCGTGACATCGACGTTAGCAGGCGACAACAGGAACACCTTCTGCGTCACCCGCTCGATACTGCCGTGAAGACCAAACACCAGACCGGCCGCAAAGTCGACAAGTCGCTTCGCATCTGTGTCGTCCATCTCAGTCAAGTTCATGATCACCGGGGTGCCTTCACGGAAGTGTTCCCCGATGGTACGGGCCTCGTTGTAGGTCCGTGGGTGAAGCGTGGTGATCCGGTAAGGCTCTCGTTCGGACACGACCTTGGGCATGATCACCGGTGCGTTCTTCTCCAGACTTGCGCGTTCTTGTGTGATGGATGCCACGGGCGCGATGCGCGCCGGGCGGCTGGATTCCGCGGGGAGCGAAGCGGAGCGGGCGGCCGGTTCGCGGGGCGCGGGCGGCTGTACGACTCGTACCTCTTCGTCCCTTTGGGGCTGATGTGAGACGTGTGGCTGATGGGACGGCTCGTGCCGTCGGTGGTCCCGCTCGGGCTCCGGGTCCAGTTCGGGTTCGAAGTCGTCGTCGGGGTCGAATCCGCGGCCGTCGTACCCATCGTCCTCCACGAGGCCGAGGTAGACCGCCATCTTGCGCATCGCGCCGGCCATGCTCTGAGTCCTCCGCTCTGTGGTGGATCGGCTGACGACTGCCAAGTGCCCGCGATCCACGAGGTCCTTGAATCCGCCTATCGGCGGCAATGACCATATTTTCTGCTGTGGTCCGACTTCTTGGCGACGTTACCCGAGCCTGGGGCGGACTCCGAGTACCGCGCTGCCGACGCGCACATGTGTCGCTCCGGCCGTCACGGCCTGCTCGAGGTCCGTACTCATCCCTGCCGAGACCATGGTGGCAGCCGGATGACTCCGGCGCAGGTCGGTCGACAAAACCATCAGCCGCTCGAAGGCAGCCTGTTCGCGTCCCGCGTACTCCCCGGTGAGCGGCGCGACGGTCATCAGCCCGTCGAGCCGGAGCCCCGGGGCCCCGGCCACGAGATCGGCCAACTCCCCGATGCCGCCGGGCCCGGTCCCGCCCCGCTCGCCCCGGCCGCTCTCGCCGGCGTCGAGTGCGACCTGGAGGAGGCACCCCAGTTCCCGCCCGGCCCGGACCGCCTCCTTCGACAGGGCGGAGACGAGCCTGGAACGGTCGACGGACTGCACGAAATCCGCGTAACCGGCCACCGATCGCACCTTGTTGGTCTGGAGTTGACCCACAAAGTGCCAGGTGAGGGGCAGATCCGAGCAGGCTTCGGCCTTGGGGGCCGCGTCCTGGTCGCGATTCTCGGCGACGTGCCGCACGCCGAGTCCGGCGAGGATCCGCACGTCGCTCGCGGGGTAGGTCTTGGTGACCACGATGAGGGTCACCTCGTCGCGCGCCCGCCCCGCCGCGGTGCACGCGTCGGCGATACGCCGTTCCACTTTCGCCAGATTCGCGGCGATTTCGTCCTTACGGTCCGTCATGTCCTGTCAGTCCAGCCACACATAACCCGCGAGCCGACCGGTGGTGCGGTCGCGGCGGTACGAGAAGTGATCGCGCGACTCCAGCGTGCACACCGGCGACTGCTCCCGGTCGCGCACCCCGAGCCGTTCCAGCTGGGCGTGCACTCCGGCGCTCACGTCGACCGCCGGTGTGCCCCAACTCGTCTCGGCGTACGCCGCCGGCTCGACGGCGGACACCTCGGCGCGCATCGCCTCGGGCACTTCGTAACACCGGCCGCAGACGGTGGGCCCGGTACGGGCGACGATCCGGGACGGCTCGGCGCCCAGGTCCGTCATCGCGCGTAGCGCGGCCGGGACCACTCCGGCGATCATGCCGGGCCGGCCCGCGTGGGCCGCGGCGGCGACACCGGCGACGGGGTCGGCCAGCAGCACCGGCACGCAGTCGGCGGTGAGTACGGCAAGGGCGAGCCCCCGGCGCGTGGTGACGATCGCGTCGACCGACGGGATCGGGGCCGAAGATCCCCACGGCCCGTCCACCACCGCGACGTCGGCCCCGTGCACCTGGTTCATCCAGACCACCCGGTCCGGCTCGATGCCGAGCGACTTGGCGGCCAGGTCCCGGTTGGTGCGTACGGCGTCGGGATCGTCGCCGACCGCTCCGCCGAGGTTGAGCTCCTCATACGGAGCGGCGCTCACCCCGCCCCACCGGTCGGTGAAGCCGAAGTGCGCGCCGCTCGCGCTTTCGCGCTGTCCTATCACGACTGAAGGATCACTTGAGGAAGTCCGGTACGTCCAGTTCCTCGGCCGCGCTGTCCGAGTAGGTCCGCGGCGCCGGCGTGACCGGCGGGGCGACCGGGATGTCCTTGACCGGCTCCGGAGCGGGCTCCGGGTCCTCCTTCGGGGTCACGCTGCCGAGCGATCCGAAGGACGGGCGGCTCTC
Source organism: Streptomyces paradoxus (assembly GCF_014202475.1). Taxonomy (GTDB): domain Bacteria; phylum Actinomycetota; class Actinomycetes; order Streptomycetales; family Streptomycetaceae; genus Streptomyces; species Streptomyces paradoxus. The sequence continues at coordinate 335,957 of NZ_JACHGV010000009.1, forward strand.
GGTCTGCCGCGCCGGGGCCGGCTCCTCGCGCTTGGCCGAGGAGGAGCCGAGGACGTTGTCCCGCTTGGCGGGCGGCTGTCCGCCGTCGAAGCCGGCCGCGATCACGGTGACCCGGACCTCGTCGCCGAGGGCGTCGTCGATCACCGCGCCGAAGATGATGTTGGCCTCGGGGTGGGCGGCCTCGCTCACCAGCTGGGCGGCCTCGTTGATCTCGAACAGACCGAGGTCGGAGCCACCGGAGATGGAGAGCAGGACACCGCGGGCGCCGTCGATGGACGCCTCCAGCAGCGGCGAGGAGATCGCCATCTCGGCCGCGGCCACCGCGCGGTCGTCGCCGCGGGCCGAGCCGATGCCCATCAGGGCCGAGCCGGCCTCGGACATGACCGACTTGACGTCGGCGAAGTCGAGGTTGATGAGGCCCGGGGTGGTGATGAGGTCGGTGATGCCCTGGACACCGGAGAGCAGTACCTGGTCGGCCGACTTGAAGGCGTCCAGCACCGAGACCTGGCGGTCGGAGATGGACAGCAGCCGGTCGTTCGGGATGACGATGAGGGTGTCGACCTCTTCGCGGAGTTCGGCGATGCCGTCCTCGGCCTGGTTCGCGCGGCGCCGTCCCTCGAAGGTGAACGGCCGCGTGACCACGCCGATGGTGAGGGCACCGAGCGAGCGGGCGATGTTGGCCACGACGGGCGCGCCGCCGGTGCCGGTGCCGCCGCCTTCACCGGCTGTCACGAAGACCATGTCGGCCCCCTTGAGGACCTCCTCGATCTCCTCGCGGTGGTCCTCGGCGGCCTTGCGGCCCACGGCCGGGTTGGCTCCGGCGCCGAGTCCGCGGGTGAGTTCACGGCCGACGTCCAGCTTGACGTCGGCGTCGCTCATCAACAGAGCTTGCGCGTCGGTGTTGATGGCGATGAACTCGACGCCCTTGAGACCGACCTCGATCATCCGGTTGATGGCATTGACACCACCGCCGCCGACACCGATGACTTTGATGACTGCGAGGTAGTTCTGCGGTGCTGCCACGTCGAAGGCCTCTCGCCTCGAGTTACGTGTCGCCGAATCACCGTGACGCTCTGCGCCCCGCGACCCGACGACTGATGCCGAATGGGACGGTCCGTATCGCCGACCCGAACCCTAACCCTGAAGTTTAGGGTTACCAGTGTGTCTGTTCCTTGGAGTCTTCTGAACAGGACACTAAGTCGACAAGTGGCGCACGTTCAACGAACACGCCGAACCTCCCGTTTTTCTTTTCACCCTATGTGATCAGCCGTAGCACTGCCCAACCAGGGTGCTGGCCTGCGCTGATGTGCGTCAACTCCCCGATGACGCCGGGGCGGTGGGCACACTCACGTCGAAGTACCCCGCATCGGGCGTTGCTTTCATCAGGGCGGTGAGGGTACGGGCCTTCGCGGCACCCTTCTCACTGCTCCCCCAGACGACCGTGCGGCCGTCCCTCAACTCCAGGGAGATGTCGTCGTAGGAACGGACCTTGACGGTCCGTGTCTCGCGCGCGACGGCGGCCGGAACCGCGCGGGCGACACCGACGGCCTCGCGCACCAGCCGGGACTCCCCGAAGCGGCGCAGGCTGGCGGCGGCGGTGCCGGACCGGGAGAGCGTCAATTCCAGTGCCGGGACGCCTTTCGGGGCTTCAGAAACCGTGGCGAAGCGGACACCTTCATCGTCCACTTCGACGAACTTTCCGCCCTTGTGGACAATCAGAACCGGAGTCCGCTCCACCACTTTCAGGTCGATTCCATGAGGCCAGGAACGGACCACGTCAACCGCGTCAATTCGGGGCAATTTCTGGCGCAATCGTGTCTCGATCGCACCGGTGTCGACGGAAATCAGCGGCTTCCCGAGCGGAACCTCCGCGGCGGACTCGACCTGAGCGGATGTCAGAACCCGGGTGCCGGACACGGAGACGCTCTCGGCGCGCAGCCAGTCGGAGCCGTAGAAGAGCCAGACCGTGGGGATGCCGAGGAAGACCAGGGCGAGGCCCAGGAGGGCGATCGCGCGGAGCCTGGCCCGCCTCGACCGCAGGCGGGGCGGCGGGCCGGACGACTCCTGCTGGCGTTCACCGCGTTCGGCGGTGGTCGATCCGGCCACGCTCCCTGCCTTCCGTCATACAGTCCTATCGGTGTGCACGACTGGCGGCGATCGCCTCGTACACCATGCCGACGAGCAGCTCGTCGGCGTCCCGGCGGCCGAACTCGGCGGCGGCCCGGGACATCTGGTACAGCCGGTGCGGGTCGGCGAGCACGGGCAGGACGTTCTGCTGGACCCACTCGGGGGTCAGCTCCGCGTCGTCGACCAGCAGTCCGCCGCCGGCCTTGACCACCGGCTGGGCGTTGAGCCGCTGTTCACCGTTGCCGATGGGCAGCGGGACGTAGGCGGCCGGAAGCCCGACGGCGGAGAGTTCGGCGACGGTCATCGCGCCCGCGCGGCAGAGCATCATGTCGGCCGCGGCGTATGCGAGGTCCATCCGGTCCAGGTAACTTACCGGGATGTAGGGGGGCATTCCCGGCATCTGGTGGACCTGCGGCAGTTCGTTCTTCGGGCCGACCGCGTGCAGGATCTGGATCCCGGCCTGCTGGAGCCAGGGCGCGACCTGCTGGACGACCTCGTTGAGTCTGCGGGCGCCCTGGGAGCCGCCGGTGACCAGCAGGGTGGGCAGGTTCGGGTCGAGGCCGAACGCGGCCCGGGCCTCGGGACGTACGGCGGCCCGGTCGAGCGTGGCGATGGAGCGGCGCAGCGGGATGCCGATGTAGCGGGCCCCCCGCAGCTTGCTGTCGGGCGTGGAGACGGCGACCTGACTGGCGTACCGCGAGCCGATCTTGTTGGCCAGGCCCGGTCGGGCGTTGGCCTCGTGGATCACGATCGGCACGCCCAGGCGCTTGGCGGCGAGGTAGCCGGGCAGGGCGACGTAGCCGCCGAAGCCGACCACGGCGTCCGCCCGGGTGCGCTCCAGGATCTGCTCGGTCGCCTTGATGGTGCCGCGCAGCCGGCCCGGGACGGTGATCAGTTCGGGGGTGGGCTTGCGCGGCAGCGGAACGGCGGGGATCAGCGCGAGTTCGTACCCGCGCTCGGGTACGAGACGGGTCTCGAGGCCGCGCTCCGTGCCCAGGGCCGTGATGCCCACGCTCGGGTCCTGCCTGCGCAGGGCGTCCGCGAGGGCGAGCGCGGGCTCGATGTGGCCCGCGGTTCCTCCGCCGGCGAGTACGACATGCACCGAAATTCACCGCTCTCCGGACGAGCGCGCCGCCGAGGCACGCCGTCGCATCGTGTTCCATCTCCGGGGGCTCCGGCCGGAACCGGTGCCCCCCGCCCCCCGCTTTCTACCAAAGCGGGGTTGCCGCATCGCAAGCGCCATCCGCGCAGCGGGGTCCTGACGCGCGAAGGCGATCAGCAGCCCGATGGCGAACATGGTCGGCAGCAGGGCGGATCCTCCGTAGGAGAACAGCGGGAGGGGGACGCCGGCGATCGGCAGCAGACCGAGCACCGCACCGATGTTGATCACGGCCTGGGCCGTGATCCAGGTGGTCACGCCTCCCGCGGCATACCTGACGAAGGGGTCCTCCGTGCGTCCGGCCACGCGGATACCCGCATAGCCTAGAGCCGCGAAGAGGGCGAGTACCGACAGCGTCCCCGCCAGGCCCAGTTCCTCACCGGTGACGGCGAAGATGAAGTCGGTGTGGGCTTCGGGGAGTTGGCCCCATTTCTCCACACTCGCACCCAGCCCGGAACCGAAGATTCCGCCCGAGGCGAGGGCGTAGATCCCGTGCACGGCCTGCCAGCAGTCGACGGGTCCCGACTGGGGCTCGGTGGCGCCCAGGCACTGCAGGCGGGCCATGCGGTTGGGGCTGGTCTTGATGAGGATCAGGCCGAGGACGGCGGCGATCGACAGCACCCCGGCGAACAGCCGCGTGGGGGCGCCGGCCAGCCAGAGCAGGCCGAACAGGATGGCCGTGAGGATGATCGCGGTGCCCATGTCGCCGCCGATCATGATCAGGCCGAGCAGCATGAACGCCGCCGGCACCAGCGGCACGAGCATGTGCTTCCACTGGGTCAGCAGCTTCCTGTCCTGCTTGCGGGCGAGCAGGTCCGCACCCCACAGCACGAGGGCGAGCTTGCCGAACTCGCTGGGCTGGATCTGGAAGGAGGCGCCGAGGGAGATCCAGTTCTGGTTGCCGTTGACCGACATCCCTATCCCCGGGATCTGGACCAGGACCATGAGGAAGACGGCGCCCGCGAGGATGGGGTAGGCGAGCGCCCGGTGCAGTCTCACCGGCATCCGGGAGGCCGCGAACAGCAGACCGGTGCCGATCCCCGCCGCGAGCAACTGCTTTCGGAAGAAGTACGAACCGGGCAGCGACATCTGCAGCGCGGTGATCTGGGAGGCCGAGTAGACCATCACCAGGCCGAGCACGGTGATCAGCAGACTGCCGCCGAGGATCAGGTAGTAGGCGGTCAGCGGCCGGTCCCAGCCCATGCGGGCTCGGGTGTAGAGGCTCAGGACGCGGTTCTCACGCGTGAGCCGGGGCGCGGCGGGGCGCTTGGGGGCGCGTGGGGTCGGAGGCCGTCCTGTGCGGCTGGTGGGCATAGCGGCTCACCTTGCCATGCCGGAGGCGGGCGCTGTGCGGCGCACGCCCCCTGGCCGCTCGGGCACCAGCCACATCCGTGTCACGCGTCCCTCCCAGGTACGCCCGGCACCGCCGCCGGGCGAGGCGGACCCGGGTCAGCCGTCGGCGGAGCCGAGCTCACGGACGGCGTCCGCGAAAGCGTCCCCGCGCTTGTTGTAGTTGGCGAACATGTCCATGGAGGCACAGGCCGGAGCCAGCAGCACCGTGTCGCCCGCCTGAGCGAGTTTCCGCGCCTCCCGGACCGCCGCGCGCATCGCCCCAGTGTCGTTCCGGTCGAGGTCGACGACGGGTACCTGCGGGGCGTGTCGCGCCAGGGCTTCCCGGATGAGCGCGCGGTCCGCGCCGATCAGCACGGCGCCCCGCAGCCGCTTCGCCGACTTGGCGACCAGTTCGTCGAAGGTCGCGCCCTTCGCGAGCCCGCCCGCGATCCACACGATCGGCTCGTACGCCGCCAACGAGGCTTCCGCGGCATGCGTGTTGGTGGCCTTGGAGTCGTCGACGTAGGCGACCCCGTCCACGTCGGCCACGTGCGCGATGCGGTGGGCGTCCGGGGTGAAGGCCCGCAGACCGTCCCGGACGGCCCTGGCGGGGACGCCGTAGGCGCGGGCGAGGGCCGCCGCCGCGAGGGCGTTGGCGATGTTGTGCGGGGCCGGCGGGTTCACGTCGGCGACCTCGGCGAGCTCCTGGGCGTTCTTCTGCCGGTTCTCGACGAAGGCGCGGTCGACCAGGATGCCCTCCACGACGCCGAGTTGGGACGGCGCCGGGGTACCGAGGGTGAAGCCGACGGCCCGGCAGCCCTCCTCGACGTCGGCCTCGCGGACCAGGTCCTCGGTGGACGGCTTGTCGGTGGCGTCCACGTTGTACACGCAGGCGACGCGATTGCCCTCGTAGATACGGCCCTTGTCGGCGGCGTACGCCTCCATGGAGCCGTGCCAGTCGAGGTGGTCGGGGGCGAGGTTCAGCACGGCCGCCGAGTGGGCGCGCAGGGAGGGCGCCCAGTGCAGCTGGTAGCTGGAGAGCTCCACCGCCAGGACGTCGTACTGCTCCTCGCCGAGCACCGCGTCCAGCAGGGAGACGCCGATGTTGCCGACGGCGGCCGTGCGCAGGCCCGCCGCCTTCAGGATGGATGCCAGCATCTGGACGGTGGTGGTCTTGCCGTTGGTGCCGGTGACGGCGAGCCAGGGAGCGGCGTCGGGACCGCGCAGGCGCCAGGCCAGTTCGACGTCGCCCCAGACGGGCACGCCCGCCTGCTCCGCCGCCGCGAACAGCGGCTTGTCCGGCTTCCAGCCGGGCGCGGTGACGATCAGCTCGGTGCCCTCCGGCAGGGTGTCGCCGTCACCGAGGCGCACGGTGACGCCGAGCGCCTCCAGGTCGGCCGCCTGCGCCCGCGCGCGCTCGTCGGCGCCGTCGTTGACGACCGTGACGATCGCGCCGAGGCCGTGCAGCGCCTTGGCCGCCGGGACGCCGGAGACGCCGAGCCCGGCGACGGTGACGTGCTTGCCCTGGAAGTCGAAGGGCTCCGAGGAGGTCACTTGTCCGCTGCCCATCCTGCATAGAAGAGGCCAAGTCCGACAATCACACAAATGCCCTGGATGATCCAGAAGCGGACCACGACGAGCACTTCGGACCAGCCCTTGAGTTCGAAGTGGTGCTGGAGTGGCGCCATCCGGAAGACACGCTTTCCGGTGAGGCGGAAGGAACCGACCTGGATCACCACGGACATGGTGATCAGGACGAACAGGCCGCCGAGGATGGCGAGCAGCAGTTCGGTGCGGGAGCAGATCGCGAGGCCGGCGAGCACACCGCCGAGCGCCAGCGAACCGGTGTCACCCATGAAGATCTTGGCCGGCGAGGTGTTCCACCACAGGAAGCCGAGACAGGCGCCCATCAGCGCGGAGGCCACCACCGCGAGGTCGAGGGGGTCCCGCACCTCGTAGCACGCGCCCGGGTTGGTCAGCGTCTGGGCGTTGGCGCAGGACTCCTGGAACTGCCAGACACCGATGAAGGTGTAGGCGCCGAAGACGAGCACGGAGGCGCCGGTGGCCAGACCGTCCAGACCGTCGGTCAGGTTCACGCCGTTCGACATCGCGAGGATCATGAACAGCGCCCAGACCACGAAGAGCACGGGGCCGATCGTCCAGCCGAAGTCCGTGATGAACGACAGCTTGGTGGAGGCCGGGGTGTTGCCGCGGTTGTCCGCGAACTGCAGCGACAGCACCGCGAAGCCGATGCCGACGATCAGCTGGCCGGCCATCTTCGCCTTGGCGCGCAGACCGAGTGAGCGCCGCTTGACGATCTTGATGTAGTCGTCGAGGAAGCCGACCAGGCCCATGCCGACCATCAGGCCGAGCACCAGCAGGCCCGAGAAGGTCGGCGCCGCGTCGACGTCCGGGTCCAGGTAACCCGTGATCACCTTGGCCAGGAAGTACGCGGCGACCGTCGCCAGGATGAAGGCGATGCCGCCCATGGTCGGCGTACCGCGCTTGCTGGCGTGCTCGCGCGGGCCGTCGTCGCGGATGTACTGGCCGTAGCCCTTGCGCGCGAGGAGCTTGATCAGCAGCGGGGTGCCGACCAGCGTGAGAAAGAGACCAATGACTCCTGCGAACAGGATCTGCTTCATCATCGGGCGGAAACCTCACCCTCGGCACCGGTCTCGACGAGCGCCTGCGCCACGCTCTCGAGGCCGACCGAACGGGACGCCTTCACGAGTACGACGTCCCCCGGGCGCAACTCGCTGCGCAACAGGTCGACCGCCGCCTGTGCGTCGGACACGTGCACCGACTCCTCACCCCACGAACCCTCGTTATATGCGCCCAGTTGCAGCCAGGCGGCTTCCCTGCCACCGACCGCGACGAGCTTGCTGACGTTGAGCCGGACGGCGAGCCGCCCGACCGCGTCGTGCTCGGCGAGAGCCTCGTCCCCGAGCTCGGCCATCTTGCCGAGCACCGCCCACGTACGACGCCCCTTGCCCATCGCCGCGAGCGCGCGCAGAGCGGCTCGCATGGACTCGGGGTTCGCGTTGTAGGCGTCGTTGACGACCGTCACGCCGTCCGGGCGCTCGGTGACCTCCATCCGCCAGCGGGAGAGGGAGCCCGCCTCGGAGAGCGCGACGGCGATCTCGTCAGCGGACATGCCCAACTCGTGGGCGACGGCGGCCGCGGCGAGCGCGTTCGACACGTGGTGCTCACCGTACAGGCGCATGGTCACATCGCTTGCACCGGAGGGTGTGTGAAGCCGGAACGAGGGCTGTCCGGTGTCCGTGAGTCGCACGTTCTCGGCGCGAACGTCCGCTTCGCCGGACTCTCCGAAAAGGAGCACCTTCGCCTTCGTACGGGAGGCCATGGCCCGTACGTAAGGGTCGTCCGCGTTGAGGACGGCCGTTCCGCCGTCGGCCTCGGCAGGGAGGGACTCGACGAGTTCGCCCTTGGCCTGGGCGATCTGCTCGCGGCCGCCGAACTCGCCGATGTGGGCGGATCCGACGTTGAGCACCAGGCCGATCTTCGGAGGGGTCAGTTCCGTGAGGTAGCGGATGTGCCCGATGCCGCGGGCGCCCATCTCCAGGACGAGGAACCTCGTCTCCTCGGTGGCGCTCAGCGCGGTCAGCGGCAGCCCGATCTCGTTGTTGAGGGAGCCGGGCGTGAACACCGTCGGGGCCTTGCGCCGGAGCACCTGCGCGATGAGGTCCTTGGTGCTGGTCTTGCCCGCCGAGCCGGTGAGGGCGACGAGGGTGGCGCCGAGGCGGCGTACGACGTGCCGGGCGAGAGCGCCGAGGGCGGTCTGGACGTCGTCCACGACGATCGCGGGCACGCCGACGGGCCGGGTGCCGAGCACGGCCACCGCTCCCGCCTCGACGACCGCCGCCGCGAAGTCGTGGCCGTCCACGCGCTCCCCGGCGAAGGCCACGAACAGGCTGCCCGGCCCCGCCTCGCGGGAGTCCCGGACGACCGGGCCGGTGACCTGGACAGACGGATCCGGTATGTCGTGCGTCTGCCCGCCGACGACTTCTGCGATCTCGGCGAGGGAGAGGGCGATCACAAGTTCATCCCCTGGGTCTTCTGGATGGCTTCGCGCAGCACCTGGCGGTCGTCGAAGGGACGGACCACCCCGGCGATGTCCTGGCCCTGCTCGTGGCCCTTGCCCGCCACCAGCACGGTGTCGCCGGGTTCGGCGCGGGCGACGGCGGCGGCGATCGCGGCGGCCCGGTCCTCGAAGACCTGCACCTCGCCGCGCTCGTGCGCGGGCACGGACGCCGCGCCCTGGAGCATCGTGGCGAGGATCGCGAGGGGGTCCTCGCCGCGCGGGTTGTCGGAGGTCAGTACGGCGGTGTCGGCGAGCCGCGCCGCGGCGGCGCCCATGGGCTCGCGCTTGGTCTTGTCCCGGTCGCCGCCGCAGCCGAGGACGATGTGCAGCCTGCCCTCGGTGACCTTGCGCAGGGCGCGCAGCACGGACTCGACGGCGTCGGTCTTGTGGGCGTAGTCGACGACCGCGAGGTAGGGCTGCCCCGCGTCCACCCGCTCCAGACGGCCCGGGACGCCGGGCACGGCGGCCACACCGTCGGCGGCGGCCTGCGGGTCGAGGCCGGCGACGGCGAGGGCGACGATCGCGGCCAGGGTGTTGGCCACGTTGAACGGGCCCGGCAGCGGCGACTTGGCGGCGATCCGCTCGCCCTTGGGACCGATGACGGTGAACGTCGAGTCGAGCCGGCCGACCTCGACGTCCTCGGCGCGCCAGTCGGCGTCGGGGTGGCCCTCGGCGGAGTAGGTGACGACCGGGACGGTGGCTTCCTTCGCCAGCCTGCGGCCGTACTCGTCGTCGACGTTGACCACGCCGAGTTTGCCCCGTTTCGGGGTGAACAGCTGCGCCTTCGCCTGGAAGTAGTCCTCCATGTCGGAGTGGAACTCCATGTGCTCCGGGCTGAGGTTGGTGAAGACGCCGATGTCGAAGACGCAGCCGTCGACCCGGCCGAGCACCAGGGCGTGACTGGAGACCTCCATGGCCACCGCGTCGACCCCGCGTTCGCGCATGACGGCGAACAGGGCCTGGAGGTCGGTGGCTTCGGGGGTGGTGCGCTCGGACTTGATGCGCTCGTCGCCGATGCGCATCTCGACCGTGCCGATCAGGCCGGTGGACCTGACCGTCCTCAGGCCGCCCTCGACGAGGTAGGCGGTGGTGGTCTTGCCGGAGGTGCCGGTGATGCCGATCTGGAGCAGGTCCCGGCCGGGGTGGCCGTAGATCGTGGCGGCCAGCTCGCCCATCCGCCCGCGCGGGTCGTCGACGACCAGCACCGGCAGTCCGGACGCGGCGGCGCGCTCGGCGCCCGTCGGGTCGGTCAGCACGGCGGCGGCGCCCAGGCCCGCGGCCTGGTTCACGAAGTCGGCGCCGTGCAGCCGGGCCCCCGGGAGGGCGGCGTACAGGTCACCGGGGCGTACGGCGCGCGAGTCGTGGGTGATGCCCGTGACCTCGGCGGCGGTCTCCGGCGTGGAGGCACCCAGCTGACCGGCGAGTTCCGCGAGGGGTGTGGCGGAGACCTGCGCCGGCCTGGGCGGCCCGGGGTATGTCACGGGATGGCCCTTCTGGGTGGTTTGGGACTGATCAGCGTGTGGCACGGCGGTGAGCGTACCGGGCGTACCCGCCTCCGGGCGAAGTGAGGGGCTGGGGCTGCTCTGATTCCCGGGCTGGGGGGTGATCGTTGTCACGGAGGCGGTCCTGGTGGCTCGGTGGGGCTGAGTGCTGATCAGGGCGGGTCGGCCCTGATCACTGCTTGAAGGAGACGGGCAGCTTCGCGGGTTTGGCGCCGGTCGGCGGGACCTGGAGGGACTTCAGTGCGAACTCCATGACCTTCTTGTAGACGGGTCCGCAGATCTGACCGCCGAAGTAGCTGCCCTGGGTGGCGTTCTGGATGGCGCAGTAGACGGTGACGCGGGGCTTGTCGGCGGGCGCGAACCCCGCGAACGACGAGGTGTAGCCGTGGTACTTGCCGGTGGCCGGATCCACGCGGTTGGCGGTACCCGTCTTGCCCGCGACGCGGTAGCCGGGGATGCGCGCCTTGGTGCCGGTGCCCTCCTCGTCGTCCACGACGGACTCCAGCATCCGGGCGAGCGTCTTCGCCGTCTTGGCGCTGACAACCCGGTTCTCGGCGGGTTTCGGGGCAGGTGTGAAGCGCCCGTCGGGTCCCTTGGTGCCGCGCACGAGGGTGGGTTCGATGCGGACCCCGCCGTTGGCGATGGTCGAGTACACGGAGGCGGCCTGCATGGCGTTGATGGAGACGCCCTGGCCGAAAGGGATCGTGTACTGCTGCGAGGTCGACCACTTGTCGGGCGGGGCGAGGATGCCCTTGGTCTCGCCGGGGAAGCCCAGCCCGGTGTAGCTGCCGAGGCCGAACTTGCGCAGGTAGTCGTAGAGGACCTTGTTGGCCTGGGCCTGGGTCTTGCCGAGCTGCCCGGTGGCGAGGATGGTGCCGATGTTGCTGGACTTGGCGAGGACGCCGTTGAGCGTCAGGTACCAGGTCGGGTGGTCGATGTCGTCCTTGAAGAGCCGGTCGCCGCGGTGCAGCCGGTTGGGCACGACCACGTGCGTCCCCGGTGTGGCGGCGTTCTCCTGGAGGACGGCCGCCATCGACATGACCTTGGCGGTGGAGCCGGGCTCGAAGGCGTCCTGGAGGGCGGCGTTGCCGAGGGCGGCCGGGTCCGCGTCCGACAGGTCGTTCGGGTCGAAGCCGGGCGAGTTGGCCATGGCCAGGATCTGCCCGGTGCGGGTGTCCTGGACGATGACGTAGCCGCGGTCGGCCGCGGACTCCTTCACCTGGTCGCTGATGGCGTTCTGGGCGGCCCACTGGATGTCGCGGTCGATGGTGAGCTCGACGTCGCTGCCGGGGACGGCCGGTGTCTCGGTGGAGCCCGCGGTGGGCACGAGACGGCCGCCGGACTGGGCGTAGCGGATCTTGCCGTCCTTGCCGGCGAGCTGCTTGTTCAGCTGCAGCTCGATGCCGCCGCCGGGCTTGCCCTCGCCGTTCACCCAGCCCAGTATCCCGGCGGCGAGGTCGCCGCCCGGGTACACGCGCTTGCTGGTGGCGACGGAGAACACGCCCGACAGGACGTTGGGCGTGGACGTGTCCGTCTCCGCCCGCTTGGCGAGCGCCGACTTGAGGTCCTTGATCTGCTTCCAGACCTGCGGGGTCTGCCGGGAGGCCAGTTTGACGTAGCGCAGGGCCTTGTTCTTCGGGCGCAGCTTCCCGACCAGGTCCTCCTGCTCCTGGCCGAGGATCGGCGCGAGGAGGGCGGCCGCCTGTTCGGGGCCGTCCCCGATCTTCAGCATCTTCGGGGCGAACATCGTGGGGTCGGCGGTGATGTCATAGGCGTCCTCGCTGGTCGCGAGCGCCACACCGGACCGGTCGGTGATCTCGCCCCGGTCCGCGGCCAGCACCTGCCCGACGTACCGGTTCTGCTCGGCCTTGGCGGCGTACGTGCTCGCGTCGACGGCCTGCACCTGGAACAGCCGCACGACGAAGGCGCCGAGGACCAGGGTCAGCGCGAGCCCGACCAGGCGCAGGCGGGGGCGGGGGCTGCCCAGACGCAGCGGCTTGGGCGCCGCCGGGCGGCCCTGCCCGGGCCTCCGGGCCGGACGGGCACCGGGGCCGGGGCGGCGCCGGGCGTCGGGGCGGGCGGGCCTGGCGGGGCCGGGCACGCGACGGCGTGGCGGTTCCCTGTCGGACACTTCCGTCACCTGCCGGGGGTCGGAGTAGGGCCGTCGGTCATGGCCTCCGGGGCGAGGACCCGGGGGGTCTGCGCGGAGGACCGCCCGGCGCCCGGGGCGGCGCCGGGTACGCCCTTGACGGTGCCGTCGGGAGCGAGGAAGGCGGGGTCGCCGCCGGGCACCATGCCGAGCTCGCGGGCGCGGCGCTGCAGGGCGTCGGGAGCGGAGTAGGCGTCGATGTCCCGCTGGAGGGCCTGCTCCTCGTCGGTGAGGTTCTTGGTCCCGCGCTGGAGGTCGTCGAGCTTGAACGCGCCCTCACTGAGGGCCGAGTTCAGCACCAGGAGGGCAATGAGACCGCCGCCGAGGAGGAGGACGACCAGGAGGACGAAGGGCGTGCGGGCCGCCTGCCCGGGGCCGGTCGGGAGGAGCCGCGCGAGCCGGGCCGCCCTCCCCTTCAGTTCGGGTTTGCCGCTCACGCACGCTCCCTCGGTCCGGCCTGCACACGCCTCACTCGACGTCCTCCCTGATGCGCTGGGCCCCGCGCAGCCGCGCCGGTGCCGCCCGCCGGTTCTCGGCGATCTCCTCCTCGGTGGGGAGTTCGGCACCGCGGGTGAGCAGCTTGAGCCGTGGCTGGTAGCGCTCGGGGACGACGGGCAGTCCGGGCGGGGCGGTGGTGGCGGCGCCCGCCGCGAAGACCTGCTTGACCAGCCGGTCCTCCAGCGAGTGGTACGACAGCACGGCGATCCGCCCGCCCACGTCGAGCGCCTTCACGGCGGCCGGGATCGCCCGCTCCAGGACGGAGAGCTCGCCGTTGACCTCGATGCGCAGGGCCTGGAAGGTGCGCTTGGCCGGGTTGCCGCCGGTGCGCTTGGCGGCCTGTGGCAGGGCGTCGCGGATCAGCTCGACCAGCCGCGCGCTGGTGCTGAACGGCTCCTTCGCCCGCTCGCGCACGATCGCGCTGACGATCCGCTTGGCCTGCTTCTCCTCGCCGTAGGCCCGCAGGATGCGCACCAGCTCGCCCGGCGGGTAGGTGTTGAGGACCTCGGCGGCGCTGACGCCGGTCGTCTGGTCCATGCGCATGTCGAGAGGGGCGTCCTGGGCGTAGGCGAAACCGCGGCCGGCCTCGTCGAGCTGCATGGAGGAGACGCCCAGGTCGAACAGGACGCCCTGCACGCGCGCGATGCCGAGCCGGTCGAGCACCTCGGGGAGTTCGTCGTAGACGGCGTGGACCAGGGTGGCGCGCTCACCGTAGGGGGCGAGGCGCTCGCCGGACAGGCGCAGGGCCTCCTTGTCGCGGTCGAGGGCGACGAGCCGGACGTCGGGGAACCGCTCCAGGAGTGCCTCGCTGTGCCCGCCGAGGCCGAGGGTGCAGTCGACGACCACCGCGTCCGGGCCCTCCAGGGCGGGTGCCAGCAGGTCCAGGCACCGCTGGAGCATCACCGGGACGTGTCGACTCTCGCTCAAGGGGCCCTCTCAGATCCGGCGCGGCCGTACGCACCGCCGGGTCCCCGCCCGTTCCCAGCTTCGCTGGGGGACCCCGGTGAAGGGGCGGCCCGCCGGCGCCGGAAGCCAGCCGGCCGGGAGCGGGAGGAGGCCGAGCCGTACGTACGCGCCGCGCACGCGGGGAGATCTCCGGTCGCCGGGGTCTCCGAAGAAATCAGTCCAGCGGGGAGAGTCTCGCCTCCCCCTTCGCGTCACTTTAGTCCACCCCGTGGCCCGGTCAATCAACCGGCCTGCGCGTCGCCGCCGTTCGCACGGAGACCGGGTCGCCACCCTTGTGGGTTACCTCACAACCGCCCCTCGGCGGCATTCTTTGTCCACTTCCACAGGAGGCCCGGACGGGGTGTGACCAGTAACGTCATACCTATGACGACTTCTGCATCGGTTCCCACAGGTTCGGAGAGCGCCATAGCGGCCGGCGGCACGGTCACCGACCGCCTCGTCGAGGCGAACGCCCGGTACGCCGACGCCTTCACGGACCCCGGGATGGACGCCCGACCCGTGCTGCAGGTCGCCGTCGTGGCCTGCATGGACGCCCGTCTCGACCTGCACGCCGCGCTCGGTCTGGAGCTGGGCGACTGCCACACGATCCGCAACGCGGGCGGCGTCGTCACCGACGACGTGATCCGCTCTCTCACCATCAGCCAGCGCAAGCTGGGGACCCGCAGCGTGGTGCTCATCCATCACACCGGCTGCGGTCTGGAGAGTCTCACCGAGGACTTCCGCAACGAGCTGGAGGCGGAGGTCGGCCAGCGCCCGGCGTGGGCGGTGGAGTCCTTCCGGGACGTCGACCAGGACGTGCGGCAGTCGATGCAGCGCGTGCGGACCTCGCCGTTCGTGCCGCACACCGACGACGTGCGCGGATTCGTGTTCGACGTGAAGACCGGCCTGCTGCGCGAGGTCGACCCGGCCTCCTGACCCGGCTCGCAGGCCTGGGCGCCGTGGGCCCCCGCCCCGGAAGACCACCTGCTGTAGCTGTCGAAAGCCTGTCAGTCACGCGTTCGAATGGTCGCAAGACCGACATATCGCGGCCAGTTGTCCACAGTCGAGTGACACGAAACGGTAACGGCAGCAAGAATGCGGGGGTGGCGTCACGCGGAACTTTTCACGCGTGGTGTCCGTGGTTCGGGGTGGGCCGGCCCGCGTCATGCGGCGTCGGCCCGGGAAAATGGGGTATCCCGTGCTCCTTGGGAGCACGGGAAAGGCCGAGGAGGGCCGGGTGACGACCTATGACGATCGAGCGAGCCTCACTGATCTGACCGCCGTGGTGGAGCGCGTGCGGGAGTCGGTGGAAGGCGTGATCGAGGGCAAGCCCGAGGTCGTACGGCTCTCGCTGACCGTACTGCTCGCCGAGGGACATCTGCTGATCGAGGACGTCCCGGGTGTCGGCAAGACGATGCTGGCCAAGGCGCTGGCGCGGTCCATCGACTGCTCGGTGCGGCGCATCCAGTTCACGCCGGACCTGCTGCCGTCGGACATCACCGGTGTGTCCATCTGGGACCAGCAGCGCCGTGACTTCGAGTTCAAGCCGGGCGCGATCTTCGCGCAGGTGGTGATCGGCGACGAGATCAACCGCGCCTCGCCCAAGACGCAGTCCGCGCTCCTGGAGTCGATGGAGGAGCGCCAGGTCACCATCGACGGCAAGACCTACGAGCTGCCCAGCCCCTTCATGGTGGTGGCGACGCAGAACCCGGTCGAGATGGAGGGCACCTACCCGCTGCCGGAGGCCCAGCGCGACCGCTTCATGGCCCGGGTGTCGGTCGGCTACCCGAGCGCGGAGGCCGAGCTGCAGATGCTGGACGTGCACGGCGGCGTCTCGCCGCTGGAGGACCTCCAGCCCGTGGCCCACGCGCACGAGATCCTCAAGCTGATCGAGGCGGTGCGCGGCGTGCACGTCGCCGAGCCGGTCCGGCGCTACGCGGTCGACCTGGTCGGCGCCACGCGCACGCACCCCGACCTGAGACTCGGCGCCTCCCCGCGCGCGACGCTGCACCTGCTGCGCGCGGCGAAGGCGTCCGCTGCCCTCAGCGGCCGGGAGTACGCGCTGCCGGACGACGTGCAGGCCCTCGCCGGCGCCGTCCTGGCCCACCGGCTGCTGCCCACCGCCCAGGCCCAGCTCAACCGGCGCACCGCCGAGCAGGTCGTCGACGAGATCCTGCAGCGCACCCCGGTGCCGACCGCGGCGCCGCAGCAGCAGAGCGGCTTCGGCGGCCTCGACCGTACGGCGCCGGCCTATCCCCAGCAGCCGCCGCGGAGGCTGTGATGAGCACCGCGGGGACGGGGCACGCGGAAGCCGACCGGGGCGAGAAGGGCGGCATCCGCACCGCCCTGGCCGGTCTGACCACCCGCGGACGCTCCTTCCTGGCCGCCGGTGTCGCGGCGGCGGTCTGCTCGTACGTGCTCGGGCAGGCGGATCTGCTGCGTGTGGGTCTGCTGCTGGCCGTGCTGCCGCTGGTGTGCGCGGCGGTGCTGTACCGCACGCGCTACCGGGTCGCGGGCAGCCGCCGGCTCTCCCCCGCGCGCGTGCCCGCGGGCAGCGAGGCCCGGGTCCACCTGCGGATGGACAACGTCTCGCGGCTGCCCACGGGCCTGCTGATGCTCCAGGACCGGGTGCCGTACGTGCTCGGCCCCCGGCCCCGCTTCGTGCTCGACCGGGTCGAGGCGGGCGGCCGGCGCGAGGTCTCCTACCGGGTGCGCTCCGACCTGCGCGGCCGGTACCCGCTGGGCCCGCTCCAGCTGCGCCTGACCGACCCGTTCGGCATGTGCGAGCTGACCCGGTCCTTCTCGACGTACGACACCCTCACGGTCATCCCGCGCGTGGAGCCGCTGGCGCCGGTGCGCCTCAGCGGTGAGGCCAAGGGGTACGGCGACGGCCGGCAGCGTTCACTCGCGCTGGCCGGCGAGGACGACGTGATCCCGCGCGGCTACCGCTACGGCGACGACCTGCGCCGCGTGCACTGGCGCTCCACCGCCCGCTACGGCGAGCTGATGGTGCGCCGCGAGGAGCAGCCGCAGCGCGCCCGCTGCACGGTGCTGCTGGACACCCGGGGCATCGCCTACCAGGGCGCGGGACCGGACGCGGCCTTCGAGTGGGCCGTGTCGGGCGCCGCGTCCGTGCTGGTGCACATGCTCGAACGGGGCTACTCCGTGCGGCTGCTGACGGACACCGGCAACGCCGTGCCCGGTGAGGGCGGTGACGGCTTCGCGGGCGCGAGCCAGGAGTCGGCGGACGCCGCCGGGCTGATGATGGACACCCTCGCGGTGATCGACCACTCCGACGGCGCGGGCCTGTCCCGGGCCTACGACGTACTGCGCGGCGGGAACGAGGGGCTGCTGGTGGCCTTCCTCGGCGACCTGGACGAGGACCAGGCGGCGGTGCTGGGCCGGATGCGGCAGCGCAGCCCGGGCGCGGTCGCCTTCGTGCTGGACAGTGAGAGCTGGGTGCGGGAACCGAGCGACGTGCCGGGTCCGTTGGACAGGAGCGAAGACCGGTTGCGCATGCTGCGGGAGGCCGGCTGGACGGCCCTGCGGGTGCCGCGGGGCGCCTCGGTGGACGAGGTGTGGCGGCAGGCCGACCGGGAGCGCAGGGGCGTGGCCGCCGCGAGCGGCGGGGAGGGACCGGGATGAGCGGGCGGGTACGACTGACGCTGGGCGCCTGGGCGGCCACGCTGATGGCCGCGTGCGCCCTGCTGCCCCTGGTCAAGCCGGCCACCTGGATCGTGCAGGCGGCCTTCCTGCTGGCCCTGCAGTCGGGCGTGGGTGCCGCTGCCCGCAGGGTTCCGCTGGCCCGGCCGCTGACCGTCGCGGCCCAGGCCGTGGTCACCGTGGTGCTGCTGACCTTCGTGTTCGCCCGTGAGCAGGCCCTGGCAGGGCTGATCCCCGGGCCGCAGGCGTTCGACCGCTTCGCGGTCCTGCTCCAGCAGGGCGGCGACGACATCGCCCGGTACGCCATCCCGGCTCCCCTGGAGTCCGACGGCATCCGGCTGATGCTCATAGGCGGGGTCCTGGTCATCGGGCTGCTGGTGGACACCCTCGCGGTGACCTTCCGCAGCGCCGCCCCGGCCGGGCTGCCCCTGCTCGCGCTGTACTCCGTGGCCGCCGGGCTGTCCGACGGCGGCACCGACTGGCTGTGGTTCCTGGTGGCGGCGGCCGGCTATCTGATGCTGCTCCTGGCCGAGGGCCGCGACCGGCTCTCGCAGTGGGGCAGGGTCTTCGGCGGCGCTCCGCGCACGTCCGGCGCGGAGCCGAGCGGCGCGGTCGCCCCGGTCCGCACCGGCCGGCGCATCGGTGTGGTCGCGCTGGGCATCGCCCTGGTGGTGCCGCTCGGCCTGCCCGCGATGAACGGCGGCCTGCTGGACTCCGTGGGAGCCGGTGCGGGCGGCGGCCCCGGCGGCGGGGGCACGATCTCCGCCGTGAACCCCCTGGTGTCGCTGCGGGACAGCCTGAACGCGGACGAGGACCAGCAGGTCCTGTCCGTGCGGACGAAGATGGAAGACGTCTCGGACCTCTATCTGCGGATCGTGTCCCTGGACGACTTCGACGGCACCACGTGGAAGCCGTCCCGGCGCTCCATCACCGCCGTCCCCGACGGCACCTTCCCGGACCCGGCCGGCCTCAGCCCGGACGTCAAGCGCAAAGAGGTCGACACCACGATCACGGCGGCCGACTGGTACGCCCAGGACTGGCTGCCCATGCCCTACCCGCCGAGCGGGGTGCGCATCAGCGGCAACTGGCGCTACGAGCCGGTGGGCATGACCCTGGTAGGCGACCACGGGCAGAACACGCGGGGCCTGACATACCAGGTCAAGAGCCTGGACATGCAGCCGACTGCGGAGCAGCTCGCCGCGGCGGGGCCGCCGCCCGCGGACATCGAGGGCGACTTCACCGAGCTGCCCGACTCGCTGCCGTCGGTGGTGGGCCGCACCGCCCGCCAGGTCACCGCGGGCGCCGCCAACCCGTACGACCAGGCGGTCAAGCTCCAGGACTGGTTCGCCGTGACCGGCGGCTTCGAGTACGACACGCAGGTGCAGGTGGGCAGCGGCTCGCAGGCCATCGCCCGCTTCCTCAAGGACAAGCAGGGCTTCTGCGTGCACTTCTCCTTCGCGATGGCGGCCATGGCCCGCTCCCTGGGCATACCGGCCCGGGTCGCGGTGGGCTTCGCGCCCGGCTCCCCGCAGGCGGACGGCTCGGTGTCGGTGGGGCTGCGCGACGCGCACGCCTGGCCGGAGCTGTACTTCGAGGGCGTGGGCTGGACCCGCTTCGAGCCCACCCCGAACCGCGGCTCGATCCCGTCGTACACCCTGCCGGACAGCCCGGACAACTCGGTGCCGGACCCGGCGCGGCCGTCCGAGACGACGTCCAGCGCGCCCTCCACGGCGCCGTCGGCGAGCGAGTCCTGC
Source organism: Streptomyces paradoxus (assembly GCF_014202475.1). Taxonomy (GTDB): domain Bacteria; phylum Actinomycetota; class Actinomycetes; order Streptomycetales; family Streptomycetaceae; genus Streptomyces; species Streptomyces paradoxus. Next base: position 355,188 of record NZ_JACHGV010000009.1, read on the forward strand.
ACCCCTGAGCAGAAGAAGCTGGAGGGCGGCTGCGCGAGCGAGTCGCCCGCAGCCGCGCTGCCCACGGACGACGACGGCCCGAAGTGGTACGCGTTCCTGGTGTGGGCCCTCGCCGGTCTCGCCGTCCTCGCACTCCCCCTGGCACCGATGCTGTGGCGGCTGCGCACGCGCACGGTACGGCTCGGGGCACACGGCCGCAGCGAGGCGGACGCGGCGGCGCACACGCTGGCCGTCTGGCAGGAGCTGACCGACTCGGCGTGGGACTTCGGCATCACGCCGGACGATTCGCAGACACCGCGCAAGGCGGCCGCGCGCATCGTCCGGCTGGGCGAACTCGACGCGACGGCGGCGGACTCGGTGCACCGGGTGGCGAACGCGGTGGAGCAGGTCCTGTACGCACCGCACCCCCGCCCGGTGGCGGGCCAGACGGACGATGTCCGCCGTGCGACGGCGGGCCTCCGTGCGGCGGCCGGCCGCCCCGCCCGGCTCCGGGCGCTCGTGGCCCCCCGCTCCACCGCACGGGTGGTGTGGGCGGTGTCGGCCTGGTGGACGGGGGTCCGGGAGCGCGCCGTGGCGATGCGGCCGACCTGGCGGAAGGCGTCGGGGCAGCAGGGCTGAGGGATACGAGCGGCTCAGGCCGGCCGGCGCGCATGCGCCGGCCGGCCTTCGCGTCCCCGGGGCCGGCCGTGTCGTGTCCGGTGCGGGCCGGTCCCCGCGCAGGCCTGGCCCGGCTACGGAAGCATGCGTCAGGGGGTGACCACCGGGTCGGTGGTCACCCCCTGACGTGCGTATGCGGTTGTAGGCCTGGAGAGGCTGCGCGGAGGGCTAGTGGCCGCCCTGCTCGTCGCGGCGCTTCTGCCAGCGCTGCTCGATGCGGTCCATCACGGAGCGGCGCTGCCGGCCCTGTCGGCGGGCCTGGGGCCCGGCGGCACCGCCGGCCTGTTCGCCCGGCTTGGGAGCCTTGCGCCAGCCGGTGACGGCGAGCACCGCACAGCCCAGCATGACGAGGAAGCCCACGACACTGAGCCAGACCTGCTTGGCGACCATTCCAGCCATGAGGAGCGCGATACCTACGAGGAAGCCGGCGACCGCCTGGTAGACCCGTCGCCGGGTGTACGTGCGCAGCCCGCTTCCCTCAAGCGCTGTCGCGAACTTGGGATCTTCGGCGTACAGCGCTCGCTCCATTTGCTCGAGCATGCGCTGCTCGTGCTCCGAGAGCGGCACGGAGTCCTCCTCATCGTGCAGTCGCCGGGGCGACCCGGGGGGTCCCTTCAGGATAGGCAGGGAATCGCCCCCGTGAAACCCGCCCCTCTGCGCCAATTGACCAACCGGACCCCGCCATGGGCGTCCCGGCTCGCTGAGGCTTGCATTCCCCGGCGGCCGACCCGTCATGCCGGAACGGTCTCCCTCGATCATACGGCGCGCCGCCCCCATTCGGGTGGCCTGTGGCGTACTCCATGCACAGCCAAGCCGCTGATCAGCGGCGGTACCTCACGAAGCGGCTCAGGCCTCGGCAGCCCCATCAGTCTCGACGACCCCACCTGTCGCACTGGTCCCACGCGTCTCACCGAGCACGTGCAATTGCGTGGCCACCGAGTGGAAGGCGGGGAGTTCGGCCGCGGCCTCCTCCAGCTTCAGCAGCGCTTCCAGCGCTCCGGGCTCGGTGTCCACGAGGACGCCGGGCACGAGGTCGGCGAAGACCCGCACGCCGTGCACGGCGCCGACGCGCAGACCCGCGGCCTCCACCAGACCCGTGAGCTGCTCGGCGGTGAAACGGCGCGGCACGGGGTCACCCGTGCCCCATCGTCCGTTCGGGTCGTCGAGGGCCTGCCGGGCCTCCTTGAAGTGCCCGGCGAGGGCGCGGGCCAGCACGGCACCGCCGAGGCCGGCGGCGAGCAGGCTGAGGACGCCCTCCGCGCGCAGGGCCGCAACCGCGTTGCGGACGCCTTCGGCCGGGTCGTCCACATACTCCAGGACGCCGTGGCACAGCACGACGTCGTAACCACCGCGCTCGGCCACGTCGAAGAGGCCGTGGGCGTCGCCCTGGACGCCCTTGACCCGCTCGGCGACACCGGCCTCGGCGGCGCGGCGCTCCAGGGCGAACAGCGCGTTGGGGCTGGGGTCGACGACGGTGACACGGTGACCGAGACGGGCGGCGGGCACCGCGAAGTTACCGCTGCCGCCTCCGGTGTCGAGGACGTCCAGCGACTCCCGACCCGTGGCCTTGACCCGGCGGTCCAGGGCGTCCTGGAGGACCTCCCAGACCACGGCGGTACGGAGTGAGGCACGGGGGCGCATCGGGTCCGACACGGCAGTTGACTCCTCGGCGCGGCACCGCCTCTTGCGCGGCGGCGTGAACGGGGCGTCTTCCCCGGCCCCGGCCGGCGGGGAGGGAAGACTTCAGGCGTCCCCCACCCTATTGCCTACGCCGAGGCGTCCGGATGACCCGGTGCCGGACGGACCTCGGGTCAGGCGCTCCCAGCCCGGGCTGCCGACCGGGCCCGGGCTGCCGGCCGGTCCAGGGCCGCCGGCCGGTCCAGGGCCGCTGTGCCGGTCCCCGGCCGCCGCTGCCCGGTCAGCCCGCGTCCGGCATGTCCCTCCCCGGGCCGGGGCCCTCCGGCTGGTCCTGGTCCGGGCGGGGCTGTGGGAGGACCGGCTGGAGGACCAGCATCCGCTCGACGAGGCGCAGGAACATCGCCACGTCGCGTATCAGGTCGTCGGCGTCCCGGCCGGTGGCGGCGCCCTGGATGCCGGCCTCGGCCCGGGCCCGGCGCCGGGCGCCCGCGGCGAACAGCGCGCTCCACTCGGTCAGTTCGGGCGCGATCTCGGGGAGCACTTCCCAGGCGCTCCGGATCTTGGCCCGGGCCCGGGGCGAGGTTTCCGGCCGACCCCGGGCGGCGAGTACCGCGGCGGCGGTGCGCAGGGCGGCGAGGTGGGCCGTGGCGTAGCGCTCGTTCGGTGTCTCCAGGGCGGTGGCCTCGTCGAGGCTGGCGCGGGCCTGGGCGAGCAGGTCGAGGGCGGCGGGCGGGGCCGTGGCGCGGCGCAGCACGGGGTGCACGTCGCTCGCCGGGCCGGTCAGTGAGGGGGCAGGGCCGGTGGCGCGGCGCCGGCGGGCGGCTGCTGCGTGGTAGCTGGCCATGACGAACCTCCTGTCGTCTGTGTGACGGCGCGTCCGGTCACGGAGTGCCGTATGTGACCCATCGTGAGGTATGGCACTGACAATCCGTTCTGACCTGCCGTTTTGCTTCGCTCGTAGGTTCGGGGTAGTTTTTGCACTGACCAGTCAGTTCAAATTCAGGGGAGACTCGTGGGGGAACAGGCGGGAGGGGTGCGGATCGCCGCCGAGGGCCTCGGGATCAAGGGGCCACGGGGATGGGCGGTCCGCGGGATCTCCGTCGACGCCGAGCCGGGTGCGCTCATCGCGGTCGAGGGCCCGTCCGGGTCCGGCCGTACGTGCCTGCTGCTCGCGCTGACGGGGCGGATGAAGGTCGCGGAGGGCACGGCCGCCGTGGGCGACGCGCGGCTGCCGAAGCAGATGGCGGCGGTGCGCGGCATCAGCGCGCTGGCGCACGTCCCGGGGGTCACCGACCTCGACCCGGCGCTGACCGTCGGTGAGCACCTGCGGGAGCGGGCACTGCTCCAGCAGCGGTTCGGCGCTTCCTTGCGCGCACTGCTGCGGCCCCGCAGCGAGCGGGCGGCCGAGGCCGGGCGGCGCGTCGAGCAGGCGCTCGAAGCCGCCGGGCTCGACCTGGAGGCCCTGCCCAAGGGGCCGCGCACAGCCGTACGGGATCTGGAACGCCTGGAGGCGCTGCGACTGTCGGTGGCGCTCGCCCTGGTCGGCGGGCCGCGGCTGCTCGGCATCGACGACACCGACCTCAAGCTCGCGGACGGTGAGCGCGAGGAGGTCTGGGCGCTGCTCAGGTCCCTGGCCGATGCCGGGACGACGGTCGTGGCGGTGTGCAGCGAGGCCCCCGGGGACGCCGTCAAGGTCTCCACCGCCGAGAACCCCGAAGAGCCGGCCCCCGAGGACGGCCGGGCCGATCAGGAAGCCGACCGGGCCGGTCGGGCCGACCAAGGAGAGGAGAAGGCCGATGCGCTCACCGAAACTGGCCGCGCTTGAGCTGCGCCGCTTCGGGCGGGGGAAGCTGCCGCGCGCCGCTCTGGTCGCGCTGCTGGTGCTGCCGCTGCTGTACGGCGCGCTGTACCTGTGGTCGTTCTGGGACCCGTACGGCCGTCTGGACAAGATCCCGGTGGCGCTGGTGAACGCCGACAAGGGGGCGACCGCCGACGGAAAGAAGATCACGGCGGGCGACGACATCACGAAGGGCCTGCACGACAGCAAGACCTTCGACTGGCGCGAGGTGAGCGCCGCCGAGGCCCGCAGGGGCGTCGAGGACGGCAGCTACTACCTGTCGCTCACCCTGCCCGCCGACTTCAGCGAGCGGATCGCCTCCAGCTCCGGCAACAGCCCCGAGACAGGCGCCCTTCAGGTGCACACGAACGACGCGAACAACTACATCGTCGGGCAGATCTCCCGGACGGTCTTCGGCGAGGTGCGCCAGGCGGCGTCCACGAAGACGTCCCGGTCGTTCCTGGACAAGATCTTCGTGTCGTTCTCGGACATCCACGGCAAGACCGTGAAGGCGGCGCAGGGGGCCGACCGGCTCAAGGGCGGCATCGGCAAGGCCGAGAAGGGCTCCAAGGACCTCGCCGACGGCCTGAAGGACGCCAAGGACGGCAGCGGCAAGCTCTCCACGGGCCTGAAGAAGCTCCACACCGGCGCGGGCGACCTGGAGGACGGCTCGAAGCAGGTCGCGGAGGGCACGCAGAAGCTCGCCGACCGGGTCAACGGCACCGCCGACAAGGTCGGCCCGTTCCTCAAGGGCAACGAGAAGACCATCGGCGACACAGCCCAGCTGGTCGCCGACTCCTCCGGGGTGATCCGCAAGCACCTGGACACCCTGGTGAAGAGGGCCCCGACCGCCGCCAAGGGCGCCCGCGCGGCGTCCGGCACGCTGAACGGCGTCTACGCCCGGCGCTGCGACGATCCCGTCCTGCCCGACGCAGCCTGCTCCGACCTGAAGAAGGCCAAGGACGCGGCCGCCGACGTGACGCTCATCGCGGACGACCTCAACACGCTGATCGCGGACCAGGACGGCGACCTGGACAAGCTCGACAAGAACCTCGCCACCCTCCAGAAGCAGTCCCAGGCCCTCGCCGACCGGGCACCGCACCTCTCCGAGGACCTCGCCGACGCCGTCAAGAAGATCAACAAGCTGAACGACGGTGCGGCCGAGGTCGCCGCCGGAGCGAAGAAGCTGCACAAGGGCATCGGCACGGCCAAGACCGGTGCCGTCGACCTGGACAAGGGCGTCGGCAAGCTGAAGACGGGCGCCGACGACCTCAACGGCGGCATCTTCAAGCTCGTCGGCGGCTCCGGGAAGCTCGCCGGAGGCCTGCACGACGGGGCCGAGAAGATCCCCGACTACGACGAGCAGGACCGCGACCGGCGCACCGAGGTCATGGCCGACCCCGTCCGGCTCGCCTCCCAGGACCTGCACAAGGCGCCCAACTACGGCACCGGCTTCGCGCCGTACTTCATCCCGCTGTCCCTGTGGGTGGGCGCGATGGTGGCGTACATGCTGATCGCGCCCATGAACCGGCGGGCGCTCGCGGCCGGAGCCCCGGCGTGGCGGATCGCGCTGGCGGGCTGGCTGCCGGTGGTGGCGATCGGGGTGCTGCAGACGGTGGCGCTGATGTCGGTGCTGCACTGGGCGGTCGGCCTGGAGATGGCACGGGCGGCCGGGACGGTGGGCTTCCTGTTCCTGGTGACGGCGTGCTTCGCGGCGATCGTGCAGTGGCTGAACGCGCGCTTCGGGGCGGCGGGCCGGATCCTGGTCCTCGCGCTGCTGATGCTCCAGCTGACCTCGGCGGGCGGCACGTACCCCGTGCAGACCAGCCCCGGGTTCTTCAACGCGCTCCACCCGTTCCTGCCGATGAGCTACGTCGTCGAGGCACTGAGGCGGCTCATCACCGGCGGTGGTCTCGAACCGGTGTGGCACGCGTGCGTGGTGCTGACGGCGTTCACCGCGGGCGCCCTGGCGCTGACCGCCGTGGCGGCCCGCCGGCGCCAGGTGTGGACGCTGGACCGGCTGCACCCGGAGCTGACGCTGTGAGCCCCACCGGCACATCTCCCGGAAAGGTTCCTGTGACAATCAGGGCCATGGAAAGCAGCAGTGCCGCGTCGGGCGGCAGCACGCGCCGCGAGGCCACCCGGCAGAAGCTCTACGAGGCGGCCGTCACGCTCATCGCCGAGCAGGGGTTCTCCGCCACGACCGTGGACGAGATCGCCGAGCGTGCCGGGGTCGCGAAGGGCACGGTCTACTACAACTTCGCGAGCAAGTCCGTCCTCTTCGAAGAACTGCTGCGGCACGGAGTGGGTCTGCTGACCGCCTCCCTGCGGGAAGCGGCCGAGCGGACCGCTCGGGAGGGCGGCAGCAAGGTCGACGCCCTGGACGCGATGATCCGCGCCGGGCTCGTCTTCATCGACCGCTACCCGGCCTTCACCCAGCTGTACGTGGCCGAGCTGTGGCGCACCAACCGGGCCTGGCAGTCCACGCTGATGGTGGTCCGGCAGCAGGCCGTCGCGGTCGTGGAGGACGTCCTGCGCGACGGCGTGGCGGGCGGTGAGTTCAGCGAGGAGATCGACGTGCCGCTGACGGCGGCGGCACTGGTCGGCATGGTCCTGGTCGCCGCGCTCGACTGGAAGTCGTTCCAGCCGGAGCGTTCCCTGGACGACGTCCACGCGGCCCTGTCGCGACTGCTCCAGGGGCGGGTGAGCGGCTGCCGCTGACCGCGCCTTCGGCCACCGTGCGAAAGCGCCGGTCCGCTGTGGCCGCGTCCCCCGCGGGCCACCTCGAACCGGCGCTTTCCCTGCTCCCCCGTTTTCCTGCTCCCCCGTACGTCCCCCCGCAGGACCCCCGTTCGGTCGTCCCCCGGTTCTCCCCCGTGCCTCGCTCCCGCCGACACCGCCGGCGGAAGGAGCGGATCGCGGGCCGGCTCCGTTCCGGCGCCCCGTGTCGCCGGTGCCGGAGCCGTGCCCCTCTCCGTGTCTCCACTCTCCCGTCCGCGCAGGTCGTCCCCCATCCGCGCGCGTACTCAACTCCCCGCCTGAGTACGGATACTCAGTCCTGCGCACGGGGCACCACAGCGCTCCGTCACCACCTGGTCACGATCGCCTCCGCGCCCGTACTCGGAGGCGGCGGACGGGGGCGTCGGCGGGGGCTGGCGGTGGGGGCTCTCGGTGGGGGCCGATAAAGTCGCCGGCATGGCACGGATTGCGGTGATCGGCGCCGGGATGGGCGCGCTGACGGCTGCCGCCCGGCTGGCCGTCGCGGGCCACCGGGTGGCGGTGTACGAGCGGACGGACACCTACGGCGGAGCGCTGCGCCGCTTCGAGCGCGACGGGTTCTCCTTCGACACCGGCCCCGCCCTGCTGCCGCTGCCGGCCGTCTACCGCGATCTGTTCGTCAAGACCGGCAAGGAGCCGCTGGAGTCCTGCGTCGAGCTGGTCCAGGTCGATCCGTCGTCCCGGCACGTGTTCGCGGACGGCACCGAGGTGTCGCTGCCGAACGCCTCCCGCGCGGGCGTCGTCGCGGCGCTGGACGACGGGCTCGGCGCGGACGCCGGGAAGCGCTGGGGCGACTTCCTGGTCCGGGCCCGCGAGGCCTGGGACCGGACGCGCCGGCCGCTGCTGGAGGAGCCGCTCTGGCCGGACTGGCAGGTGCTGGCCGAGCGCGAGCCCTACCCGTCGGTGCCGCACAAACGGCTGCTGCGCACCCGCCGGGCCGGCACACTCGCCGAGATCGGCGCCTGGGAGCTGCGCGACCCCCGGCTCGCGGCACTCCTGGAGAGCCACGCCCTCGGGTACGGCCTGGACCCCCGGATCGCCCCGGCGAGCGCGGCCGTCCTGCCGTACATGGAGCACGCCTTCGGCACCTGGTACGTGCGCGGCGGTCTGCGCGAGCTGGCGCGGGCGGTGTACGACCGGTGTCTGGCCCGCAGGGTCGAGTTCCGCTTCGGCGCCGAGGTCACCGGCGTGCTGGAGAAGGACGGCCGGGCGTCGGGGGTGGAACTCGCCGACGGGTCGGCCGCGGAGGCGGACTTCGTGGTCGCGGGCGTCGCGCCCGGCACCCTGGCCCGGCTGACGGCGGGCACGGTCGTGCGCGGCGAGGGCGAGGTCCCGTCGCAGCCCGCGGCGGCCGCCCGGCTGACCGTCCTGCTCGCCCTGCGCGGCTCCCGCCCCGAGGGCACGGCACACCGCACGGTGGTGCACACCCCGGACCGCGAGGCCGAGCTGGAGGCCCTGTTCGGCACGGCCCCCGGGAATCGCCGTCCGACGGTCACGGTGCTACGGCCCGACGACCCTCGCCCGGCCCCAGCGGACCACGAGGCGGTCACCCTCACGACGGCGGTGCCCGCCCGGCCCGGCCGGCCTCACGGCGAGCTCGTGGACGACATGATCACCGCCGCCGAACGCGCCGTACCCGGCCTGCGTGACCGCCTGCTCTGGCACGAGGCGCGCACCCCGGCCGACAACGCGGACGAGACGGGGGCGGAGGACGGGGCGGTACCGGTGCCGGCGCTGGCGGCGGCCGGCGGGCGGCTGCTGCATCCGTCCAACAGCACGCGGCTGCCCGGCCTGTTCACCGTGGGCGGCTGGGCCCACCCGGGCGGCGGACTGCCGCACGCGGGCATGTCGGGCGCGCTGGTCGCGGGACTGATCGTGGAGGGGCCGGAGTTCCGCGGCTCGCAGTGAGCGCGACGCCCCGGCGGGAGCCGGGCTTCAGAAACGGTACTGCTCGTCGAAGCCGTTGCCCTGCGGCTGCTGCCCGCCGCCCTGGTACGGGTACGGCTGCTCCGGCGGCAGCTCCTGCCCGTACTCGTCGGTGTTGCGCTGCTGCGGAACCCACACCCCGCCGGGCGGGGTCTCGCCGCCGTAGGTGCCGGTGCTGCCGGCGTACTGGTCCTGGCCGTAGCCCTGCTGGCCGTAGTACTGCTGGTCGCCGTAGGAGCCGTCGTACGTGCCCTGGCCGTAGTTCGAGGAGCCGATGTACGGGTCGGAGTAGGCGGCGTACTGCTGCTGACCGGTGGCGTCGTAGCCCTGCTGCCCGCCGTAGCCGGAGTAGTCGTAGGCGTAGGACTGGTCGGCGGCCTGGGCGGCGTACTGGTCGTGGGCCTGCTGTTCCGCGGCCTGGTACCCGTTGCCGTAGACGCCGTAGGAGCCGGTGTCCTCCGGCATGGGCTGCGGCTCGTAGACGGCCGTGGTCTCGGCGGCCGTCGGCTGGTGGGCGGGGCGGGTGGGGGTGAAGACGTCGTCGCGGTCGTAGTCGTCGTCCTGGCCGTAGGCGGCGGTGTCGCGGCGGTAGGCGCCCGCCTCGTCGTCGTAGCCGCCCTCGGCCTCCAGACCGGAGACCTCCAGGGTCGGCTCCTGACGGCCGCGCTCACCCCGGCGGCGCTTGCTGCCGCCCAGCGCGGGCGCGTTCATCGCCCAGCCGGCCGCGAAGCCGCTGCGGAACGACAGGGTGACGTAGGTCTGCCCGACCGCGAAGGCGGCCGCGCCGAGGCCGATCACGACGACCGACGGGATCAGGACGCCGACGACGACACCGAGGAAGCCGACGAAGGCCAGCAGCCGCCAGCGCAGCCGCGCCTTGTACTGCAGCAGCACCTCGCCCAGCAGCCACAGTGCGACGATGCCGAACGCGATGTAGAGGACCGCCCAGCCCATGTACGCCCCTCTCCCAGTGGCCGCTACGCAGTGTGTCGTATACCGGTGCGAACGGTCTAGGCCTGCGGTGACTGGTGCAGGCCAAGGTTTTCGTAGATTTCCAGTGTCGCAGTGGAGTTGTTGAGCGTGATGAAGTGCAAGCCGGGCACCCCCTCGGCGAGCAGCTGCGCACAGAACTCCGTGGCGAATTCGATACCGATGGAGCGTACAGCGGCCGGATCGTCTTTTGCTGTGAGGATCCGCTCTTTCAGGGCGGCCGGGAACGCGGCGTTGGTGAGCGACCCGATGCGCTCCAGCGTCTTCACGCTCGCGATCGGCATGACCTCGGGGATGATCGGGGTGTCACAGCCGGCGGCCGAGACCCGGTCGCGCAGCCGGAGGTAGTCCTCCGGCTGGAAGAACATCTGCGTGATGGCGTAGTCGGCGCCCGCCCGGCACTTGTCGACGAAGTGGCGGACGTCGGTGTCCCAGTCCAGGGAGCGCGGGTGCATCGCCGGGAAGGCGGCGACGCCCACGCAGAAGTCGCCGGACGCCTTGATCAGCTCGACGAGTTCGGCGGCGTAGGCGAGGCCCCGGGGGTGCGGCACCCAGTCGCCCATGGGGTCGCCCGGCGGGTCGCCGCGCAGGGCGAGCATGTTGCGGATCCCGGCGTCGGCGTACTGGCCGATGATGTTGCGCAGGTCGGCCACCGAATGGTCGACCGCGGTGAGGTGGGCGATCGGGGTGAGGGTGGTGTCGGAGGCGATCGCCTCGGTCGCCTTGACCGTGCCCGCGCGGGTGGAACCGCCGGCGCCGTAGGTCACGGAGACGAAGTCGGGCGCCACCGCCTCGACCCGGCGCAGCGCGTTCCACAGGTTCCGCTCGCCCTTCGGGGTCTTGGGGGCGTAGAACTCGAAGGAGTACGTCGTCTTGCCGTCCGCGAGCATGTCGCGGACGGTGCGGGCGTGGTCCGACCTGATGGATGCGGTGCCGAGGGCCATACCGGCAGGTTAGCCAGGGGAGGTCGGTCCCCCAACCGTGGGCCGCGATTTGACCGGATTGTCCACTTGTTGTCCACCCCTTGGACAACCCGTCTCGGCTCGAAGCCCCCTAGACCTGACGCAGCCGCTTCGCGAACTCGGCCGCCGCGGCCTCCGGGTCATCGGCCTCGGTGATCGCCCGTACGACGACGACGCGCCGGGCGCCCGCTTCCAGGACCTGGTCGAGGTTGCCGAGGTCGATGCCTCCGATGGCGAACCAGGGGCGGTCGGTGCCGAGAGCGGCGGTGTGGCGGACGAGGTCCAGGCCGGGCGCGTGCCGGCCGGGCTTGGTGGGGGTCGGCCAGCACGGGCCGGTGCAGAAGTAGTCCACGCCCTGCTCGACGGCGGCCGCGGCGGCCTCGGACTCGGCGTGGGTGGAGCGGCCGATCACGATGTCGTCGCCGAGGAGTGCGCGGGCTGCGGGGACCGGCAGGTCGCCCTGGCCGAGGTGCAGGACGTCGGAGCGGGCGGCGTGCGCGACGTCCGCCCGGTCGTTGACCGCGAGCAGCTTGCCGTGCCGGGCACAGGCGTCGGCGAAGACGGCCAGGTGCTCCAGCTCCTCACCGGCCTCCATGCCCTTGTCCCGCAGCTGCACGATGTCGACCCCGCCGGCCAGCACGGCGTCGAGGAACGCCCCGAGGTCGCCCTGCCGCTTGCGCGCGTCGGTACAGAGGTAGACCCGGGCGTCGGCGAGCTGGGCCCGGGCGGTGGCGGCGGCGGTGCCGGTCATGCGTGTCCCCCTGGGTGTCGTGGCGTACGGGCCGGTGGCCCGTACGTGCGCCGGCGGCGTGCGGGAGCGCACGCGCGGGTACCGGCGGCGTGCGGCGCGGGAGCGCCCTGTCCCGCTGCGAAACGCCTCGGGCACCCTACGCCTGCCAACGGGTCCCGCCGCGACGCGCGCAGTCGCCCCCGGGCCGTGGCCCCCTCGGGTCACGGCCCCACGTCGGGCGGCTGTTCAGGTCCGGCTCCGCTCGCACGGCACCGGACGGTTGTCCGGTCGGGGCCGGGTCAGACCGCGAGCGCCTGGGCGCGGCGCTTCACCTCCGTGCCGCGGTTCTCACTGAGCGCCTGCGCGGGCGTGCCGGGCAGGCTGGGGTCCGGGGTGAAGAGCCACTCCAGCATCTCTTCGTCCGTGAAGCCGTCGTCCCGCAGGAGCGTCAGGGTCCCGGACAGGCCCTTGACGACCTTGTCCCCGTCGATGAAGGCGGCGGGGACGTGCAGCGCGCGGTTCTCACCGCGGCGTACGGCGATGAGCTGGCCCTCCTTGACCAGCTGCCGCACACGCGTCACCTCGACGCCGAACTGTTCGGCGATGTCGGGGAGGGTGAGCCAGGCGGGGACGAGAGCATCGATCTTTGCGTCAATCTCGGTCACGGAAACCAGCCTGCCATCTGCCACTGACAGTCGGAAGTCGGCCCGGTCCACGCGGGCGGACGCGTCGGGCCCGGGCGGCTCCGCGAGAGCGTCGGAGCCTCAGGCCGTCGCGGCCTTCATGGGCCTGGCCGGATCCGCCAGCAGCACCGGGTTCATCGCGGTACCCGACTCGATCAGGCGGCGGCCCTGCGCCAGGTCCCGGGGCCGGCCCACCGCCAGCAGCGCGACCAGCCGCTCACCGCGTAGCCAGCAGACCGTCCAGGCCGGTCCGGCGGGGTCGCCCCGCCACAGGATCGTGTCCGCGGCCGCGTGGTGCCCCGCGTACTGGACGAACCGCCCGAACTGCTCGGACCAGAAGTACGGCACCGGGTCGTACACCGCCGGTGTCTCTCCCGTGGCCCGGCCGACGATGTTCACGGCGACCGTGCGCGGCCCCTGGAGGGCGTTGTCCCAGTGGTGGACCAGCAGGCGCTCGCCGTAGCGGCCCGAGGGGAAGGAGGCGCAGTCGCCGACGGCGTACACGTCGGGCACGGACGTGCGCAGATGCTCGTCGGCCACGATCTCGCCGTGTGGGCCGATATCGATCCTGGAGCCGGCCAGCCAGGCCGTCGCGGGGCGGGCGCCGATGCCGACGACGACCGCGCCCGCGGGCAGTCGCGAGCCGTCGTCCAGGAGTACCGCGCCCTTTTCGACGCGCTCCACGCGCGCGCGGGTCCGCAGCGCCACGCCCGCGTCGGCGTACCAGCCGGTCATCGGGGCGGCGACCTCGGCGGGCAGCGCTCCGGCGAGCGGCCGTTCGGCGGCCTCCACCACGGTCACCGCGCACCCCGCCTCGCGGGCGGCCGTGGCGAACTCGGCACCGATCCAGCCCGCGCCGACGACCACGATGTCGTGCTTGCGGGCCAGCACCGGCCGCAGCCGCTCGGCGTCGTCCAGGGTGCGCAGCAGGTGCACGCCGGGCACGCCCTCCGCGCCGGGCAGCCGGACCGGTTCGGCGCCGGTCGCGACGACCAGGACGTCGTACGGCACGGGCCCGTCCTCGGTGTCGAGCTCGTGGTCGGCGGGCCGCAGGCCCAGCACCTCGCAGCCGAGGCGCAGTTCGACGCCCAGGGCTTCGAAGTCGACGTCGAAGGCGGAGCCCTCGGACTTGCCGAGCAGGACGGCCTTGGACAACGGGGGCCGGTCGTAGGGCTGGTGGGGCTCGGCGCCGAGCAGGATCACGTCACCGGTGAAGCCGCGCTCGCGCAGGGCGACGGCGGTCTGCACCCCGGCCATGCCCGCACCCGCCACGACGACGCGCCGCGGCGCGGACGAACCTGGTTCCTGCGTCTGCTCGCTCACCTGATCACCATAGACACCTGACGAATTGTCAGTCAGTGCTCGTGCGCCGTGACCTGCTCCACAACGCTCGTGCCGCTGCCCGGCTGGGACTCCCACTCCCAGGTCTCCTCCAGCCGCACCCGCCCGTCGGGCAGCTCCACGACCGCCGACACGCAGTGCCCGGAGGAGGTGGTCCCGTCCCGCTTGAGCTGGACGTACCGGAAGTCCAGCCGGTCACCTTCCCGGGTACCCACGAGATGCCCGCGTACGACGTCGCCGCCCGTGTACTCGGCCCAGATCTCGCCCTCCCGCTCGTGGTAGGTGAACCGGGTGCGGGTGCCCACCTGGCCCGGTGCCTGGTCGGCGACCGGGGCGAGGACGAGACCGTCGAGGGATCGGGCCATGGGCGGAGGCTCCCTTACTGCGGCACGGGGCATCGGGCTAGGGTGGCCAACGTAAAGCACTCGCGGGAGCCCGGACGCACCGGGCTGAGAGGGAGGCTGGCGGCCTCCGACCGTACGAACCTGATCCGGGTCATGCCGGCGAAGGGAGGGGCTGGACGCCCATGTCGGCTACGTCCACATCGTCAGACGTCCTGGTCATCGGGGGCGGAATCATCGGCCTGGTCACGGCCTGGCGGGCCGCGCAGCGCGGGTTCGCCACGGCCGTCGTCGACCCCGAGCCGGGCGGCGGGGCCGCTCAGGTCGCGGCCGGCATGCTGGCCGCCGTCACGGAACTGCACTACGGCGAGCAGACCCTGCTCGGCCTGAACCTCGCCTCCGCCCGGCGCTACCCGGACTTCGCCGCCGAGCTCACCGAGCTGACCGGCCGGGACCTCGGCTACCGCCGCTGCGGCACGCTCGCCGTCGCCCTGGACGCCGACGACCGGGCCCACCTGCGCGAACTGCACGCCCTGCAGCAGCAGTCGGGCCTGGAGTCGCAGTGGCTGTCCGGGCGCGAGTGCCGGCGCCTGGAGCCGATGCTCGCGCCGGGCGTGCGCGGCGGGCTGCGGGTCGACGGCGACCACCAGATCGACCCCCGGCGGCTGGCCGGTGCCCTGGTCGCCGCCTGCGAGCGGGCGGGCGTGGTCTTCCACCGGGTGTGGGCGGAGCGGCTGACCGTCGTACGGGACCGGGTCACGGGTGCCGTCCTGGCCGACGGGACCGCCGTGGCCGCCGGGCAGCTGGTGCTCGCGGGAGGCAGCCTCAGCGGGCGGCTCGCCGGGGTCCCGGAGGACGTGCTGCCTCCCGTGCGGCCGGTGAAGGGGCAGGTCCTGCGGCTGACGATGCCGCCCCGGCACGGGCCGTTCCTGAGCCGGACCGTGCGCGCGGTGGTGCGCGGCAGCCACGTCTACCTGGTGCCGCGCGAGAGCGGCGAGCTGGTCGTCGGGGCCACCAGCGAGGAGCTGGGCTGGGACACCACCGTGACCGCGGGCGGTGTGTACGAGCTGCTGCGGGACGCGCACGAGTTGGTGCCGGGCATCACCGAGCTGCCGCTCACCGAGACCCGGGCCGGGCTGCGGCCCGGCTCCCCCGACAACGCGCCCCTGCTCGGCCCGACCGGCCTGGAGGGCCTGCTGCTGGCCACCGGGCACTACCGCAACGGCGTCCTGCTCACGCCGGTGACCGGGGACGCCCTGGCGCACGCCCTGGCCACGGGTGAACTCCCGGAGGAGGCCCGGCCCTTCACCCCGAAGCGTTTCAGTACCGCCACCGCACTCACGGAGCAGCCCGCATGAACATCTCCGTCAACGGCGAGCCCCGGGACGTCCGGCCCGGCACCGCTCTCGACACCGTCGTGAGGTCGCTCACCGCCTCGCCCTCGGGCGTGGCCGCCGCCCTCAACGAAACCGTCGTCCCGCGCACGCAGTGGCCCGCCACGCCCCTTTCCGAGGGAGACCGTGTGGAAGTCCTCACGGCCGTCCAGGGAGGCTGACCATGGCCGACGATCCGTTCGTCCTCGGCGGTACGTCCTTCACGTCCCGTCTGATCATGGGCACGGGCGGGGCGCCCAGCCTCGACGTGCTGGAGCGGTCGCTGGCCGCGTCCGGGACGGAGCTGACGACGGTCGCGATGCGCCGGGTGAACGCCTCGGTGCACGGCTCGGTGCTGTCCGTCCTGGACAAGCTCGGCATCCGGGTGCTGCCCAACACGGCCGGCTGCTTCACCGCCGGCGAGGCCGTCCTCACGGCCCGCCTCGCCCGCGAGGCCCTCGGCACCGACCTGATCAAACTGGAGGTCATCGCCGACGAGCGCACGCTGCTGCCGGACCCGATCGAGACGCTGGAGGCGGCCGAGACGCTGGTCGACGACGGCTTCACGGTGCTGCCGTACACCAACGACGACCCCGTGCTGGCGCGGAAGCTGGAGGACGCGGGCTGTGCGGCGATCATGCCGCTCGGCTCGCCGATCGGCTCCGGTCTCGGGATCCGCAACCCGCACAACTTCCAGCTGATCGTCGAGCACGCGCGCGTGCCGGTGATCCTGGACGCAGGTGCCGGTACGGCCTCGGACGCGGCCCTGGCGATGGAACTGGGGTGCGCGGGCGTGATGCTCGCCTCGGCGGTGACGCGGGCCCAGGAACCCGCGCTGATGGCCGACGCCATGCGGCACGCGGTGGAGGCGGGGCGGCTGGCGTACCGGGCCGGGCGGATCCCCCGGCGGCATTTCGCGGAGGCGTCGTCGCCGACGGAGGGAATGGCCGCCCTGGACCCCGAACGGCCCGCCTTCGCATAGTCGCTCGTCCACACGTCACAGGTCGGCTGCAGTCGCGCCCCGAAATCGGGCGGGGCGGGAGAGCTGTCGGTGCCGGCTCGTACACTCGCCTGCGTGGACACGACCCTTCAGGACCCCTTGGTCGGGCAGGTGCTCGACGGCCGGTACCGCATCGACGCGCGGATCGCGGTCGGCGGGATGGCCACGGTCTACCGGGCCGTGGACACCCGGCTCGACCGGGTCCTCGCGCTCAAGGTGATGCACCCCTCGCTCGCGGTCGACGCCTCGTTCGTCGAGCGGTTCATCCGCGAGGCGAAGTCGGTGGCCCGGCTGGCCCACCCGAACGTGGTGCAGGTCTTCGACCAGGGCACCGACGGCTCGTACGTGTACCTGGCGATGGAGTACGTCGCGGGTTGCACCCTGCGCGACGTGCTGCGCGAGCGCGGGGCCCTGCAGCCGCGCGCCGCCCTGGACATCCTGGAGCCGGTGCTGGCCGCGCTGGGCGCCGCCCACCGCGCCGGGTTCGTGCACCGCGACATGAAGCCCGAGAACGTCCTCATAGGGGACGACGGCCGGGTCAAGGTCGCCGACTTCGGTCTGGTCCGGGCGGTGGACACGGTGACGAACACCACCGGCACCGTCCTCGGCACGGTCTCGTACCTCGCCCCGGAACAGATAGAGGACGGCACCGCCGACACCCGCGTCGACGTGTACGCGTGCGGCGTGATGCTGTACGAGATGCTGACCGGCGACAAGCCGCACGACGGGGACTCCCCCGCCGTGATCCTCTACAAGCACCTGCACGAGGACGTGCCCCCGCCCTCGGCCGCCGTGCCCGGTCTGGCGTACGAGCTGGACGAGATGGTGGCCTCCGCGACAGCCCGCACCCCGGCCGTCCGCCCACACGACGCGGTGGCGCTGCTCGCGCAGGTCCGCGACGGACGCGGCCGGCTGAGCGAGGACCAGCTCGATGCCGTGCCGCCGCAGGCGCTCACGGTGGACCACGACAACGGCGACGACCGGACGACCGTGATCCCGCGCGCCCTGACCACGCCGCGCCCACTGCCGGTGAACGAGGACGACGAGGGCTCCGGTGCCGCGCTCGACCGCACCAGCCGGTTCGCCTCCCCGCCGCCGCCCCCGCCGTCCCGGCGCCGCCCGGGATCCCGGCGCGGACCGGCGGCGATCATCGTCGCCGTCCTGCTCGTGCTGGGCGTCGGTGCCGGTGTCTGGTACATCAACTCCGGCCAGTTCACCGAGGTCCCGCCCCTGCTGGCGAAGACCCAGGAACAGGCCGAGAACCGGCTGCGGGACGCCGGTCTCGAACTCGGCAAGGTCGAGCACGCCTACAGCGACACCGTGGAGCGCGGCCAGATCATCAGCAGCGACCCGAAGGCCGGGGCGCGCATCCGTGGCAACGACTCGGTGAGCATCACCGTCTCCGACGGCCCCGAGACCGTGCGGGTGCCGGCTCTGGCGGGCCAGAAGCTGGCCACCGCGCGGGCCCGGCTGAAGGAGGGCGGGCTGGAGCCGGGCATGGTCACGCGGGAGTTCAGTGAGGACGTGCCGCGCGGCTCGGTGGTCTCCGCGAGCCCGGCCGACGGCACGAAAGTGCGGGCGGGCACGGCCGTCGCGCTGGTCGTCAGCAAGGGCAGCCCCATCGACATCCCCGACGTCACCGGCTCGGACGAGGCCGACGCGAGGTCCGAGCTGACCGAGGCCGGGCTCAAGGTGAAGATCGCCACCGAGCGGGTCAACTCCTCCGAGTACGACAAGGGCCAGGTCGTCCGGCAGACGCCGGCACCCGGCGGCACGGCGGCCGAGGGCGACACCGTGACGCTGACGCTGTCGAAGGGCCCCGAGATGGTCGAGGTCCCGGACGTGGTCGGCGACAGCGTCGACGACGCCCGGCAGGCGCTGGAGGGCGCCGGGTTCCAGGTCGACGAGGACCGCGGTCTGCTCGGCCTGTTCGGCGACGAGGTCAAGAGCCAGTCCGTCGACGGCGGCGCGACCGCGCCCAAGGGCTCGACGATCACCATCAAGATCAGGTGAGGGGCCGCCCGGGCGGAGGCCCGTGGACGGGGCAGGGCCGGACGCATGACACCCTGAACGGGTGAACCATCAGCTGTCCGGCCCCTCCCGCAACCCCGTGGGCGGCCACGTCCCCGTGGCCGGCGGGCTCCACTCCGTAGGCCTGTCGTACGCCCGTGACCTGAAGGCGGAGGCCGTCCAGGTCTTCGTCGCCAACCCGCGCGGCTGGGCCACGCCGACCGGCAACCCGAAGCAGGACGAGGCGTTCCGCGCGGCGTGCGCGGACGGGTCGGTCCCGGCCTATGTGCACGCCCCCTACCTGATCAACTTCGGCTCGCACACCGAGGCGACCGTGGAACGCTCGGTGGAGTCGCTGCGGCACTCCCTGCGGCGCGGGCGCGAGATCGGGGCGCTCGGCGTGGTCGTGCACACGGGCAGCGCGACCGGCGGCCGGGAGCGGTCCGTGGCGCTGAAGCAGGTCCGGGAGCACCTGCTGCCGCTGCTGGACGAGCTGACCCGCGACGACGACCCGTTCCTGCTGCTGGAGTCGACCGCCGGCCAGGGCGCCTCGCTGTGCTCGCGGACATGGGACTTCGGCCCGTACTTCGAGGCGCTGGACGCCCACCCGATGCTCGGCGTGTGCCTGGACACCTGCCACATCTTCGCCGCCGGGCACGACCTGACCGGCCCGAGCGGCATGCACCGGACACTGGACCTCCTGGTGGACACGGTCGGCGAGGGCCGGCTGAAGCTGATCCACGCCAACGACTCCAAGGACGTGGTGGGCGCCCACAAGGACCGGCACGAGAACATCGGCGTCGGCCACATCGGCGAGGACCCGTTCCGTGCCCTGATGACCCACCCCGCGACTGAGGGCGTGCCGCTGATCGTCGAGACGCCGGGCGGCAAGCAGGGGCACGCGGCCGACGTGGAGCGGCTGAAGAAGCTGCGCGACGGCTGACGTCAGAGGTCGGGGCCGTCCCCGGGTTCCTCCTGGTACGAGTAGCGCTGCTCCCGCCAGGGGTCGCCGATGTTGTGGTAGCCGCGCTCCTCCCAGAAGCCCCGCCGGTCGGCGGTCATGTACTCCACGCCGCGCACCCACTTGGGGCCCTTCCACGCGTAGAGGTGGGGCACGATCAGGCGCAGCGGGAAGCCGTGCTCGGCGGTGAGGAGTTCGCCGTCCTTATGGGTGGCGAAGAGGACCTGCTCGTCGGCGAAGTCGGACAGCCGCAGGTTGGAGCTGAAGCCGTACTCGGCCCACACCATCACATGGGTGACGTCGTCGGCGGGCGGGGCGAGGTCGAGGAGCGTGCGCGCGGGGATGCCGCCCCACTCGGCGCCCAGCATGCTGAACTTCGTCACGCAGTGCAGATCGGCCACAACGGTGGTGTGGGGCAGTGCCGTGAACTCCTCGTGGGTCCAGCAGTGCTTGCCGCCGCCGGCGGTGGCGCCGAAGACCCGGAACTCCCAGCGCTCGGGCCGGAACTTGGGGACGGGCCCGTAGTGCGTGACCGGCCAGCCGCGTTGCAGCCGCTGTCCCGGGGGCAGCTCCGGCTGCGTCGCTCCTGCTGGATCGCGCCCTTCTCCCGATTGGTGTTCCAGCGGCTGACCCATGACTCCATCCTGACAGACCCCGGGTGATGCCCCTGACCGGGCTCACTTCGAAAAGGGACAAACTCAACTAAGCATGCCCTTACTTACTAAGTGGAGACTTACTGGACGATCTTCGTCACCAGTGGAATCATGCGGCGCAACCTGCCAGTTCCCCCCGCGCGGAAGGAGCCTCTGCGATGCAGGGCGACCCCGAGGTCCTCGAATTCCTCAACGAGCAGTTGACCGGCGAGCTGACGGCGATCAACCAGTACTGGCTGCATTACCGGATCCAGGACAACAAGGGCTGGACCAAGCTCGCCAAGTACACGCGTGAAGAGTCCATCGATGAGATGAAGCACGCGGACAAGATCACCGAACGCATTCTCATGCTGGACGGCCTGCCGAACTACCAGCGGCTCTTCCACGTACGGGTCGGCCAGACGGTCACCGAGATGTTCCAGGCGGACCGGCAGGTCGAGGTGGAGGCGATCGACCGGCTCAGGCGCGGTATCGAGGTGATGCGCAGCAAGGGCGACATCACGTCCGCGAACCTCTTCGAGTCGATCCTGGAGGACGAGGAGCACCACATCGACTATCTGGACACGCAGCTGGAGCTGATCGACAAGCTCGGTGAGGCGCTGTACATCGCGCAGCAGATCGAGCAGCCGAGCTAGGGCCTGCCGTCAGGCGGCGTCTTCCAGCTCCGTGAGCACCGGCTCGCCCCGGTCGGCCAGGTCGCGGCGAGGGCAGGCTCCCCTGCCCAGGATGGCCTGGATGCGGCGCACACAGGACCCGCAGTCCGTGCCCGCCTTGCAGGCGGAGGCTATCTGGCGGGGGGTGCAGGCGCCGCCGTCCGCGTGCTGCTTGACCTGCTGCTCGGTGATCCCGAAGCAACTGCAGACGTACACGCGGTTCACCTCCGACGGGTCGTTCTCAGATGTGCCGTCCCCGTTGATCGGTGAGGCTAACCTAACCTTACCCGTCGGGTCCGGAGCGCAAAAGTGGAGAGGGGCGCGGATCGTGTGATCCGCGCCCCAGTCCCTGCCCCGGTAACAGGCGGACCCGTCACTGGTCCCTGTACATCACTGGTCCCGGTACATCTCGGCCACGAGGAACGCCAGGTCGAGCGACTGGCTGCGGTTGAGCCGCGGGTCGCAGGCCGTCTCGTAGCGCTGGTGCAGGTCGTCGACGAAGATCTCGTCGCCGCCGCCGACGCACTCGGTGACGTCGTCGCCGGTGAGTTCCACGTGGATGCCGCCCGGGTGGGTGCCGAGGGCCTTGTGGACCTCGAAGAAGCCCTTGACCTCGTCGAGCACGTCGTCGAAGCGGCGGGTCTTGTGCCCGGAGGCCGCCTCGAAGGTGTTGCCGTGCATCGGGTCGGTCACCCAGGCCACGGTCGCGCCGGAGGCGGTGACCTTCTCGACCAGCTCGGGGAGCTTGTCGCGGACCTTGTCGGCACCCATCCGGACGATGAACGTCAGCCGGCCCGGCTCCCGCTCGGGGTCGAGGCGCTCGATGTACTGCAGCGCGTCCTCGGCGGTGGTCGTCGGACCCAGCTTGATGCCGATGGGGTTGCGGATCTTCGAGGCGAACTCGATGTGCGCGTGGTCCAGCTGCCGGGTGCGCTCACCGATCCACACCATGTGCCCGGAGACGTCGTACAGCTGCCCCGTGCGCGAGTCGACCCTGGTCAGGGCGGACTCGTAGTCGAGGAGCAGCGCCTCGTGCGAGGCGTAGAACTCGACCGTCTTGAACTCCTCCGGGTCGGCCCCGCAGGCGTGCATGAAGTTCAGCGCGTTGTCGATCTCGCGCGCCAGCTGCTCGTAGCGCTGCCCCGAGGGGGACGACTTCACGAAGTCCTGGTTCCAGGCGTGCACCTGGCGCAGGTCGGCGTAGCCGCCGGTGGTGAAGGCGCGCACCAGGTTCAGCGTGGAGGCCGACGCGTGGTACATCCGCTTCAGCCGCTCGGGGTCCGGGATGCGGGCCTCTTCGGTGAAGTCGAAGCCGTTGACGGAGTCACCGCGGTAGGTCGGCAGCGTCACGCCGTCGCGGGTCTCGGTCGGCTTGGAGCGCGGCTTGGAGTACTGGCCGGCGATGCGGCCGACCTTCACGACCGGCACGGACGCGGCGTACGTGAGCACGGCGCCCATCTGGAGCAGCGTCTTCAGCTTGTTGCGGATGTGGTCGGCGGACACCGCGTCGAAGGCCTCGGCGCAGTCGCCGCCCTGGAGGAGGAACGCCTCTCCCTTGGCGACGGCCGCCATCCGGGCGCGCAGCTGGTCGCACTCGCCCGCGAAGACGAGCGGCGGATACGACTCGAGGTCCGCAACGACTGCGCGCAGAGCCTCGGGGTCGGGGTACTCGGGCTGCTGCGCCGCGGGCAGGTCTCGCCAGGTGTTGCCAGCGGAGGCGCTGGTCTTAGCGTTCACGGTCACGACCCCAACATTACGGGGTCGTGTCGGGCGTCCTGACCCATGACCAGCAATTGAGACACCCCGAACACCCCTCGGACATGGGGTAGGGTGCGTCGCATGTTCGCGCATTCGACCCAGACCTGGTGGTGGACCGCTCATCCGGCGGCCCGCTGACTGCGCGTACTCAAGACTTCGCGAAGGCCGCCCGAGGGGCGGCCTTCGGTGTTTCCCGGGGTCCGTTCCTCTCTCACCGAGATGGAGCACGGACCCATGAACCTGCTCGGCTTGCTGGACGACCCCCGTCCGTTCGCCCTGCTGCGCCGCCGCACCCCGGGCCACGACCAGGAACGAGTCGAGGTCCTGATCGGCCCGGTCGCCCCGCACGAGCGCCTCGCCGACCTCCCCGACCGGAGCCTCGCGCTGGTGCCCTTCCGGCAGATCCGCGAGCGCGGCTTCGACGTCCGCGACGACGGCACGCCCCTGCTGGCACTCACGCCCCAGGAGTCGTACGACGTCCCGCTGGCCGACGCACTGAAGCAGCTCCCGGCGCACGACGTACACGTCGAGGGCGGTGGTTTCGACGTCGCCGACGAGGAGTACGGCGAGATCGTCGGACGTGTGCTGCGGGAGGAGATCGGGCGGGGCGAGGGCGCGAACTTCGTGATCCGCAGGACGTACGAGGGAGAGATCCCCGGGTTCGGACGGGCCGACGCGCTGGCCCTGTTCCGCCGGCTGCTGGAGGGCGAGCGGGGGGCGTACTGGACGTTCGTCGTGCACACCGGGGACCGCACGCTGGTCGGGGCCAGCCCCGAGGTGCATGTGCGGATGTCCGGCGGCACGGTCGTCATGAACCCGATCAGCGGCACCTACCGCTACCCCGCCGAGGGGCCCACGCCCGAGCACCTGCTCGACTTCCTCGCCGACGGCAAGGAGATCGAGGAGCTGTCGATGGTCGTCGACGAGGAGCTCAAGATGATGTGCACCGTCGGCGACATGGGCGGGGTCGTGATCGGGCCCCGGCTGAAGGAGATGGCGCACCTCGCGCACACCGAGTACGAGCTGCGCGGGAAGTCCTCGCTGGACGTGCGGGACGTGCTGAGGGAGACGATGTTCGCGGCCACCGTCACCGGCTCGCCCGTGCAGAACGCCTGCCGGGTCATCGAACGGCACGAGGCCGGGGGGCGGGGGTACTACGCGGGTGCGCTGGCCCTGATCGGCCGGGACTCCGGCGGCGCCCAGACCCTCGACTCCCCGATCCTCATCCGCACCGCCGACATCTCCTGCGACGGGCGGCTGCGCGTTCCGGTGGGCGCCACGCTCGTGCGCGGGTCCGACCCGCGGAGCGAGGTCGCCGAGACCCACGCGAAGGCGGCGGGTGTCCTGGCGGCCCTGGGCGTACGGCCCGGAAGGCCTCGCGAGGAGTCCGTGCGGCCGCGGCTGGCCGACGACCCCCGGGTGCGTGCCGCGCTCGACGGACGCCGCTCCTCGCTCGCGCCCTTCTGGCTGCGGATGCAGGAGCGCTCCGCGGAACTGACCGGACACGCCCTGGTCGTCGACGGTGAGGACACCTTCACGGCGATGCTCGCGCACGTGCTGCGCGCCGGCGGCCTGGAGGTGAGCGTGCTGCGGTACGACGAGCCGGGGCTGCGGGAGGCGGTGCTCGCACACGAGGGACCCGTCGTGCTCGGTCCAGGACCGGGCGACCCGTCCGACCTCGCCGATCCCAAGATGCGCTTCCTGCGCGGCCTGACCGCCGAGATGATCCGGAGCGAACGGCAGGGCGTGCTGGGGGTCTGCCTCGGGCACGAGCTGATCGCGGCCGAGCTGGGGCTGGACATCGTCCGGAAGGAAGTGCCGTACCAGGGGGCGCAGACGGAGATCGAGCTGTTCGGGCGGCGGGAGACCGTCGGCTTCTACAACAGCTTCGTGGCGCGCTGCGACGACGAGGCGGCGGCCGAGCTGTCGGCGCACGGGGTCGAGGTCGCGCGCGCCGCGAACGGGGAGGTGCACGCGCTGCGCGCTCGCGCCTTCGCCGGGGTGCAGTTCCACCCCGAGTCGGTGCTGACGCTGAACGGCGCGACGGTGGTGCGCGAGCTGGTGGCGCAGGTGCGCGGCACGGGCGCGCCCTCGGTCTGACACGGATCCGGCCGGGGCCGTTCGGCCCCGGCCGGCCCCGGGCGCCGGGCCGTCAGCCGAAGAACACCCCGACCTCCTCGTACAGCGCCGGATCCACCGTCTTCAGGCGGGAGGTGGCGTCCGCGATGGGGACGCGGACGATGTCGGTGCCGCGCAGGGCGACCATCCGGCCGAAGTCGCGGTCGCGGACGCAGTCGATGGCGTGCAGCCCGAAGCGGGTGGCGAGCCAGCGGTCGAAGGCGCTGGGGGTGCCGCCGCGCTGGACGTGGCCGAGGACCGTGGTGCGGGCCTCGTTGCCCGTGCGCTTCTCGACCTCCTTGGCGAGCCACTCGCCGACCCCGGACAGCCGGACGTGCCCGAACGAGTCCAGCGACTGGTCCTTGAGGACCATGTCGCCGTCCTTCGGCATGGCCCCCTCGGCGACGACCACGATCGGCGCGTACGACGCCCGGAAGCGGGAGGTCACCCAGGTGCATACCTGCTCGACGTCGAAGCGCTGCTCGGGGATGAGGATGACGTTGGCGCCGCCGGCCAGGCCGGAGTGCAGGGCGATCCAGCCGGCGTGCCGGCCCATCACCTCGACGACCAGGACGCGCATGTGGGACTCGGCTGTGGTGTGCAGCCGGTCGATGGCCTCGGTCGCGATGCCGACGGCGGTGTCGAAGCCGAAGGTGTAGTCGGTGGCGGACAGGTCGTTGTCGATCGTCTTCGGCACGCCCACGCAGGGCACGCCGTGCTCGTCGGAGAGGCGGGAGGCCACGCCCAGGGTGTCCTCCCCGCCGATGGTGATCAGCGCCTCGACCTCCAGCTCGCCGAGGGTCCGCTTGATCCGGCCGATGCCGTCCGCCACCTTCAGCGGGTTGGTCCGCGAGGAGCCGAGAATCGTGCCGCCGCGGGGCAGGATGCCGCGCACGGCGGGGATGTCGAGACGGACGGTGGAGTTCTCCAGGGGTCCTCGCCAGCCGTCCCGGAAGCCGGTGAAGTCATAGCCGTACTCCTGCACGCCCTTGCGGACGATGGCCCGGATGACGGCGTTGAGGCCGGGGCAGTCGCCGCCTCCGGTCAGTACTCCGACGCGCATGGAACAGTCCCTTCGCCGCAGGTGCCTGACGAAGGGTCAGTGTGACGGGCGTCTCACTCGTCGTCGAGGCCGCGCTCTATCGCGTACCTGACCAGTTCCACGCGGTTGTGCAGCTGGAGCTTGCCGAGGGTGTTCTGGACGTGGTTCTGCACCGTGCGGTGGGAGATGACCAGGCGTTCGGCGATCTGCTTGTAGCTCAGGCCCTTGGCGACCAGCCGCAGCACCTCCGTCTCGCGGTCGGTGAGCCGGGGCGCCTTGGGTTCGTCGGTGTCGGGGGCGGGGGCGGGCTCGGAGGCCAGACGGCGGTACTCGCCGAGGACCAGCCCGGCGAGGCCGGGGGTGAAGACCGGGTCGCCGACGGCCGTGCGGCGGACCGCGTCCTGGAGCTCGCCGGTGGAAGCCGACTTCAGCAGGTAGCCGGTCGCGCCGGACTTCACGGCCTCCAGGACGTCGGCGTGCTCGCCGCTCGCGGACAGCACGAGGACACGCAGCGCGGGGTTCTCACCGACGACCTCCTTGCAGACCTGGACGCCGGGCTTGCCGGGCAGGTTCAGGTCGAGCACGAGGACGTCGGGCGCGGCGGCCTTGGCGCGGCGTACGGCCTGGTCGCCGTCGCCCGCGGTGGCGACCACCTCGAAGCCCGACTCGGACAGGTCGCGGGCGACGGCGTCGCGCCACATGGGGTGGTCGTCGACGACCATGACCTTGATCGGGTCCCGCCGGTCCTCGGTGGTGTCCGTCATCGCTGCTCCGCCTTCCCCCGTGTGTCCGTCACGTCCTTCGGTACCTTCAGCTCGACCTCCGTGCCCTGGCCCGGCACCGAGATCAGTTCCGCGCTGCCGCCGAGGTCGCGCAGCCGGCCGCGGATGGAGAGGGCGACGCCGAGCCGCCCCTCGCCCTCGGCCTGGTCGAGCCGCCCCTCCGGGATGCCGGGGCCGTCGTCCCGGACGGTGACGATCACCTCGTCCGGCTCGTCCTCGACCAGGATCCACGCGCGCGCGTCCTGACCGGCATGCCGGCGGACGTTGTCCAGGGCGGCCCCGACGGCCGCGGCGACCTCCCGGGCGGCGGCCGGCGCCAGCGGCACGGGCGCGCCGGGCTCGGCGAGACTGACCCTGGCCCCGGCGTACGGCGCGAGCAGGGCGCGCAGGTCGACGGGGCCGCTCGGCTCGGGCTCCTCGTCGACGGCCCGGACGAGGGCGCCCTCGGCGGCGTCCTCCGAGACCCGGGAGACGGGCACCAGCCCGCCGGAGACCAGGGTGCGCAGCGCGACCTCCTGCTCACCGGCCATCCGGCCCAGCTCGGCCGCCTCTCCCCCGAGCACGGCCCCGCGGCGCTGCACCATCGCCAGCACCTGGAGCACGCTGTCGTGGATGTCCCGGGCGAGGCGCTCCCGCTCCCTCGTGGCGGCCTCGATCTCCAGGGCGCGGGCGAGGGTGCGCTCGGAGGCGCGGGCGACCTCGACGACGTAGCCGATGGCCACGGAGGCGATGCAGACCAGGATGACGTTGTGGACGGTGTCGCGGGCCGGGCTGCCGCGCTCGACCAGGTTGGCGACGGCCACGAGGCCGGAGGCGAGGGCCGCCCAGCGCCAGCCGCCCTTGATGGCGAAGGCGAGGACGGCACCGGCGGTCCATATCGAAGGCAGGGTCGGCCCGCCCGCCTGGACCCGCTCGTGGGCGTCGGCGACCGGCGTGAGCAGGATGCCGGTGACGGCGATGGTGAGGTCGGCGGCGAGGAACCACTTGGTGCAGCGGGCGGCGTTCGCGACGCGGGGCAGCGTGGCCAGGGTCCACACGCAGAGCACGGCGAAGTAGGCGACGGCGATCCAGGGGCGGGCGAACTCGTCGTAGGCGGTGGCGAACAGGCCGACCGCGTACAGCATCGTGAGCACCCGGTACCCGGTAAGGGCACGCCACAGCGGCTGCTCGACCGACATCCTCATGACTCGCTCGCGCTTGGCCATCTCCCCCGCCCCCCGACCCGAGCCCCGGCTAGGGCTCGGTCCGCCGCCGCTCCTGCTCGGCCTTCTCCTGCTTTTCCTTCTCGGCCTGTTCCTTCTCGGCCCGCGCGAGAGCGGCCCTGGCCGCCTTCTCGGCTTCCTTCTCCGCCTTCGCCGCTTCCGTGAGCTGCCGCTTCATGGCCGTGGCGTACATGTCGACGTACTCCTGGCCGGAGAGGTTCATGATCTCGTACATGACCTCGTCGGTCACCGCGCGCAGCACGAACCGGTCGTGCTCCATGCCCTGGTAGCGGCTGAAGTCCAGGGGCTTGCCGATCCGGATGCCGGGCCGCATCAGCTTCGGCACGACCTTCCCGGGAGGCTGGATCTTCTCCGTGTCGATCATGGCGACCGGGATGACCGGCGCGCCCGTCGCGAGCGCCACGCGCGCGAGGCCGCCCGGCTTGCCCCGGTAGAGCCGCCCGTCGGGCGAGCGCGTGCCCTCCGGGTAGATCCCGAACAGCTCACCGCGCTCCAGCACCTCGACGCCGCTCTTGATGGCGGCCTCGCCCGCGCCGCGCGCACCGGAGCGGTCCACGGGAAGCTGCCCGACCCCCTTGAAGAAGGCGGCCGTCAGCCGTCCCTTCACGCCGGGCGTGGTGAAGTACTCGGCCTTCGCGATGAAGGTGACCTTGCGGTCGAGGACGGCGGGCAGGAAGAAAGAGTCGGAGAACGACAGGTGATTGCTCGCCAGGATCGCAGCGCCCTCGGCGGGTACGTTCTCCAGGCCCTCCACCCAGGGTCTGAAGGCGAGCTTCAGCGGACCCCCGATGGTGACCTTCATCGCGCCGTACAACAACCGAGTGCCTCCTGTATGTGTCGATCAGACCTTAACCCGGAGCGCCGTCAAAGGCGCCGACGGCCCTGGTCGGTGTCAGTGCGGTCGCGTACGGTGAAGGTCCCGCGAACGCCGTGCGACCCCTTCCATGACGTTCCGTGACATTCCGTGATCGTGCCAGTCCCTTCTCACGACCAGGAGGCCGAAGGTGCCGGTCCTTGCCGGAGCCGAGCCGTTCCACCACGAGGGCGGAGAGGTCGCCGTCCTCCTCTGCCACGGCTTCACCGGATCACCGCAGTCGCTGCGCCCCTGGGCGGAGCACCTCGCCGAGCACGGCCTGACCGTCTCCCTGCCGCTGCTGCCCGGCCACGGCACGCGCTGGGAGGACCTGCGGATGACCGGCTGGCAGGACTGGTACGCGGAGGTGGACCGCGAGCTGCGTCTGCTGTGCGAGCGCCGCGAGACGGTCTTCGTCGCCGGTCTGTCCATGGGCGGCGCGCTGGCCCTGCGGCTGGCCGCCAAGCACGGCGACGCCGTCCGCGGTGTCATGGTCGTCAACCCCGCGAACAAGGTGCACGGCCTGGCCGCGCACGCCCTGCCGGTGGTGCGCCACCTCGTCCCCGCGACGAAGGGCATCGCCAGCGACATCGCCAAGCCGGGCAGCAGGGAGCTCGGCTACGACCGGGTGCCGCTGCACGCGGCGCACTCGCTGCGGCAGTTCTTCCAGGCCACCGACGGCGAGCTGCCGCAGGTCACCCAGCCGGTGCTGCTGATGCGCAGCCCGCAGGACCATGTGGTGCCGCCCGCCGACTCGGCCCGGATCCTCGGCCGTATCTCCTCGACGGACGTGAAAGAGGTCATCCTGGAACAGAGCTACCACGTCGCCACGTTGGACCATGACGCGGACCGGATCCACGAGGAGAGCCTCGCGTTCATCGGCCGCATCGCGTCCGGCCTCGGCAAGGAGCCCGGGCTCGGCAAGGAAGGGACGACCGCAGGTGGCTGAGCACGACTCCGACCGCGAGGGCCGGGAGCCGGAGGAGAAGGGCGTCCCCTTCGACGAGGAGGCCGCCTGGGCGGCGATCGTCGCCGGGTACGGCGAGGAGCCGCCGGACCCGCCGGGCGCAAAGCCCTTCAAGTCGGTCGAGGACCTGGCCCTGCCGGCGGCCGGGACCAACGACGCCGGGATCGACGGCGACCGCGGCGACACGGCCGTGAAGTCCGGGGACACCGTCAAGCCGGCCGAGCCGCAGGAGACCGAGGAGCCCGGGGACAAGGCCGTGAAGCCCCTGGGCGGCTCCGTCTCGTTCGCGCCGGGCGTCGGCCCGCGCGACTACACCACGCCCGAGCCCGCCGAGGACGACTTCGACGAGGACGACGAGGGCCACTTCGTGCCCCCGGAGCCGCCTCCGCTGCCCACCGGCGACCCGACCGCCAAGTTCGCCTGGCTCGGCGTACTCGGCGGGCCGGTGCTGCTCCTGCTGGCCGTGCTGCTCGGCTGGGACATGACCTGGTGGCTGGCCACGCTGGGGATCGGCGGGTTCCTCGGCGGGTTCGCGACGCTGGTGATGCGCATGCGCACGGACGACGAGGACGACGACGACCCCGGGCGGGGTGCGGTCGTGTAGTGCCTGCCGGGGGCACTAGGAAGCGGGGACTCTGAGGGCGGCCAGGACCGGAAGGTGGTCCGTGGCCGCCCTCAGGTCCGCGTCGGACACCCCCGGCAGGCCGGAGGGCACACCGCAGCCCAGGACCTCGATGCCCTTCGTCACGAAGATCGCGTCGATGCGCTGGTAGGGGTCGGCGGGCGTCCAGGTGTGCTCGCCTCCCCAGGGAGCCGCGGCCCGGCAGTCGGTCAGGCCGGCGGTCAGCCGGCGGAAAGCCGGGCCGTCGGGGCGTTCGTTGAGGTCGCCGCCGGCGATCAGGTGCTCCACACCCATGCCGGCGAGCCGGTCCAGGAGCATGCCGGACTGCTCGTAGCGCTCGTCCCTCTGGAGGGACAGGTGGCAGCTGAGCACGCCGAGGCGGGCACCGGCGATGCGGACGACCGCGGTGGCGAAGCCGCGGCGGTGCAGACCGGGGGTGGGCGGCAGGAGGATGTCCTCCGTGCGTTCGACACTCGCCCGGAGCGAGCTGAGGATGGCCGGTCCGGTGGTGGTGGCTCCGCCGGTGACGATCACGAGGTCGGAGGCGAGGGCCAGGCGGGCGAGTTTCTTGCGCCAGCGGAAGAAACGGGGGGCTTCCTGGATGAGGACGAGGTCGGGCTCGCACGCCCTGATGACCCGGGCCAGGGCGTCGGTGTCGTCGCGCATGGAGCGGATGTTGTAGCTGAGGACCCTGATGACTGCGGAACCGTCGGGTTCTGTACGCGAGTTGGGGAGCAGCGACATGTGATCAATTTACGCCCCATGGGTCGGGGCGCGGGGATTGTGCGCGAGTGCCGGTTGTCCGTGGCTCGTCGCGCGGTTCCCCGCGCCCCTGAGGCGCGTCCCCTGAGGGCGTTTTACATGATCGGGTCGGGTTCCCTCGCCAGGTCCGCCGCGCCCACCAGGCCTGCCTTGTTGCCCAGTTCCGCCGCGCGGACCTCGGCCACCGGGCGCCAGTTGCCGCCGACCAGCCAGCGCTTGTAGGACTTGCGGATCGGGCCCAGGACCAGTTCGCCCTCGTCGGAGAGACCGCCGCCGACGATGAACGCGGAGGGGTCGAAGAGGGAGGCCAGGTCGGCGAGGCCCGCGCCGACCCAGCGGGCCAGCTCGCGGTAGGAGTCGACGGCGACCCGGTCGCCCTGGCGGGCGGCCATGGAGATGTGCTTGCCCTCGATGCCGTCGGGCGTGCCGTTGCCCAGGCCGAGCAGGGTCTCGGCGTTCTCGGGGGTGGCGTTGGCGCGCTGCTTGGCGTACCTCACCAGGGCCCGGCCCGACGCGTACTGCTCCCAGCAGCCCTGCGAACCGCAGCCGCACAGCAGGCCGTCCGGCACCATGCGGATGTGACCGAACTCGGCGGCCACGCCGAAGTGCCCGCGGCGCAGCTTGTTGCCGATGATGATGCCGCCGCCGAGGCCGGTGCCCAGGGTGATGCAGATGACGTTGCGGTGGCCCTTGCCGGCACCGAACTTGTACTCGCCCCACGCCGCCGCGTTCGCGTCGTTCTCCACGACCACCGGGAGGCCGACGCGGGCCTCGACCTTCTGCTTGAGCGGCTCGTTGCGCCAGTGGATGTTGGGCGCGAAGTAGACCTCGGAGCGCTGCCGGTTCACGTAGCCGGCCGCGCCGATGCCCACGCCGACGATGTCGTGACCGACGCGTGCGCCGTCCACCGCCGAGGCGATGGCGTCCACGATGCCCTCAGCCGTGCCCGGGGTCGGCACCTTGTGGGTCGAGAGGATGTTGCCTTCCTCATCGACCACGCCGGCCGCGATCTTCGTGCCGCCGATGTCGACGCCGATGGTGAGTCCCATGAATCCCTCAGTTTCGGTCGAGCCCCGCTACGGATAACGGTACCCGAGGCCCTGCCGTCGGGTCGGCGGTCGTCCGTACGGTGGGCACCCCCGGCGGGCCGCGCCGGGCCCGCCGCTCGACCGGGGGGACTCAGTCCAGGTCGATGCGCTCCCCGGGGCCGGCGTCGTCGCCGCCGTCCCGGCGTCCACCCTGGTCACGGGGGTCGTCCTGATCGTCGCGGCCGGTCCAGCGGCGCTCCTGGGCCTGGACGGCGGAGCGGTAGGCGGCGAGCAGTTCGTTCCCGGCCGCCGCCAAGTGGTCGAAGACGTCCGGGTTGCGTTCGATGACGGGTTCCACGGCGTCCTTGGCCTGCTGGACGACCTGCCGGACGACCTGCTGCGCGGCGGGCCCCGCGACCGCGCCGAGCAGCGGGGACTGAACACCGGACAGCTTCTCCGCGACGGCGTCGACGAGCTTCTTCAGCTCGTCGGCCGCGGAGCCCGGCGGCGTGCCGTACTGGGTGCGGCGGCGGGCCTTCTCCGCCTGGAGGTCCTCGGCGCACGCGGTCGCCCAGGCGTCGGCGTCGCTCGCCCGCACCTCGTCCGCGGCCTCTTCGCGGGCGGCGTCGGACGGGGGGAGCTCTTCGCTCATGACGGACTCCTGACTACGGTTCGTCCTTACGACGTTACCCGAACGGGCGTACCGCGTTCACGGGCCGGGGCCGGCCGTTCCTCCCCGGTCCGGCGCCCGCCTCGTCACCGGGGCTGCGGCCACAGCCCGGGGTCGGGCACGAAGCGGATCCGCAGCTCGCCCTCGCGCAGGGCCGCCCCGTCGACGGTGCAGCGGCGCAGCGCGGAGGGCAGCGGGACGATCCGCCTGAACCGCCCGGCCGTGACGACGAGTTCGTCGCCGCGCCGGACGAGGTCCAGTTCCTCGCGTATGGCGCCGGGCAGCGGGATCCGCCAGACGAGGACGCCGTCCTCGCCGAGCCGGTCGGTCACGGGCCAGTCGGCCGCGGGGGGCGCCGGCCGGACGCCGGGCACGCCGAGCGCGGTGAGGTCGTCGGTGCCGCGCGGGTCGTGTCCGAGGTGGTGGACGGTGCGGACGTCGTACGACTCCCGCCACTCCTCCATTGATTTGCGCTGCTGGGCGACCGGGCCGGCGAGCCAGGTGTCCGGGGACGCCTCGGGCAGGACGCGGTTGGCGATCACGACGTCGGTGCGCAGACCGCGCAGGGCGAGGCCGAGACGGGCGGTGCGCAGCGCTTCGGCACCGGCCGGGCCGGGCTCGGCGACCAGGCGGACGACGGTGTCGCGGTCGGCGACGACCGCTTCGACGGCGGCCAGTTCCAGGTCCCAGCGGCCGGCCGTCTCGTAGAGCCACTCGGCGGGCATGGGGACTCCGGCGAGGCGGCCCAGGACGGGGCGCAGGGCGCGGGCGGCCTGCCGTTCGGGCGGGAGCAGCCGGCGCAGGTAGCGGCGGAGTTCCTCGGGCAGGGCGAGCAGGGCGAGGGCCTGCGGGGCCGGGGGGAGGTCGACGACGAGGGTGTCGTACTTCTCCGACAGCGCGGCGTCGCGCAGGGCGCGCAGCAGGGCGAGTTCCTCGGCGCCGGGCAGGGGGGTGAGTTCCTCGGGGTCGAGGCGGGAGGCGCCGAGGAGGTCCAGGGCGGTGGAGGCGCGGTCCTGGAGTGCGGTGAGGTCCCTGCGGAAGTCCTGGGCGGCGTCGGGACGCCAGGCGGTGAGGTGCGGGGCGGCTTCGACCGGGGCCGGGCCGGTCTCCACCCCCAGTGCGGCACCGAGGGTGTCCGTGCGGTCGGTGCCGAGGACGAGGGTGCGGGTGCCCTCGGCGGCCGCGGCCAGGGCGGTCGCGGCCGCGAGGGTGGTACGGCCGCTGCCGCCGGGGCCTGTGATCAGGATGGTGCGCATGAGGTCGAACGTACCTCGGGGCGGCCGACCGGGGGCGCGGGGCTGTTCTGAAGATGCGGCTCCGCCGCGTGGGCGCGACCGGCCACGACTACTTGCCCGCTTCGACCCGCTTCTTCAGCCCCGCCAGCGCCCGGTCGATGATGACCTTCTCCGCCTTGCGCTTGATCATGCCGAGCATGGGGATCTTGACGTCCACGGTCAGTACGTACGTGACCTCCGTACCCCCCGAGCCGGCCGGCTTGAGGATGTACGAGCCGTCCAGGGAGCGCAGCATCTGGGACTTCACCAGCGTCCAGGACACCTCGTTCTCGCCGGTCCAGGTGTACCCGAGGATTTGGTCGTCCTTGATCGCCCCCGCGTCCATGACGAGGCGGACCTGCTCGGCGCGGCCGTCGGCGTCGGTCTTGAGGACCTCCGCCTCCTTCACCTCGCCGGTCCAGTCCGGGTAGCGGGCGAAGTCGGAGATCACCGCCATGACGTCGGCCGGGGCGGCCTCGATGGTGATGCTCGAGCTGGTGTGTTCCGCCATCGCCGTGGCTCCTCCAGATAGGGCCGGTAAGACGTCGTCCTGCGCACGTGTGTGCAGCGTGAAGGCTACCGCGCACGGGGCTCGCGGATCTCACCCGACCTGGGACGTCCTCACCACTCCAGCGCCCACGGGGTCCCGGTCGCCGCGAAGTGCCCCACGTTCACGCACTCGGTCGCCCCGATCCGCATCCTCTTGACCAGCGGCTGGTGGACGTGCCCGAAGAGGGAGTAGCGGGGCCGGGTGCGGCGGATGGCGTCCAGCAGGGCCCGGCTGCCGCGCTCGAAGCGGCGGGCGACGGTGTCGTAGACCAGCTCGGGGACCTCGGGCGGGATGTGCGTACAGAGCACGTCGACCTCGCCGACGGCCTCGATCTTCGCCGCGTACTCCTCGTCGCTGATCTCGTACGGCGTCCGCATCGGGGTGCGCAGGCCGCCGCCGACGAAGCCGAAGACGCGGCCGCCGATCTCGGCGCGCTCGCCGTCGAGGACGGTCGTACCGGGGCCCGCGTACTCCCGCCACAGGGGCGGCATGTCGACGTTGCCGTAGGTGGCGTACGTAGGAGAGGGGAACGCGGCGAACATTTCGGCGTACTGCTTGCGTACCGCCTCCTCGATCACCGTGGCGCGGTCCTCCTGGAGGCCGGCCCACAGCTCGGCCCCGAGCACCCGGGCCTCCTCGAAGCGGCGGGCCGTGCGCAGCGCGACGAGGCGATCGGCGTTCTCGACGCCGAAGAGGTCGGGGAAGATGCCGCGCGAGTGGTCGGCGTAGTCGAGGAAGAGGACGAGGTCGCCCAGGCATACCAGGGCATCTGCGCCCTCGCCGGCCCTGGCCAGGTCGCGGGCGTTGCCGTGCACGTCACTGATCACGTGGACGCGCGTCCGGTGGTTTCCGACTGGTGTGGGTGCCATGACGATCAAGCGTAGGTCGAGCGCTGCACTTGTGAACAGTGGCGGCCCTACCTGTGGTTACTGGCCAGTCAGTTAGCCCGTGGACTACTGTGCGCGAAGGAATACCCAACTGTGTGACGCAGCGAACATCTCGACGGGACCCCCTGTCGAAGAAGCCATACCGGCGGGTAACGTCCGGGCCGTCCAGTCGTGCTCTGCATTTCAACAAGTGAATGCGCGAGCACCTCCCCGAGCCTTGGACCGCACCGTCGCAGCACACACCGTCGTGGCGCCGGCGCCCTATGAGGAGCAGCAGTCTTGCGCGAGTTCAGCCTTCCGGCTTTGTACGAGGTCCCTGCGGACGGAAATCTGACCGACATCGTCCGCAGAAACGCCGCGCAGCACCCGGACGTCGCCGTCATCGCCCGCAAGGTCGGCGGCAGCTGGCAGGACGTCACCGCCACCACCTTCCTCGCCGAGGTGCACACGGCGGCCAAGGGACTGATCGCCGCCGGGGTCCAGCCGGGCGACCGGGTGGGCCTGATGTCCCGCACCCGTTACGAGTGGACGCTGCTGGACTTCGCGATCTGGAGCGCGGGCGCGGTGACCGTGCCGGTGTACGAGACCAGTTCGCCGGAGCAGGTGCAGTGGATCCTCGGCGACTCGGGCGCGACCGCCTGCGTGGTGGAGTCGCAGGCCCACGCGGCCGCGGTCGAGTCGGTGCGCGACGGGCTGCCGGCGCTCAAGCACGTGTGGCAGATCGACGGCGGCGGCCTGGATGAGCTGGGCCGGCTCGGCCAGGACGTCACGGACGAGACGGTCGAGGAGCGCGGCTCGTTCGCCAAGGCCGACGACCCGGCGACGATCGTCTACACCTCCGGCACCACGGGCCGTCCCAAAGGCTGTGTGCTCACCCACCGCAGCTTCTTCGCCGAGTGCGGCAACATCGTCGAGCGGCTGCGTCCGCTGTTCCGCACCGGCGAGTGCTCGGTGCTGCTCTTCCTGCCGCTCGCGCACGTCTTCGGCCGGCTGGTGCAGATCGCCCCGATGATGGCGCCGATCAAGCTGGGCACGGTCCCGGACATCAAGGACCTCACCGACGAGCTGGCCGCGTTCCGCCCGACGCTGATCCTCGGTGTGCCGCGCGTCTTCGAGAAGGTCTACAACTCGGCGCGCGCCAAGGCCCAGGCCGACGGCAAGGGCAAGATCTTCGACAAGGCCGCCGACACCGCGATCGCCTACAGCAAGGCGCTGGACACCCCCTCGGGCCCGTCGTTCGGCCTGAAGATCAAGCACAAGACGTTCGACAAGCTCGTCTACAGCAAACTCCGGGCGGTCCTCGGCGGCCGGGGCGAGTACGCCATCTCCGGCGGCGCCCCGCTCGGCGAGCGCCTCGGCCACTTCTTCCGCGGCATCGGCTTCACGGTCCTGGAGGGCTACGGCCTGACCGAGTCCTGTGCGGCCACCGCGTTCAACCCCTGGGACCGGCAGAAGATCGGCACGGTCGGCCAGCCGCTGCCCGGCTCGGTGGTGCGGATCGCCGACGACGGCGAGGTGCTGCTGCACGGCGAGCACCTGTTCAAGGAGTACTGGAACAACCCCGGTGCGACCGCGGAGGCGCTGGCCGACGGCTGGTTCCACACCGGTGACATCGGCACCCTCGACGAGGACGGCTACCTCAGGATCACCGGCCGCAAGAAGGAGATCATCGTCACCGCGGGCGGCAAGAACGTCGCCCCAGCCGTGATCGAGGACCGCATCCGGGCGCACGCCCTGGTCGCGGAGTGCATGGTGGTGGGCGACGGGCGGCCGTTCGTCGGCGCGCTGGTCACCATCGACGAGGAGTTCCTGGGCCGTTGGTGCTCCGACCACGGCAAGCCGGCGGGTTCCACCGCGGCGTCGCTGAGCGAGGACCCGGACCTGCTGGCCGCGATCCAGGCGGCGATCGACGACGGCAACGCCGCGGTGTCGAAGGCGGAATCGGTGCGGAAGTTCCGCATTCTGTCCTCCCAGTTCACGGAGGAGTCGGGCCACCTGACCCCCTCGCTGAAGCTGAAGCGGAACGTGGTGGCGAAGGACTACGCGCACGAGGTCGAGGCGATCTACGCCAAGTAGTGCGCGTGCGGCGTCATGGCGCGGTGTCCTCCACGAGGACCCGCGCCATCGTGCGTTCGGCGAGCGCGGTGATGGTCACGAAGGGGTTCACCCCGAGCGACCCGGGCACGAGCGAGCCGTCGGTGACGTACAGCCGGGAGTACCCCTTCACCCGTCCGTAGCCGTCGGTCGCCCTGCCCAGCACGCAGCCGCCCAGCGGGTGGTAGGTGAAGTCGTCGGCGAAGACCTTGCTCTTCGAGCCGAACAGGTCGTACCGGTAGATCGTCGCGTTGGCCGCGTTGATCCGGTCGAAGAGCCTCCTGGCCATGGCGACGGAGACCGCGGAGTGGGCGGCCGTCCAGCCGAGCCGGAGCCGGTCCGAGCCGGTGTCGTAGGAGAAGGACGCCCGTTCCGGGTTCCTGGTGATCGCCAGGTAGAGGCTCACCCAGTGCTCCAGGCCCGTCGGCAGCGGGGCGATCTCGGCGAAGACCGGGTTGGCGGTGTTCGCCCAGTCGTCGATGCCCATGACCGGCATGGTCGACTGGTTCGCGCCGACCGTGTCCCACAGGTGGTTGGCCCGGCCGAGCATCACGTTGCCGTTGGTGCCCCAGCCGGCCCCGACACTGGCGTCGAGCGCGGGCAAGGTGCCCGTCTCCCGGGCGCGCAGCAGCAGTTCGGTGGTGCCGAGGCTGCCGCCGCCGAGGAAGAGGTACGTGCAGCCGTACTCCTTGGTCTCGACGACGCGGCCGGTTTCGTCGATGCGGTCGGCGGTCAGGACGTAGGTGCCGTCCGGCGCGCGGCTGATCGCGCGCACCTTCTCCAGGGTGTGGATGGTGACCTTGCCGGTGCCGAGGGCGGTGGCGAGGTAGGTCTTGTCGAGGCTGCGCTTGCCGTGGTTGTTGCCGTAGATGACCTCGCCGCCGAGCGCCGACTTCGGGGCGGTGCCGGCCGCCTCGCGCTGCATGTGGCCGAAGTCGTAGACGCTGGGCACGAAGGTGGTCCGCAGGCCGGTCTTCTCGGCGTGCTTGCGGGAGACGCGGCTGAAGCGGTACCACTCCGTCGACTCGAACCAGGCCGGGTCGACGGTGTTCACTCCCAGGGCTGCCCGGGCGCGCGGGAAGTACGTGCCGTACATCTCGTCGGCGTCGACGGTGGGGAACTGCTCGGCGAAGTACGACCGGGGCGGGGTGACCGCCATGCTTCCGTTGACCAGGGAGCCGCCGCCGACGCCCCGGCCGACGTACACCGACATGTGGTCGAAGTGCACCCGGTCCAGGACGCCCGGGTAGCGGCCGATGTCCCGGTTGACGATGTCCAGCCAGAGAAAGGTGCCGAGGGGGGCCTCGGTGCGGTCGCGGAACCACATGGAGCGGTGGTCGGGTGCGCTGGTGGTGCAGAAGACCTTGCCGTCGGGGCCGGTGGTGTTCCAGAGGCGTCCCATCTCCAGGACGATCGTGCGGATGCCGGCCTGGCCGAGACGGAGGGCGGCGACCGCTCCGCCGTAGCCGGAGCCGACGACGATCGCCGGGGCGGTGTCGACTGCGTCGGGCTGCGCGGCTCGGGCGCTTTCGAGGCCGATGCGGGTGAAGCCGAGAGTGGCTGCGGTCTGCAGGGCTGCCATGCCCAGAATTTGACGTCTTGTCAGATGACGATGCGTCAGGTTGGATGTCATGGGCGCAGCATCGGCGGATTTTCGGGTTCCGCCTAGTGGGGTGCCGCTTGATCCTTGTGGGCGGGTGCGGGTTGTTTGCGGTTCCTCGCGCAGTTCCCCGCGCCCTCAAGAAGGCAAGCTGCACTACAGCAAGCTTTTGAGGTGCTCCGCCAGCAGGTCCCAGCGCCACTTCTCCTCGACCCACTCCCGGCCACGCTCCCCCATCCTGCGACGCAGCTCGGCGTCGGCGAGGAGGACGGTGATGCGGTCGGCGGCCTCCTCGGCGGAGCCGCCTCGCACCACCCAGCCCGTCTCGCCGTCCAGGACCGCGTCCGGGGCGCCGCCCGAGTCGCCGGCCACGACCGGGAGGCCCGTCGCGGACGCCTCCAGGTAGACGATGCCGAGGCCCTCCACGTCCAGGCCGCCGCGGCGGGTGCGGCAGGGCATCGCGAAGACGTCGCCGGCGCCGTAGTGGGCGGGCAGCTCGGACCAGGGCACGGCCCCGGTGAAGCGTACGGCCGATGCGACGCCGGTCTCGTGCGCGAGCCGCCGCAGGTCCTTCTCGTAGGGGCCGCAGCCGACGATCAGCAGGACGGTGTCGGGCTCGGCCGCCAGGATGCGCGGCATGGCCCGGATCAGGGTGTCCTGGCCCTTGCGGCGCACCAGCCGGGAGACGCAGACCACGACCGGGCGGTCCGTCAGGCCCAGCCGGGCCCGTACCTCCTCGCCGCCCGAGCCGGGGTGGAAGGTCTTCTCGTCGACCCCGGGCGGCAGCTGCGCCATCCGGGCGGCCGCCCCGGGCGTCAGGGCGGAGGCGATCCGGGAGCGGGTGTACTCGCCGAGGTAGGTGATGGTGTCGGTGGAGTCCCCGATCCGCCGCAGCAGCTGCCGCGCGGCGGGCAGCTGCGCCCAGCCGGCCTCGTGCCCGTGCGTGGTGGCCACCAGCCGCTCGGCGCCCGCGGCGCGCAGCGCCGGTGCCATCAGGCCGAGCGGGGCCGCCGCCCCGAACCACACCGAGGTGCAGCCGTGCTCACGCAGCAGCCCGA
This sequence comes from Streptomyces paradoxus, assembly GCF_014202475.1. Classification (GTDB taxonomy): domain Bacteria; phylum Actinomycetota; class Actinomycetes; order Streptomycetales; family Streptomycetaceae; genus Streptomyces; species Streptomyces paradoxus. Next base: position 395,009 of record NZ_JACHGV010000009.1, read on the forward strand.
CGGCCCGCCGGGTGGCACCCGGCGTCGGCAGCAGCATGGTCGTACGGTCCCGTACGACGGTGAAGGGCTGCTCGGCGTCAAAGGCGCGGGTCGCCTCGACGCCCTCCCGCGTCCGCTTCCAGGTCGAGGCGTAGACGACCAGTTGCTGCGGGTCCAGCCGCAGCGCCATGTTGTGCAGGAACGCCTGGATGCCACCGGGCCGGGGCGGGAAGTCGTTGGTCACGATCAGGGTCTTGCGCACGCCGCCGACCCTACCGAACGGCCCTCACGGCCGTACGCGGCGGCGGGTATGGCACGCTCACAGCTGACGGGCCCATCATGGCCCCCTCGACACGGCGCGCGAACGGGCAGGGATCACGTGAAGACGACGGGCACGAGGCGGTCCCTGGCATGGCTGCCGGTGGTCTGGTGTCTCACGAGGCTGTTGCTGCTGCTGTTCGTCCTGAAGGTGTACGTCTTCCCGGGCCCGGACGTCACGAGTGACGTGCACGTGATCTACCGGGGCTGGTACGAGGTCCTCAGTGCCGGAACGTTCCCGCTGCGCGACGTCACCTGGCAGTACCCGCCCGCCGCAGCCCTGGCGATCCTCTCCCCCGGCCTGCTGCCCTTCCTGGACTACGGCACCGCGTTCTTCGTGCTCATCTGCGTCACCGACCTGGCCGTGCTGGCCCTGATGACGTACGCCGGACGCCGCCCGGGCCGCTCGCTGCGCGGCGCCTGGGTGTGGGTGACCGGCGTCCCGCTGCTCGGCCCGACGGTCTACGCCCGCTACGACGTGATGGTCACGGCGGTGGCCATGGCCGCACTGCTGGCGGGCGCCCGGCACCCGAAGGCGCTGGGGGCCCTGGCCGCCTTCGGCGCCCTGCTGAAGGTCTGGCCGGCGATGCTGCTGCTGGCCGCCCGCCGCCGCAGCGCCTGGGTGTCGGCCCTGGTGACGGGCATCGTGGTGACGGGCGCGTTCGCGCTGGCCATGCCGGGCGCGTTCGCGTTCCTGACCTTCCAGCGCGACCGGGGCACCGAGGTTGAGTCGCTGGGCGCGCTGGTCTTCCATGTCGCCCGGCACTTCGGCTGGCAGGGCGAGGTGAAGCTGAACTACGGCTCGATCGAGTTCATCGGGCCGTACGTGAGCGAGGTGAGCACGGGCGCGCTGTTCCTGACCGGGGCGGCCTTCGGCTGGCTGGTGCTGTGGCGGCTGCTGGCCCGGCACTTCGAAGAGCACACCCTCGTCGACGCGGCCTTCGTGGCGGTGCTGATGTTCACCACCACCAGCCGGGTGATCAGCCCGCAGTACATGGTGTGGCTGGTCGGACTGGCGGCGGTGTGCCTGTACTTCCCCGGGAGCCGGATGCGGCTGCCGGTCGTCCTGGTGCTGGTGGCGTGCTTCGTGACGGTGCTGGAGTTCCCGTTCTACTTCGCCAACGTCGTCGCCAGCGACGGCCTCGGCCTCACCCTGCTGTTCCTGCGCAACGGCCTGCTGGTGGCCGCCGCGCTCCTCGCGGCCCGCGCCCTGTGGCGTGCGACGGTGCCGCGCACCCTCCCGGCCGCCGTGCCCGCTCAGCCCGTCCGCACCGACGAGACCCCTGTCTCCTCCTGAGCCGGGTCCCGCCGGAACAGCAACCCCGCCGCCGCGCACTGCACGGCCGCCGCGAGCGCCATCGCGAGGCACACCCCGGGCAGCCCGAACCCCGTGAGGGCGTACGCCAGTCCCAGCTGGACGGCCGTCCCGAGCACGGTCACCCGCAGCAGCACCGAGGCCCGCCCGGCGCCCTCGAAGACCCCGCCGAGCGCGATGAGACAGCCCAGCAGGACCAGGTAGGGCCCGACGCGGCGCAGGAACAGCACGCCCTCGCCCGCGACGCCGGGCCCGGCGCCGAAGGCGGCCATGATCCAGGGGGCGGCGAGGGCCAGGAGCACGGCCGCGGCGAGCCCCAGGGCGCCGGAGAGGAGCACGGCCTGCCGCCCGATCGTCCGCCGGGCGTCCTGACCCGCGCCCCGCGTGTGCGCGGTGTGGATGGAGGCGGCCTGCCGGACGGCGTAGAAGGCCATGGTGGCCACGTACATGACCTTGTAGGCGATCGCGTACGCCGCCACCGCCGTCACCCCGAGCCGCGCCACGATCGCGACCAGGACCAGGGCGCCGGTCTGCCGCACGGTGAAGTCGGCGGACATGGGCAGGCCGGTCCGCAGCGTGCGCCGCAGGGAGACGTCCAGACACTCGCCCGGTTCGGCCGAGCGGGCCGTGCGCAGCAGGGTGCTGCGCCGCAGCGCGACGAGTCCGGCCCCGAGCGCCGCGCACCGGGACAGCACCGTCGCGGCGGCGGCGCCCCGGACGCCGTAGAGGTGGATGAAGAGCGGGTCGAGAACCAGGATCAGGCCGTTGGCCAGCAGGGCGAGGCGCATCGGGGTGCGGGTGTCGCCGGTGCCCTTGAGGATGCCGTCGACGAGCTGCTGGGCGAAGAAGACGGCCAGGCCGGGCATGGAGAGCGTGAAGTAGGCGACGGCGAGCGGGAGGGCGGCGCCGTCGGCCCCGCCCAGCACCAGCCGGGCCAGCGGTTCGCGCCCCAGCAGGCCACAGGCCACCACCACCGGTGTGACCAGCGCCCACAACGCCCATCCGCCCCGCACCGCCGCCCGTACGGCGGCGGGGTCGCGGGCGCCCCGGGCGTGCGCGACCAGCACGGTGGTGCCGGAGCCGAAGACCAGGGCGATGCCGAGCAACACGTTCTCCGTGGTGGTCGCCACGGCGACGGCGGCCACGGCCGGTCCGCCCAGCCGGGCGACCCAGACGGTGTTGATGATCCCGGCGGCGACGGAGGCGAGGAGCGAGAAGTAGACGGGCCGGGCGAGCAGCACGAGCTGTGCGCGATGGGCGTTCACGGTGACGGTCCCCCTGAGTCCTGATGAACCCCGATGCGGCCTACCTCGGTCCGAGCTATATCGATTCGAGGTAGCTCGCTAAGAGGTAGCATGCGCTCTGAGCCGTCCGCAAGGAGGACCATGCTGGAGCTGTCGATCCTGGGCTTCCTGGCCGAGGAGCCCCTGCACGGCTACGAGTTGAAGGAACGCATCAAGGCGCTGACCGGGCATGTGCGTCCGGTCAGCGACGGCGCGCTCTACCCGGCGATCACCCGGCTGACCACCGCGGGCCTGCTCGACCAGCGCACCGAGCCGGGCGCGAGCGCGGCCCCGCGCCGGATCCTCGCCCTCACCCCCAAGGGCCGGGAGGAACTGGTGGCGCGCCTGCGCGACCCGAAGCAGACGGAGATCACCGACCACGTCCGCTTCAACACGGTCCTCGCGTTCCTGCGCCACCTGCCCGACCGGCACGAGCAGGCCGCGGTGCTGCGCCGCCGGCTGGACTTCCTCGAGACGCCGGCGAGCTTCTTCTACGACTCCGGCAAGCCGGTCCGCGCCGAGGACTCCGACGACCTGTTCCGCCAGGGCATGCTGCGCGTGGCCCGGGCGACGGGCGAGGCCGAACGGGCGTGGCTGCGGGAGGCCGTCGAGCTGCTCGACCGGCCGGAGTGAGGCCGCGGACGGTCCGGCCCCGGGTCAGCCCAGCTGCTCCCGCAGGTACTCACGCCACTGCTCGGTGAAGGCCTCCGGCGTCGTCCCCAGCACCTTCCGCATCGCGTCCTCCACCGCACCGGACCGCTCCCGGTGCTCACCGACGGCCCGGTAGAAGTCGCCCAGCCGGGACTCGCCCCAGCGCTCGGCGATCAGCCGGCACGCCGTCCAGCCGCTCTCGTAGGAGCGGGCCAGGCGGCTCGCGTCGCCGGTGAAGCCGAAGTCCTCGTCGTCCGGGAGCGTGGTGGGGACCCGACCGGCGGCGACCGCCCGGGAGAGTTCGGGCGCGGCCTCCGCGGGGGTGCGGCCGGTGGCGCGGTAGCCGACCCAGTCGGCGTACCCCTCGGACAGCCACAGGGGCGTGGCGGCCGTGGTGCGGGCGCGGGTGGCGACGTGGGTGGTCTCGTGGGTGACGACGACCTGCTCGCCGAGACCGCCGAGGAGCGCGAACGCGTCCGGGTTGACGATGATCCGGTCCGCCGGCGCCCGGTCGCGCGCACCCGTCTCGCCGGTGGTGACCGCCGCGATCCCCCGGTAGGAGGAGGCGGGCGAGCCGAGCAGCCCCGCCATCCCCTCCAGTGACCTCGGCACGAGTACGACGACCCGCCGGCTCCATCGCGTGCCCCAGGCGTCCGACACGGCGGGCACCGCACGGTCGGCCAGGTCCGCGAACTCCCGCAGCGCCCGCCCCGACTGCCCGACGCCGAGCACCAGGCTGTACCGGCCCCGGACGAGGTGCACCGCCCCCTGGTCCCAGAGCTGCTGCGCGGACTTCTTCGCGGGCCGGTCGGTGTCGACGGACCACGTGCCGTCAGCGCCCCGGCTCAGCCGCAGGGTGCGCAAGGCGGTCACCGGCGCCCGGTCGTACCCGGCGACGCGGTAGCGCAGTTCGGCGTCGGCGGTGGCCGTGTCGCCGGTGCGGCGCAGTCCGGTCACCCGGTACGACCAGGCGGCCACGGGCACCGCGCGCAGTCTGGCGAAGTCCGTCCCCGTGCCCGTGCGTTCGTAGGCCCGCTCGTCGCGGTCCAGGACGGCTGCGGCCCGCCGGTCCAGGAGCCGCTGGACGTCGACCGTGGCACGGTCGGCGGCGGGCCGCCCGCCGCACCCCGTCAGGGCGACGAGCAGCACGACGAGCGCCACGAGCACGGACCCCGACCTTCGACCAGCCACGTTCCCGATCGTACGGGCGCCGGGCCGCCCTGGTCAGACCCTGGTGACCGACGAGACGGGCATCATCCCGACCGGGTCGTAGCGCACGGGCGCGCCGGGGTAGGGCGCGTGGATGACCTGGCCGTTGCCCATGTACATCCCGACGTGGCTGGCGTCGCCCCGGTAGACGACCAGGTCACCGGGGCGCGCCTCGGACAGCGGGATCTGCCGGCCGGCGTACCGCTGGGCCTGCGAGGTGCGCGGCAGAGAGACCCCGGCCTGCGCGTACGACCACTGCATCAGGCCCGAACAGTCGAAGCCGGAGGGCCCGTTGGCGCCCCAGACGTAGGGCTTGCCGAGCGCGCTGCGGGCGGCGGCGACGGCGGCCGACCCGCGTCCCGAGGCGGCGGTGGCGCCGCCCAGGCCGGGCAGGCCGCCGCGGCCGGAGCGGGAGGCCCGGCCGTACGCCTCGCGCTCGGCGTCCGGCAGGGAGTTGAGCAGCCGCCGGGCCGTGGCGAGCTTGCGCTCGACGGTCTTCTTGTACGCCGCGACGGCCTTGCGGCTCCGGTCCAGTTCGCGGAGCTTGCCGGCGGCCTCCTCGCGGTCCTGGGCGAGTTCGCGCATGGCGTGCCGGAGTTCCCTCAGCTCACCGGCCTGGTGGGCGGTGAGGCGGTCGAGCCGGGACGCGTGGTCGAGGTAGTCGTCCGGGTCGTCGGAGAACAGCAGGGCGAGGGACGGGTCGATGCCGCCCTCGCGGTACTGGGCGCCGGCCAGCGAACCGAGGGAGTCCCGCAGGGAGTTGACGCGATGCTGCCCGCGGGCGATGCGGTCCCGGGCGGTGCCGGCCTCTGCGCGCAGTTCGTCGGCGCGTTCGTCGGCCGCGTTGTAGGCCTCGGTCGCCTTCTCGGCCTGCTCGTAGAGCCGGTCCACCGTGGCCCGGGTGTCGTCGTGCGGTGCTGCGGCGGCCGGTACCGCGGCCACGGCGGCGGCCGCGACGGACAGGAAGCTGACCGCGGCACCGGCGCCCCGGTCGAACCCGGACGGTGCAAGTCGGCGATGGGACCCCACGGGAAGCCGCTCTCCTTCCGCTGGCGGACTTGGAACGCGGCAGACAGTAGCCCCGCAACCGGGGGCCGCCAACGACCATCCGTGGGTATCCAGCACGGCGCCCCGCCGCTGACGCAGGTCAATGGCGGGGCGTGGGCTCACTCGGGCTGTTGCGATTCGCCTGAACGGCGGACACGGTGTCCTGATCTTGAGGACGCCGGCAGTCTCCGGGGGACGGCGAGGGGGGCCGGGATCAGACCCGGACGCCGAACATGAACGGGCCGCCGATGGTGTCCATCGACTCGTAGCGGACGACCGTGCCGGTGCGCGGGGCGTGGATGATCTGCCCGTTGCCCGCGTAGAGGCCCACGTGGTGCAGGTCGTTGAAGAAGAAGACCAGGTCGCCGACCTTGAGCTGGCTGACCGAGTAGATCTTGGTGCCGGCCCCGGTCTGGGCCTCGGAGGTACGCGGGATCTGGACGCCGGCCGCGGCGTACGCCCGGGAGGTGAGGCCGGAGCAGTCGTAGGAGCTCATGCCCGTGGCGCCGTAGACGTAGGGCTTGCCGAGCTGGCTCTGGGCGAAGGCGAAGGCGGCGGCGGCGCGGCCCGAGCCGGGCGGGACGTCGGCGGTGAGGGCGTCGCGCTCGGCGGTCCGGCTGGCGCGGTTCTGCTCGGCGGCCAGTGCGGCCTTCTCGGCGGCGCTGAGGGTGTTGAGCAGCTTCTGCGCGGAGGAGAGCTTGCCCTGGACTTCCTTCTTCTTCTTGCCGAGTTCGGTCCGGGTGGAGGCGAGGTCCTTGAGCTTCTCGGAGGCCTCGGCGCGCTCCTGGGCGAGTTCGCGCTGCTTCTCCTGGACCTTCTTCAGCGCCTCGACCTGCTGGCTGCTCAGCTGGTCGAGCGTGGAGGCCTTGTCCAGGTAGTCCTCCGGGTTCGCGGAGAGGAACAGCTGGACGGAGGGGTCGATGGAGCCGGTGCGGTACTGCGAGGCGGCGGCGAGGCCCAGGCTGTCGCGAAGCTCGTTGAGCTCCTCCTGGCCGCGGGCCACGTTGTCCTGGATGGTGGAGATCTCCTTCTGGAGCTTCTCCTGCTTCTCCTTGGCCCCGTTGTACTTCTCGGTGGCCTGCTCCGCCTCTTCGTAGAGCTTGTCGACCTTGGCCTTGACCTCGTCCTTGCTCGGCTTCTCGCTGGGGGCGGCGTTGGCGGCCTGCGAGCTGAAGGCGACGGCAGCGGCGGCGGCGGTGGTCAGCACGGTCACACGTGCGCGGCTCGGCTGCTTCGGACGACGGTGGGACGCCACGGGTGACAAGCTCCTTCTGGCCCCTCCGCCGTCTCTCCCGATGAGTGATCACCCGAGCGGAGGTTCGGCCCGACCCTAGTGACCTTCCTGTGATCAGTTCAAATCCTCAGATGAAAAATTGCGTCACGGTAGGCCAACTTTTCCTCTGGACTCACGGGCGGTGAGACCCACTTGACGCAACGTGGCTCACAGGTCCCACCAATTCGGGCATCACGCCCGGACGTTACGCATGGGGCGTACGTCTCCTAGGACCGCGAAAGGCGCTTGAGGAGCGTCGCCGAGGCCACCGGGCGGGCACCGGCGCGGGCAACGCCGTCGGCGACCTCGCGGTCGGTGGAGGCCACGATGACCGGGCGGCCCGGGGGTTCGGCCCGCACCAGCTGGCGGATCAGCTCGTCGGCGGTGACACCCGGCTTCGAGAAGAGCACCCGGACCCCGCGCGGCGGCGCGAGCAGCACCGGCGCGGCGAGTTCGGCACCGTCGAAGACGCAGGTCACCTCGGCACCGCTCTGCGCGGCCAGTTGGGACAGCTGCCCGAGCAGCCTGAGACGCTGCTTCTCCAGCGGCATCTGCGGATAGCCCGTCTTGGTGACGTTGTAGCCGTCGACGACGAGATGGGCCTGCGGCAGCGCCAGCAGCTGGTCCAGGACCTGCGGGTCGTTCTCCGACAGGGCGCGGGCGGCGATGTCCTTCGGGGACATCCGGCCCGGCTCGACGGCGTCGACGGTCTCGGCGGGGCGCACCGACACCGGCGGCAGGGCCAGTTCACGGCGGAGCCCCTGGGTGGCGTCCAGCAGGGTGTCCAGCAGCAGCCGTACCCGCATGTCCTCGACGCTGCGGCCCTCGCGGGCGGCCCGGCGCGCGGCCTCCAGGGCGGCCTCGCTCTCGCCCAGCCGGGACTTGAGCCGCCGGGTCTCACTCTCGGCGGCGGACACCTGGGCCTGCCCTTCGGCGCGGACGGCTTCGATCTCGCCCCGTGCCTTGCGCAGGGCGGCCTCGCCGCGCTTGACGTCGCTGAGGGCGGCACGCAGCTTGCGGTGCAGCGACTCGGTTTCCTTTTTGGCCGATTCCAGCTCCGTGCGCAGCCGCTCGGTCTCGGCCCGGGTATGGTCGCGGGCCCGGTCCAGTTCGGCGCGCAGCCGTTCCAGCTCGGCCCGGCCCTCCTCGTCGGCGCGCTCCGCGTCGGCCCGCTGGGCTTCCTCGCCGGCGGCGGTCACCTGCTTCACCCAGCCGGGGGGCCGCAGTACGTAGGCCGCGGCCGCCACGTCGAGCGGGTCCGCGGCCGGGGGCGGGGAGCCTGAGTCCAGGGCGCCGGTCAGCTCCGGCTGGGCCTCTCTGAGCTTCTCCCCGATGCGCTGCCGGAACAGCGGATCGGTCTCCAGCGCGGCCGCCATCGCGTTGCCGGCGAACTTCGCCCGGCGGTTCGGTGCGAACCGGGCGTACTGCCGGAGCTGGGCGGGCAGCTCCCCGACCGTCAGCGCGCCGAAGGCGTCGGAGACGATCTGCACGACCCTGTGGCGCACGCCGTCGGGCAGCGGACGGTCGAGCACCTCGGCGGCGCCGTCGCCCGGCCCCCCGCCCGTGGTCTCCACCATCCGTCACACCCCAATGCCTGAGCGGGGCCGGCTGCCGTCAGGAGCCGGCGCCCGGCCTGTCCACGAGTTCCACCTGGTCCACCGCGTTGCACCAGCGGCAGCGCACCGACTCGATGGTCTCACTGAGCACCTCGCGCTCCTCGACCTTCGGCTCTCCGGCCAGGTCGAGGTGGACGTATTCGACGACCTTCGCCGAGCGGGTCACGTCGAACCTCGTGAGGTTGCCGCAGAGGGTGCAGCGCCACCGCGTCTCGGCGGTCGGCAGGGGAACCGTCATCGTGACCTGTTCTCTTTCCTTCTAGTGTCCGCGACGCGACCGGCATCCCCGGTGCGTGTGGCTCGTAACCCTACGGCCTGGCGGGTACCCGCCGCCCGCGCGTCCACGGCGGCGAGGCGGTCTGGGTGGTTGCGTCCGGTTACGTCATGCTCTGTGTTCATGATCCGCAAGTGGAGTGCGCCGATCGTCCGGGCCGGCAGATCGGTCAGGGGGTCGTCGGCGCCGGTGACGTACTCACTGATCGCCCTGTGCTGCCTGGCCTTCCTGGCCGGACCCGCTTCGGGTCTGAATCCGGCCTACGGAACGGGCGACGAACTGCTCGCCGTGCAGCGGGCCTACTTCCGGCGCTGGGGGGTGATCCCCGCAGAACTGTTCGAAGGGTCCGCCGGATCGGCCCTCACCCCCGCGACCGCGCTCTTCGTCCACGGCAGCTGGGTGCACCTGCTCGGCAACATGCTCTTCCTCTACGTCTTCGGGGCGATGACCGAGGAGCGGATGGGCCGAGTGCAGTTCACCCTCTTCTACGTCGGCTGCGGCTACCTGGCCCTGCTGGGCTACGCCGTCGCCAACGCGGACTCCGAGCAGTCCCTGGTCGGTGCCTCGGGGGCGATCTCCGCCGTCCTCGGTGCGTTCCTGTACCTGTTCCCGCGGGCCCGGGTGACCAGTCTCCTGCCGTTCCTCTTCTTCCTGCCGGTGCGTTTCCCGGCGTGGGTGGTGCTGCCGTTCTGGGCGGCGCTGCAGTGGCTGGCGGCCGGGCGGGCCTCGGACGGGCCGGGGGTGGCCTACCTCGCCCACCTGATCGGATTCGGTCTGGGCTTCGGCTATGCGTCGGTCCGCTACGGCCGTCCCACCAGCCCTACTAGAGTGAAGGCCGCCCCTGCTCCGGCTCCCGAGGGAGAGAACCAGCCGTGATCACCGCGATCGTCCTCATCAAGACCAGCGTGGACCGGATCCCCGAGATCGCCGAGTCGATCGCGGCGCTGGACAGCGTCAGCGAGGTCTTCTCCGTCACGGGCACCTACGACCTGATCGCGATGGTCCGGGTCAAGGAGCACGAGGACCTCGCGGAGGTCATCCCGGGCCGGATCAGCAAGATCCCCGGGGTGGAGGGGACCGACACCCACGTGGCGTTCCGCACGTACTCCCAGCACGACCTGGAGGCGGCGTTCTCGATCGGGCTGGACAACTAGGGCCGTCCCGCCCGCCGGGTCCCCGATGAGGAGTTCTTCATCCGGGCTTCATCCCGCTCCCCGGGTGCCGTGCGCAGGATCGGGCCCATGGTTTCTCTCGCCGGCCGGCCGCCCTGTCCGCCGTCGTGCTGATCCCGCCGGGCATCGCCGCGACCAACTTCGCGCTCGCGGACAGCCCCGCGTCGCCCGGGTGCCCTCCCAGCAGGCCGAGCTGGACCACGGCTCGCCCACGCCCACCTCTGGCGACGACGACGGCCCCGGCTCCGACGGCTGACATTCACCCTCGGCAGCCCCAACCAAGGGTTTGCCGGAGTCTTCGGCGTCAGCGCACCGCATCATCGGCGGGCGCCGCCTGAAGCATACGGATGCGCCCCTTTCCCGCGGCTTTGGCCTGGTACATGGCCAGGTCGGCGTTGTGCAGGAGTTCGTCCGGCGTGATCCCTGGGGTGGCTACCGCGATGCCGACGGAAGCCGAAACCACTGCATCGATGCTGTTGATGCGGTACGGCTTGGACAGGGCGGACACGAATCGCTCGGCCACCTCCCTGACTGTGAAGGGGCATGCTCCTGCCTCGCCCTCCAGGAGCGCGGCGAATTCATCCCCGCCGAGGCGGGCGACGGTGTCACCGGCTCGCACGCAATCCTGGAGCCGCCGGGCGGCAAGGCGGAGCAGGGCGTCGCCCGTCGCGTGTCCGTTGGAGTCGTTGACGGCCTTGAAGCCGTCCAGGTCCACGAAGAGCACCGCGGGAGGGGCCGTCCTGGCCGTGCGCTTGCGCAGGGCGTGGGCGACTCTGTCGGCGAACAGCGCGCGGTTGGGCAGGCCGGTCAACGTGTCGTGGAAAGCCAGGTGCTCGAGCTGTGCCTGCAATTCGACCCGCTTGGTCACGTCACGGCTGTTGAAGATCAAACCTTCGGGGTGGTGGCTGATCGTCGACTCCACGTGGCACCATCGCCCATCAGCCGCCCGGACACGGCAGGACACCCGGGCGCCCGGGCCGCTGGTGCCTGAGGCGGCCTCCTGCCGCAACGTCTCGACCGCGTGCAGCAGCGCGGACATGTCGTCCGGGTGGCAGTACAGCGGCAGGCGGGCGCCCACCAGGTCCTCGGGCAGGTATCCGAACACCTCGCGGGCGGCCGGGCTGACGTAGAGCAGGTGACCATCCAGGTCGGCGATGGTGATCACGTCGCTCGATCCGTCGACCAGCGTGCGGTAACGGGCGTCACGGGCTGCGGCCTCGCGCATGAGCCGCAGATTGTCGGCATGAGCGACACCCTGCCGGGCACCGAGCCCGAGGAGTACCGAACCTGCCAGGACGACCATCACGACATCGATGTCGCCGCCGGCCAGCGCGTGAGCCGCCAGGGCCAGCTCGCAGACCACCACCGGCACAAACGCCGCCACGGCTGCAATGACCGGCGTCGCGCGCCGGTCGACTTCCATGGCGCTGGCACCACCGGGCAGCCACGGCGTGACGGCAACGAGGAGCAGGCCCATCACCGAACAGGCCCCCGCGAGAGGAATTCCGCACCAGACGCCCGGAGCGGGCAAGAGGATCCGCAGCATGTCACTCGCGGCCAAGATGGTGAGGGCCACGGCAGCCACCGTGGTAGCTGTGCGCTCTTGGCGGTTCAGGTAGAAACGCAACGCGGCCAGCAGTCCCAGGACGAGGATGTCCGTGACCACACGGGCGAGACCCATCAGCGATGGCCACACATCACTGCCCTGGTCTGCGCGATGCAACAGCAGCACCCAGCCCAGGGTGAGCAGCGACCCTGCGATCAACCAGCCATCCAGCAGCCTCCGCAGCCAGACCAGGGGCGTGCCTCCCTCCGTGGCTGCGAGCACCAGCCCGGCGATCCCCAGCCCCAGACACACGGCGAGCCCGGTAAGGGCCAGGAGCCCAGCCACTGAGTGAAGAACACCGGCAGACCGTGCGGGAGATGAAGAGGTCTGCCCGACCACCAGATGGTGCAGGCCGCCTGATACCAGCGAAACAGCGAGCAGCCCCAGGCGAAGACGCACCCGTCCCATAACCCCCCGGGCCCTTGCAAGCAGGGAAAGGGCCGCAAGAGCGTGCGCAGCCGGTACCACCGTGCCCGCGCTCAGGAACGCGGCCGCAGCCACACCTACTGCCCCGGCTGCGGCGACCGCCAAGCCCACGCACATTGCCTTGCCCGCTCCTGCTCCCGGCAGCCGCCCGATGCGGGCGGCGGTCATCGAACCGCCTCGAGCGGCCCGTGCCTGCACCATGCGAACCCCCCGGGGTGGTCAACCTGACAAGGGCAGCCACACGATTCCCAAGACAACTCCAATGCGACAAGAGGGTAGGAGGATCTACATGCCCTCCCCGCAGGAGCAGCGTGGAGTTCGCCCGAAATGGCGACAGCCGCTGTGCTTCGAGGATCGGCGACGTTGCAGCTGGTAGGCAGAACGCTGCTGAACCCCTTCAGCGAGGTGCCGGCCCTGGGTGGCGGGCCTCGCCCTCGCCAAGGTCCTCGCCGACCGGAGGCGGCTGGTCGCGGCTGCTGGACGCGAAGGGGCGCGAACTCCCCCACGGCGGCCGGGAGCTGACACGCCTTCACCGCATCGAGCCCACCGGCCTGGACCCCCGGCTCACGGAGGTGGAGCTGCTCGTCGCCTGCAACCCGTACAACGTGCTGTGCGGCGAGCGGGGTGTGGCCCGGGTCTTCGGCCCGCAGAAGGGTGCGACGCCCGCGCAGGTGGAGGAGCTGTCGGCGGCCCTGGAGAACTGGGCGTTCGTCCGGGGCCCGGTACGGGAGCCTCCGGCGGCCTGGGGGCGGGTCTGGCCGCCCTGGGCGCCCGGCTGCTCCCCCGCCTGGCCCTGGCCGGCACGCTCGGCGAGGGCGCGGGCGAGGTGCCGGGCGTGGACGCCTGCCACGGCATCCTGCACGCCCCGATGGAGCCGGCCGAGGCCCTGCTGCGCGCGAGCGAGCTCCTCACCGACGCCACCGAACGCGCCCTGCCGATGATCGTCCTGCGCACCCGGCTGCCGGTTCAGGCGGAGGTGTCCGGCACGCAGCGCCCGTCCTCCGTGCGGTAGTTCCACTTCGCCCCGTCCGTCACGAGCTCCCTGACCGCCCGTACGAACCGCTCCACGTGCTCGTCCGGCGTGCCCGCGCCGAAGCTGACCCGGATGGCGTTGAGCGACTTCTCCCCGGGCGCCGCCTCGGGCGACCCGCACTCGCCCTGCGCCTGCGGGTCGCTGCCGAGCAGCGTGCGCAGCAGCGGGTGCGCGCAGAACAGCCCGTCCCGGACGCCGATGCCGTACTCGGCGGACAGGGCGGCGGCGAAGTGCGAGCTGTTCCAGCCCTCGACGACGAAGGAGAGCACGCCGACGCGCGGGGCGTCGTCCCCGAACAGGGACAGGAACCGCACCTGGGGGACGTCGGAGAGCCCCTCCCGTACCGTGCGGACCAGGTGCTGCTCACGGGCGACGAGGGTGTCGAAGCCGGCCTCGGTCAGCGCCCTGCAGGCCGAGGCGACGGCGTAGGCGCCGATGACGTTGGGCGACCCGGCCTCGTGGCGGGCGGCGCTGTCGTGCCACTCCACGTCCACTCCCCCGTCCTCGCGCCGGCTGACCTTGCGGCTGGCGCCGCCGCCCGCGAGGTACGGCTCGGCAGCGCGCAGCCAGTCGGCCCGCCCGGCCAGGACGCCCGAGCCGAAGGGCGCGTACAGCTTGTGCCCGGAGAAGGCGACCCAGTCGACGTCGAGGTCCGCGACGGACACCGGGTGGTGCGGGGCCAGTTGGGCGGCGTCCAGCACGATCCGCGCGCCGTGGGCGTGCGCGGCCGCCGCGAGTTCCCGTACGGGCCACAGCTCGCCGGTGACGTTCGAGGCTCCGGTGACGCAGACCAGGGCCGGCCCGTGGGGGTCACGGTCGGCGAGGGCGCGCTCCAGGGTCTCGACGGCCTGGTGCGGGCTGCGCGGGGCGTCGAGGTAGGTGACGCGGGCGTTCCGCCACGGCAGCAGGGAGGCGTGGTGCTCGGTCTCGAAGACGAAGACCTGGCAGTCGGCGGGCAGCGCGTCGGCGAGGAGGTTGAGGGAGTCGGTGGTCGACCGCGTGAACACGACCTGGTCGCCCTCGCGGCAGCCGAGGAACTCGGCGACGGTCCGGCGGGCGTTCTCGAACAGGTCGGTGGAGAGCTGCGAGAGGTACCCGGCACCGCGGTGGACGCTGCCGTAGTACGGCGCGTAGGCGGCGACGTCGTCCCAGACCCGCTGGAGCGCCGGGGCACTGGCGGCGTAGTCGAGCGCGGCGTAGGCGACCTCGCCCCCGGTCACGAGCGGCACGGTGACATCCCGTCCCAGAACGGGCAGCGGGGCACAAACGGACTGGTCGGCGGCAAGGGTGGAGACAGACATGACGGAACTCCCGTGAAAGCAGGTGGAATCCGCCCGCGAGCGCGTACGGCTCAAGCGGGGGGGTGCAAGGAAAAGGGGATGCGGAGGCGGGGCTCTGCGGCCCTATCGCATTCGCTGGTTCACGGAAGGCTCCTCGTCACGCGCTTGCCGTAGACCTCGCTGCCTACGGCCCGGTCTTCACCCGGGGCACCCCGCCACGGACGGAGGGTTGCCGGACAGTCGGCCGGGGCCTCATGACTGTCACTCATGACCTGATCAGGAACGTACGCGAAGAGATCGGCGTCCCGCAACCCGAGTCCGGATCGCGGGACGCCGGTCCCTTCGCCTACGGGATCCTACGCGTTGCTCGCGGCCACCCAGCGCTCCAGCGTCCGCTTCGCCGCCCCCGAGTCGATCGACTCGGCCGCCTTCGCCATCCCGGCGCGGATCTGCTCGGCCAGCGGCGCGGCGGTGGGCTCCAGGGCCACCAGCGCCGCCGCCGAGTTCAGCAGGACCGCCTCGCGGACCGGACCGGTCTCGCCGTCCAGCAGACGGCGGGCGACCTCGGCGTTGTAGGAGGCGTCGGCGCCGCGGAGCGCCTCCACGGGAACCAGTTCGAGGCCCACGTCACGCGGGTCGAAGGCCTCCTCGGTCACCTCGCCGTCCCGGACGATCCACACCCGGGAGGTGGCCGTCGTGGTCAGTTCGTCCAGACCGTCGTCGCCCCGGAAGACCAGGGACGAGTTGCCGCGCTCGGCGAAGACGCCCGCGACGATCGGCGCCATGCGCGGGTCCGCCACACCGACCGCCTGGGCACGGACCCGGGCCGGATTGGTGAGCGGGCCGAGGGCGTTGAACACTGTGCGGATGCCCAACTGGCCGCGGGCCGCGCCCGCGTGCCGCAGCGCCGGGTGGAACTTCACCGCGAAACAGAAGGTGATCCCGGCCTCGTCGGCGACCTCCGCGACCCGGTGCAGCGGCAGCTCCAGGTTGACGCCGAGCTTCTCCAGCACGTCGGAGGCCCCGGACGCCGAGGACGCGGCCCGGTTGCCGTGCTTGACGACCTTCGCACCGGTGCCGGCGACGACGATCGAGGACATCGTGGAGATGTTGACCGTCTTCGCGCCGTCACCGCCGGTGCCGACGATGTCGACCGTCGCCCCGGGCACCTCGATCACGTTGGCGTGCTCGTACATCGTGCGGACCAGGCCGTTGATCTCCTCGACGGTCTCGCCCTTGGCGCGCAGCGCCACGACGAACCCGGCGATCTGCGCCTCGGTCGCCTCGCCGCGCATGATCCGGTCCATCGCCCAGGCGGTGTCGTCCGCGCCCAGGTGCCTGCCGTCCAGCAGGCCGTTCAGCAGCCGGGGCCAGGAGCGGCCCGCCGCGGTGTCGCCTCCAGCGGGGGTCACAGCGCTCATAAGCCGCTCCAGGGTGGTCGTACGTCACGTAAAAGCAGTGGTCCCACCCTATCCAGCCCCGAGCACCACGAAGGGCCCCGTCCGAACACCGGACGAGGCCCCTCTGTGGCGTGGCGAAGCAGTGATCAGTGGTGGCCGTGGCCGCTCGTGATCTCCCGGTACTCCTCGGCGGTGGGCTTCGGGATCTGGGCGCCCTCGCCGTAGTAGGCGTCGCTGAGCTTGGCGCGCAGCTTCTCGGAGCCCTTCACCTTGCGCTCGACACCGTTCTCGTCGACCGTCGGGCCGATCTCGGCCGGCTGGTACTGCTCGTGCGCCGTGAGCGTGTACATCTGCTCCTGGCTGAGCGGCTCGTGCACCTCGATGAACTCACCGTGCGGCAGGCGCTTGATGATGCCCGACTCGCGGCCGTGCAGCACCTTCTCCTTGTCCCGGCGCTGCAGGCCGAGGCAGATGCGCTTGGTGACGATGAAGGCGAGGACCGGTCCGACGAAGAACCCGATCCGGACGAACCAGGTCACCGCGTTGATCGACAGGTGGAAGTGGGTGGCGACGATGTCGTTGCCACCGCCGATCAGCATGATGATGTAGCCGGTGACCCACGCGACACCGACACCGGTGCGGGTCGGGGCGTTGCGCGGCCGGTCCAGGATGTGGTGCTCGCGCTTGTCCCCGGTGACCCACGACTCGATGAACGGGTAGAGGGCGATGATCGCGAGGAACACACCGAAGAGCACCAGCGGGATGAACACGCCCAGGACCAGGGTGTGGCCCCAGAGGTTGATCTCCCAGCCCGGCATCGCACGGATCAGGCCTTCGGCGAAGCCCATGTACCAGTCGGGCTGGGCACCGGTCGACACCTGGTCGGGCCGGTACGGGCCGAGGACCCAGATCGGGTTGATCGTCGCGATCGCGGCGAGGGCCGAGATGACACCGAAGACCAGGAAGAAGAAGCCTCCGGCCTTGGCCATGTAGACCGGCAGCAGCGGCATGCCGACGACGTTCTTGTTGGTCCGGCCGGGGCCCGCGAACTGGGTGTGCTTGTGGTAGAAGACCAGGATCAGGTGGCCGACCACGAGCCCGAGCATGATGCCCGGCAGCAGCAGGATGTGGATCGAGTAGAACCGGGCGACGAAGTCGGTGCCCGGGAACTCCCCGCCGAACAGGAACATCGAGATGTACGTGCCCACGATCGGCACGGACAGGATCGCGCCCTGCGTGAAGCGGACACCGGTGCCGGAGAGCAGGTCGTCCGGGAGCGAGTAGCCGGTGAAGCCGGTGAACATGCCCAGGACGAACAGCAGGAAGCCGAACAGCCAGTTGATCTCGCGCGGCTTGCGGAACGCGCCGGTGAAGAAGACGCGCATCATGTGCACGAACATGCCGGCGAGGAAGATGATCGCCGCCCAGTGGTGGATCTGCCGGATGAGCAGACCGCCGCGGACGTCGAAGCTGATGTCCAGCGTGGAGGCGAACGCCTCCGACATCAGCTGCCCCTGAAGCGGGACGTAACTGCCGTGGTACTCCACCTCGTTCATCGACGGGTGGAAGAACAGCGTCAGGTACACACCCGTGAGGATGATGATGATGAAGCTGTAGAGGCAGATCTCACCCAGCATGAAGGACCAGTGGTCCGGGAAGATCTTGCGCATGTTGGCCTTGGCCAGGGAGTAGATCCCGAGGCGGCCGTCGGCCCAGTCGGCGACCCGCTCACCCGCGGGCGCCTTGCGTCGTTCTTGTGCAGTGCTCATCCGCGCTCCCAGAAAGCAGGGCCGACGGGCTCGTCGAAGTCGCCGAGCGCCTCAAGATAGCCCTCGTCGTTCACGCCGATGCGGAGCTGCGGCAGGGCGTGACCGGCGGGACCGAAGATCACTCGGGCACCGTCGGAGAGGTCGAAGGTGGACTGGTGGCACGGGCAGAGCACGTGGTGCGTCTGCTGCTCGTACAGGGAGATCGGGCAGCCGACGTGGGTGCAGATCTTCGAGTACGCGACGATGCCCTCGTGCGACCACTCGAGCTCGCGCTTGTCCTTGATGTCCTCCGGCTGGATCCGGACGATCATCAGGGCGGCCTTGGCGATCTCGTTCTGGAACGAGTGGTCGTGCTCCTCCAGGCCCTCGGGCTTGGCGAAGGTCAGCGAACCGACCGCGACGTCGGACGGACGCAGCGGCTCGTTCGTGTTCATGTTGACGAGCAGCTTGCCCTTGGACCACAGCGTGTGGCGGAGCTTCGTGCCGGGCAGCGGACCGAGGTCGCGCAGCAGCACGACGCCGGAGAGCGGCACCAGCGTGAGCGCGCCGAGCATCGTGTTGCGGATCAGCTTGCGGCGGCCGAGCGCGGACTCCTTGGCGCCCTGCTTGAAGTCCGCGAAGACCTTCTCGCGGACCTCGGGGGTCGCCTCGATCGGGTGCCGCTCGTCGGCGACCTCCACGTCCGACATCAGGGTGCGGGCCCAGTGGACGGCGCCGGCGCCGATGCAGAACAGCGCGATGCCGAGCGTCATGCCCAGCGCGAAGTTCAGGGCGCTGATGTGGCCGAGCGGCCAGATGTAGACCGACTTGTCGACCGGGATCGCCACGAACGAGGCGATGAAGCCGACCGTGGCCAGCATCGACGTCGTGAACATCAGGGCGACCGAGCGCTCCGACCGCTTGGCGGCCCGCTCGTCGACGTCCTGGACCCGGTGCTCGTGGGGCGGCAGGCCCGGGTCGGCGAACGGGTGCTTGTCGTCCGCGACGCTCACCGCGTCGTGCCCGTGCTGGTCATGTCCTGCGGACTGCGCGGCAGGCAGGTTCTCTTCTGGAATGTCTTGGCTACTCATGACTTCTTGGCCTTTGCGGTCCGGGCGGCGACCCACACGGCGACGGCGATCAGACCGCCGAGACCGAAGATCCAGCCGAACAGGCCCTCGCTGACCGGCCCGAGGCCACCCAGTTCGAGGCCGCCGGGGCTCTCGGTCTTTTCGCTGTTGACCGCGTCGAGGTACGCGATGATGTCCTTCTTGTTCTTCTCCGACAGCGTGGTGTCGGGGAAGGACGGCATGTTCTGCGGGCCGGTCTGCATGGCCTCGTAGATGTGCTTCGGGGAGACGCCCTCGAGGGTCGGCGCGTACTTGCCGTGCGTCAGCGCGCCGCCCTTGCCGGTGAAGTTGTGGCACTGCGCGCAGTTGGTGCGGAACAGCTCACCGCCCTTGGCGATGTCGGCACCCTCGGGGCCGTACTGCTCCTCCGTCGGGATCGACGGACCGGCGCCCAGCGAGGCGATGTACGCCGCGAGCTGGTCGATCTCGGCCTGCGAGTAGATGTTCTTCTTCTCCGGGACCTGGGGGCCCTGGGAGGTGGCGGCCGGCATACGGCCCGTGGCCACCTGGAAGTCGACGGCCGCGGCGCCCACACCCACCAGGCTCGGCCCGTCGGAGGTGCCCTGACCGCCGGTGCCGTGGCAACTGGCGCAGCCGACGGCGTAGAGCTTCTTGCCCTCCTCGATGGTGAGGGACTGGGCGGTTTCGTCGGCCTGCGCCTTGTCCGCGGGTGCGAACACGGCGTACAGCCCCCCGGTGCATGCCAGCGCGAGGAGTAGGACGACGAGCGCCGCCAGCGGGTGGCGTCGTCGTGCGGAGAGCTTTTTCACGGATTACCCCGGTGTCAGGATCTTCTGCGTCGATGCTTCTGGGATGCGCGCTTCGTCGAGCACGCGCGGATGCGGGCCCTGCTACTTGATCATGTAGATCGTGGCGAAGAGACCGATCCAGACGACATCGACGAAGTGCCAGTAGTAGGACACGACGATCGCGGCCGTCGCCTGCTCGTGGGTGAACCTCCGGGCCGCGTAGGTCCGGCCCAGGACCAGCAGGAAGGCGATGAGTCCGCCCGTCACGTGCAGTCCGTGGAAGCCGGTGGTCAGGTAGAACACCGAGCCGTACGGGTCGGAGGACAGGGACAGGCCCGCCTCCTTGACCAGCTCCGTGTACTCGAAGACCTGACCGCCGATGAAGATCGCACCCATCACGAAGGTGACGATGAACCACATCCGCAGCTTCTTCACGTCACCGCGCTCGGCGGCGAAGACGCCGAGCTGGCAGGTGAGGGAGGAGAGCACCAGGATGGTGGTGTTCGTCGCCGAGAACGGGAAGTTGAGATGGGCAGCCATCTCCTTCCAGTGATCGGGACCCGTCACCGATCGCAGGGTGAAGTACATCGCGAAGAGGGCCGCGAAGAACATCAGCTCGGAACTCAGCCAGATGATGGTTCCGACGCTGGTGAGGTTCGGCCGGTTGACCGACGGGTGCGCGTGCCCGGTTTCTACTGTCGTTGCTGTCGCCACGACCGACATTATGTCGGTCGCTTATCCCGCCCTCACTCCGGGGGGTGCCGTTCGGAGTGTCTTGCCCGGTCGTACCGGTGTTGACGTGGTGTTCAAGGGAGTAGCATCCGGCCCAAGGGGCCTGTCCTTACGACGCTGACGTCACGGAGGAACAATGCAGCCGACCGCCACGGTGCTGGTCTACAGCGACGACTCCAACACCCGCGAGCAGGTGCGGCTCGCCACGGGACGGAGGCCGGCTCCGGACGTCCCCGTGGTGGAGTTCCTGGAGTGCGCGACTCCGGCCGCCGTGCTCAAGGAGCTGGACCGGGGCGGGATCGACGTCTGTGTACTGGACGGCGAGGCCGTGCCGATGGGGGGCATGGGGGTCTGCCGGCAGATCAAGGACGAGGTGTTCGACTGCCCGCCGGTGCTGCTGCTGATCGGGCGGCCCCAGGACGCGTGGCTGGCGACCTGGAGCCGGGCGGAGGCGGCCGTGACCCTGCCGGTGGAGCCGGTGGAGTTCGCCTCCGCGTTGGCTTCGCTGCTGCGGGAGAAGGCGGCGTTGAACGCCTAGGAGCCCGGTTCGTCTCGTTGTGCTGCGGCAGCGGGCGTGGGGGGGCTGTTCGCGCAGTTCCCCGCGCCCCTTGGGGGACGTGCCCCCTGAGGGCGTTCAGACGCTCTGCGGGCGCAGCCGGGCCTGCTCGGCCGCTGCCGGGCCGTCCGGGGTGCCGCCCAGGAGGGCGCTGCCGGTGCGCCACTTCGCCCAGTCGAGGTTCCAGTCGCCGAAGCCGTTGCCGAAGGGGGCCATCATGTCGCCGCCGGAGTTCACGACCTTGACGATGTCGCCCTCGCGGACGGTCTCGTAGAACCAGGCGGCGTTCTCGGTGCTCATGCCGGTGCAGCCGTGGCTGACGTTGGCGTAGCCCTGGGAGCCGACGGACCAGGGGGCGGCGTGGACGTACTCGCCGCTGTTGGTGACCCGGACCGAGTGGTGCACCATCAGGTCGTAGAAGTCCGAGGCGCCGATGCTGGCGCTGGTCATGCGGACGGTGCCCTCCTTGGCCAGGACGACCTTGACGCCGTTGCGGGTGTCGTAGCCGGGCATACCCGTGGTGACCGGTATCTGCCGGACGACCTCGTCGTTCTTGTAGACGGTCATCTGGTGGGCGGCGGCGTCCGTGACGGCCACGAGCTTGTCCGCAGTGGTGAAGGTCAGCGGCTTGGCCTTGCCGCCCCACATCCGGTCGCCGATCTTGATGCCCTGCAGGTTGCTGCGGACCTGGACGGTGGCCTGGGCGGGCCAGTAGTCCTTCGGGCGGTAGTGGAGCTTCTTGTCGTCCACCCAGTGCCAGGCGCCGTCCGTGGAAGGCGTCGAGGAGACCTTGAGGGCGCGTTCCACGACGGCCCGCTGGGCCTTGTCCTTGACGGGCTGGCTCAGCACGGCCGTGACGGGCTGGCCGACGCCGTAGGTGCCCGCCTTGGGGCCGAAGGTGACGTTCAGGCTCTTCTTGGTGGTGGGCTTGCCGGTGTCGAAGGTGACCACCTTGCGGCCGGGTGCCCCGTCCTCGTCCTCGGTGCTCACACGGACCGTGTAGCTGGCGTTTGCGGCGAGCGGGGAGGTGCTGTGCCAGCGGCTGCCGTCGGCGGCGAGTTCGCCCGCCACGTAGCGTCCTGAGGCGTCGTGGGCCGTGACGTCCGTGATGCGCCCGTCGGAGTCCTCGACGACCTCCAGGGGCTTGTCCGGGTCGGCCTTCTTGCGCCCTTCCGAGGGGGCGTTGAAGGAGACCTGGTCCGCCGCGTCGTAGGGGCGGGCAGCCAGCGGGTTGCCGTCCGAGCCGCAGGCGGTGACGCCCGCGCAGAGGGCGATCACCAGCAGTGTGCAGCCGACGACGGTGCGGGGGCGGGATATCGCTGTGTGGCTCATGAGCTCACGCTAGGAAGCCGCGTCAACAGCGGCACGCCGAGCGACCCGGACGAGTGACACCTGATTACGGCAAAAGCAGGGGCCCGGACGCTCCTTGCGGAGTGTCCGGGCCCCTGAAGCGCTCGGCGCGTGTTACTGGGTGCGGTTCTCACCGCGGTAGTACTCGAACACCCAGCCCCAGACGCCGATCAGGATGATCGGCAGCGAGAAGTACATCAGCCACCAGCCGATCGCGATCGACAGGAAGGCGAGGGCGCCGCCGATGGCGAGCGAGAGCGGCTGCCAGCTGTGCGGGCTGAAGAACCCGACCTCGCCGGCGTCGTCCGCGACGTCCGCCTCCTTGTCGTCCTGTGCGCCCACGTCGACCCGCTTGGCCGTGAAGCCGAGGTAGAAGCCGATCATGATGCACAGGCCGAAGGCCAGGAAGAGGGCCGTGGTGCCGGCCGGCTCCTTCGACCACACGCCATAGACGACCGCCATGACGAGCACGAAGACGCTCAGCCACATGAACATCTTGCCCTGGATCTTCACTTGCCGGCCTCCTTGCCGCCAGCGAGGGACTTCTCGCCGTGACCGACGTTCTCGAGCTGGTCGAGTGCGGCGATCTCCGGGTGGTGCAGGTCGAACGCCGGGGATTCGCTGCGGATCCGCGGCATGGTGATGAAGTTGTGCCGCGGCGGCGGGCAGGAGGTCGCCCACTCCAGGGAGCGGCCGTAGCCCCACGGGTCGTCGACCTCGACCGGCTTGCCGTACTTGGCCGTCTTCCACACGTTGTAGAAGAACGGCAGGATCGACATGCCGAGCAGGAACGAGCTGATCGTCGAGATCGTGTTCAGCGCGGTGAAGCCGTCGGCCGCCAGGTAGTCGGCGTAACGACGCGGCATGCCCTCGGCGCCGAGCCAGTGCTGGACCAGGAACGTGCCGTGGAAGCCGATGAACAGCGTCCAGAAGGTGATCTTGCCGAGGCGCTCGTCCAGCATCTTGCCGGTCCACTTCGGCCACCAGAAGTGGAAGCCGGAGAACATCGCGAACACCACGGTGCCGAAGACGACGTAGTGGAAGTGGGCCACCACGAAGTACGAGTCGGAGACGTGGAAGTCCATCGGCGGCGAGGCCAGGATGACACCGGTCAGACCACCGAAGGTGAAGGTGATCAGGAAGCCCGTGGCCCAGAGCATCGGTGTCTCGAAGGACAGCGAGCCCTTCCACATCGTGCCGATCCAGTTGAAGAACTTCACCCCGGTGGGGACCGC
>NZ_JACHGV010000010.1 GCF_014202475.1 Streptomyces paradoxus
CCCGCTCCACCAGCAGCGGCAACGGCTCACTGCTGGTCACCAGATCCCGCAGCGGATGCCTGGCCAGGACCTCGTCCACCTCCGGCGTCAGCGCCCCTGCCAGACGAGCCGCCGCGGGGCGGTCCTCGTCCCGCAGGGCGTCGACGGCGGTGAGGATCACGTCGCGCAGTCCCTCCTCCTCGGGCACACCGGCGGCCGCCCGCTCGTACAGACGCGCGCCCTCCTCCAGGACGACGTCCGTGTCCATGCCGGCCGGGATCTTGATCTCGGCATGGTGGCGCCAGGTACCGACCGGGTCCCCCCAAGCCTCGACGGTGAACGTCCACAGGCCGGGTTCCCCGGCGGTGACCGTGGCGCCCCAGCGGTCCGTCCCCGGGGCCAGTTCCCGCAGCGGTGTCCACGGGCCGGGCCGGCCCTCGGGGTCCCTCAGGACGACATTGGCGGCCACCGCGTCGTGCCCTTCCCGGAACACGGTCGCCGAGATCTCGAAGGTCTCGCCGGTGACGGCCTTGGCCGGCCGGCGCCCCTGCTGGACCACCGGGCGGACATCGAGTACGGGTATGCGCCCGACGGCGGTCGCGTCGCCAGGTGGTGGTGGCGAGGCCGGCGGACCGGCATCGGCCGGGCGCGCGGGGCGTGCTTCGCCGCCGGGCGCGCGCGCCCCGGTGGTGCGGCGGTTGGGGGGTGCTGGCGAATGGTGCTTGGCGGGCATGACCGCTCCTGTCCGCGTCAACGTGGGTGGGCGGAGGTCTGTGGGGAGGTGGGTCCTGCTTGGTGCTCCTGAGAGGGGTACCCGCAGGAGCCTTCCCACCCTATTCGGGTGGGCAATCCGGCACTTTGTTAACTACTCACGCGTATGTCGACACACAAGACCGGCCTCGTCCGCGATGGACGAGGCCGGCCCCCTGGTATGGCTGCTCCTTCGCCCTACTCGCGCGGCACCCGCAGTAACTTGTCCGGCGAACCGACGCCCCGGCCGGAGACCTTCCCGGTCGCCGCTCCGGCCGTCAAGGCCCTCCCGACCTGGGCCGGAGTCGCTTTCGGATGATCGTCCAGATAGAGCGCGGCCGCGCCCGCGGCGTGCGGAGACGCCATCGAGGTACCGGAAGAGGTGGCCCGCGCGATGTCGCTCGCGGCGGACGCGGAGGTGATGGCGACGCCGGGGGCGAACAGATCGAGCGCCGGACCGTGGTTGGAGAAGGCCGATTTCGTATCCCCCCGGTCGGTGGCCCCGACCGTGATGGCCTGCTTGACGCTCCCCGGGGAGTAGAGGCCGGCCGGCATGCCGTCGTTGCCCGCGGCGACCGTGTAGGTGACGCCGGAGGCGATGGAGGCACGGAGGGCGGCGTCCAGCCGGTCGTTGCGCGGGCCGCCCAGGCTGAGGTTGGCCACCGCGGGTTTCTTCGCGTGCCGGGTCACCCAGTCGATCCCGGCGATCACCCGGGCCGTGGTGCCCCCGCCGTGGGCGTCGAGGACGCGCACGGAGACGATCCGGGCCTTCTTGGCGACGCCGTGGGACGTCCCGGCGACCGTGCCGGCGACGTGCGTGCCGTGGCCGTTGGCGTCCGAGGCGACCCGGTCGTTCCCGACGAAGTCCCAGCCGTGGCCCGCCCGGCCGCCGAAGTCCCGGTGGGTGGTCCGGACGCCGGTGTCGATCACGTAGACCGTCACCCCCGCACCGGCCGGCCCGGGCCAGCTGTAGCTCCCCTCCAGCGGCAGCCTCGGCTGGTCGAGGCGGTCCAGCCCCCAGGACGGAGGGTTCTTCTGGGTGCCGTCGAGCCGTACGCGGGTGTCCTGGACGACCGAGGCGACCCGGGGGTCGGCGGCCAGCCGCCCGGCCTGTCTCTCGTCCGCGCGGACCGCGTAGCCGTTCAGGACCGTGCCGTAGGTGTGGCTGATCTGCACCCCGTACTGTCCGGCGAGCCTCTCTCCGGCCGCCGACCGGGCAACCGTGCCCTTCTCCAGCGTCACCAGGTAACTTCCGTGCACGGAGCCGGGTGATCCGGCGCCGGGTATCCGCCCCTCCGGTGCGGCGTGCGCGGGCAGGGTCATGGCCGAAAATGCCGCGGTACAGACCGCCGCGGCCAGGCCCCCCGTCCGGCGCAGACGCCGCTCGCGCGTCCGAGCCATGGTCCGAGTTCCCCTCCTCGACTCGGCGTACGGCTGCCGCGCGGCGCCGCGTACGGCGGGCACGGGCCGATAACGCCAGAGGCAGCCTCTCGTGACGGGTGAAGCACCACAAGGACGCCTATGGGTGCGGAATCGGCCATATCCGCGGATGGTGCTGTTCAGGCCGATCGGGCTGCGGGTGGCGGAGCCTCAGCGGCGGAGGCACCGACGCCGGTACTGTCGTAGGAGACGTCGTCGAAGCCCTGCGAAATCCAGCGAACGCGCCGAGGTGGAACCCGTGAAGGCGATCCGTCGATTCACCGTCCGACCCGTTCTCCCCGACCCCCTCCGGCCGATCGGTGATCTGGCCCGCAACCTGCGCTGGTCATGGCACGCGGAGACCCGTGACCTGTTCCGGTCCGTCGACCCCGAGCGGTGGGCCGCCTCGGGCGGCGACCCCGTCCGGCTGCTCGGCAGCGTGCCGCCCGCCCGGCTCGCGGAGCTGGCCGGGGACGGCCCGTTCCTGCGCCGCCTCGCCGCGGTCGCGGGCGATCTGCACGACTACACGACCGGCGACCGCTGGTACCAGTCCCAGCCCGAACAACTGCCCGCCGCCATCGCGTACTTCTCGCCCGAGTTCGGCATCACGGCCGCCCTGCCCCAGTACTCCGGCGGCCTCGGCATCCTGGCCGGCGACCACCTCAAGGCGGCCAGCGACCTCGGCGTCCCGCTGATCGGCGTCGGCCTGCTCTACCGGCACGGCTACTTCCGCCAGACCCTGT
The DNA here is from genome assembly GCF_014202475.1 of Streptomyces paradoxus. GTDB lineage: Bacteria > Actinomycetota > Actinomycetes > Streptomycetales > Streptomycetaceae > Streptomyces > Streptomyces paradoxus. The sequence goes on from NZ_JACHGV010000010.1 coordinate 2,892, forward strand.
CCCGGGACGGCTGGCAGCAGGAGCACTACCCGGTCCTCGACCCCAACGAGCTGCCCGTCGTCCAGCTGGAGGAGCCCGACGGCACCCCCGCCCAGGTCTCCCTCGCCCTGCCCGGCGGCAAGCAGCTGCACGCCCGGATCTGGCTGGCGCAGGTCGGCCGGGTCCCGCTGCTGATGCTGGACTCCGACGTCGAGGAGAACGACCTCGGCGAGCGCGGCGTGACCGACCGGCTCTACGGCGGCGGCAGCGAGCACCGGCTGCTCCAGGAGATGCTCCTCGGCATAGGAGGTGTCCGGGCGGTACGGACGTACTGCCGGCTGACCGGCCACCCCGCGCCGGAGGTGTTCCACACCAACGAGGGACACGCCGGGTTCCTCGGTCTCGAGCGGATCGCCGAACTCTGCGCCGAGGGGCTGGACTTCGACTCCGCACTGGAGTCGGTCCGCGCCGGGACCGTGTTCACCACCCACACCCCCGTCCCGGCCGGCATCGACCGCTTCGACCGCGAACTGGTCGCCCGCCACTTCGGCCCCGACGCCGAGCTGCCCCGCATCGACGTCGACCGCGTCCTGCGGCTCGGCATGGAGAGCTACCCCGGCGGGGAACCCAACCTCTTCAACATGGCCGTCATGGGCCTGCGTCTCGCCCAGCGCGCCAACGGGGTCTCCCTGCTGCACGGCAACGTCAGCCGCGAGATGTTCGCCGGCCTGTGGCCCGGCTTCGACGCCGACGAGGTGCCGATCACGTCCGTGACCAACGGGGTGCACGCGCCCACCTGGGTCGCACCCGAGGTGTTCCGGCTCGGCGCGCGGCAGATCGGCGCCCAGCGTGCCGAGGACGCGCTGACCGTCGGCGGCTCGGACCGCTGGGACGCGGTCGCCGACATCCCCGACCAGGACATCTTCGATCTGCGCCGGGTCCTGCGCGAGCAGCTCGTCGAGGAGGTGCGCGAGCGGCTGCGGGCCTCCTGGCGGCAGCGCGGCGCCCACACGGCCGAGCTGGGCTGGATCGACGGCGTCCTCGACCCGGACGTCCTCACGATCGGCTTCGCCCGGCGCGTCCCGTCGTACAAGCGTCTGACGCTGATGCTGCGCGACCGGGACCGGCTGATGGGCCTGCTGCTGCACCCCGAGCGGCCCGTCCAGATCGTCGTCGCCGGCAAGGCGCACCCGGCCGACGACGGCGGGAAGCGGCTGGTGCAGGAGCTGGTGCGGTTCGCGGACGACCCGCGGGTGCGGCACCGGATCGTGTTCCTGCCGGACTACGGCATGGCGATGGCGCAGAAGCTGTATCCCGGCTGCGACATCTGGCTGAACAACCCGCTCAGGCCGCTGGAGGCCTGCGGCACCTCCGGCATGAAGGCGGCGCTCAACGGCTGTCTCAATCTCTCCGTTCTCGACGGCTGGTGGGACGAGTGGTTCCAGCCCGACTTCGGCTGGGCCATCCCCACGGCCGACGGTGCCGGGACCGACCCCGACCACCGCGACGACATAGAGGCCGCGGCGCTGTACGACCTGCTGGAGCAGCGGGTGACGCCCCGCTTCTACGAGCGCGGGCAGAGCGGGCTGCCCGACCGGTGGATCGAGATGGTCCGGCACACGCTGAGTCTGCTCGGGCCGAAGGTGCTGGCCGGGCGGATGGTCCGGGAGTACGTGGAGCGGCTCTACGCGCCCGCGGCCCTCTCCCACCGGTCCATGGGCCCGGACGCGGCGCGGGATCTCGCCGAGTGGAAGGGGCGGGTGCGGGCGGCTTGGCCGGGGGTCACGGTCGACCACGTGGAGACGTCGGCGTCCGACACCCTGGCCGAGCTCGGTACGACGCTGGGGCTGCGGGTGCGGGTCGCCCTCGGCGATCTCGGGCCGGACGACGTGGATGTCCAGGTCGTCTCGGGGCGGGTGGACGAGGAGGACCGGATCGGTGACGCGACGGTCGTGCCCCTGAAGCCGGTGGGCTCCGCCGATCAGGAGGGGTGCTGGGTTTATGAAGGGCCCTTGTCACTGGATCGCACCGGGCCTTTTGGGTACACGGTGCGGATCCTTCCCGCGCATCGGCTGATGGCGTCCAGCGCGGAGTTGGGGCTTGTGGCCGGGCCTTCCGAGGAGCTGGTGGCGGCGGCGGGGTTGTTGATGCGGTGAGTTCGCCGTCCGCCGCGCCCCTCAGGCGTCCGCACCGCCCTGCGTTGCCAGGTTCCGCAGAACGGTGCCGCACCGTCGTGCGTACGCGTGCTGGAAGCCCCTGGTGGCCGGGCCGCCCGCCTTCGCGTACCACTTGGCGGCCCGGCTGAACGCGTTCACCGTCAGCCAGACCGTGCCGTCTCCCGTGCGGTCGACGACGAACGACTCCTCGCCGGTCTCCGGGTGGCCGGGCAGGGTGCCGTAGGCCCAGCCCGCCCGGCGGGGTTCCTCGACCGTCCAGACCACGCGGCAGGGGGCCTTGATCATGCCGGCGAGGGTGACCGTGACGTCCACGCCGGGGGCGGCGCGGTCCGCGCTCGCGTCGATTCCCACGCCCATCGCACGGTGCATCTCCCAGGTGAGGACGGCCTCCGAGGCCCGGCGGAAGACCTCCTCGCCCTCGCCGAGACGGGTGCGTACGTTCATGGGACGGAAGCCCGGCGGGCAGAAACCCTGGTCACGGGTGGCGCCGACATCGGCGTAGGTGAAGTCCTGCGAAGACATGGTCCCCAAGAGTAGGGCGGTACCCGGACCCGCTTCGGGTCCGGGTACCGCCCGTGGTCGTGCTTCGGTCAGCCGACGTTGACGGCGGACCAGGCGGCCGCGACCGCCTTGTACTCGGTGCTGCTCGCTCCGTACAGCGCCGAGGCCGCGTTCAGAGTGGCCGTGCGGGCGGCCGCGTACTTGGTGGTCGACGTCATGTACGTCGTCAGCGCCTTGTACCAGATCTGCAGCGCCTTGGTCCGGCCGATGCCGGTGACCGTGGAACCGTTGGACGTCGGCGAGTCGTAGGAGACGCCGTTGATCGTCTTCTTCCCGCTGCCCTCGGACAGCAGGTAGAAGAAGTGGTTTGCGGGGCCGGAGGAGTAGTGGACGTCCAGGCCGCCGAGGCCGGCGGACCAGCTGTCCTTGGACGAGCCGTCCTTGCTGGGCTTGTCCATGTGGCGCAGCGGGCTGCCGTCGCCGTTGATGTCGATCTCCTCGCCGATGAGGTAGTCACCGACGTCGGAGGAGTTGTTCGCGAAGAACTCGGCGCCCGCGCCGAAGATGTCGCTCGTGGCCTCGTTCAGACCGCCGGACTCGCCGCTGTAGTTCAGGCCGGCCGTGGCCGACGTCAGACCGTGGCTCATCTCGTGCGCGGCCACGTCGAGCGAGGTGAGCGGGTGGGTGTTGCCCGAGCCGTCGCCGTAGGTCATGCAGAAGCAGCTGTCCGACCAGAAGGCGTTGACGTAGTTGTTGCCGTAGTGGACGCGCGAGTAGGCGGCCTTGCCGTCGTTGCGGATGCCGCTGCGGCCGAAGGCGCTCTTGTAGAAGTCCCAGGTGACCTGGGCGCCGTAGTGGGCGTCGGCGGCGGCCGTCTCCAGGTCGGACGGGTTGCCGGTGCCCCAGACGTCGTCCGGCCCGGAGAAGAGGGTGCCGGTGCCGGAGGTGCCGCGGTTCAGGTTGTACGTCTTGTGACCGCCGCGCGTGCCGTCGGTCAGGTTGTACGTCGAACCGGACTTGGTGGTGGTGAGGTCGACCTTGCCGCTGTACGTGGTGGTGCCGGTGCCGGTCTCGATGGCCTGGTACTCGTACAGCTTCTCGCCGCTGGCGGCATCGGTGACGACGTGGAGTTCGTTCGGGGTGCCGTCCTCCTGGAGGCCGCCGACGACCGTCTCGTAGGCCAGGGTGGGCTTGCCGTCGGCCGCCCAGATCACCTTGCGGGGCGCGGAGTTCGCCCCGGTCTTCTCCGAGCCGGCCGCCTTGGCGAGGGTCACGGCCTGCTTCTCGGCCTTGGCTGCGGTGACCGCCGGCTTGAGCGAGGCGACCTTGAGCGTGGCCTTCGTGGCTCTGGTGACGCCCTTGTTCGCGCCGGACTCCGACTCGTGCACGACGAGGTCGCCGCCGAGGACCGGCAGGCCGGCGTAGGTGCGCTCGTAGCGGGTGTGGACGGTGCCGTCGGCGTCCTTCACGACGTCCTTGACGACCAGCTTCTCCTGGGCGCCGAGGCCTATCTCGTCCGCGGTCCGCGTGGCGTCCGCCTGCTGCTCCTGGATGAGCGCGGTGCGGGCGGGCGCGGAGAGCAGCACGGGGGCGGCGGCGAGTGCCGGCTTGCTCGCGGAGTCCGCGGCGACGCTGCTGCCGGGGGTCAGACCGGTGGTGATCAGGGCACCGGCGGCGACGGCGGTGGCGATGGCCAGCGTGGCGCGCTTGTGACGCGCGTAGAGAGGGGAGGTCACACGAGCTCCTAGGTGTGGGGGAAGTGCTGTGGTGCCGTGCGGCGTGGGGGAAGAGTGGCACTTGAGACGCGTACATGTCAGGAGTGGCGGTGATGTTGGCCGGAATTCGACGACGAGATGTATGCGTGGGCACGTGAAACGGACGCCGCCCCGGGGGATTCGAACCCACCGGGGCGGCGCCCTGACTTGAGAGGCCTACGGCCCGCGATCTACGGGAACGTCAGCTTCCAGCTGTTGATGTAGCCGGTGTCGACGGCCGCGTTGTCCTGGACCCGAAGCTTCCAGACGCCGTTGGCCACCTCGGAGGAGGCGTTCACCGTGTAGGTGGTGCTGAGGTTGTCCGCGCTTCCGCCGGTGCCGTACCCCTTCAGCGTGTACGCCGTGCCGTCGGGGGCGACCAGATCCACCTTGAGGTCACCGATGTAGGTGTGGACGATGTCCACGGCGACCTGGAGGTTGGACGGCGCGTTGCCCGTCCGGCCGGAGACGGTGACCGACGAGGTGACCGCCGCGCCCCGGTCCGGGATCGCCACGTCGGCGGTGTTCTCGAAGGACGTACCGCCGCCGCCTCCGTCACCGGGCCGGGTGCCGACGTTGATGCCCGCCCACGCGTGCTGGACCGCCTTGTACTCGGCGCTGTCCGTGCCGTAGAGCTCACCGGTGGCCGCGAGGGTGCCGGTGCGGGCGCCCGCGTAGTTGGTGGTCGAGGTGAACTTCGTGGTGAGCGCGCGGAACCAGATCTTCTCCGCCTTGTCCCGGCCGATGCCGGTGACCGGAAGGCCGTCCGAGGTGGACGAGTTGTACGTGACACCGTTGATGGTCTTGGTGCCGCTGCCCTCGCTCAGCAGGTAGAAGAAGTGGTTCGCGGGGCCGGACGAGTAGTGCACGTCGATCGAGCCGATGCCCGAGTACCAGCTGTCCTTGGACGAGCCGTCCTTGCTCGGCTTGTCCATGTAACGCAGCGGCGTGCCGTCGCCGTTGATGTTGATCTCCTCGCCGATGAGGTAGTCACCGACGTCGGAGGAGTTGTTCGCGTAGAACTCGACCGTCGAGCCGAAGATGTCCGAGGTCGCCTCGTTCAGACCGCCGGACTCGCCGCTGTAGTTGAGGCCGGCGGTGTTCGAGGTGAGCCCGTGGGTCATCTCGTGCGCGGCCACGTCGATCGACGTCAGCGGGTTCGCGTTGCCCGAGCCGTCGCCGTAGGTCATGCAGAAGCAGCTGTCCGACCAGAAGGCGTTGACGTAGTTGTTGCCGTAGTGGACCCGGGAGTACGCGCCCACGCCGTCGCCGCGGATGCCGGAGCGGCCGTGCACGTTCTTGTAGTAGTCCCAGGTCAGGGCGGCACCATAGTGCGCGTCTGCGCCCGCGGACTCCAGGTTGGACGGGGTGCCGTTGCCCCACACGTCGTCCGGGCCGGAGAACAGGGTGCCGGTGCCGGAGGTGCCGCGGTTGAGGTTGTACGTCTTGTGGTTGCCGCGGGCGCCGTCGGTGAGGTTGTACGTCGACCCGGACTGGGTGGTGGTGAGGTCGACCGTGCCGGAGTACACCGTGTTGCCGGTGCCGGTCTCGATCGCCTCCCACTCGAACAGCTTCTCGCCGGTGGTGGCGTCGGTGACGACGTGCAGTTCCTGGGGTGTGCCGTCGTGCTGGAAGCCGCCGACGACCGTCTCGTAGGCCACGACCGGCTTGCCGCCGGCGGCCCAGATCACCTTGCGGGGCTCGCGGTTGATGTCGGCGTTCTTGGCCTCGTCGGCCTCGCCGGCGGTCAGGGCCTGCTGCCGGGCCTTCGCGGCGGGCACCGCGGTCTTCGTCGTCGCCGGCTTGATGGCGGCGCGGGTGGCCTTCACGACGGCCGCGGTGGCGTCCGTCTTCGTGCTCTCGACGACCAGGTCACCGCCGAGGACCGGCAGGCCGTCGTAGGTGCGCTCGTAGCGCGTGTGCACGGTGCCGTCGCGGTCCTTGAGGACGTCGCGGACGACCAGCTTCTCCTTGGCGCCGAGGCCCAGGTCCTTCGCGGTCTGCGCCTTGCCGGCGTCGGCTTCCCGGATCAGCGCGGCGCGCTGGGCGGGGGTGAGCCTGACCGACTCGGAGCCGGGGTTCGCCTTGGTCGCGGCCGACGGTGCCTTCTCCGGGGCCGCGATGGCGGTGCCGCCCTGGACGGCGGTGGCGATCAGCGCGGCGACGCCGGCGAGGGCCACGGCCGCGGTGCGGCGGGGGGTGTGGGGAGTGCGTCTGTGGGAGGTGCCTCTTCGCGAGGAACTGCTTCTCAACACTGACTCCTTCTGCGGGACCGGGGGTCGCCCGGCCTGGGGAGGTGGAGGTGTTGCTGTGGGGTTCCTGTGGAGCAGTCGTGGGAAGCGTGGCAGGCGACCGCGCTTTCTGTCAGGAGCGCGTCAACACAATGGCCGGAAACGGTTCGTTGTCCGGAAGTTCATGTTCGCTATACGGACGCTTCCCGTCCTCCTTGAACCGCCGCCCTACGCCAGACTGTCCCGCCAGGCCCGGTGCAGATCCGCGAACCTGCCGGTGCCCGCGATGAGTTCGGCCGGTTCGCCGTCCTCCACGATGCGGCCGTGCTCCATCACCAGGACCCGGTCCGCGATCTCGACGGTCGACAGCCGGTGCGCGATGACCACGGCCGTACGGCCCTTCAGCACCGTCGTCATGGCCCGCTGCACCGCACGCTCCCCGGGGATGTCCAGCGAGCTGGTCGCCTCGTCGAGGATCAGCACCGCCGGGTCGGCCAGCAACGCCCGGGCGAAGGCCACCAGTTGCCGCTGCCCGGCGGAGATGCGGCCGCCGCGCTTGCGGACGTCGGTGTCGTAGCCGTCGGGCAGGCCGCTGATGAAGTCGTGCGCGCCGATCTCCTTCGCCGCCTGCTCGATCTCCTCGCGGGTGGCGTCCGGGCGGCCGATCGCGATGTTGTCGGCGACCGTGCCGGAGAACAGGAACGCCTCCTGCGTCACCATGACCACCCCGCGCCGCAGCTCGGGCACGGCGAGGTCGCGCAGGTCGACGCCGTCCAGCAGCACCCGGCCCCCGGAGGGGTCGTAGAACCGGGCCAGCAGCTTGGCCAGGGTCGACTTGCCGGCGCCCGTGGAACCGACGACCGCGACCGTCTGCCCGGCCGGAAGGGTGAGGTCGAACGCGGGCAGCACCTCGCCGCCGGTGCGGTAGCCGAAGCGGACGCCGTCGAAGACCACTTCGCGGCCGGGGTGCTCGCCTTCGAGCGGCGGGAGCTGCCGGGGGGTGGCCGGCTCGGGGACCGACGGGGCCTGGGCGAGCAGGCCGGCGATCTTCTCCAGTGAGGCCGCCGCCGACTGGTAGGAGTTCAGGAACATCCCGAGCCGGTCGATGGGGTCGTACAGCCGCCGCAGGTACAGGACCGCGGCCGCCAGCACGCCGAGGGCCAGTGTGCCGTCCGCGACCCGGTAGCCGCCCCACAGCACGATCGACGCGACCGCCGTGTTGGCGACCAGCCGCGAGCCGGTGACGTAGCGGGCCATCTCCAGCAGCGCGTCGCCGTTGACCCGTTCGTGCCGGCTGTTGAGCACGCCGAAGTCCGCGTCGTTGGCGGCCTCGCGGCGGAAGGCGCGCACCGGCCGGATGCCGTTCATCGTCTCGACGAACTTGACGATGACGGCCGCGATGGCGGTCGACCGCGCCCGGTACACCCGGGCCGCCCGCCGCCGGTACCACCGCACGAGCGCGTACAGCGGCACCAGGGACGCCACCGCCACGCCCCCGAGCCCCAGGTCGAGCCAGAGCAGCATCGCCGAGATGTAGACGAAGGAGAGGATGACCGTCACGAGCTCATGGAGGCCCTCGTCCAGCAGTTCGCGCAGCGACTCCACGTCGGCCGTGGAGCGGGAGATGAGCCGGCCCGAGGTGTAGCGCTCGTGGAAGTCGACACTCAGCGCCTGTGCGTGGCGGAAGATCCGGCCGCGCAGGTCGAGCAGCACGTCCTGGCTGACCCGGGCCGCGGCGGCGACGAACGCGAACTGCAGCCCGCCCGCGGCCAGCGCACACCCCAGATAGCCGGCGCCCACCGCGATCAGCGGCCCGTGGTCCTGCGCCCGGAACGCCGGTACGGCACGGTCGATGGCGTACGCCACGAGCAGCGGGCCCGCCTGCACGACCGCCTGCTGGAGCAGCAGCAGGAGCGTGGTGACCGCGACCCGGGCCTTCATGGGCGAGAGCAGGGAGCGCAGCAGGGCCCCGGTGGCGCCCGGCGGAGTGGGCAGGACGTCCCGGTCGAAGGGGTCGCCGGTCGCGGCGGACGGGTCGTCGGGCCGATGGCCGGGCCGGTCGCCGGGTTTGTTGCCGGGTTTGTTGCCGGCCGGTGCGCCGGTGGCCGCCGTCATCGTGCGCCCTCCTCTTCCCCTGACATCAGATGCGCGTACTCGGCGTTCGTGCGCAGCAGTTCGTGGTGGGTGCCGACCGCGGCGATCCGGCCGCCGGACAGCAGCGCGACGCGGTCGGCGAGCAGCACGGTGGAGGGGCGGTGCGCGACGATCAGGGCGGTGGTGTCCGCGAGGACCTGGCGCAGGGCGGCCTCCACGGCGGCCTCGGTGTGCACGTCCAGGGCCGACAGCGGGTCGTCCAGGACGAGGAACTCCGGCTGCGCGACGACGGCCCGGGCGAGCGCGAGGCGCTGGCGCTGGCCGCCGGAGAGGCTGAGGCCCTGCTCGCCCACCGGGGTGTCCGTCCCCTGGGGCAGGGAGTGCACGAAGCCCGCCTGGGCGACGGCCAGCGCACGCTCCAGGTCGGCGTGGCCGGCGGTGTCCCCGGCACCCATGAGAACGTTGTCGCCCACCGACGCCGAGAACAGCGTGGGCTCCTCGAAGGCCACGGCGACCTTGGCGCGCAGGGCTTGTCTGGACAGGCCGGTGATGTCGGCGCCGTCGAGGGTGATCCGGCCCGAGGTCAGCTCGTACAGGCGGGGGATGAGCGCGGTGAGAGTCGTCTTGCCGCTGCCGGTGCCGCCGACCAGGGCCATGGACTCACCCGGCCGGATGTGCAGGTCGATGTGCTGGAGGACGGGCGGGGTGTCGGGCGGAGCGTCGGGGTAGCGGAACGTGACGTCGTGGAAGCGGAGCCCTCGTTCCCGGACGCGCGCCGAGCCCGTGCCGGGGGCTGGGACAGCGGCGGAGACGGAGCCCGGGCCCGGGGTGGCGGCCGGGGCGCAGGCCCGCTCCGCGGCGCCCTCCACCTCCGCGTCCATCACCTCGAAGTACCGTTCCGTCGCCGTCGCCGCCTCCTGGCTCATCGCCAGCAGGAAGCCGATCGACTCCACCGGCCACCGCAGCGCCAGCGCCGTCGACAGGAACGCCACCAGCGTCCCCGCCGACAGAACACCGTCGGCCACCTGGACGACCCCCACCACCAGCGCCGCCCCGATCGCCACCTCCGGCAGCGTCACGATGACGCCCCAGATCGTCGCCAGCAGCCGCGCCTTGCGCAGTTCCGTGCCGCGCAGCGTCTTCGACAGGTCCCGGAACGCCCGCTCCTGGCTCCGGTGGCGGCCGAAGCCCTTGATGATGCGGATACCGAGCACACTCTCCTCGACGACCGTCGTCAGGTCGCCGACCTGGTCCTGGGCACGCCGGGCCAGCTTCGCGTAGCGCCTCTCGAAGATCAGGCAGGTGACCATGACGGGCACGGCGGGCCCGAGGATGACCAGCCCCAGCGTCCAGTCCTGGAGCAGCATGATGATCACGCCGACGAGGATCGTCACCCCGTTGACCAGGAGGAACGTCAGCGGGAACGCGAGGAACATGCGCAGCAGCATCAGGTCCGTCGTCCCCCGGGACAGCAACTGCCCCGAGGCCCACCGGTCGTGGAAGGCCACCGGCAGCCGCTGGAGATGCCGGTACAGAGCCGCCCGCATCGACGCCTCGACGTGCGAGAGCGGCCGGGCCACCAGCCACCGGCGCAGCCCGAACAGCAAGGCCTCCGTGAAGCCGAGCAGCAGCAGGAACAGCGCGCCGAGCCACACCCCCGCCGGGTCCCGGTCGGCGATCGGCCCGTCCACCATCCACTTCAGGGCGAGCGGGATCACCAGGCCCACGCAGGAGGCCACGATCGCGACGAACGCGGCACTGACCAGCCGCGCCCGCACGGGCCGCACGTACGGCCACAGGCGCAGCAGCGTACGCACGGCGGAACGGTCCTGGGTGGGGGCTGGTGTCGTGGCCATCAGCAGCGAGCCTACGGATCGCCACTGACACTGCCCACCGAGTTTCCGCCGGACCCGGATCGGCCGTTGGTCCTACGACCTGGGGGAATGTTCGACGGGTCGTACGGCCGCATCGTCCTGTCGTCCACGGCAGGCCCTGGGTGCCACGCCGCCGGATGGCCCATCCCACCGGTTCGCGACCTTTCGGCCCTAATCTGCGCAATATGAATAAATGCCATATCGCACCTCTTGCATGCGCCGCGGCGCTGCTCGGGACGGGCCTCGGCGCCGCCGCGCCGACCGCCGCACACACGGTCCACCTCGTCAGACCGGGAGAGTCGATCCAGAAGGCGGTGGACTCCGCCCGGCCGGGTGACACCGTTCTGCTCGCCCGCGGCACCCACCGCGAGAGCGTCAGCGTGAGCACACCCGGACTCACCCTGCGCGGCATGGGCCGCGGTACGGTGCTCCGGCCGCAGGCGGGCCCGGGCACCGCGACCGCACCCGACACCGCGACCGCACCCGACACCGGGAGCGCCGCCGGCAGCTGCGCCGCGGCCGGCAACGGCATCTGCGTCGAGGGCACGCGGGACCACAACGTGGACGGCGTCACCATCGCCTCCCTGACGGTGACCGGCTTCCGCAAGGCCGGCGTCTACGCCCACGAGGCCGACAGGCTGACCGTGCGGAACGTCGGCGCGGTCGGCAACGGGGTGTGGGGCATCGCCACGGAGCAGTCGGTCCGCGGGGTGTTCCGCGGCAACACCGCCCGGGACAACGGCGACGCGGGCCTGTTCCTCGCCAACACGGTCACGGCGGAGCAGGGTGCCATGGACACCGGGGGAACGCTGGTCGAGCGCAACCGGCTGCAGGGCAACCGGATCGGCGTCACCGTCCGCCGGCTGCGCAACCTGACCCTCACCGACAACCACCTCACGGGCAACTGCGCGGGGGTGTTCGTCGTCGGCGACGAGAACAAGCCGAAGGCCGGCCTCGTGACCGTGCGCGAGAACCGCATCGAACGCAACAACAAGTCCTGCCCGAAGACCGCCCGGCTGGACGCCCTGCAGGGATCCGGCATCGTCCTCACGGGCACCGAGGACAACCTGGTCACCCGCAACGTGATCAGGGACAACGTCGGCACGTCGCCGCTGTCGGGCGGCATCGTCGTGTTCAAGAGCTTCGTCGGCACGCCCAGCGAGCGGAACCGGATCAGCCACAACCTGCTGCAGGGCAACGCTCCGGCGGACCTGGTCAACACCGACCCCGGCCAGGGCAACACGTTCCAGGGCAACACCTGCCGGCTGTCCACGCCCGCCGGCCTGTGCTGACCCCCCACCGTTGACGTGATCGAAACAGGAAGGCGGCACATGACGACCACCCATCCCGCACCTCCGCCGTCCATGCGGCTGCGGGAACTCGCCTTCGGGGCGGCATGTGCCGCCGCCCTGCGCGCGGCCGCCCGGCTGGGCGTCGCCGACGCCCTCGGTGACGACCCCATGGCCGTGGAGGACATCGCGGCCGCGGTGAAGACCGAACCCGGACCGCTGCGACGGCTCCTGCGAGCCCTGTCCTGCCACGGCGTCTTCGCGGAACGCCCGGACGGGACCTTCGCGCACACCGACGTCTCCCGGCTGCTGCGCGAGGACGACCCCCACAGCCTGCGCGCCATCACGCTGTGGTGCACCGAGCCGTGGACCTGGGACGTCTGGCCGAAGCTGGACGAGGCGGTACGCACCGGCCGGAACGTGGTGGAGGGCCTGTACGGCAAGGAGTTCTTCCCCTACCTCAACGAGGACGCCCCGGAGTCCGCCGACGTCTTCAACCGCGCCATGACGACGTCCAGCCTGCAGTCCGCCCAGGACGTCGCGGAGTTCCTCGACCTGACCGGCCACACGTCGGTCGCGGACCTCGGCGGCGGCCAGGGGCACGTGGTGGCGAGCCTCCTGGACAAGTACCCCGCCCTGCACGGGACCCTGGTCGACCTGCCCAGGGTGGTGGAGAACGCCGTGCCGAGACTGCGCCCGGGCGGCGACCTCGCCCACCGGGCGCGCGTGGTGCCCTGCGACGTCCGGACGGCCGTACCGGTGAAGGCCGACGTCTACGTCATCAAGAACATCCTGGAATGGGACGACGAGAGCACCGCCCGCACGCTGCGCAACGTCCGCGAGGCCGGCGGACCGGGTACGCGGGTCGTGGTCATCGAGAACCTCGTCGACGACTCGCCCTCGATGCGGTTCAGCACCGCCATGGACCTGCTGCTGCTCCTCAACGTCGGCGGGGCGAAGCACACCACCCGGAGCATGCTGGACCGGCTGGCCGAGGCGGGTCTGGCCGTCGACGACGTCAGTCCGGTCAATCCCTATCTGCACGCGTTCGACTGCCGCGTCCCCGCCTGACCGGGCCGCTTCCCGAGGGCCCCGGTGCTTCCGGGGCTCCGCCCCCCGGCAGGCCACCGGTCGCCGGGTCCGCGCTGTCGCGGACCCGGCGACCGGTGGCCTGCCGGCGAGGTCAGCCGGCCGGTTCGCGCTCCCAGAGGTAGAAGCGCTGCGCCATGGCGTCCTTCGGGGAGCGCCAGGTCTCGGGGTCGTACGCGCTGACGTACGCGGACAGCCGCTCGCTGACCTCCCGGAACTCGGGATGGCCGGTGATCCTGGCGATGGCCGGCCCGGGGTCGCGCTCGGCCTCGATCAGGTGCATGTACACATCGCCGAACTGGAAGAGGCTGCGCCGGGTCACGCCGACGAGGTGCGGCAGCTCCCCCCGGTCGGACTCCTCGAACACCTTGGCGATGTCGGGCGCCGACCCGGGGGCCATCCGGGCGACGATCAGAGCTTGGTGCATGGGCGTTCTCCGTCCGGCTCAGTCGGTCGGACCGGCACTCGCACCGCGCTCCGCGGCGATCTTCTCGACGCGGTCGCGGATCAGGGCCATCTGTACCTTGGAGTTCCGGTTGATGTTGTCCGTCATCCACTCGTCGTCGACCGGAGCGTCCGGCTTCATCGCGAAGTCCTGCGTCCAGACCATCCGCGTGCCGGCCGGGACCTCCTCGTACCGCCAGTGGATGTCCATGTGGTCGAAGGGACCCGTCTCGACCCGCCGGGCCTTGACGGTGAGCGTCTCGCGGTCCGGCTCGCGCTCGGAGACCCAGCTCCACACGGTGCCGTTCTCGTCCGGGTGCATCGTCAGCCGGAAGGTCGTCCTGTGGCCCTCCCGGGAGAGGATCTCGACGGAGGCGTACTCGCTGAACAGCCGCGGCCAGTTCTCCAGGTCGTTGGTCACCTCCCAGACCAGGTCCACGGGTGCGGCGATGGTGATCTCGTTCTGTGTGTGTCCGGTCATGTCACGCTCCTGCCAGGAGGGCACCGTTGACGAGGTCGAGGAACTGCCGGGGCGTCTTGGAGCGTTCGGCGTCGGTCGGCATCGGAGTGCCGTACCGGTTCTCCAGCTCGCCCACGATGCCCAGCAGGCCCAGCGAGTCGACCCCGAGGCTCTCGAAGGCCGTCTCGTCGCGGCGGAGTTCCTCCGGGGCGACGGTGACGCCGGTGCACTTCTTCATGAGTTCGGACAGCTCTTCCACAGTGATGCGGTCAGTCATGCCATTTCCCTTCCTTGCCTGTTTCCACGGCGCCTCACGACGAGGCGTCGGTGGCGCCGTGCCGCAGCACCAGCGCCGAGTTCGACCCCGTGAGTCCGCGGCTCAGCACCAGCGCCGTGCGTACCTCGGCGGTACGGGCCCGGCCTGTCACGAGGTCGAGGTCGTGGCAGATGTCGAAGACATTGGGGGTGGGCGGGATCAGACCGTGCTCCATCGAGAGCACCGCCGCCGCGGTGTCCATCAGCGGCGCCGCGCAGTAGCCCCGGCCGATCCCGGTCTTCGGCGCGGTGACGGGCACCCGGGTGCCGTGGGCCCCGAGAGCATCGGCGATGGCCAGGGCCTCGGCCCGGTCCGCCTCCGGTACGCCGAGGGCGTCGGCGAACACCACGTCGATCTCCTCGGGGGCGCAGCCGGCCTCCGCCAGGGCGCCCCGGACGGCCTGGGCGAGTCCTTCCCGGGACTCCTCCCAGCGTGAGGCCCCTGTGAAGGTCGCCGCGTGCCCGGCCAGGTGGGCCCGCACGGGCGCGCCCCGCTCCCGGGCCGTGCCCTCCGCCTCCACCACGACCATGGCGCCGCCCTCCGCGGGCACGAACCCGCAGGCCGCGGACGTGAACGGGCGGTAGGCAACGGTCGGGTCGTCGACCGTGCTGAGTTCCGTGTAGCCGAGCTGGCAGACCATCGAGTAGGGCGCGATCGGCGCCTCGGTCGCCCCGGCCACGATCACATCGGTGCCGCGCCGTACGGCTCGTGCCGCGTGGGCGAGGGCGTCCAGGCCGCCGGCCTCGTCGGCGGCGACGACCGAGCAGGGGCCCTTGAAGCCCCGGCGGATGGAGATCTGGCCGGTACTGGCGGCGTAGAACCAGGCGATGGACTGGTACGGGCCGACGAAACGACTGCCCTTGCCCCACAGCTGCTGGAGCTCGCGCTGTCCGAACTCGCCGCCGCCGGAACCGGCCGCGGTGACCACACCCACGGAGAACGGCACCTCGTCGGTCACGGACCGGGGGAGCCGGGCATCGTCCAGCGCCAGGTCGGCCGCGGCCATCGCGAAATGCGTGAACCGGTCGGTCTGCACCAGGAAGCGCTCCTCGATCGCCGCCGCCGGGTCGAAGTCGCGCACCTGGCCCGCCACCCGCAGCGGCAGATGCTCACAGCCCTCCCGGGTGACGCGGTCCAGGACGCTGATGCCCTCCTTGGTGGACTTCCAGAAGGACTCGGTACTGGATCCGTTGGGCGCGACCACACCGATTCCCGTGACGGCCGCGCGCTGAGGACGAGGTTCGCTCATCGTGACTTCTCCCTCGGCCGGTTCATGACCACCGCGGACTGGAAGCCGCCGAATCCGCTGCCCACCGAGAGCACACTGTCGAGGCTGCGCTCACGGGCCACGCGGGGGACGTAGTCCAGGTCGCACTCGGGGTCCGGGGTCTCGTAGTTCGCGGTCGGCGGTACCACCTGGTGGGTCAGGGCCAGCACACAGGCGACGAGTTCGATCGCTCCGATGGCGCCCAGGGAGTGGCCCACCATGGACTTGATGGAACTCATGGGGGTTTCGTAGGCGTGCGGTCCCAGGACCCGCTTGACCGCGGCGGTCTCGTGGCGGTCGTTCTGCTTGGTGCCCGAGCCGTGCGCGTTGACGTAGTCGATCGCGGTGGGGTCGAGCCGCGCGTGGTCGAGGGCGTCCTCGATGGCACGGGCCATCTCCACGCCCTCGCTGGTGAGGCCGGTCATGTGGTAGGCGTTGCCGAAGGTGGCGTAGCCGCCGAGCTCGCAGTACACGCGCGCGCCGCGGGCCCTGGCGTGTTCGAGCTCCTCCAGGACGAGTACGGCGCCGCCCTCGCCCATGACGAACCCGTCGCGGTCGGCGTCGAAGGGACGCGAGGCGTGAGCCGGGTCGTCGTTGTTCGAGGAGGTGGCCTTGATGGCGTCGAAGCAGGCCATGGTGATCGGGGAGATCGGCGAGTCCGAGGCACCGGCTATGCAGATGTCGGCCCGGCCCTCCTCCACGGTGTGGAAGGCGTAGCCGACCGCGTCGAGCCCGGAGGTGCAGCCCGTGGACACGGTCTGCACCGGGCCGCGCGCCCCGAACCGCTCCGCCACCGTCGAGGCGAGCGTGCCGGGCGTGAACGCGCGGTGCAGGTCGGGGCCGGCTTCCCGGTGGTCCACGTCCCAGCGCTGCCCGCCGTGGCTGACCAGGACGTAGTCGTGCTCCAGCCGGGTGGTGCCGCCGACCGCGGTGCCGAGCGAGACGCCGACCCGCCAGGGGTCCTCGGCGGCCAGGTCGAGACCGGCGTCCCGCACCGCTTCGTCGCCCGCCACCATGGCGAACTGGATGTAACGGTCGCTGCGTTCCACCTCCCGCGCGTCCAGGCCGTGGGCCGCGGGGTCGAAGTCGCACTCGGCGGCGATCCGCGACCGCAGACCGGACGGGTCGAAGAACGTGATGGCCCGTGTCGCGGTGCGCCCGGCCGCCAGGAGATCCCAGAACGCCGGTACGCCTATGCCTCCGGGAGCGACGATACCTATGCCGGTGACCGCCACTCGCCGCGTCATGATTGGACCTGACGTCGTTCGGCCGCCTCCGCTCCCACCACCGCGGACTCGGCGTCGGTTCCCTCGGTGTCGACGTGTCCCAGTGGCGGACTCGGCGCCAGGGGACCGAGGTGGAAGACCAGCCGGGCCTCCACGTCGCCGACGTTGCGGAAGCGGTGGCGCACGTTGACGGGGATCAGCAGCCCCTGCTCGGGCCGGAGCGGGTGCGGCTCCCCGTCCAGGTCCACCTCGAGCTGCCCGCACACCACGTACACGAACTCCTCGGAGTACGGGTGGTAGTGCTCACCGATGCGGTCACCGGGGTCGATGAGCGCCACGCCCATGAATCCACTGGTGGCGCCCACCGCGGCCGGAGTGAGCATGGCGCGCAGGTCACCGCCTCGCCGGCGGTTGGGCTCGACGTCGCTCAGGCTCACGATGTTGGGACGAGATGTGATCACGCGTTCCTCCGTTGAGGTGCTGCACCACCGCGGGAGAGGCGGCATCGCCTCTCCCGCCGGACGGTGAATCAGGCGTCGGACGACCGGCGGTCGGTGACGAGATCCATGCGCGCCAGTTCGAGCAGGCGCGCGAGGCTGCCGTCCTTCGACGCGGGCACGTCCATGCCCGCGGCGTCGTCCAGGAGCGTCGTCAGCTCGGTCACCTGCGCCGAGTCGGACAGACCGAGTACGTGGCCGGGGTCGGCCTCCTCGATCCCGCCGTGCACGTCGATCAGCCGTACGACGACGTCGTCGCGCTGGAAGATCGTGCTGCGCAGGACCGGGCTGCGCGGGTCGTCCGCGGCCGCCTCGTCCCGGTGGGCCAGGAGCTCGGCGAGCTGCATCCCGCGTTCCGGCCGCGCCGGGTAGTACAGGGCGTACCGCTCGGCCCGCGGCTCCTGCCGCCCCGCCGTCACGTGGTGGACGGCCGGCAGCGCGGCCCTGGTGAAGAAGACCCGGGCGGATTCGGGGTCGCCCAGGTCCCGGGCCTGCTCCAGATGGGGGTTGATGGCTTCCTCGACGGCCCGCACCTCGGGCTGCCGGGCGACGTGGCGCAGCGCGGCCAGCAGGTCGCCCCGCACCTCGACGGCCCGCACCACCCGGTTGCCGTGCATGAACAGGGAGGTGCGGCACAGCCGGGTGGTGTCGTCGACCTTCGGCTCGGGTGACTCGTAGTCGGCGAGGATCTTGGCGACGATCTCCTCGCTGCCCGGCTTCACGGTGAACGTGAGCGCGTGCCGGATCACACCGTCACCGATCCGGGGCGCCGTCTGGAGGCGGCGCCCCGCCTGGTCGGCGCCCTTCGCCGGTCCGCCGGTCTCGCGGACGACGTGGAAGCGCAGCGACCGTGTGTCGCGCACGCAGCTGTGCAGCGGCTCCACCATCCGCACGTGCTCCTCGCTGTTGACCCAGGCGAGGAACGGCGGGGCGCTCTCCCACTCACTGGTGATGAGCCACTGGGAGGGGTTCTCGATCGACTGGCACAGCTGGTCGCTGACGTGCCCGGGGACGGACGCGACCTGGTTGCACAACTGTTCGTAGGCTTCGAGGAACTCCTGCTGGGCCCCGTCGTGGACGTCGACCAGGAGGACGACTCGGAGCCGGGAACCGTCGAACACGGACTGGGAGACATGGTGCGAGGCCTGTCGCGCCCGCGAACCTGCCCCCCGTTCGGACGTGGTGGTCATCCTGCGCACATCTCCTTCGCGGCGGGGATCGTGAACGCCGGCCGCAGGGATGCGACGTCGGCGTTCCTCGATCCTGTGGCCGTCCCCGCACATCGCGCGACTCGGACGGCGTCCGCGGGTGACCGGCACGGGTGGCCGCCGGACGGGACGGGTCAGGACAACCGGGCCGTCCGCGCGGTCACCGGCCTGCCGGTCGCGGTACCCCGTCCGGGTGATGAGCGCGTGTTCCGCCCGCTCCTCAGCACCCGCCGGGGCACTCGCCGGTTCCAGGCTCGCGAGGATTCAGCCGACGGCCAGCCCGGTCCGCAGGACCTCGCGCAGCACCCCTTCGGCATCGGGGGCCGGACCCGGCGACCGCCAGGCGACGAACCCGTCGGGCCGGACGAGCACGGCGCCCCCGGGCCCCGTGCCGTGACGCTCCGCCCAGTCGGCGGCGTCCTCCGGCACCAGGTCGGCCAGGGGGCCGGTGCCCACCCGGTACGACTCGAGCGGGAGGGACAGCTCGTCGGCGAGGCGGACCGCGGCCTCGTGCCACGCGTTCGGCTCGGCGGCGTCACTGAGCAGCACCAGGGACCGCTCGTAGAGGTCGAGCGTCGACATCCGTTCGTCCCCGCGACGCACCCACAGGTGCGGGGCCCTGCTGCCGGGGCCAGCGGTCAGGTCGAGGCTCTCGGGTACCACGGGGGCCGCGGGATCGGCGCCGACGACAGCGCCCTGCGGGTAGCGGTACCCGAGGGCCACGTTGAGGATGCCGCGCTGGGGGCCGCCGCCCGCTCCGGCCGGCGGGGCGAATCCCGGATGGCTGTGCTCGGCCGACCGGGCCGCGGCACGCGCGCTGGTGGCCTCGGCCACGGGACGGCGCTCGGCGTCGTAGGTGTCCAGCAGGCGCTCCCCGGCCCAGCCGTCGAGCACAGCGGCGAGCTTCCAGGCGAGGTTGTGCGCGTCCTGGATGCCGGTGTTGGAGCCGAAGGCCCCGGTGGGAGACATCTCATGCGCAGAGTCACCGGCCAGGAACACGCGTCCGGACCGGTAGCTGCGGGCGACCCGCTGAGCGGCGTGCCACGGCGCCTTGCCGGTGATCTCCACGTCGAGGTCGGCGACCCCGACCGCCCGGCGGATGTGCTCGATGCACCGCTCGTCCGTGAATTCCTCCAGGGTCTGGCCGTGTTCGGGGTGCCAGGGAGCGTGGAAGACCCAGTTCTCGCGGTTGTCCACCGGCAGCAGGGCGCCGTCGGCTTCCGGGTTCGTCAGGTAGCAGACGATGAAGTGGCGCTCGCCCACGACATCGGCGAGGCGGCGGGAGCGGAAGGTGAGGCTGACGTTGTGGAACAGGTCGCCGGGTCCGCTCTGGGCGATCCCGAGCTGCTCACGCACGGGGCTGCGCGGACCGTCCGCGGCGACGAGGTAGTCCGCGCGGATGGTGGTGTGCTCACCCGTCTCGCGGCTCTTGACCACGGCGGTCACACCGGTGTCTCCGGCGTCGAACGACATCAGCTCGGTGGAGAAGCGCAGGTCTCCTCCGTGCCCGCGGGCGTGGTCGAGCAGGACCGGTTCGAGGTCGTTCTGGCTGCACAGGCACCAGGCGCTGGGGCTGAAGCGGGCCAGGCCGCCCCCCGGGTCGATGTCCTTGAACAGCCACTCGCCCGCGTCGCCGACCAGCGTAGGCGTTTGGAGGATGCCATGATTGACGGCCAGGGTGGCGGCCGCCTCCTTGATCGCCGTCTCGGCACCCGCGACCCGGAACAGTTCCATCGTGCGGACGTTGTTGCCACGGCCTCGCGGGTGAATGGAGGTGCCCGCGTGGCGCTCCACCAGCACGTGCGGCACGCCCAGCCGTCCCAGGAACAGCGAGGTCGACAGGCCGACCAGGGAGCCGCCGACGATGAGGACCGGGACGCTGATGGTGTGCGGATCCGTCTGTCCGCCTCGTTCGTTCATCACTCTCGCCTCCAGCGCGTCGATGCCGCCGACCCGGCCGGATGCGGCGGCGATCCTCATGCATGCCCCGGGAAGGTGACAGTGGCTCAGGCTTCACCCGCCTGCTGCGTGCTGCCCGTCCGCGCCCGCCGGCCGCCCCACCGGGGTCACCCCGCCACCCGCAGCAGCAGCACCGCCCGCGCCGGCATCGTGATCTCCGTCCCCGCCCGGTGCTCCACGCCCGGCGCCTCCCCCTGCTCCTCCCGGCTCGTGTCGACGACGACCTCGTAGCGCTCGGCCCACGGCGGCCCCGGCAGGGTGAAGTCCACCGGCCCCTCGCCCGCGTGCAGGACGGCCAGGAAGCTGTCGTCGAGGATCTGCTCCCCGCGCTCGTCGCGTCCCGGGATGTCCCGGCCGGACAGATACATGCCGAGGGTGGCGGCGGGCGCGTACCAGTCCTGCTCCGTCATCTCGGTGCCGCGGGACGTGAACCAGGCCAGGTCCCGCAGCCCGTCCGCGGTCTGGGCCCGTCCCGAGAAGAACGCCCGGCGCCTGAGCACCGGGTGGCGGTGGCGCAGCGCGATCAGCCGGGAGGTCAGCGCGAACAGGGCCCGCCAGCCCGGATCCTCCAGCAGCCCCCAGTCCAGCCAGCCGATCTCGTTGTCCTGGCAGTAGGCGTTGTTGTTGCCGCGCTGGGTGCGGCCCAGTTCGTCGCCCGCGACCAGCATGGGCACACCCGTCGACAGCAGCAGGGTGGTCAGCAGGTTCCTGAGCTGCCGGCGCCTGAGCGCCCGTACGCCCTCGTCGTCCGTCTCGCCCTCGGTGCCGCCGTTCCAGGCCCGGTTGTCGTCCGTGCCGTCCCGGTTGCCCTCGCCGTTGGCCTCGTTGTGCTTGCGCTCGTAGGAGACCAGGTCCCGCAGCGTGAACCCGTCGTGCGCGGTGATGAAGTTGACGGACGCGTACGGCCTGCGCCCGCCCCAGGCGTACAGGTCGCTGGAGCCCGACAGCCGGTAGCCCATCTCGCGGACGTCCGGCAGGGCGTGCCGCCAGAAGTCCCGTACGGCGTTGCGGTACCGGTCGTTCCACTCCGTCCACAGCGGCGGGAACGCCCCCACCTGGTAGCCGCCCGACCCCACGTCCCACGGCTCGGCGATCAGCTTCACCCGGCGCAGCACCGGGTCCTGGGCGATGACCGCCAGGAACGGGGAGAGCATGTCGACGTCGTGCATGGAGCGGGCCAGCGCCGCCGCCAGGTCGAAGCGGAAACCGTCCACGCCCATCTCCGTGACCCAGTAGCGCAGCGAGTCCGTGATCAGGCGCAGCACCTGCGGCTGGACCACGTGCAGCGTGTTGCCGCAGCCGGTGTAGTCGGCGTAGCGGCGGGCGTCGTCCTGGAGGCGGTAGTAGCCGCGGTTGTCGATGCCCTTGAGGGACAGGGCCGGGCCGAGTTCGCCCGCCTCGGCGGTGTGGTTGTAGACCACGTCGAGGATGACCTCGATCCCGGCCGCGTGCAGGGCGCGCACCATCCGCTTGAACTCGCCGACCTGCTGCCCTCTCGTCCCGGAGGCCGCGTAGGCCGCGTGCGGGGCGAAGTAGCCGATGGAGTTGTAGCCCCAGTAGTTCTTCAGGCCCCGGCGCAGCAGATGGTCCTCGTGCGCGAACTGGTGCACCGGCAGCAGCTCCACCGCCGTCACCCCCAGCTTCACCAGGTGCTCTATCGCCGCGGGGTGCGCGAGGCCGTCGTAGGTGCCGCGCAGTTCCTCGGGGATGCCCGGGTGCAGCCGGGTGAAGCCCTTGACGTGCAGCTCGTAGATCACCGAGTCCGCCCACGGCGTCTTCGGGCGGCGGTCGTCGGCCCAGTCGTCGTCATCGTGGACGACGACGCCCTTCGGGACGTGCGGCGCGGAGTCCCGGTCGTCGCGCACGGTGTCGGCGACATGCTGCTGCGGCCAGTCGCGGACGTGCCCGTACACCTCCGGCGGCAGACCGAAGTCCCCGTCCACGGCGCGGGCGTAGGGGTCGAGCAGCAGCTTCGCGGGGTTCCAGCGGGCGCCCGTCCACGGGTCCCAGCGGCCGTGCACCCGGTAGCCGTAGCGCTGCCCCGGCAGCACGCCGGGGACGAAGCCGTGCCAGATCTCGTGGGTCAGCTCGGCGAGCCGGACCCGCGACTCCTTGCCCGACTCGTCGAAGAGGCACAGCTCGACCCCCTCGGCCCCGCCCGCCCACAACGCGAAGTTGGTGCCCGCCACCCCGTCCGGGCCCACCCGGAACCGGGCCCCCAGCGGTGTCGGCGCACCCGGCCACGCGGGCACGGTGGGTGGCGGCGCGGCCCGCCGCGCCCCGTTCACGGCGGCCTGGCGCCCGTTCCCGGTGGCCTGACGACCGGCCACCGCCTCCTGCTCGGCTGCGCTGGACACCTGTCAGCCTCCCGCGGCTCGTGGGACGACGGGGGACAGAGGGGTGCGGCCCTGTCTGCGGCCCGGGCCGCGGCTCCCCTGCGCGTCGTCCTCCCCACTGTTCTGCCCAGAGCGTGGGTCGCACTCACGTTTCCCCGGGGGCGGGCATGGTCGTTTCCGGGGACATGGCCGGTCGTTGGGCACCTCGTGAGGCACGTACAAGGGCGCGCGCGGCGCGCGAGGGCCGCGCTGGCCGCCGTAGTGACATGGGCAGGGCTCCTCGCCGGGGCCACCGGCTGTACCTCGGACGACGTGGGCGGGATCGCCGGGGTGTTCGGCGCGCCCCCGGCGCCCGAGGACGTCATCAAGGTCTCGCCCGGCGACGGCAGCAGGGGAGTGCGCCCCGGCGAGCGGCTGCGGGTGCGCGTGCCCGACGGCCGGCTGGAGAAGGTGAATGTCGTCAGGTCGCAGGACGCACAGGAGTCCCCGGTGCCCGGCCACCTCTCCGCCGACGGCCTGACCTGGGAACCCGACGAGCCGCGGCTCGCGCTCGCCGCCAAGTACACGGTCGACGCGGTGGCCGTGGACGGCGACGGACGCCGCTCGGCCCGGCGCACCACCTTCACCACCTACGTCCCCGAGGAGCGCTTCATCGGCTACGTCGCCCCGGAGAACCGCGCCACGGTCGGCACCGGCATGATCGTCTCCCTGGAGTTCAACCGGCAGATCGCGAACCGCGCCGCCGTCGAACGCGCGGTACGCGTCACCGCCCGCCCGGCCGTCGAGATCCGCCCGCACTGGTTCGGCAGGACACGCCTCGACTTCCGCCCCGAGGACTACTGGAAACCCGGCACCCAGGTCACCGTCGCCCTGCGCCTGCGCGACGTCGAGGGGTTGCCCGGCGTCTACGGCCTGCAGCACAAGACGTTCTCCTTCACCGTCGGCCGCAGCCAGGTCTCCGTGGTCGACGCCGCCGCCCACTCCATGGAGGTCCGGCGCGACGGCGAGCCCCTCGCCACCGTCCCGGTCACGACCGGCGCCCCGAGGACGACCACCTACAACGGCAAGATGGTGGTGACCGAGATGCTCGACGTGACCCGGATGAACGGCGCCACGGTCGGCTTCAAGAAGCGCGACGGCAAGGGCGAGTACGACATCCCGGACGTTCCGCACGCCATGCGCCTGACCGACTCCGGCACCTTCCTGCACGGCAACTACTGGGCGCACCACACCGTCTTCGGCCGCACCAACATCAGTCACGGCTGCATCGGGCTGCGCGATGTGAAGGGCGGCGGCTCGGACACCCCGGCCGGCTGGTTCTTCGACCGCAGCCTCATCGGGGACGTCGTCGAAGTCGTCAACAGCAATGACAAAAAGGTTGCTCCCGACAATGGGCTCGGAGGATGGAATATGGACTGGAACGCATGGAAGGCGGGCAGTGCCGTGAAGTAGCCGGACAGGGGGACGGGTTGACCCGGCGCTCCGTTGGGACCGAACAGTGACAATCGCGGGCCTCCGGCGCCGTCCGGCCTGTGGTTACTATTCGCCGACGCGCGGGGGACGCGCGGGTGCGCGTGCGGGCCTGACCAGGCCCGGGGAGGGGAGAACCACTTGAACGGGCGACCGATATCGGGGGCGTCGGTTGGGCGCAGGAACGGAGTGCTCGCGCTGATACTCGGCGCGCTGCTGTTCGCCGTCACGGCGTGCGGCGGCGGGGGCACCGGCTCCGGTTCCGGCGGGAGCGACAGCAAGGGGAGGGACTCGGACGCCGCGCAGAGCAAGCAGTCCGAGGCGGTCGTCAGCATCACCCCCGAGGACGGAGCCAAGTCCGTCGACACGAGCGGTGCGCTGAAGGTCACCGCCGCCAAGGGGAAGCTGACCGAGGTCGAGGTCAAGGACGCCGAGGGCAACAAGGTCGAGGGCGAGATATCCGGCGACGGCACCGGCTGGACGCCGTCCACCCACCTGGCCGGTGCCACCAAGTACACGGTCCACGCGGTCGCCAAGGACTCCGAGGGCCGCACGGCCGCGGAGGACGCCGGCTTCACCACGCTGACCCCGAAGAACACCTTCATCGGCACCTTCACCCCCGAGGACGGCTCCAAGGTCGGCGTCGGGATGCCGTTCTCCATCCGCTTCTCGCGGGGCATCACCCACCCGGAGGACGTCGAGAAGGCCATCCGCATCAAGACGGAGCCGGCCGTCGACGTCGAGGGCCACTGGTTCGGCAACGACCGCCTCGACTTCCGCCCGGAGAAGTACTGGAAGCCCGGCACCAAGGTGACCGTCGACCTGAACCTCGACGGCGTCGAAGGCCGCTCCGGCGTCTACGGCGAGCAGGACAAGAAGGTCGAGTTCACCATCGGCCGCAACCAGGTCTCGGTCGTCGACGCCAAGAAGCTCACCATGAAGGTGATGCGCGACGGCAAGGTCATCAAGACCATCCCGGTCACGACCGGCAAGCCCGGCATGGAGACCTGGAACGGCCAGATGGTCATCAGCGAGATGCTCACGGTGACCCGGATGAACGGCGAGACCGTCGGCTACGGCGGCGAGTACGACATCAAGGACGTCCCGCACGCCGTTCGCCTGACCACCTCCGGCACGTTCCTGCACGGCAACTACTGGGCGAGCGGTGCCTTCGGCAACTACAACGCGAGCCACGGCTGCATCGGCCTGCGCGACGTGCGCGGCGGCTGGGACAAGAAGGTGGCGGCCGCGTGGTTCTTCAACCACTCGATGGTGGGCGACGTGGTGGTCGTCAAGAACTCCGAGGACCGGACCGTCGACCCGGACAACGGGCTCAACGGCTGGAACATGTCCTGGGAGAAGTGGAAGAAGTAGTTCTCCGCTGCTGACAAGAGGGCCCCGGTGTGACGGACCGCACCGGGGCCCTACCCGTTAGCCCCCGTTAACCTGCTGCCTATGACCGTCTCTCTCGAAGTCGCTGAAGGCGTCGGCACGCTCCGTCTCGACCGCCCGCCCATGAACGCGCTGGACATCGCCACGCAGGACCGGCTGAAGGAACTCGCCGAGGAGGCCGCGCGGCGCGAGGACGTCCGGGCCGTGGTGGTCTACGGCGGCGAGAAGGTGTTCGCGGCCGGCGCGGACATCAAGGAGATGCAGGAGATGGACCACACCGCGATGGTCCTGCGCGCCCGCGCCCTGCAGGACTCCTTCACTGCGGTGGCCCGGATCCCCAAGCCGGTCGTCGCGGCCGTGACGGGCTACGCGCTGGGCGGCGGCTGCGAGCTCGCCCTGTGTGCCGACTTCCGCATCGCCGGCGAGAACGCCAAGCTCGGCCAGCCGGAGATCCTGCTCGGTCTGATCCCCGGGGCCGGCGGCACCCAGCGCCTGGCCCGCCTGGTCGGCCCCTCCAAGGCCAAGGACCTCATCTTCACGGGCCGGATGGTGAAGGCCGAGGAGGCCCGCGAGATCGGCCTGGTGGACCGGGTCGTCCCCGCCGACGAGGTGTACACGCAGGCGCACGCCTGGGCAGCCAAGCTGGCACAGGGCCCGGCGCTCGCGCTGCGCGCCGCGAAGGAGTCGATCGACACGGGCCTGGAGACGGACATCGACACGGGCCTCGCGATGGAGCGGAACTGGTTCGCGGGTCTGTTCGCCACCGAGGACCGCGAGCGCGGGATGCGCAGCTTCGTGGCGGAGGGGCCGGGCAAGGCGAAGTTCCTGTGAACAGCCCTGCAGGGGCTTGCAATTGACACGGTGTCTGACCCGGGGTCCCTCGATGGGGCGGTTTATGGCAGCCTTAAGGCAACCTTAAGCCCATCTGGTCGGGGGAGTCCGGCCCTCACTCCGGAACCGTGCCTTCCAGCAGGTCGGGAGAGCTTCGCGCGGTTTCGAAGTGCCTCCGGCATATGACATCGGACCGCCGTTCCACCGCCCGTTCACCGGGGCGTATTCCCCGGGAACGGCCCCGTGCGGCGCTCCGGGCGGCCATGATGGGGGCATGGCGGGGCTGGAGGGTACGGAACAGCCGCGGGGGCACGCTCATGCGGCCGCGGCGCGCTGGTCGCCGACCGTCGAGGACGAACACGCGCTCAAGGCGCTGGAGCTGTACGGCAACCCGACGGAGGCAGAGGTTCCGCTGCCGTCCCGCCCCGAGTCCGCCGCCACCGCGAGACGGCTCACCCAGGTCGTGGTCCTGCGCCACTGGGGACTCACCCCCAAGACCACCGAGGACGCGGTCCTGCTCGTCTCCGAACTGGTCGGCAACGCCGTCCGCCACACCGGCGCCCGCGTCTTCGGACTGCGCCTGCACCGGCGCCGCGGCTGGATCCGCGTCGAGGTGCGCGACCCCTCCCGGGGACTGCCGTGCCTGATGCCGGTCCAGGAGATGGACATCAGCGGCCGGGGCCTGTTCCTCGTCGACAAGCTGGCCGACCGCTGGGGGGTCGATCTGCTGCCCCGGGGCAAGACCACCTGGTTCGAGATGCGGGTCGCCGACCGCTGACGCGCGCTGCCTCACCCGGTCGCCGGACGGACGAATCACAGGTTTCCCCACAAGACGCCCATTAAATGGTGCAATGCACCGCCATCTCGTCAAGAGCGCCCTGGTCACGGGTGCCGTCCTCGCCGTCCTCGCCGCCTGCGGCACCGGCAGCGGGGAGCGGACCTCCGAGGCACGGGGCACCAAGGCCGCCGTGCCCGCACCGCCCGAGAAGAAGCCCGTGAAGGGCCTGCCCGGCATGCCGCCCGTCCTGGACCCCGAGGACGTGTACGCGGCCGACCGCCCCGACAAGCTGTCCCCGGTGGTCAAGGACTTCCCGTCCCGGGTCTACGTCCCCAACACCGAGTCCGACACCGTCTCCGTCATCGATCCGAAGACGTACGAGATCATCGAGACGATCCCCGTCGGCCGGCAGCCCCAGCACGTCGTGCCCTCCTGGGACCTGAAGACGCTCTGGGTCAACAACAACCGCGGCCACACCCTCACCCCGATCGACCCGAAAACCGGCAAGGCGGGCAAGCCGGTCGACGTTCACGACCCCTACAACCTCTACTTCACGCCCCACGGCAGATACGCCGTCGTCATGGCCTCCCTCGACCGCGAGCTCGTCTTCCGCGACCCGCACACCATGGAGATCAAGAAGACCGTCCCGGTCTCCTGCTACGGCGTCAACCACGCCGACTTCTCCCTCGACGGCCGCTACTTCATCGTCTCCTGCGAGTTCAGCGGCGAGCTCCTCAAGGTCGACACCGAGAAGATGGAGGTCGTCGGGCAGCAGCGGCTGCCGTTCGAGGGCGCCATGCCGCAGGACGTGAAGATCTCGCCCGACGGCAAGACGTTCTACATCGCCGACATGATGGCCCACGGCATGTGGGTCCTCGACGGCGACAAGTTCACCGAGCCCACCCTGATGCCCACCGGCAAGGGCTGCCACGGCCTCTACGTCAGCCGCGACTCCCGCGAGATGTACGTGTCCAACCGCGGCGAGGGAACCGTCTCCGTCTTCGACTTCACCCAGGGCAAGCTGACCAAGAAGTGGAACCTGCCCGACGGCGGCAGCCCCGACATGGGCGGCGTCTCCGCCGACGGCAAGGTGCTGTGGCTGTCCGGCCGCTACGACGCCGAGGTGTACGCCATCGACACCCGCACCGGCACCCAGCTCGCCCGTATCCCGGTCGGCAGCGGCCCGCACGGCCTCGCGGTCTACCCGCAGCCCGGCCGCTACTCGCTCGGCCATACGGGCATCTTCCGGTGACACCCATGTGCCGTCCACCGAAGGCAAGTTGACACGCCCTGATCGGGTGAGGGTCCCGGTCGCGTCACGACGCACCCGCGATCGTGCCGTGCATGATCACTCTTCGTCCGAGGCGGCGGGCCGCTGCCGCCGCACTCAGCCTCGCCGCCGTCCTCACCACCACGGGCGCCGCACCCGCCGAGACCCCGGCTGCCGCCGCCGGGGTGGCCGCCCCCGCACCGGCCGCCTGCCCCGTCCAGTTCGACGACAAGGTCAAGGCCGCCGCCGACCGCCGGGTCGACGTCGGCCGCATCACCCCCGACCCCTCCTGGCGCACCACCTGCGGCACCCTCTACCGCGCCGACGGCCGCGGCCCGTCCGTCGTCTTCGAGGAGGGCTTCCAGCCCAAGGACGTCGTGAACGGCCAGTACGACCTGGAGAAGTACGTCCTGGTCAACCAGCCGTCCCCGTACGTGTCGACGACGTACGACCACGACCTGTTCAAGAAGTGGAAATCCGGCTTCAACTACTACGTCGACGCCCCCGGCGGCATCGACGTCAACCGGACCATCGGCGACGCCCACAAATGGGCCGACCAGCAGGAGGTCGCCTTCCCCGGCGGCATCGCCCGCCAGTACGTCATCGGCGTCTGCCCGGTCGACAAGCAGACCAGGACCGAGATCATGAGCGAGTGCGAGAGCAACCCGCACTACCGGCCCTGGCACTGAGCAGCAGCGTCTCCGAGCCCACGGGCCGGTAACCCGCCGCCTGGAACGCCCGCAGACTGCGGGCGTTCCCCGCGGACACCTGCGCCCACACCGGAGCGCCCCCGGTCAGCTGCCGCGCCGCCGTCACCAGCCGCCGCCCGACCCCCCGGTGCCGTGCCCCCTCGTCCACCTCGACGGCGACCTCCCACCGCCCGGCCACCCCACGGCCCAGCACGAGCACCCCGCCGTCCGCCGCCCACACCCGCACACCGTCACGCCGTCTGCGGGCCGACGCCACGCGCGGATGCCCGGGGTCGTCGATCTCCGTCAGCGCGACCGGCGGCTCCCCGGGCAGCGCGGCACCGGTCAGCAGCACGTCGATCGTGTCGGAGACACGCCCCGTCCGGTCCATCAGGGCCGTCAGGAAGCGGGCGTTCATCGTGGCCGCGAGCGCGTCGCAGTCGGTCCGGGCGAGGGTGCTGCGCACCCAGTCCGGGTCCTCGTCGGTGAAGACGACCGAGTGGGCCGTGAAGGCGAGCACCCCCGCGTCCCGGGGTGAGGGCTGGGGCACGATCGTCGTACCGCCGTCCGCCGGCGGGAAGACGCCCCGCGCCGCCGCGTCGAGTATGTCCCCGAGGCTGTCCGTCACCGTCGCGCTCCTTGAGTCTCCACCCGATGGAGGGTCCAGACTCGCAGACATGATCGACGACGCCAGCGGACTGCTCACCATCGGGGAACTGGCCCGGGTCACCGGACTCACCGTGCGCACCATCCGCTACTGGTCCGACCGGGGCGCCCTGCCTCCGGTGGGCCGGTCCGCGGGCGGCTACCGCCTCTACGACGCGCCGTCGGTGGCCCGGCTGGAGCTGATCCGCACCCTGCGCGAGCTGGGCCTCGGCCTGGCCGACGTCCGCCGCGTGCTGTCCGGTGAGACCACCGTCGCGCAGGTCGCGGCTGCACACGTGGTCGCCCTGGACGCGCAGATCCGGTCGCTCAAGGTGACCCGCGCCGTGCTGTCGACGGTGGCGAAGCGGGGCTCGGACGCGGAGGAGATGACGCTCGTGAACAGACTGGCACGCCTGTCGGCGGCCGAACGGCGGCGGATCGTGGAGGAGTTCGTGGACGAGGTGTTCCGCGGGCTGGACACCGCGGACCCGGTGATCCGGGAACGCATGCGCGACACCGCCGCCGACCTGCCCGAGGAGCCCACGCCCGAGCAGGTCGACGCCTGGCTGGAGCTGGCGGAGATGCTCCGGGACCCGGACTTCCGGGCCGAGATGCGCAAGGTGGCCGAGTTCAACGCGGCCGACCACGGGCAGGACGCGCCCGCCGGGGCATCCGTGTGGTTCTCCCGGCGGCTCGTGCAGCTGGGAGCCGACGCCGTCGAGCGCGGCGTCGCCCCCGACTCGCCGGACGCGGCCGAGGTGCTCAGCGGGCTGCTGGGCGACGCCGACCCGGCGACCGTGCTGGCCCGGCTGCGGTCGCACGCCACCCACCGGGTGGCCCGGTACCGCGAGTTGCTGGCCCTCGTGAAGGGCACCGGGCCCGAGGCCGCGTACCGGGCGGAGTTCGCCTGGGTGGTCGCCGCGCTGGAGGCGCGCACGGCCGGTTAACCTGACCTGCGTCAGACCTGCGTCATCAGGACGTACAGCACGAGATGAGGGGCGGATCGGTGGCGGACATCGAGGAAGCACGCAAGCAGTTCGAGCGGATCGATACGGACGGTGACGGGTTCATCACCGCTGCCGAGTTCAAGGCCGCCC
Organism: Streptomyces paradoxus; assembly: GCF_014202475.1. Classification (GTDB taxonomy): domain Bacteria; phylum Actinomycetota; class Actinomycetes; order Streptomycetales; family Streptomycetaceae; genus Streptomyces; species Streptomyces paradoxus. The sequence continues at coordinate 33,765 of NZ_JACHGV010000010.1, forward strand.
TGGCCGGGTCGGGTGACTGGAACGTCACCGAGTCGGTCGCCGAGGTCGTCATCAAGACCCGGGACCTCGACGGCGACAAGCGCCTGAGCTTCGACGAGTTCTGGGCCTACCTCAACAAGTAGCCCGCCCGGGCGCAGCCGAGCGAAGGGGCCCGGTCCGCGATCACCGGACCGGGCCCCTCGCCATGCCCGGAGCGAAGTGCGCCAGGCCCCTCCCCGGCGGCGGAATAGCCCACCCGCCCCGCGGGTTGACCGTGGTCACGAGGCTCCACGAGACGCTGTTCAGCTCGGGAAGGGCTAGGCGAGGACATGAAGATCGGCATCATCGGCGCGGGCAACATCGGCGGCAATCTGACCCGGCGGCTCACCGCCCTCGGTCATGACGTGTCCGTCGCCAACTCCCGGGGGCCCGAGACGCTCACGGCCCTCGCGGAGGAGACCGGCGCGACGCCCGTGACGGTCGGCAAGGCGGCACGGGGCGCCGAGATCGTCGTCGTCACCGTCCCGCTCAAGGCCATCCCGGACCTCCCCTCCGGCCTGCTCGACGGCGCGGCGGACGGCGTCGCGGTCATCGACACCGGGAACTACTACCCCCGGCAGCGCGACGGCAGGATCACGGGGATCGAGGACGACGGCCTCACCGAGAGCCGCTGGACGGAACGGCACATCGGCCATCCGGTGATCAAGGCCTTCAACGGCACCTTCGCCCAGGACATCCTGGACCGCCCGCTCCCCGCCGGCGACCCCGGCCGGATGGCCCTGCCGGTGGCCGGCGACGACGAGACGGCCAAGCGCAAGGTACGGGACCTGATCGACGCGCTCGGCTTCGACACGGTCGACGCGGGCGGCATCGACGACTCCTGGCGCCAGCAGCCCGGCACCCCGGTCTACGGCCTGCGCGACGGCGCGGAAGCGGTCACGAAGGCCCTGGCGGAGGCCTCCCCGGAACGCACGCCGGAGTTCAGCGGCTAGGCCGGATCAGGCGTCCTCCGCCCACTTCCGCAGCGCCGCCCTGCTCTCGAAGTCGGCCACGTTCTTGTCCAGCGGGTCGTCGGTGTACTGGTGGAAGCGCCACTTCGCCTTGATGCGGGGCTTGCCCGCCGAGACGTAGTCGGCGATCCACAGGCCGTCGCCCGCATAGGACGTCGTGTCGACGTTGAGCCAGAAGTCGCGGTTGGCGTAGAGAATGACCTGGTTGTCGGGCCGCAGATCCTTCAGCTTCCGGATGAACAGGTCCTTCTCGGCGTTGCTCGCGTGGGTTCCGTTGCTGGTCGTCTCCCAGTCGACGGCGAGGATGTCGCCCGCCCGGTCCGGGGCCTTGCTCACGAAGTACTCGGCCTGGGCGGTGAGGTTGCCGGGCCACAGGAAGTGGTAGAAGCCGACGACCAGCCCGGCGTCCCGGGCCCGCTTGGTCTGGGCGGCGAGTTTGGGGTTGACGTAGGAGCGCCCCTCCGTCGCCTTGACGAAGACGAAGGAGAGGCCGTCGGTGCCGTAGGTGGAGGACTGGTAGGCGCTCACATCGATGCCGCGCAGCATGGAGGGCTCCCTGAAGTGCTGTGGGGGAGGGGAGTTGGTGTCCACCACCTTGGCACGGCCTGCCGTGGGATGACGTGTAAACGTCAACTTGGGTGAACCATGGGACGGGTGTCCGCCGCCGTCGCGGTGATCCGGTCCGCCAGGTCCGCGACGGCCGACAGGAGCCCGGCCGGTGGCAGGGCGAGGTCCAGGGTGTGGGCGGTGACGGTGATGCCGGAGCGGCGGATGACGTGGTCCGTGGGCCCGTTCTGGGTGGTGGCGGCATACACGAGATGGCCGTGCGGCAGGCCGAGCGCGGTGCAGTAGCCGAGCAGCTGGCCGAGGTGGTCGGTGGAGGGCGCGGCCCTGTCGAGGAACACGTACTTCGCGTCGACGACGGAGACCGCACGGCCCGCCCGGTACAGCACGATGTCCGGCCGCAGCCGCACCCGGCGGGCCACGTCCAGCCGGTGGTGCCCCTCCTGCCCGGCGCAGCGGACGCCCCGGCGGGCCAGGACGTCGCCGAGCGCCACCGTGAGGAACCGCTCGAAGACGTCCGGAAGGTGGAGCAGGAAGCCCTCCGCCGTGACGGGGCTGCCGCCCTCCGGCTGGACGGAACGGGCGGACAGCACCAGCTCCGCGAGCCTCAGCACCCGCGCGTAGCGGGAGTTGAGGCGGTTCGGTGTCCAGCGGGGCAGCGGCGCGCCCGGGTGGAGGGGGCGGACGCCCGTGAGCCGGCCGGCGAGGTGGCGCAGGGCCTGGCGGGTGTGTACGGGCACTCCGGGCAGCCGGGCGGCCAGGTCCAGGGCCGTGAGCAGGATGCGGTTCTCGGCGATGTCGGGGGTGTGGTCGTCGTAGCGCACGGCGACGGGCAGCGGCAGGCCGACGCGGCGCAGCTGGTCCGCCGTGCGGATCCGGCCGCGGATCAGGGGCAGGTCCTCCTCGACCGTGCGGTAGCCGTGCAGCACTCCGGTGTCGAGGGTGCGGCGTGCGGCGCGGGCGAGCAGCCCGGCGACCGCGGGGAGGAGCTCGTCCGACTCGGCCGCGCCGACCGGCTCGGGCCGCCAGGGGTCGTCGGAGGAGTAGGAGAGCAGGAACAGCAGGTCCCGCACGGGGAGTTTGGGGCGCAGATGGAGCTGGACGGTCCCGCCGGAGGGGGTGCGCAGCCGGACCAGCCCGGCCTTCTGGTTCCCCCGCAGGCGCCAGCGTCCGCCCGCCGCGGGGGTCAGCCGCACCAGGCCCGGCACGGTGAGCAGCCCGGCGATCTGGTCGCCCGTCAGCTCCCGCACGATGCCGGGGCCGGTCTCCGGAACGGTGAGGAGGAGGCCGGTCACGCCTCCTCCGGGCCCCGCTCCAGCGCCGCACGCAGCGCGGGCAGGCCGTACTCCTCCTCCACGTCGATCCCGGTGCCGTAGAGCTGGTCCTCCAGCAGGGGCAGGATCTGGGTGCGCCAGACGAGGCCGAGCCCGTCCGGCCGGGCGGCGGCGGGCTTCATCAGGTACGACGGTCCGATGGCGCGGTCGGCGTCCCCGAGCCGGGTGTTGAGCTCGTCCAGCAGCCGGGCGGCGGTGTCCGGCAGGCCGCGCTCCCGCAGCCAGCGGTCCAACAGGCCCCGGACGGGCGGCTTCTCGGGGGACAGGCGGCGGAAGGCGAACCGGCGCCGCATCGCCGCGTCGACCAGGGCGATGGAACGGTCGGCGGTGTTCATGGTGCCGACGAGGAACAGGTTGCCCGGCAGGGTGAACGGGGCGTGCGGGCTGTACTGGGTGGTGACGGGCTCCTCGCGGTACTCCAGCAGGAAGTACAGCTCGCCGAAGACCTTGGCCAGGTTGGCCCGGTTGATCTCGTCGACGATCAGGACGTACGGGTTGGACGGGTCCTTCGCGGCGCGCTCGGCGAGCAGCCGGAACGGCCCGGGCACGACGTCGAACACCACCGAGCCGTCCTCGCCCCGGACCGGGCGGAAGCCCTCGAAGAAGTCCTCGTAGGTGTACGAGGGGTGGAACTGCACGAGCTCGACCCGGTCGGGACCGGCCAGATGCCGGGCGAGGGCGCGGGCCAGGTAGGTCTTCCCGGTGCCGGGCGGGCCGTGGAAGACGAGCTGTCCCTGCTCCTGGAGCTGCTCGGCGGTCTCCCTGAGCCAGTCCAGCGGCATCAGCAGCCGCGCGGCCAGCTCCTCGGTGACGGGGGGCAGTTCCAGCGGCTTGGTGACGTCGACGTCGACGAGTTCCTCGGCGACGACGTCCTCCAGGCCGGCCCGCTCGGCGAGTTCGGCGGCGATGCTGCTGACGTCGTAGAGCGTGGGCGGCAGCGGCAGCCGGGCCTGCACCCGCTCGGGCAGCTCCGCGCGGACGAGCGGCCGCTCGGCGGTGGCCCAGCGCACCGGGCGGCGCCGGGCGTTGTCCGGGCCGTCCGAGGTGTCGTACTCCGCCGGGCCCTGGACCGTGCCGACGTGCACCTCCTCCGGTGTGACGGTGACGACCAGATCGCCCGGCTGCATCACGGTGACGAAGGCGTGCAGCTGGTACGCAGCCTGTCCGCGCAGTTGGGCGCTGGCCTCGGGCATCGCCTCGGCGACGGCCCGCTGGACGTCCTGCTTGGCGGAGCCGGCGGGGATGTCGGGAATCTCGCGCCAGGACATCGAGCAGTAGCCCTGCCGGAGCCAGTCCGGGATGAAGTTGCGCCCGTCGACGTTGTACCCGCGCACCAGCCAGCCGCGCTGCTCGTGCTCGACGGTACCCCCGCGCCATCTGCGCACCCACGGCTCGTCGTAGAAGTCGACGGCCTGCCCGGTCTGTTCCCGGAGCGTCCGGCACAGCTCCAGCAGGTCGAGGTCGTCGTCCCCGGTGGGCTCGGGGAGCTCGTCCGCGAACGCCTTGACGATCTCCTGCTTGTGGTAGGCGCTGGCGATCGGCTGGTAGAAGTCCGGGAAGAGCAGGAACAGCAGGACGTGGATCTGCGCCCGCCCCTTCTTGTGCCCGACCGACTCCTGGATGCCCAGGCACAGGGCCTTGAACGCCATCGGGTCCTTCAGCAGCGCGTCCCGCTCGGCGCCGGTCATCCCGGCGAGCCGCTCCACCAGCAGGACCAGGATCTGGAACTGCGCCCACCGGTAGTTGAGGAAGCCCTGGCCGCCGTGCAGGAAGCCCGTCAGGCCCGGTTCCAGATCCGCCGGAACGGTCACCGGGCGGCCGGCCCAGGACAGCACCTCGCCGAGGATCTGCCGCTTCTTGGCCGGCCCGATCTGCTCGGGCACGAGCGGTGCCATGTTCACGAACAGCAGCTCGGCGGCGAGTACGACGGTCGCGTCCGGGGCGCCGTCGAGTTGCCGGCGCAGTTTGACCAGGAAGGTGTCCGAGGATTCGTCCGGCCGGTCCACGAACCGTCTGCGCAGATCCGAGGCAGTCGCCCCGGTCCAGGCCGCAAGCTCCTGCGCAAAGGCGGACTTCCCGCTCGTCAGCCCGTCGTGGAAGACCCGCCGCACCGCCGCCACGACATCGGTACTTTCCGGCCGCCTCGCCACTGTGCCACCCCCTGGTGCTCGAAAGGCCCAGCTTAGGAGGGATCCGTGCGGTGCGGACAGGCATGTCCGGTCCGGCTCGGGGCCGCTCACAATCGGATCACTCACCTCCGGGGGCGACTTTCGGCCGACCTGCATCACACAGTTCACGGGAAGCACACAGGTAACCCGTCGGAATGTGCGCTTTCTTGTGCAACCGCTTCACGCCAGTCAGCGCGCGAGCCCGGAGTAAACCCTTGTTACGGACTGTAGGCCTGTGGCTATGGTGACTGTCGTGCCCGGCGGGACATGACCACCCGCTACGGCACGACTTGAGCGAGCGCCCGGGGGAACCGGCGCCGCTACGGGGGAGGGGAGTTCGTCATGCCACGATGCCGGCAGTCGCCTTCGGTGCCGAGCCGTGTCCACGTGGGGACGCCGTCCGGAAGCGGACGGGCCAGGGGGAAGATCTCCGACAGCGGCAGCATCGCGCACGTCGGCCGCCGCTGACGGCGGCGTGAACGGCCGGCGGTATGCCGGCCGTGTCCGTCGGGGGACTTGAGGCGTCAGGGGACTTGAGGCGTCAGCGGCTTTAGGAGTCAGGGGATTTGAGGCGTCGCCCCCTGGGTGCGGGCGGTGCGGATGCCGCCCCGCTTCCCCGCTCCGGGCGGCGCAGCGGGTCCTTCCCCGGCCACCTCGTGAGCCTTTCCCACATCTCGCCGTCTCCCGCTGTCGTCCGACGGGTGGCGGGCGGGCCCGGCAAGGCGCGCACAAGAGCGCGTCACCCCTTTCCCACCGCAGCGCAGCGAGGACCTGCCGAACGGCCGGCCCGCACGCAGTCCTGACCAGAAAGGAACAGAGACGTGAAGCCGATGACCAAACTGGCCCTGCCGGCCCTCGCCGTGGCCGGCGGGATCCTGGTGGCCGTCGCGGGGACCAGCCTCGCCCAGGGGGAATCCGGGGCGCGGGCCGAGACCGCGGCGCCGGTGGCGAAGGCGTTCGTCGGGGACCCGGAGGATCCGGGCACATGGCGCCTGCCCGTGGAGACGTTCGCGCCGACCAAGGCGCAGACGCGCATGGTCAGCGCCAGCCGTGACGAGCTGATCGACGCCTGCATGGACGGCAAGGGCTTCCCCGAGTGGACCCCGGCCCCGGATCTCCCGGACCTCGGTGGAACGACTCTGACCGACTGGCGGTACGGCATCCACGACGCCCAGGAGGCCCAGGAGCACGGCTACCACCCGGACCCCGCGGCACAGAAGGCGTACGACGACGCCCTCGCCCGGGACAAGTCCGGCGACACCGACCGCGGTGCCCTGCGCTCCTGCGTCGACCAGGCGGACGGCGGCGTTCCCCGCCTCGCCGTGTCCCCCCTGGTCAATCAGATCGGTGGCTACTCCTACCAGACGGCGCGCGAGGCACCCGAAGTGCAGAAGGCGTTCCAGCAGTGGTCGGAGTGCATGAAGACCAAGGGCTTCGCCTACGCCCAGCCGATGGACGCCGCGGAGGACTCCCGTTTCCTCACCGCCGACAAGGCGACCGAGCTGGAGAAGGACACCGCGGTGGCGGATGTCGCGTGCCGGGACAAGGTCAACGTCGAGAAGACGTGGTTCGACGCCGAAGCCCGCATCCAGGAGCAGGAGATCAGCAAGAGCCGAGCGGCACTCGAGGAGCAGCGGGCCGGCATCAAGACGGCCGTGGCCAAGGCCCGGGCCCTCGACTGACCACCGAACGACATCAGGAGATCACAGATCATGTCCCATCTGGTCAAGCGGGCCGCAGTCGTCGGTGCCGCCCTCGCCGCCGTGTTCACCATGGCCCCGAACGCCCAGGCCCTGGACGGCGACCACCACAACCTCTACTCACCGTCCGCATGTGACGATCACTGGAGGTCGGCGTTCTCCTTCCACATCTTCTTCAACTCGAACCTGAAGGGGTCGTACCGCAACATCGGTTACTCCGTCTACGACTTCGGCTCGCTCAAGGCGGGCGCGGGTGACCCCAACAACTATCCCCTGCGGTTCTGCCAGATGGGCGCGTCCGCTCCCTGGCCCGGGTCCAACCAGAAGATCAAGAACAACGCCGCATCCGCGAGGAACGACCACTACAAGTACATCGGCCGCGTCTACTACCGCAGTGGCTACAAGGGCGCGCAGGACGTGCTGAGCCCGAACGAGACCATCGGCAAGTTCTCGAAGGTCTACAACGAGAACGCCTCTTTCAAGTGGACCAGCTCCTGACCGGCATTCACATGCCGTTCGTCGGCCGGCGCGGCCTTCGTCCCCGAAGGCCGCGCCGGTATCTCACTCGTGCCCGAAAAGCAGCCATTGGAGGACGGCAGTTGAAAGTTCGCAGACCGGGCCGTGCCGGGATCGCGGGCCTCGCGGCCACCGCGGTCCTGACCGGGCTCATACAAGCCGCGCCGGCGTTCGCCGAGACCAGTCCCCCCGACCCGAAGCCGTCCGGGAATCCGTCGTCCGGTCCGCCGACGCGGGTGACGGATCCCGGCGAGAAGCTGGGGAAGGGCTGGAAGACCTCGGCGGACCGGGCCGTGACCACCGCGGCGGACAGCGGCGGCTTCAAGGTCCTCGTGGCGGACAGTGAGGACGCCTACCGGTGGCGGACCGTCGCCTCGCTGGCGGAGCCCGGCATGCCGGCGGACACCTGGATCGGCAACTCCTGCGTCATGGACCGTGACCACGCAGCGGTCGTGTACGCGCCGCGTACGTTCACGAACAAGCCGGACCTGATGCAGGGCGGTGCCTTCACCGCGGTCGTCGACCTGAAGTCCGGCCGGGTCACGAAGCTGCCGTTCACCGGCTCGCTGGCCTACTTCGACCCGTCGTGCAACCCCGGGACGCGCACGGCGGCCTTCACCGCGTCCCGCGACAGCAAGACCCGGCTCGTCACCGTCGACACCAGCGGCAGGACGACCAGCGATACCACTGTCACCGGACAGGTGACCTCGGCCGTCCCGGTGAAGGACGGCCTCGTCGCCGCCCACGGCCGTCACCTCGTGCACGTCTCCCCGGCGGACGGCAAGCCCCGGAGGCTCGCTGCCGCGGACAGCGTGCCGTTCGACATCCGCCCCACCAGCGAGGGGATCGCCTTCCTCGACCACAGCGGCGGCACGGCGCGCGCCAAGCTGTGGAAGGGCCGGGGCACACCGTCGACGCTCGGCTCGGGGAAACTCGGCGACCTGGCCCTCGAACAGGGCAGCGAGGGGCGGGCCTTCCTCACCGGCGACACCACGGACGCGAAGCTCACCGGTACCGCGGTGGCGCGCCTGGACGTCCCGGCGGACACGGATGTGTCCAGCCACGGCCGACTGGCCGTCGACCCCGTGCTCATGCCCGGCGTGCGTGCGGGCCTGGACCGGATCGGGAACGCGGGCAAGGGTTTCACCAAGGCCGAACCCTCGTCGCGGGCGCGCACGTCTCAGGACCCCACCGACTCGGACCCCGCGCCGCCGACCGTGACCAGTGTCGCGACCGCGACCGGCAAGAAGATCACCCAGACGATCGCCGACACCACCAGCCGCACGGGCAAGGAGTCCTTCTCACCCGCCCTGGGCGCGGCGGGCAAGAGCGGGCGGGCGCCCGAGAGGAGCGGGCGGGCGGCACAGGCGGCCGACCCGCACAATCCGGTCGACACGGACCGCTGGTGCTCCATCCCGCGTAACGACGTCAAGGCGCTGGCGCTGCAGCCGACTCCCAACCAGGTCGAGTGGGCCGTCAACATGGCGATCCGCGGCGAACTGCGCTCCAAGTGGATCAAGCAGGGAGGCTGGCGCTCGGGCCTGGGCACCGTCGACCCGCAAGGGCTGTTCCCGGCCCCCGCCCTGAAGGGCGGTGGGCGCATCCCCGCCCAGGTGCTGCTGGGCGTACTCGCCCAGGAGTCGAACCTGTGGCAGGCCGAAGGCGGCGCCATCCCCGGCCAGATGGGCAACCCGCAGGCGGCGATCGCGGGCTTCTACGGGCACAAGGGGGAGACGTCCGAGGCGTACTGGAGGATCAACTGGCACCAGTCGGACTGCGGCTACGGTGTCGGACAGGTCACCGACGGCATGCGCCTCGCCGGCCTGGAGAAGCCCGGCGAGACCTCTCTGTCTCCGGCGAAGCAGAAGGCCGTGGCCCTGGACTACGCGGTCAACATCGCCGCGTCGATGTACATCCTCGCGGACAAGTGGAACCAGGTGCACACCGCGGGGCAGACCATCACCGTCAACAACGACGACCCGTCGAAGCCGGAGAACTGGTTCGCCGCGCTGTGGAACTACAACCTCGGCTTCAACGAGAACAAGGGTGACGGCAAGCCGTGGGGCCTGGGCTGGTACAACAACCCCGCGAACCCGTCCTACCCGGCCTCGCGGCACCCGTTCATGTCCAACCCGCGTGACGCCGCGAAGCCCCAGAACTGGCCGTACCAGGAGAAGGTGATGGGCTGGTCCGCCTGGTCCATGGACACCGGCTACTCCTACGGCAGCGACGGGCGGCAGGACTGGCCCGGCGAGTCCGGGTTCTCCAGCGCCGGATTCCGGCCCGCCTGGTGGATCAACCCGGGGCAGCGCGACCTGGTCAAACCGCCACTGGACGCGTTCTGCAACACCACCAACAACTGCAACTCCGCCAACCCGCCGGACTGCCCCGACGCCAAGTGCTACGAGAAGTACTGGTGGCGCGGATCGAACGTGACGTGGAAGAAGAACTGCGACGCCGACTGCGGCAACGAGAGCATCAAGTACGTCACCCTGCGCGAGGAACCGGGCCGCGGCACTCGGCTGAAGCACGGCACGCCGGAGTGCGGCGCCGCCCCGGCCGGTGCGTTTGTCGTGGAGTCCCTCGCGGACAACGTCGAGACCTACAGTTCCTGCGGGGCGTCGGGCACCGACGCGGGGAAGTTCGAGTTCACGTTCCATCCCAACCCGGCGTCGACCGGTCCGGGTCTGGGCCCGTTCGAGGCCAAGGGAGACCTGCACCAGATCGGTGGTGGGCACGGCGGCCACTTCTGGTACACGCACACCCGTGACGCCGCTCATCTCGGCGGCCCCGGCGGCCGGATGACCATCGACGGCACCTGGACCCTGGACCGCAACGTCGAGTGGGCCCGCGTCTACGCGCACATGCCGGACACCGGGGCGCACACCCAGCAGGCCCACTACGTGATCAAGGGGGTCGCGGGCGGTGAGCGCCACCGCTACGTCAACACCCACCACAGTAAGAACACCTGGGTCGAACTCGGCGTCTACCGCTTCACCGGCACCCCCCGGGTGGAACTGACGAACACCACCGACGACGGCACCGCTGACGAGGACATCGCCTGGGACGCCGTCGCCTTCCAGCCGCTGTCCGGCAAGCCGAAGCACATGGTCGTCGCCATGGGCGACTCCTACACCTCCGGTGAAGGTGCCGGGTCCTATTCACCCGAGTCCGACAGGGACCACGGGAAGAGCAGCTGGAACGCGTGCCGGCGCAGCGACAACTCCTGGCCGCGCAAGATGAAGTTGCCCGGTCAGAGCACCAGCATCGGCGAACTGGCGAAGGACAGGAGCGCCACCGTCGACTTCCTGGACGTCAGCTGCTCCGGCGCGAAGACCTCGCAGCTCACCACGGGAGACCCCACGCCATGGGGAGACATGGGCAACTACCGCGAGAAGAGCCAGATCGACTCCGGTGTCCTCAGCGCGGACACCACACTGGTGATGCTGACCATCGGCGGCAACGACGGGGACAACTTCACCGAAGCCATCACGAACTGCTACGTCATGTGGGGGACGTGTGACGCGGCCGACTACACGGGCAGGGTCGACCAGGCGGTCACGGACACCGGTACAGTCATCGGCCAGATCGCGGGCGCCGCGCCGAACGCCCAGATCGTCCTCATGGGCTACCCGCGTCTGGTTGGTGAACAGCCGTGCGTCACAGCAGACTTCGACGCCCTGAACCAGCTGGCCGACTACTTCCGGGACAAGCAGAAGGCCAAGGTGGCGGAGCTGAGCAGGACCGGGACCAGGGTGGCGTTCGCCGATGCGATACCCGCCTTCCGGGGACACGGGATCTGTGAGGGCGACGAGTGGATCAACCGTGTCGTCGCCGGCCCGAACGGCGACGGCGACTTCCACGCCGGTGACCCGGCCAACCAGGCCCCGTGCCTGCCCTGGCCCGGGGAGAACGTCTGTGCCAGCCTGGAGTCGTTCCACCCGAAGAACGCCGGTACCGCGGGCTACGCCCGGGTCATGGAACAGGCACTGGCCGGTATCGGATACAAAGGCAGCTAGTGGGACCTGACACAACCGGCGGTGCGGTGGTCACGGGGCGGGCGAACCGCCTCGTGACCACCGGCTGCCTGACCATCCTGATCGCGCTGATCATTGTTCTCGGCGTCCCTGTCTCCTGGTTGTGGTACCGGCACTGGCACGACGGGCACGTGAACAGTGAACGCAGGGACAGGGCGTTCGCATCGATCCGGGAGCAGGCCCGTGCCACAGCGGACGAAACGGCCCGCGCACTCGGCACGAGCGGCGCCACTGGCACCGACGCCCTCATCGGCGTGATCTGGCGGCACACCGAAGCTCCCGTGATCACTTATGAAGCGTCCCGTCGCGAGTTCACCGCCACGGCCGCGAGATCCGCCCGGTACGACCATGCGGTCGTGTTCCCCGGTGGCGGACCCGTCGAGGTGACCCTGTGTTTCGTCGTCACCTACACCCATCGCACCGGTCAGGCATGGACGTCGCGAGTCTCCGAGCGGGACGACGAGGTGTGTCGTCCGGGCACCGATATCGGTGGTCTGGTACGCCTCGCGCAAACGCGCATCTCCGGTATGTATGCCCAGGACCTGACGCGAGCCGGAGTGCAGAAGGCCCTGGATCCCACCGGACGGCATACCTACGAGGTCAAGAGCGTGGTGCGCGAGGGGGACTCGACGACCGTCTCCGTCGTCGTGTCGAGTTCGGGGGCAGCGGTCGGCCAGTGCTACCGCTTCACCCGGCCCGTCCCCGGCGGCGCCGGCCGGGGTCCCGCCACCGCGGTTCCCACGTCCGCATGCTGACCCGGCGGCCGTGACGCACGGCGAGGCGGAACGCCCGCGCCACTCGAGCCCTAGCACTCGATGATGTTCACCGCCAGCCCGCCCCGGGCCGTCTCCTTGTACTTCACCGACATGTCCGCGCCGGTGTCCTTCATGGTCTTGATGACCTTGTCCAGGGACACCTTGTGGGAGCCGTCGCCGCGCATCGCCATGCGGGCGGCCGTGACGGCCTTGACCGCGGCCATGCCGTTGCGTTCGATGCAGGGGATCTGGACCAGACCGCCGACCGGGTCGCACGTCAGACCCAGGTTGTGCTCCATGCCGATCTCGGCGGCGTTCTCGACCTGTTCGGGCGAGCCGCCGAGGACCTCGGCCAGGGCGCCCGCGGCCATCGAGCAGGCGGAGCCGACCTCGCCCTGGCAGCCGACCTCGGCGCCGGAGATCGAGGCGTTCTCCTTGAAGAGCATGCCGATCGCGCCCGCGGCGAGCAGGAAGCGGACCACGCCCTCCTCGTCGGCGCCCGGCACGAAGTTCACGTAGTAGTGCAGGACCGCCGGGATGATGCCGGCGGCGCCGTTGGTGGGGGCGGTGACGACCCGGCCACCGGCGGCGTTCTCCTCGTTGACCGCCATCGCGTAGAGGGTGATCCACTCCATCGCCAGGGCCAGCGGGTCGCCCTCGGAGCGCAGCTTGCGCGCGGTGTTCGCGGCCCGGCGGCGCACCTTGAGACCGCCGGGCAGGATGCCCTCCTGGGACAGTCCGCGCGCCACGCAGTCCCGCATCACCTGCCAGATCTCCAGCAGGCCTTCGCGGATCTCCTCCTCGGTGCGCCAGGCCCGCTCGTTCTCCAGCATCAGCGCGGAGATGGACAGGCCCGTCTCCTCGGTCAGCCGCAGCAGCTCGTCGCCCGTGCGGAACGGGTACTTCAGCACGGTGTCGTCGAGCTTGATGCGGTCCGCGCCGACCGCGTCCTCGTCGACGACGAAACCGCCGCCGACCGAGTAGTACGTCTTGGTCAGCAGCTCCGCACCCGAGGCGTCGTACGCCCACAGCGTCATGCCGTTCGCGTGGTACGGCAGGGCCTTGCGGCGGTGCAGGACCATGTCGTCGTCGAAGGAGAACGCGATCTCGTGCTCGCCGAGCAGGTTCAGCCGGCCGCCGGCCTTGATCGCCTCCACGCGTTCGTCGGCGCTCGTGACGTCCACCGTGCGGGGCGAGTCGCCCTCCAGGCCCAGCAGCACCGCCTTGGGCGTGCCGTGGCCGTGTCCGGTCGCGCCGAGCGAGCCGTACAGCTCCGCGCGGACCTGTGCGGTCGGGGCCAGCAGCTCCTCGTTGCGCAGCCGCCGGGCGAACATCCGGGCCGCGCGCATCGGGCCGACGGTGTGGGAGCTGGACGGGCCGATGCCGATCGAGAACAGGTCGAAGACCGAGATGGCCACGGGGAACTCCTGACTACGGGGGTGGTGCAGAGGGGGTGGGTGCCGCGACCGCTTGTGACGGACGCGGCACCCGAAAGGTTTCTTCGTTACTTGTTCAGACCCGGGTACAGCGGGTGCTTGCCGGCCAGGGCCTTCACCCGGGCCTTGAGGGCCTCGACGTCGTACGACGGCTTCAGCGCCTCGGCGATGACGTCCGCGACCTCCGCGAAGTCCTCGGTGCCGAAGCCCCGGGTCGCCAGGGCCGGCGTGCCGATGCGCAGACCGGACGTCACCATCGGCGGACGCGGGTCGTTCGGGATCGCGTTCCGGTTGACGGTGATGCCCACCTCGTGGAGCCGGTCCTCGGCCTGCTGGCCGTCGAGCTCCGAGTGGCGCAGGTCGACCAGGACCAGGTGCACGTCCGTGCCGCCGGACAGGACGTCCACGCCCACGGCCCGGACGTCGTCCTTCACCAGACGCTCGGCCAGGATGCGGGCACCCTCCAGCGTACGGCGCTGGCGCTCCTTGAAGTCCTCCGAGGCGGCGACCTTGAAGGCGACCGCCTTGGCGGCGATCACATGCTCCAGCGGGCCGCCCTGCTGACCGGGGAAGACGGCGGAGTTGATCTTCTTGGCCAGTTCGGCCGTGGAGAGGATCACACCGCCGCGCGGGCCGCCGAGGGTCTTGTGGGTCGTGGTGGTGACCACGTGGGCGTGCGGCACCGGGTTGGGGTGCAGCCCGGCCGCGACAAGACCGGCGAAGTGGGCCATGTCGACCATCAGGTACGCGCCGACCTCGTCGGCGATCCGGCGGAACTCCGCGAAGTCCAGCTGCCGCGGGTACGCCGACCAGCCGGCGACGATCAGCTTCGGGCGGGACTCCTTGGCCAGCCGCTCCACCTCGGCCATGTCGACCCGGCCGTCCTCGCCCACGTGGTAGGCGACGACGTCGTAGAGCTTGCCGGAGAAGTTGATCTTCATGCCGTGGGTCAGGTGCCCGCCGTGCGCGAGGTTCAGGCCCATGATGGTGTCGCCCGGCTTGAGCAGCGCGAACATCGCGGCCGCGTTGGCCTGGGCGCCCGAGTGCGGCTGGACGTTGGCGTGCTCGGCGCCGAACAGCTCCTTGACGCGGTCGATCGCGATCTGCTCGACCACGTCGACGTGCTCGCAGCCGCCGTAGTAGCGGCGGCCCGGGTAGCCCTCGGCGTACTTGTTGGTGAGGACCGAGCCCTGCGCCTCCATGACCGCGACCGGAGCGAAGTTCTCCGAGGCGATCATCTCCAGCGTGGACTGCTGGCGGTGCAGCTCGGCGTCGACCGCCGCGGCGACCGCCGGGTCGAGCTCGTGCAGGGGTGTGTTCAGGACGGACATACGACTCCCTCAGCCCGCGGAGAACGCGGTGTACTCGTCGGCGGAGAGCAGGTCGCCCGGCTCGTCCGTGATCCGCACCTTGAACAGCCAGCCGCCCTCGAAGGGGGCCGAGTTCACCAGCGACGGGTCGTTCACGACGTCCTCGTTGACCTCGGTGACCTCACCGGAGACCGGGGAGTACAGGTCGGACACCGACTTGGTCGACTCCAGCTCGCCGCAGGTCTCGCCGGCGGACACGGAGTCACCGACCTCGGGAAGCTGGACGAACACGACATCGCCGAGCGCGTTGGCCGCGTGCTCCGTGATGCCGACCGTCGAGACGCCGTCCTCGGCGGCCGACAGCCACTCGTGCTCCTTGCTGTAGCGCAGCTCATTGGGGTTGCTCATGGCCTGGATTCTCCTGTACGCGCGGGAGTGCTGTGGAAGGGGGGACTGCTGGTGAGCTGGGACGACGGGCACGAGGCGCTGCCGCGGCCCTCCGGCCAGTGTCTACTTCTGGCGCTTGTAGAACGGCAGCGCCACGACCTCGTACGGCTCGTGACTGCCCCGGATGTCCACGCCCACGCCGGTCGAGCCGGGAGCGGCGTGCGCGGCGTCGACGTACGCCATCGCGATCGGCTTGCCGAGGGTGGGGGAGGGGGCGCCGGAGGTGACCTCGCCGATCACCTCGCCGCCGGCGACGACCGCGTACCCGGCGCGCGGGACGCGGCGGCCCTCGGCGACGAGCCCGACCAGCACGCGCGGCGGGTTCTGCTCGGCCCGGGCGGCGGCCTCGCGCAGGGCCTCGCGCCCCACGAAGTCGCCCTCCTTCTCGAACTTCACCACCCGGCCGAGACCGGCGTCGAAGGGGGTGAGGGAGGTCGACAGCTCGTGCCCGTACAGCGGCATGCCCGCTTCCAGGCGCAGCGTGTCGCGGCAGGACAGCCCGCACGGGACCAGGCCGACGCCCTCGCCGGCCTTGGTCAGGCCCTGCCACAGCTCGACGGCGTGCTCGGGCTTCACGAACAGCTCGAAGCCGTCCTCGCCGGTGTAGCCGGTCCGGGCGATCAGGGCCGGGACGCCCGCGACGGTGCCGGGCAGCCCGGCGTAGTACTTCAGGCCGTCGAGGTCGGCGTCGGTCAGGGACTTCAGGATCCCGGGCGACTCCGGTCCCTGGACGGCGATCAGCGCGTAGGCGTCCCGGTCGTCGCGGACCTCGGCGTCGAAGCCGGCGGCGCGCTCGGTCAGCGCGTCGAGGACGACCTGGGCGTTGGAGGCGTTCGCGACGACCATGTACTCGGTCTCACCGAGGCGGTAGACGATCAGGTCGTCCAGGATGCCGCCGTCGGCCCGGCAGATCATGGTGTAGCGGGCCCGGCCCGGCTTCACACCGCCGATGTTGCCCACCAGGGCGAAGTCGAGCAGGGCGGCGGCCTGCGGGCCGGTGACGGTGATCTCGCCCATGTGGGAGAGGTCGAAGAGGCCGGCCTTCGTGCGCACGGCGGTGTGCTCGTCGCGCTCGGAGCCGTAGCGCAGGGGCATGTCCCAGCCGGCGAAGTCGGTCATCGTCGCGCCGAGCGAACGATGCAGGGCATCGAGCGCGGTGTGACGGAGTTCTCCTGTACTGCTCACGGTCGGTCGTCTCCCAGGGCAATGACGGGCGAGGTCGTTCCTCCCCATCTGTCATCGGAACCTGAGAGGTTCGCCATGACCGCGCTGGTCCATGGCTTGCACCTTGGGTGGAGCCGGCCTGCCGGGGCAGGGGAGGGCCCGCTTTTCAGATGTGCCTCGCCCGCGCGGTAACGGGGCCTGAGAGATTCAAGGGAGGGACTTGCTCCTTCGGCGCCCCAGCGACAGCTGCTGCTGGGAACTCTCCCGCGCGGATTCAAACGGCCGGTATGCAGTTGGCGCGCACATCATTGCACGCATCCTTCCGGCGCGGCAGGGGGACCTTTCCCAGGGAGTGCACGAGTCCCGCCCGCCGGACACGGCGACCTGTAGCAGCCCTGTTGCAGGACAAGAACGTAAATGAGAGGCCTGCGGCATTACCTTCTCTTTACACTCGGCGGGGATGGGACTCCGTACCTGGCCCCAGGGGAGGACGATCACGGTGAACAGGACCACCGCGTACGCGACGACGGGCATCGCGCTGCCCGATCAGCCGGCCGCTCCGGCCGGGGCGGTCCGCGCCCCGGCGCCGGCACCGGTCGTCCGCGATCTGCGCGACCGCGACGGCCGCAGCCCGCACGCGCTGCTGTTCGGCCCCCGCGACCTCGTCGTGGTCACGGGCCTGCCCGGCAGCGGCAAGTCCACGCTGATGCGGCGCACCGTGCCGGGCCGGCGCGTCGACTCCCAGGACACCCGTGACCGCTGGGCCCGCCGCATGCCGCGCGTCCTGCCGTACGCGCTCTACCGCCCGTTCGTCCGCCTCGCCCACTACGCCGGGCTGCGCCGCGCCCTGCGCACCGGGGAGGGCGTCGTCGTGCACGACTGCGGCACGCAGGCCTGGGTCCGCCGCTGGCTCGCCCGCGAGGCCCGCCGCCGGGGCGGCACCCTGCACCTGCTCCTCCTCGACGTCACCCCCGACCAGGCCCTGGCCGGCCAGCGCGACCGGGGCCGCGGCGTCTCGCGCTACGCGTTCCTGCGCCACAGGGCGGCCAGCACCCGCCTCCTGCGCGCGGTGGAACGCGGCGACCTCCCCTCCGGCTGCGGCTCAGCAGTCCTCGCCGACCGCGACGCGGCGAACGCCCTCCACAGAATCGGCTTCACGGGCTGAGGGACGTGGGGCGAGGGACGGGGGCAGGGGGCAGGTGGCGGGGTGGCGGCCGCAGGGACCGGCGTCCGCATCCGCCCGACCTCCCCGCCGCGCCCCGTCATCCACAGCCCTGCCGCCCCGCGTCCGGCAGCCGTTAGCCTTTGTGCCACAGCAGTGGTTCCAGGCAGGCGGTAGGCAGATGGACATCCCGGCGGGCTTCTCCGCGGACTTCCCGGCGCAGACGCAGACCCACCCGCACGGCGGTTGGCCCGGCAACGAGCTGGAGGAGGTGCTCTCGGCCTCCCTCGGCGCCGGCCCGGCGGCCGGCGGGCGGATCGTCGAGGTGCTCGGCCGCAGCTTCGTGTGGATTCCGCTGCCCAGCGGCGGCGGCCCGCACAGCGGCCCCCTCGACCTGCCCGGCATCGAGATCGACGGCCAGGCGTTCGTGCCGGTGTTCAGCTCAGAGGAACAGTTCCGCCAGGTGGTCGGCTCCCACATGTCGTACACCATCGCTCCCGCCGTGGAGTTCGCCCGCGGCCTGCCCCCGCACGCGGGCATCGCCGTCAATCCGGGCGGCGTGGTCGGCATCCCGCTTCCGCCGCCCGCGGTGGCCGAGCTGTGCCGGGCCGGCCGCACCCCGCTGGACGGTCCCGCGAGCGGCGGCCGGGTCCGCCTCTTCGAGCCCGACTGGCAGGAGGATCCGGTGGACTTCCTCGCCGCCGCCTCCGCCGAGTTCGAGGCGATCGGTGTCGTCGTCACGGCCCGCCGCTGTCTCGCTGCGATCGAGACCGCCGACCCCGTGATGTTCGTCGGCGTCGAACTCTCCCAGTGGGAAGGCGACCTGCGCGCCCTCCCGCTGGACGCCCTCACCCGTGCCGTCAGCGCCGTCCCGGCCCCCTGGCCGGTCAACCTCGTCCTCCTGGACGTGGCGGAGGACCCGGTGGGAGCTTGGATGCGGGAGCGGGTCCGGCCCTTCTACCAGCGGTAGGGCAGCCGGCCCGGGGGCGCGAGGCTGTACGTCATGCGGCTCCGCCGCGTGGGCGCGATCAACCACACACGACCCGCACCCGCCCGACGGCATAATCCACGGGCGCCCCTGCGGGCTTAAGCTAGGGCACCGTCGAGGCGTTGTACGAAGGGGCGGTAAAGGTGAGCGCGAGCGGCACGGCCGCGGCCGGACAGGTCGAGCACATGCTGCGCCAGGTCACGCCCGGGCGTTACGACGCCTACGAGGCTCTCCTGCGCGCGCTCGCGACCCCGCACACCGGCCAGATCTGGATGCTCCTGTGGCACGGCCAGGCCGGCTCCCCGGACGCCCAGTACGGAAACATGGACGTCGACGGTCACGGTTACGCCCCCTGCGTGACCTCCGCCCAGGAGCTCTCGGCCAGCGGCTGGAACCGGTCCTACGAGGTGGTCGACGGGGTCGACGTCGCCCGCGCGCTCTACCCCGACCACCACGGCCTCTGGCTCAACCCGCACGCCCCCGGCGGCGGCGTCGGCATCCCCTGGCTCGACCTCCGGCGGATCGCCACGGGTCTGGACCGCCAGCCCGCAGGTCCCCTGAGACTGTCCGAACCCGCCATCGAGATCCCGCAGTTCTACGCCCTGCTCGCGCAGAACGCCCACCGCACGCCGGCCGTCCGCTCGCTGCGCCGCGCCTGGGTGCAGCCCGCGCTCGGCGCGCCGTACCTCGCCATCGGACTGGACGTGTACGACACCTCGCCGCCGGCCGTGGACTCCGTGCGCGCGATGATGCAGCAGTCCCTGGGCGCCGTGCCGGACGGGCTCCCCGTGTCGACCGTCGCCATGTCCGACGAGCACGACCCGGTCGCCATGTGGCTGCGCGCGAAGGCGCGCCCCTTCTACGACCGCGAGGCCCACGCCACCGCCCCCGTCCAGGCCCCGGCCTCGGGCTACGGATACCCTCCGGCCCAAGGCCGGTACTGACCGGCTGGAAGTCGCCCCTCGCGCCCCCTCTCTCGCCACCCTTCGAACGCGACAACCGCTCAGCTCTCCGCGCGTAGATAGGGGCGACATGTGCATTTGTGTCCTAAAATGCCCCTGTCCTCACGCGTCCGACCCCTGTTACCCGCTGTCCGGATAACGGAACCTCGCAGACAGCATCACGTTTGCGCATCCTTTCACCGCCAAGTCTGGCAACAGATCGCCAAAGCGTTGAAGACTCCCCGCAAGACACGGGCCGGGTCGGTCTCGTGTACGAGACAAACAAAACCGCTACAGCGGCAGCCAGGGGCTCGGCGATCGCCGGCCCGAGAGGGGTCAATCGCACCGTGACCGCACCGATCGAGACCACCGGGGCGGAAGCCGGAGCACAGCCCGAGGCCGTGCTCTCCGGGGTCAAGAAGAGCCAGATCGAAGGGCGTTCGCTCACCCAGATCGCCTGGATGCGCTTCAAGCGGGACAAGGTGGCGATGGCGGGAGGCGTCGTCGTCATCCTGCTCACGCTGATGGCGGTGTTCTCCAAGCCGATCCAGTGGATCTTCAACCTCGATCCCAACAAGTTCAACCAGGACCTCATCGACCCCGCGCTGCTCGCCCCCAAGGGCGGCTGGGGAGGGATGAGTTGGGACCACCCGCTCGGCGTGGACCCCCAGTACGGCCGGGACATGCTCGCCCGCATCATCGACGGCTCCTGGGTCTCCCTGCTGGTCGCGGGCGGCGCCACCCTGCTGTCCGTGTGCATCGGCACCGTGCTCGGTGTCGTCGCCGGCTACTACGGCGGCTGGATCGACAGCGTCATCAGCAGGCTGATGGACACCTTCCTGGCCTTCCCCCTGCTGCTGTTCGCCATCTCGATCTCCGCCGCCGTGCAGGACGGGTTCTTCGGCCTCGAAGGCCTGCCGCTGCGCATCTGCGTGCTGATCTTCGTGATCGGCTTCTTCAGCTGGCCGTACATCGGCCGCATCGTGCGAGCCCAGACGATGACCCTGCGCAAGCGGGAGTTCATCGAGGCCGCCACGAGCCTCGGGGCACGCGGCCCGTACGTCCTGTTCCGGGAGCTCCTCCCGAACCTCGTCGCACCGATCCTCGTCTACGCGACGCTGATCATCCCGACGAACATCCTGTTCGAGGCCGCGCTGAGCTTCCTCGGCGTCGGTATCGCTCCGCCACAGGCCTCCTGGGGCGGCATGCTCAGCAACGCTGTGGATCTCTACACGGCTGATCCGCAGTACATGTTCGTGCCCGGACTGGCGATCTTCATCACCGTCCTGGCCTTCAACCTGCTGGGTGACGGGCTGCGTGACGCCCTCGACCCTCGCAGCAAGTGATCCATCGAATGAGGGAGCTTCCTCAGGTGAAGACGAGAAGGGTGACCGCCGGCGTTGCGTCGGTCCTGGCACTGTCGCTGGGTGCTGCCGCGTGCGGCGGCGGAGGTGACGACAACGACGGGGGAGGCAACGGCAAGAAGGACGCCGCGCTGAACTCGATCGTCAACGCGTCGGACAAGAAGGGAGGGACGGTCACGTACGAGCACTCGGACGTGCCGGACTCCCTCGACCCGGGCAACACGTACTACGGCTGGGTCCAGAACTTCTCCCGCCTCTACGGCCGGACGCTCACCACGTTCAAGCCGGCGGCGGGCAAAGAGGGCCTGGAGGTCGTGCCGGACCTCGCCGAAGGGCTCGGCAAGTCCAGCCCGGACGCCAAGACCTGGACGTACAAGCTGCGTGCGGGTGTGAAGTTCCAGGACGGCACCCCGGTGACGTCCAAGGACGTGAAGTACGCCATCGAGCGCTCCAACTTCGCGCCCGAGGCGCTGTCCAACGGCCCGACCTACTTCAAGGCGTACCTTGAGGGCGGCGACAAGTACAAGGGCCCGTACAAGGACAAGTCCGCCGAGGGCATCAAGTCCATCGAGACGCCGGACGACCGGACGATCGTCTTCAAGCTGAAGCAGCCGTTCGCCGACTTCGACTACCTGGCGACGTTCTCGCAGACGGCCCCCGTGCCGAAGGCGAAGGACACCGGTGCGAAGTACGTCCAGGCCATCCAGTCCTCCGGCCCGTACCAGTTCGAGTCCTACGAGGAGGGCCGCGGCGCGACCCTCGTGCGCAACCCGCAGTGGGACGCCAAGACGGACCCGGTCCGCAAGGCCCTGCCGGACAAGATCACGATCAAGTTCAAGGTCAACCCGGTCACGGTCGACAACAACCTGATCTCCGACAAGATCACGGCTGACGCGGCCGGCACGGGTGTGCAGCCGCAGACCCAGCCGAGGGTGCTGCGCGGCAAGCTCGCCGACCAGACCGACAGCTCCTACGCGGGCGCCACGCAGTACATCGCGCTCAACGTGAACGTGAAGCCGTTCGACAACGCCGACTGCCGCAAGGCCGTGCAGTGGGGCCTCGACAAGCAGTCGGTGCTCGACGCCATGGGCGGTTCCCCGAAGGGCGACGTGGCTACCACGCTGCTGCCGCCGTCGGTGAACGGCTACACCAAGTTCGACACCTACGCGACCGACGGTCACAAGGGTGACGTGGCCAAGGCCAAGGCGGCGCTGAAGGCGTGCGGCAAGCCGAACGGCTTCAACACCATCCTGACCGCCCGCTCCGACCGCCCCGCCGAGGTCGCCGCGGCGACCGCCACCCAGGCGTCGCTGAAGAAGATCGGCATCAACGTCGAGATCAAGCAGTTCCCCTCCGGCAAGTACTTCTCCAACTTCGCCGGTGTCCCGAGCTACGTCCACGACAACAAGCTCGGCATGCTCTCGATGGCGTGGGGCGCCGACTGGCCGACCGGCTACGGCTTCCTCGACCAGATCATCAACGGTGCCGCCATCAAGCCCTCCGGCGGCAACAACCTGATGGAGCTGGACGACCCGAAGATCAACAAGGCCCTGACGGACGGGATCGCCAACACCGACGACGCCGCCCGCACCAAGGCCTGGGGCGACATCGACAAGATGGTGCTCGACAACGCCTCGGTCGTCCCGCTGGTCTACCGCAAGAACCTGCTGCTCCGGCCGACGTCCGCGACCAACGTCACGGTCACGCAGGCCTACCTCGGCATGTACGACTACCTGCTGATGAGCTCCTCGAAGTAATTCAGCAGGCCGGATCCTTTCGAAAGGCAGGTGAAGGCACCGGGTGGCCGCGGCGGACGACCCCGCCGCGGCCACCCGGGGCCGTACAGCTGTGGCTGCGTACATCCTCCGACGCGTCATGGGCGCCGTGCTGTTGCTGCTGGTGGTCAGCGCAGTCACTTTCGCCATCTTCTTCCTGGTGCCCCGCCTCGGGGGCCAGACGGCCGACCAGTTGGCCACCCAGTACGTCGGCAAGGACGCGAACCCCGAGTCCGTCGCCGCGATCAAGCAGAACCTGGGGCTGGATCTGCCCGTCTACGAGCAGTACTGGAACTTCATCAAGGGCATCGTGGCGGGCGCGGACTACAGGTTCGGTCCCGACGCGACGCACTGCAGCGCACCCTGCTTCGGGTACTCCTTCAAGAACCACGTCGAGGTGTGGCCCCAGCTCCTGGAGCGGATCCCCGTCTCCCTCTCGCTGGCCGTCGGTGCCGCGGTGATCTGGGTGGTCTTCGGTGTCATGACCGGCGTCGTCTCGGCGCTGCGCAAGGGCAAGCCGATCGACCGCGCCGCCATGTTCATCGCCCTCGCCGGCGTCTCGCTCCCGATCTTCTTCACCGGCCAGATCCTGCTCGCGCTGTTCGTCTACGAGATCCCGATCTGGGACAGCGTCGACTACGTCCCGTTCACCGAGAACCCCGCCGAATGGGCCTGGCACCTGGTGCTGCCCTGGGTCAGCCTCGCCTTCCTCTTCTCCGCGCTCTACGCCCGGCTCACCCGGGCGGGCATGCTGGAGACGATGAGCGAGGACTACATCAGAACGGCCAGGGCCAAGGGTCTGAAGGAGACCACGGTCGTGGCCAAGCACGGCCTGCGCTCCGCTCTCACCCCGATCGTGACGATCTTCGGCATGGACTTCGGCATCCTCATCGGCTCCGCGGTGCTCACCGAGACCGTCTTCTCGCTCCAGGGCATCGGCGCCTACGCCATCCAGTCCATCCAGACGAACGACCTGCCCATCATCATGGGCGTGACCATGGTCGCCGCGTTCTTCATCGTCTTCTGCAATCTGATCGTCGACCTGGTGTACGCAGCCATCGACCCCCGGGTGAGGTACTCGTGAGCAAGCTCGACAAAGCCGCGCTCGGCGAACCGGACTCCACCGCCCCGTCCGTCCCGGACGACGTGTTCCTGTCCGTCCGTGATCTGCGCATCCACTTCGACACCGACGACGGCCTGGTCAAGTCCGTCGACGGCGTCAGCTTCGACGTGCGCAAGGGCAAGACCCTGGGCATCGTGGGCGAGTCCGGCTCCGGCAAGTCGGTCACCTCGCTCGGCGTGATGGGCCTGCACCGCTCGGCGCGCGCCAAGGTCTCCGGCGAGGTCTGGCTGGACGGCCAGGAGCTGATCGGGGCCGACCCCGACGTCGTACGGCGGCTGCGCGGCCGGAAGATGGCCATGATCTTCCAGGACCCGCTGTCGGCGATGCACCCCTACTACTCGGTGGGGCACCAGATCGTCGAGGCGTACCGCGTCCACCACGACGTGAGCAAGAAGGCCGCCAAGCAGCGGGCGATCGAGATGCTCGACCGCGTCGGCATCCCCGAGCCCGCCAAGCGCGTCGACGGCTACCCGCACGAGTTCTCCGGCGGTATGCGCCAGCGCGCCATGATCGCCATGTCGCTGGTGAACAACCCCGAGCTGCTCATCGCCGACGAGCCGACCACCGCGCTGGACGTCACCGTGCAGGCGCAGATCCTCGACCTGATCCGGGATCTGCAGAAGGAGTTCGGCTCCGCGGTCATCATGATCACCCACGACCTGGGCGTGGTCGCCGAGATGGCGGACGACCTGCTGGTCATGTACGGCGGCCGGTGCGTGGAGCGCGGCCCCGCCGAGGACGTGTTCTCCGAGCCCCGCCACCCCTACACCTGGGGCCTGCTCGGCTCGATGCCGCGTCTGGACCGCGAGGAGACCGACCGGCTCATCCCGATCAAGGGTGCGCCGCCCTCCCTCATCAACCTCCCGTCCGGCTGCGCCTTCCATCCGCGCTGCCCGTACGCGGACATCCCGAAGGACAACGTCACCCGCACGGTCCGCCCCGAGCTGACCGAGGTCGGCGGCTCGCACTGGGCCGCCTGCCACATGACGCAGGAGCAGCGGGAGCGTATCTGGACCGAAGAGATTGCGCCGAAGCTGTGAGCGACGACAAAACGGTGAGCACACCGGACACGAGCGGGAGCACCCTCACCAAGGGCACCACCGCCGACGGCGAGGTCCTGCTGAAGGTGACCGGCCTTCAGAAGCACTTCCCGATCCGCAAGGGCCTGCTCCAGCGGCAGACCGGCGCGGTGCGTGCCGTCGACGGCATCGACTTCGAGGTGCGCAAGGGCGAGACGCTCGGCGTCGTCGGTGAGTCGGGCTGCGGCAAGTCCACCATGGGCCGGCTGATCACCCGCCTGCTCGAACCGACCGGCGGAAAGGTCGAGTTCGAGGGCCAGGACATCACGCACCTGAAGACCGGCGAGCTGCGCCCGATGCGCCGCGACGTGCAGATGATCTTCCAGGACCCGTACTCCTCGCTGAACCCCCGCCACACCATCGGCACGATCGTCGGCGCCCCCTTCCGGCTCCAGGGCGTCGACCCCGAGGGCGGCGTGAAGAAGGAGGTCCAGCGGCTGCTGTCGGTGGTCGGCCTCAACCCCGAGCACTACAACCGCTATCCGCACGAGTTCTCCGGCGGCCAGCGCCAGCGCATCGGTATCGCCCGCGCGCTCGCGCTCAACCCGAAGCTGGTCGTGGCGGACGAGCCGGTCTCCGCGCTGGACGTGTCGATCCAGGCGCAGGTGGTGAACCTGCTGGACGACCTCCAGGAGGAACTGGGCCTGACGTACGTGATCATCGCGCACGACCTGTCGGTGGTCCGGCACGTCTCCGACCGCATCGCGGTGATGTACCTCGGCAAGATCGTCGAGCTGGCCGACCGCGACAAGCTGTACAAGTCGCCCATGCACCCGTACTCCAAGGCGCTGCTGTCGGCCGTGCCGATCCCGGACCCCAAGCGCCGGGGCGTCAAGAGCGAGCGCATCCTGCTCAAGGGCGACGTGCCCTCGCCGATCGCCCCGCCGAGCGGCTGCCGCTTCCACACCCGGTGCTGGAAGGCGACGGAGATCTGCAAGACGACCGAGCCGCCGCTCAAGGAGCTGCGGGCCGGGCAGCAGGTCGCGTGTCACCACCCGGAGAACTTCGAGGACCAGCAGCCGCAGGACACCAAGCTGCTGTCCTCGGCCGAGAAGGCGGCCGGGAACGGCGCCACCCCCGTGGAGAAGTGACCCACCACGAGCCCCCGCCCTCGCACATCAGGGCGGGGGCTCACCCGTGGGGGAAAATGCCCGTGTGCTCCAGCAACTCTTCAGCCCGTCCGTCCAGCACACGCTCGACCTGATCGGCATCTTCGTCTTCGCGATCTCCGGCGCCCTGCTGGCCGTGCGCAAGAACTTCGACGTGTTCGGCATGGCCGTCCTCGCCGAGGTCACCGCGCTGGGCGGCGGGCTCTTCCGCGACCTGGTCATCGGAGCCGTACCGCCCGCCGCCTTCACGGACCTGGGGTACTTCCTCACCCCGCTCCTCGCCACCCTCCTCGTCTTCTTCCTGCACCCCCAGGTCGAGCGCATCCAGGTCGCGGTGAACGTCTTCGACGCGGCCGGCCTCGGCCTGTTCTGCGTCGCCGGCACGATCAAGGCGTACGAGTACGGGCTCGGCCTGACCGCCTCCGCCGGTCTGGGCCTGACCACCGCCGTGGGCGGCGGCGTGCTGCGGGACGTGCTCGCCAACGAGGTGCCCTCGCTGCTGCGCTGGGACCGCGACCTGTACGCCGTCCCGGCCATCGTCGGCTCCGCCCTGGCCGCGCTGTGCATCCGCTACGACGCCCTGAACCCGCTCACCAGCGGGCTCGCGGTGATCACCGCCTTCGTACTGCGCCTGCTCGCGATGCGGTACCACTGGCGAGCTCCGCGGGCGTGGCACCGGCGTTCGACGGTGAGCGAGGAGGAGCAGCCCGTCCTGCCGTGACGGGCCGGGCGCCCATCTGCTGGGTCAGCCAGCGGAACACCGGGACCACCTGCGGCCGCCACAGCGCCATGTTGTGACCGCCCGCGCTCTTCGGGATGTACACGACGTGCACGGTCGTCGGGGCCTTCGCGGCCTGCTCCAGGGCCACGGCGGCTTCGTAGCCGTCGTGCGGCTGGCCGGAGAGGTACAGCGCGACGCGCGGCGGGACGGGCGACCTGCGCAGCATCAGGTACGGGTTGTTCTCGGTGCGCAGGGCGGGGCTCTGCGCGGTGAGCGAGTCGCGCTCGCCGATCGGGTCGTTGTAGCCGGACAGGCTGACGGCCGCCCGGTAGCGGCCGGGGTGGGCGATGGCGAGCCGGGCCGCGCAGTGCGCCCCGGCCGAGTAGCCGGCGACGGCCCAGCCGCGCGGGGCGGACTGGGCGCGGAAGTTGTCCATGACCATCTTCGGCACGTCGACGCTGAGCCAGGTGTCGGCGTCGACCGTGCCCGGGATGTCGGCGCAGCCGGTGTCCACCCCCGCCAGCAGGTTGGTGCGGGGCGCGACGAGGATGAACGGGGCCACCCGGCCGTCGCGCATCAGCGGCTCCAGCTGCTCGTGCGCGTGCAGCGAGCCGAACCACGCCTTCGCCGAACCGGGGTAGCCGGGCAGCAGCTCGACGACCGGGAACCGGTAGTGCCGGTAGGCCGGTTCGGCGTACTGGGGCGGCAGCCAGACGTAGACCTCGGCGTTCACCCCCGACACCCGTCCCCGCAGCTGGGTCACCCGCACCCCGCCGGCCGCGCTCATCCCGGGGCCGGTGGCCGGCGTGAAGGTCTGCCGTACCTTGGGCAGCTTCGTGAGCGCGATGCCGCCGGTGCCGTCGGCGCCCAGATTCGCCGCCTGCTGCACGTGGTCGCCGGTGCCGAGCAGGTCGGCCCAGTTGTCGTACAGGTCGTTGGCGTTATTGACCAGCGTGAAGACCAGGGCCACGGCCGTCCCCTGCGCGAACAGCAGCATCAGCGCCCGGGCCGCGGTGCGCAGGGCCCTGGGCCCGCGGATGCGCGACCAGAGGACCAGCGGAGTGACGAGGGCGGCGACGGACAGCACGACCAGGGTGCAGAGGAACGGCGTTCCGGTGAGGCTCATGCCCCTGCAGAGGGCGGGGCCGGTGCGAGGGTTTACGGACCAGTCGGACACTTACCGAGAAGTTGCCCCTGTCTCACCAAGGTATGAGCCACGCCTGCCCGGAGCACAAAGCTACCGCTTAGTAGCAACATCTTGTACTGTTTCAGCCATGCCAGAAGCAGCCACCGCCCCGGCCGCCCGGGCCACGATCGGCGACAGCGAGTTCGACCGCGACACCGCGCTCACCCGCCGCGCGCCCGGCGTCTACGACATCGACCTCTCCGCCGGCTGGACGATCATCAGGGCCGTCAACGGCGGCTACCTGCTGGCCGTCCTGGGCCGCGCCCTCGCGGACGCCCTGCCGCACGCCGACCCCTTCACCATCTCGGCGCACTACCTGACCGCGTCCCAGCCCGGCCCGGCGGTCGTCCGCACCGACGTCGTCCGCACCGGCCGCACCCTGTCGACCGGACAGGCCTCCCTTTTCCAGTACGACGACGAGGGCCGCGAGGTGGAACGCATCCGCGTGCTGGCCTCCTACGGCGACCTGGACACCCTGCCCGACGACGTCCGCACGACGGCCCGGCCCCCCGCGATCCCGCCCATGGAGCACTGCTTC
The DNA here is from genome assembly GCF_014202475.1 of Streptomyces paradoxus. Taxonomy (GTDB): domain Bacteria; phylum Actinomycetota; class Actinomycetes; order Streptomycetales; family Streptomycetaceae; genus Streptomyces; species Streptomyces paradoxus. Next base: position 62,171 of record NZ_JACHGV010000010.1, read on the forward strand.
GGCCCCGAGGACGGACCCGCCCCCGTGGACGGCAGCTCGGCGATCACCGAGCGCCTGATGCTCAAGCTCGACCCCTCCACCCTCGGGTGGGCCCTCGGGCAGCCCTCCGGCAAGGGCGAGATGCGGGCCTGGTTCGGCCTGAAGGACGGGCGTGACCCCGACCCGCTCTCCCTGCTGCTCGCGGTGGACGCGCTGCCGCCCACCGCCTTCGAGATCGGGCTGAAGGGCTGGGTCCCCACGGTCGAGCTGACCGTGCACGTGCGCTGCCGTCCGGCGCCGGGTCCGCTGCGGGTGGCGATCACCACGCGCAACCCCGCCGGCGGCTTCCTGGAGGAGGACGCCGAGGTGTGGGACAGCGCGGACCGGCTGGTCGCGCAGTCCCGGCAGCTGGCACGGGTCCGGCTGGGCTGAACTTCGCCTCGCTGACAGGCGGTTCGCAGGCCGGTCCCAAGGGAGGCCCACGCGGCGCTGGTTGAGTGCTCGCCTCGGGACTCCTTCGACTCCCTGGAGCTGTCTCTCATGAAGCGTGTGCGTCTCCTCCCCGCCGTGGCCCTGCTGGCGCTCTCGCCCCTGGCCCTGGTGGCCTGCGGCTCGGGCGGCTCCTCGTCGTCCTCGGACGGCGGCGGTGGCTCAGGGCAGGGGCAGGCCTGCCAGGCACCGTCGGGGGCGGCTTCGGGCACTCCGGGCGGTGCCCCTTCCGGTGCGCCCTCGCGGGCCCCGTCGGGTGCTCCCTCCGCCGGTGCGAAGCCGGCGGGTACGCCGTCCGCGGCTCCTTCGGGGATGCCCGGCGGCACGCCGGGAGGCGGGCGGGGCGGCCCTGGTGGTCCCGGCGGCGGTCAGGGCGGCGGCTGCGGCGGCCCGGGCGGCGACCGGGCCGGGGGCGGTCAGGCGCAGGGGTAGGTGCAGGGCAGGGGCGGTGCGTCCGGTGAACGGGCGCGCCGCCCCTGCGCGTTGCATGAGGGGGTCAATCCAGCCAGTGCTGCCGGCCGAGGCCGATCAGCCGCATCTGGCGGGTCGCCAGCTGCGTGACGTGCGAGGTCCGGTCGGCGCGCTCCTCCTCCGGCCCCTCCAGGGCCTCCAGGAACAGCGACGCCGTGCTCAGCATCTGGTCGACGTAGAGGTGCGCGAGCATCAGCAGGTCGTCCTCGCTCCAGCCGCGCGACACCGGGTCCTTGGCCAGCTCGGCCCTGACCTCCTGGGCGAAACGGGCCAGTTGCTCGCGTATCGCCTCCCGGACCGGCTGGACTCCGCCATGTCGTTCACGGGCGATGAACCGGACATGGGCGGGGTACCCGTCGACGTGACGGGCGATCAGGTCGATGGCGCGCGCGACGCGTTCCTCGGGGTCACCCGTCGCGGACACCGTCGTCCGGATCATCGGGTGCAGGCTGCCCAGCGCTTCCTCGACCAGGGCCACCCCCAGATCCGCCGTGGAGCGGAAGTGGCGGTAGAAGGCGGTCGGGGCGACTCCGACGGCGCGGGTGACCTCGCGCAGTCCCAGGCTGCTCAGGCTCTGCTCCTCCAGCAGCGCCAGGGCCGCGTCCAGGAGTGCCTTCCGGGTCTTCTGCTTCTGGGCCTGCCGGATGCCGAGGGTGTGACTCATACCATGCAGTTAACAACTGTTCTCTGGAATTGGAAAGTCATGAGGAGCGCTAGACTGGGAAGTCAGTGAACAACTGTAACCACAACCGTTCACCGAAACCCTGGGGGCTGTTTCCCATGCTGTTCATCGTCGCCGCGCTCCTGCTGCTGGGTGTCGTCCTGGGCACCGTGGCCCACGCGCCGCTCACCTTCTCCCTCGCCGCGGGCGCCGTCATCGCCGTCTGGCTCGGCATCTTCGCGGTCCGCGAGCGCGGCCGCCGGCGCCACACACAGGCCCACTGACACCGTCCGCCACCTTCGAACCGACACGGGAGTCGATCATCATGCAGCTCACCGCCCCGGCCTCGCGCCGCACCGGTATCCGTGACACCGACGGCATGGCCGTCGCGTCCTTCATCCTCGGCCTGCTCGGGCTGCTCGTGCTCAACGTCTTCCTCGGCCCGATCGCCATCGTGCTGGCGAGTGTCGCCCTGTGGCGCGGCACCGAGCGTCGCGGCCGCGCATGGCTCGGCCTGGGGCTGGGCGTCGCCGACCTGCTGGTCCTCGCCGCCTTCATGGAGTTCGACAGCACCATCTCGTGGAGCTTCTGAGCCGCCGTCGGACAACCGTCCGCCGCTACGCCGCGGCCGGGCCCGGGGACGACGGGCCGTCGCAGCGCCGTACGGCGGTTCACGTTCGGCCAGCCTTGCTCCGAGGCCGGTCGAAAGGGAGCCGTAGAATCGGGCTCACCATGGCTTACCTCGACCACGCCGCGACCACCCCGATGCTCCCGGAGGCGGCAGAGGCGCTCACCGCGCAGCTGGGTGCCACCGGCAACGCGTCCTCCCTCCACGCATCCGGCAGGCAGGCCCGCCGCACCGTCGAGGAGGCCCGCGAGACCCTCGCCGAAGCCCTCGGCGCCCGCCCCAGCGAGGTCGTCATCACCTCGGGCGGCACAGAGGCCGACAACCTCGCCGTCAAGGGCCTTTACTGGTCACGCCGTGACGCCGACCCGGCCCGCACCCGCGTCCTCGCCAGCCCCGTCGAGCACCACGCGGTCCTCGACGCCGTGCACTGGCTCGGCGAACACGAGGGCGCCACCATCGAGTACCTGCCGGTCGACTCCCACGGCCGCGTCCACCCGGACGCCCTGCGCGAGGCGATCGCCCGCAACCCCGGCGACGTGGCCCTCGCCACCGTCATGTGGGCGAACAACGAGATCGGGACGATCCTGCCCGTTCGTGAACTCGCCGACGTGGCAGCCGAGTTCGGTGTGCCGCTGCACTCGGACGCCGTCCAGGCCTTCGGCCAGATCCCGGTGGACTTCGCCGCCTCGGGCCTCGCCGCGATGACGGTCTCGGGCCACAAGATCGGCGGTCCCTACGGCATCGGCGCGCTGATCCTCGGCCGTGAGCACACCCCCGTACCCGTCCTGCACGGCGGCGGTCAGGAACGCCATGTGCGCTCCGGGACCCTCGACGTCCCGGCCATCGCCTCCTTCGCCGTCGCGGGGCGGCTGGCCGCCGAGCAGCGCGAGTGGTTCGCCCGCGAGATCGGCGCCCTGCGCGACTCCCTCGTCAGCGCCGTCCGTTCCGCCGTGCCCGACGCGATCCTCGGCGGCGACCCGGATCCGCAGGGCCGCCTCCCGGCCAACGCGCACTTCACCTTCCCCGGCTGTGAGGGCGACTCCCTGCTGCTCCTCCTCGACGCCCAGGGCATCGAGTGCTCCACCGGCTCCGCCTGCACCGCCGGCGTCGCCCAGCCCAGCCACGTCCTCCTGGCCACCGGCACCGACCCCGACCTGGCCCGCGGCACCCTGCGCTTCTCCCTCGGCCACACCTCCACCGAGGCCGACGTCGAGGCGCTGGCCAAGGCCATCGGCCCGGCGGTCGAACGGGCCCGGGCGGCGGGACTGACCTAGGGCCCGGTGCCGACGAGCCCCGGAGCTCAGGCCGGTGTCGTACGCGCCCGGCGTACCAGGCGCATGTACTTGTCCCAGTCCCAGTGCCGCCCGGGGTCCGTGTGGTCCGTGCCCGGGACCTCCACGTGGCCGATGATGTGCTCGCGGTCGACGGGTATGTCGTAGCGGGCGCAGATCCGGGCCGTGAGACGGGCCGAGGCCTCGTACATCTCGTCCGTGAGGTCCTGCGGGCGGTCCACGAAGCCCTCGTGCTCGATGCCGACACTGCGTTCGTTGTAGTCGCGGTTGCCCGCGTGGTAGGCCACGTCCAGCTCGCGGATCATCTGCGTGACGCGCCCGTCCTGGCGGACGATGTAGTGCGTGGCGGCCTTGTGCCCCGGGTCCCGGAAGGCTTTCACCGCGCTGTCGTGGCTGCCCTGCGTGACATGGATGATCACCATGTCTATGCCGAAGTCGTCGGGGCGGTCCGCGCGGCGCCAGTTCGCGTCCGACGCCGCCACCCAGCGCGCGCCCGTGTAGTCGACCGCACCCTCCTCGCGCGGCTTCTCGACGCCCGGAGTGCGCCACCACAGCCGCGCCAGCTCGTCCCGGGCCAGCACGGCGGAGCCCGCCGCGGCCACCGTGCCACCGATCAGCAGCGCGCGGCGGCCGACCTTCCGGTCGCCGTCCTTCGAAGCCTTCCGCTGTCCCATGTGATCGTCAACGGATACCCGGCGGTCCTGGTTCCCGCGCCCCGTACCCTGGAAGGGTTATGACTGAGACCCCGCAGCGCCCCCGCCCCCTCCGCGTCCTGGCCGCCATGTCCGGCGGCGTCGACTCCGCCGTCGCCGCCGCCCGCGCGGCCGAAGCGGGCCACGACGTGACCGGCGTCCACCTCGCGCTCTCCGCCAACCCCCAATCCTTCAGGACCGGCGCGCGGGGCTGCTGCACCATCGAGGACTCACGCGACGCCCGCCGCGCCGCGGACGTCATCGGCATCCCGTTCTACGTGTGGGACCTCGCCGACCGCTTCCGCGAGGACGTCGTCGAGGACTTCGTCGCCGAGTACGAGGCCGGCCGCACCCCCAACCCCTGCCTGCGCTGCAACGAGAAGATCAAGTTCGCCGCCCTGCTCGACAAGGCGCTCGCGCTGGGCTTCGACGCGGTCTGCACCGGCCACTACGCCCAGGTGATCGTGCGCGAGGACGGCACCCGCGAGCTGCACCGCGCCTCCGACATGGCCAAGGACCAGTCGTACGTCCTCGGCGTGCTGGACGACCGGCAGCTCGCCCACGCCCTGTTCCCGCTCGGCGACACCGTCACCACCAAGGACGAGATCCGCGCCGAGGCCGAGCGCAGGGGCCTGGCCGTGGCCAAGAAGCCCGACTCGCACGACATCTGCTTCATCGCCGACGGCGACACCCAGGGCTTCCTGGCGAACCGGCTCGGCAGGTCCGAGGGCGACATCGTCGACGAGTCCGGCGCCAAGCTCGGCACGCACGAGGGCGCGTACGGCTTCACCATCGGCCAGCGCAAGGGCCTGCGCATCGGCACCCCGGCCCCCGACGGCAAGCCGCGCTACGTCCTCGACATCTCGCCCGTGGACAACACGGTGACCGTCGGCCCGGCGTCCGCCCTGGACGTCAGCGCCCTCACGGCCGTCAAGCCCCGCTGGTGCGGCGCCGCCCCCACCGGCCCCGGCACCTACACGGCCCAGCTGCGCGCCCACGGCGGCGAGACCGAGGTGACCGCCGAGATCGTCGACGGCTCCCTGGAGGTCACCTTCGCCGAGCCCGTCCGCGGCGTCGCCCCCGGCCAGGCGATCGTGCTGTACGACGGCACGCGCGTGGTGGGCTCGGCGACGATCGCTGCGACGACCCGGGCGACGGCGGGCGTGGCCTGATCCCGCCGGGGGACCAGGGGGCGGGCTCCACGCGCGTGTGCCTCCGCGCCGCCCGCCTCAGTCCCGGCTGAAGAACTCCGTCAGCACCGGCGCCAGCACGTTCGGCTCGACCATGTGCGTCTGCCCCTGGAGCGTGCGGTACGTGCCCTCAGGGACCGAGTCAGCGATCGCCCGGGCCGCCTCGCGCAGCCAGGAGGGGCTCGCGTCGCCCGCGACCGCCAGGACCGGGACGCCGACCGAGCCCAGCCGGGAGCGCGGAACCCGGCCGTCGCGCATCACGGCGTCGTCGTAGGCGAGACTCGCGGCCATCGTCTCCATGCCGGCCCACATGGGGGACTGGCGGGCGCCCTGGATCACCCCCTCGGCCAGACCGGTCAGCCGCAGGAACAGCTCGACCGCGTCCCCGCGCCGCCCCTCGCCGAGCGCCTCCGTCAACCGCTCCGTGTACTCCGCACGCTCCTTGGCGCCCTCCTCGGACATCGCGAACGGCGTCTCGTACACCGCCACGCGCCGTACCGGCAGCCCGCTCGCCGCCGCCTCCAGCGCCAGCGCCCCGCCCGAGGAGATGCCGTACAGGAGCGCCTCGCCGCCCACCGCCTCGATCACCGCGGCCAGGTCCTCCACCTCACGCTCCACGGCGTACGGCGCGGTGTCCCCGCTGGCGCCGCGGCCCCGGCGGTCGTACACCACGGCCTGGAAACGCTCCGAGAGCGACACGGCCAGCGGCGCCAGGGTGCCGCCCGTCGACATCGCGCCGCTCACCAGGACCACCGCGGGGCCGCGTCCGGTGCTCTCGTAGGCGATGCGCGTGCCGTCCCGCGAAAGAGTCTTCTTGTCCATGCTCATGCAGACTGCCGCACGGGGCGGTGTTCATCGATGAGGCGGGCGGCGCGTCAGCCGATCAGAACACTTCCACCTCGTAGAAGCACAGGTGGTCCCTGATCTCCGCCACGTCCGGCTTGGGGTCCGGATACGCCCAGACGAGGTCCGCCGCGTCCGGCAGCGACCAGTAGGAGGCGGTGCCCTTGAACGGGCAGTACGTCTGCGCGTCGGACGGCGTCAGCAGGTCCAGCCGCACGTCCTCACGCGGGATGTAGTACCGCTCGGGACAGCCCGTCTCGCGCAGCACGAGCGACCGCCCGCTCTCCGCCAGCACCTGCCCGCCGTGCACCACGCGCACGCGCCGGTCGCTGCGCTCGATGGTGATGCGATGCCCTGTCGTCACGATCGCCCCTCCTTGGGTAGCCGACTCCTCCCGTACAGCGCAGGCTGAAGCGGAGTTCTTCCCCCGCCGCAGGAGGCCCCCATGCGCGCCAAGGAACCGGCTGCCGGAAACCGCTCCCGCCTGCTCCACCAGGTCCGGTACGCCCTGCGCCACCCGGAGCGCGTGCCCGCGCACGCCCGGCGTGCGGTGCGCGACGCATGGCTGCGGCTGCGCCACCCCGACCACATCGCGTACTACCGGGCCGTGATGGCCTCGGACGCGGCCCGCAGCGCCGAGGCGGCGGTGGGGCACAACCCCTCGCGCGAGCAGTGGGCGCGGATCGGCCGCATGCAGTTCGACTACCTGGTGGGCCACGGCCTGCGGCCGCACCACCGGATGCTGGAGATCGGCTGCGGCAACCTGCGCGCCGGACGGCTGTTCATCGGCCACCTCGACACCGGGCACTACTACGGCATCGACATCTCGCCGCACATCCTGCTCGCCGCCCAGGACACCCTGGTGGCCGAGAAGCTCCAGACCAAACTGCCCTACCTGGCGCTCGCGGGCGACCTCACCTTCGCCTTCCTGCCGGACGCGCACTTCGACGTCGTGCACGCGCACAGCGTCTTCTCGCACTCACCGCTGCACGTCATCGAGGAGTGCTTCGCGAACGTCGGCCGGATCCTCGCGCCCGGCGGGTTCTTCGACTTCACCTTCGACCGCACCGAGGGCGAGGAGCACCAGGTCCTGCACGAGGACTTCTACTACCGGACGCGGACCCTCACCGACCTCGCCGCGAAGCACGGCCTGGACGCCCGGTTCATGGACGACTGGGAGCGCCTGCCGCACCGGCAGTCCAAAATACGGCTCACCGCCGCGGCGGACCGGGCCCGTACGGTGGGTTCATGAACATCTGTGTCTTCCTGTCCGCCGCCGACCTCGACGAGCGCTACACCCGCCCCGCGCGGGAGTTCGCCAAGCTGCTGGGCAAGGGCGGTCACACGCTCGTGTGGGGCGGCTCCGACGTCGGCCTCATGAAGGTGGTCGCCGACGGGGTGCAGGAGGCGGGCGGCCGGCTGGCCGGCGTCTCCGTGCAGTTCCTCGCGTCCAAGGCCCGCCCGGGCGTCGACGAGATGGTCGTCGCGAAGGACCTCGCCGAGCGCAAGAAGCTGCTCCTGGAGAGGGCCGACGCCGTGGTGATCATGGTCGGCGGCACGGGCACCCTCGACGAGGCCACCGAGATCCTGGAACTGAAGAAGCACGGGCACACCGACAAGCCGGTGGTCCTGCTGAACACCGCGGGCTTCTACGACGGGCTGAAGGAGCAGTTCCGCCGCATGGACGCCGAGGGCTTCCTGCCCCGGCCGCTCACCGACCTGGTGTTCTTCGCGGAGGAGCCGGTGGGGGCGCTGGCGTACCTGGAGGAGAGCCGGGGCATCGGGTGACCGGCTCTGATGCGAGCATGGCGGGCATGGCTACTCATGTGATCACCGGAGCCGGCTCCGGCATCGGCGCGGCCGTGGCCCGCCGCCTGCACGCGCGCGGGGACGACCTCGTGCTGCACGCGCGCGACGCGGGCCGCGCGAAGGAACTGGCGGCCGAGTTCCCCGGGGCGCGGACCCTGGTCGGCGACCTCGCCGACCCCGACCGGCTCTCCTGGGCCTTCTCCCACCAGTCGCTGCCCGACCGCGTGGACTCGCTGCTGCACATCGCCGGCGTCGTCGACCTCGGCCCGGTCGGCGAGCTCACCCCGAAGGCCTGGCGCCACCAGCTCAACGTCAACCTGATCGCCCCCGCCGAGCTGACCCGTCACTTCCTTCCCCAACTGCGCGCCGCCCGCGGCCACGTGGTCTTCGTCAACTCCGGCGCCGGCCTCAACGCCCACGCCGACTGGTCCGCGTACGCCGCCTCCAAGCACGGCCTGAAGGCCCTCGCCGACTCCCTGCGCCACGAGGAGCACGGCCACGGGGTCCGTGTCACCTCGGTCTACCCCGGCCGCACGGCCAGCCCCATGCAGGCCAAGGTCCACCAGCAGGAGGGCAAGGAGTACGACGCCTCGAAGTGGATCGACCCGGAGTCGGTCGCCACGACGATCGTGATGGCCCTGGATCTGCCCAGGGACGCGGAGGTCAACGACCTCACGGTGCGCCCGGGAGGCTGACCCCGGTGAAGGGGCTGCGTAGGCTTCTCCGGTGAGCGAAAACAGCCAGTTCAGGTTCGGCGCGGCCACCGGCGTGGGATCCATGCCCGGCGGCGACGCCCGTGAGGCCGCCAAGACCGTCACCGGCACCTTCGAGGACTTCCCCTTCCTGCCCGAACTGCCCGCCCGGGGCCCCGGCGCGGACATGATCGGGCGGACCGCGGGCCTGCTCGTCGAGCTGTACGCACGCGTGGAGCCCAGCGGCTGGCGGCTCGGGGACCGGCCGGGGCGGGACACCAAGCGGGCCCGCTCCTGGCTCGGCGAGGACCTCGACGCCCTGGAGGAGTTCACGCAGGAGTACGAGGGGCCGCTGAAGGTCCAGGCCGTCGGTCCCTGGACCCTCGCCGCCAACCTGGAGCTGCGCAACGGCGAGGCGGCCCTCTCCGACGCAGGCGCCTGCCGCGACCTCGCCGCCTCCCTCGCCGAGGGACTGCGGCTGCACCTCGCCGAGGTGCGGCGGCGGATCCCCGGCGCGCAGCTCGTCCTCCAGCTCGACGAGCCGTCCCTCACGGCCGTCCTGCGCGGCCGGGTGAAGACCGCCAGCGGCTACCGCACCCACCGGGCCGTCGACCGGCAGGTGGTCGAGCAGACGCTGCGCGACCTCGTCGGCACGCACACCGCCGGCCCCGTCGTGGTCCACTCCTGCGCCCCCGACGTGCCGTTCGCCCTGCTCCGCCGGGCCGGTGCCGCCGCCGTCTCCTTCGACTTCTCCCTGCTCACCGAGCGTGACGACGAGACGATCGGGGAGGCCGTGGAGGGCGGCACCCGGCTCTTCACCGGTGTCGTCCCGGGCGCGGAGGGCCCATTGTCAGACCCTGCCGGTAGCGTCATGGGTGTCAGGACGCTGTGGCGCAGGCTGGGGCTGGCTCCGGGGCTTCTCGCGGAGGCGGTCACGGTCACCCCGGCGTGCGGACTGGCGGGGGCCTCCCCGGGGTACGCGCGCACGGCTCTCGCGCACTGCGCCCGGGCGGCGAGATCCCTCGCGGACAACCCAGAGTAACGGGAGGACGACACGGTGGCCGGCGACAAGCAAGCGGAGACGACGACGGTGCCCGCCGAGGCACGGGAGAAGCACGCGCGCCTCGCGGAGCAGATCGAGGAGCACCGCTTCCGCTACTACGTGAAGGACGCTCCCGTCGTCAGCGACGCGGAGTTCGACCAGCTGCTGCGTTCCCTGGAGGCGCTGGAGGAGGAGCACCCCGAGCTGCGCACGCCGGACTCCCCGACCCAGAAGGTCTCCGGGTCCTACGAGACGGAGTTCACGGCGGTCGAGCACCGCCAGCGCATGCTCTCCCTCGACAACACGTTCAACGACGAGGAGATGGCCGCCTGGACGGAGCGCATCGCCAGGGAACTGGGCGAGCAGGAGTACCACTTCCTGTGCGAGCTCAAGGTCGACGGCCTCGCCGTGAACCTCACCTACGAGCACGGCCGCCTCACCCGCGCGGCCACCCGCGGTGACGGCCGCACCGGCGAGGACATCACGCCCAACGTGCGGACCATCGCGGAGATCCCCGACCGGCTCGAGGGCGACTCCGTCCCCGACCTCGTGGAGATCCGCGGCGAGGTCTACTTCCCGATGGAGAAGTTCCAGGAGCTCAACGCCCGCCTCGTCGAGGCCGGTGACAAGCCCTTCGCCAACCCGCGCAACGCGGCGGCCGGTTCACTGCGCCAGAAGGACCCGCGCGTCACCGCCACCCGGCCCCTGCACATGGTGGTCCACGGCATCGGCGCCCTGGAGGGCTTCACCGGCCTGACCCGCCTCTCCCAGGCCTACGACCTGCTCAAGACCTGGGGCCTGCCCACCTCCCGGCACAACAAGGTGGTCGACGGCCTGGAAGGCGTACGGGAGTTCATCGCCTACTTCGGCGAGAACCGCCACTCCGTGGAGCACGAGATCGACGGTGTGGTCGTCAAGCTCGACCAGATCCCTCTCCAGGGCCGCCTCGGCTCCACCTCGCGCGCCCCGCGCTGGGCGATCGCCTACAAGTACGCGCCGGAGGAGGTCAACACCAAGCTCGTCAACATCCGGGTGGGCGTGGGCCGCACGGGCCGCGTCACCCCGTACGCCCAGGTCGAGCCGGTCACGGTCGCGGGCTCCGAGGTCGAGTTCGCCACGCTGCACAACCAGGACGTGGTCAAGGCCAAGGGCGTCCTCATCGGGGACACGGTCGTGCTGCGCAAGGCCGGTGACGTCATCCCGGAGATCCTCGGCCCCGTCGCCGACCTGCGCGACGGCACCGAGCGCGAGTTCGTGATGCCGAGCGAGTGCCCCGAGTGCGGCACGGCGCTGCGGCCGATGAAGGAGGGCGACGTCGACCTGCGCTGCCCGAACGCCCGCACCTGCCCGGCCCAGTTGCGCGAGCGCCTGTTCTACCTCGCGGGCCGCAAGGCGCTGGACATCGAGCACTTCGGCTATGTGGCGGCGGCGGCCCTCACCGCCCCGCTGGAGCCGAAGGACCCGCCGCTGGCCGACGAGGGCGACCTGTTCGACCTCACCATCGAGCAGTTGCTGCCCATCAAGGCGTACGTCCTCGACCCGGACAGCGGGCTGCCCAAGCGCGACCCGAAGACGGGCGAGGAGAAGGTCGCCACGATCTTCGCGAACCAGCAGGGCGAGCCCCGCAAGAACGCGGTCGCCATGCTGGAGAACATCGCCGCGGCCAGGGAGCGCCCCCTGGCCCGCGTCATCACCAGCCTGTCGATCCGTCACGTCGGGCCCGTCGCCGCGGAGGCGCTGGCCCGCGAGTTCCGCTCGATCGAGCGGATCGACCAGGCCACGGAGGAGGAACTGGCGGTCACCGAGGGCGTCGGACCGACCATCGCCGCCTCCCTCAAGCAGTGGTTCGCCGAGGACTGGCACCGCGACATCATCCGTAAGTGGAAGGCCGCCGGCGTCCGCATGGAGGCCGAGAGCACCGGCGAGGACGAGGGGCCGCGCCCGCTCGAAGGCCTCACCGTCGTCGTCACCGGCACCCTCGAACACTTCACCCGGGACGGCGCCAAGGAGGCGCTGCAGAGCCGCGGAGCGAAGGTGACCGGCTCCGTTTCGAAGAAGACGTCGTTCGTCGTCGTGGGGGACAGCCCCGGATCGAAGTACGACAAGGCGATGCAGCTGAAGGTTCCGGTCCTGAACGAAGAGGGTTTCGGCGTCCTGCTGGAGCAGGGACCGGAAGCCGCGGCCGAAGTCGCCCTTTCGGCCGAGGAGTAGCGGTTGAAGGCCACCCGTTCGGCGCATACCAGATGCATACGGGTGGCTGGGGCGCATTCGGGCAACCGTCGGCGACCGCTGCCCGTGGAAGCCTTCTGCGGCCTACTGTTGAGATGTGCGCCTGCCGTGCCCAGCTGCGGTCGGGGCATCCTCGTGCTCGCACAGAGCGCGGGGAAGGGTTTTCGGGCGCGGGCCGTTGAGGGATGTCGGGCACCGGGCCGCGGGGCGTGGGCACCGCCGGCTGTGAGAGGGACGGGAATGGAACCGACCGAGAGCGCCGTGCCGGGCTCACGGCTGCGCCGTGTGGCGGTCGCATGGCGCGCAGTCCGTGGGGCCGTGCGGTCGGCGGGGCGTCCGGGAGCGGAGGTGCGCGCCGTCGGACAGTACACCCCCGACGGACGGGGTGACGGGGGGCGCGCCGTGGACGGCCCCGGCGCACAGCCGATCACCGAACACCCGCCCGTACTGGCCGGTGCGGACGACCCGGACGGCGAACGGCACCAGTCCTGGCCCGCGCTGCCAGCGGCCGTCGTCGCGGCGGCCGGGCTCGTCCTGGGCGCCGGCTTCTACCGCGCCTTCACCGGCGGCCACGCGCTCTTCCCGTCGGGCACGGCCGGCTGGGCGCTGGCCGTGCTGACCGGCATCATCGTCGGCCACCTCGTCATGCTGGGCCGCTCCCGCTGGTGGGGCGGCACCGGCTCGGGCGCCGCCCTCACCCTCGCCGTGCTGCTGCTCTACGGCTGGGTTCCGGCCGGCATGGTCAGTCTCACCGTCGTCGTGCTGGTGGGCATCGCCCGCCGCAACCGCTGGCGCCAAGGCGTGCTGCACGGCGCCGTCGACCTCCTCGGCATCGGCGCCGGCGCGCTCGTGCTGGGCGTCTTCGGAACCGTGCCGTCCGTCGAGTCCCCGGCGGATCCCGCCGCCTGGACGCTCGCCACGGCACCCCAGGTGGCCCTGGTCGCCGTCGCCTACCTGATGGTCACCCGCGTCCTGCTCTGGTACCTGCACGCCCCGCGCCCCGGACTGCCCACCGTCGCCCGCACCGCCCTGGTCAGGCAGGGTCTGGTCGCCGTCGCGCTGCTCGGCATCGCGCCGCTGGTCTGTGTGGTCGCCGTGGCCAAGCCGATCCTGCTGCCGCTGTTCTCCATCCCCCTGATCGCCCTGGACTCCACCCTGTGGATAGCCCGGGCCCGCGCGGAGGAACAGCTGCGCGACCCGCTGACCGGGCTGCCCAACCGCCAGTGGCTGCTGGAGCGTATCTGGACCGCTCTCGACGACGCGGAGCGGATCGACGCCCGCGCCGCCCTGATGCTGATCGACCTCGACCGGTTCCGGTCGGTCAACGACACGCTCGGTCATCTCGCCGGTGACCGGCTGCTGCTGCAGATCGCCGACCGGCTGCGGGTGGCGCTGCCGCGCGGGGCGGAGGCGGCCCGGCTCGGCGGGGACGAATTCGCCGTCTTACTGCCGGTCGCCGACTCCACGACGTCCGCGACCCGGATCGCCCGCACCCTCGTCGCCGCCCTCAGCTCCCCCCTCGACCTCGACGGCCTCACCCTCGTCCTGGAGGCCAGCGCCGGGGTCGCCGTCTTCCCCGACCACGCGCTGGACGCCGAGGGGCTGCTGCGGCGGGCGGACGTGGCGATGTACCAGGCGAAGCGGGACCGCACCGGCGTCGAGGTCTACGAGTCGAAGCGCGACTCCAACACCCCCGACCGTCTCGGCCTGCTGGGCGATCTGCGCCGCGCGCTCGACGCGCACGAGGTGCATCTGCACTACCAGCCCAAGGTCCGCTTCGACGGGCAGGTCGCCGGCCTGGAGGCCCTGGTCCGCTGGGTGCACCCCGAGCGGGGCAAGGTGCCGCCGGACGAGTTCATAGCGATCGCCGAGTCCTCGGGCCTGATGCCCCACCTCACCGAGTACGTGCTGGAGACCGCGCTCGGCCAGGTCGCGCGCTGGCGGGAGCAGGGCCTGTTCGTCCCGGTCGCGGTGAACGTCTCCCCGCGCGACGTGCACACCCCCGGCTTCGCCGGCTCCGTCGCCGCCCGGCTGGCCCGGCACGGCGTCCCGGCGGGAGCGCTCCAACTGGAGATCACGGAACACGTCCTCCTGGAGGACCCGCAGCGCGCCGCCGACACCCTCAACCAGCTGACCGCGCACGGCGTGAAGATGTCCCTCGACGACTTCGGCACGGGCTACTCCTCGCTGGTGCACCTGCGCCGGCTGCCGGTCAGCGAGCTGAAGATCGACCGTTCGTTCGTGGCCCGCCTCGCGGTCGACACCGAGGACGCCGAGATCGTGCGCTGCACGGTCGACCTCGCGCACTCCCTCGGCCTGCTCGTCGTCGCCGAGGGCGTCGAGGACGACGAGACCTGGGAACGCCTGCGCGACCTCGGCTGCGACGCCGTCCAGGGCTGGCTGGTCGCGGCGGCGATGCCCCCGGAGGAGACCACGGCCTGGCTCCGCGCCCGGGGCTCGCGGGGCTGGCAGCGGCCCCGGGCCGCCCTTCCGGCGGCCGCTACGGACGAGTCGGGCCGCGTCGGCTAGTCACCGGCACCTGACGCGCCCTCGCGGAGCCGGGGCGCGAAGGTCCGGCAAACCGTTTCACGGGCACGGCCTCCCGCCCCATAGGATTAGGCCAAACCACATTCACTCACCCCTGAGGATCGCTGCATGCCTGGCATCACGCGCGAGGAGGTCGCCCACCTCGCCCGGCTGGCGCGTCTGGAGCTGAAGCCCGAAGAGCTTGACCACTTCGCGGGACAGCTGGACGACATCATCGGCGCGGTCGCCCGCGTCAGTGAGGTCGCCGACCAAGACGTACCGCCGACCTCGCACCCGCTCCCGCTGACGAACGTCATGCGCGCGGACGAGGTCCGTCCGTCGCTCACCCCCGAGCAGGCGCTCTCCGGCGCCCCGGCCCAGGAGCAGCAGCGTTTCAAGGTGCCGCAGATCCTGGGGGAGGACTAACAGCCATGACGGACATCATCAAGCTCACGGCCGCCGAGACCGCCGCGAAGATCGCCTCCGGCGAGCTCACCGCGGTCCAGGTCACCGAGGCCCACCTCGCCCGCATCGAGGCCGTCGACGAGAAGGTGCACGCCTTCCTGCACGTCGACCGCGAGGGCGCCCTCGCCCAGGCCCGTGCCGTGGACGAGAAGCGCGAGCGCGGCGAGAAGCTCGGCCCGCTGGCCGGCGTGCCCCTGGCGCTGAAGGACATCTTCACCACCGAGGGCGTGCCCACGACCGTCGGTTCGAAGATCCTCGAAGGCTGGATCCCGCCGTACGACGCGACCGTCACGCAGCGGCTGAAGGCCGCCGACGTCGTCATCCTCGGCAAGACCAACATGGACGAGTTCGCCATGGGGTCCTCCACCGAGAACAGCGCCTACGGCCCGACCGGCAACCCCTGGGACCTCACCAAGATCCCCGGCGGCTCCGGCGGCGGTTCGTCCGCCGCGCTGGCCGCGCACATGGCCCCCCTCGCCATCGGCACCGACACCGGCGGCTCCATCCGCCAGCCCGCCGCCGTCACCGGCACGGTCGGTGTGAAGCCGACGTACGGCGCGGTCTCCCGCTACGGCATGGTCGCCTTCTCGTCGTCCCTGGACCAGGGCGGGCCCTGCGCCCGTACGGTCCTGGACGCGGCGCTGCTGCACGAGGTCATCGCCGGGCACGACCCGCTCGACTCCACGTCCATCGACGAGCCCGTCCCGGCGGTCGTCGAGGCCGCCCGCAACGGCAGCGTCCAGGGCATGCGCGTCGGCGTCGTCAAGCAGTTCCGCGGCGAGGGCTACCAGGCCGGCGTCATCCAGCGGTTCGACGAGTCCGTCGAGCTGCTCAAGGAGCTGGGCGCCGAGATCGTCGAGCTGGACTGCCCGTCCTTCGACCTGGCGCTGTCGGCGTACTACCTGATCGCGCCCTCCGAGTGCTCCTCGAACCTCGCCCGCTTCGACGGCCTGCGCTACGGCCTGCGGACCGGCGACGACGGCACGAACTCCGCCGAGGCGGTCACCTCGCTCACCCGCGAGGCCGGCTTCGGCCCCGAGGTCAAGCGCCGCATCATGCTCGGCACCTACGCGCTCAGCTCCGGCTACTACGACGCGTACTACGGCAGCGCCCAGAAGGTCCGCACGCTGATCAAGCAGGACTTCGACAAGGCGTTCGAGCAGGTCGACGTGATCGTCTCCCCGACGACCCCGACCACCGCGTTCGCGATCGGCGAGCGTGCCGACGACCCGATGGCGATGTACCTCGCCGACCTGTGCACCATCCCGACCAACTTGGCGGGCAACGCGGCCATGTCGCTGCCGTGCGGTCTCGCCCCGGAGGACAACCTCCCGGTCGGCCTGCAGATCATCGCCCCCGTCATGAAGGACGACCGCCTGTACAAGGTGGGAGCAGCCGTCGAGGCCGCCTTCGTGGAAAAGTGGGGCCACCCGCTGATCGAGGAGGCTCCGTCACTGTGAGCGCACTGTCCAAGGCCAAGGGCTTCAAGAAGTCCAAGTCCGGTCTGTACATCTCGATGGCCACGTCGGCGTTCGGCGCCGTCGGTGTCTACAAGCAGATCAAGAAGGCCCGCGGAGACAACGACACGCTGCGGCTGCTCGACGCCGTCGTGACCGGCGCCGCGGTCGTCACCAACCTGGCCATTCTCTATCGCGAGCTGAAGCAGCTGGGCGACGACGACGTTCTGCTGGGCTGAGAGGGAAGTTCACCGTGACCACCACGACCGACCTGGTGTCGTACGAGGACGCACTCGCGTCGTACGACCCCGTCATGGGCCTTGAGGTCCATGTCGAACTCGGCACCAAGACCAAGATGTTCTGCGGCTGTTCGACCGCTCTCGGGCAGGACGCCAACACGCAGACCTGCCCGGTCTGCCTCGGCCTGCCCGGCGCGCTCCCGGTCGTCAACGCGACCGGCGTCGAGTCCGCGATCAAGATCGGCCTCGCGCTGAACTGCGAGATCGCCGAGTGGTGCCGCTTCGCCCGGAAGAACTACTTCTATCCGGACATGCCGAAGAACTTCCAGACCTCCCAGTACGACGAGCCGATCGCCTTCAACGGCTACCTCGACGTGCAGCTGGAGGACGGCGAGACCTTCCGCGTGGAGATCGAGCGCGCCCACATGGAGGAGGACACCGGCAAGTCGACGCACGTCGGCGGCGCCACCGGCCGTATCCACGGCGCGTCCCACTCCCTGCTCGACTACAACCGCGCCGGCATCCCGCTCATCGAGATCGTCACCAAGCCGATCGAGGGCGCGGGCGAGCGTGCCCCCGAGGTCGCGCGGGCCTACGTCCGTGAGCTGCGCGAGCTCATCAAGGCGCTCGGCGTCTCCGAGGCCCGGATGGAGATGGGCCAGATGCGCTGCGACGTGAACCTGTCGCTGCGCCCGAACGGCACCGAGAAGTTCGGCACGCGTTCCGAGACGAAGAACGTCAACTCGCTCAGGTCCGTGGAGCGAGCGGCCCGCTTCGAGATCCAGCGGCACGCGGCCGTGCTGTCGTCCGGCGGCACGATCATCCAGGAGACCCGGCACTTCCACGAGGACACGGGGTCGACGACCTCGGGCCGCGTGAAGGAGGAGGCCGAGGACTACCGGTACTTCCCGGAGCCCGACCTCGTCCCGGTGGCCCCGTCCCGCGAGTGGGTCGAGGAGATCCGGGCCGGGCTGCCCGAGCTGCCGCTGGTCCGCCGCAACCGGCTCCGCGAGGAGTGGGGCGTCTCGGCGACCGACATGCAGGCGATCCTCAACGCCGGCGCGCTGGAGCCCATCGTCGCCACGATCGAGGCCGGGGCCGACGCCGCCTCCGCCCGCAAGTGGTGGATGGGTGAGCTGGCCCGCAGCGCCAACGAGTCGGGCAAGGCGCTCGACGAGCTGGCCATCACGCCGGCGCAGGTGGCCCGGGTCACCGAGCTCGTCGCGAAGGGCGACCTGAACGACAAGCTGGCCCGGCAGGTCATCGAGGGCGTCCTCGCGGGCGAGGGCACCCCGGACGAGGTCGTCGACAAGCGCGGTCTGAAGGTCGTCTCCGACGAGGGCGCCCTCACCACTGCCGTCGAGGAGGCCATCGCCGGCAACCCGGGCGTCGCGGACAAGATCCGCGGCGGCAAGGTGGCCGCGGCCGGCGCCCTGGTCGGCGCGGTCATGAAGGCGACGCGCGGCCAGGCCGACGCGGCCCGTGTGAAGGAGCTGATCCTTCAGAAGCTGGGCGTCAGCGAGGGCTGACCCCCGTGGATCCGACGAGGGGGGACGCACCGGACCCGGTGCGTCCCCCCTCGTCATGCACTCAGCGGCGGCGGCCGACGACCCGGACGAAGCCCAGCGTGCGGCCCCGGTCGAGGCGCAGCATCTCGGCGCACTGGCCGGCCATCCGGACGTGCCACTCGTCGGTGTGCTCCTCGGCCACGACCTCGCACCAGCGCAGCCAGTCGCGCCAGCCGTCCTTCAGCCAGTCGGCCGTCTCGACGGCCACCGCCCCGCTGCGGGTCCAGTGGCGCTGCCACCACGCCGCGGTGTGGAAGCACCAGAAGTCGGGCTCCCAGTACGGCTTCAGAAGCTCCGGCGGTTCGACGCCGTCGATCTCCTCCCGCAGTGCCGGTACGACGACGCCGATCCGCCCGCCGGGCTTCAGCAGCCGCGTCAGGCTGGGCAGGTACAGGTCGTCGGTGCCGAAGTACTGGTAGGCGTCGATCGAGACGATCGTGTCGAAGCTGTTCTCGCCGAACGGCAGGTCGTGCGCCTCGGCGAGCACGGGCAGGACGCGGTCGGCGACACCCGCCTCGGCGATGCGCCGGGCGTTCTCGTCGGGCTTGATCCACAAGTCGGCGGCCGTGACCTGGGCGTCGTACTCCCTGGCGAGGAAGATCGACGTCATGGCGCGGCCGCAGCCCAGGTCGAGCACGCGGGAGCCGGGGCGCAGGGTGTCGAGCCCCAGGGCGGGGGCCAGCCACTCCAGCAGCCACAGGGCGTGCGGGCCCATCTGGTTGTCGATGGTCCAGCGGGCGTCGTAGCCGTTGCTGCGCGGGTAGCCGGGGTGGCTCACACGGTCAGTGAGGGGGTCGTTCGAGGTCCGGGAAGTGATGTCCGGCATCGGTGAACGGGCTCCTTGGGTCCTTGAGGAAGAAGGGGGATGCGGAGGAGCTCGGTCGGACCGTCAAACAATGCACCTGCTTCGGCCGGGCGGCGGGAGGCCGCGGGCATTCCTCGGACCAGCGGACGCTAACAGCCGGCCCCTCGCCCCCGCATCCGTTTTTCGCCGCCCGGCGCGCTACCGTCTCGGCCATGAGTGGACGCGCTGATTCCGACACCGATGGAGAGATGGCGGACTCGGAGGCGACCGCCGCACAGGACGAGGCCGGCGACCCGGCGGAGGGCGAGGACCCGGCGCAGGGCGAGGAGGACGCGCGCCGGGCCCGCTGGACCGCGGCGGGCACCGGCGCCGCACTGACGCTGGCGGGCCTCGCCGCGGCGCTGCTGCGCCTCGCCCGCTCCGCGCCGGCACTCGTCCCGGCCGCGTACGCCGGCGGGGCCGCCGTCTGTGCTGCCGCCGCCGTGCTGGGCTCGCGCGGCCGCACCCGGCGCGCGCTGTGGCTGCTGATCGCGGGCGTGATGGTGATGGCGTTGGGGGATCAGTTCGACTGAGTCCGGCCGCTGTGAATAAGCCCACGAAACCGACAAATGATCTCGTTGGTTTGTAAGAGTGGCAGCGCATTGCTCATGCGTTCTTTGCTGGCTGTTCAGTTCATGTACGACTGTTCCCGGCCAAAGATCCACACAAGGCAACTCCGGGAGCACGTTTCGTGGCAGCCCTCGCACGCTGGTGCGTCCAGCGCCGTCTGCTCAGTGTCCTGCTGTGGCTTCTCGCGTTCGCGGGGGTCGCCGCCGGCGCCGCCGTCGCCGGCACCACGTACTCGAACGACTACCAGGTCCCCGGCACCGAGTCGGGCCGCGCCTCCGAGCTGCTGCACGAGGGCTTCCCGCAGCTCGGCGGGGACAGCGACACCGTCGTCTGGCACACCGCCTCCGGCAGCGTCCGCGCCGCCGACGTCGAGCAGACGATGACCCGCACCCTGGAGCGGATCGAGGACCTCCCCGGGGTGGCCTCGGTCACCAGCCCCTACGACGGACCGGGCACGGGCCGCATCAGCGAGGACGGCCGCACGGCGTACGCCTCGGTCACCTTCGACGACCAGGCCGAGGACATCGCCGAGGGCGAGGCACGGGCCGTCGTCGACACCGCCAAGGGCGCCGAGACCGACGGACTCCAGGTGGAGCTGGGCGGCAGCGCCGTCGCGCTCACGGAGTCCTCCGGCGGGCACCTCGCCGAGGTCATCGGCGTGATCGTCGCCGCGGCGGTGCTGTTCCTCGCCTTCGGCTCGCTCGCCGCCTCCCTGCTGCCCATCGCCACCGCCCTGGTCGGCGTCGGCACCGCCTACGCCGGGATCGTGCTGCTCGGGCACGCCATGACCGTCGCGGACTTCGCCCCCATGCTGGGCATGCTCGTCGGGCTCGGCGTCGGCATCGACTACGCGCTGTTCATCGTCACCCGGCACCGGCGCGGGCTGAAGCGCGGGCTGTCCGTCACCGAGGCCGCCACCAACGCCGTCGCGACCACGGGACGGGCGGTCGTCTTCGCGGGTGCCACCGTTTGCATCGCGCTGCTCGGCATGCTGATCCTCCGGCTGAGCTTCCTCAACGGCGTCGCCGTCGCGGCCAGCCTCACCGTGATCCTCACCGTCGCCGCCTCGGTGACCCTGCTGCCCGCCCTGCTGTCCTTCATCGGCATGCGCGCGCTCAGCCGCCGGGAGCGCCGCCGCCTCGCCGAGCACGGGCCGGAGCCCGAGGTGCCCACCGGTTTCGCGGCCCGCTGGTCGGCCTTCGTGGAACGCCACCCCAAGGTGCTCGGCGCGGTCGCCCTGGTCGTCATGGCCGTCCTCGCGCTGCCCACGTTCTCCCTGCACCTCGGCACCTCCGACCAGGGCAACGGCCCGAAGACGGCCACCACCCGCCAGGCCTACGACCTCCTGGCCGACGGCTTCGGCCCCGGCGTGAACGGCCCGCTCACCCTCGTCACGAAGGTCGACGGAGCCGACGACAAGCTCGCCCTGGAGAACCTCGACGGCACCCTCCGTGCCACCGACGGCGTCGCCTCGGTCACCCCGGTGACGTTCGACTCCGGCGGCCACACCGCGTACCTGACCGTCGTCCCGGAGTCCTCCCCGCAGTCGAAGGACACCAGCGACCTCGTCGACCGGCTGCGCGGCGAGGTGCTGCCGCGGGCCGAGTCGGGTACCTCGCTCGACGTGCAGGTGGGCGGCATGACGGCCGGCTACGACGACTTCGCCGACGTCATCGTCTCCAAGCTGCCGGTGTTCGTCGGGGTCGTCATCGGCCTGGGCTGTCTGCTGCTCCTGCTCGCCTTCCGCTCCGTCGGCATCCCGCTGAAGGCCGCCGCGATGAACGTCGCCGCCGTCGCCTCGGCCTTCGGGGTGGTGGTCGCGATCTTCCAGTGGGGTTGGGGCAGCGAACTGCTAGGCCTCGGCAGCGCCGGGCCCATCGAGCCCTTCCTGCCCGTGATCATGGTGTCGGTGCTCTTCGGCCTCTCCATGGACTACCAGGTCTTCCTGGTCAGCCGGATGTACGAGGAGTGGCTGGAGACCGGCGACAACCGCCGGGCCGTGCGCGTCGGCCTCGCCGAGACCAGCCGGGTGATCAACTCCGCGGCGGTCATAATGATCTCCGTCTTCCTCGCCTTCGTGCTCAGTGGCGACCGCGTGATCGCCATGTTCGGCATCGCCCTGGCCGCCGCCGTCGCCCTGGACGCCTTCGTCCTGCGCACCCTCCTCGTCCCGGCCCTGATGCACCTGCTCGGCGGCGCCAACTGGTGGCTGCCCCGCTGGCTGGACAAGCGCATGCCGCGCATCAGCATCGAGCCGCCCGAGAGCCGTGCCGCCCATGAGAGGCTGGCCGCCGCGACGGACGCCGAGGTGGCGGACGTCCTGGCGGAGGAGGAGCGGCAGCGGGATGTACGCGATATCCCTGGGTGACGACGCCGAACTGAGGCCCCTGGAGCCCTGGCACGCCGGCGAGTTCCTGGCGCACCTGGAGCGGGGGCGGGAGTTCATCGGCCAGTACATCCCGTTCGGGACGACCGAGACGGACCTGCTCTCGGCCCGGGCCAAGCTCCAGCTCTACGCCGACATGCGCGCCGCCGACACCGGCTCCCTGCACGGCCTGTGGCTGGAGGGGAGGCTGGTGGGCGGGGTGCTGTTCCTGAACTTCGACGCGGCGACCGGAAACTGCGAGGTCGGCTGCTGGCTGGAGCCGGCCGGAACGGGCCGGGGCCTGGTGACCCGCGCGATGCGGGTCCTCATCGACTGGGCCGTCGAGCAGCGCGGCATCCACCGCGTCGAATGGGTCGCCGCCTCCGGCAACCAGCCGAGCCTGAACGTGGCGCGGCGACTGGGCATGACCCGGGACGGTGTGCGGCGCGAGGCGCACCCCTATGGTGGCCTACGGCACGATCTCGAAGTCTGGTCGGTGCTGGCACCCGAGTGGCGCGCGGCACGCGCGCGTGCCGCTCACAACGATCATTAAGAGACTTCTCAGACAGCGACCCTACGGTGCGAGACATGGCTACGAACGCAGTGGACGAGACCGAGGCCACCCAGGCCACGACCGACGAGAAGGCGGTGGACACCACCAAGTCCGACGAGGTGCCCCAGACCGGGGTCCCGGCCGCGGCCGAGGACGCGCAGACCAAGGAGGAGAGCCCCTCCGGAGTCGGCCAGGGCGCCGCCGCCGTGGTCTCCGCGGCACTGGGCGTCGTCTCGCTCACCGGCAGCTGGATCGGCACCGTCGCCTCCGCGCGCCAGAACCTCATCGGTCAGCTGGAGACCGCGCAGAACGCGGGCGTGGCCCAGCAGATCCAGGCGGTCTACGGCGACGCCTGGCAGACCACCGCCCTGTGGGGCGGCCTGTTCGCGCTGATCGCGCTGGTCACCGGCGTCGTCACGCTCGCCCGGCCCGCGTTCGGCACGCCGGGCAGGATCCAGGCGCCCTGGATCAAGTCCGTCGCCTGGGCGGGAGTCGCGCTCGGCGTCATCGGCCTGTTCCTGGCCGTCCTCAAGTACACCGGCGTCCTGCTCGGACTGCCGTCCGCGAGCTGAGAGCCCGCGCGTCCTGAGGGGTCTCAGGCGGTTCCGTAAGCACCTTACTGAGCCCCTGAGGCCCCTCAGCCGCGTCTAAGGCCCCTCCCGGTGCCGAAGATGCGGAACTCTCCCGATGTGGCGGACCCGCCTGGGGGACGAGAGTGAGGTCATCGCGGAGAAACCCTCCGTGACCGGCCTCTCCTCAAGGACACACCATGCATGAGTACGAGCTCCAGCAGCTGCGCACCTTCGACCTCATCCGCCGGGCCGACCACGAGCGCCTGGTCCGCGAGGCGGCCCGGGCCCGCCGCACGGCCCGCCACGAAGCCGGCACGGACACCGCCGAGCACGAGAGCCATAGCCGCCGCTTCCGGCGGCCACGGTCCGCCCGGACCGCGTGAACACCGGGGCGGGACCGGCCCCGGCCGTGGCCGTCCGGGAGGCAGCGGCCGTCGTTCCTGCCGGAACGGCGGCCGCTGCTCCGGCCGTTGCGCGGAAAACCGGTGCCGCGCTGCCGGACCCGCATGCGATGCTCGGGGCCGTGGAGACCCGGTCCCTCAGCCCCGTGTTCGTCGGCCGTGCCGAGGAACTGGGCACGCTGCACGAGGCACTCGTGCGTGCCTGCGAGGGCGAACCGCAGGCGGTGCTCATCGGCGGGGAGGCGGGAGTCGGCAAGACCCGCCTGGTCGAGGAGTTCGCCGCCGCCGCCCGTGACCGCGGGGCGGTGGTCGCACTCGGCGGCTGCGTGGAGATCGGCGCCGACGGGCTGCCCTTCGCCCCCTTCTCCACCGCGCTGCGCGCCCTGCGCCACGAACTCCCCGGCGAGCTGGCCGCCGCGGCCGCCGGCCAGGAGGAGGAACTGGCCCGGCTGCTCCCCGAGCTGGGGGAGTCGAGGGCCGGGCGGCACGACGAGGACGGCATGGCCCGCCTCTTCGAGCTCACCGCACGACTGCTGGAGCGCGTCGCCGCCGAGCACACCGTCGTCCTCGCCCTGGAGGATTTGCACTGGGCCGACGCCTCCACCCGCCACCTGCTCTCCTACCTCTTCCGCACCTTGCGCACCGGCCGCCTCGTCGTCCTCGCGACCTACCGCTCCGACGACATCCACCGCCGCCACCCGCTCAGGCCCCTCCTCGCCGAACTCGACCGGCTCCGCACGATCCGCCGCGTCGAACTCGCCCGCTTCAACCGCGAGGAGGTGGGCCGCCAGATCGCCGGGATCCTCGCCCGGGAACCCGCGCCGGACCGGGTCGACGCGATCTTCGAACGCTCCGACGGCAACGCCTTCTTCGTCGAGGAACTCGCCGTCGCCGCCCACGAGGGCTGCCGGACGGGCCTGACCGACTCCCTGCGCGATCTGCTGCTCGTCCGCGTCGAAGGGCTTCCTGAGCCGGCCCAGCAGGTCGCCCGGATCGTCGCCGAAGGCGGCTCCACCGTCGAGTACCGGCTGCTGGCCGCCGTCGCCCGGCTCGCCGAGGACGACCTCATCGAGGCACTGCGGTCCGCCGTGAACGCCAGCATCCTCGCCCCCGCCGGCGACGACGGCTACCGCTTCCGCCACTCCCTGGTCCGCGAAGCCGTCAGCGACGACCTGCTCCCCGGCGAACGCTCCCGCCTCAACCGCCGCTACGCCGAGGCCCTGGAGACCGACCCGTCCCTCGTCCCCGCCGACCAGCGAGCAACGCGCCTGGCCAGCTACTGGTACCACGCCCACGACGCCGCCAAGGCCCTGCCGGCCGTCCTCAAAGCCTCCGTCGAGGCCCGCCGCCGCCACGCCTACGCCGAGCAACTCCGGCTCCTGGAACGGGCGATGGAACTGTGGGACGCCGCCCCCGACGCCGTACGCGAGACCCTGCGCCCCGTCGACTACGCAGAGGCCTACCCTCCCCCACTGCCTGAACGGCGTGGGGGGACCCCCAGCGGCTGCGACCCGGCCACCACCGCGCTGCGCTACCTGGACCTGCTGGCCGAGGCGGCCGTCGCCGGACGGCTCTGCGGGGAGCGCGAACGCGCCCTGAAGATCACCAAGCGGGCGCTGCGCCTGCTGGACGAGGAGAGCGACCCTCCCCGTGGCTCTCAACTGCGTTCGGGCAGGGGGGACCCCCAGCGTTCCGCCTGGTTCTGGATCCAGCGCTCCCGGCTGGTGCAGAGCCTCGCCCGCGGCGACGGCTGGCAGGAGATCGCCACCGCGCAGGACCTGGTGCGGGGCCTGCCGCCCTCCGAGGTGCACGCCGAGGTGCTCGCCACGGCCGCCCACTGGTCGATGCTCCACGAACCCGGCCCCGAGGTCCTGACCGCCGCCGAGCGGGCCGTCGAGTACGCACGCATGGTCGGCGCCGAGGACATCGAGGCCAACGCCCGGCTCACGCTCGGCGGGCTCATGGTCGACGCCGGCCAGATCGAGGCCGGGCTGACGCACATGTACGAGGTCAGGGACGAGGTGGTGGCGCGCAGTCTCGCATCGGTCGCGGGCCGAAGCCATGTGAACCTGCCCTCCGTCCTCGAAGGCGTCGGCCGCTCCGAGGAGTCCGTCGACATCCTCCAGGAGGGCCTGCGGCTCACGGGGAGGATGGGCCTGCGGATGGCCGAGGCCTGGATCTGGAGCAACCTCGCGGAATCCCTCATCTCCCTGGGCCGCTGGACCGAGGCCGCCGAGGCGGCGGTCAGCGCCCAGCGGCACGGGCGGACGGCAGCGCCGTACGGGTCGGGAGCCAACAGCCTGGCGTTCCTCGCGCTCGCCCGCGGCGAGGTGCCCGAGGCGGGGCGCCATCTCGCCGAGAGCCGCGCCTCCTACGGCCCGCACGGCCCCATGCCGCAGCACGACCTCCCGGTCGCCTGCCTCACCGTCGCCGTCGCCGTCGCCGAGGGCCGCCTTCCCGACGCCCGCGCCGAACTGGCCCGCACCCTGGAGTCCGGCTTCCCGCCCGGGACCCAGCGCTACGCCTGGCCGCTGCTCCTCGAAGCGGCCACGGCCGAGGCCGACGCCCGGACGCTGCCGGCCGCACAGGAGGGCCGCGAGGAGGCGCTGGCCGGCATCTCGGGGGCCGCCAAGCACCTCACCACGAACGCCCCCGTCTGGCTCGCACACGAACGGTGGGTCCGCGCCGAACTCCACCGCGCCGAGGAGCGGAGCATCCCGGACATCTGGTCGGAGGTGGTCACCGCCTTCGAACCCCTGGGCCGGCCCTACGACCTCGCCCGCGTCCGGTACCGCCTGGCCGAGTCCCTGCTGACGTGCGGCGGGGAGGACGAGCGAGAGCGCGCCGCGGAACTGCTCCGCCTCGCCCACGCCACCGCCCGCCACCTCGGCGCACGGCCGCTCGCCGACGCCGCCACCGCACTCGGCCGACGCGCCCGCCTCCCGCTCGCGCCCGCCACGGCACCCGGCCCCGCGCCCGCCGACCCCGCCGAGGCCCTGGGCCTCACCAGCCGGGAACGGGACGTGCTGCGCCTGGTCGCCGCCGGCCACACCAACCGCCGCATCGCGGAGGAGTTGTTCATCTCGCCGAAGACCGCGAGCGTCCACGTCTCCAACATCCTGGGCAAACTCGGCGTCTCCGGGCGGGGCGAGGCGGCGGCGGTGGCGCACCGGATGGGACTGTTCCCGGCCGAACTGCTCATGCCCGGCCCGGCGGGCTGAGGCATACGCTGTAAAGGACGTCGCGGCTCCCGCGGCTCAGGGAGGCTCCGTGTTCAACATGTTCGAGGAACTGTTCTCGCCCGGGCGCAAGCACACCCGCGACGAGCAGAACCGCCTGGAACTGACCCGTGAGGACGTCGGGGACGGCGACCCCGGACGCGGACCGATAGACCTCGCGTCCGGGAAGGTCGTCGTGCGCCCGTCCCCGGAGGAGGCGGAAGACCCGGGGGAGTAGGCGGGCTCTACTTCACCCGCAGCTCCAGGATCCGGTCGTCCCCGTCCTCCGGGCTGCCCCGGCCGTCCGTGTTGCTGGTCACCAGCCACAGCCGGTCGCCGCCCGCCGGCACCACCGTGCGCAGCCGGCCGTACTCGCCCTCCAGGAAGGCCTGCGGCTCGGCCGAGGCCTCGGTGCCGTTCAGCGGGATGCGCCACAGCCGCTTGCCGCGCAGGCCCGCCATCCAGACCGACCCCTCGGCGTAGGCGATGCCGCTGGGGGAGGCCTCGGCCGTGGTCCACTGGTCGACCGGGTTGTGGAACTCCCCGTCGCCGGACCGGCCCTCGGCCTCCGGCCAGCCGTAGTTGTCGCCCGGCTTGATCGCGTTGAGCTCGTCCCAGGTGTCCTGGCCGAACTCCGAGGCGAACAGCCGCTGCTTGCCGTCCCAGGCGAGGCCCTGCACATTGCGGTGGCCGTAGGAGTACACCGGCGAGTCAGGGAACGGGTTGCCCGGTGCCGGCTCGCCCTCCGGGGTCAGGCGGAGGATCTTGCCGCCGACGGAGTCCTTGTCCTGGGACAGACCGGTGTCGCCGCTCTCGCCCGTGCCCACGTACAGCATCTTGTCCGGGCCGAACTCGATGCGCCCGCCGTTGTGGATGAAACCCTTGGGGATGCCCCGGAAGACCGTGTCGGGAGCGCCGAGCTGCTCGCCGGAGGGCTTCCGCTCGTCGTAGATCATGCGGACGATGCGGTTGTCGGAGGCCGAGGTGAAGTACGCGTAGACCATGCGGTCCGAGGCGTAGTCGGGGGACAGGGCCAGCCCGAGGAGGCCGCCCTCGCCGGCCGCCGAGACCCCGGGCACCTCGCCCAGTTCGGTCTTCTTGCCGGTCTTCTCGTCGACCCGGACGATCGTCCCCTCGTCCCGGGACGCGACGAGCAGGCCGCCGCCCGGCAGCGGAGCGAGGCCCCAGGGGGACTCCAGGCCCTCGGCGACGGTACGCACCACCTCCACCGAACCCTGGGCGGGAGGTGTCTCCTCGGCGGCCTGCCGCGGCGGCGCGGACGACCCCGGCGCCGTACGGCCCGGGGAGGTGCTCCCGTCCTTGCCGGACGATCCTCCGCCGTCGGAGGAGCAACCGGCCGTCAGCAGGAGCGCGGCGGCCAGCACGGTCGGGACGGCTCGACGTGGCACGATCATGGTCCCTTCGACGGGGCGGGTCCTCTCCCTGTCATACACCGCTCGCGGCTCCCAGGTTCCCGATCACGGAACGCCGAACCGGGAAGGCGGGGTTTGCCCGGGAACGCACCGGCGTCGGCACCGGGCCTCAGTCCCACGACCCCTGGGCCGGCGGCAGCTCCGCTATCTCCTCGAGATCGCCGGGGGTCAGGCGCAGTGCCGCCGCGGCCGTGTTCTCGGTGACCCAGCGCTCCTGCTTCGTACCCGGGACCGGGACCACGTGCGGGCCCTGCGCCAGCACCCACGCGAGGGCGACCTGGGCGGGCGTGACGCCCGTGCCGTGCCGGCGGGCCACGCGGCGCAGCCCCGCGACGACCGGCTGGTTCGCGGCCATCATCTCGCCCGTGAAGCGGGGGTGCCGGGCGCGCGGGTCGTCCGCCTCGAAGCCCGCGCCGGGCCGCAGCCTGCCGGTCAGGAAGCCGTTGCCCAGCGGCATCGCCGCGAGGAAGCCGACCCCCCGCGTCCGGCACCAGGGCAGCAGGGTCTCCAGCGCCTCCGGCGACCACACCGACAACTCGGCCTGCACCGCGCTCACCGGGAAGACCTGCTGCACCCGCTCCAGTTGCCGGATCGTCCCGTCGTGCAGCCCGGCCCCGGTCCGGCGGCCGGCCCGCGCCCCCACCGCGCACAGGCCCAACGCCCGTACCTTTCCGGCCTGGACGAGCTCCGCCATCGCGCCCCAGGTCTCCTCCACCGGCACCTCGGGGTCGGACCGGTGCAGCTGGTAGAGGTCGATGACGTCCGTCTGCAACCGCCGCAGCGACGCGTCGCAGGCCCGCTTCACGTACCCGGGGCGGCCGTTGGCGACGATGTGCTGGTCGCCCACGAGCAGCCCGACCTTCGTCGACACGAACGCGTCGGACCGCCGCTCCTTCAACGCCCGCCCCACCAGCAGCTCGTTGGTGAAGGGGCCGTACATGTCGGCCGTGTCCAGCAGGGACGCGCCCAGGTCGAGTGCCCGGTGCACCGCCCTGAGCGACTCGTCGCCGCGCCGCCTCGACGCGCTGTAGGCCCAGCTCATCGGCATGCACCCGAGTCCGACGGCCCCCACCGCGAGCGCCGCCGCGCCGATCGTCCTGCGCTCCACCTGGTCGTGACCCTCCCTGTTCGAGCCACCCCAACCTAACCTCTGCCGTCGCACGCTCCTGACATAGCCTCCAGAGCATGACTGCTGACGTGTGGCTGCCCATCCCGCCGGACGAGATCGACGGGCTCCCCGAGGGCCCGGACTACCGCTTCTGGAACGGCGGGGAGGACTTCCCCGCGGACCCGGCCGACTGCGCCTTCTACGTCGTCCCCTACATGAAGCCCAGCCCGCTGTGCGTGCGTCCCATGGGGCGGATGAGCAACGTCCGGGTCGTGCAGACCCTCTCCGCCGGGATCGACCACGTGGAGCCGGGGCTCGGGCACCTGCCCGCGGGTGTGCGGCTGTGCAATGCGCGCGGGGTGCACGAGGCCAGCACCGGCGAGCTCACCCTCGCGCTGATCCTGGCCTCGCTGCGCGGGATCCCCGACTTCGTGCGCGCGCAGGACCGGGGGGAGTGGCTCGGCGGCTTCCGGCCCGCCCTCGCCGACAAGAACGTCCTCATCGTGGGGTACGGCTCGATCGGCGAGGCCATCGAGGACCGGCTCGTTCCGTTCGAGGTGGCGCGGGTGGCGCGCGTCGCGCGCTCCGAGCGCACCACGGCGCGCGGTCCGGTGCATCCGCTCACCGAACTCCCCGCGCTGCTGCCGGAGGCGGACGTCGTCATCCTGTCCACCCCGCTCACCGAAACCACCCGTGGCCTGGCCGGAGCCGACTTCCTGTCCCGGATGAAGGACGGCGCGCTCCTCGTCAACGTCGCCCGCGGTCCCGTCGTCGACACCAAGGCCCTGCTCGCCGAACTCGAGACCGGCCGTATCACCGCCGCCCTCGACGTCACCGACCCGGAGCCGCTGGCGCGCGAACACCCCCTGTGGCGTGCGCCGGGGGTACTCATCAGCCCGCACGTCGGCGGACCCACCTCCGCGTTCCTCCCGCGCGCCAAGCGGCTCCTGGTGGACCAGTTGAACCGTTATGTGAACCGGGAGCCGCTCCGCAACGTGATCCTTACGACGGGTGCATCAACCGACTGAGAGACCTTCGAGTACCGTCCGCAATCCTCCAGGTGCGGTGGGTACTCATCTATCTATTGATCGTCACGGAGCGTAGAGAACCTATGTCCCTGAGTGACGAGACTGGTGTATCGTCCCGACAGGGGATGCGCCGGGGACCGTTCCGGCGCCGGGGATGGGCACTTCGGACTGTGAGGGGGGCGACAGGCGATGCACGGCCTTTGGACGAGCGATCCGACGGGGCGGGGCTGCAGGCGGCGACCCTGGCGGACGGCCGCGGGCAGCCGCGGACGCCACGCCGATCACGTCGGCCACCACACCCACCACAGCAAACGCCACAGCGGGCACCACACCGAACGCGGCCGGCACCGCGGACCCGGCAGCCGCAGGAGGCATGACCAGCCGGTCCACCGGGGCCGGCGGGGCCCGGGAGCGGCGCGGACCGGGAGGACCCGGTGAGCGCGCCCCCCACCCCCACGCTGGACGGAGCGCTGCGGGCACAGCCTCCCTCCCCGGGCGCGCTGCTGCCCCGCACGCCGGCCACCGGCCACCGGCCGGGCCTGGCCCTCCAACTCGTCCTGGCCCTGGCCTGCGCGGCATACGCCGCGGGCTCCGCGTTCGGCTGGGGCTCAGCCCAGCTGGCCCTGATCATGGGCGACTTCGGGCTCAGCGCCGCGGCCGGCACCGCCGCCGTCTCGTGCTTCCTCTACGCCCGCAGCCGCCGCACCGGCTTCCGGCCCGCCTGGCTGCTGTTCGGCCTCTCCTCGGCCATGGCAGCCCTGGGCAATCTGGTCTGGGGGTGGTACGAGGTGGTCCTGGGACTGCCCGTGCCCAGCCCCAGCTACGCCGACCTGTTCTTCCTCTGCTTCGCGCCACCCGCGATCGTCGGGCTGCTCGTGCTCGCCAAGCGGCCGGTCACCAAGGCCGGCTGGGTCTGCCTGGGGCTGGACGCCTGGCTGATCGGCGGCTCGTTGCTGACGCTGGCCTGGAGCCTCGCCCTCGCCCAGGCCGCGAAGTCCGAAGGGCCGGGCGTGGCGCACACCGCGCTGTCGCTGGCGTACCCGCTGCTCGACATCGCGCTGGTCAGCATGGTGCTCGCCCTGCACTTCAGGCGGTCAGCGGTGAACCGCTCCGCGGTCAACACCGCCATCGGCGCCCTGGCGCTGACCGTGATGTGCGACGCTCTGTTCACCTCGCCGCTCATGCACCACGACTACCGCTCCGGCCAGCTGCTCGACGCGGGCTGGTTCGCGGGCTCGCTGCTGCTGGCGTACGCCCCGTGGGCCGGGCCCCGCGCGGAGGCCGACCGGCACGGCACCGACCGGCACGCCGGCACGGGGCACACCCGCGTGGTGCACGAGCACGTGCCGGGGCAGCGCGGCGGCCCCCACCATCCCCTGCTCCTGCCGGGCGCCGAGCACAGCCGATACCCGGCCGCCCGGCCCATCGCCGGCTCGCTGGCCGCCCTCACGCCGTACCTCGCGGCCGCCGTGTGCACCCTGGGGATCCTGTACAACGTCCTCAACGGCCGCAGCGTCGACCGCGTGGTCCTGCTGACCGGGGGCACGGTGGTGCTCGCGCTCGTCGTGCGCCAGGGCATCATGCTGCTCGACAACATCACCCTCACACAGGAACTGGCGCAGAAGGAGAACCACTTCCGCTCCCTGGTGCAGGGCTCCAGCGACGTCATCATGATCGCCGCCCCCAGCGGCGTCCTGAGGTACGTCTCCCCGGCCGCCGCAGGTGTGTACGGCCGCCCGGCGGAGGAGCTGGTGGGCACGGAACTGGCCCACCTCATCCACCCCGAGGACCTGGGCTGCGTCGTGCACGAGGTGCGCAGATTCCTCGCCGCCAACCCGGTCGAGGAACCCACCACGCGCATCGAGTGCCGCTTCCGCTCGGGCGACGACAGCTGGCTGAACGTCGAGTCCACCGTCAACCGTCATCACGGCGGCCTCATCTTCAACAGCCGCGACGTGACCGAACGGGTGCGGCTCCAGGCGCAGTTGCAGCACAACGCCGAGCACGACCCGCTCACGGACCTGCCCAACCGCGCCCTGTTCACCAAGCGCGTGCAGCACGCCCTCTCGGGCCGCCGCGCCTCCGACCGGGGCGTGGCCCTGCGGAACACGGCCGTGCTGTTCATCGATCTCGACGGCTTCAAGGCCGTCAACGACACGATCGGGCACCAGGCCGGCGACGAGCTGCTCGTCCAGGCCGCCCGCAGGCTCCAGGACTCCGTCCGGCACGGCGACACCGCGTCCCGGCTCGGCGGAGACGAGTTCGCGGCCCTGATCGCCGGGGACAACACCCGCGACCGGGACGCCCGGGAGCGGCACATCCTGGAGCTCGCCGACCGCCTCAGGACGACGCTGTCCCAGCCCTACCTCATCGACGGCAACGATGTCCGTGTCAACGCCTCCATCGGCGTGGCCTTCGCCGAGGCCGGCCTCGGGGCGGGCGAACTGCTGCGCAACGCCGACCTGGCCATGTACCGGGCCAAGGCCGGCGGAAAGGGCCGTGTCGAGCTGTACAAGCCGCAGATGCAGCAGGACGTGGCCCGCAAGGCCGAGCTCGCCACCCGCCTGCGGGCCGCCCTGCACGACGGGGAGTTCGCCCTGCTGCACCAGCCGGTGGTGTCGCTGGAAGACGGCCGGATCACGTCGGTGTCCGCGCAGGCGCGCTGGCGCTCCTCGCAAGGGGTGCTCTTCACCCCGGCGGAGTTCCTGCGCGTGGCCGAGGACAGCGACAAGACCGCCGAGCTGGGCCGGTGGCTGATCGAGGAGGCCGTCGAGCAGGCCGCCGAGCGGCACGCCACCGGGCTGTCCGTGCCGGTCGTGGTGCGGATGAGCGCCCGTCGGCTGCTGGACCGGTCGATGCCGCTCGGCTCGATCGAGGCGCTGCTCACGCGGCACGGGCTGCCGTCCGGCTCGCTGATCATCGAGCTGTCCGACGCCGACCCGAGGGTCTCGCTGGACGAGCTGGAACGGCGCCTG
Source organism: Streptomyces paradoxus (assembly GCF_014202475.1). Taxonomy (GTDB): domain Bacteria; phylum Actinomycetota; class Actinomycetes; order Streptomycetales; family Streptomycetaceae; genus Streptomyces; species Streptomyces paradoxus. Next base: position 95,510 of record NZ_JACHGV010000010.1, read on the forward strand.
GGCGCCCTGCGGCGGGTCGGCGTACGGATCGCGCTCGACGGGTTCGGCAGCGGCTACGCGGCGATCACGGCCCTGAGGAGGCTCCCCGTCGACGTCCTGAAGCTGGACCGCGGTCTGGTCGAGGGCGTCGTCGAATCGGCCCGCCTGCACAAGATCACCAGCGGGCTTCTGCGCATCGCGGGCGATCTCGGGCTGAAGTCCGTGGCCGAGGGGGTGGATCTGCCCGAGCAGGTCACCGCCCTGCGCGCGATGGGCTGCACGCACGGGCAGGGCATGGCGTTCTCCGGGCCGCTCGACGAGTACCGGCTGCGCCGGGCGCTCGCCGGCGGCCGCTATCCGGTGCCGAACGGACCGGCCGAACCGGCGTTAGTGGGCGGCTCCCCGCGGTTGTACAGCTCGGGGGTGTCCGCCGTCATCGGAGGCGGTACGGCCCTCCGCTCACATAATGAGACTCCCGTCCCACCCACTTGACAGTGAGTGCGTGCCGGGGAGAGGGTCAGTGCCATGCGCACCCGAATTCTCGTACTTGGAAAGCGCGTCGGCTGACGCTGAGCCTCGACCGCTCAGCGATCCCACCCGGCGCGCTCCCCTCGCTTGCCTTATGGCACGAGGGGTTTTTTGTTGCACAGGCGCCTTTCGTGCGACAACCGAATACCGTACAAACCTCGCATAAACCCTCAGCATCTGAGAAGAGAATGCCGATGACCGAGCAGGCCACCGGGGCCCACCACCCGCAGCCCCGGCCCCGATCCGGAGGACACTCCGCCCCCGAGCAGGTGACGGGCGCGCAGTCCCTCATCCGCTCTCTCGAGGAGGTCGGCGCCGACACGGTATTCGGCATTCCCGGCGGTGCGATCCTCCCGGCCTACGACCCGCTGATGGACTCCACCAGGGTGCGCCACGTCCTGGTCCGCCACGAGCAGGGCGCCGGTCACGCCGCCACCGGCTACGCGCAGGCCACCGGCAAGGTCGGCGTCTGCATGGCCACCTCGGGACCCGGCGCGACCAACCTGGTCACCCCCATCGCCGACGCGCACATGGACTCCGTGCCGCTGGTCGCGATCACCGGCCAGGTGGCGTCCAAGGCGATCGGCACGGACGCCTTCCAGGAGGCGGACATCGTCGGCATCACCATGCCGATCACCAAGCACAACTTCCTCGTCACCAAGGCCGAGGACATCCCGCGGATCATCGCCCAGGCGTTCCACATCGCCTCCACCGGCCGCCCCGGCCCGGTCCTGGTCGACATCGCCAAGGACGCCCTCCAGGCGAAGACCACCTTCTCCTGGCCGCCCGCCATGGACCTGCCCGGCTACCGCCCGGTGACCAAGCCGCACGCCAAGCAGATCCGCGAGGCCGCCAAGCTGATCACCCAGGCCAGGCGTCCGGTGCTGTACGTCGGCGGCGGCGTGATCAAGGCCAAGGCCACCGCCGAGCTGAAGGTCCTCGCCGAGCTCACCGGCGCGCCCGTCACCACCACCCTGATGGCGCTCGGCTCGTTCCCCGACAAGCACCCGCAGCACCTGGGCATGCCCGGCATGCACGGCTCGGTGGCCGCCGTCACCGGTCTGCAGAAGGCCGACCTGATCGTCGCCCTCGGTGCCCGCTTCGACGACCGCGTGACCGGCAAGCTGGACAGCTTCGCCCCGTTCGCCAAGATCGTCCACGCGGACATCGACCCGGCCGAGATCGGCAAGAACCGCGCCGCCGACGTGCCGATCGTCGGTGACGCCCGCGAGGTCATCGCCGACCTGATCCAGGCCGTCCAGAAGGAGCACAGCGAGGGCCACCGGGGCGACTACAGCGCCTGGTGGAAGGACCTGAGCCGCTGGCGCGACACCTACCCGCTCGGCTACGACCAGCCCGAGGACGGCTCGCTCTCCCCGCAGCAGGTCATCGAGCGCGTCGGACAGCTCGCCCCCGAGGGCACGATCTTCGCGGCGGGCGTCGGCCAGCACCAGATGTGGGCCGCCCACTTCATCGAGTACGACAAGCCGGGCACCTGGCTGAACTCCGGCGGCGCCGGAACCATGGGCTACGCCGTCCCGGCCGCCATGGGCGCCAAGGCCGGAGCCCCCGAGCGGGCCGTCTGGGCCATCGACGGCGACGGCTGCTTCCAGATGACCAACCAGGAGCTCACCACCTGCGCCCTGAACAACATCCCGATCAAGGTCGCCGTCATCAACAACGGTGCCCTCGGGATGGTCCGCCAGTGGCAGACCCTCTTCTACAACCAGCGGTACAGCAACACCGTCCTGCACTCCGGCCCGGACGACGTCAACCCCGAGGCCCGCGGCACCCGTGTCCCCGACTTCGTGAAGCTGTCGGAGGCCATGGGCTGCTACGCGATCCGCTGCGAGTCCCCGGACGACCTCGACAAGGTCATCGAAGAGGCGAACTCCATCAACGACCGCCCGGTCGTCGTCGACTTCATCGTCCACGAGGACGCGATGGTCTGGCCGATGGTCGCCGCCGGCACCTCCAACGACGAGATCATGGCCGCCCGGGACGTCCGCCCCGACTTCGGCGACAACGAAGACGACTGAGAGCCGTCCAGGACTTTCAAGCAGAGGAAGCAGATCATGTCCAAGCACACGCTCTCCGTCCTGGTGGAGAACACCCCCGGCATCCTCGCCCGGATCGCCGCCCTGTTCTCCCGCCGCGGCTTCAACATCGACTCCCTCGCGGTCGGCGTCACCGAGCACCCCGACATCTCCCGCATCACCATCGTCGTCGGCGTGGAGGACCTGCCGCTGGAGCAGGTCACCAAGCAGCTCAACAAGCTCGTCAACGTGCTGAAGATCGTCGAGCTGGAGCCGTCGCAGGCGGTGCAGCGCGAACTCGTTCTGGTGAAGGTGCGCGCCGACAACGAGACGCGCTCCCAGATCGTCGAGATCGTCCAGCTGTTCCGCGCCAAGACCGTCGACGTCTCCCCGGAGGCCGTCACCATCGAGGCCACCGGATCCGGCGAGAAGCTGACCGCGATGCTCAAGATGCTGGAGCCGTACGGCATCAAGGAGCTCGTCCAGTCCGGCACGATCGCGATCGGCCGTGGCGCCCGTTCCATCACGGACCGGTCGCTGCGCGCCCTGGACCGGTCGGCGTAAGACGGAAAGCGGGCGGTCGGCGCGCCGTCGGCCGCCCGTATTCCGAGACCCTCAGACTTCCCTTCCGCCCCCCGTCATACGGTGGGACGCAACACCTGCACTCCCGAGGAGAGAACCCAAAGTGGCCGAGCTGTTCTACGACGCCGACGCCGACCTGTCCATCATCCAGGGCCGCAAGGTCGCGGTCATCGGGTACGGCAGCCAGGGCCACGCCCACGCGCTGTCGCTCCGTGACTCGGGTGTCGACGTCCGCGTCGGTCTGCACGAGGGCTCCAAGTCCAAGGCCAAGGCCGAGGAGCAGGGCCTGCGCGTGGTGAGCCCGTCGGAGGCCGCCGCCGAGGCCGACGTCATCATGATCCTCGTCCCGGACCCGATCCAGGCCCAGGTCTACGAGGAGCACATCGCCCCGAACCTGAACGACGGCGACGCCCTGTTCTTCGGCCACGGCCTGAACATCCGCTACGGCTTCATCAAGCCCCCGGCCGGCGTGGACGTCTGCATGGTCGCCCCGAAGGGCCCGGGCCACCTGGTCCGCCGCCAGTACGAGGAGGGCCGCGGCGTTCCGTGCATCGCCGCCGTCGAGCAGGACGCCACGGGCAACGGATTCGCGCTGGCCCTGTCGTACGCGAAGGGCATCGGCGGCACCCGCGCCGGCGTCATCAAGACGACCTTCACCGAGGAGACCGAGACCGACCTGTTCGGTGAGCAGGCCGTTCTCTGCGGTGGCACCGCGGCGCTGGTCAAGGCCGGTTTCGAGACGCTGACCGAGGCCGGCTACCAGCCGGAGATCGCGTACTTCGAGTGCCTGCACGAGCTGAAGCTGATCGTGGACCTCATGTACGAGGGCGGCCTGGAGAAGATGCGCTGGTCGATCTCCGAGACCGCCGAGTGGGGCGACTACGTCACCGGCCCGCGGATCATCACGGACGCCACCAAGGCCGAGATGAAGAAGGTCCTCGCCGAGATCCAGGACGGCACCTTCGCGCAGCAGTGGATGGACGAGTACCACGGCGGCCTGAAGAAGTACGGCGAGTACAAGAAGCAGGACTCCGAGCACCTGCTGGAGACCACCGGCAAGGAGCTGCGCAAGCTCATGAGCTGGGTCGACGAGGAGGCGTAAGCCTCACGGCCGAGGGGCCGGAGCATCCCGCTCCGGCCCCTTCGGCGAACCCGGGGTAACGTCGGTGGTACGGCGTTGTCCATCCCGTCCGGCCACGGACGGGTGATCCTTCCGCAGCGGCACAAGACGACGCCCCGTGCGCCACTAGACTGCTGCACACATACGCGTCAGGCCCACAGCGTCGTGCGTCTCCAACGCGGCAAGCATCCCTCCACCGCCTGCGGCCGTCGGGACGGCCGTCCGCAGCACTGGACTTGTGAGGACTCACGTGAGCTCGAAACCCGTCGTACTCATCGCTGAAGAGCTGTCGCCCGCCACCGTCGACGCGCTGGGCCCGGACTTCGAGATCCGGCACTGCAACGGCGCGGACCGGGCCGAGCTGCTCCCGGCCATCGCCGACGTGGACGCGATCCTGGTCCGTTCGGCCACCAAGGTCGACGCCGAGGCGATCGCCGCCGCGAACAAGCTGAAGGTCGTCGCACGAGCCGGCGTCGGCCTGGACAACGTGGACGTCTCCGCCGCCACCAAGGCCGGCGTGATGGTCGTCAACGCCCCCACCTCGAACATCGTGACCGCCGCCGAGCTGGCCTGCGGTCTGCTCGTCGCCACGGCCCGCAACATCCCGCAGGCCAACGCCGCGCTGAAGAACGGCGAGTGGAAGCGCAGCAAGTACACCGGCGTCGAGCTGGCCGAGAAGACCCTCGGCGTCGTCGGCCTCGGGCGCATCGGCGCGCTCGTCGCGCAGCGCATGTCGGCCTTCGGCATGAAGGTCGTCGCCTACGACCCCTACGTGCAGCCCGCGCGCGCCGCCCAGATGGGCGTCAAGGTCCTGTCGCTGGACGAGCTGCTGGAGGTCTCCGACTTCATCACCGTCCACCTCCCCAAGACCCCCGAGACCCTCGGCCTGATCGGCGACGAGGCGCTGCGCAAGGTCAAGCCGAGCGTGCGCATCGTCAACGCCGCCCGCGGCGGGATCGTCGACGAGGAGGCGCTGTACTCCGCCCTCAAGGAGGGCCGGGTCGCCGGTGCCGGTCTCGACGTGTACGCGAAGGAGCCCTGCACGGACTCCCCGCTCTTCGAGTTCGACCAGGTCGTCGCCACCCCGCACCTCGGTGCCTCCACCGACGAGGCGCAGGAGAAGGCCGGTATCGCCGTGGCCCGCTCGGTGCGCCTCGCCCTCGCCGGTGAGCTCGTGCCGGACGCGGTGAACGTGCAGGGCGGCGTCATCGCCGAGGACGTCAAGCCGGGTCTGCCGCTCGCCGAGCGCCTGGGCCGGATCTTCACCGCGCTCGCCGGTGAGGTCGCGGTCCGCCTCGACGTCGAGGTCTACGGCGAGATCACCCAGCACGACGTGAAGGTGCTGGAGCTGTCCGCGCTCAAGGGTGTCTTCGAGGACGTCGTCGACGAGACGGTGTCGTACGTCAACGCCCCGCTGTTCGCACAGGAGCGCGGTGTCGAGGTGCGCCTCACCACCAGCTCCGAGGCGACCGAGCACCGCAACGTGGTCACGGTGCGCGGCACCCTCGCCGACGGCGAGGAGGTGTCGGTGTCCGGCACGCTGGCCGGCCCGAAGCACCTGCAGAAGATCGTCGCCGTCGGTGACTACGACGTGGACCTCGCGCTCGCCGACCACATGATCGTGCTGAAGTACGAGGACCGCCCCGGTGTCGTCGGCACGGTGGGCCGCATCCTCGGCGAGGCGGGCCTCAACATCGCCGGCATGCAGGTGTCGCGGTCGGTGGCCGGTGGCGAGGCGCTGGCGGTGCTGACCGTGGACGACACGGTGACCGCGAACGTGCTGGCCGAGGTGGCCGCGGAGATCGGCGCGACCTCGGCCCGGTCGGTGAACCTGGCCTGACCTTCCCGGGGGCTGCGCCCCCGGATCTCCGTTCGCCCCGGACGGGATCGTCCTCAGACGCCGGACGAGCTGAGCTGATCAGCTCGTCCGGCGTCTTCTCGTGCGCGGCCCCGCCGCAGGGTCACCACCGCCGCTGCCGCCGCCACGGCCATCAGCACCGTCCCGGTGACCGCGGCCGCGTGCATGCCGCTCGTGAAGGCCTCGCGTGCCGCCGTCGCCAGGGCGTCTCCCGCCCGCCCCGGCAGCCGGCCGGCCACGGCGAGGGCGCCGCCCAGGGTCTCCTGGGCGGCGGCGGGCGCCGAGGCGGGGATCTCGTGGCGGTAGACGGCCGTGCCGATGGAGCCGAGGAAAGCCATGCTGAGCGCCCCGCCGAACTCCGTGCCGGTCTCCATCAGGGACGAGGCGGCGCCCGCCTTCTCCACCGGGGCGGCGCTCATGGCCAGGTCGACCACCAGGGCCATGACGGTGACGATGCCGCAGGCCAGGACGGCGCAGGCGGCCAGCAGCAGCCAGAGCGAGTCCGTCCCGGTCAGGGCCAGCAGCACATAGCCGCACGCGGTGACCGCGAAGCCACCGCCCACGACGTGCGCCCGGGGCACGCCCCGCTGCACCAGCTGGGCGGCGACCGGGGCCGCCAGGCCGATGGGCACCGACGGCAGCAGGCTCCACAGCGCCGCCTCCAGCGGGCTCTTGTCCAGGACCGACTGGATGTACTGGGTCGTGAAGTACGCCGAGCCCATCATGCCGAAGGCGGCCATCAGGTTGAGGGCCATGGCCGGACTGAAGCCGGGGCGCCGGAACAGCTCCGGCGAGATGAGCGGGGACACCGCTGTGCGCTGACGGTGCACGAACAGCGCGGCGAAGAGCAGTCCGGCCGACACCGACAGTGCGTACCGCACGTTCCAGCCCTCCGAAGCGAGCTCCTTCAGGCCGTAGATCACGGGGAGCACCGCGGCCATGGACAGCGGGACGCTCGGCCAGTCGAAGCGGCCGGGATGCGGGTTCCTGGATTCCGGCAGCAGGAGCGGGCCGAGGACCAGGAGCATCACCATCGCCGGCAGGTTGACCAGGAAGACCGAGCCCCACCAGAAGTGCTCGACGAGGACGCCGCTCAGTACCGAGCCCAGGGCGATGCCGGCCGTCATCACGCCCGACCACAGGCCGATGGCCTTCGCGCGCTGGCCGGGGTCGGTGAACATCGTGCGGACCAGCGCCATCGTGCTCGGCATCAGCGTCGCGCCGCCGATGCCGAGCAGGGCGCGGCCCGCGATCAGGGTCTCGGCGCTGTTCGCGTAGGCCGCCAGCAGGGACGCCGTACCGAAGGCGGCGGCGCCGATCAGCAGGAGCCTGCGGCGGCCGATGCGGTCGCCGAGCGAGCCCATCGTCATCAGCAGACCCGCCAGCACGAAGCCGTAGACGTCGAAGATCCACAGCTGCTCGGTGGCGCTGGGTTCCAGGTCGGCGCTGATCGCCGGGATCGCGAAGTAGAGGACCGAGACGTCCATCGAGACCAGCAGCAGCGGCAGCATCAGCACGCCGAGCGCCGTCCACTCGCGACGGCCGGCGCGGGCCGGAGGGTGGGGTGTCGTCATGAGCAGGACTGTACGAGCGTCTTAAACGCTTGTCTAGTACGGTCGTATAAGACGCTCGTCTGGACTCCGGGGTAGGGTGACGTGCCATGGGACACCGTGAGGATCTGCTGGAGGGCGCCAAGCGCTGCCTGCTGGCGAAGGGCTTCCTGCGCACGACCGCGCGCGACATCGTCAAGGAGTCGGGGACCAACCTGGCGTCGATCGGCTACCACTACGGCTCGAAGGACGCGTTGCTGGCGCGGGCGTACGTCGAGATGGTGGAGGGCATGTCCGACGCCTTCGAGGGCGGCGGCGAACTGCGGGGCGAGCCCGGGTCGTTGGAGCGGTTCACCGAGGTGTGGGCGAACATCATCGGGACCATGCGGGAGCCCGGCTCGCTCTGGCGGCTCAGCATGGAGATCGTGGCCATGGGGGACCAGCTGCCGGAGGTGCGGGAGCACCTCGCGCGGGCGCAGCGCGAGGGGGCGCGCGGGATCGTCACGCTCTTCCACGGAGGGCGCGAGGAGGACGTCTCCGAGGAGCGGGTGGACACCCTCGGGTACTTCTACCTCACCCTGATGATGGGGCTGATGGCGCAGTGGACCTTCGACCCCGAGAGCGCCCCCGAGGCCGGTCAGCTCGCCGCGGGGCTCCGCCAGGCGATCGAGGGCGCTACCCGGACGTGACGCGCCCCTCGCGCATCTCGACCACCCGGTCCGCGAAGTGCCGTACGACCGCCCGGTCGTGGCAGATGAACAGGTAGCCGAGGCCCAGGTCGTCCTGGAGGCCGGCGAGCAGGTTCAGCACGCCCGCCCGCACCGACGGGTCGAGGGACGACACCGGCTCGTCCAGGACCAGCAGGCGTGGGCCGGAGGCCAGGGCGCGGGCGATACCGGCCCGCTGGCACTGGCCGCCGGAGAGTTCGTGCGGCCGGCGGTCGCCGTACGCCGGGTCGAGGCCGACCCGGTCGAGGAGTTCGGCGACCCGGGCGGGGCCGTCGGCGGGATGCCAGCGGCCCTGGACCTTCAAGGGCTCGGCGATGGCGTCCCGGATGCGGTGGCGGGGGCTGAGAGTGCCGTAGGGATCCTGGAAGACCGGTTGCAGGCGGGGCCGCAGCGGACGCAGCTCGCGTTCGGAGAGGGTCGTCAACTCCCGTCCCTCGAAACGCACATGGCCCGCGGCCGGGCGGCGCAGCTGGAGCACCGCAAGGGCCGTGGAGGACTTGCCGCAGCCGGACGGGCCGTTCAGGGCCAGGGTCTCGCCGGCGGCCAGGGAGAAGGAGACACCGTCCACGGCGGTGACCGGGCCGTAGCGGACGACCAGGTCCCGGACGTCCAGCAGAAGGTCGTCGGTCATGCGGTCTGGCGCTCCTTCAGGAACAACGCGTGGGCGGGGTGGGGGAGTTCCTCGGCGCGGTGGCAGGCGAGCAGACGTCCTTCCACCTCCCGGGGCTCCGGTTCCGCCGTGCGGCAGGCATCCGCCGCGAGCGGGCAGCGCGGGGCGAAGGCGCAGCCCGGCGGGAGGGCCCCCGGGGCGGGCGGGGTGCCCCGCAGGGCGGGGAGACGGCGGCCGGGGAGCGCGTTCCGGGGGAGCGACGCCAGCAGACCGGCCGTGTAGGGGGTCCGGGGACGGGCCAGCACCTCGTCCGCCGCGCCGAGTTCGGTGAGCCGCCCCGCGTACATGACCAGCACGCGGTCCGCGTGGCCGCCGACGACGTCCATGTCGTGCGTCACCAGGACCAGCGCGGCCCCGACGGCTTCCCGCTGCTCCGCCAGCAGCCGCAGCACCTGGTCGCGCCGCTCCTCGTCGAGAGCGGTGGTGGGCTCGTCGGCGACGACGACGTCCGGTTCGTTGATGGTCGCCATGGCGATCACCGCGCGCTGCCGCATGCCGCCGGAGTACTCGTGCGGATACGCCCGTGCCCGGCGGGCCGCGTCCGGGATGCCGACCCGCTCCAGGGCCGCGACCGCCCGGGCCCGCGCCTCCTTGCGGGACACCCCGGCCACCGACCGTACGGCGGCGGCCAGTTGGTCGCCCACCGGGTGCACCGGGGAGAGCGCGGACAGGGCGTCCTGCGGGACCAGGGAGATGCGCCGGCCGCGATGGGCCGAGAGGTCCGGGCGGATCGTCCCGCTCGTCGTCGCGGAACGCGGGAGCATGCCGAGCAGGGCGCGGGCCGTGAGGGACTTGCCCGCTCCCGACTCGCCGACGACGGCCAGCACCTCGCGCGGGCGGACGTCGAAGGACACGCCGCGCACGGCCTCGACCCCGTCGAAGGCGATCCGCAGTTCGCGCACCGACAGCAGTGGCTCAGACTCCAACGGGGGCCTCCTTCGTGACCGGAGCGGGGGTGGCGCGCCGTGTCCTTTGGCCTCGCGCGAGCGCGGCCCCCGACACCGCCAGACCGGCCAGCAGGGCCAGCGCCACCGCCGGGGCGAGAGCCGCCCACGGGGCGCGTTCCACATAGGCGCGGGACTCGTCGAGCAGCAGACCCCACTCGGGAGCGGGTGGCTGCGCGCCCAGACCCAGGAAGCCCAGCGAGGCCAGGGCCAGGGCGATGCCCGGCAGCCGCAGCAGGGCGTGCCGGGCGACCGGGGCGGCCACGGACGGCAGCACGTGCCGGGTGAGGATCCACAACGGGCTCGCCCCGATGGCCCGTTGGGCGGTGAGGAACGCCGACGCGCGCACCTCCTGCACCAGGGCCGCCGCGTGCGCGGACAGGGCCGGCCAGGAGATCAGCGCGACCGCGAGGGCCGCACCGCCGGTGCCTGGCCCGACGACCGCGGCGACGAGGATGCCGACGATCACCGGGGGCAGGGCGTTGGCGATGTCCGCCGCGCCCTCCGCGATCCGCGGCAGGAACCCCAGCGCGAGCGCGACCAGCAGGCTCAGCAGGCAGACGGCCGCCGCCGTACCCACCGTGGAGGCGGCGCCGTGGCCCAGCCGGGCGAGCACGTCACGGCCGAGGCCGTCGGTGCCGAGCGGGTGCGTCCACGAGGGCGCGGCCAGCCTGGCCGTGGTGTTCACCGCGTACGGGTCCCGCAGCAGGCCCCAGCCGATGGTCACGGCCAGAACGGCGAACAGCGCCGACGGGACCGCGGGGTGCGCGCGGACCGGCCGGACCGGGGGCAGCGCCAGCGAGGCGTCCCGCAGGGCCGGGCCCAGCAACCGCCGCCGTGTGAACGCCGCCAGCGCGCCCGTGACCAGGCCGAGCGCGAGCAGCCCCAGCACCGAGCCCTGGAGCAACGGCAGGTCCTGCGACTTGGCCGCGCCCAGCGCGGTACGGCCGATGCCCGGCACGGCGAACACCGTCTCCACGGCGACCGCGCCACCGGTCAGCCCGACGGCGGCCATCCCGAACTGCGGGACCAGCGGCGGCAGGACGCGCCGCAGCGCCGCCCCCGCGATCCGCGCCCGGCTCACCCCGGCGCCCCGCCACAGCTCCACCCACCGCTCGTCGAGCACGGCGGGCAGCGCGTCCGCGACCAGCCGGCCGAGCAGGCCGCCGGCGGGGACACCGAGGGCCACGGCGGGCAGGACCATGTTCTGCGGGCCCACCCAGCCCGACGTCGGCAGCCATCCCAGCCACACCCCGAACACCAGCAGCGCGACCGTGGCCAGCAGGAACTCGGGCACGGCGGCCAGCATCGCGGCCCACGCCCCGGCCGAGGCCCGGCCCCGCACCAGCACCGGCGCGACCAGCGCGCAGGCCAGCAGCACCGCGACGCCGAGCGAGGCGCCCATCAGCGCCAGCGACACCTGGAGCCCGGAGACCACGGAGGGCAGGACCTCGGTGCCCGACACCCAGGACGTACCGAGGTCGCCGTGCAGGAGGCCGGAGGCCCAGCCGGCCAGCAGGGACAGCGGCCCGGCGTCCAGGCCGAGGTCCCGCCGTACGGACTCCAGGGCTTCCTCGGTCGGGTCCTGCTCTGCGGAGCGGGCGCGCAGCACGGCCAGCGCCGGGTCCCGGCCGGAGAGCCAGGGCAGCAGGCCGACGGCGGCCAGGACGGCGATCAGGCAGCACAGCCGGGTCAGCGCGGCGGCACCGGCCAACCGCCGTATACGGGATCTCACTTGACGTAGGTGTCCGCCGTGACGAGCTCCCGCTCCCGCGGGTCGTGGGCGACACCGGTGACGCCCTCGGCGTCGCCCTGGATCACCCGCTCGTGCAGCATCGGCACGGCGGCGTCGGTGCCGAGCACGGCGGCCTCGGCGGCGATGACCGCGGCGCGGCGCGGGTCACCGCTCCTGGCCCCGCCGGCCTTCTTCAGGGCCTTGTCGACGGCCGGGTCGGCGAGCTGGGCGAGGTTGAAGGAGCCGTCGGAGGCGAAGTCGCTGTAGAGGTAGGCGGCCGGGTCGCCGGAGTCGAGGACGGTGGCGCGGGAGAGGATGAACGCGTCGAACTCGCCCGCCAGCGCGTCGGATTCGATGTTCGCGTATTCGCGCACGTCGAGCTTCACCTTGAACCCGGCCTTCTGCAGCTGCTGTTGCAGCGCCGCGGCGACCTCGGGCAGCTCGGCGCGGTCGGTGAAGGTGCCGATGGTGATCGTCCGGCCGGCCGGGTCGCCCGCCGCGGCCCGCCTCACCGGCTTGCGCAGCTCGGCGGCCCACGGCAGGGCGGGGCCGAGCAGCCCCTCGGCGACGTCGGCGCGCCCCTCGTACACGCCCTTCACGATCGACTCGGCGTCGATCGCCCCGCGGGCCGCCGCCCGCAGCCCGGCGTTCTTGAAGGGACCCTTCTCCGTGTTGAGGTAGAGGGTGTTGGTGCGCGGCATGGGGACCTCGGTGATCAGGTCCTGGTCCAGGACCGCCGCCTGTGAGACCGGGATCGCCTCGACGATGTCGGCCTCGCCACTGCGCAGGGAGGCCGCGCGGGCGGTGCCGTCGGGCACGAACCGCACGTCGATCCCGGGGGCCTTGGCTTTCTTCCCCCAGTAGCGGTCGTAGCGGTCCAGGGCGGCGGAGGAGGTGCCGTCGACCTTCGTCAGCTCGAAGGGCCCGGTGCCCGCGCCGACGGGGTCGACTACCTTCCCCCGGTAGGCCTTGGCGGCCAGGATCGACAGCTGCGGGGAGCTGAGCCGCTGCGGGACCAGAGGGTCCTCGGTGGCGGTGGTGACGATGACCTTGCCGCCGTCGGCCTTCGCGGTCAGGTCCACGCCGTCGAGGATGCGGGGCTTGGGGGAGGCCGCGGCGGCCTTGTCGAGGGAGTTGACCACGGCTTTCGCGGTGAGCTCGGTGCCGTCGTGGAAGGTGACCTTCTCGCGCAGGGTGAAGGTCCAGCTCCGGCCGGACTGCTTCCACCCGGTGGCGAGCGCGGGCTCGGCGTCCCCGTCCGCGTTCAGCTTGACCAGGGTCTCCGCCGTCGACCAGCGCGACAGCTTGAAGGCGTCGTCCGACAGCGGGGACAGTGCCGAGCGCGGGGGCAGCATCATGGCGAGGCGTATCCGCTTCCCTCCCGCCCCGGAGTCGTCCGAGGCCGGCTGCCCGCCGGCGAAGCAGCCGGTGAGCAGGGCAGAGGCAGCGGTCAGGGCGGTGAGGGGGACGAGACGAGCGGGGACGCGCACGGGACACCTCGGTCAAGGCATGGTCAAACAACGGTCAATGGTTGAATGCGCCACGACCGTAGCACGATGACAATCGTTTTCAAGAGTGGGGTGTCCGGGTGAAACCCTCAGCCGGCCGGGCCCGGCGCCGCACCGCCTGCGAGCCGGGCCCCCTTCAGTGCCATGTGCAGCAGCAGCCGGTCCTCGCCGTCGTCCAGGTCCAGGCCGGTGAGCTTCTCGACGCGGGAGAGCCGGTAGTACAAGGTCTGGCGGTGGATGCCCAGCTCGGCGGCGGCCCGGGCGGCCTGGCCGGCGCAGTCCAGGTAGATCTCGGCGGTGCGGGCGAGTTCGCGGTGGGCGGGGGAGAGCAGCGCCTGTACGGCGGGGTCGTGGGCCAGGTCCGGCGGCAGGGCGGTGAGCAGCCGGAACGGTCCGATGGCGGACCACTCGGCGACCGGCCCGAACCGGGGCTCCGCGAGCGCCGCCCGCGCGGCGGCCGAGGCCTCCCGCCAGGCGGGCCCCAGCTCGGCGAGACCGGAGCGGGGGGTGGCGATGCCGGCGGCGGGACCGCGTGAGGCGCTCCCGGCCGGCCCGTGCGCGACCGGTCCCCCGGCCTTGCGGGACGTGCCGGCCGATGCCCCACCCGCGCCGCCGGGGGCCGGTGTGCCCGGGGTGGTGTCGGCCGGTTGTCCCCCCGGCCCGCGGGCAGCCGCACCGGCCGGGCTCGCACCCGCCACTGCGGGGAGTCCCCCCGGTCCGGCGCCCGAGCGCCCCCGCTCCAGCAACCGTCCCGCCGCCGTCGTCGCCGGTGTCAGCACGTCCGTCGAGCGCAGGCGCATCAGAACCGCCACGCACTGCTCGGCCGCCCCCCACGGCAACGTGCACAGGGCCGTCGCGCCCGGCATCGAGCGGACCGACGGCGCCTCGTCCGGGTCGGCCGAGGGCCAGGGGGCCACGCACACCACCGTGTGGGGGCCGTCGGCGCGGGACCCGAGGGCAGTGCGGAGCTCCGCGATCGCCATGTCGCTCTGCCAGCCGGGCTCGGCGGTGAGTACCGCCCTCAGTTCGCGGCTGAGGTCGGCGCCGTGCTGGGCCTCGTCCGCGAGGAGGGCGCCGATGCGGGCCGTGACCCGCATGGCGGCGTCGAGCCGGGGTTCGCTCGGGCCGGGATCGTCGTCCAGGAGCCAGACGTAGCCGTGCACCACGCCCCGGTGGCGGACGGGAAGACAGATGCGGCCCCGGTAGACCCCGGCCTCCGGTGTCGGGGGGATACGGACCGGGCCCGTCGCCCGGGTGATGCCGAAGCCCTCGAACCACGCCCGGACCGCCGCGGTCGAGCGGCGGGTGAGGATCGAGCGGGTGCGCACCGGGTCCAGGGCCGACGGGTCGAGGTCGCCCTCGCTGTCGTACGCCCCGAAGGCGATCAGCTCGAAGTCCCGGTTCTCCAAGGTCGCGGGCGCGCCGAGCAGCTCCGAGATCTCGTCGACCAGCTCCTCGTAGTCGCCCCTGTGTTCCGACGTCACCCGGGCATTGTCGCGCACTTCCAGGACCTCTTCATACATCTGTCTGAGATCTGCGGCACGAATGCGTGACAGCTGTCGATGGCCGACGATCGGAGGGATCCTTAGGTTTCACGGTGGTTCTCCGTGCCGTACCCGACGCGTCATCCGCGAGGGGTCCGGCCCTCACGTTGCTTGTGCTCTGGAGGTGCCCCGTGCTGGGTCCCGTGATTCTCGCCGCGTCACGCAGCGACCGGATGCGACGCCTGATCTCGGCGGCCCCGGTGACCAAGCAGGTCGTCGACCGCTTCATCCCCGGCGAGGACGTCGACGACATCGTCCCCGTCGTCCGGGACCTCGCGGGCAACGGCCTGGAACTGACGATGGACGTCGTCGGCGAGGACATCACCAGCCCCGCGCAGGCCGCCGCCGCCCGGGACGCCTACCTGGAGCTCGTCGACCGCCTCAAGCCGCTGGAGCTCGGCACCCGCGCCGAGATGTCGGTGAAGCTGTCGATGTTCGGGCAGGCCCTTGAGGACGGCCACGAGCTGGCCCTCAAGAACGTCCGTCCGGTCGTCGAGGCCGCCGCCGAGATCGGCACCACGGTCACGCTCGACGCCGAGGACCACACCACCCTCGACTCGATGTTCGCCATCCACGAGGAGCTGCGGAAGGACTTCCCGCAGACCGGCTGCGTCATCCAGGCGTACCTTTTCCGCACCGAGGCCGACGCCCGCCGCCTCGCGGAGAGCGGCAGCCGGGTCCGCCTGGTCAAGGGCGCCTACAAGGAGCCGGCCTCGGTCGCATACCAGGACAAACACGAGATCGACCGGGCATACGTTCGTATTCTGCGGACGTTGATGGACGGGAAGGGGTACCCGATGATCGGGTCCCACGACCCGCGCCTGATCGCGATCGGCCAGGAACTCGCCCACCAGGCCCGGCGCGAGCTCGACGAGTACGAGTTCCAGATGCTCTACGGCATCCGCACCGACGAGCACCTGCGGCTGGCCGCCGAGGGTCACCGGATGCGCGTCTACACCGCGTACGGCACCGACTGGTACGGCTACTTCATGCGCCGTCTCGCGGAGAAGCCGGCCAACCTGCGCTTCTTCGCCCGCTCGATGCTCACCAAGGGCTGACAGCTCTACACGGGCTGAGACCGACACACCGCTCAGTAAGGAGTTACGGAAAACATGGACGCTGTGACCCAGGTCCCCACCCCCGTCAACGAGCCGGTGCACGGCTACGCCCCCGGCTCGCCCGAGCGGGCCCGGCTGGAGGCCAAGCTGAAGGAGCTGGCCGACAACCCCGTCGACCTGCCCTGCACCATCGGCGGCGAGAAGCGGATGGGCGGCGGCGAGGCCTTCCAGGTCGTCCAGCCGCACAACCACAAGGCCGTGCTCGGCACGTACCGCAACGCCACGCAGGCGGACGCCCAGGACGCCATCGACGCGGCCCTGGCCGCCGCCCCCGCCTGGCGCGCGATGTCCTTCGACGACCGCGCGGCGATCATCCTGCGCGCCGCCGAGCTGCTGTCCGGGCCGTGGCGCGAGACGCTCGCCGCCTCCACCATGCTCGGCCAGTCCAAGACCGCCCAGCAGGCCGAGATCGACACGCCCTGCGAGCTGATCGACTTCTGGCGGTTCAACGTCTCCTACGCCCGCAAGCTGCTCGCCGAGCAGCCCCCGGCGAACTCCCCGGGCGTGTGGAACCGTCTGGACCACCGCCCGCTGGAGGGCTTCGTCTACGCGATCACGCCCTTCAACTTCACCGCCATCGCGGGCAACCTGCCGACGGCCCCGGCCCTGATGGGCAACGTCGTCGTCTGGAAGCCGTCCCCGACGCAGACCCACGCCGCCGTGCTGCTCATGCAGCTGCTGGAGGAGGCCGGTCTGCCCAAGGGCGTCATCAACCTCGTCACCGGTGACGGCATCGAGGTCTCCAAGGTCGCCCTGGAGCACCGCGACCTCGCCGGCATCCACTTCACCGGCTCGACCCCCACCTTCCAGTACCTGTGGAAGACGGTCGGCAACAACATCGAGAAGTACCGCACCTACCCGCGCCTCGTCGGCGAGACCGGCGGCAAGGACTTCCTCGTCGCCCACCCGTCGGCCGACCCGGCGATCCTGAAGACGGCGTTCACCCGAGGTGCCTTCGAGTTCCAGGGCCAGAAGTGCAGCGCCACCTCCCGGGCGTACATCCCCGCCTCGATCTGGAACTCCGGTTTCAAGGAGGAGCTGGCCGCCGAGGTCGACGGCATCAAGATGGGCGACGTCACCGACCTGTCGAACTTCATCGGCGCCGTCATCGACGAGCGTGCCTTCGCCAAGAACAAGGCCGCCATCGACCGCGCCAGGGAGGACGCCTCCTGCACGATCGTCGCGGGCGGCACGTACGACGACTCGGTGGGCTGGTTCGTCCGCCCGACCGTCATCGAGTGCACCGACCCGGAGAACGAGGTCTTCCGCACCGAGTACTTCGGCCCGATCATCGCCGTGCACGTCTACGAGGACGACAAGTACGACGAGATGCTGACCCAGATGGAGTCCGTCTCCGACTACGCGCTGACCGGCTCGGTCATCGCCAACGACCGCGCGGCGGCCGCCTACACGGCGGACAAGCTCCGCTACGCCGCCGGCAACTTCTACATCAACGACAAGTCGACCGGTGCCGTCGTCGGCCAGCAGCCCTTCGGCGGCGGCCGCGCCTCCGGCACCAACGACAAGGCCGGCGCCCCGCAGAACCTGATGCGCTGGACCCTGACCCGCGCCATCAAGGAGACGCTGGTCCCGCCGACGGACTACACCTACCCGCACATGGGCTGACACGCCCGGCGCACCGACGGGCCAGGTCGAAAAGACCTGGCCCGTCGGCATGCCCGGCAACAACACTGGGGCCATGACCACGACGGAGACCGTGACCACCGACGACGGCGTACGACTGTGGGCCGAGCGCTCCGGCCGGGGCGCCACGCCCCTGGTGCTCTGCCACGGCGGCCCCGGACTGTGGGACATGTTCGACGACGTCGCCGGACTGCTGGGCGACCTCGCCACGGTGATCCGCTGGGACCAGCGCGGCTGCGGGCGCTCGGGGCCCTGCGACGGCCCGTGGACCGTCGAACGCTTCGTGGCGGATCTCGAAGCCGTACGACGGCACTTCGGGCTGGACCGGACGGCGCTGCTCGGCCACTCCTGGGGCGCGCAACTGGCGTTGCACCACACACTGGCCCACCCGGACAGGGTCAGCACGCTGGTCTACGTCAGCGGTACCGGCATCGGCCCGGACACCGGCTGGCACGGCGCGTACAAGGAGAACCAGCGAGCCCGGCTCGGGGAGCGGCCCGAACGCCTGGCCCGCTGGCGGGAGCTGACGGACATGCCGGGGCGCGACGGGGCTCAGGAGCGGGAATGGGCGGTCCTCCACTGGTCGGCAGAGTTCCCGGACACCGACCGGGCGACGGAGCATGCCGAGCGGATGGCCGAACCCTGGCTCGGGATCAACGCCGCGTGCAACAAGCAGCTGAACGCCGCGGCGAGGAGTGCCTGCGGCACCCCCGGCCTGTACGCCGCCTGCGCCGCCCTGGACGTGCCGGTGCTCATCGTCGACGGGGCGGAGGACATCCGGCCGCGCTCGGCGGTGGACTCCCTGGAGCGGGCTCTGCCGCACGTGACGCGGGTGACGTTCCCGGAGGCCGGTCACCTGCCGTGGGTGGAGGATCCCAGGGCCTTCCAGGAGGCGGTGGCGGCGAGCCTCGGGTCCGGATAACCGGTCGAGAGCCACCCGGCCCCTTCACATACTGGCCGGATGACCATCCGAGTACGCACCGCCCATACCGCCGACCTGGCCCCCGCCGAACTCGACTCCGCACGCGGCCTGCTGGACGCCGCGTTCGAGGGCGACTTCGGTGACGAGGACTGGGACCACGGCCTCGGCGGCATGCACGCCCTCGTCCACGACGGCTCGGGGCTCGCCGCGCACGGCGCGGTCGTGATGCGCCGGGTGCGGCACCGCGGCCGGTGGCTGCGCACCGGGTACGTCGAGAACGTCGCCGTCCGCGCCGACGCGCGCCGCACCGGCCTCGGCGGGCTGGTCATGGCGGAACTGGAACGGATCGTCGACCGCGCCTACGACCTCGGTGCCCTCTCCGCGAGCGACGACGGAGCCCGGCTCTACACCTCGCGGGGGTGGCAGCTCTGGAGCGGCCAGGTGCACGCCCTCAGCCCGCGGGACGGCGTCGTCCGCCTGCCGGAGGAAGAGGACAGCACCTATGTACGGCCCGCCCTCGCCGGTCCGCTCGACCCTGCGTACGAGCTGCTCTTCGACTGGCGCGACGGCGACGTGCTCTAGAAATCACCGCAGGTCAGAGCAGTGTGACCCAGTCCACTGTCTCAGATAGTAGGAAGTCCGAGTAATTGTGGAGACAGACGCTCCGCGCTCCCTTAGTTTTGTAGGAGCCGAACGTCTCGCTCGACCAAGCGAATGGCGGTCGTGAGCCGGGCCCCGTGCAGGCAACCCCTGCGGCACCGCTCCCCGCCCCTTCCGGCGTCTCGATAACCCGCCCTTGCACTCCGTGCTGTCGAAGGAGTCGATTTCTCATGGCCGAGACGACCGTCCGCCGCCGAGTCCGTCACGTTTCCCGTACGACCGAGTCCGACCGCAAGAACGCCGCCGCCGCGCTCCAGCGCGCCCTAGACCGCAGGGACAACGGCGGATCCAGCGGCCACTGAGCCGCACATCGCAACAGGACCGGGAGCCGCCCGACGAGGTGCGGTGCGGGGCCTCACGCCCCGCGCCGCACCTCGAAGTGGTCGATCCGCTCACCGCCCGACGTCAGCGCCGACACCCGCAGTCTCGGCCTGGCGCCGCTCTCCGCCTCCACCGAGAGGAACGAGAAGCCGCGGTAGCGCACCCGCGACCACTGCGCCGACTCCTCCTTGGTGTCCCGGGACTTGGTCCACCGGAACGTGGTGACCGGCTCGTGGTCGGCGGTGTTCCCCTCGTAGCTCTCCTTCACGCCGTCGGGGAAGCCGTACAGTTCCTTGCCGCCGCCGCCCGCGGTGACGTACACGATCCCGTCCCGCCGCGGATCCGTCGCCCCGCCGACCGGCACCGGCCTGCCCACCTCACCGCCCCGGATCGCGTCGGTCCGCTCGTAGACGTGGTTGTGCCCGTTGATCACCAGGTCCACCTCGTGCCGGGCGAACAACGGCAGCCACTCTGCCCGCACTCCGCCGTCGGAGGCGTGCGTGGAGGTCGAGTACGCGCAGTGGTGGAAGAAGACGACGATGAAGTCGACGTCCTTCGAGGACCTCAGCTCGCCGAGCTTGCTGTCCAGCCACTTCGTCTGGCGCCCTTCCGTGTAGCCGAAGTTGGCGGGGATCTCGTACGACACGTCGTTCGCGTCCAGCGCGACCACGCCCACGTTGCCGTACGTGAAGGCGTACACGCCCGGCGCCGTGCGTGCGTCGAAGCCGCTGTCCGGCAGGGAGAACCGGGCGAGCTGGCCGCCGTAGCCGTCGGGTGAGTACCAGGCCTCCATGTCGTGGTTGCCGGTCGTCACCATCCACGGCACCGACCGGGCCACCGGCTCGGTCTGCTTCAGGAACCGGTCCCACTGGCTCGCGTCGAAGACGTCCGACTCCTTGCCCTTGCCGGTCGGGTCGGCGTAGCAGATGTCGCCGGCGTGCAGATGGAAGGCGGGCTCCCGGCGCAGCAGCGTACGGTCGTTGAGGGCCGCCTCGTCGCCCACGCCCTGGTCGCCGAACGCGGTGAACACGAACCGCTCCGGCGGGCTCGCCGGTGCCGTGCGGAAGGACGTGACGGTTCGCCGGTGCCGCGGGGCGGCCGGGTCGAAGCCCTCGTGGCCTACGCCGTAGTAGTACGTCGTGCCCGGGCGCAGGCCGTCCAGCGCGGCGTGCAGGTAGTACTGGTCGACCGCCGCCCGGACGCCCTTCAGCTCCGGGGTGTGCAGGTCGCGCAGCTCCGCCTCGATCTTGCGGCCGAGGTCGTCGGGGCGCAGGCCCACCCGGACGTACGGCTTCTTCACCGCGAGCGGCACCTGCCAGGAGATCCGCATCTGCGTCCGGGGGTCGGCACCGAACGCCAGATGGCGGCCGAAGGGCGTGACGAGGGAGCCGGGCGCCGTCGCGGTGCCCGGCGACGGGCTCCCGGCCGTCGTGGCGCCGCCCTGCCCGGACCGGGAGCCGGAACCGGAGCAGCCGGTCAGCAGCCCGCTCGCCACCGCGCCCGCGGTCACCAGGGTGCGCCGCCGCGACAGCCGCGTCCGCAGGTACTCGTGCTGCTCCGCCATGCTCATCCGGCGGGCGAGCTCGGGCGGGATGCCGAAGTGGGGGATCTCCATGTCCAGTGAACTTCCCAGCGGAGCCCAACGTCCCCACCACGTACGGGTGAACGCGAGCCGACGGACGCGTGCCTTCCCCCGGGCGGGTGCCGTCCCGCTGTCCGCATCACGGACACCTCATGTCATCCCATGGGACGAGGAGTAGGGTGCCCGCATGTCTCGCAGCATCAATCTCGCAGTGATCCCGGGTGACGGCATCGGCCAGGAGGTCGTGGCCGAAGGTCTGAAGGTCCTCTCCGCCGTCCTTCCGCAGGATGTGAAGCTGGAGACCGAGGAGTACGACTTCGGCGCCCGGCGCTACCACGCCACCGGTGAGACCCTCACCGACGCCGACCTCGACGCCCTGAAGCGGCACGACGCCATCCTGCTCGGCGCGATCGGCGACCCGTCCGTGCCCTCCGGCGTCCTGGAGCGCGGCTTCCTGCTCAAGCTCCGCTTCGCCTTCGACCACCACGTCAACCTGCGTCCCTCGAAGCTCCTGCCGGGGGTCGCCACCCCGCTCGCGGGCGAGCCGGAGATCGACTTCGTCGTGGTCCGCGAGGGCACCGAGGGCCCGTACACCGGCAACGGCGGCACGATCCGCAAGGGCACCGAGCACGAGGTCGCCACCGAGGTCTCCGTGAACACGGCCTTCGGTGTCGAGCGCGTGGTCCGCGACGCCTTCGCCCGGGCCCAGGCCCGCCCGCGCAAGAAGCTCGCGCTGATCCACAAGAACAACGTGCTGACCTTCGCCGGTCACCTGTGGACGAACATCTTCAACAAGGTGGCCGAGGAGTTCCCCGAGGTCACCACCGAGTACATGCACGTGGACGCGGCGACGATCTACCTCGTCACGCAGCCCGAGCGCTTCGACGTGATCGTCACGGACAACCTCTTCGGCGACATCGTCACCGACCTCGCCGCGGCCGTCTCAGGCGGCATCGGCGTCGCCGCGAGCGGCAACATCAACCCCTCCGGCGACTTCCCCTCGATGTTCGAGCCCGTGCACGGCTCGGCCCCGGACATCGCCGGCCAGGGCAAGGCCGACCCGACCGCCACCGTGCTGTCCGTCGCCCTGCTGCTGCGCCACCTCGGCTACGAGGCCGAGGCCGCCCGCATCGACGACGCGGTCGCCGCCGACCTGTCGGAGCGCACCGGCAAGCCCGCCCGCTCCACCTCGGAGATCGGCGACGCCCTCGCCGTACGCGTAGCCGGCTGACCCGCCGCTGCACACCGCAAGCCGCCGGGTCGCGACCGCGCCCGGCGGCTTTCGCATGTTCCCGCCGGGTGCCACCATCGACCACCGGGCCGCATTCACCCCGTTCCTTCCGCCGCCGCCCCCGGGCGATAATCGAACGCGAGGCCGCGGAATGAGGGAATGCTCGGACGTCCTAGCACTGGTCACCATCAGAGCAGTACCGAGCGCGGCCCGTCACTACAACCGGTGAAGGACATCAACCCATGACGACGCCCACGATCGAGCTCAAGCCCTCCGCCAACCCGCTCTCCGCCGCGGAACGCGAGGGGATCCTGGCCAACCCCGGGTTCGGCCGCCACTTCACCGACCACATGGTGACGATCAAGTGGACGGAGGGCCGCGGCTGGCATGACGGCCAGCTCGTGCCGTACGCGCCGATCTCCCTCGACCCCGCCACCACGGTCCTGCATTACGCCCAGGAGATCTTCGAAGGGCTGAAGGCCTACCGCCAGCCCGACGGCTCCGTCGCCACCTTCCGCCCCGAGAAGAACGCCGAGCGGTTCCAGCGCTCCGCCCGCCGGCTCGCGATGCCCGAGCTGCCGGTCGAGACGTTCATCGAGGCGTGCGACGCCCTGGTGAAGCAGGACAAGGCGTGGGTGCCGGCGCACGGCGGCGAGGAGTCCCTCTACCTGCGCCCGTTCATGATCGCCACCGAGGTCGGGCTGGGTGTGAAGCCGGCCAACGAGTACCTGTTCCTGGTGATCGCCTCCCCGGCCGGCGCGTACTTCCCCGGTGGTGTGCAGCCGGTGTCCATCTGGGTCTCCGAGGACCGCGTCCGTGCCGTCCCCGGCGGCATGGGCGACGCGAAGACGGGCGGCAACTACGCGGCGTCCCTGCTCGCGCAGGCGGAGGCCGCCACGAAGGGCTGCGACCAGGTCTGCTACCTCGACGCCGTGGAGCACACCTGGGTCGAGGAGCTGGGCGGCATGAACCTGTACTTCGTGTACGGCGACAAGATCGTGACACCCTCGCTCACCGGCTCGATCCTGGAGGGCGTCACGCGCGACTCCCTGCTCGCCGTCGCCCGTGACCTCGGGTACGAGGCGGAGGAGGGCCGGGTCTCGGTCGACCAGTGGCAGCGGGACTCGGAGAACGGGTCGCTGACCGAGGTCTTCGCCTGCGGTACGGCCGCGGTTATCACCCCCGTCGGCACGGTGAAGCGGGCCGGGGCGGAGTGGAAGCAGAGCGGGGGAGAGCCGGGCGAGGTCACGCTGCGGCTGCGTCAGGCGCTGCTGGACATCCAGCGGGGCACGGCGTCGGACCAGCACGGCTGGATGCACCGGCTGGGCTGATCCCCCCAGTGTTCCTGTGACGCCGGCCCCGGGCTCTCGATCGAGCCCGGGGCCGTTGTCTTGTCCGAACGCACCGAGCCTTTAGATCGACGTTCAATTCTTCTCTGCCTTTTTCTACCGTCATCGGAAGGGATTGTGTATACCTTCGTTAGAGTGATGCTCTAATCATGGACGGCAAGGAGGTGCCCCGGCGTGAGACTGACTCCCACCGAGCGTGACCGGCTGCTGCTCTTCTCGGCCGCCGAGCTGGCCCGGGCCCGCAAGGCGCGCGGTCTGCGGCTGAACGTGCCGGAGGCCACCGCGCTGATCGCGGACACCGTGTGCGAAGCCGCACGGGACGGTGCCCGGCTCGCCGAGGCGATCGAGCGGGCCCGGGCGGTGCTCGGCCCGGACGACGTGCTGCCCGGCGTCGCCGGCATCGTCACCGAGGTGCACGTCGAGGCCGTCTTCGACGACGGCTCACGGCTCGCGGTCGTCTCCGACCCCATCGGAGGCGGCTCGGGGCCGGACGCCCCGGGGGCCCTGCTGCCCGGGCCCGGGCAGCCCGAGCCCGAACCGGCCGTACGGCTGCCCGTCACCAACACCGCGACCGTGCCCGTCTCCGTGACCTCCCACTTCCACTTCTTCGAGGCCAACCCCCGGCTCCGCTTCGACCGCGGGCGGGCCTACGGCATGCGGCTCGCCGTGCCCGCCGGCTCGTCCGTGCGGTTCGGGCCGGGGGAGAGCAGCGAGGTCGGGCTCGTCCCCATCGGCGGCGAGCGGGTCGCGACCGGATTCGCCGGGCTGGTCGACGGGCCGCTGGACGCGCCGGGCGCGCAGGTGGAGGCGCTGCGGCGGGCCGCCGCCTGCGGCTACCTCGGCGTACCGGACACACCGGAGCAGGAGGCCGGACGATGAGCCGCCCAGGAGGCCACCCCGCCGAGGCCCGCCGCCTCTCCCCGTACGAGTACGCCGCCACGCACGGGCCCCGCGCCGGCGACCGCATCCGTCTCGGCGACTCGGGGCTGACCGTCAAGGTCGAGTCCGACTCCCAGCGCCCCGGCGACGAGTTCCTCGCCGGGTTCGGCAAGACCGCCCGTGACGGGCTGCACCTGAAGGCCGCCGCGGTCCGGGAGACCTGTGACGTCGTGGTCAGCAACGTCGTCGTGATCGACGCCGTGCAGGGCATCCGGAAGGTGTCCATCGGCATCCGCGAGGGCCGGATCCACTCGATCGGGCGGGCGGGCAACCCCGACACCCTCGACGGGGTCGACGTGGTCGTCGGCACGGGCACCTCGATCGTCTCCGGCGAGGGCCTCATCGCCACCGCCGGGGCCGTCGACACCCATGTCCACCTGCTGTCGCCGCGGGTCATGGAGGCCTCGCTGGCGTCCGGCGTGACCACGATCATCGGGCAGGAGTTCGGGCCCGTCTGGGGCGTCGGCGTCAACTCGCCCTGGGCGCTGCGGCACGCGTTCGGCGCGTTCGACGCCTGGCCCGTCAACATCGGCTTCCTGGGCCGGGGTTCGTCGTCCCACCCGGCGCCTCTCGTGGAGGCCCTCGCCGAGGGGGGTGCGAGTGGCTTCAAGGTGCACGAGGACATGGGCGCCCACACCCGCGCCCTGGACACCGCGCTGCGCGTCGCCGAGGAGCACGACGTCCAAGTCGCCCTGCACAGCGACGGACTGAACGAATGCCTCTCGGTCGAGGACACCCTGCGCGTGCTGGAGGGCCGCACCGTCCACGCCTTCCACATCGAGGGCTGCGGCGGCGGGCACGTGCCGAACGTCCTGAAGATGGCGGGCGTGCCGAACGTCATCGGCTCTTCCACCAACCCGACCCTCCCCTTCGGCCGGGACGCCGTCGCCGAGCACTACGGCATGATCGTCTCGGTCCACGACCTGAAGACCGACCTGCCCGGCGACGCCGCCATGGCCCGCGACCGCATCCGGTCCGGCACCATGGGCGCCGAGGACGTCCTGCACGACCTGGGCGCGATCGGCATCACCTCCTCGGACGCGCAGGGCATGGGACGCGCGGGCGAGACGGTCCGCCGTACGTTCGCCATGGCCGGGAAGATGAAGACCGAGTTCGGCGCACCCGACGAGCACGACAACGAGCGCGTCCTGCGCTACATGGCCAAGCTGACCATCAACCCGGCCCTCGCGCACGGGCTCGCGCACGAGGTCGGGTCCATCGAGACCGGCAAGCTCGCCGACCTCGTGCTGTGGCGGCCCGAGTACTTCGGCGCCAAGCCGCAGCTGGTGCTGAAGGCCGGCTTCCCCGCGTACGGCGTGACCGGCGACCCGAACGCGGCGACCGACACCTGCGAACCGCTCGTTCTCGGGCCGCAGTTCGGCGCGCACGGAGCGACACCGGCCGACATCTCGGTGGCGTTCGTCGCCCGGGCCGCGCTCGACCAGGGGCACGACACCCTGCCGACCCGGCGCCGCAGGGTCGCCGTGCGCGGTACCCGGGGCATCGGCCCGGCCGACCTGCGCCTCAACTCCCGTACCGGAGCCGTCGATGTCGACCAGCGCACCGGTCTCGTCACCCTCGACGGCGAGCCGCTGCACTCCGAACCCGCCGACTCCGTCTCCCTCAACCGTCTCTACTTCCTCTGAGGATCAACGATGTCCGCAGCCGCCGACGGCTTCCGCATGCCCGCCGAATGGGTCCCGCACGAACGGACCTGGATGGCCTGGCCGGGCCCGAACCCGACCTTCGACGACCCCGAGGACCTGGCCGCCGCCCGGATCGCCTGGGCGTCGGTCGCCCGCGCGGTGCGCCGCTTCGAACCGGTGACAGTGGTGTGCGGGCCGGGGCAGGCCGCCGAGGCCGCCGCGCTCCTCGGGCCGGGCGTCGACACCGTGGACCGCGACCTCGACGACGCCTGGATGCGCGACATCGGCCCGACCTTCCTCACCGACGGACGCGGCCGACTGGCCGCCGTCGACTGGACGTTCAACGGCTGGGGCGCCCAGGAGTGGGCCCGGTGGGACCACGACGCGAAGATCGCCGGGTACGTCGCGCACCTCGCGGGGGCGCGCACGTACACCTCGGAGCTCGTCAACGAGGGCGGGGCGATCCATGTCGACGGCGAGGGCACGGTCCTGCTCACCGAGACCGTCCAGCTCGGCCCGGAGCGCAACCCGAGCTGGTCCCGCGAGCAGGTCGAGGCCGAGATCCACGCACAGCTCGGTACCCGCAAGGCCATCTGGCTGCCGCGCGGCTTGACCGGCGATTACCCTCCCCCGAGCTCTCGGCTTCGCTCGAGCAGGGGGTACCCCCACCACGGCTTCGGTACCCTCGGCCACGTCGACATCGTCGCGGCCTTCGCCCGCCCGGGCGTCGTCGTGGCGCACTCCCAGCCGGACCCGGCCCACCCCGACCACGAGGTGACCCGGGAGGTCATCGGCCTGCTGAAATCACAGACGGACGCGCGCGGACGGCGCCTGGAGGTCGTCGAGGTCCCCGCCCCGACCGTCCTGGAGGCCGACGGCCACTGGGCCGACTACTCCTACATCAACCACTACCTGTGCAACGGCGGCGTGGTCCTGTGCGGCTTCGACGACCCGCGCGACGAGATCGCGGCCGGCGTCTTCCGCCGCCTCTTCCCCGAGCGGACCGTGACGCTGGTGGACGCCCGTACGATCTTCGCGGGCGGTGGAGGCGTCCACTGCATCACCCAGCAGCAGCCGAGGACCTAGGAGCGCAGATGGCCGGTGGGCGCAGGCAGGCCCCGCCCCGCGAGGACGTCCTCGCCGCCGCCATGGAGATGATCGCCGAGCGCGGCCTGGAGAAGCTCACCATGGCCGCCCTCGGCCGCGAGGTCGGCATGAGCAGCGGCCACCTGCTCTACTACTTCGGCTCCAAGGACGAACTGCTGCTGCGCACCCTGGAGTGGAGCGAGGGCCGGCTCGGGGCCGAGCGGGGGCGCTTGCTGACCCGGACCGCACCCGCCCGCGAACGCCTCGACGCCTACGTCGACCTGTACGTCCCGGACAGCCACCGCGACCCGCACTGGACGCTGTGGCTGGAGGTCTGGAACCGCTCGCAGAACGCCGACGCCGACGCCCGTGACCGGCAGGCCGCCATCGAGGGCGCCTGGCACCGCGACCTCGTCGCCCTGCTCGCCGAGGGCATCTCGCGCGGCGAGTTCCGGCGGGTCGACCCGGACCGGTTCGCCACCCGGCTGCGGGCGCTGCTGGACGGCTTCTCCATCCACGTGGCGATCGGCCTGCGCGGCACCGACCGGGCCCAAGTCCTCGGGCATGTGCGCGAGTTCCTCGCCGACGCCCTCCTCGCGGACACCTGAACGCACGCCCGGGTTGTACTCAATACGACGGATTGACCCTGTGGGCCGTCGTGATGTTGGCTCTGGGAAGCCCTCGGCGCGGGGCCGGGGGAAATGCGTCCACGGGGACACGGGGAACACAGGGGGAAACAGCACATGACCAGCACCAGGAGGGTCACGTCCGGCGCGCTCGGCGTGGCCCTGGCCGTCTCACTCGGCACCGCCGCCGCGCTGCCCGCGACCGCCGCGCCCACGGCGCCGCGGACCGGGAAGGCGAGCGTCGCCCCGGACGGCACCGACGGCAACGGCCCCTCCGGCAGGCCGAGTCTGAGCGCCGACGGCCGCCATCTGGCCTTCGTCTCCAGCGCCGACAACCTCGTCGCCGGTGACACCGACGGCACCGCCGACGCCTTCGTCCGCGACCTGAAAACCGGCACGACCCGACTGGCCGGCAGGTCGGTGGACGGCTCCGTCGACGACGTCGCCCTGAGCGGCAATGGCCGGTACCTGGCCTTCAGTGCCACCGACTCCGGCGACGGCCTGAGCCACATCTGGGTCGAGGACCTCCGGACCGGCGCCGTACAGCGCGTCAAGGACAGTCTCGAGGGCGGCTACGACACCGGACGGCAGCCCGCCATCAGCGCCGACGGCCGCTACGTCGCCTTCGTCGCCCAGCGGTCCGGCCCCGGGGAGGGCGAGGACCGCTGGGGCCGCGTCTACCGCGTCGACCGCACCGGCGGCGAAGCCGTCCGCATCAGTCAGGTGCCCGCCGCCGGCGACCGCAAGACCGCCGCGGCCAACCCGTCCATCAGCGCCGACGGCAAGCGCGTCGGCTACCAGTTCCTCGTGCCGCATCCGGCCTCGGGCGACTGGAGCGACGCCTACGTCCGTGACGTCCCGAGCGGCGAGCTGATCCAGGCCGACCGGGCCCCGGACGGCCGGACCTCCGACGGGCAGACCGAGTTCCCGCAGGTCAGCGCGGACGGCCGGTACGCGGTCTTCAACTCGCTCGACTCGCGGCTCACCCCGGGCGACACCAACCGGGGGCACAACGCCTTCGTCAGGGACCTGAAGACGGGCGAGCTGCGCCGGATCGACGCCGCCGACCAGGCCGCCTTCACCGCGTATCCGAGGCTCAGCGCCGACAACCGCCACCTGGCCTTCACCTCGGCCGACCCGGGCGACACGAACCGCACGACCCGTGCGTACGTCCGCGACCTGCGCACCGGAACCACGGTCCTCGCCAGCCCGGACGCCCGGGGCGGCGCCAACGACCAGAGCGTGTCCGCCCCGGTGATCGACCGCCACGGCCGCACCATCGCCTTCGGCAGCGCCTCACCCGACCTCGTGCCCGGCGACACGTACGACACCTCGCACGTCTACGTCCGTCACATGAGGTGACCGACCGCATCCTGAGACAATCGTGAGCGGAGCGCGGGGGTTGTGCCAGACTTCCCCCGTGCTCTCGTTCGCCATGATTATTGGCAGCAGGCGCGCCGGTCCGCAGTGACCACCACGTACGACCAGGTACGGGTGGACACCGTCGTCCTCGACCCGCGCGCAGACCTCTCGCACCCGCGAGAGGTTTTTCGCATTTCTGGCCCACCCACAGCCGGAGGCGAGAGCGCGAGGGAGTATGTGAGGGCGGTGGAGCCGGTCATTCCGGTACGACCGAGATCCCATTCTCAGGAGCCTTGAGACCATGACCGCTACCAGCGACCTCGACGATTCGTTCCACGTCTTCGACACCACCCTGCGCGACGGCGCCCAGCGTGAGGGCATCAACCTCACCGTCGCCGACAAGCTGGCCATCGCACGGCACCTGGACGACTTCGGCGTGGGCTTCATCGAGGGCGGCTGGCCGGGCGCGAACCCCCGGGACACCGAGTTCTTCGCCCGCGCCCAGCAGGAGATCGACTTCCGGCACGCCCAGCTCGTCGCGTTCGGCTCCACCCGCCGCGCCGGCACCACCGCCGACCAGGACCCGCAGGTCAGGGCGCTCCTGGAGTCCGGCGCCCCGGTGATCACGCTGGTCGCCAAGTCGCACGACCGCCATGTCGAGCTCGCCCTGCGCACCACCCTGGACGAGAACCTGGCGATGGTCCGCGACACCGTGTCCTTCCTCAAGGAGCAGGGCCGCCGGGTCTTCATCGACTGCGAGCACTTCTTCGACGGCTACCGGGCCAACCCCGAGTACGCCAAGGCGGTCGTCCGTACGGCGTCGGAGGCCGGCGCGGACGTCGTCGTCCTGTGCGACACCAACGGCGGCATGCTCCCGGCGCAGATCCAGGCCGTCGTCTCCACGGTCCTCGCCGACACCGGCGCCCGTCTCGGCATCCACGCCCAGGACGACACGGGCTGCGCGGTCGCCAACACCCTGGCCGCCGTCGACGCCGGCGCGACGCACGTGCAGTGCACGGCCAACGGCTACGGCGAGCGCGTCGGCAACGCCAACCTCTTCCCCGTCGTGGCGGCCCTGGAGCTCAAGTACGGCAAGCGGGTCCTGCCCGAGGGGCACCTGCGGGAGATGACGCGCATCTCGCACGCCATCGCCGAGGTCGTCAACCTCACCCCCTCCACGCACCAGCCCTACGTCGGCCTCTCCGCCTTCGCCCACAAGGCCGGATTGCACGCCTCGGCGATCAAGGTCGACCCGGACCTGTACCAGCACATCGACCCCGAGCAGGTCGGCAACACCATGCGCATGCTGGTCTCCGACATGGCCGGGCGCGCGTCCATCGAGCTCAAGGGCAAGGAACTCGGCATCGACCTCGGCGGCGACCGCGAACTGGTCGGCCGGGTGGTCGAGCGCGTGAAGGAACGCGAGCTCAAGGGCTACACGTACGAGGCGGCCGACGCCAGCTTCGAACTCCTGCTGCGCGCCGAGGTCCAGGGCGGGCCGCTGCGCTACTTCGAGGTCGAGTCCTGGCGCGCCATCGTCGAGGACCGGCCCGACGGCTCCCACGCCAACGAGGCCACGGTCAAGCTGTGGGCCAAGGGCGAGCGCATCGTCGCCACCGCCGAGGGCAACGGCCCCGTCCACGCCCTGGACCGGTCCCTGCGCGTGGGCCTGGAGAAGATCTACCCCCAGCTCGCCCAGCTGGAGCTCGTGGACTACAAGGTCCGCATCCTGGAGGGCAAGCACGGCACCAACTCCACGACCCGCGTGCTGATCTCCACGTCCGACGGCACGGGGGAGTGGTCGACGGTCGGCGTCGCCGACAACGTCATCGCCGCCAGCTGGCAGGCCCTGGAGGACGCGTACACCTACGGGCTGCTGCGCGCGGGAGTCGCACCGGCCGAGTAGCCGCGGCCCGGCCGGGTGCCCGGGGCGGGTGTCACATCGCCGTGTCCCGGGACCGCGGGACCGGGACCTCGCCGCCCCGCTCGCGGCCGGGGGCCCGGTCCAGGCGGAAGAGGCCCGCCGTGTGGGAGCGCTGACCGGTGGCGGTGGCCGTGGAGCGGGTCAGCTCCTCGACGCCGTCGGCCAGATAGCCGATCCACGCCGCGCCCTCGTCCTCGATGATGCGCTGCGCGTCGGCCCGCAGCCGCTCGATCACCCCGAGCAGGGCGGCCTGCTCCTTGTCGCTGGGGGAGTCGGTGGTCCTCAGGAACGCCTGCGCCCAGTCGGACTGCGCCTTCTTGAGGATCTGCTGCAACGCCATCTCCGCACGGATGTAGCGGGTCCACGATGCCGAGAACCCGAAGATCCGGTCGAAGAGCACGCAGCCCGCCCCGCCGGCCAGGAACACGAAGCCCCACTCGGGCTGCACGGCCGTGGGCGCGGCCGCGTGCACCAGCGGCGTGATCGTGCCGACTATGCCCAGCAGTGTGGCGAGCGCCCGCAGCGAGCGCGACCACAGTGACGGTCCCCGGCGCCGCGCCAGATACCAGCCGATCGCCGAGGTCACCTCCGCCTCGGCATGCCGGAACAGCTCCCACAGCAGGTCGGCCCGCGTACGCGAGCGGTCCAGCTCGGTCAGTTCGGACACCGTCATGTCCGCGGCCCTGCGTCTTCCGAACATGCCCCTGTTACCGCCCTTCCTGGATGGCCAGAGGCATCCTAGGCCCAGCCCCGGCCATAAATCCCTGCCTCACCGGATAACCCTTTATGGGTGGTTTCGGGTAGCTTCGAACATATGAAGGCCGCACTGGTGCGTACCGTCGTACGTCTGCTGATCGTGCCGGTCGCCGCCGTACTGGCGGTGCTGCTGGCCGGTGCGCCGGGCGCGCACGCGGCCACCGACCTCACGGAGGTCGCCCAGGAACTGCGCGAGAACCCCGTCTACGTCGATCCGGCCGCCTCCGGGCAGCTGGCGGCATCGGACGCCGAGGCGCTCGCCGACAAGATCAAGGACGCGGACAAGCCCGTCTTCGTGGCGGTCCTCCCGGCCGGTTATCCCACGCAGGACCTCTTCCGGAACCTGCGCACGGAGACCGGCATCACCGGCCTCTACGGCATCCACCTCGGTGACCGGTTCGACGCCCGTGCCGACAGCTCGGTGATGAGCCGGCAGGCGGTGTCCAACCTGGTCACGGCGGTGCAGGGCGCCGGCGACACCAAGGCCCAGCTGAACGACTTCGTCGACGACGCCCTGCGCAACGTGGGCGGTTCGGCGCCGAGCAGCTGGAGCGACGGCTCGGGCACCGACGTGCCGGTCGGCGGCCTGATCACGATCGGCGGGCTGGTCGCGGCCGGCGGCGCGGGCGCGTACACCCTGGTCCGCCGCAACCGCCGCCGCCACGAGGAGGAGCAGCGGGCCGCGCTGGAGAAGCTGCGGGTGGTCGTCGACGAGGACATCACCGCGTTCGGCGAGGAACTCGACCGCCTCGACTTCCACCCCGGGGAGCCCGGCGCCGACGACGCGATGCGCACGGACTACGAGCGTGCCCTGGACTCCTACGAGCGGGCCAAGTCCTTGATGGCGGCCGCGGCGAAACCGGAGGACGTCCGTGCCGTCACCGAGGCCGTGGAGGACGGCCGGTTCTCCCTGGCCCGGCTCGCGGCCCGCCGCGAGGGCGGCGCGCTGCCGGAGCGCCGGCCGCCCTGCTTCTTCGACCCGCGCCATGGCCCCGCCGTCGCTGACGCCTCCTGGACGCCCTCGGGCGGCGCAGCCCGCGAGGTCCCGGTCTGCGCGGCCGACGAGCGGCGTCTCGCCGAGGGCCGCGACCCCGCGATCCGCGAGGTCGACACGGACCTCGGCCGCCGTCCCTACTGGGAGGCCGGACCGGCGTACGGCCCCTGGGCCGGCGGCTACTTCGGCGGCGGCCTGCTGCCCGGCCTCCTCGTCGGCACCATGCTCGGCAGCATGATGGCCGCCCCCGCCTACGCGGCCGACTACGGATCCGGCTACGGCGACTTCGGCGGCTACGAGGGCGGCGACGTGTCCGGCGCGGACTTCGACACCGGCGATTACGGTGGCGATTTCGGAGGCGGGGACTTCGGAGGCGGCGGAGGCTTCGGCGGGGGAGGGGACTTCGGGGGCGGGTTCTGAGCCGAGGCGTGGGTGCCGGGGGCGGGCACGCGAGCTCAGTGCCGTGTAGCTCCTGGCCCGTGGCTCGCTGCTGCCGTGCCGCCACCCCGGCGACCGCGAACGCCAGGGCCACCAGAGCCGCGCTGACCCACAGCGGCCCCCGGTACCCGAACCCCACGCCGATCACCGCACCCCCGGCCCAGGGCCCCACCGCCGCACCCACGTTGAACGCGGCCGTCGCGAAGCCCCCGGTCACGCTGGGCGCGGGCTGGTGCGCCCCGGCCCTCGGGGCCGGGCACCCGGTCCCGGCACCAGCAGGGTGACGAGCAGCCGGGGGCTGCGCAGCGACCGCAGTTCACCGCGAGCGGGCGGCCTCAGCGGCCCGGCATCGGCGTCACGGACAGCCACCGGAGAGCCGGTGGCCGCACTCTGGACGCCTCGGGGCCGGACATGGGCGGCAGGTCAGGCGGACCCGGGCGACCGGGTCCACCGGTTTCCCCCGGCTCCGCCCGGGCGGCGGTCAGGGTCGTGTCCCTCCGGCCGCCGCCACGATGGACGATGATGACCGCGGCGAGACAGACGGTCAGCCCGAGGGCGGTCTGAGCGCCGAACGGCTCACCGAACATCAGCGCGCCCCAGACCGCGGTGACCGGGGCCATCAGGAACATCAGCGTGTTGACCTTGGTGACGCCGGCGCGCTTCAGGATCAGCCAGTACAGCCCGTACCCGCCGAACGTGGACAGCCCCACGAGCCAGGCGACCGCCACCCAGAAGTCCCACCGGCCGGGCGGCGCGGCGGCGCCGGTGCCCAGGGCCAGTACGGAGAAGAGGACCGCGCTGGTCGCGCAGTGCACGGTCAGCGACACCGACGGGGTGACCCGCGAGCGGGAACGGCTCTCCAGGAACGTCGCCGCGACCAGGGACAGCATGCCGAGCAGCGGCACGGCGTACGCCCACCAGGCCACGTCGCCGCCGGCCGCCGCGTCGGCCAGCGTGACCACGGCGACGCCGCTCAGCCCCAGGCCCAGACCGATCCACTGCCGGCCCGAGACGTACTGCCCCAGCAGCGGGCCGGCGAGGGCGCCGGCCACGAGGGGCTGGACGCCGTCGATCAGGGCCGTCGTACCGCTGGAGACGCCGAGCTGGATGGCGTAGTAGACGCTGAGCAGGTAGCCGCTCTGCGAGAGCACGCCGATCATGGCCTGCCGGGTCAGATCGCGGGTCGTCAGGCCCCGCCAGGCCGATCGCGTGAGGACGGCGACGACCACCAGGACGACGGCCAGCGGCAGGAACCGCCACATCAGGATCGTCGGCGCGGACGCGCTGCCGGCGCCGAGCTTCGCTCCGATGAAACCGGAACTCCAGCACAGGACGAAGGCGAGGGAGAGCAGGATGTTCACGACATCACAACCAGTAGACAGATCGGTTTACCCGTTCCCCCGTCACTATACAGATCGGTATAGTCGAGTGTCATGGGGACCACCGCGCAGAACCCGCGCCGGATCACGATGACGCCCGCCGCCCGCCGTGCCCTGACGGCCGCCGGCCGGCTGTTCTACGAGCGCGGCATCCACGCCGTCGGCGTCGACCTCATCTCCGCCGAGGCCGGCGTCACGAAGAAGACGCTCTACGACCGGTTCGGCTCCAAGGAGCAGATCGTCGTGGAGTACCTGGCGGACCGCGACGAGCGCTGGCGGGCCTTCCTCGGCGAGCGCCTCGACGCGGTGGGCCCGGACCCCCGCGAACGCGTCCTGGCCGTGTTCGACGCCTCGCGCGCCTGGGCGGCGGAGTTCAGCCCCAGGGGGTGCAGCATGGTCAACGCCCACGCGGAGATCAGCGACCCCGCCCATCCGGCCCACCCGATCATCACCGGGCAGAAGCGGTGGATGCTCGCCCTGTTCACCCGCTTCGCCGAGGAGATCGCGCCCACGACGGCGGACTCGACGGCCCGGACGCTGATGCTCCTGCACGAGGGCGCCCTGGTCGCCCATGGCCTGGGCGTCTTCCCGGACGCCATCCCCCAGGCCCGCGAACAGGCGCGCCTGCTGCTCGCATAGCGGACGGCAGCTGTCCTACTTCCTCCCTACGGTGATGCCATGACCACTTCCGACGGCTCCCGCCCGCTCTCCTTCGAGACCGTGGCCGACCTGGACGCCTGGCTGGCGGCACACCCGGCCCCGCACCCCGGCCTCTGGGTCAGGGTCGCGAAGAAGGGCTCGGGCGTCCCCTCCGTCAGCGCCGCCGACGTCAACGACCTGGCGTTGTGCCACGGGTGGATCACCGGGCAGCGCAAGGGACTTGACGAGTCGCACTACCTCCAGCGGATCACCCCGCGGCGCCCCGGCAGTCTCTGGTCCATGGTCAACGTCCGGCGCGTCGAGGAACTGACCGCCGCCGGGCGGATGCGGCCCCGCGGGCTCGCGGAGGTGGCGTCCGCACGGGCGGACGGCCGGTGGGACGCGGCGTACGCGTCCCAGAAGGAGGCCGAGGTCCCGGCCGACCTGGCGGCGGCCCTGGCCCGCAGCCCCCGCGCCGCCGCGGCCTTCGGGGCCCTGGGCCGTACGGACCGCTATCTGGCGATGCTCGGCGTACTCCGAGCCAGGACGGCGAGAAGCCGCGCCGCGCAGGTGACGGCGACGGTGAAGAACCTGGAGGCCCGGGCCTCTGCCCCCTGAGCCTCACGGCGTGGAACGACCGGCGTGGCGACCGGCACCTGTCCAGCACGACGAAGGCCGCACCGGACGGGCCCGGCACCGAAGCGGCGCCGGGCCCTGGAAGCCGCCGGTCAGAGGGTCGATGCCG
This sequence comes from Streptomyces paradoxus, assembly GCF_014202475.1. Classification (GTDB taxonomy): domain Bacteria; phylum Actinomycetota; class Actinomycetes; order Streptomycetales; family Streptomycetaceae; genus Streptomyces; species Streptomyces paradoxus. Next base: position 131,653 of record NZ_JACHGV010000010.1, read on the forward strand.
CCGAGGCGATGGCGGAGGCGAAGGTGGAGACCTCCGTGTAGACGCCGGGCGCCTCGGGCCGGGCGCAGCCCTCACCCCAGCTGACGATGCCGACCTGGATCCAGCCGCCGGCGTTGTCCTTGCGGAACATCGGGCCGCCGGAGTCGCCCTGGCAGGTGTCGACGCCGCCCGCGTCGAAGCCGGCGCAGATCTCCTCGCTCGCGACGAGGCCGCTGTACAGACCGCCGTAGGCCTTGCACGCGGCGTCGCTGACGAACGGCACGGTCGCCTTCAGGAGGTAGCGCTGCTGGGAGCCGCCCTCGCGGTTCGCGCCCCAGCCGGCGACGGTGAAGTCACCGGTGTTGTACTGCGAGGTCGTGGCGATCTTCAGCGTCGGCAGGTTGATGGGCTGGGCGAGCTTGATGAGCGCCCAGTCCTTGCCGGTGCCGTTGTAACCGGGGGCACGCAGCACCTTGGTGGAGCGCACCTGGACCCGGCCGCTGGTGGACTGGAGGTCGACGACGCCCGCGGTGGCGGTGATGCTCGTGTTGTTGCCCGAACTGCCCACGCAGTGCGCGGCCGTGAGCACGATCTGCTGGGTGTAGAGCGCGCCGCCGCAGCCCATGGAGAGCCGGACCATGAACGGGAACTCGCCCTGTGCGGCCCGGGTCCCGCCGACGACGGGCGACGGCGCGGCCTGCGCGGCGGAAACGGGCTGGAGACTGGCGATCGCGAGCGCGGCGGCGCCGAGGGCCGCGCATCTCTTGAGGGCCGTGAGGAGTCTCTTCAACGTGATGCCTTTCGTGGGGGGTTGACTGGGGAGGTGCAACCGAAGCATCAGATTGACGAGAACATGACAGCAGCAGGAGCAAAAAGAACGTCCATGTGCTGGCATGGACTGGTCAAAATAGCGCTGCTGGATTATGAGAACGCCGGCAGTCTTTGCACAAGGGGCGGGAACCGGCCAGACCGGCCCGGGGCGGTGTCACCGGGCCGGTCCCGCGGGGCTCACGCGTTCCGGATGGCGGAGATGTCGAAGTTGAGCTTGATCTTGTCGGAGACCAGGACGCCACCGGTCTCCAGTGCGGCGTTCCAGGTCAGGCCCCACTCGGAGCGCAGGATCTCCGCCTTGCCCTCGAAGCCGACGCGCTCGTTGCCGAAGGGGTCCTTCGCGGCGCCGTTGAACTCGAGGTCGATGGAGAGGGGGCGGGTGGTGCCGAGGATCGTCAGATCGCCGGTGATCCGGTAGTCGTCACCGCCGAGCGCCTCCGCCTTCGTGGAGCGGAACGTCATGGCCGGGAACTCGTCCGCCTTGAAGAAGTCCGCGCTCTTGAGGTGTCCGTCGCGGTCGGCGTTGCCCGTGCTGATGCTGTCCATCACGACGTCGATGGAGGCCGTCGACCGCGACGGATCGCCGCCGTCGAGGTGGAGCGTGCCGGTGAAGTCCCGGAAGCTGCCCTTGACGTTGGTGACCATGGCGTGCCGGGCGACGAAGCCGATCGTCGAGTGCGCGGGGTCGATCGTGTAGTCGCCGGTCAGGGCGGCCAGCTCCGGGTTCACGGCACCGGTGGCGGTGGCGGTGGCGGTCCGGGCGTCGTTGCGGCTGAAGATGCTCATGGTGTGTACGCCTCCTGCGTGGGATGTTGAATCTTTAACTACTCCAACGCGACCCACCGTAGACCTATTCCGTTCAATGTTCAACTTCTTCGGTGGAGGAGTTTCCCACCGGCTCGCCGCGCACCTCGTCCGTACCCCCGCTTGGCGCAATCACCCGGCCCGTTGGGGTGGTGGTCCCGCCGGATGCGGCGCACCGCGTCGGCACGCGGCCGACCCCGCGCCCGGGGTGCGGTGGGGCGGCGGCACCCGGGCCCCGCCGGACCACCCTGCGGTGGCGGCGTACGGCGAGACGGGGTTCCGTTTTCAGTGACCGTATGGAGACAGACGAGACCACGGCGGACGCACAGCGCAGGGGAGCGACTCGTGACACTCACCGGCTCCGGCTCGGCCTACGACCCACCGGCGGACCCCGCCCCGCGCCGCTCCACGGCCCCGATCCCGGTCCGGGTGAACCAGTACGGACCGCCGCGACGGCTCGACCGGCGCGTCGCCCTCGTCACCGGAGCCTCCTCCGGCATCGGGGCGGCCACGGCCCGGCGGTTCGCCATGGACGGCTGGCAGCTGCTCCTCAGCGGACGCGACCGGCGCCGCCTGGAGCAGACGGCGTCCGGCACCACGGCCGTCGTACTGCCCGCCGACCTCGCCGCCCCGGACGGCCCGCGCCTGCTGGCCCAGTCCGCGCTGCACACCACCGGCCGGATCGACGTCCTGGTCGCCGGGGCGGGCATGGGCTGGGCGGGCCCCTTCGCCACCATGCCGCACACCGACATCGACCGGGTGCTGACCCTGGACCTCAACGCCACCCTCCACCTCGTGCGCGAGGTGCTGCCCTCCATGATCGCGGCGGGACGCGGCCGCGTGGTGCTGCTCGGCTCGGTCGCCGGCTGCGTGGGCCTGCGGGAGGAGGCGGTGTACTCCGCCGCCAAAGCCGGTCTGGCCGCCTTCGCCGAGGCGCTGCGCCAGGAACTGCGCGGCACGGGCGTGGGCGTGACCTTCGTCGTGCCCGGAGCGGTCGACACGCCCTTCCACACCCGCCGCGGCAGGCCCTACGACGGCACCCGCACCGGCCTCCTCTCGCCCGGCTGCGTCGCCGGCACGATCTGGGAGGCCGTCCGGCAGAACCGCGACGAGGCCTACGTCCCCACCTGGCTGACCGTCCCCGGCCGGGTCCGCGGCCTCGCGCCGGGCCTGTACCGCCGTCTGCTGAACCGCTTCGGCTAGGGCCTGCCGTCTGGATGACAGCTCCTGGCTCCCGCCCGCCGTTCCCCCGTTCCGGTCACTCCGGCCGGATCCACCATTCAGGTGGGCGCCTCCCCGTGGTAGGGCATGGGCATGACTCCCCAGCGCCGCGTCTTCCCCCGCCGTACGGCCGGGGCCGCCGCCCTGTTCCGCCCCGGCCGCCGCGCCCTGCTGCTGGCGGCCGCGGCCCTGGCGGCGACCGGGGGCGCGGCCCCCGTGGGCCGGGGCACCGACGCGCCGGGCGATCCGTACGACACCCTCCGCCGCCGCTGGCTCGGCATCTCCCTCGGCACCGGCTACGACCCCACGGCCGAGCCCTACGCCGCCCGGCTCGCCGAGACCGGCGCCCTGGCCCGCGACCTGCGCGCGAGCATGGCCCCGGCGGCGCGTTCCCTCTGGCCCGGCCACCCCTTCGACCCGCCGGCGGGCATCACCCTCAGCTACGGCCGGCTGTGGACCATGACCCGGGCCTACCTCCAGCAGGGCACCGGCTCGACCGCCGACCCCGCCCTCCTCGACGGCATCCTGCGCGGCCTGGACCACCTCTCCGCCACCGTCTACAACCCCACCACCACCCGCTACGGCAATTGGTGGGAGTGGCAGATCGGCAGCCCCCGCCTCCTGACGGACATCACGGCCGCCCTGTACGAGGAGCTGGGGGAGGCCCGGGTCGATGCCGCCTGCGCCGCCGTCGACCACTTCGTCCCCGACTCGGCCCTCGCCGACTACAGCGGCACCTCCACCGGCGCCAACCGCGTCGACCTGTGCCGCTCCGTCGCCCTGCGCGGCATCCTGGGCCGCGACCCCGCCAAGATCGCCCTCGCCCGGGACGCCCTCTCCCCGGTCTTCCCCCACGTCACCCGCGGCGACGGCCTCTACGCCGACGGCTCGTTCGTCCAGCACACCTGGGTCGCCTACTCGGGCACGTACGGCCAGGTCATGCTCGACGGACTCGGCCGGCTCCTCGCCCTGCTCGCCGGATCCGACTGGGAGGTCACCGACCCGAACCGGCAGATCGTCCTCGACAGCGTCGAGCGCGCCTACGCCCCGCTCATCCACGACGGGCTGGTGATGGACAGCGTCAACGGCCGGGCCATCAGCCGCGGTCACCTCACCACCGACGACCGCGAGCTGCTGCGCAGCGACCACTACCACGGCCACCAGCTCATCGCCGCCATCGCCCTGCTCACGGCCGGCGCGAGCCCCGCCGAACGCGACCGCTGGCACGCCCGTGTCAAGGGCTGGATCGAACGGGACACCGTGGCCCCGATCCTGACGGCACCCCAGTTCGGCGTCGCCGAACTGGCCCGGCTGCACGCCATCGCCGGCTCACCCGTCCCGGCCGCGCCCGAGCCCCCCGGGCACCACCTCTTCGCCGCCATGGACCGTGCCGTCCACCGCGGCGCAGGATTCACCGTGAACATCGCCATGGCCAGCGACCGCATCGCCCACTACGAGTGCGGCAACGGCGAGAACCCCCGCGGCTGGCACACCGGCGCGGGCATGGTCAGCTGGTGGGCCGAGGGCACCGGCGACCAGTACACGGACTGGTTCTGGCCGACCGTCGACTGGTACCGGCTGCCCGGCACCACCGTCTCGACCAAGCGGCTCGCCGACCGCGAGGGCGGCGAGTGGGGCACGGCCCGCCCGGACACGCGCTGGGTCGGCGGCACCACCGACGGCACCTGCGCGGCCCTCGGCCAGCACCTCAAAGGCCTCGGCTCCACCCTCGAAGCCCGCAAGTCCTGGTTCTGCGTCGCGGACGCGGTGATCTGCCTCGGCGCCGGGATCACCTGCGCCGACGGCGTCCCGGTCGAGACGATCGTCGACAACCGCAACCTCGGCGCATCCGGCACCCAGCGCTTCGTCAAGGGCCCCAACTGGGCCCACCTGGAGGACCACGGCGGCTGGATCCTGCTCGGCCGCGAGCCCAAGGCGCTGCGCGAGGACCGCACCGGCGCCTGGTCCGACATCAACACCGGCGGCACGCGGGAGCGGTGCACCCGCCGCTGGCAGACCCTCTGGCTCGACCACGGCACCGACCCCGAGGACGCCACGTACGCCTACGTCCTGATGCCCGGGGCCTCCCGCCGCGCGGTCGCGCGCCGTGCCACCGACCGCCACTGGCTGTCGGTCCTCGCCAACGACGCCGCCCGCCAGGCGGTCACCGTGCCCTCCCTCGGCTGCACGGCCGCCACTTTCTGGCGGGCGGGGACGGCGGGCCCGCTCTCCGCCTCCGGGGGCGCCAGTGTGCTGATCGTCCGGCGGGGCCGTACCGCTACCCTCTGCGTGAGCGAACCGCCCCGTACGGGCGAACCGCTGGAAGTCGTCTGGGACCACCCGGTCCGGCGGGCCGACCGCGCGGACGAGACGGTCGAGGTGCTCTCCACAGGCCGCCGGCTGCGCGTGCGCGTCACTCCGGGGGAGGCATGTGCCACACATGTCTGCGAGGTCACTCTCGCCTGACCGCTTTGTGCGACCCCTACAAGCGACACGCCCCCTGAGCAGTCGGAAAGGCTCAACCCCGCCACGGTTCTGTTCAGGGGTGCCAGGAAAACACGCCGGAGACTGTGAGGAGTCGACGGCCCGCATTCCTCGCTCGGCTTCGTAAGGTCACTACATGACCGTTTTGGATGAGGCGCCGGGCGAGCCGACCGACGCGCGCGGACGCGTGGCCGAACTGCACGAGATCCGTGCGCAGGCGGTGGCCGGACCGAGCGAGAAGGCGACCAGCGCGCAGCACGCCAAGGGCAAGCTGACCGCGCGGGAGCGCATCGAACTCCTCCTCGACCCGGACTCCTTCCGGGAGGTCGAGCAGCTGCGCCGGCACCGGGCCACGGGCTTCGGCCTGGAGGCCAAGAAGCCCTACACCGACGGTGTGATCACCGGCTGGGGCACGGTGGAGGGCCGCACGGTCTTCGTCTACGCGCACGACTTCCGCATCTTCGGCGGCGCGCTGGGCGAGGCCCACGCCACGAAGATCCACAAGATCATGGACATGGCCATCGCGGCCGGTGCCCCGCTGGTGTCGCTGAACGACGGCGCCGGCGCCCGCATCCAGGAGGGCGTCTCGGCGCTCGCCGGCTACGGCGGCATCTTCCAGCGCAACACCAAGGCCTCGGGCGTGATCCCGCAGATCTCGGTGATGCTCGGCCCGTGCGCCGGCGGCGCGGCCTACAGCCCCGCCCTCACCGACTTCGTCTTCATGGTCCGCGAGACCTCGCAGATGTTCATCACCGGCCCGGACGTCGTCAAGGCGGTCACCGGCGAGGAGATCACGCAGAACGGCCTGGGCGGCGCCGACGTCCACGCCGAGACGTCCGGCGTCTGCCACTTCGCCTACGACGACGAAGAGACCTGCATCGCCGAGGTCCGCTACCTCCTCTCCCTGCTCCCGCAGAACAACCGCGAGAACCCGCCCCGCTCGGAGTCCTCGGACGCGGCCGACCGACGCTCGGACGTCCTCCTGGACCTCGTCCCGGCGGACGGCAACCGGCCGTACGACATGGCCAAGGTCATCGAGGAGATCGTCGACGACGGCGACTACCTGGAGGTCCACGAGCGCTGGGCCCGCAACATCATCTGCGCGCTGGGCCGGATGGACGGCCAGGTCGTCGGCATCGTGGCGAACCAGCCGCAGGCCCTCGCGGGCGTGCTGGACATCGAGGCCTCCGAGAAGGCGGCCCGCTTCGTCCAGATGTGCGACGCGTTCAACATCCCGATCATCACTCTTCTGGACGTCCCCGGCTTCCTCCCGGGCGTCGACCAGGAGCACGGTGGCATCATCCGCCACGGCGCGAAGCTCCTCTACGCCTACTGCAACGCGACCGTGCCGAGGATCTCCCTGATCCTGCGGAAGGCCTACGGAGGTGCGTACATCGTCATGGACAGCCAGTCCATCGGTGCCGACCTCACCTACGCCTGGCCGACGAACGAGATCGCCGTCATGGGTGCGGAGGGTGCGGCCAACGTCATCTTCCGCCGCCAGATCGCCGACGCCGAGGACCCCGAGGCCATGCGGGCCCGCATGGTCAAGGAGTACAAGTCCGAGCTGATGCACCCCTACTACGCGGCCGAGCGCGGCCTGGTCGACGACGTCATCGACCCCGCCGAGACCCGCGAGGTGCTCATCAAGTCCCTCGCCATGCTCCAGACCAAGCACGCGGACCTGCCGTCCCGCAAGCACGGCAACCCGCCGCAGTAACCCTGCGGACATCTTCCTCACGGAGACTGACACCCATGGAATCTGCTGATATCCGCGTCGAGAAGGGCCACGCCGAGCCCGAGGAGGTCGCCGCCATCACGGCCATCCTCCTGGCCCGCGCCGCCGCCCGCCCCACGGACACGACCCCGGCCCACCGCGGCCGCATCAAGGCGGGCTGGCGCCGCCTGGAACGCGAGCCGGGCTTCCGCGCCCCGCACAGCTGGCGCTGACGCCTCCACGCCCTCACGGCCCCGTCCTCCTTCGGGAGGGCGGGGCCGTGGTGCTTGGCCGGCGGACGGTCACGTCCACGTCCACGCCGGGGAAGTCGAGGGCCGCCGGGTGGTCAGGGAGCAGGCAGTGGCCGAGGTTCAGGTAGGTCACGCCGGCTGGGGGGAACGAACCGACGTCCATCCAGGCGGTTACGTCGATGTGCGAGAGGGCCAGGCTCGGGCCGCAGCCGCAGCCGCGACGGGGAGCGGGCCGCGGCGCCGGCCCCCGTCGTCCCCGGTGGCCCGCAGACTCACGTACGCCGCCGACAGCCGCACCCGCGGCCCCGCCGCCCGGTCCGACGTACGGCGGAACAGCTCCACCTCGTCCAGGTCCCGGCTGATCAGCTCCAGGTACCGGCGCCGGAACGCCGTGTCCCGGTCCGTGCCGTCCGGCGCGAGCAGGGAGCAGTCCGGCAGGCGCTCCGGGAGCCGGGCGACTTCGGCGCCGAGCGTGGCCGTCCGGGCCAGGAGTTCGGCCCGGCCCGTTCCTCGAAGACCGGCAGGCTCCGCACGATCCGTACGTAGTGCTCCACGCACTCGGCGAAGAGCGTCTCGTACAGCCGGGACTCCGCCCTCGCTCAGCCCCACCGGGGCGCGCACCGACCCGGTGATGCGGCGGATCAGCTCCGCCGGGTCGGCGTCCGCCGCGAGCACGGCCTCGTCCGAGAGGTCCGCCCGCGAACGTGTCGCACACCGCGTCGGTGACCGCCTGTTGCCCGGCCTCGTCCAGCCCCCGGAACTCGTGCTCCAGGTACGGCTCCAGCCGGTCGAACACCGCGTCGGTGATCTGCCCGAACTGCCGCTCCACACTCCGCCGCAGCCGCAGCCCGGGCACTCGGGCCCGCACCAGCTCCGCCATCGACAGGTGCCGTTCCTGCTCGCGCCGCCTGCCGCCGAGCCACAGGTCGGCCGCCGTCCTCGCCACGGTCGTGCCCAGCCGTAACGCCGCCGCCTCCGCGCTCATCGCGTCCCCCTCCCGAAAACACCCGCGGCCCCCGTTCCTCCCACAGGAGGAACGGGGGCCGCAAGCGAAACGCGCCCGTTACCGCAGGCGAGCCATCAGCGCGTGCTCCACCAGCGTGATCAGCGCCGACTTCGCGTCCGCGCGGTGGCGGGCGTCCGTCGTGATGATCGGGGTGTCGGGGCCGATCTGGAGCGCCTCGCGGACCTCGTCCGGCGTGTACGGCTGCTGGCCGTCGAAGCCGTTCAGGGCGATGACGAACGGCAGGCCGGAGTTCTCGAAGTAGTCGACGGCGGGGAAGCAGTCGGCGAGCCTCCTCGTGTCGACCAGCACGATCGCGCCGATGGCGCCGCGCACCAGGTCGTCCCACATGAACCAGAAGCGGTCCTGGCCCGGCGTACCGAAGAGGTACAGGATCAGGTCCTGGTCCAGGGTGATACGGCCGAAGTCCATGGCGACCGTCGTGGTCGTCTTGTCCCCGGTGTGGGTGAGGTCGTCGATGCCGGCCGAAGCGGACGTCATGACGGCCTCGGTGCGCAGCGGGTTGATCTCCGAGACGGCACCCACGAACGTGGTCTTGCCCACGCCGAAGCCGCCAGCCACCACGATCTTCGCGGACGTGGTGGAGCGGGAAGGCCCTCCGCTAGAGCTTGCGAAGTCCACTGAGCACCCTTTCGAGCAGTGTCACGTCTGGCTGGCCGCCGGCGTTCTCGTCGCCGCCGGGCTGATGGATGGCGACCAGTCCCGCCTCCGCCAAGTCGGCGACGAGGATCCTGGCCACGCCGAGAGGGATCGTGAGGAGCGCCGAGATCTCGGCGACCGACTTGATTTCCCGGCAGAGGTTGCAGATCCGCTGATGCTCGGGCAACTGGCCCTGCATCTGGTGCGGCTGCGCAGTGGTGTGCACCAGCGCCTCGATGGCGAGCTGGTAGCGCGGGCGGGTCCGGCCGCCGGTCATGGCGTACGGACGCACCAGGGGGTTGTTCGACGCCCCGGCGGGCGCCGGCTCCGGGGTGCGGCGCTGCGGCTGCACAGGCTGGATGCGCGGGGCCGGCGGCTGGTCGTACGGCGACGGGCCGGGGCCCTGCGGCGCGTACGGCTGCCGGTGGCTCGGTGCGGAGGGGAAGTTGTAACGGTTCGGGTTCTGACCACCGTCGCCCTGGCCCTGGGCAGGGCCGTACGACCAGTTGCCCGAAGACGAACCGCCTGGGGGTGTTACCACTTTCTCCTCCTCCGACTGTGCCTGGCACCCATCGCTGTGGAGCCGCGTCCCGAAACCTTACGGCCACGGGACGCCAAAACGCACCGTCCGTCTGTTAGTTGAGCAGGCTCCCCTGGAGCTCTGCACGAAGGTCCGGTGTCAGGACCGTACCGGCTCGGTCGACCAGCAGCGCCATCTCGTACCCGATGAGGCCGATGTCCGCCTCCGGATGTGCGAGAACGGCGAGCGACGAACCGTCGGATACGGACATGATGAAGAGGAATCCCCGCTCCATCTCCACAACGGTCTGGTTCACGGCGCCTCCCTCGAAGATCCGGGAAGCGCCCGCCGTCAGCGACGTCAAACCGGAAGCGACGGCCGCGAGCTGGTCGGCGCGGTCGCGGGGGAAGCCTTCGGACATCGCCAGAAGGAGTCCGTCGGCGGAGACCACCACCGTGTGGGACACCCCCGGGGTGTTGTCCACGAAGTTGGTGATCAACCAGTTCAGGTTCTGTGCCGCCTGGCTCATCGGGCTCACACTAACGCTCCTGGTTGTAGGTGCTGTCAGGACCGAAGCCCTGGCCGTTCGTTTCACTGCCTGCGCTGCGTCCGCGCTGGACGCCCCGACGCAGGTTGCTCAGCCTGCCCCGGACGTCCTCCGGGGCGCGGGAGACCTGTGGGCCTCCCTGGGGGGTGCTCTCGGCGGCTCCCTCGATCAGGTTGGCCTTGGGAACCCGCCTCGGCAGGCCGGAGGAGGTGACCCCGCCCGCCTTGGGCTTCCGGAGCTGCGAAGCCTGCTGCCACCGCTCGTCGTTGGCCGAGCGCCAGTCGTCGCCCTTGCTCTCCGGAGCGGAGGCCGACGGCTCCTGGCTCACATGCCGTGCGCCACCCGTGCCGTTCGCACCGCTCGCGGTGGCTCCACGGCGGGGAAGCCCGGCGTCGGTCATCGTGTGAGCGGCGGAGGGGCTCGATCCCGGACGGTCGAAGCCTACGCGGTCCTGCTCACTTGCGTCAGCGGCCTGCGCAGATTCCGTTTCCTGGGCCTGAGAAGAGTACTGGCTCGGGTAGCCGTTCTGGTAACCGTCCTGCTGCGGCCAGTCGTCCTGGTGGCGCCGCTGCTCGAACGCGGCGAATCCGCCCTGCCCGCCCGCGCCCGGAGCCGAGGGCTCCTCCTGGGCCGGCTCCGCATAGGAGGAGGGCTCCGGGTAGCCGCCGTTCGGCGAGAAGGTGTCGTTCTGCGGCAGACCGCCGTTCGGCGCGTAGTACTGCTCGTCGTACGCAGACCGCTGCGGCTCCTCGTACGACGCCTGCTGCTCCTGGTACGGCGCCTGCTGTTCCTGGTACGGCGCCTGGCGGTCGTACGCGGACGGCTGCTGCTCCGGGTAGCCGGACTGGCCGGTGTCGTAGGCCTGCCCGGCGTCGTAGCCCTGCTGCCCGTTGTACTCGTCGCGGTAGCCGGTCGCCTGGGAGGGCTCCTGGCTGCTCTGCCCGGGCAGCGCGGGCTGCTCGTGCGACTGCGACTCCAGGGCCGCCCGGCGCTCCTCGCGCATCAGGGAGCGGCCGACGGGGTCCAGCTCGCGTATGTCGTCGGGGACGTCGGAGTAGCGGCTGTCGTCGAAGCCGAGCTCCGCGGCCGTGCGCATGGGCTGGCCGAAGTTCTCGCCGCCGCCGAAGTTCTGCTCCGGGATGATCTGCGAGACGGTGAACTCGTCGCGGTCCACGTGCTGCTCGCCGCCACCACCGTGGGTGATCGCGTCCGGCAGCATGACCAGCGAGGTGGTGCCGGCCTGCTCGCCCGAGGGGCGCAGCTGGACCCGGATGCCGTGCCGGTCGGACAGCCGGCCGACCACGAACAGGCCCATGCGCTGGGAGATCGCGGCGTCCACCGTCGGCGGGTTGGCCAGCTTGTGGTTGATGTCCGCGAAGTCCTCGGCGGTGAGGCCGATGCCCTTGTCGTGGATCTCGATCATCACGCGGCCGTCGGGGAGACGGGTCGCGGTGACGCGGACCTTGGTCTGCGGGGAGGAGAACGTCGTGGCGTTCTCCAGGAGCTCGGCGAGCAGGTGCACGAGGTCGGTCACGGCGCGGCCGTGGATCTCGGCCTCCGGGACACCGGACAGCTCGATGCGCTCGTACTGCTCCACCTCGGAGGAGGCGGCGCGCAGCACGTCGACCAGCGGGACCGGCTGGTCCCAGCGGCGGCCGGGCTCCTCGCCGGCGAGGACGAGGAGGTTCTCGCCGTTGCGGCGCATACGGGTCGCCAGGTGGTCCAGCTTGAAGAGGTTCTCCAGCTGGTCCGGGTCGGCCTCGTTGTTCTCCAGGTCGGTGATCAGGGTCAGCTGGCCCTCGATGAGCGACTGGTTGCGGCGCGACAGGTTGGTGAAGATCGCGTTGATGTTGCCCCGCAGCAGGGCCTGCTCGGCGGCGAGCCGGACGGCCTCGCGGTGGACCTGGTCGAAGGCGCGGGCGACCTCGCCGATCTCGTCGGTGGTGGCGATCGGGATGGCCTGGACACGGGTGTCGACGCGGCCGGGGTCGGTGCGGGAGAGCTGGTCGACCAGCATCGGCAGACGCTGCTCGGCGATGCCGAAGGCGGCGTTGCGCAGCTGGCGCATCGAGCGGCTCATCTGGCGGGCGACCGCGCCGGCCAGGATGAAGGCGAGGAGCAGGGCGACCACGACGGCGGCACCGGTGATGTAGGCGTCACGCTGGGCGTCGTCGGCGATGTCGGACGCTTCGCTCACGGCCTTGTCGGCCAGGTCCGTCTCGATCTTCTCGTACGCGTTGAACTTGAGCGTGTTGACCGCCCACCAGTTCTCGGCGGTGATGCCCCGCTCGGCGAGTGCGGCGCGCGCGCTCGGGTCCGTGCTCTGCAGCGTGGCCACGCCCGAGATCATCGTCGTCGGGTTGGCGGGCGGCGGGACGTAGTCCGGGTTCTTGGCCTTGGCCTCCCGGGCCATCGCGGCGCCGTCGGCCTTGATCTTGGCCTCGGCCTGCTTGAGCTTGGCCGCGTCCTGCTCGGTGCCACCGCCGATGTACTCCTGCACGGCGATGCGCTCGAGGTAGGCGTAGGAGGACAGGGCGATGCGCTGGCTGGCCAGGTTGCCGGCGTCCGGGCCCGGCTTGACCAGGATGTGCATGCCGATGGAGCGCTGCAGCGACAGGGCCGCCTTGGTGAGCTCGATGGCGTACACGGTCCGGCCGTAGCTGGTGATGTTGCCGGTGCCGAGACCGAGCTCGTTGGCGAACTCCGTCAGCGGGTGGGCGACCTCGACGTAGCCCTCTTCGGTCTGTACACCCTTGAGCTTGGAGGTGTACGCGACCTGGCGCAGGGTGGCCAGCTCGGGCTCCACCTTGCGGAAAAGCTTCAGCCGGCGCTCCAGGCCGGGCTTGGCCGGCATGTTCTGCGCCGCGGCGTCGAAGGCGTCCGCCGCCTCGTCGGTGGCCTTGCGGACCTGAGTGACGGTCGCCTTGTCCTGGGCGCTCTGGGCGCTGCCCTTCAGCAGGGGCGCCGCCGACGCGTCACGTTCGATGTAGAGGGCGTTGGCGTAGAGCAGCGAGGCGCGGACCAGGCGCGCGGTGTTCTCCGCGTCCTCGGCCTCCTGCCAGGTGTCGATCGAGCTCTTCACCTGGAAGCCGCCCATGACGAGGCCGACCAGCACGGGTATGAGCAGGATCGCGTTGAGCCTGGTCGCCACGCGCCAGTTGCGCGGGGAAAGACGGCCGCCGCTCTCGGCGGGCGCGGCCGTCGGTTCCGAACCGGGCACGGGGGCGGGCGCCGCTGTGCGCGGCGGCGGGGTGAAGTTGCCCCGGGCCGACGGCTCGGGACTGTTCTTGCTTCGCCTCACTCGACCAACAACCTCTCGGCGGTCGGCACCAACGTTGTGCCGCAGTGTTCAGAGCCCAACACGCCTCGATGGACGAGTGCGTCATTGACTATTGGGCAGTTCAGGCATTCCAGCACGACGACCTGCGCTCTTCCAAACAGTCCGGGAGGGGGAATCGACGTGATGTAAGCCCCAGATAAAACGGTCATAAAGAGCGAGCCCCGCCAAAAGGCGGGGCCGTTGTGCGCGCAGCGAGACCGGATGTGCGCGACGCGTGGCCATACCACCCGATTCCTCTGCCGAAACGTTATGAACACCTTGGCCGACCGTGTCAAAGGACACAGCCGGCTCCGGTGCATCTACGACAACTGCCGTATGGCGCTCCTGAATTGGGTGCTACCTCAGCCGTGCCATCAAAGCGTGCTCGACCAGCGTGATCAGGGCACTCTTCGCATCGGCCCGGTGCCGGGCGTCCGTCGTGATGATCGGGGTGTCCGGTCCGATCTGCAGCGCCTCGCGTACCTCTTCGGGCTGGTAGGGCTGCTGTCCGTCGAAGCCGTTCAGGGCCACGACGAACGGCAGACCCGAGTTCTCGAAGTAGTCGACGGCCGGGAAGCAGTCGGCCAGGCGCCGGGTGTCCACGAGCACCACCGCGCCGATGGCGCCGCGCACCAGGTCGTCCCACATGAACCAGAAACGGTCCTGGCCCGGGGTACCGAAGAGGTACAGGATCAGGTCCTGGTCCAGGGTGATACGGCCGAAGTCCATGGCCACCGTGGTGGTGGTCTTGTCCCCGGTGTGGGTCAGGTCGTCGATGCCCGCGCTGGCCGAGGTCATCACGGCCTCGGTCCGCAGCGGGTTGATCTCCGAGACGGCGCCCACGAACGTGGTCTTGCCCACGCCGAAGCCACCCGCCACCACTATCTTCGCGGAGGTGGTGGATCGACCCTGGTCAGAGCTTGCGAAGTCCACTGAGCACCCTTTCGAGCAGTGTCACGTCCGGCGCACCGGTGGCGTCGTCGCCGCCCGGCTGGTGGATCGCGACGAGACCGGCCTCGGCGAGGTCCGCGACCAGGATCCGGGCCACACCCAGCGGCATGTTGAGCAGCGCCGAGACCTCGGCCACCGACTTCACCTCACGGCAGAGGTGGCAGATCCGCTGGTGCTCCGGGAGCAGCCCCATGAGCGCGGCGGGGTCCGCGGTCGTGCTGATCAGTGCCTCGATGGCCAGCTGGTAGCGCGGCCGCGTCCGGCCGCCGGTCATGGCGTACGGCCTTACCAGCGGCTGGTCGCCCTCGTCCTCGTACGGCTCCGCGTACGGATCATGAGAGGCGGTGGGCGGGGTCATGGGTCCTCCGGGCGGGACAGCAAGTCGGTCAGCAAGCCGTCTGACGGGGCCTGTGTGGGGTGTGTGGCAGCCGGACGGTGATGTGGTGAGACGGGTGGTGCCGGGGCCGATCAGTGGAGCAGACTGCCTTGGAGCTCAGCTCGCAGGTCGGGGGTGAGAACCGCGCCCGCGCGGTCGACCAGGAGCGCCATCTCGTAGCCGACGAGGCCGATGTCGCACTCGGGGTGGGCGAGGACCGCCAGGGACGAGCCGTCCGAGACGGACATGAGAAAGAGGAACCCTCGCTCCATCTCCACGACCGTCTGCGCCACCTCACCGCCCTCGAAGATCCGGGAAGCGCCCGCCGTCAGCGACGTCAGGCCCGAGGCGACGGCCGCGAGCTGGTCCGCGCGGTCGCGCGGGAAGCCCTCCGACAGCGCCAGGAGGAGACCGTCGGCGGACACGACGACGGTGTGGGACACCCCGGGGGTGTTGTCCACGAAGTTGGTGATCAACCAGTTGAGATTCTGTGCCGCCTGGCTCATCGGACTCAACTAACGCTCCTGCTGGTGAGTGGGCCGTGGGTGGCTGCCGGTCTGTGTGGACCCGGCCTGACGACCCTGTGCGATTCCCCGACGGAGATTGGTCAGCCGGCCGCGCACGTCATCGGGCGCACGCGAGACCTGCGGACCGCTCTGGTGGGTTTGCTGCTGTGCCGTGCCCGGGACGAGGTTCGCCCGGGGCACCCGGCGCGGCAGGCCGGAGGTGGTGACACCACCCGCGGCGGGCTGGCGGACTCGCTCGGCCTGGCGGACGAGGTCGTCGTTCGGCGAGGTGCGCCAGCCGGCGGGGGCGGAGGACCGCTGCGGACCGGTGGGTCCCTGCGGCTGCTGCGGGGCGGCCGGAGCGGAGCCGTTGGTCTGCGGCTGCTGCTGCTCCTGCTGGCCGTGGAACCAGTTGGTTTCCAGCGTGTCGTACAGCGGCGTACGACCGTCGCCCGGACCGGACGCCGGTGGCAGGGCCTCGGGCTCCTGCCGGACGGGCCGGGCCTGCGGGGCGGGCGGCCGCGGGGCGCCGAAGTCGGCAGGTCCCCGGCCGCCGTTGACCTGCGGCTGCTCGAACCGGCCCGTGCCCGCGGGGTCGGCCGCGGTGGCCGGTCCCGGGAGGGTGGGCCGCCCGGCGCCGTTGTCCTGGCGCGGTGCGGGGTACTGGCCGGTCGAGCCGTTGTCGTAGGACTGCGGCGCCGGGTACTGGCCCGACGTGGACGAGTCACGGTGACCGCCCGGGGTGCCGAAGACGTCCGGGCGGACGAAGGCCCCCTGGTCCTGGCCCTGCTGTGCGTTGGCGCCGGGACCGAACGGGTCCGCGTGCTGGGCAGCGCCGAAGTCGGCCGGCGAGCCGAGGCCCTGCCGGTCGTCGCGCGGCACGGCCGGCATCTGCGCCGTCGCACCGGGACCCTGACGGTCGTCGACGCGCGGCAGGGAAGACGTGCGGGAGACGTCCGGCTGCTCCTCGTGACCGCGCGGGGCGTCCAGCGAGGCACGCGGCACCGGCGGCTGGGCGTTCTCGTCGCTCCAGCTCGGTACGCGCTGCTGCGCGTCGCCACCGGGCAGCTCGGCCCGCGGACCACCGCGCGGCGGCAGCTGCGGCCTGCGGCCCTTGCCCTGCTCGGCGTTGCCGCCCTGCTTCTTCCGGCTGCGGCCACCGCCGAAGGCGTCCTGGCCCTGCTGCGGCCCGTTGGTGCCCGCGGCCTGCAGACCCTGCGGGGCACCCGGAGCCTGCTGACCGAACCCGGCGCCACCGGTCGGAGCGGGACGGCCCTGCGGGGGGCCACTCTGCTCGAACGACGACGGGCCGGGGCCCTGCGGTCCGCGCGCACCGCCCTGCGATCCGGGACGGCCACCGTCCCCGTCCCGCCCGGGCAGCGCGGCTCGCGGGCCCTGGCCGGGAGCGAGCCGGCCGCCGCCGGGGGCACCGCCACCGAAGGCACCGCCGGAGGCGCCGGCCCCGAGGGCACCGCCGCCCTGGCCGGCACCGGCGGCACGCCGGGCCGCGGCCGCACCGGCGGCGGCCTGCGCGGCGGCGGGACCGCCACCGACGGGAGGCTGACCGGGCTGCTTGGGCTGGGGCTTCCTGCCGCCCTGGGCGACGTCGACGGGCAGCATGACCAGCGCGGTCGTACCACCGGAGTCGGACGGGCGCAGCTGGATGCGGATGCCGTGCCGCTGGGACAGACGGCCGACCACGAAGAGGCCCATGCGGCGGGAGACGGAGACGTCCACCGTCGGGGGAGAGGCGAGCCGCTCGTTGATCGCGGCCAGGTCTTCCGGCGACAGACCGATACCGGTGTCGTGGATCTCGATCAGCACACGGCCGTCGGGCAGCGCGTGACCGGTGACCTTGACCTTGGTCTGCGGGGAGGAGAAGGAGGTCGCGTTCTCCAGCAGCTCGGCCAGGAGGTGCACGAGGTCGTTGACGACCCGGCCGGCCACTTCGGTGGTCGGCACGGAGGCCAGTTCGATGCGCTCGTACTGCTCCACCTCGGACGCGGCGGCACGGAGCACGTCGACCAGCGGCACCGGACGGGTCCAGCGGCGGCCGGGCTCCTCACCCGCGAGGACGAGGAGGTTCTCACCGTTACGGCGCATGCGGGTGGCGAGGTGGTCGAGCTTGAACAGCGAGGACAGCTGGTCCGGGTCGGCCTCGCGGGACTCCAGTTCGGAGATGAGCGAGAGCTGACGCTGGATGAGGCCCTGGGAGCGGCGCGAGAGGTTGGTGAACATCGCGTTGACGTTGCCCCGCAGCAGGGCCTGCTCGGCGGCGAGGCGGACCGCCTCGCGGTGCACGTCGTCGAAGGCCGCGGCCACTCGGCCGATCTCGTCCCGGGAGTGCACACCGACCGATTCCACGGACGTGTCGACGTCCTGCGGGTCGGACTCGGACAGCTGCTTGACCAGCTCGGGCAGACGGTCGGAGGCGACCTTGGTCGCGGTGTCCTCCAGCCGGCGCAGCGAGCGGATCATGGAGCGGGCCACGACGAAGGCACCGACCAGCGACACACCCAGCACGATCAGGATCAGGGCACCGGAGATGATCGCGTCGCGCTCGGTGGCGCTGCGCAGCTCGCGGGCCTTCTGTTCCATCTCCTCGAGCAGGGTGTGCTCGATGTTCTTCATCTGCTGGATCTTGGTGGAGCTGTCGTCCAGCCAGTCGCGGTAGGACCGCTTGTCCTGCTGGGCGAGACCGCTCGCGGAGACCAGGGCGCGACCCGCGTAGGTGTCGGTCGCCTTGATCGTGGAGTTGCCGCCGTCCTCGATCGGCTTGAGCAGCTCGGCGGCGGCGTCCTCGCCGTAGATGCTCTTGAAGCTGCGGATCTCGGACTTCTGGCTCTCCAGGGCCGACTCGGCGTAGAGCCGGTCGTTCGGGGAGAGCTTGCCGGCCGTGGTGTTGCTCGCGGGCAGCGCCGCCGCGAGGGCCGCGCGCTGGATCGAGGAGTACTCCTTGGCGGAGGAGAACGCCGCGAGCGCTCGCGTGCGCTGGATCATGTCCGGGTTGCTGGTCGCCTCGGCCATGTCCTGGGAGAGGTCGATCAGGTTCTCGATCAGACGGTGGTACGCCTCGACCGTCTGCGTGGAGTTGCCCTCGGAGGCGTAGGCGCCCTTGCGGATCTGCGCCAGGTCGCCCAGCTCGCCGGCGAGCTGGATGAGGTACTCGCGGACGCCCTTGAGGTTGCCGTCCTTGCTGGCGCTGTCGATCTCCTCGGAACTGTCGAGGAAGTTCTTCATCGCCCGGTCGGTCTTCTCGCGAAGCCCCTTGACCGTGAAGTCGGTCGCCTTGCCGCCGTGGGCGAGCGGGCCGGCCGACTGGTCGCGTTCCTCCTGGAGCGCGGCCGACAGCTCGGTGGCCTGCTTGGTCATGTCCGTCAGCAGCTTCATGTTGTCGAGCTGCTGGATGTCGTCCATGGACTGGTTGATACGCAGCGCGCCCAGCGAGGTGGCCGCGACCACCGGGAGGGCGAGCAGCGACACCAGTCGCGTGGAGATGCGCCAGTTGCGCAGGGCTATTCGCGGCCCGGGGCCGGTCGGGCCCGTCGGCGGCTTCAGCGCCGGGGAAGGGCCCGCGGGCCCCGACGGGGCCGACGTGCCGGGGCGCCCGGAGCGCTCACCGCCGTCACCGGCAGGGCCCTGGTTCTGGGCGTGCTGGGGCGAGGGGCCGCCAGTCATGGGGCCAGTCCCGCCGTGCGGCTCCGGCGCCGCCGAAGCGTTGCCATCCCTCTTGAAACGTCCCTGCACTAGCGTCGCAACCTCTGGACCAGGCACCCCGTCGCCTGAACGGCGGGGCACGGTGTCGGCGTTCTGGGGACGCCCTGAAAACGCCCCCGTGGTGGTCTTGAGTGACCGGCGCTGGCTCCCCCTTCTCGCCGCCACTCGGCGCGACTGTGCGCCCCCTGTGCGCCGGCTCGATCCTGCGGCGGTCCGTGAGATTCCAGCACAGCACAGGATCTCCAACAAGGCCCGTAGGCCGAGCCGTGATGTAGGTGACACCACGTGAACGCCGGATCACCGGCCGTAGAAGGCGAGTTCGCCCATTTCGGGCGTAAGTCCGCGAGTCGCCGAGCGGTGCCGGGTGTCCCAGTCGCCATGATCAGGAGCGGAATGATGGCTTCAGTGAGCCAATGTCCGTTTCGCAGACGTGGAGCGCGAGTCCGGATTGACCGATTCGCCCTCTGATTCGTGAGGAAACTCACACGCTGATCATGGTCTTCGCGCGAACGAGCCGGGGAATCGCATGTTTAGCCTGACGCTTTACAGCGATGGCACAACCGACAACCCGCGCCCGTGCGGAGGTTTCACACACCCTCCCGGCGCCCGTCACAGGACAGGGTCAAGTAAACAGTGAAGACGACGACGATGTTCCACAAGATCGCCAACCCGCGACGCACGACGCTGGCTCACCTGGACGACGCCGACGAACTGCAGACGCCGGAGCAGCCGGAGCACCCCGTCGACCTCCCGGCCCAGACCGCAAACCCCAAGCGCACCGTCCTCATGGAGATCCCCGTCGCGGCCGCCGCAGCCGCGGAATGACACCTGGTAGTACGCGTGCCGGCCGCCGGATGCTCAGGGCGGAGGGACACGGATTTCGGAGGGGCGCCCCGTGTGACGGGGCGCCCCTCCGTAATGCGCGGGGCGGGGGGACCTCCCCGCGTTAGCCTGGACCGTCAGACTCCAGCCGCTTCAGTCAAGGGGCCAAGCATCCCGTGCGCATCGCCAGGTTCTCCATCGACGGGAACGTCGCCTTCGGCGCCATCGAGGGCGACAAGCAGGACGAACTCGTCCTGGACATCATCAAGGGCATCCCGTTCGCGGACTTCGAGCTCTCCGGCACGAAGGTGCCGGTCAGCAAGGTCAGGCTGCTGCCGCCGGTGCTGCCCAACAAGGTCGTGGCCTTCGGCCGCAACTACGCGGAGCACGCCCGCGAGCTGGGCAACGAGGTGCCCGACGCCCCCTTCGCCTTCTTCAAGCCGTCCACCTCGGTGATCGGCCCGGGCGACGAGATCCAGTACCCCTCCTTCTCCGAGGAGGTGCACCACGAGGCCGAGCTGGCCGTCGTGATCGGCCGGATGTGCCGCGAGGTCCCGCGCGAGCGCGTCAAGGACGTCATCTTCGGCTACACCTGCGCCAACGACATCACCGCTCGTGACGTGCAGCGGCGTGAGAAGCAGTGGGCCCGGGCCAAGGGCTTCGACAGCTCCTGTCCGCTCGGCCCCTGGGTGGAGACGGACCTCGACGCGAGCGACCTCACCATCCAGCTCACGGTCAACGGCCAGCAGCGTCAGCTGGGCCGGACCAGCGAGATGATCCACTCCGTCGAGGACCTGATCGTCAACATCTCCGAGGCCATGACGCTGCTCCCCGGCGACGTGATCCTCACGGGCACCCCGGCTGGGGTCGGCCCCCTGAACGTCGGCGACGAGGTCGCCGTCACCATCGAAGGCATCGGCACTCTCACCAACAAGGTTGTCAAGCGTGGCTAGCGCACCCGTACGCGTCCGTTTCTGCCCCTCGCCCACCGGTAACCCCCACGTGGGCCTGGTCCGCACCGCCCTGTTCAACTGGGCGTTCGCCAAGCATCACCAGGGCACCCTGGTCTTCCGCATCGAGGACACCGACGCCGCCCGTGACTCCGAGGAGTCGTACACCCAGCTGCTGGACTCGATGCGCTGGCTGGGCTTCGACTGGGACGAGGGCCCCGAGGTCGGCGGCCCGCACGCGCCGTACCGCCAGTCGCAGCGCATGGACCTCTACAAGGAGGTCGCGCAGAAGCTGCTCGACGGCGGGTACGCCTACCGCTGCTACTGCTCCCAGGACGAGCTGGACACCCGCCGCGAGGCCGCCCGCGCCGCCGGCAAGCCCTCCGGCTACGACGGCCACTGCCGCGAGCTGAGCGCCGAGCAGGTCGAGGAGTACAAGGCCCAGGGCCGCGAGCCCATCGTCCGCTTCCGGATGCCCGACGAGACGATCACCTTCACCGACCTCGTCCGCGGCGAGCTGACCTTCACCCCGGAGAACGTCCCGGACTACGGCATCGTCCGCGCCAACGGCGCCCCGCTGTACACGCTGGTCAACCCGGTCGACGACGCCCTGATGGAGATCACCCACGTCCTGCGCGGCGAGGACCTGCTCTCCTCCACCCCGCGCCAGATCGCCCTGTACAAGGCGCTGATCGAGCTGGGCGTCGCCAAGGAGATCCCGTCCTTCGGCCACCTGCCGTACGTGATGGGCGAGGGCAACAAGAAGCTCTCCAAGCGCGACCCGCAGTCCAGCCTGAACCTCTACCGGGAGCGCGGCTTCCTCCCCGAGGGCCTGCTCAACTACCTCTCCCTGCTGGGCTGGTCCCTCTCGGCCGACCAGGACATCTTCTCGGCCGAGGAGATGATCGCCGCGTTCGAGATCTCCGACGTGAACCCGAACCCGGCCCGCTTCGACCTCAAGAAGTGCGAGGCGATCAACGGCGACCACATCCGCCTGCTGGACGTGAAGGACTTCACGGAGCGCTGCCGCCCGTGGCTCCAGGCGCCGTTCGCCCCCTGGGTCCCGGAGGCCTTCGACGAGGCGAAGTGGCAGGCCATCGCCCCGCACGCGCAGACCCGCCTCAAGGTGCTCTCCGAGATCACCGACAACGTCGACTTCCTGTTCCTGCCGGAGCCGGTGGAGGACGAGGCCAGCTGGACGAAGGCCATGAAGGAGGGCTCGGACGCCCTCCTGCGCACGGCCCGCGAGAAGCTGGAGGCCGCCGACTGGACCTCCGCCGAGTCGCTCAAGGAAGCCGTCCTGGCCGCCGGCGAGGCCCACGGCCTGAAGCTCGGCAAGGCCCAGGCCCCCGTCCGCGTCGCCGTCACCGGCCGCACGGTCGGGCTGCCGCTGTTCGAGTCCCTGGAGGTCCTCGGCAAGGAGACCACCCTGGCCCGGATCGACGCGGCGCTGGCGAAGCTGGCCGCGTAACGCGCGACACCCCGTACGGCGAGGGCGGCGTCCGGTTCGGACGCCGCCCTCGCCGTGTCCGCCCAGCCGTCACCCGGAGTTCACCCTTCCGGCCAACTCCCGTCCCCGCACGGGACGTTGGATGCCCCCTGTGCGCACGGTGCGCGTGTGCGCCCTGGTACAGGGGGAGAGAACATGATCCGTTCACGAAGACTCGTCCGCGCGGCCGTCGGCGGGGTGGTCGCCCTGTCCTGCACCGTCCTGACCGCACCCGCGCAGGCGGCACCCGAGGCCGACGAGCCGGCCGGCACGGTGCGGCTCGTCACCGAGAAGCGCGTCACCGTCGACTACCCGTGGGCCGGCGCGTCCGGCTTCCAGTACCGGCCCGGAACCACCGCGGTCACCACGGTCGACTACCCCGACGCGGCCCCGCCCGCCCACGCCGGCCCGGACGACCTGGCCAGCGGCACCGACGTCCTGAACACCCGCGACAGCCAGACCGTCACCCAGCGGCACCGCTCCACGGGCGTCACCGCCACCGTCACGATCCCCTCCGGCCAGGCGTACCGGGCCGCCGCGGGCTGGAGCGTGCTGACCATGGACGGCACCGGCGCCCTGCACGTGCTGCGCGCCGGTGCCGACGGCACCACCGAGGACACCCCGGTCACCGGCCTTCCCGCGGGCGCCCGCCCCGTCCACTACCGCACCGGCGGCTCCGTCGGCCGTCTCGCGATCGTCTACGTGCTGGAAGACAAGACCTCCGTCGGTCTGGT
Organism: Streptomyces paradoxus; assembly: GCF_014202475.1. Classification (GTDB taxonomy): domain Bacteria; phylum Actinomycetota; class Actinomycetes; order Streptomycetales; family Streptomycetaceae; genus Streptomyces; species Streptomyces paradoxus. The sequence continues at coordinate 154,534 of NZ_JACHGV010000010.1, forward strand.
CGACCTCGCGGACGGCGCCTTCCGCACGTACGTCACCGGCGACGAGGCGGCCCCGCAGCTCGCCTTCAACGACCGCTGGCTCGTCGCCGACTGGAAGGCGATCCGGGTGGACGCCGGACCCGGCACCGAGCCCACCGCCCTCACCAGGACCGACGCCCAGCTCGAAGCCGTCGTCGGCGACCGGCTCCTGATCGGAAACCCGGGCTTCGTACTGGGCGGCACCGAGGCCGCGCTGACCGCCCGCGACCTGGTCACGGGCGCCACCGGCACCGTGCTCACCTCGTCGTTCGGCGGCATCGGCCCGACCCTGGACGGCGGCGCCCTGGCCACCGCGGGCCCCTCCAGCCTCGACTGGAACATCCACCGCATCACCCCCACCGGCAGCGGCGGCCTCACCACCACCGAAGTGGCCCGGGTCCCCGCCGCCGCGACCGGCGTGCAGGGACTGGCCGTCGCCGGCGGCGAGTTGTTCCTCTACGGCGCGACGCCCGGTGCCTCACTGCGCTACAGCAGCTTCCAACTGGACGCCACCGGCCGGCCCGACGGCCCCCAGACCCGCCGCAGCCCGGCCCTGAGCCCGTCCACCTGCCTCCCCGGCGACGCCGCCTGCCCCCAGCTGGAGGCCCTCGGCGACGGCCGCGTCAGCCACCTGTGGACCGCCGACACGGGCGAGGAATCCGTCCTCAACGTGGGCCTCGACACCACGACTGTCCTCAACGAGCCCACGAACGGAGATTCCCGCGGCCGGATCGGCGGCAGCACCGGCCGTTACGTGCTCTACAACGGCGGTTCCGGCAAGCAGCGGGTCGTCGACTTCCCGCGCGGGGCGACCGCCGGCGAGACCGCTCTCACCCGCGACCGCACCGCCGCCGCGGTCTGGGGACAGACCCTGTGGGCCCCGGGCAGCACCCAGGGCTCGGTCACCGGCCGCAACCTCAAAACCGGCTCGACCACCACCATCGCCACCGGCGCCCCCTGCACCCCCACCGACATCCAGGCCGTCAACACCTGGCTGTACTGGTCCTGCGGCAGCTCGGCGGGCGTCTTCGACCGGGCGGCAGGCCGCAGGATCACGGTCCCGGCCGACATCGGCCCGGCCCGCCTCGCCGACGGCTTCCTGCTCCGCGAGAACCGCACCACCCACGAGCTGCTGCTCACCGACTTCCACACCGGCACCGCCACCACCCGCACCCTGGTCAAGCTGCCCGCCACCGACCAGAACACCGGCGGCAGCAACGGCCGCTGGGCCGTCGACCGCTTCGGCGGCCACATCGCCTACCTCAACGGGACCTACGGCGAGGTGTCGATCGTCCCCAGCGGCGTCCCCACCTCGCCCCTCGCGCAGATGGAAGCCCAGGTCTACACGCCGTCCGTGATCGGCAAGGCCTTCCCCTGGGCCCCGGTCTGGCAGCTGAACAAGCCCTCCACCTGGACCCTGACCCTCACCGACGCATCCGGCAGGCCCGTCCGCACGCTGACCGGCGCCTCCACCGGGGCCGCCGTACGCCCCGCCTGGGACGGCACCACCGACAGCGGCGGCGCCACGGGCGGCCCCTACACCTGGAAGCTCACCGCTCACCCCCGCGACGGCCAGGGCCCCGACCTGACACTCTCCGGGACCATGAACCCGGGCTGAGAACGGAACGCGGTGGGTACGGTCGGGGCATGAGCATCCAAGCCGTGGTCTGGGACGTCGACGACACCCTCTTCGACTACACCACCGCCGACCGCCTCGGCATGAGCGCCCACCTCACGGCCGAGGGCCTGCTCGACGACCACGAAACCGTCGAGCAGGCCATCACCCGCTGGCGGGAGATCACCGACCTGCAATGGGCACGCTTCGCGGCCGGCGAGGCCACCTTCGAGGCCCAGCGGCGCGACCGGGTGCGGGTGTTCCTGGACCGGAACCTCACCGACGCCGAGGCCGACGCGTGGTTCCAGCGGTACCTCACCCGGTACGAGGCGGTCTGGGCCCTCTTCCCGGACGTCCTGCCCGTCCTCGACGCCCTGTCCGCCAGCCACCGGCACGCCGTGCTCTCCAACTCCAGCCTCCACGTCCAGGACCGCAAGCTGCGCGCCCTCGGCGTCCACGACCGCTTCGAGACCATCCTGTGCGCGGCCGAGCTCGGCATCTCCAAGCCCGAGGCCGGGGCGTTCCTCGCGGCCTGCGATTTCCTCGGCCTCCCGCCGCACCAGGTCGCCTACGTCGGTGATCACCCGGAGATCGACGGACGGGGTGCCGCCGACGCCGGCCTGCTGTCGGTGTGGATCGACCGCGGCGGTCTGTACGCCACGATCGACCCGCCCGTCGGGCCGCACCGCATCGCCTCCCTCGCCGAACTGCCGTCCCTGCTCGGCTCGGATACTCGTTTTGGAGCCCCGTCCACCTTCGGGTAATGTTCTTCCTGCGCCGCGGGAGCGGGCCGGAAGGCCGGAACCCCAGGCGCACAACTAGAACAAAACCCCTTCGGGGGCTTGCGTTCCAGTGGCCTATGGTGTAATTGGCAGCACGACTGATTCTGGTTCAGTTAGTCTTGGTTCGAGTCCAGGTAGGCCAGCTCGCAGAGCTCATCTGCATCGCCCCCGTTGTGTAGCGGCCTAGCACGCTGCCCTCTCAAGGCAGTAGCGCCGGTTCGAATCCGGTCGGGGGTACTGGTTCCGAACGATCGACGATCATCTCGGAACTGCTAGGGCCCCCGTTGTGTAGCGGCCTAGCACGCCGCCCTCTCAAGGCGGTAGCGCCGGTTCGAATCCGGTCGGGGGTACTGACTGGTCTAAACCACATTGGTCTATGGTGTAATTGGCAGCACGACTGATTCTGGTTCAGTTAGTCTTGGTTCGAGTCCAGGTAGACCAGCTCGGACCTGCGGAAACGCAGGATCCACGCCCCCGTTGTGTAGCGGCCTAGCACGCCGCCCTCTCAAGGCGGTAGCGCCGGTTCGAATCCGGTCGGGGGTACACATCACAAGAGGCTCCTCACTTCGGTGAGGGGCCTCTTGCGTATGCCCTTCTTGGGGCGCGGGGAACTGCGCGATCAACCAAGGCCGGCCGTCAGCCGACATGAAACCCGAGCTGCCATGGCGCCTGGTCGGGGAAAGCCTGCCGCGGCGTTGAGGCCGACCTTCCCCCGAAACGCTCAGCCGGTCCGCCGAAGTGCCTCGGAGAGGCGCCCCGCCGCATCGATCACGGCCTGTGCGTGCATCCGGCCCGGGTGACGCGTGAGACGCTCGATCGGCCCGGACACGGACACCGCCGCCACCACCCGGTTCGACGGCCCCCGCACCGGCGCGGACACCGACGCGACGCCCGGCTCCCGCTCACCGATCGACTGCGCCCAGCCCCGCCGCCGCACACCCGACAGGGCCGTCGCCGTGAAGCGCGCCCCCTGCAGACCGCGGTGCAGCCGCTCCGGCTCCTCCCAGGCCATCAGGATCTGAGCCGAGGAGCCGGCCTTCATCGTGAGCGTCGAACCGACCGGGACCGTGTCCCGCAGACCGGACAGACGCTCTGCCGCGGCGACGCAGATGCGCATGTCGCCCTGGCGGCGATAGAGCTGCGCGCTCTCGCCCGTGATGTCACGAAGGTGCGTGAGCACCGGGCCGGCGGTGGCGAGGAGACGGTCCTCACCCGCGGCCGCGGCAAGCTCTGCCAGACGGGGGCCGAGAATGAAACGGCCCTGCATGTCGCGCGCCACCATGCGGTGGTGTTCCAGGGCCACGGCCAGGCGGTGGGCCGTGGGTCGTGCCAGTCCGGTGGCACCGACCAGTCCCGCGAGGGTGGCCGGGCCGGACTCCAGAGCGCTCAGGACGAGGGCCGCCTTGTCCAGAACGCCGACGCCGCTACTGTTGTCCATGAAACGATACTCGCGTCTCACTCTGTGAAACGCAAGTTCAAATTTCCGTGGAACGCGCCACCCTGGAATCACGAAGTCACAACGGCCCGTGACGTAAGGGCCTGGTGGCGTGTGCCCGGTATCAGGGGAACGGGCGCCGCCTCCTCCTCAAGATCTCTAGTTGGGTCGGCGGACCGTAGCCGGCCGGAGGGAACAGCGATGGGTAGGACACTCGCGGAGAAAGTCTGGGACGACCATGTCGTCCGGCGCGCGGAGGGCGAGCCCGACCTTCTCTTCATCGATCTGCACCTGCTGCACGAGGTGACCAGCCCGCAGGCGTTCGACGGTCTGCGCAAGAGCGGCCGTACCGTGCGGCGCCTGGACCTCACCATCGCCACCGAGGACCACAACACCCCGACCCTGGACATCGACAAGCCGATCGCGGACCCGGTATCGCGCGTGCAGCTGGAGACGCTGCGCAAGAACGCCGCCGATTTCGGGGTGCGCCTGCACCCGCTGGGCGACGTCGAGCAGGGCGTCGTGCACGTGGTGGGCCCGCAGCTGGGTCTGACCCAGCCCGGCACCACCGTGGTCTGCGGTGACTCCCACACCTCCACGCACGGCGCGTTCGGCGCGCTGGCGTTCGGTATCGGCACCTCCCAGGTGGAGCACGTGCTGGCCACCCAGACGCTGCCGATGTCGCGGCCGAAGACCATGGCGATCACGGTCGACGGTGAACTGCCCGAGGGCGTCACCGCCAAGGACCTGATCCTGGCGATCATCGCGAAGATCGGCACCGGCGGCGGGCAGGGCTACGTCCTGGAGTACCGCGGCGAGGCCATCGAGAAGCTGTCGATGGAAGCCCGGATGACCATCTGCAACATGTCGATCGAGGCCGGTGCCCGCGCGGGCATGATCGCCCCGGACGAGACCACCTTCGCCTACCTCAAGGGCCGTCCGCACGCCCCCGAGGGAGCCGACTGGGACGCGGCGGTGGAGTACTGGAAGACGCTGAAGACGGACGAGGACGCGGTGTTCGACGCCGAGGTCGTCATCGACGCGGCCTCGCTGTCGCCGTTCGTCACCTGGGGCACCAACCCCGGGCAGGGCGCACCGCTTTCGGCGTCCGTCCCCGATCCCGCTTCGTACGAAGACGCATCGGAGCGCTACGCCGCCGAAAAGGCCCTGGAGTACATGGGGTTGGAGGCCGGGCAGCCGCTGCGTTCCATCAAGGTGGACACCGTCTTCGTAGGCTCGTGCACCAACGGCCGCATCGAGGACCTGCGCGCCGCGGCCGAGCTGCTCAAGGGCCGCAAAGTCGCCGACGGTGTACGGATGCTGGTCGTGCCGGGCTCGGCACGGGTGGGGCTGCAGGCCGTCTCCGAGGGTCTGGACGTGGTCTTCAAGGAGGCCGGCGCCGAGTGGCGGCACGCGGGCTGCTCGATGTGCCTGGGCATGAACCCCGACCAGCTGGCCCCCGGTGAGCGCTCGGCGTCCACCTCCAACCGCAACTTCGAAGGCCGGCAGGGCAAGGGCGGCCGCACCCACCTGGTGTCCCCGCAGGTCGCCGCCGCCACCGCCGTCCTGGGCCACCTGGCCTCCCCGGCCGACCTGTCCGCCGACGCCCCCACGCCCGCTGGAGTCTGATCACCCATGGAAGCCTTCACCACCCACACCGGCCGGGCGGTGCCGCTGCGCCGTTCCAACGTCGACACCGACCAGATCATCCCCGCGCACTGGCTCAAGAAGGTCACGCGCGACGGGTTCGAGGACGGGCTGTTCGAGGCCTGGCGCAAGGACGAGACGTTCATCCTCAACCAGAGCGAGCGCATGGGCGCGACCGTGCTGGTCGCCGGCCCCGACTTCGGTACCGGATCCTCGCGTGAGCACGCCGTCTGGGCCTTGCAGAACTACGGCTTCAAGGCCGTGATCTCCTCCCGCTTCGCCGACATCTTCCGTGGCAACTCGCTCAAGAACGGCCTGCTCACGGTCGTTCTGGAGCAGAAGACCGTGGACGCGCTGTGGGAGCTGACCGAACAGGACCCGCAGGCCGAGATCACCGTCGACCTGGAGCGCCGCGAGGTGCGCGCCGAGGGCATCACCGCCTCCTTCGAGCTGGACGAGAACTCCCGCTGGCGGCTGCTGAACGGCCTCGACGACATCTCGATCACCCTCCAGAACGAGGCCGACATCGCCGCCTACGAGGCCAAGCGCCCGGCGTTCAAGCCGCAGACCCTCCCGGTCTGACCCCAGGCACGGCCCGCCGCCTCTGAACAAGGCGACTTTCGGCCACCGCAACACCCCCTCTGTACCCCCGATCAGCCCGATCGGGGGTACAGCTGCGTCTGCACCCGAACGGCCCTGCCCGCCCACGGTTCAGCTGCCAACTTCCCGCGTTATGCAGGTGGTTGCTGGGGTACGCGAGGAGCACAACCGTGACTTCCACGTGTGCCCGGAAGGCCGTTTGAGGCGTCAGTTGTCCCCTGCGCAGGCGACAACTCGCCCCAGATGGCACAATCTGTGCATGGAACACGACGGCCAACTCGAGCTCTATGCGGCAGTCGCGGACCAACTCAAGGAAGCGCACACAAGGGTGCGCGCACTGCAAGTCCCGGAGGGCGTACGGATGGCGCTGACCCGGAAGCTGCTGGTCATTACGGCCGCGGCCAAGCACGATCTCGCCGACGCGACAAGGCGGCTGGAGCGGTTCTCAGCGGACCTCGACGAGGGACGATTCCCCGACGAGGAACGCTGAACCCCGCGACACCGTCGAGTTCGTTGCGGCACAAGGGTGATAAGCCCGTTTCGTGTTTGATTTGCGGTATATATCTGCCTAACGTGCGAAAAGCTTGAACACTTTCGTTCTGGCGATGTCTCCGAAGGGGAAGACGTGAACAAGGCGCAGCTCGTAGAAGCGATTGCCGACAAGATGGGCGGCCGTCAGCAGGCCGCCGATGCTGTCGACCATGTACTGGACGCCATCGTCCGCGCGGTCGTCTCGGGTGAGCGGGTCTCGGTCACCGGCTTCGGTTCGTTCGAGAAGGTCGACCGTCCGGCCCGGTACGCCCGTAACCCCCAGACGGGCGAGAGGGTTCGGGTCAAGAAGACCTCCGTTCCGCGCTTCCGCGCCGGTCAGGGCTTCAAGGACCTGGTCAGCGGCTCGAAGAAGCTCCCGCGCGGCGGCGAGGTCTCCGTCAAGAAGGCGCCGAAGGGCAGCCTGACCGGCGGTGCCGGCGCGACGGTCAAGAAGGCCGCCGCGAAGAAGGCGACCGCGAAGTCGGCCGCCGCGAAGAAGACCACCGCCAAGAAGACGACGGCGAAGAAGGCCACCACGAAGACCGCGGCCGCGAAGAAGACCACGGCGAAGAAGGCGCCCGCCAAGAAGACCACGGCGACGTCCAAGACCACCGCCGCGAAGAAGACCACCGCGAAGAAGGCCCCGGCCAAGAAGGCCACGGCCAAGAAGGCGCCCGCCAAGAAGTCGACGGCGCGCAAGACCACCGCCAAGAAGACCACCGCCCGCAAGAAGTAAGGGCGCTGGAGTACTCACGCGCCGGGCCGGACTCCGCACGGAGTCCGGCCCGCGGCGTGTTCAGCACGTGGTCAGAGGGTCTGCAGGGTCACCAGAGTGATCCGGAGCGCGTCCTTCGCACCCTCCACCTCGATGCGCACCCGCTGTCCCGGGCGCAGCAGCCTGAGGCCGCCCGCGTCGAACGCGGCCGCGTCGAAGGGCACCGGGGTGCCGTCGTCCAGGAGCACCTGCCCGCTGCGGCTTTCGGGGTCGTACGTGTACGCGGTCGCCTGCATGGCCGCAGCCTACTGCCCGGGTATCAGCAATCGCGCGGCGGCCGCGGCCGTATGAGGGCCGACCCCCAGGGCCAGTGCGCTGCGCAGGTCCTCGCCGGTGTCCACGTCCTGGCGTACGGAATCCACCGCCGTGAGGGGCAGTTCCACGGCGCCGGACGCGCGGTGCCGGGCCCTTGAATCCGCGCCGAAGTCCGGGCGCAATTCGCAGCCCGCAGCCGCTGCCAGCAGGGTCGTGCCGATTGCGGCCGCGTCCGGGAGAAAAGCGCGCGGGAATTCGGCGGCGGCGTCGAGTACCCGGGACAATTCCGCGGGGCGCAGGGCCGGCAGATCGGCGTTGAGCGCGGCCACGGCCCGGGCCGGGCGGACCGACCGTACGGCCCGCGTCGCGTGTGCGAGGGCGGCGTTGAGGCCGCCGCCCGGCTCGTCGGGGATGATCGCGGCGCCCAGTGCCGCCAGCTCACGACCTGCCCGGGCGTCGTCCGTGACGACTGCCACATCCCCTACCGCCGGGCAGGCCAGCGCGGCCGCCACGGTGTCCTGGGCGAAGGCCAGCGCCAGGTCCGGCCGCAGCCCGTCGTCCGCGGTGTCCGCAAGCCTGCTCTTGGCCTTGGCCAGGGGCTTCAGGGGTACGACCAGGGTCCACTGCACGGGTGTTCCGTCCTCCTCTTGTCGCGGTCATTGTCACCCGGGGGCATCGGGTGGGCGGCGTGCCGGGGCGTACGGTGTTCTCGACAGACCGGCGGCCTGGGGCGACACTTGTGCGGCCCCCCGTGGCCCCGGCTTTCAGGCCCTAGAGGAAGGTGTCCGCGTGCCCCGCCGCAGAATCGGCTTCTGGTACCGCTTCGCCGCGGTGATCTGCAAACCGCCGCTGGTGGTTCTGCTCAGGCGGGACTGGCGTGGAATGGAGAACATTCCGGCCGAGGGTGGATTTATCACCGCGGTGAACCATAATTCGCACATCGACCCCTTCGCTTACGCGCACTTTCAGTACAACACCGGGCGGGTCCCGCGATTCCTCGCGAAGAGCGGGCTTTTCAAGAAGGGATTCGTCGGGGCCGCAATGCGGGGCACCGGGCAGATCCCCGTCTACCGCGAGAGCACGGACGCGCTGAGCGCCTTCCGGGCCGCGATCGACGCCGTGGACCGCGGGGAATGCGTCGCCTTCTATCCCGAGGGCACCCTCACCCGCGACCCGGACGGCTGGCCCATGACCGGCAAGACCGGGGCCGCGCGGGTCGCGCTGCAGACCAAGTGCCCGGTGATCCCCGTGGCCCAGTGGGGCTGCAACGAGTTGCTGCCGCCGTACGCGAAGAAGCCGCATCTGCTGCCGCGCAAGACGCACCGGGTGCTCGCCGGGCCGCCCGTGGACCTCGCGCGGTTCTACGACCGGGAGATGACCGCGGACCTGCTGAAGGAGGCCACGGAGGTCATCATGGCCGCCGTGACCGCCCAGCTGGAGCAGATCCGCGGCGAGAAGGCGCCCGAGACGCCGTACGACCCGCGCCGGGAGCGGATCGAGCAGCGGCGCAGAACACAGGCGCAGACGCATCAGAAGTCCGGGCAGAGCGTGCAGGAAGAGGGGCTGGGCAAGTGAGCAAGCCGGTCAAGGCGGCGGTGCTGAGCGCCGGTTCGTGGGGTACGGCCTTCGGCATGGTGCTCGCCGACGCGGGGTGCGAGGTCACCCTGTGGGCGCGCCGCCCGGAGGTCGTGGAGGCGATCAACTCCACGCGGACCAATCCCGACTACTTCCCGGGCGTCGAGCTCCCGGAGAACGTGCGGGCCACCACCGATCCCGCGCAGGCCGCGGCGGACGCCGACTTCACGGTCCTGTCGGTGCCCTCGCAGACCCTGCGCGGCAACCTCGCCGAGTGGAGCCCCCTGCTGGCCCCCGACACGGTCCTCGTGTCGCTGATGAAGGGCGTCGAGCTCGGCTCCGCGATGCGGATGAGCGAGGTCATCGACGACGTCGCCAAGGTCGGCCCGGACCGGATCGCCGTGGTGACGGGGCCCAACCTGGCCCGGGAGATCGCCGCGCGGATGCCGGCCGCGGCCGTGGTGGCCTGCACCGACGAGGTCGTGGCCCAGCGCCTCCAGGCCGCCTGCCACACGCCGTACTTCCGCCCGTACACCAATACGGACGTGGTGGGTTGCGAACTGGGCGGAGCCGTGAAGAACGTCATCGGCCTCGCCGTGGGCATCGCGGACGGCATGGGGCTCGGCGACAACGCCAAGGGCTCGCTCATCACCCGCGGCCTCGCCGAGACCACCCGGCTCGGCATGGCGCTCGGCGCCGACCCGCTGACCTTCTCCGGACTCGCGGGCCTGGGCGACCTGGTGGCCACCTGCTCCTCGCCGCTGTCGCGGAACCACACCTTCGGCACCAACCTCGGCAAGGGCATGACCCTGCAGGAGACCATCGCGGTCACCAAGCAGACCGCCGAGGGCGTCAAGTCGTGTGAGTCGGTGCTGGATCTGGCCCGCCGGCACGGCATCGACATGCCGATCACGGAGACGGTCGTCGGCATCGTGCACGAGGGCAAGCCTCCGGTGGTGGCCCTCAAGGAGCTGATGTCGCGCAGCGCGAAGCCCGAACGACGCTGAGCGACGCGAGACCGGCGGCGCTTACTAGCGGCCCTACCAACGGGTACTCTCAACGCGATATGAGCACCGAGAACCTCCCCCAGAGCCCCGAGCAGCCGCCTCGCAAGCCGCGTGTGGCCGTCGTGTTCGGCGGGCGCAGCTCCGAACACGGGATCTCCGTGGTCACCGCCGGCGCCGTCCTCAAAGCCATCGACCGGACGAAGTACGACGTCCTGCCGATCGGCATCACGCAGGACGGGCGTTGGGTGCTCACGGCGGACGAACCGGAGCGGATGGCGATCGTCGACCGGCGCCCGCCGAGCGTCGACGCCCTGGCCGAGTCCGCCGAGGGCGGAGTGATCCTCCCGGTCGACCCCGCCAACCGCGAAGTGGTCTACAGCGAGCCGGGATCGGTGCCCAAGGCCCTCGGCGAGGTCGACGTGGTCTTCCCGGTGCTGCACGGCCCGTACGGCGAGGACGGCACCCTCCAGGGCCTCCTGGAGCTCTCCGGCGTCCCATACGTGGGTTCGGGCGTGCTCGCCTCGGCCGTGGGCCAGGACAAGGAGTACATGAAGCGGGTGTTCACCTCGTTCGGGCTGAAGGTGGGCCCGTACGTGGTGGTGCGCCCGCGCGAGTGGGAGCAGGACCAGGCGGCCGCCCGCAAGAAGATCGTCGACTTCGCCGGCGAGCACGGCTGGCCGCTGTTCGTGAAGCCCTCGCGGGCCGGTTCCTCGATCGGCATCACCAAGGTCGACGACCTCTCCGGTCTAGACGAGGCGATCGCCGAGGCCCAGCGGCACGACCCCAAGATCCTCGTGGAGGCCGCGCTGCGCGGCCGTGAGATCGAGTGCGGTGTCCTGGAGTTCGAGGACGGCCCCCGGGCCTCCCTGCCCGCGGAGATCCCCCCGCCCGAGGCGCAGGCGTACTACGACTTCGAGGCCAAGTACATCGACTCCACCCCGGGTCTCGTCCCGGCGCCCCTCACCCCCGAGGAGACGGCCGGCGTCCAGCGCCTGGCGGTCGACGCCTTCGAGGCGGCGTCCTGCGAGGGCCTGGTCCGCGCGGACTTCTTCCTCACCGAGGACGGCGAGTTCGTGATCAACGAGATCAACACGATGCCCGGCTTCACGCCCATCTCGATGTATCCGCAGATGTGGCAGGCGAGCGGGGTGAGCTACCCGGAGCTGATCGACCTGCTGGTGCGGGCGGCACTGCGCAGGTCGACCGGCCTGCGCTGATCATCGACGCCCGGCGTTCAGGAGGCGATCCCCTTGGGGATCGCCTTCTTCACGGCGGCGGCCAGATCGATCAGCACACTCGAACTGTCCACGCCCTCCGGCGCCCGGACCTCGACGTAGGCCTCGCGGTTGGCGGTGGTGAACCGGTACCCGTCGTCGCCCTGCTTCTCCATCAGCCAGTCCACGCCGTTCACACCCCCGGCGACGGCGTCCGGATCATGTCCGTCGGCCACCCTCGGGTCGACCATCTTCGGCGGCTGCGGCACACCGCAGCGAAGTATGATCGCCGGGCTGCCCCAGCTCGCCGTCAGCGCCGACGCGGGCTCGGGATCCTCCCGGCGCTCACCGTTCACCTTCGCGGGCAGTACCTTGTCCAGGTTCCGGCACAGTTCCGCGACCTTCGCGTCCGGACTGGGAACCGCCGCCGACGCGCTGTCGTCTGCTGAGGAGCAGCCCGCAACAGTGATCAACAGCGCGACAGCGGGCAGGCGGAACACGCGGACGACACAACGGTGCCGGTGACGGAAAGAGTTCACCGGCACAGGGTAGACGGGGGCTAGAGATGGACCACCGGGCAGGTCAGGGTGCGGGTGATGCCGTCCACCTGCTGGACCTTGGCGACCACCATGCGGCCGAGGTCGTCGACGGTGTCGGCCTGCGCCCGCACGATCACGTCGTACGGTCCCGTCACGTCCTCGGCCTGGATGACCCCAGGGATCTTGCTGATCGTCTCGGCGACGGTCGACGCCTTGCCGACCTCAGTCTGGATCAGGATGTACGCCTGTACCACGGAACCTCCAGGGCGGCCACGAGGATCATGTGGGGAAAAGGAACGCCACGGTATCGCGTCGCCGCTCGCCGCGGGGAGACCTGCGGGGACCGGGTCTTGCGCGCCGAGGTGCAGGTCCGGCAGAACTTGACGGTCACTTCGACCGTAGCGAGGACCGAGATGCCTCGCGACCGGGCATGGACAGGGACAGAAGGGGAGAAAGGGCAATGAAGGGCACTGTTGGTGAGCTCGGTGAGTTCGGGCTCATCAGGGAGCTCACCTCCCGTCTGACCACCACCCCGGCGGTCCGGGTCGGCCCCGGCGACGACGCCGCCGTCGTGGCCGCCCCCGACCGCAGGGTCGTGGCGAGCACGGACATCCTGGTGGAGGGCCGGCACTTCCGGCGCGACTGGTCGACGGCCTACGACGTGGGCCGCAAGGCGGCCGCGCAGAACCTCGCCGACATCGCCGCCATGGGTGCCGTACCGACCGCGCTGCTGCTCGGCCTGGTCGTCCCGGCCGAACTGCCGGTCACGTGGCCGAGCGAGCTGATGGACGGCCTGCGCGACGAATGCCAGGTGGCGGGCGCCGCCGTGGTCGGCGGTGATGTCGTGCGCGGCGACTCGATCATGGTGTCGATCACCGCGCTCGGCGATCTGCGCAACCAGGAGCCGGTGACGCGGGCGGGCGCCCGGCCCGGCGATCGCGTCGCGGTGACCGGCTGGCTGGGCTGGTCGGCCGCCGGGTACGCGGTGCTGTCGCGGGGGTTCCGCTCGCCGCGCGCGTTCGTGGAGGCGCACCGGCGGCCCGAGCCGCCGTACCACGCGGGTCCGGCCGCCGCCGGGCTCGGGGCGACCGCGATGTGCGACGTGAGCGACGGGCTGATCGCCGACCTCGGGCACATCGCCGAGGCGAGCAAGGTGCGGATCGACATCCGCTCCGGGGCGATCGACATCCCGTCCCAGATGAACGACATCGGGCAGGCCGTCGGGGTCGACCCCATGCAGTGGGTGCTGACCGGGGGAGAGGACCACGCCATCGTGGCGACGTTCCCGCCGGACGTGAAGCTGCCCGCCCGCTGGAAGGTCATCGGCGAGGTCCTCAACCCCTCGGCACTGCCCCAGGTCACGGTCGACGGGGCGCCGTGGACCAGCAAGGGCGGCTGGGACCACTTCGGGGACATAGAGTCATGATCCCGGGCGTCCTGACGGTGGCGGGCTCCGACTCCGGCGGAGGCGCGGGCATCCAGGCCGACCTCAAGACGATGCTCGCGCTCGGCGTGCACGGCATGAGCGTCGTCACGGCGGTGACCGCGCAGAACTCCCTCGGCGTGCAGGGGGCTTGGGAACTGCCCGTGGCGGCCGTGCGGGCCCAGTACCGCAGCGTCGTCGACGACATCGGCGTCCGGGCGGTCAAGACCGGGATGCTCGCCTCCGCGGAACTCGTGGAGGCGGTCGCCGAGTTGATCGCGGGGACGGACGCCCCGGCCGTGATCGACCCGGTGGGTGTCTCCAAGCACGGCGACGCCCTGCTCGCCGCCTCCGCGCTGGACTCCGTCCGTACGAAGCTGCTGCCGGTGGCCACCGTCGCCACACCGAACCTCGACGAGGTGGCCCAGATCACGGGCGTACGGGTCGAGTCGGAGGCGGACATGCGGCGGGCCGCCGCGGCCGTCCTCGCGTACGGGCCGCGCTGGGCGCTGATCAAGGGCGGGCACCTGCCCGGTGACGCCGTCGATCTGCTCACCGACGGATCCGAGGAGCACTGGCTGCGGGCCCCGCGGCACGACAATCGCCACACCCACGGCACCGGTTGCACCCTCGCCTCGGCGATCGCCTCCCAGCTCGCCAAGGGGCAGTCCGTGCCGGAGGCGGTGGCGGCGGCGAAGGAGTACCTCACCGGGGCCGTCGCGGCCGGGTTCGCGCTCGGCGGGGGGATCGGCCCGGTGGATCACGGCTGGCGCCTCCGGGCGGCATCCGAGCGCTGAGGTGCGGGACGGGCGCTGGTGTGCCGTGCCCGGACATCAGCGCTGGTGTGCCGGGCCCGAGCGCCGATGTCCGGGCACGGCAAAGAGCCGGTCCACCAGAGGTGGACCGGCTCTGCAGCGAACCAGCAGTGGCCGCGCGCTAGCTGAGCGTCAGCGCGAGACCTTGCCGGCCTTGATGCACGAGGTGCAAGCGTTCACGCGCTTCGGCGTCCCGCCCACCACGGTACGCACACGCTGGATGTTCGGGTTCCAGCGGCGGGACGTACGGCGGTGCGAGTGCGAGATGTTGTTGCCGAAGCCCGGCCCCTTGCCGCAGACGTCGCAGTTGGCAGCCACGGGTCACTCCAAAGACTTCAGATGCACTTACGGTTGATCCCGGCAGGCCGGGATCAAGATTCTCGGGCTTTGTGGAGCCGGTCGAATCCGAGTGGCGTTGCCAGGGGGAAGGCCCGATCAGATCGGGCAACCGGAGCAGCATACAACGGCTGCACCCGTAGAACGAAACTACCATGGCAGCTCAGGGGCCCGGTCCCCTCCCTCTTCCGGTGAACACCGCCCCGGGGTCTACGCTGCGAGCCACGTCCAGCAGCTCAGGGAGGCGTAGTGGCGCAGGTGCCGCAGACATTCTTCGATGCTCTCGCGGTGCGCACCTGGTGCGGTCTCGCGCTGGAGACACTGGGGCGGGCGCGTGAGGAGATCGACGCGATCAACGTCTACCCGGTGGCGGACGGCGACACCGGCACCAACCTTTATCTGACGGTGGAGTCGTCGGTCGCGGCGGTCGAGGCGGTGTTCGCCGGGCACGCGGCGGGGTCCGGCCCCGGCGGGCCGACGCTCGCCGACGCCGCCCGCGCGATGGCGCACGGGGCGCTCATCGGCGCCCGCGGCAACTCCGGGACGATCCTCGCCCAGCTGCTGCGCGGCATGGCCCAGGTGCTGGCCGCCGACGACCCCGCCCACGCGGACGGCCAGGGCCTGCGGCTCGCCCTGCGGCAGGCGGCCGACTCCGCCCGCAGGGCCGTCGCCCATCCCGTGGAGGGCACCGTCCTCACGGTCGCCTCGGCCGCCGCCGACGCCGCGGACGACGCCCGGGGCGACTGCGGGACCGTCGCCCGGGCGGCCTACGACGGAGCCCGCGCGGCCCTCGCCGCGACCCCGGGCCAGCTGCCCGTCCTGGGACGCGCCGGCGTGGTCGACGCCGGGGGGCGGGGGCTGGTGGCGGTGCTCGGAGCGCTGGTGGAGACGCTCACGGGGGAGAGGGCGCGGGGGGTGGCGGGGAGTGCGTACCCCAACCCCTCCGAAGGCCGAGTGGACCCCCCAGGGGACCGCGCGCCGGTCGACGGCGTCCCCGACGAGTGCGCCGACAGCGCCGCCGCCGTGCCGGGCCAGGAAGGGCCGGCCTTCGAGGTGATCTACCTCCTGGAGGCCGGGGACCGGGCCGTGGAGCGGCTGCGGGAGCGGCTCGACGCCCTCGGGGACTCCCTCGTCGTGGTCGGCGGCGACGGGCTGTGGAACGTCCACGTCCACGTGGACGACGCGGGCGCCGCCGTCGAGGCCGGCATCGAGGCCGGGCGGCCCCACCGGATCCGCATCACGCACTTCGGCGCGGGCGACGTCCACACCACCGGCGCCGAGCGGCCGCCCCGGGAACGCGCCCAGCGGGCCGTCGTGGCCGTCGTGCCCGGCGAGGGGCTGGCCGGGCTGTACACCGAGGCCGGCGCGACGACCGTGCTCGCGCGCCCCGGGGAGCCGCCCGCGAGCGGCGAGCTCGTCCAGGCCGTACGGCGGGCCCACGCCCGCGAGGTCGTGCTGCTGCCCAACGACGCCGATCTGCGTCACACCGCAGCGGCGGCCGCCGAGCAGGTCCGCACGGAGGGCATCCGGGTCGCCCTGATCCCGACCCGCTCGGCGGTCCAGGGCATCGCGGCACTGGCCGTGCACGAGCCGGACCGCCGCTTCGACGAGGACGTCGTGTCCATGACCTCCGCCGCCGGGGCCACCCGCTACGCCGAGGTCACCGTCGCCGAACGCCAGTCCTGGACGATGGCCGGCATCTGCCAGGCCGGCGACGTGCTGGGGCTCATCGACGGGGACGTGGCCGTGATCGGCTCGGACATCGCCGAGACCGCCGAGACCGTGCTCGACCGCATGCTCTCGGCCGGGGGCGAGATGGTCACCCTGGTCCTCGGCGACGATGTCCCCGGCACTGTTGCCGAACACCTGGAGGGCCGGGTCCGCGAGGGGTACCTCGCCGTCGACACGGTCGTGTACCGCGGCGGACGGCAAGGGGCCCTGCTCCTCATCGGCGTCGAATAGCGCCGGGGCCGCCTCGACGGAACTGGCGGGACGCGACGGGCTGGTGCCCGGCGGCCGCCACGCCGTCGCCGATCAGCCCTGGCTCGCCGGCCACGCCACAGCCGGCACCGTCCTCTTGTCCGCCACCGTGTTCCTGGAGCCGGCCGTGGCCGCCGCGGGCCGCTACGGCATCGAACAGGTCGGCGAACCGGCCCCAGCAAGCCCCTCTCGACATGCAAGTCGCCGTCGGGCTCAGTCCGGCCGCTCCGCCAGCAGCCGGAGCAGCTGCTCCGCCTCCGCCCGGCGGGCCCGGACCACCTCGCCCTCGCCGTCCCCGTCGGCCGCCTGCGCGCCGCCGTGTGCCTCGTACGCCGCCAGGACCGCACGCGCGCGTGCCACCGCGTCGGCGGGGCGGCCCAGGTCGGCCTCCAGCCGGCCCGCGGCGAGTTCCGCGCCGGTGCGGCTGTGCAGGGCGCCGTCCCCGAGGGAGGCGAACACCCCGGCCGAGCGCACCATGTGGGCCAGTGCCTCCTCCAACACCTCGCGGACCGGGGCGCCCCCGGCGTCCTCCTCGGCGGCGGAGCGGGCCAGCAGGTCGCCCGACTGCCGGTGGGTGTGGCCGAGTTCGGCGACGAGCTGCTGCCGGCTCTCCTCGTCGGCGGCTGCCTGCCGTGCCGCCTCGCACTCCCGTATCGCGTCCGCCATCAGGCCGCGTGCCTCGTCCAGCCCGGCCTTTGCGCGGAGCGCCAGCCAGGCGCGGGCGCGCAAGGAGCGGATCAGGCCGTGGGTGTTGCCGAGCTTGCGCCACAGGTCGCCCGCGCGCGCGTAGGCCCGGTCCGCCTCGGCGGGCAGCCCGGCCTGTCCGAGGGACTCCCCGGCCAGGTGGGCGAGGGTCGCGTGGTCGTGCTGCTCGGGCCAGTGCCGGGCGATCTCGGCGGCCTGCAGGCGACGTTCGGCGGCAGCCCGGTGCTCGCCGAGCTCGCTCAGGCAGTCGCCGAGCCACCACTGGGTCTGCACGACCGCCCCGTCGCCGTGCGTCTCGGCGGTCAGTTCGGGCAGCGCCGACTCCAGCACCTCCGCGGCCTCGGCCCACCGCCCCTGCCGCAGCAGGAAGCCGCCGAGCTGCTGTCGCGCCCAGGCCCCGAGCGTCGCCGACTCGCCCGCCTCGTCGGCCCAGTGGGCGGCCTCCAGGGCGTGCCGGGCGGCCTCCACGGCCTCACCCCGGCCGCCGACGACCTCGGCGAGCTGAAGGTGCAGCTGGGCCCGTCCGGGCGCCTCCAGATGCGCCCCGCCGTGCTCCAGGGCAGCCCGCAGCGTCGTTCAGCCTCCGCCATGTCGCCGAGATGGTGGGCCAGAGAGGCGAGCCGGGCCTCGTACTCCACCGCGTACCACGGCAGCTCCGCCGCCACGAACGCCGCCGCGCCCCGCGCGAACAGCTCCGCGGCCCTCTCCAGATCCCCGGCCAGCCCCGCCAGCTCCCCGAGCATCGCCCGGGCCTCGGCGACCCGGGCGGCCAGCCGTACGTCCTCCCCGGCCCGGCCCTCGACGAGCGCGAGGACCTCCCGGACGGCGGCCTCGGCCTCGGCGAGAGCCGCCCCGTCGCCCTCGCCGCCGTGCGCCCGGCGCGTCAGGATCCGGGCCCGGCTCATCACGACGGACGCCGTCTGCCGGATGCCCGTGCCGTCGGCGGCGTACAGCGCGAGGACCTCGTCGTACGGGCCGGTCACCGCCACCACGGCGCCCTCCACGTCACCCGCGAGCGCGCGGACGTACGCCCCACGCGCGCGTGCCGCCAGCGCCTCGCCCGGGTCACCCGCCTCCGTGTAGAGGCCGGCGGCGCGTTCGAAGAGCTCGGCGCCTTCGGGGCCGAGGGACATCGCCTCGTGGTCGGCCATCTCGGCACGGTCGCGCGGGTCGAGCCCGGCGCCCCCGGCGGCCTCGGCGGCGGCCGCCCACGCCTCCACGGCGCCCGGCCGCAAGGTGTCCGACAGCCGCCGTGCCTCGGCGAGCAGGGAGGGCAGATCCGGCTGCCCGCTGCCGGGGACCGGAACCGTGGGGCGGGCGGGCGGCGGGACCGGCCGTACCGACCGCACCCCCAGCGGCAGGCGCCCCACCAGCGGTTGCCGCGCCATCCGCGCGCGTGCCCGCTCGCTCACGTGCGTCGTGCCGTTGCGTTCGTCGAAGCGCGCGGCCAGGGCGAGGGCCACCTCGCGCGCGTGCGCTGCGAGTTCGCGGGCGGTCCACTCCCGGCCGGGCGGGCCCGGCACCTGCCGGTCGCCCAGCCCGAGGACGGTCAGCCGGTCCATGAGCAGGGCCACCACGCTCATGAAGTCCAGCTTGCTCTGCGGCTGCCCGTCGTCCGTGAAGTACGCCGGCCGCTCCGCGAGCAGCTCCAGACCCCGCGCCTCGTTGCCGGTGAGCGCGCAGAACTCCACGTGCTCCGCGTAGGCGCCGCGCATGCTCTCCATCGACCGGACGAGCCGGAAGCCCCGCAGATGGCCGGCCCGGGCCTCCTCCTCACGTCCCAGCCTCAGCAGCGGCACCAGGGACGACGCGAGGGCCGTGTGCGGCTCGTGGGCGCAGGTGTACTCGCCCTCCAGCACCGGCCCCCACAGCTCCAGCGCCTGCGCGTCCCGCCCCTGCTCCGCCTGCCACCAGCCCTGCCCGTGCAGCTCGCACGCGTGGCAGTCGGCCATGCTGTCCCGGTCGGCCGCCAGCCACGCGGCGTACGCCCGCTCGGCCCGCGCCACGTCCCCCACGTGCGCGGCCACACTGTGCTCGGCGCTGCGCACCGCCCGTTCCGAGTAACCGGCGAGCCGGTAGCGGTGCTCCATCTCGCCGAGCCACTTCTCGATCGACGCGAGCGGGACGTGCGGCTGGTCGAGCATGCCGGCCGAGACCCATTTGAAGACCCAGTGCAGCGAGTGGGTCTCGTACTCGTCGAAGTCCTCGGGCCGTTCGTCCCACATGCGCAGCAGACGCGCGAAGGGGACGAACATCTTCCCCTTCTCGGAGCTGTAGTTGTAGACCTTCAGCTGGTGGCCGAGCGCCTCGATGACGGCGAGCGGGACGTTCAGCTTCTCGGCCGCCGTCAGGAGCTCCTCCGCGCGGGCGTTGCGGGCCGGTCCCTCCGGCTGTCCGGAGTTCTCCGCCATCGCCTCGCGCAGGGCGTCGAAGTCGGTGATCTCCGTCATGCCTGACCGTCCTCGCTGTGCGTGGCCCACTCCAGGAGGCCGATGAACGCGCGGTTGAGCAGCGCCGAGTCGGCCGGCCTGAGCGGTCGCTGCGCCATCAGCAGCGCCTGCCCGTAGAGCGACTCCGTGGCGGTGCCGATCAGCTCCGGGTCGGGCAGCGCGCCGATCCTCCGGACCAGCGGATTGAGGTGGTTGAGGACCAGACGCGCGCGGGGTGCGCTGCCCCGCAGGGAGCCCAGGATCCCCGCCCACAGGTCGTCGGCCCGCGCCTCGGCGTCCGCGCGGGCCTGCTCGTGCCGGGCGTCCCGGTCGTCGAGGTGCAGCGCGGGCACGGACAGCGGGTGGAAGGCCCGCAGGACCACGTCACAGCCCAGCGGGTCGAGCCGGGCCCGGGCCGCCGCCAGGAAGCCGGATAGCGCCAGCTCCTCGGCCGGGTCGACCGCGTCCAGGTGCGCGGTCACCGTCTCCGCGTCCAGCTCGGCGACCACGGTCCCCGGCCGCACCGACGGCAGGGCCTGAACCAGCTCGCTGTCGTACGTGTAGCCGCCGTTGATCACGCCGATGCCCTGCGCGGACGCGATCGGCGCCACCTGCCGGTACTCCTCGACGGTCCGCGTGAAGTGCACCACCGGGTGCCGCTGCGCGAACTCCTCCAGCGACAGCCGCCCGTCGGTCGTCTCGAACGGCAGCCACGGCAGCATCGTGCGCAGCATCTCCCGGTCGTGCCGGGCCAGCGACTTCACGCCCAGGTGGTGCACCGACAGGAACGCGGCCAGCCGCTCCGGATCACCGGCCGCGAGGCCCGTCAGCCAGGCCCGTATCCGCTCGCCCAGCGCCTCCCGCACGGCCGCCAGCGTCTCGTCCTCGTACAGCGACTCGCGCGACGCCGTGGGCCGCAGACTGTCCGTGTCGAGCACGCAGCGCACGAAGAACGCCCAGTCGGGCAGCAGCTGTTCGGCCCGCTCGGTCAGCAGCATGCCCTTGAGGTGCACGCGGTGACCGGCGCGCTGGGCCGGGCTGACCGCCGACGGCAGCACGTACGCCACCCCGCGGATGCCGGCCAGCGGCACGGACAGCTCGATCGTGTCCAGCGGGGTGAAGCCGAACAGGCCGTGGCAGTGCCGGGCAAGGGCGACGCGCCGGGCGGCCGGGCCCGGATACGGACGGTCCCAGGGCGCCGGAAGGTCGGTGACCGCCTCGTCGCCGACCCGGACGTCGTACGGCAGCAGCGACCCGAAGTCCCGGGCCAGCGCCTCGACCCGCCCGGGCGAGAGCCACTCCGCGGCACCCGCCCGGGCCACCAGGTGCACGGTCGTGCCCGGTTCGGGCCGCTCGGCATCCGGCAGCGTCCGCACGGTGTACGAACCGTCGTCGGACGCCGTCCACTCCACCGGCGGTGACCCGGGCGTACGGGCGCTGCGGCTGACGACCCGGATCCGCTCGGCGACGACGAAACAGGCCAGCAGCCCGATGCCGAACTGCCCGAGGAAGTCGGACCGGGCCTCCTCGAGCCCCTCGGCCCGCTTGGAGCTGCGTCCGATGGTGGCGAGCAGACTGTGCACGTCCGCCTCGGTGAGGCCCACGCCGGTGTCCTCGACACGCAGGGCACCGCCTTCGGCGTACAGCCGGACCCGGGCCGGAGCGTCGGGTTCCGTCGTGCGTCTGGCCGTGATGGCGTCCACGGCGTTCTGCAGCAGCTCCCGCAGGTACACCTTCGGACTGGAGTAGAGGTGGTGGGAGAGCAGGTCCACCAGACCACGCAGGTCGACCTGGAACGTATGAGGTGACGAGGGCGAATGGGGTGCCTGGGATGCCTGTGAGGTCTGGGAGTCCATCTTCACGGCGCCGGTGGGGGACTCGCGACGGCGCGGGGTCGGGCGGTCCCGGTGGGGCGGTGACCGCGAAAGAGGGCCGGGAGCGCGTCATCCTAAGGCGCGAACCAGCCGCCTGACCAGGGGTTTCCGGGACCTTTACGGCGATCCGGCCGCGGCCTGGGAGCCATTGTCAGTGGCGTGGTGTGCAATGGATCTCGTGCCCGCACTGGAAGAACCCCTGCGCCAGCCGCTGAAGTCGGTGCTCGGCCCCGCCACCGCGAAGGTGATGGCCGAGCACCTCGGCCTGCTCACCGTCGGCGACCTCCTCCACCACTACCCGCGCAGATACGAGGAGCGCGGCCAGCTCACGCACCTCGCCGACCTCCCCATGGACGAGCACGTCACGGTGGTCGCGCAGGTCGCCGACGCCCGTCTGCACACGTTCGCCTCCGCCAAGGCCCCGCGCGGCAAGGGCCAGCGCCTGGAGGTCACGATCACGGACGGCAGCGGCCGGCTCCAACTGGTCTTCTTCGGCGCGGGCGTCCACAAGCCCCACAAGGAACTCCTGCCGGGCACGCGCGCGATGTTCGCGGGCAAGGTCTCCGTCTTCAACCGCCGCCTTCAACTCGCCCACCCGGCCTACGAGTTGCTGCGCGGCGACCCGGAGGAGTCCGTCGAGACCTGGGCGGGCGCGCTGATCCCGATCTACCCCGCCACCGCCAAGCTGGAGTCCTGGAAGATCGGCAAGGCGATCCAGACGGTCCTGCCCACAGCACAGGAGGCCGTGGAGCCGCTCCCGGACTCCCTGCGCGAGGGCCGCGGCCTGGTGCCCCTCCCCGAGGCCCTGCTGAAGATCCACCGCCCGCACACCAAGGCCGACATCGAGGACGCCCGCTCCCGCCTCAAGTGGGACGAGGCCTTCGTCCTCCAGGTCGCCCTGGCCCGCCGCCGCCACGCGGACGCCCAACTCCCCGCCGTCCCCCGCAGACCCGCCCCCGACGGCCTCCTCACGGCCTTCGACGCCCGCCTCCCCTTCACCCTCACCGACGGCCAGCAGCGCGTCTCCCGCGAGATCTTCGACGACCTGGCCACGAGCCATCCGATGCACCGGCTGTTGCAGGGGGAGGTGGGTTCCGGGAAGACGATGGTGGCGCTGCGCGCCATGCTCGCCGTGGTCGACGCCGGTGGGCAGGCCGCCCTGCTCGCGCCCACCGAAGTGCTCGCGCAGCAGCACCACCGGTCCATCGTCGAGATGATGGGCGAGCTGGCCGAGGGCGGCATGCTGGGCGGGGCCGAGCAGGCCACCAAGGTGGTGCTGCTCACCGGCTCCATGGGTGCGGCGGCCCGGCGGCACGCCCTGCTCGACCTCACCACCGGCGAAGCCGGCATCGTCATCGGCACGCACGCGCTGATCGAGGACAAGGTGCAGTTCCACGACCTGGGCCTGGTCGTGGTCGACGAACAGCACCGCTTCGGCGTGGAGCAGCGAGACGCCCTGCGCGGCAAGGGCAAGCAACCCCCGCATCTGCTGGTCATGACGGCCACACCCATCCCGCGCACGGTCGCCATGACCGTCTTCGGCGACCTGGAGACCTCCGTCCTGGACCAGCTCCCGGCGGGCCGCTCGCCGATCGCCAGCCATGTGGTCCCGGCCGCGGACAAGCCCCACTTCCTGTCCCGCGCGTGGGAAAGGGTCCGCGAGGAGGTGGAGAACGGCCACCAGGCGTACGTGGTCTGTCCCCGCATCGGCGACGAGGAGGACGACCCGAAGAAGTCCGGCAGGAAGAAGCCGCCGGAGTCCCCGGAGGACGCCGCGGAGAAGCGCCCGGCCCTCGCCGTCCTCGACGTGGCCGACCAGCTCACCAAGGGCCCCCTGCAGGGCCTGCGGGTCGAAGTCCTGCACGGCAGGATGCACCCCGACGACAAGGACGCCGTGATGCGCCGCTTCGCCGCCGGCGAGACGGATGTCCTGGTGGCCACGACGGTCATCGAGGTCGGCGTCAACGTCCCGAACGCGACCGCCATGGTGATCATGGACGCCGACCGCTTCGGCGTCTCCCAGCTCCACCAGCTGCGTGGCCGTGTGGGCCGTGGTTCGGCCCCCGGCCTCTGTCTCCTGGTCACCGAGATGCCCGAGGCGAGCCCGGCCCGCCAGCGCCTGGGCGCGGTCGCCTCCACCCTCGACGGCTTCGAACTCTCCCGCATCGACCTGGAACAACGCCGCGAGGGCGATGTCCTCGGCCAGGCCCAGTCGGGCGCCCGCACCTCCCTGCGGATGCTGGCCGTCATCGAGGACGAGGAGATCATCGCGGAGGCGAGGCAGGAGGCGACGGCGGTGGTCGCCGCCGACCCGGAACTGACCCACCTCCCGGCCCTGCGCACGGTGCTGGAGGCCCTCTTGGACGAGGAGAGGGAGCAGTACCTGGAAAAGGGGTGAGGGGGACCGGCCCTCTTTCAGGGGCGCGGGGCGTAATCCGTATGCGGCTACCGCCGCGGGGGCGCGACCAGCCACAATGAACCTGAAGCCGCCCACAATCAAGGACCGAAGATGACCCGCGTGATCGCCGGCGCAGCCGGTGGACGTCGCCTGGCGGTACCTCCAGGCACCGGCACCCGCCCCACCTCCGACCGTGCACGCGAAGGCCTCTTCTCCACCTGGCAGTCCCTCCTCGGCGGCCCCCTGGACGGCGAACGCGTCCTCGACCTCTACGCCGGCTCCGGCGCCGTGGGCCTGGAGGCACTCTCCCGGGGCGCCGGCCACGCCCTCCTCGTCGAAGCCGACGCCAGAGCCGTCCGGACGGTCCGCGAGAACGTGAAGAACCTCGGCCTCCCCGGCGCCGAGGTCAGATCCGGCAAAGCGGAACAGATCATCCGTACGGCACCCCCCAGCGACCCGTACGACCTCGTCTTCCTCGACCCCCCGTACGCCGTCACGGACGACGATCTTCGGGAGATCCTCCTCACACTCGGCACAGAGGGCTGGCTCGCCGACGAAGCCCTCGTCACCGTGGAGCGCAGCACCAGAGGCGGTGAATTCCGGTGGCCCGAGGGTTTCGAACCCCTCCGGGCCCGTCGCTACGGCGAGGGAACGTTTTGGTACGGTCGCGCCGCCTCTACGTGCGAAGACGCACGATGACCGGACCGGAGAGCGAGGGAACACAAGTGCGCCGCGCCGTCTGTCCCGGGTCGTTCGACCCGATCACCAACGGACACCTCGACATCATCTCCCGCGCCTCCAGGCTGTACGACGAGGTCTATGTCGCGGTGATGATCAACCAGGCCAAGAAGGGCCTGTTCGAGATCGAGGAGCGGATCGACCTGATCCGCCGGGTCACCGCCGAGTACGGCAACGTCCGCGTGGAGGCCTTCCACGGCCTGCTCGTCGACTTCTGCAAGCAGCGCGAGATCCCCGCCATCGTCAAGGGCCTGCGCGCGGTCAGCGACTTCGACTACGAGCTGCAGATGGCCCAGATGAACAACGGCCTCTCGGGCGTGGAGACCCTCTTCATCCCCACCAACCCCACCTACAGCTTCCTGTCGTCCTCCCTGGTCAAAGAGGTCGCGACCTGGGGCGGCGACGTCTCCCACCTGGTGCCCGCGGAGGTCCTCGGCGTCCTCACCGAGCGCCTGAGGAAGGACTGAACCCGCCCCGGACGTCCCCGCGGGGCCTGACTGCCCGTCACCCGGTGTTCCGAGGCGACCCCGTGGCCGTACAGTCGTCCCGTCCGTCTCCAACGCATCTGTAGAGAGTGGCGAGCACACGGTGGACGTGCAGAAGAAGCTGGACGAGATCGTCTCCGCGGTCTCCGGCGCCCGGTCCATGCCCATGTCGGCCTCGTGCGTGGTCAACCGCGCCGACCTGCTCGCGATGCTGGAAGAGGTGCGCGCGGCGCTGCCCGACTCCCTCGCCCAGGCCCAGGAGCTGATCGGCGGCCGCGAGCAGATGGTCGAGCAGGCCCGTCAGGAGGCCCAGCGGATCATCGAGGGCGCGCACGCCGAGCGCGGTTCCCTGGTGTCCGGCACCGAGGTCGCCCGCCGCTCCCAGGCCGAGGCCGACCGGATCCTGGCCGAGGCCCGCCAGGAGGCCGAGGAGATCCGCGCCGAGGCCGACGAGTACGTCGACTCCAAGCTCGCCAACTTCGAGGTTGTCCTCACCAAGACCCTGGGCTCCGTCGGCCGCGGCCGCGAGAAGCTCCTGGGCACCGGCCCCGGCACCGACGAGCAGGGCTACGAGGACGAGGACGCCCCCGAGCGCAGCCACGACCCGGAGACCCAGCGCCGCAGCGCCGACGAGTACGTCGACGTCAAGCTGGGCGCCTTCGAGGCGGTCCTCGCCAAGACCCTGGAGGCGGTGGGCCGCGGCCGGCAGAAGCTGCACGGCCGGATCGCCACCGACGACCTCGGCTCCCTCGCCGACGACGCGAGCACCGTCCAGCACTCCAGCGACGCCGACTACCTCGCCGACCTGGCCGCCCTCGCGGACCAGAAGCCGGCCGAGCGGCCCGCCCAGCAGCAGGACTACGCGCAGCCGCAGCAGCCGGAGCCGGTGTACGGCTACCAGCAGCAGCCCGACCCCTACGGCGGCTACCCGCAGCAGGCCTACGCCGCTCAGCAGGACCCCTACGGCTACCAGCAGGCCGATCCGTACGCCTACCCGGGCTACGACCCCCAGCAGGCGGCCTACGACCCGAACCAGGTCCAGCAGCAGCCGCAGCAGGCCTCCCCGGCGCAGCAGGGCCACCAGGGGTACGCGCTCGACGAGACCAGTCTCTTCGACACCAGCATGATCAGCGCCGAGCAGTTGCGGGCCTACGAGCAGGGCCGGGGCCAGGGCTGAGGTCCGGATTGGGCCGACAGCGAAAGGTCCAGTATCCTGGCTCTTCGGTCGCGTGTACGTCCGCGATCAACGCTGCCCGGGAACACCGAAGGGCGGCGTCCACGAGTTCTCACCGAAAGCAGGAATGGCCCTGAACGCCCGCCTCGACCACCGCAACCCCCTCGTGTTCGACACACACGAGCTGGGTCGGCGGCCTGGTGCGCTGCAGCGCCTGACCCGCACGGTCGACGCTCCCAAGGACCTCGGTCTCAAGGGAGTCATCGGAGTGCCGGAAGGCGCCCCGGTGGAGCTTGAACTCCGCCTGGAGTCGGTCATGGAAGGGGTGCTCGTCACAGGCACCGCCCGTGCCGCGGCCGAGGGGGAGTGCGTAAGGTGTCTGGAGCCGCTCGAGCAGGAGCTCGAAGCGGATTTCCAGGAGATGTTCTCGTACCCTGACGCCGACGACCGGGGCCGTGTGATCGCGGAACCGGGCGACGACGCCGAGGACGACGAGGACAGGCTCTTCCTCGAGGACGGCTTGTTCGACCTCGAGCCCGTGCTGCGTGATGCGGTGGTGCTCGCACTGCCGATGCAGCCGGTGTGCCGGGAAGACTGCCCCGGTCTGTGCGCCGAGTGCGGTGCGCGGCTGGCGGACGACCCGGACCACCACCATGACGCCGTCGACATCCGTTGGGCGGCATTGCAGGGACTCGCCGGCACCATGAAGGACGGCGAGAAGGACGAGATGAGCGGCGGCGCGCCTCAGTCAGCACGCGCCGACGAGAAGCAGGAGAAGTAGCCGTGGCTGTTCCGAAGCGGAAGATGTCGCGCAGCAACACGCGCCACCGCCGGTCGCAGTGGAAGGCTGCGGTCCCCACCCTGGTTGCGTGCGAGCGCTGCCACGAGCCCAAGCAGCAGCACATCGCGTGCCCGTCGTGCGGCACCTACAACAAGCGCCAGGTCCTCGAGGTCTGAGCGGCTGGTGAGAGGCACTGTGTCCACGCCTAAGAACAAGTCTTCCCGTGTGAGCGGGAGTGCTCCGGCGGACAACCAGGCCTCGTCCCACACGCTTCTGGAAGGGCGGCTCGGCTACAAGCTCGAGTCCGCCCTTCTGGTGCGCGCACTGACCCACCGGTCGTACGCATACGAGAACGGCGGTCTGCCGACCAACGAGCGCCTGGAGTTCCTCGGGGACTCCGTACTCGGCCTCGTGGTCACGGACACGCTGTACCGCACCCACCCCGACCTGCCAGA
This sequence comes from Streptomyces paradoxus, assembly GCF_014202475.1. Lineage (GTDB taxonomy): Bacteria > Actinomycetota > Actinomycetes > Streptomycetales > Streptomycetaceae > Streptomyces > Streptomyces paradoxus. The sequence continues at coordinate 182,120 of NZ_JACHGV010000010.1, forward strand.
AGGCCAGCTGGCCAAGCTGCGGGCGGCGGTGGTGAACTCGCGTGCGCTCGCCGAGGTGGGCCGTGGGCTCGACCTGGGCTCCTTCATCCGGCTCGGCCGCGGTGAAGAGGGCACGGGCGGCCGGGACAAGGCATCCATCCTCGCCGACACCCTCGAAGCGGTGATCGGCGCCGTCTATCTCGACCAGGGACTGGACTCGGCGGCGGAGCTGGTGCACCGCCTGTTCGACCCGCTGATCGAGAAGTCCTCGAACCTCGGAGCCGGCCTGGACTGGAAGACCAGTCTCCAGGAGCTCACCGCGACCGAGGGGCTCGGTGTCCCCGAGTACCTGGTCACGGAGACCGGCCCCGACCACGAGAAGACCTTCACTGCTGCCGCCCGCGTCGGAGGCGTCTCGTACGGCACCGGCACCGGCCGCAGCAAGAAGGAGGCGGAGCAGCAGGCCGCCGAGTCCGCATGGCGGTCCATCCGGGCCGCGGCGGACGAGCGCGCGAAGGCGGCCAAGGCCGCCGAGGCGACGCAGACGGCAGCCGCTCAGGCCGCCCACACGGCCGTCGACGGTCCCGCCGACGGCTGACCGCCGCCGCCCGCACCGGGCGGCGAGCACAGCGCACCCGAGCGCCCGCCCCTGCCCGGGGCGGGCGCTCGCGTCATCCACACGTCTGGGACGGGGGACCCCATGCCCGAGTTGCCCGAAGTCGAGGTCGTACGGCGCGGTCTCGAGCGGTGGGTCGCCCACCGGACCGTCGCCGAGACCGAGGTGCGGCACCCGCGCGCCGTGCGCCGCCACCTCGCGGGCGCCGACGACTTCGCGCACCGCCTGAAGGGCCACCGCATCGGCGTCCCCAGCCGCCGCGGCAAGTACCTCTGGCTGCCCTTGGAGGACACCGACCAGTCGATCCTGGCCCACCTCGGTATGAGCGGCCAGCTCCTGGTTCAGCCGCACACGGCCCCGGACGAGAAGCACCTGCGCATCCGCGTTCGTTTCACCGACGCCCTGGACACCGAACTCCGCTTCGTCGACCAGCGCACCTTCGGCGGCCTGTCGCTGCACGAGAACACCCCCGACGGCCTGCCCGACGTCATCGCGCACATCGCCCGCGACCCGCTGGACCCGCACTTCGACGACGAGGCCTTCCACCAGGCGCTGCGCCGCAAGCGGTCCACGATCAAGCGGGCCCTGCTCGACCAGTCGCTGATCAGCGGCGTCGGCAACATCTACGCCGACGAGGCGCTGTGGCGCGCCCGCATCCACTACGAGCGCCCCACCGCCACCTTCACGCGCCCGCGCACCCTGATGCTCCTGGGGCATGTGCGGGACGTGATGAACGCGGCCCTCGCGGTGGGAGGCACCAGCTTCGACAGTCTCTACGTCAACGTCAACGGGGAGTCGGGCTACTTCGACCGGTCGCTCGACGCGTACGGCCGTGAGGGCCTGCCCTGCCGGCGCTGCGGCACGCCCATGCGGCGGCGGCCCTGGATGAACCGGTCGAGCTACTACTGCCCGAAGTGCCAGCGGCCTCCGCGGATCACGCCCTAGCGGAGTCGTACCGCTCGCGCGCGGCCAGGACCTCGTCCATGCTGCCCTCCACGCAGTGGATGAGGGCGAGCAGCCGCTCGGCCACGTGGCGTCCCAGCGGCGTCAGTTCGTAGTCCACCCGGGGCGGGTTGGTCGGCTGGGCCTCGCGGTGGACGAGGCCGTCGCGCTCCAGGGCGTGCAGCGTCTGGGACAGCATCTTCTCGCTCACCCCGTCGACGCGGCGGCGCAGCTCGTTGAAGCGCAGCGAGCCCTCGTACAGGGCGCCGAGCGTGAGGCCGCCCCAGCGGCCCATGACGTGCTCCAGCGTGCCGCGCGACGGACAGGCCTTGGCGAACACGTTGTACGGGAGGTCGTCGAGCCCCTCCGTGAGCTCCTGGGTGGTGGTCATATGCCCCAGCCTACGCCAGCACAGCGCTAACCGACAGAAGGCACTAACCGAAAGTTAGCGCCTTCTGCCGGAATGCCCAGGGTGCCCTAGTAGCCGAAGTTCTGGGTCCACCAGGGGCCGCCGGAGCCGAACTCGACACCGACGCCCAGCGTCTTGAAGTCGCAGTTCAGTATGTTCGCGCGGTGGCCGGGGCTGTTCATCCAGGCGTCCATCACGGCCGCGGCGTCGGCCTGGCCGCGGGCGATGTTCTCGCCGCCGAGGTTCGATATCCCGGCCTTCTCGGCCCGGTCCCAGGGCGTGCGGCCGTCCGGGTCGGTGTGGTCGAAGAAGCCCCGCGCGGCCATGGCCTCGCTGTAGTTCTGGGCCAGACCGGCCAGGGCGCTGTTGGCGGCGACCGGGCTGCAGCCCACCTTGGCCCGCTCCTCGTTCACGAGGCTGAGCACCTGGGCCGCGGCGGCGGACTCGCCGGCCAGGGCGCCGGTGGCGCCGGGAGCCTTCGGGGCCTTGGTGGCCGTACGGGAGGGCGTGCTGTCCGGCTTCTCGCTCGGGGTGGCCGCCGGCTTCTTCTTCTCCGGGGTCTTCTCCTGCGTCTTCTCCGGCTTCTCCGGCGTCTTCGTCGGCGCGGCGGAGGACTTGGAGGCGGAGGGCGACGGGGACGCGGAGCGCTCGACGTCCCGGCTGGTGGACGTGTCGTCCCGGCTGTCGGCACTGCCGGAGGTGCCGCCCTGCTCGACCGGGGTGTTGGTCGGCGTGTTCCCGGCCTGGACCTTGTCGGCTCCGCCGTTGCCGCCGAGCTTGTAGTTCTCGAGGCCGGGCACGGCGCCGGTGGCGACCGCGACCGTGCCGAGGGCGACGGCGGCGGAGACGCCGAGCAGGCCGGTGCGCATCGGCCGGGCGGTCTTCTTGCGACGCCGGTGCGAACCCGGGCGGCGGCCGCCGCCGTCGGGCGTGAAGCCGTCGCTCGCGAAGACGGCTGTCTCCTCGAAGCGGTCACCCGCGGCGGACCCCTCCGCCCCGAACAGGTAGGCCTCGCTCCTCGCGTAGGTGCCGGCGTACGCCTCCGGGTTCAGATAGGGGGCGATGCCCATCGTCGGTGCGTCGTCCGCGGTGGGGTACAGCGGATCGCGCCCCTCCGCGAAGCCGTTTGCGTGGGTGATTCCCGTGGCGCGGCCCGTGGCGGCGCGGCCGGCGTCGGAGCGTCGGTGGCGTCCCATGTCCTGGCCTTCCTCGTCCTGGCGGTCGACTCGTCCTCGAGATCAACACCAAACTCACTCGATCGTGTGAGTTTCATATGAGATTCGTTGAGGGGGGACGGTACCGCATGGCGCAAGTGGAGGAAGTGCCCGGAGGGAGATTGGGCGGTTAGGTTGCAGTCATGAGCGAGGATGTGCGATTGGTCGCCTGGGTGCGTGGACGCGTCCAAGGTGTGGGTTTCCGCTGGTTCACGCGTGCCAAGGCATTGGAGATCGGCGGCCTGAGTGGCTTTGCTCTCAATTTGGGCGACGGACGGGTCCAAGTGGTCGCGGAGGGCGGACGCGAGGGCTGCGAGGGGCTCCTGGAGTGGCTCCAGAGTGACGACACGCCCGGCCGCGTGGACGGCGTCACCGAGATCTGGGACACACCGCGCGGCGGCTACGACGGCTTCGCCATCCGATGAGCACGCCCGCCGGGCGGCCCCCGGGGCCGCCCGCGGGCGACCGCCCCGAACAGAAACTCGCTGGTGATTGCCGAGAACCGCTTGCCTTGGCCCGCTCCACCCGCAAGGATGATCGCCACGCCCCGAGGGCCCCGCAGAAGCCGCAGTACGGCCGTTCCAGGCCGCGCGCGCCCGGGCCGCCCCCAATACGGGGCGTGATCGTGTTGACCGTCAAACTTTTTGGTGAGACGCTGAAAGCCCCGCGCACCTTAGCTGTTTGGCATGGCTGAACGGCAGCACAACTCCAGGCCCTGCCAAGACCGCGGGTGCGAATCCCTCACGACCCACACCGCAGCGGTCGGTCACGCATTGTGGAGGACCATCCATCATGGCAAAGGCGCTTCTCGGTTACGTCGGCGGCTCCGACCCTCGACTCCTCGCCGAGATGCGACGGCTCCAGCAGCGCGTCCAGGACCTGGAATCCGAGCTCGGACGAATCCAGGCGGAGAACGAAGCGCTGACGGCTGCCGCTTCTCACGACAGGATCATGGAGAGCGTTGACGCACACCAGGCGGAGCCTGCGCTCACCTGATCACTGCACCGCTCCACAACAGCACAGCAGTGGTTGGGCCGCCCGTCACAACCGCCTAGTTGTCTGAAGTGCAAGGGACGCCCCGTCGGCGTCCCTTCTTTCTTGCCTTGCTTGCCCCCGCATCCTTTCACCGTCTTTAACGTCTGATGTGCCCTGCGCGTTCAGCGGCGAAACCGTGGGTTCATGGAGTGAGACCGACCCGGGCGGTAGAGTCCGGCGGCGTGCACCTCAAGGCCCTGACCCTCCGCGGGTTCAAGTCGTTCGCCTCCGCGACCACCCTCCGGTTCGAGCCGGGGATCACGTGCGTCGTCGGACCGAACGGCTCGGGCAAGTCCAACGTCGTCGACGCGCTCAGCTGGGTCATGGGCGAGCAGGGCGCCAAATCGCTGCGCGGCGGCAAGATGGAGGACGTCATCTTCGCCGGCACCACCGGGCGCCCCCCGCTGGGCCGTGCCGAGGTGTCCCTGACCATCGACAACTCCGACGGCGCCCTGCCCATCGAGTACGCCGAGGTCACCATCACGCGGATCATGTTCCGCAACGGCGGCAGCGAATACCAGATCAACGGCGACACCTGCCGCCTCCTCGACATCCAGGAGCTCCTCTCCGACTCCGGCATCGGCCGTGAGATGCATGTGATCGTCGGGCAGGGCCAGCTCGACTCCGTCCTGCACGCCGATCCCATGGGCCGCCGCGCCTTCATCGAGGAGGCCGCCGGCGTCCTCAAGCACCGCAAGCGCAAGGAGAAGGCGCTGCGCAAGCTGGACGCGATGCAGGCCAACCTCGCGCGCGTGCAGGACCTCACCGACGAGCTCAGGCGGCAGCTCAAGCCGCTCGGCCGCCAGGCCGCCGTCGCCCGCAGGGCCGCCGTCATCCAGGCCGACCTGCGCGACGCCCGTCTGCGCCTCCTGGCCGACGACCTCGTACGGCTCAGGGAGGCCCTCAAGGCCGAGGTCGCCGACGAGGCCGCGCTGAAGGAGCGCAAGGAGTCCGCCGAGCAGCAACTGCGCAGGGCGCTCCAGCGCGAGGCCCTCCTGGAGGACGAGGTACGGCAGCTCACGCCGCGGCTCCAGCGTGCCCAGCAGACCTGGTACGAGCTCTCCCAGCTCGCCGAACGCGTACGGGGCACGATCTCGCTGGCCGACGCCCGTGTGAAGAGCGCCACCTCCGCGCCCCCGGAGGAGCGGCGCGGCCGCGACCCCGAGGACATGGAGCGCGAGGCCGCCCGCATCCGCGAGCAGGAGGCCGAGCTGGAGGCGGCGCTGGAGGCGGCCGAACGGGCCCTGGAGGACACGGTCGCCCACCGTGCCGAGCTGGAACGGGCGCTCATCCAGGAGGAACGGCGCCTGAAGGACGCCGCCCGCGCCATCGCCGACCGGCGCGAGGGGCTGGCCCGGCTCAGCGGCCAGGTCAACGCCGCCCGCTCCCGTGCGGCCTCCGCCCAGGCCGAGATCGAACGCCTGGCCGCCGCCCGCGACGAGGCGCAGGAACGTGCCGTCGCCGCCCAGGAGGAGTACGAGGCCCTCAAGGCGGAGGTCGACGGCCTCGACGCCGGTGACGCGGAGCTCTCCGAGCAGCACGAGGCGGCGAAGCAGCAGCTGGCCGAGGCCGAGGCGGCCCTCACGTCAGCCCGCGAGGAGGCCACGGCGGCGGAACGCAAGCGGGCCGCCACCCAGGCCCGCCACGAGGCCCTGGCACTCGGTCTGCGCCGCAAGGACGGCACCGGGATGCTGCTCGCGGCGAAGGACCGCCTCTCCGGCCTGCTGGGCCCGGCGGCGGAGCTCCTTACGGTGACCCCGGGGCACGAGGCCGCCCTGGCCGCGGCGTTCGGGGCGGCGGCGGACGCGATCGCCGTCACGACCCCGGCCTCGGCGGCAGACGCGATCAGACTCCTCCGCAAACAGGACGGAGGCCGGGCCACCCTGCTCCTGGCAGGAGATCCTCATCCTGGGGGCGCGGGGAACTGCGCGAACGACCACAACGGACCCGCAGACGCACGACACACCTTCGCCGCAGATCTGGTCCGCGGCCCCACCGAGCTCATGCCGGCCGTACGCCGGCTGCTCCACGGCGTCGTCGTCGTCGGCACCCTCGAAGACGCGGAAGACCTCGTATACGGTCACCCCCACCTCACCGCGGTGACCGCGGAAGGCGACCTCCTCGGCACCCACTTCGCCCACGGCGGCTCCGCCGGTGCCCCCAGCCTCCTCGAAGTGCAGGCCTCCGTCGACGAGGCGGCAGCCGAACTGGAAGAGCTCGCCGTCCGCTGCGAGGCGCTCACCGAGGCTCAGCACGCGGCCGTGGAGCGGCGCAAGGAGTGCGCCGCGCTGGTCGAGGACGTGGGGGAGCGGCGCCGGGCCGCCGACCGGGAGAAGTCGTCCGTCGCCCAGCAGCTCGGCCGGCTCGCCGGGCAGGCGCGGGGCGCGGCGGGAGAGGCCGAGCGGTCCACGGCCGCGGCGGCACGGGCGCAGGAGTCCCTCGACAAGGCCCTCGCCGAGGTCGAGGAACTGGCCGAGCGGCTCGCCGTCGCCGAGGAGATGCCGATCGAGGAGGAGCCCGACACCTCCGTCCGGGACCGGCTCGCCGCCGACGGCGCCAACGCACGCCAGACCGAGATGGAGGCCCGTCTCCAGGCCCGTACGCACGAGGAACGCGTCAAGGGCTTGGCCGGACGGGCCGACTCGCTGGACCGGGCCGCCCGCGCGGAACGCGAGGCACGCGCGCGTGCCGAACAGCGGCGGGCCCGGCTCCGGCACGAGGCAGCCGTCGCCGAGGCCGTCGGCGCGGGTGCGAGGCAGCTGCTCGCGCACGTCGAGGTCTCCCTGGCCCGTGCCGACGAGGAGCGCACCGCCGCGGAGGCCGCCAAGGCCCGCCGGGAGCAGGAACTCGCCCGTGCCCGCACCGAGGGGCGCGACCTCAAGGCCGAGCTCGACAAGTTGACGGATTCGGTCCACCGCGGCGAGGTACTCGGCGCCGAGAAGCGGCTGCGCATCGAGCAGTTGGAGACCAAGGCGCTGGAGGAGCTGGGTGTCGAACCGGCCGGACTGGTGGCGGAGTACGGACCGCACCAGCTCGTGCCGCCCTCGCCCCCCGCCGAGGGCGAGGAGCTGCCGGAGGATCCGGAGCACCCGCGCAACCGGCCGAGGCCGTATCTCCGGGCCGAGCAGGAGAAGCGCCTGAAGTCGGCCGAGCGTGCCTACCAGCAGCTCGGCAAGGTGAACCCGCTCGCTCTGGAGGAGTTCGCCGCGCTGGAGGAACGCCACCAGTTCCTCAGCGAGCAGCTGGAGGACCTGAAGAAGACGCGGGCGGACCTCCTGCAGGTGGTGAAGGAGGTCGACGAGCGCGTCGAGCAGGTCTTCACCGAGGCCTACCGGGACACGGCCCGGGAGTTCGAGGGCGTGTTCTCGCGCCTGTTCCCGGGCGGTGAGGGACGGCTGATCCTGACCGACCCCGACAACATGCTCACCACGGGCGTGGACGTCGAGGCGCGTCCGCCGGGCAAGAAGGTCAAGCGGCTGTCGCTGCTGTCGGGCGGGGAGCGGTCGCTGACCGCGGTGGCGATGCTCGTGTCGATCTTCAAGGCGCGGCCCAGCCCGTTCTACGTCATGGACGAGGTCGAGGCCGCGCTCGACGACACCAACCTCCAGCGGCTCATCCGGATCATGCAGGAGCTCCAGGAAGCCTCCCAGCTGATCGTGATCACCCACCAGAAGCGCACGATGGAGGTCGCCGACGCGCTCTACGGCGTCTCCATGCAGGGCGACGGTGTGTCGAAGGTCATCAGCCAGCGCCTCCGGTAGATGTGTGTCCTCTACACCGGTCTCACCTGCACCTCTCCATGGCTTCAACACTTGAACACACAGCTCCCACATCCCTGCCTCAGATTCACAGCTACTGATCTATTGACTTCGAAACTTGAAGGCATAGTCTCGGCAACGTTCCTTTTACCTTCAGGTACCTTCAGGTGGACCTCGAAGGGCAGATCCCCTCCGGCAGCGTTGCCGGTGGCCCGAGGAGTACACGTGACCAGCACAGCGCAGGCACCCAAGTCAGGAGCCAGGACGGCTCACCCCGATCATCTCGGGCACGTCGTCTTCATCGCGGCGGCGGCCGCGATGGGCGGTTTCCTCTTCGGCTACGACAGTTCCGTGATCAACGGCGCCGTCGAAGCCATCCGTGACCGCTACGACGTCGGCTCCGCGGCCCTCGCCCAGGTCATCGCCATCGCCCTCATCGGCTGCGCCATCGGTGCCGCCACCGCCGGCCGCATAGCCGACCGCATCGGCCGCATCCGGTGCATGCAGATCGCCGCGGTCCTCTTCACCGTCAGCGCCGTCGGCTCCGCGCTCCCCTTCGCGCTGTGGGACCTCGCCTTCTGGCGCGTCGTCGGCGGCTTCGCCATCGGCATGGCCTCCGTGATCGGCCCGGCCTACATCGCCGAGGTCGCCCCGCCCGCCTACCGCGGCCGGCTCGGCTCCTTCCAGCAGGCCGCGATCGTCATCGGCATCGCCGTGTCGCAGCTGGTCAACTGGGGTCTGCTGAACGCCGCCGACGGTGACCAGCGCGGCAAGCTGATGGGCCTGGAGGCCTGGCAGGTCATGCTCGGCGTCATGGTCGTCCCGGCCATCCTCTACGGGCTGCTCTCCTTCGCCATCCCCGAGTCCCCGCGCTTCCTCATCTCCGTCGGCAAGCACGAGCGCGCCCGGGAGATCCTCACCGAGGTCGAGGGCAAGGACGTCGACCTGGACGCTCGCGTCGCCGAGATCGAAGGCGCCATGAAGAGCGAGCACAAGTCGAGCTTCAAGGACCTGCTCGGCGGCAGCTTCTTCTTCAAGCCGATCGTCTGGATCGGTATCGGCCTGTCGGTCTTCCAGCAGTTCGTCGGCATCAACGTCGCGTTCTACTACTCCTCGACGCTGTGGCAGTCGGTCGGCGTGGACCCGACGGACTCGTTCTTCTACTCCTTCACCACGTCGATCATCAACATCCTCGGCACCGTCATCGCGATGATCTTCGTCGACCGCATCGGACGCAGGCCGCTCGCGATCATCGGCTCGGTCGGCATGGTCGTCGGCCTCGCCCTGGAGGCCTGGGCGTTCTCGTACCACCTGGTCGACGGCAAGCTGCCGGCCGCACAGGGCTGGATCGCCCTGATCGCCGCGCACGTCTTCGTCCTCTTCTTCGCCCTGTCCTGGGGTGTGGTCGTCTGGGTCATGCTCGGCGAGATGTTCCCCAACCGGATCCGCGCCGCCGCGCTGGGCGTGGCCGCCGCCGCGCAGTGGATCGCCAACTGGGCCATCACCGCGAGCTTCCCGTCGCTGGCCGACTGGAACCTCTCCGCCACGTACGTGATCTACACCGCGTTCGCCGCGCTCTCGATCCCGTTCGTCCTGAAGTTCGTCAAGGAGACGAAGGGCAAGGCCCTGGAGGAGATGGGCTAGGCCCGTCCCACGACTCGGGGAGGAGGGGCCAAAGTCCCCGCTGCCCCTCTCCCCGTAACCCGCCGCCGCCCCGGTTCGGCCACTGCCCGAGCCGGGGCGGCGGTCTGTCGTCTCACCAGATCAGGACGCCGCCCTCGATCACCCGGGTGTCGAGCGCGGCCACCTCCAGGTTCCGCAGCCGCCGCGCCAGCCCCGCCCGGTGCTCCGCGAGTCCGCGCGGTCGCCGCGTGCTCTCGGCGATCGCGTCGAGGTGATCGCGCAGCAGCGCCACCTCGCGCAGGAACTCCGCCACGTCCTCGGCCTCGACCTCCAGGTCGCCGTCGGCCAGGACCGGCAGGAACCGGGCCCCCGTCGCGCGCACCGACGGCGATCCCCACACCGTCCGGCGCCAGGACTCGAACCCGGCCGAGTCGTCGCGCCCCTCGGGGACGTCGAGTATCCGCCGCTGTCCGTCCGGCTCACGCAGGAACACGTCGACCGACAAGCTCATGGCGTCAGTGGATCACCGAGGAGGCGCGGCGGGCCACCGTTCATCCGGCAGGGTCAGCCGTCCAGGCCCGGCAGCACCCGCTCGCAGAACAGCTGCAGGCTCCGCCACCCCTCCTCCACCGGCATCCCGCCCGACAGCGGATGCAGGACATAGGAGTCCAGCCCCAGCGCCACGCACGCCTCCGGGGTGAGGATCCGGTACACGCCCTCAGCGCGGAGGTCCTCGACCGTCGTCGCGCCCGACTTCACCGCCGAGCGCACTCCGCCCGACTGCCAGGAGGCGTACGTCCGCGCCTCGTGCAGGAAGTGCCGCCCGTACTGCGCCCAGGCCCGGTCGGGGTCCTCGGCCACGTGCAGCAAGGGCGTCTCGGCGGCGGGCATCATCGCCCAGCCTTCGGTGCCGTACTCGACGAGCCGCTCCTTGTAGTACGCCTCCAGCTCCGGCAGGTGCGCGCTGGGGAAGAAGGGCAGCCCGAGCCGGGCGGCCCGGCGGGCGGCGGCCTTCGAGGAGCCGCCGACCAGGAGCAGCGGGTGCGGGTCGGTGAACGGGCGCGGGGTGACGCGTACCGTGCGGCCCCGGTAGGAGAAGGGCTCGCCGGTCCACGCCTTCAGCAGGGTCTCCAGCAGCTCGTCCTGGAGCCGCCCGCGCCGGGCGAAGTCCACGCCGAACAGGTCGTACTCCTCGGGCCGGTACCCGATCCCGGCGACCGTCACCAGCCGGCCGCCGCTCAGCAGGTCCAGCACGGCGATCTCCTCGGCGAGCCGCAGCGGGTCGTGCAGCGGACCGATGATCGCCGAGACCGTGACCGTGATACGCCGGGTCGCGCCGAAGACCGCCCCGGCGAAGGCGAACGGCGACGGCAGCCAGTTGTTCTCCGCCCCGTGGTGCTCCTCCGTCTGGACCGTGGTGACGCCCCGGTCGTCGGCGTACGCGGCCATCTCCAGGGCCGCCCGGTACCGGGCGCCGAGCTCGGCGGGGGAGGCCCCGGGAGCGACGAGGTTGAAGCGTGCGACCGTGACGGGCATGGCGGCGTCTCCCTCCACCGGGCGGGTGTCCGGGGGACGTTAGCTGACGATGCGTCAGACGGCCAGGGGTGTGGAGATCCGGCGCCCCGCGCCCCCGCGGGGCGGTGCGAGCGGGGTGCTCCGGGGGCCCATGACTGATACTGGACCCGTTATGGACATCGTCATCCTTGCTGTAGTCATCGCCGTGGTCGTGCTCGGCGCGCTCGGCGGGCTCATCGTCGGCAGCCGGCGCAAGAAGCAGCTGCCGCCGCCCCCGCCCGCGGCGCCCGACATCACCGCCCCACCGGCCGAGCCGCACGTCGGCGACGAGGCCGAGACGCCGCGGGAGGAACCGCGGCGCACGATAGAGGAGGTGGATCTCCCGGACGGCTCGGCTCCGGTCGTAGTCGAGGAGCCGCCCGCCGAAGCCCCCGAGATCGAGATCCCGGAACCCACCGCCGGCCGTCTGGTCCGGCTGCGGACCCGGCTCTCCCGCTCGCAGAACGCCCTCGGCAAGGGGCTGCTCACCCTGCTGTCGCGCGAGCACCTCGACGAGGACACCTGGGAGGAGATCGAGGACACGCTGCTCACGGCCGACGTCGGCGTGCAGCCCACCCAGGAACTGGTCGAGCGGCTGCGCGAGCGTGTGAAGGTGCTCGGCACCCGCACCCCCGAGGAGCTGCGCACCCTGCTGCGCGAGGAGCTCGTCACCCTGGTCGGCCGCGACATGGACCGCGTGGTCAAGACCGAGCCGGAGGACCGCAAGCCGGGCATCGTCATGGTCGTCGGCGTCAACGGCACCGGCAAGACCACCACCACCGGCAAGCTCGCCCGCGTCCTGGTCGCCGACGGCCAGAGCGTGGTCCTCGGCGCCGCCGACACCTTCCGGGCCGCCGCCGCCGACCAGCTCCAGACCTGGGGCGAGCGGGTCGGCGCCCACACCGTGCGCGGACCGGAGGGCGGCGACCCCGCCTCCGTCGCGTTCGACGCGGTCAAGGAGGGCAAGGAGATGGGTGCGAACGTCGTGCTCATCGACACCGCCGGCCGTCTGCACACCAAGACCGGCCTCATGGACGAGCTCGGCAAGGTCAAGCGGGTCGTGGAGAAGCAGGCCCCGGTCGACGAGGTGCTGCTCGTCCTGGACGCCACCACCGGCCAGAACGGCCTGGTCCAGGCCCGGGTCTTCTCCGAGGTCGTCGACATCACCGGCATCGTGCTGACCAAGCTGGACGGCACGGCCAAGGGCGGCATCGTGGTCGCGGTCCAGCGCGAGCTGGGCGTTCCGGTCAAGCTCGTCGGGCTCGGCGAGGGTGCGGACGACCTGGCGCCGTTCGAGCCGGAGGCGTTCGTTGACGCCCTTATCGGGGAGTGAGCTCGGCACCAGCCGCGGCACGACCTGCGAAGAACCGTCCCTGCGCGAGAAGCGCCCGCCCCCGAGGTGCAGTCGGGGCCGGGCGCTTCGCTCTGTGTCCTTGCCGTGCCTACGCTCGTGACCGGTGCGCCACGTAGGCCAGCGTGCCCAGCACCAGGCGGGCCTCCGGCGGCCGGGAGGCCGAGTCCAGGGCGGGGGAGCGCAGCCAGCGGACCGGGCCGAGGCCACCGCGATCGGAGGGCGGTGCCGTGATGTGCGTGCCGGGGCCGAGGCCGCGCAGGTCGAGGGAGTCAGGGTCGTCCCAGCCCATGCGGTAGAGCAGGCCGGGCAGGTCGGCGGCGGCGCCGGGGGCGACGAAGAAGTGGGCCCGGCCGTCCGGGGTCGCCGCGACCGGGCCGACGGGCAGGCCCATCCGCTCCAGCCGGGCCAGCGCGCGGCAGCCGGCGGGCTCGGCCACCTCGATGACGTCGAACGCCCGGCCTACCGGGAGCATCATCGAGGCGCCGGGGAACTCGCCCCACGTTTCGGTCACGTCGTCCAGCGTCGCCCCGGCGGCGAGCACCGGCGCGAAGTCCAGCGGGTGCGCGCCCGGCTCCGGGCAGTCGTCGCGGCCGCAGGAGCAGGCGCCCGCCGAGGCCCGGGCACCCGGCGCCACGTCCCAGCCCCACAGGCCGGTGTACTCGGCCACGGCCGTACCGTCCGACGTGCGGCCGCGGCGGCGTGAGCCGGTCCGGATGTCGCGCATGCCCCGGCTGATGCCGATCGTGAAGCCCATGCCCCCTCCAACGGGTCCGCCGCACCGGTGGTTACGCTGCGATCGCTATGCGTGACTCTCTGTTTCCGCCTTCCCGGGCGCCGGTCGGTTCATTCAGCGCCCGGACGTGCCCACGGTTGCGTGCCCGACGACGCGCGCCCCCGAGTGCATCACTGCACCCGCTCGTGGTTGTGCTGCGTCAAGTCAATCGCGCGTAGCCGTACGTGAGTTCATTCGAAGGGGTGGCGAATGGTGGCGTTTCCGTATGAGCCGTGGCTGGACGGGTGATCGTAGGATTACTTTGTGTGCACGAGTCCTGGGGGCACATGCGCTCGTGGGTATGCCGGAGGCAAGTCGTCATTCCGTTCGAAGGGTGACAAGGGCCGGACGGACGGCCGTACGAACCGGCATGCTGATAGGGCTTGGCGCACTCGGCGACAAGTGGTCTCAGGGATGGGGGCGTTCCAGTGAGCGGCAACGGCGGAAGCGGAACGAACGCTGCGAGCGCGACGCACGCTGACAAGCGCCCGAACGAGCTGCTCACCTCCTGGTTCGTGCGCAGCGGCTGGTCCAAGGGCGAGCTCGCCCGCCAGGTCAACCGCAGGGCACGCCAGTTGGGCGCCAACCACATCTCCACGGACACCTCCCGCGTGCGCCGCTGGCTCGACGGCGAGAACCCCCGCGAGCCGATCCCCAGGATCCTGTCCGAGCTGTTCTCGGAGCGCTTCGGCGTCGTCGTCTCCATCGAGGACCTGGGGTTGCGGACCGCCCGCCAGTCACCCTCCGCGACCGGCGTCGACCTGCCCTGGACGGGCCCGCAGACCGTGGCCCTGCTCAGCGAGTTCTCGCGCAGCGACCTGATGCTGGCGCGGCGCGGCTTCCTCGGGAGCTCGCTGGTCCTGTCCGCGGGCCCGGCCCTCATCGAGCCCATGCAGCGCTGGCTCGTCCCCTCGCCTCCCGCCCCGCGCACCGAGCCCGAGCCCGCGGGCGGCTCCGGTCGCGCCCGCGGCCGGCTCTCCCGGCCCGAGCTGGACCTCCTGGAGTCCACGACGGTGATGTTCCGCCAGTGGGACGCCCAGTGCGGCGGCGGCCTGCGCCGCAAGGCGGTCGTCGGCCAGCTGCACGAGGTGACCGACCTCCTCCAGGAGCCCCAGCCGGAGTCCACCACCCGCCGCCTGTTCAAGGTCGCCGCCGAACTCGCCGAGCTGGCGGGCTGGATGTCGTACGACATCGGGCTCCAGCCGACCGCGCAGAAGTACTTCGTCCTCGCGCTGCACGCCGCCAAGGAGGCCGGTGACCGGCCCCTCGGCTCGTACGTGCTGTCCAGCATGAGCCGCCAGATGATCCACCTCGGCCGGCCCGACGACGCGCTGGAGCTGATCCACCTCGCGCAGTACGGCAGCCGGGACTGCGCGAGCCCGCGCACCCAGTCGATGCTGTATGCGATGGAGGCCCGCGCCTACGCCAACATGGGGCAGCCCGGCAAGTGCAAGCGGGCGGTCCGGATGGCCGAGGACACCTTCGCCGAGGCCGACGAGTGGGACGAGCCGGACCCGGACTGGATCCGCTTCTTCTCGGAGGCCGAGCTGTACGGCGAGAACTCCCACTCCTACCGCGACCTGGCCTACGTCGCCGGCCGCAGCCCCACGTACGCCTCGCTGGCCGAGCCCCTGATGAACCGGGCCGTGAAGCTCTTCGCCGAGGACGACGAGCACCAGCGGTCGTACGCGCTGAACCTGATCGGCATGGCCACGGTGCACCTCCTGCAGCGCGAGCCCGAGCGGAGCACGGTCTTCGCGACCGAGGCCATGCAGGTCGCCAAGAAGGTCCGCTCCGAGCGCGTCAACACCCGGATCCGCAAGACGGTCGACACCGCCGCCCGCGACTTCGGCGACCTCGGTGAGGTCGTCGACCTCACCGAGCGGCTCGCCGCCGAACTGCCCGAGACCGCCGAGGCGGTCTGAGAAGCCGTACGACCCCCAGAACCCCGGCCGCGGCCGGCCCTCCCGAACTGCCCGACTCGGCTCCCCCATGCCAGGTCATCGGAAGGCCGACCGCGGCCGGTCTGTGTGCCCACGGCTGCCTGAAGCCGAAGGTTGCGCCACGATAACGATCGGCTCGCCCGCAATCCGGCAGTTCATCGACGCGTAACACAGAACGGGCCTTCGTCACGGCCGCGAAACAACGAGGGGCTTCGACCGAAACCGCGCTGCGCCAATCTCGTGGCGCATAACCGGCCCACCCCTCAATCCGCTCGAGGCTTCGCCCGCACGGGGCCGTACCAATGACGAGGAGACGCCGATGGCACCAGCCATCACCCTTGCCGCAGAGGCGCCCAAGCTCTCTGCCGCGAACACAGGGTTCATGCTCATCTGTTCCGCCCTGGTGATGCTCATGACCCCGGGTCTGGCCTTCTTCTACGGAGGCATGGTCCGCGTCAAGAGCACCCTGAACATGCTGATGATGAGTTTCATCAGCCTCGGGATCGTCACCATCCTGTGGGTGCTGTACGGGTTCTCCATGGCGTTCGGCACCGACTCCGGCAGCCTCATCGGCTGGAACTCCGACTGGGTCGGTCTCGGCAACATCGGCCTGACGGAGCTGTGGCCCGGATACACCATTCCGGTGTTCGTGTTCCTGGTCTTCCAGCTGATGTTCGCGATCATCACCCCTGCCCTGATCAGCGGCGCCCTCGCGGACCGCGTGAAGTTCAGCGCGTGGGCGCTGTTCATCGCCCTGTGGGCCACGGTCGTCTACTTCCCGGTCGCGCACTGGGTCTGGGGCACCGGCGGCTGGGCCTTCGAACTGGGTGTCATCGACTTCGCCGGTGGTACGGCGGTGCACATCAACGCCGGTGCCGCCGCGCTCGGCGTGATCCTCGTCATCGGCAAGCGCGTCGGCTTCAAGAAGGACCCGATGCGCCCGCACAGCCTGCCGCTGGTCATGCTCGGCGCCGGTCTGCTGTGGTTCGGCTGGTTCGGCTTCAACGCCGGCTCCTGGCTCGGCAACGACGACGGCGTCGGCGCGCTGATGTTCGTCAACACGCAGGTCGCCACCGCCGCCGCCATGCTCGCCTGGCTCATCTACGAGAAGATCCGCCACGGCGCGTTCACCACGCTGGGCGCAGCCTCCGGCGCGGTCGCGGGCCTGGTCGCCATCACCCCGGCCGGTGGCGCGGTCACCCCGCTCGGCGCGATCGCCGTCGGCGCCATCGCCGGTGTGCTGTGCGCCATGGCCGTCGGCCTGAAGTACAAGTTCGGCTACGACGACTCCCTGGACGTCGTCGGCGTCCACCTGGTCGGCGGTGTCCTCGGCTCCCTGCTGATCGGCCTCTTCGCCAGCGGCAAGGGCCAGTCCACCGTCGAGGGCCTCTTCTACGGCGGCGGCCTGACCCAGTTCTGGAAGCAGTGCGCCGGTGTCTTCGCGGTGCTCGCCTACTCCCTGATCGCCTCCGCGATCCTCGCCTTCATCCTCGACAAGACCATGGGCATGCGGGTCCCCGAGGACGACGAGGTCGCCGGCATCGACCAGGCCGAGCACGCCGAGACCGCATACGACTTCAGCGGCGCCGGTGGCGGTGCCGCCAAGACCGCCGCCACGGCCCCGGTCGCCGCGGCCGCGAGCAAGAAGGTGGACGCATGAAGCTCATCACCGCCGTCGTGAAGCCGCACCGGCTCGACGAGATCAAGGAGGCCCTGCAGGCCTTCGGAGTGCACGGCCTGACGGTCACCGAGGCCAGCGGCTACGGTCGTCAGCGGGGCCACACCGAGGTCTACCGCGGTGCCGAGTACACCGTCGACCTGGTCCCCAAGATCCGCATCGAGGTCCTGGTCGAGGACGACGACGCCGAGCAGCTGATCGACGTGGTGGTCAAGGCGGCCCGCACCGGCAAGATCGGTGACGGCAAGGTCTGGTCCATCCCGGTCGACACGGCCGTACGGGTCAGGACCGGCGAGCGCGGCCCCGACGCGCTCTGAAGGACCTTGAGGCAGGCAAACAGAACGGGAGTCGCCGGGTGACGGGTACGGACGTGCAGAAGGAAGCAGAGGACTCGGGACCCAGCGGCTACGCGGCGGCCCGGCTGCGTCTCCTCACCGAGGAGACGCGGCCAGGGCCGCCGCGCCGTGCGGCCCTGGCCCAACTGACCGACGACTGGCTGACCGGCCTGTTCGCGGCGGGCGCCGAGGGGCTGCGCGGGGCGTCACTGGTCGCCGTCGGCGGCTACGGACGGGGTGAGCTGTCCCCGCGCAGCGACCTCGACCTGCTTCTGCTGCACGACGGCGGTGACACCAAGGCGGTCGCCGCCCTCGCCGACCGGCTCTGGTACCCCGTCTGGGACCTGGGCCTGGACCTCGACCACTCCGTCCGCACCCCCGCCGAGGCCCGCAAGACCGCCGGCGAGGACCTCAAGGTGCAGCTGGGCCTCCTGGACGCCCGGCACATCGCCGGTGACCTCGGTCTCACCACCTCGCTGCGCACCGCCATCCTGGCGGACTGGCGCAACCAGGCGCCCAAGCGCCTCCCCGAACTCCAGGAACTGTGCGCCGAGCGCGCCGAGCGCCAGGGTGAGCTGCAATTCCTGCTGGAGCCCGACCTGAAGGAGGCCCGTGGCGGGCTGCGGGACGCCACCGCGTTGCGGGCCGTCGCCGCCTCCTGGCTCGCCGACGCCCCGCGCGAGGGCCTCGCCGACGCCCGGCGCCGGCTCCTCGACGTCCGGGACGCCCTGCACCTGGCCACCGGCCGGGCCACCGACCGGCTCGCGCTCCAGGAACAGGACCAGGTGGCCGCCGGGCTCGGCCTGCTCGACGCGGACACGCTGCTGCGGCAGGTGTACGAGGCCGCGCGGGTCATCTCGTATGCGAGCGATGTCACCTGGCGCGAAGTGGGGCGTGTCCTGCGATCGCGCGCCGTGCGGCCCCGGCTGCGCGCCATGCTGGGCGGCGGGAAGCCGAGCGCCGAGCGTTCCCCGCTGGCCGAAGGCGTGGTGGAGCAGGACGGCGAGGTGGTGCTCGCCCGCGCCGCGCGCCCCGAGCGCGACCCCGTGCTGCCGCTGCGTGCAGCGGCCGCCGCCGCACAGGCCGGCCTCCCGCTCTCCCTGCACGCCGTACGGCGTCTGGCGGCCACCGTGCGCCCGCTGCCCACGCCCTGGCCCGCCGAGGCCCGCGAACAGCTCGTCACCCTGCTCGGCTCCGGCCGCCCCACCATCGAGGTGTGGGAGGCCCTGGAGGCCGAGGGGCTGATCACCCGGCTGCTGCCCGACTGGGAGCGGGTCCGCTGCCGCCCGCAGCGCAACGCCGTGCACCTGTGGACCGTCGACCGGCACCTGATCGAGACCGCGGTGTGCGCCTCCGAGTTCACCCGCCG
Source organism: Streptomyces paradoxus (assembly GCF_014202475.1). Classification (GTDB taxonomy): domain Bacteria; phylum Actinomycetota; class Actinomycetes; order Streptomycetales; family Streptomycetaceae; genus Streptomyces; species Streptomyces paradoxus. Next base: position 200,701 of record NZ_JACHGV010000010.1, read on the forward strand.
GGTCAGCCGCCCCGACCTGCTGCTGGTCGCCGCGCTGCTGCACGACATCGGCAAGGGCTGGCCCGGCGACCACTCCGTGGCCGGCGAGATCATCGCCAGGGACGTGGCCACCCGAATCGGCTTCGACCGCCACGACGTGACCGTCATCGCCACCCTCGTACGGCACCACCTCACGCTCATCGACACCGCCACCCGCCGTGACCTGGAGGACCCGGCCACCGTGCGCTCCGTCGCCGAGGCCGTCGGCTCCCAGGGCACCCTGGAGCTGCTGCACGCGCTCACCGAGGCCGACGCCCTCGCGACCGGCCCGGCCGCCTGGTCGTCCTGGCGCGGCTCGCTCGTCGCCGACCTGGTCAAACGCGTCTCGGCGGTGCTCGCCGGAGACGCCCCGGACGACCCGGAGGAGGCCGCGCCGACCGCCGAGCAGGAGCGGCTCGCCCTGGAGGCGGCCGCCACGGGCAGTCCCGTGCTCGCCCTGCGGGCCCAGACCGAGCCGCCCGCCGGGCAGGAGCCGTCCGGCGACCCCGAGCCGCTCGGCGTGGAGCTGCTCATCGCCGTCCCCGACCAGCCCGGGGTGCTGCCCGCGGTGGCCGGTGTCCTCGCCATGCACCGGCTGACCGTACGCACGGCCGAGCTGCGCTCCGTGTACCTCCCGGACGGTGTCGACGGGTCCGTGCTGCTGCTGGACTGGCGGGTCGCCGCCGAGTACGGCTCCCTGCCGCAGGCCGCCCGGCTGCGCGCGGACCTCGTCCGGGCCCTGGACGGCTCCCTGGACATCGCGGGCCGCCTCGCCGAACGGGACGCGGCCTATCCGCGCCGCCGGGGCGTGGTCGCCCCCGCCGCCCGGGTGTCCGTCCACCCGGCCGCCTCCCGGCTGGCCACGGTCATCGAGGTCCGCTCGCAGGACGCGCCGGGCCTGCTGTTCCGCATCGGCCGCGCCCTGGAGGACGCGAGCGTGCAGGTGCGCAGCGCCCACGTCTCGACGCTCGGCGCCAACGCCGTCGACGCCTTCTACGTGACCGGCCCGGAGGGCGCCCCGCTGCCCGGGGACGAGGCGGCGTCGGTGGCGCGGAAGCTGGAGGAGACATTGCGGGGGTGAGGCCGACCCGGCGACTTGTCACGCCGGGATACCCTGGAGGGCGATTCCCTGTAGCCACCGACCCCGAGGACCGCGAGCGCCGTGTTCGATACTCTTTCCGATCGCCTCTCAGCGACCTTCAAGAACCTGCGCGGCAAGGGACGGCTCTCCGAGGCGGACATCGACGCCACGGCGCGCGAGATCCGGATCGCGCTCCTCGAGGCGGACGTGGCGCTTCCCGTCGTCCGGACGTTCATCAAGAACGTCAAGGAGCGTGCCCTCGGAGCCGAGGTCAGCAAGGCGCTGAACCCCGCCCAGCAGGTCCTCAAGATCGTCAACGAGGAACTGGTCACCATCCTCGGCGGCGAGACCCGGCGTCTGCGCTTCGCCAAGCAGCCCCCCACCGTGATCATGCTGGCGGGTCTGCAGGGTGCCGGTAAGACCACCCTCGCGGGCAAGCTCGGCCGCTGGCTCAAGGAGCAGGGCCACTCGCCGCTGCTGGTCGCCTGTGACCTCCAGCGCCCCAACGCCGTGAACCAGCTCAGCGTCGTCGCCGAGCGCGCCGGTGTCGCGGTCTACGCCCCCGAGCCGGGCAACGGCGTCGGTGACCCGGTCAAGGTCGCCGAGGACTCGATCGAGCACGCCAAGTCGAAGGTCCACGACATCGTGATCGTGGACACCGCCGGCCGCCTCGGCATCGACCAGGAGATGATGCAGCAGGCCGCGGACATCCGCGACGCCGTCTCCCCGGACGAGATCCTGTTCGTCGTCGACGCGATGATCGGCCAGGACGCCGTCAACACCGCCGAGGCCTTCCGTGACGGCGTGGGCTTCGACGGCGTGGTGCTCTCCAAGCTCGACGGTGACGCCCGCGGTGGTGCGGCCCTGTCGATCCGGCAGATCACCGGCAAGCCGATCATGTTCGCGTCGAACGGCGAGAAGCTCGACGACTTCGACGCCTTCCACCCTGACCGGATGGCCTCCCGCATCCTCGACATGGGTGACCTGCTCACCCTGATCGAGCAGGCGGAGAAGACGTTCAGCCAGGAAGAGGCCGAGAAGATGGCCTCCAAGCTGGCGTCCAAGAAGGGCCAGGACTTCACCCTGGACGACTTCCTGGCCCAGATGGAGCAGGTCCGCAAGATGGGCTCCATCTCCAAGCTGCTCGGCATGCTGCCGGGTATGGGCCAGATGAAGGACCAGATCAACAACCTCGACGAGCGGGACGTCGACCGCACGGCCGCCATCATCAAGTCGATGACCCCGGCCGAGCGCCAGGAGCCGACGATCATCAACGGCTCGCGCCGGGCCCGTATCGCCAAGGGCTCCGGCGTCGAGGTCAGCGCGGTGAAGAACCTGGTCGAGCGGTTCTTCGAGGCCCGCAAGATGATGTCCCGGATGGCCCAGGGCGGCGGCATGCCCGGGATGCCGGGGATGCCCGGCATGGGCGGCGGCCCCGGCCGGACGAAGAAGAAGCAGAAGCAGGCCAAGGGCAAGCAGCGCTCCGGCAACCCGATGAAGCGCAAGCAGCAGGAGCAGGAGGAGGCCGCCCGCCGGGCCGCCGCGGCCGAGGGCGGCGGCGCCTTCGGGCTGCCGCAGCAGGGCGGCAAGGACTTCGAACTCCCCGACGAGTTCAAGAAGTTCATGGGCTGACGTCCCGCCCGAACCGCACTGAGGGCGCCCCCTTGTTCAGAAGGGGGGCGCCCTCAGTGATGTGCCGGCGGCGGCTCGCCGGTCAGCCGTTCGGGAACTTCCAGATGTACGGCTCGCCGTCCTCCTCGGACCAGTGGACCTCGACGCTCTTGGCGTTCGCCGGGATCACGTACGTCTCGCAGAAGACATGGCTCTCGCCCTGCTTCCAGCTGTCGACGTCGTACGGGTCCTCGCAGCCCGCCGCGTCCTCGGACGCGCCGATGAGGACGGTGCCGCGCTGTCCGTCGGCGAAGACGGCGGTGCCGTCGTGCACGTCGGAACCGTCGGTGAGGGCGGGCCCGCTCTTGTGCGTGTACTTCAGGTGCGCGACGGCCAGCACCTTGCCCTTGACCTTGCCGGGCTCCGAGACGGCCTTCGCCGCCTCCGCCTCGGTACCCACGTCGACCTTCTGTGCCAGGACCTCGTAGGTGACCTCGCCCGGGTCCTCCGCGACCTTGCCCGTCGCGCTCTCACCGGCCCCCATCTCGCCGCCGGAGGTGGGCTCCGGCGACGGCGAGGCCTTGGCCTGGGCGGTGCCCGTGCTCTTCGCGTCGGCTGTGTCGTCGCCGCCTCCGCAGCCGGTGAGCGTCAGAGCGAGGACGGCGACGGGCGCGACGAGGCGCAGCGCGGTCTGGTGGTGCGGCACAGCAGCTCCTGTATGCAGATGTGTAGGTCCCCCGAGCGGTGGATCACATTAAGCGTTCATGATCCACTTGGGGAAACCAGAAGCAGCCCATGGTGCTTTCTTCACACCATTCACACCTGCATCGGAAGCCCGTTCGTCAATGCGTTGTCAGCGCGTTCGTCAGGGAGTCCGGGCGATCAGGTACCGGAACACGTTCGGCATCCACACCGTGCCGTCCTGGCGCCGGTGCGGATGCAGGGCCTCGGTCAGCTCCTTGTCCACCTGCACCTGGTCCGTCGCCGTCATGGCCGCGTCGAACAGGCCCGTCGACTTCAGGCCGCGCACCGCGCTGTCCACGTCGGCGTAACCGAAGGGGCACGCCACCCGCCCGGAACCGTCCGGCCTGAGACCGGCTCGCTGGGCGACGTCCTCCAGGTCGTCGCGGCAGGCCGGACGCCAGCTGCCCGAGGTGCGCAGCGGCTCCGCCAGCTTCGTGGCCACCCGCATCACGGACGCCGTGGCGCAGCGCTCCGGCGGACCCCAGCCGGCCAGCACCACGGCCGCACCGCGCTGGGTGAGCGGCGTCGCCTCCGCGAGCAGACCGCCCAGCCCCTCCGAGTCGCCCGCCAGGCACCCGATCGGCTCGAAGGCGGTCACCAGGGTGTAGCCGGGAGCGCCCGGCACCGCGGTGTCCCGGGGCGAGCCGTCGACCAGCCGGGCCTCCGGGCCCGTCCGCGTACCCGGCGTCCCGGGCAGCAGCCGCTCCCGCGCCAGGGTCATTCTTTCGGGGGAAGCGTCGACACCGGTGACCGCCGCTCCCCGGGCGGCGGCCATCAGCAGGGAGAGTCCGGAACCGCAGCCGAGGCCGAGCAGCCGCGTGGCCGGACCCACTTCCAGTCGCTCGTAGACGGCCTCGTAGAGCGGTACGAGCATCCGCTCCTGGATCTCGGACCAGTCACGCGCGCGTGCACGCAGGTCCACGCGGGGTGCGGCCCCCGCGTGAGGCAGGTGCTGCCGCACGAGCGTAGGTGTCATAAGTAAGCGCCCCAATCCGCCGAGAGTTGCCTCTTGCCCGATTCCATGGCCCCCGTGACAGTGCGCTCGCACTACCCCCGTATGCCAGGAAACTCCCCCCTCGACCTGTCGTCCAGTGGAATGGGGCAGGGCTTATGAGTTGTCATGTGCCTATGGCGAGATTTCACATTCCGGCAACCTGGGCCCGTACCATCCCGCCATGGCCAAGGCACCCGTTCTCACCTCCCGGGCGGACGATTTCCCGCGCTGGTACCAGGACTTGATCACCAAGGCGGAGCTCGCCGACAACGGTCCGGTGCGCGGCACCATGGTCATCCGGCCGTACGGGTACGGGCTGTGGGAGCGGATGCAGGCGGAGATGGACGCCCGCATCAAGGAGACGGGCACCCAGAACGCGTACTTCCCGCTGCTGATCCCCGAGTCGTACCTCGCCCGGGAGGCCGACCACGTCGAGGGCTTCGCGCCCGAGCTGGCCGTGGTCACCCACGGCGGCGGCAAGGAACTCGAAGAGCCCGCCGTGGTCCGCCCCACCTCCGAGATGATCATCAACGAGTACTTCTCGAAGTGGGTGCAGAGCTACCGCGACCTGCCACTGCTCATCAACCAGTGGGCGAATGTCGTGCGCTGGGAGCTGCGGCCCCGCCTGTTCCTGCGGACGTCCGAGTTCCTCTGGCAGGAGGGCCACACCGCGCACGCCGGCTACGAGGAGGCGCGCGACTTCGCCGCGCACATCCACCGGCAGGTGTACGAGGACTTCATGCTGAACGTCCTCGCGATGGACGTCGTCCCCGGCCGCAAGACCGTCAGGGAACGGTTCGCCGGTGCGATCAACACCCTCACCCTCGAAGGCATGATGGGCGACGGCAAGGCCCTGCAGATGGCCACGAGCCACGAGCTGGGCCAGAACTTCGCGAAGGCCTTCAACACCCGGTACCTGTCCAGGGACGGCCGGCAGGAGCTGGTCTGGCAGACGTCCTGGGGTTCCACCACCCGCATGATCGGCGCCCTGGTGATGATGCACGGCGACGACAACGGCCTGCGCGTCCCGCCGCGGCTGGCGCAGATCCAGGCCGTCGTGCTGGCGATCAAGGGTGACGAAGCGGTTCTGGCCAAAGTCCGCGAGCTCGGCGCCCGGCTCAAGGCGGCCGGCGTCCGCGTCCACGTCGACGACCGCACCGACACCCCCTTCGGCCGCCGCGCCGTCGACTGGGAGCTCAAGGGCGTACCGGTCCGCATCGAGATCGGCCCGCGTGACCTGGAGAGCGGCACCGCGATGCTGGCCCGCCGCATCCCGGGCGGCAAGGAGCCGGTGGCGCTGGAGGACCTGGCCGGGCTGCTCCCCGAGATCCTCGAAGAGGACCAGGCGCTGCTGCTCCGGCAGTCCCGCGAGCGCCGCGAGTCCCGTACGACCGAGGTCTCGACCCCGGCGGAGGCCGTCGAGGCCGCCACGGCGGGGGGCTGGGCGCGCATCCCGTGGGCCGTGCTCGGCGAGGCGGGCGAGGCCGAACTGGCCGAGCACGCGGTGACCGTACGGTGTCTGGTCGCCGAGGACGGGTCGGTGCCGGACGCCGACGACGCGCCCGGTAACGTCGCGGTCGTCGCGCGCGCTTACTGAGCAGGGCCCCAGGCGGCCGAAACGCCTCTTGCGTACCCGCGGACCTCTGCTACATCGGCGCGCGCGGTTTGCGTACGCGCCGGCGCGTACGCGGGACTACGCACCACCTTGTGGTGAGCTGCGAGGCTTATCCACAGATCAGCGCACCCGCCCTCGTCGGGACGCATCAGAGGCAACTGACGGGTACGTGCAAATTATTTGGGATGGCCCGGAATCGGAACACTGAGGCACCCCGGCTCGTTGTCATTACGTGAGCACGACACAGACACCACCTGTTCTCGCCGCAGAGCTGGCACAGGCGTGGGCCGACATTCAGCGGTACCACCCCGAGCTGCCCGACCTTGCCGCGCCAGAGTCCCTGATCGGGGAGTCGTCGTCCGCGTGCGGTCACGAGCTCTCCTTCGAGCGACTGCTCCATGAGGCAGTCCATGGCATCGCCGCCTCCCGCGGCGTCCGCGACACCTCCCGTGCCGGCCGCTACCACAACCGCAGATTCCTCGCGATCGCCGAGGAGCTGGGCCTGGACCACCCCGAGGAACCGCATCCCAGCAGCGGCTTCTCCCTGGTCACGCTCACCCCCGAGGCGAAACGCCGCTACCGCCCGACGATGGAGCGCCTCCAGCGCGCCCTGAAGGCGCACACCGCGGCGACCTCCTCCGACACCTCCCGCACCTTCCGGGGCCCGGCCGCCCGGCACGGCTCCTCCGGCGGCGGCGTCCGCGTCAAGGCGGTCTGCGACTGCGGCCGCAACGTCCGGGTCGTCCCGTCGGTCCTGGCCCAGGCCCCGATCGTCTGCGGCGGCTGCGGCAAGCCGTTCCGGATCCCGGACGTCGTGGGAGCGGTAGCGAGCTGACGCCCTCCACCGGCATCTCGTGGCTGCCGGTCGTCGGCGCGGGGCTCGGACCGTGTCGCGCACCCGACGTGCCCCCCTTCCACGCCGGGTGCGCCGTCGGCATGCCCGCACACCGGCGCAGGCCCCCGGCCCGGAGCGCCCCCCGGGGTGTGGCACAATGGCTAGCTGTACTCGACAGCCGCACAGGAACCCTCTCGCCTCCGGCTGACGCGTCCATCGGGCACTCGGGTACCGCAACCCCACGCGGCATTTCCGCCGTGCCCAACCACGTCAAAACCAGGAGAACCCACTCCCGTGGCAGTCAAGATCAAGCTGAAGCGTCTGGGCAAGATCCGTTCGCCTCACTACCGCATCGTCGTTGCCGACTCCCGTACCCGCCGTGACGGCCGGGCCATCGAGGAGATCGGCAAGTACCACCCGACGTACAACCCGTCGGTGATCGAGGTCGACGCCGAGCGTGTGGCGTACTGGCTCGGTGTCGGCGCCCAGCCGACCGAGCCCGTGATGGCCATCCTCAAGAAGACCGGCGACTGGCAGAAGTTCAAGGGCGAGCCCGCCCCGGCTCCGCTGCTGACGCAGCCGGAGAAGGCCGCGCGCCCGTCGTTCGAGGCCATCGGTGGCGAGGACGAGGGCAAGGGTGAGGCGATCACCCAGAAGAAGAAGGCTGAGAAGAAGGACGAGGCCGCCGCTGAGTCCGCTTCGACCGAGGCCTGAGCATGCTCGAGGAGGCTCTCGAGCACCTCGTGAAGGGCATCGTCGACAACCCTGACGATGTGCAGGTCGCCTCGCGCAACCTGCGCCGCGGTCGCGTGCTCGAGGTCCGGGTCCACCCGGACGACCTCGGCAAGGTGATCGGCCGCAACGGCCGCACCGCACGCGCCCTGCGTACCGTCGTGGGCGCCATCGGCGGTCGCGGCGTCCGCGTCGACCTCGTCGACGTGGACCACGTCCGCTGACGCTTAACGCGTAACCGGCTCGGGCCGGGGAGGGCCTGAGGGCCGTCCCCGGCCCGCAGTCGTATGACAGGAGATTGGACACGTGCAGCTGGTAGTCGCACGGATCGGCCGTGCCCATGGCATCAAGGGTGAGGTCACCGTCGAGGTACGGACCGACGAGCCGGAGCTGAGGCTCGGCCCCGGCGCCGTACTCACCACCGATCCCGCCTCCGCGGGACCGCTCACCATCGAGACGGGCCGCGTCCACAGCGGCCGCCTCCTGCTGCGCTTCGAGGGCGTCAGCGACCGCAGCGGCGCCGAGGCCCTGCGCAACACCCTCCTGATCGCCGAGGTCGACCCGGAGGAACTGCCCGAGGGCGAGGACGAGTACTACGACCACCAGCTCATCGACCTCGACGTGGTCACCGCGGACGGCACCGAGGTCGGGCGGATCACCGAGATCTCGCACCTGCCCACCCAGGACCTGTTCATCGTGGAGCGCCCCGACGGCAGCGAGGTGATGATCCCCTTCGTCGAGGAGATCGTCAGGGAGATCGACCTGGAGGAGCAGAAGGCCGTCATCACCCCGCCGCCGGGACTGATCGACGACCGCGCGGAGATCGCCTCCAGCCGGGACGAGTCGTAATGCGCCTCGACGTCGTCACGATCTTCCCCGAGTACCTGGAACCCCTGAACGTCTCCCTCGTCGGCAAGGCACGCGCGCGTGGACAGCTCGACGTGCACGTCCACGACCTGCGTACCTGGACCTACGACCGGCACAACACCGTCGACGACACCCCGTACGGCGGCGGGCCCGGCATGGTCATGAAGACCGGGCCGTGGGGGGACGCACTGGACTCCGTCCTGGCCGACGGCTACGAGACGGGCTCCCGGGCGCCCGCCCTCATCGTGCCCACGCCCAGCGGCCGCCCCTTCACCCAGGAACTCGCGGTCCAGCTCTCCGAGCGCCCCTGGCTGATCTTCACGCCGGCCCGCTACGAGGGCATCGACCGCCGCGTCGTCGACGAGTACGCGACACGGATGCCGGTGTACGAGGTGTCCATCGGCGACTACGTCCTGGCCGGTGGCGAGGCGGCCGTCCTCGTCGTCACGGAGGCCGTGGCGCGGCTGCTGCCCGGGGTCCTGGGCAACGCCGAGTCCCACCGCGACGACTCCTTCGCGCCCGGCGCGATGGCGAGCCTGCTGGAGGGGCCCGTCTACACCAAGCCGCCCGAGTGGCGCGGCCGGGACATCCCCGACGTGCTGCTCAGCGGTCACCACGGGAAGATCGCCCGCTGGCGCCGCGACGAGGCCCTCAAGCGCACCACCGCCCACCGGCCCGACCTCATCGAGCGCTGCGACCCCAAGGCCTTCGACAAGAAGGACCGCGAGATGCTCTCCATCCTCGGCTGGGCACCCGACCCGGCGGGAGAGCCGTACGGCCGATTTTGGCGCAGGGCCGACGGCGTGGAAGAATAGCCAGCTGTTGTGCGTCCGTCCGGCGTGCGCCCCTGCCACAGGGGGAGACGACGTCCGCCCCGACCCGCACACACCTGATCCCGAAAACCTAGTTTCCGTTGATGACCTGTGGCATCAGCGAGGAAAGCAGACTCATGTCTCACCTGCTCGACACCGTCGACTCCGCGTCGCTGCGCAGCGACGTCCCCGCCTTCCGCCCGGGCGACACCGTCAACGTCCACGTCCGCGTCATCGAGGGCAACCGCTCCCGTGTGCAGCAGTTCAAGGGCGTTGTGATCCGCCGCCAGGGCTCCGGCGTGCGCGAGACCTTCACGGTCCGCAAGGTCTCCTTCTCCGTCGGCGTCGAGCGCACCTTCCCGGTGCACACCCCGATCGTGGAGAAGATCGAGCTCGTCACCAAGGGTGACGTCCGTCGCGCCAAGCTGTACTACCTGCGCGAGCTGCGCGGCAAGGCCGCGAAGATCAAGGAGAAGCGCGAGAGCTGAGCGCTCTCCGGGGTTCACACCGGGGCCGGATAGCATCTGGCTCCGATGGACACCGAAGCACAGCCGACGGAGCGCGACCGCTCCTCCCGCCCTTCCGCATCCGAGGGAACGACCTCGGAGGCCGCAGGGCCGGAGGACCGGTCGCGTTTCGCGTTGGTGTCGCGACTCAGCTCCTGGATCCCGGGCGGCCGGATCACTCTCACCCTGCTCGTCTGCCTGCTTTTCCTGCTGTTGCTCAGTACGTTCGTGCTGCGCCCGTTCCAGATCCCCAGCGGATCCATGGAGCAGGGATTGAGGATCGGGGACCGGGTTCTCGTAAATAAGTTGGCATACCGTTTCGGTGCCGTGCCGCAGCGGGGAGACATCGTCGTGTTCGACGGGACCGGGTACTTCGGGCACGCGGACTACATCAAACGCGTTGTCGGTGTGGGGGGAGACCGCGTGGTCTGCTGCGACAGGGAGGGGAGGATCCAGGTGAACGGCCGGCCGGTCGACGAGTCGGGCTTCCTGTATCCCGGCGACAGCCCGTCCGCGGTGCCCTTCGACGTCGTCGTGCCCGACGGCACCCTGTTCGTCCTCGGCGACCACCGCAGCGACTCCAGCGACTCCCGCGACCACCTCGGCTCGCCGGGCGGCGGCATGATCCCCGTCGGCGACGTGATCGGACGAGCCGACTGGATCATCTGGCCCTTCGGTCACGTCACCGGGCTGCACCGCCCCGACGCCTACGCGCGCGTGCCCGCCGGAAGGGCGGGCGCCCATGGGTAACCGCGGCAAACCGCGCGGCGTCCCCGCGAGCCCCGCGGAGAACCTGCTGCCCACCGGCGCCCGGCGCGCCGCCGGCGCCGCCTCCAGCGGCCGGACACGCGCCGAGCGGCGCAAGCTCCAGCGCAAGGTCAAGCGGCGCCGCAGGCGCGGTGCCGTCAAGGAGATACCGCTCCTCGTGGGCGTCGCCGTCCTGATAGCGCTCGTGCTGAAGACGTTCCTCGTGCAGGCCTTCGTCATCCCGTCCGGCTCCATGGAGCAGACGATCCAGATCGGCGACCGCGTCCTGGTCGACAAGCTCACCCCGTGGTTCGGCTCGAAGCCGCAGCGCGGGGACGTCGTCGTCTTCAAGGACCCCGGCGGCTGGCTCCAGGACGAGCAGCCCGCCAAGCAGAAGTCGGACCCCGTCGTCATCAAGCAGGTCAAGGAAGGGCTCACTTTCATCGGCCTGCTGCCGTCGGAGAACGAGAAGGACCTCATCAAGCGGGTCGTCGGTGTCGGCGGCGACCGCGTCAAGTGCTGCGACACGCAAGGGCGCGTGACCGTCAACGGCGTCCCGCTGATCGAGGACTACCTGTATCCCGGCATCGCCCCGTCCGACACGCCGTTCGACATCACCGTCCCCCAAGGGCGGCTGTGGGTGATGGGCGACCACCGGAACAACTCCGCGGACTCCCGCGCCCACCAGGACACCGACTACGGGGGCACCGTCTCCGAGGACGAGGTGGTGGGCCGCGCCATGGTCATCGCCTGGCCCTTCGGGCACTGGAACATGCTGGAGGAACCGAATACCTACGCCTCCGTGTCCGACTCGGCCACCGGGTCGACCGCTGCTCCCGAACTGTCGCATAGGGTTGCCTCCTACGATTCGAATGGAACGATCCAGCTCCCGACCCCTGCGGAACTCCCGCTCGTTATGGGAGTGGTGGGCCTGCGTCGTGTGTGGGGCAGGCGGCGGCACAGAGTGAGGAGTTGGCGTGGGGGATGTGGCGGTTGGCGCACGGTCCGGACACGACGGCGAGGAGCATCGCGGACGCCCCGCGGAATCCGCCGTCCCGGCCGCGGACAGCGCCGTGACCTCCGGGAGTGACTCCGGGACAGCCGAGGACGGCAGGGTGACGGGAGAACACACGACAGCCGGAGAGCCGGGCGGACCGGCCCGGACACCGAAGAAGCCGCGCTCCTTCTGGAAGGAGTTGCCCATCCTGATCGGTATCGCGCTGGTTCTGGCGCTGCTGATCAAGACCTTCCTGGTGCAGGCGTTCTCCATCCCCTCCGACTCGATGCAGAACACCCTCCAGCAGGGTGACCGCGTCCTGGTCGACAAACTCACCCCCTGGTTCGGCTCCGAGCCCGAGCGCGGCGAGGTCGTCGTCTTCCACGACCCGGACAACTGGCTGGCGGGCGAGCCGACCACGGACCCGAACGCCCTGCAGACCTTCCTCAGCTGGATCGGCCTCATGCCGTCCGCGGAGGAGAAGGACCTCATCAAGCGCGTCATCGGCGTCGGCGGCGACACCATCGAGTGCAAGGGCACCGGCCCGCTCACGGTCAACGGCAAGGCGCTGAACGAGCAGTCGTACGTCTACGCCGGCAACACGCCGTGCAGCGTCGACGACCAGGGCGGCCAGTTCAAGGTGAAGGTCCCCAAGGGCTTCATCTGGGTCATGGGCGACCACCGGCAGAACTCGCGGGACTCCCGCTACAACCAGTCCGACAAGAACCACGGCATGGTCCCGGTGAAGGACGTCGTCGGACGCGCCGTCGTCGTCGCCTGGCCGATCAACCGCTGGGACAACCTGCCGGTGCCGGACACCTTCGACCAGTCCGGTCTGAACGCCCAGCCGAACGCGGCGGGCCTGCCGGTCGCACCGCAGGGGATCGCGCTCCTCGGTGTGGTGCCGGTGGTGCTCTGGCGTCGCCGGAAGCAGTGATCCCGACCATGGGCTGACCGTGGCCTGTACCCCCGGGTAGGGTGCGGACCCATGGGTGGCGAGAGCATGACGCACACGGCCCCGCGCAGCGGCGGCTCAGGGACGGGCCCGGTGGGCAGCCGGACCGGACAGCGACTGTCCGGGCTGGCCGTCGCACTGGGCCTTGTGCTGTTCCTCGGCGGGTTCGCCTGGGGAGCGGTGGTCTACCGGCCCTACACCGTCCCCACCAGTTCGATGACACCGACGATCGACGCGGGCGACCGGATCCTGGCGCAGCGCGTCGACGGTGGCGAGGTGCGCCGCGGCGACGTCGTGGTCTTCAAGGACGCGACCTGGGCCAACGCCCCCATGGTCAAGCGCGTGGTCGCCGTCGGCGGCGACACGGTCTCCTGCTGCCAGGACGGCAGGCTGAAGGTCAACGGCAAGGAGATCGACGAAACGTACCTGCCCAAGGGCACCCCGGCCGAGATGAGCAACTTCCCGACCGTGACCGTCCCCAGGGGCCGCCTTTTCCTGCTCGGCGACGAGCGCGGCAACTCCGTGGACTCCACCGCCCACCTGACCGACGCCGCCAGCGGCACGGTGGCGCGCTCGGCCGTGGACGCCCGTGTCGACTCCGTCGTGTGGCCGATGAAGGGCATGCTGGAGCGCCCCACCGGCTTCGAGCCGCTCGGCGCCCTCTCCTCGCCCGGCCCGCTGCGGACGATCACGCTCCTCGTGATCGCCGGCGCCGTGCTCGTCCTGGGCGGAGGCGCCTATGGCCCCATCGCCAAGCGCACCGGCGCCGCCCGGGCCCGACGGGAGAGCGCGGAACCCGCAGGTGCCCGCTGAGGCCGTGGGGACGGGCCAGGACACCTACGAGGGCGGGTTGCGCAAGGTCGCCCGGGTCGTGCTGCTCGACCCCCGGGATCGCATCCTGCTGCTCCACGGGCACGAACCGGACGATCCGTCTTACGACTGGTGGTTCACCCCCGGCGGTGGCGTCGAGGGCGACGAGAGCCGTGAACAGGCCGCCCTGCGGGAACTCGCCGAGGAGACGGGCATCACCGAGGTCGAGCTCGGCCCGGTGCTGTGGCGGCGGAGGTGCTCTTTCCCGTTCGCCGGACGCCGCTGGGACCAGGACGAGTGGTACTACCTGGCCCGCACCGACCGCACGGCGGTGGCCGCCACCGGGCTGACCGAGCTGGAACGGCGCAGTGTCGCCGGAGCGCGCTGGTGGACGTGTCCGGAACTGAGCCGGGCACATGAGACGGTGTATCCGACCAGACTCGCCGGGCTGCTGCGCACGCTGCTCGACGAGGGTCCCCCGGCCAGGCCTGTGATCCTTGACCCGGAAATCGTCTAGGGGCTCACGGGACTGGCGCACAATGGGGGGATCGCACGGCTGAAGGGGAACATGCCATGAGCGCCGAGGACCTCGAGAAGTACGAGACCGAGATGGAGCTGAAGCTCTACCGGGAGTACCGCGATGTCGTCGGTCTGTTCAAATATGTGATCGAGACCGAGCGGCGCTTCTACCTGACCAATGACTACGAGATGCAGGTGCACTCGGTCCAGGGTGAGGTGTTCTTCGAGGTGTCCATGGCGGATGCCTGGGTGTGGGACATGTACCGGCCGGCGCGGTTCGTGAAGCAGGTCCGCGTCCTCACGTTCAAGGACGTGAACATCGAGGAGCTGAACAAGAGCGACCTGGAGCTGCCGAGCGGGTGACAGGGTTGTCCACAACCGCTGAGTAACCCACCAAGATCAACTCCTTGGACGTGGCTGCGTGATCGTTGGCACCGGAGGTGGTGCCGACATGACCGCACATCTGGCACGCAGTGCCATGGGCAGGTACGGGGAGAGCCTGGCCGCGCGGCGGCTGGCCGAGGCCGGTCTGACGGTCCTGGAGCGCAACTGGCGCTCCGGCCGCACCGGCGAGATCGACATCGTGGCCAGGGACGGGGACGTCCTGGTCGTCTGCGAGGTGAAGACCCGCAGGGAGGGCCGCTTCGAGCATCCGATGGCAGCCGTGACCCCGCAGAAGGCGGAGCGGCTGCGGGACCTGGCCGAGCGGTGGATCCAGACGCACGGAGGCGCGCCGCCCGGCGGAGTCCGCATCGACCTGGTCGGGGTGCTGCTGCCCGCCCGCGGCGCCGCCGTGGTCGAGCATGTGCGGGGGGTGGTCTGAATGGCATTCGCCCGTACGTGTTCGGTCGCGCTGGTGGGCGTCGAGGGCGTGGTCGTCGAGGTCCAGGCGGACCTGGAACCCGGCGTCGCGGCCTTCACGCTGGTGGGGCTGCCCGACAAGAGCCTCACGGAGAGCCGGGACCGGGTACGCGCAGCCGTCGTCAACTCGGGCGCGGCGTGGCCGCAGAAGAAGCTCACCGTCGGCCTGAGCCCGGCCTCGGTGCCGAAGTCCGGCAGCGGTTTCGACCTGGCCGTCGCCGCGGCGGTCCTCGGCGCGGCGGAGCGCATCGACCCGCGCGTCCTCGCCGACATCGTGATGATCGGCGAACTCGGGCTGGACGGCCGGGTGCGGCCGGTGCGAGGGGTGCTGCCGGCGGTCCTGGCCGCGGCCGGTGCGGGGTACGAGCAGGTGGTGGTGCCGGAGTGCGCCGCCGCCGAGGCGTCCCTCGTGCCCGGCGTGTCGGTGCTGGGCGTCCGCAGCCTGCGGCAGCTGATCGCCATCCTGGCCGACGAACCGGTGCCCGACGAGGAGCCGGACGAGCAGGGCCGCCCGGACCCCCTGCTCGCCGGGCTGCGCATGCCGGGGACCGGCGCGGCCACGGGCATGCACAGCGTCGGCGCGGCGCAGCCGGACCACGGCCATGACCTGGCGGACGTCGTCGGGCAGACCTCGGCGCGCACGGCGGTGGAGGTGGCCGCGGCGGGCGGGCACCACCTCTTCCTCGAAGGACCGCCCGGCGCCGGCAAGACGATGCTCGCCGAGCGGCTGCCGACCGTCCTGCCCCGGCTCGGCCGGCAGGAGTCGCTGGAGGTCACCGCGGTCCACTCGGTGGCGGGCCTGCTGCCGCCCGGCAAGCCGCTGATCGATGTCGCCCCCTACTGCGCACCGCACCACTCGGCCACCATGCAGGCGCTCGTCGGCGGCGGCCCAGGCGTCGCACGGCCCGGGGCGGTGTCGCTGTCCCATCGAGGGGTGCTGTTCCTCGATGAGACGCCGGAATTCAGCAGCCAGGCCCTGGACGCGCTGCGGCAGCCGCTGGAGGCGGGGCACGTCGTGATCGCGCGCAGTGCGGGAGTGGTGCGCTTCCCGGCGAAGTTCCTCATGGTGCTCGCCGCCAACCCCTGCCCGTGCGGCCGGTTCTCGCAGCGCGACGACCTGTGCGAGTGCCCGCCCTCGGCCGTCCGCCGCTACCAGGCCAGGCTCTCCGGCCCGCTGCTGGACCGCGTAGACCTGCGGGTCGAGGTGGACCGCGTCACCCGCGCCCAGCTGACCGCCTCCGGCGCCAGGGGCGAGTCGACCGCGACGGTCGCCGACCGGGTGCGGGCGGCCCGGGAACGGGCCTCGCACCGCCTCGCCGGCACCCCCTGGTGCACGAACAGCGAGGTGCCCGGCCGCGAGCTGCGCAGCCGCTGGTACGCCGTGCCGGGCGCGATGGACGAGGCCGAGCGGAGCCTGGAGCGGGGCGTCCTGACCGCCCGCGGGCTCGATCGCGTCCTGCGCGTGGCCTGGACCGTCGCCGACCTCGTCGGCCACGACCGGCCCGACGCCTCGGACGTCGCCCTCGCGCTCCAGCTGCGCACCGGAGTGCCGCGAGGCGTCCCCATGGCCATCGGGGCACTGACATGAGCGTCGACGGCGGACCGGACGAGGAGCTGCTCGGCCGTGTCCTGCTCACCCGGGTCATCGAGCCCGGCGACGAGGTCGGCGGGCGGTGGGTGCGGGAGCTCGGGGTCGGGGCGGTGGTGCGGCGTCTCGGGGAGGGCGGGGCGCCTCTGCCGGGGGCGAGAGGGACGCGGTGGGCCGGGCTGGTGGCCCGGGCTCGGGCCGCCCGGCCGCGCCGGGATCTTGAGGCCGCCCGGGACGCCGGAGTCCGGTTCGTGTCCCCCGGGGACGCGGAGTGGCCGGGGCAGCTCGACGATCTCGGAGATGCCCGGCCCCTGGGGCTGTGGGTGCGCGGGCGGCCCAGTCTGCGGATGTGGGCGCTGAGGTCGGTCGCCGTGGTCGGTGCCCGGGCCTGCACCGAGTACGGGGCCCATATGGCCGCGACCCTCGCCGCCGGCCTCGCCGAGCAGGGCTGGGTCGTGGTGTCCGGCGGCGCCTACGGAGTCGACGGCGCCGCCCATCGCGGAGCGCTAGGAGCCGGCGGCGCCACCGTCGCCGTCCTCGCCTGCGGCGTCGACCGGCCCTACCCCCGCGGCCACACCCAGCTGATCAGCAGGATCGCCGAACAGGGGCTGGTGATCGGCGAGTTGCCGCCCGGCGATCACCCGACACCGAGCCGGTTCATCCTGCGGAACAGAGTGATCGCCGCACTCACCCGCGGCACGGTCGTCGTCGAGGCCGCCCTCCGCAGCGGCTCCCTGGTCACCGCGCGGGCGGCACAGCGCCTCGGCCGGCACACGATGGGCGTGCCGGGCCCGGCCACCAGCGGGCTCTCCGCCGGAGTGCACGATCTGCTGCGCGGCGAGGCGGCCCTGGTCACCGACGTCGCGGACGTCGTCGAACTGGTCGGTGACATCGGAGAGCTGGCCCCCGACCGGCGCGGTCCCGTCCTGCCCCGGGACCTGCTGGAACCGGCCGCCCGGCAGGTGCTCGCCGCACTGCCCGGCCGCGGGTCCGCCCGGCCGGACGAGATCGCGCGCTCCGCACAGACCGCACCGGACGACGCGATCGCGAGACTGTACGAACTCCGAGCACTCGGTTACGTCGAACGACACGGCGACGGCTGGAAGTTGACACGCCAGGCGGTGATGTCGGTCCGCGACGGTCGCGGACCGGGTTGACCGTGCCGGTTCGGCCGTCCGGGGGAACCCCGACATCCCTTGGAAATGCGCCCAGTTGAGGCCTTCGGGTGATCACACCGGGCCGCCGCGACGCCCGGCGGGACGTCCTCGGGAACAGGTCTGCGCCCGCCTTGGCCTCCTTACTTCGCACACCGCGACTCCGTAGTCACGCTACGCTCACGAGGATCCCGACACGGACAGGCAACTCGACATCAGACAGACAGCTCACCTCAGCAGCACCACTTCGCAGCAGAACGGCACAAGGCGACGAATGCCCCAGCACACCTCCGGGTCCGACCGGGCGGCGATCCCCCCAGCCGCCCGTGACGGTGGCAGCGTGCGGCCGCCCGCTCCCTCGACGCTCGACGAGCTGTGGCGGTCGTACAAGGCGACGGGGGACGAGCGGCTGCGGGAGCAGCTGATCCTGCACTACTCGCCGCTCGTGAAGTACGTCGCGGGACGGGTCAGTGTGGGCCTGCCGTCCAACGTCGAGCAGGCCGACTTCGTCTCGTCCGGGGTCTTCGGACTGATCGACGCCATCGAGAAGTTCGACATCGACCGCGAGATCAAGTTCGAGACGTACGCGATCACCCGGATCCGCGGCGCGATGATCGACGAACTCCGGGCGCTGGACTGGATCCCCCGCTCGGTGCGGCAGAAGGCGCGCAACGTGGAGCGGGCGTACGCCACGCTGGAGGCGCGGCTGCGGAGGACCCCGAGCGAGGGCGAGGTGGCCTCCGAGATGGGCATCGCCGTCGAGGATCTGCACGCGGTGTTCAGCCAGTTGTCGCTGGCCAACGTGGTGGCCCTGGAGGAGCTGCTGCACGGGAGCGGTGAGGGCGGCGACGGGCTCAGCGTCATGGACACGCTGGAGGACACGGCCGCCGACAACCCCGTCGAGGTCGCCGAGGACCGGGAGCTGAGGAGGTTCCTGGCGCGGGCGATCAACACGCTGCCCGACCGGGAGAAGACCGTGGTCACGCTGTACTACTACGAGGGCCTCACCCTGGCCGAGATCGGGAACGTGCTGGGTGTGACCGAGAGCCGGGTCAGCCAGATCCACACCAAGTCGGTGCTGCAACTGAGAGCGAAGCTCGCGAGCTTCGGCCGCTGACCAGGCCGGATGCCGCCGGATCGGCCTCAACCACTCCCGGATGGCGGGACGCGTCCGTAGAGTGTTGACGTGCCAAGGATTCGAGCGGCCTCCGTGGCCGAGCACCGGTCGATGCAGCGAGCCGCCCTGCTGGACGCGGCTCGTTCCTTGTTGTCCGAGGGCGGTACGGAGGCGCTGACCTTCCCGGCCCTCGCCGAGCGGACGGGCCTCGCGCGATCGTCCGTCTACGAGTACTTCCGGTCCCGGGCGGCCGTGGTCGAGGAACTGTGCGAGGTCGACTTCCCGGTCTGGGCGGCGGACGTGTCGGCGGCCATGGAGCGGGCCGGGACGGCCGAGTCGAAGGTCGAGGCGTATGTGCGCCGGCAGCTGGAACTGGTCGGGGACCGGCGGCACCGGGCCGTGGTCGCGATCTCCGCGAGTGAGCTCGACGCGGGGGCGCGGGAGAAGATCCGGGCAGCGCACGGCGGGCTGGTCGCGATGATCGTCGAGGCGCTGGGCGAGCTCGGGCACGCGCAGCCCCGGCTGGCGGCGATGCTGCTGCAGGGGGTCGTGGACGCGGCCGTGCGGAGGATCGAGCTGGGGGCGGCGGAAGAACCGGCCGCCATTGTCGATGCGGCGGTTTCCATGGCTCTGCGGGGTGTGCGGGGCTGAAGGCGGGGCCGGTCCGCAGTCGGCCGGGCGGAGTCCCGACGCGTCCACCCGCGGGCGGCCACAATGGCCCGCCCACCTGCGGAGAGCTATGCGAGCGGCAGCAGCCTGGACGGGCCTCTGCGCAAAAGCCACGACGGCAGCAGCGACAGCGGGTCCAGGTACACCTCGCCGCGACGCAGCCCCCAGTGGACGCACGAGGCCGCCGTGCAGTGCGAGCCGCTCGCGTCCACGGTGCCGATCACCTCGCCCGGTTCCACCTCCTCGCCCTTCTCGACCGTCGCCGTCACCGGTTCGTACGTCGTGCGCAAGGGCGGATCGCCCGTCCCCGTGAGGTCCACCGAGACGACTCCCTTGCCGGCCACCCGGCCCGCGAAGGAGACCCGGCCCGCGGTCACCGCTCGAACCGGTGTGCCCGCCGGCGCCGCCAGGTCCACGCCCCGGTGGCCGGGGCCGTAGGGCGTCGCGGGTGGCTCCCAGCCCCGCAGGACCCGGGGGCGTAAGCCGACGGGCCAGGTGCGGCCGATCGCCGGCACGGTGACGTCCGCGAGGGGCGCGTCCGCCGCGAACAGCGGTGGTGGCGGGGCCAGCAGGGCCGTCGCCGTGACGATCAGCAGCAGGATCAGGCGCGCGCAGACGCGCGCACATCGGTTCGCTCGCATGCGGAAAGCGTCCCGGAAGGCGGGCGTCGCCGCTCGCGGCTGTGGGCGGGTGCGCGGTTGTGGACAACGGCGTCACCCGGCACCCCGCGGGTCCCGTACACTTCTGGTGGCGACCCGAGCCATCGGGTCGACTTCGCACGCCCCGATACGAACCTCGGCAACGGGCCCGTATCAGCGCCCCTCGGTCCCTCGTGGAACGGCGCGCAGTGGGCGTCAGGCGCGGAAGCCGTCCGGCATCCGCGGCACAACCGAGAAATTCAAGGAGATACGGCCATGGCCGTCGTCACGATGCGGGAGCTGCTGGAGAGCGGCGTCCACTTCGGTCACCAGACCCGTCGTTGGAACCCGAAGATGAAGCGCTTCATCTTCACGGAGCGCAACGGCATCTACATCATCGACCTGCTCCAGTCGCTGTCGTACATCGACCGCGCCTACGAGTTCGTCAAGGAGACCGTCGCCCACGGCGGCACGGTCATGTTCGTCGGCACGAAGAAGCAGGCGCAGGAGGCCATCGCCGAGCAGGCCACTCGCGTCGGCATGCCCTTCGTGAACCAGCGCTGGCTGGGCGGCATGCTCACCAACTTCTCGACCGTCTACAAGCGCCTGCAGCGCCTGAAGGAGCTCGAGCAGATCGACTTCGAGGACGTGGCCGCCTCCGGCCTCACCAAGAAGGAGCTGCTGGTTCTCTCCCGCGAGAAGGCCAAGCTGGAGAAGACCCTCGGCGGTATCCGCGAGATGTCCAAGGTGCCCAGCGCCGTCTGGATCGTGGACACCAAGAAGGAGCACATCGCCGTTGGTGAGGCCCGGAAGCTGAACATCCCGGTCGTCGCGATCCTCGACACCAACTGCGACCCCGACGAGGTCGACTACAAGATCCCGGGCAACGACGACGCGATCCGCTCCGTCACCCTGCTCACCCGCGTCATCGCCGACGCCGTCGCCGAGGGCCTCATCGCCCGCAGCGGTGTCGCCACCGAGGGCAAGGGCGAGAAGGCCGCCGGCGAGCCGCTCGCCGAGTGGGAGCGTGACCTGCTCGAGGGCGAGAAGAAGGCCGACGAGGCTGCCCCCGCCGCCGAGGCCGCCCCCGCCGCCGAGGCCGCTCCGGCCGCTGAGGCCGCTCCGGCCGCCGAGGCCCCCGCCGCCGAGGCCGAGAAGCCGGCCGAGGGCGACAAGCCGGCCGAGGCCGAGCAGGCCTGACCCGTCAGTCCCGTGGTGACGGCGGGAGCGGTACTGCATCCACCAGCGCCCTCGGCGCGGTGAAGTCCGCTCCCGCCGTTCACCCGTAGGTCAGCGGAAGGACAGCGCGCTCCTGCTCCATGGAGCGCATCCGCAGATCTTCGATCTTCCAGACTTCGAGAGAGATTCACAGACTCATGGCGAACTACACCGCCGCCGACGTCAAGAAGCTCCGTGAGCTCACGGGCGCCGGCATGATGGACTGCAAGAAGGCGCTGGACGAGGCCGAGGGCAACGTCGAGAAGGCCGTCGAGGCGCTCCGCATCAAGGGCCAGAAGGGCGTCGCCAAGCGCGAGGGCCGTTCCGCCGAGAACGGTGCCGTCGTCTCGGTCATCGCCGACGACAACTCCTCCGGTGTCATCGTCGAGCTGAAGTGCGAGACGGACTTCGTCGCCAAGGGTGACAAGTTCCAGGCCGTGGCCAACACCATCGCCCAGCACGTCGCCAAGACCTCCCCGGCCGACCTGGAGGCCCTGCTCGCCTCCGAGATCGAGGCCGGCAAGACCGTCCAGGCGTTCGTCGACGAGGCCAACGCCAACCTGGGCGAGAAGATCGTCCTGGACCGCTTCGCGCAGTTCGCCGACGGCTACGTGACGGCGTACATGCACCGCACGATGCCCGACCTGCCCCCGCAGATCGGTGTCCTCGTCGAGCTGGACAAGCCGAACGCGGAGATCGCCAAGGGCGTCGCCCAGCACATCGCCGCCTTCGCGCCGAAGTACCTCTCCAAGGAGGACGTGCCGGCCGAGGTCGTCGAGTCCGAGCGCCGCGTCGCCGAGGAGACCACCCGCGCCGAGGGCAAGCCCGAGGCCGCCCTGCCGAAGATCGTCGAGGGTCGCCTCAACGGCTTCTTCAAGGACGCCACGCTGCTCGGCCAGCCGTACGCTCTGGACAACAAGAAGTCCGTCCAGAAGGTCCTGGACGAGGCCGGTGTCACCCTGAAGCGCTTCTCGCGCATCAAGGTCGGCATCTGAGTCCGTACCGCGCTCGACGCCCGGCCCCGATAGGGTCGACAGCAGTCGTCCGCGTACGCCGTCACATGAGTGGCGGACGACAGCAGATCTGACAAGGAGGCCATTGCCGTATGGGATGCGAAACACGCCCCACCGGCAATGGCCTTCTTGGTATGTGCAACACGTGAAAGAGGCGGGATCCCCCATGACCACCAAGGCCCAGAAGAGCGACGACGGCAAAGTGCGCGGCCGGTTTCTGCTGAAGCTGTCCGGAGAGGCCTTCTCCGGTGGCGGCGGCCTGGGCGTCGACCCCGACGTGGTGCACAAGATCGCCCGTGAGATCGCCGCCGTCGTGCGCGACGGCGCGCAGATCGCGGTCGTCATCGGCGGCGGCAACTTCTTCCGCGGCGCCGAACTCCAGCAGCGCGGCATGGACCGGGCCCGCTCCGACTACATGGGCATGCTCGGCACCGTCATGAACTGCCTCGCCCTCCAGGACTTCCTGGAGAAGGTCGGCGTGGACTGCCGGGTGCAGACCGCCATCACCATGGGCCAGGTCGCCGAGCCGTACATCCCGCTGCGCGCCGTACGGCACCTGGAGAAGGGCCGCGTGGTCATCTTCGGCGCCGGTATGGGCATGCCGTACTTCTCGACCGACACCACCGCCGCCCAGCGCGCCCTGGAGATCGACGCCGAGGCGCTGCTCATGGGTAAGAACGGCGTGGACGGGGTCTACGACTCCGACCCGAAGACCAACCCGGACGCGGTGAAGTTCGACCACCTCGGCTACGGCGAGGTCATCACGCGCGATCTGAAGGTCGCCGACGCCACGGCGGTGACGCTGTGCCGCGACAACAAGCTCCCGATCGTGGTCTTCGAGCTGCTGGCGGAGGGCAACATCGCCCGCGCCGTCAAGGGTGAGAAGATCGGCACGCTGGTGGGGGACCCCGGCAGCCGGGACTGATACCCGAGAACGACCCCGTCCGGGGGACGGACGGGACGGAGCCGGGCCGGGGGATGGACAATGTCCCGCCGGTCGGGAACCGTTCAGAAGAAGACGCGACGCAGCCGGCCGCCGCCCCACATGGAACCGCAGCCGGGCCTACTCAAGACACGCAGGAGCAAGTGGTGATCGAAGAGACCCTCCTCGAGGCCGAGGAGAAGATGGAGAAGGCCGTCGTGGTCGCCAAGGAGGACTTCGCCGCGATCCGCACCGGCCGTGCGCACCCGGCGATGTTCAACAAGATCGTGGCCGACTACTACGGCGCGCCGACGCCGATCAACCAGCTGGCCTCGTTCTCCGTGCCCGAGCCGCGTATGGCCGTGGTGACCCCCTTCGACAAGAGCGCGCTGCGCAACATCGAGCAGGCGATCCGCGACTCCGACCTGGGCGTCAACCCGAGCAACGACGGCAACATCATCCGGGTGGTGTTCCCCGAGCTCACCGAGGAGCGCCGCCGCGAGTACATCAAGGTCGCCAAGGGCAAGGGCGAGGACGCGAAGATCTCGATCCGCTCCGTGCGCCGCAAGGCGAAGGAGGCCATCGACAAGCTGATCAAGGATGGCGAGGTCGGCGAGGACGAGGGCCGCCGTGCGGAGAAGGAGCTCGACGACACCACCGCGAAGTACGTCGCGCAGGTGGACGAGCTCCTGAAGCACAAGGAAGCGGAGCTGCTCGAGGTCTGATGAACGACTCTTCCTGGGGGGCGCCGCCACAGGCCGGGTACTGGGGGCCCACCGACCAAGGGCATGGTCGCGGGCACGTCCAGGGGCCGGGCCACGGGCACGTCCAAGGGGCCGCTCCGGCGGGTCCCGCATACGATGCGTATGAAGCGCCTCAGACTCGCCCCATGCCCATCGTGCCCGACGTGACCGACTTCGGCGGAAACCAGGATGACGACCGGGGGGCTGCTCGGCTGAGCGGCACCCCGGTCCGAAACGACACGAATCCGGAGCCCATGCCCGACGCCTCGCAGCCGGCACCCAAGCCGCCGAAGAAGAGCGCGGGTCGCGACCTGAGTGCCGCGATAGGGGTCGGTGTCGGGCTCGGTGCGGTGATCGTCGCCTCGCTGTTCGTCGTCAAGGCCGTGTTCGTCGGCGTCGTCGCGGTGGCCGTGGTGGTGGGCCTGTGGGAGCTGACCAAGCGGCTGGAGGAACGCAAGGGCATCCGGGCGCCCCTCGTGCCGCTCGCGCTCGGCGGTGCCGCGATGGTCGTCGCCGGGTACGTCCGGGGCGCCGAGGGCGCGTGGGTGGCGATGGCGCTCACGGCGCTGGCCGTCCTGGTCTGGCGCATGACCGAACCACCCGAGGGCTACCTGAGGGACGTCACGGCCGGTGTCTTCGCGGCGTTCTACGTGCCGTTCCTCGCGACCTTCGTCGCGATGATGCTGACCGCGGAAGACGGCGCGCAGCGGGTGCTCACCTTCCTGCTGCTCACGGTCGTCAGCGACACCGGTGCCTACGCCGTCGGCTGGCGGTTCGGCCGGCACAAGCTCGCCCCACGCATCAGCCCCGGCAAGACGCGGGAGGGCCTGCTCGGCGCGGTCTCCTTCGCCATGGTCGCGGGGGCGCTGTGCATGCAGTTCCTCATCGACGACGGTGCCTGGTGGCAGGGTCTGGTGCTGGGCCTCGCGGTCGCGGTCACCGCCACGCTCGGCGACCTCGGCGAGTCCATGATCAAGCGGGATCTCGGCATCAAGGACATGGGCACGCTGCTGCCGGGCCACGGCGGCATCATGGACCGCCTCGACTCGCTGCTGCCCACGGCTCCGGTGGTGTGGCTGCTGCTCGTGCTGTTCGTGGGGTCCGGCTGAGCCGACCGGTTGTCGTCAGCGAGCCCCTGCCCGGCCGGGCAGGGGCTCGCTGACGTCTCGGGGAGACGCCCGGGGGCCTGGGGTGGGACGATTCAGATGTACCTCCCAAAGGAGGCCATCATGGCCATCATCCGAGAGAGCATCGACGTCGACCGCCGTCCGGAGGAGGTCTACCAGTACGTCATGGACACGCAGCGCATGCCGGAGTGGCAGCTGAGCGCCGTGTCCGCGGAGCGTCTCGACGAGGGGCCCGTCGGTGTCGGCACCCAGGTCCGGGTGACCCGGCACGTCGGCCGTCGTGTCATGCCGATGACCATGGAGGTCACCGAGTACGACCCGCCGCACAGCTGGGGCATGCGCGGCGTCGACGGACCCGTCCGGGCGCATGTGCACGGCGAGGTCGAACCCTACGACGAGGGCCGGCGCTCCCACGTCACGATCGACATCGACTTCGAGGGCCACGGCATGGGCAAGGTCCTGGTCCCACTCGTCGTACGCCCCCAGGTCCGCAAGGAGCTCCCGCGCAACGAGCGGCTTCTCAAGGACCGGCTGGAGGGGACGGGCGGGTAGAGCGTCTTTCGCCCCGGCGGCTCGCCTCAGCGCCGCCGGGGAAACTTCCAGCCGTTCCGGCGCAGCTTGAACAGGACGGATACCCCGCAAAGGGCCCACACGGCGAGGAAGGCCCACGTGAACCACGGCGGGCCCTGCCGCTTCTCGGCCAGATGTACCGATGTCGCGCAGAAGGACGTCATTGCGCGCGCGTGCCCGGCCTCATGGACAGGAACACTCGGTTCCGCCGACCGGGGCCGCAGGCCACGTGAATCGATCTGCGACACTGGTACGGCCATGCCTAAGCCCGGAGAACTGATGTGATCCGGGCACGAAGAAGCCCCCTACCAGCGATGTTGCCGCCAGTGGGGGGCTGTCTTGTACCCGCCGGGCCGTCCCTGGGCCGTCAGGGCTTCTGGGCCGTGCCGAAGACGCCATCCAGGGCCCGGCGGGCGCGCTCGGTGCTGCTGGGCATCAGGTGGGCGTACACCCGCAGTGTCATCGCCGGGTCGGAGTGCCCGAGGTATTCGCTGACGGCCTTGATGCTCTCGCCCGCGTCCAGGAGGACTGAGGCGTAGAAGTGGCGGAGGGCGTGCATTCCGTGCTGCCGAGCGGAGGCGTACGGCTTGCCGGGTTCGGGCGTCGGGATGAGGCCGGCCGCCGCCAGGGCAGGCTTCCACTCCTGGATGTTGAAGTTGCTTCGCCAGACGATCCCGTCGGCCGTGTTGGTGAAGATGAGGCGGCGCTCGGTGAGGGGGCCGTCCGGCCTGGCCCACGGCAGCTTGATTGCTACGGGCGGGTGATTCTTTATGTGCCGCCGCAAGGCGGAGGCGACCGAGGACGGCAGCGGTACGTCCCGTTCCTTGTTGCCCTTGGGTGGAGCGAAGACGGCGACGCCCCGGATCAGCTTGACCTGAGCGGTGACCCGCAGGGTGTCGCTGTCGAGCTGCAAGGTGTCTTCGGCCAGGCCGAGGATCTCGCCCTGGCGGAGGCCGCATCCGCTGCCGACGTCGACCATGGCTCGGTAGCGCTCGGGTAGGGCGTCTCGGACCGCTCGTATCTGCGAGGGGAGCCAGGGCACGACCCGGGCAGTCGAGACGGCGGGCGGACGCACTGACGCTGCCGAGCACGGGTTCCGGGCGAGGAAGCCGTCATCCACGGCGGCCGACAGCACAGCGCGGACGTTGGCGTAGATGTTGCGGGCGTAGGTGCTGCCCATCGGACCGTTCTCCAGGTCGCGCACGAACTCGCGGATGTGGACCGGGCGGAAAGACCCGAGCGGTCGAGCCCCGATACGCGGGAAGGCGTGCAGCCGAAGCCGGGTCTCCACACCGATGCGCGTGTTCAGGTCGGTGGTCTGCCCGGTGATCCAGCGCTCCGCGTACTGCTGAAAGGTGGTCTGCGCTGCCCTGGGGTCCACGTACTGACCACGGGACATGTCGGCAGCCGTCTCGGCCAGCCACTCTTCCGCCCGGCGCTTCTGGCGGTCCGGGAAGGACTTGCTCTTCTCTGTGCCGTCCGGGCCGACGTACCGAGCTCGGTAGCGGAGTCCGTTGCCGTAGCGTTCGGTCTTGACCCTCATCGGCTTGCCGTCTGGCCCCGGCTCGGTCTTGTACCAGCGGTCTTGGATGTGTCCCGCCATCAGGCAGCCTCCCCAAGCTGGGAGTCCACCCAGGCCCGTATGTCGTCCGGGTCGAAGCGGAGATGCCGGCCGACTCGGAAGCCGCGGGGACCGGTGCGCTTGCGGCGCCACTGGTAGACCGTCTCGACGCTGGGCAGCTCGAACATCTCGACCAGGTCCTCAGGCGTCAGGAACCGGGTCGGCAGCTCTGAGGCCATGGTCAGTACTCCCCTTCGGTGAGTTGGTCGCGTAGGGCTTCGCGGGCGGTTTCGCGGTTGAGTTGGAGGCCGCGGGCGATGGTGGCGGCCAGGACGGATTCGCCGGGCGTGTGGCCGTGTCCGGCGTACTGCCAGTCGGTGAGGACGAGGACGGTGTCCGGCTCCTGGTCCTCGAGGCCGAGGGCGGCGTGTTCCTGGGCGGCGCGGTAGTCGGCACGGGCCTGCCTCAGGGCGCCGAGGGTGGTGGAGTAGCGGCGGGACTTCGAAGAGAAGTGGCCGCGAAAGCCGAGCATGTGAGCCCAGGCCCACAGGCGCCGGTCCGGGTAGAGCGGGTCGAGCTGCTTGCAGGCCTCGATGAGGCGGCGGGTGTGGTCGGGGACCTGGTGGCGGTCGAGCTCGGAGAGTTCGCCGATGCGGCGGTCCAGGGTGCCGGTCGTCTCGGCGGCCTTGGTGGCGTACTTGGCCACGTAGGAGGCGACGGCCTGTTCGGTGATGTCGGAGCCGTCTCCGAACGCCTTGACCGGCCGGACGTCGAGCTGTCGGCCCCAGCGGAAGGTCCGGGCGGGTTGGTCGTCGGCGGCGGGGACGGAGACCGAGGTGTAGGAGTGCGCGGCGGCGGCCCGGATGGCGTCCGTGAGGAGGTCGACCGTGGCCCAGTTCGGCGGTGGGGTGCCGGGCCCGTCCGGTCCGTCGATGCGGATCACGGCGTGGAAGTGCAGAGCCCCACGCTTCTGGAACTCAGCGACCTTGCCGTAGGAGAGCCGAGCGGCTTCTTTCAGCTCCCGCTGCGAGAGGCCGGCGCGGGCGGCTACCTCACGGCGGAGCCGGTTGGTGAAGCGCTGCCAGAGCTGTCCGGCGTGGTTGTTGAACAGCACCGTGCCCGCGTAGTCGTACGTCTCGGGGTCGAGCGCCGTGCCGAGGGCGGAATCGTCGGCGGCGTGGCGGGTGCCGCAACGGCAGACACCCCGGTCGGGCCGGTTGTGGACGCGACCGAACGAGGGGGCGGTGAGGGTGGCGAATACGCGGGGGTGGTCGCGGACGGTGGCGGGGATGTCGCGTCGGTCGTCTCCGGCCAGGCCCGCTCGGATGAGGTGGTAGGTGTCGCCCGCGTACGTCCAGGCGCAGGAAGGGCAGCGGGAGGCCCGGCGGTTGCCGCAGGCGACGCGGAGCCGCCCGCCCGGTTCGCCCTCGGTGGAGTAGTGGTGCAGCGTCTCGCCGGTGGTCTTGTCCTTGTGCAGGACCCAGCCGGTCAGGTGGATGGGGTCGGCACAGCCGCCGGTGCGGCGGATCTGCTCGTGCCAGCGGTGGTAGTCAGAGGCCGAAGTCACCCTCAGCAGGTCGCCGAGGGTGGCACGGTCGAGCAGCTGCTCAGGCACGAGCACCCTCCCGGTCGGGGCGGGTGCGGGTGACGCCGAGGCCGTCGCAGGCCGGGCAGTGGGCGGTGATGGTGCGCAGGTGACCACGGTGGTCGCGGCCGCCGAGGGTGACGGCGACGGAGGCGAAGCCGTCGCAGGCCGGGCAGATCCTCGGCGGGGGCGAGCTGTGGTGGGCCATGATGGTGGTTCCTTTCGATTGCGGTTGGAAGGAACGGCCCCGGGTGGCGGCGTGCTTGGCGGCTTGTGCGCCACCCGGCGGCCTCTCAGCGAGTGGTGTGGGAGCCCCGGCGGGTGCGGCCCTTGGCCGCATACATGGCGGCGTCGGCAGCGGCGAGGGCGTCTGTCAGGAGGGGCACCGGCAGCTCCGCGATAGGGCAGACGCCGACTGAGGCGGCCAGCGGCCGGTGCAGCACTGCTGTGAGCGCGTCGAGGTCGCCGGCGGCCAGGTCCCGGATCACGGCGACGAATTCGTCCCCGCCCAGGCGGCCCGCGGTGCCGTTGTGTCCGCACCAGGCGCGCAGCCGGTCGGCGGTGGCGACGAGGGCGGCGTCCCCGGCGGCGTGGCCGTGGGTGTCGTTCAGGGTCTTGAAGTGGTCGAGGTCGACCAGGAGCACGGCCGCGTTCGGGTGCCGGCGGATGAGGTGTTCGGCGCGGGCGGTCCATCCGGCGCGGGTGTGCAGGCCGGTGAGCGGGTCGCGGCGGGCGCAGGCGAGACGGCGGGTGAGGATGCCGCCGTGCACGGCCCAGCCGAGTAACGGCACGATGCTCGCGGCTATGTGCAAGTCCATGGCGTTGCTCCTTGGCGATGGCGGTTGGCTGACGGAATCCGGTCCCAGGAGCGGCGGCGTGCTTGGCGGCTTGTGCGTCGCCCCTGGGACCGTTCAGCGGCGGTGCTGCGAGGAGATGAGCGAGCGGATCACTACGGCGCAGACGGCGACGGACGCGCCGGTGACGGCGACGGCCAGGAGCATCGAGACCAGGACGGCGCCGACGACCAGGACCACGGCCGTACCAGCGCCCACCAGGGCGAGGGCTGTGCCGGGGGTGAGCTGGATCGTCGGGCGGGTCGACGCGGTCGGCGCAGGGACGGGCGTCGGGTGGTGCTGGACCACGGTGGTGGGCTCGACGACGGTGGGCGGGGTGATGAGTCCGGTAGGGCTGGGCATGGTGGGGATCTTCGGGCGGAGCATGGCGGTTCTCCCTTCGGGGCTACTTGCTGAGGGCGGTGTCGATCGCGGGGGCCAGGACGCTGTCGGCGAGGAGGTATCCGCCGAGGAGGAGGACAGCGACGAGCCACCAGGGCGGGCGGAGGAACTTGACGCCGAGGTAGCCGACGACGGCGAGGGCGAACCAGAGGGGGACCTGCACGGCGGTGTCTCCTAGCGGACGCGGCAGCGGTGGGTGCGGGCGGCGAGCTGGGCGGCGCTCTGGCTGGAGTGGTCGGCGGACCAGCCGCAGCGGTCGGCGGTGCAGACGGCGGCGTACTTGGTCTGGCCGTGGCGGTCGCGGTGGGTGCCGATCTGCACGGGGCCGATCCGCATCACGGAGTGGAAGTAGTCGCGGGCTGGCATGGCGGATGGTTCTCCTTCCGGGTCAGGCGAGCTGGGCGGCGATGGCGTCGGCGAGGTGGGGCGGGACGCCGAGTCGGGCACGCAGGGTGTCGGTGTCGATCGGCGCGCCGGTGCGGTCGCGGTAGTCGGCGGCGACCTTGCGGGCGTGGTCGATGAGGACGGCGGGGACTGCGGGTGCCGGGTCGGCGGGCGGAAGCGCCGGCGGTTCCTCCACCGGGGCCGGGGCGGGCTCCGGGTCCGGCGTGGGTTCGGGGGCCGGTTCGCGGTCGTCGGCGAGATCGGGTTCCGGGGCCGCGGCGGGCGCCGAGGCATCCGGCATCCGGTGGTCGCCGGAGTGTGCGAGGAGGGTTCCGCCGAGGAAGGCGAGCGCGGGCCATCCGGCGATGCCGAGGCGGAGCAGGGCGGGCGGGTCGGTCAGGTCGAGAAATCCGGCGGTGGCGACGTTGGCGCCGAGCGAGGCGAACAGGGCCATGAGGAACCAGCACCAGGCCAGCCGGGACGGGCCCTCACTGCGGAGTCGTCGCCAGGCGGCGACCAGGAGCAGGTCGACGCTGACCGGGTAGGCCCAAGCCTTCCAGCCGTCCTGTCCGGCAGCGGCGGCCAGGTCGTGCAGATGGGCGAAGGACAAGGCTCCGGCGATGACGGCCTGAACCAGGACGGCATCGACGCGCAGGCTGTGACGGGCAGTCATCAGGACTCCTCCCCGGTCGGCGGTTCGGGGAGTGAGGCGGCCAGGGAAGGGCTGACGGCGTCCACGAAGTCGAGGTCAGCGCCGGTCGTGTCGGCGTAGAGGGCGAGCTGGCCCAGGAGCAGGACCGTGCGGGCGAAGTCCTCGCAGTCGGGGCACATGGCGGGGGTTCTCCCTTCATCAGACATGGCAGGGGCAGGGACCTGGCGCGAAGGGCGGTCGCACCGACCGTTGGGCGGGGGAACTCAGGCCGTGACGGGAGCCGTCTTGGACAGCGGCACCGGGGCCTCGGAGGAGCTGACCAGCTCGGGCCGGAAGGCGGCCAGTTCGGGCAGGGCCGGTGTGCGGTCGGCGTGCCGGTTGCAGGTGTTCACGGCCTGGCGGAGCGAGGTGTGCGGGGCCCGGATGCGGTGCCAGCCACCGGTGGAGTCCCCGGCGATGGCCAGCCCGCGTGTCTCTGCGGGGATCTGGATGGCGGCCAGGACCGCTTCCGGGGAGATGTCGCCGAAGGCCATGTTGGCGCTGGTCTCGTCGTT
This sequence comes from Streptomyces paradoxus, assembly GCF_014202475.1. Lineage (GTDB taxonomy): Bacteria > Actinomycetota > Actinomycetes > Streptomycetales > Streptomycetaceae > Streptomyces > Streptomyces paradoxus. The sequence continues at coordinate 232,135 of NZ_JACHGV010000010.1, forward strand.
GACGCGGTGGGCGGTGCGGCCGGTGAGCTGGGCGCGGAGCATGGTGATGCCCTTGCCGAGTTCGGAGCCGAAGCGCTGCCCGCAGATTTCGAGGTAGATGCCGGCCGCGCGGCCGAGCTGGGCGAGACGGACCAGTGTGGTGATGATGCGGTCGCGGCGCTTCTCCTCCTCCTTGCCGGCGAACAGGGCGAGTTCGGCGACCTCGTCGACCAGGACCACGACCGGGACGGGTCGGATGCCGTCGGGCAGGTCCCAGATGTCGGCGGCTATCTCGGCGTCGGGCACGGCGGAGGTGATGCGCTGCTCAGCCCGGATGAGCTGGTAGACCCCTTCCATGCGGGACACGAGCGCGTCGAGGAGCTCGGCGGCGGTGTCGGGGTTGTCGGCGAGGGCGGAGAACCGGCGGGCCAGCGGGAACAGCTCCACCCCCTGTTTGCAGTCGATGCCGACCAGGGCGACGTCCATCGGGGCGAGCCCGGCGACCAGGTTGCGCTGGTAGACGGACTTGCCAGACTCGGTGGCCCCCAGGGTGAGGGCGTGCGGAACGGCCCGGTAGTCGCGGTAGTGGACCGAGCCGTCCTCGCGCAGGGCGACCGGAACCCTCATGGGGCGGGTGTCGACCTTGGCGGGCATCTGCACCCGCTTGAGGACGTCGTAGCCGGTCATCCGCACTTCCACGACACCCGAGCGCACCTCACGCGAGGTGACCCCGTACATGGAGAAGGAGTGGCGCAGCCGGTCCGAGGCGGCGGCGACGTCGAAGGCGTCCTGACCGGGGCGCAGTCCCAGGCGCAGGACCAGACCGGTACGGGTCGGCCGGAAGCGCAGGATGCGCGGCGGGCGGGAGTCCGGCACGGGCCGGTTGGCGATCCGTGCCAGAGCCAGGCGCCAGCGCGGGGGCGGGACCGTCAGGCCACAGGCGTCCATGACGGAGGCGTAGCGGACCAGGACCCGCAGCGAGGCGAGGGTGACGCCGAAGGTCATCCAGTACCAGGCGGGGCGCCGCCACCGCAGGAGACCCGCAGCAGCGACGACCAGCACCAGAGCGACCGTGAAGGCGGTCATTGTCAGGCCGCCTTCGAGTTCGCGGCAGCGGCGGCCAGCGAGGTGACGGCGACCGCGCGGAAGGCGATGCCGTGCCGCTTCTGACCGTTGAAGTCGTTCTCCCACGGCCGTGCGATCAGGCCCGTGAGCGCGACCGGCGTGCCCATGGTCAGCTCACCGGAGATGCCCGGCTCGGGGACGGTGATGGAGAGGATCTCCACCTCGTCGTTGGCGGCGAACATCACGTCGACCGTCATCAGTTTCGCGCCGGACTCGACGTCCATGGCGATCTCACCGGTACGGCGGTCCTTCACCTTGGGCTGCGGGGTCTTGGCGACCATCACGGTCGCGGCGGAGGTGTCCACGGGGATCTGACGCATCGTCTTGTCTCCTGCTGTGGTGGGTTCTTGGCCGACGTCCCGTCGGTGAGATCAGGAGACCGCGAGAGGGGGTGGACGCATCACGGCCCGTATGGACGTTTAGGGACGTCTGAGCTACCGTCAAAACGTCCCTACGGGTCCCTAGGAGGGAACACCATGGCGAACGAGCGTCTGCGGGCTGCGATTTCGGCGAAGGGCGAGACGATCCAGTCCGTCGCCGAACACGTCGGAGTCGATCCCAAGAGCGTCGAGCGCTGGATCACCACCAACCGGACTCCGCACCGGGGGCACCGCTGGAAGGCCGCGAGCTTCCTCGGGGTCGACGAGGTCTACGTGTGGCCGTCAGTCGAGAAGCAGGCGGAGAAGGCGAGCGCGTCGGAGCTGATCACGTACTACCCGCACCGCGGTGCCGTCCCTGCCCCGCTGTGGTCCTCCCTGATCGAGAAGGCGACGGACCAGGTCGACATCCTGGTGTACGCGGGACTCTTCCTCTTCGACAGTCACCCGGACCTGCCGGACCAGTTGGCCGAGAAGGCGAAGGCCGGCGCCCAGGCTCGCATCCTGTTGGGCGACCCGGATTCCGCGGCCGTGCGCCAGCGTGGCGAGGAGGAGGGCATCGGCGACGACCTGGCGGCCCGAGCGCGGATAACTCGCCGGTACTTGCAGCCCGCCATGTCGACGCCCGGCGTCGAGGTCCGGCTGCACGACACGATCCTCTACAACTCGATCTACCGGTTCGACGACGACGTGCTGGTGAACCCCCACGTGCTCGGAGCTCCCGCCGGACAGAACCCGGTGATGCACTTCAAGTACCTGCCGGGAGCACGGACGTTCCGGCACTACATGCGGAGCTTCGACTACGCGTGGGACCAGGGCCGAAAGGCATAACCGGCTCCCGACGTGCGACGCTGAACGCATGGCACGCGTCGACTACTTCAACGATCCGAACGCCCCGAAGGCGAACAGCCTCGTCCCCTCTGTGACCGCCGTGGCCCGTAATGAGGCCGGTGAGGTCCTGCTGATCCACAAGACCGACAACGATCTGTGGGCCCTGCCCGGAGGCGGCATCGACCTGGGCGAGTCCGCGCCCGACGCGGCTGTACGCGAGACCAAGGAAGAGACCGGGTTCGACGTCGAGGTCACCGGCCTGGTCGGGATATACACGAACCCCGGACACGTCATGGCGTACGACGACGGTGAGGTCCGCCAGCAGTTCTCGATCTGCTTCCATGCCCGCATCGTCGGCGGCCGGCTGCGGACGAGCAGCGAGAGCAAGGAAGTAGCGTTCGTCGATCCGAGCAGGCTGGACGAGCTGAACATCCACCCGTCGATGCGCATGCGGATCGACCACGGATTGGCCGGCCGGACCGAGCCTTACATCGGTTGATGTCCTCGGTATGGTCCCGCCATGAACGAAACCGACCCGTCGACGGAAGCGGCCAAGGGCAGAGTGCCCCTACGGCTAGACCCCGACGACCTGCGATGGCTGTCTACCCACTGCTGCTGCTCATCGGACGCGTCCGATGAAGAGAAGGACCGCTGCGGACGTCTGCGGTTCCGCGCCAGCGCGGCACTGCACAAGCACGGGCATTCTCGCTGACCAGGTGATCAAGAGCTAACGCCAAGACGGCTGCGCGTCCGCTCGACAGCCGCACCGAGGTACGGTCGCGCTTTGCTGATCGCGTTGTGCACCTCGCTGCCCGGTTCGTAGCGGACGAGGATCTCGTCAATCCGCGTGTCGAAGTCGAAGGACTGCCCGGCGGGGCCGGTCGTCATGTCGGCGAAGATCAGCGCATCGAGGACGGGGGAGTCCTCCCGCTCGTAAACGGCCAGCTCTGCCGACAGACCGCGCTGCTCTGCTTCGTACACGGCCCCGGAGTGGTGAGCGACCAGCCGCACGAGACGCGTCGGCGCACCCAGCGTTTCCAGGTGGCGGGCACCGTCTAGGGGATGGAACCCGGTGTCCCGCAGTTCTGGGGCGTAACCGATGTCGTGCAGCCATGCTGCGGCGACGAGGAGGTCCCGGTCAGCTTCGGACACAGCCGCAGCAGCTTCCTGAGCTCGAGCAGCTACCGCCTGAGTGTGCAGCCAGCGGTTTCCGAGCCGGGGGAGCAGAGACTCGGCGAGTTCGGCCGCTCCCTGGGGCGTGTCCAGTGCAGAAGGCATGCATGGAACGGTAGCCGAGACGAGCAGTGAGCCGACAGGCCACGATCGAGCGGTTTCGATCATGGTGCGGTACAAGTTTCCCTACATCATCAAGGCTCGCTTCGCTCGCTCGCCCGGTGGCCCACAGTGCTTGTCGATCATCGCCAACCCGACCGCCGCACACTCCGCCCAAGCGCATCAAACGGCCGCGCCCGGCCCGCACACCACCGCCACCACGATCCGGCCTCAGGAAGGGAAAGACGCAACAGCAGCTCGACCCCAACGCCCCGCTTCCGGGGCCACGCCGCACCCTTTCCACCCGGTTGCCTACACCAGTAGGTCGGATCAAACCGAGGGCCGCACCGGAGCGCGGCGGCGCCGGTCGGTCGCCGCCGCGCCGCCTCAATGTCTTCGCCACCGGCCGCACGGCGCCGCCCGCCCGTCGCCGCACGCAGCGGCCACATTCCAACACGGGCACGGGGGCGAACGGTGATCCCCAACGGTGCAGGTCAAAGACGCTTTGTGTTACCGAAAGAGGCCGGATCGTGGTGGCGGTGGCATGCGGGCCGGCGCTGTCAGATGCGCGGGCGTTCGCACGGCCCGCTGGTCCCGCACCAGGTCACCGGCCGGACGGCGAGCGCGGCCATGGGGAGGGGAGAACCCCGTCGTGGCTGGGGCGGTCGGCTCCGCGACTTTAGCCAGCCACTTTGGCGCGAGCCTCGAAGATCATGGCCCCAACGTCGTGCTTTAACGGGCAGGTCAACAGACTGCCCGACGCGCCGGAAGCTTACGGGGCCATGATCACTCGCGCCAAAGCAGCTCCCGGCCAAAGTCACTACGCCGACCGCGTGACCAGGCACAAGGCTCCAGTGGCTGGGCCGTCTGTGGGCCGCGCGCGGGCAGACACTTAACGATCACCGCGACGCTACACAAGGCCGAGCCGTATCCCGAGCGAGCCATCCCCGGCGTGATCCTTGCCCCGTTCGCGCGGTGCCAAAGACGGGCTGCTGCGCGATCCGATACGGCCGTGTCTGTGTGTCGTACAGAGCCGAGTTTGTGGCCGCATCAGGAGTCAGAGGGGCGCGCGGCGGTTCGTAATGAACCCCCCTTGTGCGCCGGTGACAGACAGCATTGACGGGAGTACCTTCGGTGTCGGATGCGGGTTCGCGGGGGGCGACGTCAGCAGTCGTCAGACGCCCGCGGATCGGGGCCAAGGCACGGGGGGAAAGAATGTCCTTTGAGTACAACTTTGAAGAATTCTCGCGTTACATTCAGGAAAAGCATCAGGAATCGGTCGAGGAACGCGGGGGTAGTTTCAACTTGGCTCTGTTCGGTGATTCTGGCGCCGGCAAGAGCACTCTTATCAACACGGTGTTCGGCGTAAAACTAGCCCCGACGGGCATCGGCAATCGACAGACAACGCACGTGCGGTTCTACCGGGTGCCTGATGACGGCCCAATTGGCATCTACGACACACCGGGTTTCGAAATTGGGGCAGGAGACCTTCCCACTCTTATCGCCAAGATCGAGAGCATCTTAAAACGCCCTGGGCGGGGTCCAACCTCTGAGCCCATTCATGCTGTCTGGTTTGTCGTAAACCCCAGCGCAAATCGCTTCCTTGATAGCCACGCAAATATGGTGCGAGCCCTCGACGATCTCGGGCTTCCCGTCTTTGTCGTGCTCACCCACGTGGTTGGCGACGTGATTGGCCAGAAAGCCGTGCTTTTGCGGGAGGCTATCACAAAAAGGGGCCTACCGCTGGCTGCGGGGAAAGTCTTCCTCGTCAACTCGATAGAGGTTGTTACGCCAAAGTCTACCTACCCAATACACGGGGTGAGGGAACTTCTTGATTCGACGGTCAAAGCAATACCCGAAGCCGCACGAACTGCAGCGATGACGGCTCAGCGGCTCGACTTCACGGTTCAGCGCGCACGGTCTGAGCATGTGATTCTGCTTGCCGTGAATGCGGCGCTGGGAGCGCACGCGGCTCCCCCCGTAGTCGACATGGCGGCGTTACTCGCTGTCCACGGCGGCATGATGGCTGGAATCAGCGTCGCCTATGGCGTACCGGTAGACGTGAAATCCCTGTCAAATCTCTTGTGGAGAATTCTTGTTGGCAGTGTGGCAATCAAAGAGGGTGCTGGCTGGCTCGCCGAAGAGCTAGCGAAGCGAGCTGCAGAGGAAGCCGGTAAAAAGGCCGCAGCTAAGGGACTTGTCAAGTTCGTGCCTGGTCTTAACTTCGTGGTCGGAGCGGTGAGTACGATCATCGGGGCGCCCATGATGTACATCGTTGGGCACGCCTGGATGGATGTTTGTGAATATCTGCGAACCCATCCAGATCAAATAACAGACGACGGCGAGACGCGGTATGGCGAACTATTCCTAAGGTGCTATCGAAAGCGCCTTCAAGAAGGCGGCCCGAGTTGGCTGTCGCAGTTGCTGCATCGTGGGGCCGATAAATGAGTGAAAATACCCGTCGCAATCCAAGTATCGAAAACCGTCAGCGCCCAAACCGGAGAGGGCGTGCTCACAACAACTCAGCTATCCGAGAAGAAGTTACTAGAGAGCTTGCTGACGCCGCACAGCGAGGGCTGGACGGCGTTCCAATCGCCGAAGAGACTGTACCCGCATTCCAACAACTCTTCCTGACCGGCATCGAAGAAGTACTCGGGCAACCTTCCAGACGACCTGAAGCAACGGCCGTCGCGGAGCGTTTCTCCAGCGACCTCGCCACCGAGACGCGACGGAGAAGTCTCGCCGCCGTCAGCCTGGCGGTATTTACCCATATTAAAGATGCAGCCTGCCCGATGTGGCCATTCTGCCCCTAGCCCCATGGAAGGTCGTTAGCAGTGGCCGATCCTGAGGCGACCGAGCGGCGGAGACTTGCCCTGGCTGCAGGGGTAGACACATGCAAGCACGTGCTCACCCTCACGACCGCAGTCGTGACCCTTACGATCAGCTTCGCCAAAGACATCTCTGCTGACGCTTCCGCGTCTGATCTGTTGTGGCTGCGCCTGTCGTGGCTGAGCCATGCGGTCTCGGTGCTCGCCGGTGTGATCACCCTGCTCGCGCTGGCCGGCACAACACATGAGGCCGACGAAAATCGATCGATCTACGCTACGAATATTCGCCTGCCAGCTGCAGTACAAATGATCTTCTTCGGTCTGGGTGTGGGATTCGTCGTCGCCTTCGGTGCCCTGGCCGTTTAGCGGGAAGGTTTATCGTGCACAGGTTGGCCACTGTGCTGCTGCTGGCGATGATGGCCGCGGGCCGCTCGGCCGCGCCTGCCTCACCGAAGAACAGGTTGCGGCGCCAGTCAGAGTCACGCCGTCTCCCCCGCCCGCTGCGCCAGTCCGCGGAGCGGCGATCCAAACTGATTCGGCCCTGGGCCCCCCGGAGTAATTTCAGTACAGCACCGAAGTACAGCAACCGCCGCGACCCCAGTCGACCGCCGCTGGCTGCAGGACCACCGGTGACCAGCCAGGCAGACCTCAGCGACCACCCCGCCGATAGTTCGCATCGGGGGGCACGCCGGCAGGCCGCCTTCACTCGGCAGGTGAACCTTCCCAGTGCTGTTACGCCGACCGCTTCGTTGGGGTGAACACCCAATTGGACAAGTGTCCTTTGTGGCGGTCGAGGGACTCATCCATGGTGAAAGATAGGTATTCGTATCGGAAATGCTCTGACTCGTAACGCCGATCAGCTTGCTCCAGCGCGTCTACAAATTCTTCTGCGCTCGGCCGTTCATCGAATGTCTGCATTGCCGTACGGATAATGACCCCCAAGAGGTAGCTTGGGAGTCCGTCCGCCTCTTCTTCGCTCGAATGCTTCTTCACATTCGCCTTGAATAGCTCGCGCCAGATAACGGTGAACGGAGATATCTCCTGGATGTCCCTACGGGCTGTCCAGGCACCCGGAGGGATGTGCCAGGCGAGGCGCTGTTGGACAGGCAGGGTTTGGACCTGCCGGCTACGGATATGCATCCGCGGAGCCGTATAGCGCCGCCTTTTGCCTCTCTGAGCAGTCGAGGAACCACGGACCAGTAGTCGAGCAAAAAGGTGACCCGATCGTATGGGTCGATGCGAACTGATGTGGCAGATGTAGAGCTATCCGCTCCGAACCCCCTCGCCTCGAAGGCGCGCGGAGAAATGCTGTAGTCGGGCTTCTCGGTTCCTGCGATTGCCAACCCAGGCGTGTACACAGTGATCGCGGTTCTGCCGGGGTTTTCAACAACAAGCTGAGCCAGCTCTATGTTCTCACTACCTGATTCACCCAGGTCGGTGGTATTCAGTTCCCATTTGCCAGATCGGTTGACCATGATCTTCGAATTAGGCTCCCAAATGGCCACGTTAAGGTAGACCTTGGGACGCCCGCCGTCGAGTCGGTGCTTGGCGATCTGCCAGCCGAGGGCACCCAGGGCCACGGCGAAGCTAAGCAATGACACCGCGAGGGCCAGAACGGCAACGGGTACTCCGAGGACAGCGGGTGATGCCGAAGCGGAGATCAACATCCGGTCATGGTACTGACAAGTGGTGACACGGGGGCCGGATTCAGCACGGAGGCGGAGGATGCTGTCCGCCGACTCCAGGACGCCCTTGCCGCGATCACCGTCAAGACGGTTGACCTTGGCAGCGTTCGCCTACCTCGGTGACCGCCCCGCCCAGTTCGCATCGAGGGGCAACCTGAAATCCACGACTGACATCAACGACACCGGACGGGGATGCACGTCAGCGTCTCTGTCCGGCTGTTACACCAGCCGACGACCGCAGTCGGAGCGGGCTCGGATCGAACTCCTAAAGCGGTGCTCAAACGGCCGTGAACTATCCATGGACTCGTTGGACTCGTCCTGCCTCACCTACCACGTGCAGAACCGTGACCTGCCGCGTTGCCCGCCAATCAAGGAGCCTCCGGAGCCGTTGCAGTATGGCAGGCCAGGGCAGTGCAGTGGCCGCCCGGCCCATAGGCCGCATCGAAGCAGGGGTGCATGCTGAGCCGCGACTTGACTCGACCATTGAGAACCACCGCCCTCACCATGAGGCCAGCGCTATGCCTCAAGTCTTGCATCCAGCAGAATCCGCCGCACTACAGATGGATATTCTGGCAAGTTGCGAAACTCAGTAACCGAGTTCCGCCCGAAAGCTTGATGAATATTTGTGCCCGATCTGGCAATCAAGGCAACCTGAGCGCCGAGTGCTTGTGCTAGTCCGAGCTCGTAGTAACAACTTGGTCGTTCTAGCGAAAGGTCAGCGATTACCAAAGCTGCTTGCTTAAGCTCACTTACAACTCTCGCTAGGTCGAATTCCTTTCCAGTCTCGGGTAGGCCGCGATCTAGTGGAAAATGAACTGATAGATTGAATTCCTCCGCCGCGCTACTCAGGCCTGCCCGTTTTTCGTAATAGTCCTCGTCGGATGATACGGGCATGATTGAGTAGATGTAGTGGTTCATTTACTTACTCTTCTTTTCGGTTTGCTCCGACTTGCTGAATGGTGACGGATGGTCTGTGACATCACTCCAGCTCAGCGCGGAGAAGGTCAGTACAGAGAGGAAGATCAAGGCGAAGATGGCGCCAAAGGCCCGAGGAATGAAACGCTCCGCGCTTGAAGAGCGCAAGCCGCGCACGAAACTATTTGTCGAAGATGATTGTAGAGCCTGAGCTCTCGCCAGCGCTTGCCATTCCTTGTCGAAGCAATTGAAGGACTCTGCTACTGAAGGCCCATTGGGGCCTTCGAATGTTACCAGCGGTGCCATGTTGTTTAGCACTTCAAACTTGGCCGTGTTGAGTGCCTTGAAGTCGTCGATCTGCTTTAGCCAGTAGAAGCACATGAAGCAGGCGACGGCGCTAAGGACGAGAATTCCGACAATCCCCACCAATAGGAATGTATCATGCGAAGAAGCCCATCCGAGCACCACGCCAATCGCCAATAGGCTCGCTGTTAAGACGGAATAGTTCCAGCGATTCATAGCCAGCCGTCTCTCGGTGACTTTTTCTGTCGACTCGTAATAGAGGCGATACTCCTCGAACGAGACAGGGGGCTGGCTTGGTGGAGGGGGCATGTGCACCTCGTCGTGGAACGCAGCAGCTTGACACGGCCGAAGGTTAGCGGCGCTCCGCACCGACCGCGCGACTGTCATCAAAGATCGTTCGCCCGCGGCGCAGACTGCGACCGCCGCTGACCGATCCACGTTGAGCTACGCACCCAGAAGGTGAGACGGGCCGCGCGCGGCAGCGGTGATCGTGACGGCCGAGCCCTGGGCCGTCCCTGGGCCGTGCGAAGACGACCAACGCTGACAGACGGCACCCACAGGTGACCACCCCCACCCCACTCTGGCCTGGGCAACCGGAGTTGATCTGCCACACTGGATGGGTTATGCCTGCACCCGGAGAACTCACTTTCGTAGCCCCCCGCGGAGCCAAGAAGCCGCCGCGGCATCTTGCCGATCTCACTCCTGCCGAGCGCAAGGAGGCCGTTGCCGCTGTCGGGGAGAAGCCGTTTCGTGCCAAGCAGCTCTCGCAGCACTACTTCGCGCGGTACGCGCATGATCCGGAGCAGTGGACCGACATTCCGGCCGGTGCCCGGGGGCGGCTGCAGGAGGCGTTGCTGCCCGAGCTGATGACCGTCGTGCGGCATCTGTCGACCGACCAGGGCACCACCCGCAAGACGCTGTGGCGGCTGTTCGACGGGACGCTCGTCGAGTCCGTGCTGATGCGCTACCCGGACCGGGTGACCATGTGTATCAGCTCCCAGGCGGGGTGCGGGATGAACTGCCCGTTCTGTGCCACCGGGCAGGCGGGTCTCGACCGGAATCTGTCCACCGCCGAGATCGTCCATCAGATCGTGGACGGGATGCGGGCCCTGCGGGACGGGGAGGTCCCCGGCGGCCCCGCGCGGCTCAGCAACATCGTCTTCATGGGCATGGGTGAGCCGCTCGCCAACTACAACCGGGTCATCGGCTCCATCCGGCGGCTCACCGACCCCGAGCCCGACGGTCTCGGCCTGTCCCAGCGTGGCATCACCGTCTCCACCGTCGGGCTCGTCCCGGCCATCCACCGGTTCGCCGACGAGGGCTTCAAGTGCCGCCTCGCCATCTCGCTGCACGCCCCCGACGACGAGCTGCGCGACACCCTCGTGCCGGTGAACACGCGCTGGAAGGTCCGGGAGGTGCTGGACGCCGGCTTCGAGTACAGCGCGAAGTCCGGGCGGCGGCTGTCCATCGAGTACGCGCTGATCCGGGACATCAACGACCAGGCCTGGCGGGGTGACCGGCTCGGGCGGCTGCTCAAGGGCAAGCCCGTGCACGTGAACCTGATCCCGCTGAACCCGACGCCCGGCTCCAAGTGGACCGCCTCGCGACCCGAGGACGAGAAGGCGTTCGTCGAGGCGATCGCCGCTCATGGTGTGCCGGTGACGATCCGGGACACCCGTGGTCAGGAGATCGACGGGGCGTGTGGTCAGCTCGCGGCCACCGAACGGTAGTCTGACCGCCGTAAGAACATCTGCATATTCCGACAGGGGAGCGCCACAGCGCTGAGAGTGCGGCACACGGCCGCAGACCCTCCGAACCTGGCCCAGGTCATTCTGGGTAGGGAGATCGGTCATCACTCGAGCTGTTGCGCCCCGCCCGGGACCCTGGAAGTCCCGGGCGGGGCCGCGTCTTCTCCTGGTCACTCCAGGAGGAATCCAGTGCGAAACAACATCAAGCGGCTGACGGCGGCAGTCGTCGGGCTCGGCATGGCCGGCACGCTCGCCGCGTGCGGGTCGTCCGGCGGCGGTCAGGGGTCCGGCGACTCCAAGACCGTGACGCTCGTCAGCCACGACTCGTGGGCCGCGTCCAAGGACGTCATCGCGGCCTTCGAGAAGCAGTCCGGCTACAAGGTCGACGTCCTGAAGGACGGCGACGCCGGGCAGGCCGTGAACAAGGCCATCCTGACCAAGGACAACCCGCAGGGCGACGTCTTCTTCGGCGTCGACAACACCCTGCTGTCCCGCGCCCTCGACAACGGCCTGTTCCAGCCGTACGAGGCGAAGGGATCCGATCTGATCCTGCCGGAGTACCGCGTCGACCAGGACAAGCACCGGGTCACGCCCATCGACACCGGCGACATCTGCGTCAACTACGACAAGAAGTACTTCGCCGACCACAAGCTGGCGCCGCCGCGGAGCTTCCACGACCTGGTCAAGCCCGCGTACAAGGACCTGCTCGTCACCGAGAACGCCTCCTCGTCCTCGCCCGGCCTGGGCTTCCTGCTCGGCACGGTCGCGCAGTACGGCGACGACGGGTGGGAGGGCTACTGGCTGAAGCTCAAGGCCAACGGCGTGAAGGTCGTCGACGGCTGGGAGCAGGCCTACAACCAGGAGTTCTCCGGCTCCAGCAGCGGCAAGAAGGCCAAGGGCGACCGGCCGCTCGTCGTGTCGTACGCCTCCTCGCCGCCCGCCGAGGTGCTGTACGCCGACCCGAAGCCCACCGCCGCCCCGACCGGGGTCGCCGAGGGCACCTGCTTCCGGCAGGTCGAGTACGCGGGGCTGCTCAGCAACGCGAAGAACACCAAGGGCGGCAAGGCCCTCCTCGACTTCCTCATCAGCAAGCAGTTCCAGGACGACATGCCGCTCAACATGTTCGTCTACCCGGTGCGCGAGGGCGCCCAGGTGCCGCCGGAGTTCGTGAAGTACGGGCCGCAGGCGAAGGACCCGGAGACCATGGCCCCGGCGAAGATCGCCGACCATCGTGACCAGTGGGTCAAGTCGTGGACCTCACTCGTACTGAAGTAGCCGCCCGGAAGCGGAGCGCGGCGGCGCGGTTCGGTCTGCTGGCCGCGCCCGTCGCGTTCTTCGCGGTCTTCTTCGCCTACCCCGTCGCCGCGATCGTCGCGCGCGGCCTGAAGACCGACGGGACCTGGCACATCGGGCGGATCGGGGAGGTGCTGGCGCAGTCCGACGTCCGGCACGTGCTGTGGTTCACCACCTGGCAGGCGTTCGTCTCCACCGCGCTCACCCTGATCGTCGCCCTCCCCGGCGCGTATGTCTTCGCGCGTTTCAGCTTCCCGGGCAAACAGGTCCTGCGGGCGGTCGTGACCGTGCCGTTCGTGCTGCCGACGGTCGTCGTCGGCACGGCGTTCCTGGCGCTGGTCGGGCGGGGCGGGCTGCTCGACGAGCTGTGGGGCGTACGGCTGGACACCACCGTGTGGGCGATCCTGCTCGCGCACGTCTTCTTCAACTACGCGGTCGTCGTCCGGACGATCGGCGGGCTCTGGGCGCAGCTCGACCCGCGGCAGGAGGAGGCCGCGCGGATGCTCGGGGCGTCTCCGCTGAGGGCCTGGCGGCAGGTGACGCTCCCCGCCCTCGGCCCGGCCGTGGCCGCCGCCGCGCTCATGGTCTTCCTGTTCACCTTCACCTCCTTCGGTGTCGTGCAGATCCTCGGCGGGCCCACCTTCTCCACCCTGGAGGTGGAGATCTACCGGCAGACGTCCGAGATCTTCGACCTGTCCACGGCGGCCGTGCTGACACTGATCCAGTTCGCCGCGGTGGGCGCGATCCTCGCCCTGCACGCCTGGACCGTACGGCGGCGGGAGACCGCGCTGCGGCTGGTGGACCCGTCCGTGACCGCGCGCCGACCGCGCGGCGCCGGGCAGTGGGCGCTGCTGGGCGGGGTGCTCGCCACGGTCGTGATCCTGCTCCTGCTGCCGCTCGCCGTGCTGGTGCAGCGGTCCCTGGGTGCGCCGGGCTTCGGCTACTACCGGGCGCTGACCAGCGAGGACGGCGGGGTGTTCCTGGTCCCGCCGATCGAGGCGATCGGCAACTCCCTGTCGTACGCCGTCGCCGCCACGCTCATCGCCGTGGTGATCGGCGGTCTCGCCGCGGCCGCGCTCACCCGCCGGGACGCCGGGCGGTTCGTACGCGGCTTCGACGCACTGCTGATGCTGCCCCTCGGGGTGTCCGCGGTGACCGTGGGCTTCGGGTTCCTGATCGCCCTCGACGAGCCGCCGCTGGATCTGCGGTCCTCCTGGATCCTGGTGCCGCTTGCGCAGGCCCTGGTCGGGGTGCCGTTCGTGGTGCGGACCATGCTGCCCGTGCTGCGGGCGGTGGACGTCCGGCTGCGGGAGGCGGCCTCCGTGCTCGGGGCCTCGCCCTGGCGGGTGTGGCGGGAGGTGGACCTGCCGATGGTGCGGCGGGCACTGCTGATCGCGGCCGGGTTCGCCTTCGCCGTGTCCCTCGGCGAGTTCGGGGCGACGGTGTTCATCGCACGGCCCGACCGGCCGACCCTGCCGGTGGCCGTGGCCCGGCTGCTGGGGCGGCCCGGTGACCTCAACTACGGCCAGGCGATGGCCCTTTCGACGATTCTGATGGTGGTGTGCGCCGTGGCCCTGCTGGTGCTGGAGAGGCTTCGCACGGACCGGACGGGGGAGTTCTGATGCTGCTGGCTCTGCGGGGCGCGACGGTCCGTTTCGGCGGGCGGGCGGTGCTGGACGCCGTCGATCTGGAGGTCGCCGAGCACGAGATCGTGTGTGTGCTCGGGCCCAGCGGCAGCGGCAAGTCGACCCTGCTGCGCGCGGTGGCCGGGCTGCAGCCCCTCGACTCCGGGCAGGTGGTGCTCGACGGCCGCGACCAGGCCGGGGTGCCCGCGCACAGGCGCGGGGTCGGGCTGATGTTCCAGGACCACCAGCTCTTCCCGCAGCGGGACGTGGCCGGCAACGTCGCCTTCGGATTGCGGATGCGCAGCGAGCCGAAACCGCGACAGGCCGAGCGTGTACAGGAGTTGCTGGACCTGGTGGGGCTGCCGGGCGCGGGCCGCCGGGCCGTAGCGATGCTGTCCGGCGGGGAGCAGCAGCGGGTGGCGCTGGCCCGGGCCCTCGCGCCGAGCCCGCGGCTGCTGATGCTGGACGAGCCGCTGGGACAGCTCGACCGTTCGCTGCGAGAACGGCTGGTCGTCGAACTGAGGGAACTGTTCGGCCGGTTGGGCACGACCGTGCTCGCCGTGACGCACGACCAGGGGGAGGCCTTCGCGCTGGCCGACCGGGTCGTGGTGATGCGGGACGGGCGGATCGCCCAGTCCGGTACGCCCCTCGACGTCTGGCAGCGGCCCGCCGACGCGTTCGTCGCCCGCTTCCTCGGGTTCGAGAACGTGGTCGAGGCGACGGTCGGGACGGAGGCCGCGGACACGCCCTGGGGCAAGGTGCCGGTGCCGGAGGGCGCCCCGCAGGGGACACGGACGCTGCTGGTGCGGCCCGCCGGAGTGCGCCTGGTGACCGCGGACAAGGGCCTGCGCTGCACGGTGGCCGCGCGTACCTTCCGGGGCACCCATGTCGCCGTGCACCTCCAGCCCGGGGACGCCCCGCGCCTGGAGGCGGCGTGCGCGCTGCGGGCGGCACCCGAGGTGGGGGACGTGGTCGGGGTGGAGTTCGACGCGGCCGAAATCGTGGTGCTCGGCTGAACGTACCCGCCTAGGGTGCGAGGCATGACGCCACTCGCGCACGACCGCTACTGCGACGAAATCGCCCACCAGATCGTCCTGTTGAGGCAGGTGGTGAGCTCCGGGGCCGATCTGTCCGGCACGGTGCCGACCTGCCCCGACTGGTCGCTGGAGGAACTCGTCCGGCACACGGGCGGTGCCCTGCGCTGGGCGGAGTTGATGGTGCGGACCCGGGCCGCGGAGGAGGTGGCCGAGGAGCAGGTGCCGGGCGTGGCCGGTCCGGAGGCCGCCGGTGACGCCGCCGCACTGGACGCCTGGCTGGCGGAGACGGGCGAGCGGATCGTCGCCACGCTGCGGGAGGCCGGGCCGGACGCGAAGGTGTGGGGCTGGGCCGGGATACAGACCTCCGGGTTCTGGGCCCGCAGGATGACCCATGAGATCACCGTGCACCGCGCCGACGCGGCACTCGCCGCCGGGCTGCCCTACGAGGTCGCGCCCGAGGTCGCCGCCGACGCGATCGACGAATGGCTCCAGATCGTGGAGTACGTGCAGCGGACGGAGCCGCAGGACGTGGTGGGGGAACTGGTCGGCCTGGGCCGCAGCATCCACCTGCACGCCACCGACGGGGGACCGGACCTGAACGCCGAGTGGCTCGTCGAGCTCACCGAGGGCGGTGTCCGCTGGCGCCGGGGCCACGAGAAGGCCACGGTCGCCCTGCGCGGGCCGCTCACCTTCGTCCTGCTCGCGTTCTACCGCCGGCTGCCGCTGGACGCGAAGGAACTGGAGGTCCTGGGCGAGCGGGAGTTGCTGGAGTTCTGGCTGGAGCGGGCCACCTTCGGCTGAGACGGTCGAGACGGTACGAGGCCCGCCCCCGGTCGGGGGGCGGGCCTCGCCATGGTGTGTGCCGCGGGCGTCAGCTGTCGCTGTTGGCCCCGCGACGGCGCATGCCGAAGAACACCGCACCGCCACCGACGACGACCAGGGCCGCAGCGATGCCGGCGATGATGCCGGTGTTGGAGTCGGCACCGGTCTCGGCGAGGTTGGAGTCACCGGCCGGGGCGGGCACGTTGGCCGCGGGCGAGGTGCTCTGGCTCTCCGACGGCTCCGGAGCCGGGCTCTCGCTCTCCTCGGCCGGCTTGGAGGGGGAGGCCGACGGGGTCGGCGTCGCCGGCGGAGTCGAAGCCGGAGGAGCCGAAGGGGGCTCCTCCTCCTTCTTGCAGGCGGTCGCCGGGGTGACGAGGTTCGGCTTGATGTCCTCGTCGACGTAACCGGCGGCCTTGACGTGGATGCGGTACTCGGCGTTCGGCTTCCACTTCTCGGCGAAGGTGATGGTGGTGCCCTCGCGCGAGCCCTTCACCTCCTGCTCGCCGACCTTCTTCACGTCGGCGCCGTTGTTCTCCAGGTACACGGTGACCGTCGCCGGGATGCCGGCGGCGTCCACGTCGGTGACGGTGATGACGCCCTTGTCGCCATCGCACTTCGCCTCGGCGGAGAACTCGCTGATGTCGCAGGCGAGCGCGTTGCCGGCGGTACCGAGCGCGAGCGCGGCCGAGGCGGAGACGACACCGAGGACACGCACGGCACGTGCGCGGCGGGGTACGGACAGAACTGCCACGTTTGTCCTTTACAGGATTGCTCAAGCGGGGGGTTGGGGCAGTGCTGACTGGACATCAGCACCACCGTGAGGCTCACAGGTCTATAAGCGCTGCATAAGTAGTGTCAACGCATATGCAGGTTGCAAGCACTTGCTTTGCCTTCTTATTAACCGCCGAGACGTTTCAACGCCTTTGGCGCCTCCTCGATCCGGTCCACCAGCGCGATCCGCGCCTCCATCGAGCGGCCCCGGGCCAGCGACCGGAGCAGCGGCCACGCGGGCAGCTTCTCCGTCCAGTGCGCGCGGTTCACCAGCACCATCGGCGTCGGTTCGCCGCGGGATTCGTAGTAGTTGGGCGTCGCGTTGTCGAAGATCTCCTGTACGGTCCCGGCGGCGCCCGGCAGGAACACCACACCCGCGTCGGACCGGGCCAGCAGGCCGTCCTCGCGGGTGGCGTTGGCGAAGTACTTGGCGATGTGGGAGGCGAAGGCGTTCGGCGGCTCGTGGCCGTAGAACCAGGTCGGGATGCCGACCGAACGGCCGCCCTGTGGCCAGCGGGTGCGTATCTCGAAGGCGGCCGTCGCCCACTGGGTGACCGACGGGGTGAAGTGCGGTGTCTTGGCCAGGAGTTCGAGCGAATCGGTGAGCATGTCGTCGCCGAAGGGGGCGGCGTACGCGCCGAGGTTCGCCGCCTCCATCGCGCCCGGGCCGCCGCCGGTGGCGATCGTGAAGCCGGCGCGGGCCAGTTCCCGGCCCAGGCGCGCGGCGCCCGCGTACTCCTCGGTGCCGCGGGCCATCGCGTGGCCGCCCATGACGCCCACGACCCGGGCGCCGGACAGGAGTTCGTCGAGCGCGTCCGAGACGGAGTCGTCGTGGACCGAGCGCAGCATCGACGCGTAAATGTCGCGGTCCGCCTTCGTGCGCTGGAACCAGGCGTAGGCGAGGGCGTCGGGCGTGGCCTCGTAGCCGTCGGCCAGCGACGCGAAGAGTTCGTCCGGCGAGTAGACCAGGCCGCGGTACGGGTCGAACGGCAGGCCCGGGACCGGCGGGAAGACCAGGGCACCGTCGGCTCGGACCTTCGCGTCCGCGTCCTCGCGCATCGCGCAGCCGAGGAAGACCGCGCCCGCCGTGTCCGTGGTGAGCAGCTCGCGCGTACGGTCCGTCAGGTCGACGGCCTGGACGCGGTATCCGGCGAGGGTGCCGCGCGCCGAGACGGTGGCGTCGAACTCCTCGAGGGTCTCTATCTCACGGTCGTCGTGGTGGGCCGCATGGGCGGGCATCGTCTGCACTCGCCCATGCTGGCACAGCCGCCGTCAGCCCTGGACGGCCGCCGGGTCCATCCATACGACCTCGAAGGTGTGGCCGTCCACGTCGTCGAAGGCGCGGCCGTACATGAAGCCGTGGTCCTGCGTCTCGCCGGAGACGGAACCGCCCGCCGCGACCGCCTTCTCGACCAGCTCGTCGACCTTCTCGCGGCTCTCGGCGCTCAGCGCGATCAGCACCTCGCTGGTCTTCGTCGAGTCCACGATGTCCTTCTTGGTGAACTGCGAGTACTTCTCTTTGGTGTGCACCATCACCACGATGGTCTCGCTGATCACGACCGAGGCGGTCGTGTCGTCGCTGAACTGCTCGTTGATCGTGAAGCCCAGCTCCGTGAAGAACTTCTTCGAGGCGCCGAGGTCGCCGGTGCACAGGTTCACGAAGATCATCTGCTGGTACATGCGAGGTCTCTCCCATCAAGTCCGTGTCGTTACGCGGGGATAGACCGGGCGCCGGTCCGGAACTCATCGCCGTACGGAGATTTTTCTCGTACGAGTTTCCGGCGGCGGCCGCGGGACTCAGCGCGCCAGGGGGAGCGCCGCCAGTTCCGCGACCGTCAGGGTCAGCGGACCGAACACGGCGAGCAGCGCGCCCGCGCGCAGGGCGGCGGCGCTGCGCAGCGTCGTGGCGGGGGCACCCAGCCGCATCAGCGCGGCGGTGGTGCCGGCCCGGGCCTGCCTGGCCTCGACGGCCGCCGTGAGGAGCGTCGCCGTGGTGCAGCCGGTCACGAGCAGCACGCCGAGGGTGGTGAGCGGGCCGAGTGAGAGCCCGTCCGGGGCGTGCACCAGCGCCATGGCCCAGGCGGCGGACAGCACCGCGCAGACGACACCCAGGGGGCGCCCGATGCGGACCGCCTCCGCCATGAGGATGCGGCCGGCCAGCAGCCGCAGGGCGCCGGGCCGGGCCGACTGGAGCAGCCGTCCGCACAGATGGGTCAGGCCCGGACCGGCCAGGGCCAGGCCGACGGCGGCCAGCGCCCAGCCCGCCAGCACGCCCGGGGAGGCGCCGGAGAAGGAGAGGTCGGGGGGTGTCGGAGCGGTACGGCTCGTGTAGCTCACCACGGCGAGGCCCGCGGCCAGCACGGTGATGCCCCAGGGGAGACCGGAGGGGGCGGCGGTGGTGTCCGGCAGGGCCGCGTCGGAGGCCTCGTGGGGGGCCTCCTCATGGGGGGCGTCGGGCGCCGCGGGGCCCGGGTGCCGTGACAGGGCCCCGGCGGGGCTGATGGCTCCGGCCGCGTCCGGCGCCGCCGCGTGCGCGCTGAGCCGCTGGGCGGGATCGCCGGCCGGACCGAACGCGCCCGCCGCTTCCGGTGCGGCCGGGTGCGGGGATGCGGGCGGAGTCACGTCCGCAGCCGGGGCTACGGCGTCCGGGTCCGCCGCGGGCGGCCGGGCGGGGTCCGCGACCGCGCTCACCGTCCCGCCGGGGTCCGCGACCACCGCCGAGGCCGGCCCGCCGGTCCGGGCCGTCGGCGGGCCGCTCTCGGCGGCGGGCCCGGTGGTACGGCCGCCCGTGGGCCGGACGATCTGCCGGCCGAACCGGCCGTACGCGCCGAAGGTCTCGCGGGTGCTGGTGCGCCGGTAGGCGCCGAAGCTGCCGTACATCCGGGCCGCCCGGGGCGCGGCCGGCCCCGCCTCACGCGGGCGCAGGGTCAGTGCCACCGCCACCGACGCGCCGACGGGCACGAACGCCAGCAGGGTCAGAGTGCCCGGCAGCGGCAGCGGCCGGCCCGCGGCGAGGGACTCGGCGGCGGCGCCGTCGAAGGGCATGCCCGTCACGTCGCCCCGCAGGTGCAGGAAGACGAGCAGGGCCAGCATCGAACCCAGCGTGCAGGACAGGGCCGTCGTCGTCGCCGAGACGGCCATCATGCGGACCGGCCCGAGGCCGATGGCCGAGAGACCGGAGCGGGGCTTGGTGCCGGGGTCGGTACGGGCCACCGCGACCGCGAAGTACACCGTGGCGGCCAGCGGGGCCGTGCACCAGGCCAGCCGCAGCGCGGCGGCGCCGGGGGAGCCGGGGTGGCCCATCGCGTAGCCGAGGGCGCAGAGCAGCAGGAAGCCCGTGCCCGCCGAGGCCGCCGTGACCAGGAGGCGGCGCAGCTGGACGGCGGGGTGGGCGCCGCGGGTCAGACGGAGAGCGAGCACGCGGCCCGGCCTTCCGGCTCGCTGGTCTCGGCGACCGGGGGCAGGTGGACCGTCTGCACGCGCCGCCCGTCGAGCAGGGACACCGTGCGGTCGGCGAGGGCCGCCGTCTCGGCGTCGTGGGTGGCCAGGACGACCGTGATGCGGTGGGAACGGGCCGCCGTGGTGAGGGTGCGCAGCACATGGGCGCGGTCGGCGCGGTGCAGGGGCGCCGTGGGCTCGTCGGCGAACAGCACCGACGGTGCGGGGGCCAGGGCGCGGGCGATGCAGACCCGCTGACGCTCGGCCTGTACCAGCTGGTGCGGCCGTTTGCGGGCGCTGTCGCCGATGTCCAGGCGCTCCAGCCATTCCAGGGCCGCGGTCTTGGCGCGGCGCGTGCTGGTGCCGCGCAGCATCAGCGGCAGGGCGGCGTTCTCCCAGGCGTTGAGCTCCGGCACCAGGGCGGGGGCCGGGTCGATCCAGCCGAAGCGGTCGCGGCGCAGCCGCTCGCGGGTGAGGGGGCCCATGGTGTGCACGGGAACGCTGTTGAACCAGACCTCGCCACGCCGCACGGGCACCAGGCCGGACATGCACCGCAGCAGGGTCGTCTTGCCGCTGCCGCGGGGTCCGCCGACGGCGAGGATCTCACCCTCGCGCACACCGAGCGAGACGCCGCAGAGCGCGGGCGTGCCGTCGTCGTGCTGGAAGTGCAGGGCGCGTACCCAGAGCACGTCGTTGTCCGGCAGGGCCTCCATGCGCGTACACCTCGGTTCAGATCCGTAGTTCCCGTGTCCATCCCCCGTGCGGGGGAACGAAGGCAGGGCCGATCGGTCACTGGGCACGCTAGGCAGAGGGCGGCCGGACCCCGGACAGCACGCGGCCCCGGGCCGCCGTTTCTCACTCGAACGGGCGGCACCGGGGCCGGTGTTGATCATCCAGGCAGACGATCGGAGCGACGACGGGTCAGAGCTTGGTCCACGCCTCCGAGAGGGTGGCGCGCAGGATCTGCTCGATCTCGTCGAACGTCGACTGGTCCGAGATCAGCGGCGGGGCGAGCTGGACGACCGGGTCGCCGCGGTCGTCGGCGCGGCAGTACAGGCCGTTGTCGTAGAGCGCCTTGGAGAGGAAGCCGTACAGGACGCGCTCGGTCTCCTCGTCGTTGAAGGACTCCTTGGTGTTCTTGTCCTTCACCAGCTCGATGCCGTAGAAGAAGCCGTTGCCGCGGACGTCGCCGACGATCGGCAGGTCGTGGAGCTTCTCCAGGGTGGCGCGGAAGTTGCCCTCGTTGTCCAGGACGTGCTGGTTGAGGTTCTCGCGCTCGAACAGGTCGAGGTTGGCCAGGCCCACGGCGGCGGAGACCGGGTGGCCGCCGAAGGTGTAGCCGTGCAGGAAGGTGTTGTCGCCCTTGTAGAACGGCTCGGCCAGGCGGTCGGAGATGATGCACGCGCCGATCGGGGAGTAGCCCGAGGTCATGCCCTTGGCGCAGGTGATCATGTCCGGCACGTAGTCGAACTTGTCGCAGGCGAAGTACGTGCCCAGGCGGCCGAAGGCGCAGATGACCTCGTCCGAGACGAGCAGCACGTCGTGCCGGTCGCAGATCTCGCGGACGCGCTGGAAGTAGCCGGGCGGGGGCGGGAAGCAGCCGCCCGCGTTCTGCACCGGCTCCAGGAAGACAGCGGCGACCGTGTCCGGGCCCTCGAAGAGGATCTGCTGCTCGATCTGGTCGGCGGCCCAGCGGCCGAAGGCCTCCGGGTCGTCACCGAAGAGCGGGGCGCGGTAGATGTTGGTGTTCGGGACCTTGTGCGCGCCCGGCACCAGCGGCTCGAAGGGGGCCTTCAGGGCCGGCAGACCGGTGATGGACAGGGCGCCCTGCGGGGTGCCGTGGTAGGCGACCGCGCGGGAGATGACCTTGTGCTTGGTGGGCTTGCCGGTGAGCTTGAAGTACTGCTTGGCGAGCTTCCAGGCGGTCTCCACCGCCTCACCGCCGCCGGTGGTGAAGAAGACCTTGTTCAGGTCGCCCGGGGCGTGCCCGGCCAGGCGCTCGGCCAGCTCGACGGCCTTGGGGTGGGCGTAGGACCACACCGGGAAGAACGCCAGCTCCTGCGCCTGCTTGAAGGCGGTCTCGGCGAGCTCGACCCGGCCGTGCCCGGCCTGCACCACGAAGAGGCCGGCGAGGCCGTCCAGGTAGCGCTTGCCCTTGTCGTCGTAGATGTACGTGCCCTCGCCCCGGACGATGGTGGGGACGGGGGACTTCTCGTACGACGACATGCGCGTGAAGTGCATCCACAGGTGGTCGTACGCGGACTGGGAGAGGTCCTTGCTCACGGCTATCGGGTCCTCACGGTTATCGGGTTCCCCACATGTAGGTCTGCTTCTTGAGCTTGAGGTAGACGAAGCTCTCGGTGGAGCGCACTCCGGGCACGGCCCGCATGCGTTTGTTGATGACCTCCAGGAGGTGGTCGTCGTCCTCGCAGACGATCTCCACCATCAGGTCGAAGGAGCCTGCGGTCATCACCACGTACTCGCATTCGGACATGGCCGACAGCGCGTCCGCGACCGCCTCCACGTCGCCCTCGACGTTGACGCCGACCATCGCCTGTCTGCGGAAGCCCACGGTGAGCGGGTCCGTGACGGCGACGATCTGCATCACGCCCTGGTCGAGCAGCTTCTGGACGCGCTGGCGCACGGCCGCCTCCGACAGGCCCACGGCCTTGCCGATGGCGGCGTACGGCCGTCGGCCGTCCTCCTGGAGCTGCTCGATGATGGCGAGGGAGACGGCGTCCAGCTGCGGCGAGCTGCCGTTCCTGGACTCGCGGGAGGGCTCGCGGGGTTCCCGCGACCCCTTCTGGTCTGCGCTTCGACTGGCCACGAGGTCACTGTGCACGAGGTCTCGACACTTCCGCAAGCCTGGATCGATGAAATCCGTTGTTTGAGTCCCCGACACCTGCGGATTCCGCACGATCGAAGGGAGCGGGGGTGTTGAAAACGTGGGTCGGCCGACTAGGGTGGGTGTCTCAAGTACTGGACATCCGAACTGGAGGGCCGGCAGTGAGCACCGAGCTGCGTCGTCTGCGCAACTACATCGGCGGTGAGTTCAAGGACGCCGCCGACGGACGGACCACCGAGGTGGTCAATCCCGCGACGGGCGAGGCGTACGCGACCGCTCCGCTGTCCGGGCAGGCGGACGTGGACGCCGCGATGGCGGCGGCCGCCGAGGCCTTCCCCGGCTGGCGCGACACCACGCCCGCCGAACGCCAGAAGGCCCTGCTGAAGATCGCGGACGCCTTCGAGGAGCGCGCCGAGGAGCTGATCGCGGCCGAGGTGGAGAACACGGGCAAGCCCATCGGGCTGACCCGCTCCGAGGAGATCCCGCCGATGGTCGACCAGATCCGCTTCTTCGCGGGCGCGGCGCGGATGCTGGAGGGCCGCTCGGCCGGTGAGTACATGGAGGGCCTGACCTCCATCGTGCGCCGCGAGCCGGTCGGTGTCTGCGCGCAGGTCGCGCCGTGGAACTACCCGATGATGATGGCCGTGTGGAAGTTCGCCCCGGCGATCGCGGCGGGCAACACCGTCGTGCTGAAGCCGTCCGACACCACCCCGGCCTCGACGGTCCTCATGGCCGAGATCATCGGCTCGATCGTCCCCAAGGGCGTCTTCAACGTCATCTGCGGCGACCGCGACACCGGCCGCCTGATGGTCGAGCACGAGACCCCGGCGATGGCCTCCATCACCGGCTCGGTGCGCGCCGGCATCCAGGTCGCCGAGTCCGCCTCCAAGGACGTCAAGCGCGTCCACCTGGAGCTGGGCGGCAAGGCCCCGGTCGTGGTCTTCGAGGACACCGACATTGCCAAGGCCGTCGAGGACATCTCGGTCGCCGGCTACTTCAACGCCGGCCAGGACTGCACCGCCGCCACGCGCGTGCTCGTCCACGAGTCCATCCACGACGAGTTCGTCTCCGCGCTGGCCAAGGCCGCCTCCGAGACGAAGACCGGGCAGCCGGACGACGAGGACGTGCTGTTCGGCCCGCTCAACAACCCCAACCAGCTCAAGCAGGTCGAGGGCTTCATCGACCGGCTGCCCGCGCACGCGCGCGTGGAGGCCGGCGGCAAGCGGGTCGGCGACAAGGGCTACTTCTACGCGCCGACCGTCGTCTCGGGCCTGAAGCAGACCGACGAGATCATCCAGAAGGAGGTCTTCGGCCCGGTCATCACCGTGCAGTCCTTCTCCGACGAGGAGCAGGCGGTGAAGTGGGCCAACGGCGTCGAGTACGCGCTGGCCTCCTCCGTGTGGACCAAGGACCACGGCCGCGCCATGCGGATGTCCAAGAAGCTGGACTTCGGCTGCGTGTGGATCAACACGCACATCCCGCTGGTCGCCGAGATGCCCCACGGCGGCTTCAAGAAGTCCGGCTACGGCAAGGACCTCTCGGGCTACGGCTTCGAGGACTACACGCGGATCAAGCACGTGATGACGTCGCTGGACGCGTAGTCGAGCGGTTCGGCTGTGACGGCCCCGGGCGCTGCCGCCCGGGGCCGTTCGCGCGCCTGCCACGCAGCATGCCCTCGTTTTTGAACGTGTTCAACATGGGCGTAGAGTGCCGGCATGAGCGACAGAGCCGCCCTGCTGAAGGGCATCCGCGCCTGGCTGGTCTTCTTCGTCGTGTGCCTGGTGCTCAGCGGCGCCACGGCCTTTCCCCTGGTCCACGAACTGCGGTGGACCGAGGATGTGTTGCGCGGGCTGTCCGTGGGTGAGTACCTGCCCGGGCTGACGGACTGGATCGAGCGGGTCCGGGCCGGCCTCGAACAGGCCGACGCCGAATACCCCTTCCTCCTCTACGGCACGGACTGGCTGGCCTTCGCTCACCTGGTGATCGCGGTCGCCTTCTACGGGCCCTACCGTGACCCGGTCCGCAACATCTGGGTCGTCGAGTTCGGCATGATCGCCTGCGCGGGGATCATCCCGCTCGCCCTGATCTGCGGACCACTCCGCGGGATCCCCTTCTGGTGGTCGGTGATCGACATGGCCTTCGGCGTGTTCGGGGTGATCCCGCTGTACCTCGTCCGGCAGCGGATCAAGCGGCTGGAGGCGCTGACCGCGCCGGCGGCCGTCCCGGCGTCCGGTGGCTGAGAAAAACCGTTATCCCGGGAACCTTCACGCCGTCTCCCCGCATGTGATCCCCCACATAGCCAAGACCCCCGTCCTGTCTGAGAGGGTGCGTGCGGAAAAGTACTGATCCCATCCGGCGAGAGGCCACCGTGGACAGTCAGCACTGGCGCGCCGTCATCACGGCGGCCCAGGCCGGCGACCGGCGGGCGCTGGACGAGCTGGTCGGGGGCTGGCTGCCGCTGGTCTACAACATCGTCGGCCGGGCGCTGAACGGCCACGCCGACGTCGACGACGTCGTGCAGGAGACCATGCTG
Organism: Streptomyces paradoxus; assembly: GCF_014202475.1. Lineage (GTDB taxonomy): Bacteria > Actinomycetota > Actinomycetes > Streptomycetales > Streptomycetaceae > Streptomyces > Streptomyces paradoxus. The sequence continues at coordinate 257,562 of NZ_JACHGV010000010.1, forward strand.
CGCGCGGTGGGCCACCTCGGTTCGCTGCGCGACCCGGACAGTTTCCGGTCCTGGCTGGTGGCGATCGCCATGCGGCAGATCCGCGACCGGGCCCGGCAGAAGACCCCGGACCGGCTCGTCGAGGAGGCACCGGCCTCCGACTTCGCCGAACTGACCGTGCTGCGCCTCCAGCTGGAAGGCCAGCGGCGCGAGGTCGCCGAAGCGGTGCGGTGGCTCGATGACGAGGACCGCCGGCTGCTGTCGCTGTGGTGGCTGGAGGTCGCGGGCGAACTGACCCGGCGCGAACTGGCCGCCGCCGTCGGCATCACCCGGCAGCACGCCGCCGTGCGCGTCCAGCGGATGAAGGAGCGACTGGAGACATCGCGCGGCATCGTCCGCGCCCTGGACGGCGCCTGCCCCGGCCTGCGCGAGCTGACCGGCCGCTGGGACGGCCGGCCCGACTCGGTGTGGCGCAAGCGGCTGGCCCGGCACATCCGCGGCTGCGGCTACTGCGGCGGCACCCGCGAGGCCGTCGTACCGGCCGAACGCCTCCTGGCCGGTATCGCCCTCGTCCCGCTGCCCGTCGGTTTCACGCTGTCGCTCGCCTTCGGCGGCAAGACCGCGGCTGCCGCCACCTCCGCCGGCTGGTCCGCCAAGCTGCTGGGCGCGCTCACCAAGCCGGCCGTCGCCATGACGGCGGGTGCGACGATCGTCGCGGGCGGCGCCTACGTCGTCACGCAGCCGCCGGACGCCGCGCCGCCCCGGGCCGCCCTCGCGCCCACGGCCACGGCCACCCCCGAACCGCCGCGTTCGTACGCGCCGCCCGCCCCCACCCCCAGGTCCTCACCGCCGCCGACGAAGAAGACCGACCCCTACGGGACCGTCGTCGACACCGTCGACCGCGCCCCCGACCCGAACGCCCGGCCCGCCGCCCTGCCGCGCCGCCCCGAATCCGGCATCACCAGCACCGGCGGCCCCAAGGCCGTCATGCAGCACCGCGGCGACCGCGTGACCCTCACCGGCCGGGGCTACGTCCTGGTCCGCTGGCAGATCTCACCCCGGTCCCGGCCCGGCGCGCTGGTCATGCCCTCCTGGACCGGCCTGGAGGGGAGGCTGTTCCATGTGGCGTCCGGCGGCTGGCGCCGGATGGACGACCCGCTGCCCGGCGCCCCGAACGGCTACGCCACCGGCATGGGCGGACCGGACATCGGCTACGCGGTCCTCCCGCCCGGCACCCAGCAGATGTGGCAGAACGAGTACTTCTACCTCGACGGCACCGTCACCCTCACCCAGAACGAACGGGGCTGCGACTACGGCCTCACCGTCTTCCCGTCGGACCGGGATGCCGTGGTCGGGGACATCAACGAAGGCCCCGCCGACGGCGCCATCCGCTACGGGCTCGTCCGCGACACCGGCACGGACAGCGCGCCGGTGCCGCAGTACGTCACGCGCTCGGCCCCGGCCGACCCGGCGACGGTGCCGCAGCGCTCGCGCGTGTAGCGCACAGCACGTCGACGCGGTTCGTCGTGATCGAGTCCACGCCCGCCTCCAGCAGCCGCCGCATGGAGCGGCGGGTGTCGGGGGTCCAGACGGAGACCAGGTGGCCGTCGGCGTGCACGCGCTCGGCGAGAGGGTGGTCCACCAGCGAGAAGCGGTAGTTGAGCCAGCGCGGGCGGACCGCCTCCAGCAGCACGGGCCGGGGCGGGGCCAGGGTCGTCCAGGTGAGGGCGATCTCGGCGGCCGGATCCGCCGCCCGCACGGCGAGCATGGCGTCGGCGCCCGCGCAGTAGTAGACCCGGTCCGCCGCCCCGGCCTCCGCCACGACGCCCATGATCCGGCGCACCGCCCGCACATCGGGCGACCCGGGCAGGTCGATCATCACCCGGTGCCCGTCGGTCGCGGGCAGGGCCTCGGCCAGCGTCGGCACCCCGCCGCCGGTCAGCCCGCGCACCTCCTCGGACGACAGCGCGAGCAGGGGCCGCTCGTGCTCCCACAGCCGCTTCAGCGTCGCGTCGTGCAGCAGCACCGGCACGCCGTCCCGGGTGAGCCGTACGTCGATCTCCACCGCGTCCGCGCCCCGGCGCAGCGCGGAACGCAGTGAGGCGACGGTGTTCTCCCGGACGCGGTAGGGGTCGCCCCGGTGGGCGACGGCGACCGGGGCGGGCGTCATCGGGAGAGCCACTGCGCGGTGTACGTGTCGATCTCGCCGGCGATGCGGGCCTTGCCCGCCGCGTCCAGGAAGGATGCCTCGACGGCGTTCTTCGCCAGTTCGGCCAGGCCCCGCTCGTCGAGGCCGAGGAGCCGGGCGGCGACCGCGTACTCGTTGTCGAGGTCGGTGCCGAACATCGGCGGGTCGTCGGAGTTGATGGTGACGACCACCCCGGCCCGCACGAACTCCTTGATCGGGTGCTCGTCGAGGGTGCGGACCGCGCGGGTGGCGATGTTCGAGGTCGGGCACACCTCCAGGGCGATCCGGTGCTCGGCGAGGTGCGCGAGCAGCTTCGGGTCCTGCGCGGAGCTGGTGCCGTGCCCGATGCGCTCGGCCCGCAGGTGGGTCAGAGCGTCCCACACGGTCTGCGGGCCGGTCGTCTCGCCGGCGTGTGGTACGGAGTGCAGTCCGGCGGCGATCGCCCGGTCGAAGTACGGCTTGAACTGGGGCCGTTCCACGCCGACCTCGGGCCCGCCGAGACCGAAGGAGACCAGGCCCTCCGGGCGCAGCCGGTCGTCGGTGGCGAGCCGGGCCGTCTCCTCGGCGGCCTGCAGACCCGCCTCGCCGGGGATGTCGAAGCACCAGCGCAGCACGGTCCCGAACTCGGCCTCGGCGGCCTTGCGGGCGTCCTCGATCGCGTCCATGAAGGCCCGCTCGTCGATGCCGCGCCGGGTCGAGGAGAAGGGGGTGATGGTCAGCTCGGCGTACCGCACCTGCTGCCGGGCCAGGTCGCGGGCCACCTCGTACGTCAGCAGCCGGACGTCCTCCGGGGTGCGGATCAGGTCGACGACCGACAGGTACACGTCGATGAAGTGCGCGAAGTCGGTGAACGTGAAGTAGTCGGCCAAGGCCTCGGGGTCGGTGGGCACCTTCGAGTCGGGGTGCCGAGCGGCCAGTTCGGAGACGATCCGGGGGGAGGCGGATCCCACGTGGTGCACGTGCAGTTCGGCCTTGGGCAGGTCCGCGATGAAGGCCCTGAGGTCGCGGGGGGCGTGAGGGTCGACGAGATGCTGGGTCAAGGTTCCTCCCCGGAACGGCGCCCCGGCCGGCACAGGGCGGGCGGGCGCGGGTGATCGGCTGATCGGTGACTCGGCATCATCGTAGGCCGTGGCGCAGCGCCCTCGCCGGGGGCACGGTGCCGTATCGATGTGCGGCTCCGCCGCGCGGGCGCGACCGGCCCCGGCGCACCCGCCCTGTGGCTCGCACCGGACGGCCCCGTAGCATGACGGGACGATCGACCCAGGGGGGACGCACGATGACGGACGCGACGCAGCCCGACGGAGGCAGCCACGACCCGTGGGCGCCTCCGGAGAACACGCCCTCGCCCGACAAGAACCAGTCGCCCCGGCCGCCGTCCGTGCACGACCAGGCCACGGTCACCTCCATGCCGGGTTTCACCCCGCCCGCCGGCACCCCGCAGTTCGACGCCTCCGCCACCGGCGCCGTGCCGCCCCCGCCCGTGGCTCCCACCGGCCCGGGGGCGGCGCCGGGCGGTTACGGATACCCGGGGAGCTACCCCCAGAGCGGCTACGGCTGGCCGGGCATGCCCATGGCCCCGCAGAACGGCATGGGCGTCGCCGCGATGGTGCTCGGCATCATCTCCTGCACCCTCTTCTGTCTCTACGGCGTGGTCTCCCTGGTCACCGGCATCCTCGCCGTCGTCTTCGGCATCAAGGGCCGCAAGCGCGCCGAGGCCGGGGTGGCCACCAACCACGGTCAGGCCCAGGCCGGTCTGATCATGGGCATCATCGGGATCATCCTCGGCATCACGGTGATCGTCCTGATCGCCGTGGGCATCACGGCCGCGATCAACAGCGACCGCGACGACGACCCGTACTACGGCGCCGCCGGCCCGGTGGCCACCGCCCCGTCCCACCGCTGAAACAGCCGCCCTCCGAGGCCGACTTGGCCACTACGATGCCCTGGTCTGACAACGGAGGGGAGAGCGTCCATGTCCAACACCAATCCGCCCCCGGGTGGTTTCGGCCCGCCGGCCCAGCCGCCGCAGCAGCCGGCCCCGGGCTACGGCTATCCGCAGCAGTCCGGCCCGGGCTACGGCTACCCCCAGGGCGGCCCCGGCTACCCTGCCGCGCCGCCCGTGGGTTACCCGCAGGCGCCCGGCTACGGGATGCCCGCGCAGCCCAGCAACGGCATGGGAACCACGGGCCTGGTGCTGGGCATCATCGGCGTGGTGTGCAGCCTGACGTTCATCATGTGGTTCTTCGGCGTGATCCTGGGCATCCTCGCGATCATCTTCGGTGCCATCGGCCGCGGCAAGGCCACCCGCGGTGAGGCCACCAACAAGGGCGCGGCGACCGCGGGCCTGGTCTGCGGCATCATCGCCACCGTGATCCTGCCGCTGCTCGGGTTCCTGCTGTTCGCCAGCATCATGGGCGGGCTCGGCGCGGCGTCCTGAAAGGGGCGCGCGGAGTGCGGCAGGGGCCGGTCCATGGGACCGGCCCCTCACTCATGCTCTCGCCGTCCGCAGCCGCTCCCGCGCCTCCATCAGGGCGAACCCCAGCAGATTCGGCCCCCGCCACCGCTCCGGATCCATCGCCGCCTCGTCGTCCGCGGCCAGCCCGATGCCCCAGACCCGGTCCACGGGGCTCGCCTCGACCAGCACCCGCTCGCCCGTGCCCAGCAGGTACGCCATGAGTTCGGGATGCGCGCCGAACTTGTGGACGCTGCCCTCGACGACGATCCGGAACCGCTCCCGGGCCCAGGTCGCCTCGTCGAAAGCGCGCACCAGCCGCCCGGCCTTCTTCGCCTCGGCGGGATGCCCCGCGGCCAGCGCGGCACGCTCCGCCGCCGGGTCCTCGAAGAGCCGGGCCTTCTCGGCCATCATCCAGTGCTCGGCCGTTGCGTAGGCCACGCCGTCCACCGTGAACGGCGAGGGCCACCACTGGCTCAGACAGCTCGCGCCGATCCGGCCGTCCGGCCGCGGCCGGTGCCCCCAGAAGTGCAGGTACCTGACCCTGGCCCCCGCGCGGACCGCCCTGATCAGGGCCTCCCGCGAGCCGACCGCCCCCGTGATCTTCTCCATGCACGCGAGTGTGGCACGCACCACTGACACAGCGTCCTGCCTTTTCGCGTGGAACTCGACACCTGGTCGACAGATTCCGTCGCGTAACCAAAAATCAACAACGGAATCACTTGTTGGCATGCCATACCTCTGTCAGGATCGGCACTCAAATCGAGCCTGAGCCACGCCGGCCCCATCAGGGGACACGGAGGAGAGCGACATGCACAACCCGGGCACTGCCATCCCGGACCGATTCCCGGCGGAGGAGCGCTTCGCACAGGGCGCGCAGTACATCGCGGGGCGCCTGACCAGGGGCACCTCCGGCCGTACGCACGCCGTCGTCGACCCGGCGTCCGGCGAGGAGGTCCTCACCTACGAGCTGGCCGGCCCGGCCGACGTCGACCGGGCCGTCGCCGCCGCCCGCGCGGCCTTCCCCGGCTGGGCGGGAGCCACCCCCGGCGAGCGGTCCGACGCCCTGCACCGGTTCGCCGCGGTCCTCGCCGACCGGGCCGAGGACTTCGCCCGCGCGGAGTCGCTCCAGTGCGGCAAGCCGCTGAAGCTGACCCGCGAGTTCGACGTCCCCGGGACCATCGACAACACCGCCTTCTTCGCCGGTGCCGCACGGCATCTGCAGGGCCAGTCGGCCGGTGAGTACTCCGGCGACCACACCTCGTACGTCCGGCGCGAGCCCATCGGCGTCGTCGGATCGATCGCGCCCTGGAACTACCCCCTCCAGATGGCCGCCTGGAAGATCCTCCCGGCGATCGCGGCGGGCAACACCATCGTCCTGAAGCCGGCCGAGCTGACCCCGCTGACCTCGCTGCTCTTCGCCCAGGCGGCCACCGACGCCGGGATCCCGGACGGCGTGATCAATATCGTCACCGGCACGGGCAGGGAGGCCGGGGAGCACCTCGTCGGCCACCCGGACGTGGCCATGACGTCCTTCACCGGCTCCACCGCCGTCGGCAAGCGCGTCGCCGAGGTCGCCACCGCCACCGTCAAGCGCCTCCATCTGGAACTCGGCGGCAAGGCGCCCTTCGTGGTCTTCGACGACGCCGACCTGGAGGCCGCCGCCCACGGCGCGGTCGCGGGCTCCCTGATCAACACCGGGCAGGACTGCACGGCCGCCACGCGCGCGTACGTGCAGCGGCCGCTGTACGAGGCCTTCGTGGAGCGGACCGCGGCGCTCATGGAGACGGTCCGGCTCGGCGACCCCTTCGCCGCCGGCACCGACCTGGGGCCGCTGATCTCGCAGGTGCAGCGGGACCGGGTGGCCGGGTTCGTGGACCGCGCACGGGCCTACGCGCGCGTGGTGACCGGCGGGGAGGCACCCGAGGGCGAGCTCGCCAAGGGCGCCTACTACCGGCCCACGCTGATCGCCGACGCGGCCCAGGACAGCGAGGTAGTCCAGTCGGAGATCTTCGGGCCGGTCCTGGTCGTGCTGCCGTTCGACACCGACGACGAGGGTCTCGCGCTCGCCAACGACACCCCGTACGGGCTCGCCGCCTCCGCCTGGAGCCGGGACGTGTACCGCGCGAACCGGGCCACCCGCGAGATCAAGGCCGGCTGCGTCTGGATCAACGACCACATTCCGATCATCAGCGAGATGCCGCACGGCGGCTACAAGTCCTCCGGCTACGGCAAGGACATGTCCGCGTACTCGTTCGAGGAGTACACCCAGATCAAGCACGTCATGTTCGACAACACCGCGGTGGCCGCCAAGGACTGGCACCGCACCGTGTTCGGGGACCGATAGCCGTCTGCAGGCCGCCTGACCAACGGCCGTCCACCCTCCGAAAGGGCACCACGCGCATGGAGCAGTACGAGCCCGACCGCCTGTCCGCGGCCCAAGTGGCCGCCATGCGGCGCAGTTTCACCAACGGCAGGGCCGCCCTCACCCGGCGGTCGCTGCTGCGCGCCTCGGCGGGCGGAGCGCTCGCGGCCGGCGGAATCGGCACGCTGAGCGCCTGTGGCATCCCCGCCGCCGGCCAGTCGAAGGGCGGCGTCCCGGCCGAGGACCACTCGGCCAAGGAGAAGACGGTGAACTTCTCCAACTGGACCGAGTACATGGACGTCGACGACAGCGGCAAGCACCACCCCACGCTGGACCAGTTCGCGAAACGGACCGGCATCAAGGTCAAGTACACCGAGGACATCAACGACAACAACGAGTTCTTCGGCAAGATCAAGCCGCAGCTCGCCGCGGGCCAGGACACCGGCCGCGACCTGATCGTCCTCACCGACTGGCTGGCCGCCCGCCTCATCCGCCTCGGCTGGGCGCAGAAGCTCGACCCGAGCAACCTGCCGCACGCCTACGCCAACCTGTCGGCCCAGTTCCGCAGCCCCGACTGGGACCCGGGCCGCGCCTACTCGTACGTCTGGCAGGGCATCTCGACCGTCATCGCGTACAACAAGAAGGCCCTCGACGGCGTCGAGGTGAAGTCGATATCCGACCTGCTCGACAACCCCAAGCTCAAGGGCCGGGTCGGCTTCCTGTCGGAGATGCGCGACAGCATCGGCATGACCCTGCTCGACATGGGCAAGGACCCGGCCGACTTCACCGCCGACGACTACGACGCGGCCATCGCGCGGCTGCAGAAGGCCGTCGACAAGGGCCAGATCCGCCGCTTCACCGGCAACGACTACACCTCGGACCTGACCAGCGGCGACTTCGCGGCCTGCGTCGCCTGGGCCGGGGACGTCGTCCAGCTCAAGGCGGACAGCCCCGACATCGACTTCCTCATCCCGGACAGCGGCTACGTGACGTCGACCGACAACCTGCTGATCCCCAACAAGGCCCGGCACAAGACCAACGCCGAGCGGCTCATCGACTTCTACTACGAGCCGAAGGCGGCCGCCGAACTCGCCGCGTACATCAATTACGTGTGTCCCGTCGACGGCGTGAAGGCCGAGCTGGAGAAGATCGACAAGGACGCGGCGAACAACCCGCTGATCATTCCCGACAAGGCCATGGCCGCCAAGTCGCACGCCTTCCGCTCGCTGAGCTCGAAGGAAGAGACCGAGTTCGAAGCGAAATTCGCGAAGCTGACGGGGGCGTGACCACCATGACGAACCAGACCGGCCCCGGCGGCGACGTCCGCCTCACGGGCATCGCCAAGACGTACGGTGCCTTCACCGCCGTGCACCCGCTCGACCTGACCGTGCCGCAGGGCTCCTTCTTCGCCCTGCTCGGCGCCTCGGGCTGCGGCAAGACCACCACCCTGCGCATGATCGCGGGCCTGGAGGAACCCTCCGCCGGCACCGTCTTCCTGGGCGACCAGGACGTGACCGCCCTCCCGCCCTACAAGCGGCCGGTGAACACGGTCTTCCAGTCCTACGCCCTCTTCCCGCACCTCGACATCTTCGAGAACGTCGCCTTCGGCCTGCGCCGGCGCGGCCTGAAGTCGGTGAAGAAGCAGGTCGAGGAGATGCTGGAGCTCGTCCAGCTCGGCGAGCAGGCCCGCAAGAAGCCGCACCAGCTCTCCGGCGGCCAGCAGCAGCGCGTCGCCGTGGCCCGCGCGCTGATCAACCACCCCAAGGTGCTCCTGCTCGACGAGCCGCTCGGCGCCCTCGACCTCAAGCTGCGCCGCCAGATGCAGCTGGAGCTCAAGCGCATCCAGACCGAGGTCGGCATCACCTTCATCCACGTCACGCACGACCAGGAGGAGGCCATGACGATGGCCGACACGGTCGCCGTGATGAACGGGGGCCGCGTCGAGCAACTGGGCGCCCCCACCGACCTCTACGAGAACCCGCGCACCACGTTCGTCGCGAACTTCCTCGGCACCTCGAACTTCATCGAGGCCGAGGTCGACTCCAGGAGCGGCGAGGAGATCGTGCTGAAGGCGGGCGGCGGCAAGCTCGTCCTGCCCGAGGCGCGCTGTTCCGCGCCCACCGCCACCGGCGGCAAGGTGCTGGTCGGCGTCCGCCCGGAGAAGATCTCCCTCAGCCACGCGGACGACGCCGGCGAGATACCGGAGGGCCGCAACCGCATCACGGGCCGGATCGCCGACTCCAGCTTCATCGGCGTCTCCACGCAGTACGTCGTCGACAGCCCGGTCTGCTCCGACTTCGAGGTCTACGCCCAGAACATCGACCGCGACCCCCGCCTGGTGCCCGGCGCCGAGGTCGTCCTGCACTGGAACCCGGCCCACACCTTCGGTCTGGACGCCGCCCAGGACGCCGACGCCGGAGTGGAAGAGGCGGCCTGATGAGCACACTCACCGAGGCGCCACCGCCCCTCGCACCGCAGGCGCCCGAGCCGAAGCGCCCCAAGCGCCGGGGCCGCCTGACGCCGTACTGGCTGCTGCTCCCCGGCATCGTCTGGCTGCTGGTGTTCTTCGCGCTGCCGATGATCTACCAGGCCTCCACTTCCGTGCAGACGGGCTCCCTGGAGGCGGGCTACAAGGTCACCTGGCACTTCGCCACCTACTGGGACGCGCTGTCCGCGTACTGGCCGCAGTTCGTCCGCTCGGTGCTCTACGCGGGCACGGCGACGATCCTGTGCCTGCTGCTCGGCTACCCGCTGGCCTATCTGATCGCCTTCCGCGCCGGCCGCTGGAAGAACCTGATCATGATCCTGGTGATCGCGCCGTTCTTCACCAGCTTCCTGATCCGCACCCTCGCCTGGAAGACGATCCTCGCCGACGGCGGCCCGGTCGTCGGCGCGCTCAACACGCTGCACGTCCTGGACGTCACCAACTGGCTCGGCATGACCGCCGGCGACCGCGTCCTCGCCACCCCGCTCGCGGTGGTGTGCGGTCTGACGTACAACTTCCTGCCGTTCATGATCCTTCCGCTCTACACCTCGCTGGAGCGCATCGACGGACGCCTGCACGAGGCGGCAGGCGACCTGTACGCCCGGCCCTGGACGACCTTCCGCAAGGTCACCTTCCCGCTGTCGATGCCGGGTGTCGTCTCCGGAACCCTGCTGACCTTCATCCCGGCGGCCGGTGACTACGTCAACGCCGACCTGCTCGGCTCCACCGACACCCGCATGGTCGGAAACGTCATCCAGACACAGTTCCTGAGAGTGCTCGACTATCCGACGGCCGCGGCGCTCTCCTTCATCCTCATGGCGGCCATCCTCCTCATGGTCACCTTCTACATCCGCAGGTCCGGGACGGAGGATCTGGTCTAAATGCCCTTCGTCAACTGGCTCAAGAGAAATCTCGTCGTCATCGCGGGACTGCTGACCCTCGGCTATCTGCTCCTGCCGAACGTCGTCGTGACGGTGTTCTCCTTCAACAAACCGAAGGGACGCTTCAACTACGAATGGCAGCAGTTCTCCCTCGACGCCTGGAAGGACCCGTGCGGCGTCTCCGGGCTGTGCGGGTCGCTGTCCCTCAGCCTCCAGATAGCGTTCTGGGCGACCCTCGGCGCCACGCTCCTCGGCACGCTGATCGCCTTCGCCCTGGTCCGCTACCGGTTCCGCGCCCGCGGCGCCGTGAACTCGCTGATCTTTCTGCCGATGGCGATGCCCGAGGTCGTCATGGCCGCCTCGCTGCTCACCCTGTTCCTCAACATGGGTGCCCAGCTCGGCTTCTGGACGATTCTCATCGCCCACATCATGTTCTGCCTGAGTTTCGTGGTCACGGCCGTCAAGGCGCGTGTGATGTCGATGGATCCAAAACTGGAGGAGGCGGCACGGGACCTGTACGCGGGCCCGTTCCAGACCTTCGTCCGGGTCACACTGCCGATCGCGGCACCGGGAATCGCGGCGGGCGCGCTGCTCGCTTTCGCGCTCTCCTTCGACGACTTCATCATCACGAATTTCAACGCCGGCTCGACCGTCACGTTCCCCATGTACGTGTGGGGCTCGGCGCAGCGTGGAACGCCCGTTCAGATCAATGTCATCGGCACGACCATGTTCGTCGTCGCCGTACTGTTCGTCCTGGTTTCCATGGTTGCCGGAAACCGCCGCAACAGGCAAAAGGCATAACCGTAGGGAGTTGAAATCATGGCCCCGAGCGCCATGAATCAGTGGACCCGTTCGCTTTCCGACGCCCAGCCGGTCCCGTACTGGCTGGACGACCCCGGCCGGCCCCGGCCCGAACCCGCCCTCACCACCTCCGAGACCTGCGACCTGCTGGTCGTCGGCGGCGGCTACAGCGGGCTGTGGACGGCGCTGATCGCCAAGGAACGCGACCCGCAGCGGGACGTGGTGCTGGTGGAGGGCCGCGAGGTGGGCTGGGCCGCCTCCGGCCGCAACGGCGGATTCTGCGCCGCCTCCCTCACCCACGGCCTGCCCAACGGCCTCACCCGCTGGCCCGACGAGATCCACAAGCTCCAGGAGCTGGGCGACCGCAACCTCGACGCGATCGAGGCCGCCGTCGCCCGGCACTCCATCGACTGCGACTTCGAACGCACCGGCGAGATCGACGTCGCCACCGAGGCGTACCAGGCGCGCGAACTGCGCGAGTGGCACGAGGAGACCGCCCGCCGGGGCCTGGCCGAGGGCGTCGAGTTCCTGGACGCCGACGCCGTACGGGAGCAGGTCGACTCGCCCACCTTCCAGGCGGGCCTGTGGGACCGCAGGGGCGTCGCCATGCTGAACCCCGCGAAGCTCGCCTGGGGCCTGAAGCGGGCCTGCGTGGAACTGGGCGTGCGCGTCTACGAGCACACCCCCGCCCTGACCCTGAAGCCTTACGGCCCCGGCATGGCCGTCCGCACCCCCTACGGCCGGATCCGCGCCCGCCGGGTCGCCCTCGGCACGAACATCTTCCCGAACCTGGTCAGACGCGTCCGCTCGTACACCGTCCCGGTCTACGACTACGCCCTGATGACCGAGCCGCTGACCGACGGGCAGCTCGACTCGATCGGCTGGAAGAACCGCCAGGGCCTCGGCGACAGCGCCAACCAGTTCCACTACTTCCGGCTGTCCGCCGACAACCGGATCCTGTGGGGCGGCTACGACGCGATCTACCCCTACGGCGGCCGCGTCCGCGCCGAGTACGACGACCGCCCCGAGACCTACGCCAAGCTCGCCGGGCACTTCTTCACCTGCTTCCCGCAGCTGGAGGGTGTCCGCTTCTCCCACGCCTGGGGCGGCGCGATCGACACCTGCTCCCGCTTCTCGGCGTTCTTCGGCAGCGCCCACCAGGGCAAGGTGGCCTACGCGGCCGGGTACACCGGCCTCGGTGTCGGCGCCACCCGGTTCGGCGCCGAGGTGATGCTGGACCTGCTGGCGGGGGAGCGCACCGAGCGCACCGAGCTGGAGATGGTCCGCAGGAAGCCGCTGCCCTTCCCGCCCGAGCCGTTCGCCTGGACGGGCATCGCCCTCACCAAGTGGTCACTGGCCCGCGCGGACGCCCAGGGCGGCCGCCGCAACCTGTGGCTGCGCACGATGGACCGGTTGGGGCTGGGATTCGACAGCTGACCGACCGGGTGTGATCCGGTTCACTCCAAGGAGGTACCGGAACCCGCGTAATGGCCGGGGGGACACCCCCTTCTCCCTCGTGATGCCCTCCGGACGCCCCGCGCGTCCGCGAGGTCCGCGAGAGAGAAGGGGGTCTTTCCGATGACCGGTGCGAAGACGGCGGTCGAGTGGCTCGCATCCGTCGCACCCGATCCCGCGGCCTGCCGCTGGGAGTGGGAGCGCAACCCGCTCGGGGTCGCGCTGCTGCCGGCGGGCAGCGCCTGGGACGTGCTCATCCTGCCCGGCGAACTCGGCTACGCGACACTCGACGTGCTGAGCCGCGTCCTCGACCAGCAGGGGCCCGTGCTCGTCGACTGCGGCGACGCGCGCATGGGCTTCTTCGTGCCCCCGGGCACCGCGGCCCGCTGGCTCGGCACCGGCATCCGGACGGCCGGCGCCGGCACCTGGATCGTGGTGCCGTACCCGGGCCGCTCCTCACCCGGTGGCGTCCGCTGGCTGGTACCGCCCGACGGCTCGGGCCTGCTGACCGACCCGGCCCTGCTGGAACTGGCCATGCACGAGGCGGCGGCGGGCCTGGCGACGGAGAACGACGGTCAGGGGCCGGGTGGTTGAGACCGGCCGGGCGTCGTCACCGTCCGGAGGAACAGCCACAGCGACGTCAGCAGCACCGCGCTCAGACACCAGCCGGCCACCACGTCCAGTGGCCAGTGATAGCCGCGGCGGACCAGGCCGTAGCTCGCGCCGAGGACCACGGCGGCGCAGAGGGTGATCAGGGCGCGGCGGGCCAGGGCCGTGCAGAGCCAGGGGAGCAGCAGCAGGGTCGCGCAGCCGTAGGCGATGGCGGCGGTGGCGGTGTGGCCCGAGGGGTAGTAGCCGGTGCCGGGCGGGACGGCCGGGGTGCCCGGGCGGTCGGTGAGTTCCTTCAGCGGGACGACCAGCGCCGAGACCAGGGCCAGGAGGAGGGCCGCCGCGGCGCCGGGCAGCCACCAGCGGTCCGCCCCGGCGCTACGCCGGCGTACGGCGACATACCCGGCCGCGAGGGCGAAAACCGGGACCGCGACCGGGATGTTGCCGAGGTCGGCGAGGAGTTCGGAGCAGCGGTCCGGGTTCACCAGGACGCGGCTGAGCCGTTCGTCGAGCCGGACGAGCGGGCCGCCGGCGACGACCTGCCAGGTGATCAGGGCGAAGAGGAGGGCCGGAAGGGCGAGCAGGAGGGCGACGGAGCCCGGGAGCGCGGCGCGTTCCTGGTTCGCGGGGATCGGCATGGGGGACAGCTTGGCACGAGCACCGACGCCCACTCGCGGCCCCTGCGGAGGACCACGTGAACCACCCGTCACACGACGACGGCCTCCTCGAGCACTGCCCGTGGCGCTTCGCCGGACAGGCCTCGGACCGGCAGCGGACTGCCCAGGAGCAGCGGCAGAAGCGGCTGTTCGCGGGGCCCGGGGAGGTGCGTCTGGGCGAGGACTGCTTCGTCGCGGAGAGCGCCGCGGTGTACCCGGACGTCCTGCACCTGGGCGACCGCTCGTACATCGCGGCCCAGGCCTACGTCACCGGCCGGCTTCGCGCCCGGCCTGCCGGTCCACCGGCAGCCGGTCACCAGCCGGGGGATCACCGTGGGCGACGACGTGTGGATCGGCTCCCACGTGGTCGTCCTCGACGGCGTCACGGCTGGCTCCCCTGAACGACCTGGTGCGGCGGGCGGCCGAGGCGGGTCACGGCCCGCACAGCGTCTCGGCACTCACCGAAACGCTCAGGAAGGAGGCGTTAGAGGGAGGTCGGCCGCCCCGGAACAGGGGGGGTGGTTCCGGGGCGGCCGTCCGGACCGGAACGTCGCGCGCCCCGGGGGGTTTGGGGCGGGCGACTGTCCGATCGGTGAGGAGATCCAGAGCCTCAGGCTCCGGTTGTGTGCGCGAGGGCACGACCAGGTCGAAGCTGGGGAGGCCCCGGCCTGATGTCACCCACAGTCCCCTGTGGGCGGGGTGTATCTCTCATCTGGGTAGAACCTACGACAGGGGCGGGGCGCAGGACAGGCCGTGGGGCCGCCTGTCATCCACCTCGCACACCTTCTTCACACGCTCTGCCGCTCGCCGCCCCGGTAGCGGAACCGGGGCGGCTCACCTGACCGGACGCCGGCTCAGATGCGTGTGCCGGGGGTTCAGACGCGGGAGAACGCCTGCTCGATGATGTCGAGGCCCTCGTTCAGCAGGTCCTCGCCGATCACCAGCGGGGGCAGGAAGCGGAGCACGTTGCCGTAGGTGCCACAGGTCAGGACCAGCAGGCCCTCGGCGTGGCAGGCCTTGGCGAGCGCGGCGGTCGCCTCCGGGTTCGGCTCCTTGGTGGCGCGGTCCTTGACCAGCTCGATGGCGATCATCGCGCCGCGGCCGCGCACGTCGCCGATGATGTCGAACTTCTCGGCCATGGCGGTGAGGCGGGCCTTCATGATCGCCTCGATGTTCTTCGCCTTGGCGTTGAGGTCGAGCTCCTTCATCGTCTCGATCGAGCCGAGCGCACCCGCGCAGGCGACCGGGTTGCCGCCGTAGGTGCCGCCCAGGCCACCGGCGTGCGCGGCGTCCATGATCTCGGCGCGCCCGGTGACGGCCGCGAGCGGCAGACCACCGGCGATGCCCTTCGCCGTCGTGATCAGGTCCGGGACGATGCCCTCGTCCTCACAGGCGAACCACTGGCCCGTCCGGCAGAAGCCGGACTGGATCTCGTCGGCGACGAAGACGATGCCGTTGTCCTCGGTGAACTTGCGGATCGCCGGCAGGAAGCCCTTGGCCGGCTCGATGAAGCCGCCCTCGCCGAGCACCGGCTCGATGATGACCGCGGCGACGTTGTCGGCGCCGACCTGCTTGCTGATCTGGTCGATGGCCTGCGCCGCGGCCTCGGGGCCGGCGTTCTCGGGCCCGGTCGGCCAGCGGTAGCCGTACGCCACCGGCACCCGGTACACCTCGGGCGCGAACGGGCCGAAGCCGTGCTTGTACGGCATGTTCTTCGCGGTCAGCGCCATCGTCAGGTTGGTGCGGCCGTGGTAGCCGTGGTCGAACACCACGACGGCCTGCCGCTTGGTGTACGCCCGCGCGATCTTGACCGCGTTCTCGACGGCCTCGGCGCCGGAGTTGAACAGGGCGCTCTTCTTGGCGTGGTCACCGGGGGTCAGCTCGGCGAGCGCCTCGGCGACCTCGACATACCCCTCGTAGGGCGTGACCATGAAACAGGTGTGGGTGAAGTCGGCGAGCTGCGCCGACGCCCGCCGTACGACGGCCTCGGCGGAGGCGCCCACGGACGTCACGGCGATGCCCGACCCGAAGTCGATCAGCCGGTTCCCGTCGACGTCCTCGATGATCCCGCCACCGGCACGCGCCGTGAACACGGGCAGCACGGACCCCACGCCCTGCGCGACCGCGGCGGTACGGCGGGCCTGCAGCTCCTGCGACTTCGGACCGGGAATGGCGGTGACGACGCGGCGCTCCTGCGGAAGTGCGGTCATGCGGGGCTCCTGGGGTGGTGCGGATGGTCTCGACGGACGCTTGGCTTCTTTTCTCGCAGGCTAGGGCGGGGGAAGGGGGGTGGGCATGCTCCATGTGGGCGTTGTCGGCGGAGCGCCTTGTCCGGGGTGGACATGGCAGTCTCGTGGGGCTGGTGCCCACGACCCGGCCGTGTAAGCGGTGAACTCCCCAGGAGAGGGCGTTAGATTGGCTCGCTGATGGTGGACGGAGCGGCTGGTCAGGGGGCAAGGGCGATGGACAGCGACGGGACGCAGGACGCGCGGGGTACGCATGCGAGTCCCGTGCCGCGCCCGGCGGGACCTCCTCAGGTGCCCGCGATGCCGACCAGGCCGCCCGCGGCCCCCGGGATGCCGCCGCTGCCGGACGGGTCGGCGTTCCTCACCTGGCTGCGCGCGCCGCGCCCCGATGCCGCACCGGGCGTGTGGCGTTTCGGGCACCGGCCGCGGCCCGCGGAGGAGCCCGAGGAGATCCCCACCCGGCAGCTGCTGAGCGGGGCGCTGATCGCCTTCCTCGTGGGATGGCTGATCTGGTCGCTGCTGCAGAACGGCTACCTCGGCACCTGGTGGTGGGTGCCGTTCGACCTGATCGTCCCCGACGCCTGGCGCGGCGGCGACAGCGATCTCGGGGAGACCGGGACGTTCATCGTCTACCAGGGCTACGAGCTGCTCGTCGCCCTGGGGATCATGATCGGGGCGGCCCGGCTCGGCCGCTGGGGCGAGGTGTGGCGCCGCTTCGTCACCCCCCGCTTCCGCCGGCCGGAGGCCCAGGAGGCCCGCACGGCCCCCGAGGACGACCCGGCCCAGTGGAACGAACTGCGTGCCGCCGGGGCCGCGGACGCCGCCGAGCGCCTCGCCACCGAGGCCCGTTCCGGACTGATGCGCGACGTCGACCATGCCCGGATCCTCCGCGCCTGGCAGGGGGTGCGCACCGGACGGCACAGCCTCGCCACCTTCAGCGGCGCCGTGCTCAAGGACGGCGCCGCCGCGTGCCTCCACCCCTCCGGGGAACGAGACCTGCCCGCCCGGCTCGCCCGGCACGACCTCGTCACCGGGCAGGTGCGGCTCGGCACCACCGTGGACGACGCCCGCAACCCGTACGCCTACCGCGGCACCGGGCTGGCCCTCGGGCCCGACCTGCTCGGCACCTCCCTCGTGGCCGTCGGCCCCGCCGGCTCCGGCAAGACCGGGACCGTCGTCCGTCCGCTCGCCGAGTCGCTCTGTCTGCACGCCCTCGCCGGGCGCGCCGCCGTGGTCGTCGTCGGGGCGGCCGGCGCGGGGCTCGGGCCGGCCGACGCCTACGACGTGGTCGTACGGATCGGGAACCAGGACTCCGAGTACGACCTCGATCTGTACGGGGGCAGCACCGACCCGGACGAGGCCGCGGCCGTGCTCGCCGAGGCCCTCGTCGGGGACCTCGCCGACCCCCACCCCGGCAGCGACAGCCGCCGGTCCACCACCGTCCTCGCCCAGCTGCTCGGGCCCTTCCGGGCCGTGCACGGGCGGTTCCCTTCCGTACCGGAGCTGCGGCAGCTGCTCGACGGCGCGCCGGGGCCGTTCGCCGCGCTGCGGCAGGGGCTCCAGGAGGCCGGGCAGGAGTCGCTGCTGCGGGAGCTCGACGCCCGGGAGCGGCAGATGGGGCAGCCCGGGGACGTCGGCGGAGTGCTGGGCGACCGGGTCGCGCTGCTCGACCGGCCGGCCTTCGCCGGGTTCTTCGACACCTCCGGGCAGTCCCGGCCCTTCACGCTCAAGGCCCTCGACCACCCGGTGCGGGTGCGCATCGACCTGCCGCAGCGCGGCCACGCCGACGCCTCCAAGATGCTGGCCCGGCTCGTGCTCGCGCAGTTCACGGCGAGCGTCGCCGTACGCGAGGACCGGTCGCTGTTCGCCTGCCTGCTGCTGGACGACGCGACCGGGGTGGTGACGCCCGAGGCCGTGCGGGGCATCCAGCGGCTGCGGTCCGGCAACGCCGGGGTCGTGCTCACCCTGCGGACCCTGGACGACGTGGCCCGGCCGCTGCGGGGACCGCTGCTCGGGGCCACCGGATGCCGGATGGCGCTGTCGGGGCTCACACCGTGGGACGGGCAGGACTTCGCCGAGGTGTGGGGCAAGGAGTGGACCGAGGCCCGCGACGTCACCGACCGGCAGATCATCGCGGAGACCCCGGCGGGCAAGGCCGTGCACATGCTGCGCCGGGTGATCACCGGCAAGGCCCCGACCGCGCGGGCGGTGACCGTGCGGCAGGTCGAGCGGGAGCGCTGGTCCGCCTCCGAGCTGGCGCACGGCGTACCGGCGGGGCACGCGGTGCTGTCGCTGACCGACGTCAAGGGCGAGCACGCGCCACCGCTGCTGGTGGATCTGCGGGGCTGACCCCTGCCCACGGGTGTGGGTACGCGGGGACCGTACGGTGAGGCAGAATCGTCACAGGTCGTTCATACGCGGCGGCCAAAAGACACAGTGATCACACAGCCCTGACGCAGAAGGCCTCATGCCCCCGACGCTCGCCTCGCTCGTCCACCACTCCGCGCTGAAGCTGACCGTGCGGGCGGGCGAGGACCGCCTCGACGTGCCGGTCCGCTGGGCGCACCCCAGCGAGCTCGCCGACCCCGTCCCCTACATGGAGGGCGGGGAACTGCTGCTGATCACCGCGCTCAAGCTGGACGCCGAGGACCCGGAGGCCATGCGCCGCTACGTGCGGCGGCTGGCCGGGGCCGGGGTGGCCGGGCTCGGCTTCGCCGTCGGCGTCAACTACGAGCAGATCCCCGAGGCGCTCGTCGACGCGGCCGAGAAGGAGGGCCTGCCGCTGCTGGAGGTGCCGCGCCGCACCCCGTTCCTCGCCATCAGCAAGGCCGTCTCCGCCGCCATCGCCGCCGACCAGTACCGGGCCGTCACCGCCGGCTTCGCCGCCCAGCGCGAGCTGACCCGGCAGGCCCAGACCGGCGGGCCGGAGGGGCTGCTGGCCGCGCTGGCCGCACAGGTCGACGGCTGGGCGGCGCTGTACGACGCCTCGGGCGCGGTCGTCGCCACGGCACCGGAGTGGGCGGGGCGGCGTGCCGCGCGGCTCACCGGCGACGTGCAGAAACTGCGGGACCGCCCCGCGCCCGCCTCCTCCGTGGCCGGCGGGCCGGAGAACGAGGACCGGGTCGAGCTGCACACCCTCGGCACCGGCCGCCGCCCCCGGGCGGCCCTGGCCGTCGGCACGGCCGCGGCCCCGGGCACCGCCGAGCGCTACGCCGTCCACTCGGCCATCGCGCTGCTGACCCTGACCACGGAACGTTCCCGGTCCCTCCAGGCCGCCGAGCAGCGGGTCGGTGCGGCGGTGCTGCGCATGCTGCTGGCCGGGGAGCCGGACCACGCCCGCGCGGTCGCCGGTGACCTGTACGGCCAGTTGCTGGACGCGCCGTTCCGGATGATGGTCGCGGAGCGGGTGCCGGTCTCGGCGTCCGCCGCGCTGGCCCGTGCCGAGGCGCGCAAGGGCGCTGCCCCCGCCGAGCGGCACTCGGCCGCCGCGCTCGCCGCGGCCGACCCCGGCGGCGACCCCCTCGCGGCGCTCGCCGATGTCGTGGAGTCCGCGGCCGCCCGGGCCGGGGAAGCCGTGCTGGTGGTGCCGGAAGGGGAGCGGCTGGTGGTGCTGGCCGCGGACGGCGGCGCCGCCGCCGCGGCCTGCGGGGAGTACGCCGCCGCCCTGGAGACGGCCCGGGCGGGGATACGCGAGAAGGTGCCGGGCGGCGAGGAGGACGAACTGGTCGTGGGCCTGTCGGCACCGGCCGGGCCCATCGCCGCGTCCGCCGCCTACAAGCAGGCCGAGCAGGCACTGTCGGTGGCGCGGCGACGCGGGCGCGTCCTCGTGGAGCACGAGCAGATGGCGGCCGGATCGGTGCTGCCGCTGCTGGCGGACGACGCGGTACGGGCCTTCGCCGACGGCATGCTGCGGCCGCTGTACGAGCACGACGCCACGGGCCGCGGCGACCTCGTCGCCTCCCTGCGCGCCTGGCTGTCCAGGCACGGCCAGTGGGACGCGGCGGCGGCCGACCTCGGCGTTCACCGGCACACCCTGCGCTACCGCATGCGGCGGGTCGAGGAGATCCTCGGCCGGTCCCTGGAGGACCCGGACGTGCGGATGGAGCTGTGGCTGGCCCTGAAGGCCACCACCACGGAGTAGCCAAACCGTAGTATCCGCTTCCGCCACTGCTACGGCTCGGACAAACGCCCTTCGGTCACCTCGCCCCTACCTTTGATCCGTAGCACAGGACCACCCCCAACGCCGAAGGGCCGGAACGAACATGACCTCCACCCACGCCTTCTGGCTCGCCGGCCGCCAGGCCACCGGCGAGGACACCTTCGACGTCACCTCCCCCTGGGACGGGCGGCTCGTCGGCACGGTGAGCGTGCCGACGGACGCGCAGGTCGAGGAGGCCGTGGCCGCCGCGCACGCCGTCCTGGACGAGTTCGCCGCCACCCCCGCCCACGTCCGGGCCGCCGCCCTCGACCACGTCAGCAAGCGCCTCGTCGAGCGCACCGAGGAGATCGCGCGGCTGATCTCCGCCGAGAACGGCAAGCCCATGAAGTGGGCGCGCGGCGAGGTCGGCCGGGCCGTGTCGGTGTTCCGGTTCGCGTCCGAGGAGGCCCGGCGGTTCAACGGCGGCGAGGCCCAGCGCCTGGACACCGACCTCGGCGGCCAGGGCCGGCTCGCCCTCACCCGCCGCTTCCCCAAGGGCGTCGTGCTGGGCATCGCGCCCTTCAACTTCCCGCTGAACCTCTGCGCCCACAAGATCGCCCCGGCCATCGCCGCCGGCGCCCCCATCATCCTCAAGCCGGCCCCGGCGACCCCGCTGTCCGGCCTGATCATCGGCGAGCTGCTGGCCGAGACCGAGCTGCCCGCGGGCTCCTGGAGCATCCTGCCGGTCGCCAACGACAAGATGCCCGCCCTCGTGCAGGACGAGCGGCTGCCCGTCATCTCCTTCACCGGCTCCGAGAAGGTCGGCTACGCGATCATGGACTCGGTGCCGCGCAAGCACTGCACCCTGGAGCTGGGCGGCAACGGCGCGGCCGTCGTCCTCGCCGACTGGGCGAGCGACGAGGACCTGGAGTGGGCGGCGAACCGCATCGCCACCTTCTCCAACTACCAGGGCGGCCAGTCCTGCATCTCCGTGCAGCGGGTCATCGCCGACGCCTCGGTGTACGACCGGCTGCTGCCGCGCATCGTCGCCGCCGTCGAGGCCCAGGTCACCGGTGACCCGGGCGACGACAGCACGGATGTCGGCCCGCTGGTCAGCGAGGACGCCGCCAAGCGCGTCGAGTCGTGGGTCCAGGAGGCGGTCGACGCCGGTGCCGCGCTGCTCACCGGCGGCAAGCGCGACGGCGCCTCGTACGCGCCGACCGTCCTGGCCGACGTGCCGGCGGACGTCACGATCTCCTGCGAGGAGGTCTTCGGGCCGGTCCTCACCGTGCAGAAGGCGGACGGCGAGGCCGCGGCCTTCGCCGCCGTGAACGACTCCAAGTACGGCCTCCAGGCGGGTGTCTTCACCCACGACCTGCAGACCGCCTTCCGCGCCCACCGGGCCCTGGAGGTCGGCGGTGTCGTCATCGGCGACGTGCCGTCCTACCGCGCCGACCAGATGCCGTACGGCGGCGTCAAGCAGTCCGGCGTGGGCCGTGAGGGCGTGCGGTTCGCCATGGAGGACTACACCTACGAGCGGGTGCTGGTGCTGACCGGAATCAGCCTCTAGCTCATGGGAACCATTTTCATATAGGCTCTGCGAAGAGGCCCGGCACCGATGCCTTCCGGTGCCGGGCCTCTTCTCTGTGCCGGCCTGCTCCGGACCCTCAACCGGAGAAGCCGACGTGCGCGAGCCGCAGCGGGCCGCGCAGTCTGAGGTGCACGTCGTGGACGCCCGCGGCGGCGACGGACGCGCTGAGTGAGACGTAGTCGTACGGGCCCGGGGTCGGTGCTGCGGGCGACAGCACCGCGAGGACGGGGCCGCCGTCGAGGGACAGCTCGACCGTGCCCTCGCCGGCCACCTCCACCGTCACCTCGGAGATGCCCCGCCCGAAGTCGCAGGCGCGGTAGACGAGTTCGCCCGTCGCCGGGCCCGCCGGTGTCACCGCGTCGCCCGACACCTTCGTCCGGTCGACGATCTCGATGCCGCTGTACTCGTCGAACCCGGCCGCGGGGAGACCGTTCGCCACGACCGCGCGGGGCAGGGCCGGCTCGCCGACGAGCGTCACCACCGTGCGCAGCCGGACGTCCTCGCTGGACGCCCCCGCCAGCAGCTCGTACCCGCCCGGCTCCACCCGCCACCGGTCCTGGGCGACGTCCCAGAACGCGAAGGCGCTCAGCGGGACCTCGAAGCTCAGCTCGGCCGTCGCCCCCGGGGCGAGGGTGACGCGGCGGTGGTCCAGCAGCTCGCGGCGCGGACGCGGCACGGACGGCTCGACGGCCCGGGCGTAGAGCTGGGCGACCTCGTCGGCGGTGACATCACCGGTGTTGGTGACCGAGAAGGAGACGTGCACGGTCTCCTCTTCGGCCCGGGCCGTCAGGTCGCCGTACGCGAACCGGGCGTACGACAGGCCGTGCCCGAAGGGGAACAGGGGCGTCCCCTCGAAGTACAGGTACGTCTGACGGGAGCCGATGACGTCGTAGTCGAGGAGGCCGGGCAGGCCGGTGTCGTCGGCGTACCAGGTCTGCGGGAGGCGGCCGGCAGGGGAGACGTCGCCGGCCAGGACGCGGGCCAGGGCGGTGCCGGCCGCCTGGCCGCCGTGCGCGGTCCACAGCACGGCGGGCAGCCCGGCCGGGTCGACGGCGTACGGATAGGCGGAGACCAGCGCCAGCACGGTGGCCGGGTTCGCCGCGCGGGCCGCCCGCAGCAGCCGTTCCTGGTGGTCCGGCAGGCGCAGGGTCGTACGGTCCTCGGTCTCGCGCCCGTTGATGTACGGGTCGTTGCCCGCGACCACCACGACCACGTCGGCCGCCGCGGCGGCCCGCGCCACGGCCTCCTCGCCGCGCTCGGCGACGACCAGCTCGAAGACCTCGGCGCCCGCGTCGGCAACCTTCACGCCGCCGGCGGAGACAGACACGTGGCGACCCGTCCCCAGGTGCTTCAGGAGGTGCCCGTTCCCGTGCGGTTCCAGGCGGAAGGTCTCCTGCACGATCCAGCCGCCCGGCTGGTCGGCGGAGGCGCGGAGGCAGCCGTCGTCGGCGACCGACAGGTAGCGGCCGTCGGGGGCGCGCAGGGTCAGGACGCCCCCGCCCCAGTCGGCGAGCGCCAGTTCGGTGCCGTCCGCGTCGGTGGTGAGCGCGGGCAGGTCGGTGCGGCCGGTGAGCAGGGCCGGGTCGAGCGCGCCCTCGGCCCCGCGCACCTCGGTGGCGGCCCCCTCGGCCACCGGCACGTGCAGGAACGCACCGGTGGAGGTCTTCAGCCGGACCCGGTCCACGCCTTCCGTGAAATCCACCCGCTCCGCGCCGAACCGCGCGTGGAGGCCCTCCAGCGGGGTCGAGCGGTGGATGAGGGTGCCGCTGTACCAGTCGAGTTTGCACTCGTCGGCGAGCAGCCCGACCACCGCGACGCGGGTGTCCGGGGCGAGCGGCAGCACCCCGTCGTTCTTGAGCAGCACGATCGCCTGCTCGGCGGCCTCCTGGGCGAGGGCGCGGTGCGCCGGGGTGTCGAACGCGCCGGTGGCGTCGTGCGGGTCGTACTCCGGGTCGAACTCGCCGAGCCGGAAACGGACCGAGAGCTGGCGGCGGACGGCCGTGTCGACATCGGCCTCGGTCAGCAGACCGCGCTCCAGGGCGCCGCGCAGCCGCCCGGTCATCTGCGAGGAGTCCGTGCCGTGGTCGGTGAAGCTGTCGACCCCCGCGACGAGGGAGGCGGCGGTGGCCTCCTCGTGGGTGTCGAAGTAGTGCTCCGAGTCGACGAGGTTGCTCGGCGCGCCCGCGTCCGAACAGACCAGCAGCTCCTCGTCCGTCCAGGCGCGCAGGTGCTCGCGCAGGTACGGCGACACGTGGTTCGGGCGGCCGTTGACCAGGTTGTACGCCGGCATCACCCCGGCCACCGCGCCCGCCTCGACGGTCTCGCGGAAGGCCCGCAGGTCGTACTCGTGCAGCACACGCGGGCGCACCGAGCTCGATGTCGTGGAGCGGTCCGTCTCGTTGTTGTGGGCCAGCCAGTGCTTCAGCACGGGCGCGGTGCGCCAGTAGGTGGGGTGGTCGCCGCGCAGGCCGTGGGTGTAGGCCGTGGCGATCGCCGAGGTGAGCTTCGGATCCTCCGAGTAGCCCTCCTCGTTGCGGCCCCACAGGGGGTGGCGCAGCAGGTTGACCGTCGGGGACCAGACGTTGAGTCCGACCCGGTCGTCCCTGGCGCGCATCGCGCGGATCTCCTTGGACACGGCGTCGCCGACGCGCCGCACCAGCTCCGGGTTCCAGGTGGCGCCGAGGCCGACCGCCTGCGGGAACACTGTCGCCGGGCCCATCCACGCCACCCCGTGCAGGGCCTCCTGGCCGGTGCGGAAGGCGGCGATGCCGAGCCGCTCGACGGCCGGGGCGAACTGGTGCAGGAACGACGTCTTCTCGTCGAGGGTGAGCCGCCCCAGCAGGTCGTCGACGCGCTTCGCGAACGGCAGCTGCGGATCGCGGAACGGTTCGGTGGGCAGCGGAAGTTCGGTCACGTGGGGATCCCCCTGCGATGGATCGGCGAGGCGCTTTCGAAGCGCTTCGATGCTGGGTCGGCGACGGGTCGGGTGTCAAGAGCCGAGGCTGTCGCTTCAAGTCGTGCATGAGGAACGGTCCCCTCTCGCACCTGCGAGGAAGTTTGGGGACGACCCTTGTGCACCCTGGGGTGTTCACTTAACCTCACAGCAACATCGAAGCGCTTCGACTGCGGAAGCCTCTCTGGTCGAAGTGTCGCTTCTGCTCAGCCAGTTCCACTCGAGACACCGCAGCCGACGGCCTTCCGCCGGGTGTCCTGGTGCGCCATGAAGGGTTGACGCAATGACGCCGAACGCCGCCTCCGCCTCCTCCGGACCGAGCCGGAGAAGCTTCCTCGCCTCCACGGCGGTCGCCACCGCGGCCGTGGCGGGCGGGATGCCACTGCTCGCCGCGTGCGGCGGGTCGGAGGGTGGTTCGCGGGACGGCACCACGTCGGGCAAGGACGCGAAGAAGATCCTGCCGGCGTATGTGGCGAGCAACGTGGTGAAGCCGGACATCCCTGCCAAGAACGGCTCGGCCATGGGCTTCACCAGCAAGCTGGACCTCTCCACCCTCAAGACCTCGGTCACGAAGAAGCTCGGCAAGGGCGGCAAGGTCACCGTCATGGCGCCGTTCTGGGGTTCGCCGCCGAAGCAGAACAACGCCTACTACACGGCGATGAACGACCTGATCGGCGTCGACGTCGTCTGGCAGAACCAGGACGGCAACACCTATGACCAGAAGCTCGGCGCGGTCCTCGCCTCCAGCGACGTCCCGGACGTGGTGGTCGTCCCCGGCTGGAACATGGGCGGCAAGATACCCAGCGCCATCATCAGCAAGTTCGCCGACCTCGGCCCCTACCTGTCCGGGGACAAGGTCAAGGAGTATCCGAACCTCGCGGCGATCCCGACCGACGCCTGGCAGCGTTCCATCTTCGGCGGCAAGCTGCGCGGCCTGCCCATGCCGGCGCCGTCCGCCCCCTCCATGGTGCCTCTGTACCGGCAGGACATCTTCGAGAAGGAGGGCTACGAGGTCCCGAAGTCCTGCGACGAGTTCATGGCCCTGGCCAAGGAGATCACCAACGCCAAGGCCAAGCGGTGGGCCTGCCTGGACATGAAGTGGACCGCCTTCCAGGCTTTCGGTGTGCTCTCGGGATCCGAGAAGCCGCTCGGCTGGAACCTCGTCGACGGCAAGCTCGTCAACCGCATCGAGACCGAAGAGTTCCTCGAGGCGCTGGAGTGGTCCCGGAAGCTCTTCGCCGCCGGGGTCGTCCACCCCGACTCCAAGATGGGCAAGAACGCACCCGACCCGGGTCCCAAGTTCGCGGCGGGCGAGTTCCTGATCTACCCCAACAACATCTCCCAGTGGTGGGGCCGCACCGCTGAACAGGCCACTCAGAACCCGGACTTCAAGATCTGGGGCATGGACGTCTGGGGCCACGACGGCGGCGACCCCATCCTGTGGGCCGACCAGCCCGCCGGCATCTTCGCCTTCGTCAGCAAGAAGGCCTCCGAGTCGGTCATCCGCGACGTGCTGGCCGTCGCCAATGTCACCGCGGCGCCGTACGGCACCAAGGAGTACATGATGACCAACTACGGCGTCGAAGGCACCCACTACACCGTCAAGGACGGCGTCCCCGTCAAGTCCGACAAGGGCAACATCGAGGTGATGAACGCCTACGTCATGGTCGCGAGCCCCGCCGCGACCCTCGCGCACCCCGACTTCCCCGAGGTCGCCAAGGGCCAGGTCGAGTGGCAGCAGCGCATGGGCGCCTTCGCCAAGAAGTCCTCCTTCTGGGGCATGCAGATCACCGAGCCCGCCCGGTACACCAACCTCTCGAACGACGTCGAGCAGCTCGAGGACGACATCGTCCGCGGCCGGAAGAAGATCAGCGACATGCAGCAGTTCGTATCCGACTGGAAGAGCAAGGGCGGCGACAAGCTGCGCGACTGGTACCAGAAGCTTCTCGACGAGAACGGCTCGGCGGCGAGCTGACCAGGCTCTGAGGCAAGGAGAACTGCCGTGTCCCACAGCACGGTGCCTCGGAGCAGCACCGAGGCCGGAACGCTCGAGAAGGTCCCGGTGGCGTCCGGTGACACCACCGGTTTCCGGGAGAAGCCACCTGCGGGCAAGCTGAGCCTCCGCCACAGGTTCCGACGCGATCGCGTCCTGGTGCTCATGACGCTGCCGGCCGTCCTGCTGGTGCTGGTCTTCAACTACCTGCCCATCCTCGGCAATGTCGTCGCCTTCCAGGACTACGACCCCTACATCAGCGACAACGGCATCGTCTCCATCCTGAACAGCCCCTTCGTGGGCGTGGAGAACTTCCAGCGGATCTTCGAGGACTCGGCTTTCTGGAACGCCGTCGAGAACACGCTGGTGCTGTTCTTCGTCCAGCTCCTGCTGTTCTTCCCGATCCCGATCCTGCTCGCTCTGCTCATCAACAGCGTGGTCCGGCCCCGCGTACGGGCCGTCGCGCAGGCGGTGCTCTACCTGCCGCACTTCTTCTCGTGGGTGCTGGTCATCGCCGTCTTCCAGCAGATGTTCGGCGGCGCGGGAATGCTCTCCCAGCTGCTGCGCCAGAACGGGTACGACGGCATCGACATCATGACCAACCCGGACACCTTCCCCTTCCTGCTCACCGCGGAGAGCGTGTGGAAGGACGCCGGGTGGGGGATCATCGTCTTCCTCGCCGCCCTGGCGTCGGTCAGCCCGGACCTGTACGAGGCCGCCGCGATGGACGGTGCGGGACGCTGGCGCCGCATGTGGCACGTCACCCTCCCCGCCCTGCGGCCGGTCATCGCGCTCCTGCTCGTGCTGCGCGTCGGCGACGCCCTGACCGTCGGGTTCGAACAGATCCTGCTGCAACGCGACGCCGTCGGACCGGGTGCGGGAGAGGTCCTCGACACCTTCGTGTGGTGGAACGGTGTGCGCAACCAGGACTTCAGCTACGCGGCCGCCGCCGGTCTCATCAAGGGCGTGGTCAGCATCGGCCTGGTCCTGGCCGCGAACAAGGTGGCCCATCTCATGGGCGAGCAGGGGGTGTACAAGAAGTGACCGCCGTCATCGAGAAACCGGCGAACAAGCCGCGCCCGTGGACCGCGCCGCCCCGCCCCGCGTGGGAGGAGGAGCCTTCCAAGGCCGGCCTCGCGGGCAAGGGCATCGCCCTGTCGTTCGCCTGCCTGGCGATCCTCTTCCCGCTGTGGATCGTGATCGTCACCAGCCTGTCCTCGCGGAAGACCATCGACGAGGCGGGGGGCCTGGTGCTGGTGCCCAAGGGCATCACGTTCATCGCGTACCAGGAACTGCTCAGCGGCGGCCAGGTCACCCGCGCCGCGATCATCAGCATCCTCGTCACCCTGGTCGGCACGCTGTTCTCCATGGCGGTGTCCGTGCTGTGCGCCTACGGCCTCTCCCGTAGCGGATCCCTCGGCCACCGCTGGATCCTGATGACGCTGCTGGCGACCATGTTCTTCAGCGCCGGCCTCATTCCCACGTACCTGCTCGTGCAGTCCCTCGGCCTGATGGACAGCTATCTCGCGCTGATCCTGCCGAGCGCGATCAGCGTCTTCAACATCCTGGTGCTGCGTGGCTTCTTCATGGGGATCTCACAGGAACTCATCGACAGCGCACGCATCGACGGTGCCGGAGACTTCCGCATCCTCCAGCAGATCGTCATGCCGCTGTCGCGGGCCGTCCTCGCGGTGATCACACTGTTCTACGCCGTCGGGTACTGGAGTGCCTGGTTCAACGCGTCGCTCTACCTGAACGACCAGGACATGATGCCGTTGCAGAACGTCATGATCCAGCTCGTGCAGAAGCAGGAAGCGCCGGTCGGCCTGGGCCAGGCCATCAAGACCGGTCAGTTGTCGGGGCTGGCGGTGCAGATGGCGGTCATGGTGATGGCCCTCTTGCCGGTTGCCGTGCTGTCGCCCTTCGTCCAGAGGCACTTCAAGAAGGGCATGCTCACCGGGGCCGTCAAGGGCTGACGCCCTTTCCCGAGGTCTCGCCGCAGGGCTGCCGGTCATGTGTCGTTCGCGGCTAGTCGTGGTTGCTCGCGCAGTTCCCCGCGCCCCTGAGGGCACCCACTTCCCCCCTCTTGGCAAGAACCGAGGTATCTCATGAGCACGTTTCACCTCAGCAGACGTTCCGTGCTGGCCGGGACCGCGGTCGCCGCCGCAGCCGTCTCCCTGCCGCTGACCCAGGGGCGCGCACAAGCCGCCGCCCCTGCGAAGAGCGGGTACCGCTGGCGCAACGCCGTCCAGGGCGGCACGGGATTCATCACCGGGGTGCTGTTCCACCCCTCCGCCAAGGGGCTCGCCTACCTCCGCACCGACATCGGCGGTGCCTACCGCTGGGACGACCGGAGGGACCGGTGGCTCCCGCTGACCGACCACATCGGCTGGGACGACTGGAACCTGCTCGGTGTGGAGGCCATGGCCGTCGACCCGGCGCATCCGGACCGGGTCTACCTCGCCCTGGGCACGTACGCGCAGTCCTGGGCCGGCAACGGGGCCGTGCTGCGTTCGGAGGACCGCGGCGCGACCTGGCAGCGCACCGACCTCACCGTGAAGCTCGGGGCCAACGAGGACGGGCGCGGCTGCGGCGAGCGGCTGCTGGTGGATCCCCGGGACAGCGACACCCTGTGGCTCGGCACCCGGCGCGACGGGCTGCTCAGATCCACCGACCGGGGCGCCAGTTGGCAGGCCGTGAGTTTCCCGGCCGAGCCGAGCGCCACCGGCCAGGGCATCACGCTCCTGGTCGCCGCCGGCCGCAGCGTCTACGCCGGCTGGGGCGACTCCGACGGCACCTCCGCGAACCTCTACCGCACCACTGACGGCGCCACCTGGGAGGCCGTCCCGGGGCAGCCCGCCGGCACTGCCGCCAAGGTTCCGATCCGGGCCGCGTACGACCGGCACACCCGCGAGCTGTACGTGACGTACGCCAACGCCCCCGGCCCGAACGGGCAGTCCGACGGCAGCGTGCACAAGCTGCGGACGCCGAACGGGAAGTGGACCGAGGTCACCCCGGTGAAGCCGGGCGGCACGACGGCCGACGGCTCCGCCGACTCCTTCGGCTACGGCGGTGTCGCCGTCGACGCCCGCCGGCCCGGCACGCTCGTCGTCTCGACGAACAACCGCTGGGCCGACATCGACACCGTCTTCCGCTCCACCGACGGCGGCCGCACCTGGACGTCCCTGAAGGACAAGGCCGTTCTTGACGTGTCCGAGACGCCGTACCTCAACTGGGGCGGCGACAAGCCGAAGTTCGGCTGGTGGATCCAGGCCGTCGGGCTCGACCCGTACGACTCCCGGCACGTGGTCTACGGCACCGGCGCGACCCTCTACGGCACTCGCGACCTCCAGCACTGGGCCCCGCAGATCCGCGGTGTGGAGGAGGCGTCCGTCCGCCAGCTGGTCTCGCCCCCGACCGGTCAGGCGCACCTGCTCAGTGGCTCCGGGGACATCGGCGTGATGTACCACGAGCGGCTCACCTCGTCGCCGTCGCGGGGCATGGCGTCGAACCCGGTGTTCGGCACGGCGACGGGCCTGTCGCTGGCCGCCGCCAAGCCGTCGTACGTGGTCCGGTCCGGCTGGGGGGACAACGGCAACGGCGCCTTCTCGAACGACGGCGGCAAGACCTGGGCCCCCTTCAAGACCCAGCCGGACGTCGCCAAGTCCGCGCCGGGCCCGATCGCCACCAATGCCGACGGCAGCGTGCTGCTGTGGTCCTTCGGCACGGCCTACCCCGGCCACCGCTCGGCGGACAACGGCGCCGGCTGGTCCGAGGTCACCTCCTTCCCGAAGGGCGCCACACCGGTCGCGGACCCCGTCGACCCGGCCCGCTTCTACGCCTTCGACACCACCACCGGCACGCTGTTCGCCAGCACCGACAGCGGCCGGACCTTCACCGCGAGGGCCACCGGCCTCAACTCGGGGGACAGCGAGTTCCAGCTCGTCGCCGCCCCGTGCCGCTCCGGCGACCTCTGGCTGAGCCTGAAGTGGAACGGGCTGTACCGCTCGACCGACGGCGGCGCGACCTTCACCAAGGTGAGCAGCTGCTGGGCCTCGTACACGCTCGGATTCGGCAAGGCGGCCGAGGGTGCCTCCTACCCGGCGATCTACCTGGTCGGCTCCACGGACGCCGTCACGGGCGTCTACCGCTCCGACGACGAAGCCGGGACCTGGACGCGGATCAACGACGACCGGCACCAGTGGGGCTGGATCGGCGCCGCCGTCACCGGCGACCCGCGGATCCACGGACGGGTCTACATCGCCACCAACGGCCGCGGCGTGCAGTACGGGGAGCCCGTCTGATGCCCGACCTGAGTGAGGTGACCAGGGGGCGGTTGCTCTTCGGAGGCGACTACAACCCCGAGCAGTGGCCCGAGGCAACCTGGCACGAGGACGTGCGGCTGATGAAGGCCGCCCGCGTCAACTCGGTCACGCTCGGTGTCTTCTCCTGGTCGATGCTCGAACCGGAGCCGGGGGCCAGGGAGTTCGGCCGCCTGGACACGCTGATGGACCTGATGCACGAGAACGGCATCGGGGTCGTCCTCGCCACGCCCACCTCCTCGCCTCCGCCCTGGATGGGCCGGCTGCACCCCGACACCCTGCCCGTCACCGAGGACGGCCGCACCGAGTGGTGGGGCGGCCGGCAGCACTTCTCGCACTCCAGCGCCACCTACCGGCGCTACGCCGCTGCCATCACCGAGGACCTGGCCGCCCGCTACGGCGGCCATCCGGCCCTGACGATGTGGCACATCAACAACGAGTACTGCACCTACGACTACGGCGACGAGGCAGCGGCCGCCTTCCGCCGCTGGCTGCGCGAGAGGTACCGCACGCTCGATGCCCTCAACGAGGCCTGGGGCACCGCCTTCTGGAGCCAGGGCTACGACACCTGGGACGGCATCCTGCCGCCCCGCCTGCCGCACTACCTGCGCAACCCCGGCCAGGTCCTGGACTTCCGCCGTTTCACCTCCGACATGCTCCTGGAGTGTTACACCGCCGAGCGGGACATCGTCCGGCGGCACACCCCGCACCTGCCGGTCACCAGCAACTTCATGCCCCTGTGGTTCGGGCAGGACGCCTGGCGCTGGGCCGAGGAGGAGGACGTCGTCTCCGTCGACCTCTACCCCGACCCGCGCGACCCCCTCGGCGCCCAGCACGGCGCCCTGGTCCAGGACATGACCCGCTCCCAGGCGCGCGGGCCCTGGATGCTGATGGAGCAGGCGGCCGGGCCGGTCAACTGGCGGGGTGTGAACCACCCCAAGCCGCGCGGCCTCAACCGGCTGTGGTCCCTCCAGGCCGTGGCCCGGGGCGCCGACGCCGTCTGCTACTTCCAGTGGCGCCAGTCCCGGCAGGGAGCGGAGAAGTTCCACTCCGGCATGGTCAGCCACGCGGGGGAGGAGGGCCGCACGTACCAGGAGGTCAAGCGGCTCGGGGCCGACCTGGAGCGGATCGCGCCCGAGGTGACCGGCCGGCACCTCAGCGCGGACGTCGCCGTCCTGCACGACTGGCACGCCTGGTGGGCCGGTGCCCAGGACGGCCGGCTGTCCGGCCGGGTGGAGTACCCGGACGTCCTGCGCGCCTGGCACCGGGCCCTGTGGCAGGCGCACCTCACCACCGACTTCGCCCACCCCGAGCACGACCTGACGCCGTACGCGCTGGTCGTCGTGCCACAGCTGTACGCGCTCACCGACGCGGCGATCGACAACCTCCTCGCCTACGTGCGGCAGGGCGGCACCCTCGTCTGCGGGTTCCAGACCGGCGTCGCCGACGAGGACGACCGGGTCCGCCCCGGCGGCATGGACGCCCGGCTGCGCCAGCTGTTCGGCATCCGCACGCTGCACGAGTGGTGGCCCCTGGACGAGGGGGAGAGCGTCGCCTGCGAGGGCTTCGGCGGCACGCTGTGGTCCGAGGAACTGGAGGGAGACGGCACCGCCGAGGAGACCGTCCCCTACAAGGGCGGCGAACTCGACGGACTGCCCGCCGTCCTGCGCAAGGGCCGGGCCTGGTACGTCTCCACGCTCCCCGAGCCGGAGGCGCTGCGCGGCATGCTCGCCTCGATCGCCGACGGCGTGGGCGTCCGGCCGGTGCTCGACGGGCTCCCCGAGCAGGTCGAGGCCGTACGCCGGGGCGAGGTGCTGTTCGTGCTCAACCACGGCCCCGAGCCGGTGACCGTGGACGTTCCCGGCACCCACCGCGACCTGCTGACCGGTGCGGACGTCACCGACCGGGTCACCCTCGACCGCCACGGGGCGGCGGTGCTCCGGCCATGACCGCCTCCGCCCCCGTCCACGGCACCTGGGAGCCGCACCCGGCCGCCCGCTGGGAGGACGCCTTCCTCAGCGGCAACGGCCGGCACGGCGTGATGGTGCTCGGTGATCCGCACGCCGAGCGGGTCGTCGTCACGCACCACACCCTGGTGCGGCCCAACGGCCGGGACCCCCGCCCCCCGCGGCTCGCCGACGACCTGCCCGGGCTCCAGGACCGCCTGCTGGCAGGCGACGTGAGAGCCGCCGAGGACTTCACGGACGGCCGCCCGCTCCAGTGGGTGCAGCCCTTCCACCCCGCCTTCCAGATCCGGCTGCGGCGGCCCGCCGACACCTGCCACGACTACCGCCGCGACGTCGACTTCACGACCGGCGTGGTGCGGGCGGCCTGCGCCGGGTGGACCAGCCGCGTCTTCGTCTCCCGCGCCGACGACGTGATCGTCCAGCAGGTCACCGGCCCCGGCCTCACCCTCGGCATCGACCTCGACCCCCACCTGCCCGGCGCCCCCGCCGGCCTGGGCATCGGCCACGGAGCCGTCCTCACCCCCGAGGGCGCCCTGCTCAGCCTGCGCGCCCGCTACCCGGACGGCGACCGGGCCTGCACCGGCGTCACCCAGGTCACCGTCACCGGCGGCACGACCACCCTGGTGCCCCCGGGCGTGCGCATCGAGGGCGCCCGGTCCGTGCTGCTCCTCACCCGGGTGCACCGGCACACCGGCGAACTGGACGTGGTCGCCGAGGGCCGCGCCCTGCGCGACCTGCCCGGTGCGTACGACGAGCTCCTCGACCGCCACACCGCCCTGCACCGCACCGCCTACGAGCGCGTCACCCTCGACCTCGCCGCCGACCCCGCCGAACGGTCCCTGCCCGGCTCCGAGTTGCTCAAGCAGCCCCGCGGCGCCGCCCTGCTGGAACGCCTCTTCGCCGCCGGGCGCTACCACCTGCTCTCCGCGAGCGGTCTCTTCCCGCCCCGCCTGACCGGACTGTGGACCGGCGACTGGAACACCGCCTGGTCGGGCGCGTTCACCAACGACGCCAACCTCAGCCTCCAGACCGCCTCGGCCGCTGCCGCAGCCCTCCCCGAGGTCACCGAGGCCCTCGCGAACCTGGTCCACCGCCAGCTCCCCGACTGGCGGGACAACGCCCGCGCGATCTTCGGCACCCGGGGCGCCGTGGCCCCCGCCCACACCGACGGTGAGTCCGGCCACTCCTACCACTACAACCGCGAGTACCCGCTGCACCTGTGGACCGCCGGCGCCGACTGGCTCCTCAAGCCGCTCGCCGACCACGACGAGACCCACGGCACCCGCGACCCCCGCACCGCCGCCGCCTTCGCCGAAGTCGCCCTGTTCTACGAGGACTTTCTCACCAGGACGGACGAGAACGGCCACCTCGTCGTCGTGCCCTCCTACTCACCGGAGAACCGCCCGGCCAACGCGAGCTGGGGCACGATCAACGCCGCCATGGACCTCTCCGCGGCCCGCCACGCCCTGCGCACGGCGGCCGCCTACCACCCGGACACCCCGGAGGCCGCCCGCTGGCACGCCCTCGCCGACCGGCTTCCGCCGCACCGGATCAACGAGGACGGAGCCCTCGCCGAATGGGCCTGGCCCGGCCTGACGGACTCCTACGACCACCGCCACCTCAGCCACCTCTACGGTGTCTGGCCGCTCGACGAGATCACCCCCTACGACAGCCCCGAACTCGCGGCCGCCGCCCACCGCGCCCTCGAACTGCGCGGCGCCGAGAACGACTCCGCGCACGGCCACCTCCACCACGCCCTCGTCGCGGCCCGGCTCCGGGACGCGGGCCGCGTCGCCCACGCCCTCGGCCAGGTCCTGGACGGCGACTTCTTCCACGCCTCCCTGATGAGCGCCCACTACCCGAAGCGCGACGTCTACAACGCCGACGCCGCCCACACGCTGCCCGCCGTGCTGATCGAGATGCTCGTCCAGTCGACCCCCGACCGGCTGGTCCTGCTGCCCGCGCTGCCGTCGGCGTACCCCGAAGGCGCCCTGCGCGGGGTACGCACCCGGTTCGGGGCCGGGCTCGACCTCACCTGGACGCGGGACGGTGCCACCGCCGTCATCAGGCCCGGCCGCACCCACCGCGTCGAACTCCGCACTTCCTCCGGCGCAGAATCCCTCCACCTGGTCGCCGGAGAGGACCGCGTCCTCACCCTGAGGACGCGGTAGTTCCCCCCACCCATGGAAGGGACACCATGGCATCAAGCACGCTGCGCAGGGTCACCAAGGCCCTGCTGGCCCCCACCCTGGCGCTCGGCGCCACCATCGGCCTCGCCTCGGCCCCCGCCTCCGCCGCCGTCTGGAACTCCTGCGACCAGTGGGGCCAGACCAACCTGAGCGGCTACACGCTGTACAACAACATCTGGGGCAGTGGCGCCGGCAGCCAGTGCATCTGGGCCAACTCCGGCACCAACTGGGGCGTCTGGGCCAACCACCCCAACACCGGCGGCATCAAGTCCTACCCGAACCAGACGAAGGCGATCAACAAGTCGATCACCTCGCTGGGCTCGCTCTCCAGCAGCTACAACGTCAGCGTCCCGTCGTCCGGCGCGTACAACACGTCGTACGACATCTGGGACACGGACCACGACTACGAGATCATGCTCTGGGTCAACAAGACCGGACCCGTCGGCCCGCTCGGCAGCTCGCAGGGCACCGTCAGCCTCGGCGGCCACTCCTGGAACGTCTTCAAGGGCACCAACGGCGCCAACGAGGTGTTCTCGTTCATCCGCACCTCCAACTCCAGCTCCGGCACCGTGAACATCCTGCCGATCCTGAAGTGGATCAAGGACACCAAGAAGTGGATGGGCAACGAGACGATCGGTGACGTGCAGTTCGGCTACGAGGTCACCTCGTCGTCCGGCGGGCTGAACTTCACCACCAACAACCTGACGGTCAGCAGCAGCTGATCCGTCACCGGCCGGGGCCGGCCGTGCCGTCAGGCTCGGTCGACCTCGGCCCGCAGCGCGTCGTACCCGGCGAAGGCCGACTCGACCTCGTCGCGGGTGAGGCCGTAGCGGGAGAGGTCGTAGGTGTGCCTGCGGGTGCCCCTCGGGCGGGCGACGGCCGCGGGGAGCCGGGCCGTCTCGGTCTCGGTCCACGGGGCACCGACGGCCGCGTAGAGCTTCGGCGCACCGGACGCCGGGTCGGAACCGAGCCAGGCGTACGGGGCGTCCACCAACTGCTCCGGCGGGACGGCCGCCCGGGCCGCGAGACCGCGCGTCATGGCCCGGCTCAGCAGCTCCAGCCAGGTGGCTCCGATGCCGGCCAGGTCGACGGGGCGGGTGCTGACGGCCATGCCGTGCTCGATCAGGGAGCAGAAGGACGCCACGACGGTCACCGGATCGCGGTGGCACCACACGAT
Source organism: Streptomyces paradoxus (assembly GCF_014202475.1). GTDB lineage: Bacteria > Actinomycetota > Actinomycetes > Streptomycetales > Streptomycetaceae > Streptomyces > Streptomyces paradoxus. The sequence goes on from NZ_JACHGV010000010.1 coordinate 294,009, forward strand.
CGTGGCGTCGGGGAACACCGTCAGCAGCGCGTCCAGGTTCTCCAGGTGCATGGGGGACTTCAGCATCCAGCGCCGCCGCGGACGGCCGTACTGGAGCACCTGGTAGACCTGCTTGAGGTACCGGTAGTCGGCGGTGAAGTCCCGCGCGCAGTGCCAGGCCTGGTACTCGGGGAGGCGCGCCTGGGATAACGGCATGAGGGCGTGCGGCAGCGCGAACGTGCACTCCTCCGGGCCCTCGGCGGCCATCGCGTGGATGTCACGGAAGCGCGGCGCGAACAGGTCCGTGCCCCGGACCATCCGGCGCCCGGCCGCGATCGCCCTGCGTCGCTCCCGGGGTGGCAACTCCAGGTCCGGTGCGAGCAGTTCCCACAGCAGAGGGCTGCGGTGCCCCTCGGAGAGCGACAGCACGGAGTGCGTGACGGTGGTCGCGGTGCGGGGCAGGCCGACGACGAACACCGGCCTCTCGATGGGTTCCCGCTCGATCTCCGGGTGCTCGGCGATCAGCCGCCGCACCCGTGCCCGGTTGGCGAGATGCCGCCGGATGTGCCCCTGAGCGGCCTGCCAGCCGACCGGGGTGAGGTGTTCCGCCTTCGCCCACCAGCCCAGCAGGGTCCGGAAGCCGTCGACGAACTCCCGATCTCCCGGAGCCTCACCGGCCTCCACCACGATGCGGTCGAAGACCCGGCCGGGAGCCCGGCGGGACCCGAAGGCCGGCCGCAGCAGCAGACCGGCCACGGTGAGGGCGAGCGGTGAAGAGGCCACGAGAAGACACTGTCCGCCGAACTGTCCTTCGTGGCAAGCCAGTTGGGAGACGGCCGGAACGCTCTCGCCCCGGCCGTCCGCACCGCGCGGCTACTCCGCCACAGGCAGCCGTGCCCCGTCCCGCAGGAACAGCGGGATGCGGTCCAGCGGGGCGTCGACCGTCACGGAACGGCCGCCCTCGTACGTCTCACCCGTCCACGCGTCCGTCCAGGCCGCACCCGCAGGCAGGTACGCCGTACGGGCGGTGGCGCCGGCCGTCAGTACCGGCGCGACCAGCAGGTCCGGGCCGAACAGGTAGGAGTCGTCGACCGACCAGGCAGCCGGGTCGTCCGGGAACTCCAGGAACAGCGGCCGCATCACCGGCAGGCCCTCCTCGTGAGCCGCTCGCATGACGTCCAGCACGTACGGCTTCAGCCGCTCGCGCAGCCGCAGGTACCGCTCCATGATCGCCCCGGCCTCCTCGCCGTACGACCACACCTCGTTCGGGCCGCCCGTCATCTCCGGGCCCAGCGGCATGCCCGGGTCGCGGAAGCCGTGCAGCCGCATCAGCGGGGACAGAGCGCCGAACTGGAACCAGCGGACCATGACCTCGCGGTACGCCGGGTCGTCCGGGTCGCCGCCGTGGAAACCGCCGATGTCGGTGTTCCACCACGGGATGCCCGAGAGGGCCGTGTTCAGCCCGGCCGCGATCTGCCGGCGCAGGGTCGGGAAGTCCGTGCCGATGTCACCGGACCACAGGGCGGCACCGTAGCGCTGACTGCCCGCCCACGCCGAGCGGTTGAGGGTGACGATCTCCTCCTCGCCCGTGGCGGCCAGGCCCTCGTAGAAGGTGCGGGCGTTCTCCGCCGGATAGGCGTTGCCGACCTCAAGGCCCGGGCCCGCCCAGTACCGCAGGTTCTCCTGGAAACCGGGCTTCAGTTCCGGCTCGCAGGCGTCCAGCCAGAACGCCGTGATGCCGTACGGGTCGAGGTAGTTCTCCTTCACCTTCGACCACACGAACTCCCGGGCCTCCGGGTTGGTCGCGTCGTAGAAGGCCACCTGGACCGTGGAGGCGACCTCCTTGTCCGGCCAGTCGGCGTGCGCCATCGGGCCGTACTGGGTACCGATGAACCAGCCGCGCTGCTCCAGGACCGGGTGGTTCTCGCTCAGCGGCGACACCGACGGCCAGACGCTCACCACCAGCTTGATGCCGAGCTCCTCCAGCTCCCGCACCATCGCCGCCGGGTCCGGCCACTCCTTCGGGTCGAACTTCCAGTCGCCGAGGTGCGTCCAGTGGAAGAAGTCGCAGACGATCGCCGAGATGGGCAGCCCCCGCCGCTTGTACTCCCGGGCCACCGCCATGAGTTCGTCCTGGGTGCGGTAGCGCAGCTTGCACTGCCAGAAGCCCGCCGCCCACTCCGGCAGCATCGGGCTGCGGCCGGTCACCGCGCTGTAGCGGCGCTGCCCGTCGGCCGGGTCGCCCGCCGTGATCCAGTAGTCGATCTGCCGGGCCGAGTCGGCGACCCACCGGGTGCCGTTGTGCGCCAGCTCCACGCGGCCGATCGCCGGGTTGTTCCACAGCAGGGTGTAGCCACGGCTGGAGCTGAGCACCGGGATGCCGACCTCGGCGTTGCGCTGGATCAGGTCCAGCACCAGGCCCTTCTGGTCCAGGCGTCCGTGCTGGTGCTGGCCGAGGCCGTACAGCTTCTCGTCGTCGTAGGCGGCGAAGCGCTGCTCCAGGCGGTGGTGGCCGTTGCCGACGGCCGTGTAGAGGCGCGAGCCCGGCCACCAGAAGTGGGCGCGGTCCTCGGCGAGGATCTCGGCGGAGTCCTCGGTGCGCAGGAAGCGGATCAGACCCTCGGCGCTCACCTCGACGGTGAGCGCGCCGACGGTCAGCCGCCCGCGTCCGTCCTCGGTCTTCACCGTGGCCGCCGTCGCGGGAGCCTCGTCGAGCAGGGCGCCCGGGAGTCCTTCGAGGACCGGGCCGCCGAGCCGGGCCCGCACCCGGACCGCGTCCGGACCCCACGGCTCGATCCGGAGGGTCTCCTGGCGGCCGCTCCACTCCAGCGCTCCGTCCCGCTCGCGGAACGTGCCGACGGTCGGGGAGGACTGCGCCAGACTCACCTGGGGCTGGGTTTCGGCAGGCTGATTCACGTGGCGTGCTCCTGTGCTCCTGGAGGAGTGCAGACATGGGGGTGCCCTGAGAGGGCGGTGTTCCCGAAGTGCGGGGGAGGGGCGCCTACGGCCGGCTGGGCGCCGGCCCCGTGCTCCCCCGGACCGTCAGCTCGGGCGCGATCAGCACGACCTCGTCGCTGCCGCGCCCGTCGAGCTTGGCCACCAGGTGGTCCACGGCGTGCCGCCCCATCTCCTGCGCGGGGATGGCGACCGACGTGAGCCGCACCGAGGCCTGCGTCGCGACCTGGTCGGGGCAGATCGCGACCACCGACACGTCCTCCGGCACGGCCCGGCCCTGCTGCCGCAGCAGCGCGAGCAGCGGCTCGACCGCAGACTCGTTCTGGACGATGATCCCCGAGGTCCCCGGGCGTTCGTCGAGGATCCGGGCGAGCGTCACCGCCATCGCGTCGTACCCGCCCTCGCACGGCCGGTGCAGCAGCCGCACCCCCAGCTCCCGGGAACGGGAGCGCAGTCCCTCCAGGGTGCGTTCGGCGAAGCCGGTGTGCCGCTCGTAGACGGCCGGGGCCTCCCCGATGACGGCGATGTCCTGGTGCCCCTGCTTGGCCAGGTGCTCCACGCACAGGGCGCCCGTCGCCCGGAAGTCCAGATCGACGCAGGTCAGACCCGTGGTGTCGGCGGGCAGCCCGATCAGCACGGAGGGCTGGTCCGTCTCCCGCAGCAGCGGCAGCCGCTCGTCGTCGAGTTCGACGTCCATCAGGATCATGCCGTCGGCGAGCCCGCTGCCCGCCACGCGGCGCACCGCGTCGGGGCCCTCCTCGCCGGTGAGCAGCAGCACGTCGTACCCGTGGGCACGGGCGGAGGTCGCCACGGCGATGGCGATCTCCATCATCACCGGCACGTACATGTCCGTGCGCAGCGGGACCATCAGCGCGATGATGTTCGACTTGCTGCTGGCCAGGGCACGGGCCCCGGCGTTCGGGTGGTACCCGAGCTCGCGGATGCTCCGCTCCACCCGCTGCCGGGTGTTCGCGGAGATGGACCGCTTGCCGCTGAGGACATAGCTCACCGTGCTCGCCGAGACTCCGGCGTGCTGGGCGACCTCGGCAAGGGTGACCATCCAGCTCTCCAAGCTCTTGTGAAGCGCTTCGACAGTGCGCGTAGCTGACAGGGGTGGGTGAGGGTGGTTCGACAGTAGCCCCAGCGAGAGTGGGTGTCCATAGGTTATCGAAGCGCTTCGATACCGATTTCCCGGAGCGCTTTCAGAGACGGAGCCGCCACCGGGAGGGCACCTCGATGCAACACCGTCGTCAGGCGGACGACAAGTGCCGGGGGCGCCCCGCCCCCTTCGGCTGAACGGACGCGCGAGGACTGGTGGGAGCGTCCGGATTCGGGTACCAACGATCCAGTAGCACTGGTCGGTAACGAAACGATCCTCCATCTTCCTAGTTGCGGCGAGGTGCCCCTCATGTCCGCTTCCACCACCCCCTCTTCCCGTCCCGCCGTCACCGAGCGGGAGGCCCGTGAGGTGGCGGAGGCCGCCCGGGAACAGCACTGGCGCAAGCCCAGCTTCGCCAAGGAGCTGTTCCTCGGCCGCTTCCGGCTCGACCTCATCCACCCCCACCCCCTGCCGGACGACGAGGCGGCCCAGCGCGGCGAGGAGTTCCTCGCCAAGCTCCGCGACTTCGTCGAGACGAAGGTCGACCCGGCCCTCATCGAGCGCGAGGCCCGGATCCCCGACGAGGTGATCGACGGTCTGAAGGAGCTCGGCGCCTTCGGCATGAAGATCGACACCAAGTACGGCGGTCTCGGCCTCGGGCAGGTCTACTACAACAAGGCGCTCACCCTGGCCGGCTCCGCCAGCCCCGCGATCGGCGTGCTGCTCTCCGCGCACCAGTCGATCGGCGTGCCCCAGCCGCTGAAGCTGTTCGGCACCCAGGAGCAGCGCGAGCGCTTCCTGCCACGCTGTGCCCGCACGGACATCAGCGCCTTCCTGCTCACCGAGCCCGACGTCGGCTCCGACCCGGCCCGCCTCGCCACCACGGCCGTGCCCGACGGCGACGACTACGTCCTGGACGGCGTGAAGCTGTGGACCACCAACGGCGTCGTCGCCGACCTGCTGGTCGTCATGGCCCGGGTCCCGAAGAGCGAGGGCCACCGCGGCGGCATCACCGCCTTCGTCGTGGAGACGAACGCGCCGGGCGTCACCGTCGAGAACCGCAACGCCTTCATGGGGCTGCGCGGCATCGAGAACGGCGTCACCCGCTTCCACCAGGTCCGCGTCCCCGCCGCCAACCGCGTCGGCGAGGAGGGCCAGGGCCTGAAGATCGCCCTGACCACGCTGAACACCGGGCGGCTGTCCCTGCCCGCGTCCTGCGTCGCGGCGGGCAAGTGGTGCCTGAAGATCGCCCGGGAGTGGTCGGCGGCCCGCGAGCAGTGGGGCAAGCCCGTCGCGCACCACGAGGCGGTCGGCTCCAAGATCTCCTTCATCGCGGCCACCACCTTCGCCCTGGAGGCCGTGACGGACCTGGCCTCGCAGATGGCCGACGAGGACCGCAACGACATCCGCATCGAAGGCGCCCTCGCCAAGCTGTACGCCTCCGAGATGGCCTGGACGATGGCCGACGAGCTCGTCCAGATCCGCGGCGGCCGGGGCTTCGAGACGGCCGAGTCCCTGAGGGCCCGCGGCGAGCGCGGCGTCCCCGCCGAGCAGCTCCTGCGCGACCTGCGGATCAACCGCATCTTCGAGGGCTCCACCGAGATCATGCACCTGCTGATCGCGCGGGAGGCCGTCGATGCCCACCTCTCGGTCGCCGGCGACCTCATCGACCCCGAGAAGTCCCTCGGCGACAAGGCCAGGGCGGGCGCGAACGCGGGCGTCTTCTACGCCAAGTGGCTGCCGAAACTGGTCGCGGGTCCCGGCCAGCTGCCCGCCTCCTACGGCGAGTTCAAACACGAGGTCGACCTCTCCGGGCACCTGCGCTACGTCGAGCGCACCGCCCGCAAGCTCGCCCGCTCCACCTTCTACGCCATGTCCCGCTGGCAGGGCCGCATGGAGTCCAAGCAGGGCTTCCTCGGCCGGATCGTCGACATCGGCGCCGAGCTGTTCGCCATGAGCGCGTCCTGCGTCCGGGCCGAACTCCTGCGCAGCCAGGGCGACCACGGCCGCGAGGCCTACCAGCTCGCCGACGTCTTCTGCCGCCAGGCCAGGATCCGTGTCGAGGAGCTCTTCACCCGCCTGTGGACCAACACCGACGACCTCGACCGCAAGGTCGTCAAGGGCGTCCTCTCCGGCACCTACGAGTGGCTGGAGCGGGGCATCGTCGACCCGTCGGGCGAGGGCCCCTGGATCGCGGACGCGACACCGGGACCGAGCCGGAGGGAGAACGTCCACCGGCCGATCCGGTAGCCCCGGCCTCCCCGGGGGCGCGCATAGAGGTGGCGCGCGCCCCCATGAGGGGGATGCGCTGTCCTCACACACCGGCCTTACGGCAACAATGGAGCAATGAGCGACAGTCCAGCCCCCCTCGCCGATCCCCATCTGGTCTACGACCCCGTAGCGGGCGACGGCCCCAAGGACGTGGTGATCCTCGGCTCCACCGGGTCCATCGGCACCCAGGCCATCGACCTCGTGCTGCGCAACCCCGGCCGGTTCCGGGTCACCGGTCTCTCGGCCAACGGCGGCCGGGTCGCCCTCCTCGCCGAGCAGGCGTACCGGCTGGGGGTGCGGACGGTCGCCGTGGCCCGCGAGGACGTCGTACCGGCCCTGCGCGAGGCGCTCACCGCGCAGTACGGCACGAGCGAGCCGCTCCCCGAGCTCCTCGCAGGCCCGGACGCCGCCACCCAGCTGGCGGCCTCCGACTGCCACACCGTCCTGAACGGCATCACCGGCTCCATCGGACTCGCCCCGACCCTCGCCGCCCTGGAGGCGGGCCGCACCCTCGCGCTCGCCAACAAGGAGTCGCTCATCGTGGGCGGCCCGCTGGTCAGGGCCCTCGCCAAGCCCGGGCAGATCATCCCGGTCGACTCCGAGCACGCCGCCCTCTTCCAGGCCCTGGCCGCCGGCACCCGCGCCGACGTCCGCAAGCTGGTCGTCACCGCCTCCGGCGGCCCCTTCCGCGGCCGTACGAAGGCCGAGCTCGCGAGTGTCACCGTCGAGGACGCCCTCGCCCACCCCACCTGGGCCATGGGCCCGGTCATCACGATCAACTCCGCGACCCTCGTCAACAAGGGCCTGGAGGTCATCGAGGCGCACCTCCTCTACGACATTCCCTTCGACCGCATTGAGGTGGTCGTGCATCCCCAGTCGTATGTCCACTCGATGGTTGAGTTCACGGATGGATCGACACTGGCCCAGGCGACCCCGCCCGACATGCGCGGGCCCATCGCCATCGGCCTCGGCTGGCCCGAGCGCGTGCCCGACGCCGCGCCCACCTTCGACTGGAGCAAGGCCTCGACCTGGGAGTTCTTCCCGCTCGACAACGAGGCCTTCCCCTCGGTGAACCTCGCCCGGCACGTGGGCGAGCTCGCGGGCACCGCCCCGGCCGTGTTCAACGCGGCCAACGAGGAGTGCGTGGAGGCGTTCCGCCGGGGCGCGCTGCCGTTCAACGGGATCATGGACACCGTCACCCGGGTCGTCGAGGAGCACGGCACCCCGCGTACGGGAACCTCACTCACCGTGTCGGACGTCCTCGAAGCGGAGACCTGGGCGCGGACCCGGGCCCGGCAACTGGCGGCACAGACGGCGGAGGCCCGTGCATGACGACCTTGATGTTCATCCTCGGCATACTCCTCTTCGCGGTCGGCCTGCTGTTCTCGATCGCGTGGCACGAGCTGGGGCACCTGTCCACCGCCAAGCTCTTCGGCATCCGCGTGCCGCAGTACATGGTCGGCTTCGGGCCCACCCTCTTCTCGCGCAACAAGGGTGAGACGGAGTACGGCATCAAGGCCATCCCGTTCGGCGGCTACATCCGCATGATCGGCATGTTCCCGCCCGGCCCCGACGGCCGGATGGAAGCCCGCTCCACCTCCCCCTGGCGCGGCATGATCGAGGACGCCCGCACCGCCGCCTACGAGGAGCTCAAGCCGGGCGACGAGAACCGCATGTTCTACACGCGCGCCCCCTGGAAGCGCGTGATCGTGATGTTCGCGGGCCCCTTCATGAACCTGGTCCTGGCGGTGGCGCTGTTCCTCACCGTCCTGATGGGCTTCGGCATCACCCAGCAGACCACCACGGTCAGCTCGGTCTCCCAGTGCGTGATCGCGCAGAACGAGAACCGCGACAAGTGCGAGAAGGGCGACCCGGCCGCCCCCGCTGCCGCCGCCGGCCTCAAGGCGGGCGACAAGATCGTCTCCTTCAACGGTGTGAAGACCGACGACTGGAACAAGCTGTCCGACCTGATCCGCGCCACCCCCGGCAAGGAGGTGCCGATCGTCGTCGAGCGGGGCGGCCAGGACGTCACCCTGCACGCGAAGATCGCCACCAACCAGGTCGCCAAGAAGGACTCCTCCGGCCAGATCGTCGAGGGCCAGTACGTGCAGGCCGGTTTCCTCGGCTTCAGCGCCGCCACGGGCGTGGTCAAGCAGGACTTCGGCGACTCGGTGACCTGGATGGGCGACCGGATCGGCGAGGCAGTCGACTCCCTCGCCGCCCTCCCCGGCAAGGTCCCGGCCCTGTGGAACGCGGCCTTCGACGGCGCCGAGCGCGAGGCCGACTCCCCGATGGGCGTGGTCGGCGCCGCCCGCGTCGGCGGTGAGATCTTCACCCTCGACATCCCGCCCACCCAGCAGCTGGCCATGGCCCTGATGCTGGTCGCCGGCTTCAACCTCTCCCTGTTCCTGTTCAACATGCTCCCGCTGCTGCCGCTCGACGGTGGCCACATCGCGGGCGCCCTCTGGGAGTCGCTGCGCCGCAACACGGCCAAGCTGCTGCGCCGGCCGGACCCGGGCCCCTTCGACGTGGCGAAGCTCATGCCGGTCGCCTACGTCGTCGCCGGGATCTTCATCTGCTTCACGATCCTGGTCCTCATCGCCGACGTGGTTAACCCAGTGAGAATCTCCTAGTCATACGGCGTTCGAGGCGGCCCGGCATGCTTTTCGCCGGGCCGCCTCCCATGGGGTGGCACGGCGGGTGGGATGTGCCCGCCCCGAGGCATGTGCCGTAATCTCGAAGCTCGGAGCCCGCTGCTCACGGGACCGGACCTTGATCCACGACTTGGGGTTGCACAGCAGATGACTGCGATTTCTCTCGGCATGCCGTCCGTTCCGACCAAGCTCGCCGAGCGCCGGAAGAGCCGCAAGATCCAGGTCGGATCCGTGGCCGTCGGCGGGGACGCCCCCGTCTCGGTGCAGTCGATGACCACGACCCGCACGTCGGACATCGGCGCGACCCTCCAGCAGATCGCCGAACTGACCGCCTCCGGCTGCCAGATCGTCCGGGTCGCCTGCCCGACGCAGGACGACGCCGACGCCCTCGCGACCATCGCCCGCAAGTCGCAGATCCCGGTCATCGCCGACATCCACTTCCAGCCGAAGTACGTGTTCGCGGCCATCGAGGCCGGCTGCGCGGCGGTCCGCGTCAACCCCGGCAACATCAAGCAGTTCGACGACAAGGTCAAGGAGATCGCCAAGGCGGCCCGGGACCACGGCACCCCGATCCGCATCGGCGTCAACGCCGGCTCCCTCGACCGGCGCCTGCTCCAGAAGTACGGCAAGGCGACCCCCGAGGCCCTCGTCGAGTCGGCCCTGTGGGAGGCGTCCCTCTTCGAGGAGCACGACTTCCGGGACATCAAGATCTCCGTCAAGCACAACGACCCGGTCGTCATGATCGAGGCGTACAAGCAGCTCGCAGCCCAGTGCGACTACCCGCTGCACCTCGGCGTCACGGAGGCGGGCCCGGCCTTCCAGGGCACCATCAAGTCGGCCGTCGCCTTCGGCGCGCTCCTCTCCCAGGGCATCGGCGACACCATCCGCGTCTCGCTGTCCGCGCCCCCCGCCGAGGAGGTCAAGGTCGGCATCCAGATCCTGGAGTCGCTGAACCTCAAGGAGCGCGGCCTGGAGATCGTCTCCTGCCCGTCCTGCGGCCGCGCCCAGGTCGACGTCTACAAGCTGGCCGAAGAGGTCACCGCCGGCCTCACCGGCATGGAGGTCCCCCTCCGCGTCGCCGTCATGGGCTGCGTGGTGAACGGCCCCGGCGAGGCCCGCGAGGCCGACCTCGGCGTCGCGTCCGGCAACGGCAAGGGCCAGATCTTCGTCAAGGGCGAGGTCATCAAGACCGTCCCCGAGTCCAAGATCGTGGAGACGCTCATCGAAGAGGCCATGAAGCTCGCCGAGCAGATGGAGAAGGACGGCGTGACCTCGGGCGAGCCGTCGGTGGCGGTCGCGGGCTGAGCCTTCCACGCGGCCGGCGGGGTCCGGCCTTTCCGGGGGCGCAGGGAACGGCGCGACAAGCCACCGAGGTCCCGCGCCCGCCCGGAAACCAGAACCCCGAGCTCCGAGACGCCCCACCCAAGTAGCGCAGCTATAGTGCGGAGACCAGCAACCCCAGTTCGTGAGGCCCGCACGTGTTGACGCAGACCACCTCACGGGTCCTCGAACCGAGCGACCTGGACGCGGCGCTCGCCGTCCTCGACCGCGAGCCGGTCGCGAACGCCTTCGTGACGTCCCGCGTACAGGTCGCCGGACTCGACCCGTGGCGGCTCGGCGGCGAGATGTGGGGCTGGTACGAGGACGGCATACTCACCTCCCTCTGCTACGCGGGCGCCAACCTGGTCCCGATCTGCGCCGGCCCACGTGCCGTCCGCGCCTTCGCCGACCGCGCACGCCGGGCCGGCCGCCGCTGCTCCTCCATCGTCGGCCCCTCCGGCGCCACCTCCGACCTGTGGCGGCTGCTGGAACCCCAGTGGGGCCCGGCCCGCGAGGTCCGCCGGCACCAGCCGCTCATGGTCACCGACCGCCTCCCGGCCGACATCACCCCGGACCCCTACGTCCGTCGTGTCCGCAAGGACGAGATGGAGACGATCATGCCGGCGTGCGTCGCGATGTTCACCGAGGAGGTCGGCGTCTCCCCGCTGGCCGGCGACGGCGGCCTGCTCTACCAGGCCCGCGTCGCCGAACTCGTCGGCTCCGGCCGCGCCTTCGCCCGCTTCGACGCGGACGGCAAGGTCGTCTTCAAGGCCGAGATCGGCGCCGCGACGGACCGCGCCTGCCAGATCCAGGGCGTGTGGGTGGCCCCCGAGTACCGGGGCACCGGCCTGGCGGCCCCCGGCATGGCCGCCGTACTGCGCTACGCCCTGGCCGACGTCGCTCCGGTCGTCAGCCTCTACGTCAACGACTTCAACACGGCGGCCAGGAGGGCCTACCAGAGGGTGGGCTTCCAGGAAGTGGGAGCTTTCATGAGCGTCTTGTTCTGAAGGCGCCCCCAAAGGGGCGCGGGGAACTGCGCGCTCAGCCACATCCAGCCCGCACTCGGCAATGAACGGGAACCCCCCTGTAGGCTCCCCGCCATGGACCTGGTGATCGGCTCCCTCGACCTCTCCGCCCATGTCGACGAGGCCCTGGAAGTCCAAGCGGTGGCATTCGGTCTAGGCCCCGACGAAGTAGCCGTCCGCCGCCAGATCGTCCTCCGCCACATGACCTACCCCGGCGCCCGCGCCCTCGGGGCGACAGTCGGCGGCAGCCTCGTCGGCTTCGTCTACGGTATGCCCAACGACCGCACCCACTGGTGGTCCACCGTCGTCGAGCCCTACCTCCGCGCCCAGCACAACGACCACTGGCTCGACGACTCCTTCGTGATCACCGAGCTGCACGTCCACCCCGCCTACCAGAACCGCGGCCTCGGACGCTCCCTGATCACCACGATCACCGACGGCGCCGCCGAACCCCGCTCGATCCTCTCCGCGATCGACACCGACAGCCCGGCCCGCGTCCTCTACCGCTCCCTCGGCTACCAGGACCTGGCCCGCCAGGTCCTCTTCCCCAGTGCGCCGAAGCCGTACGCGGTGATGGGAGCCCCCTTGCCCCTGCGCCGCGGATAACCGATTTCCACCGCCGCGCACCCCCCGGATAACCTCCTGCCATCACCTTCCCCCACTCTCGGCTCCGCTCGAGCGGGGGGACCCCCAGCAGCAGGAGCAGAGGAACCATGGCGAACGTACCGGTCCAGCGCATGTCCCAGTTGTTGGCGAAGACGTTGCGCGACGACCCGGCGGACGCCGAGGTCCTCAGCCACAAGCTCCTCGTCCGCGCCGGCTACGTGCGCCGCACGGCCGCCGGCATCTGGAGCTGGCTGCCGCTGGGCAAGAAGGTGCTGGCCAACGTCGAGCGGATCGTCCGTGAGGAGATGGACGCCGTCGGCGCCCAGGAGGTGCTGCTCCCCGCGATCCTGCCGCGCGAGCCCTACGAGGCCACCGGCCGCTGGGAGGAGTACGGCCCCGAGCTGTTCCGCCTCCAGGACCGCAAGGGTGGCGACTACCTCCTCGGCCCCACCCACGAGGAGATCTTCACCCTCCTGGTGAAGGACCAGGCGTCCTCCTACAAGGACCTGCCGGTCATCCTCTACCAGATCCAGAACAAGTACCGCGACGAGGCCCGGCCCCGCGCCGGCATCCTGCGCGGCCGCGAGTTCCTCATGAAGGACTCCTACTCCTTCGACACCGAGGACGAGGGCCTCGCGAAGTCCTACGCCCTGCACCGCGAGGCCTACCAGAAGATCTTCGCCCGCCTGGGCCTCGACTACCGCATCTGCGCCGCGACGGCCGGTGCGATGGGCGGCTCCAAGTCCGAGGAGTTCCTGGCCCCGGCCGAGGCCGGCGAGGACACCTTCGCCGACTGCCCCAACTGTGACTTCGCCGCCAACACCGAGGCGATCACGTACGAGTTGAAGCCCGTCGACGGCTCGGACGTGCCGGCCGCCGAGGACATCCCGACCCCCGACACCCCGACCATCGAGACCCTCGCGGCCTCCCTCGGCGTCCCCGCCTCGGCCACGCTGAAGAACCTCCTCGTGAAGGTCGACGGCGAGATCGTCGCCGTGGGCGTCCCCGGGGACCGCGAGGTCGACATGGACAAGGTCGAGGCGCACTTCGCCCCGGCCGCCGTCGAGCTGGTCACCGAGACGGACTTCGCGGCCCGTCCCGACCTGGTCCGCGGCTACGTCGGACCGCGGGGCCTGGAGAAGGTCACGTACATCGCCGACCCGCGGGTCGCCCCGGGCACTGCCTGGATCACGGGCGCGAACAAGGCCGGCACGCACACCAAGAACGTGGTCGTGGGCCGCGACTTCGAGGTCGGCGAGTACGTCGACGTCGTGGTCGTGCAGGAAGGCGACCCCTGCCCGAAGTGCGGCACGGGCCTCGTCCTCGACCGCGCCATCGAGATCGGCCACATCTTCCAGCTGGGCCGCAAGTACGCCGACGCCCTCAAGCTCGACGTCCTCGGCCAGAACGGCAAGCCGGTCCGCGTCACGATGGGCTCCTACGGCATCGGCGTCTCCCGCGCGGTGGCCGCCCTGGCCGAGCAGAGCGCCGACGACAAGGGCCTGTGCTGGCCCGCCGAGGTCGCCCCGGCCGACGTCCACGTGGTCGCCGCCGGCAAGGCCCTGCAGACCGAACTGGCCCTGGAGATCTCCCAGAAGCTGGCCGCCGCCGGCGTCCGCGTCCTGGTCGACGACCGCCCCGGCGTCTCCCCGGGCGTCAAGTTCACGGACTCCGAGCTGATCGGCGTACCGCAGATCCTGGTGGCCGGCCGGCGCGCGGCCGACGGTGTGGTCGAACTGAAGGACCGCCGCACCGGCGAACGCGAGGAACTGACGGTCGAGGAAGCCGTCGCCCGCCTCACGGCGTAGCACGAGCCCGCCCGGCGTCGGCGCTCCAGCCCGGAGCGCCGACGCCGGTCCGGCGTGGCCTTCGGCCCGCCGTAGTGAACGGGTGGGCGGGGCGTCCCGGCCGGGAGGCCCCCTCCGGTGCCGGGCGGGTCCTCCGGCCCGGCACCGTCACACGCGGGTTGCGTGATCCTCTGGCCGGCGACAGCTCCGCATCCGGGACCGGCCGCTCGGCCCGGCGTCTTCGTCGGTCTGGCGTAAGTCCCCTGTCCGGGGCCGGTGTGGCCTCCGGTCCGTTGTCCGGTTCCGGCACGCAGGGCGTGCGTGCCGGGGTTCGTCTCAGCGTTCGCGTTCCGGCGCGCTCACAGCCACCCCGCGAACTCCAGCAGCAGCTCCGCATCGCGTGGCCGTCCGACCCGGCCCGCCCGTACGCCCGACTCCACCGCCCGGAACAGCGTCCAGCCCCGCAGGCGCTCCTGGTCCACGTCCAGGGACTCGGCGAGCCGCTTCACCCGGCGCCGGGTCGTGGCCGCGCCGGACGGCTGGGCGATCAGGTCCTCCACCCGGTCCCGGACCAGCCGGGCCAGGTCGAAGGCGCACTCGCCGACCACCGGGTCGGGCCCCACGGCCAGCCACGGCATCCGCTCCCCGGCGAGCACCTTGCTCTGCCGGAACGTGCCGTGCAGCAGCCGGTGCTCGGGCGGCGCGGCCAGCAGCTCCTCGCGCGCTGCGAGCGCCACCTCCACCAGGGGCGCGACCTCGGGAGCGGCCTGCGCACGCGCCCGCATCGCCTCCGCCTGCCGCCCGGTCCGCTCGGCCACGGTCTCGAAGGGGAAGCCGGGGGGCGGCTCCACCCACAGCCGCCGCAACGTCCCCGCCGCCTCCAGCAGAGCCTTCGCCTCCGGCAGCGACCGCACCGACACGTCCGGATGCAGCCGCTCCAGCAGCAGCACGCCCTCGGTGGAGAACTCTTCGAGCAGCTGCACCGCACCGCGCCCGGCCCAGTGCGCCAGCGCGGCCCGCTCCGCTTCCGGGCGCGCCCGGCCCGGAGCCAGCTTGAGCACGGCCGGCGTCCCGTCCGCGGCCCGCACCAGTACGACCAGGCTGCTGCGCCCGCCGGGCACCTGCACCCGCTCCACGGTCAACTCGCGTAGCGCGACGGCCCGCTGCGCCGCCTCGGGCAGCTTCTCCAGCCAGTCGTCACCGTCCGGTGCCGTCTCACCGAGCGCCCTGACCAGGCGCTTCGGCGGTTCGAAAACCATGAGCGAGTCGTTCCCTTCGTGCTGTCCCCGGTGCGTGCCCCGCGCGGGTCACGCCGTCGGCGCCGCCGAGGGCGGGGCGGTGCCGGCCCGCTCCGCGAGCCCAGGGAAGGCTACGCTCTCGCCGCGCCAGCGCACCGCCCGTACTGCCGCCTCCCGCAGCGCCTCCGCGGCCAGGGCCCGCCGCCCGCCGCCCGCCGCGCGCACCAAGTCGGCGTACACACCGGCCACCCGGTCCTCCAGCTCGGCCGCGAGCCGCACGGCCGCCGGCGAGTCCGGCACCTGGAACGGCAGCGCGTAACCGGCGGACGCGGCCACCGGCCGGCCCCCCAGGTCCTTCACCTCACGCACCAGCGCGTCCCGGCGCGCCCGGTGCGCGTCGTACGCCGTCACCGCCTCCTTGCGCCGCCCGTCATCGATCCTGCCGCCGACGACGCCGTAGCCGTACACCGCCGCGTGCTCGGCCGCCAGCGCGTCCTGCAGGGCCCGCAGCTCCCGGTCCTCGTCCTCGCTCACGCGTCCCCCTCCGTCAGCAGATACACATGCGCCGCCCCGGCCGCCGCCACCGACGCCAGCAGTCGCGCCAGCTCACCCGGCACCCCGCCCAGCGCCTTGGTCCGCCGGTCGGCGAGCTCCTTCTCCGCCGCGGCGAGCCCCGCGAGGGCCTCCTTGTCGTTCCCCGGCACGGCCCCGGACGGTGAGGGCGAGTCCGAAGAGGACGCCGATGCCGACGCGGACGCCGAGGGTGACGCTTTCCGGCCACCGCCGAGGGCCCGCGCGTGCCGCACGACCTCCTCGCGCAGCGGCCGCAGCCGGTCCGCGAGCCCCGGCCGGGCGGCGATCACCGCGTCGTAGCGCTCCACCAGAGCCTCGCTGTCGCGGGCCGCACGCGCGCGTGCCCGGTCGGCGGCGGGCTGGCCGTCACCGGCCGGGCCGCCGGAATCCCCGCCGGTGCAGCCCGTCAGGGCGAGGGCCGCCGGGGCGACGGCGAGCAGGCTCCTTCTGCGCGGCCCCGAGCGGGCACGCGGCGATGGGGGGAACGGCACGTCAGACGTCCTCGGGGCTCGTTTCGAGAAACATTCGAGAAAGAAGGCACTGCGAGGGCTGCACGCCCGTGATCACGGTACCCGGGCCCCCGCCCCACATCACTCAGCGGCACTGTTCGTGACCGGGTGGACGGCAACACTCCCCGCGACCGGATACCCTTTGACCAGACACGCGACCCATCCCACAACAGCACACGCGGCCGAGGAGTCACCCGGATGAGCACCACCCAGAGCGAGAGGCTGCGAGGACTGCTGGAGCCGCTCGTCACCTCTCAGGGCCTGGACCTCGAAGAGATCGAAGTGGACTCCGTCGGACGCAAGCGTGTGCTGCGCGTCGTCGTCGACTCGGACACGGGCGCCGACCTGGACCAGATCGCCGATGTGAGCCGCGTGCTCTCGGCGAAGCTCGACGAGACGGACGCGATGGGCGAGGGCGAGTACACCCTCGAAGTCGGCACCCCGGGCGCGGAGCGCCTCCTCACGGAACACCGGCACTACGTCCGCGCCACGGAGCGGCTGGTGAAGTTCCAGCTGGCCGAGGGCGGCGAGCTGGTCGCCCGGATCCTGAAGGTCGACGACGAGGGTGTCGACACCGAGGTGCCCGGGGTGAAGGGCCGCAAGGCCACCGCGCGCAGACTCGCCTTCGACGAGATCGTCCGGGCGCGTGTCCAGGTCGAGTTCAGCCGCAAGGACAACAAGAAGGAAGAGGAGGCGTAGCCGTGGACATCGACATGAGCGCCCTGCGGGGCTTGGTTCGGGAGAAGGAGATCTCCTTCGACCTGCTGGTCGAGGCGATCGAATCGGCCCTCCTCATCGCCTACCACCGCACCGAGGGAAGCCGCCGCCACGCGCGCGTGGAGCTCAACCGGGAGACCGGCCATGTGACCGTGTGGGCGAAGGAGGACCCCGACGACCTCGAGGAGGGCCAGGAGCCCCGCGAGTTCGACGACACCCCGTCCGGCTTCGGCCGTATCGCCGCCACCACGGCCAAGCAGGTCATCCTGCAGCGCCTGCGCGACGCCGAGGACGACGCGACGCTCGGCGAGTACGCCGGCCGCGAGGGCGACATCGTCACCGGAGTGGTCCAGCAGGGCCGCGACCCGAAGAACGTGCTCGTCGACATCGGCAAGCTGGAGGCCATCCTGCCCGTCCAGGAGCAGGTGCCGGGGGAGACCTACCCCCACGGCATGCGGCTGCGCAGCTACGTCGTCCGGGTCGCCAAGGGTGTCCGCGGCCCGTCCGTGACGCTGTCGCGCACGCACCCCAACCTGGTGAAGAAGCTCTTCGCCCTGGAGGTGCCGGAGATCGCCGACGGATCGGTGGAGATCGCCGCGATCGCCCGTGAGGCCGGTCACCGCACGAAGATCGCCGTCCGGTCCACCCGCTCCGGTCTGAACGCCAAGGGTGCCTGCATCGGCCCCATGGGCGGCCGCGTGCGCAATGTCATGGGCGAGCTGAACGGCGAGAAGATCGACATCGTCGACTGGTCGGACGACCCGGGCGACATGGTGGCGAACGCGCTGTCCCCGGCGCGGGTCTCCAAGGTGGAGATCGTGGACATGGCGACCCGGTCGGCCCGGGTGACCGTGCCCGACTACCAGCTGTCCCTGGCCATTGGCAAGGAAGGGCAGAACGCCCGCCTCGCGGCCCGGCTGACCGGCTGGCGGATCGACATCCGCCCGGACACGGAACCGGCCGGTAGCGGCTCCGAGGAATAGATCCAAGCCGCGCGTCGTTCAGAACACGACAGGTTCCCGCGCGGCAACTGTTCGATCCCTGCCCCAAAGGGGTGAGGGGCGTACGGGGAGGTAGACTTAACAGTGTCTGGCCGGACGCGCGCCCGCGCATGCCCTGAACGCACCTGTGTGGGGTGTCGGGAGCGAGCGGCCAAGGCCGAACTGCTGCGGATCGTGGCGATCAAGGACGAGTGCGTCCCTGATCCACGCGGTACGCTGCCCGGCCGGGGTGCGTACGTTCACCCCGCACCGGTCTGTCTCGACCAGGCGGTTCGCCGCCGGGCGTTCCCGCGGGCACTGCGCGTCCCGGGGCCGCTCGACACAAAGGCGTTGCGCCGATACGTCGAGCAGACAACAGTTGCCGAGCAGGCAACACCGTAAGACGTGCCGTACGGAACCCCGTGCGGCTAGGTACCTCGCGAGTCGAAAGCAGGTCGAGATTGCGATGAGCACTCGATGAGTACGCGATGAGTACGCCCATGAACTAGCGACGGTCCGGACGCAACCCGGACCTCAAAGGAGCGAAGTGGCTAAGGTCCGGGTCTACGAACTCGCCAAGGAGTTCGGCGTCGAGAGCAAGGTCGTCATGGCCAAGCTCCAGGAACTCGGTGAATTCGTCCGTTCGGCGTCTTCGACGATCGAAGCGCCCGTTGTACGCAAGCTGACGGACGCCCTCCAGCAGGGCAGCGGAGGCGGCAAGCCCGCCCCCGCGCGCAAGGCTGCCCCGGCGAAGCCGGGTGCCCCCTCTCCCGCGCAGGCTGCCCGTCCGGCCGCCCCGCGCCCGCCGGCCCCCAAGCCGGCCGCCGCAGAGAAGCCCGCGGCTCCGGCCGCGCCGGCCTCTCCCGGCCCCCGTCCCACCCCGGGCCCGAAGCCCGCGCCGCGGCCCGCCCCGGCGTCCCCGGCTCCGACCACGCCCGAGTTCACCGCGCCCCCGGCGGCTCCCGCCGCGCCGGCCGCCTCTCAGGGCCAGGGCTCCGGCCCGCGTCCGGGCGCCCCGCGTCCGGCCGGCCAGGCGCCGCGTCCGGGTGCCCCGCGTCAGGGCGGTCCCGGCCAGGGTGGCCAGGGCCGCGGTGACCGCGGCGACCGTCCCGGCGCTCCGCGTTCGGGTGGCGGCGCCCCGCGTCCCGGTGCCCGTCCGGCCGGTCCCCGTCCGGGCAACAACCCGTTCACCTCTGGTGGCTCCACCGGCATGGCGCGCCCGCAGGCGCCCCGTCCGGGCGGCGCCCCGCGTCCGGGCGGCCCCGGTGCGCCCGGTGGTGCCCCGCGTCCGCAGGGCCAGGGCCAGGGCGGTCCCCGTCCGCAGGGCGCCGGCGGCGGTCCCCGTCCGCAGGCTCCGGGTGGCGCGCGTCCGACCCCGGGCGGCATGCCCCGCCCGCAGGGCGGCGGCCCGCGTCCCGGCGGCGGTCCCGGTGGTCCGCGTCCGAACCCCGGCATGATGCCGCAGCGTCCTGCTGCCGGCCCGCGTCCCGGTGGCGGTGGCCCCGGCGGCCGCGGTCCCGGTGGCGGCGGTCGTCCCGGTGGCGGCGGCGGTCGTCCGGGTGGCGGCGGCTTCGCCGGCCGTCCCGGTGGCGGCGGTGGCGGTTTCGCCGGTCGTCCCGGTGGTCCCGGTGGCGGTGGCGGCGGTTTCGCCGGTCGTCCCGGTGGTCCCGGTGGCGGTGGCCGTCCCGGCTTCGGTGGCCGTCCCGGCGGTCCCGGTGGCCGTGGTGGCACGCAGGGTGCCTTCGGTCGTCCCGGCGGTCCCGCGCGTCGTGGCCGCAAGTCGAAGCGGCAGAGGCGCCAGGAGTACGAGGCCATGCAGGCCCCGTCGGTTGGCGGTGTGATGCTGCCTCGCGGCAACGGCGAGACCGTTCGCCTGTCGCGCGGTGCCTCGCTCACCGACTTCGCGGAGAAGATCAACGCCAACCCGGCGTCGCTCGTCGCGGTCATGATGAACCTCGGCGAGATGGTCACGGCCACGCAGTCCGTCTCCGACGAGACGCTGCAGCTCCTCGCCGACGAGATGAACTACACGGTTCAGATCGTCAGCCCGGAGGAGGAGGACCGCGAGCTCCTCGAGTCCTTCGACATCGAGTTCGGCGAGGACGAGGGCGACGAGGAGGACCTGATGGTCCGTCCGCCCGTCGTCACCGTCATGGGTCACGTCGACCACGGTAAGACCCGGCTCCTCGACGCCATCCGCAAGACGAACGTCATCGCGGGCGAGGCCGGCGGCATCACCCAGCACATCGGTGCCTACCAGGTCGCGACCGAGGTCAACGAAGAAGAGCGCAAGATCACCTTCATCGACACCCCGGGTCACGAGGCGTTCACCGCCATGCGTGCCCGTGGTGCGCGGTCGACGGACATCGCGATCCTGGTCGTCGCGGCCAACGACGGCGTCATGCCGCAGACGGTCGAGGCGCTCAACCACGCCAAGGCGGCCGAGGTCCCGATCGTCGTCGCGGTCAACAAGATCGACGTCGAGGGCGCCGACCCGACCAAGGTGCGCGGTCAGCTGACCGAGTACGGCCTGGTGGCCGAGGAGTACGGCGGCGACACGATGTTCGTCGACATCTCCGCCAAGCAGGGTCTGCACATCGACTCCCTGCTGGAGGCCGTGATCCTCACGGCCGACGCCTCGCTCGACCTGCGGGCCAACCCGAACCAGGACGCGCAGGGCATCTCGATCGAGTCCCGTCTCGACCGCGGCCGCGGTGCCGTGTCGACGGTCCTCGTCCAGCGCGGCACCCTGCGGGTCGGCGACACCATGGTGGTCGGCGACGCGTACGGCCGAGTCCGGGCGATGCACGACGACAACGGCAACAGCGTTGCCGAGGCCGGTCCCTCGACGCCGGTTCAGGTCCTGGGCCTGACCAACGTCCCGGGTGCGGGCGACAACTTCCTGGTGGTCGACGAGGACCGTACGGCCCGTCAGATCGCCGAGAAGCGTGCCGCCCGTGAGCGCAACGCCGCGTTCGCCAAGCGCACGCGCCGTGTGTCGCTGGAGGACCTGGACAAGGTGCTCAAGGCCGGCGAGGTCCAGCAGCTGAACCTGATCATCAAGGGTGACGCTTCCGGTTCGGTCGAGGCCCTCGAGTCCTCGCTGCTCCAGCTGGACGTCGGCGAAGAGGTCGACATCCGCGTCCTGCACCGCGGCGTCGGTGCGGTCACGGAGTCCGACATCGACCTGGCCATGGGCTCCGACGCCATCGTCATCGGCTTCAACGTGCGCGCCGCCGGGCGTGCGCAGCAGATGGCCGAGCGCGAGGGTGTCGACGTCCGGTACTACTCGGTCATCTACCAGGCGATCGAGGAGATCGAGGCGGCCCTCAAGGGCATGCTCAAGCCGGAGTACGAAGAGGTCGAGCTCGGTACGGCGGAGATCCGCGAGGTCTTCAAGTCGTCCAAGCTGGGCAACATCGCGGGTGTTCTCATCCGCTCCGGCGAGGTCAAGCGCAACACCAAGGCGCGCCTCATCCGCGACGGCAAGGTGGTCGCGGAGAACCTCAACATCGAGGGCCTGCGTCGCTTCAAGGACGACGTCACCGAGATCCGCGAAGGGTTCGAGGGCGGTATCAACCTCGGCAACTTCAACGACATCAAGGTCGACGACGTCATCGCGACGTACGAGATGCGCGAGAAGCCGCGCGTCTGACCTGAGTCACGATCGGGGCCGATCGGCGGGACTTATTCCGTCGATCGGCCCCGGCCGTTGCGTGTACGGTTCCCGTATCGGCGTCGAAGCGTGGCGCCCGTACCCCGAACCGGCGGGACATCCGGATACACACATGTATGTGGGGACTCTGTCCTTCGATCTGCTCCTCGGCGACGTCCACTCGCTCAAGGAGAAACGCTCTCTCGTCCGTCCGATCGTGGCCGAACTCCAGCGCAAGTACGGGGTGAGCGCGGCGGAGACGGGGAATCAGGACCTCCACCGCAGGGCCGAGATCGGGCTCGCGGTGGTCTCAGGGGAGACGGGACACCTCACCGACGTCCTGGACCGCTGTGAGCGGCTCGTCGCCGGGCGGCCCGAAGTCGAACTGCTCTCGGTTCGACGCAGGCTCCACAGCGACGAAGACTGAAGCAACAAGTAAGCACTTAAGGAGACGGACCAGTGGCCGACAACGCGCGTGCCAAGAGGCTGGCGGACCTCATCCGAGAGGTGGTGGCCCAGAAGCTGCAGCGCGGGATCAAGGACCCGCGGCTCGGCTCGCACGTCACCATCACGGACACCCGGGTCACGGGTGACCTCAGGGAGGCGACCGTCTTCTACACGGTGTACGGGGACGACGAGGAGCGCGCGGCGGCCGCCGCCGGCCTGGAGAGCGCCAAGGGCATCCTGCGCTCCGAGGTGGGCCGGGCCGCCGGTGTGAAGTTCACGCCGACCCTGGCCTTCGTCATGGACGCCCTCCCGGACAACGCCCGCACCATCGAGGACCTCCTCGACAAGGCGCGCCAGTCCGACGAGAAGGTGCGCGAGGCATCCGCGGGCGCCAAGTACGCCGGCGACGCCGACCCGTACCGCAAGCCCGACGAGGACGACGAGACGGACGACGGCGCCGAATGACCCAGAAGCACACCACGCCCGACGGCCTTGTCATCGTCGACAAGCCGTCGGGCTTCACTTCGCACGACGTCGTCGCCAAGATGCGCGGTATCGCCAGAACGCGACGCGTCGGGCACGCCGGCACCCTCGACCCGATGGCGACGGGCGTCCTCGTCCTCGGCGTCGAGAAGGCCACCAAGCTCCTCGGCCACCTCGCGCTGACCGAGAAGGAGTACCTGGGCACCATCCGGCTCGGGCAGAACACCCTCACGGATGACGCCGAGGGGGAGATCACCTCCTCCACGGACGCCTCCGAGGTCACCCGCGACGCGATCGACGCCGGCATCGCCGCGCTGACCGGCGACATCATGCAGGTGCCCTCCAAGGTCAGCGCCATCAAGATCAACGGCGTGCGGTCGTACAAGCGGGCCCGGGAGGGCGAGGAGTTCGAGATCCCGGCCCGGCCCGTGACGGTCTCCTCCTTCGGCGTGTACGACGTCCGGGAGGCCGTCGCCGACGACGGCACTGCCGTACTCGACCTGGTCGTCTCGGTCGTCTGCTCCTCCGGCACCTACATCCGGGCGCTGGCCCGCGACCTGGGCGCCGGCCTGGGCGTCGGCGGTCACCTCACCGCTCTGCGCCGCACCCGCGTCGGCCCCTACAAGCTGGACGCGGCCCGCACCCTCGACCAGCTCCAGCAGGAGCTGACCGTGATGCCGATCGCCGAGGCCGCCGCGGCCGCGTTCCCCCGCTGGGACGTCGACGCCCGGCGGGCCAAACTGCTCACCAACGGCGTGCGGCTGGAGATGCCCGAGACGTACGCGGGCTCCGGCCCGGTCGCCGTCTTCGACCCGGAGGGCCGCCTCCTGGCGCTCGTGGAGGAGCAGCGGGGCAAGGCCAAGAGCCTGGCCGTCTTCGCCTGACGGAGGACCCGGGGGCCGGTGTCCGCCCGTGGAGCGGCAGCCACGGGGTACCTCCACTGCCGCCGCTCCACGGCCCCCCTCGGTTCCCCCACCCCTAGGGTGTATCCAGCCGCCCCCGATCCTTCACCCGTCCGTGCGGGCGCTCGGAGTGAACGGGGGGAGCGGAAGGGGGCGCTTTCGCCGAGCGATCTGTCCCGCTGATCATCCCGCCCCTACTGTCCAACACAAGGGCACGGGTGTACGGCGGGGAGGCTCGACGATGGCGTCGCGGAACCGGTCCCGGGAGACGGACGACAGCTCACAAGGCTCCCCTGACGTCCCCGGAACAGCACGGCACGAGGACGGGGCGGTCCCCGGCGACACCCTCGTCCGCATCCACGACCTGGCCGGCCGCCCCCGCGGCACCGGCTTCCTGGCCGACCACCACGGCACCCTGATCACCAGCCACGAGGCCGTCGACGGCCTGCCCCGCATCGTCCTGTACGGCGCCGGGGACCGCCGCCGCGTCGTGTCCGCCGACGCGGTCACCCCGCTGCCCGCACTGGACCTGGCCCTCGTACGGACCGAGGGTCTCGGCGTGCCGCCGCTGCCCGTCACCGTGCGGGAGGGGCCCAGGACCGGCGCCTATGTACGGATCGCCGCCGGCGGCTGGCGCGAGGCCCGGCTGCTGGGCTCGACCTCCGTGACCTACGCGGCCACGGACCGCTTCCACCGCCTCGACGACGCGCTCGAACTGGCGGTCGGCACGGCAGGGCGGGACGCGCTGCGGCTGGGCGGCGGAGCGGCCGGCGGCCCCGTGCTCGACGCCGCGACCGGTGCCGTGGTCGGGGTGCTGGGCACCGCGCTCAGCTCCGATCACCGCGAGGTCGGGTTCGCCGTACCGCTGCGTTCCCCGCTCCCCGGTGCCGCGCGGTCCCTCGCCGACCTGCTCGCCGAGAACGCGGCGACGGTCCCCGCGTACGGCGCGGACCTCAATCTCGCCGGGGTGCTGGACCTGACCGCCGCCTCCGTGGCACTGGAGGGCCCGCCCGGCGGCACCGGTGTCCCGCAACCGGTCGAACGGACGGCCGTGGCGGCCGGGTTCACCGCGTTCACCGGCGGCCCGGCGGCCGTGCTCGGCCTCGTCGGCCCCCCGGGCAGCGGTCGTACGACGGAACTCGCGGCGCTCGCCGCGCGCCGCCGGCGGGACGGGCAGCCCACGCTCTGGCTGCGCGGCAGTGAACTGCGGGACGGCGACGCGTCGGTGGCGGACGCGGCACACCGGGCGCTGAGCCGGGCCGCCTCCGCCGTGGCCGCCTCCGCCCCGGCCGGCCCGGGCGACATCACGCCCGAGCGCCTGGCCCACCTCGCCCGGTCCGCGGGCCGCCCGCTGCTGCTCCTGCTCGACGGCCCCGAGGAGATGCCACCGGCCCTGGCCCGCCGCCTGACCGACTGGGCGGACGGGAGCACGCGGTGGCTGCGGGGGACGGGAGCCCGGCTGGTGGTGGCGTGCCGGGCGGAGTACTGGGAGACCGCGCCCTTCCCCGCGGAGCCGTGCGTGCCCCTCGGCGACCTCACCGAGAGCGAGGCGCGGGAGGCGTACCGGAGCCACGGCATCGCGGGTCACGCCCTCGCCCCGGCCGACGCCCGGCATCCCCTCACCCTCGGTCTGCTCGCCGAGGTCCGGGCGGCCCTCACCGAGCCGCCCGAGGCGGCCGTGGTCGACCGGAACGACGTCTTCGCGGCCTACCTCGACCTGATGTCCCTGCGCATCGCCCAGCGCCTGGCAGCCGGCGACGGTCTGCAGGGCACCGCCGTACGCCGCCTGGCCGCCAAGGTCGCCGGGCAGGTGCACGAGGCCGCCCGGCGCAGTCTCGGACCGGGGCCGGGGTACCTGGACCAGGAGGTGTTCGCGGCCGTGTTCCCGTGGGGGGCCGCCCCGGCGCGGCTCGGCGGCGGCAGCGGCTGGGCGTCGGCCGTAATCGCGGAGGGCCTGCTCGTGCCCGCCGGACCCGGCTACCGCTTCGCGCACGAGGGGCTCGCCGACTGGCTCCAGGGCATGCACCTCGACCTCGACGAAGCGCTGCACGCCCTCGTCCACCGCGCCGAGGACGCCCCGTCCGACCCCGTGCCGCACCACCGCATCGGGCCGGTCGTCCAGGCCCTGCTGTACCTCGGCCGCCAGCACGGCCCCGGTCAACTGGCCTCCCGCCTGGCCGACCTGGTGCACGCCCTGGACGCCGATCCGCGCTCCTGGTGGGCCGCCCGGCTGCTCGCCGGGACGCTGTCGGCCCTGCCCGACGCGGCGCCGTACACGGAGGTGCTGCGGCTGCTCGCCGACCGGATCGTGGCCTGGCGGCGGCAGGAGCGGCCCGTGCCGGAGGAGCTCGGGCCCGCGTTCTGGACCGGCGTACGGCTCCCGGAGGAGGCGCGCTGCGCCCTGCTGCGGCGGCTGGTCCACGCCGACGGGCCGCCGTGCGAGGCCGGGCCCCGCTTCCTGGACGCCGTCGCCGGACTTCTCGCCGCCGACCCCGCCGCCGTGCAACCGCAGCTCGCCCGCTGGTTCGACGACGAGCAGCCGCTGCCCGCCACCCCGCACGCGACCGTGGCCACGGCCGCCCAGGCGCTGCTGCACACCCACCGTCACGGCGCCCTGGACGGTCTGACGGACGTGCTCGTCGACCGTGCGCACCGGCGGGCCGACGAACTGCTCGCCGTGCTGGCCGAGGAGGAACCGTCGCGGGTGTGCCGGGCCGTCGACCGGTGGGCGCGCGACGAGCGGCCCGCGCGGCGGAGCGCCGCGGTGGCGCACGGACTGCGCGTCGCGCCGCACGTGAGCACCACAGGCGACCGCGCCCTCCTGCGCTACGCGGCCCTCACCCTGCTCGCCCGGCCCGCCGACCGTGCCCTGCACGGCGGCGCCCTCGCCCTCCTCGTCCAGGACCCCCACACCCGGGCCCGCTACCTCCCGCGGGCGCTGGAGCACTTCGCGGCGGGCGACCCGCGGTTCTCGCCGGAGGCGCTGGCCGGCGCCCTCCTGACCGACCCCGAGCCCGTCCTCGCGGCCTTCGCGGCCCGGCTGGAGCGGCCGGACGGGGAGGAGGCCCTGCGGGCCCTCGCCGACGCCGCCCCGCCCGGCCTGGCCCGGCGGGTCGCCGCTGTGGTGTGCCGGGCGGCCTCGCTGCGGCCGGAACTCGCCGGGCAGGTGGCCGCGTACGCCGACCAGCGGCTCGACCGGGGCCCCGCCGCCCGGCCCGTGCTCCTGCCGCTGATCACGGGCCTGCTGGAGGACGGCCCGGTGCGGCTGCGCTGCGCCCTGGCCGCCGCCCTGACCCTGCCCGGCATCCCCGCCTCGCGTCCGCTGCGCCGGGAGCTGCGCGACGCGCTCCTCGCCCGCGAGCACGACACCGACGTCCTGGACGCGCTCCTGCAGGCCGCCGCCCGCAACGGCGAAGACGACCTGCGCGACCTCGTCCACCGCATCGGGCGGCTCCTCGTGCGCACCCCGGAGGGCGCCACCCGCTTCGACCGCGCCCTGGTCGACCTGGGCCGGCACGTGCCCGGCTTCGCCGGCCGCGCGGCCGCCTGGCTGGCCGAGTCGCCCGAGGAATGGGTGGCGCTGGTCGGGCCGAGCTCCCACCGCATGATCGAGAACCTGGCGGGCGCGGGCGTCCTCGCATGACCGGCCTCACGGCGCCGGGCCGCAGTACGGTGCCGTGCGCCCGGTCACAGCCCCCATGCCGATGCGGGCAGGAGGCACCCGGCATGGCACCCTTAGACCTGCGCACGAGGCAATGACGGACAACCGACCGGACACGGGTTCGACGAGCTTTCGACAAGGAGCAGGCACAGTGCAGCGCTGGCGTGGCTTGGAGGACATCCCCCAGGACTGGGGACGCAGCGTCGTCACCATCGGCTCCTACGACGGAGTGCACCGCGGGCACCAGCTGATCATCCGGCATGCCGTGGACCGCGCCCGGGAACTGGGCGTTCCCGCCGTCGTCGTCACCTTCGACCCGCACCCCAGCGAGGTCGTCCGCCCCGGCAGCCACCCGCCGCTGCTCGCCCCGCACCACCGCCGCGCCGAACTCATGGCCGGCCTGGGCGTGGACGCGGTGCTCATCCTCCCCTTCACGACCGAGTTCTCGAAGCTGTCCCCGGCCGACTTCGTCGTCAAGGTCCTGGTCGACAAGCTGCACGCCAAGGCGGTCGTCGAGGGCCCCAACTTCCGCTTCGGCCACAAGGCCGCCGGGAACGTGGAGTTCCTGTCCACGCAGGGCAAGACCTACGACTTCGAGGTCGAGGTCGTCGACCTGTACGTGACCGGCGCGGCGGGCGGCGGCGAGCCGTTCTCCTCCACGCTGACGCGGCGGCTGGTCGCCGAGGGCGACGTCGAGGGCGCGGCGGAGATCCTGGGCCGGCCGCACCGGGTGGAGGGCGTCGTCGTCCGGGGCGCCCAGCGCGGGCGCGAACTGGGCTTCCCCACCGCGAACGTCGAGACGCTGCCGCACACGGCCATCCCGGCCGACGGTGTGTATGCCGGCTGGCTGCACGCCCAGGGCGAGGCGATGCCGGCCGCGATCTCCGTGGGGACGAATCCGCAGTTCGAGGGGACCGAGCGGACGGTGGAGGCGTATGCCATCGACCGGGTCGGGCTCGATCTGTACGGGTTGCATGTCGCGGTCGACTTCTTGGCGTTCGTGCGGGGGCAGGCGAAGTTCGAGACGCTGGATGCGTTGCTGGTTCAGATGGGGCAGGACGTCGAGAGGTGCAGGGAGTTGGTGGCCGGCGAGGGGGCTGCCTAGTCCCCTCGTAAGCCGGGCGCGGGTGCGTTGTGGCTTGTCGCGCGGTTCCCCGCGCCCCTGAGGGACGTCGCCCAGTGGCAAGCGACCTGTGACTCGCCGCTCCCGCCCAGCACCTCCAGATCCTGGCCCCTGCACGCGTCCGCCACACCTGCCGCCTCCGCCTCACCACTGGCCAGGATCTGGCAGCGGGCGTGGAAGCGGCAGCCGGACGGCACGCGCGACGGGTCGGGGGGCTCGCCCGTGAGGATCACCGGGGCGCCGGGAGCCTCCGGCAGCACGGACAACAGCGCCTGCGTGTAGGGATGCCGCGGGGCCGTCAGGACCTGCTCCACCGCGCCCGTCTCCACGATCCGGCCCAGGTACATCACGGCGACCCGGTCGGCGATGTTCCACGCCAGGCCCAGGTCGTGCGTGACGACCAGGGCGGACAGGCCCAGATCGGTGCGCAGCCGGAGCAGCAGGGCGAGGATCTCGCCGCGTACCGAGGCGTCGAGGGACGCCACCGGCTCGTCGGCGACGAGGAGTTCTGGTTCCAGGACGAGCGCGCCGGCGATGACGACGCGCTGCCGCTGCCCGCCGGACAGTTCGTGCGGGTAGCGCAGGAAGAAGCGCTCCGGAGGGCGCAGCCCCGCCCGGGACAGCGCCTCGGCGACCGCCGTGCGTTCGTCGCCGCCGTAGCCGTGGATGCGCAGGCCCTCGGCGACCGCGTCGTACACCGTGTGCCGGGGGTTGAGCGAGCCGCTCGGGTCCTGGAGGACCAGCTGGACGCGTTTGCGGTAGGCCTTCAGAGACCGGCCGGAGTAGTCCAGGGGGCGGCCGTCGAAGGTGACCCGGCCCGCCGTCGGCTCGACCAGACCGAGCAGGCCGCGGGCCAGGGTCGTCTTGCCGCAGCCGGACTCGCCGACCAGCGCGACGATCTCGCCGGGGCGGATGTCGAGGTCGACGCCGTCCACCGCGCGGGCCCGGGGGCCGCCGTGCCGGCCGGGGAAGGTGACGTAGAGGCCCTGGGCGCTCAGCAGCGGGGCCGTGGTGACCTCGGGGGCCGTGGGCGACGTGGTCATGGCGTGCCGGGCCTCGCTTCCTCCAGGGGCTCTGGATCCTCTTCCGTGCCGCGGGGTGCGTCCGCGGGTGACCCGACCAGCACGCACGCCGCCCGGCGCTCCGGCCCCGCGGTCCGCAGCAGCGGGTCCTCCTCCGGGCACGACTCCAGCGCCACGGGGCAGCGCGGATGGAACGTGCACCCGGACGGCAGTGCGGCCGGGTCCGGCGGATCGCCCGCCAGCCCTTGCGGCGTGAACCGGGACGCCGGGTCGCCGATGCACGGGAACGCGGCCGCCAGGGCCCGGGCGTACGGGTGCCGGGCGTCCTCGTACACCTGGGCGGCCGGGCCCTCCTCGACCACCCGGCCCGCGTACATCACCGCGAGCCGGTCGCAGGTGTCGGCGAGGACCGCCAGGTCATGACTGATCATGATCAGGCCGAGGTCCTGGTCGGCGACGAGCTGCTCGATGAGCCGGAGGATCTGGGCCTGGATCATGACGTCGAGCGCGGTCGTCGGCTCGTCGGCGATGATCAGCCGGGGATCGCAGGCCAGGGCCATGGCGATCATGACGCGCTGGCGCTGGCCGCCGGACAGCTCGTGCGGATAGGCGTCGGCGCGGGCCGCCGGGAGACCGACCTGCTCCAGCAGTTCGCCGGTCTTCCTCTTCGCCCCCGCCGCGGTGGCCTTCTTGTGCAGCAGGATCGGCTCGGCGATCTGGTCGCCGATGCGGTGCACCGCGTTGAGGGAGTGCATCGCGCCCTGGAAGACGACGGAGGCCCCGGCCCAGCGGACCGCCCGGACCCGGCCCCACTTCATGGCCAGCACGTCCTCGCCGTCGAGGAGCACCTCCCCGGTGATCCTGGCGCCCGCCGGGAGCAGCCGCAGCAGGGCCAGCGCCAGCGTGGACTTGCCGCAGCCCGACTCCCCGGCGAGGCCGAGCTTGCGGCCCGCGTCCAGGCGCAGGTCCACCCCGCGCACGGCCGCCGCCCCGCCGGCGTACGTCACGGTCAGGTTCCTGACGTCGAGCAGACTCAACGCGACACCCCCAGCCTGGGGTTGAGGACGGACTCCACGGCCCGCCCGCACAGCGTGAACGCCAGCGCCACCACGGCGATGGCGATGCCCGGCGGCACCAGGTACCACCAGTCCCCGGCGCTGACCGCGCCCGCCTCGCGCGCGTCCTGGAGCAGCCCGCCCCACGAGACGACCGTCGGGTCACCGAGGCCGAGGAAGGCGAGGGTCGCCTCGGCGAGGATGGCCGAGGAGATGATCAGGGTCGTCTGGGCCAGTACCAGTGGCATCACGTTGGGCAGGACGTGCCGGGACATGATGTGCCAGTGGCCGCCGCCGAGCGCCTGCGCCCGCTCGATGTACGGACGGGTCTCCACGGCGAGGGTCTGGGCGCGCACCAGCCGGGCCGTGGTCGGCCAGGTGGTCACGCCGATCGCGACGACGGTCGTGGTCAGCGAGCGGGACATCACGGTCGCCAGGGCGATCGCCAGCACCAGGGTCGGCATGACCAGGAACCAGTCGGTGATCCGCATCATCACCGTCGCGTACCAGCCCTTGAAGTGCCCCGCCGTCACCCCGATCAAGGTGCCGATCGCGACCGACAGCACGGCGGCGAGCAGCCCGACCAGCAGCGACACCCGCGAGCCCCAGATCACCAGGCCCAGCAGATCCCGCCCGAACTGGTCGGTGCCCAGCGGGAACTCGGCGCTCGGGCTCTGCATCGGACGCCCCGGCGCCTCCGTCACGCTGCTCACGTCGGAGCCGACGAACACCGGTGCGAACAGGGCCAGCAGCGCGCACAGCGAGAGCGCGGTCAGGCCGTACAGCCCCGCCCGTTCGGAGCGGTACTGCCGCCAGAAGCGGGCGACGGACGCCCTGCGGCGCTGCCGGGCCAGGGCGCGCGGGCTCGGGGCCGTGCCGGTCGACGTCGTCATCGGGCCACCCGGGGGTCCAGCAGCGGATAGACCAGGTCGGCGAGGGTGTTCATCAGGATCACCGCGGCGGCGAACACGAAGAACAGGCCCTGCACCAGCGGCAGGTCGGGCACGCTCAGCGCCTGGTAGAAAAGCCCGCCCAACCCCGGCCAGGAGAACACCGTCTCCACGAGGATCACGCCCGCCACCGTCCGGCCGAGGTTGATGAAGATCAGCGTCACGGTCGGCAGCAGCGCGTTCGGCACGGCGTGCCGGCGGCGGACGAGGTCGTCGCGCAGGCCCTTGGCCCGTGCGGTCGTCAGATAGTCGCTGCCCATCTCGTCCAGCAGCGCCGACCGCGTGACCAGCAGCGTCTGCCCGTACTCCACGGCCACCAGCGTCACCACCGGGAGCACCAGGTGGTGCGCCACGTCGAGGACGTACGCGAAGCCTTCCTCGCCGCCCGACTCCATGCCGCCGGTCGGGAACATGCCGGGCAGCGGTCCGATGCCCACCGACAGCACGATGATCAGCAGCAGCCCCAGCCAGAAGGACGGGATGGAGTACAGCGTCAGCGCGAGGCCCGTGTTGACGCGGTCGCCCAGCTTGCCGTGCCGCCACGCCGACCGGGTGCCGAGGAAGATGCCCAGCGCCGTGTAGAGGACGAACGCCGTCCCCGTGAGCAGCAGGGTGTTCGGCAGCGCCTCGGTGATCTTGTCGACGACGGGGGCGCGGAACTGGTACGACGTGCCGAAGTCACCCGTGAGCGCCTTGCCGCAGTAGTCCGTGAACTGCCGCCACAGCGGCAGGTCGAGACCGAACTCGTCGCGATAGGCGGCCAGCTGCTCCGCCGACACCTGACGGCCGCCCGTCATGGTCTTCACCGGGTCGCCCGGGATCAGCCGGAAGAGGAAGAAGCTGGTCACGAGGACGGCCAGCAGCGATACGGCGGCACCGGCCACCTTGCCCGCCAGGTACCGCGGGTACGCGGAGCTCTTGCGTGCCCGCGGCCCGGCCGCCGGCCGCTGCTTGTCCTCGACCAGCGCGGGGGTCGCGTCAGCGGTCATGAGTACCCGCTCGCCGCTTCACTCGCGTTCCTCGGCGGTGGCCCGCCGCCGCATCGCCGCGAAGGCGCCGAGCCCCCCGAGGATCACGACCCCCGCGACGATCCCGACCACGACCCCCGTCGACGAGGCGTTGTCCGACGATCCGCCGGAGTCGGCCGGGACCGCCGACCACCAGCTCCAGTAGCCGTCCTGGCCGTAGATGTTGCCCGCCTTCGCCGGCATGGTCGTGATCGACTTGATCTGGTCCGTCCGGAAGGCCTCGACCGCGTTCGGATACGCCATGACGTTCATGTACCCGAGGTCGTACAGCCGCGATTCCATCTGCTTGACGATGTCCGCCCGTTTGGCGGGGTCGTACTCGGTGAGCTGCCGGGCGTAGAGCTCGTCGTACTTCTTGTCGCAGATGAAGTTGTCCGTCGCGCCCGTGTCCTTCGGGGTCGCCGGGAGCGCGCCGCAGGTGTGGATCGACAGGACGAAGTCCGGGTCGGGGTTGACCGACCAGCCGTCGAACGCCAGGTCGTACTTGCCGGCCAGCCATGGGTCGGTCACGTTGTCCAGGCAGTTGAGCTGGACACCGATGCCGAGCTCGCCCCACCACTCCTGGAGGTACTTGCCGACCGCCTTGTCGTTCGGGTCGGTGGCGTGGCACAGCACGCGGTAGGTGATGGGCTTGCCGTCCTTGCCGACGCGTTTGCCGTCGCCGTTCTTCTTGTACCCGGCCTGGTCGAGCAGCCGGGCCGCCTCGGCCGGGTCGTAGGCCAGCTTCTGGCTCGCGGACGGCTTCCAGAAGTAGTCCTGGAAGCGCGGCGGGATGTAGCCCTCGCCCTCGACGGCGTGGCCCCGGAACACCTTGTCGATGATGGCCTCGCGGTCGACGGCCCGGAACAGGGCGTTGCGCACCCGCTGGTCCAGCAGGGAGGGGTGGCCGTCCCCGAACTTCTCGCCGTTCTTCGCCTTGGCGCCCGGGTTGGTGGCGAGGGCGTAGAAGCGGCGGCCGGGGGCGTCGTTGACCTGGATGTCGTCCGCGCCCTTCAGGGACTCCGCCTGAGCGGGCGTCAGGGACGGGGACCCGGCGACGAAGGACACCTCGCCCTTGCGCAGCGCCGATACGGCCGCGTCCTGGTCCTTGTAGTAGCGGAAGACCAGCTCGTCGAACTTCGGCGCCCCGCGCCAGAAGCTCTTGTTGGCCTTGAGGCGGACGTAGCTGTCTGCCTTGTAGCCGCTCAGCACGAACGGCCCGTTCCCGACGACGGGGAAGCTCTTGTCGTTGTTGAACTCGGAGAAGTCCGAGACCTTCTCCCACACGTGCTTCGGCACGATCGGCACGTCCAGCGCGGCCATCGTGGCCTGCGGCTTCTTCAGCTCGATGACCAGCTTGGTGGGGCTCGGGGCCGTCACCTTCCTGAAGTTCCCGACGTAGCTGCCGTTCGCCGTGGCCGCGCCGGGGTCGGTCATCATCTTGTTGAACGTCCACGCCGCGTCCTCGGCGGTGGCCTGCTCGCCGTCCGACCACGTGGAGTTCGAGCGGATCGTGTACGTCCACGTCAGCTTGTCCGGCGACGGCTCCCACTTGGTGGCCAGGCCCGCGATGGCGTGGTTGTCCTTGGGGTCGTAGTTGGTCAGGTACTCGTACATGAGCCGGTGGATGCTCGTGCTGAGCAGCCGGACCGCCAGGAACGGGCTCAGCGAGTCCACGCTCTGCGCCACGGCGACGGTCAGCACCTTCTTGCCGTCGTCGGCCGCCCGGGCCTGCTGGGGCGCCGGGTCGAGCGGGGTCGCGAGACCGGCGGTGAGGGTGAGCGTGGCGGCCCCGGCCAGGGCGACGAGCCGGAGGCCGTGCGGGAGGCTGCGCTTCTGATCGTTCGTGCCCATGGTCGGACCTCGCGTCATCGCTCGGACGGGAAGGACGGGTTGATCAGCTGTCAGATGCGTGATGTGTGTGTACCAGCGGCCGTCTCCACCCGTCAACGGCGTGTTCACCCCTTGTGGCCTGCGGAAATAACGAATTGGCGAGCTTTTCGCACTCATTGGTAGAGACCACTGAAGCGCTCCTGGCCAGGGCCTGGCAACGGAATTCGCCCCTGAACGCGCCACGGCCCGCGCCGAGTCGGAACGGCGCGGGCCGGGCGGCGATCGGCCCCTCGAAAGGGGCCGATCGGGTGAGGCGATTACTGCGTCGGAGGCGGGGGCGGCGGGGTCTGCCCGTCGGGCTGGGGGTAGCCGTAGCCGGGCTGCGGGGGAGCGGCCGGGGGCTGGCCCGGCTGCGGGTACGGCTGGCCGGGGTGGGCCGCCGGCTGCCCGGGCTGCTGCCCCGGCTGCCCAGGCTGTCCCGGCTGCGGGTAGGGCGGCTGCCCGGCGGCCTGCGGGTAGGGCTGTCCCGGCTGGGCGTAGGGCTGTCCGGGCTGCGGGTACGGCTGTCCGGGCTGGGCGTACGGCTGGCCCGGCTGCGGCTGCGGCTGCGGCTGCGGCTGCTGCGGGTACGGGCCCGGCTGACCGGGACCCGGCTGTTGCTGCCCCGGGTACGGGGGCTGGCCCGGCTGGGCGTAGGGCTGACCGGGGACGGGCTGGCCCGGCATGGCCTGTCCGGGCAGCGGCGGGGCCGCGACCGGCGGCGGGTTGCCGTCGGAGGTCCACAAGCCGTGCGCCTGCTGGTGGCGGGTGAAGTCCTCGGCGACCATCGCCGCGAGGTTGAAGTAGGCCTCGCGCACCTTCGGCCGCATCATGTCGAGGTCGACCTCGGCACCGGCGGCCAGGTGCTCGTCGAAGGGCACGACGATGACGCCCCGGCAGCGCGACTCGAAGTGCGTCACGATGTCCTCGACCTTGATCATCTTGCCGGTCTCACGGACGCCGGAGATGACGGTGATGGACCGCGAGACGAGGTCGGCGTACCCGTGCGCGGACAGCCAGTCCAGCGTCGTGCTGGCACTGCTCGCCCCGTCCACGGACGGCGTCGAGATGATGATGAGCTGGTCGGCGAGGTCCAGCACACCGCGCATGGCGCTGTACAGCAGACCGGTACCCGAGTCGGTGAGGATCACCGGGTACTGCTTGCCCAGCACGTCGATCGCGCGCCGGTAGTCCTCGTCGTTGAAGGTCGTGGACACGGCCGGGTCGACGTCGTTGGCGATGATCTCCAGACCGGAGGGCGCCTGGGACGTGAACCGCCGGATGTCCATGTACGAGTTGAGGTACGGGATCGCCTGGACCAGGTCACGGATGGTCGCCCCGGTCTCCCGCCGCACGCGGCGCCCGAGGGTGCCCGCGTCCGGGTTGGCGTCGATCGCGAGGATCTTGTCCTGCCGCTCGGTGGCGAGCGTGGAGCCCAGCGCGGTGGTGGTGGTCGTCTTGCCGACACCGCCCTTGAGGCTGATCACGGCGATCCGGTAGCAGGACAGCACCGGCGTGCGGATCAGGTCCAGCTTCCGCTGCCGCTCCGCCTCCTCCTTCTTGCCGCCGATCTTGAACCGGCCGCCACCGGCCGCCGGACGGCTGCTCTTCGCCTTCTGCTTCTTGCTGTTGAGCAGCCGGTCGGACGACAGCTCCACGGCAGCGGTGTAACCGAGCGGCGCGGCACCGGGGTTCGTCGGCTGCCGCTGGTCGTGCTGCATGGGCTGCGGCCAGGCGGCACCGGTACGGGGGTCGACGGGCTGCTGCGGCTGCTGGGGCTGCGCCTCGGGCTGCGGCTGGGCCTGCGGGGGGACGCCGGGCTGTGCCTGCTGGGGCTGTGGCTGCTGCGCCGGCGGCTGGGGGAAGCCGTACCCGCCCTGGGCGTCGGGGACGCCCGGGTGCGGGAAGCCGTAGCCGGCCTGCGCGTTCGGCGCGGCCGGAGGCTGGGCGCCCGGCTGCGGGAAGCCGTAGCCGTCCGGTGGGGCCGGCGCGGGGGTGGGCGGAGCGGCGGGGGGCTGGGCCGGGGGCTGCTGGGCGGCCGGGGCGGAGGCACCCTGCTGGGGGAAGCCGTAGCCGCCCTGCGCGGGGGGCGCCTGCGGGCCGTCCGGCCGCGGGGCCGGGGGCTGTGCAGCCGGGGCGGGGGCGCCGGGGTGCGGGAAGCCGTAGGCGCCCTGCGCGTTCGGCGCGGCCGGCGCCTGGGCCTCCGGTTGCGGGAAGCCATAGCCCCCGGGCTGCGGTGCGGGCTGGGCGGGCGGCTGGTTGGGCGGCGTCGGTGCGGGCTGCTGGTTCCACGCGGCGGGCGCGGGCTGCGGCGCCTGGGGCTGGAACGGCGGCTGCTGTGCCGGCACGTAGGGCTGCGGCGGCACCGGGGGCTGCCCCTGGGCGGCCGCCGGCTGCGCGGGCACGTCCGGGCTCACAGGCTGTCCCTGCGGCTGCTGCTCCGGCTGGGCGGGCCACTGGCTCGCGGGAACCGGGGCGGCCGGCTGGTACGACGGCGGCAGCGGCGGCACGCCCTGCGGGGGCGGGGGAGCGGAGTCGGACGGTGTGCTCTGCGGGGCATCGGGGGAGGCCGGCACGGCCGGTACGGCGTCCTCCGGCTCGTTCTGCGCGGGCGCGTCCTCCGGCTCGGCGGCAGGCGCCGCCGAGTCCTCACGCTCCTGCTCGGCCCCGGCCGGCACCGCGTCCTCAGGCTCGTCAGAGTCGGGCAGGGCGTCCTCGGGCTGTTCCTGCTCGGTCTCGGCCTCGGCGTCGTCGGCCTCGATGTCCTTGGACACGGCGTCTTCCGGCCCGGCGTGCTGGGTCTCGGTGTCCTCGGGCCCGGTGTCCTGGGGCCCGGTGTCCTCGGCCGCTGCGGCTTGCGGCTCAAGGGCCTCGGGTGCCACGTCCTCGGTTTCCGGCCGGGTGTCCTCCGGCTCGGCCTCCCCGGCCGGCGGCACGTCGGTGAAGGCGTCCGCGTCCAGGGCGTACTCCGAAACCGCGGCGGAGTCGTCGGCCTCCCCACCGGGGCCTTCGTCCTCCGCGTCATCGGCACGGGCACCGCCACCGGCCCCGTCGGCGTCCTCCGCCTCGGTGACTTCGGGTGCCTCGGGCGCGGAAGCCGCCTCCGCGGCGGCACGCTCCTCGATCTCCCGCTTCAGTGCGCCGGCGGAGAACCGCATGGTGGCACCGCTCTCCAGGTCGCCGTTCCCCGGCTCCGCGGCGTCACCGGGAGCCGCCGCCGCCGGAACCCCGGGAGTGGCCGGAACCTCCGGAGCGGCAGGGGGAGTCGCCGGAGCCTCGGGAACGGGCGGTGCCTCCGGCGGAGCCGGCGGCGTCCACGGCGACTGGTGACCACCGACGGGGATGTTCGGCACAGCCGTAGGAGAGCCCGCGTCATCCGCGGGCGCCTCGGTCTGCCCCTGCGGCCGGGCCTCCGGCTGCGAGCCCTGCGGCTCGAACCCGCTCCCCATCGGAAGCCTGGGCACGGCCGAGGGACCCCCGGAAGAGGGCGCGGGCGGCGCCGGCGGCGTGAAGGGCGTACCCGGCGCGGGCGCGGGAGGCGTGAACGGAGCGCCCGGAGCGGGCGCCGGCGCGGGAGGAGTGAAAGGCGCCCCGGGCGCCGGAGCCGGAGCCGGAGCGGAAGCCTGCCCCGGCAGGGACGTCGGAAGGGACGAAGGCCCACCGGAAGGGTTGGCGTGCGGCGGCGGAGTCAGCCCGGGCAGCGGCGGCACCGGCCCCTTCGGCCTCCCGGGAACCCCAGGCGTCCCAGCAGTCCCCGGAGCCCCGGAACCTCCATTGGCCCCGGACCCCCCGGGCGCCCCCGAAGCACTGGAATCCCGGGACGCCCCGGCCCCCTGCCCCGAGGACGAACTCCCCGAGGCGTTCTGCGTGTACCAGGCGGGCGGCGCGTAGTCGATGGTGAACTCGCCCGTCATCTCCGCTGCGGACTCCGCGTCGGGCTGGTCATCGCCGGGTGTCGCCCAGCCCCCGCGGATCCCGTCCCGATCGCTGCTCACAGTGTTCCTCCTGGTGTGGTCGAGCACCCTCATGCCGTGCTGGGGCGACCCTTGCTTGTCGTCCGACGTCGTGCGAAGTCGTTTGAGGCGTATCGAGGTCGTCCGAGGTCGTCCACTCCACAGGCTCCCCCGCCTTCCCCCCTGGGACGCCGACGCCTACCACGGGTTCTGACGGCGCGCCCCGTCCCAGCCTAATCACCACAAGCCCCGCCACGGCAGGCCCGTCCACCCCCGAGCAGCTGTCCGCCGCGTCACAACCTGCCCAGAAGGTGCCCGGAAGTGACGTATACGGCAGGCACTTTGGTGAAGAAAAAGGACGGTACGTGTGAAGAGTCGTGAACCGCCTTGCGAAACAGGCGCCTTGAGTTCATGAGCGAGCAGTCGCCTTGAGGCGCGGGGGACATACGAGCCGGGGGACATGCGAGGCGGGAGACATGCGAGGCGGGAGACATGCGAAGAGGGGCGGCCGTTCACCGGCTCACCCCTCGCCCTCCACCGCGGCACCTACTGCCCGGCGTCAGACCCTCCGCCGCGCGCCCCCGGCTCAAGATCGAACTCCCCGTCCCGGGCCCCGAGCACGAACGCCCGCCACTCCGCCTCCGTGTAGCGCAGCACCGTGTCCGGGTCGAGCGACGACCGCATCGCCACCGCCCCCTCGGGCAGGTAGGCGATCTCGACCCGCTCCTCGTGCCCCTCGGTGCCCGGCGCGCTGTGCCACTCGACACCGGAGATGTCGAGGGCGTAGAGCTCGTCCCGCTCCCGTTCCTTGCGTGCCTTGATCTCCTCAGCCGTCTCCGCCATGCCGCAGCGACCCCTTCCCGACGTACGAACGATCCGAATCTGCTCACCCTAGTGGCCCCCTCCGCTCCGGCCGGGGGGTTCGAAAGACCAGGGCAAAGAGGACCCCGGCCGCCTGGTACGCTGGTCGACGGCCGTTTGTGTACGCACCCCCGGAGCGCCGCTCTGGAGGCCGCGCCCAGCGGATCCCCGCCTTCCGAGTCATGGAAGCTCCCCCGAGACACAGACCGGGGGCACTCGGTGGCCATCACAGACCATGAGGAGTACGCGTGCCGCTCGACGCCGCTACGAAGAAGCAGATCATCACCGAGTTCGGCCAGAAGGAGGGCGACACCGGCTCCCCCGAGGTCCAGGTCGCCATGCTCTCGCGCCGCATCTCGGACCTGACCGAGCACCTCAAGACCCACAAGCACGACCACCACTCCCGCCGTGGTCTGCTGATCCTCGTGGGTCAGCGTCGCCGCCTTCTCCAGTACCTGGCGAAGAAGGACATCCAGCGCTTCCGCGCGCTGGTCGACCGCCTCGGCATCCGCCGTGGTGCGGCGGGCGCCAAGTAAGACGCCGTGAGGGGAGCGGTTCCCGGAGAATGGGGGCCGCTCCCTTTGCTGTACGTGCGGAGTGTCACCACTGCTTTGTAGTGTGGTAGCACAACGCAATACGGACGACACAGCACGACAAGAAGAGGAGAGGCGCACCCAGCCGCCGCCGGTCCTCGGTAGTGGCCCCCGGGAGAGCGAACCCCGGGTGCTTCGATCGAAGACCGGCCCGCACAGCACGGCGCGCTTCTCCGCAACCGTCCCCCTGCCACACGGGCAGGGCGACGAGGACGAGGAGAAAACGCTAGTGGAGAACGAGACCCACTACGCCGAGGCCGTCATCGACAACGGCGCCTTCGGTACCCGCACCATCCGCTTCGAGACGGGCCGCCTGGCCAAGCAGGCCGCCGGCTCCGCCGTGGCGTACCTGGACGACGACACCATGGTGCTGTCGGCCACCACCGCCTCCAAGAACCCCAAGGACCAGCTCGACTTCTTCCCCCTCACGGTGGACGTCGAGGAGCGGATGTACGCCGCCGGCAAGATCCCCGGCAGCTTCTTCCGCCGTGAGGGCCGTCCCTCCGAGGACGCGATCCTCACCTGCCGCCTGATCGACCGCCCGCTGCGCCCGTCCTTCAAGAAGGGCCTGCGCAACGAGATCCAGGTCGTCGCCACGATCATGGCGCTCAACCCCGACCACCTGTACGACGTCGTCGCGATCAACGCCGCGTCCGCGTCCACGCAGCTGGCCGGCCTGCCCTTCTCCGGCCCGATCGGCGGCGTCCGCGTCGCGCTGATCAACGGCCAGTGGGTGGCGTTCCCGACGCACTCTGAGCTCGAGGACGCCGTCTTCGACATGGTCGTCGCGGGCCGCACCCTGGAGGACGGCGACGTCGCGATCATGATGGTCGAGGCCGAGGCCACCGAGAAGACCATCAAGCTGGTCGAGGGCGGCGCCGAGGCGCCGACCGAGGAGGTCGTCGCCGCCGGTCTGGAGGCCGCGAAGCCCTTCATCAAGGTGCTCTGCAAGGCCCAGGCCGACCTCGCCGCGAAGGCCGCCAAGCCGACCGGCGAGTTCCCGATCTTCCTGGACTACCAGGACGACGTCCTGGAGGCGCTCACCGCCGCCGTCAAGCCGGAGCTCGCCTCCGCGCTGACCATCGCCGGCAAGCAGGAGCGCGAGTCCGAGCTGGACCGCGTCAAGGCGCTCGCCGCCGAGAAGCTCCTGCCGGAGTTCGAGGGCCGCGAGAAGGAGATCTCCGCCGCGTACCGCTCGCTGACCAAGACCCTGGTCCGTGAGCGCGTGATCAAGGAGAAGAAGCGCATCGACGGCCGCGGTGTCACCGACATCCGCACCCTGGCCGCCGAGGTCGAGGCCATCCCGCGGGTCCACGGCTCCGCCGTGTTCGAGCGTGGCGAGACCCAGATCCTGGGCGTCACCACCCTGAACATGCTCCGCATGGAGCAGCAGCTCGACACGCTGTCGCCGGTGACGCGCAAGCGCTACATGCACAACTACAACTTCCCGCCGTACTCCACCGGCGAGACCGGCCGCGTCGGCTCCCCGAAGCGCCGCGAGATCGGTCACGGCGCTCTCGCCGAGCGCGCCCTCGTGCCGGTCCTGCCGACGCGCGAGGAGTTCCCCTACGCGATCCGCCAGGTCTCCGAGGCGCTGAGCTCCAACGGCTCGACGTCCATGGGCTCGGTCTGCGCCTCCACCATGTCGCTGCTGAACGCCGGTGTGCCGCTGAAGGCCCCCGTCGCCGGTATCGCCATGGGCCTGATCTCCCAGGAGATCGAGGGCGAGACGCACTACGTCACCCTCACCGACATCCTCGGTGCGGAGGACGCCTTCGGCGACATGGACTTCAAGGTCGCCGGCACGAAGGACTTCGTGACCGCCCTCCAGCTCGACACCAAGCTGGACGGCATCCCGGCCTCCGTCCTGGCCGCGGCCCTCAAGCAGGCCCGCGACGCCCGCCTCCACATCCTCGACGTGATGATGGAAGCGATCGACACGCCGGACGAGATGTCCCCGAACGCCCCGCGGATCATCACCGTCAAGATCCCCGTGGACAAGATCGGCGAGGTCATCGGCCCCAAGGGCAAGATGATCAACCAGATCCAGGAGGACACCGGCGCCGACATCACGATCGAGGACGACGGCACGATCTACATCGGCGCGGTCGACGGACCGTCCGCCGAGGCCGCCCGCACCACGATCAACGGCATCGCCAACCCGACCATGCCGGAGGTCGGCGAGCGCTACCTGGGTACGGTCGTGAAGACGACCACCTTCGGTGCGTTCGTCTCCCTGCTGCCCGGCAAGGACGGCCTGCTGCACATCTCGCAGATCCGCAAGCTGGCCGGCGGCAAGCGCGTGGAGAACGTCGAGGACGTTCTCGGTGTGGGCGCCAAGGTCCAGGTCGAGATCGCCGAGATCGACTCCCGCGGCAAGCTCTCCCTGATCCCGGTCATCGAGGGCGAAGAAGGCGACGAGAAGAAGGACGACGGCGACAAGTGACGTCCCGCGGCTTCCAGGCGACGGCCCGCACCTCCTCGGAGGCGCGGGCCGTCGCCCGTACCCAAACCCTCATCAAGGGCCGGAACGGCATCGGCACGGTCCGCAGGACCACCCTCCCGGGCGGCCTGCGCATCGTCACCGAAACCCTGCCCTCGGTCCGCTCCGCGACCTTCGGCATCTGGGCGCACGTCGGCTCCCGCGACGAGACCCCGGCCCTGAACGGCGCCACCCACTACCTGGAGCACCTGCTCTTCAAGGGCACCAGCAGAAGGTCCGCCCTGGACATCTCCGCCGCGCTCGACGCGGTCGGCGGCGAGATGAACGCCTTCACGGCGAAGGAGTACACGTGCTACTACGCACGCGTGCTCGACAACGACCTGCCGCTGGCCATCGACGTCGTCTGCGACATGCTGACCGGCTCGCTGATCCGCGAGGACGACGTCGACGTGGAGCGCGGCGCCATCCTCGAAGAGATCGCCATGACCGAGGACGACCCGGGCGACTGCGTGCACGACCTGTTCGCGCACACGATGTTCGGCGACAACCCCCTCGGCCGCCCGGTCCTCGGCACGGTCGACACGGTCAACGCCCTCACCGCCGACCGCATCCGCCGCTTCTACAAGAAGCACTACGACCCGACGCACCTGGTCGTCGCCTGCGCGGGCAACATCGACCACGCCAAGGTCGTACGGCAGGTCCGCGCCGCCTTCGAGAAGGCCGGTGCCCTCAAGGACCTGGCCGCGGACCCGGTCGCCCCGCGCAGTGGCACGCGCGCCCTGCGCACCGCGGGCCGCGTCGAGCTGATCGACCGCAAGACCGAGCAGGCGCACGTCGTGCTCGGTATGCCCGGCCTGTCCCGCACGGACGAGCGGCGCTGGGCCCTGGGCGTGCTGAACACTGCTCTCGGCGGCGGCATGTCCTCCCGCCTCTTCCAGGAGGTCCGCGAGAAGCGCGGCCTGGCCTACAGCGTGTACTCGTATACCTCCGGCTTCGCCGACTGCGGCCTGTTCGGCGTGTACGCCGGCTGCAGGCCCTCCCAGGTGCACGACGTGCTGAAGATCTGCCGCGACGAACTCGACCACGTCGCCGAGCACGGCCTCTCCGACGACGAGATAGGGCGTGCGATCGGCCAGCTCCAGGGCTCCACGGTCCTCGGCCTGGAGGACACCGGCGCGCTGATGAACCGTATCGGCAAGAGCGAGCTGTGCTGGGGCGAGCAGATGTCCGTCGACGACATGCTGGCCCGGATAACGTCGGTCACCCCGGACGACGTCCGCGAGGTCGCCCGCGAGATCCTGGGACGGCGGCCCTCCCTGTCGGTCATCGGCCCGCTGAAGGACAAACAGGCGGCCCGCTTGAACGACGCCGTCGCCTGACAATCCCCTGGTGAAGGAAGCACAAGAGATGAGCAAGCTGCGCGTGGCGGTCCTCGGCGCCAAGGGCCGGATCGGCTCGGAAGCCGTCCGGGCCGTCGAAGCCGCCGAGGACATGGAACTGGTCGCCGCCCTCGGCCGGGGCGACAAGCTGGAGACACTGACCGAATCGGGCGCCCAGGTCGCGGTCGAACTGACCACGCCCGACTCGG
This sequence comes from Streptomyces paradoxus, assembly GCF_014202475.1. Classification (GTDB taxonomy): domain Bacteria; phylum Actinomycetota; class Actinomycetes; order Streptomycetales; family Streptomycetaceae; genus Streptomyces; species Streptomyces paradoxus. The sequence goes on from NZ_JACHGV010000010.1 coordinate 337,337, forward strand.
TCATGGCCAACCTCGAGTTCTGCGTCGGCCACGGCATCCACTCGGTCGTCGGCACCACCGGCTGGACCGACGAGCGCCTCGCGCGGCTGAACGGCTGGCTGTCCGCCTCTCCGGAGACGGGTGTGCTCATCGCGCCGAACTTCTCCATCGGGGCCGTCCTGAACATGAAGTTCGCGCAGATCGCGGCACCGTACTTCGAGTCGGTCGAGGTCATCGAGCTCCACCACCCGAAGAAGGTCGACGCCCCGTCGGGCACCGCCACGCGCACGGCCCAGCTCATCGCGTCGGCTCGTGCCGAGGCGGGTACGGCCCAGGCACCGGACGCCACGGAGACGGCTCTGGACGGCGCGCGGGGCGCGGACGTCGACGGCATCCCCGTGCACTCCGTCCGCCTGCGCGGTCTGCTGGCCCACCAGGAGGTCCTCTTGGGCGGCGAGGGCGAGACGCTCACCATCCGCCACGACTCCCTCCACCACAGCAGCTTCATGCCGGGCATCCTGCTCGGGGCCCGCCGCGTGGTGAGCACCCCGGGCCTGACGTTCGGCCTTGAACACTTCCTGGACCTGAACTGAGCCTCTGACCGTCATGCGCGCGAAGCTCACCTACGCCCTCACCGCCGCCGTCCTGCTCGTCTACTTCGTCCTGGTCGGCAGCCGCGGCATCCTGCTCATCGAGACCGGCACACCCCTCACCGTCACCTTCGGTGTCGCCGTGCTGATCCTGCCGGTCATCGGCCTGTGGTTCCTGTGGAAGAACACCCAGTTCGCCCGCAGGGCCAATCAACTCGCCGCCGAACTGGACGCCGAGGGCGGTCTGCCCGTCGACGAACTGCGGCGCACCCCCAGCGGGCGCATCGACCGCGACTCGGCCGACGAGGTCTTCGCCAAGCGCAAGGCCGAGACGGAGGACGCCCCCGACGACTGGCGCACCTGGTTCCGTCTCGCCGTCGCCTACCACGACGCCCGCGACACCCCGCGTGCCCGCAAGGCGATGCAGCGCGCGATCGCCCTGCACGACGGCAAGCAGCCCGAAGCGGCCTGAACCGCAGCCCCCACTCATGCCTGCGGGGCCGGACCGTGCACACGGTCCGGCCCCGCAGGCCTGAGATGGGTGAGGTCAGCGAGGGCCGTACTCCTCGGCCCACGCCTCGACCGAGTCCGCCGCCCGGTCGAAGGCGACCGCGCGGCCCAGGAAGTCCGCGTTGTGCGTCGTCATCAGCGGCGGCTGACCGCCCTCTTCCCGGCCCTGGCGGCCGAGCAGCAGCGCCTGCCCCTGCACGGTCCGCGGCAGCCCCAGCCAGCGCACCGGCTGCTGCACCGTCCGCACGGAGACGACCTGCTCCCAGGACGCCGTACGCGTCGTGAGGAACCCCACGTGCCGCAGCCCGCGGGCGCTGACCCACACGCCCATGCGCAGCAGCCGCAGGGCCGCGGCGATGACGAGCAGCGCGAGAGCGAACACGACCCCGGCCGAGGTCAGTTCGGCCGTCGCGGCGATGATGACCGCCGCGAACAGCACGAACGAGGCGAGCAGCAGCGCGAGCGCCGCCACTGCGACCCGCCACGGCCCGGGCCGGTACGGCCGCCGCCAGCGGTCACGGTCGTCGTAGGGCAACGGAACGTCGTCCGCCGCCTCGAAAACGCGGTCGGCCGTCAGGAAGGGCAGGGGCACCGGCTGGTCCTCACTCGATCCATGCGTGGGCTGTGCCCGGTGAGGCTACCGATCTGTGTCCCCGGTCACCACTGGCGGGGGGCCGGATGGAGTCACCACCGGCCCGGTGCGCTTCAGCGCTTGTCTGACGCCTGCGACTGCTGAGGCTGATTGGCCGTCTGGTCGGGCGTCAGCGCGGGCGTCCCGATGACCAGGGACCCCACGAGCCCCGCCACGATGGTGAGCCCCAGCAGCCAGCTGCCGGCCACCTGACCGACGGACGACCGCTCGCGCGGTGGGGGAGTGACATTGCTGCGGAACCTGTCGGCCTCGGCGAGGAAGGCAAACGGTACGGGTTCACGCCGACCGAACATCAGGGGTACGTCTCCTTCAAGGGTGGAACGGATCACTTTCGTCTGTAGAGACGAACGAACTCCCTCAGAGGTGCCCTGTTTCACCGACTTCATTGCGGCACGCCACCGATCGCACTGAATCGGCCGGGCCGTAGAGTGGCGTCGCCACACGACGAGATGGGAAGGCCCTGCCAACCGTGACCGACACCCCCGCCGACGACCTCAAGCCCAGCTACCGCAGTGACGTCACCGTCGAGCTGGTCAAGCACACCGCGTCAGACGCGGACGTCCTCTTCGCCGCCCGCGTCTCGACCCTCGGCGAGCAGTCCCTGGACGAGCTGAAGAAGGACCCCGAGCGTTCCAAGGGCCTGATCAACTACCTGATGCGGGACCGGCACGGCAGCCCCTTCGAGCACAACTCGATGACCTTCCTCATCAGCGCCCCGATCTTCGTCTTCCGGGAGTTCATGCGGCACCGCGTCGGCTGGTCGTACAACGAGGAGAGCGGCCGCTACCGCGAGCTCCAGCCCGTCTTCTACGTCCCGGACGAGTCCCGCAAGCTGGTCCAGGAGGGCCGCCCGGGCAAGTACGTCTTCGTGGAGGGCACCCAGGCCCAGCAGGAACTCGTCGGCCGTGTGATGGAGGACTCGTACCGGCAGGCGTACGAGGCCTACCAGGAGATGCTCGCCGCCGGTGTCGCCCGCGAGGTCGCCCGCGCGGTCCTGCCCGTCGGCCTCTACTCCTCGATGTACGCCACCTGCAACGCCCGCTCGCTGATGCACTTCCTCGGCCTGCGCACCCAGCACGAGCTGGCGAAGGTCCCGTCCTTCCCGCAGCGCGAGATCGAGATGGTCGGCGAGAAGATGGAGGCCGAGTGGTCCCGGCTCATGCCGCTCACCTACGCCGCCTTCAACGCGAACGGACGCGTGGCGCCGTAACGTGCTCCCGGTCGTCAGGTCAGGTACAGATGTACGGTTCAGCCGCGCGAAGTGTCCGTATTGCGGCATTTAGAGAAATGCATCTAGCCTGATCAAACGGGTCCGGCACTGCTTGAACCCCCGAGCAGGCAGTGCCGGGCTCCACCTTTGTCGCGACTTGTCCCCTGCCCCGCGGGCAGACCCGGTCCTGAGCAACGAGTAGCGTGTAACCCATGGCTCCGACCTCGACTCCGCAGACCCCCTTCGGGCGGGTCCTCACCGCCATGGTCACGCCCTTCACGGCGGACGGCGCACTCGACCTCGACGGCGCGCAGCGGCTCGCCGCCCACCTGGTGGACGCAGGCAACGACGGCCTGATCATCAACGGCACCACCGGCGAGTCCCCGACCACCAGCGACGCGGAGAAAGCGGATCTCGTACGGGCGGTCCTGGAGGCGGTCGGAGACCGTGCCCACGTGGTGGCCGGAGTCGGCACGAACGACACGCACCACAGCATGGAACTCGCCCGGACAGCGGAGCGCACCGGCGCGCACGGCCTGCTCGTCGTGACCCCGTACTACAACAAGCCCCCGCAAGAAGGCCTCTACCGGCACTTCACGGCCGTCGCCGACACCACCGGCCTCCCGGTGATGCTCTACGACATTCCCGGCCGTAGCGGCGTCCCGATCAACACCGAGACGCTCGTCCGCCTCGCCGAGCACCCGAGGATCGTCGCCAACAAGGACGCCAAGGGCGACCTCGGCCGCGCCAGCTGGGCGATCGCCCGCTCCGGCCTCGCCTGGTACTCCGGCGACGACATGCTGAACCTCCCCCTGCTCTCGGTCGGCGCGGTCGGCTTCGTCTCCGTCGTCGGCCACGTCGTCACCCCCGAGCTGCGCGCCCTGGTCGAGGCGTACACCTCGGGCGACGTCCAGAAGGCCACCGAGATCCACCAGCAGCTGCTCCCCGTCTACACCGGCATGTTCCGCACGCAGGGCGTCATGACGACCAAGGCGGCACTCGCCCTGCAGGGACTGCCCGGCGGGCCGCTGCGCGCTCCCATGGTCGAGTGCGCGCCCGACGAGATCGAGCAACTCAAGATCGATCTTGCCGCCGGCGGGGTACAGCTCTGACATCAGACTTCGCGCGGATCCCCGCGCAACTGCTTCACAACTGAATACGCGGGCCACCGGTGCCCGCACCCCACACAGACAACTGCTTCTGCACGAACGTCACGCGCGCCACGTGCCCCACCGGTACGTGGCGTGCGTGGTGAGGAGAGTCTTTTGAGTCATCCGCATCCCGAACTGCGCACGCCCCCGCCGCTCCCCGAAGGCGGCCTGCGCGTCACCCCGCTCGGTGGCCTCGGCGAAATCGGCCGGAACATGACGGTCTTCGAATTCGGCGGCCGCCTCCTGATCGTCGACTGCGGAGTGCTCTTCCCCGAGGAGGAGCAGCCCGGAATCGACCTGATCCTGCCGGACTTCTCGTCCATCAGGGACCGCCTCGACGACATCGAGGGCATCGTGCTCACGCACGGGCACGAGGACCACATCGGCGGCGTCCCCTTCCTCCTGCGCGAGAAGCCGGACATCCCGCTGATCGGCTCCAAGCTGACCCTCGCCCTCATCGAGGCCAAGCTCCAGGAGCACCGCATCCGCCCCTACACGCTGGAGGTGGCGGAGGGGCAGCGCGAGCGCATCGGCCCCTTCGACTGCGAGTTCATCGCCGTCAACCACTCCATCCCGGACGCGCTGGCCGTGGCCATCCGCACCCCGGCGGGAATGGCGGTCCACACCGGCGACTTCAAGATGGACCAGCTTCCGCTGGACAGCCGCCTCACGGACCTCCACGCATTCGCACGCCTGAGCGAGGAGGGCATCGACCTCCTCCTCTCGGACTCGACGAACGCCGAGGTGCCGGGCTTCGTCCCGCCGGAGCGGGAGATCTCCAGCGTCCTGCGCCAGGTCTTCGCGGGCGCCCGCAAGCGCATCATCGTCGCGAGCTTCGCCAGCCATGTGCACCGCATCCAGCAGATCCTGGACGCGGCGCACGAGTACGGCCGCCGCGTCGCCTTCGTCGGCCGCTCCATGGTCCGCAACATGGGCATCGCGCGCGACCTGGGCTACCTGAAGGTCCCCCCGGGCCTCGTCGTGGACGTCAAGACGCTCGACGACCTCCCGGACAGCGAGGTGGTCCTGGTCTGCACGGGCTCCCAGGGCGAACCGATGGCGGCCCTGTCCCGCATGGCCAACCGTGACCACCAGATCCGCATCGTCCAGGGCGACACGGTGATCCTGGCGTCGTCCCTGATCCCCGGCAACGAGAACGCGGTCTACCGCGTGATCAACGGCCTCACCCGCTGGGGCGCCAACGTGGTCCACAAGGGCAACGCCAAGGTGCACGTCTCCGGCCACGCCTCCGCGGGCGAGCTGCTGTACTTCTACAACATCTGCCGCCCGAAGAACCTGATGCCGGTGCACGGCGAATGGCGCCACCTGCGCGCCAACGCCGAGCTGGGCGCCCTGACCGGTGTCCCGCACGACCGCATCGTCATCGCCGAGGACGGCGTCGCCGTCGACCTCGTCGAGGGCAAGGCGAAGATCTCCGGCAAGGTCCAGGCGGGCTACGTCTACGTCGACGGCCTCTCGGTCGGCGACGTGGGCGAGCCGGCGCTGAAGGACCGCAGGATCCTCGGCGACGAGGGCATCATCTCGGTCTTCCTCGTCATCGACTCGTCCACCGGGAAGATCACCGGCGGCCCGCACATCCAGGCCCGAGGGTCCGGCATCGAGGACTCCGCCTTCGCCGACGTGGTTCCCAGGATCACGGAGGTGCTCGAACGCTCCGCCCAGGACGGTGTGGTCGAACCCCACCAGCTCCAGCAGCTCGTACGCCGCACGCTGGGCAAGTGGGTCTCGGACACCTACCGCCGCCGCCCGATGATCCTGCCTGTGGTGGTGGAGGTCTGACGGACCGTCGGGCCTGAGCCGACGCCAACTGGGAGCGGGGCGCCTCGATTTGCATCGAGGCGCCCCGCTCCAGTAGGTTTACAACTCCTCCCGACGGGGCACCCGGGCCAATTCAGGCACCAGGGACCATGCCCGGCCGGGGAAGGAAATCCGACTCAGAACTTCTGATAAAGTCGGAACCGCCGGAAAGGGAAACGCGGAAGCGGGAACCTGGAAAGCACCGAGGAAATCGGATCGGAAAGATCTGATAGAGT
>NZ_JACHGV010000011.1:0-126370 GCF_014202475.1 Streptomyces paradoxus
CCCGGGCAACCGCGCGGGGAGGCCCCTGGGGCCCCCCGGGGCGCTCCACCCCCGGGGCCCCCCGGGTCCCCCCCGTGGGGCGTCCCCCGGGCGGACCCCCGGGGGCAACGCCACAGGTCGAGTCCGGCTCCGTCTCCGTCTTCAACGACACGGCGTTGCGCGACCGGGTCGCCGACGCCGTCATCGGCGCGCGCGCCTACCAGCTGTTCACCTACGCGCAGGCCTCGCGCATCGCCGCGGGTGGATCGATCGGCCCGGAGTCCAGCCTCAACAAGGTCTTCTGGTCCGAGCTGGACATCGCCCTGCACGAGACCGCCCTCGACCTGCTGGGCCCCTACGGCGAGCTGTCCGACGAGGCCGGCGAAGCGCCGGCGCACGGCAGTTGGGCCGAGGGCCACACCTTCTCGCTGGCCGGGCCGATCTACGCCGGCACCAACGAGATCCAGCGCGACATCATCGCGGAGCGGCTGCTCGGCCTGCCCAAGGGACGCCGGTGATGCGTTTCCTCCTCGACGACGGGCAGCGGGAATTCGCCCGCACCCTGGACGGCATGCTGAGATCCGCCGGCACACCCGGCGTCGTACGGTCCTGGGCGTCCGGCGACCACGTACCCGGGCGCGCCTTGTGGGCCAGGCTGGCGGAGGCGGGCGTCTTCGCCCTCGCCATTCCGGAGGAGCACGAGGGCCTGGGCATGCTGCCCGTCGAACTGGCCGTCGCTTTCGGTGAGCTGGGCCGTTATGCCGTTCCCGGTCCGCTGGCCGAGACGGTCGCCGCGGGTGCCCTGCTGGGCCGGCTCGGGGGCGACGCGGCCCACGTCTGGCTGCCGCAGCTCGCGTCCGGCAAGGCCGTGGCGTCCCTGTGCGTCATGTCGCACGGGAGCAGCCCGTACGCGCTGGACGCCGACGTCGCGGACGCGGTGTTCGTGGTGGACGGTGACACCGTACGGCTCGCGGACTCGCACGGCCCGGTGCAGCCGTCGGCCGACCCCGCCCGGAGGCAGGCCCGCCCGCTCGGAGGAGTCGTGCTCATGCGGGGGCCCATGGTGACAGCGGCCGCCGCGTACGCCGCCGATGTGGCGGCGCTGGTCACCGCCGCGCAGGCCCTCGGGGTGGGGCGGGCACTGCTGGAACGCACGGTGGAGTACGTGCGGCAGCGCACCCAGTTCGGGATGGCCGTCGGCTCGTTCCAGGCGGTGAAGCACCGTCTGGCCGACACCCTCATCGCCCTGGAGTTCGCCCAGCCGCTGGTGTACTCCGCCGCCCTTTCCCTGGCCGCGGACGATCCGGCGGCGGGCCGGGAGGTGGCCGCGGCGAAGGTGTCCGCTTGCGAAGCGGCGTACGCGGCGGCGCGTACGGCCCTGCAACTCCACGGCGCCGTCGGCTACACCGAGGAACTGGATCTGTCCCTGTGGATCCGCAAGGCCCGCCCCCTGCGCGGCGCTTGGGGTACTCCGGCCGTATGCCGAGCCCGGGTACTGGCAGGCGGAGCAGTGCGATGAAGCTGACTGCCGGTAGTCACAGGCCAGTCGTGAGTCTGCCGAGCGTGGCGTGTGCCTCCGCCATGATCCTGTCGACGAGTTCGGCGCAGGACGGCAGGTCGTCGATCAGCCCCCCGACCTGACCGCAGGCCATCACACCGAGGTCGGTGCGGCCCTCGACCATCGCGGCCTTGAGCAGCATCGGGGTGTTGGCGGCCAGGAGGACCTGGCTCCAGGTCAGTTCCCTGCCGTGTTTCATGGCGAGACCGTCGCGCACCATGCCGGCCCAGCTCATGCCGGAGTCCCGCCTGAAGGCGGAGGCGTGCCTCAGCGCGCGCAGCAGGGATGCCGTGCTGCCGGAGCGCTCCAGCGCGTCCACCAGGTCGGTGCGCAGCATCCGGTGGGGCAGGCCGTCGACCTTGGTGGTGACGGTGACGTCCTGGACGCCCGCCGCGAGGTAGCGGGCCTTGACCGCATCGGGGACGGTGCTGTCGGAGGTCAGCAGGAAGCGCGTGCCCATGGCGATGCCGGCAGCGCCGTAGGCCAGGGCCGCCACCAGTCCGCGTCCGTCCCGGAAGCCGCCCGCGGCGATGACGGGGATGTCCACGGCGTCCACGACCTGCGGCAGCAGCACCGTGGTGGCGACGCTGCCGGTGTGGCCGCCGCCCTCCCCGCCCTGCACCAGCACGGCGTCGGCGCCCCAGGCCGCGACCTTCTCGGCATGTCTCCGGGCGCCCACCGAGGGGATGACGACCACGTCGGCGTCCTTCAGGCGGGCGATCAGCTCCGGCCGGGGCGCGAGCGCGAACGAGGCAACTTTCACGCCCTCGTCGAGGATGATCCGCACCCTCTCCCCCGCGTCCGAGGCGTCGGCCCGCAGGTTGACCCCGAAGGGCGCGCCGGTGCGGGACTTGACCTCGCGCACGGCCGAGCGGAGCTGTTCCGGCGTCATGGTGGCGGACGCGAGGATGCCCAGGGCTCCGGCGTTGGCGGCGGCGGAGACGAGGCGGGGTCCGGCGACCCAGCCCATGCCGGTCTGGACGATGGGGGTACGCACTCCGACGAGTTCGGTGAGGGCCGTGGCGATCGCGGTGTCACTCATGCGGGCACCTCACGGTCGCGGGCGCCCTTCGGGTCGATGACCTCCCGGACGAGGCGCAGCTCCTCGGTGGTGGGCTCACGGGTGTACGGCACGTCGCCCGGGACGGTGAGGGCGAAGCCGGTGGCCGCCAGGATCTGCTCGACCGTGACCCCCGGGTGCCGTGAGCGCAGCCGCATGGTGTGATCCGGGGTGGCGAAGTCGAAGACCCCCAGGTTGCTGATCACCTCCGGGACGTGGTGGAAGCGGGTGGCCGACCAGCCGGCCTCGGCCGCGCGGTCGTATCCGACTCCGCACACCATGTCCACCTGCTCCACGAACACGCGCGGGGAGTGCTTGGGCACCCAGTAACTGGTCGGGTTGTTCAGGGTGTTGATCGGTGCGCCCCGGACGCCCAGCAGTTGCCGGGCAGGACGGGCCCAGTCGCCGATGCAGGAGATGTTCTGATTGCCGTGGCGGTCGATCTGACTGGCGCCCATCATCACGTGCCGTCGTCCCGTGGCCACGAGCGCCAGGTGCTGACGGTAGGGCAGCCAGCCCTCCACCACCTGAGGGCGGGCTCCGAGCGCAGGGACGTCGCCGATCAGCAGTGCCTCGCCGTCGGTGAGCAGCAGGTCGGGCGCGAACGTCAGCTTGGCCAGCCGGGCGCCGACGGCGGGGACGGTGCCCATGGGGGCGGCCAGGACTTCCCCGGCGTGGCGCCAGGCCTCCGCGCAGGCGACCACGCAGTACTCGGCGCGCGTCACGCCGGTCGTCGTCCCGCCGCTGCTCATGACGGCTGCTCCGCGTGGAAGGCCTTGACGGCGGCCTGGTAGGCCTCTTCGTCGCCGGAGAGGAACCGCTCGGTGAACCTCTGCCAGGCGTCCGGGTCGCGGGCGGCCCGGGCATAGGCCTGCTGGAACGCCTCGTCGCGTTCATGGTCCGGGACGCAGGAGGTGAAGTGCGCCCCGTTCGGGGTCTGTACGACGCCGTTCACGAAGGCCCGTTTGACCAGCAGCGTCTGCGGACCCGCTTCCTTGAGCAGGTCGGCGGTGTCGACGATCCGCTCGCAGGAGACGTAGGAGGCGGCAGCGGCCTGGCAGAAGAGGTCGTCGAAGTACGGGTCGGGCCCGAGGTACTGCGCGTTGCCCTGCGGGTCCGCCCGGTTGAGGTGGACGAGCGCCGCGTCCAGGCGCAGGGCGGGCACCGCGACGAGTTCCTCGGCGTCCTCGTAGGGCGAGGTGACCGTACGCAGGTGCGGGTTGACCTTCATGACGTCGGAACCGAGGCCGGCCCGGACCGGCAGGAAGGGCAGTCGCTGCGCGGCGGCGGTCAGGCCCCACATGAACATCGCCTCGTCCAGCTCCACCAGGTCGAAGGCCCCGCGCTGCCGGGCCGCGGTGAAGTGCGGTTCCAGGGGGACGGAGTCGAGGGTGGCGAACGGGGCCACGAGGGTGCGGATCCGTCCCGCCGCGGCGAGCAGACCGACGTCGGGACCGCCGTAGGACACCACGGTCAGGTCGGTGATGCCGGAGCGCAGCAGTGCGCGGACCAGGGCCATCGGCTTGCGGCGCGATCCCCAGCCGCCGATGCCCAGCGTCATGCCGGTGCGGAGCCGGCCGACCACCTGCTCGGCGGTCATCGTCTTGTCGCTCAACGCGCCTCCCCTTCCGGCGACTTGGACGGGGTGGAGGCCGAGGACGCCACGAACGCCTCGCGGTACCGGTCCGACACGCCGCTGAGGTTGGCCTCGAACGTGAAGCCCTGCTCGAAGCGGTAGCTGCGGCGGACGTCCACCGGGTCGATGCCGTTGATCGACGCCTTGGCGAAGCGGATGAGCTGCCCGTCCTTGGCGGCGATCTCCCTGGCCAGCTCCATCGCCGCGGCGTGCAGCTGCTCGCGCGGGACGACCCGCCAGACCGAGCCGTGGCGGTGCAGTTCGCCGGCCGTCACGGTGCGCGAGGTGTAGTAGAGCGTCCGCATCAGGTGCTGGGGAACCAGCCGGGCCAGATGGGTGGCCGCGCCGAGCGCACCCCGGTCCAGCTCGGGCAGCCCGAAGGTCGCGTCGTCGCTCGCCACGATCGAGTCGGCGTTGCCGACCAGGCCGATCCCGCCGCCGACGCAGAAGCCCTGCACGGCGGCGACCACGGGGACCTCGCAGTCGTAGACCGCCGCGAACGCGTCGTAGCAGCCGCGGTTGGTGCCGACGAGCGCCGTGAACCCCTCGGTGCGCTGCATCTCCTTGATGTCGGCGCCCGCGTTGAACCCGCGCCCCGTCGCGGTGAGGACGACGCAGCGCACGCCGGGGTCGGAACCGGCCGCGCGCACCGCGGCGGCCAGCTCGTACCAGCCCTGCACAGGAAGGGCGTTGACCGGTGGGAAGTCCACGGTGATGACCGCGATGCCCTCTTCAGGGCTTGTGGTGGAGACACCCATGAGCGGATCAGCTACCTTTCCACCAAACGTTTGTTAGGCATGAAGGTAGCAGCGGAGTACGCCTCGCGGGAGGTCCCCCATGGCAACGATCACCGATCTGAGCGGACGCGTGGCGGTGGTAACCGGCGGGACGAGGGGCGTGGGCGCGGGCATCACCCGGGCCCTGCTGGAGGCCGGAGCCGAGGTGGTGACCTGCGCCCGGCGCCCCGCGGACCGGCCGGTCGAAGCGGCTGGGCGCACCGCCCGGTTCCTTCCGGTCGACCTGCGTGACGCGGAGGCCGTCGGCGCCTTCTTCACGCAGGTGAGGAACGAGTACGGCAGGCTGGACGTCCTCGTCAACAACGCCGGGGGCACGCCGTACCGGATGCTCGAACAGGGCGGGGCCGGACGGCACGCACGGGTCGTCGAGTTGAACCTGCTCGCCCCCCTGACCGCCTCCCTCGCCGCCTACGAGCTACTGCGTGCTCAGCCCGGCGGCGGGTCGATCGTCATGATCGGCAGTGTCAGCGGCAGCCGTCCGTCACCGGGCTCGGCGGCCTACGGTGCGGCCAAGGCCGGGCTGGAGCAGCTGGCCCGCAGCATGGCCGTGGAATGGGCCCCGCTGGTCAGGGTCAACACGCTGGTCCTCGGCATGGTGCGCACCGAGCTGTCGCATCTGCACTACGGCGACGAGGACGGCGTAGCGGCCGTCGGCCGCACGGTGCCGCTCGGCCGGCTCGCCGACCCGGCCGAAGTGGGCGACGCCTGTGTCTTCCTCGCCTCAGAACGCGCGGCGTACATCAGCGGCGCGAGCCTGCTCGTCCATGGGGGTGGCGAACGCCCGGCCTTCCTCGACGCCGCCACCGCCGGGAACTGAACTCGCTTTCCAGACTTCCCATCGGAAGGACCCAGAGCATGTCCGGACTGTGCAGCGAACGTGTCGCGATCGTCACCGGGGCGGGGCGCGGACTCGGCCGGGCGCACGCCCTCGCCCTCGCCGCCGAGGGCGCGAAGGTCGTCGTGAACGACCTCGGCGTCGGCCTCGACGGGACCGGTACCGAGACGGGGCCCGCGCGGCTCGTCGCCGACGAGATCGTTGCCCGCGGAGGGCAGGCGATCGCCCACGGCGGGGACATCGCCACGACGGAGGGCGCGGCCTCGTTGATCCGCACCGCCGTCGAGACCTACGGCCGCCTCGACACCCTGGTCAACAACGCCGGTTTCCTGCGCGACCGCATGCTGGTGAACCTCGACGAGGACGACTGGGACGCCGTCGTGCGCGTCCACCTCAAGGGGCACTTCCTTCCGCTGAAGCACGCGGCGGCCCACTGGCGCGCGGAGACCAAGGCCGGCCGCATCCCGGCAGCCCGGGTCGTCAACACCAGTAGCGGAGCTGGGCTGTCGGGGAGCGTCGGCCAGGGCAACTACTCCGCGGCCAAGGCCGGGATCATCGGGTTGACCCTGGTCGCCGCCGCCGAGATGGGCCGTTACGGCGTCCTGGTCAACGCCGTCGCTCCGGCGGCACGCACCCGGATGACCGAGGCGACGTTCGCCGAGACCATGGCGGCCCCCGACACCGGCTTCGACGCCATGGCGCCGGAGAACGTGTCCCCGCTCGTCGTGTGGCTCGGCTCCGCGGCCTCCGCCGGTGTGACGGGCCGGGTCTTCGAGGCGGAGGGCGGTCGCATCACGGTCATGGAGGGCTGGCGCCCCGGCCCCACGGCGGACAAGGGCGCCCGGTGGTCCCCGGCCGAGGCCGGGGAAGCCGCGCTGAAGCTCCTCGCGGAGGCGACGGCTCCGGAGCCGGTGTACGGGGCGCAGTAAGTTCCTGGTAGGTGGCTGACGCGGGCCGGGTGAAGCATCAGCAACAGCAGGCAACGGGCGTTTCCTAGCGCCAGGGATCGAGCGCGAGCTTGCCGCTGGTCTCGCCCGCCGCCAGTCGCTGCAGTACTGCCGGTCCCTCGGCCAGGCGATGAATCCGGGGTGTGCCGGGTGGGTAGACGCAGGCCGGCATCGTCATGTACTGGGCGAAGGATCCCGGGCCGGTTCCGACGACATGGGTGCCGAGTCGCAGGGCTCTCGACTCCGGCGCCGACGCCCTCGATCTCGCCGGCTGGGCCCGACCCCGCATCGATCGTAGGTACCCCGCCCTGCGGCATCGGCTGCCGTCACCGCGGCCTACGCCTTCAGTAGTCGAGGTCGATGTAGTCGATGTCGTTGATGGCGACGTCCGAGAGGTCCGTTGCGCGGGCTCCGCCGTCCTGGAAGTACGTGGTCCTGAATCCGTCGGCGATGATCTGACGCAGTTGCTGGTCGGTGGCGCCTGCTTCTCGGGCGTCGAACAGCTGCTGGGCGTATGCCGGGGGGAGGTGCACGGTGAGGCGGCGGAAGCGGCCGTCGTCGGTCGTGCCGACCGGTGCCGTGTAGCCGAAGCGGGCCCTGGTCTCCACCGTGATACCGCGCCTGGTGGCGGCCTCCTTGCGCCGGCGTCTGCGGACCTGGGGCTGCCATCGAGACCGGACGGCGGCGTCGATCCGCTGCTGGATGTCCTCCGGCGGGCGTTTGCGTTCGCCCGTGCGGTAGCGCTCCACCGACCGCTGGCTCACCCCGAGTTCCGCTGCGACGGCCCGTGTCGTCTTCAGCTGCCTCATCAGGAAGTTGATCTGGCCCTTGAGGGTCCTGGGTGGCAGGCGAGTGAAGGACTCCTGGTCGGCGCGCTCGATGGCGTCGTCGATTTCTCCCACGGCGTCAGTTCCCTTCCCGGGTCACACGCTACTCGCCGTCGTCCAGGACGGCGTCGCCGCCCTTGACGTGGCGGGAGGGGTTCAGGCCCTTCTCCATCAGGTCGACCGCCCAGAGCATCGCCTGGACGCCTTCCAGTTTCGCCATGCCCGGGCTGGGGCCGAGGCGGAAGCCACCGGGCTGGGGCTTGCCGGAGGCGGCGTAGGGGAGGAAGTCCAACGGTGAGGGGCCGGGGCTCGGGTAGACGACGCAGTCGGACAGCACCGCGAGCGGGTAGAGGCCCGTCATCCGGGACATGTTCAGCAGTTTGCGGTGCATGTTGACCCGTGCCTTGGAGATGACCGCGGCACGGATGTCGGGGCGCCAGGTCGGGCGTTCCAGGGCCGGCCAGCGCTCCCCCTCCTTGTAATGCCGCCCCTGGGGGCGCTCGCGCAACTTGCCGATGCCGCCCTTGACGGTGGCCTTGATCGCCGCGAGGACGGCGGTCAGGGCCGGGTCGGCGTCCTTGTGCCGTTCCATCGCCGCGAGGAAGGCGCTGTCGTCCAGGTCCCGGGTGACCCCGAGGTCGGCGAGGGTGTCGAGGTAGGCGGCCTTGAGCCGGTCGTGCCACGGATCCAGGTACGCGCCGGTCTCCCGCCGCAAATACGCCTCCAGCGGCTGCACGTTGTAGCCGAGTTCCTGGGCATAGGCGACGGTGTGCGTCTGGTACCAGGCCGGGCCGGCCGGCCGCTCACCGGTCGGCGTGAACGGGCTGGGCAGGCGCGGGTCCAGCTCCACGTGCGAGAGGTCCACCAGCCACGAGCCGGGGATCTTCGGATTGAACTGAGGCACCCGGAAGTGGTCCGGTGCCGACAGCCCGACCGTGAGCCGGGCGGCGGCCGCGAGGAACGCCGTGTTCAGGTCCAGGCCGACCGCATAGGGCAGGTGGCACTCCTCGTCGGTCAGCAGGTCGACGTCGCGGACCCACTGGTACGCCTCCTCGTTCAGGAAGCCGCCCTTCCAGCCGGAGTTGACGACCACGGGATGCTCCGGCGTGGCCTCCGGCGGCGCCGGGTCCATCGGCTCCGTGCCCAGGCTGCCCGGGTTGTGGCCGGGGATCCAGTTCCCGGTCGCTTCGTCGCGTACCGCGCGGGTGGGCGGGCGCAGGGCCGTCATCAGCTCCAGCCCCGAGACGGCCGTGGAGCCGCGCGGGGTGATGACGCGCTGGGCGTAGACACCGAGGACGCGGGCGATGTCGGCCGGCTCCATGTCGGCGAGGCCGGGCCAGGACCGCTCGTCGAGGGCGTCCCAGGACAGGAGTGCCAGCTGCACGCACTGTCGCTGGGTGCCGTGCGCCTTGCGGTAGATGCGCGCCCATGGGCCGAACCCGCGCTGGGTGAGCTGCCACTTCGCCTTCTTCACCTGCTTGACCACGGGGTGGTCCTCGGGCAGGCGCAGGGAGCGGCGCTGCTCATGGCCTTCCAGGCGTTCGGGAAGCCCGAGTTTCACGGCGGCCGCGGCGGTGAGGACGATCAGCGGGTCGGAGTCCTTGCCGTTGCGGTGCAGGCGCGGTGCGCCGAGGCCGGATTCGCGCAGTGTCCACTCGACCAACTCCGGCACGGACGCGGCGGGGCAGTCGAGGACGATGCCGTCGACGCCGTATGCGGAGCCGTCTCCGTCCAGCACGGCCAGCGGCCCGTGCGGGAACCGTGAGTCGGCGGGGGGCTGCGGGGTCCTCTTCGGCGCCGGGCGCCGCGGCGACGTCACTGTGCGCCGGGGGGCACCGCGCTCCGGGGCGACGGGTGCTCTGCCGGGAGCGACGCTCTCCGGCTCCGTCTCCTCGGAAGCGGGTGGGCTGCCGAGCGGCTTCCGCGACTCCGGCCGGGGCGAGGGGCCCGGAGCCGGGGCGCTGTGTGCGGGGTACTTCTCTGCCCAGCCGCGGAGCAGACGCTGGTAGGCCTCCAGGCGTGGCGACTTCGGCTCCGAGCGGCCGTTCTCGTAGTTTTTCACCGTCTGCGTCGTGGTCTTCAACGCCTGGGCGAGGCGGGCCTGGGTGATGCCGGCGGCCTCTCGCAGCCGTGCCCGCTCCGCCGGGTGCGGGAGCTGCGGCTCCTCTTCCAGCAGAGCGTCCACGTTGGCGAACAGCTCTTCCTCGGATGCCATGTCGGTCCACCTCCACCCGGAGACTACCAACCTTTACCCCGCCGCTTAACCCGACCTTTAACCCAGTTCGGGGCGTGTCTCGGCGCTGGAAAGGCCGCGAGTGGGTCGAGGTACGAGCATCTCACCGAAGCGGTGCCCGGCCTCCGCATGGCGATCATGTCGCCCGAGGCGAGCTGCTAGCAGGGCCTGACGAACCAGACGGGGGTCCAGTCATAGCTCGCGACGCTGAAGGGGGCGCCGAGGGTGGTGTGGATGACGTTGCGGTTCCGGTTCTTGAACACTGCCCGGGTGCCGGGGGTCTGGTTGTTGTAGTAGGAGCCTTCGCCGGTCCAGTCCCGCAGGGCGTAGTCCTGGCAGTGGTACAGCGCGAGCCGGTCGCCCATGCCGAGTGTCTGACGGAACATGCAGAAGTACGTGTAGTCGCACTCCCATTGTGCCGCGGCACGGTTTGCGGCCGGTGTGCTCAGGTCACGCACGTATCGCTCGCCGGGAACGGTGACCGTCAGTTTGACGCCGTCGGCCAGGGCGATCTCGTTCGCCGAGACCTGTCGTCCGTCCTGGCGGGCGAGGTAGCGGTCCACCTTGGCCTGGAGAGCGTCGGCGTCGTCCCGGCTGAGTCCGGCGGCGCGGGCCTGCTTGTCGAAGGCCGCCGGGGTTCGTGCCGTGTCCGCGGATGCCGGTCCCGTCAGTGCGACGGCCGACAGGGCGAGGGCCGCAGCCGCGAGGGATGCGTACCGCTTCAGAATGGACATGCCTTTCCTTTCCTGAGGAGGCAAGAGGGACAGGGACTTTGTCCGGGTGCCGGTCCGGCATGCGTACAGGCGGTTCATCATCGGGCCGGCGCGAAGACGACAGCCGGGGCTACGAACAGGTCAGGCGGGGCGCACACCGGTGGTGGGGCACACGGTGCTGCACTGCGGCATTCCCGGGAACGTACCCACCCTGATCGCCGGTGTCTTCCTGACACCTGTCAGGACGCATCGAAGGCACCTGGGGAGAGCGGCTGATCAGCACCCGTACGGGGGACGCTCCCCGGTCCGCCGCATCCGGTACCGATCCGGTGGGCGAACCCTCCGCATGCCCCGCCCCTGACGGAAGGCTCCCTGCATGTCCACCCCGCACTGGCTCTTCGGCGACCAACGCCCGCATTTCCTCACCCCCGTCCGTGAGCAGGGACCCGACCGCGGGGCGCCCGTGGTGATGGTCGAGGCGAAATCGGTCTTCCGGCGCAGACGATTCCACCGCGCCAAGGCCCATCTGGTGCTCTCGGCGATGCGGCACCGCGCGGCGGAGCTGGGTGAGCAGGTGACGTACGTGCGGGCGGAGACCTACCGCGAGGGTCTGCGTCGCGCGGTGGGCGACGCCCCGGTGACCGTGTGCCACCCCACCTCGTACGCGGCGCTGCGGCTGGTTCGTTCCCTGCCAGGGGTACGTGTGCTGCCCGCCTGCGGCTTCCTGGTCTCGCACGAGGAGTTCACAGGCTGGGCCGAGGAGCTCGGTGGGCGGCGGCTGCTCCAGGAGAACTTCTACCACTGGGTGCGCGAACGGCACGACCTGCTGATGGACGGCGGCCACCCGGCCGGAGGCCGCTTCAACCACGACCACGCCAATCGCGAGCCTCCGCCGCGCGGCGCCGGCACACTGCACGTGCCCGGGCCGTACCGGCCGCGGGAGGACCACATCGACGCCGAGGTGCGCCAGGACCTCGACAGGTGGGAGCGCGAGGACGGGGTGCGGTTCGTCGGCCGGGGCGGCCCCCGCCTCTTCCCCGCCACCCGGCGCGAGGCCTTGTCGGCGCTGCGCCGCTTCGTGGCGTACCGGCTGTCCTCGTTCGGGCCGTACGAGGACGCGATGCTGGCCGGCGACCCGGTGATGGCCCACAGTCTGCTGTCGTCCTCGATGAACCTGGGGCTGTTGCACCCTGCCGAGTGCGTGGAACACGCGGAGCACGCCTGGCGGGAGGGCACCGTCCCCGTCAACAGCGCCGAAGGATTCGTCCGGCAGGTCGCGGGCTGGCGGGAGTACGTCTGGCAGCTGTACTGGCATTTCGGCGAGGACTACCGGCACGGCAACGCACTCGGGCACACACGAGAACTGCCGGCCTACTTCAGCGAACTCGACGCGGACACGGTCACCGCCCGCTGCCTGGCCACAGCGCTCGCCCAGGTTCGTGACACCGGATGGACGCACCACATCCCCCGCCTGATGCTGCTGGGCAGCCACGCCCTGCAGCGCGGCTGGGACCCGGCCGCCGTCACCGACTGGTTCCACCGCTGCTTCGTCGACGGCTACGACTGGGTGATGGTGCCGAACGTGCTGGGCATGTCCCAGTACGCGGACGGGGGCCGGATGACCACCAAGCCGTACACCTCCGGCGGCGCCTACATCCACCGTATGAGCGACCTGTGCGACGGCTGCGCCTTCCGGCCCACCGACCGCACCGGCCCGCGGGCGTGTCCCTACACCGCCGGGTACTGGGCCTTCCTCAGCACCGGCACAGGCACCGGTTGTCCGGCAACGCCCGAATGCGGCGCGCGGTGCAGGGCCTGGACCGGCTCAACGACCTCGACGAAGTGCTGCGCCAGGAGCGGCACGTGGCGACGAGGCGCCCTGACGAGTGGTGCGTGTCAGGGCAGGAGTGACAGCAGTAGCTCGGTGAGACGTTCGGGCGTACGGAGTGGCAGGTAGTGGTCGGCGTCCGGGATCGTCTCGGCCCGGGCGCCGGGGATGCCGGTGACGAGTCGTTCGGCGATCACCGCGATCTCCGGGTGGTCGTGCTCGCCGTGGATGACCAGCGTCGGCGCGACGATGTCTCCGAGGTGTGGTTCTGCATCACGGCCCGTGGAGACGACGCAGTGCTGTTCGCTCACGACTCGCCGCTCGGCATTCGAGGCGACCATGCTCTCGATGAGCTCTCCCCCGGGAGCCGCGCGGCCCATGGCTGCCCAGATCGTCAGTTCCAGCTCGGCCAGGGCGGCCGTGTCCCGCTTGCGCCGGGCCGTGGCGTAGGCCGACAACTCGGGACTCTGCGGCCAGACGTGACCGCTGACCGAGGCACCGATCAGGGCAAGTGCGGCGACACGCTCCGGGTGGGCGAGGGCGCAGTCCAGCGCCGTCTCCCCGCCCATGCTCAACCCGACCAGGGCGGCTTGACGAAGGCCGAAGTGGTCAAGGACCGCGCGCAGATCCTCGACATCGCTGAACGGCTTGCCTGGAGGCGTGGAGCGTCCCAACCCGCGGGCGTCGTAGCGGATCACGTCGTGGTGGCGGGCCAACTCGGGAACGATGGCGTCCCACAGGCGCGAGTCCATGCCGGCGCCGTGCAGCAGCACGACCGGGCTTCCGGTGCCGTTGCGATCAGCCCAAAGTCGACCGCCGTCGGAAGTGGGAACGCTGACTTCCCCTGGCGGCACGTCAGATCGTCCGTGGGAGTTGGTCGTCACGTTGCCATCCTTTCAGAGCGTTCAAGCAGGAGGCCACGTTCGAAAGGCGCCATCGGTGCACCCAACACGATCCAGCCGAGAGGTACCTAGCCCTGACACCGGGCCACCGCCTCCTCGACCACCGCCGCATCCGCACCCTCCGCCGCCCAGGCCACGTATCCGTCGGGCCGTACCAGGACGGTCGTACGGCGGTCGCCCGCCCAGCGCTCCACGGTCAGCCACCCCTCACGGGCACCGGGGCCTTCATACGTCCCGGGTGTGATCAGCACGAACCGGCCGCCGCGCAGCGCCTCGTAGAGCCGGCCGTCCTTCAGGGCGACGTCGGGGACGCGGGTGCCGGTGAGGCGGTGGGCGCCGCGGGGGGCGGGGTAGGCATAGCCGATCCCGGTGATCTGGCCCAGGGCCTTGCGCTGGACGGGCGGGGCCATGTCGACGAACGCGGAAACCAGAGCGCGGGCGGCACGCAGCAGCGGATTCCGCGCGCGGGCCAGCCGGACCAGTCCGCCACTGCTGCGCAGCACCGCCTTGCCGACCGGGTGGCGCTCCGCCTCGTAGCTGTCGAGGAGCCCTTCGGGCGCCCGGCCCTGGACGGCCGCGGCGAGCTTCCAGCTCAGGTTGGCGGCGTCCTGGAGGCCGGTGTTCATACCCTGTCCGCCGGCCGGCGAGTGGATGTGCGCGGCGTCTCCGGCAAGGAAGACCCGCCCGACCCGGTAATGCGGTGCCTGGCGCTCCTCACTGTGGAAACGGGAGAGCCAGCGGGCCTCGTGCATACCGTAGTCGGTGCCCAGGGCACGGCGGGTGATCTCCTTGACCTCGTCGAGGTCGAGCGGGGCGTCGTCGGAGACCTCGTTGCGGCGGTTCCAGCCCATGACTCGGTACCAGCCGTCGCCGAAGGATGCGATCATCGCGAAGGCGTCGCCGCGGCCATTGACGGTGAGGACGCCCTCGGGCTTCTCGGCCAGCCGGACATCGGCCAGGATCAGCGATTTGATGACGGAAACACCGGGGAAGTCCAGGCCGATCGCCTCCCGCACGGCGCTGCGGTGACCGTCGGCGCCGACGACATAGGCCGCCCGGCGGGTGACGATCGCGCCGTCCGCGCCGCGCACGTCGAGGTCGACCCCCTCGTCGTCCTGCTGCAGCCCTACGACCTCGCTCTCGTACGCGAACTCGACCCCAGCCTCCCGGGCTCGCCGCTCCAGGAGCCGCTCGACCTCGTACTGCGGGGTGATGAGCAGGAACGGGAAACGCGAGGGCAACGTGCTCAAGTCGAGGGCGAGGCGGCGGAAGAGCCGCAGGCCGGTGATGGTGTCGCCGGTGGCGAGGAGTTCGTCGGCCAGCCCGCGGGCGTCGAGCTGCTCCATGGTGCGGGCGTGCACCCCGAAGGCCCGGGAGAGGTTGCTGATCTTGCGCGGCCGCTTCTCGACGAGGGTCACGGTGACGCCGGCTGTGGCGAGGTCACCGGCGAGGAGCAGGCCGGTGGGGCCGGAGCCGACGACGATCACGGTGCGGTGGGGGGCGGTGCCGTTCATGGTGGCCTCCTGTTGCCAACGCCGGCGTGCCATCGACTGCGTGCCAACAGATGTTGGCCAACGCTCGTTGACGACGATAGCGGGGTACCAAGGATGGCGTCAACAACCGTTGGCAAACACTCGTTGGCGAACACTCGTTGGCCAACCTTCGTTGACCTACGTCCGTTGGCCTACGCTTGTTGGCATGAACGGCAGCGACAGCATCTCCACGGGTCCCGGCTCCGGTGCCCCCCGCCGCTCCGACGCCACTCGCGGCGCGATCCTCGCGGCGGCCCGCGAGCGCTTCGCGGCCGACGGCTATGAGCGAGCCACCATCCGGGCCATCGCCAAGGACGCGAACATCGATCCGTCGATGGTGATGCGGTACTACCGCAACAAGGAGGGCCTCTTCGCGGCGGCCGTCGCCATCGACCTGCGGCTGCCGGACGTGAGCGGAGCGGACCGCCGGCAGGACGCGGGGCGGATCCTCGTCGAGCACTTCCTCGACATGTGGGAGGACAACGAGGTCCTCACCGCCCTGCTGCGGGTCGGCGTGACCAACCAGGCCGGGGCGGAGCGCATGCAGGGCATCCTGAGGGACCAGTTGCTGCCGGTCGCCCGGCAGGTGTGCCCCGACCCCGAGCAGGTCCCGGCACGGGCGGCACTCATGGCGTCGCAGCTGCTGGGCCTGGCGCTCACGCGGTACGTGCTGCGGATGCCGCCGGCGGTGGAGCTGGTGCGGGCGGAGATCGTGGCATGGCTGGCACCGACGATCCAGCGGTACCTGACCGCGCCGAGTCCCTGAGATTTGCCGAGCACTCGCATCACCCGGAGCCACGGGACGGGTCCACAGCGAGACCGACCGAGCCCCGTGCAGCAACTGACCTCGACGGCCGTGGCCGATCGCGACTGGGTGACCCTGAACCGCGGCACCATTGACGCAAACGGCCCCGCCCCGGTCACCGTTCGTCGAGTGCCGAGTCACCGAGGCGCATTCACCGCTCAGCGGCCAGCACCGCCGCGAGGCCCTCTTGCAGATCTTTGACGAAGTACTCGGGAACCTCCAGCGACGGGAAGTGTCCCCCGATTTCGGGCGACCTCCATCGGACGATCTGCCGGTACCGCTCCCGCGCCCAGGGGCGTGGACACTTCTCGATGTCGCGGGGATACATCGTGATTGCTGACGGGACGTCGACACGAAGTTCGGGATCGAGCGAGTTGTGGCTCTCGTAGTAGATGCGAGCCGCCGATGCGCCGGTCCGCGTCAGCCAGTAGAGGGTGACGTTGTCGAGAATGCGGTCCCTGGAAATCCTCTCGAACGGGCTGTCCTCGGTGTCTGACCACTCGGCGAACTTGTCGAGGATCCAGGCAAGAAGGCCGACCGGTGAGTCGACGAGCGAGTAGCCGATGGTCTGCGGTCGGGTCGCCTGCTGCTTCGCGTACGCGGCGCGGTGGCGCCAGAAATGGCGTGTTTCCTCGGTCCACTTACGCTCGGCGGCCGTCAGCCCGTCTGTTGTCAACCCGGGCGGCGCCTCCGCGAACGTTGTGTGGATACCGAGAACGTGCGCCGGGAACCTGCCGCCGAGGACCGTCGTGATGTTGCCTCCCCAGTCGCCGCCGTGGGCCACGAACTTGCTGTAGCCCAGCCTTCCCATCAACTCGACCCATGCGGCAGCGATCTTTTCGGTTCCCCACCCGGTGGCGGCCGGCTTGTCGCTGTGGCCGAAGCCAGGAAGTGACGGGACCACGACGTGGAACGCCGGCGCCTCCGCAGCGGCCGGATCTGCGAGCTCGTCCACCACATCGATGAACTCAGCGATGCTGCCCGGCCAGCCGTGCGTCAAGATCAGAGGAGCGGCATCTGCGCGCGCGGATCGACGGTGCAGGAAGTGAATTCCCAGACCATCAATGGTCGTGCGGAACTGGCCGATACCCGCAAGGCGCTGTTCGAACGACCGCCAGTTGTACCCGGTGCGCCAGTAGTCCACGAGATCGACGAGGTCCGCCAGAGGAACGCCCTGCTCCCATCGGCGAGGATCCGGCGCGGCGCGATGGACCGTCTCGGTCTCCGGCAGGCGCGCCGCAGCTAGTCGCCCGCGCAGATCGTCGAGGTCGGTGTCAGTCGCATGGGCTTCAAATGCTTGCACGTCGCTGGTTGGACGGGGCATGAGGCCTCCTGGCCATCGCGGAACCGGCTAAGACGGTTCTAGCATGCCACCGCGCCGGCTCACAACCGGCTAAGGTGGTTCCATGCGTGCTGAGTTCCCTGATTTCCGCCTCGGCAAGGTGCTGGCGACCAGCTTCACGGCGACTCTGACGGAGCGTCGTGGCAACGCCGTGGAGCGCATTCCCACGCCGCACCGACTCGTCGACTGGCTGACAGTGAGCGGCCTCCCCGTGGACTCCTGCACCACTGCCCAGCTCGACCTCGCCCGGGAACTGCGGGAGTCGATTCACGCCGCCGCGACAGCGGCCGCAATGCAGGACCCGCTCCCTGAATCTGCTGTCCACGTCATCAATGACCGCAGTGTCGAAGGGCGGGCTGCCGCGATCCTGACGCCTGAAGGAAAGCGGCAGTGGCGGCTCGGCTCGCGTTCCTGTGTGGAAGACGCCCTGAGCGTGATCGCCGCCGATGCGATCAGCATCATCGCCGGTGAACGGGACGGGAGATTGGCCTTGTGCGCATCTCCCACCTGTCAAGCCGCCTTCTTCGACACCAGCCAAAGTCGCACCCGCAGATGGTGCGACATGAACACGTGCGGGAATCGTCAGAAGAAAGCGCGCTTCAACGCCAACCAGCGCAAGAATCCCAGACCAGCGGATTGAGCCAGCGAACGGTCCTGTCCAGGATGGCCGTGCCGCAGGCCCAGGACCCGGCCTTTCGTGGTGCTGGCGGACAAGGCGTACTGGACACGCTGCTGGTGTACCTGTTGCGCACCTGGTGGCTGCGGAGATCACCGGAGGGGCGGGAGACGACGGGCTGGGCGGCAGCCCTGCGGGACCCCGCGGTGACCGCCGCACTGCAGGCGATGCACTCCGACCCGGCTCTGCCCTGGACAGTGGACGGGCTGGCCTCGCATGTCCTCCTGTCCAGGGGCGCATTCGCGCGTCGCCTCACCGCCCTGGCGGGCAGGCCGCCCTTGCCTGCCTGACCTGGGTGCGCATGACAGCGGCGGGCCGACTGCTGCGCTCGGGCGACACGCCGCTGCGCGTCGTGGCGGAACGCGCGGGCCACACATCGGAGTTCGCCTTCGCCAAGGCGTTCAAGCGCGAGTACGGCATGCCACCTGGGCAGTACCGTCACCGCCCCGCGGCCGACGTCGGCGGCCGGCCGGTTGCCGGCGTCGCCCGGAACGGCGTCACCGGGCCGGGATCGGCTGAGTGATGTTCACCGGATTGCCGTCGGGGTCCGAGATGTGGGCGACGCGCTGGCCCCACGGCATGTCGTTGGGGCCGCTGCGGACCGAGCCGCCCAGCGCCACCACCCGGCCGAGCGTCTCGTCGACGTCCTCGACACCGATGCTCAGCAGGATCCGCGACGCCGGCCCGGTCCCCGCGTTCGCCTGGGCCACGAGTCCGAGGTCGGTGTCGCCGATGCGCAAGCCGAGGTAGAAGGCCGGGCCTTCCGCCGGTACCCGGAAGGTCTCCTCAGCGCCGAACAACTTCGTGTAGAAGCCGAGCAGAGCGTCCTGGTCGGCGGTCACGATCACTGGCTGGATGGTGGACATGGCACTCCTGTCGAGAACGGTCGTGTCGCCGGGTAGACCGTTCGAGGACGGTGAACTCATCGCCCGACCGCCCGACCGCCCGACCGCCCCACCGCCCCACCGCCCCACCGCACGAGCGTTCGGGGATTCAGGGATGCGGAGCAGTTCAAGGACAGGCGGTGAAGGCCGTTCGCGGCGGAGGGAAACCCGACGCGGTCAACGTCTGTGGCCTTCGTGCAGCTCCAACCGCTCCCCTTCGAATCCTGCGCGGAACCCGCGGTCGTGCGAGACGGCGACCACCGCCCCCGGGTACGCCGCGAGCGCGGTCTGGAGGTCCTCGACCAGGTAAACCTGCCGGCGGCGAGCGCCGCCCTCGGTGCGAACCGCTCCTCCAGCGCAGGCCAGTCTCCCCCCATTGGCCGTTCCCGCCCGCTCAGACGGGCGGTTACGGTCCGGGCATGGACGAGCTGACCAGGATCATCCGTCACGCCGCCGAGCACGCCGCCGCCTACCGCCGTTCGCTGCCCGGGCGGCCGGTGGCGCGTCCCGTGGACCACGCAGCCCTGCGCACCGCCTTCTCCCGCCCCTTGAACCACTCCCCCGCCGACCCGCTCACGGTGATCGACGAGCTGGTGGCCGCCGCCGAGACGGGACTCGTCGCCACTGCGGGGCCGCGCTTCTTCGGTTTCGTCGTCGGCGGGGCGCTGCCCGCGGCCACCGCTGCGGAGATCCTGGCCGCCGGGTGGGATCAGAACGCCTTCAACGCCGCGCTCTCGCCCGCCGCCCTCGCCGCGGAGGAGGCGGCGGGCGCCTGGCTGAAGGACCTGCTCGGGCTCCCCGCCACGGCGTCCACCGGGTTCGTCACCGGCGGGCAGGCGGCCAATACCGCGGGACTCGCGGCCGCCCGGCAGCACCTGCTCACCCAGGCCGGCTGGGATGTCGCGCGCCAGGGGCTGGGCGGCGCCCCGCGCCTGCGGGTGGTCGCGGGCGAGGAGCGTCACGCCACCATCGACCGCTCGCTGCGGCTGCTCGGTTTGGGCACCGACTGCGTGGACATGGTCCGCACGGACGGGCGCGGCGCCCTCGACGCCGAGGACCTCCGCCGCGTACTGGCATCCGACCCGGACACCCCGGCGATCGTCTGTACGCAGGCGGGCAACGTGAACACCGGGGCTTGCGACGATCTCCGTACCGCCTGCGATGTCACGCACGCCCGCGCCGGCTGGGTGCACGTCGACGGCGCCTTCGGCCTGTGGGCGGCCGCGAGCCCGGCGACCCGCCCCCTCGTCGACGGGGTCGAGCTGGCCGACTCCTGGGCCTGCGACGGCCACAAGTGGCTCAACGTGCCCTACGACTGCGGCTACGCGTTCTGCTCCCGCCCCGCCGTCCACGCCGACGCTCTGTCGTACACCGCCTCCTACCTCACCCGTGCCGACGGCGCTCCGGTCGGTGGGGCCGACTACACCGTCGAGTCCTCCCGCCACGCACGCGGTTTCGCCACCTGGGCGGCGCTGCGCGAACTCGGCCGGGACGGCGTCTCGGCACTCGTGGACCGCTGCTGCTCCCTCGCCCGCCGTTTCGCCGACGGCCTGACCGCGGCGGGCTTCGACGTGGTCAACGACGTGACGCTCAACCAGGTCCTCGTCG
This sequence comes from Streptomyces paradoxus, assembly GCF_014202475.1. Lineage (GTDB taxonomy): Bacteria > Actinomycetota > Actinomycetes > Streptomycetales > Streptomycetaceae > Streptomyces > Streptomyces paradoxus. Next base: position 20,163 of record NZ_JACHGV010000011.1, read on the forward strand.
GCTTCGGCGACGACTCCCGCACCGACCGGGTGGTGCAGGCCGTGCAGGACGACGGCACCTGCTGGATGGGCGCCACCACCTGGCGCGGCCGACGGCTGATGCGCATCTCGGTCTCCGGCCACTCCACGACCGAGGCCGACGTCGACCGGTCGATCGCGGCGATCGTGCGACTGGCGCGGGCGTCGTAACCCTGGCGGCGCTCGCCTCGTGCGCGACCTCGATGCAGGCTGAGCCCACTCGATCGAAAAAGTGTACGTTTCGTGCTTTTCCGGGCTCCATTTGAGATCTAACCTCAAGTACAGATGGCGGGCGATGGCCGGCCAGTCGACCACCGCCGCCTGTACGAGCGGAGGCGGAGATGAAAGCGTCGATACGGCGGTCCGCGATCTTCGCGAGCGCGGCCGCTCTTGTGATAGCCGTCTGCGGCACGACGGGCACCGCCCAGGCCGATCCGGGCGATGGTGAGCTCCAGTTCGGCTACGTCCTGCCGGAGACGGGACAGCTGGCCTATCTCGGCCCGCCGCAGATCGAGTCGCTGAAGTTCGCGATAGAGAAGATCAACGACGCCGGCGGGGTCCTGGGCAAGTCCGTGCCCACCGTGGTCTCCAGTGACGAGGCGGGCCAGGAGGCCGTTGCCGCACAGTCGGCGGACCGGGTCCTGGCGGCAGGCGTGGACGCGATCGTCGGCGCCGCGGCTTCCGGCATGTCGCTGGCGTTCATCGACCGGGTGACCGGTGCGGGCGTCGTGCAGTGCTCGGGGTCGAACACCGCGCCGACCTTCACCGACTACGAGGACGACGGCTTCTACTTCCGTACCGTCCCGAGCGACGCGTTGCAGGGTCCCATCCTGGCCGACGTCGTCCGCGACGACGGCCACGACCGGGTGGCGCTGGTCGCGCGGGCGGACGACTACGGGCGCGGCCTGATGGAGGCCACCCGCAAGACGCTGGAGGAGCGCGGTGCGACGGTGACGCTGGCCGAGACCTACGACCCCAAGGCGAGCAACTTCGACCAGGTCGTCCAGCAGATCGAGAACTCCAGGCCGGACGCCGCCGTGGTGATCGCCTTCGAGGAAGGCACCCAGATCCTGCAGGGCATGATCGAGTCCGGACTCGGGCCCGACCAGATCGGCGTCTACGGCGCCGACGGCCTGCGCAGCGAGGAACTGCCCTCGCTGGTCGCCCCGGGCCAGCCCGAGAGGCTCTCCGGGATGAAGGGGACCGCCCCGGCCTCGGCGTCGAACGAGCAGTACGTGAAGGACCTCCAGGAATTCGCGCCGGATCTGAAGGAGCTGCAGTTCGCGCCGCAGGTGTTCGACTGCGCGACGACGATCGCGCTCGCCGCCGAGAAGGCGGAGTCCGACGATCCGGGCGACTACGTGAAGGAGATGAACGGCATCACCAAGGACGGCGAGAAGTGCAACTCGTTCGCCGCCTGCAAGGAGCTGATCGCCGACGGCAAGGACATCGACTACGACGGTGTGAGCGGTCCGCTCGACTTCACCGACAAGGGCGAACCAGGCCAGGCGTCGATCGAGGTGTACGGCTACGACGACGAAGGGAAGCTGCAGACCTTGCGTACCGAGACCAGCAAGGCCGAGGAGTGACCGGGAGAACCGACAGCGGGAGTCAACGGACGCGGGCGAGCGTGCCGAGGTACAGCTCGATCACCTTCTCGTCGTGCAGCAGGGCCGTACCCGTGCCGGTGTACGCGTTGCGGCCTTGGTCGAGGACGTAGCCGCGGTCGCAGAGCTGCAGGCACCTGCGGGCGTTCTGCTCGACCATGAGCACGGCGACGCCCGCGCTGTTGATCATTCTGCACCGGTCGAAGACGTGGTCCTGGTGGAGTGGTGACAGGCCGGCCGACGGCTCGTCGAGCAGCAGCAGCTGCGGCTCCATCATCAGGGCGCGGGCCATCGCGAGCATCTGGCGCTCGCCGCCCGACATGGCACCGGCCTTCTGCTTGCGGCGGTCGGCCAGCAGGGGGAAGAGTTCCTCGACCGCCGCGACCCGCCGCGCGTGGTCCTTGGGCCGTAGATACACGCCCATCCGCAGGTTCTCCTCGACGGTCAGCGTGGGGAACACGTTCTGCAGTTGCGGTACGTAGCCCACGCCACGCCGGACCAGCTCGTGGGCGGGCAGTCCGGTCACGTCCTCGCCGTGCAGCCGCACGGTCCCGCCGCGTACCCGCAGCAGCCCGAAGACGGCCTTGACCAGGGTCGACTTGCCGGCGCCGTTGGGGCCGATCACGCCGACCACCTCGCCCGGCCGCACCTCGACGCTGCATCCGCGCAGTACGTCGACGCCCGGTACGTAACCGGCGACGATCTCGTCGGCCGCCAGCACCGGTGCCTGCTCCTCAGCGGACATCGCTAGTCCTCCTCTCCCTGGTCGTCGGCCGCCTCCGGTTCGTCGTGCCGCTTGCCCAGGTAGGCGTCCACGACGGCGGCGTTCCGGCCGATCGTGTGCGGTGGGCCCTCGGCCACCAGGCGGCCGTCGGCCATGACGGCCACCCAGTCGCTGATGCCCATGACCACGTCCATGTCGTGCTCGACGAAGCACACCGTCAGCCCCTCGTCCCGCAGCCGCGTGATGTGTCCGAGCAGCGACTGGGCCAGCGCGGGGTTCACCCCGGCCATCGGTTCGTCGAGCAGGAGCATCACCGGCCGGGTCATGAGCGCGCGGGCCAGTTCCAGCAGTTTGCGCTGCCCGCCGGAGAGCGTGCCGGCGAAGTCGTCGCGCAGGGGCCCGAGCCGGAACCGGTCCAGCAGTTCGTCGGCCCGGTGCTCGGACTCCCGCTCCTGCCCGCGCCACAGCGGTCGCAGCAGGGCGGGCAGGGCCCCTTCCCCGCGTTGCCCCGGCGCGGCGAGCAGCAGGTTCTCCAGCACCGTGAGCCGGGCGAGCGCTCTGGAGAGCTGGAACGTACGGACCAGTCCCCGCCGCGCAACCCGGTGTGCCGGGGCGCCGGTGAGCGGCTGCCCTTCGAATGACCACCGGCCGTCGTCGGCTCGGTCGAAGCCGCTCACCACGTTGAACAGGGTGGTCTTGCCGGCGCCGTTGGGGCCGATGAGCGCGGTGATGGCCCCGCGCTGCACTTCCAGGTGCTCGACCCGCACGGCGACCAGGCCGCCGAAGGTGCGGGTCACCTCGTCGAGGATCAGCAGGGGGTCGGGTTTGCGCACCCCCGGCTCGGGATCGATCGCGGAGAGCCGGCCCGGGTGGGGCACGGCCGGGTCAGCGGCCACTGAGCAGCATCTCCTTCCGGCTGCCGAGAATGCCCTGTGGCCGGAAGGCGACCAGCAGGATGAGGGCGACCCCGACCAGGGCGAAGCGCACCGCGCCGACCTCCGAGGTGCTGATGAGGTCCGGCGAGATGTGCTCGGCGTCGATGGCCTGGCGCAGCGCGCTGTCGAGGAAGCTGAGGACGAACCAGAACAGGATCGAGCCGACGACCGGCCCGAGGATCCGCCCGGCGCCTCCGAGGACGAGCAGCGTGTACAGGAAGAACGTGACGCCCGGGTCGTAGTTGTCCGGGTTCACGGACTGCACCTGGATGGCCTGCATCATGCCCGCGACCGCCCCGATGACGCCGCCGAGCGCGAGGCTCTGCATCTTGTAGGCGTAGACGTTCTTGCCGAGGCTGCGCGCGGCGACCTCGTCCTCGCGGATCGACCGGATGACCCGGCCCCAGGGGCTGTGGATCAGCAGGGCGAGGAGCCCTCCGACCACGAGCACCAGCGCCCATCCGACGATCATCACCCAGAGGTCACGGGAGCTGAACCTCACCAGCCACACGCCGTAGGTGCCGGGTTCGATGGGGCTGAGGGAGTAGAAGTCGTTGGCGAAGCGCTGCAGTCCGAACACCCCGCCGGTGACCGGCTCGGCCCAGCTGGACCGGTAGAAGAGCCGTAGCGTCTCCCCCGCCGCGATCGTGGTGATCGCGAGGTAGTCGGCACGCAGCCGCAGGGTGGGCAGGCCGAGCAGCAGGGCCAGCACGATCGCGCAGGCGATTCCGCCCAGGACGCCGAGCCACATCGCGCCGCCGTACGTCGACACCGTGATGGCGAGTCCGTAGCCGCCGACCAGCATGAATCCGACCTGGCCGAAGTTCAGCAGCCCCGTGTATCCGAAGTGCAGGTTCAGTCCCATCGCCGCGAGGGCGTAGACGGCGGCGATGGGGCCGATCCCGGAGCGCAGGGCGTCGGAGACGATGGCCGAGAAGTCCATGGCACACCCCTCACCCGACGCGTTCGGCCCGGCCGAGGATGCCCTGCGGCCGGACGAGGAGGACGAGGATGAGGACGAGCAGCGCCCACGCGTACTGCAGGTCGACCGGGAACCACAGGGTGGACATCTGGGCGACGATGCCGATGACGAGGCTGCCGACCATCGCGCCGTAGGCGGAGCCGAGGCCGCCCAGGATGATCCCGGCGAACATGAGCAGCAGGAGCTTGAAGCCCATGTCCCAGGTGACGATCTCCACCAGGCCGAAGAAGACTCCGCCGAGCGCGGCCAGCCCGCCGCCGAGCATCCACACGAACAGCACCACCCGCTGGACGTCGATGCCCGACGCCTCCGCGAGGTCACGGTTGGCGGAGACGGCCCGGACGGCCGTGCCGATCCGCGTCTTCTGCAGGAGCGCGGCGGTGCCGAGCAGCACCAGTACGGAGAGCAGGGTGACGGTGAGGTCCCGCGGGGTGATACCGGCCGGGCCCAGGTCCAAGGCGCTCTGGATGTCGTACTGCGCATAGGAGGCGGGCCGGGTCCCGTAGAGCACGAGCACGACGTGGCGCAGCAGCAGTGAGAGCCCGATGGTGACGATGAACATGTTGATCAGCCCGGTGCCCCGGGCCCGCAGCGGGCGCCAGATGCCGCGGTCGACCGCCCCGCCCAGCAGGGCGCCGAAGACCACCGCGGCGAGGGCGGCGGGGATCAGGTGCCATCCGGGACCGGCCGGGGAGACGTTGAGGAAGAACGCGAAGGTGGCGCCGATGGTGACGAACTCGCCGTGCGCGAAGTTGATCAGATGGATGGTGCCGAAGATCAGCGAGAGTCCCACCGATGTGATCGCGATGATCACTCCGAACTGGATGCCGTCGATCAGTGCTTGCAGAGCGCGCGCGGCGAACGTGGGCCCGTGCGGGACTTCCTCACCCTGTGCCTGCGCGCAGGTGACGGGCACCATGACAAGGACCAGGGTGAGGACCGGTACGAGCATCCGCTGGTAGCGCATGATGGTTCCGGTTGTCACGAACATCCCTAATGAGTTCAGTGTAGATACAGGTCGGGACGGTGATACAGGCAGCGGGCCACAGATGTGTCCACGGGCAGCAGGGGGTGCGGGATGGGCGACAACGGCGACCTCGCCGGTGCCTACAGCGACGAGAGCGTGCTCTTCCGGGTGCTCCGGCACCTCGGCTGGGACGACCTGGCCAACATCGGCTACTTCACGCTGCCCACCTTTCCGCTCGCGGCCCTGGCGGGGCCGGTGTTCTTTCAGCGCCGTCTGGCCCGCAGGTCGCTGGCGTTGCTGGATGCCCGGCCCGGGCAGTTCGTCCTCGATGCCGGGTGCGGTCGCGGTGACACGACGGCGCGGCTGGGCGCCGCCGGCTGCCGGGCGCTGGGGGTGGACATCCAGCCCGCGCAGATCGACCAGGCTCGTCGCCGCTTCTCCAGCCGCTCAGGCGCGCGCTTCGCCGTCGCCGACGCGACGGCCCTGCCATCGCAGGCGGCGGACATCCCCCTGCCGGACGGCTCCTTCGACCGCGTGCACTGCCTGGAAGCCGCCTTCCACTTCGGCCACGAAGGCCGTACGTCATTCCTGAGCGAGAGCTTCCGACTGCTCCGCCCCGGCGGGCGGCTCGTCCTCGTGGACGTCACGTCCCGTACCGATCAGCCGATCGGAACCCTCGACCCGAACGGCCTGGTACGCGGCACCTGGCGCTTCGACGACATCGAGCCGTACAAGCGGTACCCGCTGATGGCTTCCGCCGCCGGCTTCAGCACCCACCGGATCCTCGACTGGACCACCCCCGTGCTCCACAGGGCCGCCCAGCTCTCCGCCCTGTTCGCCGGCGCCGCGGCCACCCGGGCCGGCCGGCAGGCCCTGTGCGTGCGGTGGCCCGGCCTGAGGGAACTCGACGCCGGCGAGTGGGACGAGGTCATCGCGATCGTCCGGGCTCACCAGGCCATCGGGCGCGGCACGTGCTACACGGCGTACGTCTTCGAGAGCACGGGGGGTCCTCCCGTCTCGGTCGAGGTGGACAAGCGGCAGATCAGCAGCCAGGCCTGAGCCCTCATCACCTCTGCGGGCTCGCGTTCGGCCGGGACGGCTACGGATGCAGCGTCGCCTCGCCGGTCACGCGGATCGCGGCCTCCTGGCCGGGGCCCACCGACAGCGGGCCCGCGACGCGGACGTCGACCGGGTCGTCGACGCCCTGTACGGCCAGGGTGACTTTGGCGTCGTGGCCGTAGTAGAAGACGTCCCGGACCGTGCCCCGCACGGCCTCCTCCGTGTCCGCATCGGTCAGTTGCAGCTGCTCGGGGCGCAGGACGACGGTGCCGGTGCTGCGGCCTTCCAGGGGGGCGGTCAGGGTCACGGTCCCCAGCGGTGTCGTGGCCGTGGAACCGCTCGCGTGCACCGTCGCGGGGACCAGGACGGCGTCGCCGACGAAACCGGCGACCCAGGGGTCGGCGGGGCGCCGGTAGAGGTCCTGCGGGGTGTCGCACTGAGCGACACGGCCCTGACGTACGACGGCGACGAGGTCGGCCGTGGACAGGGCTTCCTGCTGGTCGTGGGTGACCAGCAGGGCCGTGGCCCCGGTCGCTCGCAGGGCGGATCGCACATCCGCCCGGACTCCTGCGCGCAGCGCGCTGTCGAGGGCGTTGAACGGTTCGTCGAGCAGGACGAGTGCGGGGCGCGGAGCCAGTGCCCGGGCCAGGGCGATGCGCTGCTGCTGTCCGCCGGACAGTTCGTGCGGCATGCGGTCGCCGTACCCGGCCAGTCCGACGAGGTCGAGCATGTCCGCCGTCCTGCGGCGGCGCTCGCCGCGGTCGAGGCCGGTCAGCCCGAACGCCACGTTGCGGGCCACGGTCATGTGCGGGAAGAGGGCGCCTTCCTGCGGCACGATGCCGATGCGGCGCCGTTCCGGCGGCAGGTGCACGCCGGGCCCCGCGAGGGTGCGTCCGTCGAGCGCCACCGTGCCCGTGTCGGCGCGCAAGAACCCGGCGATGACGCGGAGCAGAGTGGTCTTTCCGCAGCCGGAGGGGCCGAGCACGGCGGCCAGTGTCCCGCCCGGCACGGTGAGGTCCAGGCCCTGGAGGACGGGGGCGCCGGAGCGGTAGGACTTGGTGAGCTGCTCGATGCGGAGCTCGTTGCCGTGGTCGGTCATGTGCGGTGCCTGCCCAGGAGGTAGGAGGGGACGGCGGCCAGGAGGATGAGGGCCGCGGCGTAGGGTGCGGCGGCCGCGAACGAGCCGGATCCGGTCTCGGTCCACAGCCGGGTGGCCAGCGTGTCCACGCCGGTGGGGCGCAGCAGCAGCGTGGCGGGCAGTTCCTTCATGCAGACGACGAAGGTGAGCGCGGCGCCGGCCGCGACGCCCGGTGCGGCCAGCGGCACGGTCACCTCGCGCAGCACCCGCAGGGGGGAACGGCCCAGGGAGCGGGCCACGTCCTCCAGGACGGGCGGCGCCTGGAGTACGGCGGCGCGGGTGGCGGCGACCGCGACCGGCAGGAACAGCACGGCGTAGGCGCCGATCAGCAGGGGCAGTTGCTGATAGAGCGGGTAGGCGTAGCGCACCGCGAAGAAGACGAGGGACAGCGCGACCGTGATGCCGGGCAGTGCGTGGCCGGCGTAGGCGGCCTGCTCCAGCAGCCGGGCCCCGCGTCCCCGGTGGCGTGCGGCGATCACCCCGACGGGCAGTGCCAGCAGTGTGGTCAGGGCGGCTCCGGCCGCGGCGACGCCGAGGGTGGTCCAGGCGGCTTCCCCGAGCGCGCCCGCGTCCCATGTCGCCGAGTTGCCCACGGCCAGCCAGTAGCCGAGGGTGCCGAGCGGGAATGCCACCGCCGCGGCCACCAGCGTGGTGCACCAGGCCAGGGCGGGGACCCGCCAGCGTCCGAGGGGCACCGGGACGGCCGGGCGGGCGGTTCCGGCGCCGGTCCGGGCATGGCCGGCGCGCCCCCGGGTGCGGGTCTCGGCGGCCACCAGCGCCACCGTCATCACCACCAGTACGACGCTGAGCGCGGCGGCCGGCGTGCGGTCGAAGGAGGCGCGGTAGGAGGTGTGGATGGCGCGGGTGAAGGTGTCGTAGCGCATCAGCGAGACGGCGCCGAAGTCGGAGAGCACGTACAGCGCGACGAGCAGCGCTCCGCCCGCGGCGGCCGGGCGCAGCTGGGGCAGTGTGACCCTCAGGAAGGTGCGCAGCGGGCCGTGGCCCAGGGAGCGGGCGGCCTCCTCCTGAGCCGGGTCGATCCCGCGCAGCGCTGCGGCGACGGGAAGGTGGACGTAGGGGAAGCTCACGAGGGTGAGGGCGAGCGCGGCCCCGGCGAAGCCGGCGGTCCGGGGTGCGCTGGCCAGCCACGCGAAGGCGGCGACGTAGCTGGGCACGGCGAGCGGCAGGGTGACCAGCACCGACCAGGCGCGTGCCCCGGGCAGGGCTGTGCGTACGGTCAGCCAGGCCAGGGAGACGCCGAGCACCAGGCAGGCCGCCACGACGACGGCCGTCAGGGAGAGGCTGCGGGCGAGGAGTTGCAGCGTCCGCTCGTCGCCGACGACGTCCCAGGCGTAGCGCGGACCGCGTTCGAAGGCGCGGACCGCGAGGTAGCCCAGGGGCAGCAGCGCGAACAGCGCGGCCACGCAGGCGGGGACGAGCAGGACCAACGGAGGTCTGCGGCCGGCGGGCGCCCCGTCCGTCTTGCGGACGGGGCGGCGCCCGGCGGGAGCGGGTGCTCCCGCCGGGCGGCCTCCGGATGCCGATGCGGTCACGTCGGGCTCAGGGGTTTCTGCCGGTCTTCTCACGCTTCCTAGACCAGTCCGACGTCCTGGAGCATGGCCAGCGTCTCCTGGAGGGATTCGAGCTTGCCCAGGTCGATGTCCGGGGACTCCAGGGACTCGAACGGCGGCAGGCCTTCGACGTTGCTGGTGACGCCCGCGGCCAGCGGGTACTCCTTGGTCGTGTCGGCGAAGTAGGTCTGCGCTTCCTTGGACAGCAGGTAGTCGACGGCCTTCTGGGCGGTCCCGGCCTGGCCGCCGTCCTTGAGGATGCCGACGCCGGCGACGTTGATGAGCGCGCCGGGGTCTCCCCCGGGCAGGAACTTGAGCTGTGCGCCGACCTTGTCCTCGCCCTTCTCGGCGACCCGCTCGTACCAGTAGTAGTGGTTGACCAGGCCGAGGGAGACCTCGCCCGACTCGACGGCGTCGAGGGTGGCGAGGTTGTTGGTGTACACCTTCCCGTTGGCCTTCAGGCCCTTGAGCCACAGCCGGGTGGCGTCGTCACCCTCCAGGACGCGCATGCCGGTGACGAAGGCCTGGAAGGAGGCGTTGGTCGGCGCGAAGCCGACCTTGCCCTTCCACTCGGGCTTCGTCACGTCGGCCACCCGGTCCGGGACCTTGTCCTCGGCGACCTTGTCCGGGTTGTAGGCGATGACACGCACCCTCCCCGACAGGCCCACCCAGTCGCCCTCCTCGCCGCGGTAGGCCTTGTCCACCTCGTCGAGGCTCGACTGCGGCAGCTTCGCGAGCATGCCCTCCTTGGACAGGGCGCCCAGGGCACCGGCGTCCTGCGAGAAGAAGAGTCCGGCCTTGGTGCGGTCGCCCTCCTCCAGGATCTGGGCGGCCAGTTCGGCGCTGTCGCCGTAGCGCACCTCGACCTTGGCGCCGACCGCCTTCTCCAGCTTGTCCAGGATCGGCTTGACCAGCTTCTCGTGGCGCCCGGAGTAGATGACGAGGGCGGAGTCGCCGCCCTCCGCGGAGCCGCCCTTGTCGTCGCCGGAGCCGCAGGAGGCGAGGACGGGCAGGAGCAGGCCGGCCGCGAGGAGCGCGGTGATCCGGCGAGCCGAGGGGCGTCGCATGTGGTGTGCCTTCCTGGGTGGCTCGCCGGTACGGCGCGGGTCGCGTCGTCGGGTCAGCGAGCGGCGAAGCGATGCTTTCAAGCCAGCTGTGAACATGCTATGAATAAGGTAAAGCTTGCCTAACCGTCAAGGGATCAGTGCTATTTGCGGACGCTGCCGCAGAAAGGTTGCGCGCCCGTGATCGACTCATCCCGACCTGCCTCGGTCCCGTTGACCACGCCATTTCCGCGCTTTGCCCCTATTTCGTCGCCCCGGCCGCCCACGCGTGGACCTGGGGTGCCGTTCGCGCGTGACCTCGCGGCTCACGGAGATCGCACCGCGTTGATCACGCCATCGGGCGAGGTCACCTACCGGGCGCTCGCGGAGCGGGTCGCCGCCACCGCCGAACGCCTGGGCCGCACGCGCCGCCTCGTGCTGCTGGCCGGCGCCAACCGGGCCGACGCGCTCGTGGTCCACCTCGCGGCCCTCGCCGGCGGCCACCCCGTCCTGCTCGTCCCCGGCGACAGCACCTCCACCATCGATGCCCTGACGGCCGCCTACGACCCCGACGTCGTCGCGCGCCCGGACGACCACGGCACCTGGACCCTCGACGAGCGGCGCCGGACGAGCACGCACACCCTCCACCCCGATCTGGCGCTGCTGCTGAGCACCTCCGGTTCGACCGGCTCACCGAAGCTGGTCCGGCTGTCGCACGACAACCTCCAGTCCAACGCCGAGTCCATAGCCGGCTACCTGGGCATCCGTCCGTCCGACCGCGCGGCCACGACCCTGCCCCCGCACTACTGCTACGGCCTGTCCGTCATCCACAGTCACCTGCTGCGCGGCGCCGGGCTGATCCTCACCGAGCGGTCGGTCGCCGACACCGCCTTCTGGGAGGAGTTCCGCGTGGCCCGCGGCACCGCGCTCGCCGGGGTGCCGTACACCTTCGACCTGCTCGACCGGGTCGGCTTCGCCCACATGCGGCTGCCCCACCTGCGCTACGTGACCCAGGCCGGTGGCCGCCTGGCACCCGAACGAGTCGCCGCGTTCGCCGAGTTGGGCCGCAGATCCGGCTGGGAGCTGTTCGTCATGTACGGGCAGACCGAGGCGACGGCCCGCATGGCCTATCTGCCCCCGGCGCTCGCGCACGAGCGCCCGGAGACCATAGGCGTACCGATCCCCGGAGGCTCCTTCCGGCTGCGGCCGGTCGACGGCATCGCGTCACCCGACACCGGCGAACTGGTCTACTCGGGCCCCAACGTCATGCTCGGTTACGCCGAGACGCCCGCGGACCTCGCCCTCGGCCGCACCCTGGAGGAACTGCCCACCGGGGACATCGCCCGGCGCGCCCCCGACGGGCTGTACGAGATCGTGGGGCGGCGCAGCCGCTTCATCAAGATCCTCGGTCTGCGCCTCGACCCGCACCGGGTCGAGGCGCAACTGGAAGAACACGGCATCCACGCCGCGTGCGTGGGCGACGACGACGCGCTGACCGTCGTCGCGGCGAACACGGCGGGTGCCGAGGCGACGGCCGTACGGCGGCTGGTGAGCGAAGGCTGCGGTCTGCCGCCGCGCGCGATACGGGTGCTGCCGGTGGCCGAGCTTCCGCGGCTCGCCTCGGGCAAGACCGACTACGAAGCGGTACGGCGGCTGGCTCGCGACGCTTCGGCCTCGGCACCGGCCCCGGGCGACGACGACCTCTGTGCCCTCTACGCCGAGATCCTCGACCGGACCGACGTCACCGAGGACAGCAGCTTCGTGAGTCTGGGCGGCGACTCACTCTCGTACGTCGAGATGTCGCTGCGGCTGGAGCAGGTCCTGGGCGTGCTGCCCGCCGACTGGCACACCACACCGATCCGCCGGCTGCGGGCCCCGGACACCGCGCGGCGCACGCCCCCGGCCCTCCCGCGGCGCGGGCTGCGGCGCAGCCTGGAGACGGGCATCGCCCTGCGGGCGGTCGGCATCGTCCTCGTCGTCGGCTCGCACATCCCCGTCTTCCTCGTCCAAGGCGGCGCCCACGTGCTGCTCGGCGTCGCCGGATACAACTTCGCGCGCTTCCACCTCTCCGTCGGCGAACGCCGGGAGCGTCTGGGCAGGATGGGGCGGAGCATCGCCCGCATCGCCGTTCCGAGCATGGTGTGGATCGCCTTCGCGCTGCTGCTGACCCGCGAATACGATCTGGCCAACGTCGTCCTGGCCAACAGCCTCTTCGAGCAGGACAACTCCGACCCCGAGTGGCGCTACTGGTTCGTCGAGGCGCTGGTCTACTTCCTCGCCGGGCTGGCGGTTCTGCTGGCGATCCCCTGGGTGCACCGCGCTGAGCGGCGCACCCCCTTCGGCTTCGCCCTGGCGCTGGTCGCCCTGGGACTCGTCGGACGCTACGACCCCTGGGGCCTCGCACACGTCCGCTTCCACCTGAGCCCGACCGTGGTCTTCTTCCTGTTCGCACTGGGCTGGGCGGCGGCCCGGGCCCGCACGGCGGGACAGCGGCTGGGGCTGACCGCGGTCACGCTGCTCACCGTGCCCGGTCTCTTCCCCGGGGAGCAAACCCTGCGGACATCGATCGTGCTCGGCGGCCTCGTCCTGCTGCTCTGGGTGCCCGCCCTGCCCAGCATCGACCCGGTCAACCGGCTGGCGGGCGTCCTGGCGGGCAGCTCGCTCTACATCTACCTGACGCATTTCCAGGTCTATCCCCACCTGCGGGACCACTCCCCCGTGGCGGCCCTGCTCGTCTCTTTGATCTGCGGTGTGGCGTACGGAGCAATGGCCACCCGTCTGACGGCCAGACTCCTTTCATCACTCCGGGCCGGCACCCGGATGGCCTGCTTGTCGTCTCGCGTGATGCCCGGCGCTCCCGTAGGGTCTCGATGCCGTTACGGCAGGACGAGCTGACGGCCCTTCACGACCGCGCGGACCCAGTGACCGAGGAGCCCTCATGTCAGGACAGTTCGAAGCGACCACCGAGATCGACCGGCCCGTCGAGGCGGTGTTCGACTACCTCGCCGACGGGCGCAACGATCCGCAGTTCAGCCCCAGAGTGCTGAGGATCGAGCGGGTTCCCGAGACGCCGACTGCCGTGGGAACGGTCTTCCGCAGCACGGTCAAGGACGCCGGCGTGAAGACGGCCAGGGAGTTCCGTATCACCGAGCTCGACGCCCCGGCGCGGATCCGGTGGGCCGAGGTGTCCAAGAACAGCGTGGCGGTGGCCGAGGGCGGCTACGACCTGGAGCCGCTGGCCGACGGCAGAACCCGGGTCCGTCTCCACAACGTTCTGGAGGGCCACGGACTCGGCAAGCTGCTCGTCGGCCTGGCACTCACCGCCGCCCGCAAGGACGCCCCCGCCTTCGCTGCCCGGATCAAGGCAGCGGCCGAGGCGGCGATCCCGCAGCGTTGACCGAGTCCAGGGCGGGACAGCTGGTGCCCCGCGGGGGGACCGTCAGGTCGGTGAGATAGCTGTTCACGGCGTCCTCCATGCACGGTCCGCTGGTGACGCTGCCGTGGCCGTGGCCCTCGTAAGTGAGGAGCACGCCCCTGCGGCCGAGCTGCCGGGCCACCGAGACCGCCCACGGGTAGCCGGTGGCGGGGTCGTGCAGCGCGTTGGACACGAGGATGGGCGGTGCGCCGCGTACGTCCAGGCGGTGCTGCGGGTTGGCGGTCGGCGCGCCCAGACACGCCGCCACCATGTGGATCGGCAGCAGGTAGGGCAGGTCGGCCGCGGTCCTGTTCATCATGGCGACGAGCGAGGCGTACGCCCGGTGGTCGCGCACCGGCAGGTGCCAGTCCGAGCAGAAGACGGGGGTCGCCGGAGGCAGCGGCGCGGTCGAGGTGGGCGACGCGGGCAGCGGTTCGCTCGCGTGCATCGTCGCGATCGCCGTGGCCAGACCCGCGTAGTCGGCCTCGTAGAACTTCCGGAACGCGACCTTGTTGACCAGGTCCGTCGACGACAGCGGGCTGCCCGGCTTCACCGGGTCCTCCAGCTCGCCGCGTCCGGCCCGGGTCAACAGGCTCCGCCAGACGGCGCGGACGTCGCGGCCGTGCAGCTCGCAGTCGGCGGTCCGGTCACACCACTTCACGAACTCTTGGAAGGAATCCTCAGCCGAGGCCGCCTCGGCCCGCAGGAAGTCGCGGGTGGCCGCGACGCTGTGGTCCATGACGCTCTCCAGCACCATCGCGCGCACGCGACGCGGGTAGGTCTCGGCGTACTGCGCCCCGAGCAGCGTGCCGTACGAGCTGCCGTGGAAGGTCAGTTTCCGCTCGCCCAGGGCGGCGCGCAGGGCGTCCACGTCCCGGACCGTCTGGGCGGTGTCGAGGTGGTCGAACACCGGGCCGGTACGGGCCCGGCAGTCGGCACGGAGCCGCTTGTTGTACGCCATGGTGGCGTCGAAGTCCGCCTGGCTCTTCAGCACCGGCGACGGCCGCTGGGCAAGCAGGTCGCCGGAGCAGGTCACCGGGTTGCTGTCGCCCACGCCGCGCGGGTCGAAGCTGACGATGTCGAACCTGCGGCGGACTTCGGGGCTGAAGCGGCTGACTCGGTCCACCACCATCCTCACACCCGAGTCGCCCGGTCCGCCGGGGCCGAACACCATCGACCCGACGCGTGCGCCGGGGTCGGTGGCCTTGCGCCGCGCCACGGCCAGTTCGAGTGTCGGCCCGTCCGGGTGGGCCCAGTCGACCGGTACCGAAAGGGTGGCGCACTCGGCTCCGGGGTTCGCCGGTTCGTGACACGGTGCCCACCGCAGGGATCCTGTGGCAGAGGGCGACACGTGGACCGCGGGGGCGGCGGCGAGCCCGGCGGTGGCGGCCATGACGCCTCCCACGGCCATGGCCGTACCCCGCGCGGCGATGCGCCGTGGTACGGATCTGCGCCTTAACGGCATGGGTCCTCCCTTTGATAAGAGTGCTGCTCGTGTCAGGTGTGCGGACCCGGCCGGGGCACCGTCGTCACGGTAGGTGCGTTGGCGCGCGTGTGGAGGCCCGGTCAGGGGCTTTTCCGGGTCGGGTCGGGGTCCACTCAGGGGTGGTCGGGCACGTGGGGTGCCCCTGAGGTGCGCGCAATTCCCGGCACCCTGTGGACCCCTGGTTCCGCCCCGGCCCCGCTGGTCCTGATGGCCCACAACGACGGCCTGCCCGAGGCGGACCCCCGGCCCGGGCCCGGTACACCGCGGCGCGCGGCTACGCCGTGGCCACCGTCGACGCCGCCGGGTGCGGCGAACGCCCCCGTTCCGCCGCGGACGAGCAGGCCCGTGCCGACCTCCGGCGGGCGATGCGGGCCGGTGAGCCGGTCGACGAGATCTTCGAGTCCCTCATCGGCCCCCTGGTCGACAACGCGGTGCCGGAATGGCAGACCACTCTGGACGCCCTTCTCGAACTGCAACCCCCGGCAACGGGCCCTGGACCTGTTCGACGCCTTCGGCAGCGAGGAGAAGACGCTGCACGCGAATCCGGGAGGGCACACCGGCACCCCTGGTTCGAGCTGGAGGACGGCTGCCGGTTCCTGGACCGGCACCTGAAGTGAGGCGGGGTACCTCGTCCGGCCTGCGTCGGAGACGGGTGGCCCGAAGCCGCGCGTCGAACCTGTGCTTGCCTACCTCGTGCAGCACGACCAGGGGTTGATCCTTTTCGACACCGGCATCGGCAGCGCGGGCCCCGAGACCGAAGCCCGCTACCGGCCCCGGCGCCGAGACCTGCAAAATGCCCTGTCCGCGGCCGGAGTTGCGCTGGATGACATCTCCCTCGTCGCGAACTGCCATCTCCACTTCGACCATTGCGGCGGCAACCCTCTCCTGGGCGGCAGGCCGATTCTGGTTCAGGACGTCGAGCTCGCCACTGCCCGCAAGGGCGGCTACACCATCGACGCACTGATCGACTTCTCCGCCGCGACCTATGAGGAGCTCGCTGGTGAAACCGAGATCTGGCCGGGAGCCTGGATCATCCCGACGCCGGGGCACACCCAAGGGCATCAATCACTGGTCCTCGGGCAACCCGACGGCACCGTAGTCCTCGCGGGCCAGGCACACGACTTCGCCTCGCACTTCGCGTCCGACCAGATGGCCCGCCAAGCGGCACTTCACGGCGTGGAACAGCCACTTCCCACCTACCGGCCCTGGCTGGAGCGACTCGCCGACTTCGACCCACGACGCGTTCTCTTCGCTCACGACTGCTCGGTCTGGGAACCGTCGCAGAGCCCGTTCCAGGGCGCGCCGTGACGCATGACGCCGAATGCCGGCCGCTGACGCCGCCTTGACCTCAAGTGAACCTGAGGTTCTACGGTCATCACATTCCGTTGATCACGACGAGGAGGACACATGAGCGTGACGCTCAAGGAGTACTCGCAGGAGGAGTTGGCCGCTCAGCCCATCGGCGCATGGACTGGGATGGCCTGCCGGCTGGTGGTCGGGGCCATCCGTGAGCAGTTGGCGGTGGAGGACCTCACACAGCCGCATTGGTGGACACTCAACCACGTCGCCGCGAAGCCGGGTAAGTGGACCCGCGCAGCGTTGATCGCGCGGCTTACGAAGTGGGACGACCTCGGGACCGACTTCCATGGTGTCTTCGATGACCTTGTCGGTCGTGGCTGGCTGACAGAGGATGCGGGGCTCATGACCTTGACCGAGGCAGGAGAGGGCGGGCGCCTCCGGGCCAGGGAGCGAAACCTTCGTGTGCATCGGCAGGTGCACGAAGGCGTTGAAACGGCCGACTTCGTGACCACGATCAACGTCCTGCGTCGCATGGTCGCCAACCTGGGAGGCGACGGCAACCTGCCCGACTGACGGGGTGCCGCCAGCGGTCGTACACGGCGCGTCGCCACTGTCAGCCGACCGCGCCGTGCTCGGCATCGCCGTCGCCGAGGAGACGGCGCCCTGCCCTGTGCCGGCTTGCGTACGACCAGGTCACCGCGGTCAGGAGAACCGGGATGGCGACACGTCCGGCTCCGCCGTACCGGACCGCGGGCGCCTCGGCCTGCAGCAGTTCCTGATGCACGGCCTTGAGCCCGGCGCCCGGGTCGCTGCCGAGGTCGTCGCGGAGCTCGCGCCGGCAGGCGTCGGCAGACGCGCCTCGTCATCGTCATCACCCGCGGTCTCCCTGACCGTGATCCACCCGTGGTACTCAATCACCCCACGATCCTAGTGAGATCGTTCATGTACCTGAGGTCCAGCAGGTAAGGGCTGGCCATCCGAGCGATGCGGAGCCGGAGCTCATCGACGTGCCGCTGCGGTCGGGCGCCCGGTTGCGGGGTGTCGTACGGGCGGGTGCCCGCCGTCGGCCGCGCCGGGCGACCCGGTGGCGGAGCTGCGGGCCGAGCGGGCGCCGCTCTAGAGATCCACCGTCGCGGCTCACGGCATCCCTTGCCATGAAGCTGCTCATCCTCGGTGCGACCGGCCCCACCGGTCGCCATCTGGCCGATCTGGCCCTGCGCTCCGGCGACTCGGTCACGACTCTCGTTCGCAACCCCACGGCCCTGGGCGACCTGGCCGAGAAGGTCACGCCGGTCACGGGCGACGCCACGTCTCACCGCGACATCGCCGCCGCCGCGGCCGGACAGGACGCGATCGTCTCCGCGCTCGGCAGAGGAAACTCGGTGCGCGCCGACGGCCTCTTCACGCAGGCCTCGGCGGCCGTGATCGGCGCGGCCGACGAGGCAGGTGTCTCCCGACTGGTGTGGCTGTCATCGTTCGGCGTCGGCTCCACCTTCGCCGAGTCGAGCGCCACCCAGAAGACGATCTACCGCACACTGCTGCGGTCGATCTACGCCGACAAGGAGATCGCGGACAACCGCATCCGCTCCAGCGGCCTGGACTGGACCGTGGTCTACCCGACCCGGCTGACCCACGGCCCCGCCAAGGGCACGTACAGCGCGGGAGACCGCCTGCCGATGAAGGGCAACCCGACCATCAGTCGCGCGGACGTGGCCGCCTTCATGCACCGGGCGGCGCACGGCAGCGACTGGATCCACCGCAGCCCCGTGATCACCGACTGACCTGCCCACGACCGGATCAGCCCCGCCCTGAATCGCCCCAGAAGCCCCGGCCCACCTGTATGACAGTCGTTATAGCGGGCGTGTACCCTGCCTTCCATAACGACTGTCATAGGAGGATGCCGTGACCATCATCACCGTGAACACGCCCAAGGGACGCCTCAGTTCGGAGCAGCGCCGTGAGCTGGCCGAGACGCTGACGGACGCGGTACTGGTGCCCGAGGTGGGTCAGTTCGCCCCGGCGGCGCGGCCCGGGTTCCAGGTGCACTTCGTCGAGCGTGAGCGGGACATGATGGCCATCGGCGGCCGGCTGCTGGCGGACGCCGACCCGGAACCCGACGTGATGGTGATCGACCTCGCGGTCATGGACGCCGCCTGGCAGTCGGAGGTACGGGCCGAGGTCATCGAGCGTGCGCTGGCCGCACTGGCGGCGGCCTGCGGGCTCGACCAGCCGGCCCCGGGCTGGTGGGTCAACTTCCGGGTGATCGACGAGGGCAGCTGGGGCTCGTCCGGCGGTGTGCTGTCGATCCTGCCGCTGCTTCAGAGCGGGGTGTTCACGGAGGAGCGGGTCAAGGCGGTCCGTGCCGCGCTGGGCACCTGAAGCCGGGCTGTGGATCCTGAGCCGGGGTCAGCCCTCGACCGCGGCGCGGATGAGCGTCCGCAACTGCTCGGCGGTGCGATCGAGGGGCTCGGTACTGCGCTTGGCGCGGCACATGGCCACGGTTCCCTCGACGGCCGCGACGATGAGCGTCGCGAGCTGCGCCGCCCGCTCCGGCTCGACGCCGTGCTCACGCAGGGAATCGGCGAGCAGCCCCTCCCAGGCGGCGAAGACGTCGGCGGCCGCCGCGAGGGCGGCGGACGTCTGACCGGCCGCCGGTTCCTCGATGGAGACCGCGAGGACGGGGCAGCCGGCCCGGAAGTCGCTGTCTACGACGATCTTGCGCCACAGGGCGAGGAAGGCCAGCAGTCCGGCGACCGGACCGGCCTGCAGTTCCTTGCGCAGGCTGCGCGTGGTCCACTCGCCGGTGTAGCGCACGGCCTCGGTGACCAACTGCTGCTTGCCTTCGGGGAAGTAGTGGTACGTCGACCCCAGCGGCGCCCTGGCGTGCTTGGCCGTCTCGCGAATGCTCGTCGCGTTCAGGCCACGCCGGCTGATCATGTCGGCCGCACCGGCCACGATCCGCTCGCGGGCTGACGCACCGGACTCGGTCACCTGGAAACCCCTCCCGACCTCTTGTTTATAACAATTGTCATAGCCTACACCGGAGAACCCGATGCACCTCCCCCTCACCGAGCCGCCCGCAGCAGCGGGAGCCGAGCACCTGGAGCACCAGCAGGCGGCTGCGGCGGAACGCTCGACGGCGTGCGCCTGCTGTCGCCGCGGACCATCGACCTGATTTTCCGTCAGCAGACGGACGGGCCTGACCTCGTGCTCGGGACGCATCTGCGTTTCGGCATCGGCTTCGGGCTGCCGTCCCCGGCTGTGCCGTATCTCCCGCCGGGACGCATCTGCTTCTGGACCGGGTGGGGCGGTTCGGTGGTCGTGATCGACACCGAACGCCGGGCCGCGATCTCGTACGTCATGAACAGCATGGGAACCGGGCTGCTCGGCAGCGACCGGACGACCCAGTACGTCAAGGCCGCCTTCGCGGGCCTGGACTGAAGGCACGTCAGCGGCCCTTCACCCGCCGGGCTGCGGCGCAACCGGCCGCTGTGACCAGCGGCCCGCACGTCTGACATGATTATAACGAGTGTTATATCGAGAGAGGTGGACCCCATGACCGAGCCGCTGGTCCTGGTGGCGACGATGGTCGCGAAGCCGGGTCAAGAAGAGCTGGTCGAGAAGACGTTGACGGCGGCGCTGCCCGCGGTGCACGCCGAACCCGGGTGCCTGCGCTACGCGCTGCACCGCAAGGCGGGCACGACCGGTGAGTTCGTCATGATCGAGAAGTGGGCCTCGCAGGAGGCGCTGGGCGCACACATGAAGGGCGCCGCCATGCGTGAGGTCGGCACCACCCTGGCACAGGCACTGACCGGGCCCCCGCACTTGGTCTTCCTGGATGCCCTGCCCGCCGGCGACCTGAACGCCGGCGCTCACTGACCGACCACGCGGGCCGGGCCGACGGGTGACACCGGTCGGCCCGGGACCCCTGCAACCGAGGAGCTTTCCCATGAAGAGCCTGATGTTCGTCGCGCCCGGGCAGCTGCGCTTCGACGAGGTCGACGCCCCCTCCCTCGTCGAGGGCACGGACGCGCTCGTGCGCCCGCTCGCGGCGACGACATGCGACCTCGACCACCATGTCATCGAGGACAAGACGCCGTTCTCCGGCTTCGGCCCGTTCCCGATCGGCCACGAGTGCGTGGGCACGGTGGTCGAGGTCGGCCCCGACTGCACGGACGTCGCGGTCGGTGACGTCGTGGGCGTCGCGTCGCACATCGCGTGCGGCACCTGCGCGCAGTGCGAGCTCGGACACACCGCCCGCTGTCTCCGCCACGGCGACGCCCAGTACGGCCTGCCGGTGAACGGCGCCTGGGGAGGGACGTTCGACGAACTCATCCGCGTCCCCTACGCGGACTTCAACCTCGCCAAGCTGCCCGCCGGGGTCGACCCGGTGCATCTGGCCTCGATCGGCGACAACCTCGCCCTCGGCTGGGAGACGGTGATGCCGACCGTCGCCGGAGTCTCCGACCCGAAGATCGCGGTCTTCGGCGGAACCGGCTCCATCGGCCTGTACTGCGTCGACGTCGCCGTCCACTGCGCCGGCGCCCGGACCGTCTACCACGACGACGACCCGGCCAGGATGAAGGTCGCCGAGCAGCTCGGCGCCGAGGTCCACGACATCCACGGCAAGCGCGAAAAGGACTTCCACCTCGCCGTGGACGCCAGTTGCAACCCAGAACGGCTGCGCAAGGCACTGCTGTCGGTCATGCCCGAGGGACACGTCAACAGCGTCGGCATCTACTTCGACGACGTCCGGCTCCCCCTGCTCGCGCTGTACCAGCGCGGGGTCCACTTCCACAACGGCAAGGGCCACGCGCGGCCGAACATGACGCCGACCCTGGAGGCGGTGGCCGCGGGCACCCTCCACCCCGAGCTGGTCACCAGCGGCGTCTACGGCTGGGACGAGATCCCCCGCGTGCTGACCTCAGGCCGGGCCGGCCACAAGCCGGTCTTCGTCCTGGAGAACTGAGAAGAGCCCCGGCCGGACGGGGGAATCACGGCCGGGGCGGTCCGGTGGTGGGCGCGGATGGCGGTCGCCTCGCGGCGAAGGGCTCCACAGGGCTTCAGCCGAACGATCGTCCCTGTGGGCGAATGGTGAGGCCCGGGGACTCTGTCCCATCCGCACCCACGGTTTGTTCAACGGGCAACCAGCTGTTGTTGTTCCGCACTCCGCCCGCATCCGCAGTGATCCGCGCCACTCCCCCGGGCGGCCGCCTTCGCGCCCTCCACCCTTTGCCCCACATATCGAAATTCGATAGATTCCCATCGCTACTCGATGGGAGGATGAGGCATGGGGAAGCTGACACTGTGTGCGCTGCGCGCTGTGCTGGTGGTGCTGCTCGTCGGCACCGTGCTCGTACAGGCCTTGATGGTGTGGACGCTGGTCAGCGGGAACGACCCGGAGGACGGGTCGCTCCCACTGACGCCGCTGCGCGTGATCACGATCCTGGGCCTGGTGTCGGCCGAGGTCGTGCTGGTCTGCGTATGGCGGCTGGTGACGATGGTGCGACGCAGAACCGTGTTCTCCCGCGCCGCCTTCCGCTACGTGGACGCCGTGATCGGCGCGATCGTGGCGGCTGCCCTCGTGTGGTTCGCCGTCACGATCCTCAACGCGCCGGGCCAGCGGGCCGACCCGGGCGTCACCGTCATCATGGGCGGCGTCGGCCTGGCCATCCTGGGAGTCGCGCTCATCGTGCTCGTGTTGCGGATGCTGCTGGCCCAGGCCGTCGCGCGCGACGTCGAAGCGTCGCAGATGCGGGCCGAGTTGAACGAGGTGATCTGACGACGACGTTCTCGCCGTCGGCGACGTAGGTGTCGTCGTGGGCGGTCCAGCCGTCCCAGTCCTCGCCGAACTTCTCCATGACGTTGGCGGCGACGCCCTCAGGGGTGCGGTAGGTGCCGGCGAGAGGGAAGCCGGCCATCTCCGTCCACTCCACGTCGGGGGCGAGCGTGGCCCTCAGCGCCGCCAGATCGCCGGCCGCCGAGGCCGGGGACTGGCGGCGTACGACGTCGGCCGGGGCCGTGCACCTGGCGAACTCGCTCATCGTCAGCCCCACTTCACCTCGCCCTTGGCGACCTTCGCGCCGATCTGGGCGGCGATCAGCATGCCGTGGTCCGGGAAGCGCTCGACCAGGGCGCCGGTGAGCGCGGCGCCGCCGGCCGCCTCACCCAGCTCCTCCTCGAACGCGACGAGGTACTCGCGGGTCGCGGTGATGGCGGAGGCGTCGGCGGGAGCGCCGGGCAGGCGGTGGCCGGGTCCGCCTGGTCGGCCTGGAGCCCCTCACCGGCGACCTCATCCTTGAAGGGAACCGCGTCGAGCCCAGGGGCGGCCCGGCCGCGCTCCCCGACCGCCACTACCACGGTCGGTCAAGATTCGGTCTCGCTTGCCCAAGTGCGGGACGAACGGGGGTTACCACCGGTAAGTTCCGGCCCCCCACTCCCCGTTGTCAGGAGCTCCGGTTTCATGCGCCGACTTCTAGCCTCCATCGCGGTGGCGTCAGCCGCGATCGGCGGGTTCATCACGAACACGTCCCCCGCCGCTGCCGCCGATCCCGTGTCCGGATCCTTCAGCGTCCTCGCCTACAACGTCGCGGGCCTGCCGGAGAGCATCTCCAGCGCACCCACTCCCCGCGAACCGGCCACCACGGAAATCGGCCGGCGGATCGCCCCGTACGACGTGGTCAACGTCCAGGAGGACTTCAACTACCACGCCTTCCTCTACGCTGGTGTCACCGCGCACGCGTACCGGACTCCCACCAGCGGGGGCGCGGGGATCGGCAGCGGTCTCAACACCCTGTCGAAGCTCCCGTACGACACCGACGACTTCGAGCGGGTGCGCTGGAAGTCCTGCCAGTTCGACTCCGGTGACTGCCTCACGCCCAAGGGGTTCACGTTCATGCGTCAGCGTCTCGCCGAGGGCGTGTACGTGGACTTCTACAACCTGCACACCAACGCCGGCACGAACCCCGGCGACCTGACCGCACGGGCGGACAACCTCAACCAGCTGACGGCCTTCATCAAGAGCCACTCGGCCGGGAACGCGGTCGTCGTCATGGGCGACACCAACACCCGCTACACGCGCTCCGGCGACACCATCGCCGAGTTCGCCGCCGCGAACGGTCTGACCGACCCCTGGGTCCAGCTCATCCGCGGCGGAACACCTCCCGCCAAGGGCAGCGACGCACTGGTCTGCGACCAGACCGGGCCTACCGTGCCCAACACCTGCGAGGTCGTGGACAAGGTCCTGTACCGCGACAGCAAACTCGTGTCGCTCAACGCCACCTCCTACAGCAACGAGCACGCCAGGTTCCTCAACGACGGCGGGCTCATGCTGTCCGACCACGACCCGATCAAGGTGGACTTCTCCTGGTCGCGCGCCGCGGACTTCCAGCTCAGCGAGCAGTTCGGCGGGCCCCACGGCGACTACTACAACGACATCGACGCCGTACCGGCGGGCGCGCGCCCGGTCAGCCTGACGCTGCGCAGCGGTACCCGCGTCGACGGCGTCGGCCTGACGCTCGGCGACGGCAAGGTCATCAGCCACGGCGGCACCGGTGGCACGGCGTCGTCCCTGGATCTGGGCAACGGGGAGTACCTCGGTTCAGCCCAGCTGTGCCGGGGCGTGAAGGACGGCCGGACCCGGATCTTCTCCGCCAGGTTCACCACGAACCTCGGCAGGAGCCTGTCCGGCGGAACCACCACGTCCGACTGCGTGACGCGCACCGCGCCGTCGGGGTGGCAGATCGCCGGGTTCCACGGGCGGGCCGGTGCCGAGGTCGACAAACTGGGCCTCATCTACACGAAGCGCTGACGCGTTCCCCTGCCGGTCGTTGCGAGCGCCTGCGCGCGGTCGGCGGCGACGGCCTCGCAACGGCCGTCGCCGCCGTCCGGTGCGAGGCTCCGACCGGCTTGACGGCGCCGACCGGTGTGGCGGAGCCGACCGGCGGGGCGGCTCCAGCCCGCGGGGTGCCCGGTCGGGTGGGGACACCGGTGTCCGAGGGCCCTGCGCGCAGCCGCGGGAACGGATCATCCGCCACCGGTGCGCGGATGCCGGGTCATGCGGCGAACGACGCCCTGGTGCTGGCCTTCGGCCGGCTGCAGGGGGCTGCGAACCGGATGGAGTACATCCTGGGCCGGGCGCTGGAGGCGGAGTGCGGCATCAGCCATCCGACCCACCGTCGCCGGGTGTCACTTGCCCTCTTCGATGTGCCTACGGGAAGGTGCCCGACGGCAGCCCTACGGCCGTGTCCGTGATCAATCCGGAGCGGAGTCACCTACTTGTCCGCGCAGGGTGATTCATGCGCCGTCGGCCCTTCCCTTGTCATGCCCTCATCTGAGATCTTGCGTCGACCCATTCAGCCCATGGCCCGGCCGGTGCCACCCCTTCCCCCGGGCTCTCGGAGGATGCTGTGACAACCCCCCGCATATCCCAGCGCCGTCTCAGACGGCCGCTGCTGTCCGTCGCCGCTGTCGGAGCGGCTCTCGCGCTCGCCACGCCCGCCGGCGCGGCCGACGTGGACACCGGCCTTCCGCCGGGTCCGGCCGCGGCCCGCGTCGTGCCCGCCCAGACCGCCGCCGGATGGGCCGCCGGCACCCGCTCCTACCTCGTCATCACCGCTCCCGGTGACACGTCGGCCGCACGCAACGCCGTGACGGCCAACGGCGGTTCGGTCTTCGCACACTACGACGCGATCGGCGTCGTGGTCGCGCACTCCTCCTCCACCGGCTTCGCCACCGCGATGCGCTCCGTCGCGGGCGTGCAGAAGGTGGGCGCGACGCGCACCTCGGACGTTCCGGCGGACGCCTACTCCCCCACCCTGCCGAGCGCTCCCTCGCAGTCGCCCACGACGCTCACCGAGACCGCACGGTGGGACATGACCAGGATCAACGCCGACAAGGCCTGGGCCGTCAGCACCGGTTCGCCGGCCGTCACGGTCGGTGTTCTCGACACCGGAGTGGACGAACGGCACCAGGACATCGCACCCAACTTCGACGCGGCGGACTCCGTCTCCTGCGCCTACGGCAAGGCCGACTCCCGCGCCGGCGCCTGGCGTGACGTCGGCACCCACGGCACGCACGTGGCGGGCACCATCGCCGCCGCGAAGAACGGCAAGGGAGTGGTGGGCGTCGCGCCGGGCGTGAAGATCGCCTCCGTGCGCATCGCCGAGCCGAGCACCAGCATGTTCTTCGCCGAGAACACCATCTGCGGGTTCATATGGGCTGGTGACCACGGCTTCGACGTCACCAACAACAGCTATTACACGGACCCGTGGATGTTCAACTGCCCGGACGACCCCGACCAGGCGGCCATCATCGAGGGCGTGCGCCGGGCGCAGGAGTACGCGGAGGGCAAGGGCTCGCTCCAGGTCGCCGCGGCGGGCAACTCCAACTACGACCTGGCGAACAAGCGCAGCGACAGCTCCAGCCCGAACGACTCCACCCCCGTCAGCCGCACCATCACGAACGCCTGCGTCGACATCCCGACGGAGCTGCCGGGCGTCGTGACCGTCGCGGCGATGGGCAACGGGAACATCAAGGCGTCCTACTCCAACTTCGGCCGGGACATCATCGACGTCGCGGCCCCGGGGGGCGACGGAGCCTACGGCGTCTACTCCACGCTGCCCGGCGGCAAGTACGGGAACATGAACGGCACCTCGATGGCCTCACCGCATGTGGCCGGCGTCGCCGCCCTGCTGAAGAGTGCCGACCCTGCCGCCACCCCCGCTGATCTCCGCGCGCGGCTGGGAAGCCAGGCCACGGACACGGCGTGCCCGTCCGACAGCCGCTGCACCGGCACCACGGCGAAGAACGCCTTCTTCGGGGAGGGCCAGGTCGACGCGCTGAAGGCCGTCGGCGGCTCCGGACCGCAGCCCGGCCGGTACTTCGAGAACACCACCGACGTCAGCGTCGCCGACAACGCCACGGTCGAGTCGCCGATCGCCGTGACCGGCGTGACGGGCAATGCCCCAGCCGCGCTGAAGGTCGGCGTGGACGTCAAGCACACGTACCGCGGCGACCTGGTGCTGTCCCTCGTCGCCCCTGACGGGTCGGTCTACTCCCTGGAGGACTTCGCCGACGGCGACAGCGCGGACGACGTGGTCAAGACGTACACCGTCGACGCCTCGTCGGAGACCGCGTCCGGTACGTGGAAACTGCGCGTCCGCGACATCGCCTCGCAGGACACCGGGCGGATCGACGCCTGGAACCTCACCTTCTGACAGCGAGCAGCGCGGCGCGCCTCGCGGCCGGACGGTGTGCCCGCCCGGCCGCGAGGCCGTCCACGTTCGTGTCACGGCCTGCCACCAGCGC
Source organism: Streptomyces paradoxus (assembly GCF_014202475.1). Lineage (GTDB taxonomy): Bacteria > Actinomycetota > Actinomycetes > Streptomycetales > Streptomycetaceae > Streptomyces > Streptomyces paradoxus. The sequence continues at coordinate 46,714 of NZ_JACHGV010000011.1, forward strand.
TGCGACACCTTGCCCCACGGCGACTCAGGGGAGTTGTAGCTGCGGGTGAGCTGGAGCTTCTGGCCGACGCCGGCGATGTCGAAGTCGGTCGCGGCGAGCATGAGGTTGCCGTTGGAGACGTTCACCCGGGCCACCAGCGCATCGTTCAGGCGCGTGTCGATGACACGGTGCCAGGGCACATCGCCCTGCCCCTCCGGGGTGTAGGGCGTGGCCTCGGCGGCCGCCGCGCGAGCCGCGGAGCCCTTGGCCTTTCCGCCGGTGACACGGGCTCTCTGCGCGGCCCGCCAGGCGGCGACCTCTGCCGACGGATCGGCCTCGGCCTCCGAAGGCGGCGGCGCCTTGATCGATCCCTCCGGCGTTGCGGGCACCTCGACCTTCGTCGGTCTCGTCCACGGACTCTGCGGCTCCGGTAACTCCGGCTTCGCCGGTGCGGCAGCACCGGGCGCTGCGGCGATCAGCACAGCGGCCGTGGTGATCGCCGCGACGGGAGCGGTTCTGTGCGTTCTCGGGCATGCCGAAACGGCGTGCCTCCAGCACGTGAGTGCATCAGCTTCCCCCCACAGGAAGTCAGACAGGGAGTCAGAAACGGCGCCTCGAACGGTCACCGCGGCCACACAAGCCGTCGGGCCGTGCCCCGCAACATCTGTCCCATGCGGGCCGGAATCAGCCCCACCCTTTCGCCTGGGCGAATCTGGACTCACCCAGGCAAATCTCCATCCCAAATGAGAGGAATTGCCTGTTCCGCTATCACCCCGCAGGGGCACTCCGACCGATATGACATGGTCACGACTTGAATCACCTCCGAAGGGAGGCGCATCACGGCGTGTCCCCGGAGTGGTAGAAGCGGCAACTCACCCCCGGGCCAAGTGTGCGGGAACCCCCGGGCCCCGGCTCGTACAGTGAACGGCCGCCCGGGAACCGCCCCAGCTCCGTGGGCAGAGCAGCACCGTGGTCGACCTCCTCCGCCCGCCAGCCGGTGATGTCCAGCAGCAGTCCGTCCAGCGGGCCGCCCACGAGTTCGGCGTAGGTCTGCCCTCGGCGCGGGCCCGGATCGGGGTCGTCGTGGTCGTGGCCGTAGACCCGGCCACGCAGCAACTGCTCGTCATCGCGGTCCATCCGCTCACACTCGCAGCCACCACTGACAGCGCCGGCCCGTCGGCGTCGGATCCGCCGATGGGGCAAGCTCACCGCGAAGCGGTCTTCGGCCCCCCGGATCGCCCAGCGCGTCCTGTCCCACTTCTCCCTGCCGCCCGCCACCGGTCTCCCCTCCCCTTCCCTCATCTCACCGACCGCGAGCGAGAGACCGTCGACCTGATCTCCCGCGGCCTGGACAACGCCTCCATCGCCCGCCGCCTGAGCCTCTCCGAGAAGGCCATCCGCCACCGGGGCAGCGACGTCCTGGCCAAACTGCACGCCCGGTCGCGCACGGAGGCGGCAGCCCTGGCGCGAGACGCGGGCTTGGGACACCCCCGGGGCTCCACGTAGGGCTTCTCGGAGAGTGCCGGCCTGCCCGCCAGACCCCGGGCCCGGGTCAGCTCGACAGTTCCAGGAGGCGACGCATCAGGTACTGCTCCTTGTCGGCTGCCTCATGCACGATCTTCGACGCGCTGTGAAGGGATTCCCGCGACGAGGTGACTCCCGCTTCTTTCAGAAGTCCGGCCGCCTCGGTCCATTTTTTCGACACTTCGCGGTAAGCGTCCGAGACTTCGCGGAATTCGCCGGTGCCGGTGATTTCGGCGGCCTCCGCCAGGAATTCCGCCCACATCGTGCGGAACAGGCCGCCGCCGGTTCCCGCGTCCTCCATGATCGTGCAGATCTCGGTGAGGCTCTCGGCGGGCGAATCGAGGTCGTCGAGCCAGTGCGGCATCAGGTCGGCGACTTTGTGCATGCCCTTGTACCCGAAGTTGGAGATCGGCGGATTCAAGAAGTTCTCCGCCGCCGATCTGATGCCTTCGCGGGCAGCTCTGGGCAGGTCGGGAAGGCCGCCCTCCGGGAGATCGATGGTGAAGGCGCGGTTGCGTGAACTCATCGGGCCCCGGGCGCTTCGCGCGGTCGCGAGGGACTCACCGGAGGTCCATCGCAGACCGAGCGGCTGCGTCTCGACCAGGGCGAAACGGTCGTCGTCGTATCCGACGCAGGCCACATAGTGGGCCGCGAAGCGGAAGTCGTCCGTGGAGTAGTCGAGGAAGTAGCGGTCGAGCTTGAGACCCACGACGGTTCCGGAATCAAGCTCGGCCAGCAGGTGTTCCCTGGCCCGGTTGACCGACGACGTCTCGTGAACGGACAGCCGCAGGTTCAGCGCATTCGCGAGATTTTCGGACAGCGTGTCCGGCTTGATGCGGCCACCGACGAACGGTGTCGGCATCTGCTTCGTCCGCCAGTAGATGAAGGACAAGCCACCGGCGAGCCCGAAGATGAGGGGCTCCGACAAGTCGATCTCACGCTGCCGGAGCAGGTTCACGAGGGTGGTCGATTCGCAGTGGTTACCGACGTACGGATCTGCCTCTAAAAGCGACACTTGTCCTCGTCTCCTTTCCTTCGCGTAGAGACTAACGCAATCGTTCTAAATACGAGAGAAGTTACCGTCCCAGTTCCATCAAGGACCGCCGCAGCCGCGGGTCCATCTTCTCCAGCGCGGACCGGAACGTGTCGCGGGGCATCTCGGTGTGCCAGGTGCGCAGGAAGTCGGCCACCTCGTCGGGATGGGCCTCGGCGGTGACCTTGAGCAGCCAGCCGCTGCCCTTCTGCACGTAGACGTGGTCGTCGTGCATCAGCCGGACGCAGTTGCCGAAGACGTGCGACAGCGGCAGTTCGAAGACCGTGCGGCCCACCTTGCGCCGGACGAACTTCACGACGGCCACGTTGGCGGCACGCCTGGCCCATGGGGAGGCGGACCCGGCCCAGCGGCGGGTCTGCTCGATCAGCTCCAGGTGCCCGAGGAGGAACGGGTACAGCAGCTTGAGGCACATGTCGTCACACTGAGCCCAGTTGGACACGTACGTCTGCAGCCAGTGCTCGCAGTGGTCCAGCAACTCGTCACCGAGTCCGGTTCTGGCGACCTTGTGCAGGACCGCGAAGCCCAGGAGCACCTCCTCGTGGTACTCGGCGCGCGCCAGCACCTCCTCCGCCAGGAGCAGCCGCGTCGCCGCGGGAGTGTCGCGCCGCTCGCGGAAGTAGTCGGCGGCGATGTCGGCGACCGCCGCGTTGCTGACCCCGAGGGCCCGGATCTCGTGCGGGAAGTACCGCTGCATGCGCACGGCGAAGTCCGGGTCGGCCTTGGCCGCGAGCGTGTTCACCAGCTCGTCGGCGGCGGCTGGAACGTGGGTCACGGAGTGCCGATCGTGCATGACGTACTCGTGCTCCTGTTGCATGTCGGCGACAGCCTGGATGGTGTCCTTCGAACGGCCCGTCAGGTTCTGCCCGTCCAGGCCCTACCCCAGGTACCGGTTCAGCAGCGCAGGGCCACGACGCCCCAGCCGCGGCGCTCCGCCTCCCTGACCACCTCTCCCCAGTCGGTGAGGAGGTCGGCGAACGATGCGAAGTCCGGGATCCATCCGCGGGGTTCCGCAGCGTGCTGGGTGAACGGCTCGCGCACGGTCTCCAGGCGGGGTGCCGCCTGCCGCCACCATTCGGCGATCACCGGCACATGGTCGGGAGGGCACCACAGCAACAGGTCCGCGTCCCAGGGACACGGCCGCTGCGGAAGCCCCGAACCGACTCCGGTGGTGTCCTCCAGACCGTGCCAGAACAGTGCGTCGTTGAACCGGTCCAGTGCCTCGCGCACCTTCGGCTCGACGAAGTCCCGCACGTGGTCCCAGCAGTGGCCGGCCCAGAAGTGCGGTTTGTAGGAGCCCATCGAGTTCCGGAAGGCATACCTTCCGTACCAGTCCTCCCCCGGCTGCGAGGGCCACGACCAGCCATGCTCGAAGAGGTCGTCGCTGAACACCTCACCGAAGGCGGCATCGATCAGCAGTCTCTCCCGGTCACCGGGCGCGGTCGCCTCCACGCGCGGCCAGTCCACGATCAGCACCTCTGTCCCCACACCCATCACACCAGCTTAGGACCGGCATCGGCAGCGCAGCAGCACCGCCGGTTCCACCTCCGCGGCATCCGGCAGGAGCTGGTCAGGCGAGGAGTCCAGCCGGTGGTGCTGTTCATCGAGGAGCCGGACGACTATCCGCGCGTCGGTGACTTCCTGAGCGGCGGCCACCGGCCTTCGCGAAGGGCCGCGAGGTGGTCAGAACATGGTGTTGTCGTTCTTGGAGGTCGGTGGGACGACCTGGAGGACGTCCCAGTGCTCGACGATCTTGCCGCCCTCGTCGAAACGAAAGATGTCGATGCCGGCGTACTCCTCGGCGGGCCAGGTCTGGTGGCAGTGCAGGATGACGTGGTCGCCCTCGGCGAAAGCGCGCTTGACCTCCACCCGCTTGCCCGGGTATTCGGCGGCCATCCGCTCGAAGTAGTCGATGAACGCCTGCTTGCCGTCGCCTACGTGGGGATTGTGCTGGATGTAGGTGTCACCGGCGTACCTGTCGATGGCCTCGGCGGGACGGCACTGGTTGAACATCAAGTCGTAGAACGCCTTGGCGGTGGCCTTGTTCTTCTCGGGGTCGCTCATGGTGTCTCCGTGGGCTCGGGCGTGAGGCGTGACTCAGTGAGCGCGTCCAGCAGGTGATCGGCCCCTACCGGGACGGGCAGGGTCCACCGGGATCCTCGCCGCCGGCTTCCGTGGCGTCAGAACAGCCCGTTGTCGTGGGGCAGTTCCGCCGGGATCGGGGCGACGACGTCCCAGTGCTCGACGATCTTGCCACCGTGGACGCGGAAGAGGTCGTAGTACGCCACGGGCACGCCGAACTCGCCCTCGGACTGGAGCAGCACGAACTCGCCCTCGGCGATGACCTTGTGGACGGTCTTGTAGACGAGGTTCTTCCCCTGCCCGGCCCACTGCGCGACGGCGGCGCCGAAGCCGTCGAGGCCGTCGGCGGCCTCCGGATTGTGCTGGAGGTAGGTGTCGGTGGAGATGTAGTCGGTGAGCACCGAGTAGTCGGCGCCGACCAGGACCTCCTGCGCGAACCGGGCGACCAGGGCCCGGTTGGCCTCGGTCTCCCCGGGCGCGGTGACCTCGGTGGGGCCGTCGGTCTGCGAACGGCCCGAGGCGGTCTGCCGTACGAGGGGCGTCAAAGCGTCCCAGTGCTCGGCGAGCCTGCCGTCGGCGTCGACGCGGAAGACGTCGAAGGCGACCAGCGGGTCCGGCCCGAAGCCGTGGTACGTGCCGTGCAGGGCGACCAGGTCGCCGTCGGCGATCACCCGGGCGCCCTCGTAGCGGAAGTCGTCCGGCAGGCCGGCGACGAGCCGGCGCAGGGCCTCGGGGCCGTCGGCGGCCAGGGCACTGTGCTGGGTGTAGTCGGCGGCGGCCCAGCGGTCCACCGCACCGGGGTCCTTCCGGCCGAACAGTTCACCGGCGGCGGTCAGGACGGTGTTCTTCGTGTTGCTCATGACGGTCTTCCTCGCGAGGGCGGTCGTGGGCGGGGCACTTTTTCTTGCTGCTTTCCGACACCGTGGGCGCCGGAGGCGGCTGGCATCTCCAAACTAAGGTTGCTGAACAGGCCGGATCGGATACGCTCGCGACTGGTGATGGTCAAAAACCGACATGATGGTGGCCACGGGATCCCGGAGGTCTCCTTCGCAGCGCCCGTCGGCACCCCCGCCGGCGTCGAGGTGCTGTCCCTCGCCGACCTGCGCCACCGCGTGCCCGGCGAGCGGCTCACGGTTCCGCAGCGCCCGGACTTCCATCACCTGATCACCCTCAGCGAGGGGATTCTGCCGCACACGGTCGATTTCACCGGCTACGCCCTGGAACCTGGCTCCTGGCTGTGGATCCGTCCCGGCCAGGTGCAGCAGTGGGACGACCTCACTCAGGCCGAGGGCACCCTGGTCCTGTTCCGCCAGGACTTCCTCGACCCGGCCACCGCTGCCGGGGCCCGACTGGAAGACCCGCACGCGCCGGTCCTGCGCCGGCCCCTGTCCGAGGATGCCGCGGCCCTGCGACTGGCCGCCGAGCACCTCTCCTCCGAGTTCCGGGCACTCGGACACCTGCCGCTGGAGATTCACACCGCGGCCCTGCGTCACCTGCTCGCCGTCCTCGTCCTGCGGCTGGCGCACCTCACCTCCCCCGCCGGGAGCCCCGGCCCCGGGCCCGATGCCACCTATCTGCGCTTCCGTGACGCGGTGGAGAGGGACTTCGCCCGCACCCGCCGGGTCGAGGACTACGCCGAAGCGCTCGGCTATTCGTCCCGCACCCTCTCCCGCGCCACCCTCGCCTCCGTCGGCCTCGGCGCCAAGGAGGTCATCGACCGCCGCGTCGTCCTCGAAGCCAAGCGCCTCCTGGCCCACAGCGATCAGCCGGCAGCCCGCATCGCCGGCCGCCTCGGGTTCTCCAGCGCCACCCACTTCAGCAAGTTCTTCCATAAGCGCACGGGACAGAGCCCGATCGCCTTCCGCGAAACGGTCCGCGGGCACGGCCCCAGGTGAGCCGCCTTCATCCGCGCGAGTGCCACCACCGGCGTTGCCCGCTGTCGGTGCGGGTGGCGCGGTCGCGGCGCGGCGGGGGGCGTGCTGTCCTGAGGTGGTACGCAGGGAGTGCATCGATGCGGCATCTCCGGACTTCCGTCCTCGTCTCCGCCCGGTCGCCCGCGCCCACCGGAGCGGGCGGGGGGTTGCTGCCGGCGCGAGAGCTCGCGGTGGCCTGGTCCCTGGTCGTCCTCATCGCCGTGCCGGCCTGGGTGCTGACCGTCGCACAGGCCCGGGACATGGGGGTCGAACCCGGCACGATGGGATTGGTCCTGCCGCTGTTCCTGCTGCTCTGGGTCACGATGATGGCGGCCATGATGCTGCCTTCCATGGCACCGGTCGCCCTCACCTGGGTGCGTGGGATCGGGCGTCGGACGTCCGGGTGGAGCCGGGCGGGGCGCACCGCGGAGTTCCTGGGCGGGTACCTGCTGGTGTGGACGGCCTTCGGGCTGCTCGCCTACGCGGCTCTGCACCTCACCGGCGACCTGGTCGGCGATCATCCGACGGCGGGACGCTGGATCGGCTCGGTCGCGTTCCTGGTGGCGGGCCTCTATCAGCTGGGTCCCCTCAAGAACGTCTGTCTGCGGCACTGCCGTGACCCCATGGGCCAGCTGGTGCGCTACTCCGGGTTCCGGCAGCCGGCCCGCGATCTGCGGGTGGGTCTCCACCACGGCGCCTACTGCGTCGGCTGCTGCGCGGGACTGATGGTCGTCCTCGTGCCGCTCGGAGTGATGAACGTGGCGGCGATGGCCGGGCTGGCGGTGGTGATCTTCGTGGAGAAGCTGTGGTCGCGGGGGCCGCTGCTGGCGGGCGTGGTGGGTGTCGTCTTCCTCGTCCTCGCCGTGCTGGCGCCGTTCCAGGACTGGCTGCTGCCGGGGCTGCAGGAATCGGCGCCTTCGATGGACGGCATGTGAGGAGCGGGGCAAGCTGGAAGTGAGGCCGCCTCGCGATCCGCGTGCGGGCTCGGGACGTGCGGTCTCGCCACTCCGGAGGAGCTCTCTCGGGCTCGACGGGAGGAAGCGAGATGACGGAACAGGACGGCACCGGGACCCGCTGGCATCTGGCCGGCGACTGGTTCGACGTGTGCAAATGCGCCATACCGTGCCCCTGCACGTTCGCGCAGCCCCCGACCTACGGTGACTGCGAAGGCGTGCTGGTCTGGCACATCCGCGAGGGCAACTACGGCGACGTACGCCTCGACGATCTCAACGTCCTGATGCTGGGCGCCTTCGTGGGCAACGTCTGGGCCGGTGAGCACTCCGACGCGTACGCCGCGGTCTTCCTCGACGAACGCGCCGACGACCGGCAGCGCGCCGCGCTCGGGACCGTCTTCGGCGGCGAGGCAGGGGGCTGGCCGGCACAGTTCGGCCAGATGTTCCAGCCCGAGATGCGCGGCATGGACTTCGCACCGATCCGCGTGGAGATCGACGAGGACCTCGCCACCTGGACAGCGGAGATCCCCGGCCGGGTCACGGCCACCGCCGAGGCGCTCACCGGCCCGACGACTCCGGAAGGCACCCGCGTCCAGGTCCACAACGCCCCGGGGGCCGAGGTCGGACCGGGCCAGGTCGCCACGTGGGGGCGGGCCACCGCCGACCGGGCCGACGCGTTCGGCTTCTCGTGGGAACGCTCGGGGAAGTCGAGCAAGTACTTCCCCTTCGACTGGACCGGACCCGACTGAGCGCAGAGGCCGGCCGGCACCGGACGGTCGGGAATCCCGGTCACCGGCCGCCCCGTGGGGCCGCACGTGACCACATGACCGGCCCCACGCCGTCCCCTCAGGCCGACTCGGCGTCGCTCATCGCCGCGCCGAAGAAGCCGTTCATGAGGTTGTTCAGGTCGAGCTTCGTGGCACCGGCCGGAACGGTGGGCTTGACGCCCTCGCGCACCCGCAGGGTCAGGCCCAGCTTCTTCACCTTGGCGCTCTCGGCCAGCTTGGCGAGGTCCACGTCCACCTGGGACAGTGCGCCGTTCTTCAGCGTGAAGTCCGCCGTCACCTTGGCGTTGGGGGCCTCTTTCAGGACCTTGTCCGTCGGCAGATCCACGCCCGGCGGCAGGTCCTTCACCAGCGGGCGGATCTCGCCGAACAGCTCGGTGATCAGCGTGCGGAAGGGGGCCGTAGCCGTGACGTGCTCGGTGCCGTCCCCGCCGTCCGCCGTCTTGAACTTCACCTCACGGGCGATGACCTCCCGGAGGGCCTTCACGAGCTTCTTCTGCGTCTTGGCGTCGAGGGACGGCTCGGGTGCGGGACCACCCTCGGCCTTCCGGCTGCCGCCGGTGGCCTTCTCCATCTCCTTGGTGTTGATCTTCACCCACTTGCCCTCGAGGACGTCCTTCATCGCCCCGGCCTCCGGGGGCAACTCGTCGGCGTCCGGCAGAGGGTTGCCCGTCATCTTGCCCATCGCGGCCATGTCGGCACGGACATAGGTGAAGTCGCCGATCACCCGGTACTCGGCGAGGTCGCCGTCCGCGGTGCTGACCTTCAGGGCCGTGCCGACGAGGTCCTTCTCGCCGGACTCGTCGAGCGGCCGCTTCGACTGCACGGTCACGGTGATCTTCGCGCCGCTGAGCAACTCGGCGGCCTGTTCCGGGATCTCCTCGTCGGGCGCGGGGTCGGACTTGGCGTCCAGCGCCTTCAAGGACGCGACGTCCGTGTCCAGGTCGAGCTCGAAGGAGAGTGTCTTCTTCTTGCCGAGCTTCTCGAAGGCCCGGTCGAGCTTCTGCCCGGCGGAGAGCTGCTCCACCGTTCCGCAGGCGGCCGCGCCCGCGAGGACGGCACCGACGACGGTGGTGGCGATCAGGGTCTTGCGTATGGCGTTGATGGTGGTCTCCTCGTGGCTCCGATCACAACGTGATCGATCATGAGACTCACCACTCGCCGACAAGGTTGTGCCGTACATCTGACGATTCCTCGGAAGCCGGATACGGTCGGGTATCGCACATGAAAATCGTTGTCGTATGCTGAGGCACGTCCATGCCGTACGACCCTCCCGACCGAGAGGACACCCCATGGCCGTGCCCGAGCCGCTGACGCCCATGCCCTCGCAGCGTCTCCCCGTCACCGTGCTGTCGGGGTTTCTCGGCGCCGGGAAGACGACCCTCCTCAACCACGTCCTCACCAACCGCGAGGGCCTGCGGGTGGCCGTGATCGTCAACGACATGAGCGAGATCAACATCGACGCCGCCCTCGTGCGCGGCGGCGAAGCGGCCCTCTCCCGCACCGAGGAGCGGCTGGTGGAGATGACCAACGGCTGCATCTGCTGCACCCTGCGGGACGACCTGCTGGAGGAGGTCGACCGGCTCGCCCGGGACGGCCGCTTCGACTACCTCCTCATCGAGTCCAGCGGCATCTCCGAGCCGATGCCGGTCGCCGCCACCTTCGCCTTCGCGCGCGACGACGGCGCCACCCTGGAGGACGTCGCCCGGCTGGACACCATGGTCACCGTCGTCGACGCCGCCAACTTCCTCGCCGAGCTGGGCACCGGCGACGACCTGGCCGAACGGGGCCTGGCTCCTTACGAGGACGACGAGCGCACCGTGAGCGACCTGCTGATCGACCAGGTCGAGTTCGCCGACGTGCTCGTCCTCAACAAGCTGGACCTGGTCGGTGAGGCCGACGCGGACCGGGTGCGCGGGGTGCTGTCACGGCTGAATCCGACGGCCCGTCTGATCCCGGCCGTGCAGGGCCGGATCGGCGTGCGCGACGTCCTGGAGACCGGACGGTTCGACCTGGAGCGCGCACAGCAGGCCCCGGGCTGGGTCCAGGAACTCAACGGCGACCACGTACCGGAGACAGAGGAGTACGGCATCTCCTCCCTGGTCTTCCGGTCCTCCGCGCCGTTCCACCCCGGGCGGCTGTGGGACTTCGTCACCGAAGCCCTGGACAGCGGGGCACACGGCCAAGTGCTGCGCTCCAAAGGCTTCTTCACCCTGGCCGGACGTGAGGGTGTGACGGGCCTGTGGTCCCAGGCCGGGTCCGTGGCCCGCTTCGAGCCGTCCGGGGTCCGGGACACCGAGGCGCCGCACGCCCAGGAGCTGGTTTTCATCGGTGTCGGCCTGCGGGAGCCGAGTCTGCGCGCCGCCCTGGCCGCGTGCCTGATGACCGACGGCGAGCAGCCCCCCGCCGACGATCCCTTTCCCCTGTGGGACACCGGGGACGTCTGCGATCTCGAACACGAGCACGCGCATCCGGCGGCGGCCGTCTAGCCGGAGCACCGGGGCGTCCGGGCACCGTGCGGGCGCCCGGACGGCCTTCCAGACGTGATGGGAGGCACACTCATGTACGGAACGACTCCCGGTGCGTGGCGTACCACCCCGCAACGCACCGCGGTCCTCGCGGCACTTCGGGCGTGCGACGGTTTCATCTCGGCGCAGACCCTGCACGCCGCTCTGGTCGCGGACGGCGTGACGGTGGGGCTGACCACCGTCTACCGCACGCTGCGGTTACTGGAGACGGCCGGGCACGTCGACATGGTGCGCGACGGGGACGGTGAACGCCTCTACCGGCCCAGGCCCGACGAGGGGCACCGCCATTACCTGGTCTGCCGGGAGTGCGGGCTCAGCCTCGCCGTCGACGCCGAGGAGGTCGAGCGGTGGGTGACCAGGATCGCGCGTGACATCGGCTTTCACGCGGTGTCCCACACGGTCGAACTCACGGGCGTGTGCGACGAATGCCTGTCCCGCCCGGACCGCCGACAGGCTCCTGAAACGTAGAAGCCCCGGAGATCACGGCCAGGCCACGCCCTCCTCATGACGTCGTGGTCAGAACCCGGTTGAGCGCGCTGCCCGGGCGGCCGGTGAGTTCCTCCCAGGTGCCCTCCTCCACGATGCGGCCCTCCTCCAGGACGGCGATGCGGTCGGCACGGCGGATGGTGGCCGGGCGGTGGGCGATGACGATGGTCGTACGGCTCTCCTCCCCCAGGGCGGTGGCGAGTTGGGCGTCGCCCGCGTTGTCCAGGTGGGCGGTGGACTCGTCGAGTACGAGGACGCGCGGCCGGACCAGCAGCGCGCGGGCGAGAGCGATACGGGCCCGCTGGCCGCCGGAGAGCGTGGCGCCGCGCTCCCCGACGAGGGCGTCCATCGCGGCGATCCGGTCGACGCCGCACAGCCCTGCCGCCTCGGCCAGCGCCCTGTCGTCCGCCTCGGGCGCGGCGAGCCGCAGGTTCTCGGCGAGAGTGCCGTGGAAGAGGGGCGTGTCCTGTCCCACCAGCGTCACCGCACGCCGCAGTTCCGCATCGCTCACCTCCCGCAGGTCCACGGGGTCGCCGTCGGCGGGGAGCAGTTGGACCGCGCCGGCCGCCGGGTCCCAGAAGCGGGCCAGCAGGTGGGCGCAGGTCGACTTGCCGGCACCCGATACGCCGACCAGGGCGAGTGTCCGCCCCGGAGGGACGGTCAGTTCGAGGCCGTCCAGCACGGGTGTGCCGCCGTAGTCGAACCTCACGCGGTGCAGCCGGACGCCCAGCGGTCCGGGCGGCAGGGGACGGGGTACGGCGGGCGGCGGGGCGAGTGCGGGGGCCTTGACGGCGGCGTCGACGCGGGAGGCGGCTGCGCGCAGTGCCACGGCCTGGCTCAGGGCGCGGGCCGATTCCGCGACGGGGCCGAGGACGGACAGGGCCAGCGCCATCGCCGCCGGAGCCCATGCGCCGTGCAGCCGTCCGGAGGTCACGGAGTGGGCCGCCGCTGCCACCACGCCGAGGACCGCGGCCACGATGAGGAGGTCACGGACGGCGGCGGCGACGGCCTCCGAGGTGGCCTCTGCGCGCTGTGCGGCACCCACCTGCCGCCCCCGCTCCGCCAGTTGGCGGCGGCGTTGCGCCAGGGCGCCGAAGGCGAGCAGTTCGCGCAGCCCGTCGACGGTCTCCACGGTGTCGGCCGACAGGCGCGCCACGGCCGTCCGGGTGCGGCTGCCGCGCACCGCGCGCGCCCGTGCGTCGGCGAAGGGCGCCGCCGCGAGGAGGGCCGCGACCGGCAGCACGGCCGCCGGCAGCCACGGCTCCACCATGGCGAGGACCACGGAGCCGCCCACGAAGACCGTGCCCGCCGCCAGGACCTGGGCGGTGGTGTGGGCGTAGAAGAACTCCAGGGCCTCCACGTCGGCCATGGCGGTGGCGGCGAGGTCGCCGCTGCGCCGTCCCGCCACCCGGGCGGGCGCGCTGCGGGCCAGCCCGTCGAAGACGCGTACCCGCAGCGCGGCCAGCACCCGGTAGGCGAGGTCGTGCGAGAGGTCCATCTCCCGCCAGGTCATCAAGGCGCGCAGCACGACGAGGGTGACGAGCGCGGTGACGATGCCGGCCGAGGGGGCGCGGCCGTCGATGACGGCGGCGCCCACGGTCTGGGCGGCCAGGGTCAGCAGCGCGACGAGGGAGCCCTGTTCGAGGAGGGCGGCCGCGCAGGTGCGGGCTGTCATGGCCCGGTGCCCGGCGAGGGCGGGCAGCAGGGCGCGCAGCGCGCCTCGGGCGGGTACGTCCGCGTCGGTGGTGGCGACGGTGCTCATGCGGCGAGTTCTCCTCGGTGGGCGTGGCCGGCCTCGACGAGCCGGGTGTAGACGCCGCCGGCCTCGACGAGACCGGCGTGTTCGCCGACGGCGTCCACCCGTCCCGCGTCGAGGACGACGATGCGGTCGGCGTGCCGGACGGCCGCGAGCCTGTGGGCGACCACCAGGACCGTCCGGCCGCTCGCGGCGGTCGGCAACTGCCGGACGATGTCCGCCTCGCGGCGCTCGTCGACCGAGCTGGTGGCCTCGTCGAGGACGAGCACGGGGGCGTCGGCCAGCAGGGCCCTCGCGAGCGCGAGGCGCTGCCGCTGACCGCCGGAGAGGGTGGCGCCCCGTTCGCCGAGGAGCGTGGCGTAGCCGTCGGGGAGGGCGGTGATCTCGTCGTGGATCCCGGCGGCGCGCGCCGCCCTGGTCAGGTCGTCGTCCGTGGCGCCGGGCCGGGCCAGGCGCAGGTTGTCGGCGATGGTGGCGTGGAAGAGGTAGGTCTCCTGCGAGACGACGGCGATGCCCTGCCGCAGCGCGTCGAGCGCGTACTCGGTCGTGGGGCGTCCGTCGAGGGTGATCCGGCCTTCCTGCGGGTCGTGGTGGCGCAGGAGCAGGGCCAGGAGGGTGGATTTTCCCGCCCCGGACGGGCCGACGATCGCGGTCGTCCGTCCGGCCTGCGCGGTGAACGAGACGCCGTCCAGGGCCGGGGCCGGTGCGCCGTCGTAGGTGAACCGGACGTCGTGGAAGCGCAGTTCGGGCGGAGCCTGCCCGTGCGCGGAGGCCGTTCCGGTGTCCGCGACGGCCGGTGCGGCCGTGCGCAGGGCCGCGAGGCCGTCGGCGGCCGATGCCCCGAGGTATCCGGCGTGCCATTCGCGGGCGAGGTCGCGGACGGGGCGGAAGCACTCCGACGCCAGCAGCAGCACCAGGTACGTGCCGGTCGCCGTGGTGGATCCGGTGACGGCCGACCAGCACGCCAGGAGGGCCGCGGCGGCAGTGCCGCCCTGGATGGCGAGGTCGGTGATGCCGGTGTCGACCAGGGACACCCGCAGTTTCGCGACGGTTGCGCGGTGCAGCGCCGCGGACCGCTCCTCCAGGCGTGCGCGGGTGCGTCCGACCGCGCCTGCGGCGCGCAGGGCGGGCATGCCCTGGAGGGCCTCCAGGTAGTCGGCACCCAGCCCTTCGTACGTGTCCCAGTGCTCCTTGCCCCGGGCGGCGAGGAGCCGGTCCCAGGCGCGTGGCCCGGCCAGGGCGAGGAGCAGGGCGGGGACGAGGCCGAGGAGGACCCGGGGTTCGATGGCGGCCAGTGCGGCCAGGATCAGGGGCGGCACCGTGAGGGTGATCAGGAGCTGGGGCAGGTAGCGGGAGACGTAGGCGTCGACGCCCTCCACCCCGTCGACGAGGGTGGTGCGGACGGCTCCGGCCCGCGCGGTGGTCAGGTGAGCCGGTCCCAACCGGCCCAGGTGTGCCAGCAGTTCGTCCCGCAGGGCCACCCGGACCCGGGCCCCGGCACGGGTGGCGGTACGCCGTTGCCACACGGTCAGCCCGGCGCGGGTGCCGACGACGGCGAGCACCGCGGCCAGCAGCCATGGGAGCCGGCCGGTGTCGCCGCGGGCCAGTCCGGCGAGAGCGAGGGCCAGCAGGGCGGCCTGCGCAAGGTGGGTGAGGGTGACGGCGCCCTGCAGGAGGGTGGCCGCGAGCAGGGGGCGCCGTGCGCGCCGGGCGGCGCGGCGCAGCTCGGGGTGGACGATCACGTGGTGTTCTCCTCGTCGGCGTGGCGGGTGCCGAGGGCCAGTGCGTGGACGACCCAGTCCCGGCCCGGGGCGGCGCCGAGCGCGGCGCCGAGGTCCGCCTGCTGCCAGGACCCGACGGGCCGGGCGGCCAGCCCGTGGCGCCGGGCGGTGACATGGGCCAGGTGGACGGCGAAGCCGGCCCGCAGGTGGGCGCGGCGGATGTGCGGGGCGTCGGCGTCGGCGGGGCAGCCGACGGCGAGCAGCACGGCGCCCGCGTCCGCGATCCACGCCTGGCCCGCGGCCCAGGCGGCGAGCGTCGGCCGGGCCTCTCCCGCCGCGTACCGCCGCAGGGCGGCGCCGTCGGCGGCCGGCTCCACCAGCCCGGGCCGTGGCGGGCCGACCGCCGCGCACCAGCGCAGATCGCCGGTGCCCGCCCGGGCGGCGGTGGCGAGGACAGCCCTCAGTGCGTCCTGGGAAGGGGCCCCCGGCAACGGCGGTGGAGCACTGCGACGGGCCAGCAGCTCCGCGGGCGTGGGCTCGGACGGCTCCGGGCGACGGGCGCTGTCGGCCGGGCGCGCCGGGCCCCGCCTTCCGGGCGGCGGGATGTGCACGGCGGCCGGCGGGTTCTCGGCGAGGCCGTCCAGCCGTACTTCGGGCTCGCTCACGCCGAGCGCGCGGGCCGCGAGGTACAGCGCGGCGGCGGCGTGACCGGTGTCGAGGAGCAGCAGGGGCCACGCCCGGTGGCCGTAGTGGGAGAGCGTGCGCCGTGCGGTGACGGAGAGTGCGGCCGTCACGCCCGGCGGCGTGCCGTCGGGTTGCGGGCCGAGGCGGTGCACGCGGTGGCGCAGCGGGTCGTAGCCGTAGCGTCCGGGCGGCAGGGAGCAGCCGGCGCCGACGGTCAGTTCGGTGTCCACCGGGTGCAGGGCACCGGCGGACGGAGCGGGCCGCAGTCGTCCGGAGCCGTCCGAGGCCGCCAGGGAGAGGCGCAGCAGGACCTGCACGTCGAGATCCCCCGGCCCGGCCGTCGGGAAGGCGGCCGGCGGGCCGGGCCAGGCCCGGACGGCTCCCCCGGCGGGTGTTCCGGGTCCGGGGCGCCGCGGGGAGCGGGCGCGGGCGAGGGCGGCGACGAGGTCCGGCGGGCTGTCCGCGCGGGCGTGTTCCACGGGGACGGCCCTCACATGTGCGGCGGAGGCGCCAGCGTGAAGTCCTCCGGCGCGCTCGGCGGGTCGGTGCGCCATCCGCGCGCGACGGCGGCCTCGGGCAGGCGCGGGCAGCCGAAGTAGCCGAAGGCCGCCGGGGCGTTGGGCAGGAGCCCCGAGACGAGGACCCTGGCGACGCGCAGGGTGGTCTCGGCCACGTCCTCGGTGGTGAGGTCGAAGGTCATGACCCGGTGGCCGCCCTCGCGCAGCGCGTTCTCCAGCCGCTCCCGGCTGCCGGGTTCGACCACGTCGACGGGCACGGTCCCGAGGGCCGGTTCGGTGAATCGCCGGGCCTCGGCGGCCATCCGCTCATCCAGCCACACCTGCACGTGCGCGCCCAGGTCCCGGACGTGTTCGAACTGTTCGCCGCACGCGTCGAGGTAGCGGCCGTCGGCCCGGTGCTCCAGGTAGAGCCCGCGGGCGAGCAGTCCGGCCTCGACGGCCTGGAAGACCCAGCCGTCGGAACCGGTCAGGCCCTGGGTGAAGACCCAGGTGTGAACGGCTTCGAGGACGGCCTTCCGGGCGGCTTCGGCAGGGTCGTACTTGCAGGCGAAACCGGCGGCGTACAGCCCGAGGCGCGGGTCGTGGACGAGCGCGGCCATGCAGGGGGCGAACTCCGAGCGCATCTGGACGATGTGGACGTCGAGAGCGGAGCCGGCGAGGTCGTCGGCGAGGCCGGGCACGCTCGCCGGGTCGATGCCCCGGGCCGGGCCGTCCAGGTGCCACCACAGTTCCAGGGCGTCCCGTTCGACGATCTCCAGCAGGCCGCGCTCCGCGGCGTCGTCGAGGCCCTGACCGGTGGCGATCCCGGCGTAGTTGAGGTGGTGGGTGCGGGGCAGCTCGCGCAGGTCGCCCTGGCGCCAGTTGAGGTGCGTGAGCGAGACGGGTGCCCAGACCTCGGCGGTGGTCCCGTCGGCCAGTGCCTCCGTTCCGCGCGTCCACAGGGCCGGGGTGTCGGCGGTGAGGGGACGGTAGGGGAACCTCTCCCGGGCGTACTGCCAGGGCGCGTAGGCGGGCACGTCCCCGGGGCCGTACAGGCGCAGGCCCTTCTCGGCCAGTTCGGCGGCGGTGGCGCGCAGGGGGGCGTCGGGGTGGCCGGGCGGCGGCACGCGGTTGCCGCAGTACCGCTCCACGCCCTCGGCTATCGCGGCGGTGCGGGCCTGCCCGGGGTCGCCGAAGGTGGTGCCGAGGGAGACCCGGTCGGCCGGCCACAGTCCGAGTCTGCGGGCGTCGGATATCTCGGCCGTGAGCGCGGTGTAGCGGGGTGGGGTGCCCGGGGGGTGCTCGACGGGCTTGACCTTGCGGACGATGCCGCAGACGGGGTCGACGAGTGCTTCCAGCGGCAGCGCCGTCATCGCAGGATCTCCTCGGCTGGGTCGGTGGGGGTGGGACGGGACGGGAGCACGTGCAGAGTGAGTTCGACCGTGCCCGGATCGACCTCGCGCCGGGAGGCGAGCAGTCGGTGGGCCGTCACCGGGTCGTCGCCGGTGTGGGGGTTGCGGGCGTGAGCCGGGAAGTGGTGTCCGGCGATCTCCAGGCGCAGCCGGGTACCGGCCCGCAGCCGACGCGTGAGCCGGCCGAGGTGGATGGTGAACTCGGCCTCGCGGCCCTCCGGTTCGGCGCGCCGGACGACGCCGACCGCGAGCCGCTGGGCGCTCCCTTCCGGTGTGAGCGCGACGAGCCGGGCGGCCCAGTCCGCGGACGGCGTGTGGGCGGTGGCCCGCAGTCGCGCGCTGACGGGGCCGACCGCGTCGAGGGGACGGGGCAGCGGCGGGGTGACCAGCACACAGCGGTCGGGCGGTCCGTCGGTGGGGACGGTCAGGTCGTCGGAGCGGACGGGCCGGCCGGGGTCGGCGGTGAAGACCGAGCCGTGCAGCAGCCGCGGCCGTTGTGCGCGCGGTTCACCGTGGGTGCCGGCGGTCAGCCACAGGTCGGCGCCGCCCAGCGCCAGTGCGCCGTGGCGGACGGGGGCGAGTTCGCCGGACAGGGCGCGGCGGGCCCACCGCACGTACAGCTCGCCGAGGTTCAGCCGGTGGGCCGGTCCGGCGTCCGGGCCCGGCGCGGAGAGGAGGCCGTGCCCCCAGGGGCCGAGGAGCAGCCGCGCCGAGGAGCCGCCCCAGGCGCGCCACAGTGCGACCGTCTCGTCGGTGAAGTGGTCGTGATGGCCGCCCACCGCGAGCAGGGGCTGCCCGGCGTGCGCGGCCCGTGCCACGAGGCGCCCGCGATCGTGGTGGCGCCACAGGCCCGCCCAGGAGGGGAGGCTCCGGCCCAGCCGCTCGGGGAGGGCGGTCAGCGGCAGATGGGCGAGCAGGCCAGGGTCGGCGGCGAGGGCCTTGTCCAAGGCGCCCTCGTCGGAGTCCCGCCGGTCGCCGTGGGCGGCCCACCATCCGGCGCGCGGGCGCAGCCGTTCCACGCCGGACGCCTCGCGCGCCGTCTCCGCGAGACCGAGGGCGGGCACCGCCGCGATGACGGCGTCCGGCCGCGCGTCCTCGGGCGCGTCTAGGGCGAGGACGAGGGCGCAGTGGGCGGCGTAGGAGGCCCCGGCGGCCACCAGCCGGCCGTCGCCCCAGAGCTGCCGCCTGATCCAGCGGACGGTCGCCGCTCCGTCGGCGGCCTCGTTCGCGTAGGGGTGCCACTCCCCCGGCGACGCGAAGCGGCCCCGCACGTCCTGGACGACGGCGGCGAATCCGTGGCGGGCCCAGCCGGACGCCTCGGCCCGGTGCCGGGCGCGGTCGTAAGGGGTGCGGACCAGGACGGCCGGGAAGGGGCCGTCGCCGGCGGGGAGGCGGACGTCGGTGGCGAGCCCGTCGACGGCCGTGCTGAACGCCGTCATCCGTCCTGCTTCGGCATCGCAGCGACGTCCGGGACCGGCAGGACGGGGTGTTCGGTGACGGTCAGGTTGCGCAGATCGACGCGGCGCAGCCGGCGCCGTGCCGGGAGGCCGGCCGCGTCGGGGGCTCCGGTGGCCCACCGGCTGAGGTCGTCGGCGAGCAGGCCCGCGAGCAGTGTGGCGGCGGGGACGGCGAGCCGGACCGGTGTGCCGACGGTGCGGGGCCCGCTCCAGTACGCGGACAGTTCGCGGTACGCGGGGGTGGCGGCGAGCCGGCGGGCACGGATGTGGGCCGAGGTGACGTCTCCGGGGTCGGCGGCGACCGGTTCGACGTAGGCCTGCCAGCCCTCGCGGTGGCAGCGCAGCCAGGCGACGCCGTGCTCGGGCAGCCGGTCGGCGGCGTCCCACAGCCCGTCGGGCACGGGTCCGTCGAGGCACCACACGACGGCGGCGGGGGCCGTGGCGAGCAGGTCGTCGACGTCGACCGGTGACGTGGTCACGGCCGGAGCGGTGTGCGGGTCGGCGCCCATGGCCGTCAGATGTGCGCCGAGCGGTCCGGTCAGTACCGGATCGCCGATGAGCCGGATGTGCCGGCGGTCGGCCGGCCACTCGGCGGGCGGGATGCCGTCCGCGAGGAAGCCTGCCTGTTCGAAACCCCGGACGACACGGTCGAGTTCGGTGTCCGCCTGAGGGACGGACGCGTCGCCGGTGAGCCGGGAGAGCAGGAGCCGCTCGTCCGCGTCGCCGGTCCTGACGGTGAGGAACTCCCCTTCGGGGGTGCGGACGGCGAGACCTCGCCCGGGTACGGCGACGACCTCTGCACCGGGTACGAGTCGGCTGTGGGACACGGCGTTCCTCCTGGCGACGGGCTGGGGACGGGCGTGGGCCCGCCCGGAAGGCAACGGGCGGGCCCACGGTCGAGGGAACCGATCCCTCGCTTACTCCTCGGTGTCCTCGAAGGGGTTCTCGACGAGCGCGTTGGAGTGGGAGGCCGAGTCGTGAGCCAGCTGACCCGGGTCGACGATCGGCGCGAAGACCTGCTCGTTGTCCATGAACTCTCCTTCATGTCAGGGAGATACGGCGTTCGGTTGAGCGCCGTGAGATCACGCTAATGAATCTGATTTTCATATTCAAGAGCTGCGATGGGGTGATCTGGGTAACACACCGGCCACCCTCCCTCCGGATCCTCACCGACCCGTCCGGCCACGTTCAGCACCTCCGCCAGCAACCCCGGTGTGACGACCTGTTTCGGCGTCCCGTCGGCCACCACCCGGCCCTCCCGCAGGGCGACGATCCGCTCGGCGAACCGGGCCGCGTGGGCCAGGTCGTGCAGCACCATCACCACGGTGAGCCCGCGCTCCTCGCGCAGGCGCACCACGGTCTGCAGCACGTCGAGCTGGTGATGCAGGTCCAGGTAGGTGGTCGGCTCGTCGAGCAGCAGGACACGGGTGTCCTGGGCGAGGGCCATCGCGAGCCGCACCCGCTGCCGTTCACCCCCCGACAGCGCGTCGACGTCACGATCGGCCCACTGCTCCACCCCGACATCACGCAGGGCCCGTCGCACGACGGGGTCGTCGCCCTCGCGCAGCATGCCCAGCGGTCCGCGTGCGGCATACCGCCCCTGGCGTACGAGGTGACGTACCGTCATGCCCGGTACGGTCGGGGCGGACTGGTGCAGCAGCGCCACTCTGCGTGCCGTGGCGCGCCTCGAAAGCCGGACGAGATCGTCCCCACCGAGCAGTACGCGCCCCGCGTCCGGTCGCAGCAGTCCTGCGGCCAGCCGCAGCAGGGTCGACTTGCCGCAGCCGTTCAGGCCGATGAGGGCGGTCAGTTCGCCCGGCCGGACGGTCATGTCGACGCCCCTCAGCACGGGTCGTCCGGGATAGCCGAAGTGGACCCCCTCGACGTG
Source organism: Streptomyces paradoxus (assembly GCF_014202475.1). Taxonomy (GTDB): domain Bacteria; phylum Actinomycetota; class Actinomycetes; order Streptomycetales; family Streptomycetaceae; genus Streptomyces; species Streptomyces paradoxus. The sequence continues at coordinate 67,430 of NZ_JACHGV010000011.1, forward strand.
GATCCCCACGGGCTCGGTCATGCTCTGTCCTTACCTCGACTTCAGAACGTACGGCTCGGCGTGCGGCGCACGACGACCAGCAACAGCGCGGCGCCGAGGCAGGCGGTGAGCGCCCCGACCGGCAGCGTGAGGCGACCGGAGTCCAGGCCCTGGGACAGCAGGCGCGAGGACAACTGCGCCGCGGCATCCGCCCCGCACACCACGACCGCGCCCACCAGTGCGGCGCCGGGAAGGCTCACCCGCAGATCCGCGCCGAAGACGGCCACGGCCAGGTGCGGAACGAGCAGCCCCACGAAGCCCAGCGCCCCGACCGCGGCCACCGCGCCCGCCGTCAGCGCCACCGCGCACAGCAGCGCCAGGGTCCGCGCCGGGCGAGCGGACAGGCCGGCCGCGAGGGCGATGTCGTCCCCGCAGCGCAGCAGGGTCAGTGGCCCGGCCAGCAGCCAGGCCGCGGTCCCCCAGACCAGTGCCCATGGCCACAGCAGGTGCCAGTGCTGCCACACCCGGCCCTCGGTGGTGCCCACCAACCACTGCACCACGCTGCCGAGTTCGCCCGGCTCCACCAGGAGCACCATGGCGGTGAGTCCGCCGAGCACCGCCGACACCAGCACCCCGTGCACGGCGGTCTGTGCCGGGTCGCCACGGCCGCGGCCGGCGAGCAGCCACAGCAGCGCCGCGCCCGCACATCCGCCCGTACAGGCCGCGATGACGACGGCCAGCGGCGAGTCCCACCCGGCGAGTCCCAGGGCCGTCGCGGTGACGGCTCCGAGGACCGCGCCGGGCGTCACGCCCGTCACCTCCGGCCCGGCGAGCGGGTTGCGCAACGCCGACTGGAGGACCAGCCCGGCCACGGCCAGGCACGCGCCCGCACCGAGCGACACCAGCAGTCTGGGCAGGCGCAGTTGGAGGAAGATGTGGCGTTCCGTCGCGTCACCGCCACCGTGCACGACGTCCCAGACCACGCCCGGGGACATGCCGCGCCCTGCCACCAGTTCCACCCCGGCGCACACGACGGCCAGGGCCGCCAGCGCCGCGAATCGCCGGGTCACCGTGCGTCCTCCGTTCCCGTCGGCCGGGAAGGGGACGGGTGGGTCCCGCCGTCCCCGGGATCGTCTCGGCGAGCGTCGTTCGTGGCACCGGCGCGAGGGGCTTCGTCCGCCGCGCCGGATACAGCCGTCCGCGAACCGTGCGGCGCCCTGCCCACGGCCGGCGCGGACCGGGCGGCCCGGCTTCGGCCTCCCGACCGCATCAGAGCGACCCCGGCCGGCACCCCCAGCAGGGCCGTCCAGGCGCCGGCCGGTGTCTCCACGGGTGCCAGCGCCAGCCGGGCAGGGACATCGGCGACCGTCACGACGGCGGCACCCCAGGCGGCCGACCACGGAAGCCAGCGCACCGCCCCCGCCGCGGGGGTGAACCACCGGGCCAGATGCGGGGCGAGGAAACCCACCCACGCGACGGGCCCGCACACTGCCGTCACCGGGGCGATCAGCAGCACGGCGATGGCCAGCGCGGCGAGCCGCGCCCGCTGGGCACGCACGCCCAGCGCCTCGGCATCCTCGTCCCCCAGCCGCATCACCGACAGCACCGGCGCGCACAGCACGAGCGCGGGGACCGCGACGAGCAGCCACGGCCACAGCCCCGCGATGTCGTCCCAGGTCCGGGCGGAGAGGGAGCCGAGCAGGTAGCGGTAGATGAGCTGGAGGTCGAGCTGGTCGGCCATGACCATCAGCACGAGCAGCGCGGCCTGCAACGCGGCGGCGACCGCGGCGCCGGTCAGCAGGACGGCGGACGGGCTGCGGCCCAGTCCGGCGGCGAGCAGCGTCAGCCCACCGCCGAGCGCGGCCCCGCCGATGGCCAGCAGCGGCCGGCCCGCGGCAGGCAGGGACAGCGTCAGCACCAGAGGCGCGGCCACTCCCAGCGCGGCCCCGGACGACACACCCAGCATCTCCGGTACCGCCAGGGGATTGCGCAGTGCCTCCTGCAGCACCAGTCCGGCCGCCCCGAGACAGGCACCGGCGACGAGCGCCAGCACCAGGCGGGGCACGCGGAGTTCGCCGACCACGATCCCGGCGAGGGTGCTGTCCCCGTCCAGTACCGCACCCACCAGCCGGTGCGGTGGGACGTAGGGCGTGCCGAGGCTCAGCGCGCAGATCGAGGAGGCCGCCAGCAGGACGACCACCAGGACGGATTGCCACGTTCGCGCACCGCGCGGGGGCCGCCGTCCGCCTGCCGCGGGGCGGTCCGCCGCCGCGGGCGCCGGGACGGGCACGGGCGCCTTCACCGCAGCGCGGCCGTGGCCTCGTCGAGGACGATGCCCAGCGAACGGGTGCCGCGCCCCTTGGCCCACACTTCTGAGTTGACCTCGTGGACGTCGCCGTTCTTCACGGCCGGGATCTTGCTCCAGAGGGGGTTCCCGGCCAGCTTCTCCGAGAGCTTGCCGTCGGCGTCGCCGAAGCTCATCGTCTCGACGAACAGCACGTCGACGCCCTGAGCGAGGATCTCCTCCAGGCTGTAACCGCCCTCGACACCACGGGACTTCCACGGATACCGGGCGATCTTCGGGAACAGGCTGGCGGCCACGTCGGCCTCGGGGGTCGCGACGCCGAAGTTCTCGTCACTGCCGTAGATGATGAGCGCGGTCTTGTCGCTCGGCGTCTTCTCGGCCTCGGCGAGCTTGGTGCGGAAGGCCTTCTCGGCCTTCTCGCCTTCGGCGGTCCGGCCGGTCAGGGCCGCCACGTCGCGCAGGTAGCCGACGCTGTCCTCCCACGTCTCGGGCTGCATGGGCCAGAACGTGGTGGCACCCTTCAGGGCCGGAGCGAGCTTGCCGTGGGTGTCCCCCAGCCCGATGACCAGGTCGGGCTTGTGAGAGAGGATCGCCTCCACCTCTGGTGCGATGAACCCCCCGGGGATGACGTCGACCTCCTTGGCCTTCTCCGCCCCCAGGAAGCGGGGGTGGGCGAGCAGCGCGCTGTTGGTGGCCGTCGGGACGATGCCCAGTTCGGTCAGGATGTCGTCGCACAGCGCGAACAGGCAGACGATGCGCCCGGGTTCCTTCTTCACGGAGACCTTGACGCCGTTGGTGTCGGTCACGTCCGTCGACGCCTTGATCGGGTCGACGGTGACCTCGGTCCTCGCCGCGGGCTTGGCCTCGTCACTCGCGGGTTCGTCGGACGACGAGCCGCATCCGACCAGCGCGGAACCCACCAGCGCTGCGGTGATCCAACTGCGGACGAATCTCGACGGTGAGCGCAGCATCGATGCCCTCGCTTCTTCTCAGGTGCCGGGAACGCACTGAACATACATGATAATCGTTTTCATAAAACTGGTTTTCGGAGGACTCATGACCGCCAATGCCGCACCCGTCCTGCTCGTCTCCGACCACGTGGCCGGATCCGTCCATGTGCTGACCGTGCCGGACGGCACCGTCACCGGCCGCCTCACCGGCCGTCATCTCTCCGAGCACGCCGGGTTTTTGGCCCTGCCCGGAGGGCGGGTCGCCTGCGTCGACGACCGCCGCGGGGAACTCCTGGTCCTCGACCCCTACGGCGAGAGGCTCGTGGAACGCGCCGTCCCGGTCGCCGTGCCGGCCGAGCACCTCGCCTGCGATCCGAGTGGGCGCCGGCTGGCCGTGACCACCGGCCTGGGCAAGAACTCCGAGCCGTGGTCGGACCTGCTCACCGTCGTCGACCTGGCCACCGGCGAGACCGCACGCGTCCGCACGCGGGTGGGCGAGCCGGGCGTGACGGTGCTGGGCGGCGGCGATCCCCTGGTCGTGCTGCGGCACCGGGAACCCGGGGCATTCGCCGCACACCGCTTCGCGGATCTCCTCGCGGCACCGCCCGGCTGCCCCGTGGTCACCCCCCACGGCCTCTTGCCGCTGCCCGACGACGGCCACGGCGACGCACAAGCCCCCGGCCCGGGGCACGTGTTCGTGGCCACCGGCGAGGGTGTGCACCGGGCCCGGAGGAAGCACGACACGCTCGTGGCCGAGGCCGTGATCCCCTGGGAGGCGCCCGCCCGGGGCTGGTACCTGCGCTGGGACACCCGGCGGGCGGCACTGTGGAGCACACTGCGCGGCGGCGCTCCCGATCCGCTGCGGTGGCCGGAGTGGACCAACCAGGCATGGCACCACGATCCGGAGACGGGTCGCACGGCCCTCACGGAGCTCGGTCCGGGCCTGGTCTTCCGGCTGGCTCTCGCGCGGGACCACACCGCGTTCACCCGCGTCCACCCCGACGGCGACGAACTGCTCCTCCTCGGCGCCGACGGCATCGTCCGCCGCGTCCCCCTGCCCGCGATGGACGGCGCTCCGCGTCGCGGCGGCACCCCCTGGGAAGGCGTCCAGCGCCGGGCCGTTGCCGCCTCACCGGGCTCCGACTGGGTCGCCGTCACCCGCGGCGGCCACGGCGAAGTCCACATCGTCGACGCGCGGACGGGCCACGAGGTGTCCCGCCCGCGGTTGAGCACGCCGCTGCACCACGGCGGCCACATGACCCTGCGCAGCCGGACCGACGGCGCCGAGGGCGATCCCGTGGGCCGGTGACCACGTGACCACGCCTCCGTGCCGACGGACCAGGGGCCGGACCAGGGGCCGGGGCAGGCGCCCCGTTCCGCGGACGGTTGGAGGCGCTCCTCGCCTCAGCAACCGGCCATGGACTTGTCGAAGCCGACCCAGACCAGGACCGGAAGGAGCGAACCACGCAACACCATGAACGTGATCCGTCGCGCACTCGGCGGGAGCGCTCGCTCGTGCCACACCTCGATGTGGTTCCTGGTCGCCCGGTGCTCAGGGCGCATGGCGCGCCATCCCACCACCGGGGACACCTGGGACGCCAGGTGCCGGAGTCTCCGGCCGCTTCCCGTGGGCGGATGTGCAGGGGCCCACGGCATGATGCCTCGGGTGAACCCGAGGAATGACACGTCGGACCGGCCCCGACCGCGCTGGGGAGTCTTCAGCCAACGGGATTTCCGCCTGCTCTGGGTGGGCGAGACCGTGAGCGGCCTGGGGAACAGCATCACCGTGGTGGCCTTGCCACTGATCGCGGTCGTGGGGCTGGACGCCGGCTCCACCGCCGTCGGCTTGCTCACCGCGGCGGCGTGGCTGCCGTGGCTGCTCATAGGTCTCCCGGTCGGGGCATGGGTGGACCGGAGGCGCAAGCGACCACTGATGATCGCGTGTGACGTGGCGGCCGCCGCGGCTCTGGTGAGTGTGCCGTCGGCGGCGTGGCTCGACGTGCTGACCTTTCAGCACCTGGTCGTCGTCGCGTTGGTCTGCGGCACGGCGGCGGTGTGTTTCAACACCGCCTACCACTCGTACATCCGCGTCGTGCTCGACGGCCGCGACCTCTTGGAGGGCAACGCCAAGTTGCAGGGCAGCGCGGCCGCCACCCAGATCGCCGGGCCGGGGGTGGCGGGGCTCCTCGCCCAGGCGCTCGGGGCGGTCACCGCGCTCGTGACCGACGCCGTGACGTTCCTGGTCTCCGCGGTCTGCTTGCAGCGGATCGGCGTCGTCGAGCCGGACCGTGCCCCCGACCCGGAACGCGCCTCTCTGCGGCGGCAGATCGTGGAAGGGCTCCGGTTCGTGGGCCGGGACCGGTACCTGCGGCCCATGGTGACGTGGGGCGCCGTGATCAACTTGGCGCTGACGGGTTATCAGGCGGTCCAGGTCGTGTTCCTGGTCCGCACCGTCGGGCTGAACCCGGGCATGGTCGGGCTGCTGCTGACCAGCGGCAGCGCCGGCGGCATCGTCGGCGCGCTGGTGGCCACCCGGCTCAGCCGGCGGTTCGGCACGGCGCGAGGGCTGCTTCTCCTGCAGCTCACCACCTCGCCGTTCGTACTGCTGCTGCCGATGACCACGCCGGGGCCGGGGCTGCTGCTGTTCGCGACAGGAGCGTTCCTCATAGGAGTCGGCGTCTCCGTGGCCAACATCGTGGTCGGCACCTTCCGGCAGACCTACAGCCCGCCGCACATGCTCGGCCGGGTCGTGGCGACCGCCATGATGATCAACCACAGCACCATCCCGCTGGGATCCCTGATCGGCGGCGTGCTCGGCGACGCCGTCGGATACCGGCCGGCCATGTGGATCATGACGGGTCTGGTGGCGCCCTGCTGGCTCATCCTCGCCATCAGCCCGATGCGCCGCACGCGTGATCTCCCGCAGGCCGGGAAGCCGGAACAAGCGCACGTCGAGGGGTGATGCCGTAGTACGAGGATCCTGGTCACAGGAATCCGATTGCCCCTCGCCGCCCCGCCGCACATCCTGCTGGGATGCGCTTCTCCATCAACATCCCCAACTTCGGGGACTTCGCGGACCCGCGGAACGTCGCGACGGTCGCGTCCGCCGCCGAACAGGCCGGCTGGGACGGGCTCTTCGTCTGGGACCATGTGCTGCACCGGCATCACCAGGGGCGTCCTTTCGGGGATCCCTGGATGCTGTTGACCGCGGCCGCACTGGCGACCTCACGCATGCGGCTGGGCACCTTGCTGACGCCGGTCCCCCGCTACCGCCCGCAGCAACTCGCCCGCCAGGTCGCCACCCTGGACCACCTCAGCGGCGGCCGGGTGACGTTCGCCGCGGGTCTGGGCGGTCCGGTCGAGGACGAGTACCGCAGTTTTGGTGACACCGCCGATCCGCGCCTGCTCGCCGAACGGCTCGACGAGGGGCTGGAGTTGCTGAGGCGCTTCTGGACCGGCCAGCCGGTGGACCACCACGGCCGGCACTACCAGGTCGAGGATGTGACGCTGCTGCCCGCCACCGTGCAGCAGCCAGGCCCACCGGTGTGGATCGGCGGATTCTGGCCGCGCCGCCCACCCATGCGGCGGGCAGCCCGCTGGGACGGCGCGGTACCGCTCTTCGAGACGGCCCGGCACGGTCACGTACCCGATGTGGCCGAAGTCCGGGAACTGGCCGGATACCTGCGCGAGCACCGGCAGGCCGGCGGCGAGCGTCCCTTCGAGTTGGTACTGGGCGGCGCCACACCTCCGGACGCGGCCAAGGCCAAGGACGTCATCGGCCCCCTGCGTGACGCCGGCGCCACCTGGTGGGACGAGCGGCAGATCCAGACCGGCCCCGACCTGGACCGGCTGGAGCCGGTGCTGCGCCGCGTGGAGGCCGGCCCGCCAACCCTCTAGGTGACCCGTTCGGCCTCAGCCCCCGAGAGCGAAAGCCAGCGCCTCCCGCAGGTCCTGCGGCCCGCGGTAGTGCACACCCGTCATGCCCAGGGCGACAGCGGCGTCGACGTTCTCCAGCCGGTCGTCGACGAAGAGGCATCGCTCGACGGCGGTCTCCGCCCGCTCGGCGGCGATCTCGTAGATCTCGCGGTCGGGCTTGGCCACTCCGACCCGGGCGCTGCTGACGACGTGGTCCGCAAGGTCGGACAGTCCCAGGGATTCGAGGTCGCTCTCCAACTCCAGGGTCGCGTTGGTCACCAGGACCAGCGGCAGGTGTTCCCGTATCCGGCGAAGCATCGTGACCACCACGTCGTCAGCCCGGAAAGGCGCCTCCGCCAGTGCCGTTGCCAGCTCACGGGCCTGGGGCTCCGCGACCTCACCGACGAGGCCCCGCACGATGGTCTCCACCCACTCCTCCTTGCCGATCTTTCCAAGGAGCAGCGGCAGGTCAGTCTCCGGCGCATAGGCCACCCTCGTGGTGGTCCCCTCGGCCAGTCCAGCCAGCAGCTCAAGCCTTGCCAGCCGGGTCAGGTCGTAGAACCGGATCACGTTGTCGAGGTCGCACAGCACCGCGTCGAAGGGCCTGTCAGAGGTGTTGATCGGCGTCATCGCCCCTGAATAGCACAGGGACTGTCACCGGCCGGCTCAGCGGAAGCTGTGGGTATTCTCCGCAGCCCACTGCCGGAACGTCCTGCCCGGGGAACCGGTGATCCGCGAGACCGTGTCGCGCACTGCCAGCAGTTCGTCATTGACGTCCCCGCCCGTGACGTCGAGCACCGCGTCCGCGGCCTCCTCCCCGAAGACCGCGGCCATCCGGCTGCGACAAGCGCCTGGCGCAGCACCACCGGCTGCTCGCCACCCGCGCTCACCTGCTGGAAAGACTCGGCCGGCACCAAGTCGCCGCGCGTACCTACCGCGAGGCCGCCGGTCGCACCACCAGCGCTCCCGAGCGCCGCCATCGCACCCACCGCGCCCACCTCTCGGAACGGCTCACCGGTGTGCGTTACCCGTAGCCCCGGGGAAGAAGTCGGCGCCCTGGACGTACGCCATCGCCTCGGTCCACTTCGGGTCGTGGAGGCGGCGTTCCATCTCCTCCGGGCTGACGTCCTCCACCCGCGTCTGGAGCCACCACAGGTTGCCCAGCGGGTCGCGTACCCGCCCGATGCGGTCGCCGAAGAAGAGATGCGTCACCTCGGTCACGGACGTGCCGCCGGCTGCGACGGCCCTGCGGTGCGCGGCGTCGGCGTCCTCGACGTAGAGGCGCAGGAAGGCGGGCGTCGGCGGCCAGTCGGGTGGGGCGTCGAACGGCATGACGATCGAGTCGCCGATCCGCACCTCCGCGTGCCCGATCCGGCCGTCCTCGCCGACGACCCGAGCGATCTCCTCGGCGTCGAACGCCTCCTTCAGGTAGTCGATCAGCCCGGCCGTGTCGCGCGAGATGATCCAGGGCGTGACGGTGTGGTAGCCGTCCGGGATCGGTTGTACGGTCATTCGTTTTCCTCCCGAGTGCGTGCCGCTCCTTCCGAAGCTAGGGGGGCTGTAGGTCAGATCCCGGCCTAATAGTCACCGGGAAGGGCCTGCTCCGCCCAAATGATCTTGCCGTTGGGTATCTGACGGGTGCCCCAGCCCTGGGTCATCTGGGCGACGAGGAGCAGCCCGCGTCCGCCTTCGTCGAAGGTACGGGCCCGGCGCAGGTGGGGCGCGGTCGTGCTGCCGTCGGAGACTTCGCAGATGAGCGTGCGGTCGTAGATCAGTCTCAGTTCGACAGGAGGGCGGCCGTAGCGGATGGCGTTGGTCACCAGTTCGCTGACGACCAGCTCGGTCACGAACACGGCCTCGTCCAGACCCCACTCGGACAACTGCCGGCATGCGGCTTTGCGCATCTCGGCGACCACGGCGGGATCCGGCGGCACCCGCCAGGTCGCCACGTGGGACGTGTCGAGGGCTCTGGTCCTCGCCACCAGGAGCGCCACGTCGTCGGAGGGGCGATCCGTGAGGAGGGTGCTCAGCAGGGCGTCACAGGTGGCCTCCAGATCATGAGCCGGTCGCCGCAGCACCTCACGCATGACGGCGATCTCCTCGTCGCCGTCACGGCCGCGGCCCTCCACCAGCCCGTCCGTGTAGAGGACGAGAAGGCTGCCCTCGGCCAGCTCCAGCTCGGTCGATTCGAAGGGCAGGCCGCCCAGGCCGAGCGGTGGCCCGGCCGGCACATCGAGGAACTCGACGGTGCCGGCAGGTGTCACGAGCGCGGGCAGGGGGTGGCCTGCCCGCGCGATGGTGCAGTGCCGGGACACCGGGTCGTAGACGGCGTACAAGCAGGTGGCACCGATGTCGCCGTCGAGCGGCGCCATGGTGTCTCCCCCGCCGGCCAAGCGGTTGACCAGGTCGTCGAGGTGGGTCAGCAACTCGTCGGGGGGCAGGTCGACATCCGCCAGCGTGCGTACGGCGGTGCGCAGCCGCCCCATGGTCGCCGAGGCCTGGATGCCGTGGCCCACTACGTCACCGACGACCAGAGCGACCCGGGCACCGGAGAGCGGTATGACGTCGAACCAGTCGCCGCCCACTCCGGCCCGGGCGCTGGCGGGCAGGTAACGGGAGGCGACGTCCAGGGCCGCCTGCTCGGGGAGTCGTTGGGGCAGCAGGCTGTTCTGCAAGGTGAGGGAGGTGTCACGCTCACGGGTGTAGCGCCGGGCGTTGTCGATGCACACGGCGGCACGGGCGGTGATCTCCTGACCCAGCAGCAGATCGTCCTGCTCGAAGCGCTGGGGCCGCTGATGGCGGGAGAACGTGGCCACTCCCAGGGTGAGACCCCGCGCGCGCATGGGCACCGCCAGCACCGAGTGGAAGCCGAACTGCCGCATGCGTGCGGCCCGTTGCGGGGCGGTCCGGTCCAGGTCCTCCAGCGCGGCGGGCGTGATGTGCTCGATGACCGGCCGCCCTTGCGCCAGACAGTGTGCCGCGGTGGAACGCTCCGGGTAGTTCGCCACCGTCCCGTGCGGCACCACGGCTTCGGGGCAGCCCTCCAGAACCGACTGGGAGGCGACCCGGCGCAGCATCACCGGACCGTGGGGAGGACCCTGCGGCGGGTCCTCGCCCCCTTCGATCGACGGGAGGAGATCGACCGTGACGAAGTCCGCGAACCGGGGGACGGCCACGTCGGCGAGTTCCTGGGCGGTGCGGGGCAGGTCGAGCGTGCTGCCGATCCGCAGGCTGGCGTCGTCGACCAGGACCAGCCGCTGCCGTGCGAGGTACTGCTCCGTCACGTCGTGCGCCGACAGCAGGACGCCTTCGAGGCGCCCACCGGAGTCGCGCACGGGCACCAGCGAGACCGACCACACGCTCTCCCGCTCATGGCCGGCGAGGTGCAGCGCGGCTCCGAGCTCCTGGGGACGACCGGTCCGCAGCGCGGTGCGCATGCCCTCCTCGGTCCGATCGCTCTCCGGGTCGAGGACGATCTCCGTCACCCGCAGACCGCGCATCTCCTCCTCGGACAGGCCCATCACGCGTTCCATGTCCCCGTTCGCCCAGCACAACCGCAGTCCGGTGTCGTACAGGGCCATGGTGTAGGGAGCCTGCGCGAAACTGCGCCGCACGAACGCGTCGTCCCGCGGCGTGGGTGCCGGCCGGGCCACCGGGGACACCAGGAGCCAGTCGTCGTCTCCGTCGTTCTCCCGACGGTGGGCCAGCAGTCCGACCGTGAGCCGGTGACCGTCCCGGTGCAGGAGGGTGGCAGTCCCACTCCACCTCCGCAGGCCGGTCAGCGAGTCCGGCAGGTGAGGGTGAGCGGCGTCCGCGAGAAGCCGCGCCGCGCTCTCACCGATCACTTCGGAGGCCCGGTATCCGAGCAGCCGCCGGGCCCCTTCGTTCCACGCGGTCACGACACCGCGGCCATCGACGACAGCCCTGGCCGTGGCCGCCTCGTCGACACGTTCCCGCGACCCGCCGCCCGAGGGGCCCCCGTCCCGGGCGGACGCGGATCCGATCATGACCTCATCCCGCCTCACCTTCGCCCGGGGCCGTCTGCCGGGGAGCGCCCTGAACCCGAGGTGCGCCGCACCTTCACTTTTTACGACACTAGACATCAAGCGTGACAGATGTGCGCGAACAGGTCCTCACGGCAGGGCGGCGGTCCTCACAGCAGGAGCGGCGGCACCGGTCCCGGACGGAGGGTGGCACCCATGGCTGTCATCGGCGAGAGGTGGCCGGACCGGGCCGAATGGGCCGGAAAGATCTTCAGCTCGGGCTGGCGGGAGTCCGAGGGCGGCACCCGTCAAGTGATCGAACCGGCCACCGGGGACACACTGGCCCACGTAGGCATCGCGTCGCCCGCGGATGTCGCACGGGCCGGCGCACGGGCCGCCGGCGCCGCCGGGGACTGGGCCGCGGCAGCTCCCGCCGATCGGGTCGGGGTGCTGCTGAGGGCGTCCGGCGCCTTGCGGGAACGCAGCGACGTCTTCCGCGAGTGGATCGTCCGGGAGTCTGCCGGCGTCCCCGCCAAGGGCGACTACGAGATCGCCGCCGCCCTCGCCCAGCTGACGCACGCCGCCGCACTCGCCTCGCTGCCCCGGGGTGAGGTTCTGGCCCCGCAGGCCCCCGGTGGCACGAGCCTGGCGTGGCGGGTGCCGCTCGGTGTCGTCGGTGTCATCAATCCCTGGAACGCTCCGCTGCTGTTCGCCCTGCGCGCGCTGGCGCCCGCGCTCGCGCTGGGCAACACCGTGCTGCTCAAACCCGACCCGCTCACCCCGGTGTCCGGGGGCGTCCTCGTCGCCCGGCTCTTCGAGGACGCCGGTCTGCCCGACGGGGTGCTGCACGTCCTGCCGGGCGGCGCCGAGACCGGGCAGGCGGTCGCGGCGGACCCCCACGTCGCCATGATCGCGTTCACCGGTTCCACCGAGGCCGGGCGTGCCGTGGCCCGTGTGGCGGGTGAGGGGCTGAAACGGGTCCTGCTGGAGCTCGGCGGCAAGAACTCGCTCGTCGTGCTCGAGGACGCGGACGTGGAGGCGGCCGCCCTCGCCGGAGCGGTGAGCACCTTCGGATACCAGGGGCAGGCGTGCGTGGCCGCCGGCCGGCATCTGGTCCACGCCGGCCTGGTCGAGGCGTACACCGACGCGCTGGTCCGGCACGCGCTGGCCCTGCGCGTCGGCGACCCGCGCGAGGAGGGCGTGAGCGTCGGCCCGGTCATCAGCCTGGGGCAGGCCACCAGGATCGAGCGCATCGTCGACGAGAGTGTGGCCGCCGGGGCGCGGGTACTCACGGGCGGCCGGCGCGAGGGGTTCTTCTACCCGCCCACCGTCCTGGACCGCGTCGACCGGGCCATGCCGGCCTACACGGAGGAGATCTTCGGTCCCGTCGCCCCGATCCTGCCCTTCCGCAGCGAGGCGGAGGCCGTCGAGATCGCCAACGACACCGCCTACGGTCTGGCGGCAGCCGTGCACTCCGGCTCAGTACCTAGGGCGACTGCTGTCGCGGAGCGGCTGCGCACCGGCATGGTCCACATCAACGACGTCTCCGCCAAGGACGCGGCGAACGCTCCCTTCGGAGGCATGGGTGTGTCCGGCAACGGCTCCCGCATCGGCGGCACGGCCAGCCTGGAACAGTTCACCCAGTGGCGCTGGATGACGGCACCAGGACCGTCGTGACACCGGGCAGGGCCCCTCCACGAGGGAGGAGTGCCACCATGACGAAGCCGGTGGTGGCGGGAGTCGACGGTTCACCGTCGAGTCTGGACGCGGTCGAGGTGGCCGGCCATGAGGCCGCGATCCGTGGTGCGGAGCTTCGGCTGGTTCATGCCTTCGGGCGCTCGTCCTCGCACCTCCCGGCCGGCGGACCGCCGTGGGACCCCGCCGGGGCAGGGGTGCGCGAACTGCTCGACGGGACACTGGCGGCAGCCGAACGGCGGGCCCGCGACGTGGCACCCCGGGTGGACATCACCCGCGACGTCACCGTGGGAGAGCCGCTGACGGTGCTGGAGATCGCCTCGCGCACGGCCTCACTCGTGGTGGTCGGCAGCCGCGGTCTGGGCGCGTTCAGCAGCCTGCTGCTGGGCTCCACGTCCGGGCATCTCGCCGCGCACGGCCGCTGCCCCGTGCTGGTGGTGCGGGGGCGCCCGAACCCGGCAGGTCCCGTGCTCCTGGCGGTCGACGACTCACCCGCCTCCGAGGAAGCCGTACGTTTCGCCTTCACCGAGGCGTCCCTGCGGGGCGCCGACCTCATGGCGCTGCACGTGTGCCGCACGGGGAGTCCGGATGTCTACGACGGTCCCGCCGATCCTCCCTTCGTCACCTATGACGAGACGCACCTGCGGGAGCACGCCGAGCGCGTCCTCGACGCGGCACTCGCCGGCCGGCAGGAGAGGTATCCGGACGTCCCGGTGGTGCGTAGGCCGGTCGTCGGCCGGGTGCGGCACACCCTCATCGACGCGAGCGCGGACGCGCAGCTGCTCGTCGTCGGAGCGCGCGGCCGGGGCGGCTTCACCGGCCTGCTGCTGGGCTCGGTCAGCCAGGCCGTCCTGCACCACGCGCACTGTCCTGTCGCGGTGGTTCGTCACCTGGGCAAGGACCCCGCGGCAGCGGAGGGCGGTGAAGGGGGTCCCCCGTAGACTGCAACTGCAAGCGGCGCCCGCGAGCGCGTGATGACGGTGGACATCGATTTCACGGCCTTCTTCGACACCACGCCGAGCCCGTATCTGGTTCTGGACACGGACCTGGTGATCCGCTACGCCAACCCGGCCTACCTGCAGACGACCGGCCGGACCCGTGGCGAACTGATCGGAAAGCACTTCTTCGACGCCCTGCCGCCGCGTCCCGGCACCCCCGACGACCCGCAACAGAACGTGAAGGCGTCCTTTGTCCGGGCCCTGGACACCGGGAAGCCGGACGTCCTGGTGCTCCAGCGCTACGACATCCCCGCCCCCGGCCGGCTGGACGGGTTCGAGGAACGATGGTGGTCGAAGATCCACACTCCGCTTCCCGGACCCGACGGCACGGTGAAGTGGATCGTCCAGCGGGCCGAGGACGTCACCGCCTTCTTCCACTCGGGCCGGGCCGGACAGCTCGGCGAGGAAATCACCACCCGGGAGAAGGGGCTGGCGGCCGAGCTCTACGCGCGCACCGACGAACTGCACCGGCTGAACCGGGAACTGCTCCAGGCCCATGCCCGGGAACGGCAGGTCGCGGTCACGCTGCAGGAGGCCATGCTCTCCGTCCCCGATCTGAGCCGCCACGACAACATCGCCGTGCGGTACCTGCCGGCGACCACCTCACTGAACGTCTGCGGCGACTGGTACGACGTCGTCGACCTGCCGCCCGACCGTTATGCCGCGGCCGTCGGGGACGTCGTCGGCCACGGCCTGCACGCCGCGGCGGTGATGGGCATGCTGCGCAGCGCCCTGAGCGCCGTCATCCGGGCCATTCCCAGCCCCGCGCAAGCGCTGGAGGTCCTCGGCCTGTACGCCCGGTCCGTGGACGGCGCGATGGCGGCGACGGCGGTCAAGGTGCTCATCGACACCCGCAGCAGACTGATCATCTACAGCAACGCCGGGCACCCTCCGCCCGTTCTGCTGCACCGGGACGGAACGTGCGAGCTGCTCGACAGGGCCACCGATCCGCCCCTCGGCGCACGCGAGCACCATGTCCCGCGCCCCCAGGCCGGCGTCACCTACACGCCGGGCGACACCCTCGTGCTCTACACCGACGGGCTGATCGAGCGCCGCGACGAGGACATCGACGCCGGCCTGGAACGCCTGACGACGGCTCTGGGCGCGGACCGCACGCTCCTCCCCGGCCCGCTGGCCGACGCGCTGCTGGCCCGCCTCGACGTCACCGAAGGCGCCCCGGACGACATCGCCCTGATCGTCATCCGCTTGTAGTCCGGTACACGTGCCCGCCCGCCGGGCGGCTCGTGATGCGGGCCGGTCCGGGTGACCGATGGTCACAGTCGGGTTCCTCCACGGTCCGGGACGGCCCTGAACACGCCATTCCGTGGTGCAGTCGGGTCATGGCCTCACCGTCCACGGATGACCAGGACTCCCCGACGCCGTCGCGGCGCGAACGCCCCTCACGGCTGACCGACATCGCCGTTGCCCTGCTGCTCCTGGTCGCGGACGCCGTCATCGTCGTCGTCGCCGGGCTGCTGCTCCTCGCGGTCGGGCTGGGAACCTCGGAGCCGCCACGCTCCTCATCGGCCCCGCGCACCCGCGACACCCCGGCTGTGACCTGGCTCATCATCTGGGGCGGTCCGGCACTGGCGGCAGCGGGCGCCTTCGTGCACGCCCGCCTGAGGATGCCCGTCACCGCCGTCGTGCAGGGCCTGTTCACGCTCGCCTGCGTCTTCCTGGCCGTCGCCTGGACGCGCATGCTGCTGTCGTGACGCCGGCGCTCCCCGCCCCTGCCCGGCGCACCGCCGCGAGGCAGGGGAAGGGCTGCGTGACCTCCCCAGGTGCGCAGCCCTTTCCCGTCCAGCCGCAACCGGATACCCCGAGATGCGGATCCCACGCCTCACCCGCCGACCCGGCGCCGGGAGCCAAGATCGATTGTCAGTGGTGGGTGAGAAGGTAGAAGCATCGAACCGGAACACCGGAACAAGGGGGAGTTGTGATGTCCGGAAGCCAGAATTACATCAATCACGTTGCTCTAGTGCTCGATGCCAGCTCGTCCATGTCGCACCTGAGCCACAAGGTCGTCGAAGTCGCCGATCAGCAGATCGCGTACCTCGCCCGCCGGTCCAAGGAACTGGATCAGGAAACCCGCGTCACGGTGTACGTCTTCGCCGACAAGGTGCAGTGCGTCATCTACGACAAGGACGTGCTGCGCATGCCGTCGCTGAAGCAGCTGTACCGCACCGGCGGAATGACGGCCCTCCTGGCAGCCGCGCTGAAATCGCAGCACGAACTGGCTCAGACGGCCCAGCTGTACGGCGACCACAGCTTCCTGACGTTCGTGCTGACCGACGGGCAGGAGAACGCCAGTCACCGCTGCCCTGATTCCCCGGCCAGGGATCCCCGCGAACTGGTCCAGGCCGTGGCCCAGATGATCGCGACGCAGCAGGACAACTGGACGCTGGCCGTCCTGGTGCCGGACCAGATGGGCAAGCGCGAGGCCATGCAGTGCGGTTTCCCCAAGGACAACATCGCCATCTGGGACGCCACGAGCACGCAGGGCCTGGAGGAGGCCGGGCAGGTCATCCGGCAGGCCACCGAGAATTTCATGATGGGCCGCACCCAGGGCATCCGGGGATCGCGCGCGGTGTTCTCCACCGGCGCGGAAGCGGTCAACAAGGACACCATCAAGGCGGCCGGACTCACGCCGGTCGATCCGTCGAAATACCGGCTGATACCGGTGGCCCGCAATGCGGCCATCAGGGAGTGGGTCGTCGAATGCGGGCACACCTACCGGACCGGCGCGGCCTTCTACCAATTGAGCAAATCGGAGAAGATCCAGGCACAAAAGCAGATCGCGGTGCTGGAGAAGAAGACGGACCGCGTCTATACGGGGCCCGAAGCGCGAACGCTGCTCGGACTGCCCGACGCGGAAGTCCGCGTCAAGCCGGACCACAATGACCACTTCACCATCTTCGTGCAGAGCACCAGCGTCAACCGGAAACTCGTACCCAGCACGCGGCTGCTGCTGATGCTCTGACATGTCGTGAACGTCGGGGTGCCGGAGGCCTCGCCGCCCCCGGCACCCCACCTCGTCGGCTCACAGGCCGAGTTCGCGCTCGCCGAGCGGGGTGAAGAAGCGCTCGACATCGGTGTCGGTGACGTCGGCAAGGGTCTTCGGGGACCAGCGCGGCCGGCGATCCTTGTCGACGACCTGCGCGCGGATCCCCTCCACCAGGTCGGGCATGTCCAAGGCGGCGCAGGAGACGCGGTACTCCTGGTTCAGGACCTGCTCCAGCGAGCCGAGCTCCCGGGCGCGGCGAAGGGAGGCGAGGGTGACCTTGAGGGCGGTCGGCGACTTGGCGAGCATGGTCTCCGCTGCCTCTTTGGCTGCGGGGTCGCCGTGCGCGAGCAGCCGGCGCACGATCTCCTCCACGGTGCCGGCGGCGTAGCAGCCGTCGATCCAGTCGCGCCGGGCGGCCAGGACGCCCTCCGGCGGTGTCCGCACATGGCTGTCGAGGGCCTCCCGCACGGGCAGCTCGGCCAGGGCTTCGAGGAACTCCGGCAACGAGGCCGCCGGCACGCAGTGGTCGGCGAGTCCGCACAACTGCGCATCGGCGGCGCCGATCTGAGCACCCGTCAGGGCGAGATGCGTGCCGGACTCCCCGGGAGCCCGGGCGAGCAGATGAGTGCCGCCCACGTCGGGCACGAAGCCGATGCCGGTCTCCGGCATGGCGACCCGGGACCGCTCGGTGACGACGCGGACGCTGCCGTGTGCCGAGACACCGACGCCGCCGCCCATCACGATGCCGTCCATCACGGCGACGTACGGCTTGGGGTAGCGGGCGATGCGGGCGTTGAGGCGGTACTCGTCGCGCCAGAACCCGGCGGAAGCCGTGCCGTCGCCGTCGCGGGCGTCGTCGTGGATGGCGCGGATGTCACCGCCGGCGCAGAGGCCCCGCTCACCCGCGCCGGTGATGACGACGGTCTTCACGGCAGGGTCCCGCTCCCACTCGACGAGGGCCTCGTCGATGCGGCGGACCATGGTGTGCGTCAGGGCGTTGAGGGCCCGGGGCCGGTTGAGTGTGATGTGGGCGGCATGCCCGCTGGTGTGGAAGAGGACGGGTTCCGGTTCCTCGGCTCCGCTCATCGGAACAACGCCTCCCCCAGGCCCTGGGCCACGATGACGCGCATGACGTGTCGACTCCTTTCCCTTCACGTCGAGGCCTCTTCGTCCGCCGCTGCCGGCGCCGGATCACCTCGCCACCGCGGACCCTACGGTGCCTGATGGCCGGACGTGTCAGGGGTCCCCCGCCCCGAGCCCGCGATCCGCCGCATCACCGGCCCGGCACGCTCCGCATCGTGGGGCGGAGGATCATGAGGGAGTCTTCCGAGCTCGCCACCATGGCGAAGGGGAACCGGTCGAGCTCGAGGCAGAGCGCGACGTCGTCGGGGTGGACGCCCTGGCGCACACCTTCCGCCAGCTCGGCGGCGGCACGCGACGCACCGGCGCGCCGGAGGAAGTCGGTCGCCTCCGTCCCGGCCTCGGTGGCCCGCATGGCGATGTACTGGGCGCACGCGAGGTCTTCATCGGCCTGCCCGCCCTCGCCGGTGACCACGAAGGTGACGCGGTCGCACGCGCGCGTCCGCAGGAGGCGGGCCGTCGCCTCCGCCACCACGAAGCCGGCGCACAGCACGAGCGACGCCTCCCTGACCGCGAGGGCGCCGACCGTCCCCGCCGTCGTCTTCTGCACGACGGTCCGCCCGGCGAGGTCGGCGGAGCGCAGCAGTCCCGGTGAGTTGACGGCGTCGAACCCGGGCGCGGGCGGACCGTCCTTGAGCGCCACCCAGTCGGGGTGGCGGGCCTTGAGCGCGAGGGCGTCGTCCAGCGATTCCGCGAGAACGATCTTCTCCGCCCCTCGGGCGAAGGCCCAGGCGGCCACCGTGTAAGCACGCATGACGTCGACCACGACGGCCACGGACGGGGTTTCGGCGAGCTCCGGGATGCCAAGGAACCGAGTCTCCATCGGGTCATGATCGCGCATGCCCTTCCCGCGTCCAGCAGGATGCGGACAACAGGCCGGCCGCGGGGAGGACCGGGCGCCGATCAGCAGGCTTCACGTGTGCGCTACATTTTGCCTTTCTTTGATCTCTACGCTTCGGAGTTGGCAACCCCATGAGCGACATCGTCAATGGACTCGGGCGGGCCACCGCATACGGCGGTCTGGGACTGGTCCTGTTGCTCCTCGGCATCGTCCTGGTCGACGTGCTGACGCCTGGAAAGCTCGGGCGGCAGATATGGGAACAGCGCAACCGTAACGCGGCCACCGTCCTCAGCTCCGCGCTGCTCGGTATCGGCGGCATCGTGTTCACGTCGATCTGGACGACGTACGAGGACTTCGGCAAGGGCCTTGTCTCGACCGCGGCGTTCGGGCTGCTGGGACTGGTGATGATGGCGCTGGCGTTCCTGCTCGTGGACCTGGTCACGCCGGGCCGCCTGGGTGCCACGCTGGTCGAGACGGAGCCTCATCCCGCGGTCTGGGTGACGGCCTCGTGCAACCTCGCCGTGTCCGCCGTCATCGCGGCGTCCATCGCCTGAACCGCCGGCGAGGCAACTCCCGACGCACAGGGAACGCACAGGCACTGTTCCACCTCTTGCAGGGCGGAGAAGCCCCCCAACTGAGAGGAACGTGCCGTGCGTTCACCCAGACGTATACGTTCGCGCCTGTACCCGGCCGGGTCGGTGGTCCTGGCCATGGCTGCCGCCGGATCCGTGCTGGCAGGGCCGGCCGGCCCCGCCTTCGCCGCGGGGACGGGCGTAAGCGCCGATCTGCGGGCGGACGTGAACCGCGACGGCCGGGTCGATGTCACCGGTGGCAGCGACAACACGGGTGAGGACGGCTGGTCCGTCAACCGTGGAGCCGTGTACCTGCCCAACATCGATGACGACTCCAAGCGGTGTCCGGTGACCACGCCCGGTGGGGAGCCACTGACCGACGCCAAGCTGGCCGCGTGCAACGACGGCTCCGACACGAAGGTCAACGGCACCGCGGACGCGGCCGACCTCGCCCGGATGCGTTCCGTGCCCATGCCCGGCCTTCCCGCGGACGCCAAGGGCAGTCTGAAGATCACCACGGGAGGCAAGCACGCGCACCTCTTCCTCAAGCGGGCCGGCAAGTGGATCCCGGTGACGTCCGGGACCCGGCTGACGGCCGCCGAGTTGCGCTCCGGGGCGGAGTTCGGGATCGAGGCCACCGACGTCGTCCGTGACACCGCCAAGTGGGACGGCCGTGCGGTGGTCCGGCTGACGGTGACGTCCGGACAGAAGTCCACCTCCGACGCCGTGACCCTGCGCGTCGCGCCGCTGCTGACGCAGCATCACCTCCAGAACACGCAGCAGGTGATGGTGTCCAAGGTCCAGGGCAACGGCCCGGACAGCCGTCTGCAGCGCCAGTTCGTCGCCGCTCTCGGGAAGGAGGTCAAGAAGGCCGGGATCACGACGCCCCTGATCACCTTCGAGAAGTACGCCGACCGCTGGGCCCAGGACTTCGTCGAACCGGCCTACGTCAGCATGACCGGGCCGGGCGGTCAGCGGCAGGTGATGCGCGTGATGCTGCGGTCCGCCCAGCCGGACCGGGACGCGGGCCGGGAGCTGTTCGAGAGGGTGCGCGGCCGGGACATCGGTGTCGTGCAGGTGACCGACAGGGCGGAGCCCGACGACTGGTCGCTGAACTCCATGGGGAACCTGGAGACCATCCCTCCCTACGCGCACGGCGGACGCTCCTTCCCGGCCGGCCGGATCATCATGGGCGAGCGCAAGGACAGCGGGGCGCGCCCGTCGAAGGTGATGCGGACGATGCTCACCTCGCAGGGACTGCAGAACCCGCTGCTGCTGGACACCTCCTGGCTGGGCGTCGGCCACGTCGACGAGTTCGTGCAGTTCCTGCCCGCCGACACCCCGCGCGGCTGGCGCATCGGCATCGCCGACCCGCAGGCGGGGCTGCGGCTGCTGCGCGACGCCAAGCGCGACGGCCACGGCAGGACGAAGATGTTCTCCGTCCCCGGTCGCAGTGGCACTCCGGCGCCCAAGGAGACCATCGACCAGGCGCTCGCCTCCCGTCATCTGGTGGCCGACAACGAGATGGCGGCGCGTCGCATCGCGGCCAACCTGGAGATCCTCAAGCGCGAGACGGGGGTCACCGACGAGGAGATCGTGCGGGTGCCCGCCCTGTACACCCGTGACTCGGAGGCCCTGACCGCCGACGGACAGGAGGTTCCCGTGCCGCGTCTGACGCGCATGGGCGCCGGTTCCGACCTCGTGGACAGCCTCCGGGAGCAGGGCCAGCAGAAGTGGCTCGCCGAGAACCCCGCCCAACGGGCGGCGGCTCCGGCCACGGTGACGACCAGCGCATACGTGCCGGGTGCGGTCAACGGCGTGCTCCTGGGGCGCGACCGCTACCTCGCGCCCCGCCAGTGGGGACCCGTCATCGGCGGCAAGGACATCTTCACGGAAGCCGTGACCGCCGCCTACCAGCGGGTCGGCCTGAATGTCTCGTACATCGACGACTGGTACACGTACCACCTCGGTATGGGTGAGGTGCACTGCGGCACCAACACCCTGCGCGACGCGACGGCCGCGTGGTGGCAGCGCCCGGTGGCGAGTGGCGACGGGGCATAGCCGGCGAGTGGCTACCGGCTGCGGGTGCGGGGTCCGTCGTACTGCTGGTCCGTGACGGGCTCCGCCCACCGGGTCTCGGGGGTGCCGTCGCCGGTGCCCTCCGAGGAGGGCTTGCGTCTGCTCGCCTCCTGGGCCGCGACGCAGGAGACCCCGGCTCCCTCGCAGCACAGGCCATGACCGTAGGGGGGAGGTCACAGCCACCGCTGTGCCGCCTCGACGCTGTCGCCGCCGCTGACCGGGGCCGCCTCCACGGGATCCGGCTCGCCACCGTCTGCCGGCCCGCCCCTGATCAGTGCCCGGCGGCCGCCTTCACCAGGGCGACCGCCACACCGATCGCCGCGTCCACGAGGCCCGCCACCGTCGCCGCCACGGCGCCGCCTCCCATGCGCAGCCCGCCCACACAGCCCCACAGGAAGAGGGAGAAGACGCCCACCCCCGCCGCCGTCATCAGCGCGGCGTCCAGGGACAGGACGTCCAGCGCGGCCAGGGCGATCAGCACGGCCGGACCCACGGCGCAGGACAGCAGGGGGCTGCTGACGTACAGCATGCGGCGCAGCTCGCGGCCGGTGGCGAGGTGGCGGTGGACCGTGCGGTGGGCCTGCTGGTCGGCGACCAACGCCGCGAGCCACAGCCCCAGTGCGGTCGTCAGGACCGTGGCGACGGCGCCGAGGGAACCCACGTCGCCGAGGGACAGTCCGACCACGACGGCGATCATCGTGATGGTCGCGTAGATCCGCTCCTTGAGACGGTCCGCAAGTACACCGGCCTCCGTGCCGGCCGGCACATCCGCTCCCCGGTCGTCCGCCACCTGATGCCCCTCGCCTGTCCCGGGACGCGGGTGCCGCGTCCCTGCCCGGTCGTCGCGGCACCCGCGCTGTGCGTAAGCCGGTCACGGCTACCAGCATGCCTCCCGCCGCCGCCCGGGACCGGTAACGCCGCTGCGTTCGGGCGGTGGAGCTACGGCTCTGCCGGGCGGGTGTAGCCGTAGGCGCGCTCGACCTTGGCAATGTGGAGCGCGAACGAGGCATACCAGTGCTCGCGTCCGCGCCCACGGGCCAGGGTGTGTTCGGCGTGATTGCGCCAAGCGGCGATCGACTCCTCGTCCCTCCAGTACGACACCGTGACCCCCAGGCCGTCCGCCCCGCGGGCGGAGTCGGCACCGAGGAATCCCGGCTGGTCGGCAGCGAGATTCATCATCCGCTCGTTCGTCTCCGCGTAGCCGTTGTCGCCTGCTGTCCGCACGGCGGTGAACACCACGGCGTAGTAGGGCGGGGCGGGCAGCGACGCGGGCGCGACATCGGTCACGGAGGTCCTCCAACAGACGACACCGGCAGCTTCGCCTCGAACGATCTCGCGCACCCGTCCGAGCACACAACCACCCGATCGGGGAACTCCTGATTGGCCGTGTGACGTCTGTTCGGCAGGGGTGAGCGGCCATAAGGTGAGCGGCCTTCGCGTTCTGGGGAGGTCTCGTGAACGGGCTTCGCGCGGTCGTCGTCTGCCTCGTGATCGCGTGTGCCGCGGTGGTGTCACCGGCCTCGGCCGTGACGCCGGGCTGGTCGGCGCTGCCGGTGCCGGCGGCGGCTCCGCCGGTGACGGTGTCCGACCTGGCCGCCCGCGGGCCGGGCGAGGCGTGGGCGACCGGGTACGAGCACGCCGCCGACGGACTGCGGCCCCTGGCGTACCGGTGGGACGGCACGGCGTGGAGCCGGGACACCGGCTTCCCCGGCGCCGGCGAACCGGGCTGGCTGGGCAAGGTGCAGTTCGTCGGCGAAGAGATGTGGACCTTCCGCCAGCGCTCGGGCTCGGGCTCGGGCTCGGGCTCGGGCGAAATCCTGCGCCGGTCGGCGGGAGCCTGGAGCACCGTGCCGCTGCCGCAGACCCTGTGGGCCTACCAGGACTTCGCCGCCGTACCGGGTGCCGCGTGGGTGGTGGGTGAGGACGACACCGGGCTGAAGGTGCTGCACTACGACGGCTCCGCCTGGACCGCGCAGTCCACCCCGGACGGTGTCCGGTACGTCATGGGGATCACCGCGCGCTCCGCCACCGACGCCTGGGCCTGGGCGGACACCAGCACCGGGACGACCGTCCTGCGCTGGAACGGCACGACGTGGCGCGACGCGAAGGTGCCGCTGCCGCCGGACAGCAATGTGCACACGGTCCTGCCCGAACCGTCCGGCCGGGTCACCGTCGGCGGCAGTCAGTACACCGACGGCGTCGCCCGCACCTATCTGATGACCTGGAACGGGCACGCCTGGCGCACCACGTACCCCCCGCTGGGCGACACCTCCGCCGAGGCCATGGTGCGCGGCCCGGACGGCGCACTGTGGCTGCCGGTGCGCAGCGACCGCGCCTTCCGGTCGAAGTACGCGCGGGTGGACGGCCCCCGCACCACCTTCTCCTACGGCCCCGAACGCACGGACGCGATCGTCGTCAGGCCGCGGGCACTGGCGAGGGCCGGGTCCTCGCTGCTGTCCTTCGGGACCGTCGAGATCTACGGCTCGAAACCCAACCTGATGAGCGAGCGGCTGGGAGGCTGACCATGGCACGAAGACTTTTCGTCGCAGCCATCGCCATCGCCATGACGATCATGGCCGGCATGAGCTCGGCCGGGGCGGACACGGCGTCCTGGCAGCACGTTCCGGTCCCGGCGCAGGTGCGGCCGCAGGCCGGGTTGAACGAGGCCGTGGCGTTCGGGCCGGACCGGGCCTGGGCGGTGGGTGCCGACGCCGTCGGCCGCGAGGCGCCGGGCTTCCCGCTGGCACTGCGCTGGGACGGAACGGCGTGGCATCGCCAGAGCCTGCCCGGGATCCGCTGGCAGGGAGAGCTGCTGTCCGTCGCCGGCACCTCACCGGCCGCCCTCTGGGCGGTCGGCCGCGACACGGCGGGCGCGACCCGCCTGCTCCGCTTCGACGGCGACGCCTGGTCCGAGAGCCGGCCGCCGCGCGGTGTGGTGCTGACCAGGGTCGTCACCGGCGGCGGTGAGACCTGGCTGATCGGTACGCGGGACGGTGGGCAGGTGCTGCTGCGGCGGGACGGGCGCGCCTGGCAGGACGTGCCGGCACCGCCGGGAGCCGTGTACGGCCTGCACGTCCTGGCGGCGGACGACGTCTGGGCCGCGGGCGAGACCGCCTCGGGTGCGGCGGTGTCGCACTGGGACGGGCGGGCGTGGCGTCAGACGGTCGTGGACGGGTTCCCGCGGTCGGCCGTCGGCAGTGTGCTGGCGGTCTCGCCGACGGAGGTGTGGGCGGGCGGTACCGCCGGGTTCGTCGGCGGTCCGGTGGGCCGGCCGATTCCGCCCCTGCTGGTCCGCTTCGACGGGCAGGCGTGGAACCGGGTGACCGTGCCCACCGACTTCGGCGGCATCACGTCGCTGGCGCCCAACGCGTCCGGCGGGCTCGGCTGGGTCTCGGTGGCCCGCTCTCAGAAGTGGGGCCCGCCGGGCAGCACTCCCCCGTGGGTCCCCGGGCCCGATTTCCTCGCCTGGAACGGCCAGTCGTTCACCGAGTACGGCGAACCGGCCGTTGCCGGTGAGGGTGACTCCAGGACGCTGCGGCTGGCGCCGGTGCCGGGCACGGCGACGGTTTGGTCGGTCGGCCGCGCCGACGGCCCCGAGGGCACCTTCGCCCCGCGCGTCCTGCGGTACGGCTGAGATGCCCCGCCGAGCGGTCGACGCGGTCGCCCCTCAGTGGCGGACCAGACCGAACGGATGCCCCGCCGGGTCGGCATAGATCCGCCAACTCCGCCCGTCCCTGCCGGCGTCCAGCACGGTTGCCCCTTGGGCCAGGACCTGCTCTTCCGCATGGTCCAGGTCCGCGACTCCGAAGTCGAGGTGCAACTGCTGCGGCCTGGCCGGATCGGGCCACGCGGGCGGCCGGTAGGGCGTCACCCGCTGGAAGGCGAGGACGGCACCGGACGCCGTGTGCAGCGTCGCCCAGGCGTCGCTCAGCGCCCATCTCCGGTCCGGCTGGTTGACGGTGCCGCCGAGAAGCGACCGGTAGAACACGGCCAGCTCCACCGGTTCGGGGCAATCCAGCACCACGCACTGCAGGTCAGCGATCACGGGCCGATCCTAGGGGGTGGTTCTTCGCCTGCTCTCGGCAGGCGAAGAACCACCGCCCGGGTGGGACCGGGCCCCTGGTGTCACTGAGAGCGAGAAGCGAGGTACTGCTCGACGCCCGGCGCGGTATGGGCGTCTTCGACGTTCACCGCGGCTCCCACCGCCTTGGCGTCCGGCTTGTGCACGTACGTCGAGGTGTTCGCGGGCTTCGCCTTGTCGGAGAAGTTCTGTGCGGTGCCGAGGCCGACGTCGACACTGGACTGGGAGCGGTGGGCCTTGACCACGTCCTCGCGGGCCAGACTGCCGTTCTCACAGGCCTTCTTCAGGTCGGTGCCCATCAACTGGGCGGCGTTGTAGCCGGAGAGCACGCCGGAGTCGACGAGGGAGTCCGGGTACTTCTTCTTGTAGGCGGCGACCATCTTGCGCACGCCGGCCAGGTCGGAGCTGACCGCGGGTGCGGCGCTGACCACGTTCAGCATGGCCGCCAGGGCGGGGGCGGCCGGGGTCTTCATCAGCTGCGGCGCGTAGCCGGGGGCGCTGCTGACGACGGGCACCTTCAGGCCCCGGGAGGCCGCCACGCCGACCAGTGAGGCCGTCTGGGCCGGTCCCGCGCTGATCAGGATCGCCTTGACGCCTTCCTTGCGCAGGGCCGAGACCTGTGCGGACAGGTCGGTGTCCGTGGCCTTGATCTTCTGGCCGGCCAGCTTGAGGCCCGCCTTCTTCGCGGCCCATCGCGAGCCCTCCAGCGCGTTCGCGCCGTAGTCGCCCTCGAAGTAGACGTGGCCGATCGTGTCGCCCTTCGCGAGTCCCTTGGTGCGGGTGAGGAAGTCGACCGCGGCGATCATGTCGATGTCGTAGGTGGTGCCCAGGACCTGGACCGCGTCGCGGTCGAGCAGGGAGGCGGCCCAGGCCTGCGGGAAGGTGAGGACCTTGTCCCGCTCGATGTCGTCGAGCAGCGCGGCCATCACGGGCGAGCCGATGACCTGGGGCAGTGCCACGACGTCCGCGGAGAGGTCGGCGTAGGCGGTGACGGCCTTCTGGACGTCGTAGCCGTGGTCCTTGACGACGATCTCGACACGCCGGTCGCAGATGCCGCCGCGGGCGTTGACCTCGTCCGCCCACATCTGCTGGGCCTGCACGATGCTCTTGCCGAGGGTCGCGTAGGGGCCGGTGAGGTCCGTCAGGGCGCCGAGTCTGATGGTCTTTCCGGTCACGCCGGGCCCGGTCTTGATGCCGTCGGCGCCGTCGTCGGTGCTCCCCGAGGAGCCGGCCTTGGAGCTGCATCCGGTGCCCGCGAGCAGCAGGGCGGCGAGGGCCGTGGCCAGGAGCGTCCTGGTGCGTGGTGCGGCGCGGTGCGTGTGGTGGTGCATGGGCTTCACGGGGTGGGCTCCTTGGCTCGTACGGCCGACGTGGGCGGTCGGGACGGAGAAGTGGTACCGGCGGGTGGTGGGGCGGCCCGGCGGCCGCGCAGGCGTGCCCGCAGACGGCGGACCAGACCGTGCAGGCCGTCGGGGGCGAAGAGGAGGATGAGGACGATCGCCGCTCCGTAGAGGTAGCGGGCGGCTTCGGTGGGGCCGACCGTGCCGTCGGTGGTGCCGGGCGCGGCCACCAGCGGGAGCTGGTCGGCGTAACGGGTCATCAGCAGGGGCAGCGCGGTGACGAAGACGGCTCCCGCGGTGGCTCCGGCCACCGACCCGAGACCGCCGATGACGATCATGGCGAGGTAGTCGACCGACAGCACGAGGCCGAAGTAGTCGGGCACGACGCGGCGGAAGGAGAGGGCGAGCATCACTCCGGCCAGGCCCGCGTACATCGACGACACCACGAAGGCCGCCGAGCGGTAGCGGGAGACGTTCACGCCCATCACGGCGGCGGCGGTCTCGCTGTCCCGCAGCGCCACCAGGGCGCGTCCCGGACGGCCGTGGAGCAGTCCGCGGGCGGTGAACCAGGTGACCGCGAACAGCGCCAGTCCCAGGTACCAGAGCCGTTCCTCGGCGCCGAACGGGACGCCCAGCAGGGTCAGTTCGGAGTCCGTGGAGAAGGAGAAGCCGCCCAGTTCCAGGGGCGGCACCGAGCGGCCGTTGAATCCGCCTGTGACGGAGTCGGCGGTCAGCAGGACGTGGTGGCCGAGGAAGACCAGGGCCAGGGTGGCGACGCCCAGGTAGATGCCGCGCACCCGGCCGGCGACGGGGCTGAAGATCCCGCCGGCCGCCCCGGCGAGCAGCACCGCGAGCACGGCGGCCACGGCGGTGGGCAGACCCGGTCCGGGTTCACCGGCCAGCCAGACGTAGCCGTAGGCGCCCATGGCCAGGAAGAAGGCGTGCCCGAGGGAGAGCTGGCCCGCTGTGCCGGAGAGCAGTCCCAGGCCCACCGCGCCCACGGCCGCCGCCATCGAGAACAGTCCGATGCGCAGCCAGAACGCGTCGAGGTAGAAGGGCAGGGCGCACAGGACGGCGACGGCCGCGAGGGTCCAGCCCAGCCGGATCGCGCGGGCGCGCGGGAGTCGCTCAGACACGGACCGCCGCCTTCCCGCCGAACAGCCCGGTCGGCCGGACCAGCAGCACCAGCACCATCACCGCGTAGGGAGCGACGTCGCCGAACCCCTCGCCCAGGACGTGCAGTTCCGACTGGTAGCCCGCGACGAGCGCCTCGGTCATGCCGATCAGCAGACTGCCCGCGAGGGCACCGGGGGGCGAGGCCATGCCGCCGAGGATCGCCGCCGGGAAGGCCTTCAGGGCGATCTGCCCCGTGGTGCGCTCCAGGCCGGGTGCGGGGAACGCGGCGAGGAAGACCGCCGCCAGGGCGGCCAGCGCTCCGGCCAGGCACCAGGCCAGCATGCGGACCCGCACCAGCCGTACGCCCATCAGGGCTGCCGCCTCGACGTCCTCGGCCGAGGCCCGCAGCGACAGGCCCCAGGTGGTGTACCGGAACAGGGCGAAGACACCGGCGATGACCACGGCGGAGACCACGATCGCGGCGATACGGCTGTCCGCGACGGTCACCGGGCCGAGCCCGCTGACCGAGTCGCCCCAGGGGTCGCCGAGCGAGAGCAGGTCCCCTCCGATACGCCGTGACAGGTCGGTGAGGATGAGGATGTCGACGCCGATGGTGACGATGGTCTGCACATGGGCGGTGTGCGGGTCCGGCCCGCCGGCCTGGAGCAGGAAGCGGTCCATGGCTCCGGCCACGGCCGCCGTCACCAGGACGGACACCGCGAGGGCCCCGGCGAAGCCGAGGTCGTCGTGGAGTACGGCGGTGAGGTAGCCGCCGAGCAGGAGCAGGGAGCCGTGGGCGAAGTTCATGACGCCGGAGGCCTTGAAGATGATGACGAAGCCGAGGGCGACGAGGGCGTAGACCGCGCCCAGGGCGAGGCCGTTGAACACGTTGTCGAGGAGGGAGGTCATGCCGCGTCCTCCTGCTCGGCGCCGGTGCCGAGGTAGGCGCGCAGCACCTCGGGGTCGCTGCGGACCTCGTCCGGGGTGCCGTGCGCGATGCGGCGGCCGAAGTCGAGGACGGTGACCTCGTCGGCGAGCCGCATCACCAGGCCCATGTCGTGCTCGACCAGGACGACGGACAGGCCGAGTTCGGCCCGTACGGTGTGCACGACCTCGACCGTGCGGGCGCGTTCGGCCGCGTTCATCCCGGCGACCGGTTCGTCCAGCAGCAGGACGCTGGGCTCCAGGCAGAGGGCGCGGGCGAACTCCACGCGTTTGCGGTCGCCGTAGGACAGCAGTGCGACAGGGTGGTCGAAGTGCTGTGCGAGGCCGGTGAGTTCGGCGATCTCGCGGGCCCGGTCGAGGTGTTCGCGTTGTTCGCGCCGTGCCTGCGGCAGGCGCAGCGCGCTGGCGGCGAACCCTGAGCGGGACAGGGCGTGGCGGCCGAGCATCAGGTTGTCGGCGACCGTGCCCTGGGTGGTGACGATGTTCTGGAAGGTGCGGGCGACGCCGAGGGCGGCGATGCGGTGCGGGGCGAGCCGGGTCAGGTCGGCGTCCCCGAGCCGCACGGTGCCCGCGGCCGGGCGGCACAGCCCCGACAGCACGTTGAAGCAGGTGGACTTGCCCGCTCCGTTGGGTCCGATGAGGGCGTGGACGGAACCCGGGGTGACGGTGAACGACACCGCGTCCAGGGCGGTGAGTCCGGCGAAGCGGACGGTCACGTCCGTGACGGCGAGTTCGGGCGGTGCGGTGGTGCGGTCGGTCACGCGGCTCCCTGCCCCTCGGTGGTTCCGGCTCTCTGCGCGGTCTCGGCGCCTTCGCCGCTGGTCTCGCCGAGGTACAGGCGCTTCACGGCGTCCGTGCGGGCGAGTTCGTCGGCGGGCCCGGAGAGCCGGACCTCGCCGACCTCCAGGACGTGGGCGGTGTCGGCGAGGGACAGTGCCATGCCGGCGTTCTGCTCGACGAGCAGGACGGCGGTGCCCTGGGCGTTGATCTCGCGGACGACCTCGGCGATCCGGTGGACCATCTGCGGGGCGAGACCCAGGGAAGGCTCGTCGAGCAGGAGCAGCCGGGGCGCGGCCATGAGGGCCCGGCCGATGGCGAGCATCTGCTGCTCGCCGCCGGAGAGCAGCCCCGCTGCCTGCCGGGTGCGTTCGGCGAGGCGCGGGAAGAGCGTGAAGACCCGCTCCCTGGCCCGGGCGACCTGGTCGGGGCGGCGCCGCCCGAGGCCGAGCCCGCCGGAGCGGAGGTTCTCGTCGACGGTGAGTCCGGCGAAGACCCGGCGCCCCTCGGGGACCTGGACGACCCCGGCGCGCACCGCGGCGACCGGGTCGCGTCCGTCGAGTTCCGTCGTGCCGTAGTGGATACGGCCGGCCGTGACCGCGCCGCGGTGCAGGCGCAGGGTGCCCGACACGGCCCGCAGCAGGGTCGTCTTGCCCGCGCCGTTGGCGCCGAGCAGGGCGACGACCGTGCCGTGCGGGACGGTCAGGGACACGGAGCGAAGGGCGGACACGGCGCGCCC
This sequence comes from Streptomyces paradoxus, assembly GCF_014202475.1. Classification (GTDB taxonomy): domain Bacteria; phylum Actinomycetota; class Actinomycetes; order Streptomycetales; family Streptomycetaceae; genus Streptomyces; species Streptomyces paradoxus. The sequence goes on from NZ_JACHGV010000011.1 coordinate 97,889, forward strand.
GTAGGTCACGTCGAGGTCCTCGACCTGCAGGGCGGGCTCGTCGTCCGGTGGTGCTTCGGGCATCACGGCTCCTCGGATCCGTGCCGGCGGGCACGGGTGCTTCGGGGGAAGGGCAGCTCACGACAGCACGGGCCCGGGTGGGCGGTACAGGTGTTCGGGCCGGGTGGCTGCGTGGTCCCAACCGGGTCCGGCGGGGATTGTGCGGCTGCCCAGGAGCGGGGGGTGCGCTCGAGCGGGTGCGCCTACGAGACGCGCGGCGACGAGACACACGACGTGCGCAGGGGAGGGACCGGCGCCGCCGCGCGGCGGCGCCGGTGGAGGTTCGGTCAGCCGCGGAGCAGTCGGCGGGCCGTCAGGGCGAGGCTGATCTCCACCACGTCGTGCGGGCGGGCCAGGGAGCGGCCGATGAGCTGTTCGCAGCGGCGCAGCCGGTTCAGGACGGTGTTGCGGTGGCAGTAGAGCCGTTCACCGGCACGCTGGGCGGAACCCTCACAGGCGAACCAGGCGACCAGGGTGTCCAGCAGGACGTCACGGTCGGCCGGCTCCAGGCGCAGCAGCGGGCCGAGCACCCTCTCGGCGAGGGTCGCGCCGAGCTCGGGGCAGGAGACGACCAGCGCCTCGGGCAGGTGGTCGGTGAGCCGGACCGTGCCACCTTCGGGCGGGCAGATGCTCAGGGCCAGGTCGGCCAGGCGCCGGGCGTCGCCGACGGCGGCGAGTCCCGTCACGGCGCTGCCTACGCCGATCCGGCGGCCCGCGGGGCCGTCGGTGGACAGGGCCAGCGCCGCCACGGGGTCCCGGTCGGCCTCGCCGTCCCCCACGTCGCCGACGACGACGATGCCGTGATCCACCTCGGCTCCCGTGTGCCAGTAGGCGCTCCCGCCGGCCGATGGGTCCTGCGGCCGGCCCCCGGCGACCGCGACGACGACGTACCGGCCGTGCTCCGGCAGGCACAGCCTCTCGGCGGTCTCGGGCAGGTCCGCGATCCGGCTCGTGCCGTCCAGGAGGGCCGCCGCCAGCAGGCGCACCCTGTTCTCGCGCCGCCAGGCGAGCTGCCGCTCGGCCTGCCGGTAGGCGTCCGCCACGAGGGTGCAGTGCTCGTCGACGAAGTTCCACACGTCGGTGGCCACATGCACGAGCAGCCGGATGTCCTCGGGCTCCGAACGGGTGGTCTCCTCGACCAGCCGCTGCCACACCAGGGACCCGCCCAGCCGGAACGCGTGCAGCAGGGCGTCCAGCGGCAGTCCCTGCTCGGCCCGGGTGACACCGATCCGCCAGGTGCAGCGGTGAGCGGCCTCGCGGGTGCCGCGCGGGTCGAGCAGCGAGGTCACGCTGTGCCGCAGCGAGCGGCAGACCTCCTGCCAGGTGGCGGCGTGGTCGTTCTCCAGCGCCGTCCGGTACGCCGGTTCCTGCTCGCGCAGGACCGCCAGCAGCCGGTCGGTCAGATCCGGCAGGTCGTCGAGCAGGACGCGAGCGGCCCGGTGCAGGACGCGCAGCGCGTCGGCGTCGATCAGCGACCGGACCCGCCGGGACCGCAGCTGCGGGACGGGTGTCGGCCCGGCGCGGAACGGCGTAGGTGTGCGTGCGGCAGGGTGCACGGCGGTCCTCCCCCCACTTCGGTCCTACTGCTGCTTCGAAGAATGGCATACCGTCCGGTCGGTCCCTAGAGTCGTGCGGCGTTCTTCTCCGGGCGGTCGCCGAGAATCCCGGGGGGTCAGCGGTGCTCTTGGTCGACCATGCGGGCCAGCTCGATGCGGGAGCGCACGCCGAGAGCGGCGAAGACGTTCCGCAGGTGGTAGTCGACGGTGCGGGTGCTGACGGCCAGCCGCTGGGCCACTTCCCGGTTGGTGGCGCCCTCGGCCACGTGGCGGGCGATGCGCAGTTGCTGCGGTGTCAGCCGTGCCAGTCCCGCGGCCGGCTCCTTCCCGGACGCGGCTCCGTTGGCGCGCAGTTCGCCGCGCGCCTGGTCGGCCCAGGCGCCGGCACCGCAGCGTTCGAAGGCGACCAGGGCGGCTCCGAGCCTGCCACGGGCCTCCCGCAGCCGGCGGCGGCGTCGCAGCCACCGGCCGTACAGAAGCTCGGTCCGCGCCCGCTCGAAGTCGCCGCCCGACCCGTCGTGCAGGGCGAGCGCCCGCAGATAGAGGTCGTCGGCTTCGCGGTCGTCCGCGGCGAGCAGGGCACGACAGCGCGCGAGCTGGGCCGGCGCATGCGGATCGGCACCGAAATCCGCCCACCGGGCGAGGTCGCCGACGGGCCCCCGGGCGTCCTCCGGCTGCCCGGCGAGTACCGCGGCCTCGACGAAGCAGGGCACGGCGAGCATCCAGACGGCGAAGTGACCACGCCGGGGGCCGGGTCCGACCAGCGGGCGGAGCCGGTCGGCGGCGTCCAAGGGGCGCCCGCGGGCCAGGTCGGCGCGGGCGGTGGCCCACTCGGCCAGGGTCGCGGCCTGGGCCAGGCCGTGACGGCGGGCGGTGGCCATGGCGGCCGAGGCGTACCCGGTGACCGCGGCGGTGTCCCCCTCGATCGAGGCGGCCAGGGCGAGCATCGCGTGGTGGCTCGCCGCGCTGTTGCGATGACCGGCCAGCAGCGCCGCGCGCACGCCCTCCTCCGCGTGGGAGCGCGCCTGCGCGTGACGGCCGGCGCGCAGTTCGCCGTAGGCCAGGTACTCAAGGGCCCGCGCCTCGGAGGCGACGCACTCCGCGTTGCGGGCGACCGCGAGGGCTCGGGCCCCGGCCGTGCGGGCGGCGTGGACGTCCCCGAGCAGCAGGGCCGCCGACGCGGCGCGCAGCAGCCGCTCCGGCGGGTCGTCGTGGCGCACGCGGCTCAGTACGCGCCGCAGCGGACCGGCGGCGTGTTCCGGCCGCCGGGTCAGCAGGGCCCGCATGCCGTCGCGGTAGTCCCAGAAGAAGGGGTCGCGATCCTGGCCCGGCCCGGGGCCGGGCGGCGCCGGCTGCCCGCCCTCGGTGGGAGGAACGGTGAGGTGCGCGGCGTCGGGCGGCCGCGGGCCGCCGGCGCCTCGCGCCGCGGCCGGGGCCTCGCCGTGCGCGCCCGTCGCGGGGGCGCCGTGGGTGTCGGCGGGTTCCTCGGCCGTGACGGTGTCCGGTACGGCGTTCCCGCCGGCCGGCCCTGGGTTGTCCGCGCCGTCGAGGGCGGTCAGACAGGCCATGACGTCGCCCGCGGCCCAGGCGGCGTCCGCCGCGCAGAGGCGTGCGGCCTCGGCCCCGTCCGGAGCACCGGCGGCGAGCAGGGACGCTGCCAGCAGCAGGGTCTCGCGCGCGTCGTCCACCGGGCCGTCGAACAACTGCCGTCGGCCACGGGCGAGTTCGGTCCGCCCGCGGTCCTCGGCGGACGACCGGGCGGCGTCCCGGCCGTACCGGCTCCCTGCGCTGGGAGCCGTCCGCGCCCTGCTGCTGTCTCCGGTCACCCCACGGAGGTTACTCGTGCGTAAGGAAGGCCGGAAGGTTGAAGTCCGCGCGTCCCGGTGGGCACAGCCACGGCCCCACCTGCGCATTGACCGGGTCCGGCCCGGTGACGCGTTGTGCCCCGGCCCAACGGCCGGCCGTCCCGCATGTACCCGGGCACGGCACCGGCGGCGGACACATCGTGCACGCCCGCCGCCGGGCCCCCTCGCCGCCGCGGCTCGGCAGCAGGGGGCGGAGGTCAGGAACCGTGGGGGCAGTTGCCCCGGTACTCCTCGACGGCCGAGCTCGGACGGGGCAGCGGGCACAGGAACTGCTCGTAGCGGGTGTCGTTGTCGATGAACCGCTTGAGCCAGGAAACGCTGTACTTCGCGATCGTCGTGTTCGACGAGTTGGGCGTGAAGTGCGTCGCCGAGTTCAGCTCCAGGTAGCCCCGGTCCAGCGAGGAGGACAGGCTGGAGTAGAAGGGCTCCGCGTGGGAGGAGACCGGGGCGATGGTGTCGCCGTCGGCTCCGAAGATCAGGGTCGGCGTGGTGAGCTCGGGCCAGGTCTTGTCGAGGTTCCACGGGGTCAGCGGGATCGCCGCCTGGAGGGCCGGACGCGACTTGGCGGCCTCCAGGCTGCCGCCACCGCCCATCGAGTGGCCCATGACGCCGAGGCGAGAGGCGTCGACACGGCCGCGCACCGAGCTGCGCTCGGTGAGGTGGTCCAGGGCGGCCAGCAGCTGGCGGCCGCGGGAGTCGGGCTGGTCGAGCGTGGTGAGGGTGTCGATGGTGAACACCACGAACCCCTGGGAGGCCAGGCGCGGTCCGAGCCAGGCGATGGACGACTCGTAGGCGGTGTAGCCGGGCGAGATGGCCACCGCTCCGAAGGTGCCGTCACTGGTGCTCGTCGGGTAGTAGATGGTGCCGCCGCCGAATCCGGTGACGGACAGCGAGGAGACGGACGTCTGCGACACGGCGTACGGGCCGCGGACCGCCTCGATGCTGGACGTGGTGGGGGCCGGGCCGCGCTCATAGGGGTTGTCGGCGGCGTGGGCGCCCGGGCCGGTCAGGGGCCCGAGGCCGACGGCGAGCGCGAGGGCCGCTGCGGCACCGGCCAGGCGTCCGGCCCGGTGCCCGAGGGTGTCCCGAGTCCGGGTGGGAGAGCCGGTGTGGGGGTGGAGTTGCACGACGAGTCGTCCTCTCTGTCGTGGCAGGTGGCCGTTCGCGGGCACGCGGGACCTGGGGCGTCCGCCGCGTGCCCGCGTCGGGCACCGCCGTCGGGCTGGCCGTGCCACCATCGGGGACCGGCCACCGCGCGGGGACCGGCAATGTCACCGGTCTCGTACGGCCGCCGCCGCGTCGGCGGGCAGTGCCGGCCACGGCGAGGCCGAAGCCGATGAGCAGGACCGGCCCGGCCTTCGACAGCGGGAACACGTGGCCGCCCAGCCGGAGCGGAGGACGACGAGCAGTGCCATGGCCCGGGCCAGCGGGGAGTCGAGGCGGGGCCGGGGTGGGCGGCAGGCCGGTGCAGAAGACGGCGATCTTCGGGGTGAGGCGTGTCCGACCAGACCCGTCCGGTGCGGCGGTGCTGCCGCAGCGACTGCGCACCCCGAAGCAGCACGTGTCCGGCCGAGGAGCCTGACGGTGAGGCAGGGGGCGGGCGAGGCGGCCGGCGCGACCGCGAGGCCTGCGGCGGTCAGCGCAGCACGCCGCGGCCTTCCTGATGGCCGGGTCCGGAGCGGACAGGCCCCACCGTCACGCTGCGCCCACTCCCCCGCGGCCGGCGCACGCGCCGCATCTTCACGGTCGTACGCCAGCCCGGGGGCGGCACCTCGCCGTCCTCGCGTGCCGCGACGCCCTCCGCCGGGCGGTCGGCTTTCACTCCCGCCGGGGGTGAGGCGCCGAGGCTCACCGTCGTCCGGACAGCGGGTCCTCATCGGCGGGGTCCCGGTGGGGCTGCTGCCGCTGTTGAGCGAGGGTGGGGACCCTTCTCACGCGTGACGCCGCACGCGTCAGTCCACGATCACCCCCGCACGCCCCGCCGGGGCCCGCTCGGCGAGCGCGCCGGCGAAGTTCCCCTCGACTTCCGCCTTCTCCGCCGCGTTCGGGTACGGGTTGGTGCACGAAGTGCCCGCGGTGGAGCCGGACATCAGGCTGGAGCACGGTCCGGGCTTGCGGTCCGGCAGACCCAGGATGTGCCCGAGTTCGTGCGAGGAGATGCGGATGGTGTCGTACCCCTGGTCGACGGCCTGACGCCCGATGTACACGGTGCCGTTGCCCAGGGTGGTGGGCAGGGCGCGCGGCCAGCCGTTGTCCGCGAGGACCCGGATGTTCGCTCGCTGCCCGGCCGCGACCGGCCGCAGCTCGACGGCGTCGACGCTCTCGTTCCAGATGGCCGCGCCCCGGTTGACGGCGCTCCTGAACTCCGCGGAGCCGCTGGCGTCATAGGTCAGGACGCGGGCGGCGAGTGGGGCTTCCGCGACTCGGGGGGCGGCGGCCACGGCCTGGCCACCCGTCAGGGACAAGGACACCACACAGGCGGCGGCGAGACCGCCGGTCAGCATTCGGACGTGCATGATCGACCTCCTTGTGGGGAAAGGGCAGTCGTGCTCATGACATTCTTTAGCCCATGGCCCGGCAAGGTCACCATCGAATCCGTCAAACGGCGTACGCGGCGCCCCAGCGGAAGCCGGTCCGTCAGGCGGCGGTCGCGACCGTGACGCCGATGGCGATGAACAGCCAGCCGGTGGTCAGCTCCCAGCGGTGGCGGATCTTCGGCCTGGCGAGCAGGGCCCGCAGTCGGGCGGCGACGACGACGAGGGCGAACCAGTAGGCGACGCCGATGACGACGTCCAGCAGGCCCAGGAGGAAGATCTGCCGCGCCAGGGACCCGTCGCCGTCGGCGAACTGAGGGAGGACGCTGAGGAAGAACAGGGCGGCCTTGGGATTGAGCAGGTTGGTGAGGAACCCCTGGGTGAAGCCGGACCGGGAGCGTCGCCGGGCGGGCCCGCCCTCGTGCGGGGCGTGGGACGCGGCCTCGTGCGCGGTGCGCCTCTCCCGGGCGGCCCGGCGGGCGGCGAGAACGGCCCGCACACCCAGGTACACCAGGTAGGCCGCCCCCATCAGTTTGATCCCGTCGTACACCACGGGTGAGCGGGTGGCGATCGCCGAGAGGCCGGCAGCGGCGGCCAGCATGTGCACGCACAACCCGGTCTGGGCGCCCAGCGCAGCGGCTCTGCCTCGAGAGGGATCCTCGGCCGCCGATCTGACGACCACGAGGAAGTCGGGGCCCGGCACGAGGTACGCCATCAGCACCACCCCGAGGAAACCGACCAGGTCGACCGTCATCCGCCCTCCACTCCCACGCTTGCGAAATCCCGCGCAGCCGACGCCCGTTGGCATCTTTGTGCGAAGGCCACCGAGCCGGCGGCACCGTCGGGTACCCCCTGTGGCCGCCTGGACAGCCCATTGTCCGAACGAGGGTGGAACCAGTGCCCGGCAGGGTGTGATCAGCGGCGTTGACCTCGCGTTCACGACACGAGCACAATCTGCTGGCCTGCGTCGTTCGCCGGCGAACAGGGGGAACCATGGGCGACGAGTGTCCTGACCGCGAGACGATCGATGCCATCGCGCGCAACCCGGCGGCACCGGTCGACGTACTGACCCGGCTGCTGCACGAGGAGGCCGTCGCGGCCTGGGACACGCTGGCCTGGCGCGCGCTGCCGGACGAGGTGGTCGACGCGATCGTCGCGCACCCCGACCACAGGTTGCGGTCGGCGTTCGCCGCGAACCCCTCGGTGACGCCGGACCAACGCGCCCGGCTCGTCGACGACCCCGACGCACGGGTACGCGAGGCTCTGGCCCACGGACCCGACTGGTTCCGCATCCCCGTGGAGCCCCTGCCCGTGTCCGTACAGGAGCGCCTGCTCGCCGACGGGGAAGCACGGGTCCGCCGGAGCACGGCCACCTGCCGGTACACGGCTCCGGACCTCGTGGCGCGTCTCGCCGGCCACGAGGACGCGGAGCTCCGGAAGGCCGCCTGCCGCCAGTGGCGCCTGCTGCCGGGCGACGTCCAGAACCGTCTCCTCCACGACGCCGACGAGAACGTGCGCAAGGCGGCCATGCTGCAGGCCTGCCGCGACGACGCGGCGTACACCGACCTGCTGCTCGACGCGGACCTCGGTCTCTTCGACCGGCAGGAGGTGATCCGCCGCGGTGCCATGAGCACGGCGACCGCCGAACGGCTCGCCAGGAGCGGCGAAGAGGCGGACCGGCGCGAGCTGGCGGCCAACCTGGACGTGGCCGTCGACCTCGTCCGGACGCTGGCCGGCGACGACGCGCACAGCGTCCGGCTGGCCGTATCGGTACGGCCCGAGCTGACGGAGGCCGAACGGGCCGCCGTCGGCATCACCATCAACCCGGACGACCGGCTGTCGCCCGTCGAGTGGGTGCTCCGCTGCGCCGACCCGGACCGGCTGCGCCACTGTGCCCGGTCGGCCCACGTCCTGCTGCGCCGCAGCGCCGCGTGCAGTCCGCACCTGCCCGCGGACGCCGTCGAACTGCTCTCCCACGACGACGACTACCCCGTGAGACTCCTGCTGTGCGAGAACCAGCCGACCGTCGACGGCGAGATCGTGCTGCAGACCTACCTGGACTGCAAGGTCATCACCAAGGGCGGTCTCCTCGGCCACCCCAACTTCCCCCGGGCGGGCGCCGGCCGGCGCTTCGCCGACGACCCGGACCCGGAGCGCAGATGGCTGGTGGGACTCGACACGCAGGCTCCCGCCGCCGTGGTGGTCCGGCTGCTCGCCGACCCCGAGAAGCGCGTCCGGTGCATGGCCGCCGCGCACCCCGCCCTGCCCGTCGGCCTCGTCCTGGCGAGCTGCGAGAACCCGGAGCTCGCCTCCTGGGCCCTGAGCAACCCCGGCCTCCCGGCGGCAGTCATGCACGAGTACCTGGACGCCGTGGGCATCCCCCGCTGACAGCGACGGCGCCGTGGCCTCAGGGAGGACCGTGCCAGACGCGACAGGCGGGTCCTAGCCCGCCGCCCGCGTCCCCGCCCCGGGCAGCGGCGGGAGCGTCGTCCCGTGGATCCACTCCTGGAGCAGGTCGTCCACCGGCTCGGTGGCGAAACGGGCCACGTGCGAGGCGAAGGCGGCGGTCGTGACCGTGCCGCCGCGGTGCTGCTGTCCCCAGCCGCGCAGCATGCGGAAGAAGGCGATGTCGCCCAGCGCGCAGCGCACCGCGTGCAGCACGAGCCCGCCGCGTTCGTAGAGCCGGTCGTCGAACATCGACTTGCGACCCGGGTCCGACAGGCGCAGATCCTGCGGCAGGGCCGCCAGCATCCGGTGGGCCGCGGCCGCGAGCTGCTGTGCCGTACGCCCGCCCGAGCGCTCCGACCACAGCCACTCCGCGTACTTCGCGAACCCCTCGTTGAGCCAGATGTGCCGCCAGTCGGCGATGGACACGCTGTTGCCGAACCACTGGTGCGCCAGCTCGTGCGCGACCAGCCGCTCCGAACCCCGCGCCCCGTCCACGTGGTTGGCGCCGAACAGCGACAGCGCCTGGGCCTCGACGGGCACGTCGAGCTCCTCCTCGGTCACCACGACCGCGTACTCGTCGAAGGGGTAGGGCCCGAACAGCTCCTGGAACACCTCCATCATCTGCGGCTGGCGTGCGAAGTCCCGCGAGAAGTCGCCCAGCAGCCGCGCGGGGATGTGCCCGTGCTGCGGGACTCCGCCCGGCCCCGGGTCGCCCAGCAGGACCGTCTGGTACTTGCCGATCGCGAGGCCGACCAGATAGCTGGACGTCGGTGCCGACTGCTCGTAGACCCAGGTGGTGGTGCTCGCCTTCGTCGTCCTGGTCAGCAGACGTCCGCCCGCCACCACCGCGTACGCGGACGGCGTGGTGACCGAGAGCTGGTAGGACGCCTTGTCGGCGGGCCGGTCGTTGCACGGATACCAGGACGGCGCCCCGATCGGCTGGCTGGCGACCAGCGCCCCGTCCTCCAGCTCCTCCCAGCCGAGCCCGCCCCAGGGGCTGTCGACCGGCTCGGGGTTGCCCGACCAGTGCACCTCGACGGTGAAGGGCGCCCCGGCGCGGACCGGCTTGGCGGGACGGACCCGCAGCCTGCCGCCGCGGTGCGTGTAGTGCGGCTGCCGTCCGTCGACGCGCACCCGGCCGATCTTGTAGTCGGCCAGGTTCAGCACGAACTCGGTGAGCGGCGCCCGTCCCGCTATGGCGTTGACGCGGGCCGTCCCGGACAGCCGGTTCGGGGCCGGGCGGTAGTCCAGCGCGAGTTCGTACCGGTGCACCCGGTAGCGGGGGTCGCCGTGCTCCGGGAAGTACGGGTCCGCGCCCGCCGCCTGCTGGACTGCCACTGCCGTCTGATCTCCCTGCGCCGCGCTGCTGCCACTGCCTGCCGGTCCGTCGCCCTCCGGCTCCGAGTGGCCCGCGCTCAGGGGCGCCATGCCTCGATCGGGTTGCCGAGCCAGCGGGTGTCGTCGGGGACGGACTCCGCGGCCATGACGAGCGACGCGGGACCCAGCGTCGCACGGGCCCCGATCGTGCTGCCGGGCAGGACGATCCCGCCAGGGCCCAGCGTCGCGCCCTCACGGAGGACCACAGTATCCGTCCGCAAGATCCGGTCGTGGAAGAGGTGCGTCTGAAGGACGCAGCCCCGGTTCACGGTGGCCGCGTCCTGGAGCGTCACCAGATCGGTCTCGGGCAGCCAGTAGCTCTCCACCCAGACGCCCCTGCCGATACGTGCGCCCAGCCCTCGCAGCCACGCCGTCATCACCGGTGTGCCCGGCACCGCGCCCGCCAGCCACGGCACGGCGAGCACCTCGACGAACGTGTCCGCGAGCTCGTTGCGCCACACGAAGGAGGACCACAGCGGGTGCTCCCCGCTGTGGTGCCGGCCCACGAGCGCCCACTTGGCGGCGATCGAGACGAGGGCCGCGCCGCCTCCCGCAGCGAGCAGCACGAGCCCCGACAGCAGCGGCGCCCAGGACCCCAGGGCGCACAGCGCGGCTATCGTCAGCACCGCCAGACCCGCCGAGCAGAACACCGGCACGATGCGGCACAGCTCCACCAGACCGCGCGCCCACAGCAGCCGGGCCGGCGGTTCGTACGTACGGCTCTGGTCGCCGTCGGCGGCGGCGCGCGGCAGTTTGACCGGCGGCAGCCCCAGATAGGAGGTGCCCTTCTTGGCCTTCTTGGGCGTCGCCGACAGCACGCCGACCAGCCCGCCGTCCGGCACGCTGCGCCCCGGCGCGGTCATCCCCGAATTCCCGAGGAAGGCGCGCCGTCCGATCTCGGCCCGGCCGATCCGCATCCAGCCGCCGCCGAGCTCGTAGGGCGCGGTCAGGGTGTCGTCGGCCAGGAACGCGCCCTCACCGACCGTCGTCAGGCTGGGCAGTGCCAGCACCGTCGACACCTCGGCGCCGCGCCCGATCCGCATCCCGAGCAGCCGCAGCCACACGGGTGTCACCAGCCCGGCGTACAGCGGGAACAGCGTCTCCCGCGAGCGGTCCATCAGCTGGGTGACCGTCCAGGCCTGCCATCCGACCCGGCTGTGCGTCGGGTGGGTCCCCTCGCGCAGCCCGAGGCTCAGCAGCCGTACGGCGATCAGCAGCAGCACGGCGTACGCCGCCCCGTAGGTGAGCGTCGCCGGGACGACGGCCAGGGCGGCGCCCGTGAGGACCGAGCCCGGCGTGACGAAGACCCGGGCCACGAGGAGCGCCGCCACACCGGCCAGCACCGGAAGGGCGGTCAGCGCGAGGCCGGTGAGTCCGTACAGCACGCTCCAGTGCGTGCCGCGCCGCGGCCTCTCCTTGGGCCAGTTGCGCTTGGCCTTGCCCAGTTTGACCGCGGGCGCGCCCGCCCACCGCTGACCGGTGGGAATCTGTCCCGTGACCGCGGAGCCGGGGGCCACCTCGGCCCGCTTGCCCACCCGGGCACCGGGGAGGAGCACACTGCGCGTGCCGACGACGGCGTGTGCGCCCACCTTGACCGTGCCGATCTCCAGCCGGTCCCCGTCCAGCCAGTGGCCGGACAGGTCCACCTCCGACTCCACGGCCGCGCCCCGCCCCAGTTTGAGCATGCCGGTGACCGGCGGCAGGGAGTGCAGGTCGACGTCCGGGCCGACCTTGGCGCCGAGGGCTCGCGCGTAGCGCTGCAGCCAGGAGCCGGTCAGCGATGTCGCGCCGCTGAACTCGGCCAGCCGCTCGGCGGTCCACAGCCGCAGATGCACGCCGCCCCCGCGTGCGTACCGGCCGGGCTTCACACCGCGCAGCAGAAGTCGCGCGCCGCCTGCGGCCAGGGCGAGCCGCCCCGGCGGGCTGAACAGGGCGACGGCTCCGGCCGCGAGGAGCCACCAGGGGGCCGTGGGCAGCCACGCGTAGGCGGGCAGGAGATTGCCGAGAACGGCCAGTGCCACGGTCCAGCGCAGGCCGAGGAGGGTGAACAACGGCACGAGGAGCAGCAGTTGGATGATCTGAGTACGTCTCGGCACCGGAGGGATCGTGCGCCGGGCCTCGTCGTCCCGCGCCGACTTCTCCAGCCGGCGGGCCAGCTTGCGCAGCACCGGCTGCTGGTAGATGTCGAGGACGGCCGCGCTCGGGTAGCGGGTACGCAGCCGGGTCGTGAGCTGGGCGGCGGACAGACTGCCGCCGCCGATCGCGAAGAAGTCGTCGGAGGCTGTGGTGACCTGGATGCCGAGCACTTCGGTCCACTGCTCGGCGAGCCAGGCCTCGGTGCCGTAGAGCCGCTCCGCCGGGCCGTCCGTCTCCAGGTCCTTCAGCGGCCAGGGCAGCGCGTTCCGGTCGACCTTGCCCGAGGTGCGGGTCGGCAGCTCTTCGACGGGTGCGAGCAACGGCACGAGCGCTGCGGGCAGTTCGGCGCGGAGCTTCGCGACCGCGAGGGCGTGGTCCCAGCCCTCCTGGGTGACGACGTACCCGACGAGGAGCTGATTGCCGCTGCGCGCGGTCCGTACGGCAGCCGCCGCGCCGGCGACCCCGGGCAGGCCCTGGAGCGCGGCGTCGACCTCGCCGAGCTCGATCCGCCGCCCGCCGAGTTTGATCTGCTCGTCGGCCCGCCCGAGGAAGACCAGCCCTTCGGGTTCCGCCTTGACGAGGTCGCCGCTGCGGTACGCCCGCTGCCACCCCAGGGACTCCAGGGGCGCGTACTTCTCCGCGTCCTTCTCGGCATCGAGGTAGCGGGCCAGGCCCACGCCGCCGATGACCAGCTGCCCGCTGCCGCCCATGGGGACGGGCTCGCCGGCCTCGTCGACGACGGCCAGTTCCCAGCCGTCCAGGGGCAGCCCGATCCGGATCGGCTCCTGACCGCTCATCAGCGAGGCGCAGGCCACCACGGTCGCCTCGGTGGGCCCGTACGTGTTCCAGACCTCGCGCCCCTCGGTCACCAGCCGTCCGGCCAGCTCGGGCGGGCAGGCCTCACCGCCGAAGATCAGCAGGCGTACGTCGTTGAGGGTCTCCGGCTCCCACAGGGCGGCGAGGGTGGGCACCGTCGACACGACGGTGATCTCCTGCTCGACCAGCCAGGGCCCGAGGTCGGCACCGCTCCTGACCTGCGATCGCGGCACCGGCACCAGACAGGCCCCGTAGCGCCACGCCAGCCACATCTCCTCGCAGGAGGCGTCGAACGCGACCGACAGCCCCGCCATGACCCGGTCCCCGGGCCCGATCGGTTCCTCGGCGAGGAACAGGGCGGCCTCGGCGTCCACGAACGCGGCGGCGCTGCGGTGCGAGACGGCCACGCCCTTGGGCTTCCCGGTGGAGCCGGACGTGAAGATGATCCACGCGTCGTGCTCGATGCCGGGGCGTGCGGCGGGGGCCTCACCGGTCCCGTGCACGGTGATGTGGTGCCCGGCCCCGACGACGGCCCGTACGCCCGCCTCACCGAACACCAAGTCGGCCCGTTCGTCGGGGTCTTCGGCGTCGACGGGGACGTAGGCGGCTCCGGTCGCGAGCACGGCGAGGATCGCGATGTAGAGCTCGTTGGTGCCGGACGGGACCCGGACTCCCACCCGGTCCCCGAGCCCCACGCCCGCCGAGGCGAGCCGCCGCCGCAGCCGGTCCACCTCCACGGCCAGGGCGCGGTAGGTGAGAGCGCTCGTGCCGTCGTCCAGGGCGGGCTCGTCCGGATACGACCGCACGGACGCCTCGAACACGTCGACGAGCGTGCGCGGTGCCGCCGCCGGACGCCCCGAGAAGCGGGCCGCGTCCCCGAACTCCTGCCGGATCTCCGCGCCGAGCGTTTCGTCGAGCAGGCCGAGAGCGTCGCTCTCCTGTATGGCTGCCATCCGGTCCTCGCGTCTCGATCCCGGATGACTCCGGGGCGCTGGCGGGCCCGCAGGTGTGCCTGGGGTTGTCCGGCTCCAGCTCGGTAACAAGCCGGAAATCTTAGTACGACGCTAGATTTGTGCGCTTCGGTATGCCACCGGGCACGGCCGTTCGGGGGTGGTCCGGAGCCGACCGCACCGACGCTGACCTGGGGATCTTCGGGCGAACGAGACTTCCCCCACAGAGAAGTCGCGTCCGCCGGTCGTGACGGGTCGGAGCCTGCCAGGACCTGATGAAGGGTCAGCACGCATTTCAGCCCGGCTCAAGCCCGCTCACGCACCACACGGTGGCGGAGGTAGACGACCCGTGAGCTGAAGGTGCGGGTTTCGACGAGTTCGAGATCCACCCGGCGCTCATCCCGGGGGAAGAACGGAATGCCGCCGCCCACGAGCACCGGGTAGACCATGGCCCGGTACTCGTCGATCAGGCCCGAGGCGGCCGCCTCGGCGGCGAGCGTCGCGCCGCCGATCGCGATCTCGCCCTCCCCCGGCTCGGCACGCAACCGCTCGATTTCCTCCGCCACGCCGCCGGAAGCCAGGCGGGCATGGCCCTGCACCTCCGACAGCGTGGTGGAGAACACCACCTTCGGGAGCGGCTTCCAGAGCGCGGCCCATTCGAGCATCGCGTCGTCGAGCGATGGGTCCTGATCGGCGGTCTCCCAGTACAGCATCGTCTCGTACAGCCGCCGCCCCAGCAGGTGGACGCCGACCTGCCGGATGTCGTCGATCCAGAAGCGGAAGACGTCGTCGCCGGGCACCGTCCAGTTGAAGTCGCCGTCCGGCCCGACGATGTATCCGTCGAGTGAGACGCCCATCGAATAGGTCACGCTGCGCATCGGAAGACCTCCTCGATAGCGGGTCCGACCACCGGGGGCGCACTCCGCTCACGACGCCCATTTCACCATCGGCCATCGCGGTGTGCCCCACCTGACGCGGCATCGGGCCGGGCGCTAGTGGGTGCGAATGATGGGCGGGAGGTCCGCGGAGGCCGAGGGGTGGGCCTGGGCGGCTTGCAGGAACCTTGCGGCGCCGCGGACGGCCGCGGTGTGCGGGGTCGGGACGATGCGCGGCGGTGCCTTCAGGCGAGCGGTGAGGGGGTGGGTGATCTCGGGGCGCAGGGCTCCCCCGCCGGCCACCAGGATGCCGCGCCGCAGGGCGCCGGCGGTGAGCGAGGTGCGGTCGTGGCGGCGGATCGCCGTCAGCATCGCGACCACCGCTTCGACGATCTGCCCGGGCGTGGTCGCCTCATCGAGGTCTCCGGTGCCCAGAGCCGTGCGGTGCGCGTCGGTGACGGCGCCGTCGCACAGCAGCACCACCTCGGTGAGGTGGGCGCCGATGTCCACCACGACCAGCGGCCGGGACATGTCCGCGTCCGCGGCCAGGGCGATGCACCGGGCGCTGGGGACGGTCAGGACGCTGCGCGGCCGCAGCACCTCCACCGCGGCACGGGCCCGGGCCCGGTAGGCGACGCCGTCCAGAACGGGAGTGGCCACGATGACCAAGGGACGGGCGAACCGGGGCAGCCGGTCGCCGAGCAGGCGCTGGAGCATCCGGGAACACCCCGGGGTGTCGACGATGGTGCCGCGCTGGACGGGGTGGACCGCGCCGGCGCCGGGAAAGGTGACCGTGGGCACGTCGACGACCGTGCCCTTGCCGGCGATCCAGGCACGGGTGCGGGCGCTGCCCATGTCCAGGGCGATGCCGCAGCAGCGCCGGCACAGGGGCCACGGCCGGTGCCGGGCCGCGTCGCCGGTCACGGCTGTGCCTCCTTGACCTGCTGGCAGCGGGCGCAGTAGCGGGCCTGCGGCACGATCATGAGCCGCTCCCGTTCGACCGGTCGCCGGCACAGGTGGCAGGCGCCGTACGAGCCCTCGTTCATGCGGGTGAGGGCCGCTTCGACATCGGCGAGGACCATGCGGGCGGAGGCGGCGAGTTTGACGCGGACCTCGATCTGCGCGGCGGCCCGCTGGCGGAGCCGGTCCTCGGCCCGGGAGGTGACCGGTCCGCCGAGCAGGCGCAGTTGCTCCTGGCGGAAGAGGCGCTGTTCGTGGAGGTTCTCGCGCAGCGCGGCGAGGTCCTCGGGCGACAGGTCCTTGATGCTCTCTTCGACGGTCTGGTGGTTCACCACGTCACCCCTTTGCGGCAGGGCGTAGGAGGTCGGTACGGGGGGGTTCAGGCGGTGCGGCCCTGGCAGACGACGCAGTGCCGGGTGTAGGGCAGGATTTCGAGCCGTTCCGCGGGGACGGGTTTCCCGCAGCCCACGCAGATTCCGTAGGTGCCGTCGTCGACACGGGTGAAGGCTTCCTCGATCTCTTCGAGCACCCGGTGCATCGCGGCCTTCTGCGCGGACAGCAGGTGATCGTCCGAGCTGCGCTCGGTTTCGTCGAGGGCACGCAGCTGAGCCAGCCGGGAGGTGCGGGCGTGTTCCAGGCGCCGGCGGGCCTCGTGCGGGTGGGGCTCGGCCCGGGTGACATCGAGCGGCATGGTCGGTCCTCTTCTCGGCGGCGGACGGCGGGTGCGCGGGTCGGTCATGCGCGGCGGGCGGCCCGGCGGCGTGGCCGGGCCGCCCGTCCGCTGTCGGGTGGTCGTGTGAGCTCCAGCCTGACCCGGTCCGCGGCGGATACCCATCGGGCGCGGGCCCCATTTGCACCGGGGTGAGGGACCCATGCGGCCGCGCCATGGGTGGTGCGCGCCCGGGGAAATGGGGGTCAGGTCCCATGGACGGGCGCGTGGGAAGGGGGCAGCCTGACCGCAGGCTTGCTCAAGCGCCCGGGCCGCGAACGCGGTGGGCTCCGCGATGCCCGACAGTGGAGGTGAGACAGAGTTCGTGGAAGGGGAGGCGCAGGGACGGTGTCCTTGTTCTGGCGGATCTTCGCGCTCAACGCCGTGGTGCTGGGCACTGCCACGGCGTTGCTGCTGCTGGCTCCGGTGACCGTCTCGGTGCCGGTGCTGCTGACCGAGGCGGTGATCCTGGTCGGCGGGCTGGCCGTGATGCTCGTCGCGAACGCCGCGCTGCTGCGGTTCGGCCTGGCCCCGCTGGACCGGCTCACGAAGCTGATGACCACCGTGGACCTGCTGCGCCCCGGCCAGCGCCTGCCCGCTTCCGGCGGCGGCGGGGTCGCCGAGCTGATCCGTACGTTCAACGCCATGCTGGAGCGGCTGGAGCAGGAGCGGGCCGCCAGCAGCGCCCGGGCCCTGCTGGCCCAGGAGGCGGAACGCCGGCGCATCGCCCAGGAACTGCACGACGAGGTCGGCCAGAGCATGACCGCGATCCTGCTGGGCCTCAAACGCTCCGCGGACGACGTACCGGAGCCGCAGCGCAGGGAGTTGCGGGAACTGCAGGAGATCACCCGGGAGAGCCTGGACGAGGTACGCCGCCTGGTGCGCCGGCTGCGGCCGGGTGTGCTGGACGATCTGGGCCTGGTCAGCGCTCTGACCTCGCTCGGCGAGGATTTCGCCACCCATACCGGGCTGCTGGTCACGCGCCGTTTCGACGCCGACCTGCCCCCGCTGGAGCCGGAGACGGAGCTGGTCCTCTACCGCGTCGCGCAGGAGTCACTGACCAACGTCGCCCGCCACGCGGACGCCGGGCGGGTCACCGTCGCCCTGCGCCGCGCCGGCGACGGCGTGGTGCTGACGGTGACCGACGACGGCAGCGGCATCGAGGCACCCCGCGAGGGCGCCGGCATCCGCGGGATGCGCGAGCGGGCCCTGCTCGTCGGGGGCAGCCTCGAGATCACCCCGGCCCCCCGGGCCGGCACCCGGGTCCAGCTCACCGCGCCCCTCGCAAGGAAGCAGCTCTGACCATGCCCGACACGGCCATGTCCGCTCCGACGGATGCGAGCACGATCCGCATCCTGCTCGCCGACGACCACGCGCTGGTCCGCCGCGGTGTGCGGCTCATCCTCGACCAGCAACCGGACCTCGAAGTGGTCGCCGAGGCCGGTGACGGGGCCGAGGCCATCGAGCTGGCCCGCACCCGCGATGTCGACCTGGCCGTGCTCGACATCGCCATGCCGCGCCTGACCGGTCTGCAGGCCGCCCGCGAACTGGCCGCCGTCCGGCCGGGCTTGCGGATCCTGATGCTCACCATGCACGACAACGAGCAGTACTTCTTCCAGGCCCTGAAGGCCGGCGCGAGCGGGTACGTGCTGAAGTCGGTGGCGGACCGGGACCTGGTCGCCGCCTGCCGGGCCGCCATGCGCGACGAGCCCTTCCTGTATCCCGGCGCGGTCACCGCCCTGATCCGCAATTACCTGGACCGGGCCCGCCACGGCCAGGAGGACCCCGACCAGATCCTCACGCCCCGCGAGGAGGAGGTCCTCAAGCTGGTCGCCGAGGGGCACTCGTCCAAGGAGATCGCCGACCTGCTGTTCATCAGCATCAAGACCGTCCAGCGCCACCGCGCCAACCTGCTGCAGAAGCTCGGCCTGCGCGACCGTCTCGACCTCACCCGCTACGCGATCCGCGCCGGACTGATCGAGCCCTGACCGGGAGCCGGGCCGGCCGACACGCCATGACGAGAGGGGGGGAGGGTGCACCACAGCGCGCGCACAGCGCCCGTCGCCGGCAGCACCCGGCCCCGTTTCCGGGTCGCGGTGCTGCCGGCGGTCGTTCTCCTCGCGCTGCTCGCCGCACTCGGCATCGCCGCCCCGTCGCCCGGCACTACGGGACCGGGGGTGGCGGCCGCGACCGCGGCGCCGGTCCATCACCGGTACGACGAGAAGCGCGCCGACGACGGATGTGATGCCGCCTGTGCCGCCCGGGCGGTCACCCGCCACGAGCAGCACAGCGAGCACCCGGGCCCGCGCGGACACTTCGGCCCCGGCGACCGGAGCGCGGACGTCACCCCCTGCCGGGTCACGGGCCGGCCGCAGGCCGCGAGCGGGCACATGCCCTCCTCGCAGCCGCCCTCGGACCGGGAACAGGGGCGCGCGCCCCCGGTGTCCTCCGGCACCTGACGCCCCGTCCCCTTCACCACCCGACCCGCCCCGCCGCGGCCCGTGCCGGCCGCCGCCGAGGCGTGCCCGCCGGAGGCTCCCGTTGAACCGTTCCCTGCGTGTGAGGACGTTGCTCGCCCTCGCCGTGCTCGCCCTGTCCCTGTACGTCGCCGTCACCGTGCCGGTCCGGCTCGGACTTGACCTGCGCGGCGGGACACAGATCGTGCAGGAGACCCGCTCCACCCCCACGGCCGACGCCGACAGCGCGGCCACCGACCGCACCCTGGAGGTGCTGCGCGGCCGCGTCGACGCCCTCGGCGTCGCCGAACCCACCTTGGTGCGCTCCGGGGATCACCGGATCATCGTCGAACTGCCCGGTGTGCAGGACCCGAAGAAGGCCGCCGACGTCCTGGGCCGTACCGCGCAGCTCACCTTCCATCCCGTGCTCGGCGCCACGCACGACGGCGACGACACGTCCCGGCCGCTGCCGAAGCGGCCCGGGCAGCGCGTGCTGCCCGACGAGTCCGGCACGCCGCTGCGCCTCGGGCCCGCGTCCCTGACCGGCGAGGACGTCAAGGAGGCCGCCGCCCGGTTCGACCAGCAGGGCGGCGCCGGATGGCACGTCACCGTCGGCTTCGAGGGCGCCGGCCGGGCCGGCTGGGCCCGGCTCACCGGTGAGGCCGCCTGCGAGGCGCCGGGCGATGCGGCGCGGCGGGTCGCCATCGTCCTCGACGACAAGGTCATCTCCTCCCCGCAGGTCGACCCGTCCATCGCCTGCGGGACGGGCATCCGGGACGGCGTCACCCGGATCACGGGGTCGTTCAGCCCCGAAGAGGCCCGAGAACTCTCCCTGCTCATCAACGGCGGGGCGCTGCCCGTGCCCGTCGAGACCGTCGAGCAGCGAACCGTCGGCCCCACCCTCGGCGCGCAGGCCATCATGGCCAGTGCCTGGGCAGCCGTCATCGGCACCGCGCTGACCTCGCTGTTCATCATCGTCGTCTACCGGCTGCTGGGCGCCCTGGCCGCCCTCGCCCTGGCCTGCTACGGCCTGGTCTCCTACGCCGCCCTTGCCGCCCTCGGGGCCACCCTGACCCTGCCGGGGCTGGCCGGTTTCGTCCTGGCCGTCGGCATGGCCGTGGACGCCAATGTGCTGGTCTTCGAGCGGGCGCGCGAGGAGTACGCGGCACGCCGCCGGCCCAGCATCCGCTCGGCCCTCACGGCCGGTTTCCGCAACGCCTTCAGCGCGATCGCCGACTCCAACATCACCACGCTGATCGCGGCCGCCCTGCTGTTCTTCCTGGCCTCCGGGCCCGTGCGCGGCTTCGGCGTCACCCTCGGCATCGGTGTGCTCGCCTCCATGTTCAGCGCCCTGGTCATCAGCCGGGTGCTCGCCGAGTTCGCCGCGAGCCGGCCGGGCGTACGCCACCGCCCCCGTCTGACCGGCATCGCCACCACCGGCGCGGTCCGCGACCGGCTCACCCGCCGCGACCCGCTCCTGATGGGCCGCCCGCGCCGCTGGCTGGCCACCTCCGCGGCCGTGCTCGTGCTGGCCGGCTCGGGCCTGGCGGTGCGCGGCGTCGACCTCGGCGTGGAGTTCACCGGGGGCCGTCTCATCGAGTACTCCACCAGCGGTCCCGTCGATCCCGGCCGGGTCCGGGCCGCCCTCGCCGACGCCGGGTTCCCTCGCGCGGTGGTGCAGTCGTCCGGCGACACGGGTCTGACGGTGCGTACCGAACCTCTGACCAACGCCGAGGAGGCGGAGGTCACCGGCACCCTGCGCGACGTCGCCGGCCCGGCGGACAAGGTCCGCGACGAGCTGATCGGCCCCAGCCTCGGCAAGGAGCTGCGCCAAGGCGCGCTGATCGCCCTCGCCGTCGCCCTGGGGGCGCAGTTCGTCTACCTCGCGGCGCGCTTCCGCTGGGTGCTGGGCTCCGCCGCGGTCGTCGCCCTCGTCCACGACGTGGTCATTCTCCTGGGGGTCTTCGCCTGGCTGGGCAAGCCCGTCGACGGGGTGTTCCTGGCGGCCCTGCTCACCGTCATCGGCTATTCGGTCAACGACTCCGTCGTCCTCTTCGACCGGGTCAGGGAACTGGACCGGCGGGACCCCGCGGCGCCGTTCTCCGGCGTCGTGAACCGGGCGATCCTGCAGACCCTGCCCCGCACGGTGAACACCGGCATGGGCGCGGCGTTCATGCTCACCGCGCTCGCCGTGCTGGGCGGTTCCTCGCTCACGGACTTCGCCCTGGCGCTGCTCATCGGCCTCGCCGTCGGGACGTACTCCTCGGTGTTCACCGCGGCTCCCGTGGCGATCGGGCTGCACGCCCGCTCACGCCGCCGGAAGCCGTCTCGGGAGGGCGCGGCCGTCACGACGTGAGCCGGTCCAGCGTGGCCAGGACCGGGGCAACGCCGTCCTCCCCGGCCAGGCCTCGGGCCAGCTCCCGGGCGCGGGCGCGGTGCTGAGACTCGCCCGTGGCGCGGCGCAAGGCCGGGGCGAGGGTGGCGGCGGTGAGGCGTCTGAGAGGGACGGCGCACGGGGCCGTCCCCAGGGCGACCAGGCGCGCCGCCCAGAAGCCGCCGTCGAACTGCACCGGCACCGGGATCGTGGGGACGCCGGCCCGCAGGACGGCGGCGGTGGTGCCCGCTCCGGCATGGTGGACGACGGCGGCCGTGCGGGGGAACAGCAGGGCGTGCGGCACGTCGCCCACAGTGATCACGTCATCGCCGTCGCTGCGGGCGGTGAGGCCCGCCCAGCCCCGCTGGACGATGCCGCGCAGTCCCGCCGTCCGCAGCGCATGCACGATCTCGGCGCTGAGGTGCCCCGGGTCCGGCACCGTCGCACTGCCCAGTCCGACGAACACCGGCGGGGGCCCGGCGGCCAGGAACTCCTCCAGTTCTCCGGGCAGCGTGCGGGTGTCGTGCGGCCACCAGTACCCGGCGATGTCCAGCCCGGGGCGCCAGTCCCGGGGACGGGACACCACCCGTGCGCTGAATCCGTGCAGCACGGGCCAGTGGGCCCGCTCGTGGGCCCGGCGGCTCGCGGAGGGGCCGCGCAGGGCCATGCCGTGCCGGGTGCGCAGCCGGTGCATGGCCTGGATGAAGACCCGGTCGACGGCGGAGACGACGGCCCGTCCGCCCAGGTGGTTGCCCAGCGTGCCGAGCGAGCGTCCGCCGAGCATGGGCGCGCCGAACTCGCGCGTCGGATGCTGGGGCTGCAGGAACAGGCCCAGACTGGGCAGGCTCAGCCCCTCGGCGATGGCGCGGCCCAGCGGTGCGACGGCTCCGGCGGCCAGCACGATGTCCGCGCCGCGGGCCGCCTGGACCAGGGAATCGGTCATCTCCTCGGCCGCGGACCGGGCCAAGGACGCCGCACGCAGCAGCTTGCCGAGGCCTGTGGTGCTGGCGTGCAGGCCGCGGCCGCGGTCGGAGTGGGACACGGCGTGCGGGTCGACCGGGGTCGGGTGGAAGCGCACCCCCGATCCGGCGGCCAGGGGTTCGAACAGGGCGTGGGTGGCCAGCGTGACCTCGTGCCCGCTCCGCGCCAGCCCCGCGCCGAGCCCGGTGTACGGCGCGACGTCGCCGCGCGATCCAGCCGTCATGATCACCACGCGCATGGGTCCAGTGTGGACCGGTCGGGCGGGCAACACGCGGTGCGTGACCGCACGTGGACGAAAATCGCCGGTGCGGGTGCTCTCCGGCCGGTTCCGCTCACAGCGGGCCGGTGTCCAGCAGGCCGAGGAGGCGGGTGGCGGCCTGGCGCAGGCGCGGGGAGGCGTCCTCGGTGAGGGCCGCCAGCCGGCCGCGGGCCGTCTCGCTGCCGGGGGGCGGTGAACCGGCGGCCTCGGTCCAGCGTTCGAGCCCGAGGACGGCTTCGTAGCGGACCGGTTCGTGCGGGTCGTCGAGGCGGCGCAGGAAGCGCCGTACGTCGTGGCGGGAGTGTTCGTCGGCCGGGTCGTCGCCGTCGAGCAGGGACAACGCGGCGGCCAGGACCTCGCCCGACGGAGCGTTGTCCGCGAGGCGCCGTATGTCGGGCAGGGCCTGGGTGAGGCCGTCGAGCGCGTTGCGGGTGCGCCAGGTGTGCCTGTCGTCGGTGGCCAGATGGTCGGTCAGGGCCCAGGCCACCGGGTGGCGTTCCCAGGGGCGGAGGCCGTTCTCGACGAGTGTCTCCAAGCCGTCGAGTACGCCCGCGCGGATCACGTCGTCGGGGTCGTCCAGGAAGGACAGCAGGAGCCACACCGCGTCCCAGCGGCCGGCGGTCCCGATGGCGGCGGCGGTCGCGGCCCGGGTGCGGGGGGAGAGCGTCTTGTCGGTCAGGGCCGAGCGGAGGTGCGGGGCGGCCGTGCCGGGGTCCACGGCGCCCAGGGCACGCGCGGCCGACGGTCCGGCGACCGGGTCGCGCAGCCACCGCACGGCGGCGTCGGTCACGCGGTCGTCGCCCAGCCCTGCGAGTCCGCGCAGCAGTCCTGCGGCGACCTCGGGGTGCTCCTCGGTACGCAGGGCCGCTGCCAGCTTGTCCTGTACCTGCCGTTGTTCCACGTGGAACAGGCGCCGGGCGGCCTGGATCCGTACCGCGGGGGACGGATCGTGCAGGCCGGTGAGCAGTGAGTCGAGGAGCTGCCCGGTGCAGCGCTCCGGCAGCCATTCCAGGGCAAGCGCGCGGGCGGCACCCGTCCCCTGGCGGGCCGTGCGCATCACCTCCGCCCGCACGGCCGGGTCTTCTCCGCACCTGTACAGCAGGGTTCGGGCCCGCCCCCACACCGCGGCGTCCGGGTCACCGAGGAGGGCGGCCAGGGCGGTGACGTCCCCGGGCACGCCCCATGCCGACAGTCCGTCCAGGGCGTTGATCCGGACGTGGTGGTCCGGATCGGACAGCAGGCGGGCGAAGGCCCGGGTGACCGCGGGTCCGCCGAGTCCGAGCCGGGTGGCGGCGACCGAGGCCCTGCGCCGTACGTCCGGATCGGCGTCGCCCATCAGGAGGATCAGCACCTCCTCGCCGGCCTCCGGAACGCCGAGCCTGCCCAGGCCCAGGGCGGCGGCCGCGCGCACGGCCGGGGCGGGGTCGCCGGCCGCTTCGGCGAGTACGCGGGCGTGCTCGGCCCGGCCGATCCTCCCCAGCCCCTTCAACGCCGCGGCACGCCGCTCCGGCTCCGGATGCGCCGACTCCCGCAGGAAGAAGGCGATCTGATGGTCCTCTCCCATGAACACCCCCGTACAGACAGACTGTTGGAGGGCGTGATGGTTGCCCGCGTACTGGGTGCGGACCTGGTTCGAGAACCGAAGGGCGGCGTCGTCCTGCCGGATGGAGCCGCCCGACTCGTCACGCAACGGCCCGGAGCCGGGTGCTCCGCCGCGCTGGGCGGAGCACCCGGCTCCCGGTGGGGCGGTGGATCAGGACGACTGGGCGCTCTGGTACAGGTTCTGGGCGTCCGCGCCGAAGTACGGGCCGTACATGGCGTTCGGGAAGAAGTTGTACTTGAAGCTGTTCACCGAGGACTGCAGGCCCGTCCCGGTGGCCTCGTTGAACTGGGTGAACCAGGGGCCACCGCTGGAGCCGCCGGTCATGTTGCAGGTCAGGCCGTGGTCCCTGGACAGCAGGAAGTCCCGCGTGGTGGTGCCGCTGCAGTAGATGAACTTCTCGCCGTCGTACGGCGCCGCGGCCGGGAAGCCGAAGGAGTACATGGCCTTGTTGTAGCCGGTGTTGAAGGCCAGGCCCTGCCCGCCGACGACGTCGGTCAGCTTCTGCCCGTC
The DNA here is from genome assembly GCF_014202475.1 of Streptomyces paradoxus. Lineage (GTDB taxonomy): Bacteria > Actinomycetota > Actinomycetes > Streptomycetales > Streptomycetaceae > Streptomyces > Streptomyces paradoxus. Next base: position 122,337 of record NZ_JACHGV010000011.1, read on the forward strand.
CAGCGGGGCGACCACGGCCGCGCCGATGTCGTAGTTGATGTCCTCACTGGCCGTCCACTGCGGCGTGGACAGGGTCTTGGACGCGGCCCAGGTGCCGTACGGGCGCTGCCCGTCGTGGTAGCCGGGCACGAAGACCCAGTTGGTGTGCCAGGCGCCCTGCATCTTCACGCAGTGGCCCGCGGTGATCACGGTGCTCTTGTTGGCGCTGGTGACAGCGTTGCCGGAGCAGGACGCGGTGCGGCCCTGGTAGCTGAAGAACACCCGACCCGCGGTCTTGGCCACCGCTCCCCCGCCCGACCAGGGCCCGCCGCCGTGCGGGAAGGCCAGGGGGCCCACGGCGGAGGCGGGCGCGCTGGGGGCGACGACCGTCGCCTTGCCCGTGCGCACTGCCGGTGCCCGTACGTCGGAGCGGTCGACGGAGAGGACGTCGAGCGGGGTGGCCTCGCGCATCCGCTGCGGCGTCCAGAAGGCCAGGGCGCGTTCCTGCGCCGAGAGGGTCGTCACGCCGGGGTCCGGTGCGGCGCTCGCCGGTGCGGCGGTGACGCCGGTCGCCAGGAGCGCGGCGATGCCGGCGAGCGCGCCGAGGACGGAGCGGCGGACGGGGATGCCCCCGCCGGACGGGCGGGGGCTGCGGGGTCGGCCTATCACGCGGTCTCCTTCTGCTGTGGGGGCCGGGCGGCGGGAAGCCGTCACCCGGTCAGGCAGGGGTGTCACTGCGGACGGTCAGGGGGCAGCGTGCCACCAGGAGGCCGATATGGACAGGTGCATGTCATGACGTTGGCCGAAACCGCACGCACTTACCACGCGGATCGGGACATCCGGGCACAGAAGAACCCGGCCTCACCGTGGAGACCGGGTTCCGGGAGTGCGCGGCTGGTGTCAGAGGATGGGGCCGGAGCCGCTGGGGCCGCCCGGCTGGACGCGCCCGCGCCATGCGCCGGACTCGACTCCGCGCTCCTCGATGTACTGCTTGAAGCGCCTCATGTCGCCCTTCACCCGGCGGTCGATCGCGCCCATCATGTCCGCGGCCTTCTCCACGGCTCCGCTGGGCTCGATGTCCATGACGAGCTCCACCCTGGTGTGGTTGTCGTCGAGGCGCTCGAAGCGGACGGAGCCCCTCTGGTGCGTGTCTCCGCTGGTCGTGCGCCATGTGACCCGCTCGTCGGCCAGCTGGTCGACGATCTCGGTGTCGAATTCGCGCCGCACCCCACTGATCTTGGTCGTCCAGTGGTTGTGCCGGTCGTCCAGCTGCCTGACCTCCTCGACGCCCTCCATGAAGTTCGGGAACTCCTCGAACTGCGTCCACTGGTTGTAGGCGGTGTGGACGGGGACGTCGACTTCCACGGTTTCCTTGATGGTGCTCATCTGATTGCCTCCGTTTTCACTGATCGCCTGCAGGAGGCCCATCGGCCCACACAGGTCCGGGCCCGTGAAGACCGAGTACCCGGGATGCTCCGATTGCCACATCGCATGTGATCAGTGAGCCCGTGGTCAGCACCACCGCGGGCGAGCCGCAGCGATCCGGCCTGCGGGATCAGAACCGGTCGTGCTGCTGCGGCTGCCCGTACGCCTGGCCGCTCGGGCCGTTCGTGCTCTGGCTCTGGAGCTGCTCCGCCTGCTCCTTGGTCACCTTCTGTTCCGCTCCGCAGAAGGTGCACTGCGTCAGGTACTTCGTGGAGATCGGGAACAGCGGGACGAAGAACAGGGTGAACTTCGTGATGCGCTTCCTGAGCGTGTGAGCGGCGGGGTTCCCGCACTGGCCGCACACCAGCGTCAGTATCGCCAGCTGGTACAGGTAGCCCTTGGTGCCGAAGATGATCACGTGTCGGTCCTTCCCGGTCGGATCTTCACCCAGTGTCCTGCATCGCGGGCACGCCGGGGGTGCGGGCCCCTCGTTCGTGTGGAGAGCCCGGCGCGGGCTTGTCCAGTCGGGTGACGGCGGGGCGGGTGCCTCACGCTACGCCGATACGGCGCCGCCGCAGGGTGCCGAGCCCGGTGATGTCGGGACGCTCGCCGCCTTCACCTCCGACGAGGACGCGATGGCCTCGGCGGCGCACGTCGTGCTGCCCGCCCGCAGCCTGCGCAGCTGAAGGACCTGCAGCCCGGGCCACGTGGGGGCGGCCCGGGCTGTGGTGTGCCCGGGGTCAGCCGGACAGGGCCGCCAGTACCACGGACTTGGCCTCTTCCTGGACCCGGCCGAGGTGGTCGGGGCCGAGGAACGACTCGGCGTAGATCTTGTAGACGTCCTCGGTGCCCGAGGGGCGGGCCGCGAACCAGGCGTTGTCCGTGGTCACCTTGATGCCGCCGATGGCCGCGCCGTTCCCGGGGGCCTCGGTGAGGACCGCCGTGACCGCGTCCCCGGCCAAGGTGTCGGCGCTGACCTGGGCCGGGGAGAGCTTGGCGAGCAGGGCCTTCTCCTCGCGGGTCGCGGGGGCATCGATGCGGGCGTACGCCGGTTCACCGAAGCGGGCGGTGAGGGCCGCGTAGTGCTCGGAGGGGGTCTTCCCGGTGACCGCCGTGATCTCGGAGGCGAGCAGGGCGAGCAGGATGCCGTCCTTGTCGGTGGTCCATACGGAGCCGTCCCGGCGCAGGAAGGATGCCCCGGCGGACTCCTCCCCGCCGAAGCCGATGGTGCCGCCGGCCAGTCCGTCCACGAACCACTTGAAGCCGACGGGCACCTCGACCAGCTCGCGCCCCAGGTCGGCGGCGACCCGGTCGATCATGGCGGAGGAGACCAAGGTCTTTCCGATGCCGGTGGTGGCCGGCCAGCGGTCGCGGTGGGCGTAGAGGTAGGAGATGGCGACGGCCAGGTAGTGGTTGGGGTTCATCAGGCCCGCGTCCGGGGTGACGATGCCGTGCCGGTCGGCGTCGGCGTCGTTGCCGGTGGAGATCTGGAAGCGGTCGCGCTGCTCGATGAGCGAGGCCATCGCGTACGGCGACGAGCAGTCCATGCGGATCTTCCCGTCCCAGTCCAGCGTCATGAACCGCCAGGTCGGGTCGGTGTGCGGGTTGACCACCGTGAGGTCGAGGCGGTGCTGTTCGGCGATGCGGCCCCAGTAGGCGACCGACGCCCCGCCGAGCGGGTCGGCTCCGATGCGGACGCCGGCGGCGCGGATCGCGTCCAGGTCGAGCACGCCGGGCAGGTCGGCGACGTAGGTGCCGAGGAAGTCGTAGCGGCCGGTGGTGGGAGCCGCGAGGGCGCGGGCGTAGGGAACGCGCCGTACGTCCTTCAGGCCACCCCGGATGATCTCGTTCGCCCGGTCCTGGATCCAGGAGGTCGCGTCGGAGGCGGCGGGGCCGCCGCTGGGCGGGTTGTACTTGAACCCGCCGTCGGCGGGCGGGTTGTGGGAGGGCGTGACGACGACGCCGTCCGCGAGGCCGGCCGTGCGGCCCCGGTTGTGGGTGAGGATGGCGTGCGAGACGGCCGGGGTCGGGGTGTAGCCGTCCGCGTCGTCGATCAGCACGGTCACCTCGTTGGCGGCGAACACCTCCAGGGCGGTCACGCGCGCGGGCTCCGACAGGGCGTGGGTGTCCGCGCCCAGGAAGAGAGGGCCGTCGATGCCCTGACCGGCGCGGTACTCGCAGATGGCCTGGCTGGTCGCGGCGATGTGGTCGTCGTTGAACGCGCTCGTCAGCGACGATCCGCGGTGTCCGGAGGTCCCGAACGTGACGCGCTGGCCCGGGTCGTCGAGGTCGGGGCGGCGCGCGTAGTACGCGGTGACCAGCCGAGCGACATCGACGAGATCTTCGGGTCCGGCCGGACTTCCCGCTCGCTCGTGCTGCATGGGCCCGCTCCTCCGCATGGGTTGATCCTTCGCTTGCGGTCTCATCCTTCCTCGTCACAGCGGTGCCGCGCGAGAGGGGCACCCCGGTGAGGGACGGATGTGCGCCAGGCCACGCGGAAGGGGACGGTCCGGAACACGAGGAGGCGGCGCCGCGGGGCCCCCGCCCCCCCCGGGGGGCCCCGCGCGGCCCCCCCCCCCCCCCGCCCGCCCCGGCAAACCCCCCCCCCGGCGCCGGGCCGCCCCCCCGGG
>NZ_JACHGV010000011.1:126380-225240 GCF_014202475.1 Streptomyces paradoxus
GGGGGGTGTGGGGTGGGGGGCCCGCCCCGCGGGGGGGGGGCGGGGCGCCTCCCCGGGGGGGGGCGGGCGCCCCCCCCCGCCCGGGGGGGGCCCCCCCCCCCCGCGCCGCCGCTCCCCTCGTGCCGGCACGTCCATCGCGCCGGCCGTGCTCAGATCCGCCCGCCGGTGAGCCGGGTGAGGGGGCCGTGCGCGCCGCGTTCCGCGCGGCGTCCGACGGCGTAGGAGGCGGCGCTCAGGGCGGTCAGGCCCGCTCCGACGCCCGCGGCCACGAGCTTGCGGTGGGCGATGACCGTCCAGGCCGTCTTCGCCGTGGTGGCGACGTGCCCGGAGGCCGTGACGACCGCCTGACGGCCCGCTTCGACGCCCTTGGCCGCGGTCTGTGCGGCCGCCTTCACCGTCTCGGTGGAGCGCTCCGCGCCGGACTTGGCAGCTGACGCCGCCTCACCGGCCTTGCCCGCGGCGCCCTTCGCCGCCCGGGACGCCGGGGCGGTGGCCTTGTCCGCCGTGCCGCGGGCCTTGGACTCCGCGGTCCGTACGGTGGCCGGCTTCTGATTCGTGCGCTTGTTCTCATCAGTCATGGACACCGACTTGCCTCTGACTCCGGCGGCAAACACATTCGGTCGCGCACCGACCGGGCGGGGACGTGCCTGAGCACCGTGCCGGAGGGGTAGGCGCACTACAGGCAAGCGACATCACCACAGGAAGGAAGGTGCGTCATGGCCGGAATGCTGAATCGCATCAAGGAGTTCGCCAAGAGCCCGCAGGGACGGCGGGCCGCGGAGCAGGCACGGCGGGCAGCGGCCGACCCCCGCAAGCGGGCCCAGGCCCAGCGCCTCCTCGGCAAGCTCAGGGGCCGCGGCCACTGACCGGGGCGCCTGTTCCTCCCGGCATCCAACTCCTCGTACACACAGGTGTGTTCATGCCCGGCTTGGGCACTTGAGCCGCACCACACACCTGAGAGGAGCTGGTTCGATGGGCAGGGCGGGAAACGGCAGGCGGGTCTGTGCCTTAGGCGTCGCCGGAGCCCTGGCGGGGACGGTGCTGGTCGGCTGCGGCGACGACGGCGACCCGGGTGACGGCGCGCAGGGCTCGGCCGCATCGAGCGCCGGCACCCGGGAGCAGGGCACACAGGCGGTCCGGTCGGCCTACGACAGGACGGCCGAGGAGGACACCGCCAAGGTGAAGCTGCGGGTGCGGACCTCGGCCCAGGGCGCCTCGCAGACCGCGGAAGGCCAGGGCGCGGTGGATCTGGACGACGGCGACAGCGTCATGACGCTCACCGTGCAGGGGCAGCAGATCGAGCAACGGGTGATCGACCAGGTCCTCTACCAGAGGATGCCCAAGGGCCAGGCGCCCGGCGGCAAGCCCTGGATCAAGATCGACCTGGGGAAGGTCGCCGCACAGCAGGGCACCGGCGACCAGTCCATGAGCGACCCCGCGCAGTCCGCGGCGTACGCCAAGGCGATCACCGACAAGGACGTGACCGAGAAGGGCACGGCCACGGTCAACGGTGTGAAGACCACGCACTACCGCGTCTCCGTCGACGTCGCCGAACTGCCGGGCGGCGACACCCTGCGCAAGCAGGTCGGCCCGACCCTGCCGATGGACGTGTGGCTGGACGACGAGGGCCGGATGCGCCGTCAGCAGATCGACATGACCGTCAAGGCCCCCGAGGCGACGCAGCGGTCCTCCGCCGGCGCCTCGCCCGCGGCCGGGAAGGTCACGGTGCGCACGGTCATGGACTTCACCGACTTCGGTACCGAGGTGGAGGCCGACGAGCCGCCGGCCGGGCAGGTCACCGACATGACCGGCAAGGCGCTGAAGCAGGGCAAGCGGCAGAGCTGACCGGGTCACCCCGTCGCACGGCCGCGGAGGCGTCGTACGAGGTCGTCCGCGGCCTGCGGCCACTCGGGGCGCTCGAAGGCGAAGCCCGCTTCGAGCAGCCGGCCGGGGACGACACGGCGGCTCTTCAGCAGCAGTTCGGTGTCCGAGCGCAGGACGAACGCGCCGATCTCCGCCATCCAGCGCGTCGCGGGCAGGCCCACGCGGACGCCTGACGCGGCGCGCAGGGCGCGCATGAAGGCGCGCTGCGGCACGGGGCCCGGTGCGGCGAGGTTGACCGGACCCTCGATGTCGTCCCGGGCGACGAGGAACTCGACCGCCCGGACGAAGTCCCGGTCGTGGATCCAGGACACGTACTGGGCGCCACCGGCGACCGGGCCGCCCAGACCCAGCCGGGCCAGCCGCAGCAGCACGTCGAAGACGCCGCCGCGGTCCGGGCTCATCACCATGGCGGCGCGCAGGGCCACCTTCCGGGTGTGCGGGGTGTCCGCGCTCTCCAGCTCCCGCTCCCAGGCCTCGGCGATGCCGACGCTGTATCCCCAGTACCCGGGGACGTCGGGTTCGGTGCCGCCGATCACGCCGGTGAGCTCGTCGTTGGCCGCGTCGAAGCGGTGGGCGTACACGGTCGCGGTGCTCATCTGCAGCCAGAGCCGGGGCGGCCGGCCCGCGGCGGCGATGGCCTCGCCCACCACCCGGGCGGAGTGGACCCGCGAGTCCATCATCTGCCGGAGGTTGGCGGGCGTGTAGCGGCAGTTCACACTCCGGCCGGCCAGGTTGACCACGACGTCGCAGCCGTCGATCTCGGCTGTCCAGGGCCCCGGGGTCGCGCCGTCCCAGCGCACTTCGCCGGGCCCGGAAGGGTTCCTGCTGAGCACCACCACGTCGTGTCCGGCCGCGCTCAGCGCACGCTTCAGGACCGTGCCGACCTGTCCGGTGCCACCGGGCATCACGAACTTCATGAAGGTCTCCCCCTCGACGATGTGAGAACGACACTAACTCATATTTGAACGCGTTCAAAACCTTGGGGGAGGCAGGGCTTAGCCTGCGCAGATGCGCCATCGGGCAAGATGGGGCCCATGAGCGTAGTCAAGATCAACGTGCTGACCGTGCCCGCCGAGCAGCGGGAGACGCTGGAGAAGCGGTTCGCCTCCCGCGCGCACGCCGTCGAGAACTCCGACGGGTTCGAGTGGTTCGAGCTGCTCCGCCCGGTGGAGGGCACCGACACCTACCTCGTCTACACCCGGTGGCGTGACGAGGAGTCGTTCCAGGCCTGGATGGAGGGGCCCATGAAGGCCGCGCACCAAGGCGGCGGCGAGGGCGGCGAGCGGCCGAAGCCGGCGGCGAGCGGCTCGACGCTGTGGTCCTTCGAGGTGGTGCAGCAGGCCGGGCCGAAGGAGGCCTGACCGACGGCCGGACGTACGAGGTCCCCCGTGCGCGCGGCACGGGGAACCTCGTACGTCTCGTGGGTGCCGGTGTGGCGGCGCTCAGCTCCGGCGGGAACGCGCGGGCACGGCGGTGCGGCCGACCGCGGCCGCCAGTTTGCGCAGCCGGCGCCAGTCGAGCCGCGGGGGTGCCTCGGGCACTCCGGGCCGGTTACGGGGCACCCGCACCCGCAGGGCGCGGCGGGCGACGCGGCAGTGGACGGGGGCGGGCATGGTGAGCGCCTCGCCGTCCAGGCCGACCTCCAGCTGCGGCTCGTCGGCGTCGACGACGACGCGCTGGGCGGTCAGCACGGTGAGCCCTTCCGGGCGCGGGGACAGCAGGAGTTCGGCCGCTTCCACGGCACTGTCCACGCGGACGGCGAGCACGCCCAGCCGCCCGGAGTTGAGCCGCTCGCGCCGGCCGAATCCGAAGGGATCGTCCATGCGGTAGGCGTTGTTGCTGACCAGGATCGCCTGCGGGTCGGAGACGATGATGCCGTCGGCGGTGGCCGTCAGACGCGGGCCGCTCTGCCGGGTGAGCAGGTCGGGCAGACGCTCCAGGGCCGCGCCCACCTTGTCCTCGCGGTAGCCGGGGCTCTGGACGACGGCCCCGTACACGCCGAACGAGGCGTTGTTGACGAACGGGCGGTCGTCGGCGAACCCCAGGTCGACGCGGAGTTCGACGCCGTCGGAGAGGGCGTCGAGGCAGGTGGAGGGGTCGTCCCGGTCCAGGCCCAGGTCCATGGCGAAGTGGTTGCGCGTACCAGCGGCGATGACGAGGAACGGCAGGCCGTGTTCCGCGGCGACGGCGGCGACCAGCGCCTGGGTGCCGTCGCCGCCCGCGACGCCCAGGAGGTCCGCTCCGTCGGCCACGGCGGCCTTGGCCAGGGCGGTGACGTCCTGGTGCTGGTCCGGGTCGAGCAGGACGACCCGGGCGCCGAGCGACTCGGCCTTCTCCCGCAGGTTGAACTTCTCGACCTTGCCGCCCCCGGAGCGCGGGTTGAGCAGCAGGAAGGGCCGCAGCGGCGGCGGCGTGCGGTACTCCTTGACCCGCACGGACCGCAGGCCCGTGCTGCGCAGGGCGTAGCGGCCGCTCCAGACCGCCCCGCACCACAGGAGCAGGGACAGGAAGACCACCCAGAGCAGGTTCGCCGCGGCGAAGGCCGTGATCAGGCCGGCGGGTGCGACGACGGCCAGCGCGGCCGACGCGATGCGGACCGCTCCCCGCCGTGACAGGACCCACCAGAGCGCGGCCGCGGTCAGGGCGAGTCCCGCGAGGCCCGCCACGAGCAGGAGCAGCCCCCGCAGACCGCCGGACACGAGCGGCAGCAAGGCCGCCAGGGCGGCCGCGGCCAGGGCGCCCCTGGCCGCCCATCTCTGCCGGCGGTGAAACCGTTCGTCCATCGCCGATCCCATGTCGTCCCTCCGCTCGAAGGCCGGCGCGGGCGGATCCCCGAGACCGCGCCCGGCCGTCACCATCGTGCCCGCCGACGCGTCGGCTCCGCCACTGCCGTCCTGGATGACTCCCCCGCCGCGGACCACGTCAGACGCGAAGATCCACCGAGGCGGAGCCACCGGTAGCGTACGCGGCCTCGCGCGCGTGGTTCCGCACGCCGGGGGCTTGATCTCAGCCATCGAGAACCGCAACCCGGTGGCGTTCGGCGCGAAGATCAGGAAGGCTCACGCGCATGGTCTCGGTAGTGCAGAACGTGGCGATCGACTGTGCGGATCCCTATGAGCTGGCCCGCTTCTGGAGCGGGGTGACCGGCCGTCCCCTGCATCCGGAGGACCGGCCGGGTGATCGGGAGACCCAGGTGGTCCTGGCGGAGGGCCCGGTGCTGCACTTCAACCAGGTCCCGGAAGCCAAGACGATCAAGAACCGGATTCATCTGTGCCTGCGCCCCGAGACCTCGCGCGATCAGGAGGTGGACCGGCTGCTGGGCCTCGGTGCCACCTTCGTCGCCGATCACCGCAACCCCGATGGTTCGGGCTGGGCGATCCTCGCCGATCCCGAGGGCAACGAGTTCTGCGTCCTGCGCAGTGAGTCCGACCGAGCCGCCATGAACCCCTGACCACCCGGCCGGAGAAACTCCGGGCCCGGCGCGGAGGAGGCCGGGTAGGCTCCCCTGTTGATCATCGGCCGACACGAACAACAGGGGGCTCCGTGCGGGCCATGGCTACCGTGAGGACGATCGTGCTCTGCCTGCTGGCGGGCACGGCCCTGGCCGGGTGCGGAGCCGGCGGCACCGGCGAGGACACGTCCGCCGGTGCCATCCTCGACGAGGCCAACGCGACGATGCGGAAGCTGGATTCCGTCACCGTCGACATCACCAACCGCACCATGAGGGGCGGCACCGTCACCAGCCACCTCGTGACGGACCTGGACGGCCGGTGCAGGTGCAGGACTACCTGGGCCGGCGGCGGCGTCCTGGAGCAGATCCGGCTGGGCACGACCGACTACGTCCGCCCGAACCGGGCCTACGTGCAGAAGTGGAATAAGAAACCGGGCGTCACCGGCGACCAGAAACTGTGGGTGAAGACGCCCGTGGACCCGGCCTCCTCGGGCGGCGACGGACTCACCTCCTGCGATTGGCCCTTCGACTCGTTCGGCACGGCGAGGAAGGGCGGCTCCACCCGCGTCGGAGACACCAGGGCCGTCGAGGTGATCGTGACCGACAAGGCGGACAAGGAAGGGACGTACACCTTCTACGTGGCCGAGGAGGGCGAGCCGTACCTGCTGAAGACGGTGTACGAGAGCGCCGGGCAGCGCACCACCACGTCGTTCAGCGGTTTCGACGAGCCGCTGGACCTGCGGGCGCCGAAGCCGGACGAGGTGCTGAGCGCCGGGGGCTGAACACCCCCCGGGCGGCAGCGCTTTCCGTTGGAATCCAGGCGGCAACCGGCCCAGTGGGGCGAATCGTCACACCAGGGCTTGACGGGGCGGAGCCGGGCTCGGCCTACTGGAAGGCGCAGCCGGCCGAGTCGGGGGTCTGATGGTGCGGCGACGTTGGGCAGCGGCGGTGGGTCTGGTGGCCTGCCTGCTGATGCTGCTGCACCTCATCACTCCCGCGTTCGCGGACGAGCCGCGCCCGGCGGTGCCGGTCACGGCGTCGGCGGACGCGAGGGACTCGGGTGCGGCGGCGTCGAGTGCCGCGGCCGAAGGGGCCGAAGAGCCGTGCCCGTGTGAGGAGGAGCCGTCCGGGCGGCAGCTCGCGGCGTGGACGCCGCGGGTCGCGGGGGCGACCGGGGTGAGCGCGGTGGTGACCGGGGCGGCCGTGCCGGGCGAGAGTGGTGCGCACCTCCGTGCGGCAGGAACGCCTCCGTGTCCGGTGGCGGTCGGATCCGCCACGAGTACCGCCCGGTTGCAGACGTTTCGCTGCTGAGTGACGGCAGTACCGACCAGGGCCTGCGCCGTGCGGCCCGAGTACTGCCTGGTGCCGGTACGCGGTGATGTGCGGGCCTTCATGTGTCCCATGCCGATGACACAGGAGGCAGAGTTGCCTGGAAAGCGCGTTCTCGTTCTGAGGCCCGACGAGCTCGGCCCGAACGACACGAAGATGTGGCGGGAGATCCGGACCGAGTCCGGCGCGCCGGCGAATCCCTTTCTCGACCCGGTGTTCACCGCCGCGGTGGGGCAGGTCCGGCCGCGGGCCAGAGTGGCGGTGCTGCAGGACGACGGCTCCCCGGTGGGATTCTTCCCGTACGAGGCCGGGGTGTTGGGGCGGGGCCGGGCCATCGGGCTGGGGGTGTCCGACAGTCAGGGGGCCGTGCTGCGCCCCGGGGTCCGGCTGGACGCCCGCCGGCTGTTACGGGTCTGCGGGCTGTCGTCCTGGGAGTTCGACAACCTCGAAGCCGGTCAGGAGGCGTTCGTGCCGCACGCGGTCGAGGAGCTCGCCTCCCCTGTCGTCGACATCGGCGACGGTTTCGAGGCGTACGCGCGACGGCTGCGGGCGCGGTCGCCGGGTTTCCTCAGACAGACCCTGGCCAAGGAGCGCAAGCTGGCCCGGCAGGTCGGCGAGGTGCGCTTCGTGTACGACGCCCGGGACCCCGGTGCGCTGCGGGCACTGATGGAGTGGAAGTCGGCGCAGTACCGGCGGACCGGCCGGCGGGACCGGTTCTCCCAGGAGTGGATCACCCACCTGGTGGGGCTGCTCGGGAGGAGCGAGGAGCCGGAGTGCCGCGGGCTGCTGTCCGTGCTGTACGCCGCGGACCGGCCTGTGGCCGCGCACTTCGGGCTGCGGTCGCGCACGGTGCTGTCCTGGTGGTTCCCGGCGTACGACCGCGCGTACGCCAAGTACTCCCCCGGTCTCGTGCTGCAGCTGAAGATGCTGGAGGCCGCGGCGGCCGACGCCGTCGAGATGCTTGATCTGGGAAGCGGTCCGGCCCGCTACAAGGAGTCGCTCAAGACGCGCGATCTGCGCGTGTATGAAGGAGCGGTGGTCCGGGCGGTGCCGGGGGGAGCCGTGCACTGGCTGGGCCGGGAGCCGGCCCGGGCGGCCCGCCGCTTCGTACGCAACCGGCCCGGCCTGGCCGCTGCGGCGGCGCGGACGCTTGAGGAAGTGGGCCGGTTGCGCGGTGGCTGAGACCGGCGCGCCCGGCTCCGGGGAGCCGGGCGCGGTGTGGGGCCTGGTCAGCCCGTGGCGGTCCAGCTGTGGGCGACGTCCACGACGACGCGGTCGTCCAGCTGCTGCACCCGGAAGGGCAGCCGGGCGCGGACGCCGAGGCCTATCTGGGTCTCTCCCTCGAAGCTGCCGGCGAACCGGGTGTCACGGAAGGTGCGGTAACCGGTGAGGTCGACGCCGGGCAGCGGGCGCGCCACCCGGCCCGGGTACGTGGCCGCGCCGGTCTCCGGGTCGTACGCGGGCGCGGCCACCCGCACCGCGAGGACGGCGCCGCCGGCCACGGGGATGTGGCGGCCCGAGCCGTCCTGGTAGAGACGGGTGACGTACTGGACGGTGTAGCCGACGCCGCTGCCCGCCCCCGGTACGTCGACGACCATCCGGTCGAAGCAGGTGTGACGGCCGGTCCTGACGTTCGTCATGGGTGCGACCGTGGCGCCGGCACCGGTCTTGGCGAGGCTTCCCCAGCCGGTCGGGCACGTCGTGGCCTTCGTGGTGGACCGCCCCGTGGCTTCCGGTGCGGCGCCGGCCGGGACCGCCGCCACGCCCACCGTCGCGCCCACGAGCGCGAGAGTCGCGCATGCTCTTCTGATTCGTACCATTGCCGCCCCCGAGGCTTGCATGTGGCTGATGTCGGGTGAGACGGCCGGACGGACCAAAAGGTTGCACTTGCCGCGCCGGACCGCCGGGCATGGCACATCCTGGTGGGGAGCGATTGGTGTCCGGTGCGTCCGTACCGGGAGGACGCGACATGGATGAGGCAGCCGCCGTACCGGACGGGCCGCGGTCAGCCGACGGCCGGAACCGGGACGGGGCTGAGAGCCGGGCCCCCGCCGACGGCCCCGGCCGGATCGAGGATGCCCTGACGGACCCGCTGGTGGAGGCCGTGCGGGACCTCGACGGCTACGGCGGACTGGTCTACCTGCGCTCCCGCGACCGGCGGTCGCTGGTGCTCGCGATGGTCACCGGCGTGCCCCGCTCCCTGCTCAAGAGCTGGTGGCGGGTGCCGGTGGGCGGTGCCCTGCCCATGGCGGAGGCCTACCGGCGCGACGAGACACTGTGGCTGCCGGACGAGCGCGCCACCATGGTGCGCTTCCCGCACTTCACCGCCGGGCTGCCCTACTCCTTCGGCTCCGCCTACCAGCCCGTCCGGACCGGCGGTGAGGCGGTGGGCGTCCTGGTGGTGCTGCGCTCGGCCTCCCGGACGCCGATGGACGCGGAGACGGTGGACCGTACGCTGCGGCCGGCCGAGCGGGCCATGGAAGAACGCCTCGACCGCCTCGCCGCACACCAGCCCGGCCCGGGCGCCGCCGACCGAAGCGTCGAGTACGACGACGAGCCGATCGGCGTGCGGCTGCCCATCTCCGGCGGCCATCCGGTCCGCGTCGGGCTCATCGACTGGGACCTGGACAGCGACCGGTGCACGGCCGACGACGAGGCCCTCGCACTGCTGGGCATCGACCGGGCGGACTACGGCGGCACGATCGCGGACGTCGAGTCCCGTGTCAGCCCGGACGACCTGCACGAACTGCGGGAGAGCCGGCACGACGCGCTGGCCGGCGGCCGGGTCAGGTCCCGGCACTTCCGGGTGCGGGACGAGTCCCGGGGCGAGGAGGAGACCGGCTACCGGCCGGTCGAACTGTGGGGCCATCTCGTCCAGGGCGGCGCCGGCTCCGCGCGGATCCTGGTGGGCGCCCTCGTCGACGCGGCCGGCGGACTCACCGCGGCCGAGGCGGCGGAGCGGCTGCCCGACGGGATCTTCTCGCTGGACCAGGACGGCCGCGTGACCTATGCCAACCGCCGCTGCGAGGAGCTGCTGGACTCCGGCCGGGAAGAGCTCTTCGGCCGCTATCCGTGGGAAGTGATCACCTGGCTCAGGGACCCCGCGTACGAGGACCGCTACCGGGCGGCGATGCTGTCGCAGGAGCAGGTGTCCTTCCTCGTCCGGCACCCCGATGGGAACTGGCTGAGCTTCGTGCTGTACCCGGACGTGCACGGGCTCACCGGCCGGGTCTCCCCGACCGGGCCGCCCAGCGGGGCCGAGCAGGAGCCGGAGGCCGGTACCGCCGCCGGTCCCGGCATCGCGGCCGTCACGCCCCCGCCCAGGCCGGTCGCCGCCGCGCGAGCCGGTGCGCTCTACCACGTGGTGCAGATGGCGAGCGTGCTCACCGAGGCGGTCACCGTGCGGGACGTCTGCCGGGCCGTGGCCGAGCAGCTGCTGCCCGCCTTCGGCGCCCGGGAGCTGGCGCTGTACACCGTTCGCGAGGGCCGGATGTACCTGCTGTGGGAGTCGGGCTACCCGGAGGGCTTCCTCACCCCGTTCGAAGGCGTCACCCTCGACACACAACTGCCCGGCGTCCACGCGCTCACCACCCGGCTGCCGCTGTTCTTCGAATCGCCCGAGGACCTCTCCCTCGCCTATCCGGGCATCACCCTGGACCGCATGAACGCCTGGTCGTTCCTGCCGCTGATCGCCTCCGGCCGTTCGGTCGGCTCGTGCATCCTCGGCTGGGAGGCCCCGCACCGCTTCACCCCGGACGAGCGCTCCGCCCTCACCGCGCTGAGCGGCCTGGCCGCCCAGGCGATGGAGCGGGCCCGGCTCTACGACTCGGAGTCCGCCGTCGCCCGCGGCCTCCAGGAGGGGCTGCTGCCGCACCGGCTGCCGACCGTCGAGGGCCTGCGCACGACGGGCCGCTATCTGCCCGGTACGCAGGGCATGGCGATCGGCGGGGACTGGTACGACGTGATCACCACCGGGCGTGGCGTGGCCCTGGTCATCGGGGACGTCGAGGGGCACAGCGTCGGCGCCGCCGCGGTGATGGGGCAGCTGCGCAGCGCGGTGCACGCCTTCGCCGCGAGCGAGCGCCCGCCGCAGGAGGTCATCACGCACACCAACCGGCTGCTGACCGAGCTGGAGTCGGACGTGTTCGCGACCTGCTGCTACATCGAGCTCGACCCGGGCACCGGACGGGCCCTCGCGGTACGGGCCGGTCATCCACCGCCGCTGCTGCGCCACCCCGGCGGGCGGGCCGAGACCCTGAACCTCGCGGGCGGCGTCATGCTGGGCGTGCAGCCCGACTCGGTGTACCCCGTCACCGCGCTCACCCTGGCCCCCGGCAGCGTCCTCGCCCTGTACACCGACGGGTTGGTGGAACGGCCCGGCGACGACATCGAGGCGGGCATCGACGCGGTCCGGCGCAGGCTGTCCGAGACCCCGGCGGACTCGGTGGAACATCTCGCCGACCGGCTGGTGGGGACGGCCCGGCGGGCCCGGGAGCGGCCGGACGACGTGGCGCTGCTGCTGACGGCGTACCGGTGAATACGGTGCGCGGCCCCGGGCATGCCGCCCGGACACCCGGCTGATCCGACGAACAGCCGTGCGAAGCGGTGCGGAGTAGCGTGGGGGGACCGGCGGGCGAGGCGGTGGTGACGGTGGATTGGCAGCGGTACGCCGAGCAGATGGCGCGGCTCGCCCGGGACCTGGTCGCCCAGGAGTCGGTGCAGGCGACGCTGGACGCGGTCTCGGCGGCGGCCGTGGAGCTGGTCGAGGGCTGCGACGCGGCGGGGATTCTGACGGTCTCGAAGGGCCGGGCCGTGACCCTCGCCGTGTGCGGCGACATCGTCGAGGAGTCGGACCGGCTGCAGGGCGAGTTCGGCGAGGGGCCCTGCTTCGACGCGGCGCGCCGCGTTGACGGGGAACGGCTGTTCCGCATCGCCGACATGACCCGGCCGCAGCCGTCCTGGCCGCGCTACAGCCGGGCCGCTCGCGACCTGGGGATCGGCAGCATGACCGGCGTACTGCTCTACACCGACGAGGAGGACTTCGGCGCGCTGAACCTCTACTCGCGCCGCCCCGGGGCCTTCGGTGAGGACATCGAAACCGCCGGCTGGCTGCTCGCCTCGCACGCCGCGGTGGCGCTGGCCACGGCCCGTACCGTCGACCAGCTGGAGAACGCCCTGGAGACCCGGCACGCCATCGGTGAGGCCATGGGCATCCTGATGGAACGCCATCAGATGAGCGAGGACGAGGCCTTCGGCGTGCTGCGGCGCATCTCCCAGAATCACAACCTCAAGTTGCGCGACGTGGCCGGACGGGTCAGGGCCGCCTCCCCGGAGCGCGGCTGACGTCTCATACCGGACCGGCGCTCGGGCGGGAGGTGCGCAGGAGGAGCACCGCGATGTCGTCGGCGTTCTGTCCGGTGGGTGCGGTGTGGCGGACGAGCCGGTCGATGATCCGTTCCAGGTCCTGCCCGTCGGCGGTGTCCAGGTGCCCGGCGAGATCGGTCGTGGTGCGGGTGACGTCGGTGCCGGGGAGTTCGACCAGGCCGTCGGTGTAGAGGGCGAGGGTCGTGCCGGGGAACAGGGGCACCGTGGTGACCGGGTAGTCGCCGCCGGTGTCGATGCCCAGCAGCGGGCCGGGGTCGACGTCCAGGACCCGGGCGGGGTGCCGGGCGTGGTGCAGCAGCGGCGGCACGTGTCCCGCGCTGGCGAAGGAAGCCTGCCGGCCGGCCAGGTCGAGGTGGACGTAGAGGCAGGAGACGAGCAGTTCGGAGTCGAGGTCGGCCAGGAGCCGGTTGGTCCGGGCCAGGACCTGGTCAGGTGCGGCGCCGGCGGTGGCGTGGGCGTGGATGGCGGTGCGGACCTGACCCATGAGGGCCGCGGCGGCGACACTGTGGCCCTCCACGTCGCCGATGACGGCTGCCGCGGTCGTGTCGTCCACGCGCAGGACGTCGAAGAAGTCGCCGCCGACCTCGGTGCCGTGGCCGGCGGGCAGGTAGCGGGCGGCGACGTCGAGGCCGGGCAGGCGCGGCAGAGCCCGGGGCAGCAGGGCGCGCTGCAGTTCGTGCACGAGCCGGTGTTTGGTGTCGTAGAGCCGGGCGCGGTCGAGGGCCTGGGCGATCAGGCCGGACAGCGAGGTGAGGACGGCGCGTTCGTCGGCGGTGAAGGTGTGCGGCTGGGCGTAGGACAGGATGCAGCAGCCGACGGGACGGCCGGAGATGATCAGGGGGAGGAACGCCCAGGCCTGCTTGCCGCTGATCTGGGGCGCTCGAGGGTAGCTGGCGGCCAGTTCCGCGGGGTGGGCGAAGAAGGCGGGGGTGCCGCTGGCGAGGACCTGGCCCGCGGGGGTGAGGTCGGTGTCCAGGGAGAGGGCGTCGAGGCGCTCCATGACCTCGGCCGGGTAGCCGTGGTGGCCGGTGATCTTCAGCCGTCCGGCTTCGACGCCGGACAGCACCAGGCCCTGCGCGCCGAAGGCGGGCAGGATCTGGTGGGCGATCAGCGCGACGAGGTCGCGCACGGTCACCGACTCCGTGAGCGCGGCGGCCAGGTGCACGAGTTGGTAGAGGCGTCCCGTCGGTGCCGCGACGGACGGCCCTTCGCCGGCGTGCGGCGGTTCACCGGCCTGCTCAGCGCTCGGCAGGACGCGGACGCTGATGCCGCTGGTGTCGGGATAGAGCTGGAAGGACAGCGGCTGGTCCGGTGGGCGGAGCGCGGTGAAGGAGACGGGAGCGCGGCTGACCACCGCCGTGCGGTAGTGGTCCTCGTAGACGGGGTCGTCGAGCCACGACAGGGACTGCCAGGGTCTGGTGCCCAGCAGCCGGTCGGCGCCGCGGCCGAGCAGGCGGGCCGCGGTGGCGGTGATGAAGGTGACGCGGCCCTCCAGGTCCAGGGCCAGGGCGCCCTCGGGGAGGCGTTCGAGGTAGTCGGCGGCGGCCAGGCCGGTCTGCACGGGATGGCGGGTGGCGTCCACGGGGACGACCCGCGGCAGGTCGGGCAGGGACGGCGGCCGGGGGGCGTCGTCCAGGAGGCGGGCCATGCGGCGGGCGCTGGAGGTGATGCTGCCGCGTTCGCGTGGCGTCATCCGGCGCGGCCGGCCGGCGGGCCACATCAGCACGAGGCCTCCCCAGGAGCGGCGTACGCCGGTCAGCGGGACGGCGACGAGAGCGAACGGGTAGGGCAGGACGGCGGCGGCGCGGGGGTAGCGGCGGGCCATGTCGTCCTGTCCGGCCACGCTGACCAGGGTGTCGTCGTGGATCGCGTCGGCGACCGGGACCGGTGCGGTCAGGGGCAGCCGCCGCCAGGGGGCGCTGAAGGCCACCGGCAGACCGCACAGGGCCACCAGGCGCAGCACCGGCTCGGCCTCCTCGATGAGGTAGAGGCCGCCGATCGAGGCGCCGGTGCCGCGCACGGTGTCGGCCAGGGCCACCCCCAGGGCGTCGTCCGGTGATCCGGCGCCGCCGGGGTGCTCGTTGCTCCCGGGCATGGTGTCCTCCCGCTCCTACCCGGACGCTACGCCTGGCGGAGCGTCCGGGCATGTCATGCGGACGGGTGCCCGGTTCGATGCGGATTGCTCAGGTCTCGCAGCAGGGTGGGGGGCTGCCGGGAGTGAGGGTCCGGCCGATTCCCGCGGGCGGCCGTGCGGGCGGACGCCGGCTGGCAGAATCGGGAGCCCTGACGGCAACGGGAGGCCGGCATGCAGACGCTGACATCGCGGGACCCCCTGGCCGTCGCCGTCACCGAGGCGATCCGCGCCGGGGATCTGCCCGGGCTCCGGCGGCTGCTCGCCGGCCATCCCGGTCTCGCCACCGCGCGCATCACCGAGCAGGGCGAGGACGGCAAGGGCACGCGGAGTCTGCTGCACATCGCGGCCGACTGGCCCGGTCACTTCCCCAGGGGCCCCGAGGTGGTCGCGGTCCTCGTCGCCGCCGGGGCCGATCCGCAGGCCCGCTTCGACGGTGCGCACGCGGAGACGCCGCTGCACTGGGCCGCGAGCAACAACGACGTGCCCGTCCTGGACGCGCTGATCGCGGCCGGGGCCGACATCGAGGCGCCCGGGGCGGTGATCGGCGGTGGCACCCCGCTCGCCGACGCCCGGGGCTTCGGCCAGTGGCGCGCCGCGCACCGGCTCGTCGAGCACGGCGCCCACGTCACCCTCCAGGACGCCGCCACGCTCGGTCTGCTCGACCGGGTCCGGGCCTACGTCGAGGCGGACGAGCGGCCGTCACCGGACGAGATCACCAGCGCCTTCTGGGGTGCCTGCCACGGCGGCCACCTGCCCACCGCGCAGTACCTCCACGGACGCGGTGCGGACGCCGACTGGTGCGGCTACGACGGCATGACCCCGCTCGACATCGCCCGCGCCCAGGACGCCGACGACGTCGTGCGGTGGCTGCGCGACCTGGGCGCGAAGAGCCGCGCCTAGGCCCAGACACCCCCGTCGCGGTCGGCGTCCTGCTCCGCCTTGCGGCGCGCGGGGGCATCTCACAGGCAGTAGCGCACGAGCCATTCGTCCTGGTTGTAGGCGGTGCGCGCCGGGTCGGGCACGCTCGCCGCCCGCTCCTCGACCATGTCCTCCACGCGCACCGGCTCCGGCAGTGCCCCGAAGCGGGCCCGGCGGGCGGCGCTCTCCGCCTCGCTCCCCTGCTGCGACGTCGCCTCGTCCACGGCGATTCCCCTCTCCGGCTGGTCGGTCCGACCGTTCGCCCCTAGGTGGGCAATGAGTTGACGTGCGGGAGGGGCTCCTGGTTCCCGGGGCCTCGCTCAGCCGTGGAAGTTGCGCTGCCACGGGTGCCCGGCGAGCGTGGCCAGCCGGTCGTCCGTGAGCGGGCGGCCGTCGCTCAGGCGCAGATCGCCGCGCCCCGCCGCTCCACTTGGGCGGGGCGGTCGTCGCGGAAGTAACGATTGCGGAAGTCGTCCTCGGGGAAGGCCGAGCCGGCCGTGATCCGCCCGGCCAGTCCGCCCTCGTCGAGGGCGACGCGCACGATGACGCCGACGCCGTGCTCCGCGCAGGCGTGTGCTCGCCGGGGAACGCCTCCGCGGGATCGACGCCGCCGGGCGCGGGCCACAGCCGGTTCAGCGGCGGCACCTTGGTCGCCACGACTCTCGGTGGCGCCGACCCAGGCGGACTCGCCGATACCCAAGGCGCCGTAGCCGATCTCCGACACGGACAGTCCGCTGCGTCCCAGTTCGCGATAGCGCACGGTGCACCCCCACCGCTCGGTGGTCCACCGGCGGGCCGGTGCCGTCGGCTGCGGCCGACCTTGGGCGACCACCGCCGGAGCTCATCGCGGTTTTCCTCCAGCGACTCCCTCGTTCGAGCGTACGAACTTTCGACTCGACGGTTCCGCTAGCGGCCTCTCGATGATAGGAAACCTTCCTATCAGTTCTGCACGGCCAGCTCTTCCAACCCCCCACTCCGCTTGGAGGCCCCGTGAGACACCCCGCCACCCCGGCGACGCGCCGCACCGCCCTGACGCTGTTCGGCGCGGCCCTCGCGGCCACCCCGTTCCTGCAGTCCGCTCCCGCCACGGCGTCCGTGCGGGCGATCGGGCTCGACGACCCGGCGAAGAAGGAGATCGCCATGCAGCTCGTGTCGAGCGCGGAGAACTCCTCGCTCGACTGGAAGGCGCAGTACCAGTACATCGAGGACATCCGCGACGGCCGCGGCTACACCGCCGGCATCATCGGGTTCTGCTCCGGCACCGGCGACATGCTCGACCTCGTCGAGCTCTACACCGACCGCAGGCCCGGCAACGTCCTCGCGAAGTACCTGCCGGCCCTGCGCGAGGTCAACGGCTCCGACTCGCACGACGGACTCGACCCCGGCTTCCCCGGCGACTGGCGCCGGGCGGCCCGGGACGCCGCGTTCCGGCGGGCACAGGACGACGAGCGCGACCGGGTGTACTTCGGCCCGGCGGTCCGGCAGGGGAAGGCGGACGGGCTGCGTGTGCTCGGCCAGTTCGCTTACTACGACGCCATCGTCATGCACGGCGACGGCACCGACCCCCTGAGCTTCCGCAACATCCGCAGGCGCGCGCTGCGCACGGCGAAGCCGCCGGCGCAGGGCGGTGACGAGGTGGCCTACCTCGACGCCTTCCTGGACGCACGGGTGTGGGCCATGAAACAGGAGGAGGCGCACAGCGACACGAGCCGGGTCGACACGGCACAGCGCGTCTTCCTGCGCCGGCGCAACCTCGACCTGAACCCGCCGCTGGACTGGAAGGTCTACGGCGACAGCTACCACATCGGCTGACCACCACCGGCCCGGGCGGGAATTGGTCCACCAAGCAGGCACGGAAGTGGACCCCTTCCCGGGCCGCCCGGCTGCCTAGCGTCACCTCCATGAACGCCACGACAGCGCGCGGCGCCCTGCTCGCCGCGCTCGCCTGCGTCCTCGTCGGAGGGTCCTTCACCGCCAACAGCGTCCTGGGCGACTACCCCTACGCGGGCGGCCAGTTCCTGCGCTACGCACTGGCCTGCCTGCTGCTGGTACCGGCGGCCGGGAAGGGCGCCGCCGGCCGGCTACGGGCCCTGACACCTCGTCAGTGGGTCCGTCTCACCCTGCTCGCGGCGATCGGCATGGTCGGTTTCAACCTGGCCGTCATCGCGGCCGAGCGCACGGCGGAACCCGCGGTGCCCGGCGTGTTCGTGGGCTGCGCGCCGGTAGCCGTCGCCGTTCTCGTGCCCCTGCTGGACGGGCGCAGGCCACAGCGGGCCGTGCTGTACGGGGCGTTGCTCGTGGCGGTCGGCGCCTTCACCGTCCAGGGCTGGGGACGCACGGACGGCGGGGGTATCGCCTTCTCCGTGTGCGCCCTGGCCGGGGAGGTCGGGTTCGCCGTCTTGGCCGTTCCCGTACTGCGGCCGCTCGGGCCCCGGTTGCTGTCCGCCACGGTGTGCGCCGTCGCCGCCGTGGAGTCGGCGGCGGTCGGGCTCCTGGTGGACGGCTCCGGCTGGTTGCGGCGTCCGGACGGAGTCGAGACGGCCGCGCTGCTGTGGCAGGCGGTGGTGGTCACCGTGGTCGGCTTCGTGTGCTGGTACATCGGCATGCAGCGGATCGGGGCGGAACGCGCCACCCTGTTCTCCGGTCTCATCCCGGTGGCGGCGGCCTGCACCGCACCGCTCGTCGGCACGGGTTCCTACGGACTCGCGCAGGCGGCGGGCAGCGCGCTGGTGGGGCTCGGCGTGGCTCTGGGGTCGGGGGCGCTGGGGGGCGTGCGGCGCGATCGCCGTGCGCGAAGGCGGGCTTTTCGGGGGAACGGGCGCCCGGAGTCCCACGGAGTCCGCGTGCCTGAAATGCCGGAGTGATCCCGCGTGCATCTAATGGACGGCACTGACCTCCCGGCCGACACAGGAGACGACGTCCATGCCGCACAGCCGCACCGCCCAAGGGGACCAGAAGGCCGCGCGCGGAGGTGTGCTGCGGCGGCTGGGCGAGTGGTGCGCACGCCACTTCGTGATCGTGATCATCGCCTGGCTGGTGGCGCTGGTGGCACTGCAGGTCGTCAGCCGGGCCTTCGGCGGGGAGTACTCGGACAACTTCTCCCTGCCCCAGGCACAGTCCCAGAAGGGTCTGGACGTGCTGAAGGCGCACGATCCCCAGGCCGGCGGCTACAGCAGTCAGATCGTGCTGCACGACGAGCAGCAGGACCTGACCGCCCTGAGTTCCCAGGTCTCCACCACGGTCGCCGACCTGGAGAATCTGCCGCACGTCCTGTCGGCCCAGAACCCGCTGTCCGCACAGGGGTCCTCCTCGGGGCAGTCGCAGCAGCAGAACGTCGGGCCGCTGTCCGACGACAAGAAGACGGCGTACATCACCGTCCGTTTCAACGTGCAGCCCTCCACGCTCGGCGACGACTACCTGAACGGGGTCGACAGCGCCGTGCAGCCGCTGCGATCGGCCGGTGCCGAGGTCGAGTACGGCGGGCCGCTCGGTGAGCTCGCCCGGCCGAACGCCGACGACCGGGTGAGCGAGCTGATCGGTTTCGGCGTCGCCGTCATCGTGCTGCTGATCGGGTTCGGCAGTGTCATCGCCGCCGTCGTCCCGTTGCTGACCGCGCTGATCAGCGTCGTCGGCGGTCTGGCGATCCTCGGGCTGCTGGCCGCCGCGTTCACCTTCGCGACGGTCTCCCCCACCCTGGCCACCATGATCGGGCTCGGTGTCGGGATCGACTACGCCCTGTTCATGATCACCCGGCACCGGCAGAACCTGATCGACGGCGCCGACCCGGTGCGGGCCGCCGGGCAGGCCGCGGCCACCAGCGGACACGCCGTCAGCGTCTCCGGCTGCACGGTGATCATCGCGCTGGCGGGCCTGTCCGCCTCCGGGGTCGGCTTCATCGGTCTGCTCGGGCTCGCGGCCGCGGTCACCGTCGTCTCGGCCGTCGTCGGCGCGCTCACCCTGGTCCCGGCCCTGCTCGGGCTCATCGGCCGGCGCATCGACCGCTATCACGTGCGCCGTCCCGTCGCCGAGACCGACACCGAGGCGGGCGAGACACCGCAGGGCACCTGGCACCGGTACGCGCAGCGGGTGGAGCGCCGGCCGCTGCGGTTCCTGTCGGCGGGTGTCGCGGTGGTCGTGGTGCTCGCGATCCCCGTGTTCTCCATCCAGCTCGGCCACATCGGCGACGGCGCGGATCCGACGTCCTTCACCGACCGGCGGGCCTTCGACCTGATGACCGACGCGTTCGGGCCGGGCTCCAACGGACCGCTCACCGTCGTCATCGACCAGACGAACGTGCCCTCCTCGCAGCGTTCCGGTCTGGCCTCGAAGGCCCAGCAGTCGCTCGACTCGGTCCAGGGGGCCGCCGTCGTCACGCCCCTGACACCCACGCAGGACGGCGACGTCCTGATCGGCACCGTCTACTCGACCAAGTCGCCGCAGAACGCCGCGACCACCGACCTGACCAACCGTCTGGTCGACCAGACGCTGCCGGACGCGGTGAAGGGAACCGGCGCCAAGGGGTATGTCACCGGTACGACGGCGGCCCAGGTCGACTTCCGCGACATCGTCGCGTCCCGGCTGGTCGTGATTATCCTCGTCGTGGTCGGTCTGGCGTTCCTGATCATCCTGGCCGTGTTCCGGGGGCTGCTCGTCGCCGTCAAGGCGGCCGTCCTGAACGTGCTGTCGATCGCCGCCTCGTACGGGGTGGTCGTCGCGGTGTTCCAGTGGGGCTGGGGCGGGCCCGCTCTCGGCGTGCACGGCAAGGTGCCCATCGAGAGCTATGTGCCGATGATGATGTTCGCCATCATCTTCGGCCTCAGCATGGACTACGAGATCTTCCTGCTGTCCCGCGTCCACGAGGCCTGGCTGCGCACCGGGGACGCGAAGGGATCGGTGGCGCACGCCCTGGAGATCACGGCCCGGGTGATCACCTGCGCGGCGCTGATCATGGTGAGCGTGTTCGCGGCGTTCATCGTCAGCGACAACATCGTGGTCAAGATGCTCGGGCTGGGACTGGCCGTCAGCGTGCTCATCGACGCGACCGTCGTACGCCTGCTCATGGTGCCGGCCGTGATGACCCTGCTCGGGCGGCACGCCTGGTGGATGCCGCGGTGGCTGGACCGGGTGGTGCCGCACATCGACGCCGAGGGGGCGGGAACCGGGGCGCGTTCGTCGGCTCGCTGAAAGGCGACTCCACCGCTGCCCAAACTCGCTTACGGCATCGGCTGCTTTGCCGCGGCATCGCACCTCATCCCGAACCCCGCATGCCCGAAAGATTCCCTTTTCCTGTTTTGTCCTAGTGGGTGTGGTTAACCGAGGAGGGTGCGTGTGGGACGGCGGCTGGAACACAAGAAGCCGGCGGCGAGCCCGCACCCGGCCGGGCGTGCCGAAGCGCGATGGACGGCGTACGCCGTCACCGCGGGCGGTCCGGATCCCGACGAGACCGAATCCACGGGCGGTGCCTGAGGGAGAGGACCCATGAGCGAGATGGCGAACGAGAGCACCGGTCGTGCTCAGCAGGCCGGGCAGACGGCGAAACAGGAGGCGTCGGCCACGGCCGGCCAGGCCAGGGAAGGTGCGAGTCAGGTCGTCGGCACCGCCACCGACCAGGTCCGAGCCGTCACCGGCGAGGCCAGGGCACAGGCCGGTGCGATGGCCGGTGACCTGCGGACGCGGGTCACCGAGGAGGCCGAGAGCCAGACGCGGCGCGGAGCGCAGGTGATGCGGCAGTGGGCGGACGACCTGTCCGGTCTCGCCGACAGCGCTGACGCGGACTCACCCGCCAGGAGCCTCGTGACACAGGCGGCCGACCGCGGTCACCGTGCCGCCGACTACCTGGACACACGGGGTGTGGGCGGCCTCGTCGACGACCTGCAGCACTTCGCCCGCCGGCGCCCCGGCGCCTTCCTCGGCGGAGCGGTCGTGGCCGGGTTCGCCGTCGGACGGCTCGCCAAGGCCGGCAGCAAGGCCGACGGTTCCGGCTCGGGCCGGTCGGCACCGGAGCTGCCGGGCCACGGGGAGGCCTGAGATGTCGTCGCTCACACCACACGCTCCGCAGCGACACGCTCCGAAGCACCGCGGGCAGGAGGACAGCTCGATGGGAGAGCTGCTCTCGACGGTGACGTCGGACGTGCAGCAACTGCTGCGCCAGGAAGCGGAACTGGCCAAGGCCGAGATCCGGGAAGAGGCCACCAAGGCGGGCAAGGCGGCCGGGATGTTCGGCGGAGCCGGTTTCGCCGGCTACATGGTGGCCGTCTTCCTGACCCTGGCGGCGATGTTCGCCCTGGCCAACGTCATGGACCTGGGATGGGCCGCGCTGATCGTCACCGGTGTGTGGGCGGTGATCGGCCTGGTCCTCTACCGCCGGGGCCGCGCGCGGATGCGCACGGTGTCGCCGAAGCCGGAGCAGACCATGCAGACGCTGAAGGAGGACATGCGATGGGCACGGCACCCGACCGGATAAGGGCCGACATCGATTCCACGAGGGAGAGACTGTCCGAGGACGTCTCCCGGCTGGCCGACCACGCCCGCCCCCGCCGGATGGTACGGCGCCGCACCCGGCGCGTCCGCGGCGCCCTGCACGGGGTCCGGGAACGGGTGATGGGCAGCGCCTCGGAGATCACCGGCCAGACCGCCGACCGCACCCAGCAGGCCGCCCAATCGGTGCAGGAATCCACGGGTCAGGCCGCGGACACCGCGCGCCAGGCCGCCGGGAAAGTCGCCGGCACCGCTCGTAAGACCGCCGGGCAGGCCGGTGACGCCGCACGGCAGGCCCCCGAGCAAGCGATGCGGCAGACGCAGGGCAACCCGCTCGCCGCCGGCCTGATCGCCTTCGGCGCGGGACTGCTGACCGCCTCACTGCTGCCCACCTCGCAGGCCGAGGAACAGGCGGCGGAGCGGGCCGGACAGGCCGTCGAGCCGGTGAAACAGGCCGCGTTGGAGTCCGCGCAGCAACTGAAGGAGGACGCCACCCAGGCCGGCCGCCAGGCCGCCCAGGAAGTCAAGGACACCGCCTCCGAAGCCGCCCGCGCCACCAAGGAGCAGGCCGGAGAGCAAGCCGGGCACGTCACCGAACAGGCCCGCCGCTCCGCACAGACCACGGCCGAGGAGGCACGCGGGCAGACCGGCAGCCCCGGACCGTAGGAACCGCGCCGCCCGACCGGCCTGTGCCGCACCACCGGCAAGACCCGAGCCCGACGGCCGGAATTTACCGATAACAATGCAGGAGATACCAGAATGATCACCCGAGAGCAGATCGCCACCGTGCTGGACCATCCGGTCCATGACGCCAGGGGCGACAAGATCGGCGATGCCGGGCACGTCTTCTTCGACGACGTCACCGGCGAGCCCGAGTGGGTCAGCGTCCGTACGGGCCTGTTCGGCACCAGCGAGTCCTTCGTACCCATCCACGACGCGGCCCTCGTCGAGGACCACCTCGAGGTGCCGTACGCCAAGGACCAGGTCAAGGACGCGCCCAACGTCGACGTGGATGCCGGCGGCCACCTGTCCGAGCAGGAGGAGCAGCGCCTGTACCAGTACTACGGCGTCGACTGGGACGCCGGCTGGCAGGACGCGCGCTCCGGTACCGGTCAGGCGACCGGCACCGCCGACGACGCGATGACGCGCTCCGAGGAGGAAATGCACGTCGGTGTCGAACGCCGCGAGGCCGGCCGGGCGCGGCTGCGCAAGTACGTCGTCACCGAAGAGCAGCAGTACACCGTCCCCGTGCGTCACGAAGAGGTCCGCGTCGAGCGCGAGCCGATCACCGACGCCAACCGGGACAGGGCGATGACCGGCCCGGACATCACCGAGGCGGAACACGACGTCACGCTCTACGAGGAGCAGGCCGTGGTGGAGACCAGGGCCGTTCCGAAGGAGCGGGTCCGCCTGACCACCGAGGAGGTCACGGAGGAGGAGACCGTCACCGGCGAGGTCCGCAAGGAACGTATCGAAACCGAGGGGACGGGCGAGCAAGGGGACCAGGGAGGCCGCCGCTGATCTCCACGGGCGCCCGGGGCGGGAGGGCCGATGATCCTCCTTCCCGGGCGCCCCGCGTGCGCCGGGCGGGGGTCAGTGGAGCATCAGGTGGACGAGGGCGACGGTGCCGACCGACACGATCAGGGTGCGCAGGACGGCGGGGCTGAAGCGGCGGCCCGTTCTGGCTCCGATCATGCCGCCGAGCGCCGACCCGGCGGCGATGAGCACGACGGCCGTCCAGTCGAAGTCGGCGAAGAACAGGAACAGCAGGGCGGCGACCGTGTTGACCACGGCCGCCAGCACGTTCTTCACGGCGTTGAGCCGCTGGAGCGTCTCGTCGAGCAGCATGCCCATCAGGGAGACGTAGATGATGCCCTGCGCGGCGGAGAAGTAGCCGCCGTAGACGCTGGCGAGGGTCAGCCCGGTGAACAGCAGCGGGCCGCCGTCGCGGCGGACGGGACCGCCCGAGGCACGGCGGCGGCGTACCCGCTGAGCGATCCAGGGCTGGCACGCGACCAGCACGAGGGCAAGGCCCACCAGGACCGGCACGATCCGTTCGAACGCCGACGCGGGCAGGGTCAGCAGCAGCACGGCGCCCGCGAGGCCGCCCAGCACAGCCCCGATGCCCAGCAGCAGGACGCGCCGGCCCTGCCCGCGCAGTTCCTCGCGGTAGCCGAGGGCGGCGGTGATGGAACCGGGCACCAGGCCCAGCCCGTTCGACACCGTGGCCGTGACCGGGGCCAGTCCGGCGGCCAGCAGCACCGGGAAGGTGATCAGCGTTCCCGAGCCGACGACGGCGTTGACGGCCCCGGCACCCGTACCCGCGGCGAGCACGGCGGCCATCTCCCACGGCGTCACGCCGCCGCTCCGCCGCGTGTGCCGTTCCCGGTGAGGTTCATGGGGTCACGCTAGAGGGTGCACTCTTCGGCGGCCGTCGAAGGGTCCCGTGGAAGGGGCCCGGCCCGGGACGCACGACGGCGGCGGGATCCGGTGGGGATCCCGCCGCCGTTCACGGAGCACGTCCGGACGTGGTGCCTAGCCGCGCCGCACCCGGCGCAGGACGACGAAGCCCGCGATGACCAGGACCGCGCCCGCCGCCGCCGGCCAGAGCTGGGCACCGGTGTCGGCCAGGCCGCCCTCGCCGACCGCCTGCGGCTCGGTCCCGGAGGCGTCCGAGGGGGTCGGCGCGGCACTGGTCGCCGTGCCGACGGCCTGGGACTCGCCGAGACCGTCCGTGTCCTCGCCGTCGCCGCCCTTCGAGCCGCCGTCCTGCGCACCGGCCTTGCCGCCGCCCGCCGAGGAGGTCGCCTTCACCGCGGGTCCGGCGCTGCCGGGAGCCGTGGACGCGTCGCCGGGCTCCGGTTCGGGGGCCGGCTTGGCGGGCTTGTCCGCCGGGGGCTTCGAGGCCTCGTCCTTGCCGCCGTCACCCTTGCCGCCGTCACCGCCGTCGCCCTCGTCACCGGGCTTCCCGCCGCCGTTGCCGTCCTGCGGGGCTCCGGGCGCCTTCGTCGGCTCTTCCTGCGGAGCCTCGGGCGTCTTCGTCGGCTCTTCCTGAGGGGCCTCGGGCGTCTTGGTCGGCTCTTCCTGAGGGGCCTCCGGCGTCTTCGTCGGCTCCTCCTGGGGCTCCTCGCCCGGTGCCGGGTCCTGCCCGCCGCCCGCTCCGGCGCCGCACGTGCGGCCGTCGTTGATGCAGTCGACCATCTCCCCCATCAGATCCTCGTCGAAGATGTTGATGAAGTCACCGTGGTCCGTGCCCGGCTTGTGCAGCTGCTCCGGGAAGGAGTCGACCGCGAACAACGGTGTCGTGCGGCCGCCGTCGTTCAGGCTCGGCGCGTCGATGTCGTAGACGATGCGCTGGACCAGCTGCGGGATGGGGCGGAAGCCGGACGGGCAGTTCCCGGCGGCGTCCGCGAACGCCACGTGGGTGCGGTGGTTGGCGCTGTCGATGTTGCGGCCGTCCCAGCAGCTCTGGAACTTGAAGGTGCGCACGACGTCGCTGCCCTGCGGGCACAGCGGGTACTTGTCCTTCAGCTGCCGGTCCTCGAAGCCGGTGCAGCTCCAGGAGGCGTTGGCGTTGGCCGGGCCGTTGACGAACGACTTGGCGTCACCGGTGATGATGCGCAGCAGCCGCGGCATGGCCGTGACCTTCTCGCGCGGGTTGCCGACGAACGTCAGCGTGACCTGCTTCGGCGTGAGGATCTCGCCGGCGTTGCCCTCGATGCCGCCGCCGGGCTTGTTCGCGTCCTGCTCCTGGGTGCCGTTCTGCAGGCGTACGACGGGCCAGTAGTAGGACGACTTGTCGCCCTGGTCGTCGCAGCTGGTCTCGGCGTTCGCGAGGTCCTGGTCGCTGGCGAAGGCGTTGTTGGCCTGGTTGCCGACGTAGTCGTGGAAGTGGTGGGCGCCGTTGCTGACGCCCGGGGCGGCGATGATGTTGTCGGAGTTGAACAGGCCGTTCTCGTTCACGCCGCAACTGGTCGCGAAGGTGCCGCGGGACGCGTCGCCCTGGGGGCGGGGGTCGTTCACGTTGGGCTGGACGCTCTTGATGTCCGCGTAGTCGGCGGCGACGGGGCCGTTGCCCGCCTGGCCGCCGTTGGCGCCCTGGCCGTTCCCCTGCTCCTGGCCTGCCTGGCCCTGTTCCTGGCCGGGCTGCTCGGTGGCGCCGCCGTCCTGGCCTTCGCCCTGTGCGGGAGCCTGGTTGCCGTTCTGCACGGTACAGGCGGCCAGGGCCTCCAGCCCCTCGGGACGGTCCCCCACGCGGTCGATGGCGATCGCGATGCGCTCAAGGGTCGCGCCCCGCTTCTCCTTCAGCGGATTCACGATCGCGTTGTCGGCGAAGCCGGGGTCCTGCTGCATCTGCTGGGCCGATTCGCTCAGCTGCTGGTAGGCCTTGGCGATCTGCTCGTCCAGGAGGGCCAGTTCCTTGTCCACCTCCCCCCGCGCCTGCTCGGGGACCGAGGTCAGCTTGGTGCCGACGTCCGGGCAGTCGATCGTGGCGCCCGCGGTCCGGACCCCCGTGCCGGACCGCGTCGCGGCGGAGTCACCGCCCGAACCGCCGTCCGTGGCCGAGGCGTAGACGTTCGCGGCCATCAGGCCGCCTCCGCCCAGGATCAGTGCGAATGCGGCGAAGGTCGCGCGTCGTGGTCCGGTAGGGCGTCTTCGCGTGTTGCGTCCCAAGGGTGCTCTCCTGCGCTTGTGGCGTGCCGGGCATGAAAATCCCCTCGCCCCATACGTACGGGAGCACCCGTGTGTTCAGGCCGCTCGAAAATTTTCGGAGAACTCTCATGAAGTGCGGGGCGGCCCGAGCCCCGCCGGACGCCCCGTCCGGCGGGGACGCGCAGGTCAGCGGAAGTTCACGTCACTGCACAGGAAGTAGGTCTGGTCCATGTGCGAGGCCTGCCAGATCGTGTAGACGACGTGCCGGCCGCTCAGCCCCGAAGTGCTCACCGGGATCTCGTAGTTCTGGCTGGGCGCGTACCTGCCGGTGCGCTTGACGAGCTGGAGGTCGTTCCACGTCAGCGGCCGGGTGGTGGGGTCGAAGCCCTGCCGTGTGACGTACACCAGGAAGTAGTCGGCGCCGTGACTGGCCTGGTCGTACAACTTCACCGTGAAGTCGCCGGTGATGTCCGTGGTCTTCCAGGCGCCGACCGCGTCGAGGGAGTTGTACCGGCCGCCCTCGGTCCGGCCGCCGCTGCACAGTTGCCCGTTGGGGACGACGGCCTGGAAGTTCCCGGCGGAGCCGTTGCGGTACAGGCCGTTCCAGTTCCACATGGCGTTGGCGTCGGCCCGCCACGCCTGCCAGCACATGGGGTCCTGCTGGGCCATCGCGGGGTTCAGGTGGTCGTTGCCCCAGCGCTGCCAGCAGCCGTAGTTGCGGGAGGCGGGGTCGACGACCGAGCCGTGGGCGACAGCCGTGCCGCTCCACGGGATCAGGCTGAGCAGTGCGGCGACGAGCACGCTCAGGGCGAGTGTCAGGCGGGACTTGAGCCTGGGGAGGCGTAAGACACCTCGCCGCGCATCATGACCATGACAATTCATGATCTCCCTCTTTCGGGTGTGGGGGTTGCCGTGCGTTCATTCTTGCTTTCGATCATGTTTCGATATGGGAGCGCTCCCATATCACGCAGACTGCACCCGATGACACGAGTCGGCAATGCGCGATCGCGCCACTTCCGTATCGGTCAGAGCCGGTCCGGCTCCTTCGTGGTGCGCCCGAGGTAGGTGGCCGCGCCCGGCTCGGTCACCTCGATCTCCTCGAAGCCCATGCGGTCGTAGAAGGCCCGGGCCCGGGTGTTGGCGGTCGCCATGGCCAGGTGGACGGCCGGTACTCCCCTGTCCCGCAGAGCCCGCAGAAGCGTCCGCATCAGGCGGCGTCCGTGGCCGCGGCGCTGCCACTCGGGCAGCAGATCGATGTGCAGGTGCGCGGGGTGGGCCGCCAGTTCGGGCAGGACCATCCGTTCGGGGTCGTGCAGCAGGCCCGCCATCGCCTCGTCCGGGGTCCGCGGCGGCCGGGGCGGTTCCGGATAGCGGCCGGCGACCAGGGGAAGCCACGTGGTGCGGAAGGCTTCGGCGAAGCGCGCGGTGTCGGCCGTGCCGAGGATGTAGCCGACCGCCCGCCCCCGCCCGTCGTCCAGCACGAAGGCCAGTTCCGGCTCCAGATGGACGTACGGCGCCGCGAAGGTCGCCGGGAAGATGCCC
Source organism: Streptomyces paradoxus (assembly GCF_014202475.1). Lineage (GTDB taxonomy): Bacteria > Actinomycetota > Actinomycetes > Streptomycetales > Streptomycetaceae > Streptomyces > Streptomyces paradoxus. Next base: position 154,154 of record NZ_JACHGV010000011.1, read on the forward strand.
GGGTCCGTGTAGTGGGGGCGGCTGTCCTCGCCGTGATGTGCGGTGCGGATGCAGATGTCATCGAGAGCCGGGCGGTCCTCAGGGCGGTACGGACGGATCGGGGGTGACGTGGTCATGGCGGAATCGTGCACAAGTGGGAGCGCTCCCTCAAGTCCCGTCCACCGTCGGCCGAGGCGGCCGGCCGGTCCGCCTCGGGGCGCCTCACACCGAAGTTCCGGGACCGGCTTGGAAGAGCGCGGCTTAAGGCCCCCGCCTGGGGTTACCCGGCTCACATGGTGAAGCTGCATATTCCGGGACGAAAGGAACAGCGCGAGACCGAGGCCCCGCCGCCGGAGAGCCCACGCCCGGGGTTCGAGGCGGAACGCCGGGAGGCTGTCGACGCGGAACACCGGGAGACTTCGGAGGCCGAACGCCGGGACGCTCGTGCGGCGGAACGCCGGGGGGCCGACGGTTCGGAGGGCCGGGAAGCTCCCGCACCCGCTGCCGAGGAGCCCGGGCCGGACCCCGAAGTGGAGCGTGCGGCACCGGACACGCCGACCGACCTGCCCCGCAAGTCCTGGGTCGCGGTGCTGAAGGGCAGCCTGCGGGAGTTCAAGGACGACGAGCTGACCGACCGGGCGGCCGCGCTGACCTACTACGGCGTGCTGGCGCTGTTCCCGGCCCTGCTGGTGCTCGTGTCAATGCTGGGCCTCACCGGCAGGTCGACCACGGACAAGGTGACCGAGAACGTCCGCGAGCTCGTGCCCGGCTCCGCGGGCGACATCATCACGCGGGCCGTCGACCAGTTGCAGGGCAACGCCGGCATCGGCTCGCTGATGGCGATCGTCGGTCTGGTCCTGGCCGTGTGGTCGGCGTCCGGCTACGTGGGCGCGTTCATCCGCTCGGCCAACGCCGTGTACGACATGCCCGAGGGCCGGCCCGTGTGGAAGCTGCTGCCGATGCGGGTGGGCGTGACGGTCGTGCTGCTGGTGCTGGCCGTCATCAGCTCGCTGATCGTGGTGTTCTCGGGCGGGCTGGCCCAGCAGGCCGGGGACGCTCTCGGCATCGGCGACACGGCGCTGACGGTGTGGTCGATCGCCAAGTGGCCCGTCCTGGTCCTGCTGGTCGTGCTCATGATCGCGATCCTGTACTGGGCGGCGCCGAACGCCAAGGTGAAGGGGTTCCGCTGGATCACTCCGGGCAGTTTCCTGGCCCTGCTGATCTGGATGGTCGCCTCCGCCGGCTTCGCGGTCTACGTGGCCAACTTCGCCTCGTACAACAAGACCTACGGCACCATGGCCGGTGTCATCGTCTTCCTGGTGTGGCTGTGGATCACCAACCTGGCGATCCTGCTGGGGCTGGAGTTCGACGCGGAGACGGTGCGGCAGCGCGCCATCGCCGGTGGTCACCCGCCCGAGGCCGAGCCGTACACCCAGCCGCGTGACACCCGGGCATGGGACGATCAGGACCGGCGCCGGCTGGAACAGACCTGATCGGTCCGGGCGGTTCAGCCCATGAGGCCGGCGGCGAGCGTCGCACCCAGTTCCCAGCACCGCTGGAGGTCGCCCTTGTCCGGCTCGCCGGTCACGGTCACGGCCTCGGCGGTGCGACGCCAGCCGAGGCCGGTCGTCACCGACTCGATCCCGCGCACCGCTCCGGTGACGTCGTTGCCGCCGTGCACCCAGTAGCCGAAGGGACGGCCGCGGGTGGCGTCCAGGCACGGGTAGTAGATCTGGTCGAAGAAGTGCTTGAGGGCGCCGGACATGTAGCCGAGGTTCGCGGGAGTGCCGAGGAGGAAGCCGTCGGCGGCGAGGACGTCGGAGGCGGTCGCGGAGAGCGCGGGCACGCGGACGACCCGGACGTCCTCGATCTCGGGGTCCGTCGCCCCGGAGACGACGGCTTCGAACATCGCCTGGCAGTGGGGCGAGGGCGTGTGATGGACGATCAGCAAGGTGGCCACGGCACCTGACCCTGCCGTGTGGGCCCCCGCCACCGCAAGCGGCGACGGGGGCCCCGGGTGTCGCTTCGCTCAGTGCTTCCCACGACGGCGGATCAGCAGGCAGGCCACGAGAACGGCACCGGCGCCCGCCAGCAGGGCGGCCCGGTGATCGCGCACCTGCTGCGGGGCCTTGTCCTGCCAGACCTGCTCGGCCTGTGCGGCCTTCTCCTTCGCGCCCTGGGCGGCGGCGGCGCCCTTCTGCTTCACCGGCTCGGGCAGCTTCTCCTCCACGGTGTGGGCCATGTGCGCGGCCTTGGTCCTGGCCTGCCCGCTCCACGCCTGGGCCTTGGCCCCGGCCTGTTCCCTGACCGCGACGGCCTTCTCGCGGGCACGGGTCTTGACGTCGGCCCGGTCCGCCAGTGCCTGCACGGTGTCGCCGAGTTCGTGGCGGGTGTGCTCGACCTGCTCGCGCAGCTCCTCCTGGCTGCGGGCGGTCGGCTCGTCGTGCGGAGGCTGGGTCATCGCTGTGCACTCTCCTTGATCTCGGCCACGTCGGCCTTCACGTTGTCGATGGTCTGCTGCGGGGCGGGCGGGGTGGCGCTGCGCACCTGCTTGCGGCCGGCCAGCGCCGTCAGGCCCGTGGCGACGGCCAGCACGCCGGTGACGATCAGCGCCGCCGCCCACACCGGCAGCGGTACGGCCAGGGCGGCGATCACCGTGGCGACCAGGGCCTGCAGGGTGACGAAGCCGAGTACGCCGGCACCGCCGAACAGTCCGCCGCCCTTCCCGAAGCGTTTGCCCTTCTCGGTCATCTCCGCCTGGGCGAGGCGCATTTCGCCGCGCACCAGGTCGGTCAGTTGCTCGGTGGCACGCTGCACCAGCTCGCCCACCGGCTCGTCTCCGGCCGCGTTCCCCGTGCGGGGAGCGGCGGAGGCCGTGCGGTGCGTGTCCGTCATGGCGATCACCTCCCGGTCCGTGGTTGCGGGCCGGGTACCCCAGGAGAGGCGGAAAGGACACCTGGTCGGACAACTTCTGATGACGATGAGTGAGCGGCCCGAGATCTGGTACCCGTCCGCCGCTCACGAACGAGAAAGGGAGGCACCCTTGTCGCAGGTAGAGGAATCCATCGAGGTCCGCGTGCCGGTGCACACCGCATACAACCAGTGGACGCAGTTCGAGTCCTTCCCCGAGTTCATGGACGGTGTCGAGCGCATCGAGCAGCGAACCGACACCCTCACGCACTGGGTCACGAAGGTCGGCGGACAGGCGCGGGAGTTCGACGCGGAGATCACCGAGCAGGTCCCGGACGAGCGCGTGGCCTGGACCACCGTGGGCGGCGAGGCACGGCAGGCCGGTGTGGTGACCTTCCACCGCATCCAGGACGACACGACCAAGGTCATGCTGCAGATGGACTTCGATCCCCATGGCGTGGCCGAGACCGTGGGCGACAAGCTCGGCTTCGTGAAGCGGCAGGTCTCCGGTGATCTGCGGCGCTTCAAGGAGTTCATGGAGGCCCGCGGGGCGGAGACCGGCGCCTGGCGCGGCCAGGTCTGACCGGGTGTGAGGAGGCCGCCACCACTGCTCGTGGTGGCGGCCTCCGGCTGTGCTCGCCCGCTACGCCACCGGGGCGGCGATGCCGCTCTGCAGGAGCTGCCGGGCCTGCCGGCTCAGGTCGTTGAGGCGCAGGGCGAGTCGTGTCGCGGCGTCGTAGAGGGCGTGGACCGCCTGGAGGCGTTCCAGACGGGGGGCCAGGGCCGACAGGGCGATGGCCAGGGCCACGCCGGCCCAGGCGACGGGCCCGAGCGGGGTGCAGCCGAAGAAGTGGCTGACGCCGGGGGTCTGGACGAGGGCGGCGAGGACGGCGGCGGAGCCGAGGGCCGTGACCCACACCAGGGTGCTGTGGCGCCGCCCGGAGAGGGTCTGCACGAGCTGGGCGCCGACCACGCCGCACAGGGCCATGGTGGTGGACCGGCGTTCGGTGCCCGGGGTGAGGCGGCCGATGAGGTACGCCGCGACTGCGCCGAAGCAGGTGGTGATGCCGCGTCGGCGGATGGATCGCAGCAGGGGCGCGCCGAGGGCGTCGAGGCCCATCGGGCCGGTCGCGGCGTGTTCCGCGGTCGAGGGGTCGTCGCTGGGGGTGACCGCGACGGCCATGGCCGGGAACATGTCGGTGAGCAGGTTGACCAGCAGCAGCTGACGGGTCGACAGGGGCGAGGCACCGGCGAGCAGGGTGCCGAGGACGCTGAAGCCGACCTCGCCGGCGTTGCCGCCGATGAGGATGCTCACCGCGTCGGCGACGCTGCGCCACAGGGCGCGGCCCTCGGCGACCGCGTCCACGAGGACGGACAGGTCGCCGGTGGTGAGCACGAGGTCGGCGGCGTTGCGGGCGGCCGCGGAGCCGCGGGACTCGACGCCGACCCCCACGTCGGCGGCGCGGATGGCGGCGGCGTCGTTGGCGCCGTCGCCGGCCATCGCGACGACCCGCCCGGCCTGTTGCAGGGCCTCCACGACGTGCAGCTTCTGCTCGGGTGCGACCCGGGCGATGACGCCCGCGCCGCGCAGGACCCGGACGCGTTCGCGGCGCTCCATGGCGACGAGTTCGTCACCGGTCACGGCCTCGGTCTCCTCCGGCCAGCCCAGTTGCAGGGCGATGGCGCGGGCGGTCTCCGGGTGGTCGCCGGTGAGCATGACGGGCAGGATGCCGGAGCGGCGCAGTTCGGCGAGCAGGGCGTGCGAGGTGTCGCGCGGCACGTCGGCGAGGGCGATGAAGCCGCTGAACTCCAGGTCGGCGAGCGGCAGGTCGAGTTCGGCCTCGGCGTCGCCGGCCCGGCCGGCGCGGCGGGCGACGGCGAGGACGCGCAGTCCTTGCCCGGCCAGTTCGTGGGCGGTGTCCCAGGCGTGGGCGGGGAGGTCCCGGCAGGCGGGCAGGATCGTCTCGGGGGCGCCCTTGACGACGAGCAGTTCGCCCATGCCGGGGTCGCGGCCGACCGCGGCGGCGTAGCCCCGGCGGGCCTCGAAGGGCAGCTCGCCGGTGGCCGCCCAGCCCTCGTCGGGCGGGGCGACGTCGAGGACGGCCTCGTCGGTGGCGTGCGCGACCCGGCGGCCCTCCCCCGTCTCCTCCTGCGGGCAGGCGCGCGCGGCCAGGCGTACGACCGGTGCGGCCTGTTCGTCGTCGGTGGCCAGGACGGTGCCGTCGGCGGTGGCCACGCGGACCAGGCGCAGCTTGTTCTCGGTGAGGGTGCCGGTCTTGTCGAAGCAGACGGTGTCGACCCGGCCGAGCGCCTCCAGGGTGCGCGGGGTGCGGACCAGGACGCCGCGGCGGGACAGCCGGCGGGCCGCCGCCATCTGCGCGACGGTGGCGACGAGCGGCAGCCCTTCGGGGACGGCGGCGACGGCGACCGCGACGCCGCCGCTGACGGCGCGCCGGACGGGGCTGCCGCGCAACAGGGACAGCCCGGTCACGGCGGCGCCGCCGGTGAAGGTCACCGGCAGGGCCTTGCGGGTCAGTTCCTGCAGTCGGGCCTGGACTCCGGCGGGCGGCGGGGTGCGGGCGGCGAGGGTGACGGCCCGGCCCGCCTCGGTCCGGTCGCCGGTGTCCACGACGAGGGCGGTGGCCCGTCCGGCCACGACGGTGGTGCCCTCGAAGACCATGCAGGTGCGCTGCGCCACGGGCAGGCCGGGTGTGGCCTCGATCGTCTTGGTCACCGGCAGGGACTCGCCGGTGAGCGCCGACTCGTCGACCTCCAGGCCGTCGACGTCCAGCAGCCGGGCGTCGGCGGGTACGACGTCGCCGGCGCCGAGGCTGATCTCGTCGCCGGGCCGCAGCCGGGCGGCGTCGACGGTGACCGTGCGTTTGCGGCTGTCCTGCTTGCGGGCCTTGGGCTGCTGGCGGGCGGCGAGCCGGGCCAGGGCCTGTTCGGCGCGCAGTCGCTGGAGTCCGCCGGTCACGGCGTTGAGGTCCATGGCGCCGACGACGAGCAGCGCGTCGACGACCGAGCCGAGCAGGGCGGAGGCGACGGCGCCCGTGGCGAGGACGGGAGTCAGCGGGTCGTCCAGTTCGCGGCGTACGGCGCCGGCCGCCTGCCAGGTCCAGCGGGCGGGGGTGGCGGCGGGGTGCCGGGTCACGCGTGCGGCCTGCTGCCGTGAGCGGTCGGCGAGCAGGGCGAGTCCGCGGGGCTCGCCGTCGTGGTCGGCGCGTCGCAGCCGGTCGCGGGCCTCGTGGGGTTCCAGGGCGTGCCAGGGGATGTGCAGGCGGGGCTCCGGCGGGGTGGCCCGGGCGACGCGGACGGCTTCGAGCCAGCCGGTGATCAGGGCGTTGGCGGCGGCGATGTTGACGGGGGCGTGCCGGGTGAGGGGAAACAGGAGGTGCAGGCCGGGAGGCTGGCCGCCGCGGGCGACCAGGAGTCCGGAGAGGGCCGCCCCGGCGCGGGCGAGGGTCTGCGACCGCCGTCCGACGCGCCGTGCCGCGGGGATCGCCGTGAGCAGCCGCCAGACGTCGGCGAGGCCGCCGGGGACCAGCGCGTCGACGCCCCAGGAGACGGCGCCCCCTCCGTCGGTGAGGGCGATGGCCACGTCGCCGGCGGGCAGCCCGGCGGCGATGTGCCCGTCACCGGATTCGTCCAGGCGGGCGACGGTCACGACGACGTGCCCCTCGCCTTGCAGGGCCCGTACGACGTCCCCGAACGGCTCGGCGCCCGGGGCGACCTCGTCGGCGAGCCGGGTGATGTCCTTCAGATCGGAGCCGCCGGCGATCACGACGTGCAGTCCTGCCCTGCGGGCCGCGTCCAGGACGGCCTCGGCGAAGGGGTGGACCGGGTCGTCGGGGAGGCCGTCGTCGGTGGCGTCCTGCCGCAGGCTGCGCAGGGCGTCGGCGTGCAGGACGAGGGCGTCGGCGATCTCCAGCTGCCGCAGCCGCTCCCCGTTGCGCAGGAGGATCCCGGCGCGCGCGAGGAAGGTGCCGAGGGTCGCGCCGAAGGCGGCCGGTCCGTAGCGGGCCGCCTTGGGGGATCCGGCGAGGACCGCTTCGGCGGCGTCGTTCGCGCTGTGGGTGACGAGGAGGGTGGCGGCGGCGCCGGCGAGGCTGCCGGTGCTGGCGTGGGAGGCGTACTCCGCGGCCGGGGTCACCTTGAGCGGTGGCCGGGCGTCCGTGGAGCCGGGCAGGCTGGTGCGCTTGTGGTGGCAGATGTCGTCGTGCAGCGCCTCGAAGGCCGCGGCCCTGGCCACCGCCTCCGTGAGCTGGTTGCCGCGCAGGATGCCGTCGAGCACGAGCGCCAGCGGGGTCTGGCCGATGCCGTGGGCGGCGGCGTTGGCGGCGGCGAGGACGAGTTCCATGCCGGACGTGCCGAACCGCTGCCGGAGCAGGGCCCGGAAGCGGGGGTTCTCGCGCAGCAGCGTGACGCTGGCGGTGATGATGCGCGAGGTGGGCGGGATCCGCAGGGAGCGGCCGGCCAGGGCGCCGGCCGCTCCGGCGGCGTCCAGCAGGATCGCCGCCGCGGTGACGCGCACCTCGGCTGGGTCGCCGGGGTGGCTGGTGTCCCGGAGGTTCGGGTCGGCGCCCTGGTCCAGGCCGAGGCGGGTGGCGAGTGCGGTGGCCCGCTCGGCGACGCGGTCGGTGGCGGCGTCCTCTGCCACGGTGACGACCAGGCGGGCCAGTCCCCCGTCCCAGTACGCCGTGAGCACGTCCGGGTGCTCGACCAGTTCCCCGGCGACTCTGCGGGCGATCGCTTCGACGTCGCCGTCCGGGTGCCGCAGTGCGAGGTGGAGGCGCTGCCCGGCTTTCCAGTGCTGTCCGCCGGTCAGGGCGTTGCGGGCGACGTTGCGGACGCGGCGCGTGGTGTCGTAGGCGGAGGTCACCGACCGGGCGGTGCCGCGGGCGGCGCCTGCGGCCGCGCCGGCCACTGCCCCGACGAGGGGGGTGACGTCGAAGCGTGTGAGCATCTGCTGCTGTCCCGACTCAGCCGGTGGGGCGGCTGTCGTGTGTGTTCCCGTGGGGCTGCTCCTCGCCGTGGTGCGCGGTGGCCTCGGCGACCTGCTTCAGCGCGGAGGCGGTGGCGGTGTCGCCGACCTTGGCGGGCTGTTCGTGGACGTGCTGTTCCGGCTGGTCGTGCCGGTAGTGGGAGGCGGCGAGCCTGCCGCCGGGTCCGTAGGCGGAGGTGTCCTCGTCGCCCTGGCCGGACCGGGCGGAGCTGCGGTCCCCGTCCTCACCGGCCGCTGTTCCGCCATTCGGGGACGCGCCGTCGGGCCGTTGTCCGGGGCGCGGCTGGGTGAACCAGGCGACGGCCGCGCCGGTCACCGCGACCGGCCACTCCACCAGCCCGGCCACGCCGAGCACTCCGGCGCCGGCATAGACGGCCATCCGGCGGCCGCGCGGCGAGACCGCGCCGATCTTGTCCAGTGCGTCCGTGGCGACCTTGCCCACCTGCTCCGCACCCGGCAGGTGCCTGAGGCCCGAGGCCATGGCCCGCAAGGGCTGCGGAAGATCGGACGAACGTGATGTCTCCTGGTTCATGTCGACCTCCACGAGCGCGTTGTCCAGCGGCGTCATCCGGTTTCCCAGCTCTTTGCCCTATATTCCGCTTTTAGCATGTTATGCGCTTGTCTTGTTCGGCCAGGTGTCAGAGGACCGTCTCGCCGTCGTGGACCCCACCCATGCAGCGCTTGCTGTACGACGGCGAGCCGTCACCCACGGCCGAGATGACGATCATGCCGCCACCGGCGACGCACTGGCTCGCGGTGACGTCCGCCGGGAGGGCGGCGGGGGAAGGGCACGGCGGCCTGAACCCGGGGCCCGGGAGCTGCGGCCGGGGGGTGAACCGGCCCTGCAGGAAGGCGACATCGGGCCGGATCGGGCGGCCCTCGGAAGCCGTCCGTGTCGGGTCGGGAGCGCCGGGTACTCAATGCAGGCAAACAGGCCGTCTCGGGTCCGGACACCGCACGGGAGCGGAGTGTCCGGTTCGGCGAAGGAGTGGTCATGACGCAGAACGGTGATGACGCGACGCTCGTCCGGCGACCGGGGATCCCCGACCTCCGGATGGCACCGGAGGAAGCCGAGCCCGCGCCACCACAGGACCCGCGGGCGGACCAGCCGCCGCAGGAACTGCCCCTGGACCGCAACCAGGCGATCCTGGAGGCGGCCAAGCAGGTCGGCGCGCTGCTGAAGCGCAAGGGGCACCTGTTCGCCCTCGCCGGCAGCGTGGCCGCGTACGCCCACGGCGGCGAGAAGAACATGCAGCACGACGTCGACTTCGCGATCCGCCCCGAGGACGCGGAAGCGGTGGCGGCGACCCTGCGGGAAGCCGGGCTGACGGTCTACACCCCGCCGGAGGACTGGCTGATCAAGGCCACCTGTTTCGGGCAGCCGGTCGACATCATCTTCGAGTTGGCGCACCGGCCGGTCGGCGCGGACATGCTGAAGCGGGCCGAAGAACTGTCGGTCGACTCGGTGCGCATGCCCGTGCTGGCCCCGACCGATCTGCTGTGGAGTCTGACCGCCGCGTTCTCCGAGCACCACTGCGATTTCGGGGCGGCCCTGCCCATCGCACGTGCGCTGCGGGAGAAGGTCGACTGGGAGCTGGTGCGGCGCGAGTGCGGGGACGAGCCCATGCCCGCGGCGTTCTTCTTCCTCCTGGAGCGCCTGAACGTCATCTGAAGGAGCACCCACATGAACACCCTCGGTTCACAGTCGGCGGGCGGCGGGCCGCCCGCCGAGAACCTGGAGTACCGCATCGCCCACCTCCAGGACCGCCTCGCCTCCGGCGACCTCGGTGAACTGGGCGTACGGGTCGAGGCCCGCGGAAAAACGGTGCTGCTCACCGGCACCGTGCCCTCGGCGCCCTGCCGGGAGGAGATCGTGCGCACCGTCGAGGAGGAGCTCGCCGGCTTCCCCGTGCACAGCGACCTCGTCGTCACCGAGGCGTCCTCCCCCGACCACGCGGAGGAACTCTCATGATCCGTGTCGCAGCCGTCGGAGACATCCACATGGGGCCCGAGAGCCAGGGCGTGCTCCGCCCCGCCTTCGAGACCCTGCCCGAGTGCGCCGACCTCCTGCTGCTGGCCGGGGACCTCACCCGGCACGGCACGCCCGAGGAGATGCGGGTGGTGGCCCGGGAGGTCCAGGGCCTCGGCGTTCCGGTCGTCGCCGTCCTGGGCAACCACGACCACCACGACGACCGCCCGGACGAGGTCACGGCCATCCTCCGGGACGCCGGTGCGCAGGTCCTGGAGGGGCAGGGGACGGTCGTGGAGAGCGGTGGGGCGCGGATCGGCGTCGCCGGGACCAAGGGGTTCGGCGGCGGCTTCGTCGGCCGCTGCGCCGGGGAGTTCGGCGAGCCGGTCATGAAGGAGTTCGTCCGGTACTCCCGCCGGAGCGCCGACGGGCTGCGGACCGCGCTGGAGCGACTGGGTGAGGAGGACTGCGACGCGCGGATCGCGCTGACCCACTACTCCCCCGTCGCGGACACGCTGGCCGGCGAGCCGCTGGAAATCTATCCCTTCCTGGGCAGCTATCTGCTGGCCGAGGCGATCGACACCGCCGGCGCCGACCTCGCGGTGCACGGGCACGCGCACGCCGGGACGGAGCACGGCATGACGAGCGGCGGTGTGCGGGTGCGCAACGTCGCCCAGCCGGTCATCGGCCGGGCCTTCCACGTCTACCACCTGCCGGTCCGGGAGCCCGCCGCGGCCGGCGCCGCCGCACAACAGGCCCGCTGAGCGGGCCCTTCCCCCTTTCCGCCGGGGTCGTCCGACATCGGCAACGTCAGCACGCGGGTGCCCGCCATCCACCCGTTCGTCGCGATCATGGGCGAGGGCGGCTCCGACCACACGCCGGAATTCGCCGAGGCGGCGGCCTCGCCCCGGGCCCGCGAGGTGCTGCTCGCCGTGACCGAGGCGCTCGCCTGCACCGCCGCCGACGTCCTGCTGTCCGGGAACTGCGCGAGGAGGCCTGGGCGCGGCACCGGGCGGTGTGAGTGGTTCGGCTCCGGCTGGGGAACCCGGCGAACGCCGTACCCACCGACTTTTTGGAGAGGGCCATGAGTCTGTTGCGAGTGCTCGGCCGCCCCATGCTGGCCTCGATGTTCCTCACGGGCGGCATGAGCTCCGTCCGCGACCCGGAGCAGGTCGCCGACGCCGCCGAGCCCGTCGTCCAACCGGTCACCGAGCGCGTCCAGGCCCTGCCGGACCGCACCGAGCAGGTCGTACGCCTCAGCGGCGCCGTGCAGATCGCCGCCGGGCTGATGCTGGCCACGGGGCGCATGCCCCGCCCGGCCGCGCTGGCCATCGCGGCCACCCTGGTGCCCACCACACTGGCCGGGCACCGCTTCTGGGAGGCGGAGGATCCCGAGGAGCGGGCGCAGCAGCGCATCCACTTCTTCAAGAACCTGTCCATGCTCGGCGGGCTGCTGATCGCCGCCGACGACACCGGCGCCCGCCCCTCGGTGGTGTGGCGCGGCACGCACGCCGCCCGTGGTCTGCGGCGCGACGCGGGTCTGGTGCGCCGCTCCGTGCGCGCCACCGCACGGCCGGCCACCGCGGCCGGGCGTGTCCGGGCCAAGCTCCCCGTCTGATCCGCCGGTACGGCACCGGCGGGACGCGCGTTAACCCCGAGGGGCCGGGGGGACCCGAGCGCTGGAGGTGAAGGACATGGGACACGGAGGAAACGTCATCGACGAGCTGGTGACCGATCACCGCGAGGTCGAGGAGATGTTCGGCAGGATCGAGGCGCTGCCGTCCGGCCACCAGGACCGCAAGGTGTACGCCGACCAGGTCACGATGGAGCTCGTACGGCACTCGGTGGCCGAGGAGGCCCACCTCTACCCGGCCGTCCGGGAGCACGTGGCCGGCGGGGACGCCATCGCCGACCAGGAGCTCCAGGACCACGCCACGGCCGAGCAGATCATGAAGGACCTGGAGGGCTGTGACGCGGGCGACGCCGACTTCGACCGGCTGATGGGCATGCTCATGAGCGAGATCCGCTCGCACATCGCCGACGAGGAGGGCAACCTCTTCCCGCGGCTGCGGCAGGCCTGTCCGATGGACACGCTCAACGAGCTGGGCGACAAGGTGCGCAAGGCGAAGAAGACCGCTCCGACCCGGCCCCACCCGTCGGCCCCCGACAAGCCCCCCGCGAACAAGCTTCTGGCCCCGGGCACCGGAATGGTGGACCGGCTGCGGGACGCGCTCAGCGGCCGCGGCAAGTTCGAGTAGGGAAGTCCTCGTCCGCGGGGCCCGTCGCCGAGGCGAGGGGCCCCGCTTCCGTGTGCGTGTGAGTAACCACACTGTGGCCCCAAGGCCCGTGCGCGGCGGGGCGTTTGGGAGGTGCGGGACGGCGGATCAAGGTGCGGTGGAACCGCTTGTCCGGTCCCCTCTGCCACGATGGTCGGCGCCGTACCCGTCGAGGGGAGAACACCGCGCAGCGCGGCCGGTGTGCCCCACCCCCTCGTCCCCCTTCTCCTGAGTCCTCCGACTCGTCTTCGAGTACCGCACTGTGCCTTCCTCCCCCTCCCCTGCCCTGCCCGCCTCCCGCTCGCCCTGGCGGTCGCTGCGGTACCGCAGCATGCGCTGGTGGTCCGTCGCGAACTTCGTGTCGAACGCGGGTACGTGGATGCAGCTCACCGTGCAGAACCTGCTGGTCCTGCAGATCACCGGGTCCGCCGCCGCGACGGGTCTTTCCATGTCCGTGCAGGCCGCGCCGGCGTTGCTGATCAGCGTGCTGGGCGGGGCCGCCGTCGACCGGTGGCCGCGCAAACTGACGGCGGCCGTGAGCCAGGCGCTGCTCGGCGCGATCGCGTTCACCACGGCCGTCCTCGTGGCGCTGGACCGGATCGACATGACCTCGCTGATGGTGCTGGCCGCCGTCACGGGTGTCGTGGCGACCGTCGACAACCCGGCGTGCGCGCTGCTGGGCAACGACCTCGTGCCCGCGGAGGACGTGCCCTCGGCCATCGGTGTCGGGGCGCTGGTGCACCAGGCGGGCCGCTTGGTGGGAGCGGCCCTGGCCGGTGTGGCGGTCGGGTTCCTCGGCACTTCGGCCGCGTACTTCGCGAACGGGCTGTCGTTCCTGTTCGTGGCCTCGGTCATCCCGTTCCTGCGCCCCGCCGCCGGAGCGGCCCGGCACACCGGCCGGGAGCCCGGGGGCACCGGCCCGGACCTGACCGTGCGCGAGGGGCTGGCCTACTTCGTGCGGCGGCCGCGCCTGGTCGCGCTGGCGGGTGTGACCGGGATCAGCGCGGTGTTCGGCCGCAACTACGGGCTCACCCTGGCCGTACTGGTCACCGGGCCGCTCGCGGGAGGCGCCGGTTCGTTCGGCACGGTGTCGACCGTGCTCGCCGCCGGCGGCATCCTCGGCGCGGTACTGGGCGCGCGGCTGCGCCGGCCGTCCGTGCGGCTCGTGGGCGCGCTGGCGGCCGCGGGGGCGCTGCTGCAGGTGGTGGCGGGGCTGTCGCCGTCGCTGGCGGTGCTGATCGTGCTGGTCCTGCCCATGGCCGTCGTGGAATCCGTCTCCGACACCGCCGGCACGGCCGTCCTGCAGACCGACCCGCCTGCCCACCTGCGGGGACGGGTGCTGGGAGTGTGGGGCAGCATCGGCACGGTGTGGGGCCTGGGCGGCCCGCCCGCACTGGGCCTGCTCATGGAACTGGCCGGGCCCCGCGGCGCCCTCGTCACCGGCGGACTGCTCATCGCCGGAACGATCGGGACGGGCTCCCTGCTGCGCAGGCGCCGGGCCGCTTCCGCGCCGGTGGTCCTGCGCAAGGGCGACCACGAGATGCCGGGCCGGCCGGCTCTGACCCCGGCTGCCTGAGCGGCTCTCTGCCCGGGAGTGAGCCGGGCGCCGCACAGACGGCAGCCAGCGGCCCGCGGTGTCACGGCCGTGCTGCCACCGCCGGCCCACCGGACATCCGGCTCGGCGCCGAAGGCCCACGACCGGCTCGTCCGACGCACGGCGGACACCGGCGGCAGCACACCGCCCCGCCGCCCTACGAACGCGGCGCCGCCTCCGCCGCCACCGCCGCCCGGCGGGCCAGCAGGGTCGTGGAGCGGCCGTCGAGATAGGGCAGGACCACGGCCTGGCCGCCCCAGGTGCGGAGCACCTCCGCCTCGGGCAGGTCCTGGACGGAATAGTCGCCGCCCTTGACCCAGACGTCCGGCCGCAACCGGGCCAGTACCGTCTCGGGGGTGTCCTCCTCGAAGACCGCGACGGCGTCGACGCTGCCGAGCGCGGCCAGCACACGGGCACGGTCCGCCGCCGGGTTGAGCGGCCGGCCGGGGCCCTTGCGCCGGGCGACGGACGCGTCGGAGTTCAGGCAGACGATGAGGCAGTCGCCGATGCGGCGGGCGCTCTCCAGCAGGCCGACGTGACCGGCGTGCACCAGGTCGAAGCAGCCCCCGGTGGCGACGACGGTGCCGCCCCGGGACCTGACCCGCTCGGCCAGGCCGAACGCGTCGTGCGCGGGCTCGACCGTCGGGCCGGCCGCGGGCTCGGGCCGCCACAGGCCCGGGTTGCCCGCGCCGCCCGCCGCGACGAAGGCGGCCGCCTCGGCGACGGCCCGTTGTAGCGCCTCCTCGGGCAGCAGGCCGTCGGCGAGGGCCGCCGCCGTCGTGGCGGCGAAGCAGTCGCCCGCGCCACAGGGGTCCCCGGTGGCCCGGTAGGGCACGGGGACCAGCATCGGGGTGCCGGTGCCCGGCCGGACCAGCAGCACCCCGCGCTCGCCGAGGGTGACGGCGACACCGGCGGCACGCCAGCGCTCGGCCAGACGGGCCCCTCTCTCGATGAACGCGCCCAGCGTGGTCTCCCCGGAGCCGGGGTGCAGAGACCGTGCCTCGGCCGCGTTGGGCGTGACGAGGCGGGCTCCCGGCACGGGCGGGTCGCCGTTCGGATGCGGGTCCCACACCAGGGGGGTGCGGCGGGCGGCGTCCTCCAGGAGCGGCCGCAGGGCCCCGGCGGTGTGCCGGCCGTAGTCGGCGACCAGGACGGCGTGCGCGCCGGCCAGTGCGTCACGGACCGCGTCACCCGGTTCACCGGGGATGCCGCCGCCCCGGTCGATGCGGACCACCGGCCGCCCGCCCGCGAGGACGCGGGTCTTCACCGGCAGGGTGCCCTCCAGCGGGATCTCCAGCAGCCGGACCCGGCCGCGCAGGCCGCGTCGTACCTCCTCGCTGGCCTCGTCGTCGCCGAGCGCGGTCACCAGCGCCACGTCCCGGCCACCGCGGGCGGCCAGGGCGGCGGCCAGGCCCGCTCCGCCGGGGTGGCTGCGGTCGCCGGTGACGTCGACGACCGGGGCGGGGGCGTCCGGGGAGAGACGGGTGGAGACGCCCTCGATGTCCTCGTCGAGGAGCACGTCCCCCACGACGACGAGGGGGTGGGGCCCGGTCATGACGTGCTCCCGTGGGTGAGGACCGCGCGGCGTGCCGGCAGCGCGGACACGGCCGTGTCGAAGCACTCGCACAGCAGGTGCACGGCGACGAGATGGATCTCCTGGACATTGGCGGTGCTGCCCGCGTCGACGCACAGGGATGCGTGGGCGGCCTCCGCGAGGGGGTTGGGGCCGCGTCCGGTCAGGGCCCACACGCGCAGTCCTGCCTGCCGGGCGGTCACGGCGGCGGCGATGAGGTTGGGGCTGCGTCCGGAGGTGGAGAGCAGCATCAGGATGTCTCCCGGGCGGCCGTGGGCGGTGACCTGGCGGGCGTACACGTGGTCGAAGCCGTAGTCGTTGCCGATGGCGGTCATGCTGGACGTCTCGGCGTGCAGGGCGAGCGCGGAATAGGCGCGGCGTTCCCGGCGGTAGCGGCCGACCAGTTCGGCGGTGAGGTGCTGGGCCTGGGCGGCGCTGCCGCCGTTGCCCGCGGCCAGCAGCCGGCCGCCGCCGGTGAGGACGTCGGCGAGACGGCCGCCCCAGTCCGCGACCCGGTCCAGGCCGTGCCTGCGGAACCCTCCGAGGGCTTCCTCAAGGGACCGGCAGTGCAGTCGCGCGGTTTCCAGGACGGGGTGTGCGGGGGGTTCGCTCATGTCGATCGGGCGTCCCGCCGTGGGGGCGGCGGTGAACCCGCACCTCCTTCGGATGTCGGACGTCGGACGTCGGAGCCTGGCGGCTGCCGTCGGGCGGGGCCGGCCGGTCAGCCGGCCCGGGTCGCGGCGGCATCGGTGTCGAGGACTTCGCAGTAGGCGGCCTCGGTGGCGGCGGCGACCTGTCCCCAGCCGTAACGGCTCAGGACACGCCGGCGGCCGGCCGCACCGCAGGCCGCGCGGGCCGCCGGGTCGGCGAGCAGTGCGGCGACGGCAGCGGCCAGGGCCTCCGGGTCGCGGGGCGGCACCAGCCGCCCGGTTCCGGGGTCGGCGACCGTGTCGAGCTGCCCGCCGACCGCGCTGGCCACCACGGGCACTCCGCAGGCCATGGCCTCCAGCGGGACGATGCCGAAGGGTTCGTAGTCGGCGGGGCACACGACGACGTCCGCGGAGCGCAGCAGCGGCGGCACCTCCTCGCTGCAAAGGGCGCCGGTGAAACGGACGCGGTCGGCGACACCCGCGTCCCGGGCGATGCCGCGCAGCCGCCGCACCTCCGGGTCGCCGTCGAGCCGGCCGGCGGGCGGCCCGCCGACCACGACCAGCTCGGTGCCGGGCAGCCGGGCCAGCGCTGCGACGGCGACGGCGACGCCCTTGCGCGGCACCAGCCGGCCCACCTGGAGGATCCGGTGGGGGTACGGTCCGCGCGGCGCGGCCGGGCCCTTCGGGGTGAACCGGTCGGTGTCGACGCCGCACGGCACGATGCCGACCTGGTGCGGGGGAATGCCCATGAGGGCCAGTTCGCGGGCCTCGTCCCGGCAGGTGGCGATGACCCGGTCGCAGCCCAGCCCCACCTCGGTCTCGCCGGGGATCCGCTCCGGCGGGCTGGTGTCGGCGAGCCGCTGGTGCCGCCGCTTCACCGTGCCGAGGGCGTGGTAGGTGTGCAGCAGGGGCAGGCCGTGCTCGCGGGCCGCACGCAGGGCGGCCAGGCCCGACATCCAGTAGTGGGAGTGCACGACGTCGGGGGCCCAGGTGCGCCAGCCGCGGGCGAGGTGGCGGCCGAACTCGTCCATGTGCGGCAGGAGAGCGTCCTTGGGGAGCGGCTCGGCAGGCCCGGCGGGTACGTGGTGCACCTCCACGCCGTCGCGCAGCTCCACCCGGCAGGGCAGGTCGGTTGAGTCGCGGCGGGTGTGGACGGTGACGCGGTGGCCGCGGTCGGCCAGTGCGGCGGCGAGGCAGGCGACGTGGACGTTCTGCCCGCCGGCGTCGACACCGCCGAGTGCGGCCAGGGGGCTGGCGTGCTCGGAGACGAGCGCGATCGCGAGGACGCCCGGGTCGAGCGGGTCGCCGCCGAGCGGTCCGCCGGGGAGGGGGCTGAGGGACGGGGTCATGAGCACACCTCCGTGATCAGGCGCTCCCAGTCGGCCAGGAAGCGTTTGAGCCCGTAGCGTTCGAGGGCGGCCTGCCGGGCGCGGGCTCCGTCCGCGGCCGCCGCCTCCGGTTCGTGGAGGTAGCGGCGGGCGGCGCGGGCCAGGACGTCGGGGCGGGTGGTCAGGGTCCCGGCGGCGGGCGGGACCGCCTCGACCGCCTCGGTGGTGGCGAGCGCCAGCACGGGCAGACCGAGGTGCATCGCCTCCAGCAGGGACAGACCGAGGGAGGTCCAGCGCACCGGGTGCAGGTACATGCGGCGTTCGGCCAGGGCCGTGTGCAGCTCGCTCTGGGGCAGATCGGCCGTGCGGCAGCGGTCGGCCGGCAGGCCCAGGTGTCCGGCCAGGTCCTCGGTACCCATGCCGAAGACGTCGAGCGGCACGGCCTCGGCCAGGGCGGGCAGCAGGTCCGTTCCCGTGTGGCGGGCGCGCCGGACGGGTTCGTTGACGACGACGGCGGCACGGGCGAGCCTGCCGGTGTAGCGGTGGCCGGGGTCGACGATGCCGTGCTCGATCACCTCGGTGCGGGTGGTTCCGCAGTCCCAGAACAGCCGGTTGAAGTGGGTCACGTGCACGAGCGTCAGGTCGTCGCGTCCGGCGCACGGGTGCCGGGTGTCCGGCACGTCGCCGTCGGGCGCGTTGTGCTCCAGGTACACCGCGGGCACGTCCTGGCCGGGGCGGCGTCCGCCGAGCCACCGCTGCGCCAGCTCCCGCTCGTGCGGCCGCTGGAGAAGGACCAGGTCGACCGGCGTGTCACGGAGTTCGTCGGGAGTGACCTCGCGGACCGAGGCCGGCCAGGCGAAGGTGCGGGCCCGGCCGAGGCCGTCCGGGCCGCGGCCGGGGGTGACCGGGACGAGGTAGGTGTGCGGGCCCTGGACGAACGCGGTGGTCCAGGAGCCGTGCACGTGCCACAGCAGGATGTTCATACGGCCGCTCCTCGCTCGGTGTGTTCTCCCCGGTCGGCCGGGTGGTCCGTGAGGGCCGCCACGGCGGCGAGCACCTCGGCGTCGCCGATGCCGTCGAGGCAGGGGTGTCCCGGCACCGGGCAGTGCCGAGCCCTGGTGTCCGCGCACGCGGCGTGCGGGTCGCCGAGCAGGACGTGCGGTACGCCGTGGGGGGCCCACCGTTCGGCCGGCACGACCGGCGCGAAGAGGCTGACGACGGGGGTGCCCACGGCGGCGGCCAGGTGCGCCGGGCCGGTGTTGCCGGCCACCACGGCCCGGGCCGCTGCCAGGACCCCGGCCAGCTGCGGCAGGTCGGTGGCGCCGCCGAGGTCCAGGGCGTGCCGCCCGGCGACCCGGGCGGTCAGCTCGCGCTCGGCGCGCCCGCCGGTGACGACCACGCGGTGCCCCGCCGCGGACAGCGCGGCCGCGGCACGTGCCGCCCGGCCCGGTGTCCAGGCCCGTGCGGGCACGGCAGCGCCGGGATGGAGGACGACGTACGGTCCGGGGCCGGTGAGGTGGGTGGTGCGCGGGGGCGGCAGGACGCGCAGCCGGCCGTCGTCGCCGTGCGGGAGCTCGAAGCCTGCGGCACGGGCCAGGTCGAGGGCGGCCAGGGCCTCGTGGCGGCGTGGACGTCTGCGGTGCCGCAGGTCGAGGAGCGCGCCCGGGTAGTCCTCGCAGTCGGCGGCGGTCCGTCCGATCCCGGCCAGCTTCAGCAGGAGGGCGATCGGCAGCGGGCTCTGGTGGTACGACACCAGCACGATCGCCCGGTCGAAGCGGCCCGCCGTGAGCGTTTCCATCAGCTGCCGGGTGGCGGCCCGGGTGACCGGCGGCGGCTCCAGGCCGACCCAGGGGGCGTCGTAGGTCAGCACGTCGTCGACGCCGGGCAGCATCCGTCCGGCCGGGGCGCTCTGAGGTCCGCAGAGCAGCGCGGTGTACGAGGAACCGGCGGCGACGGCCCGCACGGCGGGGCCCGCCAGGAGTACGTCTCCGGAGCTGTCGAGGCGGACCACGAGGGTGCGGGGAAGGCGGGTGGGCGTCATCGCGGCTCCCGGGCCGCGACGGCCGGGGCAAGGACGAGACGCACGGCCGCCCGCAGGTCCGGTGCCGTGGCCTCGGCCTCTGCCGCCTCCTCGGCACGGGTGACGGCCGTGGGGACCAGAACTCCACGGGCCCCCGCGGCCCGCGCCGCCTCCATGTCGGCTCCGATGTCGCCGATGACGGCGGTGCGTTCCGGCGGGACGGCGAGCCGGCGGCACGCGGCCAGGATCAGGCCGGGGGCCGGTTTGCGGCAGTCGCAGCCCTCCTCCGGCGCGTGCGGGCACACGGCCCAGACGGCGAACGGCCCGAGCAGCTCCTCCACCCGCAGCCGTACGGCCTCGACGTCGCGGCGGGTCAGCAGGCCCCGGGCCACGCCCGACTGGTTGGTGACGACACCGACGGGCACCCCGGCGGTGCGCACGGCGTCCACGGCCTCCCGGGCACCGGGCATGAGCGCGACCCGCGACGGGTCACCGTTGTAGGGGACGTCGGCGACGAGCGTGCCGTCGCGGTCGAAGAGGACGGCCGCGGGCAGCGGGCCGCCCGGATCGCAGTAGCGCTGACGCACGTCCCCGGGGAGCAGCCAGGGGCCGGGGGGCGGCGTCATGACCGCAGCCGTTCCCGGGCCGCCGGGCGGGACCCGAGTGTCGGCTCTCCGCTGCCGGACGGGGTGTACGGCAGGGCCTTGCGGTGGACGACGCGCCCGCGCAGCCAGTGCCAGGTCGCGGCGGGCGGGACGAGGGCGCTGGTCACCGTCATGGTGAGCACCTCGTCGCGGGTGCCGGGCCCGGGCAGGATGCGGGCGAGGGCGAACTCGGCGGTGCCGGCGAGCCACGCGGCGGCGCAGACCGCGGCGGCCCCGTGCCGGCCGAGCAGGGCGCAGCCGAGCGCCGACGCCCCCGCCCCGGTCACCGCCAGGTGCAGGGGCAGGCGCCCGCGGTGGGCCTCCGCACGGCGCCACCAGTGACGGCCGTGCAGCCGGGTCATCAGCACGTCGTCGGCGTTGCCGGCCTGGAGGCGGACGGAGATCCAGCGCCCGGCCTGCCGTACGGGGTGGGTGGTGGTGCGACGGCCGGTGGTGAGGGTCCAGCCGGCGTCGAGCGTGCGCAGGGCGAGGTCGGCGTCCTCCCGGAAGGCCCGGCGGAAGCGTTCGTCGAATCCGCCGACGGCCGCCAGCGCGTCCCGGCGGTAGGCCATGTCGGCGGTGATCCAGCGGGCGTCGGCGAGACCGGCCGTGTTGCGTTCCCAGTCGGTGGGGCGCCGGCCGGCGGGCAGGGGCACCTCGATGCGGGCGGTGATGCCGGCGGTGCGCGCGGTCGCCGCCGCCAGGTCGAGGGTGAGGTCGTCGCCCCAGGTGGGACCGGGTACGACGTCGTCGTCGAGGAAGACGATCCAGGGCACGTCGCCGGCGGCCCGCCAGCCGAGGTTGCGTGCGGCGGCGGGTCCGCGGGCCCGGCCGGGCACGACGACGGTGCGCGAGCGCAGGGACGGCGGGACGACGGCGGTGAGGGCGATCCGGTCCGTGCCGGGCCGGTCGTCGACGAGGACGATCCGGGCCGGGCCGGGCCCGGTGGCCTCGGCGAGGGCGTGCAGGCAGGCGCCCAGGCTGGGCCGTCCGAGAGTCGGGATCACCACGGCGTACTCGGCTGCGGGCGGCGGGGCGCCGGGTGCGGTCATCGGGGGCATCCGGCGTCGTCGCTGCGGGAGTCGGTTCGGAAGAGGTCGCCGCGCCGGATCGCGTACGGGCCGATGGCCAGCAGGTCGACGGGCGAGGAGCCGAAGCACTCCAGGGCGTCGCGCGGATCGTCGACCATGGGCCGGCCGGCCGTGTTGAGGCTGGTGTTGACGACCACGGGCAGGCCGGTGAGCCGCTCGAACTCGCCGAGCATGGCGGCGACCAGGGGTTCGCGATCCGGGTCGACGGTCTGGATGCGGGCGGTGCCGTCGACGTGCACGACCGCGGGGACGCGCTCCCGCCACGCCGGGGCCACGTCGTGGACGAACAGCATGTACGGGCTGGGCAGCGGGCCGTCGAAGAGGTCGGCGGCACGGTCGGCGAGGACCATGGGGGCGACGGGCCGGAACTGTTCGCGGCCCTTGACGTCGTTGAGCCGTTCCAGGTTGCCCGCGTGCCCGGGGTGGGCCAGCAGGGAGCGGTGGCCCAGGGCCCGGGGGCCGTACTCGGAGCGGCCCTGGAACCAGGCGACGATCCTGTTGCCGGCGAGGGCGCGGGCGACGGTCGCGGCGATGTCCGGGGGCCGTTCGAAGGGGACGGCCGCCGTCTTCAGCCAGGCTCCGAGCTCGGCGTCCGACCACTCCCGGCCGAGGTCGGCACCGGTCATGGGCTCCGGCTCGTCGCCCTCCGCGGCGGACAGCAGCAGGGCGCCGCCCAGGGCGGTCCCGGCGTCGCCCGCGGCGGGCTGCACCCACACCCGGGAGAAGGGTCCCTCGCGGGCGATGCGGGAGTTGGCGACGCAGTTCAGGGCGACGCCGCCGGCCAGGGTGAGTACCCGGTCGTGGGTCCGGCCGTGCAGCCAGCGCACCAGGTCGAGCAGGGTCTCCTCCAGCACGGCCTGCGCACTGGCGGCGACGTCGGCGTGGTCCTGTGTCCACGGCTCCTCGGGCCCGCGGGGCGGACACAGCTCGTGCCAGGGCACGCCGGTGGCGTGGAAGCCGCCGTCTCCGGTGGGGTACACGTGGCGGCGCAGTTCGGCGCGCATGCGCGGCCTGCCGTGGGAGGCGAGGGCCATGACCTTGAACTCGTCGGAGGAGCGCAGGAAGCCGAGGTGTTCGGTGAGTTCCTCGTAGACCAGGCCGAGCGAGTGCGGCAGGTCCTGGGCGTGCAGTGCCTCCAGGCGGTGGCCCACGCGGCGGGCGGCCAGGTGGGAGGCGCGCTCGCCGCGGCCGTCGAGGACGAGGACGGAGGAGTTCCCGGCGTCCGGTGCGGCGAAGGCGCTGGAGGCGGCGTGGGCCATGTGGTGCGGTACGAAGCGGACGAGGCCGGGGTCGAGACCGGGCAGGGCGGTCTTCAGGAAGGCGGGTGCCTCGCGGGCGTAGGTCAGCCGCAGGTGGTCCCACGGGTCGTCCAGCCCCATCTCCTGGGCGGGCCGGGCGAGTCGGGGGTCGAAGGAGTAGGTGACCGCGTCGAGGTCCTGCGGGCGCAGCCCGGCCCGCTTCAGGCACCAGGCCGCGGCCTGTTCGGGCAGTTCCCAGGCGGAGAACGGCAGGGGCCTCTTGCCGTGCTTGCGCCGGGAGAACCGCTCCTCCTCCGCGGCGGCTACGGTCCGTCCGTCGATCACCAGGGCGGCGGCGGGGTCGTGGAAGAGGGCGTTGATTCCGAGGATGCGCATGGGGAGGCGGGCCTTTCGGCGGTCGGGGACACCCGGGCGCGGGGGTGCGGGGTGCCCGGGCGGGGTCACTCCTCGGTACCGGCCTCGCGGAACCATGCGATGGTGCGCCGCAGCCCCTCCTCGGCGCGGACCTGCGGGTCCCAGCCGAGCTTGTCGCGGGCCAGGGTGATGTCCGGGCAGCGCACGGCCGGATCGTCCACCGGCCGTTCGATGTAGCGGATCTCCGAGGACGACTCGGCGAGTTCGACGACCAGGCGTGCCAGGTCGAACATGGTGATCTCGGTCGGGTTGCCGATGTTGACGGGGCCGCGCATGCCGTGGGCGGCGGCGGCGAGGATGCCGCGCACGGTGTCGTCGACGTAGCACAGCGACCGGGTCTGGCGGCCGTCGCCGGTCACGGTGAGGGGCTCGCCGGCCAGGGCCTGCCGTACGAAGGTGGGTACCGCGCGTCCGTCGTGGCCGCGCATCCGGGGGCCGTAGGTGTTGAACAGCCGCACGATGCAGGTGTCGGTGCCCTGGGCGTCGGCGTAGGCGGTGCTCAGTGCCTCGCCGAATCGTTTGGCCTCGTCGTAGACGCTGCGCGGGCCGACGGGGTTGACGTTGCCCCAGTAGCGCTCGTCCTGGGGGTTCTGCTGCGGGTCGCCGTAGACCTCGGAGGTCGAGGCGAGGACGAAGCGGGCTCGGGAGGAGTGCGCGAGTTCCAGGGCGTTGCGGGTGCCGAGGCTGCCGGTCTCCATCGTGTGCAGCGGGAGGCGCAGGTAGTCCGCGGGGGACGCCGGCGAGGCGAAGTGCAGGACGAGGTCCGGCGGCCGCTTGATCCGCAGGCCCTCGGCGACGTCGGCCTGGACGAGCTTGAAGCCGGGCTGTTCGAGCAGCGGCGATATGTTCTCGGGCCGGCCGGTGCTGAAGTCGTCCACACAGGTGACGGCAGCGCCCGCGTCCAGCAGGGCGGCGCACAGATGGGAGCCGACGAACCCGGCGCCGCCGGTGACGACGGCGTGTTCCCAGTTGCGTGAGAGGGCGGTGGTCATGCGGTCACTCCTCCGTCGGCGGTGGCGCGCGGCACGGGGGCCGCGCCTCGGTCCGGCGAAACCGGTCGCCTGAAGGCCGTCGAGCCCACGCTCAGCCTCCGACGGCCGTGCGCGCACGGCACGGTCACGTAGGGCGAACGGGTGAGTCACGGAGGGTGAGAAAAGGAGGGCGTCGCGCTGTCGGCTGAGGTCGGGGCGGAGGAAGCCCGGAGGTGTCAGGCGATCAGGGTGCGGCCCGGGTTCAGGCGGTCGAGGAGCTGGTCCTGGTGCAGGCCGGCGACGGGGGCGAGGAGGTCCGGGTGGCGCAGCAGGGCCGCTGCGCTCCGGTCGCCGGCGTCGGGGGCGACCAGACGGCGGAACTCGGCCGGCGCCGCGGAGCTGTGGCCGCCGTCGGCGAGGGCGGCCACGGCCCGGGCCGCCAGTTCCGGGTCGGTCAGCAGACAGGCCGCCCAGCTGGCCACGACCTCGTCCACCCAGGTGCGCCACGCGTGTGCGTCCGTGTCGTCGCCCAGGGCAGCGTCGGCGCCGGTGACCCAGTCCAGCCGCCCGGAGCCGCCGGGTCCGGCCAGGTCGAGCAGGGCGGCGTCCAGCGCCGTCGGGTACCTGAGCCAGGCCGCGACCGTCACGGCCTGCCGGGCCTGGACCTCGCACAGGACGGAGGCCAGGGCGCCGCCGGAGGCGGGGAAGGCGCGGGTCAGCCACTGGGCGGTGGCCGCGATGACCGGGGAGAGATCTGCTTGCACTGCCGGGCCGTCCGAGGGGAGGGAGCGGGGATCTGGTCGTAGACGGTAACCGGCGTTTCCCGTGCCCGGACGTGAGCGGGACCTCGTCCGGCACGTGGCCTCGGCCACACCGGCCGACGGTGCGACGCCGCGCCGCGGCGGCGGCTCGTTTCGCGGCAGAGGGGCCGGGCACCCGGCCCGCGTGTTCCCCCACGCTCGCGAATCCGCTGGTCCGGCCCGGCGTGCGGGCACCCGGCCGCCGGTGTTCCCGCTGCGCTTCGACGGCTGGATCGCCGGGATCGGCACGACGTCCGGTGCCCGCGTGGTGCTCGGACACTGGCCGCGGTCGCCGTGGGGGCCGTTCAGCGACGTGATGGTCGAAGCGGCCGACGGGCGCCGGCTGCTGCTGGCGCCCACCGGCGAGACGGCGGACTTCGTCGCCGGTACGTACGTGTTCGACGAGGTGCGGGTCGTACCGGTGGAGGTGCGGATCGCCGACCGCAGGCACTGGACCGTCACCGCCCCGCCGCTCCACCTGCGCTTCAGCACCGGCCGCCGGAGCCTGCCGGGCCTGGCGCTGCGGGCGGTCCCGGGCCGGCTCGCCACCCGTCCCGGCTGGATCGCGCTGTGGGACCGGCCCGCCCGTCTGCTGCTGGGAGCACGCACCCACGGCAGTGCCCGGGCCGGACGACACCAGTGGTACGGCGCCCGGGATCTGCACCCGGTCACCTCGGCCACCGTCACCTACGAGGGCGAGAGCCTCGGCGCCCTCGCCCCGGTCGAGCCCCCCGTGCGCTTCGGCACCGGCTCGACACCCCGCCCTCCCAGCCTCGTACGGATCACCACGACGGTGACCGTGCAGCAGGACCGGAGTACGACAGGAGCCGCGTCATGACGGAACAGCGAGCGGATTCGCCGGGCGCCCGGCGTGCCCCGGCCACCGACATGTCCCTGCTGGGCATCTACCTCAACGACCATCTCGCCGGTGCCACCGCCGGGACCGCGCGGGTGCGCTACCTGCTGCGCTCGTGCCGCGGCTCGGGGCTCGCCGCCGCGCTGGCCCCGGTCGCCGCCGAGATCGCCGACGACCGGACGAGCCTGCTCCACGTCATGCGGCGCCTGGACGTCCCGGTACGCCGTTACAAGGTCTACGCGGGCCGGGCGGCCGAGCAGGTGGGGCGGCTGAAGAGCAACGGCAGTCTGGTACGGCGGTCCCCGCTGAGCACACTGTGGGAGCTGGAAGCGCTGGCGCTCGGGGTGGAGGGCAAGATGGCGGGCTGGGAGACGCTGCGCGATCTGGCCGGCACGGACGAACGCCTCGACGCCCGGCAGCTCGACGAGCTCATCGAACGGGCCCGGCGGCAGCACGCCACGCTGGAGGCGCTGCGCCACAAGCAGGTCCTGGTCGCCTTCCGCGCGGCCTGAGGGGCCGGGCCGCCCTCACCAGAACCTGCTGCTGAGGGCGGGCTGATGGGCCAGTTGTACGGCGTCGCGCAGCTGCAGCGCGACCGTGATGGTGGCGCGCAGGGCGGACGGGCGTACGGTCTGGGCGGTCTCGGTGGCGAGCACCAGCAGGCAGGCCGCCGCCTGTTCGACGACCGGGACCGGCAGGATGAAGTCGTTGTCGGCGGCCGAGCTGAACGCCTTCAGGGGGATCGCGGCTCCGTCGATGGCCCGGTGCGCGGCCTGCTCCAGGTGCTGTGCGGCCTGTTCGCAGACGGGGGCGGGCAGGGCGATGGTGCGCTGGAACGGTGAACTCGTCATGACCTGACTGCTCCCCCGGCGGTGGCCGGTTCTGTCGGCCGGCGGCGGGATTTCACCGTCCCGCGTGACCGGGGCGTGGCGCATGTCCTGGAGTCGGAACGCCCTTTGAGGGCGGGGAAGGAGCTCGTATGACCGTCTGTTCCGATCTCGTGGCCCGGCTCACCGGGCGAGCGGTCAGCGGTGAGAGGCCGCTGTCGGGGACTCTCACCGAGGTCACCCTCGACGACGGGCGGGTCCTGGTCGTCAAGCGGTCGGGTGCACCGGGGGCGGCACGGGCCGAGGCGGCGGGGCTGCGGTGGCTGACCGCTGCCGGGAGCGTCCGGCTGCCGGAGGTGCACGGACACGAGGAGGGCCTGCTGGTCATCGACCGGGTTCCGCAGGGGCGGCCGGGCCGGGAGGCGGCGGTGCGGTTCGGCCGGGACCTCGCGGCGCTGCACGCCGCCGGGGCACCCGCGTTCGGGGCGCCGCCACCGGACGGGCCGGTGGACGCGTACATCGGGCTCGCGCCGATGCGCAACGAGCCGGGCGCCGACTGGCCGCACTGGTACGCCGAACAGCGCGTGCTGCCCTACCTGCGGCGGGCGGTCGACCAGGGCGCGGTCCTGGCCGGTGAGGCGACCGTCGTGGAGCGTCTGTGCGAGCGCCTGCCCGCATTGGCAGGGCCGGCCGAGCCGCCCGCGCGGCTGCACGGCGACCTGTGGAGCGGCAACGTGCTGTGGGCGGCCGACGGGCAGGTGCGGCTGATCGATCCGGCCGCGCACGGCGGGCACCGGGAGACGGATCTGGCGATGCTGCGTCTGTTCGGCTGTCCCCATCTGGAGCGGGTGCTGGACGGCTACCAGGAGGTGGCGCCGCTCGCGGACGGGTGGGCGGGGCGCGTCGGCGTGCACCAGCTGTTCCCGTTGCTGGTGCACGCCGTGCTGTTCGGCCGGGGCTACGCGGAACAGGCCCTCGCGGCGGCCCGTTCGGCCCTGGAGGCTTGACCCGTCAGCGGGTCACGACGTGCCGTTCGTCGGGGACGCAGTGGGTCATCGTGAGGCCCTCCACGTCGCGCGGCTCGTTCTTCCCGAGGCTGGCGAGGCGCTCGCGGTCCTCGTCCGTGAGGTCCTGGCTCGCCAGCGGCTCCAGGCCGGCCACGTCCTCCGGGCCGATGCCCAGTCCTTCGCCGACCCGCAGGCCGAGGTCGTTCTCCACGAGCAGGAAGTGCCAGACCATGCGCTCCTGGATCGCCCGGTCGCACTGGGACAGTTGACCGATGAAGTTCTTCACCAGGTCGTCGCGCTCCCAGTCCTCCAGCAGCAGATAGCGCTGCCCGGCCTGGAGGTAGTCGTTCGTGCGGGGGATGCGCTTGCGGGTGAGCCGGCCGGTGATCTGCGGGCCCTGCTCGTCGTGGGTCGGGTAGCGGGCCTCGCGCAGGCCGCCGGTGATGGACGGCTCGTAGTTGACCTGCGGGTTCTCTCCCCCGCCGTCCACGTGGTAGGTCATCTGGCCGTCGCGCTGGTTGGTGCGCACGTCCGCGTTCTTGGCCTGGTTGACGGGCAGCTGCAGGTAGTTCGCGCCGACCCGGTAGCGCTGGGTGTCGCTGTAGGAAAAGGTCCGGCCGATGAGCATCTTGTCGTCGGAGAAGTCCAGGCCGTCGACGAGGACGCCGGTGCCGAAGGAGATCTGCTCGTTCTCGGCGAAGAAGTCCCGCGGCATCCGGTCGAGCACCATCCGGCCCACCGGCTTCGGCGGGAAGTCCTGCTCGGGCCAGGTCTTGGTGTCGTCCAGGGGGTCGAAGTCGAGCTCCGGGTGGTCGTGGTCGTCCATCATCTGGACGAGCAGCTCCCACTCCGGCAGGTCACCGTGGGCGACGGCCTCGTACAGGTCCTTGGTGGCGTGGCCGAGGGTGTCGGCCTGGACGTTGGCCGCGTCCTCCTCGGTCATGCTGCGCACGCCCTGCTTGGGCATCCAGTGGTACTTGACGAGCTTGGTCTCGCCGTCGGGGTTCACCCACTTGTAGGTGTTGACGCCGAAACCCTGCATGTGGCGGTAGTCGGCGGGGATGCCGCGCGGGCTGAACAGGTTGACCAGCATGTGCATCGCCTCGGGCGTCTGCGACATGAAGTCGAAGATGCGGCCCGGCCGCTGTTCGAAGGTCACCGGGTCCGGTTTGAGGGCGTGGATGACGTCGGGGAACTTGATGGCGTCGCGGATGAAGAAGACACCCAGGTTGTTGCCGACCAAATCCCAGTTGCCGTCCTCGGTGTAGAACTTGACGGCGAAACCACGCGGGTCGCGGGCGGCCTCGGAGGAGTCGCGGCCGCCGATGACGGTGGAGAAGCGGACGGCGACGTCCGTGCGCTTGCCGCGCTCCTGGAAGAGCCTGGCCCGGGTGTAGCGGCTGATCGGCTCGTCACCCCAGGTGCCGTAGGCCTCGAAGTGACCGTAGGCGGTGACGCCGCGGGCGTGCACGACACGTTCGGGGATGCGCTCCCGGTCGAAGTGGCTGATCTTCTCCAGGAGCTGGTAGTTCTCCAGCGTGGCGGGGCCGCGGGCGCCTACGGTGCGCTGGTTCTGGTTGTCGTAGACCGGATGGCCCTGGCGGTTGGTGAGTACCTTGCGGTCGTCGCCCGGAGCGGGGCCGGTACCGGATACGTCCGTCATATGCGTGGGCTCCTTCGGCTCGTGACCGGCGGCCGGCCGGGCCGGTGCCGTGAGCGGCCGCCCGGCCGGTCCTGGCGGGACGGGCCGGGTACCCGGCGGGGCGGGGTCACTCACGTGCCGGCTGACCGGGCGGGCCGTTACGGCGCAGGGGCCTCGCCGGTGTGCGGGCCGGTGCTCAGCCAGAGGGCGATCGACTCCTTCTCGCCCGGGATGCCATGGTGGGCTGCCGGCATCGTGGCATCCGCCACTGACGACCGGGCCGGGCCACGGGAAAGGGACAGGCGTGCGGCACGTCTACTGGATCGGGGGCGGGAGCGGCGCGGGCAAGTCCACCATCGCCCGCCGCCTCGCGGGCCGGCACGGCTGGCGTCTCTACGCGACCGACGACGTGATGGCGGATCACGCGCGCCGGACCACCGCCGCGGAGGCGCCGCTCCTGCACGAGTTCATGGCCATGGACATGGACCAGCGGTGGGTCGACCGGTCCCCCCGGACCATGCTCGAGACGTTCCACTGGTTCCGGGGCGAGGCCTTCGGCCTGATCGTCGAGGATCTCGCGCGGATGCCCACGGAGACGCCTGTCGTCGTCGAGGGATTCCGCCTGCTGCCGCACCTGGTGCAGCCGCTGCTCACCGGGCCCGGCCACGCCGTCTGGCTGCTTCCCACGCCGGAATTCCGCCAGGTCGCGTTCAAGAGCCGTGCCACAGCCGAGGGGAGTTTCACCGAGCGGACCGGTGATCCGAGGCGGGCGGAGCACGACGTCGCCGTCCGGGACGCCCTGTTCACCGAGCGGCTGCGCGAGGAGACCGCGCGTCTGGGGCTGCCCGCCGTCACGGTGGACGGCACGCTGACGGAGGACGAACTCACCGAGCGGGTCAGCGCGATCTTCCGGCTCTGACCCGGGGGCTCTGCCGGGGTCTGGCCCTGACACGGAGGCGCTGACGCGGAGGAAGGCCCGCACCCCGCGGGGCCCGGGCCTTCGTGGGCCGGTGAGCCTCAGCCTCCGTCGAGGCGGGCGCGCAGCAGCCCCTTGCCCAGTTCGGCGCCCTTGCGGCTGTCCGCCTGGGCCTTGCGGAACAGGTCCGCGACCTCGGTGTCCTTGGCGCGTTCCGCGTCCTGGATGTAGCTCTCCAGGCGCAGAGCATTGTTCAGGCACGCCTCGACATACCAGATCAGGTTGTAGTCCTTGTCCTGCGTACCGGTCACACCGCCGGTTTCCGATTCGCTGCTCATCCGGGCCTCCTTGTCGCGGAGCGGACCTCTTCAGGCGCCGGACGGGTACCCGTCCTCACGTGGGACACACAGCCCGGCCCTGTCACCTGGAGTGACCACCGGGACACGGCCAAGCACACCGACCGGTCAAACCCGTACGCACCACCAACTCCCCACTCCTGTACGGCAATTCAGACCCTTACCTCGTAAGCCGACAGACGCCGGTCACTTTCGGAACGAAGTGGCGTGACACCGTGCGAGACCGGTCGATGACGGTGTGTACTGTGCTGCGGGTGGCTCGCCAGAGCACCTCGGACCCGACCCTGCCCGACTCCCTCCTGGAATCGACTCGATGATCGAAGTACCGGACCTGGCTGTCGGCGCCCTCGCCCTCGGCACACTGTCCGCGTTCGCCCTCGGCGGCGGGCTGCTGCGCTCACGGCGGCAACTGGCCGCGCAGCGCGCGAAGACGGCTGCGCTGCGGGCTCAACTCGACGGGACATCGCGGACGTTCACTTCCGAGGTCGAGCATCTGGCGGCGCGGCGGGTGCCCGCCGCGGCCCGGCAGGCCGCACATCCCCACGTCACCGAGCCCGGCCCGCTGAACCCGCAGCTGGCCGGTTCACCGCTGGGCGCCGCCCTGGAACGGGTCTTGACGGGGCTGCACGCCGAACTGGCCGCGCAGCGCACCCGGATCGACGCGGCCGCACAGGCCGGGATGCGCGGGGCCACCCGGGAGATCCAGGCGGCGCTGTACCGGTTGCAGGACGCCCTGCGCGGACTGCAGCAGCGCTACGACGACCCGGAGCTGGCGCAGACCCTGTTCGAGCTGGACCACGAGAACGAGCAGTCGCTGCGGCGCGCCCAGATCGCCGCGGTGGTGTGCGGTGCCTGGGTGGGGCTCGCCCGGGAGGAATCCCATCTCGTCGACGCGGTGACGGGCGGTCAGGCCCGGCTCGCGGGCTACCGGCGCGTCCGGGTCAGCAATCACCTGGCGGCCGGTACGGCCCTGGTGTCCCACGCCGTCGAGCCGGTCGCCATCATCGTCGCCGAGCTCCTCGACAACGCGCTGCGGCACTCCGCGCCCGACACGGAGGTCGTGGTCAATCTGGAGGCGGTCCACCACGGGGTCTGCGTCACCGTGGACGACGCCGGCCTCGGCATGACGCAGGACGAGCGCGCCCGGGCCCAGCGGATGGTCGCCGGTTCGGACCCGATCCTGCTGACCGAGCTCGGCGATCCGCCGCGCATGGGGCTGGCGGCCGTCGGCCGGCTGACCCGGCAGTTCGATCTGAGCGTGGACCTGACCTCCCCGTCGCCGTACGGCGGAGTCCGGGCGGTGCTGCGGGTCGACCGTCATCTGCTGACGCGGATCGACCCCGAGGAACTGCCTCCGGCGGCCAGCGCCCCGCGTTCGACCCGGAGGGCCGTCCCGGCCACTCCACCGCCCGAACCCGAGGCCGGATCCGCCCCTGCCGTCGTCCCGCGCACGCCCGAGCCGCTTCCCACCGCCGCAGGCCACGACCACGGCTACGGCACGGAGCAGGACGCCGAAACCCCGGCCCCCGGCCACCACGGCCCGCGGGAGAGCGGCGGCCTCCCCCAGCGGCGCCGCCGCGGCCGCGCCCCGGCCTCGGCCGGCCCCGACGCGGCCGACGGCGTACCCCAGCGCCGCCCCCGCCGCCCCGAGGAGTCTGCCGCCGCCCTCGGTGCCCTCCAGTCGGGCACCGCGGCAGCACGGAGCGCTGCCGGGTCGAACACCGCGGCCGTCCCGGACGTACCTGAGGGTGCCCCGGCCGCGACGACGGCCGACCCGGCGTCCGAGGACGCCGCCAGCAACCACGACGAAGGGGGAACGGCTCGATGACCAGCCGCGAAGCGGGGGACACGGCATGGGTGCTCGAACCGGTCCTGGAGGTGCCGCACGTCGTGGCCGCCGTCCTGCTCACCCGGGACGGACTCGTCACCGGCTACACCGACGCGCTGTCGCGGCCGTCGGCCGAGCGGGTCGCGGCGATCACCAGCACCGTGCAGGGCGCCTGCCGTACCGCGGCGGCGGCGTTCGCCGACACCGACCGGGCCGACATCCGGCAGGTCGTCATCGAGTCGGACCACGGATATGTGCTCATCGTGCCGACGGACCACGGCACCTGCGTCGCCGCGTACGGCGATCCCGAGGTACGGCTGGACCTGCTCGCCCACCGGGTGCACTCGCAGGTGGCGCGGCTGGGCGAGAAGGCCATGGCCGCCGGGCCCCGAGGTGCCGACGGCGACACGCCGGCATGACGGGCCGCCGAGGCGGCCGTCCCCTGGTTCCCGCGTACCTGTCGACCGGCGGGGTGGCGCGGCCCAGCCGTGCGCACCTGGAGCGGCTGTCCGTCCTCACCGGCAGCGGTGAGCCGGCCCCCGCGGAACTGCCCGCCGCACAGGCGGCCCTGCTGGAGGAGCTGGAGTACGGGTCGCTGACGGTCGTGGAGGCCGCCGCACTGTTGCGGCTGCCCGTCTCCGCGGTGCTCGTGCTGGCCGCCGACCTCCTCGACCGCGACCTGGTACTGGCCCGTGCGCCGATCCCGCCCGCCCGGCGCTTCGACCCCGACCTGCTGAAGAGAGTGGCCGATGGCCTCCGCGACCTCAAGCACCGTTGACACCCGCCCCGGCGATGCGGACGTCCATCTCCCCGACACCGCCCAGGACTTGGTGAAGATCCTGGTCACGGGGCCGTTCGGGGTGGGCAAGACCACCCTGATCCGCTCCGTCTCCGAGATCCGCCCGCTGCACACGGAGGAACAGCTCACCGAGGCGTCCGCGCAGGTCGACGATCTCTCCGGCGTACGCGACAAGTCGACCACCACGGTCGCCATCGACTTCGGCCGGATCAGCCTGCCGGGCGGCGTCGTGCTCTACCTGTTCGGCACGCCCGGCCAGGAGCGGTTCCGGCCCTTGTGGGACGACATCGCCTACGGGGCGCTCGGCGCGCTCGTACTGGTCGACGCCCGCCGGATCGACGCCTCGTTCGACGTGCTGGGGCTGGTGGAGGAGACCGGACTGCCGTACGCGGTCGCCTTCAACACCTTCCCGGACACGCCCCGCCACCACACGCCCGAGCAGTTGCGCGCCGCCCTGGACCTGGAGCCCACGACCCCGATGGTGACCTGCGACGCGCGGGAGGCGGACTCGTCGCTCGACGCCCTGCTCGCGCTGGTGCAGCACCTGATCGACCACAACCCTCCCCCGGAGTCACGGTGACCCACCCGTCCCCCGCCGAGCAGGCCTTCTCCGTTGCCGCGCCCGTCCGCCTGTGGGAGGACGGCTTCGCCCGCGATCCCCACCCCTACTACGCCGCCCTGCGCGCCCACGGCCCGGTCGGCTGGGCGGAACTGGCGCCCGGTGTCCCGGCGTACGTCGTCACCGGCCGGCGGGCGGCGCTGGAGCTGCTGCACGACACGGAGACGTTCTCGCACGATCCCCGGCCGTGGGAGGCGACCGTCCCGGACGACTCGCCCGTGCTGGGCATGATGCGCTGGCGGCCCAACACCCTGTTCGCCGACGGGGGCGCCCACCTGCGCTACCGCACCTCGCTCATCGACGCGTTCGACCTGGTGGAGCCGCACGATCTGCGGGCCCGGGTGCACCGGGCGGTGCACCTGCTGGTGAGCCGGATCGGGCCGCGGGGCGAGGCCGACCTGGTGGGCGAGTTCACCCGGCCGCTGATGGCGCTGGTGTTCAACAGCCTGTTCGGGCTGCCGGACAGCGCGAGCGACCGGCTGAACGCCGCGCTGGGCAAACTGATCGAGGGCGGCGCCCAGGCGGCCCAGGGCGAGGCCGAGTTCGGCGGGTACGTGCTGGAGCTGATCGCCGCCAAGACCGAGCGGCGCGGCGACGACCTGCCGAGCTGGCTGCTGGACCACCCGGCGGGCCTGACCCCCGAGGAGGTCACCTGGCAGGTGTTCCTCACCCTCGGCGCCGGGCACGAGCCCACGGCCAACCTGGTGTCCAACGCGCTGTCCCGGATCCTCGGCAACCCGGACTACTACTCGACGCTGACCAGCGGCGCCCGCCCGGTGACGGACGCGGTGCTGGAGGTCCTGCACCATGAGACGCCGCTCGCGAACTACGGCATCCACTACGCCCGTACGGCCGTCTCCTTCCACGGTGCGTGGATCAGGGCCGCGGTACCGGTGGTGATCTCCTACGGGGCGCTCGCCGAGGCGGCCGAGCGGGAGCGCGGGGCGCTGCCGCACCGGTCCGACGCCTCGCACCTGTCCTGGTCGGCGGGCCCGCACGCCTGCCCGGTCAAGCAGCACACCCTGCTCATCGCCACCGAGGCGATAGAACGGCTCACCCAGTGGCTGCCCGGCCTCGAACCCGTGCTGCCCCGCGAGCGCCTGACGTGGCGGCCCGGGCCGTTCCACCGCTCGCTGACGGCGCTGCCCGTCCGTTTCAGCCCCCGCTCCCCCGACCAGCCTGGAGGACGACCGTGACCGACCGCATCGCTCTGGACCCGTTAGGCACCGACATCGCCGCCGAGAGCGCCCGGCTGCGCGCTCTCGGCCCGGTCGTACCCGTGGAGCTGCCCGGCGGCATCCCCGCCTGGGCGCCGACGCGGTACGACACGCTGAAGGAGCTCATCCTCGACCCGCGGGTCAGCAAGGACCCGCGGCTGCACTGGCGGCTCTGGCCCGAGATCGGCGAACACCCGTCCTGGGGCTGGATCCTGGGCTGGGTCGGCGTGGTCAACATGCTCTCCGCGTACGGCCCGGACCACACCCGGCTCCGCAAGCTGGTCGCGCCCAGCTTCACGCACCGGCGCACCGAGGCGATGCGGCCCCGGGTGGAGGCGATCACGGCGGAGCTGCTGGCCGCGCTGGAGGCGGCCGACGGTGAGGTCGTCGACGTCAAGGCGGGGCTCGCTCATCCGCTGCCGATGCGGATGATCTGTGAACTGATGGGCGTGCCGGAGGAGTTGTGGGAGGACACCGGCCGGCTCATCGCGGCCCTCATGGACACCTCCGACCCGAGCCCGGAGTACGCGGCGTCCGTGCAGCGGCAGATCGGGACGGTGCTGCCCGCGCTGATCGCGCACCGGGCCGCCCATCCCGGGGACGACATGACGACGGAGCTGATCCGGGTCCGGGACGAGGACGGTGACCGGCTGAGCGAGGAGGAGCTGCTCTACACGCTCCTGCTGGTGATCGGCGCCGGTTTCGAGACCACGGTGAACCTGATAGGCAACGCGGTGGTCGCCCTGCTCCGCAGTCCGGGGCAGCTGGCGGCCGTGCGGGCCGGGGAGATCGGCTGGGACGCGGTCGTCGACGAGACGCTGCGCGCGCACCCGTCGATCGCGTCGCTGCCGCTGCGGTTCGCCGTCACCGACCTCGTCGCCGGAGGGGTGACGATCCCGGCCGGCGACGCCATCATCACGACGTACGCCGCCGCGGGGCTCGATCCCGAGCGCTACGGGCCGGACGCCGACCGGTTCGACGCCGCGCGCGGCGCCGACGACCACCTGGCGTTCGGGATCGGCGTGCACCGCTGCATCGGGGCGCCGCTGGCCCGGCTGGAGGCCCTGACCGCGCTGCCGGCGCTGTTCGAGCGGTTCCCCGGCCTGCGCCTGGCCGAAGGCGACGAGGGGCTGCGGCAGGTGCCGTCGTTCATCGCGTTCGGCTGGCAGGAGATCCCGGTGCGGCTGCGGGGCTGACGCCGGCTGCGGACGCCGCCGCGCAGTGCAGCGCGCGGGAGCGCGACCGGTCCCCCGTTCCGGTCGTGCCCCCGCGGGTGAGTTGAACTTACGTCCATGTCCGAGGGCTTGTGAACCGTGTCGGTGCCCGCTGCACGCTCAGCGGGGCTCACCCGTGCACAGCTGAGTCCGGATGGCCCGGTTTCGTCCCGTCCGGACCTGGCCAACCGGTTGTCCCGGCGGAGAACCTGCTCACGCGGGGCGCCGGAAATCCGGCAGTTCGAGGTCACCCACGGCCAGGTGGGCCAGCACCACCTCGTACAGGTCGGTGCCCCCGGCCAGGAGCTGGCGTTCCAGGACGGGTTCGGCGCTGCGGACGTGTTCGCGCACGGTCTGGGCGTGCACGCCCAGGGCCTGCGCGGCCCGCTCGGCGTTGCCGCCGGTGGCGATCCAGGTGCGCAGTGTCCGGCGCGGGTTCCTGGTGTCGGCGTCCAGCCGGCCCAGCAGGTCCTGCGCCCAGGTGCGTACGGCGGGACCGGACAGCAGGTCGGCGAGCCGCAGCCCGGGGTCTTCGGTGCCGTCGGCGCGCGGGGCGTCGGGCAGGCCGATCTGGGTGTTGAGCGCCAGGTGGACGACCGCCCGGACGGTGAGGTCGGCGAAGTCGGTGCCGAGCAGGTTCTCGACGCGTTCCATGCGGGCCCGGACGGTGTTGCGGCTGACGCCGAGGACCTTGGCGGCGTTGACGGCGGTGAACTCCAGGCCGAGCCGGCTGGTGGCGAGGAGTTCGGCGCGGGTGTGGTGCGGGAGGGTGTCCAGCGGGCGCAGCACCCGGGACGTCCAGCCGCGCAGCGCCACCGGGTCCATGAGGCGTTCGGGATGGGTGCGCTCGGCGTAGACGGCCGTCTTGTCGGACCGGAAGTGGGCGACGGCGAGGGCGCTGACGGCCTGCCCGTAGGCGGTGGCGGTCCGGGCGAGGCTCTGCCGGACACTGCCGCCGAGGAAGAGGCCGGGGTGCCGCCGGACCAGCGACCGCAGGGCTTCGCCCGTGGCCTCCCGCGGACCGACGACGATCACGTGCCCGTCCATGGCCGGGCAGCGTACGACCAGGGCGTCCTCCCGGGTGCTGTCGAGGCACTCCTCGGCGATGCGGTCGCGCACGGCGGGGTCCGTCTCGACGACGTACACGCTCGCCGTCTCGGCGTCCAGCAGCCCGGGCCAGAGTCCCGCGGCGACGCGGCGGGCGGCGATGGTGTCCTCGACCATGAGCAGTTGCAGGATCGCCAGGCGCAGGTCGGCGGTGGCCCGGCGCAGCCGGTGCCCGGCCGCGTTCGATTCGCTCACCGTCAGGAGCAGTTCGATCACCTGGGCGGTGTGCGTGACGATGTCGGAGGCCGGCCGGTCGAAGGGGGACTGCCGGGAGACGGCGAGCACACACGCGTGGGACGGGTGCTCCACCCTGACCAGCCGCAGGTGGCGCTCACGGCTCTCCCAGGCAGCGGAGGCGATCCGGCCGGTGGTGATGTCCGCGACCAGATCCTCGTCCAGGGGGAGCCGGTCTCCGGCGACGAGGTTCCCGGCGGCGTCCTGCAGGGCGACGGTCGCGCCCAGGGTGCCGGAGAGCCAGGCGACGACTCTGCGGACATCCCGTCCGGCCGGGCGCAGATGCTCCAGCAGTTCCGCCGCCCACGCCGGGCCCGTGCCGGCCTGCGTCTCCTGCTGCCGGTTCCCGTCCTCTCGGCCAGCCACCTGGGCCTTCCCCTCGCTCCTGGCGCCGCTTCCGGCACACCGGTCGGGGACGTTACCTCACGTCCGCAGGGCTCTTCTCCCGGCCCGGACGCCGGACGGCGGGGGCCCGCGTCCCCGGGCCCGGCCCCCTCCTGCGCCGCCGGCCCGTACCGGCGGCATAAGCTCGGCGGATGGCGAAGTACTACGACGTGCACCCCGACAACCCCCAGGCCCGCACCATCGGCCAGATCGCCGACAGCATCCGCGCCGACGCTCTGGTCGCCTACCCCACGGACTCCTGTTACGCACTGGGCTGCCGTCTCGGCAGCCGTGACGGCATCGACCGGATCCGCACGATCCGCAAGCTGGACGACCGGCACCACTTCACCCTGGTGTGCCAGGACTTCGCCCAGCTCGGTCAGTTCGTGCGGATCGACAACGACGTGTTCCGCGCGATCAAGGCGTCGACGCCCGGCAGCTACACGTTCATCCTGCCCGCGACGAAGGAGGTGCCGCGCATGCTGCAGCACCCCAAGAAGAAGACGGTCGGTGTGCGCATCCCCGACCACGTCGTCACCCAGGCCCTGCTCGCCGAGCTCGGTGAGCCGCTGTTGTCCAGCACGCTGCTGCTGCCCGGCGAGGAGGAGCCGATGACGCAGGGCTGGGAGATCAAGGACCTGCTCGACCACGTGCTGGACGGGGTGGTCGACTCCGGTGACTGCGGGACCGAGCCGACGACGGTCATCGACTTCTCCGGCGGGGAGGCCGAGATCGTGCGGTACGGCGCGGGAGACCCCACTCGGTTCGAGTAAGCGGGAGACCCCACTCGGTTCGAGTAAAACGCGAACCAAGGGCCGTTCACGGTCCAACCACGTGCCGGGGGCGGGCGGAATGCCCCGGGAACGGGCGTGTCACGATGCCCGTGATCCGCCCGGTCACGCGGACGGGTTCCTGTTCCCCACCCCCGCAGAGAGGCAGCCCAGCCATGACCGCCGTACAGGGAACCGCTGTCGACATCCCCACCGGGGACGGCACCGCGGACGCGTATCTGGTCCACCCCGCCGACGGGGCCGCCCACCCGGCGGTCCTGGTCTTCATGGACGCCTTCGGTCTGCGCCCGCAGCTGCGGTCCATGGCGGACCGGCTGGCCGCCGAGGGCTACACCGTGCTGGTGCCGAACGTGTTCTACCGGCACGGCCGCGCCCCGCTGTTCGACCTGCCCGAGTTCATCGACCCGGGAGCACGGCCGGAGATCTTCGAGCGCATCATGCCGGTCATGCAGGCCCTGACGCCCGACCTGGCGATGCGGGACGCCGGTGCGTACCTGAGCTGGCTGGCCGGTTCCCCGGCGGTGGCCGACGGGCCGGTCGCGCTGACCGGCTACTGCATGGGCGCCCGGCTCTCGCTGCTCACCGCCGGCACCTACCCGGAGCGGGTCGCGGCCGCGGCCGGCTTCCACGGCGGACGGCTGGCCACGGACACCCCGGACAGTCCCCACCTGGTGGCCGGCAAGGTCACCGCCGAGCTGTACTTCGGCCACGCCGACCAGGACCCCTCGCTGCCGGAGGAGCAGATCGAGCGCCTGGAGGAGGCCCTCACCGCGGCGGGCGTGCGCCACCGGTGCGAGGTGTACACGGGCGCGTCCCACGGTTTCACCCAGGCCGACACCGCCTCGTACCACCGGGAGGGCGACGAGCGGCACTGGTCTGCGCTGCTCGACCTGCTGAAGCGCACATTCTGACCCCAATCGGGATCTGCTGAAGAGGAGTTGCCGGCCTACCGGCGGTAAGGGCTTGCTATCCCACGATCCCTGCGCGTAGACCTTGCTGGAAACCAGCCATGACTCGGGGGGAGTTGGCTCATGGACGGCACGGTCGACGGGTTCCGCTACGGTGCGGTGACCCCGGTGGCGGCCTATCTGATGGCCTGTCTGGGAGGGGCGCTCGGGCTGCGGTGCATCGTGCGCGCGCTGCTCGACGCGCGTTCCTTCAGGGCGGGCTGGCTGGCGTTAGGCGCCGCCTCCATCGGATGCGGCATCTGGACGATGCACTTCATCGCCATGATCGGCTTCCACGTGGAGGAGACCCGGATCCGCTACGACGCGGCCACGACGGTGCTCAGTCTCGTCGTGGCCGTCGCCGTGGTGGGTGCCGGCGTGTTCATCGTCGGCCTGCGCGGCACGGGCGGCGTCACGCTGGCGGTGGCGGGCGCGGTCACCGGCCTGGGCGTGGCGGGCATGCACTACCTCGGCATGGCGGCGATGCGGCTGAACGGCGAGGTCGGCTACGACCCGGCCGGTGTCGCGCTGTCCGTGCTGATCGCCATCGGCGCCGCGACAGCGGCGCTGTGGTCGGCCGTCACCATCCGCGGCTTCCTGACGAGTCTCGGGGCGAGCCTGGTGATGGGCGTCGCGGTGTCCGGGATGCACTACACGGGCATGGCCGCCGTCAGCGTCCATGTGCACGACATGACCGGCGGGACCTGGGAGGGCGACTCGCCCATGTCCCTGCTGCTGCCGATGCTGCTGGGGCCGGTCGTCTTCCTGCTGCTGGCCGGGGTCGTGGTGATGTTCGATCCGCTGCTGGTGCTGGGCGAGCGCTCCTCCGCACCCCGGCCGGACTCCCCGGCCCTCAACTCCCCCGGCGGGAAGCGCCCTTCGTGGCGTACGGCGGTCTCATCCGCGCGCGAGCGGTGAACAGCCCGCCTGCGGGCGGGTCATGAACCGATT
The DNA here is from genome assembly GCF_014202475.1 of Streptomyces paradoxus. Lineage (GTDB taxonomy): Bacteria > Actinomycetota > Actinomycetes > Streptomycetales > Streptomycetaceae > Streptomyces > Streptomyces paradoxus. Next base: position 194,332 of record NZ_JACHGV010000011.1, read on the forward strand.
GTTACGGTGCACCGGTGTCTGACTCCTCACGCGATACCGCCGAAGGCGCCGGCTGGGGCACCACCGAACGAGGCGCGTACCAGCGGTTGATGCCGCCGAAGACCGAGAAGATCTCCTGGCTGAACCCCAGGATGCTGTGGGTCGCCCGCAACGGCGTACTCGCCTCCTGGTTCGGGGACCCGACCGGCGGGACGCGCAGCCGGTGGGTGGCGCAGCGGGCGGCCTGCGGAGCACCGGCCGACAGGGTGATCCGGCGCGACGACCCGGACCGGTTCTCGTTCCTGGTCATCGGCGACACCGGCGAGGGCGACGACCCCCAGTACGCCGTCGTGCCGGGCCTTCTGAACACCGGTCAGGACACCCGCTTCGCCGTACTGGCCAGTGACGTGATCTACCCGGTGGGCAGCGCGGACGACTACGACATCAAGTTCTTCCGCCCCTACCGGGACTACCAGGCGCCGATCTACGCGATACCCGGCAACCACGACTGGTACGAGGACCTCGGCGGCTTCATGCGCGTCTTCTGCGGCGACGCCCCGCCCCTGCCGCCCGGCCCCCGCCCTCGACCTCTCACCCGGGCCTGGCTGCGGTCACTGCTGTGGCACCGGCCGGACCCGGACGACGGCCGGCGCCTCGACGAGGCACGCGAGCAGCGCTCCGCCGCCGCCCAGCAGGCCGTCCAGCCGGGCCCGTACTGGGCGATCGACGCCGGCCCGGTGCGGATCATCGGCATCGACACGGGCCTGCTCGGCACCCTCGACGCCGAGCAGGGCGCCTGGCTGCGCGAGGTCTCCCGGGGCCCCCGCCCGAAGATCCTGGTGACCGGCTCGCCGCTGTACGTGGACGGCCGGTGCGAGCCGTGCGCCATCGAAGGGGGCGGGACCGTCGACGCCGTCGTCCGCGACCCGGACCACCACTATGTGGCGGCGATCGGCGGCGACATCCACAACTACCAGCGCTACCCGGTCCGGCTGGACGACGGCCGCACGCTCCAGTACGTCGTCGCGGGCGGGGGCGGCGCGTTCATGCACGCAACCCACACGATCCCCCGCGTCAACGTCGCCGGGGTCACCGAGCAGGACTTCCGCTGCTACCCGCTGCGGGGCGACTCCCTGGCCTTCTACAGCCGGCTCTACGGCCGCCGGCTGCGGATGCGCCGCTTCTTCACGCTCACCGAGGCCGAGGCGACGGCCGTGATCGCCGAGCGTCTCGGCATCAAGCCCACACGTGCCCCGGGCGCCTCGACCCGCGTCACCCGGCGCGTCCGCCTGGTCGCCGGGCTGCTCGGCACCGGCCGCCGCCCGGACAAGGCGAAGCGGTTCCGGCTGCCCGTGCGGAAGATCTACACGTCGCTGTTCTCGCCGGGCTCGGCGACGTACAGCCCGCCGTTCTTCAAGTGCTTCCTGCGCTTGGACGTCTCCCCGGAGTCGGTCCGGCTGCGCTGCTACGCGGCCACCGGCAACCGCGCCCAGGAAGTCGCCCCGCCGGTCGAGGACGAGGTGACGATCCCGCTGCGCTGACCGGGCGGAACGGGAACAGCACGGGCCACCGCCGGGTTGAGACCACCGTAGGCCATTGAAGGTTCAATGATGGAGGGCTCGTGCCGCCGACCCCACGACCGCTGCGCAAGCTGGGCTTCCTGACGATCGGGCTGTTCGACGCGGCGGACCCGCGCCGGGGCCACGAGTCCACGCTGGAGATCATCGAGCTGGGCGAGCGGCTCGGTTTCGACAGTGCTTGGGTGCGTCACCGGCATCTTCAGTACGGCATCTCCTCCCCGGTCGCCGTCCTGTCGGCGGCGTCCCAGCGCACCCGCCGCATCGAGCTGGGCACGGCGGTCACCCCGCTCGGCTGGGAGAACCCGCTGCGGCTGGCCGAGGACCTGGCCACTGTCGACCTGCTGTCGGGCGGGCGGCTCAACCCGGGCGTGAGCGTCGGACCGCCCCTGCACTTCGACCAGGTCAAGGACGCGCTCTACCCGGACACGGCCGACGCCGAGGACTTCGGCTACGGGCGCGTGGAGCGGCTGCTCGACGCCGTGCGGGGCGAGCCGGTGACGGACTTCAGCGGGGCTGAGGGCTTCGAGGTCTTCTCGGACCGGGTGCAGCCGCACTCCCCCGGCCTGGGGAGCCGCCTGTGGTACGGCGGCGGCAGCCTGCGCTCGGCCCGATGGGCCGGCGAGCACGGCATGAACCTGCTCACCAGCAGTGTCGTCAAGGCCGAAGAGCCCGACGGCCCCTACGACTTCGCGGAGATCCAGCTCGCCCAGATCCGCGCCTTCCGCGCCGCCCACCCCGACGGCGAGGCCGCCCGGGTCTCGCAGGGCCTGGTCGTCATCCCCACGGACTCGGCCTCGCCCGGGCAGCGTGCCCGGTACGAGGAGTACGCCGCGCGGCGCACTCCCCGCACGGCCACGCCACAGGGCCCGGCGCGGCTGCTGTTCGCGCCGGACCTGGTGGGCACCTCGGCGGAGATCGCCGAACGGCTGCACGCGCACGCCGCGTTCCGGGAGGTGGAGGAGGTGGCGTTCGCACTGCCTTTCACCTTCGAGCACGAGGACTACGTACAGATCCTCACCGACATGGCGACGAAACTGGGCCCGGCCCTCGGCTGGCAGCCGGGCCTCTAGGGCCTGGGTGCCGGGTCACCAGCGGCCCGGCTCGGTCCCCGTGACCGGCTGCGATGCCGTGCCGTCCACCCCCACGGGCACGTCTCCGGCGAGCATCACGCGGTGCATGATCCGGGGATGGTCGAGGTGGGCGGTGTCGCCGGGGGCCAGGTGCATGGTGGCGCGGTTGTCCCAGAACGCCACGCTGCCGGGCTCCCAGCGGAACCGGACCGTGTACTCGGGCCGGACCGCCTGCTCCAGCAGCATCTCCAGGATCGCGCCGCTCTCGGGCCGGGAGAGGCCGGCGATCTGCTCGACGTAGTAGCCGTTGACGTAGAGGATCCGCTCGCCCGACTCCGGGTGGACGCGCACCAGCGGGTGCAGCGTGGCGACCTGGCGGTCCAGCAGGTGCCGGACGTACGCGTCGTCGCCGGGCCGCGGCTGGTAGCCGACGCCGAGCCGGTGCTCGGCCCGCAGCCCGTCGACGAACTGCCGCAGCGGCGCGGAGAGTCCGGCGTACGCCGCCGCCAGGTTGGACCAGGTGGTGTCGCCGCCATAGGGCGGTACGGTCTCGGCGCGCAGGATCGTCGCGGCGGGCGGGTCGACGCGGGCGCCGTGGTCGCAGTGCCAGCCGCGCAGCAGCGTGTGGCGGCGGCGCCGCAGCCACTCGTCGTGCTCCATCCCGAACCGTCCGCCCAGCTCCAGCCGGTCGGCGGTCGTCTCGATCTCGGGGAAGTCCGGGGGCGAGGCCTTGCCCCGCCGGGGCAGCACCACGGTTTCGCCGAACCGGCGCGCGAACGCCACGTGCGCGGCGTGGTCCAGCCGCTGCCCACGGAAGAACACCACCTTCCACCGCAGCACCGCCGCCCTGATCGCGGCGACCACGGCGTCGTCGAGACCGGCCGCCAGATCGACCCCGCTGATCTCGGCCCCGATGTACCCGGCGACCGGCTTCACCTCCACCCCGGCCTTCCGCGCCGCCTCGTCCGTCGTCCTGCTGTCCGTCGTCATGAGCGCTCCGCTGGTCGTGGGCGTGGTCCTGCCTTCCCGAAGATCGTGACAGTGATCTCCGCCGAGGGCGACCATGCCGTGACGAGCCGGTCGGGGCTGCCGGAAAACCGGTCGAGGCGGGCGGACCGCCGTCGGTAGCGTCAGGCCCCATGACCTTGACGGACCTGCCGGCGGGCTTTCGCGACGAGGAGCAGCGCGGGTACGTCCGCCGGGTGATCCACGACCGGCTCGCCGACGACCGCGACCAGCAGGAGTGCCGCTACCTCATGCGGTTCTGGTGGCAACTGGGCATGACCTACCAGGAGGTGACCCTCGACCAGCTCAGGGCGAACCTCGGCGAGGCCACACTGCGGCTCGTCGAGGAGCTGATCGACGCCGTGCGCACCTCCCCCGAGGCGATCGACGACTGGATCGACACGGTGGAGGGTTCCCTGCCCGTCGTCCGGGACCGCGGTTTCGAGGAGGCCGGGACATGGCCGAGCGGTAAGGCGCGCCCTACACCCTGAACTCGCGGATCACGGTGTTCCGGAACACCGCCTTCCCCTCCACCGTGAACAGCGCGAGCCCCGTGTCGACCAGATACGGAAAGGCCGCCGAGGAGTGCACGTACCGGCCGTCGTCCACGAACATCTCCACGGAGGTGTGGTCGACCAGGATGCGCAACCGCGCCCCGCGCCGGGCCGGGTCGAAGGGGCTGCGGCTCTCCTGCCATCTGCCCGTCATGTCGGGGGACACGGTGGGGCGGCGGTTGAGGTAGGCGTAGTCCCGGTGGACTCCGGCGTCGATGTGCCGGACGCCGTCCGGGGAGCGCCGCAGCTGGACCCCCGCGCCCGTGAGCTGGTCCCAGGTGATCTCGCAGGTCAGCTCGTACGCGGTGCCCCGGTAGTCGAGGACGCGGCTGCCCTGGACCTCCAGGTCGCCGAGCCGCACCGTGCGGGAGACGTAGCGGTCGAGCGCGGCGACCGGCCGGGAGGCCAGGAAGTACGTGCCGTCGCCCGCGCGCTCCAGCGTGATCTCGCGGACGATCGAGTCGGTGCCGTTGAAGCCGTCACTGTCGATCGTGGGCGTGATGTGGGCGTAGTCCCAGTTGTTCAGCCAGCCGATGGCGTACCGGGTGCCCTCGTCGGGGGTGCCGTCGGTGCCGCGCTTGTCGAAGGTGACGGCGCCGTACCAGTCCCAGCCGTGATCGAGCCACTGCGGCTCGGAGGCCTCGGCGGTGAAGGCGCTGCCGTCGAAGGAGCCCGTCCAGTACGCGTACGTGTTGGGCAGCCCGGCGCCCTTGCCGTTGGCGCTCACCCCGAGCACCCACTTCAGCGTGCCGTCCCCGGCCCGGATCCGGAACAGGTCGGGGCACTCCAGCACCCCGATGCCGCCCTTGACGAACCCGCTGACGTACGTCCAGGACTTGAGGTCGGCGGAGTGGTAGAAGCCCACCTTGTCGTTCTCGGCGAGGGTCATCACCCACCGGTCGCGTTCCTCGTCGCGGATCACCTTCGGGTCGCGGAAGTCGCGCACGCCGGGGTTGGGCAGCACCGGGCCGGTGCCGTGCGGGGTGAAGGTGCGGCCGGCGTCGGTGGAGTAGTACAGGTACTGCGCCTGGTCGGCCGGGCCGTCGTGCGGTGACATCGTGGCCAGGACGACGACCGCCCCCGCCCCGAAGCCCGCCGTGCCGTGCGTGTCGACCACCGCCGAACCCGACCAGACGTCGCCGTTGGGCGTGGTGTCCTTGGGCACGGCGATCCCCCGGTCCGTGAAGGAGACCAGGTCGGTGCTGGTGGCCAGACGCCAGGCGGTGCCGATCTCACCGGCCAGGTAGTCGGCGTTGTGAAGGTAGTAGTAGTGATAGCTGCCGTCGATCCAGACCGGCCTCTGCGGGTCGTTCTTCCACTGCTCGGGGACGGTGAAGTGGTACCCGGCCCGGTAGCTCGCCCGGGCCGTCCTCCCGGGCCCGGCCGCGGCCGGGCCCGCTGCCGGCAGCAGAGCGCCCGCCGCGCCCACGGCCGACCCGGCGAACAGCGTCCTCCTGGTGATCCCGCCCATCACACACCTCGTTCCTCTCGTCGGAAACGGTGGTTCATGGGATCAGGACTTTCGGACCTAACTCGTTAAAGGTCAAGCGGTCGCACGCCTTGACAGGCCCGTTCCGCCCTCACATCATCTGGGGCATCAACCCACGGCTAACACGAGTTAGGCCCCGCATACGATGACCGACTCGCACCTCACCCGCCGAGCGCTGCTGCGGTACGGCGCCTATGGCGCGGGGGCCGCCGCCCTGGCCGGCACCGCCGCGAGCTGGGACCGGCTCACCGGAGCCGACATCCCCGGCCGGGACGACGGCTCCCTCGTCGTCGCCACGCTGGGCCCCGCCTACGGGCCGGAGGCCATCCGCACGCTCAGCGAGGGCTTCGCCGAGCTGCACCCCGACATCAAGCTGCGGATCAACGCGGTCCAGGCCGTCGACTGGTCGGACTTCTTCGCGAAGATCCTCACCCAGGTCGCCGCGGGCACCGCCCCCGACCTCGTCTACGTCGCCACCGAGGGCGTGCAGCTCTTCGCGCAGCGCCTCGGGGTGGCCCTGGACAAGTGGGTCAAGCGGGACGCGGCCGAGCTGAAGGAGTACTTCGCCGACGTCCATCCCTCGCTGGTCGAGTCGATGATGTACGAGGGCAGCCTCCACCAGCTGCCGGTCGAGTTCAACGCGGCCGACATGTACTTCAACCGCCAGGTGCTGCGCCGGGCCGGAGCACCGTTCCCGCCGTCCGACTGGACCCGGGACGACTTCACGGCGCTGCTGCGGGACATGAAGAGGTCGGGCGGCTCCCGCTTCACGCCGTATTTCTGGACCAACCGGCTGTGGGGCGGCGTGGTCCCGTGGCTGTTCGCGAACGACACCAACCTGCTCGCCGAGTCCAAGGCGCCCGGCGGCGACTGGCTGTGGAACGGCTTCTACCCGGCCGCGCAGCGCGAGGGCCGCGGCGGGGGCTTCCGCTGGACGACGCCGCAGGCCTCGCACGACCGGGTGGAGGAGGTCTACGACTACCTCGCCTCCCTCATCCAGGACGGCCTGTGCACCCGGCCCGAGGGCGGCAACGGCCAGAACCTCATCGGCGTGTTCTCCACCGGCCGGGTCGGCGTCACCCCGGCGGGCGGCTTCTGGGCGGGCGGTCTGCACCTGGCCGGGATGGAGCGGGACGGGTTCGACGTGCAGTACTTCCCGCGCTGGCGCACCCAGCGCATGCAGTACGGGGCGGCGGGATACGCGCTGCTGCGCACCTCGAAGATGCAGGACGAGGCGTGGGAGTTCATCAAGTACGCGGCCCGCAAGGACACCCTGGAGCGGCTGTTCGCCACGAACCAGACGACCCCGGCCCGCCGGTCCCTGCTCACCGCGGACCGCTACGCGAAGACCGGCCCGGCGCACTGGCCGGTCTTCTACGACACCCTCGACCGGTTCCCCGACACCGGACCGATCCCGGCGCCGCCGCAGGTCGCCGAGGTGGAGCAGGTCCTGCTGAAGCACACCGGCACGGCCCTGGCCTCCTCGCGCTCGGTGCGTCCCGCGCTGCGCCGGATGCAGGGCGACCTGGAGAAGGCCATGGAGCGTGACGTATGACGAACACCCGGATACCGCCCGCGCGGGCCGAGCGCCCCCCGGCCCCGGCCGCCCCGGCGCCGAAGGGCCCCTCGGCCCGTGACCGCGGCACCCGCCTGCTGGCCACGCTGTTCCTGGCGCCGACGATCGTGGGCATCGTCGTCTTCACGATCGTCCCCATCGCCGGCTCGGTGATCCTCAGCCTGTTCCACTGGAACGTCATCGACTCGCCCTCCTACGCCGGGCTCTCCAACTACGGCGAGGTGTTCGGCGACGAGACCGTGCTGGTGTCCTTCCGCAACACGCTGGTGTTCATGGTGTTCGCCGTGGCGTTGCAGCTGTTCGTCGCGCTGGCCCTCGCCCTGACGCTGAACGGGCGGATGCCCGGGTGGCTGCGCTCGGTGTTCCGCTCGGCGTTCTTCTTCCCGCTGGTGCTGTCCGCCGCGTCGATCTCGGTGGTGATGAAGTACCTGTTCAACCAGGACTTCGGGGTGATCAACTGGCTGCTCGGCTTCGTCGGGATCGCGCCGGTGCCGTGGCTGACGTCGGAGAACGCCGCCATGGCGACGGTGGTCCTGGTCTATGTGTGGCAGCAGTTCGGCTTCTCGTTCCTGCTGTTCGTCGGCGGGCTGAACAACATCCCGAAGGAGATCCACGAGGCCGCCTCCCTTGACGGAGCGACGGGCCTGCGCAAGCACCTGACCGTCACCCTGCCGCTGCTGTCGCCGACGCTGCTGGTCGCCTCGGTGGTCGGCATCATCAACGCCCTCCAAGTCTTCGAACAGCCCTACGTCCTCACCAACGGCGGTCCCGGTGACTCCACCCGCACGGTCGTGATGGTCATCTACGAGACGGCGTTCGAGCAGCTGCGCTTCGGGGAGGCGTCCGCGGTGGGCGTGCTGCTGTTCGTGCTGATCATGGCGGTCACGGCCCTCCAGTTCCGGCTCAGCCGGCGTTTCGTCCACTACCAGTGAGCCGGGTGAGTCCTCCCATGAGCCAAGCAACCCTGTCCTCCGGCCGCGTGCGGCACGGGCTCGCGCCATGGGCGCGGATCGCCGGGCTGACCGTGTGCGCGCTGCTCACGCTCGGACCGGTGGTGTGGACGGTCTCCACGTCGCTGCGCACCCCGGCCGAGGCGTTCGACCTGCCGCCGCAGCTCATCCCCTCCGAACCCTCGGCCGAGGCGTACCGCGGAGTGTTCGACCAGATCGACGTCTGGCTGCTCGCGCTCAACTCCACGCTGGTCACGGCCCTGATCGCCGTCGGCCAGATGATCACGGCGGGCCTGGCCGGATACGCCTTCGCCCGGTTGGAGTTCCGCTTCAAGAAGCCGCTGTTCGGCCTGGTGCTGGCGACGATGATGGTGCCGTTGCAGGTCACCATCGTGCCGGTGTTCCTGGTGCTGAAGTCGATGAGCCTGACCGACACCCTGCTCGGGCTGATCATCCCGGCCTTCCCGACCGCGTTCGGCACGTTCCTGATGCGCCAGTACTTCCTCGGCATGCCCAAGGACCTGGGCGAGGCGGCGATGCTGGACGGGGCCGGGCCCTGGCGGACCTTCCGGTCCGTGTACGCCCCGCTGGCCGCGCCCGGCCTCGCGATCGTCGGTGTCCTGGCCTTCAACTACCACTGGAACGAGTTCTTCCGCCCGCTGATCCTGGAGACGTCGGGCCAGAACTACACGCTGCCGCTGGGGCTGGTTTCCCTCCAGGGCAACCTCGGCACCGGCTCCATCTCCGTGGTGCTCGCCGGTGTCGTCCTCTCCATGATCCCCGCCGTCGCCGTGTTCGTCGTCGGCCAGCGCCCTCTGCGTGAGGGCATCACGTCCGCAGGAGTCAACCGTTGAGCCTCGCCGCTCCCCCGCAGGACCCGCACGCCCCGCGCTTCCGGGTCCGCCCGCCCGCCAACTGGATGAACGACCCCAACGGCCCCTTCCGCTGGCGCGGCCGCCACCACCTCTTCTACCAGCACAACCCGGACGCCCCGGTGCACGCCAACGTCCACTGGGGCCATGCCTCCAGCGCCGACCTCGCCCACTGGGAGCACCATCCGATCGCTCTCACCCCGACCCCGGGCGGCCCGGACGAGGCGGGCTGCTGGTCGGGGTGCGTGGTCGACGACGGGGGCGTGCCGACGGCCGTCTACACCGGGGTGGACCGGCACCACACCGGGCTGGGCACGGTCTGCCTGGCCCGGGCCGCGGACCCGGACGATCCCGCGCTGACCGAGTGGACTGCCCTGCCCGAGCCGGTGGTCTCGGGCCCGCCCGAGGGGCTGGACGTGGTGATGTTCCGCGACCCGTTCGTCTTCCGGCACGACGGGCGCCGCTGGGCGCTGGTCGGGGCGGGCCACGCCGACGGCACCCCTTCGGTCCTGCTCTACGACTGCGACGACCTGGCCGACTGGCGGTTCGCGGGTGTGCTCCTGGACGGTCACGACCCCGCCGCCCGGGCCGCGTTCGGCGGCCGTGCGACCGGCTGGGAGTGCCCGCAGCTGTACGCCACGCAGGGCGGCGAGTGGGTGCTGGCGGTGGCTCTGTGGGACGGGGACCCATGGACCACGGGCTACCTGACGGGCCGTCTGGACGCGGACCTGCGCTTCACCGCGCGCACCGGCGGCCTGCTCGACCACGGCCGCGACTTCTACGCCCCCGCCGTGCTCCAGGAACCCGACCGCGCCCTGCTGTGGGGCTGGTCGTGGGAGGCCCGGGAGCAGGGCGGGACCGGCTGGGCCGGTGTGCTCACCGCTCCCCGTGTCGTCGACGTCCATCACGACGGGGCGCTGCGCGTGTCCCCGGCACCGGAGCTGGACAGGCTTCGGGACGCCCGGCCGTTCGTGACCGCTCCCGGCCGGGCCACGCTGCCGGCGGCCTACGACCTGACCATCGGCGCCCGCGCCCGCACCACGGTCAGCCTGCTGAGGTCGGCTCACGGCGCCGAGCTGACGGTCCGTCTGGATCCGGGCGAGGGCACCGTGACCTTCGACCGGAGCGCCTGGCCGCGCGGGGAATCGGCGGAACCCGTCGTCGTCCGCGTACCGCCGCAGGAGGAGCTCACGCTGCGCGTCCTCGTCGACGGCTCCCTGTACGAGCTGTTCGTCGGCGACCGGGCCACCATCACCGAGCGGGTCTACGAACGCGCCGACGACGTCCGGGAGTTGCGGGTGCGGTCCGGCGCGTCCGTCACCGGGTGGGCGCTGGTCCCACCGACGCGCGGCTGATCACCGGGCAGGCCAGACGCCGCACGGTGGCGGGCGGTGTCCGGCCGGTGCCGATGGAGTCGAGGAGGAGACGCGCGGCCGCCTCTCCCATGGCCCGGTGGGGCAGGGCGACGGTGGTGAGGGGCGGCGTCAGGTGGGCGGCCATGTGCTCCTGGTCGTCGTACCCCACCACCGACAGGTCCTCCGGGACGGCGATGCCGAGGCGGGTCGCGGCGTGCAGGACGCCCGCGGCGACCCGGTCGTTGTAGGTGAAGATCCCGGTGGGCCGGCTGCCGGGGAGCGCGCCGTCGAGCAGGCGCGTGGCGCCCTCGTAGCCGCCGGAGATCTCCCCTCCGGTCCGGACGATCCAGTCCCGGGGGACGGTGACGCCCTCGGCGCGCAGCGCGTCGCGGAAGCCGCGCAGCCGCTCCACCGAGGCGATGTCGTCATTCCCTCCGACGACCGCGAGCCGCCGGTGCCCCTGCTCCAGCAGCAGCCGGGCCGCCGTACGGCCGCCGGCCCGCTCGGCGGGGATGACGGCGGGCAGCGAGTCGTCCTCGGGCAGGCAGTTGGCCAGGACGGAGTGGGTGCGGTGCAGGCCCTCGGGGACGCGGACGCTGCGCAGGGACATGGCCGCGTAGATGATGCCGTCGACGCGCCGGTCGAGGAGTTCGGCGACCGCCGCGTCCTCCTTGGCCGGGTCGCCGCCGGAGTCGACGGTGAGGACCAGGTGCTCGTCGGCCCAGGCGGTGTCCATGGCGCCGCGCAGCAGCCGCCCGGCGAAGGGTGAGGAGGCGATCTCGTCGGTGACCAGGCCGATCACGGCCGTACGGCTGCGGCGCAGGCCGCGGGCGACGGGGTCGGGCCGGTAGCCGAGCCGGGCGGCCGCCTGCCGGATGCGTTCCTGGGTGGCGGGCGAGAGGTTGCCGGCGGCGCGGCCGTTGAACACGAAGGACACGGCGGTGTGCGACACGCCGGCGAGCCGCGCGACATCCCGCGAGGTGGGACGTCCCGACCCCGCCACCGGCTTCTCCTCGGCGCTGCCCATGCCGTCCGCCGTCCTCATCCCCCACGTGTCCGGTTGATCATTGCTCACCCTATCCGTGACGCTGGAGGGACGACACTGCCGTACGCACAGTCAACGGGAAGGCCCGACGGTGATCAGTATCCCGACCCACACGCTCAACGACGGTACGACGCTCCCCGCCCTGGGCCTGGGCACCTGGCCGCTCGGCGACGACGAGGCGCAGCAGGCGGTGCTCTCGGCCCTGGAGGCCGGCTACCGCTTGATCGACTCGGCGGCGAACTACCGCAACGAGGCGGGGGTCGGCCGCGGCGTGGCCTCCGGCGTGGTGCAGCGTGAGGAGATCGTCGTGACGACGAAACTCCCGGGCCGGCACCACGGCTACGAGGAGACCCTCGCCTCCTTCGAGGAGTCCCGGGCCCGCCTGGGCCTGGAGTACGTCGACCTGTACCTGATCCACTGGCCGCTGCCGCGCGTGGACCGTTACGTCGACGCGTGGAAGGCCATGATCAAACTGCGCGAGGAGGGGCTGGTCCGTTCGATCGGCGTCTCCAACTTCACGGCCGGGCACATCGAGCGGCTGGAGAAGGAGACCGGCGTGCTGCCCTCGGTCAACCAGATCGAGCTGCACCCCTTCTTGCCGCAGGACGAGCTGCGCGCCTTCCACGCTCGCAAGGGCATCGTCACCGAGAGCTGGAGCCCGCTGCGCCCGGGTACGCCCCTGCTGGAGGATCCCGCCGTGGCACGGATCGCCGGGGCGCACGGGGTGTCGCCCGGGCAGGTCGTGCTGCGCTGGCACACGCAGCTGGGTGCGGTGCCCATCCCGAAGTCGGCCAATCCCGAGCGGCAGCGCGCCAACCTCGACGTCTTCGGTTTCGAGCTGAGCGAGGACGAGATGCGGGCCGTCGCGGACAGGCCGCGGCGGAGGGTCGGCGCCGACCCCGAGGTGCACGAGGAGTTCTGACGGGTACCCGGGGCACGCCAGGCAGGAAGGAGCCGCAGGTGGCTGAGCGGGACCGGCTGCGGGACTACCGCGGCAAGCGCGACTTCGACCGGACCGGCGAGCCCCGGGGACGCGGAGCACCGGCGGGCGACAGGCCCCGGTTCGTGGTGCAGATCCATGACGCGAGCACGATGCACTTCGACTTCCGGCTGCAGGTGGACGACGTGCTGAAATCCTGGTCGGTCCCGAAAGGCCCCTCGGCGGACCCGAAGGACAAGCGCCTGGCCGTGCCCACGGAGGACCATCCGCTGGAGTACGAGGAGTTCGAGGGCGTGATCCCCCGCGGCGAGTACGGCGGCGGCACGGTGATCGTCTGGGACCACGGCACGTACGAGCCGCTGAGCCACGACCGCGCGGGCCGGCCCGTCGATTTCGCCCGGTCACTGGAGCGCGGGCACGCCACGTTCCGGCTGAGCGGTACCAAGCTCCACGGCGCGTACGCCCTGACCCGGTTCCGCGGCGGCGAGGAGGCGTGGCTGCTGGTGAAGCGGGCCGGGGGCCCGGCCCGTACGCGCGGGGCTCCCGATCCGCGCCGCGCCCGTTCGGCCAAGTCCGGCCGCACGCTCGCCCAGGTCGCCTCCGAGGCAGCCGGGGAGTGAGGTCAGAACAGCGGTGTGAGTGACTGTTCGCACCAGATCGTCTTGCCCCGGGTGGTCTGCCGGCTGCCCCAGCGCTGGGTGAGCTGGGCGACCAGCAGCAGGCCACGGCCGCCCTCGTCGTCCTGGTGCGCCCGCCTCAGGTGCGGGGAGGTCGAACTGCCGTCGGACACCTCGCAGATGAGGGTCTGGTCCCGGATGAGGCGGAGCTGGATGGGCGGGGCACCGTACCGGATGGCGTTGGTGACCAGTTCGCTGACGACGAGTTCGGTGACGAAGGCCGTCTCGTCCAGGCCCCAGGCGGAGAGCTGGTCGGTGGCGGCCTGCCGGGTGGCGGCCACCTCCGCGGGGTCGGGGGTGACGTCCCAGGTGGCGACCTGGTCGGCGCCCAGCGCCCGGGTCCGGGCCAGCAGCAGGGCCACGTCGTCGCCGGGCTCCTCCGGCAGTACGGCCTTCAGCACGGTGTCGCACAGGGCGTCCAGCGAGTCGGCGGGGACGGTCAGGGCCCGGCACAGCTCGTCGGTGGCGTGGTCGACGTCGCGGTCGCGGTCCTCGATGAGCCCGTCGGTGTAGAGGGCGACGACGGAGCCCTCGGGCAGCTGGAGTTCCGTCGCCTCGAACGGCAGCCCTCCCACGCCCAGCGGGGGCCCCGCGCTCATGGGGATCAGCCGGGTGGATCCGTCGGGCAGCACCAGGGCGGGCGCGGGGTGCCCGGCGGCGGCCAGGTTCAGACGGCGCGTGACGGGGTCGTAGACGGCGTAGAGGCAGGTCGCGCCCAGCTCGGCGACCTCGTCGTCCTGGTCGTCCGAGGCGAGATGGGTGACCAGGTCGTCGAGGTGGGTGAGGAGTTCGTCCGGCGGCAGGTCCACGTCGGCGAGGGTGCGGACGGCCGTGACGAGCCGGCCCATGGTCGCCGTGGAGGGGATGCCGTGCCCCACGACATCCCCCACGACCAGCGCGACGCGGCTGCCGGACAGCGGGATCACGTCGAACCAGTCGCCGCCGATGCCGGCCGCCGAGCCGGAGGGCAGGTAGCGGTGGGCGACCTGCACGGCGGCCTGGCCGGGCAGGCCCCTGGGCAGCAGGCTGTGCTGGAGGGCGAGGGCGGTGGTGCGTTCGCGGGCGAAGCGGCGGGCGTTGTCGACGCAGACCGCGGCCCGGCTGGCGAGTTCCTCGGCGAACACCGCGTCGTCGTCGGCGTAGTCGTCGGGCTGCGCCACCCGCACGGCCACGGCGACGCCGAGTGTGGTGCCGCGGGCCCGCAGCGGTACGGCCATCATCGAATGGACGCCCTTGCGGTAGGGGCGTCCTTCCGGGGCGCGGGAATTGCGCTCGGCGACCCAGCGCATGAACGCCGGCTCCCCCGCCTGGCTGATGATGGCCCGGCCCTCCCGCATGGCCCGGGCGATCGGCGAGAACGAGGGGTAGACGTCCACGGCACCCAGATGGACGGCCGCCTCCGGGGTGCCCTCGGTGACGGATCCGTGGGCGACCCGCCGCAGCGTGATCTCCTCGGCCGACGCCGTGGGCGCCTCGTCCGCGCCGAGCACCCAGTCGAACAGGTCCACGCTCGCGAAGTCCGCGAAGCGGGGAATCACGACCCCGATCAGTTCCTCGGCCGTGCGGACCACGTCCAGGGTGGTGCCGATCCCGGCGGCGGCCTCGTTCAGCAGGGCGAGGCGCTGCCGGGCCCAGTACTGCTCGGTGCTGTCGAAGGCGGCCAGGGCGGTTCCCACGAGCTCGCCGGCGGCGTCCCGCACCGGCCACATCTCGGTGACCCAGGCGTGCTCGCGGTTGAGGGCCGGTGCGCCGGTGTAGCTCTCGTACCGCAGCGGCCGGCCGGTCTCGACGACGTGCCGCAGGTGCCAGTTGAAGCCGCGGCTGTGCTCCGCCTCCTCCACGGTCTCCGGGAAGTGCCGGCCGAGCAGGGTCTCCTCGGACACGCCCATCACATGGCAGGCGGCGTCGTTGAGCCGCAGGTAGCGCTGGCCGGTGTCGAAGACGGACATCGAGATGGACGCCTGCTGGAAGGCGCGGCCCGCGAGGGAGGTCTCCCCACGGCCGGGCGACGCGGCGGTGATCACATAGCCGCCCGCCTCCCCGTCCGGGCCGGTCACGGCGCAGGCCCTGACGCGGAGCCCTACGAGGTAGCCGTCGCGGTGGCGCACCATGACGGTGCCGGAGAGTGCGGACACCGCCTCGGGCGGCACGGTCTCGGCGAGCAGTTCCCGCGCGGCACGACCCAGGGCCTCTTCGGCCGGGTAGCCGGTCAGCCGCCGGGCACCCTCGCTCCACCCCGTCAGCATGCCGCGGGCGTCGATGATCGCAGCAGCGGAGGCGTCCTCCATATCGTCCAGGATTATCCCTTTGCGGCCCTCTATCAACCGCGAAGCAGCATTCGTGACGGTGTCAGGCCCGGTGGGCGCGCAGCGCGGTGAGGGCCCGGTCGGCGTGCGCGTTCATGCGCAGTTCGCTGCGTACGACGTCGAGGACGGTGCGGTCCTGTGCGATGACGAACGTGGTGCGCTTGGTGGGCGCCAGGGAGAAGCCGCGCTTCACCCCGAACCGCTCGCGGACCGCGCCGTCGGCGTCGGACAGCAGCGGCATGCCGAGGCCGTGCCGCCCGGCGAACTCCTGCTGCCGCTCTACGTCGTCGCCGCTGATGCCGACGGGGCGGGCGCCGACGGCGGCGAACTCGGCGGCGAGGTCGCGGAAGTGGCAGGCCTGGGCGGTGCAGCCGGGTGTCAGGGCGGCCGGGTAGAAGAAGAGCACGACGGGGCCTTCGGCGAGCAACCCGGACAGGCTGCGGACGGTGCCGGTCTCGTCGGGCAGGGAGAAGTCCTCGACCGTGTCGCCGGTCTGCACGCGCGCGGTCACGGCCTGGCCTCCGCGTTCCGGGCGACGCCGCGGGCCCAGAGCACCAGCGGCACCTGCAGGGGCAGGCGGGCGAAGGCGGCGGTCTTCTGCGGGGCGGGACGGTGGCGCCAGTCGGCGGCCATCTTGACGTTGGCGGGGAAGACCCCGACGAAGAAGGCGGCCGTGGCCAGCGCGGCGGCCTTGCGGGTGCGCGGCAGCGCCAGTCCGGCGGCCAGCGCGAGCTCGGCGGCGCCGCTGGCGTAGGTCCAGGCCCTCGGGGTGCCGGGCAGGCCGCGCGGGATGGTCGCGTCGAACGGGCGTGGGGTGGCGAAGTGGGCGACGCCCGCGGTGGCCAGGAGGCCGGCGAGCAGCAGGGGCGAGCGTTCGGACCGGGACACGGTTCCTCCTCTGAAGGCCTGCCGCGCATTATTACCGGACGGTAGTCAGGTCGGTTCACCGGGTCCCGGGAGTGCCCGTGATGTCTGCCTGCCGGGCGTGTAGCCGAAGGAGCGGCGGAAGACGTCGATGAAGGCGCTGGCGGAGGACCAGCCGCAGCGGTGGGCCACGGTCGTGACGGGCAGGCCCTCGGCCAGCATCCGCAGGGCGTGGTAGAGCCGCGACTGGGTGCGCCACTGCGGGAACGTCATGCCGAACTCGCCGCGGAAGAGCCGGCTGAGCGTCCGCTCCCCCACCCCGGTCGCGGCGCCGAGTTGCGCGAGGGTGCGCACGTCGGCCGGGTCGGCGTGCACGAGCGCGCAGACGGCGGCCAGGCGCGGGTCGACGGGGGCGGGCAGCCGCAGCGGCTGCTGGGGGGAAAGGCGCAATTGGTCGCGCAGGACGGCGGCCAGCCGGCGGCGCTCGGGACCGTCGTCGCCGGGGTCACGGGTGTAGGCGAGGATCAGCTCGCGCAGCAGTGGGCTGACAGCCAGGACGGCCGGATGGTCGAGGCGGAGCGGCGGCCACCGCCGCCAGTGTCAGCGGGGGTGGGTGTGGCCGCCTACCATCCGGAGGCCGCCCGGGTGGCGCGGGCCGCGGCGCACGGCCGGCACACCGGGATGGGCTGGTTCTCCTTCGGCGGCAACGCCGGCTTCGCCCTGGCTCCCCTGCTGGTCTTCGCCGTGCTGGCCACGGGCGGGCTGCGCGCCTCTCCCCTGCTGGTCGTCCCGGCCCTGGCGGCGGCGCTGTGTGCGGCGGTGGTGCGCTCGGCGGGGTCCGGCGCGCGGAGTACCACCGCGTCCGCCGTCGCGGGCGAGGACGACTGGGGGTCCTTCCTGCGGCTGTCCGGGGCCGTGGTCTGCCGCTCCGTGGTGTTCGTCGGCCTCGGCACGTTCGTCTCGCTGTACGTGCGGGAGCGCACCGGTGGCGGTGTCGCGGCCGGTACGGCGGCCCTGTTCGTGCTCTACGCCGGCGGCGCGGCCGGCAAGCTGGCCGGGGGCCGGCTGGCCGGGGGCCGGCTGGCCGGGCAGTACGGGCGGATGGCGGTGGTGCGCCGGTCGTACGCCCTGACGGTCCTGGCCGTGGCCGGGCTCGTCCTGGTCCCCGGGCCGCCGGTGTACCTGTTCGTGGCGCTGACGTCGGCGGGTCTGTATGTGCCGTTCTCGCTGCACATCACGCTGAGCCAGGACTTCCTGCCCCGGCGCGTGGGGACCGCGAGCGGGGTCACGCTGGGTCTGGCGGTGAGCGTCGGCGGCCTCGCGGTCCCCGCGCTCGGGGCGCTGGCCGACGCGACGTCCCTGCGGTCGGCCCTGCTGCCGCTCGTCGCGCTGCCCGCGCTGGGCCGGCTGCTGCTGTGCGGCCTGCGCGAGCCGGCCCCGCCGGGGGCGGCGGTGACCGTCCGGCCGGATCCGCGTGATCCGGCCGGACGGTGACCGGGGATCAGGCTGGGCCGGGCGGAGCCGGCCGGGATTCGCCTTCGTCGTCGACGGCGTGGGCGAGGAAGTCGTCGACCATGCGGTGGAAGAGCGTCGCGAGCTGCCCCAGTTCCTCGGGGGACCAGGCCGAGAGGGCCACCTGCATGCCGCGGACGCCGGCCTCGCGGATCCTGGCGATGGCCTCGCCCCCGGCATCGGTGAGCTCGATGCGCTGGGCGCGGCGGTCGTCCGGGTCGGGGACACGGGTGACGTATCCGGACTTCTGCAACTGCTGCACCGTGCGCGTGACGTGCGAGGCCTCCACGCCCAGCCGGGTGGCGAGCTCCCCCGGCCGCTGCGGCTCGGAGTCGGCGATCTGCCGCAGCAGGGCGACCGCGGCGCGGTCGAGCGGCACGCCCGCCAGAGCCATCAGCCGTTCGTGCTGGCGGGCGCGCGTGCTCAGGTAGGTGATGCGGGTGAGCGCACGCTCGATCTCGATCACTTCCGGGGAGGGGGCGCCGGGGAGCGGTGGTGTGGGCATGAGCGCCACGGTACCATCTCGTTGCGTAACTCAACTAAATCGGGCGGCTCCGCCCCCGTTCCTTCGGCGTTTCCCTCGTTCGTCGAGCGGTTCACCCCGTTCAGGGGAAAGAGACAGGAAACACGCGTGGCGGCCCGCCGGTTCGTCGACACCTCACCCGTGGACCTGCCGCTGATCCCGCCCATGCTCGCCACGTCCGGCACCCTGCCGCCCGCCGCGCAGGACGCGCGCTGGGCCTACGAGACCAAGCAGGACGGCCAGCGGGTGGTGGTCTATCTGCCCGGGGACGGCAGTGTGCTGCTGCGCGCCCGCTCCGGTGACGACATCACGGCCGCCTACCCCGAACTGCGGCCGCTGGGAACCGCCCTCGGCGCCACACCCGCCGTACTCGACGGCGAGATCATGGCCCTGGACGACCAGGGCCGCGCCAGCTTCCAGCTGCTGCAGTCCCGGATGGGCCTGGCCCACGCCCCCGCCAGGGCCGCGCGGCGAGCGGCGGAGGTCCCGGTCCACCTCGTGCTGTTCGACCTGATGCACCTGCAGGACCACTCCCTCCTCCGGCTCCCCTACGCACGACGCCGCGCGGCACTGGAGGACCTCGGCCTCGCCGGGCCCTCCTGGTCGACCCCGCGCGCACTCGTCGGCCACGGCGCCGAGGCCCTGCGCGCCACCCGGGAGCACGGCCTGGAGGGCCTGGTCTGCAAGCGGCTCGACTCGGTGTACGAACCGGGGGTGCGCTCCCGGGCCTGGATCAAGATCCGCAACATGCGCACCGAGGACGTCCTGGTCGGCGGCTGGCAGCCGGGCAAGGGGCGGCTCACCGGCCTGCCCGGCGCGGTGCTGGTGGGGCAGCGCGCGGCGGGGCGGCTGCGCTACGTCGGCAGCGTGGGCACCGGCTGGAGCGAGGCCGAACGCACCGAACTCGCCGCACTGCTGGGGGCCGCCGCGAGTGACGTCTGCCCCTTCGACCCCGCCCCGCGCGCTCCGGGCGCGCACTGGGTCGTCCCCCGCCTCGTCGGCGAGGTCCGCTACAGCACCCGCACGCGGGAGGGGTTGCTGCGGCAGCCGTCCTGGCTGCGGCTCCGGCCCGATCTCGCACCCGAGGAGGCCGCGGCCGACATCCCCGACGACATGGTCTGAATCGAACGGGCGGCCCCAACTATTGCGCTCCGATTCACCGTTCGGATCCTCCGTCCCTCTTGGCATGGACGCGTTCAGCCTGGAAGCTGAACCTCCCTTTCCCCCACAGCCGTTGGGCTGCGCCCGGACCAAGGAGGACGCAGTGTCGTCACGCCCGTTCGCCCACCGCAGGAGATGGATCATCGGAGCGGCCGGTGCCGCCGCCCTCGTCCTCGCCTCCCCCGCCACGGCCTTCGCCGCCCCACCGTCGGCGCTGCCCGCCAACGCGGACGCCCTGGAGCAGACGTACCAGCCCGCCTACGACTACGACACCGACGGCTGCTACTCCACGCCCGCGATCGGCCCGGACGGCACCGTGAACGGCGGGCTCAAACCGACCGGCGCCCTGAACGGCAACTGCCGGGACGCCTCGGACCTCGACAACACCAACGGCTACGCGCGCTCCAAGTGCAACAACGGCTGGTGCGCCATCCTGTACGCCCTCTACTTCGAGAAGGACCAGGCGGTGGCCGGCAGCGGCATCGGAGGCCACCGGCACGACTTCGAGCACGTCGCGGTGTTCGTGCAGGACAACCAGGTCAAGTACGTGTCGACGTCCAACCACGGCGGGTTCACCGTGCACGCGGCGTCCGCGATCCGCTTCGACGGCACGCACGCGAAGATCGTCTACCACAAGGACGGCATCAGAACACACTGCTTCCGCGCCGCGAACGGGAACGACGAGCCGCCGGAGAACCACAAGCGCACCTGGCAGTACCCGGCACTGGTCGGCTGGAACGGCTACCCGGCCGGGGTGCGCGACAAGCTCACGTCGTACGACTTCGGCAGCGCCAACTTCGGCCTGAAGGACGGCACCTTCGCCAACCACCTCGCCAAGGCCAAGCCCTCCGGCATCCCCTTCGACCCGTACGCCTGACCGCACCGGCCCGGCCGGAGGCCTAGGCCTCCGGTGGGGTCCGGGTTCCGCCCCGCGCCCGATCCCCCGGCGCGGGGCGGCCGCATAGCGTCCCCGCATGGACACGCACGACACGACAGGGACCCTCGAGGACGCCCTCGGCCGTCTCCACGCCACCGGGCCGGAGCGGCTCGGCCGGCTCACCAATCACGCCCCCATGGTCGTGGAGGCCCTCGCCGCGCACGGCCGGGCGGATGCCGTGCACCGGTGGCTGGACCTCTACCGGCACAAGCTGGAGGACCTGCCCGGGCCCGTCGCTCCCGTGACCGACGCCGACTGGCGTGAGGCGCTGGGCGACCCGCGCCGGGCCGCCGACTGGATCGGGTACTTCGGCCGCGCGCTCGCCGAGCAGCCGTGGCGGGACGTCCTCGCCGCGTGGTGGCCGCGCCTGCTGCCCGGGATGTACGGCGGCTCCACGCATCCCGTCATCCGCGTCGGGCATGCCGTACGGGCCCTGGAGGCCCGCGAGAACGCGCCGCGGCTCGCCGAACTCGCGCACGGCCTCGGCTACTGGGCCGCCCGGCACCGGCCCGTCTCCGGCATCACGGCCCTGCCCGCGGCGCCGGGTGCCGCGCGGTCCCTGGACGCCGTGCCGCCGGTCACCGATCCCCGGGGCGGATTCCCCGACCGGCTGGCAGCCGTACGGCGGTTGCCGCTGTGGGCGGACGACGTGACCGACCCGGACACGGCCCGGGACCGCCTCGCCGAACTGGTCCGGGCCGCGACCCACCGCTACGCCACCCACGGCCACGGCGAGGCGACCATGCTGGTGCACGCGGCGACCGCGCCCAACGCCGTCCTGCGCACCCTCGGCTCCCTGCCCCGCGCGCTGTGGGCGCCGAGCCTGCGCGCGGCGTGGACCGCGTCCGCGGCCGTCACCGCCATGTACCCCACCGCCGAGCCCGTCGCGGACGTCCCCGCGCCCGGGTGCCCGGCCCAGGAGGTGCTGGAACGGGCCCTCGCGCACGGAGACGAGCACGTCGTGAAGCTCACCGACACCGCCCTCGACGTCGGCGACGAGCGGGCCCTCGCCGCGGCCCTGCGAGCGGTGGAACTGAGCGATCCGCTCGTTCCGAACTGACGCCCGATGCCCGGCAGTCGGAGAAGGTCCGGGACGAGCGACCCCGCGAAGGGACTATCGTGTCCGCATGTCCGTCCCCGAACTGATTCGCATCGTCTCCCGCGACTCCCCCATGGCGCTCGCCCAGGTGGAGCGCGTCCGGGCCGAGTTGGCCGCCGCCCACCCCGGAGTGCGCACCGAGGTCGTGCCGGTGAAGACCACCGGCGACAAGTGGATGGGCGATCTGTCCCAGGTCGAGGGCAAGGGCGCGTTCACCAAGGAGGTCGACGCGGCGCTGCTGGCCGGCGAGGCCGACCTCGCCGTGCACTGCGTGAAGGACGTGCCCGCCGACCGGCCACTCCCGGCGGGCACGGTGTTCGCCGCGTTCCTCAAGCGGGACGACATCCGCGACGCCCTGATCCACCCGGGCGGACTCACCCTGGACGAGTTGCCTGCCGGGACACGGATCGGCACCTCCTCGGTGCGCCGGGTCGCGCAACTGGCCGCCACGCACCCCCACCTGGAGTGCGTGCCGTTCCGCGGCAACGCCAACAAGCGTCTGGCGAAGCTGGAGGCCGGCGAGGCGGACGCCCTGCTGCTCGCGGTCTCCGGCCTGGAGCGCATCGGCCGCGAGGACGTGATCAGCGAGATCCTCTCGACCGAGACGATGATGCCGCCCATCGGCGCGGGCGTGCTGGCGCTGCAGTGCCGTGAGGGGGACGCCGCGCTGATCGACGCGGTGAGCGGTCTCGGCGACCCGGACACCTACCGGGAGACCACCGCCGAGCGCATGTTCCTGCATGTGCTGCAGGGGCACTGCAACAGCCCCATCGCCGGGTTCGCGCAGGTGGACCGCAGTGGCGAACTGTCCCTGCGGGCCTGTGTGTTCACCCCGGACGGCAAGACCCGGCTCAACGCCCACGAGTGGGCGGGCCGCCTCGACCCGGCCACGCTCGGCACCTCGGTCGCCGTGGCCCTGCTGCGCCAGGGCGCCCGCGAGATCATCGACGGCATCCCGCACTGATCCGCGCGACGCCCTGACACGGGATCAGGCGGTGCCTTCCTCCGCCTGGTCCCGCAGGAAGACGCTCACCTGGTGCGCCAGGCTGTCCCGCACCGGACCCTGCTGGGCCCCGGCAGGGCCCTCGTGCGCCCCGATGCCGCCCGCCCAGAGCCGGCGGCCGGTCCACTCCTCCTCGACGCGCAACTGCACCTGGACGTCCACGAGACTCAGGGACGCCTCGGCGCCGGCCGCGTACAGCACGGCGGTGGCGCGGCGCAGCGGATAGACGTCGAAGCCCTCGATGAACTGCGAGTTGCGCCAGTCGATGAAGGCGCTCTCGCCGTCCGGGCCGAGCCGGACGTCGATCTGGCCGTCCTCGAGGTGGACGCCGAGATGGCGGCTGCCGCGGTTCTCGACCGTCACGCGGAGGCAGAAGTACGTCAGTCCGTCGGCGGCGTCGTCCCGGCCGCGGGGCGGCTCGGCCAGTTCCAGACGGTGGACGCGGACGCGCAGACCGGCATGCTCGTCGTACTCCTGCCAGTCCCCGACCACGTTCGGCTCGTACACGCTGCACCTCTCGACCTCTGGAAGCTGCTTCCTATCTGTGGCCTCAGCGCACTGTCAAATGAGCAGAATGCGCTGTGGCCAGGCAGTTCATCCTTTTTGATCGGTGATCAAGCCGTGCCCAGCGGTTATCCGGAAACCAGCGGAGAAAGCGCTTGCTCAGGCGTGCCGCACATCACTTCCACGAGTGAAGATCAACGGGCCAGCCGGCCCAGCAGGGCCGAGGCGGCGGTGACGCCGAGCGCGGCGGCGATGAACAGCACCGCGAAGTCGGCCGCCAGATGGCGGGGTGTGCCGGGAGCCGCGCAGGGCGTCCACCTCGTAGCTGAGCGGGTTGGCCTTGCTGACGCTCTGCAGCCAGCCCGGCATCACCGACACCGGGTACAGGGCGTTGGAGCCGAAGAACAGCGGCATCGTGATCGCCTGCCCGCTCCCCATGAGACGGTCGCGGCCGAGGACGATGCCGGCGATGGTCATCGACAGGCAGGAGAAGAAGGCCGAGCCGAGGACGACGATGGCGGCGACGGCGAGCAGCTTGAGCGGGTTCCAGGTCAGGGCCACGCCGAGCAGGGCGGCGATGAGGAGCACGACGACGGCCTGGACGAGCGACTTCACCCCGGCCGCGAACGCCTTGCCGGTGATCAGCGCCGAGCGCGGGGTCGGCGTGACGAGGAGCTTGCTCAGGACACCGGCGTCACGTTCCCAGATGATCTGGATGCCGTAGAAGATGGCGATGAACATGGCGGACTGGGCGATGATGCCGGGCGCCAGGTAGTCGGCGTACGGGATGCCGCCGGTGGGGATCGCCTTGATCCGGGTGAAGGACCAGCCCGAACACCTCGCCCCGCCGGACGGTGAGGTCGAGCCCGTCCACGGCGTTGTGGTCGCCGAAGGCGTAGGTGAGCCCGGTGCAGGCGACGGCGTCGGCACCGGGCGGGGTGGTGTCCAACGTCATGATTCCTCGGCCTCCTCGTGCAGGGTGTCGGCCGGCTTGCGCAGGGCCGGGACCGCCGCCCGCAACGCCAGGCGGTCCGGCTCGTCCAGGCGCGCAACATGGCGGCGCACGAGCTCGGCCCGGCGCCGGCGCCAGTCGCGCAGCCGCGTCTCGGCGGCGGGTGTGGGAATGAGCCGGGCGGCCCGCCGGTCGGCCTGGTCGGTCTCGCGGACCAGATAGCCCGCCCCCAACCAGCCGCTTGACGAGGGTGGACACCGAGTCGGCCGCCAGACCCAGCTCCCTGGCCGCGTCGGAGATGCCGACGCCGGGCCGCGCCACGACCAGACGCAGCAGTTCCACCTCGGCGCCGCGCAGCCGCGGGTCGGGCGTCTGCCGCCGCAGGCGCCGCCGCATCCGCCGCTGGACACCGACCAGTGCGTCGGCCGGCTCCTCGGGGAAGGTCTCCGGCTCCAGGCGGCCGAGATCAGCTCTGTAGAGCTAATCGGCCCAAGGTGCGGCCAAGAGAGGTCAAGGAAGGGACTGACGACGGCGACCTTGAGAGCGCCCACATGCACCAAATGCCGTATTCTGAATTGTCAGTGCTTCGGACAGGAGGCACGCACGTGGGGAGCAGGCCGCCCGATCCCCCGGTGCTTTCGTCAGATCCGAGGCCGCGCTTCCCACGGTGTCTGTCCATACTCAGCACCTGCTCAGGGAGGTGCGCACCATGCGTATCGCCGGCAGCCCCCGAACGCACCCCCACGACGACGCACCCGACACCGCCGCGGCGTTCGCGCGGCTCGCGCGACTGTCCGAGGGGCCCGAGCGCAAGGCCCTGCGGGACGAGCTGGTCGAGGCCTGGCTCCCCATGGCCGAGCGGATCGCCGTCCGCTTCCGGGGCCGGGGCGAGGCCCTGGAGGATCTGTACCAGGTGGCGGCCCTCGGCCTCGTGAAGGCGGTCGACCACTACGACCCGGCCCGCGGCAACGCCTTCGAGGCATACGCGGTGCCGACGGTCACCGGGGAGATCAAGCGCCACTTCCGCGACCACATGTGGACGCTGCACGTACCGCGCCGGGTCCAGGACCTGCGCAACCGGGTACGGCACGCCGCGAAGGAGCTGTCGCAGACCACCCCGGGCCGCTCCCCCACGGTCGCCGAGATCGCCGAGTATGCCCAGCTCACCGAGGGCGAGGTGCGCACCGGCATGGAGGCTCTCGAATGCTTCTCCGCGCTGTCGCTGGAGGCGGAGATGCCCGGGACCGACGGCTACGCCCTCGGGGACGCGATCGGCGGGCCCGACCCGGCCTTCGACACCGTCGTCGACAGGGTGGCGGTCAGGCCCTGCCTGGAGGCGCTGCCGGAGCGCGAGCGGATCATCCTCTACCTGCGGTTCTTCAAGGGCATGACGCAGAGCCGGATCGCCGAGCAGCTCGGCATCTCTCAGATGCACGTCTCACGGCTGCTCAGCAGCTGCTTCGCCCATCTGCGTGAGGAACTGCTGACGGAGGCCCGCTGAAGCGGGGGCCGGTGCCGGGTGCCGCCGGGGTCACGTCTCCGGCGGCGAGCCGGGGATCTGCGTCGGTCCGGCCCGGTCGAGGGCGTCCTCCAGGGCGGCCCGGATCTCCTCGGGCATGACGCCCGTGCGCCCCCAGACGAGGATCAGTTCCGCGACGTTGCGCAGCTTGATGTTGGTGTGCTGGGAGACCTCCTTCAGCACGGCCCACCCCTGGTCGGGGGAGATCCGGCCGAGCGCGACGACCATCCCGATCGCCTGGTCCACGACGGCGTGGGAGACGACCGCCTCCTTCAGCTGCTGGACCTCTTCCTGCAGCGCGAAGATCCGATCCGAGCCCCCGTCCGTGGGCATGGTGACCTCCTGGTCCGGTGCGCCGCTGCGCCCGAGGCCCCACCGGATGCTTGAGTACCCTGACGCAGTGTCCGACCCCTCCATCGTCGTCACTCGGGCCGCCCGGTGCCACCGGGGCGGACCAGGCCGGACGCCGTTTCGGCGCCCCCGCCGGGGTACTCGGCAGGCGCCCACAGCGGTTCCGGTTGGACACTGGTGTCAATCCTCCGGTGGCTGCCAGGCCGACGAGATCAGGACGCGACTGCCATGAACCACGACACGCCCACCTCCTCCGGAACGAAGGACGTCGTCTCATCACACTCCGTGTTCGGGGCGCCCTGCTGGGTGAGCCTGACCAGCCGGGACGTCAAGGCGACCGAGGAGTTCTACGGGGCCGTGCTGGGCTGGCAGTGGCGGCCGGCCAAGCTCGGCGACCGGTTCCGGATCGCGCTGGTGGACGGCTCGCCGGTGGCCGGGATCGCGGGGGTGGCGGCCATGTGGCAGATGGCGGTGGCGTGGACGCCGTACTTCGCGGTGCGCAGCGCGGACGACGCGGCCGCGCGGGTGCAGGAGCGCATGGGCACGGTCGCTGTCGGGCCGATCTCACTGCCGCCGGGCCGGGCGGCGCTGCTGGCCGACCGGGACGGGGCGACCTTCGGCATCTGGGAGGGCGACCTCTTCACCGACTGGGAGACCTGGCGCAACGCCCAGCCGGCCTTCATCACGCTCCACACCCGTGACGCCTTCGACGCGGCGATCTTCTACGGCGAGGTCCTCGACTGGGCCTCCCAGCGCCCCGGCTGCTGCGAGGTCCACTACGAAGGCGGCGAGGTCGTGCTGCGCAGCCGCGGGGACGTGGTGGCCCGGATCGAGTCGGGCGCCCTGGAGGCGGCCCCCGACCCCGCGATCCGGCCGCACTGGCAGGTCCACTTCTCCGTCGACGACGTGGAGGCCTGCGCCCGCGCCGCGGAACTCCACGGCGGCAGCGTGCTGTCGAAGGGCAACGGCGAGGCGGTGCTGCGGGACCACGACGGCGCCCAGTTCACGGTGACCGCGCGCCGCGGCCGCTGACCCGCGTCACTCCTTCTCGCGGGACGGCCGGGACAGCAGGACCAGGCTGCGGGCCCCGACGGTCAGGCCCGTGCCCGCCTTGTGCTCCGACTCGTCGGGCGTGCCCTCCGGGTCGGCGGTGTCGATCAGGGCCGTCCAGCGTTCGCCGTAGGCGGCGTCCGGGAGGCGGAAGCCGACCGGCTCCCAGTGGCTGTTGAGGAGCAGCAGGAACGAGTCGTCGACGACCGGGCGGCCCCACGCGTCGGGTTCGGCAATGGCGTCGCCGTTGAGGAACACGCCGACGGAGTGCGCGTCGCCGCGCTGCCAGTCGTCGTCGGTCATCTCGCGGGCGTCGGGCGCCAGCCACACCAGGTCGGGCAGGGGCTGGTCCGCGCGGGTCAGGGTCTCGCCGCGGAAGAAGCGGCGCCGGCGCAGCACGGGGTGCCCGGTGCGCAGCCGGATGAGGTACCGGGTGAACTCCAGCAGGTCGCGCTGTTCCTCGGTGAGCCGCCAGTCGATCCAGGAGATGTCGTTGTCCTGGCAGTAGGCGTTGTTGTTGCCACCCTGGGTGCGCCCGAGTTCGTCGCCGTGGGAGAGCATCGGGATGCCCTGGGACAGCAGCAGCGTGGCGAGGAAGTTGCGCTGCTGGCGGGTGCGCAGTTCCAGTACCGCCGGGTCGCGGGTCTCGCCCTCGGTGCCGCAGTTCCAGGACCGGTTGCTGCTCTCGCCGTCCTGGTTGCCCTCGCCGTTGTCCTCGTTGTGCTTGCCGTTGTACGAGACGAGGTCGCGGAGGGTGAAGCCGTCGTGGGCGGTGACGAAGTTGACGCTGGCCCGGGGCCGGCGCCTGCTGTGCTGGTACAGGTCGGAGGAGCCCGTGAGCCGGGACGCGAACTCGCCGAGCGTGTGGTCCTCGCCGCGCCAGAAGTCGCGCACCGCGTCGCGGTACATGCCGTTCCACTCCGACCACAGCGGCGGGAAGTTGCCCACCTGGTAGCCGCCCTCGCCGACGTCCCACGGCTCGGCGATGAGCTTGACGCGGCTGATCACCGGGTCCTGCTGGATGAGGTCGAAGAACGCCGACAGCCGGTCCACCTCGTGGAACTGCCGGGCGAGCGTCGCCGCGAGGTCGAAGCGGAAGCCGTCGACGTGCATCTCGGTCACCCAGTACCGCAGCGAGTCCATGATCAGCTGCAGGACGTAGGGGTGCCGCATCAGCAGGCTGTTGCCGGTGCCGGTGGTGTCGTAGTAGTGCTCCCAGTCGCCGTCGACCAGGCGGTAGTACGAGGAGTTGTCGATCCCGCGGAAGGACAGGGTGGGACCCATCTCGTTGCCCTCGGCGGTGTGGTTGTAGACCACGTCGAGGATCACTTCGAGCCCGGCCGCGTGCAGGGTCTTCACCATCTGCTTGAACTCGGCGACCTGCCCGCCGCGGGTGCCGTGGGCGGCGTAGCCGTTGTGGGGGGCGAAGAAGCCGATGGTGTTGTAGCCCCAGTAGTTGGTCAGGCCCCGGTCGTGCAGCACGCCGTCGTGGACGAACTGATGGACCGGCATGAGCTCCACGGCCGTGACACCGAGGGAGGTAAGGTGCTCGACGACCGCGGGGTGCGCCAGCCCGGCGTAGGTGCCCCGCAGTTCCGGGGGCACCTCGGGGTGGGTGCGGGTCATGCCCTTGACGTGTGTCTCGTAGATCACCGTGTCCGCGTAGGCCCGGCAGGGCCGGGCGTCGTCGCCCCAGTCGAAGGCCGGGTCGGTCACCACGCCGAGCATGGTGTGCCCGGCGCTGTCGGCCGGGTCGGGGCCGTCCGGGTTGCGCTCGTAGAGCGAGGGGTGGTTGTCGATCTGCCCCTCCACCGCACGGGCGTACGGGTCGAGCAGCAGTTTCGCCGGGTTGCAGCGGTGTCCGGCGGCCGGGGCCCACGGCCCGTGCACCCGGTAGCCGTAGCGCTGGCCGGGGCCGACGCCGGGGAGGTAGCCGTGCCAGACGAAGCCGTCGACCTCGTTCAGCGGCACCCGGGTGTGGGTGCCGTCGTCGTCGACGAGGACCAGCTCGACGCGTTCGGCGACCTCGCTGAAGAGCGCGAAGTTGGTGCCCTCCCCGTCGTAGGCCGCACCCAGCGGGTAGGGGCGCCCGCTCCAGGCGGACACCCCTTTCCGAGTCTGCCGGCGCGTCACCGGGCGTCCTCCAGGACCTCGTCCGGAGTGAAGGCCGGGGCGGCCAGCTGCGTGACCGGGACCTCGCGGGGCACGTCGAGGCCCTCACTCTCCCGCGGCGCGGGCGCGGTCGGGACCAGCGGGACGCGTTCGCCGGCGCGGGCGCGCTGCGAGAACCAGATGACCTTGCTGCCGGTCTCGGTCGCGCAGCAGCCCCAGCCGTCGCTCATGGCCGCGAGGTGCTCCAGGCAGCCTCGCAGCTCCTGGTCCGGGCGCAGAGCGCGGTCGTTGTCCCCGATGGCGGTGATCAGGTGCTGCCCGTTCCACCACATCTCGATCGACGTGTTCTTGTCCGTGGCGTGTTCGTCGATGGCGTTGAGCAGCATCTCGGCACCGCCGCAGACGGGCTGGACCAGGTTGTCCAGGTCCCAGAACTTCAGGTGAGCGGCCAGAATGCGGCTGACCTGTCCCACCCGTTCCGGGCTGACTTCCACGTCGAGGTGGTAGTAGCAGGGCACTGCGGTCTTCATCGGTCGGCTCCTCACCGCGAAGCTCAGCTCCTTCTCGCTCCCGCGGTCCTGCGGGACGAGCCCCGAACACGGAACGTGAGCGCCTATCGCTTCTGAGTCACCAACAGCCTGAGGGCGCTAGCCCGTTCGTGCAACACGAGCGCACGGTTGAGGCAGGGGAGCGCACAAGTGAGCGGCGAGGGGTATGCCCGAACGGCGCAGCGAAGCCTTCACTGGTTGAAGATCCAACAAGACGCTGTGTCGCCGCGCGTGCACCATGTGTGAAGAACTCGATCGCCGTTACGGGTCCGTGCCGCTGCGCTGCACGGCCGCCGTCCGACCGTCGGGAGACCGTGTCCCTCGAGCCCCGAAAGGTGATCGGCGCCATGCTGCTACCCGCCAAAGCCGAAGTCGCCCGGCAGTTGCGGCGTTACCGGGCCTGGGAACGCGTGATGCTCGCGGCACCGAACGACCGCACGGTGCGGACCACCTTCGAGGACTCCGGCTACACGCTCTGCGTGCTGATGGGCAAGCGCTGCGCGCGGGAGGCCGCGGACGCCGCCGAACGGTACCTGCGCACCAACCACGTCACCTATCTGCAGGAACAGCAGATCACCTGCCTCCAGGAGCAGCACATCACCTGTGCGCAGGAACCGGCCGAACGGCCCCGCCCGGCAGCGGCGGTCAGACGAAGACCGCCGGCGGCGGAGCGCAGATCCCCCGCTTCCGAGCGGAGATCCACAGCGCGAAGGTGACGCCCTTCCCGCACATCCAGTCCCTGAACCGGGCCCCCGCGGCCCGGCTTTCGAGCACGGTGGAGGTGAGGACCATGACGAGGACCCGGGCCATCGGCCGTATCCCGGTGAGGGACGTCCGCCCGGCCGTGGAGGGCGGCAACCGGCCGGCGAAGGCGGTCGTGGGTGAGACGTTCGAGGTCACCGCCACCGTGTTCCGGGAGGGGCACGACGCGGTGGCCGCCCATGTCGTCCTGAAGGACTCGGAGGGCAGGCCCGGCCCGTGGACGCCGATGCGCGAGCTCGCCCCCGGCAGCGACCGCTGGGGCGCCGAGATCACCGCGGACGCCGTCGGCCGCTGGTCCTACCGGGTCGAGGCCTGGAGCGATCCGGTGGCCACCTGGCGCCGCACGGCGGGCATAAAGATCCCGGCGGGCATCGATCCGGGCCTGGTCCTGGAAGAGGGCGCGGAACTGTACGAGCGGGCAGCGGCCGGCGTGCCGAAGGAAGCCGGCCGCGCCGTGCTGCTCACCGCTGCGCAGGTCCTGCGCGACGACTTGCTGCCCACCGCGGACCGGTTCGCGGCGGCGCTGACGCCGGAGGTGGACGAGGTCCTGGCCAGGCATCCGCTGCGGGATCTGGTGACCAGCAGTGAGCCGTTGCCGCTGCTGGTGGAGCGGG
>NZ_JACHGV010000012.1 GCF_014202475.1 Streptomyces paradoxus
GCCCGGTTACATTCCGAACCCGGAAGCTAAGCCTTACAGCGCCGATGGTACTGCAGGGGGGACCCTGTGGGAGAGTAGGACGCCGCCGAACAATCATTGAAAGGGTTGGACCTGGAACTTCGGTTCCGGGTCCAACCCTTTTTTGTTGCGCGTCACTTGAAGTTCACGTTGCGCAACGAGCATCCACAGCATGGGTACTGCTGCAATGCTCAGGGCCGCCGGGGTCGGACTCGGTGACGAGGTCGTCGTGCCGGCCTTCGGGAACATCGAGATCGCCGAGGCCGTGACCATGGCCGGGGCTCTGCCCGTGTTCGCGGACATAGACCCCGCCACCTACTGCCTCGACGCCGCTGCTGTGGAAGCAGCGGTCACCTCGCGGACCGCGGCCGTGGTCGTAGTCCACCGCTTCGGCCGGCTCGCCGACATCGCTCGGCTGCACGCCCTCGGGCAGCGGCACGGGCTGCTGGTGCTGGAGCACGGGGAATCTGAGGCGCCGTACGACGAGATAGCCCAGCGCAGGGAGCGTGCGGCCTATCTCGACGCCAAGTTGAGGGGTGTGCGGACGCCGGACGACGGTGACGGGCACACCTATCAGCAGTACGTCGTGCGGGTTCCGGGCAATGGGCGGCCCGATCGGGACGCCTTCGCGCGGGCCGTGCGGGCCAGGGGAGTCGAGTGCCGCGTGCCGGTGAAGACGCCCGTGCACCGACTGCCGGAATTCCGCCGGTGTATTGCGCTGCCGGAGACCGAGCGGGCTTCCGACGAGACTCTCGCGCTGCCCGTCGACGCGTCGCTGACCAAGCGGGACATGCATCGGATCGTGTCGGCCTGCAACGCCCTCGGGGGGCTTCTTCAGCCAGCCTTCTGACGTGGTTGGGAGCACGGGTCTGTTCGGGGTATGATCTATTCCGTTGCCGCGGGGGAGACCTCGCAAAGCAACAGGCCCCTATAGCTCAGTCGGTAGAGCGTCTCCATGGTAAGGAGAAGGTCAGCGGTTCGATTCCGCTTGGGGGCTCCAGCAAGAAAGGCCCCACCCTCACGGGTGGGGCCTTTTGCGTTTCCCTAGTCCTTGTGGAGGCCGGGGACGCGCATGGCGAGGATCGCCATGTCGTCCGAAGGGGCGTCCGACGCGAAGCGTTCCACCGCGCGCATGATGCGGGCCGCCACCGCGCCGGCCGTGAGGCCCGTGCAGGTCGTCAGGACGTCGGCGAGGCCGTCGTCGCCTAGCATGCGGGCGCCCTCTCGGCGTTCGGTGACGCCGTCCGTGACGCACAGGAGGACATCGCCCGGGTCGAGGGTGACGGTCTGCTCGTAGAGCTCCAGGTCCTCGATGACGCCCAGCAGCGGCTGAGGTTCCGCGGCCGGTTCGACCGTGCCGTCCTGGCGCAGGCGCAGCGGGAGCGGGTGGCCGGCGCAGACGACCTTCAGTTCCGCGCTGCCGTCCTCCTGCGGGCGCATCTCGCCGTAGAGGAGCGTGAGGAAGCGGCTGCGGGCGCCTTCGTCGAGGATCGCGGAGTTCAGGCGCTCCAGGACCGTGGGCCCGGTGAGGCCCTCGCGGGCCAGGAGGCGCAGGGCGTGGCGGGCCAGGCCGGTGACCGCTGCCGCGTTCGGGCCCGTGCCGCAGACGTCGCCGATGGCGAAGCCGTAGGCGCCGTCGCGGATGGGGAAGACGTCGTAGAAGTCGCCGCCGACCTCGTTGCCCTCGCCGGCGGCGCGGTAGATGACCTCGACCTCGACGCCCTCGATCTCGGGGAGCTCCGGGGGCAGGAGACTGCGCTGGAGGGACTGGCTGATCGCCGTGCGCTCCGAGTAGAGGCGGGCGTTGTCCAGGGCCAGGGCGGCCCGGCGGGAGAGGTCCTCGGCCAGTTCCAGGATCTCCTGGCGGAAGTGTTCGTCGGTGGGCTTGCCGAGGGTCAGCATGCCGATGACGCGGTTGCGGGCGACCAGCGGCAGGACCACGGTCTCGCCGCCTACGGCGGAGGCGGTCGCGAGGGTGGGGCCGATGCCGGGGGTGACCTGGCGGGTCGGGCTGCCGCTGAGGCCGAGGCTGCGCATGGAGCTGCGCAGGGCCGCCTGGTGGGCCACCTCGGCGGGGGCCGTCCACACGCGGGCGCCGGGGGTGGGGACCGGGTCGGGCGCGGGGACCTTCGACAGCAGGTACTTGATGCCGTCGATGAGTTCCTCGTCCTCGTGCAGGACGTAGGAGAGGTAGGGCTCGGAGGCCTGGTCGGCGATCGTGTAGACGGCGCACCAGGTGGCGAGGGTCGGGACGGTCATCTGGGCCATCAGGGCCAGGGTCTGGTCGCGGTCCAGGGTGCCGGCGAGCAGGTCGGAGGCCTCGACGAGGAAGCTGAGGGAGCCGCGGCGCAGGCGTTCCAGTTCCCCCAGGCGGGCCGATTCGACGGCGAGGGCGATGCGGTCGGCGGCGAACTGGAGGCGCAGGGCCTCCTCGTTGGAGTATCTGGCGGGGGCTTCGGCGGCGACGCCGAGGGAGCCGGTGAGGCGGCCCTCCACCTTCAGCGGGACGGTGACGACCGAGCGCATGCCCGTGCCGTTCAGCAGCGGTACCGCGCCGGGGACCGCGGTCAGGTCGTCGTGGACGGCGGGCATGCGGGCCGAGCCGTAGCGGCCGGGGCCGGCTTCGACGGGGACGCGGGCGAAGCGCTGGCGGGCGGAGGGGAGGCCGGTGGAGGCGCGGACCTCCAGTTCCGTTTCGTCGTCGGTGGCCAGCAGGAGGAATGCCGAGTCGCCGTCGAGCATGTCGCGGGCGCGCTCGACCGTGCGCTGGAGGAGTCCGTCGAGGTCGTCCGGGGCGGGGGAGCCGATGAAGACCTCGAACGGGTCGGTGTTCTGGCCCTCGGAGCCGGAGGAGGAGTCGGAGGCGGGGCCGCGCAGGGGGGTCTGCAGAACTGCCCGTTCGTGGTCCCGTACCAGGAGGCACACGGTTGACGGTTCGCCGCCGGTGTCGCGGACACGCAGGTGGGAGGCGTAGACGGGGGTGACGCGGCCGGTGGCGGCGCGGATGCCGTAGCTGCCTTCCCAGCGGGAGAGACGGAGGGCCTCCGCGATACCGGTGCTGGTGCCGGGGGTGTGCGGCCAGGCCGCGAGGTCCGTCAGGGGCTTGCCGGTGACCTGCTCGGCCGGGTAGCCGAAGAGTTCCTCGGCGTCCTCGTTCCAGGCGGAGATGTGGCCGGTGCGGTCGACCTGGACGACGGCCACGCGGACCCGGCTGTCGGCGAGGGGGAGGAGGTCGGCGGGGAGGGCCGGGCCGGCCGCGCGGGTGCCCACCGCGCGTGCGGGCAGGTCCAGTTGGAACCAGACGGTCTTGTGGGTGGGGATGTACTCGACGCCCCAGCGGCCGGCGAGGGCCGCGCACAGCTGGAGGCCGCGGCCGCCCTCGCGGTCGGGGCTGCCCATGTTGACGGCCGTCGCCTGGAGGGGGATCTCGCGTTCGGGGTAGCGGTCGGCCACTTCGATGCGGACGCCCTCGTCGCTGCGCAGGCAGAGCACGTCGGCGGAGGTGCCGGCGTGGACCACGGCGTTGGTCACCAGTTCGCTCGTGAGAACGACGGCGTCGTCGACGATGTCGGCGAAACCCCAGCCCTGGAGGGTGTCGCGGACGAAGGAGCGGGCGCTCGCGACCGATCGGCCGACGGGCTCGAAACTGGCGGCCGCGCGCGCGGTGATCACAGAACTCCTCGACCGGTTCTCGACGTGCTGGGCTGCATGGCCGGCCGGCTCCCGCCGCTGCTGCGGCAGGGCGCCTGTCGGCCGGGGGTCCGGGGGCTGTCCCCCCGGGATCAGTCCGGTGGTCATGTTGTGTGCGGCCGCCCCTCCGATGCCCGCTCGTCTTCGTGCCACCGCCCAGGCCGGACGGACCGGCGCGGCTGGACAGCCGGATGCAAGGTTACTTACCTTCGCGGTCCCTGCGGATGCCGGTCTGCAGTGTTTCCGTCCGGAGGGTGTGCGGACGATGTGCGAAGCTGCCGAACTGTTATGGCCTGGTTCGGCCAGGGTGAAACACTGGGCAAGCTTCTTGTGAAGGTCAGGGCAGGCTGTGTGCCCGGAGGTGACCTTGGGCAGCAGCCCCCTGGAAACGGCCTGGTATGCAGGGCAGAGAATACGCAGTAGTAACTGGTACGCCGAGCGTGGTACCCGAGCACAGCAGAGACGGTCGACCCCTGCGGGAGGGACACAGTGGAGTCTGGCGCAGCGACGCGTGGCAAGAAGACGCGCGCGAAAGGCGGACAGTCCCCGATCAACCAGGGCAAGGTGCGCGGTGGCACGACCGAGGTGGACACGGCGGCCCTGAACCGCCTGATGGCGGCCCTGGTATCGATGCGGGACGGGAACTTCCGCAAGCGGCTCACGGTGTCGGGCGACGGCGTGATGGCCGAGATCGCGGCGGTCTTCAACGAGGTGGCCGACCGCAACCTGCATCTGACGGGTGAGCTGTCGCGGGTGCGGCGCATGGTCGGTCGTGAGGGCAAGCTCACCGAGCGGCTGGAGACGGGAGCCTGCGAAGGCTCCTGGGCGACGGCGATCGACAACTCGAACGCCCTGGTGGACGACCTGGTGCGGCCGGTCTCCGAGGTCGGCCGGGTGCTGTCGGCGGTGGCGGAGGGTGATCTGTCGCCGCGGATGGAGCTGCGGACGCAGGTGCCGGACGGGAACAGCCAGCCGCTGCGGGGCGAGTTCCTGAAGGTCGGGCGGACCGTCAACAACCTGGTCGACCAGCTGTCGACGTTCACCGACGAGGTCACGCGTGTGGCCAGTGAGGTGGGCACCGAGGGCAAGCTGGGCGGGCAGGCGCGTGTCCGGGGCATGTCTGGTTCGTGGCGGGACCTGACGGACTCCGTCAACACGATGGCGTACCGGCTCACGGCCCAGGTGAGGGACATCGCGCTGGTGACGACGGCGGTCGCCAAGGGCGATCTGTCGCGGAAGGTCACCGTGCAGGTGGCCGGCGAGATGCTGGAGCTGAAGAACACCGTCAACACGATGGTGGACCAGCTGTCGGCGTTCTCCTCCGAGGTGACGCGGGTGGCCCGTGAGGTGGGCACCGAGGGTGCGCTGGGCGGCCAGGCGCAGGTGCCGGGTGTCGCCGGTGTGTGGAAGGAACTGACCGATTCGGTGAACACCATGGCCGGGAACCTCACGGCCCAGGTGCGCGGGATCGCGGAGGTGACGACCGCGGTCGCCAACGGTGACCTGTCGCGCAAGGTGACCGTGCCGGCGCGCGGTGAGGTCGCGCAGCTCGCCGACACGATCAACCAGATGACCGAGACGCTGCGGATCTTCGCCGACGAGGTCACGCGTGTGGCCAACGAGGTCGGGGCCGAGGGGCAGCTCGGCGGTCAGGCGAACGTGCCCGGTGCGGCGGGGACGTGGAAGGACCTCACCGATTCGGTGAACACGGTCTTCCGGAATCTGACCACTCAGGTGCGGGACATCGCCGCGGTGACGACGGCGGTGGCCAATGGTGATCTGTCGCAGAAGGTCACGGTGGACGTGGCCGGCGAGATGCTGGAGCTGAAGAACACCGTCAACACGATGGTCGACCAGCTGTCCGCCTTCGGTGCCGAAGTGACGCGTGTGGCGCGAGAGATCGGTGTCGAGGGTGAGCTGGGCGGTCAGGCGCAGGTGCCGGGCGCGGCCGGTACGTGGAAGGACCTGACGGACTCCGTCAACACGGCGTTCCGGAACCTCACCGGTCAGGTGAGGAACATCGCCCAGGTGACCACGGCGGTGGCCAACGGCGACCTCTCGCAGAAGGTCACCGTCGACGTCTCCGGCGAGATGCTCAAGCTGAAGAACACCGTGAACACGATGGTGGACCAGCTGTCGAGCTTCGCCGACCAGGTGACGCGGATGGCCCGGGACGTGGGCACGGAGGGCCGCCTCGGCGGTCAGGCCCGGGTGGACGGCGTTTCGGGCACGTGGAAGGAGCTCACCGACTCCGTCAACTCGATGGCCGGGAACCTCACTTCCCAGGTGCGCAACATCGCGCAGGTGACGACGGCGGTGGCCCGGGGTGACCTGTCGCAGAAGATCGACGTCGACGCGCGCGGGGAGATCCTGGAGCTGAAGAACACCATCAACACGATGGTCGACCAGCTCTCGGCCTTCGCCGACCAGGTGACCCGGGTCGCGCGCGAGGTGGGTACGGACGGCCGGCTGGGCGGTCAGGCGCAGGTGCCCGGCGTGGCCGGTGTGTGGCGTGACCTGACGGACTCCGTGAACGGTATGGCGTCCAACCTGACCGGCCAGGTGCGCAACATCGCCCAGGTGGCCACGGCGGTGGCCCGGGGTGACCTGTCGCAGAAGATCACCGTGGACGCGCGCGGGGAGATCCTGGAGCTGAAGAACACGCTGAACACGATGGTGGACCAGCTGTCGTCGTTCGCCGAAGAGGTCACGCGTGTGGCCCGTGAGGTGGGTACGGAGGGCATCCTGGGCGGCCAGGCCGAGGTGCAGGGCGTCTCCGGCACCTGGAAGGACCTCACCCAGTCCGTGAACGGCATGGCCAACAACCTGACCATCCAGGTGCGCAACATCGCCGAGGTCACGACCGCGGTGGCGCGGGGTGATCTGTCGAAGAAGATCACGGTCGACGCCAAGGGCGAGATCCTCGAGCTCGTCACGACCGTCAACACGATGGTGGACCAGCTGTCGTCCTTCGCCGAGCAGGTGACCCGGGTGGCCCGTGAGGTGGGCACCGAGGGCATCCTGGGCGGCCAGGCGCACGTGCCGGGTGTCACGGGCATCTGGAAGGACCTGAGCGACAACGTCAACCTGATGGCGAAGAACCTCACCACTCAGGTGCGGAACATCTCCCAGGTCTCGGCGGCGGTCGCCAACGGTGACCTGACGCGGCAGGTCACCATCGAGGCGCGTGGCGAGGTGGCGCAGCTCGCCGACACCATCAACACGATGGTGAAGACGCTGAGTTCGTTCGCCGAACAGGTCACCAAGGTGGCCCGTGAGGTGGGCACGGACGGCATCCTCGGCGGCCAGGCGCACGTACCGGGTGTGGCCGGTACGTGGAAGGACCTCACCGAGTCCGTGAACCAGATGGCGTCCAACCTGACCGGCCAGGTGCGCAACATCGCCATGGTGACCACGGCCATCGCCAAGGGTGACCTGACGAAGAAGATCGACATCGACGCGCGCGGGGAGATCCTGGAGCTGAAGACGACCATCAACACGATGGTCGACCAGCTCTCGTCCTTCGCGGAGGAGGTCACCCGGGTCGCCCGCGAGGTGGGCACGGAAGGGCAGCTCGGCGGCCAGGCACGCGTGCGTGACGTGGACGGCACCTGGCGGGACCTGACCGAGTCGGTGAACGAGATGGCCGGCAACCTGACCCGGCAGGTGCGCGCCATCGCGCGCGTGGCGACCGCGGTGACCCGCGGTGATCTCAACCTGAAGATCGACGTGGACGCGTCCGGGGAGATCCAGGAGCTCCAGGACTACATCAACAAGATGATCGCCAACCTGCGCGACACCACGATCGCCAACAAGGAGCAGGACTGGCTCAAGGGCAACCTGGCCCGGATCTCCGCGCTGATGCAGGGCCGCCGCGACCTGGAGGACGTGGCCTCGCTGATCATGAGCGAGCTGACGCCGGTAGTCTCCGCGCAGCACGGCGCGTTCTTCCTGGCGATGCCGCTCGTCGACGGCGAGGACATGAACGCCGCGGACGACGACCAGTACGAGCTGCGCATGCTCGGCAGCTACGGCTACTCGATGGGCTCGATGCCGACGTCGTTCGAGCCCGGTGAGGCGCTGATCGGGACGGCCGCCACGGAGAAGCGCACGATCCTGGTGGAGAACGCGCCCAGCGGCTACCTGAAGATCTCCTCGGGGCTCGGCGAGGCGCCGCCCGCGCAGGTGATCGTGCTGCCGGTGCTGTTCGAGGGGAAGGTGCTCGGTGTCATCGAGCTGGCGTCCTTCACACCGTTCACGCAGATCCAGAAGGACTTCCTGAACCAGATCGCCGAGATGATCGCGACGAGCGTCAACACCATCTCCGTCAACACCAAGACCGAGCTGCTGCTGGCGCAGTCGCAGGAGCTGACCGAGCAACTGCGGGAGCGGTCGGCAGAGTTGGAGCAGCGGCAGAAGGCCCTCCAGGCGTCCAACGCCGAACTGGAGGAGAAGGCCGAGCTGCTGGCCCAGCAGAACCGCGACATCGAGGTGAAGAACACCGAGATCGAGGAGGCGCGGCAGGTCCTGGAGGAGCGCGCCGAGCAGCTCGCGGTGTCGATGCGCTACAAGAGCGAGTTCCTGGCGAACATGTCGCACGAGCTGCGTACGCCGCTCAACTCGCTGCTGATCCTGGCCAAGCTGCTCGCCGACAACGCCGAGGGGAACCTCTCCCCGAAGCAGGTCGAGTTCGCCGAGACGATCCACGGGGCCGGTTCGGACCTGCTCCAGCTCATCAACGACATCCTCGACCTGTCGAAGGTCGAGGCGGGCAAGATGGACGTCTCCCCGACGCGGATCGCGCTCGTCCAGCTCGTGGACTATGTGGAAGCCACCTTCCGGCCGCTGACCGCGGAGAAGGGCCTGGACCTGTCCGTGCGGGTCTCGCCGGAGCTGCCGGCGACGCTGCACACCGACGAGCAGCGGTTGCTGCAGGTGCTGCGCAACCTGCTGTCGAACGCGGTGAAGTTCACCGACTCCGGGTCGGTGGAGCTGGTCATCAGGCCGGCGCGGGACGACGTGCCGCAGAAGATCCGCGAGCAGCTGCTGGAGACCGGGTCGCTGACCGATCCGGACGCCGGGCTCATCGCGTTCTCCGTGACCGACACGGGCATCGGCATCGCGTCCAGCAAGATGCGGGTGATCTTCGAGGCGTTCAAGCAGGCCGACGGCACCACCAGCCGCAAGTACGGCGGTACGGGCCTCGGGTTGTCCATCTCGCGGGAGATCGCGCAGCTGCTCGGCGGTGAGATTTACGCGCAGAGCGAGCCCGGCCGTGGTTCGACGTTCACGCTGTATCTGCCGCTGCACCCCAGTGAACTGCCGCCACAGGGCTACCAGCAGCAGCTGCCCGCCCTGGAGGCCGGCGACCTGGTGGCGTCGACGTCCGAGCTGTCGGACGTGGAGGTCGAGACGCCGGCCGAGGTGACGTCGTACCGCGAGACGCAGAACGGGCCCGCCGCCCTGTTCCGGCGGCGCCGCAGGATGCCCGAGCTGCCGCCCCGCCCCGCGCAGCTGGAGCAGTGGAGTCCGTCCGAGCAGGAGCCGGCGCCGAGGACGAACCGCGGCATCCGGTTCGGCGGCCAGAAGGTCCTGATCGTCGACGACGACATCCGCAACGTCTTCGCGCTGACCAGCGTCCTGGAGCAGCACGGTCTGTCCGTGCTGTACGCGGAGAACGGCCGTGAGGGCATCGAGGTCCTGGAGCAGCACGACGACGTGGCGGTCGTGCTGATGGACATCATGATGCCCGAGATGGACGGGTACGCGACGACCACGGCGATCCGCAGGATGCCGCAGTTCGCCGGGCTGCCGATCATCGCGCTGACCGCCAAGGCGATGAAGGGCGACCGCGAGAAGGCGATCGAGTCGGGCGCTTCCGACTACGTGACGAAGCCCGTCGACCCCGATCACCTGCTGACGGTGATGGATCAGTGGATGCGAGGGGAATGAGGGGAACGTTGGGCAGTTGCGCGACCATGCCGGGAAGGTTCGGTGTTCACGCGGAGTTGCCGACTCGGTGTGCGCATAGTCGTGTAGAAGTACAAGATCTGGGGAACCTTCTGGTCTCCTGCTGCGTTTCTGCTACGTGCACAGTGACATCACGGTGACAGGGTGTGGCGACGGGCAGGGTGCGGCTACGATGACCGGCACAAGGACGGGCGGCGCAAGGGAGTCGTCCCCTGGGGCGGCACCCACCGGTGCTGCCGCAGGTCCTGCGGACAGGGGAGGCCCCACGCCGGGGCGAGGAGGGCGGGCCATGGTGCAGAAGGCCAAGATCCTCCTGGTCGATGACCGGCCGGAGAATCTGCTGGCGCTGGAGGCGATCCTCTCTGCGCTCGATCAGACGCTGGTGCGGGCATCGTCCGGGGAGGAAGCGCTCAAAGCGCTGCTCACGGACGACTTCGCGGTCATCCTGCTGGATGTCCAGATGCCGGGCATGGACGGCTTCGAGACGGCCGCGCACATCAAGCGCCGTGAGCGGACGCGGGACATCCCGATCATCTTCCTCACGGCGATCAACCACGGCCCGCACCACACCTTCCGGGGCTACGCGGCGGGCGCGGTGGACTACATCTCCAAGCCGTTCGACCCGTGGGTGCTGCGCGCGAAGGTCTCGGTCTTCGTCGAGCTGTACATGAAAAACTGCCAGCCGCGGGAGCAGGCGTCGCTGCTGCGGCTCCAGTTGGAGGGCAACGGCAAGGACGCGGGCGGCGAGGCCAAGGAGTCGGCCGGGCTGCTCGCGGAGCTCTCCGCACGGCTCGCGGCCGTCGAGGAGCAGGCCGAAGCGCTGACCAAGCAGCTCAACGACGAGTCGACGGACGCCGCCGCGGTGGCCACGGCGGCTCATCTGGAGCGCAAGCTCACGGGGTTGCGGCGGGCGCTGGACGCGCTGGAGCCGGGCACCGGGAGCGCCTCCTCGGTGTCCTCGCAGAACTGACGCGTGCGCAGGCGGGATTGCCCGCGCGTGACCGCGCGTCAGTTTCGTGCCTCTCCCGGAGCGACACGAACGGGTGAAGCGGTGGACACGCGTGTCCCTCGTCGTCTCCCCCGGTAACCTCACACCCATGGCCTCACGTCCCTCCGCAGCCAAGAAGCCGCCGCCCGCGAAGAAGGCGGCCGCGAAGGCTCCGGCGAAGAAGGCCGCCGCCAAGAAGGCTCCAGCGAAGAAGGCGCCCGCCCGGAAGGCCGCGGCCAAGAAGGTCGCGCCCAAACCGGCCCCCAGTCCCACCGGTGGCATCTACCGCCTCGTGCGCGCCGTGTGGCTCGGCGTGGCGCATGCCGTCGGGGCCGTGTTCCGCGGCATAGGGCAGGGGGCGAAGAACCTCGACCCGGCTCACCGCAAGGACGGTGTCGCCCTGCTGCTGCTCGGTATCGCGCTGATCGTGGCCGCGGGCACCTGGGCCGATCTCAAGGGCCCTGTGGGCGACCTCGTCGAGATCTTGGTGACCGGCGCCTTCGGCCGGCTCGACCTGCTCGTGCCGATACTCCTCGCCGTCATCGCCGTGCGCTTCATCCGCCACCCGGAGAAGCCCGAGGCCAACGGACGCATCGTCATCGGCCTGTCCGCGCTCGTCATCGGCGTGCTCGGCCAGGTCCACGTCGCGTGCGGCTCACCCGCGCGCGGCGACGGCATGCAGGCCATAAGGGACGCCGGCGGTCTCATCGGCTGGGCCATGGCGACCCCGTTGTCGTACGCCATGGGTGACGTGCTCGCCGTGCCGCTGCTGGTGCTGCTGACCGTCTTCGGGCTGCTGGTCGTCACGGCCACCCCGGTCAACGCCATCCCGCAGCGGCTGCGGCTGCTCGGGGTGCGTCTCGGCATCCTCCGCGATCCGGCCGAGGATGAATTCGCTTTCGCCGAGGACGACGACGAGCGCTACGAGGAGCAGTGGCGCGAGGCGCTGCCCGCGCGCCCGCGCGGCAGGCGCGCGCCGGCGCCGGCCGCGTACGACCCGGACAGCGCCGAGCAGGAGGCGCTCTCCCGGCGCCGTGGCCGCCCCCGCCGCTCGGCGGTGCCGCAGCCCGACATGGACCGGCCCAGGGACGCCGTGGACGTCGCGGCGGCGGCCGCCGCCGCGCTCGACGGGGCCGTGCTGCACGGCATGCCGCCCTCGCCGATCGTCGCCGACCTCACCCAGGGCGTACGGGTGGGGGACCAGGAAGCGACCACGCCGACGCCCGTCCCGGCCGCGCGCCCCCAGCAGGACAAGGCCAAGCAGGACAAGGCCAAGCAGGACAAGGCCAAGCAGGACAAGCCCGAGCCGCAGAAGCCGAAGGCGGGCGTCCGCGACCTCACCAAGGCCCCGCCCGCCGAGCCCCGCGATCTGCCCCCGCGCGCGGAGCAGCTCCAGCTCTCCGGCGACATCACGTATTCCCTGCCGTCCCTCGACCTGCTGGAGCGCGGCGGCCCGGGCAAGGCGCGCAGCGCCGCCAACGACCTCATCGTCGAGTCGCTGACGACGGTCTTCACCGAGTTCAAGGTGGACGCCAGTGTCACCGGCTTCACCCGCGGGCCGACGGTCACGCGCTACGAGGTCGAGCTCGGCCCGGCCGTGAAGGTCGAGCGCATCACCGCGCTGACCAAGAACATCGCCTACGCCGTCGCCAGCCCGGACGTGCGGATCATCAGCCCGATCCCCGGCAAGTCCGCGGTCGGCATCGAGATCCCCAACACCGACCGGGAGATGGTCAACCTCGGCGACGTCCTGCGCCTGGCGGAGTCCGCCGAGGACGACGACCCGATGCTGGTCGCCTTCGGCAAGGACGTCGAGGGCGGCTACGTCATGCACTCGCTGGCGAAGATGCCGCACATGCTGGTCGCCGGCGCCACCGGCTCCGGCAAGTCGTCCTGCATCAACTGCCTGATCACCTCGGTCATGATGCGGGCGACACCCGAGGACGTGCGGATGATCCTGGTCGACCCCAAGCGGGTCGAACTGACCGCGTACGAGGGCATCCCGCACCTGATCACGCCGATCATCACCAACCCCAAGCGGGCCGCCGAGGCGCTGCAGTGGGTCGTGCGCGAGATGGACCTGCGCTACGACGACCTGGCGGCCTACGGCTACCGGCACATCGACGACTTCAACAAGGCCGTGCGCGAGGGCAAGGTCAAACCGCCCGAGGGCAGTGAGCGCGAGCTCCAGCCGTATCCGTATCTGCTGGTCATCGTCGACGAGCTCGCCGACCTGATGATGGTCGCGCCGCGCGACGTCGAGGACGCGATCGTGCGCATCACGCAGCTCGCGCGCGCGGCAGGCATCCACCTGGTGCTCGCCACGCAGCGGCCGTCGGTGGACGTCGTCACCGGCCTGATCAAGGCGAACGTGCCCTCGCGGCTGGCGTTCGCCACCTCCTCGCTGGCCGACTCGCGGGTCATCCTCGACCAGCCGGGCGCCGAGAAGCTCATCGGCAAGGGCGACGGGCTGTTCCTGCCCATGGGGGCCAACAAGCCCACCCGTATGCAGGGCGCCTTCGTCACCGAGGAGGAGATCGCGGGCGTCGTCCGGCACTGCAAGGACCAGATGACGCCGGTCTTCCGGGACGACGTCGTCGTGGGCACCAAGCAGAAGAAGGAGATCGACGAGGACATCGGCGACGACCTCGACCTGCTGTGCCAGGCGGCCGAACTGGTCGTCTCCACGCAGTTCGGGTCGACGTCCATGCTCCAGCGCAAG
This sequence comes from Streptomyces paradoxus, assembly GCF_014202475.1. Classification (GTDB taxonomy): domain Bacteria; phylum Actinomycetota; class Actinomycetes; order Streptomycetales; family Streptomycetaceae; genus Streptomyces; species Streptomyces paradoxus. Next base: position 13,389 of record NZ_JACHGV010000012.1, read on the forward strand.
CTGCGCGTCGGCTTCGCCAAGGCCGGCCGGCTGATGGACCTCATGGAGTCCCGGAACATCGTCGGACCGAGCGAGGGTTCGAAGGCTCGTGACGTTCTTGTGAAGCCTGATGAGCTGGATGGCGTGCTCGCCCTGATCCGGGGGGAGTCTGAAGGGTAGGGAAACGGGGCACGGTGATCGCCTCGTGTGGCGGTACTGCAATCGGGTGTCCGGATCGTGACTCACCCGTAAGGGATCATCGAGCAACCGTTTCCCTTCGGCGTACGTCAAGTTGAGGGAAGCGACAACCAGCGAGCCCACCATCGGAATGTCGGGCCATTCCGATGGCGTACAAAGTGACACCGCCCGGTTGCCCCACCCTTTTGGTACCCCCCTAGACTGAACTTCCAGCACAGGCGGCTACACGCTCGAAAGGCGCCCCCGTGTCCATCGGCAACTCCCCTGAAGACGAGCGTCCGTTCGAAAACGAGCACGTCGAAGCAGACCGCGAGGAAGCCCGCCCCTCCATCGGCCGTGCCCTGCAGCAGGCTCGTATCGCCGCCGGGCTGACCGTCGACGACGTCAGTAGCGCCACCCGGGTCCGCATGAACATCGTGCACGCGATCGAGGAGGACGACTTCTCTGCCTGCGGCGGAGACGTCTACGCCCGTGGGCACATCAGGACCCTGGCCAAGGCCGTCCACCTCGACCCCGAGCCGCTGCTCGCCCAGTACGGCGACGAACACGGCGGGCGTCCGGCACCGACCCCGGCCGCTCCCCTCTTCGAGGCGGAACGCATCCGTCCGGAGCGGCGGGGTCCCAACTGGACCGCGGCCATGGTCGCGGCGATCGTCGCCGTGATCGGGTTCGTCGGCTTCACGATGTTCCAGGGCGATGACGGCAGCAACGGGGCGAACGTGGCCGAGGGCTCCACGCCCGGCGACTCCGCCTCCCCGACCACCAAGACCAAGAAGCCCGCCGACCCCGAGCCCGAGCCGTCCGACAGCGCCATCGCGGCCGCGCCGCAGGACAAGGTGACGGTCCGGGTGGCCGCCGCCGACGGCCGCAGCTGGATCGCCGCCAAGGACCACAACGGCCGGATGATCTTCGACGGCGTTCTCAAGCAGGGCGACACCAAGACCTTCCAGGACAGCTCGAAGGTCCACCTCGTCCTCGGAGACGCCGGCGCGATCGACCTCTTCGTCAACGGCAAGAAGATCGAGGAGAACTTCCAGCCGGGGTCCGTCGAACGCCTGACGTACACGAAGGGCGACCCCGAAGCCGGGTGATCAGACCGAAAGGTCCAGTTGATACGGGGTTGGCCGGGAAACGGCCAACCCCGTCGACGTGGGGTGTCAGCGGGACGAAGTAGTCTTGAGCCCATGCCTGAACGCCGTACCGTCGCACTCGTCACCCTTGGCTGCGCCCGTAACGAGGTGGACTCGGAGGAGCTCGCAGGCCGTTTGGAGGCGGACGGCTGGCAGCTCGTGGAGGACGCCGAGGAAGCGGACGTCGCCGTCGTGAACACCTGCGGCTTCGTCGAAGCCGCCAAGAAGGACTCCGTCGACGCCCTCCTCGAAGCCAACGACCTCAAGGGGCACGGCAGAACCCAGGCCGTCGTGGCGGTGGGCTGCATGGCCGAGCGGTACGGCAAGGAACTCGCCGAAGCCCTCCCCGAGGCCGACGGCGTGCTCGGCTTCGACGACTACTCGGACATCTCCGACCGCCTGCAGACCATCCTCAACGGCGGCATCCACGCCTCGCACACCCCACGCGACCGGCGCAAGCTGCTGCCCATCAGCCCGGCGGAGCGCCAGGAGTCCGCGGCCGAGGTCGCGCTCCCCGGGCACGGCCCGGCCGAGCCCGCCGTCGCGCCGGCCGATCTTCCGGAGGGCCTCGCCCCGGCCTCCGGCCCGCGCGCACCCCTGCGCCGCCGTCTGGACGGCTCCCCGGTCGCCTCCGTCAAGCTCGCCTCCGGCTGCGACCGGCGCTGCTCCTTCTGCGCCATCCCGTCCTTCCGCGGCTCCTTCATCTCCCGCCGCCCCAGCGACGTGCTGAACGAGACGCGGTGGCTGGCCGAGCAGGGCGTGAAGGAGATCATGCTGGTCTCCGAGAACAACACCTCCTACGGCAAGGACCTCGGCGACATCCGCCTGCTGGAGTCGCTGCTGCCCGAACTCGCCGAGGTCGACGGCATCGAGCGGGTGCGCGTCAGCTATCTCCAGCCCGCCGAGATGCGGCCCGGCCTCATCGACGTGCTCACCTCGACCCCGAAGGTCGCGCCCTACTTCGACCTGTCCTTCCAGCACTCCGCGCCCGGCGTGCTGCGCGCGATGCGCCGCTTCGGCGACACCGACCGGTTCCTGGAACTGCTCGACACCATCCGCGGCAAGGCGCCCGAGGCCGGTGTGCGCTCCAACTTCATCGTCGGCTTCCCCGGCGAGAGCGAGGCCGACCTCGCCGAGCTGGAGCGGTTCCTGAACGGCGCGCGGCTGGACGCCATCGGCGTCTTCGGCTACTCCGACGAGGAGGGCACCGAGGCGGCGACCTATGACGACAAGCTCGACGAGGACGTCGTCGCCGAGCGGCTGGCCCACATCTCCCGACTGGCCGAGGAACTCGTCTCGCAGCGGGCCGAGGACCGCGTCGGCCAGACCGTGCGGGTCCTCGTCGAGTCCGTCGACGAGGACGGCGTGTACGGCCGTGCCGAGCACCAGGCACCCGAGACGGACGGCCAGGTGCTTCTCACGAGCGGCGCGGGTCTGCGCATCGGCCGTATGGTCGAGGCGAAGGTGGTCGGCACGGAGGGTGTCGACCTGGTGGCCGAGCCGCTGCAGGGCTCGCTCGCGTCGCCTGCGTGGAGTGAGGAGGCGGGCAGATGACCGGTGTCCCGGCATCCGCGGCAGGAGGCTCCGCCGGCGCGAGGAGGGCAGCGGCCGGTGCGGCCGCCGCGACGCCCGCTGCCCCGGCCACGCGGTCGGCCGAGGGCGGGGCGCCCGGAGGCTCGGCCGGTGTGGGTGACGGCGGGACTGCCAGGGCGGTGCCCGGTGCCGGCGAGGCCGGGCCCGGCGAGGACGGTGGCCTCGACGCCCAGGGCGAAGGGAAGACCCCGCGGGGCGGGAAGATCGCTGCCGCGGCCGTCGACCAGGCCAGTGTCTGGAACATCGCCAACCTCCTGACCATGCTCCGGCTGGTCCTCGTACCGGCCTTCGTGGCGCTGATGCTCGCCGACGGCGGGTACGACCCGGCCTGGCGGGCCCTCGCCTGGGCGGCCTTCGCCATCGCCATGATCACCGACCTGTTCGACGGCCACTTGGCGCGCATGTACAACCTGGTCACGGACTTCGGGAAGATCGCCGACCCCATCGCCGACAAGGCGATCATGGGGGCGGCGCTGATCTGTCTGTCCGCGCTCGGCGATCTGCCCTGGTGGGTGACCGGCGTCATCCTCGGCCGGGAACTCGGGGTCACCCTGCTGCGTTTCCTGGTCATCCGGTACGGCGTCATCCCGGCCAGCCGTGGGGGCAAGCTGAAGACCCTCACCCAGGGCGTGGCCGTCGGCATGTACGTGCTGGCACTGACGGGGTGGCTGGCCACCCTGAGGTGGTGGGTGATGGCCGCGGCGGTCGTGCTGACCGTGGTGACCGGGCTCGACTATGTGAAACAGGCCATTGTGCTGCGCAGGCAGGGAATCGCCGAGCGCAAGGCCGCGTTGGAGGAGAAGGAAGCGTGAGTTCCACGGCCACCGACGTGGTGCGACTACTCACGGTGAAGGGCGAGACGCTCGCCGTCGCGGAGTCGCTGACCGGTGGCCTCGTTGCGGCGGACCTCACATCCGTCCCCGGGGCGTCCAAGGTCTTCCGGGGCTCGGTGACCGCCTACGCCACCGACCTGAAGCGGGATCTGCTCGGTGTCGACGCCGCCCTGCTGGCGGCGCGCGGAGCGGTGGACCCGCAGGTCGCGGCCGAGATGGCTGTCGGCGTACGCAAGGCGCTCGGCACCGACTGGGGCATCGCGACCACCGGTGTCGCGGGGCCCGACCCGCAGGACGGACAGGCCGTCGGCACGGTTTTCGTCGCCGTGGACGGACCGGCCCGAGCCGATTCCGGTTCTGCCGGCGGCGGAAAAGTGGAGGCTCTGCGGTTGAACGGCGACCGCGCGGAAATTCGTAGAGAGAGTGTACGGAGCGTACTCGCACTGCTTCTGAAGGAGCTTGCGAGCGAACAGACTGGGAATGAGCGGGCACAGGATACGGAACGGAACGGGGGGTTTTGATGTTTGCAGCCCTGAGTGAACACGACATCGCTCCCCGCACGGCCGCGGCGCAAGGCGGTACGGTGGGGCGTAATGGATGCGGCTACGCGGTCCGAGGAGGGAGCCACCGATGATTCTGCTCCGTCGCCTGCTGGGTGACGTGCTGCGTCGGCAGCGCCAGCGCCAGGGCCGTACTCTGCGCGAAGTCTCCTCGTCCGCCCGAGTCTCACTCGGCTATCTCTCCGAGGTGGAGCGGGGGCAGAAGGAGGCTTCCTCCGAGCTGCTCTCCGCCATCTGCGACGCGCTGGACGTACGGATGTCCGAGCTCATGCGGGAAGTGAGCGACGAGCTCGCCCTCGCCGAGCTGGCACAGTCTGCAGCGGCCACCCCCAGCGAGCCTGTACCCACGCCGGTTCGCTCGATGCTGGGTTCCGTGTCGGTGACCGGTGTGCCACCGGAACGGGTGACCATCAAGGCGCCTGCCGAAGCGGTGGACGTCGTCGCCGCGTGAGGTTCTGCGCTCGCACGGCATGACCGAGGCCCCGGCCGGGCCTCTCCGGGAGATCCGGAGGGGTGCGCCCGGGGTTTTCGCTTGCCCGGGGCCGGCTGCTGCCGCTCCGTGCCGGCCGTGTCTGATATGTGTGCGTTTGCCGGTAAGGCGTGCGGCGGTCATCGTTGAGGGGATGGCGGGGGCAGTCCTCGGAGGTGCGGATGTACGTCGTGAAGAGCCCGTTGTCGGACGCGAGCCTGAAGACCGTGTCCGAGGCGCTGCAAGGTGCCCTGGTCGACCTGGTGGATCTCGCCCTCGTGGCGAAGCAGATCCACTGGAACGTGGTCGGGCAGCGCTTCCGTTCCGTGCATCTCCAGCTCGACGAGGTCGTCGACATGGCGCGGAAGTACTCCGACACCGTGGCCGAGCGCGCCGCGGCCCTCGGTATCTCCCCTGACGGGCGTGCCGCGACGGTGGCCGTCGGCAGCGGGATCGGAGTGACCCCCGAAGGCTGGGTCGACGACACGACCGCCGTGGGGACGCTTGTCGAAGCGCTGGGTGCGGTGATCGCGCGGATGCGGGAGCGGGTCGAGGCGACCGGCGAGCCGGATCCGGTGAGCCAGGACATCTTCATCGGGATCACGGCGGACCTGGAGAAGCATCACTGGATGTTCCAGGCCGAGAACGGGTGACGGGAGAGGGCGCGGGAGCGGGTGACGCGCCGGGCGTGAGTTCCGCCACCTGGTCGCGGCGTGCTGCATGTCCGGCACGTCCGGCACGCATGCGGTGCGGAGGGCTGCCGGGTGCGGTTCGGGTGCGTGGTGCCCGTCGGGTGCGCGGTGTTGGTCGGGTACGCGCTGCGGGGCGGGTTTGCGGTGCCGGTCGGGTGCGCGCTGCGGGGCGGGTTTGCGGTGCCGGTGGGGTACGCGCTGCGGGGCGGGGGTGCCGGGTGTGCGTGCGCGGCTTGAGCGGCGTGCGCGGCCCGAAGGGTGTGTGCGGCCCGAACGGTGTGTGCGGTGCGCCCGTGTGCCCGTGGTGCGCCCTGTCCGCCGGGCCGGGTGGCTGCATAGCGTCGGGCCGGAGGTGGCCGCCATGGCGGGGATAGCGCGCTGGGGGAGCCGGGACTGGGGGGTCCGCGGGGCCGCGCTGGGGCTGGGGGCGCTGTGGTGGTGGGCGGTGGTGCGGCTGGTGGCCGTGCCCGAGGCGGGGGTGCTGGAGGCGGCGGTCGCGGCCGGGGGATGGGGGTTGAGCGTGCTGCCCGTGCACTGCGTGCCCAAGCGGCGAGCTCGGGGGGTTGTGGGGCCGGGGCGGTGGCGGAGGGTTCTGAGGGGTGAGGTCGGTAGCCGGGCTGGGGGCGGTGGCGCGGCGGGGGTGAAGTCGGGGGGAGCGTAGGGGGGTGCCTCGGCTGCGGAGCGTGCTGCCCGGGGGTGTGGTGGACCGGCGGCATGTCTTGGCCGACGGGCGTGCGTGTGGTGGCGGGCGGGGACTGGGGGCCCTGTCACCATGGCATGGCCACACCCCCGTTCGGGCGGAGGATCTGGCCCGTCGTGAAGGCCGAGGCGTCGGAGGCCAGGTGGAGGACCGCGTGGGCGATGTCCTCGGGTTCGCCCACGCGGCCCAGGGGCGACATCCGGGCCATGACGGACTCCGTGTGCGCCTGGGAGCCGCTGTCGCCGCGGTCCGTCATGGGCGTCCGGATCCAGCCCGGGGCGACCGCGTTGACGCGGATGCCGTGCCGGCCGACCTCCGTCGCGAGGGTCTTCGTCAGCTGGACCACCGCCGCCTTGGCCGCGCCGTAGCAGAGCAGCCCGGGGCCACCCGTGTCGACGGCGCCCGAGGCCATGGTGACGATGCTGCCCCTGGTGCCCTGGGCGATCATCAGGCGGGCGGCCTCCTGGCAGGCGTACAGCACTCCCTTGAAGTTGACGTCGAGAACGCGGTCGAGGTCCTCGTCCCGGGTCTCCAGCACGGGACTGCGGTGCATGATCCCGGCGACCGCGGCCAGGGCGTCCAGCCGTTCGCAGGAGGTGAGGGCCTGCCGCAGCCGGGCCCGGTCGGTGACGTCGAGGGTGTGCGTGCGGGCGGTGCCGCCGCCGTCCTTGATCAGGGCCGCCGTCTCGTGCAGGCCCTCGGTGTCACGGTCCGCGCAGTGCACGGCCGCCCCCGCCTCGGCGAGCAGCAGCGCCGAGGCGCGGCCGATGCCACTCGCGGCGCCGGTGACGAACGCGGTGCGGCCGGTGAGGTCGTACGCCGTGAGGGGCATACAGGGACCGTACGAGCGTTTCTGACGGATCGTCAATTGGTGCGGCCGTGCCGGGCCGGGGCGGGGGCAGGGCCTGGCTGGCAGGCGGGGCACCAGTAGGTGGGGCGTTCGCGGGAGCCGTCGCCCTGGTCGGCGACGCGGATCGAGGTGCGGCAGCGCAGGCAGGGGCGGGGTGCGCGGCCGTAGACAAAAAGGTCCTGCCCGCGGCGGCCCGTCGTGCTGCGGATCGGGCGGTCGCGGTTGGCCTCCAGCAGCTTCTTGGCGAGCGCGGGCAGCTTCGAGGCGCGGTCGGGCGGCAGGTCGCCGGCCGGGAGCCAGGGGGTGACGCCCAGCAGGAAGCAGAGCTCGCTTTTGTAGACATTGCCGATGCCGGCCAGGTTGCGCTGGTCGAGCAGGGCCTCGCCGAGTTCGCGGGCGGGGTCCTGGAGGACGTTGGCGAGGGCCCGGTCGGGGTCCCAGTCCGGGCCCAGGAGGTCGGGGCCGAGGTGGCCGACCGCGCGGTGCTCGTCGGTGGTGCGCAGCAGTTCCAGGACGGGGAGGCGGTACCCGACGGCCGTGCGGTCGGTGTTGCCGAGGATCGCGCGGATCTGGTGGCCGGGGCCTCCGCTCCAGCGCTGGCCGTTCCCGTACACCTTCCAGGAGCCGTCCATCCGCAGGTGGGAGTGGAGGGTCAGGCCGCCCTCGATGCGGGTGAGGAGGTGTTTGCCGCGCGCGGTGACCTCCAGGACCGTGCGGCCCGTGAGGTCGGCCGTGGCGAAGCGCGGCACCCGGAGGTCGCTGCGGGTCAGCACCTTGCCCGCGAGGGCGTCGTGCAACCGCCCCGCGGCCTGCCAGACCGTGTCACCTTCGGGCATGGGTCAAGGGTGGCACGGCGGCAGCGTGCTTCGTCGGAGCGGCTGTGGACGGGGGGCGTCAGGCGCGCAGGCGGAGTCCTCGGGGTGTCGCGATGAAGCCCGCTCCTTCCAGCAGGGTGCCGATGGGGGAGGTCAGGGCCTGGGCGCCGTTGACGCGCTCCACCGTGACCGTGCCGAGCGAACCCGCACGGGCTGCTGCGGCGAGGGCCTCCGCGGCGCCGCCCAGGCGGGGGTCGTCGGCGGGGGCGCCGTCCGGGTCGGCGGGCCAGGCCAGCAGCGTCTTGCCGCCGCGCTCCATGTAGAGCGTCAGTTCACCGTCGACGAGCACCACCAGGGAGCCGGCTTTGCGGCCCGGCTTGTGCCCGGCCCCGGTCGGGGGCTCGGGCCAGGCCAGGGCGGCGCCGTACGCGTTCGCCGGGTCGGCGGCGGCGAGGACGACGGCCCGGGAAGCGCCGTCGGGGCGGGTACGGCGGCCCGCGAAGCCCTGGTCGTACCCGGCGCGACCGCCGTTCTGCCAGGGCGGGGCGGCCTGCGGGGCGTAGCCGCGTGGCGAGACCCACTCACCCGGGGACGGCTTCGGGGGGTCGTACGAGGAGGCCAGATCGGGGAAGCCGTCGGGGCCGGGGGCGTCGCTGTGGCCGAGGGACGGGGCCGAGTCGTCCTGGGCGGCGAAGTCATGCGCGGGGAAGTCATGGGCGGGGAACGGGTCGGGTTCCAGGCCGGGAAGCGGACCGGGCAGGTCCGCGCCGCGGTCGCGGGCGTTGGACACCGCGCGCAGGCGGTCCACCGCGCCGTCCATCGCGAACTGCGCGGCGCCGAGGCCCTCCACCACGTAGCCGCGGCGGGCCTGGCCGCTCTCCTCGAAGACGGACAGGACGCGGTACGTCGCCGAGAAGCCGCCCTCGACGCCCTCCGCCGACACCGCACCCCTGGTGACCACGCCGTGCCGGTCGAGGAGGGTGCGGGCGAGGGCGTGGGCCCGCACGGTGGGGTCGGGTTCATGGGCGGGGAGCAGGGACCAGCGGCCCGCGACGGTCGGCGGGCCGGAGCGGGACGCGGTGCGCGCCGCGGCCGTCAGGGAACCGTAGCGGCCGCGCGGGATCGCGCGCTTGGCGCGGTGGGCCGTGGAACCCGCGGTGCGGCCCGAGCCGAGCAGCGAGCGCATGGGGGTGAGCGTGTCGTTCGTCAGACGCCCGGACCAGGCCAGGTCCCAGAGGGCGTCGGCCAGCTGGGGGTCGCCGGCCTCCGGGTGCGTGGTGGCGCGGACCTGGTCGGCGATCTGGCGGAAGAACAGGCCGTAGCCGCCGGAGAGGGTGTCCAGGACGGACTGGTGCAGGGCGGTCAGCTCCAAGGGGTGCGGGGGCGGCAGGAGCAGGGGGGCCGCGTCCGCGAGGTAGAGGGAGACCCAGCCGTCCTTGCCGGGGAGGGAGCCCGCGCCGGCCCACACCACCTCGCCGGCGGCGGTCAGCTCGTCCAGCATGGCCGGGGTGTAGTTCACGACCCGGGAGGGGAGCACCAGTTTCTCCAGGGCGGAGGCCGGTACGGACGCGCCCTGGAGCTGCTCGATCGCCCGGACCAGCCCGTCGATGCCGCGCAGGGAGTGGCCCTTGCCGATGTGCTGCCACTGGGGGAGGAACTGAGCGAGCGCCGCCGGCGGCACCGGCTCCAGCTCGTGCCGCAGGGCGGCCAGGGAACGGCGGCGCAGCCGGCGCAGCACGGCGGCGTCGCACCACTCCTGGCCGATCCCGGCAGGGTGGAACTCGCCCTGGACGACCCGGCCCGCCGCCGCGAGCCGCTGGAGAGCGCCCTCGGTGACGGCGACGCCCAGGCCGAAGCGGGCCGCTGCCGTGGCCGAGGTGAACGGGCCGTGGGTGCGGGCGTAGCGCGCGAGGAGGTCGCCCAGCGGGTCCTTGACGGGCTCCGTGAAGGCTTCCGGGACACCGACGGGCAGGGCCGTGCCCAGTGCGTCACGCAGCCGGCCCGCGTCCTCGATCGCCGCCCAGTGGTCCTGGCCCGCGATGCGGACCCGGATGGCGCGGCGAGCACCGGCGAGTTCCCGCGCCCACTGCGGTTCGGCGCCCCGCTCGGACAGTTCCGCGTCGGTGAGCGGGCCGAGGAGGCGCAGGAGGTCCGCGACGCCCTCGGCGTCCTTGACGCGGCGGTCCTCGGTGCGCCACTGGAGCTCCCGCTCCAGCTCGGTGAGCACCTCGGCGTCGAGCAGCTCGCGCAGCTCGGCCTGACCCAGCAGCTCGGCCAGCAGCCGGGAGTCCAGCGACAGGGCGGCGGCGCGGCGCTCGGCCAGCGGGGAGTCGCCCTCGTACAGGAACTGGGCGACGTAGCCGAAGAGCAGGGAGCGCGCGAAGGGGGACGGTTCGGCAGTGGTGACCTCGACCAGGCGCACCTTGCGGGACTCCAGGTCGCCCATCAGCTCCACGAGCCCGGGCACGTCGAAGACGTCCTGGAGGCACTCGCGGACCGCCTCCAGCACGATCGGGAACGAGCCGAACTCGCTCGCGACCTGCAGCAGCTGCGAGGCGCGCTGCCGCTGCTGCCACAGCGGGGTGCGCTTGCCCGGGGTGCGCCGCGGCAGCAGCAGCGCCCGGGCGGCGCACTCACGGAAGCGGGAGGCGAACAGCGCGGAACTGCCCACCTGATCGGTGACGACCTGGTCGACCTCGCCCTTGTCGAAGACGACGTCCGCCGCGCCCACGGGGGCCTGCTCGGCGTCGTACTCCCGGCCCATCTTCACCGGCTCCTGGTCCAGCAGGTCCAAGCCCATGAGGTCGGCGTCCGGCAGGCGCAGCACGATGCCGTCGTCGGCGTGCATGACCTGCGCGTCCATGCCGTACCGCTCGGACAGCTTCGCGCCGAGCGCGAGCGCCCACGGGGCGTGCACCTGGGCGCCGAAGGGGGAGTGCACGACGACGCGCCAGTCGCCGAGCTCGTCACGGAAGCGCTCCACGACGATCGTCCGGTCGTCCGGGACGTGGCCGCAGGCCTCGCGCTGCTCCTTCAGGTACGACAGCACGTTGTCCGCCGCCCACGCGTCCAGGCCGGCGGCGAGCAGACGGAGCCGGGCGTCGTCCTCGGGCAGTGACCCGACCTCGCGCAGGAACGCTCCCACCGCCCGGCCCAGTTCCAGCGGGCGGCCCAGCTGGTCGCCCTTCCAGAAGGGCAGCCGGCCCGGCACGCCAGGGGCCGGGGAGACCAGCACGCGGTCGCGGGTGATGTCCTCGATGCGCCAGGAACTGGTCCCGAGCGTGAACACGTCGCCCACGCGGGACTCGTAGACCATCTCCTCGTCGAGCTCGCCGACCCGGCCGCCGCCCTTCTTGGGATCGGCGCCCGCGAGGAAGACGCCGAAGAGTCCGCGGTCGGGGATCGTGCCACCGGAGGTGACGGCCAGGCGCTGGGCGCCGGGGCGGCCGGTGATCTCGCCGGTGACCCGGTCCCACACCACGCGTGGGCGCAGCTCCGCGAACGCGTCGGACGGGTAGCGGCCGGCCAGCATGTCGAGGACCGCCGTGAAGGCCGACTCGGGAAGCGAGGCGAACGGGGCGGCCCGGCGGACGGCGGCGAGGAGGTCGTCGAACTGCCAGGTGTCCAGGGCCGTCATCGCGACCACTTGTTGCGCCAGGACGTCCAGGGGGTTGGCCGGAACCTTGAGGGACTCGATGGAGCCGGTGCGCATGCGCTCGGTGACCACCGCCGCCTGCACCAGGTCGCCGCGGTACTTCGGGAAGACCACCCCTGTGGAGACCGCGCCCACCTGGTGCCCCGCCCGGCCGACGCGCTGCAGTCCGGAGGCGACGGAGGGCGGCGACTCCACCTGCACGACCAGGTCCACCGCGCCCATGTCGATGCCCAGCTCGAGACTGGACGTGGCCACGACCGCGGGCAGGCGGCCCGCCTTGAGGTCCTCCTCGACCAGGGCGCGCTGCTCCTTGGACACCGAGCCGTGGTGGGCACGGGCGATGACCTGGGGAGCGCCCTGGGCCGCTCCCGAGCCGCCCATGAGCTCGGCGGGGGAGTGGTGCTCGCCGAGCGTCTCGCCCGTGGCCCGTTCGTACGCGATCTCGTTCAGCCGGTTGCAGAGGCGCTCCGCGAGGCGGCGGGAGTTCGCGAAGACGATCGTCGAGCGGTGGGACTGGACCAGGTCGGCGATCCGCTCCTCCACATGCGGCCAGATGGACGGCCGCTCGGCGCCTTCCTGGCCGTCCGCCACCGGGGAGCCGCCCAGCTCGCCCAGATCCTCGACCGGGACGACCACGGACAGGTCGAACTCCTTGCCCGACTCCGGCTGGACGATCTCCACCTTGCGGCGGGGCGAGAGGAAACGGGCCACCTCGTCCACCGGGCGGACCGTCGCGGACAGGCCGATGCGGCGGGCGGGCCTCGGGAGGAGGTCGTCCAGCCGCTCCAGGGAGAGAGCGAGATGGGCGCCGCGCTTGGTGCCGGCGACCGCGTGCACCTCGTCGAGGATCACCGTTTCCACGCCCGCCAGCGCGTCGCGCGTGGCCGACGTCAGCATCAGGAACAGTGATTCCGGGGTCGTGATCAGGATGTCCGGAGGACGGGTCGACAGGGCGCGGCGCTCGGCGGCGGGGGTGTCGCCCGAGCGGATGCCCACCCTGACCTCGGGCTCGGGCAGGCCGAGGCGCACGGACTCCTGGCGGATGCCGGTCAGCGGACTGCGCAGGTTGCGCTCGACGTCCACCGCCAGGGCCTTCAGAGGCGAGACGTACAGGACGCGGCAGCGCTTCCTCGGGTCGGCCGGGGGAGGCGCCGACGCCAGCTGGTCCAGAGCGGCCAGGAAGGCCGCCAGGGTCTTGCCGGAGCCGGTGGGGGCGACGACCAGCACGTCCGAACCCTCGTGGATGGCCTGCCACGCACCGGCCTGGGCCGAGGTGGGCGCGGAGAAGGCACCCGTGAACCAGGCGCGGGTCGCGGGTGAGAAGCCGTCCAGGGCTCGGTGCGCATTGCTGGGCATGCGTCCATCGTGCACCTCGGCACTGACAACGGGGCCCGCGCCGCCTCGCGGCCCGCCGTTCCGCCGCCGGGTACGGGAGGTGCGGCACCCCGGCCCCCGCCGCGGACAATGGTCATATGAACGAGCGCGCACGCCACTGGCAGTACGACGAGCTGCCCGGGGTCGACCTGCTGCGGGCCCGGTACGTGCACAAGACGTTCGTGCGCCACACGCACGAGAACTTCGTGATCGCCGCCATCGCCGACGGGGTCGAGGTGTTCCACCACGGCGGGGGTGATCAGTACGCGGGGGCCGGGGCCCTGGCACTGGTGAATCCCGATACGCCGCACACCGGGCGGGCCGGGGTGCCCGAAGGGTGGCGGTACGGGGCCGTGTACCCGCCGCCCGGCGTGGTGGCGGAGATCGCGGCCGAGACGACGGCCCTGCGGGGGACGCCCGGGTTCGTCAGCCCGGTCGTGGACGATCCCTACGCCGCGGGCCTGGTGCACCAGGTGCTGCGGGCAGCCGACGAGGGCAACGCGCTCGCCGCGGACACGCTGCTGCGGGTCGCCGTGACAAGGTTGCTGCGGTTGAACGGCGGGCCCCTGCCACAGCGGGAGGTGCGCACGGCGGGGGCCCGGATCGCGGCACGCGCGCGTGGCGTGCTGGAGGAGCGGATGGCGCAGCCGCCGAGCCTGGAGCGGCTGGCAGCCGGCCTCGGGACCAGCCCGTTCGCCCTGCTGAGGGCCTTCCGCGACGTCTACGGCATGCCCCCGCACGCGTGGCTCACGGACGCGCGGGTACGGCGGGCGCGGCAGCTGCTGGACGCGGGGACGGCGCCCTCCGAGGCCGCCGTGGCCGTCGGGTTCACCGATCAGCCGCACCTCAACCGGCACTTCAGCCGGATGGTCGGCGTACCTCCGGGCGCGTACCAGAGGGAGCGCAAGAACGTACAAGACCTGCCGTAGCCGCCGCCCCTAGCGTGCGGGTGTGGCAGATCGGACAGCTCTCGAAGACGAAGACGTGGACATCGGTGAGAAGGCGGACCGGGCCGTCGTACGCGACGGCCTGGGGGTCGGGGTGGCCGTAGGGCTGTCCGGATTCGCCTTCGGAGTGACCTCGGCCGGCAGCGGACTCACGCTGCTGCAGACGTGCGCGCTCAGCCTGCTGGTGTTCACCGGCGCCTCCCAGTTCGCCCTGGTGGGGGCTCTCGCGGCCGGAGGCGGCCCGTTCACCGCCGCCGCCGGGGCCCTCTTCCTGGGCGTGCGGAACGCCTTTTACGGCTTGCGCCTGTCGCAGCTGCTGGCCCTCCCGCGCGCGGTGCGGCCGTTCGCCGCCCAGTGGGTGATCGACGAGACGGCCGCCGTCGCACTCGCCCAGCCCACACGACGCGCCGCGCGGCTCGGGTTCGTCGTGACCGGACTGACCCTGTACCTCCTGTGGAACCTCACCACACTGCTCGGTGCCCTGGGCGCCGAGGCCATCGGGGACACCGACGCGTGGGGTCTGGACGCCGCCGGGCCCGCGGTGTTCCTGGCGCTGCTCGCGCCGATGCTGAAGACCGGTACCGAGCGGGCCGTCGCCGGGCTCGCCGTGCTGCTGGGGCTCGGGCTGCTGCCCGTCCTGCCCGCCGGGGTACCGGTGCTGCTGGCCGCGCTTGCGGCGCCGGCCGTGCTGTGGGCGGACGGCCGGCGCCGGGGACGGGGGGACGCGCGGTGAACGTCTGGATCGCGATCGGTGTGACCGTCCTCGGGTGCTATGCGGTCAAGCTCGCCGGGCTCCTGGTCCCGGCGGGAGCCCTGGAGCGGCCCCTCGTCAAACGCCTCGCCGCGCTGCTGCCCGTCGCGCTGCTCGCGGCCCTCACCGCCCAGCAGACCTTCGCCGACGGGCAGACGCTGGTGCTGGACGCGCGGGCCGCCGGACTCGGCGCCGCGGCCGTCGCACTGATGCTGCGCGCCCCGTTCCTGCTGGTCGTCGCCGCGGCTGTGCTGATGACCGCCGGGGCGCGGGCCATGGGGGCCGGGTGATCAGTGGATGGCGCGGCCGTAGGCGCTGAGCACGCGCAGGGCCTCGATCGTCACCAGCGGGCGTGCCTCCAGGGCGGGGGCCGGGGCCCAGTGACGCCACCGGACGGGCCAGCCGCCGTCCTCCTGCTGCTGGGCCGCGAGATGGTCCAGGGACCGGGCCATCTCGTCGTCCGTGAACCACGCGCGCGCGAGGGAGCGCGGGGTCCTCGCGTAGTCGTACGGGAAGTGGTGCTCCCCCGGGGCGTAGCCGGGGGACACCGGATACGCGTCGAGGTCGCCGGGATCCAGGGCCGCGAGGCGGTGTGCGCGGACCAGGCGGCCGAGACGGGCGGCGGCCGCCTCCGCGCGCGGGCGGTCGGGGGCCGAGTCCAGGAAGGCCACGGCGGCCTCGATCTCGTACGGGTGCGACTTCTCCAGGGACTCGACCGCCTGCCAGCAGAAGTCCGTGGCCCGGAAGAGCCAGGCGTGCCACACCTCGTTGCGGTGCAGCAGTCCCACCACCGGCCCGGTGGCCAGGAGATCGCTGGGCGGTTCGTCCGCCACCGTCACGAAGGGAGCCGTGGGGTAGTCCCGCTGGCTGGGGTGGACCGCCGGGAGTGCGCCGTCCGGCGTGGACACGGACGTCAGGTAGCGGCACATGCGCTCCACGCGCTGGCCGGCGCAGCGTCCGACCGCGTCCAGCACGCGCAGGGCGTGCGCGGTGTGCAACGGCTGGCTGACCGGGCCGCGCAGATCGGGCTCCAGCGCGTGCCCGTACCCGCCGTCCTCGTTGCGGTAGGCGTCCAGGGCGGTCTCCACCGGGTCGGCGGCGGCGCCCCGGAAGTGGTGGGCGAAGCGGCGCTGCTCGAGCACGCGCGCGGTGAGCCAGACGAAACGCTCCGCGCGCGTGACAAGGCTGTGCGGCGGGGGCGTCGGGGGGACTTCGGTAGCTCCTGTTTCGGCCATGGGTCAGACCGTAGGGCGCGAAGGGGCGCCGGCAAGCGGTCACGGCTCAGGCCCACCCTCAGGGGCGGGATACTGGAGGCATGCGGTTGACGGTCTTCTGGCAGCGAATGGCGGAGCACTTCGGTCCTGGTTACGCCGAAACCTTCGCGCGCGATCACGTGATGTCCGAGCTGGGCGGGCGCACGGTGCACGAGGCACTGGAGGCCGGCTGGGGCGCCAAGGAGGTCTGGCAGGTGGTCTGCTCGGTGATGGACGTGCCCCGGGAGAGGCGCTGACCGCTGCCGTTGAGCGCCGGAGACCACCGGCCGGCAGGGTCGGCCCGACGGTCGGGACCAGCAGCTGTGCCGGCCGGTCTCGGACATCGCGGACCGGTGGTGAAGATCGCAGGGCGGGCAGACGACTGTCGGTGGCGTGGGCGAGACTTGGACCGTGGCACCCACTGACGAGACCGGGCAGGCAGCCCAGCAGCCCTCAGCTTCCGGCACGACGCCGCCCGTCCGGCCCCCCGTCGGCGGGGCCGGGGCGAACGGCCGCATGCCGCGCTGGCTGCCCCGCGCCATGGTGCTCGCGCTCGCCCTCGTCGCCGTGTTCCAGCTGGGCAGCTGGGCCTTCCACCAGCTCACCGGCCTGCTGATCAACATCCTCATCGCGTTCTTCCTGGCCCTCGCCATCGAGCCCGCGGTGAGCTGGATGGCCTCGCGCGGCATGCGCAGAGGGCTCGCCGCGTTCGTCGTCTTCATCGGCGTGATGGTCGTGTCGGCCGGGTTCGTCACCCTGCTCGGTTCCGTCCTCGCGGACCAGATCATCAAGCTGATCGAGGGCTTCCCCGAGTACCTCGACTCCGTCATCCACTGGATCAACACGCACTTCAAGACCGATCTGAAGCGCGTCGACATCCAGGAGGGCCTGCTCCGCTCCGACTGGCTGCGCAACTATGTCCAGAACAGCGCCACAGGCGTCCTGGACGTGTCCGCCCAGGTCATCGGGGGCCTCTTCCAACTGCTCACGATCGCTCTGTTCTCGTTCTACTTCGCCGCGGACGGCCCGCGGCTGCGCCGCACGATCTGCTCCGTCCTGCCGCCCGCCCGCCAGGCCGAGGTGCTGCGCGCGTGGGAGATCGCCGTGAACAAGACCGGCGGCTACATCTACTCCCGCGGCCTGATGGCGCTGATCTCCGGTGTGGCGCACTTCGTCCTGCTGCAGGCCCTGGACGTGCCCTACGCGCCCGTGCTCGCCGTGTGGGTGGGCCTGGTGTCGCAGTTCATCCCCACCATCGGCACCTACCTCGCGGGCGCCCTGCCCATGCTGATCGCCTTCACGGTGGACCCCTGGTACGCGCTGTGGGTGCTGATCTTCGTCGTGATCTACCAGCAGTTCGAGAACTACGTGCTGCAGCCCAAGCTGACCTCCAAGACCGTCGACATCCACCCCGCCGTCGCCTTCGGCTCGGTCATCGCCGGCACCGCCCTCCTCGGCGCCGTCGGCGCGCTGATCGCCATTCCCGCCATCGCCACGCTGCAGGCGTTCCTGGGGGCGTATGTCAGGCGCTACGACGTCACGGACGACCCCCGGGTGCACGGCCACCACCGACGCGGGCAAGGGGCGGGCCTGCTGACACGCGCCAAGGGGTTGTGGGCACGGCGGCCGGGGGCGGAGCGGCCCGGCGACGAGGGCTCGGGGGAGAGCTCTCCCTGAGCGGTCCGAGCCGCCCGGCTCCTACACCGTCGCCTTCAAGAGGCTCGCCCGCTCGTCGGCCGGGATGAGCCCGTCCGGCAGGGTCCGGTCGTCCAGCAGACCGCGCACCAGTGCGGCATGCTCGGAGAACACGGCCCGGCATCGTGCGCGTTCCGGGTGGTCGCGGTCGCTGCCCAGGAACCGGATCGCCCGCTCGCTGCATCCGTCGACGGGGTGCGAGAGCTCCGCGACGACGAACAGGACCTCGATCAGCTCGGTCCGCACCGGCACCGCCGGATCCGCGGCGAGGCGGAGCAGGAACGGAAGGGCCGCCGGCATTGCCGGGCCCAGGTTGAAGGCGCTGTCCATCAGGACGTTGCAGAGCACCCGCTCGGCCTCGGCGGCCGCGGCGGGATCGAGCAGACTGCGCAGGAGGGCGGGGATCCCGGCGGGGCACTCGGGGAAGTCCGCCCAGGTGATGTCGTCGCAGCCGCGCAGTGCGGGGTGATCCCGGCCGGCGCGCGGCGCCTCCGGGAAGTCCCGCAGGAACCGTGCGACGGCGGCTTCCTTGCCCGCCGCGGTGATCCGGCACATCTCATCTCCCCCTTGAGCGCGCGCACCGTCCGTGCGGGCTCACGGTACTCCGGCCTGGGCACACCCCGATGGGGAACATGGGGTGTGGGTGCGGTGGGTGCGGTGGGATGCGGGCCGCGCGGTGCCGTGTGGTGCGCTTGACACAAAAATCGAACATCCATTCTCATGGAGGCACCGGCAAGGCTCAACGAAGGGCATTTCGACGTACTTTGGGTAGGTAAATGCCCGAGTTATCCACAGGCCGGACGTGCGTCGGGGCGCATTGTCAGTGGCAGGCGTTAGCGTCTTTGACGTGAAGCGATCGACTCAAGCAAATCGGGTGGAACCCATGGCAGGAACCGACCGCGAGAAGGCCCTGGATGCCGCTCTCGCACAGATTGAACGGCAATTCGGCAAGGGCGCGGTCATGCGCATGGGCGACCGGACCAAGGAGCCCATCGAGGTCATCTCGACCGGGTCCACCGCCCTGGACGTGGCCCTCGGCGTGGGCGGCCTGCCCCGCGGCCGTGTCGTCGAGATCTACGGACCGGAATCCTCCGGTAAGACCACCCTGACCCTGCACGCGGTGGCGAACGCGCAGAAGGCCGGAGGCCAGGTCGCCTTCGTCGACGCGGAGCACGCCCTCGACCCCGAGTACGCGAAGAAGCTCGGCGTCGACATCGACAACCTCATCCTCTCCCAGCCGGACAACGGCGAGCAGGCCCTGGAGATCGTGGACATGCTGGTCCGCTCCGGCGCCCTCGACCTCATCGTCATCGACTCCGTCGCCGCGCTCGTCCCGCGCGCGGAGATCGAGGGCGAGATGGGCGACAGTCACGTCGGTCTGCAGGCCCGCCTGATGAGCCAGGCCCTGCGGAAGATCACCAGCGCGCTCAACCAGTCCAAGACCACCGCGATCTTCATCAACCAGCTCCGCGAGAAGATCGGCGTGATGTTCGGCTCCCCCGAGACCACGACCGGTGGCCGGGCGCTGAAGTTCTACGCCTCGGTGCGCATCGACATCCGCCGCATCGAGACCCTGAAGGACGGCACGGAGGCGGTCGGTAACCGCACCCGCTGCAAGGTCGTCAAGAACAAGGTCGCGCCGCCCTTCAAGCAGGCCGAGTTCGACATCCTCTATGGCCAGGGCATCAGCCGCGAGGGCGGTCTGATCGACATGGGCGTGGAGCACGGCTTCGTCCGCAAGGCCGGCGCCTGGTACACGTACGAGGGCGACCAGCTCGGCCAGGGCAAGGAGAACGCGCGCAACTTCCTGAAGGACAACCCCGACCTGGCCAACGAGATCGAGAAGAAGATCAAGGAGAAGCTGGGCGTCGGCGTGCGTCCCGAGGAGCCGGCATCCGAGCCGGGCACGGACGCCGCGGTCTCCGCACCGGCCGACGCGGCACCCGCTGTCCCCGCCCCGGCACCGGCCAAGACCGCCAAGTCCAAGGCCGCCGCAGCCAAGAGCTGACCCGTGACACGGCGAACCGACTGGGCGGAGTACGAGTACGACGCCTCCGGTGTCCCACGGGGGAGGGGCACCGGAGGCGGCATGCGCTCAGCCGCGGACGGGGAGGGCGGCCCCGGGGGCACACCACCCGGGGGCGACCGGCAGCACGGGGACGGGGACGACACCGGGCCGTACGGGGGCGGCTCACCCAGAAGCGGCTCGCGTGACGGCGGGCCGCGCGGCAGGCACGGTCGTCGTCGGCGTGGCTTCGGTGAGGCGGCCCCGGATGCCGAGGACGGAGGTGTCCCTTCCTCGTCGAGGGCCGAGCAGGAGGCACCTCCAGGGGACCCGGTCGAGCAGGCTCGGGCGATCTGCCTGCGCCTGCTCACCGGGACCCCGCGGACCCGTAAGCAACTCGCCGACGCCCTGCGCAAGCGGCAGATCCCGGACGACGCGGCCGAGGACGTGCTGTCCCGGTTCGAAGAGGTCGGCCTCATCAACGACGGGGCCTTCGCGGACGCCTGGGTGGAATCCCGTCACCACGGGCGGGGGCTGGCCCGGCGTGCGCTCGCCCGCGAACTGCGAACCAAGGGCGTGGACTCCACAGTGATCGACGAGGCCGTCTCCCAGCTCGACTCCGAGCAGGAGGAGGCGACCGCGCGGGAGCTCGTCGACCGCAAGCTCCGCTCCACGCGCGGCCTCGACCGTGACAAACGCCTCCGCCGTCTCGCGGGGATGCTCGCCCGCAAGGGTTACCCCGAGGGCATGGCGCTGCGTGTGGTGAGGCAGGCGCTGGAGGAAGAGGGCGAGGACACGGACTTTCTGGCGGACGAGGGATTCTGAGCCGGCAACCGGCCGGCTCACCGTTTTCGCCCGGGGCCTCCGGCTCACACCACCGGAAGCCCCGCCCCTCGCCATGCCTGGAAGCCGCCCACGAGATCCGTGGCCCGGCGCAGTCCCAGCTGGTGCAAGGACTGGGCCGCCAGACTGGACGCGTAGCCCTCGTTGCAGATCACGACGATGCGCAGGGCGTGGCTCGTGGCCTCGGGGAGACGGTGGCTGCCCTGGGGGTCGAGGCGCCATTCCAGTTCGTTGCGCTCGACGACCAGGGCTCCGGGGATGAGGCCGTCCCGTTCGCGCAGGGCGGCGTAGCGGATGTCGACCAGGAGCGCGTCGCCGGCTTGGGCGGCCTCGTACGCCTGGTGCGGTTCGATGCGCTCGTAGCCCGCCCGGACCCGCTCCAGCAACGCGTCGATGCCGACGGGTGGTTGGGGGGCGCGGTCCGTCGGCCCGGGTGTGGTGCTCACTGCCAGTCCTCCGGTCGCTCGACCTGCTCCAGGCGCAGGACCGGACCGCTGCGGCTGTAGCGGCGGATCTGCGGCAGGGGCGGGTAGTAGGCGTGGACGGAGATCGCGTGCCGGTCGGGGGACTCGTTGAGCACCTCGTGCACGTGGTGCCGGCCGAA
The DNA here is from genome assembly GCF_014202475.1 of Streptomyces paradoxus. Classification (GTDB taxonomy): domain Bacteria; phylum Actinomycetota; class Actinomycetes; order Streptomycetales; family Streptomycetaceae; genus Streptomyces; species Streptomyces paradoxus. The sequence continues at coordinate 34,335 of NZ_JACHGV010000012.1, forward strand.
GACGCGGCCCTGGCCGGCCCGCAGCCGGCGTTCCCGGTCCACGTCCTCGGTGAGTTCCAGGGTCCTCCAGCCGTCGGTGGGCAGCCGCGCGGCGAGCGAGTTCTCCTTGAGCTCGCCCGACGCGGTCAGGAAGGCACCGACCGAGTCGGCGTGGTCGTGCCAGCCGGTGCCCGTGCCGGGCGGCCAGCCGATGAGCCAGGCCTCGCTGCCGCCGGGCCCGTCCAGCCGCACCCAGGTGCGGCCCTCCGGGTCGAGCGGCAGGGAGTCGATCAGCTCGGTGTCGGCGGCCGTGCGCCGGACGAAGTCGTAGAGGTCGGCCTGTGTGGGAGCCGAACCGGTGGAGGAGACGGAGGAGGTCGCAGAAGGGGATACAGACACGGGTGCCGTCCTGAGGGTCCTGATGAGGGTTCGCGGGGGAGGCGCGGAAGCCGACGCGGCAAAGGCGCGGCGCGCACAGGGGGAAGTGGAATGCGAAGTCAGCAGGACGGGCGACACACGCAGCCCGCATAACGGAGGAGGTCCATATGGACCCTCCGCCACAGGCGCACACAGGTGTCGGTCACGCACCGGAGTACACCATGGCCGCCCGGACGGGTCAACTCACTGTCACCATGCGGACGCACCGTGACAGCGAGCACATCACCGCGGGGGCGATGTCAGCGCGAGCCGGCCGAAGCACCGGCCTCTGCCTGCGCCTTCACCGGTCCGCCCACCGTGGCCTCCGCCGCCGCGTACAGGTCGGCCGGGCGCACTCCGCCCAGCGCGGTGACGAGGTGACCGTCGGGACGCACCAGAAGCACCGTGTGCGCGGCGGCGCCCGGATACCTCTCGGCGACGAGCAGCTCGGCGGGGTGCGGCAGTGCCGTGACCGCCGCCGCGAGCTGCGGCATGATGCCGGCGCTGACCCAGTGCTTGCGCTCCCAGACGCCCGTGCCCGGCGCGATGAGCACGACGAGCAGAGCGCCGCGGCCGAGCCGGTCCCGTAGCCGTACGAAGGTGCCGTCCTCCGCGGTGACCCGCACGTCGGTGACCGGTGCGCCGAGCGCTGTGTCGACCGGGACCTGTCCTTCGAGGTGCTGGGGCGCGAGCGGCGAGTCGGCGTACGCCCCCGGCGCGCCGAGCTGGCCGTGCCCCAGGTGACCCTCCGTGAGGAGGGCGTCGTGGCCCCGGGACGAACCGGGGACGACGGCGCGCAGCCCTGCGCCGCCGCGCAGCAGTGGCAGCGCCTGGTCGGCGGCGCGGAGCCGGGCGGCGACGACCGCCCGGCGTTCCGTCTGGTAGCTGTCGAGGAGCGCTTCGTGCGGCCCGTGGTGCCAGGCCAGGGCCAGTTTCCAGGCGAGGTTGTCGGCGTCCCGCAGGCCCTCGTCCAGCCCGTGCGTGCCCAGCGCGCCGAGCAGGTGGGCGGCGTCCCCGGCGAGGAACACGCGGTCGGCGCGCCAGCGGCGGGCCAGCCGGTGGTGGACGGTGTGGACACCGGTGTCCAGCAGCTCGTACGGCGGGGTCGTGCCGCCCGCCCAGCCGGCCAGGGTCTCCCGGATACGGGTGAGCAGCAGTTCGGGTGTGACCAGGTCCTTGCCGGGCGGCAGGAGCCAGTCCAGACGCCAGACGCCGTCCGGCAGCGGTCGGGCGGTGACTTCGCCGGCGGAGGGACCGGACATGCGCCACGGCGGCAGACGATGCAGCAACGCCTCGTCCTGCCAGGGCAGTTCCGTGCGGAGCGCGGCGACGGCGTGACGTTCCACCGCCGTACGGCCCGGAAAGCGGATGTCCTGGATCTTGCGCACGGTCGAGCGGGGGCCGTCGCAGCCGACCAGGAAACTGCCGCGCCACCAGGTGCCCTTGGGGCCGCGAGTGTGAGCGGTGACGCCGGACGGCTCCTGCTCGATCCCGTCGAGGCGGCTCTCCACGGCGACTTTGACGAGCCGTTCGCCGGTGAGGGCGGCGCGCAGGGCGCCGGTCAGCACGTGCTGGGCGATGTGCAGGGGAGCGGGCTCGGTGCCGTCGAAGACGACCTCGCGCATCACCTGCTTGCGCCGCATCGACCGCCATCCGGCCCAGTGCGCACCGGCTCGGGCGAGGGGCATGCCGGTGAGCCGTTCCATCAGGGCGGCGGTGTCCTCGCGCAGGACGACGGTGCGCGCCGCGCGGGGTTCGTCCTTGCCCGGGCCCTCGTCGAGGACGACGCAGGGAACTTCCTGACGCGCCAGCGCAAGGGCGAGCGTGAGCCCGACGGGCCCAGCTCCGACGATGATCACCGGGTCCACGGCGTGGCGCCCCCTGCCCGCGGTGGTGTCCTGAGAGACGTGGGTGAACAGGAAGTTTGAGCAGGGTGCACGATCACAGAACGTATGCAACCCATTGCCGGTGCTTGCGTCAAGTGACGAGGGGCTGGTGGCGATCATGGAACCGCATCGAGGGTATCGGGGCGGCGCACTCGTCACTTGAGGAGGTGTCAGGGGTGGGCGTCACCGGCTGGATTCCGCTCGGCACGCCTGTGGCCCGCCGGAAACCCGGCGGGCCACAGGAGAAGGGGGTGAACGAGCGTCAGATGGTGCCGCCGGCACCGGTGCCGTAGGTGCCACCCACCTCGGCCGCGTTGACGTCGTCGACCTTGTCGGCACCGAGAACAGCACCCGTGCTCCGCTTGCTGCGGCGAAGCCTGCGCTCCAGCCAGGAGGCGAAGGACGTGAGGATGAAGTTCAGGATGATGAAGATGACCGCCACCACGATGAAGCTGGGGATGACGTTCGCGTAGTTGGCCGCGAGGGTGCTGCGTGTGTTGAGCAACTCGGTGAACCCGAGCATCACGCCGCCCAGCGCGGTGTCCTTCACGATGACGACCAACTGGCTGACGATGGCCGGAAGCATGGCGGTGACGGCCTGGGGCAGCAGGATGCTGCTCATCGTCTGGCCCTTGCGCAGGCCGATCGCCATGGCGGCTTCCGACTGGCCCTTGGGCAGGGACAGGATGCCGGCGCGTACGATCTCGGCGAGCACCGAGGCGTTGTAGAGCACCAGGCCGGTGACCACCGCGTACAGGGGCCGCTCATCGCTCGGGATGCCCGTGGAGCGGACGTAGAACTCGTTGGCGAACAGCATCAGCAGCAGCACCGGGATCGCCCGGAAGAACTCGACCACCGCGCCGGACGGGATGCGCACCCAACGGTGGTCGGACATGCGTGCGATGCCGAGGACGGCGCCCAGCGGGAGGGCGATGACCATCGAGAGGGCGGCGGCCTTCAGGGTGTCGGCCAGGCCTGGCAGCAGGTACGTCGTCCAGGCCTCGGAGGTGGTGAAGGGCTTCCACAGAGCCCACTCCAGCTGGTTCTTCTCGTCCATGGTCTGCCAGATCCACCACAGAAGCAGGGCCAGCAGGACGAAGAAGACCACCGAGAAGAGCACGTTGCGCCGCTTGGCCCGCGGGCCGGGGGCGTCGTAGAGAATGGACGTCATCGCTTTACCGCCAGTCGCTTGCTCAGCCAGCCGAGGATCAGGCCGGTGGGCAGGGTCAGTACCACGAAACCGAAGGCGAAGACCGCGCCGATGAGCACTGTCTGAGCCTCGTTCTCGATCATGTCCTTCATCAGGAGGGCGGCCTCCGCCACGCCGATCGTGGCCGCCACTGTCGTGTTCTTGGTCAGCGCGATCAGCACGTTCGCCAACGGCCCGATAACCGAGCGGAACGCTTGCGGCAACACAATGAGCCGCAGGACCTGGCTGAAACTCAGCCCGATGGCTCGGGCCGCCTCCGCCTGGCCGACAGGCACTGTGTTGATGCCCGAGCGGATCGCCTCGCAGACGAAGGCGCCGGTGTAGGCGACCAGGCCGAGCACCGCCAGGCGGAATGCCTTGGCCTCGAAGTCGTCGGGGACGCCCATCGTCACGCCGAAGATGTTGGCGAGGCCGAGCGAGGTGAAGACGATGATGACGGTGAGAGGGATGTTCCGGACGATGTTCACATAGGCGGTGCCGAACCCGCGCATCAGCGGAACAGGGCTGACCCGCATGGCCGCCAGCAGGGTGCCCCAGATCAGGGATCCGATGGCCGAGAGGACGGTGAGCTGCACCGTGACCCAGAAGGCACCCAACAGGGTCGGGTCGTCATAGTCAGATAGAAAGTCGAACACGATCTCCCGCGCTTCCGGGTGTGTGGCTTGGGCAGCGGACGTGCCGCGCCGCCGCCGGAGAAGCTAGGGGCGGCGGCGCGCCTGCGGATCCCCGCTGTGATCGCGGGGATCCTGCGTCGGCGGAGTCCCGCGTTACTGGACGATCTGGCCGATCTTCGGGGCAGGCTCGTTCTTGTAGTTCGCCGGGCCGAAGTTGTCCTTGACGGCCTTCTCCCAGGCGCCGTCGCTGACCATCTTCTCCAGTGCGTCGTTGATCTTGTTCACGGTCGCGGTGTCGCCCTTCTTGACACCGATGCCGTAGTTCTCGTTGCTCAGCTTGAGCCCGGTGAGCTTGAACTGACCCTTGTACTGCTCCTGCGCCGCGAAGCCGGCGAGGATCGAGTCGTCCGTGGTCACGGCGTCGAGGGCGCCGCTCTGCAGACCGGCGATGCACTCCGAGTAGCCGCCGAGACGCTGGAGCTGGGCCTTCGGTGCGATCTCGTCCTTGACGTTCTGGGCCGAGGTGGAGCCGGCCACCGAGCACAGCTTCTTGCCGTTGAGGTCCGTGCCCTCCTTGATGTCCGAGTCCGTCTTCACCAGCAGATCCTGGTGGGCCAGCAGGTACGGACCGGCGAAGTCGACCTTCTGCTTGCGCTCGTCGGTGATCGAGTACGTGGCCGCGATCATCTTCACGTCGCCGCGGGACAGCGCGTTCTCACGGTCGGCGCTCTTGGTCTCGACCCACTCGATCTGGTCGGGCTCGTAGCCCAGTTCCTTGGCCACGTACGTCGCCACGTCCACGTCGAAGCCGGAGAAGGAACCGTCGGGCTCCTTCAGGCCCAGACCGGGCTGGTCGTACTTGATGCCGATCTTGATCTTGTCGCCGCCGCCGGAGCCGGAGCCGTTCGAGTCACCGCCGTCGTCGCCACCACAGGCGGTGGCGGTCAGGCCGAGGACGAGAGCGGTGGCGGCCGCAGCGGAGACCTTGCGGAGCTTCATTGTGAACATCCTTTGCCGTGAAGAGAAAACCGTGGTTGCGGGTGACGCGGATCGTCGCGTGGGCGACACGCGCCTTAGTGATGCAGGATCTTCGACAAGAAGTCCTTGGCACGATCGCTGCGCGGATTGCTGAAGAACTGGTCGGGCGCAGCCTCCTCGACGATTCGGCCGTCCGCCATGAACACCACGCGGTTTGCAGCCGATCGTGCGAAACCCATCTCATGGGTGACGACGATCATGGTCATGCCGTCGCGGGCGAGCTGCTGCATGACCTCCAGCACCTCGTTGATCATCTCGGGGTCGAGCGCGGAGGTCGGCTCGTCGAAGAGCATCACCTTCGGCTCCATGGCCAGCGCCCGTGCGATGGCGACGCGCTGCTGCTGGCCGCCGGAGAGCTGAGCCGGGTACTTCTCGGCCTGCGCGCCCACGCCGACCCGGTCGAGCAGGGCCCGGGCCCGCTCCTCGGCCGCCTTCTTGTCCTTCTTGCGGACCTTGATCTGGCCGAGCATCACGTTCTCGAGCACGGTCTTGTGCGCGAAGAGGTTGAAGGACTGGAAGACCATCCCGACGTCGGCGCGCAGCTTCGCCAGTGCCTTGCCCTCGGCGGGCAGCGGGTTGCCGTCGATCGTGATCGAGCCGGAGTCGGTCGTCTCCAGGCGGTTGATGGTGCGGCACAGGGTGGACTTGCCGGACCCGGAGGGTCCGATGACCACGACGACTTCACCGCGGGCGATCGTCAGGTCGATGTCCTGGAGTACGTGCAACGCGCCGAAGTGCTTGTTGACGCTCTTCAGGACGACCAGTTCTCCGGTCGCGGCCACATCTTCCTTGGCCACCGATACTTCGGTCATCGCTCTCAGGCTCCGTCCTCCTCGGTTTCGGAGGACAGTAGTAACCCCGTACGACCTGCGTCATTACATCTGAGGGGAATCTGAGCATCACGATCCGATAGCAATCGGACACGTGTCGTAGCACTTGGGAGCGGCGCTCATACCAGCCGGGTAACGGAAGCGGTCCGCAACCGGAACCCTCTTGACGCCGTCCTCATTCATCAGCGTGACTGCACAAGGTGCACGCGCGCGCGTGCACGCGTTTTTGTACACATCTAGATCGTACGGCCAGTGAACCGAAGGGAGCCCGGGTGAGACTGCTGCTCGTCGAGGACGACAACCACGTCGCCGCCGCCCTGTCGGCGGTTCTGGCGCGGCACGGGTTCGACGTCACGCACGCGCGCAGCGGTGAGGAAGCCCTTCAGGCCCTCGTTCCCGAGGGCGACTGCTTCGGCGTCGTCCTCCTCGACCTCGGCCTGCCCGACCAGGACGGATACGAGGTCTGCGGCAAGATCCGCAAGCGCACCGCCACCCCGGTGATCATGGTCACCGCCCGCTCCGACGTGCGCTCCCGCATCCACGGCCTCAATCTGGGCGCCGACGACTACGTGGTGAAGCCCTACGACACCGGGGAACTGCTCGCCCGCATCCACGCCGTGAGCCGGCGCACCTCCCACGAGGACACCTCCAGCGGCATCGAGACCGAGCTGCGGCTCGGCCCGGTGCACATCGAGCTGCCCACCCGCCGGGTCAGCGTGGACGGGTCGGTGGTCCAGCTGACCCGCAAGGAGTTCGACCTGCTGGCCCTGCTCGCGCAGCGGCCCGGGGTGGTCTTCCGCAGGGAGCAGATCATCAGTGAGGTGTGGCGGACCAGCTGGGAAGGGACCGGGCGCACCCTGGAGGTGCACGTCGCGTCCCTGCGCGCCAAGCTGCGGATGCCGGCCCTCATCGAGACCGTACGCGGAGTCGGCTACCGGCTCGTCGCGCCTGCCGGGTAGCGGGGCCGGGTGCGCACTCGTCTGCTCCCGCTGCTCATCATCCTGATGGCGGCCGTGCTGCTCGCCCTCGGTGTCCCGCTCGCCGTCAGCCTCGCCGGGGCGCAGCAGCAGAAGGTCGTCGTCGACCGGATCGACGACACGGCCCGCTTCGCCGCCCTCGCGCAGTTCGTCACCGACTCGCCCGACGGGACCACCGGCGCGTTCGAGAACGAGCGCCTGGCCACCCTCAGCAGCGAGCTGCGCAGCTACTACGAGGTCTACGGCATCCGCTCCGGTGTCTTCTACCGCACCGGCAGGCCGATGGCCCACGCACCGGCCAAGTGGTCCCTGCCCAAGGAGGGCGAGGTCCGGGACGCCTTCGACGAGGCGAAGCTCAGCCGCCGCAGCCACGACCCGAAGCAGGTGTGGCCCTGGCAGCGCCGCAACCTCGTGGTGGCCTCGCCGGTCATCCGGGACGGTGATGTCGTCGCGGTCGTCGTCACCGACTCGCCCACGGGGCAGATGCGCTCGCGCACGCTGCATGGCTGGCTGGTCATCGGCGCGGGTGAGTTCGCCGCGATGCTGCTGGCCGTCGGCGCCGCCCTGCGGCTGACCGGCTGGGTGCTCAAGCCCGTACGGGTCCTGGACGCCACCACCCACGACATCGCCACCGGCCGGCTCAAGTCCCGGGTCGCGGCCGCCGGCGGGCCGCCGGAGCTCCAGCGCCTGGCCCGGTCGTTCAACGAGATGGCCGACAACGTGGAGGACGTGCTGGAGCAGCAGCGCGCCTTCGTCGCCGACGCCTCGCACCAGCTGCGCAACCCCCTCGCGGCGCTGCTGCTGCGCATCGAACTGCTCTCCTTCGAACTGCCCGAGGGCAACAAGGAGATCGCCTCGGTCCAGGCCGAGGGCAAGCGCCTCGCGCAGGTCCTCGACGACCTGCTCGACCTGGCGCTGGCGGAGCACACCGAGGCCGATCTGATGGTCACCGACATCGGCGAGCTCGCCGCCGAACGTCTCGCCGCCTGGGCCCCGACCGCCGAGGCCAAGGGCGTGCGCCTGGTGGGGGACTGCCCGCCGACGACCGCGTGGGCCGACCCGGTCGCTCTGTCCAGCGCGCTGGACGCGGTCATCGACAACGCGGTGAAGTTCACGCCCGAGGACGAGACCGTCGAGGTGAGCGTCACCTCCCACGGCGACACGTCCACCGTCGTCGTCACCGACCACGGCCCCGGCCTCACCGACGAGGAGCTGGCCCGGGTCGGTGACCGCTTCTGGCGCAGCGGCCGGCACCAGAACATCAAGGGCTCGGGCCTCGGGCTGTCCATCTCGCGGGCGCTGCTCGCGGCGGGCGGCGGTTCGATCGCGTACGACCGTCACGAGCCGCACGGGCTGAAGGTGACGGTGGCGGTGCCGCGGTCCGCGCCCACGGCGTGACGGAGGGCGGGGAGCGGGAGGGTCCGGGGGCTACGGCTTGACCGACTGGTAGTAGCGCTGGGCGCCTACATGCAGTTGCAGCGGGTCGGTGTAGATCGCCGTGCGGACGTCGACCAGCTGGGCGGAGTGGACGGTCGCCCCGATGAGGTCCCGGCTGTCCAGCACCGTGCGGGTCAGCCACTCGGTGAGCCGGGGATCCATGTCGGTGCGGGTGACCAGCAGGTTGGACACCGCGAGGGTCGGAACCGGCTTGCCGCGCTGGATGCGGGGGTAGGCCGACTCCGGCATCTTCGTGGCGCGGTAGTAGCGCGTGGCGCCGCCCTGGTCGTGCAGCTTGGCCACAAGCGTGGCGTCGATCGGCACGAAGCGGAAGGCCGATGCCGACTTCTTGGCCAGGCGGCTGAGACCGTCCGTGGGCAGCCCGCCCGACCAGAAGAACGCGTCGAGGCCGTGCCCCAGGCGCTTGGGCCCGGTGTCGATGCCGTCCGAGGACGGCTCGATGTCCTTCTCCGGGTCGATGCCGGCCGCCCTGAGCACACCGTTGGCTATCAGCCGTACGCCGGAGTCGGGCAGCCCTATGGCCACGCGCTTGCCCCGCAGGTCGGCGACGGAGCGGATGTCCGAGTCGGGCGGCACGACGAGCTGGACGTAGTCGTCGTACAGGCGGGCGAGGCCGCGCAACCGGTCGGCCCCCGGGCTGTTGTCGAGCTTGTACGTGGCGACCGCGTCGGCAGCGGCGATCGCGAAGTCGGCCTTGCCGGTCGCCACATCGGCGACGTTCTCCTGCGAGCCGGCACTGGTCAGCAGCCGCACCTTAAGGTCGGGCATGTCCTTGTCGATCTCGTTGCGCAGGAGTTCCCCGTACTCGTGGTAGACCCCCGCGCGGGTGCCTGTGCTGAACGTGATCGTCCCGCTCGGCGGCTCCTGCGCCCAAGGACGCAGCCACCACAGCAGCAGGCCGAGGACCACGAGGGCGGCGGTGCCGCCCTGCAGGGCCCGGCGCCTGCTGACAGGGGGGAGCGTTCTGGACATGCGGGCGATCCTGCCAGCCGGGGTGCCCCGCTGACCAGGGCAGGGGTCACAAGGCCGGGACGGGGGACTGTCAGTGGGCGCCACTACAGTCGCCCGTATGAGCTCTTCGCCCGCCGACCTGGTCCGTGCCTTCCACCTCGCCTTCGGCCTGGACGCCCGCAGTACGCCCACGGAGGTCTCACCGGAACTGGCGGCCCACCGGGGTGAGCTTCTCGCGGAGGAGGCCGGGGAGGTCGCCGAGGTGTCGGTGCACGGCCCGCTCGACCGGCTCGCGCACGAACTGGCGGACGTGGTCTACGTCGCGTACGGCACCGCCCTCGTCCACGGCATCGACCTGGACGCGGTGCTCGCGGAGATCCACCGCTCCAACATGACGAAGATCGGCCCTGACGGCTCGGTCTCCCGCCGCGAGGACGGCAAGGTCCTCAAGGGGGAGCACTACGAGGCGCCGGACGTACGGGGGGTGCTGCGCAGGCAGGGGTGGGTGCCGGGCGGGGGCGCCTGACCAGGGGGCACGCTCCGGGCCGCCCGGCTCACTCTCTCCTCAGTCGGCGACCGGTGCCTCGGCCTCGGCCGTCCGGGGCGCGGGCTCCGGGCGGCTGGGCTCGCGGCGCCGGGCCCACCAGGTCGCCACCGGCTCGGTGTAGCGCGCGGTGAGCGGTCCCAGGACGACCAGGATCAGTACATAGGCCGTGGCCAGCGGGCCGAGGGACGGTTCGACGCCGGCCGCGACCGCCAGGCCGGCGATGACGATGGAGAACTCGCCGCGGGCCACCAGCGCGCCGCCTGCCCGCCAGCGGCCCTTCACGGAGATCCCGGCCCGCCGGGCCGCCCAGTACCCGGTGGCGATCTTCGTCAGCGCGGTGACGACGGCCAGTCCGAGGGCGGGCAGCAGGACGGGCGGGATGCTCGACGGGTCGGTGTGCAGCCCGAAGAAGACGAAGAAGACCGCCGCGAACAGGTCACGCAGGGGGCTCAGCAGGGTGTGCGCACCCTCCGCGACCTCTCCCGAGAGAGCGATGCCCACCAGGAACGCCCCCACCGCCGCCGACACCTGGAGCTGCTGCGCGACACCCGCGACCAGGATCGTCAGACCCAGTACGACCAGGAGCAGCTTCTCCGGGTCGTCGCTGGAGACGAACCGCGAGATGAGCCTGCCGTAGCGCACGGCCAGGAACAGCACGAGCCCGGCCGCGCCCAGCGCGATCGCCAGGGTCACGCTCCCGGCCATCAGCCCGACGCCCGCCACCAGCGCCGTGACGATGGGCAGGTACACCGCCATCGCCAGATCCTCCAGCACCAGCACGCTGAGGATCACCGGCGTCTCCCGGTTGCCGACCCGGCCCAGGTCGCCCAGCACCTTCGCGATCACGCCGGACGACGAGATCCAGGTGACACCCGCCAGGACGACGGCGGCCACCGGCCCCCAGCCGAGCAGCAGTGCCACGGCGGCGCCGGGCAGCGCGTTGAGGGCGCAGTCGACCAGACCGGAGGGGTAGTGGGTCTTGAGGTTGGAGACCAGGTCGGTCGCCGTGTACTCCAGGCCCAGCATCAGCAGCAGGAGGATGACGCCGATCTCCGCGCCGATGGCGACGAACTCCTCGCTCGCGCCCAGCGGCAGCAGACCGCCCTCACCGAAGGCCAGACCGGCCAGGAGGTAGAGAGGTATCGGCGAGAGCTGGAAGCGGCCGGCGAACCGGCCCAGCAGGCCGAGGCCGAGAATGATGGAACCGAACTCGATGAGCAGAACCGCGGAGTGCAACGGCTCACTCCCGCTCGAGTATGGTCGCGGCCGCGTCGACACCCTCACGGGTCCCGACGACGATCAGAGTGTCACCACCGGCCAGCCGGAAGTCCGGCGCGGGCGACGGGATGGCCTCGGCCCGGCGCAGCACGGCCACCACCGAGGCGCCCGTCTCCGTCCGCATCCGCATGTCGCCCAGCAGCCGTCCGTTCCAGCGCGAGGTGGCGGCCACCTCGATCCGCTCGGCGACCAGCCCCAGATCGGTGGTGTACAGCAGGCTCGGGCTGTGGTGGGACGGCTTCAGCGCGTCGATCAGCGACCCCGCCTCCGAGCCGGTCAGCTTCAGGGACTGGGCGCAGGAGTCCGGATCGTCGGGCCGGTACACGTTCACCGTGCGCGTGCCGTCGCGGTGCGCCACCACCGACAGATGGCGGTGCTCCCGGGTCTCCAGGTCGTACTGGACCCCGATACCCGGCAGAGGCGTCGCCCTCAGGCGCGGAGCTGACACGATGCTTCCCCTTGTTCGTCTCGTTTGTCGTGCTTTGTCGGTCCGCTGAACGTTCTCGATCACCGAACGGGTCAAGTTCGCATGCTCCCATCCGGCCGTACGGTGACGACATGGGTGTCGTGACGGATATACGCAGCGGCCGGCCGCCGGAGAAGGTGGAGGGGGCGCTGCACGGTGCCGAGGCGGGAAGGAGCGGACAGGGAAGCGTGTCGTTGTTCTGGCGGATCTTCTCGCTCAATGCCGCCGGTCTGGTCGTGGCCACGGCGTTGCTGCTCGGCCCGGTCACCGTGTCCACCCCCGTCCTCGCGGGCGAGGCCCTCGTCCTGCTCTGCGGCCTGGTGGTGCTGCTCGCGGGCAATGCCCTCGTGCTCCGGTTCGGCCTGGTGCCCCTCCAGCGCCTGGACAAAGCCATGGCCACCGCGGACCTGCTGCGCCCGGGCTCCCGTCCGGTGGTCGCGGGACCGGCGGAGACGGCCGGACTGATCACGACGTACAACACGATGCTCGACCGGCTGGAGGCCGAACGGGCCGCAGGCGCCGCCCGGGCGCTGTCCGCGCAGGAGAGCGAACGCCACCGGATCGCACGGGAGCTCCACGACGAGGTCGGGCAGACCCTGACCGCCGTCCTCCTCCAGCTCAAGCGCGTCGCCGACCGGGCGCCCGAGGACCTTCGCGAGGAGGTCGGCCAGGCGCAGGAGGCGACCCGGGCCGGCCTGGACGAGATCCGCCGGATCGCCCGGAGGCTGCGCCCCGGCGTCCTGGAGGAACTGGGACTGGCGAGCGCGCTGCGGTCGCTCGCCGGCGAGTTCACGACGCACGGGCTGACCGTGCGCCACCACGTCACCGGCGACCTCCCTGCCCTGACCCCGGAGGCGGAACTCGTCGTCTACCGGGTCGCCCAGGAGGGACTGACCAACACCGCCCGGCACGCCGCCGCCAACCGGGCCGAACTCCGCCTCCAGCCGTTCCCCGGCGGCGTCGAACTCCTCGTACGCGACAACGGCACGGGTATCGGCCACGCCCCCGAGGGCGCCGGCATCACGGGCATGCGCGAACGCGCCCTGCTGATCGGCGCCGCCCTGGCCCTGGAACCGGCCCCGGGCGGGGGCACCGACATACGGCTGCGCATACCGGTGACCGCGGGTGTGCCGGCGACGGAAGGACCCCGCTGATGTCCCCACAGATCCGCGTCCTGCTCGCCGACGACCACACCCTCGTACGCCGGGGCGTGCGCCTCATCCTGGACGGGGAACCGGACCTGACGGTCGTCGCCGAGGCCGGCGACGGGGCCGAGGCCGTCGCCAAGGCCCGGGAAACGCCGGTGGACCTTGCCGTCCTGGACGTTGCCATGCCCCGGATGACCGGCCTCCAGGCAGCCCGGGAACTCTCCCGGCGGCTGCCCGGCCTGCACATCCTCATCCTGACGATGTACGACAACGAGGAGTACTTCTTCGAGGCGCTCAGGGCCGGGGCCGGCGGCTACGTCCTCAAGTCCGTCGCTGACCGTGATCTGGTCGAGGCCTGCCGGGCGGCCGTGCGCGACGAGCCGTTCATCTACCCGGGCGCCGAACGCGCCCTCGTCCGCTCCTACCTGGAGCGGCTGCACCGGGGCGACGGCCTGCCGGAGAGGGCCGTCACCGAACGCGAGGAGGAGATCCTCAAGCTGGTCGCCGAGGGCCACACCTCGAAGGAGATCGGCGAACTGCTCTTCATCAGCGCCAAGACGGTCGAGCGCCACCGGGCCAACCTCCTCCAGAAGCTCGGCATGCGCGACCGCCTGGAGCTGACCCGCTACGCGATCAGGGCCGGGCTCATCGAGCCCTGAGGCCGGTGCCGGGCGGTTGTCCACAGGCGGCCCAGCCACGCTTGCCGACCGCCTACCCTTGTCCCCATGAGCAGCATCGACCGGAGCCAGTCAGTGGGCGGCACGCGCACATACGAGGTACGCACCTACGGGTGCCAGATGAACGTCCACGACTCCGAGCGGTTGTCCGGACTGCTGGAGGACGCGGGCTACGTCCGCGCCCCCGAGGGCGCCGACGAGGCGGACGTCGTCGTCTTCAACACCTGCGCCGTGCGGGAGAACGCCGACAACAAGCTGTACGGCAACCTCGGCCACCTCGCCCCGAAGAAGGCGAGCCGCCCCGGCATGCAGATCGCGGTCGGCGGCTGCCTCGCGCAGAAGGACCGCGACACCATCGTGAAGCGGGCGCCCTGGGTGGACGTCGTCTTCGGCACGCACAACATCGGCAAGCTCCCCGTTCTGCTGGAACGCGCGCGCGTGCAGGACGAGGCGCAGGTCGAGATCGCCGAGTCGCTGGAGGCGTTCCCCTCGACGCTGCCCACCCGCCGCGAGAGCGCCTACGCGGCCTGGGTCTCCATCTCCGTCGGCTGCAACAACACCTGCACCTTCTGCATCGTCCCGGCCCTGCGCGGCAAGGAGAAGGACCGCCGCCCCGGCGACATCCTCGCCGAGATCGAGGCCCTGGTCGCCGAAGGCGTCTCCGAGATCACGCTGCTCGGTCAGAACGTCAACGCGTACGGCTCCGACATCGGCGACCGCGAGGCCTTCAGCAAGCTGCTGCGCGCCTGCGGGAAGATCGAAGGCCTGGAGCGCGTCCGCTTCACCTCCCCGCACCCGCGCGACTTCACCGACGACGTCATCGCCGCCATGGCCGAGACGCCGAACGTGATGCCGCAGCTGCACATGCCGCTCCAGTCCGGCTCCGACCCGGTCCTGAAGGCGATGCGCCGCTCCTACCGCCAGGACCGCTTCCTGGGGATCATCGAGAAGGTCCGCGCCGCCATCCCGCACGCCGCGATCAGCACGGACATCATCGTGGGCTTCCCCGGCGAGACCGAGGAGGACTTCGAGCAGACGCTGCACGTGGTGCGCGAGGCCCGCTTCGCCCAGGCCTTCACCTTCCAGTACTCCAAGCGCCCCGGCACCCCGGCCGCCGAGATGGACGGCCAGATCCCCAAGAAGGTCGTCCAGGAGCGCTACGAGCGGCTCGTCGCCCTCCAGGAAGAGATCTCCTGGGAGGAGAACAAGAAGCAGGTCGGCCGCACCCTGGAACTGATGGTCGCCGAGGGCGAGGGCCGCAAGGACGACAGCACCCACCGCCTGTCCGGCCGCGCCCCCGACAACCGCCTGGTCCACTTCACCAAGCCGGACCAGGAGGTCCGCCCCGGCGACGTGGTCACGGTAGAGATCACCTACGCCGCCCCGCACCACCTCCTTGCCGAGGGGCCCGTGCTGAACGTGCGCCGTACGCGCGCCGGCGACGCCTGGGAGAAGCGGAACGCCGCCGAGAAGGCCAAGCCCGTGGGTGTGATGCTGGGACTGCCGAAGATCGGCGCCCCCGAGCCCCTGCCGGCCGTGGCGAGCGGGTGCGGTTGCGACTGACCCGGACCGCTGCCGCCCTGTGCGGTGGCAGCGGCCCCTGAGAGTTACCCTGCCGATCATGCTTGTCGCCGCCGCTGTCTGCCCCTGCCCGCCCCTGCTGGTGCCCGAGATCGCCACGGGTGCCGCCCCGGAACTGGACGCCGCGCGGGACGCCTGCACGGACGCACTGGGTGTGCTCGCCGCCGCCCAGCCCGGCCGGCTCGTGGTCGTCGGCCCGGTGGACGGCGCCGGTACCGAGTCGTACCCGGAGGGAGCGGCGGGGTCCTTCCGGGGCTTCGGCGTCGACCTCGACGTACGGCTGGGAGTGGCCGGGGGCGCGGACCCGCGTCCGCGGCTGCCGTACGCGCTGGCGGTGGCCGCCTGGCTGCTGGAGCGGACCGAGTGGTCCGGCGCCCCGGTCGAGGGGATCGGGGTGGGGCAGTCGTACCCGTCCGGACTGTGCGCGCGGACCGGGAGGGACATCGGCGCCCTGGACGAGCGAGTGGCCCTGCTGGTGATGGGCGACGCCAGCGCGTGCCGGACACTCAAGGCCCCCGGGTATCTGGACGAACGGGCGGCTCCGTTCGACGCGGAGGTCGCACGGGCGCTCGGCGCAGCGGACGGTGCCGCACTCACCGCGCTCGACACCGGCCTGGCCCACGAGCTGAAGGCGTCCGGCCGGGCCCCCTGGCAGGTCCTGGCGGGCGCGGCCGAGGGCGCTGACCTCGGCGGATCGCTGCTCTACGAGGACGCTCCGTACGGCGTGGGATACATCGTCGCCAGCTGGTCGTGAGGCGGGCGGCAGGCCGGTGGACAGCGAACAGGCAGGAGCGGGAAACGGCGGAGACGGCCGGGAGCCGGGAGCTCCGCGGCCGTCCGCCGATGTGCCCTTCAGAGTGCCGGTGTCCGCGTCAGGAAGCGGGCGGTGGTGCGTCGTCCGGCGGCGTGGTGCCACCCGGGTCCCGCGGTGGTGCTGTGCGGCGCGCTTCCGGCGGCATGGCCCCCTTGCCCGGCGGCGGAGTCGTGCCACCCCCGTGCGGTCCACTCTCGCCCTGGTGCGCGAGGCGGCCCATGGCGCCCTTGGCCCGGCCCGTGCCCGACTGGATCCTGTCGCTGTACTTGCCCTTGGTCCTCTTGTCGACGGCATGGGCAGCCCTGTCGAGACCGTGGTGGATCTTGCCCTCGTGCCGCTGTGCGAGGTCCGAGACCTTGCCCTTGGCCGGGCCCAGCTTGGCTTTGACGTTGTGCAGGAGACCCATGGCTCACCTTCCCTCGGGCGGGGCGGTCATGTACGGGCGCCCTCGCCGGCCTCGTTGTCGGCCGCCTTCTCGGTGGACTGCTGCTTGGGGATGTCGACGCCCTCGGACTCGGTGACCTCGGCGGCGGCCTCGTCGGCCGGCTTCGCCGCTTGCCCGGCTCCGTCGGTGCCCTTCGCCCCGGTGGCCTCGGCCGCCTCCTCCTCGGCCCCGGCCGTCGCCGTGTCGGTCCGAGCCTCGGCTGCAGGCGTCTCCGCCGTGGCCTTCGACCGCCGGAGAAGTCGCGCAAAAACACCCATATCCACTCCATACGTTACTCGTGCGGGCGAAATCCCGCGTTGCCCGGTGCGTCGGTTTGCCCGGCCCGGGCCGCCGCCTCCGCGATCCGGCGGCAGGAACCTCGCAACGGGCAACGACCCCGCGGCCGTGGCGTCACGTAACTCGTTCGAGACCAGGGTTCGAGGTTTGCGAGACTGGGGCGGTGAGCAGTGCACCCCCCGCCCCCCGCGTCATCGCCGTCGTCGGACCTACTGCGGCCGGAAAGTCCGATCTGGGCGTCTTTCTCGCCCAGCGTCTCGGCGGTGAGGTCGTCAACGCCGACTCCATGCAGCTCTACCGAGGGATGGACATCGGCACCGCCAAGCTGACGCCCGAAGAGCGTGACGGCGTCCCCCACCACCTGCTGGACATCTGGGACGTGACCGTCACGGCATCCGTCGCCGAGTACCAGCGCCTCGCGCGGGAGCGGATCGACGCCCTGCTCGCCCAGGGCCGGTGGCCGATCCTGGTCGGCGGCTCCGGACTCTATGTGCGCGGGGCCGTCGACAACCTGGAGTTCCCCGGCACCGACCCCGAGGTCCGCGCCCGCCTGGAGGAGGAACTCACGCTGCGCGGCCCCGGCGCGCTGCACGCCCGCCTGGCCGCCGCCGACCCCGAGGCCGCACGCGCGATCCTGCCGAGCAACGGCCGCCGGGTCGTCCGCGCCCTGGAGGTGATCGAGATCACCGGCAAACCCTTCACGGCCAACCTCCCTGGGCACGACTCGGTGTACGACACGCTTCAGATCGGCGTCGACGTGGCCCGCCCCGAGCTCGACGAGCGCATCGCGCGGCGGGTCGACCGGATGTGGGACGCGGGCCTTGTGGACGAGGTGAGCGCACTTCAGGCGCAGGGGTTGCGTGAAGGGCGTACGGCCTCGCGCGCGCTCGGTTACCAGCAGGTGCTCGCGGCGCTCGCCGGGGAGTGCACCCTGGAGGAAGCGCGGACCGAGACCGTCCGTGCCACCAAGCGCTTCGCGCGCCGCCAGGATTCATGGTTCAGGCGCGACCCGCGGGTGCACTGGTTGAGTGGGGCGGCAGCCGATCTCACGGAACTTCCGCAGCTCGCGCTGTCCTTGGTCGAACGACCGGTTACAGCCTGATCACGTCATGGCATCGGGACGCCCAGGCCGTCATCCGGTCCTTCGGCGGCGTGCCATCATCGAGCTTCGATCGACCGAGTTGAGTCCTAGTTGGGAGGGCGCGTGGCGATGGAGGCCGGCCCTCGCGACACCGCACGAAGCACCGATCACATCACCGCCGAGCGGGATGAGATGGAGGCCGGGGCCGCCCCTGAGCAGGAGGCGGACCACCTCAGCTCCGACGGGCCCGACGAGACGCAGGGTGTGACGGACGACGGTCCCGAGCCCGGCGAGATGTTCGCCGACGAGGTCGAGGTCGAGCTGCGCCCGCAGCGCCGGCTCCGCATCTGGCAGCTGGCCCCCATCGTGGGTCTCGCGGCACTCGGCTCCCTGATGTTCGCGTTCCCGCTCGCCTTCGACTTCGGCGACAGCGGGGCGGTCATCGCCATGCTGGGCCTGCTGATCTGCTCCTGCGCGGCCGGCTGGGGCATGATGGCCGCCCGCCGCGTCGGCTACACCTGGCCGGGCCTGCCGGCCCGCGGCTCCGGCCGCAGACCCGACTGGCGGGTCGTCCTCGCGTACGCCCTGGTCGTGGCCGTCGTGGTGGTCCTCGCCGTGTGGCGCGTGGCGCGGCTGCGCTGATCGCGCGGTACCGGCGCCGAGGGGCGCTGTCGTAGGCGCGGTGGGGTGCCGTCGCAGGCATCGAGGGGCACCGTCGTAGGCGCCGAGGGGCACTGTCGCAGGCAGCCCTTACGATCGAGGCATGAGCACGCGGATCGCCTTCCTCAAGGGTCATGGCACCGAGAACGACTTCGTGATCGTCCCGGACCCCGAGAACACCATCGACCTGCCCCCGGCCGCCGTCGCCGCCCTGTGCGACCGGCGCGCGGGCATCGGCGGTGACGGGCTGCTGCACGTCGTCCGCTCCGCCGCCCACCCGGAGGCCGAGGAGATGGCGGCCGAGGCGGAGTGGTTCATGGACTACCGCAACGGCGACGGCTCGATCGCGGAGATGTGCGGCAACGGCGTGCGGGTGTTCGCGCGCTACCTCCAGCGCGCCGGTCACGTCACCGAGGGAGACCTCGCGGTCGCCACGCGCGGGGGCGTGAAGACCGTGCACCTCGCCAAGAACGGCGACGTGACCGTCGGCATGGGCCGGGCGGTGCTCCCCGGGGGCGACGTCACGGTGAGCGTCGGCGAGCGCAGCTGGCCCGCGCGGAACGTCAACATGGGCAACCCGCACGCGGTCGCCTTCGTGGACGACCTGGCGCACGCGGGCGACCTGTTCTCCGCACCCCCCTTCAGCCCGGCCGCCGCCTACCCGGACGGTGTGAACGTCGAGTTCGTGGTCGACCGCGGCCCCAGGCACGTCGCGCTGCGCGTGCACGAGCGCGGCTCCGGTGAGACCCGCTCGTGCGGCACGGGCGCGTGCGCGGTCGCCGTGGCCACCGCCCGCCGCGACGGCGCCGACCCGGCGGCCACCGGCACCCCCGTGACCTACACCGTGGACGTCCCCGGCGGCACCCTGGTGATCACGGAGCGGCCCGACGGCGAGATCGAGATGACCGGCCCGGCCGTGATCGTGGCCGAGGGCGAGATCGACGCGGACTGGCTGGCAGCTGCCACGTCCGCGTGAGCCGGAACGGGCGTCCTGAAACACCCGCGCACCGTCGGCCGCCCGACCCGAAACCACCGCTTCTTATCGGCCAGTTGGCGGGAATCGCACTGTGAAGCTCATGACCGGCGGGGGTACAAACCTCACATTCATCCCTCGAATGGGTGATCAGTTTCACGCTCGGCGAGAGGCGGCCAGTCGGGCGTGGTGGGCTCGGTAGCATCAAGCACCGGCCCGGACGGGGGACCGAAGCCGCCCCCTGAGCCGTGTCCGCTCTGGGGCACCCCGTCCGCCGGTTGACGCAGCCGGAGGTGCCCATGAGTGCGGAGGCCACGAATTCCGTGACCCCAGGCCCGATGCCGGGCGCGGTGTCAGGACCGGTGACGCCGACAGCCCCCCGCAGAAAGGCCCGCCCCCGGATCGACCTGCGCCGCCTGGGCCGCGCGGCCCTGCTCGGCCCCGCCGCCCGCGGCCGGCTGCCCGACGCCATCAGCCATGTCGTCGAGGCCCACCGCGCCCACCACCCCGACGCGGACCTCGAACCCCTGCGCCACGCCTACGTCCTGGCCGAGTCCTCGCACCGCGGCCAGATGCGCAAGAGCGGCGAGCCGTACATCACCCACCCGCTCGCCGTGACCCTGATCCTGGCCGAACTGGGCGCCGAGACGACGACGTTGACCGCGTCCCTGCTGCACGACACCGTCGAGGACACGGACGTGACACTCGACCAGGTCCGCGACCAGTTCGGCGAGGAGGTCCGCTACCTCGTCGACGGCGTCACCAAACTGGAGAAGGTCGACTACGGCGCCGCGGCCGAGCCCGAGACCTTCCGCAAGATGCTCGTCGCCACCGGCAACGACGTGCGCGTCATGTCGATCAAACTCGCCGACCGGCTGCACAACATGCGCACCCTCGGCGTCATGCGCCCCGAGAAACAGGAGCGCATCGCGAAGGTGACACGTGACGTGCTCATCCCGCTCGCCGAACGGCTCGGCGTCCAGGCGCTCAAGACCGAACTGGAAGACCTGGTCTTCGCGATCCTGCATCCCGAGGAGTACGCGCACACCCGGGAGCTGATCGTCCGCAACGCCGCCCGCGCCGACGACCCGCTCGCCGAAGTCGCCGACGAGGTGCGCGGCGTGCTCCGCGAGGCGGACATCACGGCCGAAGTCCTCATCCGGCCACGCCACTTCGTCTCGGTGCACCGCGTCTCCCGCAAACGCGGCCGGCTCCGCGGCTCCGACTTCGGCCGCGTCCTGGTCCTGGTGAACGAGGACGCCGACTGCTACGGCGTCCTGGGCGAACTGCACACGTGTATGAAGCCCGTGGTCTCCGAGTTCAAGGACTTCATCGCCGTACCGAAGTTCAATCTCTACCAGTCGCTGCACACGGCCGTGGCGCGCGAGGACGGCCAGGTCGTCGAGGTCCTCATCCGCACGCACCAGATGCACAAGGTCGCCGAGGCCGGCGTCGTCGCCCTCGGCAACCCGTACGCACCGGCCCCCGACGATCCGGCCGACGGCGAGCGCGTCGACCCCACCCGCCCCGGCTGGCTCTCCCGGCTCCTCGACTGGCAGGAGGCGGCGCCCGACCCCGACCACTTCTGGTCGACCCTGCGTGAGGACCTCGCCCAGGACCGTGAGATCACCGTCTTCCGGCCCGACGGCGGCGCCCTCGGCCTGCCCGAGGGCGCGACCTGCGTGGACGCCGCCTACGCGCAGTACGGCGAGGACGCGCACGCCTGTATCGGCGCCCGGGTGAACGGCCGCCTGGCGACGCTGAGCACCGTCCTGAAGGACGGCGACACCGTCCAGCTCCTCATGGGCCAGGACCCGGCGTCCGAGCCCTCCCGGGAGTGGCTGGAGCACGCCCACACACCCGCGGCCCGGATCGCCATCCAGCGGTGGCTGACCGCACATCCGGCGCAGGCGGAGTCCCAGCAGAGCGAGGCCCGGATCCCCGAGGACCGGACAGCGCTCCGGCCCGCCGACGTGCCCGACCCCGGCGGAGCACCCGAGCAGCCCGCCGACCGCCCCGCCACCGGGCACGTCCTCGCCGACCTGCCCGCAGCGACCGTCCGGCTCGCCCGCTGCTGCACGCCCGTACCGCCCGACGAGATCACCGGCTTCGCGGTACGCGGGGGAGCGGTCACCGTGCACCGCGTGGAGTGCCCCGCCGTAGCGCGCATGAAGGACGGGGGGCGTGCGGCGGTCGGCGTGCGCTGGGGAGAGGCCGCCGAGTGCCGGGTCACGCTGGTCGCCGAATCGTTCGTCCGTCCCCATCTGCTGGCCGACCTCACCGAGGCCATGGCCTCCGAGGGCGCCGAGATCGTCTCGGCGACCGTCGAGCCCCCGACCCAGCAGCAGGTGCGCCACACCTACACCGTGCAGCTCCCGGACGCCGGCCACCTGCCCGCCCTCATGCGCGCGATGCGCAACGTGGCCGGGGTGTACGACGTCAGCCGGGCACAGCCGCAACCGCAGGGCGGCTGACGGGCCCGGGCGGGCGAGCGGCCTCCTTGCGGTCATGCAGGACGGCTTCCCGCGGTGGCCCGTGGAGGCCTGCGGGACATCTTCCAGGAGCGCCTCCCGGGCGGCCGCGGCGGCACCCGGCGCAGGCCCCGGTCCCCGGTTCGGGTGGGACGAAAGCGCGCCGTCCGCGCCGCTCACCCGCGCGTTGATAGCGGTGGGGCATGCTCCTGACCCCCCACAGCCAGGCCACCACCCCCATCCGTCGCCGGACCGCCGCCGCCCTGCTCACCTCGGCCGTCTCCGTCTGTCTCGTCGCCGCGAGCGCCCCCGTCGTCCCGCTCGGCGTCGGCGACCGCCTCTTCCCCTACCTCGGCAACCCGGGCTACGACGTGGTGTCGTACGACCTCGCCTTCACCTACCCCGGCAACAACAGCGAGCCGATGGCGGCCGTCACCACCCTTGACGCCTGGACGACCGCCGACCTGGACCGCGTCAACCTGGACTTCGCCCACGGCAAGGTCGAGTCGGTCGAGGTCGACGGCGACCCCGCAGAGTTCCGCTCCGCGGGCGAGGACCTGGTGATCACACCCGAGGACTCGGTGCCGGACGGCACCTGGATGCGGATCACCGTGCGGCACACCAGTGACCCCGTGCCCGCCAAGGGCCGGGAGGGCGGCTGGGTGCGCACGGCGGACGGCCTCGCCATGGCCAACCAGGCCGACGCGGCGCACCTGGTGTTCCCCTGCAACGACCACCCCTCCGACAAGGCGATGTTCACCTTCCGGGTCACCGCGCCCGACGGTCACACGGCCGTCGCGGGCGGCCTGCCCGCCGGAGTGGAGAAGTCCGGCGGGTCCACGACCTGGACCTACCGCACCCAGCACCCCATGGCCACCGAGCTCGCCCAGGTCTCCATCGGCCGCTCCACGGTCTTGCACCGCACCGGCCCGCACGGCCTGCCCCTACGGGACGTCGTCCCGACCCGTGACCGCGAAGCACTCGAACCCTGGCTGGAGAAGACCCCCGGCCAGATCGCCTGGATGGAGAGCAAGGTCGGCCGCTACCCGTTCGAGACGTACGGCCTGCTCGTGGCCGACGTCTCCACCGGCTTCGAACTGGAGACCCAGACGCTCTCGCTCTTCGAACGGGAACTCTTCACCGACCCGGTCTACCCCCCGTGGTACGTCGAGTCGATCAT
The DNA here is from genome assembly GCF_014202475.1 of Streptomyces paradoxus. GTDB lineage: Bacteria > Actinomycetota > Actinomycetes > Streptomycetales > Streptomycetaceae > Streptomyces > Streptomyces paradoxus. The sequence continues at coordinate 57,292 of NZ_JACHGV010000012.1, forward strand.
GGTCCACGAGGTGGCCCACCAGTGGTTCGGCAACAGCGTCACCCCCCGCACCTGGTCCGATCTGTGGCTCAACGAGGGGCACGCCACCTGGTACGAGGCGCTGTACGCCGAGGAGCAGGCCGGCAAGCCGATGCGGGACCGGATGAAGGCCGCCTACGGCGCCTCCGACCGCTGGCGCGCCGCCGGCGGGCCCCCCGCCGCCCCCAAGGCTCCCGATCCCGCCCGCAAGACCGGCATTTTCCGGCCCAACGTCTACGACGGGGCCGCACTCGTCCTGTACGCCCTGCGCCAGGAGATCGGCCGCCCGGCCTTCGAACGCCTGCAACGCGCCTGGGTCGTCCGTCACCAGGACGACACGGCCACCACGGAGGACTTCGTCCGGCTCGCCACCGAGATCTCCGGGCGTGACCTCGACGGCTTCTTCCAGGACTGGCTGTACGGCGAGAAGACTCCGCCGATGCCGGGCCACCCGGACTGGAAGCCGGAGACGCCCGCGAAGCCGCAGGCGCCGGCAGAGAAGTCGCAGGCCCCGGCGAAGCAGGCCCCAGCGGCGAGGACGCCCGCCCGATAACCCGGTGACGAGACGCCCCGTGCCGTGCGAACATCTTCAGGTCGGCGCGGTACGGGGTGCCGGGAATCTCCCGGACCGCCCGCGCGTTGCAGACAGTGAACGGCTTCCCATCTACGTAAGGATCCAATGACCTCCTCTTCTTCCTTTTCCCAGGACTCCAAGCGCTTCGCGCACAGCCACCCCGATGGTTTTCGGGCCGATGCCCTGATGGAAGAGGACGTCGCCTGGAGCCACGAGATCGACGGAGAGCGGGACGGCGACCAGTTCGACCGCTCCGACCGCGCGGCCCTGCGCCGTGTGGCGGGCCTCTCCACCGAACTCGAGGACGTCACCGAGGTCGAGTACCGCCAGCTCCGTCTGGAGCGGGTCGTCCTCGTCGGCGTCTGGACCTCGGGAACCGTGCAGGACGCGGAGAACTCCCTCGCGGAGCTCGCCGCCCTCGCGGAGACGGCCGGTGCGCTGGTGCTCGACGGCGTCACCCAGCGCCGTGACAAGCCCGACGCGGCCACATACATCGGCTCCGGCAAGGCCGAGGAACTGCGCGACATCGTCGTCGAGACGGGCGCGGACACCGTCATCTGCGACGGTGAGCTCAGCCCCGGCCAGCTGATCCACCTCGAGGACGTCGTCAAGGTCAAGGTCATCGACCGTACGGCCCTGATCCTCGACATCTTCGCCCAGCACGCCAAGTCCCGAGAGGGCAAGGCGCAGGTCGCCCTCGCGCAGATGCAGTACATGCTGCCGCGACTGCGCGGCTGGGGCCAGTCGCTGTCCCGGCAGATGGGCGGCGGCAAGGGCGGCGGCCTCGCCACCCGTGGTCCCGGTGAGACCAAGATCGAGACGGACCGGCGCCGGATCCGCGAGAAGATGGCGAAGATGCGCCGGGAGATCGCGGAGATGAAGACCGGCCGCGAGATCAAGCGCCAGGAGCGCAAGCGCCACAAGGTGCCGTCCGTCGCCATCGCGGGCTACACCAACGCCGGCAAGTCCTCGCTGCTCAACCGCCTCACGGGCGCAGGCGTGCTGGTCGAGAACGCCCTGTTCGCCACCCTCGACCCGACCGTGCGCCGGGCCGAGACCCCGAGCGGACGGCTGTACACGCTGGCCGACACGGTCGGGTTCGTGCGCCACCTGCCCCACCACCTGGTCGAGGCGTTCCGCTCCACGATGGAGGAGGTCGGCGAGTCCGACCTGATCCTGCACGTGGTGGACGGTTCGCACCCGTTCCCGGAGGAGCAGCTGGCCGCCGTACGCGAGGTGGTCCGGGACGTCGGCGCCACCGACGTGCCCGAGATCGTCGTGATCAACAAGGCGGACGCGGCCGACCCGCTGACGCTCCAGCGGCTGCTGCGCGTCGAGAAGCGGTCCATCGCCGTCTCGGCCCGCACCGGCCAGGGCATCGAGGAGCTGCTCGCGCTCATCGACAACGAGCTGCCCCGCCCGTCGGTCGAGATCGAGGCGCTCGTGCCGTACACGCACGGCAAGCTGGTCGCCCGTGCCCACGACGAGGGCGAGGTGATCTCCGAGGAGCACACCCCGGAGGGCACCCTGCTCAAGGTGCGGGTGCACGAGGAACTGGCGGCGGAACTCACGCCGTACGTTCCGGCGCCGGCGCTCTGAGCATGCCCCGGGCGGGCGCTCTGAGCTCGACCTGAGCGCGTCCCGCCCGAACGCGAGAAGGCCCGCTCCCTGTTGCCGGGGAGCGGGCCTTCAGCATGCACGGGTCACTGACCGCCGTACGTCTTGCTCATGTTCTGGTACAGCGCCTCGGCGTCGCGGCCCAGCCGCGGACCGGCCAGCCAGGTGTTGTCGGCCGGGCCGATCGAGGTGTTGGAGACCAGCACCGACTTGCCGTTCAGGACCCGGAACCAGCCGCCGCCGGACGAACCGCCGGTCATGTCACAGCCGATGCGGTACATCGTCGGCAGGGACGGGCTGAGCGAGAACCGGCCGGGGATGTCGACGCACTTGAACATCTTCTCGCCGTTGTAGGGCGGCGCGGCCGGGTAGCCCCAGGCGCCCATCTTGGCGGCCTCGGCCGCGGACGGGGCGGAGAAGTCCACGTCCAGCGCGGCGCCGACCGTCTCCTCCAGGGACTTGGCGCCCTGCTCCGGCTTCACGTGCAGCACGGCGTAGTCGTACGCGGCGCCGTCACCGCCGCTCTCCGAACCGCCCTGGATCCACTGGTTCGAGGTCGAGGCCCAGTTCGCCCACCAGTTGCCGTAGGGGGCGACTTCGGCCGGGTTCGCGTTGCTGATCTCCGCCTCGGACTTGCCGAGGTCGTTGTAAGCCGGGACGAACATGATGTTGCGGTACCAGCCGCCGTTGCCGCCCGCGTGCACGCAGTGGCCCGCCGTCCACACCAGGTTGGACTTGCCCGGGTGGTTGACGTCCTTGACGACCGTGCCGGAGCAGACGGCCGGGCCGTCGGGGGAGTCGAAGAAGACCTTGCCGACCGGCGCCGCGTTGCGGTGGTACGGCGTCTTCTCGGCCTGCGCCCGGACAGGTGCCGGATCGGGGTCGCTGACGCCCTGGCCGGCCGACGCGTCCTTTGTCGTGACCGTCTTGTCGGCCTCCTCGGCGGACTGCATCCGCTCCGGCTTCCAGAGGCCCTCGATCACCGGGTTGACGAAGTCCTTGGCGTCAGTGAGCCACTTGTCCTTGTCCCAGTCCTTCCAGCCGCCGTCCTTCCAGCGGTCGACGTCGATCCCGTGCTCCTTGAGCTTGCCCGCGAGATCGGCCGGGATCTCGACCTTGCCGCCGCCGCTGCCGTCCGCGGCGGCCTGCGAGGAGGTGGCGTCGGGCTTGTCGCTCGCCGAGTCCGCCGAACCGCCGCAGGCGGTCGCGGTGAGCGCCAGGGCGGTGACGAGCCCGGCGGCGGCGAGGACCGTGCGCCGCCCGCGCCTTGGTGCGGGCGTACGTGTGGAACGCATGGTGCGGTGACCCCCGTTGTGCGTACGAATTTGGTGCTGGTGCTGGTGCTGGTGCTGGTGCTGGTGCTGGTGCTGGTGCGGGCGGTACGTGCGCATGTCATGGACGTGAGCGTCGGCGTCCCGCGCGACACCCCACTATGCCCGTGGAGTTGAGGGTGTGCCGGGGTGGGGCGGTGAAGGTTCCGCGGGGTGTGCCGCCCCACCGGCGGCGCCGTTCAGCCGGCTGTCACCGGCCGGCGAACTTCTTGCTGACCGAGTCGTACACGCCCTTGGCCACACCGCCCAGGCGCGGTCCGGCCAGCCAGCCCGACGTCACCGGGCCGATCGAGGTGTTGGACACCAGCGCCGGCTTGCCGTCCGAGCCCGTCGCGACCCAGCCGCCGCCCGACGAACCGCCGGTCATGGTGCAGCCGATGCGGTACATCGTCGGATCCGACGCGGTGACCGACAGCCGCCCGGGCCGGTCCTCGCACCGGTACAGCTGCTGCCCGTCGTAGGGCGGCGCGGCCGGGTAGCCGATCGCCGTGATGCTCTTCACCTGCGGCACCGCGGGCGCCTTGAAGTCGACCGGCAGCGCCGAACCGACCATCTCCTCCAGCGACTTGCCGCCGCTGCCCTTCTCCGGCGTCACATGGATGACCGCGAAGTCGTACGCTGCGCCGTCGCCGCCCGTGGAACCGCCCTGCTCGATCCACTGGTCCGAGGTCTGCGCCCAGTCGCCCCACCAGACACCGTAGGGAGCGACGTCCTCACGGGTGGCGTTCTCCAGCTCCTCCACCGGCCTGCCGTCGTCGTTGTACGACGGCACGAACGCGATGTTGCGGTACCAGCCGCCCTTCTTGCCCGCGTGCACGCAGTGGCCCGCCGTCCACACCAGGTTGGACTTGCCCGGGTGCGCCGGGTCCTTCACGACGGTCGCCGAGCAGACCGCCGAGCCCTTGGGGGAGTCGAAGAACACCTTCCCGGCCGTCGGGGCGTTGGCGTGGTACGACGGCGGCACGGCCTGCGCCTCGACCGGCTCGGGCGTCGGGTCGGTCACACCCTGGTCACCGGAGAGGTCGCTGTCGTCGACGCCCTGGTCGGGTTCCTCGGCCTCCCGCATGCGGTCCGGGTTCCAGAGGCCCTCGATGATCGGGTTGATGTACTCGTTGGCCTCGCGCAGCCAGTCGTCCCGGTCCCAGTTCTTCCAGGCGCCGTTCTTCCACTTGTCCACATCGATCCCGTGCTCGCGGAGCCGGTCCCTGATGTCGTCCGGGATCCTGAGCTTGCCGTCGTCGGAGGCGGTGGCGGACGCGGAGGCCTCACCGCCCGCCGCGGCGTCGCCCGACTCGCAGGCGGTGGCGGTCAGCGCGAGCGCCGAGGCGAGGGCCACGGCGGCCAGCACGGGGGAGTTCCTGCGGCCGGCCCTCCCCCCTCGGACGGCATGGGACGACGGCCGTGTGGATCGCATGATCTGACTCCCCCTGATACGGAACGAACGTGGACGAGCCGGCGCTTCGGCCCCGATTCCCGCTGTCGCGCGGGACGTTCGGGACGACCGCACGGTGTCCGGGAACGGCACCACACACTATGCGGTGGCTGTGGGAGTGACCCGACGGGTCCGCAACAGTTCCGTTACGGAAAGGATCTTGAGGCAACCCGTAACCAGGTGAGTGATCCGGGGTTGGTAGCGGAGGGGGGCCTGCTGTCTGTGCGCGGTCCTTTGTGCCCGTGCCCAGTGGGAGGTCAGGGAAGTCGTGGCGGAAAGCACCCATGGGGGTTGTTCGTCAGAGGAGGCCGCTGTGGGGCGTACGCAGGTGAAACCCCCTCCCGGCGAGGCCGTTGGCACCACCGCCCCCACTCCGCGCACCGGGCACGAGTCGATCCTGCGCCGCCAGGCCGCGCGTGAACCTGCCGCCCGGACCTACGCCCGAGCCCTGCCGATCGTTCCGGTGCGGGCCCGGGGACTGACCATCGAGGGTGCGGACGGCCGCCGTTACCTGGACTGCCTCTCCGGCGCCGGCACCCTCGCCCTCGGCCACAACCACCCGGTCGTCCTGGAGGCCGTCCGCAAGGCCCTCGACTCCGGCGCGCCCCTGAACGCCCTCGATCTGGCGACACCCGCGAAGGACGCCTTCCTCACCGAGCTGTATCGCACCCTGCCGTCGGGCCTCGCCGAGCGGGCACGCGTGCGGTTCTGCGGACCGGCCGGGAGCGAAGCCGTCGGGACCGCCTATGCGCTGGTACGCGCGGCGACCGGCCGGAGCGGCCTCCTGGCGTTCACCGGCTCCGGCCTCGGGACTACTGGCAGAACCCTCGACGGAACCTCCGCGGACACCCCGGACACGCGGGTCGCCCGTCTGCCCTACCCGCAGGACTACCGCTGTCCCTTCGGTGTCGGGGGCGAGCACGGCGCCGACCTCGCCGCCCGCTGGACCGAGTCCCTCCTCGACGACCCCGGGCCCCGGGTGCCGCTGCCCGCCGGGATGATCGTCGAGCCCGTGCAGAGTGAGGGCGGTGTGATCCCCGCACCGCACACCTGGCTGCGGCGCATGCGACAGCTCACCGCCGACCGGTCCATCCCGCTGATCGTCGACGAGATCCAGACCGGCGTGGGCCGTACCGGCGCTTTCTGGGCGGTGGAGCACAGCGGCGTGGCCCCCGACGTGATGGTGCTCTCCAAGGCCATCGGCGGCAGCCTGCCCCTGGCCGTCGTGGTCTATCGCGACGACCTCGACATCGGAGAAGCCGGCGCCCCCGTCGGCACCTTCCCCGGCAACCAGCTCGCCATGGCCGCCGGCACGGCGACCCTCGCCCACGTCCGCGAGCACGCCCTCGCCGACCGGGCGGCGACACTGGGGGAGCGCATGCTGGGTCAATTGCGGACTCTCGCCTCGGAGTTCGCGTGCGTGGGGGATGTGCGGGGGAGGGGGCTGATGATCGGGGTCGAGCTGGTGGACCCGGAAGCGGAGGGGGACGCCGGTCTTTCGGGCGCCCCTGTAGCTGCGGAAGGCGGTGTGGAGGCATCGATGATGCCGCGCAGCGGACGCCACCCCCTGCCCGCCGCCCCCGAACTGGCCGCCGCGGTCCAGCAGGAGTGCCTGCGGCGCGGACTCATCGTCGGACTCGGCGGCCGTCACGCCAGCGTCGTGCAACTGCTGCCGCCCCTGATCCTCACCGATGAACAAGCCTCCGCCGTACTGGACCGCCTGGCCGACGCGGTCCTGGCAGCGGCCCGATGCCGTGGGGGTGGCCCGGCAGCCGCACCCTGAGCCGTGGTGAGCTGCTGTGGCACCGGAGTCCGCGCGGTGCCCTCCTGCGGGGTGTCTTCCCTCAGGCGCCTGCCCGCCCTGCGTCCGCCTGCCAGCCCCCTGCCCGCCGGCCTGCTGTACGCGAGCCGGCCGTTTGCCAGGGGTCTGTCTGCCAGTCGCTCAGCGCGTCATGGGCCCATGCGGCCGCAGCCCGCACGATCACAGCCCTCGTACCGCGCAGTACGCCGAGTGAAGCTCCTCGGCCCCCACAGTCCTCACCCGCATGATCCGGACCACCCCATGAGGTACCCGCCGTGAACACCACCCCCCACCCCGACGCACACACCCCGAACGCACACACCCCGACGCCTGGACACGACTCCGTCGGCGCCCGGCCATCGGGGATGTCACCGAACCAGCGGGTCCCTCATCAGCGGCCGATGGCGAAACCTGCCCAGGGGATGAGCGAGGGCCACGGCCCTGACCCCCTGACGCATCCCGACCCGCACACCGTCGCCCAAGCCGCCGCCGTGGAGAACCTGCTCCGCTGCTGGGTACGCGAGACCAACCAATCCGCCCCGGCCGACGGCCTCCTGCGCATCCCCCTGCCCGCCAGCGGCACGGCCCTGTCCGCCCCGGTCCGCTACTGGTCCCCGACGGGCTGGCACCGCTTCGGCCCTCCTCGTCTGGCCGGCGCTCCCGACTGCGCCCCACCGGCCACGCCCTCACGATCGCCGTCCTGCTCACCAGGGAGATGTCCGCAGCCGCCTCCGGCGACGACCGCGTACACGACTCCTTCCCCACGACCGCCCCCAGCTCCGGCACCGCCGGCTTGAGCGGCAGCTCCGAGCTCGTCGCGGGCGTTGCCGACTCCCTCCGACGTGTCGCCGGCTTCATCGCCGCCCGCCGGGAACGGCCGGCCGACGGCCCCGACCTCTTCCTCTCCGCGGAGCAGGCACTCGTCCTCGGACACCCCCTGCACCCGACTCCGAAGAGCCGCGAGGGTCTCTCCGAGCTCCAAGCACCGCTGTACTCGCCCGAGTCGCGCGGCTCCTTCCCTCTGCACTGGATGGCTGTCGCTCCCTCCGTCCTCGCCACCGACTCCTCCTGGACCGAACGCGGCCGCCCCGTCGCGGCCCCCCGGCTCACCGCCCGCCTCGCCGGCCCCGCACCGGCGCTGCCTGACGGATACGCCCTGCTGCCCCTGCACCCCTGGCAGGCACACGAGATCCGGCACCGCCCGGAGACCGCTGCGCTGCTGGACGGCGGACTCCTCCGTGACCTCGGCACCAGCGGCCCTCACTGGCACCCCACCTCCTCCGTACGAACCGTCTACCGCACCCATGCCCCCGCGATGCTCAAGCTCTCCCTGGGCCTGCGCATCACCAACTCCCGCCGCGAGAACCTCCGCAAGGAACTCCATCGAGGCGTCGAGGTTCACCGCCTGCTCCGCAGCGGCCTCGCACAGCAGTGGCGGGCCGTGTACCCGGACTTCGACATCGTCCGGGACCCGGCCTGGCTCGCCGTCGACACACCCGACGGTGCCCCGGTGCCCGGACTGGATGTGGTGATCCGCCACAACCCGTTCGGCCCCTCGGACGATGTCTCCTGTGTCGCCGGCCTCGTCTCGCCGCGTCCGTACTCGTCGACCGCGCCGGAGGACCCGCCAGGGCACCCGGCCGAGCACGACCCGGCTCTGCGGTCCCGGCTGGCCGAGGTAGTCACGCGTCTTGCCCGGCGCACCGGCCGTCCCCGCGGAGCCGTCGCCGCCGAGTGGTTCCTGCGTTACCTCGCGCATGTGGTGCGCCCAGTCCTCTGGCTGGACGGCGAGGCCGGTATCGCCCTGGAGGCACACCAGCAGAACACCCTGCTTCTGCTGGACGCAGACGGCTGGCCCACGGGAGGCCGCTACCGTGACAACCAGGGCTACTACTTCCGCGAGTCCCGGCGCGCGGAGCTCGACACCCGGCTGCCCGGGATCGGAGAGCGGAGCGACACGTTCGTAGGCGACGAGGTCACCGACGAGCGACTCGTGTACTACCTCGCGGTCAACAACGTGTTCGGCCTCATCGGCGCGTTCGGCTCCCAGGGCCTGGCCGACGAGCGGCTGCTGCTCGCCGCCTTCCGCCGCTTCCTCGGACACGCGGCCTCGGGACCGGCCCGACTGCGCACCTCGCTGCCCGCCCGGCTGCTCGACTCACCCGTCCTGCGCTGCAAAGCGAACCTGCTGACCCGGCTGCACGGTCTCGACGAACTCGTCGGGCCGGTAGACAGCCAGTCCGTCTACGTCACCATCGCCAACCCCCTGCACTGCTGACCACCGCCATCGACGCCGACCAGGACTGACCTTCTTTCTCTCATCCCTGAGGACATGCCCCACCCCCTTCCGAGAGGAGCGTTTGGTGCCTTCCTCCGACCCGATCTCGGCGACCGGTATCACCGGTCCCCGTCATGTCCGATGCGGGCTCCGGTACCCGGTCCCGTGCCGTCTCCGGTGCCGGCATCGGATCGGGATCGGCTCCCGGCGCGGTGTCCGGTGAGCATCCGCCCCGGGCGGGCGGGCACAGCGATGACACCACGGACCTGCGGCTCCCGGACGAACTCGTCGCGGTTGACCCGGTTACGGCGGTTGAGGCAGGCGACGGTTTGCGAGGAGTCCGCAGGCGAGACCAGGTCGCGGCGCAACCTTCCGTCCCCGTCGCCACGCCGGGCGCCGCGCCCCGATCCTCTGCCGCCCCCTGCCACGATGATCTCCCCGACGACCTCCTCGACCGCGTCGCCGAATGGGGCCCGGCAGATACGCCCTCAGGGGTGTTCCACCTCGTCCCCGCGCGGATCGAGCGAGATCTTCCGCTCATCAGCCGTTGGATGAACGACCCCGCAGCCGCGGCGTTCTGGGAGCTGTCAGGAGCGCAGGAGGTGACCGAGGACCACCTGCGGACCCAGCTCGCCGGCGACGGGCGCAGCGTTCCGTGCGTCGGCGTACTGGACGGAACACCGATGAGCTACTGGGAGATCTACCGCGCGGATCTCGACCCGCTGGCCCGCCATTACCCGGCCAGGCCCCACGACACGGGGATCCATCTCCTCATCGGTGCGGTAGCAGACCGGAGACGTGGCCTCGGCGGTCTGCTGCTCCGGGCCGTGGCCGATCTCGTTCTTACCGAGCGACCCTCCTGCGCACGCGTCATCGCGGAACCCGACATTCGCAACACCCCCTCCATCGCCGCTTTCCTGACCGCCGGCTTCCGGTTCTCCGCAGAGGTCGACCTGCCCGAGAAGCGGGCCGCCCTCATGGTCCGAGACCGGTCCCTCCGGCTCCGTATGTAGCGCTGTGTCATCGCACCATCACTCATTGAACGCGGCCCGCGCCATGCCAGTTCCCGTCTGCCGCGCAAATCTTCGAGAACCTTTGCCACGACCCCGCCCCGCATCCGGCCACCCACCTACCCCCTCATCCCCAGGAGTCCACGGTCTTGATCCCGTCCCCCGCCCACGCCTTGATCACCCGTTTGTCAGTGCAGGGTCGTAGGGTGGTCGCGCTATGACGAAGCCCTCACTCCCCGAACTCCTGCATGCTGCCGTCACTGCCGTCGGCGGTACGGAGCGCCCCGGTCAGGTGGCCATGGCCGAAGCCGTCGCGGAAGCGATCGACGACGGCTCCCACCTGCTGGTCCAGGCCGGCACCGGTACCGGCAAGTCGCTGGGTTATCTGGTGCCCGCGCTGGCGCACGGGGAGCGGGTCGTCGTCGCGACCGCCACCCTGGCCCTGCAGCGTCAGCTGGTGGAGCGCGACCTGCCGAGAACGGTCGAGTCGCTGCATCCCCTGCTGCGCCGCCGTCCGGAATTCGCGATGCTCAAGGGCCGGTCGAACTACCTCTGCCTGCACCGGCTGCATGAAGGGGTCCCTCAGGACGAGGAGGAGGGTCTCTTCGACCAGTTCGAAGCCGCCGCGCCCACCAGCAAGCTGGGCCAGGACCTGCTGCGGGTGCGCGACTGGGCCGACGAGACCGAGACCGGCGACCGTGACGACCTCACGCCCGGCATCTCGGACCGGGCCTGGGCGCAGGTGTCGGTGTCGTCCAGGGAGTGCCTGGGCGCCTCGAAGTGCGCGTACGGCGCCGAGTGCTTCGCCGAGATGGCCCGCGAGCGTGCCAAGCTCGCCGAGGTCGTCGTCACCAACCACGCGCTGCTCGCGATCGACGCCATCGAAGGCGCCCCGGTCCTCCCGCAGCACGAGGTGCTGATCGTCGACGAGGCTCACGAGCTGGTCTCCCGGGTCACCGGAGTCGCCACCGGCGAGCTCACCCCCGGCCAGGTCAACCGAGCGGTGCGCCGTGCCGCGAAACTCGTCAACGAGAAGGCCGCCGACCAGCTGCAGACCGCCGCCGAGGGTTTCGAGCGGCTGATGGAGCTGGCGCTCCCGGGCCGTCTGGAGGAGATTCCCGAGGACCTCGGCTACGCCCTCATGGCGCTGCGCGACGCGTGCCGCACGGTCATCTCCGGAATCGGCGCGACCCGCGACAAGTCCGTCCAGGACGAGGACGCCGTCCGCAAGCAGGCCCTCGCCTCCGTGGAGAACGTGCACGACGTGGCGGAGCGCATCACGAACGGCTCCGAGTGGGACGTGGTCTGGTACGAGCGCCACGACCGTTTCGGTGCCTCCCTGCGCGTCGCCCCCATGTCCGTCTCCGGACTGCTGCGGGAGAAGCTCTTCGCGGATCGCTCCGTGATCCTGACGTCGGCGACGCTGAAGCTGGGCGGCGACTTCAACGGCGTGGGCGCCTCCCTGGGCCTCGCCCCCGAGGGCACCGAGGGCGACGACGTTCCGCAGTGGAAGGGCATCGACGTCGGCTCGCCCTTCGACTACCGCAAGCAGGGCATCCTGTACGTCGCCAAGCACCTGGCCCGTCCTGCGCGGGACGGCGATCGCGCGGACATGCTCGACGAGCTCACGGAGCTGATCCAGGCGGCAGGCGGCCGCACCCTGGGCCTGTTCTCCTCGATGCGGGGCGCCCAGCTGGCTGCCGAGGAGCTGCGTTCCAGGATCCCCGAGTTTCCGATCCTCCTGCAGGGTGAGGAGACACTCGGGGAGCTGATCAAGAACTTCGCGGCCGACCCCAAGACCTGCCTCTTCGGCACGCTGTCGCTCTGGCAGGGCGTGGATGTTCCGGGGCCCAGCTGCCAGCTGGTCGTCATGGACAAGATTCCGTTCCCGCGCCCTGACGACCCTTTGATGAGTGCCCGCCAGAAGGCCGTGGAGGACGCGGGCGGTAACGGCTTCATGGCGGTCGCCGCCACCCATGCGGCACTCCTCATGGCCCAGGGCGCCGGCCGTCTCGTGCGGGCTTCTGGTGACCGCGGGGTGGTCGCCGTCCTGGACCAGCGTCTGGCGACGGCACGGTACGGGAGTTACCTGAAGGCGTCACTGCCCGATTTCTGGTTCACGACGGACCGTAACCAGGTTCGGAAGTCGCTGGCGGCGATCGACGCGGCTGCCCAGCAGACCTAAGACGCGTGAGTTGTGGGGGTGGACCGACGGTCCACCCGCACAACTCACGCGTGTCCCGACAACCGGTCTTGGACAGCGCAGGGCCCCGGAACCGGCGCAGAGGTCCCGGGGCCCGGTCAGAGGGCGGGCCTGCTGGGCCCACCCGACGCGGTGCGCTGTGTCAGACGCGCCGCAGTACGGCCACCACCTTGCCGAGGATGGTCGCGTCGTCGCCAGGGATCGGCTCGTAGGCCGCGTTGTGCGGCAGGAGCCAGACATGGCCGTCCTCGCGCTTGAAGCGCTTGACGGTGGCTTCGCCGTCGAGCATCGCGGCGACGATGTCGCCGTTCTCCGCGACCGGCTGACGGCGCACCGTGACCCAGTCGCCGTCGCAGATCGCGGCCTCGATCATCGAGTCACCCACGACCTTCAGGACGAACAGCTCACCGTCGCCGACGAGCTGGCGGGGGAGGGGGAAGACGTCCTCGACGGACTCCTCGGCCAGGATCGGGCCACCTGCGGCGATCCGGCCGACCAGCGGGACGTACGACGCGGCCGGCTTGCCCGCTGTGTCCGTGGGCTGGACCGAGGCGGCCTGGTCGGAACCGCGCACCTCGTAGGCGCGCGGGCGGTGCGGGTCACGGCGCAGGAAGCCCTTGCGTTCCAGGGCCATCAGCTGGTGTGCCACGGAGGAGGTGCTGGAGAGGCCGACGGCCTGACCGATCTCGCGCATCGACGGCGGGTAGCCCCGTCGCTGCACGGAGTCCCTGATGACCTCGATCACGCGGCGCTGGCGGTCGGTGAGTCCGGAGCTGTCCGCCCGGATGCCCGGAGGTCGGCCCGGCAGGGAGCGCTTGTGCCCCTCAGGGTTCGTGGCTTCGTTCATCGCATGCACCGGCTCCAGTCGGCCCTGGGAGCGGTCCTGGGCAGCGATGGCGGCACTGTCTGCGGTGGTGGTCACGTCGGCCCCTCTCGATGGTCTCCCTGCAGGACAACGGTAGTTGCTTTCGAAAGGTTGCGCCAAACACACGTTCGAGTGAAAAATCGCGAATCGCCGGACGCGATCATGTGACCGGGTGTATTAGCGGCCGTGCCACCTGGCGGGCAAAAGGGCCCATTGCTGTACTCTTCACCGCCGGGGTGATCACTCGTGGACTGGTGCCCCAGTCTGCCATCCGGCATTCCCCTGCCCCGGGACCAGCCCTCATCTGTGCGGGAGTCCCACGTCCCCTCCTCGCGGCGCCCACGGTATCTCCGCATGTGCCGTGGCGATACGGCTGTGCGGGAACGGATGCGGCCGCGTCCCGGACGGAGCCGTCGGTGGCGGTCCTCCGGAGGTGCGCGGGGTGGTGCGGCTCGGGCCGCCGCAGGTCACCTGCACCTATGCGCGCGACACGCGGGAAACGGCCTGGATGTATGAGCCAATCCCCACATCTAGTGGTTGGATTGCGGCAGCAGCCCAGAAGTTGTGGTCCCCCGGGTCTCGAGGCTCATGGTCATCGCCTATGCTTGGGACTGCTTCGTGGGGCGCAAGAGGTCCGGCGAGGCTATTGAGTCTGCTGTGAGGAGGGTTGGGAGTTCATGCACTGCCCCTTCTGCAGGCACCCCGACAGTCGTGTCGTCGACAGCCGTACGACCGACGACGGCACGTCGATCCGCAGGCGCCGCCAGTGCCCTGACTGCTCCCGTCGTTTCACGACCGTGGAGACGTGTTCGCTCATGGTGGTGAAGCGGTCCGGAGTAACCGAGCCCTTCAGCCGTACGAAGATCATCAATGGTGTGCGCAAGGCGTGCCAAGGACGGCCCGTCACCGAGGACGCGCTGGCCCAGCTCGGCCAGCGGGTCGAGGAGGCGGTGCGAGCGACCGGAAGCGCCGAGCTGACCACCCACGACGTGGGGCTGGCCATACTCGGCCCGTTGCAGGAGCTCGACCTCGTCGCCTACCTGCGCTTCGCCTCCGTCTACCGGGCCTTCGACTCGCTGGACGACTTCGAGGCGGCCATCGAGGAACTCAGGGCGCGGCCGGGAGATCCCGGCACGGACGACGGAGACCGCGAGGACGCGGCTGCGGGGAGCCAGGAAGACAACCGCGGGCACGGAGGGGCGGAACAGGTCCCCGAGCCCGCAGGCGCCGCCGACTGACCGGTGGGCCGGACCCGGAAGGCAGCTCCGGGCCCGGCCGGGCGGCGGCGATGAAAGACCAGTTGCGGGCGATGTGAGTGGGTGCCCGCAGCACCAGACAGAACACCGTGCCACGGGAACAACGGGGCACTTCAGGGCGTTTTCGCCCGTACAGGGAGGCGGCATGACAGAGACGGCGAGCGGTCCGGCACGGAGTTCCCGCGCCAAGAGCCCCAAGGCGAGCAAGGGCCTGCGTGTCGAGCGCATCCACACCACCCCCGGGGTCCACCCCTATGACGAGGTGGCCTGGGAGCGTCGTGACGTCGTCATGACCAACTGGCGCGACGGCTCGGTCAACTTCGAGCAGCGCGGCGTCGAGTTCCCCGACTTCTGGTCGTTGAACGCGGTCAACATCGTCACCAGCAAGTACTTCCGCGGTGCCGTGGGCACCCCGCAGCGCGAGACCAGCCTCAAGCAGCTGATCGACCGCATCGTGAAGACGTACCGGAAGGCCGGCGAGGACCACAAGTACTTCGCCTCGCCCGCCGACGCCGAGATCTTCGAGCACGAGCTGGCCTACGCCCTCCTGCACCAGATCTTCAGCTTCAACAGCCCCGTGTGGTTCAACGTGGGTACGCCGCAGCCCCAGCAGGTCTCCGCCTGCTTCATCCTGTCCGTCGACGACTCCATGGAGTCGATCCTCGACTGGTACAAGGAAGAGGGCATGATCTTCAAGGGCGGCTCCGGCGCCGGCCTGAACCTCTCCCGGATCCGCTCCTCCAAGGAACTGCTGTCCTCCGGCGGCAACGCCTCCGGCCCGGTCTCCTTCATGCGCGGTGCCGACGCCTCCGCAGGAACGATCAAGTCCGGTGGCGCCACCCGCCGCGCCGCCAAGATGGTCGTCCTCGATGTGGACCACCCGGACATCGAGGACTTCATCGAGACCAAGGTCAAGGAAGAAGAGAAGATCCGCGTCCTGCGCGACGCCGGCTACGACATGGACCTGGGCGGCGACGACATCACGTCCGTCCAGTACCAGAACGCCAACAACTCGGTCCGGGTGAACGACGAGTTCATGCAGGCCGTCGAGCAGGGCGGCAAGTTCGGCCTGCGCGGGCGGATGACGGGCGAGGTGATCGAGGAGGTCGACGCCAAGGCGCTCTTCCGCCGGATCGCCGAGGCCGCATGGGCCTGCGCCGACCCCGGCATCCAGTACGACGGCGTCATCAACAACTGGCACACCTGCCCCGAGTCCGGCCGGATCACCGCGTCGAACCCGTGCAGCGAGTACATGCACCTGGACAACACGTCCTGCAACCTGGCCTCGCTGAACCTGATGAAGTTCCTGAAGGACGACGGCAAGGGCAACCAGTCCTTCGAGGCCGAGCGCTTCCAGAAGGTCGTCGAGCTGGTCATCACCGCGATGGACATCTCCATCTGCTTCGCGGACTTCCCGACGCAGAAGATCGGCGAGAACACGCGCGCGTTCCGCCAGCTCGGCATCGGCTACGCCAACCTCGGCGCCCTGCTGATGGCCACCGGCCACGCCTACGACTCCGACGGCGGCCGCGCCCTCGCCGGCGCCATCACCTCCCTGATGACGGGCACGGCGTACCGGCGCTCCGCCGAACTCGCCTCGGTCGTCGGCCCGTACGACGGCTACGCCCGCAACGCCGACGCCCACAAGCGCGTCATGAAGCAGCACTCGGACGCCAACGACAAGGCCGTCCGCATGGACGACCTGGACACCCCGGTGTGGGCCGCCGCCAGCGAGGCCTGGGGCGACGTGCTCCGCATCGGCGAGAAGAACGGTTTCCGTAACTCCCAGGCATCCGTGCTCGCCCCGACCGGCACCATCGGCCTGGCGATGTCCTGCGACACCACCGGTGTCGAGCCCGACCTCGCGCTGGTCAAGTTCAAGAAGCTGGTCGGCGGCGGCTCGATGCAGATCGTCAACGGCACCGTCCCGCAGGCCCTGCGCCGCCTGGGCTACCTGGAAGAGCAGATCGAGGCGATCGTCGCCCACATCGCCGAGAACGGCAACGTGATCGACGCCCCGGGCCTCAAGCCCGAGCACTACGAGGTGTTCGACTGCGCCATGGGCGAGCGGGCCATCTCCCCGATGGGCCACGTCCGCATGATGGCCGCGATCCAGCCGTGGATCTCCGGTGCCATCTCCAAGACGGTCAACATGCCGGAGTCGGCGACCGTCGAGGAGGTCGAGGAGATCTACTTCGAGGCCTGGAAGCTCGGCGTCAAGGCGCTCGCGATCTACCGCGACAACTGCAAGGTCGGCCAGCCCCTCTCCGCAAAGACCAAGGAGAAGGAGAAGACGGAGATCACCGAGAAGGCCGAGGAGACGATCCGAACCGCGGTCGAGAAGGTCGTCGAGTACCGCCCGGTCCGCAAGCGCCTGCCGAAGGGACGTCCCGGCATCACCACGTCCTTCACCGTCGGCGGTGCCGAGGGCTACATGACGGCCAACTCCTACCCGGACGACGGTCTCGGTGAGGTCTTCCTCAAGATGTCCAAGCAGGGCTCGACCCTCGCGGGCATGATGGACGCCTTCTCCATCGCGGTCTCCGTCGGCCTCCAGTACGGCGTGCCGCTGGAGACGTACGTCTCGAAGTTCACCAACATGCGCTTCGAGCCGGCCGGTATGACGGACGACCCGGACGTGCGGATGGCGCAGTCGATCGTCGACTACATCTTCCGCCGCCTGGCGCTGGACTTCCTGCCCTTCGAGACGCGCTCCGCGCTCGGCATCCACTCCGCCGAGGAGCGTCAGCGTCACCTGGAGACCGGGTCGTACGAGCCGTCCGAGGACGAGGTCGACGTCGAGGGCCTGGCCCAGTCGGCGCCGCGCGCCCAGGAGCTGAAGGCCGTCACCGCTCCGAGGACCGAGGAAGCGGCCAAGCCCGCCCCGCAGCAGGCCCATACCAGTGCCGAACTGGTGGAGATGCAGCTGGGTATCCAGGCCGACGCCCCGCTGTGCTTCTCCTGCGGGACGAAGATGCAGCGCGCCGGTTCCTGCTACATCTGCGAGGGCTGCGGCTCGACCAGCGGCTGCAGCTGACGACGAACACCTGAGCCGATGACGACAGGGGCACCGCCCGCGGGCGGTGCCCCTGTCGTTTGCTGCCTGCCTCGTCGGTGGCGAGCTCAGGGTCGCTGGGCCGCACCCATCGTGCTGATGAAGTCCACGGGATCGCCCTCGAAACCACGCAGGCCGGAGCGGAAGTCCCACGGGCCGGAACCTTCCCGGGTGAACTCCGCGACCGTCGCCGCCGTCGCCCCGAGGACACCCCCGAAGTCGTCCTCCGTGAGGACGGTGTACCCCTCGCGGATACGCAATCCGGGGTTGCTCACACTGACGAAGGTGCGCTCCGCCGGGCGCTGCTGGATGACGACACCGACCACCACGCGCGCGTACCGGACGTCGAGCCGGTCGAGTTCCAGTGTCATGACTTCGTCGTAGCCGAAGCCCTGGCCGTCCTTGCTGTCCCGGTTGAGCGTGATGGTGCCGTCGGGCGAGCGGCTGTCGAAGTGCACCACGTACGCGGGGGCGCCGTGCGGATCGTCCGCCAGGTAGGTCGCCGCGACCAGGTCCAGGTCGGTGGACGGCTGTCCCGCCGGGCTGGGATCCCACCGCACCGCGATCTCGACCTTGCGAAGCCCCTTGCTGAGCCCGTCCACCAGAGTCCCCTTCCCCGTACCGACCGTCCGTCGGACCCAACTGCCGGGCCCTCATGAGCGTTTGTCCATCCTGCCACGCGTGTGGGTGCGCGCGTGGGGGAGTGGTCCACCCGAGAGTGACCGACGCCACGCTCTGTGGCCTTACCATGGCGCGGTGCTGGTCAAGTGGATTCGCTGCACCGTGGTGGACCGCCGCGGTTTCGAGCGGGGGCAGCGGAAGTGGGCGGGGCTTCTGGGGGAGCCGGGGTTTCGCGGGCAGGGGGGTGGCTGGAGCCGGGGACGGCCGGACGTGGCGCACATCTTCGCGTTCTGGGAGACCCGCGCCTTCTACGACTCCTTCATGGCGCGGTCCCACGACCGGCTCGCGTCGGCCCAGGCGGGCACGTTCAAGGACGCCCAGGTGAGGCTCTTCGACTATCGCTTCGACGTGAAGACCGGTTTCGAACCGCGCTTCACCGACGCCGACC
This sequence comes from Streptomyces paradoxus, assembly GCF_014202475.1. Lineage (GTDB taxonomy): Bacteria > Actinomycetota > Actinomycetes > Streptomycetales > Streptomycetaceae > Streptomyces > Streptomyces paradoxus. Next base: position 75,801 of record NZ_JACHGV010000012.1, read on the forward strand.
TGCTCCGGGTGGCGCTCTGCCGCATCCACGAGGAGCGGGCCGAGCACTTCGTGCTGATGCAGGAGAAGGTCTGGAACCCGGCGATGGCGGGCTCGCCCGGCATGGTGCGAGGGCTGTTCGGTGAGGCACCGGGGAACGAGTTCCTGGTGCTGTCGATGTGGCGCTCGGCCGCCGAGCACGGCAAGTACCGCACCGAACGCGTGGAGCGGCTCGCCCTGAGGGCCCAGACGGAGGCGGACGTGGCTGCGCTCACCGGGGACGTCGTCGACATGGAGTCGAGCTGGACGGTCTGAGTCCGCGCCGCGGGGTGGTGCGCTCCGGATGGTGCGGGCTGGTGGCCGGTTGGACGCGGCACACGGTGCGATGGTGTGCCGCCGAGGGGTGCGGACGGAGCCGTTCCGGTCGGACGGACGTACGACCGGTGTGACCTGTGGTGCATGAATCGTGTGACCTACGCTGTATGGGTGCGGCAGGAGTGCTCCGTCGGCCCTCACCCGATCTAGGGTCTTGGCATGGCACGACCACGGCGCATCGTCCTTGTCCGGCACGGCGAGTCAACGGGCAATGTTGATGACTCCGTCTACGAGCGTGAGCCCGACCACGCCCTGGCCCTGACCCAGCGCGGTAGGCGGCAGGCCGAGGCGACGGGTGAGCAGCTGCGCGAGCTCTTCGGTGACGAGCGCGTCAGCGTGTACGTCTCCCCCTACCGGCGTACGCACGAGACCTTGCGCGCGTTCCACCTCGACCCCGGACACATACGGGTGCGCGAGGAACCCCGGCTGCGCGAGCAGGACTGGGGCAACTGGCAGGACCGGGACGAGGTCCGCCTGCAGAAGGCCTACCGGGACGCGTACGGCCACTTCTTCTACCGCTTCGCCCAGGGCGAGTCCGGCGCCGACGTCTACGACCGGGTCGGTGGCTTCCTGGAGAGTCTCTTCCGCAGCTTCGAGGACCCCGACCACCCGCCGAACGTCCTCATCGTCACCCACGGCCTGGCCATGCGGCTCTTCTGCATGCGGTGGTTCCACTGGACGGTGTCGGAGTTCGAGTCGCTGTCGAACCCTGGGAACGGCGAGGTGCGGATGCTCGTTCTGGGGGACGACGGCAAGTACACCCTCGACCGGCCGTTCGATCGTTGGCGAGATCCCGAGCCGTACGGGATCACCGGATAGAGTGGCAGGGCGATGACCGCTGATTCCTCCCCCGACGTGCGCCTGGACCGCGCCCTGGCCTGCCTGCGCGGACTGTCCGTCGGGGACGCCCTGGGCTCCCAGTACTTCGTGCCGGTGAACTACCCGCTGCTGAAGCGCCGCGAGGTGCCGTCCGGGACCTGGCAGTGGACGGACGACACGGAGATGGCCGGCTCGGTCGTCGCCGTCCTGGCCGCCCACCACCGCATCGACCAGGACGCCCTGGCCCGCTCCTTCGCCGAGCACCACGACTTCGACCGGGGTTACGGCCCTGCGGTCAACCGCCTGCTGCGTCTCGTCCGGGAGGGTGGCGACTGGCGGGAACTCGCCGCGGCACTCTTCAAGGGGCAGGGCTCCTGGGGCAACGGCGCGGCGATGCGGATCGCCCCGCTGGGCGCCTGGTACGCGGACGACCCGGAACAGGCGACGCACCAGGCGGAGATCTCGGCGTACACCACCCATCAGCACCGTGAGGGCGTAGTCGGGGCCATGGCCGTCGCCGCGGCAGCCGCGTTCGCCGCCGCCCCCGACGGACCGCCCGGCCCTGTTGCCCTCCTCGACGGGGTCATCGACCTGGTGCCCAAGAGCGCCGTGGGAGCGGGACTTCGCCGGGCCCGGGACATGCTCGACTACGGCGACCCCGGGACGGTCGCCGCCGTGCTGGGCTGTGGGCGGCGCACGACCGCCCACGACACCGTGCCCTTCGCCCTCTGGTCGGCCGCGAGGAGTCTCGGCGACTATGAGCAGGCGTTCTGGACGACCGCGCAGGCGGGCGGGGATGTCGACACCACGTGTGCCATCGTCGGCGGCGTGATCGCCGCGGGTAAGGCGGGGGCACCGCCCACCGAGTGGGTCGAGCGGACGGAACCGCTTCCGTCCTGGGTGCCCACGTCGGTCTGACGACCGGGGCTCTCCACCTTTTCAGAAACTCTATGTGCCCCTCGGGAACTCTCCGTGACCGGCCGCCCGTTCTCCTGACAACCGCTGACAACCGCTGACAACCGCTGACAACCGCTGACAACCGCTGACAACCGCTGACATCCGCTGCGCGAGCTGTCGGAGCCCGTGCAGGCAGCGAGCGTGAAGGGGGTGGCAGGTGGTCACGGAGGTTCTGCTCGCCGTTCTGGTCCGCTGGTGGAGCGATGTCGTCCGCTGTGCGGGACGGGCACGGGTGGCCGTGCTGCCGCCCTCACTGCTGGTCCCCTTGATGCAGCCCGGCCGGCCGCCGTCGGCCGCGAACCGGCCCGGTACCCGTCGGCGGATCTGCTTCGTGCCCGCCGATAAGACGCCGGCGCCGGTACGCGGCACTGTTGCGTCAGCCGAGCCCCGGTCCGGCCGAGCCGGAGAGTGCTTCCAGGTCGCTCTTGCGGACCCGGATCACCAGCCAGGCCGTGGCCAGGGCGAGTACGGCCATCGCTGCGGCGGGGATGAAGGCCGCAGAGATGCCCTGGGCCAGCACCTCGTGCCCCCACGGCGCGGGCAGCTGCTGCGTCCTGGCGAACTCCGCCTTCTGCTCCGTGGACGCGTCGGCCATGAACCGCGGAAGCTGCTTCTCCGCCTCGTCCTTGGTGGCCGTGCCGAAGACCGTCGTCAGGATGGACAGACCCAGCGCTCCGCCCACCTGCTGTGTCGTGTTGAGCAGCCCGGACGCGGCGCCCGCCTCGTGCGGAGCGACACCGGAGACGGCGGTGAGCGTGAGCGTGACGAAGTTCAGACCCATGCCGAAGCCGAACACCAGCATCGGACCGAGGACCCCGCCGACGTACGTGCTGTCGGGGCTGATGAGCGCCTGCCAGGCCAGTCCGATCATCGCGAGCGCGGAGCCCACGACCATGAAGGGTTTGGGGCCCAGCACCGGCAGGAATCGCTGCGACAGACCCGCGCCGAGGGCGATCACGACCGTCACGGGCAGGAAGGCCAGCCCGGCCTCGATCGGGCTGTACCCGAGCACGTTCTGCACGAACAGCACGATGTAGAAGAACATGCCGAACATCGCCGCGGCCAGGCTCAGCATGATCACGTACGTGCCCGAGCGGTTGCGGTCGGCGAACATCCGCAGCGGGGTGATCGGCTCCTTGGCCCGGGACTCGATGATCCCGAAGGCCAGCAGCAGCACCACAGCGGCTGCGAAGGACCCGATGGTGAGGCTGTCCCGCCAACCCTCGTCCGCAGAGCGGATGAAGCCGTAGACGAGGGACGCCATGCCCGCGGTCGAGGTCACCGCACCCGCGATGTCGAAGCGGCCGGTGTGACGTTCGGACTCGCTGATGTAGAGCGGAGTGAGCACGGCTATCAGTACGCCGATGGGCACGTTCACGAAGAGCACCCAGCGCCAGTCGAGCCACTCGGTGAGCATGCCGCCCGCGAGCAGGCCGATGGCTCCACCGCCCGCCGAGACCGCGGCGAAGACACCGAAGGCCCGGTTGCGTTCCGGGCCCTCGGGGAACGTGGTGGTGATGAGCGCCAGCGAGGTGGGCGAGGCGATCGCGCCTCCCACGCCCTGAAGGACCCGGGCGGCCAGCAACTGCCAGGGCTCCTGGGCCAGCCCGCCCAGCAGCGAGGCGAAGGTGAACAGCAGGATGCCGGTCATGAAGACCCGGCGCCGTCCGAGGATGTCACCGGCGCGGCCGCCGAGGAGCAGCAGGCCGCCGAAGGTGAGGGTGTAGGAGCTGACCACCCAGGTGAGGTCGGTGGTGCTGAACTTGAGCGCGTCTTGAATATGCGGGAGTGCGATGTTCACAATCGTCGCGTCGAGTACCACCATGAGCTGGCAGGCCGCGATGACGGTGAGTGCGATGCCGGGATGTCCCTCCCGGCGTGCCGCACCTGGCTTCTGATCTTGGAGCAACGGAGAGGTTGTCACCATGGGTCCCCCACGAGTGCGTTAGTGAACGCTGGCGTTCACTGCCGCGTCAACGGTAGTGAGTCCCCGACAGTGAACGCAAGCGTTCACTTACGACGGCGTCGTGCGGCACGTCCCCCTTGCGTGGCCGTCCGACGCATCCCCATCCCCGGAATGCCCGCTTCCTCTGCTCGTTGGAGAGAGTCAGATGGTTACCCCCAGCTGGGCGGACGCCCCCGCTCAGACGGCCGCCCGCCGCCGCGGCGCGGTACTCGAACGCGCCATCCTCGACGCCGCGCTCGACCAGCTCAGCACAGTCGGCTGGAACGGTCTGACGATGGAGGGCGTCGCCGCCGGCGCCCAGACCGGCAAGGCCGCGGTCTACCGGCGCTGGCCGTCCAAGGAGGACCTTGTCGCCGACGCCCTGCGTGCCGGGCTGCCGCAGTTCGACGCCACCCCGGACGAAGGAGGCGTACGCGAGGACCTCTTGGCGCTGTGCTTGCGAGCCCGGGACGCCATGTTCTCCCGCCCTGGTTTCGCACTTCGCTCGGTGATTCACGAGTGCGATACGGCGCAGGCCGAACGCTTCCATGGCGTGATCTTCGAGGGGGTTGTGGAGCCCACCATGAGGATGGTGCGGGAGGTCGTCGAGCGGGGGATCGGGCGAGGTGAGGTGCGTCCCGAGGCCGCGAACGGCTATGTCTTCGACGCCATACCGGCGATGATGATGTATCGCTCGAAAATGTGCGGCTGTGAATGGCAGGATCGTGAAGTCGAGGAGATGATCGACCAGTTGATGGTTCCGCTACTGCGGCCGCACGGTTCCTGAGGCAGCCGCCACCGGGTCCGCCGCCGGGGCCGGACGGTGCCCGGCGCTCCGGTCGGCCGATGCCTGACCGGGTTGCTCACGTGCCGCGGCGGACCGGGGTGTCGCGGGCGGTTCCATGCGGCGTAATGTAGGGGCGCCATGCCGTACGAACCGCCTACTCACACCGTCGAGCGCTCCCTTCGAGCCACGACCGGAGCGAAGATCGTTGCAGGTGTCGACGAGGTGGGGCGCGGCGCGTGGGCCGGTCCCGTCACCGTCTGCGCGGCGATCACCGGACTGCGCCGTCCCCCCGAGGGGCTCACGGACTCGAAGCTGCTCACCATCAAGCGACGTACCGTCCTGGCCAAGGAACTGCGGACCTGGGTGACGTCGTACGCGCTGGGGCATGCCTCCCCGGAGGAGATAGACGCCCTGGGGATGACGGCCGCGCTGCGGCTCGCGGCGGGGCGTGCGCTGGACGCACTGCCCGTCCGCCCCGACGCCGTCATCCTCGACGGCAAGCACGACTACCTCGGTGCGCCCTGGCGGGTCCGTACGGTGATCAAGGGTGACCAGTCCTGCGTGGCGGTCGCAGCGGCCTCGGTGATCGCCAAGGTCCAGCGCGACAAAATGATGGCCGAACTGGGTATCGACCATGCAGACTTCGGTTTTGCGGACAACGCCGGGTATCCATCGCCCGTGCACAAGGCCGCACTGGCGGAGCGGGGCCCCACCCCCTACCACCGGTTGTCGTGGGCGTATCTTGATGCGCTGCCCCAGTGGCGGCACCTCAAGAAGGTCCGCACCTGGGTGGACGGAAGTGTTCCGGAGATCGAGGGTCAGCTCGGCTTCGATTTCTGACGGTTTCGTTCGCACACATGCGCCACCCGCCGACGCGGGTCGTACCAACGTTTGATAAAAATCAACTCATGCCTCTCATTCCCGAGGAGCCTCAGATTCACGAGAGTGCCCAGGGTCCCCGCGCCACGCCGGCCAGCGGCCGCACCGCGCCGACCCCCCGTCCCGTACCAGGCCCCCGTCCTGCGGCTCCGTCGCGTCCCGGTCGCCCCGGCCCTCTCCGGCCGGCGCCGCCGGTACAACGTACGCCGCGCGACGTGGCCGCCAAGCCCGCTCCGTCGGGTCCCACCGCCGGTGCCGCCGCTCCGGTCACCCCGCAGATCCAGCTGATTCCGGCTTCCGTGGAGGGGGCGCTCGACGCCGCCGAGGAAGCAGTGGACCTGCTGCTGGACTCCGGTCGTGCCCCCGGCGACGTGCTGGTGATCACGACCGGGGAGCAGCACCCGTGGGCCGCCCACGAGCTGTCCTTCGGTGAGACTTCCTACTGGGCCCAGCACGACGCCGGTGATGACGTCTTCTACACGGATGTCACCATCGCGGCCCGTGCGGCGTCGCGTCCGGTGGTCGTGGTCGCCGTCAACGGCGGTCCCGAGGACGCAGCCGCGAGTGCCCTGTCCGCGGCCCACTCCCGAGCCGGCGCCCTGCTGATCGTCTGCGGCGACCCGCAGCGGATCAACTCGGTGCTGGGCGCGGGTGTTTGAGCCGATGCCGCGGCGCCCGGTAGGGCGCTGGGGGTGACTTCAGGCGCCGCTGCGGCGGCGCCGCACGGCGGGCGGTTCACCGTGCCAGGAGGGCGGGAGACCGTGCCTTGGTGAGGCTTGACGGTCGGGGGAGTGCTTTCCGCTGCTGTGGGAGACCGCCGTGCTGTTCGGTCAGGGCGGGGCTCAGGAGCCGGTTCCGGCTGCCCTCCCGGCAATCGTCGTGTGCCGCGCGAGGGGCAGGGTCGGCCGGACGACAGCCCGGATCGGGGCGGAGTGGTCCGCCCGGCGATCAGCGTGCCGCCGCTGCGCGGCGCAGTACCTCGGAGGCGCCGCCGGTGCGCGGTATGGGTGGCGGTGCCTCCGATGTGGCGAACGGCTCCGGTGCCGAGGCCGAATGGGGGCGGCGTCCGCCGCGTCCCTCGCCGAGGACCTGCCAGCCGTCACGGGTCAGCGTGATGTACGCCCCGCAGCGCAGCCCGTGCAGGGTGCACGCGTCGCGCAGCCCCCACATCCACGCGCCGTCCTCCTCCGTCCAACGCGCGTCGCCCTCACGGCAGTAGAGCAGTACCGCGGTGCGTACCGGCGTGCGGCGGCGCAGGTCGTGCGGGATGACCCGGCGCAACTGCGCGAGGAGCGCGTTGCGGAACATCCAGCCGTCGGCCGGGGCCGGACGGCGCACGAACGAGGCGCTCGCCCGCAGCCGCTCGTCCGGGTCGAGCACGGCGACGACAGCGGTCGCGGGCTGCGGGTGGTGACGAGCGTGCAGTCCGCTGACGATCTCACGAGGGTTGCGCAGGAGTGGGATCCCGGCGGCGGCCCATTCCGCGGGTTCGAGCAAGCGGTTGGCGGAAGCGGCGGACGTCGACGCCGCTGCCGAGGCCGGAGCGAATCCGAAGGTCACGGTCCTCCCTTCGGCTACGCGCCCACACTGCGGGCGGGGTCGGATTCCTGGGAGCGCGCACCGCAGCGGAGCCCTACCGGAGCGGCCGGCGAGCCGTGCGGGAGCAGACCTCAATTCTTCCTGTCGAACTTGAATGCGGCAACGAGCAATTGAGGCAGCCGACCCTTATCAGATGATGCGCGGCTAATATCCCCACCGTCTGTGTCGCCGGACCACCCATGGGGCGTTCGAGCACGACACGTTCGTACGTCATGGGGGTGTGCGGCGTCCAGAGGCGTGCGCCGGGGCAGTCGCCCCGACCCGGGGTTCGCCGTCAGCCCTGCACGGCCAGCACCAGCGGCAACACCCCTTGCGCGCCGGAGCGTCGGAGCATGCGCGCCGCGACCGCGAGGGTCCAGCCGGTCTCCGTGTAGTCGTCCACGAGGAGGACCGGGCCCTGGGCTCCGGCGAGGGCGGAGGCGAGGGCGGGCGGCACGGTCAGAGCCCCGTCGAGTGCCTTCAGCCGCTGGGCGCTGTTACTTCGGGAGCCCGAGTGCGCGTCGCCCGTGTACTCGACGCTGCCGAGCAGCGGCAACCGTCCGATTTCGGCGATGCGGGCCCCGAGGGAGCCGATCAGCTGCGGTCGCGTGCGCGAGGCGACGGTGACGACGCCGGCCGGGCGAGGCCCGGCCTCCGGTGCGCCTGGGGCCCAGCCGCCGGGGCCCCTGGCCCAGTCGGCCAGGACGTCCACCACGGCCTTCGCCACGTCGTCGGGCACGGGCCCGTCCGGGGCCTGGGGCGCGAACATGGGCCGCAGCCGGTTGCCCCACCCGATGTCCGACAGCCGTCCCAGCGCGCGTCCCGACGCGGCCTGTTCGCCGGCCGGGATGCGTCCCTTGAGATCCACCCCGATCGCCGGCAGCCCGGTGGGCCACATGCGGCGGGGCTCCACTTCGACGCCTGCCCGGCCGAGGTCCACACGCGCGGCGTCGAGCGCCTCGTCGGAGGTGTCGGCGGTGAAGCGCGGACCGGCGCAGTTGTCGCAGCGACCGCAGGGTTTGGCGGCCTCGTCGTCCAGCTGGCGCTGCAGGAACTCCATACGGCATTCGACTGTCGACGCGTACGCGCGCATGGCCTGCTGCTCGGCGTCGCGCTGGCGTGCCACCCACGCGTACCGCTCGGCGTCATAGGTCCATGGCTGCCCGGTCGCGATCCAGCCGCCCTTGACGCGCTTGACCGCCCCGTCCACGTCGAGGACCTTGAGCATGGTCTCCAGGCGTGAGCGGCGCAGCTCCACCAGGGGCTCCAGGGCGGGCAGCGACAGGGGCCTCCCGGCGTGCGCGAGGATGTCGAGTGTGCGGCGCACCAGGTCTTCCGAGGGGAAGGCGAGCGACGCGAAGTACTTCCAGATCGCCTCGTCCTCCTTGCCCGGGAGTAGGAGCACCTCGGCATGCTTCACGCCTCGTCCCGCGCGGCCCACCTGCTGGTAGTAGGCGATCGGGGAGGAGGGGGAACCCAGGTGCACCACGAATCCCAGGTCGGGCTTGTCGAAGCCCATACCGAGCGCTGATGTGGCGACCAGCGCCTTCACCTTGTTGCCGAGCAGATCCTCCTCGGCCTGCTGACGGTCGGCGTTCTCCGTCTTGCCCGTGTACGACGCGACCGTGTGCCCCCGCTGTCGCAGGAAGGCGGTGACCTCCTCGGCGGCGGCCACGGTGAGGGTGTAGATGATTCCGGACCCCGGCAGTTCGTCCAGGTGCTCGGCGAGCCAGGCCATGCGGTGCGCCGCGTCCGGCAGTCGCAGGACGCTCAGGCTCAGGCTGTCCCGGTCCAGCGGACCCCGGAGCACGAGGGCGTCCGAGCCGCCGCCGGTGCCGAGCTGTTCCGCGACGTCGGCAGTCACGCGCGCGTTGGCCGTGGCGGTGGTCGCGAGCACCGGAACACCGGCTGGGAGATCGGCGAGCATGGTGCGCAGCCGGCGGTAGTCCGGCCGGAAATCGTGGCCCCAGTCGGAGATGCAGTGGGCCTCGTCCACCACCAGGAGCCCGGTGGCGGCCGCGAGGCGGGGCAGCACCTGGTCCCGGAAGTCCGGGTTGTTGAGCCGTTCGGGGCTCACCAGCAGGACGTCCACCTCGCCCGTGGCGATCTCGTCCTGAACGGCGTCCCACTCCTCGGTGTTGGAGGAGTTGATGGTGCGGGCGTGGATGCCGGCCCGAGCCGCCGCCTCGACCTGGTTCCGCATGAGCGCGAGCAGCGGGGACACGATCACGGTCGGGCCGCTGCCCCGGGCCCGTAGCAGCGAGGTCGCCACGAAGTAGACAGCGGACTTGCCCCAGCCCGTGCGCTGGACGACCAGGGCACGGCGTCTGTCGGCGACCAGCGCCTCGATCGCCCGCCACTGGTCCTCGCGCAGCCGGGCCTCTCCCGAGACGTCCCCGACGAGACGGGCGAGGACCGTGTCGGCCGCCGCCCGGAGTTCCGCGTTGCTCGTGTGCTCCATGCGTTCCATACAACAGGACTGCACTGACATCCGGAGCGGCGCACCGAGACCTGTGGACGCACCGGCCTCGGCTGACGTGTTCCTGATCGGACTTATCCACAGGGTCAAGCGGAGGTTTGGGTTCCGCGAGATCGTCTTCGCATGACGAATCACAGCGAAACGACCGGATCCCCCGAGAACGGCGACATCACCGGGCCCGAAGCGCAGGGCGGGCGGAAGAAAGGTGAACAGGAGAAGAAAGCGAGCGACGCGTCCCCGATGCACGCCTCCAGCCTCGCCTACGACAGTCACGGCGGCGAGCACCAGGTCACCCTGCGCACTCCGGCCGAACTGGCCGACGCCCTGCCGTACCTGCTCGGATACCGCCCCGAGGACAGCATCGTCCTGGTCGCTCTGCACGACAGCGACGGGCGCGGGCGGTTCGGAGGCCGTGCCCGTCTCGGTATCCCTGCGAACGCGGAGGACTGGCCATCCGCGGCCCGGCAGCTGTCCCACGGTCTCGTGACGGGCAGCGAGCGCCGAGGCGCGCGGCCCGAGTCGATGGTCGCCTTCCTGTGCCAGGAACCGGAGAAGGGTCAGACCGGCCGGCAGGTGATGGAGCGGCTGAGGCCCCTGGCCCAGAGGCTTCGCGTCGAGTGCGGGTCCCTTGACGTGGTGGTCGTCGAGGCCCTGTGCATCTCGGAGGGCCGTTACTGGTCGTACTGCTGTGACAACGCGACATGCTGCTCCCCCGAAGGAGCAGCCATGGGCCTGCCCGGCACCTCCGTGCTGGCCGCTGCGGCCACCTACGCCGGTATCCAGGTGCGCGGCACACTGCGGGAGCTCCGAGCCAGGCTGCTGCCCTGGGAGAACTCCGCGGCCCTTGAGCAGGAGGCCGCCCTGGACACCGCCAGCATGGCGCTGGTGCCGAAGATCCTGGACGACACGGGCCGTGCCGCAGTGGCCGACGAGACGCTGGAACTGGCCGGGCGGATCCTGGACCGCTTCGCCGAGGCACAGCCCGTGACCGGCATGCTCCTGTCGGACCTCCGCGACGACGAACTGCTCGGGCACGACGAGGCAGCCCGGCTGATCCTCGGCCTCCAGGACCGGGCGACCCGCGACCGCGCGGCCGAGTGGATGGAGGGCGACGAAGCCGGACGCGCCCTTCGCCTCTGGCGGACACTGGCTCGGCGCTGCGTCGGGCCCTACGGAGAGCATGCCGCTGCGCCGCTCACCCTCGCCGGCTGGGTCGCCTGGTCCACCGGTGACGAACTGGAGGCTCGCGAAGCCCTCGCCATGGCCCTGGGCGCCGATCCCGACTACCTCTTCGCCCGACTGCTGCACCAGGCCTGCAACGAAGGTCTCGACCCGGAGTCGATCCGCAGCTGCCTGCGAGCGGAGCGGAAAGGCCGTGGGTCCGTGATGGCCGAGCTTCTGGAAACACGGACGGACGGTGACGAGTCCGACGGACGCGAGACGACCGCGGCGCGCGAGGCCGAGCCACACGACAGGCCCTCACCGGCAGCGATGCCCTCACGCCGTCGCCGCTCCCTTCCTGTCGGCACCACCGGCTCAGCCTCCGGCCGTACCGGCGCGGAAGACCGTGACACGGGCGCCCGGACTCCCCGGCGGCGTCCACACACGGGCACCACACACCCTGCCGGGTTCACCGAGACCGGCCCTCGCCCGGGCCGTGCGGCAAGGGCGAGTGCCGCGCGACCCGGCAGCGTGCGATCGGGCGGCAGGCGTGCGCGCACGTCGAAGAAGACAGCGATGCCCTGCCGGAACACGGGCCAGGAAGGTCTGCAGCCCGGCCAAGGCGAGGACGGCGAGGAGTGAGCCTTCGCCGGGAGGCTTGGAGGTTCATGGGGGCGGGCTCACGGCGTGACCCGGAGGACGGTCCCGCCGTTCACCTGAGTGGCGGAACGGCCGGACGGGCCATGACGCCGCACCGCCCCTGCCCCGTCGGATCCCTTCGGCACCGGCGCCGATCCCGATCGAGGCGCACCGAGCGCAGAGGAAGCCATCCGATGCAACAGCCGACTCCGCCCTCCGCCGCCGACGACCGCCGACCCCAAGGTGGCCCACCTGCACCTCTCGGATCGGGTCTCGGCCCGCCGGGGGCGGGGGCGGGGGCGCCGGCGGCAGGGGACCAGGTCGTCTCTCCGCGGTCGGCGGATCGTCTGGACGGATACGGGCCGAGGTTCCCCGGCGGCATGTCATACCCCTCTGCACCCACCGGACCCGATTCGCGCCCGCCCTCGTCGCCCGGACAGGGCCGATCCTCTCCCCGATGGACGGGCCAGCACCGTCGGCCTGGTGCGGGGCCGGGGTATGTCTCAGGCGCACCGCCTTTTGCCCAGGGACGCACTCCCTCACCCGGGGGGCCACCGTCTGCGCCCCCGCCACGGGGCGCCACGATCCCCGGACTGCGCTGGTCCGCCGACCTGCCCCCCGCCCACGCCGCGATGATCTGCGTCGCCCTTCCCGGCCTCGCCATCTCGACCCAGGAGGGGCAGCTGACCGGCCGAGGACTGGAGGGGTTCTACCGGGCCGGCCGGCGCGTGCTCTCCCGGTGCGAGATCCGCGTCGCCGGGCGGGAACCCCTCGCGGTACAGGCCCGGATGGCCTCGGCCGACCGCGCCAGGTTCGTGGGCACCCTCCGCGCATCACCCCAGGCAGGCCCGGACCCGGACGTGATCGTGGAACGCAACCGCTTCGCGGACGGCACGGAGCGGATCACCTTGCACAGCGCGGCTTCCCGCCCCCTGCGGCTGCCGGTCGAGATCGTCCTGGGCACGGACCTCGCCGATCTCGGAGCGATCGCCTCCGGGAGCGCAGGGCCCGAACTCCCCGCCAGTGTGCACGGCTCCGGCCTGCGCTGGTCCTGCGCCACCGGCAACGCGTCCGTCACTGCCGAACCGCCTCCCTCGGACGCTCTTGCCTCGACCGGGCTGCTGCGGTGGGAGCTCGACCTGCCACCCGGCGGCAGCAGAACCGTCGAACTGCGGGTTCGGCCGGACGGCGCAGGGCCCCTCCGAGCCGTGGGACGGGCGGCGACCAGCCCACTGGCCGCCGCGCATGCCGAGGGCGACGACCTGAGGGTCCCCGCCCTCCTGCGGACGAGCATCCAGGACCTCCAAGCCCTGCTCCTGCGTGACTCCGCGAACCCCGCCGACACCCACCTCGCGGCCGGAGCGCCCTGGCGCTGCGGCCTGGCCCCCGCCGACGCGCTGGTCGCCGCCCGGATGGCCCTGCCGCTCGGCACCGGCCTCGCCGCGGGAACATTGAGGGTCCTCGCGCGGACCCAACTTCCCGGCCCCGGAGCGCAGTCCGGAATGATCCCGGGCCCCAGACGGGACGCCGGGCCGCACCTTCCGCCGCAGTGCACTGGAACAGAGGCCACCCTGCTCTTCCCCGCCCTGCTCGCCGAGGCCCGCCGCTGGGGTCTCCCCGACCAGGAGACGGAAGAACTGCTGCCTGCCGCCGAGCGCTGTCTGGCCTGGCTGCGGACCACCGTGGGCGACGGCCCGTACCTGCGGGATGCGAACCGGGGCGGGCCCGTCCGCTGCGAGACACAGGCCCACGCCCACCGTGCCGCGCTGCTCGGCGCCGACCTCCTCGACGCTTGCGGCCGGGAGGGGGGAGCGGCACTCCGGCAGTGGGCGCAAACCCTGCGGACCGCATTCCGAGGGGACTTCTGGATCGAGGACCGCGGGGGCGGGCGGCCCGCGGCAGCCCTAAGGCCGGACGGCAGCCTGGTGCCCCACCTGGGCGCGGCCGCCGTGCATCTCCTCGACACGGGACTGCTGGGTGGAGGCGAGTCGGCACCCGGCCTGCTCGACAAAGTCCGGACCGAGCACCTCGCCCGGCTGCTCGGCAGCCCCGTCATGGACTCCGGGTGGGGCTTGCGCGGACTGCGCTCGAAGGAACCGGGATTCAACCCGTTCGGCCACCGCGCAGGAGCCGTACGCATCCAGGAGACGGCACTCGCCGTAGCCGGGCTGGCCGCCGCCGGCTATGAGAAGGAAGCGAGCTCTCTTCTGCGTGGCGTACTCGCGGCTGCCGAGACCTTCTCCTACCGGCTGCCCGAGATGTACGCGGGGGAGCAGCGTACGGAAGGGGGCGCTCCGCTCCCGCACCCGGCCGCCTGCCGCCCCGCAGCCACAGCGGCGGCGGCTGGAGTCCTGCTGCTGACCACCCTTGCCGGCATCCGCCCCGACGCTCCGGCCGGGACGGTCACCCTGCGTCCCGTGCGCAGTTCTCCCCTCGGGGAGATCGGCTTCACGGGGCTGCGCGTGGCGGGCGCTCCGTTCTCCGTACGGGTCAGCCGGCTGGGACTCGCCATGGTGGAGGAGGCGGCCGATGAGCTGCAACTGGGGGTGTGACGTGCGACGACGTGCCATTTCGGGACCGGAGGGCAGACGGTGCGGTCCCTGCCGGACCGAAGTGGATCAGTAAGCGACGGGACTGGCGAAGGGAGTGTTTATCGTCAGGCAGACGACTATGATCGCCGCATGCCCTACGACCCGTCAGCGTTTCCTCCCTTCGCCGTCACCGTGGACCTGGTCGTGCTGACCGTGCGCCGCCATGCCCTGTGTGCGCTGGCGGTACGCAGGGGTGAGCCGCCGTTCCAGGGGCGTTGGGCGCTGCCCGGCGGTTTCGTACGGGCCGATGAAGACCTGGCGCAGGCCGCGGCACGCGAGCTGGCCGAGGAGACCGGCCTGCGCGTCCACGACCCGTCCGTCCCGGCGCAGGACAACGGAGCGCATCTGGAGCAGCTCGCCACCTACGGAGATCCCAAGCGGGACCCCAGGATGCGGGTCGTCAGCGTCGCGCACCTAGCTCTCGCCCCAGATCTGCCCGCGCCGAGAGCAGGCGGGGACGCCAGCAACGCGCGGTGGGCCCCGGTCGAGGAACTGCTGCAGCAGGGCGGCTACGGGCGTGACGCCGAGCCGGTCGCGCCCCTCGCCTTCGACCACGCGCAGATCCTCGCGGACGGAGTGGAGCGGGCCCGCTCCAAGATCGAGTACTCGTCGCTGGCCACCGCCTTCTGCCCGCCCGAGTTCACCGTCGGGGAACTGCGCCGCGTCTACGAGGCGGTGTGGGGCGTGGCGCTCGACCCGCGCAACTTCCACCGCAAGGTCACGGGCACACCCGGGTTCCTCGTTCCCACCGGTGGGACGACCACCCGCCAGGGCGGACGCCCGGCCCAGCTCTTCCGCGCCGGTGGCGCGACGCTGCTCAACCCTCCGATGCTGCGCCCCGAGGTGTGAGCGGAGGGCCGGGGGCGTGCAGTGCCGGGCCCGGAACCCGACCCGCCCACAGCGCGGTCACGGTGGGGGGGTGTGCCTGAGGAAGGCCTTGCGGTGCCCGAAAAAACGGACATAGCGCGCTATCTTGCTGCGGGTGATCCAGGCCTTCGGACTGACCAGCAACCCCCGCAAAGAGCTTCCGCCCGCAGCCGACGACGTCTCCTTCGAGGCACGGGCGGGCCGCGTCACCGCGCTGCTCGGAGCGCCGGGCGCCGGCAAGACGACGGTTCTCAGACTCATGCTCGAACTGCAACAGGGTCGAGGCATCACCCACTTCCGGGGTCGCCCCCTGCACCGCATCGCCCATCCCTCACGTGAGGTCGGCGTCCTGCTGGGTGACGTGCCGGGGCACCCCGCCCGCACGGTCCGCGGTCACCTGCGCATGTTGTGCGCTGCCGCCGGGGTCCCGGTCAGGCGTGCCGATGAAGTCCTCGAAGCGGTCGGGCTCGTGAGCCTGCGCGACGAACGCCTCGGCACCCTCTCCCGCGGCATGGACCGCCGCCTGGGCCTGGCCTGCGTCCTCCTGGCCGATCCGCACACTCTCGTCCTCGACGATCCGGCCGGCGGGCTGTCCACTCGCGAGAGCACCTGGCTGCACGGCATGTTGCGCGCCCACGCAGTGCAGGGCGGCACGGTTCTGTTCACCACGGCCGACCCCAAGGAGGCCGCACGCACCGCCGATCGCGTGGTCACCCTGGAAAAGGGCAGGCTCGTGGCCGATCAGGAGGTCGCGGAGTTCTCGCGCACCCGCCTCCGCCCCCGTGTCGCCGTACGCAGTCCGCATGCGGCCCGTCTGGCGGCTCTTCTGGCCAAGCAGGCCCGAACCTCGCAGCGCTCCGTCGAGGTCGTCCGAGAGGGCGGCAACCGCCTTTCGGTGTACGGCGGTACCTGCGCGGACATCGGCGAGATCGCCTTCCGCCACGGCATCGTGGTTCACCAACTCGCGGACGAGATCGGCGACATGGGGCCCGGTGCGGGCTTCCCTGCGGCAAGTGGGACGCGTGACCCAAGCCTCGCCGCATCAGGGCATGTCACCGGCACGCACCGGACGGGCCGTGCATCCCGGCCCGCGGAAGCGGCATCGTCTCTCGACCCGTCGAGACCGTTCGTGACCGATCCCACGGCCCTCACGGCCGAGTCGCGGCCCACGCTTGAGCCGGGATCTTTGTCGGGCGCCCCAGAGGAAGGCGCACCAGAACAAAGCGTGGACACCTCCTCGACCAGCCAGTCGAACGACGGCCCTCTGGCGGAGGCCGCCGTCCCTCTCCCGCCCCGAACGCTGCTCTCTACCAGCACCCGCACCGTTCGCACGCTCAACGCGCTGCCCCCTCTGCCACCCCCCATCTCCGTCCGCCCCGCGCCGAGCCCCCTCCGACCCCTCCGCTACGAAATCCGCCGTGCCGCCGGGATCGGCACGGGGTTCCTGACCGGGGCCGTCGTACTCGCCGTGTCCGCGGTGACCGCCGTCGTGCTCGCACGCATCGGCCACACCCCTCAGCCGCGCCTGCTGGCCGCATGGCCGCGGGAACTGCCCCTGCCGCCCGCCGCGCTCGGCGCGGGACTGCTCGGTGCGCTGGCCTTCGGCGACGAGTTCCGCCATCCCGCCCTGGCGGCGGACCGCGGCACCGTGCCCCGCCGGCTGGGGCTGCTGGCCGCCAAACTGCTCGTCTCCTCGGCCACCGCGGTATTGCTGGCCGTCCTGACCATCGGCTGCGACGCCGAAGTGCTCTATCTCGTGTACGGACGGGAGCTCGCCGAGGTTCCCGCCGACTGGCTGCCCATGAGTGCGAGTTGGATCGGACTCGTGGTCGGCTGCGCCTGGGCCGGCGTGCTCGCCGCAGGTGTCTTCCGGTCCACCACCGCCGGACTGGCCGCCGTGGCCGCCGTCCCCATCCTCGTCGTACCCCTCGTGCATCAGCTCGTGAACGGACCGTCCGTGCGAACCGCGGCCGGACTGCCCATGCGACTGCGAGAGGCTCTCCTGCCGCGATGGCCCTTCGGGGGAGAGCGCTACCTGGAGGCCGCGCTCAAGGTGATCTCCCAACCCGTGGGCGGGGCCCTGACGTTGTCGCTGACCGCGCTGCTCTGCGCGTATCTGCTCACCGGCCTGCGCAGCCGCTTCCGGTGACGACTGTCCGTAACGCTTGATCCGGCCATGCCCACAACTCCCCGCAGAACGCCCATTTCTTTCCGATAAGGCGTCAATTGCGACGGGGTGAGCGATCACCCTTTCGTGTGCTTTTCACCAAAGACCTCAAGGGAGTTGGAGGCGGGGCCGACAAAGGATGCGTGAGTACCCTTGCGCACACCATGATGACCGCCGCCCGCTCCGCTGATTCCGGCCTCGCGAGCCCGGGCGAACTCGACCGCTACCCGTACGCCGAGGCGCCCGCCGTCGACCGCGTCGGGGTCCCTGCCTGGGACGGCGGGGACCCCGAGCTGGGCCGTGTCGGCCGGCGCGCCGCGGGCAGCCGCGGACGCGGGCTGCACGGCCAACTCGTCCAGCAGCTCGGTCAGATGATCGTCTCCGGCGACCTGGGTGCCGACCGCCCGCTGGTGCCCGAGGAGATCGGCCAGCGCTTCGAGGTCTCCCGCACCGTCGTCCGCGAGTCGCTCCGCGTCCTGGAGGCCAAGGGCCTGGTGAGCGCCCGTCCGAACGTCGGCACGCGCGTGCGCCCCGTCAGCGACTGGAACCTCCTCGACCCGGACATCATCGAGTGGCGGGCCTTCGGGCCGCAGCGCGACGACCAGCGCCGCGAGCTGAGCGAGCTGCGGTGGACGATGGAGCCGCTCGCCGCCCGCCTCGCGGCCGGGCACGGGCGCGAGGACGTCCAGCAGCGCCTTGCGGACATGGTCGAGATCATGGGGCACGCGATGGCCCAGGGTGATGCGCTCACCTTCTCCCGCGCCGACTCGGAGTTCCACTCGCTGCTCATCCAGGTCGCGGGCAACCGCATGCTGGAGCACCTCTCCGGCATCGTGTCCGCGGCCCTTCAGGTCTCGGGCGGCCCGGTCACGGGCTGTGACCGGCCGAACGAGGCGTCCCTGGCGCACCACGGCCGTATCTGTGACGCCCTCGCCACCGGCGACGGGGCGGCGGCCGAGGCGGCCATGCGCCAACTCCTCACGGTCCATCCCGAGGTGGAACGGGTCGTGCCCGCCCCGCGCGAGCACTGACCGAGTTCCGCGGGCGGCGCGGCCGGGTGTGCCACCCCCCTCCTGTGGCAGTGCCTGATCGGTGATCCGCCTCCCGTCGGACCTCGTGGGATCCCAGTGATCCTGCGGGGTCCGACGGCGCGAAGGGGTCGTGGTTCGATGCGGCGGTGGAGTCGGCACCGCATGTGACCTCTTCTGTCATCATTTGACCGTTTTCGTTCGCTTACGGGGTGTGACTCGGGCCACGCGGATTGGGCGTAACGCTCGTGGGAAGAACGCGATGACCTAAGAGGTGACAGCCGCGGAGGGAATACGGACGCCGTTCACGGCGCTGTGAATCTTCCCGGCCCCCGCCCGCGCCGTCGGCCCATCCCCAAGCCGGTGGTCGGCTCCTGTCCACTGTGGACGGGGCCGGAAGCCGTTTTCCAACGTTCCGAGAGGTTGTTCGTGTCGGCCAGCACATCCCGTACGCTCCCGCCGGAGATCGCCGAGTCCGTCTCTGTCATGGCGCTCATTGAGCGGGGAAAGGCTGAGGGGCAGATCGCCGGCGACGACGTGCGTCGGGCCTTCGAAGCTGACCAGATTCCGGCCACTCAGTGGAAGAACGTACTGCGCAGCCTCAACCAGATCCTCGAGGAAGAGGGTGTGACGCTGATGGTCAGTGCCGCAGAGCCCAAGCGCACCCGAAAGAGCGTCGCAGCGAAGAGTCCCGCCAAGCGCACCGCCACCAAGACGGTCGCGGCCAAGGCGGTGACCACCCGGAAGGCCACCGCCACCGCCACGCCGGCGGCGCCCGCCGCCGAGTCCGCCGTCGAGGAGGAGGCACCCGCCAAGAAGGCGGCTGCCAAGAAGACGACCGCCAAGAAGGCGGCCACGAAGAAGACCGTCGCCAAGAAGACGGCGGCCAAGAAGACCAGCGCCAAGAAGGACGACGCCGAGATTCTCGAGGAGGAGGTGCTCGAGGAGGCAGCCCCCGGCAAGGCCGGTGAGGAGCCCGAGGGCACCACCGAGAACGCGGGCTTCGTGCTCTCCGACGAGGACGAGGACGACGCGCCTGCCCAGCAGGTCGCCGCCGCCGGTGCCACAGCCGACCCGGTCAAGGACTACCTCAAGCAGATCGGCAAGGTTCCCCTGCTCAACGCCGAGCAGGAGGTCGAGCTCGCCAAGCGCATCGAGGCCGGGCTGTTCGCCGAGGACAAGCTGGCGAACGCCGACAAGCTGGCCCCGAAGCTCAAGCGCGAGCTGGAGATCATCGCCGAGGACGGCCGCCGCGCCAAGAACCACCTCCTGGAGGCCAACCTCCGTCTGGTGGTCTCTCTGGCCAAGCGCTACACCGGCCGCGGCATGCTGTTCCTGGACCTCATCCAGGAGGGCAACCTCGGTCTGATCCGCGCGGTCGAGAAGTTCGACTACACCAAGGGCTACAAGTTCTCCACGTACGCCACCTGGTGGATCCGTCAGGCGATCACCCGCGCGATGGCCGACCAGGCCCGCACCATCCGTATCCCGGTGCACATGGTCGAGGTCATCAACAAGCTCGCGCGTGTGCAGCGCCAGATGCTCCAGGACCTGGGCCGCGAGCCCACCCCGGAGGAGCTGGCCAAGGAGCTCGACATGACCCCCGAGAAGGTCATCGAGGTCCAGAAGTACGGCCGTGAGCCCATTTCGCTGCACACCCCGCTGGGCGAGGACGGCGACAGCGAGTTCGGTGACCTCATCGAGGACTCCGAGGCGGTCGTCCCGGCCGACGCGGTCAGCTTCACGCTCCTGCAGGAGCAGCTGCACTCCGTCCTGGACACCCTGTCCGAGCGTGAGGCGGGCGTCGTCTCGATGCGCTTCGGCCTCACCGACGGTCAGCCGAAGACCCTCGACGAGATCGGCAAGGTCTACGGCGTCACGCGTGAGCGGATCCGCCAGATCGAGTCCAAGACCATGTCGAAGCTGCGCCACCCGTCGCGTTCGCAGGTGCTGCGCGACTACCTCGACTGAGCGAGGGCGCACGACACGCAAGGCCCGGTTCCCCGAGGGGGGCCGGGCCTTCGCGGTGCCGCTTCTCCGCGGGTGCGGGGATTCACGGCGTGGATCACTCTGGGTGTCCCACGGACACCACTGAGTGAGGAGTGTGTATGCGTCGTCGACTGGCTCGAGCTCTGGTCCTGCCGCTGGTCCTGGCGGCCGCGGTGCCTGCCCTGTCGCTGGGCTCCAGCACCCCTGTGGCGGCTGACAGTGTGGTCATAGGCGGCTTTCCCGTCGAGGCGTCCCAGAGCCCGTGGACGGTGGCCCTGTCCAGTCGTGACCGGTTCGGGGGTACGCGTGCGGGGCAGTTCTGCGGGGGAGCGGTGGTCGGCCGCACCACCGTGCTCACCGCGGCCCACTGCCTGGACGAGGACGTCCTGGGCGGGCCGCCGGAGCGCGTACGGGACCTCAAGGTCATAGCCGGACGCACAGACCTGCTCGCGGGCCGCGACGGCGAGGAGATCGCCGTGCGTAATACATGGGTGAACCCGGCTTACGACGGTGTCAGCAACGCCGGGGACTTCGCCGTGCTCACCCTGGCCGAACCACTCCAGGACGGCTCGGTCATCAGCATGGCGGCAGACGGCGACCCCGCGTACGCGGCCGGTGGGACCGCGACGGTGTACGGATGGGGCGACACCTCGGGCGCCGGCGCATATCCGGACGGTCTGAGGGGGGCGCGCGTGCGGGTGCTTCCCGATGCGCTGTGCGAGAAGGCGTATCCGGGCGGCGTGGACGGCACCTACGACGCCGCGAGCATGCTGTGCGCCGGGGAGGCCGAGGGGGGCCGGGACGCCTGCCAGGGCGACAGCGGAGGGCCGCTGGTGGCCGAGGGGAGGTTGATCGGCCTCGTGTCCTGGGGGATCGGCTGTGGCCAGGCCGGCAACCCCGGCGTGTACACGCGGGTGTCCGACATCATGCGGACGCTCGGCTGGACACGGGCTGCGGCAGGTGTGTGAGGCGCCCGGCGGCGTCTGCACCGGCTGGGGGGACGTGAACGGGCGGCTGCCTCTGGTGACCAGGGGCAGCCGCCCGTCCACCGGCCTGTGCCGGGCTGGCTCGTCGTCGGACGCGAGGTCTCAGCGCTCTTCTTCGGAGGCGTTCGCGGGAGCGGACGTGAGTCGCTCCGTCTCGTCCTGTATCTCAGCGGCGATCTTCTTGAGTTCCGGCTCGAACTTGCGACCGTGGTGGGCGCAGAAGAGCAGTTCTCCGCCGCTGAGCAGGACCACGCGCAGGTACGCCTGGGCGCCGCAGCGGTCGCAGCGATCAGCGGCCGTCAGCGGGCTCGCGGGGGTCAGAACAGTAGTCACGTCGCCTCTTCTCTAGCTCGACGAGCTGTCGTACCAGGGTCAACATCCAACCAGCCCCAAAACGTTCCCGCTCGTGGCTTTTCCTCGAAAGAATCTTTGCGAGGCGGCTGTCTGCTGCCGGTTGGCGGCGAATGTGCCGTATTGCGTGTCTATGTGTCTTACGGGGCTTCGCGTCGTATCGGTGGTCGGTCCTCCCGGCTGGGTTGCCGGTTGTTCATGAGGACGTGCCCGGAGCCTAAATGGTTCATGCCTGGAAGGGAACGTGATGTGTACTTCACTCCATCGAGGGATCGAACATGCATGCGAGCGTGGACTAGTGTGAGTTTCCGACGAGGGTGGCGTTACAACGGCTCTACCAGGCCTCGGTACCCTCTCACCGGTGACCGAAGCCGCGCCCTTACCCACGAGGGCCCCATCTGAAATTCAGCGAGGAGCGAACCGCGTGACCGCCGAGACGTCCGTGCCGTCCACAGCTCTGCTGGCAGGAGCCGACCGGGACGGTTCCAACTACACCGCGCGGCACCTGCTCGTCCTCGAGGGGCTCGAGGCCGTGCGCAAGCGCCCGGGTATGTACATCGGGTCGACCGACAGCCGT
This sequence comes from Streptomyces paradoxus, assembly GCF_014202475.1. Lineage (GTDB taxonomy): Bacteria > Actinomycetota > Actinomycetes > Streptomycetales > Streptomycetaceae > Streptomyces > Streptomyces paradoxus. Next base: position 97,954 of record NZ_JACHGV010000012.1, read on the forward strand.
GGCTTGATGCACTGCGTCTGGGAGATCATCGACAACTCCGTCGACGAGGCCCTGGGCGGGTACTGCGACCACATCGAGGTGATCCTCCAGGACGACGGCTCGGTCGAGGTCCGGGACAACGGCCGGGGCATCCCGATCGACGTCGAGCCCAAGACCGGCCTCTCCGGTGTCGAGGTCGTCATGACCAAACTGCACGCCGGCGGCAAGTTCGGCGGCGGCTCCTACGCCGCCTCCGGCGGTCTGCACGGCGTCGGCGCCTCGGTGGTGAACGCCCTGTCCGCCCGCCTCGACGTCGAGGTGGACCGAGGTGGGCACACCCACGCGATCAGCTTCCGGCGCGGTGTCCCCGGCGCCTTCGCGGGGAACGGCTCCGAGGCCAAGTTCGAGGCCAAGAGCGGCCTGCGCAAGGCAAAGAAGATCCCGAAGTCCCGCACCGGCACCCGCGTGCGGTACTGGGCCGATCGCCAGATCTTCCTCAAGGACGCCAAGCTCAACCTGGAGACGCTGCACCAGCGCGCCCGCCAGACCGCGTTCCTGGTGCCCGGCCTGACCATCGTCGTACGCGACGAGTACGGGCTCGGCGAGGGCGGAAGCAAGGGTGAGGAGTCCTTCCGCTTCGACGGCGGCATCAGCGAGTTCTGCGAGTACCTGGCGAACGACAAGCCGGTCTGCGACGTCCTCCGCTTCTCCGGGCAGGGCACCTTCAAGGAGACCGTCCCCGTCCTGGACGACCACGGCCAGATGACGCCCACCGAGGTCACCCGTGAGCTCGGTGTCGACGTCGCGCTGCGCTGGGGGACGGGTTACGACACGACCCTCCGGTCGTTCGTCAACATCATCGCCACGCCCAAGGGCGGCACCCACGTCGCGGGCTTCGAGCAGGCCGTGGCCAAGACGATGAACGAGGTGCTGCGCGCCAAGAAGCTCCTGCGCGTCGCCGAGGACGACATCGTCAAGGACGACGCCCTGGAGGGCCTGACCGCGGTCGTCACCGTGCGTCTCGCCGAGCCGCAGTTCGAGGGCCAGACCAAGGAGGTCCTCGGAACCTCGGCGGCCCGCCGCATCGTGAACAACGTCGTCACCAAGGAACTCAAGGCGTTCCTGACGTCCACCAAGCGGGATGCCGCCCAGCAGGCCCGGGTCGTGCTGGAGAAGGCCGTCGCCGCGGCGCGCACGCGTATCGCCGCCCGGCAGCACAAGGACGCCCAGCGCCGCAAGACGGCCCTGGAGTCCTCCTCGCTGCCCGCCAAGCTGGCCGACTGCCGCAGCGACGACGTGGACCGCAGCGAGCTGTTCATCGTTGAGGGCGACTCCGCGCTCGGTACCGCGAAGCTCGCCCGGAACTCCGAGTTCCAAGCGCTGCTGCCGATCCGCGGCAAGATCCTCAACGTCCAGAAGTCGTCCGTCACGGACATGCTCAAGAACGCGGAGTGCGGCGCGATCATCCAGGTCATAGGAGCCGGCTCGGGCCGGACCTTCGACATCGACACCGCCCGCTACGGCAAGATCATCATGATGACCGACGCCGACGTCGACGGCTCGCACATCCGCACCCTGCTGCTCACGCTGTTCCACCGCTACATGCGGCCCATGGTCGAGGCCGGCCGGGTCTTCGCGGCGGTGCCGCCGCTGCACCGCATCGAGATCGTCCAGCCGAAGAAGGGGCAGGACAAGTACGTCTACACGTACTCGGACCGTGAACTGCGTGACACGCTCATGGAGTTCCAGAGCAAGGGCATCCGCTACAAGGACTCGATCCAGCGCTACAAGGGCCTCGGTGAGATGGACGCCGACCAGCTGGCCGAGACGACGATGGACCCGCGCCACCGCACCCTGCGCCGGATCAATCTCTCCGACCTGGAGGCCGCCGAGCAGGTCTTCGATCTGCTCATGGGCAACGATGTGGCGCCGCGCAAGGAGTTCATCTCCAACTCGGCGGCGACGCTGGACCGGTCGCGGATCGACGCGTAGCCGACGCGCCGGGTTGTTGCCGGGTACGGCCGGGCTTCGCGCCCGGCCGGCAGCGGTCCGGCCTGCATGAGGTGGGGCGCCTTCGCCGACAGCCACGGGCACGGCTGGAAGACGGCTGCCGGCCTCGCGGGTGTGGCTCTCGCCGCGCTGCTCGCCGGGGAGTTCCTCCGGACCACGCTCCAGCACCGGCTGTGGCCGTCGCTGGCGTCGTTCGCGTCGCTTCAGGGCATCGCGGTCGCGGCACACGCGTCGGGGTTCTCGGTGGCGGCCCTCGTCCTGTGGTGCGGGTGCGCCGTCGCGGCACTGGAGCGGCTGCCACCGGCGGCTGCCTTCATCGCGGCGGGTGTGGCCCTGGACTCCTACGGGTCCGTCATCGACGCCGATCTGCTGACGACCATCGTCAACGGGGTAGGCATCGGCCTCGCCGGATACACCCTGTGCCTCGACGCCGAGGCCCGTGGCAGTGCTCAGAGGCTGCTCGCCCAGGAGCGGGCAGCGCGAGCGGCCGAGGCGGAGACGGCGGCACTCGCGGAGCGGGCCCGCATAGCGCGGGAGATCCACGACGTGCTGGCCCACTGCCTCTCGGCCCAGCTCGTGCACCTGGAGGCGGCCAGGCTGCTGATCGAGCGGGGCGGGGAACGGGACCAGATCCATGAACGCGTGGTGGCGGCGCGGGAGATGGCGCGCGACGGTCTCGCCGAGACCCGGCAGGCGCTCTCCGCCCTGCGTGGGGAGCTGACCCCGCTGGAGGACTTCCTGAGCGGGCTGGTGGGCACGGTCGGGTGCGCCGAGATCACCATCACGGGTGAACGCAGGGCGCTGCCCGCGGAGGCTGCCCAGGCCGTCCGCAGAGCGGCTCAGGAGACTCTGACGAACGTCCGCAAGCACGCACCGGGCGCCAAGGTGCGCCTCAGGCTCGACTACCGTCCGCGGGAAGTGACCCTGGACGTCCGGGACTCGGGCGGGTCGCCGGGGGATCTGACCGGGACGGGTGCCGCGTACGGTCTGCTGGGCATGCGGGAGCGTGCCGAGCTGCTGGGCGGTTCCCTCGAGGCCGGGCCGGGCGAGGAGGGGTTCGTGGTGACGTTGAAGGTGCCGGTATGACGCAGGAGGCCGAGGGGAAGCCCGCCCGGGTGGTGGTCGCGGACGACCAGACCGTGGTGCGGGAGGGCATCGTGATGCTGCTCGGACTGCTGCCCGGGATCGAGGTCGTCGGCGCCGCGGGAGACGGGGAGGAGGCCGTGGCGCTGGTCGCCGGGCTCGCCCCGGACGTGGTGCTGATGGATCTGCGCATGCCCCGCTGCGACGGAGTGGAGGCGACCCGCAGGATCCGCGCGGAGCACCCCGGGACGCAGGTCGTGGTGCTGACGACGTTCGCGGACGACGAGTTGCTGTTCCCTGCGCTGGCCGCGGGGGCGCGCGGCTGTCTGACCAAGGACGCCGGCGGGGACGAGATCGTGCGGGCGGTGCACAGCGTGCTGTCGGGTGACGCGGGCCTGTCACCGGGTGTTCAGAGGCGACTGCTTGAACGCCTGGCGGAGGCCGGGCCCGCACCGGCCGCACCTCCCGCGCCACCGGACGGGCTCACCGCCCGGGAGACGGAGGTGCTGCTCCTCATCGCCGAAGGGCTCAGCAACCCGGAGATCGCCCGGAGGCTGCACGTCTCCACGGCGACCGTGAAGACCCACATCAACAACCTCTTCACCAAGACCGGGCTCAAGGACCGTGCGCAGGCGGTGCGTTACGCCTACGGGAAGGGACTCGTGCGGCCACCAGCGGGTTAGTCACCTGATGGGGTGAAGTGGGAAGGGAAGAAGAGTCGGGGATCTTCCCGTTCTGTCCATCCTTGGGCATGCAGCCAAGCAAGGGCCGTCCCCGTGGCGGCGGGACCGGCCAGGAGAGCCGGGTCGAGCCTCTCGATGATCATGACCCGGTCCCGGCCGAGGAGGCCGGACGCCTCAGGTACGACGATCCCTGGTACGACGCCCTCGCCTCCGGCTGGGGCGAGTCGTCCGTCGACGGGGCGCAAGCCCAACCGATGGTTCCGTCGGCACGGACGGAGGGCGAGATGGGGGCCGCGGCGGCCGACGTGTACCTGGAAGTGCAGCGCAGTGCGGCCTTTCAGGAGGTGCGGCGGCGCTACCGCAAGTTCGTGGTGCCGGCGTCGGTGGCGTTCTTCGCCTGGTACGTGGGCTACGTCGTGACTGCCACGACGGTGCCGGAGCTGATGGCGCGGCCCGTGGCGGGAGCGGTGAACGTCGCGATGGTGGCGGGGCTAGGGCAGTTCCTGTCCACGTTCCTTCTCACCTGGGCCTACGCGCGGCACGCGCGGTTGCGCAGGGACCGAGCCGCCCTCGAAGTGCGGTGGGACACACAGGAACTGACACGTGGAATGAGCGGGAGTGGGTCGTGACGGGGGAACATCAGACGCTCGCACTGCTGCTCTTCAGCGTGTTCGTCGCGATCACGCTGGGGATCACCACCTGGGTCAGCCGCAACCGGCGTGGCTCGGCGGAGGAGTTCTACGCGGGCGGGCGGCTCTTCTCACCCATGGAGAATGGTTTTGCCATCGCGGGTGACTACATGTCGGCCGCCTCCTTCCTGGGGGTCACCGGGCTCATCGCGCTGTTCGGCTATGACGGGCTGCTGTACGTCGTGGGTTTCCTCGTGGCGTGGCTGGTGGTGCTGTTCCTGGTCGCCGAACTGGTCCGCAACTGCGGCCGCTTCACCCTCGCCGACGTCGTGGCGGCCCGGATGAGGGAGCGGCCGGTACGGATCGCGGCGGGAACCTCCTCGGTCACGGTGTCCGTTCTGTACCTGGTGGCGCAGATGGTCGGCGCCGGCAGCCTGGTGGCGCTGCTGCTCGGGGGCACGAGCGACGCGGCCCGTGCCTGGACCGTCATCGGTGTGGGCGCGCTCATGGTGATCTATGTGTCGCTGGGCGGGATGCGCGCCACCACATGGATCCAGATCGTCAAGGCCGTTCTGCTGCTCGGCGGCACCATCGCACTGACGGCGCTCGTCCTGATGCGCTTCCACGGCGACCTGAACCGGCTGCTGCTCACGGCAGCCGAGCGCAGTGGGCACGGCGCGGCGTTCCTGGCGCCGGGGCTGAAGTACGGCGGGGACTGGACCGCCCGCTTCGACTTCATCAGTCTGGGGCTGGCTCTGGTGCTGGGCACGGCAGGGCTGCCGCACATCCTGTCGCGCTTCTACACCGTGCCCACCGCGCGCGCCGCGCGCCGCTCGGTGGTCTGGGCCGTCGGGCTCATCGGCGGCTTCTATCTGATGACGATCGTGCTCGGGTTCGGTGCGGCCGCCATCCTGGGGCCGGACGCTGTGCGCGGTTCGAACGCGGCCGGGAACACGGCGGTTCCGCTGCTGGCGCTCGACCTGGGCGGTGGTGCGGGATCCACCGGGGGGACGGTCCTCTTCGCGATCGTCGCCGCGGTGGCCTTCGCCACGATTCTCGCCGTGGTCGCCGGTATCACGCTCGCGTCCTCGGCGTCCGTGGCCCACGACCTGTACGCGTCGCTGCGGCGCCGGGGCGGGAAACCGCGCAGCGAGGTGGCGGTGGCCCGTATCGCGGCCGTCGGCGTGGGTGCGGTGGCGATCGCGCTCGGTCTGCTGGCGCGGGACCTCAACGTGGCGTTCCTGGTGGGCCTGGCGTTCGCCGTCGCCGCCTCGGCGAACCTGCCGGTGCTGCTCTACTCGCTGTTCTGGCGCGGCTTCACCACACGGGGTGCCGTGTGGGCCGTCTACGGCGGTCTGGTCCCGGCCGTGGTGCTCGTGGTGCTCTCACCGGTGGTCTCGGGCAGCCCCGACTCGCTGTTCCCGGGCCTCGACCTCCAGTACTTCCCGCTGCAGAACCCGGGTCTGGTCTCGATCCCCCTCGGCTTCCTCGCGGGCTGGCTGGGCACGGTCACCTCGGCGGAGGTCCCGGACGAGGTCAAGCACGCGGAGACAGAGGTGCGGTCGCTGACGGGTGCGGGAGCGGCGTAGAGGCGGTCTGTCGATGCCGTGTTCGGGACGGCACCCATCACCGCGTCCTTGAGAACGCCGGCGGGGTGCCGCCTCAGCCGCGGGTCGCCCACACATAGCGGTGTTCAGGGCGGCCCGCGTCGCCGTACTTGAGGGTCAGCCTGGCCCGTCCCGTGCGTTCCAGGAGCTTCAGGTAGCGCTGGGCGGTCTGGCGGCTCACTCCGGTCCGCTCGGCGATCTCCTGGGCGGACAAGGGCCCGTCCGCGTGCATAAGGGACTGGCGGACCAGCTCCGCGGTGGTGGGGGAGTGCCCCTTGGGCAGGTCGGGTTCCGACGACGCCGACAGGGCCCCGAAGATGCGGTCCACCTCGGCCTGTTCGGCCTCTCCACCGCCGTCCAGGGTGCGGCGCAGCTCCGCGTAGGCCTCCAGCTTGGCGCGCAGGCCGGCGAAGGCGAACGGCTTGACCAGGTACTGCAGTGCGCCGTGCCGCATCGCCGCCTGCACGGTGGAGACGTCCCGGGCGGCCGTCACCATGATCACGTCGGTCTGGTCGCCGCGCCGCCGCATCTCCTGGACGACCTCGAGCCCCGTCGCGTCCGGCAGGTAGTGGTCCAGGAGCACCAGGTCCAGCCGGGGCAGCGTCTCCAGCCGGTGCAGTGCCTCCGCGGCGCTGTGGGCCTCTCCGGCGACATGGAAGCCCGGTACCTTCTCGACGTAGGCGGCGTTGACCCGCGCGACTCTCATGTCGTCGTCCACGACCAGGACCTCGATCATCACGACCCCTCCTCGGCGGTCCGCGGTGCGGACGGCACGGTCGATACGGCCGGTTCGGGACCCAGCCCGGCCAGCGCCTCGGGCAGGACGACGGTGAACTCCGCGCCTCCGCCGTGCGCCTCACCGACCGTAGCGCTGCCCCCCTGCCGCTCCGCCAGCCTGCGCACCAGGGAGAGTCCGATGCCCCGCTCGCGGTGAGCCGGCGGCTTCTTCGTGGACCATCCCGTGGTGAAGATCAACTCCCGGTGCTCCGGGGGGATTCCCGGCCCGGTGTCGCGCACCCTGAGGATCGCCGTACGGCCCTCGGCGCGCAGTTCGACCTCCACGCGCGCGTGTGGCTTGCCGGCGACGGCGTCGAGGGCGTTGTCCACCAGGTTCCCCACGACAGTGACGAGCCCCTGCGGGTCGACCAGCCGGTCGGGCAGCCGGGTCCGGTCCGACACTCCCAGGGCGACGCCCCGCTCGGCCGCGACGGTCGCCTTGCCGACCAGCAGGGCGGCGAGCAGCGGGTCCTCGATCCGCTCGGTGACCTGCTCAGCGGTGGCCCGGTGGTCACCGACCACCTCACCGACGAAATCGACGGCGTCGTCGTACATCTCCAGTTCGAGCAGCCCCAGAAGCGTGTGCATACGGTTGGCGTGCTCGTGGTCCTGGGCGCGCAGGGCGTCGATCAGACCGCGGGTGGAGTCCAGTTCGCGGCCCAGCTGCTCCAGCTCGGTGCGGTCGCGCAGGGTGGCCACGGCGCCGCCGTCATCGGTGGGCATGCGGTTGGCGACCAGCACCCGCTGGCCGCGCACGGTGAGCAGATCCGTTCCGGTGACACGTCCGGCCAGCACATCGGCCGTACGGCCCGTGCCGAGCGCTTCGTCGGGGGACCGGCCCACCACCGCTTCCCCGATGCCCAGCAGCCGCTGGGCCTCGTCGTTCACGAGACGGATGCGGCCGGTGCGGTCCAGGGCGACGACACCCTCGCGGATGCCGTGCAGCATCGCCTCGCGTTCCGACAGGAGCGCCGCGATGTCCGAGAAGGCCAGGTCCCTGGTCTGCCGGTGGACCCGCCGGGAGATGAGCCACGCCGCCAGCGCGCCCACGGCCAGGGCACCGCCGGCGTACGCGAACAGCCCAGGGATCGCGTGGATCAGCCGGGCCCGGACGCTGTCGTAGGCGATGCCGACCGAGACCGCGCCGACCACGGTGCCGTCGCTGTCGCGCAGCGGTACCTTGCCCCGGGCGGAGCGGCCCAGGGTGCCGCTGTCGATCTCCATGACCTCCTTCCCGGCCAGGGCCTGGCCGGGGTCGGTCGAGACGATGCCGCCGATCTGCTTCGGGTCCGTGTGCGACCAGCGCACGCCCCGCCAGTCCATCACCACGATGTACTCGGCCTTGGTGGCCTTCCGGATCCGCTCCGCCTCCCGCTGCACCGGGCCGTCCGGCGAGGGCGGCGTGTCACGCAGGTCGTCCGCGAGATCCGGCAGCTGCGCAGTCGTCTGCGCGATCGCGAGCGCGCGGCGCATGGCCTGGTCGTCGAGCTGGTTGCTGAGGGGTGCGAGGAACAGTCCGGTCGCGAGCACCGCGACTCCCGCGGCGATCGCCACCTGCATCAGCAGCACCTGCGAGAACACCCGCCGGGGCAGGCCGAGGCGCAGGCGGCGCGCGGGGGGAGTGGGGCTCATACCCAAGACCGTACGTGCGGCCTGCCGCCTTCCCTAGACGGGTGTGGCGTGGATCTCCAGATCAATGTGTACGGAGGCGGGAGCACTATGTGCACGTGGCGAGCCGGAGGGTCAGCTGGCCAGTGCCGTCGCCACCCTCACCTCGCGCACCTCCACCACGTCCATGCGTGCGGGGGAACCGAGGACGGACGCCCCGCAGCTCTCGGGGCGGGGCGGCAGGGCCGCGCCCTGGGCCACGTCGACCTGCCAGCGGCGTCCGTCGGCGTGGGCGACGGTCACCTCCCAGCGCGGGGCCGCCCCGGAGGTCCGGACGACACTCAGAGCCTGGGCATCGTATTCGCCGGTCCTGGTGCGCACGGCGAGCTCGGCGGCCTGACCGGGCCGTTCCCAGGCCGAGCTGCCCCGGCATCCCTCCACGACGATCCGCCCCTCACGGGCGCCCTGCAGGACCTCCTTGAGGGAATGTGCCTCCGCCCGGCCGTACGCGTATCCGTACGGCAGCACGAGCACCGTGGGGGAGAAGCGGTGGCCACCCAGATGGGTGACCTCCCAGACGCCCTCGACCCCCGACGTCGCCAGCTCGGCCGCGAGGGGCCGGCCCAGGAGGGCGCAGCAGCGGTCGCGCTTGCCGTTGGTGCAGACGAGGGCGAGCGGGTCACCGTCGTGCGGCCGGCCACCGAGCAGCGCGCCGAACGAGCGGTGGTCGCCCCGGCCCAGTGCGGCGAAGTCGAGATCGAGCAGCCTCCCAGGGTCCGCGGTCGAGGCGCTGTGCAGCCACACGTTTCCCGGGACGACGTGCGCGGCGTACACCCGGCGCGCGGCGGGCACGCGGCGGTCCGCGTGGCGCCCGGGGCGGCGGATGAGCGCGATCCGTACGCCCGTGTCCTTGGCGGCAGCCTCCAGGGCACGCCCCAGTGCGGGGTCCAGGTGGCTCGAGGTGAGCGCCTTGGCACCCCACGGACCGGGCTGTTCCAGCAACAGCCAGGTCCTCGCGGTGGCCGCGGTTCCCGAAACAGGCTCGGCGAAGTCCCGGGAGACGCTTGAGCACGTACTCACAGAGGTGAGCCTAACCTGACTTCGGTCCCGGCGGCTTTCGGGCCCCGCCTGCGCTACTCCGGCAGTGGCTGCGGCGGTTTCGGACCTGCGTAGAGACCACTCGGGCGCATCCGCAGCGGGCGCTCGCCGTACTCCTCCAGGGCGTGGGCGATCCAGCCCGCCGTCCGGGCCACGGAGAAGATCGTCTCGCCCGCGTTCGGGGCCATGCCGCAGGAGGCGGTGAGCACGGCCAGGGCCAGGTCCACGTTGGCGTGCAGGGGGGCGTGACGGGCGGTCGTCTCGACGATGTCGCGGGCCGCCAGGAGAGCGGGCTCCGCGCGCGGGATCTGCTCCAGGAGGGCGAACAGGGCACGCGCGCGTGGGTCCTCGCCAGGGTAGAGCCGGTGTCCGAGGCCCGGGATGCGGCGGCCGGCGCGCAGTTCGTCCGCGATCACGGGTGCCGCGTCGCCCTGGTCGAGCACGTCCTGCAGCAGCCGGTGGGCGAGCCCGCTGGCCGCGCCGTGCAGCGGGCCCTCGATCACGCCCAGCCCGGCGGAGACCGCCGCGTAGGCGTGGGCACGGGCGGACGCGGCGACGCGCACCGCGAGGGTGGATGCGGCCAGGTCGTGGTCGACGAGGAGGGCGAGGGCGGCGTCCAGCGCGCGCAGGGAGGCCTCGTCGGGGTCCTTGTGCACCGACAGCCGGGACCACAGGCGGTGGGCCAGGGGGCCCTCGTCGAGGCGTCGCCGGCCCGCCGGGGGCAGAGCGGCCACGAGCGTGGGGATGAGGGTGCGCGCGGTGCCGAGCACGGCGCCCTCGGAGAGGTCGAACCGCAGCGGATCGGCGGTCGCGGCGGCGATCGTCGCGACCCTCAACAGGTCGGCGGGGGCGGCGTGTTCGGGCAGTGCCTCGACGGCCCGGCGGGCGACGGCGACGGACGCCGGAGGTGCGGTGAACGTGGTGCCCCGGAGCATCCGGCCCGTCCACAGCCACTCGGCGACCTCCTCGTAGGTGTGCCGGGCGGCCAGGTCGACCGCGTCGACACCGCGGAAGAAGTAGCGGTCGCTCTCGATGAGCGTGATGCGGGTGCGGACGGACAGCTCGCCGCCGGAGCCGGAACCGCCGGGGCTCTCGCGCCTGTTGCGCCGCGCGAGGGCCTCGACCTCCCCGGCGTCGAAGGTGCTGCCCCGGCCGCCGCTCACCCGGCGGCTGCTGAGCTGGCCGCGGCTCACGTACGCGTACACGGTCTCCGGCTTCACGCCGAGCAGCTCGGCGGCCTCCTTGGTGCTGAGCCGCCGTTCGGTGTCCTGGGAGGCGGCTTCTCGATCGCGCATGGGGGTCACCGTATCCGTCTAGCGGATCATTGACTGTTATGTTGATTCAATCAATATTGACACGACTTCAGTCAATCATGGACAGTCGAATCAAGTCCAGGGAGGAAGTCATGTCCGTCAACAGGTCAGCAGCCACTCTTGTCGAAGCGCCTCGGGGGCTTGCCGGTGTCGTCGTCACCGACACCCGGATCGGCGATGTCCGCGGGATGGAGGGCTTCTACCACTACCGCCAGTACTCCGCCGTCGACCTGGCGCGGACCCGCGGCTTCGAGGACGTCTGGCACCTGCTCGTCCACGGCGAACTGCCGGACGCCGAGCGGAGGGCGGCCTTCGCGGCCGAGACCGCCGCGCTGCGGCGCCTGCCCGACGAGGTGCGAGCGGCGCTGCCGGCCATCGCCGCGGCCGGCGGGCGCTCCGGGCCGCTGGCCGGGATGCGGACCGCGCTGTCGCTGCTGGGTGCGGCGAAAGGGTTCCGCCCCGTCTACGACATCGACGCCGACCGGCGCCGGCAGGACACGATCGAGGCGGCCGCGGCCGTACCGACGCTGCTCACCGCGCTGCACCGGCTGGGGGAGGGGATGGAACCGGTGGAGCCGCGCGAGGACCTGTCCTACGCGGCGAATTACCTGTACATGCTGACCGGTTCGGTGCCGACCGAGCGGCATGCGCGGGCGATCGAGCAGTACCTGATCTCAACCATTGATCACGGATTCAATGCATCAACCTTCACGGCCCGGGTCATCGCGTCGACGGGCGCGGACGTGGCGGCATGTCTCGCCGGGGCGGTGGCGGCGCTGTCGGGTCCGCTGCACGGGGGCGCGCCCAGCCGGGCCCTGGACACCCTGGACGCGATCGGCACCCCGGACCGTATCGATCCCTGGGTGCGCCGGCGAGTGCTCGCCGGTGAGCGCATCATGGGGTTCGGGCACGCGATCTACCGCACGGAGGACCCGCGGTCCCGGATGCTGCGCGAGGTCGCCCAGGGGTTCGGCGGGCCGCGGGTGGACTTCGCCGTCGAGGTCGAGCATCACGTCGAGGCGATTCTGGCGGAGCTGAAGCCCGGCCGTGAGCTGCACACCAACGTGGAGTACTACGCGGGCGTGGTCATGGAACTCTGCGGCCTGCCTCGCGAGATGTTCACCCCCACCTTCGCCGCCGGCCGGGCGGTGGGCTGGAGCGCGAACATCCTGGAGCAGGCGGAGGACACGAAGATCATCAGGCCGGTGGCGCGGTATGTGGGGCCGGAGGCGCCGGCGCCTGTCCCCGTCTGAAGGCCCGCACCCGGCTACGAGGGGCTTGGCATGCCGCGCCCCTGAGTGTCGCGGATGGCCTGCTCGAAGATGCGGAAAAGGCGTCCCTCATGGCTGTCCGGTGAGAGGCCTTCCTTGGCGCCGCGGGAGGCCTCCCAGTAGCGCTGGAAGGAAGGACTTCTGAGAAGCGTGCGGGCGTACTCGAGCAACTCCCCTTCCGTCACGTCTCCCCATTCGTAGAAGAGGAGGTAATGGCCAAATGTGAGATTGGCAAACAGGTTCTGGCGCACTACTTCAGCCGTCTCGTCCGGGTAGTCATTCCACACGCTTGCCAAGGAGGGGTCCTCCATGGCCATCTGAGTCAGCTGAACGTGCAGAGCTCGGAGATCGGCTCGTGCACTGCGTCGCAGTTCCTCGCGGGAGGAGATGAGTTCCTGTCGCTGCAATGTCAATTCCTGACGCTGCAAGCGCAGTTCCCGCTGTTGGAACAGCAAGGTGATCACGAGAAGGAGAAGAGCAAGTCCCGAAAAGACGGCACTGATGCCCCCGAAGTAGTCACCGACAGCGCTGCGCTCAACCGCCTGGCGCCGCCCGCCGTTCACGTCCTCGACACCACTCAGTAGCCAGCCACTGATCACTATGGAACCGGCGCCGACGAGCGCTGCGCCCAGGAGACCTGCTGCACCCCACAGACCCATCCGCAACAGTGACCGGCTGAAGCGTCGGTGATCCATCCGCCCCCCAACATCTGCGTGATGCTTCCCCGTCGGAGGGATGGGAAACCGGTTCTTCTTCGGGTGACCGCCTGCGAACACGACCGGTGCACGCAGGCGGTCCGTTCCTCTGCGATGGCGAGCAGGCCGACTGTCCCTGCGAGCGAGATCAGGCGTCCGGGATGTCCGCCTTGGCGCGGACGAGTGTCTCCCGGGTAATGGACACGATCCGCTCGTGGTCGGCCCGCGAGGCATCGTTCGGAAGTTTGCTGTCGAGCGTGTCGGTGACGTCTGTCCCGATGACGGCGAAGTTTCCGTCTGCCAGTTCAAAGATGTCAGGGCAATTAGCGCCGGAGATGCTTCCTCGTTCACGGGGTGAAGCGCCGATCCGACGGATAATGTGCGTCACTGATTGTCCTTTAGAGCATGGGTGCATGGCGGAGTGCACAATTGTCGAAAGCTACGAGCGTTGCACGGTAGGGGGCTCGTCCTCGACGGAGCGAACGACGCTTGTGGCGTCGCCCGGGTGTCTGGCAGTAAAGCGCATTCAGTCACGGCCGGCGATGCGTCGGCACATTTTCCTCGGCCGATCATGCCGTGAAGGGTGATAACGAGGGGGACATGGGGTCGGCAACGTTTCATGCCCCAGCTCTCCTGTAGACCCACAACCCACCACTCGTCGATGTCCGCCTCCTCCAGTTGCACGAGGATCGGCCCGGCCTCGTCGGAGGCTCAGCAACTCCCGGTCCAGGAGGCGCCGTTGCAGGAGGTTGGTCTGCCCGGCCTCCTTCAGGTGCTGCTGACCATCGTTCACTTCGGTGTGGATCTCCCGGCTCGTATCCTGGGGCGGCATCCCCATTTCCCACGTGTGCCGGGAACGCGAGCCGGTGCACGCGTCGGCGCGAGAGAGGTCGCACGGTGAGTCAGCCGAGCCCGAAGACGCAGCAGATCCCGGTCGTCGTCCTGGCCGGATTCCTCGGCTCGGGGAAGACCACCCTGCTCAACCACCTCCTGCACCGCAGCGGCGGCAGCCGTATCGGCGCCATCGTCAACGACTTCGGGGCGATCGAGATCGACGCGATGGCCGTGGCGGGAGCCCTCGGCGACTCGACGGTCTCCCTCGGCAACGGCTGTCTGTGCTGTGCCGTCGACGCAAGCGAACTGGACCAGTACCTGGAGCGGCTCGCGGAGCCCTCCCTCGGCATCGACGTCATCGTCATCGAGGCCAGCGGTCTCGCCGAGCCGCAGGAACTCGTGCGGATGCTGCTGGCCAGCGAGCATCCCGGAGTCGTGTACGGAGGGCTCGTCGAGGTCGTCGACGCCGTCGAGTTCGACGACACCCGTGCCAGGCATCCCGAGATCGACCGGCATCTCGCACTGGCCGACCTCGTCGTCGTCAACAAGCTCGACCGGGCGGCGGACGGAGAACGCGTCCTCGGGCTGGTCCGGTCACTCGTCGACCGCGCAGCCGTCGTGCCGGCCACCTACGGCCGGATCGACCCCGAGTTCCTCTTCGACTGCCGTCCGGGCGAGGAGCGCATCGGGCAGCTCTCCTTCGACGACCTGCACGAGCACGGCGGGGACGACGACGGCCACGCCGGCCACCTGCACGCCGCCTACGACAGCCTGTCGTTCGCCTCCCGGGAGCCCCTCGACCCGCGCCGGCTGATGACGTTCCTCGACAGCAGGCCCGAGGGGCTGTACCGGATCAAGGGCTACGTCGACTTCGGGCCGTACGACGTCCGCAACCGCTACGCCGTCCACGCCGTCGGGCGGTTCCTGCGCTTCTACCCGGAGCCCTGGCCGGGCGGCGGCGAACGCCTCACCCAGCTGGTCCTCATCGGCTCCGGGATCGACGCCCCCGCCCTCGGCAAGGAGCTGGAGGCGTGCGGGAGCGAGGCCCCACACGCCGACGAGCACGGCATGTGGGGCGTCCTGCGGTACGTGCGCGATCCCGAGGCGGATCTCGCGGACCCGGCCTAGACCGGCCCGGCCACCACGGCCACCGTCTTCGCCAGGGACACTCCCGAGCCGTCGCGGCGCGGGTCGATGTCCGGGAGGTCGGCCGGGGTGCCGTTCTTCTGCGCCGCGAGGGCGGGGACGGGACCCGCCCAGGCCAGGGACAGGCAGTCCTCGCCCTTCAGGAACCGCTGGCAGCGGACGCCGCCGGTGGCGCGGCCCTTGCGCGGGTACTGGTCGAACGGGGTCAGCTTGGCCGTCGTCTGGACGGAGTCGTCCAGCGTGCCCCGCGAGCCCGCGACGGTGAAGACCACGGCGTCCACCGCCGGGTCCACCGCGGTGAAGGAGATGACCTTCGCGCCCTCGGCGAGCTTGATGCCGGCCACACCGCCGGCCGGGCGGCCCTGCGCTCGGACCTGGGACGCCTGGAAGCGCAGCAGCTGCGCGTCGTCGGTGACGAAGACCAGGTCCTCCTCGCCGGTGCGCAGCTCGACCGCGCCGACGATCCGGTCGCCCTCCTTGAGGGTGATCACCTCGAGCTCGTCCTTGTTGGCCGGGTAGTCCGGCACCACGCGCTTGACGACACCCTGTGCCGTGCCGAGCGCCAGTCCCGGCGACGACTCGTCGAGCGTGGTCAGGCAGACCACCGTCTCGTCGTCCTCCAGGGAGACGAACTCCGCCAGCGGCGCGCCCCCCGCGAGGTTCGGTGCCGTCAGCGACTCCGGAAGCTGGGGCAGGTCGATCACGTTCAGCCGCAGCAGCCTGCCCGCCGAGGTGACCACGCCCACCTCGCCGCGGGCGGTGGCCGGCACCGCCGAGACGATCACGTCGTGCTTCACGCGCTGGGCACCGGCGTCCTCCGCGAACGGCTCGCCGTTCGCGGTACGGGCCAGCAGACCCGTCGAGGACAGCAGCACCCGGCAGGGGTCGTCGGCCACCTGCAGCGGCACCGCGGAGACCGGGGCACCGCCCGACTCCAGCAGGACCGTACGCCGGTCGGTGCCGAACTTCTTGGCGACCGTGGCCAGTTCGGAGGAGACCAGCTTGCGCAGCTCCGCGTCCGAGTCGAGGATCCGGGTCAGCTCCTCGATCTCCGCGTTGAGCCGGTCCTTCTCCGACTCCAGCTCGATCCGGTCGTACTTGGTCAGACGGCGCAGCGGCGTGTCGAGGATGTACTGCGTCTGCACCTCGCTCAGCGAGAACTGCTCCATCAGGCGCTGCTTGGCCTGCGCGGAGTTCTCGCTGGAGCGGATCAGGCGGATGACCTCGTCGATGTCCAGCAGAGCCGTCAGCAGGCCCTCGACCAGGTGCAGCCGGTCGCGCTTCTTGCCGCGGCGGAACTCCGAGCGCCGCCGGACGACGTTGAAGCGGTGGTCGAGGTAGACCTCCAGGAGCTCCTTGAGACCCAGGGTGAGCGGCTGGCCGTCGACCAGGGCCACGTTGTTGATGCCGAAGGACTCCTCCATAGGCGTCAGCTTGTAGAGCTGCTCCAGGACGGCCTCCGGCACGAAGCCGTTCTTGATCTCGATGACCAGGCGCAGGCCGTGCTCGCGGTCGGTCAGGTCCTTGACGTCGGCGATGCCCTGGAGCTTCTTCGAACCGACCAGGTCCTTGATCTTGGCGATGACCTTCTCGGGGCCGACGGTGAAGGGCAGCTCCGTGACCACGAGTCCCTTGCGGCGGGCCGTCACGGGTTCCACCGAGACCGTCGCCCGGATCTTGAACGTGCCGCGGCCGGACTCGTAGGCGTCCCGGATGCCGGACAGGCCGACGATGCGGCCGCCGGTGGGCAGGTCGGGGCCCGGGACGTGCTTCATGAGGGCGTCGAGATCGGCGTTCGGGTACCTGATCAGGTGGCGGGCGGCGGCGATGACCTCGCGCAGGTTGTGCGGCGCCATGTTCGTCGCCATGCCGACCGCGATCCCCGAGGCGCCGTTGACCAGGAGGTTCGGGAAGGCGGCGGGCAAGGCCACCGGTTCCTGCTCCTGACCGTCGTAGTTGGGGTTGAAGTCGACGGTGTCCTCGTCGATCGACTCCGTCATCAGGCTCGTCGCCTCGGCCATCCGGCACTCGGTGTACCGCATGGCCGCCGGCGGGTCGTCGTTGCCCAGCGAGCCGAAGTTGCCGTGGCCGTCGACCAGGGGGACCCGCATCGAGAACGGCTGGGCCATGCGCACGAGGGCGTCGTAGATCGACGCGTCGCCGTGCGGGTGCAGCTTGCCCATCACCTCGCCGACGACACGGGCGCACTTGACGTACCCGCGCTCGGGGCGCAGGCCCATCTCGCTCATCTGGTACACGATGCGGCGGTGCACGGGCTTGAGACCGTCGCGCGCGTCAGGCAGAGCCCGGGAGTAGATGACCGAGTACGCGTACTCGAGGAAGGAGCCCTGCATCTCGTCGACGACGTCGATGTCGAGGATCCGCTCCTCGTACGAGTCGTCGGGCGGCGTCTTCGTGCTGCGGCGGGCCATCGCTGCCGGCTCCTCCTGTTACTGGTCGCTCGCCTACGGGGCTTTCCTGCCGGTGAGGAGACGTCGACCGTGCCCAGCCCTTCGGGCCCTGCGCGCGCTCGCCCACTCGTCACCGGCCGCCCCTGCGGCTCGCTCATGCTGCTGCGATCCGGATCTGACGCCGACCATTGTGGACCGCCGCACTGACAAGCGGGACCAGGGCCCGGTCTCCGACGCCCGCCGGACCCTCCCGGGCCCGGCGACGGCGGTCGCCCGTGCTCGCTCTCGGCGTACGCCGCCCGGGAACTTCACCGGGGCTTCGCACGCTTGCATACAGTGGCAGGACCGGCAGGAATCCGCGGTTGTGAAGACCGCTCCGCGATCGAAGGGACGTACATGCCCATGGGTCACACGGCCACAGCCCAGGCAGGCTCCGGGGGCCTGACAGCGACCGAGCACCGCCTGGCCAACGGCCTGCGCGTGGTGCTCTCCGAGGACCACCTGACCCCGGTCGCGGCGGTGTGCCTCTGGTACGACGTCGGCTCGCGCCACGAAGTCAAGGGGCGCACCGGCCTGGCTCACCTTTTCGAGCACTTGATGTTCCAGGGTTCCGCCCAGGTCAAGGGCAACGGCCACTTCGAGCTGGTCCAGGGCGCGGGCGGCTCGCTGAACGGCACGACCAGCTTCGAGCGGACCAACTACTTCGAGACCATGCCCGCCCACGAGCTGGAGCTCGCGCTCTGGCTGGAGGCCGACCGCATGGGCTCGCTGCTGGCCGCTCTCGACGACGAGTCGATGGAGAACCAGCGGGACGTCGTCAAGAACGAGCGCCGCCAGCGCTACGACAACGTTCCCTACGGCACCGCCTTCGAGAAGCTGACCGCCCTCGCCTACCCGGAGGGCCACCCCTACCACCACACCCCGATCGGCTCCATGGCCGACCTGGACGCGGCGACCCTGGAGGACGCGCGCGCGTTCTTCCGCACCTACTACGCGCCGAACAACGCCGTGCTCTCCGTGGTCGGCGACATCGACCCGGAGCAGACCCTCGCCTGGGTGGAGAAGTACTTCGGCTCCATCCCCGGTCACGACGGCAAGCCCGCCCCGCGCGACGGCTCGCTGCCGGAGACCATCGGCGAGCAGCTGCGCGAGGTCGTCGAGGAGGAGGTCCCGGCGCGCGCCCTGATGGCCGCCTACCGGCTGCCGCACGACGGCACGCGCGCGTGCGACGCGGCCGACCTGGCCCTCACTGTCCTCGGCGGCGGCGAGTCCTCCCGCCTCTACAACCGGCTGGTGCGGCGCGACCGTACGGCCGTGGCGGCCGGCTTCGGCCTGCTGCGGCTCGCCGGGGCGCCCTCCCTGGGCTGGCTGGACGTGAAGACGTCCGGTGACGTGGAGGTCCCGGTCATCGAGACCGCCATCGACGAGGAGCTCGCCCGGTTCGCCGAGGAGGGCCCCACGGCCGAGGAGATGGAGCGCGCCCAGGCCCAGCTGGAGCGCGAGTGGCTGGACCGGCTCGGCACGGTCGCCGGCCGCGCCGACGAACTGTGCCGGTACGCCGTGCTGTTCGGCGACCCGCAGCTCGCCCTGACCGCCGTCCAGCGTGTGCTGGAGATCACGGCGGAGGAGGTCCAGGAGGTCGCCAAGGCCCGCCTGCGGCCCGACAACCGCGCGGTGCTCGTCTATGAGCCGACCGCCCCCGAAGCCCCCGCCGACCAGGACGAGAACGAGGAGGCGGCCCGGTGACCGAGCTCGCCACGATGGACTTCCACCCCCGGCCGCAGTCGGGCGACGCCAAGCCCTGGGCCTTCCCCGCCCCCGAGCGCGGCACGCTCGACAACGGCCTGACGGTGCTGCGCTGCCACCGCCCCGGCCAGCAGGTCGTCGCCGTGGAGGTGCTGCTGGACGCCCCCCTGGACGCCGAGCCGGCCGGTCTCGACGGTGTGGCCACGATCATGGCCCGGGCCTTCTCCGAGGGCACCGACAAGCACTCCGCCGAGGAGTTCGCCGCCGAGCTGGAGCGCGCTGGCGCCACCCTCGACGCGCACGCCGACCACCCCGGCGTCCGGCTCAGCCTGGAGGTGCCGGCCTCCCGGCTCGCCAAGGGCCTGAACCTGATCGCCGACGCCCTCAGGGCGCCCGCGTTCGCCGACAGCGAGGTCGAGCGGCTGGTCAACAACCGCCTCGACGAGATCCCGCACGAACTGGCCAACCCCTCCCGCCGCGCCGCCAAGGAGCTCTCCAAGGAGCTGTTCCCGTCGGACGCCCGCATGTCGCGGCCCCGGCAGGGCACCGAGGAGACGGTCGCCGCGATCGACTCCGCGGCCGTCCGCGGCTTCTACGAGAAGCACGTCCGCCCCGCCACGGCCACCGCCGTGGTCGTCGGCGACCTCACCGGCATCGACCTCGACGCCCTGCTCGGGGACACCCTGGGCGCCTGGACGGGCTCCTCGGCCGAGCCGCGGCCCGTGCCGCCGGTGACCGCCGACGACACCGGACGGGTCGTCATCGTGGACCGCCCGGGTGCCGTCCAGACGCAGCTGCTGATCGGCCGGGTCGGCCCGGACCGGCACGACCGCGTGTGGCCCGCGCAGGTGCTCGGCACGTACTGCCTCGGCGGGACCCTCACCTCCCGCCTGGACCGCGTGCTGCGCGAGGAGAAGGGCTACACCTACGGCGTACGGGCGTTCGGCCAGGTCCTCAGGTCCGCCCCCGACGGCACGGGCGCCGCGATGCTCGCCATCAGCGGTTCCGTCGACACCCCCAACACCGGCCCCGCTCTGGAGGACCTCTGGACGGTGCTGCGCACCCTCGCCGCCGGGGGACTGACCGACGCCGAGCGGGACGTCGCCGTGCAGAACCTGGTCGGTGTGGCTCCGCTGAAGTACGAGACGGCCGCGGCGGTCGCGAGCACGCTGGCCGACCAGGTCGAGCAGCACCTGCCCGACGACTACCAGGCCACGCTGTACCGTCAGCTCGCCGCGACCGGCACCGTGGAGGCCACCGCGGCGGCCGTGAACGCCTTCCCCGTGGACCGTCTGGTGACCGTCCTCGTCGGCGACGCGGCGCAGATCAAGGCGCCCGTCGAGGCCCTGTGCATCGGCGAAGTCAGCGTCGTCGCCGCCGAGTAGCGGCAGGCGCGCGGAGGAGCCCTGGTTGTCTTCCAAGGCACCAGGGCTCCTTTATGCCCGAATTGGTACGGAGGTTGCCTGTCTGCCCTGTGGGATGCGCTACAAACACCTGGATTCGTTTGGGAATTGAAAGTGGCGCCGCTTAGCGTCGTCCGGGCTGTTCGTCAGGCAGTGCGCCGCACCCGCGGCACCGGACAGTCATCGCCGAGTCCCCGTACGGCGCGAGCCAGGGGAGCCGGGGACCCACCGCAGTCCCTGGGGTGAATCGGACGCCCGCGCGAGCCGCGAGGGAGTCCGTAGGAGACCTTCCTGCTCCGAACCCGTCAGCTAACCCGGTAGGCGAGAGGGAAGGAAAGGACCAGCCACCACATGGCGTTCACTCGCGCCACCGGGAAGCACCGTCGTCCCAGCAGGATCCAGCGCGGCACCGCCCGCGCGGCGGGCGTCGCGGCCCTCGCCACCACCGGCGTGATCGGCACCGTGGCGGCCCCCGCGGCCTTCGCCGCCGAGCCCAGCCCCGAGCAGACCGGCCTCACCCCGGTCGTCACCATGGGCGACACCGTGGCCCAGCAGATCGACGCCCAGGCCGTCGCGCAGCAGCAGGCCGCCGACGAGGCCGCCGCCAAGCAGAAGGCCGAGGAGGCCGCGCGCAAGCGGGCCGCCGAGATGGCCGAGAGGGCCAAGGAAGCGGCCGAGAAGGCCCGCGAGGCCAAGGAGCGCGCCGCCCGCGAGGCCGAGCGCAAGCGCCTCAACGCCTACGTGGCCCCGATCTCCGGCTCGTACGTCTCCACCAGCTACAAGGCCAGCAGCGGCCTGTGGTCCTCCGGCAGCCACACGGGTGTCGACTTCCACGCCGCCAGCGGCACCTCCGTCCACGCGGTCGGCGCGGGCACCGTCGTCGAGGCCGGCTGGGGCGGCTCGTACGGCAACCAGGTCGTGATCAAGATGAACGACGGGACGTACACCCAGTACGGCCACCTGTCCTCCACCGGCGTCTCGGTGGGCCAGCAGGTCACCCCCGGCCAGCAGATCGGCCTGTCCGGCGCGACCGGCAACGTCACCGGCCCGCACCTGCACTTCGAGGCCCGTACGAGCCCCGAGTACGGCTCGGACATCGACCCGGTCGCCTACCTCCGCTCGCACGGCGTGAACGTCTGACCGGACCCTCCGCGCTGTTCCCGAAGCCCCGGCTCCCCGAGCCGGGGCTTTCGCCGTTTACGGCGGCCGCCTGTCCAAAAAATATCCCCGGATTCCCGCTTGCCGTCGGAAATTCCGGCTCATTGCAATAGAGTCACGGAACGGGCGCCGCTCGCCGGCGTTTCACGGGGATTAAAGGGAGGTCGGTCATGCGTATTCCCGCGCACTCGGTGTGCACGGCCATCCGGGACGACATCGTCGCGGGTGTCCACGCACGCGGCAGCCGGCTCACCGAGGAACTTCTCGCGCGCCGCTACGGCGTCTCGCGGGTGCCCGTCCGGGAGGCACTGCGCACGCTGGAAGCCGAGGGTTTCGTGGTGACCCGCCGGCACGCGGGCGCCTGCGTCGCCGAACCCACCGAGCAGGAGGCCGGCGACCTGCTGGAGATGCGCCTGCTCCTGGAGCCGCTCGGTGCGGCCCGTGCGGCCCAGCGCCGCACCGAGGCGCATCTGAAGGTCCTGCGCGGCCTGGTCCGGCTGGGCCAGGAGCGGGCCCGCCGGGGCAACAGCGATGACCTGCGCTCCCTCGGCGGCTGGTTCCACGAAACACTCGCCCAGGCCTCCGGCAGCCCCGCACTGACCTCGATGCTCACCCAGCTCCGCCACAAGATCGCGTGGATGTACGCGGTGGACCCGCCGGCCAGCCCGGTGGAGTCCTGGACGGAGCACGGCGCGATCGTGGACGCGGTGGCGCGCGGGGACGGCGAGCGCGCGCGGGCGGTGACGGCGCTGCACGCCGAGCGCGCGACGGGCGCGCACCGCCTGCGTTTCGGCTCCGGCAGGGAGCCCGCCGACCGTGTGAGGAACTCGCAACATCCCGTAAACACGGCGAGCCTGCGGCATTAACACGGCGGCCGTATACAAAGAGCAGCCAATTCGTGAGGGCCTATTTACCCTGCCCGGAAACGGGGAATTCCAGAATTCCCGCCCCTGGTCGACAGAGAATGGCGAAGGGCTCGCCCGGTGAATTCGGACGAGCCCTCCGGTGTGCGCCGGATGATGGGCGCACGGGACATCAGACGGTCTCGGGCAGTTCCTCAAGACCCTCGGAGACCAGCTTGGCCAGCCGGTCCAGGGCGACGTCCGCGCCCTCGGCGTCGGAGGCGAGGACGATCTCCTCGCCACCCTGGGCGCCGAGGCCCAGGACGGCCAGCATCGAGGCCGCGTTGACGGGGTTGCCGTCAGCCTTGGCGATCGTCACCGGGACGCCTGCGGCCGTGGCGGCTCGGACGAAGATGGAGGCGGGGCGGGCGTGGAGACCCTCGGCCCAGCCGACGTTGACGCGGCGCTCAGCCATGTGTTGCTGCCCTTCGGTGTTCAGGGTTGTCTAGACCAGTTTCCCATATCGTGAAGCCCACCAGGAGCGGTCCTCGCGTTCCACTCCAGGGGTGCCGTCGGATCGCGGCCTCGACCCGACTGACGCCCTCCACAGACTGCCTCGCGCCGTTGTCAGGCGCTAGCCGTACTCTGGGGCCCATGCAGACCTCGCCGGACCGGCACGAGTATCCCGCCCACTGGGAAGCCGACGTGGTGCTGCGCGACGGGGGCACCGCGCGCATCCGGCCCATCACCGTTGATGACGCCGATCGCCTGGTCAGCTTCTACGAGCAGGTCTCCGACGAGTCGAAGTACTACCGCTTCTTCGCGCCGTACCCTCGCCTGTCCGCCAAGGACGTCCACCGCTTCACGCACCACGACTTTGTGGACCGGGTGGGACTCGCGGCCACGGTCGGCGGCGAGTTCATCGCCACCGTACGCTACGACCGGATCGGCGCGGACGGAACGCCCGCGTCCGCACCCGCCGACGAGGCCGAGGTCGCCTTCCTCGTGCAGGACGCCCATCAGGGCCGCGGGGTCGCCTCCGCCCTGCTGGAACACATCGGCGCCGTCGCCCGCGAGCGCGGCATCCGCCGCTTCGCCGCCGAGGTGCTGCCCGCGAACAACAAGATGATCAAGGTGTTCACGGACGCCGGCTACACCCAGAAGCGCAGCTTCGAGGACGGCGTGGTCCGTCTGGAGTTCGACCTGGAACCCACCGACCGCTCCCTCGCCGTGCAGTACGCGCGCGAGCACCGCGCCGAGGCGCGCTCCGTGCAGCGGCTGCTCGCCCCCGGTTCGGTCGCCGTCATCGGCGCCGGGCGCACGCCGGGCGGCGTAGGCCGCAGCGTCCTCGGCAACATCCGGGACGCCGGGTACAACGGCCGCCTCTACGCCGTGAACAAGGCCCTTCCCGAGGGGCAGAGGGAGCTCGACGGCGTGCCCGCGCACCGCTCGGTGCGGGACATCGACGGCCCGGTCGACCTCGCGGTCGTCGCCGTACCGGCCGAGCACGTTCCCGAGGTCGTCACCGAGTGCGGCGAGCACGGCGTGCAGGGGCTCGTCGTGGTCTCCGCCGGGTACGCCGAGAGCGGCCATGAGGGGCGCGAACGCCAGCGCGCCCTCGTGCGGCACGCGCGCACGTACGGCATGCGCATCATCGGCCCCAACGCCTTCGGCATCATCAACACCTCCCCGGAGGTACGGCTCAACGCCTCCCTCGCCCCCGAGGTGCCGCGCCCCGGCCGGATCGGCCTGTTCGCCCAGTCCGGCGCCATCGGCATCGCCCTGCTGTCCCGCCTGCACCGGCGCGGCGGCGGCGTGACGGGCGTGACCGGCGTCTCCACCTTCGTCTCCTCCGGCAACCGCGCCGACGTCTCCGGCAACGATGTCCTGCAGTACTGGTACGAGGATCCCGACACCGACGTCGTCCTCATGTACCTGGAGTCCATCGGCAATCCCCGCAAGTTCACCCGCCTCGCCCGCCGGACCGCCGCGGCCAAGCCCCTGGTCGTCGTCCAGGGCGCACGGCACGGCGCCGCACCCCAGGGGCACGCCGTACGGGCGACCCGCCTCCCGCACGCGACGGTGTCTGCGCTGCTGCGCCAGGCCGGCGTCATCCGCGTCGACACCATCACCGAGCTGGTGGACGCCGGGTTGCTGCTCGCCCGCCAGCCCCTGCCGCCCGGCCCCAGGGTGGCGATCCTGGGCAACTCGGAGTCGCTGGGCCTGCTCACGTACGACGCGTGCCTCGCCGAGGGCCTGCGGCCGCACCCCCCGCAGGACCTGACGACCGGCGCCTCCGCGGCGGACTTCCACGCCGCCCTGTCCCGCGCGCTCGCCGACGACCGGTGCGACGCCGTCGTCGTCACCGCCATACCGGCGGTGGGGGAGGGCTCGGTCGGTGACGCGGCCCTCGCGGAGGCCCTGCGCTCGGCCTCGGCGGCGGCCCCGGACAAGCCGGTCCTGGTGGTCCACGTGGAGCTCGGCGGTCTGGCGGAGGCCCTGTCGGCTGCGGCGAGCACGGCACCGCAGACCGGTTCGGGCAAAACTCCGCAAACAACTACCGATCCGGCATCGCCCGCCGAGTCGGGCGAGAAGTCGCAAGTCGTCGCCAGCTGGGCACCGGCCGAGGAGCGTATCCCCGTCGCAGAGCCCCCCGAAGGCGCCCACCTCATCCCCGCCTACCCCGCCGCCGAGCGTGCCGTCCGCGCCCTCGGACAGGCCGTCGCCTACGCGCAGTGGCGGCGCGAGGCCGCCGACCCCGGCAAGGTGCCCGAGTACGAGGACATCAACGAGAAGGGCGCCGCCGCGCTGATCGACGGCCTGCTCGCACGCGGGCAGGGACTCACCCTCGGCACGGACGAGACCTGCGACCTCCTCGGCCACTACGGCGTGCAGGTCCACCGCGCCCTGCCCGCCCCGACCCCCGACGCCGCCGCCGAAGCCGCCCGTACCCTCGGCTACCCCGTCGCCCTCAAGGCCACCGCCCCGCACCTCAGGCACCGCGCCGACCTGGGCGGCGTCCGTCTCGACCTTGCCGACGAGGAGCAACTGCGCCGGTCGTACGCGGAGTTGACCGAGCTGTTCGGCGCGCCGGAGGAGCTGCGGCCGGTGGTGCAGCGGATGGCACCGCGCGGTGTGGACGTCGTCGTCCGGGCCGTCATCGACCCCGCGGCCGGAGCCGTGCTCTCCTTCGGGCTCGCCGGGGCCGCCTCACAGCTGCTCGGGGACACGGCGCACCGGCTGATCCCGGTCACCGACCGGGAGGCGACCTCCCTGGTGCGCTCGATCCGCACCGCCCCTCTGCTGTTCGGCTGGCGCGGCTCCGCACCGGCGGACACCCGGGCCCTGGAGGAGCTGCTGCTGCGGGTGTCCCGGCTGGTCGACGACCACCCCGAGGTCGTAGCGGTCACCCTGGAGCCGGTCGTCGTCGCCTCGCACGGCCTGAGCGTCCTCGGCGCCTCCGTCCGCCTCGCGCCCCCGCCCGCCCGCGACGACCTCGGCCCGCGGACCCTCCCCGCCTACTGACAGGGGGCGACGTGTCCCTCGCAGTCAGTGGTCCCCCGTAGGATGGGCGTCATGGCCAAGACCAGTACGACGACCCAGGGGCTGCGGGCGGCGATCGAGCGCAGCGGCTACTACCCGGCCCTCGTGGCCGAGGCGGTGGAGGCCGCCGTGGGCGGTGAGCCCATGCGGTCGTACCTGGTCCACCAGGAGACGACGTTCGACCAGAACGAGGTGCGGCGGCACGTGACCGTGCTCGTCCTCACGGACAACCGCTTCATCGTCAGCCACACCGACGAGCAGGCCGCCGACAGCACCTCCCCGACGCCCTACGCCACGACGTCGACCGAGTCCGTGAAGATCGGCCGCATCTCGTCGATCGTGGTCAGCCGCGTCGTCGCAAACCCCGAGTCGTACAAGCCGGGCACCCTGCCCCGCGAGGTCGTCCTCACCATCGGCTGGGGCGCCGTCTCCCGCATCGACCTGGAGCCGGCCGCCTGCGGCGACCCCAACTGCGAGGCGGACCACGGCTACACCGGAAACTCGACGGCGGACGACCTCAGCCTGCGCGTCAGCGAGGCCGGGGACGGACCGGAGACCGTGCGTGAGGCGCTCGCGTTCGCGCAGGCCCTCTCCGAGGCGACCGCGGACACGACCCGCTGATGGCACAGCCCGAGACGGCCTGGGACTCCCACCCCGAACCGCTGACCGTCGCCTCCGCGCCCGTCCCCGAGTACGGCAGCGGATCGCTCGCCGACCTCCTGCCCACCCTGGCCGCCGGCCTGGGCGTCCCGGACATGAGCGCCGCGATCACCGAGCTGACCCCCGCCGACCGGAACTGCGTGTTCCTGATCGACGGCCTCGGCTGGGAGCAGCTGAGGGCGCACCCCGAGGACGCCCCCTTCATGACGTCCCTGCTCGCCACCTCCCGCGGTGGCACGGGGCGTCCGCTCACCGCCGGCTACCCGGCGACCACGGCGACCTCCCTCGCCTCCGTCGGCACCGGCCTGCCGCCCGGCGCGCACGGCCTGCCCGGCTACACCGTCCGCAACCCGGACACCGGCGAGCTGATGAACCAGCTGCGCTGGCAGCCGTGGACCCAGCCCGGCATCTGGCAGCCGTACCCCACGGTCTTCCAGCTGGCGCACGCGGCCGGGGTGCACGCCGCTCAGGTGTCGTCCCCGACCTTCCAGAACACCCCGCTGACCAGGGTCGCGCTCAGCGGCGGAACGTTCCTGGGGCGGCTGACCGGCGAGGACCGCATGGACCTGGCGGCCGAGCAACTGGCCGCGGGCGACCGCTCCCTGGTGTACACGTACTTCGCCGAGGTCGACGGCGCCGGTCACCGCTTCGGCGTCGACTCCGACGCCTGGCGCGGCCAGCTCATGTACGCCGACCGCCTGGTCCAGCGCCTGGCCGAGCAACTGCCGCCGCGCAGCGCCCTCTACATCACCGCCGACCACGGCATGATCGACGTGCCGTTCGACGAGCAGCACCGCATCGACTTCGACGAGGACTGGGAGCTGAGCGCCGGCGTCGCCCTGCTCGGCGGTGAAGGCCGCGCCCGCCACGTCTACGCGGTGCCCGGCGCGGCGGACGACGTCCTGACCTGCTGGCGCGAGGTGCTCGGCGAGCAGTTCTGGGTGGCCTCACGCGACGAGGCCATCGCGGCGGGCTGGTTCGGCCCGCAGATCGACGAACGGGTGTACGGCAGGATCGGTGACGTGGTCGCGGCCGCGCGGGACGACGTCCTCCTCATCGCCTCCGAGCGGGAGCCCAAGGAGTCGGCCATGGTCGGCAATCACGGTTCGATGACCCCCGCCGAGCAGCTGGTCCCCCTGCTCGAAGTACGCTCCTGACACAGCCCCACGCCGACCTCCACGCCGAAAGGTGCTCAACTCCACATGCCCGAGCTGGTGTTCTTCTGCGGAACCATGGACTGCGGGAAGTCGACGCTGGCTCTCCAGATCGAGCACAACCGTTCGGCGCGCGGCCTGCAGGGCATGATCTTCTCGCGCGACGACCGGGCCGGCGAGGGCAAGCTGTCCTCGCGCCTCGGCCTGGTGACGGACGCGGTGGAGGTCGGCGACGGGCAGGACCTCTACGGCTACCTCGTCGACCATCTCTCCCAGGGCGGCCGCGCCGACTACGTGATCGCCGACGAGGCGCAGTTCCTCGCACCGGAGCAGATAGACCAACTCGCGCGCGTGGTGGACGACCTGAGCCTCGACGTCTACGCCTTCGGCATCACGACCGACTTCCGCTCCAAGCTGTTCCCCGGCTCGCAGCGGCTGGTGGAGCTGGCCGACCGGGTCGAGGTGCTCCAGGTCGAGGCCCTGTGCTGGTGCGGAGCCCGCGCCACGCACAACGCCCGGACGATAGGCGGGGTGATGGTCGTCGAGGGCGCCCAGGTGGTCGTCGGCGACGTCACTCACTCCGCCGACGAGGTCGGGTACGAGGTGCTGTGCCGCCGTCACCACCGCCGCCGGATGACCGCGGCGACCTCCCACGCGGCGGCCCTGTCCCCGGACGTGCTGCCGGTGACGTCAGCCTGACCCGCGTCCGGCGCCGCGGCCGTCAGCCCCGCCGCTGCAGCAGCGCGAACCGCGCGCCTTCCGGATCCGCCACATGCGCCACCCGCCCGTGGGCGGTGTCGTGCACGGCCCTGAGGACCTGCCCGCCCAGGTGGACGACATGGTCCACGGCGTCGTCGGCGTCGGCGACCTGGAAGTACGTGACCCAGTGCGGCCCCCGGTCGCGGGGCAGCGCGTGCCCCACACCGTGGACGCCGGCGACGGGTTCGCCGCCGAGGTGCAGGGCCACATAGTCGAAGTCGGCGGAGACCACCGGCTCCTCCTCGTAGCCGAACACCGTCCGGTAGAACTTGGCGACGCTCGCCGACTCGAAGGTCAGCAGCTCGTTCCAGGCGGGCGTGCCGGGAACGCCCGAGACGGTGGTGCCCAGGTGCGCGGCGGCCTGCCAGATGCCGAAGACCGCGCCCGAGGGGTCGGAGCCGATCGCCAGGCGGCCCGCGTCGGCGGCGTCCAGCGGACCCACACCGATCGTCCCGCCGCGGCTGCGCACCGTCTCGGCCGTCAGATCCACGTTCTCCGAGGCGAAGTAGGGCGTCCACGCGATGGGCAGGTGGCGGTCCGGTGGCAGCCGGCCGAGGCCGGCCACCTCGCGCCCGTCGAGCAGCGCCCGCACGTACGGGCCGAGCTGCTGGGGGCCCGGCTGGAACTCCCAGCCGAACAGCGCACCGTAGAAGTCCTCGGTCGCGTCCAGGCCGTGCACCATCAGGCTCACCCAGCAGGGTGCGCCGGGCGCGTGCCGGGCTGGTGTGTCACCGTTCGGCCCGGCGGACCCCCGTGCGTCGGTCATCGTCACTCTCTTCTCGGCCTCGCGGTGGCCGTGCTCTCCGCAGCCTGGTGGGGCAGCCCTGTGGGGCGTCCCTTGTCCGGGGAGAATGCCCGATGTGCGGGCCTCGTCCCTCGCGGCGCGCTTGTCGGCAGGTGTCGTTCAGCTGTACAGCATGTGCTTGTTCCCGTACGCCGCGTGATCGCTCCGCTCCGGCCGAGCAGAGTAGCCGGACACGGACGGCTCGGCCACCCCCGTGCGCGAGGATGGGGAGCATGAACGCCATCATCTCCGCATCCGACCTCGCGAAGGACCTGGACAGCGACCCGCCGGTCCTGCTCGATGTCCGCTGGCAGCTCACCGCGGCCAAGGCGGCCGGCGAGCCGCCGTTCGACGGCCGCGCCGCGTACGAGGCAGGGCACCTGCCCGGGGCCGTCTACGTCGACCTGGACCGGGAGTTGGCCTCCGCGCCGGGCAAGGGCGGTCGGCATCCGCTGCCGGATCTCGCGCGCTTCGGTGCCGCGATGCGCGGGGCGGGCGTGTCGTCCGGCACACCGGTGGTCGTCTACGACGGCGGCCAGGGCTGGGCGGCGGCCCGGGCGTGGTGGCTGCTGCGCTGGACGGGTCACCCGGACGTGCGGGTCCTCGACGGCGGGTTGCCGTCCTGGGAGGGGCCGTTGGAGAAGTCCGTGCCGGCTCCCGCCGAGGGCGACTTCGTGCCCGAGCCGGGGGCGACGGGGCTGCTCGACGCGGATGCCGCCGCGGCTCTGGCGCGGTCGGGTGTGCTGCTGGACGCGCGGGCGGGGGAGCGGTACCGGGGCGAGGTGGAGCCGATCGACCCGGTGGCCGGGCACATCCCGGGCGCGGTGTCGGCGCCCACCACGGAGAACGTGGGGGCCGACGGGCGCTTCCTGCCCGCCGGGGAACTGCGGGCGCGGTTCGGGGCACTTGGCGTGCGGGAGGGTGCGCGGGTCGGCGTGTACTGCGGGTCGGGGGTCTCCGCCGCGCACGAGGTCCTGGCGCTGGCGGCCGCGGGCATTCCGGCCGAGCTGTACGTGGGGTCGTGGTCGGAGTGGTCCTCGGACCCGGACCGGCCGGTCGCCGTAGGGCCGGACCCGCAGTGACCTGACATGAGGTGAGGGCCGGGCCCGGAAGGCGCGGCCCTCGTCGTCCGACGGCGGCCCCGGTTACTCCTGCTTCTTGCGCCGCGTCCCGAAGACGATCTCGTCCCAGCTCGGGACGGCCGCTCTGCGGCCCGGGCGTACGCCGTCCGCCTCGGCCTGGCGGTCGGTGGCACCGATGAGCCGGTCGCGGTGGCTGCCCACGGACCGCGGCATGAGGACGTCGGCGTAGGCGGATCCGGCCGAGGCGGCGGGAGCCGGGGGCTCCTCCTCCTCGATCTCGGCGACGACGGGCTCCTCCTCGGGCTCCGCCGCCGGGGGCAGTTCCGGGACGACGAGGTCGCCCCGGAAGCTCGGCACCGCCTCCAGCAGGCTGGTCAGGGAATCCCGCTCGCCCGTCATCTCCTCGTCCGGCTCGGACGCCTGCGCGGGCAGGCTGGGCCGCTCGGGGCGGTCCAGCGGTCTGTCGCGCGGCAGCCGGGCGATCCGGGGGACGAACGGGAAGCTTGGCTCCGGGGCGGCCAGGTCGTCGGACTCGCCGATCAGGGAGCGCGCCTCGTCGTCGACGGCCTGGACGAGCCGCCGGGGCGGGTCGTACGTCCAGCTCGCGGAGTGGGGCTCTCCCGCGACGCGGTAGACCAGCAGGACTTCCCAGGTGCCGTCGTCGCGACGCCACGAGTCCCACTGGACGGTGTCCTTGTCGGCGCCGCGCAGCAGCAGCCGCTCCTGGACGGCCTCGCCCAGCGGGGGACCGGAGTTCTCGCCGGGGCGGCGGACCGGGGTCTTGCGGGCCCGCTCGGCCATGAAGGCACGCTCGGCGAGCACGGGGCCCTCGAAGCGGCGCACCCGGTCGACGGGGATGCCGGCCATCTGCGCGACCTCTTCCGCGGTCGCGCCCGCACGTATACGCGCCTGGATGTCGCGGGGGCGGAGGTGGCTCTCGACCTCGATCTCGATCTGGCCGAGGCGGGGACGGTCGCCGCGCACGGCGGCGCGCAGGCGTTCGTCGATCGGAAGCGTGTACTCCGTAGAGTCGGCAGCCTTCAGCACCAGCCGTGTGCCGTCATTCGAGACGGCCACGACACGCAGTTCGGGCATGGGGACCTCCCGGGTGGTGCCTGCCGACGTCACGTGCGTCGCTGCTTCCGCTAGTCGAGTGTGGCCTGCCCGGGTGCAGCCTGCCACAACCTTGCCGAGTTGCCCGGCGTGTCGGGCGCGGGCCCTGGATCGCCGTTATGGCACGGTTACCTATTCGCAACGCTAAGTGACGAACTTCATCACCCTGTGCAACTAGCCCCCTCCCGGCGGTCCTTAAGGCCCTGTACACCCAGATGGGAGACCGGACCCAGGGCTCGCAACAGTACTCCATTCGGGCCACGTGCGTGGATTGGCGCGCCGCCCAACTTCTGGCGAGGGGTGGGACTCGGAGGACCCTTTCCCCCGTTCGGCGATCTTGAACGTGGGGTACTTCACGTAATCACCTGAATCGGAACTAAGGGTTACGGAGAAGCCGCAGCGGATCGACGTGCTCAGGCGAGAGAGGCGACCCCACCCGAGCGCCGACGGGCGCGAAGACGCCGGGACACCACCCCCACTGCGTCGCCTACGCCCCCAGAACCCTCCGCAAGTAGTCGTTCTGGAACAGTCGATCGGGATCGAGCCGGTCCCGCAGCGCCGTGAACTCGCCGAAGCGCGGATACACCCGGGAGAAGTACTCGGCGTCCCGCGTGTGGACCTTGCCCCAGTGCGGGCGGCCCTCGTGGGCGGTGAAGATGCGCTCGGCCGAGGTGAAGTACCGCTGGTAGGGGGTGCCCTGGAACATGTGGACGGCGATGTACGCGCTGTCCCGGCCGGAGGCGGTGGACAGCGCGATGTCGTCGGCGGGGGCGGTGCGCACCTCGACGGGGAAGCTGACCCTGAGGCCGGAGCGGTCGACCATCGCCTTCAGCTCGCGCAGCGTCTCGACGACGGCCGCGCGCGGAACGGCGTACTCCATCTCCACGAAGCGCACCCGGCGCGGGGATGTGAAGACCTTGTAAGGGATGTCCGTGTAAGTCCGCGCGGACAGGGCCTTGCTGGAGATCTGGGCGATCGCGGGGATCGTGGCGGGCACCGCGCGGCCGACCCAGTTGGCCACCTGGAAGACGCCGTTGGAGAGGAACTCGTCCTCGAACCAGCTCTTGAGCTGCGGCACGGGCTTCTCCGGGCCCGCGCTGCGGTTGTTGCGCTTGGTGTTGGTGCTGCCGGTGTGCGGGAACCAGTAGAACTCGAAGTGCTCGTTCTCGGCCCAGAGTTCCTCGAAGTCGGAGAGGACCTTGTCGAACGGCATCGGCTCCTCGCGGGCCGTGAGCAGGAAGACCGGCTCGACGGCGAAGGTGATCGCGGTGACGATGCCCAGGGCGCCGAGGCCGATGCGGGCGGCGGCGAAGACCTCCGGGTTCTCCTTCTCGGAGCAGGTGAGGACGGAACCATCGGCGGTGACCAGCTCCAGGCCCTTGATCTGCGCGGCGATCGAGCCGGAGTCGCGGCCCGTGCCGTGCGTGCCGGTACTGGTGGCGCCGGAGACCGTCTGCTCCATGATGTCGCCCATGTTCGTGAGCGACAGACCCTCGCGGGCGAGAGCCATGCTGAGCCTCTTGAGCGGGGTGCCGGCCTCCACCGTGACCGTCATGTTCTCGCGGTCGACGTCGCGTATGCCGGTCAGCAGTTGAGGGCGGATCAACATGCCGTCCGTCGCGGCTATGGAGGTGAAGGAGTGCCCGGCGCCGACGGCCTTCACCTTCAGACCGTCCTCGGCGGCCCGCAGCACCGCGGCGGCCAGCTCATCGACCGAAGCAGGGGTGACCTCCCGCGCGGGACGGGCCGAGACGTTGCCGCCCCAGTTACGCCACGTGCCGTTCTTTCCGTTCGCTGTGCTGCTCAACGGAGCCTCCCCGACCCGGTGCCGGTCGCTTGAGCCGGCGGAACCCGAGGAAACCCACCGCGACCGCGACGGCCCCGGCCACCGCCGGAACCCCGTACCCGGCACGCGCCCCGGCCGCGTCGATCACCCAGCCGGCCGCGGAGGAGCCGAGTGCGACACCCGCCGCGAGCCCGGTGCTCACCCAGGTCATGCCCTCGGTGAGCTGCGCGCGTGGTACGTGCTCTTCGATGAGGGACATGGTCGTGATCATCGTCGGAGCGATGGACAGACCCGCAACGAACAGCGCCACGGCCAGAAACGGCAAGTTTCCGACCAGTAGGAGGGGGATCATACTCACGGCCATGGCACACACGCCCAGCAGCCACCGGCGTTCCGGCGGCCCGGCGAAGTGCAGCAGACCGTAGACCATGCCCGCCACACAGGAACCCGCCGCGTACACCGCGAGGACGACGCTGGCGGCTGCCTTGTGCCCCTGCTCCTCGGCGAAGGCCACGGTGACCACGTCGACCGCGCCGAAGATCGCTCCGGTCGCCACGAAGGTGGCCACCAGGACCTGAAGGCCCGGCGAGCGCATCGCCGTACCGCCGCCCCGCCGCTCGCGCGGGTGGGGTTCGGGCTCGGTGGCGCGCTGCGCGGTCAGCGAGAAGACGCCGGCCGCCAGGAAACAGGCGGCGAGCAGCGGACCGGCCTCCGGGAACCAGGCCGTGGACAGGCCGATGGAGATGATCGGCCCGAAGATGAAGCACACCTCGTCGATCACGGACTCGAAGGAATACGCGGTGTGCAGCTGCGGCGTCCCCCGGTACAGGGCGGCCCAGCGGGCCCGGATCATCGCGCCCACGCTCGGGACGCAGCCGATGCCCACGCACGCCGCGAACAGCACCCAGTCCGGCCACCCGTAGTGCGCCGCGCACAGCAGGAGGGCCGCCGCGGCCAGAGAGATCAGCGTCGCGGGGCGCAGCACGCGCCGCTGCCCGTACTGGTCGACCAGCCGCGACACCTGCGGTCCGGCCACCGCGGCGGACAGCGCGATGGTGGCCGACAGAGCGCCGGCCAGGCCGTACCTCCCGGTGAGCTGGGAGATCATCGTGACCACGCCGATGCCCATCATCGACAGCGGGATGCGACCGAGGAAACCCGCGACGGAGAAACCCTTGGAGCCGGGGGCTGCGAACAGGGCGCGGTAGGGGCTGGGCACGAGGTCTCCGAGGGCTCAGTAAGCTGCGAACGCAGTCGACACAGCTTACGCCTGGAATGCCCGGCCGAACCCGTTCGGCCCCGTCCGGATCCGGCCGCCGCGCGGGGGCCACCCGCCGTTTCCCGGCTGTCAGTGCCGGGTGGCAGGATCGACTCATGCCAGACGCGCGCGACGCCAGCCCCTACGACGCCCTGCTCCTGCTCTCGTTCGGCGGCCCGGAAGGCCCGGACGACGTGGTCCCGTTCCTGGAGAACGTGACGCGCGGGCGCGGCATCCCCAAGGAACGCCTCAAGGAAGTCGGGCAGCACTACTTCCTGTTCGGCGGGGTCAGCCCGATCAACGACCAGAACCGCGCCCTGCTGGACGCCCTGCGCAAGGACTTCGCCGGCCACGGCCTGGACCTGCCGGTCTACTGGGGCAACCGCAACTGGGCGCCGTACCTGACGGACACGCTGCGCGAGATGGTCCGCGACGGCCGCCGCCGCGTCCTGGTCCTCGCCACCAGCGCCTACGCCTCGTACTCGGGCTGCCGGCAGTACCGCGAGAACCTCGCCGACGCGCTCGCGGCTCTGGAGGCGGAAGGCCTGGAGCTGCCGAAGGTCGACAAGCTGCGGCACTACTTCAACCATCCCGGCTTCCTGGAGCCCATGATCGACGGGGTGCTCCAGTCCCTCGCCGAGCTTCCCGAGGACGTCCGGGACGGAGCGCACCTCGCCTTCTCGACGCACTCGATCCCGACGGCCTCCGCCGACACCTCCGGCCCCGTCGAGGAGCACGGCGACGGCGGCGCCTACGTGAAGCAGCACCTGGACGTGGCACAGCAGATCGCCGACGCCGTCCGGGAGCGCACCGGCGTCGACCACCCCTGGCAGCTCGTGTACCAGTCCCGCTCCGGCGCCCCGCACATCCCGTGGCTGGAGCCGGACATCTGCGACCACCTCGACGAGCGGCACGCGGCCGGCGTCCCGGCCGTCGTCATCGCCCCCATCGGCTTCGTCTCCGACCACATGGAGGTCCTGTACGACCTCGACACGGAGGCCAGGGCCAGGGCCGAGGAGCTCGGGCTGCCGATGCGGCGCTCGGCCACCGTCGGCGCCGATCCGAGGTTCGCCGCCGCGATCCGCGAACTGGTCCTGGAGCGCGCCGCCGCCGAGCGAGGGCAGGACGTCACGCCGTGCGCCCTGGGCGCCCTCGGGGCGAGCCACAACCTCTGTCCGGTCGGCTGCTGCCCGGCCCGCGCCCCCCGGCCCGCCGCCGCGGGCGCCGACAGCACCTACGCGTGAGGAGCCCCGTGACCGACCCCCTGCACACGGACCTGCTCGAACTCGCCCAGGAGGCCGCCCGCCGCGCCGGGGCGCTGCTGCGGGACGGACGCCCGGCCGAC
This sequence comes from Streptomyces paradoxus, assembly GCF_014202475.1. Lineage (GTDB taxonomy): Bacteria > Actinomycetota > Actinomycetes > Streptomycetales > Streptomycetaceae > Streptomyces > Streptomyces paradoxus. The sequence goes on from NZ_JACHGV010000012.1 coordinate 133,731, forward strand.
CTCGCCGTCGCAGCGACCAAGTCCAGCCCCATCGACGTCGTCACCGAGATGGACATCGCGGCGGAGAAGCTGATCACCGGCCTGATCGCCGAGCGCCGTCCGGACGACGGCGTCCTCGGCGAGGAGGGCGCCGCCACGGAGGGCACGAGCGGCGTCCGCTGGGTGATCGACCCGCTCGACGGCACGGTGAACTACCTGTACGGCCTGCCCACCTGGGCCGTCTCCATCGCCGCCGAGCAGGACGGCGAGACCGTCGTCGGCGTCGTCACGGCCCCGATGCGCGGCGAGACGTTCCACGCCGTGCGCGGCCGGGGTGCCTGGGCCACCGGCGCCTGGGACGGCGAGCGCGCGCTCGCCTGCCGCCCGGCGCCGCCCCTGGACCAGGCGCTGGTCTCCACGGGCTTCAACTACGTCGCCGACGTCCGGGCCCACCAGGCCGACGTTGCCCAGCGGCTGATCCCGTTGCTGCGCGACATCCGGCGGGGCGGCTCGGCCGCGGTCGACCTGTGCGACGTGGCCGCCGGACGCCTCGACGGCTACTACGAGCGCGGTCTGCACCCCTGGGACCTCGCGGCGGGGGACCTGATCGCCCGGGAGGCGGGCGCCCTGACCGGTGGACGCCCCGGAGAGCGCCCGTCGGGCGATCTGGCGGTGGCGGGGACCCCCGGCGTCTTCGAGCCCCTCCAGCGCCTCCTGGAGGACTTCGGAGCCTGGCACGACTGAGCGGGAGACAACGAAGCGGGCCCCGGCGCTGGATTCGCCGGGGCCCGCTTCGTACGGCCTGATCAGACGCTCGTCGCGACCTCCACACCGTGCTCGGCGGCGAGACGGCGCAGGTCGTCGAGCTCGCCCTGCTCCACATCGACGAGGAAGTCGTCGCCCTCGTCGCGAGCCCGGGACAGATCGGACTCGGTCGCCCTTATGCGCTGCAGAAGTCCTGCGGTGAATGCGTCCATGCTGCGCCCCCTCGTCCTGGGTCGTGGGTCGATGGCACGGGGGTGTGCCGTTCGGAAGGGACGATCACGCCGCATGTGGATGCCCAGCGCCGCTCGGCCGGGCGGCGACGGTGCCGGACACCCACGCCCGCCCTGCGGAAGCGGATTGATGCGCACCGCATGGTGGTGCGGCGCCAGCAGAGCGTGATCGTGGGATGTAAAGCCGTCCTCCCCAAGCTCCCTTCCGTGGAAACCTAACCGCAGGAGAAAATCTCGTATTCCCCCTCGGGTCACCGCCCTCTCACCCGCCTTACCTCCGACTTACGGCCGAAAAGGGCAGGATGGAGGGCAACACACCAAGACACCGTCGAAGACCCCTGCCCTCGTGCGCCCGGAGAAGGGCTACGCGGGTGGACATGAGGAAGGACCAGGAACGTGCGCGTACTCGTCGTCGAGGACGAGCAACTGCTCGCCGATGCGGTGGCCACCGGACTGCGCCGGGAGGCCATGGCCGTCGACGTCGTGTACGACGGCGCGGCCGCCCTGGAGCGCATCGGGGTCAACGACTACGACGTGGTCGTCCTCGACCGCGACCTGCCCCTCGTGCACGGAGACGACGTCTGCCGCAAGATCGTCGAACTGGGCATGCCCACGCGCGTACTGATGCTGACGGCCTCCGGCGACGTCAGCGACCGGGTCGAAGGGCTGGAGATCGGCGCCGACGACTACCTGCCCAAGCCGTTCGCGTTCAGTGAGCTCATCGCGCGCGTGCGCGCCCTCGGCCGGCGCACCAGCGTGCCCCTGCCGCCCGTCCTGGAGCGCGCCGGGATCAAGCTCGACCCCAACCGCCGCGAGGTCTTCCGCGACGGCAAGGAGGTCCAGCTCGCCCCCAAGGAGTTCGCCGTCCTGGAGGTGCTGATGCGCAGCGAGGGCGCCGTCGTCTCCGCGGAGCAGCTCCTGGAGAAGGCGTGGGACGAGAACACCGACCCGTTCACCAACGTCGTGCGCGTGACGGTCATGACCCTGCGCCGCAAGCTGGGCGAGCCGCCCGTCATCGTCACCGTCCCCGGCTCCGGCTACCGGATCTGATACCCCGTGGCTGCGACCCCCGCGCCTCCGCAGGCGCCCCCCAAGCCCACCTGGGACCCCAGAAGGCCCGTGCCGCCCTTCCCGTGGCTGCGCCCGACCATCCGCATAAGGCTCACGCTGCTCTACGGCGGCATGTTCCTGATCGCGGGCATCCTGCTGCTGTCGATCATCTACCTGCTGGCCGCCCAGGCCCTGAACGTGGGCAGCGAGCTGCCGTTCAAGATCGTCGAGGGCAAGGTCACCAGCGACATCTGCAACCTGCCCGACCAGGCCTCGCCCGCCGAGTTCAACAACGCCATGAACCACTGCGTCAACGAGCAGCGCCAGAACGCCCTGGACAACCTGCTCAGCCGCTCGCTGCTGGCCCTGCTGGGCCTGGCGGTCATCGCGTTCGCCTTCGGCTACGCCATGGCCGGCCGCGTCCTGTCGCCGCTCGGCCGGATCACCCGCACCGCCCGCGCGGTGGCCGGCTCCGACCTCTCCCGGCGGATCGAGCTGGACGGCCCGGACGACGAGCTGAAGGAGCTGGCGGACACCTTCGACGACATGCTGGAGCGCCTCCAGCGCGCCTTCACCGCCCAGCAGCGCTTCGTCGGCAACGCCTCGCACGAACTGAGAACGCCGCTGGCGATCAATCGCACGCTCCTCGAAGTGCACCTGTCCGACCCGGGTGCCCCCACCGAACTCCAGCAGCTCGGCAAGACGCTGCTGGCCACCAACGAGCGCAGCGAGCAGCTCGTGGAGGGCCTGCTGCTGCTCGCCCGCAGCGACAACCAGATCGTCGAGCGGGGGCCGGTCGACCTCGCCGAGGTCGCCGAGCAGGCCATCGACCAGGTGCGCGGGGAGGCCGCCGCCAAGGGCGTGAGCATCCGCGGCGAGCAGAAGCCCGCGGTCGTCCAGGGCAACGGCGTGCTGCTGGAGCGGATCGCGCTCAACCTGGTGCAGAACGCCGTGCGCTACAACGTGGCGGAGGACGGCTGGGTCGAGGTCACCACCGACGTCCAGCACGGCCAGGCAGTCCTGGTCGTCGCCAACACGGGCCCGGTCGTGCCGGCGTACGAGATCGACAACCTCTTCGAGCCGTTCCGGCGGCTGCGCACGGAGCGGACGGGCAGCGACAAGGGCGTGGGGCTCGGCCTGTCCATCGTCCGGTCCGTGGCCCGGGCGCACGGCGGGCACATCTACGCCCAGCCGCGTGAGGGGGGTGGACTCGTCATGCGCGTCACGCTGCCGATCTGAGATCATGTCGCCGATCCACTCGGCGGCACACGGGGATGTTCGCTTTGCGCGGAATTTCTGAGGCTTCACCGCGCGTGCACTGTGTGTGATCGATCACAGGGACGCCTTTCCGGCCATCTACTCTCCGTGATCATGCTCGTTGTCGGAAAGCCGGGATAATCCCGGTTTTCGGGGGTCTTGATCACGGGAAGTACACGGTGAGACGCCTTTGGCGTGCAGCATTCGGACCGTGTACGGTCCCCATCGCCATCCAAGCCGATCACTCTTGAGGAGTCCGGTTGGGTGTCGATTGAGTAACAGACCTTGATGTGAGGCAAAATCTCCGCCTCAGGTCGGGCACAAGTCCGGCCTCTCACGCGTTACGTGCGCTGGAGAGACACCGCAGACACCCAGAGGGGGAGAGCGACCATGGCAACCGATTACGACACTCCACGGAAGACCGACGACGACGTCGACTCGGACAGCCTCGAAGAGCTGAAGGCTCGGAGGAACGACAAGTCGGCCTCCGCCGTGGACGTCGACGAGTTCGAGGCGGCCGAAGGCCTCGAACTGCCCGGAGCCGACCTCTCGAACGAGGAACTGGCCGTCCGGGTGCTCCCGAAGCAGCAGGACGAGTTCACGTGCATGAGCTGCTTCCTGGTGCACCACCGCAGCCAGCTGGCCCGGGAGAAGAACGGTCAGCCGATCTGCCGCGACTGCGACTGAGGGCGGGTCGGCCGTGACCGGCTCGACCCCTCCCTGGAAGCGCCGCTTCTCCAAGCGGAAAGCGGACGAAGGGCCGTATGACGGCCCGCGGTACGGCGCGCGTGAAGACGAGCGAGGCTCATCCGGTACGGGGGCGGCCTCGCTCGAACCGGCAGTGGACCGGGGTGACCTCCCGGCGTCCGTGGACGTCCCCGCACCCGTCGCGAGACGGCGGGCGGGGGCGCTCCGGGAGCGGGCCAGGGAAGGCGCCCGCAAGGGCGGCGACCGGGCCCGTGCCGGACTTTCCTACCTGGCCGACCGCATCATCGAACTGGCCCCGCGCGTGCCCGTGCGGGACCTGGCGACGCTGCGCAGGCAGTTCCCGGGCCTCGGGCCCGAGGAGCTCGCCGACAAGCTCGTGGCGGGCGCCGCGAAGGCGACGGCCACGGTCGGAGCGGGTGTCGGCGCGGCCGCGATGCTCCCCGTGCCCCCGGCGATGCCGACGGAACTGGCCGCCGAGATCACCGGCGTCGCCGTGATCGAGCTGAAGCTGATCGCCGAACTCCACGAGGTCTACGGCGTGCGGCCGCCCGGCAATCTCAAGCAGCGCAGCACCGCGTATCTCGACTCGTGGTCGGGGGAGCGCGGAATCGACGCGACCAAGCCGTCCACGCTCAGCGTGGCGCTGAACAGCCGCATGAAGCGCGAACTGCGGCAACGGATCATGAAGCGCATGGTCCGCAGCATGCCGAACCTCATGCCGTTCCTGGTGGGCGCCGCCGTGGGCGCGGTCATGAACCGCGGCGAGACGAGGAAGCTCGCCGGCCGGATCCGCGGGGACCTGCGCAAGATCCAGGTGCCCTGGGAGGCCCTGGAGGCGCTCCCCGCCCTGGAACGCCCGGCGGACGCCCTGGAGATGGGCGAGATCACCAGCGACCCCCTGGGCCGTCACGAGGGCCACCGCGGCGACGGCCGGCACGGCGGCGACGGGCGCTGAGACCGGACGTCGATCAGCGGCCGGGTGATGTCCCGATCGGGTGTGCTACGCCGACTTCGCCGGCCGGAGCGCCTCCGCCAGGCGCTCCGGCTCGCGCGTGGACAGGTACAGGTACGGAGTCGGGTCCTGCGGGTCCGTGACCTCCACCCGAAGAGCCGTGGGGATGTACGCGCGCAGCAGGAGGAAGGCGCGCGGGTCGGCCTTGTAGGTGCGCCAGGCGCGGGCCTCCTCCGCGTCCAGCACCTCCGCCTCGCCCAGTGCCGCCAGCGGGATCTTCGCCTCTCCCGCGATCAGCGAGTCGCCGACGACGCGGATGCGGACCGATCCGTACGAGCTCGCGGCGACGGCCGCGACCGCGGTGCCCCCGGCCAGGCCGCCGAGCATCGGCAGCGTGCCGAACGGGAGCAGGATCAGGGCCATCGAGACGCCCACGAGGAACGAGATCAGCCACCAGGTCCGCGGGGCGGTGAGGCGTTCTTCGTACGGGGCGGCGGAGAGCTGCATGGGGCCAAGCTTGACACGGTGTCCGGAAGGGGCCGACGCGCGGGTAAGGTCTGCGGCTGTGAGTCGTACTTCCGCAGCTCTTCAGCCCCCGGCCGACGCCGTGCAGCCGGTGCGGCACCCGGACGCGCCCGCACCCGGTGAGCTCCTGGGCGCGCACTACGGCGCCTGTTTCGGCTGTGGCGAAGAGCAGCCGCACGGGCTGCACCTGGAGGCGCGGGCCGGCGAGGGCGTGTCGCTCACCGCCGAGTTCACCGTCCAGCCCGCCCACCAGGGCGCTCCGGGGCTCGCGCACGGTGGCGTGCTCACCTCCGCCCTGGACGAGACCCTCGGCTCGCTGAACTGGCTGCTCCGTACGATCGCGGTGACCGGGCGGCTGGAGACCGACTTCGAACGGCCCGTGCCCGTCGGCACCACGCTGTACCTGGAGGCGGAGGTGACGGCGGTGGCCGGGCGGAAGATCTACTCGACCGCGACCGGACGCGTCGGCGGCCCCGACGGGCCCGTCGCCGTCCGCGCGGACGCGCTCTTCATCGAGGTGAAGGTCGACCACTTCGTCGACCACGGCCGCCAGGAGGAGATCCAGGCGGCCATGAGCGACCCCGACCAGGTCCGGCGCGCCCGTGCCTTCGAGGTGAACCCGTGAGCACGGCCAGCCCCTTGCCGCCCGAGAGCCCCGCCGGCCCCATGAGCCCGGACCGCCCCATGACTCCCACGAGCCCCGTGAGCCGGCCGCCGCTGGACGTGCTGATCCGGCGCGTCGACCCCGACGTGCCGCTTCCGTCGTACGCGCAGCCCGGTGACGCGGGGGCCGATCTGCGCACCACCGAGGCGTGCCAACTGGGGCCGGGCGAGCGGGCCGTGCTCCCCACGGGGGTGTCTGTGGCGCTGCCGGAGGGGTACGCGGCCTTCGTGCACCCGCGATCCGGTCTGGCCGCCCGCTGCGGCGTCGCCCTGGTGAATGCCCCGGGGACGGTTGATGCCGGGTACCGTGGGGAGATCAAGGTGATCGTGGTGAATCTCGACCCGCGCGAGGCCGTGCGGTTCGAGCGCTTCGACCGGATTGCCCAACTGGTAGTCCAGCAGGTCGAGAGGGTCCGCTTCCAGGAGGTGGCGGAGCTTCCCGGCTCCGCGCGGGCCGACGGGGGCTTCGGGTCCACCGGAGGCCATGCGGCGGTGGACGGGACGAGCGGCACAAGCGGTCAGGCCGCCATCGGCGGTCAGGCGGGTGGGAATCGATACGCTTCGGTCGTATCCGACCGGGAAGGACAGTGACGTGTTCGGACGTCGCAAGAAGAGGGATGCCGCCGAGGACGCGGCCGGCGAGGCCGAGCAGGTCGTCGACGGTGTCGACACCGAGGCGGACGAGGAGCGCGAGCGCCTGAGGCTGGAGCCCGCGCCGCGCCCCGACGGGCCCTGGGACAGCTCCGAGGTGCGCGACCCGAGCGAAGGCCGGGTCGACCTGGGCGGTCTGTTCGTGCCGGGCGTCGACGGCATGGAGCTCAGGGTCGAGGTCGCGGGCGACGCGATCGTGGCGGCCACGGTCGTGCTGCGCGACAGCGCCATCCAGCTCCAGGGCTTCGCCGCACCCAAGCGCGAGGGCATCTGGGGCGAGGTGCGCGAGGAGATCGGCACCGGCATCACCCAGCAGGGCGGCATCGTCGACGAGGTCGAGGGGCCGCTGGGCTGGGAGCTGCGCGCTCAGGTGCCCGTACAGCTGCCGGACGGCACCGGCGGCTTCCAGGTCGTGCGGTTCGTCGGTGTGGACGGCCCCCGCTGGTTCCTGCGCGGGGTCATCTCGGGCCAGGGCGCGGTGCAGCCGCAGGCCGCCGGGCTGCTGGAGCAGATCTTCCGGGACACCGTCGTGGTCCGCGGTGAGGGCCCCATGGCGCCCCGCGACCCGATCGTCCTGAAGCTGCCGAACGACGCGCAGATGGTCCCCGAAGGGGTCCAGCAGGAGGAGGGCTCCCGTTTCGCCGGCGGAATGGGCCAGCTCCAGCGCGGACCGGAGATCACCGAGGTCCGCTGAACGCGTAGAGACACCAGGGCCGCACCCCGCCGGGGGCGCGGCCCTTTCTCGTGCGCGCAACCTTGACGGCGCATTGGTCTGTACCTACCTTCTCCGTTCAACGCGTCTGTTCATAAAGGCGCTTCACGTTCACATACGAGAACGGAAGGCCCCCCACGCATGCGCAGAACCGCTCTCCTCGCGGCCTCGGCCGCCCTCGTCGCCGGTGTCCTGGCCTGGCCCGCCGGCGCCGCCCCCAGTGCTCCCGGTACCTTCGTCCACCCCGGAGTCACCGTCTCCCGGAGCCAGTTGGACTTCGTCCGGTCCAAGGTCAACGCCGGCGCCCAGCCCTGGAAGGGCGCCTTCGACCAGATGACGGCGAGCAAGTACGCCGACCTGAACCGCACGCCCAGGCCCCGGGCGGTCGTCGAGTGCGGTTCGTACTCCAACCCCAACCACGGCTGCACGGACGAGCGCGAGGACGCCATCGCCGCGTACACCCATGCGCTCGCCTGGTACATCACCCGCGACGACCGGCACGCCCGCAAGGCGATCGAGCTGATGGACGCCTGGTCCGCCGTGATCCGCGACCACACCAACAGCAACGCGCCCCTGCAGACCGGCTGGGCCGGCTCCTCCTGGCCCCGGGCCGCCGAGATCATCAAGCACACCTACACCGGGAACTGGGCGAACTCCGGCCGCTTCGCCACCATGCTCCGCACCGTCTACCTGCCCGAGATCATCAACGGCTCTCACTCCAACGGGAACTGGGAGCTGTCGATGATGGAGGCCGCCGTCGGCATCTCCGTCTTCCTGGAGGACAAGGCGTCGTACGACAAGGCCATGGCGAAGTTCCGGACCCGGACGGCCGCCTACATCTACCTGGAGTCCGACGGGGCCCTGCCGAAGACCGTGCCGAGCCAGAACCTGAACACCCGCGAGAAGGTCGTCAAGTACTGGCAGGGGCAGTCGACCTTCGTCAACGGACTCAGCCAGGAGACCTGCCGCGACTTCACGCACACCGGCTACGGCCTCTCGGCCGTCTCGCACGTCGCCGAGACCAGCCGCATCCAGGGGCAGGACCTCTACGGCACCGACGTGGGCGAGCGGCTGCGGCACGGGCTCGGCTTCCACGCCAGGTACCAGCTCGGCGCCGGTGCCGAGGGCTGGCTGTGCGGCGGCTCGCTGAAGCTCGGGCTCGGGCCGGTCTCCGAGGTCGGGAACAACGCCCTGGCCAACCGTCTCGGGCACACCATGACGAACACCGGGACGCTGACCCTGCGGAACCGCCCCGCGGGCAGCAACAACCTCTTCGTCGCCTGGGAGACCCTCACCCACGGCGACAACCCCGCCTGACCCCCTGACCGGCCGGGCGCCGGGCGGGGACCCCGGCGCCCGGCCCCTCCGGCGGGCCGGTCGCGTCAGGGTTCCGTCAAAGTGCGCCCCGGAGGGTGCCCGGCGCACGGATGCCGCGCTTTCCGGCCGTAGGGTCGACGCTGCGCAGTCGGCAGACCACCGGAAGACAATGAGGCCATGGCACGCGGCAAGCTTCGGATCCACCTCGGTGCGGCACCGGGCGTCGGCAAGACGTACGCGATGCTGGCCGAGGCGCACCGCCGCGTCGAGCGGGGCACCGACTGCGTGGTGGCCTTCGTCGAGCACCACGGACGGCCCCGCACCGAAGTGCTGCTGCACGGCCTGGAGCAGGTGCCGCGCCGGGAACTGGAGTACCGCGGCGGCGTCTTCCCCGAGATGGACCTCGACGCCGTCCTCGCCCGCCGCCCCCAGGTCGCCCTGGTGGACGAACTCGCCCACACCAACGTCCCCGGCTCCCGCAACGCCAAGCGCTGGCAGGACGTGGAGGAGCTGCTCGCCGCCGGGATCGACGTGATCTCGACCGTCAACATCCAGCACCTGGAGTCCCTCGGCGACGTCGTCGAGTCGATCACCGGGGTGCGGCAGCAGGAGACCGTGCCGGACGAGGTGGTACGCCGGGCCGACCAGGTCGAGCTGGTCGACATGACGCCCCAGGCGCTGCGGCGTCGGATGGCGCACGGCAACATCTACCGGCCCGACAAGGTGGACGCCGCTCTGTCGAACCATTTCCGCCCCGGCAACCTGACCGCCTTGCGCGAGCTGGCGCTGCTGTGGGTGGCCGACCGGGCCGACGCCTACCTGACCCGGTACCGCAGCGAGCACCGCGTGTCGAGGATCTGGGGCTCGCGCGAGCGGATCGTCGTCGGTCTGACCGGCGGGCCCGAGGGCCGCACGCTCATCCGCCGGGGCGCCCGGCTGGCCGAGAAGGGCGCGGGCGGCGAGGTGCTGGCCGTCTACATAGCCCGCAGCGACGGCCTGACCTCGGCCTCGCCGAAGGAGCTGGCGCTGCAGCGGACCCTGGTCGAGGACCTTGGCGGAACGTTCCACCATGTCATCGGCGACGACATACCGGCCGCGCTGCTCGCCTTCGCCCGCGGCGTGAACGCCACCCAGCTCGTGCTGGGCTCCTCGCGCCGCAAGACCTGGCAGTACGTCTTCGGGCCCGGTGTCGGAGCGACGGTGGCCCGGGAGTCCGGACCCGACCTGGACGTGCACATCGTCACCCACGACGAGGTCGCCAGGGGCCGGGGGCTGCCGGTCGCCCGGGGCGCGCGGCTCGGGCGCTCCCGGCGGGTGTGGGGCTGGATCACCGGCGTCGCCGGACCACCGCTGCTCGCCGCGCTGCTCAGCGCCGTCGACCTCGGCCTGGCCAACGACATGCTGCTGTTCCTGGCGCTGACGGTGGCGGCGGCCCTGCTCGGCGGACTGCTGCCCGCCCTGGCCTCGGCGGCGGTGGGCTCCCTGCTGCTGAACTACTTCTACACACCGCCCCTGCACCGCTTGGCCATCGCGGACCCGAAGAACATCGTCGCCCTCGTGATCTTCGTCGCGGTCGGTGTGGCGGTCGCCTCCGTGGTCGACCTCGCCGCCCGCCGCACACATCAGGCGGCCCGGCTGCGGGCCGAGTCCGAGATCCTGTCCTTCCTCGCCGGCAACGTGCTGCGCGGCGAGACCGGGCTGGAGGACCTGCTGGAACGGGTCCGGGAGACCTTCGGCATGGAGTCGGCCGCCCTGCTGGAACGGGCGAGCGACGTCGAGCCGTGGACCTGCGCCGGCCGCGTCGGCCGGGGCCGCCCGGTCGACCGGCCCGACCAGGCGGACGTGGACATGCCCGTCGGCGACCGCATGGCCCTGGCGCTCACCGGCCGTGTGCTGCCCGCCGAGGACCGCCGGGTCCTGGCCGCCTTCGCCGCCCAGGCGGCCGTCGTCCTGGACCGCCGCCGGCTCCGGGAGGAAGCCGACCGGGCCCGCACGCTCGCCGAGGGCAACCGCATCCGCACGGCCCTGCTCGCCGCCGTCAGCCACGACCTGCGGACCCCCCTCGCCGGGATCAAGGCGGCGGTGACGTCCCTGCGCTCCGAGGACGTCGAGTGGTCCGAGGAGGACCGCGCCGAGCTCCTGGCGGGCATCGAGGAGGGCGCCGACCGGCTCGACCACCTCGTCGGCAACCTGCTCGACATGTCCCGGCTCCAGACCGGCACCGTCACCCCGCTGATCCGCGAGATCGACCTCGACGAGGTGGCGCCGATGGCGCTCGGCGGCGTGCCCGAGGGCAGCGCCCGCCTGGACGTGCCCGAGACGCTGCCCATGGTCGCCGTGGACCCCGGGCTGCTGGAGCGGGCGATGGCCAACCTCGTGGAGAACGCCGTCAAGTACAGTCCGCCCGGCGCGCCCGTGCTGGTCGCCGGCAGTGCGCTCGCCGACCGGGTCGAGGTGCGGATCGTCGACCGGGGGCCGGGCGTCCCCGACGAGGCCAAGGAGCGCATCTTCGAGCCCTTCCAGCGCCACGGCGACGCCCCGCGCGGCGCGGGCGTGGGACTGGGCCTCGCGGTGGCACGGGGCTTCGCCGAGGCCATGGGCGGCACCCTGGACGCCGAGGACACCCCCGGCGGCGGGCTCACCATGGTCCTCACCCTCCGCGCGGCGGGAACCCGCCCGGAGCCCCACTCCGCGGCAGAACCCGAAAGGCAGGCCTCATGACCCGCGTCCTGGTGGTCGACGACGAGCCGCAGATCGTGCGCGCACTCGTGATCAACCTCAAGGCACGCACCTACGAGGTCGACGCGGCCCACGACGGTGCCACCGCCCTCCGGCTCGCCGCGACCCGCCACCCCGACGTGGTCGTCCTCGACCTCGGGCTGCCCGACATGGACGGCGTCGAGGTGATCAGGGGCCTGCGCGGCTGGACCCGGGTGCCGATCCTGGTGCTGTCCGCCCGGCACACCTCCGACGAGAAGGTCGAGGCGCTGGACGCGGGCGCCGACGACTACGTCACCAAGCCCTTCGGCATGGACGAGCTGCTGGCCCGGCTGCGGGCCGCCGTACGCCGGGCCGAACCGGCCGGCGACGGTCCGGGCGACATGATCGTCGACACCGGCGAGTTCACCGTCGACCTGGCCGCGAAGAAGGTCAACCGGGCCGGCAAGGACGTACGCCTGACCCCCACGGAGTGGCACCTGCTGGAGGTCCTCGTGCGCAACAGCGGACGCCTGGTGGGGCAGAAGCAGCTGCTCCAGGAGGTGTGGGGGCCGTCGTACGGGACGGAGACGAACTATCTGCGCGTGTACATGGCGCAGTTGCGGCGGAAGCTGGAGGCGGACCCCTCGCACCCGAAGCACTTCGTCACCGAGCCGGGGATGGGCTATCGCTTCGAGAAGTGAGGGGTATCGCTTCGGGAATCAGGCTCCTCGCCCTTCGTCAGTACGCCCCGGTACGCTTCAGATATGAGTGCTGTCCCTCGTTCCGAAAAGCCGGCGGGCCGTTTCCGGCGCATGCTCGACCGGCTCTCCTCGTCGCAGGAGGACCTGGAGTCCGAGGAACTGCGCGAAGACAGCGAGACGGCCGGCTGCACCCGGATCGGAGACTGCCAGGACCGCCAGATAGTGACGGTTACTGGTACCTTGCGCACGGTCACCCTTCGGCCGCGTGCGGGAGTCCCGGCCCTGGAGGCCGAGCTGTTCGACGGCTCCGCCGCGCTGGACGTGGTCTGGCTCGGCAGGCGCTCCATCGTGGGGATAGAGCCGGGACGCAAGCTGATCGCGTCGGGCCGGATCTCGATGAGCCGGGGCCGCCGGGTGCTGTTCAATCCCAAGTACGAACTGAGACCCCTCGGACGGGAGTAGCCGGTGACGTCGCTCGACAAGCCGACCGAAGAGACATCTGCGGACGACGCCCGGGCGGTGACCGAGGCCGCCCTGTTCGAGGCGTTCGGCGGCGTGCGGGGCATGGTGGAGACGGTGCTGCCCGGCCTCCTCTTCGTCACCATCTACACGATCAACAAGGACCTGCACCTGTCGGCGATCGCGGCGCTGGCCGTGTCGCTGGTGCTGGTCGTGGTCCGGCTGGTGATGAAGGACACCGTCAAGCACGCCTTCAGCGGAGTCTTCGGCGTGGCCTTCGGTGTCGTCTTCGCGATGATGACCGGCAACGCCAAGGACTTCTACCTGCCCGGCATGCTCTACACGCTGGGCCTGGGCCTCGCCTACATCATCACCACCCTGTGCGGGGTGCCGCTGATCGGGCTGATCCTCGGCCCGGTCTTCAAGGAGAACCTCTCCTGGCGCACGCGCAACCCCGGCCGCAAGAAGGCCTACGCGAAGGCCAGCTACGCGTGGGGCGCGATCCTGCTCGCCAAGTGCGCGATCCTCTTCCCGCTGTACTGGTGGGCCGACACCACCCAGCTGGGCTGGGTCCTGGTCGCCCTGAAGATCCCGCCGTTCCTCCTCGCGGTGTACCTGACGTGGGTGTTCCTCGCGAAGGCGCCCGCGCCGATCGACGTGTTCGCCGAGATGGAGGCCGAGGAGAAGGCCGCCGAGGAACGCGAGCGGCAGGCCGCCGCCCGGTCCGCGGAGCAGTGAACCTCCGGCGCTGACGGAAACGGAAGGGGCGTCCCGAGCACTCGGGACGCCCCTTCCGCTTGTCCGGAGACCGCTCAGCTCGCCGTGGTCCGCCGCACCGACAGCAGGTCCTCCAGCTGCTCCTCACGGGCCTGCGCCGCAACGAAGAGGAGTTCGTCGCCGGCCTCCAGGGAGTCCTCCCGGGAGGGCGTCAGCACGCGGTTGCCGCGGATGATCGTCACCAGGGACGTGTCCTGCGGCCACTCGACGTCGCCGACCTGCGTGCCGGCCAGGGCCGACTCCTCCGGCAGGGTCAGCTCGACCAGGTTGGCGTCGCCGTGGCTGAAGCGGAGCAGGCGGACCAGGTCGCCCACGCTCACCGCCTCCTCGACCAGGGCCGACATCAGACGCGGGGTGGAGACGGCCACGTCCACGCCCCAGGACTCGTTGAACAACCACTCGTTCTTGGGATTGTTCACGCGGGCGACGACGCGCGGGACGCCGTACTCCGTCTTGGCGAGGAGCGAGACGACCAGGTTGACCTTGTCGTCGCCGGTCGCCGCGATCACGACGTTGCAGCGCTGGAGCGCCGCCTCGTCCAGGGACGTGATCTCACAGGCGTCGGCGAGCAGCCACTCGGCCTGCGGGACGCGCTCGACCGAGATGGCGGTCGGCGCCTTGTCGATCAGCAGGACCTCGTGGCCGTTCTCCAGCAGTTCGCCCGCGATCGAGCGGCCGACGGCGCCGGCTCCGGCAATGGCGACCCTCATCAGTGACCGCCCTCCTGTTCGGGACCCTTGGCGAACGCCGCCTCGACCTTGTCGACCTCGTCGGTGCGCATCATCACGTGCACCAGGTCGCCCTCCTGCAGCACCGTCTGCGAGGTGGGCAGGACCGCCTCGCCGAGCCGGGTCAGGAACGCGACGCGCACGCCCGTCTCCTCCTGGATGCGGCTGATCTTGTGGCCGACCCAGGCGGTGGAGGTGTGCACCTCGGCGAGCTGGACACCGCCGGTGGGGTCGCGCCACAGCGGCTCGGCGCCGGAGGGCAGCAGACGCCGCAGCATCTGGTCGGCCGTCCAGCGGACGGTCGCGACGGTGGGGATGCCCAGGCGCTGGTAGACCTCCGCGCGGCGGGGGTCGTAGATGCGGGCGGCGACGTTCTCGATGCCGAACATCTCGCGGGCCACACGAGCGGCGATGATGTTGGAGTTGTCACCGCTGGAGACGGCGGCGAAGGCGCCGGCCTCCTCGATGCCCGCCTCGCGCAGAGTGTCCTGGTCGAAGCCGACGCCCGTGACGCGGCGGCCGCCGAACCCCGAGCCCAGCCTGCGGAAGGCGGTGGGGTCCTGGTCGACCACGGCGACCGTGTGCCCCTGTTGCTCCAGGTTCTGGGCCAGCGCGGAACCCACCCTGCCGCAACCCATGATGACGATGTGCATGGCCTCACACCACGCTTCCCGCAGACCTTCCGGCCTGCGTCAGTGTTCTGCTCATGTCTCTCTCTCGGCTCGCCGGGCAGCACTTCGCGGCCTTCTGTGCGGGCCGCCAGGCACCATCATGCCGGGGAACGCCGGGAGTGATCCCCTTCGGTGCCCGCCCGCCCGGCCGATCGCCTGTGTCCAACGTATAGGCAAGGCCGCGGGAGCCCACCAGGGCCCTCGGGTGCGGCGGGGGGACCGAGGCCGGCCAGCTCACCGGGCCTCCTTGTGTTCGCCGGCCGCCTCGGGAGAGCGAGTCGACCATGAGCGCCCCGCCCACGAGGATGCCGAAGGCCACCCGGAGCGCCAGGGTGTAGCCCTGTACCGTCCCTGTGTCGGCGGCGTCCGTGCCGTTCCCGTGGTCCTCGAGGTACGACGTGGTGACACTCGTGGCGCTGCATTTCCCGTACTGCTAGGGCCGCGCCCCGGGCGACACGTCCTTGCGGCGGCTGATGCTGCGGAAGCTCGCCAGGGTCAGGATCCCGAGGGCGACGAGGGTGGCCGCGGCGCCGATCAACTGGGCGGGCGTGTGCATGGGACCTCCAGGGGCGGCGACGGGCGGGGCTCAGTCATATAGGCATGGGAAGCGGGTGACCTGCGGAATCCCCAGCCGCACAGGCCTCTGAATTCACTCGGAGAGCAGAGGGAACGCCGATGGGGGGTGGCGGGTGGGCGCCTCCGCAATCGAACGCCTACGATCCTCTGTTGTGTCCAAACTGACCGACGTGCCCAAACGGATCCTGATCGGGCGCGCACTGCGCAGCGACCGGCTGGGTGAAACGCTCCTGCCGAAGCGCATCGCACTCCCCGTCTTCGCATCCGACCCGCTGTCCTCCGTGGCGTACGCGCCGGGCGAGGTCCTGTTGGTCCTGTCGATCGCGGGCGTGACGGCGTACCACTTCAGCCCCTGGATCGCCGTCGCGGTCGTCGTGCTGATGTTCACCGTGGTGGCGTCGTACCGGCAGAACGTGCACGCCTACCCCAGCGGCGGCGGCGACTACGAGGTGGCGACCACCAACCTCGGCCCCAAGGCCGGCCTCACCGTCGCCAGCGCGCTGCTCGTCGACTACGTCCTCACCGTGGCCGTGTCGATCTCCTCCGGCATCGAGAACCTGGGCTCCGCGATCCCGTTCGTCGTCGAGCACAAAGTGCTGTGCGCGATCGGCGTGATCGTGCTGCTGACGCTGATGAACCTGCGCGGCGTGAAGGAGTCCGGCTCGCTGTTCGCGATCCCGACGTACGTCTTCGTCTTCGGCGTCTTCACCATGATCGCGTGGGGCGCCTTCCGCGGACTGGTCCTGGACGACACCATGCGGGCGCCGACGGCGGACTACGTCATCAAGCCCGAGCACCAGGGGCTGGCCGGCTTCGCCCTGGTCTTCCTGCTGCTGCGCGCCTTCTCCTCCGGCTGCGCCGCCCTCACCGGCGTCGAGGCGATCTCCAACGGCGTCCCGGCCTTCCGCAAGCCCAAGTCGAAGAACGCCGCGACCACCCTCGCCATGATGGGCCTGCTGGCCGTCACCATGTTCTGCGGCATCATCGCCCTGGCCGCCGCGACCGATGTCCGCATGGCCGAGAACCCGGCCAAGGATCTGGTCCACAACGGTGTTCCGCTCGGCCCGGACTACGTCCAGAACCCGGTGATCTCCCAGGTCGCCGAGGCCGTCTTCGGCAAGGGCAGCTTCCTGTTCATCGTCCTGGCCGCGGCCACCGCGCTGGTGCTGTTCCTCGCCGCCAACACCGCCTACAACGGCTTCCCGCTGCTCGGCTCGATCCTCGCCCAGGACCGCTACCTGCCCCGCCAGCTGCACACCCGCGGCGACCGGCTGGCCTTCTCCAACGGCATCGTGCTCCTCGCCGGCGCCGCCGGACTGCTCGTCGGCATCTACGGCGCCGACTCCACCCGCCTGATCCAGCTCTACATCGTCGGCGTGTTCGTGTCCTTCACGCTCAGCCAGACCGGCATGGTCCGGCACTGGAACCGCCACCTGGCCACCGAGAAGGACCAGGCCAAGCGCCGCCACATGATCCGCTCCCGCGCGATCAACGCCTTCGGTGCCTTCTTCACCGGCCTCGTGCTGGTCGTCGTCCTCCTCACCAAGTTCACGCACGGCGCCTGGGTCGCCCTGCTCGGAATGGTGATCTTCTACGCGACCATGACGGCCATCCGTAAGCACTACGACCGGGTCGCCGCCGAGATCGCCGCCCCCGAAGGCCCGAGCGACGACCTGGTACGGCCTTCCCGCGTCCACTCGGTGGTGCTGATCTCCAAGATCCACCGCCCCGCGCTGCGCGCCCTGGCCTACGCCAAGCTGATGCGCTCGGACACCCTGGAGGCCCTCAGCGTCAACGTCGACCCGGCGGAGACCAAGGCCCTGCGCGAGGAGTGGGAACGGCGCGGCATCGACGTACCGCTGAAGGTCCTGGACTCGCCCTACCGCGAGATCACGCGGCCGATCATCGAGTACGTCAAGAGCCTGCGCAAGGAGTCGCCGCGCGACGCGGTGTCCGTGATCATCCCCGAGTACGTCGTCGGCCACTGGTACGAGCATCTGCTGCACAACCAGAGCGCCCTGCGGCTGAAGGGCCGGCTGTTGTTCACGCCCGGGATCATGGTGACCTCGGTGCCGTACCAGCTGCAGTCCTCCGAGGCGGCCAAGCGGCGGGCCCGCAGGCAGCAGGACTGGAACGCGCCGGGCTCGGTGCGCCGGGGGCCGGCGCAGGTGCGGCCGAAGGAGTCCTCCGAGCCCAAGTCCTGACGGATTCCCGACGCGACGGCTCGTGTGAAACGGCCGGGCGGCAGCCACGTAGACTGGTGGGCTGTTGTCCGGCCGTTTCCGTTCGGCCCTTCCCCCTCACGCGTTTTGGAGTCACCCCACCATGCAGGCAGAACCGAGGAAGTCGCTGGTGGGGGAGGAGTACGAGGTCGAGGTCGGCCCCGTCGCCCACGGTGGTCACTGCATCGCCCGCACCTCCGAGGGCCAGGTGCTGTTCGTGCGGCACGCGCTGCCCGGTGAGCGGGTCGTGGCGCGGGTGACGGAGGGCGAGGAGGGCGCGCGGTTCCTGCGCGCCGACGCCGTGACCGTGCTCGACGCCTCCAAGGACCGGATCGACGAGCCCTGCCCGTTCGCCGGCCCCGGCCGCTGCGGCGGCTGCGACTGGCAGCACGCCAAGCCGGGCGCGCAGCGGCGCCTGAAGGCCGACGTCATCGCCGAACAGCTCCAGCACCTCGCCGGGCTCACCCCGGAGGAGGCCGGCTGGGACGGCACGGTGCTGCCCGCCGAGGGCGACAAGGTGCCCGCGGGGCAGGTTCCCGCCTGGCGCACCCGCGTCCAGTACGCCGTCACCGCCGACGGCCGGGCGGGCCTGCGCCGGCACCGCTCGCACGAGGTCGAGCCGATCGACCACTGCATGATCGCCGCGGAGGGCGTCAGCGAGCTGGGCATCGAGAAGCGGGTCTGGACGGGCATGGACTCCGTCGAGGCGATCGCGGCGACGGGCTCCCAGGACCGCCAGGTGATCCTCACCCCGAAGCCGGGCGCGCGCCTCCCGCTGGTCGAACTCGACCGACCGGTCTCCGTCCTGCGCGTGGACGAGCGCTCCGGCGGTGTCCACCGCGTCCACGGCCGCCCCTTCGTCCGCGAACGCGCCGACGGCCGCACGCACCGGGTCGGCAACGGCGGCTTCTGGCAGGTTCACCCGAAGGCGGCCGACACGCTGGTGACGGCCGTGATGCAGGGCCTGCTCCCGCGCAAGGGCGACATGGCCCTCGACCTCTACTGCGGCGTCGGCCTCTTCGCCGGCGCCCTCGCCGACCGCGTCGGCGACCAGGGCGCGGTGCTCGGCATCGAGTCCGGCAAGCGCGCGGTGGAGGACGCACGGCACAACCTCGCGGACTTCGAGCGCGTGCGGATCGAGCAGGGCAAGGTCGAGAGCGTGCTGCCGCGCACGGGTATCTCGGAGGTCGACCTGATCGTCCTGGACCCGCCGCGGGCGGGGGCGGGCCGGAAGACGGTTCAGCACCTGGCCTCGCTGGGCGCGCGGCGGATCGCGTATGTGGCGTGTGATCCGGCCGCGTTGGCGCGGGACTTGGGGTATTTCCGGGACGGTGGGTATCGGGTGCGGACGCTTCGGGCGTTCGATCTGTTTCCGATGACGCATCACGTGGAGTGCGTGGCTATTCTTGAGCCTGCCCAAAAAGGGCTGTGACCTGCGGTTTCACCAGGTTGCGCGAGACGCCCCCGACCGCCCCCTGGTGGCCGGGGAACCGACTGCGGGTGTGTGACCGCGGGAGTGCGCGCTTCCTCGCGGACACCACGGGAGCGGGCAGGGCGGACATCGTGGGGCTCAAACCCGCGAAGGGCGCCGTGACCGCGTCCAGCAGAGGCGACGGTACGTTCGACGACGACGAACGCGTTCTGCACCCGCCCACGCCCACCCCGAACCCGGCGGACCTGTGGACCCTCGCGGACATGACGGGCGACGGCAAGCCAGATGCCGTCCTGCTGTGCGCCGACGGTGTCCGGGTGTCCTCTCAGGACGGCAGCGGGATGTTCGCGCCAGCGGGCGGGTGGCTCGCCGAGAAGCATCCACGTTTCCTCGTCGACACCACCGGCGACGGACGCGCCGACATCGTCGGCTGCCACGACGACGGCGTGTGGATCTCGCTCCAGGACGAGGCCGGCACCTTCGCCGAACCGCTGTACGTCCTGGACGACTTCGGGACCGACCAGGGGTGGACCTCGGTCGAGGAGCACCCCCGGTTCCTCCTCCGTACCGTCAGGGACGGGCAGATGGACCTCATCGGGTTCGGCCCACAGGGCGTCGTCGTCTCGCGGGGACGCGGTGACGGCACGTTCGCGCCCTCGCAGCTCGTCCTGAACGACTTCGGGCACGCCCAGTGCTGGACGGGCGGCAAGCACCTCCGGTTCCTCACCGACGTCACCGGCGACGGCAACCCGGACATCGTCGGCTTCGGCGACGCAGGAGGCTGGGTGTCGCACAACCGCGGCGACGGCCGGTTCGACCAGGCTCAACTGGTGTGCCGGGGCTTCGGGTACGACGACGACGCAGGCGCCTGGCGAGTCGACCGCCACCCTCGCTTCCTCGCCGACATCACCGGCGACGGACGCGTCGACATCGTCGGCTTCGGCGGCCCAGGCGTGTACGTGGCCCGCAACCTCTTCCGCCGGTTCAGGACCCGATAGCCACCCGGCCCTGACCTGGCCCTTTGGGTGACTCCTCCAAGCCGACATGTTTCCGATGACGTCGCACGTGGAGTGCGCGGCGATTCTTGAGCCTGCCCAAGAAGGGCTGTGGCGCGGGCAGTCTCGGCGACCGATGCGCTCGGCGAGTCGCGGCCGCCCTTTGGCGACCCGGGACAACTCTCGGGGGTGGACGGCCGTATGAGTCGATGAGCTGACGAGCATGCCGTGAGCCAGGAAGGGCCGTGGGCTCATGGACATCGGCCCTCAGCGGCAGGTGAACGGCCTCACGGGCATCCAGTCGGCCCGGACGAACTCGCGGGGCGGGGCTCTGATCGCCCGGGATCGACGCCACCATCCGCGAGGAACGTGATGGACAGGCCGAAGGGAGCCACGCCGCTTGCGCTTGCGTCGAGAAACCGATCAGTTTACGGTGGTGAAACTGTTCGGTTTCCCGCCGTGAAGGCGAGCCTCGAGCCCGAATCCCCAGGAGTACGGATGACTGCCGCGCGCGACGCCGAGGGGCACCAGACGACCCCGGCCCCCAGGCTTCCGGCGAAGCTGGCCGCCCACCCCTCGGTACAGGCTGTACTCGCCCGGCGCAGAGCAGGTGACGCGGTGAACCCGCCGGCGGTGATCGACGCGGACTGGCTGCGCGAGTTGTGTCTGGCCGCCGGTGCGGACGACGCGGCGGCGGTCAGTCTGGACCACCCGGACCTGGTTGGCGAGCGTGAGTACGTACAGTCCGCGCTGCCCGGCACCCGCACCCTGATCGCGATGGCGGTCCGGATGAACCGCGACAACTGCCGCTCCCCGGCCCGCAGCGTGGCCAACCAGGAGTTCCACCAGGCCGACGAGCAGGCCAACCACGCCGCCCGCACGGTCACCCAGGCACTCCAGGACGCCGGCTACCGCGCGCTCAATCCGTCCGTCGGCTTCCCCCAGGAGATGGACCGCTTCCCCAGCGAGCGGATCTGGGTGGTGGCGCACAAGACGGTCGCGGTGGCCGCCGGGCTCGGCGTGATGGGCCTGCACCGCAACGTCATCCACCCGAGGTTCGGCAGCTTCGTCCTGCTGGTCACCGTCCTGGTGGACGCGGAGGTCAGCGCGTACGGGCAGGCGCTGGACTACAACCCCTGCATCGACTGCAAGTTGTGCGTCGCCGCCTGCCCGGTCGGCGCCATCGCCAAGGACGGCGCCTTCGACGCGCTGGCCTGCACGTCGCACAACTACCGCGAGTTCATGAGCGGGTTCACCGACTGGGCGCAGACGGTGGCCGACAGCGAGGACGCCGCCGACTACCGCTCCCGCGTCACCGACTCCGAGAGCGCCTCCATGTGGCAGAGCCTGAGCTCACCTCCCGGCTACAAGTCCGGCTACTGCCTGGCCGTCTGCCCCGCCGGCGAGGACGTCCTGGGCCCGTACCTGGACGACCGCAAGACGTTCATGGACACCGTGCTGCGACCGCTCCAGGGCAAGAAGGAAACCCTGTACGTCCTACCGGGCTCCCACGCGCAGGAGTACGCCCTGCGCCGCTTCCCCCACAAGCCCGTCAAGGAAGTCACCGGCGGCTGGCAGCCCCCGGCGAAACGCTCCACGTCCCCCGACCGAGAGACACGTACGTCATGACTGGCATTCCCCCCTTCCGCGTCCTGCGTGCCAAGCCGCTGTGGATAGCCAACGGCGTCATCACGGGCGTACTCGCGCTGTTGTTCGCCGTGTTCTACGTCGGCGCCAACGTCGATCCGGCCGACCACCTGACCAAACTGCCCGTCGGGCTGGTCGACGCCGACAAGGGAGCGGCCGTCGGCGGCGAGCAGGTCGACCTCGGGGCCCGGATCACAGAGTCGATCAAGAAGTCGACCGCGGGCGGGGACAGGATCGACTGGAAGGTGATGGACGAGAAGGAGATGAAGGAGGAACTCGGCAAGGGCAAGCTGTTCGGCGCGCTCGTCGTCCCGGCCGGCTTCACGTCCTCCGCCACCGCACTGACCGCCACCGAACCCACCGCAACCCCGGCCCGCCCGGCACTGACGGTGCTGACCAACCAGTCCGCCGGCAGCATCGGCTCCGGCCTGGCCCGGACGGCGACGACCCGGGCAGCCGAGAACGCCTCGCTCCAGCTGGGCAAGGAGCTGACCGCCCGGATCGGGGCCGCGCAGGCGAAGCTGCCGGCAGCGGCACGCGTCCTGCTCGCCGACCCGGCCGCCGTCACGGTCGAGGACGGCCACCCCCTCGACCCGCACAGCGGCCTGGGCCTGACCGCGTTCTACTACGCACTCACGCTCGTGGTCGTCGGCATGCTCTCCGCCAACGTCATCAGCGGCCAGGTCGACCACGCCCTCGGCTACACCCACAACGACATGGGACCGCTGCGCCTGCACCGCCCGCTGATCCGGACGACCCGGGTGCAGACCCTCGCCATCAGCGGCACCCTCATGACCGGCCTGTCCCTGCTGATGGGCACCCTGGTCATGGCCGGCGCGGTCGGCATCATGGGCATGGACGCCTCCCACCTGCCCCTGCTGTGGCTGTACTCGGTGTGCGCCATCGCTGTCACCGGGATCGGCGCGCTCACCCTCCTCGCGGTCTTCGGCACGCCAGGCATGCTGGTGGTCACGCTGGTCTTCATCGGGATGGCGGTACCCACGGCCGGCGCCACCACCCCCATCGAGGCACTGCCCGGCTTCTACCGCTTCCTCGCGGAGTTCGAGCCGCTGCGGCAGATCACCGGCGGCATCAGGTCGATCCTCTACTACGACGCCCAGGGCGACGCGGGTCTGACGCGGGGCTGGGTGATGATGGCGGCCGGACTTTCGGCAGCCGGCCTGTTCGGCTTCGGCGTACTGGGGTGGTACGACCGCAAGGGGCTGCACCGCATCCCGGCGGAGACGACGCCCGGCAAGACCGTGGTCCCGGCGTAGCGGCAGGTCACCAGGCCCCTGAAAACCGATCGGTTTTCATTTTGTCCGCTTCGGGTTAACCTCTCGGTATGACCACCGAAGTGAAGCCGAGTTCCAGGGAGCGGTTGCTGGAGGCGGCGGCCACGCTCACCTACCGGGACGGCGTCGGTATCGGCGTCGAAGCGCTGTGCAAGGCGGCGGGGGTGTCGAAGCGCTCCATGTACCAGCTGTTCGAGAGCAAGGACGAACTGCTGGCGGCGAGCCTGGAGCAGCGTACTTCCGCCTACGTGGCCATGCTCCTGCCGGCGACGGACGATGGCCGTTCACCCCGCGAGCGGATCCTGCACGTCTTCGAGCAGGTGGAATCACAGGCGAGCGCGCCCGAGTTCCACGGCTGCCCGTACCTGGCCGTGCAGATCGAACTCAAGGACCAGAGTCACCCCGCGAGCCGGGTCGCCCATCAGGTCAAGGCGAACCTGACCACCTTCTTCCGCGCCGAGGCCGAACAGGGCGGGGCGAGCGATCCCGGTCTGCTGGCCCGGCAGCTCAGCCTGGTCTTCGACGGCGCCAGTGCCCGCGCGGGAATCCAGGCCGACAGCCTGACCGGGCTCATCGCACCCACGGTGACCACTCTGCTCGACGCGGCAGGCGTGCGCTGACGCGTCGCCCGTCCAGAACAATGCTCACCGCCCGGCACTCGCGGGAAGCCCGATAGCCGTAAGCGTGTTGCCGAGCATGCCGCACGCGAAGAAGCTTGCCGTCTCGTCGGCATCGGCGCCCAGCGACAGGTGCACGGTTTCCCAGATCCTCATCCAGCCGGCCCGGACGACCTCGCCGATCAGGTCATCACCTTGCGCCTCGGCGGCCGCCACGGCGGCGTATCCCTGCATCTGCATCAGGAGCGTTTCGGGGCACGTCGACATCAGATGCGCGTAAGCGCCCGTCATGGCCCGCAGGGCCTGCCCGCCGCCCTCCATCCCGTCGTCCGCCCTCTCGAAAGCCAGGCGGGTGTCGTCCATGCTCCGCATCAAAGCGGCGACGAAGATCGCCTTCTTGTCCGGGAAGAGCCGGAAGAGATACGGCTGCGTGACGCCGACCCGCTTGGCGATCGCCGCGGTGGAGGTGCCGTGGTAGCCCGTACGCGCGAACTCGGCGATCGCCGCGCGAATGACGCTCTCACGCCTCTTCTGTGCACTCATCCTGTCCACGCCGTCACGCTCCCTGCTCGAGCTTGCATGCTGAAACCGATCGGTTTACTGTAATGGAAACCGATCGGTTTCAAGCGAGCGAGGGAGTTCATGATGACGACAGATCGGCCGGTGGCACTCGTGACGGGTGCGTCATCCGGCATCGGGAAGGAAACCGCGCTCGCCCTGGTCGCGGCCGGATTCACCGTGGCCGGCACCAGCCGTGACACCTCACGCGTCACCCCGCTCGACGGCGTGACGTTCCTCGGCCTCGACGTCGCCAGCGACGCCTCGGCCGCCGCAGCGGTCCAGGAGGTGAACGAGCGGTTCGGGCGGATCGACGTCCTGATCAACAACGCCGGTGTCGGCTCGATGGGTGCGGCCGAGGAGACCTCCGTCGAGCACGCCCGGTCCGTCTTCGACACCAACGTCTTCGGGGTCATGCGCATGGTGAACGAGGTCCTGCCGCACATGCGCGCCCAGCGACGCGGACGCATCATCAACATCTCGTCCGTGCTCGGGTTCCTGCCCCAGCCCTACATGGCCGCCTACGCCGCCTCCAAGCACGCGATCGAGGGCTACACCGAGTCCCTGGACCACGAGATCCGTGACCACGGCGTCCGGGCGCTCATCGTCCAACCCGCCTACACCAGGACCGGGTTCGAGGCCAACAGTGCGAAGCCCGACACCCCCCTGCACGCGTACGCGAAGCAGCGTCAGGCCGTCGACCGCGTCCTGGCGGAGGCCGTCAGGGACGGCGACGCCCCCGCCGTCGTCGCCCAGGCGGTCGTCACGGCAGCGACCGACCCGAAGCCGAAGCCGCGCTACACCGCAGGCCCCCTGGCCGCACGCGCACGCGTACTGCGCCGTCTCGCTCCCGCCGGGGTCTTCGACAAGCAGATCCGCAAGATGAACCGGCTGGCCGGCTGACGCGCGGGCGCTGCCTGGGGTGTCCGAACAGCCACCCGCCTCCACCGGACAGAGGACACCTTGATGCCTGAACAAGGGCACCGGGTACGGGCGTTCGTACGGGTCTCGCCGGGGCCGACGGCCCCAGTAGGCCCTCCGTCCGCGTCCGGAACTGATCGTTTCCGGTCAGGGTGGCGGTTCCGCGTCCGCCTGCGGGACGGTGGACATCGTTGATCCGGCCCCGCGGGCCGTCGCCCCTTGCCGTGCTGGAGCAGGTACTCGTCCAGGCGGAGCGTGCGCGGGTCGTAGTCGAAGATCAGGGCCGGGCCCGCCGCATGCCCGGAGGGGTAGTACTGCTTGAGCTGGACGACGCCGGGGTGCTTGAACCGCTGCAGCACCGCCGCCTCGCGTCGGGCCGCGTTCTCCACCGACCGCCGGATCGACGCCTCCGACCCGCGCTCGCTCAGATACACGCGGACCCGCGCCACCTCGGGCAGCTCGCTGTGGTGCGCCTTGTAGTCGGCCCAGGTCGGCCCCGAGTCGAAGGACTTGCGGTCCAGCTGGTACGGGCCGACCTTGTACTCGGCCTCGCTCTTGCGGATGCCGGTTCGGTCGAGCGCTGTCTTGATCTCACGGGAGTCGATGGCCGTGATCCGGCGCCGCTCGTCGCGCGGGGGCCGCTTCAGCATCGCGACCAGTTCGTCGACGGTGTACACGCCGTTCTGGTCGTGGGCGGGCAGGCGGACGCGCAGGCCGCCGTCGGTGAAGCAGACGGCCTCGCCGACCCACACCCGCCTGCCGTGCTGGCCGAGCAGCGAGGCCAGCTCCTTCGCCTTCTTGTTGACGAGGTGGAGCGGGTTGCCGTGCGGGCGGCGGTGACCGCCGGGGGTGGTCTGGACCCAGGTGCCGTTCTCACTGGTCACCGAGCCGTGCCAGTCCTTCAGCTCGATCATGTAGACGCCGCCGGGGGCGACGACCAGGAGGTCCACCTCGCGGACGTGACCGGTATTGGCGGTGAAGGTGAAGTTCGACCAGGCCCGCCAGGGATCGGCGTCCGGCAGCTTCTCCCGGATGGCTTCCAGGCCGCGGTGCTCATGGTCGAACTCGGACTCGGTGACCGTGGTCCACCGGCCTTCCCGCATGCGCCGTCCCCGCCTCTTGCACTCTGTCTCCAGTGGCCGTCCGCTCCTGGTCTCCCGGCCTTTCGTACCGTTCCACCGAGTCGCGGACCTGGTAAATCCTAGTGGTGGCCACCGACAACAGGTATGTCGTCGGCCGAGGCGGTGACGGGGCACCCGAGGCACGGGCCGCCAGGGCGTTCCTGGTCACCAAGGAGCATTTCGCCGTGCGCCGGGCCCTCACCGGCCCGCGCGACGGATGCGGATGGGTCCGCGGGCCTCTGCCTCCGCGACGGGCCGGGCGGCCTGGGTCACCTCGACCTCACCGGCCGCCACCAGCCGCCAGGCCGCTCGGCGGGCCGGTTCCATCAAAGCCCGCCAGCCTCCGTCGTCGCCTTCGTAGGCCTCGCGGGCGGCGTCGGACGGACAGATCGAGGAAGTGGCCGCACGTCGCTCCAGCAGGTCCATGATGACCTGTTCCAGCCGCTGAGTGAGCTGCCGATCGGTCTCCGCCACGCCATCCAGTGTGGCACCGTTCGCGGGGGTGCGAACGATCCCACAGAGCATCCCTTGAATCGGAGCGAGTGAGCGCTTTGACGCACCGCTTCTGATTCGCGTGGCCAACAGTCGCCCATGAAAAGGAGAGCAGTGGGCGGCATCGGCATGGGGGTGGCACGGCGGGTGACGCTACGCCGGGCAAAAGGGGGCCACGGGCCGGACGGGCCCGGGTGGCCGGGTCCGCGACCGCCGTCCGTTCCCCGTGCACCGAGTCCGGGCCCGCCACCGCCACCTCCAGCGCGGCGGGCAGCCCTCGTCGACATCGCGTTCTGATGCTCTCCGTGCAGGAGGCCGGCCGGGATGAGGCAGTGGACCTGACGGGAGTGGCACCCCATCGCCCTTCCCCGTGTCTCAAAAGTCCTCAGCAAGTGATCAGCGGGTTCTAGGCTCGGAATGCGTCATGTGATCGCGAAGGAGCCAGAACAGCAGTGACCGACAAGCGAGTTGTAGTCGTGACCGGTGGAGGGTCGGGCATAGGGGAAGCCACTGCCCGGCTTTTGCGCGAAGGAGGTCACCATGTGGTCGTCTCGGGCCGGCGGAGCGAGCCGTTGCGACGTCTCGAACAGGAGATCGGGGTGCTTGCGCACCCCTCCGACGTGAGGGACCCGGAGGCCGCCGACGGTCTCGTCCAGGCGGCCCTGGCCGCGTACGGGCGACTGGACGGACTCGTGCTCAACGCAGGCATCGGGCGCGGTGGGACCGTGGGCGACCTGTCGTTGGAGGACTGGGACGAGGTGATGCGCACCAACGTCACCGGCCCGCTGCTGCTCCTGCGCGCCGCGATCCCGCACCTGCTGGAGGCGAGAGGGGCCGTGGTCGCCGTCGCTTCGGTGTCCGCCCTGCGCAACGGTACGAGCAACGCCCCGTACGCCACGTCCAAGGCGGCCCTGCTCCAACTCTGCCGCTCGGTCGCCGTCGACTACGGGCGTCAGGGGGTGCGCGCCAACATCGTGTGTCCGAGCTGGGTGAGAAGCGAGATGGCCGACCGCCGCATGGCCCGCTTCGCCGCCGAGGCGGACCTGCGGGGTGAGGGTGTGGACGGCGCCTACGAGGAGGTGACCGGACTGCTTCCCCTGGGGCGTCCGGGTGAGCCGCGCGAGATCGCGGAGACCATCAGCTGGCTGCTGTCCCCGGCCGCGTCCTACGTGAACGGCGCCGTGCTCACCGTCGACGGCGGGGCGACGGCCCTGGATCCCGGGACGCTGGCATTCGACTTCCGTGTCGCGCCCCGTCACGACGAGGCGCCCGGCACTCCTCGGTAACGGCCCGGACCTACGACTGCCGTGCCGCCGCCTGTCACTCGCGGTGGGTCGGTGCCACCGCGTCGACGGGCTCGTCGTGCCAGGGCAGCGCGTCCGTCATCGACGGCCACATCCGGGCGATCCCCAGCAGGGTCGCGGGGCTGCCGTGCTCCACTCCGGGCAGGGGACGGGGGACGGACGGGGGCGCACCGACGAGCTTGGCCCGTCGGGCCTGGCCCAGCGTTCCGGCCAGTGCGGCGGCGGCGAGGCGATGCTCCGGCACCCCTGCCCGCCGGGCATGCCGGTGCGCCTCTTCATAGGCGCCGGGTTGGACGAATCGCTGCAGATCCAGGAGCGCGTCATAGGTCTCGATCGTCTGCCTGTGAGCCTGCAGCGCCAGCGGGGACCGCGGTCGCAGGACCTCCTGGAGCCTGGTCCGCTGCGGGCTGGAGAGCGCTACTTGGGGCACCGCCAGAACAAGATCGCGCCACAGCGGCCACAGACGCCAGGTGACACGCAGGGCGCTCCATGACCGGACGAGGGCGGTCGCGGTGGGGACGAGCAGCGATGCCGCCCTGATGCAGCCGTGGACGCCGATGATCAGGGACAGGTAGGGGAGCATGGCGGAGGTGCCGCCGTAGAGGTGCCAGAGGTAGCCGCACCAGAAGACGAGCGCGAGGACGCTCCCGGCGGCGAACAGCCGCAGCGACCAGACGAGATCGCGGTCCCCGGTACGCAGGCTGTACGACCAGCAGACCACGAGCGCGACGGCGTCACCGACCAGGTGGGCCACGATGAGGATCAGCCAGTAGGAGAACGCCGGGTCGGCCGGCCCCTGGACGGATGTGACACTCTCGCGCGGGTGGTCGCCCTGCAGCAGGTCCAGGGCGACCAACGCGCCCATCACCGTTGTCAGCCCCGCCGCCACGGTGAGACGCAGGCGACGCACCCGGGTGGAATCGACCATGAAGAGAAGGACCAGCCCGGCACTGAGGACGCCGATCAGGTTCCGGGTCAGGGCCACCGTGTGGAGTTCCACGCCGGCGTGCGTGAGCCGGCCGATGACCTCGGGCTGGAAGAGCGTGATGGCGATGGCCGCAGCCAGGACCGTGAGCCACAGTCCCCGCTGGTGCGGCTGGCGCAGCGCGGGCCGGGCACGCAAGACGAGGGCGAACCACATGGTGACGATGCTGAAGAGCCCCACCTGGGTCGCCAGCTCAGATGCCGACATCGTCCGTCACTCCCAGGAACGCGCCGAGGCGGCCGAGAGAGCCGGCCACCGGGCCGGTCTTCCCGGCGCTCTGTATGAGGCTGGCGATCATCTCGG
Organism: Streptomyces paradoxus; assembly: GCF_014202475.1. Classification (GTDB taxonomy): domain Bacteria; phylum Actinomycetota; class Actinomycetes; order Streptomycetales; family Streptomycetaceae; genus Streptomyces; species Streptomyces paradoxus. The sequence continues at coordinate 163,044 of NZ_JACHGV010000012.1, forward strand.
CTTCTTGTTCCTCGGCGGTCGTGTAACTGGTCCGCGCCATCAGCCGCTTCACGAGATGGGGCTGCAGACCACTGAGGAGACGGTCCGTCAGCTCGTCGCCCGGGGCCGTGATGCCCCGATGGTGGTCGCACAGGACGTGGCCGATCTCGTGCAGGATGATGTGTTCCCGGTGGAGAGGCGCGGTCCGGGCTTCGTAGAAGACGTAGTCGGCGTCGTCGGTGCCCAGCCAGAGGCCACAGGCTCCGGCGATCGCTGCCTGCTCGGGCAGCTCCTTCAGAACGAGCGGCCGGCCTCTGAGTTCCTCCACCCGCTCACGGATCGCGTCGAAGGAAAGGGACCGGTGCACCCCGAGATCACGCAGGATCGCCGCACACTTCCGCTGTAACCTGGCGTATTCCCCCGTTCGTCTCACCTGCTGTCACCCCCGTCCCGGATGACAGAAACGCGAAAGTCGCTTGAGCGCTTGCATGAGCGGGCTTCGTCTCTCTTGCTCTCACTGGTCGTGGCTGCCCCGACTCTCCGCATGGTTTCACCGGCCGGGACGCTGGTGTCCTCCCGCGGAACCGGATTCGTTGGACATCGCGTTCACGAGTGCGAGAAGGGCGTCGAGCCCTGCCTCCGACAACCCGTCGGCGCGGAAGGCCAGCGTTCGTACCTTGCTGTTGCCCAGGGCGACGGCGAACTCCATCTGGCGCCTCACTCTCTCGGAGACTTCCTCGTCGGTGAAGTAGTCCGGCGTGACGCCGAAATGCTCCGCCAGCACCCTGAGGTGGTCGCGTGTCACGTTCCGCTTTCGCCCCGTCGTCAGCTCCCAGAGGTAGGTGGCCGAGAACGTCCGCCCCGTGCTCTGGCGGATCTCCTCCGCGATCTTGCTGTAGGGAGGACGGTTGCCCCGGTAGTAGGCGTTGACGATGTCCTCAAGCCGTCGAGCCAGGGATGACGGGCCTGTCGTGCCCTTGTCACCGTTGCTGCTGCTGGCCAAGTCTCCAACTCCCGGGCGCGATAACACGTCTGTGTCCAGCGGACAGGATAGGACACCCAACTTACGCAGTGGTTCGCCGCCTTGCACGAGCCGTCCTGCCGCTCGGCCGCCTTTGGCTCAAATCTTGCCCTGCGTCGTGCGCGAGTGGTGCGCGGGGCGGATGACAGTCCGAGGGGGGGCGCCGGAAGCCCCCAGCGGATCGGTTGACACCCTTTGATCCGCTGAGTACGGTCCCCGAGTGCTTGCGTCGCACAGGGGGAATCAGGGGGATGACATCCGTAGCGGAGCCGACGGGATCCGACCAGATCCGGAATCCGCGGACGCGGTGCCTACGCCGCACGCGCAACCGCACTCCGCCCGCACGGCGGATCCGGTGAAGCCGCACATCTCGGCGAGGCGGTACTCAGCCGGAGGGACTGACCGGCAACGGGCCAGGACGGCCTGGCCGTTCGCGGCCTCACGGTGTCCGCGGGTGCGTCTCCGCCAGGACCTCCGCCTCATGGGTGCGTCGGGTGCCCGCGGTGAACTCGCTCGTGTACGTCTCCTCGTCCAGCGCGGCACGCAGACGGGCCGCGATGCGCTCCACGTCCCCCCGCTCCGCCGGGGGGTGCGGGGCGCCGGCCCGTTCCCGGGTCGCCGCCGCCGTGCCGAGGAGGCGGGTCGCGCGGTGCGGGGCGTCTGCCAGGGAGTAGGCGCCCGCCAGGCCTTCGAGGGCCAGGGCGACCGAGCGGGGGTCCTTGGTCGCGGCGGCGGCCGCGAGGCCGTCCCGGTGGTACTCCAGCGCCCGCCCGGCGTCGCCGCGCTGCTCGGCGATGAACCCCAGCTCGGCCAGGACCAGCGCCAGTCCCGGGCCGTCGCCCCGGCGGCGGTTCCAGGCGAGCCAGGGCCGCAGCCACTCCTCGGCGGCATCGAGGCGGCCCTGGCGGCGGGCGCTCAGGGCGAGGCCCAGCGCGGCGAACTGCTCGGCCGGCTGGTTGCCCTGCCCCACCGCGATCCGCAGGGCACGCGTGTGCAGGTCGTCGGCCTCGTCGTAGCGCTGGGTGAGCAGGGCGATCCTGCCGAGACCCGACAGCTTCGTGGACATCTCCGGCCAGGTCTCCAGCGCCTGGGCGATGCGCAGGCTCTCCCGGTGCAGCCGGGCGGCGAGGTCGTAGTCGCCGTTGATCTCGGCGAGCCTGCCCAGCACGTCCGTCGTCTTCAGCCGGCCCCACAGGTCACCCAGTTCCGCGAAGTGGGCACGGGCCTCCTCGGCGTTGCCGCGCAGCGACTCCAGGTCCCCACGGGCCAGGGCGAAGCACGCGCGGGTGGTCAGCGCGGCGGCGGTGCCCCACGCGTCGCGCAGGGTGCGGAAGCGCACCAGGACCCGCTCGACCCGCTGCTCGCCCTTGACCAGCGCCCCGACCGTCCACTGCGCGTGCGCCAGGAACCACTGGGCCCTGGTCGACTCCAGGGTGGACTCCGGCGGGTACTCCTCCAGGGCGTCGCACTCCCGGTCGTGCTCACCGAGCAGCAGCCGGATGCCCGTGTACCAGAACTCCGCCTCCACGCGCTCCTCGGGCGCGGCCTCGCCCGGCGTGTCCAGGGCCGTCGCCAGCGCCCGGCGGGCCTCGCCCAGCCGGCCACGGACGTACCAGTACCAGGTCAGCGAGTTGACCAGGCGCAGCGCTTCCTGCGCTGCTCCGGCCCGGCCGGCCTCGGCCAGCGCGCGCTGAACATTGGCCGCCTCCAGGTCCAGGTACTGGAACCAGCGGGACTGCTCCCGCTCGTGCAGGTGCGGCCGGGCCCGCTCGGCGAGGTGGACGCAGTGGCGCAGGTGCCGGGCGGCGGTCTCGGCGTGCTCACCGGACTCCGCGAGCTTGTCACGCGCGTAGACCGCTACCGACTCCAGCAGCCGGTAGCGCGGGCCCTGCGGTCCCTCGGTGCGGACGGCCAGCGAGCGTTCCACGAGCAGGCTCAGCGCGTCGAGGACGTCGGCGGGGGACACCCCGCCACCGGAGCACACGTCCTCGGCGGCCCGCAGTCCGCACCCCTCGCTGAACACCGACAGCCTGCGCAGGACGGTTCGTTCACGGCCGTCGAGCAGGCCCCAGCTCCAGTCGAGTGTGGCCTGGAGCGTCCGGTGGCGTGAAGGGGCGTCCCGGTAGCCGCTGTTGAGCACCCTGAACCGGTCGTCGAGCCGGTCGTGCAGTTCCCTGATGCCCAGCGATCTCACGCGCGTGGCGGCCAGTTCCAGGGCGAGCGGGATGCCGTCGAGGCGCCGGCACACATCGGCGACCAGGGGGGCGGTGGTCGCGTCGAGCACGAACTCCGGGTCCGTCGCCCTGGTCCGGTCGACGAAGAGGCGTACGGCCCCGGCGCTCGTCAGGGCGTCGAGGTCCGGACCGTCCTCCGGCGGCAGCGACAGGGGCGCCACCGGATACACCGTCTCGTCACGGGTGCGCAGCGGTTCCTGGCTGGTCGTCAGGATGCGCAGCTGCGGGGCCCGGTGCAGCAGCGGGCCGGTCAGTTGCGCGACGGCCTCCACGACGTGCTCGCAGTTGTCCAGCACGAGCAGCAGCCGCCGGCCGGCCAGCGCGTTCGCCAGGCGGTCGGTGGGACCCTTGGCGTCGTCGTCGGAGGTGTTCTCCCGGATCCCCAGCGTCGCCATGACCTGCTCGGCCAGCGCCTCCGCGCCGGCGAACCGCTCCAGGCCCCCGGCGTCCGCGAGTTCCACCAGCCAGGTGCCGTCCCCGAACGCGCCCGACAGGCTCTCCGCCGTGGCCTGGGCGAGGCGGGTCTTGCCGACCCCGCCCGGCCCGGTGAGGGTCACCAGGCGGCGCTGTAAGAGCAGGGCCCGGATGGCCCGGACGTCCTGTTCGCGGCCCACCAGGGGCGAGGCCGACCCGGTCGGTCCCGGGCCCGCCGGCACCCCCGTGGCGGACGGCGCGGGCGGCTCCGGCCGGGCCAGGACCGGATCGTGGCGCAGGATGGCCTGCTGCAGGGCCTCCAGGGACGGCCCCGGAGTCAGCCCCAGCTCCTCGTCCAGCCTGCGCCGTAGATCGTTGAAGCAGTCGAGCGCGTCGGAGGAGCGCCCCGCCTGGTACAGCGCCCACATCAGCGCGCCCCGCAGGCCCTCGCGCAGCGGATGCTGCGCCACCAGCTCCGTCAGCTCGCCCACCAGCAGGCTGTGCTCGCCCAACTCCAGCCGCACGGCGGCGTGTTCCTCCACCGCCGTGAGCCGCTCCTCCTCCAGGCTCGCCGCCGTCGGCCGCACGGACGGCTGGTCCGCGAACTCGGCGAAGGCGGGGCCGCGCCACAGCGCCAGCGCCTCGGTGTAGAGGGCCGCCCGCGTCACCGGGTCCTCGCCGGACCGGGCCCGGGCGACCAGTTCACGGAACCGCCCGGCGTCGAGGGCTCCGGCCGGGACGTCCAGGACGTACCCGGGCGGCCGGTGCGCGATCAGTTCGCGGCCGCCCGCCTCCGCGTCCTCCAACGCGCGCCGCAGCTGGGAGACTTTGGCCTGGAGCGACGCCGTCGGCCGGGCCGTGAACGTCGAGCCGCCCCACAGGTCCTCGATGAGCCGCGCCGCCGGGACGACCTGCCCGTGGTGGGCGAGCAGATCGGCGAGGAGCATGCGCACCTTGACTTCGGGTACCCGCACGACACGACTCTCGTCCGTGCGCACCTCCAGCGGCCCCAGCACCCCGAATTCCATGATCTCAGCGTAACCGGCCGACGACCGGCGTGACCGGCGACGACAAGGGCTCGGCCACCGTTCAGAAGGGCGTTCCCGCAGCGTTTCCGAAGTCGTCCGAAGCGAATCCGAAGGGGCATATGCCAGGGTTCCCCGAGGAATGCGGTTTCGGCGGGGGCGCGGAGGGCGGGGGCAGGTGGCCGAGAATGAGCGACTGCGGCTGGCGATCATCATCGGCAGCATCAGGAAGGGCCGGTTCGGGCACGTCGCGGCGGAATGGCTGGCCTCCCGGGCCCGGCTGCGGCCCGACTTCGACGTCGACGTCATAGACCTCGCCACCGCCTGGCTGCCCGACGTGATGTCCGCCGACCCCTCGGCGCCCCGCCCCCAGGCCGTCAAGGACCTCGCGCCCTGGCTGGAGGCGGCCGACGCGTTCGTGGTGGTCACCCCCGAGCACAACCAGACGTTCCCGGCGTCCCTGAAGAACGCGATCGACTGGTACGACGAGGAGTGGCACGCCAAGCCCGTCGGATTCCTCTCCTACGGCGGCGCCTCCAGCGGACTGTGCGCGGTGGCGGCACTGCGCCAGGTCTTCGGCGAGGTCCACGCCGTCCCGGTGAACGAGACCGTGAGCTTCCACAACTACTGGGAGCGGCTCGGGCCCGACGGCACCCTGACCGCGTCCGACGACTGGCACGTGTCGGCCCGGCTGATGTTCGACCGCCTCAGCTGGTGGGCCGGTGTACTGCACCGGGCCCGGGCGGAGCACGGCTACCCCGCACCGCAGACGAACAGACAGGAGCGCAAAGCGCCATGGACGGCCAGTGGTTCCGACGTTTCGGCGAGCCCGAGCCCGACGCTCTCAGGCTGATCTGCTTCCCGCACGCCGGGGGCGCGGCCAGCGCGTACCAGCCGCTGTCCCGGCGGCTCCGGCCGCACGTCGAGGTGCGGGCCGTGCAGTACCCGGGCCGGCAGGACCGACGGCTGGAGACCCCGGTGGCGGACATCAGGGAACTCGCCGCCGTCGTCGCCGGGAAGCTGGAGGACGAGGAAACGGCTGCGCCCTTCGCGTTCTTCGGCCACAGCATGGGGGCGCTGGTGGCGTACGAAACCGCCCGGATCCTGGAGGAGCGCGGGGCCCCGGCTCCCGGCCGGCTCTTCCTGTCGGCCCGGGGAGCACCCGGGCCGCGGCGCAGCCCGCACGACGTGCTGCCGGACGACGAGGCGATCCTGGCCGCCGTCCGCCGGCTCGGCGGGACCGGCGTGGCCCTGTTCGACGACCCCGAGCTGGTGGCAATGGTGCTGCCCGCTCTGCGAGCCGACTACGCGGCCCTCGCCGCGTACTCCTGGACGCCCCGGGAACCGCTGCACACACCGGTCACCGTGCTGTGCGGCGACGCCGACCCGGTCGTCTCCGTCGAGGAGGCGGCCGGCTGGCGCGCGTTCACCCGCGCCGAGACCGAGGTGCGGGTCTTTCCGGGCGGTCACTTCTATGTGGACCAGCGGCTCGATGACGTGGCCGAGGTGGTACTGCGCGGCGTCCGCTCGGTGAGCGCCGCCCGGGCGGGCAACGGCGCCTGCCATGACCGAACACCGGTGTCCGACGTACGGGGGTAGGCGTGGAGTTCAAGGTTCTCGGGCCGCTCGAGGTGGTGAGCGGCGGGCGGAGTCTGCCGCTGGGCGGCGTAAAACAGCGGGCGGTGCTCGGACTGCTGCTCCTCCACGCGAACCAGGTGGTCGCCACCAGCCAGCTCCTCGACGCCCTGTGGCCCGAGGACGCGAGGCCGGTCACGGCACGCAAGATGGTGCAGAACGCCGTGTGGGGGCTGCGCGCCCTGCTGGAGAGCGGCGATGGCGAAGGACACGAGCCGCCCCGGCTGCTCACCCGGGCGCCGGGCTACATCCTGCGCGTCGACCCCGAGCAGCTCGACGCGACCCGCTTCGAACGCGCCGTCGCCGCGGGCCGGGCACGCCTGGACGCCCATGAGGCGGCCGAGGCCGCCGAGTTGCTGGGCGACGCCCTGGGGGAGTGGCGCGGCTCGGCCCTGTCTGATCTGGCCGAACAGGGAGTGGAGTGGGCCGAGTTGACCGCACTGCGGCAGCTGCGGCTGGACGCCATGGAGGACCGCTTCGAGGCGGAGCTGGCGTGCGGGCGGCACCACGCCGTGCTGGGTGAACTCACCTCGCTGGCCGAGGCCGAGCCCCTGCGGGAGCGCCTCTGCGGGCAGCTGATGCTCGCCCTGTACCGCTGCGGCCGTCAGGCGGAGGCCCTGAGCGTGTTCAGCAGGGTGCGGCAGGCCCTGGTCGAGGAGTACGGCCTGGAACCGTCCGCCGCCCTGCAGACGCTTCAGCACCGCATCCTGCGCCACGACCAGGCACTGGCCTGCCCCACGGAGGCCCGGGCGGAGCCGGGCACTTCCGGGGCGGGCGCGGCGCGGTGGCACGCGGTCGCGGAGGCAGACCCCGCGCTGGCACCGGTCCGGATCCCCGCGCACTCCGGGGCGGCCGGGGCCGGCGGGCCGGATGTCACGGCACCGGAACCCTCGCGTGCGCCCGCGCTCACGGGGGCCGGTGACCAGACGCGCACGCCGTTGACCGTCGGTGGCGGGCAGGCCGGTGACCGGCCGCGCATGCCGCTGTCCGCCGGTGGCGCGGAGGGTGCCGACCGGTCGGGTACGGGGTCGTCCTCCGGGAGCACCGAAGGCGGCGGCCGGCTGAGCGGGCGGGCCCCCTTCGGCACCGCGGACGGAGACGGCGGCCGGAGCCGGGCGTCCTCGTACGGTGTCGCGGCGGGGGGCGGCGGTTCGGGCGTGCCGTCCTCGTACGACCTCGCGGGCGGGGCCGGTCATGCGACCCCGGTCTCTTCGTACGGCGTCCCCGAGGGCGGCGGCCCCCCGCGCGCGGCGTCGATCGCCGGGGCCGCTCCGGGCGCGGGCGACGCGGCCTCGTACGGCGTCTTGGCGAGCGGTGAACGACCAGGCGGGACAACGGGCTTCGGCGTCGCCGAGGGGGGTGCGGTCGCCGAGCGGCGGGACGTGTGCGTGCTCGTGGTGTGCACCGAGTCCGCGGGGGACGCGGCGGCCATCGGGAGCGAGCAGCTGGACACCTCCCTCCACGACGCGGTCACCGTACTCACCGAGAGTGTCGAGAGCCGCTCCGGGACGGTCGTCGGCTCCATGGGCGGGCTGTGCGCCGCCCTGTTCGGGCTGCGGTCCGAGCGCCCCGAGGCATCGCTGAACGCGGTGCGCGCGGCCTTCGCGGCCCGTGACCGCCTGGCCTCACGGGCGGGCATGGTGATGCGTGCCGTGGTGATCTCCGGCAAGGCGATCGTGCGGCACGACCCGCACGACCCGAGCGCCGCCGTCTCGGTGGTGGGCACGCTGCTCGACAAGGCCCACGGGCTGCTCTCCGGCGTCCCGGAGGGCGAGTTGTACGTCAGCGAGGACGTGGCCGGTGACACCGGCGCGTGGGTGGGCTACGACGAGACCGTCCGCGCCGCCGACGGCGCCCTCGGCATCCGCAGGGCCCAGGCCCTGCACACGGAGGAACCCGCCGGGCCCGGCTCCCGTACCGGGGGCCGGCCCGAACTCGCCCTGCTGGAGAACCTGCTGGAGTACTCGCGCCACCACGACGTGCCCTCCCTGCTGACGGTGCTCGGCGATCACGGGGTCGGCAAGACCCAGCTGCTCACCCAGTTCGAGCGCCGCGTCATGGGCGACGCCGACGCGGTGCGGGTCCTGCGACCGCGCCTTCCGCAGGGCGGCCAGGACGCCGTCGCCGTCGCGGCCGCGCTGCTGGACGCCTGGGCGCCGCGGCACGGGGCGCGGCACGACTCGCCCGATCAGCGGCTCAGAGCCGTGGTCCGCTCCGCCGTCGACTCCGACGTGGACGCCGCGCGGCTGCTGCGCGTGCTGTGCCCCGCGCCCCCCTCCGGGCTGCCCGGGCGCGGGGCCGATCTGCTCGCCGCGTGGGGCGAGGTGATCGAGCACGAGGCTCACCACCGCCCGGTGGTCCTCTGCCTGGACGACCTGCACCTCGCCGACGACGTGGTGCTGGACTGGGCGGAGAGCCTGGGCGGCGCCGGCACCGGGGCGCTGCTGGTCGTCGCGTGCGGCCACTCCGACCTGCTGCGCCGCCGGCCCATCTGGGGCAGCGGCTGCGAGCACGCCGGCCGGCTGACCCTGTCGCGCCCGCGCGAACCGGCCGCCGCTCCGCGGCAGCGCCGCACGCTGCCCTTCGCGGACTGCCGCCCGCGCCGGCCGGAGGAACGGGCGAGGCCGTCCGGCCGGATCCACGCCGGGTTCCGGGGCAAGGGCGCCGAGCCGGTCGAGGCCCGTCCCGGGCGACGGGCCGTGTGACCGCCGGGCCGGCCGGGGTGCCGTCCCGGTGGAGGGCGGGGCTGTGGAGTGGCCGGCCGGGTGCCGCCTCGGCGGGGCCGCGTGATGACCGGGGCGAGGAGTCGCGAATGGGTTGCTCGTGGACGGCACTTGATGTGCTGTCCGCATGGACATCGCAGCCCCACGCACCCGCCGCTCCCCGCACCCGTCGCCCCGGGCCGGGCGGGCGTCCGCCCCCGGAGAGATGGACACCCCGCTGGCCGTCTTCGTCGGCACCCGGTTCGCCGCGGCCCTGAACGAAGGGCTGAGCCGGGCCGGCCGCCCCCGGGACGCCCGGCCCGCGCGGCCGGACGACTCCCAGCCCCTCGCCCGCCCGCCCGGGCGCACGGCGGCACCGCAGGACGCCCTGCTCGCCGGGCACGCCGGGGAGATACTCGTCCGCTTCGGCGCCGGGCTCAGGGCCGTCCCGGGCGTCACCGCGGGGGAACGGGCCCGGATGACCGCGTGGGCGCGGCGGGTGCTCGGCGTGGCGGGGCCCGCCGGTCCGGTGGGCGGGGGAGTGGCGGCCCCCTGGGCGGCACTGGCGGGCTCCCTGCTGGTCGAATCGGCCGCGGAGGTCCTGCCCGAGGACTCCGCGGACGGCACCCGGGCCCTGGGCGCCCTCGCCCGTGCCATACGCCTCACCGGCACGGGCGGGACGCGCTCAGGCGACCTCGGACTCCCGGACCGGCGGAAGCAGGGACTCCAGTAACCGGTCCAGGGCGTCGCCCGTCTCCGGGCTGAGGCTGAGGGTCACCGTGCGCGGATGCGCGGTGGCCCATCCCGGCCGCCGGTCCGGCAGCCGGGAGTCCGCGCCGACGACGATGAGCAGCGGCAGGCCCGCATGGGTCTGCGTCAGCCGCTCCACCATGTCCAGCAGCGCGTCGTCGGCGTGCTGGAGGTCGTCCCAGATCAGCACCAGCGGCTGCTCGCGCGCGGCCCGCGCCAGGAACGCCCCCCAGGCCCGGAGCATCTCGCCGGGCTTCTCCCGCTCGTGCGCCGCCCGCCGCGGTGACAGCAGCCGGGCCAGGGGCGCGTACACGTCCGCTCCGGCTGCCGGGTCACCGCCGAAACGGTTCAGCGTGGCCCGCAGCCGCGCCAGGGCGTAGGGCTCCGGGGTGCTGGGATCGATGCCGCAGTAGGCGGCCAGGATCTCCGCCGGCACCGACAGCGCGGAGGCGGTGTGCGGCGCCGGAACCGTGCCGGCCAGCACCCGTACGGGGCCGCCGTGACTCTCCTCGACCCGGCGCTGGAACTCCATCAGCAGGCGCGTCCTGGCCCGGCCGGACCCTTCGATGAGGGTGATCAGGTGCGCCGTCGAGCGCTGGCGGGAGTGCAGCAGGGTGTGCTGCATCAGCTCCAGCTCGCCGGCGTGGGCACCGCCGCCGGGCGGCGCCCACGCCAGGTCCGTGACGTCGTCGTGCAGGGCGTGCAGTTCCCACGGGGCGAGGGCCGACGCGCAGGCCCGCCGGAACGTCGCCGACCGCTCGGCCTGCCGGTGGGTCTCCTCGCAGACGTGGATCTCCCCGGCCTGCACCTGGGCCAGCATCGACCGGCAGGTGTCGACGAGCCTCCCGCCGCTCCACAGCGGCGGCGGGTCGTCCGAGGCCGTCCGGGGCAGCAGTGCCTCCCCGGACGCCACGGCCGCGTGCACGGTGAGGCCGCGCACGGCGGCCTGCGGCGGTGCGAGCGTGCCGGTGGGGACGCTGAGGCTGTCGCGGACGGCGGCCGCGGTGCGGACCGCGCGCTCGGCGCTGTCGGCCGGGTCGGTGCCTTCGGCGAACACGGAGAGCACCGTCGAACCGAGTACGGCCGTGACCCGGCCGCCGTGCAGTTCGGTCTTCTCCCGGGCGATCTGGGTCAGCGCGTCGACCACCCGGTCGCGGTCCTCGGCCAGCACCGCGCCCAGTTCCGCGCCGAGCCCGAAACGGAACATGACCACGCTCGCGGTACGGGACTCGCGGCGGCCGGGCGAGGAGCCCTCGGCGGTGGCCGCGGGGGCGGGCGGCCCGCTGCGTGCGGGCGGATCGGAGCATGCGGCCCGCATCGCGCGGGCGGCCGGCTCTGTGCCTGCGCCCGGCTCCGTGGGGGCGCTCGACACGGGGGGTGTGCCCGGCTCCGTTCGTGTGGTCGGGGCGGTGGGCGCGGTGGGCTCGGCCCGCACGCCGCGTGCGGCCGGACCCGGGGACGCCGTCGCTGTCGCCGCGGGCGCGGGGGTCCCGGCTGCCGGGGCCGCGGCGGGCGGGGACGGCGCGGGCCGGGGAACCGGGGCGATGCTCACCGGCTCCTGGCCGCCCGCCGCGCGAGGCGCTTCCAGCGTCGGGTCCTGCGTCAGGATCGCCTGCTGCAGCCGGTGCAGTTCGCGTCCCGGCTCCAGCCCGAGCCCCTCCACGAGCGCCGTGCGCACCCGGCCGAACACCGCCAGCGCCTCGGCCTGCCGTCCGCAGCGGTACAGAGCCACCATCAGCTGCCCCGAGGCACGTTCCCGCAGCGGCTCGGCGGCCACCAGGCTCTCCAGGTCGGGCAGGACCAGCTGGTGCCGGCCGCAGGCGAGGGCGGCCTCGAAGTGGTCCTCCATGACGTCGAGCCGGCGGTTCTGCAGGGCCGTCAGCTCCGGCCAGCAGACACCTTCCTCCACCAGGTCGGAGAGGACGGGCCCGCGCCACAGCGCCAGCGCCGCGCCGAGCGATCGGCGGGCCCGTTCCACCTCGCCCGCCGCCAGGGCTGCCCGGCCCGTCGTCACCCGCTGTTCGTACTCGAGCAGGTCGACGCGCTGCTGGGGCACACGCAGCAGATAGCCGGGAGCGCGGGTCAGCAGCTCCGGGCCCTGCTCGGTCCGCGGCGGCCGCGACAGGACACCGCGCAGCTTCCAGACGGCGTTCTGCAGGATCTTGCGCGCGGTCATGGGCGCGTTGTCGTCGGCCCACAGGGCGGACAGCAGCTGGCTGGTGGACACCACCTGGTTCGCCTGCAGCAGGAGATACGCCAGCACGGCACGCTGCCGGTGCCCGCCCAGGTCCACCAGGCTGCCCGGCGGTCCCCCCGCCGGCTCGACTTCCAGTGGCCCCAGTATGCGGAACTGCATGAACTCCCCCGTCTCGCTTGCTCCGGCGTGCTGCGTTTCCCGGGACCGGTGTGCCGCCTGACGGGATGTCAACGCGGTCCGCTGCCCGTACTGCTCCCGGCCGGGGCACCGGCCCGGTCACGGCCGGCGCCTCGCCGGAATGCCCTGGGGTCCGCCGGTGGGGGGAGGCGGCGGATCCAGGGGTGGATCAGCGGCCCGCGGCAGTGAGTTCGTCGCCGGCCTGCTTGCGCAACAGTGTGCACACGTCATGCAGTCCGGCGTACAACTGCCCGAGTTCGGCGTCTGTGACATGAATCGAGGGTTCGAAGCGCAACGTACCGACCGCGCTGGCCGTCGGGAACGTCCGCACCCGGTGCCGGCGCAGCAGATGGCCCGCCAGGAAGTAGCCGAAGAGGCCGCTGCGCGCGATCTGGCGCAACTCCGGAGAGGAGGCGTCGGACTGGTCGTGGAATTCCAGCCCCTGCATCAGCCCGTGTCCGCGCACGTCCGCCACCACGTCGGGGAATTCCGCCCGCAGCGCGTCGAGTTTCGCGCGCAGTGCCGCTCCGCGTTCCTCGGCCTGCCGGTAGGCCGCACCGCCGTCCCGCTCCAGCAGTTCGAGAACTTTCAGGGCGATGTGGGAGGAGAAGCTGTCCTTGGCAAAAGTTGAACTGTGCACGATTTCGAAATCCCGGCGGTATCGCTTCTCGCGCACCAGCATCACGGACGCCTTCGCGATGCCCCCGCCGAGCGTTTTGGCCAGGGTGTAGTAGTCACCGCGCAGGCCGATCCGGGAACTGGCGAGCAGCGCGCCGGTGCGGCCCATTCCGCTCTGGATCTCGTCGACGACGACAGGGCAGTCGATCCGGGCGCAGAACTCCTGGATCTCCCGGGCGAACTCGCGGGACAGGACACGGATTCCGCCCTCACCCTGGATGGGCTCGACGAGGAAGGCGCAGAACACGGGGAACTCGTGCTCCGTCACCGTGATCCTGCCGTTCTCGGCCGTCAGGCCGAGCAGGACCCGGCGTTCACGCGCGTGGACGGCGTCCAGGTCCTCGGGGCTGTCCTGCGGGACGAACCGCGCCTGCGCGGCGAGCGACTTGAAGGGCAGCCGGTAGCCCTCGTTGTGGGTGAGCTGCACACTGCCGGCGAGCTTGCCGTGGAAGCCGCCCTCCAGAGCGAGGAACAGCGGCGGGGACGCGACGGTCTCGTCGTTGCGGCGCCTGATCGCCGCCTCCAGCAGACGGACGGCCTCGGTGCCGTCGGCGGCGAGGGCGACCCCGAGACGGGCGGCGGCCTCCCCGTGGACGGTTGCGGACCCGTCGGCCACCGCGGCGCGGGCCGCGGCGAGTCCCGCCTCGACGGAGCCGAGCAGTTCGGACACGCGCATGCCCCGGTCCAGCTCCGCGTGTTTCACGGCGGCTTCCACCGCTTCCGCGCCACTGTTTCCGAAGATGGCGTAATAAGGCTCGTCATCGGCGAGTTCACGCGCGATGATGCGGTTCAGTTCGGCGGCCAGCCGGTTGGCGTACGGGTGGCGCGAGAACTGGGCGTGGATCGGTGTATGTTCGGCGAGCAGCTGCCGGGCGTGCTCGGTGATCTCGGGGTGGTGATGGCCGAGCAGCACCGAGCCGTAACCGCCGGCGAAGTCGGCCACCGGGAACTCGGCGCCGTCGTCGTCCCGTACGTACAGGGTGTTCCCCTCGGCCCGCACGTATTCCACCGCCAGTCCCGCGGTGTCGAGTACCTGGCGCAGATAGGGCTCGGCGAGTTCGCGTTCCGCGGCTGCGGCGGAGGTCTCAGTCATGTCCTCAGAATCCGATGACCGGGTAAACATCCGGTCATTGAAAGGTCATCGGTGACGCCCGGTCACAGAAGGCCCACCGGTTACCCGGGCATGAAGGAACCGCGAGACGCCGCGGCTACGTTGATTGCGCCGGCTGCCCCTTCCGTGCGGACGGCACAGACGTGTCCCGTGACCCATCGGAGAGTGGCATGAATTCCGCGTCCGCCGAACTCGATCACGCTGCCGTGCGTACCGGTCACCAGCCGGTCCGCCCGGACCGGTTGCGCGGGGTGATGTCCCGCTTCGCCACCGGTGTCACGGTCCTCACCGTGGGCGGGGAGCACCTGCACGCCATGACGGCGAACGCCTTCAGCTCGGTCTCCCTCGACCCTCCGTCCGTGCTGTGCAGCGTCGGCCACAGCGCGGTCATGCACGGTGCGCTCACCGGGGCGGGGCGCTTCGCCGTGAACATACTCGGCGCCCACCAGGAACCCCTCGCCCGGCACTTCGCCGACAAGAGCCGCACTCTGGGTGCCGCCCAGTTCGAGCGCGTCGACTGGCGTGCGGGCGAGCACACGGGGGCGCCGCTGCTCGACGACTCGGTGGCGTGGCTGGAGTGCGAGCTGACCGAGTCGCACGCGTTCGGTGACCACACCATCTTCATCGGCACCGTGCTGGCGGCCGGCGAGGGCGCGACCAGTGACGGGCTGCTCTTCGTCAACGGCCGCTTCGGGAAGCCGGCCACCGCCTCCTGACGGGCACGCCCGCCCGGTCCGGCGGACGCGGAAGGGCGGCACCACCCTCCGGTGGTGCCGCCCTTCCGCGTGTCAGGGCCTCCCGCCGCGAACGGGAGGCCGGCCGTCACAGGAAGTAGGTGCCCGGGTCCAAGCCCACCAGGACCCGCCCCTGGACCTCCAGGTTGGCGTCCCGCTGGACCAGGGCGTGCAGCGAGAAGCCCTGGATGTCGCGGTGGAACCGCTGCAGGGCGACCTCGCGCCGGATGACCGAGCCGCCGCTCGCCGCGTACAGCAGCTCCACGGCCTCCTTGGCGAGCTGCGCCGCGTACGCCGTCCGGCCGCGGATCACGGCCTTCTCCTCGTCGGTGGGCTGCTCGCCGGCGTCGGCCCGGGTCTGCAGGACCTCCAGGCACAGCTCCGCCAGGCCCTCGGCGGCGTCGATCTTGTTGGCGGCCGTGGCGACCTGGATCTGCGTGAGCGGGTGCAGCTTCTGGTCGGTCCAGTCGGTGTACGTGATCCCCCGGCCGGGCAGGCGCTCCAGGAACAGCTCGTACGCGCCGCGGGCGATGCCGGTGAACGCCGCTGTGACGCCGGACAGGACGTAGCCCAGCAGACCGTAATTGCGGCCGGTGGCGCCGGTGTTCTCGCGGTCGCCGGTCGCGCTGACCATGGCCTCCTCCAGGGAGACCACACGGTGCGCGGGCACGAACACGTCCGCGGCGGTGGTGGTGCAGCTGCCGGTGGCGGCTCCCGCGCTGACGTGCCAGTCGTCGGTCACCTCCAGCTCGGAGACCGGAACCAGCGCGACGAGCTCCTCGGTGGTCCCGTCGGGACGCTCCACCATCGCGGCGAGCAGGTCCCAGTCGGCGCCCAGGACACCGGAGTTGTAGCGCCACGTGCCGTTGAGGCGGTAGCCGCCGTCGACGGGGGCGAGGGTGCCGGTCGGGGCGAAGACGATGGACACCCGGGTACTGCCCCCGGCGAACACCTCCCGCTGCGCCCGCTCGGGGTAGAGCGAGGCGCACCAGGTGCTGGTGAGCCAGACCATGGTCAGCCAGCCGGTGGACGGGCAGCCGCGCGCGACCTCGGCGATGACCTTGAACTGGTCGGCCACGCCGAAGTCGAGCCCGCCGTGGGCGGCGGGCACCGCGGCGCGGAACACGCCCGCCTTCTCCAGCAGCTGGATGTTCTCGTCGGGGATCCATCGCCGTTCCTCCGCCTCCGCGCCGTTAGCGCGCAGGGTGGGGACGGCATCGCGTACGGCGTCCAGCACGGACGTCAGGGCTTCCTGGTCGGTCACTGTCTCTCCTCGGGCCATCGGGGTTTTCCGGCACGGCGGAGCCCCCCTGGTACGCCAGGGGGGCTCGCGGGGCTCACTGGTCGGCGACGAGACCGGTCGCGGCCACCGGGCGGTCGATGGCCATCAGCCAGCGGCCGTCCTCGGTCTTGCGGAGCACATCGGTGCAGACGCCCTCCAGCCGGACCGGCTCACCGTCCGGGCCGGTGCTGTCGATGGCGTACTCGACGCCGATCAGCGCCACGTCCCCGGCCACGTACGAGTGGGTGACGCGCGCCTCCAGGGTGGGCTTCGACGCCAGGAACTCCTTGAAGAACGCCAGCCGGGCGGCGCCCGTCAGGGGCTCGCCGGAGAAGTTCGATATCGAGTCGTCGAGGTAGAGGCGGTTGAACAGCTCGCCGTCACCCGAGTTGAAGACCTGGATGAAGATCTCGTTCTGGATGTCGGTGTCGGCGGTGAGGTCGGGCCGTTCCGGGTCGAACGGGACGGTGAAGGACGTGGCTGACGTGGCCGGCGTTGCTGACATGGGGATGCGGTTCCCTTCCGGGGGGTGGGTGGGTGATGCCTCGGTGGTCATTCCTCGCCCGCTGCCTGCCGGGCGGCACGCAGACCGGACTCGATGGCGCCGTCGATGTAGCCGCTCCAGCCGTTGGCTATGTCGCCGCTGGCGAAGGAGAGCCGCCCGCTGGTGTAGGTGACCTCCGGGTAGAGCGTGGTGAGCTGCCGCGGCTTGCGGAACGCCCAGCCGCCGCGCGCGTAGGGGTCGCGGCCCCAGTCGTGCGCCTTGACGCCGATGACGTCCAGGTTCACGCCGAGTTGCTGCACGGCCTTCTTCACCTGGGCGGTGTTGGTCGGGTCGAGCCGCGGATCGGTGCTGAAGGCGACGTAGAGCATGCCTTCGGAGGTCTCCTTGAACGGCAGCAGCATGGGGATCGGCGAGCCGCCCTCGGCGCCCTGGCCGTAGACCCGGCCGGCTCCCTTGCGGGCGTGGATCCACAGCTTGACCGCGTTCTTCACGGCAATGCCCTGGGTCGTCGCGGTGGTGAGCGCCGGGGGCAGCGACGGGCTGAACTTGACCGTGCCCAGCGCGTTGACCGGCATCGCGACCACGACCGCGGTGGCGCTGTAGCGGGTGCCGGAGGTGGTGGTGACGTACACCAGGGTTCCGGTGTCGTTCACCGAGGCGACCGGCGAGCTGAGCTTGATCGTCGGCTTGGCCTCGTTGACCATCGCCTGGAGCAGTGCCGTGGTGCCCTTGGCGATGCGCCAGCGCATGGTGTCGTTCCAGCCCGCGTTGGTGTGGCCGGCCAGGGCCCACCAGTGGGCGAACATCGTGAAGGCGCCGTCCGTGCTGGCACCGCCGGCGTAGACCGCCGTCTGCCCGTTGACGAGGAGTTCCTCCTCGGGCGTGAGGGCGAGCTGGGTCAGGCGGTCGCGCAGGGTCAGCTTGTCCAGGCTCTGCAGCAGGTCGGCCCGGTACAGGGGCTGGAACGGCTTCTCGAAGTACGTCCGCGTGCCGTCGAACATGCGCTCGAAGACGGTGCCCATCCGGCCGAACCCGTCCTCGGGCGTGAACTGCCGCGGGCCGTTCGGCGTCGGCAGCCACGTCGTCGAGATCGGCTCGTCCTCCTCCAGCGCCAGCTTGTAGCGCGTGAGTTCGGCGCCGAGGTAGGGCTGGGTCGGCTCGACCCAGGTCCCGCCGCGCTCGATCAGCTGGCCGCCGTAGGTGTCCGTCCAGGTGCGGCCGCCGATGCGGTCGCGGGCCTCCAGGACGAGCACCCGCTTGCCGCGGGCGCGCAGTTCGCGGGCCGCGGTGATGCCGGCGAAACCGGCGCCGATGACGATGACGTCCCAGTCCGCCGCGGCGCCGCCGGTGGCGGCGGAGGCCGCCGGGGCGACCGGGGCGAGGGCGGCTGTCGCGACGGCGGCCGCCCCGGCCGCCTTGAGCAGGGTGCGGCGCGTCGGCCGCCGCCCGCTGATGGGTCCGGATGTGTGCATGGTGCTGTGTGTCCCCCGTGTACTCGGTGCGGGCCCGCCGTGCGGAACCGGCATGTCACTCATGGGCCAAGGTGCTTTCGGTTCTGCGTGCCGCGGCGCTCGCGCCGGTCAGCTCGCCTGGCCGAACGGGTCGTCGATGGCGTAGCGCCACACGTTGTCCTCGCCCCGGGTCAGCACGTCCACCCCGACGCCGGCCAGGTGCTCGGTGGTGCCGTCGGCGCCGGTGATGTCGATCGTCCAGTCGACGATCATCAGCGCGGTCTCGCCGGTCACGAACACCTGCCGGGGCTTGGCCGCCATCCGCGGCCGGGCCTCGAGGAATTCCCGCTGGTACTTCCGGCGTTCGTCACCGGTGAGCGGCTTGCCCGGTTCCCAGACGGCGACCGCGTCGGCGGTGTAGAACTTCTCGACCGTCTCGAAGTCACCGGCGTTGACGGCCTCGACATAGCGGGCGGTGTGGTTTTCCAGTTCCGCGACGAGCTCGGACATGGCGGAAATCAACCTGCCTTCTTGGCTGGAGAGACGTTTGAGGGGAACGTTCAGGAGAAAGGAACGTTCCATGCGGGTGTCTGCACGAACAGTGCGGGTGCTCGTGCATTCCGTGGCCGACACTATTCGGGCCGGTTCAACGTTCCAGCCACGCTGCGGTAATGCCGTGGTCTCCGCCGGGCAGGGCGCGACATGACAGTGCCGCCGGGCGACTGCGTGGAGTCGCCCGGCGGCAGGTGGTCCGGTGAGCGGGGGAGTGCGGGGGCGGCCTCAGGCCTGGCGCACCCGGCCGTCCCAGCGCCAGGCGCCGCGCCGGGGCAGCCCGGGCAGCGTGCTGCGTCCCGTGCACCACAGCAGGGTGTCGGCGGGGGAGTGGCCGGTGGGCGCGTCGGGGAAGAGCCGCTCCACCACGGGCGCCGCCAGAGCGTCCGAGGGGGTGTACTCCACGCCTACCGCCTGCGCGATGTCCCGCCCGTGGACGACGAGCTCGAGCACGCCCATCGCCGCGAAGCCAGCCGCGTCGGAGTGCCCGTACGGGTGCCAGGCGCGGACCTCCGGCGGGGTGTCGCGGACGGTGCCGGCGAGCAGCGTGCCGGCGATCCGGATGCCCTCCAGGGCGGCCGGGACCGGGGCGTGGCCGTCGATCGAGGAGAACAGGGTGATGTAGCGGTCGGTGGGGCGGGCGATGAGCAGGCCGGCGTACCCCACGACCCCGAGCGCGATGTGCGACAGGGTTTCCCGACAGCTCCAGTCCAGATCACCCGCCTTTCCGCGCCAGTTCTGATCGGCTCCTTTTTCGAGTGCGGAGGTGGTGTCCTCGGCCGCAGTCCGTACGAGTTCGGGCCATGAAAGAGTCATGCTGGGATGTTCCCACACGGGCCGCCCCGAGCACCGTTCGACCATTTCCCGGTCAGCGTCGGGTAATTGCCGGGTAATTGTGCGTCAAGTGCCGCCTTCTTTTCGGAGGTGTGAGGGTGATGACCGGGCGATGGGTGTGCTCTTACTCATTTCTCCGAGCCCTTCAGTAAGGTTTCGAACTGCCGGGGAGCGTTGGGTTCTCGCGCCTCTCGACCGGCAGTAGGAATCACAATCGAGGAGCCGGAAATGGCCACGAACGACGACCTGGCAGCCGTACTGGAAGCCGTGGACAGCATCGTCCCGACCCTGCGCGAGAACGGCCGCGCCGCCGAGGACCGCGGCTGGCTGCTGGACGAGAGCATCGAACTCCTGGAGAAGGCCGGGGTGTTCCGCATGGCCGTGCCGCGCCGGTTCGGCGGGCTCGACCTGCCGCTGGCCGACCAGGCCCGGGTCATCACCGAGATCGGCCGCGGCTGCCCGGCCGCCGCCTGGGTGACGATGGTGTGGGTGACGAGCACCTGGACGGCGACGCTCTACCCCGACCGGGCCCAGGAGGAGGTCTTCGCGTCCGGCTCCGTCAAGATCTCCAGCGCGTTCGCCCCGACCGGCGTCGCCGTCCCCACCGAGGGCGGCTACCTCCTCAACGGCACCTGGAAGTTCAACACCGGCTGCAAGGGCGCCGACTGGGACTTCACCGCCGCGATGGTGCGCAACCCGGACGGCACCGAGGGCGAGATCATGGCCCTCGTCCCCATGTCCGACCTCAGGATCGTCGACGACTGGGACGTCTCGGCCGGCGCCGCCACCGGCAGTGCCACCGCCATCGCCGAGGACGTCTTCGTGCCGGCCCACCACGCCGTGTCCTTCGAGGAGGTCATGGTCAGCGCGACCGGCGACCGCTCCAACCTGGGCGCCACCGGCCGCAACTACGGCCTGCTCAGCTTCGTCATGGCGGAGTGCGCCGCCGTGTTCATCGGCATCGCCCGCGGCGCCTACGAACTGTTCCTGGAGCGCCTGCCCGGCCGCGGCATCACCTACACCGACTGGACCGACCAGAAGCTGCACCCGCTCACGCAGATCCAGGTCGCCACGGCCGCCAACAAGATCGACGCCGCCGAGGCGCTGTCGACCCGCTGGCTGACCCTCCTCCAGGAGCGCGCCGACGCAGGCGAGCAGCCCACCGACGCCGAGAAGGCCATCGTGCGCGGCCAGACCGGCTTCGCCGCCCAACTGGCCAAGGAAGCCGTGGAGATCCTGCACAACGCCAGCGGCGGCTCCGTCATCCGCCGCGACGTCCACCTGCAGCGCTTCCACCGCGACATCCAGGGCTTCTCGCTGCACGCCCTCGCCAACGCCGACGTCAACCTCGAACTCCAGGGCCGCGTCCTGGTCGGCCTGGAGCCCGGCACCGTCTTCCTCTGAGTCGACGCCCCGGACCCGCCTTTTCACCGGCGCGCCCCGCGTGCCGGACCGTACAGCACACCACTTTCGTACTGGAGGAACACATTCATGGGTGACAACCACACCTCGGTGTCGGTGCTCGGCCTCGGCCTGATGGGGCAGGCCCTGGCCGCCGCCTTCCTGAAGGCGGGCCACGCCACCACCGTGTGGAACCGTTCGGCGGACAAGGCCGACGGCCTCGTCAAGGACGGCGCGGTCCTCGCCGCGAACCCCGCCGACGCCGTCGCCGCGAGCGACCTCGTGGTCGTCTGCGTGTCGACGTACGACGTGGTGCACGACGTCATCGGCTCGCTCGGCGACGCCCTGCGCGGCAAGACCGTCGTCAACCTCACCACCGGCTCCTCCGAGCAGGCCCGGCAGACCGCCGAGTGGGCGGAGAAGAACGGCGCGCAGTACCTCGACGGCGCCATCATGATCACCCCGCCCGGCATCGGCGCCGAGACCTCCGTCCTCTTCTACGCCGGTGACCAGGCCGTCTTCGACGCCCACGAGCCCGTGCTGAAGCTCCTCGGCGGCGGCACCACCTACCTCGGCACCGACCACGGCAAGCCCGCCCTGTTCGACGTGTCGCTGCTCGGCCTGATGTGGGGCGCCCTCAACAGCTTCCTGCACGGCGTGGCCATCGTGGAGACCGGCGGCGTCAAGGCGCAGGAGTTCCTGCCGTGGGCGCACATGTGGCTCGACGCCATCAAGATGTTCACGGCCGACTACGCCGCGCAGATCGACGCCGGCGACGAGAAGTTCCCGGCCAACGACGCCACCCTGGAGACCCACCTGGGCGCGCTCAAGCACCTCGTCGAGGAGAGCGAGGCGCTCGGCGTCGACACCGAACTGCCCAAGTACTCCGAGGCGCTGATGGAGGGCATCATCGCCCAGGGCCACGCCAAGAACAGCTACGCCAGCGTCGTGAAGGCATACCGCCGCCCGAACCAGTGAGCACCGGGCCCGGTATTCGCTGCACCCCTTGACGAAGGGGCCGGTTCCGAATCCCCCGTCGGAACCGGCCCCTTCCCCGTGCCCGCACACCGGCGCACCAGAATCGGACGCGCATTTCACCGTTCGTTTCCGCCCGTCGATTCCGTGCGCTTTCCGTCCTGCAATTCCCGCTCTTCGCGAAAGGTGTGTTCCATGACCGAGAACGGCGACAGCACGACCCCTCGCGCCCACGGACGCGTCACCAGAAGAACACTGCTGAAGGCGGCGGGCGCCACCGCGCTCACCGCCGGCGCCGTCGCCGCGACGGCACCCTCGGCCGCGGCCGCCGACATGCCCTACGACGCCATCGTCGTCGGCGCCGGATACGCGGGCGGAACCGTCGCCCGGGAGCTGGGCGCCCGCGGCATGCGGGTCCTGGTCCTGGAGGCCCGCGGCCGGATCGGCGGCCGCATCGAGCCGGGCACGCTGGCCGGGCAGCACGTCGAACTGGGCGGCGGCTGGTTCGGCCCCGGCCAGGACCTCGTGGCCCGCGAACTGAAGCGCTACTCGCTGACCACCACCGAGGACGTGCACGCCACCCGCATGGTGATGCCCGGCCCGAACGGCTACGCCAGCCACTCCCCGCAGGAGGCCGGCGCCCGGCTGAACAGCCTGTTCGCGGACTTCTACGCCGGATCCGAGCAGTACTTCGAGCGGCCCTACGAGCCGCTGCACCGCAAGGACCTGCTGGCGTCCGTGGACCGTCTCTCCCTCGCCGACCGCATCGCCCAGCTCAAACTGAGCGGCGTCGACCACGACTGGGTGAGCGGCGCCACCTCGGTGTTCGCCGGCGGCAACAAGACCGGCTCCCTCACCGGCCTCGCGCAGTGGTACCAGCTCGCGGGCGGCACCTACGACAAGTTCCTCTCGGTGATGAGCCAGCTGCCCGAGGGCGGCATGATCTCCATCCTGGAGCGGATGCTGCGCGAGTCGGGTGCCACCGTCAGCCTCAACTCGCCGGTCACGGCGATCCGCGAGCGCGGCGGCCTCACCCAGGTCGAGGTCCGCGGCGGCCGGGTGTACCAGGCGCCGGTCGTCGTGCTCGCCACGCCCGTCAACATGTGGTCGACGCTCACCTTCGAGCCGGGCCTGCCCAAGGTGTACACCGACGCCGCCCGCGAGGGCCTCGGCGTCCCGCACGCCACCAAGCTGTGGCTGCGGGTGAAGGGCACCTCCGAGGCGGTCTCCGCCCAGGCCCCGGAGGGTGCCCCCATCCTGCTGCTCATCCCGCAGAAGCAGCTGCCCGACGGCCGCATCTTCGTGGCCTTCACCGGCCCCGCCCTCGACGTGTCCGACCCGCAGGCGGTGCGCGCCGCGGTCCGCGGGCTGCTGCCGGAGGCCAGGGTCGCCGAGTACCGGGCGAAGGAATGGCACAAGGACCCGTGGGCGCGCGGCGGCTGGGGCCTGCGCCGGCCGGGGCAGCTCCTGCGTCAGCTGCCGGACATCCAGCAGCCGTTCGGACGCATCGTCTTCGCGGGCGGTGACATAGCCAGCGGCTGGAACGGGGCCTTCGTCGAAGGCGCCCTGGAGTCCGGCTTCCGTGCCGCGGAACAGGCCGCGACCCTCGCGGGCTGACCGTCGGCAAGCGCCATGACCGCGCGGTGGAGAACGGGAAGTGCGGTTCCCGTCCACCGCCCGGTCATGGCGCCTTCTTCTTTTCCCGCTCCCTTTCGTCCGGGCCGAATTACCGGAGCGAGGACGGAGACTGAGGAGAGGGAGAGACCCCCCTGCCTACGATCGGGCCGAACATTCCCCCACTCAGCAGTCTTGCGGTAATTCGGCCGAAAGGGCAGTCGAGCGCGATGACGAATCAGCACCAGTCCGAATCGATCGGTACGCGCCGTGCACGGAGCGAGGACATCGCGGTCGTCGGCCTTTCCTGCCGCCTGCCCGGAGCGGGAAATCCGGAGGCCTTCTGGGAACTGCTCAGCACCGGCACCTCCGCCATCACCCCCGTCCCGGCGGACCGCCTGCGGCCCGCGTCCGGCGAGGCGGCACCCGACGGCACCGCACCCGGCCTGCGCCACGGCGGCTTCCTGGAGAGCGTCGACACCTTCGACGCCGGCTTCTTCGGCATAGCCCCGCGCGAGGCGCGCGTCATGGACCCGCAGCAGCGCCTCGTGCTCGAACTGGCCTGGGAGGCGCTGGAGAACGCCGGGATCGTCCCGGCCACCCTGCGCGGCAGCCGCACCGCCGTCTTCGTCGGCACCCTGCGCGACGACTACGCCGCCCTGCTCTACCAGCACGGCGCCCGGACCGTCACCCAGCACACCATGACCGGCGTCAACCGCGGGGTGATCGCCAACCGGGTCTCGTACCACCTCGGGCTGCGCGGCCCCAGCCTCACCGTCGACTCCGCCCAGTCCTCCTCGCTGGTCGCCGTGCACCTGGCGTGCGAGTCGCTGCGCGCCGGCGAGTCCGACGCCGCCATCGTCGCCGGCGTCAACCTCAACATCCTCGCCGAGGCCGCGGTGGCCGGGGAGCGCTTCGGCGGGCTCTCCCCCGACGGCACCACGTACACCTTCGACGCCCGCGCCAACGGCTTCGTACGCGGTGAGGGCGGCGGCGCCGTCGTCCTCAAGCCGCTGTCCCGGGCCCTCGCGGACGGCGACGACGTCCTCGGCGTGATCCACGCCAGCGCCGTCAACAACGACGGCACCACCCCCGGACTGACCGTGCCCGGGCAGGAGACCCAGGAGCGGGTCCTGCGCGAGGCGTACGAACGCGGCGGCCTCGACCCCGACGCCGTCCAGTACGTCGAACTGCACGGCACCGGCACGCCGGTCGGCGACCCCGTCGAGGCCGCCGCCCTGGGCGCGGTGCTGGGCACGGCCCGTTCCGGCGCCGGCCCGCTGCGGGTCGGGTCGGCGAAGACCAACGTGGGCCACCTGGAGGGCGCGGCGGGCATCGTCGGCCTGATCAAGACCCTGCTGGCCCTGCGCCACCGCCGCCTGCCCGCCAGCCTCAACTTCGACACCCCCAACCCGGCGATCCCGCTGGCCGAACTCGGCCTGGAGGTGCAGCGCGAGACCGGCGACTGGCCCGCCCCCCACCGGCCGCTGATCGCCGGTGTCTCCTCGTTCGGCATGGGCGGCACCAACGCCCACGTGGTGCTGGGCGAGGGGCCGGCCACCCCGTCACCGGAAGCGGCTCCCGAGGGGGACGGCGTCCTGCTGCCCTGGGTCGTCTCCGGACGCGGCGCCGCCGCCCTCGCCGCGCAGGCCGATCGGCTGCGCACCGCCGTGACCGCCGTCCCCGCGCCCCGCCCCGAGGACATCGGCCGCTCCCTGGCCACCACCCGCACCGTCTTCGACCACCGGGCCGTCGTCCTCGCCGACGACCGGGCCGGCATGGTCACCGGCCTGACCGCCCTTTCCAGGGGGCGGGCCGCGGCGCAGGTCGTCACGGGTGCCGTCCGCCCGGGCACGACGGCCTTCCTGTTCACCGGGCAGGGCGCCCAGCGCGCCGCCATGGGACGGGAACTGCGCGATGCCTTCCCGGCGTTCCGGGCCGCCTTCGACGAGGTGTGCCGGGCGTTCGCCCCGCTGCTCGACCGGCCCCTCGCTGAGGTGGTGGACTCCGGGGAGGGCCTGGACGACACCGCCTGGACCCAGCCCGCGCTGTTCGCCGTCGAGGTCGCCCTGTACCGCCTCGTCACCTCCTGGGGCGTCACCCCCGGCCACGTGGCCGGGCACTCCATCGGGGAGATCGCCGCCGCCCACGTCGCCGGCGTGCTGTCCCTCGACGACGCCGCCCGGCTCGTCGCCGCCCGGGGCCGCCTGATGCAGGAACTGCCGGCCGGCGGCGCCATGGTCGCCGTCGAGGCCACCGAGGACGAGGTGCTGCCCCTGCTCGCCGCGCAGGACGGGCCGGTCGCGGTCGCCGCCGTCAACGGGCCGCTCGCCGTGGTGATCTCCGGCGCGCACGACAGCGTCACCGACGTCGCGGAGCAGCTCGCCGCGCAGGGCCGCAGGACCCGCCGCCTCACGGTCAGCCACGCCTTCCACTCGCCGCTGATGGACCCGATGCTGGAGCCGTTCCGCGCCGTCGTGGAGGAGCTCACGTTCCACGAGCCGCGGATCCCCGCCGTGTCCACGGTCACCGGCACCGCCGTGGAACCGGGCCAGTGGACCTCGCCCGCCTACTGGGTCGAGCAGGTGCGGCGCCCGGTCCGCTTCCGCGACGCCGTACGCACCCTGGAGAACCTGGGCGCCGCCACCCTGCTGGAGCTCGGCCCCGACGGTGTCCTGACCGCGCTGGCCGCCGCGAGCGCCGGTGACACCGAGGCCACCGCCCCCGTCGCCACGCTCCGCGCCGGACGCGCCGAGGTCCGCTCCCTGCTCACCGGCGTCGCCGCCGCGTTCGTCCGCGGCACGCCCGTCGACTGGGCGGCCGTGCACGCCGGCGGCCCGGGCCGCCGCGTCCCGCTGCCCACCTACGCCTTCCAGCGCGAGCGCCACTGGATCGACGGCCCGGCCGCCCCCGCCGCGCAGGCACCCGCCCCGGCCCTGCCCGAAACCGCGGCCACCGCATCCCCGGTCGCCCCGGCCCCCGACGCCACCGCCCTGGTGCTGGAGCAGGTCGCCGCCGTCCTGGAGCACACCGACGCCGGCCGCGTCGACCAGCACGCCGCGTTCAGGGACCTCGGCTTCGACTCCCTGATGACGGTCGAGCTGCGCGACGCCCTCGCCACCGCCACCGGCCTCACCCTGCCCAGCGGCCTGCTGTTCGACCACCCCACCCCGGCCGCCCTCATCTCCCACCTCACCACCCTCCTCGCCGGCCCGGACCCCGCCGCCCTCACCGAGGACCGCCCGGCCGGCACATCCGACACGGCGCACGAACCCATCGCCATCGTCGGCATGGCCTGCCGCTACCCGGGCGGCGTCACCTCTCCCGAGGAGCTGTGGAACCTCGTCGCCGACGGCCGGGACGCCATCACCGGCTTCCCCGGCGACCGCGGCTGGGACGCGGACCTGTACGACGCCGACCCCACACACGGCGGTCACAGCACGGTCCGCGAGGGCGGCTTCCTGCACGACGCGGCCCTGTTCGACAACGAGTTCTTCGGGATCTCGCCCCGCGAGGCCCTCGCCATGGACCCCCAGCAGCGCCTCCTCCTGGAGACCGCCTGGGAGGCCGTCGAGCGGGCCGGCCTGGACGCCGCCGCCCTCAAGGGCAGCCGCACCGGCGTGTTCGTGGGCGCAACCACCCTCGACTACGGACCCCGGATGCACGAGGCCCCCGACACCGTCGAGGGGCACCTCCTCACGGGCACCACGCCCAGCGTCATGTCCGGCCGCATCGCCTACCAGCTCGGGCTCCTCGGCCCGGCCGTCACCGTCGACACGGCCTGCTCGTCCTCCCTGGTCGCCCTGCACATGGCGGTGCGCTCGCTGCGCACGGGCGAGACCAACCTGGCCATCGCGGGCGGCGCGACCGTCATGTCGTCGCCCGGCATGTTCGTGGAGTTCTCCCGCCAGCGCGGCCTGGCCGCCGACGGGCGCTCCAAGTCCTTCGCCGCGTCCGCCGACGGCACCTCCTGGGCCGAGGGGGTCGGCCTCCTGGTCGTCGAGCGCCTGTCGGACGCGATCCGCAACGGGC
Source organism: Streptomyces paradoxus (assembly GCF_014202475.1). GTDB lineage: Bacteria > Actinomycetota > Actinomycetes > Streptomycetales > Streptomycetaceae > Streptomyces > Streptomyces paradoxus. The sequence continues at coordinate 190,347 of NZ_JACHGV010000012.1, forward strand.
ACCGGGTGCTGGCCGTCGTACGGGGCAGCGCCATCAACCAGGACGGCACGGGCAACGGCCTGACCGCCCCGGTCGGCCCCTCCCAGCAGCGCGTCATCCGCGACGCCCTGTCCGACGCCCGGCTCACTCCGGCCGAGGTGGACGCGGTGGAGGCGCACGGCACGGGCACGCGGCTGGGCGACCCGATCGAGGCCCAGGCCCTCCTGGCGACATACGGCCAGGACCGTGAACGTCCGCTGTTCCTGGGGTCGTTGAAGTCGAACATCGGCCACGCGCAGGCCGCCGCGGGCGTGGGCGGCGTCATCAAGATGGTGCAGGCCATGCGGCACGGTGTGCTGCCGCGGACGCTGCACGTGGACGAGCCGTCGCCGTTCGTCGAGTGGGACACGGGCGCGGTCGAGCTGCTGAGCGAGCAGCGCGAGTGGACCGCTCGTGACGGTGCACCGAGGCGGGCGGGTGTCTCCTCCTTCGGCATCAGCGGAACCAACGCCCATGTCGTGGTGGAGGAGTTCACCGCGCCCGAGGAGGCCGTCGCCGAGCGGCCGGAGCCGTCCGGGCCCGTTCCGTTCGTGCTGTCCGCCCGGGACGAGACGGCGCTGCGCGCCCAGGCCCAGCGCCTGCACGACTTCGTCACCGAGGGCGGCACGCACCCCACCGACCTGGGCGCGTCCCTCGCCGTCACCCGCACCGCCCTGCCGCAGCGCGCGGTGGTCACCGCCACGGACACCGGCACGCTCCTCGCCGGGCTCGCCGCCCTGGCCCGGGACGAGGAGACCGCCCAGGTCGTCACCGGCAGCGCCGCCGGGGCGGGCCGCACCGCCTTCCTGTTCACCGGCCAGGGCGCCCAGCACGCCGGCATGGGCCGCGAACTGTACGCCGCCTCCCCCGTGTTCGCGGCGGCCCTCGACGAGGTGTGCTCAGCCCTCGACGAACACCTCGAACTGCCCCTGCGCACCGTGATGTTCGCCGACGGCGACAGCGAGCCCGGCCGCCTGCTGCACCGCACCGCCTACACGCAGCCCGCCCTGTTCGCCGTCGAGGTCGCCCTGTTCCGCCTCCTCGCCCACCACGGCACCACACCGGACCTGCTCGCCGGGCACTCCATCGGCGAACTCGCCGCCGCACACGTCGCGGGCGTGCTGTCCCTCGCCGACGCGGCCCGGCTGGTCGCGGCCCGCGGCCGTCTCATGGAAGCGGCACGCGCGGGCGGCGCCATGATCGCCCTGGAGGCCACCGAGGCCGAGATCACCGCCGACCTGGAGAAGGCCGCGGGCCGGCTCGACCTCGCCGCCGTCAACGCCCCCGACTCCCTGGTGGTCTCGGGCGACGAGGACGCGGCGGAGGAACTGGCCGCGCTGTGGCGCTCCCGGGGCCGCCGCACCCGCCGGCTCCAGGTCAGCCACGCGTTCCACTCGTCGCACATGGACGACGTCCTGGACGAGTTCCGCGCCGTCGCCGAGAGCCTCACCTTCCACGCGCCGCGCATCCCGATCGTGTCCACGGTCACCGGCGAGCTCGCCACCCCGGACGAGCTGACCTCGCCCGCGTACTGGGTCCGGCAGATCCGCCGGCCCGTACGGTTCGTCGACGCCGCCCGGGCCCTGCACCGGCACGGCACCAGCGTGTTCGTCGAGACCGGCCCCGACGCCGTGCTCGCCCCGCTGACCCGTGCCGCGCTGGCCGACACCGACGCGGTCGTCGTCCCGCTGCTGCGGGCCGGGCGCCCCGAGGGCGAGACCTTCCTCGCCGGGATCGCCACGGCCTGGACGGGCGGCGCGCCGCTCGCCGCCGAGACCTTCCACCCCGGCGCCCGCCTCGTCGACCTGCCGACGTACCCCTTCCAGCGGGAGCGCTACTGGCTCACCCCCGAACGGCCGCTCGACGCCCGGGGGCTCGGCCTCGACCCCGCCGGGCACCCGCTCCTGCACGCCTCGATGGAACTGGCGGGCAGCGACGGGCTGGTGCTCACCGGCCGCCTCTCCGTCGCCGACCAGCCCTGGCTCGCCGACCACGCCATCAACGGCACCGTCCTCGTGCCCGCCACCGCTTTCCTGGAGCTGGCCCTGGCCGCGGCGGGCCGCTACGGCATCGACCAGGTCGGCGAACTGACCCTGGAGGCCCCGCTCGAACTGCCGGAGCAGGGCTCCGTCCGTGTCCAGGTCGCCGTCGGCGCACCGGACGCCTCCGGCAGCCGGCCCGTCGAGATCCACGCCTGCCCGGACGGCCGCCCGGACACCGGACAGTTGTGGACGCGACACGCCTCCGGCACCCTCGGCGGCACCCCGCCGACCGGGCCCGACCTCAGCCAGTGGCCGCCCACCGGTGCCGCCGAGGTGCCCCTGGGCGACGCGTACGAGCGCCTCACCGCGCTCGGCTACACCTACGGCCCGGCCTTCCAGGGCCTGACGCGCCTGTGGCACGCGACCGACGCGCTGTACGCCGAAGTCGCCCTGCCCGACGCCCATCGGGACGGCGCCGCCCGGTTCGGCCTGCATCCCGCCCTCTTCGACGCGCTGCTGCACCCCGTCGTGCTGCACGCCGCCGGGGACGACACCGCCGCGGACACCATCCGGCTGCCGTTCGCCTGGTCCGGCGCGTCCCTGCACGCCGCGGGCGCCGACACCCTGCGGGTGCGGATCGAGCCCGGCGGGTCCGGCACCTACTCGCTGCACGCCGCGGACACCGTCGGCGCACCCGTCGTGAGCGTCGAGTCCCTCGCCCTGCGCCCGGTCGCCAAGGACCGGCTCCGCTCCGGACCGCGCCCCCTCGACTCCCTGTACGCCGTCGAGTGGACGCCGGTCACGCCACCCGAGGGCGACGTCCCGCGCGTGGTGGAGGCCTTGGACCTCACGCAGGTGGACACCACGGCCGAGGTGGTCCTCGTACGTGCCCCCTCCGATGACGGAGACGGCGACGTTGCGGCCCTCGCCCACCACACGGCGGACGTCTTTCTGCGCCTCGTGCAGGACTTCCTCGCCGACGAGCGCCTGACCGGCGCGCGCCTCGCGGTGCTCACCCGGGGCGCCGTGGCCGCCGCCCCCGGGGACCTCGTCCCCGAGCCGGCCCAGGCCCCGCTGTGGGGCCTGCTGCGCAGCGTGCAGTCCGAGCATCCGGATCGTGTGGTCCTGATCGACGCAGATGCCGGCGCCTCCACCGATGACCGGCTCCTGGCCACCGCCCTCGCTTCGGGTGAGGCGCAGGTGGCGGTGCGGTCGGGCGGGTTGGTGGTGCCCAGGCTGCGTCGGGCGGTGCCGGATGAAGGCGACGCGGTTTCGTGGGGTGAGGGCCCTGTGCTGGTGACGGGCGGTACCGGTGGACTGGGCGCTGTGGTGGCCCGGCACCTCGTCCAGGTCCATGGGGTGCGTTCGCTGGTGCTGGTGAGCCGGCGTGGTGAGTCGGCTCCTGGTGCGGGGGAGTTGCGGTCGGAGCTGGAGGCGCTGGGCGCTGCGGTGACGGTCGCGGCGTGTGATGTGACCGATCGGTCTGCTCTGGCGGAGCTGCTGGCCGATGTGGGTGCCTTGTCGGGTGTGGTGCATACGGCGGGTGTGCTGGACGACGTGACGGTGGAGGGGCTGACCGCTGAGCGGTTGCACTCGGTGTTGCGTCCGAAGGTGGATGCGGCGTGGCATCTGCACGAGCTGACCCGGGACATGGATCTGAAGGCGTTCGTTCTGTACTCGTCGGTGTCGGGTCTTCTCGGTACGGCGGGGCAGGCGAACTACGCGGCCGGTAACGCGTTCCTGGACGCGCTGGCGGCGCATCGCCGGGCCGCCGGGCTGCCGGCGACCTCCCTCGCCTGGGGCCTCTGGGACGGCACCCACGGCATGGGCGGCACCCTCGGCGACGCCGACCTGGCCCGCTGGACCCGCCAGGGCATCAGGACCCTCACCCCCGAGCACGCCCTGGCCCTCTTCGACGCGGCCCTGGCAGGCGACGACGCGCTGCGTGTCCCCGTCGTCTTCGAACCGAGGGCCCTGCGCGCCGAGACCTCGCCCCTGCTGCGCGAGCTGGCCCCGGCGCCCCGCTCCCGGCGCACGGCCGCCCGCGCGGCCGACGCGGGCGGCGACGGCACCTCCTGGGCGGAGCGGATCGCCGCCCTGCCGCAGGAGCGGCGCCGCGAGACCGTCCTCGACCTCGTCCGCGGCATCGTGGCCGGAGTCCTCGGCCACACCGACCCGCAACGCCTGGACCCCAAGCGCGCCTTCAAGGAGAGCGGCTTCGACTCCCTCGCCGGCGTCGAGCTGCGCAACCGCCTGAACAGCGCCACCGGGCTGCGGCTGTCCGCGACCGTCGTCTTCGACCACCCCACGCCCGACGCGGTCGCCGACCACCTGCTCACCCGGATCGAGGACACCACCGCCCCGGCACCGGCGGCCCGCACCGTTCGGCCCGCCATCGCCCACGACGAGCCCATCGCGATCGTGGGCATGGCCTGCCGCTACCCGGGCGGCGTCGCCTCACCGGACGACCTCTGGCGGCTGGTCTCCGAAGGCGGCGACGCCATCACCGGGTTCCCCGGCAACCGGGGCTGGGACCTGGACGGCCTCTACGACCCGGACCCCGCCCACACCGGCACCTCCTACGTCCGGCACGGCGGTTTCCTGCACGACGCCGACCGTTTCGACCCGGCCTTCTTCGGCATCCCGCCCCGCGAGGCCACCGCCATGGACCCGCAGCACAGGCTGCTGCTGGAGACGGCCTGGGAGGCGTTCGAGCACGCGGGCATCGACCCCACCGGCCTGCACGGCTCGGACACCGGCGTGTTCACCGGCGCCATGTACGACGACTACGCGTCCCGCCTCGCGGCGAGCCCCGAGGAGTACGAGGGCTTCCTGCTCGCGGGCAACCTCTCCAGCGTCGTGTCGGGCCGGCTCTCCTACACCTACGGCTTCGAGGGCCCGGCCGTCACCGTCGACACGGCCTGCTCGTCCTCGCTGGTCGCGCTGCACCTGGCGGCGAACGCGCTGCGCAACGGCGAGTGCTCGCTCGCCCTTGCCGGCGGCGTGACCGTCATGGCCGGACCGCACGTCTTCGTGGAGTTCTCCCGCCAGCGCGGCCTGTCACCCGACGGCCGCTGCAAGTCCTTCGCCGCCGCGGCCGACGGCGTGGCCTGGTCGGAGGGCGTGGGCCTGCTGGTGGTCGAGCGGCTGTCGGACGCCCTGCGCAACGGGCACCAGGTGCTGGCGGTCGTCCGGGGCAGCGCGGTGAACCAGGACGGTGCCTCCAACGGTCTGACGGCGCCGAACGGCCCGTCGCAGGAGCGTGTCATCCGCCAGGCGCTGGCCTCGGCCGGCCTGTCCGCCGCCGAGGTGGACGCGGTGGAGGCGCACGGCACGGGCACCCGGCTGGGCGACCCGATCGAGGCCCAGGCCCTCCTGGCGACGTACGGCCAGGACCGTGAACAGCCCCTGCTGTTGGGCTCGTTGAAGTCGAACATCGGTCATGCGCAGGCCGCCGCGGGCGTGGGCGGTGTGATCAAGATGGTGCAGGCGATGCGGCACGGTGTGCTGCCGCGGACGCTGCACGTGGACGAGCCGTCGCCGTTCGTCGAGTGGGACACGGGCGCGGTCGAGCTGCTGACCGAGGCACGGGAGTGGACCGCGAGGGACGGTGTGCCGCGTCGTGCGGGCGTCTCCTCCTTCGGCATCAGCGGGACCAACGCCCATGTCGTGGTCGAGGAGTTCACCGCGCCCGAGGAGGCCGTCGCCGAGCGGCCGGAGCCGTCCGGGCCCGTCCCGTTCGTGCTGTCCGCCCGGGACGAGCAGGCGCTGCGCGCCCAGGCCCGGCGCCTGCACGACCACCTCGGCAGCCACCCCGAGCAGTCCCTCACCGACCTCGGCTGGTCCCTCGGCACCCGGCGGGCCCGGCACAGCCGCGGGGCCGTGGTGGTCGCCCGGCACCGAGCCGAACTGCTCGACGGACTCGCCGCGCTCGGCCGTGGCGAGACCACCCCGGCAGCCCTGCGCACCTCCTCGTCCACACGCGGCAAGACCGCCTTCCTGCTGACCGGGCAGGGCGCCCAGCGCCTCGGCATGGGCCGCGAACTGTACGCCGCCTCCCCGGTGTTCGCGGCGGCCCTCGACGAGGTGTGCGCCCACCTGGACCCCGAACTCATGCGCCCGCTGAAGTCGGTGCTCTTCGCCGCCGAGGACAGCGCGGACGCCGCCCTGCTCGACCAGACGGCGTTCACCCAGACCGCGCTGTTCGCCCTGGAGACCGCGCTGTTCCGCCTCGCCGAACACCACGGCCTCACCCCGGACTTCCTGCTCGGCCACTCCATCGGAGAGGTCACCGCCGCCCACCTCGCGGGCGTCCTCGACCTGCCCGACGCCTGCGTCCTCGTGGCGGAGCGCGGCCGGCTGATGCAGGCGGCACGGGAGGGCGGCGCCATGGCGGCCGTCGAAGCAGGAGAGGACGCGGTACGCGCCGCCCTCGCCCCCTACGGCGACCGGATGGCCGTCGCCGGTGTCAACGGGCCGCGTTCCACGGTCATCTCCGGCGACGCCGACGCCGTGGACGAGCTCGCCGCCCGGTTCAAGAAGGAGGGCTCCCGGGTCAAGCGCCTCCCCGTCAGCCACGCCTTCCACTCGCCGCACATGGACGAGATCCTGGACGAGTTCCGCGCGATCGCCGAGGACCTCACCTTCCACGAACCGCGCATCCCCGTCGTCTCCAACGTCACCGGCGAACTGGCCACGGCGGAGGACCTCGCCTCGCCCGACTACTGGGCGCGCCACATCCGTGAGGCCGTCCGCTTCCTCGACGGCGTCCGCCTCCTGGAGGCGGCGGGGGTCACCGAATGGCTGGAACTCGGCCCTGACGGGGTGCTGAGCGCCTTGGTCGCCGAGTCCCTGGAGCAGGCCTCCGGGGTCGTGACCCCGGCCCTGCGCAGGGGCCGCCCGGAGCCGGAGGTGTTCGCCGCAGCCCTGGGACAGCTCGCCGCACGCGGCGCCGACGTTCGCTGGGACACCGTCTTCCCCGGCGCGCACGGCACCGACCTGCCGCTCTACGCCTTCCAGCGGCAGCGCCACTGGCTCGACGCGCCCACCACCGTCACCGACGCCGCGGGCTTCGGACTCGCCCCGGCCGACCACCCGCTGCTCGGCGCCGCCGTCCAGCTGGCCGACCGTGACGAACACGTCCTCACCGGCCGCCTGGCCCGCGGCACGCACCCCTGGCTGACGGAGCACACCGTCGCCGGCACCGTGCTCGTGCCCGGCACCGGACTGCTCGAACTCGCCCTCCGCGCAGGCGAACGGCTCGGCGCCGCCACGGTCGGGGAACTCACCCTGGCGGCCCCCCTGGTGCTGCCCGAACGCGGCGGCGTGCACCTCCAGGTGTCCGTCGGCGCCGAGGACACCGACGCCACGCGCCCGGTGCGCATCCACGCCCGTCCCCACGGCGACCCCGCCCACGACGGGACCTGGACCCTGCACGCCTACGGCACCCTGAGCACCGGCACCGACGCCCCCACGGGCGAGACGCTCACCGTCTGGCCCCCCGCCGGAGCCCGGGAGATCGACCTCACCGGCGCCTACGAGCGCCTCGACGAGCAGGGCTACGCCTACGGGCCCGCGTTCCGCAACCTGCGCCGGCTGTGGGCCGCCGGCGACGACCTCTGCGCCGAGGTCGCCCTCGACGACGACCAGCGCACCGAGGCACGCCGATTCACCCTCCACCCGGCCCTGCTCGACGCCGCCCTGCACCCGCTGCTCCCCGGGGTCGCCGGTGACGAGGGCCGGCCGCTGCTGCCGTTCTCCTGGGCCGGAGTGAGCGCGAGGGCCACGGGCGCGTCCGTGCTGCGGGTCCGCCTCGCCGGAGCAGCGGCACCCGGGGCCCTGGACAGCGGCTCCACGACGGTCGCGCTCACGGTGGCCGACGGGTCGGGCGCACCGGTCGCCGAGGTGGCGGAGCTGACCCTGCGCCCCCTGTCCGCCCAGTCGCTGCGCGCCGCGGACGCCGGCTCCGCCGACGGCCTGCTCAGGGTCGAGTGGACCCGGCCGGCCACCACGGACGCCACGGCAGACCTCGCCACCTGGGCGGTTCTCGGCGCGCCGGACCTCGGCCTGCCGGACGGCTCCGTCCGCTCCTACGCCGACCTCGGCGAGCTGGCCCGGGCCGTCGAGTCGGGCGCACCCCTTCCCGCGATCGTCCTCGCTCCCCACTTCTCCGCGCCGGCCGGCGACACGCTGCCGGGCACCGCGCGGGAGGCGGCACACCAGGCGCTCGTCCAGGTGCAGGAGTGGCTCGCGGACGACCGGTTCGCGGACGCCCGCCTGGTGGTCGCCACCCGGGGTGCCGTGGCCACCGCGGCCGACGAGGACGTCACCGACCTGGCCCACGCCCCGCTGTGGGGCCTCCTGCGCACGGCACAGACGGAGAGCCCCGGCCGCGTCCAGCTCTTGGACCTCGACGCCACGGCCACACCCGCTCTCACAGCCGCCGTCGCTTCGGGTGAGGCGCAGGTGGCGGTGCGGTCGGGTGGGTTGGTGGTGCCCAGGCTGCGTCGGGCGGTGCCGGATGAAGGCGACGCGGTCGCCTGGAGTGATGGCCCGGTGCTGGTGACGGGCGGAACCGGTGGTCTGGGTGCCATTGCGGCCCGCCATCTCGTGACGGTTCACGGAGTCCGTTCGCTGGTGCTGGTGAGCCGGCGTGGTGAGTCGGCTCCCGGTGCGGGGGAGTTGCGGACGGAGCTGGAGGCGCTGGGCGCTGCGGTGACGGTCGCGGCTTGCGATGTGACGGACCGGTCGGCCGTGGCGGAGCTGCTGGCCGATGTGGGTGAGTTGTCGGGTGTGGTGCATACGGCGGGTGTGCTGGACGACGTGACGGTGGAGGGGCTGACCGCTGAGCGGTTGCACTCGGTGTTGCGTCCGAAGGTGGATGCGGCGTGGCATCTGCACGAGCTGACCCGGGACATGGATCTGAAGTCGTTCGTTCTCTATTCCTCTGTGTCCGGGCTTCTCGGTACGGCGGGGCAGGCGAACTACGCGGCCGGTAACGCGTTCCTGGACGCTTTGGCGGCGCATCGCCGGGCCGCCGGGCTGCCCGCGACCTCCCTCGCCTGGGGCCTCTGGGAGGAGACCAGCACCATCACCGGACACCTCGCCGAAGCGGACCTGCGCCGCCTGGCCCGCTCCGGCCTGCTGCCGCTGGCCACCGATGACGCGATGGCCCTCTTCGACGCGGCCCCGGCCACCGGCGAGAGCGTCCTCGCCGTCACCCGGCTCGACACCCGGGCGATCCGTGCCCTGGGCGACGGGGTACCGCCCCTCCTCGCCGGACTGGTCCGCGGGAACAGCGCCCGCCGCCCCGCGGCCGCGGGCGACGCCCCCGCCGGCCGCCCCGAGGGCCAGGGACTCGCCGAGCGGCTCGCCGCCCTGCCCGCCACCGAGCGGGAACGGGCCCTGGTGGACGTCGTCCGAGGCCGGGTGGCCGCCGTGCTCGGACACGCCGACCACACGGCGATCGACGCCGACCGGCCGGTCCAGGAACTCGGCTTCGACTCCCTGACCGCCGTCGAGCTGCGCAACCAGCTCGCCGCCGAGACGGGACTGCGGCTGCCGACCACCCTGGTCTTCGACCAGCCCACGCCGAGGGCGCTCGCCTCGTACCTGCGTGACCGGCTGACGGTCGAGGAGACCGCGCCGGACGAGCCGGTCCTCACGGAACTGGCCCGGCTGGAGGCCGCCATCGAGGCGGCCGCCACCGACGCCTCCGCCCACGGCCGGATCACCGCCCGCCTGCGGGAGCTCCTGGACGCGGCCGACAACGCGGCCGGGATCCCGGCCCGGGACCGGGACGACGACCCGGACGACGACCTGGACTCGGCCACCGACGACGAACTGTTCGCCCTCGTCGACGAGCTGAGCTGAGCCACCGCCACTTCGGCACCGATCACCACACGACACACGGGAGTTGACACACCATGGCGGGCGAGGACAAGCTCCGCGACTACCTGAAGAAGGCCGTCGCCGATGCCCGTGAGGCACGCCGGCAGCTGCGCGACCTCGAGGACAGGCAGCGCGAGCCGATCGCGATCGTGGGCATGGCCTGCCGCTATCCCGGCGGCGTGTCCTCGCCCGACGACCTGTGGCGCCTCGTGGCCGACGGCACCGACGCCGTCGGCGGCTTCCCCGGCAACCGGGGCTGGGACGTGGACGGCCTCTACGACCCGGACCCCGACCGCACGGGCACCTCGTACGCCCGGGAAGGCGGATTCCTCTACGAAGCCGACCGGTTCGACCCGGCCTTCTTCGGGATGTCGCCGCGCGAGGCCATGGCGATCGACCCGCAGCAGCGGCTGCTGCTGGAAACGGCCTGGGAGGCGTTCGAGCACGCGGGCATCGACGCCACCGCCCTGCGCGGGTCGGACACCGGCGTGTTCACCGGCCAGATGTACAACGACTACGGCTCGCGCCCCCACCTGCCGCCGGAGGACTTCGAGGGGTACCTGTTCAGCGGCAGTGCCGGCAGCATCGCCGTCGGCCGGCTCTCCTACACCTACGGCTTCGAGGGTCCGGCGGTCTCCGTCGACACGGCCTGCTCGTCCTCGCTGGTCGCCCTGCACCTGGCGGTGAACGCGCTGCGCAACGGCGAGTGCTCGCTCGCTCTGGCCGGCGGCGTCACGGTGATGTCGACCCCCGTGGCCTTCCTGGAGTTCTCCCGCCTGCGCGGTCTGTCGCCCGACGGCCGCTGCAAGTCCTTCGCGGCCGGGGCCGACGGTGTGGCGTGGGCGGAGGGGGCCGGTGTCCTCGTCGTGGAGCGGCTGTCGGACGCGGTGCGCAACGGTCACCGGGTGCTGGCGGTCGTGCGGGGCAGTGCGGTGAATCAGGACGGTGCGTCGAACGGTCTGACGGCGCCGAACGGGCCGTCGCAGGAGCGTGTCATCCGGCAGGCCCTGCAGAACGCCCGGCTGGCCCCGGCCGATGTGGACGCGGTGGAGGCGCACGGCACGGGCACGCGGCTGGGCGACCCGATCGAGGCCCAGGCCCTCCTGGCCACCTACGGCCAGGACCGCGAACAGCCACTGCTGCTCGGGTCGTTGAAGTCGAACATCGGGCACGCGCAGGCCGCCGCCGGTGTCGGTGGTGTGATCAAGATGGTGCAGGCCATGCGGCACGGTGTGCTGCCGCGGACACTGCACGTGGACGAACCATCGCCGTTCGTCGAGTGGGACACGGGCGCGGTCGAGCTGCTGACGGAAGCACGTGAGTGGCCGGCGCGTGAGGACGCGCCACGCCGCGCGGGTGTCTCCTCCTTCGGGTTCGGCGGCACCAACGCGCACGTGATCATCGAGGAGGCACCGGCCGCCCCGCCCGCCGAGACCACCCCCGTGCGCACCCTGCCCGCCCTGCCGTGGCTGCTGTCCGCACGCACCCCCGAGGCCCTCACCGACCAAGCCGAACGGCTCCACGCCTTCGCCTCGGCCCCCGGCGCCCCTGACCCTCTGGACATCGCCTACTCCCTGGCCACCACCCGCGCCGCCCTCCCGCATCGCGCAGCGGCCGTGGGCAGCGGGCCCGCCCAGCTCCTGGACTCCCTCCGGCACCTCACCCCGGTCACCCCCTCAGGCGGTGCTCTGGCGGTGGTGTTCTCGGGTCAGGGTGCTCAGCGGGCGGGGATGGGCCGGGAGTTGTATGGGGCGTTTCCGGTGTTCGCGGGGGCGTTGGACG
>NZ_JACHGV010000013.1 GCF_014202475.1 Streptomyces paradoxus
GCGGTCCCCACCGGGGTGAAGTTCTTCAACTGGATCGGCACGATGTGGAAGGGCTCGCTGTCCTTCGAGACACCGATGCTCTGGGCCACGGGCTTTCTGATCACGTTCGTGTTCGGCGGACTGACGGGTGTGCTGCTGGCCTCGCCGCCGATCGACTTCCACGTCTCCGACTCGTACTTCGTGGTGGCCCACTTCCACTACGTCATCTTCGGGACGGTCGTGTTCGCGATGTTCGCCGGCTTCCACTTCTGGTGGCCCAAGTTCACCGGCAGGATGCTGGACGAGCGCCTCGGCAAGATCACCTTCTGGACACTGTTCATCGGCTTCCACGGCACCTTCCTGGTCCAGCACTGGCTCGGCGCCGGGGGCATGCAGCGGCGGATCCCGGACTATCTGGCGGTGGAGGGCCTGACCACGCTCAACACGGTGTCGAGCGTCTTCTCGTTCCTGCTCGGCATGTCGATGCTGCCGTTCTTCTACAACGTGTGGAAGACGGCGAAGTACGGCGAGAGAGTCACGGTCGACGACCCGTGGGGCTACGGCCGCTCCCTGGAGTGGGCGACCTCCTGCCCGCCGCCGCGGCACAACTTCATAGCCCTGCCGCGGATCCGCAGCGAGTCCCCGGCGTTCGACCTGCACCACGACGCCATCGCAGCGGCGGAGCGGGAGTTGACGCTCCGATGACCGCCATGGAAGGGCTCCCCGTGGACCTGCGGGCGTTCCACAACGAGGTCGAGGGCCATCTACTGGCCGCCGCCGCACGCGAGGAGTCCCAGAACGCCGCTGCTCGCTTCGCCGCCGGGCTCGACTGGCTGCCTGAGGCGCAACGGGCGGAGATGGAACGGCAGTTCGCGGCGGAGCATCTGGCCCTGGCCCGGGCGTCGTGGCAGCGCACGGTCCGGCGCGGGGAGGAACTGCGGAGCGAGTACGAGAAGGTGTACCGCGCGCTCCGCGCACGGCTGCTGGCCGGACTGCTGCTGACGGTCGCGCTGCTGGTGGCGGTGGACCTCGTGGTGCTGGTGTCGGTCTGAGCGGTTCCGGTGCCCCTCTTGCTTTCGCCCGAGCCCCCGCCGTTAGAGGAGCAGGGGCTCGGGTGGAGCCTGGGTCACAGGGAGGGTAGGCGTCAGCGTGCCGTTCGGCGCGCCGTGTTCTCCCCCCACTCCCGGCCGATCGACCGCATCAGGGCCGGGTACACCCCCAGGTACCGGAAAGGTCTGATGCCGAGCATGTACAGGGAGCCGAGGCGGCCGTTGGGCTTCACCAGGACGGCCATCTGGCCGCGGTAGCCGCCGTTCCCGTCCGAGACCCAGCCGATGTGCATCACCCCGTGCATGGTCTTGTTGGCGTACTCGGCGGCCCACTCGTCGTGTGTCTGGAAGACCGATGTGAAGGGCGCCGAGCTGAGGTCGGGCCCCTGCGGCCCTTCGCGCAGGTCGTCCGGCAGCCGTTCGCGCAGGCTCGCCACCCGGCCGCCGACTCCCGAGTCCGGCTTGTCCCAGCCGAGCAGCGCGCCGAGCTTCCAGCGCACCGCGAAGAGGAAGCGACCCACGCGGTTGCCGCCGTCCGGACCGCCCTCGCCACCCGCCATCTGCTGGACCAGGTGGTGCAGGTCGTCCGGGCCGCCCGGCGTGGGCAGCGCCCACAGATCCTCGAGCTGGAAGTCGCCGGCGATCTCGTGTATCCGCCAGGGGCGGGACGTGTGGTCGGTCGAGGGAAGGCGCAGATCGCTCATGGCGGATCCTTGTCTATACGGTGGCGTATAGATCGAGCATAGACCCATCTATACGGCTCCGTATACTTGGCCGGGACATGTGAGGGGAGACACAGCATGGGCGCGATCCGTACGCCACGGGACAAGTGGATCGAGGAGGGGCTGCGGGCGCTCGCCGCCGGCGGCCCCGAGGCTGTCCGGGTCGAGGTCCTCGCCCAGGCGCTCGGCGTCAGCAAAGGCGGTTTCTACGGCTACTTCCGCAACCGTGCCGGCCTGCTGGAGGAGATGCTCGACACCTGGGAGCGAGCGGTCACCGAGGAGGTCATCGAGCGGATCGAGCGCGACGGGGGCGACGCCCGCGAACGGCTCGGGCGGCTCTTCGACTTCGTGGGATCGAGCGAGACCCGCGTGACCAGCGCCGGGGTCGAGCTCGCCATCCGCGACTGGGCCCGGCGCGACGAAGAGGTCGCGCGTTGCCTCCGCCGGGCCGACAACCGGCGCATGGACTATCTGCGCGAGCTCTACGGGGCCTTCTGTCCCGACGAGGGCGATGTCGAGGCCCGCTGCCTGATCACCTTCTCGCTGCGCATCGGCGACCACCTCATCGCAGCGGACAACGGCCCGCGCAGCCGCACGGAAGTCCTCGCCGCGGTCAGGAAGCGCTTGTTGAGCCAATAGCCGGTCAGAACCTGGTCGAGAGGGGCACCTCGGTACCTGGCTCAGGCGCCGCCGTCCGGCCCCTGGTCCGCGGTGCCGGTCTCACGGCGGTGGCCGTGAGTTGCTCCGGGGAGCGCCGACGCAGGTCCCGCCCGGCAGGGACCGGGACCGGTCAGGGGCCGTGCGGCGTGCGGCAGGACGCTCCCCCGCACTTGGCGACTGCCGTCACCCTTCCGGCTTCCACCCCGGCGGCCACAAGATCCCCAGCAACTGCCGGACCAGTTCGTCGACGACCTCGTCGAGGGTCGCGTCGACCCAGCCGGCGCTCCAGTCGTGCAGCAGGCCGTTGACGCTGCCGATGAAACCCGTCGCGGCGAGGCGGTAGTCGCGGGGTGCGGCCTCTCCGCGTGCGGCGGCCGCGTCGGCCTCGGCGCAGATGAGGTCGACCCAGCCGGCCCGCCGGGCGAGCCGCTGCTCCTCCAGGCGGGGGCTGACGCCGATGATCTCGACGAAGGTGATGCGGATCCGGCGCGGGTCGGCGGCGACGTTCCTGGCGTAGGCGCGGAAGATGGCGGTGGCGCGTTCGACGAGCGGCAGGTCCGTGGCGCCCGCGGCCGCCTCCAGCACGGCCGCTTCGGCCCAGCCGTTGACCTGGAGGTGCAGCGCGGCGAGCACGTCCTCCAGGGTGCGGAACTCCTCGTAGAACTGGCGGGTGGAGAGCCCGGCCGTCTCGCTGAGGGCCGCGACCGTGGTGGAGCGGAAGCCGGGGGTGTCGCCGAACAGCTGGAGCGCGGCGTCGAGGAACCGCCGGCGCCGCTCGGCCTGGCGCTCCTGCGCGGTCTTGCCGCCGTAGCGGCCGGTCGGCGCTCTGAGTCTGCCCGGCACCGGCTCTCCCCTCGTCGGTCGAACACCGATTTTGTCGTGTACGCGGTCTTGTGGAGAAGGCCGCCTCTTCCTTACTTTGCAGTAAGTTGACTCTGAAAGCACGTGTGTTCAGATTCCAGCGCGCCCCACTTTGGCATGTCCCACTCACCGTGCTCACCCCCCAGCAGAGACCCCCCAGCAGAGAGGGGAGCAGCCATGCCCGTCTTCCGACGCCGGCACCTGTGCTCCGTAGCCGCAGCCCTCGCCCTGACCGTCACCGCCCCCGCGACCGCCGCCACCGCGGCCGCCCCGGGCTCCTCCGCCGCGCTGCGCGAGGTGCTGTTCGTGGGCAACAACTGGGACGGCACCGCCGACGTCATCCGGTCCACCGGTGACTTCGCGAAGATCGGCCGGATCAACGTCATCCCCGACAAGGACGAGCGGATGGCGGCGATCAACGCCGACCCGATCAAGTGGATCTACTTCATGGCGATCCGCAACAGCGTCGGCGAGGGCCACGACCAGTTCGTCGACGACATGTACTCGACGCCGGACGGAAAGTCGGTGGTCGTCTCCCGGCCGAGCTTCGCCGACGTCGTGTCGATCGACCTCGCCTCGGGGCGGATCAACTGGCGCTTCCCCGTGTCCGGTTACCGCTCCGACCACATGGCGGTCTCCCCCGACGGCAAGCGGGTGGCGGTGTCGGCGTCGACCTCGAACACCGTGCACGTCCTGGACATCGTCTCCGGCAAGGAACTGGGCAAGTTCGGCACCGGTGACAAGCCGCACGAGAACATCTTCACCCAGGACGGCAAGTACATCTACAACATGGCGATCGGCGACGTGAACACGCAGACCGACGCCCCGTGGCTGGACTGGACGAAGGGCGACCGGCGCGTCACGGTCGTCGACGCCACCACGTTCAAGCAGGTCAAGGTCATCGACATGCGCCCGCAGCTGGACGCGCTCGGCCTCAAGGACCACTCCGACGCGGTCCGCCCGGCCGTCTTCTCGCCGGACGAGTCGAAGCTGTACTTCCAGGTCTCCTTCTTCAACGGCTTCTTCGAGTACGACATCGCCGCCGACAAGATCACCCGTACCAAGACCCTGCCGAAGAACCCGGCCACGAGCGACGACCGCACGACCTTCGTCAACGACTCGCGCCACCACGGCATCTCGATGAGCCCGGACGGCAGGAAGCTGTGCGTCGCGGGCACGATGGACGACTACGCCACCGTCGTCGACCGCGCCACCCTCCAGGAGGGCCCGCTCGTCACCGCCTCCAAGCCCTACTGGGCCACGGTCAGCGGTGACGGCAAGTCCTGCGTGGTCTCCGAGAGCGGCACCGACCAGGTCACGGCCATCGACTTCGCCACCGGGAAGAAGTTCGTGTCCGTGCCGGTCGGTGACCACCCGCAGCGCGTCCGGCTCGGCCATGTGGCGGCCGACTGGACGAGCCCGTCCGCTAGTTGACCTCCTTCGCCGCCCAGGCCGCCAGTTCCGAGCGGGCCGCGGCGAGCAGGTCCGCCGAGGGAGCCGCCGCCCCGTTGGTCACCAGCGCGTAGTGCAGGACGCCCGAGTCCGGCGCGGTGAGCAGCAGGCGGCGGCTTCCCGTGCCGCCGGGCTCCGGGGCCACGCCGACCGGGGTCGAGGTGGTGTACGCCGGCGGGGCGTGGGCCGTGCCCAGGTCGGAGACGACCGTGGTGGACGCCGTCGGGAAGCTCGCCGGAAGGTGCAGTTCGGTGGGTGCCGGCCCGCCGTCCGAGCGCCACAGCAGCAGCCCGTACTGCCCTGACCCCACCAGCCGCTGCACGTTCGGCAGGGAGCCGGGCACCGGGTTCCAGGTCAGGGTCGTCGAGCCGTCCCGGGAGCGGTCCTCGTAGGTGAAGCCGACGGTCCGGCCGGCCGTGGCGCTCGGGTAGAGCCGGTCCAGCAGCCGCGCGTCCTGGCGCAGCACCGGCTTGCCCGCGTCGTCGAGGCGTACGGCGGAGAGGTCCTCGTCGTTCCAGGCGTCGCCGGTGGTGAGGACCTTGTCGGGGTTGCCGTTCATCAGCTCGCGGTGGCGGCCGTTGTAGATGTCCCACTGCCACTGGGAGCCGGAGAGCACGGGTCCCGAGGCCGCCGGGTCGGTCCACCAGTCGGCGCCCTTCAGGCGGGAGTCGAGGGCCTGGTACATCGCCTTGAGGACCGTCGGCGCCTTGTCGGAGACGTTGCCGGCCAAGGGGTGCCCGAACTCGCTGACCACGGCGGCCGTCCGCGCCGCGGCGGCCCGGTCGCGGACGGTGCGGAAGTCGCCCGCGTACTGGCCGTCGGCCGCCTTGCCCCACATGAAGACGCCGGAGATGGCCTTCTGGTCGTAGAAGTGGGTGTTGAAGACGTAACGCGGTCCGAGGGTGCCGGCGTCGAGCAGGCCACCCTCCTGCTTCTGGAAGTCGAGGTTGGCGTTCCAGAAGAGGTTCGGCTCCACGAAGGCGGGCTTGTCGCGCCAGCCGGCCGTGTCCATGCGCGTGCGGAACTTCTCGTAGAACGGCCAGAGCACGTCCTTCTCCCAGGCCCGGCTGGTCTGCCCGGAGTCGTGGACGCCCGCGTGCGGCTCGTTGTACGGGTCGAAGCCGGCGATGCCCTTGAACTGGTCCGCGCCCAGGTGCTGCCGCACGTACTCCATGGTCTTCTGGGCGGTGGCGAGGAAAGCGTCCTGCACGCCGTGCGCGTTGTGCCAGAAGTCGTACGTGGCGCGCTTCACGGCTTCGTTCTGGGTGATGTTCTGCCCCCAGAAGAGGCAGATCCCGCAGGACTCGTCCGGGTAGTTGCCGGCGTCCACCGCCCACTTGGGGGCGCCGTCGCCGGTGTACCAGCTGTCGGTGTCGAACAGGTGCCGGGAGTAGAGGTCCTGGTGGAAGTCGGGGTAGACGCGGATGCCGGCGTCGAGGAAGGCCTTCATCTGGTCGGTGGCGGCGGCCAGGTAGGCCGTGTCCACCTGGCCGCGCTCTGGCTCGGCGTAGGCCCAGGAGAGCAGGAAGCGGACGGTGTTGCCGCCGCCGAGGGCGCGCAGCGCGGTCGCCGACGTGCGGGCGTCGGCGACCGAGGCGAAGGGCAGGCCCTTGTTCTCCGCGAGCTTGGTCTCGCCGGAGACGTTGAAGCCGCGCAGCACGATCTCGCGGCCGTGGGCGTCGGTGAAGCGGCCGTCCCGCACGGTGACGGCCGGGTCGTCGAACCAGAGGGAGCCGGGAGGGGGCGCGGCGGCGGCCGGCGGGACGCCCGCCACCGACACCGAACCGAAGAGGACGATCAGGACGACCAGGAGACGCGCTCGGATAGTCGGCATGTCCACTACAGTCCGGCGATATCAGGACACCGTCAACACCCCTGACTCTGGAGTAAGTTCCCTCTCGGGCAACCCTCACACGTCAGCCACCGACCCTTCGTGTCACGTTCAACAAGTACTCCTTCCTGTTCAGCGGGTTGTGGTCGGTGCGCGGACGCTCGGGGATCGTGCCGTGCGTGACGGGCGCGTAGTGGGCGAAGGAGCTCTCCAGCTCGCCCTCGCCCCGGGTGAGCCCCGGCAGCCGCTGTCCGAGGGCGTGCACCCGGGCGGCCGGCACGGTGCCTTCGAGGACGCAGACGTCGTCCCGGTTCCGGGTCGTCTCGGGTACGGCCGCGAGCTGGGCGAGGACCGGCAGCAGGGCGCCGAGGGTGTCGGCGGGCGCCTCGACGCGGAAGCGGTGCATCGGCTCGTGGACCCGCGTCCCGGCCCGCCGCAACGCCTCGACCAGCACCAGCGGGGTCACGCCCCGGAAGTCGGCCCCGGTGCTCGACATGCTCTTGTCGAAGCCCTGGTGGGCATGGCTCTGGCGGGGCCAGTAGCCGCTGTGCGTCATGGTGATCACGCAGTCGGTGACCTGCCAGCCGTGCAGACCCTGGTCGAGGGTCTCGCGCACGGTGTCCTCCACGGCCTTGAAGAAGGCGTACGGCATCGCGCCGAGCTCCACCTCCAGCCGGAAGTCCACACCCGAGCCGACCGGCGCCGGATCGACGCGCAGACCGACCGTCGCGAGGAACGGGTTGGCGTCCTTCTTGATGAACTCCGCCGCCTGCCCCGAGCCGACGGGCCGCTCGACGCACAGCGGCGTCGTCTCGCGGAAGCCGACGTCGAGCCCGTACTCGTCGGCGAGGGTGGCCTGGATGACCTCCTTCTGGACCTCGCCGTAGAGGGAGACGGAGGTCTCCCGGCGGCGCTCGTCGTGGCGCAGGCCGATCAGCGGGTCCTGCTCGGCGAGCTGGGTGAGGGCGAGGTGGAGCGCCCCCCTGTGCACATCCGGGCCGGGGACGACGACCGTCTCCAGGGTCGGCGGGGCGAAGACGTGCTCGTACGCCTTGCGGGGTTCGCCGATCGCGTCGCCGATGCGGATGTCCGCCAGCCCGGTGAGGCGGGCGATCCGGCCGGCCGCGACGGAGTCCGCACGGGTGTCCGCGCCGTGCCCGAAGACGCTGATGCCGGTGACCCGGCCCTCGGCGCCGTCCCCTCCGAAGGGGACCCGATCGCGGGTGCGAAGGGTCCCGGAGAACATCCGGGCGTAGGCGACCTTCTCCCCCGCCGGGCCCCGGTCGACCTTGAACACGGTCGCGGAGACCGGCCCGTCCGCATCCCCGCCGGCCGTCGGCAGCAGCGTCTCGATGCCGGACAGGAGCGCCGCCACGCCCGCGCCCGTCGCGGCGGAACCGAAGTACACCGGGTGGACGAGCGCCTCCCGGGTCTGCGCGACGAGCGAGCCGTGCAGCAGGGTGTCCGTGACGGTGTTCTCGACGTACGCGGCCAGCAGGGCGTCGTCGTGCCCGGTCAGGACGTCGAGGGCGCCGGCCGCCGGTCCGGGAGAGGGGGTGAAGCGGGCCGCCCGGGTGCCGAGGCCGGCGGCGGTCCCCATCGGCACGATCGCGGGGGTCAGCCGGGCCGCGATCTCCCGCAGCACCGCCTCGTGGCGGGCCCCGCTCCGGTCGATCTTGTTGACGAAGAGCAGGGTCGGGATGCGCAGCCGCTGGAGCGTCCGCATCAGCACCCGTGTCTGCGCCTGCACCCCTTCGACGGCGGAGATCACGAGGACGACGCCGTCCAGCACGCCGAGGACCCGTTCCACCTCGGCGATGAAGTCCGGGTGACCGGGGGTGTCGATGAGGTTGACGGTCACGCCGTCGAGCGGGAACGAGACGACGGCGGACTTGATGGTGATGCCGCGCTGCCGCTCCAGGGCGAGGGTGTCGGTGCGGGTGTTCCCGTCGTCGACTCTGCCGATCTCGTCGATCACCCCGGCCGAATGGAGCAGCCGCTCGGTCAGGCTGGTCTTACCCGCGTCGACATGGGCGAGAATTCCAAGGTTGAGCATGTGCACGAAGCGTCATGTCCTTCGGAGAGAGGTCCGTTCCTGGCTGGGGGGACATGCACGCAGTGCGCATTCGGAACTCCTCCGGACTCGGTGACGCCGCTGACCTGTGCAGTGCACCAGACCGGCACGGGGCACCACAACGGAATTAACCGCTGCCGGGGGTACCCGGCGGGGGTGCGCGCAAGGAGAGGAGCGGCTCGTGCGTGACGTTCTCCCGGTGCTCGGCCGCTGGTACGCGGCCGGCGTCCCGTTCGGCCTCGCCACGGTCGTCGGGGTCAGCCGCAGCGCACCGCGCGACCCGGGCGCGGCGATGGCGGTGGGCCCGGACGAGCAGGTCGTGGGCAGCGTGTCCGGCGGGTGCGTCGAGGGCGCGGTGTTCGATCTGGCGCAGGAGGTCGCCGCGGGCGGCGAGGCCCGTCTGGAGACCTTCGGCTACAGCGACGAGGACGCCTTCGCGGTCGGCCTGACCTGCGGCGGCGAGATCACCGTCCTGGTGCGCGCGGTCACGCCCGAGCGGGATCCCGGCTTCGGCGCGGTCGCGGACGCGGTCGCCGCGGGCGAGCCCGTCACGGTGGCGACCGTGACCGACGGGCCGGCGCCGCGCGGGGCGGCCCTCGCCGTCTGGCCGGACCGGGCCCTCGGCACGCTCGGCGCGAGCGGCCTGGACGCGGCCGTGACCGCCGACGCCCGCGGCGAACTCGCACTCGGCGCCACCGGCCTGCGGCACTACGGGCCCGAGGGGCAGCGCCGCGAGGACTCCGTGAGCGTGTTCCTGCAGTCCTTCGCGCCGCCGCCCCGGATGCTGGTCTTCGGCGCGATCGACTACGCGGCGGCCGTGGCCCGCATCGGGGATTTCCTCGGCTACCGGGTCACCGTCTGCGACGCCCGCCCCGTCTTCGCCACTCCCCGGCGCTTCCCCGAGGGCGTCGAGGTGGTCGCGCAGTGGCCGCACCGCTACCTGCGCGAGACCGGCACGGACGAGCGCACGGTGATCTGCGTCCTGACGCACGACCCGAAGTTCGACGTGCCGCTGCTGACGGAGGCGCTGCGCCGCCCGGCCGCCTACATCGGGGCGATGGGCAGCCGCCGTACCCATGCCGAGCGGGCGGAACGGCTGGCCGAGGCCGGGCTGACGGAGTCCGAGCTGTCCCGGCTGCGCTCACCGGTCGGTCTCGACCTGGGGGCCCGTACGCCCGAGGAGGTGGCGGTGTCCGTCGCCGCCGAGATCGTGGCGCTGCGCTGGGGCGGCAGCGGCGCGCCGCTGTCCGCGACGGAGGGGGCGGTGCATCCGCACCGGTCCTCCTGATCATCAGCGCCGCTCCCGGTCACGCCGCCATCGATCCGGGTCCGTACGATCGTGTCGCCCCATCAGCACATCAGCGAAGGGAATCCCATGATCTTCATCACCGCCAAGTTCCGGGTCCGCCCCGAGCACGCCGACCGCTGGCCCGAGATCTCCGCCGACTTCACCCGGGCGACGCGCGCCGAGCCCGGCTGCCTGTGGTTCGACTGGTCGCGCAGCGTGGACGATCCGTCGGAGTACGTCCTGGTCGAGGCCTTCCGCGACGACGCGGCCGGAGCGGCGCACGTGCAGTCCGCGCATTTCAAGGCCGCGCAGCAGACGCTGCCCCCGCATCTGGCCGAGACACCGCGCATCGTGAACGCGAACGTCCCGCAGGACGACTGGTCGCTCCTCGGCGAGATGGCGGTGCCGGGACAGGAGTAGCCCTCGGCCCAGGGCCGCCCACCGGCATGAGCGGTAAGTCGTAGCCGACCAGCTCTTGCCTCGGACGGCGGGCACCCGTACGCTCACGGCCGTACCGACTGGACGGTATGCAGCCGAGGAGAGTCGCCGCATATGAGCACGATCAACCACCAGATACGCCTGGCCGCACGTCCCGTGGGAGAGCCGCGTCCCACCGACTGGCAGCACGCCGAGGAGCCGGCCGGGCAGCCGGGCGACGGGGAGTTCCTGGTCCAGGTGCTCTGCCTGTCGATCGACCCGGCGATGCGCGGATGGATGAACGCGGGCAGGTCCTACATCCGCCCGGTGGAGATCGGCGAGGTGATGCGCGCCGGCGCCGTGGGCAGGGTGGTCGCCTCCCGGCACTCCGGGTTCGCGGTCGGCGACCATGTGTCGGGCACGTTCGGCGTGCAGGAGTACTGCGTGTCGGACGGGCGCGGCGTGACCAAGGTCGACCCCGCGGCGGCCCCCTTGCCGACCTATCTCGGCACGCTCGGCATGTCGGGGCTGACGGCCTACTTCGGTCTGATCGAGGTCGGGCGTCCCGAGCCGGGGCAGACCGTCGTGGTCTCCGGAGCGGCCGGGGCCGTCGGCAGCGTCGTCGGGCAGATCGCCAAGATCCTCGGCTGCCGGGTCATCGGCATCGCCGGCGGCGAGGCCAAGTGCCGGATGGTGGTGGACGAGTTCGGGTTCGACGCCGCGATCGACTACCAGAACGAGGACGTCCGCAAGGCGCTGCGCGAGCACGCCCCCGACGGCGTCGACGTGTACTTCGACAACGTCGGCGGCGACGTTCTGGACGCCGTGCTGCTGCGGCTGGCGCGCGGCGCCCGCGTCGTCGTCTGCGGCGCGATCTCCCAGTACAACAGCACCAAGCCGCAAGGCCCCGCCAACTACCTGTCCCTGCTGGTGAACC
The DNA here is from genome assembly GCF_014202475.1 of Streptomyces paradoxus. Classification (GTDB taxonomy): domain Bacteria; phylum Actinomycetota; class Actinomycetes; order Streptomycetales; family Streptomycetaceae; genus Streptomyces; species Streptomyces paradoxus. Next base: position 11,271 of record NZ_JACHGV010000013.1, read on the forward strand.
GCGCCTCCATGACGGGCATCGTGGTGTTCGACTACGCCGACCGGTACGCGGAGGGCATCGCGCAGATGGCCACGTGGCGGGCCGAGGGCCGGCTGAAGTCCCTGGAGGACGTGGTGTCCGGCTCGGTCGCGGAGTTCCCCGAGACCCTGATGCGCCTGTTCCGCGGTGACAACCACGGCAAGCTGGTGCTGAAGATCGCGGACTGACGGGTCCGAGGAGAGGGAGAGATCCGATGAAGGCACTGACTTACCACGGCCGTCACGACATCCGCTACGGGGAGGTCCCCGACCCGGCCGTCACCGGCCCCGCCGACGCGGTGGTGCGGGTGACCGCGGCCGGGATCTGCGGCAGCGACCTGCACATCTACAGCGGCAACGGGTTCAGCCCGGAACTGGGCTACACACCGGGACACGAGTGCGTCGGCGTGGTCGTCGACACCGGGGGCCAGGTCACCCGGTTCAAGCCCGGCGACCGGGTCCTGGTGCCCGCCTCCGTCGGCTGCGCGCAGTGCGGACAGTGTGCGGCCGGGTTCACCGCCCGCTGCGAGCGCGCCAAGTCGAGCACGGAGCTCTGCTACGGAGTGAGCCCGAAGCTCCCGGGCAGCCAGGCGCAACTCCTGGCCGTGCCCTGCGCCGACGTCAATCTGGTGCACGTGCCCGAGGACATCTCCGACGACGCCGCAGTCGTCCTGACGGACAACGCTCCCACCGCCTGGTACGGCTGCCGCCGTGCCCGCATCCAGCCCGGTGAGACCGTCCTGGTCATCGGCCTCGGCCCGGTCGGCCTCATGGCCGCCCAGTCCGCCTTCGCGATGGGCGCGGCCCGGGTGCTGGGTGTGGATCTGGTCGCGGAGCGCCGCGCCTTCGCCGCGGGTCTGGGCGTCGAGCCGGTCGAGGGCGACGACGCGCGGGCGGCCATCCGGGACATGACCGCCGGCCGTGGGCCGGACGCCGTGGTGGAGGCCGTGGGCTCCGACGCCACCATCGAACTCGCCCTCAAGGCCGTCCGGCAGGCGGGCCGGGTCAGCGTCATCGGGGTCAGCCAGAACAAGGCCTTCCCTTTCCACATGTACCTGGCGCAGGTCAAGGAACTGGAGTTCGCCATCGGGCTGTGCTCGGTGCACTACGAACTCCCTCCTCTGATCGCCCTCACCCGTGCCGGCCGGCTCCAGCCCGAGGTCGTCGTCTCCCACCGCTTCGCCCTCTCCGAAGGCCCGGCCGCGTACGAACTGTTCGCGAGCCGCTCCGACGGCGTCCGCAAGATCCTTCTCGACCCGGCCGGCTGACCGCTCCCGGCCACTCGCCTGCCCGGCGTTCAGCCGGTCTCCTGGGGTGAGCACCCCCGGAGACAGGAGGCCGCCATGTCACAGCGCCACGAAGCCGCCCGACCGGCCCGTCCGCGGCTGACGCCGCTCCCCGAGGCACAGTGGGAGGCGCGGACCCGGGAACTGCTGACCATCGCTCCGCGCGACCCCGGGGGCGGGGTCCCGAACATCTTCACCACGCTCGTCCGCCATCCCGATCTCTACGAGCAGTTCCTGCCGTTCGGCGGCCAGTTGCTCGTCGGCGGCCGACTGCCGGGCGAGCTGCGCGAGTTACTGATCCTGCGCACGGCGTGGAACACCGGCGCACGGTACGAATGGGGCCGGCACCTTCCCCTGGCGAGGGCCGAGGGCGTCACGGACGCGGACATCGACCGCGTCGGCGAAGGACCGGAGGCACCCGGCTGGACGGGCCTGCAGAGGCACTTGATCCGGGCGGCGGACGAACTGAACCGCGATGCCACGGTGTCCGACACCACCTGGGAGGGTCTGGCCGAGCACTTCGGCGAAGCCGAACTGATCGAGATCGTCATGCTGGTGGGGCAGTACCACATGGTGGCCTTCTTCCTGAAGGCCACCGGCGTGGAACTGGAGCCCGGTTTCGACGCCACCGGCTTCGCGGAGTCGTAAAGAAACCACGGGCGAGGGACGCCCCGGAGCCACCGAACCTCACCTGACCGGCCGCGAGGTGCTCGTGGCCGGTGCGGGCACGGCATGGGAGGCCGCGGAGGCCGCCGCGTGCCCGCTCTCCGGCCGCGCCTGCGCCCCTACGTCCGCGAGTACCGCTTCGGGCCCGCTCGTCCGCGCGTGCCCCCGTGCCGGCGCCATCCCCATTCGGCCAACTCCTGGTTCGCCGATGGACACGGGCCGGTCTGAATGGAACGCTCCCTCCAGACCGCGGGCTGCGCCCGGAAGGCGCGCCCTCGGACGCGCCGACGCCGTTTCCCGTACGAGCCGCGCATCGCTCACCAGCACGAAGTCCTCGCAGAAGCCGAGTCCTGGTACGCCCGGATGCCTCGCCGAGAGGGGTTCCCCATGAAACGCACAGCCGTCACGGCCGCGATCGCCGCAGTCCTCCTCGCCACCGCCGCGCCTCCCGTCGCCCATGCCGCCGCGCCCGTGGACTCCGGTCCTGCGGAGTTCACCGTGGACACCACGTCCGACGCGGTCGACGCCGACGGCGCGGACGGCCGGTGCCGCACCGCCTCGGGTGGGTGCAGCCTGCGTGCCGCGGTGATGGCCGCCAACGCCCGGCCGGGCAGTACGATCACGGTGCCTCCCGGCCACTACCGGCTGACGATCCCGCCCGACCCGCGGCTGATCATCGGCGACAACCCCGACCCCACCACGGGCGACCTGAACGTCGCCGCCCCCACCACGATCAAGGGGGCGGGCGCACGGACCACCGTCATCGACGCCAACCGCCTGGACCGGGCCTTCCGCATGCAGGCGGACTCCCGGCTGTCCGATCTGACGATCACCGGCGGGGTGGCCAGGCAACGCGAACTGCCCATCACCGACACCGGTGGTGGCGCGATCGCCAACGGACACCACATGACGCTGCGCCGGGTCACCGTGAGCGGGAACTCCGCCGGTTACGGCGGCGGCATCTTCAATGTCCCGGACTCCCACCTCGACCTGATCGAGAGCACCGTCAGCGGGAACGCCGCGGGAGAGGCCGGCGGCATCAGGTTCGACGACACCGGCACCGTGACCAACTCGACGATCGCGGACAACCGGGTGACGAACCCCGGCGACCGCCCCGGGAGCCTCGCCGGTTACGGCGGAGGCATCGACATCCGCGGCACCGGGCTCGTGAAGATCCTCAACTCGACCATCACCGGCAACCGTTCCAGCGATGGCGGAGGCGGGATCAATATCGCCCCCGCCTATCTCGACAGTCTGCCCGCACCGATCCCCGACCTCGTCGATCTGCCCCTCGGGCGCATGACGCTGCGCAACTCCGTCATCGCGGACAACACCGTCGACGGGGCGCCCGCCGACTGCAAGAAGGCCTTCGCCACCATCACGTCGCAGGGCCACAACCTCGACGGCGACGGCAGCTGCCGGCTGACCGCCGCGGGCGATCTGCCCAGCCGCACCCCCGTGACCGGACCGCTGGCGAACAACGGCGGCCCCACCGACACGGTCGCGCTGCTGCCCGGCAGCCCCGGCCTGGACGCGGCCGACGACTGCCCGGCCACCGACCAGCGTGGCGTCACGCGTCCCCAGGGCGCCGGCTGCGACATCGGCTCCTACGAGGCCGTGTCATGACCCCGCGCCACGCGCGATCGGGGCAGGACCTCAGGACGCGGGCCTGGGCGTGATCCCGGCGGAGGTGCCGTCCCCGCGATGGGCGGCCCGCACGGTAACGCCGTGGTGGGCGGCCAGCGCCAGCAGGGCCACGCGCAGCGGTTCGGTCTCCAGGACGGCGTCCGGCTCGAACCAACGGGCCACCGCGGTTCCGCTCGTCATCCTCAGCGTGAAACGCGCCAGCTCGTCCGCCTGGTCGGGGCGGTCACGCAGGGCGAAGACGGAGCTGATGGAATCCCGGGACCAGGCCACCAGCGCGTCACGGTAGTGCCGCACCTCGGCCACGGCCGCCGCACTGGCGTCCTTCTGCACCATGCCCAGCCCCAACAGCAGCTTCACACCTCGCGGGTGATGCCGGAAGGCGCCCGCGAGGTTCGTGAGGAAGGTGTCCAGGCGCTGCGCGACATCGGCGCCCGGGACCTCGGCCGGGGGCAGGGCGGCCAGCAGTGCGGTTCTGGCGCGCTCCAGCACCGCGACGTAGATCCCGTCCTTGCTGCGGAAGTGCCAGTAGATCGAACTCACCGGCAGACCGCACGCGTTGGAGATCATCGAGATGGACGTGGCGGCGTAGCCGTGGCGCGACATCAACTCGCCGGCGGTGTCCAGTATCGCGTCACGGGACCGCGCGCCACGGTCCAGGGCCGGTGCCTGCGTCATGGGGCCGACTCTAAGGGAGAAGCCGCGAGCCGTCGCCGTCCTCGACCACCAGCCACACGCCGGGGCGCAGCGCCTGGACCATGGTGCGCAGCGCGGCATCACGCTCGGCCACGTACACCAGGAGGAGACGGGCGTGGACCAGGTCGAAGGGCCCGGCCGGGGGTGCGTCGCGGCCGACGTCGTGGCGGAGCACCTCGACTCCCCCGGCCAGCGCGTCGAAGCGCGTTCCGGCCTCGGCCTGCCGGTTGTCCAGGAGGTACCCCTCGTCCTGACCCGTGCGGCGATCCTGTCACGGGCCCGGCCGGCAGGTTCAGCGCGGTGCGCGGGGCGGCAGCCGGTGCAGTTCCACGTCCGTGAGCAGCCCCTCGGTGACCGTGGCGGTCATGTACGTGCAGTGCGGCTGGCGGCGGCGGTCCGTCGGGGAACCCGGGTTGAGCAGGCGCAGGCCGGTGGGAGCCGTGGTGTCCCAGGGGATGTGACTGTGACCGAAGACCAGCACGTCCAGATCGGGGAAGCGGGCGACGCACCGCTGTTCCCGGCCCTGCTTGGCGCCCGTCTCGTGGATCACGCCGAACCGCACCCCTTCCAGTTCGGCGTACGCCACCTCCGGCAGCCGGGCGCGCAGCTCCGGCCCGTCGTTGTTGCCGTACACCCCGACGAGCCGACGGCAGCGGGCCTCCAGCAGATCGAGGGTGTCCGCGTCGACCCAGTCCCCGGCGTGGAGGACGACGTCGGCGTGCGGGAGTTCGGCGAGCAGGGGTGCGGGCAGGCTCTTGGCACGCTTGGGCAGGTGGGTGTCGGACATCAGGAGCAGTCGCACATCATCACCCTAGAGGGTGCCGTTCCCTGTCCACTTACACGGATGAATCGCCGCGGCCCGCTGTGGCGCCTGCGTACCGTGGGGCAGGGATACGGAGTGGAGGTCTCCGGCCGAAGCCCACTTTGACCGTGAACAGACAGACACCGCAGCTCAATTGCCCCGCGGTCAGAGATGATCACGGCGAGGTCTCGAAAGGTGAGGCGGCCTCGCCGAGCGGGTTAGCATCGGGCAACACGCAGTACAACAGGACGTCTACGGCGAGCGACCCGAAGGGGCCCGGAAACCCGATGCCGGTCAAGGTCAGCGTCATCATCCCCGTGTACAACCCGGGGATCTACATCGAGGACTGCATCTCCTCGCTGCAGCGGCAGTCGCTGCCTCCCGACGAGTTCGAGGTGATCTTCGTCGACGACGGCTCGACCGACGAGACCCCGGCCCGGCTCGACGCGCTCGCCGCCGAGGATCCCCGGATGAAGGTCATCCACCAGGAGAACTCCGGCTGGTCGGGCAAGCCCCGCAACGTCGGCATCGAGGCCTCACAGGGCGAGTTCGTGATGTTCGTCGACAACGACGACTACCTGGGCGACGAGGCCCTGGAGCGGATGTACGACTACGGTGTGGCCAACGGTGCCGACGTCGTCGTGGGCAAGATGGCCGGCAAGAACCGCGGGGTGCCGGTGGAACTGTTCCGCCGCAACCGTCCGCGCGCCACCGTCGAGAACGCCCCGCTCATCGACAGCCTCACCCCGCACAAGATGATCCGCCGGGCCTTCCTGGACCGCATCGGCCTGCGCTTTCCCGAGGGCAGGCGGCGCCTGGAGGACCACGTCTTCATCGCCGAGGCGTATCTGCGCGCGGAGAACGTCTCCGTGCTCAGCGACTACGTCTGCTACTACCACCTCCGGCGGGACGACGGCTCCAACGCCGGTTTCGAACGCTTCGACCCCGTCGGCTACTTCAGGAATCTGCGCGAGGCCCTCGACGTCGTCGAGCGGTACACGGAGCCCGGTCCGGTGCGCGACCGGCTGTTCCGGCGCTGGCTGCGGGTGGAGATGGTGGAGCGGCTGCGGTCCCGGCGTCTGCTGAACCTGCCGGACGACTACCGCAGGGAGCTGTTCTCGGAGATCCACGAGGTCGTCGTCGAGCGCTTCGGGCCCGGTGTCGCCGCCGGTCTGCAGCCGACGCAGCAGGTCATCGCCGCGCTGACGGCGGCCGACCGGTACGACGACGTGGTGGCCTTCGCGGAGTGGGAGACCGGCGTCGCCCCCAAGGCCACCCCCGGGGACATCGCATGGCACGACGGCTCCCTCCGCATCGCCTTCACGGCCGAGTACCTGTCCGGCGGCGAGCCGATGCTGTTCCCGGCCGGTGCCGAGGCCACGCCGCTGACCGATGTGCCGAAGGACGTCACCGAGGCGGTGCGGTGGGTGGCCTCGGAGACCGCCGCGCGATTCGGGCAGGCCACGGCCGATCTGCTGCTGCGGGAGCGCTCCAGCGCCGCGCAGTACTTCCAGCCGGTGGAGTTCACGCGCGAGACCGTCCCGGTCGGGGACGGCGAGGAGGTCCGGCTGGTGCTGCGGGCGACCGCCACGGTCGACCCGGCCACCCTGCCCCGAGACGGCGCCTGGGACGCACTCGTCCGGGTGAAGTCCGGCGGCTGGACCAAGGAGTGCCGGCTGGGCCCGGCGCCGCGCGAGGACCGGGCGGCACCCGAGGTGGGCCTCGTCGGCGACCGACCGGTGCTGCCGTACTGGACCGAACCGCACGGCAACCTCTCCCTTGAGGTCCGCCCGCGCGGCAAGCGGCTCGGGCTCGGCCGGGTGCAGCTGGGGGACGTCACCGTCTCCGACGGGCGGTTCCGGGTCCTGCTCCCGGTACACGTCACGGGCGGCACCGACGTGCGGCTGAGGTTTGTCTCCTCCCGCCGGATCGTGGAGGTGCCGGGCACGCTCTCCCCCGAGGCGGACCGGCCGGGCTCGGTGCTGGCGGCCGACCTGCCCTCCGAGGAACTGTCGGACGACGTCTGGCGGGTGGCCGTGTGCCTCAACCCGGGCTCCGACCAGGCGCGTTTCACCGGCCTTCCGTTCGCCCTGCGGGCCGGGGGCGGGAGCGTCCTGGTGACGCCGGCGCCCGGGCCCGGTATGACGCTACGGCTGGCCCGGCGCGCGCGGCGCGTCCTGGGTGCCGCGCGCCGGAAGGTGAATTCCCGCATCAGGACCGGAGGGCGGTGACGGCATGCGACCGCTGGGTATAGAGGGCGCCTGGATTCTGGAGCCCAAGATCTTCCCGGACGACCGGGGCAGCTTCCACGAGTGGTACCGGGGTGCGGAGTTCCGCGAGGCGACGGGGTACGACCTGTCGCTGGCCCAGGCCAACTGCTCGGTCTCGCGACGGGGCGTGCTGCGGGGCGTGCACTTCGCCGACGTGCCGCCCGGCCAGGCCAAGTACATCACCTGTGTACGCGGTGCCGTCCTGGACGTGGTGGTCGACATCCGCGTGGGCTCCCCCGACTACGGGAAGTGGGAGGCCGTACGGCTCGACGACGACACGCGGCACGCCATGTTCCTCGCGGAGGGCCTCGGCCACGCCTTCATGGCCCTCACGGACGACGCGACGGTGGTCTACCTGTGCTCGGAGGGCTACGCCCCGGGCCGTGAACACGGCATTCACCCCCTCGACCCGGCCCTCGGCATCGAGTGGCCCGAGGGCATCACCCCGCTCCTCTCCCCCAAGGACGAGCAGGCCCCCACATTGGCGGAGGCGGAACGCCAGGGGCTGCTGCCGTCCTACGAGGCCTGCCTGGCCTACTACGCGGAACTGCGGGGCGAGCAGGGGACGTAGGCCTGGGCCGCCCATGGCACACAGCAGGCCCGGACGCGTGAAGCGTCCGGGCCTGTGTCGCGTCGGGCCGGGAAGGCGTCGGCGCCGGCCGCCCCCGGGCGGTGGCCGGCGCCGTCGTTCAGCGGCTCACACCGACCTGCTGCAGGGCCTTGCGCAGCGGCTCCCAGCCGACGGCGCGGGGCAGGCCGCGGTTGCGGGCCTGGGTGAGGGGACGCCAGAAGCCCGCTCCCAGGAGGGTCTCGGGGCGGACCGCGCCGGCCCGCTCCAGGATCGCCTCGGGGACCTTCTGCGGATCGGGGATCTTGTACTCGGCCATGATCTCGTCGTACTTGTCGTGCAGGACCCGGTTGTCCGGGTCGGCGCCGAAGACGACCAGCTGTCCGGTGGGGGCGGTGTCCACCTGCACCGTCACCAGGTCCGGGCGGTAGCGCGCCAGCACCTCGGTGATCTTGTAGACATCGCCGGTCCAGGCGTTGGTGTGCCGGTCCCGGGCCGCCTCGTCGATGCTGCGCGGCAGCATGTCGTCGAGGACGATCACACTGCCCCAGTCCGAGTACTTCTCGACGTTCATGAAGTCGCGCAGCGCGAACTCGAACAGGTGCATACCGTCGATGAACGACAGGTCCAGCGTCGTGCGGCGCCAGTAGCCGATCGGGCTGCGGCCGCGGCGCAGGTTGCGCAGCGGGTGACGGCCGCCCTTGAGGTGCTGGAGCGGATTGTCGCGCGCGAAGAAGTCGTCGCTGGTGGCCTTCACCAGGTGGACGTCGCACCTCAGCTCCGACACCACCTTGAAGGCCGGGTCGATCGCGATGCTGGGGACGCGGGACAGCGTCAGGCTGCGCCCGTCGTTGACGCCGATCTCCAGGTAGTTGCGATTGGCGCTGACCTTGTGCAGTTCCCGGAGGAACTCATGGCGTTTCACGAGGAGGACCTTCCTTGCGGATGCGGGGCAGTGCTTCATGCAGGGCGGAGCGCCAGTCGCGCGGCAGGGGCAGGCCGATCTCCTGCCACCGTCCGTGGGCGAGGGCGCTGTACGCCGGACGGGGCGCGGGCCGGGGGAAGGCCGCGCTGCTGGTGGGGCGCACCCGGTCCGGGTCGGCGCCGATGAGGGAGAACACCTCGCGGGCGAGGTCGTACCAGGTGGCCTCGCCGGAGCCGGTCGCGTGGAAGACGCCGTGCGCGCGGGGGCCGAGCAGGGGGCCGAGGTCGGCGATCCGCTCGGCGACGTCCGCGCTCCAGGTGGGCTGACCGCGCTGGTCGTCGACGACGTCGAGGGTGTCGCGGCGGGCTTCCAGTCCGATCATGGTCCGGACGAAGCTGGCGCCGTGGACGCCGTACAGCCACGCCGTGCGCACGATCGCGCTCGCGCCGGGGAGCTCTTCCAGTACCGCCCGTTCACCGGCCAGCTTGGTGCGACCGTAGGCGGTGCGCGGGCCCGTCGGGTGGTCCTCCGGGTAGGGGGTGGTGCGGGCCTCGCCGGAGAAGACGTAGTCGGTGGAGACGTGGATCATGCGGGCGTCGTGCGCGGCGCAGGCCCGGGCCAGCAGACGCGGGCCGTCGCCGTTGATCTCCAGGGCGCGGGCCTCGTCGGTCTCGGCGTCGTCGACGGCCGTGTAGGCGGCGCAGTTCACGACGAGGCCGGGGCGGTGCTCCCGGACAGCGGCATCGACGGCCTCGGGGCTGGTGATGTCCAGCGCGGCGCGGTCGAGGCCCACGACGCTCTCGCCGCGGCTCGTCAGTTCCCCGACGACGTCACGGCCGAGCATGCCGCCCGCGCCGGTGATCAGCCACTTCATGCCCGCTCCTGGGCGACGCGCTGCTTCAGGGGCTCCCACCAGGCCCGGTTGTCGCGGTACCAGGCGACGGTCTCGGCGAGTCCGGTGGTGAAGTCGTGGCGGGGGCGGTAGCCGAGTTCGTCGCGGGCCTTGGAGCAGTCGACGGAGTAGCGCAGGTCGTGGCCCTTGCGGTCCTCGACGTACTCCACCCGGTCCCAGTCCGCCCCGCAGGCGTCCAGGAGCAGGCCGGTGAGCTCCTTGTTGGTGAGCTCGGTGCCGCCGCCGATGTTGTAGATCTCGCCGGGCCGGCCCTTCGTGCGGGCGAGGTCGACGCCCTGGCAGTGGTCGTCGACGTGCAGCCAGTCGCGGATGTTGCGGCCCTCGCCGTACAGCGGCACCGTGTGGCCGTCGAGGAGGTTGGTGACGAACAGCGGGATGACCTTCTCGGGGAACTGGTGCGGGCCGTAGTTGTTGGAGCAGCGCGTGACGCGCACGTCCAGGCCGTGGGTGCGGTGGTAGGCCAGCGCGAGCAGGTCGGAGGAGGCCTTGGAGGCCGAATACGGCGAGTTGGGCTGGAGCGGGTGGTCCTCCGGCCAGGAGCCGGACTCGATGGACCCGTAGACCTCGTCGGTGGAGACGTGCACGAAGGGGCCCACGTCGTGGCGCAGGGCGGCGTCCAGCAGGGTCTGGGTGCCGAGGACGTTGGTGCGGACGAAGTCGGCGGCGCCGCTGATCGAGCGGTCCACGTGGGACTCGGCGGCGAAGTGCACGACCTGGTCCGCGCCGGCCATCAGTTTGTCGACCAGTTCGGCGTCGCAGATGTCGCCCTGCACGAACTCCAGCCGCGGGTGGGTCAGTTCGAGGTTGTCGAGGGTGCCGGCGTAGGTGAGCTTGTCCAGCACGGTGATGCGCGGCGCGTCGGGCGCGTCCGAGGCGAGCAGGGCGCGGACGTAGCGGGAGCCGATGAACCCGGCGGCGCCGGTGACGAGGAGGTTCATGAAGTGATCTGCACCTTGCTGTGATCTCCGAGGACGAGACGGTGGGCGCTGGGGACGCTGGGGGCGGGGGTCACCTCGACGTGCCGGCCGATCAGCGAGGCCTCGATGCGGCCGACGCCCTGGATCGAGGAGTCCCGCAGGACGATGGAGAACTCCAGCTCGCTGTCGGTGATCCGGCAGTTCTCGGCGACGGAGGTGAAGGGGCCGACGTAGGAGTTGCTGACGACGGTGCCCGAGCCGATGACGACGGGGCCGACGACACGGGAGTTGACGATCCGCGCGCCCTCCTCGAGCACGACGCGCCCGATGGTCTCCGACGCGTCGTCCACCTCGCCGTCGATGCGGCGCTCCATGGCTTCGAGGACCGTGCGGTTCACCTCGAGCATGTCGCCGACGTTGCCGGTGTCCTTCCAGTAGCCCTTGATGACGGTGGAGCGCACGTCGGCGCGGGTGTCGATCAGGTGCTGGATGGCGTGGGTGATCTCCAGTTCACCGCGCCAGGAGGGTTCGATGGCGCGGACCGCCTCGTGGATGAGGGGCGTGAACAGGTAGACGCCGACCAGCGCGAGATCGCTCTTGGGCTGGTCGGGCTTCTCCTCCAGGCCGATCACCTGGCCGGACTGGTCGAGTTCGGCGACGCCGAAGGCGCGGGGGTCGGCCACGCGCGTGAGCAGGATCTGGGCGTCGGGCCGGTTGCCGCGGAACTCGTCGACGAGGCCGGTGATGCCGCCGACGATGAAGTTGTCGCCGAGGTACATCACGAAGTCGTCGTCACCGAGAAAGTCCCGGGCGATCAGGACCGCGTGGGCCAGCCCGAGGGGCCGCTCCTGGGGGATGTAGGTGACCTTGAGGCCGAACGTCGACCCGTCCCCGACCGCTTCCTCGATCTCCTCGGCGGTGTCCCCGACGATCATGCCCACGTCGGTGATGCCGGCCTCGGCGATCGACTCCAACCCGTAGAACAGCACGGGCTTGTTGGCCACGGGCACCAGTTGTTTGGCCGACGTGTGCGTGATCGGCCTCAGTCTTGTTCCTGCGCCGCCGGACAGCACGAGAGCCTTCATTCGGTTCACCTTAGTCGTGATCCGGCGGATGTGAACATCACTTCTTTTAGTTGTCGACGCGCGGAGTTACCCGGGTCGTCGCCGCGCGGTCCCGCGCAGGGAGGTCAGTCCTCACCCCGGACGATGTTCCACTCCGCACCGGAGCGCACCGCTCCCGGGGTGCCCCGGTCCTCGACGGCGGGGAGGCAGGTCCGCAGCGCGGCCTTTCCGCGCAGGCGGCGTGCCTTCGACCAGCCGGTCTCGTGCTGACGGACGACGGGCTTCTCACTGGTGTCCATGGACTCCACGACTCATCATCTTCCTTCTGCTTCCACTGATGTTCGAGTCCCCAGCGGAAAACCGAACAAACCCGGGCCGGGACGCCTGTGCCGCGCCCTCGAACTCCCCCGCTCCCGCCCGGTGTTCCCGGACGGACGACGGTCCCGCGCACGGCGTGGTGCGCGGGACCGTCTCCTGGGTCCGCCGGTCGCGGCCGGTCAGGCGTTGGGGCGCGCGGCGCTGATGTCGCCGAGTGCCGACTCCGGGTCGCGCTCCATGGCCAGGTCGCCCAGGGAGACGATGCCCACGGGGTGCCCGTGGTCGACGACCGGGATGCGGCGTACGGAGTGCTCGCGCATCAGCCGCACCGCCTGGACCAGGTCGTCGTCGGGGCTGACGGTGACCACCTCGTCGCTGCACGCGCCGGCGACGGTGATCCGCTCCGGGTCGCCGCCCTTGCTGACCGACCGGACCACGAGGTCGCGGTCGGTGACCAGACCTCGCAGGTGGTCGCCGTCCGTCACCAGGACGACTCCGAGGTCCTCGTCGCGCATGATGCGCGCCACCTCGGCGACGGAGGTCTGCGGCTCGACGGTGACCGGGTCGCCGGTCATGATGTCGCGGACATGCTGAGCCATGACATTCCTCTTCCTTCGGCTCGTGGCGGTTGCTCCGTCCTACGCCGCGCCGGGTACCCGGTCACGGCGCGGTGTCACCAGGTGGGGCCGGCCTCCAGCAGACGGTCGCGGACGACGGCGACGTGCGGGTTGTCCGAGGTGCCCGGCCGCTGGACGAGGAAGCCGGTGTTGATCGGCGCGTCCTCGGGGGCGTCGAGGAGGACCAGGGCGCCGGACGCCAGTTCCCCGGCGCACAGGTAGCGCGGCAGCACGCTGAAGCCGGCCCCCGCCGTGACCAGCGCCAGGACGGCCCTCAGGTCCGGTACCGACACGGCGGCGCGGCAGTTCAGGCGCCGGCCGAAGACGTGCCGCCAGTAGCGGCGCACGATGGGCAGGTCCTCGGCGTAGGTGATCAGCGGGACGTCGTGCAGCGCGGCGGGCCGGTCGGCGGCCGGGCGCCGCGCGAGGCGGTCGGCCCAGGCGGGGGCGGCGACCAGGACGAACTCCTCGTCGGCCAGTGGCACCGCGGACAGGGTGCGGCCGCGGGGCCGGCTGGTGGCGATCACCAGGTCGTGGCGGCCGGCGCGCAGTTCGTCGAGCAGGGGCTCGGTCAGCCCGGTCGTGACGCGCAGCCGTACGCCTTCGGTGACGAGCGGGGCGAGGGCGGGCAGGGCCCGGATGGAGAGCAGTTCGGCGGGCCCGGCCAGATGGACCGGCTCGGCACGCGACTCCCGCGGGCCGTGACCGGTGGCCTCGGCGAGCGCGTCGAGGGGTCCCGCGACACGGGTCGCGAGTTCGTCGGCGACCGCCGTGGGGGCGACGCCGCGCGGCAGCCGCTCGAACAGCTCCCTGCGGGTCTGCCGCTCCAGCGAGCGGATCTGCGTGGTGACGGTCGGCTGGGACAGGCCCAGCAGCTGCGCGGCGGCCGTGAAGGAGCCGGCCCGGTACACGGCCAGGAAGGTGCGCAGCAGGTTCAGGTCCGGCTGGGCGGGCGCTCCGGTGGCGCCGAGGGGATCGAGAGGCCTCACACGATCCGACCCTACTGCTCTGCCCCATTGGAAATCCTATGTCCGGCATTGGTACCGCCATTGGAAAACCGGCGGTCCGGACGCCTACGGTCGTTCTCGTACGAGTCATCGCCGCGCTGCTGAGCCGCGGCCCGTCCCACGGAGATGCACCCACCATGTCGAAGATCCTCTTCGTCGTCACCGGCGCCGACACCTGGACCCTGGCCGACGGCACCGAGCACCCCACCGGCTTCTGGGCCGAGGAGGCCGTCGCCCCGTACGAGGCGTTCCGGGCGGCCGGCCACGAGGTCGTCGTGGCCACGCCCGGCGGTGTCGAGCCCACCGTCGACCGGGCCTCCCTGGCGCCCGAGGTGAACGGCGGCCAGGAGAACGCCGACCGGCTCGCGAAGGCGCTGGAGTCGTTCGCCGAGCTGCGGCACCCCGTCCGGCTGGAGGACGTCCGGCTGGACGACTACGCGGCCGTCTTCTACCCCGGCGGCCACGGCCCGATGGAGGACCTCGCCGTCAACGCCGATTCCGGCCGGCTGCTCGCCGCGGCCCTGGAGTCGGGCAGGCCGCTCGGTGTCGTGTGCCACGGTCCTGCCGCGCTGCTGGCCGCCGTCGGGGCCGACGGCGGGAACGTCTTCGCCGGTTACGAGGTCGCGGCGTTCACCAACGCCGAGGAGGTCCAGGGCGGTCTCGCCGACCGCGCGAAGTGGCTGCTCCAGGACCGCCTCACCGAGGCCGGCGTGACCGTGCGGGCCGGGGAGCCGTGGGCCCCGCACGTGGTCACCGACCGCAATCTGGTCACGGGCCAGAACCCCGCGTCGTCGGCCCCGCTCGCGGAGGAACTGCTGAAGCGGCTGGGCTGAGGGGTCGGCGCCCACCCGGGCCGCCCGGGCCCGGGCCGGGTGCTCAGCGTCCCAGCACCAGCTCCGCCCACACCTGCTTGCCGCCGCTGACCGGCAGGGTGCCCCAGGTCGCGGAAACGGCCTCGACGAGGAGGATGCCCCGGCCGCCGGTGGCCTCCCAGCCGATGCTGGTCGGTCTGACCGGCGAGCGGGGGGAGGCGTCGGCGATGGCGACACGCAGCCGGTTGTTCAGGAGGGTCAGGTCCATGCGAACCTTGCCGTCGGTGTGGACGAGGGCGTTGGTGACGAGTTCGGAGACGACGAGCAGGACGGCGTCGTACTCGGCGGTGACGCCCCAGGAGCGCAGGGTGCGCCGGGCGAAGCGGCGGGCGTGCCCGACGGCCTGCGGCACCCGCCAGACCGTCCAGCTCTCCCGCAGCGGGCGCAGCTCCATGCCGTCGTAGCGCAACAGGAGCAGGGCGACGTCGTCGCTGCGCGGGGCGTTGCCCAGCAGGGCGTCGGCGACGAGCCCGAGGTCGGTGGGGGCGGCGCCGGCGAGCTGCTCGGCGAGGTGGTCCATGCCTTCGTCGATGTCGGAGCCGGGGGTCTCGACGAGGCCGTCCGTGACGAGGGCGATCATGATGCCGGGCGGCAGCCGGAGCGGGCTCATGGGGAAGTCGGCCCGGGCGACCACCCCGAGCGGCGGCCCGCCCTCGGCCTCGGCGATCTCGGTCCGGCCGTCCGGGTGGCGCAGCACCGGCGGCAGGTGCCCGGCGCGCACGCACCAGGCGGAGCCCTCCTCCAGGTCGACGTCGACGTAGCAACAGGTCGCGAAGAGGTCGCTCTCCATGTCCATGAGGAGCCGGTTGGCGTGCGCGACCACCACGTCCGGCGGGTGCCCCTCGACGGCGTAGGCGCGCAGGGCGGTGCGCATCTGGCCCATGAGGGTGGCGGCGCCGGCGCTGTGGCCCTGGACGTCGCCGATGACCAGGGCGACGTGGTTGTCGGGCAGCGGGATGACGTCGTACCAGTCGCCGCCGAGTTCGAGCCCGGCCGTGCTCGGCAGGTAGCGGGCGACGGCCACCGCGCCCGGCAGCCGGGGCAGGCTGCGCGGCAGCAGCTGGCGCTGGAGCATGCCGACGAGTTCGTGCTCGGCGTCGAAGGCCCGGGCCCGTACCAGGGCCTGTCCGGCGAGGCCGGCGCAGGCGGTGAGCAGGGCGCGTTCGTCGGTGCCGAAGTCGTGCGGGGTGTCCCAGCCGATCAGGCAGGCACCGGCCATGCGGTTGCCGGCGGGCAGCGGCAGGACGGCGAGGCCGCCGGGGCCGACCTCGGCCAGGGCGCGTTCCAGGGGGCTGCCGGCGGGCCAGATGCGGGCCCGGCCCTCGCGCAGCGCGGCGGCGAGGGTGGGCATGGCGCGCACGGGTGCGTCGGGCCACTCGGTGCGCCACTCCGACCGCCACAGCTCGGGCCAGGCCTCGGGTTCGGGCGGGTCGAGGACGGTGACGACGAGCCGCTCGCTCTCCAGTTCGGCGAGGGCGATCCGGTCGGCCCTGAGCGGCCTGCGCAGCGCGGCGACCACGGCCTTGCCGACGTCGCGGACGGTGACGGCGGTGGCCAGTGCGGCGGCCAGGCGCTGGACGCGGGCCACGTCGGTGACGTCGGAGCGCAGCGTGGAGACGTCGACGACCGTGCCCACGAGCCGCGCCGGGCGGCCCTCGCCGCCGGGCAGCAGGCGCCCGCGCAGCCGGAGCCACTTCGGCGGCCCGGCGGGCTGGAGCACCCGGAACTCCAGCTCGCGGTCGCCGATGGACATGTGGTCCGCCTCCACGACGGACATCAGGGACGGCAGGTCCTCGGGGACGGTCAGGCTGAGCAGTGTCTCGACCCGGCCGTCGAACTCCACGGGGTCCAGGCCGAACAGGTCCAGCAGGTCGTCGCCGACCCGGACGCGGCCGCTGTCCATGGCGAGGCTGAAGGCGCTCGGCGGCAGGTCGCCGGCCTCGGCGGGCGCGGCCGGGGCGGTGAAGGCGACCGCGTCGGAGACGAGTTCCAGGCACCTGAGGCCGTCGGCGGTGAACCCCCCGGGGCGTTCGCTCACCGCCAGCAGGCAGCCGCCGTCGCCTCGCACGGGTAGGGCTGTCAGGAAGAAGTCCCCGGACGGAACGCGCCGCGCCTGGGCGTCCGCGGCCAGTTCCGCCGGGCCCAGCGACACCGGACGTCCGCCCCGGAGCGCCGCGGCGACCGGGGACCGCCCGGCGCGCGGGTAGCTGTCGCGCAGCCCGTACAGCGTCCTCGGGACCCCGGCCGACTCCATCAGGCACAGCAGCTCGCCGTCCTGGCCGGGCGCGTAGACGGCGGCGAAGGCCGCACCGGCGAAGACGAGTGCCTGTTCGAGGACGCGGCGCAGCCGTTCGGGTGACTCCTGATCGGCCGCGATCGCCTTGAGGGCACTTTCGGCACGCGTCGTTCGCGTTCCGCGCTCCTGGGCGCCCTGTCTGACCACGTTGGCCATTACAGCGCTTATGAGACACCTGCGCAGCCCCTGTGGGCGTTCCGTGGAGGCTCGGCGGCGAGCGCGCTCGAAAGGATCCGAACATGTCTTGACGCATGCGTTCCGCACGGTGTTCTCGTGACAGGCGTGACTGTGCGTGCCTGGCACGTGGCTGGAAAGCTCGGTGCTCGTCACGGAGGGGGACGCATGGACAAGCGGTACGAGGTGTACGCGCTGGCCGACCGGCATTTCTACGAGACGCCGGACCGGCTGGCGCGGGACGGGCTGGGGACAGCCGCCCACCTCTACGAGACGGCCCGCCGGCAGCTGCCGGAGGGCTGGGAGTCGGCCCGGATCGGCGACTGGCAGACGATGACACCGCTCGGCCCGGACGGCGAACCGTTGCAGGGCCCGGCCCAGGGGTGGAAGATCCACGCCTCGGCGACCCGGGCGAACGCGGAGAAGATCGCCGCGATCGTGTGGGACTACTGCGTCGAGCGGCGCGTCCCCTTCAAGTTCGTGCCGGGCCCGCACCTGCTCCACCTGCGCAACACCAAATACGCGCCGCGCGACGGCAGCGGCAAGTTCGTCACCGTCTACCCGGCCGACGAGGAGCAGCTGCAGCGGGTGCTGCGCGAGCTGGGCGCGCTGCTGGAGGGGTTCGAGGGGCCGTACATCCTCACCGACCTGCGCTGGGGCGAGGGCCCGCTGTACGTCCGCTACGGCGCCTTCGCACGGGCGTTCGTCGTGGACGAGCGGGGCTCGCTGGTGCCGGCGGTGCGGGACGGCGAGGGACGGCTGGTGCCGGACCGGCGGTCGCCCTCCTTCCAGGTGCCCGGGTGGGTGACGCTCCCGGCGTTCCTCCAGCCGCACCTCGACGCGCGGAACAACACGACGACCGGAGAGCTGCCCTACCGCATCGAGAAGGCACTGCACTTCTCCAACGGCGGCGGGGTGTACGCGGGCACCGACACCCGCGACGGGCGCAAGATCGTCCTCAAGGAGGGGCGGCCGCACGCGGGGCTCGCCTCGGACGGTGCCGACGCGATCGCCCGGCTGGAGCGCGAGAAGCGAGCGCTGGAGCAGGTCGCGGGCACGGGCGTGGTCCCGGAGGTGCGCGACTGGTTCGAACTCGGCGGGCACCGCTTCCTGGTGATGGACTTCCTCGAAGGCCGTCCGCTCAACTCCTTCTTCGCCGAGCGGCATCCGCTGCTCACCCAGGACCCCGACGCCGAGGCCGTCGCCTCCTACACGGCCTGGGCGCTGCGTATCCACCGCAAGGTGGAGGAGGCCGTGGCGGCGGTGCACGCCCGGGGCATCGTCTTCAACGACCTGCACGTCTTCAACATCATGGTCGCGCCGGACGAGGAGACGGTGTTCCTCCTCGACTTCGAGGCCGCGGCGCCCGTCGGGGAGAACAGCCGTCAGGTCGTCGCCCACCCCGGGTTCTTCGCGCCGCCGGACCGCCGGGGCGCCGACGTCGACCGCTATGCGCTGGCCTGTCTGCGGCTGGCCCTGTTCCTGCCCGTGACCACGCTCTTCGTGGTCGACCGGGGCAAGGCGGCGCACCTGGCGGAGGTGATCGCGGAGCAGTTCCCGGACGTGCCGCGGGAGTTCCTCGACGAGGCGGTCACGGAGATCACCCGCGAGGTGTCCGGCCGTACGGTGGCCGCTCCCTCCTCGCCGGTGGACCCGGGCGACTGGCCGTACAGCCGCGACTCGATGGTCAAGGCCATCCTCGCCTCGGCCACCCCGGAGCGCGACGACCGGCTCTTCCCCGGCGACGTGGCCCAGTTCTCGGACGGCGGCGGGCTCGGGCTCGCCCACGGCGCCGCGGGTGTGCTGTTCGCGCTGGACGCGGCCGGCGCCGAGCGGTACGAGGAGGGCGAGCGCTGGCTGCTGGACCGGACGGCACCGCCCCCGGTGGGCACTCCGCTCGGCCTGTACGACGGGCTCGCGGGCGTCGCCCTGGTCCTCGACCGGCTCGGGCACCGGCAGCGGGCACTGGACCTGGTCGAGGGCATCCTCGCCGAGCGGTGGCAGAAGCTCTCCTCCGACCTGCACGGCGGACTGGCCGGGCTGGGCCTCGTCCTCGGGCACCTGGCCCGTACGACCGGCGAGGCGGAGCTGGGCGAGCGGTCCCACGAGGCGGCGCTGATCCTCGTGCAGCGGCTCACCGAGCCGGTCCCGGCCTCGTCCCGGCCGCGCGCCGGACTGCTGCGCGGCGCGAGCGGTGCCGCCCTGCTCATGCTGCGGCAGTACGAGTGGACCGGCGAGGAGGCCTGGCTGGAGGCAGCCGCCGTGGCCCTGCGCCGGGACCTGGCGTCCTGCGTCACCCGCGAGAACGGGTCGCTGGAGGTCGACGAGGGCTGGCGGACCCTGCCCTACCTCGGCGACGGCAGCACGGGCCTCGGCATGGTCCTCGACGACCTCGTCGCCCACTCCCCCGGCCTCGCCGGGGAGTTCGAGACGGCCCGCTCCGGTGTGCTCACCTCGGCCACCTCACGCTTCTACGCGCAGCCCGGGCTCTTCCAGGGCCGCGCCGGAATGATCCTGCACCTCAGCCGCACGACCACGCCGGGCGCGACCGGGGACCGGCTGGCCGCGCAGATCGCCGGGCTCGGCTGGTTCGCGATGGCCTACCAGGGCCAACTGGCCTTCCCCGGACACCAGATGATGCGGCTCTCCATGGACCTCGCCACCGGAACGGCAGGGTGCCTGCTGGCGCTCGGCGCGGCCCTCGACCCGGCGGCCGACGCCCACCTGCCGTTCCTCCCGCCGCCCGGAAGGCGGCCCCACTGACGCGGTTCCGCGATCCCGCGGAGTCGTGACACCACCCCGTCCCCACGGATGACCACGGACGGACACCCAATGGAAGGACACACCATGGCACTTCTCGACCTGCAGACCATCGAGACCGAAGAGCGCACGGACGGCGGCGGCAACAGCACGGTGAGCCTGCTCTCCTGCATCAGCGCCGCGAGCGTTCTGCTCTGTCTCTGACCGACGGTCTGCTCGCTCCGGGCGGCTCCCTCCCTTCGGGGAGGGGCCGCCCGGGGTCCTTCCCGTCCCAGGAAAGGCCCGTATGACCTCGCGTGCCGACGACGACCCGGCGGCCGGACACGCTCGCACCCTGCTGCGCACGGCCACCCGGTACAGCGGGTCCCGCTGTGCGGCGCTGTGCCTGGTGAGCATCGCCGCGACGGGTGCCGGACTGCTGCTCCCGGCCGTGCTGGGCCGGGCCCTCGATCTTCTGCTGGCGCACGCTCCGGCGACCCGCTGGGTGCTCTGCTGCGCCGGCCTCGTGCTGCTGCTCGGTCTGCTCGACGCGGTCCAGACCGTCCTCACCGGCACCGTCGACGCCCGCACCACCGCGTGGCTGCGCCGCCGGCTGACCGGGCACGTGCTCGGCGTCGGCCCGCGCGCCGCCGACCGCTTCGGCTCCGGTGACCTCGTCGCGCGGCTGGTCGGCAACGCCGCCGAGGCCGGAACCACTCCGGCGGCCCGTGCGGCGCTGGTCGCCGCGCTCGCCGGACCCCTGGGCGGAGTGGTCGCGCTGGGCCTGATCGACTGGTGGCTCGCGGCCGTCTTCCTCGCCGGAGCCCCCGTACTCGCCCTGCTCCTGCGCGCCGTCTCCCGGGACACCTCCGAGAGCGCGGCGCGCTATCAGCGGGCCCAGGGCCGGATCGCGGCCGCGCTGGCGGAGGCCGTCGAAGGGGTCCGCACCGTCCGGGCGGCCGGCACGGAGGGCCGGGAGACGGCACGGGTGCTGCGGCCGCTGCCCGATCTGTGCCGGGCCGGGCACGGCATGTGGCGGGTGCAGGGGCGGGCCGCGGCCCGGGCGGTCGCCGTGGCACCGCTGCTCCAGCTCGCGGTCGTCGCCGTGGCCGGTGTGCTGCTCACCCGGGGCCGGCTCTCCGTGGGCGAGGTGCTCGCGGCCTCCCGGTACGCGGTGCTCGCCACGGGTGTCGGTGTGCTGGTCGGCCGGCTCGCGGGCCTGGCCAGAGCCCGGACCGCGGCCCGGCGCCTCGGCGAGGTCGAGGCCGAGCCCGCCACCGCGTTCGGCACCCGCCGGCTGCCCGACGGCCCCGGGCGGCTGGAGCTGCGCGGGGTGACGGCCCGGCGCGGCGGACGCACCGTGCTCGACGGAGTGGACCTCGACGTGCCGGGCGGTACGACCCTGGCCGTGGTCGGGCGGTCCGGCGCGGGCAAGTCGCTGCTGGCCGCGCTGGCCGGACGGCTGGCCGATCCGGACGCGGGCGAGGTGCTCCTCGACGGTGTGCCCCTGCGCGAGCTGCACCACGACGACCTGCGCGGCGCGGTCGGCTACGCCTTCGCCCGCCCCGCCCTCCTCGGCGGCACCATCGGGCAGGCGATCGGCCTCGGTCTGCCGTGCCCCTCCCCCGGCCGGATCCGCGAGGCGGCCCGCACGGCCCTCGCGGACGACTTCGTCCGCCGCCTCCCGGACGGCTACGACACGGCCGTCGCCGACGCCCCGCGCTCCGGCGGCGAGTCCCAACGGCTGGGTCTCGCCCGGGCGTTCGCGCACGGCGGGCGGCTGCTGGTCCTCGACGACGCACTCTCCAGCCTCGACACGGTGACCGAACGGCACATCACCGACGCCCTGTTCGGCGACGGCCCGGGCGCCACCCGGCTGCTGGTCGCCCACCGCGGCGCGACGGCCGCCTGCGCCGATGCGGTGGCCTGGCTGGACGGGGGGCGGGTGCGGGCGGTGGGGCGGCACGAGGAGCTGTGGCGGCTCGCGGAGTACCGGGCGGTGTTCGGGGAGGGGACGGCGCCCGCGGACACCGGCGACGGCGACGTGCCACCGGTCTCGGACACCCGGGGCGGACATGGAGAGGGGCGTGACGGCGTGAGCGGCCGGATGCGGCCCGCGGCGGCAGCCGGGGAAGGGACGGCTTCATGACGGCCCGGGCCCCCGCCGGCCTGCCCGCCCGCGGCCTGCGCTTCCTGCTGGCCCGCCGGCGGGTCCTGCTGCGGCTCACCGCCTGGTCCGTCCTGGAGACCGGGCAGACCTTCCTCCTCGGGTACGGGCCGGCCCGCGCGCTGGACGACGGATTCCTGGCCGGGCGGGCCGGTGTCGGGCTGGCCTGGCTGGCGGTGACCGGGATCGGTGTCCTGCTCGGCGCGTACGGGACCGCCCGGGTCTACGCCGCCGTCGCCGCGCTGGTCGAACCGTTCCGGGACCGGCTCGTGGAACGCGTGGTCGCGCGCGGGGTGCGGACCGGTGACGCGGGTTCCCTGTCCGGGCTCACCCAGCAGGTGGAGATCGCCCGGGACACCTTCGCCGGACTGGTCATGGTCTCCCGCTCCTTCGTGGTCACCGCCGTCGGTGCCCTGGCGGGCCTGTTCACCCTCGCCCCGCCGCTCCTGCTGGTCGTGGGGCCGCCCCTGGCCCTCGGCATGGCGCTGTTCGCCGCGACGCTGCGGCCGCTCGCCCGGCGGCAGGAGACGTTCCTGCTCGCCGACGAGGCCCTCGCCGGTGACCTCGGCACCGTCTGCCCGGGCTTGCGGGACGTCACGGCGACCGGCGCGGAGGCGCACATCGCCGCGGGGACCGGGGAACGGGTCGAGGCCGAACTGCGGGCGGCGCGCGCCCTGGCCCACTGGGGCGTGCTGCGCGTGGTCTCCCTGACGGTCGGCGGCCAGCTCCCGATCGTGCTGCTGCTCGCCGCCGCCCCCTGGCTCCTGTCCCACGGCGTCACCGCCGGCGCCCTGGTCGGCGCCCTCGCCTACGTCACCCAGTCCCTGCTCCCGGCCCTGCGCAACCTGATCCACGGCCTGGGCACGAGCGGCTCCCGGCTGACGGTGGTGCTGCGCAGACTGACCCGGACCGACACCGACACCGCCACCGCCACCGCCACCGCCACCGCCACCGCCACCGACGATGGCAACACGCCTCCCCCACTGGGGGCCGCCCGCCCCGCGAACACCACCGCCGGCACCGTCGGCCCGCCTCGCCCGGCCGACGGGACCACCCCCGCCGGCGCGTCACGCCCGGACGGGAGTCGCTCCCCCACCCAGGCCGGCCGCAGCCTGCCCCGCCCCGCACGGAGCCGACCCGGCGAGGAGGCGCCCCCCGCCCTCTCCCTCACCTCCGTCACCTTCGCCTACGGCTCCGCCAGCGCCCCCGTCGTCCAGGACCTCGATCTCGACCTGCCGCCCGGCGCGCACCTGGCCGTCGTGGGGCCCAGCGGCGCCGGCAAGTCCACGCTCACGGCGCTGGTGGCGGGGCTGCTCACACCCTCGCGCGGCGCCGTGCGGGTGGGCGGGCACCCCGTGCCGGGCCCGGACGCCGCGGCCGGGCGGGTGCTCATCCCGCAGGAGGCGTACGTGTTCGGCGGCACCCTGGCCGAGAATCTCGCCTACCTGCGCCCGTACCCGGTGCCGGAGGAGGAGATGCTGGCCGCGGCCGACGCGGTCGGCCTCACCCCGCTGGCCGGCCGGCTCGGCGGGCTCGGCGCCCGGGTCGATCCGGCGGCGCTGTCCGCCGGTGAGCGGCAGCTCGTCGCCCTGACCCGGGCCTGGCTGTCGCACGCCCCGCTCGCGCTGCTGGACGAGGCGACCTGCCACCTGGACCCCGGGACGGAGGAGCGCGCGGAGCGGGCGTTCGCCGCGCGGCCGGGCGGGACCCTCGTGGTCGTGGCCCACCGCATCAGCTCGGCCCGCCGCGCCGGCCGCGTCCTGGTGATGGACGGCCGGAGCACCGCGTACGGCGGCCATGAGGAGCTGATGCGGTCCTGCGCGCTGTACCGGGACCTCGTCGGGAGCTGGGCCCCCGCACCGGCCCTGCGGCGGTCAGAGCCAGCCCTGGCCCTGCGAGATGCGTATCGCGTCGATGCGGTTGCGGGCCCCGGTCTTGCGGGTGATGGCGGCCATGTAGTTGCGCACCGTCCCGTGGGACAGGTGCAGGCTCCCCGCGATCTCCGCGATGGAGGCCCCCTCGGCCGCGAGGGATAACACGCTCAGTTCCCTGCGGGTCAGCGGCATCTCGGCCGCCTTGAGGAATCCGAAGCCCAGCGAGTCGTTGACGAAACGTTCCCCCTCGGCGACGCGACGGATCCCGCGCAGCAGGTTCTGCGGGGATCCCTCCTTGTCGACGTAGCCGAGCGCCCCCGCCTCGGCCGCCCGCTTCAGCAGGCCCGGCCGGTTCGCGGTGGCGAGCACGAGTAATCGCGGGCGCACCCGGTCCGGCCCCGGCCGGCACAGCTCGCCCAGCGGTGGGATGCCATAGGAGTCCGCGCACTCCAGGTCCGCCGCGCACACGTCCGGCCGAACCGACCGCATCGTGCCCGGCGCGCCGCGCCACGACGTGTCGTGCACCGCCAGGTCGGACTCCTGCCGCAGCCACTCCGCCAGCACCGACCTCACCAGGCACTCGTCGTGGACCAGAAGCACCCGGATCACTGCCACCCCCTCCGCTCGCAGCCGTACGCCCCCTCGTCGTGTTGAGCGCGTGCCCCATTGTTCGCGATCGTGACCCTGCGTGGGCGCGGAGAACCGGCCATCAGGGTGCGCGGGGGCGCACGCCCAGCGCCCGTACGCCCGGCCGCGCTTCGACTACGGGGGCATGGGTCGGGGCGGCCGGGGTAGGCACGTGCCCCCGCCGGGGCCGGAGCACATGTGACCGACGGTAACCGGGGCGGCTCCGGAGCCGCTCGTCGTGCGGAACGGGCCGTCAGGGGGGAGATTTGTTCCTGGACCCGGTCGCGCGGCCGTGCGAGGAGGTGGTCGGCGTGTCCGACGGGCAGTCCTCCGCGCAGGCGCCGGCAGCCGCCAGGACGCCGGTCGGCCGGCCCCTGCTGTCCCTGGCGCTGGCTTCGATGATGGACGAGGTGCACGCCCACTCCGGCGCGGTGTACCTGATGGCACCGGATCAGCCGGTGCTGGAGATGGCGGTGATGGCCGGGCTGCCCCGGGCGTTCGCGGCCCCCTGGGAGCGGGTGGGGCTGAGCTCGCCGATCCCGGTCTCCGACGCGGCGCGCGAGCGGCGGCTGGTGTGGGTCGGGGGCGAGGAGCAGATGGCACGGCACTATCCGCGGATCGCCGTGGTGCTGCCGTATCCCTTCGCCCTGGCGGCGGTACCGATCGCCACCGAGTCCACCGTCTACGGCGCGGTCTTCGTGACCTGGCCGGGCTCGCATCCGGCGGAGATGTCCGACCACGAGCGCGAGCATCTGACCGCGGCCTGCGGCCGGCTGGCGGTCCGGCTGGAGCGGGCCGCCGAGCACAGCATCCCGCCGCACCCCGAGACCGACCTGCTCGCCGCGCCCCTGGTGGGAGGCATGGCCGGCACGCTCGGCACGGTCGAGGCGGCGCGGATGGTGAGCCGGCTGCCGTACGGGCTGGTCTCGCTGGACCTGCACGGACGCATCGGCTTCGTGAACGCGGCGGCGGCCGAGCTGCTGAACGTCCCGGTGAGCCGGCTGCTCGGCACCCAGCTGTGGGCGTCGGTGCCCTGGCTCAACGACCCGGTCTACGAGGACCGCTACCGGGCCGCGCTGCTCAGTCAGCAGGTCACGTCGTTCGTGGCGCTGCGCCCGCCGGGCGAGTGGCTGTCGTTCCGGCTGTACCCGAGCACGACGGGCCTGAGCGTGCGCATCACCAGGTCCAGGGCCGTGTCGCGGATGAACCGGACCGTACCGCCGCCCGACGGGGCACCCTCCCGGCTCGTCACCATCTCGCAGGTGCTGGACCTGGCCGGGGCACTCACCGAGGCGGTGGGCGTGCAGGACGTGGTGCAGCTGGTCGCGGACGAGATCGCCCCGGCCGTGGGCAGTCAGGCCCTGGTGGTCCTGGGCTCGCGGGCGAACCGGCTGCGGGTGCTCGGGCACCGCGGATACCTGGACCCGCACCTGGTGGAACGGTTCGACGGGATGCCCCTGACCGAGTCGACACCCGGCACCCAGGTGCTGCGCACGGGCGTGCCCGCCTTCTTCGAGTCGCAGGAGGAGCTGGAACGCCTGTACCCGGTGCGGCTCGCGACCCCCGACGGGTTCGCGGCCTGGGCCTATCTCCCGCTGATCGCCCAGGGCCGCCCGGTGGGGACGTGCGTGCTCTCCTACGCCGAACCGCACCCGTTCCCGACGGAGGAGCGGGCGGTGATGACCAGCATGGCCGGGCTGATCGCCCAGGCGCTGGAGCGGGCCCTGCTCTACGACGCCAAGTACCGGCTCGCGCACGGCCTGCAGGAGGCGCTGCTGCCGCACTCCCTGCCGTCGCTGCCCGGCATCGAGGCGGTGGGCCGCTATGTGCCGGCCACTCAGGGCATGGACATCGGCGGGGACTTCTACGACCTGGTCGGCACTCAGGGCACGGCGGCGGCGGTGATCGGCGACGTCCAGGGCCACAACGTGACGGCGGCCGGTCTGATGGGGCAGGTCCGCACCGCGGTGCGCGCGTACACGACCGTGGGACAGGCGCCCGAGGAGGTCATGCGGAGCACCAACCGGCTGCTGCTCGACCTGGGGTCCGACCTGTTCGCCAGCTGCCTGTACCTGCGGCTCGACCCGGAGCACGGGCGGGCCGTGATGTCCCGGGCGGGCCATCCCCCGCCGCTGCTGAAACGACCGGATGGCAAGGTGCGCGTCCTCGACCTGGCGGGCGGACCGCTGCTGGGCATCGACGCCTCGGCGGTGTATCCGACGACGGAGGTCGCCTTGCCCCCGGGCTCGCTGCTCGTCCTCTACACCGACGGGCTGGTCGAATCGCCCGGCACGGACTTCGAGGAGGCCCTCGCGGATCTGGGCCGGCGGCTGGCCGACGCCGGGGACCAGCCGCTGGACGAACTGGCGGACAGCCTCGTCCACCAGGAGCCGCGCCACGCGGTCGGGGAGGAACGGCTCGACGACATCGCCCTGTTGCTGATCAGGGCCCTCGGGTAGCGCCGGGGCTCCCCGGCCGGGAACGCCGGTGGCCGGCCCGGTTCCGCCAGGAAGGGGGCGGAACCGGGCCGGCGGCGTCGGACCGGCTGCCGACGGCTGTGAGGGGGTCAGCGGCTCTCGGTCAGACCGGAGTCGTCCTCGACACCCTGGCCCGCGTCCTGACCGGCTCCGGCACCCGCACCGGCCCCGGCCTCGTCGCCTCCGGCCTGCTCACCGGCACCAGCCTCTTCACCGGCTCCGGCTTCCTCGCCGGCACCGGCACCGGCCTCTTCACCGGCACCGGCCTCCTGACCGGCGCCCGCCTCTTCGCCCGCGCCGGCTTCCTGGCCCGCACCGGCCTCGTCACCGGCACCGGCACCGGCACCGCCGCCCGCGGCACCGCCCGTGCCGAGGGTCGCGCCGACCGCCTCCAGGGCGGTGGTCACCGGCTGGAAGAACGTCTCGCCGCCGACCGTGCAGTCACCGCTGCCGCCGGAGGTCAGGCCGATGGCCAGACCGTCCTGGGTGAACAGCGAGCCGCCGCTGTCGCCGGGCTCGGCGCAGACGTTGGTCTGGATGAGGCCGGTGACGGTGCCCTCCGGGTAGTTCACCGTGGCGTCCAGGCCGAGGACCTGGCCGTCGGCGAGCCCGGTGGTGCTGCCCATCCGGAAGACCTCCTGGCCGACGGTCGCCTCCGCGGCCTCGGTGATCTGGACGGTCTGGTTGCCGGTGTTGACCTCGCTGGGCGCCTCGGTCGCCGGGTCGTCGTACTTCACGAGTGCGAAGTCACCGTTGCCCGGGAACGTCGACTGGTCGACGGTGGCGATCGGCTGACCGCCCTGGCTGTCCGACCACTCGTTGCCGCCGAGGGTGCAGTGACCGGCCGTCAGGAAGGCGGGCGAGCCGTCGCCCGCGGTGACGTTGAAGCCGAGGGAGCAGCGCGAGCCGCCCGCGAAGATGGCGTCGCCTCCGGAGACGAACGGCTTGAAGGTGCCAGAGGACTTCTTGATGGTGGCCATGCCGGAGCCGAGCTCCTGCACGGTGGATTCCAGTCTGTCCCACTTGGCGCCGGTCACGGTGCTGTCCGCCGTCACCAGGAGCTTGTTGGTGCGCGGGTCGATCGACCAGGAGGTGCCGGCGATGGTCGCCTCGGACTTCAGCGTCGAGGCGCCGTCCTGCAGCTCCGACCAGCTGTTCTCGACCTCGCGGACCTTCGCGCCGGCCGCCTTCGCCTGCACGATCACGTTGTTGTTGTCGCCCGGTACGACGTTGACGACGAGCTGCTGGCTGTCTCCGTCGTAGTAGGAGCCGCCGAACGCCTCACCGAGAAGCCCGGAGAGCTGCGAGGCGAGATCCGAGGCGTCGCCCGCCTTCAGGGTCTTCGGCGCGGCCGCCGCGTCGTCGGACGAACCGTCCTGCGAGGCGTTGGCGTTGGGGAGCAGGATCGCGGCCGCGCCGAGCGCCACCACGCTGCCCGCCGCTATCGCGGCCTTGCGCTTCGGAATTCGCTTGTGACTCAAACTTCTCTCCTCCTGGGGAACGGAGTAGGTGCCGTCGTCCGGCAGCTTCTGGGGGGGCGCCTGGATGGCTGTTGGTACGCACGGGCCGCACGGGGCGTTCAATTCCGATTGCAAGTGATCCCTTCGCATCGCGGAATCAGCCAACTCCCGCCGCCGCACGGCGACCGCGCGGTCCCCCTGCCGCCCTGCTCGCACAAGGCCGGTCCAGGAGAGAGGGTCAGGCCGGACCGGGGAGATCCATGGCCGGATGACGGCCTTTCAGCGACGGGCGCCCCGCCGACGGGGCGGAAGGCAACACTCCGTATCCGTCCGGAGACGATCCGTCGACGTCACGGAGCCAAATCCCGGCTTCAGCGAATCTGCACATCGAATGCTCAACCCGGTCACCGAAATGAGGGTTATCCACACCCCGGCCGTGTCGGACACGCCTTTGGGGCGGGAGTGCCGGATTCGCCGTCCCGCCGGACAAGGGCCGGGATGCGGCGATGCGGTGCCGCATGTGAAGGACTCGCCGCCAAGCGGTGCACGAACCTGCACGGATCGGTGCCGCTGGGGCGCAAGTTGCCTGATGAGGAGGGTGGTTGATTGGAAGCGCGGAGCAGCGGCGTGCTTTGATCCATCGCACCGCGGGGGCCGCTCAGGGCACTCGGAGACGGATGCCCGGTGCTCGCGGTCGCGGCCGTCATCTGTCCCCCAGAGGGGGCCGCTCCCCCCTTGTGAGATATCCATATGAAGGGAAGTTCCATCATGAACTCCACCCCCCAGGTTGAGACCGTCGAGATCGCTGACGCCCAGCTCGACGCCATCTCCGGCGGCCTGTCCGTGAACGCCGTGAACACCGTCACCGACACCGTTGACGGCATTGCCCCGGTCTCCGGCCTGGTCGACACCGCCGTCGGCACCGTCGAGGGCGTCACCGGCCTCAACACGGCCCCGGTCACCGGCCTGGTCTCCGGCCTCTGATCGAGCCCTTGTGCCGTTGATTCCCGGAACCGCAGCCGGCGGTTCCGGGTTCTTCGGGTTCCGTACGAGCCCCTGCCGGGGCCGTCCGTATCTCTCCTACGGGTGAGGGAAGTTCCTTGCAGTTCCGCCAACAGGCCCTCGCCAAGCTCCAGTCACCGGAAGAACTCGACCTGCCGGTGCGCTTCGCCCGCCCGCAGGGCTGGCTCGTGCTCTCGGTGACGGTGGTCGCGATGGCCGCCGCCTCGGTGTGGGCCGTGACCGGCTCGGTGACCTCCACCGTCAGCGCACCCGCCATCATCACGCACGGGCAGGGCAGTTACGTGCTGCAGAGCCCCGTCGCGGGCCAGGTCACCGCGGTGCTCGCCAAGCAGGGACAGCAGGTGCCCGCCGGCTCCCCCGTGCTCAAGGTCCGTACGGGCAAAGGAGAAGCGGTCGTCCGTGCGCTCGACGCGGGCCGTGTCTCCGCGCTCGCCGCGACCGTCGGGCAGATCATCCAGACCGGCGCGAACGTCGCCGCCGTCGAGAAGGTCGCCCGTGCCGGGGACCCGCTCTACGCGACCGTGTACGTCCCCGCCGAGAACGCCGCCTCGATCCCCGACGACGCGGCCGTGGACCTGACCGTGCAGTCGGTGCCGACCCAGGAGTACGGCGTGCTGCGCGGCCATGTGAAGTCGGTGGACCGCTCGGCACAGTCCCCGCAGCAGATCGCCGCGTTCCTCGGGGACAGCCAGCTGGGCGAGCAGTTCACGAAGAAGGGCAGACCGGTGGCCGTGACGGTCCGGCTGGACAAGTCCTCCGCCACGAAGAGCGGCTACACGTGGTCCTCCGCGGACGGGCCCCCCTACAAGCTGACCTCGATGACGCTGGCCTCCGGTTCGATCCGGCTGTCCGACCAGCGCCCCGTCGACTGGCTGCTGCCATGAGCGCGACCGCACAGGAACCCCGGAGCAGGCGCCGGGCCGCCCCGCCCAAGCGCAAGGTGCCCAAGGCCCGGGCGAAGACCGTCCGCACGCCCACCGTGCTCCAGATGGAGGCCGTCGAGTGCGGCGCCGCCTCGCTGGCGATGGTGCTCGGGCACTACGGCAAGCACGTCCCGCTGGAGGAGCTGCGCATCGCCTGCGGTGTCTCCCGGGACGGCTCGCGCGCCAGCAACCTCCTGAAGGCGGCCCGCTCTTACGGCCTGACCGCCAAAGGCATGCAGATGGACCTGGCCGCCCTGGCCGAGGTGACGTCGCCGGCCATCCTGTTCTGGGAGTTCAACCACTACGTCGTCTACGACGGCATGGGCCGGCGCTTCGGCCGCCGGGGCGTCTACATCAACGACCCCGGCAAGGGCCGCCGGTTCATCCCCATGGAGGACTTCGACGGCAGCTTCACCGGTGTCGTGCTGGTGATGGAGCCCGGCGAGGACTTCGCCCGGGGTGGCCGCAAGCCCGGTGTCCTGGGCGCCATGCCGGCCAGGCTGCGCGGCACGGCGGGCACGATGCCCGCGGCGGTGCTGGCGAGTCTGCTGCTGGTGGCGGTCGGCGCCGCGGTGCCCGCGCTGAGCCGCACGTACATCGACGAGTTCCTCATCGGCAACCAGACCTCGCTGCTGGACGTGCTGTTCCCGTCGATGGCGGCGTGCGTGCTGCTCACGGTGGTGCTGACCTGGCTCCAGCAGGCCAATCTGCTGCGCGGCCGCATCATCTCCTCCACCCTGTCCAGCGCCCGCTTCCTGCGGCACCTGCTGCGGCTGCCGGTGACGTTCTTCTCCCAGCGCAGCCCGGCCGACCTGGTACAGCGCCTGCAGTCCAACGACGCGGTCTCCGAGACCCTGTCCCGCGACCTCGCGGCGGCGGGCGTGGACGCGGTCGTGGTCGTCCTGTACGCGGTGCTGCTGTACACCTACGACCCGCAGCTCACGTTCGTGGGCATCGGCGTGGCCCTGCTGAACATCGTCGCGATGCGGGTGGTGATCCGGCTGCGGGCCACGCGCACGGCGAAGCTGCGCGCGGACACGGCCCGGCTGACCAACACCGCCTACACCGGCCTCCAGCTGATCGAGACGATGAAGGCGACCGGCGGCGAGGACGGCTACTTCCGCAAGTGGGCCGGGCAGCACGCCACCACCCTGGAGGAGCAGCAGCGCCTCGGCGTGCCGAGCGCGTGGCTGGGCGTGGTCGCGCCGACGCTCGCCACCCTCAACAGCGGGCTGATCCTGTGGATCGGCGGCATGCGGGCGGTCGAGGGGCACATCTCGGTCGGTCTGCTGGTCGCCTTCCAGGCGCTGGTCGCCCGGTTCACGGCCCCGCTGACCCGGCTGAACGGTGTCGCGGGCCGTATCCAGGACTTCGCGGCGGACGTGGCCCGGCTGAAGGACGTCGAGAACTTCAAGGCGGACCCGCTCTACGGCCGGCCCGGCGCGAGCGAGTCCACGCGCCGCCTGCAGGGCCATGTCGAGCTGGAGAACATCATGTTCGGCTACAGCCCGCTCGACAAACCCCTGCTCAGCGGCTTCGACCTGACGGTCGGTCCCGGGCAGCAGGTCGCCCTGGTCGGCGGTTCGGGCAGCGGCAAGTCCACGGTGTCCCGGATGATCTCCGGGCTGTACGCGCCGTGGGAGGGCGTGATCCGTATCGACGGGCAGCGCATCGAGGACATCCCGCGCGGGGCGCTGGCCGCCTCGGTCTCCTTCGTCGACCAGGAGGTGTTCCTCTTCGAGGGCACGGTCCGGGACAACGTGGCGCTGTGGGACCCGTCGATCCCCGACGACGCGGTGGAGGACGCGCTGCGCGACGCCGCGCTGTACGACGTGATCACGCGCCGCCCGGGCGGCATCCACAGCAGGGTGGAGCAGGACGGCCGCAACTTCTCCGGCGGGCAGCGCCAGCGTCTGGAGATCGCGCGGGCGCTGGTGCGCCGCCCGAGCATCCTGGTGCTCGACGAGGTGACGAGCGCGCTGGACGCGGAGACCGAGCAGGTCGTGATGGACAACCTGCGCCGGCGCGGCTGCGCCTGCGTGGTGATCGCGCACCGGCTCAGCACGGTGCGCGACAGCGACGAGATCGTCGTCCTGCAGCACGGCACGGTCGTGGAGCGGGGACGGCACGAGGACCTGGTGGCGCGTGACGGCGCGTACGCGGCACTGGTCAGGGAGCGGTGAGATGACGGCCGTTCACGAAGGGTACGACGGCGACCTGGTGCTGGGCGCCTTCGGGCAGATGGGCTCGCGCATCGACTGCGCCGGGTTCAGCCGTCTCGACCTCGAAGGCCCGCAGGTGCTGTGGCTGGTCGCCTCCGGCGCCGTGGACCTGTTCGCCGTCGATGCCGGGCAGCAGGGCCACTGGCACCACCTGGGCCGCCTGGAGGCGGGGTCGCTGGTGCTCGGCCCGGTGCCGGGCCCGCAGCACACCCTGGTGGCCCGTCCGCTGCGCGACTGCGTGGTGCACCGCATCGGCCTGCGCGAGCTGTACCAGCCGGCGAACACCGCGACCTGGTCCTACGACGAGTACGGCAACCCGCAGTACGTGCCGCCGACGACGAGTCCGCTGGAGTACGCGCTCGCCCTCGGGGTCGGCCGCAGCCTGTCCATCCTCTTCCAGGCGCCGATGGCCACCGAGCGGGCCGCGGCCCCCACCGACGACGACGTGTTCTGGATGCAGGTGCCGCCGGGCAGTGTGCAGTACGGCTCGCTGTACGGCGCGGAGGCCGCGGCCGACCTGCTGATGGACCCCGCGCTGTGGCAGTCCATGGTCGACCAGCAGTACCGGCTGCTGACCACGCTCGACCGCTGGATCGAGCAGCTGGAACGCACCCACGAGACGCGCACGGCCGAGGGCATCAAGGCCGGTGAGGCGGTACGCGCCCAGGCCGACCAGACGCTGCTCGCCTCCATCGGCAAGCGCTCCTCGAAGCGCACCACCGCGGCCGATGCGGACGCCACGTACGCGGCCTGCAAGCTGGTCGGGCAGGCCGCCGGGATCCGGATCACCGAGCCGACCCAGAAGGGCACCGGCGGCGACCGCCTCGACCCGGTCGAGCAGGTCGCCCTCGCCTCCCGTGTCCGGACCCGGGCCGTACGGCTCGACGGCCGCTGGTGGCGGGACGACGTGGGGCCGCTGGTCGGCCAGCGGGCCCTGTCGGGCGCGCCGGTGGCGCTGCTGTGGCGGCGCGGCGGCTATGTCGCGGTGCATCCGTCGACCGGCCGGGAGACGCCGATCGAGAAGGCCAACGCCGACGAGTTCGAGCCGCGCGCGGTGATGTTCTACCGCCCGCTGCCGGAGCGGGGGCTCAGTCCGCTGAGGCTGCTGCGGTTCTGCATGCAGGGCATGCGCGGCGATCTGACGGGCCTGCTGCTCAGCGGTCTGGTCACGGTGGCGATCGGCGCGTTGGTGCCCGTCGCGACCGGCAAGGTGCTGGGCGAGTTCGTGCCGAAGGCGCAGACGGACCTGATCGTGCAGGTGTGCCTCGCGGTGATGCTGAGCAGCGTGGTGGCGGCGGCCTTCATGCTGTTGCAGAACCTGACCATCCTGCGGATCGAGGGCCGGATCGAGGCCACGCTCCAGCCGGCGGTGTGGGACCGGCTGCTGAGGCTCCCGACGAGGTTCTTCACCGAGCGCTCCACCGGCGAGCTGGCCAGCGCGGCCATGGGCATCAGCTCGATCCGCCGGCTGCTGGCGGGAGTCGGGCCGACGGTGGCCCAGTCGGTCACGGTCGGCGCGATGAACCTGGGGCTGCTGCTCTGGTACAGCGTGCCGATGGCGATGGCCGCGATCGGCATGCTCGTCGTCATCGCGGCGGTGTTCCTGGGGCTCGGGCTGTGGCAGGTGCGCTGGCAGCGGCGTCTGGTGGTGCTCTCCAACAAGCTGAACAACCAGGCGTTCCAGACGCTGCGGGGGCTGCCCAAGCTGCGGGTGGCCGCCGCCGAGAACTACGCGTACGCCGCGTGGGCGTCGGAGTTCGCGCGCAGCCGTGAGCTCCAGCAGAAGGTCGGCCGCATCAAGAACCTCACGGCGGTGCTGGGCGCGGTGTACCTGCCGCTGTGCACCCTGCTGATGTTCATGCTGCTGGCGGGTCCGGCCCGCGGCTCGATGTCGGCGGCGGCGTTCCTCACCTTCAACACCTCGGTGACGATGGTGCTGACCTCCGTCACCCAGCTGACCGGCGCGTTCGTCTCGGCGGTGGCCGCGCTGCCGCTGTTCGAGGAGATCAAGCCGGTGCTGGACGCGACGCCGGAGGTGCGCACGGCGAGCACCCGGCCCGGTCCGCTGACCGGGGCGATCGAGGCACGGCGGGTGTCCTTCCGCTACGCGGACGACGGTCCGCTGGTCCTGGACGACGTGTCGTTCGAGGTGCGGCCGGGCGAGTTCGTCGCGGTCGTCGGCCCGAGCGGCTGCGGGAAGTCGACCCTGCTGCGGCTGCTGATCGGTTTCGACCGGCCCGTGTCGGGCAGCGTGCTCTACGACGGGCAGGACCTGGCGGCCCTGGACCAGTCCGCGGTGCGCCGCCAGTGCGGTGTGGTGCTCCAGCACGCCCAGCCGTTCAGCGGCTCGATCCTGGACGTCATCTGCGGCACCGAGCCGTACACGCCGGAGGAGGCGATGGCCGCCGCCGAGATGGCCGGTCTCGCCGAGGACATCAAGCGGATGCCGATGGGGCTGCACACCATCGTGGCGGGCAGCGGAGCCGTCTCCGGGGGCCAGCGCCAGCGGTTGATGATCGCCCAGGCGCTGATCCGCCGGCCGCGCATCCTCTTCTTCGACGAGGCGACCAGCGCGCTCGACAACGAGACGCAGCGCACGGTCATCGAGAGCACCAAGGCTCTCAACGCCACCCGGGTCGTCATCGCGCACCGGCTGTCGACCGTGATGGACGCCGACCGGGTCGTGGTGATGGAGGACGGCAAGGTCATCCAGCAGGGCCCGCCCGCCCAGCTGCTCGCCGACACGAACGGCCGGCTGCACGAGCTCGTGCGGCGCCAGATGGCGTGACGTAGCGCACTTCCCCACAGTCCCAGCGAAACGTTGCCGTTTCGCTGGGACTGCCAGGCCACGCTGGAGAGCTACACCACCGCCTTCTGGTGGTCGGCCGGGTTCTTCGCCGCCGGTGCGCTGATCACCCTGGTCCTGCACCGGCGCGGGGTGCCGGAGCAGGACGCCGAGGCGGCCCCGGTCGTGCACATGTGACGGGGCGGTAGAGGCCGGGGCCGTCGTGCGCGGGGACACGGTGGCCCCTTGTCCCGCCCGGTGGCGCGTCCTCGCCGGTCCGCGGCGTGCGATCTGTTGGCCCGCCCCGTAAACGGGTACCCACCGCCCATGCGAATCAGCGTGGTGGATGTGGGATCGAACACGGTCAGACTGGTGGTCGCGGACGCGGCGGACGGGGTGCCCCTGCCCGTCCACACCGCCAAGTGGCGACTCAGGCTGTCCGAGCAGGTCCCACCGGGGGGAGCCGTCCCGGAGCGGGCCGTGAACCAACTCGTCGACGCGGTCGCCGAGGCGAGCAGAACCGCCACCCGGTGGGGTGCGGCGGGCCCGCTGGCCTTCGCGACCGCCGTGGTGCGCAACGCGCCGAACCGGCACGAGGTACTGCGCACCGTCCGCGCCCGTACGGGCGTCGACCTGTGCACCCTGCCGGGCGAGGTCGAGGCCGAACTGACGTTTCTCGGGGCCCGGCGCTGGATGGGCTGGCGGTCGGGGCCGCTCGCCCTGCTCGACATCGGCGGCGGCACCCTCGAAGTCGCCTTCGGACGCGGCCGGTTGCCCGATTTCGTGGCGTCCTTGCCGCTGGGCGCGCGGCGGCTGACGCACGAGTTCTTCGCGGACGAGGACCCTCCGTCGCCGGAGCGGGTGCGGGCGCTGCGCCGCAAGGTCCGCCACCAGCTGCGGGACGTCGCGGCGCGGATCCGCTGGGAGGGCCCGCGCACCGCGGTCGCCACCTCCCGCACCTTCCAGCAGCTGGGGCGGCTGTGCGGCGCGGCGCCCGGACGCCACGGCCCGTTCGTGGACCGGCAGATGCACCGCTCCGAACTGCGGGCGGCGATCACCCGGCTGGCCGCCCTGCCCGCCGCCGAACGCGCCCACCTGCCCGGCATCTCCGCACCGCGCGCCGCGCAGAGCCTGGCGGGAGCGGTGGTCGGGCACACCGCCCTGAAGCTGACCGGCATCAAGGCCGTCACGGTCTGCCCCTGGGCGATCCGCGAGGGGGTGCTGCTGCGCCACATCGAGGACGGTCCCTCGTGGTGGGCCGAGGTCGCCCGCCACAGCGCGGAGGCCGCCCCTCCCGACCCGGTGCCGCTGCGCATCGCCGCGGCCTCCGGCTGACCGTCCAGGACGTACCGAACAGGAAGGAGACCCCCGTGTCCCAGCACAAGGACCACGACCGGGACGAGAACCACCACGGCAAGCCGCCCGAGACGGCCCTGGAGGAGGTGCTGCGGGAGGTCGAGGACGCCGAGAACCGCACCCGGGACTCCGCCGGCCGGCCCCGCCACCGGGGCGAGGCGGGAGAGGCCGTCACCCCCAACACACGCGCCCAGGAGGAGTCCGAAGGGGACTGACGGGAGCCGGACGGGCCCGGGCTCCCGGGGCCCGCCCCACACCGAGCAGGTTCGCAGCCATGGCCGTCGCTCCCGGCGGGAGGTCACGCGGCGGGTGACCCCGGTCGCCGGGCGGGTACCCGGCGCGCATGGAGCACGAAGGACCACGACTGCCCGCCCCGCGCGGCCCGCTGAGCAGGGGCGTCGACGCCCATCTGCGCGGCGCGGGCCGCCTGCCCCGCCTGGAGGACGTCGCCCGCGCCGAGGTGTACGGCGAAGACCTCCAGCTCGCCCTGTACCTGTGCTACGAGCTGCACTACCGCGGCTTCGAGGGCGTCCCCGCCGAGCGTGAGTGGGACCCCGGCCTGCTGCGCGTCCGCGCGGCCATGGAGCAGCGCTTCCTGTCCGCGCTGCGCACCGACGCGCATGTCCACGACAGCGTGGACGAGGCACTGGCCGGGCTGCTGGTGGAGCCCGTCGAGGGCACCGGCGTCAGCCACTTCCTGCGTGACGAGGGCGAGCTGTGGCAGGTGCGCGAGTACGCGGCCCAGCGCTCCCTCTACCACCTCAAGGAGGCGGACCCGCACGCCTGGGTGCTGCCGCGGTTGTGGGGCCGGGCGAAGGCGGCGATGGCGGCGGTCGAGTTCGACGAATGGGGCGGCGGCCGCGCCGACCGCGTGCACGCCTCCCTGTTCGCCGACCTGATGACGGACCTGGGCCTGGACCCCACGTACGGCCGTTACCTCGACGCGGCGTCCGCCGAGGCCCTGGTCACCGTGAACATGATGTCCCTCTTCGGTCTGCACCGGGCGCTCAGAGGCGCCCTGGTCGGCCACTTCGCGACGGTCGAGATCACCTCCTCACCGGGGTCGCGGCGGCTCGCCGAGGCGATGCGCCGCACCGGCGCCGGGCCCGCGGCCGAGCACTTCTACGACGAGCACGTCGAGGCCGACGCGGTCCACGAACAGGTGGTGCGCCACGACGTCATCGGCGGACTGCTGGAGCGCGAGCCGCATCTCGCCCCGGACGTCGCCTTCGGCATCGACGCCACCGAGTTCGTCGAGGAACGCTTCGGCACCCGGCTGCTCGCCGACTGGCGCGCATCACGTTCGTCACTGCGTGCACCACTTGCCCCGGAAGCAGCTCATACCTCCTGATTGCCGGGGTACCCGGTGTCCGTGATTGCACTGGTACCCCCGGGCGTGTACGCCCCGCAGGAGGACACCGAGCTGCTGGCCGGTGCCCTGTCCGACGAGCCGCTGCCGCCGGGCGCGGAAGTCCTCGACGTGGGCACCGGCAGCGGCGCCCTGGCCCTGGAGGCCGCGCGCCGGGGCAGCCGTGTGACCGCCGTCGACGTGTCCTGGAGCGCCGTGTGGGCCGCGCGGCTGAACGCCCGTGTGGCGGGACTCCCGGTCCGCATCCTGCACGGGAACCTCTTCGAACCCGTGCGCGACGAGATGTTCGATGTGATCCTTGCCAATCCGCCGTACGTGCCGGCGCCGGACGGTCATCGCAGGCCGCCGCGGGGCGCGGCCCGGGCCTGGGACGCGGGCGGCGACGGACGGCTGGTCGTCGACCGGATCTGCCGGCAGGCGCCAGGTCTGCTGCGACCGGGAGGGGTGCTGCTGCTCGTGCAGTCGGCGCTCAGCGGCCCGGACCTGACCGTCGGGCAGTTGCGCGCGGCCGGACTGAAAGCAGCCGTGACCCGCCGGCGCCGGATCCCGCTCGGGCCGGTGCTGCGCGGCCGGGAACGCTGGCTCCGGGAGCGGGGCCTGCTGTCCGCCGCCGATGACAAGGAAGAGCTGGTGGTCGTCCGTGCCGAACTCCCCGTCTGACCGGTCCGCCGCGCCTCGCCGCGTCACCGTCCAGCGCAAGGGCCCGCTGCTGATGGAGGGGCCGGTGGAGGTGGAGCTGGAGGACGGCTCCGTCGTGACCTCCGACCGCTTCCGCGTGGCCTTGTGCACCTGCCGCCGCAGCCGTCGCTACCCGTGGTGCGACACGAGCCACCGCGACCGGGCGTGAGGCCCACCGGGCGCAGAAACGCCCAGGGGCCGGCGGGCGGCCCCACTCCGCCCGCCGGCCCCCTTGCACGAGATCGCGGCTTTCCGTGACAACGGCCCGGCTCCCCAGCCACGGCCCGCTGTGCTTCACGGATCCAGCGCGATCCCGGTCTGTGGGCCCAGCCCTCTCAGAAGGAGAAGACGCCCGTTCCATAGGCGTTCTTCATGCAGTCGTTGGAGAAGGTGCGCTCGTAGGAGACGCGCTTGCCCTGCCACACGCCGTCGACGGTGACCACCACCGGGTCGTACTGCTTGGTGCACATCACGCCGTCCCTGGCGGTCAGGGCGTCGAAGTCACCGCCGACGCCGCGCAGTTCCGCGCAGGCCGGTCCGGCCGCCGGGTGCGTGCCCGCGGGCGTCGGGGCACAGGTCAGGGTGACCGCGCGTTCCGGAGTCGCTGTGATCGCGCTCTCGCCGTGGCCCACCGTGAGGACGAGGGCCGACGGGGCGTAGAGCGCGGTGGGGGCCTGACCCGGTTCGGCGAGCGCGGCCCCGGAGAGGGGTCCGCAGACGGCGGTGGCCGTCAGTCCGAAGGTCATGGCCCAGCGCGCGGGGGTCCGCATTGTGTGCATCCTTCCGCATCGATTACAGGGTGTGCCGGCCCGTGCTCGATCGGTGCCCGGAGCGGCGAGCGCGAGTCTGCCGAGTCCGCAGCGGAAACACACATCGACCCCACGGGTTTCAGTAACATTGCGTGTTGAATCAGTGGCGCGAAGTTACGGAATCGGCGCGAGTGAAGCCCGTAACTGCGCGGTTCCGGGGGTTACGAAGCGGCCAGATGGCTGATTTCCATGCGTTCGTTAATAGGCCTGAAACATTCCGATTCCGCTCTCGGCCGACTGCTTCGTGACCCCTTGTGTTCATGGAATGGCTGAGTAATCGTCATTACATGATTACGACAGAGCAGAGAGACAAGCTTCGCGGCTGGTTCGCAGGCCGCCTGCCCGACGACCTGTTCGAGGAGCTGACCGAGGTCACGGTCGACCGCGAGGAGATCACCGTGATCGGCCGCATCCCCGCACCCCGGCTGGCCGAGGACGCCCCGGCCGCCGAACGGGAGGCGGCCCTGGAGAGCCGGGCGCAGGAGTTCCGGGAGCGCACCCGCGAGGACCGGATGGCAGTGGCTCGCGAGGCCGAGCACCGGTTCCGCCGGAAGGTGTCCTGGGGCGTGGAGTGCGGCGGGCGGCGGACGCTCTTCACGCACGTGGCCGCGCCGGTCATGACGCGGCTGCGCCAGCCGGAGCGCCAGGTCCTCGACACCCTGATCGCCGGCGGCGTGGCCCGCAGCCGCAGTGACGCGCTGGCCTGGTGCGTACGCCTGGTCCAGCGTCACACCGACGACTGGCTGGCAGAGTTGCGCGACTCCCTGGAACACGTGCAACGGGTCAGGTCCCAGGGCCCGGACACCGAGCCGGACCCCGAACCGCGGCCGGACGAGGAGTGACCCTTTGCCGGACCCCGTCCGCCCCCGCTCCACCGGAGCGCATACCGCTCGGTATCGTCGCCCGCACGGCACGGTCTCGACGAGGAGACGACGAGAGGCGGGCGTACGGTGGGCAAGCACTGGGCGGACTTCCAGTACGAGATCTATCTGAACGGGATGTCGGGCGCCGTACCGCGCCTGCCCACCGATCTGACCCGGCTGGAGGAGCTCACCGAGCAGCGGCTCGGGCCCGGCCCGGTCGGCTACGTGGCGGGCAGCGCGGGCGACGGCAGCACGGCCCGCGCCAACCGGGCGGCCCTGGAGCGCCGCCGGATCGTGCCGCGCATGCTGCGGGACGTGCACGAGCGGGACCTGTCGGTCGAGGTGCTGGGCCGTGCCCTTCCCGCCCCCCTCGCGCTGGCACCGGTCGGCGTGCTGTCGATCATGCACCCGGACGCCGAGCCCGCCGCGGGCCGGGCCGCCGCCTCGCAGGGCGTGCCGTACGTCCTGTCGTCCGCGTCCAGCACCCCCATGGAGCAGGTCGCCGAGGCCATGGGGGACGCCGAGCGC
Source organism: Streptomyces paradoxus (assembly GCF_014202475.1). Lineage (GTDB taxonomy): Bacteria > Actinomycetota > Actinomycetes > Streptomycetales > Streptomycetaceae > Streptomyces > Streptomyces paradoxus. The sequence continues at coordinate 52,223 of NZ_JACHGV010000013.1, forward strand.
TGGTTCCAGCTGTACTGGCCGAAGGACCCGGAGGTGGCCCGCAGTTTCCTGAACCGGGCGAAGGCGGCCGGGTTCACCGCGCTGGTCGTCACCCTGGACACACCGCTGCTGTCGTGGCGGCCGCGCGATCTCGACCAGGCGTACCTGCCGTTCCTGCGCGGGGTCGGGACGGCCAACTACTTCTCGGACCCGGCTTTCCAGGCGGGTCTGGCCAAGCCGGTGCACGAGGATCCGAACGCGGCCGTGATGCACTTCGTCGGCATGTTCTCCGACCCGGCCAAGAGCTGGCCCGACCTCGCGTTCCTGCGGGAGAACTGGGACGGCCCGATCGTCCTCAAGGGCGTCCTGCACCCGGACGACGCGCGGCTGGCCGCCGACGCCGGCATGGACGGCGTGATCGTCTCCAACCACGGCGGCCGCCAGGTGGCCGGCTCCGTCGCCGCGGCCGACGCGCTTCCCCGTGTGGTGGAGGCCGCCGGTGACCGGCTCACCGTCCTGTTCGACAGCGGTGTCCGCACCGGTGACGACGTCTTCAAGGCCCTCGCCCTCGGCGCCCGCGCGGTCCTCGTCGGCCGCCCGTACGTCTACGGCCTCGGTCTCGACGGCCAGTCGGGCGTCGAGCACGTCATCCGCTGCCTGCTGGCCGAACTCGACCTCACCCTCGCCCTCTCGGGGCACGCGACGCCGGGCACGGTCGGTCCGGCCGACCTCGTCGAGGACCCGGTCTGACGGGGGTGGGCTGCGCCGCGTGCTCGCCGCGCAGCCCCGCTCGGGCCCCGGGGCCCGCCGTCAGGCGGTCCGGCCGTCGGTGAGGATCACCTGGCGGGCCGCCGGGTCGTCCTGCTCCTCGATCGACAGCGAGCCCTCCGCCGTCGGCAGGGGCTCCGGCCGCCAGCGCTGCGCGTCGGAGGAGCGGTCGCGCACCTTGACGACGAGGTCGGCGTCCGGGTCGTCGTCCGCCGGGGCGAGGGCGAGATGCTCGTCCCAGCGGGGCAGCAACTCCCCCTGCACGGTGCGGTCGTAGCGCACGTCGTCGCCCCGCTCGGCATCCTCGTCGGCGCAGCTGCCGAGGACGACGACACCGGCGTCCTTGTGGGAGTCCAGACACAGCCCTGGATCGGCGACGCTGCGCAGCAGCCCGTCGTCCTCGTACGTCCACTGCTGCGTCCACACCGTCGAGCACTCCGCCAGCTTCGCGCCCGAGCCCTCCTTCGGCAGGCCCCGGATGTCGAGGCACAGGTCGGCGCCGGCGTTGCGCAGCCGTGTCACACCCGGCGCCGAGGGAAGCCCGGCGGTACCGGGTGGCGTCGCCGACGTCGGGCCCTTGCCGCCGGCGGCGCTGTTCGACCCGGCCGGGTCGGCCTCCCCGCCGTCGTAGGACGACGCGCTGATGATGAGCACCGTCGCCAGCACCCCGGCCGAGACCGCGCCGACGCCCGAGAGCAGCGCTCGTGAGGAGCGCAGCGCCTCCGGAACCCGGCGGGCGGGCACGGGAAGCCGGGACAGCAGACCGTGCCGCCCGCCGCCCCGCCGTCCGCCACCGCGCCGGCCGGAGCGAGCGCCCCGGCTTCCGTGCGACGCGCGTCCCGGGCGCGAGTCGAGGTAGCGGCGGGCGCCCCAGCCGAGTACCGCCTCGGCGATCAACGGCCCCAGCGGGCCCTCGAAATGGCTCAGTTGTTCCGCCGCGCTCCGGCAGTAGCGGCACTCGTCGAGATGCTGCTGGACATCCGGCAGCAGCGCGCCGCCCCGGCGGATCGGGACGTCGAGGAGGCGGTTGTAGAAGCGGCAATCCTGGGTGGGCGCGAGTTCGCGATGGGCATGTACACAGCCTTCGCGGAATTTGTCCCGCGCCTGTTCGAGGGCCGCCGAGGCGATGTCGGCGTCCATGCCCAGCAGCCCGGCCGGGACGCTTAAGGGATCCGCCTCGACCTCGACATGCCACAGCAAACAGCGCGAGGCGGCGGGAAGCGCCTGGAATGCCCGCTCCGCGAGGATGCGATTTTCGGGCGTCATGGACGTCGCGGCGCGCAGCCCGCGCCCTCCGGCCGGTTTCTGCAGCGCGGGCAGAACGGCCGATATTCGATCGTCGCCGGCCCACTCGCGGATCGTGTCGCGCACGGTCACGAGAAGGGCCGGGCGCAGCGCGACGGCCGACTCGCCGAAGGCGAGGCGGTTGAGGGTCCGATGGAAGGCGGTTCCGGTCACCATCGCGGCGACCTGCGTCGACGAGGCCAGACAGATGACCGCGTAGTCGTGCACCGGCTGGTGGTGCCGCGCCATCAGCAGCGCGACGGAATGGGCGGCGACCTCGCCCTCCGGGCTGCCTCTCAGCGGAGCGGCGAGTGATTCATCGGATTCCCCCGGATCCCCGCCGGGCGGGGGATACGGAGGTCGAGGGGGGTGGGGGGTGGGCACTGAGATGGTTCCTTCCCACGCATGTGACACACAGAGGTCATGCCGCCGAAAAAGGAAGCCCGGTTGGTGCGTTCCTCTTTGGCGCGGCGCGGGAGGTGCGAATTCACCGACGGTGAATCGGACGCGGTCCACAAATCACGTGCGACACCCGGCCATTCCCCCCGCACGCGCGTTTCACTCTTCCACAACCCCCACACGGCCAACAAGGCGCCCGGACAACATCCCCGCCATTGACAGAAAGTCAGAAACGGGGAACGGATGTACGCGGCTCGCACCCGTATTCGACATTTCCCTGCGGCCCGCGTGAATCGGGCACCGCATCCGTCCTCAGATCTGCCAGGAACGCAGCCGGTCCGCCGCGCCGTACACGTCGGTGGTACCGGACAGCAGGTCGCGGGCGAGGTCGACGAGGGCGCCGTAGGGCGGGTCGATACCGACGCCGCTGACGAACATGTACGCCACGGCGGTCGCACAGGCGAAGCGGGCGTTGGCCGAGGGCAGCGGCCGGAGCACGGTGATCGTGTGCAGCAGCGCGGCGGCCCGCCAGGCGGGGTCGGAGTTCACCCCGAGGCGCGGCGGGTCGACGCGGTGCCGGGCGACGGCGGCGACCAGCGCGGAGAAGTCGTTGACGGTGGGCTGGTCCGGCAGGACCTCCTCATGGCGCTGAAGCAGCCAGGGCACGTCGATATGGATCACGGGCGCCATGAGTCAGGCGGCCCGCCCTTCGCCCTTGGCGGGCGGTTCGTCGTCGGGGAACGCGGCGGCGAACTCGTCGGCGTGGGTGGAGAAGAACCGGCGGAAGGCCTCCGCGCCTTCCTGCAGGGCCCGGTGGCGGGCTATGTCGGCCGCGGCCGCCTCTCGCACGAGCGCCTTCATGGACGTACCGCGCTCCTTGGCGATCTGCCTGAGGTCCTCAAGTTCGCGGTCGCTGAACTCCACGTTGAGAGCTGGCATGCCTTCACGGTACCGCTCGGGTACTGACTCGTAAATACCCCCAGGTCAGGGCATCCGCCTGAAGGTACCGAGGTGATGACCGGCGTGAGATGTGAGTCACATCGGGCCGTGCGATGTCACATTCCGGGGCCCTGTCCGGCTCGCAGTGGTGAGCGCGCCAGAGGAGGCCCCCGCATGACCGAGAGCTCCGTACCCGGCACCGACACCCCGCTCGACGCGGCGACCGGGGTGTTCGTCGACCATCGTGAGCTGCTGTTCGGCGTCGTCTACAACATGCTCGGCAGTGTCGCCGACACCGAGGACGTCCTGCAGGAGACCTGGCTCTCCTGGACGGCCCGCGGCGGCGGCGCTCCCCTGGCCGGTGTCGACAACCCGCGCGCCTATCTCGTCCGGGTGGCCGTCAACCACGCGCTGCGCCGCCGTGCCGTGATCAGCCGCCGCCGGGAGACGTACGTGGGCCCGTGGCTGCCCGAGCCGCTGGTCGCCGACGACACCGGAACCGCCGAGGACCCGGCCCTGCGTTCGGAGTCGGTGTCGCTGGCGATGCTGGTGGTCCTGGAGTCGCTGACACCGCTGGAAAGGGCGGTGTTCGTGCTGGGCGAGGTCTTCGGCTACCCGCATGCCGAGATCGCGGAGATCATCGACCGCTCCCCCGCCGCCGTACGGCAGTTGGCGCACCGGGCCCGGGAGCACGTGCACGCGCGGCGGCCGCGGTACGAGGCGCATCCGCGGGTGCGGCGGGAGGCGACCGAGCGGTTCGTACAGGCGGCGCTCGGCGGGGACATCGCCGAGCTGATGGAAGTCCTCGCACCGGACGTCACGGCGTGGACGGACGCCGGCGGCAAGCGCCGGCGGGCGAGCCTGCGCCCGGTGCACGGCCGGGACAAGGTGACCCGTCTGCTCACGTCCGGCCGCGGCGGCCCGGACCGTCCCGTGTGGCGCTACCGGCGCGTCAACGGCGACGACGCGGCGGTGCTGTTCGACGGCGACGCGCCGTTCGCCGTGCTGGTCCTGGACCTCACCCCGGAGGGCGACCGGGTGCGCGGCATCTATGTGGTGGCCAATCCGGACAAGCTCGCCCACCTGTCCGGGGCGGCGGCGTGAGCGCCGGTCGCGGCGAGCGCCTCGCCGACTGGTTCGACGGGCGGCTCGGCACCCGCACGCTGGGCAGGAAGTACCTGCGCAAGGTGTTCCCCGACCACTGGTCGTTCCTGCTGGGCGAGATCTGCCTGTACAGCTTCGTGGTGCTGGTCCTGACCGGCGTGTATCTGACGCTGTTCTTCCACCCGTCGATGAACGAGGTGACCTACCAGGGGAGTTACGTCCCGCTGAACGGGGTGCGGATGTCCGAGGCGTACGCGTCCACGCTGGACATCAGCTTCGACGTGCGCGGCGGGCTGCTGATCCGGCAGCTGCACCACTGGGCGGCGCTGGTCTTCGTCGCCGGGATGCTGACGCACATGATGCGGCACTTCTTCACCGGCTCGTTCCGCAAACCGCGCGAGGTCAACTGGCTGTTCGGCTGGCTGCTGCTCTTCCTCGGTCTCTTCGAGGGCCTGTTCGGCTACTCGCTGCCGGACGACCTGCTGTCGGGCACGGGCCTGAGGTTCGTGCACGGCGCGCTGCTGTCGGTGCCGATCGTGGGGACGTACCTGGCGATGTTCCTGTTCGGCGGCGAGTTCCCCGGCCATGACATCGTGGCCCGCTTCTACGCCCTGCACGTGCTGCTGATCCCCGGGGTCATGGCGGCGCTGATCGTGGTCCACCTGCTGCTGGTCGTGTACCACAAGCACACCCAGTTCGCCGGGCCCGGGCGCACCGAGCGCAATGTCGTGGGCTCACCGTTCATGCCGGTGTACCTGGCGAAGGCGGGCGGCTTCTTCTTCCTGGTGTTCGGGGTGCTCGCGCTGATGGCGGCGGTAACCACGATCAACCCGGTGTGGTCGTACGGGCCGTACCGCGCCGACCAGGTGTCCACGGGCGCCCAGCCCGACTGGTATCTCGGCTTCGCCGAGGGCCTGGTGCGGATCATGCCCGGCTGGGAGATCACGCTGTGGGGGCACACGCTGGTGCTGGGTGTGCTGATACCGATCGTGGTGTTCCCGCTGCTGCTGGTCTTCATCGGCGTGTACCCGTTCCTGGAGGCCCGGTTCACCGGCGACCGGCACGAGCACCATCTGCTGGACCGGCCGCGCAACCGTCCGGTCCGCACGGCGATCGGGGCGGCCTGGATCAGCCTCTACCTCGTGCTCCTGGCGGGCGGCGGCAACGACATCGTGGCGACCCGCCTGCACCTGTCGATCAACACGGTGACGTGGGCGGTGCGGATCGCCGTGTTCGTCGTCCCGGCGGCCGTCTTCACCGTCACCCGGCGCGTCTGCCTGGGGCTGCGGCTGAGCGACGAGGAGCTGGTGCGGCACGGCCGGGCGACCGGCGTGATCAAACGGCTGCCGCACGGCGAGTACGTCGAGGTGCACGAGCCGCTGGACCGGGCCCGGCTGCACACCCTGACCGCGCATGAACGGCCCGGGGAGCCCGTCGGGCACGATCCGCGCCGGGCCGTCGCCGGGCCGGGTCAGGAGTGAGCGCGGCAGAACTCCCGGACGGTCCGGTTGAACGGCTCCGGCGCCTCGATGTTGCTGAGGTGCCCGACGCCGGGGAGGACGATCAGCGTGGCCCGCGGGACCGCTTCGAGGAACTGGCGGGCGACGGTCTCCACGGGTGAGCGCGCGTCGAGCTCCCCCCACAGCAGCAGCGTCGGCACCTCGATCTTCGGCAGCAGATCGCGCTGGTCGGCCTCGGCCATCACGGTGAGCTGGGTCCGCACGCTCCGGGCCCGGGTGTCGGCCGACATCACCGACAGCAGGCGTACGGCTTCGGCGGACGGCTGCCCGGCGAAGAGGCCCGGCATGGTCGGGGCGAACACCTCGGCCGGGACCGCGAGCATCCGTTCCGCGCCCTCGACCCGGGCCCGCACGTCCGCCGCGGGCAGCGAGCCCTTCCAGCCGGCGTAGGTGTCGGCGAGGAGCAGCGTCCGCACGAGCTCGGCGTGGTGCCGGTAGAGCTCCAGCACGACGGTCCCGCCCCAGGACAGGCCGAGGACATGGGCCGGGCCGAGGTCCACGTCCTCGATGACGGCCGCCAGGCAGCGGGCGTAGTCGGCCAGGGTGAAGGAGAGCGGTACGTCGGAGGAGCGGCCGGCTCCCGGTTCGTCCCAGGCGACGACGGTGAACTCGTCGGCCAGATCCCCGGCCTGGTCACGGAAGAGCCGGGCGTCCGTCGTGGCGCCGTGCGCGAGCACGAGGGGCGGGCCCTGGCCCACCCGGTCGTACGCGACCTCGATGCCGTCGACCCGCACCGCTGGCATGACACCAGGCTACGCGCGCGTGCCGGGGGCGTCCTGTCGGCGGACGCCTCCGGCACGCGGCGCGCTCCCCCCTCCTATCCCTGGTCCGCCACGAAGGAGGCCATGCGGGTCAGGGCGGCGTTCCAGTTGATCGTGTGCTCGTTGGTCGACCAGGACTGGATGTCGTCGATGTAGCAGAACTGGCCGACGCAGCCCTGGAGTTTGCTCTGTGCGTAGGGGTCCTGGATGCTCGAGTTCGGCCCGCCCGCGAGAGTGCCCTTCGGCGGGCTGGGCTGGGCGGGATCGAGCTGGCGGGCGTACCAGCGGCTGTGCTGGTTCTGCGCGCTGACCTCGCCGTAGCCGGTGACGTAGGAGATGTTCAGCGCGTTGCGGCCCAGGATGTAGTCCATGCTCTGCAGCGCGCCGTCCCGGTACTTCGAGGCGCCGGTGATGTCGTACGCGGCGGCGAGGACGACCGCGTTGTTGAGCACCTGGTGGCTGGAGCCCCAGTCGTAGGTGTTGCCGTCCGGCGCGTACGGCATGCCGTACGGGTGCGCCCTGAGGGTGGCCAGGTAGCGGTCGGCGCCCTTGACGACGGACTGGCGTACGGCGTCCCGGCCGGGGAGCCTGCTCGGCACCGTGGCGAGGTCGAGCCGGCCCGCGGCCCCGGTGCGGGCCCAGTCGAAGCCGATGGGCTTGAAGAGGTCGGCCGTGTGCACCGGGGACTTCAGGACGTACTCCTCGAACCGCTTCTCCCCGGTCGAGAGGTACAGCTCGGCGGCCGCCCAGTAGAAGTCGTCGGTGACGTCGCTGTCGGCGTAGGCGCCGCCGCCGATGCCGTCGCTCTCGGAGGCGAGGCGGCCGGGGTGGGCCAGCGCCGCCGCCCAGGCCTTGCGTGCGGCAGCCAGTGCCTTGGCTGCGAAGGGCTTGTCGTAGGAGCGGTACATCCGGGCGGCCTGCGCCGCCGTGGCGGCCAGGTTGAGGGTGGCGGCGGTGGAGGGCGGGTGCAGTTCACGCTTCTGCGGATCGTCGTGGGGCATCAGCGGCAGGCCGGTCCACTGCTCGTCGTGCATCTTGTGGTGGGCCATGCCGGCCAGCGGTTTGCCGTCGGGCACCTGCATCTTCAGCAGGAACTCCAGCTCCCAGCGGGCCTCGTCGAGGATGTCCGGGACCTTGTTGCCGCTCTCCGGGATGGCGAGCGTGCCGTCCCCGAGCTTGTCCGCCCGCCCGGTGCGGGCGTGCCGGGCGCGTTCGTAGGTGCTCAGCAGCTCCCAGGTGGAGATGCCGCCGTTGACGACGTACTTGCCGTGATCGCCCGCGTCGTACCAGCCGCCGCTGGCGTCGAGGGTGTAGTCGCACACGCCGGGCTGGCAGGGCACCGAAGTGTCGCCCTTGTTGGGTGCCACGCCCACGTGACCGGCCGGGCGGCCGTAGCCGGGCCGCAGGTCGTCGCGTATCGCGAGGCCGCTGCGCTGCGTGTAGTAGTACTTCGCCGAGTCCAGCCGGAGCCGCTCGTAGGCCTTCGCGTCGATGTCGAAGGGGCGGCTGGTCTCGCCGTCGGCGACGAGTGTGAAGCCCGCGCCCTTGGTGCGGAACGTGCCGAAGTCGATCGAGTGGACGTTCTGCCCGGAGGAGGCGTCGAGGCCGCGCGGCAGGGTCGTTCCCCGGGCGACCACCGTCCCGGCGGAGTTCTTGAGCTGCCAGGGCAGCTTCGCCGTGGCGTCGGTGACCAGGGTGGCGTTCTTCGGGCCGGCCGGCAGGTAGCCGACCTGGTTCACGCGGACCCGGGGCCCGGTGTCGGGCTCGTACGGCTCGGGGGTCACCCCGCCCAGCAGGGAGACGTCGTCCATGCAGAAGCGCCAGGCGTCCGCGCTGCCGCCGAGCTGGAAGCCGACCTGCCCCTGAGCGGTGTCGACGGGCGAGGTGAAAGTGTAGGAGTAGGTGTCGCCGGAGACGCTGAGCTGCGGTGTCACCTCGTGGTAGGTGTCGTACGGCGACACCGACAGGCCCACGATCGCCCGCACCACGTGCCCGGCGGGTGTCCCGGTCGCGCTGAACGAGAAGCGGTACGACTCCCCCTTCACGAGGGTGATGTCGTTCTGCCCGACGGCGGCGTCCCAGCGGTTGGTGGTGCCGCCCGGGACGTCGGCGCAGAGCCGGCCGTCGGACAGGCCCGCGGTGACGTTGCTGGTCGTCCACCAGGGGTCGGTGGTGGTGTCGAAGGTGCCGTTCCTGACCTGCTCGACCTCCTCGGCCCCGGCCGGCGCCGAGGGCAGCGCGGTGAGGGCGGTCGCCAGCAGGGCGGTCAGGGACAGCAGTGCGGTTCTGCGTCGTTTCACGTCTGGGCTCCTCTGGGAGGTGCGGGTGGCGCTCGGCGTGGGAGCGCTCCCAGATGCGGACGCAGGCCATGGTTGTGGCTGATGTGACGCGCCGTCAACGGTCCGGACGGGACTGGCTGTTCACGGCCCGTCCGGACCGGTGCGGCCTAGTGGGTGTCCAGCCGGCTGACGCGCATCGCGCCGCGCGCCTCGCCGGGGTGGCGGCTCGTCAGGGTGAGCCGGATCCGGGAGCCGCGGACGGGCTTGAAGGTGATCGCGGTGGGAGCGTCGGAGGCGGTGGCCCAGCCGATCCCGGTGTCCCGCACGACCTGCCACCCGCGGCCGTCCCAGACCGCCACCTCGATGGCCGCGGGCAGGCTGTGCGCGGCGTCCACCGTGAAGAAGACGTCCACCCGGTCGAAGGCGCGGGTGCGCCCGTGGTCGACCGAGACCCAGTCCTCGACCCGCGCCCCGTCGAAGGCCGGCAGCAAGGGCGTGGCCTGCTTGAAGAAGCCGTTGGACCAGCCGGTGGCCGGATCGCCGTCGAGCATGGCGACGGGCAGGGTGTCCGGGCGGCCGGAGTAACTGGCGTCCGCGTGCGGGTAGTTCAGGGGAGCCGGATGCTCCGGCCGGAAGGCGGGCGGGGCCGTATCGGCCCGGTCCTCGGCCGGGGTGGCGCGTACGGTCACCGTGCCGGTGCGCAGCCCCTCGGCGCGGGCGGTCACCTTCACCGCGCCGGCCTTCGTGCCGGACCGGACGATGGCCAGGGCCTTGCCGTGGAAGGCGGTCCGGGTGCTCGCCTGGTAGCGCTCGGCGCTCTCCTGGCGGCCGTTGTCGAGCCCGGCGAGGGAGCCGCCCGCCACCTGGAAGGAGAGCAGGTGCTCCGCGTCGGGCACCACCACACCGCGCCGGTCGACGACCTCGGCCGTCACGAAGACCAGGGAACGGCCGTCCGCGGCGAGGGACGCGCGGTCCGCGGTGAGGCGTATCGCGTGCGGCGCTCCCGCGGTGCGCAGCACGTCGGTGGCCACCACCTTTCCGCCCTGCCGTGCCACGGCCTTCAGCTCGCCCGGCTCGAAGGGCACCCGCCAGGTGAGGTGGAGCTTGCCGGCGCTGCCGTTCGGGCTGGTGTAGCTGCCGGGGTAGGGGCCGTCGGTGAAGGTCTTGTCGTCGCCGGTCACCTCGGTCGTCTCCAGGTACGTGCGGCCGTCGACGGTCTTCTTGGTGTCGAACCGCCGTACCCCGAGGGACTTTCCGTTGAGGTACAGCTCGACGGTCTCGGCGTTCGCGTACGCCCAGACCTCGACCGTGTCGCCCTTGGCGTGGTTCCAGGTCATGGGCAGCAGGTGGACCATCGGCTCGCTGACCCACTGGCTCCGGAACAGGTGGTACATGTCCTTCGGGAAGCCCGCAGTGTCGACCGCGCCGAAGAAGGACGCCTTGACCGGGAAGACGTCGTAGGGCGTGGGTTCGCCGATGTAGTCGATGCCCGACCAGAGGAACTGCCCGGCGAACCACTTGCGGTCCCGGTCCTTCTTGTGGCCGTACTCGCCGCTCATCGTCCAGGAGGCGAGGTTGTTGTCGTAGGAGGAGGTCGCGCGCCGGCCCGGGGTGTGGTTCTCGCCGGTGTTGAGGCGCTCTGGTTCCTGGTAGGCGCCGCGGGTGGAGGTCTCCGAGGAGGACTCGGACTCGAAGAGGAACAGGTGCGGGTAGGCCGCGTGCAGCTGGTCCACCGACTTGGCGGTGTTGTAGTTGAGGCCCAGGCCGTCCAGCTTGGCCAGCATGAGGTCGGCCGCGGAGCCCTTGGCCGGCAGGCGGCGGTACTTGTCGGAGCCGATGACCAGCGGGCGGGTGTCGTCGGCGGCCCTGATCGCCCCGATGATCCGGTCGGCCATGGCCAGGCCTGCGGTGGAGGTGGAGTCGGGGACCTCGTTGCCGATGGACCAGCTCAGCACCGCGGGTGAGTTGCGGGCCGCCAGCACCATCTCGGTGACGTCCTTCTCGCACCACTCGTCGAAGAAGCGGCCGTAGTCGTACCGGTTCTTGCCGGTGCGCCAGCAGTCGAACGCCTCCACCAGCATGACGATGCCCAGCTCCTCGCAGACCTGGATCACCTCGGGCGCGGGCGGGTTGTGGGAGGTGCGCAGGGCGTTGACGCCCATGGACCGCATGATCTCCAGCTGCCGGCGGACGGCGTCGATGCTGACGGCGGCGCCGAGTGCGCCCAGGTCGTGATGGAGGTCGACGCCCTTGATCTTGTGGTGGATGCCGTTGAGGAAGAAGCCCTCGTCCGGGTCGAAGCGGAAGGTGCGCAGGCCGAAGACCGTGCGGTAGGTGTCGGTGGTTCTGCCGCCGACGCGCAGTTCGGTGTGCAGGGTGTAGCGGTGCGGGGTCGCGAAGTCCCACAGCTCGGGGTGCCGGACGGTGAGTTCCTGGGTCTCGGTCCGCTCACCGGTGACGGCCGCGGCGGAGGAGGTACGGGCGACCGTCCGGCCCCTGCGGTCGACGATCCGGGAGACGACCTCGACGTCCGCGTCCGCCCCCGAGGCGTTGACGACGGAGGTGGCGACCCGTACGACGGCTCGCTCGGCGGAGATGGCGGGCGTGGTGACGCGGGTGCCCCAGCGGGCGACGTGCACCGGCTCGGTGATCACCAGGCGGGCCTCGCGGTAGATGCCGCTGCCCGAGTACCAGCGGCTGCTGGGGAGCCGGTTCCGGACCTGGACGGCGATCACGTTCTCGGTGCTGCCGTCGGTGTGCACCAGGTCGGTGAGGTCGAGGGCGAAGCCGGTGTAGCCGTAGGGGTGGCGGCCGGCCTCCTTGCCGTTGCAGTAGACGGTGGAGTCCATGTAGACGCCGTCGAACTCCACCGAGACGCGCTGGCCGGCGAGGGCGGGCGGGAGGGTGAAGGCCAGGCGGTACCAGCCGAGGCCTCCGGGCAGGAAGCCGGTGCCGCTGGTGGTGCCGTGCTCGGTCGTGGGGGTCTGCTCGATGCTCCAGTCGTGCGGGACGGCGATCTCGCGCCATCCGGAGTCGTCGTGGCCGGGCAGGTGGGCGTCGGCGTAGGCGCCGGTCGGGTCGGTGATGCCGCCCGGGTTCACCAGGGCGAAGCGCCAGCCGTCGCGCAGTGCGACGGTCCGGCGGCCGGACGTGCCGCGCGCCTCCCCCGCGGCCCACGCCTCCGGGGCGCCGAGCAGCGCTCCGGCCGCGGGTGTGGCCGCGGAGGCGAGCAGGACCGATCTGCGCGTGACCGACATGGCGGCTCTCCCTCATGAAAACCCAGAAGCACTCACAACTGATCGCGAACAAACAGATTCTGTCGATGCGTCACACGTGGCCGTCAAGGGTGCGGAAGCGTCCTTCTGCCTCAGGGACCACTTCGGCCGGTTTGCGCCTCGCCTCCGGCCGGCGGGCGGCACGGGGGTTACGGGGCCACGCCGGGCACCAACGGACTACGCTGGAACTCAACCGACTTCCCTGATCACTGTGAGTGTCCGTTTGGAGTCGCGACGATGAGCCCGGACGAGGTGTTCGACGATGGCGTGGCCGCCCGTGCCGTCATCGCCGTCGACGGCACGCTCACCGAGTGGAGCGAGGGCGCCCGCCGGCTGCTGGGCCACACGGCCGCCGAGGTCGTGGGCCGCCCGGCCGCCGCTCTGCTGGCCGACGGCGCGGACCCGCCGTCCGTGCGGGACGACTCCCGCTGGAGCGGCACCCTCACCCTGCGCCACCGCGACGGCCACCCCGTGTCCGTCTGGGTGCTCGCCCATCGCAGACCGCCCGACGGACCGGAGCCGACCGAGTGGCTCGCGGTGTCCCCGCCGGCGGCCACCGGCTCCGGACTGCCGGACGACCCGCTGGTGCGTCTGGCTCTGACGCAGTCGCCCTGCGCCACGATGATCTTCGACGAGCGGCTGCGGCTGCGCGGCGTCAACGAGGCCATGGCGGACCTCCTGGGACTGCCCGCCGGGCGGATGCTGGGCCTGAAGCCCACCGACATCGGCAGCCGGCCGCAGAACTCCGAGCTGGAAGAGAACCTGCGCCGGGTGCTGGGCACCGGCCGGCGGCAGGACATGCAGACGTACATGAAGGCGACCGGCGAGAGCCGGGCAGCGCACGCCTGGCTGGCCAGGATGGCGCCGCTCACCGACGGGACCGGTCAGGTGCGCGGCGTGTGCGTGACCGCCCACGACTTCTCCGACCAGTACCGGTCACGGGAGCGGCTTCAGCTGGTCAACGAGGCGAGCGTGCGCATCGGCACCACCCTCGACGTCACGAATACGGCCCAGGAGCTGGCGGACGTGTGCGTCCCCGCGCTCGCCGACTTCGTCAGCGTCGACCTCCTGGAGGCGCGGGAGCAGGGCGGCGAGGCTCCCGGGCCGACGGCTCCGCCGGTGCACTTGCGCCGGGCCGCCCACCAGTCGGTCAACCGGGGCAGCCCCGAAGCCGTCGTCAAGCCCGGGCAGGTCGACGTCTACCCGGAGAACTCCCCGCAGTCCGCCTCGCTGGTCGCGGGGCACACGATCGTGGCCTCGCGCTCGTCCGGCGACCTGGAGCGGTGGCTCGCCTGGGACCCGGTGCGCTTCCAGCGGGTCCACGAGTACGGCATCCACACCACGATGTCCGTCCCGCTCCAGGCCAGGGGCACGACCCTCGGCGTGGCGGTCTTCACCCGCTTCCGGCGCCCCGAGCCGTTCAACGACGACGACGTGCTGCTGGCCGAGGAGGTCACGGCCCGGGCCGCCGTCTGCATCGACAACGCGAGCCGCTACTCCCGCGAGCGCGAGACCACCCTCACCCTGCAGCGCAGCCTGCTGCCCCGCACGCTGCCGCACACCGCCGCGGTGGAGGCGGCATCCCGCTATCTGCCGGCCACCCGCTCCGGCGTGGGCGGCGACTGGTTCGACGTGATCCCGCTGTCCGGGATGCGGGTCGCCATGGTCGTCGGCGACGTCGTCGGCCACGGCATCCAGGCCTCGGCCACCATGGGCCGGCTGCGCACCGCCGTGCGCACCCTCGCCGACATCGACCTGGCCCCCGACGAACTGCTCACCCACCTCGACGACCTGGTCGTCCGGCTGTCCCAGGAGTCCGGCGGGGACCACGGCACCGGAGAGGTGGGCGCGACCTGCCTCTACGCGGTGTACGACCCGGTGTCACGGCGCTGCAGCCTGGCCCGGGCGGGGCATCCGCTGCCCCTGCTGGTACCGCCGGACGGCCCGGCCCGGCAGCTCGACCTGCCCTCGGGTCCCCCGCTGGGTGTCGGAGGGCTGCCGTTCGAGTCGGCCGAGGTGGAACTGCGCGAGGGCAGCGTCCTGGCGTTCCACACGGACGGGCTGCTGGCGAGCCGCGAGCGGGACGTCGACGCGAGCGGCCGGATGCTCCGCGAGGCCCTGTCGGCGCCTTCCGACTCCCTGGACGAGACCTGCGACCGCGTGCTGCAGAGCCTGCTCCCACCGGGCGGCTCCAGTGACGACGTGGCCCTGCTCCTGGCCCGCACCCGTGGGCTGCCGTCCGCCCAGGTCGCCACCTGGGACATCCCCGCCGACCCGGCGCTGGTGGCCCCCATCCGCAAGCAGGTGGTCGACCAGCTCGAACGCTGGGGACTGGCCGAGGCCACGTTCACCGCCGAGCTGGTCGTGAGCGAACTGGTCACCAACGCCATCCGCTACGGCGCCCCTCCCATCCGGCTGCGGCTGATCCACGACGCGGCCACCCTGATCTGCGAGGTGTCGGACACCAACCACACGGCTCCGCACCTGCGCCGGGCCAAGACCTGGGACGAGGGCGGCCGCGGTCTGCTCCTGGTCGCCCAGCTCACCCAGCGCTGGGGCAGCAGGCACACCGCCGAGGGCAAGACGATCTGGTCGGAGCTGGCCCTGCTCGGCGACGAGATCTGAGCGCGCTGCCGAGCCGGTGACGGCCGCCCCGGCCGGGACGTCGGGGCCGCCGAGGCGTTCTTACCCGGGCCTGGTTTCATGTGCGGGCACGACCAGATCGCGTCCCGGAGGACCCCGCCCTGAACACCCCGCTCGCCGAAGTCCTGTCCGTGACGCTGCTGGCCGCCGTGCTGGTCTGGGCCGTCGCCCGGCCGAAGGGTCTGCCCGAGGCCGTGCTCGCGGTGCCGGCCGCGGGGCTCGCCATCGCCTTCGGCCTGATCTCGCCGGAGCACGCCTGGGAGGAGGTCCAGCGGCTGGGGCCGGTGGTCGGATTCCTCGCGGCCGTGCTGGTACTCGCCCACTTCTGTGACGTCGAAGGGCTGTTCACGGCGTGCGGGGCGTGGATGGCCCGCTGGGCCGCGGGCCGCCCCACCCGGCTGCTCACGGCGGTGTTCGCGCTGGCGTCCGTCGTCACGGCGGTGCTCAGCCTGGACGCCACCGTCGTCCTGCTGACTCCGGTGGTGCTCGCCACCGCCACCCGCATGGGCGTCCGGGCCCGGCCGCACCTGTACGCGTGCGCGCATCTGTCGAACACCGCCTCGCTGCTGCTGCCGGTCTCCAACCTGACCAATCTGCTGGCCTTCACCGCGAGCGGGCTGAGCTTCACCCGCTTCGCGGCGCTGATGGCACTGCCCTGGCTGGTCGCGATCGCCGCCGAGTACCTGGTGTTCCGGCGCTTCTTCGACGACGAACTCGCGGCGCCCCTCCCCTCCCCCGATCCCGCGCCGCGTCCCGAGCCGCTGCCGATGTTCGCCCTCGTCACGGTCGGCTGCACGCTCGCGGGGTTCGTGGTGGCCTCCGCCGTGGGGATCGAACCGGCCTGGGCCGCGACGGCCGGTGCGCTGGTGCTGGCGGTGCGGGCGCTGCTCCGGCGGCGGGCGACGCCGCTGACGGTGGTGCGGTCCGCGTCCCCGGCCTTCCTCGCGTTCGTGCTCGCGCTCGGTGTCGTGGTGCGCGCGGTCGTCGACCATGGGCTCGCCGACGCGCTGCGGCGTGTGCTGCCCGACGGAGCAGGCCTGCTCACGCTGCTGGGCGTGGCCGCGCTGGCCGCCGTCCTGGCCAACCTCATCAACAACCTGCCCGCGGTGCTGGTGCTGCTGCCCCTGACCGCCGGGGCCGGTCCGGGCGCCGTGCTGGCGGTGCTGCTCGGCGTGAACATCGGCCCCAACCTGACCTACGCCGGATCGCTGGCGACCCTGCTGTGGCGGCGGATCGTGCAGCAGCACGGGCACCGGCTGGGGCTCGGGGAGTTCACACGGCTCGGACTGCTCGCCGTGCCGGCCGCGCTGGTGCCGGCCGTGGTGGCCCTGTGGCTGTCCCTGACCGTGGTCGGGACCTGAGCGCACGCCCGGTCAGCGGCGGCCGTCTCCGCCGTAGCCGTAGCCGTAGCCGTATCCGTAGCCGCCGTAGCCAGGGCCGTATCCGTAGCCGGGGTAGCCGTAGCCCGGGTTGCCGTACCGGCCGTCCGCGTCGCAGTAGTAGCCGTAGCGGTCGCAGGGCGAGTCGGTGGCGGCCGGGCTGCTCGGCGCCGGCCGCGGGGCCGGGGAGGTCGCGGACGGCGTCGGTCCGGGCTCGGGCGTCTTCGACGGGGTGGGGGTCGGCGTGGGCGTGGGACGCGGGGCCGGAGCGGCCGCGTTCCAGTTGACGGCCTTCATCCGGAGGTCGGCCTTGGAGGTGTCGATCACCCAGCGCTGGGCCTCGTCGTCCGTCCGGGCCTTGAGGACCAGGGCTCCCGAGCCGTTGGTCGCGGCCGGGGCCAGCGCGAGGTCCTGGTCCGAGCGGGGCACCAGGGCGCCCTGCAGGGTGAAGTCGTAGCGGATGTGCTTCGGGTCCGGCCGGGACGGGCCCGCGCACGGGGCCAGCCGCACCGAGTAGCCCAGCCGCGAGTCCAGGCACAGGTCGGGGGCGGCACCGTTGCGCAGCAGTCCGTCGGTCTCGTAGGTCCACTGCTGGGCGGCGTCCGCGGAGCAGGCCGTGAGTTCCGCTTCGCCGCCCTCGACGGCCTTCTCGCCGTCGATGCCCACGCACAGGCCCGAGGCGACGTTGTGCAGCCGCCCGCGCAGGGTGCCCTTTCCGGCGTCGTCCGCCCCGGCCGAGGACGGGTCGGTGGTCGCCCCGCCGGCGTCGGGGTCGGGTGCTTCCCCGGCCGGCCGGTCGGCACCGGCCGGTGCGCCGTCACCGGAGTTGCCGGTGGACCACAGGACCAGCGGCAGGACGACGAGGCCGCTGACCGTCAGGATGCCCACGGTGAGGTTGCGCCGCCGGGCGGCACGGCGGGCCGTTCTGTCGGCGGATCTTCGCGCTGCGGTGCGGGGGCCTTCGGGGCGGGGGCCCGGAGGTGCGGTGACGGGCGGCGGTACGGACAGGCCCTCGTAGGCCGTGCCCGGAGGGTGGGCTCTGTCCGGGGGTGCGCCCGCTCCGTCCGCCGCGGGAGGGGGCGGCGCGGCCGCCGGGCCGCCCGGAGCGGTGAACGACTCCCCGACGGTGCCGGTGAGGGCGACCGGGTCCGGGAAGGTCCCGCGCTCCCCGCCGGCCGGCCCGGCAAGAGGCTCACGCACCGGCCGAACCGGATCCGGAAAGACGTCACGCTCCTCACGGACCGGCTCGTGGGAAGGCTCACGGGCCGCCCGGACCGGGTCCGGAATGATCTCGTACGCCATGCCGGCCGGGTCCGGGAAGACCTCGCGCGCCAGGGCGACCGGGTCCGGGAACAGTTCACGTGCCGCGGCGGCCGGGGTCGCGGCGGTGGCCGCACCGGCCGCTCCCCCGGGTCGCCCGCGCTCGGTGGGACGCCCGCCCCCGGTGCTCTCCCCCGCCTCGTTCGCCCGGCTCTCCGCGTACGCCCTCCCGCCCCAGCCCAGCACCGCCTCCGCGAGGGCGGCGCCGAGGCCGTGGTTGAACTGGTCGAGCTGGTCGGCGGCGGCGCTGCAGTGCCCGCAGCCCTCGATATGCGCGCGTAGATCCGGGTCGAGGGTGAGTCCTCCTCGCCGGTAGGTCACGTCGAGCAGGCGCAGGTAGCGCCGGCACTCCTCGTCGGGGGCGAGTTCGCGGTGCAGCTGGAGGCATTCCTCGCGCAGCCGGTCCCGGGCCCGGCCCAGTTCGACGCGCGCGCCCTCCTCGTCCAGGCCGAGCAACCCGGCCGGGGAGGTGAGGGGTTCGGCCTCGACCTCGACGTGCCACAGCAGGCAGCGGGCGGACTGGGGCAGCCGCTGGAAGGCCCCGGACAGCAGGCGCCGCCGCTGCGAGGGCAGCAGCCGGGAGGCGGGCCGCTCGCCCTCGCCGGTGCCGGTGAGCAGCTCCGGGTGGAGCATGTCGAGTCTGTGGTCACCGGCCCACTCGGCCGCGATGCGCCGAACGGTGACGAGCAGGTGGGACCGCCATGCGGAGGTCGGGCCGTTCTGGCGGAGGGTTTCGCCGAAGAGCCGGGTGAAGGCCGCGGTGGTGAGCATGCCCGCCGAGCGGGGGCCGTCGGTGCACAGCCGGGCGTAGCCGAAGGCCGCCTCCCAGTGCCGGTCCAGCAGTTCGCCGACGGGGTGGAGCGCGGGTGTCGCCCCGGTCCACTTCCTGAGCTCCGCGCTCAGTTGCTCGTCCGTCGCGCCGAACCCGCGGGCCGGGGCCGGGGAATTCGACGGGCCTGCGTCTTTCAATGCTGCATTCCTCTCAAGGACATGCGGGATAAAGTCCATACCAAGGGGTATGCCGGCACGTCGGCCTCGCGCATACGAAAGAAAGGCGTGATGTGGGCACGCCGACAGGGCACACCTTTGCACAGGTCAGCGACAGGGAACAAGGGATCTTCCGGTTTCGTGCATTGCGTGCGCCGCCAGGGCCTTTTGACAAGATGTCAATCAGCACAGTGAAAGGCATTTCCGTGGTGTCTGCCCCCTTTGGAGACGCGCATTTTACCGAGGCCCGAGGCCCCTCGGAAACCATTGAGCCACCGCCCGCACAGCAGCTCACACCGCCGGCCGCCTCCTGAGCGGGTGTCTCTCACAAGCTGTCCGGGAACCAATAGCGGTCCTCAGGCGGGCGGTTCACCGCGCCTCATGCGGTAGGCGCCGGGCGGGGACCCGTAGCGCTCACGGAAGGCGCGGTTGAAGTGGAACGGGCTGGCGAAGCCCGAGGCGGCGGCGACGCGTTCCACCGGCAGGTCGGTGCTCTCCAGCAGCCGGGCGGCGTGGCGCAGCCGCGCCTCGCGCAGGGCACGCATGGGCGACTGCCCGACCTGCCGGCTGAACAGATGGGCGAAGCGGGACGGTGACAGCGCGACGCCCCCGGCGAGCGAACGGACGGTGTGCGGGGCGCCCGGGTCGGCGTCGATCAGCTCCTGGGCGCGGCGGATCCGTGCGTCGAGACCGGGCCGGGGCTCCGCGGGCCGGGCACCGGCGGTGGTGAGGAGGACGATCTCCTCCAGTGCGCACAGGGCCAGTTCGCGGGCCGCGCTGCCGTGCGCCACGGCGACCTGCCCGTCATGAGGTGACGCGCCGGGCGGCGCCTCGGTGCCGGTCCAGCGGGCGTCGGCGTGCATCCGCCGGAACGCCGTCTCGACACGTCCGTGCACCCCGGCCGGGGCGGAGGTGACGACGTACATCCCGTCCCCGGCGGCGTACGGCCGCAGCCACGCGGTCCAGGACGGGCGGGCCTGGCAGTGCGCCCACCAGAACCGCCAGTGCCGGGCGCCGGACTCGACGGCGTAGCCGTGCGGGACGCCCGGGGCGAGCACGACCAGCCGGCCCGCGCCGGCGGAGGTCCGCGCGCCGCCCTGCCACAGCCGTCCCCGGCCTCCGGTGGTCCAGGTGAACAGCCAGCTCGCCGAGCCGTGCGGCCGGCTGACGGCGTAGCCGGGGCTCTGGTCGAAGTGGCCGAGCACCACCAGCCCGGGCGGCGGGGCGGGATCGCCGGTGTCCCCGGAGTCGCCGGTCCTCCCGTGCCCAGCAGCGGCGGGCAATTCGTCAGCACGCACGGGCATCCTCCTGGACGGCTACGAGGCCTAGCGTTTTGAACCGAGGACACCTGACCGAGGAGTGCGTTCATGACAGTCACGGACAACGGCGCCGCCGGGGCTTCCATCCTGGACCCTGCCGGGCTGCGGCGATACCGGGCGGGCTTCGAGGAGGACGGTTTCACGGTGGTGCGCGGGCTCTTCGGGGCCGGCGAGATCGACCGGCTGTGCGGCGAGTTCGCGGCACTGCGGGCGGCCGGTCCGGTTCCGGGCCATTTCGAGCCGCGCGCGGCGGCGGACGTGCCGGGCGCCGATCCCCTGCACGTCTGGCCCCGGGTGATGCACCCGCACGAGATCAACGGCCTCGCGCGTGAGGTCCTGCTGGACGCCCGGCTGCGGACGGTGCTGGAGGCGCTCCTCGGCGAGGAGGTGCTGGCCGCGCAGAGCATGTTCTACTTCAAGCCGCCTGGGGCCCGGGGGCAGGCGCTGCACCAGGACAACTTCTATCTCCGGGTGGAGCCGGGCACGTGTGTGGCGGCGTGGGTGGCCTGCGACGTGATCGACCGGGAGAACGGCGGGCTGGAGGTCGTGCCGGGCACGCATCGCATGGACCTGTTCTGCCCGGAGCCGGCCGACTCGGACGTGTCCTTCGCCCGGGAGTTCGTTCCGCCGCCGCCGGGGCTCGCGCCGGTGCCGGTGGACATGGCGCCGGGGGACGTCCTGTTCTTCAACGGGAGCCTGGTGCACGGGTCGCAGCCGAACCGGGCGGCGGAGCGGTTCCGGCGGTCGTTCATCGGGCACTACGTGGGGCGGTCGGCGGAGCGGATCGGGCGGTACTACCGGACGCTGGCGATGAGCGGGGCCAGGGTGGAGCTGGCGGAGAGCGAGGGGGCGGGGCCCTGCGGCACGGAGTTCGCGCCGCAGGGCCCCCACTGAACCGCGAGACGCACGCTCAGTGCCCGGCGATGGGATGGGGGCCGTAGGGGCGCTCCAGCTCCTCCAGCTCCTTGTCGCTCAGCCGGATCTCCACGGCGGCCGCCGCGTCCTGAAGATGGCCGGGCCTGGAGGCGCCGACGATCGGGGCGGTCACCGTGGGCTGGTGGAGGAGCCAGGCGAGGGCGACCTGCGCGCGGGGGACGCCCCGCTCACCGGCGATGCGGGTGACCGCCTCGACGATGGTGCGGTCGCCCTCCTGGTACAGGGTGCTGCCGAAGGTGTCGGTGGCGCTGCGCTCGGTCGTGGTGTCCCAGTCCCGGGTGAGGCGGCCGCGGGCGAGCGGGCTCCAGGGCAGGACACCCACGCCCTGGTCCGCGCACAGGGGCAGCATCTCGCGCTCCTCCTCGCGGTAGATCAGGTTGTAGTGGTTCTGCATGGAGACGAAGCGCGTCCAGCCGTTCAGCCGCGCGGTGTACTGCATCTTGGAGAACTGCCAGGCGTACATCGAACTCGCCCCGATGTAGCGGACCTTGCCCGCCTTGACGACGTCGTGCAGGGCCTCCATCGTCTCCTCGACGGGGGTGTGCGGGTCGAAGCGGTGGATCTGGTACAGGTCGACGTAGTCGGTGCCGAGGCGGGTGAGGCTCCGGTCGAGCTCGGTCATGATCGCCTTGCGGGACAGTCCGCCGCCGTTCGGTCCGGGGCGCATCCGGCCGTGCACCTTCGTCGCGAGGACGATCTCGTCGCGGCGGGCGAAGTCGCGCAGCGCCCGGCCGACGATCTCCTCGCTGGTGCCGTCGGAGTAGACGTTCGCCGTGTCGAAGAAGGTGACGCCCGCTTCGACGGCCTGCCGGATCAGCGGGCGCGATGCCTCCTCGTCGAGGGTCCACTCGTGCGTGCCGCGGTCGGGGACACCGTAGGTCATGCACCCCAGACAGATCCGCGAGACGTCCAGGCCCGTCGAACCGAGCTTCACGTACTGCATCGTTGCTGCTCCTGCCTTCGGGAGGGTTCCATGGGGAGCGTACGTGCTGGTGTGCGCTCGAAGGCACGGGAAGGCGGGGCGCCTGCTGCCGGTGACCGTCAGCCGTGCTCGACCAGGTCCAGGGCCCGTTCCCACGCGAACTCCGGCCGCCCGCCGCCCTCACCGGGCTCTCCGGCGTACGGATCGCCGAACCGGACGCCCATCCCGCGCAGCCGTTCGAGGCTGTCCCGGTAGGCGGGGTGGGCCGCCAGCGCGTCGGCCACACAGGGCAGGACGGCGATCGGCACGCCGAGTCCCGCGACCTCGCAGAGGGTGCCCAGGGCGAGGGTGTCGGCTATGCCGGCCGCCCACTTGTTGACGGTGTTGAAGGTGGCGGGCGCGACCACCACGGCATCGGGTGCCGGAAAGGGGCGCGGTTCGCCGGGGGTTCGCCAGGCGGACCGGATCGGGCGGCCGGTCCGGGCCTCGACGGCGGCGGTGTCGAAGAAGCCGTTCATGGCGACGGGCGTCGCGATGACGCCCACCTCCCAGTCCCGTTCCTGTGCGGCGGTGATCAGTTCGCCGACGTCGGCGGCGATGCCGGCGGCGCAGACGACGACGTAGAGGAAGCGGGTGCGGGCGGCCTGTTCGGTCATCCGGGAAACCCTAGCGCCGCCCG
This sequence comes from Streptomyces paradoxus, assembly GCF_014202475.1. GTDB lineage: Bacteria > Actinomycetota > Actinomycetes > Streptomycetales > Streptomycetaceae > Streptomyces > Streptomyces paradoxus. The sequence continues at coordinate 74,716 of NZ_JACHGV010000013.1, forward strand.
GACTCAGCGGACGGGGAACGTGTCTCCGCGCTCCGGCTCCGGCCGGGGGCCGTGGATGCGGCGCTCCTTCTCCTCGATCCGCACGTCGTTGATGCTGGCCTCGCGGCGGGTCATCAGGCCGTGCTCGTCGAACTCCCACAGTTCGTTTCCGTAGGAGCGCCACCACTGCCCGTCGGTGTCCCGGCACTCGTACTGGAAGCGGACGGCGATGCGGTTGCCGTCGAAGGCCCAGAGGTCCTTGCGCAGGGCGTACTCCCGCTCGCGCTCCCATTTGCGGGTCAGGAACCCGGCGATCTCGGCGCGGCCGGTGACGAAGGTGTCGCGGTTGCGCCAGACGGAGTGCTCCGAGTAGGCGAGCGCGACCCGGTGCGGGTCGCGGGTGTTCCAGGCGTCCTCGGCGGCCTGCACCTTCTGAGCGGCGGTCTCGCGGGTGTAGGGCGGCAGCGGCGGCCGGTCGGTCATGGATCCTCCCTGACGACGAGGGAGAACGGGCGTTCTCCACCGGGCTGCTACCGTAGGAGAACGCTCGTTCTCGCGTCAAGGAGGGTCGTGGATGGACAGCGCAGTGGCCCGGGAGCGGGCGCTGGACGCCGCCGAGGAACTGTTCTACGGACGGGGTGTGCAGTCCGTCGGCATGGACGACGTCCGCGGCACCTCCGGGGTCTCCCTCAAGCGGCTCTACCAGCTGTTCCCGGCGAAGGAGCAACTGGTGGAGGCCTATCTGGAGCGGCGGGACGCGCGCTGGCGGGGGCAGCTGGCCGCGTACGTCGAGGGCCGCGAGGAGCCGGAGGAGCGGATCCTCGCCGTGTTCGACTGGCTCGGCGCGTGGTTCGGCGAGCCGGGCTTCCGCGGCTGCGCGTGGCTCAACGCGTACGGCGAGCTGGGGGCCACCTCGGAGCGTGTGGCCGCCCAAGTACGCTCGCACAAGCGGGCGTTCCGGGAGTACCTGGCCTCGCTCGTGGCGGCGGCGGGGCTGCCCGGCGCGCTGGCCGGGCAGCTGTTCCTGCTGGCCGAGGGCGCCATGGTCACGGCGGGCGTGACCGGGAGCGCCGAGCCCGCGGCCGAGGCGCGCGAGGCGGCCCGGCGGCTCCTGGACACCGGGTGAGCTCCGGTGTCAGCTCACCGTCTCGGACACGGTGATGGCGCCGACCGGGCAGGCGCGGGCCGCCTCCCGCAGCAGCGGGCTGCCGCTGTCCTCCCCGCCGGGCAGGAGGGCGCTGTAGCCGTCGTCGTCCTGGGTGAACACGTCCGGGGCGGTCAGGGCGCACTGGCCGGCGCCGATGCAGACGTCCTGGTCGATGTCGATGTGCATGTGCGGGGGCCTCTTACCAGGTCACGGGGAGTTCCAGCATCCCCTGGATCGTGTCGCCCGGCTTGAAGGGGATCTCCTCGGCGGGAGCGGCCAGGCGCAGGGTGGGCAGCCGGTCGAAGAGGCTGTGCAGGGCGATCTCCAGCTCGGCCCGGGCGAGGTTCTGGCCGAGGCACTGGTGGATGCCGAAGCCGAACGCGACGTGGTGCCGGGCCGGGCGGCTCCAGTCGAGCGTGTCCGGCTCGGGGTAGACCGTCTCGTCACGGTTGATGACGGAGGTCGCGAAGACCACCCCGTCGCCCTGACGGATCGTCGTCCCCGCCACCTCGATGTCCTCGACGGCGAGACGCAGCATGCCGTCCGCGATCGACAGCATCCGCATCAGCTCCTCGACCGCGGCCGGCAGCAGTCCCGGGTCCGCACGCAGCTCCGCGAGCCGCTCGGGATGCTGGAGCAGGGTGAAGGTGCCGAGCGAGATCATGTTGGCGGTCGTCTCGTGGCCCGCGACCAGCAGGATGAGGGCCATGGCGATCAGGCCCTCACGGTCGAGGACGCCCTCGCGCAGCTGCCGGTGGACCAGGTCGTCGAGCAGGCCGGTGCCGGGGTCGCGCTGTTTGCGGTCGATCAGCTCGCCGAAGTACGTCTCCAGCCGGTCGCGGGCGTCGAGTACGTCGGCGGTCTCCGGGCCGCGCAGCAGCCGTCGCGACTGGGCCTCGAAGAAGTCGTGGTCGGCGTACGGGACGCCGAGCAGGGCGCAGATCACCATGGACGGCACGGGCAGCGCGAAGGCGCTCACCAGGTCCGCGACGGGTCCCTCGGCGATCATCGCGTCGAGCCGTTCGTCCACGATCTGCTGGATGCGCGGCCGGAGTTCGACGGCACGCTTGAGGGTGAAGTCCCCGACGACCATCCGCCGCTGGGCGCGGTGCTCGGGGTCGTCGACGCCCAGCAGGGCCGTTCTGCGGTTGCGGATGCCGGCGAAGCGCCGGCTGGGAGCGGGGAAACCGGGCCGGTCGCGGTTGGACGACAGACGCGGATCGGCCAGCAGCGCGCGGGCGGCGGCGTGCCCGCTGACCAGCCAGGCCTCGCGACCGTCGAAGAGGGTGATGCGGGTCAGGGGGCGTTCGGTGCGCAGCGCGTCGTAGGCGGCGGGCGGGTGGTAGGGGCAGGTCCTGCTCTGGGGGAAGGCGACGGGTGCGGTCGTGTCCGTCATGAAGACCTCGCAGACGAGTAGTGCGTCGTGCCGATCTTCATTAGATGCCCCAGGCACCTATGAGGCGACGCGAAGTTCGGCCATGTCATCGACGGCGCCAGGATGGCCGGGGAATGCCGTCTTCCTGTTCGAGTACCGGGGATCGGAGCCCCTGTCACGGGGCAGGCGTCCTGGCCCGGGCAGGGGTGCGGCGAGGCCCGATCCGAAAACCGGTTGCCGGTCCGGCGGGGCAGGCCCCAGGATCCGGCCATGCCTACGTTCACCGTTCTCCCGCCGCTGTCCGTCGCCGCCCCTGCCGGGCGCCGACAGCAGCAGTCCGGCCGCCGGGGAGGACCGACGCCGCCGCGGTCATGACCGCCGCGCTCGTCGCGGGGCTGCTCGCCGGGTACGGCATCGCCGTCCCCGTGGGCGCCGTCGGGACCTACCTCGTCTCCCTCACCGCCCGCACCTCCCTGCGCACCGGTGTGTGCGCCGCGCTCGGCGTCGCCACCGCCGACGGGCTCTACGCCCTCGCGGCCACGCTCGGAGGGACCGCCCTGGCGTCCGCGCTGCGGCCGGTGCTCGGGCCGCTGCGGTGGGTCTGCGTGCTGGTGCTGCTCGCGCTGGCGGCATGGGGCGCCGCCACCGCCGTGCGCGAGTACCGGGGCCACCGGCTCGCGACCCGCACCGCTCCCGCTCCCCCGAGTCCCACCCGGGCCTTCCTGAGCCTGCTGGGCATCACCCTGCTGAACCCCACCACCGTCGTCTACTTCGCGGCCCTCGTGCTCGGTTCCCAGGCCACCGGCCCGGCCGGCCCTCTGGAGCAGGGCGTCTTCGTGCTGGCCGCCTTCGCCGCCTCCGCGAGCTGGCAGGTACTGCTGGCCGGGAGCGGAGCACTGCTGGGCCGGGCGCTGACCGGCCATCAGGGACGGCTGGCGACGGCACTGGTCGCGAGCGGGGTGATGACGGCCCTGGCCGTGCGGATGGCGCTCGCCCCGGGGTGAGGTCCGGCGCTCCCGGCCGGATCCTGCGGGATGCGGATGATTCCCGGGGGCACGGGTGTTGAAGACGGGTGGCGATGAGCCGCGGACGCGACGATGGGACGGATGCCATGCCTCTGGAAGGCGAGTACGAACCCAGCCCGACGCAGTGGGTGCGCAAGCAGGTGGAACTGTACGAGAGCTCCGGCGGCACGGAGGGGACGACGCTGCAGGGCTCGAACATGCCGGTCGTCGTCCTGACCTCACGCGGCGCCAGGAGCGGCAAGCTGCGCAAGACGCCGGTCATGCGGGTCGAGCACGAGGGGCGTTACGCCGCGGTGGCCTCCCTCGGCGGGGCGCCCCAGCACCCCGTCTGGTACTTCAACATCCTGGCCGACCCGCACGTGGAGCTCCAGGACGGGCCGGTGAAGCAGGACATGACCGCCCGTGAGGTCACGGGCGAGGAGAAGGCCGCCTGGTGGGAACGGGCCGTCGCGGCGTACCCGGCGTACGCCGACTACCAGAAGAAGACGGACCGGGAGATACCGGTGTTCGTCCTGGAGCCGTCCGAGGGCGGCTGAGGCCTCCCCGGCTGCCCGCCACGGGCAGCCGGGGAAAAACTTTCCGCCCCGTGGGTGTGAACCGGCCGCGACGGGGCACGCGAGGTTCAGGCCCCGCCGCGCTCCCCCGTCGCGGCGGGGCTTTCCGCTGCCTCCCGGGCAAGGCGGTCGGTCACGTCGAGGAAGATCTGGTCGGCCTCGGGCACGGTCCGGGCTATGGATCGCTTGATGCGGACGGCGACCTCCTCCACCCGCTCGCTGTCCAGGCCGGGCACCAGGTCGACGCGGGCCGCCACCAGAGCCGTGTCCAGTCCGGTCTTCATCGTGAACAGCGCTTCCACACTGTCGATCTCGGGCTGTGCCCGCAGCAGCTCCCGGATCCGCCCGCTCGTCTCCGGGTCGGCCGCCTCGCCGATCAGTTGGTCCCGGGCTTCGCGGCCCAGCCGGAAGGCCACGTAGACCAGCAGCGCGCCGATCGCGAGCGAGGCCGAGGCCTCCCACACCACCTGGCCGGTGACCATGTGCAGCGCCATGCCCGCGATGGCCAGGGTGACGCCGAGCACCGCGGTGCCGTCCTCGGCGACGACCGTCCGCAGGGCCGGATCGCGCAGCCCGGCGCCCGTGCCGCCCTGCCGGCGCACCTGGTACAGCGCCCGCAACAGTGAACCGCCCTCCGCGAGGAGGGCGATTCCGAGCACGATCAGGCCGGCCACATAGCCGCCGAGTTCCTCCTCCGCACCGCTCGTCAGGGCCTCGAAGCCCTGGAAGAAGGAGAAGCAGCCGCCCATGACGAAGATCCCGACGGCCGCGAGGAGCGACCAGAAGAACCGCTCCTTGCCGTAGCCGAAGGGATGACGCCGGTCGGCGGGGCGGCGGCTGCGGCGCAGCGCCGCGAGCAGGAACACCTCGTTCAGGCTGTCGGCCACCGAATGGGCCGCCTCGGACAGCAGGGCGGGTGATCCCGCCGCCAGGCCGCCGATGGCCTTGGCCACCGCGATCACCAGATTGGCCGCGAGCGCCACCAGCACGGTGACGCGTGTCTTGTGATCACTTCCTTCATCAGTCACCCACGCCGATTGCCCCGGTCGGGGGTACTCACACCGTGCCGTCGGCGGAAAACGGGGAACGCGTTCACCAGGGCCCACGTACGGCAAGGAGGTCGTTCCCATGAGCCGCGACGACGGCGACGACGGCAACACCGGCTACGGAAGGAGGGCGTTCAAACGGTCCAAGGCGCATTTCGCGGACCGGGTCACCGCGGACGGCCGGGACGGCTGGCCCGTGGAGGCCGGCCGCTACCGCCTGGTCGTCAGCCGTGCCTGCCCCTGGGCGAGCAGGTCGCTGGTCTCCCGTCGGCTGCTCGGCCTGGAGGACTCGCTGTCCCTGGCCGTGGCCGACCCGATCCAGGACGACCGCAGCTGGCGCTTCACGCTGGACGAAGACGGCCGCGACCCGGTCCTCGGCATCCGCTTCCTGAGTGAGGCGTACGACCGCCGGGAGTCGGACTATCCGGGTGGTGTCAGTGTGCCGGCGCTCGTGGACGTGCCCAGCGGCCGGCTGGTGACCAACGACTACCAGCAGCTCACCCTCGACCTCGCGACCGAGTGGACGGCCCTGCACCGGGAGGGCGCGCCCGACCTGTATCCGGACGCGCTGCGCGACGAGATCGACGAGGTGATGGCGGACGTCTACGAGGACGTCAACAACGGCGTCTACCGGGCGGGGTTCGCCACCGGGCAGGAGGAGTACGAGGCCGCCTGCACGGGTGTGTTCCGCCGGCTGGAGCTGCTCGCGGAGCGGCTGGAACGGCAGCGCTACCTCGTCGGGGAAACGATCACCGAGGCGGACATCCGGCTGTTCACCACGCTGGTGCGTTTCGACGCCGTCTACCACGGCCACTTCAAGTGCAACCGCTGGAAGCTGACGGAGAACCAGGTGCTGTGGGCGTACGTCCGCGACCTGTACCAGACGCCCGGGTTCGGCGACACCGTCGACTTCGACCACATCAAGCGCCACTACTACCAGGTGCACACCGGCATCAACCCGACCCGCGTCGTCCCCCTGGGCCCGGACCTGTCCGGCTGGCTGACGCCGCACCACCGCGAGGAGCTGGGCGGCCGGCCGTTCGGTGACGGCACACCGCCCGGGCCGGTCCGTGCCGGGGAGCGGATACCGGCGGCGCACACCCCCTGACCACCTTCACCCACCTCAGACATCCAGGAGTTCCCGTGGCAAAGAAGAAGAAGTTGTCCCTCGCGTACAAGCCCCTGGGGTTCGTGCTCGGCTGGTCGGGCGGCTGGCTGTCCGGGCTCGCCTTCCGTAAGACGTGGATGGCGATCCGGCACGAGGAGGACGCGCCCGACGCTCTGGACAAGGACCGCGGCTGGGGCGAGGTCCTGCTGGCCGCCGCGATCCAGGGCGCGATCTTCGCCGTGGTGCGCAGCGCCGTGGACCGCGCGGGCGCCAAGGCCATCGAGCGCTCGACCGGCACCTGGCCGGTCGGCGAGAAGGGCGGCCGGGACTGACCGCCGCCCGGCCCCGCCCGGCGGCCGCCGGGCGGGGCCGGGCCGCGCTCCGCCGTTCGCCTTGATCGTCTACATGGTGAGGTGCGATTCGAGGCGCAGCACCGCCTGGTCTTCCCGCACCAGCTGCTCCTGGCCGCGTTCGCCTTGTTCACCGCCGGTCTGCTGGTACGGCGCCTGGCCGACGTGAAAAAGCCCGCTCATGCCTGAGTACGCCGGGGTCGCGGCCCTAGTCACCGCCGCCGTCACCTGGACCCTGAGCGACCTTCCCGTCACCCAGCCACGCGCGGCGGCCCCGCCGGCCGCCCTGGCCGTCACCGTCGGCCTGCACCTGTGGCGTCGCAAGGCGCTGCTGAGCATCCTCGCCGGCACGGCCGTCCACGTGACCCCGGCCAGCTCTTCACGGGCTGACGCGGGATCCGGCCGTTGCCGGCGACCGGCGGGACCTCTCGCTCAGCCCTGCTTGGGGGCCGTCGGCGCGGTGCGGCGCAAGGTGAAGGAGTGGCCGGCCGGATCGGCGTAGCCGCGCTCCTCCAGAGGGCCGGAGGGGTCCTTGGCCTCCAGGGGGCGGCCGCCGAGGCTGATGACGCGGCGTTCCACCGCGTCGAGGTCGTCCACCACGAACTCCAGATGGGCCTGCAGGGAGTTCTCGGGGCGCGGCCAGCTGGGCGGGGTCGCGTTGACGTCCCGGCGCAGTGCGATCCGGAAGCCGTCGGCGCTCTTGATCTCCACCCGGTTGGCGGTGGCGTCCGACTCCTCCCCCTCCAGCAGTTCCTTGTAGAACACGGCGAGCTTCTCGGGCTCGGCGCAGTCGAGCACGAGGACCCCCGCTTTCACCAGTGCCATGTCTCCTCCGCAGGATTCCGGCCGCGGGGCGGTCGTGCCCCGCGGATCCGTACCTTGCGGATATCCCGGTCCGGCGGATTCAGTCGGTCTTCAACCACCGTCCGTCGCGCATGAGTTCACGGCCGTCGAGTTCGTCGGCCTCCCGCCAGGCCTGCACCCGCCGCGGCACGACGCGGAAGTAGAGGTACGGCGTGGCGAGCCGGCGGGGGTCGAACCCGGTCTTGGCGGCGAAGAGTTCGGCGTCCTGCTCGGTCAGCTCGCCGGGCTGGACCGTTTCGACGGTGCCCTCGACGAGGACGACGTCCCGGGTCGGCCCGATGCCCACCCGGGCCCGGCCGGATGCGGCGAGGTTCCGTCCGGTGGGGCTGGAGGCGGGCGTGGCGAACAGCAGGTACGAGCCGTTCCAGAGGAAGGACAGCGGGACGAGGTACGGCGTCCCCGTCGCGCCGTCGGCCGTGGCGACCCACGCGTCCACGTCGTGGTCCAGGCGGTGCAGGGTGTCCTTCTTGCGCTGCTCGGCGCTGCGTACGGGTGCGGACGTCATCGCGGTGGGCCTCCTGACGGGTCGTCGAACGGACTCGGACCAGTGTGGCGCCCGGTACCTGGAACGTGTGACACGACGGTGCCCGGCCGGCTCCCGCGGCCGGGCACGGTGCGACAGCGCTACACGGCGAACTCGACCGGCAGGCTGTCCAGCCGGGATTCCCACGTGGAGGCGGTCGAGGAGAGCTCCTCCGGCGGCACGGCCAGGGTCAGGCCCGGCAGGCGGTGCAGCAGGACGTCCACCGCGATCTCGATGATGGACTGGCCGATGCCCTGCCCCGGGCACTCGTGCGGACCCGAACTGAACGCCAGGTGGGCCTGGTTGCCCTGGAGCGAGACACCCGTGTCCGGCCGGACGTCGGGGTCGGAGTTGCCCGCCGCGAGGCCCAGGACCAGCAGGTCGCCCTCCTGGATCTGGTGGCCGCCCAGCTCCAGGTCGCTCGCGGCGAACCGGCCCGGCAGCACGGCCAGCGGCGGGCTGTTCCACATGACCTCCTCCACCACGGCCGAGACGTTCAGCTGGCCGCTGATCAGTCCGGCGAGCCGGGCGGTGTCGGTGAGGATCAGCTGGAGCACCCGGGCCAGCAGGTTGCTGGTCGTGGTGTGCGCGGCGATCAGCACCAGACGCAGATGGCTGACCACCTCGTCCTCGTCGAGAGCGGCCGCGTGCCCCAGCAGGGCGGTGGTGAAGTCACCGCCGGGCTCGGAGCGCTTGCGCTCGGCCAGTGCGCCGAGGATCTCCATGATGCGCTCGTTGTGCGCGAGGGCACCCTCACCGCCCTTGAAGACCTGGGCGCAGGATTCGACCAGGTCGCGGCCCTCCGCCTCGGGGAGCCCGAGGATGCGGGAGAGCACCAGCATCGGCAGGTACTCGGCGTAGTCCGACACGAGGTCGGCGCTGCCGGAGTCGGCGAAGGCGTCGATCTGCTTGTTCGCGAAGTGGGTCGCGTGGCGCCGGATACCGCGGGCGGTGGCCGCCTGGAGCCCGTCGGTGACGGCGGCGCGCAGCCTGCGGTGCGGCTCGCCGTCCTGGGAGACGCAGTCCGGCCGCCAGCCGATCATCGGGATCAGCGGTGAGGTCTCGTCGACGCGCCCGTCGGCCCAGTCCCGCCAGATCCTCGCGTCCCGGCTGAACTGGCGGGGGTTGTCGAGCACCCGCCGGTTGTCGCGGTATCCGAGGACCAGCCAGGCGGCCACGTCGCCTTCGAGCAGCACCGGCGCGACCGAGCCGTGCTCCTTGCGCAGCCGCTCGTAGATGCCCATCGGGTCGGTCGCGGCGTCCGGGCCGTACAGCCTGGTCATCTCGGCGCCGTGGTGGGCGACGGGGCAGCCCCGCACGGCCGGGAGTCCGGATTCGGTCGAGTCGTTCATCGGGGCTCCAGGGCCACGGCCGAGCGTTCCTTCAGATGGTGGATCAGTGCGACCAGGACGTCCCGGCTGGAGGCACGGTCGCGGGCGTCGAAGGCCACGACCGGGGTGTGCTCGGGGATGTCCAGGGCGTCCCGGATCTCCTCGACCGGGTAGTTCCGCGAGTCGGGAAAGACGTTCAGCGCGACGACGAAGGGGACTTCCAGCCGCTCCATCTCCTCGATCGCCCGGAAACTGGACTCCAGGCGGCGCGTGTCCACCAGGACGACCGCGCCGAGGGCCCCTTTGAACAGCCCGTTCCACAGGAACCAGAACCGTTCCTGCCCGGGCGTGCCGAACAGGTACAGCACCAGGCTCTCGTTGATGCCGATCTTGCCGAAGTCCAGGCTGACGGTGGTCTGCGTCTTGTCGGCGACGCCGATGAGGTGGTCGACGTCGGCGCTGGCCTGGGTGAGGGTCTCCTCGGTGGTGAGCGGCTTGATGTCGCTGACCGACCGGACCATGGTGGTCTTCCCGGTGCCGAACCCGCCGGCGATCATCACCTTCACCGAACGGGTGTCCCCGGCCGAGCCTCCGGGTTGGTCAAAGCCTTTCAAGTCCACTGAGTACCTCCTCAAGGAGCGCGAGGTCGGGCCCGCGGCCGGCGTCGTGCGCCGGGATGGGGTTACGGGCTTCGACGCGACCTGCGTCCAGCAGGTCCGACAGCAGCACCGCGAGAATGTTGAAGGGGAGCCCCAGGTGAGCGCCGAGTTCGGCGACCGACAACGGGTCGCGGCAGCGGCGGAGGATCTCCTCGTGCTCGTGCTGCATACCCGGTAACGGGGCGGCGCGGGAGACGACCAGGGTCGCCACGTCGAGGCTCGACGCCGAACCGCCCGGTCCGCTGCGCCCCCCGGTGAGGACGTAGTAGCGCTCGAGACCGGACGGGTCCGACGGTCTGCGGGGAGCACTCATCCAGAGTGCTCCTCCAGGCGCGGAGTGGTGCCGAGGAGCTCACCCATCCTGCGGGCCAGGTCCCTCATCTGGTGTCCGAGCAGGCCCTGGTCGAGGCCTTCCCTGGCGAGGACACCGAGGTACGTCTCCACACCCGCGCGCACGACGAAGAGGTGCCCGCCGTCCACCTCGATCATCGCCAGGCGCAACTGCCCGGCGTACTTGGGGAACTGCTCGGCGACCGGCTGGGCCAGGGCCTGCAGGCCGGCCACCACGGCCGCGAAACGGTCGACGTCGTCGGGGTCTTCGGCGCCGTAGGAGGTGATGGCCTTGCCGTCACTGGAGGCCACGAGGGCGAAACGGATCTCCTGGATGCTCTCGACGAGGTCGCGGAGCGCCCAGCTCACGTCTGTTCCTTGTTGCGTCATGAGGACTAGTCGCTCTCTTCGGTGCGGTGCTCGGTGTTCTCGCGGCCGGCGAGGGTGTCACCGTCGTCGGCCGGCTCGACGGCCTGTGCCGCGTCGCGCCCGGCGGTGGCGAAGGCGGCGAGACCCGAGAAGGACGCGTCCGGCGGGACGGCGGCGACGGTGCCCCGATCGGCCCGCTCGGCCGGCCTGGGCGCCTCCGTCTCGTTCCGCTTGCTGCGGCGCCGGGGCAGTCCGCCGGGCGTGGTCTCCGCGGTCTCCGCCTGCACGGCCCGTGGTTCGGGCACGGTGGCCCTCTCGCGGGCCGGGGCCGCGGTGGCGCCGGCGGTGCGCACCTCCGGGGCGGGCGCGGCCGGGGCGGGCGCGGCCGTGGGCAGCGGGCTGAAGTACTTGTGCGGGACCACGACCACCACGGAGGTGCCGAGCCACGGCGAGTCCGCGAAGGTGACGCGGATGCCGTAGCGGCGGGCGAGGGCACCGACGACCCGCAGGCCGATGTTGGCGTCCTCGGTGATGCCGCCGAGGCCCGCGCCGGGCGCGGTGCCCGCGAGGGCGTGCTCGGCCTCGCGCTTCTTCTCCTCGCTCAGGCCCTTGCCGGAGTCCTGGATCTCGATGCCGACGCCGTTGGGCACCTCCTTGCCGGAGATGAGCACCGGCTCGGTGGGCGGCGAGTAGCGGGCCGCGTTGTCCAGGAGGTGGGCCAGGATCAGCGTGAGGTGGTCGACGAGACCGCCGTCGACGCCGAGTTCGGGCAGGTGGCGCACCTGGATCCGGTGGAAGTCCTTGATGCGGCCGATGCCGCCGCGCACCACGCTCAGCAGCCGCTGCGGCTCCTGCCACTGCCGGCCGGGGCGGTCGGAGCCGCCGAGCACGCCGATGCTCGCGGCAAGCGAGTCGGCGGGGCCGAGCTCCTGGTCGAGCTCCATCAGGCCCCGGGCGACGGCCGGCAGCCGGCCGTGCTCGCCCTGCATCTCGTGGAGACGGCCGCGGAGCTTGCTCGTCAGCACGTGGATGCGGTTGCCGATGCTGATCACGGCCTGTTCGGCGGAGGTGGAGCGGTCGAACTCCGCCTCCAGACCGATCAGGGAGGTGCGCAGCAGCTTGCGCAGTTCGGCCTGGAGCTCCGAACTGACCTTGGCGCACTGGTTGACGGTGGGCAGCAGGTCGTCGATGGCGTCGCCGGCGCGCAGCTTCGCCATTGCGTCGGGCAGCTGCTCGTCAGCGAGCCGGGCGACCGCGGCGAGCTGGTGGGAGAGCTGTTCCTGCCAGACCTCGGACTGGCCGGCGAGCTGGGCCTCGTAGGAGGCGGCCTGCTCGGTCAGCCGTTCCTCATAGGCCCGGGACCGGTCGGCGAGCTGCGTCTCGTACGTCGCGCTCTGGTCGGCCAGGCGCCGCTCGTACGCCGCGTTCTGCTCGTTGAGCTGGGATTCCAGGCTGGCGCGCTCGGCGGCGAACTTGCGTTCCAGGCCCGCCACATGCTGCTGCCACTGCTGGTTGTGCTCGGCCTGCGTGGTGCGGAAGGAGCCTTCCGCCCGGTGCAGTTGTGCCCGGGTGCGCAGCAGCAGCCGTACGCACACGGCACCGGCCGCAGTCGCCGCGACTCCGGCTACGGCCGCGATTATTCGATCCGAGCTCATGAACGTGGCGGCAACGGTCCCGCCGCCCAAGCCCAGCGGCATCAACCACCAGCTGTACCAGGCGACAGGGGTCCGCGCCGCCGGTGGCGGAGTGGCGAGTTCCATCTGCATCCTTCGAAGCAACACGATCGAACGGGGGGGTGTGGATCGCACTCATGAGTACGCACCGCGAGTTGACTGGACGCGATCGCGTCAACTCGCAGCGCCGTTGGGAACCATATCGGGTTTGGACCCCAAAGGATCAATCTCGACCCCCTCCGGGCGTGAGGGTTCCGTCACGCTCCGAGAGAAGGCAACAGGTCGACAAATGGCTTTGCTGTCAGTGGAATTGGTGCCGCGTCAGGTGGATCTGCGTGAGCGACGCCGAGGTCAGCGGGCGGTCTGGAACGTGCGGCGGTAGGCCTGCGGTGAGACACCGATCGCCGCGTTCAGGTGCTGGCGCAGGGAGGCGCCGGTCGCGAAGCCGACCCGGCCCGCGATCTGATCGACCGTCAGGTCACTGGACTCCAGCAGATGCCGGGCCCGCGCCACGCGCTGCTGGATCAGCCAGCGGCCGGGACTGAGACCCACCTCGTCGTGGAAGCGGCGGGCGAAGGTGCGCTGGCTCATCCGCGCGTGACCGGAGAGGTCGGCCAGGGTGAGCGGTTCACCGAGGCGCTCCAGAGCCCAGGCGCGGGTGGCGGCGGTGCTCGCGGCGCCCTGCTCGGGGACGGGCTGCTCGATGTACTGGGCCTGGCCGCCGTCCCGGAAGGGCGGGACGACGCAGCGGCGGGCCACGGTGTTGGCCAGGTGGCTGCCGTGGTCCTTGCGGACGAGGTGCAGGCAGATGTCCACGCCGGAGGCGGCCCCGGCGGAGGTGAGGAACGGGTGGTCGTCGACGAAGAGCACGTCCGGGTCGAGGTCGACCCGCGGGAACATCCGCCGGAAGTGGTCGGCGACCTGCCAGTGGGTGGTCGCCCGGCGTCCGTCGAGGAGCCCGGCGGCGGCGAGGACGAAGGCGCCGGTGCAGATGGAGACGATGCGGGTGCCCGGGCGGATGAGCGCGAGCGCGGCCAGGACGTCGCCGGGCACCTCGTCGGTGAGCCGGTCGGGCGCGACGGGCGCGATCACCACCGTGTCCGCCGTGGCCAGGGCCTCGGGGCCGTGCTCCACGGTGACGCCGAAGTCCGCGTTGGTGCGCACCGGACGGCCGTCGACCGAGCAGGTGAGGACCTCGTAACGGCCGTCGGCCGCGCCGAGGATCCGGCTGGGGATGCCCAGCTCGAAGGGGTACACCCCGTCCAGGGCCAGGACCACCACTCGCTCACGTCGCATGGCACGATCGTATCGAATGTTGGCAATCTTGCCATTGGCGCGGGGGCCGCGGACCGGCACGCTGGTTGACCATGAGCACACAGAACACGATGCGAGCCATCAGCCAGGACGTCCTCGGCGGCCCCGAGGTCCTCAAGGAAGTGGAGACCGAGCGCCCGGTGCCGAAGCCGAACCAGGTGCTGGTCCGGGTGCGGGCCGCCGGGGTCAACCCGACCGACTGGAAGCACCGGGCGACCGGCGGATTCCTGGGCGAGCCGCCCTTCGTCCTCGGCTGGGACGTCTCCGGGGTGGTGGAGGCGGTCGGCATCGGCGTGGCGGCCTTCGCGCCCGGCGACGAGGTCTTCGGCATGCTGCCCTATCCGTACGGGCACGGCTCGCACGCCGAGTACGTCATCGCCCCGGTCCGCGCCCTCGCCCGCAAGCCGGCCGGAGTCGACCACACCCAGGCGGGCGCCCTCCCGCTGGTCTCGCTCACCGCCTGGCAGGCCCTCACCGAGCACGCGGACCTCCGGCCCGGGCAGCGGGTGCTGATCCACGCCGCGGCGGGCGGGGTCGGGCACGTGGCGGTGCAGATCGCCAAGGCGCGCGGCGCGTACGTCATCGGCACCGCGAGCGCGGGCAAGCACGAGTTCCTGCGCGAGATCGGCGTGGACGAGGCGGTGGACTACCGGGAGACGGACTTCGCCGAGGCCGTCAAGGACGCCGACGTCGTCCTGGACACGATCGGCGGCGACAACGCCCTGCGCTCCCTGCGCGTGCTGCGCCCCGGCGGTGTCCTGGTGTCGATCCTCCCGGGTGGCTCGGACGACCTCTACGAGGAGGCCGAGAGGCTCGGTGTGCGGGCGCTGCGGATGCTGGTGGACGCCGACCGCAGCGGAATGGAGGCGATCGCGGAACTGGTCGGGGCGGGGAAGCTGCGCGCCACGATCGCCGGCACCTTCCCGCTGGCCGAAGCCGCCGAGGCACACGCCCTCGGCGACACGGGCCGTACGACGGGGAAGCTGGTGCTGCTGAACGACTGAGCGCGCCGACCCGGGCGCGGGGCCCGTCCCTGTGCCTTGCTTCTTGATGGCGGGCTTCTCGGGGGCGGCCTCAACCTCGCACCAGGGAGCGCGCAGGCCCCGGGGCCTGCGCTTCCGGCCGGTCCGCGGCACGGGCCACGGCTCCGCGCTCCCTGCGGGTCCACCACGGCGGCGCACCACGACACGCGTAACCGGCCACCGGCCGGCCGGGGCGTGCCGGGCTGCCCGCGGGCGCGAGTGGCCCGGCCGGCCGACGAGGGGTGAACCCGCCGGCCACGGCTCCGCCGCCGGGCCGGCGGGCGACGCCGGGCACGGCGTAGGCCTGGACGGCTCCGCCGGGTGACCGCGAGAGCGTCGGGACGGGCCCGGCCGGGCCCGTCCCGACGAGCGCACAGCGGCACCCACCGGTACCACCCGAGCCGCTCCGGGAGTCACGCCGCCGTCGGCGGGGGCTCACGCGCTCGTGCCCTGCCCGATCGCCGAGCGGTCGACGCACCGGCCTCGAAGGCCGGGCACCGCCGGATGCCGCGACCGCGTCAGAACGTCAGGACCGGCTTGATCGTCTTGCCCGATCTCATGTCCTGGACCGCCCGGTCGATGTCCCCGAAGGGGTAGGTGCTGATCAGGCGGTGCAGCGGGAGGCGGCCGTCCCTCACCAGGCGGACCAGGGCCGGGATCATGGTCTGGGTCTCGCTGTCGCCGAGGGTGAGGCCGACGATGCGCTTGCCGCCGAGGAGGCCGTTGACGTCCAGGGCGACCTCGGTGCCGAATGGCGGGGCGCCGACGACGACCAGGGTGCCGCGCGCGGCCAGCGCGTCGACGCCCTGGCGCAGGACGCCGACGTTGCCCGTGGTCTCGACGACCCCGTCCGCGCCCTGGCCGCCGGTGATCTCGGCGAGGGCCGGGGCGAGATCCGCCACGCTCGTGTCGACGGTGTGGGTCGCCCCCAGTTCCCCGGCCAGCGACAGGCGTTCGGCGACCCGGTCGACGGCGACGATCATGGTGGCCGGGGTGAGGGCCGCCGCCATCACGGCCGACAGGCCGACCGCCCCGGCGCCCAGGACGACGACCGTGCCCCCGGTCTCCGGCTTCAGGACGTTCCACACGGCACCCACACCGGTCTGCACGCCGCAGCCCAGCGGGGCGATCGACGCCAGCGGCACGTCCGGGTCGACCTTGACGAGGCTGCGCTCGTCGGCCAGGGCCAGTTCGGCGAAGGAGGACTGGCCGAAGAAGTGGCCGCCCAGGGCCTCGCCGTCCCGGCTGATGGTGCTCGTGCCGTCGGCGCGGCTGCCGCCGATCAGGTTCAGCGGCAGCCAGGTCGCGCAGTACGCGGGGTGCCCGCCGCGGCAGTTGCGGCAGTCGCCGCAGGAGGTGAAGGAGAGCAGGACGTGGTCGCCCGGCGCGACGCCGGTGACGGCGGAGCCGACGGCCTCGACGACGCCGGCCCCCTCGTGGCCCAGGACGCCGGGCAGCGGGAAGGGCAGTCCGCCGCTCGCCACGCCCAGGTCGGTGTGACACAGACCGGCGGCGGTCATGCGGACCAGCGCCTCGTGCGGGCCGGGTGCGTCGAGGACGACGTCGGAGAGGGTGAAGGGCGCGCCGCCGGACTCGACGACCGCGGCTCGGGTGGTGGTGGGCATCGCGATGACTCCTGGACGGTTCTCAGTCGAGCGAGACGACGACGGACTTGACCTTGGTGTAACCGGCGAGGGCCTCGGGCCCGTACTCGCGGCCGTAGCCGGAGTCCTTCACCCCGCCGAAGGGCACCGCCGGGTCGAGCATCGCCCAGTCGTTGACCCAGACGATGCCGGCCTGGAGCCGGCCGGCGACCCGGTGCGCGCGGGCGAGGTTGCTGGTCTGGACGCCCGAGGCCAGGCCGTAGGGCGTGGAGTTGGCGAGGGCGACGGCCTCGTCCTCGTCGTCGAAGGGCTGCACGGTGAGGACCGGGCCGAAGATCTCCTCCTGGACCACGCGGGAGTCGTTCGCCAGGTCGGCGATGACGGTGGGCTTGTAGTAGTAGCCGCCGTCGAGGTCGAGCCGTTCGCCGCCGCAGACGACGCGGGCGCCCTCCATGCGGGCCAGGGCGACGTACTCCTCGACCTTCTTCAGGTGCTTCTCGGCCGCCATCGGGCCGATGACCGTGGCCGGGTCGCGCGGGTCGCCGATGGGCACGCCGGGCACGGCCTCGGCGAGGATGCCGAGCAGGGTCGGGTACACCGAGCGGGCCACCAGCAGGCGCGGGCCGCCCATGCAGAACTGGCCGGTGTTGAAGACGAAGCCCTTGATGACCGCGCCGACCGCCTTCTCCAGGTCGGCGTCCTCGAACACGATGTGGGCCGCGTTGCCGCCGAGCTCCATGGTGACGGGCTTGAGGGCCTCCCCCGCGACGCTCGCCACGTGCCGGCCGATCACGGTGGAGCCGGTGAAGGCGACCTTGTCGACGCCGCGGTGGCGCAGCAGCGCCTCGCCGGCCACCGGGCCGGTGCCGGTCACGACGTTGACCACGCCGTCGGGGACACCCGCCTCCTGGAACAGCCGGGCCATGTAGAGGGCGCTGAGCGGCGTCTCGTCGGCGGGCTTGTGGACGACGGTGTTGCCGGCCGCGAGGGCGGGGGCGAGCTTGGAGCCGGCGAGGATCAGCGGGAAGTTGAACGGGGTGATCGCGGCGACCACGCCGAGGGGCTCGCGCCTGGTGTAGGCGAGGGCGTTCATGGGGGTCTCGCGCAGGGCGCCGTCCTGGCTCTGGGCGAGGTTCGCGAAGTACTCGTAGTCGTTGGCCGCGTTCGTCACGTCGACCGCGCCGCACAGCGTGATCGGCTTGCCGACGTCGAGGCTCTCCAGTGCGGCGAGCTCGTCGGCGTTCTCCCTGATCAGCCCGGCGACACGGTGCAGCACCCGGCCGCGCTCGCGGCCGCTCAGACCGGACCAGGCACCGTCGTCGAAGGCCTCGCGCGCGGCGCTCACGGCGGCGTCGACGTCGGCGGGACCCGCCTCGGCGACGGTGGTGACGGCCGTGCCCCGGGACGGGTCGACCACCTCGGTGCGCGCTCCGTCGGCGGCCTCGCGCCATCGGCCCCCGATGAACAGCTGCCCGGGTGTGCTCTCGAAGGTGGTCATCGCCACTCCTCAGCGTCGTCGCCAAGATTTCAACAAACAGGATTCCTGTCTGTGCGCAGTCTCTTTACGGACAGGTTTCCTGTCAATGGTCTAGCCTGCCCTCATGCTCGACACACAGGTGACCAAGGCACCCCCTTCCCTGCTCTACATGGTCAAGCAGGTGGAGCTCGTCGTGCGCTCCCACCTGGATGAGCTGGTCAGACCTTCCGGCATCACCGCTCTCCAGTACACCGCGCTGACCGTGCTGGAGCGGCATGACGGACTGTCCGCCGCCCAGCTGGCGCGCGACTCCTTCGTCACCGCCCAGTCCATCGCCGACCTGGTCCGCTCCCTGGAGGGCCGCGGGCTGGTGCGCCGGGAGCGCAACCCCCGCAACCGCCGGGAGCTGCTGATCCTGCTCACCGACTCCGGCCGCGAGCTGCTCGCCCGGCACGCCGGACCCGTCCGGGAACTGGAGGAGCGGATGGTACGCGACCTCACGGCGCACCAGACGGAGCAGTTCCGCCAGGCGCTCACCAGGGCCTGGCACGCCCTGCAGTAGCCGGAGCGCGCCCCTGCGGCGCCCCCCGCGTACGCCCCGGCGTGAACCTCGGCCAACTCGGCCGGAATTCAAAGACATATGTCAATCGAACATGCTCAAATTCACCCGTTGGAGGGTAACTTGCAGGGCGGGGAACGGCGTTGAGCCGTGGCCCCTCCCACGCATGGAGCAGGCTGGAGGCGATCTCGTCGTGCGGCAGGAACCTGCACCGCTCACCCGGCATCTGCGCGTCCGCCAGGAACGTGGGCACACGGTGCTGGAGTTCCGCGGCGAGATCGACCTCGCCGCGGCCGCGGAGATCGCACCGCACCTGGACCGGGAGACGGAGCGCCCCGCCGCCCGGGTCGTGATCGACCTCAGCGGGATCGACTTCTTCGACTGCTCCGGGCTGCGGCTGCTGTACCGGGCCCGCAGCCGGGTGCTCGACCGGCGGGGATACGTACTCCTGGTCTGCGCGCACCCGCTCACGCTGCGCGTCCTGCGGATCACCGGCCTGGCCCGGATCCTGCCGCCGCAGCCCACGCTGGACGCCGCGCTGGAGCAGCCGGAGGCCACCTCCCGCCCGTGACGGGCATGCGCCCCGCGTACTTCCGCCGGGCCCGTTCACTCTTCAACTCGCCGGTCTGGCGCGGGTTGTGGCGGGCATCCGGACAGTAGGAAGGAGGGCCGTCGCATGACGACTCCCGTCAAACGCCTCCCCAGGCGCATGCCCGGCTGGGCGAAAGTGGTGGCCGCGCTCGTGCTGGTGCTCGTGGTGTTCTTCGCCGGGGTCCGGCTGAGCGTGATCCCGGGTCTGAAGGACCTGTTCGGTACCGACACCCACGACCGGTCCGGCCCCGCGCTGCTGAAGTCCATCCAGGACATCAGCCGTTACGACGCCGCCTCCGGCAACTTCCAGGTCGTCGTCGACCTGGAGAAGGACGCCAAGCTGCTGCCCGACGCCATCCGCGGCACCCGCACCCTGTACGTCGGCGCGGGCACCGTCGACGCCTATGTCGACCTGGGCAAGATCGGCGAGAACGACGTGAAGGTCAACGGCGACCGCACGTCCGCCACGCTCCGGCTGCCCCACGCGCAGCTGGGCAAGCCCGCACTCGACCCCGACCGCTCCTACGCGGTCTCCAAGCAGCGCGGTCTCTTCGACCGCCTCGGCGACCTCTTCTCGGACAACCCCAACGGCGAACAGGCCGTGCAGAAGCTCGCGGTGCGGCACATCGGCGACGCGGCGAAGGAGAGCGAGCTGACCGCCCGCGCCGAGTCGAACACCACCGGCATGCTCGAAGGCCTGCTGCGCTCCCTGGGCTTCAAGGAGGTGCGCGTCTCCTACGGGACCTGACCGGCTTCCGTACGCGGCGGAACCCCGCCAGGAGTGCTCCGGCCGAACGCGGGAAACGGAGGGTGGGGGCGATCCCCGGCGCTGCGATCCCCGGCGCTCGGCCCCCGGCGAAGCCGCCGGGGGCCGTGGCCGGGAACGGACCCCCCCACGGCATCGTCGGCCCGCCCGGGGGTAACCGCCTTGTCACGCAGGGAAGTTGAAGACTGGAGGACCGAATGGTCAGTGCAGCCTCACGTCCCCGGACCACCGGGTCCGGGAGCGAGCGACGCCCGCTCCCGCTGCCCGTCCGGCTGCTGGCGATGCTGTGCGCGTTCACGTTCATGGTCGCCTTCGCCGTGGTGCTGGCCCGGCTGACCCTGCAGCCCTCGCCCGCCTCGGAGGCGCTGACCCACAGCAATCTGACGCCGGGCAGCTCCCTGAAGGCCTACCTCGACCAGCCCGAACTGCGCGACGCCGTCAAGCAGATCGGCGGCAACATCCTGCTGGGCATCCCCTTCGGCGTCCTCGTGCCCGTGGTCGCCCCCCGCACCCGCGGCATCCTGCGCGTGCTGCTCCTGACCGCGACCGTGATGCTCCTGGTGGAGTTCGCCCAGGGCGCGCTGGTCACCGGCCGCGCCTTCGACATCGACGACGTGATCCTCAACACGACGGGCGCGCTCATCGGTTACCTGCTCGTGGGGCGCCGCCTCAGCAGGGCCGTCCACGCACGCAGGCCCCGCCGGGGCCGGGCGGGAGAGAAGCCGCCGGCCGGCAAGGCGTAGGGAGCACCGGGCCTGGAGCGTTCACGCGTTAGTGCACGGTCCAGGTGAACTTGTCTCCCCCCACCCACCGGATCGCGTCCGGGTCGTCCATGTCGTGCACGGTGATGCCGAACGCGGCCGCGGCCGCCAGCACGTCGGTGACGGCCCGGGCCTCCCCGACCACCTGGCCGTCGATCTGCACGATCCGGAACGGCGGTGTGCCCGGTTGTACCCCGAGCACCAAGATCCGCGGGTGGGATATGTACGGGCTCGCGCTTTCGGTCATGCATCGAGCGTAGAACGCAAAAGGCGGCCGCGCGGGTTCAGGGACGGCGCCAGTCGTCACCGGTGAGGTGCGAACCGGCCTGCGGACCCATCCGGAGCATCCCGCCGTCGACGCTCCAGGACGCTCCGGTGACGTACGAGGCGTCCGGGCCGGCGAGGAAGGCGATGACGGCGGCGACCTCCCGGGCGTCACCGGGCCGGCCGAGCGGGATGCCCGGGCGGCTCTCGGTGTGCGGGTCGGTGTCCTCCTGCCCGGTCATGGGCGTGGCGATCTCGCCCGGGGCGACGGCGTTGACGGTGATGTGGTGCTCGGCCAGTTCGAGCGCCATGACCTGGGTGAGCAGCCCGAGACCGCCCTTGGCGGCGCAGTAGGGGGCGGCGCCCACCCGTGGCTGGTGCTCGTGCACGGACGTGACGTTGACGATCCGGCCCCCCTCGCCGTGCCCGATCATGTGCCGGGCCGCCTTCTGCCCGCACAGGAACGGCCCGACGAGATCGACGTCCAGGACCTCGCGCACGTCGGACAGCTCCAGGTCCAGGTAGGGGGTCATGGTGCCGGTCCCGGCGTTGTTGACCAGCACGTCGATGCGGCCGAGCCGCTCGCACAGGTCGTCGACGGTGTCGGCGGCGTCGGGCAGCCGGGTGAGGTCCATCCGGGCGACCTCGGCCCGCTGCCCGTGCGCACGCACCTCGTCGGCCGTCTCCTCGGCGCCCTTGCGGTCGCTGTGATAGGTGATGCCGACGTCCATCCCCGCCCGCGCCAGGTGTACGGCGGTGGCGCGGCCGATGCCGGAGTCGGCGCCGGTGATCACGGCGACCTTGCTGGGGGACGCGCTGGGGGCGGACATGACGAGCCTCCTCGTCGGCGGGGCCGGGACGAGGCATCGCAGTACCCAGGGGGGCACCGGGCAAACCGTCCGCCCGTCGTGCGGCCCGCGAGGCACTGGGGAACCCTTGAGGTGGAGGTGGCGATGGACCCCGTCGAGGCACTGGACCGGATCGCCTTCCTGCTGGAGCGGTCCCTGGCACCGACCTACCGTGTGCGCGCCTTCCGTACGGCGGCCCGCGTGCTGAAGGAGCTGGGCGGGGACGAGGTGCGCCGGAGGGCGGCGGACGGCTCGCTGGAGAAGCTCAAGGGGGTCGGCCCGAAGACTGCCCAGGTGGTGCGGGAGGCGCTGGCCGGCCAGGTGCCCGGCTACCTGTCGAAGCTGGAGGGCGAGGCGCACGAGCAGCCGGCCGTCCGGGGCGGGGAGAAGCTGCGGGCGCTGCTGCGCGGGGACTGTCATCTGCACTCCGACTGGTCGGACGGGGGCAGCCCGATCGAGGAGATGGGCCGGGCCGCGTCGGACCTGGGCCATGAGTGGGCGGCGCTGACCGACCACTCGCCGCGGCTGACGGTGGCCCGGGGACTGTCGCCCGAGCGGCTGCGGGAGCAGCTGGACGTGGTGGCGGAGCTGAACGAGACCTGGGCGCCGTTCCGGCTGCTGACCGGCATCGAGTGCGACATCAACGAGGACGGCTCACTCGACCAGGAGCCGGAGCTGCTGGACCGGCTCGACGTGGTGGTGGTGTCGGTGCACTCCAAGCTGCGCATGGACGCCCGGTCGATGACCCGGCGGATGGTGGCCGCCGTACGCGATCCGCACTCCGACGTGCTCGGGCACTGCACGGGGCGGCTGGTGACCGGGCGGGGGCGGCCGGAGTCGGAGTTCGACGCGGACGAGGTGTTCGCGGCGCTCGCCGAGACGGGCACGGCCCTGGAGATCAACAGCAGGCCGGAGCGGCTGGACCCGCCGCGACGGCTGCTGCGCCGGGCGGTGGACGCGGGGGTGCTGTTCGCCGTCGACACCGACGCGCACGCGCCGGGGCAGCTGGACTGGCAGATCAACGGCTGCGGGCGGGCGGAGGAGTGCGGGGTGCCGCCCGAGCGGGTGGTGACCACGTGGTCCCTCGACGAGCTGCTGGCCTGGACCCGTGAGCGGCGCGTGCCGTCCGGCGTGGCGGGCGGCTGACGTGGTACCCGCGCCGCCGGAGAGGAAGGAACCGCGCCTATGGGAAGCACGGGACGGGCGGCCGTTTTCGACGTCGACGGCACGCTGGTCGACACCAACCATCTGCATGTCGTGGCCTGGTGGGAGGCCTTCAGGCAGGCGGGCCACGAGGTGCCGATGCACGCCATCCACCGGGCCGTGGGCCTGCCGTCGACCGACCTGGTCGCCCATCTGCTGGGTGACGACCGGGACACGGACCAGGACGCCGGCATCAGCGCCGGTCACAAGGCGCTGTACGGACAGTACTTCGACCGGCTGCCCCCGCTGCCGGAGGCCGGGGCGCTGCTGCGGCGGCTGCACCGGGACGGCTGGACGGTGGTGCTGGCCACCTCGGCGAGCGGCGCGGAGCTGAGCGCGCTGCGCCGGGCCATCGACGCGGACGAGGCCATCGCCGCCACGGCCTCCGCCGACGACGTCGACGAGGGCAAGCCCGCCCCCGAACCGGTCGAGCACGCCCTGGAGCTGGCCGGGGTGCCGGCGGAGCGAGCGGTGTTCGTCGGCGACACCGTGTGGGACATGCGGGCGGGCAGCCGGGCCGGGGTGCGCTGCGTGGGCGTCCTGTGCGGCGGCATCCCGCGCGCCGATCTGGAGGAGTCCGGGGCGGACGCGGTCTACGCCGACCCGGCACACCTCCTGTCCGCCCTCGGTGACGGCGCACTGGCATGAGGCGGCGTGAGACCGCCGGTCACGGGGATACCCACAGCGCATGACGCGTGTGATGAATGCGGTACGGCGGACGGCGGGAGCCCTCCGCGGGCGGAAGGACGGGGACAGAGACACGGGGGCGGCCACGGGTGGGCGGCCCCGGGGAGCACCGACGGCCCAGGGCCGGATGCGCACCCTGGACCAGGGAGCGCGCACCGTGCGGCCGGTGGATGCCGTGCGGCGCGACACGCGGGGCGCGTGGAACGCCGTGCGCGCGGCGTGGCGGGGGCCCGGGCGGGAGCGGGATCTGGTCGTCCAGTCGCTGAAGGCGGCCGGGGCGGCGGTGCTGGCCTGGCTGGTGGGCGGCGTCTGGATGGGCGACCCGCTGGCACTGATGGCGCCCTGGGTGGCGCTGGTCCTGGTGCAGGCCACCGTGTTCAGCTCCCTGGTGCAGGGCGCGCGGCAGTTCGGGGCGATCTGCGTCGGCACCCTGCTGGCCTCGGGGGCGCAGGCGATCACCGACGACACGACCGGCGCGCTCGCCCTGTCCGTACCGGTGCTGATGCTGCTGGCGAACTGGCCCCGCTTCGGCGACCAGGGCATCTACGCGGCGACCACGGCCCTGTTCACCATCTCCTCGGGCATGGTGAGCCTGTCCGCCGTCGGGCACCGGGTGGGGCAGGCCGCGATCGGCGCGGTCATCGGCGTCGCCGTCAACGCGCTCGTCCTGCCGCCGATCCATCTGCGGGACGTACGGGAGAACCTGGCGGCGCTCGCCCGGGAGGCGGGAGAGGTGCTGCACACCGTCGCCGGCGATCTGCACGAGGGTGAGTGGGACGGGCAGACCGCCGCCGACTGGGTCAGTGCCTCGAACCGGCTGGACCACCGCCTGAAGGCGCTGCGCTCGGCGCGCCGGTGGAGTCAGGAGAGTCTGCGCCTGACCTACGCCCCGCTGCGAGCACTGCACCGTGTGCCGCACGACGGTGTCCTGCCGGCGGTGGACGAGGACGAACGGCTCAGCCGGGTCACCGGGCACGTCGCCGCGCTGACCCGGGCGCTCGCGGTGTCCGTGGACGACAAGCGGACACCCGCCCCGCCCGAGGGTCCTGCCCTGCGCTCGTACGCGCGCCTGCTGGAGCTGATCGGAGACGCCCTGTGCGCCGAGGCCGACAGTCTGCTCGACGGCAGCGTGACCGCCCGGCCGGACGACGAGACCGAGAAGGCAATGCGGGAGCTGCACCAGGAGTTGCAGGAGAACCTGCGCCGGCACGCCGGGGAGGGGGCCGCCCACACGGCCGTCCTGGGCACGCTGCTGCTCCAGGCGGAGAACCTCTGGGCGGAAACCGTCCCCGGCGACCAGGAGAAGTGACACAGCTCCCCCGCCGTAGTGCTTTCCGCGTCCCCCGGGTACTCGGTGGGTACTCGGTCACCTCCCGGGGGGCCGCGGCCGAGAGGAGCACGAGGTGAGCAGCGCAACGGGCATGAGGATCGTCGTCACGGGTGCCACCGGCAACGTGGGCACCAGTGTGGTGCGTCTGCTGTCGGAGGACCCGGAGGTCGCCTCCGTGCTGGGCCTGGCCCGGCGGATCCCCGACTGGTCGCCACCGAAGACGGACTGGGCCGCCGTCGATCTGGCGTCCGAGCGGACCGATCTGGTGGAGCGGTTCACGGACGCGGACGCGGTGGTCCATCTGGCGTGGGCCTTCCAGCCGACGCACGACCCGGCCGTGACCTGGCGCACCAATGTGCTCGGCAGCATGCGGGTCTTCGAGGCGGTGGCCGCGGCGGGCGTGCCGG
This sequence comes from Streptomyces paradoxus, assembly GCF_014202475.1. Classification (GTDB taxonomy): domain Bacteria; phylum Actinomycetota; class Actinomycetes; order Streptomycetales; family Streptomycetaceae; genus Streptomyces; species Streptomyces paradoxus. The sequence goes on from NZ_JACHGV010000013.1 coordinate 99,882, forward strand.
CGATGGTGCACGCCTCGTCGGTCGGCGCGTACTCCCCCGGCCCGAAGGACGAGGCGGTGGACGAGTCGTGGCCGACGCACGGCTGGCCGGACGCCGCGTACTGCCGGGAGAAGGCATATCTGGAGCGGGCGCTGGACACGTTCGAGCGGGACCACCCAGAGACGCGGGTCGTGCGCATGCGGCCCGCCTTCCTGTTCCAGCGGGAATCGGCGAGCGAGCAGCGCCGCATCTTCGGCGGCCGGTTCCTGCCCGGCCCGCTGGCCCGCCCGGAGCTGCTGCCCTTCCTGCCGGACATCCCGGGGCTGCGAGTGCAGGCGCTGCACACGGACGACGCGGCGAACGCGTACCGGCTGGCGCTGCGCTCCGATGTCCGGGGCGCGTTCAACCTGGCCGCCGAGCCGCCGGTCGACGCGCGGCTGCTGGGCGAGATGTTCGACGCGCGTCCGGTGCGGCTGCCGCGCGGCGCGGCCCGGTCGGCGATCGCCGCCGCCTGGGGCCTGCATCTGCTGCCCGCCTCCCCGCACCTGTTCGACGCGGTGCTGCGACTGCCGCTGATGGACTGCACGCGTGCGCGAGCGGAGCTCGGGTGGCGGCCGGAGCGTACGGCGCCCGAGGTGCTGGAGGAGTTCCTGCTGGGCCTCCAGGAGGGTGCGGGGGCACCGACGGAGCCGCTGCGGGGACGCAAGGTGGGCTGAGTGGGCTGATCGTCCGGTCCGCGCGGCGAGTGAGCCGGACATGCGCGAGGGCCGCAGCCGACCCCCACAGTCGGCTGCGGCCCTCGCTGGGATGCCCTCCTCAGGCGGAGGGCTCGTCCGGCACCGGGTGCTCGGGGTGAACCGTTCCCGAGTGCGGTGCTCCCTGCCGGCCCGTCCCCGCTTCGTCCGTGTCGGGGACGTCACCGGCGGGCTCGTCGGTCTCGTCGTCGCTCTTCTGCTTGTCGTCCTTGCCGGTGCCCGTGAAGCGCGGGGCGACCTCCCACGGGTCCTCGCCGTCGTCGGCCTGCTGGTCCGGCATGTCCCGCGGGATGGGGTCACCGTTCTCGCCGGGTCCTTCGAGGCGGTGGTCGGTCACGGCGTGCTCCCTTCTGTGGTCCGGGCGCCACGCGAGTACCTCCACGGTGATCGGCGAAACCTCAGCGTGGGGTCCGTTCCTCGAGCGCCGCGCGCCAGGCCGGGAGCGGGTGGTCCGGCGCCGGGTCGGCGCGCCGCCCGCCGCGGGCGAAGAAGTCGGCGAGCGGCAGGATGGCGGCACCGACCGTGACCGCGTCGGGCCCGAGCCGCCCCAGGTCGACGGTCACCTTCCCGGCCGGGTGGCGCAGCGCGTACGACATGGCGTGGCGGCGGACGGCGGGCAGGAAGCGCGAGCCGAGCGCCAGGCCGGCCCAGCCGCCGATGAGAATGCGCTCGGGCTGGAAGAGGTTGATGAGGTCGGACAGGCCCGCGCCCAGGTACTCGGCGGTCTCCTCCAGGACGGCCAGCGCGACGGGGTCGGCCGCGGCGCCCGCGGGCGGGTGGGCCGCGGCGAGCATGGTGGTGAGGGCGGTCTCCTCGTCGGTGCCGTCCGGGACCCGGCCGCCCTCCTCCCGCCAGCGGGCGAGCAGCGACTCGGCGCCCGCGTACGCCTCCAGGCAGCCGAGCGCCCCGCACCGGCAGCGCCGGCCCCGCACCCGGACGGTCAGATGCCCCCATTCCACCGCGCGCCCCTGCTCCGCGTCCGGGGTGACGAGGCTCGCGCCGACGCCGGAACCGAACAGGACGACGACGGCGTTGCGGGCGCCGCGTCCGGCGCCGAACCACATCTCGGCCTGGCCCAGGGTCTTGGCGCCGTTGTCGATGAAGTACGGGACGGTGTCCGGCAGCGGGGAACCGGCGCGGAGCAGTGCCTCCAGCGGGACGGCGTCCCAGCCGATGGTCTGCCCGTGCACGAGCGCGCCCCGGTCGGGGGTGCGCTCGACGATGCCGGGGACGCCGATGCCGACGCCGAGGAGCCGCTCGGGCGCGAGGCCCGCGGTGTCCAGCACCTCGGCGATGCCCTGGCGGATGTGGTCGACGATGACCTCGACCTCGTACCGCTGCGGCGTGAGCGGGTGCTCGGCGCGGGCGAGTTCGGTGAGGGTGAGGTCGAAGAGCTCGACGCGGACCCGGGTCTCGCCGACATCGACGCCGATCATGTGGCCGCTGCCGGGCGCGGCGCGCAGCAGGATGCGGGGGCGGCCGCCGTCGGAGTCGACGCTGCCGGCCTCCTCGACCAGTCCGTCGGCGACCAGGTCGGCGACGACGTTGCTGACGGAGCCGGAGCTCAGGCCGGTCGCCGGGCCGAGTTCGAAACGGCTGAGCGGGCCGTCGAAGTAGAGCCGTTGCAGGACGGCCGTGCGGTTGGCCCGCCTGAGATCGCGTACCGTGCGCCCGTTCCCCGCCGCCATGAGGCTCCCTTCGCATCCCCTGTCCGACCTGCAAGATACCGTCGGATGCGGGCCTGGCGCGACTTTCCTCCACCCCTTATTTCATGGTGTGAGCTAACCGGCGGACCCGGCGGCCTCGGCGATCTCGTCCAGGGCCGCGACGAGTTCGGGGGCGACCCTCTCCTGCACCCAGCGCTCCTGCTCCTCGCCGGCCCGGCGGGGAACCGTCTCGGTGAGCATGATCAGGTACAGGTAGGCGCGGTACAGGGCCAGGCGCAGACGGGCCGGGGTGTCGAAGGCCGCCAGGCCGCCGGCCTCCCGGTAGCCGGCCAGGAACTCCTCGTCCCTCCTGATGTCGCCCAGCAGCGCCAGGGAGACGAAGTCGGCCAGGGGGTCGCCCCAGAACATGCGCTCCCCGTCGATGAGGCCCCCGATGCGGGCCTCCCCGTCCGGGCGGTCGACGAGGATGTTGCCCCGCCACAGGTCGAAGTGGACCAGGCACGGGACGGTGACCTCGTCGAGGACGTCATACGCGGACGCGGCGGTCCGGGCCACCGCGTCGACGGGCCGGGGCAGCCGGGCGCCGTAGCGCCGGGCGTCGTCGAGGACGGCGTCGATCATCCCGGTGAACGCCGTCCGCCAGTCGGGGGCGAGCGGGCCGAGGGCGCCGGAGGGGTAGCCGAAGCCGGGGCCCGTCACGCGGTGCAGCCGGGCCACCTGGCGTCCGAGCTCCGTCCGCAGGGATGCGTGTTCCGCGCCGGTGAGCGTGCCGTCCCACGGGTCGCCCGGGCAGGCCGTCATCAGCAGGAAGCCCTCGTCCATGGACACCAGCTCCGGTGCGGTGACCTCGACGCGGGCGGCCGAGCGGTAGAACGCGGCCTCCGAGACCAGCAGCCCGCGCTCGTGCCGCAGGCCGGGGGCGGCCGCGGGGGGCGGGACCTTCAGCACGTAGCGGCTGCCGTCGGTGAGGCGCAGTTCCTCGACGGTGTTGTACGTGCCGCCGGCCATCGGGGCGAGGTGGGCCAGGCGGCCCGGGTCCAGGTCCGCCTCCTGAAGGACGTGCCGGGCCCGTTCCCAGGAGTCCACCACCGTGTGCCCACCCCTCCCCTGTGCGCGGTCAGCCGGCGGCGTACACGTCCTCGGTGTAGCGCCCGTCCGCGATCAGCCCGTCGAGCCACTGCTCGGCGGCCGTCTCGTCGGCGTCCGGTGTGTGCTTCCGGAACAGCGTACGGAACGCCTCCCGCACCCCGGGCGCCATCCGCGAACCGTCTCCGCAGACGTACACCCGCGCCCCGGCGGCCAGCAGGGCCCAGACCTCCTCGGCCTCGGCGGCGATCCGGTGCTGCACGAACCGCACCTCGCCCTCGGGTGTCTCGCTGAAGGCGGGGCGCAGGGATACGGCTCCGGCGGTCTCGGCGGCGCGCAGTTCGGCGGCGTGCAGGAAGTCCGCGTCGGGGGCGTCGCAGCCGAAGTAGCACAGGGCCGGGGCGGGTTCGGCGCCCGCCGCGACGGCTGCCGTACGGTCGGCGATGACGCCGCGGAACGGGGCGAGGCCGGTGCCCGCCGCGACCATGACGACCGGTGCCGGATCGCCGGTGACGTCGATGCGGAAGGCCTCCCGGCACGGCTGCACCCGCGCGTACAGCGTGTCACCGGGTTCCACGGAGGTCAGGTGCCCGGAGCCGGTGCCGCGGTAGAGGCCCTTGCCGGAGCGGGCGGGTGCCTCCAGCAGCGAGACCATCAGATCCACGTGGCCGGGGTCGACGGCCGGCGAGGAGGAGATGGAGTAGTGGCGCGGGCGCAGCGGGGTGAGGAGGTCGAGGAGCAGCGGCCAGTCCAGGGCGCCGCGCAGCGCCGGGTGGTCTTCCAGGATCTCCACGAGGGTGCGCGGGTCGTCGGTGAGGGCGGCCAGGGCCGCGCGCTCCGGCGGGCAGGGGTTGGCGGCGGCGAGCGCGGCCAGCTGCCCGGCGTTCGGGCGCTCCTGCAGCTCCACGTGGTGGGTGAGGAGCTGCCGTACCGTCACGGGGCGGTCCACGGCGATGCCGTCGCGGCGCGGGCGGGTGGCGCGGATGTCGAGGACGGTGTCGAGGTCGGCGCCGAGCGCGGCGGCGGCGCGGGTGACGAGGTCCGGGGCGTTGGCGGGCAGCACGGTGAGGTGGTCGGCCGTGCGGTAGGTGACGCCGTCGGGCAGGGCGACGCGGAGGAACCGCTTGCGCCGGGCGTAACCGGGGGCCGTGAGGTCGCGGGCCTCGGTGACGCGCACGGGGACGAGACCGTGCCGCTCGGCGAGGGCGTCCAGCGGCCCGCCGGTCAGGGTGCGGACCTCGTAGGAGGAGGTCGTGGGCTCAGGGTCCGGCGTTGTGGCGTCCGGGTCGCCGTAGCGCTCCAGCAGGGCGGTGCGCAGGGCGGCCGTGAAGGTGCGGACGGTGCCGGAGAGGTCGCCGGAGGCGTCGGCGGCGGCGCGTTCCAGCAGCCGGGCGGCGCCGGATGCGGCGAGCCGCTCGTCGATGCGGGTGGGGACGTGCTGGTAGGTGGCGGCCCAGTTGCGGTCGCCGACGCCGAGGACGGCGTACGTCACGCCGGACAGGTCGTGGGCCCCCTCCAGCCGGGCGGTGAAGGCGGTGGCGTCGTCGGTGGGGCGGCCGTTGTAGGAGGCGGCGGTGATGACGACGGGCCGGTCGGTGGGCAGTCCGCCCGCGTAGGCGTCGAGTGGGGCCACCTCGGTGGCGCAGCCGACGGCGGCGGCCTCGTCGGCGAGTTGTGCGGCGAAGTCGCGGCAGGTGCCGTAGTTGCTGCCGTGCAGGAAGAGGGCGGCGGTGCCGGGGCGGACGCGGGCGGGCAGGCCCTGCGGCTCGGCCGAGGCGGTGTCCTGGGCGGGGGCGGCCCCGGGCAGCGGCGTGTGGACGCGGTCGGCGCGGGTGCGCGGCGCGAGTGCGAGGGTGAAGCCCTCGGGCTTGAGGGTGAGGGTCTCCTTGACCGTGAGCCGGTAGTCGGCGTGGTCGCGCAGCCGGTAGCGGTGGACGAGCATGGCCAGCAGCATGGTCGCCTCGTGCAGCGCGAACTGGCGCCCGATGCAGGCGCGCTCGCCGGTGCCGAACGGCTTGAAGGCGTGTACCGGCCGCTCTGCCTCCGCCTCGGGGGTGAAGCGGGAGGGGTCGAACAGCTCGGGGTTGTCGCCCCACACGGGCTGCCGGTGCAGCATCGGCGTGAGGACCAGGGCGGACTGTCCGGCGCGCAGTGGGATGCGCCCGCCGACCAGGGTGTCCTCGCGGGCCTGCCGGGAGAACACGGCGGCCGTGGGCCAGAGCCGCAGGGCCTCGTTGAGCACCTGGCGGGTGTAGGTGAGCCTGCCGACCTCGTCGTACGTGGGCTCGGGGTCGGCCTGGCCGCCCCACAGCTCGTCGGCCTCGCGCTGCACCAGCTGGAGGGCGGTGGGGTGCTTGGCGAGGTAGTACAGCGCGAAGGACATGGCGCCGGAGGTGGTCTCGTGCCCGGCGATCAGGAAGGTGATGACCTGGTTGCGGATGTTGGCGGTGTCGAGTGGGGTGCCGTCGGCCGGGTGCTCGGCGGTGAGCATCAGGCCGAGGAGGTCCTCGGCGTCGCTCTGGTCGGTGCCGGTGCGGGCGGCGATGACGTCGTCGACGACCCGGGCGAGGTAGCCGGAGTCGTCGCGGAAGGCCGCGTCCCGCGCCGAGTAGTCCTTCCCGGGGACGCGCGCCAGGCGGGTCATGCTCCACTCCAGGCAGCGGACCATCGACTCGACGAAGGGGTGCGGCTCGGCCCGCTCGAAGGAGCCGAAGTCGTAGCCGAACCCGGCGAGTCCGATGGTGTCGAGCGTCATGCGGGTCATGTCGTCGGGGACGTTCACCGGCCGTCCGGCGCGGGCGTCGCGGTCCCAGGAGGCGATGAGCCGGCGGGCCACCTTCAGCATCACGGGGTGGTAGGTGCGCATCGAGCCCAGCGCGAAGGCGGGCATCAGGATGTCGTGCGCCTTCGCCCAGTTGGGCTCGTCGTTGTACGCCGTGAACAGGCCGTCGGCGGCGAACTCCCGGACGTTCTCCAGGCCCGGCCCGATGTGCTTGGCGAACCGCTGCTCGTCCGCGAGGTCGGCCACGAGGTCCAGGTCGCCCACGAACAGGGTGTCCCGCCCGTACAGCCGCCGCACGAACACGGGCCCGTGCTCGCGCATCAGGTCCATGGCCTGCTGGACGGGCGCGCCGCCGGGTCCGGTGGCGGAGATGTCGGCGACGGGGACGCCGGGGAGGGTGTCGGCGGTCAGGGGGGTCTGTCCGGTGGGGGGCATGACGCGGCAACTGCCTTTCGCGGTACGGAAGTACTGCGCTCCAGCGTGATCCACCGGGCCCGGGGGGCCGCGCCGTGGCACTGCATGATTGTGTAGTGCGAGCAGACGTGCCGCTCTTGCGCGGGGGCGGCCCGGTATGGCAGGAGAGGCTCGTGGACCTGGCCCGGCAGGAGGCCGTGACGTGGCGCAACCGCGCCCTGCTCCTGTTCGACCGGGTCGCGATGCCGGTCGCGGTGTGCGACGTGTACGGGGCGGTGCTGCTGGCCAATCCGGCCATGGCCGCGGAGTGCGGTACGACGCCGGGGCGGTTGCGCGGCCGTGACGTGCTGGAGCTGTTCAGCCCGCGGGAGGCCACGCAGGTGGAGCGCATCGCGCAGGCCCTGCGCCTGCGGCACCGTTCGCGCTATCAGGTGTCGGTGCGCTGGCGGGCCCCGGGCGGCGTGGAGCGTTACGGCGAGCTGACGGCGGATCCGGTCAGCGACACGGTGGAGGACACCCCGGCCCTGCTGGTGATGCTCCGGGTGGACACCGAACACGCCCCCTCCCCCGCCGCGCCCGCCTCGGGGGCCCCGGTCACCCCGACGGAGGCCCGCATCCTGGCGCTTCTGGCCGCCGGCGCCACCACGGCCCGGGCAGCCCGGGAGACGGGCCTGACCACGGACGGGGTGACCTACCATCTGCGCCGCCTGTCGTCCCGCTGGGGCGCGTCCAACCGCACGGAACTGGTGGCCCGGGCGTACGCCCTGGGGGTGCTGACCCCCGGGGTGTGGCCCCCGGGCGTCCCGGACGACGAGGCCTGACGGAAATCCGGTCGCCCTCGGCACCGACGCTGTCTAATCTGACCTGACCCACAAAACCTAGGACCTCTAGGTTTTACGACGACCACTTACCGGGAGCCTCCCGTGCAGCCGCTCACCGAGCAGGACATCCGCGCCTCCTTCATCAACTGCTCGAAGGGCGAGGCCAGGCGTCTGGCCGTGCCCCGGGACCTCGACACGCGCCCCTGGGACGATCTCGACTTCCTCGGGTGGCGTGATCCGGGGGCGCCCGACCGGAGCTATCTGGTGACCGAGCGGGCGGGGCGGCTCGTCGGCGTGTCGATGCGGTTCCAGGCCGCGCAGCGCGGGTTCCTGCACCGCAGCATGTGTTCGCTGTGCCTGACGACCCACCCGCGGGGCGGGGTCTCGCTGATGACCGCCCGCAAGGCGGGGGCGGCCGGGCGTGAGGGCAACTCCGTCGGGGCGTACATGTGCACCGACCTCGCCTGTTCCCTGTACGTGCGCGGGAAGAAGGCGCTGGAGACCGGGTCCCGGTTCGAGGAGAGCCTCAGCGTGGAGGAGCAGATCGAGCGCACCACGGGCCATCTGGCCGCCTTCCTCGACAAGGTGCACGCCTGAGCCCCTCGGTCGCCCGTGGTCTGCCCCGGCACTAACGTCCTTCGTGAGCGTCCTTCACGGACGTGTTCGACGGATGCGTTCGATGCGCCGGAGAAGGGGAACAGCCCGAGGATGCGAGAGGTACGTGAGTGGACGGCGCAGGCCGGGCGGATCGTCAGGAAGCGTCGTGATCCCGTGGTCGTCCAGACGCTGCGGTCCGCGACCGCGGCGACGATCGCCTACGTCATCGCGCTGCGCCTGAGCCCCGAGGCGGCGCCCCTCACCGCTCCCCTGACGGCGCTCCTGGTCGTCCAGGTGACGCTGTACGCCACGCTCACCAACGGCTTCCGGCGGGTGAACGCCGTGGTGACCGGCGTTCTCCTCGCCATCGGGTTCAGCCTGCTGGTGGGCCTGACCTGGTGGAGCCTGGCGCTGCTCCTGGTGGCCTCGCTGGCCGTGGGCCGGCTGGTCAGGGTGGAGGAGTACGTACCCGAGGTCGCGATCAGCGCGATGCTCGTCCTCGGCGTCACCACCGTCGGGGACACCGCCTGGGCCCGGGTGGTGGAGACGCTGATCGGGGCGGTCGTCGGGCTCGCCTGCAATCTGCTGCTGGCTCCGCCGGTGTGGGTGGAGGAGGCGGGCGAGTCGATCGGGGACCTGGCCCGGCGGCTGCGGCAGCTGATGCTGCGCATGGGCGAGGAGGCCGCCGGCGGCACGCCCGTGGACCGCGCGGAGAAGCAGCTGCACGAGGCGCGCCGCCTGGACCACGACATCGTCGAGGTGGACGCGGCCCTCCGGCAGGCCGAGGACAGCCTGCGGCTCAATCCGCGCGTGCAGGACAGCGTGCTGCACCGGGTCGTGCTGCGCACCGGCCTCGACACGCTGGAGATCTGCACGGTCGTCCTGCGGGTCCTCGCCCGCTCCCTCACCGACCTCGCGAAGGAGCGCGAACCGGAACCGCTGTTCGAGGCCGAGACGGGCGCCGCCCTGGAGCAGCTGCTGTCCGAGATCGCCGACGCGGTGGTGAGCTTCGCGGTGCTGGTGACCACCCACCTCAGCACGAGCGCCGAGTCGGCGGAGGAGCGTCTCGCCGCGGAACTGCGCACCGCGGCGGGCACCCGCGACAAGCTGGCCCTGCTGCTGCGCGAGGAGGCGGAGCGGGCGCCCGGGCACTGGCAGCTCCCGGGGGCCGTCCTGGCGGAGGTCAACCGCATCCTGGACGAGCTCGACACCGAGCACCGCACCCGGCGCCTGTTCGAGGAACTGGACCGCGTGTCGCGCGAGCAGCGCGCCCGGATGCCCCGTCTGACCCGGCTGCGGGAGCGGGTGGGCGTCACGGAGCAGATGTGGCGGAACCGCGCGGGGTTCGGCGGGCGTTCTCGCTGAGGGGAACGCCGGCAAGGGCCGGCACTTGACGCGAGGAGCGGGCCGATGGCCGACACGACCGTGCGGATCGACGGGAACACACTGCGGCTGCCGGGCGGGGTCGCCGTACGGTTCATCCGCACGCTGCGCCTGCCGGAGACCGGGACCCATCCGCTGCCGCCGGGGCTCGGCGAGTTCCCGGTGCGGCGGGTCGCGGACTACGGGGACAGGGTTCCGGAGGCGTGGCGGGCGCGCGGCGGTGTGATGCTGCCGGTGTATCTGCGCGAGGCGATGTGGCTGAGTTTCGCGGGCACCTCGGAGCCGGCCGCGCTGCAGGTCGGGGTCGGCAAGGTGTGCGCGGTCTCGGGTCGCCCCTGGAGCGACCGCCTGGCCCGGGGTCCGCAGAACTACGTGGTGCTCCCCCGCCAGCCCTGGCTGGACGGCATCAACTCCGGCACGGGTACGGTCCGGCAGTTCGTGGCCGTCCCGCTCGGCCTGGGCGCCACCGTGGAGGGGCAGGTCACGGGCGAGGAGGTGTGGGGCGGGGTCCAGCTGCAGAACTTCGCGCTGAACGACCGGGAGCTGGCGCGGTGGCGTGCCGAGGAGCGGCAGCGGGCGGAGCGGCAGCGGTCGATGCCCGCGCCGAGTGGGTACGGAGCCGCGATGCCCATGGCGGCCCCGCCCGTGTCCGCCGGCTTCGGCGCCCCGATGCCCATGGCGGCACCGCCCGCGCCCGGGTCGGTTCCGGCGCCGGCCGCGAGTGCCGCTCCGGCGGGCCCGCCCCGTGCGGCCGCCGCGATGGGTCTGGGCGTCGGCGGTTCCATGCGGCAGGAGGTCTACCAGGACGACCGGCCCCTCACGGACTGGTCGGAGCAGCCCGCGGGCCGGGTCTTCGTCCACCTGGTCACTCCCCCGGAGTGGCGCCGCATCACCGGCGAGGCCGCTCCGCCGTCGCCGGTCGACCGGGCCGCGTACACCCGGGCGGGCCTGCCCTGGTTCGACTACTACGACGAGGACGCGCAGGACCTGGCCCCCACCGGCACGCTCCAGTCCGTGAAGCCGGTCGGCGACTGGCTCGGCGACGACCACGAGCCCTGGCAGCCGCCCGCGCCGGGGCAGACCCACCAGCTCAAGGACGCCCCGGGCGAACCGGTCGAGGACGGGGACTGGTAGGCGGCCGGGGCCCACCGTTGTTGCACCCGGCGGCGCGGAAACGTCAAGGTGGCTGTCACGACGGGGACCAGTGACGACTTGAGGGGCGACATGGACAGTGGAGGCTGGAGCAGGCGCCGGTTCGTCGGCGCACTGGCGGGCGGGGTCGCCGCGGCGGCACTGCCGGCCTGCGACAACTCTCCCGCGCCGGCGGCGACTCCGGCCCCGGAGCCCGAGGCGAGCACGAGCCCGTCGCGGGCCCGGCGCCCCTCCGGGCCCCGCCCGCTGTACCTCGGCACCTACACGTCCGCCGAGGGCGGCGGCAAGGGCATCGGCCTGGCCACGTACGACGCGGCGACGGGCCGGATCACCGGCGCCGGCACGATCGGCGGCGTCGGTGACCCGTCGTATCTGGCGATCCACCCGGACCGCCGCACGCTGTACGCGGTGGACGAGCGTGACGACGGTGCCGTGACCGCCGTGCGGCTGTCCGACCGGAAGGTGCTGGGCAGCCGCAGCACCGGCGGGGCGGCCCCCTGCCATCTGTCGGTGCATCCGGGCGGGCGCTGGCTGCTCAGCGCGAACTACGGCTCGGGCAGCGTGGCCGTGCATCCCATCGACGCCTCGGGCGCCCTGGGCGAGCGCTCCGACCTCGTCCGGCACACCAGTCCGCCGCCCGGCCCGGGCCAGGAGGGCCCGCACGCCCACCAGTTCGTCACGAGTCCGGACGGGGGCCATGTCCTCGCCGTCGATCTGGGGACGGACACCGTCTACACGTACCGGCTGGACGACAAGGCCGGCACGCTGAGCGAGGTCGCGCAGGCGCACACCCGGCCGGGGGCGGGGCCGCGCCACCTCACGTTCCACCCGGGCGGGCGATACGCGTACCTCGCCAACGAGGTCGACAACACGGTGGCGGTCTGCTCGTACGACGCCGCCTCCGGCCGTGTGGAGGTCGGCGAGGCGCAGTCCACGGGCACGGGTTCGGGCACCAGCTACCCGGCGCAGATCCTGGTGACCGCCGACGGCCGCTACGCCTATCTCGCCAACCGCGGCCACAACAGCCTCACCCGTTACGCCGTCGAGGCGGACGGCGCCCGGCTCAGGCTGCTCGGCACGGTGCCGGTGGGCGGGGACTTCCCGCGGCAGATCGCCTTCTCGCCGGAGGGCACGCTGCTGTTCGCGGCGAATCAGAAGTCCTCCACCGTCACCGTCTTCAGCGTGGACGGGGCGAACGGTGAACTGCGGCGCGCTGGCGAATCGTTCCCCTCACCCGTCGCCGTCTGTGCGCTGCCGCTGTAGGGCCCGCGGGCACGACGCGGCACTGGCCTGCCCGAGCAGGATGTGCATGCGTTCGGTGAGCTGCGCGACGTCGTCGGCGGGCGCGTGGAAGGCGAGGCGTACGTCGCCGTGGGCGCGGGCGCGTTCGACGCGCAGCGTCAGCCCGTGCCGGTCGACCGCGAGGGGCTGGACGCGGACCGCGCCGTGCAGGCTGTCGGAGTCGACGAGCCGGGTGAGCCGCTCGACGGCGTCGGCGTGGCAGTCGGCGAGGTGGGTCAGCAGCCGGGCCTCGGCCGTGGTGAGCGGGTCGGCCGCGGCGGCGGCGAACTCGTCGAGGTCCACGACCACGGAGCCGGACGGCTGCCGCAGCACCACGCGTGTGGGCGTGAAGGCGAGCCGCTCGCCCTCGACGGCGAACCAGCCCGCGAGCCACAGCCGGGCGCGGATCCGGTTGCGGAGCGGGACGGGCGCGACGTCGGCGAACTCCAGCACCGCGGACGGCTCGCCGCGGGGCGCGCAGATCGCGGCCGCGAGCAGGGCGCTGTCCTCGGGCACGTCCACGTACACGCGGCCGTCCTCGCCCACGGTGTGCGCGCCGACCAGCTCCTCCTTCGTGCCCTCCGCGGTCACGGAGCAGGACCACGCGGCGGCGAGCACCGAGCGCGCCCGTTCCGCGGCGGCGGGAGCCGCTGTCCAGCTGTGGCTGTCGTCACCCATCCCAGACCTCCTTAGGTAAGCCTCACCTAACCTATCGAAGATCGGGGTGCGCGCCAACCACGTCACGCGGTCTTTGCGAGACCTTTCAGCCAGTGAGGACGCCCAGCAGCGCGCGTGCACACAGCTCGCGCACCTGCTCCCGGCCCAACTCCGCGTCTCGCAGCCACTCCAGACAGACGGCCGTGGTGAACGCCAGCCAGCCGCGCACGGCCAGCCGGATCTCCGGCCGCTCCTCGAAGGCCGGGCCGAACTCCGGGTCCGCGGCCAGCGCGGCGAGGATCTGCCGCTCCTGCGCGGCCAGGGCCCGCTGGTAGACCCGCCGCACCGCCTGATCCCCGGCCGCGTCGGCACGATGGAAGGCCCGATAGCCGTGCGCGTGCGCCTGGACGTACTCCAGGAACGTCTCCAGACCGGCCGCGAGCTGCTCGCGGACCGGCACGCCGGGCACCGCCGCCGTCATGCGCAGCATCCGCTCGCTCTCGCGCTCGACGACCGCCGCGAAGAAGTCCCGTTTGGTCGGGAAGTAGTGGTACAGCAGCCCGCGCGACACCCCGGCGATCTCGGCGACCTGCTCGATCCACACGTCGTCGTAGGGGCTCTCCGAGAACAGCCGCGCCCCGACCGACAGGAGCTGCTCCCGGCGCTCCTCGGTACTGAGCCGGCGGCGCGTGCGCCCGCCCTGGTTCACAGCCATGCCCGCACCTTACTTGACGCCGGTTCAACAACGGGACCAGACTGAAGCCCGCTATTGAACCCATGTACAACATGTGCGAACCCGCCGCCGGATCAAGGGAGATCGCGTCATGACCCAGGCGCCGATACGGACCGGGGAGCCCAAGGGGTTCCGCGGCGCCGAGCTGGGCTGGCCGGAGCTGGACCGCATTCCGCACCCGCCGCGCAGGATCCCGCTGCTCGGCGACGTGGTGGGCGTCAACCGGAGCACCCCCGTGCAGGAGTCGATGCGCTACGCCCGCCGGCTGGGGCCGGTCTTCCGGCGGCAGGCGTTCGGCAAGGAGTTCGTGTTCGTGTGGGGTGCCCGGTACGCGGCCGACCTCGCCGACGAGTCGCGGTTCGCCAAACACGTGGGTCTCGGCGTGGCCAACCTGCGGCCGGTCGCGGGGGACGGCCTGTTCACGGCGTACAACCACGAGCCCAACTGGCAGCTGGCCCACGACGTGCTCGCACCGGGGTTCAGCCGCGACGCCATGGCCGGCTACCACCCGATGATGCTGTCGGTCGCGCAGCGGCTGACGGAGCACTGGGACCGGGCGGCGGCCACGGGCCGGGCGGTGGACGTGCCCGGCGACATGACCAAGCTGACGCTGGAGACGATCGCGCGCACCGGCTTCGGGCACGACTTCGGCTCCTTCGAGCGCTCCCGGCCGCATCCCTTCGTGACGGCGATGGTGGGCACGCTGACCTACGCGCAGCGGCTCAACACCGTGCCCTTCCCGCTGGCCCCGCTGCTGCTGCGGAGCGCGAGCCGCCGCAACGAGGCCGACATCGCCCACCTGAACCACACGGTCGACGAACTGGTCCGGGCCCGGCGCGCCACCGGCGGCGGTGACGGCGATCTGCTCGACCGCATGCTGGAGACCGCCCATCCCGACACCGGGGAGCGGCTGGCGCCGCAGAACGTCCGCCGCCAGGTCATCACGTTCCTCGTCGCCGGCCACGAGACGACCTCGGGCGCGCTCTCCTTCGCCCTGCACTACCTCGCCCGCCACCCCGGGATCGCGGCCCGGGCCCGCGCCGAGGTGGACCAGGTGTGGGGTGACGTGGCGGAACCCGCCTACGAGCAGGTGGCCCGGCTGCGCTACGTCCGCCGGGTGCTGGACGAGTCGCTGCGGCTGTGGCCCACCGCGCCCGCGTTCTCCCGGCAGGCCCGCGAGGACACGGTGCTGGCCGGGGAGCATCCCATGCGGCGTGGGGCGTGGGCGCTGGTGCTGACGCCGATGCTGCACCGGGACCCCGAGGTGTGGGGCGCGGACGCCGAGCGCTTCGACCCCGACCGCTTCGACGCGCAGGCCGTACGGTCCCGGCCGGCGCACACCTTCAAGCCGTTCGGGACGGGCGCCCGGGCGTGCATCGGGCGCCAGTTCGCGCTGCACGAGGCCACGCTGGTGCTCGGGCTGCTGCTGCGGCGCTACGAGCTGCGGCCCGACCCGGCCTATCGGCTGCGCGTGACGGAACGGCTGACGCTGATGCCGGAGGGCCTGCGGCTGCACCCGGAGCGCCGCACGCCGGTGCGGGAGCCGGGTTCAGACCTGCGCCGTCCAGTGCCCGGGGCGGGCGACTGACCCGGGCAGCCGGGTCCCGGCGCTCCCCCGAGCCGCGTTCAGCTGCGGCTGGGTGAGGAAGAACGCGCCGGTCAGATCGGCGCCCGTGAGGTCCGCGTCGCGCAGGTCGGCGCCGATCAGGTCGGCTCCCCGCAGATCCGCGCCGGTGAGGTCGGCGGCGATCAGGTAGGCGCCGCGGAGGCTGGCACCACGCAGGTCGGCGCCCCTGAGCCGGGCGCCCATGAGATCCGCGCCCCGGCGGTCCTTCTTGCGGCCCTTGGTGCCGGCCCTGGCCAGCTCGCTCGTCCTGAGCAGCAGGACGTTGACCTCCTGGCGGTGCGCCGCCACGTCCAGCCCGGCGAGGTCCTCGGGTGTCCCGGCGGCGAGCGCCCGGGTCTTCTGGAGGGCCTCGTCCAGCTCGGCGCGGACGGGACGGGCCGCCGGCAGGGCGAGCGCCTCGGTCAGGTACCACAGCAGCTCGTGCAGCTGCCTGACCACCGGGAACACCTCGAACATGCGGCGGGCGTCCGCCTTCGGCCCGGTGCGCCAGTCCCGCCCGCCGAAGGTGACCTGCGAGACCTGCTGCCCGGCGCCGAAGCAGTCGTAGACCGTGCAGCCGGTGAATCCGCTCTGCCGGAGCCTGGCGTGGATGCCGCAGCGGTGGTCCTCCCGGAGGTTGCGGCAGGGCGTGCCGGCGGCCTTGTCGACCGCGAAGTCGGCCGAGGCGGCGAAGGGCAGGGCGACGCAGCACAGCCCGAAGCACCGCTCGCAGTCGCCGCGCAGTTCCGCCTGCTCAGCCTGGTGATCTCGCATGCCGTTCAGCATACGAAACGACATCTGACGGCTGGATTCCGGTCACATCGCCGGGCCGGGTGCCTCCAGGCGTTCCAGCCGTTCGGGGTCGGCCAGGATGTACATGCCGGTGATGCGGCCGTCGGCGATCGTGACGGCCATGACCGACTGCACGCGGCCCTCGGGCGCGTTGACGACCCCGACCGAGCCGTTGACCAGCACCAGTTGAGCGGCCTGCGCGTAGCGGGCGAACATGAGCGCCTGCTCCGCCACCGTCTTCGCGCCCTGAACGACCTTGGAGGCGGCCGCGCCCCGCATGAGCGCCCCCGAGTCGGCCCGCAGCACCACGTCCGGGTGCAGCAGTTCGAGCAGTGCCTCGAAATCACCGCCGCGCGAGGCGGCCAGGAAGGCGTCGAGCACCCGCTTCTGCCGGCCGAGGTCGGGATCGGCCGCCGGGGTGGCGCCGCGCACCCGGCGCCGCGCACGGCTCGCCAGCTGCCGGGTCGCGGCCGGGCTGCGCTCCACGATCGACGCGATGTCGTCGAACGGCACGGCGAACATGTCGTGCAGCACGAACGCGAGCCGCTCGTCGGGCGCCAGGTTCTCCAGCACGACGAGCAGGGCCAGACCCACGGAGTCGGCCTGGAGCACCTCCTCAGCCGGGTCCACGACCTGTGCCAGGGGTCTGAGCACCGGGTCCGGGACGAAGGCGTCGCCCATCGGTTCCTCGCGGCGTGCGGCGCGCGAGCGCAGCAGGTCCAGGCAGATGCGGCCGGTCACGGTGGTCAGCCAGCCGCCCAGGTTCCCGATGTCGTCCGCGTCGGAGCGGCTCAGCCGCAGCCAAGCCTCCTGGACGGCGTCCTCCGCCTCGGCCAGTGACCCCAGCATGCGGTACGCGACCGCCCTCAGATGGCCGCGGTGCTCCTCGAACCGCCCGGCCAGTTCCTCGCTGCCTGTCATGGTCTCCCCCGTCGTGCTCCGGTCATCTGCTGAACAGTTCGAACGTCACCGCCGGCCTGCCCCCGAACCGCTCCCCCATGGCCTCGGCGTGCCCGGTCAGGAAGCGGCGGACATAGGTCTCCGGGTCCTCGTCGGTCAGCACCTCGATGTAGCTGCGGTGTTCCAGCAGCGAGGCCACCGCGCGCTCCATGCCGGCCGTCGCGTCGACGGCGTGCGTGGGGGCGCTGGAGCCCGCGACCGCGACCCAGCGCACGCCGTCCCAGGGGTCGAGGCCCTGTTCGACGAGCTCGGGGAAGATCCACCGGTTTCCGGCGTCGCCGGCCGCGTCGAGCGTGGCCCGGCCGACGGCCACGTGGTCCGGGGTGTTCCAGGCGACGCCGCCCCAGGTGTCGCGGTGGTTGAGCGTGATGATCAGCTCGGGCCTGTGCCGGCGGATGGCGGCGGCGATGTCGCGGCGCAGGGCGGTGCCGTACTCGATGACCCCGTCCCGGTGGTCGAGGAACTCGACCTCCGACACGCCGACCACCGCCGCGCTCGCCCGCTGCTCCCGCTCGCGCAGCGGCCCGCACCGCGCGGGCTCGATGGTGTCGATGCCCGCCTCGCCCCGGGTCGCGAGGACATAGGCGACCTCGCGGCCCCCGTCGGTCCAGGCCGCGATCGCCGCCGAGCAGCCGTACTCCAGGTCGTCCGGGTGTGCCACGACGGCGAGGGCACGCCGCCAGTCGCCGGGCATGGGCTGCAGTTGAGTGGTCGTCATGTCCGCAGACTAGTCCGCGCCGCCGGCATCACGCCTCGTCCCGCACGAGGGCCAGCAGCCGGTCTAGGACGCGGGGGCCGCCGGTGCGGATGCCGTCGTGCTCGAACTCGTCCGTGATCCAGGTGCGCAGCCCGCGGATCGTGCGGGCGGTGCGCAGGGAGTGGGCCGTGTCGACGTACATGTCGTCGTGGTAGACGGCCGCCACGACCGGTACCTCGTTGGCGGCGAGGCGGGCCGGGTCGTACAGCGGCGTCCAGTCGGTGCGGGCGGCGAGCAGGTCCGCGGTCTCGCGCAGCGGGCGCAGGGCCGGGTCGCACTCGAACATCCAGGGGTGAATCGATTCTCCCGTGAACAGGAGGGGCTCGTCTCCCGCGAGCGCCTTGGCGGCGTCGAACTGCGGGAACTCGGCGCGGACCCGCTCGGCCGACCAGTCGGTGGGCCGGGCGTCCTGGCCGTAGATCGACTCGTGGATCAGGGCGTACAGCGGGTGGCGGGCGTAGGAGAGCATGGCCTGCACCTGCTCCAGGAACGCGTCGGAGAGCGTGAAGCCCTGCGGGGTGCGGACGAAGGCGTTCTCCAGGAGGTAGTGGAGGCGGTGGGTGCCGTCGCCGGTGCCGAGGACGATGCCGAGGGACTGGAAGGCCTCGACGGTGAGCCGGTAGCCGTTGGGCAGGACCACGTCGTGGTGAAGCAGGTGGTCGGCGATGCGGCGGGCGCGTTCGGCGTCCTGGGGGTAGCGGGCGTAGTGGGCGCCGACCTTGCGTTCGATACGCGGGAAGGCGGCCCGGTAGACGTCGTCGGCGTGGGCGTCGAGGGACGGCAGCCCGCCCGTGATGACGGCGGTGGCCAGGCCCTCGGGGGCGAGGGAGAGGTAGCCGGTCACGCAGAAGCCGCCGAAGCTCTGGCCGAGGACGGTCCAGGGGGCGCCGCCGGTGACCTCGGCGCGGATGGCCTCGCAGTCGCGGACGATCGCGTCGGCGCGGAAGTGCGTGAGGTAGCCGGCCTGCTCGGCCGGGCCGCCGCGCAGCGGGAGCGTCTGGCGGGTGGCGGGCGTGCTGTGGCCGGTGCCGCGCTGGTCGAGGAGGAGGACGCGGTACTCCTTCAGGGCCCTGCCGAGCCAGCCCGGCCGGCCGACGGAGCGGTCCGCGCCGAAGCCGGGGCCGCCCTGGAGGTAGAGCAGCCACGGGAGGTCCTGGTGCGTCTTGTCGCTCGCGACGACCTCGCGGGCGTACAGCTCGATCGTCTCGCCGCCGGGGCGGTCGTGGTCCAGGGGGACGGTGAAGCGGCGGTCGGTGAGGACGACTCCGGGCTGGCGGTAGCTGTGGGTCAACAGGGCTCCCGGGACGGACGGATTTTCGGGCCGCGTCCCAGTTCATCACAGCGAACGTCCGCTCGTGAGCCCTTCGATCATGAAACCTTGCTGAACGGTGGTTCAGACTCGCCGGGCGGCTCAGCGGGCGGACAGGCTGGAGCGGCGGACCACCAGCTCGGGCTGGAGGACGACCCTGCGGTGCTCGTGTGCCCGCCCCGCGCCCTCCTCCTCCGTCTCCTCCAGGAGCAGATCGGCGGCCATGGCGCCCATGGTGACGGCGGGCTGCCGCACCGAGGTGAGCGGGACGGCGGCGGCGGCGGCGAACTCGATGTCGTCGTAGCCGACGATGGCGAGGTCGTCGGGGACGCCGACCCCGGCCGCGTACATGGCCTGCAGGACGCCGAGGGCGAGCAGGTCGTTGGCGCAGAACACGGCGGTGGGCCGGTCGGCGAGGCCGAGGAGGCGGGCCCCGGCGTCGCGGCCGGCGGCGACGTCCAGCCGTTCGGTGGGCAGTTCCCGCAGCGCGTCGGGCCCGAGCCCGGCCTCGGCGAGCGCTTCTAGGGCGCCGGTGCGCCGGTCTCGGACCTGGTTCAGGCCGGGCGGGCCGCTGACGTAGGCGAGGGAGCGGTGCCCGGCGTCGACGAGGTGGCGTACGGCCAGGGCGCCGCCCGCCACGTCGTCGACGGAGACGGAGCACTCGGTGGTGCCCTCGGCGACCCGGTCGACCAGGACGAAGGGGATGTTGTGCCGACGGAACGCCTCGATGTTGCGGCCGGTCGCGTCGGCGGGCGTGAGCAGCACGCCGCGCACCCTCTGCTCGGCGAAGAGCGACAGGTACTCGGCCTCCTCGCCCGGGTCCTGGGCGCTGTTGCAGACCATCACGCCGAGTCCGGCCCCGCGGGCGGCGCGCTCGGCGCCGCGCGCCACGTCGACGAAGAAGGGGTTGCCCATGTCCAGGACGAGCAGCCCCATGATGCGGCTGCGGCCGGCGCGCAGCTGGCGCGCCGACTCGCTGCGGACGTAGCCGAGCCGGTCTATCGCGGACAGCACGCGGGCCCGGGTCTCGGTCGCGACCGTGTCCGGGCGGTTGATCACGTTCGAGACCGTGCCGACGGAGACTCCGGCGACGCGGGCGACGTCCTTGATACCCACCGACTGGGCCATCGGGCAGGGACCTCCAGAGGGAGACGAGGGGGGCGGCGGCCGGGGCGGCTTCACATTACCGGCACGCCGCCCCGGGAACCGGATGCGGTCAGGCGGGAAGGCGGAAGTCGATCACGTGCAGCGCCGAGGGCGTCGTGCCGCTGGACTTCTCCTGGTACATGAAGGACAGCACCCCGTCCTGCGCGACCCGCGTCTCGTCGATGACGACCTCGCCGAAGGCGTTGAGGCCGCTGCCGTCGAAGAGGATCCTCCAGTCGGTGTACCCGGAGGCGGCCGAGGCGCCGGCGATCCGCCCGAAGGGGAAGATCGCGTACGCGTTGTCGTACTTGTCCAGGATCAGCTTGGTGCGCTGGCTGGAGTTCAGCGGGACCGGAATCTCGGTCTTCTGCCAGGTGCCGGCGGCGTTCCTGCGGACGTGGAAGGCACGGCCGTTCGCGGTCCGGTTCGCGACGTAGTTCGTGGTGCACTGGCCGAAGCGGCCGGGGACGTAGGAGATGATCGCGTGCGGCCGGCCGGCGGAGTCGGTGAACTGGCTCTCCTGGTTCATCAGGGAGTGGTCCGGGTTGAGCGGGTCGACGACCAGGCCGGCGTCGGTCACGGACACCTTGTCGGAGCCGCCGGTGACGCCGACGACGGTGCCGGCGTTGTTGCGCCAGGTGCGGCCCCGGTCGTCGGAGTAGACGTAGCCGGTGTCGTGGTTGGTGATGCCGCCGCTGTTGCACATCACGGCGCCGTTCTGCTCGCGCCAGGTGAAGAAGGAGTGCAGGCGGCCGTTCCGGTCGTAGTCGATGCCGTGCAGGTACATATTGCGGGCCGTCGAGGAGCCGTGTTCGCTGGTGTACGTGCCGGTCGAGCCCGACCACTCGCCGAGATTGGTCCACTTCGTGCCGTCGTACTCGGCGAGGGCGTTGCGCCCGTTGCCGGAGACGGCGACCCGGTAGCTCAGCTGGAGCTTGCCGTCCGGCGTGGAGACGAACTGGGGGTAGGTGAACTGCGAGGTCGGCGCCAGGCCGTCGAGCGTCGGCTGGGGCGCGCCGAAGCGGCTCGCGGTCCAGCTCAGGCCGCCGGGGTTGTCCATGAGCCCGGCGACCGACTTGACGTAGGTGAAGCCGTCGCTGTGGGAGTCCATGTTGAGGTGCAGCCGGCCGTCGACCTTGGAGACACCCATGGAGATGACGTTGTGGGAGTCGTTGTAGCGCAGGGTGTGCCCGACCTTCACGGTCGACCAGGTGCCCGCGCCGAGGGCGCGGCGGCCGACGACGGCGTTGCGGTCGGCGGTGTACCAGACGGCGTACTGGTAGCCCTTGTAGGTCAGCAGGCCGTTCTTCTGGAAGGCGTTGTTGTTGACCAGCCCGTCGTAGGACACGAAGAAGAGGGCCTGGCCGTCGAGGGTGGTGGTGCCGGTGCGGGTGACCGAGGGGCCGGGGTCGGCGGCCCGTGCCGTGCCGGAGGCGAAGGCGGGGGTCACCACTGCTCCCGCGAGGGCGGCGGCCAGCAGGGTACGTCTGTGCATCTCGTGGACTCCATCGTCATGCGAGGTGGAAGACTTCGGTGAGCGGTTTCATGGCCTCGTCGGGCCGGGCGCCGTCCAGCGACTCGAAGAACGGCGCCATCTCCGCCTGCCAGCGGGCGTTGACGTCGGTGGCCTCCATGGCGGCCCGGGTGGCCGCGAAGTCCTCGGTCTCCAGGTAGCCGACGAGCAGTCCGTCCTCGCGCAGGAAGAGCGAGTAGTTGTGCCAGCCGGTCTCCGAGAGCGCCCGGAGCATCTCGGGCCATACCGCGGCGTGCCGCTCGCGGTACTCGTCGAGGCGCTCCGCCCGGACCTTCAGCAGGAAGCACACGCGCTGCATCAACGACCTCCCAGGGTCTAGAAGTTGAACCGGTCGATGTTCTTGGCGTCGAACACGGTCGGCTTGCCGAGGCTGATCACGCCGTCCTTGCCGATGGTGTACTCGCCCATGGGGCCGGCCTTGAAGGTCTCGCCCTCCTTGCCGGTGATCTGCCCGGAGGACAGGGCGACGGCGGTCCGGGCGGCCAGTTCGCCGAGCTTGGCCGGGTCCCACAGCTCGAACGCCTCGACGGTGCCGTTCTTGACGTACTTGCGCATGTCGTTGGGGGTGCCGAGGCCGGTCAGCTTGACCTTGCCCTTGTACTTGGAGCCCGACAGGTACTGGGCGGCGGCCTTGATGCCGACGGTGGTCGGGGAGATGATCCCCTTCAGGTTCGGGTACTCCTGGAGCAGGCCCTGGGTCTGCTGGAAGGACTGCTGGGCGTCGTCGTTGCCGTACGCGGTCTTCACCAGCTTCATGTTCTTGTACTCGGGCTTCTTCAGCTCGTCCTTCATGAAGTCGATCCAGGTGTTCTGGTTCGTCGCGGTCTGCGCGGCGGACAGGATCGCGATCTCGCCCTTGTAGCCGATCTGCTTGGCGAGCAGCTGCACCTCGGTGCGGCCCAGGTCCTCGGCGGAGGCCTGCGAGACGAAGGCGTTGCGGCAGCCGGGCGTGGTGTCGGAGTCGTAGGTGACGACCTTGATGTCGTTCTTCATGGCCTGCTTGAGCGCGGTGCACAGGGCGCCCGGGTCCTGCGCGGACACGGCCATCGCGTCGACCTGCTGCTGCGTGAGCGTGTTGACGTAGGAGACCTGCCCGGCGGTGTCGGTCGCGCTGGACGGGCCGACCTCCTTGTAGCTGGAGCCCAGCTCCTTGAGCGCCTTCTCGCCGCCCTTGTCGGCGCTGGTGAAGTAGGGGTTGTTGACCTGCTTGGGCAGGAACCCGACGGTGAGCCCCTTCTTCAGCTCGGCGTTGGGGTCGGCCTTGCCGGCGGTGGCGGCGGAGGCGCCCTCGTTCGCGACGTCCTTCTTGGTGGTGCCGCCGCAGGCGGTGAGCGCGAGTGCGAGAGAGGTGGCGGTGGCGAGGGCCGCGCAGCTGCGGCGGAGGGTTGTCTTA
Organism: Streptomyces paradoxus; assembly: GCF_014202475.1. GTDB lineage: Bacteria > Actinomycetota > Actinomycetes > Streptomycetales > Streptomycetaceae > Streptomyces > Streptomyces paradoxus. The sequence goes on from NZ_JACHGV010000013.1 coordinate 122,686, forward strand.
CGCATGACGGTTTCCTTTGACGAAGGTGAGTGAGACGCGCCCTTGTCTTTCAGGGGCGCGGGGAACTGCGCGAACAGCCACAGCGGACGGTCAGCCGGACGACGACTGAGCACGCACGACGGCGATCTGCCGCGCGACCCGCGGTCCGAGTACGGAAAGCACGAGCAACACACCGGTGACGACGATCTGCGACTGCGCGGAAACGTCCTGGAGGCTCATCACGTTCTGCAACGCCCCCAGCAGAAACACCCCGGCGATGGCACCGCCGAGCGTGCCCTTGCCGCCGTCGAAGTCGATACCGCCGAGCAACACGGCGGCCACGACGGACAGTTCGAGGCCGGTGGCGTTGTCGTAGCGGGCGCTGGCGTAGTGCAGCGCCCAGAAGATGCCGGTCAGGGAGGCCATCAGGCCGGTCAGGGTGAACAGGATCAGCTTCTGGCGCTTGACGCGGATGCCGGCGAAGCGGGCCGCCTCCTCGCTCGCCCCGATCGCGAACAGCGACCGGCCGAACGGCGTGGCGTGCAGCGCGACCACGGCGATCGCGAGCAGGACGAGGAACGGCAGGAAGGCGTACGGGATGAAGGTGTCACCGATGCGCCCGGCCGCGAAGTCCAGGTACTGCGTCGGGAAGTCGGTCACCGCGTCGGACCCGAGCACGATCTGTGCGATGCCCCGGTAGGCGGCCAGCGTGCCGATGGTGACGGCGAGGGACGGCAGCCCCAGCCGGGTCACCAGCAGCCCGTTGACCAGCCCGCACCCGACGCCGAGCAGCAGGCAGATCGGGATGATCGTCTCGATGGTCATGCCCTGGTTCCACAGGGCGCCCATCACGGCACCGGAGAGACCGGCCGTGGAGGCGACCGACAGGTCGATCTCACCGGAGACGACCAGCAGGGTCATCGGCAGTGCGATCAGCGCGATCGGCAGCGTGTTGCCGATCAGGAACGACAGGTTGAGCGCGTTGCCGAACCCGTCGACGAAGCCGAAGGAGAACAGCAGGACCACGACGAGCAGGGCGCCGACGGCGGAATCCCACCTCTTCAGGCCGGACCAGCCGGCCGCTCGGCTCGGGGAGATGTCAGCCATGGCGGGCGTTCCTCTTCTTCAGGGCGGAGGCCACGCGCAGCGCGACGATCCGGTCGACCGCGATCGCGAGGATGAGCAGGATGCCGTTGATGGCGAGCACCCAGACGGAGCTGACGCCGAGGGCGGGCAGCACGCTGTTGATGGAGGTCAGCAGCAGCGCGCCGAGGGCCGCGCCGTAGACGCTGCCGGAGCCGCCGGTGAAGACGACGCCGCCGACCACGACCGCGCTGACGACGGTCAGTTCGTAGCCGTTGCCGGTGCCGGAGTCGACGTTGCCGAACCGGGCGAGGTACATCGCGCCGGCGAGTCCGGCGAGGGCACCGCAGAAGGTGTACGCGGCGAGGATCCGCTTGCGGACGGGGATGCCGGCGAGGCGGGCGGCCTCGGGGTTGGAGCCGAGCGCGTACAGCTCGCGGCCGCTGGCGAAGTGCTTGAGGTAGTAGGCGGTGGCGACGAGCACCGCCAGCGCGATCAGCGCCAGGTACGGCACCGCCGAGATGCCGCCGGAGCCGAAGTCGACGAACCCGCCGGGCAGGTCGGCCGCGGTGATCTGCCGGGAGCCGACCCAGATGGAGTCGATGCCGCGGATGATGTAGAGCGTGCCGAGGGTGACGACGAGCGCGGGCACCTGGCCGAGGCTGACGAGCAGTCCGTTGAGCAGGCCGAAGCCGATGCCGAGCAACACGGCCAGCGCGATCGCCACGACCGGGTTGCCGCCGCCCTGGAGGTGGACGCCGGCGGCGAAGGCGCTGATGCCGAGCGTGGATCCGACGGACAGGTCGACGTTGCGGGTGATGACGACGAGGGACTGGCCGGTGGCGACCAGGACGAGGATCGTCGCGTTCAGCAGCAGGTCCTTGATGCCCTGCTCGGACAGGAACTCGCTGTTGCCGGCCTGGGTGATGGCGATCATCACCAGGAAGACGACCAGGATGGCGAGTTCGCGCATCTTGAAGACGCGGTCGACCAGCCGGGTGCCGCTCGACCTGGGGACGTCGGCCACGGGGGCTTCTTGCGGGGTGACGACCGTCATGCGGCGGCCCTCCCGGTGGCTGCGGCCATCACGGTTTCCTCGGTGGCGTCGGTGCGGGGGATCTCGGCGGTGAGGCGGCCCTCGTGCATCACCAGCACGCGGTCGGCCATGCCGAGGATCTCGGGCAGGTCGGAGGAGATCATCAGGACGGCCACGCCGTCGGCGGCCAGCTGGGACAGCAGCCGGTGCACCTCGGCCTTGGTGCCGACGTCGATGCCGCGGGTGGGCTCGTCGACGATCAGTACCTTCGGGCCGGTGGCCAGCCACTTGGCGAGCACGACCTTCTGCTGGTTGCCGCCGGAGAGCGTGTTGACGGTGTCGGCGATCCGGGCGTACTTCACCTGGAGCTTGACGGCCCAGTCGAGGGAGCGGCTGCGCTCGGCGCCGCGGTCCATGAGCCCGGCCTTCACGGTCGTGCGCAGCCCGGTCAGCCCGATGTTGCGCTCGATGGACATGTCCATCACCAGGCCCTGGGCGCGCCGGTCCTCGGGGACCAGGGCGAGTCCGGCGGCCATGGCGGTAGAGGGCGCTCCGTTGACCAGGGCCTTGCCGCGGACGGTGACGTCGCCGGCGTCCCAGCGGTCGATGCCGAAGACGGCCCGGGCGACCTCCGTGCGCCCGGCGCCGACGAGTCCGGCCAGGCCGACGATCTCGCCGTGCCGGACATCGAAGGAGACGTCGGTGAACACGCCCTCGCGGGTCAGCCGGCGCACGCTCAGGGCGACCTCGCCCGGCTCGACCTCCTGCTTGGGGTACAGCTCGTCGAGGTCACGCCCGACCATGCGGCGCACGAGGTCGTCCTCGGTCATGCCCTCCAGGGGCTCGCTGGCGATCCAGGCGCCGTCGCGCAGGGTGGTGACCCGCCGGCAGATCTCGAAGATCTCCTCCAGCCGGTGGGAGATGAACAGCACGGCGGCGCCCTGGTCGCGCAGGGTGCGCACGACACCGAAGAGGCGGGCGACCTCGCTGCCGGTGAGGGCGGCCGTCGGCTCGTCCATGATCAGGACGCGGGCGTCGAAGGAGAGCGCCTTGGCGATCTCGACGATCTGCTGGTCGGCGATGGACAGACCGCGGGCGGGCCGGTCGGGGTCGAGTTCGACGCCGAGGCGCTCCATCAGGGCGGCCGTCGCGTTGTGGGTGGCCTTGTGGTCGATCCGGCCGAGGGCGCGGCGCGGCTGGCGGCCCATGTAGATGTTCTCGGCGATCGACAGGTCGGGGAAGAGCGTGGGCTCCTGGTAGATCACGGCGATGCCGGCGTCTCGGGCGTCGCCGGGGCCGTGGAAGGCGACGGGCGCACCGTCGAGCAGCACCTGGCCGGCGTCCGGGCGGTGCACCCCGGCGAGAGTCTTGATGAGGGTGGACTTGCCGGCACCGTTCTCACCGGCGAGTGCGTGCACCTCCCCGGGGAACAGCTCCAGGGAGACGTCCCGCAGTGCGCGGACCGCGCCGAAGGACTTGGAGACGTCCTTCAGTGCGAGAACCGGGGCCGGACCCGTGGTGGACGGGTTGGTCATGAGGGCTCCTCGACGACGCCGGCGGGTCGGCCCTCTCGGCGTCGTGAAAGGTTTCAACTGGGTTGCCGGGACGTTAGGCGGGCCGCGCATGTCACGTCAATGGGTTCCGGTCGAAAAAGTTTCGAGGACCGAAGGGCACGCATGGATCACGGGAAACCGCCTTGGCCCGAGGGGTTGACACCCCTTCGGGGGACCCATAGCTTCGCGTCCTGAATCGTTTCATTCAGTGGTCGTCACGACCCGATGTCACAGGAGCCTGACGTGACCGAGCTCGCCGCGGCGAAGGCCGCTCTCAAGACACAGGCCGTCGAGACGCCGTCGTGGGCGTACGGCAACTCGGGCACGCGGTTCAAGGTGTTCGCGCAGCAGGGTGTACCGCGCACTCCTTTCGAGAAATTGGACGACGCGGCGAAGGTGCACGAGTTCACCGGCGTCGCCCCGACGGTGGCCCTGCACATCCCGTGGGACGAGGTCGACGACTACGCGGCGCTGGCCAAGCATGCCGAGCAGCGCGGGGTGAAGCTCGGGGCGATCAACTCCAACACGTTCCAGGACGACGACTACAAGCTCGGGAGCATCTGCCATCCGGAGGCCTCGGTGCGCCGGAAGGCCGTGGATCATCTGCTGGAGTGCGTCGACATCATGGATGCGACGGGTTCGGCGGATCTGAAGCTGTGGTTCGCCGACGGGACGAACTATCCCGGCCAGGACGACATCCGGGGGCGCCAGGACCGTCTGGCCGAGGGGCTGGCCGAGGTCTACGAGCGGCTCGGGGACGGGCAGCGGATGCTGCTGGAGTACAAGTTCTTCGAGCCGGCGTTCTACACGACGGACGTGCCCGACTGGGGCACCGCCTACGCCCACTGTCTGAAGCTCGGGCCGAAGGCGCAGGTCGTCGTCGACACGGGGCATCACGCGCCGGGGACCAACATCGAGTTCATCGTGGCGACCCTGCTGCGTGAGGGGAAGCTCGGGGGGTTCGACTTCAACTCCCGGTTCTACGCGGACGACGACCTCATGGTCGGGGCCGCGGATCCGTTCCAGCTGTTCCGGATCATGTACGAGGTCGTGCGGGGCGGTGGGTTCTCACCCGAGGTCGCGTTCATGCTCGACCAGTGCCACAACATCGAGGCGAAGATCCCGGCGATCATCCGGTCGGTGATGAACGTGCAGGAGGCCACGGCGAAGGCGCTGCTGGTCGACGGGGACGCCCTGGGGGCGGCGCAGCGCGGTGGTGACGTGCTGGAGGCGAATGCCGTGGTGATGGACGCGTACAACACGGATGTGCGGCCGTTGCTGCGGGAGGTGCGGGAGGAGATGGGGCTGGACCCCGAGCCTCTTGCCGCGTATCGGCGGTCCGGGTGGGGTGAGCGGATCGTGGCCGAGCGGGTTGGTGGGCAGCAGGCGGGGTGGGGGGCGTAAGCGTCTGCCGAGATCTGTTGATCGCGGAGCGCGGGTTGTCTGTCGTTGATCGCGCCCCGCGGCGGAGCCGCAGATCAAACGCAGCCCCGCGCCCCTGGAAGCAAGAACCCCACCGCCTCTCTCTTGAAAAGGAACTGGCATGGCTGTTCATCCCGAAGCCGACGCTCTGCTCGCCCGGTCGCACCGGCTGGGGGCCGATCCCCGGAACACGAACTACGCCGGGGGCAACGCCTCCGCCAAGGGCACCGAGACCGACCCCGTCACCGGTGGGGACGTCGAGTTGATGTGGGTCAAGGGGTCCGGGGGCGACCTCGGGACGCTGACCGAGGCCGGGCTCGCCGTACTGCGGCTCGACCGGATGCGGGCGCTCGTCGATGTCTATCCGGGCGTGGAGCACGAGGACGAGATGGTCGCCGCGTTCGACTACTGCCTGCACGGGAAGGGCGGGGCCGCTCCGTCCATCGACACCGCGATGCACGGGCTGGTCGAGGCCGCGCACGTCGATCATCTGCACCCCGACTCGGGGATCGCGCTCGCCTGTGCCGCCGACGGGGAGAAGCTGACCGCCGAGTGCTTCGGGGACAGTGTGGTCTGGGTGCCGTGGCGGCGGCCGGGATTCCAGCTCGGGCTGGACATCGCCGCGGTGAAGAAGGCCAATCCGCAGGCCATCGGGTGCGTTCTCGGCGGCCACGGGATCACCGCCTGGGGTGACACCTCCGAGGAGTGCGAGCGGAACTCGCTGCACCTCATCCGGACCGCCGAGACGTTCCTCGCCGAGCGGGGCAGGCCCGAGCCCTTCGGTCCGGTGATCGAGGGGTACGCGGCGCTGGGTGCCGACGAGCGGCGGGAGCGGGCCGCCGCCCTCGCGCCGTACGTGCGCGCCCTCGCCTCACAGGACCGGCCCCAGGTCGGGCACTTCACCGACTCCGAGGTCGTCCTCGACTTCCTCGCGAGCGCCGAGCACCCGCGGCTGGCCGCGCTGGGGACGTCCTGCCCGGACCACTTCCTGCGCACCAAGGTGCGGCCGCTGGTGCTGGACCTGCCGCCGGGCGCGCCGCTCGACGAGGCGATCGCCCGGCTGAAGGAGCTGCACACCGAGTACCGCGAGGAGTACGCCGCCTACTACGAGCGGCACGCCGAGCCCGGCTCCCCCGCCATGCGCGGCGCCGACCCGGCGATCGTGCTGGTGCCGGGCGTGGGCATGTTCTCCTTCGGCAAGGACAAGCAGACCGCCCGGGTCGCGGGCGAGTTCTACGTCAACGCCATCAACGTGATGCGCGGATCCGAGGCCGTCTCCACCTATGCGCCGATCGAGGAGTCCGAGAAGTTCCGCATCGAGTACTGGGCGCTGGAGGAGGCCAAGCTCCAGCGGATGCCGAAGCCCAAGGCGCTGGCGACCCGGGTGGCGCTGGTGACGGGTGCCGGGAGCGGGATCGGGAAGGCCATCGCGCACCGGCTCGTGGCCGAGGGCGCGTGTGTGGTCGTCGCCGATCTCAACACGGAGAACGCCGAGGCCGTCGCCGAGGAGCTGGGCGGACCCGACAAGGCCGTCGCGGTGACGGTGGACGTCACGTCCGAGGAGCAGATCGCCGAGGCGTTCCGCGCGGCCGTGCTGGCCTTCGGCGGGGTGGACCTCGTCGTCAACAACGCGGGCATCTCGATCTCCAAGCCGCTGCTGGAGACCTCCGCCAAGGACTGGGACCTCCAGCACGACATCATGGCGCGCGGGTCCTTCCTCGTGTCGCGGGAGGCCGCCCGGGTGATGATCGCCCAGGAGCTGGGCGGTGACATCGTCTACATCGCGTCCAAGAACGCCGTGTTCGCCGGTCCCAACAACATCGCCTACTCCGCCACCAAGGCCGACCAGGCCCACCAGGTGCGGCTGCTCGCCGCCGAGCTGGGCGAGCACGGCATCCGCGTGAACGGGGTCAACCCGGACGGTGTCGTGCGCGGGTCGGGGATCTTCGCCGGCGGGTGGGGAGCCAAGCGGGCCGCCGTGTACGGGGTGGAGGAGGAGAAGCTGGGCGAGTTCTACGCCCAGCGCACCATCCTCAAGCGCGAGGTGCTCCCCGAGCACGTGGCCAACGCCGTGTTCGCGCTGACCGGCGGGGACCTCACGCACACCACCGGCCTGCACGTCCCCGTCGACGCCGGCGTAGCGGCCGCCTTCCTGCGATGAGCGCCGCCGTGAAGTCGTACGCCGCGGTCGACCTCGGCGCGTCCAGCGGGCGCGTCATGGTCGGCCGCGTCGGCACGGACAGCCTGGAGCTCGCCGAGGCGCACCGCTTCCCCAACCGGCCCGTCCGGGTGCCCGAGGGGCTGCGCTGGGACGTGCTGGGGCTGTACGCCGGAGTGCTGGACGGGCTGCGGGCCGCGGGGCAGGTCGACTCCGTCGGCATCGACAGCTGGGCCGTGGACTACGGGCTGCTGGACGCGGACGGGGCGCTGCTCGGCAATCCCGTGCACTACCGGGACCCCCGGACCGAGGGTGTCGCGGAGAAGGTGTGGGCGACCGTCCCCGCCGAGGAGCTGTACGCCGCGACCGGGTTGCAGTACGCGCCCTTCAACACCCTGTACCAGCTCACCGCCGCCCGCTCCACGGCTCAGTTTGCGCAGGCCCGGCGGCTGTTGCTGATGCCGGACCTGCTGACGTACTGGCTGACCGGCGAGCAGGGCACGGAGCTGACCAACGCGTCCACGACCCAGCTGATCGACCCCGGGACGCGCGGCTGGGCGTACGACGTCGCCTCCCGGCTCGGCATCGACCTGGGGCTGTTCGCGCCCTTGCGGCACCCCGGCGATCCGGCGGGGCTGCTGCGCGACGCGGTGCTGGAGGAGACCGGGCTGAGCGGTCCCGTGCCGGTGACGGCCGTCGGGTCGCACGACACCGCCTCGGCGGTCGCCGCCGTACCCGCCTCGGGTGAGCGGTTCGCCTACATCTGCACAGGCACCTGGTCGCTGGCGGGTCTGGAGCTGGACGCGCCGGTGCTGACCGAGGAGAGCCGGGCGGCCAACTTCACCAACGAGCTGGGGCTGGACGGCACGGTCCGCTATCTGCGCAACATCATGGGGCTCTGGCTGCTCCAGGAGTGCGTACGGGCCTGGGGCGACCCGGATCTGGGCGCGCTGCTGCTGGAGGCGTCCAAGGCTCCGGCGCTGCGTTCGGTCGTGGACGCGGGGGACGCCGCGTTCCTCGCACCCGGGCGGATGCCGGAGCGGATCGCCGAGGCGTGCCGCGTCTCGGGACAGCCCGTGCCCGGGTCGCCGGCCGAGGTGACGCGCTGCATCCTCGACTCCCTCGCGCTCGCCCACCGCAAGGCCGTCCAGGACGCCCAGCGGCTCGCCGGACACGCGGTCGACGTCGTGCACGTGGTCGGAGGCGGCACGCGCAACGCCCTGCTGTGCCAGCTGACCGCCGACGCGTGCGGGCTGCCGGTGGTGGCCGGGCCGACCGAGGCCGCCGCGCTCGGGAACGTCCTCGTGCAGGCGCGGGCGCACGGGCTGGTCGGTGACCTGCCCGGGATGCGGCGGCTGCTCGTGAACACCCAGCCGCTCACCCGGTACGAGCCGCGGGGCGGGACCGAGCGGTGGCAGGCCGCGCAGGCCCGGCTCGCCGGGGCCTGACGGGGTCTCCCCCACGACGTGTCCCCGGACTACGCTGCACATCCGATGATCAACCCCTAGGAGCCGCGATGCGTGTCGCCCTGTTCCTGACCTGTGTCAACGACACGCTCTATCCGGACACCGGGCGCGCCGTGGTGAAACTGCTGACCAGGCTGGGTGTCGACGTCGACTTCCCGATGGCGCAGACCTGCTGCGGACAGGCGCACTACAACACCGGGTACCGTCACGAGGCCGAGCCGCTCGCCCGGCATTTCTCCGATGTCTTCGGCGAGTACGAGGCGATCGTGACACCGTCCGGGTCGTGCGGGGCGATGGTGCGCGAGCTGTATCCGCGGATGGGCGAGCGGGCCCGGGCCGAAGGGCGTGGCGATGCCCTCGCGGCCACGCTGGCGCCGGTGGTGCCCAAGACGTACGAGCTCACGGAGTTCCTGGTCGACGTGCTGGGCGTGACGGACGTCGGGGCGTACTACCCGCACACGGTGACCTACCACCCGACCTGCCACGGGCTGCGCGGACTCGGGCTCGGGGACCGGCCGCGGCGGCTGCTCCGGGCGGTGAAGGGCCTGGAACTCGTCGAGCTGCCGGGGGCCGACGAGTGCTGCGGGTTCGGCGGCACCTTCGCGCTGAAGAATCCCGACGTCTCGGCGGCGATGGGCGCCGACAAGGTGCGCAACGCCGAGTCGACGGGCGCCGAGGTGCTGTGCGCGGCCGACAACTCCTGCCTGATGCACATCGGCGGGACGATGGCCCGGCTGCGGACCGGCATGCGGCCGGTGCACATCGCGGAGATCCTGGCGAGCACGGAGGAGGAACCGGCCGTATGAGCGGGACGTATCTCGGCATGCCGGCGTTTCCGGTCGCCGCGCGGGAGGCCGTGGGCAACACGACCCTGCGCGGCAATCTGCGGCACGCCACGCACACCATCCGCGCCAAGCGGGCGAAGGCCGTCACGGAGGTGTCCGACTGGGCCGAGCTGCGGGAGGCGGGCAAGCAGATCAAGGACCACACGCTGCGCCATCTCGACCACTACCTGGAGCAGTTGGAGGAGTCGGTCACGGCGGCGGGCGGCATCGTCCACTGGGCCGCCGACGCGGCCGAGGCCAACGAGATCGTCACCCAGCTCGTGAAGATGACCGGCGAGAGGGAGGTCGTCAAGGTCAAGTCGATGGCCACGCAGGAGATCGGGCTCAACGAGGCGCTGGAGGCCGAGGGCATCCACGCCTACGAGACCGATCTCGCCGAGCTGATCGTGCAGCTGGGCAAGGACCGGCCCTCGCACATCCTCGTCCCGGCCATCCACCGCAACCGGGGCGAGATCCGGGACATCTTCGCCCGTGAGATGAGCGAGTGGGGCCGCCCCGCTCCCGAGGGTCTTACCGACACACCGGCGGAACTCGCCGAGGCGGCCCGGCTGCACCTGCGGGAGAAGTTCCTGCGCGCCAAGGTCGGCATCTCCGGCGCCAACTTCATGGTCGCCGAGACGGGCACCCTGGTGGTCGTGGAGTCCGAGGGCAACGGCCGGATGTGCCTGACCCTGCCCGAGACGCTGATCTCGGTCGTCGGCATCGAGAAGATCGTGCCGACGTGGCAGGACCTGGAGGTCTTCCTGCAGACGCTCCCCCGCTCCTCCACCGCCGAGCGCATGAACCCGTACACGTCCACCTGGACGGGCACGACCGATCAGGACGGCCCGGGCACCTTCCATCTGGTGCTGCTGGACAACGGCCGCACCGACACCCTCGCCGACGAGGTCGGCCGGCAGGCGCTGCGCTGCATCCGCTGCTCGGCGTGCCTGAACGTGTGCCCGGTGTACGAGCGGGCCGGCGGCCATGCCTACGGCTCGGTGTACCCGGGGCCGATCGGCGCGATCCTCAGTCCCCAACTGCGGGGCACCGGCAGCGAGATCGACGCCTCGCTGCCGTACGCGTCCTCGCTGTGCGGGGCGTGCTACGAGGTGTGCCCGGTCGCCATCGACATCCCGGAGGTGCTGGTGCATCTGCGGGAGCGGGTCGTGCAGGGCGGGGAGGTCACCCGCGAGGGCAACAAGGTGGTGCTGCGGCCGGCGAAGGGGCATGCCGCCGAGCGGGCGGCGATGCGTGCGGCCCGCTGGGCCTTCACCCACCCGGGCGCGCTGCGCACGGGCCAGCGCGCCGCCTCCCGGTCCCGCCGCTTCCATCCCCGGACACTGCCGGGCCCGGGCAGGGCCTGGAGCGCGACCCGGGAGCTGCCGCCGGTGCCGGCCGAGCCGTTCCGGGACTGGTGGCAGCGGACTCACGGTGGGAAGGACGGGGACAGGTGAACAGCAGGGAACGGATCCTCGGCCGGGTGCGGCGCGCGCTGGCGGACGCGCCGGCCGACGAGGCGCCGATCGCGCGGGACTATCTGCGCGAGCACGGGCGGCGGACCGTCGCGGAGACGGTGGAGCTGCTCGCCGAGAACCTGGCGGACTACCGGGCGGTCGTGCACCGCACGGACATCGAGGGGCTGCCCGGGGTGATCGCGGGGCTCCTGGAGAAGCGCGGGGCGTCGTCGGTCCTGGTGCCGCCCGGGCTGGACGAGGAATGGCTGGCGGCCACCGGTGTGCCGCGGGTGGCGGACCGGGCCGATAGCACTCCGGGTGAACTGGACCGCGTGGACAGCGTGGTGACGGCCTGTGCGGTCGCCATCGCCGAGACCGGCACCATCGTGCTGGACGGCTCGCCCGACCAGGGCCGCCGCCGGATCACCCTCGTCCCGGACCATCACATCTGCGTCGTGCGGGTGCCTGGGCAGGTCGTGTCGTCGGTGCCGCAGGGCCTCGAACGCCTCGACCCGGCCCGCCCGTTGACCTGGATCTCCGGACCGTCGGCGACCAGCGACATCGAGCTGGACCGGGTCGAGGGGGTGCACGGGCCGCGCACTCTGGAGGTGGTGCTGGTCGGTCAGGGCAGGATCGAGTCGACGTAGCCGCCGTCGACCCGCAGGGCACCGCCCGTGGTCGCCGATGCGTGGTCGGAGGCGAGGTAGACGACCATGTTGGCGATCTCCTCCGGCTCGATCAGCCGCTGGAGCAGCGACTGCGGCCGGTGCTGCCGCATGAACGCGCGCTGGGCCTCGTCCCAGGGCAGGTCGCGGTCGACGAGCTGGTAGACGAAGTCCTCGACACCGCCGGTGTGGGTCGGGCCCGCGATGACCGAGTTCACCGTGACGCCGGTGCCGGCCGCCTGCTTGGCGAACCCCCGGCCCACCGCGAGCAGGGCGGTCTTGGACATGCCGTAGTGGATCATCTCGGCGGGGATGACGACCGCCGAGTCGCTGGCGATGTACTGGACACGTCCCCAGCCGCGCTCGGTCATGCCGGGCAGGACGAGCCGGGTGAGGCGCACGGCCGACAGGACGTTCACGTCGAAGTAGCGGCGCCACTCCTCGTCGCCGATCTCCAGGGGGTCGGCGGACTCGAAGACGCCGAGGTTGTTGACGAGGACGTCGACCTGCCCGAGCTCGTCCACCGCCTGCCGGGCGCCCTCGTCGGTGGTGACGTCGGCGGCCACGGGCACCAGGTCGGCGCCGGGCACCTCGTCCCGCATCCGGTCGACCGCCTCCCGCACCCGGGCGGGCGTGCGGCCGTTGACACCCACCCGGGCGCCCGACCGGGCGAGCCCCGCGGCGATGGCGGCGCCGATGCCCTGGGTGGAGCCGGTGACCAGAGCGGTGCGGCCCTTCAGATCGATCTGCATGCCGTGTCAGCCCTTTCCGTACGGGAGCGGCCGAGTACCCGCGGGGTGTCGCTGGGTACACCCCCCGATACGGGTTCTGCGGCCAGTGTGGTCAGGTCCCCCGCTCCGTAGCGTCGAGGGCGAGACACAGGGCGTGTCGGACGAAGGGGGGACGACGACGATGGTGCGCACCGGACCACGACAGGACCAGGACACGGGACCGGCGGCCGAGGCGCTGCGGCTGGTCAAGGTGATCAAGACCTACGGGAGCGCCGGCAGCGCCGTTGACCGCCCTGGACGGGGTGACGCTCGGCCTGGAGCGGGGCACCTTCACCGCGGTGATGGGGCCGTCCGGCTCCGGGAAGTCGACCCTGCTGCAGTGCGCGGCGGGTCTCGACCGGCCCGACAGCGGCATCGTGCGGGTCGACGGCACCGAGCTGACGGGCGGGGGCGAGGCCGAGCTGACGAGGTTCCGGCGCGGGCGGATCGGGTTCGTTTTCCAGCAGTACAACCTGCTGGACACCCTGACCGTCGCGCAGAACACGGTGCTGCCGCTGAAGCTGGCCGGGCGGCGTGTGGACCGGCGGCGGGTCCGGGACGTGCTGACCGCCGTGGGGCTCGGCGACCGGCTCGGGCACCGGCCCGATCAGCTCTCCGGTGGTCAGCGCCAGCGGGTGGCGATCGCCCGGGCGCTGGTCACCGAACCGCGGGTGATCTTCGCGGACGAGCCGACGGGCGCGCTGGACACGCGCAGCGCGCGCGGAGTGCTGCGGCTGCTCCAGGACGCGGTGCGGGTGCACGGCCGGACGGTGGTGATGGTGACGCACGATCCGGTCGCCGCCTCCTACGCCGACTCCGTGCTGTTCCTCGCCGACGGACGGCTGGCGGGCCGGATGGACGCCCCGACGCCGGACAGGGTCGCCGAGCGGCTGGCGCACCTGGGCGACGACGTGCCGACGGGGGTGTGAGTCATGTTCGTACTGGCGATGCGGTCGGTCCGGCAGCGGCCCGGGCGGTTCCTCGCGACCCTGCTGTCCGCGTTCCTGGGCGCGACGATCATCATGACGTTCAACGCGATGCACGACACGGCCGGGCAGCCGGGCGTGGACGCGGTCAGCTCGGAGACGCTCGCCACCGCCGCGGGCGTGGTCGGCGGTTACGGCACCCTGCTGGTGTTCTTCGCGATCGCCTCGACGCTGACGGTGAACGTGCGTCAGCGGGCCGCCGAGATGGAGCTGTTGCGCTGCTCGGGGGCGACTCCGGGGCAGATCAAGGGGATGGTCGTGGGTGAGGCGGTGGCCGTGGCGCTGGCCGGTGCGGCGCTGGCGACCGGCCCGGCGATGCTCGGCGGCCGGGCCCTGCTGGCGGTGTTCCAGGACAGCGGCCAGGTCGCACGGTCCGTCGAGTTCTCCTTCGGGCCCGTGGCGTTCCTGACCGGCTTCCCCATCACGCTGCTCGCCGCCGTGGGCGCCGCGTTCCTCGCCGTGCGGCGGGCGAGCGGCCGCAGCCGGCGGCGGGGCCGGGCCCGGACGGCCCTGACCTGGGCGGCGCTGCTGGCCGGCGCCGCGGCGGCGACCTCGACCTTCGCCTTCTCGGCGACGGACGCCGCACTGATGGCGCCTCCGGCGTACGGGGCGATCCTGCTGTCCGTCGGGTGTGCCCTGAAGGCGCCGCGGCTGCTGGCGGCCGTGCTGGACCGGCTGCCGCCGGGGGGTGCGAGCGGCTGGCTGGCGGCGCGCAACCTGCGGGAGCGGGCCGGGCAGCTCGCCGGGATCCTGATGTCGCTGATCCTGTTCACCGCGGTCGCCACGGCGACGCTGACCATGCAGGCGGTGGAGAACGACGCCGTCGCCGCCTCGGGGGCGGTGAAGTCGGTCGACGCGAAGAACCTGGAGACGCTCAACCTCACGGTGGTCGGCATCATCGTGGTCTTCGTCTGCGTCATGCTGGTCAACTCCCTGTACGCGGCGACCAGTTACCGCGAGCGGGAGTTCGGGCAGCAGCGGCTGGCGGGGGCGACTCCCGGGCAGGTGCTGGGCGTGGTGGGCGCCGAGGGGCTGGTCCTGACGGTCGTCGGTGTCTTCTTCGGCACCGCGGCGGCGCTGGCGGGGATCGTCCCGTTCACCGTGGTCCGCACGGACGCGGTGCTGCCGGAGCAGGCGCTGGGCGTGTGGCTCGCGGTCGTGGGGATCGCCGCGGCGGTGACGACGGGGACCGGTCTGCTCACGGCCCGGCGGGTGCTGCGCACTCCGGCGGTGCGGGCGGTGGCGTCGGCCGCGTGAGCCCCGTGAAGGGGGCAGCCGCTTCGGCGGCCGCCCCTTCACCGCGTGCCGGAGGCGCCCAGCAGCGCGGTCACGGTCGTCGTGGTCAGGCCGTCCGGCGTCTCGATCCCCGCCCCGGCCCGGGCACCGGCCCCCTCGAACCCGCCGCGTCGAGGAGCCGGTCCCGCGTGGACGCGTCGCCGGTTGTGGCCGTACGGGCGAGATCACCTCGCCCCGGACTCCGGGGAAACCGATCGGTTTTACCGACTGCTCGCCCGGGAACCCCGTGACAGCGTGGGTGAACAAGCGCTTAGATAGTGCCCCGTCCGTCCGACGCCGCCGTCCTGGAGGCTCCGTTGTTCACATCCGTCGACGACGTCTCCGCGCGCCTCGCCGAGACCGGCTACCTCGCCTCGCCCGCCGTCGCCACGACCGTCTTCCTCGCCGACCGGCTCGGCAAGCCGCTCCTGGTGGAGGGCCCGGCCGGCGTCGGCAAGACGGAGCTCGCCAAGGCGGTCGCCGAGGTCGCCGGAGCCCGGCTGGTGCGCCTCCAGTGCTACGAGGGGGTCGACGAGTCCCGCGCCCTGTACGAGTGGAACCACGCCAAGCAGCTCCTGCGCATCAGCGCGGGCCGCGACGAGACGTGGGACGAGGCCCGTACGGACATCTTCAGCGAGGAGTTCCTGCTCACCAGGCCGCTGCTGACCGCGATCCGGGGCGACGACCCGAAGGTCCTGCTGATCGACGAGACCGACAAGGCGGACGTCGAGGTGGAGGGCCTGCTGCTGGAGGTGCTCAGCGACTTCCAGGTGACCGTTCCCGAGCTGGGCACCATCAGCGCGACGCGCCGGCCCTTCGTCGTCCTCACCTCCAACGCCAGCCGGGAGCTGTCCGAGGCGCTGCGCCGCCGCTGCCTCTTCCTGCACATCGGGTTCCCGGACGAGGAGCTGGAGCGCCGGATCGTCCGGCTGAAGGTGCCCGGTCTCGACGAGGCGCTGGCCCGCTCGGTCGTCCGGGTCGTGGGCGCGCTGCGGGCGATGGACCTGCGGAAGGTGCCGTCGGTCGCCGAGACCGTCGACTGGGCGCACACCCTGCTCGCGCTCGGGGCCGGCTCGCTGGACGAGACGGTCGTGCGGGCGACGCTCGGAGTGCTCCTCAAGCATCAGGACGACGTCCTCAAGGCATCCGCCAAGCTTGACCTGGACGCCCTGTGACGACGCCGCCGGGCGTCGCCGAGCGGCTGACGTCGCTGGTCGGGGCGTTGCGCGCGCACGGCATGCGGATCGGTACCGGCGAGAGCGTCGACGCGGCGCGGGCGGTCGGGGAGCTGGGCCTCGCGGACCGGGAGCTGCTGCGCGAGGGGCTGGCGGCGACGCTGCTGCACGGGCCCGGGCAACGGCAGGTGTTCGATTCGGTCTTCGACCTCTACTTCCCCCGCGGTGTCGGCGGCCCGGGGCAGCGGGCGGCGGGACGGGAGGACCTGCGGGACCGGCTGGCCGACGCCCTGACCGCCGGCGACCAGGAGATGCTGGGCCGGCTGGCGATCGAGGCGGTCGACGGTTTCGGCGGCTACGGCTCCTCGCCGGAGTCGGACGGCTGGTCGTCGTACCAGACACTCGAACGGCTGCGGCCGCAGACACTGCTGGCCCGGGTGCGCGACAACGTCCGGGGGCAGGGCGGGAGTACGGGGTTCGCGGACCGGCTGCTGGAGGACGAGATCCGGCGGCGCATCGACACCTTCCGGGCCATGGTGGCGGCCGAGGCACGGCGGCGGGTCGCCGAGCGGCGCGGCCGGGACGAGATCGCCCGGCGGGCGGTGGCCCCGACCGCCGACCGGGTCGACTTCCTGTTCGCCGGGCAGGACCGGCTGGCCGAACTGCGCAGGACGGTGCAGCCGCTCGCCCGCAAGCTCGCGACCCGGCTGGCCGCCCGGCGCCGCCGTGCCTCCCGGGGCACGATCGATCTGCGGCGCACCCTGCGCGGTTCGCTGTCGACGGGCGGGGTGCCGATGAAGCCGGTGCTGCGCAGACGGCGTCCCGCGCGTCCCGAACTGGTGCTGCTGTGCGATGTGTCGGGGTCGGTCTCCGGCTTCTCCGACTTCACGATGCTGCTGGTGCAGGCGCTGCACGACCAGTTCAGCAAGGTGCGGGTGTTCGCCTTCGTCAACCGGATCGACGAGGTGACCGGACTGCTGGAGCACGGCAGGGCCGACCCGGAGGGCCTCGGCGCGCGCATCCAGGGGGAGGCGGCCGTCACGGGCTATCACGGGAGCAGCGACTACGGCATGGCGCTGGGCGAGTTCGCCGAGCGGTACGCGGACGCGGTCGGGTCCCGCACGACCGTGTTCGTCCTCGGTGACGCCCGCACGAACCGGAGCGATCCCAACCTGCCCGCCCTGCGGCAGATCGCCGAGCGCGCCCGCCGCGTCCACTGGCTCAATCCCGAGCAGCGCTCGCGCTGGGGCACGGGTGACTCCGTCGCGCCCGCTTACGCCGGGCTGGTGGAGATGCACGAATGCCGCAACGCCCGGCAGTTGAGCGCGCTGGTGGCGCGGCTGCTGCCGGTGTGATCAGGCGGCGGTGAGCTGCGGGTAGAGGGCGGCCGGGTCGGCCGCAAGACCGGCCTTGACCTGGCGCGAGAGGTCGTCGGCCAGGACCTCGTATGCGCCGGACGCGATGCCGTCGAGGGCCTGGGCCGCGACGGAGCCGGCCGTGGACTTGGGGGCGTCGACTCCTGCGGTCATGTCCGTGTCGACGTAGCCGACATGGAGGCCGGTGACGTCGATCCCGCGCGGCTTCAGGTCCAGGCGCAGCGAGTTGGTCTGCGACCAGAAGGCGGCCTTGGAGGCGCTGTAGGAGCCCGCCAGGCCGATCCAGGACAGCACGGAGTGGACGTTGAGGATGTGGCCGCCGCCGTTGCGCTCGATGACGGGGACGAAGGCCCGGGTCACCAGAAGCGGCCCGTAGAAGTTGGTCTCGAACTCGCGGCGCACGTCCTCGACGGGCGAGTCGAGGAAGTTCGCGTTCACCGACGCGCCGGCGTTGTTGATCAGCAAGGTGACGTCCTGCGCCTGCTCGGCCGCGGCGGCGACGGACGCGGGGTCGGTCACCTCAAGGGCGAGCGGCACGGCGTCGGGGTTGGTGACGGTGCGCGGGTCGCGGGCGGTGGCGTACACCTTGCGCGCACCCCGCTCGTACAGGGCCGCGACCAGCGCGCGGCCGATACCGCGGCTGCCTCCGGTGACCAGGGCGACGGAACCTTCGATGGCGGTCATGGGAACTCCCTCATGCGTGCACAGCGTGGAAACCGATCGGTTTCCCATGCCGGGAAGCATAAACCGATCGGTTTCCATGGGCAAGGAGGGGTCCCTGCGGTACTGGCTAGTCCTTCTTGGCGTAGTCCTTGGCCATGCTGCCCGCGAAGTCGTACACCACGCACTGCTCGTCACCGACGACCCAGGCGTCGTGGCCGGGTGCGCAGACGAACACGTCGCCCGGGCCCACCTCGCTCTCGGCGCCGTCGTCCATGCGGATGTGCATACGGCCCGATACGACATAGCCGTTGTGATGGATCTGGCAACTGTCCGTCCCGGCGATCGGGGCCACGGACTCGGACCAGCGCCAGCCCGGTTCGAAGGTGGCCACGGCGAAGTCCAGTCCCGTCATGTGGACGGCTTCCAGGTGGCCTCGGGGGTAGTCACGCCGCTCGTCCGGCTTGTCGAGCGTCTTCACTTCCAGCATGACGCTCCTCCTCCGTGAGGGTTTGCCTCCATCGTCCGTCCGTGCGGTGGGCGGCGCCAATCAGGGTGTGGCGCTGCCGCATAGCTCGGCGAAGCGCGCCGCGTCCACGTTGCCGCCGGAGATGATCACGCCGACCCGGCGCGGCAGTGTGCCCGCCCGGCCGGTGAGCAGGGCGGCCAGCGGGGTGGCGCCGCTCGGCTCGACGACGGTCTTCAGGCGTTCGAAGGCGAAGCGCATCGCGTCGCGGATCTCGTCGTCGGTGACCAGCACGACGTCGTCGAGGAGCCGCCGGTTGACCGAGAAGGTCAGCTCCCCGGGGGTGTGCAGGGCCTGGCCGTCGGCGATGGTGCGCGGGACCGGGATGCTGATGCGCCGGCCCGCCTCCAGCGAGCGCTTCGTGTCGTCCCCGGTCTCCGGCTCGACACCGACGGTCCGGATGCGGGGATACAGGCCCTTGGCGGCCGTGGCACTGCCGGCCATCAGCCCGCCGCCGCCGACCGGCGTCAGCAGCGCGTCCAGCTCCCCCACCTCTTCGAGCAGTTCGAGGGCGGCCGTGCCCTGTCCGGCCATGACGTGCGGATGCTCGTACGGCGGGATGAGGGCGAGGCCGCGCTCGGCGGCGAGGGCCTCGGCGACGGCGACGCGGTCACCGGTGTAGCGGTCGTATGTGACGATCTCGGCGCCGTAGCCGGCGGTGGCCGCCCGCTTCGACGGCGGGGCGTCCTCGGGCATGACGATGACGGCGGTGGTGCCCAGCTCGCGGGCGGCCAGGGCGACGGCCTGGGCGTGGTTGCCGGAGGAGTAGGCGGCGATGCCACGGGAGAGCTGCTCGGGGGTGAGGCGGGAGGCGGCGTTGTAGGCGCCGCGGAACTTGAAGGCGCCCACACGCTGGAAGTTCTCGCACTTCAGGTAGATCTCCGCGCCCGCGAGCGCGTCCAGGGTGCGGGAGCGCAGCACGGGCGTGCGGTGGGCGACGCCCTTGAGCCGGGCGGCGGCGTCCCGGACGTCGTCGAGGGTGACCGGTGGGGTGGTGGTCGTCACGCGGGTCCTCCGGTGGAAGTGTCGTGGGCCGCCCGGGCCCGGGACAGGTAGTTGTAGGCGGAGGCACGGGAGATGCCGAGCCGGGCGGCGACCTGCTCGACGGCGCCGCGCACGGCGAAGACACCACGGGTGTCCAGTCCGCCGAACAGCTCCACGCGTTCCGCCCGGCCGAGCTCCGCCCAGCTGCCCCGCTGCCTTGACTGGTGAGCGTCGACGAGGGCGTCGACCACGGAGTCGATGTCGTTGCCGAAGGTGGTGGTCGGCAGCTCCGCCGGGGCGGTACCGAGCCCGGCGAGCGCACCGAGCAGGCCGTGGACCTGAGTGACGGCACTGACGTCCACGTTGACGCAGAGGGCGCCGAACACGGCTCCCGTGGAGTCGCGCAACACCATCGTCGAGGACTTCACCAGCGTCCCGTCGCGGGTGCGGGTGATGTAGTTCAGTTCGTCGGCTGCCTCGTCACCGCGGGCGAGGACGCGCAGGCCGATCTCGCTCATCGCCCCGCCGGCCGCCCGCCCGGTCACCGAACCGGCCACGGCGACCACGGACTTCTCCGGGTTCCGGTAGTCGTGCAGCACGACCTCGCAGACCGGCCCGAAGGTCGCGGCGACGCCCTCCACGACCGGCCTCAGCGCGGCGAGGATCGCGTCCCGCTCAGCGTTCGTTCCTCTGTCCATCCCGCCCCCTCTCACCCTCACCACTTTAGACCAGAAGTCCAGCACTTGGATAGAGAGTCCAACTCATCCCAACAGTTGGCAATGGTTTTCACATGACTTCGACCGGGGGCCGCTTCTGACATTCATTCCCATCTAGCGTGATGTCTGCCGAACCCCCTGTGCACGCCCGTCCTGGAGGAGCCATGTCCCTGTCCACGTCCCGCCGCCTCGCGCTGCTGACCAGCGCGTCACTGGCCCTGCTCGCGGGCTGCGGCAGCTCCTCGGACTCCGCCGACGCCAAGAGCGCACCGGCCCGGGTGGCCGTGGTCGCCTCCACGAACGTCTGGGGCGACATCGCCCGGCGCGTGGGCGGCGACCGGGTCGACGTCACCTCGGTCATCGGCGACCCCGACCAGGACCCTCACTCCTACGAGGCCGACCCCCAGAACCAGCTGGCCCTGTCCAAGGCGAAGGTCGTCGTCGAGAACGGCGGCGGCTACGACGACTTCGTCGACCGCATGCTGAAGAGCGGGCACAACGACTCCGCCGAGGTGATCAACGCGGTCGAGGTGTCCGGCAGGACCGCGCCCAAGGGCGGGGAGCTCAACGAGCACGTCTGGTACGACTTCCCCACCGTCGCCAAGGTCGCCGACCGGATCTCCGCCGCCCTCGCCGAGGCCGACCCGGGCGACGCCCCCGCCTTCGGGAAGAACGCCGCCGCCTTCAAGGCGAAGCTCACGCCGCTGGAGGCGAAGGAGGCGCGGATCAAGAAGGCGCACGGCGGTGAGGGCGTCGCCATCACCGAACCCGTGCCGTTGTACATGACCGAGGCGAGCGGCCTGGTGAACCGCACGCCCGCGCAGTTCAGCGAGGCGATCGAGGAGGGCGACGACGTCTCCCCGCGCGTCCTCCAGGAGAGCCTCGCGGTGTTCGGCGGCAAGAAGGTGAAGGTCCTCGTCTACAACGAGCAGACCTCCAGCCCGCAGACCGAGAAGGCCGAGGCGGCGGCCAGGGCGGCCGGCGTCCCCGTCGTGCCCGTGACGGAGACCCTGCCGAAGGGCAAGGACTACCTCGGCTGGATGACCGGCAACGTCGACGCGCTCGCGAGCGCGCTGGCCAAGTGACCCCGATACCCCGGCAGGACGGCACGCCGGTCGTCGGGCTGCGCGCGGCCGCCCTGTCCTACGGCGACCGCGAGGTGTGGAGCGGACTCGATCTGGACGTCCGGCCCGGGGAGTTCCTGGCCGTGCTGGGCCCCAACGGTGCGGGCAAGTCCAGCTTCGTCCGGACCCTGCTGGGCCGTCAGCCGCTGTCCGCGGGCACACTGACGGTCCTCGGCCGTCCCGCCCGTCAGGCCGCCCGGCACATCGGCTACGTCCCGCAGCAGGCGGCGCTGTCCGCGCAGGCCATGCTGCGCGCCCGCGACCTCGTCCGGTTCGGCATCGACGGCCACCGCTTCGGACCGCGGCTGCGCACCGGACCGGTCCGCCGCCGGGTGGACGAGATCCTGGAGTCGGTCGGCGCCTCGGCCTACGCCGACGTCCCGCTCGGCATGCTCTCCGGCGGCGAACGGCAGCGCGTGCGCATCGGGCAGGCCCTGGCGGCCGATCCCCGCCTCCTGCTGTGCGACGAGCCGCTGCTGTCGCTCGACCTGAACCACCAGCGGGCCGTCACCGAGCTGATCGACGCCCGGCGCCGCTCCCGCGGCACGGCGGTGGTGTTCGTGACGCACGAGATCAATCCGGTGCTGGGCCTGGTCGACCGGGTGCTGTACCTGGCCCGTGGCGGTCACCGGATCGGCACCCCGGACGAGGTGCTGACCTCCGAGTCGCTGTCCCTCCTCTACGGCACCCAGGTCGACGTGGTGCGGGTGCGGGGCCGGGTGGTGGTGGCGGGCGCACCCGACGAGACGGCCGTCCCGCCGCACCACCCCGAACGGCTGCAGGAGACGGACGGAGTGCGCCCATGACACTGGCCGACGGGATCTGGCACCAGATCTTCGACTTCACCGACTACGGCGAACTCCTCGCCCTGGTCCGCAACTCCCTCGTCGCCGGCGTGGCGCTGGGGCTGGTGGGCGGGCTGGCCGGGGTGTTCGTGCTGATGCGGGACCTGCCGTTCGCGGTGCACGGCATCAGCGAGCTGTCCTTCGCGGGCGCGTCGGCGGCACTACTGCTGGACACGAACATCGTGGCGGGCTCGATCGCCGGTTCGCTCCTCGCGGCCGGCGCCATCGGCGTCCTCGGGTCACGGGCCCGGGACCGCAACTCGGTGATCGGCATCATCATGCCGTTCGGCCTGGGGCTCGGCGTGCTCTTCCTCGCCCTCTACAAAGGCCGGGCGGCCAACAAGTTCGGGCTGCTCACCGGGCAGATCGTGGCCGTGGACACCCCGCAGATGTCGTGGCTGCTCGGCACGTCCGTCCTGGTGCTGGTGGCCCTGGCGGTCATGTGGCGTCCGCTCGCCTTCGCCAGCACCGATCCGGACGTGGCCGAGGCCCGCGGGGTGCCGGTGCGCGGGCTGTCCTTCGCGTTCATGCTGGTCCTCGGGCTCGCGGTCGCGCTGTCGGTGCAGATCGTCGGCGCGCTGCTGGTGCTGTCCCTGGTCGTGACCCCGGCCGCGGCGGCCGCCCGCGTCACCGCGTCGCCGGTGCTGCTGCCCGTGCTGAGCGTGCTGTTCGCCGTGGCCTCGATCGAGGGCGGCATCCTGCTGGCCCTGGGCAGCAGCGTCCCCATCAGCCCCTACGTCACGACGATCTCGTTCACCGTCTACGCGGTGTGCCGGGTGGCCGGCCGGTACCGGAACCGGCGGTGGGGGGCGCGGCAGACGGCGGTGGGAACGGCCTGAGCAGGCCTCACCGTTCGAAGACGACCCGCCCGTCGAAGACCGTGAGATCCACCTGTACCTGACCGGCGAAGTGCCGCGCGTGCGCTCCTACGTCGTCAACGGCATCAAGAAGCCGCCGGTGGAGGTCACCCCGGCCTGACGCCCGCGATCACCAGCCGAGTTGCGGTTCGCCCAGGACCTCGCTGCCGATGTGCGCGGCGAGTCTCCGGGCGCGGGGCAGGTCGCCGAACTTGGTCACGTGCACGAAGACGGTGTGCTCCTCGGTCCAGCGGCCCCGCTGGGCCCGGTCACCGTGGAAGGCGATCTGGACCCCGTCGTACGGGGGCGATCCGTAGTGGCCCGCCGCCGGCTCGTCCGGCCATCTGCCGTGCCATTCGATGGCGGCCGCCCCATCGCCGAGGGCCTTAGCGAAGCGCGCCACGACGTTCCCGGCCGGAACCTCCTCCATGAGGTCGAGCGGCAGGTGCGCCTCCAGTGCCGCGTCGTCCGCCGTCGTCACGTCGAGGTCGAACACGGCGTACCGGCCGGTCACCGGATCGGTGCGTGTTGTGACGTGCTCGAAGGTGCCGCCGGGAAGAAGCGCGGCCATCCGCCGCACCTCCCCGACCGTGCGCAGCTCCGCGGTGAGCCACACCTCGTCCTCCTGCTCCAGCAGGGCACACAGACGCCTGGCCTGTGTGTATGCCGTGCTCGCGTCGTCGGTGCGCAGGACGGGGTACGCCGTGGAGTTGCCCATGGCCCGTACCGTCACACGTCCTCGTGCCGACCGCCACCAGGTTTCTTCGCGCAGTCCGGCGGCGGGGGCTGCGGACATGCGTCGTGCCACCGTCGGCGGGAGGCTGGTGGTGTCGGCAGGTCACGCGGCCCGAGGAGATCGCCATGGACACCGCCACCCTGGAAGACATGCGGACCGCGCTGCGGGGGCCGGTGATCGGCCCGCGGGACGCCGGATACGACCAGGCCCGCAAGATCTACAACGCGATGATCGACAAACGGCCCGCCGCCCTGGTGCCCTGCGCGGACGCCGCAGACGTGATGGCCGCGGTCACTTACGTCCGCGACCACGGCCTGGAACTCGCCGTGCGGGGCGGCGGGCACAGCGGCCCCGGCCTGTGCCTGGTGGACGACGGCGTGACGGTCGACCTCTCGCCGATGCGCTGGGTGCGGGTCGACCCGGAGGCCCGCACCGCCGAGGTCGGCGGCGGCAGCCACCTCGGCGACCTCGACCACGCCACGCAGGCCTTCGGTCTCGCCACCCCGACGGGCATCATCTCCATGACGGGCGTCGGGGGCCTGACCCTCGGCGGCGGCCACGGCTACCTCACCCGCAAGTACGGGCTGACCGTGGACAACCTGATCGCCGCCGACGTGGTGCTGGCCGACGGCGGTTTCGTCACCGCGAGCGAGACCGAGCACCCGGACCTGTTCTGGGCGCTGCGGGGCGGCGGCGGCAACTTCGGCATCGCGACCTCCCTCACCTACCGCCTGCACCCGGTCGGCACGGTCGGGGCCGGGGTGACCGTGTGGCCGGTCGAGAGCACGCGCGAAGTGCTGGCGTGGTACCGCGAGTTCCTGCCGCAGGCCCCCGAGGACGTCTACGGCTTCTTCGCCGTCCTCGTCGTCCCGCCCGGCCCGCCCTTCCCGGAGGAGCTCCACGGGCGGAAGGTGTGCGGCATCGTGTGGTGCTGCACGGGCGACCCGGACGGGGCCGCCGAGACCCTCTCGGTGGTGAACGACGCGGGCCGGCCGGCCTTCCACTTCACGACGCCGATGCCCTACGACGCGTTGCAGGGCATGTTCGACGAGCTGATCCCGACCGGCTACCAGTGGTACTGGCGGGGCGACTTCTTCGACCACATCCCCGACGCCGCCCTGGACGTGCACCTCGAATACGGCAGCAACAACCCCACGCCGCTCTCGCTGATGCACCTCTACCCGATCGACGGCGCCGCCCACCGGGCCGGCCCGGACGACACCGCGTGGAGCTACCGGGACGCCCTCTGGTCCGGGGTGTTCGCCGGTGTCGACCCCGACCCGGCCAACGCCGAGACGATCAGGCGGTGGTGCGTGGGCTACCAGGAGGCGCTGCACCCGTACTCGATGGGCGGCTCCTACGTGAACTTCATGGGCTCGGACGAGGGCCAGGAGCGGGTCCGGGCGACGTACCGCGACCACTACGACAGGCTCGCCCGGGTCAAGCGGACCTACGACCCGGACAACCTCTTCCACGCCAACCAGAACATCGAACCGGCCCGGGGGTGACGGCCATGGGCCGGATGGTCGACGCCGACGGCGTGCAACTCTGGGTGGAGCAGCGGGGCGAGGGACCCGACGTCCTGCTCGTCGCGGGGCTCGGGGACCCCGCCGAGGCATGGCAGCCACAGCTCGAGGGGTTCGCGGACCGCTACCGGCTCACCGCGTTCGACAACCGGGGCGCGGGCCGCAGCCCGCTGCCCGACGGCCCGCTCTCCGTGGCGCGGATGGCCGACGACGCCGCGGCGCTGCTGCGCGCGCTCGGAATCCCGACGGCGCACATCATGGGTTTCTCGGGCGGCAGTTTCATCGCCCAGGAGCTGGCTCTGCGCCACCCCGGCCTGGTCCGCAGCCTCGTCCTCATGAGCACGATGGCCCGCCCGGATCCCTACTTCCGCACCATGACGCGCTTCTGGAACTGGATGGCCGAACGCGCGCCGGACGAACGGGCCATGCTGGAGGCGTTCTTCCTGTGGGTCTACACCCCGCGCGCCCACGCCGACGGCATGGTCGACCGCTTCATCGACGAGACCCTGGCCTTCGAGCATCCGCAGTCCGCCGAGGCTTTCCAGCGCCAGCTCGCGGCGTTCGCCGGCCACGACACCCTCGACCGCCTCGGCGGCATCGGCGTCCCGACCCTCGTGCTCGCCGGTGAACTCGACCTCGCCACACCGCCGCGCCTCGGACGCGCGGTCGCGAACAGCATCCCGGGCGCCGTGTTCGAGGTGCTGCCCGGGGAGGCGCATCAGCCGTTCCAGGAGGTGCCGGAGGTGTTCAACGCGCGGGTCGGCGCCTTCTGGAGGGAGGTGGAGGCGCGGGCCGACGGGAGAGCCGTCCGGCACCGCTGACCCTTCTGGCCGTCCTGGGCGTCCGTTTCACCGGCCGGTGCCCGCCGGGCGAGGCGGCGGGCACCGTGCGCTCTTCGACGGGTGTCAGGCCGCGGCGAGAGCGGGTTCCGGTTCCTCCGCCGCGGCGAGCAGGGCGAGGAGCGTCGCCCGGGCGCGGGCCACGCGGGAACGGACCGTGCCGACCGGGCAGTTGCTCAGCGCGGCGGCCTCCGCGTAGGGCAGGCCGAGCAGCTGCGTGAGGACGAAGGCCTCACGGCGTTCGTCCGGCAGCCCGGCCAGCAGCTCCAGCAGCGCCACGCCGTCGTCGAAGCCGGGCAGGCCGCGCGGCTGGGCGAGTTCGGCCGCCGGCTCCCAGTCCGGCAGGTCGGCGGGGCGGGGGCGTACGGCGGTGTACCGGATGCTGTCGGCCACCGCGCGCCGGGCGATCGCCAGCAGCCAGGTCCGCGCCGAGGAACGGCCCTCGAAGCGGTGCAGGCTGCCGAGCGCCCGCAGGAACGTGTCCTGCGCCAGATCGTCCACCGCCTGCGGGTCGGCGCACAGATGGGCGACGTACCGGACGACGTCCCGGTGCAGGGCGCGCACGAAGTGCTCCACGGCCGCGGAGTCGCCGCCGCGGGCGGCCAGCGCCCAGGCGGTTATCGACGCGTCGGCCGACGCCGATCTCTCGTGCGGAAGGGGCGGGGCAGGAGTGATCACCTGATGTCCTTGTCGGGGTTCCAGGACCGCGAGGACGCGAGCGGCAGGCCGTGAGGCCAGACGTGCGCGCGTGGCTGCGCGGTCCGGTGAGCGGGGGGCGCGGGCATGCCCGTACCGCGCGGCGGGGGGTGTGGACTCCCGCGGAGTGCGCGCTGGCACGGAGGTACGACCGCTGCCGGGGCGCGCAGGGGCCGCCCCGGCCGGTTCCGGCTGCCGTCAGGCGGCAGCGGCCCCCGCGGGTGGGCCCCGGGTGGTGATCGCGTGGACGAGAAGGAGGCGGCGCGGCGAGCGGTTCGACGGCCGTCGCCGCCGGTGCGGGGGCGGGGGCGGCGGTGCCGGCAGGGCGAACAGCAGCCGCAGGGGTGCGGCGAGTCGGCTGCCCACGGCACGCAGCAGCCGGAAGGCGGCCCGTTCCCCGTGGCCCAGCCACAGGCCGCACAGCAGCGCGGCCAGGAGGTGGGCGGCGAGCATGCCGAGGGACGAGTCACCGCCGGGGACGTGCCCGGCGTGCGGGGACATGGTCTCCATGGCGCCCGCGCTCATGCCGTGGCTCATGGATCCCATGCCGTGGCTCATGGACGGCATGTCCGTGGAGTGGGGCCCGGGAGCGGAAGAGGCCGGCGGCCCTAGGGAGAACGCCGAGTGCAGCGCCGTCTGGACGGCCACGGCGACGGCGACGACCAGGCGCGGTCGGCGCTCGCGGCCCGCCAGGCACCAGCCCGCCAGGCCCGTCACGACCCAGCCGGCCAGCAGCGTCGGCAGGGGCACGTGATCGCCGGACATCATGACGTGCCCCAGGGCGGCGAGCACGACACAGACGGCCGCGAACACCGCGGCCCGTATCGCGCGAGCACACCACCCGACTGTCATGGCGCCTCATCCTCGCATCCGGCCCCGCCCTGACACCCCTGAGTACGGACATCTCCCCTGCCGGGCACTCAATCCGAGCCATGTGATCCAAGCCACTGCCGCGGAGCCGGTGGCTCCGGTGGTGCCACGGCAGAATCCACGGCGTGGACATCACCGCGCTGGAGCTCAATCGGGCCACTCTCGGGCGCCAGTTGCTGCTGGGCCGGGAGGTGCTGGGGGCCGGGGAGGCGGTGCGGCGTGTGGTGGCGCTGCAGGCGCAGCATGCCGCTTCGCCGTACGTGGCGCTGTGGAACCGGCTGGCCGGGTTCGCGCCGGCCGAGTTGGACGCCGCGTTCTCGGAGCGCGCGGTGGTCAAGGCGACCCTGATGCGGATCACGTTGCACGCGGTCCACGCGGACGACTACCAGGTGTTCCGTGAGGCGATGCAGCAGACGCTGTACGCCTCACGGCTCGGGTACCGCTTCGCCGCGGCGGGGCTCACGCCGGCCGACGGTGAGGCGCTCGTCCCCGGGTTGCTGGACTTCGCGGACCGGCCCCGGACGGCCGCCGAGGTGCAGGACTGGCTGGAGGAGCGGGTCGGCACGCAGAAGAAGGCCGGGGCGTGGTGGGGGCTCAAGGCGTACGCGCCGCTGTTCCACGTCCCGACCGGCGGGCCGTGGTCGTTCGGCCCCCGGTCGTCGTTCGTCGCGGCGCGGACCGGTCCGGTGCCCGGGGGGCGGGAGACGGTGGCGGAGGCGCTGCGCCACCTCGTCCTGCGCTATCTGGCGGGCTTCGGGCCCGCCTCGGTGGCGGACGTCGCGCAGTTCGCCATGGTGCCCCGGGCACCGGTTCGGCGTGCGCTGCTCTCCCTCGACGACACGGTGGAGCAGCTGCGGGGACCCGACGGGACCCTCCTGTACGACGTACCGGGCGCCCCGCGCCCGCCGGCGGACACGCCGGCCCCGCCCCGGCTCATGGCCATGTGGGACAGCGTGCTGCTGGCCCACGCCGACCGCAGCCGGGTGATCCCCCCGGCGTATCGCCGTCTGGTGATCCGGGTGAACGGCGACGTGCTGCCCACGCTGCTGGTCGACGGCCGGGTCGCCGGTGTGTGGCGCGCGGTCGACGGAGGCGTCGAGGCGACGGCGTTCCACGACCTGCCGGGCGCCGTGTGGGACGGGCTCGCCGCGGAGGCCGCGTCGCTGACGGCGATGCTGGCCGGCCGCGACACCGAGGTCTACCGCCGCTACCACCACTGGTGGCCGAAGCTCCCGGACGGCCAGGTACGCCTGCTCAAGGGCTGAATCATCACGGGGGTGACAGCGCGTCAGTGGTGGGCGTGGACCACGGCGTGGCCCCTGCCGCGGCCGATCATCCACTTGTTGACCGGGGTCGTGATCAGGAAGGCGACCGCGAAGCCGCCCAGGAGCGCGGACCAGAACAGGCCGTCCGACAGGTGGGCGTCCATCGCGCCCGGGGTGAGCGCGATGATCGCGTTGTCCACGATTTCCATCACGGCGATCGAGACCGTGTCCGCGGCGAGGGCGATCTTGATCGCGGCCTTGAGGCCGATGCCGGACCGCAGGACCGCGAACAGGGTGAACGAGTAGCCGAAGAGGAACGCGAGCCCGATCGCGAGCACCATGGTGGGCACGTTGGCCCACCCCAGCGACGTGCCGATGACCATGCCGAGGATCTCGCCGATCGCACATCCGGTCAGACAGTGCAGTGTCGCCTTCACGGCGGTGCCCCAGGACGCGGCCCCGTGCGCATGCTTCTCAGGTTCATGAGCGGTGTGGTCCATGACCCCGACTATATACCCCCTAGGGGTATGTGTGCGACCTAGAGTGGGTCGCCATGACGACACAGCCCGCTCCCACCACGAAGCCGACTCCGCCGAACCCGGTGCCCCAGGCCTACCTCTCCGAACTGTTCTCCCTGGAGGGCCGGGTCGCGGTGGTCACGGGCGGCAGTTCCGGCATCGGGCGCGCCATCACCGGCGCCCTCGCGCGTGCCGGGGCGAGCGTGGTGGTCGTGGCCCGCGGCGAGGCCGGACTGAAGTCGACGGTCGAGGAGCTGACGGCCGAGGGCTGCCGCGCCGCTTGGGTCAGCGCGGACCTGAGCACCCGCGAGGGCGTGCGGGAGGCCGCGGAGCGGGCGGTCGAGGCCTTCGGGGAGCCCGGCATCCTCGTCAACAGCGCCGGGATCAACCTGCGTCCGCCGATGGACGAGCTCGGCGAGGACGTCTGGGACGCCACGATGGCCGTCAACCTGGAGGCGCCGTTCCTGCTGGGGCAGCGCTTCGGCCCCCGCATGGCGGAGCGGGGATACGGGCGGATCATCCACATCAGCTCGCAGCAGGCGCATCGCGCGTTCGTCCAGAGCGGTGCCTACGGCGCCTCCAAGGGCGCTCTGGAGGCCCTGGCGCGCTCCCAGGCCGAGGCGTGGTCGCCGCGCGGCGTCACCTGCAACGTCCTCGTGCCGGGCTTCGTCATGACACCGCTGAACGCGCGGCTGTCGTCGGATCCGGAGAAGGTGGCCGCCCTGGCCGCCCGGACGATGATCGGGCGCAACGGTCTGGCCGAGGACTTCGCGGGCGCGGCGGTCTTCCTGGCCGGCGCGGCGTCCGCCTACGTCACCGGGCAGTCCCTCTTCGTCGACGGCGGACTGTCCGTCCACTGAGGCCGCCCGGCATCCGCGCGGGGGTCCCCCGAACGGACAGCGGCCGACGGGCGACGACCGGCGCCCGGTGTCAGGCTGGGCACACAGGACCCGCCGAAGGGAAGCATCGCCATGATCACGACGGAGTACGTCCCCGGTTCCCCCTGCTGGCTCGACCTGGGCGCTCCGGACGTCCCGGCCGCCGCCGCCTTCTACGGTGCCGTCCTCGGGTGGGACTACGAGTCCATGGGCGAGAGCGAGGACTTCGAGGGCGGGATGTTCAGGAAGGACGGCAAGATCGTCGCCGGACTCGGCAAGCTCACCGAGGAAGGCGCGCGCCCGGCCTGGATGCTCTACTACAGCGTCGCCGACGCGGACGCCACGACGCAGGCGGTGCAAGAGACGGGCGGCACCGTGCGGGTCGCACCGATGGACCTCGACGACTGGGGCCGGATGGCGCAGTACAGCGACCCGCTGGGCGGCCAGTTCGCCGTCTGGCAGCCCGGTACGAACAAGGGCCTGGAACTGGTCGACCAGCCGGGCTCCTTGTCGTGGACGGAGCTGTACACCAGCGACGCCGCGGCTGCGCGGGAGTTCTACGGCACCCTCTTCGGCTGGCAGTTCAGCGACATGCCCCTGCCGGGCGGCGCCGGCACGTACACCCTGATCACCCCGTCCGGACTCTCCGAGGACCGGATGCACGGCGGACTCATGCAGCTCCGCAAGGAGGACCTGACCCTCACGGGCGGGCGGCCGTACTGGCACCCGGTCTTCGCCGTCGACGACTGCGACGCCGCGGTGGCCCAGGTCACCGGGAACGGCGGCAGCGTGCAAATGGGCCCGGAGGACGCGGAGGGCGTCGGCCGTCTCGCCGTCTGCCTCGACCCGGCCGGCGCGGACTTCGTGGTGCTCACCCCGTCCGAGAGCTGAACCGGACGCCCCGCGGCACCGATCCGCCCCGGCCACGGTCGCGCCATGAGCGAGAAGCCCGGTTCCGCGGACGCCCTCCAGCTCGCCCGCCTGGCGAAGGGCTGGGCCGAGGCGATCGTCTCCGACGACCCCGCGCGGATCGCGGCCTTCATGGCGGACGAGTGGGTCATCGTCTCCGACTCCGGGATCGACACGAGGGAGAGGTTCCTCTCCCTCGTGGAGTCCGGTGCGCTCACCCACTCGGCGATGGACCTCAGAACCGAGCCGAGGATCCGCGTCTACGGTGACACCGCCGTGGTGA
Organism: Streptomyces paradoxus; assembly: GCF_014202475.1. Classification (GTDB taxonomy): domain Bacteria; phylum Actinomycetota; class Actinomycetes; order Streptomycetales; family Streptomycetaceae; genus Streptomyces; species Streptomyces paradoxus. The sequence continues at coordinate 154,143 of NZ_JACHGV010000013.1, forward strand.
CCGGGAGGGTGACGAACACGGCCCACTACCAGGGCGAGCACCATGACGCCGACGAGTGGACGACGGACGTGTTCGTGCGGCGGCAGGGCCGCTGGCTGTGCGTGCTGAGCCACATCACACCGGCTGCCCCCGGCTGAACCATGAACTCCTCTTGCATATGATGCGCAAATGCGCGAGTACAGCATCAGGGAAGCCGCGGCGGCCGACATCGACGGGGCCCGGGCGGTGATGCTCGACGCCGTGTACCGCGACTTCGGCACCGGTTACGTGCCGCGCTGGCACGCCGACATCATCGACCCGGTGCCGTTCTACGTCACGCCGCCCCGGCACACCCTCCTGGTCGCCGTGGACGAGCGGGACGGGGCGGTGGCGGCCACCGCGGCCCTGGACGCGCGCGGCCCGGCACACCCGCCGAACCCCCGCCGGCTGGCAGAGCGTTTCCCCTCCGGCGAGACGGCGCAGCTGCGGCGGGTGTACGTGCGCCCCGCCCACCGGCGGCGCGGACTGGCCCGGCGACTCGTGTACGGCCTGCTGGAGTTCGCCCGGGCCGACGGCGGATACCGGTCCGCGTATCTGCACACGTACCCGCACTCCCCCGGCGCACTGGGCCTGTGGAAGGCGCTGGGCAGGGTGGTGTGCGACGAGCGGGAGGAAGTGCCCGGCGGGGGCAGCGGAGTGGTGCACTTCGAGATACCGTTCGCTTGATGAAAATGGTATTCATATACGTACGTGGCGATCGCGCGGGACACCGTCGGCTCGACGCGCACCCTCACAGGTACGGGGACGCGGCGCTGAACAGCTCGAACACGCCCTCGAGGAACGGTGCGGCCGCCGCACTGCGCGCCCTCGCGCGCGGCAGCGCCCCGGCACTGCTGTGGCGGACCGCGCTCGTGGTCTGCCTGGTGTGCGGCATCGGCCTGCTGCCGTGGCTGTCGCGCACCGACCCCGCGCTGACCGTGCTCCGCGCGCGGTCGGCGGACCGCGACCCCGCTCCGGAGACCCTGCGCGCCATCCGGGACCAACTGGGCCTCGACGACGGCCCGCTGACGCTGCTCGGCCGCTGGCTGGGCGGGCTGCTGCACGGGGACGCGGGCACGTCCTGGGTGTCCGGCAGCCAGGTGCTGTCGGGCTTCGTCGTGCCGCTCGGCGTCTCGCTGCTGCTCATGGCCGGGGCCCTGGCGGTCGCCGCGGCCACGGCGGCCGCCGTCTGCGCCCGTACGCTCCGGCTGGGCGCGCGGGGCAGGCTCGCCGGCCGCCGGCCCGGCGGGACGGCGACGGCCGTGCTGGCCGCGCTGCCCGAGTTCCTCGTCGCCTCGGTGCTGGTCTCGGTGATCGGTGTGCGGCTGGGATGGCTGCCCGCCCTGGGCTGGTACGGGCCGCGGTGGATGGTGCTGCCCTCGCTCGCCGTCGGACTCCCCGCCGGAGCGGTCCTGGGCCGCATGCTCGACGACCTGCTGCCCGGCGCGTTCGCGGAGCCCTGGGCCGTGGCGGCCGCGGCCCGCGGTGTCCCGCCGAGGTCGGTGGCGCGGCAGGCGGTGCGCCGCTGCGTGCCCGGACTGCTGCCCAACCTGGCGCTGTTCGTGGCCGGACTGACCGGCGGTTCGGTCGCCGTCGAGCAGATCTTCGACATCCCGGGCATCGGCCGGCTCACCCTGCACGCCGCCCTCTCCCAGGACCTGCCCGTCCTGCAGACCGGCACCCTCGCCCTCGTCCTGCTCGCCGCCACCGCCGGCGCTCTCGCCCGGCTCGCCGCCCGGCTGCTGACCGGCCCGGCGCTGCGCGACGGCGCCCTGCAGTCCCTGCACCGGCCCCGGCCGCCCGCGCCCCGCTCGCTCCCCCTGCTCTACGCGGGGCTGCTGGCCGCCGCCATCGGGGCCGGGCTGCCTCGCGACCCCATCGCCCTGGACACGCTCGCCCGGCTCCAAGCCCCTTCAACGGCGCACCCCTTCGGCACCGACGCGCTCGGCCGCGACGTCCTCGCCCGGATCTCCCACGGCGCGCCGACCACCCTCGGCACCGCCCTCGCGGTGAGCGCCGCCGCCCTCGTCACCGGGCTGCTGCTGGGGCTGCTGCCCCGGCTTTCCGGGCCGCTGGTCGACACCCTGAGTGCCGTACCGCCCGTCCTGGCCGGGCTCCTCGTCACCGGCGTCATGGGCAGCGGCCCCTGGACTCCCGCGTTCGCCGTGGCCGTCGTGGCCTGGTCCCCGCTGGCCGCGCACACCTCCGCCCTGCTGCGGCAGGAGCGCGCGACCACCCATCTGACGGCCACCCGGGCGCTGGGTGCCGGCCGCTGGTACCTGTTCGCGCACGAACTGCTGCCCGCCGTCGCGCCCCCGGTCGCCCGGCACGCCCTGCTCCGGCTCCCGGGCGTCGCACTGAGCCTGGCCGCGCTCGGCTTCCTCGGCCTGGGCGCCCAGCCGCCCTCCCCCGACTGGGGCCTGCTGCTCGCCGAGAACCAGCCGTACGCCGAGCGTGCCCCGTGGGCCGTCCTCTTCCCCGCCGCCGTGCTCGCCCTGCTCGGTGCGCTCGCGGTGACGGCCGCGGGCGGCGCACGGCTGCCCCGGCGGCGCACGCGGCCCGCCGGACCGGCCGGACCGCCCGCGGAAGGGGTCGCGCCGGCCCCGCCGCGGCCACCGGAACGCACCGGCGCCCACCTGACGTCCGTGTCCGCCTCACCGACAGAAGAACGATGACCCACCTCATCTCCCGTGTGCTGTCCCGCCGGACAGCCGGAACGTCCGACGCCGCCCCGCCCAAGGGCCCGCGTGAGAGCACCTGGCGGCTCTGCAAGGAACTGTCGCCGCTGCTGCGGCTGCTGATCCTCACCCAGCTCGCCTTCAACATCGGCTTCTACGCCGTCCTGCCGTTCCTCGCCGAGCACCTCGGCACCGCGATCGGCATGGCGGGGTGGCTGGTCGGGTTCGTGCTCGGGCTGCGCACCTTCAGCCAGCAGGGGCTGTTCGTGGTCGGCGGCTGGCTCGTCGACCGGTTCGGGGTGCGGCCCGTCGTGCTGGCGGGCTGCGTCCTGCGGATCGCCGGGTTCGCCTGGCTCGGGTACGCGAAGGCGAGCTGGACCGTGATCGGGGCGGTGCTGGTCATCGGTTTCGCCGCCGCGCTGTTCTCCCCCGCCGTGGAGTCCGAGGTGGCCCGCCAGGCGGTGGCCTGGGAGGAGGACGGGCACGGCCCGCGCACCCGGGTCCTCGCCCTGTTCAGCGTGGCGGGCCAGGCCGGGGCGTTCGTCGGGCCGCTGCTCGGCGCGCTGCTGCTCGCCGTCGACTTCCGCACCGCGTGTCTCGCCGGTGCCGCGGTCTTCGTGCTCGTCCTCGCCGGGCACCTGTGGCTGATGCCGCAGCACATCCCCGGCCGGGTCAGTGTCCGGGCGCGGGGCGGGGCGCGGCTCCTGCTGCGCAACCGCCGCTTCCTCGCCCTGTGCTGCGCCTATGGCACGTATCTGCTCGCCTACAACCAGCTGTACCTCGCCCTGCCGGACGAGGTGCAGCGCGCGGCGGGCTCCCAGGCGCCGTTGTCCTGGCTCTTCGCGCTGTCCTCGGTGCTGGTGGTGTTCGCCCAGCTGCCGGTGACCCGCTGGGCGGGCGACCGGCTCGACCTGCGCCGTTCCATGACCGCGGGGCTGCTGCTGATCGCGTCCGGTTTCGCGGTGGTGGCCGCGGCCCGCCCGGCCGGCTGGACGGGTACCGCCGGACTGCTGCCGGCCGCCGGCTTCGTGATCTTGCTCACGGTGGGGCAGATGCTGGTGGTGCCCGCCGCGCGTGCCTGGGTGCCCGACCTCGCCGAGGAGGGCCGGCTCGGGCTGTACACCGGTGCGCTGTCGTCCGTCTCCGGGCTGATCGTCCTGGCCGGCAGCGCGGCCACCGGCTTCCTGCTCGACCTGGGGCTGCCGGCCGCCGTACCGTGGCTCGTCCTCGCGGCCGTACCGGCCCTGGCGGTGGCGGTGCTGCCGCGCCGTGAGACGGGAGCGGAGGCGGCCTGAAAGGTGCCGGCGCCCGCGGCAACCGGGCGCGCGGGACCTTCACTCCCGCGGGCGACCTCTTCGCTCCGGAATTTCCGAGACCGCACCCTTCGAGGACACCGCTGCGGAGATCGGCGGTCACGCCGCGCCAGTATCCTGAGTCGGCTGCGGAACCCCCCAACCAACCCCCGCGCATAAGCGGGGAGTTCGGCCTGCGGCGACGACCTTCCCACACGCATGAGACGAGGACGAGTGCTGCTAGCGGGCCGCTACCGGCTGGAAGTTGAGATCGGGCGCGGTGGAATGGGAGAGGTCTGGCGTGCGTACGACGAGACGCTCGCCAGAGCGGTGGCCCTCAAGCTGCTGCTGCCCCAGGACACCGACGCCACGGCGACCTCCCGGTTCCGTCTGGAGGCGCAGACCGCCGGGCGTCTCAACCACCCCAACGTGGTCGGCGTCCTGGACTTCGGCGAGTACGACAACCGGCTGTACCTGGTGATGGAGCTGGTCGAGGGCGACAGCCTCGCCGGCGTGCTGTCCGGCTCCGGCGCGCTGCCCGCCGAGCAGGTGGCCCGTCTCGCCGCGCAGGCGTCCGCGGGGCTCGCCGCGGCGCACCGGCAGGGCATCGTGCACCGGGACGTCAAACCCGCCAACCTGCTGCTGGACGCCCACGGCACCCTGAAGATCGGCGACTTCGGCATCGCACGGTTCCTCGACGACCCCGGCGCCGCGCTCACCGCCACCGGCCAGATCGTCGGCACCGGCCTCTACCTCGCGCCCGAACGGGCCCTGGGCAAGCCGGCGGGGCCCGCCTCCGACATGTACTCCCTGGGCTGCGTGCTCTACCAGCTCCTCAGCGGCCGCCCGCCGTTCCAGGCCGACACCGCCGTCGCCCTCCTGCACCAGCATCTCGACGCGGCCCCCGTGCCGCCCCGCGAGCTCGGTGTCGCCGGACTTCCCCCGGCGTTCGAGAACTACCTTCTCGGACTGCTCGCCAAGCAGCCCGAGGACCGGCCCACCGCGGAGCAGGCCGCCGAGTGGTTCGCCGGAGGCGCCTGGCGGGGCCTGCCCGAGCCGCTGCCGGACGTCTCACCGCCGCTGCGGCCGAAGACCCCGTCCGCGCCGGAGCACACCGGGCAGGGCCCGTACGCGGCTGCCGAGACCAGCCACCCGACCACGTACGCGCTGCCCGCGACCACGGGGCACCGCACCGCGGCCCGGGCGGCCCAGGCGGGGCGTTCGGGCCGCTCCCGCGGGCGCGGCGGCTTCGGCAGCCGGTCGAGAGTGGCCGCGACGGCCGCCGCCGCGGCGCTGTTCCTCGCCGCGATGCTCCTCGGCATGCGCTGGTTCTCGCCCGACACGACCACCGAGGGGACGGAACCCGACGCGTCCCCGACCGCGAGCAGCCCCGCGGCCGGCCCGTCCGGTGACTCCGCCCCCGCCCCCACCTCCGACCCGGCGGGCGGCCGGCAGATCGCCACCACGCCGACCACCGGCACCGTGGCCGAGGTCACTCCGTCCACGCCGGCCGCCTCCCCGACCCCGCCCGCGCCGGAGACCGGTGCCGCCACTCCGGCGCAGGGGGCGGGCGACGCCGCGCCGGAGCAGCCGAAGCCCGAGAAGCCGGTCCCGGCCGGGGGAAACGGGCAGGGCGACGACGGCGGTGACGACGGGGGCGACGGGGGCGACGACTGACGCGGCTCCCTTGAGGATCCTTCCGCCATGAGCGCCCGGAGCCCGTGGATCAGCCGGGGGATGCGCCGGTGTGCGAGCGGGCGCCCCCTCGCGCGCCCCTTGGGCGGCTTGTCATCGCCCTTATCCCGGCCTTATTGTCACCAGGCCTTGGTGAACGGGAAATCCGGTGTGATGCCGGTGCGGCCCTCGCCACTGTGAATCGGGAAGTCCGGCTCCGGCCCCTCAAGGGGCAGCCACTGGGTCCTCGTGACCCGGGAAGGCGGAGTACGGGCGGTGGTACCCGTCAGCCAGGAGACCGGCCAAGGCGCGTCAACCATCCACGAGGTGCTGGAGAGGGTCTGCTGAGCCATGCACATAGCCGAGGGTTTCCTTCCTCCGGCGCACGCGGTCGCCTGGGGCGTCGCGTCGGCGCCGTTCGTCGTCCACGGAGTCCGGTCGCTCACCCGTGAAGTGCGCGAGCACCCCGAGAGCACCCTGCTCCTCGGGGCGTCCGGCGCCTTCACGTTCGTCCTGTCCGCCCTGAAACTTCCTTCCGTCACCGGCAGTTGCTCGCACCCCACCGGCACGGGCCTCGGAGCCATCCTGTTCCGGCCGCCCATCATGGCGGTGCTGGGCACCATCACCCTGCTCTTCCAGGCGCTGCTGCTCGCGCACGGCGGCCTGACCACGCTCGGCGCCAACGTCTTCTCCATGGCGATCGCCGGGCCCTGGGCCGGATACGCCGTCTACGCGCTGCTGCGGCGCTCCAACGCGCCGCTGATGGTCGCGGTGTTCTCCGGCGCGTTCGTCGCCGACCTGTCCACGTACTGCGTCACGAGCGTGCAGCTGGCGCTCGCCTTCCCCGACCCGGGCAGCGGATTCCTGGGCGCGCTCGGCAAGTTCGGTTCCATCTTCGCCGTCACCCAGATCCCGCTCGCGGTGAGCGAGGGCCTGCTGACCGTGCTCGTGATGCGGCTGCTGGTGCAGTCCAGCAAGGGCGAACTGACCCGGCTGGGTGTGCTCCTCGCCAAGAAGCAGCCCCGGACCGAGACCGAGGCGGTGACCCGATGAGCAGGAACACGAAGATCAACCTGGTGCTGCTGCTCGCCGTGGCCGCACTGGCCGTGCTGCCCTTGGTGCTGGGACTCGGCGACCACAAGAAGGAGCCCTTCACGGGCGCCGACGGCGAGGCCGAGACGGCGATCACCGAACTGAAGCCGGACTACGAGCCGTGGTTCTCGCCGCTGTACGAGCCGCCGTCCGGCGAGATCGAGTCGGCGCTGTTCTCCCTCCAGGCGGCCCTCGGCGCCGGGGTCCTCGCCTACTACTTCGGTCTGCGCCGGGGGCGGCGGCAGGGCGAGCAGCGGGCGCTGGAACGGCAGGCCGACGAGGCGCTCACCGGCGCCGCCGGGAAGTCCGCGGCGGAGCGGGACTGAGCCCGGGTGCTGCCGATCGACGCGGCGGCGCACAGCAGTCGCTGGCGCCGCCGTCATCCCGTGGACAAGGCCGTGCTGGGGCTCGGGCTCACCGTGCTCGCGATCTCGCTGCCGCCCTGGCCCGGTGCGGCCCTGGTGCTCCTGACCGCCCTGGTGGTGCTGCTGGGCCCGGCCGGCGTGCCCGGACGGCGGCTGTGGCGGGCCTACCGGGTGCCGCTGGGCTTCTGCGTGACCGGCGCGCTCACGCTGCTCGTCCAGGTGGGCGGGCCAGGGGGGTTCGTCTCCTTCGCCGCCGACGGGCCGGTGCGCGCCGGGGAGTTGCTGCTGCGGACCTCGGCGGCCTCCCTGGGCGTGCTGCTGTTCGCCTTCACCACTCCCCTGTCCGACCTGCTGCCCCGCCTGGTCCGGGCCGGGATCCCCGCACCGGTCGTCGACGTCGCGCTGGTGACGTACCGGATGAGCTTCCTGCTGCTGGACTCGCTGCGCCGCATCCGGGAGGCCCAGGCGGCCCGGCTCGGTCACACCAGCCGGGCCGCGGAGTGGCGTTCCCTGGCCGGGCTCGGCGCCACCGCGTTCGTCCGGGCCTTCGACCGGGCCGGCCGTCTCCAGGCCGGACTCGCCGGGCGCGGCTACGACGGCACCCTGCGCGTCCTGGTGCCCGAGGCCCGGGTCTCCGTCCGCTTCACGGCCGCCAGCTGCGCGCTGCTCGCGACGCTGGCCGCCCTCACCTTCGTACTGGAAAGGCCGCTGACATGAGCGAGCCCGCCCTCGTCGCCCTGCGGGGCGCGTCCTACGCCTACGAGGACGGCCCCACCGTGCTCAGCGGGCTCGACTTCGAGATACCCGAGGGGCGTGCGCTCGCGCTGCTCGGCCGCAACGGCAGCGGAAAGACCACGCTGATGCGGCTGCTCTCCGGCGGGCTGCGGCCGCAAGAGGGCCGGCTGACGGTCGAGGGGCGGCCGGTGGCGTACGACCGCAAGGGGCTGACCGGGCTGCGGACCACCGTGCAGCTGGTGGTGCAGGACCCGGACGACCAGCTGTTCGCGGCCTCCGTCGAGCAGGACGTGTCGTTCGGGCCGCTGAACCTCGGCCTGGACGGCCCTCAGGTGCGGGCGCGGGTGGCGGAGGCGCTCGCCGCGCTGGACATCACGGCCCTGGCCGACCGGCCCACCCATCTGCTCTCCTACGGCCAGCGCAAGCGCACCGCCATCGCGGGCGCGGTCGCCATGCGGCCCCGCGTGCTCGTGCTCGACGAGCCGACGGCCGGACTCGACCCCGACGGCCAGGAGCGGCTCCTGGCCACCCTCGACGAACTCCGTGCCGCCGGCACCACGGTGGTGATGGCCACCCATGACGTCGACCTCGCGCTGCGCTGGGCCGACGACGCCGCACTCCTCACCCCGTCCGGCGTCCGCACCGGACCGGCGGCCACGATGCTGGCCCGCCCGGATCTCCTCCGCGAGGCGGGGCTGCGCCTGCCGTGGGGCGCCGCGGCGGCGGAACTCCTGCGCGCCCAGGGCTGGTTGGATGAGACTGAGCCGGGACCGCGTACGCCGGAGGAACTCGCCGCCCTCGTCGGCGGACCGCTCGGCGCGTCCGGAGGGGGACGGCACGGTCAGTCGAAGTAGGACTGGAGCGAGCCGCGGCGCCGGACGTCGAGGGTCGCGCAGTGGAACGAGCCGCCGAAGGGGGCGTAGTGCAGCAGGTCGCACGGAATCGGCTCGAAGCCCCACTTCTCCAGCGCGCGCAGCATCCCGGTGTGGTGGCGCTCGGCGATCACCTGCTTCTCGTCGAGCATGAGTACGTTCATGCTGAGCCACTTGCCGCACATCGAGGTGAGCTTGAGCAGCCGGCCGTCGATCGGGTCGGGCTCGGGAGCGACCAGGACGTCCCAGGAACCGAGGACGTCCGGCAGGCGGTCGGCGTCGATGTACTCGGGGTTGATCAGCACCTTCCCGGGCGCGAGCAGGACGAACGTCGTGTCGATGTGCATGGGCGTGCGGCAGCGGCTCTCGACCTCATGGACGCGGTACTCCGGGCCGAGGTGACGGCGCAGCCAGTCGATGCCCATCACGTTGGTGACGTTGCTGCGGGTGACGAACAGGTCCCGCCCCGCCCGGACGAAGTCCGCCGCGTCGAAGACGGGTTCGAACTCGGTGAGGATGTACCGCATGGGCTCGCCCGGCCCGGGGACGCGGAAGTCCGGATCGAACAGCTCGTCCGTGAGCTGTGGCCTGGGTGCCGCCGTCCAGCGCGCGCCGCGCCGGAAGTAGTCCTTGAGGATGGGACGGTAGGAGTGCGTCTCGAAGTACCGGCACGGCCACGCCATCGGGGTCTCGATGATCTCGTCGCCGATGACGAGCATGCTGTCGCGCGGGCAGGTGTTGCAGAAGCCGCGTGAGGTCCAGTCGGGGGTGCCGAAGCGGCGCTTGTGGTCGACCGCCTCGGGTCGCCTGACCGTGACGCCGAGCGACTCCAGCAGGGCGACGAAGGCGTCGATCTCCTGCTGCGCCCGCTCGACGAGCAGCCGCGGATACCGGAAGCCGGCCGCGAGTCCCTGCAACCGCCCGGCCCACGGGGGCACGTTGCAGGTCACCACCGCATGGTCGGAGGGGATCGTCGCGCCCTCCAGGCGCCCCACGATGATCTCCTCCAGCGGATCCCACTCGGTGTGCGAACCGACCGGCGACACGAGCCGCTCAACGCCGTCGGCCGGGCGCGGTACTCCGGGATTCTGCAGGACGCTCATGCTCACCACTCTTCGGACCGCAAGGCCAGTGATACGCCGCAACTGCCGGATGACTCAACGGTCCAGATGCCCTGAACGCGCTTGTCCACGCTCGCCGCAAGGCCCTACGTTGCCGGGGTGGATCCCTTCTCACGCACCTGGACGGCGTTGCGCGCGGCGGTGGCCGGTCTCTCCGACGAGGACTTCGGGCGGCCCTCGGGCTGTACGGGCTGGCTGGTGCGGGACCTGGTGTGCCATCTGATCGTCGACGCCCAGGACGTCCTGATCACCCTGGCCACCCCGTCCGACCGGGAACCGACCCGTGACGCACTGACGTACTGGGACATCTCCGGCACTCCGCCGACCGGCGACGACCCGCTCGACGCGCTGACCGTCCGGCTGGCCGCCGCGTACGAGGATCCGCAGCTGCTGAAGTTCCATCTGGACGACGTCGGTTCCGCAGCCGGGCGCGCGGCCCTGCTGGCCGATCCGGCCGGCCGGGTCGGCACCCGCGACGAAGTCCTCACCGTGGGCGACTTCCTGTCCGCGTACGTCATGGAGTGGACGCTGCACCACCTCGACCTGATCGCCTACCTCCCGGACGCGGAGCAGCCGCCCGCGGAGGGCCTCGCCCGTTCCCGGGAGATGCTGGAGCGGATCGCGGGGAGACCGTTCCCGGCGTCCTTCCCCGACGTGGACGCCCTGCTCGTCGGCACCGGGCGGCGGGCGCCGACCGAGGCGGAGCAGGCAGCGCTCGGAGACCTGGCCTCCAGGGTGCCGCTGTACCTGGGCTGAGTTCGCGGCCGCGAAGAGGCTGCCCCCGGGCCCGCCGTCGAAGGACTCCCTCCGAGGTGGGAGCATGGTCCGCATGGACATCCGCCGCAGGAACAACGTCAACGTCACCGGCCCCGAAGGCGCGCCGGTGCTGCTCCTGGCACACGGGTTCGGATGCGACCAGAACATGTGGCGGCTGGTGGTGCCGGCACTTGCCGAGCGCTACCGGGTGGTGCTGTTCGACTACGTCGGCTCCGGCGGTTCGGACCTCGCGGCATGGAGCGAGGAGCGCTATTCCTCGCTGCGGGGCTACGCCGGTGACGTCGTCGACGTCTGCGAGGAACTGGACCTGCGGCAGGCGGTGTTCGTGGGGCACTCGGTGAGCGCCATGGTCGGGGTGCTGGCGGCGCAGGCGGCGCCGGAGCGGATCGGGGCGCTCGTGATGGTCACGCCCTCGCCCCGCTACATCGACGACGAGGACTACCGCGGCGGCTTCAGCACCGAGGACATCGACGAGCTGCTCGCCTCCCTGGAGGCGAACTACCTGGGCTGGTCGTCCGCCATGGCCCCGGTGATCATGGGCAATCCGGACCGGCCGGAGCTCGGGCAGGAACTGACCAACAGCTTCTGCGCCACCGACCCCGACATCGCCCGGGTCTTCGCCCGTACGACGTTCCTCACCGACAGCCGGGAGGACCTCAAGAGCGTGTCGGTGCCGACCCTGGTGCTGGAGTGCGAGCAGGACGCCATCGCGCCCCGCGAGGTCGGCGCCTATGTGCACGCGGCGACCCCCGGCTCCCGCCTGGTCACGCTCGACGCCACCGGGCACTGCCCGCAGCTCAGCGCGCCGGAGGCCACCACCGGGGCGATCCTCGGCTTCCTGGAGTCCCTCCGGTGATGTGCCGTACGGGCGGCGTGCCGGAACCCGCTGAGACGGGGGACGAGGCGAGCACGAACGCGGCCTTCACCGCCCTGCTGGAGGACAGCGCGGAGGACCTGTACGAGTCCGCGCCGTGCGGCTACCTGTCCACGATGATGGACGGCACCATCGCCAAGATCAACACCACGCTGCTGGACTGGCTCGGCCTGGAGCGTGAGGCCGTCGTGGGCCGCAAGCGCTTCACGGACCTGCTGACCATCGGCGGCAAGCTCTACCACGAGACGCACTTCGCTCCGCTGCTGCGCATGCAGGGCGAGCTGCGCGGCATCGCCCTGGACCTGCGGCGCCTGGACGGGGGCCGGCTGCCCGTGCTGGTGTCCGCGGTGGTCAAGCACGGTACCGAGGGCGAGCCGCTGCTGATCCGGATCACCGTCTTCGACGCCTCGGACCGCCGCGCCTACGAGCAGGAGCTCCTGCGCCGCCGTGAGGAGGCCGAGCGGGCCCGCGCCGAGGCGGACGAGGCCCGGCGGCAGGCCGAGGCGGACCGGGCCAGGCTGGCCGACGCGCTCGCCGTGCTGCAGCGTTCCCTCGTGCCGGACTCGCTGCCCGATGTACCGGGTCTGGAGACGGCCGTCCACTACCACACGGCCTCGCCGGACCAGCTCGGCGGCGACTTCTACGACCTGTTCCCGGTCGGCGGCGACCGGTGGGCGTTCTTCCTCGGCGACGTGTGCGGCAAGGGACCCGAAGCCGCCTCCCTCACCTCCCTGACCCGCTACACCCTGCGCGCCGCGGCCCACCACGACCCTGATCCGGCCTCGGCCCTGGCCACGCTGAACGCCGTGCTGCACGAGCGCTACACCGGCGGCGGCAACCCCCGGTACTGCACCTGCATCTTCGGGATCATCGAGCCGGGCGGCGAGCACGGGCGGAGGGTCGTGCGTCTCGCCTCCGGCGGCCACCCGCCGGCGCTCGTCCTGCGGTCCGACGGCCGCGCCGAGTTCCTGCCCACCCCGGGGGGCCTGCTCATCGGTGTCGTCCCCGGCGCGCCGATCGGCACCGTCGAGACCGTCCTCGGCCCCGGCGACACGGTCGTGCTCTACACCGACGGCCTCACCGAGGCCCGCACCGGCCCCGGCCGGGACGACCTGTACGGCGAGGACGCCCTGCACACCTTCGCCACCGACCACGCGCCCGGCACGCCGCACGAGGTGATCACCGCCCTGACCGGGCTGCTCGAAAAGATCGGCGACGGCCTGGACGACGACACCGCGCTGCTCGCGCTCGGCGTTCCCGCCGCCCCTTCCCCCCTAGGCCCCGCGACGAATCACATCTCATGAACCCGCTCACCGTCAGACAGCACGACACCACCACCGGCCCCGTTCTGCACGTGGCCGGCGACCTGGACTTCGACCAGGCCCCCGTCCTTCGCGGCAGGCTCGACCAGCTCTCCCTGTCACCGGGGCAGTGTCTGGTCCTGGATCTGTCCGGGCTGGAGTTCTGCGACTCCTCGGGCATCACCGCACTCCTCGCCGCCCGCCAGCACGCGCTGGCCGCCGAGGCCGACGTCGTCCTGGCCGCCGTACCGGCGAACCTGCTGCGCGTCCTCACCCTCGTCGGCCTCGACCAGGTCTTCACCCTGCGCCCGGACTCCAGCGCCGCGTCCTGACCCGCGCGGGACGCCCCGGGCGCGGCGACCGTCACCCCGGTCCGCCCCCGTGCCCCTTGGCGCTCCCCGCACACCACCGCCCGGCCGGAAAACGCTTGGACTCCGCGGCCGGTATCGCGGGACACTTCCGGACTCGACCCGAAACCTCACGCATCCGTTGCGGTGATGGCCCCTGCCCGCACGCGCGGCGCGGCGGGCGGCCACAGGACGACACAGGGGTGGGATGGAAACGCCGGAAACACACAGGGTCTTACCGGGCAGGCGCTCGGTGCTTCTCGCACTTCGCTACTACGGACGGGAGTTGTCCCGGCTCCGCCGGTGGGCGGCACCCGCGATGCTGCTCTCGGCGCTGGGCAACATCGGAATCAACTACGTGGCGCCGCTGATCGTCGCCAAACTCGTCGGCGACATCGCCGGGAACGAGGACGTCACGGCCGGCTCGACGCTGCCGTACGTGCTCGCCTTCGCCGGCGTCCTGCTGACCGCGGAGGCGCTGTGGCGCGTCGCCCTGCACTGCCTCAACCGTCTCGACGCCCTGGGCATCGAGCACCTCTACGTGGTCGGCATGGACGAACTGTTCGCCAAGGACGCCGCGTTCTTCCACGACAACTTCGCCGGCTCGCTGACCAAGCGGGTCCTCAGCTTCGCCTCCCGGTTCGAGCAGTTCGTCGACACACTGACGTTCCAGATCGTGGGGAGCTTCGTGCCACTGGTGTTCGGCGCGGTGGTGCTGTGGCGCTACGAACCGCTGCTCGTCGTCGGTCTCCTGGTGATGATCGCCCTGACGGCGGTGCTGGTCGTGCCGCTCATCCGGCGCCGGCAGGCGCTCGTCGACCGGCGTGAGGAGGCGATCGCGCGGGTGTCGGGCCATGTCGCCGACAGCCTGATGAACATGGACACCGTGCGGGCGTTCGCCGCGGAGGAGCGCGAGGCCGCCGAACACCGGTCCCGGGTCGCGATGTCACGCCGGCTCACCATGCGGTCGTGGGACTACGGCAACCTGCGCATCGACACGCTGGTCGCGCCGATGTCCGTGCTCACCAACGCGATGGGCCTGCTGCTCGCGGTGACGCTGGGCGGCGGCGCGCACGGCGTGGAGGCCATCGTGGTGGCCTTCGCCTACTACAGCAACGCGACCCGGATCATGTTCGAGTTCAACCAGATATACCGCCGGCTGGAAAGCTCGATGACGGAGGCCGCGCAGTTCACCGAACTGCTCCTGACGCCGCCGACGGTGCTCGACCCGCCGGCACCGGAACCGCTGCGGACCCGGGCGGCCGACGTCCGCTTCGAGAAGGTGACCTTCGCCCACCGGGGCGGCCGGCCGCTCTTCGAAGGGCTCGACCTGGCCGTGCCGAGCGGGGCGAAGGTCGGTCTCGTGGGCCGGTCGGGCGGCGGCAAGACCTCGCTCACCCGGCTGCTGCTGCGGATGACCGACATCGACGGCGGCCGCATCCTGGTCGGCGGCCAGGACATCAGCCGGGTGCGCCAGGCCGACCTGCGCGGCCGGATCGCGTACGTGCCGCAGGACCCGGCGATGTTCCACCGCACCCTGCGGGACAACATCGCCTTCGCCCGGCCGGACGCCACCGACGCCGAGATCCGCCGGGCGGCCGAGGCGGCCCATGTCACCGAGTTCGCCGACGCGTTGCCGGACGGCTTCGACACCATGGTCGGCGAGCGGGGCGTCAAGCTGTCCGGCGGGCAGCGCCAGCGGGTCGCCCTCGCCCGGGCGATCCTGCGGGACGCGCCGATCCTGCTGCTCGACGAGGCGACCAGCGCCCTGGACTCCGAGAGCGAACTGCTGGTCCAGGAGGCGCTGTGGCGGCTCATGGACGGGCGGACCGCACTGGTGGTGGCGCACCGGCTGAGCACGGTCGCCGGCATGGACCAGCTCGTCGTCCTCGACCGCGGCCGGATCGTCGAGCAGGGCACCCACCAGGAACTGCTCGCGAACGGCGGTGCCTACGCGAAGCTGTGGCAACACCAGTCGGGCGGCTTCCTGGACGACACCCCCGGGCGGGCCGAGGTGGTCTAGCGCAGGGTCGCTCACCTCCGTTTCAGTGCCCGTGCCCGCGCCGCCAGGGCCTCCAGGAGGAGGTCCACCGCCGGTTCGAAGGAGCTGTCCGCCATCGCGGGCAGCTCCCGGCGGACCAGGGTCAGGGACGGGTAGGACGCCGGATCGAGGTCCTGGTAGACGTCGCGCCACGACCGGTGGTCGGCCTGGCGCTGCTGTGGGGGGAGAGCGTGGAACGCCGCCTCCGTGGCGGCGTGGCTGAGCACGGTGTCGATGAAGGCCAGGTAGAGCCGTGCGGCGTCGGCCGGGGGGAAGCCCGCGGTGAGCAGCAGGCCGATCCCCGTCTCCACGGCGCGGATCTCGTTGCGTCGCCGGGTCACGCGGTGGGCCGCCATGGCCGCCGCGCGGGGATGGGCGAGGTATCCCGCGCGGACCCTGAGGGCCATCTCGCGCAGCGAGGCCACCCAGTCGTCCCCGGCCGTGAAGCCGGCCATCGCGTCGCCGATGATCCGGTCCGCGATGGCGAGCACGAGGTCGTCGGTGTCGTGGAAGTAGCGGTACAGCGCGGTCGGGTCGCAGCCCAGGGCCGCGCCGAGCCGGCGCACGCTCAGCGCCTCGGGCCCGTGCTCGCCGATGAGCCGCAGCGCGGTCTCCACGATCAGGTCCTCCGACAGCAGGACCCCCGAACGGGTCGGCCGGCGACGCCGGCGTTCCTGCGGGACGCGGGTGGTCATGACCGGGACTCCTCTCCTCGCACACGGAAGGCTTCGCACACGGAAGGCCGCACGAAGGCCACACGAAGGCCTCGCGCACACCGGCGGCTCCTCGCGCACGCACGGTCCTCGCGTAACGCAGTGAACGACCCCCGTCGCCTTACGTCAACAGGGTTGACCCAATGTGGGCGCCGGATGTTCCATCACAGTCCCGCGCGGCTCTTCCCACCCCGTTCCCAGAGGAGCCCTTCATGTCGTCCGCACCGCCCCAGCCACGCCCCGCGCTGCGCCGTTCCCTCGGCGTCGTCGACGGCGTCGCCATCGCCGCGTCCAGCACCGCGGCCACCACCAGCATCGCCATCGGCATGGGCACGATCGCCACCATCGTGGGCCTGCAGGCGCCGGCGCTCCTGCTGCTGGCGTTCCTGCCGGTGCTGGGCATCGCCCTCGCCTACGCCCGTCTCAACCGCTCCGAACCCAACTGCGGCAACGGCTACACCTGGGTCGGCAGATCCCTCGGCCCCTGGCCCGGCTTCCTGACCGGCTGGGTGACACTGGTCGGCTCGGTCATCTTCTGCGCCTACACCAGCGCGATCATGGGCTCGGTCGTGCTGGCCTTCGCCAACAAGGCCGGCCTGCGCAGCCTGGCCGGCATCGCCCTCGATCCGACGTCCACCGGTGTCTGTACGGCGGTCGGGCTGGTGGTCCTGCTCGCCCTGACCGCCCTGGCCGTCACCGGCGTCCGGAGCGCGACCCGGTTCCAGTTCGCGCTGCTGGTCTTCGAGTACGCGGTGCTGCTCGGCTTCTGCGGCTGGGCCCTGGTCACCGGCGACCACGCGGTGTCCCTGTCCTGGTTCAACCCCTTCGAGATCTCCAGCGGCACCGCCTTCGCCCAGGGCATGGTCCTCGCGGTGTTCTTCTTCTGGGGCTGGGACGCGGCGTTCAGCGTCACCGAGGAGACGAAGGACCCGGGCGACGCGGCGCGGGGCGGACTGATCGCCCTGTTCGCGATGCTCGGCCTGTTCCTCTTCGCGTCGGTGGCCTTCCAGCGGGAGATGAGCCTGGCCGAACTCGTCCGCAACGGCCCGCAGGCCCTCGGCTACCTCGGGGAGAAACTGGCCGCCGAGCCCTGGGCCACGCTGCCCCTGATCGCCCTGATGTTCTCCGCCGTCGCCTCGGTGCAGGCCACCCTGATCCCCACGGCGCGCGGCCTGCTCGCCATGGGCCGCGACCGCACCATGGGCCCGCTGTGGACCCGGGTCCACCCGCGCTACGGCACACCGGCCGCCGGGACGGTCGTGGTGATGTCCGTCGCCGCCGGTATCGCCGTGCTCGCCTTCGCGATCCCCAAGCTGAGCGACATGCTGCTGGCCGCCGTCAACGCCATCGGCCTGATCGTGGCGCTCTACTACGGCCTGACCGCGCTCGCCTGCGCCGTGCGCTTCCGCGCCGCGCGGCACGAGGGGCCCCGCGAGGCACTGCTCGCCGTCATCGTGCCGGCGCTGTCCGGGCTGGTGCTGCTGGGTCTCGGCGCCTACCTCGGCTACTCGTACCTCACGATGAGCGATCACTTCGAACTGAGCCCGGACAACGGCTGGTTCATGTTCTCGCTGCCCGCCGTGATCGTGCTCGCCGGTCTCGTCATGGCCGCCGTGGCCAAGTACGTCCGGCGCTCGTCCTACTTCACCACCGGGCGCGGCACCGACGCCGAAGCCCTCACCCTGCCGATGGACCGCACGCCGGTCTGACCCTCCTTGGAGTTCACCCCGATGTCACACCCCCCTGCCCAGGGACCCGCGGACCTCGTCCTGACCGGCGGTCCGGTGCACACCGTCGACCCGGCCCGCAGCCGCGCCACCTCGGTGGCCGTGCGCGGCGGGCGGATCGTCGCCGTCGGCCACGACGAGGTGCGCGAGCTGATCGGGCCCCGTACCGAGGTCGTCGACCTGGCCGGGAAGCTGCTGCTGCCGGGCTTCCAGGACGCCCATGTCCATCCGATGGGCGCGGGCCTCGAACTCGGCCAGTGCCATCTCGGCGACACCACCGACGCGGACGCGTACCTGCGCAGGATCGGGGCGTACGCGAAGGAGCACCCGGACATCGAGTGGATCACCGGGGGAGGCTGGTCCCTGGAGGCGTTCCCCGGCGGCTCCCCCACGGCCGCCGCCCTCGACGCGATCGTCCCGGACCGCCCCGTCTTCCTGCCCAACCGCGACCACCACGGCGCCTGGGTCAACAGCCGGGCCCTGGAACGCGCGGGCATCGACGCCCGGACCCCCGATCCCGCCGACGGCCGGATCGAGCGCGACGCCGCGGGCAACCCCACCGGGATGCTTCAGGAGGGCGCGGTCCACCTGGTGGGCAGGCTGGTGCCGGACCCCACACCGGAGGAGCAGCTCGCCGGCCTGCTGCGGGCCCAGGCCGTGCTGCACTCGCACGGCGTCACGGCCTGGCAGGACGCCATCGTCGGCACGTACGCCAACCTGACCGACCCGGCTCCGGCCTACCTGACGGCCCTGGACCGGGGTCTGCTCACCGCCCGGGTCGTCGGCGCCCTGTGGTGGGACCGTGAGCGCGGCGCCGAGCAGATCGGCGAACTCGTGGCCCGGCGTGAGGAGTTGAGCCGGGACCGGTTCCGCGCCGGCACCGTGAAGATCATGCAGGACGGTATCGCCGAGAACCACACCGCGGCCATGCTGTCCCCCTACCTCACGGGCTGCGGCTGCACCTCGGACAACAGCGGCATCAGCTTCGTGGAGCCGGGTGAGCTGCGGAAGTACGTCACCGAACTGGACGCGCACGGCTTCCAGGTGCACTTCCACGCGCTCGGTGACCGCGCGGTGCGGGAAGCACTCGACGCCGTGGAGTCCGCCCGGACGGCCAACGGCCAACGTGACTCCCGGCATCACCTGGCGCACCTCCAGGTCGTCCACCCCGACGACCTGCCCCGTTTCCGGGCGCTGGGCGCGAGCGCCAACCTGCAGATGCTGTGGGCCGCCCACGAACCGCAGATGGACGAACTGACCCTGCCCTTCCTGGGGGCGGAGCGCGGCGCGTGGCAGTATCCCTTCGGGGATCTGCTGCGTGCCGGGGCGACCCTCGCCGCCGGCAGCGACTGGCCCGTCAGCAGCCCCGACCCGATCCAGGCCATCCATGTGGCCGTCAACCGGGTATCCCCCGAGGCTCCCGAGGGCACCCCGGCCTTCTTCCCGGAGCAGCGCACCGACCTCGGCACCGCCATCGCCGCGTACACGGCGGGCAGCGCGTACGTGAACCATCTCGACGGCACCACCGGCAGCATCACCGTCGGCAAGTCCGCCGACCTCGTCGTCCTCGACCGCGACCCGTTCGCGGGTCCGCCCGAGGAGATCGCCGCCACCCGGGTCCTGGAGACCTTCGTCGACGGCCGGCGGGTCCACACCGGCACCTGAGGCGTGGTCCAATGCTCGCGGGTTCGCGGGCGTGGAGGGGGATGAGGCACGGTGGGAGGGTCGGGGCACGGAGTCATGCGGTCCGTGATGTGGGTGCTGCTCGCGGTCGTCGCTCTCGGCGTCGGGGTGGCATCCGCCTCCGAGATCCGCGGGGCGCTGGAGCGGGAGCGGGAGTACCGCGGCGCGTCGGCCTGCGCCGCCGCCCCCGTCGAGGCGTCCGGGTGCGTGTGGGAGCAGCAGTTCACCGTACGGCGCGCCGCCATGAACCGCGGTGAGCGGAGCGAGTCCCCGGTGGCGGAGCTGGTGCTGCCGTCGGGCAAGCCGTGGGAGGTGACGTTCCGGCGCACCGAGCCCGTGATGTCCGGGATGCAGCCGGGCGAGAAGGTCGTCGGGGTGATCTGGCACGGTCAGGTCGTCGAGGTACGGGACTCCGAGCGCCGGCGGCAGCAGACGTCCGACGGGCCGGTGGGATGGCCCGAGGACCGTCTGGGCGGTGCGCTGGCCTGCGTCTCGTTCGGCCTGGCGGCCCTCGTGGGCGGACTGTGGCCCCTCTTCGCGCGGGGCGAGCCGCGGCACGCGACCGCGGCGAAGATGGTGCGGTGGCACGGCGTCGCACTGGGCGGCACGGCGACCCTGACGCTCTGGGCGCAGGCGGCCAACGACTGGCCGCTCTGGGCCCTGCCGGCGATCTGGGGGCCGCTCGCGCTGCTGCTCCTGACGTCCATGACGGCCTTCACCCTCGGCGCGCTGCGCGGCGACCTGGACCACGACGCCCCCGCCCCGCCGGAGCCCCAGCCGCAGCCTTCGTGAGCGGATGACGCTCAGGCCTGCCGGGCGTGCACGGGGCTGTGGGCGACGTCGTCCGGGCAGGCGCGGTGCGGCTCGCCGGTCCGCCGGTCGCGCCGCCAGTCGTACGCCGCGAGAGCCAGCGACGCGGCCATGCCGACGAGCCCGGCGGCCATCGCGAGGAAGAGGGCGCCGCGGTAGTCGTCGCTCCTGCTGCCCAGCACCAGGTAGTAAAGGCCGGGCAGGGCGGCGGTGCCCACCGCGGCGCCGAGCCGCTGCCCGGTCTGCAGGGCGCCGCCCGCCGCTCCCGCCATGTGCACGGGCACGTCGCGCAGCGTCATGGTGATGTTCGGGGAGATCACGCACCCGCCGCCGACGCCGCCGAGGAACATGACCGGGGCGGCGATCCAGGGCGCGATGTCGAGGGGCGCGAAGCGCAACAGCAGCGCGGTGCCGCCCAGCCCGAGGATCACGCCCGTGAGCCCGCCCACGGTGAGCAGCCGGCCGAGCCGGTCCACCAGCCGCCCGGAGACGGCGGCCGCGAAGGCCGAGCCGAGGGCGAAGGGCGTCACGGCGAGGCCGGATTCGAGCGGGGAGAAGCCCAGACCGTGCTGGTAGAAGAGGGCGAAGACCAGCCAGACGCCGCTGAAGCCGATGAAGTAGAGGGTGCCGACGCCGGCGCCGACGGCGTAGCCGCGCACGGTGGTGAACAGTCGTGGGTCGAGCAGCGGCTGGGGGCCGCGGTCCAGCAGGCGGTGCTGCCAGCGGGTGAAGGCGAACAGGAGCCCGGCGCCGGCAGGGAACATCCACCACAGCCGGGCGAGGCCGCCGGTCTCCGCCTGCACCAGCGGATACATGAACGCGAGGACACCCAGGCCGAGGAGCACGACGCCGGGCAGGTCGACGTGTTCGCGGCCGGAACGCCGGGTGCGGGGCAGCAGGCGGCGTCCGAGGAGGACCGCGAGGACGCCGATGGGGACGTTGACGTAGAAGATCCAGCGCCAGCCCTGGGCGCCGTCGGCCAGTGCGAGGATCAGGCCGCCGGCGAGGGGGCCGACGCCGGAGGAGATACCGACGGTGGCGCCGAAGAAGCCGAAGGCGCGGCCTCGTTCGGCGCCCCGGAACATCTGCTGGATGAGCGCGGAGTTCTGCGGGGCCATGAAGCCGGCCGCCAGGCCCTGGGCGAGCCGGGCCACCACGAGCAGCGTGATGTTCGGGGCGGCTCCGCAGGCCGCGCTGAACAGCACGAAGCCGCTGAGGGCGACGAGGAAGATGCGGCGCCGGTCCAGGGCGTCGCCGAGGCGGCCGGCGGTGACGAGGGCGAGGCCGAAGGAGAGGGCGTAGCCGGACACCACCCACTGCACCTCGGCCGCGGAGGCGTCCAGCTGCTGCTGGATGGTGGGCAGGGCGACCGCCACGATCGACACGTCCAGCAGACTCATGAAACCGGCCACCAGCGTGACCCACAGGGCCCGCCACCGCCTCGGGTCCGGCTCGTACCCGTCCTGCTGCCCGCCCTGGTTCCGGCCGCCCTCCGCCGACGCTGTCACTTGGGCTCCTCTCACCAGGCACGCACCCGGCGAGTCAAGTTCCCCCGCCGGGGCACGGACACACACCCGTCCCGGAGATCCTCCCGGACGGCGCGGCGGCCCGCCTCTCACCCTGAGCACCCCTGCGTCACGCTCCGTGGTCGACCGGGCGCCGCGCGAAGGGGTTCGTTTGAGCGCGCGAGATCTGTGCAGGCGTTGGGCTTGGGAATGCGACCGGCGAAAGGAAACACGTGATGGCGGCGCCCGGCAACGACGAGTCGGTGGATCCCGCGGCTGTGAGACGACACCGGGTGCTGTTCCGGGCGATCGAGAAACGACGTCACCCGAAGCTGCGCCGCAGCGACATCACGGTGACCGACGAGGCCGCGGTCAAGCGGGCCACCAAGGCCGCCGCCCTCGGCAACGCCATGGAGTGGTACGACTTCGGCATCTACAGCTATCTGGCGTCGACCATCGGCAGGGTCTTCTTCCCCTCCGGCAACGACACCGCCCAGCTGCTCGGGTCCTTCGCGACGTTCGCCGTGGCCTTCCTGGTGCGCCCGCTGGGCGGCATGGTTTTCGGGCCGCTCGGGGACAAGGTGGGGCGCAAGCGCATCCTCTCCCTCACCATGATCATGATGGCGGTGGGCACCTTCGCCATCGGCCTGGTCCCCTCGCACGCCGCGATCGGGTTGTGGGCCCCGGCCCTGCTGATCTTCTTCCGGCTGGTGCAGGGCTTCTCGACCGGCGGGGAGTACGGCGGCGCCTCGACGTTCATCGCCGAGTACGCGCCCGACAAGCGGCGCGGCTTCTTCGGCAGCTTCCTGGAGCTCGGCACCCTCGCCGGCTATGTCGGGGCCTCTGGCCTCGTCGTCCTGCTGCAGACCCTCCTCAGCGACGACCAGATGCTGTCGTGGGGCTGGCGCGTGCCGTTCCTGGTCGCGGCCCCGCTCGGCCTCATCGGGCTCTACCTGCGGCTCAAGCTGGACGAGACGCCCGCCTTCCAGAAGCTGGAGGGCGGCCAGGCGAAGGCGAGCGAGGCCGCCGACGCCGTGGAGACCTCGGCCGCCGCCGACCTCGGCAAGATCTTCACCCGGTACTGGCGGCCGCTGCTGCTGTGCCTCGCGCTTGTGGCGGCGTACAACATCACCGACTACATGCTGCTGTCGTACATGCCGACGTACCTGTCCGACGAGCTGGGCTACGGCACCAACCACGGCCTGCTGATCCTGGTCGTGGTGATGGTGCTGCAGATGTGCCTCATCAACCAGGTCGGGCGCCTCTCGGACCGCTTCGGGCGCAAGCCGCTGCTGATGGCGGGGATGCTCGGGTTCCTGTTCCTCTCCCTGCCGTCGTTCTGGCTCATCCGGCAGGGCGACGTCGTCCTCATCACCGTGGGTCTGCTGCTGATGGGGCTCTCCCTGCTGCCGATGCTCGGCACGATGTCCGCGGCGCTCCCGGCGATCTTCCCCACGCAGGTGCGCTACGGCTCGCTCTCGGTGGCCTACAACCTGGCCACCTCGGTCTTCGGCGGTACGACACCCCTGGTGATCACGGCTCTGATCAGTGCCTTCGACTCGACCCTGATGCCGGCGTACTACGCCACCGGCGCCGCGGTCATCGGCGTCATCGCCGTGCTGTGCATGCGCGAGACCGCCAACAAGCCGCTGGCCGGTTCCCCGCCGTCCGTGGAGACGGAGGCGGAGGCCCGGGAACTGGTGCAGGCGCAGTCCCCGCGGCCCAGGTTCTGACCGACGGGCGGAGGCCCCGTCCGCGACCGTTGCGGACGGGGCCTTCGCGATTAGGCGGTGGCGGGCCGGGAACGCGGTGCGCGCTACGACCCCCGAGGCGAGGCCGGTAAGGCGATGACCGAGTACGAACGCTCCCGCACGATGCCCGCACAGCCCGAGCACGTCTTCGACCAGGCCGCGCACGTCGGGCGGCTGGACAGCTGGCTGCCGGAGGCCCTGCACGTGGAAGCCGGGCAGCTGCCGGCCGTCACCGTGCACGAGGACCGCACCGACGAGGACACCTCCGCCCTGTTCCGTGCCCGGCCCGACCAGATGCGGCTCGAATGGGGCACCCGTGACCAGGGCGAGTACGCGGGCTGGCTCCAGGTCGCCGGGCTCGACGGCGGGGCCAGTGAGGTGACCGTGCACCTGTCGTTCTTCGACGAGGGCCACGACCCGGGCGAGCAGGCCGTCACCGACGCCCTGGACACCAGCCTGCGGCGGCTGGAGGAGCAGGTGCGGCTGCACGTCGGCCACGCGGCCGGCTGAGCCGCCGCGGCGCGCGGCAGGCAGTACGCCGTCGCGGCGTCCGGACAGTGGACCGACGAGGAGGAGGGGCGGCGCCGGCTGTCCTCCGGCGAGGTGCACACGTGGGAACCGGGCCGCAACGAAACGGTCTGCGGCCTCTCCCTCAGCCGTTCCCGGCTGGTCCGCTTCCCGCACGTCGGCCGGCCTGACACCTTCCCCGAGTCCGGCGGCGCCGCGGACCGGGTGCGGCGCCCATGCCCGCGCTGCGCCTCGGTGGCGGGCCGCCGCGGCCCCGACGCCCGCCCACGGTGGCACCGGACCGGCCCCCGGCCGTGAGCGCGCCCGTACCGACGGGGCCCGGGATCTCAGTAAGTGCCGGAGTCCGCCCCAGGAAACAGCCCGCGGTCGTGTCCGTCGCACATCGAGGCGGCGCCGCACGCGCCGGCCCGGGGGCGGATGGGGACGCCGTTGGTGCGCAGCACCTCCCGGACGTCCAGGATCAGGGAGAACACCTCGCGGTTGCGGTCCTCGCCCTGCTCGTCCCAGGCCCGCTGCTCGGCCTCGACCGCCATCCGGTCCTCGGCGAACACCCGCTCGGTGAAGCGCCTGATGAGCGGCCAGGCCAACTGCAGGGCACCGGGAATCCTCGGCTTCTCGATCATGAGCAGGCCGAAGGTGTGACATCTGCGCTGCTCGGCGTCCTCGGGCACATAGGCGACCCAGAGCCGGAAGGCCGGCCGCTCGGCGTTCTCCGGGACCAGGTCGAGGGTCTGGTACGGGTACTCGGTGCGGATCGTCATGACGTCGCGGGAGTCACTGCCGCCGATGCCCTCGGCGGCCAGCAGGCTGGCCCCCCGGTTCCGCTTGCCCCCGGCGTGGCTGAACAGGTACCTGGCCTCCACCGACCGCTCGTCGGTCCGGGAGTCGAGCAGCTCGGGACGGAGCCTGCCCACCACGCCCCGGTGGAGGAACTGGTGGTTCATGTCGAGGAGGTTCTCGTGCATGAACGAGTAGTGGCAGCGCACGGTCCGGGAGTAGGTCATCGTCTTGTACCGCGGCGAGCCGAACGCCGGCAGATCGGGCAGCGGGGTGGCGGCCGCCTTGTCCGGGTCACCGGGGAACGCGAACACCAGGCCGTACGCCTCGCGGACGGGGTAGCCGCGCACGCCGCGCGGCGGCCGGCCGTCGCCTTTGGCGAGGTAGGGGATCTGCGAGATGCGGCCGTCGCCGCGATAGGCCCACGCGTGGTAGCAGCAGCGCAGTGTCTCGCCCTCCACGACGCCCATGCTCAACGGCACCTGACGGTGTGCGCACCGGTCCTCCAGGGCGTACACGGTGCCACTCTCCCCGCGGTAGAGCGCGATGCGCTCGCCGGCGAACGACGCCGCGAACGTCCGCCTGCTGCGCACGTTCTTGGACAGCGCGACCGGATACCAGTGGTCCGGGTTCGCCCCGACGCGCCGGAGGTCGACCAGGCCGGTACTCGGATCGCGGTGCGCCGAGGGCCACACGGCTCCGGCGGAGAAGGCCCCGGCCTCGTCGGTCTCGGTCATACCTCTCCCTCGCGCGTACGGGCAGCGACAGCCGCGCGTCCCATCGGGCAGCACCGAGCCGCCGACGCGGCCGCCCGGCACCGTCCATCCTCACCGCGGCCTGCCGGTCACGCCCTGCCCGGTGCGTACGGTCGGGTGACTAGCGGTCGAGTGCAGGGAGGCCTGCCAGGCCGGTGTCGTGCATGATGCGGTCCACGGTCTCGCGCAGGGTGCTGTCGGCGCCGACGACGGCCTCGATGCCGCCGGGCAGCAGGTCCAGTTCGCGGTACCAGTCACGCAGTTGCGCCTCGCCGACCTCGTGCGCGATCGGCTTGGTGGCATGGCGGACGAGGGTCTGCTCGAACGGCACGTGCAGGTAGTACGCATGGGTCGGCCCGCGGTGGTCGGCCCGCAGCCGGGTGAGCATCCCGCCGTAGTGGTCGGCGTACAGGATCCCTTCGACCACGACGTGGTACCCGGCGTCCAGGGCGTAGCGGGCCGTCAGATCGATCAGACCGATGTTCGCCGCCCCGGGCCGGTCCCTTTCCCGCAGCACGATCCGGCGCAGATTGTCCTGTCCGACCAGCGCCAGCCCCCGCCCGAACCTCTCACGGACCCCGGCCGCGACGGACGACTTCCCGGCCCCGCTGTTGCCCCTCAGAACGACCAGCCGGGTCTGTTCGGTCCCCACCATCACGCGGGCCATCCTATGAGGGACGGTGCCGGCATTCAGGCGCTGTCGGCAACGGACGACGGCGTCTGCCCCCGTGCCGGCCCCGACGCCCACAGCCAGGTGCGTTTGCGGGTGCGGCCCGCGATGTCCGTGCTGTGCGCAGCCGCCACCGCCGTCAGGAACGGCCATGCGAGGAAGGTCGTGCCGAGCTGGGCGACGGCCCCGTCCGTGCCGATGGCGACGACCAGGAACTCGGCGGGGAAGACGAGCGCGCCGAGCAGCGCTCCCGTGAGGGTGAGTCCCCACCGGCGGGTGAGGACGCGCGACGCGAGGGCCAGTCCGCCGGCGAGGACCAGGCCCATCAGCACACCGGCCAGCAGGCTGCCCCCCGTGAGCAGTACGCCGTAGCGCACGTCGCGGGCGGCGAGTTCGGTGTCCCCTCCCCGGAGGAACTCCACCAGGGCCACCCCCAGGGCGAGAGCGGCCCACGGGATGCCCGGTACGCACGCCATGAGCAGGCCCACTCTCACCCCGCGCCCCACCAGGCCCGCTCTTCCCGCATGCTCCACGTCAGGGCCTCACCATTCCGCCGACCCACCAGTCGTGGGGCTTGCCGTCGTTGGCGATGCCGCGGTTGCGCAGCGTGCCTTCGACGGTGAATCCCAGCCGCTCGGCGACGGCACGCGAGCCGGTGTTCCCGGTCATGGCCCACCACTCGATGCGGTGGACGTCGAGCGTGGCCCACCCCCAGTCGCAGAGCGCCCGCGCGGCCTCGACCGAATAGCCCCGGCCGCGCTGCTCCTTGACGGCCCAGTAGCCGAGTTCGTACACGCCCTGACTCACCCTGGTGAGGCAGTACGAGCCGACGAGCGCCGAGGTGTCCTTGCGGAACGCTCCGAGGATGTAGTTGTCGTCGCCGGCCCAGCCCTGTGGCCACTCCTGACAGACCCTCTTCTCGGCGTCGTGCCGTCGGAAGGGCACGGGAACCGGTGTGTAGAACTGGATGTCCTCGTCCTGGCAGGCGTCGTACACCGCGTCCGCGTCGGCCGGCCCGAAGGGCCTCAGCACCAGACGCGCGGTCTCGAGAGTCACTGGATCCACCGCGTCAGTATGGGTGCGGCCCGTCGCCCTTCACCAGCGATTTCCGCGGCGGGCCGGGCCGCCTCGCCGTGCCTGCGGGTGCCGGAGCCGCGCGGCCCGCACCGCCATGAACCTGATCCCCTGGGGCGAGAACACCCTCTTCGTCCTCGACTGGCATCCGCTGCGGGCCCCGGCATCCGGATGCACGGCCTCCCGGTGGACTACGTCGTCTCGATCCGCAACGGCATGATGCTGACGAAGCCGGCCCGGATCGCGGTGCGCGAGCATCGCGACGGCGCGAGCAGCGCGGTGCCGAGTACCCCGGGCGGATGAGACCCGGCCCCCTGCGTACAGCCCGTTCCGGATCAGCGCCCGGGCACGCGCACGGCGAGGAGGGCGACGTCGTCGTCGTTGCCGGAGGGGCGGACGCGGTGCAGGAGCTGGTCGGTGAACGAGGCGAGGGGGCGGTGGGCGAGGGCGGCGGCGTGCTGGCGCAGTCGGTCCAGTCCCTCGTCGAGGGTGCGGCGGGGCGCCTCGATGAGGCCGTCCGTGTACAGCACCAGGGTGGAGCCGGGTGGCAGCTGCGCGGTGGCGTCCGGGCGCCGGGCGCCGGTCTGGGTGCCCAGGAGTATGCCGTGGCCCTCGGTGAGGTAGCGGGCCAGGCCGTCGTGGCTGATCAGCAGCGGCGGGGGGTGGCCGGCGTTGGTCCAGGACAGCTGCCAGTTGCCGTCTTCGGCCGGTTCGACCCGGGCGAAGATCGTCGTGGCCATGGTGACGTCGGTGATGTGCTGGATCGCCTCGTCGAGCCGTTCGACGATGCGGCTGGGGGGTTCGTGCTGGGACCAGGCGTAGGCGCGGAGCATGTTGCGGACCTGCGCCATGCCGGCCGCCGCCTCCAGGTCGTGCCCGACGACGTCCCCGATGGCGAGGGCGGTGGACGCGTCGGACAGGGCGAAGGCGTCGTACCAGTCGCCGCCGACCTGTGAGGCGTCGGGTGCGGGCAGGTAGCGGACGGTCATCTGCAGACCCGAGACGCCCGGCATCTGGGGCAGCAGATGGTTCTGCATGGTCTCGGCGACCTTGCGCTGGCGCTGGTAGAGGCGGGCGTTGTCCAGAGCGAGGCCGGCCCGGCGGGCGATGTCCTCGATGAGGGGGAGGTCCCCGGGTGTGAACGCCGCCTGAGTCTCGTCGCGGCCCAGGGTCAGCGCTCCCAGGACCGCACGGGTGCTGCGGATGGGCGCGATGGCCGCGGAGTGCATCCCCGTGGCGTCGAACAGGTGGCGCTGCTCGACCGCGATGCCGGAGTCCGGTGGCCCCTGGTAGGTCTGCGGGCCGGCCAGGTTGGAGGCGACCCCGCGCAGGGCCCTGGACAGGGGCATCGGCGACTCCTCCGGGATCGGCGGCATCGGCCCCTGCAGATCCTCGCGGTGCGTGAGCGTGTCACCGTCGGCGTGGACCACGACGGTACGCCACACCTCGTCGCGCTCGGTGATCAGGTCGATGACCGCCCAGTCCGCGAGGCGGGGCAGGACCAGGGCCACCAGTCGGCGCAGCGCCTCGTCGACGTCGAGCGTGGACGTCAGCTGCGCGGTGGTCTCGGCCAGCAGCGCCAGCCGGTGCAGCTCCGACAGGGGCTGGGCCGCCGGTTGCGGCCGGGGGTCCGCGGCCTGCGGTTGGTGGGGGGTGTGGAAGACGACGAGCGTGGCGGCGTGCCGGCCGCCGACGTCGTACGGCGTGATCAGCCAGGAGATGTGCAGCAGCGTGCCGTCGCCGCAGGCGAAGAAGTCCTCGTCGGCCTGGGCCGTGCGCCCGGCGTGGAAGGCCTGCCGCATGGCGCACTGGGTCCTCGGCAGGGACTCCCCCTGGGGGCCGCGGTGCAGCAGGTCGTGCGCGTCATGGCCGATCATGTCGTCGGCGGACCGGCCCAGGAGCTGCTCGGCGCGGGTGTTCGCGGCGATGATGCAGCCCTGCTCGTCCACGACGTAGGCGCCCGTGCCGATGGCTTCCAGGGTCCCGGCCAGCACGACGGACGCTGTCGGCACGGACGGCCCGTTCACGGTCTCCGCGTGCTCCGGCCCCGTCATCGCGGACTCCCTGCTGATCGGGCCGGCGTCCCTGTCGCCGGCATGCCCTGGTTACCTGCCCTCCCCGTATGCCCCTACGACGGAGGATTCCACGTCGCCGGGCGACACCGCGTCCTGCGAGCACCTTGATCACCGGGTGCCGACCCGCTGACCTGCGGTCGCGGGAAACGGGCAGAGCCGGCCGGGACGCCTGCTCAGACCGGTTTCACGTCGGTGTGCAGCAGGTGGTGGTCCGAGTACGGCGTCGGATGCACACGGTGCCTGAGCGGGACGAAGCCCCGCAGGAACACGTAGTCGAACTTGCTCTGCCAGTCGGTGGTCGGCAGACAGGTCCCGGTGGGCGACGGACGGCACTGGGGGTCCGCGTCCGTGGCCAGTGCCCATATCCCGGTGAGCTCGGGGGCATCCGGCACGGCGTTGAAGTCGCCGAGGAGGATCGCGCGATCGTGCCGGGCGGCCTCCGCCGCGAGTACGCGCGTCTGATCCGCCCGGACCGCCTCCTGGCGCCGCTGGGCGAGATGCGTGTTGAAGACCCGGACGGACTGTCCGGCCACGGTGGTGGTGACGGCCATGTACCCGCGGTCTTCGGAGCCGCCGTCCGGATACTCGACGTTCACGGGGTCCGTCATCGGTGCGGCCGAGAGGATCGCCTGGCCGAAGGCCCCCGGACTCCAGGGCGCTCCCCCGCAGCGGCCCCATTTGCGCAGCACGGACCCGTACTCGACGTGGTAGACCAGCCCGTGGAGGTTCTCCAGATACTCCCGGATCCTTTCCACGTCACGCACGCACGCCTCTTGCAGGCCGATGACCTGGGGCGCGTACGCGGCGATGTCCGCGGCCCGGTCGACGTCGCTCACCTCGCAGGGGTTGCAGATGTTCCACGTCATGACCCGGTTGGGTACGACGTCCCCGGCGGCTGCGGCGTGCCGCGGCCCGGCGAAGAGGCCGCCGTTCGGTGCGCTGGGTCCGACGAGCACCATGCAGACCGCCAGCATGGCGGCCGCGAGCAGCCGCGGGCTCGTGCCCCTACCGAGCACCCTCGCCTCCTCACCGGTGCATCCACCTGGCCGCCGACGTCTCCTGGCACGAGGTTATGGGACGGGGGCGCCGGAAACACACGTGTACTCCCCTTTCACATTCCCGCTCATCGGTCCTGGCGCCTTCGCCCCGCGGGGATCAGGCTGTGCGTAGGGTGGCCGGACTGGTGATCGACCCGGGTGGTGGCGCATGGAGTGGCAGAAGTTCGCCGAGGAAATGGCCCTGCTCGCGCGGACCCTGCTGAAGCAGGAATCGGTGCAGCAGACGCTGGACGAGATCGCGGCGTCGGCCGTGCGGCTGGTGGAGGGCTGTGACGCGGCCGGGATCCTCGCGGTGCGCAAGGGCCGCGCCGTGACGTTGTCCTCCTGCGGGGACATGGTCGAGGAATCCGACCGTCTGCAGGGCGATCTGGGCGAGGGGCCGTGCTTCGATCTCGCCCGCCGGGCGGACGAGGAGCGCGTGTTCCGGGTCGCGGACATGACCCAGCCGCAGCCGGACTGGCCGCGGTACGCGGAGGCCGCGCGCGGGCTGGGCATCGGCAGCATGACCGGGGTCCTGCTCTACACCCATGAGGAGGACTTCGGCGCGCTGAACCTGTACGCCCGCCGCCCGGGAGCCTTCACCGAGGACATCGCGACCGCCGGCTGGCTGCTGGCGTCGCACGCCGCTGTCGCCCTCGCGGACGCGCGCACGATCGACCAGCTCGAACACGCCCTGGAGACCCGGCACGCCATCGGCGAGGCCATGGGAATGCTCATGGAACGTCATGGGATGAGCGACGAGGACGCCTTCAGCGTGCTGCGCAACATCTCGCAGCACCACAACATCAAGCTGCGCGACGTGGCCCAGCAGATCCGGACCAAGCACACCGGCGATCAGGCTTGATCAGGTGACAACGGCTGGGTGCCGCCGGTGTCTTCGGGGGTGGGTGAGCGACCTGCGCCCACAAGGTGCGGTGGGAGACGCACGTCGCTGCGGCTGCCGGCAGAGTTCTCGACGCGTTCGGTGCGGAGGGGAGGTCGTCGGTCCTGGTGCCACTCACCGACGATCCGCCTCCCGGCACCTGACCTCCCGCTCCGGAGATCTCGGCTGAGACCGGCGAGCCCATCACAAACCTGCGTCGGCGCGCCCGCGCCGACGGCCGGATCCCGTCATTACGACGGCATTCGGCCAACACCGCACCCCCTTTTGGTCCTTCGGACAACCGCGTAACCGGTCCTCTCCTCTCACAGCGCGGGCGAGGCAAACGCCTCCCACGCGACGGCCCCGGCCCGGACCTCGCGGACGCGCCGCGCCGCCTGCTTCCTTCTCACAGCACCGGAGGACGAGGGAACCATGACCAGAAGACGCACCGCTCGGCTGCGGCGTACGCTGCTCGCCGGCACCACGGCCATCGCCGTGACGGCCGTTACGGCCGGCATCGTGGCCGCCGCTCAGGAGCCTGCGAAGGGCGCGAAGGGCCCCGAGCTGAGCCTCGTCGCGGCGACCACCTCGGTGACGCTCACCTCCTGGAAGGAGGAGCCGGGGGTGTACTTGGACCTCGGCACCTACCTCATCGCCGAGGGGACGCCGCTGGAGCTCAAGGTGACCCGGAAGTCCTACAAGGACCCGGTGGCAATCACCCAGACCGTGTACGAGGGCGGCAAGCCCAAGGCGAAGAAGCTGCCCACGGGCACCGTGAAGGACTTCTCCGGACTGCCCGGCTTCTCGGAGATCACCCTCACCGACAAGGCCGGCAAGAAGGTCCTCACCCGCAGCGAGAGCTTCTGCCCGAACAACGCCAGCGGCCGCGTGCGGCCCGACGCGCCCTCCAAGTCCAAGTATCCGGAGAGCTGCCCCACGAACCCCTTCACCCTCGGCTCCGTGTGGGGCATCGAGAAGGGTTGGGCGGCCAACACCTACGCGGGCTCCTACGGCGCGCCGGTCCAGCTGCCGGCCGGTACGTACACGGCCAAGGTCGGTGTCGCCAAGAAGTACCGCGACCTGTTCGGCATCGCCGACAAGGCGGCCACGGTCAAGGTGACCGTGGTGGAACGAAGCGACGAGGGCGAGGAAGGCTCCACCGGGGCGGCGCCCCGTTCCGCGAAGGCCGGCGAGCACGCCGGGCACGGTGCCGGTCACCAGGCGCCGACCGCGCACGCCGGTCACGGGCCGGGGCATGCCCCGAGCCGCGCCGAGGCTGCCGCGCCGGTGACGAGCGGTGCGGGTCCCTCGTACAACGTGGGCCACGGTCCGCTGAAGGCCGCGCCGCCGGCCCTGCCGTGGGCGCTGAAGAAGAAGCAGCAGTCCGCACTGTCTCAGCAGGCCAGGGACGTCGGCGGCCAGACCGACGGCTCGCGTCAGGCGCCCGCTCTCAAGCCGCTGTCGAAGCGGCCCGCCGGCAAGCCCTCCGTCCCGGACGTCCCCAAGCCGGACCTGCGCTCGCTGCCGGCCTACGGCATCACCATCAGCGACGGCGACAAGGACATCCCGGGCAAGGACTACCTGGCGTTCAGTGCCAACGTCTGGAACGCCGGCCCGGCGCAGCTCGTGGTGGACGGGTTCCGCTCGCCCGGCAAGGCCAAGATGGACGCCTTCCAGTACTTCTACGACGCCAAGGGCAAGCAGGTCGGCTACACCCCGACCGGCACCATGGAGTGGGACCCGCGCCCGGGGCACGTGCACTGGCACTTCACCGACTTCGCCAGCTACCGGCTGCTGAAGGCCGACAAGAAGGAGGCCGTGCGCAGCGGCAAGGAAGCGTTCTGCCTGGCCAACACCGACGCGATCGACTACACCGTGAAGAACGCCAACTGGCACCCGTACAACACGGACCTGGCCACCGCCTGCGGTGAGGAGAACTCGATCTCGGTCCGCGAGGTGCTGGACGTCGGATCGGGTGACACGTACACCCAGGACCTGCCGGGCCAGTCGTTCGACATCACCAGCGTGCCCAACGGCACCTACTACATCCAGGTGCTGGCCAACCCCGAGAAGCGGCTGAAGGAAACCAACCTCGCCAACAACAGTGCCCTGCGGAAGATCGTGCTCGGCGGCACGCCGGGTAAGCGGACGGTCACCGTGCCGGCGCACGACCTGGTGAACGCCAACTGACCCCACCGCGCGACCGGAAGAGTGTCCCCCGCCCGAGAGCAGGGCGGGGGCACGGCCGTCGGCATCATCCCTGAGCGGGAGGTCGTCGCTCACGTACGCCCCGCGGGGCCGCTCCCCGCAACGCCCGTCCGGCCGGACCGAAGACGACCGGATACAGTGCGCGAGACGGCTACCTGGTCAGGGAGGGGAAGCGTGACCGGCACCAGCGACACCCGGCCCGCCGACAGCGGAGCGCATGCTCCGCGGCAGAGTCGGCTGCACCGCCTGATGCGCTACATCCCTCTGATCGCTCCCGTCCTGCTGTGGACCGTGCCCTGCTGGGTGCTCCTGTACACCGGCCAGCACTGGCCGCTGCCCGTCACAGTGGCCGGCACCGCCCTGTTCGTCCTCGGCCTCATATGTATGCCGCTCGCGATGGTGCGCGGCCACGGCAGGCGCCAACAGGACCGGGCGGCGATCATCGGTGACACCCTGCTGGGCACCAGCTGGGTTCTGTTCACCTGGTCCGTTCTGCTCGGGATCTTCTTGCGGCTCGCCCTGACCGTGGCCGGCGCCGGCGAGAGTCAGGACCGGGCCCGAATCGTCACGTGGGCCGTCCTCGGTGTGACTGCCCTGCTCCTCGCCTGGGGGTACGCCGAAGCCCGCCGCGTGCCACGAGTGCGCCGACTCGATGTGCACCTGCCACGGCTGGGCGCCGGGTTGGACGGCCTCCGTGTCGTCCTCATCACCGACACCCACTACGGCCCCCTCGATCGCGCCCGCTGGTCGGCGCGGGTGTGCGAGACGGTGAACACCCTGGAAGCCGACCTGGTCTGCCACACCGGCGACATCGCGGACGGCACGGCCGAACGCCGCCGCGCCCAGGCCGCCCCACTCGGAACCGTGCGGGCCACCCGGGCCCGGGTCTACGTCACCGGCAACCACGAGTACTACAGCGAGGCCCAGGGCTGGGTCGACCTGATGGACGAGCTGGGCTGGGAGCCGCTGCGCAACCGCCACCTGCTGCTCGAACGCGGGGGCGACACCCTCGTGGTCGCCGGCGTGGACGACGTAACCGCCGAGTCCTCCGGCCTGGCAGGCCACCGCGCCCACCTCGCCGGAGCATTGAACGGCGCCGACCCCGAACTACCCGTCCTGCTCCTGGCTCACCAGCCCACATTCATCGACCGGGCGGCAGCAGCCGGAATCGACCTCCAGCTCTCCGGCCACACCCACGGCGGCCAGATCTGGCCGTTCCACCACCTGGTCCGCATCGACCAGCCCGCCCTCGCCGGCCTCAGCCACCACGGGCCCCGCACCCTCCTCTACACCAGCCGCGGCACCGGCTTCTGGGGCCCGCCGTTCCGCGTCTTCGCCCCCAGCGAGATCACCCTGCTCGTACTCCGCTCCCCGCACCTGCCCCCATCGGTCTAGTCAGCGCACCCTCCCCCGCGGCTCAGAGCATCCGCGGTCGCGGTGGTCGAAGTGCTCGACTCCTTGGCCGCGTTCGCCCACCACGGGTCCCCGTCTACCAGAGCGCTGCCGGATGGGCCGGCCTTCACCGCTCGCGGGCGGGCGTGCTGTCGTTCGACGTGGAGCCGCGTCTGGTGCGCGACCGCCTGGCCGACGCTAGACGCGAGGCGTGGGACGGGGGCGGTCCCTTCGCCGTCTGCTGATACCTGATGCTGCCGTGGGAGCCGACGTCCAATGCATGACGGCGGCTCCCATGCCGTTATCGGGCGACGTAGCCGCCGTCGACGGGAAGGGCCACTCCGACGACGAAGCCGGCGCCCGGGCTGCACAGCCACAGGACGGCCTGGGCGATCTCGTCGGCGGTGCCGAGCCGGTTGATGGGCTGGTTGGCCTCGGCCTCGGCGCGGTCCAGTTCCCCCTTGGCGATCATGTCATTGACCATGGGGGTGTCGATGGTGCCGGGGCAGACGGCGTTGATACGGACACCACGCGGGGCGTACTCCAGGGCCGCGCTGGTGGTCAGGCCGATCACGCCGTGCTTGGAGGCGTGGTAGGAGGCCCGGCCCGGGAGGCCGACCAGGCCCCCGAGGGAGGAACAGTTGACGATGGCGCCGCCGCCCTGGGCTCGCATGTGCCGCAACTCGTGCTTCATGCAGGCCCACACGCCTCGGAGGTTGATGGCGTTGACCCGGTCGAACATCTCAGAGGCCTCGTCGGCGGCGTCGCTGGGCGGGATCTGGATGCCGGCGTTGTTGTAGGCCATGTCGAGGCGGCCGAAGGTCTCGACGGTGCGGTCGACCGCGGCGGCGACCTGGTCCTCGTCGGTGACGTCGCAGGGGAGGGCGAGGACTTGGTGGCCGGCGTCGGTGAGTTCCTTCGAGGAGGCGTGGAGCGCGGCCTCGTCGATGTCGGTGAGGGCGACGGCGGCACCGGACTCGGCGAAGGCGCGGGCGGTTGCCAGGCCCATGCCGGAGCCGGCTCCGGTGACGAGGGCGACCTGGCCGGTGAAGTCGTAGGTGGGGTTCACGTGTATTTCTCCGTTGAGAGTGGGCCGGGTCAGGAGGCGGCTTCGATGGTGACCTTGGTGGCGTTGGCGAGGCGCTCGGTGTCGCCGTTCACGCGGCCGAGGATGATCAGGCCGGAGTCGCTGGAGCCGCTTCCTCGGTAGTAGAGGGCCAGGTTGCCCCAGGGTGCGTAGTACGCCAGGTCACCGGGCTTGGCCTCGGCGGCGTCCGGCGCGCCGGAGGTGTCCAGCCTGCGGGGCAGGTCGGCGATCTTCTCCGTCCGGTGGAAGTCGCGCAGATTCAGGGTGAGCGGGAGCAGGGCGGCGAGGTCGCGGGCCGTGGCGCTGTCGTTCAGGGTGGCACTGGCCCGGTGGCCGTCGATGGTGAGCCGGATGTTCATGGCGGTGTCCTGGTCATCAGACGGTGAGGCTGGTGCCGGGGTGGTCGGCGTTCGCTGTGACGCGGAGGTGGAGGACGAGGGCGGGGAAGACGGGGACGGGGGCGCCTCGTCGGTACAGGCGGTCACCGCAAGCAGCAAGGCGGTCGGGACGGCTCGGGCGAGGCCGGAACGGGTGGTCGGGGTCACGGCACCCTCCAGGGGGCGTCAGTCGGGCAGGGTCTCGGCGTAGTGGCGGAAGCCGTCTCGCTCGAGGTGGATGTCGTACAGGCGCTGGGCCAGGACTTCGGGGCTGCTGTGCTCGGCGTCGGGCCGGATCGCGCCGGGAATGACCAGCTGGGCCGCGTGGATGTTCTCCGGGGCGAGCGCGTCGTGCAGCATGCGGGCGTAGGCGCCCTCGGCGGCGAAGGCGATCGACGTGCCTGCCCGGCCGGGGTGGGGACGTACGGCGCTGCCGCCGTTGACGAACAGCAGGGTGCCGCGGCCGAGGGCGCGCATGCCGGGCAGGACGGCGTTCACGGCTGTGACGGGTCCCTTGACGGAAAAGGACAGGGGCGCATCGAGGTCGTCCGCGCGGGTGTCGAGGACCGGCTTCATGAAGTCGGCGCGGGGCACGGGGCTGTACTGGAGGATCTCGACGGGTCCCAGAGCCTTCGCAGCCGAGTACAGGGCTGCCTCCAGTGATTCGATGTCGAGGACGTCGGCGGTGAAGCCCCGCGCCTGGATGCCTTCGCGGGCGAGGTCGCTGGTCAGTGCCTCCAACTTCTCGGCATTGCGGGAGATGAGGGCGACGGTGTGGCCGGCGGTTCCGAAGCGGCGGGCGGTGGCGAGCCCGAGGCCGGGCCCGGCGCCGATGAGGGCGAAGGTCGTCATGGTGAGTCCTTGTGGTCGGAAGGGCTCCGCTCAGCGCTCGAGGAGGGCCTTGAGAGCGCGGCGCACCGGATCGCCGCGCAGTCCGACGTGAGAGAAGCACGTCTCCACGCCATCGACCCGCGCCTCGTGCGGGTCCACTGCTCCGCGCATGGGTGGGCCTTCCTTCGGTGCGAGGGGTTCGCGTGCTGGGGCGGGCAGAAGCTGCTCCAGGTCGAGCCTCACACGCCCAGGCAAGGGCGAAAAGCGGAGAAACACATCCGGGGAGAGGAACATCCTAGGAGGAAACTCTCCCTCCTTCCTCAGAGCCGTTCGGTGTCATGCTGAGCGGCATGACCAGCGATGTTCCCCTCAACGAGCTGGGCAGATTCCTCAAGAAGCGCCGTGCCGAGCTGAGCCCGCGCACCGTCGGACTGCCTGACACCGGCAGGCCCCGCCGGGTCGCCGGGCTGCGCCGTGAGGAGGTCGCCCAGCTCGCCAGCATCAGCACCGACTACTACACCCGCCTCGAGCAGGGCCGTATGCAGGCGTCGGCGCCCGTGCTGGACGTCCTCGCCCGGGTCCTCCACCTGGACGACGACGAGCGGGGCTACCTTTTCCAGCTCGCGGGCAAGACCACCACCCGCACCAAGCGCCGCGGCCGGCAGACGGTCCAGCCGCAACTGCAGCGGGTCCTGGACGACCTCACCGCCACCCCGGCCATCGTGCAGGGCCGGCGCGGGGACATCCTCGCCTGGAACGCGCTGGCCGCCGCCCTGGTCACCGACTTCTCCCGCATCCCGGAAAAGCACCGCAACTACCCGCGGATCATCTTCACGGATCCGGCCATGCGCACCCTGTACGCCGACTGGGAGTCCTCCGCGCGGCTCGCGGTGGCCCAGCTGCGGATGGAGGCCGCGAAGTATCCGGAGGACCCGCGCCTGATCGAGCTGGTCGGTGAACTGTCCCTGCGGGACAAACAGTTCGCCCAGTGGTGGGGTGATCACCGGGTCGCGGCCCGCACGGTGGGCACGAAGACCCTCAACCATCCGGTGGTCGGCGAACTGGTCCTGGACTGGGACACCCTGACCGCCAACACCGACCCCGACCAGCACCTCACCGTCTGGACCGCCGCCCCCGGCTCCCCCACACACGAACGGCTGCGCATCCTCGCCTCCTGGGCCGCCGATCAGGACCTGCCGGCGTCTCCCCCTCTCACCTGACCACCGGGACCACGCCCGTCGAAGACAGACGGACGGCGCGGTGCGCCCCGGCAGGAGACATGCCGGCGACCGCCGGGCCTCCGGTGGACGAGTGCGGGCCTCACATGCCTCGTCCGCCGATGCCGCCGTCGGGTGCGAGCTCGTCGATGCGGGCGAGCTCGTCGGAGGTGAGCTCGAGGTCGGCGGCGGCGATGTTCTGCGCGACCCGCTCGGGGTTGCGCGATCCCGGGATCGGGGTGATGTAGTCCTTCTGGGCCAGCAACCAGGCAAGGGCAAGCTGCGACAACGTGACGTCCTTGCTCTCCGCGATTTCGGTGAGCTCCTTGACGATGGAGACGTTCTGCTCGAAGTTCTCCGGGGCCCACCAGGGGATCATCCGGCGGATGTCGCTCGCGTCGTAGTGTTCGCGGGACTTGACAGCGCCACTGAGGAAACCGCGGGCGAGCGGGGAGTAGGCGACGAGCCCGATGCCGAGTTCCTCCAGCACGGGGAAGAACTGCTCGGAGTCGTGGGCGAAGATCGAGTACTCGTGCTGAAGGACCGAGATCGGGTGCACCGCGTGGGCGCGGCGGATGGACTCGGCGTCGGTGTTGGACAGACCGAGGTACCTGACCTTCCCGGCGTCGACGAATTCCTTCATCGTGCCCACCACGTCCTCGACCGGGACGCTGGGATCGGGGCCGTGCTGGTAGAGCACGTCGATCACCTCGACGTTCAGGTTGCGGAGGCTGTTGTCGACGACCTCCCGGATGTGCTCCGGCCGTGAGTTCGGAGCAAAGGCCGGTGTGAGGCCGAACTTGGTCGCGATCGTCACCTCGTCGCGAATCGGCGCGAGAGCGTGGCCGAGCAGTTTCTCGCCTTCTCCCCAGCCGTACATCTCCGCGGTGTCGAAGTGGGTCACGCCGAGCTCGTGGGCGCGGCGGATCGCGGTGATCGACCCGGTGTCTTCCGAGGGTCCGTAGCCGAAGGCGGTGCCCATCGCGCCGTAGCCGATTTCGGAGACGGTCAGGCCCTGCCGGCCCAGAGTGCGCTGTTGCATTGGATACTCCCGCATGCCATACCAAACGGTTCGGTTTGACCCTACACCTGCCCGGCGCCGCTGCCAAACCGAACGGTTCGGTTGGGTAAGCTGGGGCTCATGGTCTCCCGCAGCAGCACCGACACCACCAGCGATCGCATCATTGCCGCGGCTACCGCCGAGTTCGCACGCCACGGCATCGCGGGAGCACGGGTCGAGCGGATAGCCAAGGCAGCGCGCACCAGCAAGGAACGTGTGTACGCGTATTTCCGCAGCAAGGAGGCGCTCTACCGGTTCGTCGCCGGCCGGGAACTGGCGGCCATGGCCCGAGCCGTCCCGATGGACCCCACCGACCTTCCGGGTTACGCCGGCCGCATGCATGACCACGCCACCCGCCATCCCGAACGCCACCGGCTGATGATGTGGGGCCAACTGGAACTTTCGGCCGGGGAGACTCCCCCCGACGACCCGGTACAGCAGTCCCTGCACCGAAAGATCGAGCAGTTGCGCAAGGCACAGGACGCCGGCCACCTCGACCCCGCGTGGGAACCCGAGGACATCCTCGTGTTCGTCAGTCAGCTGGCCTTGTCGTGGGCCGGCCAGACCGACCTCGCTCCTCTCGGAGAGGAACGCGACGCCTTCCTGGCAGCCCGCCGGGCCGCCATCGTCACC
Source organism: Streptomyces paradoxus (assembly GCF_014202475.1). Classification (GTDB taxonomy): domain Bacteria; phylum Actinomycetota; class Actinomycetes; order Streptomycetales; family Streptomycetaceae; genus Streptomyces; species Streptomyces paradoxus. Next base: position 194,123 of record NZ_JACHGV010000013.1, read on the forward strand.
GCCGTCCAGCGCCTGTTCCCCGCCACCGCCGACGACGCAGCCCCGACAGCAGCCGCTGGCTCCTGACAGAAGGATTCACCAGCAGCAGCGACCCCGGCTGTAAGGGGCCACAGATTCGTCAGCCAGGGCCACGCCCTCGCCGTACGCACCCCCTTCTAACCTCCGATCGCCGACATGGGCCGGTCGGGCTGCACGAACGTCGGGTCGTCCAGGCCCGCTCCCGCCTTCTTGCCCCACATGGCCAGGCGCCAGATGCGGGCGATCTCCTCGTCGGGGGCGCCGGAGCGCAGGGCGGCGCGCAGGTCGGTCTCCTCCTGGGCGAACAGGCAGGTGCGGACCTGGCCGTCGGCGGTGAGGCGGGTGCGGTCGCAGGCCGCGCAGAACGGGCGGGTGACCGACGCGATGACACCGACCACATGCGGCCCGCCGTCGACCAGCCAGCGCTCCGCCGGGGCCGAGCCGCGCTTCTCCTCGCCCTCGGCGGTCAGCTCGAAACGCGTGCGCAGGGAGGTCAGGATGTCCCCGGCGGTGATCATGCCGTCGCGCTTCCAGCCGTGCTGGGCGTCCAGCGGCATCTGCTCGATGAAGCGCAG
>NZ_JACHGV010000014.1 GCF_014202475.1 Streptomyces paradoxus
AGTACCAGCTCAGGCACCGTGACTGGGCCACCGCCGAACGCGAGGGCCGCACCATCACCCGGCTCCTCACCCGGCTCAACACCATCCGCCGGGAGCACCCCGCGCTGCACCGGCTCAGGAACCTCCGCTTCCACCACACCGACAACGACGCGCTCATCGCGTACAGCAAGCGCGACGGATCCGACGTCGTCCTGGTGGTCGCCAACCTCGACCCGCACCACGCCCAGGAGGCCACGGTCTCGCTGGACATGCCGCACCTCGGCCTCGACTGGCACGAGTCGGCGGAAGTACGCGACGAACTCACCGGCGAGACGTATCGCTGGGGGCGCAACAACTACGTGCGGTTGGAGCCGGGGCGAGCTCCCGCGCACGTCTTCCACGTCCAGTCCCCGCCCGCGAACGGAGGGGCAGGAACGTCATGACCGTGAACGAGCCCGTACCGGACACCTTCGAGGACACTCCCGCACGGGACAGGGACCCCGACTGGTTCAAACGCGCCGTCTTCTACGAGGTGCTCGTCCGCTCGTTCCAGGACAGCGACGGCGACGGCGTCGGCGACCTCAAGGGCCTCACCTCAAAGCTCGACTACCTCCAGTGGCTCGGCGTCGACTGCCTGTGGCTGCCGCCGTTCTTCAAGTCCCCGCTGCGCGACGGCGGCTACGACGTCTCCGACTACACGGCCGTGCTGCCCGAGTTCGGCGACCTCGCGGACTTCGTGGAGTTCGTCGACGCCGCCCACCAGCGCGGCATGCGCGTGATCATCGACTTCGTCATGAACCACACCAGCGACCAGCACCCGTGGTTCCAGGAGTCGCGCAAGGACCCCGACGGGCCCTACGGCGACTACTACATGTGGGCCGACGACGACAAGGGATACCCGGACGCGCGGATCATCTTCGTCGACACGGAGACCTCGAACTGGACCTTCGACCCGGTGCGCGGCCAGTACTTCTTCCATCGCTTCTTCTCGCACCAGCCGGACCTCAACTACGAGAACCCGCGGGTCCAGGAGGAGATCCTGGCCGCGCTGAAGTTCTGGCTGGACCTGGGCATCGACGGGTTCCGGCTGGACGCGGTGCCCTATCTCTACGCCGCCGAGGACACCAACTGCGAGAACCTGCCCGCCACGCACGCGTTCCTCAGGCGGGTCCGGCGCGAGATCGACGCCCTGTACCCGGACACCGTGCTGCTGGCGGAGGCCAACCAGTGGCCCGAGGACGTCGTCGACTACTTCGGCGACTACCCGAGCGGCGGCGACGAGTGCCACATGGCGTTCCACTTCCCCGTCATGCCGCGCATCTTCATGGCCGTCCGCCGCGAATCCCGCTACCCGGTCTCGGAAATCCTGGCCAAGACCCCGGCCATCCCCTCGGGCTGCCAGTGGGGCATGTTCCTGCGCAACCACGACGAGCTCACGCTCGAAATGGTCACCGACGAAGAGCGCGACTACATGTGGGCCGAGTACGCCAAGGACCCCCGCATGCGCGCCAACATCGGCATCCGCCGCAGGCTCGCTCCCCTGCTGGACAACGACCGGCACACCATCGAACTGTTCACCGCCCTGCTGCTGGCCCTACCCGGCTCGCCGATCCTCTACTACGGCGACGAGATCGGCATGGGCGACAACATCTGGCTCGGCGACCGGGACGCCGTCCGCACGCCGATGCAGTGGACCCCGGACCGCAACGCCGGCTTCTCCACCTGCGACCCGGGCCGCCTCTGCCTCCCGGCGATCATGGACCCGGTCTACGGCCACCAGGTGACCAACGTCGAGGCGTCGATGTCGTCGCCGTCGTCGCTGCTGCACTGGACCCGCCGCATGATCGAGATCCGCAAGCAGAACCCGGCCTTCGGACTCGGCTCGTACACCGAACTGCCCTCCTCCAACCCCGCGGTGCTGGCCTTCCTGCGGGAGTACGAGGACGACCTGGTGCTGTGCGTCAACAACTTCGCCCGGTTCGCGCAGCCCACCGAGCTGGACCTGCGCGAGTTCGCGGGACGGCACCCGGTGGAGCTGTTCGGCGGGGTCCGCTTCCCGGCCATCGGCGAGCTGCCGTACCTGCTGACCCTCGGGGGCCACGGCTTCTACTGGTTCCGGCTCACCCGAGTCGCATCCCGCATCGGCCGGCGACTGTGAGCCTGCGCCGAGACAAGGAGGCGTGACCATGCCGAAGACCGCATCCCTGCCCCCGGACCTCCCGCGCCTGGCCGAGCCCATGGAGTCGCTCGGCGGGCTGCTGCGCGAGTGGCTGCCCCGGCAGCGCTGGTTCGCGGGCAAGGACCGGCCCGTCACGGAGCTCGGCCTGCTGTCGATGACCGAGCTCTTCCCGGGCTGTCTGCATCTGCTGGTCCACGCCGGTCACACGGGCGTGCCCTCGCCCGGCGGGGCTCTCCCGGCAGGCGACTGCTACCAGCTGCTGCTCGGCGTACGGGAGCACCCGGCGCCGCGGCTCGGGCGGGCGCTCATCGGGCGGGTGCAGGACGGGCCGCTGGCCGGCCTGACGGTCTACGACGCGCTGCACGACCCCCGTTCGGCCCAGCTCCTGCTGGACCGGCTGCGGCACCCGGGCTCCGCGGGCCCCCTGCGCTTCGACTGCGACCCGGACCACCGGGTTCCCGCCGGGCTGGTGCCGCGGCTGCTGGACGCCGAGCAGTCCAACTCCTCGCTGGTGTACGGCGACGAGTACATCCTGAAGGTCTTCCGGCGCATCCAGCCGGGCGTCAACCCGGACCTGGAGGTGCCGGGTGCGCTGGCCCGTCAGGGCTGTCACCGCGTACCCGCGCCCGTGGCCTGGTTCCAGACGGACCATCCGTTCAAGGCCACCCTCGGCGTGCTCCAGCCGTATCTGCGGGACGCCTCCGACGGCTGGACGCTGGGGCTGCACGCGCTGGCCGCCGGGGACGACTTCACCGTCCAGGCCCGGGCGCTGGGCGCGGCCACCGCGGAGGTGCACCTGGCGCTGGCGTCGGCGTTCCCCGTCGGCGGGCCCGGAGAGAACGGGCAGACGGCGGCCGCCATGACCGAACGGCTCGACGCCGCCGCGCACTGCGTACCCGCGCTACGGCCGTTCGTGCCGGGTCTGCGGACCGCGTTCGCCGCGCTCACCAGCTGCGATCCGGGGCCGCCCGCCCAGCGCATCCACGGCGACCTGCACCTGGGCCAGGTGCTGCGGGCCGGGCGCGAGTGGTTCGTCATCGACTTCGAGGGCGAGCCGTCCCGGCCGCTCTCCGAACGGCGCAGCGCCCACTCCCCCGTGCGGGACATCGCCGGGATGCTGCGTTCCTTCGACTACGCCGCCCGGCAGCGCCGCCCCTGGCGCCCGGAGTGGGCCCGCCGCTGCCGCGAGGCCTACTGCGCGGGCTACGCCGGCCGCGCCGGCTGGGACCCCCGCAAGAAGCACGGACTGCTCCGCGCCTATGAGACGGACCGGGCCGTGTACGAGGTGCTGTACGAGGCACGGCACCGCCCCGACTGGCTGCCTGTACCGATGGCGGCGATCGAGCGCCTCGCCGTGAGAGGAGACTGAGCCGTGGCCCTGCGCGACACCTCAATCCCGGAGCCGTCCGGCCCGGTCCCGAGCACGACCGCACCCGCCCTGAGCCCCGAGGACCGCGGGCGCCTGCTGGCGGGTGCCCACCACGATCCGCACGCCCTGCTGGGCGCCCACCCGGTCCCGGGCGGGGTCGTGTTCCGTGCGCTGCGCCCCTTCGCCCGCTCCGTGAGCGTCGTGATCGACGGCAGGCGCACCGCCCTCGTCTCGGAGGGTGACGGCCTCTTCTCGGGCGTGCTGCCGCTGGATTCGATTCCCGCGTACACGCTGCACGTGGCGTACGAGGAGGGCGAGCAGGAGACGCCCGACCCGTACCGCTTCCTGCCCGCGCTCGGCGAGCTCGACCTGCACCTGATCCGCGAGGGGCGGCACGAGCAGCTGTGGCAGGCGCTCGGCGCGCAGCCCATGACCCACGAGGGCGTCGACGGCACCCGGTTCACCGTGTGGGCGCCGAACGCGCAGGGCGTGCGGGTGGCCACGGACTTCACCCACTGGGACGGGACGCAGTTCCCGATGCGGTCCCTGGGCGCCTCCGGTGTGTGGGAGCTGTTCCTGCCGGGTGTCGGCGAGGGCACCGCGTACAAGTTCGAGATCCACTCCCGGTACGGCCACCGCTTCCTCAAGGCCGACCCGATGGCGCGCCGCTGCGAGGAGCCGCCCAACACGGCGTCGATCGTGACGGCCTCGCACTACGAGTGGGGTGACACGGAGTGGATGGCGCACCGCGCGGACACGCCCGTGCACGAGGCGCCGTTCTCGGTGTACGAGGTGCACCTGGCGTCGTGGCGGCCGGGGCTGACCTACCGGCAGCTCGCCGAGGAGCTCCCGAAGTACGTGAAGGACCTGGGCTTCACCCACGTCGAGCTGATGCCGGTCGCCGAACACCCCTTCCACGGCTCCTGGGGCTACCAGGTCACCGGGTTCTACGCGCCGACGGCCCGGCTGGGCACGCCGGACGACTTCCGGTTCTTCGTCGACGCCTGCCACCGCGCGGGCATCGGCGTGATCATGGACTGGGTGCCGGCGCACTTCCCGAAGGACGACTGGGCGCTGGCCCGGTTCGACGGGGAGCCGCTCTACGAGCCCGGTGACGACCGGCGCGCGGAGCACCCGGACTGGGGCACGTACGAGTTCGACTTCGGCCGCACCGAAGTGCGCAACTTCCTGGTCGCGAACGCCGTGTACTGGTGCGAGGAGTTCCACATCGACGGGCTGCGCGTGGACGCGGTCGCCTCGATGCTGTACCTGGACTACTCGCGCGAGGAGGGCCAGTGGGAGCCCAACGCCTACGGCGGCCGGGAGGACCTGGCCGCCATGGGATTCCTGCAGGAGATGAACGCGACCGTGTACCGGCGGGCCCCGGGCGTGGTCACGATCGCCGAGGAGTCCACCGCCTGGGGCGGGGTGACCCGGCCGACCGAGACCGGCGGGCTCGGCTTCGGGCTGAAGTGGAACATGGGCTGGATGCACGATTCGCTGGAGTACATCGCGCACGAGCCGGTGCACCGCAAGTACCACCACCACGAGATGACGTTCTCGATGGTGTACGCCTACAGCGAGAACTACGTCCTGCCGATCTCGCACGACGAGGTCGTGCACGGCAAGCAGGCGCTGGTGTCGAAGATGCCCGGCGACTGGTGGCAGCGGCGCGCCACCCACCGTGCCTACCTCGGGTTCATGTGGGGCCACCCCGGCAAGCAGCTGCTGTTCATGGGGCAGGAGTTCGCGCAGGGCGCCGAGTGGTCGGTGGAGCACGGCCCGGAGTGGTGGCTGCTCGACGACGGCTACCACTCGGCGGGCGACCACCGGGGCGTATGCGATCTGGTGCGCGACCTCAACGCGGCGTACCGCGCGACTCCGGCGCTGTGGCAGTGCGACACCCGCCCGGAGGGCTTCCGGTGGGTGGCGGTGGACTCGGCCGACGACAACGTCTTCGCGTTCCTGCGCTACGACGCCGAGGGCAGGCCGCTGCTGGCGGTGTCGAACTTCTCCCCCGTCGTCCGGCAGGACCACGGCCTGTGGGTGCCGGGGGACGTCGTCGCCTGGGAGGAGCGCCTCAACACCGACGACACGCGCTACGGCGGCAGTGGCGTCACCAACCCGGACCCGGTCAAACCGGAAGACGGCCATGTCCGGATCACGCTGCCTCCGCTGGCCACGGTGTGGCTGACGCCGTTCGCCGAGTGAAGTCCCGCTGCCCCACCAGGTGTCCAACCCGCTGAGAGGGGCACTGGGGGTCGTACCACCGGGAGCACCCGGTGGTGCGGCGCGGCAGGGCACAGAAGGGCGGGCATCAGGTGCGCACCGTGGGAGTGGAGGAGGAACTCCTCCTGGTCGATCCGGAGACCGGGGAACCGCGGGCGCTGTCCGCAGCGGTGCTCGCCCGGGCGGAGAAGAACGGCGCGGATCAGGACGTGTTCGAGAAGGAACTCCACGACCAGATGCTGGAGTTCGCCACCCATCCGCAGTCGTCCATGGAGAGCCTGCGCGCGGAGATCGTCCGCTGCCGCACGGAGGCGGCCCGGAACGCGGAGGAGATCGGCTGCACCGTGGCGGCGCTCGCCACCTCACCGCTGCCGGTCAGCCCGGCCGTCGGCGTCGGCCGGCGCTACCAGTGGATGGCGGACCAGTACGGCATCGCCACCCGGGAGCAGCTCGTGATGGGCTGCCATGTGCACGTGTCGGTCGAGTCCGACGAGGAGGGCGTCGCCGTCGTCGACCGGCTGCGGCCCTGGCTCCCGGTGCTGCGGGCGATCAGCGCGAACTCGCCGTTCTGGCAGGGCAAGGACACCGGGTACAACAGCTACCGCAGCCGGGTGTGGCTGCGCTGGCCGTCGGCCGGCCCGACCGAGATCTTCGGCTCGGCCGAGCGGTACCACCGGCTGATCGCGGACATGGTGGCGACCGGGGCGCTCCTCGACGACGGGATGATCTACTTCGACGCGCGGCTGTCCCAGCGGTACCCGACCGTGGAACTCCGCGTCTCGGACGTCTGTCTGCACTCCGGGACGGCCGTGCTGATCGCCACACTGGTCCGGGGGCTGGTCGAGACCGCCGCGCGGGAGTGGCGAGCCGGCCGTGAGCCGCTCGACCACAGTGTCAGCCTGCTGCGGCTGGCCGACTGGCAGGCGGCCCGGTCCGGGCTGGAGGGCGAGCTGCTGAATCCCGAGACCATGCGGCGTATGCCCGCCGAAGCCGTCGTCCGCGCCCTGCTGGAACACGTCGAGGAGGCCCTGGACGGTACGGGCGATCTGGAGCGGGCCGAGGCCGGCTGTGACGCGTTGCTGCGGGAGGGCAACGGGGCTCAGGTGCAGCGCGCGCTGATGGAGCGCACGGGGAGTCTGCGGGACGTCGTCACCGAGTGCGTCCGCCACACGCAGGGGTGAGGCGTCCCGGCATGCCCGGGCAGGGGGCTCAGAGGATCAGGACGAGGGCGTAGGCCAGGAAGAACGCCGCGATCAGCACGGTGACGACGATGATCACGGTCAGCGGGGCCTTGGCCCAGCCCTTGGTCGGGTTGTGCGTCTCGCGCGGCAGCGTCTCCGGCATGCTGCTCTCCGCGGGCGGGGTCTCGCCCGGCGGTACACCGCCGCCGGGTTCCAGACCTGGGGTGCGTTCGGGTTCGGGATCGGGGCTGATGTGCGTCATGTCGTCCGGGTCCCCCGATCACGCCGAGATCATCAGCGGTTCCAGTTCCGTATTTTCCGACCCCGAAGGGTCTCGACTCGACTACATTCGAGCACCGCCGATGACGGTACCCGTCGGCAATGTCACACCCCGTACACGTCAGGAGCAGTGCATGCGCGACCTCGCCCTCGCTCCCCCGGCTGTGGCGCCCCTGACCGGCGGGCTCGCCGACAGCGTCTTCGCGACGGCGGACCGCGAACCGGCCAGGCCGATGCTCGCCCGCCGGGCCGACCCCGCCTCCGCGACCTGGGAGGAGGTGACGGCGATCGAGCTGCGCGACGAGGTGGTGGACGCCGCCAAGGGCCTGATCGCCTCGGGCATCGCGCCGGGCCATCGCGTGGCGATCATGGCGCGCACCCGGTTCGAGTGGACGATTTTGTGTTACGCGCTGTGGGCCGTGGGCGCCGAGGTCGTTCCGATCTACCCCACGGCGTCACGCGACCAGGTGGAGTGGATCCTGCGGGACGCGGGCTGTGTGGCCGTGGTCGTCGAGGACGAGCAGGGCGTCATGACCGTCGGCTCGGTGTGCGCCTCGCTGCCGCTGCTGCGCCACGTCTGGCAGCTGGACGCGGGTGCCCTGGCGGAGCTGACCGCGCGTGGCGAGTCCATTCCGCTCGCGACGGTCGACTCGATGCGCCGCATCGTGCTGCCGGACTCCACGGCCGCCATCGCCTACACCTCCGGCACCTCCGGCCATGCGATGGGCTGCGCGCTCAGCCACCGCAACCTCGCCGGCCCCTGCGACACGCTGCTGGCGGGCTGGGGGCACACCGCGGCCCCGCGCGGGGAGCAGGGCTCCGTGCTCGCGTTCCTGCCCTTCTCCCATGTGTACGGACTGATGATCCAGGGGCTGTGCGTACGCGGCGGGCTGCTGATGGGACACCAGGCCGATCTGAGCGGTGAGGCGCTGTCCTCGGCGCTGCAGTCGTTCCGGCCCACGTACTTCTACGCGGTCCCGTCGGTCCTGGAGAAGATCTACAAGAACTTCCTGCGCACCGCGCAGCAGGGGGGCCACGGAGCCCTGTTCGAGCGGGCCGCCGAGACCGCCAAGGACTTCGCCGCGGCCCTGGAGCGCCAGCGGCTGGGCCGCGGCCGCGGGCCCGGCTTCGACCTGCGGCTGCAGCACGCCCTGTACGAGCGCACGGTGTACCGCAGACTGCGGGCGGCGCTGGGCGGCCGGGTGCGGCGGGCGACGTCCGGCGGCTCCCCCCTCAGCCGCGAGCTGTCCCTCTTCTACGAGGGCATCGGCATCTACGTGCACGACGGGTACGGCCTGACGGAGACCGCGGGCGGGGTGACGATGCAGCCGCTCGGCCGGGAGAAGTCCGGGACGGTCGGGCAGGCCCTGCCGGGCATGGAGATCCAGGTGGCCGAGGACGGGGAGATTTTGGTGCGGGGTCCCTCGGTGTTCCAGGGCTATGTGGGCGACCAGGCCGCCACGCGGGCCGCCCTGCGCGGCGGGTGGCTCGCCACCGGGGATCTCGGGCAGCTGGACACGGAGGGCTATCTGACGATCACCGGCCGCAAGAAGGACATCATCATCACCAGCAGCGGCAAGAGCGTCGCCCCGCTGGCCCTGGAGCAGCGGCTGCGGATGCACCCGCTCATCCACCAGGCGGTGGTGGTGGGGGACAACCGGCCTTGTGTCGGCGCCCTGATCACGCTGGACCCGGATTTCCTCGCGCACTGGCGGGCGGCGCTCGCGGTGCAGGGCGAGATGCGGGAGGCGCGGGAGGAGAACGCGCTGCGCGAGGAGGTCGCGCGGGCCGTTGCCGCGGCCAACAGCGCCGTGTCGCGGTCGGAGTCGATCCGGGTGTTCCGGGTCCTGCCGGAGCCGTTCGACGTGTCCAACGGGCTGCTGACGCCGTCGATGAAACTGCGCCGGGACGAGATCGTGCGCCACTACGCTTCCGAGATCGACGCGATGTACCAGTCGCGCAGGCGTCCCGGGCGGCCGAGCACCCCGGACGAACCGTCGAACTGGGACGATTCCGACAACGTGTTCCGCTGAGCGTGCGGCCGGACGCGTAGGCCTCGTCGCCTCGGGAACACGCAACAGTGGCGACGCAAGAGAAAGGACGACAGCCCTGACGACAGCCCTAGCTGACGCCCGGGCCGGAAAGGCGATATGTCAACCGAGCCGCGTGGGGACGACGCCCTGACCTCCGAGGAGATCCCGAGCCGCACGAACAGCTTCGTGGGCGAGCCGCATGACGTGACAGGCGCGCGGCTGGCCGCGGAGGAGTTCCTGCGTGATCTGGCACGCTCCGCCCCGCCCTCCGCCCCCGAGTACTGGGACGACATCCTGCTGGTGGTGACGGAACTGGCCGCCAACGCGGTCCAGTACGCCCCGGGTCCGTTCGCGCTGCGCATGCGCCGGACTTTCGACGGGGTCCATGTGGTCCTGCACGACACGAGCACCACGGAGCCCGCCCCTCGCCCCTTCGATCCGCGCAGCGGCGGCGGGGGCATCGGCTGGCACCTGATCCACACGCTGTGCGACCAGGTCAGCGTGGTGGCCGACGCCCGGGGCAAGGACGTGCACGTGTTCATGCCCTGGTGAGCCGGGAGCGTCACGGGCGCGCCGCGCCCGTGACCGGCCCGGACCAGGCTCAGACCGCGGCCGTCTCGCGTGGCGGCAGCCGGTCGTAGTAGTCGCCCACGGCCCGCAGGTACTCCCGGTCCCGGGTCTCGCTGTCGGTCTGGAAGCGCGGCGCCGCCTTGGCGTCTGCCCTGCTGCACGCCAGGGTGACCTTCCTCCCCGGTATGTCGATGCCGGTGACGACTCCGGCCGGCACCAGGACGCTGCGGCCGAACACCCAGACGCCGGTGTCGACGACCAGGTGCCGCATGCCGTGCGGGTCGGCCTCCCGGTCCACGTGCCCGATCGTGCCGTCGGTCGCGGCGACGGCGAAACCGGTCAGGTCCTGCCCCTGCGTGTGACCGCTGTCCGGCGCGTACGACCAGATTCTGTCGATGGCCACGCTGTTCCATCCTCCCTGGCGATGTGCGGATCGCATCTTTCTTCGACGGGCACCTCGCGCCCGCCCCGTCCCACAGCAGCAATTACCCTCCTGCCGCAAGCGCATTCGGCGCACACGCCTGCTACCGGACGCGACTTCCGGCGGCCGGTCCCGGCGATGTCCGGCCGGAGGGGGCATGGAGGACGGTTTCCGGGGTAATCGCGGGGGCGCGGTGACATCCGTAGCCCGTCGGTGAAGGGAGGCGCATGAGAGACGGAATTCGAGTCCGGAGAACGACCGGGACCCCCTCGCACCGCGGTCGCCCCCAGAGGTGACCAGCCCAGGCCGTAGCACTTGTTGGAGGTATCCGTGCCCCTCGCCCAGAACCCGCTGTCCGTGGAAGTCGAGCTGCCCCGGGAGGACGTGGCCCTGATCACGGTCGACGGCTACCTGGACGTCGACACCGCGACCGAGTTCCAGGCCCATCTGGCCAACCAACTCCACCACGGCCGACGGCATTTCCTGCTCGACCTGTCGTCCGTCCCCTTCATGGACTCGTCCGGGATGAACATCATCCTGCGGGTGTACCAGGAGACCCGTAAGACCGAGGGCAGCGTGCACGTCATCAGTCCGGCGCCGGCCGTGCGGCGCATCCTCGACCTGACCGGCGTCAGCATCACCGTGCCGATATCGGAGAGTCTCGACGAGGCTCTGACCCGTGTCGACGAAGGGCCGCACCTGCCCGGGGAGCCGGAGGGGCCGAGCGTCTGACGGTCCGGGTGCCCCACAGGGCAGGGCGCCGGCGAAGGCCGGTGACCCGGCGCCCTCGCTCCGCCCTGCCCGGACGACGGCTCACCCTTCGCACGCCGCTGACGGCGGCTCAGACCGCCGCCCCCCTGAACCGGCTCACTTGCGCCGGAGCAAGTGTTGTACGAGGTCGGCGCATGGTTAGAGTTGTCGCCCGGCAAGTGTCACATCGCCGTCTCGTTGCCAGAAGCGGGCTCGGTCGACGCAACGCGGATGAGGAGAGAACCAGGTGCCGGAGCACGAAGCGGACGGACAGCTCGCCACGCCCACCCAGGAGGTCAGGGACTTCCTGCACCGCAGGCGTGAGCAGATCGCCCAGCGATGGGCGGACGAGCCTCTGTTCCGCACCGTGTTCACCGTCTCGCGCGACGAGGCGGTGGAAGCGGGCAAGGCCGTCGTGGACGCACTGGCCCAGGTGGCCGACTCGGAGCAGGTGGAGGACCCGGACGCCGCTGGATTCAGCGGCGTGCGCGAGCAACTGGCCCGGATGGGCGCGGCCCGGTCCCGGGCCGGACTGAGCAACACTCAGGTCTCCGGCGAGCTGGCCGCCCTGCGACCGCCGGTGGAGAACCTGCTGGCCGCCGATCTGGAGCAGGCGCCGCCCGAGCACCTTCGGGCCTGTTCGACCGCCCTGACCGTGCTGATGGGCACCCTGCGGCTGGTCGCCATGCAGACGGCACTGAGCGAGTGGCAGGCGCTCAGCGACCGGCAGCGGATGCAGCTGCTGGAGGTGGCCACGCCCGTGATCCGGCTGTGGGACGGCATCGTGGCCGTGCCGCTCATCGGGACGCTCGACAGCGCCCGCAGCCAGATCGTGATGGAGACGCTGCTGAACGCGGTCGTGGAGCAGCACGCGCGTTTCGCGATCCTCGACATCACCGGGGTGCCGACGGTCGACTCGCTGGTGGCGCAGCACCTGATGAAGACGGTCGCCGCGGCGCGGCTCATGGGCGCCGAGTGCATCGTCTCGGGCATCCGCCCCGCCATCGCGCAGACCATCGTGCACCTCGGGCTGGACCTGGACGTGATCACACGGGCGAACCTGGCCGACGCGCTGGGCTACGCGCTCCACCAGCTCGGCGCGGGCATCGTGGGCCCGGGTACGGGTCAGCGGTGAACGACGCCTACGCCCGTCCCGTGACGGGCCACGTACCGGTCCTCCGGCTCGGAGACGTCCTGCTCGTCACGCTCCAGGGGGACCTGCACGACAGCACGGCGCAGCAGCTCCAGCAGGACCTCGCCGAGACCATCTCCCGTACCGGGGTGCGCGGGGTCCTCATCGACATCTCGGGTGTGGAGATCGTCGACTCCTTCCTCGGCCGGGTGCTGGCCGAGATCGCCGCACAGGCCAAGCTGCTGGCCGCGCGCACCGTGGTGGCCGGTATGCGCCCGGCCGTCGCCATCACCCTGGTCGAGCTGGGGCTGACGCTGCCGGGGCTGAGAACCGCGCTCAGCACCGAGGCGGGCATGGAGCTCCTCACGCGGCAGGCCCCGGTGCCCCGCCCCGGCGGCCCGCGTCAGGAGAGTCCGTGATGCACACTGCCGCGGGCGTGGAGGCCTGCCTTCCCATCCGGTCGGACATGGACCTGGTGTGGGTGCGACAGCACGTACGGCAGGCCGCTGCCCGGCTCGGCTTCGGGCTGGTGGACCAGACCAAGCTCATCACCGCGGCCAGCGAGCTGGCCCGCAACACCCTGGTGCACGGCGGTGGCGGGCAGATGGAGGCGACGCAGGTCGGCAGTGCGGGTGCGCAGGGGCTGCGGCTGGCCTTCACCGACGAGGGGCCGGGCATCGCCGACCTGGACCTGGCGCTGAGCGACGGTTACACCTCCGGCGGGGGTCTGGGGATGGGGCTGAGCGGCGCGCGGCGCCTGGTGCACGACTTCGACATCGAGACCACGCCGGGCTCGGGCACCACGGTGCGGGTGACCTGCTGGGTGGGCAGGCCGCCTCGTCCACGCGAGGGGGCCTGATGCCGCGGGTGTGGGACGTGCCGGTGCGCGACGCGACCCGGGTGCGCGACGCCCGGGTCGCGGCGGAGGGCGCCGCCGCGCTGGCCGGGCTGGACGAGCGGCGGACCGCGGCGGCCGCGCTGGTCGCGACCGAGCTCGCCACGAATCTGCTGAAGCACGCGGAGGGCGGTCAGGTGCTCATCGACGTCGTCGCCCCGCCCGTGCTGCGGGAGGGCCGGGGGGAGTCCAGGGTGGTGCAGATCGCCGCGATCGACCACGGCCCGGGCATCCACGACGTCCCCGAGGCCCTGAGCGACGGCTTCTCCACGACCCGCTCGCTCGGCGCGGGCCTGGGCACATGTCTGCGTCTCTCTGACGACTTCACCCTGCACAGTGTTCCCGGCCGCGGCACGGTCGCGGTGGCGCGCCTGAGTGCGGCCCCACGGGTGGGTGAGGCGCCGGTGCGGCCCGAAGGCGGGGTGTCCGCCGGCGGACGGTGGCAGGGTGGCGAGCCGCCGTTCGGCGCGGTGACCTGCGGTGGCCTGACCGGCCACGCGGCGGTGCCCGGCGCCGCGCCGGGCTTCCCGGGACCGGGCCCGGCGCCGGCCGGCCGTGCGCGGGAGACGGAGCCGGGGCTCCACGGAGCACCGGGCCACGACCTCCCGGACGCCGGCACGCCGGGAAACCGGCCCGGCCTCCGGGCTGCCCCGGCAGCCGACGGCACTCCGGGCATCGACGCGGTGTCCCTACGGGCTCCCTTCGCCCCGGCAAGCGCCACCGTGCCCGGCGACCAGGCCGGCCCTCCGACCGACAGCGGGTCCACGGGCAGTGCCCCGCAGGCCGAGCGGGACGACCTCGCGGCAACGGCCCCGGGCCCCGGGGCCGCCTCGCAGAACCGTTCCGTGCCGATGGCCGGTGTACGGGCCGGCGGGGTGAACATCCCCTACGGCGGGGCCGAGTACTCGGGGGACGCCTGGGGGTGGGTCCGGGCCGGGGACCGGGTGACGCTGATGCTGGCGGACGGGCTGGGGCACGGGCCGGAGGCCGCGCGGGCCTCGTCCGCCGCGGTCACGGCCCTGCACCGCTGGGCCCACCTCTCCCCCGCCGAGTCGCTGCGGCGGCTGCACGACGCGCTGAGGGGCACCCGGGGCGCGGCCCTCGCCCTGGCCCAGCTCGACCTGACGTCCGGGCGGCTGCGGTTCGCCGGCATCGGCAACGTCGGGGCGCGGCTGCGCACCGACGGCACCTGGCACCCCCTGCTGTCCCGGCCCGGCATCGTCGGGGTCCACCGGCCCGGCACCTTCCGCGAGGAAGAGGCCGCCTGGGCGGGCGACCCGATACTGATCCTGCATACCGACGGCCTGCCCAGCCGCTGGACGCCGCCGTCCGACCCCGGTCTGCACGCGACCGACCCGGCCGTGACGGCCGCCCTGGCGATACGTGACGCCAGCAGTCCCGCCCGGCCGGTGCGGGACGACACCGCCGTGGCCGTGCTGACCTCGACCCCGCCGGAACACCCATGATGCGCACCTGGCAGATCACCACCGTCACCGACGCGGCCCGCGCCCGTATCGCACTCGCGCGCCTGGCCGCCGCGTACGGTGTGCCCACCGTCGAACGGACCCGGCTGGCCGCCGCCCTCAGCGCCCACCTGCGGCAGTGCCTCACCAAGGGCGGCACCTGGCGGCTCACCACGCACCTGGCGGGCTCCCCCGCCGAGGAGGGACTGCTGCACGTCGCGGTGACCCCGTCGCCGGAGGCCTGCGCCGCCGGGGAGCCGCTCTGGGAGGTCACGGTCCCCTGTCCCGAGACGGCCGAGGCCGCCGAGGACGGCACCGTCGCCGACGACCCCGCCGCCCTGTCGGAGGCGCTGCTCGGCGCCGACGAGGACACGGCCGTCGTGCTGGACAAGCTCACCGAGCAGGAGGACCTGGTCGCCTTCCACCGCGAGGAGCTGCACCAGACCAACCAGGGCGTGCTGGCCCTGCACGCCGAGCTGGACGCGGCCGGGCGGGCCCAGCGCGAGGCCTTCGCCGCCGAGCGCAGCGCCCGCAACGAGGCGGAGAGCGCCCGGCGCAGGCTGACCTTCCTCGCGGACGCGAGTGCCGTGCTGACGGCGTCGCTGAACCACGAGGAGATCGTGCGCCGGCTGCCGGACCTGCTGGTGCCGGAGTACGCGAGCAGCGTCGACGTCTGGCTGTTCGACCACGAGGAGGACAAGCACCGGTCGGCGCCGCATCCGGCCGCCGCCGTGGTCGCGGCCCGCACCGGGCGGCCCCAGTACGCCGCCGACCACCCCGGCAACCTGCCCGGCGTCGAGGACCAGCCGCCGTCGGCGCTGGATCCCGGGCGGCCGCTGCTGTGCGTGCCGCTGCCGACGCGGCGGGCGCCGCTGGGGGTCCTGACCCTGTCGCCGCCCGGCGGGCGCTGGGACCCGGACGACGCGGTGATGCTGATCGAGCTCACCCGGCGGGCCAGCATCGCCATCGACAACGCCCGGCGCTTCGAGCACAACCGCGACATCGCCGAGACGCTGCAGCGCGCCCTGCTGACCGACCTGCCCGCCACCCCGGGCCTCAGCCTGGCCGCGCGCTACCTTCCGGCCACGCACGGGCTGAACATCGGCGGCGACTGGTACGACGCGTTCCCCCAGCGGGACGGCGGTCTCATCACCGTCATCGGCGACGTGACCGGACACGGTCTGCACGCGGCGGTCATGATGAGCCAGCTGCGCACCGCGCTGCGGGCGTACGCCGTCGACGGCGACAGCCCGGGCCGCCTGCTGACCCGGCTGCACCGCTTCCTGCACCATCTCCAGCCGGACCTGTACGCCACCGCCGTCATCGCCCGGTTCCATCCGGACGAGCCCACCCTGACCTGGGCCGCCGCGGGGCATCCGCCGCCGGTGCTGCGCCTGCCCGACGGCACCGTGCGCACCCTCGACGCCAAGCCCGGCGCGATGCTCGGCATCCCGCTCACCCAGGAGATCGCCGACCACACGGAGCAGCTGGCGCCCGGCTCGACACTCGCGCTGTACACGGACGGGCTGGTGGAGCGGCGCGCGCAGGGCATAGACCCGGGTATCGAGCGGCTGGCCTCGGCGCTCGGCGGGTTCCGTTCCGCGGAGCTGGACGCCGACCTGGAGGGCTCGGCGGACCGGCTGCTGCATCCGCTGCTGAGCGACTCCGAGCGGGACGACGACGTGTGCCTGTTGCTGTGTCATGTCCAAGGTGGCGTCGGCTCCTGACGGCGGGTCCGGCCTGCCGGGTGTGCACGCGTTCTTCACTCCTGCCTGGTGCTTTTCGGCCACGGTGCGGGCATGGTGGTGATCGACGCGTTCGTCTGCCCGCCGTGTCCGACTGGCGCACCTGTCGGACACACGGTGGGATCGAAAGGGTGCGAACCAGCGATCCAGGGGCAGTCGGAAGGCGTTCGAGGCAGACCGCCTGGAGCCGCAGAAAGGGATGAACACCGTGACACGACCCAGGATCCTGGTGGTTGGCGCAGGCTTCGCCGGCGTGGAGTGCGTCCGCCGTCTGGAACGGAAACTCTCCCCGGACGAGGCCGACGTCACGCTGGTGACGCCGTTCGCCTATCAGCTCTACCTGCCGCTGCTCCCCCAGGTCGCCTCCGGCGTGCTGACGCCGCAGTCGATCGCCGTCTCGCTGCGCCGCAGCAAGAAGTACCGCACGCGGATCATTCCGGGCGGCGCCATCGGGGTGGACCTCAAGTCCAAGGTGTGTGTCATCCGCACGATCACCGACGAGATCGTCAACGAGCCCTACGACTACATCGTGCTGGCGCCCGGCAGCATCACCCGGACCTTCGACATCCCGGGGCTGACGGACCACGCGTTCGGGATGAAGACGCTCGCCGAGGCGGCGTACATCCGTGACCACGTCATCTCGCAGCTGGACCTGGCCGACGCCAGCCAGGACCCCGTGGAGCGGGCCTCGCGGCTGCAGTTCGTGGTGGTCGGCGGCGGTTACGCGGGCACCGAGACCGCGGCCTGCCTGCAGCGGCTGACGCATGCCGCGGTCAAGCGCTATCCGCGGCTGGACCCGGGTCTGATCAAGTGGCATCTGATCGACATCGCGCCGAAGCTGATGCCGGAGCTGGGCGACAAGCTCGGCAGCAGCGCGCAGGAGATCCTGCGCCGGCGGGGCATCGAGATCTCCCTGGGCACCTCCATCGCCAAGGCGGGCCCCGAGGAGGTCACCTTCACCGACGGGCGGGTGATCCCGACGCGCACGCTCATCTGGACCGCCGGGGTCGTGGCCAGCCCGCTCATCGCCACGCTCGGCGCTGAGACGGTCAAGGGGCGGCTCGCGGTCGCCCCCGAGATGAACCTGCCGGGCGACGACGGGGTCTTCGCGCTCGGCGACTCGGCCGCGGTGCCCGACCTGGCCAAGGGCGACGGGGCCATGTGCCCGCCCACCGCGCAGCACGCCCTGCGGCAGGGCAGGCACGTCGCCGACAACGTCATCGCGTCACTGCGGGGCCAGGTGATGAAGCCGTACGTCCACAAGGACCTCGGCCTCGTCGTCGACCTCGGCGGCACCGACGCGGTCTCCAAGCCGCTCGGCATCGAACTGCGGGGGCTGCCCGCCCAGGCCGTGGCCCGCGGCTACCACTGGTCGGCGCTGCGCACCAACGTGGCCAAGACGCGGGTCATGACGAACTGGCTGCTCAACGCGGTCGCCGGCGACGACTTCGTACGGACGGGGTTCCAGGCCCGCAAGGCCGCGCGGCTGAAGGACTTCGAGTACACGGACGCCTATCTGACGCCGGAGCAGGTGCGGGCCCAGGTCGAGGGGTCCGGCCGGCCGGAGTAGGACCGGGCCGGACGGGAGCGTCCGCCCGTGGCATGTCAAGCTGAGATACGGATCTTGGTGTGAGTCGGGAGAGAGTGCGGCGGCGTGAGGGCAGCGGGACGCTCGGTGCGGGCACGGCTGCGGGACCGGATCGCGGCGTCCGACCCCGGGCTGCTGCGTCTGACGGCCGGGCTGCGGACGGTCGGCGCGATCGCCCTGACCCTGGCCGTGCTCTCCCTGCTGCGGGCCGATGTGCACGTTCTGGTGGCGGGGGCCATGGCGGCGATGGTCGCCACCTTCGCCATCCGGGAGAAGCAGCCGGCCGCGCAGGCCGTGACGCTGGCGCTGGGGCTGCCGGTGGCCCTGGCCTCGGTGTCCCTGGGCGCGGTGCTCAACGCGCGGCTCTTCGTCGGTGACGTCTTCTTCGTCGTCCTGATCTTCTGCGCGGTCTACGGCCGCCGGTTCGGCGACCGGGGCACCGCGCTCGGGCTGATCGGCTTCCAGATCTACTTCCTGTCCCTGTTCGTCGGCGCCACGGCCTCCACCCTGCCCGCGCTGTGCGGTGCCCTGGCCGTGGCGTTCTGCTCCAGTGCCCTGATGCGGTTCGCGGTCGTACCCGCGACGCCCACCGGTGTGCTGCTGCGGCTGCGCCTGGCCTTCCGGGCACGGCTGGCCCAGCTGGTGGCCGCGCAGGTCGAACTCCTCGACGCTCCCGCGGACGAGATGGACAAGGCGCTGGAGGCCGTCCGCGAGGGCACCGCGCGGCTCCACGAGACGGCGATGATGATCCAGGGGCGGCTGGAGGAGGGCACCCCGGACGAGTCGGCGGCGCGGCTGGTGCAGCGCAGGATCGCGGACGCCGAGATCGCAGCGGAGCGGCTCGGCCTGCTGCTGCTGACCGCCCGGACCGCCGAACGGGCCGACACGCTCACCCTGCACCTGCCGGGCGCGCCCGCCCCGTCGGTGGCCGGGCCCGAGCTGCCGGACGAGGCGGGCGCCACGCTCCGCCGCGATCTGCAGGCGCTGCACGCCCTGGTACTGCGGGCCGGCAGCGGCGACACGGGCACCGGACTGGCGCATGTGCGCAACCGGCTCCTCGGCTACCGGGACGAGGAGAATCTGCCGCCCGCGTCGGCCGCCGTCCAGGACGTCTTCCGCGGCATCGGTGAGTCGGCCCGCGCGGTGCTCGGGCTGCGGATCGCACTGGACGGCCCGCAGGACGAGTCGGACGACAGCCCCGCGACGGCCCGGTCCCGCGAGGAACTGGACGCCGAGGACGCCGCGATCGACGGTGGCGGCGAGGAAGCGTCGCCGGAGGAGCAGACCGGGCTGCGGCGGCCCACCACGCGGGCGGCCGTGCAGGTCGCCGTCGGGTCCTCGCTGGCCATCGTGGGCGGCGAACTGCTGTCCACGCAGCGCTGGTACTGGGCGGTGCTGACGTGCTGGATCGTCTTCCTCAACACGGCGTCGACGGGCGAGATCCTGGTCAAGGGGTACCGGCGGCTGCTGGGCACGGTGTTCGGCGTGGTGGCCGGCATCGTTCTGGCGGGGCTGGTCGGTCGGCACACCTGGACGGCGTTCGCCCTGGTCCTGGTGCTGATCTTCGCGATGTTCTACACGGCGCCGCTGTCGTACACGCTGATGTCGTTCTTCGTCACGGCGATGCTGGGGCTGCTGTACACGCTGCTGCACACCTACAGCCTCGACGTGCTCGTGCTGCGGATCGAGGAGACGGCGCTCGGCGCGGCCTGCGGGGTGGTCGCGGCGGCGCTGGTCCTGCCCGTTCAGACGGACCGACGTACGAACGAACTGCTCGGCACGGTTCTGGAGCGGCTGGCCGAGGTCACCGAGGCCGCGGTCGGCCAGCTCAGCGGCGGGCCGGCGGACGAACTGCTGGACAAGGCGCGCGACCTCGACCAGGCGCTGGCCGATCTGCGGGCCGCGACCCAGCCGCTGATCCATCCGGTCACCCCGCTGCGGACCCGGCGCCACACGGCCCGGTACGTGGTGGCGCTGCTGGAGACGTGCGCGTATCACGCGCGGACGCTGGCCGCGACGGCCGAGCTGCTGCCCACGCACCCCTCGATCGCGGCGGACCCGCGACTGCGCGGGGCCGCCGGGCGCACGGTACGCAACATCGGGGTCATCGCGGCCCGGGTCGCCGACGACCACACGGGCGCGCAGGTCGAGACCGGGCCGAGCATCGCCTCCCTGCTGGGATCCGACGCCGGCACACCGCGCTACGGCCGCATCACCGACCGCGTGCTGCGGCATCTGGAGCGGCTGGACGAAGCCGTGGTGGGCCTCGCCCGGCCGCTGGGCGTGCCGGTCGCGGCGCCCAAGGGGTGACCCGCCGGCGGCCTGACGGCCGCCGTCAGAAGTCCGTGGGCAGCCCGCTCACCTCGGCGATGCCCCTCAGTTCCTCGGTCTGCTTGTGCCGGTCCCGGATGTAGTCGGCTATCTCGCCGAGGCGGATCGGGTCGGACGCGGTGGTGGCGTCCGTGACGATCCGGACCGGGCCGGTGTCGTCGACGTGGAGTTCGACCACTTCGTTGTCCAGGCGGCCGGTGACGGCGGTGGCGATGACGAGCGCCACCTCGTCACGGACCTCCTGGGGCAGTTCGTCGTCGGGCCCGGAGTCGAGCGCGAAGTCGAGGCTGGACAGGCGTTCCTCTTCGATCGCCTCGAGGACCGGTTCCACCGCGCGCATCAGAAGGCGGTAGTCCTCCGTGTCCATCCGGATGCGCAGGAGGTCCAGGTACACGTCCACGGGCCGGCCGTCGCCATGCGGAATCTCGGAATCGCTCATTCGCTTCGTGTTCCCCACGAGACGCGGCTCAGACGCGCCGCCACCGGGCCATGGCGAACGAGAACACTCCGAAGAGCACCAGCCCGGCAGCGACGCACACCAGCAGCCAGGGCCCGAGCGGGGTGTCGGCGAAGGAGCGCAGGGTGTCGTCGAGGCCCTTGGCCTTGTCGGGTTCGTAGTCGACGGCGGCGCGGACGGCGAAGATCCCCGCCACCGCGAACACCAGCCCGCGGGCGGCGCCGCCGACGACGCCGGTGACGTCCACGAGCTGCCGCGTCCGCCGGCTCATCTGCCCCAGCCGGAGCTTGTCGTGGTACTTGCGCAGCACCGCGCGGACGGCGATCCAGCCGCCGGCGCCGATGACCGCGAGGCCGGCGGCGCCGACCAGCCACTGGCCGCCGGGTATCTCCAGGGCCCTGGCCGTGGCGTCCCGGGACTGCTCGTCGCTGGATCCGCCGCTCTGATGGCGGCTGATCGCGAACGTCAGCACCGAGTAGGCGACGAAGACGTAGAACGCGAAGCGGACCGTCGCCATCAGCCGCTTGCGGGCGCTGCGGCCGTCCTTGCCGACCGAGCCGAAGAGCACCTCGGACAGCCGCCACAAGGCCATGCCGACGAGCCCGATACCCAGCGCCCACAGCAGCACCGCGCCGAACGGCTTCTGCGCCAGTTCCTGCAGCGCTCCCCCGCGGTCGGCCTGCCGGCCGGTGTCGCCGAAGGCGATCTGCAGGGCCAGCGCTCCGACGAGCAGATAGATCACGCCCCGGGCGGCGAAACCCGCCCGTGCCGCCCCCTCGGTCACCGAACCCCGCGCCATACGCCGGGCCCGGAACCGACCGCTCTGTGCCATCGCACTCGTGTTCATGTCGACCTCCCGGCAGTGCGGATGCCCCGGGTCGGCGTTCACACACCCTGCACAACGCCCGGACCAGCGGATTCCGGTTCCGCGCCGGGTGCTGTCTCCACAGCCGTACGGCGGCGCCCCTCCCGTGACGCGCTCAGGATCGCCGGAGCCTCGAACCGCGGCCGGCGCGGCCGAGGGTGTGCAGGTGCTCCAGGGCGTCCAGGACCACCGTGCGGTCGTGCCAGGCGAGCCAGCGGCCGGCCTGGCCGCCCACGGTGTCGAGGGCCTTGGTCTGGGCGGTCGTCAGTGGGTCCAGGGGCCGGTCCATGTGGGCCGAGACCATGCCGACGCACAGCCCCGACTCGGTCGTCAGCGGGACGCTGTGGCAGGCCCTGCTGCCCGCCGCGAGGATGGCCCGACGGGCCGGTTCGGTGAACACCGGATCGCTCTCCACGTCACGCACGGTGACCTGGGCGATGTCCCGGGCGGCCTGGGCGCAGGACGTGCCGTCCTCGCCGACGTGGGCGAAGAAGTCGACGAAGTCGGGCGTGAGGCCGGTGTGCTGCTCCATGCGCAGCCCTCCCCGGGCCGGATCGGTGAGCTGCACGTTGCCCATGTCGGTGCCGGTCACCGTCAGGGTGGACCGCAGCACGGCCTTCAGGACGGCACCGCGGCTGCCGGACCCGGACCGGTGCGCCCGGGTGAAGGTCAGCTCGGGCTCCGGCCCGCGGACGCGCCGCGGGAACCACAGGGCGTCCGGCCCGTCAGGGCGCGGTGCGGTCACGAGGACTCCGGCCAGAGTGTGCAGTTTGACGTTGTAGCGCTGGGACGCCCGCTGCATCAGCGCGAACGCGCTCTCCCCGTCCGGGAGCGCGTACCGCTCCTGCAGGATGCCCTGCGCCTGCGAGATCAGCGGGCGCACCCGGGCCCGGGCCCGCAGGTCGCGCAGCTCGGCGCGCAGGCGCTCCAGCTCGCCGTCGTCGGCGGCTGCCGCCCGCCCCGCTGTGGACATGGAACTCCTAGGGGTGTCGTCGTCATGAAGCGCAGGGGCCCGGCCGCGGCTTGTGCCGTCGGCCGGGCCTCGTCGCGCCTCGTCTCCCCCGGCGTCAGGGGCGCGCGGGGATCAGGCGGGCTCCGTGGCCGGCATGCGGTTTCCGGCCATCGGCGCCACGGGTTCGCGTGCCGGTGCGGGTGCGGCCGCGAGCCACCGGTGGGCGGCCTCCAGGGCGCGCTTGACGTCCCGGGTGCCGGTGGACACGCACAGCGTGTACGCCAGGTCGCGTGCCCGGGGGTTCAGCTCCGCCGGTCCGCGAGCGGCCTCGACGGCCGCCAGGGCCTCGTACTCGTCGACGAGTCTGCGCAGCACGTCGGGGTGGGGCCTCAGCATGGTCGTTCGCTCCTCGTGGGGTCGGATGGTCAGGCCGTCGTGGAGGTGCCGCCGCTCCCCCGGCTGCCCGGCCGCTGCCCCAGGACCTCGTCGCGCACGCGGGCGCAGCTGCGGCTGATGAGGCGGGAGACGTGCATCTGGGAGATGCCGAGGTGGTCGGCGATACGGCTTTGGGTCATGTCCTCGAAGAAGCGCATGTAGAGGATGGCCCGTTCGCGTTCCGGCAGCCGGCGCAGGCCTTCCTTGGCGGACTCGCGGTCCACGACGACGTCGTAGGACGAGTCGGCCGCGCCGAGGGTGTCGGCGAGGCTGTAGCCGTCGTCGTCGGCCGACAGCTCGGCGTCCAGCGACAGGGTGCTGAAGCTGTCCAGGGCCTCGAGCCCGGCGTTGACCTCTTCCTCACTGAGGCCGGTGTGCGTGGCGAGGTCCGTCACGGAAGGCTCGGGGCTGCCCGGGTTCTGGGTGAGTTCACGGCGTGCCACCCGCACCTTGTTGCGCAGCTCCTGCACACGGCGGGGGACCCGCAGGGCCCACATGCGGTCCCGGAAGTGCCGCTTGACCTCGCCGGTGATGGTGGGGACGGCGTAACTCTCGAAGGCACCCCGGCTCGGGTCGAACCGGTCGATGGCCTTGACCAGGCCCAGTGCGGCGACCTGACGGAGATCCTCGATCGACTCCCCGCGGTCGCGGAAGCGGCCGGCGATGCGGTGGGCCATGGGCAGCCACAGGGTGACCAGTTCGTCGCGGACGGCCTCCCGCTCGGGGCCCTCTTCCAGCTCCGCCATCCGGGCGAAGAGGGCGGCGGTGTCGGGGGCGTCGTCGTGACGCCGCCGGGAAGCGGTGGGCGTCGTTTCGGGCGTGCCGGGACGATGGGTGGGCGTTTCGATGAGCATGCGGATTCGCTCCTGAACGGTGGTTTCAGGGACTGACCGCGGGAAGGACGCTGCCCGGATCGCCTGGAGGCCTCCGGGGCAGTCATACCGCTCCCGCTGGCGCGCCTCCGGTCCGAAGCACGAAACTGCGTCTGCCCTGACCCCGGTGGAACAAACTCCGCTTTGCAGTGCAATCTGTCGAGTGCCGGCTCACGGGCGTTCAGGACAGGGGGACGACAGCGGTGATGCACTTGCCCCCGGCGGGCAGGTCCGACACCCGGACGTCGCGGGCGAGCCGGCAGACGATGGGCCAGCCGTGGCCGCCGTGCCGCAGCCGGCCGTGCGGATCGGTGCGGGGTGCGGTCACGGGCAGCGCGTCACTGCGGTCGCTCACCGAGACGCGCACACCGGGGCCGTCGACGTCCACCTGGAAGTCGGTGACGCCGCCGCCGTGCAGGATCGCGTTGGTGGTGAGTTCCGAGGCGACGAGCAGTGCGTCGGACAGGGCGTCCGTGTCGCACGGGGTGTGGGTGGCCCGGCAGCGTTCGGCCACGGCCCGCTCCACCGCCCGGCGTGCCTCGGCGGGTTTGCACGGCCGGGCCCGGTGGGCACCGGGCGGCTCGAACACTGAATCGATCATGTGCTCCTCGCACATTCTGCAGCTCCCTGAACAGCACGGACGGAAAGCGGGTCCGGACCGCGTTCCGGGGCCGCCCTCAAGGGCCTGCCCGGGGTCCGCGGACCCACTGCTTGCCTCGACCTGCCGCGACATCCGGGGGGCGCACCGCGCGAGCGCCGCGGTCTTACTCTTCGGCTCACCTCTCCCCGCACCTGCAAACCTCCGGGCCGGCGGGAAGACCCGAAAAACACCCCGGACGGCCGTGACTCGATGTCATCTCCGTGCTCTGGACGGGTAGGCGGTGTGCATGACCGATGTGGTGGATTCCGACGAGTTGTTGCGGCGTATCCAGCGTGCGAGGGAGTGCGCGGTGCAGGAGGAGCGGACGTGGCGGACCAGGAGCGAGGAGCTGGACGCGACGGATCCGCAGGGGGCCCGGGACGCGACCGTGCGGCGGATGTCGTACGAGGCGGTGCTGCGGGTGCTGGACGAGATCGTGGCCCCGGGCAAACACGCCCTAAGGAGCTGACCGGGCGCAGGCCGGTGCCGCTGCGGGCCCGGCCGGATTGCGAGGGCACACGCCGGGAACCCGGTGTGCATGACAGTCGACCACGCGCGAGCACCGGTTCTGGAAGCCCTGGACGAGTACCGACGCAAGGGGCGTCTGTCGTTCACGCCGCCCGGGCACAAGCAGGCCCGCGGGGCGGATCCGGCGGTCCGGGAGATCCTCGGTGACGCGGTGTTCCACGGGGACGTGCTCGCCTCGGGCGGTCTGGACGACCGGCTGACCCGGGGCCGGGTGCTGCAGCGCGCCCAGGAGCTGATGGCCGACGCGGTGCACGCCGAGCACACCTACTTCAGCACCTGCGGGAGTTCCCTTTCGGTGAAGGCCGCGATGCTGTCGGTCGCGGGCCCGCACGAGAAGCTGCTGATCGGGCGCGACGCCCACAAGTCGGTGGTCGCGGGGCTGATCATCTCGGGCGTCGAGCCCGTCTGGGTCGAGCCCCGGTGGGACGCCGAGCGGAACCTCGCCCACCCCCCGTCCGCCGAGGAGTTCGACCGGGCCTTCGACGCGCATCCGGACGCGCGCGGCGCGCTGGTCACGAGTCCCACGCCCTACGGCGGCTGCGCGGATCTGCGGGCGATCGCCGATGTCTGTCACCGGCGTTCGCGGCCGCTGATCGTCGACGAGGCGTGGGGCGCGCATCTGCCGTTCCATCCGGACCTGCCGTCGTGGGCGATGGACGCGGGCGCGGACATCTGCGTGACGAGCATCCACAAGATGGGCAGCGGCCTGGAGCAGGGCTCCGTCTTCCACCTCCAGGGCGACCTGGTGCCGCCGGAGCTGCTGGGCATGCGCGCGGACCTGCTGGGCACCACCAGCCCCTCGGTGCTGATCTTCGCCGGCCTGGACGGCTGGCGGCGGCAGATGGCGCTGCACGGCAAGGAGCTGATGGGCGGTGCGCTGGAGCTCGCCGCCGAGGTGCGGGCCGCCATCGAGGAGATCGACGGACTGCACGTCAACGACCGGAACGACTTCTGCGGCACGGGCCTGGCCGACGACCTGGACCCGCTGCCCGGCGTCATCGACCTCACCGGCCTCGGAATCACGGGCTTCCAGGCGGCGGACTGGCTGCGCGAGCACCGGCACATCGACGCGCACCTGGTGGATCACCGCCGCATCGGTGCGCAGATCACCCACGGCGACGACCGGGAGACCACCGGCGAGCTGCTGGAGGCACTGCGGGACCTCGCCCGGGCGGCCGGCGACCTGCCCAGGGCGCCGAGGGTGGAGGTGCCGTCGCCGGCGGAACTGCGGATGGAGCAGGCGGTGCTGCCCCGCGACGCGTTCTTCGGGCCGGCCGAAGGCGTGCCGGTGTCCGAGGCGGCCGGGCGGGTCGCGGCCGAGATGATCACGCCGTATCCGCCCGGCATCCCCGCGGTCCTCCCGGGCGAGCGTCTGACCGAGCCGGTGCTGTCGTACTTGCGGACGGGGCTGGAGGCGGGCATGCACCTGCCCGACCCGGAGGACCCGGAACTGGAGACGGTCCGGGTGCTCGCGCAGTGACCCGGGCGTGAAACAGGTCACGCCACCCGGTCCATGGGGCGCACTCGCCGCCGAAATGGTTTACCGTTCATTCATACGTGGTGACGGAGTCGACCCCTCGTCCTCCGTTCGCCACTGTTGACGGCCCTGGCTGGTCTCCCCCGTCCAGCCAGGGCTTTTTCATGCCCGGACCATCGACCGGAAGAAGTCGCGTACACCGAGGTGCCCAGGGCCCCGCCAGCGGCTGAAATGGGCATAGGGGTCCGTGCACCCCCAGCGACAGCACCGCAGTCGACCGCCCGGCGAGGAGCTCCGCATGACCAAAGCGATCAAACTCCTGACCGCCCTGCCTCCGCCCCAGCGGCAGCGTCTCATGACCCTCGCCCGGGAGGTGTCCTTCCCCGAGGACGCCCGGATCTTCGAGGCGGACGGCAGGGCCGACCGCTTCTGGGTCATCCGATCGGGCGCCGTCTCGCTGGACCAGCAGGTGAACTCCCTGCAGCGGGTGACCGTGGCCAGCCTCGGCGCGGGCGACCTGCTCGGCTGGTCCTGGCTGTTCCCTCCGTACACCTGGGACTTCGGCGCGGTGGCGTTCAGCCCGGTGCGGGCCTACGAGTTCGACGCCCAGGCCGTGCTGGGGCTGTGCGAGGAGGACCCGGAGCTGGGGATGATGCTGGTGCGCAACGTGGCCGAGGTGCTGGCGCACCGGCTGGAGATGACCCGGGGCAAGCTGATGGAGCAGTACACGCTGCACCGGCGCGGAGCCCTGTGAGACCTCAGACGCGGTAGCGCCGCAGTGCCGGTACGGCGGCGGCCAGCACCAGCATCACGGCGACGACCAGCAGTCCGCCGCCCGCGACGGCGGTGCGGGGGCCGAAGGCGGAGCCCGCGGTGCCGTGCAGCACGTCGGCCAGGCGCGGGCCCCCCGCCACGACGACGGTGAAGACGCCCTGCATGCGCCCGCGCATCTCGTCGGTGGCGGCGGACAGCAGGATCGCCCCGCGGAAGACCATGGAGACCATGTCGGCCACCCCGGCGAGGGCGAGGAACGCCACCGCGATCCACAGGCTGCGGCTCAGCCCGAAGCCGGTGATGGCCAGCCCCCAGGCGACGACCGCGCCGATGACCATCCAGCCGTGCCGCCGGGCCCGGGAGAAGGTGCCGGAGAACAGCCCGCCCAGCACGGCGCCGACGGGGATCGCCGCGAACAGCAGGCCGAGCGCGAGGCCTTCGCCGTACGGGGCGTAGGTCTGGGAGGCGAGCTGCGGGAACAGGGCGCGGGGCATGCCGAGGACCATGGCGATGATGTCGGCGAGGAACGACAGCAGCAGCACGGTGTGCCCGGAGATGTAGCGGAAGCCGGCGGCGATCTCCTTGACGCCCGCGCGGCGCACGGCCGTACCGGCCAGGGGCGGCAGCGAGGGCAGCCTGTATACCGCCCACACCGTCACGCACAGGGCCAGCGCGTCGATGAGGTACAGCTCGGGCAGCCCGATGACGGGGATGAGGGCTCCGGCGAGCAACGGACCCGCCACCTGCCCGGTCTGCATCACGGTCGAGCCGAGGGCGCCGGCGGCGGGCAGTTCGTCCTCGGGGACGAGCCGGGCGATGGAGGCGTTGCGGGCCGGGGCGTTCAGGCCCCAGAAGGCCTGCTGCACGGCGAGCAGCAGCATCAGCGCGGCCACCGACTCCAGGCCCGCGAAGGCCTGGAGCCAGAACAGCAGCGAGGTGACGGCGATGCCGCTGTTGGTGATCAGCAGCAGCTTGCGCCGGTCCATGGTGTCGGCGATCGCCCCGCCCCAGAGCGCGAACACGATCAGGGGCACGAGGCCGGCCAGGCTCGCGGCACCGACCCATGCCGACGAGCCGGTGATGTCGTAGATCTGCTGGGGGACGGCGACGGCGGTCAGCTGGCTGCCGACGGCCGTGACGATGGTCGAGCCCCACAGCCGCCGGTAGGCGGGCCGGCGCAGGGGGCGGGTGTCCATGGCCCAGCGCCGCCGGCCGCGCCGCCGGGTCGCCGTAGGTTCGGGCTCCCGCTCTTCGGTCGTGCTCTCCCTCGCGTCCACGCGCCCCTTCCTCGATGCTCGCTACATCTTTCGGGCGGGGATCACTATCGCACTCCTTGCGGCCGGGCCGGCGGCCGGTCTCAGCTTCCGGTGATCAGCACGGCGCCGAGCACGATCATGGTGGCGGCGACCAGGCCGTCCAGGACGCGCCAGGCCGCGGGCTTGGCGAGGAACCGGCCGAGCATCCGGGCGCCGAACCCGAGGGCCGTGAACCAGCACAGGCTGGCCAGCACGGCGCCGAGGCCGAACGTCCAGCGCAGGGAACCGCGGTCGGCGGCGACGGAGCCCAGCAGGAACACGGTGTCGAGGTAGACGTGGGGATTGAGCCAGGTCATCGCCAGGCACGTGAGCACGGCCCGGCGCACCGATCCGGCCGCCTCTCCCTCTGTTCGCAGCGCGTCGCCGCCGGGGCGGAACACGCGGCGGGCGGCCAGGGCTCCGTAGACCAGCAGGAACGCGCCGCCGATCCAGCCGACCGCCGTCAGCGCCCCCGGCCACCGCACCACCACCGCGCCGACCCCGCCGACCCCGAGCGCGATGAGCGCCGCGTCCGACAGGGCGCAGATGGCGACCACGGCGAGGACGGCCTGCCGGCGGATGCCCTGGCGCAGGACGAAGGCGTTCTGGGCTCCGATGGCGACGATGAGGGACAGGCCGGTGCCGAAACCGGCGGCGCCGGCGGTGAAGGTGCTGGTCATGGCCTCGACGCTACGGATGCTCATCAGCCGGGTCCAGCTAAGGATTCTTACGTATCATTAGCAGATGTGATGATGACGGATCTCCCGCTGGACCAGGTGCGGACCCTGCTCGCCGTCGTGGACGAGGGTACGTTCGACGCGGCGGCGGCCGCGCTGCATGTGACGCCGTCGGCGATCAGTCAGCGGGTGAAGGCACTGGAGCAGCGCACGGGACGCGTCCTGCTGCTGCGGACCAAGCCGGTGCGGCCGACCGAGTCGGGCGAGGTGCTGGTGCGGCTGGCCCGCCAGGTGGCGCGGCTGGAGCACGACGCGTACGCGGAGCTCGGACTGAGCGGCGACGGGGAGCCCACCCGGGTGTCCGTGGCGGTGAACGCGGACTCGCTCGCCACCTGGTTCCTGCCCGTCCTGACGCGCGTTCCGGAAGAGCTTCGGCTCTACTTCGAGCTGCGCCGCGAGGACGAGCACCACACGGCCGCCCTGCTGCGGGAGGGCACGGTGATGGCGGCGGTGACCTCATCACCGGATCCGGTGCCGGGCTGCTCCGTGCGCTCGCTCGGGCGGATGCGCTACCTTCCCGTGGCAGCGCCGGGCTTCGCCGCGCGCCACCTCGGCGGATCCGTGAGGGAGGCGCTCACTCAGGCGCCCGTGGTGGTCTTCGACCGGCGCGACGACTTCCAGGACGGTTTCGTCCGCGGGCTGACCCGGGGGCGGAGCCGGGCGAGCGCGCTGCGGCATTATGTGCCGACCTCGGAGGGCTTCGTCGAGGCCGTGGCCGCCGGACTGGGCTGGGGTCTGGTGCCCGAGCCCCAGGCGGATCCGCTGCTGGGCGACGGCCGGCTCGTCGGCATCGCCCCGCGCCACACGGTCGACGTGCCGCTGTACTGGCAGCAGTGGAAGCTCGACTCGCCGGCGCTGGCGCAGGTCGCGGAGGCGGTGACGGCGACCGCGGCGGAGGCGCTGCGGCCCTGACACCTCAGTCCCGGACGGCCTCCAGGCGGGCCGCCGCGCTGTCCAGCAGCATCTCCAGGGCCGCCGGATAGGCGCTGGTGAGCATGCGGGTGGCGAGCAGGGGCGCCGCCTCGGCGATGCGGGGATGGGTGGTGGCGGGCAGGCGGGCGTACGTCGAGCGCCACATGTCCTCGTCGGCGTGCAGCGAGTCGCTGGGCAGGGCCAGGGAGGCTGCGTCCAGGGCGGCGAAGGCCAGGGTCTGGTCGATGAACGCGTGGTAGATGCGCACGGTGTCGGACAGCGGGAAACCGGCCGTGCGCAGGACGTCCAGGACGGCCTCGTCGGCGGCCAGCTCATGGGCCCGGCCCGTGACGCGGTTCGTGGTCAGCAGGGCCGCCTGCGGATGGGCGAGGTACGCGGCGTGGATGCGCAGCCCGAAGGACCGCAGGTCCGCCCGCCAGTCCCCCGTGGGCCGCCAGCCCTGGAGGGCCTGGCCGATGAGCGCGTCGCCGATGGCCAGGGTCAGGTCGTCCATGCCCCGGAAGTAGCGGTAGAGCGTGCTCGGGTCGGCGTCCAGGGCGAGGCCCAGCCGACGGGCGGTCAGGCCCGCACTGCCGTGTTCGCGCAGCATGCGCAGCGCGGTCTCGACGATCAGCTCCTCGGACAGCACCGTGCCGCTCTTGGTGGGCCTGCGCCGGCGGCGTTTCTCCTCGGGCACCACGGGCTTGGGCACGACGGGCTCCTTCCCCGGGGACCGGCCCCGATCCTTATGCCAACGCCATTGACCTTATGACGGAGGGCGGCGTTGTATCTCCCCAAGGGCGCGTCGCGTTCTTCGCAAATAGGGAGTTTCTGTCATGCGTGTACTGCTCGTGGGTGCCGGTGGTGTGGGCGGGGCGATCACCCGGATCGCGACCCGGAGGCCGTTCTTCGAGACCATGGTGGTGGCCGACTACGACCCGGCGCGGGCCGAGGCGGCGGTCGCGGCGCTGGGAGGTGACGCGCGGTTCACCGCCGAGCAGGTGGACGCGGGCGACGAGGCGGCGGTGACCCGCCTGCTGGCCCGGCACCGCTGCGACGTCCTCCTCAACGCCACCGACCCCCGCTTCGTGATGCCACTGTTCCGCGCCGCCCGCACCGCGGGCGCCACTTATGTCGACATGGCGATGTCGCTGTCCCGCCCGCACGCCGAGCGGCCGTACGAGGAATGCGGGGTCAAGCTCGGCGACGAGCAGTTCGCGCAGGCCGCCGACTGGGAGAAGGAGGGGCTGCTGGCCCTCGTGGGCATGGGCGTGGAGCCGGGCCTGTCGGACGTGTTCGCGCGGCACGCCGCCGACGAACTCTTCGACGAGATCGAGGAGATCGGCATCCGCGACGGCGCGAACCTGACCGTCGACGGCTACGACTTCGCGCCCTCGTTCAGCATCTGGACCACCATCGAGGAGTGCCTCAACCCGCCGGTCGTCTACGAGACGGGCAAGGGCTGGTTCACCACCGAGCCCTTCAGTGAGCCCGAGGTCTTCGACTTCCCCGAGGGCATCGGACCGGTCGAGTGCGTCAACGTGGAGCACGAGGAGGTGCTGCTCGTCCCGCGCTGGGTCGACGCCCGCCGGGTGACCTTCAAGTACGGCCTGGGCCGGGAGTTCGTCGAGACGCTCAAGACGCTGCACCTGCTGGGCCTGGACCGCACCGGCCCGGTGACCGTGCCCGGGCCGGACGGCCCGGTGGCGGTCTCGCCCCGGGACGTGGTCGCCGCGTGTCTGCCCGACCCGGCGACGCTCGGCGAGCGGATGCACGGCAAGACGTGCGCGGGCACCTGGGTGCGGGGCGTGAAGGACGGCGAGCCCCGTGAGGTGTACCTCTACCACGTGGTCGACAACCAGTGGTCCATGACGGAGTACGGCTCCCAGGCCGTGGTGTGGCAGACGGCGGTCAACCCCGTGGTCGCGCTCGAACTCCTCGCGACGGGCGCCTGGTCCGGTGCGGGCGTGCTCGGCCCGGAGGCCTTCCCCGCGCGGCCCTTCCTGGACCTGCTGACGGACTACGGCTCCCCCTGGGGCATGCGGGAGCAGTGAAGACTGTCCGGGAACGCCCTGTTTCACAAACCGTCGACAGGTGACCCGAAGAGGAGTAAGCATCCGAGAGAGCACGTTTCTACTGCGATGCAGGTGACTTCGATGGACAACTGGCGAGACCACGCTGCCTGTCGGCACGAGGACCCCGAGCTCTTCTTCCCGATCGGCACCTCCGGCCCGGCTCTGCTGCAGACCGAGCAGGCCAAGGGAGTGTGCCGACGGCGCTGCCCTGTGCAGGAGCAGTGTCTGCAATGGGCCCTGGACACGGGGCAGTCCATCGGCGTGTGGGGCGGGACGAGCGAGAACGAACGGCGTGCGCTGAAGCGCCGCACGGCCGCCCGCCGCCGCTCCGGCTGACACCGGCCACCACCCCTGGGGACTCAGCTGCGCCGCAGCGGTCCCCAGGGGTTTTCCTGCCGGGCCACCTCCGCCTTCGCCTCGTCGATGACCTTCTGGTCGATCCGGCACAGCGGGTGGACGTCGGTGACCAGCGGTTCGTTGTCGGGGCCACGGGCGGCCTCCTTGCCGGCGAGCACCCAGGGGTGGACGCCCGGCCCCTTGTCGTGCGGCAGATGGGCGTAGTCGTGCAGGCGGCGGGCCACCCACACGCGGACCGGCCGGTCCTCCCACCACTCCTCGACGCCGAGCGGGCTGGCGGACAGCCCCGGCAGGGACACACCCGTCAGATCATCGGTGCTGGACACCTCGCGGAGATCGATCTCCGGGCCGCGCGACCAGCGGACGTACAAGCCCTGGCGGTGTTCCACGATCTCGGCGAGTTCGTCGAGTGTGCGCACGAGCCGCAGGTCGTCGGGGGCACTCATGTCATGACCTCCCTTCCTCGGCGTGGTCAGGCGACGGAGTACCCGCCCGGCACGAGCGGAACCGGCCGTTCGGCTCCGGGCGGTGCGGACACCCGGCCGGGGTTAGGCTCGCGGCACCCCCGGACCGCCGAGGAGAGGAGCCGACCATGGGCGTGCGCGTGCGCCGTGTCTACGATCCTGCCGAGCCGGAGGACGGGGTGCGGGTCCTGGTCGACCGGCTGTGGCCGCGCGGGCTGGCGAAGGACGCGGCCCGGGTGGACGAGTGGCCGAAGGCGATCACCCCGTCGACGGAGCTGCGGCGCTGGTACCACGCGGGCGAGGGCTCCTACGAGGAGTTCGCCGAGCGGTACGAGGCGGAACTCGCCGCCGACGAGGCCGCCGAGGCCCTCGACGGCGTGCGTGAACTGCTCCGCGAGGGGGATGTGACGCTGCTGACCGCTTCTAAGACGCCGCAGGAGAGCCACGCGACGGTCCTGGCCCGCCTCCTCCAGGCGTGAGACGGGCCGTCAGGCGAGGTCAGGCGGTCTGCTTGGCCGCCGCCCGGCCCGCCGCCCGCCCCGAGAAGAGGCAGCCGCCGAGGAAGGTGCCCTCCAGGGCGTTGTAGCCGTGGACACCGCCGCCGCCGAATCCGGCGACCTCACCGGCCGCGTACAGCCCCTCGACCGGCTTGCCGTCGGTCCCGAGGGCGCGGGAGTCGAGGTCGGTCTGGATGCCGCCGAGGGTCTTGCGGGTGAGGATGTGCAGTTTGACGCCGATCAGCGGCCCGGCCGCCGGGTCGAGGATGCGGTGCGGGGTGGCTACCCGGCCGAGGCGGTCGCCGATGTAGCGGCGGGCGTTGCGGATGCCCTGCACCTGGGCGTCCTTGGCGTAGGGGTTGGCGATCTGCAGGTCGCGGGCCTCGATCTGACGCTTGATGCCGGCCGCGTCGAGGAGCGGCTTGTCGGTGAGTTCGTTCATCTTCTCGACGAGCTGCTCGACGCCGGCCGCGGTCACGAAGTCGGCGCCCTTGCGCAGGAACGCGTCGACCGGTCCGGGCGCGCCCTTGCCGAGGATGCGTTCCTTGAGGAATCCGGCGCGGTCCTTGGCGGTGATGTCGGGGTTCTGCTCGGAGCCCGACAGCGCGAACTCCTTCTCGATGATCTTCTGCGAGAGGATGAACCAGGAGTGGTCGTAGCCGGCGATGTCCTCGGTGGTGCGCAGGTGCTTCAGGGTGCCGAGGGTGTCGTAGCCGGGCAGGAAGGGACCGGGCAGGCGGCGGCCGAGGGCGTCGAACCACATCGAGGACGGTCCGGGCAGGATGCGGATGCCGTGGCCGGGCCAGATCGGGTCCCAGTTCTGCAGGCCCTCCGTGTAGTGCCACATGCGGTCGCGGTTGACCAGCCGCACGCCCGCCTCGGCGCTGATGTCGAGCATCCGCCCGTCCACGTAGGCGGGGACGCCGGTGACCATCTCGCGCGGCGGGGTGCCGAGGCGTTCGGGCCAGTGGCGGCGGACGATGTCGTGGTTCGCGCCGATGCCGCCGCTGGTGACGATGACGGCCTGGGCGGTGAGTTCGAACTCGCCGACCGCGTCGCGACTGGAGGCGACACCCCGGGGTGAGGGGTCCTCGGCCAGGACCGTGCCGCGCACGCCCCGGGCGGTGCCGCCCTCGACGACGAGCGCGTCGACGCGGTGACGGTGGTGGAAGGTGAGCAGGCCGTCGCGGGCGGCCTGCTTGGCGTATCGCACGAACGGTTCGACGACGCCCGTGCCCGTGCCCCAGGCGACATGGAATCGGGGCACGGAGTTGCCGTGCCCGTGTGCCGTGAGGTCGCCGCGCTCGGCCCAGCCGACGGTGGGCAGGAACGTGATGCCGTGCCCGTCGAGCCAGGACCGCTTCTCCCCCGCGGCGAACTCGACGTAGGCGCGGGCCCAGCGCACGGCCCAGGAGTCCTCGTCCTCCAGCCGGTCGAAGCCCGCGCTGCCGCGCCAGTCGCTCCAGGCGAGGTCGAAGGAGTCCTTGATGCCCAGGCGCCGCTGTTCCGGCGAGCCGACGAGGAACAGCCCGCCGAAGGACCAGAAGGCCTGGCCGCCGAGGTTGGCCGCGTTCTCCTGGTCGACGAGGGCGACCCGGCGGCCCCTGCTGGTCAGCTCGTGCGCCGCGACCAGACCGGCGAGACCCGCTCCGACGACGATGACATCGGCATCCATGGCGGCCGTTCCCTTCTTCAGTTCTTCGAGTGGGCGAGGGTGCCGCTGCCGTCGGTCAGCAGGGCCGTGAGCAGTTGTTTCAGCCAGGCGCGGGCGTGTTCCACGTCCCGGTCCAGCAGGAGTTGCGTGGTGACGCCGTCGTACGCGGCGACCACGGCGCGGGCGGCGCCGTCGGTGTCGCCCAGTACGGCGGGCAGCGCGGTGTGCCCGCGGGCCCGGCCGAGCCGGTCGGCGATGGCCTGCCGCAGCCGCGCGCGGTGTTCGAGCAGACCCCGTGCGACCTCGGGGTCGCGGGCGGCGTGCACGAGGAAGTCCGTCTTCACCAGGAGCCAGTCACGGTCGAGGAGCAGCACGTCGGTGACGCGGTCCACGGCGGCGGGCACGTCGAGGTCGGGCCCGTCGAGGGCGAGGGCGCCGGACACCTGCTCGGCGATCAGGTCGGCGCGCTGGCGGTAGAGGGCGAAGAACAGCTCGTCGAGGCTGGAGAAGTTGGAGTAGAAGGCGCCCCTGCTGTAGCCGGCGGCCTCGCAGACCTCCTCGATCGAGACGTGCCCGAAGCCTTTGGCGGCGAACACCGAGAACGCCGCGTCGAGGAGGTTGGCGCGGGTGTGGACCCGGCGCCTCGTCACGCGCCCGCTGCCCTCGACAGCCATGCCCGGCCCTCCTTTCGATACACGACTGTATTGGATACACCAATGCATCGAAAGGCCGAGTCCCCATGGAACACATATTCGATTCGGAGGTACGCTGGGTGCATGCACCTCCAGGGCTCCCTCTTCGACCAGGCCGACGAGCTGCACCTCGGCCCTCTGGACGGGATCACCCGCACCCACCTGGGGTTCGGTGCCTGGCTCGACGTACTGCCCGGGTGGCTCCACGGCTCGGACGCGCTGTTCGAACAGCTGGCGGCCGAGGTTCCGTGGCGGGCGGAGCGGCGCAAGATGTACGACAACGTGGTCGACGTCCCCCGCCTGCTCGCCTTCTACGGCGTGGACGACCGGCTGCCGCACCCGGTGCTGACCGAAGCCCGGGAGACGCTCAGCACCCACTACGGCGAGGAGCTGGGCGAGCCGTTCACCACGGCCGGGCTGTGCTACTACCGCGACGGCCGGGACAGTGTGGCCTGGCACGGCGACCGGATCGGGCGCGGTGCGCGCGAGGACACGATGGTCGCGATCCTGTCGGTCGGAGCGCCCCGGGACCTGCTGCTGCGCCCCCTCGGGGGTGGCCGCGACACCGTCCGCCGTCCGCTGGGCCACGGCGACCTCGTCGTGATGGGCGGCTCCTGCCAGCGCACCTGGGAGCACACCATCCCCAAGAGCACGCGCGCGACGGGGCCGCGCATCAGCATCCAGTTCCGTCCGCACGGCGTGCGCTGAGGGCGCACCGAACGACCCGCCGCACGGCTCCCGTTGGGGCGGACCCGGCGATTCCGTGCGCGGCGGGGTCTGCTTTCCTTCTCCCGTCGGACCGGTAGCGGGACCACACGAGGCGGGCGATCATGCGGGCGGACGTACACCACGTCGCGGACGGCACCTACTTGGTGCACGGCTCCAACACGAACTGGGTGATCCTCACGGAAGGGGACGCCGTCACGCTGGTCGACACCGGCTACCCCGGTGACCGGGAACAGCTCCTGGCCTCCCTCGCCGAGGTGGGCAGTTCCCCGGAGGCCGTGGCGGCCGTGCTGATCACACACGCCCACAACGACCACCTGGGCAACGCCGAGTACCTGCGCGCCGCCTACGGCATGCCCGTCCACCTGCACGAGGCCGAAGTGCCGCACGCGCGCCGGGAGTTCCTCCACCAGGTGTCCATCGGGACGGTGCTGAAGAACGGCTGGCGCCCGGGGGTGCTGCCGTGGGCGGTGCACGCCCTGCGCTCGGGCGGCACGGCCGACGTCCCCGTCACCGCTCCGCAGGCGTTCCCGGCGGCGGGCGCCCTGGACCTGCCCGGGCGGCCGGTGCCGGTGCACACACCCGGCCACACCGACGGGCACTGCGCCTACCACCTGCCCGGCACCGGCGTGCTGATCTCCGGGGACGCCCTGGTCAGCGGGCACCCCACCTCGCGGGTCGAGGGGCCGCAGCTGCTGCCGGACATGTTCCACCACGAGCGGCCGCGCGCCCTGGCCTCCCTGGACGTCCTGGCGGAGCTGGAGGGCGAGCTGCTGCTCCCCGGGCACGGGCCGGTGCACCGCGGGCCGGTGCGGGACGCCGCTCTGCGGGCCCGGGAACGCGCCCTCTAATCTGATGTGACGATCGGCGGCGAGACAAGGACACCCGGCCCATGGCACTGCAGATCAGCGCGACCAACCCGGAGCACCCCGCGCTCCTGCTGGAACTGCCGTGGGACGTGCCCCTGGAGGAGTGGCCGGAGGAGTACCTGGTGCCGCTGCCGCGCGGTATCTCCCGGCACGTGGTGCGCTACTCCCGGGCGGGCGACGAGGTGATCGCCGTCAAGGAGCTGGCCGAGCGCCCGGCGCTGCGCGAGTACGACATGCTGCGCGACCTGGACCGGCTCGGCATCCCCTCGGTGGACCCGCTGGCCGTGGTCACGGGCCGCACCGACGCGAGCGGAGCACCGCTGGAGAGCGTCCTGGTCACCCGGCACCTGGGCGGTTCGATGCCGTACCGCTCGATGTTCGAGACGACCATGCGCCCGGCCACCATGCACCGGCTGATGGACGCGCTCGCCGTGCTCCTGGTGCGGCTGCACCTGGCCGGGTTCGCCTGGGGCGACTGCTCGCTGTCGAACACCCTCTTCCGGCGGGACGCGGGCGCCTACGCCGCCTATCTGGTGGACGCCGAGACCGGTGACCTGCATCCGCAGCTCAGCCAGGGGCAGCGCGAGTACGACCTCGACCTCGCCCGCGTGAACATCAGCGGGGAGCTGCTGGACCTCGAGGCGTCGGGGGCGCTGCACCCGTCCGTGGACCCGATCGAGTTCGGCACGGAGATCTGCGCCCGCTACCGCGGCCTGTGGGACGAGCTGACCCGGGCCTCCGTCTACCCGGCCGGCAAGTACCACTACATAGAACGCCGGATCCGCCGCCTGAACGACCTCGGTTTCGACGTCGCCGAGATGCAGATCGAGCACGCCTCGAACGGCGACACGGTCAGCTTCGTGCCCAAGGTCGTCGACGCGGGCCACCACCAGCGGCAGCTGCTGCGCCTGACCGGTCTCGACACGGAGGAGAACCAGGCCCGGCGGCTGCTGAACGACCTGGAGAGCTGGATGGCGACCCAGGACGACTACGCACCGGGCGACCCCCTGGGGGCCCGTCCCGAGGTCCTCGCCCACCGCTGGGTGCGGGAGGTGTTCCGCCCGACCGTGCGGGCCGTGCCCGTCGAACTGCGCGGCGCGATGGACCCGGCGGAGATCTACCACCAGCTCCTGGAACACCGCTGGTACCTGTCCGAGCGGGCCCAGCACGACATCGGTCTCGACGCGGTGGTCGAGGACTACATCGAGAACATCCTGCCGACGGCGCGCAAGACGCTGCAGCCGACGGCGGAGTGAGGGGCCGGAGCCCTCACAGGTGGGGCACCACCGCCACCGGGCAGTCCGCGTGGTGCAGCATCCCGTGGGCCACCGAGCCGATGCGGGCCCCGACGGCCGTGCGGTGGGCCCGGCGGCCCACGACCATCAGCTGGGCCGTCCCGGCCACCGACAGCAGCACCTGGCTCGCGCTGCCCATCTCCACGTGCTCCTCGACCGGCACGTCGGGGAAGCGTTCCCGCCAGGGCCGGACCGCCGCGGCCAGGCTCTTCTTCTCGTAGGGCTCCAGGCCGCCGGCCTCGTCGAGGAGCTTCAGCGAGCCGGGGCTGTAGGCGAAGACGGGCGGCAGGTTCCAGGCCCGTACGACCCGTACGGTCGCCCCGCGCGCGGCGGCCGTCTCGAAGGCGAAGCGCAGCGCGTCGGCGCTGTCCTCCGGGTCGCCCTGCTGTCCGACGACGATCTCGCGCCCGGCGGCCTCGGACGAGGGCTGGTCACCGGCCCGGACGAGCACCACGGGGCGGGTGGCCGCGGCGATCACCTGCTGGCCGACCGAGCCGAGCAGGAATCCGACGATGCGGCCGTGCCCGCGTGAGCCGAGCACCAGGGTCTCGGCGTCGGCCGCGGCGGCGACCAGGGTGTCGGCCACCGGGCCCTCGATGACATCGGTGGTCACCGCGAGGTCCGGATGCCGTTGTGTGACCGTCCCGACGGCCTCGGTCACCGCGCTGTGCACCCACTCGCCCTGGCTGTCCGCGTCCCCCTCGATCCCCGCTTCCAGCGCCTCCTGCGGCTGGAACTTCCAGGCGTGCACCACGCGCAGCGGCCGCTCGCGCCGTACGGCTTCCCGCGCCGCCCAGGCGAGGGCCGCGAGGCTCTCCTGCGATCCGTCGACCCCTGCGGTGATCGGGCGTGTCATCCCGCTGCCTCCCTAGTCACGATCACTACCTGCTGACGCCCAGTCTTCACTACGCCCGCCGCTGCGGATCTCCGTATCGGAGCGCTGCGCAGCGATCGAACATACGATGGGCGGAGGTCGGCGCGGTGCTCCGGGGCGCCGCGCCGTGAGTCGACCGCCCGGCGTGGGGGACGTATGGCACAGGCCGCCGATTCGGCGCGGACCGTCATCATGACCGTGGACGACGACCCGGGTGTCTCCCGGGCCGTGGCCCGCGACCTGAGGCGGCGGTACGGCGCGTCGTACCGGATCGTGCGGGCGGAGTCCGGCGAGTCCGCGCTGGACGCGCTGCGGGAGCTGAAGCTGCGCGGCGATCTCGTGGCGGTGATCCTGGCCGACTACCGGATGCCGCAGATGAACGGCATCGAGTTCCTCGAACAGGCCCTGGACGTCTACCCGGGCGCGCGGCGTGTGCTGCTGACCGCCTACGCGGACACGAACGCCGCGATCGACGCGATCAACGTCGTCGACCTCGACCACTACCTGCTCAAGCCGTGGGACCCGCCCGAGGAGAAGCTGTACCCGGTCCTCGACGATCTGCTCCAGGCGTGGCGGTCCAGCGACTTCCGGCCCGTGCCCAGCACCAAGGTGGTGGGGCACCGGTGGTCGTCGCGCTCCTCGGACGTACGGGAGTTCCTGGCCCGCAACCAGGTGCCGTACCGCTGGTACTCCGCCGACGAGCCGGAGGGGCGGCGGCTGCTGGCCGCGGCCGGCGAGGACGGGATGCGGCTGCCGGTGGTGATCACCCCGGACGGGACACCGCTGGTCGAGCCGGAGGCCGTGGACCTCGCCGCCCGAGTCGGTCTGGCGACGACCCCGACGGCCGACTTCTACGACCTGGTCGTCATCGGCGGCGGCCCCGCCGGGCTCGGCGCGGCGGTCTACGGCGCCTCCGAGGGGCTGCGGACCGTGCTGGTGGAGCGGTCGGCGACCGGCGGGCAGGCCGGGCAGAGCTCCCGCATCGAGAACTACCTGGGCTTCCCCGACGGCGTGTCGGGAGCACAGCTCACCGACCGGGCGCGGCGGCAGGCGGCGAAGTTCGGCGCCGAGATCCTCACCGCCCGCGAGGTGACGGCCCTGGAGGTCAACGGCGCCGCCCGGATCGTGCGGTTCTCCGACGGCTCGGCGGTCGCCGCGCACAGCGTGATCCTGGCGACCGGTGTGTCCTACCGGCAGCTGGCGGCGCCCGGCTGCGAGGACCTGACCGGCTGCGGGGTGTACTACGGGTCCGCCCTGACGGAGGCCCCCGCCTGCCAGGGCCAGGACGTGTACATCGTGGGCGGCGCCAACTCCGCCGGGCAGGCGGCGATGTACCTGTCCCGCGGCGCCAAGTCGGTGACGCTGCTGGTGCGCGGCGAGTCGCTGGCGGCGTCGATGTCGCACTACCTGATCCAGCAGATCGAGGAGTCGCCCAACATCCATGTGCGTGCCCGCACGGTCGTCGAGGAGGCGCACGGCGACGGCCGGCTGGAGCGGCTGACCCTGCGGGACGTAGACAGCGGCCAGACCGAACAGGTCGACGCCCAGTGGGTGTTCGTGTTCATCGGCGCGGCCCCGCTGACCGGCTGGCTGGACGGGACGGTGCTGCGGGACGAGCGCGGGTTCATCCTCGCCGGACCCGATCTGAGCGCCGACGGCCGCCCGCCGGAGGGCTGGGAGCTGGACCGGCCGCCGTACCACCTGGAGACCAATGTGCCCGGCGTGTTCGTGGCGGGCGACGCCCGCTCCGAGTCCGCGAAGCGGGTCGCGTCCGCCGTCGGAGAGGGAGCCATGGCCGTGATGCTCGTCCACCGGTACCTGGAGCAGTCGTGAGCGGGCGGCCGGGGCCGTGCAACCCGCAGGAGATCGGGGCGCTGTTCCTGTTCGAGAAGCTCACGCCCGAGCAGCTCGGCCGGCTGTGCGCCGAGGGCCGCGTTGAGCGGTTCGAGCCCGGGCCCGTGTACACCGAGGGCGAGCCCGCCACCTGCTTCTACGTGATGCTCGAAGGCACCGTGGTGCTGTACCGCCGGGTCGGCGGGGACGACGTGGAGGTGACCCGGACCTCCCAGCGCGGGGTGTACGCGGGATCGATGCAGGCGTACCTGGGCGACCGGGTGCGGCAGGTCTACAACAACTCCATGCGCGTCACCGAGCCGACGCGGTTCTTCGTGCTGCCCGCCGACACGTTCGCGGGGATCATGCAGGAGTGGTTCCCGATGGCGGTGCATCTGCTGGAGGGGCTGTTCTTCGGTTCGAAGAGCACGCAGCGGGCCATCGGCCAGCGGGAACGGCTGCTGGCGCTCGGCTCGTTGTCCGCGGGGCTCACGCACGAACTCAACAACCCCGCCGCGGCGGCCGTGCGGGCGACGGCGACCCTGCGGGAACGGGTCGGCAAGATGCGGCACAAGCTGGCGATCATCGCGCAGGGTTCGTACTCCCCCGAGGTCATGGCCAACCTGATCGACATCCAGGAGCGCACGGCCGAACGGGTCGCGAAGGCACCGGCGCTGAGTCCGCTGGAGGCCTCCGACCGGGAGGACGCCGTGTCCGACTGGCTGGACGACCAGGGCATCCCGGAGGGCTGGCGGATCGCGCCCACCTTCGTCCAGGCCGGTCTCGACGTCGACTGGCTGGACCAGGTCAAGGCGGCGGTGGACGAGGACATCCTGCCGAGCGCGATCGGGTGGCTCAACTACACCGTCGAGACCGAGCTGCTGATGGACGAGATCAACGACTCGACCGCCCGCATCTCGCACCTGGTGGACGCGGCGAAGCAGTACTCGCAGCTGGACCGGGCGCCTTTCCAGCACGCCGACGTGCACGAACTCCTCGACTCCACCCTGCTGATGCTGTCGGGCAAGATCGGCAAGCAGATCGAGGTCGTCAAGGACTACGACCGTACGCTGCCGAAGATCCCCGCGTATCCGGCGGAGCTCAACCAGGTGTGGACGAACCTCGTCGACAACGCGGTCGCGGCGATGAACAGTGCGGGCGGACAGGGGACGTTGACGGTGCGGACGGCCTCGGACCACGACCGGCTGCTGGTGGAGTTCCGGGACACGGGCGTCGGTATCCCGGCGGAGGACCGGGGGCGGATCTTCGACCCCTTCTTCACCACCAAGCCGGTGGGTGAGGGGACCGGGCTCGGGCTCGACATC
The DNA here is from genome assembly GCF_014202475.1 of Streptomyces paradoxus. Lineage (GTDB taxonomy): Bacteria > Actinomycetota > Actinomycetes > Streptomycetales > Streptomycetaceae > Streptomyces > Streptomyces paradoxus. Next base: position 42,750 of record NZ_JACHGV010000014.1, read on the forward strand.
TCCTGGCGGATCGTGGTCAACAAGCACCACGGGAGCATCCAGGTGGAGTCGGAGCCGGGCGACACGCGTTTCCAGGTACTGCTTCCGCTGACAGCGGTCGAGGAGGAGTCGGCATGAGTGCGGAGAACGGAATCGACCCGGGTGCCGCGCCGAGCGGCAGTGGCTGCGCGGAGTGCGACGCGGCGGGCGGGTGGTGGTTCCATCTGCGGCGGTGTGCGCAGTGCGGGCACGTGGGGTGCTGTGACAGTTCGCCGGCGAAGCACGCGACGGGGCATTTCCGGGAGACCGGACATCCGTTCGTGCAGAGCTTCGAGCCGGGTGAGGACTGGTACTGGAACTACGAGACGAACGAGTTGTACGAGGGCGGGCCGGAGCTGGCCGAGCCGGTGAGTCATCCGGCCGACCAGCCTGCGCCGGGGCCGGCGGGGCGGGTGCCCGGCGACTGGGCGAGGATTCTGCGCGCCTAGGAAATCGAGGCTTTCCGGCGCGTGGCGGCCGCGCCTCGTGGGTGGTCGATCGCGCGCACGCGGCGGAGCCGCACCATGTCGACGCCGCGCCTCTGAGAAGAAAGTTGGTTCCGTGCAGCAGGGCTCATCGGCCACGCCCGTCGTCGGGCGGGATGCCGAACTCACGCGACTCTCCGGTGTGCTGGAGCGTGCGCGACGCGGTGAGGCCCGGGCCGTGTTGATCGCCGGGGACGCCGGCGTCGGCAAGACCCGGGTGCTCGACGAGGTCGGGGGACGGGCCGCCGCGGCGGGCATGACCGTCGTCACCGGGCACTGCGTGGATCTCGGTGGCGTCGGGCTGCCGTATCTGCCGTTCACCGAGATCCTGGGGGTGCTGGCCGCCGACGAGCGGTTCTCGGCTGCCCTGACCGCGTATCCCGTGGTCGAGCGGCTGCTGGGGGCCGGGTCCGATTCCGTGCGGGACGTGGACGGGCGGTTGCGGCTGTTCGAGGGGATGGCGGGGCTGCTGGCCGATGTCGCGGAGGTGGCGCCGCTGTTGCTCGTGCTGGAGGATCTGCACTGGGCCGACCAGTCCTCGCGGGACCTGCTGCGGTTCCTGCTCGGCCGGGGCGTGCTCCGGCACCGGCTGGCGGTGTTCGCCTCCTACCGGGCCGACGACCTGCACCGCCGGCATCCGCTGCGGCCCCTGCTGGCGGAGCTGATCCGGCTGCCCGTCGTCGAGCGGCTGGAGCTGCGGCCGCTGGCCGACCCCGATGTTGACCGGCTGGTGCGCGCCCTGGAGCCCAGGCCGCTGCCGGAGGCGACGGTGCGGCGGATCGTGGAGCGGGCCGAGGGGAACGCGTTCTACGCGGAGGAGTTGCTGGCCGCCACCGACACGGAGTCCGGCGGGGTGCCCAGCGGCCTCGCCGACGTACTGCTGATCCGTTTCGAGCAGCTTTCCGAGACCGCGCAGCAGGTGCTGCGGACCGCCGCCGTCGCCGGGCGCCGGGTGGACCACGACCTGCTGCGGGACGCGGCCGGGCTGCCGGAGACGGAGCTGGAGTCGGCCCTGCGTGACGCGGTGGGGCGGCAGTTGCTCGTCGCCGGGGACGACGACACGTACTCCTTCCGGCACGCCCTCGCCCGCGAGGCCGTCTACGCCGATCTGCTGCCCGGGGAGCGGGCGAGGCTGCACGGCGCGTTCGCGCGGCTGCTCGCCGGACGCGGGCACCTCGCCGAGAGCGCCGCCGAGCGCGCCCACCACTACCGGGAGAGCCATGACCTCGCCGAGGCGCTGGCCGCCTCTCTGGAGGCCGCCGATCACGCCCAGCAGGTCGGCGCGCCGGCCGAGGAGCAGCGGCATCTCGAAGCGGCCCTCGACCTGTGGCCGGCCGTCGCGGCCGAGGCCCGTCCGCCGGGCGGGGGTGCCGACAGGGTGACGCTGACCCTGCGGGCCTCCGCGGCGGCCGCGCACGCCGGGCAGCTGCACCGCGCGGTCTCCCTCACGCGCTCCGCGCTGGCGGAGCTCGGCCAGGACACCGACTCCGAACTCGCCGCCCGGGTCCGCTACACGCTCGCCGGGGACCTGCTGCGGGTGGACAGCCTGACGGCGGCGTTCGCCTACAGCAGCGAGGCCCTGGCGATGATCCCCGAGGAGCCTGCGTCGCACACGTGGGTGTGGGCGGCGGCCACGCACGTCCTGGCCGCACGCCACGTCGGGGAGAACGAGACCGCGCTGAAGGTCGCCCGCCGGGCTCTGGGAGTGGCGGAGCGGCTGCGGGTGACCGACGCCCAGGCGGACCTGCTGATCTCCCTGGCCGTTTTCGACGGCGAGGGCCGGCGCGGCCCGGAGGGCCGGCAGCGGCTGCTCAAGGCCCGGGAACTGGCCCGGAGTTCGGGCAACGCGCCCGTCGAGCTGCGCGCCCTGTTCAACCTGGCCATGGGCTGTTACGAGTCCGGTGCCCTGGCGGAGTGCGTGCCCTTCCTGACGGAGGGCCTGGACCGGGCCCGGCGCGCCGGGCTGCTGTCGTCGCCGTATCCGCTGGAGATGCGCTACCTGCGGTTGCTGGTGCTCAATGTGCTGGGCCGCTGGGACGAGTGCGTGCGCGCGGCGGCGGCCGACGCCGAGGTGCTGCCGGCCGCCGGCGGGTACACGATGGGCCCCGCGCTGTTCGTGACACTCGCGCGGGGTGACGTCGCGGCGGCCGACCGGGCGCGTGCCCTGCTGGAGGGGCCGTTCGACTGGATGGCCTCCCTGGTCGCGGGCATCGTGCTCACCGATGCCGCGGCACTGCGCGGTGATCCGGAAGACGCGGTGCGGTGGATGCGGTCCACGGTCACGGCTCTCACCGACGAGACGGGCGCCCGTCCCGATGTGACGGTCCGGCTCGCCGCCCTGGCGCTGGCGGCGCTGGCCGACGCGGCCGCCGGGCTGCGGCTGACCGGGGACGAGGCCGGGGCACGCCGCTGGACGGACACCGCGTCGGAACTGGTGGAACTGGCGCGGGCCACTGCGGCCCGGGGCGAGAACGGCGCCGCCCAGGGCCCCGAGGGGCAGGCGTGGCTGGCGCGGGCCGAGGCGGAGTGGGTCCGGGCGCGGTCCGGGCCGGATGTCGCGGCCTGGGCGAAGGCGGTGACCGCGTTCGGCTACGGCGACGTCTATGAGCGGGCCCGGTGCCGGCTGCGGTACGCCGAGGCCCTGGTGGCGGCCGGGCGGCGCGAGGAGGCCGCGGCCGAGGCCCGGGCGGTCCGGGAGACCGCGGACCTCCTGGGCGCCGCGCCCCTGCGGGACCAGGCGGACGCCCTGGTCCGTCGCGGCCGGCTGTCGGACAGGCCCGGCGGCGACGGCGGGGCGGCCGTGCTCACCGCGCGCGAGCACGACGTGCTGCGGCTGCTCGCTCTCGGCCGCAGCAACCGGCAGATCGGCGAGGAGCTGTTCATCAGCGGCAAGACGGCGAGCGTCCACGTCTCCAACATCCTCGCCAAGCTGGGCGCGTCGAGCCGCGGCGAGGCCGTGGCGATCGCCTACCGCGAGGGGCTGATCACCCCTGAGCCGTCGACGTCCGGCTGACCGGCCGGGCTTGCGCCGTGGGCGGTGTCAGCCGGCTTTGCAGTCGAGGCTCCCGAGATCGACGGCGTCGGCCATCGCCCGCATCCCCTTGTCGTTGGGGTGCAGGTGGTCGCCGCCGTCGAGGGCCGGGCGCATCCGTTCGGGGTCGGAGGGGTCGCGCAGGACGCGGTCGAAGTCGGTGACCGCGTCGAACTCGCCGCTGTTCCGTACGAAGGCGTTGACCTGCCGTCGCACCGCTTCCCCGGCGGGGTCCCACTCCTGCCAGCCCTTGTAGGGGGCGATCGTGGCGCCGACGACGCACTTCCCGGCCGCGTGCGCCCGGTCGATCAGCGTGCGGTACCCGGCGATCAGCCCGGCGCCCGTGGCACCGGGCTCGGCCTTGATGTCGTTGACGCCCTGGAAGAGGAACACCGTGCGGACGCCCGGGAGGGAGAGCGCATCCCGCTCCACGCGGTTCAGTGCGCTCTGCCCGGGACCGTCGAGGAGGACCTTGTTCCCGGCGATGCCCGCGTTGGCCACGCCTTCCACCGTGGTGCCGGACGCGGCCAGGCGGCGGGCCAGGTAGTCGGGCCAGCGGCGGTTCCGGTCGGTCGTGGACTGCCAGCCGTCGGTGATGGAGTCGCCGAGGGCGGCTACGGCACCGGTCCCCTCGCGGGGCCGTACGGTGACGGCGTCGAGGTAGAACCAGGAGCGGGTCCGCTGCTTCCAGTTCGCCGAGCCCTCCTCGGCGGCGTGGTCGCCATGCGTGGTGTACGACGTCTGCATCGCCAGCCAGTGCCCGGTGAGCGCGCCGTCCGCCTCGGGGACGTACAGGCTGACGGCGAGGGTGCGCCCGGCCGGGACGTGGCCGGGCAGCGGGTCGCTGTAGACGATGCCGCCGGCCGGAACGGTGACGGAGCGTGCGCCGTCGAAGGTGAGGCGCCTGTTGCTGCCGGGGACGAGTGCGGCGCCGCGGCGTTGCAGTCCCGCGTGGACGTTGCCGAACGTCACCGGCTCGTCGCCGAAGGCGTTGGACAGCCGCACCCTGACTCCGGTGCCGCCGACGCTGGTGTGCACCATCATCCGGTAGCCGCGGTCGTCCGCCGCCTCACCGACGTGGCCCGCGGAGGAGGCCCAGGTGACCACGCCGCGCCCGGCCGCCGCCGGGGCGCCGGGCGGCGGGCTCGGCTGGTCCCCCGGAGGTACCGAGCCGGTCCCGCAGCCCAGCACGACGCAGGTGGAGAGGGCGGCCAGGGCGGCACGGCCGCGGGGGCGTGCGGTGCGGGGCATCGTCGGCGCTCCTTCGGCCGGTCGGTCCGGTGCGGGCGGTGTCACGGGTGTACGACACGGTAGTGGTGCTCTCGTCGGCGGCCGCGGGGGGTGGTGCCGCCGGGCGTGCCGCGCCGCCGGCCGGGGACGGGACGGGGCGAAGCCACCGCGCACGACACACGCGGCCTCGGTCGGGGCGACCACGACGGGGCGGCGCGGGAACCCCCGTGCCCCGGCGGCCGTTGTCCGGGCAACCGGTCCCGCGCGGGGAGGGCAGGGCGGCACGATGAACGAGTTGGTTCCCGGGGGAAATCTGACGCTCCCGGGCGGTGCGGTGAGCGTCCGGGTGCCCGGGCCGTTCGACGTGTCCGCGCTCGTGACGGACGACGGCGGAAAGGTACGGGACGACGGCGACTTCGTCTTCTACAACCAGCCGTCGGCGCCGGGAGCCGTGCTGCGGGGCGACACGCTGACCGTGGATCCGCCGGGACTGCGCACCGGCGCGACCCGGGTCACCGTCGTCGTCAGCCCCGCCGATCCGGCAACCGCTCTGGGCGGCCTCCCCTCCCCCACGCTCCACGTCGCCGACGCGAACGGCAGCCCGCTCGCCCGCTTCACCCCGCCGCGCCCCGGGCCGGAGACGGTACTGCTGCTCGCGGAGCTCTACCGGCGCGGCGGCCGCTGGAAGCTGCGCGCCCTGGGCCAGGGGTACGCCGACGGACTGGCGGGACTCGCCCGGGACTTCGGCGTCGACGTCATGGACGGCACACCGCCCGGCGCCTCCCCCGCGCCTGATCCCGACGGCTTCCTGTCCTTGGTCAACTCGGCCCGGAGCGCGGCCGGTTCACCACCCCTTTGCCTGGACGCCCGCCTGGTGTCGGCGGCCCGGGAGCACGCCGCCGCCATGGCCGCCGCCGGGCGTCTCGGCGTCGAGACGCGCGACGGCGTCTCCGTCTACCAGCGCGTCGTCGGCTCCGGATTCACGTACCTCGCCATCGGCGAGCACCTGGTGTCCGGACCGCGCACGGCCGCCGAGTTCGTCGCGTACTGCGTGCGCACGGACGGGCCCCGGCGCACCCTGCACGACCCGGCGTTCACCCACGCCGGATTGGCCTACGTGCACGACGGGCCGTCGGGTGACACCTTCTGGACAGCGCTGTGGGCCAGGCCGTTCACGCCGGACGGGCTGGCCGGCACGGCGGCGGCCGTCACCGACCTCACCAACCGGGAGCGAGCCCGGGCCGGGCTCCCGCCCCTGGCCCCCGACCCGTTGCTCACCACGGCCGCCCAGGCGCACAGCGCGGACATGGTGGCCCGCGCCTTCTACGCGCACACCGCCCCCGACGGCTCCCGGCCCTGGGACCGGGCCGCCGCGGCCGGTTCGACCCGGCGTGCCATCGGCGAGAACATCGCCTGCGGCCAGCGCTCCCCCGCCGACGTCGTGGAGGGCTGGATGAACAGCCCCGGCCATCGGGCCAACATCCTGAAACCCGGCTTGACCCACATCGGCATCGGCTTCGCCGGCGGCGGCCGGGCGGGCACGTACTGGACGCAGCTCTTCGGCGGTTGACCCCGGCGACCGCGCCGCAGGCCGGGCCTCCCGCCCGATCTTGGCGGAGGGAGACGCTCCGGGCGAGGATGCCGGTATGAAGGGTGACCTCTTTTCCAGTGAGCACATGGTGCAGCCGGCCGTGGCGCCGGGCATGTCGATCGAGAACTCCAAGTGCGTCCGGTACACGGTGAACGGTGAGATGCTCGCCCGGCAGGGCGCGATGATCTCCTACCGCGGCAACCTCCAGTTCGAGCGCAAGGGCCAGGGCGTGGGCGGCATGCTCAAGCGCGCCGTCACCGGCGAGGGGCTGCCGCTGATGGCGGTGCGCGGACAGGGCGAGGCCTGGTTCGCGCACGAGGCGCAGAACTGCTTCATCGTCGACGTCGAGCCCGGCGACGAGTTCACGGTCAACGGCCGCAACGTCCTGTGTTTCGACGCCACGTTGTCGTACCGCATCGCGACCGTGAAGGGCGCCGGCATGACCGGCGGCGGCCTGTTCAACAGCGTCTTCACGGGGCACGGCAAGCTGGGCCTGGTGTGCGAGGGCAATCCCCTGGTCATTCCCGTCTCGCCGCAGTACCCGGTGTACGTCGACACGGACGCGATCGTCGGCTGGACCGCGGGCCTGCAGACCTCGCTGCACCGCTCCCAGTCCATCGGCTCCATGCTGCGCGGCGGCTCCGGCGAAGCCGTGCAACTGCTGCTCCAGGGCGAGGGGTACGTCGTCGTCCGGCCGAGCGAGGCGACACCGCACAAAGCCGGCCAGCACTGAATGCCCGTCAGGTGATCTGCGCCTCAGAGGCAACCCGGTCCGTGCCGCCGACGTCTTGATCGGCAACAGGTGATGCCCTGGCCCTTGTGGCCAGGGCAGGTTTCCACCCTTCTATACACGTCATGTATACGCACTGTGTATACATGGGGCGTATATGGACCGAAAGGCTTCGATGTACGGCAAGGCATTCGCCCCGGAGTACCAGGGCGCGCTCACCACTCTGTCCGTCAACTCCTCACTGACCGACGTCCTGGCCGCCGGTACCGAGCAGTTGAGAGCGGCCGAGCGCGCCGGACAGCCCGGCGAGGCGGCGCGTTCCGGGCTCGCGGTGGCCGAGGCGCACCGCCGGCTGGGCCGGGTCGAGGACGCGGACCGTGCGTGGAAGGCGAGCTACCGCGCGGCCCGGCAGGCCGGGGACGTCGGGGCAATGGCCTGGGCCCTGTGGAGCGGCGGCACGCTGGCCCGGCAGCGCGGCGCGCTCCCGCTGGCCCGCAGGCTGCTCCAGCTCGCCGCCGACCTGGGCGAACAGGGCGGGGACATCGTCGTCCGCGGCTACTCGCTGGCCGGCCTGGCCGAGACCGGCCGCATCCAGGGCGACTACGAGGCCGTCGGGCGGCTGCACGAGCAGTTGCTCGCCGAGGCCCGGCGGCGCGGGGAGGCGCGGCACACGGTGTGGGCGCTGGAGGGCATCGCGCAGATGCACCGCAACACCGGCCGCTACGACACGGCGTACGCGCTGTTCGAGGAGGCCGCCGAGATCGCCGCTCGTGCCGACGACCGGCGCGGCCACGCCTGGGCGCTGCGCGGGCTGGCCGATGTGGTGTCGGTGCGCGACGGCGACACCGAGCGGGCCCTGGAGCTGCTGAGCGAGGCGGAGACGACGTGCCGCGCGATGCGGCTGTCCAGCGCGCTGGCCTACAACCACAAGATGCGCGGCAACGTCCTGTACCGCGCGGGGCGTTACGCGCAGGCGCGCGAGATGTACGAGCAGGCTCTGGAGGAGTTCCGCGAGATGAGCGAGCCGCGCGGGGAGGCACTGTCGCGGCTGGGGCTCGCCAAGTCCCTGGCCCGCCTGGGCCGCGACCCCGACGAGACGGCGGCCGAGCTGGCCGATCTGGCCGGCCTGCTGGAGCGCATCGGCCTGCAGCACGCCCGGCGGATGGTGGCCCGGGCCCACGAGGAACTCGGCATACCGGCCGCCGGGCGGGCGACGGAGGCGGCACGGTGACGGCGCTGCCGACGACACTGGAGGCGGCCCGTCGGGGCACCGCGACGGCAGCGCCACCGGCCGCGCGGCGCGATCCGGCGACCGGCGCGGACGGCGCCCTCCGGGTCCTCGACCGCTGCCGCGCCCTGGTCCGGCCGGCCCTGGAGGAAGCCGTCGGGCGGCTGCACCCGTGGGTCGGCGAGATGGCCGCGTACTCCTTCGGCTGGTGCGAGGTCGGCGGTGCGCCGGCCGTCGCCTCCGGCGGCAAGGGCGTACGGCAGGCGCTCGCGGTGCTCGGGGCGGAGGCGGCGGGTGCTCCGGGGCGGGCCGGGGTGGCTGCGGCCGTCGCGGTGGAACTGGTGCACACCTTCTCCCTGTTGCACGACGACATCATGGACGGCGACGCGGACCGGCGGGGCCGCCCGACCGTGTGGAAGGCCTACGGCACGGGGCCCGCGGTGCTCGCGGGCGACGCGCTGTTCGCCTTGGCCGTCGAGACCCTCGCCGCGCAGCCGGGAGGCGCGGGAGCCGTACGGACTCTGTCCGTGGCGCTGGGTGACCTGGTGCGCGGGCAGGCGGACGACCTGCTGTTCGCCGACCGCCCGTGGACGGGGCCGGAGCGGGTGAGGCCGGACGAGTACCGGGCGCTCGCGGAACGCAAGACGGGTGCGCTGCTGGGCTGCGCGGCAGCGCTGGGTGCCGTGCTCGGGGGTGCCGGCCCCGAGACGGCCGCCGCGCTCGACCGGGCGGGCCGGCACCTCGGAGTCGCGTTCCAGATCGTCGACGACGTGCTGGGGATCTGGGGCGATCCCGGTGTCACCGGTAAACCGGTCCACGGCGATCTGCGGGAGCGGAAGAAGACGTTCCCGGTGCTGGTGGCACTCGGCTCCCCGCTGGGTGGCCGTGTCGCCGCGCTTCTGGAGACGGGTGACGCGCCGGAGACGGCGGCGCTGATCGAGGAGGCGGGCGGCCGCTCGGCGGCGCTGGCGGAGGCCCGGCGGCACATCGGCACCGTCGAGGCGGCGCTCGCCGGGGCGCCGTTGGCCGCGCACGCCACCGGCGACCTGCGGTCGCTGCTCGCCTACCTGGTACGGCGCGACACCTGACCGGCGCGAACGGACCGCCCTCCGGGCGGGCGGGGGTGCTCCGGCGAGGCCGACAGCGCGGGGCAGGCACCGGAGGCGACACGTGAGTGAACGCGAGATGGCCTGCGGGTCGGGCAAGGCGGTCCTGAGCCGATGTGAAACGGCCTGCGGGTCAGGCTGGGGCGGTTCGTGCGATGGGCCCCCGTGACAGCGGGGACTTCCCCCACGGCCACCGATCCGCCCTGCCGGATCCGCCGGCCCGCGCTCCACCGCTCGCACCGCTTTTGACCTCGCCCCCTTCCGCGCGTCAGGGTTCGACACGGCGCGTTCCTCGACCCCGCGCCGGAAGGATGGCTGCCATGATCGGCATCTCGGAGATCGAGGCGGTGGCCGGGCGGATCGCCGGGCACGTGGTGCGCACCCCGACGGTGGACAGCCCGGGACTGTCTGAGCTGCTCGGCGCATCGGTGACCGCCAAGCTGGAACTGCTGCAGCGCACCGGCTCCTTCAAGGCGCGCGGGGCGACGGCGAAGCTGCTGTCGCTGGGCGAAGCCGAACGGGCCGCCGGGGTGGTGGCGGTCAGCGGCGGCAACCACGGGATCGCCCTGGCGGTCATGGCCGCGGCCCTCGATGTGAAGGCCACGGTGGTGATGCCGCGTTCGGCACCCGCCCGCGCCGTGGAGATCGCGGAGGCGGCCGGGGCGTCGGTGCGGCTGACCGACGACATGGACGGCGCGTTCGCGCTCATGACACGGCTCCAGCAGGAGGGGCTGACCCTGGTCCACCCCTTCGACGACCCGGTGGTGATCGCCGGGCAGGGCACGGTCGGGCTGGAGTTCGCCGCCGACGCCGGTGAGCTCACGGACGTCCTCGTGAGCATCGGGGGCGGCGGCCTGATCGCCGGTGTCGCCGCCGCGCTGCGGGCCTGCCGGCCGGGGGTGCGGGTGTGGGGCGTGGAGACCGAGGGCGCGCAGGCCATGTCCGAGGCGCTGGCCGCGGGCGGCCCGCTGCCGGTCGCCCTGTCGTCGATCGTCTCCACCCTCAGCGCCCCGTCCGTGTCGCAGCTGACCTACGACCATGTCTCGGCCCTGGTCACGGAGGTTCTCGTGGTCCCGGACCGGGAGGCCGTGCAGGGCTCCCTCGACCTGGCCGACCACGCCAAGGTGTGGGCCGAACCGGCGGCCGGCTGCCTGCTTCCCGCCGCCCGGCAGGTCCTGGAGCGGGTCGGCGACGGTGCCCGGCTCGGCCTGGTGGTGTGCGGGGGCAACGTGACGACGGGCGACCTGTTCGACTGGTCACGCCGCTTCGGTCTGCGCTGACGCTCCGGCCGCTGTCGGGGAATCCGTCGCGGAATTCATCGGAGGGCTCCGAGTTCAGACGTTGTACACGTCCGCATTTACCGACGGTTACCTCCAGGCCGGGCCGTAATTTACTAATCCAGGCCTGCCGCGGGCGAATTCCTCGCGCCCGTGGCAGCCCCGGGCAGCCGAGGTGAACCGCACCAGAGCGCGCGAAAGACCGTTTTCCCTCGCACACTTGACCCCATCTCTTGAACAAAAGACAAGAATGAACACGGAGTTGCGATCGGATTGAACGCGGGCGGGCTCACCCCCCGTACCTCTGGAAAAGGTGAGAGCCAGGTTTCCAGCGAGGGATGGCCATGGGCAGGGCGCACGTCTCCACACACCAGTTGGTCGCCGGCCGGTACCGGCTGCTCGAGATCATCCAGCGGGAGACCAACCGCATCTGCTGGTACGCCGAGGACACCGGGAACGGCGAGTTCTCCCGCCCGTGCCTCGTGACCCAGGTCGGGCTTCCGGAGGACCCGCGCGGGTCCGAGCGCCGGGCCGCCGCCCGCCTGCTGCGCACGACCGAGAACATGGCGCTGCTGTGCCCCGGCCGGATCGCCACGGTCGTCGACGCCGTGGAGGAGGCCGGCGCCCTGTGGACCGTCAACGAGTGGATCGACGGCACTCCGCTCGGCGAACTCCTCTCGGAACAGGGCACGTTCAACTACGTGCGGGCGGCGCGTATCGGCCTGGAGCTGCTCGACGTGCTGGACGCCGCGCACGCCCAGGGCATCACACACGGCGAGCTCAGCCCGGGCCAGGTGTTCGTGCGCGAGGACCACTCGGTCGTCGTCACCGGCTTCGGCCTGGCCGGCGCGACGCTCGCGCCCCGTCTGACGGCACCGGCGTACGCGTCCCCGGAGCAGGCCCGTGACCAGCGCATCGGTCCCGCGGCCGATCTGTGGGCGCTGGGCGCGATCCTGTACACGATGGTCGAGGGGCGCCCGCCGTTCCGGGACCGGGGGCGTCCGGAGAACACGCTGAAGGGCGTGGACCGGCTGCCGCTGCGCACGCCGGTGCGCGCCGGACCGCTCACGCAGGCCGTGCAGGGACTGCTCCGCAAGGACTCACGGGAGCGGCTGACCCGCCCGGTGGTGCATGAGGCACTGACCCGCGCGCTCAGCGAGGACCCCGAGGCGGCCCTGGCCTCGGCGCCGGTCCCGCGGCTGCGCGGCGCCTACGCCGCGCTGCGCCCGGGGAGCCCGGCGTGGAGCAGACGGACCATGGTGGCGGGGACGGCCCTGGCGGTCGTCACCGTCGCGGTCGCCGTGCTCGCCGCGACCCAGGGGCTGCCCGGCACGGACGGCGGCAGCGACGCGGCCGAATCGCCGGCCCGGCCGCCGGCCTCCGCCGCCACGCCGGGCGAGAGCACCGGCGGCGACGGTCCCGATCCTTCCGGACCGCCCAGCCCGCCCCCGTCCCCCTCCCCCACCCCCACTCCGTCGTCCCCGTCCTCCACTCCCACGCCCACGCCGTCCGCCCCGGCCACGGCCCTGCCGCCCGGCTTCCAGCGCTACCGGGCGCCGGAGGGCTTCTCCGTCGCGCTCCCCGAAGGTTTCAAGCGGCTGGACACCGACCGTGACGGCGATGCGTACCGGGTCGTCTTCGGCGGCGAGGGGGACGGCCGGACGCTGGCCGTCACCTACAGCGAGCAGGCGGGACCCGACCCCGTGGCCGTGTGGCGGGACGACGTCGAGCCCAACCTCAAGCAGGCCGACGACTACGACCGGATCGGGGCGATCCGCGCGACGACGTACCTGGGCCGCAAGGCCGCCGACATGGAGTGGACGGCAGACATCGACGGCACCCGGGTGCACACTCTCGGCCGGGGCATCCTGCTGGGCGGCGGCCGGAGTTTCTCGCTGCGCTGGACGACCCCGGACGCCGACTGGGACGACGCCGCCAACCAGCAGGCCCTGCGCACGTTCTTCAAGACCTTCCGGGTGGAGTCAGACTGAGCCGCGCGGGGCGCGCAGACCGGTGAGCCGGTCGCCGTGCAGCGGCTCGGTGAGCCAGTGCGCGGTGAGCGTCCCGTCCGCCAGGGAGCAGGTCAGCGCCAGACGGTGCGGGGTCTCCAGGAACACCACCTCGACGGCCAGCGTGCCGGCGTCGGTCCAGCCGCCGCTCACCGCGGTCGGGACGGGTTCCTCGGCGACCGTCCAGCCCTCCGGTGCGAGGCGCAGGCCGAGCCGGTCCGGCCGGTCCGGCCGGTCCCCTTGTCCGGTGAGTGTGAGCGTCCAGCCGTCCCCGTCCCGGGTGAGCCCGGCGGACCGGACCGGCCCCGACCCCGCCAGGGGCGCGAACGTGGCGGTGGCCCAGTCCCGGTCCCGGTCCGGGGGCGCGGAGCGGCCGGGGGCGGGCGGCAGGGCGAGCCGGCCGAGGCGCTCGGCCAGCTCCGCGTCGGCGGCCTCACGTCCGGTCAGCGGCCCGGGGCCGAAAGCGGGCAGCAGATGTTCCCAGACGAGGTTCAGGTACTGCTGCATCCGCTCGGTCGCCGCGGTCGACGCGATCACCACGTCCTGCTCCGGCAGCACCAGGCAGAACTGGCCGTACGCGCCGTCGCCCCGGTAGCCGTGCCGGGACGTCCAGAACTGGTAGCCGTAACCCTGGTCCCAGTCCTGCCGGTCCACGTCTCCCATGGCCCCGGCGGTGGGTATCCGGGGTCGCGAGGCACGGGCCGCCCATCCCCGCGGCAGCAGCCGTTCGCCCTCCCAGAGCCCGTCGCGCAGATACAACTGGCCCAGGCGGGCCACGGCGTCGGTGGTGGCGTGCAGACCGCTGAAGCCGAGTTCGCGGCCGGTGCGGTCGCACCGCCAGGCCACCTCGCCGATCCCCAGCGGGTCCAGCAGCCGGGGCCGCAGATAGGCGCTGAGCGACTGGCCGGTCACGCGCTGGACGATCGCGGCGAGGGTGTACGTCGTGGGCTGGTTGTAGGCGAAGACGGTGCCGGGATCCTGGTCGGGCGGCAGCAGCAGGAAGCCCCGGACCGGCTCGGCGGGGTCCCGCGCGAAGGCCTCGTCGACGGTCTCCCGCCGGTGGCCGCTCGCCATGGACGCCACGTGCCGTACGAGCATGGCCCGGCTGCGCGGGTCGGTGATGTCGGCCTCGAACTCCGGGAAGTACGAGATCACCGGCGCGTCGAAGTCGAGCAGCCCCTCGGCCTCCGCCAGGGCGGCCGCGGTGCCGGTGAAGCTCTTGCTGAGCGAGTACAGCAGATGGGGCCGTTCGGCGGTGTACGGCGCCCACCAGCCGGAGGCGACCATGCGCCCGTGGCGCATGATCATCAGGCTGTGCGGCTCGATCTCGGGGGCGGCTTCGAGGGCGTCGAGGAATGCGTGGACTCCGGCGGCGTCGACCCCTTGTGCGGCGGGGCCGGAGGACGGCAGGGCGGAAGCGCTCATGGATGCATCCTGCACCCGTCGGCGACCTTGATCGAGCCGTTTCCGGGCCCGCTGTCAGGGGACTCGCCGGTTATGGTGCAAATCGGATACACGATGATGACCGAGCAGGCCGGCCCCCGTGACCTCGTCGACCATGTGGTCCGGGCCGAGGAGGCCGGCTTCGACTTCTCGGTGACCTCCGACCACTACTTCCCGTGGCTGCGCTCGCAGGGTCATTCGCCGTACGCGTGGGCCGTGCTGGGCGCGGCCGCCCAGGCCACGTCCCGCATCCCGCTGATGACGTACGTGACGTGCCCGACGTTCCGCTACCACCCCGCGGTGGTGGCGCAGAAGGCGGCGACGCTGCAGTTGCTGTCCGAGGGCCGGTTCCGGCTGGGACTGGGCTCGGGCGAGAACCTCAACGAGCACGTGGTGGGCGGCGGCTGGCCCTCCGTCGACGTGAGGCACGAGATGTTCGAGGAGGCCGTGGAGATCATCCGCGCCCTGTTCAAGGGCGGGCACGTCAACCACCGCGGGACGCACTTCGACGTGGAGTCGGCCCGGCTGTGGGACCTGCCGGACGAGGCGCCGCCGATCGGGGTCGCCGTCTCCGGTGAGCGGTCGTGCGAACTCGCGGGCCGGCTCGGGGACCTGGTGATCGCCACGGAGCCCAAGGCCGGGCTGCTGGAGGCCTTCGACCGGTACGGCGGCCAGGGCAAGCCCCGCGTCGGCCAGCTGCCGGTCTGCTACGACCCCGACCGGGACACGGCCGTCAAGCGGGCGCACTCCCAGTTCCGCTGGTTCGGCAGCGGCTGGAAGGTCAACTCCGAGCTGCCGCACCCGGATTCCTTCGAGGCGGCGACCCAGTTCGTCACGCAGGACGACGTCGCCGACGCCATCCCGTGCGGTGACGACCCGGACGCGTTCGTCGAGGCCGTCCGCCCGTACGCCGAGGCCGGGTTCACCGAGGTCGCCCTCGTCCAGATCGGGGGCGAATCGCAGCCGGCGTATCTGGACTGGTCGGAGAAGACGCTCCTGCCGGCGCTGCGCGACGCGTTCGGCTGAAGCTTTCGGCCAGCGCCTCGACGGCCTCTTCCACGGACTGAGCCCTCCGCCCCGGGGGGCTCTTCTTCACGATGGCGCTCACCCGCTGGGCCTCCTCCGTCGTGGGCACGTGGTACTCCGTACAGCGGCGCAGTGTGACGTGCGTCTCCTGTCGCACCATGCCGAGCATGGTCGCGCACGCGCGGCCGGTGGGGACAACGGTTTTCGGACGGGCCGCCTCTCGGACGTGAACATCGAGGTCAGCGGGTGCCGCTAGGCTTCCGTGCGCACTTCGTGCCGTCCCGTCCGCCCCGCCTCAGGAGAGTCGTCCGTGACCGTTGCCATCACCCCGCCCGAGACGTCCCCCGCCGCCCCGGCGCCCGTCTCCGACCACGTCGCGCGGGACGCGCGGGAGTTCGGGGCCTACGCCCGGACCGGCGGATGGGCCTTCGGGCTGAGGGTGGCGCGCAGTGTGCGGCCCGGCGGGCAGGACGCGGACGAGACGCCCAAGGTGTCCGCCAAGGAGTTCGCGGAACTCGCCGGCTGTTCCCCGGAGCGGGTCATGCGCTACTACAAGGCCTGGGACCGGGCGGCCGACGACGGGATGGTCCCGCACTTCGAAGCGCTGGCGCCGGGTCAGGAAGTCGAACTGCCGGACTCCGGCGTGTGGCTGAGCTACTACGTCTCCCGCAACAGCGCGACCTCCGAGCGCGGCACCGCCATCACCGAGGCCGCCGAGGCGGAGGGCATCCGGCCCACGAAGGCCCTGGAGGTCGCGGAGAACCCCACCGCCCTGCGCGCCGCGATCCTCGCCGACCCCTCCACCGCCCGCGCGGCCCGCCAGGCCCTGCTGGACCGGGTCCGGGAGGACCCGGAACTCCAGTCGGAGCTGGCCCGTGACGTCGTGCGCACCGACGAGCTGAAGAAGGCCGTCGCCGGGGAGAGCCGGGCGGCCGACCGGATCGGCTACGTGCGCCAGATCGCCGAGTCGGGGCAGATCAGGACGCCCGCCGGGCAGACCGTCGACGCGCCCGCGGACCTGCGCCAGGAGGCCGAGCGGCATCTGTCGCTCATCGACGAGCTGGACGAGGGCGAGGACGCCGGCGAGTGGGCCGCCGAGGCGTACGACACGATGAAGTCCCTCGTCGTCGAGGTCGTGGAGGCCGACCCGGGGCTGCGGGTGCAGGAGCGGCGCACGAAGTTCTACAGCAGCCTGCAGAAGGCGACCAAGGTGTTCGAGGAGCTGACCTTCGACGACGCCGGGGAGTTCTACGAGGACGACATGGTGCAGCGCCTGGAGGAGCTCCAGCGGGCCGTCTCCGTCTGCATCGAGTCGCTGCGCGGTGCCCGCGGGAATCACCCGGTCGGCTGAGCATTCCGGCGGGATCGGGGGTACTAGAGGGCTCTACGTCGGTTCTTCCCGGAGGCCCCCTCGTGAACTCGTTCGTCCACAAGACCCTGGTGGTGCAGCTCCAGGCGGGCGACACGGAACGTTTCTCCGTGCTCGCCCACCTGAGCTACGACGCCGCGGACCCGTTCGCCGTCACCGTGGTCTTCAGCCATGACGGCCGCGTTCTCGCCCGGTGGCAGTTGGACCGGGAGATGCTCGCCGAGGCGCTGCGGCGCCCGGTGGGGGTGGGCGACGTGCGGATGCGTCCCCAGGCGCGGGGCATGTGGCAGGAGCTGCGCATGGAGTTCCTCGGCGACGCCCGCGCCGACGGAGGACGGCACCACGCGGTGGTGTTCGGGTGGGCGCCGGGCTTCGCCGCGTTCCTGCGCGAGACGTACGAGGTGGTGCAGCCGGGCCGCGAGGAGGTCCACGTCGACGACTTCCTGGCGGGCGTGCTCGCCGGGGGCTGAATCAGGGCGAGCCGTCTCGAGGGGAGCCCGCTGCCGGCCGGCAGCGGGCCACCGTACTGTCACCTCGACGTGTAGCGGTGCCGCGTCCACAGCGGCAGGACGAACCAGCACAGCAGGTACCAGGCGACCACCCCGGCGACCAGGTAGGGCACGAAACCGTTGTGCGTCGCCACGCGCAGGATCAGCAGCAGCGAGGAGGTCGTCGTGGCGAGCAGCAGCACGAGGCCGAGCAGCGTGAGCCGCGAGGCCAGCTGCACCGCCTGTGGCTTCACGCGCCGCCCGGACACGAGGCGGTGCAGGGACACCGGGCCTATGAGCGCCCCGGTCGCGCAGGCGCCCAGGACGACCGTCACGAGGTAGATCGTCTGGTCGGTGCCGGAGAGGTCGTCGTACTTCTCGGTGAACACCACGGTGAGCAGAAAGCCGAACAGGATCTGCACGCCCATCTGCGCCACGCGGACCTCCTGGATGAGCTCCTGCCACATCCGGTCCGCTCTCTCCTCCTCCGTCTCGTTGCGCCCCCGGCGCATGACCCCGCCCTCTGCCGTGTCCGCCACTGCTTCCTCCTGGTGTGAGACCTGAGACCTCCTCTTTCCCGGGTTCCCCGTAACAACTCGCCGTCCCCGGGACCGCGGCGGTTTGAGCGATCAGGGGGCGGTTACACGGACGGCGCGAATGACGCAGAGCCCGAGGAGGTCGTGGACGCATGTCCGGTACGCAGCTCACCGTGACGCTCAGCGGCGGAGGCGCCGACGACGCGCGAGTGGTCGTCCGCGCCCTGGAGGGCACCTTCGGGGCGCCGGACGAGCTTCCCGCCGACGAGAACGCGACGGTGCACACGGCGACCTTCGACGGAGAGCCGGAGGCGGGCCGCGCCGGCGGTGGCGGGGAGGGTTCCGGGCGGCTGTCCGCGCCGGTGACCGTCACCGTGCAGGGCAGCCCGGAGGCCGTGCGGCGGGCGAGCGACACGCTCACCCGGGCGTTCACGGCACGCGACGACGGGGCCGCCTCCGGCGACCAGGAGCAGGAGAGGGAGCTGCTCCTGGAGCCGTGAGAAGCGGGGCCGTGAGAACCGGCCTCACCAGCGGGATTCGACCTGGTCCTTGATCCGCCGGTCGTACAGGTCACGGATCGCCGTGAGCGTCTCGCCGGGCAGACCCGGCAGGCGGGCGGCGGCCGCGTTGGCCCGGGCCTGCTCGGGTGAGCGCGCGCCGGGGATCACGGTCGTCACACCGGGCTGCTCGATGATCCAGCGCAGGGCCAGCTGGGCCGGGGTGTAGCCCTCGGGGGCGAGCGCCGCGAACTCGGCGGCAGCCTCGACGCCGGCGGCGTAGTCGACGCCGGAGAAGGTCTCGCCCTGGTCGAAGGCCTCGCCGTGCCGGTTGTAGGTGCGGTGGTCGTTCTCCGGGAAGACGGTGTCCCGGGTGTACTTGCCCGACAGCAGGCCGGAGGCCAGCGGCACCCGGGCGATGATGCCGACGCCCGCCTCACGGGCGGCCGGGAGCACCTCGCGCAGGGGCTTCATGCGGAACGGGTTGAGGATGATCTGCACGCTCGCCACGTTCGGCCGGGCGATCGCGGTCAGTGCCTCCGCGCAGGTCTCGACGCTGACGCCGTAGGCGGCGACGCGCTCCTCCTCGACCAGGGTGTCGAGGGCGTCGAACACCTCGTCCGTGGAGTAGACGGGCGTCGGCGGGCAGTGCAGCTGCACCAGGTCGATCCGGTCGACGCCGAGGTTGCGCCGGGAGCGGTCGTTCCAGGCGCGGAAGTTGTCGAGCACGTAGTTGGCCGGGATCTGGTCGACCCGGCGGCCCATCTTCGTGGCGACCATGACGTGCAGGTCCGGGCGGCCGCTGAGGAACGCGGCGATGGTCTGCTCGCTGCGGCCGTCGCCGTACACGTCGGCGGTGTCGAAGAAGGTCACCCCGGCTTCGGCCGCCGTCTCCAGTACCGTCAGGGCTTCCTTGTCGTCGACGTCTCCCCAGTCGGCACCCAGCTGCCAGGTGCCCAGACCGATGACGGAGGCGTGCTGATCCGACCTGTCGAATGTGCGCTCTTCCATGGGCGTCAGTCTGTCACCCGTCACGGCGCCGCGCGGAACGTTCGGCTCCGGCTCGTCGAGCCCCCACGATTCACTCACACGAGTGAATCGATGCGACAGGAACACGTCACGTGTCAACGGGCCTCTACCGTGGCGCCGGTGACTACCGGTTCAGCCAACAACCACCCGTCCGAAGCCTCGCCCTGGACCCGCCGGGGTTTCCTCCTCAGCGCCGCGGCTTTGGCCGCGGTGCCCGGTCTGCCGGCGGATCCCGCGGCTGCCGCCGCGGAGTTGCCGGACTTCCCGGCGGACGTCGCGCTGTACCGCTCGGCCTACCGCAACTGGGTCGGTGAGATCACCGCCGACGGACTGTGGGCCTGTGCGCCGGACGGGCCGGACCAAGTGGTCGCCGTCGTCAACTGGGCGTGGCGGCACGGGTGGCGGGTGCGCGCCCGGGGCGCCGCGCACGGCTGGTCGCCGCTGACGGTGACGGAGGGAACGCCCTCCGGGGCCCCGGTCCTCCTGGTCGACACCACGGCCCACCTCACGGACCTCGCCCTGGAATCGCCGACCGCCGTGCGCGCCGGGACCGGCGTGACCATGGAGGACCTGCTCACCTTCCTGGAGGGGCACGGCCTCGGTGTCACCGCGGCACCCGCTCCCGGCGTCCTCACGCTGGGCGGAGTCCTGGCCGTCGACGGCCACGGCACGGCCGTCCCCGCGCGGGGCGAGCCGCGGCGGCCCGGGCACACCTACGGCTCGCTCAGCAACCTGATCCTGTCCCTCACGGCCGTGGTGTGGGACGACAGGGCCGGTGCGTACGTGCTGCGCACGTTCCGGCGCGACGGCGCGGACGGCGCCGCGCTGCTCACGCATCTCGGGCGGTCCCTGGTCACCGAGGTGGTGCTGCGCGTCGGCGCGAACACGAACCTGCGGTGCGTGAGCCTCACGGACATCCCGGCCGGAGAACTGTTCGCCGCGCCCGGCTCCGGCGGCGGCCGGACGTTCGCGAGCTTCCTGGACGAGGCGGGGCGGGTCGAGGCGATCTGGTTCGCCTTCACCGAGCACCCCTGGCTGAAGGTGTGGAGCGTCTCCCCCGCCCGGCCGCTGACCTCGCGGAAGGTGACACGGCCGTACAACTACCCGTTCTCCGACAACGTCCCCACGCCGGTGGCGGAGCTGGTCGGCCGGATGACGTCGGAGGCGGCCTGGTACCTCGCGCCGGTGCTCGGCGCCGCGCAGTACGAGGCCGCCGCCCTCGGGCTGGTGACGACGCTGTCCGCCGACCTCTGGGGACCGTCCAAGAACACGATGCTGTATCTCAAGCCGACCACGCTGCAGGTGCACGCCAACGGCTACGCGGTCCTCACCGCGCGGGACCGGGTGCAGCGGGTCGTCTCCGAGTTCGCCGCGTTCTACCGGGAGCGGCTGACGGCGTACGCCGCCTGGGGCAGCTTCCCGGTCAACGGCTCGGTGGAGATCCGGGTGACCGGACTGGACGACCCGGCCGACACCGGCCTGGCCGGGGCCCGTCCGCCGCTGCTGTCGGCGCTCCGGCCGCCGGAGGACCACCCCGAGTGGGACACGGCCGTGTGGCTGGACGTCCTGACGCTCCCGGGCACGCCGGACGCGGAGGCGTTCCTGCGCGAGATCGAGCGGTTCCTGCTGCGCACGTTCGACGGCGGGTCCGCGCTCACCCGGGTGGAGTGGTCCAAGGGGTGGGCGTACACGGACGACGACGTGTGGAGCGACCAGGAGGTGCTGGGCGGCGTCGTCCCGGCGGCGGTCGGCCGGGACGCGTGGGCGGAGGCGAACGCCGCGCTGGACCGGCTCGATCCGCACCGCGTGTACGGCAACGCCTTCCTGGACCGGCTGTTCGGTCCCTAGGGGGTGAGGTACGCCTGCACGGTGGGGGCGTACCGGTCCACCAGGGTGTCGACGGTGCTCGCCCTCAGCTCGCTGCCACGGGCGATGCCGTACATGACGCCGAGGCCGAGCAGGGTGGCGACGGCGAGTTCGGCGCGCAGGCCCGCGTCGGGGCCGGCGAGACGGGCGGTGAGGCGGTCGGTCACCTGGGTGCGGAAGTTGGCGCGCAGGGTGTCGCCCTGCTCGCCGTGCAGGGGCGCGAACACGATCCGCAGCAGCGGGTCGGCGCCCTGCTCGGACTGGCTGACCAGGACGTGCCGGACCATGTGCGGGCCGAGGCCGTCTAGGGGCGCCGCCAGCAGGGCTTCGGCGTCGGACTCGAAGGACATGACCCGGGCGAACAGCGTGTCCTTGTTGCCGAAGTACTTCAGGATCAGCGGCGGACTCACCCCGGCGCGGTCGGCGACGGCCTTGAGGGTGATGTCGCCGTGCGCGTGTCGGGCCAGCAGGTACCGGGCCGCCTTCAGGATGGCCGTCCTGGTCGACTCCGCGTCCCGGCGGGCGGGCGTGGGCGTGACGGGTGGAGTGCTCACGGCACTCATGCTCCCTCCAACGCCCCGTCGCGCGCGCCCGGGGTGCGCACCCGGGCCTGATCCGGACCGTCGGTGACGTCCTGGCCGGTGTCGCCGGGGATGCACAGCGCCGCAGCGGCGGCCACGAGGGCGACCGCGCCGGCCATCGCGAACGCCAGCAGATAGCCGTGCAGGGTGGGCACCGGGGCACCGCCGACCGGGCTGGTGTGGTGCACCAGGACGGCGGCCACGGCGGCACTGGAGCCGGCCTGGCCGATCGTGCGCAAAAGGACGTTGACGCCGTTGGCGGAGGCGGTCTGCTCGGCCGGCACGGCCCGCAGGATGAGGGTGGGCAGCGCCGAGTAGGCCAGGGTGGTGCCGATCGCGACGACCGTGGCCCCCGCGATGATCATCCACAGCTCGCGGCTGTCGGCGATGCGCACGGCGTACCCGGCCGCGATGACCGCCGCCCCGAGGGCCAGGGTGACGCGCGGCCCGCGGGCGGCGGAGATCCGGGCGGAGACGGGCGACAGCAGCAGCATGACGATGCCGCTCGGCAGCAGGCACAGACCGGTGGCGACGATGGACAGCCCGAGCCCGTACCCGGTGGCCTCGGGCGCCTGCACCAGCTGGGCGGTGACGAGGGTGTTGGCGTAGAACGCGAACCCGGCGAGCAGCGCGGCCACATGGGACAGACCCACCCGGGGCTGCCCCGCCAACCGCAGGTCCACCAGCGGCCGTTCGGCGCGCAGCTGCTGCCACGACCACAGCGCCAGCACGGCGACCGCGGCGGCGAACAGCCCGACGACCCGCCCGCTGCCCCAGCCCCACTGCCCGCCCTGCGACACCCCGAGCAGCAGGCAGACCAGCCCGGCGGCGAGCCCCAGCGTGCCCGGCACGTCGAAGCGGCCGGGCTCGCGCACCGGCGACTCGCGCACCGCCCACGCGACCAGGGTCACGCCTGCGGCACCGAGGGCACTGGTCACCCGGAACATGGTGTGCCAGTCGAAGTACTGCACGATCACCGCGGCCAGCGGCAGGCCGAGTGCGGCGCCGATGCCGACGGTGGAGCTCATCAGCGCCACGGCCGATCCCCGGCGCTCCGGCGGCAGTTCGTCCCGCAGGATGCTGATGGACAGCGGTACGACCGCGGCGGCCGCTCCGGACAGGGTGCGGGCGGCGATGAGCACGGCGATGTCGGAGGTCAGCGCGCACAGGACCGAGCCGGCGGTCATCAGCCCGAGGGCCGCCATGAGCACCCGCCGCTTGCCGTACATGTCGCCGGCCCGGCCGAGGACGGGTGTGAGGACGGCACCGGACAGCAGGGTGGCCGTCACCATCCAGGAGACCGTGCCCGCCGAGGCGCCGGTGAGCCGGGGCAGGTCGGGCAGCAGGGGTACGACGACGGTCTGCATGACGGCCATGAGGATGCCGCACGCGGGTGTCGCAGACCGGACCGCCGAATCGCGCCAGTTTCGCGGCGTGACGCGCACCACGGACAGCGGGCCGCACCGGCAGAAACATCCGCCACAGCACCCCTCACGGGCGGAACTTCCCCTTCCGCGCCCCCGCGCCAGCCTGTCGAGGCAAGATCATCTTGGTTCAACCTTGCACGACATAAGGGGAATTGCCCGGATCGCAGCCAACCGGCTCGCGTGGATTTCTCCCGGTAGCGGGCGGGCCGGTAGGCATGCGGGGACATCAGCCGAACCCACCCTGGAGGTCCGCATGCCGGAACTCAGCCGTCGCAGCGCGCTCACCGCCGCGGCCGTCCTCGCCACGAGCGCGGGGACGTTGTCCGCCGTCACCCCGGCCTCGGCCGCCGGGCACCACGGGTCCCCCGGGACCTTCGACGAGGTCTACAAGGGCCGCCGGATACAGGGCCGGCCGGCCACCGGGTCCGGTCACCACCACCACGGCGGGGGATACGCGGTGTTCATCGACGGGGTGGAGCTGCACGTGATGCGCAACGCCGACGGCAGCTGGATCAGCGTCGTCAGCCATTACGACCCGGTGGCCACCCCGCGGGCCGCCGCCCGCGCCGCGGTGGACGAGCTGCAGGGCGCACCCCTGCTGCCCTTCCCCGCCAACTGACCCGCCCCGCAAGGCATCTGGAGCAACCGCACATGGCTGTCCGCAAGAACCAGTCCACCCTGACCGCCGACGAGAAGCGGCGTTTCGTCGCCGCGCTGCTGGAGCTGAAGCGCAGCGGCCGCTACGACGAGTTCGTCACGACGCACAACGCGTTCATCGTCTCCGACACCGACAACGGCGAGCGGACCGGGCACCGCTCACCGTCCTTCCTGCCCTGGCACCGAAGATTCCTCCTGGAGTTCGAGCGGGCGCTGCAGTCGGTGGACGCCTCGGTGTCGCTGCCCTACTGGGACTGGACCGTCGACCGTACGCCGCGCGCCTCGCTGTGGGCGCCCGACTTCCTCGGCGGCACCGGACGGGAGCGGGACGGCCGGGTGACGGACGGGCCGTTCTCCTCGTCCGGCGGGAACTGGCCGGTCAACGTGCGGGTCGACGGCCGTACGTTCCTGCGGCGCTCCCTCGGCGCCGGTACGCGCGAGCTGCCGACGCGGGCCGAGGTCGAGTCGGTGCTGGCGATGTCCACGTACGACATGGCGCCCTGGAACAGCGGCTCGGACGGCTTCCGCAACCACCTCGAAGGGTGGCGGGGCGTGAACCTGCACAACCGCGTCCACGTCTGGGTCGGCGGTCAGATGGCCACCGGGGTCTCCCCCAACGACCCGGTGTTCTGGCTGCACCACGCGTACATAGACAAGCTGTGGGCCGAGTGGCAGCGCCGGCACCCCGGCTCCGGCTACCTGCCGGTCGCCGGCACGCCGAACGTGATCGACCTCAACGAGACGATGCGGCCGTGGCACGACATGAGCCCGGCGGATCTGCTGGACCACACGCCGCACTACACGTTCGACGTCTGATCAGACGCTCGAGCCCGCGCGGCACTCCGGGTGGCCCCAGCCGCTGTCGTTCTTGGCGATGGGCTCGCCGGCCGCGTACGAACGGCCGCACTGGCAGCGGCCGGGGAACTTCGCCTTGATGGTGCGCGCGGAGCCCTTGCTCCCTGCGGCCTTGGTGGTGCGCGGGCGGGAGCGCGGGGCCTTGGCCGGGGTGTCCGGGGCGGGCGGCGGCTCGGGAGAGCCGAGGCCGCTGCCCGCGGGCTCCTGGACGGTGGCGGCCTGGCTGGCGGCGCGGTCGGCGAAGTCGTTGAGCCGGTCGCCGTCGACCTGGTGGGCGGGGACGTAGCGGAACTCGACCGACCGGCCGTCCAGGAGTTCGTCGATGCGCACGACGAGGTCCTGGTTGGCGACCGGCTTGCCGGCGGAGGTCTTCCAGCCGTTGCGCTTCCAGCCGGGCAGCCAGGTGGTGGCGGCCTTCATCGCGTACTGCGAGTCCATCCGGATCTCGAGCGGCACGTCCGGGTCGGTCGCCGCCAGGAGGCGCTCCAGCGCGGTCAGTTCGGCGACGTTGTTGGTGGCCTTGCCGAGCGGCCCCGCCTCCCACCGCTCCGGTGTCCCGGAAGCGTCGGCGACGACCCAGGCCCAGCCCGCGGGCCCGGGGTTTCCCTTCGAAGCCCCGTCACACGCGGCCACAACACGTTCACGCATGCGCTCGATCATGCCATGACCGCGGTGGCCGTCCGGCCGGGAGGTCCGGGCGCCTACGCCACATCGGTCAGCTTCGGCATCTCTCCCTCGGTCTTCGTGATGTCGATCACCGAGAAGTTCGCGCCCTGCGGATCGCTGATCGCCGCGAAGCGGCCGAACGGGGTGGTCATGGGGCCGAACCGCAGCACGCCCCCGAGCTTGGTCGCCTTCGCCACGGCCTCGTCGCAGTCCTCCACGGTGAAGTACACGTTGATGTACGGCTGCATCTCGGGCGGGAAGTCGTCGCCCATCTTCATCCGGCCCAGCACGGTGCGTTCGCCGAGGTCGTAGATCCGGAAGTCCATCTCGCCGTCCTCCATGTCCCGCTGCCGGTAGGAGAAGACGGCGGGGAAGAACGCGTCGGACTTCGCGGGCTCACGGGTGAAGACCTCCGCCCAGGTGTAGGCACCGGGTTCGGCCATCGCCTGGAAGCCCTCGTGGGTGCCCGCCTGCCAGACGCCGAAGACGACGCCGCCGGGGTCGCGGGCCAGGCACATGGTGCCGAAATCGGCGACCTGCATGGGCTCCATCAGCACCTCGCCGCCGTTGTCACGGATCCGGGCGGCGGTGGCGGCGGCGTCGTCCGCGGCGAAGTACAGGCACCACTGCGACAGGCCCTCCTGGCCGGGCATGGGCGGGACGACGGCGGCGACCGCCTTGCCGTTCGCGTAGGCCTCCGTGTAGTTGCCGAACTCCGCCGACGCCTCGGCGAAGGTCCAGCCGAGGACGTCCCCGTAGAAGCTCTTGGCCCCTTCGAGGTCGCCGAACATCGCGTCGGCCCAGCAGGGGGTTCCTTCAGGTTGCACGGCCATGACCACGACCCTCTCCGATGGGTGGAATCATCCGCTTCCTCACGCTAGTCACCGGGCGGCCGGCCCGCGCGTCGAGCGGGCCGGCCGCCGCAGGTCGCGCCCGCCGGTCCGGGCGATCGCGTCCGGCGGACGTCTTCCCCCCGGGGCCCGGCTGTGCTTGCCTGAGTGCCGTTTCGCTGGCAGGGGCGGGAGTTGCCGTATGCGCAAGCCGTGGATCGTGGGGGCAATACTGGCCGGGGTGCTCCTCGGCGGGTGCGGGGATCCCGCGTCCGGACCCGAGGTGCCGGCACCGGCCGCGCCGCGCGCGTCGGCCACCACCCATCAGCGGGCCCCCGCCTCCCCCGGCCCGGAGCCGGAGAAGGCCCCGACGGTGCTGTACCTCGGCGACTCGCTGGCGATGGAGGGCCAGAAGGTCCTGGGCCAGGAGTTACGCCGGGACCTGAAGGCGCGGTACACCGGCGCCCCGTACTCCGGCACCACCCTGTGCGACTACCTGGAGGGCACGGCCGAGCGGTCCCTGGTGCCGGCCGCCGACAAGGCCGCCGCACTGGTGCGCAGGCTGCGGCCCGACTTCGTGGTCCTGCAGTTCTGGGGGAACTCCTGGGGCTACACGCCGTGCATGGACGGCATCACCTACGACAAGTCGCCGGCCCGCTACTTCCGCCGCTACGACGCCGACGCGCGACGGCTCACGGAGCAGATCACCGCGGCCGGGGGCGGCAGCCGACCGCGGATCGTCTGGGTGTCCCAGGGCCCGGACCCGATCACCCCCGACCGGGTCCGGCGCGTCAACGCGCTCTACGAGAAGCGGGCCGCCGCCTCGGGCGACCTCGTGGCGGACGCCGGGAAGGCGGTGAGCCCGGCCACGGGCCGCTACACCTGGACGCAGTACCTGCCGTGCACGGCCCACGAACGTGCCCGCCCGGGCCTGTGCACACAGCCCGGCCGCGACCGCACGGCCCTGCACCGCGACGACGACTATCTGCACTTCTGCCTGGCCCCGACCACCACCCGGCCGAAGCCCTGCCCCGTCCGCTCCCCCGGCATCCTGCGCATCGCCCGGGAGGTCACCAAAACCGTTCGACAGGCGGCGCGTTGACCGCTCGAATGGGCACCATGTGTGCGGTGCGGATGCATGAGGACGAGCTGGACATCGACGTCTCCCTCGTCGGCCGGCTGATCGCGGGGCAGTTCCCGCAGTGGGCCGGGCTGCCCCTGCGGCGGCTGGAGTCCTCCGGGACGGAGAACGCCATGTTCCGCCTCGGCGCGGACAAGGTCGTACGGCTCCCCCGGCATCCCCGCGCCGTGGAGGCCATCGCGCACGAGCTGCGCTGGCTGCCCCGGCTGGGCCCGGGGCTGCCCGCCGCCTCGCCCGAGCCGCTCGGCCGGGGCGAACCCGGTGACGGGTTCCCGTGGCCCTGGTCGGTCTACGGCTGGCTCGACGGCCGCAACCCGGTGCCCGGCAGGATCGAGGAGCCCGCCCTGCTCGCCATGGACCTGGCGGCGTACGTCACGGCCCTGCGCCGCATCGACGCGTGCGAGGGACCCCGGGGGTACCGGGGCGTGCCGCTGGCGACCCGCGACCCCTACGTGCGTGAGGCGCTCGGGCTGCTCGCGGGGCGGGTCGACACCGGCGCGGTGGCCAGGGTGTGGGAGGAGACCCTGCGGGCTCCGGAGCACACCGGGCCGCCACTGTGGGCCCACGGCGACCTGATGGCCGGGAACCTCCTGGTCACGGGCGGGCGGCTGAGCGCGGTCATCGACTTCGGCACGGTCGGGGTCGGGGACCCGGCCGTCGATCTCATCGGCGCCTGGTGCCTGCTGCCGGCCGCGGCCCGCGGCGTCTTCCGCGAGGCCGTGGGTGCAGGCGAGGCCGAGTGGGCACGGGGGCGGGGCTGGGCCCTGTCGATCGCGGTCATCGCGCTGCCGTACTACTGGGAGACGAACCCGCCGGTCGCGGAGAACTCCCGGTACGTCATCGAGGAGATCCTGGCCGAGGCGGCGTAGGGGCGGAGACGGCTCCGCCCCTGCGTGCGGGGGCGCGTCACTCGCCCGCGTACGCCTTCTCCAGCGTGGCAATGTCGAACTTGCCCATCGCCATGAACGCCTGGGTCACCCGGGACGCCTTCGCCGGATCCGGGTCGCTGATCATGTCGGAGAGCCGGTCCGGGACGACCTGCCAGGACACGCCGAACCTGTCCTTGAGCCAGCCGCAGGGGCCCGGCTCGCCGCCGTTCTCGGTGAGCCTGCTCCAGTAGTAGTCGATCTCCTCCTGGTTCTCGCAGAAGATCATGAAGGAGGTGGCCTCGGTGAACTTGAACTGCGGGCCGCCGTTGAGCCCGAGGAACCGGTGCCCGTTGGCCGTGAACTCGACCGTCATCACACTGCCGGCGGCCTGGAGCGCTCCCTCGGGGTAGCGCGCGATCTTGCCGATGCTGGAGTTCTTGAAGATCGAGACGTAGTGGTGGGCGGCCTCCTCTGCCTGGCCGTCGAACCAGAGGCACGTGGTGAAACCGTCGGTGGTCATAGGTCCTCCTGCACGCGTCGAACGCTGTCACCACTGTCGACCGGTACTCGCTCGGGAACTCATCGGTGAGGGGCCGGCCAATTCAGATGGCCGCTACACCGTTCGGAACTAGCATCCGCTCATGACGTCTTCGCCCGCCGGCAGCGGCATCCGTCCCTTCCGTATCGACGTACCACAGAGCGACCTCGACGACCTCCACGATCGCCTCGACCGGACCCGCTGGCCCGACGAGCTGCCCGGCGTGGGCTGGACGTACGGCGTTCCGTCGGGCTATCTGCGCGAACTGGTGCGGTACTGGCGGCACGAGTACGACTGGCGGGCCGCGGAGGCGCGGCTGAACGCGTGGCCGCAGTTCACCACCGAGATCGACGGCGCGCGGGTGCACTTCGCGCACATCCGCTCCCCCGAGCCCGGCGCGACACCGCTGATCGTGACGCACGGGTGGCCGGGGTCGATCGTCGAGTTCGCCGGCATCGTGGGACCGCTGACGGACCCGGCCGCCCACGGCGGCGATCCCGCCGACGCCTTCCACCTCGTGCTGCCGGCCATCCCCGGCTTCGGCTTCTCCGGCCCCACCCGGGAGACCGGCTGGGAGGCACGCCGGATCGCCGACGCGTGGGCCGAGCTGATGACGCGCCTCGGCTACGAGCGGTTCGGCGCGCAGGGCGGCGACTGGGGGGCGGCCATCTCCCGGGAACTGGGCCGCGTCCACAGCGGCCGGGTGATCGGCCTCCACCTCAATCTGCTGCCCGGTGCTCAGGCCGCCGCCGAGCCGGCCGCCGGAGAGCTGGAGGCGCTGAGCCCCGCGGAGCGGGAGCGCACGCTCGCCTCGTGGCGCCGGTGGGCGGAGTGGTCCCGCGACGGCACCGGCTACTTCCACGTGCAGTCCACCCGGCCGCAGACCCTCTCCTACGCGCTCACGGACTCCCCGGTGGGGCAACTCGCCTGGATCGTCGAGAAGTTCCAGGAGTGGACGGACTCCGGCGAGCTGCCCGAGGAGGCCGTCGACCGGGACCTGATGCTCACGAACGTGATGCTGTACTGGCTGACGGGCACGGCCGGTTCGTCGGCCCGGGTCTACTACGAGCGCGCCCACGCCCGGGGCGAGAGGACCGCCGCCCCGCAGGAGCCCTCCACCGTGCCGACCGCGGTCGCGTCCTTCTCCGGCGACCCCCAGATCCCGCTGCGGCACAAGGCGGAGCGGACGGAGAACATCGTCCGCTGGACGGAGTTCGACCGCGGCGGGCACTTCGCGGCGATGGAGGAGCCCGACCTGCTGGTCGGTGATGTGCGGGCGTTCTTCCGCCAGTTGCGCGAAAAGGGCTGAGCCCTGGGGCTCTGCCGGTAGCGGATCTGCCGAGGGCAGAGAAACCGTTCGGGGCCGTCGTCCGAGGTCAAGAGTGGAGTCGACGGCACATCCCCGACACGTCCACGGCGCTCGCCGCCACGACGAGGAGAACCGATGACTCCACTCACGACGCTCGCCCCGAGGGCGGAGGAGGGCGACACCCCTCCGACCCGCTTCGACGACCATCTGGCCGCCCAGCTGCTCGCGCAGCGCATCGTGCTGCTGGGCACCCAGGTCGACGAGGTCTCCGCCAACCGGGTCTGCTCCCAGTTGCTCATCCTGTCCGCGGAGGACGCCCACACCGACATCAGCCTGTACATCAACAGCCCGGGCGGGGCGGTGCACGCGGGCCTCGCCATCTACGACACGATGCGGCTGATCCCCAACGAGGTCTCCACGCTGGCCATGGGATTCGCGGCCAGCATGGGCCAGTTCCTGCTGAGCGTCGGCGCGCCGGGCAAGCGCTACGCCCTGCCGAACGCGCGGATCATGATGCACCAGCCGTCGGCGGGGATCGGCGGCACCACGGCCGACATCGAGATCCAGGCGGAGAACCTGGAGTTCACCAAGCGGACCATCGAGCGGATCACCGCCGAGCACACCGGCCAGAGCCAGGAGACGATCTCCCGGGACGGGGACCGGGACCGCTGGTTCACGGCCGAGGAGGCCCGTGAGTACGGCATGGTGGACCGGGTGGTGGAGTCCCTCGCGGACGTCCGCCCGGCGGCCACCCGGCGCAGGATGGGGCTGCAGTGATGGGTTCGTACACGATTCCGAACGTCGTCGAGCGCACCCCGCAGGGCGAGCGGTCCTACGACGTGTTCAGCCGGCTGCTGTCCGAGCGGATCATCTTCCTCGGCACCGAGATCGACGACGGCGTCGCCAACGTCGTCATCGCCCAGCTCCTCCACCTGGAGTCGTCCTCCCCGGAGAGCGAGATCGCGATCTACATCAACTCTCCGGGCGGCTCGTTCACTTCGCTCATGGCCATCTACGACACCATGACGTTCGTGCAGGCCCCGATCTCCACGTTCTGCGTCGGACAGGCGGCCTCCACAGCGGCCGTGCTGCTGGCCGGCGGGGATCCGGGGCGGCGGTTCGTGCTGGAGCACTCCCGGGTGCTGCTCGGCCAGCCGGCCGCCGGCGGGCAGCGTGGCATGGTGTCCGACCTGGCGCTCCAGGCCAAGGAGATGGTGCGGATCCGCTCCCAGGTGGAGGAGGTGCTGGCGCGGCACACCCACCACGACGTGGCGGCCCTGCGGGCCGACATGGACCGGGACAAGGTGTTCACCGCGCAGGAGGCGGTGGGCTACGGGCTGGCCGACGAGGTGCTCAGCCGGCGCCTCGTGAGGGCCTGAGGCGCCGGCCGGTACGGCTCAGGCGGCCAGGCACATTCCGTCGTGCGACGAGGTGGACGTCCCTCGGCGGCCGGCGCCCGCGTAGCGCGAGGTGACGCGGGTCAGTTCGCCCTGGGCCCTCGTCAGCAGGTCGCCGAGGTTCAGTCCGAGGGCGTGGGCCGCGGCCGCGAGGACCTCCGAGGAGGCCTCCTTGCGGCCGCGCTCCACCTCCGAGAGGTAGGGCATGGAGATCCGCGCCTCCTCGGCGACGTCCTTCAGGGTGCGCTCCTGTGCCAGGCGTTCACGGCGCAGGACGTCGCCCACCAGGTCCCGCCACAGCGGCTCCTTCACGGCGGGGGCCGGCGGCGCCTGCCGCGGCGGTGCTCCGGCGGGGCGCGCGCCGCCGTGCGGGCGCAGCGGGATGACTCGGGCTTCGTTCGGCAGGTGGTTGCTCACCGCACCAGCCTAGGAACCCCGGGCGCGAGGGGAAGGGCCCTGCGTTCCGCCCTGGGGGGAATCACGCGCCCACACCGGCGGAAGGGTACATTCCGCCCGATTTCGCCCATGGGAGAATCGGGGGGCATGGTGCGCGTTCTCCCGGGTACCCGCAACTCGGGAGTACCTATGCAGATGTCCGCCGTGACGTTCGTGGGAGAGGTAATGGAGACCGCCGTGATCCGGTCGAAGGCACAGGTCGTCGAAGAGAACACCGAGGCCAGCGCGGGTGACGGAGCACTGCCGGGCGTCGTGGACCCGCGGTCCGTGGCCCCGCGGGACGCCAGGGAGCTGTCCCGTCAGTTCTTCCAGCGCCTGACGGAACTCGAAGAGGGCACGCACGAATACCAGTACGCGCGCAACACCCTGATCGAGATGAACATGTCGCTCGTGCGCTTCGCTGCCGGCCGGTTCCGGGGCCGCGGTGACGACATGGAGGACATCGTCCAGACCGGCATGATCGGCCTGATCAAGGCCATCGACCGGTTCGAGCTCTCGCGCGAGGTCGAGTTCACCTCCTTCGCGCTGCCGTACATCGTCGGCGAGATCAAGCGCTTCTTCCGCGACACGACGTGGGCGGTGCACGTGCCGCGGCGGCTCCAGGAGCTGCGCGTGGAGCTGGCCAAGGCCCGTGAGGAGCTCGCCAGCCGGCTGGACCGCGAGCCGACGGTCGCCGAGCTGGCCACCCTGATGAACATCTCCGAGCGCCAGGTCGTGGAGGGCCAGATCGCGGCGAACGGGTACAACTCGTCGTCGCTGGACGCCGCCCTCACCGGCGACGGTCCGGAGGGCGGCGAGGCGGTCCTGGCCGACTTCATCGGGGTCGAGGAGGACGGGCTGCGGCTCGTCGAGGACTTCCACTCGCTCGCCCCGCTCATGGCGGAGCTCAGCGAGCGCGACCGGCAGATCATCCACATGCGGTTCGTGGAGGAGGCCACCCAGGCGGAGATCGGTGAGCGGCTCGGCTGCTCGCAGATGCACGTCTCCCGCCTGATCAAGCGGATCATCACGCGACTGCGCGAGGGCATGCTGGGCGAGCTGGGCTGCGCCTGACACCGTCGTACGACCAGCGGGTGCCGTCCCCCATGCGGGAGTGGGGCGGCACCCGCGATTGCGTTCCGGTGCGGGACCGTTTCAACCCTGGGTTGCCTCGGAGAGCGGCAGCACCGCGCGCACGCGCTTGCCCACCGGCACCCGTTCCACGCTGACCTGCTCCGCGAGCGCGTGGACGATCTCCAGGCCGTGCCGGCCGATGCGCTCGGGGTTGCGCGGGAAGATGCGGGGCAGCGCCGAGCTGCTGT
This sequence comes from Streptomyces paradoxus, assembly GCF_014202475.1. Classification (GTDB taxonomy): domain Bacteria; phylum Actinomycetota; class Actinomycetes; order Streptomycetales; family Streptomycetaceae; genus Streptomyces; species Streptomyces paradoxus. Next base: position 75,736 of record NZ_JACHGV010000014.1, read on the forward strand.
CGTAGACCGAGACCGTCACCGCGCTGTCGGTCCCGACGAGCTCCAGGATGTACGGCCCGTTGCTGTGCCGGTCGGCGTTGGTGACCAGCTCGCTCACCACCAGCAGTACGGCGCCGTCGACCCGCTCGTCGATCCGCGCGCACCACTCGGTCCTGAGCTGGTCGAGAAAGAGCGCGGCGAAGGACCGCGCCTCGGCGATGCATCCCTGCTCGCCGGTGTAGTGTGCCGCCCGCCTCAGCGGTTCCACGGGCACATCGAAACCAGTCGGTATCACTGCCCCGTCCAGGTAGTCGATCATTCTTTTCTCTCTGGGAAGCCGGACTGGCCGGACGCTCTGCACCAGTGCTCGTACCCCGAGCCGGGTTTTGCAGTCCTGACAGATGCTCGCACGTCCGGCGCCCAGGGCATTGTCCCCCGTTCGCGGGGCACCCGGAAGGAATCAGGGCCGGCCGAGGGCGGCCGGGCCGGATCGCCGGAGGTGCGCGGTGGCCTGGTGGACATGGCTGGTCGTGGTGATCGCGGCGCTCGCCGCCGTCGCCGTGGTGACGCTCGCGGTGCAGGCGGGCCGCCGGTCGGGGACCGTCATCGCGGTCCGGCGCCGGCCAGGCGGAAAGGGCCTGCGATGAACGAGCTGCTGGCCGCGCGCAGCCTGACGACCCTGCCGGTGGTCACCCTGGGCGGGGAGGCCCTCGCCCAGATCAAGGACACCGTCTTCGACGCCGCCGCCGGCCGGATCACCGGTTTCACCCTCAGCGGCCGGGGCCTGCTGTCGGGTCCGCTGAAGCAGAGCCTGCCCTGGCCGGCGGTGCACGCACTGGGCCCGCACGCGGTCATGGTCCGCGATGCCCTCGCGCTGCAGGACACCTCCGTCGTGGTGGCCCGCCGCGAGGCCCAGCAGGGCCGGGTGCTGCACGCGAAGGTGCTGACCGACGAGGGTGCCGAGGTCGGCACCGTGCTCGACGTGATCGTCGAGGGCGGGACCAGCGGCCGGGTCGTGGGGTTCCGGATCGCCGCGGGCAAGGCGCTGGTGCAGGGTTCCAGACGCCGTCGGCACCGGGTGTACGTGCCGCGCGGCGAGACACTCGCCGTCTCCGGCCGGGCGCTGGTCATCCCGGCGGACGCCACCCGCTACGTCGCCGACGACCTGCCGGCCTTCGTCGCCCGGGTCGGGGCCTTCCGGGCCGGGCGGGAGGGGACGGCGTCATGATGCTGATCTCCGAGGCCCGGGGCCTGCCGGTGCTGACGCTGAACGAGGCGGAGGAGGTGGGCGCCCTGAGGTCGCTGACGGTCGACGCCGAGTCCGGCGTGGTCACCCACATCCGGGTGCGCGGCCGGCACTCCCGCAAGGAGACCGTGCTGGCCTGGGGTGCCCTGCACGCCGTCGGCCCGGACGCGGTGCTGGTCCGCACGACCGCCGAACCGTCCGAGGTGCCGCCGCACCACGAGCTGCCGGGCCTGCGGATCCTCACGGAGACGGGCGACACGCTCGGCACGGTGCAGGATGTCGCGTTCGAACCGGAGACCGGCCGGATCGAGGCGGTCGTCACCGCCCACGGCGACCTGCCGGCCGACCGGCTGCTCGGACTCGGGGACTACGCCCTGGTGGTCCGCGCCGCCTGAGCCGGCCGGGTCGCGAGGCCTGCCGGGTCAGGAGGCCGGGGGCTGTTCCGTCGCGCCGCCGCCGGTGTCGCTTCCCGTGCCGGTGTCGCCGTCGGACGTCGGCGGCTCGTCCGTCGTGGGCCCGGTCGTGTCCGTGTCGGAGGTCGGCGGCTCGCTGGTGGGCGGCTGCGACGACGTCGTGTCGGGCGGTGCCGTGGGCGTGGTGACGCTCGCCGACGGGGAGGGCTTCGCGGGCTTCTTGATCTTCTGGTCCTTCTTGCCCGTGTCGCCCGGCTGGCGCTCGAACCACTCGCCGTCGGGTTCGCACATCACGAAGGCGTCGACCGGCTCCGGTGCGGGCGTCACCATGACGACGTTCGACGACTTGTAGCCCGGCCACGCCTCGCCGGTCGTCCTGGGCGCGCTCTGCTGGGCCACCGGCGGGGACAGCGGGTTGCCGCAGGCGCAGCGCACCCGGGGCACGCCGCGGTCGTCGGCCAGGACGGCCGTGCGGGCCTGGAGGACGGCCTGGTAGCTGGTGGGGGCGCCGTCCTTGTAGCCGTGGTTGGTCACACGGGTGTCCATGCGGAGCTGAACGGGGGTGAGGGAGCGCAGGTAGGAGGGAACCTCGGACGGCTCGATCCGGGCGACCGAGGCGAACGCGCGCTGCTTGTCCGGGCTCTCCCCGAGGTACTGGATCTGCTTCTCCACATCACAGCTGGCGACGTTGCGGGTGCCGCCGTACAGGCCGGGCGCGTCGCCCTCCACGCCCCGGACGGCGTTCTGCGGGGCCGACTCGGAGGCCCCCGAGGGCGAGACCGGCGAGGCGGAGCTCTTCTCCTCGGCCGTCGACTCGGTGAACGCGTCGGGGCCCGTGTCCGCCGCGGGCTGGAGGAAGACCTCCCCGCTGGACGTACTGGTGCCGCCGTCGGACGCGCCGGTGCCGCCGTTGTCGGGCCGGGAGAGCACCACGGCCAGGATGACGGCGGCCACCACCGCGGTGGCGATGATCGCGACACGGGGCACGGATCCCCACCAGGGCCGGCGGGGCTCCGGTTCCCCGCCGCCTCCGGTGGGCGGCTCCGAGGGCGGGCCGCCGCCGCCCGGCGGTGGCTGGGAGGGGCCCGACAGCGGGCCCGAGGGAGGTCCTGTGGGGCGGCCGGACGACGGCGGATCGACGCTCACGAGTTCTACTCCCCGCGTGGGTTCCCTGCGGTCTTCACCCAGGGGTGCTTTGTCCCGGCGTGTGCCGCTTCTTCCAGTACGTGTTCATTGTGTGCCCCGGTCCCCGACGCCCCGCAAGCCGACGCGGACGGACCTCTCCGGCGGGCGGTCGGCGCGGGGGCTGCTTAGCGTGACAGCGTGAGTTCGCGCACCCCCTCCGGCCAGGCACGTACCTCCGGCGAGCGGGCCGTCGCCCGCCACGGCTGGGCGCACGCCCTCGTCACGGTGCTCGGCGGGCTGCTCGCCATGGCAGTGGTGGCCGGCCTGGGACTGTGGGCTGCCGGGGCCGCGGATCTTCCGGACGGCTCCTTCGCCCCCGTCGTCGCGGCCACCGTGGTCACCGCCGTCGGCGGCACGGTGAAGCTCACCGGAAGCGCGGGCGATCTCGCCGACACGCAGGCGAGCCTGACGGTGATTCCGCTGTCGGTCACACTGACGGGGGCGCTGGTGATCGCCTGGGCCTTCCTGCGGCCGCTGCGGCACCGCGCGGTCGCCGGGGCCACGGAGCTGGCCGGCTGGGCCGGCCGGGTGGCGGCCCTGTGGCTGCTCGCGCTGATCGGCGTGACGCTCGCCGCCCGCCACACCTTCGACATCTCCCTCGGGGACGACACGCTGGGTGAACTGGGCGACCTGTTCGGCGCGTCGCCGAAGGTCGGCTTCACCACGGACGTTCCGCTGTCCGTGTTCGTCGGCGTGGTGTGGCTGGCCGGTGTGCTGGTGCTGGCGCTGCTGGTGTCGCGCGGGGCCCCGTTGCCCGCGCGGCTGCTGCGTTTCCAGGCGTCGGTGCGGCCGGCCGCGTACGCGATGGTCGCGCTGCTGCTGGCCTGCGTCGTCATCGGCGTGGCCATCGCCCTGATCGTCGCGGCGACCAAGGGGCACCCGCGGGAGACGTTCGCCGTGATCCTGCTCGGCATCCCCAACCTGGTGTGGCCGGCGCTGACGATCGGACTGGGCGCCACCTGGAACGGCAGGGTGGAGGGGCCTTTCGGGCTCCCCATGCCTCACGTGCTCGACGAGGTGCTGCGCACCCCCGACATCTCCGAACTGAACCTGCGCACCCTGGCCGAGTACGACGGCCGGGTGTGGTGGCTGCTGGTCGTCGACGTCGTACTGCTGCTGGCGGCCGCGTTCGTGATGGCGGCCCGGTCGCCGGCCCGGGTCCGGGCCTGGCAGCACGCCGTGCACATGGCGGTCGCCCTCGTGCTCACGGTGTTCATGATCTGCCTCGTCGGGCGCATCTCCGCGCACTACGGCCTGTCCGTGCTCGGCATCGGCGATCTGGGCGGCGGCCTCGGGGGCGAGCTGTTCCTGAGACCCAAGCTGTGGGGGGCCGTCGGGCTGGCCGTCCCCTGGGGGCTGGTGACCGGGTTCGCCGGAGCGCTGCTGGCCCGGCACGTACGGCGGCGCGGCGAGGTGCGTTCCGACAGCGAAAGCTGACGCCCGTTCTACATCCGCTCCACGAAGACCGGTTCGGCCCAGCGCGGGGGTGGCTTGGGCAGCTCCTCCCCCGCGCCCGGCAGCTGCCGGTCCACCCGCGTGGGCTGCCGCGTGGCACCGCCGGTCCCGCCGCCGGTCGTCGCGGCGCGCAGTGCGGCGACGAAGGCGAGGCACGAGGGGTACCGGTCGTCGGGGCTCTTGGCGAGGGCCTGGGCGAAGACGGGGTCCACCTGTGGGTCGAGGTCGGGCCGGTCCTCGGTCAGCGGCGGCGGTTCGTCGTACTGGTGGGCCCAGAGCAGGGCCATGTCGTCGTCGCGGAGGAAGGGCGGGTGGCCGGCCAGGGTCTCGAAGACGACGCAGGCGAACCCGTACACGTCACAGCGGGCGTCGACCGGCTTGCCGGAGATCTGCTCGGGGGAGACGTAGTCGAGCGTGCCGACGAACTGGCCGACGGTGGTGAAGCCGGTGAGCGACAGCGACTTCTTCGTCAGGCCGAAGTCAGTGAGGTAGACGTGCTCGGGGTGGTCGCTGTCGGTGCCGCGGGAGACCAGGATGTTGCCGGGCTTGACGTCCCGGTGGACCAGTCCGTGGTCGTGGGCCGCGTCGAGCGCCGAGGCGACCTGGGCGGCGACGCGTACGGCGGTGACGGGCGGCATCGGGCCCTCGCGGTCGAGGACGTGCCGCAGGTCGCTGCCGGCGACGTACCGCATGGCGATGTACAGCACGCCGTCCGTCTCGCCTGCCTCGAAGACGGGCACGATGTGCGGGTGGTCGATCGCCGCGGCGGCCCGGGACTCGTGGGTGAACCGGCGGCGGAAGGTGTCGTTGCGGGCGAGTTCCGGGGCGAGCAGCTTCAGGGCGACGGTGCGTTCCAGGCGCAGGTCGCGGGCCCGGTAGACGACGGCCATGCCGCCGCGCCCGATCTCCTGCTCGACCCGGTACCCGGCGATCTGCTGCCCGATCAGCTCGGAGGGCCGCCCCGAGAACAGGCTCGTCTCGCGGTTCACCGCCCGTCACCCTCGGACGGTACGGCCCGGGTGGGTTCATGCCCCACGACCCGCGTGGGCGGCGGCCCGTCAGACCGCTCCACCTCGACCTCACCCTCCCCGTCCCGGCCCTCACGGGACACGACGCGGGTGGGTTCGGGGGGGTCGGCGGACACGACCCGCGTGGGCTGGGGGGCCTCAGGCGACACGACCCTCGTGGGCTGGGGACCGTCGGCAGACACAAGGCGCGTCGGCTCGGGACCGTCGGGCGGCACGACGCGTGTGGGCCGGGGAGCCTCGGGAGACGCTGCCCGCCTGGGCTCAGGTGCCTCGGACGGCACGACCCGCGTCGGCTCGGGACCATCCGGCTGCACCACGCGTGTGGGCCGGGGAGTCTCGGGAGACGCTGCCCGCTTGGGCTCAGGTGTCTCGGACGGCACGACCCGCGTCGGCTCAGGCGCCTCCGAGGGCACAGCCCGGGTCGGATCAGGCGCCTCCGCAGGCACCACCCGCGCCGACTCCGGAACCTCAGGCGACACCACCCGCGTCGGCTCAGGCGCCTCGGCAGGCACAGCCCGGGGCGGCTCCGGTGTCTCCGGAGGCAGGGTGCTCCGTGCGGGCTCCTGGGCCGCCGGTGCGACCACCCGGGTCGGTTCAGGTGCCACAGCCCTCTTCGGCACGGGTGCCTCCGCAGGCGCAGCCCTCCTCGGCGCGGGTGCCTCCACGGGCGCGGACCTCATCTGCTCCGGTGCCCCAGGCCGCGCAGCTCCCTGCGGCTCCGGCGGAGCCGCGTCGGGCCGGCGGGAGGTCCCGGTCCCGACGGGGCCCTCGGGCGGCACCGCCCGCGCGGGGGGATGCCCGGGTGCCACGGCCGGGCGGGACGCCGGTCCGGCCGCAGGCGTCTCGTCCGTCGCGTACGTGGTCATCCGGGCGCCGTCGGCGTACACCCAGTGCCCGTGGGCGGAGTCGTACAGCCACACGGACTCGCCGTCCACGACGACACCGATCCGCATGCCATGGGTGCGGGCGCGGAACGACTCCCGGTCGAGGCCGCCCGCGAGGTCCTCCACCGCGGAGCGGTAGCGCGCCAGGGTTTCCTGCGCCCGGCCCAGCAGCGGCCGCGGATCGGCGGCGCGGGTGAGCGGCCCGTCCGCCGCGGGCGGGTCCTGCGGTACGGCGACCAGGCGGCGTCCGTCCACCCAGGCCGACCAGCCGTTGAAGCACAGCACGTGCCCCCAGTCGCCGTGCCGCTCCAGGAGCTGCACCGGCAGCAGGGGGTCCAGGTCCACGGTGGGCCGGGACGGGTCGGGGACCTCCCAGGCGGGCATCCCGTGCTGCGGGACGACGTGCGTGGGCCGGAATCCGGGAGTCGTCACGGGCGCTCCCTACTTCCGCATCACGGCCGGTTCGTGCCGGCGCAGCAGCCGGGACACGAGGAAGCCGAAGAGCACCGACAGCACGACCAGCATCCCGACGTCCAGCAGCCACGTGCCCGCGGAGTGCTCGAAGAGCGGGTCCTTCGTCAGATCGTCGGGCACGATCCGGGCCAGCCCGACGGTCCCGGCCATCGCGGCCAGTGCCCAGCGCGCCGGCACCAGCCAGCCCAGCTGCTCCAGCCCTGGGGTGTCGGCCAGCTTCAGCAGGGCCCCGCAGAAGACGACCTGGACGATGGCGATGAGCACGAGCAGCGGCATCGTCACCTCTTCCTTGCGGACCAGCGCGGAGACGAGCAGGCCGAGCATCATCGCCGTGAACGCCAGCAGGGCGACGGCGACCGTGATCTCCACCAGCGGCGGCATGAGCACGCCTTCGCCGCCGGGTGCGTTGAGGTCGACGCCGAGCAGGGCGACCAGGGTCAGCACCACGGCCTGGAGGACGGTGATGACGCCCAGGACGATGACCTTGGACATCAGGTACGCCGATCTGGACAGGCCCACCGCCCGTTCCCGCTGGTAGATCACGCGTTCCTTGACGAGTTCGCGCACGGCGTTGGCGGCCCCGGTCAGCACGGCGCCGACGCACAGGATGAGCAGCGCGTTCATCGCCGTGTCGAGGGTCAGCTTGCCGCCGGCCAGGGCACGCGCCATCGCTCCCATGACGAACGGCAGCGCGATCATGATGATCAGGAAGGTGCGGTCGGCGCTCAGCGCGGCCGCGTACCGGCGTACCAGGGTGCCGAGTTGGGCGCCGCGGCTGCGCGGCCGGGGCGGGGCGGTGATGACGACGGGCTCGGAGCGCGGCTGCTGGGGCTGCGCGGAGGCGTCGGCCACGTACCGGCCGTGGAAGGGCGAGACGAGGTACTCCCCCGCCCAGTCCCGGCCGGTGTCGCGGTCGAAGGCCTCGAAGGCCTCCGGCCACTCCTCGAAGCCGAAGAAGGCCAGGGCGTCCTCGGGCGGCCCGTAGTAGGCGATCTTCCCGCCCGGCGCGAGCACGAGGAGCCGGTCGCACACGTCCAGGCTGAGCACGCTGTGGGTGACGACGATGACGGTGCGGCCGTCGTCGGCGAGGCCGCGCAGCATGTGCATCACCGAGCGGTCCATGCCGGGGTCGAGGCCGGAGGTCGGCTCGTCGAGGAACAGCAGCGACGGCTTCGTCAGCAGCTCCAGGGCCACGCTGACGCGCTTGCGCTGGCCGCCGGACAGGCTGTGCACGGGCTGGTCGGCGCGCTGCTCCAGGCCCAGTTCGCGGATGACCTCGTCGACCCGGGCGCGCCGCTCGGCCTTGGCGGTGTCCTGCGGGAAGCGCAGCTCGGCGGCGTAGGAGAGGGCTTTGCGGACGGTCAGCTGCGCGTGCAGGATGTCGTCCTGCGGGACCAGGCCGATGCGCTGGCGCAGCTCGGCGTAGTCGCGGTAGAGGTCGCGGCCGTCGTAGAGGACGGTGCCGTGGCCCGCGGGCCGCTGGCCGGTGAGGGCGTTGAGGAGCGTGGACTTGCCGGCGCCGCTCGGGCCGACGACGGCGAGCAGGCACTTCTCCCCCACCGGGAACGACACGTGGTCGAGGAGCGTCTTGCGGCCCCGGTCGACGGCGACCGCGAGGTCCTGCACGTCGAGTGAGACCTCGCCGGTGTCGACGTACTCCTGGAGCTGGTCGCCGACGAGGCAGAACGCCGAGTGGCCGATGCCGACGATGTCGCCCTGGCCGACCGGGGCGCTGGTGACGCGGCTGCCGTTGAGGTACGTGCCGTTGTGGCTGCCCAGGTCGGTGATCTCGTAGGTTCCGTCGGCCAGGGCACGCAGTTCGGCGTGCCGGCGGGAGACGACGAGGTCGTCGATGACCAGGTCGTTGTCGGGGGCACGGCCGATGCGGACGGTGCGGGTGGGCAGCGGACGTACGGTCGTGGGCTGCCGGTAGGTGCCGGTGTGGGCCGGCATGGAGACGGCGGAGGGGCGTTCCGGGGTGCGTCGGGCGGGGGCGGGGCGGCCCGTCAGGGTCATGCGCGGACCGTCGGCCGGATTGCCGAAGCGGATGACGGTGCCGGGCCCGACGTCCCACTCGTGGATGCGCCGGCCGTCGGCGTAGGTGCCGTTGGTGCTGTCCTCGTCCTCGATGGTCCAGTGACCGTCTTCGGGCTTCAGCACCGCGTGGTGCCAGGAGACCCGGTCGTCGTCGATGACGATGTCGCACATCGGGTCGCGCCCCACGTGGTAGTCACGGCCCGGGATCATCACGGTGCTGCCCGTCTCTGTCTCCAGGACGAGTTCAGGTGCTACCGAGGGTTGCGCCATGGTCAAGATTCTACCGATTTGCCCTGTTGTGCGCCTGGGCGAGCGGGGCGTGCGGCAGGTCAGCCGACGGAGATGCCGACGAAGGGAGCCGCGCGCTGCATCCGCAGGGCGTCGACGGACTCCGCGAGCAGTTCGTATTCGGTGGTGTCGTCGCTGGTGGCGATGCGCACCAGCCGTCCGGCCGCCAACTCCTCGGCGACCCGCTCCTGCTGGGCCGGATCGGCGCACCAGGCGCGCAGCAGCCCGGGCACGTCGGGCACGGTGTGGGCGACCGGCACGAGCGCGCCCGGCGGTAAGTGCTCGGCCTCGGGCCGGGGGTCGAGGCGCTGGGCGATCCAGGAGGCGCGGTCGCGCAGCCACCACAGGGCGAGGGCGAGGGTGGGCGCACGGTAGGTACCGAGGGGCACTCCGATCCGGCGGCCGTCGCAGACTCCGTACGCCGTGACGTGGCACAGAAACTCGTCGTGCACGTGACCCTCCCCCGTCGCCCTGCCCGTCCGCCTTGCCCGGCCTCACTTCTCCTGCGACTCGCGTGCTGTGTGTGAGGGCGCCGTCGCCCCAAGTGAAAAGCGCTCTCGCAGGTCAGTATGTTCACTACTGAATCACTGTCACCACGACTTTCCGGCCACTCTCCTGGCATATTCACCCCCCGGGGCTGGCCGAAATACGGCGAACTACGGCGCCGGCCCATGACTCCGGAGGCAAACGACGCTCCCGGCGGGCACGGGCAAGGTGGTCGTACCGGGTCCACCGCGACCGGAACCCGGGCCCTGACCAGCAGGGACGACCTTCAGGAGGCTGATCTCCCATGTCCACGACCGCCCACCGCTACGAGGACGCCGTCGCCCGCTGCTTCGAGGCCTGGAACGCCGAGGATCCGGCGGCGCGCGTCAAGGCGGTCGCCGCCGCCTGGGCCGAGGAGGGCGGTTACACCGACCCGCCGGCCGACGTCAGCGGCCATGAGGGGATCGCCGCGGTGATCGCGGCGGCCCGCGAGCAGTTCCCGGGGTTCGAGTTCCGGCTCACCGGTGGTGTCGACGGGCATCACGACACCGCGCGCTTCTCCTGGGAGCTGGTGAGCGCGGCCGACGGCTCGGCGCCGGTCGCCGGGTCGGACGTGATCACCCTCGACGGGCAGGGCCGGATCCGGGCCGTGCTCGGATTCCTGGACCGGGTGCCCGCCGGGGCGTGAAGCGGGCGCCCGCGATGAGTTTCCCGGCGTCCGGCGGTCTGATGTGAGGAAGAGGCCGCCGAGCACCGGAGGACGTCATGGCCACCACGGGAGTACTGGACGCCGAGTTCACCGCGGTCCTGCGCAAAAGTCCCGCCGAGGGCGGCTGGACCTATCTGGTCTGGCCCCGGTCCGTCGAGTTCTTCGGCACCCGCGGCCTGGTCAAGGTCCGCGGGACGATCGACGGACATCCGTTCCGCAGCTCGTTCATGGCCCTGGGCGACGGCACGCACAAGCTGCCCGTGAAGGCCGACGTCCGCAAGGCCATCGGCAAGGAGGAGGGCGACACGGTGACCGTGCGCCTGGAGGAACGGATCGGTTCCTGACCGTGCGCGCCCGGGGGCGGACGCCCCCGGGCGGGCCGGCCTGCTACTGCTTGACGATGGCGTCGATCCGGGCCAGTTCGTCCGCGTCGAAGTCCAGGTTGCGGATGGCGCCGACGCTGTCCTCGATCTGCTGCGCGCTGCTCGCGCCGACCAGCGCGGAGGTGACCCGGCCGCCGCGCAGCACCCAGGCCAGTGCCATCTGGGCCAGGGTCTGGCCACGGGACTTCGCGATGTCGTTCAGGTCGCGCAGCCGCCCCACCAGGTCCTCGGTGAGCGCGTCGCTGTTCAGGAAGGGGCTGTCGCTCGCGGCCCGGGAGCCCTCGGGGATGCCGTCGAGGTAGCGGGCGGAGAGGACGCCCTGCTCCAGCGGGGAGAAGACGATGGATCCGACCTGGAGCTCGTCGAGGGCGTCCAGCAGTCCCTCGTCCTCGGGGCGGCGGTCCAGCATCGAGTAGCGGGGCTGGTGGATGAGGAGCGGGGTGCCCAGCTCGCCCAGGATGCGGGCGGCCTCGCGGGTCTGCTCCGCGGAGTAGTTCGAGACACCGACGTACAGCGCCTTGCCCTGCTGCACCGCCGAGTGCAGGGCCCCCATCGTCTCCTCCAGCGGGGTGTCCGGGTCGGGGCGGTGCGAGTAGAAGACGTCGACGTAGTCCAGGCCCATCCGCTTCAGGCTCTGGTCCAGCGAGGACAGCACGTACTTGCGCGAGCCCCACTCGCCGTACGGGCCGGGCCACATCAGGTAGCCGGCCTTGGTGGAGATCACCAGCTCGTCGCGGTACGGCGCGAAGTCCGTCTTCAGGAACTCGCCCAGCGCGGACTCGGCGGCACCGGGCGGCGGGCCGTAATTGTTGGCGAGGTCGAAGTGCGTGACGCCGAGGTCGAAGGCGCGGCGCAGGATGGCACGCTGCGTCTCGACGGGCCGGTCCGGGCCGAAGTTGTGCCACAGGCCGAGCGAGAGCGCGGGGAGCTGCAGGCCGCTGCGTCCGGTGCGCCGGTAGGGCATGTCCGCGTAGCGGTCGGGGTGTGCGGTGTACAACGCGACTCCAGAGGGGTTGGCTCGGACGGGAGGAAACCGGTGTCCACTCTGGCGTGACCTGCGCCCATGCGTCCAACAGAAGAATCCGATGGAATTCAGCGGCTACGCTTCTCAGTCATGGAACTGCGTCACTTGCAGCATTTCGTCGCGGTCGCCGAGGACCAGCACTTCACGCGGGCGGCGGAGCGTCTCCTGGTGTCCCAGTCGGGCCTGTCGGCGTCCATCCGGGCGCTGGAACGGGAGCTGCAGACGCCGCTGTTCGTACGGACCACCCGCCGGGTGACGCTCACCCCGGCCGGGCGGGCGCTGCTGGGTGAGGCGGAGCGGATCCTCGCGCAGGTCCGCTCGGCCCACGAGGCGGTGGCCGCGGTGCAGGGCGTGCTGCGCGGGATGCTCGCGCTCGGGTCCGAGCAGTGCATCGCCGGGGTCCACGTGGCGGGTCTGCTGGCGGCGTTCCGGCGGAGCCACCCGGACGTGGAGATCTGTCTGCGGCAGGCGGGATCGGGGGCCCTGGCGGAGGAGGTGGCGGCCGGGCGCCTGGATCTGGCGTTCGCCGTGCGCACCGACCGGGAGGACACCGACCAGCTGCGGACCGTGCCGCTGACGAGCGAGCCGATGACCGTGCTGTGCCATCCGAGCCACCGGCTCGCGGCGGCCGGGGTCGCGGTGACGCCGGAGGATCTCGGCGGTGAGGTCTTCGTCGACTTCCATCCGGACTGGGGGCCGCGGCGTACCACCGACGCGGCGTTCGCCGCCGCGGGCGTGCGCCGGAGTGTCGCCCTGGAGGTCAACGACGTGCACAGCCTGCTCGACCTCGTGGACGAGGACCTCGGCATCGCCGTCGTGCCGCGCCACTTCCGGCACAAGCGCGCCTCGCTGACCGCACTGCCGGTCAAGGGCGCCGGAGACGCCGGGTACGAGACGGTGGCCCTGCTGCCGCCCGAGCAGGCGACCAGTCCGGCGGCCCGGGCCCTGATGGCATTGCTGGAAACAGGTAGTGCGGCACCACCCCAGGAGGGTGTCCACCCCTCCTGACCCGATCCGTCGCGCGCAGCAGACTCGTGACCGTCCCCGAAGGCAATTGCGGTCGCGAGTGGGCGAGCGAGGCCGTGTTCGTGCCGTCCGATCCGTGCGACGGGACGGCCGCGGAGGACGACGGGTACGCGATCGCGTATGTGCACAACCCCGACCGCGGGGCGTCGGACCTGGTGATCCTCGCGGCCCGGGACTTCACCGGGGAGCCGGTGGCCCGGATCCGTCTCCCGGGGCGGGTGCCGCTGGGCCTCCACGGGAGCTGGATTCCCGACGCGTGATGCCCGGCCATGCGCGATGGTGGAGCTATGCATGCGAAGGACATCCTCATCGACGGTTTCAGCCGCATCCGCGAAGAAGTCCACGCCGCCGTCGAGGGGCTCGGGCCGGACGCGCTGACGGCCCGCCCCTCCCCCGACACCAACTCGATCGCCTGGCTGGTCTGGCACCTCACCCGCGTCCAGGACGACCACATGGCCGACGCCTTCGGCCTGGAACAGGTGTGGCTGTCTCAGGACTGGGAGAAGCGCTTCGGTCTTGACCTGCCCCGCCGCGACACCGGCTACGGCCACAGCCCCGCCAAGGTCGCGCGGGTCCGGGTCGACTCGGGTGATCTGCTGACCGGGTACTACGACGCCGTGCACGACCAGAGCCTGGACGCCCTGCGGGGCCTCGCCGCCAAGGACCTGGAGCAGGTCATCGACGAGCGCTGGGACCCGCCGGTCACCCTGGGCGTCCGGCTGGTCAGCGTCCTGTCCGACGATCTTCAGCACGTCGGACAGGCCGCCTACCTCCGCGGGCTGCTTCAGAGCGCGGCGGCGTAACCGGGCAGCACCACGTCCCGGATGAGCGCGTTCCGCTCGTCGAAGGGGATGAACGCGCTCTTCAGGGCGTTCACGGTGACCGTGCGCAGATCCTCGACGGTCCAGCCCGCCTGCTCCACCAGCAGGGACATCTCGCGGGTCATGGTCGTGCCCGAGACCAGGCGGTTGTCGGTGTTGAGGGTGACGCGGAAGCCGAGGTCCTTGAGCGCGGTGATCGGGTGCTCGGCGATGGAGGTGGCGGCGCCCGTCTGGAGGTTGGACGTCGGGCACATCTCCAGCGCGATGCGCCGGTCTCGCACCCAGCCCGCGAGCCGGCCGAGCTTGCCCGCCGCGAGGTCCGGGATGTCGTCGGTGATCCGCACGCCGTGCCCGATGCGCTGGGCGCCGCACACCTGGAGGGCCTGGTGGATGCTGGGCAGGCCGTGCGCCTCACCCGCGTGGATGGTGAACGGCACGTTCTCGCGGCGCAGGTGCTCGAAGGCCGCGAGGTGGTCGGCGGGCGGGAAGCCGTCCTCGGCGCCGGCGATGTCGAAGCCGACGACACCGGCGTCGCGGAACGCCACGGCCAGGTCGGCGGCCTCGCGGACCCGGTCGAACATCCGCATCCCGCAGAGCAGGGTGCCCACCCGCACCGGCGTGCCCGCGGCGGCCGCCTTGGCCATGCCCGCCGCCAGGCCCTCCTGGACGGTCTCGACGACCTCGGCCATGGTCAGCTCGCCGTTGGTGTTCAGCTCGGGGGCGTAGCGCACCTCGCCGTAGACGACCCCGTCGGCGGCCAGGTCCAGCACGTACTCCTCGGCCGTGCGCAGCAGGCCCTCGCGGGTCTGCATCACGGCGAGGGTGTGCTCGAAGGTGGCTATGTAGCGCACCAGGTCGCCGGAGTTGGCGGCCTCGTAGTACCAGGCGGCGAGCTCGTCCGGGTCGGTGGTGGGCAGGGTGTGGCCGACCGCGTCCGCCAGCTCCACCACGGTGGCGGGGCGCAGGCCGCCGTCGAGGTGGTCGTGCAGCACGGCCTTCGGGAGGCGGCGGATCAGATCGGTGTCTACGCGCGTAGCAGTCATGGCGGGTCTTTCCTCGGGCGGGTGGTTCGAAGCGGCGGGAAAAGGATCAGCCGGCGGGCTGGAGCAGGTCCCAGCGGTTGCCGTACAGGTCCTGGAAGACGGCGACGGTCCCGTACGGCTCGTGCCGCGGCTCCTCCAGGAAGGTCACGCCCGAGGCGGTCATCCGGGCGTGGTCGCGGGGGAAGTCTTCGGTGTGCAGGAAGAACCCGACCCGTCCACCGGTCTGGTCCCCGACCCGGGCGGCCTGGGACTCCCCCTTGGCGCGGGCCAGCAGCAGACCGGTACCGGCTCCCGGGGTGCCGGGTTCGACGACGACCCAGCGCGATCCGTCGGGCCGTGGCGCGTCCTCCACGAGCCGGAATCCGAGGGCGCCGGTGTAGAAGCGGATCGCCTCGTCGTAGTCGTCGACGACGAGGGTGACCAGGGCGATACGTCTCATCGAGGGCCTCTCGGAGCGGGCGGTTGACCGGAGAGGTTATACGTAAAACGCGGGGGATGCCAACTGCCTGCGGACCACCGTTCAGACGGGTGGAGACGCTCGGCGTCCCGCCCGACGACCGCTCCCGGATCTGACGGGCCACCACGGAGCGAGCGGCAGCGTGCGAGCCCTAGGCCCCCGGCCTAGGGCTGTGGCCCGAGGTGGCGGGCAGCGCTGCTCGCTACCGTCGTGTCCATGAAGATCACCGAGCCGCCCCGCACCCCCGAGCAGCGCAAGGCGGACCTGCTGGGTCGTCTGGAGCACGAGATCGACATCTGGGTCGCGACGGCCGACGCCGACGGTATGCCCTGTCTCGTGCCGCTGTGGTTCGTGTGGCACGACGAGGCCGTGTGGCTGTGCACCCGGCTGACCAACCCGACCGGCCGCAATCTGCGGGACGGCGCGCGGTCCCGGCTGGCCTTCGGGGACACCCGGGACGTCGTGCTCGTCGACGGTGAGGTGCGCACCTACCCGATGCGGGAGGTGCCGTCGGCGGCGGCCGAGGCGTTCCGCGCGAAGACCGGCTGGGATCCTCGCGAGGATCACGCGTCGTACGCGTTCTTCCGGGTGCGGCCGCGCGCGGTGCAGGCGTGGTGCGAGGTGCACGAGCTGCCGCGCAGGCATCTCATGCGGGAGGGTGTCTGGGCCGTGTAGCCGTCAATCAGCCTGCCACCTGGCGCGGCCTGTCGAGCCGGGTCAGCTCCTCGTCGGTGAGACGGATCGCGCCCGCTGCGACGTTCTCCGCGAGATGGCCGGGATTGCCGGTGCCGGGTATGGCGAGGACGTGGGGGCCCTGGTGAAGGGTCCAGGCGATGCGGATCTGGGCGGGGCTCGCGCCATGGGCCCGGGCCACGGCTCGGACGTCCTCGTCATGGGCCGTGGTGGCGCCCTGCTCGGCGGCCTCGCCCGCGACGGCGTAGAACGGCACGAAGGCGATGCCCTGCTCGCCGCAGACGCGGAGCAGCTCGTCGCTGTCGGGATCGGGGCGGTCGAGCGCGTACCGGTTCTGCACGCAGACCACGGGGGCGATGGCCCGGGCCTCGTCCAGATGGCGGGGCGTGACGTTGGAGATGCCGAGGTGGCGGATCAGGCCCGCCTCGCGCAGTTCGGCGAGTGCCCCGAAGTGCTCGGCGATCGAGTCGTACTGCGGCATCCGGCGCAGGTTGACCACATCCAGGTGGTCACGGCCGAGCTGGCGCAGGTTCTCCTCCACATGGCCGCGCAGGTCCTCGGGGCGGGCCGAAGTGCCCCACTGCCCGTCGTAGCTCCGGTAGGGGCCCACCTTGGTGACGATGACCAGGTCTTCGGGACAGGGCGCGAGCGCGCTGTTGATCAGTTCATTGGCGGAGCGCAGCGACGAGAAGTAGAAGGCGGCCGTGTCGATGTGGTTCACGCCGAGGTCGATCGCCGTGCGCAGTACGGCGATCGACCGGTCGCGGTCGCTCGGCGTGCCATGGTGGAAGGCGGCGCTGCCCGTCAGCCGCATCGCGCCGAAGCCGAGGCGGTGGACGGGCAGGTCGCCGAGTTTCCAGGTGCCCGCGGCGTCCGCGGTGATCGTCTGTGAGCTCATCGGCGGAGTCTCACACACGGCGCGTTGGCCGGGGCAACCGGTTTACGGGTACGTGTAGGAGTTGAGGGTGGTGACGGCGGAGGCCGGGTTACCGCGGTCGTAGTGGTCCACGGCGAGGAAGTTGGGCTTCTTGCGGGCGGCCGGCTGGCAGAATCTCCGGGCGCGGTCGGCGAGTTTGGTGTTGTCCGTGCCGGCCGTGCCGGTGAGCGGGACGTCACGGAAGTGGTTCATGACGAACAGCGGGCGGAAGCCGGGTTCGGTGCGGGTCAGCGGGACGTTGGTGTCGGCTCCGTACCAGCGGCTGTAGCAGGACCAGTCGGAGGTGCCGACGCCCGAGCCCATGGACCAGTGGTTCTCGACGGTCCACTCGCGCTGGTACATGACGCCGAAGCTGTCCCGGGTCAGGCCGGCGGCCTGGTCGGCGGAGCGGCTGTGGTCGGTGAAGATCAGCAGCCGGTCGCCGGCGGCGGCCAGGTCCGCCGTCGTCGGCCAGCCGTTCTGCCGCACGCCGGTGAGGTCGGGCCGGTAGAGCACGTCCGACAGGCCGTTCACGCGGGCGAGTTCGGCGCGCAGGACGGCCGGGTCGACGTAGTCCTCCAGGAAGACGGTGACGAACTGGTCGGGGTGGGCCTTCAGGAAGTCGACCATGCGCTGGAGGTCCACCCACAGGGCGACGGGCCTGCTGACGAGGGTGCAGCTGTTGTGGCAGAGGATCGCGCCGTCCCGGGTCTGATGCACGTCCAGCATGAATCCGCGGACCCCGTCGGCGAGTTGGCGTTCGATGCCGCGGGTCTGGTTGGGCACGAGGTTGACGAAGGGCGGGGCGAAGCCGCCGTCGACGCCGTTGGCGTAGGCGTTGTGGGTGGTGAGGAACGTGACCTGGTCCAGGGTGCGCCGGTCCTGCGGCGGCATGGGGCCGGTGGCGGGGTCCACGGGGGTGAGATACCACTCGGCGAGGTCGCCCGGTCCGCCGACGGCGAGCCGGGCGGGGTAGGTGGCGCCGGGCGGCTTGGGCGCCACGGTGAGGTGCCGTGTGGTCCCGGGCGCCTTGAGGGTGTAGCGGTCGGAGCCGGCCGGGGTGATCTCCCACCCCGCGTCGGCGCTCGCACAGGGGACGGTCGCGGCCTGGTCGCCGGCCCGGCCGAGGCAGCCGCCGGGCGCGACGGTGTTCTCCAGGAGGTAGGAGGACCCGCTCGGCTTCAACTGCCACTGCTGGCGGTCCTCGTTGCCCCGGGGTCTGTGCTGCTCGACCGCTCCGCCGCTGTCGGCCGCGTTGAGCCCGGTCGTCGCGCTCTGGACGTAGTACGTCCCCGGAGCCGGGCCGGCTGCGGCGGCGGGCTGGGGGGCCACGACCGCGGCGGCCAGTGCCGCGGTCGTGGCGAGCAGGGCGTGGGGGGTGCGCAGTCGCATGAGGGATGCCCTTCGATCAACCAGTCAGGTTCATGACATCCCGCATGACACCATGCCGCGCGGTCCGGCGTCAGCAGTACAGGCTGCCGCCGGTCGACGTCCCGAGGATCTGCGTGAACCGCTGGTAGTTGCTGACGCGGCTCTGCACCTGCGCCGGGTTCTTGCCGTCGCACTCCAGTGAGCCGTTGATGCTGCGGATCGTCTGGCCGAACCCGGCGCCGTTCACCATGGCGTTGTGCGGGGTCATGGAGCCGGGGCCGGTCTGGGTGTTCCAGTACCACAGGGCGGTCTTCCAGGCGACGGCCGAGTCGTTCTGCACCAGCCAGGGGTTGTTCAGCAGGTCGATGCCGAGCGCGTCGCCCGCGGCCTTGTAGTTGAAGTTCCAGCTCAGCTGGATCGGGCCGCGCCCGTAGTAGGCCGCCTGTCCGGCCGGACAGCCGTAGGGACGGCTCCAGTCGCAGTAGTGCGGGTAGTTGGCGGTGTTCTGCTCGACCACGTGCACCAGACCGCCGGTCTCGTGGCTGACGTTGGCGAGGAAGGCGGCGGCCTCCTGCTTCTTCACCGTGTCACTGCCGGTGTTGGCGAAGCCGGGGTACGCACTGAGGGCCGCTGTGAGCCCGCTGTAGCTGTAGAACGAATTCCGGTTCGGGAACATCTGGTTGAACTGCGCCTCGCTCACCACGAAGCGCGCGTTGGGCGTGCCCGGTCCGTTGTCGCAGGTGTACGGCTCCCAGTACCAGGTGCTGATGACCGGGTCGTAGCCCGGGTTGGCGTGCTCGGCGATGTACGCCTTGCCGTCGGTGTAGCGGACGATGTCACCGGCGTTGTACGACTTCCCGGCCGTCCAGTTCGGGTAGCTGGAGCAGGCGGCGGCCGAGGCGTTCGAGGCGGGCAGGAGCACCGGCGCGGCGCCGGCGAGCGCGAGGGTGGCCAGGACTGCGGAGATACGGCGTCTCGACACGGGTTCAACTCCTTTGCGGAGCACGGCCGCACCCTGACGAGGGCAGGGTGAAGCAGGCCCTTGACCGCACGCGCCGGTGGTCCGGTCACGGCGTGGGGGCGGCCGTGGTGGGGGGCTGTGGAAGCACACTCAACCGCGTTGGTCTGTACCAGTCAAGGGTGTAGACCAGTCAGGTGCAGACCAGTTGCCCCGGGCCCGGGTGACGAGGGGTCAGGTGGGCGGGGCTAGACGTGCGCGGAGTCCTCCAGCGCCGCCGCCAGCCGGCCCAGCAGGGCCCGCAGCAGGTCCTCGTCACCGTCGTCGAGCGGGGGCCGCCCGGCCCGGACCGCCCGGTCGAGGCGCTGCCAGTACTCCTGGCCGCGCGGGGTGAGATGGGCGAGGACGCGGCGGCGGTCGAACGGGTCGACCCTGCGGTGCACGAGGTTCTGGTCGACGAGCTGGTCGACCAGTTTGGTCAGCGTCGGGGGCGGCAGGAAGGCGGCCTCGGCGAGCCCCGTCATGTGGTGCCCCTCGCCGTCGGACAGCGAGGCCAGCACCCGCCAGGCGTCGAGCGAGCAGCCCTCCGCCTCCAGAACGCCCTGCAACCGCCGTGCCGCGAGCCGTTCGGCCCGCGTCAGCAACTGCACGAGGTCGTCGGGCCGACGCGGGGTGGGGCTGGGCATCCCTGCTCCTAGGTCACGAGGGGTGTCCATCGTAGGAGACGCACTGGAGTTCGTCCCGTCGAGCCGGAATCATGACGCCATGTTCCGGCTCGACCTCCCCGCGCCCGCGTGGTTCACGGCCGACGACTCCGTACTCGGCGTGGCCCTCGTCTTCCCCCTCCAGGGGCCGGCCGGAATCTTCGGGCCCGCCTGTGAGCTGTGCGCCCGGCTGGCCGCCGAGGAGGTCAACCGGGACGGCGGCGTGCTCGGCAGGGAGCTGCGGCTGGTACCGGTCGACGGCTCGGGCGCGCCGCACGAGGTCGCCGACGAGGTCGGGGCGCTGGTGGACCTGGGGGCCGTGCAGGGCGTCACCGGCTGGCACATCTCCTCCGTACGGCAGGCGCTCGCGCCGCGGATCGCGCACCGCGTCCCGTACGTGTACACCGCGCTGTACGAGGGCGGGGAGGACACGGCGGGGGTGTTCCTGACGAGCGAGACCCCGCGCGACCAGCTGCGGCCGGCGATGGAGCTGCTGGCGCGCGAGCGCGGGGTGAAGCGCTGGTTCGTGGTGGGCAACGACTACGTTTGGCCGCGGCACACCGCCCGCTCGGCCCGCGGGTACGCCCGGGACTGCGGTGGATGCGTCACCGGCGAGGCGTACCTGCCGCTCGGCACCCACGACTTCGGGCCGGTGCTGCGCGGCGTCGAACGCTCCGGCGCCGACGCGGTGCTGATGCTGCTCGTCGGCAGTGACGCGGTGCGCTTCAACCGGGAGTTCGCCGCGTACGGCCTGGACGCGCGCTGTCTGCGGCTGAGCACCCTGATGGACGAGAACATGCTGGTGGCGAGCGGCCCCGCGGCGACCGAGGACCTCTACAGCACGGCCGGGTTCTTCGCCTCGCTGGCCAATCGCGACACCCTCGACTTCCACGGGCGGTACGCCGCCCGCTACGGCGTCGAGGCGCCCGCCCTCGGCAGCCTCGGCGAGTCCTGCTACGAGGGTGTACTGCTGCTGGCCGCGCTGCTGAAGCGGGCCGGGGCGCTGGACGTGTCGGCGATCGGCGCGGCGGCCGGTGCGGGGGCGGTGTCGTACGAGGGTCCCCGCGGGCTGCTCCACCTGAGGAACGCACATGTCCGCCAGCGGATCTATCTGGCGCGGGCCGACGGACTGGACTTCGACGTCCTCACGGAGCTGGATGCGCGTGCCTGACCTCGAAGGGCCGGACGACACACCCCCCGGATCGGGGCCCCGCGCCGCCCGGCCGCGAGAATTCCTCCCATGACCACCACACCCCATCCCCTCGTCACCCGAGCTCGGCGACTGGCCGGCGATCTCCTCGTCCCGCAGGCCGGGCGCGTCGACCAGGAGGGGGTGCCCGCGAGCCACGTCGAGGCGGTGAAGCGGGCGGGGCTCCTGGGGGTGGTCGCGCCACAGGAGTACGGCGGGGCGCACGCGCCCGTGGCCGTGGCGCGGGAGACCGCGGAGATCCTGGCCGGGGCATGCTGCTCGACCTGGTTCGTGCAGACACAGCACCACACACCGGTGAAGCTGCTCGCCACCTACGACTCGCCCGTCCGGGAGAAGCTGCTGCGGCCGCTGGCGACCGGCGAGCTGATGGCGGGCATCGCGTTCGCCCATGTCCGCGCCTTCCCCCGGGTGCCCGTGCGGGCCGTTCCCGAGGCGGGCGGCTGGCGCTTCGAGGGCAGGGTCCCCTGGTACACGGGCTGGGGACTGAACGACGTGATGCTGCTGGCCGGGGTGACGGACACGGCCGAGGTGGTGTTCGCGTTCGCCGGGGCCCGCGAGCAGCCGGGGCTGACCGCGTCGGCGCCGATGCGGCTCGCGGCTCTCACCGCCGCCCGCACGGTGTCCCTGGACCTGGACGGCCTGCGGGTGCCGGAGGAGGCGGTCGTACTGCGCACGCCGCAGGAGGAGTTCGCCCTGGTCGACCTCCCCCGGGCCGCCAACGCCAGTCCTGCCGTGTTCGGCGTGGCGCGAGCGGCGCTGGACCTGGTGGCACAGAGCCCGGACGGCGAGGAGACGGCCCGGTCGCTGCGGGCCCGGCTCGACGAGGTCCGGCGGGACGCCTACGCCCTGGCCGACCGGCCCGCCGCGCCCGGCTGCGTACCGGAGCGGCTGGCCGTGAAGACCCGCGCGTACGACCTCCTGCGCGCGGCCACCACCGCGGCGATCGTGGCCGGGGGCGGCCGCGCCATGGCCCTGGACAGCCGGGCGCAACGGCTGGCGCGCGAGGGGATGTTCCTGCTGGTGCAGGGCCAGACGGCCGAGGCACGCCGGACGCACCTCGGCTCGCTGGCGTCGGGCTAGCCGAGGCGCGGCACGGCCGGCGTGCGGTCCGTCCGGTCCTTCCGGTCCTTCCGGTCCTTCCGGTCCGTCCGGGAGGGGATCTTCCCGCAGAACTCCGCTTCGATGACGTCGATGTAGAGGGAGGAGTCCCGGAGCCAGTCGCCGTTGATGTTGAACGTGAGCTGGTGCTGGCCGTCCTGGGTGCCGACCATCGCGGACAGCGAGCCGTTCGTCCGGCCGCTCTTGCCCACCACCTTCACGCCGCAGGACAACTGCGAACTCGACTCCGAGTCCGTATCCGACGCCGTGTCCGGCCGGGACCTCCCCGAACATCTCCTTCAGCTGCCGCGGGGGCAGCAAGTGGCCCTTGACGAGGGCTCGTTGGAAGCGGTTGAGGTCGCCGCCGGTGGAGATGACGTCGCCGGCCGCGCCCAGCCACGTCATGTTCTGTTCGGTGGCGTCGTGGATCTCGGCGTCGGGGGCGTCCTGGTGGAGCAGGGAGTAGCCGACGGGGTGGGGCTTCGGCATGTGGGGTGCCGTGCCGGGGAACGACGTCCCGTGCAGCTTCAGCGGCCGGAGGATGCGGCGCGTGATCTCCTGGGCGTAGCCGCGGCCGGTGACCTTCTCGATGACCATGCCCGCGACGACGAAGTTGGTGTTCGAGTACGACGGTTCGTTCTCCGGGCCGGGCCGCGGTGGCTGCCGCAGAGCGATCGCCACGAGCTCCTCGGGCGTGTGGGTGTCGTACCGGTGCTCGGGGAATCCGGGCCCCGCGGCGTTGAAGCCGAAGTCGGGGTCGTCGGTGTAGTTCGGGAGGCCGCTGGTGTGGTTGAGGAGCCGGCGCAGGGTGACCTCGGCGCCGTCGTGGCCGTTGCCGCGCAGCAGGCCGGGCAGCCATCGCTCCACCGTGTCGTCCAGGCTCAGTTTGCCTTCCGCACCTGTGCCTCCTGGTCACCGAGGGGGCGGGGTTGCCCCCTCGGTGACCAGGACGCCCGCCTACGGCTCCAGGGTTGATCTTCCGAACCGAACCGACGGGGCGTCAGCTCGCGACCGGCACGAAGGGGGCCGCAGCCGCGGGCGCGGTCTCCGTGCCTGCGGGGTGCCGCCACAGTCCCTGCGCGGCGAGGCGCGGCAGGACGCCCTCGCCGAACCAGTACGCCTCCTCCAGGTGCGGATAGCCGGAGAGGATGAACTCGTCGATGCCCAGGGCGTGGTACTCCCTGATCCGCTCGGCGACCTCGTCGTGGCTGCCGACCAGGGCGGTGCCCGCCCCGCCGCGCACCAGGCCGATGCCGGCCCACAGGTTGGGGTGGATCTCCAGGCGGTCGCGGCGGCCGCCGTGCAGGGCGAGCATGCGCTGCTGCCCCTCGGACTCGCTGCGGGCGAGCCCGGCCTGCACCGACGCCACCGTCTCCGGGTCGAACCCGTCGAGCAGCCGGTCCGCCTCGGCCCAGGCCTGCTCGGCGGTGTCGCGGGTGATGACGTGCAGCCGGATGCCGAAGCGCGGGGTGCGGCCCCGCGCGGCGGCCAGCGAGCGGATCCGGGCGATCTTCTCGGCGACCTGGGCGGGTGGTTCGCCCCAGGTGAGATAGACGTCGGAGTGCCGGGCGGCGATCTCACCGGCGATGGGCGAGGAGCCGCCGAAGTAGACCTCGGGCACGGGGTCGGGGACCCGGGCCAGCGCCGCGTCCTCCACGCGGACGTGCTCGCCGTGCAGTTCGACGGTCCTGCCTTCCCACAACCCCCGGACGACTTCCAGGAATTCTCCGGTACGGCGGTATCGCCCGTCCTTGTCGAGGAAGTCGCCGAAGGCGCGCTGTTCCTTGTTCTCGCCGCCCGTGACGACGTTGAGCAGCAGCCTGCCGCCGGTCTGCCGCTGGAAGGTGGCGGCCATCTGCGCGGCGAGCGTGGGTGAGATGAGGCCCGGCCGGAAGGCGACGAGGAACTTCAGGCGTTCGGTGTGCTGGGCGACCATCGCGGTGGTGAGCCACGCGTCCTCGCACCAGGCGCCGGTGGGCGTGAGGGCACCCACGAAGCCCACCTCCTCGGCGGCCCGGGCGATCTGGCTGAGGTAGGCGACCGTGGGCGGCCGGTCCCGCCCGGACGCGGTGGCCGGGGTGCCGTGACCGCCGCCGACGACATGGCGGCTGTCGCCGTTGGTGGGCAGGAACCAGTGGAAGGTGAGGGACACGGGGTCTCCGATCGAGGGGGTGGTGCGGCGGTGCGGCGGCGGGCGGGGTCAGCCCGCCACGGCCAGCAGCGGGGTGCGGCCGAGCGCGGCGGAGAACTGGTCGACCACCTGGCCGAGTGCCTCGGTGGCGGCCGGCGCGACGGCCAGCGTGCCGTCGTCCTGCACGGCGAGGTCCTTGTCGAGGGTGAACCAGCCCTGCACGATGTGGGCCGCGCCCATGGAGGTGAGCACCGGGCGCAGCGCGTAGTCGATGGCCAGGACGTGGGCGACGCTGCCGCCGGTGGCGAGCGGGAGCACGGTCTTGCCGGCGAGGGCGTACTGCGGGAGCAGGTCCAGCAAGGCCTTCAGGACACCGGAGTAGGACGCCTTGTAGACGGGGGTGCCGACGACGACGCCGTCGGCCCGCGCGAACAGCTCGGTGGCCTCGACGATCGCGGGGTGGCGGAAATCAGCGCCGAGCAGGGCCTCGGCGGGAATCGTGCGGACGTCGAGCGGGATCACGTCATGCCCCTGGGACGCCAGCCGCTGGTCGAGGTG
The DNA here is from genome assembly GCF_014202475.1 of Streptomyces paradoxus. Classification (GTDB taxonomy): domain Bacteria; phylum Actinomycetota; class Actinomycetes; order Streptomycetales; family Streptomycetaceae; genus Streptomyces; species Streptomyces paradoxus. The sequence continues at coordinate 100,313 of NZ_JACHGV010000014.1, forward strand.
GCGCAGCAGTCGGCTGGTGCGGGAGGAGGCGGAGGGGCTGCCGGAGACGGACAGGACGGTGGCCATGGGTTCTCTTTTCCGGGAGAAGGCGCGACTGCGCGGGGCACCACCGAATTCGGGACGTCGCTGGAGAAGGGCGTGCCGGAGCGCCGAATTCAGGCGTGAGGGAAATTCACCGCACAGGGCGTCCCGCCGGCACGACGACGGTCGTCCGGCGGCGGATGAGGCGGTGAGGGGAAGCGGCGAGCCGGGAGACTCAGGCTGCGGCGCGACAGGAAGCGCTGGAGACGCGTGCGAGGTCGACGTGGCGTCGCCGCGTGAGGTCCAGTCGCATGGTCATGCCATGGATCGTGGCAGTGGGGTGCGAGGCCCGTCAAGGAATCCGCGGCCCATCTCGTATGCCGGACCGCGGATTTCACGAAAGGCGACCTGAAAGGCCGTGCGGGACGGAGGAATTCAGTCCTCGTCCGCCGGGACGACCACGAGGAAGGCGTCCGACTCCAGGTCCATCACGACGGTGGCGGCCTGACCCTCGGCGCGGCGGCGGGCCGCGTATTCCTCCGCGGGCCACGATCCTCGCGGAGACCCCGCCGGGAACCGTTCCAACACCTTCGCGCTGATGGCCGCAGTCACGTCCGCTGCCCTCCCCTGTCCCGCGCCGCCCGCCGGGCGACGTCGATCGGTCACTGTCGTACACATGCGGATGCCCCCGATCCGCCCGGACATGTACCGCCGGGTAGATTCCGCACCTCTCGCCGACCTCTACACATAAAGAGGACATAAGAGCAGAATGATGCTTACGCGGCGTTTACCGCATACCCCACCAGACGCGGTCGCCCTGCACCATGAAGGAGACGAGTCATGGCCAACGTCTCGCCCACCAGAGGTGACATAACCAGCCACCCTGATGCCTCCGAGATGCGGGCTCGGTACGCCCGCGTGCTCGGCGGCCGCGATGTGGCGCTCGTGGACGGACCGGTGTTCCTGCTCGGTCTGTACTGCGCCGCCTCTCCGTGGATAGTCCACTACACGACCAGCCAGCCGGCACTCGTGACCCACAACCTGATCATGGGCATCGCGATCGGCCTGCTGGCGCTCGGCTTCACTCGTGCTCCCGAGCGCATGTACGGCCTGAGCTGGGCCATGTGTGCCCTCGGGGTCTGGATGATCGTCTCGCCGTGGATCGTGGGCGAAAGCCCGGACGCCGGTGTCGTGTGGAACAACATCATCATCGGTGCGCTGGCCGTGGTCCTGGGGCTGGTGTGCGCCGGAACGGCGGCGAAGGCCTCGACCAGGCCGTAGCGAACGCCGAAAGGGAGCCGAAGGCCGGTCCGCGCCCCGGACCGGCCCACCCATGACAGCCTCGGCGGCAGCCGCCGTCCCGGGCCCGGACCTCAGTGGTGACTCGCCGGCCGCATCGCGGCGAGCCCCTCGTGGCTCGACGCGCAGCGCGGCGTCCAGCCGAGTTCGCGCTCCGCCTTCGCGCAGGACATGCGGAGCCGGGACGACATCACGGTGTGCGCGTACGACATGAGCTTCAAGAGCCACAGCGGCACGTTCAACGGCTTCGGCAGCCCGAAGGACCGGGCCACGGCCTCGACATGGGCGCGGAACCCCAGGGGCGTGGCGTCCGCGATGTTGTACGCCTGCCCGGGCCGGCCGCGCTCCACGGCGGCCACCACCGCGCGGGCGGCGTCCGTGAGCTCCACCCACGGCAGCACGCGGTCCCGGTCACCGGGCAGGGGCAGCTGCCGCCTGCGCAACAGGGGCAGCAGCGCCTCGGTGCCGCCGGGCCCGTAGAACAGGCCGAAGCGCAGCGCGACGCCCTCCAGCGCCTCCGCTTCGAAGGCGAGCCGCTCCTTGGTCCGCATGCCGTCGATGTGCCGCTCCAGCGGCGGTGTGGCGCCGCGCGGGCCGAAGGGGTCGCCTTCGGCGAGCGGGCGGTCGCCGTGGTCGCCGTAGCCGTACCCGAAGGCCATGGACTCCACGACGAGGCGGCGGGCACCCGTGGCGCGGGCGGCCTCGACGAGGTGGGCCGTGCCCTGGGTGCGCAACGCGTCGGTGGCGTACATGTCGCGGTCCCGCACGGGGTGCTTGCGCAGGGCCGTCGCGGCGTGGACAACGGTGTCGAAGTGGTGCCCTTCGACGGCGCGCAGCAGGGCGTCGCGGTCCATGAGGTCGGCGCGGACGCCGTTCTCCGGGCTCCTGCCGAGGCCGGTGACCTTGTGGCCCGCCTCGGTCAGGGCGTGGGTGATGTGCCGGCCGAGGACGCCGCTCGCGCCGGCGAGGAGGATGCTCTGACTCGTCCCGTTCGTCGTCATGACACTGCGACGGACCGCGCGGCCCCGGATGTGACATCGGTGCCCCGGTTGGCTCGGCTACGACGCGTATTCGTACGGCGTCGTGGTCGTCAGCGGCACGAAGCCGAGACGTTCCAGGATCGGCCGGCTCTGACTGGAGGCGTCGACCTGGAGGTAGCGGTAGCCGCGGGCCGCGGCGGCGCGGGCGCGGTGGGCCACCAGCGTGCGGTAGATGCCGCGGCCCCGCCAGTCCCGGACGGTGCCGCCGCCCCACAGCCCGGCGAAGGGCGTGCCGGGTACGAGTTCCATGCGGGCCGCGCTCACCGGCTCGTCTCCGGCCATCGCCACGACGGCGACGACGGTGTCCGGGTCGGCCGACAGCCGGGCGAGGAGCTGATGGCGCAGCCAGGAGCTGTCAGCGCCGAACGCCTTCTCGTGAACGCCGGCCACGAGATCGACGCCCGCCGGGTCGGTGACCGGCTCGACGCGCACGCCCGCGGGCGGTTCGGCGCCGAGGCCCAGGCCGTCGGCCTCGCCGATCATCAGCGTCTCCTCGGGACCGGGCGTGAACCCGGCCGCGCGCAGCCGCCGACCGAGGTCCGCGGGCCGGTCGTGCCCGTACAGCTTCCACTCGAAGCCGAGGCCGAGACCGGTGTAGTGGCCGATCTGCGCGGCGATCGCCGCGTCCGCCCCGGCCTCGTCGAGGGCGGACCACACGATGCCGTTCCAGCCCTGCGGGGAGGCGACCTGGCGGACGACACCGCCGGTCCGCTCGACACGGGCGCCGGGGCCGTCCGGCCGCGCTCCCGCACGCAGGTCGCGGTCGAACAGGGCGAGCAACTCGGCATGGTCCATGGGCAGACCTCAGCAGCCGGCGGGCCGGACGGCAAACGGATTTCCGGCCCGGCGGCACCCTCCCCGCACAGCGGCCCCGTTCCTTCCGCCCCGGGCACCGCCGCCCTAGGGTCCTGTTGACCGCATCGTCACGGGAAAGGCCGGCCCATGGTCGTGAAGGACAAGGAACTGCCTCATCTGCGCCGCTGCGTGGAGCTGGCCGCCGAGGCACTGGAGGCCGGGGACGAGCCGTTCGGTTCGGTCCTGGTGGGGGCGGACGGCACCGTCCTCGGCGAGGACCACAACCGGGTGGCCTCGGGCGACCGCACCCGGCACCCTGAGTTCGAGCTGGCGCGCTGGGCGGCGGCGCACCTCACGCCCGGGGAACGGGCGGCGGCCACGGTCTACACCTCCGGCGAGCACTGCCCGATGTGCGCGGCCGCGCACGCCTGGGTCGGCCTCGGGCGCATCGTCTACGTCGCCTCGTCCGAGCAACTCACCGCCTGGCTGGGTGAGTTGGGGGTTCCCGCGGCACCGGTCCGGCCACTCCCCGTGCAGGATGTGACACCCGGTGTCACCGTGGACGGCCCGGTGCCCGAACTGACGGAACAAGTGCGGGAGTTGCACGTAACGTTCCACCGCGGACGCCGCTGAGACGTCACAGGGAGACGCCGGGTCCGCCCCTATGGGCATCCGCCCGAGATGCAGGGCCGCTCGGACGAACCTATGATCGATTTCAATTGGCCCAGGTGTAAGACCAGGCGTACACCCCGGTCTCCCCGACGGGGGGAGGCACATGTCCCCACTGCCGGCACGTCGGCTCATGGCCGTCTACGTCATCCTGGTTGCGGTCGTCACCGTCGTGTACATGACCGTACCGGTGATGGTTCCCGTGATGTGGGCCGTGATGGGGCTGGCCGGTGTCGCCGCCATCCTGACCGGGACGCGCCTGTACCGGCCCGCCCACTCCTGGCCCTGGTGGGTCCTGGCCGCCGGCCTGCTCGTCTTCATCGCGGGCGGCACGTACGACTTCGTGATGGAGCAGTACCTGGGAGCCTCCAACCCGTTCCCGTCCCCGGCCGACGCCTGCCACCTCGCGATGTACCCGCTCTTCGCGATCGGCCTCCTGGGCCTGGTGCGCCACCGCTGGGCCGACCGCGACCTGCCGAGCCTGCTGGACGCGCTGATCGTCACCGCCGGCCTCGCGCTGCCCCTGTGGGTGTACCTGGTGCAACCGCTGACCGTGCTGCAGGGCCTGACCTGGCAGCAGCGGGCCATCAGCATCGCCTACCTCCTCGGCGACATCCTCGTGCTGGCCCTGCTGGTCAGGCTGCTCACCCCCAGCCCGGTCGACGGTTCCAATCGTGCCGTACGCCTGCTGGTCGTCGGCACGGTGACCCTGCTCGTGACGGACATCGCGTACGGGATCCTGCGGTTGAACGACGTCTGGCAGACCGGCGGCCTGCTGGATCTCGGCTGGGTCGTCTTCTACACCGCCTGGGGCCTGGCGGCACTGCAGCCCTCCATGGTCGAGCTGACGGCTTCGGTGCCCCAGCGGGAGTCCCTGCTGCCGCCGCCGCGCCGGCTGGTCATGCTGGCCGTGGCCACGCTCATCGCGCCGGGGATTTTGCTCTGGGAGGGGCTGAGCGGCCAGACCCGGGACGCCGCCGTGATCGCGGCCTTCTCGGGAGTGCTGTTCCTGCTCGTGATCCTCCGGCTGGCGGGGATGGTCGTGGCGCACCGTCACGCGATGACGCGGGAGCAGGCCCTGCGGGGAGCCGCCGCGTCACTGGTCTCCGCCTTCCGGCAGGAAGAGGTCGACCAGTCGTGCCACCGGGCGGTCGACCGGCTGATGGGCCCGGACGTACCGCACCGGACGATGCTGCTGCCCAGGGAGCACGCGACGGACCTGGGCGCCCATGGCACCCGGCTGGTCAGCCCGGCCGCCCTCGACGCCGAGGTCGCCGCCGTGCTCGACGGCCTGCCGTCCGTCCTGGTGTGCCCCATGACCCAGCCCGACCGCCCGGCCGGAGCCGTGCCGGGCATCCTGCTGGTCGCCGCCCCCGAGCGGCATCTCCACGAGACCTGGGGCTCCCTGGAGATCCTGGCCTCGCACGCGGGCCTGGCCATGGAGCGCGTCGCGCTGCGCCAGGAGGTCATCCGGCGGGAGAACGAGGCGTACTTCCGCACCCTCGTCCGCAACGCCTCCGACGTGATCCTGATCCTGGAGGACAACGACACCATCCGGTACGCCAGCCCGTCCGCGCTGTCCGTCTTCGGCACCGACGAGCTCCTCGGCGTACCCCTGCCGGACCTGGTGGACCCCCGTGACCGGGAGCGGGCGACCCTGGAGCTGGCCGCCGTACGGGAGCGGGGTTCGGGGGCGGGCCACGACCACTGGTGGGTGCGGCGCCGGGGAGTGCGTGTCGAGGTGGAGGTCCGCTTCAGCGACTTCCGCGACGAGCGGACGGTGTCCGGTCTGGTGGTGACCCTGCGGGACGTGACCGAGCAGCGGCGATTGGAGCAGGAGCTGACGCAGCGGGCCTTCCACGACTCGCTGACCGGTCTGCCCAACCGGACGCTGCTGCTGGAGCGGACCGAACGCGCCCTGCTGCGCGGCCGCCGCGAGTCGTCCCTGACCTGTCTGCTCTTCATCGACCTCGACGACTTCAAGCTGGTCAACGACACCATGGGGCACCGGGCGGGCGACCATCTGCTGGTCGCCGTCGGCAACCGGCTGTCCCGGACGCTGCGGCGCACCGACACCGCGGCCCGGCTCGGCGGCGACGAGTTCGCCGTACTGATGGAGGACGCCAAGCAGCCGCTGGACGCCGAACTGCTCGCGGCCCAGGTGATCCAGACCCTGAGCCGGCCCTTCGAGCTGGCCGACGAGTCGGTGACGGTGTCCGCCAGCGTGGGCGTGGCCACCGCGCGCGACAGCACGGACGCGGAGGAACTGCTGGGCCATGCCGACCTCGCGCTGTACGCGGCGAAGGCGGCGGGCAAACGGCAGTGGCGCCGCTTCAGGCCACTGCTGCGCAGCCGCATGGTGGAGCGGCACGATCTGCAGTCCCAGCTGGCCCAGGCGGTCGCCGACAAGGCGTTCGCGCTGCGCTACCAGCCGGTCGTGGACATCACGGCGGGTGAGGTCGTCGGGTTCGAGGCGCTGGTCCGCTGGCCGCAAGAGCACCGGCCGCCCCTCGCCCCGGAGCAGATCATCAGGCTGGCGGAGGAGACCGGGCACATCGCCCCGCTGGGCACGTGGGTGCTGGAGAACGCGATCAGCGACATCATCGGGCTGCAGCGGCTGCCGGGTCCCGGCCGCCCGCCGTACGTCAGCGTGAACGTCTCCGCCCGTCAGTTCCGCGACGCCGGGTTCATCGAGGAGGTCGGGGAGGCGCTGGGCACCCCGGGACTCGAACCGGGATCGCTGCAGCTGGAGCTGACGGAGACGGTCCTGCTGCAGCGCGACGACCGGCTCCAGACGGTGCTGAACACGCTGAAGGAACTCGGGGTGCACATCGCGGTGGACGACTTCGGCACCGGCTTCTCGTCGCTGCGCTACCTGCGGGACTTCCCGATCGACGTGCTGAAGATCGACAAGTCGTTCATCGACGACATCGCCCAGGACGCCCAGCAGGTCGCCCTGGTCGAGGGCATCGTGCGGATCGCCGACACCCTGGGCCTGCAGGTCATCGCCGAGGGCATCGAGGACACCGCGCAGCGGGATCTGCTGGCCGGCATGGGGTGCCGGTTCGGGCAGGGGTTCCTGTTCGCCCGGCCGCTGACGGTGGAGCAGAGCGCGCACGTCCTGCGGGAGCCGACCGCCCGTCCCTTCGCACCCCCGCAGACCCCCATGCCCCGTGTCGGTGCCGCCCGGGGACGCCGCGAAGCGCGCTGGGCGGACCTGGAGCACCTGCGGCGCACCAGCCCGATGAGCGACGCGGTCCTGGACGAGGTGCGCGGGAGGCACATCCGCAGCGGTGACCACTGGCTGATCGACTTCGCGTCGTGCAACTACCTGGGCTTCGACTGGGACCCGGAGGTCATGGAATCGGTCGAGCCCGCAGTCCGCCGGTGGGGCACGCATCCCAGCTGGTCGCGGCTGCATGGCAGTCCGCGGCTGTACCTCGACATCGAGGAGCGGCTGGCCGCGCTGCTGGGCGCGCCGGACACGCTGCTGCTGCCCACGCTCACGCTGGTGCACTCCTCGGTGATCCCGGCCATCGCGGAGGACGGGCACGTCTTCGTGGAGGCGACAGCGCACCGCACGGTCTGCGACGGCTGCGTGGTGGCCCGGGCGCAGGGTGCCACCCTGCACCGTTTCCACGCCGAGCGGCTCGACGAACTGCGGGCCCTGCTGGCCGGGGTCCCGCCGGGCACGCCTCGGCTGGTGTGTCTCGACGGCGTCAACAGCATAAGCGGCAACATCCCCGATCTGCCCTCCCTGGCGGCGGTGTGCCGCTCCGAGGGGGCGACGCTGTACGTCGACGACGCTCACGGCTTCGGTGTGATCGGGGAGCGCGGGCCGGGCGAGACGTGCCCGTACGGCATGCGAGGCAACTGCGTGGTGCGGCACACTGGGGAGTCGTACGACGGGATCGTGCTCGTGGGCGGGTTCTCCAAGGCGTACTCGTCCCTGCTGGCGTTCCTCGCCCTTCCGCCGGAGCTGAAGAACCGGCTGAAGACCGCGGCGGCGCCCTATCTGTACTCGGGACCGTCACCGACGGCGTCACTGGCGACCGCGCTGGCCGGGCTGGAGGTCAACGAGCGCCGGGGCGACGCGATCCGGGCGGACCTGTACCGCAAGACGGTCCGGGTCCTCGACCACCTGGAGGGCATGGGGGTGAGCACCCTCAACGCGGACCGGCTGCCGATCGTGGAGGTGCCCCTGGCGAACCCGGCGGACCTGGACGCGGTCGCCGCGTTCCTGTGGCAGGAGGGCGTCTACGTGACGCTGGCGGCCTACCCGCTGGTCCCACGGGGCCGGGTGGGGTTCCGCGTCCGGCTCACGGCCCTCAACTCGGACGAGGACATCGACCATCTGAACGGGACCCTGACCCGGTTGTCCGAACGCTTCCCGTTGCGGCTGAAGGGCTAGACGGCCATGACGACGCACAACGACGACGTGGACTGGGACCGCTGGCCGGTCTCCGACTACCTCGCGGAGAACTACCGCGAGGTGCACGCGTCGGACGCGGCGGTCATCGCGCACCACTCCGCGTTCTTCCGGAGCCTGCCGCCCGGCCGGATCGCCCGCTCGGTGGAGTTCGGGGCGGGGCCCAACCTGTACCCGCTGATGCTGGCGTCCGCCGCGTGCCGCAGCATCGACGCCGTGGAGGCCGGAGCCAGCAACATCGCGTATCTGGAGGACCAGATCTGCCACCGTCTCGACGCCAGCTGGCTGCCGTTCCACGCCTTGTGCCGGCGGCTGAACCCGGAGGTGCCCGCGACCCTCGCCGGGGCGCTGGCCCCGGTGAACATCGTCCACGCCGACGTCCGCACCCTGCCGCCGGCCGCCTACGGACTCGCCTCCATGCACTTCGTCGCCGAGAGCGTCACGGAGGACTTCGCCGAGTTCGCCGACTTCTGCCGCGCCTTCGTCCGCACGGTCCGGCCGGGTGGCCACCTGGTCGCCGCGTTCATGGAGAACATGCCGACGTACCGCATCGGTCCGGCCTCCCGCTGGCCGGGCTGCCCGGTGACCCCGGCGACCGTGACGGAGGTCTTCACGCCGCTGACCCGGGACCTGGACGTGACCCACATCGACGTGGACCCGACCCTGCCCGACTACGGGGACTCGGGGATGGTGCTGCTCACGGGGGTGGCGGAGGCGGTGTAGCCCGGTCCGTCAGCCGTCCGCCCCCGGGCGGAACCTCCGGCGCAGCACCACTCCCCCGGCGACCAGTGCCGCGCTCGCCGCGACGGCCTGGAGGGTGTGGTCCGTGCCCGTGTGGGCCAGGGCGCCGGTGGCGTGCGGGACGGTGTGCGGGAAGGTGTGCGGGACCGGCTCGGGGGCCGGGTTCGGCCGGGGCGGCGGGGTCCGCTCGGGGGCCGGCTCCGGCGGGTGCTGGGGGCGGACCGGGCGCTGGTCTCCGGGGGTGTTCGAGGACTGGTTGCCGGTCGACGGGTTGCCGATGCCGATCACGTTCGCCGAGTTGCCGGTGACGTTGACCGGGAGGTCGACCGGCAGCTGCACGCCGTTGCCGGAGATCACGCCCGGTGAATCCTTTCCGCTGCTTTCGGCGACCGCACCGCCGTTCGCGCCCGGCCGGCCCGCCCGCCCGTCGTCCTTGTTCGCGCACCTGTTGCCCGCGGCGGGGTTCAGGAGCCCCACCACGTTCACGGTGTTCCCGCACACGTTCACCGGGACGTGCACCGGCAGCTGGGCGGTGTTGCCGGGGCCCACCCCGGGCGAACCGGCCGTCGAGCCGTCAGCACCGGAACCGGCGTACGCGGGGACGGTCACGGCCATCGCGCCCGAGGCGGCGGCGACGGCGATCACTCCGTTTCGGGTAAGGCGTCTCATGGGACCCCTGCCTTCCAGACATCGTGTCGCGGGCACTCACCCGCACCGCAGTGAACGCCGGGCGGCCGGTCCGAGTTATGGCTTATCGGCCTTTCACTCCATCGGGCGGCCCGGTTGTCGAACAAGCGGTAAAGCCCTTCGTATACCGGCCCCGCCTGCGGGCTGCGCAGAGGCGAGCAGCGCGGAACACGGTCCGCCACCCGGCCCCACCCGCCCGGAGGCGCGGCTTCCGGGGCCCGCATATGGTGAGCGAGGGCGCCGGTCCCGGTCCGCTGCGGGACGCCCCGCGTCCCTGGAGGATCGATGCTGGCGAAGCTGTCCACGCGCCCCTCGATACGGCGCTGCGCGGTCACCGGTACGGCAGGGCTCGCCCTGCTGGGCACGGCTCTGCCGGCCGCCGACGACCCTCCGCCCGGCCTCACGCGCTTCTACGACCAGAAGGTCACCTGGTCGAAGTGCGAAGGCATGGACATGCCGAAGGACCTCCAGTGCGGGAAGGTCACCGTCCCGCTCGACTACGCCAAACCCGGGCAGGGCACCCTCGACGTCGCCGTCGCCCGCTACCGGGCCACGGGCACGTCGCGGGGATCGGTCCTGCTGAACTTCGGCGGTCCGGGCGGGCCGGGCGTGGCCCAACTCGCCATGGGCGGCAAGGACTTCATGGGGCTGACGAACGGCTACGACGTGGTCTCCTTCGACCCCCGCGGGGTCGGCCGCTCCTCGCCGGTCAGCTGCGGGAACGCCTCGGACAGCGCCCTGGACGCCACCGACGGCAATGCCGACGTGACCGATCCGGAGGCCGTGCTCGCAGAGCTGCGCGCTGCGGCGGCCCAGTGCACCGAGCACTCGGGCCCGGTCCTGCCCCACATCGGCACCGTCAACGCCGCCCGCGACCTGGACGTCATACGCGACGCGCTCGGCGACGACAAGCTCAACTACCTGGGCTTCTCCTACGGCAGCCGGCTCGGCGCGGTGTACGCGGCCCAGCACCCCGAGAAGGTCGGCAGGATGGTGCTGGACGGCGTCGACACGCTGACCGAGCCCCTGGCCGACCAGGGCGTGGCCAGCGCCCGGGGGCAGCAGACCGCACTGGAGAACTTCCTGACCTGGTGCACCGAGGACATCGCCTGCCCGTTCGGACGGGATCCGCGCGAGGCCCGGAAACACGTCGTACAGGTGGTCGAGTCGCTCGACAAGGATCCGCTGCCGAACGACTTCGGCGAGGCGTTCTCCGGCCAGGACTTCGCCGGCGCCCTCGGGCAGGGCCTCTACAGCAGGGAGCTCTGGCCCTCCCTGCAGCGGGCCATCGGCCGGCTGCTGGAGGACGGCGACCCGAGCGGCCTGGAGGCGTTCCTGTCCGGGGGCTTCACCCTTCCGCCGAAGCGCGGCCCGCACGCCGGGCTCACCGACCCCGCGGACGTCCCGCTCGACAACCTGCCCGCGGCGCTGATGGCGGTCAACTGCGCGGACGACCCGGACCGCCCCGCCGCCGCGCAGGTCACCGAGGACCTCGGCCGGCTGCGTGCCCGCTACGAGCAGGCCTCACCGGTCTTCGGCCGCTACCGGCTCACCCAGGTGCTGATGTGCTACGGCCGCCCCAAGGGCACCGACTACATCCGCGAGGACGTCAAGGACGTCGACACCCCGAAGATGCTGCTCGTGGGCACCCGGGGCGATCCGGCCACGCCGTACCGCTGGACGGTGGAGACGGCCAGGCGGCTCGGATCGTCGGCCGTGGTGCTCGACAACCGCGGCGAAGGACACACCGGCTACGGCTCGTCGAAGTGCGTGCACAGCAAGGTCGACGCCTTCCTGCTGTACGGGACGCTCCCGCCGGACGGCAGCTCCTGCGGCTCCGACCGCGACGACGAGTGAGATCGATTGCCCCAAATGCCCCCATGGCGAATTCGCTCTATCGTTCTGTCATGGAGAGCGTTCTGAGTCCCGCGACCCTTGCCGAGCTGCGGCGCCCGCGCCCCTACCCCGCGGTCTCCGTGCTGACGCCGACCCACCGGCGCGATCCCTACAACGCCCAGGACCAGGTCCGGCTCCGCAACGCGGTGGCCGAGGCCAAGAGGCAGCTGGAAGCCGATCCGGCCGTCACCCGTGAGCGGCGCACCGAGGTCGCCGGACACCTGGACCGGGCCATGACCGAGGTCGACCTGACCCACGCCGAGGACGGCCTGGTGATCTTCGCCGCTCCGGGCGAACACCAGGTGTGGTCACTGGCGAGGTCCGTGCCCGAACGCGTGGTGCTCTCGGACACCTTCCTCACCCGCAACCTCGTCTCCGCCCAGACGGCCGGGCGGCCCTTCTGGATCCTGTCGCTCGCCGCGGACCGCGTCACCCTGTGGAACGGCGGCGTCGACCGGGTCGCCGAGGCCCGGCTGGGCGGCTTCCCGCTGACCCGGCGTGTGGAGAACTTCGACCCGGAACGGCAGCAGCGGATCGGCGACACGCCGAGCGCCTTCCGGGAGGAACGCACCCGCCAGTTCCTGCGCGAGGCCGGCACCGCGATGAACGCCGTGCTGCGCGACCACCCGAGGCAGCTGTACGTCACCGGCGAGCCGGCTGCCCTCACCCTGCTGGACGAGGTCGGCAGCACCGCCCGCGGCGCGGTGCACATCCCGCACGGGGGGCTCGCCCACGGGACCCCCGAGACGGTGTGGCAGGCCGTGCGCCCGGTGGTCGAGGCGGAGGCCCGCCGCAGCACGGAAGCCGTGACCCGCGCCCTCGAAACGGCCCGCGGCCGGCGCGAGTTCGCCGCCGGTGTCGACGAGCTGTGGCAGAGCGCCCGGGACGGCCGCGTCCGGCTGCTGGCCGTCGAGGAGAACTACCGCGTGACGGTCCGCGACGCCGGGGACCATCTGATCCTCGCCGAGAGCGGCGACCTCGACTCCCGCGAGGACATCGTGGACGAGATCGTCGAGCAGTGCCTGGAGACCGGAGCCGATGTCCGCTTCGTCCCGGACGGCACCCTCGCAGAGGCGGACGGCATGGCCGGGGTACTGCGGTACTGACCGGGACTCGAACACAACACCATCGAACACCCGCATGAGCCTCGTGCGGGTGTTTCCGATGGATCGTCAAATAGCCTGTGTAACCTACGACTTGAGCCTCCGGGAGGGGCACTCCCCACCTACTCCGGAGTAGCTCCGTGAGACTGTGGCATATGCCAGAAGCACCACCGTATCGTGTGTTGCCGAATCCCTTACAGGCCGTCGCGGGCTGTGCAACAGTCGTAACGGTCCCTCCGTCAGCCTTGGCCGAACCGTCCCCGCATCGGAGTGCGTCATGCCGTCCCACCTCTCCGCGGACCGCCCAGCCGCCCAGCCGCCCGGACGCGGCTCGGTCGACGCGCTCATATCGCAGACGCGGCGGCTCAAGGGCGACGTGGACGCGGTGCGCCGCGACTCCGAGGAAGCGGGATCGGACCACCCCCGCGAGCGCTGGCAACGCGCCCTGTACGACCTGGCCCTGCACCAGCTCAACGACCTCGACGAGCACCTGGCGCAGCTGCGGGACGGCCCCCTGCCCACGGCGGCCGCCCCGGAAGCCCCTTCCCCCGCACAGGGCTCCCTGCTCAGCCGGGTCGGCAGCGCCGAATGGAACCTGCTGACGGACGAGGCCAGTTGGTCCGGCGAGCTCTACCGGATCCTGGGCCGCGACCCGGCCGCTCCCCCGCTCACCCTCGACGAACTGCCGTCACTGGTGGTGGACGAGGACCGGCCGAAGCTGACCGCGATGGTCACCGGCTGCCTCGTCGACGCCCGGCCCATCGACGGCGAGTTCCGCATCGCCCGCCGGGCCGGCGACGTACGGACCGTGCACATGATGGGCGAACCGGTGCTCGACGGTGACGGCAGCACCGCCTCGATGTGGGCCGTGCTGCGTGACGTCAGCGAACTGCGCCGCAGCCAGCGGGTGGTGAGCGAGACCCGTGACTCGCTGCACCACCGGCAGCAGGCCGCGCAGAGCGAGCACCGGATCGCGGCCGAGCTGCAGGAGGCCGTGCTGCCGCCGTGGCGCGGCTCCCTGCGGCTCCCGCACCGGGGCCCCAGGACCCTCGACCTCGCGTCCCACCACCTGCCGGCGTCCACCCGCACCCTCATCGGCGGCGACTGGTACGACGCACTCGAACTGACCGACGGTGAAACGCTTCTCAGCGTCGGCGACCTCACCGGCGAGGGAGTCGGCGTCACATCGAACATGACCATGCTGCTCGGTGCCGTACGCGGCATGGCCATGGCCGGCGCCACGCCGGGGCAGGTGATGGCCTGGCTGAACCAGTTACTCGACGCCACCGTGCAACCCGCCCTGGGCAGCGCCGTCTGCTGCCGCTACCGGCCCGCGAACCGCACCCTGGTGTGGGCGCAGGCCGGACACCCCGCCCCGCTGCTGTTCCGCGACGGGACGGGGCACGTCCTGGAGGCACCGGACGGTGTCCTGCTCGGCGCCACCTCGGGCGCCGTCTACGGGCAGGCCGAAGAGACGCTCCGGGTGGGCGACCTGCTGCTCCTGCACACCGACGGGCTGGTGCCCGGGCACACCGGAGCGGCGGCGGCGAACCTCCTCCTCGGCCTGGCGCCGCGCCTGGCGGGGGACCGCACCGCGGAGGACTGCGTGCGGACCGTGGTCCAGGAGTTCGGTGAGGGCGAGCGTGAGGACAACGCCTGTCTGCTCGTCGCCAAGGTCGTGTCGTAGGGAACCGGAACCCGGGCTGACCGGGGAACTCAGGCCTGCGCGCGGTTGCCGCCCCTGCCCTTGGTCTTCGGCAGGGCGAGCTTGATCTCCTCCCGCAGCTCCTGGATCCTCGGGTAGCCCGAGTACTCGGCGGTGAGCCGGTACATCTGGCGCAGCCTGTCCCAGGTGCGGTGGGAGGAGTTGGACCCCATCGACACCAGGGCCAGGCGAGCGTACCGGTCGGCCTGTTCGGGGTCGTCCGCGATGAAGCAGGCCGACGCCATCGACAGGTAGTCGAAGATCTTCGACCGCTGCCGGCCGTCGACCCGCAGGGCCAGCGCCTTCTCCGCGTAGTGCTGGGCATGGGCGGCCGCGCCCGGCTCGAACTCGGCGAGCGTACGGTAGGCCAGGGCCTGCATGCCGTAGAGGTCCTCCGCCTTGAAGGTCTGCATCCAGTCCGGCGGCGGTACGTCGGCCTTGTCGGAGACGAACAGGTCCTCCGCCCGCCCGAGCGTGCGGCGCATCGCCTGGCCCTTGCCCATGGACGCCTGCGCCCAGGCCTCGATGGTGTAGAGCATCGCCCGGGTGCGCGGCAGCACCTCGTCACCGGAACCGGACGTGGCGAGCTTCATCAGGTCCAGGGCGTCGTCGGGCCGGCCCAGGTGCACCATCTGGCGGGCCGCGCGGGACAGTGCCTCGCCCGCGCGGGGGCGGTCCCCGCCCTCTCTGGCCGCGTGCGCGGCGATGACGAAGTACTTCTGGGCCGTGGGCTCCAGGCCGACGTCGTGCGACATCCAGCCCGCGAGGACGGCGAGGTTGGCGGCGACGCCCCACAGGCGCCGCTGGAGGTGGGGTGGGTGACGGTAGGCGAGCATGCCGCCCACCTCGTTGAGCTGGCCCACCACGGCCTTGCGCTGGAGCCCGCCGCCGCGGGCCGCGTCCCAGGCACGGAACACCTCGACCGAGCGCTCCAATTCCTCGATCTCCTGCGACCCGATGGGGGCGGCCTCGTAGCGGTCGAACCCAGCGGGGTCGGCGTGCAGGGGATGGTCGAGGTCGGGGGCGTCGGCAGCCAGGGAAGGGTCGGTGTGCAGCCAGTCGTACATGGCGCTGCTGAGTGCGGATCCCGCGGCGAGCGCGGCGCCCGCGCCCACCAAGCCGCGTCGGTTGAGCATGAGGTCCATTCCCGTGAATTCGGTGAGGACCGCAGCCGTCCGCTCGGGCGCCCACGGCACGCCGTCGGGAGCATCGTCGCTCCCGCCGCCCTGCCGTTTCCCCGCACGCCCGTGCCGGACCAGACCGAGGTCCTCGATGGTCACGACACGGCCGAGACGCTCGGTGAACAGAGCCGCCAGCACCCGCGGCACCGGATCGCGCGGGATCTCTCCCGTGTCGATCCACCGCCGCACCCGGGAGGTGTCGGTCGACAGCTGGGGGTGGCCCATGGCCGCCGCCTGCCGGTTGACCAGCCTCGCGAGTTCGCCTTTGGACCAGCCGGCCAGGCCGAACAGGTCCGCGAGCCGGGTGTTGGGTTGTCCGCTCACGTCAAGCCCCCAGGTTCTCGGCTGAGTTGACAGTAGCCCGGGGAGACTTGCCGGGCGACTATTCGCCAGGGTTCGCCAGGGTGCGCCAGATGGTGTGCCACGGGCCATCCGGTGTCAGGTAGGAACGCGCCACCCCGACCCGGTCGCCAGGGACACTCCCCAGGGTTCTCCCGGGCCTCCGGGCCGGGTGGTGCGCTGTCGTCGCAGGCACACGAAGGGATCTGTTTCGCCCATGTACGCAGCATCGTCCTCCGTGTCCGCACCGCCCCGGTCGCTGCACCCGCGTCCCACGGACAGCGGCCCCTACCTCGCCCCCGCGCGGCCGGCGGCCCCCGTGCTCGGTGCGGGCAGGGCCCGGCGCGGCGCGGTCATCGGCACGCAACCGCTCAGCGGGAGACTCGACTTGTCCGGCCCCCAGGGCGCGCAGCTGCGCACGGCGATCGCGTCCGTGCACCGCATCTGCCCGGAGTTCGCCCCGGTGCAGGTCCTGCGCCGCAACGGACGGTCCGTGCTCCTGGTCGGCACGACCGGTCGCAGCACGGCTGTCGCCAAGTGTTTACTCGACCACTCCCCCGCCTGGTCCGAGCGGATCCGCCACGAGATAGCGGCGTACCGCTCGTTCGTCCGGCACCGCCCTCCCGTGCGGGCGCCGAGACTGATCGCGGCGGACCCGGACAACTGCACCCTGGTGATCGAGCGGATGCCGGGCCGGGTGGCGGCGCTCCAGCGGCACCCGGTGGAGGCGCCGCCCCGGGCGGACATCAGAGCGGCACTCGGCGCGATCTGCCGGCTGAACGCCTGGCGCCCGCCGGCGGGCACGTTCGACGCGCCGCTCGACTACGCGGCCCGGATGTCCCGGTACCACGAGCTGGGTCTGCTCACCGACCGGGATCTGGGCGACCTCCAGAAGCTGCTGCACGGCATCGCGCAGACGGCCGGGCGGCAGGGCATGGGCCAGTTCTGCCACGGCGACGCACTGCTGTCGAACATGCTCCTGTCACCGGCCGGTCCAGTGCTGGTGGATTGGGAGCATGCCGGCTGGTACCTGCCGGGCTACGACCTGGCGACGTTGTGGTCGGTGCTCGGGGACGCACCGGTCGCGCGCCGTCAGATCAGCCAGATCGCCCAGTCGGCGGGGCCTGCGTCCAGGGACGCCTTCCTGGTGAACCTGATGCTGGTGCTGACCCGTGAGATCCGTACCTACGAGACGGCCGTGCAGCGTTCGATGCACGACGCGGCCCCGGCGGCACCGGGGGCGGCCCACCCGGCTGCCGCGCCGTCCGGCGAGGAGCAGAGGCTGCTGCTGCGGCGGCTGCACGACGACTGCCAGTTGGCCCGGCGCGCCGTGCGCGCGGCGGTCGGCACTCGCTGACGGGGACGAGAGGGCCGCTGCACGCCGGGTAGGCGTGCAGCGGCCCTCTCGTGTGTGGTCGGTCCGGCTCTCAGCTCTGCTGGAAGAGTTCCGCGGGCAGCGGCTTGAGGAGGGCGTAGAGGTCGTCCGTGATGGGGCGGTCCCAGGCGGCGATGGTCACGAGGACGTTGTCGCTGCGGTCGAACTGCACGCAGGAGATCCGGCTCTCGGAGAGCTTGACGCGCCGCACGATCAGGAGGTTGTCGCCCTGCATCACCGGGACGTCCTCGGTGCT
The DNA here is from genome assembly GCF_014202475.1 of Streptomyces paradoxus. Classification (GTDB taxonomy): domain Bacteria; phylum Actinomycetota; class Actinomycetes; order Streptomycetales; family Streptomycetaceae; genus Streptomyces; species Streptomyces paradoxus. The sequence continues at coordinate 117,849 of NZ_JACHGV010000014.1, forward strand.
GACGACGGTGACCTCCTCGTCGTTCTCCAGCGCCAGCAGCAGCTGGGCCACCTCGAAGGGGACCTCGCCCTCGGAAACCTCGCGGGCCGGGGAGCCCTCCGGCAGATTGCCGATGATCATCGCGGGGCCGCGGCCGCCGAACAGGTCGTAGCGCAGGAAGACGCCCTGGCAGGTGCCGTCGGGCGCGGGCAGCAGTCCCGCACCGAGGTTGCCGGGCCAGTCGCCCGGGTCCATGGCCAGTACGTCGAAGTCGGGCCCGGCGGGAGTGGCGCTGCGGCGGCGGAGGAACGACATGTCGCCCATGGTACGTGCCCCGGCCTGCGAAGTGCGGGGTGGGCGGCGGACCGGACGGGCCGGGTCGTCGCCCGGCACAGTGAGCGGTTCGGGGCCGCTGGGACGGTGGTACGGCTGATGGCAGGACCGGTCCCGCCAGGACGGCGAGGTCAGTCCGCAGGGGACGCCGGCGGCACGACGGCGACGGGGCTCGCGGCGTGCAGCAGGACGGCGTGGGTGACCGAGCCCATCATGCGCACGGGTGAGAGCAGCCGCCGCCGGTGGCGGCCCACCACGACGAGGTCGGCGTCCCGGGAGGCCGCGACGAGGTGGCCGGCCGCGTCGCCCGCCGCCGGGATCAGCTGGACCGGGACGTCGGGGTGCCGCTCGCGGTACGGAGCGAGGAAGCCGTCGGCGAGGACCCGGGTCTCGTCCTCGATGACGTCCTGGTCGACGATCGGCGGGGGCAGCTCCCCGGGCATCATCCAGGGCTGCGCGGGCCACGGGTAGGCGGCGACCGCCTGGAGCCGGGCACCGCGCCGGGCGGCCTCGGCGAAGGCGAACTCGAGTGTGGCCTCGTCGGGACCGTCCACCTTCAGGCCGACGACCACGCGCGAGCCGGGGCCGCCCGGGGCCTCGCCGTGGACCTCGCGTCCGGGCCGGGGCACCACGACGACGGGGCACTCGGCGTCGCGGGCGGCGGCCATGCTGTTGGAGCCGAGCAGCAGACTGGCGAAGCCGCCGCGGCCCCGGGAGCCGAGCACCAGCAGCTGGGCGGTGGCACCCAGTTCGGGCAGGACCGCGCCGGCCGCGCCCTCCATGCCGACGTACTCCGTGTCCGGCTGGTCGGCGCGCCCCTCCAGGCGGGTGCGGACCTGGTCGAGCACGGGGTCGTCCTGCGGGTGGGCGAGCCCTGCGGCGAGGACCTCGGGCTGTGCCCAGTGGGCGTACTGGCGTACGTGCGCCACGCGCAGGGGTGCCGCGCGCCGGCGCGCGGCGTCGACGGCCCACTCCAGGGCGCGCAGGCTGTCGTCCGATCCGTCGACCGCCGCGACGACGGGCTGCGTGCTCATGGTCCTCACCTCCGGGATCCGGCTGTCCCCTCCCGGGGCCAGCCTGACTCAGGCGGTGGCTCCGGGAAGCTGCCTCCGGTGGCGTGTCCGGAAATGCGGGCGGAACACCCCCGGATCGGCCGTCGGCCCCCCTGCCGTCCGGAAAGGGCGGACCCGTCCTCAGGTGAGGTCGAACTCTCCCTCCCGCGCTCCCGACACGAACGCGCCCCATTCGGCGGGCGTGAAGATCAGCGAAGGGCTCTCCGGGCGGCCACTGTTCCGCATGGCGATGAAGCCCTCGACGAAGGCGATCTGGACATCCCCCCGCCCTCGGCTGCTGGACTGCCACTGTGCGTTGGTGAGGTCCAGCTCCGGCTTGTCCCAGCCCGTGAGCGGGCGCTGCTGGGTGGTGGTCTCGGCCACGTCCGTGCTCCTCCCGGTTCGTCGTCCGCGGCCAGCCTAGCGATCGTGTCCCACGGCCAACAGGGCACGTGAGGGGGACCTTTCAGGAGTCCGGGGGACGGTCGCCCACGAGCCACATGGAGAAGAACTGCGAGCCGCCGCCATAGGCGTGTCCGAGGACCCTGCGCGCCCCGTCCACCTGGTGTTCTCCGGCCTGACCGCGCACCTGGAGCGCCGCTTCCGCGAAGCGGATCATGCCGGAGGCGCCGATCGGGTTGGTGGACAGCACGCCGCCCGACATGTTGACGGGCAGGTCCCCGTCCAGTTCGGTCACGCCCGCCTCGGTGAGCTTCCAGCCCTCGCCCTCGCCGGCGAAGCCGAGGTTCTCCAGCCACATGGGCTCGTACCAGGAGAACGGCACGTAGATCTCGGCGCCGTCGATCTCGCGGCGGGGGTCGGTGATCCCGGCCTGCCGGTAGACGTCGGCGGCGCAGTCCTGTCCGGCCTGCGGGGAGACGAAGTCCTTGCCGGCGAAGAGGGTCGGTTCGCTGCGCATCGCGCCGCCGAGCATCCAGGCGGGCGGTCGTGGCGCCCGGGCGGCTCCGGCGCGGTCGGTGAGGATCATGGCGCAGGCGCCGTCGGAGGAGGGGCAGGTCTCCGAGTAGCGGACCGGGTCCCACAGCATGGGCGAGGCCATGACCTTGTCGAGGGTGATGTCGTGTTCGTGCAGGTGGGCGTAGGGGTTCTTGAGCGCGTTTCGGCGGTCCTTGTAGGCGACGAGGGCACCGATCGTCTCGGGCGCGCCGCTGCGGCGCATGTAGGCGCGGATGTGCGGCGCGAAGAACCCGCCGGCCCCGGCGAGCAGGGGCTGCTGGAAGGGGATGGGCAGGGACAGGCCCCACATGGCGTTCGACTCGGACTGTTTTTCGAAGGCCAGGGTGAGGACCGTGCCGTGCACGCGGGCCGCGACGAGGTTCGCGGCGACGAGCGCGGTGGAGCCGCCGACGGAGCCGGCGGTGTGCACGCGGAGCATGGGTTTGCCGACGGCACCGAGGGCGTCGGCGAGGTAGAGCTCCGGCATCATGACGCCCTCGAAGAAGTCGGGCGCCTTGCCGATGACGACGGCGTCGATATCGGCCCAGGTCAGCTCGGCGTCCTGGAGGGCGCGCAGGGCCGCTTCCCGGACCAGTCCCGCGAGGGACACGTCCCGGCGGGCCGCGACGTGCCTGGACTGTCCGATGCCGACGACGGCCACGGGCTCCTTGCTCATCGGGGTTCCCCTTCGAGTACGGCGACCAGGTTCTGCTGGAGGCAGGGGCCGGACGTGGCGTGGGCGAGGGCGCGGTCGGACTCGCCGCGGTGGATGCGGGCGGCGGCTTCTCCGATGCGGATGAGGCCGGCGGCCATGATCGGGTTGGCGGCGAGGGCCCCGCCGGAGGGGTTCACGTCCACGTCGTCGCCCAGCCGGAGGGCCTTGCGCAGGACGATCTCCTGCGCGGTGAACGGCGCGTGCAGTTCGGCGGTGTCGACGGGCCGCTCGAAGACTCCGGCCCGCTCGGCGGCCAGGCGGGTGGACGGCGAATCGGTCAGGTCGCGCACGCCGAGGCCGTGCGCCTCGATGCGGTGGTCGATGCCGCGGATCCACGCGGGGCGTGCGCACAGGTCACGGGCCCGGTCCCCCGCCGCGAGGATCACGGCCGCGGCGCCGTCGCCGATGGGCGGGCAGTCGCCGGTGCGCAGGGGCTGGACGATGTGGTCGCCCCGCGGCACGGGCCCCCGCAGCTGTGCGTGCGGGTTGGCGGCGGCGGCCTCGCGGTTGCGGGAGGCGACGGCGGCGAGGGCGGGTTCGTCGGTGTCGCCGGCGTCGATGAGGGCCTGGGCCTGGAGGGCGGCGAGGGCCACGGAGTCGGGCCACAGGGGTGCCACGTAGTAGGGGTCGAGCTGGCGGGTCAGGACGTCGCGGACGGAGCCGGGCGAGGACTTGCCGTAGGAGTAGACCAGGGCGGTGTCGGCGTCGCCGGTGAGGAGTTTCGTCCAGGCCTCGTACAGGGCCCAGGCACCGTCCATCTCGACGTGCGACTCGGAGATCGGGGGCCAGGCGCCGACGCCGTCGAGGGCGAGGGTGAAGGAGAAGGCGCGGCCGGCGAGGTAGTCGCTGGAGCCGGAGCAGGTGAAGCCGATGTCGGCGGTCTTCAGGCCGGTCCGGTCGAGGACCTCGTGCAGCACCGGCATCAGCATCTCCACTTCGGAGAGCTCCTCGCTGGTGCGCCGGTGGTCGGTCTGGGCGAAGGCGACGACGGCGATCTCACGGTCCCGCGGTGCGCTCGTCACAGCAGCTCCTTGTAGGTGTCGTAGTCCGCGTCGGGTTCGCCGGTGGGCCGGTAGTGGTCCGGGTAGCGGGCGTCCTCGGTCCAGACGGGTTCGACGCGCAGGCCCATGCGGACCTCGTCGTAGGGGATGCCGCCGATCCGTCCGTGCAGGGCCAGGCCGGCGCCGTCGAGGGCGATGTGGGCGTAGACGTACGGCACCTCGATGTCGAGGTTCTTCGCCTTGATGTTGACGATGCAGAACGTGGTCACGGTGCCGCGCGGTCCCACCTCGACCTGCTCGGACGTGGCGACCCCGCAGGTGGGGCACGCGCCCCTCGGCGGGACGTACACCTTGCGGCAGGACGGGCAGCGCTCGCCCATGGTGCGCCGGCCGGAGAGGGCGTTGATGTAGGCGGTCTGGGCGCGGCCGGGCGAGTAGGTGTAGTCGAGGCGGGCGGCGGCGACGATGCCGGTGACGGGATCCTCGAACTCGCCCGTGTGTCCCGTCGGTTCGGCCCGGTGGCCGTCGTAGGGCTCGAAGCAGGCGATGTCGGTGATGGCGCCGGTGCGTTCGCCCGCCCAGCGGATGCGGACCCGCATGCCGGTGTGCACGGCGGCGGGGCCGGGGGCGTCGAGGGCATGCAGGAGGGCGGTGTCGGCGCCGTCGAGGCGGACCAGGACCCAGGCGAAGGGCGTGGTGAGGGGCTGGCCGCGGCGGGGGGCGGGGTTCCAGGCCCAGGTGGTGACGGTGCCGGTGGGGGCGACCTCGACCAGGTCGCCGAGTTCCTCGGCGGTGACGGGGTCGTACTCGACGGGCGGGACGAGGACGCGGCCGTCGCGCGTCCTCACTCCGAGGATCACCCGTTCCCGCAGACCGGTCAGGAAGGCACTCTGGACAGGGCCGAGGGAGCGAGTGAAGGGAAATTCGACGACGAGCGGCGCCTTGAGAACTACGGACATCGAGGGCCTGCCTCCTTCGTGATCGGCGTGCACGGGGCGCCCCCTCAGGGGCGCGGGGAACTGCGCGCTCGGCCACAGACGACCCGCAGCTCGGAACCGGCCATCTCCGGCACAGCGCTACGCGCGCTTGAAGACGGGTGGTCGCTTCTCCGCGAAGGCTCGGGCGCCCTCCTTGGCGTCGGCGGTGCCGAAGACCGGCCAGCCGCGGGTCAGTTCGGCGGCGAGGCCGTCCTGTTCGGTCATTTCGGCGGTCTCGTAGACCGAGGCCTTGACGGCTTCCACGGCCAGTGGGCCACAGGCGTTGATCTGCTCGGCGATCTCCAGCGCCTTGTCGAGTGCCGTGCCGTCGGGGACGACGCGACCGACCAGGCCGGCGGCGGCGGCCTCGCGGGCGCTGTAGGAGCGGCCGGTGAGGAGCATCTCCAGGGCGTGGGTGCGCGGGATCTGGCGTTGCAGGCGGACCGTGGAGCCGCCGATCGGGAACAGGCCTCGCCGCACTTCGAACAGGCCGAAGGTGGCGGACTCGGCGGCGACCCGGATGTCGGTGCCCTGGAGCATCTCGGTGCCGCCCGCCACGCACGGCCCCTCGACGGCGGCGATCACCGGCTTGCGCGGGCGGTGGTGGCGCAGCATGGCCTTCCAGTGCAGGTCGGGGTCGGCCTTGAGCCGGTCGCGGTACTCCTGACCGGCCATGCCGTTCCCGGCGAGGGCCTTGAGGTCCATGCCGGAGCAGAACGAGCCGCCCGCGCCGGTGAAGACGATCGAGCGGACCGAGTCGTCGGCGTCGGCCTCCAGCCATCCGTCGTGGAGGCCGACGAGCATCGGCAGTGAGAGCGCGTTCCTGGCTTCCGGCCTGTTGAGCGTGAGCACCAGTGTGGCGCCTTCGCGCTGCACGGTGAGGTGTTCCGTCCCGCCCATGGCGAACTCCCCTCTCTGGAACGAGAACAGGTTGCAGTAGGGCGGGAAGCACTTCAAGGGTTTTCTGACAGTCAGTCAGATTCTTTCGCGTGGACCCTTCACAGTTGGACCGCCCTTTGCTCTGATGACCGGCGAACCGTCCGATGCCAGGCACGCCCGGGGTCAGGAGGAGCGGTGGAGTACAACCTTGCCGACCTGTTCGAGTCGGTCGTCGACGTCGTCCCCGGCCGTGAGGCGCTGGTGTACGCCGACCACCCCGGCACGGGCGCGGAGCGCCGGCTGACGTACGCGGAACTGGACGCGGCGGCCGATCGCGTCGGCCACCACCTGCTCGACAGCGGGATACGCCCCGGTGAGCACCTCGGGCTCCACCTCTACAACGGCGTGGAGTACCTGCAGACGGTGCTGGGCTGCCTGAAAGCGCGGATCGTACCGGTCAACGTCAACTACCGATATGTGGCAGAGGAGCTGGTGTACCTCTACCGGGACGCGGACCTGGCGGCGCTGGTCTTCGACGCCGAGTTCACGGACCGGGTGGCGGCGGCGCGTCCCCGGGCCGGGAAGCTGCGGCATCTGATCCGGGTGGGCACTCCGCCGCCCGGAGCCGCGGAGGTGCCTTGCGTGGAGTTCGCGCAGGCGGAGGCGGCCGGGTCGCCCGAGCGCGGTTTCCCGGCCCGCTCGGGCGACGACCAGTTCATCATCTACACCGGCGGGACGACCGGCATGCCCAAGGGCGTGATGTGGCGGCAGGAGGATCTGTTCTTCGCGGGCCTCGGCGGGGGCGCCCCGACCGGGGAGCCGGTGAAGAAGCCGGAGGAGCTCGCCGAGCGGGTCGCGGCCGGAGGCGCGGGGATCACGTTCTTCCCGACGGCCCCGCTGATGCACGGCACCTCCACCCTCACCGCGTTCATCGGCTTCAACTTCGGGCAGCGGGTCGTGATCCACCGCAAGTTCGTGCCCGAGGAGGTGCTGCGGACCGTGGAGAAGGAGAGGGTCAGCAGCATCTCGCTGGTGGGGGACGCGATGCTGCGGCCGCTCATCGACGCGCTGAGCGGTCCGCTGCGGCACATCGACCGCTCGTCGCTGTTCAGTGTGTCGTCGTCCGGCGCCATCATGTCGGACACGGTGCGCCGGCAGTTCCAGGAGCTGGTGCCGAACGCCATGCTGCTGAACAACTTCGGCTCGTCGGAGTCCGGCTTCAACGGGACGGCGACCGAGGACTCCGGCCCGGAGCGGGGCTTCCGGGTGCGGGTCAACGCCCGTACCCAGGTGGTCGACCCGGCCACGTACGCGCCGGTGCCGGCCGGTGAGGTGGGCCGGATCGCCCAGTGCGGACACGTGCCGCTCGGCTACTACAACGACCCGGCCAAGACCGCCGCGACCTTCTTCGAGAGGGACGGTGAGCGGTGGGTGCTGCTCGGCGACATGGCCACCGTCGACGAGGAGGGCGTGGTCACCGTCCTGGGCCGGGGCTCGCAGTGCATCAACACCGGCGGCGAGAAGGTGTACCCGGAGGAGGTCGAGCAGGCCCTCAAGTCCCATCCGGACGTCTACGACGCGCTCGTGGCCGGGGTGCCGGACCCCCGGTGGGGCCACCATGTGGCGGCGGTGGTGCAACTGCGCGAGGGAGCGGCGAGGCTGTCGCTGGAGGACATCCGCACGCACTGCCGTGACCGGCTCGCCGGTTACAAGCTCCCGCGCCGGCTGGTGATCACCGCGTCGATCCAGCGGTCGCCGAGCGGCAAGGCGGACTATCGGTGGGCCCGGGAGGTGGCGGTGGCTGCGGACGGGTGATTCTCCGGCCGGAACATTGAACCCCGGGTGACGTGCGGACGTACTGGTGGTGGCAGGCTCGGACTCCGGGCTCTGTCAGCCATGCCAGCAAGACCGCACGGAAGGACCACCGGGTGTCGCCTTTCACTCGCTCCCGTCAGCTCCCGGACACGACCGAGGGCGGGGCGGAACCGGATGACGACACGGCGGAGAAGGAACCGGCAGCGGAACGGACCGAGGCGGAGAAGCCGGGGACGGAACCCGGCACGACTCCGGAGGCGGAGCCGGACACCGCACCGAAGGCCGAACCGGACACCGCACCGGGAGCGGAGCCGGACACGACTCCGGAGGCGGAGCCGGACACCGCACCGAAGGCCGAACCGGACACCGCTCCGGGGGCGGAGCCGGACACGACTCCGGAGGCGGAGCCGGACACGGCTGTGGAGGCGGAGCCGGACACCGCTCGGGAGGCGGAGCCGGTCACATCTGCGGACGCAGGATCGGGCACGGTCCCCGGCCCGGCTTCCGACCCGCCCCCCGTTGCGACGAAGCCCGGCTGGTTCGGCTGGCGGCGCCGCTACCCCTGCGCGGCACGCGGCGTCAGCGTGGGGACGACCGTGCTGGCCGGTGCCCTCGTGCTGTTCGCGCTGCTCGTGCCGAACCAGGTCGACAAGATCGAGTTCGCCTCGTTCGTCAGGATTCCCGCCGAGGGCGTGCTCCTCGCGGGCCTGCTGCTCGCCCTGCCGCCGAAGGCCCGCCGGATCACGGCCGTGGTCATGGGCGCGTTCCTCGGGCTGGTCACGATCCTGAAGTTCGTCGACATGGGCTTCTACCAGATCCTGGCCCGCCCCTTCGATCTGGTCCTGGACTGGATCCTGATCGAGAACGGCACGGACTTCCTGAGGGAGACGTTCGGCCGGACCGGCCAGGTGCTGGCCGTGACCGGCGTGATCGTCCTGTTCGTCGCGGTGCTGGTCCTCACGACCCTCGCCGTGGTGCGGCTGACCCACCTGATGGTCCGGCACCGGCCCGTCGCCGCCCGTACGACACTGATCCTCGGCACCGCGTGGATCACCTCCATGACCCTGGGCCTGCAGATCGGCACGGTGCCGATCGCCACCAAGGGCAACGCGGAGTTCCTGGGCAACCGGGTGGAGCAGGTCCGGGCGGGCCTGAAGGACGCACGGGTCTTCGAGAAGCAGGCCGCCGTCGACGCCTTCGCGAAGACGCCGCCCGACCAGTTGCTCACGGGACTGCGCGGCAAGGACGTCCTGTTCACGTTCATCGAGAGCTACGGCCGGGTCGCGATCGACGATCCGGCTATGGCGCAGCAGACCGACGCCGTCCTCACGGAGGGCACCGGCCGGCTGAAGGCGGCCGGGTTCGAGTCGCGCAGCGGCTGGCTGCAGTCGCCGGTGACGGGCGCGGGCAGCTGGCTCGCCCACTCGACCTTCCTGTCCGGGCTGTGGATCAAGAACCAGCAGCGGTACCGCAACCTGACCACGAGCGATCGCATGACGCTGACGAACTACTTCGGGAAGACGGGCGCCTGGCGGACCGTCGGCATCGTGCCGGGGGTGCGGCGGGCCTGGCCGGAGGGCAAGTACTTCGGCCTGGACCACATCTACGACTCCGAGCACCTCGGCTACCACGGCCCGTACTTCAGCTGGACGCCCGTGCCCGACCAGTTCAGCATGGAGGCCTTCCAGCGGCTGGAGCACGGCAAGAAGGACCGCGAGCCGATCATGGCGGAGATCATCCTGGCGTCGAGCCACAACCCCTGGTCCCCCATCGCGCGGATGATCGACTGGGACGACCTGGGTGACGGCTCGGTGTTCCACCGGATCAAGAAGGAGGGCACCAACCCAACGGAGGTCTGGAAGGACCCGGAGAAGGTGCGCACCGAGTACCGGCGGGCCATCGAGTACTCGATCCGGAGCCTGACCGAGTGGGTCGAGCGCTACGGCGACGACGACACGGTGCTGGTCTTCCTCGGCGACCACCAGCCGGTGCCGACCGTCACCGCCGGGGACACCGGCAAGGACGTGCCGATCACCATCGTCGCCAAGGACAAGAAGGTCCTGGACCGGGTCGCCGACTGGAACTGGACGGACGGCCTCAAGCCGGCGGCGAACGCCCCCCGGTGGGGCATGGACAAGTTCCGCGACCGCTTCATGACGGCGTACGGTCCGCAGGGCTGAGGAAGTCCTCCACGGCCGCGAGGAACTCCGCCGGGCGGGCCTCGTGCACGAGATGCCCGGCGTCGACGGTGATGTGCCGGGCGTCGGGGAGCAGTTCGGCCAAGGCGGCGATCTGCTCCTGCGGGATCAGGCTGCTCGGCCCGCCGCCGATCAGCAGTGTGGGGCTTGTGATCCGCCCCATGTGGTCCCACCACTCGGGGTTCGGTGCGTTGCGCTGTTCGTCGGTGGCGAGGATCATCGCCCAGTCGTACGGCAGGTCCCCGCCGGGCCGTTCGGCGGGTGGGCGCGGCGGGTCCAGCGGGAAGGGCGCGGGCACGTCCTCCAGGACGAGCCGCCGGACGAGTCCCGGGCCGCGCTGTGCGAGCAGGTAGGCGACGGCGCCGCCGAGCGAGTGGCCCACGACGTCGGCGCGCTCGATGCCGAGCGCACCGAGGAAGGTGTGAACGTCGTCGCGCAGGGTCTCGTACGCGTATCCGCCGGGCCAGTCGCTGCGGCCGTGTCCGCGCAGGTCGGGCGCGTACACCCGGCGGGGCCCAGCCGCCCCCGTGGCCAGGGCGGGGGCGATCTCCGCCCAGTCGGTGCCGTCGGCCCCGCGGGCGTGCAACAGCAGGAGGGGCGGGGCGTCCTGCGGTCCCCAGACTAGGCCTGCGTGATGCCGTTCGCCCGTACGGTGAGGGGTCGGTTGTCCATACCGGCACGGTAGGCGACGGGTGCTGCCCGGCCGGGGTCGCTCTGCCGACAGCAGAGGGTGTCCCCCGCGTCAGGAAAAGAAGCCGGCCACGCGCCGCACGAACCGCTCCGGGTCGTCGAGCCACGGGTAGTGCCCGGCGCCCGGCTGCACCGCGAACTCGGCGGCCGGGAAAGCCTGTGCGGTCTGCCGGGCGAGCGACGGGGTCGGGCCACCGTCCATTCCACCGGCCAGGACGAGCACGGGGGTTCTCACCCGGGCGAGCGCATCACGTGTGGCGTCCGGTTCGTAGGCGCCGTCGGCACCGTAGACCTCTGCCGCGTCGTCGTTGGTCTCGGCCTCCTCACGGAAGGCGTGCGCCCGGGCGGTGTCGTCCCACCGCCCGTAGAAGAACGGGAGGAACGCCGGGTCGAAGTCGCCCCTGCCCTCCAGCCAGGCCTCGAACGGCGGGAACGCGTCCGCGAACCACGGTTCGGACGCCCGCTGTCGGGCCGCCGTCAGCCGGTCCTCGGCCGTCGCCGGCATGCCCAGGGCCCTCGGTATGGCGGTGATCAGTGCCAGCCGTCCCAGCCGCTGCGGGTGCCGGGCCGCGTACAGCATGGCGAGACTGCCGCCCGCCGAGTGCGCGAGCACGTCCATCCGCTCCTGCCGCAGATGGACCCGCAACGCCTCGACGTCGTCCACGAGCCGGTCGCAGCGGTACGTGCCCGGGTCCGCCGGCAGCTCGGACTCCCCCGTGCCGCGCAGGTCGAGCAGCACCAGCTGCCAGTGGGCGTCCAGGCCTCCCAGGTCCCCCAGGTAGGCGGAGGCCCGCATGGGGCCGCCGGGCAGCACGACGAGCGGCTCGCCCTCGCCGCGCAGGTGATAGGTGAGGCGGGTTCCGTCCGGGGCGCTGAAGATCGGCATGCGCCGATCCTGGTGTCCTGGTCCGGTCCGGCACAACCGGGTTGGACGGTCTCGGGTGCGCTACCGCTTCCCGAGACCGTCCCGCAGTTCCCGTTTGAGGATCTTCCCGCTGGCGTTGCGCGGCAGTTCGTCCACGAACACCACCCGCTTCGGCGCCTTGAAGGGGGCGAGCTTCCCTCGGACGTGGTCGATCAGTTCCGCCTCGGAGACGTCGCCGCGCGGGACGACGACGGCCGTCACGGCCTCGATCCAGCGCTCGTCGGGCAGGCCCACGACCGCGGCCTCGGCGACGGCGGGGTGGGTGTACAGCGCGTCCTCCACCTGGCGTGAAGCGACCACGACGCCACCGGAGTTGATGACGTCCTTCACCCGGTCGACGATCGTGTAGTAGCCGTGCGCGTCGCGTACCGCGAGGTCACCGGAGCGGAACCAGCCGTCGCGGAAGGCCTCGGCGGTCTCCTCGGGCTTGTCCCAGTAGCCCTCGCACAGTTGTGGTGAGCGGTAGACGATCTCGCCGGGGGTGCCGTCGGGGACGTCTTTGCCGTCCTCGTCGACGACGCGTGCGTCGACGAACAGGACGGGCCGGCCGCAGGAGTCCATGCGGCCCTTGTGTTCGTCGGGCGCGAGCACCGTGGCGAGGGGGCCGATCTCGCTCTGGCCGAAACAGTTGTAGAAGGCCAGGCCCGGCAGGCGCTCCCGGAGCCGTTCGAGTACGGGGACCGGCATGATCGACGCACCGTAGTAGGCCTTGCGCAGACCGCTCAGGTCGCGGGTGGTGAAGTCGGGGCGGCCTGCCAGGGAGATCCAGACGGTGGGCGGCGCGAACAGGCTGTCCACGCGGCCCGATTCGATCAGGTCGAAGAGCCGGTCGCCGTCGGGTGCGTCCAGGATGATGTTCGTCGCACCGACGGTCAGGTAGGGCAGCAGGAAGACGTGCATCTGTGCCGAGTGGTACAGCGGCAGGGAGTGCGCGGGGCGGTCGCCCGCACTGAGGTCGAGGGCGGTGATCGCGCTCAGGTACTCGTGCACCAGGGCGCGGTGCGTCATCATCGCGCCCTTGGGCAGAGCGGTCGTGCCGGACGTGTACAGCAGCTGCACGAGGTCTTCGGTGCGCGGCTCGGGGCCGTCGTACGCGGGCGCCCCGGGCAGCCTCGCGAGCAGCGAGTCGTCGGCGTCCCGTAGGGGCAACGTCCGTACACCGTCCGGCAGTTGCGCGGCGATATCCGGGTCGGCGAGGACCAGCGAGCTGCCGGACTGGCCGACGATGTAGGTGAGGTCGTCGCCGGTCAGATTCTGGTTGACGGGTACGTGCACCAGTCCGGCGCGCGCGCAGGCCAGGAAGGCGATCAGGTAGGCGTCGGAGTTGTGGCCGTAGGCGCCGACCCGGTCCCCGGGGGTCAGCCCCTGGTCGAGGAGGACGCTCGCCGCGCGGGAGACGGCGGTGTCGAGTTCGTCGTACGTCCAGGTCCGCTCGGCGTACTCCACCGCGACCCGCGCCGGTGTGCGCCGGGCGCTGCGCCGCAGAACTGCGTCGACCGTGCTGCCGTGTCCGGGCGTCGTCATGACACATGATCCTCGGTTCACCGCACGAGGAGGTCAAGGACCCCGGGCAGGCCGGGAGTCAGGGACGAGGACCGGCCACGGGCAACCCTGCCGCCGCCGATGGCGTCCGGTGTCATGAAGCCGACAGACGTTCGAATCAGATGTGTACCGTCGGCACTTCCATCCCCCGACGATGTTGGAGGGTATGATGCGCAGTCGTCTGAGACGACTACGCCGTCCGCCCGCACGCCGGGAGCGAAGGCCGTGGCGAAGGCGGCGGAGGAGCTGTGGGGCGACCCCGGCATGGGCTCCAACGCGGTCGTCTTCCGCGGGGACACGACGGCGAACGGCCGTGGTCTGCTGCTGGGCAACCCGCACTACCCGTGGGACGGCGGGCGCCGGTTCTGGCAGTCGCAGCAGACGATCCCCGGTGAGCTGAACGTGTCCGGCGGATCCCTGTTCGGCACCCCGGCGATCTCCATCGGGTTCAACGCACATGTGGCGTGGAGCCACACGGTCTCCACCGGCATCCCGGCCAACTTCCACCAGCTGACGCTCGATCCGGCCGATCCCACGTCGTACCTCGTGGACGGCAGGCCGGAGCGCATGAAGAAGCGGACCGTGACGGTCGCGGTGAAGGACGGCACGCCGGTCACCCGCACCCAGTGGTGGACGCGCTACGGCCCGGTCGTCACGTCCCTCAGCCCCCAGGTCCCGCTGCCCTGGACTGGGCCGGACGGCGTACGCCCTCAACGACCCCAACGCCGCGAACCTCCGCTTCGCCGACACCTCGCTCGGCTTCGCCAAGGCGCGCAGCACGGCCGACGTCCTCGCCTCGCTCGACCGGCACCAGGGCATCCCCTGGGTGAACACACTCGCCGCCGACCGCGCGGGGCACTCCCTCTTCACCCAGTCGCAGGTACTTCCCCGGATCACCGACGATGTGGCCCGGCGCTGCTCGACGGAGCTCGGCAGGACCACGTACCCGGCGTCCGGGATCGCGATCCTGGACGGTTCGCGCGGCGACTGTGCCCTCGGCGGTGACTCCGACGCCGTCGTGCCGGGGATCTTCGGCCCGGCGAGGATGCCGACCCTGAAGGACGCCCCGTACGCCGAGAACTCCAACGGCACCGCGTGGATGACGAATGCCGACCGGCCCCTCACCGGCTACGAGCGGGTCTTCGGCACGGTGGGCACACAGCTCGGCCTGCGGACCCGTGGCGCGATCGAGGACGTGGCGGCGATGGCGGACCGCGGCGGCCTGACCGTACGCGACCTGCAGCGGCAGCAGTTCGCCAACCGGGTGCCGACGGGTGATCTCGCCGCCGGTGACGTGGCCCGGGCGTGCGCCGCGCTGCCCGGGGGTGCGGCGACGGGCAGCGACGGCAAGGCCGTCGACGTGTCGGAGGCCTGCGGGGTGCTGAAGGCGTGGGACCGCACCATGGACACCGGGAGCCGGGGAGCGCTGCTCTTCGACCGGTTCTGGCGCAGGCTCGAACAGGCGGTGCCCGCCGACCGGTTGTGGAAGGTGCCGTTCTCGGCGGCGGACCCGGTCCGCACCCCGAACACCCTGAACACGGACGCTCCCGGCTTCCCCGCCGCCCTCGCCGACGCGGTGGGCGAGCTGCGGGGCGCGGGGATCGCGCTCGACGCGCCGCTCGGCACGCACCAGTTCGTCGTCCGCGACGGCAAGCGCCTGCCCATACCGGGCGGCGCGGGGCGGCTCGGCGTGTGGAACGTGATCGAGCCGACGTGGGACGCGGCCGCCGGGGGCTATACGGAGGTACCGTTCGGCTCCAGCCACCTCCAGGCGGTGGGCTGGGACGGCAGTCGCTGCCCGGTGGCGCGCACACTGCTGACGTACTCCCAGTCGTCGAACCCGAAGTCGCCGCACTACGCCGACCAGACCCGGCTGTTCTCCGGCGAGCGGTGGGTGACGTCGCGCTTCTGCGAGAAGGACATCCTGTCCTCGCCGAAGCTGAAGGTCGTGCGGGTGCACGAGCGCCGCTGACCGTGGTGCGAGGGGCCGGGCGCGCTCACACCGGGCGTGTCCGGCCCTCCCAGTACGGTTCCCGCAGCCGCCGCTTGTACAGCTTGCCGTTGGGGTCGCGGGGCATCTCGGTGATGAAGTCGATGCTCCGGGGCCGCTTGTATCCGGCGAGCCGGTGGGCGCAGTGGTCGAGGAGGTCGGCGGCCAGGGCCGGTCCGGGGCGGTGTCCTTCGGCCGGTTCCACGACCGCCTTGACCTCCTCGCCCCAGTCGTCGTGCGGGATTCCGAAGACGGCGGCGTCCGCGACGGCGGGGTGGGCGAGCAGGGCCGACTCGATCTCGGCCGGGTAGATGTTGACGCCCCCGGAGATGATCAGGTCGATCTTGCGGTCGCGCAGGAAGAGGTACCCGTCCTCGTCGAGGTGGCCGAGGTCGCCGACGGTGAAGAAGTCGCCGATGCGGTTCTTGCGGGTCTTGGCCTCGTCCTTGTGGTACGAGAAGCCGCCGGTGTTCATCTTCATGTACACGGTGCCGAGTTCACCGGGCGGCAGCCGGTTGCCGTCGTCGTCGAAGATCGCGAGTTCGCTGATGGGCCAGGCCTTGCCGACGGTGCCCGGCTTCTTCAGCCAGTCCTCGGCGGTGGCGAAGGCGCCGCCGCCCTCGCTGGCCGCGTAGTACTCCTCCACACAGGGCCCCCACCAGTCGAGCATGGCCCGTTTCACGTGGTCGGGGCAGGGCGCGGCGCCGTGGATGGCGTGGCGCATCGAGGAGACGTCGTAGCGGTCCTTCGCCTCGCCGGGCAGGGCCAGCAGCCTGTGGAACTGGGTGGGGACCATGTGGGTGTGGGTGCAGCGGTGGGCGTCGATGAGGCGGAGCATCTCCTGGGGCGTCCACTTGTCCATGAGGACCAGCCGGTGGCCGATGTGCAGGGACGCGCCGGCGAACTGCAGGACGGCGGTGTGGTAGAGCGGCGAGCAGACCAGGTGCACGTTGCCGTCGAACGGGCGGATGCCGAAGATGCCGAGGAACCCGCCGAGGTACGCCTCCTCCGGTGGTTTGCCGGGCAGCGGGCGGCGGATGCCGCGGGGGCGGCCGGTGGTGCCCGAGGTGTAGTTCATGACCCAGCCGAGGGTGCGGTCGCCGGGGGGCGAGCCGGGCCGGCCGTCGAGGAGTTCGGCGTACGGGCGGAAGCCCTGGACCGTGCCCACGGCGTACCGGTGGGTGGCCGGGAGGCCTGCCTCGTCGGCGGCGTGGCGGGCCGCGTCGGCGAAGCGTTCGTGGGCGAGGAGCACCTTGGCGCCGGAGTCGGAGACGATCCAGGCGATCTCCGGTCCGACCAGGTGGTGGTTGACGGGAACGAGGTAGAACCCGGCCTGGCTGGCGGCGAGGTACGCGGTGAGGAACTCGACGCCGTTGGGCAGGACCACCGCGAAGGTGTCGCCGCGTTCCAGCCCGGCCGCGCGCAGGCCGTGCACGAGCCGGTTGGCGGCGGCGTGCAGCCGTCCGGCGGTCCACTCCTCGCCGTCGGGGGCGACCAGGACCGCGCGGTCGGGGTCGGCGGTGGCCTGGGCCCAGAAGCCCACGGGAGCTCGGGTGTTCACTGTCCGCTCCTTCCGGCGATGCGGTTGACGCGGTCCACGGCCCGCTCGAAGCCGCGGGTGAGG
Organism: Streptomyces paradoxus; assembly: GCF_014202475.1. Lineage (GTDB taxonomy): Bacteria > Actinomycetota > Actinomycetes > Streptomycetales > Streptomycetaceae > Streptomyces > Streptomyces paradoxus. The sequence goes on from NZ_JACHGV010000014.1 coordinate 134,526, forward strand.
TCGTCGAAGACCGCCTGGACGCTGCGTTCGCTGGTCATCCGGCCGACGATCTGGCCGACCGGGGTGCCGAGCAGCGGGTCGACCTCGTACTTCTGGATGCGCGACACGGCCTCGGCGACCAGCAGTCCCTGCAGCGGCATGGGCAGGGTGCCGGGCCCGTCCGGGTCGTCCCAGGCGTCGGTCCACTCGGTGCGCAGCTGGCGTGCGGGCTTGCCCGTCAGCGCCCGGGAGCGGACGGTGTCCCCGGAGCCGGCCGCGAGGAGCTTGCGGGTCAGGGCGGGCGAGTGGAGGTCCGCTTCCGTGGTGGTCAGCCACAGGGAGCCCAGCCACACCCCCTGGGCGCCGAGGGCGAGCGCGGCGGCCACCTGCTGCCCGCTGCCGATGCCGCCGGCGGCCAGCACGGGCAGCGGGGCGACGGCGTCGACGACCTCGGGGGTGAGCACCATGGAGGCGATCTCGCCGGTGTGGCCGCCCGCCTCGTAGCCCTGCGCCACGACGATGTCGATCCCGGCGTCCCGGTGCTTGCGGGCGTGCCGGGCGCTGCCCGCGAGTGCGGCGACGAGGACGCTTTGGTCGTGGGCGCGGGCGATGACGTCGGCGGGCGGGGAGCCGAGGGCGTTGGCGAGGAGCCGGATCGGGTAGTCGAAGGCGACGTCGAGCTGGCCGCGGGCGACCTGCTCCATCCAGCCCGTGATGCGCCAGCCGGACGCCTCGCCCTCGGCGAGTTCGGGCACGCCGTGCTTGGCGAGGGTGTCCCGGACGAACTGCCGGTGGCCCTCGGGGATCATCGCCTCGACGTCGGCCTCCGTGACGCCTTCGACCTTCTTCGCCGGCATGACGACGTCCAGGCCGTACGGTCTTCCGCCGACGTGTGCCTCGATCCAGTCCAGGTCGCGTCTGAGCTCGTCGGGGGCGGTGTAGCGGACCGCGCCGAGCACGCCGAAGCCACCGGCCCGGCTGATGGCCGCGGCGACGGCGGGGAACGGCGTGAAGCCGAAGACGGCGTGCTCGATTCCCAGTTCCTGGCTCAGCTCCGTCTGCATGGGCGCAGGATGCCGGAGTCCTCCGGAGGACGGAAGGGGTTTTCTGATGCTCCGTCAGATTCAGGCCGCGCTTGGTTCGTGCGCGCGGTCTATGGGCCAAGACGCGCGGCGGACATACTGCACGGGACAGGCGAGACGGTGGAGACGAAGGGATGCGTGCGGTGACCGACAGCCCGGCGAGCGGTGAACTGACCCGGCGTCAATTAGGCAGAGCGGGCATGGCCCTGGGCGGCGCGCTCGCCCTCACCCCGTTCCCCGCCGGGCCCGCCCCGGCCGCTCCGGCGGGGGCCGGCCGCCACCCCACCCTGCGGCACGGCTCCGCCGCCCGCGCCGGGCTCCTCTCCTCCCACCTGCGCCGGCTCGTCACCGACGCGGAGGCGTTCCTCGGGCCCTCCCCCAAGCACCCCTGGTACGCGGGCGCCGTCCTGCTCGCCGGACGCGGCGGCACGGTCGCGCTGCACCGGCCCATCGGCATGGCGGTGCGCTACCGGGCCTACGACGAGAAGACCGACACCGGTATCGAGTTCCCGCCCGGCGAGCAGATCCCGATGGCCGAGGACACCGTCTTCGACCTGGCGTCGGTCTCGAAGCTGTTCACCTCGATCCTCGCCGTGCAGCAGATGGAGCGCGGCGCACTGGAGCTGGAGGCGAAGGTCGCCTCCTACCTGCCGGACTTCGCGCGTGCGGGCAAGCAGGACATCACGATCCGCCAGCTCCTCACGCACACCTCCGGTTTCCGCGCCTGGATCCCGCTGTACAGCGCGCCGACGTACGAGGAGAAGCTCCAGCGCATCTGGAACGAGGCGCCGGTCAGCGCACCGGGCACGGCGTACCTGTACTCGGACCTGAACCTCATCTCGCTCCAGCTCGTGCTGGAACGGATCACGGGCCGCACCCTGGACGCCCTGCTCCGGGACGAGATCACCGCGCCGCTCGGCCTGCGCCGCACCCGCTACAACCCGCCCGCGTCCTGGCGGCCGAGGATCGCGGCCACGGAGGACGCGCGGGCGCCGTGGTCCGGGCTCGACCGGGGCCTGGTGTGGGGCGAGGTGCACGACGAGAACGCCTTCGGCCTCGGCGGGGTCGCGGGCCACGCGGGTGTGTTCTCCGACGCGTGGGATCTCGCGGTGCTCGGCCGTACGCTGCTCAACGGCGGTGTCTACGGGCGGGCCCGGATCCTGGGGCCGGAGTCGGTCCAGCTGATGTTCACCGACTTCAACACCGCCTTCCCCGGGGACGAGCACGGCCTCGGATTCGAGCTCTACCAGCACTGGTACATGGGTGCGATGGCCACACCGCGCAGCGCGGGGCACACCGGGTTCACGGGCACCTCGCTGGTGCTCGACCCGACGACCGACTCATTCCTCGTCGTTCTCGGCAACTCCGTCCATCCGGTGCGGAGCTGGCGTTCCGGTTCGGCGCCCAGGGTCGCCGCGGCGAACAACATGGCGCGGGCCGTGCCGGTCCGGCCGGCGCGGGGACGCACGGCCTGGTTCTCCGGGATGGCGGTCTCCTCGACGGCGACCCTCTCGCTCCCCGTGCTCGACACGTCCGCCGGGCGGGCGCGGCTGCGCTGCGCGCTGTGGTGGGACACCGAGCCCGCGTCCGACCTCCTGGTCCTGGAGGCCACGACCGACGGCGGCACGACCTGGCAGCCGGTGCCCTTCACGACGTCCCGCCGCGGTCGGGACCCCGAGCGGCACCCTTCGGGGTCGGTCACCGGCTGGTCCGGACGCGTCTGGCACGCACTCGCCGCGGACGTTCCCGCCGCACGGGAGCTCGCCCTGCGCTGGCGGTACGCGACGGACCGGCTGTACGTCGGGCGCGGCTGTTACGTGGACGCGCTGCGGGTCGAGGCGGCCGGGGGCGTCCTGTTCGACGAGTCGCGCCCGGCGGACGCGGCGCGTCTGCGGAGCGTGGGGTGGGAGCGATCGTCCGACTGAGGGATCACCCGGGGGTGTTCTCCAGCACGGCCATGGCCGCGTTGTGCCCCGGCACCCCGCTGACCCCGCCCCCGCGCACCGCTCCGGCCCCGCACAGCAGCACGTTGGCGTGCCCGGTCTCCACACCCCAGCGGCCGGTGCCGTCCTGGGCGTAGGGCCAGCTCAGCTCGCGGTGGAAGATGTTGCCGCCGGGCAGGCCGAGGTCGCGCTCCAGGTCGAGCGGGGTCCGGGCCTCGATGCAGGGGCGTCCGTCGGCGTCGGTGGCCAGGCAGTCCTCGAGGGGTTCGGCCAGGTGGGCGTCGAGCTGGGCGAGGGTGGACTTCAGCAGGTCCTCGCGTACGGCGTCGTTGTCCCGCTCGAACAGGCGGGCCGGGGTGTGCAGGCCGAAGAGGGTGAGCGTCTGGTAGCCCTGCTCGGCCAGGCCGGACCCGAGGATGGTCGGGTCGGTGAGCGAGTGGCAGTAGATCTCCGAGGGCGGCGCGGCGGGCAGCTCGCCGGCGGCGGCCTGGGCATGGGCGGCGGCCAGTTGCTCGTAGCCCTCGGCGATGTGGAAGGTGCCGGCGAAGGCCTGCCGCGGGTCGACGGAGCTGTCGCGCAGCCGTGGCAGCCGCTTGAGCAGCATGTTGACTTTGAGCTGGGCGCCCTCGGCGGGTGCCGGGGGCGTGTCGCCCGTCAGCTCGGCCAGGGCCTGCGGTGAGGCGTTCACCAGGACGTGGCGGGCGGCGACGGTGCCTTCACCAGCGTCCGTGCGATACGTGACCTCGGCGGTTCGGCCGTCCGTGGCGATGCGCAGCGCCTCGTGGCCGGTGGCGAGGACCGCGCCCGCCGCACGGGCCGTGCCGGCGAGGGCGTCGGTGAGGGCTCCCATGCCGCCGACCGGTACGTCCCAGTCGCCGGTACCTCCGCCGATCACGTGGTAGAGGAAGCAGCGGTTCTGCTTCAGGGAGGGGTCGTGGGCGTCGGCGAAGGTGCCGATGAGGGCGTCGGTGAGGACGACGCCGCGCACCAGGTCGTCCTCGAAGCGCGCTTCGACGGCGGTGCCGATCGGCTCCTCGAAGAGCGTCCGCCAGGCTTCCTCGTCGTCGAGGCGGCCCCGCAGTTCGTCGCGGGTGGGCAGCGGCTCCGTGAGGGTCGGGAAGATCCGCTGGGCGGCGCGGCCGGTCATGCCGTAGAACGCCTGCCAGGACCGGTACTCGCGGTCGGAGCCGGTGAGCCGGGTGAACGCCTCCCGGGTGCGCCGTTCGCCGCCGCCGACGAGGAGACCGGTGGGCCGCCCGTCGCGTTCGGCGGGGGTGTAGGAGGAGACGGTGCGGGTGCGGACCCGGAAGTCCAGGCCGAGGTCCCGGACGATCTTCTTCGGCAGCAGGCTGACCAGGTACGAGTAGCGGGACAGCCGGGCGTCGACCCCGGCGAAGGGCCGGGTGGACACCGCCGCGCCGCCCGTGTGGTCCAGCCGCTCCAGGACCAGCACGGAGCGGCCGGCCCGGGCCAGATAGGCGGCGGCCACCAGGCCGTTGTGGCCGCCGCCGACGATGACGGCGTCGTACGTCCGGTGTGCGCGGGGTCCCTCGGGTGCGGTCATGGTTCTTCGTAACACGGGGTGATCCGGGTCGGCCAGACGGCGCCTGCCGCTCGCCCGGGGTCAGGGCGCCGCCGCGGCCCGCTGCTCCCGCAGGGCCGCCACTCTTCGGTACAGGGCCACGGCCTCGGCGCCGCGGCCGAGCTGTTCCAGGCAGTGGGCCTCGTCGTTGCGGCTGGCGAGGGTGTCGGGGTGGTCGGTGCCGAGGACGCGTTCGCGAGCGGTGGCCACATGCCGGTACTCGGTGAGCGCGTCGGCCCATCGGCCCAGCCAGCCGAGGCCGACGGCGACCTCGCGCAGGCTGACCAGGGTGTCCGGGTGGTCGGGGCCGAGGACCTGCTCGCGGAGGGCGGCGACCTCCCGGGACTCGGCGAGGGCCTCCTCCCAGCGGCCGAGCCGTCCGAGGTTGACGCAGCGGCCGTGGCGGGCGCGCAGGGTCTCGGGGTGGGTGGGGCCCTGGCTGCGGCTGCGGTCCTCGGCCAGGCCGCGGTAGAGGTCCAGGGCCTCCGCGCTGCGGCCGAGGCGGCCCAGGCTGATGCCGGTCTCGTGCCGGGCGGCGAGGGTGTCGGGGTGGTCGGGGCCGAGGGCGCGTCCGCGGGCCTCGGCGACCTCGCGGTAGGTCTCCAGGGCCTCGGGCCAGCGGCCCAGCTGGCCGAGCGCGTAGGCGACCTCGTAGCGGGTGACGAGCGTGTCGGGGTGGTCCGGGCCGAGGACCCGGGCGCGGGCGGTGGCCACCTCGCGGGCCATGCGGTACGAGTCCTCCAGGCGGCCGAGGCGGCTGAGGTTGAACGCGAGGTTGTGGCGGCAGCGCAGGGTGTCGGGGTGGTCGGGGCCCATGGTGTGCTCACGGGCGGTGAGCACCGAGGTGTAGACACGGTGGGCGTCGAAGGGGCGGCCCAGCTGGCCGAGCACGTAGGCCATCTCCTGACGGGCGGCCAGGGTGTCGGGGTGGTCGGCGCCGAGCGTGCGGATCCTGGCCTCGGTGACGTGCTTGTACTCGCGCAGGGCGTCCGCGGCGCGGCCGGTCCGGCTGAGGGTGAAGGCGACCTCGTAGCGGCTGGAGAGGGTGTCGGGATGGTCGGGGCCGAGGAGGTGCTCGCGTTCGGCGGCGACCGCCCGGTGCACCTCGCCCGCCTCCGCCCAGCGGCCGAGCCGGCCGAGGCTCAGGCCCGCGTTGTGCCGGCCGGCCAGGGCGGTCAGGACCTCGGTGGGCGGGGCGGGCCGCCGCGCGGGGGCGGGTGCTTCGATGACGGGGCCGGTGGCGGGCCGTGCGATCCACTCGCCGGACAGTCCCGCCGAGGGGTCGGCTGGTGTGGTGCGCAGACCCGTGCCGGTCGCCTTGTGACCGGTGGTCATGCCGCGGGTCCAGGACGGCAGCCGGGCCGCGCCCGCCGGGCCACCGGCGGCCGGGCGGGCCGCCGCGACGGCGGGCACGTACGCCGGCGCGGCCCGGTGGGCGCTGATCCGGCGGGCCAGCTCGCGGGCGTCGTCGGGTCGTTGCCCGGGTTCCTTGGCGAGCAGGTCGAGGACGACCCGCTCCAGGTATGCGGGCAGTTCGGCGCGGTGCTCGCGCGGCGGGCGGGGCGGGGTGTCGCGGTGGCCGACGAGGACCGCCCAGGCGTCGTCGAGGTCGAACGGCGGTACGCCGGTGGCGATCTCGTACAGGACGCACCCGAAGGAGTAGAGGTCGCTGCGGTGGTCGACCCCGTCGCCGCCGATCTGTTCCGGGGACATGTAGTGCGGGGTGCCCATGGCGATGCCGGTGCCGGTCAGCCGGGAGGTGAAGCCGATGTCGTGGCCGAGGCGGGCGATGCCGAAGTCGCAGATCTTCACCGTGCCGTCGCCGAGCCGCACGATGTTGGCGGGCTTCAGGTCCCGGTGCACGATGCCCTGTTCGTGGCAGTAGGCGAGGGCGGCGGCGACCTGCTCGGCGATCTCCACGACGTCCGCGACCGGCAGCGGGTGCTGCTTGTTGTCCTCCAGGAGCTGGCTGAGGTTACGGCCGTCCAGCAGCTCCATGACGAGGTAGAGGACGCCGTCGGACTCGCCGAAGTCGTGCACGACGGTGATGCCCCGGTGCTGCAGCGCGGCGGCCACCCGGGCCTCGCGGCGGAACCGCTCCCGCAGCACGCGGGTGAAGGCGTGGTCGTGGTTCGGGCCCAGCGGTTTGAGGCACTTGACGGCGACGTGCCGGCCCAGGGACTCGTCCCGGGCCCGCCACACCTCGCCCATGCCGCCGCGCCCGATCAGATCGAGCAGCCGGTACCGGCCCTGGATGAGCCTGCTGTCCCCCATGTCGCGCGACGCTCCCCCCGGTAGCTGTTCGCCCGCCCCCCTGGCCCACCCAGTATGGCGGCCTATCGTCCGAGTTTGTACGGGGCCGGGCGGGCACCGGGGCCGAGCCTCGCCATGGCCCGCAGAATGTGTTTGGGCGGGAGTTGCCACCGCACACGTGCGGGAACGCGGCGCAGCAGGAGGCCCGCGAGGCGCAGTTGGCGGGTGACGGTGGCGGGTGCGGGGGCCGGTCTGCCGTACAAGTCGTGGGCGTACGGCGGCAGAGAGGCGTACGCCAGATGTGCCACGCGCCGCCACAGCACCTCGCGCGCCGGTACGAGGAGCGGGTGCGTCGGCGGGCGGAGCAGGAAGTCGTCCACCTCGCGTGCCTCGGGTCCGGCGGCGAGGTCCGGGCGCACCTTCTCGAAGTACGCGGCCATCTCGGCCCGGTCGGCCGGTACGGCGTCGGGGTCGAGGCCCACGAGGCGGGCGCTTTCGCGGTGTTCGGCGACGTAGCGGTCGGCCTCGGCGTCGGTGAGCCGGAAGCCGGACCTGCGGGCGACGTGGAGGTACGAGTCGATCTCGGCGCAGTGCACCCACATCAGCAGGGCGGGTTCGTCGACACCGTAACGCTCGCCCGTGTCCGGGTCGGTCGCGGTCAGCATGCGGTGGATCCTGCGGACCCGGGCTCCGGCGCGCTCGGCCGCGTCGGTGGTGCCGTAGGTCGTCGTTCCGACGAAGCTCGCTGTGCGCATCAACCGGCCCCAGGCGTCGCGCCGGAAGTCGGAGTTCTGCATGACCCCGCGTACCGCGCGCGGGTGCAGGGCCTGGAGGTACAGCGCCCGGACGCCCGCGATCCACATCACGGGGTCGCTGTGGAGCTGCCAGGTCACCGATTCCGGACCGAACAGTCCCGGGTCCGCGCCGGTCATGCGCCTCACCTCCGCCCGGCGCACACGATGGCACAGGTCGAACAGCGGGTCGAGAGGCTCTCGTTCGGACCATGACCGTCCAGTCGTTGAGATTTCACCTACCCGGTTGATGGTTTGGTAAGGCTCCCCTTATATGCTGACGCCGCCGATCTCCCGCACGACAGGATCCGACATGCGCACCACCTCCCGCGGCCTCATAGCGGCGCTCGCCCTCACTCCCCTGCTGGCCGGCTGCTTCGCACCCGGGGACGGTGACGCGGGCACCGGGACGGGCTCGGGCGGGCGGCTACGGGTCGCGCTGGCCGTGCCGCCGGTACAGGCACTGTCCCCGTACAGCAACGACGCCACCGTGCTGAGCAAGCTGTCCGTCGCCGAGGGCCTCACCGCCCTCGACAAGAACGGCACCGCCAAGCCCGCTCTGGCGAAGTCCTGGAAGCAGAACGGCGACACCACCTGGACCTTCGAGCTGCGCAAGGCCCGGTTCCAGGACGGCACCGAGCTGACCGCCCAGGCCGTCGTCAACGCGCTCGACCACGCCGGCGCCGCCAAGCCCAAGCCCCGCGTCCTGAGCGACGTGTCACTGACCGCCAAGGCCGACGACGCCGACACCGTCACCCTCACCACCAAGTCGCCCGACCCGGTGCTGCCGCTGCGGCTGGCCAGCCCCGCCCTGGCGATCCTGTCGGCGAAGGCGTACGGGAAGGACGGTGCTGTCAGCCCCGTCGGCACCGGCACCGGCCCGTTCGAACTCACCCGGCTGAGCGGCAAGACCAAGGCCACGCTCGACCGCTTCGACGGCTACTGGGGCGGCAAGGCCAAGGCGCCCGGCATCGACGTCAGCTGGATCGCGGACGGGACGGCCCGCGCCAACGCCCTGCGCGGCGGCGAGACCGACATCGCCGAGTGGATCCCGACCGCCCAGGCGAAACTGCTCGACGACAAGACCCGTCACGAAGTCCCCTCGGTGCGCACCGACAGCCTGATCCTGAACACCGGAAGCGGCCTGTTCACCGACGCCGGCCTGCGCGCCGCCGCCCGGAAGGCCGTCGACGGCTCGGCGCTGGTCGACTCCGTCTTCGGCGGCTACGCCGACCCCGCGCAGGGCCTGTTCGGGCCCGCCGTTCCCTGGGCGGCCGGCAAGCGCGTCCCGGTGACGGGCCGTACCGGGGCCGCGACCGCCGCCGAGGTGAGGACCGACACCAAGGGCAGGACGCTGCGGCTGGCCACCTACACCAACCGGGCCGAGCTGCCCGAGGCGGCGACCGTGCTCCAGCAGCAGCTGGAGAAGGCCGGATTCACCGTGAAGCAGGACGTGCGCGAGTACACGCAGATGGAGGGCGACCTGCTCGCTGGGAAGTACGACGCCCTCGTCTTCTCGCGGGTGACGCTCCTGGACACCGGTGACGCGGTCGACTACCTCGCCAGCGACTTCACCAGCGACGGCGTCTACAACATCGCCGGTCTGAAGGACGCCGCGGTGGACAAGGCCATCCGGGCCGCAGCAGCCGAGCGGGACACCGCCGGGCGCCAGGAGAAGATCATGCGGGCGGAGGCGGCGATCCTGCGCACCGACGCGGTGGTGCCGCTGGTCCACGAGCAGGCCGTGCAGGGTGTCGCGGACGGCGTCGAGGGCGTGATCCTCGACCCGCGCGAGCGGTCCCTGATCGACGTCGACACGCACCTGAAGTAACCCGCATGAGCCTCGCGCACGCCCCCGCCGCCGCCCGCCCGTCCCTCTGGCCGGCGGCGGCCGGCCGTGTGCTCGCCGGTGGTGCACTGCTCGGCGCCGTGGCCCTGCTCCCCTGGCTGTCCGGAGCCGACCCGGCCCGGACGGTGCTGCGGGCGCGCTCCGCCGACCAGAACCCCACACCCGCCGAACTCGCCGCCGTGCGCGGCCAACTGGGGCTGGACGAGGGGCCCCTGGTCCACCTCGCGCACTGGCTGGGCGGCCTCCCGCGCGGGGACGCGGGCGTCTCGTGGGTCTCCGGCGCACCGGTCATGCCGCAGGTGGGCACGGCCCTGTCGGTCTCCCTGACGCTGATGCTGGGAGCGTTCGCCGTCACGGCGCTGGTCGCCGGACTGGTGTGCGCCCGTACGGTCTTCCTCGGTGCCCGGCGCCGGCTGCGGCAGGACCGGGCGGGCACCACCGCCGCCGTCCTCGCGTCGCTGCCGAAGTTCCTGCTCGCCTCGGTGCTGGCCACCGTGTGCGGGGTGTGGTGGGGATGGTTCCCGTCCAGCGGGTGGGAGGGGCCGCAGTCGATGCTGCTGCCCTCGCTCGCCCTCGGCATCCCGTCGGGCGCGATGCTCGGCGGCCTGCTCGACCAGGCGCTGCCCGCCGCCTTCCACGAACCCTGGGCGCGCACGGCGTACGCCGTCGGCCTCCCGCCCGGCCGCATCGCCCGCAACGCGCTGCGCCGCACCCTGCCCGGCGTCCTGCCGCAGCTGCTGCCGACCGTCGTGGCGCTGGTCGGCGGCGCGGTCGCCGTGGAGAAGATCTTCAACATCCCGGGGCTGGGCCGGCTCTCGCTCGACTCCGCCGTCGCGCAGGACCTCCCGGTGCTGCAGACCGCGACGCTGGCTCTGGTCCTGCTCGGCGTGAGCGCGGGGGTCGTGATCCGCGCCCTGCGTCACGCACTCCTCGGCCGGACCCTGCGCGACGGCGCCCTGCCCGCCCTGCACCGGCCCTCGCTCACGGTGCCGTCGTCCCTGCGCTGGATCACCACCGGCTGCGCCCTCGTCCTGCTCGGCCTGGTCACCGCGGGCCTGCTGCGCGATCCGCTCCAGGTCGACACGGCGGCACGGCTGCTGCCGCCGTCCCTCGACCACCCTCTGGGTACGGACGCGCTGGGCCGTGACCTGCTGGCCCGGCTGGGCCACGGTGCGCTGCGCACCGCGGGGGTCGCCCTGGTCGTCACGGCGGTCAGCGCCCTCACCGGACTGCTGCTGGGCATGGCACCCCGGGCGAGCGCCGGCCCGACGGAGGTCGTGTCGACGCTGCCCGCCGTCCTCGCCGGCCTGCTGATCGCGGGGGTGACCGGGCCTTCGGTGTGGGGCGCCGCGAGCGCGGTCTGCGCGGTGGGCTGGAGTCCGTACGCCGCCCAGACCGCCGCGCTGCTGGAGCAGGAACGTGCGAGCGGGCACATCGCCGCGTCCGTCGCGCTCGGCGCGGGGCGGCTGCATCTGCTGCGCCGCCACCTGCTCCCCTCGGTGGTCCCGCCCCTCCTGCGCAACGCCCTGCTCCGGCTGCCCACGACCGTCCTGGTCCTGGCCTCGCTCGGCTTCCTGGGCCTGGGCGAGCAGCCGCCCACCCCCGAGTGGGGGCGCCTGCTCTCGGAGAACCAGCCGTACGCCGAACTGGCCCCCTGGACCGTGCTGGGTCCGGCCGCCGCGCTCGTGGTGCTGTCGGTGCTGGCGGTGACGGGCAGCGTACGGGGACGGGGGAAAGGCGCATAGGGGCGTCGGCGCATAGGGGCGCGGGGCCACTCTCCTCAGCGGTCCGTGAGGACCAGCCGGCAGGTCTCCCCCGGTTCCACGCCGATCGCCCGGTCGGGCAGCTCGACGTCGATCGGCGGGAGGCCGGACGGCGGTACGGCGATCTCCAGCAGCCCGCAAGTCAGCCGCAGCCGTATGCCCCAGTGGCCCCGGTAGCGGATGGAGAAGCCGTACGAGGACAGCTCGGGCAGCGGCACGGGGTCCAGCCACAGCGACCCCGCACGGGTCTCCAGGCCGGGCAGCCCCCGCTGGACGAGGTCGAGGGTGCCGGCCATGGCACCCAGGTGGACGCCCTCGCCGGTGGTGCCGCCCTGGAGGTCGGCGATGTCGCCGCGCAGGGCCTCCTGGCAGTAGTGCCAGGCCTCGGCGCGCCGGCACCGGGCCAGGACCCAGCCGTGGACCAGGCCGCTGAGGGTGGACCCGTGGCTGGTGCGGGCCAGGTAGTAGTCGACGGTGCGCTGCCAGGTCTCCTCGTCCAGCCGGTGACCCAGCCTGCGGAACAGCCGCCGGAGTTCGGACGCTGAGAAGAGGTAGCCGAGCATCAGCACGTCGGCCTGTTTGGACGCCTTGTAGCGGTTGACGCTGTCGTCCTCGGCCTCCAGGATCCGGTCCAGGCGCCGGATGTCGCCGTAGCGTCCGCGGTAGGCGTCCCAGTCGAGTTCGGCCAGATCGCCGTAGCCCTCGAACTGGCTGATGACCCCGTCGTGGAAGGGGACGTGGAGCGTGCGGGAGACGTCGTTCCAGCGGTCCGGTTCCCCGTCGTCCAGGGCGATGCGTTCGACGAGTTCACGGCGGCGCGGTTCGGGCAGGATGCGCAGCACCTCCAGGGCGCGGTCGAGGACCCAGGCCGCGGTGACGTTGGTGTACGCGTTGTCGTCCAGGCCGGGACGGTCGGCGTCCGGGTAGGCCTCGTGGTATTCGTCGGGGCCGATCACGCCCCGGACGCGATGCCGTCCGAGGTTCTCGTCCCAGGTGGCCGAGTCGGCCCAGAAGCGCGCGGTCTGCAGCAGCATCTCGGCGCCCTCGGTGTGCAGGAACTCCGCGTCGCCGCTGGCCTCCCCGTACTGCCACACGTTGTAGGCGATCGCCGAGCCGACGTGGTGCTGGAGGTGGGTGTGGTCCGGCAGCCAGCGGCCCGAGCGGGGATTGAGGTGCAGGCGCTGGGTCTCCTCCCGTCCGTCGCTCCCGCTCTGCCACGGGTACAGCGCGCCCCGGCGGCCGACGGCCCGGGCCGCGGCACGGGCCCGGTCGAGGCGCCGGTGACGGTAGTGGAGCAGGGCGCGGGACACCTCGGGGAAGTGCAGGTTGAGGTAGGGCAGGACGAACAGCTCGTCCCAGAAGACGTGCCCGCGGTAGGCCTCGCCGTGGAGCCCGCGGGCCGGTACGCCGACGTCCAGCTCCGCGGTGTGCGGGGAGAGGGTCTGGAGCACGTGGAAGAGGTGCAGGCGCAGGATGGCTCCGGCTTCCCCGGGGACGTCGAGTTCGGCCCGGCGCCACAGTTGGTCCCAGGCGGTCCGGTGTGATGCCAGCAGGTCCTCGAAGCCCGGTGCCGCGCCTGCCCGTTCCACCGCCGCCTGCAACGGGTCGCTGATCGCGGGGTCGCGTGAGGTGTGCAGGGCGATGATCTTGTCGACGGTGACGGTACGGCCGGGGGCGAGGGGCAGGGTGGCGCGCTGCACGGCGTGTGAGGGTTCGTGCGTGTCGGTGACCGGCTCCCGGGTGGTCAGCCGCGCGGCCATACCGATCCGGATGTCCGAGGTGCGGGTGCGGCAGCGCAGCCAGACCGTGCCGGGTACGGCGGTGCCGGTGTGCACATGGGTCAGGTGGCGGCCGTCCAGGTCGCGGTAGCGCGGCACCCCGGCGTTGCCGACCGCCCCGTCGAGCGCGGCCTCGATCTCCAGCTCGCCGGTGAAGTTCTCGGCGGTGAAGTCGGTGCGCAGCGCGGCGAGGTGCGGGTCGCCCATGTGCACCAGCCGTTGCTGCCGCAGGGACAGTGCCCGTCCGTCGCCGAGGGCGTACCGGGTGCGGCGCTCCAGCAGTCCCGAGTCCAGGTGGAGGGTCTGGAGGTGGTCGAGGACGGTCGCCGAGTCCGGGGTGAGCCACTGTCCGCCTGCGGGGCGGAAGCGCAGGGGAAGCCAGTTGGGGAGGTTGACGAGGTCCTCGTTCTCGACGCGGCGTCCCGCGACCTCGGAGGTGAGCCGGTTGTAGCAGCCTGCCGCGTAGGTGCCCGGGTAGTGCACGTCGTCCGCCGTGCACTCGGGCAGCGCTCCGCGGGTGGCGAAGTAGCCGTTGCCCAGCGTGCACAGCGACTCGCGCAGCCGTTCCTCCGCGGGGCGGTACCCCGCGTATTCCCAGGACCGGTCCGTCACGGGCCCGGCTCCCGCCGGACCTGCTGCGGCACCACGGCCACGGGGCATGCGGCGTGGTGCAGCAGCGTGTGGGCGACCGTGCCGAGCTGGAGCCCGAAGTGGCCCTGCCGGCGTCGCGCTCCGACGATGACCAGGTCGGCAGCGGCCGAGCGGTGCACCAGCGCCTTGCGGGCCGGGCCCTCGACCGCGGCGGGGCGCACCCGGACGCCGGGGTGATCGGCCAGGGCGTCGCGGAGCAGGTCGTCGAGTTCGGTGCGGGCCCGCTCCTCGTGGTCCCGGCCGGGTTCGTGCGCGGGGCGGCGCCAGGCCCGGACCACATCCAGGACACATCCGCGGGCCTCGGCCTCACGGAAGGCGAAGCGCGTCGCCTCCTCGCCGGTGGCCGGGGTTCCGGCACCGAGCAGGATCCTCTGGTGGGTCCCCGCCAGGCCGGCCTTGTCGCCGCGCACCACGATCACCGGGCAGTGGGCGCGGGCCGCGACGGCCAGCCCGACGGAGCCGAGCAGCAGTCCCTTCAGCTCGCCGTGGCCCCGCGAACCGGTCACCAGGGCGGTGGCGTTGTCGCCCTCGCGCAGGAGGGCGTCCGTCGCCCCGGAGAGGAGGACGTCGGTGGACACCTTCACACCGGGGTCGCGCCGCCGGGAGCGTTCCGCCGCGGAGGCGACGATGTGGTCGGCCATCACCTGCCCGGCAGGGCGGTCCGGGCCGACCGACGGTGTGCGGACCTCGTACCGCTCCCAGAGGGAGCCGTGGACCAGCCGCAGGGGAAGCCCGTGGCGGGCCGCCTCGTCCACCGCCCAGTCGACCGCCGGCAGGCTGCCGTCGGACCCGTCGACGCCCACGACCAGGGGGAGTTTCATCGTCATCGTTCCCACCGCCTCGTCCGCGGCATGGTGCCGATCCACTCCCACCGTCGCATCTGCCGCAGCCGGACGCGAGGGGCGTTCGGGCCCCTGGCCGGGGCCGTTCGGCCCGTGGTGCGACGCCCGGGCGGGGCACAGGCTGAGGTCAGCAGTCCGAGGTTCTGAAGGGAGCCGACCATGACCTCCACGCCCAATCTGGCCACGGGCCTCACCGCCGGGCACCGCGAGCGGCTGATGCGGGTGGCCCGCGAGGTGTCCTTCGACGCGGACACACGCCTGTTCGAGGAAGGGCGGCACGCCGACCGGTTCTGGATCGTGCGCACCGGGACGGTCGTGCTCGACCTGCACGTCCCGGGGCGACGGGCCGCTGTCATCGAGTCCCTGGGCCACGGCGAGCTGGTCGGCTGGTCGTGGCACTTCCCGCCGCACGTGTGGCATCTGGGCGCGGAGGCGGTGAGCCCGGTGCGCGCCTACGAATTCGACGCGGAAGCCGTACGGGCGATGTGCGACCGGGACCCCGAGTTCGGCCGCGCGGTCGCGGACTGGGTCGGCCGGGTGGTCGCCCACCGGCTGCACGCGTCGCGGGTCCGGCTCCTCGACCTGTACGCCCCCTACGGCAGCGGCAGCGCGCTGTGAGCGCGCCGGGGGTGAACCCGTTCAGACGACCGTGATCCGGCGCCCGGTGACGGCGACGGGCTCGATGCGCAGCCACAGGTCACGCCGGCCGCCCGCCCAGGGGGTGCTGTACGCCTGCTCTTCGAGACGGGCGACCTCATCCGGATCCGTCACCGTCGTCGCGGGCCCCCGCACCAGGACGCTCCAGCCCTCGCTGAACGCCTCGTCGATGCGGTCGGCCTCGAAAGCGACCTGGTGGCCGTCCGCCTGTGCCGGGGTCGTGCCGGGCGCGGTGCGGAAGACGATCCCGCCGTCGATGACGCTGTAGTTGACCGGGATGACGACCGGCCCGGCGTCCTCGGGCACGGCGAGACGTCCCACTCCGTGCGTGGAGAGCAGGGAGCGGCACTCCGCCTCGGTCAGCTCCGTGAACCGGGGTGCGCGGGCGGCCCGGCCGAGGCCGGGCGGCAGTTCGGTGTCGCCACCGGTCAGGTGCCACACCGTGGTCTTCAGCGCTCCGGCCAGCCGGAGGAGGGTGCCCGCGCCCGGGTCGGCCGGCGGCCGCTCCTCCAGGTACTGGAGGTAGGCGGGCGACATTCCCGCCTGGGCGGCCGTCTCCTGCCGGCTCATGCCGAGTTCCGTACGCCGCTGGGTGATCCGGCGTCCGAGGTCGCCCGCCGGGTGGCCTTCCACGGCGTGCGACGAAGGCCGTTCGGTCATGACTCGTCACCTCTCTCGTTGGTCAGGCCGCCTGGTAGGGGACTACTTCCTCGTGCGGCTCCTCGCCCAGCACGACCTTGAGCGCACCGGTGTCGGCGGCCCGGGCGAACACGTCGTACGCCTCCTCCATGTGGTTCAGCGGGAACGTGTGCGTGACCAGCTGCCCGGTGGGCAGGCGGCCTGTGGCCGCCATCCGGAGCAGCGTGGGTGTGGAGTACGTGTCCACCAGCCCCGTGGTGATGGTGACGTTCTTGATCCACAGGTCTTCCAGATGGAGGGTCGCGGGTTCGCCGTGCACGCCGACGTTGGCGACGTGGCCGCCGGGCCGGACCATGCGCGTGCAGAGTTCGAAGGCCTCCGGGACGCCGACCGCTTCGACGACCACGTCCGCGCCCAGTCCGCCGGTGAGGTCCGCGATCAGCTGTTCGGGAGCCTCCCGGGCGTCCGCGACGGCGTCCGCGCCGAGGCGTTTGGCCGCGTCCAGCCGTGCGGGGGCCAGGTCCACCGCGATGACGCGCTCCGGAGCGAACAGCCGGGCCGTCGCGACGGCCGCGAGCCCGACGGGGCCGGCGCCGACGACGGCGACGGTGTCTCCGGGACGCACTTGCCCGTTGAGGACGCCGACCTCGTAGGAGGTCGGGAAGATGTCGGCCAGCAGCACGGCGTCCTTGCTGTCCAGGGTGCTGGGCAACGGGTGTACCGAGAGGTCCGCGTACGGCACGCGGACGTACTCGGCCTGGGTGCCGTCGGTCAGGTGGCCCAGGATCCAGCCTCCGCCGCCCCGGCACTGCCCGTACGTGCCCTCACGGCAGTACCGGCAGCGGCCGCAGGCGGTGATGCAGGAGACCAGCACCCGCTCGCCCGGCCGCACGGTGCGTACGTCGCCGCCGATGTCGACGATCTCGCCGACCGCCTCGTGCCCCAGCACCGTGCCCGGGCGCACCTCGGGGAGGTCGCCTTTGAGGATGTGCAAGTCCGTTCCGCAGAGGGTGACGGCGTCGACGCGCACGATGGCATCGGTCGCCTCCCGGACGCCCGGATCCGGGACGTCCTCCCAGGCGGACTGTCCGGGACCGTGGAAGACGTAGGCCTTCATGGCGGTACCTCCTCGTCGGCGCGGGCGATGTGCCGGAATCGCACCGCAGTTCCAGCTTGGCGCGGATCGGCCGGACGCGCTTGGGCCGGTCGGCCCCGGCCCCCCTCACGGCCCTGGTCGGCCAGGGCCGATCGGCCCTACCGGACCCCGGCCCGCCGGGCTTTGCTCGTACCATGCCCGACATCCCCGGCGGGTCCGCGCCGCCGCCTCCGGAGCACCCGGCCCGCGTCGTCACGCTGCACGGCGAACTCGACCTGCGCACGGCACCGGCGCTGAGGGCCCGCCTCGACGTGGTGACCGCCGGATCCTGTCCCGACCTGGTGCTGGACCTGCGTCCGGTGTCGTTCATCGACTGTGCGGGGCTGGGGGTCCTGTGCCGGGTACGCAACCGCGTTCGGGCACGGCACGGCCGGCTGCGGCTGGTCGTCGGCAGCACTCATCTCCCGCGCGTCCTGCGGCACACCGGTCTGGCCGGGTTCTTCGAGGTGCTCCCCGGCATGCCCGTCGCGGAGACCGCCGACAGGGCGGCGCTCTGACCGCGTCACACGACAGCCGGCTCGTGGGCGATCTTCGCCGCCCATGCCTCGATCCGCTCGAAGTCGCGGAAGTCCCCGCCCTTTCCGTTGCGCAGGATCATTCGCGCGACCCAGCCCTTGGCACCCTCACGGAGGCAGCCGCCGAAGGTGACGTGCTCCCTGACGTCCAGCCGGGCCATGGCCCGCTTCACCCCGGGTACGGGCGGGATGTCCCGCTCCGAGGCCGAAGGGTCGAGCGGGCCGCTGCTGAAGAACCACAGCGGACGCCGGGCCAGGTCCTTCCGATGGCGGCGGACGAAGCGGCGGGCGTCCTTGTGCCAGTGGCCCGCGTACAGGCCGCCGCCGACCACGACGGCGTCGTAGGCCGCCACGTCCGGCACGGCGCCGGCCGGGAGGGCGTCTGCCGTCAGCCCCTCCTTGCGCAGGACCTCGGCGATGGTTTCGGCGATCTCCGCGGTCGATCCGTTCGTCGTCCCGTAGGCGACGAGCACGTTCGTCGGCATGACGGTCCGCCTCCTCTCACAGTTTGCGCAGCCGGTCGTCGGCCACGCCGTGCAGCGGCTGTTCGTCCGGCCGCGGCCGGGTGTCGTCCAGATGCCAGGTGAGCTCGTCGACGACCGCCACGACGCCGTCGGTCCGCCGCGCCATGGCGACGGCGATCTCCGTCTCACTCCTGCGTTCCAGCCGTCCGTTGAGGGTGACCACGCCCTCCGTGACGGAGACGTCGATGCTGTGCGGCGTCAGCCACAGCACGCGCACCAGCACCCCCTCGATCACCTCGTCGCGGATGTCCCCGTCGGGCCGCAGGAAGACCTGGAGCAGATCGCGCCGGGTGACGAGGCCGACCAGCCGGTCCTCCTCGTCGAGCAGCGGCAGCCTCTTCACGCCCCGCCGGGCCATGGTGCGCGCGGCCTCGACGATGGTGTCCTCGGCGTAGGCGGTGACGGGCGGCGCGCTCATCAGCCGGCCGGCGGTCGGGCCGGTCGCCGCGGCGCGCCCGCGAACGGGTGACAGCCGCCGGAACCCGAGACTGCGGCGTGTGCGGTGCGGGTCCGGGGCCGCTGCCCGATGGCCCACGAGGTCGGACGCGGTGACGACACCGATGACCCGGTCGTCGTCGTCCACCACGGGCAGCCCGCCGATCCGGTGCTCGGCCGGCAGCCGGGCGACCCCCTCGGACGACGTGTCGTACAGGGCCCGCACCACGTTCATGGTCATCACGGAGCCGACCTTGTCGTGTTGCATGGTCTTCCTCCGATTTCTTCGGCTCTTCGAGCATCCGGCGGACGGGGGCGCCGTCGCATGGGCTGTCCGGGTCCGGCCCGGGGCCCGACCGGCCCCGGGCCGGAGTCAGGCCCGCTCGGGGACGACCGCCACCGGACAGGCCGCGTGGTGCAGCACGGCATGCGTGACCCGGCCGATGTGGAGGCCGAAGCGACCGTGGGGCTGTCTTGCGCCGACCACGAGCAGGGCGGCATCGGCCGAGGCGTCGAGCAGCACGGTCCGGGCCTGTCCCTCGACGATCCGCCGGCGCACCTCGACGTCCGGTTGTTCCCCGGCCGCCACGCGCAGTCCGGTCTCCAGGGCTTCGGAGGCCCGCCGGTGCACCTGCGCCGATTCGCCGGTGAAACCGGGATGGTCGGACATCTCGTGCGCGGGCCGGTGCCAGGCCCGTACGGCCTCGACCGGGGCGGCACGCCGGGCCGCCTCCCGGAAGGCGAACCGCACCGCGTCCGAGTCCGCCGGTCCGTCGGGGACCCCGACGACGACGGGGCGGCCCTTCCGGTGCCCGGGCCGGTTGTCGTGGTCGCCGCGCACCACGATCACCGGGCCGTCGGTCCGCCCGGCGACGGCGAGGCAGACCGACCCCAGCAGCAGTTCGGCGGCACCCCCGCGGCCGCGTGAGCCCAGGACCAGCGCCGCGGCCTTGTGCGCCGCCCGGCGCAGTACGGGCACCGGCCCTTCGGGCACGACCTCGGTGGTGACCGGCAGGCCGGGGACCCGCGCCCGGGCGCGCTTGGCCGCGGCCACCGCGAGGACGCCGGTGAGCAGCCGCTCCGACGCCGGCTCCCGGCCTGCGGGGAAGACCGCGTGTTCGTAGCACTCCCACAGGGACGCGTACACCACGTGCAGCGGAACCCCACGCAGGGCTGCCTCGTCGGCCGCCCAGTCCACGGCCCGCAGACTCGCCTCGGAGCCGTCCACGCCGACCACCACGGGCTGGTCCGCCGTCCTCGTCCGCATCCTCTCCACCTCCGGCGCAGGCCTGATGGCTCGAGTGTCGCTCCGGCGGGCCGTCGCGGTGCAGAGGCCACAGGTCCCCTGCCGGGACCGACCGGCCCTGCCGCGCCGGCCGGAGCCGGGACCGGCCGGGCGGGAGGGCGCTGCGCCATCGGCATGACTGGGGCCGGTCGGCCCTAGTGCACACGGCCCATGCCCGTGATGATCGTGAGCACGGGCGGTCCCGGTCCGTGCTCACGGCGTCCAGGGAAGCGAGGGGTCCTGATGAGCGAGTCACGCAGCTTCAGCCAGGAGCGCCCGATCCGGGTCTTCCTGCTCGACGACCACGAGGTGGTCCGCCGTGGTCTGGCCGACCTGCTGGACGCCGAACCCGACATCGCGGTGGTCGGTGACGCCGAGAACGTCGAGCACGCGCTGGCGCGGGGCCCGGCGCTACGCCCCGACGTGGCGGTGCTCGACGTACGCCTGCCCGACGGCGACGGCATCACCGTCTGCCGGGAGCTGCGCAGCCGCATGCCCGGGCTGGCGTGTCTCATGCTGACCTCGTTCGACGACGAGGAGGCCCTGCTCGACGCGATCATGGCCGGCGCTTCCGGCTATGTCCTCAAGCAGATCAAGGGCTCCGACCTGGTCTCGGCGGTGCGCACGGTCGCTTCCGGGAGGTCCATGCTCGACCCGGAGACCACCGCCCGGCTGATGCGCTCGCTGCGCGCCGGCCCCTCCGAACAGCCGGCCGTCGCCCCCGAGCTGGCGAGCCTGTCGCCGCGCGAGCGGGAGATCCTCGTTCTGATCGGGGACGGTCTGACCAACCGCGAGATCGGCAAGAAGCTCTACCTGTCCGAGAAGACCGTCAAGAACCACATCTCCCGGCTGCTGGCCAAGCTCGGCGTCCAGCGCCGCGTCCAGGCCGCGGTCCTCGCGTCACAACTGGAGCAGCCGGAGCCGAGCGAACGCCCGGGGCACTGAGCCGGACACAGCGCCCCCGGGAAGCCGACCGCGGCACGCCGGCCCTCAGCCCTTCGCCGGCCGGACCGGTACCCGCCACTCCACCCGGGTGCCGCCGCCTTCGGGGTGTTCGCCGAGACGGAGGCGGCCGCCGAGCGCGGCGGCCCGCTCTTCCATGTTCCTGAGCCCGCTGCGCACGGCATGGGCACGGATTCCGCGTCCGTCGTCGGTCACCGTGAGCGTCAACTCGCCCTGGGCGAACGTCAGATACACGTCCACGGAGCGCGCTTCGGCGTGCCGGGCCACATTGCTCAGGGCCTCGCCCAGGACCGCGACCGCGTGATCGGCGACATCGCCGGGCACGTCCGTGTCGACCAGCCCCTCGATGCGTACCGCGGGGGCGAAGCCCAGGGACGAGGTGGCGGCCGTGACCGCCTCCGACACCCGGGCGCGCAGGCCGCTGCCCTCCCGGGTGCCGCCCTGCGCACGCAGCCCGAAGATCGTGGACCGGATGATCTTGATGGTCTCGTCCAGGTCGTCGACCGTCCGCGAGAGTCTCTCCTCCGCCTCGGGGTGGTCGATGAAGCGCTGGGTGCTCTGCAGGGTCATCCCGGCCGCGAACAGGCGCTGAATGGCCAGGTCGTGCAGGTCGCGGGCGATCCGGTCACGATCCCGGAGCAGCGCGATCTGCTCGGCGTCCCGGCGCCGCTGGGCCAGCTCCAGGGCCAGCGCCGCCTGCCCGGCGAACCCCAGCAGGGGGCGCGTGTCGGCGTCCGTGAACGGCGTACGGCCCACCGCGCGCCCGAGCAGGAGCACACCACCCGCCTTGCCGCCGGCCTCCAGCGGAACCCCGACCACGGGCCCGACGCCGGCCCACTGCGCGGCGTCCCGGCCGGTCCGCGCGTCCTCCTGGATGTCCGCGCTCACCACCGGCGCGGCCGTGGTCAGGACGGCGGCCACGAACCCGTCCTGACCGGAGATCACGAGGCCGCTGCGCCGGCCTGCGTCCAGCCCGACGGCGAGCAACGGCCGCAGCGTGTTCTCCTCCGGCACCCGCTCGGCGATCATCCCGACGTCGGCGTCGGTGATCTGCCGGGCCTGTTCCACAATCAGTTCCAGGACGTCCGTGCTCGGCGCGCCCGACAGCAGGGCGCGCGTGACCTCGGAGCTTGCGCCCAGCCACCGCTCGCGCAGCCGCGTCTCCTCGAACAGCCGGGCATTCTCGATCGCCACGCCCGCCGCCACCGCGAGGGTGGCCAGCACCGACTCGTCCTCGGCGTCGAACTCCGCCGCGCCGCGCTTCTCGGTGAGGTAGAGGTTGCCGAACACCTGCTCGCGCACCCGGATGGGCACACCCAGGAACGAGTGCATCGGCGGGTGGTGGGGCGGGAAGCCGTACGACGACGAGTGCTCGGAGAGCTCCGCCAGCCGCAGCGGCTCGGGGTGCCGGATCAGCTCGCCCAGGATGCCGTGCCCGCTGGGCAGTTCGCCGATCCTGGCCCGCTGCTCGTCGCTGATGCCGACGGTGTGGAACTCGGAGAGCATGCGGTCGTCTCCGATGACACCCAGCGCCCCGTACTCGGCGTCCACGAGCACCACGGCGGCCTCGACGATGCGCCGGAGCACCTGCGGCAGATCCAGCTCCCGACCGACCGACAGCACCGCTTCGAGCAGGTTGTGCACCCGGTCCTGAGTGCCGCGCGCCGCGTCGATCCGCGCCTGGAGCTCGTCCAGCAGCTCGTCCAGCCGCAGCTTGGGCAGACGCTGCTCGGAACGCCCGGGCCGTTCCCCGCTCATCGTCTCCTCCGACCGGTTCCCGCGGCGCACCCGCGAGGGCACCTTCTCCGACTCACGATAGTGGGTCACGGTGGCCTGGGCCGCGGGCGTCAGACGGCTCATGCGACGGTCCGGACGCATCGGCGGTACCGCCGTGGAACAGTGGAGGAGAGGAGACTCGGCGCCCGTGCGGGCCGGACTAAGGAGGCCAGGATGCGTCCCCTTGTGCTGGCGGGCATCGACGGATCCGAGTGCGCAGCGGCAGCCGCCGGCTGGGCGGCGCGGGAGGCCGCGCTGCGCGGCGTTCCGCTACGGCTGCTGCATGCGTCTCCGCGGCTTCCCGGGACCACCGTTCCGCGCCCGGCCCTGGACCGAATGCGCTTCATGGGCGTCCGGTTGACGCAGCGGGCGGTCGAGGACCTCGCCGGCCGCCACCCGGACCTCGCAGTGGAGGGCGGGCAGGCCGACGAGGACCCGGTCGACGCTCTTCTCGGTGCGGCACGCGATGCCGGGCTCCTCGTCGTCGGCACTCGCGGGACGGGCGGTTTCGAGGGGCTGGCGGTCGGCTCGGTCGCCCTGCGGATGGCGGCAGCGGCCCCTTGCCCTGTCGTACTCGTCCCGCCCCGCCCCGGCGCCTACGCCGACGCGGCGCCCGCGACCCGCCGCACCGGCCGGATCGTGCTGGGTTTCGACGCCCACCGTCCGGTCGGTGAGGCGGCCGGCTTCGCGTTCTCGGCCGCCGAGGCGCGCGGGGCACGCCTGCGCGTGGTGCAGGCCTGGGGCCTGCCCGCCGAGTCCGTTTCCTCCCGCACCCTGGTGGTGACCGAGGAGGACCGCGCCACCTGGGAGGACCAGGAAGTCCTGGAGCTCTCCGACGCCGTGCGGCCGTGGCAGGAGAAGCACCCGCGAGTTTCGACCGCCACCGATCTCATGCTGCTCCATCCCGCGGAAGCGCTGCTGAACGCCTCCCGGAACGCGGACCTGCTCGTCGTGGGGCGCCGCACCGAGCCGGCCGCGGCCGAGGGCCGGCTGGGCCCGGTCACTCACGCCGTACTGCACCATGCCCGCTGCCCGGTCGCGGTCGTACCGCACGGAGGATGACGGCTCAGCCGAAGAACACCTCGAACTCGTCGTACAACGACGGCTCCACCGTCTTGTTCTGGGCGGTGGCGTCCGCGAGGGGCACGCGGACGATGTCGGTGCCCTTGAGGGCGACCATGCGGCCGAAGTCCCCTTCCTCGACCGCGTCGATGGCGTGCAGCCCGAAACGGGTGGCCAGCCACCGGTCGAAGGGGCTCGGGGTGCCGCCGCGCTGGATGTGACCCAGGACCGTGGTGCGGGCGTCCTTCTGGGTGCGTGCCGAGATCTCCTGGGCCAGCCATTCGCCGATGCCGGACAGCCGCACATGGCCGAACTCGTCCAGCGACTGGTCCTTGAGGATCAACTGCCCTTCCTTGGGGACAGCCCCTTCGGCCACGACGACGATCGGCGCGTAATTGATCTCGAACCGGCGCATCACCAGCTCACAGACCTGATCGATGTCGAACGGCCGCTCGGGGATGAGGATGACGTTGGCGCCGCCCGCGACACCGGCGTGCACGGCGATCCAGCCGGAGTGGCGTCCCATCACCTCCACCACGAGGGCGCGCATGTGTGATTCGGCGGTGGTGTGGAGGCGGTCGATGGCCTCCGTCGCGATGCCGACGGCGGTGTCGAAGCCGAAGGTGTAGTCGGTGCCCGAGACGTCGTTGTCAATGGTCTTCGGCACGCCGACCAGGTTGATCCCCTGCCGGCTGAGCTCTGTCGCCGCCCCGAGCGTGTCCTCCCCGCCGATCACGACGAGCGCGTCCACATCGTGCGCGGCCAGGGTGTCCCGCACCCGTTGCAGCCCGTTCTCGTGCTTGAAGGGGTTCGTCCGGGAGGAACCGAGGATGGTTCCGCCCCGGGGGAGAATCCCTCGGACGCTGGAGATGTCCAGCGGCACGACGTCGTTCTTGAGCAGGCCGAGCCATCCGTCCCGCACACCGACGAAGTCGAACGAGTACTCCTGTACGCCCTTGCGTACGACACTGCGGATCACCGCGTTGAGGCCGGGGCAGTCACCGCCCCCGGTCAGCACTCCGACCTTCATGGGCCTTCTCCCGTCCGCCGTGCCCCGGGGCATGTGGTCGCTCCTTCCAGCCTCCCCCGGTTCCGACGACGGTTGCCACTCGGCGGACGCCGACCGGCGGACCCTGGGGAGAACCGGCCCGCTCACGCCGTCCGCCGTGCGGAGCTCCCTGCCCGCCAGTACGGTGCCTGCACGGCGCGTTGATGGAATCCCGGAGCGGGAGACGGCATGACGGACAGCAAGGCGGCGAAACTGCCGCGCAAGGCGTACGAGAAGGAACTGCTGCGTCTCCAGACGGAGTTGGTCAAACTCCAGGAGTGGGTGCGGGCGGAGGGTGCCCGGCTGGTCGTCGTGTTCGAGGGGCGTGACGCGGCCGGCAAGGGCGGCACCATCAAACGGGTCACCGAGCACCTCAACCCGCGGGTCGCACGGATCGCCGCGCTGCCGAAGCCCACCGAGCGCGAGCGCACCCAGTGGTACTTCCAGCGTTACGTCGAGCACCTGCCGGCCGCCGGGGAGATCGTGCTGTTCGACCGGTCCTGGTACAACCGGGCCGGCGTCGAACACGTGATGGGCTTCTGCACCAAGGAGGAGTACCAGCTCTTCCTGCGCCAGTGCCCGATCTTCGAACGGATGCTGGTGGAGGACGGCGTCCTGCTGCGCAAGTACTGGTTCTCGGTCAGCGACACCGAACAGCAGGAGCGCTTCCGCAAGCGTCTGGAGGACCCGCTGCGCCGCTGGAAGCTGTCGCCGATGGACCTTGAGTCGATCACCCACTGGGAGGCGTACTCGCGCGCCAAGGACGCGATGCAGGTGCACACCGACATCGCCGAGGCACCGTGGTACGTCGTGGAGAGCGACGACAAGCGCCGGGCCCGGCTGAACATGATCGCCCACCTGCTGGAGTCCGTGCCGTACCACGAGGCGCCCCCGCCGGTGCTGGAACTGCCCGAACGACCGCCCTCGACCGGCTACCAGCGCCCCCCGCGCGACCTGCAGACCTACGTTCCCGACCACGCCGCACACCTGTGACGCGCCGAGGTCAGAGCCCTCGTACCTGCGCATCTACACTGCCCACGACACCCGCGCCCCGATCCTTATGCCGGGTGCGTCGAAGTCCCGCGCCGACAGCGCGGTCACGCTCACGAGCCGGTGCCCGCAGGGCGTCGACGGCGCGATCGTCGTGCGGCTCCCGCTGCCGCCCGGCGCACTGCCCACGCTCTGGCAGGACGACGACCGGTACGTCGCCTCCTACCTCTCCCCCTACACCGGCTACTACCTGACCGGCGACAGCGGTCACATCGACGACGGCTACGTCTTCGTCATGGGCCGCACCCATGACGTCATCAACGTCGCCGGACACCGCCTATCCACCGGCAGCAGTGAAGAGGCCCTGGCCGCCCATCCCGACGTCGCCGAATGCGCCGTCATCGGCGTCGCCGACGCCCTGAAGGGGCAGGTACCGCGCGGCTTCGTCGTCCTGGAAGCCGACGTCGAGCGCGAACCGGGCGAGGTCGAGGCCGAACTCGTCCAGCTCGTGCGCGAGCGCATCGGCGCCGTCGCCTCCCTCAAGGACGTCGCGGTAGTAGCCGCCCTGCCCAAGACCCGCTCGGGAAAGATCCTCCGCAAGACGATGCGCGGCATCGCCGACGGGCACGACGAACCCATCCCCTCCACAGTGGACGACCCCGGTGTCATCGAGGTCCTGCACCCTGTTCTCCGCCGCGCCGGTCACGCCCCGTGATCGACTGTCGCCTTCCCTGGCTGACGGTGGGCGGGCGCGCCCGGCGGACTGCCCATCGAAGCCTTTGACGCCGATCATGTCGCGACCTGGAGTCTCCCCAGCGACCCGGCAGACGTCTCCACGGCCCGCGCCCAGGCATCCGATCAACTGACCGCCTGAGGGCTGGAAGAACTGGCCTTCATCACCTTCAGTCCGCCCTGACGTGCGAAGTCTCCGACGCTAGCAGCACCGCCCCGCACCTGCGTCGCGCCCGGGTCTTCGACGAGGGCGGCCGGGGCCTGCTCCTCCTCGTCCAGCCCACCGAACACTGGAGCGCACGGCACAACCGCGAGGGCAAGGTCGTCTGGGCGGAGCAGGCGATTCCAGCAACCGTTGCGGAACTCTCATCCGCTCTGGCTTCTTGCGCGAGTTGCGCCGCGCGGCTCGTGCCCCATGCCGGGACCCACTTGCCACAGCCCACCCGACCGCATAGCATTACGATCGTAATATGATAGGCAGATGCCGACTCCGACTCGGTCGGCGGGCGCAGGGCGGGTGCGTCTTCGGACCCGGAAGCAGAAGAGCCCGGTGTCCACGTCCACGCGGTGTCCGCCCCCGCCCCTTTTTGGAACCACCACCCATCACCTGAGGAATCACCCATGCTCAACGCCCTGTGGAACCCGACCGTCGTCGGAGAGATCTCCCTGCCGCACCGGCTGGCCATGGCCCCCCTGACCCGCAGCAGGGCCACCCCGGACGGCGTGCAGACCGAGCTGAACGCCGAGTACTACGCCCAGCGCGCCTCGCACGCGCTCATCATCACCGAGGGCACCCAGCCCTCCGCCGACGGCCAGGGCTACCCGGTGACCCCGGGCATCTACACCGAGGAACACATCGCCGGCTGGCGCAAGGTCACCGACGCCGTACACAAGGCCGACGGACGCATCGTCATCCAGCTGATGCACACCGGGCGCATCTCCCACCCGGACAACACCCCCCACCACCGGCAGCCGGTGGCACCCTCCGCGATCAAGCCGGCTGGCCAGACGTTCACCCCGTCCGGGCTCCAGGAGATGCCGGAGCCGCGCGAGCTGTCCACCGAGGAGGTCGCCGCGACGGTCGACGACTTCCGGCGCGCCGCCGCAGCCGCCATCGCGGCCGGCGCCGACGGCGTCGAGATCCACGGGGCCAACGGCTACCTGGTCAACCAGTTCCTCTTCCCCAGCGCCAACCAGCGCACGGATCAGTACGGGGGCTCCCTCGACAACCGCATCCGTTTCGCGGTGGAGGTCGCCACGGCCGTGGCCGACGAGATCGGCGCCGGCCGCACCGGCATCCGGCTCTCTCCCGGCAACCCCTTCAAGCTCAACGACCTCGCGGAGAGCGACCCGCACGAGCTCTACCCGCACCTCCTGCGCGCCCTCGCCCCCCTCAACCTCGCCTACCTGCACATCGGCCACGGCGGCGACGAGGAACTCCTCTTCACCCTCCGCAAGTTGTGGCCGACCACGCTGATCCTCAACCGGGCCGGTGCCGACATCGCCACCCGCGCCAAGGACATCGAAGAAGGTCTGGCCGACGTCGTCACCGTCGGCACCATGGCCCTCGCCAATCCCGACCTCGTCGAGCGCGTACGCTCCGGCGCCCCCCTGAACACCCCCGACCCCGCCACCTTCTACGGCGGCGGCGCGGCCGGCTACACCGACTACCCCACCCACGCCGCCTGACGAAGAGCACGGTGCCCGAAGGGATCATCTCCTTCGGGTGCCTGGGCACGCCTGCGGCGCACGGCGGCCGGCACCCCGAGGAGTCATCGGGCTGCCACCGACGTGCGCCGCAGGCGTTTCACCTCGCACTCCGGGGTTCTGCGCCGAGATCGAGGGAGTCCGACATCACGGCCAGACCGATACCGGTCGCCGCCGAGGCTCACCTCTGCGAGGGAGGCACCGGGAAGAGCATGCAACTGCTGGTGGCGTGGGCGAGCAGACGGTCATTCGCGTCGACCAACTGCGCCTGAGCGAGGGCGGTTTGACGGCCCTTGTTGACGACCGTACCGATGGCGCGCACCGTGCCCGTGTCCACGGTGATCCGCCGCAGAAACTTCACGGTCAGGTCAAGTGACGTGTACCCCACACCTTGTGGAAGGGTGGACTGGACGGCACAACCCGCCGCCGAGTCGAGCAAGGTGGCAAAGATGCCGCCGTGCACGCTGCCGATCGGGTTGTAGTGCTCCTCACCCGGGGTCAGGGAGAAGACCGCCCTGCCGGGCTCCACCTCGCTCAGAGTGAAGTCGATGGAGTAGTTGATGGGCGGCCCCGGCAGTCGCCCCGCCTGCAACTCACGCAGGAAGTCGATGCCGGCCATGCGTCCGGCAGCTTCCGCCAGGATCGCGGGATCTTCCCATTGATACGTACGCGTTCGTCCCACGACCGGGCACCTTCCATCTGACTTTTGAAGGTGAAGCTAGCTTCCCGCTCACCTGACTGTCAATGACGAAGCCAGGCCCCTACGATGGCGGGATGGAGTGGCTTGAGGCGAGCACGGAGAACTGCCCCGTCCAGCGCACGCTCGACGTGGTCGGAGAGAAATGGACGTTGCTGATCCTGCGTGACGCCGTCAACGGAGTCCGCCGCTTCGACGACTTCCACCGCCACATCGGCCTGTCGGAAGCCGTCCTCAGCGACCGCCTCCGGAAGCTGATCGCGGCCGGCATCCTGAAGACCGTCCCCTACCAGGAGCCGGGCAGCCGCTCGCGCAACGAGTACCGCTTGACCCGCAAGGGCTGGGATCTGTGGCCGGTCCTGATGGCGCTGAGCCAGTGGGGCGAGGCGTACGCCGTCGGCCCCGAGGGGCCCGTACTGGACATCCGTCACACCGACTGCGACGCCCCGGTCCGCGTCATCGTCGAGTGTTCCGCGGAGCACTCCACCCTTACCGCCGCGGAAGTCACCGCCCGACTCGGACCCGGTGCCCGCATCCGGTCGTGAGTACGCCGGCCATGCGGACGCCGGACATGGGCACGCCGGTCATGATATTACGCGCGTCAGGCCATGGATTACCCTTGAGTGCGAAGCATGGGCCTTACGGAGCGAACGGAGGAAGCTCGTGGTGCGCTACGCCAAGGAGCACAAGCAGGTGACGCGGCGACGCATCATCGAGAAGGCCGGCCACCGGTTCAAGCAGGACGGCATCGACGGCTCGGGCATCTCCACACTGATGGCGGACGCGGGGCTCACCAACGGAGCCTTCTACGCCCACTTCGCGTCCAAGGACGACCTCGTCGCCCATGTCGTGGCCGAGGAACTGCACACGCAGGTCACGAGGTACGGCACCCTGCGACCCGGCCGCCCGGGACTCGAGGACCTCATTCGCGAGTACCTGTCCCCCGAGCACCGGGACCACCCCGGCCTCGGATGCCCCTCCGCCGCCCTCCTCGACGAGATCGGCCGCTGCGAGGACGGGACCAGGCAGGCCTACAGCGACGGCGCGTGGGCCATCCTGGAGGAGATCTCCGCCCGCCTTACACCCGAGGACCCGCGGTCCGCTCAGGCCAAGGCCATCGGGCTCTTCACCATGCTGGTGGGAACGTTGCAGCTGTCCCGCGCCCTGTCCGACCAGAAGCGCGCCGATGAGGTCCTTGAGCTGGGGATCGAGAACGCTCTCGCGTTCATGGGGTGAGGCGGAAGGCGGGGTCGCGTCAGTGAACGGGTGCCTCGAGCCGCTCACCCAAAGGGCGCCACGACCCTGAGGCACCATCCTCGGCCCAGACTACGACCGCACCGCACGCCTTTTACCGCTCGAGGAACTCGAGAGCCGTCTCCACGAACTGCCCGTGGAACTGGAAGATGCCGCCATGGCCGGCGTCGGGGTAGAGGACCAACTCGCCGTTAGGCACTCGCCGCGCCAGGTCGACCGAGTTCTGGCTCGGAACCATCCTGTCGCTCTCGCCGTTTGCGACGAGCACCGGCTGGTGGATGACCGAGAGGTCGTGGGGCCGCTCCAGCCCCCACCGGTGAATGGCCTTGAGCTGAGCGCCGTACGACGTGAGAGAGATCGCCTTGTCCCTGCCCTGGGTGCGCTCCTTCAGGCGGGCCAGGAACGCCTTCCCGGCCCGACGCCCATTGGCGGTACGGGTGAAGAAGAGGAACTGCTTCGGGTCCTGAAGGGTGAGCAGCCCCCGAACGGTGTCGAGATGGGACAACCGGGTCACGTCCTTGATGCCCTCACCCCCCGCCGGACCGGTACCCGTGAGGATCAGCTTGCGGACGAGGTCCGGATCGGTCTGCGCGATCACCTGGGCGATCATGCCGCCCATCGAGAAGCCGTGGAGATCGACGTACTCGAGCCCGAGTGCCCGGATGAACGTGACGGCGTCCTTCGCCATCGCTTCGATGGTGCGCGGCGTCGAACCGCTGGAAGCACCGACACCCCTGTTGTCGAAGGTGACGACATGACGCTTGGCGGCGATGCCGTCGACGACCCGGGGGTCCCAGTTGTCGAGAACCGCGGCGAGGTGGGTGAGGAAGACCACCGGGACGCCGGACCGGGGACCGAGCTCGCGGTAGGCGAAGGTCACCCCGTCGGCGGTGATGGTGCGGGTCGGTGCGTTCTTGTACGACGTCACGACGTCGCCTCGTACTTCCTGGGAGTCATTCACGGTCGCGCCCTTCGGCATGGGGGGGTGTATCCCTGGCGTCTCCCGGCTGCGACTGCAGTCTGCGGGGGTCGACGGTCAAAGGCCGCGGACATCGGAACCCTGAGCGGTCGAGCCTCTCAGCATCACGTCGACCATTGAAGTATGACCGTAATTCTATTAGACCGCAAGACTACGAGTTCCAGAGCTGACGTCTTCGTCGGAGTCGACTCTTCAGGTCGCGGAGGAGGTGCTCGCACCGAGGCCTGGCGCGACAGGTCGGGCACGGTGCGCCCGGACATCGAGCGGTCGTGAAGGTTCGGCGCACCGGGACACGCCGACACCTGCCGACACTCCCGCGGACGACCCAAGACGAGTCAGCCGTCGACGGCACCAAACGTGAGCGAAGGGTGCGTGGGCGACCCGCCTCGAGGCGTCGAGATCCCAGAGGAATCCGGCGCCCTCGGGACAGCGACGTATCGGAGGGCGAAGGAGGAAGGCCATGGCGACAGCCGACCGTCGCGCACGCCACGGGCGATGGGGGCGGGCCCGTTTGCGCTCTCCCCGTACCATGCCGTCGGCGACGATACGGCGGAGCACCGACACGGCCGGCCGCCGGTTCGGGAGACCACGTCGACGGCCCGGCGCTCATTGCGCACGCGGGCCGAACAGGCCGGCCAGGTTGCGCGTCGGACATCTCCGCGAGGTCCCGGCGGGGACACGGAGTCGGCCACCAGGTCCCGTGGCGGTTCCGTTCGCCCATCGCGCGAGCGCCGCCTCACACAATCCGTGAGGCGGCGTCGGCACGATGCGTCGGTCCCACTGCCGCCCCGCGCTGCGGGGGCGGTGGCGGCAGCGGGACCGGTGTGGTCAGGCGGCGAGGAAGTCGGCCACCTGCCTGGTGAAGGCCTTGGCGTACTGGAACAGGAAGGCGTGGCCGGCACCGGCGTAGAGCACGAGAGTGGCGTTGTCGAGGTGCTGGACCGCGACATAGGAGTTGTGGGCGGGGATCATCACGTCGTACAGGCCGTTGGCGTAGAGGACGGGTTGCTTGATCGCCTCCAGTTCCGCCACCACCTCGTCGAAGGGCGCCGCCAGAAGGGTGGCCGCCGCGGTGAGCATGCCCTGGGCCGCCGCCTCGGAGACCGCGGGGCCGCCGGCGGCGAGCCGGGTCGCGACGTGGTCGAAGTGCTCGCGCCCGGAGGCGCGGGCCGTCTCCGTCTCGGGGTAGAACAGGTAGAGCATGTCCTCCAGGTCGGCATCGGGCTTGGCCATGATGCCCAGGACCTTCTCGCTGAAGGGCGGAGCGTCGGGTACCCAGCCGGCCGGGCCGCTGCCCGCCACGACGACCTTGCGCACCAGCTCGGGGCGCCGCACGGCCACCCGCTGGGCCACGATGCCCCCCAGGGACCAGCCGAGCAGGTCGGCCTGCGAGAGGCCGAGTGCGTCGATGAACTCGATGGCGCCCTGGGCGAATCCCTCGATGGAGTCACGCGGCTCGCCGTCGGTGTAGCCGACGCCGACGTTGTCGAACACGATCACGTCGTGGTCGGCGGCCAGGTAGTCCAGGAACTCCGGGTCCCACCAGTCGATGGTGCCGCGGAAGCGGTTCAGCAGGACCAGCGGGACACCGCCCTGCGGACCCATCCGCCGGTAGGTGAACCGCGCGGAGGGGCCCTCGACGATGAGGTCCTCGGCCTTGTCTGCCAGATAGGTGCCCATGATGTCCTTTTCCTCTTGACGGGTGCGCGTGACATCTCGCGGGTCCGCTCGCGCAGCACACCGCAGACGTGCCGGGACGGCGGGACGGAGTTCTCTTCGCCGGCGCCCGATGCACTGCACAGGCACTGTCGACCAGGTCACACAGCGGCGGGTGCCGACCCATGCCTGCCGGCTCGTTTCCGATCACCCCGGCATCCGCCTCGCCGAGCAATGAGGCGGCACTGACCGGGGGCAATTAAATTACGTTCATAATACTATGCACGGAGACGATGGAACGCAAGCGAGCCCTCGCAGCCGGCCGCACTCCGCGACGCGCAATGAACACCCCGAGCGAGGGGACACCGCGCCACCCGGCACGGCACCTCGCCGCCGAACGGGCAGCCACTGGAGCCTCGAATCTATTGAAGTACGATCGAAATACAATATGACGAGGGCGCCCGCCAAGAGCAAGCAGCCCCTCCGACGAGCAAAGGAGCGCGCGGTGCGCTACGGGAAAGAGCACAAGCAGGCGACCCGGCAGCGGATCATCGAGGCGGCCGGACGCCGGTTCAAGCGGGACGGCATCAACGGCTCGGGCATCTCAACCCTCATGACGGACGCGGGGCTGACCAACGGCGCCTTCTACACCCACTTCACATCCAAGGACGACCTCGTCGCCACCGCGATCGCCGACCAATTGCAGGCGCAGAACGCGAGCGTCGTCGCGCAGGCGGAACCCGGCCGCGCAGGACTTGAGCAGATCGTGCGCTGGTACCTGTCCGCCCAGCATCGCGACAGCTCCGAAGACGGCTGCCCCTCCGCCGCCCTGCTCGACGAAATCCGGCGCTGCACAGACCCGACCAAGCAGGCTTACACCGACGGCGTACTGATGGTCATCGACGGCATCGCCGCCCGCCTGGCACCCGACGATCCCCTCGCGGTCCGCACCAAGGTGCTCGGCGTCTACGCCATGATGGCCGGAACACTCCAGCTTGCCCGAGCCCTCACCGACCGGCAGCTCGCCGATGAACTGCTCGAACAGGGCATCCACAACGCCTTCGCCCTGCTGGGCGTGGAGCATGGACACTCCGGCCCCGCGATGTGACACACCCGCACCCCCTTGCGGTCCACCGACCCAGCACATAGTATTACGATCATAATCTCAAGGGTTGCGGCGTCCGCCCGACACCTAGGGAAACCCTGGATGCCCAGGAATCCCGCGATGCCCATCACCCCCGTCCACTTGCGGACGAGATACGGAGACGACGATGAGGGCCTTCACGGTGGAGCGCTACGGCGACAAGGCCGACGTGCGTGCCGGTGAGGTGCCGGACCCGGAGGTGGGCGCGGACGACGTGCTGGTCCGGATCCATGCCGCGAGCGTCAACCCGCTCGACCGCATGATCCGGGACGGGGAGCTGAAGGCGATCCTGCCGTACCGGCTCCCGGTCGTCCTGGGCAACGACCTCGCCGGAATCGTGGTCGAAGTAGGCGCGGCCGTCACGCGCTTCGCGGTGGGCGACGAGGTCTTCGCGCGGCCCGACAAGGACCGGATCGGCACGTTCGCCGAACTCATCGCGGTGCACCAGGACGACGTAGCGATCAAGCCGGCCACGCTGACCATGGCGGAAGCGGCATCCCCCCTGGTCGCCCTGACCTCGTGGCAGGCGCTCGTCGAACGGGCGAACATCCAGCCGGGTCAGAGAGTCCTCGTCCACGCGGGCTCCGGCGGCCTGGGCACCATCGCCATCCAGCTGGCGAAGCACTTGGGTGCCCACGTGGCGACGACCACGAGCACGGCCAACGTCGACCTGGTGAAGCGGCTCGGTGCGGACGTTGTCGTCGACTACAGGAAGCAGGCGTTCGAGACGGTGCTACACGACTATGACGTCGTCCTGGACTCGCTCGGCGGCGAGACGCTTCTGAAGTCCCTGAACGTGCTCAAGCCCGGCGGACAGGTCATCAGTGTCTCGGGCCCTCCTGATGCCGCTTTCGGCAGGGAACTGGGAGCGAATCCGGTCATCCGGCTGGCGATGTCCGCGCTGAGGGCGCTGCGAGCCGCTTGCCGCGTCCGTATGGACTGCGCCCAGTTTCCTCAGCTCATTGCCATGTGCATCAAGGCCCGTACCGCTCCCGAGAGCACCCATGGAACAGCTGAAGTGGATCAGCTGGCACGCGAGTGCGGGCTGGCCGCAACGGAGTTCACGGATGCACTTGACCAACTGACGGCCGCAGGGCACATCAGCTCCTGGAGCGTGCAGTCGGCGTCGGGAGACTGTACTGGACACTGGCAGAGCCCGGCGAGCGTGGATGCGAAGGAACGACTCGTCGGTGACCGGCAGACGTCGACGGTCCGTCACACGCAACGTCGATATCGCAAACATCCGCGCCGAGGCGCCGGGGGCGTCGCTGGGTCCGGCCCTCCGACGGAAGGACCGGGCCCAGCGTGTGCGGCACGGTCAGCGGGCCCTGCGATCGATGAGAGGGCCGTGCCGACGATGCCAGCCTCCACCGCCAGGGTACCGATGTGCCCGCGCAGTTCACCGGTGATGTCGACGAGAGCGCGAACCTGCCGGTAGACGGCGGTGGCGTTCAGGTCCTGCTCGCTGCGCCGGTACCCGGCTTGGGCGGCGAAGGCGATCTGGAGCCGCTCAGCATCGGGTCTGCGTTCGTCGCCCAGGGCGAGGCCCATCAGGTGCGCGCCTGTGGCGAAGGCTCGCCGCACCCGCACCCGCACGCGTCTAGCCGGGAGTCTCCGGGGCGAGCGCGGCGAGCCAGTGCAGGTACCACGCCGTGGCGAGGGTCTCGTCCTCGATCTCCCGCTCACCGCGGAAGGCCGCGACCTCTAGATGAATGAGTCGCGCCGTATGGGGAGACCGGCGACGAGTTGGTGGCAGACCGGTGGACGGGCAGACCGCCACGCGGTGCGGTCCGTGCCACCGCAGCGAGCGGGCCGTGGTCGCCCGTCTGGCGCTGTCCCGGAACTGCGCCACCTGCGCTTCGTCCAGCGGCCGGTGCCCGGGCCCGGACCGCCTGCGGTGATCCCCCCACCCCCCACCGAACGCGCGCCGGGCCGTGCGAGCGGACGCTCGCACGGCTCCGCATCGCTGGGCGTCGGTAGAGGCGACGACCGTCGTCGGGATCGTCAGACGGCGATGATCTACCACTGCTGCCGCGTCAGTGACGGGTACGGCTGTTGCTCGATGTTGGCTCCGTCGGCGGTGCTGTCCTCGTCGACGGTGAGGCAGAGCCCGCTGTAGCGGTTGATGAGGAAGTAGCAGCCGTCACCCGTGGGCGTGATGGCCCAGTCCGGCTGGCGGCGTTGGCGTCCCCCGGATGACCACGTTGCCGCCGTCGGCGTGGGAGAGACCCGCGGCCTCCCGGAGCCTGCCGCTGCCCAGACCCTTGATCTCGCATTGGCCGTCGCCGGTCTTGGAGAAGGTCCACTTCTCGTTCGCCTTGTTGAGACAGGGCCACTGCAGGACGTTGGTGCGGTTCGCCATGCCCCCCCCGCGCTCCACGTCGGCGGCCTTGCCGCTGTGCCGCACGAAGCCGACGTTCCGGGCGGGCCATTCGGCCACCTTGAGGGTCTGGTTGCCGGCCCAGGTGCCGGAGGCGACCTGGGTGAAGTTCGTGCCGTCGGTGCTGGTGGAGATGAGAAGGCGTCTTGGAGGTGGCGCAGCCGCTCGGTAGTGAGATCGAGGGCTCCATGTCGGTGCGGTGCTTTTCAGGGCCCGCAGTGCCGTCCTGTCGAGGGCCGACAGGGGCTCGGATTCGGGGAAGGGGATGAGGAACTGCTCGGGCATCTCGGTGCCGGGGTGGAGCGAGGGGCGTCCCACCCCGGCCGGGTCTCATCGGATGTGCTTCGCCGGCTTGGTGGCGGCGTTGAGGAGGTATTCCAGGGGGCCTCGGCTGAAGAAGCGGGACCAGATCGCGGCGAACACGGTCGCCCCGAGGACGAACATGAGCAGCGGCACCCATGATTGCTGGGCGCCGGTCCCGGCGGGCACGGACAGCGCCGACTGGGCAAGGAAGTGGCCGACGTAGGCCGTCAGGGACATGGTGCCCACGGCGATGACCGGCTTGGCCAGGCGGCGCAGTCGCGGCAGGCGGTCCATCGCCACCGTCGCGCCCACGATCACGAGGATCGCGACGCCCACGCTGCCGATGATGTCGAACGTGGTCCCGCTGTGCGGCCCGGCCTTCAGCAGGAACGACGCGGACATCTCGGGGAACGACCCCCCGTCCGGGGACATCGAACCGCTGGCGGGGGGCATCGAACCGGAGCTGCCGGACGACGACCCGTCTTCCGCCATGCTCCTCAACGCGCCCGATCCGGC
Source organism: Streptomyces paradoxus (assembly GCF_014202475.1). Classification (GTDB taxonomy): domain Bacteria; phylum Actinomycetota; class Actinomycetes; order Streptomycetales; family Streptomycetaceae; genus Streptomyces; species Streptomyces paradoxus. The sequence goes on from NZ_JACHGV010000014.1 coordinate 171,457, forward strand.
GAGCAGCAGGGACATGCCATAGGCGGCCGCGGTGAGCGAGGCGCCGAGCGCGGCGAGGCGCTTCTGAACGGTGCCGGAGGACAGGTCGAGGCGGCCCAGGGCCATGCCCGCGATCACGAACGACATCCACGTGAGCGCCGGGTAGAAGCCGGTGAGCAGCAGGTCGAGCACTCCCACCTCGCTGAGGCGGCGGAGCGGGTCGTAGGCGTTGATGCTCTCCTGGACCGACGAAGTCAGCAGCGAGTTCAGGGCGAACGCCAGCTGCGGTGTGACGAGGGCGAAGGCGGCCGCGATGATCGCGAGTGTCCTGGCACGCAGTCGCACCAGCGGCAGGGCGAGGAGGAAGTAGACCCCGTAGAAGCCGAGGATGATCACTCCCCCGTACTCCATCGCCAGCACCGTGCCCAACACCAGCAGGACCACAGCCCGGATCGCGATCCGAGCCCTCGCCTGCCGGCCCGCCAGGCCCGTCTTCGGCTCGCGGCGGCCGGCGATCAGCATCAGCGAGAACCCGGCGAGAGTGGCGAACAGGACCGACGAGTGGCCATCCGCTATGTAGCGGATCCAGCTCGCCACGCCGCTCGTGGCGGACAGCGGGGGGCCGATGTGCACGATGTACATGCCGAACACCGCCAGCGCGCGGGCCAGGTCCACCCCGACGAGGCGTCCCATCGAGGGACCGGCCGAGGCCGGCACGGCGGACTCGGGTGAGGTTCGGGGCGGCGGAGGTGAGTTCTCCGGGAGAGCTGACATCTCCTGCGGCGGCTGCGTCTGTGTCATACGGCAAACCTCGCGCGGAGCTCAGGGGGCGGGCCATCCGGCAGGCGTCGGTAACGCCCCCGCCGACCGGCGGTTACCGCCCTGCCGACCGGCGGAACCTCGTCCCCGGCCCGGTCCGGTGCGACCGGGCGGTGGTCTTGTCCAGCCACTCGGCGGGGGTGGACCCGACAGTTGCCGGATGGGTGCGGGGCGGCCGGGCTTCCAGGGTGGAGGCATGACACACCGTGCGCGGCACAAGGAGCCCGACACCTCCCACGCCTCACCAGCTGACGAACCGGGGCATGACGTGGTCCCTCGCAGGGGCGACTTCCTGGAGTTCCTCGGCCTGGTGCTGGCTGCGGGCGCCCTCGTCCTGGTCGTCGTACGCCCTGAGCTCCCCGAAGCGTTGGTGCGCTCCCTTTCCTCGAGCACAGCCGGACTCGTCCGCTGAGCCGGCACACCATCACCCCCGGTCCGCCCGGCACCGTCCATGCGGTGCCGGGCGGACCCCAGAAGGAAGGAATGTTGTGAACACCGCATCCGCCCCGGCGAAGGATGAGACGTCTCTGTCTGCCCGGGAGACGGTCAGGGCGCTGTACGGGTATGTCCGGCCGCACCGTTGGGCCGTTGCCCTTGGTCTGTTGTGTGCCCTGGTGGGGGCCGCCGGGGCGCTGTTGCAGCCGCTGGCCACGAAGGCGCTGGTGGACCGGATGGCCTCTGGTGGGACGATCACCGGGATCCTGATCGGGCTCACCGTGCTGGTGGTGATGGGCACGGCGGTCGAGGCGTTCGGCGCGTACGTGCTGGAGCGGACGGCGGAGTCGGTGGTCCTGGCCGCTCGACGCACCGTGGTGGGGCGGCTGTTGCGGCTGCGGATCGCGGAGTTCGAGCGGATCCCGCCGGGTGATCTGATGTCCCGCGTCACCTCGGACACGACGCTGCTGCGGGCGGTCAGCACGCAGGCGGTCGTCTCCGCGGCCACGGGTGCGGTCGCGTTCGTCGCGGCGATCGTGATGATGGCGTTCCTCGACGCCGTGCTGCTGGGTGTGACGCTCGGCGTGGTCGTGCTGGTCGGCGGGGCCGTCGCGCTGGTGATGCCGCGGATCGCGCGGGCCACCGAACGGTCGCAGCGCGCGGTCGGGGAGATCTCCGTCGCGTTGGAGCGGGCCTTCGGGGCGTTCCGTACGGTGAAGGCGTCCGGCGCCGAGGGCCGGGAGACCGCCCGTGTGGAGGCGGCGGCACGGCGGGCCTGGCGGCACGGCGTGAAGAGCGCGAAGTGGGAGGCCGCGGCGGGCTCGGCCGACGAACTCGCCGTACAGCTGGCCTTCCTCGCGGTGCTCGCCGTCGGCGGGGCGCGCGTGGCGTCCGGGGAGATCCCGGTCTCCACCCTCATCGCCTTCCTGCTGTACCTCTTCTATCTGATGGAGCCGGTGTCCCGGCTGGTCGACGCCGCGTCCTCCTACCAGGAGGGGTCGGCCGCCATCTCCCGGATCGCGGCCGTGGAACGTCTGGCGACGGAGCCGGTCATCGGGCGGCAGGACACCCCGCCCCGGCAGGAGGCGGCGGTGCCGGGCCCGGCGTCGGTCCGCTTCGAGGACGTGTCCTTCCGCTACCGCCCCGGTCTGCCGTACGTCCACCACCAGGTCAGCTTCGATGTGCCGGGCACGGGGACGACGGCCTTCGTCGGTCCCTCGGGCGCGGGCAAGTCGACGGTCTTCGCGCTCATCGAGCGGTTCCACGAGGTCACCGGCGGCCGGGTCCTGGTCGACGGCAAGGACGTCCAGGACTGGTCCCTGGCCGAGCTGCGGTCTGCCATCGGGTACGTGGAACAGGACGCGCCCGTCTTGGCCGGCACCCTGCGGGAGAACCTCGTCTTCGCGGCGCCCGGCGCGACGGACGACGACATCCGCGACGCCCTGGCCCGGACGAAGCTCGACGCCCTCGTCGAGCGCCTGCCCCACGGCCTGGACACCCCGGTCGGACACCGCGGCTCCAAGCTGTCCGGCGGTGAGCGGCAGCGCGTCGCCATCGCCCGCGCCCTGCTGCGCAGGCCCCGCCTGCTGCTCCTGGACGAGGCGACCTCGCAGCTCGACGCCGTCAACGAGCTGGCGCTGCGGGACGTCCTCACGGAGGTGGCCCGCGAAACCACCGTGCTGGTGGTGGCCCACCGCCTGTCGACGGTGACCGGCGCCGACCGGATCGTCGTCATGGACGCCGGACGGGTCCACGCCATCGGCACCCACGAGGAACTGGTGGATGAGGACCCGCTGTACGCACAACTGGCAGCCACCCAGCTCCTGACCCCCGCCCGATGACCCCACCACACGCGAGGTGGTCCGGTCGGCCACTGCCCCACGCCCGGCCGGACAACCACCCACACCCGCACCCACACAGACCAAGACCGCGAAAGGCCACCCATGTACACCGAGTCCGCCATCCGTCACAGACGAGCGGTGTGGAGCTGGCTGGCGCAGCCGACCGCGCTGTTCGGCGGCGTGTACGGGCTGCTGGTGTCGAGTTCGGCCGTTGCCGCGCTCACCCAGTTCGGTGAGACGACTCGAGCGGCACGCATGGACGATGCCCTATGGGTCCTGTTCACCGCCCTCGCCTCGGCCCTGGCCCATGGTTACGCCCACCAGATCGCCCACCGCGACGCGCAGGGACGTCCCGGCGTGCGGGGTGTGGTGCGTGCCGTGCTCGCCGAATGGCCGCTGGTGGTGGCGGCGCTGCCCACCGCACTGCTGCTGTGGGGGGGGCGGGCCTTGGCTGGTGGCGCTCGGCAGGCATCGAGTACGTCGCCTTCGGCATCAACACCGTCCTGCTGCTGGGCTGGGGCGTGCTGGCTTCCCGGGCCGCGGGCAGCACATGGGGACGAGCTCTCAGGATCGGCTGTGCCGACGCGATCCTGGGAGTGGCCGTCGCCTTGGTCAGCACGCTGCTGAAGTGACGCGGCGACTTGTCACGTGTAGCTCTCGTCGTCCGCCGTGGGCGAGGCGGAAATCAGAGCTGTCAGCCTGGTGCCGGGACGTTGACTGTCCGACCGCGGCACCAGAGCCGGTCAGGGCGGGGAGCGGGACGTGCATGCTCGGCGGAGCGCAGGTCAGGGCGCCAGCGCCCGTTTGCCGGCCGCGGACCATGGCCTCGTGAGCCGACGGAAGACCATGAGAGATCGTAGTCGCCAAGTTCACAATGGCCTGACGCCTCGGCCCCGCCCCCCTCGGGATGCGGATCCGGATCCGCATCCGCATCCGCATCCGCATCCGCATCCCGAGGATCCTTCCCAGGGTTCACGTGCCGTAGGTAATGATCCGCCGGACAGGCCCTACGTAACAGCTCAGTCCGCGCTGAGCGGGATCCGCAGCCGCACCCGGTAGCCGCCTTCCGCGGTCGGGCCCGCATCCAGGGTGCCGTGCAGGATGTCGGCACGTTCCCGCAGCCCGACGAGGCCTTGCTGGGAGCCGGGGAGGGACAGGGAAGGACGCGTGGATGGGGTGTTGGTGACGGTCACTCCGATGCCCTCGCCGTCCTGCCACAATTCGACGCTGGCCGTGGCGCCGGGTGCGTGTTTGCGGACGTTGGTCAGCGCTTCCTGAACCGTACGGTAGAGGGCGCGTTGGGTGGGTGTGCTCACAGTGGGCGGCAGTTCCCCCGTCAGCTGTACGTGAGTGCCGCTCGATTCCACGAGTTTACGCAGGTCTGCAAGGGTGGGCTGAGGCGTCAGCTCGGTGGCGTCGCCGCCGGAGGCCCGCAGCAGGGTGACCATGGTGCGCAGTTCGTCGAGCGTGGTGACGCTCAGCGAACGGATCGTGCGAGCGGCCTCCTTGGCGTCCACGTCCCGGGCGGCGACCTGCAACGCCCCGGCCCGTACGGCGATCAGGCTGACCTGATGGGAGACCACGTCGTGCATCTCCCGGGCCAGCTGGGCGCGTTCGCGAGCGAGGACGGCATGGGCGTGCAGGGTCCGCTCGTGTTCCCTTGCCTCCTCGATCTCGGCCAACCGCCGCGCCAGGTCCCGCTGTGCCTGGAGAAGCTGGCCGAAGAGGACCGGTGCCGCGGTCGTAGCCAGGCCGTACACGAAGAAGACCAATGTCATGGTCCGGTCGACCTCGGCCAGGGGCCACGGAGTGCTGCTCGCGACGGCGGCCAGGGCGACGCACACAGCGAGGAGACGGCGGTTGCGGGAGCGTTCGGCCAGGGTGAACAGCGCCGCGAGCACAGCGACGGCGACATCCTGCATCAGCGCGACGGGCAGGGTGAGCAGGAACACGACGAGCGGGAACCGGCGCCGGAAGGCCAGCGCGGTGCACCCGACAGCCGCCAGCGCGAGCTCGAGGCGCGTGGGCTCCCAGTTGTTCAGCCGCACGTCCACGGCCGCCGCTGCCACCAGGGCGAGGTCGATGACCGGCGCGGGAACCCGCTGCCATAGGGCGCGTGCACGGCTCATCCCCCGGCCTCCGACCGCAGGCGCTCGTCGAGTAGCCCGGCCCGCTGCGCCAGCAGCGCCGCCTGCACCCGGCTCGCCACGCGAAGCTTCGTCAGGATGGCGCTGACGTGGTCCTTCACCGTGCCCGCCCCCAGGTGGATACGCGCCCCGATGTCGGCGTTCGACAGCCCCTCCGCCACCAGGACGAGGACGTCGCGCTCCCGCGCGGTGAGCAGCCGGACCCGCGCGGCCTCCTCGTCGACGGCCGTCCCGGTGCCGGGGTGGCTGTGCAGCAGCGTCCGCGACGCCTTGGGGGACAGCACCACACCGCCCGCGGCCAGGGTGCGCACCAGGTGGGCGAGCTGCTCGGGCTCGGTGTCCTTGAGGAGGAAACCGGCCGCGCCGGAGTGCAGGGCGGTGAGGATGTACTCGTCGGCGTCGAACGTGGTCAGCATCGCCACCACCGGCGGGTCCGGCATCGTGCGCAGTTCCCGGAGCACGGTGAGCCCGTCGACCTCCGGCATCCGGATGTCCAGCAGCACCACGTCGGGCCGCTCCCGGCGGACCGTCTCGACCGCCTCGCCGCCACTCGCGGTCGCGACGACCGCGATGTCCTCGGACGCGCCCAGAATCAGCTGGAAACCCGAGCGGACCAGAGCCTCGTCGTCAACCACCACTACCCGGATCATGCGCTCCCCTACCCTTCGTTCATACCGTCCGGCCCACGCCGACTCGACCCTAAAGCCCCGATCGGTCCCGGCGGCCCGCTGAACTGCAGCTCCAGCCACACGGCGGGGTAGCACCCACCACTCGGCAGGGCCGCGGCAGCCTCCTGTCGGATGGGCCGTGATCGGCCCGGCCTCCAGTCTGAGGGCCATGGCCCATCACCCGGACCCCGCGCTGCTCCCGGCCGATACCCCGTCTTCTGGAGGTGAGCGTCGTGAGCCCTCGACCGGTGCGCCCGGAGTGGGCCGGCTGATCGGGCTGGACCTGGCCCGCGGCCTGGCCGTCTTCGGCATGTACGCGGTCCACGTGGGCCCCGCCCCGGCTCAGGGCGGTGTCTCGGCTTCCTGATGGAGCTGGCGCAAGGCCGCTCCTCCGCCCTGTTCGCCGTCCTGGCCGGCTTCGCGGTCGCTCTCATCACCGGGCGCCGCACGCCGAAGACCGGCCTGGCCGGCCGTCAGGCCGTCGCCAAGGTGATCATCAGGGCCGTGATCCTGCTGGCCCTCGGCACCGCCCTGACCATGACCGGCACCCCGGTCGTGCCGATCCTCGTCTTCTACGGCCTGTTCTTCCTGCTCGTGCTGCCGCTGTACCGGCTGGGCGCCAAGCCACTGGCGCTTGTCGCCGCGGGATGGGCCCTGGTGGGCCCGCAACTGCTGTACGCGCTGAAGCCGGTGGTCGGCGGCCGCGTGTTCCTCTCCTACGGCCAGGCCGACGGCCCCGTCTCGTTGTTCTTCACCGGCGGTTATCCGGCCCTGACCTGGGTCCCGTTCGTGATCGCCGGTATGGCTGTCGCCCGCTGCGACCTGACTGCCACGGCGGTCCGGATACGCCTCGCCCTCACCGGCGTGGCCCTCGCCGTCACCGGCTACGGCGGCTCCTGGCTGGCGGTGCGTCTCGTACCCGGTGCCGCCGAAGCCGTCCGGAAAGCCGAAGAGGGGCCGGGCATGTCGTCCGTGTCATCCGTATCGCCCGACAGCATCGGCATCTTCGGCGACACCCCGGCCGGGATGCTGGCCTCAGCCCCGCACAGCGAGGCGACCCTGTCCATCATGGCCGCCACGGGTGTGGCGATCCTGGTGATCACCGCATGCCTGGCCGTCATGGACGCCTGGCTCAGCTGACATCCGTCGAGTACGGGCGCTCTGCGTTTCACCGCGAGTTACGACCTGGGCGGAAATCACCAGCCTCGACACGCGTGGGCAACCGCCGCTGCTCTTTCGACCAGATGAGGCGGCGAGAGGCATTTGGCCGCCAACTCCGTGGTTCACCAACCTGGGTGTATCCGTCGTGGCCTCAGCCGCATCGGCGGCAGTCGCGTCTTGGCCCGCGCACAATCCTGCCCCGGGGACCATGTCCCGGCCCCTGGCCCAGGCATGGCCGGCCACTCCCCAGGCCGCGCCACGGACGGCAGGTCGGCGTCAGGCGGAGCTGAGATCAGTCGGCCAGGTCCACTGCCGAGGCCCACAAGGCTGCCCCCTTGCGGGCCGAGCGGGCCGGGGTGGGGCAGGAACCCGAGCCACCCCGACCGGACATCAGCGGATGTACTTGGCGGGTTTGGTGGCGGCGTTGAGCAGATACTCCAGAGGGCCGCGGCGGAAGAAGCGGCACCAGATCGTGGCGAACACGATCGCTGTCAGGATGTACGTGAGCACGGGTACCCAGGATGTCGTGGTGCCAGCGCCGGAACCGGGCCACGCGGACTGTGCGAGGAAGTGGCCTACGTAGGCGGTCAGGGACATGGTGCCCACGGCGATGACCGGCTTCGCCAGGCGGCGCAGTAGCGGCAGGCGGTCCATCGCCGCCGTCGCGGCCACGATCACGAGGATCGCGATGCCCGCGCAGCCGATGGTGGAAGGTGGTGCCGGTGTGGGACACGGCGCCCAGCAGGTCCGAGGCCGACAGCTCGGGCCCGCCGGGTGCGCTGCCCATGGAGCCGGAGACCGCGGAGCCGCTGCCCATGGAGCCCGGACCGGAGCCGCTGGAGGGTCCCCCACCTCCGCCGACGTTCCATACGGCGCTCGCGCCGGTCAGCAGTGTGGCCAGGGGCGTTGATGGTCTGCTGGACGGAGTCGCTCAGCCACATCTTCAAAACGAACGCCAGCTGCGGCATGACCAGCGCGATCCCGGCCGCGATGAGCGCCAGTGTCCTGGCGGTCAGTTGTACCAGGAGCAGTGCGAGGAGGAAGTAGACGCCGTAGTAGGCGAGGATGATGATGTCCCCGTACTCCATCGCCAGCACGGTGCCCAGGGCCAGCAGGATCACGGCGCGGATCGCGATGCGGGCCTTCGCCTGCCGGCCCGCCAGACCGGTCTTCGGCTCACGGCGGCCGGCGATCAGCATCAGCGAGAACCCGGCAAGGGTGGCGAACAGGGCCGAGGAGCGCCCCTCGGCCAGGAAGTACACCCAGCTGCCGACGCTGCCCTGGGGGGAGTCCATCGGAGCGATGTGCACGATGTACATGCCGAACACCGCCAGCGCACGGGCCAGATCCAGCCCGACCAGGCGTCCCATCGAGGGGCCGCCCGAGACTTGCCCGGCGGACTCGGACGAGGCCTGCGGCGGTGGAGTCGCGTTCCTCTGCGGAGCCGACAGCTCCTGCGGCGGCTTTACCTGTGTCATACGACGGATCCTTCGGTGCCGCCAGGAGGTGGAACATCCGACAGGTTTCGGCAACGCCCCCGCCGACCGGCGGAACCGCGCCGCGCCGACAGGCCGGCGGGCCCGGCCGGCACACTTCCCGCACCGCATCAGTTCACCGAAGTAGTGGCTAGGGGTGGGCACTAGCGGGCCGCCTGAAACGTACGCCGGTACGCCTGGGGTGAGATGCCGATCGCCGCGTGCAGGTGCCGGCGCAGGGAGGTGCTCCTGGGGAAGCCGAACCCGGCCGGCGATCTGGTCCACCGACAGGTCGCTCGGCTCCAGCAGGTCCCGGGCTCGGGCTACACGCTGCTGCGACGACCGCGGTGGCCGTGCCCAGGAGTTCAGGGCCTCTGCACGGCGAGCTGGAGGTCGGCCGGTTGGGCTGTAAGGGGTCCTTTCACAATGCTGGATTCTTCCGGGCGAGAGTCATGCAGTGGGCGAGCTGGAGGAAGGCGACGTGCATGTCGTCGCGTGCTTCCCAGCGGATCCGCAGTCGGCGGGGGCCGTGGAGCCAGGCCATGGCGGACTCGGCAACCCATCGGATTTACCCCAGGCCCGAGCCGTGCGGCTCGCCGCGCCGGGCGATCTTCGGTGTGATGCCGCGTTCGCGCAGCCGGCGGCGGTAGATGTCGTGGTCGTTGCCGCGGTCGGCGTATAACGTGCGGGGCTTGCGCCGGGGCCTGCCTCGTTTGCCACGTACCGGCGGCAGGCCTCGACCAGGGGCAGGAGCTGGGTGATGTCGTTGCGGTGACCGCCGGTCAGGGACACGCGCAATGGGGTGCCGCAGGCGTCCGGTCAGCACGTGGTGTTTCGAGCCCGGCCGTGCGCGGTCAACTACTTCGTCAAGTCGGTGGAGATGGCCGTCCCACGGCACTCGGATCACGGGTGCCATGGGGGGCTGCGGAGCATGGTGGGGTGCCGGTGAGGAAGAACCGAGACTCCCCACCGGGCTGCCATGGCTGCTTGACGTCCCAGACGCCCTGCCCCGCCAACTGCTGGATGTCCTTTGCTGTCGGTGACCAGGAACTGAGAGGCAGGCGCCGACGGCAGGAACTGCTTCACACCGCCGTCCTGTCGAAGATCCGCCCGGGCGGCCAGGCTGGCGACATTGAGGCCGCCGGAGACTGGCGGCCACCCTTGACCGGGCCTCTGGTGGACGTAGTGGAATGGACCCTCACCCCGGTCACTGCCTTGCCCTGCACGACGGGGGGAGAGGGCTCCGCTAGTGTCGGCTTGCTCAGCTGTGAAAGCCGGGCAATGACAGGTACTTGAGCTGCTGGTACTCGTGGAGGCCCTCGGGCCCGCCCTCACGGCCCAGGCCGGACTGCTTGATCCCGCCGAAGGGTGCCGCGACCTCGGAGACCAGGCCGCGGTTGATGCTGCAGGGCGGCACCGTAGGAACCGCCGCTGTCACGGACGACGACCGTCTTGCCGCCCTTGCCACCACTCCCACCGGCTGTCCGGCTGGAGCCGGTGCCGCAGGCGGCGAGGGAGGGAAGAGCGGCGAGGGCGGCCAGGCCGCCTGCTCCGCGCAGGAGCGCTCTACGACCGATCTGGGCATCACTCATGGCAATACTCCTCATCTGGGGACGCATGGGACCAGCTGTGCGGGGGCTTTACCTCGCATGCGGGGGGATTGTTCAGGCGGCGAACGCGGACAGAACATCGCCCGCTTGCCTTGCCGATCGTCGTTTGGGGCGGGTGTTCGCCGTGGATCGAGGTCCCCGACGACCTTGTCGCCGGAGCGACGTCGGCCGGGTGACCGGGTGGGTGGCGGTGGGGAAACTGGAGCCGGCACAGCGGGTGACCAGCGGAGTGGGCGTGGTCCTCAGCAGAGCCGGAGCATGAGGGCTCTGGTGAGGGATGAAGCAGATCCTGGCCTGGGGCTGAGGGACGGGCCGAGCGGACCATCGGCCCCGGCGACGTTGCTCAGCAGGCAGCTTCGCGTAAACCCTGAAGGCGATCGGGGCCGGGCATCGGCATCACGTCACGGTCACGTAGATCTTGCGCACGGTTTCGATGGTCTTCCAGACGCCGACGTAGCCCGGCTTCATGACGAAGCTGTCGCCGGCCTTGTAGATCACCGGCTCGCCGCCTTCAGGTATGAGTTCGACGACGCCGGAGAGATGTGGCAGAACTCGAAGGTCTCGCCCTTGATCGAGCGCATCTCGCCGGGCGTCGCTTCCCAGACGCCCGTATGGATCGACTCCCCACGGGCGACGTCCTGGGCCCAGGTCCGAAAAGCAGGGTCGCCGGAAATCAGGCGTTCCGGGAGCGGGCCGGACCAAAAGGAGCGACGGAGAACAGGTCGTTCAGCTCCTTGCTGATGGTGATGCCCAGCAGGGTGTTCAGCCAGCGGTGTACCCGCCGTCGACGGTCAGGACCGATCC
>NZ_JACHGV010000015.1 GCF_014202475.1 Streptomyces paradoxus
TCCTCGACGCCGTCGCCCCGAACATCGACCTGTAGGGAAACCTCAACCCCGAGTTCGAAGGTGGACCGAGTCATCGGTTGCCCGGTCCGGAGGCCGGAGAAGAGCCAGCGGGGCCCAGTAGGCTGCGCCGGGTGAAGAGTGAACCCTGTCGCGTCAACAGTTTCCGCCTCATCGTCACAGGAGGAGGCACCGGGGGCCACACTTACCCGGCGCTCACTGCGATCCGCACGCTGCAGAATCGCCTGGCGGCCGAGGGGAAGGCCCTGGAAGTGCTGTGGATCGGCACTGCCGATGGCCTGGAGGCGCGTGTCGCGCCCGCCGAAGGGATCGCGTTCGCCACCGTGGCCACGGGGAAGATCCGCCGCTCAAGCAACCCCCTCATGATGATGTCGGCGGCGAACATGCGGGACATGGCGCGGGTGCCGCTCGGCGTGGCCCAGGCAAGGAAGCTGGTCGCGGACTTCCGGCCGGACGTGGTACTCGCCACCGGCGGCTACGTCGCCGTCCCCGCGGGGCTGGCCGCGCGAATGTGCCGGCGTCCGCTGGTGCTGCACGAGCAGACGGTGCGCCTGGGTCTGGCCAACCGGAAGCTGGCCGGTTCGGCGACGCGGATTGCCGTGTCCTCCGAGTCGACGTTGCCCCTTCTGCCAGAGGCAGTACGGGGCGCTGCGGTCGTCACCGGCAACCCGATCCGGCCGGAGGTGCTGGCCGGACACCCGGACAAGGCGGTGGACGCCCTGGGCCTGCACCGCTTCGACCGGCGGCTGCCGACCGTGTACGTCACCGGCGGCGCGCAGGGCTCCCAACAGATCAACGGCGTCGTGCGGGACGCTCTGCCCTGGCTGCTGGAACGGGCGAACCTGATCCACCAGTGCGGCCCGGACAACGTCGAGGAGTTGCGCCAGTACGCGGCAACCCTGCCGGCCCCGCTGGCTGGCCGGTACTACCTGGCTGGGTTCGTCGGCCCGGAGCTGCCCGACGTCCTCGCGCTCGCGGACGTCGTGGTGTCGAGGAGTGGGGCCGGGACCCTGGCCGAGCTCACCGCGCTCGGCAAGCCGGCCGTGTTCATCCCGCTGGCCTCCTCGGCGGGGAACGAGCAGGCGCACAACGCCCGCCACCTGGAGGAGGCCGGGGCCGCCGTCGCCCTGCTGGGTGACGTCACCGCCGACCGGCTCAAGGAGGCGGTCGGCCCGCTGCTCACCGACCCCGCGCGGCGGGTGTCGATGGCGGAGCGAGCCCGGGCACACGGAAGGCCGGATGCGGCGGACAGGCTCGTGGACGTGATCCTGTCTGCCGCATCCGGCTGACTGACGCGGGGAGTTACGGCAGTCGCTGGCCGATGTGCAGGGCCGTGCCGAGAGCGGAGGCCACGTGCTCGATGTCCGTCTCGGTGAGGTGCTGGTGGAAGGGCAGGCTCAGGATTTCCACCCCGGCCTGCTCGGTGGCCGGCAGCGTGCGACGCCAGGCGGCAAAGGCGGGCTGGAGGTGGTTGGGCGGGTAGTGGACGCCCACACCGATGCCCCGGGCGCGCAGCTCGGCGAACACCTGGTCCCGGTGTGGCAGGCGGACTTGGCACAGGTGCGGCACCGTGTGGTCGACGTCGACGTCGACGAGCGTCACGCCGTCGAGCGGGGCGAGGGCCTCGCGGTAGGTGCGCCACAGGCTGCGGCGGGTGTCCTCTGTGGTGGCGAAGCGGTCGAGCTGGGCTAGGCCGATGGCCGCGTTGATACCCGAGAGCTGGTAGCGCAGGCCGAAGGAGTCCACGCGGTAGGTGGTGGTGTTCGCGCGCTCGCTCTGGGACTGGGCGACGCCCAGGAGCCGGAGCCGCCGGATCGTGTCGGCTTCCGCAGGTGTGCGGGGGATGACCATGCCGCCCTGGCCGCAGGTGAGGTTCTTGATCGGACCGAACGAGAAGCAGGTCAGGGCCCCGGTCGCGCCCACGCGCCGTGCGCCGTTGCGGGAGCCGAAAGCGTGCGCGGCGTCCTCGATGACGACGACTCCCCGCTCGTCCAGCTCCCCCTGGACGGGGGTGAGGTCGACTGCCCGGCCCCCGAACAGGACCGGAACGACGGCGGCGGTGGTGTCACTGACCGCCTCCATGACGAGCCGGTCGTTGACGCACATCGTGGCGGGGTCGATGTCGACGAAGCGCACGGTGGCGCCGACGGCCAGGATCGCCTGGACGGTCGCGCAGAACGTCATGGACGGCACGATCACCTCGTTGCCGGGGCCGACGCCGGCGGCGAGCAGGGCGGCGTGGAGGGCCGCGGTACCGGAGGCGACGGCCACGGCGTCGGGAACGCCGAGGAAGTCGGCGATGCGGTGCTCGAACTCCTCAGTGACACTGCTGTGTCCGTACTGCCCGGCCTCCAGCACCCGGGCCACTGCCGCGGCCTCCTGCCCGTACAGGTACGGACTGGCGTTGCGCCGGGCATCCGGCTTCGGCGGGTTGGTCACGACTCCCCCCTTCGTTGCGGACCTGGGCGCGATCACTTCGCCCCCTTGATCGGCCGGACGATCGGCCGAATCAGCGCGCTGGCTTTCTCCAGAGATGCGGACGCGTCCTCGGCCGACGAGCCAGCGGCGACGAGAAGGCCGATCTTGTGGGCGGACTGGCTGTGCGGCCGTACGGAGTCGCCCGGCTTGGCCTGAAGGTCGAGATCGGTGATCCCGGGAACGGCACGGGCCTCGGCGACACCCTCCCACCTGACCAGCTCACCATCCACATTGAGTGGTGAGCTGATCACCTCCACTGCTGCATGCGCGGTGCGCGTCGGCTTCAGGTGGACATCGAACGGCTCGCCGAGCGCAAGCGAGATGAGCGCACGCACGTTGTCCACGCCGTAGGCGGCGGCAATCAGTTTCGTGATGCCGTCGCCTCCGACACGCGGGTTGGCCTCGATGACGCGTTCTCGGCCGTCTGTGCCGAGGATGACGTCGAAGTCTGCTGGACCATCGGTGACGCCGAGCGCCAGACACAGGCGTTCGGCGGTTGCCTCCAGCCGGTCGCGCACCGCCAAGGGCAACTGCGCCGGAGAGCGCAGCCGTTTGATCGCAAAACTCGTGGCGGAGAACTCCACGTCGTGGATACAGGTGAGCTTCGATCGGCCCCCCTGCATGAAGATGTCGATGACCAGTGGACGACCCTGGCAGAACTCCTCAGCGATCACAGCCTGAGAGGCGGAGAAGCTGTGGGCGTGGGCAACAGCGGCGGACAGGTCATCAGGCCGGGTGACGCGGACGACGCCCTTGCTGCCCGAACCGTCCACAGGCTTGACCGCGAGCGGGAAGCGCAGCTCCGCCGCCGCCTTCGCGACGATCTCGTCCGGGTTGTCCGACGCGACCCACCCGTATCCGGCGACGCCGCAGGACGCGGCGATCTCATGGAAGGCGGCCTTGTCACCAGCCGCGAGTGCGCTCTTGGGGTACACGTAAGGGAAGCCGTATCGACGGCCCAGGGTGTGCCAACTGGACAGTGCGGCGTCGCTCGCGCCGCATACGATCCCGGCGGGGCGTGTGTCACCAAGCGCGCTGGCGATGGCGTCGGCGTCCCGGGTGGAGACCTTCAGGGCCGCGTCGGCGAGCCGAAACGCGGGAGCATCCGGCCGCATGTCCACCCCGATGGTCGGAATTCCGCGACGCTGTGCCTCCCGGTAGAGCGGGATCTGTTCCTCTGACGCGCCAAGTACGACCAGCGCCTTCTGTGGCCATTCGATGCGGCACGGGGGCATCTGGTCAGTGGGCATGGGCTCCCTCCTTGGCGGGTGTGAGGGCGACCGTGGTGTGGGCCGCGTGAGGGTTACGCATCAGCGGCGCCCAACGGTCGGGGTTGCGCCGGTACCAGTCGACGGTCTCGGCGAGACCTTCCTCGAAGTCGCGCACCGGCCGGTAGCCGAGGTCGGCGAGCTTGTCCCAGGTCATGGAGTAGCGGACGTCATTCGAGCGCCGGTCGGGCACGTAGACGACCGAGTCCCAGTCGGCGCCACACAGGCGCAGGAGGTGGCCGGTCAGCTCCTTGCTCGTGAAGTCGGTGCCGCCGCCGATGTTGTAGACCTCGCCCGGCGTGCCGCCGCGCAGGACAAGCTCGACGCCGGCGCAGTTGTCCTCGACGTGCAGCCAGTTCCGTACGTGCTGGCCCCGGTCGTGGAGGGTGACCTGCTGGCCTCGCAGGAGCCGGGTCGCGAACAGGGGGATGATCTTCTCGGGGTGCTGGTAGGGGCCGTAGTTGTTCGAGCTGCGCGTCACGCACACCGGGACGCCGTAGGTGTGGTGGTAGCTCAGCGCGACCAGGTCGCTGGCCGCCTTCGACGCGGCGTACGGGACCGTCGGGCGCAGCGGGTCTGCCTCGGTGGCGGAGCCCTGCGGCAGTGGCCCGTAGACCTCGTCCGTCGAGACGTGCACGAACTTGTCGATGCCGTGCCGCATCGCCGCATCTGCGAGGGTCTGAGTGCCGAGCAGGTTCGTCAACAGGAAGGGGCCGGCGTCGTCGAACGAACGGTCGACGTGGGACTCGGCGGCGAAGTGAACGATCGCCGTGTGCTGGCGTACGAGAGTGTCGACCAGGTCGGCGTCGAGGATGTTGCCGTGGACGAACGTCAGCTTGGGGCTGAGGAACGCTTCGCCGAGGTTCTCGATGTGCCCCGCGTACGTGAGGGCGTCGAGAACCGTCACATGGCCAATGTCGTCGGCCCGCAGCATGCGCTTGACGAAGTGCGAGCCGATGAACCCGGCCCCACCCGTGACAAGCAGTTTGTCCATCGAAGCCTCCGGAGAGTGTGCGTCGCTTTGTGTGCGGGAGGTGCCCGGATGTGCGTCGAACGCTTCCGGGGATGAACGAGTACAGCCCAACTGCCTTTCGCCGAACAGGCGTTGGGTGTTGTCCCGGGGTTGTCCCGGGCGTCCACTCGCTACCCTCGGGGTAGCTGTCGATGATGGGGTTGATTCCGTGGACGAACCGATCCGGCATCCCCTCGCGTACGCGCGCTTCCTACGCGGCTGGTCTCAAAGCGATCTGGTGGCCCGGATGCACAGGGCCGCGCGGATACGCCCGGAGGGACTGCGGTGCGGCGCGGACAAGGCCGCCGTCAGCCGGTGGGAGCACGGCCGGAAGAAACCCGATGCCGATTCGCAGCTCCTCATCGCTGACGCGTTCGACGTGCCGGTCTCCGACCTTGAGCGCTATCCGTGGCCTCACTGGTTACCCGGCCGCGAGGAGCCGGTGCCACTCGGGCCGGCGTACACCGTCCACGCCCTTCGAGATGCACAGAGAGCTGTGATGGACCGCGAACGCCGAACTTTCCTGACCTACAGTGCGCTCGCTCTGGCGGGGCTCGCCTCGCAGTGGGCCGAGCTGCAACCCGACCGCCTCACAGCTGCCGCCGACGGCACTCACGTTGACGAGGAGCTGATGTGCTGGCTCGAGGAGACCGGCACGAAGCTGTCGGCACTGCCGACGGAGAAACGCCAGTACATGATCAAGATGGCCCAGGCGCACCTGGACACGGTCACGGACCTGTTGGAAGGCGGCCGTTTCAGCGAACCAACGGGGCACCGTCTGCATCTGCTGGCATCGTCACTGGCGAGCACCTGCGGCTGGTACCGGTTCGACCAGGGCCAGCACTACGCGGCCGGGAAGCTGTGGAACGCGGCGCTGTCCAATGCGCACACCGCCCGGGACCGGGATCAAGGCGCGGGGGTCCTGTCGGACTTCGCGTACCAGGCGATCTGGCTTGGGAAGCCGGAGTCGGCCGTCGAGCCGCTGAGCCAGGCCCTCATCCACACCCGGCACCCCACGGCGCGGTCCGCGCTCCATCTGCGCCGGGCCCGCGCACACGCAGCGATGGGAAACGCCGGCGCATGCCACCAGGACCTGAGCGCGGCCGAGGCGGCGCTGCTGACGGATACCCCAGACCCGGCACCGTCCTGGTGCCGGTGGATGAGCACCGCAGATCTGGCCGTGGACTCCGGTCAGTGCATGCTCGATCTCGGCCGGACGCAAGAGGCACGGGCTCGGATCGAAGAGGGGCTGTCGCTGCTCCCGCGCTCGCGGGACAAGACACGGGGAGTGTTCCGCACGTACGAGGCACGGTCCCTGCTTCAGGCCCGGGAGGTCGAACAGGCCCTCGTGGTCTCCAACGAATCGCTGGACGTGGCACAACGGATCGGTGCTGACCGATGCGTGAAGCTGGTGCTGGACCTGGGACCGGCGTTCCGGCCGTACAAGACGGTCGACGGGGTGCCGGAGTTCCTGGAACGTCTGCGGTCCTGCTGAGCGTCGTCTCACCCGTCCGCCACTGTTCCGTTAGTCGATCGGTGCTGGTGGCGCCGTGAACGCGGTCTGTCGTGGAGTGGGGTTGGGATCTTTAGGCTCTGCTCATGTCGAAGCAGAAGCGGGGCAGGAAGCACCGAACGCCACAGAAGCGGGTCCCCAGCCGTTCTCCGTTACCGCGTCCCCGTGCGGCGGTTCCGGTGTTGCCGGGTGGCCTGTTGCCGCTGCGGGGAGCCTGGACCATACGGCGCGGATGCTGGAGCACGCGAAGCCGGACCAGTTGGTGGAACTGGTGCTGCCGTACCTGTGGGTGGCCCTCGTGGACGGCGTGTCCCGGCGAACGTGTGCGAGGACGCGTGCCTGACGCTCCGGAACGCCTACGGCCAACTGGGGGTGCAGGCTGAACTGCTGCCGGTTGACCTGGCGGTTCACCACAAGGACGGAGGCGGCACCCTCTACGGCTCACTTACACCGAGTTGGACGGGCGCCTCGTGGAACGGGCAGTGCGTGCTGGTGCTGCCGGCTCACGCGATCCATGTACAGCGCTGCCCCCGCAACCGTGGTCTCGGCGGACGGGATCGGCCCCAGTCTTGGAGTTTGCAAGGATGAGCCTGGAACGATCAGCCCCGTGTATTCATGATGAGGGATCCCAGTCGTGGCCAGGAAGAAGAACAGACGCCCCGCGGACGAGTACCAGCTGCCGCCGCACATTGATCGGGCCCGCCGGGCCCGCCTAGGGTATGTCGTTTGGATCAGGTCGCAGGACAGCGACGCGTTGCTCGGCCCTCGCGTCTGCGGCGTCATCCAAACGACAGGCCCTGGCGTCTCTTTCGGATCTTGTCGAGCCCCTGCGGTACCTGGCGAGATTCGGATCTGGCGGCCCGGATCTGATCTATGTTGACAACATGACAAGGAGTCACCTTCCCCTCGTTGCAACGATTCTGGCTTGCCTCACGCTATCCGCTTGCTCCGCAGACGAGACGCCGCCGCCCCCCGCTGGGGCGCCGCCAGCGAGCGGAACCGGCAAAGCAAGGCCGTCCAAGGACAACACCGACCTGCCGCTGACCAAGCAGCTCAGCCGGGGGGAACTCACACAGGCGATTCCCGACGCTGAGGACCTGGTCCCCGGCTACCTTCCCGGCAGTCTGCACAAGCGCATGCCGGGCGAGCCCGACGACTGTGCTCCGCTGGACACCCCAGCGCCGGCCGGTTGGCAGCGAGCGGGTAGCGGCGACTACGACTATCAGGGATCGACCGTCTCACGAGGCATTGATCTAGACGTCTGCCAGTTCGACAATGTCGCGCACGCGAAGGCGGCGTACGACCAGTGGCCGGACACGGATGAAACGGCCCCCCTCGAGACCGGTCGAGTCGGAGAGGAGTCGGTCTTCCTCGCGCACAGTGGATCGAGTGGCACGGTCTACGGCTACAGCAGGTCCGGCACCGTCATCGCCCGAGTCACAGTGGAGGACGCGGGCGCGGATCCCACAGACGCCCATGACGTGCTGGCCGCCACTATCAAACGACTCCAGCAGGTCCAGGCAGGCCAGCGGGCCACGGCGACGGCGCCCGAGATCGCTGCAATGGCACAGACCCAGCGCTAGTGCTGTGACCGCATAGGTTCACCGGGTTCGAGAGTTGTGAGGGACCGGACGAACGGTTCGGGTGCTGGGGTGAGACGATCGCGCCGTGACCATCCACCTCCATGACTTCGATGGCGAGCACTCGCTGACGTTGGATGCCGGCGGCCTGGCCGCCGATGCCGCAGTAGTTGCCGCCGGGCACGAGCCGAACGGGTACTTCTGGGAGGGGCTCGTGCGGTTTGCCTGGCCGGATATTGCCGAGCAGGTCGATTTCGACAGCGAGGCTGGCATGTTCTGCGCGATCGGCAGTTCGAGCGACCTCGCGCGACTCAAGATGGCCGTCGAATCCGTCATCACGAGCCCCGAGGCGGTCCGCGACATCATTGCCCGTGCGGAGGCTTCGGGCTTCGAGTTCGACGATTAATGCGGTGACTTCGCCGGGTTGAGCGGGGTTCAGGCCGTCTCACCCGTCCGCCACTGTTCCGTTAGGACTTGTCCGGGCGATCTTGGCCATAGGCTGAGTGCGGCAGGATCAAGCCAAACAGGTCGTTGGGCAGGGGGGACGGGTTGGGCCGGCAGGAGAGGTACCGCAAGGTGATCAGACCGCTGCTGCGAGCCGGGCTCGAGGTGATACCCGACGCTGTCCCGGGCTCGGCGATACCGCATGTCCTGGGGTACGAACGAGAGCGGGTTTTCGGGTTCTGCCTGGTCGAGTACGACGATCCGCAATTCGTGGAGCGGCTCAACAAGGCCTGGTACGACCTCGCCACGTCATCCGGCCTGATCGACGAGAATCGCGAGTTCCTCCTCATGTTGCCCAGGGGAACCTGGACTGCCGCGGAAGACCGCCAGCGGCGCACGATGCACGTCTGGCACCGGGTCCGCCTGCTGGAACGGTGGGACGTCATGGGGGCCGGCGCGGCGTCGTTCCTCGGCATCCGTGCTGGCCACCCCGGCTTCGCCATGCTGGCCCTGGACAACAGCGTCTGGCTCCTGGCCGACACGTACGAAACGGGTGCGGCCGTGTACGCGGTGCGCGATCCCGCCGGCTCTCCAGGGGTCCTGCGCGAGTTGAAGTGGCAGTTGGAGTGGCTCGCCAGGAAGGACGAAGACCGGGAGTTCCGACGTGACGTCAGCGTTTGGCTTGAGAGCAGGCAACAGCGCTAGACGACAGATGCAGACATGGTTGGGCAAAGAGGTCAACAGTTGCGGGCCGAGTGAGCTCGGGGCAACCGACGCCGAGGTCTTGGACAGGAGCGAACGCCCAGCGCCGTGTGGGCGACAGAGGCAGGCCGAGAGCGGTCTCGACCTGCGCCCCGGATCATCAGGTCCGAAGCCAGATGACCACGGCTGCCGCTGTCACGATGCCAAGGAAGACGTAGCCGCGCTTGTCGTAGCGAGTAGCTATCGCTCGGGACTGCTTCAAGCGGTTGATAGCCCGTTCGACGGTGTTGCGCTTCTTGTACCGCTCCTCGTCGAAGCCAGGTGGCCGTCCGCCGCGTGAACCCTTGCACTGGCGGGCGGCCTGGCTGTCGGTCTTCTCCGGGATGGTGTGCCGGATACCGCGGCGCCGCAGGTACTCGCGGCAGGGACCGTTGCTGTAGGCCTTGTCCGCGGCGAGACTGTCCGGCTTCTTGCGGGGTCTGCCCGTCCCGAGCCGGGGAACGCGAATTTTCTCCAGCACCGGCTTGAACTGGGTGCACTCCGCCCGCTGGCCTGGTGTGACCACCAGGGACAGCGGACGGCAGCGGCCATCCGCACTCAGGTGGAGCTTGGTCGTGAACCCGCCGCGCGAACGGCCCAGGCCCTCACCTCCAGCACCACCTCCGCCAGGCGGGAAACGAGACTCTGCCACGGCGTCTCGCGTCCTGCCTCGCGACGTTGAATCTCAAGGTCAGCGGCTGATGGCCTCTGCGGACAAGTCACGCATCTCCTGCAACACGTCGTACAACCGCTGGGCGGGTGTGCTGTAAGGGACGCAGAGGTGCTCACGGGCGCCGTCGAGCCGGCTGGCCAGCTTCGGGCCGCGACGAAGGCGATCGGGATGCCGCTCGCCGGGTCTGGGTAGTCGCAGGGCGTCCAGCCGGTTCAGTCTCCGTCACCCGACCGAGAACGGGCCCCGGTCATCCCGGGCCCGTTCTCGTTGTTCGGTTCAGGGCTGGGTTGGCCTTCCCTGGCGGAGGCCAACCCAGCAGGGCTGCTGACCTGAGGAGATCCTGCTGCCCCCTGCCATGGCCGCCTGTTACACAGGCGGCGATCACAGGTAACGCAGGACACGCAGGCGGTCCGGGAAGATCAGGCGGGCCCCCCGGCCCACGCAGTGCACCCCCTACGCGGTCTTGTTAGGGAAAGCCCAGATGTACGGCTCGCCGTCGACCTCGTCCTCGGTCCAGTGGACCTCGATGTTCTTGGCGTTCGCCGGCACCACGTACGTCTCGCAGAAGGTGTGGGCCTCGCCTTCCCGCCAGTTGTCGACGTCGTAGGGGTCCTCGCAGCCAGGGGCGTCCTCGGTGGCGCCGATGAGGACGCTGCCGCGCTGTCCGTCGGCGAAGACCGTGGCGGCGTCGTGCACGTCGGAGCCGTCGGTCAGGGCCGGGCCGCCCTTGTGCGTGTACGTCACCCGGGCAGTGGCGAGCACCATGCCCTTGGCCTTGGACGGCTCCGAGATGGCCTTGGCGGCCTCCGCTTCGGTGGTGACGTCGACCTTCACGGGAAGGATCTCGTAGGTGACCGTCCCGGGATCTTCGGCGACCTTGCCCATGGCGGGCTCGTCAAGTTCCATGTCGCCGCCGGACGCCGGGGAGGGCGGCGGGGTGTCCCGCACCTTCTCGCCGGCAGGGGCGGTGCTCTTCGCGTCCGCAGTGTCGTCTCCGCCACCGCAGGCGGTGAGCGCCAGGGCCAGGGCGGCCACGGCCGCGGCGAGCGCGGGGCGGGTCTTGTGGGTGCGCATGGTGGTGCTGCCTTTCAGCGGGTCAGGAGGGTGGTGATGAGCCCGGTGGCCCAGGAGAGGGGGATGAGTGCGACGTACGCCAGCGGGCGCTCCAGGACGGGCCGACCGAGGTCGACCTGCGAGCGGTCCGGGGCTGGGGCCGCTACCGGGAGCTGACGCAGGCGGAGGTAGGCGCCCAGGTTCGTCAGGAGGGTGAAGGGCACGCCGATGATGAGGCTCCCCACGCCCCACCAGCCCTGCCAGAGGGTGCTGGTGGTCATCTTGCGGATGAGTGCGATGCCGCAGGTGGCGCACAACCAGGTGGAGATGGTCTCCCACTGCATCCAGATGACCAGGCCCCGGTGGGCCCGGATGTCGACGTGGGCGGCGGGGAGTCCCCCGCAGAATCGGCAGGCATCACGTGGTGGCGGGGGCATGGGCCCGAGCGAGTGCCACTGCGGGCGCTCCTGCCGGGCCGGGTCCAGGTGCCACGCCGGCGGCTCGTACTCCGCGCGAAACTGTGAACCCGGGGGCGTGTGGCCGTCCGGTGTCGTCATGAGACCGCCTTCGGTCGGGCGCCCGGTGGGAGGGCCAGCGGTTCGAATGCCTCGTCCCATCCCGGCGTGCCTCGCCACGCCGGCTCGGCCAGGGAGCGCAGGGCCCAGCCCAGGGTGCTGATCCGCGCAGCGAACTCCTCGACGTCGGCAGCCCTGGCGAGTGTTCGGTTCCCCTCCCACTCGCTGAGGATCCGCTCGATCCCGGCGGCCAGCTGCCGCTCCTCGCGGCAGCCGGTGGCGTCGATGTAGGTCAGTCGCCGACGGAGGAACTCGGCGAACGCTGCATCGCGAGCCTGCTCCCACGTGTCGTCAGGAGACTGGTGCGGCCACCGGGGTTCAGCGGTGGCGGGGCGGGGGTTGCTGGCGCTCACTTGGACCCCGTCACGCGGTATTCGAGCGTGGTCACCTTGGCCTTCGCCTGCGGCTGCAGCTCGGCCAGGCCCTGGCCCTGATACTCATTGATGATCGCGATCCGCGGGGTCGGGTTGTACACCCGCGCATTCGGCCCTGGCGTGATCTTGGAGTTGTACAAGTAGGCCGGTTTAAGGACCTGCGCCTCGGTGTGCGCAGTGGGGAAGACGGCGAGGGCTCCGCCGTTGGCGAGCCTGAGCGCATATACCGCGGGGTGGGCGGGGTCCTCCACGTCGTACTTGGTGGTCGACCAGCGGCCGCTCTCGCCGGAGTTGCGCTCGGTGAAAACCTTCGTCGATTCGCGAGTGTCTTCAGTGGGCGTGAAGACGCGCTTGGCCTCCTTGCCGCCGGTCTCGAAGAAGTCCTCGTATCGCTCACCGATCTCATCGGGGGCGAGCGTGCCGACCTTCCTGGACGGGTCGACCGGGGCGGCGAAGCCGTGCTTGTCGACGGCTATCTTCGGCTTGGCATCGAGGGCGACGGCGGCCGTCATCTTGTAGCGCCCGCCCACCTTGTCGAAAATCAGTAGCCCGCCGGGGTCCTTCGGGTCCTTGACCGAGCGGGCCGTGACGGCGAACCAGCTCACACCGCTGCTGGCGGCTGGGATCCAGAACTGGCGGGCGCGGTAGTGGAACGGGGTGCTGTAGGTCTTCTGCCGCTTCTTCGTCCAGGTCGGCCAGTGCTTGTAGTCGGCCTTGGACTGCTCGTGGACCTGACCGGCCTCCACCGTGCCCAGCAGCTTGGCGTCGCGGGTGGCGTTGGCCTTGTTGTTGGCCTTCTCGTAGGCGTCGACAACGGAGGACGCCGTCCTCTGGTCCACGATGCCCTTGGGAGCGGGGCTCGCCTTCGGGGAAGCGGAGCCACCGTCGGCTTCACTGCCGGAGCTGCCGCATGCGGTGAGGCTGATCGCCGTGGTCACTCCGATGGCCAGCACGGTCAGTCGGCGTAGGCGCGCAGGTCGATTCATGTGGGGGGGCTCCTCCTGGAACGGTGATGGTGTGGGGGCGTAGGTTGGTCAGCGCGCGGAGCTCGATGCCCGGCGCACCCCGTCAGCGAAGGTCTTGGCGGCTTGAGCGGCAGCCAGGTCTGGGGCGTTGCTCCAGGTCCTCATGCGGCGGATCACGGCTGAGCCGACCATCACGGCGTCCGCGTACGTGGACGCCCGGGCGGCCTGCTCGGGGGTGCTGATGCCGATACCGACCGCCACGGGCAGGCCGGTCGCATAGCGGAGGCGTCGCACCTGGCGCGGCAGGTACGGGCTGAGCGGCCGTTGAGCGCCGGTGCGGCCGGGGGTCGCGGGGGCGTAGACCATGCCGCTCGATGCGGACCCGATCTCGGCCAGGCGTGCGTTGGATGCGTGGGCCGGCACCAGGGGGATCGTGTGCAGGCCCGCTTCACGGGCCGCCCAGTGCCACGTGGCGGCCTCGCGCTCGGGGAGGTCGGGGATCAGAACACCCGCGCCGCCGGCCACGGCCAGCCGCTCCGCGAACAACTCGGGGCCGAAACGCGCGATCGGGGCCCAGTACGACATCACGACCAGGGCTGTCGTGGTCGCAGCAGTGAGCTCCGTGGCCGCCGTGAAGAGGTCGATCATCTCGAAGCCGCTGTCCAGCGCCTGGGCGCATGCCTGCCGGATCACCGGACCGTCCATGTGTGGGTCGCTGTGCGGCAGGCCGAGCTCCAGGACGTCGGCGTGCTTGGCCATCAGGTGCAGGGCGTCCAGGCTGGCGGTACGGGAGGGGTAGCCGACGGGCAGGTACAGACCGAGCGCGGCGCGCTGCTCGCTGCGGCTGGTAGCGAGGGCGTAATCGAGGCGGGCGGCGGACCAGGACGGGCGCATGGACGTGATCACGTGGGCCTCTCGAAGGGTCGGGGGGCGGAGTCGGCGGCCGCGAGGTAGAGGCAGTTGCGCTCAAGAGCCCGGATGATGCGGTAGTCGCCCTCGATCGCATGCGGCTCGCTGCTGCTGAGCACGATTTCCGTGCCGGTCGGTGGGGTGGCCGGGGTCTTCGAGCGGAGGTCCTCGCTGACGGCCGCCACGGTGGGCAGTCTGCGCAGGATGCGGGCGGTCCACGGGTCGATGTGGCCGCTATGGCCGGGGTGCAGGTGGACCCGGACGACTCTGTTGCCGGTCGGGGCGGGGATGAGTTGCGCAGGAGCGGGCGGGATCACCGAATCCAGGGCGTCGACAAGCCGGTCGTGGCCGGTGGCCTCTCGCAGTGCCTTGTCCGCCACTGAGGTCGCAGGAACGGCCAGGGCGGACAGGAGTACCGGCCCGCGCTCGTCGGCGTAGGCGATGCGGCTGGTCACCGGCCCGCACACCACTCCCAGCGCATCGAGCGCCCGGAGTACGTACATGTGCAGCGCCCTGGTGAGAAGGTGGTGACGGTTCATCAAGTCGGTGCGGGCCAGGCGGCCGCCGGAGGTGCGTGTCTCCGCCCAGACGTCGGTGACGACGTGATCGCTCTGCCCGTCGACCAGGCGGGACACGCTGTGGACCACGTAGCGGCGGCCGGGCAGGTGCTCGGTCAGGACCAGATGCGTGTCACCGGCGTGACGTGCTGCTTCCCTGCGCATAGCAGGCCAGGCGGCGCTGATCTGCAGACCTCGTTCGCACACCACCGGCTCGACCGGTACTCCGGCTGCGGCCGGTGCCAGCACGTATGCGGGCAGAGCACGGCGTTCGGCCCACGTCAGGGCTTCGGTCAGGCTCGCGGTCCGCACGCTGCGCAGGGCGGGCACACCGGCCTGCACCAGGGCGGCGGCCTGCGCACCGCGGTCATGACGCAGCAGTGAGGTCTCCGGGTCGGCACCGGCCAGCTGGAGCTCCGCGGCGATCCGTTCGGCCAGGGCGATACCCGCCACGCTGCCGGCGACCACCGCGGACACTCCGAGGGCCCGCAGAAGCCTCACCGTCCGGTACATGGAGCTGCGGTGCTCCACACGGTGGGCATAGGGACCGAGCGTCGGCCCCCAGAACGCTGGCGGCCGTAGACGGGGGGCCAGATCGACGGCGACGGGCCGCCATCCCTGCCGGACGATGGCCCCCGCGTAGCGACAGCGATCATCTGGCGCAACCACCGCCACCGTACCGGCGGCAGCAGCGGGCAGAGCTCGGGCCTCAAGCGCCGCTGAGGGGATGGCCATGGAACAGGGCTCCAGTTACGGAAGGAGTCACGGGCAGCCGGACTCTCTGAGGGAATGGGAGCGGCACCCCGCGGGGCCGAGGAGCGCGAGCGTCGAGGAAACGCGCGGGAGCCTTGGCAGAAACTCACCTCGGTCGCATACGGCGGGACGGGCCGTGGCAGCGACTCGTCCGCAGTCGTGCCCGGCCGGGGACCACACATGACGGCCGGGAGCGGGAGCCCCCTCGCGAGGCGCTGAGGGGCACGGGCTAACCGCAGCTACTGGAACAGGCGCGGTGGGCGTCCCAGCGGATGGGGTCAGCTGTGGATGGGTCCGGTTGTGGGACGGGGCGCATTGAAGGCGCTCCACGTCCTGGCGTTGTTGCGTGGGGTGCGCAGCGCGGTGTGGGTGAGCACGCGTCAACTCCTGTATCGCACAGGGGCGCTCGGGCTACGGCGGAACCGCTCGCCGCATCCGAGGGGGATCGCCGAAGCGGCATATAGGCCGTACCCTGGTGCTCAGCGTGTTGCACCACGCTGGTGAGCACCCCAGGGCTATTTGTGGTCTCTGATGGTGATCTTGTGAGAACGGGCCGTCCCCACCTGGGGGCGGCCCGTTTGCGTGGGCGTCCGCCGGCGAGGTGACCACTCGTGATCCTGGTTCAACACCCTGCACCCTGTCAACATTTGGAGACGACAGGCTCGGTCGTGAGCCCTTCTACTCTCCAGCCAGATCGTCCGGAGACGCTCCGGCGCGGCGGTTCTGGATGCGCTGACGAGCCTTCACCGCATCCATGATGGACACCAGCTCCTCCAGGCTGGGTGGCTGGCCTCCGGTCTGACGCAGAGCCATCTGCTTGCCTCCGAACTCGGCGATCTCTTCGCGCAGCACGCTCGCCCACAGGCCGTCCTTGATCTTCTCCAGCCGGTCAGCCAGGGCGGGCCCTTCCGGCTGGGACAAGAAGCCGTGAGGCACCTGGTAGCGCGCTTCCAGAGGGCTGCTGTAGTCGACCCGTGCACTGCGCGTGCCCTTGGCGAGGCGCGATACAAGCGCGTGCGACAACCCGACTTCGTCACCGATCACACGGAGAGCCTCACCGTGCTCTGAGGAGGGGTCGGCCCGTTTCCGCAGGAAGCTGAGGCGCTGGCCTACCAGCTTCCGGTAGAAGGCTTCTCGCTCATCCTTGCTTCCGGTCGGCGGCTGCTCCGGTTCGGCGCCTTCGAGTAGCTGGCGCACCCGCTCCGGGGCAAGGCCTGTGTCCACGGAGAGTTCCTCGACGTCGAGAACCTCGGTTCCGCTGTATCCGAGGCGAAAGGCCGCCTGGTCAATGGCGGCTACGAGCGCAGCGATCTTGGCCGCGTTCACCTCGTGAGGGACATAGGGCACGGAAGCTCTCCATGGGGCCAAGGGGCGGTTACGTCCCGCAGGGTAGCCCGGCCCGGTCACCCCTGCCAGGCGTGTAACCGTTTGTTGACAGCTGTACGGCCTGTGCTTCAGGATCACGACGACCCAGGCCAGGCCCTGTGCTGGCTCCCCTTGGTCCGTTCTGCCCGGCGACTCGGAAAGCCGATGCGATGACATCCCACCCCCTTCAGCCCTCTTCCAGCGGCCTCCCGTTAGAGCCCGCGGGCTGCCCAGTCCCCCACGGCGCCGCCGTACCCTTGTCCAGCGTCCAGATGGTCGAGGACCCGGTCGACTTCTACGACCGGCTACGTGAGCACGGCCCTGTCGTGCGCGTGCACCTCGACGGGGATGTGCCCGCGTACCTGGTGACCGGTTACACGGAGGTCAACCAGGTCTTGAAGGACGGACTGCGGTTCACGCGGGATCTCGGGCAGTGGAGCATCACCCCGGCCGAGCTGCCGCCGGGATGGCCGCTGCGACCCCACACCGTGCGACGGCAGAACATGCTCCATGCCGTGGGTGAGGAGCATGTGCGGCTGCGCGCAGCCTTCAGGCACAGCCTGGGCAAGATCGGGCGGGGGCACCTGAGCGTCATCGTCCGTACGGCGGCTGATCAGCTTATCGACGCCTTCGTCGACGACGGGCACACCGACCTGGTGAGCCGGTACGCCCTCCCTCTTCCCGTGGCTGCCCTCGGCAGAATGTTCGGATTCCCGCCGGAGGAGGCCACCCGGTTCCAGCGGCTGATCCCGGCCCTGCTGGGCGGCGGCGAGGACGCCCTCGACGCCAACACGGAGCTGACCGAGATCATCGCCACTCACGTGTCCCGTCGCCATGCGGATCCGCGGGAGGACGTCACCACCGGTCTCGTGGAGGCAGGCCTCTCCGCTGACGAGATCGAACAGACCCTCTGGCTGTCGATCAACGCCAGTGTCGGGGCGACCACGGCCTGGACAGCCAACACGCTCCTGCTCCTCGCCCGCCTCGAAGAGACCAGAGGCGATCTGCGCGGCTGGCTGCGGGACATACCCGGTGTCATGGCCGAGGTCTTGTGGGACCACGCCCCGGTGCAGCAGCCGATCGGACGCATCGCCACCGCCGACGTGGTCCTCAACGACACCTCGACCCTCATCCCTCGTGGGTCTCTCGTGGTGCCCTCCCTGGCCGGGGCCAACCTCGACCCCTCGTTCGACGAGATGCGCAAGGCCTCCGCCTACGAGGACAACGCCAGTCACGTCGCCTTCGGTAACGGGGCGCACGAATGCCCGGCTCCGGACGAGGCCCGGGTGATTGTGCAGGGCGGGGTCGAACGCCTGTGGACCCGGCTGCCGGACATCTATTTGACCCAGCCTGCCCAGGCCGTGGAGTGGGGCGACTCGATCCTCACCCGCATGCCGAAGCACCTCTCGGCCTCGTGGGACCCCGCCCAAGCCCGTCACCGAGGCGAAACGCTCGCTCATACCCCGACAGGAGACCGCTGATGGAACTCGCCACCTGCCCTGAGGACCAGCTCTTCCGCCTCGACCCGCGCGCCCTCGACGTCAACGGCGAGGGCGTCCGGCTGCGCGAGGCGGGCCGACTCGTTCCAGCAGTCCTCGACGGCGGCATTCGCGTCTGGGCCACAGGCCACCTTCCCGTCGCCGCCGCGATTCTGGGCGGCCGCCAGTTCCGCAAGCATCCGCAACACTGGGCCGATCTGCAGGCCGGCCGGATCACCGACGCTCCGGGTGTCCTCGAATTCGCCCTGATGCCTGGCATGTTGAACGAGGACGGCGCTCGCCATCGCGAACTTCGGGGCCTGGTCAGCAAGGCCTTCACCCTCCGCCGCGTCGAGAGCCTGCGCCCCCGGATCGACACGATCGTGGGAGAACTGATCGCCGAGCTCGCTCAGACGGACCCGCAGGAGTTCGTCGATCTGCGACGGCACTTCGCTTTCCCGCTGCCCATGCGTATCATCTGCGAGCTGTTCGGCCTGGACTACAGCGCCAGTGACGACCTCGCTCGGCACTATAAGGCCATCCACGACGGCCGCAGCGGCAAGGCCGACATCGACGCCGGCCGGGCTGGCGTCGTACGGATCATCACCGGACTGATCGCCGAGAGGCGGCGGCAGCCGGGTGACGACCTGACCTCCGCCCTGATCGCAGCCACCGACGGCGAGGGCGCCGTCCTCGACGACGAACTGCTGCTGCTCACGCTGATGATGTTCCTGTTCGCCGGGCACGAGACGACCCAGAGCCTCCTTGTGAACGCGTTGAAGGCTCTCGTGGACCACCCCGAGCAACTGGAGCTCGTCCGTAGCGGGGCGGTTTCCATCGACAGCGTGGTGGAGGAGACCCTTCGGTGGGCGTCGCCCATCAACACGCTCCTGTTCCGCTATGCCGCCGAGGACGTGGTGGTGGGAGGGGTACCCGTAAAGAAGGGCGACGCGATCGCCCTCTGTATCGCCGCGAGCGGCCGTGACGACGAGGCCTTTGGGCCGACAGCCGATCAGTTCGACGCGGCCCGCCAGACCCTGGTCCAACACGTGGCCTTCGGACACGGGGCCCACTACTGCATCGGCGCTCCCCTGGCCCGCCTCATGGCCCGCACCGCGCTGGCCGCCTTCACGGAGACCTTCGACTTCGACCAGACCGGCGCCCCCGCCGCCGAACCGGTCAGCACCTACGCCTCCAACAGTCTCAACCTGCTGGCAGGGCGGCTCCGCCTGCGTCATCCCGTATCCACCGCCGCCTAAAGCGAGTTGGGGTACGGTGTTCACCAGCGCCGCCGTACCCCCAACGGCCTTCCGTTTCCCGATCTGCTAAACAGACCAGCCCGGCTGTTATTCTGCGCTCCGTACGCCACAAGGCACAGCCTGTAAACAACGCGGATTCGGGGAGTGAGACGGTCGATGCACCACGCCGACCAGGTGCCGATACCGGCCTCGTCACGCCAGAAGTTCCTCGGTCGCTGCGCTGGAGCCCCTTCCCGCATCCTTGCCTCCTGGCAGGAACACCGCACCTGGTCTCGCGAGCGGCGCTCCGCGGTTCGGACGTTCTACAAGGACCTCGACCTATGGGCGGGAGCGCCCCTGGTCGGGAAAGACCCGCGGACTGGACGCCCTGGTGTACTGGAGTCCGTCGCCCAACTGCGCGGCGGCCGCCCCATTGAGACCATCACGCTCGACTCGTTGCCGCTGCATGTGAGCGGAGCGGTGGTGATCGGCGAGGACCAGGACACGATCGCAGTCAGCGGTCTCGTCAGCAGGCGCCACCGCGCACACGTCATCCTGCATGAGCTGCGCCACCTCCTGGTCGACGACGGCCCGACCGACGGCCCGGGCATGGCCGTCCATGCGCACTTCGACGGCGTGACGATCCAAAGCCTCGAAGAGCAGATGCAGGCTCTCCCCGCCCGCATCCGCGAAGAGCTGCTCACTCGGCCGGTGCGGCTGCGCGCAGGCTACCCGGACGACGAGGAGCTCACCTGTGAGGTCTTCGCCAGGGTCGTTCTGCCGCTGCTCGACCTGGACCCCGCCGGCCAGAGCGCAGGTCCACTCGCTGCCGCATTCAGTAACCGCCGCTCCATCTGACTGATGACAGCGGTTCTCACGGTGCTCAACCTCCTCAGCGCCGCCGCGTGCCTGGGGACAGGCACGGTCAAGGCATTGGCCCTGCGCCATCAGCGTGACTGGACGCTCGGCCTGACCGCCTCGATGGTGACCTGCGGCGGAACGATCTATCTGATCGCTACCCCCGCCGTGTACCAAATCACCGGATCGCTGCTCGGCTCGCCCAACATCGGCGGCCTGATCATCCCTGCCCTCACCCTGGTGTGCATGGGGCACGCCCATGCCCTCAGCCAGCTGTGGCAGCCGGACCGCCGAGAACCGGCCGCCCTGCGCCGAACCGCGACACGGTGGGTGCCGCTGTATGCGGGCGCCATCATCGCTATGTCGGTGCTGTACGCCCTTGCCGATCTCGGTCCGGCGGCGCCCTTGCGGTTCGCCTCCGTCTACGCCCATGCGCCCGAGGTACGCGCTCTTCACGTCATCTACTGGATTGCCCTGCTTGCCACGATCGCGGTCATCGTGCGCGAGTTCCTCACCCTTTCGCTCCCCGGCCGCCCTGACCTGAGGGCCAACTTGCGCAAGGTGATCGGCTGGTTCGCCTTGGCGCTCGTCGCCGACGTGTTGCACGTCGCCTTGGCCGCAGTCGCCTTGTTCGGATCCATCACCGGCCCTCACCGCCTTGAGGGACTGGAACAAATCGCATGGCTGGGCCCCACTGCTGGCTGCGTGTGCGCCAACATCGCCCTCGCCTCCCTCGTTCTGCGCTCCCGCCAGGCTGAGCGCCGGGACCTGCGTACGCTGAAGGCCCTGCACGATCTTGTGGTGCGGCCTGGCGCCGACCATGATCCCTCCGGCCCGAAGGTCGTCCTTGAACCGAGGTGGTCGTGGTGGCCCGGATTCGACACAGGCGCGGACCTCAACTCCTTGATGGCGGAGATCCATGACGGGGCCGGTCGGCTCAGCCCGTGGTGGCACAGATTGCCGTCGATGGCCGTGCAGAAGCTGGCCGCAGAGACGGCCCCAGCGCATGACATCGCGGAGACCTCCACACCGGTGAGTGGCGGGCAGCTCAGCGAGGGCAGCAGCACTCTGGGCACTAGTTGGGACCTGCCCGCGGCTCAGGCTGCCGCGGTCCTGCTCTTCGCAGCCCAAGCACGTGCCGACTCCGCACCGCCCCTGCCGGCCGCACTTCGCCTCCCCCGGCTGCCGGGCAGCGACGTTCCCGAGAGCGCCGACCGCCAGCATCTCGTCAGCGTTGCCAAGCACCTGAATGTCCCGGTCGTGCTCGAAGCGGTGGACCTCGCCCGAGCATCGCACGACGCCGCTACCGCGTGACTCGACGAAAGGCCAACTACATGCCGCTGAGCGTTCCGCTGGGGCCCCCCGATTCGAACCGCTTCACCGTCCACGTAGAGCGCATCCGCTGGGACGTAGCTGAACTGGCCCAGCACGGTTCCGGTTCCCGCGAGGCGCTGACGGCGGCTGCTCGCGAGAGCCTGCGGTCGGCTTTCGACTGCTTCGCCGCCACCCTGCTCGAAGCAGACACCTTCGTCATCGAGCAGGATGACGGAGGTGCTGAGGCAACAGCGCGCGTGCTGTGCGACTCGGACGCCTGCGCTGCCGCGGCCGAGCCATACGAGGTCAACTCGGATGGGGAAGTCGAAGCCGCCCGAAAGTGGCCCTTTGCGAGCCTGGTCTACCAGCAGACTGCGCTCAAGCTACTCCGAGACGAACCGCGGCCGTAGCCGTCCCCGACACAGCCCGGCCGGAGGTCCGGCCGGGCACCACCGCCGCGTCATACGGTGAGCAGGTCGTCCACCGAACCCCGCCCGGCCAGCTCGGCCGTGGCCACCGCGCCCTCCTTGGCCGCCGCGTAGCGGCCGGTCGTCAGTGCCCACTCGTAGTTGCCGTTAATCCAGTGCTGGATGGCCTCCACCCCCATCTGGACCCGGTCCCGCTCCGCCTCGTCGAGCCGCAGCTCGTCGCACATCCGAGGGATACGCTCTTGGAGTTCGAGGTACTCGTCGAGGCACGCGATCGTCATCCGGTACGCCTCGTCGGTGGCCTGCTGCCACGTGCAGCCGCGCTCCCGGCGCAGCACGGCGATCAGGTTGTGCCCGTCGCCACGGCGCTTCTCCCGCTCGAAGGAGTGGATGTCGTTCATGAACCCGATGGTGTCCGCGGCCAGATCGCGCATCCGCTCCATCACCGGGTGCGCCATCGCCTGGGCGGGCACCTCGAAACCGCGGCTGCGCTCACCTGCGTCGATGCTGTGGTGGATGCCCACTGTCCGGCGCCGGAACGCCGCGTACTCGTCGAGGCCCAGGGTCCCCTCCAAGCCCCGGGCGGCCAGGTCGACCTCCTCGCAGTGCGCCACCAGGAAGCGCCCCCACGAGGCGGCGAACCGGGTCTGCCATGTCAGAGACATGCCATGCGAAAGGTGGCTCCACACCTCCGCCCAGGCGAGGGTGATCGGACAGGCCACGCGAGGCGGGCTGCCGGCCGGGCGCAGGGGCGTGACGATCAGCTCCCGGGCGACCTCCGCTATGCGGTCGGCACGGTCGGGCCTGGTGGCGTCGAACTGGTCGTCGAAGAGGAACGCCAGGGAGAACCAGTTCATCAGGACGACCATGTCGTCCGCCGAGGCGTGCGGATAGGTGCGGGCGGCGGCCTGGGGCAGATCCCAGGACTTGTACTCCTCGAAACCCTCCCGGCTGCAGACCAGCCGCATCTCCCACACCCAGCGCAGATGACGGGCCCGGGCGTATTCCAGATGCTCGCTGACCGGAGTGTCGAAGGGCAGGTCGAACCGGACGTCCTGAGGCATGTGCTTCCTTTCGGGAGACGGACCGCAGAGCCCCCCGGCCCCTGCGAGCGGACGGTGCTGAGACCGGCCGCACACTCGAACTCTGCTTCGCAGTCCGAACGTTGAACCGAGAAGCGGTACGAGGCTGCCCACGGCGCGAATGAGCCATTCCGTGACACTGCCGTGATCTCGGTTACTGCGGAGAGCTCGTGGGTTGCGTATAGTCCCTCGCCCCTCACCCGGTACCGGCCAGTCAGGCCTCCACCCACCACGCAGTGGGCACCTGTGCTGGCAGCCTGTGTACGACCGTGTGCTCGTTTCTTGGTGCGGCTTGCGAATGGCCCGCCCGGGCCGCGCAGCTCACGCATGTACGGGTCGAGATGGTCGCGGTGCCAGATGCTGGGCCCGGTGTACCCGCAGCTGGCCGGGTCCGTGCACCCCTGCCAGGCCGGCCACAGCGCGGTGTAGCCGGACGACCGCGAAGGAGTGCTCGACCCACAGATGGCACCAGCGGGCGTCCGCGCTCGGCTCCGTCAGGTACCCAGGGACGAGCACTCCTTCGACCCATCATCGAGACCGGCACCGACTCCTACCGAAGCGCCCGCCAAAGCCGGCTGACCGCTGCATGGTTCAGCTTGATGGTGCTCCACCCCAATGATCGTCGAGCACTGTATCGGGGATGTTCGCCGTGAGCATTTCGTCGATGCAATTGCGCAGCCCGACGCCGGTGGGGTCGATCCAGGTGAGCCATGGCACCGGCTGGAGCAGGTCGTCGTATTGACGGGTGCCGGGGTCGGTGAGGAGGGCGCGGAGCTCGTCGGGGGCGGGGTCGGTGACCAGGCACAGCCAGGCCAGGCCAGCGCCGATGCGGACCTCGG
Source organism: Streptomyces paradoxus (assembly GCF_014202475.1). Classification (GTDB taxonomy): domain Bacteria; phylum Actinomycetota; class Actinomycetes; order Streptomycetales; family Streptomycetaceae; genus Streptomyces; species Streptomyces paradoxus. The sequence goes on from NZ_JACHGV010000015.1 coordinate 23,516, forward strand.
GTGGTCGTCCGGGATCCGACCACAGGCCCCGGGCCCACTTGGGAGCGTATTCATCCTGGTGTTCGCGGGCGAGTTGGGCGATCGCCAGGATCAAGCTCACCCGGACCACCGCATCGTCTTCCTCCGCCAGCCTGGACTGCAGAGCAGAGGAGACGTGTGAAAGCTCGCCGGTCGCCGCCGCCAGAACGTAGGCGGTCACGGAGCGGACCTCGGGGCCGGGGTCGGAGAGAAGCGGGAGCAGAAGGTGCAAGTCGTCCGTGACGGCCTGACGGGCGGCCTGGATCGTCCAGTCCACCGGGCACATCGTGCTGCCCTCGATCATCAACGGCTCCTCGGCGACCTGGAGCAGGCCTTCCCGCGATCCGTCTCCCATGTGCTGACACCGGCCGATCTCGGCGGCCAGGCGAAGGGTTTGGGCACGGAGTTGGGGGCGCGCGGTCGCCGCGATCCGGAGCAGGAACGGAACCGCCAGTGCTCCCACCGCGATCGTGCCGCCCTGGTGGTGAAGACTCGTCCAGAGCTGCCACAAGGCCTCGTCGGCAGCTTCGGCGTCCCCGGACGCGAGCGTGGCGAGCAGGCCGGGGATCTCCGCGCCCGGGCCGTAGAAGTGCCGGAACCGCTGCCAGGGGACCTCGTCGTACCTGAACCCGTCCTTGACCTCCCGCGGGATCGCGCTGACGGCCGCCCGCACGTCGCAGTCCGTGCCGACCCACCGTTCCGGCCAGTCGTCCCAACGGTCGTCGCCCATGGCGCGGCCTTCCAGTCCATCGACAGCATCCGAACGCCGGGAGTCTAACGACCGGTGATCAAGAGACGGACCGCTTCTGCCGCACTCCGGTGGCATCCCACCACGGCGACGTCATTTCTCGTGAGCATCTGCAGCACTCAAGATCGCCATCTGGTGAAGCGGTCACGATTAGTGATCAGTGGGTGTTTCGAGTGCTTGGAGGATCTGTCGTACTTCCTGGCGCCACTGGTCAGCGTCGGCGCTGTCCACCCAGCCGGTTGCCATTTCTGATCCGTCTTGGAGAACCCGGTCCAGTGCGAGTCTCGCCGACACGCGAAGGGAGGCTGGCAGTTCGGGCAGCGGTTCCCTGGGGCCGTCGTCCGGGTCAATCACGATGGGACTGTCCGGGAGGGTGCTCGCGAGGAGAGCGCCAGCGGCAACAGCTTCGGCGCCGTCTCCGCCATCGACGCGTTCTCCCGAGTCGGTGACTCGCTGGAATGCCAGCCCCAGCACGTCAATGACCTGCTGGTGGGTGAGTCCCTCAAGTTCATCGACGAAGTCTGCGGCGAGGTCGCTGTCGAACGGGCCGGTTCCCCACGTTCCCATGCATGGCTCCTGATACGGCTGTCTCGGACGAAGGCATGGTTCCAGGAGCCACTGACATCGGTCACGGGGCGAGGAGGACCCGCTTGCGGAGCAGTGCGAAGCCAGCGCGACCGAACATCTGGCGCTTGAGCATCTTGATCCTGTTGACGTGTCCTTCGACGACGCCGGAGTTCCAGGGCAGGGTCAGGCCGTTGATGACGGCGTCGCGGTCGCGGTCGATGCCGGCCGCGAGAGTGTGGAGGCTGGAGGTCGTCCTGGCGGACGGCGTCGAGCCACTGCGGAAGTCGTTCCCCCTGCCGCTCGGTGAGCATCTGGGCGAAGGACCGGACGTGACCGGTCAGGGCATCGAGCTCAGGGCAGTTGGCCAGGACGGCCTTGAGCCGGAGCTGTTCGATCTCGGTCAGCGTCTCGGGTCGGCTGAGGATCCATCTCGTCACCACGCGGGGTGCCAGCGGCTGCGCGGTAACCGGCCGTGGCAAGGCGCCTTTCTCGCAGGTAGGCGCTGACCCGCTGCAGCGGTACGTATCCCACCGCGATCAGGAAGGAAGGTCCCTCCTGATACGGCCCGCGAAGCCAGTCCCCTGGCGGAGGTCACCCGGGGTGCGGCGTGCGACCGCAACGGAGAGCTGGTGTTGTGAACGACGGCCCGCTCGAGGTCGCGATGGACGAGCTTCACGACCAGGCCTCGGTCGGCGAAACGCCTTAGAAGCTGTTGTCGTTCCGATCTTGAGGGGTGCGCGTCGAACGGGAGTCCTGGCCCTCGACGCCACTTCAGCGGCCGGGCCTTTGTTGCACGGTCTCGACGCCGAGGGCCCCATTGGCCGAGAACCTCGCTACTCTCTAGTAACATAAGCCTGCACATTTTTCGCCAAACGGCGTCTCCGGCCTGCCTCCCACTCCCTGACCAGGGGTGACCTCCTTACGGGGGTGCGAGCGCAGTCCTGATGACGCGGGGGAACAATTGAGACAGAACAAGCCGGTATCCCGGATCGTCACTGCCGTCCTGGCGCTGGTCCTGGCCTTGACCGGAACCATCGCCGCCGCGCCCGCACAACCGGCCGCCGCCGCATCGAGCCCGCTCGCCTCCTGCAAGAACCTGACCCCTCTGAAGAAGATCGGCTGTGTCAGGGACGCCCTGAAGAAGACCGCCGACGCGTCGGTGCAGGAATGCCTGGACAAACCGCTGACCGAGCGCCCGGCCTGCCTTGAGGACCTGGTCCATCAGATAGCCGAACGCGGTGTCACCTGGTTCCTCGTGCTGCACCTCATCCATGAGGCCCGCGACGGACAGCTCGATGCCCAGTACGCCTACGACGCCACGGTCAAGGCGTACGCGGCGCTGGATGACCCGTCACTGCTGTTGACGGACGAGGCGCTTCGTACGAAGTTCCTCCAGTCCGCCGCGAAGGCGGAGAAGAAGGGCAGGGCCGCCGCCGAATTCGGCCGTGAGGCGGTGAAGGTCGCCAAGTCGACCGCCAAGCTGCTCAGGGACACGATGTACCTGATCAAGGAGTTGGAGGTCGGCAAGACCTACAAGGACATCATGGGCGCCCTGGACACCATGAACGCTGGCATGGCGCAGATGAACTCCGGGCTCGACCAGATGAACGAGGGTGTGGCGGAGGTCAACGCCGGACTCAAGCAGGCGAACGCTGGCATCGACCGCGCCAACCGTGGCATGGCCCAGATGAACAAGGGGATCAGCGAGGCGAACAAGGCCCTGGCCGAGACCAACAAGGCCGTCAAGAACATGGCCAAGGGCTTCGAGCAGCTGAACCACATCACCCCCGGCCGGATCGACTTCGACTTCTCCAACCTGGACACCCTCTTCGGCAGCAAGAAGTCCTTCGCCCAGGACGCGGCCCAGCAGCGCAAGCTGTCCCTGCTGCTCGACCTCACCCCGGGTATCGGCGACGTCAAGGGCATCTGGCAGGCGATCACCGGTACGGACTCCGCCACCGGTGAACCTCTGTCCGGCCTGGACCGCGCCGTGGGGGCGGTCGTCATTCTGCGCACGATGAAGGCCGGGTACAAGGGCGCCGACAGCCTGTACAACGGCTCCCGGCTCACTGCCGTACTGAGCACCACGGAGAAGGCCAACCCGCTCATCGACAGCCTGCGCAAGACCGGCAAGCTCCCTTCGAACTACGTGACGAAGAGCCAGGCCGCCCAGAAGGGCTGGGAACCGGGCAAGGCTCTCGGCAACCACGTGCCGGGCGGCCAGATCGGCGGCGACATCTTCCGCGACCCCGCCTCCATCGGCCTGCCTACCAAGTCGGGACGTGTGTGGTACGAGGCCGATGTCGGCCTGACGAATACTATGAAGCGCTCCAAGCAGCCGGGCACGCGGCTGCTCTACTCCGATGACGGCCTGCTGTACGTGACCACCGACCATTACAAGACCGTCGATTTCGTCGGCACCTACTGAAAGATCCTGGCCGTGATGGCGGACGAGACAGACGGAACAAACGAAGCGGAACCCACGGTCCCCGACTCACTGGTCATCGACCTGACCGAGGTACGGGACGCCGAGGGCCTCCAACAACTCCTTCAGCGGGAGCTGAAGTTCCCCGACTTCTACGGCCGGAACTGGAACGCTTTCTGGGACGCGGTCACCGGCCTCGTCGACCTGCCGTACGAACTGACCTTCACTGGGTGGGCCGCCTTCTCAGCGTCGCTCCCGGCAGAGGCCGGGAAACTGCGTGAACTCCTCGACGACTACCTCAGCGAATACGGCCAGTACCTCGCTGTCCCGCGCCGCATCCGCTACCAGTAGTGCCGACTCATCGCTCCGCGGTGGGTGCTGGACCCTCAGGCCCGAACCCACTGCGGGGCTCACGCGGCGGAAGTGACATCACCGTCATCGGCGGCCCTGCAGACGCCGGTCCTGCGCTCCAGACGGTGCGCCCGGCGCCGATGCGTCGAGGAAGAGGTCGGTGAGCGCCCAGACGCAGGAGTCCAGCAGGTCCGGGGACTTCTCCTCGGCCTCTGAGAAGCTGTTGTCGTTCCGATCTTGAGGGGTGTGCGTCGAACGGGAGTCTCGATGGGGTGATCGCAGCCGGCCGCGGGCATGAGAACAGGGCCTCTTGGTAGCTCGGGGTTGCGAAGCCAACCGAGATCCGGGAGACCCTGTTGCCGCAGTTGTACGTGCTCGCGCCGGTGGAGTTCAACTCGGCTGCACCGACGTGTGATTGTGTCGCTCACGGGTTCGGGAACGCGGCCGATCATCCGGAACGTGTTCGGCGGTATCCCTCGGATATGACGGACGCGGAGTGGGCCGTGGCCCGGCCGCTGCTGCCGGTGCCAGGCTGGCTGCGTGGCCGGGGCGGTCGGCCCGAGGCGTACTGTCTCCGGGCAATTCTTGATGCGGTCCGGTATCTCGTGGAGAACGGGATCAAGTGGCGGGCGATGCCCGCCGACTTCCCGCCGTGGGACCGGGTCTACGCCTATTTCCGCCGCTGGCGTGATCATGGTCTGGTCAGGGAGTTCCACGACCGGCTGCGCGGACAGGTCCGCGAGAAGCTGGGCCGGGATGCGGAGCCGACGGCCGCGGTGATCGACTCGCAGTCGGTCAAGGCGGATGCCGTCGTCAGATCGGACAGCCGTGGCTTCGACGGCGGCAAGCTGATCAACGGGCGGAAACGGCACGTCGTGGTCGACACGCTCGGCCTGCTGCTGGGCGTGATGGTCACCGCCGCGGACGCCGGCGACCGCACCGCCGCCCACGTGCTGCTGGGGCAGGTCGCCGACGTGCACCACCGGCTGGAGCTGGTCTGGGCCGACGGCGGCTGGCTACACCGGCAGCCTCGTCGAGCACTGCCTGGCCGCGTTCGCCCTGGTCCTGGCGATCGACAAGCGAAGCGATGACATGCGCGGCTTTGTGGTGCTGCCCAAGCGGTGGATCGTCGAGCGCCTCTTCGCCCACCTGATGCGAAGCCGCCGCCTGGTCCGCGACTTCGAGCGCTGCACCACCAGCGCCGAGGCGATGATCTACTGGTCGATGACCGGGCTCATGACCCGCCGCCTGGCCCGGCCACACGGCGGGCGAGCATGAACCGGCCCGGCACCGGCTCGGCCAGCCAACCCCGCGCGACCAGGCGTTCCGCCTTCGACCGCAGTGCCTCCACCCGGGCTGGCACCACGTCCATGCCGAACGCGGAGGCCATCTCCTGGCAATTCAGCGGCCCTTGGCCGAACCGCTCCCGGTCCGCGAGGGCCTTGAGGATGCGCTGGTAGTCGACCGCAAGCACCGACCAGGCAAGCCCCTGGCGCCACACCGGCACCTGCGTCTTCGGCTTCGCCGCATCGCGGGCCGCCGGTGACGCGTCTGCATTCTGCGGATCAGCGGCGCCTCGGCCCCGGCGGCGTTGCCGCCGTCCGGAGCCAGCACCGTATCGACGCGCCTGCGGGCGATCACCCACTCCTGCCACTCCTGCTCGGCCGTGACCAGCTCGGCCTGGACTCGGTCGGCCTCCTCCCGCAGTTCGTCCACGCGCCGACGAGCAGCAAGCTCATGCTGTTCCAGCAGTCCAACGACCGACGGCATCCGCGACCTCCCAGCGAGCGGCGACACGACAGGCCACAGCTCCCACGGAATCACCGAACCTACGCCTGACCAGCTAAAACGCCGCCTTCAGGTTCGGAACGACAATAGCTTCTTAGGCGTGCCAGCTCCCGCGTAGGCGTCGGTTGTCGTTCACGTCTCGGCGCGGAAGGCATCGGCCATGACGTGGTCCCTGCCTGAGCCGATGCTCGCCGCTCCCGTGGCCAATAGCTGTGCTGTCACATGAGGTTGGTGCCGCCTCAGCCGCGGGCAGCATCAGGTCGGCCACCGCCAACGGCGCCCCGGCACAGTGCAACAGGGAAGATGCGTTTCCGGCAATCTCGGCTCAGGGGAGATGCAGGTCCTCGCGGGCCTGTTCCAGGTCACTTTCCCAGATCCACAGTCGTTGGGCGGGCGGCACGTCGTGGTAGCCGTACAGGCCCACCACGGTCGGCGTCGGCGTGCGCAGATCCACGCACACACGCTGGTAGGCGTCCTCGATCGCCTTGGCGGGATCCTGCAGGTCAAGAGTGCCGAGTTTGATGCAGGCCCGGTACTCATAGCCGAGCAGCAAATCGCGGCCGAACTCCCTCCAGGCGCCACGCTGTTCCTGCCAGGCATCCTCGGCCTCGGTCACCAGCAGGTTCAGATCGTCGCGGCCCGGAATGGACGGGTAGATGACGAATGTGGCTGCCCAGCCCTGGGCCACCATGTCGACGTTGAAGGTGCGCCGGTCGGGATCGTCGCGCGGCGGCAGCGGGTCGGACGGCGTACCGGCGAACCACGGGGCGGTGTAGGCCAGCAGCCGGCCGTTTTTCTCCACCAGCTCGCCAGTGGCGATCGCGGCCATCTTGCGCTGCGAGCCGTTCGGCCGCATCAGCCGCTTTGTCACCATGGCGCTGTGCTCTTCGGCGGCGCGCTTGCCGGCCTCCAGGTGCCGCTCAGCGGCATCCGGCGTAAGGCGCTCGATGAGGTAGCCGCGCAGATCGTCCGGCAGCGCGTCGTAGGTGCCGTCCAGCAGGCGGGCTTTGGTCCGCTCGAGCGTGGCTTGCGCGGTGGTCGCGCTGCCCCCGTACTTGCTTTCCGGGGTATCGATGGACACCATCCGAACGGACATCTCGATCTTCGGGGTGTCACCGTCGGTCACGCCGAGAAAGCGGTAGTCCTGTGCCGGACGGCTGGGACCGACAAACCCGAGATCCACCATCACTGCTCCCCGACGTCGAAGGCGAACGCCTGCACCACCACCATCGCAGCAGACCAGGTTCGCGTCTCCGCTGACACGCCGATCCGCTTCGGGGCAAGCGACGCCCGCCCGCGCGGCACCAACCTCCTGATAGACCGCACCTAGCGGGGCTTGATGCCCCACGCCTGGAGGCTCGCGGCGTGACCCCTATCCACGCGATCCGCCAAGTCGGATGCGTCCTCAGGCGTCAGCTTGAGTTGGACGGTCCCCCCGCGCTCCTCCTGCAGGAGAGGCTCGAACGGCTCTGCTGTGCACAGGTACTCCACAGCTCTCCGCGATGCAGGGGAGAGCGAGAGCACCACGCGGCCGTTCGACGTCGTGGTCTCGTGGTCCACCATCGCTCGCTTGAGGCTCCCGGCGAGTCGCTCGGCGGCAGATATGACGATCATGGCGGGAGCCTAGCCGTCCTCATCCTGCTCTGGGACTTGAAACCTCCGCCAACTCGGGGTGACGGAAGGAACCGTGTCATGAGCCGCACACGAGCACCGTTCCGGGTGGGAGACGGTTTGCCGTGCCGTACTCGGAGCGGAAGCGAGTTCGCGGTGCAGCGCACGATCAGGCGCTGGTTCGGTTGAAGTGGTGGCCGAGCAAGGGGCGTTGGGGGAATGATGCGCATTCATGCAGATGCGGGGGCGTTGGGGGGCCGGGGCCGGGATTGCGCTGTGTGTGGCGGCCGGGGTCTGGCTGGTGGTTACGGCGGTGCGGGACGGTTGGGGCAGCGCTGACCCGGTGGCGAGTGTCCTGGGAGGGTTGGCCGGGCTGACTGCTCTGGCTGTCACGTTGCGGGCGCTGCCCGCTGCCCCTGCGGGGGCTGTCCGCCGGCCGCCTCCGCCTCCCGTGCCGGAGTGGTGGGTGGACCGGGACGAGGCTGGCGCCGTGGTCGCGGCCGTGCTGCGTGATACCCGTCGGTGGCGGGCCGGGGGTCCGGTCGCGATCACGGCGGGGCTGCACGGGGCCGGGGGCTTCGGCAAGACCACACTGGCAAGATACGTCGCCGCGCAGCGCTCGGTGCAGCGGCGTTTCCCCGGCGGCGTTCACCTGATCACCATCGGGCGGGATGTCCGCGGCCGGGCCGCCATCGCGGCCAAGGTCACCGAGGAGACGCGTCGGATCACCGGCGACACCACCGAGACCGGTTCCGATCCCGAGCACGCCGGAGCGCACCTCGGTAGCCTCCTCGCCGCACGGCCGCGCACCCTTCTGGTCATCGACGATGTGTGGGAGAAGGAGCAGCTCGACCCGTTCCTGCGTGGCGCCGAGCGCACCTGCGTTCGGCTGTTCACCACCCGCAACCGGGACGTGCTGCCGTCCGCGGCCACCCGCATCGAGGTCGACCGGATGACCGAGCAGCAGGCCCGGCTGCTTCTCACCCACCGGCTGCCTGCCGTGCCGCAGCCGCAGGTGGTGGAGTCGCTGGTGAAGGCGACGGGCCGGTGGGCGCTGCTGCTGGGCCTCGCGAACCGGTTCATCGCCGAGCAGGCGGCCACCGGCGCCGACCCCACAGCCGCGGCACTCGCTCTGCTGCGACGGCTGCGCGAGCACGGACCCACCGCCCAGGACCCGCACGGCATCGCCCAGGACCCGCACGACACTCTGGACTTGGACCAGCAGGAGCGCCGCAACACCGCGGTACGCGCCAGCGTCCGGGCCGCCGTCACCCTGCTGCAGCCCGCGCACGCCGAGCAGCGGTTCGCCGAGCTCGGCATCTTCGCCGAGGACGAGGCCGTGCCCATCGCCCTGGTCGCGGCCCTGTGGCAGGCCACCGGCGGCCTCGACGGGACGGCCACCCGCTCGCTGTGCAAACAAATGGCCGACCTCTCCCTCCTCGGCCTCGACCGCACCGTTCCCGGCGGGACGGTCACCCTGCATGACGTGGTCCGCGACTACCTGCGCGCCGAACTTGGCGAAACCGGGCTACGGGCCGCGAACGCCGCCCTGCTCGATGCCGTCGCCGCCACCCTGCCCCGCACCGAAACCGAAGCCACCGCCTGGTGGCACACCCCGTACGGCTACTTGCTGGACCACCTCATCGAGCACCTCCTACACGCCGGTCGCGATGCCCAAGCCAGCATGGTGGCGCAGGACTTCTTCTGGGTGCGAACCCGGCTGCACCAGCGGGGCCCCACAGCTGCCTGGCGAGACCTCGACCGCATCGGCCCCCCTGCCCACACCCTCGCCCGGCAACTAGCCCAGGCCGCGCATTTGCTGACCCCCACCACCCCCGCCCACGCCCTCGACACCATCCTGCGCAGCCGCATCACCAACGCACCCCACTGGCCCGCACACGGCCACCCGTCGAGCACGCCCCGCCTCATCAACCGCTGGCCGCCACCCGACCTCCCCGACCCCGCACTGCTGCGCACCCTGACCGGCCACATCGGCGGGGTGTACGCGGTGGCGTTCAGCCCGGACGGCACCCGCCTCGCCACCGTCGGCGACAACGGCACGGTGCAGATCTGGGACACCGCCACCGGGGCCACCCAGCGCACCCTGACCGGCCACACGGGCGGGGTGAGGGTGGTGGCGTTCAGCCCGGACGGCACCCGCCTCGCCACCGTCGGCGACAACGGCACGGTGCAGATCTGGGACCCCACCACCGGGGCCACCCAGCACACCCTGACCGGCCACACGGGCGGGGTGAGGGTGGTGGCGTTCAGCCCGGACGGCACCCGCCTCGCCACCGTCGGCGACGACGGCACGGTGCGGATCTGGGACACCGCCACCGGGGCCACCCTGCACACCCTGACCGGCCACATGCGCTGGGTGATGGCGCTGGCGTTCAGCCCGGACGGCACCCGCCTCGCCACCGCTGACATCCTCGGCACGGTGCGAATCTGGGACCCCACCACCGGGGCCACCCAGCACACCCTGCCCGGCCACATCGGCCAGTTGAGGGCGGTGGCGTTCTCCCCAGATGGCACCCGCCTCGCCACCGCTGACATCCTCGGAACGGTGCGAATCTGGGACCCCACCACCGGGGCCACCCAGCACACCCTGCCCGGCCACTCGGACACGGTGGGCGCGGTGCACGCGGTGGCGTTCAGCCCGGACGGCACCCGCCTCACCACCGCTGACATCCTCGGCACGGTGCGAATCTGGGACCCCACCACCGGGGCCACCCAGCACACCCTGCCCGGCTACAGGGATGAGGTGAGGGTGGTGGCATTCAACGCGGACGGCACCCGCCTCGCCACCGCTGACATCCTCGGCACGGTGCGAATCTGGGACACCGCCACCGCAGCAAATCCTCGTACCCTGACCGGCCACATGGGCGAGGTGAGGGCGGTGGCGTTCAGCCCGGACGGCACCCGCCTGGCCACCGGCGACGCCAACGCCAGGGTTCGGTTCTCGGATCCCGCCACCGGGGCCACCCTGCACACCCTGACCGGCCACATGCGCTGGGTGATGGCGGTGGCGTTCAGCCCGGACGGCACCCGCCTGGCCACCGCCGACAACGGCGGCACGGTGCGGTTCTGGGATCCCACCACCGGGGCCACCCTGCACACCCTGACCATCAACATCGGCCGGTTGAGGGCGGTGGCGTTCAGCCCGGACGGCACCCGCCTGGCCACCGCCGACAACGGCGGCACGGTGCAAATCTGGGATCCCGCCACCGGGGCCACCCTGCACACCCTGACCGGCAACATAACCGAGGTGTACAGGGTGGCGTTCAGCCCGGACGGCACCCGCCTGGCCACCGTCGGCGACGGCGGCACGGTGCAGATCTGGGATCCCGCCACCGGGGTCACCCTGCACACCCTGACCGGCCACACGGGCGAGGTGTACGCGGTGGCGTTCAGCCCGGACGGCACCCGCCTCGCCACCGCTGACATCCTCGGCACGGTGCGGTTCTGGGACCCCACCACCGGGGCCACCCTGCACACCCTGCCCGGCTACAGGGATGAGGTGAGGGTGGTGGCGTTCAGCCCGGACGGCACTCGCCTCGCCACCGTCGGCGACGACGGCACGGTGCGGATCTGGGACACCGCCACCGGCGAGTCGCTGACCATGATGCGGGTCGAGATCGACCTGTTCTCCTGTGCTTGGACTCCCGACGGGCACGCTCTGTTTGCAGGCGGGTCGCGTGGACTGTTTGCATACGACCTGCATGAGTGACAGGAACCCCACCTGGGGACACGGAAAGCATCGCGCCCCACAGGCACAGGGCTGCGATGGAAGTCCTGAGCAACCGACGCTCATTTGCGGCTCATGACACAGTTCTTACCAACGCCCCAACTCCGAGTGTGAGCTTGGAGATCGAGCCAGCGTTCACGCTCAGGTGGGCTTCTCACGCGCTGGCCAGGGCGCTGATCAGCTTGCGAGCTGCTGCTCGCGACGATCCTGAGGCAGCTGCAGTTCACCCCGGCCTCCCGCCAGACGGTCCACGGTTCGCGGCCGGTTCCCGGTGGAATTCCATGGTCATGTGGTCCGGTTTGACCGTGACCACGGCCTGTGGGCGTGGCGCCGGGGAGGTGAGCCGGAAGGACGGCCAGGTGCGCAGGACGGTCGCCAGAATGATCTGGAGTTCGGCCCAGGCGAAGTTCTCGCCGATGCACTTGCGGCGGCCGTCACCGAAGGCGAGGAACGAGCCGCGGGTGGCCGCGGCGTTCTCGGCTGTCCAGCGGTCCGGGTCGAAGGCGTCGGGGTCGCTGAACACGTCGGGGTCGTGCTGGTGCAGATAGGGGCTCCACACCACGTCGGCGCCCTCGGGAACGAGATGCCCGCCGAGGTCGAGGTCGCGGGTGGCGGTTCGGGTCACCAGCCAGGCGGGGCCGTACTTGCGGATTGCCTCCTGCAACACCCGGCGGGCGTACGGGAGATGTTCGAGGTCGCCGTAGGTCAGGGGATGGTCCGCGCACACCGTGGCGAGTTCCTCGCGCAGCTGCTGTTCGACGTGCGGGTGACGGGTGATCTCGCAGAGGGTCCAGGCCAGGGTAGTGCCGGTGGTTTCGATCGCTCCGGTCAGCAGGGTGATGGCCTCGTCCTGGAGCTGCTGGCGGGTCAGCGGGTGCTCGGCGGTCAGCAGGGTGTCGAAGAGGCCGGTCCGCTGCTCCCGGGCGGCCGCCGCGTGGGGGCATCCCGCGTCGGACGCGGCGGTGGCCCCGGCGGGGGAGGAAGGGTCGTCTGCGCGGCCGGCTCGGTGGTCGATGGCCTGGTCGATGAGGGAGCGCAGGCGGGCGACGCGCTGCGCGTGCGCCCGGTTGGCGGGGAGCGGCAGTCGGGTCGCCCAGGGCGGGAGGATGGTCTGCCGAATCGTTCCTTTCATGATGTCCGGCATCAGCGTGGTGAACTCGCCCGCCAGGTGCTCGGGCAGGTCTGCTCCGAACAGGGCGACGAGGAAGGCCGCGAGCGTGACCTCGTTCATGTCCTCGTACACCTCGCGCGGCTGCCCCTCGGGCCATGCGCTGACCGTCGCGGTGACCTGCTCGATCATGGCGTCTCCGCGGTCGGCGATGTGCGCCTTGTTGAACATGGGCTGCATCAGCCGCCGGTTGCGCAGGTGGGCGTCGCCGTCCGCGATGGTGGCGAGGCCGTCGCCGAAGAACACGCGCAGGGCATCGATGATCTTGCCGCCCTTGGCGTAGTGCGCGGCGTCGGTCACCAGGACCTTGCGGGTCAGGGCGGGGTCGGTGACGACGTAGGCGGGCGTGGGGCCGATGCGTATGCGCACGACAGGGCCGTGCCCGCGCAGGGAGCTGATGAAGGGCAGGGGGTTGCGGGCGAGTTGGAGACCGTGGCCGATCAGGGGGAGCCCTCCGGGGGCGGTGGGGGTGGGGGACGTCGCGGGAGCGCTCATGGCCGGTTTCACTCCTTGTGGGGGCGGCGACAAACGATCGATGCATGCCCAAGCCCTCCCCGCGGGATTCCGATCGCCCGTGCTCTCTGCGTCACACCAGCTCGGCGCCGGCCCGGCGGCGAGTGACCGGTCGGCCCGTCCCGGAACGCCCCGGAGCCGGGTCCTCCACCACGGCATGGTGGAAGACCCGGCTCCCGGGGCGGCGGTGGATCAGGAGGACTGGGCGCTCTGGTTGCGGTTCTGCGCGTCCGTGTCGAAGTACGGGCCGTACATGGCGTTCGGAAGGAAGTTACCCGAAGCTGTGTAACCGAGGACTGCAGGCCGGTCCCGGTGGCCTCTTTGAACTGGGTGAACGGGAGGCGTGAGGGTGGGGTGTGTGACGGTTCGCGGCCGACCCGACCTGCGACGGTTACTGCGCAGGAGAGCTACACGCATGCTTTTCGGTGCCGTTCTCTGATCCCGTTGAGCAGTTCGGGACGGGGACCAGCAAGGTGAGCGGGTGCCAGGTGAGAATCCAGCCGGCGGTAAGCGCCGCCGCGCCGCCTGCCAGGGCGATTGCACCGCCTCTGCAAGCAGTCCCGGTTCGTGGCCACGTGCAATGACAAGCGCGGCTACGTCATCCTCGGCACCGCAACCACCGCAGCTCTGCTCATCTGGCTTTTGAGTTGAGCCCCGACCTCACAAAGCGATGGGCCGATACGCCAGGGCCTGATCGACTACCTCATCAGCCGAAAGCTCCCGCGCCGGCGGCCAGAAGATCAAGTCGCTCACATGACCGGCCGGGCATGCTAGGGCTCTGCCGAGCCTGTCCAGCCAGCCGTCCAGCTCGTCGTCCGAGCCGTAGTCCGCCTGCATGATCCACTTCACGAGCGCGATGGCTTCCGCGCGACTCATTTCCACAGTACTCATCCCGTCCCTTCGCCGAGTCGTCCTAATGGGACGCGTGATGGCCCGGACCGCTCCTAGTGGACGCCCAGCACTGTCGTTCGTGATCGGCTATGTGGGCGTCGGTACAGCGATCACGGCTAGATCGGGAGAAAAGGGGCCCGGCCAAGCTATGATCGCGCCGCACAGCGGCATCCCCCAGCGCGATGATCACGGCGCCGGTGCCGGAGGCGAGGATCTTGAGCTTGCGGCTGATCTCCATGAGCCGGCGACGGTAGTGGTCACCGATGAAATGCGGATCGAATGCCGACCGAGACGGCCCCCACTTCGGCGAGGGCCGTTCTGCGATTCAGAGGCCGGACGGCACGGGGCCGTCCGGCCTGCTTCGAGCGCACGGCGGAGCGCGCCGAAGCCACTACAGATTACCCGGCCAGAACTGGAGGACATGCTCCTCTGTCGCGCGCGCTGCGATGAGTAGGCGTCCTGTCCAGTGGTAGGGCGGTTCGATGCCTGGCCTGTGGAACAGCCCCTCTGGCGGTGGGTCCTGGAACATGTCGTCTGGGTCTGTTCCTGTCGTGAAACTGGCCGGGGTGTCGGTCCCGGTGCAGGTAAAAGTTTCGGTGTGCCTCCACTCGCCGGCCGGCGGTTCGGGCTCCTGGTCGTAGACAAGGAAGCTGATCTTGACCGGCTCCCACTCGCTTGATCCTGCGGTGATCGTGAGGCAGCTGTTGCTTTCGGTGGCGGTGATGCGGATGTCGGAAGTCATGGAGGGCAGTGCGATGCCCTCGGGTTCTCCCATGTCCACGACGTAGAAGGCGTGGCTCAGTGTGGCCATCCCGGTGTATTCGCGCACCGGCCGGGTCTCTGCCATCGGCGTTGCTTTCCTCTGTCACGGGGGGCAGGCCCCTCGCGCCGCAGGGCGTGAGGGGCCTGCCAGTGCTGGGTTGTGCCGTGCTATTGGCCGGCCTGCACGTAGAACTTGTCTCCGGGCAGGAGGTGGTAACGGCCAAAGAAGGTTCGCAGTATGCCGCCCTGCTGACGGTTCTCCTTCAGCGGCACCCACTTGATGGATCGGTTGGGCGGGTTGTAAGTGTTGCCGCCCTGCGTGGTCTCTGCAAACGGGTACTCGTCGCAGGAGGGCTTGGTGCCGTCGTCGTTGGGGTCGACGGTCCACCAGATGTCGCCCGGCTTGGGCCTGACGCTGGGACCGCAGACTTCCTTGCGGTTCTCGTCGGCTTTGGCCTTGGTGGCCCGGGTGAGCGGAACGGTGGAGCCGGGGCGACCAATGTGGAGTCCGGCGCGCTGAACCTTTCGGATGTTGTCACCGATCCCAGGCATGTTCGCCATGTCGGACAGCTTGGTCCAGTCCTTCTCCACCGAGATGCGGGTGGGGTAGACGCAGCCGGCGCCGTACTGGCGGTCCTCGTCGTCGCAGCGGTAGGTGGAGCCGAGGTAGGCGACTTCACCGCTGGTGTAGCCGGGCTTCTTGAAGTCGAACTCGTAGCGGGTGTGGCTGGAACGTGGGTGGCCCCTGCTGACGGTGAAGGTGTGGTCGGCCGATCCGGTGTGGGCGGAGCCGTTCAGAGTGAACGGAGAGGCCAGACCGCCACCGGCGCGGACCTGGCAGCCGGAGCCGCAGGACGGGTGGAAGGTGGCGATGATGCCCTTGGCGTTCCCGGTGATGGTGGCCTTGCTGACGGTGATCTTCTCGGACCACTTGACCTTCTTGAGGTTCAGATGAATCTCGTGCCACACAGTGAACTTGGCGGTTCCGACCTTGCGGCCGTTCTTCTTCACGTCGACCTGGACGGGCGCGTGGTAGCAGTCCATGGTGCGGTTGACCGCAGTGGTCATGGGGTTGGGCTGCTTGCAGTACCCGGCCGGCTCGCCTGCACGCGGCGTGACCGCCTGGGCCTTGAAGTTGTTGGCCGTGAAGTCGGACGTCGTCCGGCTCGCAGTGACGGTGATCTCGTCGTTGCCGCTGGCCCCGCTCGAGGGAGCGGAAGCTGCGATGGTGCCGGCGGCAGCGATGGTCAGGGTCGCTGCCGTGGCGATCAGCTTGCTGCTGGTCGATCTCAAGTTGTACCCCCGGTGTTGGTCGTCAGCGGCAGGGGTAGCACGCTCAACTCACGTTTATCCGCGCCGCGTTGACCTCATGCAAACACAGGAAGCGCATACATAGCATCCTAATTTGATCTTTTTTGACCATGAGTGAACGGTGCTCGCGTGGCAGGCCGCTATCCGACCCACAGGCGGCGCGCCGCCCTGGTTGACCAGCCCGGTGCCGCGGCTCCCCGTCGGCCGCCAGATCACGGCGGCCCGAGCGTGCAAGTACGGATAGATCACCTCGCCGTTTTAAGGTGCCGTCATGAGGGTGGACGACGACCGCGTCATAACTCCCCGGCTGCGACTTAACGGCGTTGTATGGCGAGGGGCTCTCTTCGGCCTGCTGGGCACGGTTCCGCTCGCGGTGACGGCCTTGTGCATCGCCGACCACCACAACCGACAAGAGTTCCTCTGCATCGTCAGCGGCCTCGGCCTCTTCGGCGCATGCTCGTTCGTGGTCGGTGCTCGATTCTGGTGGGCCAGCGGGGGCGACATTCGGCGCTGGCGGGACTGGCGCACCATCAACGGACAGACCGCCGCGGTGACCGTCGTAGGCCCCCTCGCTAAACGTCTGGGGATGCTCCTGATCGTTCTTGGAGTTGCCGCACTTGGCCTGTACCACCTCGTGCACGCAGCGCCCTACGGCAGCTGGCTGCACAGCCACTAGCCGAGAAGGCGGCCGACTTCAGAGACCGAATAGAGATGACGGGCCGCCAGCTTGTCCTCCTGCCCGACGCCGGGTTCCAGCGCGACGACCGCGACGAGTCCCGGCACGTAATGCGAGAGGCGCCGAGGCCCGCTCGCCCTGGAGTCCGCCGGGCACACGATGCTCACCGAGCGGGAGGTACGCACCGCCGAGGCGACCGAGCTGGCGGCGGAGTTCCTGACGGACCGCCGGCGCGGGTGCCCAGCTACGAATCCACGAGGTACGCCTTCTCACCCGTCATCAGCGGTGCGTCAGCGGGCCCTTTGATGTACGGGCCTCGCCAGATCACCCGGTGTTCCTGGCGGCTGGGATACCACTGCGCAGACCGTAGCTTGCTGATCTTTTGCAGGAATCGTTCGATTCATCAACAACCGCATCCCCCGCCTCCCCTCGCCAGAAAGCGAGCTCGTGCCGGGTGGTGAGGGTGTCGGGGTGGTCCTCGCCCAGCACCCGCACCCGGTCGTCCAGCAGCTCGGTCAGAGCGGCCGCGGCACCGGCCACATCCCCCGCCTCCCCCCGGCAGAAGGCGAGACTGTGCCGGGTGGCGAGGGTGTCGGGGTGGTCCTCGCCCAGCACCCGCACCCGGTCGTCCAGCAGCTCGGTCAGAGCGGCCGCGGCACCAGCCACATCCCCCGCCCGCCCCCGCCAGAAAGCGAGACTGTGCCGGGTGGCAAGGGCGTCGGGGTGGTCCTCGCCCAGCACCCGCACCCGGTCGTCCAACAGCTCGGCGAAAGCGATCGCGGCACCAGCCACATCCCCCGCCTCCCCCCGCCAGAAAGCGAGATTGTGCCGGGTGGTGAGGGTGCTGGGGTGGTCAGGGCCGAGTCGGTGGCAGGTGCTGGTAGCGAGGTGCTGGAAGTAGTTGAGGGCGGCGGTGACCTGGCCGCTGTCGCCAAGGCTGTTGCCGGCGTGCTGCAGCACCGCATGCACATCCGGCCGGTACAGGGCGTCTTCGACGTGAGCCCTCAGAGCGTCGGTGTTGGCGCGCAGAGCCTGGGCGAGGGCGGTGTCGCGCTCGACCTCGGGCCAGGCACTGACGAGGGCGTCGGCAGCGGTGCGGGCGAGCTGGTCGAGTTCGGCGGGGGTGAGGGCGTCGCAGGTGGTGCGCTGGATGAGCTGGTGGATACGGACTGCTTGGTGTGCGGTGGCGGGGGTGTGGTCGATGAGGCTGAGACGGCGCAGGGCCCGCAGTGCTCCGAGCGCGTCCTCGGCCGTCGGCGTTGCACTCTGCGGCGCCGGGCCCACGGCCGCGCGACCGGCATCTGCCGGGTTTGCCGGCCGGGTGGCCCGCTCGGCGAGGTATGTGAGGGTGGGGACGCTTGTGAGTACGGAGGCGGGGATGCCGTTGGGGTTGAGTATCGAGGTGAGCTGGAGCATGGGGCGGGCCAGGCCCACCGGGGGCAGTTGGTCGGCCCGGTCGACGGACAGGGACCAGGCGGCGGCCGCGGTGGTGGCCTGGTCGTCGGGCAGCCCCGAACCGTCTGGCAGTACGTCGGCGAGGGTGCGGGCGCGGTCGGTGAGAAGCCGGCGGTAGGTGGCGCAGTTCAGGTCGACGTCGATGAGGTAGGCCGCGGCCTGAGAGAGGGCGAGCGGCAAGTGGCCAAGGTCGGCGGCAAGGCCGGTGAGCTGGTCGGCGGGTTCGTGGCGGTCGTGGGCGGCGAGTGTGGCGGTCAGGTAGGCGGCAGCCTCCTGCTCGGTGAACAGGCCGACCCGCACCAGGCGGCGCCCGTCGCCCTGGAGGATCCTGTCGCGGCGGCGGGTGGTGATCAGGGTGCGGCCGTGTGGGCTGGTGGGGGGCCACAGACCGCGCAGGTCGGCCGGGTCGGCGAGGTCGTCCAGGACCACCATCCACCGCAGCCCGGTGGCGGGGCCAGGCTCCAGCCAGGCCAGGAACGCCCGGGCGGCCCTGTCGGGGTCGGCGGGGTCGGCGTCGAGAATTGCTGCCGCGGCCTCGGCGTAGCCGGACACGACCGCGGGGCGGGTGGAGGCGGTGATCCACATCAGCAGGTCCAGCTGCCCGGCCTGCCAGAGGGTGCGTGCGTGGTGGGCGGCGAGCTGCGTCTTGCCGACTCCTCCCATGCCGGCCAGCACCTGGCCCAGCACCGCCGTGCCCCCCTCGATCGTCGCCTGCTCCAACTGGGCTGCGGCACCGCGATCTTGGAAATGGTTGGCCTGCCGGGGCAGCACGCCGACTAGGTGTGGCCAGGTCACGGGGCGCCGTGGTGCGGCGTGGAAGGAGGCGGAGACCCGGGCACCAGGCTCTACCCTGCCGATGGCCATGCTGCCGTGGGAGGCGTGGGCGGTCACACCACCCGGTTCGGCACGGCCCGATGCGGGCGCCGCCGCGGCCAGTGGGCTGGGGGTAGCCGGTCCGTTCAGCCCTGGGACGGATCCGGCTTGGTAGGGGTGCCGATGCTCGCGTCCCCGTTAAGTACCCCAGTGGCGATCGAGCCTTGCTCTGCCTTGATGTTCACATCGCGGCCCGCGGCGATTCCGCCCTGCCCGGCAGAGACGCCGCCCTGCGGGGCGTGCTGCGCGAGCAAGGCGCGCAGCTCGGCGGCGGCCCGCTCCTGCTGCTCGTCATTCAGGCTTTCCAGCAGCGCGATGAACCAGGCTTCCCAGGACGCTTCCTGGCGGAGCTGTACCCGCTCCGTCTGCTCTGCCTCTGCGGCTTCCAGCGCGGCCGCGGTCTGGTCGAGGCGTTCCAGCTCGGCGCTCTCACGCTGCGCGTTCCCTCGGCCGAACCAGCTTGCCACCTGCTGCCGGAAACCCGTCCACGCGTCCGTGCCCGCAGCCTGCACCACCGCTGTACCGCCCGCCGCGGCCAACGCAGTCATTGCCTCCGCCAGCATCCCAGCCACCTTCCCCCAAGAGACCAGCTTCGGCCGACGCCCTTGCGCAACGTATTCCATCAGATACAACCAGCAACCGCTGCCGGTTCCGTGAAGACGTCGCCCTCGGCTGGAATGGGATCCCACCGACCAGCCTCTGCCTGTGATTCGAGCACGGTTGCTGCGCCCAGTTTCAGGCGACCCCGATGTCGAGATTCACATCGCCGTCGAGGCGCATGTGGGACCAGGCAGCGAGGTAAGGCCGTTCCGGTCGGCCGGGGTGAGGAGGTCGGCCACTCGGGCTCGCATCGGCGCCGGTGCCAATCGTTCCCGCCGGGCGCCACCCGCCGCAGCAGTAAGGCTCTCCACCCCCGGACGGGGTGCAGGATGTTCACGAGGAACGCCGTTTGCGGCTGGTGACGATATTGCCGGCTTGTTTGGTCACGCGGCGAGGGAGAGGTCGAGGCGGGCAAGGTGGCTGACGCGGGTGCGGTCGAGCGGGTGGCCGTTCCACCAGGCATCAAGGCGGATGAGGTTGAGTGCAACGGCGGAGAAGACGTGCTGCAGGTGGGTCTTTTGGAGACCGAGGTAGCGGGCCCGTCTTATCCCGGTGACCGCGACGGCCTGGTGGATGGTTCCCTCGATGCCCGCGCGGGTTCCGTACTTGGCTCGCCACTGCTCGTCGCCCTGCTGGAGGCGGGCATGGTCCGCCATGGGCGACCTGCCCCAACCCGCCGGGCCCGCCATACGCTGGCTCGACGATGAACCCACCGTCCGGACCCGCTGGCGCACCCTCGTCACCGCACGCCAGCACCGCCTGCACGACACTCAGTAACGGCCGGGTCAGTCGCCGTCCTGGTCCTCGTCCTCGGCGTACGGCTCGGCAAGACGCAGCCCGAGGTCGTCGAGCCAGTGCCGGACCCAGGCGCGCAGTTCAACGATATGGACGGGGCTCATGTCATACGCGGCGTACTCACGGTCGGAGGTGAAGTCGACCGCTTCGAGCCGGCCGTGCAGTTCCTCCAGGTCGAACTCCTCGTCGTGCTGCGCACCCAGGCGCTCGAGTTCCCCGATGGTGTAAAGCTCGCGGGCGCTGAAGACGTCGATGACGTCGCGGGGGAAGCCGCGGTCGTGCAGGGCACGGACCTTCAATCCCACGGCGTCGTCCTGGGACAGCGTGGGCCCGGCATCCGTCTGCGTGGGAGGCCTGTGGAAGATCTCTTTGAGGATGTCCAGCTCGCAGGACGCGCCGGTTGTCGCGTCGGTGGCGAGCAGACGGGCCATGCGCGGGGCGACCTCGACGATGCGGATCACCCAGCCCTTGTCCTCAAGGCCGGCAGCAACGGCGCTGGTGATCTCGTTCATGCCCGCCGGTGCGTCGGTGGCCAGGTCCAGGTCCTGGCTGGTGCGGCTGACCAGTTCGTGAGCCTGGATGGCATAGCCGCCGGCCAGCACCAGCCGGTAGGCATGACCGCTGTCCAGGGCGTCACTGAGCAGGCGCCGGTGCAGGTCTGGAAGTCTCATGCCGCAGCGGCGGCCGCCACCAGCTCGGGAAACCGCTGCTCCCAGCACGTGCGCACCGGCTTGCCCAAGGCGATCCGCAGCCGCGGCCAGTGCCTCACGAGCAGTTCGGCGTTGAGGTAGCTGGTGAGGTCCTCGCGCAGGCCGTTCGTGAGCACGATGCGGTACAGGCCCAGCAGCAGCTTCTCGTCGCTCACCTCGAAGCTCCTCAGCCCCGACCACGCCAGATGCAACGGCAGCTCGACCGTCCCGGTCGCGGGTCCGGACAGTTCGTCGAGGCGTGCGGGCAGACGCTCGGCCACATGAGCCCAGCGGGAAGCGGCGGCAGGGTGCACGGTCACGGCTTCAGTATGACCCCTCCTGACAGGTCCCATCGCCGATCAGGGGGAACCGATCGCGTGCCAGCGAGTCCGGCCCGAACCTGCCGCCACCCGGCAGTCCTCAGGGTTCCGGCCGTCCAGCTGCTCACGCGCTGTCCAAGGGGATCAACCGTTCGGGGCTGGCGAGGCTCATGGAACGGGCTCGCGTCCGCGAATCGCGGACGCGAGCCCAAGGACGTCTCTGAGGCGACCGGTCTACCCGGCGCTGTAGGCAGCCTGCAGCCGGGCGAACAGGTCACGCGTGTCCTTCGCAGAGAACGCGGTCACGTCGTCCTTGTCCGCGCCTTCGACGGCGATGTTCCACTCACCGTCGCCTACTGCCGCCACGTGGATCGGCGGCTGGGCCATCCACATGACGTCGATGCCGCGCCGGACCACCACGGCGATGAGGCTGGGCAGCAGCACCGCGCCGCCTGCGCCGCCTGGCCCCATGAGCAGGTCGGCGAGGGCCTCGGTGGCGTTGTCACCACGGACGCTTTCCGTGGTGAGGGCGACTTGCTCACCACCGGCGCTGGTGAGCATGACGGCCATGTGTGTACAGTCCTCGTTCCGCTGCCACGGGGGAATCTTCCAGTCGAAGGTCATGCGCTCATCTTGCCCACGCAGTACGCCAGTTGATGCCCGTCGTGGGTCCCACGTCGTGGATTCGATTACTCGAGGACGGCCGAGGCAGGCGGAGCGGGCGTTTGAGGAGAGCTGGCTCATCGGCCTCTGTAGACGTCTTCGTCGACCGGCGGTTCGTCCCCGACGTAGTCGTAGGGGTCGTCGTCCAAGAGAACGTCCTCGTCCAGGTCGCCCAGGTGAAAGAGAAGTTTGCTGCTCACTTCGAGGTCGCATGCCGCGCAGTGGAATCCGTAAGGAACGAGGTAGACCCCTTCCTGGCCGGCGACGCCCGGGACGTTCACTAGACCAGCCACCCACCCCTGAGAACCGCAGGCCGGGCACTGTTTCGGCGCTTCCCGGCTCATGGTGATCATCGGCTGGCTGGTGATCGCGGCCAAAACCACATCACGCTCTTTGCGGGACATATGCCCGAAGCGCTGCTCGAACAGTGAGCGTGCCTTGACCAGCAGAGCTTCCGCCGCGACGCGCTCTTGTCGCACCTGCTCATCGACCAGCTTGTCGTGCAGCACGCGGTAAGGGCCCCAGTAGCCGTTCGGATCGACTTTCAGTTCTCCGAGAACCGGGTCTACGAGGCGCAAGCAAACCGTGAATACCGCTTCAGCCTGTGCCGAGTCGTGTATCGCGCTGTGGGCAACCCCATTGCGGGCGTCCGCCAGGGGCTCGAGGGCCTTCTTGTCGATCGGGTTCTTCCTGGGAAGCAGCCTCAGAACCCGCTCATGGGCTTCAGCGAGGCCGATGGTCTTGACCTTGGTCAGAGGAGCTGCGTGGGAGCCCAGGCCTGTGGCATGGAGCAACGAGTCGAAGTGCCGGCCGTCGACGATCAGAGCCGGGTGGATTCCAGCGAGGTAGGCCTTGAGCAGGTGCTCTGTCGCGACGCCGGCGTGGTGAACGGCGAAGTCGTAGCTCTCAGGACCCTCGACAAAGGCCGCCAGCGCCGCATTCATCCATCTTTGAGATGAACTTCTCAACTGCTCTGAATCCATGGCTGAGACGATAGGGCCGCAGGACCGTCAAGCGCTCCGGGATTTGCCGGTAGCGACGCGACAGCGACCGCGCCACCGTGCTGTGGACCGACATCACCGTCGCAGGTCTCCCAAGAGCCACCACGGTTAGGCCGCATCCACCGACACCCTGTCCGCGGGGGAAGGTGCCGCAGTCGCGCGCTGGCGGGCAGCGTGCAGTTCGCCCAGGCGCTGGCGCAGGAGGAATTCGGCGGTACGGCGGCCCGCCGCGTCCGCGGCCTCGTCTGCAGCAGCCTCGGCGCCACGGCCTCGGCCCCGGCGCCGAAGGCACGCCTCGTACGCCGCGTCGGCCTCCGCCACCGCCTCCGGCGACCCGAGCAGCCGACGCAGCGCGGCCGCGCGCCGCTCGTCCCGGATCTGCTGCGCCACCTGCGGCGCAGTGAACGCTGCCCAAGCCGGATCGGCGTCCGGACCGCAGGCTCGCTCGCACGCCACGGCCAGGAGGGTACGGGTGTCCGCCTCGCACTGCTGGGTGAGCTCGTCGACCGCGGCCGCGTCCAGGAGGTCAGCCCGCACGGCGACCGCCAGGTCGACCGCCTCCCGCACGAGCTCCTCAGTGCGCCGCCGGTAGGAGCACACCGGGCACAGGCCAGCGGATCCGGGCAGCCCGCAGTCCGCACACGGAGCTTGCCTCCGGGCCAGCTCCGCATCTTCCTCGAGGGCACGGCGCCGCGCGATCGCCTGCTGACGTTGCTCAACCTCACGCTCGGCCCGGGCACGGCGGACCTGCGCCCGCTGCTCCTCGAGGGCGGTTTCCTCGCGCAGACGCCGCTCGGCCTCGGTACGGCGCGCGGCCGGATCGCTGTACTGCATTTCGGCCTCGACCCCGGCCGCAACCCGGGCCCGCAGCGCGCGCCGCGTGTGGACGATGTTTCCGCAGGTCGGGCAGTCGGTGCCGGTGTCCAGGCGGATGCCGTCGTCGCACCTCAGGTCTGGGCAGGCAGGGCGCTGGACCAGGCCCCGACCGAGCAGCCAGCCCATCGGATCGCGTACCAGGGCCTCGCCCCCGACTTCCTTCAGCCGGTCGGTGAGCCGGGCCGCGAGCACGCACGGTGCTGCCTTCGGCTCCACGATCCCGGACAGGGCCCCAAGGGCTTGCTCAGCAGCGCGAACGGCGACGGCCTGCTGGCCGCGACGGAGCTGCCTCCACAGGTAAGCCACCGGAGCCAAAGCGACCTGCAAACGAAGATCGCCAAGGTCGGCAACCCGCTGCTGTTGTTGCTGCTGTCCATGAGCACGACCCACGACTGTCAGCCGCGAACGGCTCCCCGAACCCTCCGTCGGCAATCCCCCACCTGGGCACTCTCCCTGGTTTTCCCCGCGCAGCGGGCCATCGCCACCGATCGCCCGCTGGGACGAGGCATCTGCAGCGTCCGCAGCCTGGCCCTCGTGCGCGTACGCGTTCTCCGGCCGACCACAGGACCCCGGATCGGCATAGCCGGAAAACCCAAGACCATCAGCAACTTCAGTAGACACACCAGCCACAGAAGAGTGATCAGCGTGAAGGGATGCCGTAGTCGCGAGGTCTCCCTCGTCAGTCCCGTAGGCCTCACAGGCCTCGCTGACCTGCGGTTTCGTCGATGCCAGGGAGTCCTCACTAGGCCATGCCGTACCTGCGAGGTCTCCAACGAGGCCACCAGCAGCATCCGCGCTTCCCTGGCGGCCGCCGTGCGCTGCCGCAACCGCCGGCACTACCAGCCGCGCCGCCTGCCGCAGGCCGGACACGGTCTGCCGCCGCGGGCGCTCCACCAGCCCTGCGCCCTCCAGCCTCTCCAACACCCGCTCTGCCTGCGACAGCGAGCGCCCCAGCAGCCGGGCCAAAGTCGCTACCGGTCGGCCGTAACGCTTGTCGACCCTGCCACCGCACAGCCGCACCCGCCCCGTCTCCCCCGCCTCCAGCACCAGCAGCAGCAAAGCGAGCCGGTCCGTCGCAGCACCATGCCCCGTACGGGCACCCAGCAGCCCGGCTGGCGTCACCCGCCCGTCCCGGTGTGCCCAGCCCGGCGCCATCAGGGCCTCCATCAGCCGCAGCAGGGTGGCGAGCTCCGGCTTCGTCAACCGCAACGGATGCCCGACCTTGTTCTGGGCCTCCCACATCGGAAGCACCCGGCAAGTCAGACCCCAGTCCTCGCCGAACTCCCCCGTCAGCGTGTCGACATCCACCACACCGGAACGACGCAGGCCCGGCACGACCGCATGCCGAACCCTGGACACCGACAGCCCCAGCCACCGGCCCAGCTCACGAGCGCGGATCTCCACCACACCGGTCTCGGACGGCGTACGGGAAGCCAGCACAACGACTGCCAGCCGCACCGGGTCCGACGCCTCCGCAAGGCCCGGACTGTCCAGCAGCGTCCGTACGGCGGTCGCCGAGCGGGAACGAGCATCCTGGCCGAGCGCCAGGGAATGCCCCGCACCGCGCTTCGCAGCCGGCCCCGCCATCTCCGGCACCGAGTGCAGCCAGCGGCGTCGCGACGACCGTCGGCGGGCGGCGGGCATCGCCACGGCGCTCACTTGGACACCCCGGCGAACCGCGCACGGGCGGCGGCACCGGTCCGCTGGCACGGCAAAGTGGCCAACCGAAGCGGCAACTGTGACCGGATAGACGGCGCAAAATGCGCCAACCGGGCATGGATGGGCTGACAAAGGGCAGCGTGATGCTGCAACATAGTCGTGCCTCTCTTCTTCAGGGAGGAGGGCATGAAAAAAGCGCCTTTGGCGCTGGTTCGTCTGGAACCAAGATCGAACTGTTCGACCGGCTGCTAACCGGAAGGACAGGTCCTTCGGGAGGGCCCGCTAAGCCCACCCGGTGGCAGATGGGACGCCGTAGCCGAGGTGACCGCTAATCACCTGGGTGGCCGGGCGTCCCGGCGGCTCGAAGACCCGTTCAACGGGCGCCGCCGCAAACGACTACGACATCTCGCCCCCTTCCGGGGCAGAGGTGCACCCGCAGCCGGATCGGCGCAGGAAGACAAAGAAGGCACCCAGCCGGAGCGACGTACGAGCCATCGCTGCCACGGCGGGTGCCTTGGTGTGTGCCTGTCGGAGGGTACGGGTACCCTGCATCTCGTCGAGACCTTCCCTGGATAGGTCTGCGGCGCGGGATCCGGAGCGCCAACTCCTGAGGTCCCACAGGGTCCGCGAGCTGTCACTCGCGGACCCTTGCCTTTTCCATATGTTTGATGTCCGGGGCATACGCTACCCCTCCGGTATCAAGTGGCGACACCCTGGTACCACTCGTGTCGTCAGTGCTGAAACGGCGCTTGACGGTCCGCCAGTACGGAGCGTGCTCCGATCCCTCGCGCTTGAGGCGACATGCAGCGTCTCAAGCGCGAGAGCTGATGAGAGTCCAGGCGCACAGTGCATCGTCACTCAAGGGCATCTGCCCTTTCCGCCAAGGCCATCAGCTCAGGTAGTGCGCCGGCCCCTTCGATGAGGACCAGTTCACGAATCGCCTTGCGAGCCGCGACGTGCGTGCGGATGGTTTCCGGTACGAGCTCTTCAGCACGCAGCAAGCAGTTCAGGGCTTCTCCGGTGTGTCGCCGCTGCGCGTGGGCTCGCCCCAGGTCCATGAGCAGCCTTCCCTGGCGCTCGGGAGACAAGGAGGATGCGTCGATCTCACTGCCAAGATCAAGAGCTTCACCCGCGTCGCCGAGGTCCACCGCGGTGGACACTGCCTGGATGGCGACATTCGTGCGGCCGAACTCGAGATCGAAATCGTTTCGGTCGCCGCCGAGCCGGTCCGCCAAGGAGCGGGCTTTGTCGATCTGAGCTCGTGCCTCGGCGCGTTGCTGCCCCCGTGCGTAAGTCAACGCGAGTGCGAGGTGCAGGGAGCCGAGTACCGACATGCCCTCCACCGACAGTTCCTCATTCCGATCGAGGGTGGTGAGTGCGTCGATCGAAGTCTGAGCTGCATGTTCTGCTTGTCCCAGTCGCTTCAAGCGAACGAAAGCCTGAACCATCCGGAAGACGCCAGCGCATACGTGTAGCGGGTCGTTGGACTTCTCGGCAGCCCAGATGGCTCGGTCCGCGGCCACCCATGCAGCGTCGGCCTCATCCTGCCGTACGAAGGCCGCTGCAAGAGCCTGGTACGTGCGCGCCAGTAGAAGGTGGGCCGTATCGCGCTCACCCGCCTCAGCGAGCCGTACGGTCTGCTCCAAGTCAGGCAACAGATCGGTTAGTTTGGCGCTGACCTCGGCGAAGCGACCGTCATGCGTCAGCGTCCACACGTCATCCACTTCGCGGACGAGCTCCGTCAATGACCTTGTAGGCCTTGATCTCATCGCGCCGAGGAGAGTACCCACCGCAGGATGGCCAGAGATGAGCCGACGCGCTTCGTCAAGGTCGTTTGCCTTCTCGAAAGGGGGTGTCTTCGGCTGAGAGTCGCTCGGCAGAGGAGCCCCTGGTCGAAGCTGCTGCACGGACACGCCCAGTGCATCGGCAAGCTCTTGGAGCACATCGAATCGCTCGACGGGTTGCACTCCCCGTTCGACCTGAGACATCCAGCTGGCTGTCCTCTGCACGAGGACGGCCAGCTGCTGCTGGGTCAGGCCGCGCTGCTTGCGGAGCCGCTGAACATGTTGACCGAAGGCTCGGTCTTCAGGGGCTACCTCCTTCCCCGTGGGCTTCATGGAGCCTCCAGTGGGGCCGGACGCTTCCCCGCCTGCTCACTCAGGAACGTCACCTCAGTGGAGCTGAGGTACTGCTCGCGCTCGCGCAGCATCGCGCGTGTGTGGGACTGATCCTCGTGCGCCTGGAAGGCCGCCTCATCGGCGTAGAGCTCGTAGAACACACGCACCAGAGGTTCACCCTCAGGAATGTGACTCACGTACACGAGGGTGCCCGGCTCCTTGCGGATGCCTTCAAGCGTGCGAGCCACAAGGGCGTCGAAAGCCTGAGCGGCACCGGCGTCACGGGTGGTGAAGCGCACGACGAGTGCGTATCCGCTTGTCACTGCTCCTCCTGAAGAGTCGTCATGGGGCACATTCTCACACGAACAGTGTTCGTGCTAGATAGCAGGAAAACTTTCGTTTGCCGTTGACTCGCACTCAAAGTGCGAGTTAGCTTTCAGGGGTGCCATCGCGTTCCGCTTGCGGATCACATGGCTGCACGACCGTTAGGACGACAACCGAACAACGCAGCCTGCTCACCGTCGCTTACACGCGGCGCCGGGGTGACCGACCCTCAGGGTCGACACGATGTCCCCCGACGGGTTTGAGCAGGGCAGCCCAGACAGCAGTTGCGCTGCCTGTCCGCCACGATCCGACCAGCGGGCTTCCGCGGTACGGCTCCTGGTTGGCAGGGAACGCAGCCCAGTCACTCCCCCACCAAGGAGCCCGTCTTGCGCGTCAGCAAGCTGCCCCCGTACCGGCTCACCGACATCAAGCCGCAGCACGTCAACCTCCGCAAAGGCGAGGTTCCGACGCTCCGTTGCCCGGAGTGCCAGGCCTGGCACTCGATCCAGCGCAGTCTCCTGACTCCGCACTACCCGGAGCCCGGGAAGCGGTGCTCGGGAAGCGCGCGGCGCATCGTCTTCGACATGACCGTCGAGGAGTGGGGTGCCGCCCTCGTCGAGGGCGACCTTGAAGCCGGGGCGCGGCGGAGTAAGCAGCAGTTCAGCAAGCCGGTCCCGCCAGCGGGGCAGCCGGTCCACCGCATGTTTCGCACCGTCCAGTCGTCGCCGCTTGAGCGTGCGCGGCAGGCGATCGCCCGTCACCAGGTCGACTGCAAGGTCTGCTCTGGTGGCAAGAAGTGCCGGATGCCCGTGGTTCTGGCTCAACGGGAGGCGGGCCGGGCGGGGTTGGCGGCGTTAGAGCGTGCTCTGCGCGCGGTCGCCCGTCACCGTGTCGTTTGCGACGACTGCCGGCGGGGCCAGTTCTGCCCGCTGGGCTACGAGTTGGCCGAGCGGAAGGCGTGGACGGAACAAACCCGCGAGGACATGACCCGGAAGCAGATCCGCGAACAGCGGGAAGAGCAGACCTGGGAGCGCGGCCGCGAGCGTCGCCACGCCCGCAGGCGGGCGTCGGACTGGCGTCGTGTGGGGCCCGCCGTCCGACGTACTGACCGTGAGCGTGCGCAGCGCCCCGTGGGCACCGACTCTCCGAACAACCACACCAGCGTCCCGCTGGAACCGGTCCACGTCTCGCTCTGACCTGGAGCTCCGTGGGCGCCGCGAGAGCCTCCTCGTCTGGCCCCCGCGCAAGGTGCGACCTGCGTTACCTGTGATCGCCGCCCGCACGACGAGCGGCGATGGCAGGGGGCAGCAGGATCTCTTCAGGTCAGCAGCCCTGCTGGGGTGGCCTCCGCCAGGGAAGGCCACCCCAGCTCGAGAAAACCGAAAGCGAGAACGGCCCCGGGATGCACCCCGGGGCCGTTGTCGGTCGCTTGTCGTTCATCGCGAGAGGAACACGACCTTGTTGGAGAACATGATGACATCCCGCGGGCCGATCAGTGCCCAGGGGGACGGGAACCCGAGCCAGGAGGACGAGGCGCTGCGCCGCGCCAGGGAGAACGACCAGCGGGGTGGGAGGCGGTGACTGCCACCGTCTACGGCACCGGCACCCTGCACGCCGTGGCCGTGGACGAAAGGCCGTCTCTTCCCGATCCGGTGCCGGACCTGGTGGTGCACGAGTACGAGCGTGGCTTCCGCGCTGACCTGACGGCGTCCCGCGAGGCCGTCAGCGGTGTCCGCGCGCTGACCCGCTCGGTGCCTGCGACGTATGGCACCGACCAGGGCCTTGCCGAGTCCGCCGAGCTGGTGGTGTCCGAGCTGATGGGCAACGCGGTTCGGGCGAGCGACTCGGGCAAGGCGGTTCCGCTGGTCGTCGAGGTGCACGCCGCGCCGGTCGGCTCGCCGGGTATCGAGGTGATCGTCCACGACACCGTCCCTGGGCAGCCGAACCGCGGTGATGCCGCGCTGGACAGTGCCGAGGCGGAGTCGGGCCGGGGCCTGGGCATCCTCGACGCGCTCACCGACCGCTGGTCCGTCGAGCCGTCGACGGAGCCGTCCTTCACCAAGATGATCAGGTGCCTCGTCAGCCGCGCTGAGTAGCACCGCTGCCGTACGGGTGGGCAGGCACGAGGAAGGTCAGCTCCTTCGGGCGCAGCCCCTCGCATCCGGCGGCGCCGGAGATCACCGCCCGCCCGCTCCCCATCCCCCTAAGAGCCCCAGGGACTCCCCGTTCCTGGGGCTGCCCGAGTATGCGAATTCAACGGAGGGCTCCATGAAGAACGTCCAGAACATCGTCGGTCTGTCCGCTGCCCACAAGCCCGCCTCCGAGGCCGGCGTCGACTGGCGGCATAACGCGGTGTGCCGTGAGGAGGACCCCGAGCTCTTCTTCCCGATCGGCAACACCGGGCCTGCCCTGCTGCAGATCGAGGAGGCCAAGGCCGTCTGCCGCCGCTGCCCGGTCATGGAGCGCTGCCTGCACTGGGCCATGGAGAGCGGCCAGGAGCAGGGCGTGTGGGGCGGCACCGACGAGGACGAGCGGCGCCGGATGAGGCGCCGCGCCGCCCGCAAGCGCGCCAACACCTGACCGCTGGACGGGACCGGCGGCCAACTCCTGGCCCGCCCCGCTGCACTGCCATCGACCGGCCGCCCACACGACGGGCGGCCGGCCTTTCACACGTCCCCAGCCCGGGAAAGCCTCGGGCTCCCTTCCTCCCCGGGAGAGCTCATGGACCGCACCACCCCGACCGTCACCGGCACCACTCGGCTGCCGGACTCGCTGTGCACCCACACGCCGAAGTGCCCGTCCGCCGACAGCCCGGACCGGGAGGCCGCGCACGTCGTGGCCAGCCACCCGGAGCAGGGCTGGAGCCTGCTGTGCAACGGCGTCCTGCTCTTTGAGGACACCGGCGAGCTGCTCCCCGATGGCGGGGTCGTCGCCCCGCACCGCCCCGTCGCGGCTGTGGCCTGACGGCTGCCTGAACCGCCCGCGCCGACCGCCGACACCCTGGCGGCCGGCTCGGGCGGTGACTGGGAGCCGGACAGTCCGGACCACTGACGGAGAGGAACCCCATGACCCCGTCGATCACCGCCTCCGCCGCGCTGGAGGCGCAGAACGAGGCCTTGCTGACCCGGGCCACGGAGCTGGAAGCGCTCTGGTACACGGGCCCGCGGATGTGGCATGGCCCCAGCGGTGAGCCCATCACCGGCACGCAGGCCGCCATGCACCTGGAAGCCGCCCTGGGACTGCTGGACCGGGAGGGCTGGGAGCCGGGTGCGTTCGGCCTGTGGGAGGTGCTGGCCGGCCCTGTCGACCTGAACGGCGTGGTCATCAAGGTGCTGGAGCTGGTCATCTGCGCCCACACCGGTGCCAGCGCGGCTGAGCCGCGGCTGTGGGACAAGGTGCCGGGCCGAACCGTCGACCAGGTCCGCGCCCTGCTGCTGACCGGCGCCGCCTACGCCCGCCGCTACGGCCCTGCGGACGCCGCGCACCACTGACACCCGACACACCTGACCGCCGCCCCTGACGGGCGGCACCCGATCCGAAAGGAGGCGGCGTGGCCGCCAAAGGAACCCGGAAGAGGCCCACCGCCCGCAAGAAGTCGGCACCCCGCCCGGCTCCGCAGCCCACCGCCTCCACCACTCCCGCCGCCGACCCGGCCCCGGCCGGGGAGACGGACCTGAACCTGGAGACGCTGGCGCTGGTCGCGGACGCCCGGGACCGGGCCGCCGACATCATCGACACCGCGCGCGAGCAGGCCGCCGCCCTCCAGGCGGAAGCCGAGGGCCAGGCGGCCCGCACCGTCGCCGACACCCACGAGCAGGTCACCGCGCTGCTGACCGAGGCGCAGACCCGCGCCGCGGGCATCACCGCCGACGCCGACCAGGAGGCCACCGCCCAGCGCAAGGCGGCGCAGGACGACCTGGAGGCGGCGCGCGGTGAGGCCGACCGGCTCCTGGGGGAGGCCCGCGACCGTGCCGAGGCCCTGGTGGCGGAGGCCCGCGCTCAGGTCACCGACCTGACCGAGCTGGCGGCGACCGACCGCGCGGCCACGGCCACGGCGGTTGCCGAGCTGCGGCGCCTGGCCGAAGCCGACCTCACCGAGATCGCGGCGCTGGTCGACCAGCGCCGCATCGAGGCCGGCCAGATCCTCACCCGCGCCCAGGAGCAGGCCGACGAACTGGTGGCCTCGGCGCAGCGAGAGGTCGACCAGGCCCGCGAGCGGTTCGCCCAGCTCGCGGCGACGGCGGCCGAACGGTACGACGGCCGCCGGGCGGAGGCGGAGGCGCTGTACGCGGACGCGGTCAAGGCCGCCGACGACCGGCGCCGCGAGGCCGACAGCCATGTCGCCGCCGCGCACACCGAGGCGGAGCAGGCCCGCACCGAGCTGCGCGAGAAGCTGCGCGAGCTCACCGACCAGTTCGACACGGAGGCCGCGACCAAGCGCAAGGCCCTCGCCGACGAACTCGCCGGGCTCAAGGCGGCGTGCGACAAGCAGCGCGAGCGGCTGCGGGAGGAAGCCAAGACCGTCGCGGTGCAGCTGCGGGAGGCCGCCCAGAAGGAAGCGAGCCGCATCACCACGGAGGCGCAGCGCAGGGCCAAGGGCATCACCGACCGAGCACAGGCCGATGAGGCCCGCGCCCGCCGGCTGCTCGAGGAGGCCCGCGAGGCGAAGCGGGCCAACTCCCGCTTCCGCGGCTGGCAGCAGAACCTCAGCCGCAAGGCGTGGAAGACCGCACCGTGGATCGCGCTCGCCGCCGGCGTAGGGCTCGCCGCCTCCGGCGAGTACGAGCTGGCCCGCATGGTCGGCATCAACCAGTACGTCGCCCCGCTGCTGCCGGTCAGCATCGACGTCTACTGCGTCACCGCCTTCCGCGCCAAGAAAGACATCCCTTACGCGCTGCTGCTGATGGCGTCGGCGAACGTGACGTACCACCTGTCCGAGCAGGCCCACATCGTCAAGGAAGGCCAGTCGGCACCGTGGCAGCTGACCACGTTCGTCGTGCTGATCTTCGTGGCCGTGATCTGGCGGGTCCACACGCTCATGCACGACGACGGTACGAACGGGCACGGCAGTACGGCCGCTACGGGCGGCCGTACCGGTACGGACAGCGGAAACGGAACGCCCGCCCGTACAGGTACGCACCGGCGTGCAGACGGAACGGACGGCATGCCGTCCAGCCGTACAGGGGCCGTCAGCCCCGACCTGCACACCGCTCGTAGCGCGGTCCAACCGGAGGAAATGGGCGTCGGACGGGACGGTACGGACCCTGTACGCCCCGCCTCGCACCCGCCGCACGATGACGGGTCCGAAGCTGCGGTGACCAGGCCGTACAGCGACCGTACAGACGGCGTACACACCGCTCCCGACGAGGCGCGGCGTACAGGTACAGCGGCTGCGGGACGTACCGGTACGGCCAGCGCGGCCGTACAGGCGCGCACCGGCACGGTCAGCGTCCGTACACAGTCCAGCGGTAACGGTGTTCCGGAGGCCCGTACAGGTACGGCCGCTGTGTCCTCTCCTGCAACCGGAACCAGCGGTACGACGGGTGCGGACCGTCCCGGTACGCCTGTACGGACGGACGCTGAACTCCTGCCGCTCGTACACAACCTGCCGCGAGACGAGGACGGCTTCGTCACCATCTACCAGGCCCGCACCAAACTCAGCGTCAACCAGTCCCGCGCAGTCCGGCTGCTGAAGGAGGCCGGCCTGCTGCGTCCCGAGGACGCGGACAAGCACCTGCGCTGATCCACCGTCCGGCACACACCAGTGAGGGCCAGCCCATCGGAAGTGGGCTGGCCCTCGCTGCGACTGCCGGAAGCAGTCGACAGCCCCACCAGTACACCAGGAGGGAATCCCCGCCGTGAACAGCAACAACGACCCGAATTACGCACCTCTGCGCGACATCGCGCAGAGCCCGGAGGCAACCGCCCGGTACCTGGCCGACGTTCAGCGGGTCCTGCTGGACATCGGCAAGAACCTGGAGATCCTCGCGATCGAGACCCGCGTTCACCTGCGCAAGACGCACGTGGAGGGCGACCGCTGGTACCACGCCAGGCTGCGCGCGATGCCCGTCGAGAAGGCCCTCGGGAACGTGCTCAAGAACCTGAACAACCTCACCGAGGGCCTGGAAAAGAGCGCCTATAAGCGCCGCACCCACGACGAGGCCGTTGTGAATACGGCCAGGGGCAGGAAGGAAAAGGAGCTGGAAAAGCAGCGGAAGAAGAACCCACCGACCCTCCAGACGGCACCCAGCCAGCAGGGCACGCAGATCCAGAATTCCGGGTACAGTGGTCCCACGTCGATTTACGACCTCGGTCGGGAGTCGGCGTGAACCGCCCCCTCAGCAGCGCCGAACGCTCCGCCCAGCGACGCCAGAATTGGCTGAAGGAAGAGGCGAAGAAAGCCCGTGAATCTCGCGGCGAGGCAGGGCTGATGGAATTCTGGCTCCGCCTGGCACGATCTCGAATGGCCAAAGACGTCAAAGCCGGTCGCGGCGACGTCTACTCCGGATTCGCGTTGATCTGCCGCCTGTTCATCACGGCGCTGGACCAGCGGGTGGAGGGCAACGGACGGATCTGGAACGACCTGCTGCAGTACGCGGAGCAGGTCGTGGCGAAGCACCCCCCGCGTAACTGAACGTCACCAGCGAAGGCCCCGCCGGGCTCCGGCAGGGCCTCGCGCGCGTAAAGCGTGCACACGTGCACGTGCACACGCGTGCACACAAGACCTCACGCTCTGTCAAGTCCCAGGAGGGAGGCGCACTGTGTCCGATGAGGACGGCACAGGGACCCTGGTCCAGGGCCCCTGGAGCGGTGATTCCACGTACGTGCCACCACCGATCCCGGATTACGGCGACACCATTCCGCCACCGGAAGACATTCCCCCAGCGCCGCCGGAGTCGCCGGAAGAAACGACGATGGAACTGCCGAGCATTCCGGCATCCCCGGACCCGTCAGCGGCCCTGCGCTCTGAAGGAATTACGGCACCGGAAATCAGCGAAGATGACGGCGAATACGAGGAAGGAGAATACGAGCAGCCTCGTTCTCTCGCTGACCGTCTCGGTGACTGGCTGGAATTTCGCCTGGAAATGGCGCGGGCCAACCATGAAAGCGAAGCGCCTTTCCGTGAGGCTGAAATAGCACGGAAGGCCGCGCTGCTGGAGGGTCGCACCGCGCAAGAAGTCGCGATGATGGAGCAGAACGGAAAGCTCCACGCCGCGATGATGAAAGCGAAGGGCGACAAAGCGGCGGCACGCACGAAAGCGTCCGGCTCCGGCCTGGGCTCGGACAAGGGCCGCTCGAAGGCCGGCGGCGGGGGCGGGTCCTCGCGAGGCGGAGGCGGCAGCGGCGGCGGACCGTCCCGCAACAACTCGGGTCCCGGCTCCAAAGGGCCCGGGTCACGTGGCTCCAACACCGGCGCCCCCGGCGGGCGTTCGGGGTCGGGGTCGGCAGGGGGCAGCGGAGGCGGCAAGGGCGGCACGAAGGGCTCCCAGACGGGCTCTGGCGGCCGTGCATCCGGTCCTGGGCGCAGCGGTTCGTCCGGGGGGTCGAAGGGCTCTCAGACGGGCTCTGGCAGCTCCGGCCGGGGCGGCCACTCGAAGGGCGACAGCAGCGGCCCGGCGTCCAGCGCTCGTGCCGAGCGGGCCCGCGGCCGCCAGGAGCGCGCCGGGGCCCGGCAGGCCGGACGACAGGAGAGGCGCAGCGCCGGGCACGCCGCCGGCGTTGCGGACCGAACCAAGGACCGCGACCAGGCCCGCGCCAACCGGCAGAAGGAATGGGAGGACCGCCGGGCCAAGAAGGCGGAGCGGACGAAGGCACGGAAGGCGAAGCAGGAAGCCGCGGCGTCGGCCGACTCGGGCCGCACCACGCTGGGTCAGGCCGTCGGTGAGGAAGCCCAGCGCCGCTTCGACAAGCGCCGCGCCGACGCGAAGGCCGCGAAGGCCGGCACCGAGAAGGTGAGTCTGGCCAAGGACAAGGACTCCAAGGGCAAGGGCACCGACGACGGCAAGAGCACCGACGGCAAGGACGGGAAGTCCGCCAAGGACGGCCCTGACGGGGCCTCCAGCGCCGCGAAGGACGGCAAGGCAGGTGATGCACCGGGCACCGACTCCACGGCCGGTGACGGAGCCTCTGACGGCGCGAAGAAGCGGCGCCGGTTCCGGCGTCGGCGCACCGGCGGCACGGGCCGGGCCGGACGGCGTGGACGTACTCGCCGCACTGGCCGGACCGGGCGCGCAGAGCGTGGTCGTACGGGGCGTGCCGGTCGGCGTGGCCGTCCGGCGGACAGCCCGTTCGGGGAGGAGGACTCCACGCCGACGGTTGAGTGGCCCGGCCGGCCGGCTCGCTCGCCGCGCACTGACAGCAAGGGCGAGGACGACATCGTCGACGCGGACATCGTCCCTGACGGGCCCGCGGCCATGACGACCGGCGTGCGGGGCCTGCCGCCCGCGCCGGAGCGGCACACCGCACGGCCCGGCACCAGTCAGCCGACCAGCATGGAAGGGAGCAGCGTGAGCAGTTCGAAGGTCAGCAGGACGTCCGGCGCGGGCGGCCTCGGAGCCCAGCACCGTACGGACATCACGTTCGGCGAGTACCTGGTGGAGATGGCGAACATCGCCATTCAGGCCGCGTCCGACCAGGAGCGGGCCGAAGCCCTCGGGGAGGCTCTCGACGAGGTTGCTGACGCCCTGCGGGACATGGCCGCCGACCTGATCGGCGACCACAACGTCAGCACCGAGGTCACTGAGCTGATCTCGGACCTGGCCGACGCTGCGGCCCGCATGAAACTGCAGGCGGAGCGATGTGCCTCCGAGTGCGGTCTGGCGCTGGAGGCGGCCAAGCTCGCGGCCGCGATGGTCGCCCGCATCTACGGCGAGGACATGGCCGCGAAGGAAGACGCAGGCCTGAAGTACACCTCGGCCGCCGCCCACCACGACTAAGACGAGGGAGGAAACCGCTGATGAGCAGTGATCTCGCACCCCGCCCCAATGGCGCAGTGCTCGCGCCGGCCGACGGCGACAACCGCTACAAGGCCGTCCAGGCCAAGCTCGACACCCTCCACCGCGCACTTGACGACGCCGGGCTCGGCCTGGAGGAACTCGTGCGCAACGTCGCGAAGAACCGCAAGCGTGCCGAGGACGCGGCCCGCGATGTCGCCAACGCCGAACTCGACCCGAAGTTCGTGGAGCTGACCAGCAACGTAGGCGTCGCCCTCGCCGGCGCCGGTAAACAGGTCAAGAAGCTGCACGACACCGCGCAGGAGACCGCCGACCTCACCTACGAGACCAAGCGCACCCACTCCAAGCTCTATGGCGCGCTGGACGACATCCGCTCCAACCGGCGCGAGAGGACGCCCAAGCCGGGCTTCTTCAACGACTGACCCCCACTCCCCCAGCCACGGGCGGCCCCGCGACAACTCGCGGGGCCGCCCGTCCCGTTGTCCCGAAGGAGAAGCCGGTGACCACGCCGCGCAGTGTCGCGCTCGAACGCCTCGCTTACACCCTCGCCGCGCCCGTGCTGGCCGTGGCCCCGAACCTCTACCCCGACAGCCCCGTCAACCAGGTCGTGCAACTGGCCGGCGCCGCCGGGATCGGCGGCTGGTTCCTCGCCGCCAAGAGCGATGAGCCCGGCGCCGGACGCAAGATCCTGCGCTGGTCCCCGCTGGTCCTGGCCGCCGCCGTCGACGTCGCCGCCGGGCACACCACCGGCTGGGGTCCGTACGGGATGGACGGGCTGCTCGCCGCCGGATGGGCGGCGGCCGGCTACCTGGTGATGCCGTTCTCCCGCCACACCCGCCGCCGACACCGCCCCGCCCTCGCCGCCCCGGCCCCGCAGCCGGCGCCCGCCGAAGTCCTCGAGGAGCCGGTGGCACAGCCGGACGACGGCGCCGACCTGCTCACCCGCGACGCCAGGGTGCTGTGGGAGCAGGCCGGGATGCCCGGCCGCACGCACATCGTCAAGGCCACCCGGCACGCCGGTCAGCGGCACGACATGACGATCCTGCTGCGCGCCTCGGAGACCGGGCGGCCGATCACCGGTCTCACGGAGGCCGCGGTTGCCGCGCCGTTCGGCGTGCACTCCAGCGACGTCGTCCTAGCCGAGGTCGCCATCCAGCCCGGCCGCCAGGGCGGGCCCGGCTGGATGGAGGCCCGCATCACCCCGGATGCCAACCAGCGGCGCCGCACCAAGCCGACCGCTCAGGAGCGCTGGACGGACCGGGTCGGCGGGCCCAAGGGCGGAGCCCCCGGATCTGAGCTGGTCCACAAGACCCGCGACGACGAACGCGGGGTGACGTTCTACCGGGCGAAGATGGCCGACTCCACCGAGACCCCGCGCATCGACCTGGCCAAGGTCTGCCGCGCGCTGAACCTGCCCGAGGACGACTCCTGCGTGTTCGTCCTCATCGACGGAGCTGAGTTCCTGATCAGCGCGTTCGACACCCCGCCGCTCAGCGCGATCTTCCCCGCCACCCGTGAGCTGCTCACCCCGGACACCAAGGGCATGTATGTGTGCGGGTTCACCATCACCGGCCAGCCGGTGAAGACGATGGTGTACCAGCACGACAAGAACGCAGCCGCGCACGGTCTGATCCTCGGGGTGTCCCGCTCCGGGAAAACACAGTTCTTCGCGATCAACATGGCCGCCCAGTCCCTGGACGGCCAGGTGGTGTGGCTGTCCACCGTCCGCAAGGACGAGAAGACCACCGTCCTCGGCCGGTACATCGACAGGCAGGGCTCGAACGCGCTGTGGATGGCGCGGCAGCTGCGCGCGGCGAAGGCGCTGTGTGAGATCAGGGCAGAGATGCCCTGGCCGCACGACGGCCAGCCGCACGACTACAAGCCCGGCGATACGCGCTGCCCCTACCGGCAGCTGAACGTGTACGCGGATGAGTTCATGACCGCGGCGCAGGACGGGGACTTCGGCGAGTTCATCCAGAAGGACGGCGACGACCTCACGGTCACCGGGCTGAAGTACGGCATCGGCTTCAACCCCGCCGGCCAGTCGCCGTTCGCACACAACGGGTTCTCCACGGAGATGAAGGACAACCTGCGGCAGAACTCAAGGCCGATCATCTTCAACATGGGCTCGCCCGGCGCCACCCGCAAGGCGGCGGAGGGCACCATGGAGAACGCCTACGACGTGCCCACCATCCCGGCCCGCTACTCCCGCCAGGAGGGCTCCGCGATCGAGCGGGCCATGAAGGGCGAGGCTGACCCGGAGAACGGCGTCTCCACGGGCGGCGTCGCGGTCATCGTCCTCGACAACGGCCGCGCCGTGCTCATGCGGTCGCTGTACGCGGACTTCGACACCGACCTGTCCAACCTGTTCCCCGACGAGGTCAACCGGCTCACCGCCTACGAGATCGCGGAGTTGGAGAAGCGCGGCCTGTGGTTCGACTGGAACGAGCCCGTACGGCCCGGCGAGTTCTGGCCCGAGCCCGACGAGGACGACGAGGGCGAGGGCCACTCCAGCCGGCGCGGCGGCGGAGGCGGGCGCGGCTCCAAGGGCGGCGGCCGCTCCGAGCAGGTCGCCTCGCCCCGCCAGGCGTTGGAAGCCATCAAGAACCTCACCGACGCCTGATCACACCCCATCCATCCCCGGGGCCGGCCCTCCCGAGCGCGGCCGGCCCCACCCGATCCCTCGTGAAGGAGCACCACCGCCGTGGCTCTCTCCATTTCGGCCGCCGTGCTGCTGGGCATCATCGTCGTCGTCCTGGTCAAGGGCGGATACGTCCGCGTCGGCTCGGCACTGGCCTGCACGCTGTTCGGCTTTACCCTCGCTGCTACCGGCTTGTCCCCGGCCATCAACAGCGGCCTCGCCTCGCTTTCCGGACTGATCTCCAGCTTCTAACTACGCCTCGGTCCACGGCGGGTCGGGGGTGTAGTTGAGCCCGTCGCAGAAGCGGCAGTCCCACTCCGAGGGCACCTCCCACTTGTCGACCCAGAAGCCGACCTGCTTGCCCACGAAGAAGTTGTCCCCGCCGCACCACCCGCACTCGAAGACGAACTCCACCAGATCCCCTCCCCCGCGCCTGTTGGATCGAGGATGCCCCCGGCGCAGGTGCGGTGACTACCCACCCGCCAGCCCCAACTCACCTGCTGCGCAACGGCGCAGCGCGCCGCCGGACACGACTCCGGCGACGCCCTTCGCCGTTGCGCCCGGCCCCTCCCCCACGCGCCCTCCCGGTCACCACGGCCATGAGGGCGCTCCCCTTCCCGCGTGATCGGAGGACCCCATGGACCCCCTGCACAACACTCAGTCCGGCATGCCCGCATCCGAGGCCGCGGCCGAAGCCCGCCGCCTGATTGACGACTGGGCGAGCAAGCCCGTACGCCACCACCCCACCTCGTTCCGCGATCACACCGAGCCGCCCGTCTACGGCGATGCCCCGCCCGTGCCGCAGCCCGACCACCGGATCGTCCCTGCCTGGGCGGCCGGTATCGCCGTTGCCTCCATCGGCGTGGGCGCCGGAGTCACCGGCATCGGCTGCGGCGCCTGGCTCGTGCTCCAGGGCCTGGCCTCCGTCACGTTGAACAGCGTCCTGATGGTCACCCTGCCGTTCGCTGGCCTGGCCATGGCCGCCACCGCCATCGGCGGCGCGATCAGCAAGGCCCGCGCGCCCGTCACCAAGACGGTCTACGAGGGTCCGGTCACCCACCACACCGAGATCCACAACAACAGCACCACCCGCGGGGCGTTCTTCGCCCGCACCCGCAACGAGATCCGCTGATCGGCTCCGGCCAGCCCACCACCGCTCACCAACCACCTCCGCCGAAGGAGCAGCTACGCCATGCCCAGCAACGACAAGCCGGTCAACGGCCTGGAGAACCCGTTCATCTTCGACCTGCTCAACCAGACGCCCCCGCCGCCGGTCCTCGAGCTGGCGGGCAAGCACAGCACCAGGCGACTCGCTCAACTGCGCGCACGGAAGGAGTCCTGGCAGGAGGGTGGCTTCCTCTACCAGCGGTGGGAAGAGGTCTCCCAGGCCCGGCACGCCAGCTGGCACGAGGTCGCCAACTGGATCAAGGCGGCCGCACTGTTCGGCGGACTCAGCCTCATCATCATGATGCTGGACGCCGCCGGCGGCATCGCCTCCGCCGCGCTCAAGGGCCTGTCCGACGTCCCGGCCACCAGTGCCGCCGGTGACGGCAGCGGACTGTGGGGAACGGTCGACCAGCCCGTCCGGCTCTTCCTCGCCAACCAGGCCGCGCACCTGGCCGTCGCCCCGGCCGCCCTGTACGCGTTCTGGCAGCTAACCGGGCTGCTCGGTCTGGTCGGCGGGTTCTTCGGCAACGCCGGCGCCCGCATCGCCTGGCTGCTGTTCGGCATCGGAAGCCTCGCCGTGATCTGGTCCGCCGCCCCGGCCGGAGGCCGCGCCGCCGCCACCGGGCTCGCCGCCCTCATGTGGGCACTGGCCAGCATCTTCGCCCTGCGCGGCCTGACGCTCCGGCCCGTCGTGCACAACCACCCGCCGCAGTACCAGTTCAACCCCGCGCTCCACCTCCACGCCAGCATCCCCGCCCCCAGCCCAGCGGGCGACGACCTCGGTCCCGACAACATCCACCCGCTCCAGCGCTGACCTGACGCTCTGCCTGGCCCTCGCCCACCCCGCTCCGGGATCGGCGAGGACCGGACAGGCCGCCCGGCCGCACGTGGCGCCCCGCCGACACCAGCACGACGTCGGCGGGGCGCAGCGCTGTCCACAGACCACTGGAGGAACGCTCGTGCCCGTGCCCCGCCTGCGCCGCCGGATCGGCCGGCCCCGCCCGCAGCGTCCCGGCCCCTGCTACCCGCACCGCCCCGACCGGCTGCCCGGCGCCTGGAGCAGGTGATGACGCGCCCCCGGAAGAGGCGCCGCCGCGAGGTGAAGCGGGTGCCGCGCAGCGCCGGGACCTTGCCGGAGTACGACCGCAACGCCGCTCCCGAGGGCCTGGTCACGCGCAGGCAGTTAAGGGCGCTGAACCTCAGCCCTGGCGGGCACGGGCCAGTGGCGGTGCTGCGCTGCACGGCGTGTTCGTACCGGCCCGACCAGGCGTGCATCCATCCCACCCGGGCCTGGCTCTACAGCGTGGAACTCGCCCGGCCGAAGCGGACACCGACGCTCGCGCAGGAAGAGGCGCTGGACCGGGCGATGGCCGCGAGGTCCACGTGCCCCCAGTGCCGCCGGAGGTACTACTCCTGCCTCCAGGCTGCTGCCGCCCGAAGTCGCTCAGCTGGTCCGCGCACTGCGCGACCAGCGCCAGAAACGCTGGCAGCTCGACCAGACGGCCAGCACAACACCATGGCTGTTCCCCGGGCAGGAGCCCGCCCGCGCTCTCGGAGCCACCTACCTCTACTTGAAGCTCCGTCGACACGGCATCGCACCCCTCGCCAGCCGTAACAGTGCTCGTCTCGCGCTTGCCACCGATCTACCAGCATCTGTCCTCGCCGACTTCACCGGCACCAGCATCAGCAACTCCACCCGCTGGACCGGATACGCCAAGCGGGACTGGCTCGACTACATCGCCAGCCGCGTAGACCCCTGAAGCCTGCTCAGCTGGGACCTGACCTGTCCGCTTCGAGGACCCGGTGAAGCGTCTTCAAGGGGTACGGGCTCTCCCTGCTCTCCTCCTGGATCTTGAGGTAGA
This sequence comes from Streptomyces paradoxus, assembly GCF_014202475.1. GTDB lineage: Bacteria > Actinomycetota > Actinomycetes > Streptomycetales > Streptomycetaceae > Streptomyces > Streptomyces paradoxus. Next base: position 66,089 of record NZ_JACHGV010000015.1, read on the forward strand.
AGTCCGTCAGCACTGCGGCGAGCGGGGCATGACGGGAGAGGATCGCCCTGGCCTTCGGTGATCCGCCCGGTGGTTCCTTCCCACCGGCACATGCGTGAATGAGTGCCACGCGTTCGTTCCGCTCGTATCCGTAGAGAGCAGTGATCAACCAGTTCACCAGCCAGCTGACCGTGTAGCAGCGATCGTAGGTCCGGTGCAGTTCGTAGAACCGTGTCTCGGACGGTGTCAGATCGAATCGGGAGGAGAGGGCGAGGCCGTAGTCCGTGAAGTAGAGGCGTCGGCCGTCGGTCAGGATGTTCTGAAAATGGGCGTCGAAGTGCAGCAGTCCGCGAGCGTTCATGAAGGACGTGCCAGCTTCCAGTGAGCGCTCCACCAGGGAGAGAGCCCGGTCGGCAGATTCTTCACCCGCCTGCACCTGCTCGGTGAGCCAATCGTGGAGCGTCTGAGGGATGTACTCCAAAAACAGCACGAGGCTCGCAGAGGACTGCTGAAGGGCCTCGATACGACGGCGTACCTCGGGTCGACCTCCCCAATAGGCCACAGCCCGCTCCACGTCCGCGAGTTCTTCAGGAAGAGCGGTCGTGTCCGGCAGCACGCGCCAGTGGTACATCACCGGGAACCCCTGGTACTGCCCTCCGAGCACCCAGTTCGTCGTCATGGTGTGAACCGCGAGCTCCCGCCACGCACCGAAACTAGGCCCACCGACACCGTATTGGCAGTACGTAGGCAGCCCGAACAGGTTGGCTGTGGACCGTACGTGCTCCGGCAACCGCTCCATGTCCGTGAGCGGCACCCGTTTCACGAAGACCGGCTTTCCGTCGATCTCCATCAGCGCGGACTTGCCGCCGATACCGGAGCCGAGCGGCACGGCGGCGTCCACAAGCTCGGCCAGCCGGTAATCACTTCGCAGGGCGAGTGAGGTGGAAACAGTGCTGTAGGCAGCCAAGCGTGCCTCTTCCGACATATCGGGATGCTCGACTGCTACCTGCATCGAAACGCCGACCTCGTTTCCACCATGTCCGCGAGTGTTTCACCAACTGCTGTCTCTGCACTGTAGGTGCAGGTCGATATGGAGATCAGCGGAATCGGCGGACGGCGCCAGCTGCCACGGTTCAGCGCCCGCACTCGCGTGCCGCCCCCTAGTAGGCACAGCCTCGAACTCGCCAGCAAGGCGGTCGCTAGGAATACGGCAGCTGCAAAACAAGTGCTCTGCGCCAGTACCGCTGCGCACCCAGGGCGTCTGCGACCCCTGCGACAAGGGCTACGAACCCAGCCCCGACACCTACATGGCGTCCACGGCCCGGTCGTCCACCGGCTGGCCGCATAGCGCGGGCCCCCGTCCCAGCCACACAGGCCGGGACGGGGCCGCACCCGGGCGGCCGCAGCACCGGCAAGAGGCCGGCCGCCCGCTCCCTCACCCCTTCGAGATCAGGAGGCCTCCAGCATGCATGCTCACCGTCCCGCCGTCTTCGCCGCCCTGCTCGGACTGACCCGCGCCGCCAGCGCCGTCGGAGATTTTTGGGTCCAGTCGGATTTCTGTGCTCGCGTGAAGGGCGCCTCCGACGACCACCCGGTCACGTACCAGGACCCGGTCACCGAGGAGAAGACGACCCACGGCACGGCCGACGGCCGCAAGGCGTGCCTTCAGCACTGCCTGTCCTACACGGCCACGCAGGCGATCGTCGCCGGGGCCGGCGCCCGCGCGCTCGGCATCCGGGTCCACCCGGCCGCCGCCGCGGCCGCGCTCGCCATCTCCTGCGGCACCCACTACGCCGCGGACCGACGCGTCCCGGGCAAAGGCCTGCTGGAGAAGATCGCCACCAAGACCGGCAAGGGCAACTTCTACAGGCTCGCCGACTTCGGCATGAACGGCGCCTTCCACCTCGACTCCGCCTGGCATCACGGCTGGGAAACGGTCGCGGCCGTGGTCGCCACCACCAAGGCGACCACCCGGTGACCGGCCGCACCCGTACCCGCCTGAACCGGGTGCGCGCCTCGGTCGGCATCGCCCAGCTCGCCCTCCAGCAGATCGAGGACGACCTGAACGCCGACGACGTCGACGCCGGGGAACTCGCCGCGATCCTGCGCGAGCTCCAGGAGGACATCGACGTCCCCGGCGGCCTCTTCCCGATGCTCGCGCAGCTGGTCACCGCCGCCGCCCGCCGGGCGGAACAGATCGAGCCCGACCGCGACGGCGACGCCTCCTGCCCCCTGCACGAGGCCGCCGCCCTGCTCACCGACAACGCCGGGCAGCGCCTGAACTGGGCTGCCCGCTCCCTTCACCCACAAGGAGACGACGTATGACCTCGGTGCTGTACCCGGACCTGCCCGAGAACGGGCTGATCGTGCTGATCGGAGCCTCCGGAGCGGGCAAGTCCACGCTCGCCCGCACCTGGCCGGCCTCCCAGGTCCTCTCGCTCGATGCTCTGCGCGGCGTCGTCGGTGACGACCCGGGCCGGCAGGACGCGACCGACGACGCCGCCGACGTCCTCAAGCTGATCCTGGAGCGCCGGATGGCCAGGAAGCTCAACACGGTGATCGACGCGACCAATTGCGAGCAGCACATCAGGGTGGAGCTGGTGATGGCCGCCAAGCGGCACGGCATGCCGACAGTCGCGGTCGTCGTCGCCACGCCGCTGTCGGTGTGTCTGGAGCGGCAGGGCCCGCGCCCGGACAACCGGCGCGTGCCCGAGGACGTCGTCCGTGCCCAGCACCAGGCTATGACGTACTCGCACCAGCGGCTGGCCGCCGAAGGGTTCAACACCATCGTCTTCGCCGATAACCTCCACCGGCTGGAGCCGTTCCTGAAGCGGCTCTCGCAGGCCAGGGAGGCCGACCTCGGGCGCGACGGCAGCGAGGGCTTGGGCGACCTGCTCCTGGTCCGCCGCTTCTTCGGCCCGAAGACCCTGCCGCTGTGGCAGTGGCGGCCGGACTCGGACCTGGTCACCGGCCGGGACCGCATTGCGGAGATCCACCTCGGGGAGCAGCACCTCACTCTGGCGTTCCGCGACGACGTCGACGGCGAGGGCGACTTCGGCTTCGACGTCCTGCTGCCCTGCCCCTTCGACCCGGAGTGCGCCGGCCAGGCGTGGGCGCCGGTCTACTCGGTTACCGACCTGCACAAGGCGCTGACCGGCGCCATGGACAACGACCCGGACATCATCTGCACCGCCCACGGTGACGGCGTCGACGACGACCCCGCGGGCCGCGCGGACCTGGAAGCGCAGTACGCCAACGCGGTCGCATAAGCCGCGCGGCCGAACGGGCCCGCACCCGCACCCGCTCACCCCGGCCGACCTCCCGGCCGGGGATGAGTGGTGGCGCGGTTGTCCGCAGTGTCACCTCCCGATCCAAGGCGGGGGCGCCGGCCTCGCCGCGCACCGCCGCACCGCCCACACCAGCGCCGGTGACCCCCGGCGCCCGATCACGATCCACCTGGAGTTCTGACCCACCCTCACCGGCGTGACGGACGCTCCGTGCCGCCCCGACCCCGTTCGACGGAGGCCGGGGCGGTCGCGGTGGTCCCTCAACACCGAGCACAGAGAGGAGCTGGACGTCATGCACCTGCGTATCTACGAGGTTGACGTCCCGATACACGACACCACCAACCCCGACCGGCACGGCGTGCACGTCTTCACCGGCGTCGCCGACTCCCCGGCCGCAGCCCTGCGCCGCGCGCACGAGGTGTACGACGCCGCGCTCGCCGCGCACACGGCCGGACACGAGATCCCCGGCAAGCAGCCGGACAGCTGGGGAGCGCGCGGGCTTCGGCTCGGCTGGCAGATGGAATGGCCCGCCGCGAGGTCCGGCCCTTGGCACAACCCCGTCAGCTGGACCACCCGCAGCGACTTCGCGCTGTAGCTCCGCCCCGGGACAGCCGCACTTGCTTGGCGGCTAGACGACTGTCCCGGGCCCATCCATCCCGCACGAAACGAGACGGAGAACCCAAGTATGTCGCCCCTCCTGCGCGTTCACGGCCGGATCGGCCAGCGCACCCTCTTACTGACGACCGCCGCCGTACCGTTGACCGGCTGGGTGGTCCACGCCGTCGCGCTGCACAAGCAGCTCGCCGCCACCCGCCGCGACCCGCTGACCGGCCTCCTGCGCCGCGACGCCTACACCGCCCGCGCCCGACGGCTCCTGGCCCGCCACGGGGACGACACGGCCCTGGTCATGGTCGACGCCGACCACTTCAAGGCCGTGAACGACACGATGGGCCACCCGGCAGGCGACGCCGTCCTCACGACCTTCGGCGCCCGGCTCACCGCGTGGGCAGGCCCGCACGCGTCCGTGGGCAGGCTCGGAGGCGATGGGTTCGCAGTCGTCCTGGAGCTGCCCGCCACCCGCCGCGAACACCGCCTGGCGCAGCTGGTCCAGATGCTGCACGCGCCGGTCGTCCTGGACGACGGCCGCACCGTCGACGCCGCCGCCTCGATCGGCGCCGCGACGCCGGACGCGATCGGCACCCGCGACCTGACGGCGTTGCAGAGGGCGGCCGATGCCGCTCTGTACGACGGCAAGCACTCCGGCCGCGCGGTCCTCGCGACGGGGCAGCACGCCACCGCGCCGTCCATCAACGGTCGCCGGGCCGGACGGCCGGGCACCGGTTTGTGGGGGCGTGCCGCATGAGCATCGCCACCCTGCCCGAGGGCGACTGGATCCGCGGCATCACGATCCGCCAGCCCTGGGCGACCTGCATCCTCCCCGGGAAGAGCCCGGAAAACAGGCCACGGCACTGGTCGTGGCAGGGCTGGGTCATGATCCACGCCGGAAAGAGGAAGCCGGAGCCCGCCGTGCTGCGCGACCCGCTGGTCGCCACCGCGATCCGCGGCCGCGAACTGCACCTGGGCGCGGTCATCGGCGTCGCCCGCCTCATCGACTGCCACCTGGACCTGGGGCCCGCGCGGTGCACAAGCCCGTGGGCGGAGCGCGGCGCGCACCACCTGGTCCTAGCCGACGTCCAGGAGCTCGCCCTGCCCGTGACTGCCACGGGCGCACTTCCGGCCTGGAAGCCAACGCCGGACCTGGTGGCGCAGGTGTTCCAGCAGTTGCCCGGCTTCAGGCCATGAAGGGACGTCCCAGCAAGAAGGAGTCGCCGTTCGAGCCGGGCCTGATCCCGGCTCCCAGCGGCCTCCTGGAATGGCGCGACGCTCGGCACTTCGACCGCTGGAAGGACCTGCCCTGCGTGTTGTGCGGGAGGCCCACACCGATGCGCTCGCACTCCGAAGAGCCCGTGCACAAGGCGTGCGCCGAGAGCTGGATAGCCGCCAACCCCGTTGAGGCCCGCCTTGGGCGGTTCGCCTCCGACGTCAAGCCGAAGCCCAAGTCCGAGGGCCAAGGCGACGACCACGCCTGACTCCTCCGCCTGGAGGCTCCCATGAGTAACACCCAACGCGACGTCGACCACGCCCTCGCCTACCCGGAACCGCCCGCGTCCCCGCTCTGGCACCGGCACGGCGCGAAGGCCCGGCCCCTCACCGACGCCCAGCGCAAGCGCAACCGCGAGCTGCTGGACATCGCCCAGCGCAAGCCCCGCACCGCCGCCGCGTAGGAGGGCCAGTCGATGTTCACCGACATGAAAGAGGCCCTCGAAGCCGAGGCCCTCGAACTCACCCCGCTCGGCAGCGACCAGTCGACCGCCGCCTCCCTGGTGGTCGCCCGGAACGCCCGCGACAAGGACGACCTGGCCGACCTGCTGGGCGCCCTCGGACTGCCCTGCGCCGAAGACGACCTCGTGCGGCTGCTTCCGCACCTGGCCAACCCTGACACCTGCACCGGAGATTCCATGACCGTCAACGCCTTCACTGCCACCGCCGCTTCCATGCTCAAGAACGGTGACAGCCCCGAGCACGTCCGCAGCACGCTCGGACTGTCGGAAAGCGAGCTCGCCGACGCCGTGAAGCACGCCGACCTGCCCACCCCCACCACCGTCCCGACCCCGGACACGGACGACAGCACCAGCAGCCCGGAGGTGGCTGCCCAGGCGCCTGACGGCATGGCGGGCACCGACGGGATCGAGGCCCTGCTCTCCTGGGCGGAGAACCACCCCGCCGCCAGCATCCGCAACCGGGCCGCCCGCGCCCGCAGCGACCTCACCGAGCTGACGGAACGCCGCGCCGCCGACGCTGCGCAACGGGAGGCAGAAGAGCGTGTCGCCAAGGCCGCGGCCGAACTGGAAGCCGCGCGGGCGCAGCTGCGCGCGATGAAGGCCGGCGGCCGCGCCGCCACGGCGGTACAGGACGCCACGCCCCTGACCCCCGCCACGGCCCCGGCCGCGACCCGCAAGCGCAGCAAGGAAGAGCTGGCCGCGATCCGGACGTGGGCGCGCGCCAACGGTTACCAGGTCGCCGACAAGGGCAACCCGGCCAAGGCCGTCCTGGACGCCTACGACGCAGCCCACCGCACCACCGCCCGGGCGGAGGCGATCTGATGGACACCAAGAACCTCACCGTCGACGGCTTCCTCGACACCGTCCCCACACCCGGCGCCGCGCCGTACACCGCCCAGTTCCAGCTGATCGTCTCCCCCACCGACGACGCCGTGGACGACGTGATCTGGTCCTGCACCACCACCAAACCCGGGATCGTGCACGCGCTGCTCACCGAGATCCAGCCCGGCGACCTGCTGCACGTCTCCGGTGTCCTCACCCAGCCCGACAAGCCGACGGAGCCCGCCCGGCTCACCGTCGACGCCCTGGAGGTCCTGGCCACCGCACCGGCCCGCCCACTCCAGGAGATGGTTCTCGACAGGTACGGCGACTACGTCGTGGTGTTCGACGCCGACACCGACGCCGTGCCCGTGTTCACCGCCCTCGGGCAGTGGGTCGGCGAGGCGGAGAGCCCCGACACCATCGGCACGCTGATCGAGATCCACGAGCGCGTGAACGGCGGTGATGGGTGATGACCACGACCACCGCGCAGTCCCGCACGGTCCTGGAGCGATTCCCCGCCGGAGGCCCCCGCGGCTCCTGGCCCGCCGACGAATACGCCGCCGCCAAGCGCGCTCAGGGCACGAACGCCTGGGTCGTGATGGACCTGGCCACCGATCAGTTCCTCGTAGTCACCGACGCCACCCCTCAGTAGCACCACCCCGGAGCGCCGCGCCCAACCTTCCCGTCCGGGCGCGGCGCTCGCTCGTCTCCGACAAGGAGGACCCCCTTCATGGCCCGCATCACCGTCCGCGTGGACCCCAGGCACGCCGACAACAGCCCCTGCGACCACGTGGTGAAGCCCTCCGGCCAGCCCCGCGATCCCGGTTCCGGCTGCCCCGGCCGGACACAGTTCGCCGTCGTCTGCTCCGAGCACGGCGACGTCGGCGAACCGCAGCACGTCAAGGTCCTTGCCGAGCCCGCGGCCGTCGAGCACCGCCAGGAGCACCGCGCCGCCCTCGCCGCCCGCTGACCACCGGAACCCCTCCACACAGACCTGCGGGGCGGCCATCGACACCGGCTCCGGCCGCCCCGCAGCACCAGCCCATCACCCGACGGAGCCCCCTATGACGGACACCACCACCAACCTCACGCGCCTGCGCGCTCGGATGCTGGCCACCGCGTTCAGCAACGCCGACATCTGGACCCGCAGCAGCGCCTTCCTCACCGACCAGGCCGTGGCCGCGCTCGCCCGCTGCGACCGCGCCGCAGCCGAAGCCCTCGCTGCGTCGCTGCTGGCCCCGGAGTTCCTCCACGACACCCAGGTCCTGGGCGCGGCCGTGGAAGCCGGAATCGACACCAGCACCTGGGAGGAACGCCGCGAGAACATCCGGGCCTACGCCCGCGAGGCCTACGAGCTGCCTGCAAGTCCGACCCGGCAACCGAGGCCAGGCGGATCTGGGCGTCGCTCTACGAGCACCACCCGCAGATCGCGGCGGCCCTGGCCGACTTCCTCCGCGCGATGACCGACACCTGGCGCGAGGACCTGTTCACCATCAGCCCCCACTCCCCCGCCGCCATCCCGCCGACGAGGAAACTCCCCGCGCCGGAGACCGCGCCGTACGACCCGCTGGACTGGGAAGACTGCCCGGCCTGCACCGAAGCGCAGGACCAGTGCCGCTATCACGCCGGCTTCTACGCCGGCATGGAGTACCAGCGCGCCCTGATCACTACGGCGCTGACCGACCACACGGCCATCGACCAGCTCCAACAGCGCCACCACGAAATCGAGGTCAGCACCGCCCGGACGGCATCCGCCGACACGAACACCGCCACCCCGTGACGCCCGGGGCGGCCGTCGACCTCCGAGCCCGGCCGCCCCGGTGCCCAAACCAGTCTCACCGAAGGCCCGCTGACGGTCGGCGGCTTCCTCGCCCTGCCCGACACCCACACCACCGACCTACGCCTGGTCGTCCTCACCGTCGACGCCGAGCGCCTAGAACCGCGGCCCCCAGTCACCACACGGCCGGCCCTGCGTCTCCTACGCACCGACGCCTGTACGACTCAGCCCGCCGCATCGTCCGACTGACAGCCTGCGAGCCCGAAGGAATTTCTCACGATGGCGACCTCCGTCATACCCAGCCAGCAAACGGCACTGACTGCCAGCCAGGCCGTCGCCCTGTCCCTGCTCCGCGACAGCTACCGGCAGCGAACCATCACCGCTCGTACCGGCAGTGATCCCGACGACCTGTACCGCCTCGCCATGCTGCACGACGTCACCGCTCCGCACGGCACGGTGGAAGGCCACGAATGCCACGAGGCCCGCAGGGAAGAACCCTGCATCGCCTGCACGCACGCCTACGGGCGAGCACTGGCCCGCCAGCAAGCACAACGCCGCAGGACGGTCAGCGCACTCCCCCGCGCGCTCCGCCCTGTCCACAGCCTGCAGGGAAGGAGGGTCGTCAGGTGACCGTGCCTCTGCCCGCCCTGCCGCCCGGGCGACCCCAGCGGCCCGATCGTTCACGCCGGACCTGACCGAGCACTGAAGGCCACGCGCACACCAGCCCCCAGAACGGCCCGGGCGGCCGTCGCCCCCTCAGCCCGGCCACCCGGGTGCCACATCTCATCCCAAGAGGCAGGAGAGAAACGGCCAGCGGTCGTTCCCTCGACACGCTCTGACCACGAGGCCCCGCGTTCCGGACGACACGTTCCGGGGCGCGGGGCCTTTCGTTTTTCACGACCGAGTCCCCCCTTCGAGCCGCAGCCGCAGCATGGGGCGACCTGGCCCTCAGCGACGTGCGCAGCACCGGGAGGGGACCACTCGATCGAGTATTCCGACGGAATATCAGACGCCCAGACATACGCCCTGCTGGCTACTGGGCACGGGGACACAACTGCGCGACAGCTAACAAATACGGGCATAGGGATGAGAGTGGAGCCTCGGATATTCCGACGGAATACCGCCCCGTTGCCTAGGGGCGAGCCGCTGGCCCGCTAGGGTCACCTCCAGTCAGCACCCATTCGTCTCAGGAGCACCCCACATGGCCGCTGGAGCCTCCGGGCCCACGATGACCTTCGGCAGGAAGAAGAAGACCCGAAGCATCTGGGACGACCCAGATGCCGTAGAGGTCGTCGAAATCCCCCTCAAGCAACTCCACCCCAACCCCTTCAACCCCCGCCTCGTCTACCGGGACGAGGACATCGACGAGCTCGCCGAGTCGATCAAGGCAGAAGGCGGAGTTCTCCAGGACCTGTCGGTAGCTGAAGTAGAGGGCTTCCTCGAGTACTGGCGTCCCCGCCTCGCTGAGACGCAGCCAGAGAAGCTTGAGGAGCTGGAGGACAAGCTGGGATCGGTCCCGGCCGGCGACTACGTCACCCTCATCGGACACAACAGGAAGCTCGCCCTGGCCCGGGCCGGCAAGGACTCTGCGCCCTGCAAGGTCACCAACTCGAAAATCCCCCGGGCACGGCTTCTCGGACTGCCGGAGAACATGCGGCGGATCCCGCTGAACCCGATCGAAGAGGCACTGGGCTTCCAAGGGGCGCTCGACGACGGAATGCTGCAAGCGGAGGTCGCCGCGCAGACTGGATGCAGGCAACCTCACATCTCGCGCCGAATCAAGCTGCTCAAGCTCCCCACCGAAGTCCAACAGGCTGTCATGGACGGACTCGCTGTCAGCGAGGCAGAGACCCTGCTCGACAGGCTCACCACTCCAGAGCAGCACCTGCAGGCCTGGCGGGTCATGAAGGAGGAAGGCATCAAGGCCGCCTTTGCCGCCGCGAGGGTCCTGGCACCCGCGACCCCAACAACTCCCAAGGCCAAGCCCGCGCCCAAGGCGAAGCAGACTCCTGCCGTCCCGCCTCAGCAGACGAATTCCCCGGACCAGCAAGCATCAGAAGAGACCAAGCCAACCGGCTCTGATCACGATGCCTCCAATCAGCAGACTGAGCAGATCAACCCGGAGACCCGAAACGAGGCGGAACCCGACCACAGCGCCGAAGCGGCGCAACTGCGCGTGCAGGCATGCCGCACCGTCCTGGAGCTGGGAGTCCCCTCGAACCCCCGAGAAACTCTGCGCCTCCTGGCCCCTGCCCTCCTCGCGGCCCCGAGCAAGTCCGCTCGCCAGATGGCTCACGAGTGGCTGCGGTCAACCGCCAAGCCCATCGGGCCCGATGTAGCGGGGGTGGACAAGTACTTCGCCGAGGTGTCCGCATCCGGCGACGCAAAGAAGACCGCTCACGTCGCCCTGGCCGTCGCCCTGGCCGTCGCCGAGCAGCGTGCCTCCGACGCCAGCCGCCTCTGGGACGCCCAGGACCGTGACTACATCGCCCATCTGAAGTCCGCCGTCAACTATCAGCCCACCGACTGGGAGCTGGACCGCCTCGGCGGCAAGTGAGGCAGGCCCGTATTCCGTCGGAATGCTGCTGACCTAGCGATCGCAGTATTCCGACGGAATACGAGGGCGCCCCAGCACGACCCTCAGGAGAACCCTTGCCAACCTCCAAGACCGCGAACGCGCCCGAAGCGCCGCGCATCTTCGCCTGCTCCGTCATCGCCGGTGGCGCCGGGAAGACCCAAGACGTCATCAACCTCGCCGTCGAAGCAGCCGGACGAGGGCACTCAGTAGCCGTCGCAGACTTCGACCCTCAGCGCACTGCTTCCCACATCCTCGGTTACCAGGACCCCCCCGAGGGCCAGCCGACCATCTTCGATGTTCTGCAGGGAAAGCACAGTCTTGAGGAAGCAGTCGTCCCGGCTCGCTACCGCATCGGTGAAGGTGAAGACGACAGTGCGTTCCGCCTTATCCCCAACCTTGACCTCATCCTTGGGACACCAGAGATGGCGGATGCGGAAGTCAACCTCGGTCTCGACCCGGCCGGTGTGCTGTGGCTGCAGAACGTTCTGGACGAGCAACTGCCCGAAGGACGCTGGAGCATCATGTTCTTCGACTGCGGCCCGACCCTCGGAATCCTTCTGCTGTCGATCGCCATGGTCGGCCCAGAGGTCATCGGATGCGTCGCCGATGAGTTCAAGTACATCATCGGCCTGCAAGACCTCGAAGACACCCTGGACAAGGGAGCTCGCAAGTTCCGCCGCTTCGGATTCAGAACCGAGGTGCAGCACATCCTTGCCACCAACATCCCCCTGGACGCCCAGGGCAACATCCGGCGCAGCGGCGGAGCGGTCGCAGATGACGCGATCAAAGCCATCCGCGGCAACCCGGACTGGCACCCCAAGCTGCTGCCCATCATCCGACGCAAGCAGCGTTTCAAGGACACCATCGTCACCCAGCGCCCGCTGCGATTCCTCGATCCCCGCAACGAGGCACTCCAAGACATCGCTGCTGTCGCGGACGCCCTTGGCATCCCGCGGCTCAACTCGACTCGGAAGCGGTGAAGAGTATTCCGACGGAATACTCCTCACATGCGGCGTCTGGCTCCACCTGGGCCAGGCGCCGCTCCGCTGTCCACGTGCAAGACGGCACGACCCGGGACCGCTGCACACCGCCGCAGAGGCTTTCAATGATCACTATTCGCAGACGATCCGTCCCAAGCCGATCCTGATGGACCTCATGTGCCGCACATCATGGGAGTGTGAGACCAGCTCAGTTGTGAGGTTTGGATAGGGGAGTGGGACGTGGCTGCGGGGAAGGGCGAGATACCCCAGCTGACCCGAGCGCATCGGGTCCTCATCGCCGTCGTCGTGTGCGGCGCCGTCGTCATCGCCGGCATCGGCTTCGCGGGCTCGTACGCGGCCGTCCGTGAGCTGGCCCTCCAGAAAGGCTTCGGGAACTTCTCCTACGTCTTCCCGATCGGCATCGACGCAGGGATCTGTGTCCTGCTGGCCCTGGATCTCCTACTGACCTGGATCCGCATCCCCTTTCCCCTCCTTCGCCAGACAGCGTGGCTGCTGACGGCAGCGACCATCGCCTTCAACGGCGCGGCGGCCTGGCCGGATCCGCTGGGCGTGGGAATGCATGCCGTAATTCCGGTCCTGTTCGTGGTCGCCGTCGAGGCCGCCCGGCACGCGATCGGCCGCATCGCGGACATCACCGCCGACAAACACATGGAGGGTGTGCGTCTCACCCGCTGGCTCCTCTCGCCTGTGCCAACGTTCCTGCTGTGGCGACGCATGAAGCTTTGGGAGCTGCGCTCCTACGACCAGGTCATCAAGCTGGAGCAGGAGCGCCTCGTCTACCAGGCAGCCCTTCGCTCCCGCTTCGGCCGCGGCTGGCGACGCAAGGCCCCCATCGAGGCACTGATGCCGCTACGACTGGCCCGTTACGGCGTCCCACTCGCCGAGACCGCACCTGCCGGTCTTGCCGCAGCCGGTATCGAGGAGCCGCCGATCCAGTTCACCGTCGAGCGAGTCCCCGCCCCCACAGATCCGGAAGCCCCCGTACTCGACGCCGCGGCGGAGCACGAACAACCGGCGGCCGAGCTGGCGAGCGCGGAGGCGGAACCGGTCCAGTCTCCAGTCTCAACTCCGGCCCATGAGCTGCCGGAGGATCTGCAGGAATCGACCGCGGAATCCGCTGAGCGGTTTGCCGAGGCATACCAGGCGTTCCTCACCCAGTTCCAAGCTGAGCCGACCCCGACGCAGTGGGCCTACTGGCTCCGCGACACCTATGGCATCTCTACGGGATCCGGTGCCCCGCTCGCCGAGGACCAAGTGCATCCGCTGCTCCAGGTCCTCCAGGCGCGCTACGCGCTCGATACCCAAATGACCGCCGCCACCAGTGAAGCCGAGCCAGTCGACCAGTGGTACGACTACTTCCACAGCGCCTGGCGTACCTACGCGCAGGAGCACGGCGCGTATCCGGACCCGGCCGCCCTGGCCGCGTACGTGTACGAGCGGGACTCCATCACCGGAGACGGTGGCCGTCCCATCACGGGCGACGACTTGGCGGCCTTCGTCACAAGCTTCCTGGAGCACGAACTCGGCATCAGTGAGCCGCCCTCAGCCGAGACTGCCACGAATCCCAGTGAGCATGTCGCTGAAGAGGTTCTGTCGGATGGGGAGCGCGAGACGGCACCCGCTGGCGCGGGCGCCCAGGCCGCAAGGGAGCAACGCACCCCCCGCGTGAACGCCGCCATCGATGACGAGCTACCGGAAGAGGGCGACACGTCCGACGGGCCGGCCGGCTTGACCACCGTCGACCGCTACTACCTGGCGTGGATGGAGTACCAGAGCCAGAACGGAGGCGAACCGCAGTCCTCAACGCGGGAGGCCGAGGAACTGTCCGCCTACTTGGCCAGCAAGGGAATGCGCGGCCGTGGTGACAAGCCGGTCAGCCCGGCCACCTTGCGCCGCTACCTGCTGCCGTTTCGCGTGTACAACATCTGGTCCGAGCAGCGAGTGCGCAGCGAGGTGCCGTCGCTCGACACCGTTGCGCAGGAGTGCGCAGCCCAAGGGATCACCGGGCAGTACAACAGGCCCCTCCGGGTCGACTACCTCGCCGAGCAGGCCGTCGATTTCGAGCGGCGCTGGCAGGCCCTCGTCCGCCATCACGCCGACGCGCAGCAGTAGCTCCGCCACCGCGCATCGGTTGCACATCCGGTCTCAGGCGACTCCCCGCCAGGCTGCGCAATGAGATGAAACCCCTGATCAGAGGCACATTGCGCAGGCATTGTGATCATTGCGCAGCCTGGCGCATCGCGTCTTTGCGTATTGCGCAGGCCCGCCCCTGAACCGAGGAGGAGAACTAGATGCACGCTCTGCGTATCGACCCGGACGCCACGCCGGTTATCTAGTGCTCCTGGGTCCCCAGCGCACGTCAGCGTAGGTCTGCGGCTTTCAGGCATGTGCGGCAAGTAATTGAGCACGGTCGGGTGGTGGAGTAGGTGCCGGGCCATCGCGGGGGTCAGGTGAGGAGGGCCGCGAAGGTGCTGGCCACGGTGGTGGCGAGGGTGATGACCGCGGCGAAGGTGACGGCGGCGCGGGTGAGAGCGGCGGGGTAGGTGGCGCCGTCCATGAGGGCGAGCTTGCCCGCACCGAAGGCGGCCAACAGCGCGACGACGAACACGAGTGCGGCAGTGAGGAGGACGACGGCAACGTTCACGACAGACTCCCTTCAAGGGGTGGGTGTTGACGTGGACGAAGGTCTCGGAATAGGTGTGCGCCATGGTGCGCCGGGACGAAGATGAACACCGGCGAACACCACACCACCCAGGGGCGAGCACGTGCGCGACGAACGGACCGGTCACACTCCGGAATCGGCTCTGACAGAACTGCGCAAGAGGCTGGAGGGCGGGCTGGCCCGGGCCAGGCTAACGAAAAAAGACCTCGTCGCTCGGACAGGGCTGAGCCGTACGACCGTGCAGCTGGCGTTCCAGACCAACGGGCCGGTGCCGTCGCTACAGACGGTGACGGCGCTGGCTGGCGCGCTGAGACTGCCGGCGGGGGACCGGCAAGAGCTGGAGAAAATGCAGCGGGTCGCGGCCGGTGGCGGGGACGCTGAACGCCCGGGGCCCGGCCGGCCGATCGGGCAGTGTGATCCGCACGCGCTGGAGGTCCATCCGGTCGGTACCGTCCGGGACGGGTCGGGCCTGCCGGGGCAGCGGTTACTGCCTGGCTATGTGTTCCGGGAGCACGACCGGATCCTGACGGAGGCGGCGCGGGAGGCTCGAGAGGGTTACAGCCGGATGGTGGTCCTGGTGGGTGAGTCCTCGACGGGGAAGACGCGGGCGTGCTGGGAGGCTGTGCAGCCGTTGGCAGAGCAGGGGTGGCGGCTGTGGCATCCCTTCGATCCCACCCGGGCGGAGGCCGCGGTGGAGGATCTGGACCTGGTCGGCCCGCGCACGGTGGTATGGCTGAACGAGGCCCAGCACTACCTAGGGGACCGGGCCGGTGAGCGGATCGCTGCGGCCGTGCACCATCTGCTGACCAGCCCGCAGCGCGGGCCGGTCCTCGTGCTGGGCACGCTTTGGCCTGACTACTTCAGGCAGTACACGGCCCTGCCCGCTCCGGGTGGGCCGGATCCGCACAGCCGCGTGAGGGAACTGCTCGCCGGATGCACCGTAAGCGTCCCCGACTCCTTCGACAGCCGCGCCCTGGCCGCGGCGACTGCGTTGGCCGAGGGCGGGGACCGGCTGCTGGCCGACTCCCTCACCCGCGCCCGCGCCGACGGACGCCTCACCCAGGACCTCGCCGGAGGCCCCGCGCTCCTGAAGCGCTACCACGCCGGCAGCCCAGCCGCCAAAGCGCTCCTGGAAGTGGCTATGGACGCCCGCCGCCTCGGCGTCGGCCTGCACCTGCCGCAGGCCTTCCTCACCGACGCCGCCCCCGACTATCTCCACGACACCGACTGGATGCAGCTCACCGACGACTGGGCAGAGAAGGCATACGCCGAACTAGCCGAGCAGGTGCACGGCAATCAGGCCCCCCTGAGCCGGGTCACCCCCCGACCGCAGCGGCGCCCACCCGGCCCCTCCACGCCTGCCGACGCTCCCTCACCGCAGCCCTCGGGGCCGGTGTTCCGCCTCGCCGACTACCTCGAACAATACGGCCGCACCACCCGCCGCCACCTGTGCCCGCCCGCCTCCTTCTGGCACGCCGCCCACACCCACCTCGCCCACCCCGACGACCTGTACAACCTCACCAGCGAAGCCCTAGACCGGCACCGCCTGCAATGGGCCCACCACCTCCAACTCCGCGCCGCCCACTGCGGCAACACCGACGCCCTGTGCGCCCTGGCCCGGATGCGGGAGAAGGCCGGAGACCGAGAGGGCGCCGAAACCCTCTACCGGCAGGCCGCCGACCGCGGCAACGCCGACGCCCTGTACGCCCTGGCCCAGATGCGGGAGAAGGCCGGGGACCGGGAGGGCGCCGAAACCCTGGCCCGACAGGCCGACGACCACGGCTTCCCCAGCGCCATGTCCCGCCTAGTGGGGATGCAGGAGAACGCCATGTCCCACCTGGTCGGGATGCGGGAGAAGGCCGGGGACCGAGTGGGCGCCGAAACCCTGGCCCGGCAGGCCGCCGACCGCGGCAACACCGACGCCCTGTACGCCCTGGCCCAGATGCGGGAGAACGCCGGAGACCGAGAGGGCGCCGAAACCCTATACCGGCAGGCCGCCGACCAGGGCAACACCAGCGCCGTGTGCCGCCTGGTCGAGATGCGGGAGGAGGCCGGGGACCGGGAGGATGCTGAAACCCTGGCCCGGCAGGCCGCCGACCACGGCAACACCAATGCCCTGCTCCGCCTGGCCCGGACGCGGGAGTGGGCCGGGGACCGGGAAGGTGCCGAAACCCTGGCCCGGCAGGCCGCCAACCACGGCAACACCAACGCGCTATACGCCCTGGCTTTCATGCGGGAGTGGGCCGGGGACCGGGAGGGCGCCGAAACCCTCTTCCGACAGGCCGCCGACCACGGCAACACCGATGCGCTGTACGGCCTGGCCCGAATGCGGGAGTGGGCCGGGGATCGGGAAGATGCCGAAGCTCTCTTCCGGCAGGCCGCCGACCACGGCAACTTCAACGCCCTGGTCCGCCTGGCCCGGATACGAGTGAGCCCGGGGACCCGGGAGGACGGCGACGAAACGCTGGCCCAGCATGCCGCCGACCACGGCAATACCGACGCCCCTGCTCGCCTGACCTGGATGCACGAGTGGGCCTTGACCGAAGCCTTGCTCCAGCGGAAGGTCAGGGACGGAGAGGGCGACGTAGCCCTGGCCCGGCGGGCCGCCGAGGGCGACACCAGCGCCCTGGTGCGCCTGGCCCAGATACGGGAGAGGGCCGGGGACCGGGAAGATGCCGGGGCCCTCTACCGGCAGGCCGCCGACCACGGCCACACCGATGCGCTGTACCGCCTGGCCCAGATACGGGAGAGGGCCGGGGACTGGGAAGGTGCCGAGGCCCTCTACCGGCAGGCCGCCGACCACGGCCACACCGATGCGCTGTACGACCTGGCCCAGATACGGGAGAGGGTGGGGGACTGGGAAGGTGCCGAGGCCCTCTACCGGCAGGCCGCCGACCACGGGGACGCCCAGGCCCTCCTTGGCATGGCAATGGCGCTCAAACGCCTGTGGCCGTACGGCTTGGACCCGGACGGTACGCCGACGCCCGAATGGCAATAATCCAGGCGCTACCGGCCCCGTGCTCAGGCAGCTGATACCGGGGAAAGCAAGTAAAGAATGTCGTGTTGTCATGACCGAGGAAGATGTTTCGACCGAAACACTTCCGATCGTCAACGAAGCCCGCATGTCGCGTACGTCGTACTCACGGTGACCCAAGCTCGGTTCCACCGGACCGCGGAGGTCCCCGACGAGGGGCCACGATCGATGTGCGACCTCGATAAGGCAAAGCGAGGTTGGGAGTTCGGACGTCACGTATGCCCAACGTGCCTGAAGAACCAGCAGATACCCGTGAGGCACGTACATCGCACGAGCAGGATCCTCACATGCCTGACGCCTCCCAGAAACCCTAGATCACTGTCACGGACCTCAACTTGCCCGCAACCGATGCGCAGTCCGCTATCCAGGAGCACATCGGATCCGACGCCGTCGACCAAGGGGGCTACCACCGGAGGGCAGTAGTGCACAATCACGGCAACAGCCAGATTCTTGGTCTTCCCCAGAACCTGGCTGCATGGGCTCTGGCGAGTGCGTGGCGCGGGCGACCCCTCCTACACGCCGGTCGGCCCTATCGTCGTCACGGGCCGCACCACGAGCGGCGACGTGACGGCATTCGAGGACGATCTGGTGCAGCAGGCGAAGTCCGTTGCGCAGACCGTCCGCGACACTCTGTCCGCGTGGCATGCCCGCCCTCCAGCCTCCAACGAGGCCGCCGTCAACGAACTGCTCGCGTATGCCTCGCGCGATGTAGCCTCTCGCGAGCAGTGACGTGCTGTGGCCTCTGACCACTCACCGACTAGAGGACTTTGCGCATCGACGTACCCGGGCCGTTGAGGAGTTCGTGAATGAGGGCTTCGGTCTCTGTCTCCAAAGAACAGTCCAAGGACCGGTTGACCTGCTGCACTCGTGTGATGGCGGTATGCAGTCCCTGCCGATTCCCGGCTGCATGCTCGATCCGCAGCCAGTCCCGATACAGCAGCTCTGCTGTGTGGTCGACGTCGAGACCGGTCGCGACGGCCTGACGAGCCGCGCTGAGGTCGTGATGTGGACCTGTGGGTGTGCGGTAGGTGGCTACGGTGTGCGCGACGTCGATGATGCGCGTGATCATCTCCTGCTGGTACGGCTCGGCCCAGGGCAGGGGCTTGCCGCCGAACGGCCGACCCCGCACCAGAGTGAGCGCCCTCTCCAGGTCGGTCAATCCAGCCGGGCCCAGCGGTAGGGCACGCTCGACGAGCTCGAGGAAGCGGGTCCAGTCGCAGCGCACGCCGGGGGAGAGCCGGTAGGGGCTTTCGCCGGTCTTGCGGCGCGGCACGTAGGGGTCGCCGGCCGGGTCGTTCCCCATAGAGCGACGCAGGCCTTGCATCCGAGCGTTGAGGGTGTTGATCGACCAAGGACTGACGGGATCCATGTCCGAACACAGGGCGTCGGCGCTCCGCCCGGGCCGGAAAAACAGCAAAGCGGCGAGTTGCGCCATCCGGGGGCCGTGGCCGGTGCTGTCCACACCAGTCACCTCGATCGGGCCCAGGATCCGGATCTCCGGCGCGTGCAGGTCGTGCGCCCCGCACTCCTCCGTCTCCGGCTTGCGCTCCTCAGCGGAGTCCTCGTGGGCTTCAGTCTTCCCGGCCTTTTCCATGGCGGTGTCCGCAGCCGTCTGCGACACGGGGGCCGGGGGCGCTGGCTCGGTGTCCGGGCCAGGCTCAGCGTCCGCCTGAGCCGTCTGCGGCGTGGGCAGGAGACGAAGTGCAGAGGGACCGGTGGTGGCGGCGAGCAGAGCCGGGAACACCTCGCCGCCCGCGTCCGCTTCCGACGAAAGACTCGTGACAGCGGGCGTAGGCGCGGTGGGTTCCTCCGAGACCGAAGAATCCGGCTGCTGCACCATGTCAGGTTCACTCGGGACGTCCTGCCAAAGCCCCTCGGCCGGGTGGGACGGTTGCCCGGACACCTTCAGCGCCGTGGTGATCTGCACGTAGGCGGCGTGATCGAGGCGCTGCACCGTGATTTCGACGCTGGCGTACTCGACGTCCTGCGGATCGTTGAGTGAGGAATTGAGGATCTCCGCCTCAGGGAAGTGCGCGGCCGCTGAACTCGCCGGGGCGACCAGGGTGACAGGGACCGTGCCGGACTTGTCGATGACATCGGCGAACTCCCAGGCCGTGTCCGGGTCCAGGGACGACGCGCACAGCAGCAGATACGGCTGATGCTGGGTCTCGGGCATCTGGTGCGCTTCCAGCAGCCGCTCAGACAGATCGCGCAGCGCGTGCGTGGCCTCCCGCATGTAGGCGATGCGCGTGGTGGGGAGCAGTTGCGGCAGGTCCTCGCCGAACCCGATGGTCACGACCTCGACTTCACTCGCCCACGGGCTCATCCCGAGCTCCAGCGCGAGCGAGGTGCACACCTCGGAGATGTGGACCGGGTTGCCGTCCAACAACAACGCAGGCAATTGCGCGAGGTTGAGCAGCACAAGGTCGCCGCCTTCCATGCTGCCGGTGGTGACCAGGGCCGGATACGGCGCAGGCACCTCGTGGGCGTCCTGCTCGCCGAGCAGGTTCGCGTCGACGGGTAGGGCCCACCAGCCGCCCTCCCCCTTCACGAAGGGTGCCTGTGCGTCCTGGGTGAGGTCCTCGGGCAGGACATGCAGCGTGCGGGTGCCGATCCGCGCGGCGCGCAGCCCAGGCATCACCACCTTGTCCTCGCGCTGGGCCACCTGGTGGGCCAGCGTGCGCAGCGCCAGGTCCAGGCGGGCCGCGCCGTCCGGTTCGGCGGCGGCCGCCAGTTTGGCCTCTGCGGTGGATGTCTCTGGGGCGATGGCGATCTTCTCGCCGGGCTTGCGTCGGCGGCGCTGCAGCGTGCGGCGCAAGGCCAGCGCACCGGTGATGGAGGCGGCCAGGAGCGCACCGGCACCCAACGCCGTGCGCAAGCTCAGGATGTTGCCGGCCGGGGTCGGAGTGGAGGGTTCGGAAGCCGACAGGGTGGGGGAGGAGTGGGCAGAGCTCTGCGGCTCAGTCGGCGCCGACGGGGTTGCCGAAGGCGGGGAGGCGCTGGAATTCCGCTCAGGCGTCCCCCCCGGAGCCCTCCCGTCACGGCTGGGCTGCTGGGTGGGACCGGCAGCGGACGCCTCCGGTCCGGGCACGTCGCTCTGCTTCGGCGCGGGCGGCTTCCCTGCGCCTTCCGGACCGTCGGAGTCAGGCTCCTGCTCGTCAGCCGGCGTCGAGGGAGCAGCAGGCGCGGAGGGCTCAGCGTCTGCTGCATCTGGGGAGCTGTCATTGATGTTCGGTGGCGGGCCGTGCCGGTCCTCGTCTGGATCGGGTGTCCGGGCCTCTGGCACGGTGATCTGCTGCCCGGCGTAGATCACGTCCGGGTTGGTGATGGCGGGCAGGCCGTCCGGTTGCGGCTTGCCCTGGGTGGCGTCGAACAGCTCCTTCCACTGGCCGGCGTCGCCGAGTTCCTCCTCGGCGATCTTCGACAGATAGTCGCCCTCGTGCACCTTCACGACGCGATCGCTCTTGCCGGGGGCTGCGGATGCGTGGCCCGCGAGCTGCAGGTGAAGCCCATCGGCCGCGGCCTGGGCCTCGGGCATAACCAGCTGCCAGCCCGGCTGCAGAAAGCTGTTGGACTTGAACGTCTGACCGCCGGGCATGACGCGGCCTTCGTTCAGGGCGGCGATCTCCCGCCACCGCTCGCCGTCGCCCAGTTCCTGCTCGGCGATACTCCACAGGCTCTCGGCCGGTCGCACATCCTGCACGGTGTACGTGCGGGGGGCCGACGTGTTCGAGGCAGCAGGCTGTTCAGCTTCCGCAGGCATGAGGGCCGGTGCCTGCCCGGGCACGTGGGCGGTGACAGACGGCACGGCCTGCGCCTCGGAGGCCAAGGCGGAGCTGGTGGGCAGCAGCACCAGAATGCTGCCGATCAGCGCGGCCGCCGCACGCTGTGAGGCACCCAGCCCACGCGGTGCGCGCCAGGTGCGGCCCCACACCTGAGCGATCAGCTCGCGCACAGCGCAGAAGGAGAACTGGGCCCATCCGATCCAGCCGACGGCGACCAGCAGCACCAGGAAAGCTGAACCGGTGTCCTGCCGGTCCAGAAGGTGCGTCAGGTCGTCATGGCTGGCGGCCCAGATCACCGGGGTCGCCCAGGTAAGCAGCAGCGGCAGTCCGGCAACCGCACCGGCCAGGACGAGCAGACTCAGCACAGCCTTGAGCACCCGGGCCAGGGTGCGGCCTGCCGTGGTGGAGGCTTGCGTGGTGCGCATCAGGTCCCTTACTCGGGGGTGGTGACGCCGTACAGCAGCGTCGCTTTGCCGTGGCCGGTCACCGGCATGGAGCCGATCCCGACCACCGGCAGGAACTTCGTGTCGTAGTTGTCGGAGACGTAGACGGTGAGCGTCTTGCCGTCGCCGGAGACGCTGACCGTTCCGGTGGCGCCGACGGATCGTAGGTAGGCCTGGGCCGCGGCGACGGCATTCTGCGGCGCTACGATGACGGCCTCGCCGCTGATGGCCTTGGCTGGGTCGATGGCCTGGCCGCCGGCCCGGGCCGCTTCCCCGGCGATGTGGTCGGCGCGCTCTACGGCGCGCATCTTGCCGCCTCCGTCGACGGCTACGCCGATGATGCCGATCAGCGCCACCACGCACACCGCGACGAAGACGGTGACGCCGCCACGGTCGTTGAAGGCAGACCGGGCCGAGTGAAGGCGCCGGCGCGGGATGCTCATCACGCTCCCCGCTGCCGGTACTGGTCCACGACCGAGGTCGCGGTCGACGTCAGGGTGCGTGCTCCGGGGACGCCGGGCAGCAGCAGATCCGCCAGGTTGACCGTGCACGACATGGTCACTGTGACGGTGCCGACCTGTCCGACCGGCACGCTGAGACCACCGGTGTCGATGCTGACGCTGCTGGAGGCACAGGCGATGCCCTGATCGTTCAGGGAATCGGCGGCCGCGGCCTGTGCAGCGGCCTGGGCGGAGGCCGCGGTGCGGTGGATGGAAGCCTCCCTTGCGGCGTCTTCCGCCGCGGCGTCGATCTTCGCGCCGGAGGTGACGATGCGGCCGCCGGCGAGCGCCAGGCACACGAACATGATCAGTGACGGGACGATGATGGCAGCCTCGATGGCGACGCTGCCCTCGTCGCGTCTGAGCCTGCCGAAGCAACGAGTCTTCCATGTCACGGCTTTCACTCTCCTGGGACTGTCCAGCGCTCGACCGGCCCGGACGCCGATTGCGTGATGGTCAAGCCGTCAATGCCGGGGATCATCGACTGCGCGGTGCCGGACACCTGGACGCGCACTCGTTCCCCGGTGCTGCCGGCCGTGACACTGGCCGAGCGCAGGCTGTCCCCGGCCGTGCGGCCCAGGACCTCGTGGGCCCGGGCCGCACCATCGGCCGGGGAAGCCTGATAGGCACGGGCTGCGGTGACTCCCTCACGGGCAGCGGTCAGTGCAATCTGACGCGCGTAATACCACATGGACGCCTGGATGACGGCGATCGCGGCGAGCAGGACAACCGGGTAGACGATCGCCATCTGGATCGCGGCGTCCCCGCGGTCGTCGCCCCATCTCCCCCCGCACCACCAGGCCCTAATGCGAGCGCGGTGACGCATCAGATCCCGTTCAGGCTCTCGTTGTACTTGGCGACCACCACAGCGATGGTCCCGGCGATCAGCAGGGCACCGGTGACGGCCGCGACCCAGATGATGACGGTGGTGATGGAGATGTCACCCCGGTCTGGACGCTTCTGCAGCTCGGCCAAGCCTTCCTCCACCCGCACGGCCAGCTGACGCACTCCGCGGTGGAAACGGATAGCGGTGTACTTCATGACGATCTCCTCTGCACACAATGTCGGTAGCGGGGGTTCAGGGTCAGACAGTGAGCATGCGGATCACCGCGGGGAAGGCCATCAGCAGCATGACCAGCACCGCGAGCAGCGCTCCGGGAGCGGTCATCTTCTCGCTGGCGGCGTTGGCTTCACCGGCCTGAACGGCCAGCAGTTCGGCGTTCAGTGCGGCGGTGCGAGCACGGAGTGCCTTGTACACGGCGGCACCGTCGGTCGCGGAGCCGCGCATGATGTCGGCGACGTCGTCCAGCGCGGGCAGGTCGTACTCCTCGGCGAGCTCCGTCAGCGCCTGGTAGGGCGGGATCTTCTCCAATCGGGCCCGGCGCAGCGCGCCCTGCAGATACAAAAACGGCCAGCCCTGTCCGACAGCGGCCGCCTTCTCCAGCGCCTCGGTGGGGCCGGCGTCCGCGGCCCGCTTGAGCGCCACCAGCTCCAAGTAGGCGACCAAGGCGTGGGCGAACTCCTCCCGCGCCCGCTTGGCCTGGTCGCGAACCGCCAGGTCGGGAGTGATGAACAGCAAGGCGGCGATGGCGAGTCCGACCACGGCGGGGACGTAGAAGGGCAGGGCGATACCCGCGACGATCCAGGGGATGGTCACCAACACGGGACACAGCAGGCCGAGTGCGGCGAGTGCGACCTTCTTCAGCATGAACTGGCCCGGGCCCTGGCCCAGCAGCGCCAAATTCTTGGCCGGCACCCGCACACCGGGCAGACGCTCCAGACGGGCCAGCAGCCACCGGCCCCAAACCTCGTCCCGGTCAAGGTCCGGCTCGGGCATGCTCAACGCGCTGGTTGAGGTGCGCGCCAGAGCTGGGGCCAGAGCCGGCTGCGGCTGCAGCATCTCCCGTACCAGCAGCGCGAGTCCGGCGCCGACCGTGCCGCCCGTGAGGACGACGGGAAGCAAGTTCACAAGCTGACTCCTTCCGGCTCACGCTCGACCGCCACCTCAAGGGGAGCGGCCGTGGTGGGGGCGGGCAGGCGGACGCTGCTGCGGGCGTCGGCGATCAGGAAGCGCGGGATGCGGCGGAACGCGCCCAGCTGCCGCATCAGAGCAAGCGTGGCGATGAACCCTGCCGTCAGGAACGCGAGCACGAGCTGGCCGAGCAGGGTGGAGTAGGGGGCCGTGTAGGACGGGACGAAGAACCCGGCGACCACGACACCCACGGTGATGAAGGTCATCCACCGCACCGTGGTGCGCGGCTTGGCCCGGTCCGCTTCGATGCCGCGCTTCTTGGCTACCTCTTCGCGCACCGTGCCCGCCAGATCCTCCAGCGCCTGGGCCAGGCCGGGGCCGCGGTCATTGACGGACAGGATCAGGGCGGCGGTCACCTTGTCGGCGGTGACGTCGTCGAGTTCGCCGGCGAAGGCGCGCAGCGCTTCCTCCGGCCGCCACCCCAGACGCAACCGGTCCGACAGGCCGGTGATCTGCTCGACGAGCGCGTCCGGCGCACCCTTCCGGCTGCTGATCATCGCCTGTTCCAGACCCATGCCCAGGCGCAGCAGACCGGCCAGCCGCTGGGTCCACTCGCTCAAGGCCTCCAGCTGCCCAATGCGGGCTGCCGCGCTCTGTGCCGGGGTGATCAGCCAGGGCACCCCGATGACGGCCGCTCCCAGCAGGGCGCCGCCCACGAAGTTCCCCGAGGCCAGCCACACCCCTGCGAAGACGACCACAGCGGCCGCCGTAAGCGTCCGGCGCCGCATGCGCGCATCCGCGGTCAGCTCCGGTCCGCCGCCAATGGCCCGCCACCGCTGCCACAGGGAGGCCCTGCGCGGCGCGGTCGTCCCCACAATGCCGACGATGACACCGATCAGGCCCCCCATTACGGCCATGCCGCTCAGCAAAGCCAGCACGAGAGTCATCGGTTCACCTCCACCAGCAGCGGCAAGGGCTCCTTCCACAGCCCCTGGCGGTGCTGCAGCAGCGTGGAGTCGAAGCCGACGCGGCGTAGGTCGTCGATACAGCCGGGGTCCATCTGCGGCACCGCCCGCACCTCCCCGAACTCCGCACCGGGGGCGAAGACTTCGTTCGTGGCCGGCCGGCCGTTCTCACCGATCCCCGTGACCTCCAGGACGCGGGAGACATAGCGGTGCCGGCGGCCGCCGATCTGAGTCTCATCCGTCATGGAGACGTAGACGATGAAGTCCAGGCCGTTGGCAATCTGCCGGTAGGCGAGCTGCTCGGACAGGTTCTCCTGCGCCAGCGCATACAGCTCGGCGATCCGGTCGAAGACGATGTCGGGGCGGCGGGCGTGGATCGTGCACAGGTTGCCGCCGGCCCCGTTGGTCAGCGCTTGCATCATCGCCACGACCTCGGGTCCGCGGACCTCGCCGACGACGATCCGCTCCAGCGACATGCGCAGCGCCGGATGCATCAGGTCCAGCAGGCTCACCTCGCCGGCGCCGCGGCCGGTGGCGTCCTTCTCTCCGTTGGACTCCCGCGCCACCAGCGAGACGACCTGGCGGTGGTAGCCGCCTGCGTGGGCGAACAGCTCGTCCTCGGTCTGGATGGTGGCGAACCGGCACTCCGGGTCGAACTCGCGCAGCATCGCCCGCAGCAGCGTGGTCTTGCCGGCCTTCTGCTTGCCCGCGATCATCACGTTCTTCTCGGCGCGTACGCACGCGCCCAGGAACTCGCGCAGGACCGGGTCGATGGTGCCCAGCTGCACCAGGTCGTCCAGACCGGCGTGGGAGACGCGGTGGCGGCGGATGACCGCATACGTCTTCGGCCCCAGCCCGGTGATGGCCTGCAGACGGGAGCCGTCCTGCAACGACAGAGCAAGGGTGGGATTGGCCGTGGAGATCGTGCGCTCGGCCAGCCCGGAGTCGCGGGCCAGCTCGCGCAGCAACTCCAACAGCTCCTCCTCGGAGTCGGCGATCGGGCCGACCATCTTGCGCTCACCGTCGCCGTAGTCGAGCCACACCTCGTCCGGGCCCTGGATGAAGATGTCCTCGACCCGCTCATCGTCCAGATACGGCTGCAACCGGCCCGCCCGGTACAGCTGGTCATACACCGCTCGGCGCAGCGCGTCCTCTTCCTGCGCCGTGGTGCTCACACCACGCCCCACGCCCTGGGCGTGCGCCCACAGCGCCACGGCCTCATTGATCCAGTTCAGGCAGTGCTGCTCCTCCCCGGCCCGGTCCACCGAGGGGTCCTTCTTCAGCAGCTCCTCGCGCTGCCGGGCCACCTGGGTGGCGATGTGCCGGGCCACCCGGTAGTCCACGGTCACCTGCGGCACCGCTTGACCGAGCGGCTGCGCGCTGGAGGCAGCCCCCGCAGGAGCGCCGGCGCCCTGACCAGGCCGGGGCGGCCCGGGCAGCGGCGCCACCGTGGGATCAGCGTGCAACGGCCTACCGCGCAACACGGGTTATCTCCCCTCCGGCCGGCGATCGCGGCGCCAATCGCGAGCGACGCACGGCCACCCGCTGCACGAGCAGAGAACTGGCCGTGCGGGCTGCTTTCATCAGCGCCGACTTGGTGAAATGCCGAGGCTGCTCGGCACCGTCCGACAGCACCAACGCGTCTTTGGGCGCGTATGGCAGCGTCGCCACCACCGGAACCTGCAGCACCCGCTGCACCTCACCAGCCGCATACGGACCTTCGTCGATCATCAGCAGCCCCACGTCGCCGACCCGTTCCTGCAATGCACGCACCCGAGCTTGGGCGGCCTGCAGGCAGCGCAACGTATTGCGAACCACCACCACGACCGCGTCAGCCTGCTCAGCCAACATCGCAGAGGGCCCAACGGCGCCGCTGCGCCCCAAGTCGATCAGGACGTCGTGGTCGTAGTCGGCGCCGATGCCGCGGAACGTCACCGCCAGCGCCTTCCACACCGGCGCCAGGCCCGCAGCCTCCGCCTGATCGGTGATCCCCGGCAGCAGCAGCCGATCACGCGGTGAGTCCTTCTTGCCGTCTTCGCTGCTCAAGTCGATCAGCTGACGCCAAAACGCGTCCCCGAACTCGTTCTTGCGGGCCGCGATGGACAGGTTGCGCAGCCCGTACCGGTCGCCGAGCGAGCCCTGCAGCAGCCCGTGCAGTACGGCACCACCGTCCGGGTCGCACTCGGCCAGGATCATCTTGCGGCCCGGCTCCAGAGGCCAGGACAGCAGCAGAGCCAGGGCTGTCGTGGTTACTCCGGGCGCACCGCGGCAACCGGCCAGCGCGATCACACTCATCAGCGGCCGTCCGGCGCATCGAGAACCAGGCGCAGCGCGCCGGCGGACACCCACGCGGCCGCCTTCGGGCCGTCGGTGGCGGCGGTGGCTACGTCAACGACCACGATGCCAGTACCCGGGGCCGCCTCGGACGCCTTCACCACACGACCCGCGATGGTCTCCTGAGCACTGTCCGACTTCTCGGCATCGCTTTCGACACTCGCGGCTCCCTGTGCGGGAACGCGCACCAGTTGAACCTTCTGCCCCGGCACCAGAGCGGTCGCCGGTACCTGATCGGGCTTCAACCCGATCGGCACCAGCTGCTCACCTGGCTTGACCAGCGAATCCTTCGTTACCTGCGACGGGGACAGCAGCGAGCCCGGCCTCAGCTCCACCGCTGCTCGCTTCCCCAGGACCGACTTCAGATCATCGGCGCGCACGGCCTTGACCGCAGGATCCAGGGCGACGGCAGCCTTGCCCAGGTCCTGCTCGGTGAGGACCTGACCGACCTGAACATCGCGCACCACAGTCACCACCGGCGTGCGGTCTCCGACCTGCAGGAGCAGCACAGCGACACCAGCGCCACCAGCCGCGATCAACGCCAGCGACAGAGCGATCACGCCAGGCCTGCGCCGACGGGCGGAGATCCGAGGCGGCGCCACCGGGCCCATCGGGTGCTGTGGAGGCACCTGGTTCGTGGCGGGCGTGCTGGTACGTTCTTTGGCCTTGCTCAACGTCATGTCCTTTCGGCGGCTACCTGACGACCTGTACTTCGCCGATGGCCACTTGCACGTCCGATTGCCGGGTCTCCGTCAACTGGCCCGAGGCTCCGCCGCCCTGCCAGTCGATCGTCCATGTCGAGGCTGCGGTGACCGCGTACTTTCCGCCCGCTGCACTGGCTGATGTCTTGGAGTAGACGTGGCCGCAGGTCGGCGACTCGGCCATGCCCGCCGAGCCGCTATAGGGGGTGCCAGGGCCGTTGCACGTCACGCTGGTGCCGTCGCCCATCTTCCAAACGATCTTCGACACCTTCGCGGTGGCGGTGACGGTGATCCCGCCTGCCGACGCCGAAGCGGTGTTGGGCCCGTAGGTAGTGGCGTTCTGGTTGACCCACATCCACATCGGAACGCCGACCGTGTACTTCCCGGTCGCGCGCGGGCTGGCGATGTCCGGGCCAAGCAGAGTCATCGAGTCGACAGCCCGCTGCGCCAAGACTGCCGGGTCGACAGCCTCTTCCGCGGGAGGGTCGGCCAGCCACACCATTTGAACGATGTTGAGGTTCCCTCCATCTCGCGTGCAGCTCTGTTCGTAGACGGCGCCGTCGCCCGGTTCGTGGCCTTCCCAGTCCACGCTGCCGGCGGGCGGCTGCGGGTCGGCCAGCTTGTAGGTGCAGACGTTCGCGAACTCGCCCTCGTCACCACCTTCAGACGAACCGCTTCCACCTGTTCCGCCCGTGCTGTTGCTGCCGCCTGCTTGGCCGCCGGTCTGACCGGGGACGTTTACCTCGACCTCGCAGTCGTACAGGCCGCACTCGATACCGCCGCCTGTGGGGTCATCCTCCGCGTAGCTGGTGACAGGGACGGAGAGCGTGGCCAGGACGGTTACCGCAGTGATGGCAATGCGGCGCGTCAGCATGATTTCCCCTGGGGATCATCGCGGGTGACGCGCCACCCTTCCGGGTACTTCTCGACGGTGCTGAGAATCCGGTACTTCGTCAGCCGGTTTTTCGGGAGAGACACCGGCTTCTTGGTTTTGGCATCGACCTTCCGCCACTTGGAGATGTCCAGGCAGCTGGAGACGGTTGCGTTCGGGATCTTGCCCGAGACGTTTACTTTGGTGACTGTCTGGTCGGTGAGGGCGACGCCACCGGTGTAGATGCGGCCGCGGTCGTGAGCGCGCTTGGCGTCTGCTTCGGCGTTCTTCAGCGCCGCGGATGCGGCGTACTGATCAAGGTGCGCGGCCTTGCCGGTAGGGTCGGCGTAGAGCTTCTCCATCTGCTGCCAGTAGGCCCCGTATGCAGTGACCGCTTCCTTTTTCGCGGTCTCCTTCGGGTCAGCGGGGGCGGACGACGTCGGAGACTGCGCGATGCTCGGGGACACATCTGCGGCCTCATCCTTCCCGTCGGATGAGCTGCACGCGGACTGGGCGAGTATGGCGCTCAGTGTCACGGCTACTGCGGCCATCTCCCGCCAGCGAACGGTGCAGGGCTGCGACCGGGGGCGTGGTTGGGTGCGTGTCACGTTCTCTCCCCGTGTGGCGCGGTGTGACGGTCGCCAGCAAGCGGCCATCAAACTCCGTGGCGTGGTCCAGCTGCGGTGATCCGTTTGCGTGATCGCAAGATTGCGCATATGCCAGTCAACTTCCCAGTTCGATTTATGGGTTCACTCGTGCATCTCACGACGGATCCGGTCACCCCTGTAACCAGATGCCGATTCGTGCGTGTAGTCGCTGGTTTGTGACGGCGGATAAGCAGGGCTGCAGTCGTTACGGAGCAACGTGGCCGCCCGGTTAGGTGAAAGAGATTTCCACGCGCCGGTTCTTCATCCGGCCGGCCTCAGTCGCGTTGGACGCGACCGGATGCCGCTCACCGAAGCCGCGACTCTCGACGGTGATCGCTGTGGGGCGCAGCTCGCTGGCAAGGACGTCCCGCACAGCGTCTGCCCGCTGCTTCGAGAGAACGTCGCCGTGCGTGGAAGAACCGAGGTCGTCCGTGAAGCCGGCGACACGGACCCGCGTCGCGGCCCGCTGCTCGATCTCGCGGGCGATCGAGGCGATGCGAGACCGCGCCGAGCCGCCCAGCCGCGCGCTGTCCCTGGAGAACAGCACTTCAGCCTGCAACTCGTGCGTCACTTCCGTGTCCGTCGCCCTGCGGCGTTCAGCGCCATCACTGCTACCGACCATCCGGCTGATGCCGACAGGATCCGAGCCGAGATCCAGGATCTTAGGAGGGGCGAGCCTCGCACCGCTCCGCAGCGCGAGGCCGGAACCCTCCCCGTAAGGGCTGGCCGCCGTCCTGTGCGCTCCTGCGCCTGTGTGCAACGCGGTCGTCAGAGCCACCAGGGCGAGGAGCTGAACTGCGAGGCGAAACCGGCACGGACGCATCGTGGTAGTCACCTCAACCGGAGATCTTGATGTTGGCAGTGTCGAACAGCGGCAGTTGGAGACCGACTGTCGTGGTGCTCGCAGGCGGTGCCGGGAACTGCATGAAGACGCGTACGCGTTCCCCTGCCTTCAGCGTGGAGAGGCCTGTCGTCGTGAGGGGCCGTCCTTCCGTGTCGCGGAGCACGTAGTAGCGCTTGCTCTGCTTGAAGTCGACGACGGTGGCTCCGGCCAGCGACTGGCCGGTCCGCAGGACCTCCAGCTCGTTGCCGCGCAGCTCCGCTGGAACAACGGTCACACCGGCCTGCTTGTTCGTCAGATTGCCTCGAACAGTGAGGTAATTCGCGGGCTCTCGCACGGCTGAGGTGACGGTGAGGGTGAGACCGTCGGGCCCTTGGAGTTCGGCCAGAGGTCCCCGCGTCTGGGTCTGCGTACGCAGTGCGGAGCCGCTGCCGGCTTCTGATGCGGCAGCTGACGGGGGCCCCTGCTCCTGGCTGCCGTCCGAGCACGCGGTCACGCCCAGGGCCAGGCTCAGTACCGCCGCCAGTCCGCCAAGGCGCGTGCCGAGCCTCATCGTGCACCAACCAGTCATGGCACTGCTTCCTTTCGGTGATGAGGACACAAGGGGGTGGGTGAGGCGCGGGGCTTAGTCGTTCTGTCGGGGTGACGGCCACACCGTGATTACGTCGCCGTCGAGGGTGACGCGCCGCTCCGGGGAGTGGCTGCGGCCCCCTGTTCAGGTCGGTCAAGTCGAAGCCGACGGTCTGCTGGACCCGCGCAGGCGTCCCCGACGTGGGAGACGGTCTGTGCTCGGTCTGGCCAGCTGAAATCAGAGAGTGTTGGCGGGACCGTGGTCGTCCAGGTCTTCCGAGACGGCAGCCTTCGGGTGGCGTAGTGCTAGTTTCACGCGGTCTCCCCGTGCAACGCGATGCGGCAGACCGTTGCCCCAGATCCCGCGTGCGGCAGTCCACAGTCGAGCGGGCCAGCAGGCGAGTGGGCGCCTCTGTACGGCCTCGGATGACTTCAGATCTTGGTGCAGCGAGGATCCCCGTGTCAACATTTGTAGACGGTAGTTGCGGCTGGCCTGGCGTCAACGCTGCCCATCCCATCAGCGATGCCAGGTCCGCGCCCGGCGTCGATCCTCCGGGTTGCGGACCTCGACGCGACGGACCCGGCCGACCGAGAGCTGCAGGAGGGGGTGCGGCTCGCTTCCGGGGCCCCGCTGCACCAGTAGGCCTGCCTAGGATCCCCTGTTCGGCGCAGCCCTCGACCGACCTTGACCGCCGGACCATCCGGGACAGGCCTGGTGTCGAGTGAGACAGCGGTTCCCTCTTCGACAGGCCTCGAGAGAACGGAGAAGTTGTAGGACGTGTGTTTCGCGATGGCGGGGGTCACTGGTATCCCTCCGCGTGCTTCTTCAGGCGTACGTCCGCGGTCGCGGCGGGTGCGCGCTGGGCAAGGAAGTCGGTGACACGGCCCTGCTGGGTGGCAGCGGTGGCGGTGAGCTCGTCGAGCGGCGCCGCCCCGGCTGTAACCCTTGCGGCGCGCTCCAGAGCGGCGACGTTGCGGGGTCGCGCGTAGTCGGCGAACACCTCGTCAAGGTGCGGGCCGGTGATCCGGACCGGTCCGACGCGGCGGCCGCCGATGGTGAACGACGCGTAGTGCTCGAAGCGGTCGAGTACGGCCACCTCGTCCGGGGTCGGCTTGTCCCCCCACTCCGCGGTGATCGGGGTGATCGCGGTCTTGGATCCCGCCGTGGACGCCAGTGTGGAGGCGTTCTGTGTCAACGACATTCGCACCGGGGCCGGAAGGCGGCCCAGCAACTGGGTCATTCCGTGCACCGTGACTCTGAACTTACGGAAGTCCTCGAACATCGATGCGATGGTCTCCGGTGCTGCACCGGTCAGGGTGATCAACTCGTCGAAGTACAGCCGGAACGGACGCCGTTGCTCCTCTGGTGTGTCTCGGCGTGAGCGCACCGCCCGCAACAGGTCCCGTGCGATGAGCGCGGTCAGCAGCCGGTCGGTGGGCCCGTTCCCGGCCGGGCACACCCACACGATCAGCCCGTTGTCCATGGCGGCCCGGCTGTTGTAGACGCCGACCGGCTGACCGAGAAAGGCACGGGTGACCGGGTTCGCGGCCAGCCGGGCGAGCGGGTTGAGGACCACGCCGAACGCGTCCGGGGGGAAGGTCGGAAACACCGTCCGCCACCACGCCCGCGTCTCCTCGTCCAGCAGGTCCGACACGGCGGCCAGCGCCGCCCCCCGAAAGCCCGGGTCGGAGATCAGAGACCGTACGTGGAAGATCGTGGCCTGGTGATCGCGGCGCCCGGCCTGGCAGGCGGCCCGATTGACGGCGACGAGCACCGCCAGGCACGACGTGAGGATGGTCAGCGCCCGGGGAGCGGCGGCATCGTCCCAGCCGAGGATGGACGCGAAGGCGTCGGTGACCGCCTCGACGACGTCGTGCGGCTCCTGTCCGGGGTGCATGGCGATCGGATTCCACGAGCTCAACATCGGCGAGGGCCCTGCCGCGTTGAGGTCGATCAACGCGATCCTCTGCATCAGGTGATCGTGGGCGAGGAACGTCGCGGCACGGGGCCAGGAGTCGCGGTGCGGGTCGACGAACATCAACCCGCCGCCGGCGTGCGCCACCCCGATCGCCTGCGCCAGAGCACGTTCCGTTTTCCCGCCACCGGCCTTGCCCACCCCGCACTCGAACAGCGTCTCGGCCGTGTAGGTGGCGACCAGACGCTTCCGCCCGTCGGGCCCCCGGTAGATGCCCTGCAGCAGCAGCTCAGGGTTCGCGAACTCGAAGGACGGCAAGTCACCAGCGAGCAGCGGAAGCCGGCAGTGAACAGTCGGCGGCTTGAGCAGCCCCGTCAGTTCCTCCAGACGTACCCAGTTCGCCCGGGGCGGCTGGCACTGCCCCAACCGCCAGCGGCGTTCCCACCTGCGCCGGGTAGGCCAGTGATCGGCGCCGAACCGCCACGGTCCCAGCCGCCAGCCGCGCATGGCCCACCGCGACCGGCCGCCGAAAACATCAAACGCGGCCTGGAGTTGCGCGAGGCGGGCCTCGGCGCGGCCTTCGATGTTGGACGCGCACATCACGAGCAACTGCACTCGCACGAGGTGATCGTCGTCGGCGAGCTTGCCCAGCGCCTCGGACGGATCCACCCGGCGCGGCACCGGGGGCATCACCAGCCGCCGCCCGGCTGCTCGGTCCTTGCCGGTGACCAGTGCCTGCAGATTCCAGACGAGCGAGTCTTCCATTCCGGTGGCGTCCTGGCGCACCCAGCGTGCCGCGCGCTGGGTCTCCCGGCGCTCCTGGCGGCGTGCAGCACTCAAGATCTGCAGACGTCGAGCTCGCAGTGCCCACTTGGGGGCGCGCTGGATATCGAGGCGGACCTCGGCGAGGTCGCCCAGTTCGGCACGCAAGTCGGACACGGCATCGACAAGAGGCTGCAGCGGGTCGGGCTCCAAAGGAACCTCCCGCAACGGGGCGGTGAGCTTGCCGCGCAGGATGAACTCCGCCCGAACTACATGGTCGCGCGGTTTGTCCCTAATCGGGCGGGACCGGTCGACGGTGACGTTCGGCCCGAACGGGGTGATGGCCAACAGCCGTTCACCGCCCGCTGGGCCTTCGATGCGATAGCGCAGGGGGGCGGAGCCGTCGGCGCGCAATCGAATCTGCACCGTTTTCGACCGGCGGGGCGCCCACCACGGCATGCTCGTCGATGCCCTCGACAGCTGCACTCCCCGGCGGAAGATCTCCTCCAGGCCCGGGTCGAAGTGCCGGTTCGGAGTGAGTTCCAGGGCCATTCGCTGGGCGTAGGCCCGCTGCGCAAGGTGGCGCACCATTACCTCTCCCACGCCCCAGGAAACGGAGATGGCGAGGGCGAGCAGGTACCAGTGGTCGAAGAGCCAGTCGACGGCGTTGACGAGTCCGTTGATCAGATCGAGCACCTCCCCGGAGGTGCTCGCAGAGGCCTGGCCCGTCAGGTTCGACGCTGCGGAATCCATGTCGACTCTCCTCTCTTGATAGTGCGGGTGAAGGACAGGTTGGTGATACGGCCGTCGGTGTAGGTGCCGCCGCGGTCGGTGCCTGCCCACACCAGGTGCACCACAGCCCGGTCCGCGGCACCGTCGCGGCGGGCGACGACGGCCTGGATGCGGAAGCGGGCAGTGGCGAACGCCGGCGCGATGGCTTGATCCGGGCGGCCGAAGAATGCGGGCCACCTGGCGCGGCCGAAACCGGTGGCATCAGCGCGCAGCAGGTCACGGCCGGCCGCCCGGAGTTGCCGCTCGTCTTCAACGGCCAGGTCCGCAGGCCATGCCGCCTCCAGTGCTTGCTGGATGGCCTGATCACCGGACGCTCCTTCACCATGCGGTGGTAGCACCGACTCGGAGGGCGTAGCGGGGGTCGTTTTCGACGGGCGGGGGCTTCGAACCGCTGTCTCCTGGCTGGTGGATGAAGGCCGGACGGCCGTCGGTGGCGGAGTCGCAGGCGCTGCCGGCCCTGGGCGGCTGCGCCTGCAGGACAACACCGGCCACCGCCAGGGCCAAGGTCGTGACTAGCAGCAGCAACGGCGAGCGCGATGCGCGTGTCGTCATAGCAGCCTGGCTCCTCCGGCGAAGCCCGACATCGCGCTGACCGCGTCCGGCCGTACGACCGTGCCCGGGCGGGGAGCGTTGATCATTTGACCGTTTCCGACGTAGATGCCGACGTGATAGATCGTTGAGTCGTGCCCCGGGGCGTAGGCGTAGAACACCAGATCACCGGGCTTGAGAGCGCTGGTTCCGAGGCTGGCGGGGATCCGCTGTCCCACACCGGCCTGGGCTGCCGCAGTGCGCGGCAGGCGGATGCCGGCCTTGGCGTAGGCGTACGTGGTCAGGCCCGAGCAGTCGAAGCCCTTGATGTTCGTTCCGGACTTCCCGCTGGGGGAGCAGCAGATCCCGTACGACGTGCCGCTCGCGTTGCCGCCGCCCCAGGAGTACGGGACACCGCGCTGGGCCAGCGCCGCATTGATGACGGTGCGGACCTTCCCTGAGACGTTCTTCAGGTCCGGGTCCTTGGCGGCCGCCGTGTACTGGTCGATCCAGCCCAGCACGTTCGCGACGTACTCGCCTGAGTGGTTGTACTGGAAGATCGCAGACCTCAGCTGTGCCCGCTTGGTCAGATCGCGGCCGTCCCCGCATAGGTAGATCGCGGCACCGAGGGCGGCATCGTCGGCGTTGTGCGGGTCGGCAACCTTGTCGCCGCCAGCGTCCTTGCCGACGCTGCTCCAGGTGGCGGGCAGGAACTGGAAGGGGCCGACGGCGCGCTCTCCTTGAGCGGTGCCGTCCCACTTTCCGCCGTCGGTGTCCGGGAAGACCGTGGTGTTTCCACCTGCGCCGGAACCGTTGAGGAGCACCCCGTAGATCTTCGGCCGGATGTCTCCGCTGGCGGCGATGTTGCGGCCCGCAGCGTGGTTGGACTCGACCTTGGCGATACCGGCGAGGATCGGCCAGCGCATGCCCTGGCACTTCGGAACATGCTTGCTGACGTGCTGGGCGGCCTTCTTGTACGCGGTCAGCATCCGCGGCGGGATGTCCGCGGCGCTGCCCCCCTCGGCGATTCCACCGTTGTCCTGGGCCGCAGTCTTCAGCGCGACGTATGCGCTGATCGCGTTGCCCACTGGGGCCGCGCAGCACACGGCAGCGAACAGGAGTAGCACCCCTACACATCCCCACCGCCCCATGCGACGGCGCCGTACCTCTGTCATTCGTCCTCACCGGACCTGTCGTCGCGCTGCCATTGCTCGCGCATCTCTCGGATCGCTGTGGCCTGCCGCATCAGCTCGTTCATGCGGGCCCGCCCCACGTTGCGGCCGCCGCTCCCCGTGTCGGCGCCCGCGGAGGGAGCCGACTGGTCTCCCGCACCTTGCGCGGGGGGAGAGGCTGCGCCTCCGGAGAGCCGCCGACGCGGTGCCGGGCTCAGCCGGGCTGGCGCGGTGGTCCCGGCCCTGGGTGCCGGTGCACTGGACCGCGGCGAGGACGGAGTCATGCGGGCTGTCGCGCCGCCGGAGGTCGTGGTCGGACGCGGGGCAGCAGCCGGGCGGGCGGCGGCGGATGGTGCAACGGCCGGCAGGCGGCGGCCGCCGCCGGTCGGGCCATGCCCGCCGCCGTCTCCGGGGTTCTCCCGCAGGACACGCGAAACATGACGTCCTGTGTCGGCCCAGGCGCGGCCGTCCTCACGCCATGTATTGCCCCACACCCTCACCTGCTGCCGGGCGTCCTGGGCGTAGCGCGATCCGCCGCCCCGTGCTCGGCGCACGCTGGCGGGAAGCCCGTATGTCGCCCCGTAAGCGACTCGACCGCCGCGGTGGAGGATGCGGTACCCGCGGAATCGCGCCAGCCGGTTATGGGCCCGGGTCGCGAGCAGAGTGCGGTCGGTGTTCTGGTCGTGCAGCACCTGACCTGAGTTGGGGTCAACGATCTGCCCCTCCTCGTTGCGGTACCGGTCGGGCGGCCCAGCGGGGCGCTGCGGGCCGGGGCTGCCCGACCCGCCTTCTCCTGCGCCCGACGGGCCGCCCGGGCCCTCCTCGCCCTCACCGGTGGGCTTGAGCCACTTGGCCAGTTGCTCGTGACCTGGTCGACGGCCGATCAGAAGCCAGTGCCCGCTCTTTGCACCGATCCGTGCTCCCAGCCCGCCCACGGCTGCCGCCGCGGAAAGCGGGGCGAGACCACGCCCGGCCTCGGCGGTGGCGTCGGCGAGCATGCGGCCGGTGTCAACTGGCATGCCCGCGCCGTCGACCAGGGAAGTCAGGGCGTTCATCAGCCGTTGGCGGGTGCCGAGCAACCCGAACCGGCCGCCTCCACCACCGGTGAAGGAGCGCAGCCCGCCGCCGTAGCCGCCCATCGCGGCAGGGGAGTTCATAGCGAGTGCGGCGCCGAGCTCGGAGGTATCACCGGGCAGGTGGGTGCCGCCTACCTTGGCGTAACGCATCCGCATGGCCATGCGACGGCCGAAGGAGGCGATACCGGTCAGCAGCCTGCGGTGCCCGGCAGCGCCGGCGATGGCCAGCACGTCGATCAGCAGGATCCGCTCCACCATCAGGTCGGGCCCGTCGGTGACGACCGCGTCGACGGCGATACCGAAAAACGGCACGAACGCGCAGATCCCCACCACGGCGAGAACCGCAATGCCCCACAGTGACAGCCACTTCCACACCGACTGGCGCGCCGGGCCGGGCAGCATGCCTGCGACGAATGTGACGCCTCCGGCGGCCGCCGCTGCAGCGCAGACGCCTTGAGTGCCGAGCAGGACGATCGCGCTGCTCAGCAGCATGCCGCAGATGAACAGGGCGGCGATCAGCAGCAGCACGGCTCCGCCGACCCGCCACCAAGTGGGTTCCTCGGCGTAGGCGGCACACGCCTTGCCGACGTCGCCGGCCTTGCGCATGTCCTGCAGGAAGGCGTGGAACTCGCGATCCTCGTCCGTGACGATCGCGTTCGAGGCGTCCAGCAATTCGCCGCCTGGCGTCAGCTCCGGCAAGCTGTTGCCGGCGCGGCCGCCGCCGGTGTCCCGCTCGCAGGACTCCCTGGCCGGACCCCTGAGGAGGCGGCAGTTGTCCTCCTTTTCGTTCTGTTCTTCGCAGTGGGACCGGAGCGGTGGCGCGAGCTGGTCACACCCGTTGTCTTCACCGTCTGTGCCCTCGGAGGCCTTGTAGCCTCCGGTGATCCACTTGAGGTGGACGGCGTAGGCCTTGCGGTCGGAGTCCTTCGCCGGGTCTAGGATGCGCCCGTACTGGAGCAGCATGTACGGCTTGACGACGAGCGCATTGGTGACCGAGTCCTGGATCGGCCGGGCTACGTCCTCTGCGGAGACCGGACGCTCACCTTCCCGCTCCAGGCACTTGATCTCGGCGTTGCCGGCCAGGCCGTCGCATGTCTCCCGGCTGGCGATCTTGCCGCCCCAGTCGTAGGAGGCGACGCTCTGCTGGGCCACCTCGGCGGCCACCGCTTGCCCCTGCCCCAGCGGGCCGTCCTGGGCGAGCAGGTAGTCGGGACGGACGAACGTGGAAGCGGCGAACGCCGCGATCAGCAGAGTGAGGAACACTTCGCCCAGACCGCGTCCCATGCGACCGCGCACGATCATGAATCCGGCGAAAACAAACGCCCAGGCCAGCAGCAGACCTTTCAGCCCGAGCGAGTCGACGACCACGCTGTTGTAGGCGTCGGCCACCTCCTGCGCCGGGCGGGTGAGGATCTTCAGCAGCGGGAACCGGAAGGCCACCTCGATCGCCCATCCCGCCAGGCCGACCAGCAGTCGGATCAGGGTGAACAGGCCGCCCAGGGCGAAGGAGAGGGACTGCGTCTTGAAGCTGACGATGGACCCGCCCTCGGCGTTCAGCTCATATCCGTTGATCGCCACACCCTCGGAGGAGGCGATGTTCAACGGTGCGAGCAGGTCACCGGTCTCGCTGTTGCTGCCGGCGGCATACACCACCTGGCTGTTCACCAAGACGAATACACTGGTGAGCACCAGGACGAAGCCAGCCGATCGGAGCGTGCCGCGGTCTGGGCGCCACATTCAGCGCCGCCCGTGCCCGGCAGCGCCCCGGCGCGGCCACACGACGACGGCCGTCAGCACAGCGGCGGGCGGAACCAGCATCCATGCTGCCCTGGCGCCGTCCGGGTGGGCTTCGTCCGTGGAGGCCGTGAACGTGGGGGAGCGGTGGCCGCGTTCGCAGTGTTCCTTCGCCGGGCCCGAGTTCGACTCGCACGCGTCTTGGCGCGCGGAGCCGGAGGGGGATTCGACGGCGAAGGCCTCGCCGGTGTGTGGCCACCACGACTCCGGCACGCCGGCCCCAATGACCAGGGCGAGCAGGAGGGCCGGGAGGGCGATCACGGTCAGGGCGCTCGCCGCGGTGGCGATGCGCCGGGAGCGGGATGAGGAGAAAGACGACGTGCTCATGAGACGTGTTCCTTCGGTCGGGCCGTCTCGGTCTCACTGGAGGCCTGCGCGGTGCTCGCGCTCGTACGGCGGCCCGGTGTGGTGGCGATGGAGGTGGTGATCCGCTCGATGCGGGGGATGACGGCCTTGACCCGGCCCGTGTTCTGCCGCGGGCAGGCCAGCAGGAACTCCCCTTCGCGTCCGCGCTGCCCGACGGGGGACAGGCCAGTGGTCACCAGCCGCAGCAGCTCGCCGTCGTTCGGGTCGAGCCCGACGAACTCCAGGCCGCGCCGGGCGCGTCCACGGTCGGTCGTGCGGGCGAGCGCCCGATAGGCCATCAGCCCGCGGTCGGGGCCGAGTTCCTCGGCGTCGTGAGAGGCAGCGAGCAAGCCGGCGCCATGCTTGCGCCCGTCATGGAGGATCTCGTGCACCAGCGCGGTGCCCTCGGCCGACGAGGTGAGCCAGTACAGCTCGTCGGCGACGACCGCGGTGAACCGCTCGGGGTCCTCGAAAGCGGTCTGCCTGGCGAGCGCCGCGATCAGGTAGAGCACGGCGCGCCCGATCAGGGCCTCCAGCGGCTGCTGGTGCAGCACCTCCGGATTGTCGAACGCGGCCTTGGGCGGCAGCTTCAGACCAGCGGTCGTGATCACGATCATGTCGGAGGTACTGGAGGCGTCCAGCCGCACCGGGGGCAGGGTGGGGTCGAACACCATGCGGGCCAGTGAGTTGGTGGCCACCACGCGGACGAGGCCGGCGAGCGCGGACGCCGCGTCCTGCCGCTTGCCCACCTCGGTCGTGGCCATCTCCTCCAGGACCTCGAGCACGCGGCTCATGGAGGGGGCGTCGCTGGCGGCTGCCTTCTCGACGGCGTGGTGCAGGACCTCGCCGTTGGTGCTCATCGGGCCGATGCCGAGCTGCAGGGTCAGGTAGGACAGGGCGTAGTGGCGGCCTTCGGGTCCGTCGAACATGCGAAGCGGGTCGATGGACACCTCGGCCTGGGCGGCGTCGATGATCTGGACGCGGCCCTTGGCGGCGGTGCGGGCGAAGGTTGCCCACTCACGTACGGGGGTGCGGTCGATGCAGATCGCGCAGCCGCCGCGCGCCCACACCGCCTCCGCGATCAGCTTCTGCAGGACGCTCTTCCCGGCCCCCAGATCACCGACGATGCCCAGGGACGCGGACGCGTCGTGCTTCGGAGCGTCCGCGACGTTGATCATGACGGGGCGGGTCGTGCCGCTGTCCAGGTCGATGCCGAGGAACATGCCGTTGGGGTCACCGACCTCACCGATGGTGAAAGCGCCGCCCAACGCCCAGTCCTCGGAGACCTGGTGCTGCGTGAACTCGCGCACCACTCCAGGCCGTGCGGTGCCCGGCAGCCCGAGCAGGAACAGCGCCTCCTGCAGCCCGGCCGGGCGCACGGCTCGGTAGTCGGCGCCGCCGAGCAGCGAGGCCAGGGCCCGCGCGCGGGCGTCGCAGAGCGCGGCGGTCGGCCCCCACACGGTCAGCACGGTCACGGACTGCACCTCGACCTCGACCGAGGTGCGCGACAGACGGGCGTCGAGCTCGCCCAGGTCGCGGGCGGCGTCGGTGAGCGAGGCGGGCATGCCGGTCGGCCGGGCGTCGTACTGGTCGGCCTGGTCGACGAGTTCGTTGCGCTTGCGCCGCACCTGATCGCGGGCCTTCTCCGCAGGCACGAGCGTGAGGTCGACGGTGTAGTCGACGGGAAAATCGAGTGTCTCCAGCTGGGCGAACAGATCGGCGGCATCGGCGCTGACCGCGGGCGGGCACTCGGCGAGCGCCAGCTGCGCCTGGTAGCCGGTGCCGGCGTCGGATTCGATCTGCAGCCACCGCCTGCGCAGCGGGGAAGCCGTCTTGACCCGCCACCAGGCCTTGCGTCCGGACCGGGTGAGCTGGTCGGCGCTCTTGAGCTCGTCGACGTCGTCGAGGTCTGGGTCGATGCCGCCCTCCTGGAGGCGGGCCTGCCCGAGATCGGCGTAGCTGGGGGAGTGCAGCACTCCCTCGCGTACCTGCCCGCCGTACAGCTCGCTGCTTTCGGCTTCTGCCAGCAGCGGCTCGTCCAGTCCGCGGTGCAGAGCGTGCTGG
The DNA here is from genome assembly GCF_014202475.1 of Streptomyces paradoxus. GTDB lineage: Bacteria > Actinomycetota > Actinomycetes > Streptomycetales > Streptomycetaceae > Streptomyces > Streptomyces paradoxus. The sequence continues at coordinate 107,649 of NZ_JACHGV010000015.1, forward strand.
ACCATCCATACGACTTCCGCCGGACGGGCGGGGCGGAACGCGACGCCGCCGGCGAGCGCGGCCTCCACCCGCGAGGCCTGCTCCTGATACGCGGTCACTTCCCGCCGCGCTACCGGCGTCGGCCGTATGCCCAGCGTCGGGGCGATCTCCGCCCACATCGCTCCGAACTGAGCGGCCATCTGCAGGCCGGCGCCCTCGGTCTGGAGCGGGGCCGCCAGCCACAGGGTGCGGCGGTGCATCTCCTGCCCGTCCAGCAGATCCAGCGTGGCCTCGACGTTCTCCACCCACGGGTGCGTCTGGCCCGACGGAGTGTCGGAGGGTTCGATCCCCTCGATCATGCGCAGCGCAACTTCCCCCGGATCGACCCGGGCGCACAGACCGAACAGCCGCGGTGCCCCGGACAGCGACCGCACCAGATGAGTGATCTTGGCGAGCTGTTCTTCCCGTACGGCGGCCGGCACATAGGTGCCCTGCACGCTCTCCTCGTTGCGGCCGTGCTCGTCCGGCCCCGGGTGCAGCCGGTACACGGCCCACACACTGCCGTGCGTCGACCACACCAGATGCCCGGCGATATGACGGATCGGCACCCTCACCGCGCACCCCCCTGTTCGGCGCGCGCAAGCAACCGCTGCACACCCGACACCGGCCGAACCGGCTGAGCGCCGACTGCCGCCGGGCGACCGCCCGACCGCGACCGTGCCGCCTCCCGGTGCGCCGTACGCTCGGCGGCTCGCGGCCGCGGAGCCGCACTGATCGCCGGAGCCGGGGCATTGCCCTCGACGACGAAGCCACCGGTCAGGGTGCGGGCGGCGTGGTCGCGGGCTGCACGGCCGCCGATCCGGCCCCCGCGCGGCTGCCAGCACAGCAGCAGCCAGCCCAGGGCCGCCTGGAGCGGGGCACGTCCTTTGATCTTCGGACGGCGCACCGCCCATATGCCCAGCAGCCAGGCAGCGATGGGAACGGGCCCCATCCACGACCACCACGGAATCGTCTTGACCAGAAGGAAGCCCCCGGCGACGGCGAGGAGGATCTGCGCGGGCGTGAACGGGCCGAGAGGGATACGCCAGTCGGCGACCTTGCCCAGCACCCACGGGTGGCGGCGGGCCGAGGTGTAGAAGCGGCCCATTCGCACGGAGGCGGTCGCGGCGGCGGCACTCACAGCCAACCTCCGACGCCTGCGGAGTGATCACGGCCAGCCGGAGGATCGCCCTGCACGATGCCGGGAACGGCGGGCGCCGACTTCGACGGGTTCTTGACCTCGTCCTCGAACATGTCGGCCAGGTCGTTGCGCGAGTTGTACAGGCCGAGCGCGATCACCATCAGGAGCAGCGCGCCGATCCCGGCCTTCAGCGAGAACTTCTGGATCATGATCACGACGACCAGCACGAGCAGACCGGCCTGCAGGCCCTTGGTCGCCCAGTTCTCGAACATCGTGATCCACGAGTCGCCAAGGTCGTCGAGCTTCCCAGCGAGCAGCACACCGGTCATGACCGGGCACCCCCCGCCTGCGCGGCACCGGACTCCAGCCCGGCGACTTCCCAGCGGCCCGAGCGGGCCTTGAGCGTCAGCTCGTACGCCAGCGGCCACCGCCCCGCACTGTCGCGGGCCTCGACCTCGGCCATCACCCGCACCCGGGTCCCGTCCGCCGGGACGGACTCGGCTGCCGCCTCCTGATCGGCGGCAAGCAACTGCTGGACCTTGACCGTCTGGTACGGGGCGGGGGAGACGGGCGACACACTCACGCCGGGCGCGAGGTAACGGTCGACCTCACCGGCACCCGCCAGATACGCGGCGAGGAACTCCCCAGCCGCGGACGACACCTCGCTGTCCGTCGGGACAGTCACCGTGTACGGCGACCGAGCCCCCTCGGCGCGGGCCGGGCCGGCCACCACCCCGGGGGCCCCGGACACGGTGAACGAGGCGCCAACTGAGTCGGCGACGACCGGCACCGCGAAGTAGCGCACCGAGCCGTCGGCGTACTGCGCAGCCAGCGTCACCGACCACGCCTTGCCGGTCTGCTGCGCACTGCGCACCGCCACGACTGACTCCGGCTCGGGCTGCGCCTCCGAAGCCTCGGGAAGATCAACGTCCGGACCCATCGACTGCGCAAGCCGGGCCTGCGCAGTGCTCTCGGCGCCCGAGCGGCTGCGCAGCCACGCGTCGAGGAACACCGTGGCGTACCCGGCCGGGCTGGCCGGCACGGCCGTCTTCACTGTGGTCGGCTTCGTCGCGGGGGCAGCACGGACCACGGTCGCGGGGGTGGCCACGGTGACGGCCAGCGCGATGGGGCCCGCCGCCACCGCGGCCCACACACCCAGATGGCCCAGGCGGACCCGGCGCCGCATCTGCTGCAGCCGAGCCCCCGCAGCGGTCGGAGGAGCAGCGTGCTTCTCCGCTGCCTGCTTGGCAGGAGACATTCCAAACTCCCAGGTCATAGCGAGTTGTTGCTTCTGACCCGAGACAACCCGTCGACCCCGACCCGACCACCGACCACGAAGGCCCGACCACGATCACGAAGGGGACACAAGCCCGTGGTCGGGCCCATGGTCGCCCCGACCACAGACCCGACCACGACATTTCGCACCCCACGGAGCCCCGCTCCGACACGGCGGATCGCACGCCGATCGGGGCGGCCGGCGCCAAGTGCGCGCCGTATGAAGCCTGCGGGCGCGCAGCCCCCGGACTTCCGCACTGGGGGCTGCGCAGCGGCAGGCGGATGCGCAGCCGGACCCCGAGGAGCCCGGGCGGGGCTGCGCACTCACACGCGCAAGTCGATTGCGCACGATCCGCGACCCGGTGCGCAACGTGTGCGCAACGGCCCGCCCGCGACTGCGCAGGCGGCAGTGCGCACTGATTGCGCAGCCGGGATCGGACCGTCATTCAACGCGGGCCGCGGAGCACAGCGGGTAGCCAGACCGCTGAAGCGGGCGGCCTCATTCCGTCCCGGAGTCCCCAAGGAGGGCGTCGCGGATCGAGGAAGCCACAACACGGAACGTTCCGGAGAATGCTCCGCCGATCGCAGCCAGGCCAGCCTTCTTCGCGAAGTCCTTCCGCTCCGAGGCCTTGTCCCCGGCCTCCTGCGAGGGCTGTGCCGGACGCCCACTGACCGCTGCGCCGGACGGATCCGGCCTGGGGATGCCCTGCTTGTTACTCACTGCTCCTCCAAGAGCTGTATCGGAAAGGTGCGCCGTACCGGAACGGGACGGTGAAGAGGACGATGGAGAACCCAAGGGTTAGCCCCGCAACTCGACGTATCGAGGTGCACGTTCAGAGGAAGCACCGACCCCTTCGCGAGGCCCGCCCACGACCCACCACTCGTCCATGGCGGCTTCCGTCCGTTCCAGGGATCTCCCTCGGTGCCCCGACGGCCAGGCACGGAAAAGCCCCTGCCGATGTGGACGCTGTTGGTAAATCCGCCCCGCTGGATCTCATCCAGCGGGGCGGAATGCTGCGAAGGGGGAGACGCGGGTGCGGGCGAGTTGTCTGCCGGTGAGCCAGGCATCGATGCGGGCGAGGTTGATGGCGGCGCCGGTGAAGTGGTGCTGCAACCGGGTTTTGGTGAGGCCGCGGTAGCGGGATCTGCGCAGGCCGAACGCCTGGACGCCCTGTGAGATGGTGCCCTCGACGCCGGCGCGGTGTCCGTAGCGGCGGCGCCAACGGTCGGTGTCCTGCTCGATACGGGCCTGTTGAAGGATGTCGTGCTCGGCCTTCGGCCTCAGGGTCAGATTGCGACCGGTCCTGGAGCTGGTGCACGAGGTCCGCAGTTCGCAGGGGCCGCAGTGCCGGGCGGCGAACCGGACCCGGGTGACCGGGGTGCCCCGATGACTCTGGTCCTCCCGCCAGACGACGTTGGTCTGTCCGCCGGGGCAGACGGCCCGGCGCTGGTCCCAGTCGATGGTGAAACGGGTGTTGTCGAAGATGTCTCCGCTCGTCTGTCCCTTCACGGTGGTGGACTTGACCGGGCCGACCAGTTCAATGCCGTGATCGCGGCGGGCGTGGTGGATCTGTTCGGCGTCGACGTATCCAGCGTCCACAAGGTGCTCGTCCGGCAACAGGCCGCGTTCGGCCAGGGCGGCATGGATGTCCTCCAGGACGGCATCGTCGTTGACCGGTGCCGGGGTGGTGTGGATATGGGTGATCTGGTGTGGAGCGTCGGGCTCGCAGGTCTCACTGAGGTGAACCTTGTAGCCGGACCAGCCCAGATCCCGCTTCGCACCGGTCCGCGCCTCGGGCTCATGCGGGGTGCGTAAGCGGATCAGGCCGGGCGGGGTGTTCTTCGGCTCCCGCCAGCTCACGACGTCCTCGATGCGCTGGAACTGCTGCACCCATGTCCGGCGCAGGAACTCCACCGCGGGCAGGACCCGCAGGCCGGGCGGTGCCTCCTGCGACCAGACCTCTTCCAGCAGCACCATGCCATCGGCCCCGCACTGGTCGCCGTGCTCGACCCGGGCCGCCCACCGGGAGGGGAAACGACTGTCCTCCGGCCGGGCCGAGTGGCGGTCGAACCACTCCGGTGCCGCCAGTGTCGCAAGCTAGTCCCCGGCCGCCTCGGCAACCTCGTTCAGCGCGGCCCGCAAGGTCTCGACCACGAACTCCAGCCGGTTCAAGTCCCTGGTCGCGGCCAGCACATGCGTGGCGTCCGTGCGCTGCCGCTTGCCCGCCTTCACCAGCCCGGCCTCCCCGGCAGCGGTCACCACCGCGTCGAACAAAGCGCGATCCGCATCCGCCTCCACCAGCCGGGCCCGGAACTCGCTGAGTACGGAGAAGTCGAAGCCGGTATCGGTCAGCTCCAGCGACAGGGCGTACTTCCAGTCCAGACGCGAGCGGACCGCGTGCGCGGCCTGCCGGTCGGTCAGGCCCTCGGCGAACTGCAACACCGACACCAGCGCCAACCGGGCCGGCGAGATCACCGGCCGCCCCCGCGCCGGGAACAGCTCCTCAAAGTCGGCGTCGGCGAAGACCGGCCCGAGCACATCCCGAATCCGCATCGCCAGACAGCCCTTCGGGAACACTGCGCGAGCCACCCGCGCGGTCTCCTCCGGGATCTCCGCCAAATCCACCCCGCGCAACGACACGAACCCACCCCAGAAAACACGACGACGGCCTGCACAACCCCAACGGGGTCACACAGGCCGTCGTCACGCAGGCCCAGCACTTACCAACAGCGTCCGATGTGGCAGGGGCTCGCGTTGAGGCCAAGAGATCAGACCCGAGCCACCCATTCAATGGCGGGCGCGCAACACCTCGTGACATGAGATGCGGCATGCACCGCGTCGGCCCAGACACACCTGAGCTGAACAACCCAGCGTCCTGCGGCCCTGCGCGACTACGCCGCGCGTGTGGCGCCTGACCGACGGCTGGTCGGGCCCGACCACGGACCCGACCACGGCAGCCCAGCGCGCATGTTGCCGGATCGTGATGGATGGTCGGGGGTTGTGGCCGCCGCCCTGGTCGGCGTCGACGGGTGAGCTGCCTGTATGCATCTCACGCACGTCCCCTTGACCGCAGGCACCGGCCGTCTCGCCTCCGTGAGCGGTGTGGGATGCCCCGGCTGCCGCGCGCACAGCGCACTTGCGGACGCGCGATGAACGGAGCACGGATCCGTCGCGGCTCGATGGCCGGCGACCAGTTCACCCAGATCGCCAACGGCTTGTTCCGCGACAACCGCCTCAGCTACAAGGCGAAAGGAATCTTCGGGTACATCAGCACCCACCAGGACGGCTGGCAGGTGACCGTCGCCGGCCTCGTCCGCTCCGGACCCGACGGACGGGACGCGGTACGCACCGGACTGCAGGAACTGGAAACCCACGGCTACCTGGTCCGCGAACGCTTGCGCCGTACGAACGGCACCCTCGGCGAGATCGTCTACTCCATCACCGACCACCCCACCTTCGTCGATGCCCTCATGGCAGACGCCGCCACAGCACTCCACGCGCCGTCGGCACCCAAGGACGGCCGGGGCGACTACGGCAAGGGCATCCGCCGCGGCTCGATGGCCGGCGACCAGTTCACCCAGATCGCCAACGGCCTGTTCCGCGACAGCCGCATGTCCTTCAAGGCAAAGGGACTGTTCGGACTGATCAGCACCCACCGCGAGGGCTGGCACATGACGGTCGCGGACCTGGCCCGGCGCGGCCGCGAGGGCGTGGACGCAGTGACGACCGGCCTGGAGGAGCTTGCGCGCTACGGCTTCCTGCAGCGAGACCGCGACCGCAACCCCGACGGCACCCTCGGCTCGGCAATGTACGTCATAACCGATCTGCCCGCCCTGCAAAACGCCAGGTCACAACCAGAGTCGGGAAATCCAGGACTGGATAACCCTACGTTGGCTGACCGCCCCACAAAGAACACCATCAGTAAGAAGACCAACAAGCAGAAGACCAGTTCCGTCCCTCCGTGCGCCCGCGGTGAGCGCACGAGCGGCCGCCCGGCTGCGGCTGCGGCTGCGAAGGGGGCGGTTACGCCGGCGCCGCAGGATCTGGATCCGGGCACCCGGCTGCTGCTGTCGATCGGGTCGGCCCACCCTGAACTGCTGCTGCAGGAGAAGGCCTTGTACGACCAGGGCCGGGTCATGACCGCGATGCTGGACGCCGGCTGGAGCTCAGAGCAACTGCGCCACGTCATCACCAGTCGCCCACTGCCGAGCAGGATCCGCACGTCTGTCGATGCGATCGTCGCCGCCCGACTGCGCTCCGCTCAGCTCTACCCGCCTCCTGTTGCCTGCGTCGACGACGTCGACGAGGGCGAGGCCTCGTGGGCGGTACACCCCTCCACGACGTCCGCCGCCGCCCGCACGGTCGACCAGGCGATCACCTACCGGGCGCTCGTCGAATGCGCGGGCTGCGGCAGGCCCGGCACCGCCCCCGGTGAAGACCTCTGCCCGGCCTGCCTCGACTGGCCGCTGTGCCGCACCTGTCCCGGGCCGACTCCCCGCCGTGCTCACCCCGACGGCGACGGCCGCTGTGCCACCTGCACCTCCGCCCTGGCCGCAATGACCGACCTTCTGGAAGGGAGCACTTCATGACGGACACGCTCCACTCACCCCGGACGGCACCCCAGCAGCCTCTCCGTCCCTTCGCTCGCGAACCGCGACGTTGGGAGGAAGAACGATCCCGCGCGCTGCTGGCTGGCCACGTTTGCCACGACACCGCGAGCACTGGCACGTGTGAACCCGTGCTCGTGCACGAGCGCACAGGGTGGGGCTGGCTGACCTGGACCGTGCCCGGGGACGGCACGCTGCCCGCCCTCCCCCGACAGATCGGAGTGCTCACCCCAGGCGCGACGCTGACACAACGGCTGGCCCTGCGCTGGCTGACCAGGCGCCCCGCCCATCGCATCGCCCTCACCAGCACGAGCCCCGCCGCCATGCGGCTCTCCGCGGTCCTCGTGGGCGTCATCAGCCTCTTCGCCGCCCTGTCCGCCCTCAGCCGCGGCATCCCCACGGACGTCGTGCTCCCCGCGATGCTGCTCGCCCCGCTGCTTGCCGAGCACCTGCCCGACCGGCTTGACGGCCGGGCCCGCGAACACGTCCGCAGCGTCGAAGGAGACGCCGCCTGCCAGTACCTGCAGCGCCTCGCCGCCCTGCACACCTACATCGTCCAGGCTTCCGCTGACAGCGACCGCTACGAACTGCGCCGCTCGGCCGAGATCGGCCACAACCTGCTGTGGGACGCCGCCGACCTGCTCCAGAGCCAGGACACCCGCTCGGCCTCGGCTCGCCTCATCGACCGGGAGCGGCTGATGGTCCAGCTTGCCGACCAAGTCGCCCAGACCCTCGAGCGCACCCGCGCCGAGTCGGCTTCGGGCGAGGCCGACCAGCCCCGCGGTGGCGAAGGCTCGTTGGGTCCGCTCCCGCCCGGCTTCGAACCAGCGAGGCGGCCCACCCCTCCGCCCCCACCCGGCACTTCATCTCTGAAGGGATACCGACCCATGAGCCAGACTCAGCCCTCCGACCCTGCCTGTACTAGGGACGTCTATCTGCTCTTCGCGCACGAGCCCTACTACCTCGGCAATGGCGCGCAGGAGATCAACACCACCGTGATAGCCGCCGACTCCCTGCTCCACCCCCAGGTGCAGCAACCCGACGGCGCTCGGATCCACGACCGCCTCACCCAGGGACGCCAGCCGGGCGAGATCATCCCGCTCTCCACTCTCACCCACGAACTGGACGGCGGCGCCGAGTGGCCGAGGGTCGGCGACTGGGAGAAAGTCACCACCGACCTCGTGCAACTCGTCCATGCAGGAGAGTGCGACGCCCTCAACCTCGGCCTGCCGGAAATCGCGCGCGCCCTGATCTGCACCGGACCCCACGGCCACGTCCGCACCCTTGATGCTGCGTCCGGCAAATTGATCGACCACGGGCCCGCGCAGCGCGACGAAGTCCTGGCCCGGATCAGCGGCTTCCTCGCCGGCCTGGTGGCCGAGCGGGACCTGTGGCCCGGAGACAACCTGCTGCCGGCGCCGGCCCGTGACGAAGCCCGTTGATGTTCGGCTACGAACCGCGCGCCGTCTGGGCCGACCTTCGGTGACTGCTCCACCGACGAACAACCACTCACTCCGCACGCACGGTCCGACCACGAGCCGTGCAGACACACCGCGTTCCTCCGCCTGCCGGGCAGACCCCTTGCACGACTGTACGGAGTTCCATACAGTCTTCGGTGCACGGAGTTCCGTACACCGAACCAAGGGGGATTCCATGATCCGTAGCAAGTTTCGCCCCGATGGCGGCATGGACATCACGGTGAGCCTGACGGCCGAGGAGGTCGCCGCGATCGGCGCGGCCGAAGCCGAGGGCCTGGCCGACTGGTTCGACACCGCGCTGTGGGGGCTGGCCATGCTCCGCACGGGCCAGGTCTGCCGCGATGAAGGCGCCGGCACCACCGAGGTCCACGACTCGGAGATGGACACCGTGATCCGGGACCTGGACGTGAAGCTTCTGCCTCGGCTGGCGGGCATCCGGGATGCCGCGATCCGCCAGCACCGCGAACTCGGCGGGTCCGTCGGGGCGCTGGCCGCCGCGATGGACGCCCCGCGGTCGACCGCCCAGACCCGGCGGGAAGCGCTGGAGAACCCCGGCCCGCGCGGAGTCTCCTCCCGGGCCTGGCAAGAGTGGGCGACCACTCCCCAGCAGCAGGCCTGAGCCCCGGCCGGGGCGGCCGTCCACTGCCAGGCGCACGGCCGCCCCGTCTCGCACCCATCCGTCGCAGACAGGAGGCCACGCATCATGAACCAGTCCGCTGCCACCTTTGCCGCCGTGTTCGCCACCCTGTACGTCGCCCATGAGGTCGGGGACCAGTGGGTTAACGCGGCGAAGGCCGTGTCCGCCTTCGCCGGTGTCTCGCTCCGGCAGGGAAGCTCATGTTCTTAGCCTTTCGGGAGAATCGGGTGTCTGTCTCGGTCGAATGGCGTCCATGTTGCGCCGCCCACTTCCTTCATGTGGGTGACATGCCCAGGCAGGTCGACGACCCTGACGGCCCTGTTCGTTTACGCACGCACGGCTGCACCGCCGTCGGAGGAAGAGCCGACGGCGGTGCAGCCCGTAGGCGCTGGGACGGGCGACCATCGGGCACACCGTAGACCGGCGGGTGTGCCGCTGTGGTGGGCGTCATGAGCGTGGCTTGCGGAGCCCCACGGACGGAAACCGAAGAGGGAGGTCAGCGGCGGTACATCACGTACAGCTTGCCGTTGTGGGAGGCGAGGGCCGGTTCGCCCTCCATGGCGCCAGCAGGGACGGTAGGAGCGCTCTGCCAGGTCTCGCCAGTGGTGTGCAGGAACCACAGCTTGCTGTCGTTTCCGCGGGCGGCCAGCCACAGTTTGCCGTCGTGGACGGTGATTGTCGGCGATTCGGGGGTAAGCCAGTTCGAGGGCATGGCGAGTTCACCGTAATGGGCGCCGGATACGATGCACCAGCCGGTGTGGTTGTGGCTGTTGGCCGTGCGGCAGGCGTACCAAATCCTGTCGTCGTAGCAGGCGATCGAATACGGCCCGGCCGCCGGCGACCATCGGCCGCTGGGGTCGCCGGCGGCGAACCAGCCGTCGGAGCCGGAGCCGTGGGTCATGCTGTGAAGCTTGGCCTGGCCCCCCATGTTCCGGTGGCAGAGTACGAGCTGATTGCGAACGACGGGGACGTTCGGGCCGTGAAGGGTCAGGGACGGCGCGCGTTCGGTTTGCAGGTCGGGCACTTTGGTTTCCGTGCTCCACGGCCCGCTGCCGGCGTAGCTGCACACATACACTGCTCCGTCCGTCCCGGTGTGCGCCATGTACAGCTTGTTCCCGTATGCGGCCAGGGCCGGTGCGTAGTCGCTGGCGAAGTAGCGCACCTGTACGGGTTCCGACCAGGTGCCGTTGTCCAGGACGCTCCACATGACGGCCCGGTCGCCTGGGCGGATGTAGGCGGCGTGGAGCTTGCCGTCGTAGGAGGCCAGTGCCGGGGGTGCGGAGCTGGTCCAGCCCAGCGCGAGGGGTGCGCTCGCCTTGGTGGCGGCGCCGGAGCCGGTGAGGGTGACGTACTCCAGGTCCCCGGCTGGGAAGACCGGGCGCTCACCGCTGTAGCGGATGCGCAGGGAGTGGTGGCCTTCACCGTTGAATTCCCAGGTGTCCTGCCCGCGGTTGTACAGCGTGACCAGGGTGTGGCGGTCGAAGATGAACATCCGCTCGCAGGACAGGTCGTCGTTGTTGCGCAGGTACTCCTTGAGGAAGATGAACAGCTTCGTGATCTCCAGTGCGTAGCCGATGAGATCACCTGCGAATGTGGGGTTGAAGTTGTTGAGGAGGTCCAAGATCTCCAGTCCGTCGATCACCTCTTGCAGGACTTCGAAGAGTTTGTCGTACCACTCGGAGCTGCTCTGGTCGGCCTCCCAGGCAGCGATGTGCAGGCCCAGATGCGTGCCGGCCTGCCCGTCGAAGACCACCCGGTCCGTTCCCGTGAACCGACGCGTGTTGCCCCTCTTGATCGAGCCGAATTCCCCGGACTTGTAGGTGGGGGCCTTGTGTTTGTCGGAGGAGGCCGCGACGGTCCAGTAGATCTCGTCCTTGCCGCCCCACTGGTCGCCCACCGCCCGGCGAACGTAGAAACTGTCGAACTCCACCTTGGCCTGGTAACCGGGCACGGGCTTGCCCCGCTCTTCCGGGGGCACCGGGGGTCGGTTGAACACGGTCGCCCCATGACCGAACTCGGTGAGGCCCTCGGTGAACTCCGCCGTGTCGATCGGCTGCCCGGCAGCGAGTACCGCAGGATCCACGATCGCAGCATTGGGCAGCGTGACCGCCTCCCGGCCGATTACCGGCAGGCGCTCCGCGAAATCGGCACGCGTGTACCCCGACGTTAGCGACCGAGAGGTGACCGAGGCCGGCACGATGTCCAGCGACCCCAGATCCGCGACCGCCGACCGGTACTCCTGCCCGCACGCGTGCACATCCGCCTGCGGCATCAGATCCCCCAACGCCTTCAGCAGCACCCGCTCCAAGTCGGTAGGGGCCTTCCCCAGCCTGGACCGCTCGGCGGCATGGAGCGCGGCACCGACCAGCACCCCCAGCTCCTGACCCTGCCGCAGGCCACGCATGAGCCGGCTCTCGCCTGCGGTGGCCGTACCGCGCAGCATCTCCCTCAGCCGCACAGCGCCCGACGCCGGCGCAACTTCTTCGATCGCCATACCCACTCCTCACCCTCGCCCATAGGAAACGACCAGGTGCGACCGTCCCCCGTCACAAGAGTCAATACGCAGCGCAACTGGATGCATGCGGAAAGTCGCGCAATTAGCTAGATGTCGCTACCTATGCGAAATCGGAGATGTGTGGCTGGAGCCCTGGAATCCCACCTCGGCCGGCGTCATTTCCGGTGATCCGCAGGCGGGTCACAATTGCGGCGGCTCCTGTTGCTGGTGAACGGCGCCGGGTGAGCCGTCGGAGCAGATCCAGCCCGACCTGATCATCCTCACCGGCAAGCGCAAGGGGGCAAAACCCTAGCCTGTCCAGCATCTACCGAGTCGACGCACCGGGGCAGGGGGACGACGCCCTCGGTGTTGTCCCCCTGCCCTTGGTCCGGGACCGAATCGAACGTACTGAGCTGGCGACGCAGACGCTGCAGCTCGTCGTCCTTGGCCGCCAGGACCGACAGCAGGTGCCGGTGACGCTCCTTGAGCTGGGTGAGCTCGTGTGGGTGCGGGCGAGTTTGCTGGTGAGCCGCTGGTTGAGGTCCCGCAGTCGGGCGATGCGCGCCTCGCGGGGGTCGGGCTGCTGGCCGGCTGCCCAGGCGGCTGCCCGCCGCTTCTCGAACTCGTCCTTGAGGTGGCCCCAGGTTCGGTAGAGGGAGGCGCGGGAGATGCCCGCCTCGCGCGCGAGCGTCTTGACGTCGCAGGCGCCGCCGGGCGGGATCTGCCCGGCCAGCAGCCGGTCGATAGCCGCGCGGACGCGCCGTTCGATCTGGTCGCGCTGCTGGTGGCTCAGTGCCATGTCATCCCGGCCTTTCCGGCTGCCGTGTCGATCTCTTCGAGAACCCGCATGGACCGCTCGTGCTCGGCCCGCAGCCGGGTCTTCTCCACGGGCGGGATCCGAGGGCTGGCCAGCAGGACGACGCCGTTGTCGGCTGTGGTCTGCCAGACGGAACGGTGAATGATGTGGTGGGTGGCCTGTGGGCAGCGGGCGCTGTCACACAGCCCGGTCAGCGGAGCTGCGGCGGACCTGGTGCCGGCGAGCTTGAGACACAGCGCCTTCGCCGGGTCCTCGAACCAGCAGTAGTTCGCCGCGGAAAGGTGCAGGACCGATGCCTTCTTCTTCAGCAGCAGCTCGATCTGTCGGTCGGTGACCGCCTTCGCCGGGCCCGGCTCGTGGTCGGCCAGTTCCTTCTCGACGGCGCGGAAGGAAGCCAGCAGCGCGTCGGCTCCCGGGCCGGCGGGCATCTGGCCTTGTTCGAACAGCCGGTATGCCTCGACCGTCCGCTTGAGCTTCTCCTTGGCCTCCTCCTTCTTCCACTCGTGGTGGAAGACGGCCTGGGCGCCGCCCGGTCGGCCGGCGTATCCCTCGCTGGTGGCCACCTGCAGATGCTTGAAGTGGACCTTGGTGGCCAGCAGTCCCCCAGGGCGGGCGGCCATCTCGACAGACAGTGTCCGCCGCAGGCGGCGGGGGTGCACCGGCTCGTCGGGGATCGGCTCCAGGCCCATGCGGCGCCCGGCGGGCGAGGCGACCCACTGCCGCAGCCAGGTCATGGCCCCGTTGGACTCGAAGCCGTTGAACGCGCCGAACAACGGCTGTCCAGGCCTAGAGTCGGTGAGCTGCTCGGCCATGGCGATGACACGGACGACTTCCTCGATGACGACCCACTCGTCGACCTCGCCGCCCCGTAGACGCCCCTTGACGACCTTGCTGACCAGGCGGTGCCGGGCCAGGCCGGTGCCTTCGGCGTCGTCCGTGCGGCGGCAGCCGACCGTCAGCTCCAACAGTTCGCTGGACCGCATCCCCGTCAACGCGGAGGTGGCGACCGTGCAGGCGTGACCTGCGATCCGGATCAAGGCATCAGAGGACCTGTTCGACAGGGGCAACGACCATGGGATCAACTCGCCGGTGTCCGCGCGAGGGGCGTCGGCAGGGTTGCGACACCAGAGGTACTCGGTGCCGACCTCGGCGACCGCATCCTCCAGCAGCGGCCGGGCCTGGGCGAAGAGAGCCTTGTGAATGTCCCGGTGTCCCGTCGGCCGTAGCACGTGCTGGAAGTTGGCTGTCAGCAGCGGATCCTTCGGGTCCCACCCCGAGCGGAGGCGCTTGGTCACTTGGAAGTCCTCAATCCGCGGCAGCGGCTGTCCCGTCCGCAGATGTTCCTCGACCAGCGCGGCAAGCCGGTCGCCGTCCCGCAGATTCCTCGACCACTCGACGTTGCGCCAGGACTCGCGCTCGGCCCGCAGCTGGTGCGGTCCGAGCACGTCGACCAGGTGGAGGGCCTTGAGCTTGGGCGCGGCCGGTGGCCCGGACCTCACGGATTGCGCGCTCGCGGAGCTCGTCCGGGTATTTACGAGGCGCTGCCAAGGTGCTGGTGGATCTCCTTCACCAGGATCGTAACCCTGGCATCAGGGCCTCCATGAAACGGGGTGCCGCTCAGTTTCTCGTTCTCGGTGGCGGGTTTGATGCCGAGGATGTGTTCGCACATCCATTGCTGCACGGTGGCGAAGCCTGGCCGATGGGGATCGATCGATGACCGGTCCAGCACCGAGTTGGCGCCGAGTGTGGACGCGGGTTGCCGGCCGTGGCCGTTCTCCCGCCCGCGTGTCTTTCGGGGGCCTATGGTGTGCCGGGCGCGGTGGTCGAGGGGGCTGCCGGTCGGCCGTATCCGTGAGGGGGCGAGGGGTGTTGGATGAGTTGGCCGCATTGGCGGTAGCCGGTGGGGGCGCGGTGGTCCAAGCCGCCGGTACCGACGCGTGGCATTCGGTGCGGCAGCTGGTGGCGGGTCTCATCGGCCGCGGTGACACGGCGGACGAGGAAGCCGAACTGCGCCGCCTGGAGCGGACCGCCATGGTCCTCGGCTCGGGTGCCAACGGAGACCGGGGCGCGGAGCGCATGCGGCAGGAGACGCTGTGGCAGGGGCGGTTCGAAGTGCTGCTGGAAGGACTCGACGCTTCCGGGCAGGAGCGGGCTGCCGAGCAACTGCGCGAGCTGACGGCATATGTGGCTGCTTGCGTCGGTGACACCGCTGAGAGGACGGGCAGTGCCACTGCTCGTGCCGGCGGGACGGCAGTCAGCGGGGTACGCCGTGTCGGGACCGCAGCCGTCGGTCCGGCACGGGCAGCGGACACCGGGGACGCCGAAGCTGACGGCCCGGGCTCCACGGCGGTCAGCGGTGTCGAGATTCAGTAGGCGCACGGCACCGCACTGCTGCGGTTGATCGACGGCGGTCGGAGAGGAAGTGGTCATGGGTAAACGGCGCGGAAAGAAGAACGGCCCGGCAGCCGGCTCGCGTAGCACCCCGCAGCCGGCGACCGGCAGTGCGGAACAGGGGACCGAGGGCGGCGGCACGGGTCCGGCTGCGTCAGGGGCGGGGATCACGTGGCAGGAGGCACGTGGCACCGGAGACGCCGTAGCCGTCAACGGTGGGACCGCCGTAAGCGGCATCTACAACGCCGTGCACCTGCCCGCCGGAGCGCTGCGCGAGCCCGCGGAGGTCGATGCCCCCGCGGGGATCGACAACCTGCCGTACCGGCCTGAGGTCTTCGTCGGACGCGAGACGGAGCTGGATCGGCTGGATGCGGCGCTGCGCACGCCGGGTGCGGCGTTGGTGCAGGCGGTGCACGGGCTGGGTGGGATCGGCAAGAGCGCTCTTGCCGCACACTGGGCCGCCACCCGGCCTCACGGCCGAGCCCCGGTCCGGTGGATCACCGCCTACAGTCCCGTCGGCATCCGGCAGAGCCTTGCCTCGTTGGCCGTCGCCCTCCAGCCCGTCCTCGATACCGTCCTGACCCAGAAGGGTTTGGCCGAGTACGCGCTGAAGTGGCTGGCCACTCACCCGGGCTGGCTGCTGGTCCTGGACAACGTCGACGACCCCGCTCACATCGCCGACCTGATCAGGAAATTCCCCGACGGTCGGTTCCTGATCACCAGTCGGCGTGCCAACGTCTGGCCCGACGCCGTCCCCCTGGTGCGGCTGGACACCCTGGGCCCGGAAGAGTCCCTCGACCTCCTCACCCGCAAAGTCACCCAGACCGGTCCTCGGAACCTGGACGGCGCAGCCGCACTGTGCGAGGAACTCGGCCACCTTCCGCTGGCCGTCGAACAGGCCGGCGCCTACCTGGCCCGCAACCCGCTGCTCACTCCCCGTGACTACCTGGGCCTGCTGGCCGCAGATCCCGCCGAGGTGTACGGCTGCGCGGACTTGGCCGCCGTGCCAGCGGTCTCCCGGGTCTGGCGCCTGACCCTGGACCGGCTTCACACGCTCCACCCCGCGACAACCGACATCCTGCGTGCCCTGGCCTGGTACGCCCCCGAACACATCCCCGCCGCCTTGGCGGGCGCGGACGTCGACCCGGTGGCCCGGGCCACGGCGCTGGGCCTGCTCCACGAGTACGGCATGATCACCCTCGACCCCGCCACGGACACCGTGGCCGTCCACCGCGTCGTCCAGGCTCTGGCCCGCACTCCCGATGGAGCCGATCCCCACCGCACTCCCGAGCTCATCGACCAAGCCCACCGGCAGGCCACCGGCAACCTCGGCCTCGTCTTCCCCGACGACCACGACGACCCCGCGAACTGGCCGGCCTGGCGCGCCCTGCTCCCGCACTTCGACGCCCTCATCGGCCGCAGGTCCGCGGACGCGGACACCGCCGAGACCGTCGACGTCATCAACCAGACCGCCCTGTTCCTGCGCAGCCAGGGCCTGGTCGTCGACGCCCTGCCGCGTCTGCGACGCGCCCTCGCCAGCAGCGAGAGGATCCTGGGTGAGGACCACCCCGACACCCTGGGTGTGCGCAACAACCTTGCCATGGCCTACGAGTCGGCCGGTGACTTGCGCCGGGCCGTCCCCCTCATGGAGCGGACCTTCAAGGACGCGGCGCGGGTGATGGGTAAGAAGCACCCCGCCACCCTGACCGCCCGCAACAACCTCGCGGGCGCCTACCGATCGACGGGCGACCTGCGCCGGGCCATTCCGCTCATGGAGCAGGCCCTGGAGGACCAGCTGCGGATCCACGGCGAAGACGACCCCGATACCTCCATGTTCCGGAACAACCTTGCTTACGTGTACGAGTCGATCGGTGACCTGAGCCGGGCCGTTCCACTGTTGGAACAGACCTTGAGGGACAGGGCTCGGGTGCTGGGCGAAGACCACCCCGACACCCTGACCTCCCGCAACAACCTCGCCTACATCTACCGGTCCGCCGGTGATACGGCACGCGCCATCCCCTTGTTCGAACAGACCCTCAAGGACCGCGTGCGCGTGCTGGGCGAAGACCACCCCGACGTCTTCATGTCCCGCAGCGACCTCGCCACCGCCTATCAGGAAGCCGGTGACCTGCGCCGCGCGATCCCCCTGTTCGAGCGGACACTGGAGGACCGGACACGCGTCCTGGGTGCCGACCACCCGCACACCCTCGCCTCCCGCAACAACCTCGCCAACGCCTGCCAGACGGCCGGTGAGCTGCACCGGGCTCTCCCCCTGCACGAGCAGGCACTCGCGGACGCCGAGCGCGTGCTGGGCAAGGACCACCCGCACACCCTGACCTGCCGCCACAACCTTGCCAACGCCTGCCTGGCGACGGGCGACCTGCGTCGCGCGCTTGCCCTGATGGACCAGACCGTCAAGGACCGGGTGCGGGTATTGGGCAAGAAGCACCCCGACACCCTGACGTCCCGCAGCTGCCTCGCCGGTGCTTGCCGGGAGGTCGGCGACGTGCGACGGGCCCTCTTTCTGCTGACGCAGACGGTGAAGGACCGGGTGCAGGTGTCGGGCACGAACCACCCCCACACCGTCATCGCCCGCAACGACCTCGCACTGGCCTACCTGGCAGTCGGTGACCTGCACCGGGCCGTCCCGCTGCACGAGCGGGCACTCGCGGACGCCGAGCGCGTGCTGGGCAAGGACCACCCGCACACCCTGACCTCCCGCAACAACCTAGCCACCGCCTACCAGGCCGCTGGCGACCCGCAGCGGGCCGTCCGCCTGCTGGAGCAGGCCGCGAGGGACTTGACGCGGGTGGTGGGCAAGGACCATCCCCACGTCGTGAGGTGCCGCAACAACCTTGCCAGCGCCTATCAGACCGCCGGCGACCTGCGCCAGGCCATTCCCCTATTCGAGCAGACCCTAGCCCAGTCCCGGAAACTGCTGGGCGAAACCCACCCGACCACGGCCAAGGTCCGAGAGAATCTCGACTCCGCCATCGTCGAAAAAGGGACTTGAGTCCGGCGCCCCTCAGGCACGACCTCTTCACCGTCTTCGCCGCACTCACCAAACGCAACCCCCATCGGCTCAGCGCATCCGCACTCCACATCCGCGCCGGGTTGTACGACGAGATCACGGTCCCACCCGGTGCCGTACGCGCCATGCGGCGCGAGATCGCATCGGCCAGAGGACGTGGTGTGCGGCCGATACCAGGCCAGACAGATGCCATGCTACGCACTGTCGCCGGCCCCCACACCAGATGCGGAGCCGTCTTGCCGCCTCCCGGCATGACGACGGGCTGAGCAGTCGCGTCTGGCGCCGGGACGGGTGACCAGCGGGCGCGCCACATCACCGGGGTGTTGCCTGCGGTTGGCGGGTTGCAGCGCTCGGATTCGTCTGCGGTGATCCCTCTGGCATACCTGCGCCGGCACGACCCCCTGGCACAACTCGCCGCGGGTTTCCGTATCTCCGTCGGCACCGCCCACGCGTACGTCACCGCCGTCGTCGAGCACTTGGCCGACAAGGCGCCCGGCCTGCTGAAGGTCCTACGCGAGACAGACCCCGACTACGTTCTCCTGGACGGCACGCTCGCCGAGTGCGACCGGGTCGGCGACGGGCGCGCGGACTATTCGACGAAGCACAAGCGACACGGCGTGAACGTGC
Organism: Streptomyces paradoxus; assembly: GCF_014202475.1. Lineage (GTDB taxonomy): Bacteria > Actinomycetota > Actinomycetes > Streptomycetales > Streptomycetaceae > Streptomyces > Streptomyces paradoxus. Next base: position 126,166 of record NZ_JACHGV010000015.1, read on the forward strand.
AGGTCATCGCGGACCCGGCCGGTCGCACGCTGTGGCTCTCACCCGTCCTGCCCGGCCGCACACACGACCTGACCGCCGCCCGCACCCACAAGATCATCAGGATCTGTGAACGTCAGGGCGTCCCCGTCCTCGCCGACATGGCCTACATCGGCGCAGGCGAGTGGGTCACCACTCCCAAACGCCGGCCGCCCCAAGGCGAACTCACCACGATCGAGCAGACGGTCAACCGGGCCTTGTCCGACGCCCGCGTACCCGTCGAACGAGCAGTCGCCCGCCTCAAATCCTGGCGAATCTTCCGTCGAGCCCGCTGCAGCCCGAACCGCATCACGTCAATCACCAAGGCCGTCCTCACCCTGGAGCGGCACCGTTGAACCATCAGTGATGAAGGGTGAGGGTGTAGGGACGAGGACCGGAAAGCCAGCCGCCAACGATCTGTGCAGGGACCTACCCAGCCGATGCGGGGTAGGTCTCTGCAACAGCGGGTCAGCACCTCCCGTTCGCCCGGTCTGCTGCTGCCTGCCATTCGGCGAGGCTGCGTCGTGTGGCGAGGACATGGAGATGCTCGGGGCCGTGTACTGCGGTCATGGACTCCAGCAGCCCTTTGAGGGCTGTTGCGGCACCGGTAGGATCCCCTGAGCGGCCTCGCGAAGTGGCGAAGTTGTGCTGGGTGACAAGCGTCTCGGGGTGGTGAGGGCCGAGCACCCGGACGAAGTCCGCCAGTACGTCCTGCAAGGCGGCGGTGGCGGTGGCCACATCACCTGCCTTTCCGCGCCAGGTGGCCAGGTTGCGGCGGGTGACGAGGGTATCGGGGGCGTCATGGCCGGACAGGCGCGTGCGAGCCGCAAGAATTTCCTCGAGTTCGTCCGCAGCTCCGGCCGCGTCTCCCGCCATAGCCCGCGCGTTGGCGAGTCTTTCGCGCGTGGCGAGGGTCTCGAGGTGCTCGGGGCCAAATAGCTGGACCTTATCCCTCAAATCCTCCCGCAGGGCGGTGACGGCTCCGGCTGAATCGCCCGCCTGATCCTGCCAGATAGCAATCTGAGTGCGGGTCTGGAGGACGTGCGGATGGTCGGGGTCGAGTGCGCGCAGCAGGTCGGCCAGAAGTTCCTTGTACGCATCGGCGGCTCCGGCTGCGTCTCCCGCCATGCCTCGCCAGTGGGCAAGGCGGTAGCGGAGCAGGACAACGTCCGGATGGGCTGGAGCGAGAAGCCGCCGTTTCGTCGTCTGGAGTATCTTCCGGAATGCGTCCACGGCGCCTGCTGCGTCTCCCGCGTCTCCCCGGCAGTCGGCCAGCTGACGCTGGACGGTGAGGAGCAAGGGGTCCTCGGGGTCGCGCAGTCGTTCAAGATCAGTGAGCAGGTGCTGAAAGGTCACGGTGGCCCCGGCCTCGTCTCCCGCCAGCCCCTGGTTGATCGCAAGGTATTGACGGGTGGTGAGGGTGTGCGGGTGGTCCGGTCCGAGGACTTGTCCCATTCTCTCCGCCACCTGCTCCAGTATGACAGTGGCCTCCGCCGCTTCCCCCTGCTCTCCCCGCCACCGGGCGAGGGTGCCGCGACCGAGGAGCGTACGGAAGTCGTCGGGCCCCAGCGCCTCGGTCATTTCCTGAATCAGCCGTGCCAGCGCGGTGACGGCCCCGGTGACATCCCCCGTGCTCATCCGCCAAAGGGCCAGGTTGTAGCGGACAGTCAGGGTGTGGGAATGACTGGGACCCAGTGACGAGCCCATCTCCTCCACCAGCACTTCCAGATCAGCAACGGCGCCTGCTGCGTCCCCGTTCTCTCCCCGCCAATAGGCATGGTTGGCGCGCGCCGTGAGGGTGGTGATGCTTGCTGCACCTAACACAGAGGCCATGTCGTCCCGCACCGCCTCCAGTTCGGCGATGGCATCGGTGACGTTCCCCTCCTGGCCTCGCCACTGACCGAGGTTCTGGCGCGCGATCAGGGTGTCCGGGTGATCATCGCCCAGACTGCGCCGGATGGTGTCGGCAAGACGCTTGTAGTAGTCGACGGCAGCGGTGATCTGGCCGGTGGCTCCCAAACTTGTTCCGGCGCGAAACAACACCACATGGGCACCGTCGGCGGGCCGGCACAGCGCGTCCCCGGCATGCCGGATGAGGGCATCGGCGTTGGCGCGCAGGGACAGAGCGAGGTCGGTGTCGCGTTCGTTGTCGGGCCAGGCGGCGAGCAGGGCGTCGGCGGCGGTGCGCGCGGCCTGGTCGTGCTGGTCGGGGGTGTGAGTGTCGCGGGTGGCGCGCTGGATGAGCTGGTGGATGCGGACGGCCTGGAGGGGGGTGTCGGGTTGGTGGTCGATGAGGCTGAGCCGGTGCAGTGCCCGCAGGGCGCCTACCGCGTCCCTGGGGGAGACGTGATTCGGTTCCGGGGTGGGTCCGGTTGCGGTGCGGTGTGCGGCGAGGTGGGCGCGGGCCGGCTCACTGGTCAGAACGGACTGGGGGATGCCGTTGGCGTCGAGCAAGGCGGCCAGGTGAAGCATGGGCCGGGCCAGGCCGGCAGGGCGCAGCGTGTCGGCGCGTTCGATGGACAGGGACCATGCGGCGGCGAGGGCGGTGGCCTGCTCGTCGGGCAGGGAGTCGGGGGCCAGGTGGGTGAGTTTCGTGGCGCGGTCGGCCAGCAGAGTGCGGTAGCCGGCGGCGGTCTCACTGGAGTCGATGAGATAGGCAGCGGCCTGGGCCAGGGCCAGGGGAAGATGCCCGAGGTCGGCGGCGAGGGCGGTGAGCTGGTCGGCGGGCTCACTGCGGCCCTGGGCGTGCAGGGCGGCGGTGAGGTGGGCGAGCGACTCGTCAGGGGTGAACAGGCCGACCTCGATGCGCCTGCGGCCGTCTCCGAACAGGGCGGCGTCGCGACGGCGGGTGGTGAGCAGGGTCCGGCCGTGCGGGCTGGCGGGCGGCCATAAGCTGAAGCGGCTGCCGGCATCGTCGGCGTGGACGATGAGGTCGTTGGGGTCGGCGACGTCGTCGAGGACGACCAGCCACCGGCACGGCCGCTGTTTGGGTCGGGGGGCCAGCGAGGCGAGGAACTGCCTTGCGGCCTGCTCGGGGTCCTCGGGGTCGGCCCGGCACAGCTCGACGCCGGCCTGCGCGTAGGCGCTCACCACCGCGGGCTGGGCACTCGCGGTGACCCAGACCAGGACGTCCAGAGCGCCCTCATCCCAGGCTGTGCGGGCGTAGTCGGCGGCGAGTTGGGTCTTGCCGACCCCGCCCATCCCGGTCAGCACCTGGGACAGTACGGCGGTGCCCCCGCCCTCTACCGCCGCACGCAGCCGGTCCGCCTCCCCGCGGTGCTGGAACGACCGGGCCTGGGACGGGATCACTCCGACCCGATGCGGCCAGCAGGCCGGTTCTCGGGGCGCGCGCTGCACGGTCATATTGTGAACGTAGCCGCTGATGGCGGTTGCGCCGTTGGTGGCGGTCGCATTCCCGGTGTGAGACAGGTCTACCGAGATGGGGGACTCGAGGCCGTTTCCCGGGGCCGGGCCGCGGTAGCCGGTCACGGCCGTCTCATCGCCGGCGGCCTGGGCGTTGCCAGTGTCCGCCACGGTCACTGACGGCTCGGGCTCCTCATCCCGTGCCGCGCGTGAGGATGCCTTCGTCATGAGGTGCGGGTCCTAGTTCGAGTAGTCGATGCCGGAGACGGATTTCTTGCCGCTGGCCTCTCCCGTCCGCTCGGCTGTGGCCGAGCCACGGCCCCGGCCGCCGGGCCGCCGGATGCCGGTGATGCCGCTGCGGCTGGCTTTTCCGGTCCGGACGGCTTTATCTATGGGCCCGGCAGAGGACGGACGCTGGAAGAGGGCCCAGACCAGGGCGGCAATGCCGGCGGCGGCCTGGACCGTGGCCCCGGCCAGCTGTCCCGCACCGGGGCTGTCGAACAGCCAGACCAGCGGTGTGGACAGGACGCCGACCACCGCAAGCACGACGACCGTGATCTTCCAGCCCTGCGACACAGTGGCTCCCCCTCGCCCCCACACGTCCACCGCCATGGTTGACGGCTCGCCACTTTCCATTGTCCCGTGCAGTTCTCGCCTGAACTAGAGAACGCACTTTTTTGAACCAAGCGGTTGCGCAACCCTCAGGCTGTCCTCTATATCTGCGCAGGTCACCACGCAGCTTCGGCGTGGTCGGGGTGCTGACAGTCCCGTCTGCGCACCCCCGCGCCGCCCACGACCTGGAGGAGACGGTGGGATGTCACGGGCCTCAGCACACCGACCGGTCTGGCTTCCCTTGCCCCGGACAGTCCGGGGTACGGACAGGACTGACAGGGCTCGAGCCGCCTGTTCCCAGCGACATGCTGTGCGTCATGGCCGCGTAGGCGCAGGGTGGGTCGTCGGCGGCTGTCTCAGGTGACGTGTCGTCGACCACGAACGGGTCGCTGCCGTCGTCGGCCTCCCCAGCTACTGTCATTTTCCGGACTCCTCAACGTTCCTGTTCGCGACTCCTGTCCGGAATATTCCCATTTGCTATCTTGATTCGGCCTGAGCCACGCGAACCGGCGACCGCCCTGCGCTCACGTTCCAAGTCATAGCGTCCGGGAGTTTCCCCAGAGCTTCACGGGACCTCCACCGCCGAGAGGGCAGAAAACCGCAGGTCACAGATTCTCGTCGGTGGCCCACTCAGCAGCTCATCCTGGTCGGCCCTCAGAACCGCAGCTGGCAGCCTGCTCTCACAAGTCGGTCCACGGGCGGGGCTCGCCCCCAGTCAAAGGCACCCACACCGACCCGGATGGACCGTGATCCTCGATGTCCTCCAGGACAACGGCTCCCAGCTGAACCTCGCGGGCGAGGGCCGCAACGAGCGGGTGCTGAGCGACCATCGCCTGCAGATCGCTGATCCGGTCGCCCAGCCGGGCCCGGGAAGCGCCGGTGAGTACGAAGAGGATGCGAGGGAAGACCGGATACCAGCGCAGCCACGCCGGGCCGGTGGAGGCGGACCTGCGTCGGCCGACGGGCTGGGCTTCGTACTGGAAGAGCCGCGCGTACTCGATCAGTTTCACGGCCAGGCGCTCGCTGCTCATGGTGCTGCGATCGACTTCCACGAACGCGCGCAACTTCCGCCGGTGCTCGCCGTCGACGACGGTGTAGTGCATGACGGCATCGGCAACGAGCCGCTCGCCCTCACCGATGGGGTGAGCCACCTCAGGGGTCCAGTCCCACGGGCCGTGCTCGTGCCCGAGCCGGCGGGCGTCTGAGGCGAACGGAAGGTGGGACCGTACGACGGTCAGTGTGTGCGGCGTCTTCAGCGACGCTGCGGTTGTCGAGGTGATGGGGTACGGCGGACGCCCCCGAAGGACAGGGAGATCCCGAGTCAGACGCGACCCTTCTGGGGTGAGGTACCAGGCGTGCGTACGCGACCGGTCCGAGTCCTGCAGTGGGGTGAGGTCGACGAAGCCGGTCGAACGCAGCTTGTTCAGCACGCGGGAGAGCAGCTGACGGGAGCTGTCTGGCCGCAGCATGAGCCGCAACTGGCCGGTCGTGGCCATGCGGTGCAGGGCGAGCGCGGTCAGGACCTGCAGACGCAGCGGTTCAGCGGGGCTCGGGGCCACCTCGGCGGCCGGAACACCTGATGTGGAACGAGTCATGGAGGGGAGACAACCCTCAGCCCCCGACCCAAACCCCGACCACGGGGCCCCGACCAAGGTCACGACCCAAGAACACTCTCGTGGTCGGGGCCCACGGCCCCGACCACGAGACTGCGCGAGCTCAGGGACATCGGCGACCATGACGGATGACACGGAAGCGGCCCTTGGAAGATCGGCGATGGCCGGTCCGCAGCAGCGGATGCTGCTGCGGGACGTGGTGGCGAGCCACGCCATGCCGGCCATCGTGCGACACCCGGCCCGCAAGGGACCAACATCCAAAGCCGGATGTCGCGTTCATGGGGCGGTGCGCGGAGGTCCGCTCACCGCCGGGTACTACTGCCTCGACCGCTGGGCGGCCTGCTGGAGGATGCGCCGGCGCGTCCACCGCCGACGGCCGTTCTGGCGCCCGGCATTCTCGGCGACGCCGTCGGTGGTCTTCAGCAGCGGAAGGTTGCCCTGGGACAGGCTGCTGGAGAAGGAGCCAACGCTCTTGTACCCCAGCAAGGCGGCTGCCTGGCTCGCCCCCAGGAGTTCGTCGGGATCGCCGTCGACGGGAACGTCGGGCAGAGGCGGTGCCTCCTTGGCTCCGGCTCGTCTTCCGCGGCCGGGCCGGCTGGCCATCCATTCCTGCAGGGTCTGCACCTTCCAGAGCTGGCGGCGGTAAGGGTTCTCCGCCGTGCCCTTCTCTTCGACGACGTCCGGTTTGGGGAAGTAACCGGGGTGGTCGCGCATGTAGGTGGTGACCTGGTTGGAGTTCTTGTAGCCGAGGTACCTCGAGGCCTCCGCCGCGTTCAGCAACGTGTCCGGGGCGAGGGAGGGCGGTGCGTGTCCAGCGAGCCGTGCCGGCGCCCGGTGGGCGAACCACTTGGTGACCTCCGCGTGGTCCCACAGGCGGGCGCGGCCGCGCTTGTCGACAGGCTCGGGGAATGTCTCGCCGGCCGCGTTCTCAGCACGCTCGGTATAGAGGCCGGTGATCCGTGCGGGTGTCAGGCCCTGTTCAGCCGCGATCTCGGCAGCGTCGGCCAGGCGAGGCTCACGGCGCGAGGTCATGGCAGAACCGTCCGTCCTGTCAGCAGTGAGCCGGCCAGCCCGACTCACAAAGCAAATAATGGCAGGAGTTTCGGTTGGAGGTCCAGCCCGCGGCTCAAGGTTTTTCCCCGACGACGCCCTTACGGCTCACGGCCTACTCCTCGGGGACCAAGCAGATACCGCGACGCGCGGCGGCCTCGGCCATCTCCGCATACGCCATAGCGGCCGGTGTCATCTCCCACTCGACCAGGGCCAGCAGCAGGATCACCTCGTCGCGGTCCTGCGAGGGATCACAGGGCATGCCGGCGGTGTCCGCGGCGAGCATCAGATCCGCGGTGGCCAGCCCGCCGAGACGTGCTGCCACATCCAGGTGCAGGTCCTGAAGACCCTGCTGGTACAGCTCGTTCGCCTCGCTCAGGAGCAGCACCAGGTCCTCGCCGTGGCTGGCCGGTGCCGCCGCAGCGAGGTCGAGGATGCGCTGGGTCGTAGTCATCGTCATTGAGTATCCCTCCCGGATGGGGGTGAGCGCCGGTGTGGTGGTCAGCTGCAGCCATCGCACCCGGCGGCGCTGTGCAGGAGCTCGCCCGGCCCGGTCCGGGCCTTGGAGTCCCATGTGGGCGGCTTACGCAAGGCGGCGTGGACGTCGCGCTCCATCCGCTCGAAGTCCTCGGTCTCCTCAACCTCGACGCCAGGGTCCGGGGCGTCGCGCCGACGGGACAGCGCGATGACCTCGGCCATGGTGATGTTCGGGTTGAACGGCACCTGGCGGACGCGTTCGACCAGCGCGCACAGCTCGGCGAGCCGCGGGCGGCGCCCGGCGGTCAGCAGTAGATCACGGTGGTTGGCCAGGGTGCAGGCCGAGCACGAACAGCGACTGGAACCACGCCGGTCCTTGGCGCCGGGGTACGAGTCGTAGCACCAGTGGTAGGGAAGCCCGGCACTGATCGTGCGCTCCCAGACCTCCTCGGTGGTGACCTGGTGGGCGGGTAGCCACTCGTCGACGACCCGGGCCGAGTTGTCGGTCGTACGGCGCCACATCTCCCGGTTGCGGCGTTCCGTGCTTTCCTCAGCCCGCATCCCGAGCACGTTGGCGAACATCAGCGGGCCGTCCGTCTCCTTCCTGAGCGCGCGGACCTGCGGGGTGAACGCCTGGTACACCATCTTCGTCTTCCACGGGCCGGTGCAGGTGCGGGCCCGACCGAGCCAGGGCCAGTCGCCTCGCTCCGCGATGAAGGTCAGCAGGTCGAATGGCACCCGTGCACCGTCGACTTCACGGCTGCGCCGGACCTCGATGTGCCGCTCGGGCGGCACGCCGAGGGCCTGGCTGTGCTGTGCTGCGAGTTCGCTGGCACTCGGCCAGCGGACTCCGTCCACGGTGACGGCGGGCCACTCCATCGGGCCCAGACTCGCGTGGGCGGTCCAGACGCGGTCGACGACACCGGCCTGGCGAGCGGCGTCCATCGCGATCAGGCCGGCCACAAGTCCGTCCTTCCCGCCGGACAGGTTGATGACCATGCGGTGCCGGGTCGCGGCGAACTCGACCGGGTCGGCGTACAAGGGGGTGGGGTGCGACATGGTTCCTTCTTTCCTGATGGGCGGGTTAGCGGGCGTCCCCGACGGGGCTGGTCTGGTGGGGCTGGGAAACGGTGAAGTACGTGCACTGGGCATCGGGCGGACGGGCTTTGCAGTGCCAGCAGGGCCGTGCCTCGGGGTAGGCACGGATGTGGTGGTGGCACTGGTGTCCGGCGTACGAGCCGCTGGTGCGCAGGTGGGTGAGGAGGATGAGGTCGAAACGCGTGAGGGGAGCCCAGCCGGTGACGCCTCGTTGGGGGTGCGGGTACTCGAGGTCTCCGCCGGCGATGACGACGCTGCTGATCGACACGAGCAACTTGCTCTGTGCGGTGTCGACGGCGTGGATGCTGTATCGGGTTCGGTTACCGGGCCGCGTCGACCAGGGGGCGGTGTCCTTGGGGCCGTGTGCGTGGCCGATCACGGGGAGGCCTTCGAGCTGGTGCACTGAGAGGGTCGGCGGCGGATTCCAGAGGGCGGGCATGGGTCTCCTCCTGAGGGAGCACGGGGCAATGGGCGGTGAGACGGGCGACTGCGGCGGGCGGTACGGACTGCGCGGCTGGACAGCCCTCAGGCCGCGATCGGTTCGGGGTCGGGCTGCTTGGGATAGGGCCGTTGGGCGGGGAGGCCGAGCTTGATCTGCTCGCGCTCGCGCCGGCTTCGGCCCAGCCGCCATACGTAGCGGTGTTCTGTGGACATACGCTGTGTTGCCTCATGTCGTGTTGCGGCTGAGGGAGTCAAGTGGCTTACGAATGGCGGTTGTTCTGGGTTGGTGTCGGGGGTAATCCCGCAGGAAGCCAACCCGTCCCCGGCTGGGAGGACTTGGAGGAGCGCGAGCGAGCGCTTGGGCTGCGCGAGCGGCAGCCGATCCTCGTCTCGCCGGATGGCCGGGTCGATCCTCGGCTGAGTGAGTGCCTGCGACGCTCGGCGTTCTCAGCCAAAGCGAAGGGCACGCAGGTCACCTACGCCCCCCTCTACCGGCTGTTCTTTACGTTCCTGTGGCAGCGCGGACTGGATTGGGATGAGGCGTCGGAGGACGACGTCGAGGACTGGGAAGACTGGCGCCGACGAGGGGCGACGAACCCGGCGCCGGTCGACGGCGGCACGTGGGCGAAGGAGCAGGCTGCGTTGAAGCTGCTGTACGGCATCGCGGCCAAGCGCGGACTCGTACCGTCGAACCCGGTGACGCTCGTCTCGCCGTCGGACGTGAAGACCTCGGACGTGAAGTGGCTGTCGCCTCGGGCCTTTCAACTGTGGCGCAATGTCGGGCTCGGCGGCATGCTGCCGGGCGGCCTGGAGGACGAGGCGTGGCGCGGCCGTTCGGCCGGCCGGGACACGGCGAACGCCGACTTGATGTACTCCAGCGGCCTACGGCGCCGCGAGGGCGGCACTCTGTTGCTCTGCGAACTCCCGGCGCTCGGGCGACGGAACTACTACGCGGCCAGGGTAGGCCAGGCCGTGGCCAAGCGGGCCGGCTACACCTTCTACGTCGGCCATCCGGCGCTGCAGCGCGTCGAGGGCTACCGGATGAGCACGCGCGCTTCGGCGGTGGCTCGCGCGCGCCAGCGCGGCGTCTACGACCGGCTGCCCGGCCTGCGCATCATCCAGAGGGTCAGCCGGGCGGGCCGCGTGCAGTGGAGAAGCCGGGACGGGCGTACGGGCGAGAGCGCGCTCGGGAGGTTGACGGCTGCCGAGCGGATGCGGCTGTTCGTCGACGGCGTAGACGGCCTGGAGCCGGCGATGCTGTGGCTGACCGAGAGCGGGCTACCGCTTCAGTACACGAGCTGGACGAAGGTCTTCGAGCGGGCGAGCGACCGGTGCGCCGCCGCGGGGCTCGACGTCTTCGCGACGCCGAAGATGCTGCGGCACTCCATGGCCCTGCGGACGTTGATCGCGCTGCACAACGCGCTGGACCGCCGGCTCGGGCTGACGCCCGCCGAGCGCCTGCACTACGAGGAGGTGTACGGGCAGGTCTGGCTGATGGTCAAGGACATGCTCGGGCACCGCAGCGAGCAGGTGACGCGGGACGTGTATCTGGAGCCGGTGCGCGGGCTGCAGCTGGAGTCGCTGCTTGGCGACGACGACAATCCCGTGAACGCGGAGAAGATCGCAGAGCTGGCGGCCCGTACGGGTCTGATCCTGGACGCGGCGTGAGCGGGCGGGGGCGCCGGGCGGCGCTGCCGCCGACGGACTACCGCAAGGCGCCGGTGCTGGACGAGGACGGCCTGGTCATCCGCCCGGTCAGCGGCGCCGGAAAGCCGCTGGGCGTGTACGACTTCCGGGACAGCCCCGGCCCCGTCGACTTCCGGCGGGAGCTGGTGGCCGGGCTGGCCGCGCAGGGCCGGGGCTGGGGCAGCGCGGACACCTACCAAACGAACGCCAGCACGCTGCGGCTGCTGTTCAGGGACGCCGCGGCGGCCGAGCCGCCCGTCGCCGCGACCGAGCAGATCACGGTGGAGTGGTGGAAACAGTGGACCGGCAACATCCACGTCCGCCGGGTCCTGGCCGCGGTCGTACGGCGGGCGCCCGGGCTGCCGGAGGCGACCCGGGTGTTCCTCCAAACGCCGCGGCGCCGGCCGCCGTCCCGGCGCGGACGGCCGCGCAAGCAGGCCCACACCCGGGAGGAACTGCGCCGGATCCGGGACGCGGCCGCCGCGACGGTGCGCGCCGGGCGGCTGCGGATCGCGGCGAACACCGCGGTCCTCCAGCGGTGGCGGGCAGGAGCGATCGAGCGCGGGGACGGCGACTGGCCCCTCGGTGAGGTGCTGGACGTGCTCGCCCGCACCGGAGACCTTCCGCGCTACCCCAACAGCGCCGACCACGCGATGACCGCGTATGCGGAGCGCGCGTGCGGTTTCGAGGGCAACGCCGCCTCACTGAGCCGGCTCTTCGCGACGCCGGCGGAGATCGGGGCGGCGGCCGTGCTGCTGATCGTGCACGAGGCGTGGAACCTGTCGGTGCTCAAGAAGATGGACGTGCCCACTTGGTGGCCGAACGCGGACCGCGAGGACCCTGCCGTGCACCAGGTCGACACGGACAAGGCGAGGCGTGGCCGGCGCCGGCACGCGAGCAATACGCTCGTCGACGTCGGGGAGGGCTCCAGCGGCCGGGCCCTGCGGCACGTGCTGGAGCTTACCGCGCCGGCCAGGACCACTTTGGAGGCGCTGGGCCGCCCGACGACGAAGCTGCTGGTTGGCCACCGCGGCCTGGGCGGAGGCGAGAATCTGCGCGACCACGCGCTCGGTGCCGCTCTGGACGGGGCGATCCGGCGCTGGCAGCAGCAGGTCCGCGCCAACGGCGTCGACTTGCCCGCCCGGGTGAACTCCCAGGCGCTGCGCCACAGCGCGCAGTCGCACCACGGCCGGGCCCGCAACAACACCCAGGCCACCCACGAGCGCGACTACCAGCTCCAGGACGAAGACGTCCGCGCCGCCTCGCGCGGCGCGGTGGAGCTCGGTCTGGCCCAGGCTCTTACCTCCGCCCGGCAGACGGTCGCCATGCGCCTGGTCGAGGAGGTCGACGCCGATGGCGAGGTGAGTGCCGAGCTCGTGGCCAAGGACGCCGGGATTGACGTGGAGGTGGCGCGCCGGATCGTGGCCGGCCGGCTGCGTACCCCGGTCGCCTCGTGCGCGGACTTCCTCAACTCCGACCACAGCCCGGCCGGGGTGCCGTGCGCGGTGTCGTTCCTGCTGTGCTTCGCCTGCCGCAACGCGGTGGCCACCGGCCGCGACCTTCCCCGCATCGCCTACCTGCACCAGGCGCTGGAGTCCCTGCGGTCGGCCGTGACGCCAGCGGTGTGGGCGGCGGACTGGGCGACGCACCACGCGCGGATCGGCGACTTCCTGACCACCTACACCACCACCGACGCGCGGCCCCAGCTGGTCGCCGCCGTGGCCGACAGCGAGCGGGAGCTGATCCACGCGATGCTGGAACGGAGGCTCGACCCGTGAACGCGTCCTCGCCCGTCCCCGTCGGCCCGAACGTTGTCGACCCGGCTCCGGACACCTTCGTCCTCCCGTTCAACCGACTACGGCCCGGCTTCGACCCCGAGCAGCTTCCGCGCTTCCGTGACCTGGCCTGGCGCCTGGCGCTGATCAGCCCCAAGGAGTCGAACCGCACCCTGGTCATCGACTGGAGCCGCTGCCCCGCCGGGCTGCGGCCCGGCTTGATGCGCGCGGCCTTCGCCGAGCTGAACATCCCCACCCCGGCCGTGCTGCTCCAGCAGCGAGCCGCACGCTCCACCACCCAACCGGCCACGCTGCGCCACAACTTCCAGATCTGGACCCGCTTCGCCTCCTGGCTCGACGGACGCGGCATCACCGAACTCTCCCAGGTCACTACCAATGATCTGGAGGCCTACGCCGACCACCTGCGCCCGCTCGGCCGCCGGTGGCGCACCGACGCCAAGGCCCTGTGGGTGATCTCGCGGCTGTGGGCCTACGCCCCCTACCTGCCCGAGCGCGACCGGCTGGTCATGCCGCCGTGGGAGGACCCAGCCGCGGTCATGTCCGACTTCCTCGGCACCAACGACGACACCCCCAACGGCGAGAACAGCGTCGCGATCGTGCACCCGGCCGTCATGGCCCCGCTGCTGGTGTGGGCGCTGCGCACGGTCCTGGACCTGTCCCCAGACATCCTGGCCGCCGCCCGCGAGCACCGCCGACTGCTCGCCGCCATCCCCGACCGCCCCCCGCTCGGCGGCGCCGAGGCCGCGGTGGCCCACCTGCGCGGCCTGCTCGCGGCCGGCGAGAAGCTGCCCTCCAGCGGTGCGCCCGGCGCCACCGCCGTGCGCGCCCGCTTCGGCGGGGTGCTGCCGCCGATGGCCAACACCTTCCTGGCCAGCACCCTCGGCGTCACCACCTCCCAGGTCGCCCGCGCCCGCCGCACCCTGTCCGACGAGCTCACCCCGGCCAGCTTCGGCCCCGCCCCGCTCCTCGACCTTGCGCTCGGCGCCCGGATCGGCGCCGCCCCGTGGCGAGAGCAGATCGGCTTCGACGACGTGGACGTTCTGGTGCTGCACCTGTCCACCGCCGCCCTGATCTGCTGCGCCTACCTCTCCGGCATGCGCCCAGAGGAGGTACTGGCCCTGCGCCGCGGCTGCTGCACCCGCGTGGAGCGCGACGACGGCACCGTACGGTTCGAGGTCCGCGGCCAGCACTTCAAAGGAGTGCTGGACGAGGACGGCAACGCGATCGGCGAAGGAGAGGAACGAGCGGATCCGTGGATCGTGCTGGAGCCCGTCGCACGCGCCATCGCCGTCGCCGAAGAACTCGAAGCCGGCGAGCAACTGTTCACCCGCACCCTCTACCGGTACGCCAAGGGCACCTGCATGCCCCGCACCGGACTGTCCTCCGACACCGCAGTGGAACGGATCCGCACCTTCACCGCCTGGGCCAACCAGCTCGCCAGCGCCCACGACCGGCCCCACGAGCTGATCCCGCCCGATCCCGACGGCGCCGTCACCCTGCGCCGCTTCCGCCGCACCATCGCCTGGTTCATCTACCGCCAGCCCGGCGGCCGGATCGCACTCGCGGTGCAGTACGGCCACGCGGCCACCGCCATGTCGGAGTCCTACGCCGGCCGCTCGAAGGCCGACATACTCGAAGTCCTGGACCAGGAGAAGGGCCTGGCCCTGGCCGAGACCCTCACCGAGGCCGGCGAACGCCTCGCCGCCGGCGAGAAGGTCAGCGGCCCGGCCGCCGACCGCTACCGCGCCGCAGCCGCCGAGTTCTCCGACCGCTACGCCGGCACCTACCTCGGCAAACGCGAACTGCGCGCGCTGGTCGCCAACCCTCGCCTCCAGGTCTACGAGGACCCGAAGGCATTTTTGACCTGCAACCACGACGCGTTCACCGCGCTGTGCAACCCCGACCGCGACCGGGCGGGCGACGGCGCCCGTCACACCCCCGACCACTCCCGCTGCCACCCGGCGTGCGCGAACATCAGCCGCACCGACAGCCAGATCACCGCCCTGCGGGCCGAGGTCGAGCGCATCGACGCGGACGCCGACGCCGGCCTCGACCCCTATCCCATCGCCGCCCGCGAACAGCAGCGCAAAGCCCACCTCACCGCCATCATCCGCCGCCACGACGCACAGCAGCCGGCCGACACCGAAGTCGAGGAGCGCCGATGAACACCCCCGCCGCAGACGCCACCGGCCCGCGCGACGGCGCAGCGCTGGCCCAGCTCGTCGGTGAAGCCCTCACCCACGACCAGGGCCACGCCGACACCGAGGACGCCGCGGAGATCAGAGCCATCACCGACGCCATGGTGCGCCTGCTCATCGGCGCCCCGCTGCACTCCGACGGCAAGCTGACCATCGTCTCCCTGGCCACCGAATCCGGCCTACGCCGCAACAAGCTCACCCACAAGCACACCGGCCTCAAGGACCTGTTCTACGCCCTGGTCAAGGCCCGCACCCCCGTACCCGAAGCGTTGCCCGACTCGGTGCGGGTCCGCGCGGCCAAGCAGCAGCAGGACCTGGCCCGTATCCGGGCCGAACGCGACGATCTGCGCCGACAGGCACAGCTCCTGGCCCGGATCGTCCACGTCCTGGAGATCGAGAACGGCAAGCTCAAGGAGACCAACGCGGCCCTGGAGCAGCAGGTGGCTGCCGATGCCTCGGTCCCCGACCTCACCCGTCGAAAGCGCCAGCCCTGACCCTGGCGTCAACGCCGAGCGGCGGCACCGCTCGGGTGCCGCCGCTCGGCCGTACAAAGTCCTACGGACCGAAGGCGCCGCCCTCGATAAGGAGGAGCAGGCCGATGCCGATCAGAACGACGGGCAGCAGGATGTGGTCCAATCGGCTCGGCGCCTTGGCGATCACCGGCCAGGGGGCGAAGTACCGGCCAGCCGCGATCTACACCGCGAGCAGGATCAGGAAGAAGACCGCGTACACGCTGATGCCGCCGACGCCGGCGGTGGCGAGCACGGGCACGTAGACGACCGAGACCTCGATCGAGCGGACGGGGCTGGTACGGGTTTGGGCACCCTCGTGCCGGCTGCCTGCTGGGTTTCGACCGCCCCGCTAACTCCAGTGGGCCAACCGCGTTTGCGGGCCCTTCGGCCCCGGTGGAAGCGTCGTCGGTGAGGCCCGAAAGAGATGATACTGACGAACGGACCCGGGAGAGGAAGTAGGGCATGACCAAGGAAGGACTGCGGGTCACCGTCCAGGGCGACCTGCCGCCGGAGACGCTGAAGCGGATCGCGGACGCCGTGCGGCGGACGGCACTCAACGAGGTCGCCGAACTCGACCTGGCACCCCCGCTGCGCGAGGTGCCCCCCACCCAACGGGCCCCCAGGCCGGGGCCGTCGGACGATGCGCTGAGCCTCTTTCCGTTCCTGGGGATCATCTTCGAGCGGGAAGAGTAGTGGTCGGGGAAGGTCCCCGGGTGGACGCCGAGGGTGGGGCGACCTGCCCCAGTAGTTCCTGTGCCGCTGGCCATCTGCTGCTCGGCATCGTCCTGCCGGACGGGACCGTCGCCGCGCTGCACCCGCCGCTGCCGGTGAGTACTGAGTTCGTCGAGCGCGCCGCGGCCCCCGGGCTGCGCCCGCCCGAGGCCCGGTTCCGCTTCGCTGGTCCGTGTATCGAGTCGGCGTGCAGTCAGTGGGTGGAGGGCCGGTGCTCCGTGGGCGACGCGGTGGCGGGCCTCGGCCGCGCTGAGCGCGCCGTGGACGATGCGCTTCCGCCGCCGCCATGCGCCGTCCGTCCGACCTGCCGCTGGTGGGCCCAGGGCGGCGCCGACGCCTGCCGGATTTGCCCGCGTATCGTGCACACCACGAAGGCGTCAGCGCCTGCCTGACGACCTGGCGCTACCGGGTCACGGGGTGTCGCCGGCGGAAATCGCTGAACTCGTCGCTGGGGTACATGTGCGACACCCTTTACGACCTCGTGCACGGTAGGCCATGGCTCAGCGTTCTGGCAGCTCGTTGAACGGGGCATCGTGGGGTCTGGGGCGCGTAACGGCACTTGCGGGCCGACCGTGGTCGCTGCCGTTGGCCGAACGGGTACTCATGGTCGAAGATGTACTACCGGACGAACCTGACGATGCGGCAGCTGGGCCCGCTGTTCGGCGTCTCCTCGTCCACCGTGTGCCGGGTCACCCAACACCCGCACCGCCGATGCGACGGACCGGTTGTGGATCGTGGACGGCACCCTGGTGCCGGGCCGCGACCGGACCCTCGGCTCCTCCTCACGTAACTACCGATTCTCCGCGAACGCGCAGGTCATCGTTGACGCCATGACCGCCCTGAAGCCTGCTGCAACACGCTTCAGGTCTGGTCTGACGGAGATGCCGCTGGCGCAGTCTCCGCCTGAGGGCTTGCCCAGGGTTCGTACCAGGTGTAGCCCCAGCGCAGGTTGCATCGACAATCACGCGTGGAGTGGCAGGCATAGTGGTCACAGTGCATCATGGATGACGAGTCGCAACGTCGATATGAGAACCATCTGCAGGCAATCCCGGCCGCACCGCCGAAAAATCGCATCTCAGGTACTCAATGCCTACGGCGTGCGCACACATCGCGAAAGCATCAGGGAATCGCCATGAGTGAGACAATCACCGAAGACCTGCGCTCGTTCGTTAGCTTCGCTCTCGCCATGAAACCGGAAATCCGGTTCCAGCGCCAGCAGGATGACGTCGGACCGGCGCTGACAATGACTATCTCGGCCGAAGAGAGCGAATCCGCAGGAGAGGCAGAGAACGAGGCATGGTACGCCAGCCTCGAGCCCCTCATGGAGAAATACCAGCCGCTGCGTCCAATCCTTCAGTCAGTGATCGACTCCAAGGAGTCGATCACAACCTGCACGCCGATTACGAGCTTCAAGCCTGGGATGGAGTACCGACTTGTTCGTATATCGCAGACGCAGTTCGAGGTCGCACAAGAAGTGGCGTCGAAGCTGGATCTAATTCAAGTTCTCCGCGAAGGCGGGTACTCGGCAGAAGCCGGCCAAGAATTCGACAGGCTCCAAGACTACCTGGCGGAGAAACGGCAGCTTCTGATCGGCGACTTCAAGGGCATTAAGTTCTCCGACGCGGTCGCCACGTATGGCGCCGACCGACTCGCTAGCGCAGACGCGGACTGCAGTGGAGCAGTGATCTTTGTCCTCGCCGAAGCCTTCATCTGCCTGTGATCTGGCTGCCGGGAGACGCCGTGAGTCGCAATCCGCTGGAAACCCTCATCGAATCCCTCGAGCGGAATGCAGAGGACTGGGCGTCTCTCGGAGCTATATTCCTCGAACACGCCAAGAGTGATTTTCTCGCAGAATTCATCCACCGTGAGCTCGATGCCGCCGCTAAGGACAGCGATCACGTCGTGCGGCGAGGCGTCGGGCAGGCCAGCTTCACTCTAGTCAACACACCCGACTTCGAGTACTCGATCCGCATCTTGGGGACATTCAGCCGTAAGCCACGCATGGTCAAGTGGCTCGGCATGCCCCAGATCATCGCGGTGAAGGGTCCGTACACACTCACAGTGCGGAATCTGGAAGTGCCATCCCTCTGCGACATCGAGCAGTTCGTCGCGGGCGTCCAAATCAGCGAATGCTCGTTGAGGGACGTTCAGCAGGGTGACATTCTCGTCACTGAGAACCGACACAGAATTACGGACATTTGTGCAGCGACCGGCCCGATGATTGCTCAGATTCTGACGTACCGCCGAGCCGCCCCAAACCTAGTCTGGACATTTTCTCCCGAACTTACCTCGCTCTACTGCGAGCAGTCATCAATCACGGCATCACGTTTCCGGAACGTCATGCGAATCGCCCATGCAGCTGGGGTTGTGGTGCCCAACGACATCTACGAAATGGCGCTTACTTCCCATTCGCCCCAGGTAGTACTGACAGCGATTCAATCCATGCTTGCATCAGGGCACCCGGACAGCTTCACGGCGCTCCACAGTGCTGCCGCATCAGATCAGCCCGGGCTGCGGGAGGGCGCCAATGCAGTTCTTGATGCTCTTTTCTCTGGAGGCAGGTGAGCTACGTTGCCGATCGACCTTGGAGATTTCGTTGGCGAAGATTCGATAACGCTCGAGGAGTACGTGCGAGCCATCGACTGCAGCGGTTACGACTTGACTCGACATGAGGACCTGATTGCCTCCGCTCCCTTGCTTGGAAAACTGGCAAACAACAAATCTTTCGTCATTGAGCGCATGTTTGATGAGCTGCGGAACCAACTCCGATTCCAGGCCAACAATATGTACGCGCCTGAAGTTCTGCTGCTGCACTCCACAAAGGACTACTTCATCCGGGCAAACATCTGGAAGCCTATCTCCGCTGCAGAGGAGGCGATCCCTGGATACCAGTACGACGTCTGTCACGACCACAATTTCGACATCCTGACTGTCGGCTACCTCGGCCTTGGATACAGCTGCCGCTCGTATACGTACGACAGGACGGCATACGCGGGCCGCCTTGGGGAAGTGGTCGAGCTGGCCGACGAGGGCCTGTTCTCTCTGGCAAACGGTCAGGTTGCGCTTTACCGGGCCAAGGAGGACGTGCACATGCAGCTGCCGCCGGACCAGATCTCCGTCTCCCTCAATCTGGTTCCACGCGCGCCTGTGCAAAACGAGATGCAATTCCAGTTCGACGAGGACTCGGGGGAGATCTGTCGATACCTCAATTTCAGCGGCCTGGAAGCGGCTATCCGTGTGGCCGACGTCATGCGATCGCGTGAATGCGCCGATGCGCTCGTACGCATCGGAAACGGTCATCCCAGCGCACGGGTACGAGCGCTGGCCCTGACCGCTCAGATCCACATCGACGCCGACCGTGCCGATCAGATCCTGGCTGACGTAGCGGTCCATCAGTCCGCGACGGTGAACTACCTGGTCGGCTTGGAGCTCGCCGGCGATGGATCCGCGATGTGATCGCGAACCGGGTCAACCGGAACCTGAGAGGTCGTTTCCTTCCAGGGAGGCCTTTCAGCGTGGCCACTGCTCCCGTGCCGTTGGGGGAGGTGTTCAAAGTCTCAGTGTCGTGCCGGCGCAGGTACACCAGGGCACGCTGGTGCGGTGGGAGCTTGCAGCGGCGGTCACCCACGCGGGTGACCATGAGCATGGTTACCCACTCCCGCCCACGCCTACACGACACACGCTGGTCGTAGGCAGGTGTCCGCGGAGGACTTCGCTCGTCAGGAGCCGCTTTCGTGAGAGGAGGCGCCAGCAGCGGGGTAGAGCAGTTCGTTCTCCGGTGCTTGGGCTACTACGGTGGCGCGATGGTGCATGTGCGGGAGATGGATGAGGCCGACATCGAGGCCGTTTCGACGATCCGAGTCCGAGGATGGCAGGCGGCGTACGCCGGCATTGTTCCCCAGACGTATCTGGACGCAATGACGGTGGAAGGCGATGCAGGGCAACGGCGGCAGTGGTTTTCTCAACCCGGACGAAAGTCACGAGACCTTGTGGAGCTCGGCGACCGTGGCCCGGTGGGGTGGATCTCCTTCGGGCCGTATCGAGGTGAGATGCCCGGTCTGGAACGGGTCGGTGAGGTCTACGCCCTGTACATCTCGCCGGATCTGATCGGCCAGGGCATCGGCCGGACTCTCCTGGGCGAGGCTCATGCTCAGATGAAGGGCCAGGGCTTCGAGACATCAGCTTTGTGGGTGTTGTGTGACAACCAACGAGCCCGGCGCTTCTACGAGCGGGCCGGCTACCAGGCTGGCGAAGGGGCTCAGGACGAGGTCTACGACGGGATCACGCTCAGGGAGCTCCGCTACCAGCGTGTGCTTTGACATGGGCCGGCTTGTCGGTTCACGCTCACCGCGACCGGGCCGCCTTGTACGATCCGGTCCATGCTGGATCCCGAGCTGCTGGAACGGATCACCGCGCGTCGCGGGGAACTGGACGAACTCGAAGAACGGCTGGCCAAACAGCTGGCGGAAGTGCTGGCCGAGCGCGGTATTCCTCACACAATTACAACGGCCGCCGAGGACACCCCGGTATCAGCATCACTGCCCGTCCGGCCACCTGCCCAGGCACAGGGGGTGGCCGAGGTGCGTTCCTCGGCGCTACCCGGCATCCGTTCGAGGACACGTTCGGCGACGACGATTTCGTCCCGAAAATCGCGCCGAGGACACCTGCCCGCTTGCCTACCAGCGCCACCTGCCGCTGTCCACGCGCACCGTCAACCACCTCGCCGACCTGCTCAGGCGTCATCTGAAGGCGATCCGGTCCCGGCGGCCCTTCTCGTCGGTCAGGGCGAGGAAGTGTAGGCCCGTGGTTGCGGTGCTTGCCGGAGTAGTTCCGCCGGTCGGCCTTGCCGGCGCGGCGCTGGGTGCGGATGAGGGCGCCGTCGATCAGGACCACCTCTCCGCCCCCTGGCGATCTGCTTCAGGGCGCGGTCCAGGCGTGGAGCCCGGGCGGCGAGCAGCCCCATCAGCTCGTCGTGCCAGTGACGGACGGTGGTTTCGGACATGTTGTTGCCGCCGGCCATGTCGGCGAGGCGCTGGCCGTGCCGCAGTACGGCCAGGACGATCACCGTGATCTTTCCCGGTGATCTGGATATCCGCCGCCCGGCCCGGCCGCACCCACGACAAACTCGCCGCCCGCCACGACCGCATCCTGACCCACCTGCGCGCCGCCGGCCTCGGGGCACTGACGGACCTCGGCTTCTGCGGCCTGAACAACGACATCCATCACTCAACGCCGCTTCCCGCGCTTCCGCAGGCAAATCGAGCAGGTCACGATCCTCGACCGTGATGGGGGCTCAGCGTCGAGACGGCCGGTTTCAAGTGCTGGGGCGGCGCTTGACGGGGGCCTCGACAACTCTGGGGCGGAAGGGGCAGAGGGGGTGGGATATCACGGATCACGGGTGCGAATCGATTATCGGTGTTGAGACCGGAGCTGGCCGCGACGCTGAACGACCTCAGGTCACGGTCAAGAACCCGTTTGGGTGATCACAGCATCCGCTCCCATGATGTCCGTACATCAACCAACTCGTCAGTCATCCGCCCCTGGAGCGCCAGCATGGCGCGACTTTCGACCCAGCGATTGAAGGGCACATTCCGGGAAGAGGGAACATAGTTTCTGGTATCTGTGAGCGGGAGGATCCACGAGAATCGAAAGTTACCTGACACCAGCCGTTCCTCCCGCTGTGCGGCGGTTTTCGGCGGATCACCTTCATATTGGAGTGCACATACCCGCTCTCCCGCCAGTGGGTGACCCTTGACGAATCTGACTGTAATATAGTCCAGACCCATCTCAGGCATGCCATGCCACCATTCAACGGTGCGCCCACCCGGTCGTTCATCCCCGTATATTTCTCCGACCCATCCTCGCTTCAATAGATCTGCCAGCAAGCGCTCTCGCGTGATGGGGAACAAGCTGGCCAGCCGCCAAAGCGGCACGGCGTACTCTTTCTCCAAACACCCCCAATGCAAACTCCATTTTCTTACCGGCGAGGACAGCAAGTTCCGCAGCAAGAGCTGATAGGCGTCACATGGGAAGCGAACCCCCGCCCCCATGTGCGGCTGCGCCTCAACCAGGTTAGCGAGAGAAAGTACACCGTCAGAGATGTCCGGGGGTACAGAAGAAGGCCAGGCTTCGAACCCTAGCGCTCCCCTCAAGATTCCTCCGTCGACAACTTGTCGAGGGCCAACTCGCCGTGTGGCGGGGTAGGGGCCGGCGGCTGGCAGTGTGACGAGTTTCTGCGTGCGACTTGGTGGCGGGTGAGTAACAAACTTCGGGAGATCGAGTTCTTCTTTTGCGCACGCCGCCTCTATCCGGAGCCTACGAAATACAGAGTCATCCTCCCTGCGGAGCAATGAATTAAGGAGGAATACCCCACTATATGCCACTTTCCCGCTCTTCGGCGCAGTGGAACCCGGTCGAATGAGAATTTTGGCCGAATCAAGGTTGCAGATCCCTGGTCGCCATTCTCTCAGTCGACCACCAAGAAATGCAGTAGAATATCCGAGCATGCCGGACCTCAGAGCGTTTAGATCTTCGCAAGTGATCGCGACCTCGATATCCGCTGGCCCTTGGTCAACATTGACCGACATGTAACCGGATTCATCTACAGAAATATAGCGCTCTTCGGTCACAGCGGCGCTTTCGTCAAGAACGATGAATCGGTACAGGCATCGGCTGAATGAATGTTCTCCACGTACTCGCGGGTCGAGTCTCGCGTCGTGCTCAAGACCCTTATCGACGAAATCGAGTTTGCCGTACTTCGCACAGGACGTGATCGAAGAAAGGGGTTCTATGCGGCCGGCCGGCAAAAACCTTCTGTCCTGCACGGTCTCAAGCGGCTGCACGATACGGCTCGCTTGCGCGGCCTTTCGAACGGTCGGCTTGCTTGACGACACATCAATCGTGATTACTCCTCCTGGGACGCACCGGAGGATGGTCGAATCTGGCGCGCTTTCCTGTAGGACCTTTTCGACGCGTTCCCCGGAGACTGGAAACTTGAAGTGGTTTAGCCATTCTGCCCGACCCGTGCAGAAGTGCCCATCGGCGAAAGGTAAAATGTGACTAGGGCTGGTAACTCTCAAGAGCCTCTGCGTGTCGTCGAACGGATCGCCTTCGAGAGCGGGATCGAGTCCGTCGGTGATAGCTGTTTCCAGCAATGGGAAGCAGGGGAGCATTAGAAGGTCGAGACGATCGGATCCAAGTTTACTCAGCACCTTCTCTGCCGTATCTGGAATTTCTACGACAGTGTCAACCATGTCCCAGAGGAAGAAATCTTTGTAGCGTATAGCGAATCCATGTTCAGGCACTCGGTAGGTTGACGGCGTCCAGATCACACTTAGGTCAGGCAAGGGCTGAATAGTCGACCAATCCTGTACCGAAACTACTTGCTTGAAGCCCAGCTCACGGAGAACGAGGTGTATGCGCGCATCGACGGGGCAGAAGACAGGCACACTTTTATCGATTTTCGCTAGGCTTGGAACATCAAAATGATCTCGGTGCGAGTGTGAAATGAAGACGGCGTCGAGTCTCGGTATCTCTTCAATGTGCACTCGACGGGAAGGAAAGTAGCCAAAATGCCCGGACCCAAAGTCCTCATAGAAATGTGGATCGGTGAGTACGTTGACGTTGCCAAAGCGCATCAGAACGGTGGCATGGCCTAGGGGCTCGATTGCTACGGTTGATTCGTTAACCGGCGCAGACCAGGTAGGTTGCACACTCATCGTAAATATCCTCCAGGTGCAGATGCTGCTGAGCTACCTTCACATTGAGCGCGGGGGTAAGGAAAGTCTTCAGTCCCACAGCTTGACAGCAGAGGATAAGTGTCTGAACGAAGTGGCCGACATCAAGGTACGTGAAAAGGAAACTCTTGGCGTACCTATATTTCCAAAGGTTGCGGGAGAAGCGAGCAGTGATGATGAACGCGAGCGGCACGTTACGGCAGCCGGACTGGTTTTGACCGAGCTGGCGGAGAAGTGCATTCGACGTGTGTCCCAAACGCCGCAGGCGGTGCTCCACCGGATCGTAGTGGTAATTTCCTTGCGGAAAGCCGTCCACACGTAGAATCTGAGGATAGATCTCGACTGGGTGACGGGCGCCCCCCGAGGGGCTGGTGCGCAAGATATGATCACCGAAGAACGGGTTACGGAGCGAGCCATGCGCGCGGGCCGAGAAGTGCAGTAGCGTCAACAGGTTTTGTTCTGTCAAGCGAGTCGATGGATTGAACGTTCGACGTGTGCGTCGGTTGATGAGGACATCGAAGAAATCCGTATTCGGGCGGTCAGTGGGTGGATCTTTCAAGTCGATCACATCTTGTGCAAATGCATCTACATCGCGTGTTACCGGAGGGCCGCTTCCAACTGCGGCAAGTGAACTCCCCACCTGGGCAGTCTGTTTCCAGCCGTCAACATCATCCTGTACAAACTCCGTGTTCACGGTGGCCTCGTGCAGGAGTTGAGCCATGCCCCAACCCATGGATGTCCAGGGAAACTTTGGGGGCTGTGAATCAGGAGTTCCGTCCAAGAGAGACGGACGAATGATGCCGCAGGCGCAGAGGATATCCCACGCGTTTGTTGGGACGTGCCTCAACTCGCGGGCGACGCTGAGGAAGTCCTGTTGAGTGAACCCCTCGGGATCCGTCAACTCTCCCGCTAATGCGAGCAGCCATTGACCTGCTTCCGCGTAGGTACCGTCAGCCATATAAACTTGAACGTGTCCCGCCGCTGGTCGCAGCACGAGATCGCCGGCGAGCCTGTATCGCACCGTATCGGTCATATCCCGTGCTGCTTCAGCGCTCACTGGTTTCCCTCACTCACTGGTCCTTGATCTCGGCGTGATGGCCCGACTGCAGTAGCCCGATGGTTGCGGGCTGTACCACCCGGAAGCGCTCGTCCACTGACTGACCATCCCTCAGCTCGACGCAGAGCCCGTGTCCCCGAGCCAGGGCAATGAGACGCGCCACCTTCTCTGCGTCGTCTCTAGACCCATTGGTGGTGCCTGCGACGGCCGGAGCCGGGTCGACGCCCTGCTCCCTTAGCTGCCTGGTGAGGGACTCGACCTGACTGGAGGCGTCCCCCGTTATCTGCACGATCTGCGAGAGATCGAAGGCTGAAGAAGGCGTTGGCATAGCACACTCCTTGCAGGTGCCTTATTTTCAGGGGATTTTCATGCTATGTACGATATGTCGTTGCGGCAACTCGACGGTGTAGGAGCCGGGGACGAGACGATCGTTCAGACGGTCGGGCGCGTACGACGTCCGCAGTGACACCGGACGCGCCGTTCCCGCAAGGGGCCGCATTCGCCCGAACGGATGCGGACGCAGGACGGCCCCACTCACAGCAGCGGCCCGCAAGCAACGCACCACCACCTGGCCGGAACTCCAGCAGAAGACCGACCTGCGCCAGCTGGGTCGCCTCGACCACCACACCAGGACCACTCTCGACCCTTCTTGCCGCTGCCGTCGCCGCGCTACGCATCCCCCGCCGGTGGTAGCTGGGACCCGGTCTGCCGAGGCTCTTGGCGCACGCCGCGATGATGGACACCTTCCACCGACAGCCCGAGGGCGGCGATGCCGACGGGCAGCCGAGCGGCGTGCGCGCCGCTGCCGTTCTCGTGCTTGGCCACGGCCCGCGAACCGGATCCGTAGCCGCATCACCCAAGTAGCGGTGAGGCGGGACCCGGCGCAGACTGGAGATAGGGGAGACCGGAAGGTATAAGCGCGGTGAGGATCGCTGCGGGGGAAGATATCGGTGGTGGCGCTGTCGCGCGATAGTACTCTTACTCCCTGTCGGAGGCAGCCATGACCGAGGACGTCGCTGCTGTCAGGCTTCGCCTGGTACAGATGGTTGCGAAGGCCGAAGCCGATGATGCGTTCCGAAGGCGCTTGGCAGAGGACCCCGGGTCCGTATTTGCCGAGTATCAGATTCCCGAGAACGCGGTCGAGGATTACTCTCGGGCAATCACCCAAGCGCGAGCGGACGGCGAGTGTAGCGATTTCACCTGCTTCTCCTCAGAATGCGGACCTACCTGCTATGTCACGGTCTTTACCCTCTGACGATGGCACGGGAAGCCGCCCCGATGACGGCTGATCGGCCCGAGCCGTGGCTCCTTGACACCGTCGTGGAAGCGGTCGGCGGCGGGCTGTCCGGCTGGCGGATCGTGCCGTCCCACGACTCGCTGCAGCCGTGGATAGCCGCCTTCCCACCGGGGCCTGACCTCCCTCGGCAGGGCTGGAAGCTTCACGTTTCCAGCTATGTCTCGACGGCCGCCGAGACCCTTCGACGGGCCCTGCCTCCCCTGGTCACGCTGGGAGTCGCCTTCAAGGTGTTGGGATCCCTCTCCTGGCTCGAACGGCTCAACTGCGGAGGGGCGGGAATCTCGCAGGTCGGAAAGTTCATCACCGTCTATCCGCAAGACGAGGATTCGGCCCTTGAGATCGCGGCCGCGCTGGCAGCCGCTACACGGGGGATGCGCGGTCCCCACATCCCGTCGGACCGCTCCTACGCGGATGGGAGCGTCGTCTTCTACCGCTATGGCGGGTTCGACGGCACGCGGATGCAGACCTTGCTTGGCGACATCGTCCTCGCCGTGCTGGATCCCGATGGCCGTCTGGTCCCGGATCTTCGGGAAGCGACCCCTTCGGTGCCAGAGTGGGCCGACGACCCGTTCCGCAGGAACGGCATGGGCGCCTCGCCCGCTTTAGCGAGAACGGTGGCAGGCCGGTACCGGCCCGTCATGACCTTGGCACACTCACCTGGGGCCGTCGTCCAACTGGCCCTCGACCTGGCCACGCCGTGCGCGTGCATTTTGAAGCGCGCCGCGAAGCGGCCTGTGAACCAGGGCAGCGAGGCTGGCGACGGCGCCGCAGCGCTGCGGCGCGAAACGGCCGTGCTCCTCAGGCTCTCCGGACGGCGGGTGACCCCGGAGGTCCTCGACGTCGTCGAGGACGATGACGAACTGATCCTTGTCTTGGAGGACCTGGGCGGGGAGACGCTCGACCGGCACGTGCGAGGACTCGCCGGATCGGGTCGTAGCTGCTCCACCGCTCGCGTGGTCGACCTCGGAGCCGCCATCGCGGATGCACTGTCTGTGCTCCACGAAGCCGGCCACGTGCACGGCGACCTCAAGTCGGCCAACATCATGCTCCCGGCGGACGGCCCAGTACGGCTCATCGACCTCGAGTTGGCTCATCCCGTCGGCGCCAGGGACCGGCCCGCCGAGGCCGGGACCCGCGGTTACCTTTCGCCCGCATGCAGGGCGGGAGAGGCGGTGTCACCGGCCGACGACATCTACGCCCTGGGAGCTGTGCTCTACCTGTTGGCCACCGGCGCCGAGCCCTCACGGGCCCCCGACCCGCACGACCTGCTGGCCAGACAACTCGGACAGCTTCGGCCGGCCGTCGACGGTTCTCTGTCGAAAATTGTGTCGCGGTGCCTAGACCCGGATCCCGAGCGACGGTTTAGCTCGGCGCGCGAGGTGCGACGGGCACTGCTGACGGTCGGGGAGAACCTGTCACCACAGCCACCCGCACCACCAGACGCGGCCGAGCTCGACCTGACGCGGGCGTCGGACCTGCTCGAACTGGCTCGCCGTTCAGGCGACTTCATCTGCGCCCATGCGGAGTATTCCGAGCAGGGGGTGACATGGCGCAGCGAATACTACGTCGGCAAGGGCCTCGTGGGTCGCGACATCAACACCGGGATGGCCGGCACGGTCCTCGGGCTGGCTGAGCTGGCACAGGAACTGCGTGTCCCCAGGCACATGGGCGTCCTGCGCGCTGCAGCACGGACACTCGACGCCATGCCAGCCGTCCCGGGGGACCGGCCGCGCGGGCTTTATGTGGGCGAGATGGGCGTCGTCGCCGCCCTGCTGCGGGCTGGCCAAGTGCTGTCCGACGAGGACCTTGTCGGGCTCGCCGTCGACCGGGCGGCGGCGCAACCCGCGGCAGATCTCGACGACTCCCCCGACCTCTTCCACGGTCTCGCTGGCCGACTCCGAGTGCACTTGATGCTCTGGGACGAGACTGGCGACGGACGAAGTCTCGACCGGGCGGTGCACTGCGGCGACACCCTTCTGCGGCAGCGCGAGGGCGGGCACGGCACCGCACACTGGCGCATTCCGCCGGGTTACGGAGATCTCAGCGGCAAGAGCCTCCTTGGCTATGCTCACGGTGCAGCCGGCATAGCCGACGCCCTGCTCGACCTATACGAAGCCACCGGCGCGTCCGGGTACGAGGAGGCCGCGCGCGAGGCCGCCGGATGGATCGCGGACCAGGCGATCCGTTGCCTGGAGGACCTCACTGGGGTCGCCTGGCCCATGGCGGAAGGAGGCCGGGCACACCCGCCGTTCTGGTGCCATGGAGCGACGGGCATCGGCCGGATGCTCCTGCACGCCCGGCGCCTCGGCCTCGAACCAGACCCGACAGAGACACTCCAGCGTGTCTGTCGCTCGGTGGCCCTTGCGGCCCGCTGGAGCGGACCGACCCTGTGCCACGGACTGGCGGGTAACGCCGAGTTCCTGTGGGACGCTGGCCTGGCCATGGACGACGGAGAGCTGCTGGCACAGGCCCGTGGGCTCATCAACATCCTTCCAGCGTTCGCGGTCGATTCCCCCTACGGGCGGGCGTGGATCTCCGACGCCCCTCGCCAAATAACCCCCGACTACCTCGTCGGGTACGCAGGCATCCCCGTTGTCCTGCTGAGGATGGCGAGACCGCGCCGCCGCTACCAGCTCAGTCGGGAGGGTTTCCGGTACGGGGCCTATAAGGCTTCGCATTAGCTAAGCTAGGCGTCGAGCTGACGGGGCACGGTGCCAGGGCTGCGGCGAGCCTGATAAAGGGCGCGTGGTGTTCGTAGCGGGGGCTGAGTCGGCGGTAGCAGGACGGTGACGAGAGCGTCCGCTCCATCACCCACTTGCGTCGTCCCCCCGGAGCGCAGAGGCCTTACCAAGATCAGGAACGCATCAAACGCACCGAGCTCCCCCCCGTTCAGTTTCAGCCAGTCGGCCCGTCGCCCTGGTAGCGTCATCGGCCAAGCGGCAACAAGCGGCAACCGTCCGCAGAAGCGGTGCGCTCCGCGGTGCCGTACGTTGCGGGCGCCGACCGCGATGAGGACCTCCCGGAGCCAGACGGCCCGGTTGCACCCGGCCCGCGGCACCGGAGCTCCGAGCGCGATGAGCTGGGCTTCGGCGTACTGGTGGCCCTGCTCCTGGCGGCGGATCTTCTGCGCCGTGCGGTCGTGGAAGACGGTGCCGTCCGGCAGGAGCTTCACCGTCCGGGCGGTGGCCCGGCTGGCGTAGACCGCGTTCGTGGCTGCGTAGATCGTGCCGACGTGCCCAGGCATGACGAGAACGCCCGAGGCTGTCCGGCGCGGGACGGGATCCGCGAACGAGACGACCCCGCGTACACCCCTGGCGAGCAGGCGTCTTAGGCAGTTCGCGAGGAACCACGACTCCGAATTGGCCGGGCACTCATCCAGCAGGACGAACCGCGAACAAACGAGCGCTTCGGTGTACGGCCGGAGCTCGGGCAGTGGCTTGGTGAGGACGGCGGTGCTCACCGGCACCCCGAACGCAGCCACACCACAGAGCCGCCGCTCGCCGTCGACGACGTCGTACAGGCCGAACTGCACCGTCACCGCCGGGTTTATCTACACCTGTCAAGTAGACCAGCTGGTCACAGGCTTGGATTCTCAGCAGGCACGTAAGACACGGCTCACCGACGGTGCCCGGGCACGCCGCTTCTACGTGTCCGGGCACCGTGGCGTGGTAATCGTTGCCTGCCTGGCATTTCGGCCTCGGCGGCGGGTCCTTACTGATCGTTTCAAGATCGGGTTTGTACTCGTCTCAAGTAGATGATGTTGCGGGCGAGTTGGAACAGTCCGACTGGAGGTACTGGTGGAGTGCTTGTACTCGAACTTGCCGTACTCCTTGGATCAGGTGCCCCTGGATCCGACCCGCTAGCATCTCCGGCCGGGTCCAGGGGTCGAAATCAGTGCCCAAGCATCCAGGCGATGACCGCACGGACGGTGCCGGAGACGGCTCCGGAGACTGCGCCGCGGACGGCGGCGAGGGTGAGCTTTTCGCGCCAGGTCGGGTTGGTGGGCTCGTTGGACATTGGTGGCTCCCGGTCGTTGACGGGTGGGAGCCGGCCGGTCTCCCGCGTTGACGTCTCGAGAAAACCGCCTGGTCACGGGGTTCGGCATGGGGTGCGAAGGAAGCCGAACGAGCTGCGGGGCGCCGGTCTGGGTGACCTCGGCGCTCGCGCCGGATGTGCTGAGGTTCTACGGTGGTTCGGCAGTGTTCGGTAAGAGCCGCCGAACAGCAGGGAGGGCGCACTATGGCCGAGGACCCCGTTGTTGCTGCCGCCAAGGGACACCAGATTGACTTGGACTCGGTGCAGTCCCTCGCGGATTTCGCCCAGGCATGCAACTGGTTGCGCGCCGGCCGCTCCTACGCCGCGCTGAGGAGGGCGGCGAAGCCTCGGCTGCTGCCCCCAGCGACGCTGAGCGATCTGCTCAACGCTAAGTCCACACCAACTCGGGACACTGTGATCAGCTTTTTGATCGCATGCGGACTCGACCAGGACGCGGCGCAGCGGCCATGGCTCGCCGCCTGGGAGCGTGTGGCCACGACGAATCAGCCACGCCCCGCGGGCGCCGTACGCGTTCGGCTGGCGCGTCCGCGCCTACTCGGCGTACACGCCGCGATCCAGGTTCCCGGCGTCACTGAGGACATGCCAGCGTACGTGCCGCGGGATTTCGACGCTGACCTGAACGCCACCCTGACCGCCACCGCGGCGCAGGGCGGATTCATCCTGCTTCTGGGCGGCTCGTCGGTTGGCAAGACCAGGGCCCTGTACGAGGCGATCCGTGCCCAGTTGGCGGAGTGGTGGTTGCTCCACCCCGCCGACCCGCTAGCGATCAACGCCCTTGCTGAGGCGCCCACACCTCGCACCGTGCTGTGGCTCGACGAAATGCAGCGCTACCTCAACCACCCCACCGGACTTTCCGTCGGCACCCTGCGGCAGCTCATCACCGCCGGCACGGTCGTGGTTGCGACGTTGTGGCCGCATGAGTACACCATGCGGACTGTCCGGCCTCCGGCTGGCCAACCAGATCCGTACGACAATGACCGTGAGTTACTCAAGCTTGCCCAACTCATCAAGGTGTCCGAGACCTTCAGCCTGGCCGAACGCCGCCGGGGCGAAACCTTCGCCGGCACCGACCAGCGTATCCGTATCGCACTGGACAGCCCCGAGGCCGGCTTCACCCAGGTTCTCGCCGCAGGTCCCGCCCTCATCCGCCGCTGGGAGCACGCGGACCCCTACGCCCGCGCCGTCCTGACCGCCGCCGTCGACGCCACCCGCCTCGGCATGCGGCACCCCCTCCCACCGGAACTGCTCATGGCGATGGCGCCGGCCTACTGCACCGGACGGGAGCGGGCCGTCGCCCCGGCCAAGTGGTTCGAGATGGCGCTGGCGTACGTGACGGAACTGCTGCAAGGCGCTGCGGCCGCGCTGGCCCCGGCCGGCGGGGCGACGATGGGCGAGGTCGCCGGGTTCGATGTCGCCGACTACCTACTCCAGCACGCCAGCGCCCAGCGCCGCGTCCAGCCGGTCCCGGCCGGCGCCTGGGAGGCATTGCTGGCCCATGCCCACCACCGCGACGACGTCGAGCGGCTGGCTGCCAGCGCGAAGGACCGGCTGCGGTTGTGCTACGCAGTGCCGCTTTATCGTCGCGTCCTGGAGGCTGGCGACTCACAAGAGGTCAATGACCGCCTCGCCGAACTCGCCGCCAGACAGGGGCGGACCGAGGACATCCAAGAGGCAACCCACAGGCAGCCCGGCAACTACCCCCCCATACCTGAGGTTCTGGCTACGTTGCTTGCCAATCCAGGCCGAGTCGAGGAACTCCGCGTCGCCGCTCACAGCGGCGACTGGCATGCGGCCGACCGGTTGGCCGAACTCCTGGCCACGCGGCAGCGCAAGGAACTGGGCGACCGCGCCGCTAGCGGTGACCTGAAGGCAGCTCGGCTGCTGACCGAGCACGACCTCCACAACGACATCTGGATCCAGCACGGCTATAACTGCGGATGCCTCAGATGGCGGACCTACTGGCGGGCCTGGCTGCTGGCCGAGGACGGCTACGTCGACGACGCCATCACGATCGCCCGAGGCCATCGCCATTACAACGACGATCCCATCGCCCTGTGGGCCTGGTTGTTGGCCGAGCACGGCCGCGTCGATACGTTGGTCGCGCACGCTAAGAACGAGCGGCAAGCCGCGAGGCTGCTGCTCGACCACGATCACATCGAGGCGCTTCGCATCCGCGCTGAGGATTCCTACGACCCTGCGTACAACCAAATAAGGAATGCCAACAGGCACGGCAAGTGGAGGCGAGCCCTCGACGACGACGGCAGCAGTCTTGGCGCGTGGCGCTTGGCTGAACTGCTAGCCGACCCCGGCCGGGTTGAGGATGCCCTCGCGGTCCTTCGAACCTACGCGGACCTCCCGCTGCCATGGGTCTGGACTATTTGGGCCGACAGGCGGCTGATCGAAGTCTTGTTCGACCATGGCCGGGTCGATGAGCTTCGCTTTCGCGCCGCCCGGAGCAACGCTGCCGCCCGGCGGCTAGCCGATCTGCTCGCCCAGCGGGGCCGGGTCGAGGAGGCGCTCACGATGCTCCGCGGCCTCGCTGACCAAAACCACGCTCAAGCCACGTGGCTGCTGGTCAGGATGCTCGTCGAGCGCGGACGAACCCAGGAGGCCCTGGCCATCCTGCGACCGCTGGTCAAACTGCACGAGAGTGACAGTGTGTCGGCTGACGAACGGTGGGAATGGCCCACCCGGCGCTTGGCTCAACTGCTGGCCGCGGAAGGTCATATCGGCGAACTCCGCGACCTCATTGAGGGATTCCGTGCCAGCTTCCATTATGCCAGTGACCGGCGGTTGGCCGAACTGCTAGCCGAGCACGGTCACCCGGGTGAACTCCGCGCGGAAATAGATGCGGGCAACCCATTCGCTGCCGAACGTGTGATCGATAAGCTCGCCAGTCAGGGCAAGTTTCATGAAGCAGATCGCATGTGGCGGTTCGGGCTTACCGCCGAAGGACTAATCGCGGAGCGCCCTTCCTGAAACTCGCTTCCACGATGGGCTGACGATCGGTGATTGCCTCCATCATGGCTATGTTCCGTCCGTCCCCGGCACGCCGTGACCGAAAGGGCGCCGAACGGCCTCGACTCTGTGCACCGTACCGGGCATGCGCGGCACGGTGACTGAAGTGCTCTCGCGAGCCTCCACCACATGGCTGTCAGGGAGCGTTCTCCGTCCGGATCATGCGGCGCTTAGCCAGGGATATACAACCCCTCGATCTCGGCAAATTCATCGAGGAACTCATCCTCGTGGAGGATTCTAATTTTCACGAAACGATCCCGGCATTCATTTCCGGCGTGGTCGACGTCCCCTTTTTTCGTTGGCCGGTAGACAATGTAATACCGATGCGCTCCGCTTTGATCTCCAGGCTTGAGGCGCTTTCGATGCTTTGGCGTTATAGCGCACCGCACTCGATAGCTGTTAGCCAAACCGTCGTCAGGGTCGTTTATATCTACCTGTTCGGGAAGCCAATTTTCGGCCACTTCGAAGATTTGGTTAGCGATACCCTTGTCGGCCCTCGCTATGTCACCGAGTTCCGTCAAAGCCTGAGGCGAGTAGCACATGAAGAAACCGTAGGCGCCCGGGACGGCGAAGGCACCCACGGTTAGGGCGTATGGGTTAACGCGGAGACTTGAGCCCAAGCGCCTGGGCCACTTCTGAGGCAGGAACCGCGCCCTTGGTGCCCATCTCCTCGTCTGCCGCCGTCACCGACTTGTGTAGACGGCTGTCGGTTTTGGCCAGGACTGTGGTGGCTATCCGGGCGTTAGCCAAGGGGAGGATGATCGCTTGGGGATGGCCGTGCCTCGTTACCAGGGCGGCCCGCCCGGTTTCGTTGATCCGTTCGATGGCCTTGGCAGGAGCCTGCCCGAGCTCGCGCATCGTGACGACATCCGTCTCCTCGAACGCCAGCGGTTCTTCCAGTGCCATGATCCGTCCTCCTGGTCCTACCCCCGCGGTCGGGCGTGTCGCCTCGGGCGATCCTTGCCCGCGCCGGTCGCCGGGTGCCTTGCAAGCGGCGGCCATCCGCTCCACGCGCTCGAGCGTGTCGCGACCTTTAGGGTGATATGCCCGATTTTTAGGGCAGTCAAGACAGCCTAGCAGACATTTGTAGCGCAAGATGATGTGCAAGTGTAGATCAAGGAGGTGCACTCAGTGTGGGCTCTGCGTGACTGGGTTGACCGCATCCTTAGGGGCTCGCCAGGGACACCTCCACCGACGCCCGAGGGAGAACCGGCGGAAGCTGAGGCTGCCGAGTTCGGCGCCCCCGAAGTGGCAGCCGTGGAGGATTATCCGGCCGCCATTGCAGCGTATCGTCAGTGCGCTCAGTGGCTCACTGCTGCGATCGCCGCAGTCGCTGCCGTCTTCGTTGCAGGGCTGCAAGTATCCGTGCTGCAAGACTTGACCGTGGAGCGCGCCGTGCTGGGGTTCTTAGCGGCCGCTGTTGTGGTGGGCTGCGCCGGCTACATCATCAGCCGCGCTGCCAACGTTCTCTCTCCCGCAGAAATTACTATGGTGCAGTTGGCTCGAGACAGTGTCCGCCTAGCGCAAGCGGCGGGAGCCCGTCGACGACCACAGGGTCTAGATAAGGGGACAATCTCCCTAATCACGGACATCAATGCCAACAAGGGGTTGCTATTCCCCGTCGGAGTTAGAACCATCTCCGATCTCTATCATCTCGCGTGCGGTCATCGTCTGCGCCGTCAACATAGGCTCCCTAACCAGGCAACCGCCCACCGCTACACGCGAAGTTTGATGGATTTTGTCGAGTTGCAGCAGATTCGTAAACGCTATAAAAGCCTCTTGAAGGCGCTTCCGTGGTCTGGGCTGGTTGCATTGGCGGCTGTTCTCGGATTCGTTCTTCTGGCTCACAAAGATGAGTCGCCGCCAAAGGTCACAAGCCCTCTCCCCGTACAGATCTTCTTCACAGACGACAAGAAGGCCCTACGCTCAGAACAGTGGCCAGAGGGATGTGCTCGGAAGGTGCCGCGTGGCACCGCAGTAGGGGGTTCGCTTAAGGAGCCCGAGGTTGCCATTCCCAGAGTTGACGATGCGTGCCCTCAACATCGCGGCACTGTCTCAACGCGCGTCGGGGTGGTGATCTACCCGAAGTGACCTCGCAAGGGTCAGACGGGAACCTCGCGCCGCACCATTCGACGCCGGTCATTTCCGGCTGGCTTGGTTCTCAGCGCGCATCATGCGCCGCAGGCTCATCCGCGCGCCGGCCAGATCGTCCTGGACCTCGCTGAGCTGGTCGGTCAGGTCCTTGACGCGGGCCAATGCCTCGTCGCGTTCGCCCTGCAGGCGCTGGTTGTCGGTGGTGAGTTCGTCGACGCGGCTTCCAAGGTCGGCGGCACCAATCTGGTCGACTTGCTGGCCGAGATTTCGGCGGACGGCGCCCTTCAGGCGCTCGACTTCTTGGCGTAGGCGCCGGTTGTCCTCATGGAGGAGCTGCTTCTCCACCTTCCATCCAGCCGGTGCCTTGGGTCCGGCGTGGGCATTGTTGGTCGCGGCGCGTCCCTGACCGCGCCGGGCGGCCTCGATGTGCTCGCGCACGCCCTCTGCGTAGACGAGCCAGTGGGAGACGTTCGCGGCGCGGGCCACGCCGGTGAAGGTGACCGGCTCGTTGTCGGTGAGGAGTTGGTCGACGACCGCCAGGACGCGGGCGCGCTTGTCGCGCGAGTCCTTCTGCCGCGCCTCGCGCAGGACCTGGGCGGGGGTGCGGGACTCATTCATCGGTACTTCTCCGGGCGGGGATGGAGGGCACGGGCAGGACGGGTGGGGGCGCCGCGGCACGAACCTTGCGCAGGACGGCAGAGGCCTCTTCGAGGTGGCGCCGATCGTCTTCCGGCATCAGCTGTATCTGGCGGCGGAGGCTGGTGACGACATTCTGGAAGGAGTCGATCTGGTCGCTGAAGTTGCGAACGACGAACTCCGCGGTCCCAAGGGCCCTGGCCATCTCGCGGTCCGCTTTGAGAGCCCGGATGTGGCCCTCAACCGCAGGAAGGAATGAGGGATCGGGACGGTAAAAGGCACACCCGGAGCACTGGAAGCGGATCGGGCAGCTACCGCCGCCGGCCTTCACGTTGGACGGCTCGCTGCAGTTGCCAAACGGCACGGCGACCGAGCGGGCCTCGTATGCGGTCGCAGACGGCGTCGCCGCCGGATTGCCGGACCGGTCGACGACGTGCCGGCGCATCGTCTCGACGGCTTTGCGGCGCTTCTCCATCGACACTTTGAAGTATCCCATGGTGGTATCTGCCGATTTATGATCCATGAGGTCGCGCAGGGTGTTCAGTTCGGTGCCGGCGTCCGCGTGACGCTGGGCGTAGGTGTGGCGGAAGGCGTAGGCGAAGATGCGGCTGCGGTCGAACGGCAGGAGGTTGCCGTCCTTGTCTACGGTGTCGGTGAGCAGTTCCGGCAGGCCGTCGACCCAGCGCCGGAGCATCTTGGCGACGGTGTCCGAGTCGATGCACGCGTCGTAGCCGTGGCGCGCCGTCGGGAAAAGGAAGGTTCTCGATCGGGCTGGGACATTCAGGGTCTGGCGGATCGCGAGCCACTCCTGGATGGCAAAGGCGGTCTCCCTGCCGATCTCCAGGCGGCGTCGGTTGCGGCGGGCCTTGTGGTTGTCCCAGATCAAGATGTACTCACTGTCCTGCGCTTCGAGACCGTCCATTCGGAGCCAGCGCACTTCCCACGGGCGGCGGCCGGTGTCGCGCAGCAGGATGTAGACAGTGCGCAGCATGGCCTTGACCGCGTCGGGCGCCATGTCCCCGTAGGCGAAGTCTTCGCCGATCAGGTGGACTTGTGCATCGAGCTGGGCGACGACGTACTCCGGGATGGCCTTGCCCGCCATGTCCTCGGCGGGGTCCTCGTACGGGATCTTGTGGTGCGGGTGGCGGGCGAAGACGGAGGCGACATGGTCGAGGATCTGAAGGCGCCGCCCGAAATCGAGCAACTGGCAGAAGTGCGCGAGGAGCTCGGCGCGGGATCCGTAGGCGAGGGTGGCGGTGCCGTCCTGGCGCTTGCGGTCGCGGATCGCGGCGACGACCGCGTCCATGTCCGTGACCTTCAGTGCGCCGGGGTCATGCCCGCCGCCCGGTCGCGCGGACAGGGCCCGCGATGCCGACAGGCAGCCCTCGAAGGTGACCCGGAAGTCGTTGTTGTCGGGGGTTGTCTCCTTGACCCAGTCGGCGATCAGGCGGCGCAGCCACTCCTGTCGGATCTGCGTGATGTCCAGGCGGCGCGAGGACACGCGGACTCCGGATCGTGTGCGTGAGCGCAGGCCAAGGTCGCCGAGCTCCCAAACCGGCCGGTCCAGCGGGTCGACGCCCCGGAAGCGGTCGAAGGCCCCGCGTACGAGACGTACGACGTCGTTCCAGTGGGCCTCGCAGTTGCGGTCGAGGTATCCGAGGTCGCCGAGCTTCTTGTCCGTGAGCTCTGCGATGGACGAGACGCCCTCGAGTCCTCGGACCATCAGCCGCATCCCGACCGGGCTGAGGGTCGGGCGCTGCTTGTCGCGTTCCGCCAGCGCGAAGCGGAGTTCGTGGCGGAGCAATTCGGGCAGGGTGATGAGCGAGAACTGGAAGCCGGTCAGCCACGGCGGCTGTACGGCGGCCCACTCCTCCAAGCCCTCGCGGATCGTGCCCTTCATGCCGGTCTCGTTCCGGTGACGGCGCCAGCGATCACGGTGGTAAGTGCACAGCGGCACTCGACCATGGGCGTTGCCGGCGCAGGCCCCGACCAGGCACGGTGTGCCCGGCGGGAGCGGCTCGGCCTCGGCCTGGAGCCACGCGTCCAGCGCCATCGCCGTCTTCCCGCTCCGCAGGAGGTAGCGCCATCGTACGTAGTGCGGGGTGCAAGCGCCCCGCGACTGGGCCTCCAGGGCGCAGCGCACGCCGTCACGCTCGACCGAGCACGGTGGCCGCTCCCCAGGCAGGGAGCGAACCAGGGCCCGGCGGCCGACCTTGGCGAACTCTTCGCGGCTTAGTCCGCTTTCGAGGAACTGCTCGTAGCAGGACCGGCACAGATGCCGCGTCGCGCGGACCGCGACGTGGCAGCCGGCGCTGTTGCACCGCCATATCGCGGTCTCGTCCTTGTCTGGATCGCCGGTGAACAGCCAGTTCGCCGCATCCCATTCATCCGGCCGCCAGTCAGCCTTGGTGTTCGCAATCAGCCAGGCCATCCACCCTGCACGGTCGACGGGCAGCGTGACGACGCGGGACTCGGGCACGGCGGCCGTCGTCTCGATGGTCACCGCGCTATCTCCCGGCGTCGGGCGTCCGCGCGCTCGACTGCGGCCCGCCGGGATCCCTCGTCGACGTGGATGTACGGGGCCATGGACGATTCAGACATGTGCCCGAGGAGGTCGGAGACCACCGACCGGTCGGTGCCCTGACGGATCCACTCGGTGGCGGCGCTGTGACGAATCATGTGGGGCCGGGCGATCAGGTCCGCCCGCCGGGCGAGCCTGTCGAACAGCCCCTTCACCCCGGAGTACGTCATCGCTTGTCCGAGCGGCTCCCGGAAGAGGTTGACCAGCACATGCTCGGTGAAGTCGGCCTGCGGAACCGCTGAGCGCTCGTGAAGGTAGTCGGCGTAGCAGATGCCGAGCTCGCTGGTGACTGGGATGGCGCGCGGCTTCCGGGACTTCGCCCACGCGCCGTTGCTATTCAAGCGGCGCCGTACGTGCACGTGCGGGCCCTTGACCTGGCAGCCGAAGGCCTGCGAGTCGGCCAGGAGGTGCATGTCCTCACGACGCAACCCGAGCGCCTCGCCGATCCTCATGCCAGTACACCACAGTAGGAGCACCAGGAAGCGGTCCCGCGCGTGCCGGGTCACGTCGATCAGGCGAGCTATCTGCTCGACCGTCAGCCACTCGATCCCCGAGTCGACGCCCCGGAGCCTGAGTATTCGCGAGCGGACCGTGCGGTGCTGGTCGTTCTCGCCCGGGTTGAAGCCCTTCGGTAGATACCGTAGGTAGCGGGGCTCGGTCAGCTGCCCGGCGAGTTCAGGACCGACCCACTGCATGCGTACGCCGAAGCTCAGAAACTCGCAGACCGTGCCCACGATCGCGTTCGCGGTGTTCTCGTCGCGGAATCGTTCCGGCCTGCCCCCGCCGCGGGCCCGCGAAGGCAGTGGCTCATCCACCAACCAGTGCAGGAAGCGCGCAAGCTGCCACACGGTGATCTTTGCCCATTCCAGGCGGTGGAAGGTGCAATACGACAGGTACAGCGCCGCCCGCCCGGCGTACGTCCTCTCCGTGTTGTAGGCCCGGCCGGCGTCTCGCAGGCCTGCGAGGAACAGCGAGCCTTCACGATGGAGGGCGTAGTCGTCGGTTCCGACGATCACCCACCCTGTCTTGTCCTGGGCCAGCGTCGCTCGCTCTGCGCGGAACGACGTGACAAACGTGCCTGTGATGCCGAACACCCCTTGGATACCGATGGTCCGGCCAGTTCAGCATGCATGTGGCTGACGTGGCTGTTGGAAAGATCACGGTGAAGATAACCGGGTACGAGCCGGAGTAATGGTGTGCGAGCACGAACCCCTTGGCGGGCTCCTCGTCGGGGATGACGTCCACGGTGTAGCGGCGGGCGTCGAAGCCGCCGTCGCGGACATGCGCCCAGGAGTGCCTCCCTTCGCGCCACCGCTGGCACCAGGGCGACGCGGTCGGTACCTCCGGCAGTTCCTCGAACGGCAGGGTCTCCTGTACCGGGGACCTCATAGTGCCTCCCTGTCCCCGCGCCCCTGCAGGCCGCTCGCGAAGAGGATGAGCTGTCCCTCCGGGGCGGCTGCAGGCCGGTGCGCGGGGATGGCGTGCTGGGAGGCAGGGGGTTTCTCGGCTTTGCCCGTGTCGGCGGTCTCTTCGACGTCCGCCGGGTGAGGGCAGGGGCAGAGCCACCGGCAGGGCCGCTGGCCCGGTCCGTACCGGATCACGGCGACGACGAACCCTCGGGCGTCGGTGACGGCGTCGGCGTGTTCGTCGACGCGGGGGCCGTCGGCGCTGACGCACCCGTCGTGGTGCCCGGAGGCACAGCCGGGGCAGATGCCGCGCTCGCAGGAGCACCAGCGGTGGAAGCCGCGGGGGTAGGCATCGTCGATCTTGCGCAGTCCCTTGGTCCAGGCGTGCGCGCGGACCCAGGCGCCTTCCTCCTCAGTCATCGAGGAGGGCGTGGTGGAGGGAATGGGGTCGAGGATGCCCATGATCGCGGCGCCGATATGGCGCAGGAGGGTCGTCATGTCTCGTCTCCAAACAGGGTCGGGGTGGTGTGGAGTTCGTTCATCCAGCCCAGGAGGCGGGGGAGGTTGGTGTCGGGCCCAAAGGCGAGGTAGGTGCCGTCGCAACTGGTGCAGCCGAAGGCCTGCGCGATGCGCAGCCGCCGGCGGGAGTTGACGCGGCCCATGTGGACGGCCAGGCCGCGCTCTTGGGCCTCAACGGCCAGCTGATGGGCGGCCGGTGAGGTCTTCCAGGCGGTGGAGCCCGCCAGGAACAGGACGTCGATCGAGTCCCAGGGGATGAGGCCGTGCTCGCTGCCGTCCTGGGCGGCGAACGCGGCCGGGATGCCCAGGGCGCGGATGGGCTCCAGCCAGGGCAGAGACTCGGCGAGGGTGGCCGCGG
Organism: Streptomyces paradoxus; assembly: GCF_014202475.1. Taxonomy (GTDB): domain Bacteria; phylum Actinomycetota; class Actinomycetes; order Streptomycetales; family Streptomycetaceae; genus Streptomyces; species Streptomyces paradoxus. The sequence continues at coordinate 166,517 of NZ_JACHGV010000015.1, forward strand.
CGTCCATCGGGACGTCGGGGGCGACGGTCCATAGACAGCGGTCGGGGCCGTAGCGCTTGACGGTCGCCGTCAGCCAGGCGAACCAGGCCTGCTCGCCGGGCCATCCCTTGCCGAACTTGCCGTTGTCGCACGCGTACAGGGCGCCGGGCGGGATCACGTTGCCCTGGGCCGGGGTCGTCATGCAGGCCAGGAGTCCGGCCTGCATGACGGCCCGTACGTCAGCTCCGGACGGCGTGGCCAGGTACAGCACGGCGGAGAAGCGAAGGAGGAGCAGGGACTGAGGGCATGGGTGCGCGCACGGGAAGTCCTTCCAGAGGTGGCGGTGAGGGGCGGTTCAGACGAGGGGGAGTTGGGCGGCGGAGCCAGAGACGAGGGCGTCCCAGTGCTGCTCGAAGTTCTTGTCCTGCTTGTCGATCACCCGGGCGGGGGCGGTGGCGAAGAGTTCCTCCGCCATCGGCCAGTCCTTGGCGCGGGGGCGGACCCAAGCCCGGGCGCGCCCGTACACCGGGTCGTGCTCGACGTCGACGCCGTGCCGCTCGGAGATGGAGATCAGGCGCCTGGCGAGCTGGTGTGGGCGGCCGAGGTCGATGCGCTCGGTGGAGCGCTTCACCGGGCGCCGCCTGCCGTCCTCGGACAGCAGGAACAGGCGGCGCACGCGGTAGAGCGCCCACGGCATGTCGAGCTCGCGCTCGAAGGCCTCCAGGCACGCCCGGTCCCGCGGCTGGGTCGGGTCGAACATCTCCAGGAGGGTCTTGCGGCCGTAGAGCTTCGCGTTCGGGTTGAGACTCATCGCCGTGTACTCCAGGCGCAGCACCTCGCCGGCGATGTCCGGGTGGGAGCGCATGCGCTCCATGTGGGCGGGCAGTGATCCCATGGAGGCGGAGAAGCAACAGAACGTGCAGTACGACTTCGGCCAGTGCACGCCGAACCGCTCCAGCAGGTAGGCCTCACACCGCTGCCGGTTCCAGCCCCAGTCGATGAGCGGGAACTCCCCGGTACGTCCGGGCATCTTCGAGGTGACCTGGTCGCCGAGGCGGCGGCCCTCCTCGTCGGCGTTGAAGCCCATGATCTGCCTGAACGGCCGACCGCCGAAGACCTGCTTGAGCCACCAGTCGCCGACGTCGCCCTTCGCCCACAGGGAGCATTTGCGGGTGCCGGCCACCTGGGGCACCGTGCCGACGGACTCCTGGTCGTTCCACAGCGTCCACGGCCCGCGCGCGATGAGCTGCTCGGGTTGGCGGGAGTCGTCCAGGACCGTGAAGCCGTCGGCCTGGAGGTGCCCGTTGCGCGCCAGCTGGACGAAGCGCACGCCGTTCTCGCGCAGCAGCGGGAGCATGAACTCGTCGGCCAGGAGCCGGGTTTCGGGCCACTCGCTGCCGGTGGTCATGTAGAGGACGGCGGTGCGGTCGAGGTCGATGCCGTGCGCGTCCGGGGCGGTGAGCATCTTGGCGAGGTAGGCCGAGGAGTCAGCGCCGGCGCCCCAGTTGATGATGGTGTCCAGGCCATCGTCGGCGGCGCTGAGGCCGGGCAGTGACGGCGTGTACGTCGTACGGGACATGGCGGCTCTCACTCCTCGAGGGGCCGGTCGGTCAGCCGGTGGGCGGAGACGATGAGCAGGAGGTCGTTGGCGGGCCACGGATCGCAGGACTCCCAGGGATCGCCTTGGGACAGCACCACCACCTCGCCGGGATCCGTGATGAGGCAGCACACGCCGCAGCCACAGGACGGGTCGAAGGGCTCGGGGTGGGCGATGTAGGGGGTGTTGAAGTAGTCGGCTCCCTGCTCCCCGACCGCGGCCAGGAGCAGGTCGCCGTCCGCGACGTCGCCGGCGCGGGCCACGCGCGCGTGGGGCAGTGCGAGTGCGAGTCGGGGGTCCGGGCTGTTCACGGCGAGTTGCCCGTCGAGCAGGCGGGCGTTGCCGCTGGAGCGGACGTCGCCGGTGGCGGGCGCGGCGAGCAGGGGGCAGTGGAGCTCGACGGCCGTCTCGGCTGCGTACATTGACCCGACGTGGTCCAGGGCCTCGACGAGGATCACCGCTCGGGCGAGCGCGGCCAGCACAACGGCGCTGGCCTTCAGCGTCGCGCCGCTGGCTGCGGTGCCGGGCCGGTAGAGGCTGACTGCCGCTCCGCCGTTGTCGAGGATGGAGCTCAGTAGCGGGGCGTGCGCGTGGGGGTGGGCACCGTCCAGGCCGCGCGGCAGGACGGCGAGGGATGCCTGGCCCGTCTCGGCGGCGGCCTGGTGGGCGGTGGAGTCGACGCCGTAGGCGAGCGTGGCGGTGACGGTGTGACCGGCCTCGGCGAGGGCGGTGGCGAAGTCGTGCGCGCGGGTGACGGCCTGCTCGGTGGGGGCCCGGTTGCCGGTCACGACGACGGCGCTGTCGGTCAGCCGCGCAAGTCGCTCGCGGCCGCGGACCCACAGGCCCAGCGGGCAGGCGGGCCCCAGGTCGGCGAGGGCGGTGGGCCACTCCTCGTCCGAGGGGATGATGAACGGGCAGGTCAGCTCTGCTTGGGCGAGTTCCTCGTGCGGCCGGTAGGAGGCAAGGAGCCCGCTGCCGTTGCTGCGGACGCGCCGGTCCCACACCTCGGCCGGTGTGTACTCGTCGAGCTCGGTGGCGAGTTGGCCGGGGGCGAAGTGGGCGGCGAGCGCGGCGCGTGCGGCTCGTTCGGACAGGGCGTGTGCGGGCATGATGGCCGGCCTTTCGGGCAGGGCGCGGCACCGGCAGGCGAACCGGTGCCGCGCCGGGGCGGGCGAAGGGGGGACGTGGTCAGCGGCCGACGGGAAGGGGAGTGCCGTCGGCGGCTGTGGGGGAGGGGTCGGG
>NZ_JACHGV010000016.1 GCF_014202475.1 Streptomyces paradoxus
CGGGCGTTGGCTCCGCTGACGCTCCGCCAGATTCCCGCGCAAGCGCGGGAATTTGAATTCCGCAAGCGGAATTCTAAAAGCGTGTCAATTCGCGCAAGCGCGAATTGACAGGAATCCCGCAAGCGGGATTCCTGAGGCTGGCTACGAGGGGAGGGTGCATCACGCTTGGGCCTGTGTAGCTACTGGGAAACCAGCCCACTACCCCCGCAAGGCAAGTGACGGTGCGTCGGCGTGAACCGGGCACCTGCCACGCCGCAGTGACGGGTTCCGCTGTGCTCCACCCGAACCCCCTCGCTGACTCCCCCAAGCCTGTGAGCCCTCCCCACAGCACCCCAATCAGCATACACGTGAACTGTCAGTCAGGAGGCGTGACTGTCTACGTGTCACTCCGGTCAACCGGAACTTTACAAGAGGAGTGCATCATCATGATGCACTGTGTAGAGTTTGGGAGTAGACGGCATCCCCGGGCGTGGGCTCTTCCTGGTTCGGATTTGCTCGGCCCTTGTGTATGCATGGGAGGTAGTAGTGCATGGTGAAATCGGGCAAGTGGTTGGCAGTGTGGAGGGTTGGACGCCTGTGCATCAGGCCGTAGAACTGAGCGACTACGAGGCGCTCACTGTGCTTCTGGATGCCGGAGCCGACCCGAACGAGCTGTGCTTCGGTCACACGTTGCTTACCCATGCCATTGACATCGAAGGAGACGGCCATCTTCAGTCGGGTCACCCGCTGAACACAGCTGCTACCTCGATCCTGTTGGCCTACGGCGCTGACCCGCAGATGCCGGCCGCGGACGTGACACCCCTTTGCAGGTCGCGCAGCACTACAACCATGAGTTGGCAGAGCGCTTGCTCCGTCGCTACCTGGCACTGGATGAGGGACCGGGTGCTCGGGAAGGCAGGGGGCGGCTGTGAAGCTGCGTGACCATCAGATTGAGGCCGTTGACGCCATCGTCCGCGGTCTCGATGTCCCGCCTGGGGGGATTCCCGCGGCCGGCCTGCGCGGGCAGGTCCATGCGGCGTGCGGGACCGGGAAGACCATCATGGCCGCGGCCGCTGCGCGGCGGATGGTGCCTCATGGGCGGGTGCTGGTCCTGGTGCCGACCCTGGAGCTGCTGGCCCAGACGGTGAAGGCGTGGCACGAGGCCGGGCACAAGGGGCCGGCGGTTGCGGTGTGCTCGCTCCAGGACGACCCGGAGCTGTGGAACCTGAAGGTGCGCTCCACCACGAACCCGGTGCAGCTGGCGCTGTGGCACGGCCAGGGGCCCGTCACCATCTACGCGACCTACGCCAGCCTCGGTGTCCTGGCGGAGGCCTTCGAGGGTGCCTACGGCCAGAAGCTTGATCCAGTAGACCTCGCGGTGGTTGATGAAGCCCACAGGGCTTCGGGTTCGATGGGCAAGGTCTGGGCGGACATCCACGACCAGAGCGTCATCCCGGCCTGCCGCCGGCTGTACCTGACGGCCACCCCGCGGATCTGGGAAGAGCGCCTCCATCGGGAGGTCGCTGAAGGGGTACGGGATCCGCTGCCGCAGGAGATGGCGGCGTCCATGGACGACGAGAAGGTCTTCGGGCCCGTCCTGTACAAGCTCTCGCTCGCCTCCGCCGTATCGCGGGGCCTGTTGGCGCGGTACCAGATCATCGTGCTGGAGCTGAAGGACCCGGTCCTGACTCCCGAGCGGCTCTATGGCGAGGACCGGTACAGCGAAGAAGTCCGCGGGCAAAGGCTCGGGGCGCTCCAGGCCGCGCTGCTGCACACTATGGCGCAGCACGGTCTCCAGACGTGTATCACCTTCCACCACCGGACGATAGAGGCACAGGCGTACGCGGAGGGCCTGCAGCGCGTCGGGGCCAAGCTGCACGCCGACCAGCCCGAGAAGTACCCGAAGCGGATCTGGGCCAACTGGCTGTGCGGCGAGCACGCCCCCGAGCGCCGGCGGGAAGTCCTCGGCTCGTTCGGGTCCACCGCGCAGCGGGCCGTGCTCTCCAACTGCCGCGTCCTGGGCGAGGGCGTCGACATCCGAGCCGTGGACTCCGTAGCCCTGCTCGACCCCAAGGGCGCCCCCCACGACATCGTCCAGGCCATCGGCCGCGCATTGCGGCAAAAGCCCGGACAGGGAAAGCTCGCCTCATTGATCGTGCCGGTATTCCTCCAGCCGGGAGAAACACCAGAGGACATGATCGGCTCCGGATCATATCGCCCCCTGGTGAAAGTCCTTGAAGGGCTGCGCGCCCACGACGAAGAAGCCATCGAATTGCTCGCCATCCCGCAAGAACCGCAGAAAGACGTCGCGCAGCCATCCGTGAACATCGGCACGGAACCCGAGGAAGACGAGGACGAATCCCGCCTTCTGCTCCGTTTTGCCGCTCCGCGCGACCCGGTGATGGTCGCGAACTGGGTGTCCTTCAACGTGATCGACACCGAGAAGCAGGACTGGGCGCGTGGCTGGGCGAAGCTCAAGGCGTACGTGGAGCGGGAGGGCCATGCCCGCGTGCCCTACGGACACCGCGAGGGAGCAACACCCCTTGGGCAGTGGGTCGCGGAGCAGCGCAGGGCCTACGCGGCCGGGGAGATGAACGGCCAGCGCGCCCGCCGGCTCGAGCGGCTCGGCATGGTCTGGTCCATGGCCGACGAGCGGTTCCAAGAGAACCTAGAGGCGGCCAAGGCCTACTACGACCAGCATTGGACCCTCTGTGCCCCGAGGTCCGCAGTGGCCCTGGACCGGCCGGTAGGGCAATGGCTGTCCAACCTCCGGCGCCCGGGTGCGCTGGACGGGCACCCCGAGTGGAAGCAGGCGCTCGTCGAGGTCGATGAGCACTGGAACCCCGAGTGGCCGGCCGACTGGCAACGCCACTACGTCTGCGTACGCGAGCTCCTACGCGACGAAGACGGCCAGGCCCACATCCTCCCCGGCGTCACCATCCACGGAATGGACATCGGCAAATGGCTGGCCCGACAGCGCAAGCCCGAGGGGTGGGAGGCCCTGACGGACGGGCAGCGCCAGCGCCTGGAGCAACTCGGCATCACACCGCTGCCGCAGGAGCAGGAGACGCCCGCCAAGGCCCCCAAGACGGCCTCCGGCGCCTTCGAGCGGGGCATTGCGGCCCTCGCGCAATACAAAGCCCGCACGGGCTCCGTGAAGGTCCCCAGGGGCCACGTAGAACGGCTGGAAGACGGCACGGAGGTCCGACTCGGGGTGTTCCTCAGCAACACCAAGACCAGGCGCACCAAACTCACCACCGACAAACTCACCGCCCTCGCCGACCTCGGACTCGACTGGGCTGCAGAACAGTCCGGGCGCTGAGATCTGCCGATGGACGGGCATGCCCATTACCGGATGGGCCGATAAGCCGTTTGGTTCTGTATGCAGGATGCCGGGTGGGACGGAGCGAGGGCACCGCTCGAAGTCGAGTCGGTGGATGTGCTGTTCCAGGCTGCAGGCGGGGCTAGGGAGTGTTGGAGATGGTCGTCAGCCGCCGCCGAGGTGGCCTTCGAAAATTGTCCGCCACTGAAGCCGTTCCCGGCCCGCAAAGGCAAGCGGCTGGCGCCGGGGTGGTGGTGGTCGGCCACAGCCGGACGGCTGGTGCACCACGGGTCCGCAGCGATGCGAATGCACGTGATGCTGCTCGACCGCGACCCGCGCGTCAGCGCTCTGGCCGCCCGGCTACCCCGTGTTAGCTGATCCTGCCGAGGGTTGCATGGTTCCAGTCCCAGTTCTTGGCCAGGTGTTGCCTGTCTACGAGCCTATGGGCGAAGAGAGGTGTGCCGAGCTGGGTTACCGGTGGATTGTGAAGATCAGGCGCCGACCACCCCAGGAGGCCAGGGCCATGATGTAGGCCGCGGCTAGGGCCCCGAAGGCTTTGAGCGCGAGGGCTCCGTCGAGCCAGGACAAGCTGGGCAGGAGCGGGTCGAACATGCCCCACACGGCGCCTGCACCGATGATCGCGTGCGTTGTGATCCGCCAGCGGGCGAAAGGATCGGTGGTCGATCCGTGCTTATGGGCCGGCCGGAACACGAGGTACACGGCCTGGTTCACCAGTACGCCCAGAAGGAGGACCCTGACGTAACCGATGCCGACGGAGAGGATGTTCCGGACGAGCGTTCCCGCAAGGTCTTCGAGACGGACAGGACCGAGCAACCTGCCGCCCAGCCAGTGGGAAACCAGGGAGCCTGTCACTGCGAGCGGGACAGCTGGGAGCAAGTGGAATCTCTCCCGCCCGGAGTCTTCGGCAGGCATGAGGCTCACTCGGGCGAGCTCCCGGTGTCCGAACCTCGTCCCGAACGCTAAATAGCTGCTGCTCTTAGTGTAGGAACCAGGCGGAAGGCGGTAGAGCTCTCGAAGGGAGAACGTCCCCTCCCCCAGGTCGGTAGGCCGTCGAGCCAATTGCTGTTCCAGGCTCTGGGTGTGGGAGCCGGCCTGTTCCAGCTCCCGGTACTGCCGACGCGTCGTCTCCAACAGGTCATCGATTTCGGCTGCCGCCTTGGCCTGGGCCTCACGAGCCAGGTCACGCTCCGCGCGTAGGCTCTCCAACTGAGGGCAGACGCTGCCGAGAATCTTTCCGACATGGTCCACCAGCGCCTGGTGGTCAATCAGGCCTACGTCTCTGGCGTGATGCTCCGTCATCCAGGACATGCGGCGCAGGGTGTCTGCCAAAGTCTGGTGGATGCGGGTCAGCTTGTCCCTGAGGTAGGCGTTCAACTCCTCGGGGTTGGCGCCGTCGAGCAGTGCATCGAAGTGGAGGCGGCGCAGGCGTGCGTCCTCCTCGTCGCTTACCGGCACGCCAACCTGCTGGCCAGCGAAGGCCAGAACATCGATGAAAGGGGCCGGGGCGGTGCGCTCGCCGCTTAAGAACCGCGAGATGGAGGTGTAGTCGTAGTCGACCTTCTCGTCCGGGCGCTGGGCGGCCAACACCTCGCCATAAGACTGAAGGATCTTGTGGGACAGGCGTCCACCGGTCTTAGGCGCTTCGTCCTGGATCCTGCGGTACACGGCCCGCAGAGCTCTGGCGTACTGCTTACGTGGGCCGACCGCGCCGGCGTCGGACGCAGGCCCGCCATGTTCTCTATAGCTCCCCACGGCATCTTCCCCGTCTTCCACGGTGTCTCCCGCTTTCCCGTGGCTGCGGCGCTTCTCGCCCCCATGCCCCCGCAAGCCATGCTCGGGTGCTGGCCAGGCGGTAGGAGTCGGTTCCGGTCTCGATGATGGTGCCGTTGAAGGTGAGCCGGTCGACGATGGCGGCGCAGAGACGGGGGTCGGTGAAGGTCTTTGTCCAGCCGCCGAACGACTCGTTTGAGGCGATGGCGACGCTGTTCTTCTCCTCCCGCTCGGTCAGAACCTGGAACAGCAGCTCGGCGCCGTGCCGGTCCAGTTCCATGTATCCGAGCTCGTCGATGCACAAAAGATCGACGCGACCGTAGCGGGCGATGGTCTTATTCAGCTGCTTCTCGTCCGCGGCCTCGACCAGCTCGTTCACCAGCTTCGTGGCCAGCGTGTAGCGGACCCGGTAGCCCTTCATGGCCGCCTCGGTGCCCAGAGCGATGAGCATGTGGGACTTGCCGGTGCCGGAGTCGCCGATCAGGCAGAGGGGCTGCCCCTTTTTGATCCACTCGCAGCTGGCGAGGGTGTTGACGGTGGCCGCGTCGATGTTGGGGTTGGCGTCGAAGTCGAAGGTCCGCAGTGACTTCTCCCTCGGGAACCCGGCTGCCTTGATCCGCCGTTCCGAGCGCCGACGGGCCCGGTCGTCGCACTCCGCCATCAGCAGCTCGGCGGGGAACCCGCGGTAGGTCATCTGGTCCTTGGCGGCCCGGTCAGCGATGTCGGCGAACTCGTTGCGGATCGACGGCAGCCGCAGCAGACGGCAGGCGGTGTCGATGGCGGTGGTGGCGGCCTGCTCGGTCAATCCTCGCTGGCGGGGCAGGGTCACTGTACTTCTCCCTCTCGGTGGTCACCGCCGCTGGCGCGACGTCGGAGCAACTGGTCGTAGGGCGTCACCGAGGGAAGCGGCCTGGTGTCCGGCGGCAGGTGGTTCAGCTTCCACTCGTGCAGGAACGTCACGGTCGCCGGCGGCTGCCCGGTGGCCAGCGCAGACGAGGTGGCTGGAGCAGGTTCGTCCTCAGTCGGGGCGGCTTTGCGAGCCTCCAGGGCGACCGCGTCCGCGGTCAGGGCCCCGGCCCGCAACGCTGTCGCCAGACCGGCGACCAGGTGCTCGTGCGGGATGTGCCGGGCCATCAAGAGCACCTCGATCAAGGCCTGGGTGCCCTCCGTGTCGCCATGTGCCTTGACCGCTGCCGTCCACCAGGCGTCGTGGACAGGGGTGAACTTGCCGGCGGAGCGGGCCTGCTCGAGTGCGGTCGCGCCGGGGAAAGCACCTGGCTTGCGAATCAGGGCTTCGAGGTAGTGGTCCAGTTCCAAGCGGCAGCCGCCCTTGGCAATCAGCCGCTCATGGCGGGCCACTTCCACATTCCTGTCGTAAACCACCAGGTGAGAGGCTACCTCGAGCTGCTGCCCGTGCGCTGGCAGGCCATCACCCCCGCCGGCATCACCATCCACCACCGCACCTACGACCACGATCTCCTCGCCCCGTACCGCGGCCAGACCTCCCCCGTCGCCGGCCGGGGCGGGAAGTGGGAGATCCACTACAACCCGCATGACGTCCGCCAGATCTGGGTGCGCCTGCCCGACGGCGAGCTGACCGAAATCCCGTGGATCCACCGCGACCACGTCCACCAGCCGTTCAACGACCACACCTGGCAGCATCCGCGCCCACGCCCACCACAGCAACCACGACGACACCCAGCAGCATGAGGCCGGCCTGGCCGACGCCCTCGACCAGCTCATGCGCCGCGTCCACACCGGCCACGCCACCACCACCGAACAAGCTCTCCTCGCCCGCGCCACCACGCTGCCGGTTCCCGCCGCCCGGCACCCGCACCACGGCACCGGCCCCACCACCGGCGAGTCGGCGCAGCACGACGAGGACGACAGCATCGACGAACTCGACGACCTCCCCGAGGACGACACCCGCCCCGCCGCGGCCGCCGGATTCGGGCTCTACGACGCATACGAGGAAGCCGACAAGTGGTGAATACCCGCCCCCACCCCGCAGCGCACCGACCGCCCAGCGCACACGCCGACCCGGGCAGCGCCGACAACACGGCCGAGCCGTCCTGGCCCCTGACCACCTGGCAGGGCTGGCAGCACTTCGCCACCACCGACCCGCCCGCCCCGCCCCAGCCCGACGACCCGCCCCGCAGCCGCGACGAACGCCGGACACCCGTCGAGCTCGGGGCAGGCAGGTCAGGCACTGAAACTCTCCCAGGCGTCGGGCCGCCGCGCTTACGGCCATCGGCATGCTCAGCCGATCATCGCCGCGAGCAAGGCCAAGTGGGAAGCCCTCGCACCCACCGGCAGTCGGGCGGGGGCCACAGGCTCTCGCCCGCCCACCGGCATACCGCCCAGGCCCCAGAAAGCCTTCTCGGTCACTGCTTCATACCGCGTCCGAGAGCAGTTGATGTGTGTCCAGATCAAGTTGCGGCGTGCCAGGTCAGAGGACCTCGAATTAGAGAAGCAGCAGGTCAGACGTCTCAGAGAGTTGTCCGGCCCTAGTCGAGATCCCGCAGGCCAGAGGCTCTCAAGTCGTCGACGCAAACCTCACCTCTGGCTGGTCGTGACACCACACAGGAGCAGCCGGGAGTGGTGGTCTACAGGACGGTGCCGGACAGGGCGCGGCGGTCGCCGGACATCGCGTAGCGGCGGGCGGCGAGGCCGTGCTCGAGGGGGCTCGCCGATCTCCTCGCATAGCGGGGCGAGGTCGGCAGCCTCGGCGTTGGACAGGTAGGCCGGTGCGACTTCGCGCATCAGCTCGCCGATCGCCCAGGTGCTGGCGGCGAGTTCGTCGATGCCGCGGCGCAGCGTGGCGAGCGCGGGATCCGCCGACGGATCGGCGGGCGGCGGAGGCGGTGCGGTGCGGATGTCGCGGACGGCTTGGAGAACCACCGCCCGCACCGTGGGCTCATCGAGGACCTGGAGGCCGCTGAGGGCGAGCGTGGCGAGTCGGCGGTTGATCAGCTCCGCGACGTCGCCGCTACGGCCGGACACGGCGATCAGGGCGCGCCGGGACAGACCGTAGTCGAGCGCGGCCGCGGCCGGGCCTGTGTCTCGCGTGCGAGACGCCTCGGTGCCGGCGGTGACGGCGCCGTGGATCGCAGCGAGGGAACGGGCGACGTCGAGCAGCCGGTACGCCTGCGCGCGACTGATGCCCGCGAGCGGCATCAAAGGGACCGCCCTTGGGGGCGAAGTTCTTGCATGAAAGTGGCCGGGGGGCGGCGGCGCGGGCACGGCTAACCATGCGTGAGATCCTCATCCGCAGAACGGAGACTTCTCGGGCTTCATGTGCCACGGTTCATCGCTGACCAGGCGCACCCCCTTCGGCTTCTGTGCCCAGTCTTCCGCCTGCTTGACGAGCCCGCCGCTATCCCGGCGCCACACTTTGCCGTTGGGGTCCAAGATTTCCAGCCGGAGTCTGCTCAAATCTTGCTCTGTGAGATGTTTCCTCACCCACGGTTCCTTGGCCGACATGGCGCTCATCAGCAGTCCGGTAGGGATGTCAAACTGTTGGCATGGTGGGAGAGCCTGGAGATCCCACCACACCTCGGGGTCCTTGAGGACGAGGCGCACATCCATGATCCGAGTACTACCGTTGACAACGGTCAGTGTGTTCATATCCCGGTAAAAGTCCACGCGCCGCGCGTACGTTGACTTGTCCCGCTCGCTGGCCTGTTGCTGCTCGTCCCTTGCGCGTGCCTCGTCTCGGATGGCGCGCCTCTCCTCGGATTTGGCTCGCTGCTCGGCTTGGGCAGCACGTTCCTCTTCTTTGATGGCTCGTTGCTCAGCCCTGATGCCGAGAACAAGCCCCCCCAGGGCAGCCAAGACGGTTATGACCGTCGCCGCGATCGTTCCAAGGCGAGCCATGTCCATTACCGGAGAGTCGGAAGCGGGCTCCGCTTCACCATCGCCTTGAGCCTGTCCCGCGGCAGGACCTCTCGTATTTTCCTCCTCGCCTGACGCCCATCCCCCCTCGCCCATACTGGCGTCTGCTGGTGGGGCCGGCGTGTCGTCGTCGGGCGCACACGCTCTCACGTCATCATCGTTGCCCCGCCCTGCCGTGCCCCGGTCATCGGACACTGACCTCGCGATGTCCCCGCTACCGCCGGACCTGCGGTCTTCATCACTGGGTGCAGCCATGACTCATGGCTGTCCCGGCTGCGGATCATCCAATCGCTGTTTCCAGGGCGAAACGTCTCGGCAGCGTTGATGATGGGCGCAACTCTGCGGGCGAACTCTTCGGTCGAACTCGCGACTGGGAATCCGCGTGGACTGAGGAGACGGTCCCGCGGATCACTACCGAGAGCAGTGGCTGTGGTGCACTGCCGGCCGAACCCTTCGTCGTCTTTGTCGGCATAGGCAAGGAAGGAGACCCCTGCGGCGCATGGCCTGGTCGCGGCCGCGGCACCGGGCGGTGCAGAACTTGCGCGGACGACGAATCCCGGAGCGTATGCCGCGTCGGCTGACCGGTACATCACCACCGACAGATCCTACCGGCTCTGCACTGCCATCCCCCGTCCGCTGTCTCCCTCGCTGGACGCGGCCGCGCACCTCACCGGCCGTGACGTCGCCGCGGCGGAATGTGCGTTCGCCGGCACCCCGTCCTGCACGCACTGCTCCCACTGACCCTTGCGACACTGGAAACGGCCCGCCTCCGGCAGCTGCAATGCCAGGGGCGGGGCGGTGTCACCGGGTGGCTACTCGAGCCAGACAATGTCCAGCACGGACAGGTGCCGCAGGGCGCGGTTGACGAAGTAGATCACCGAGAGCTGGCCGACGGACGCGATCCGAACGTCCTCGCCTTCCGGGTCGTCGGCGTCCCACTGCGGGTAGCCCCAAGGGGCGCCGACCGCCGCGTCCAGGACGTCGTGCACCAGCTGCGCGTCCTGATCGATGCGGTCACGCCGGACATCTGATCCGCGACCACGGACGTCGACCTCCTGACAGGGCGTGAGCGACGTCGAGCAGCGACTACGCCTGGGCACGGCACGCGGCTTGGTCTCGGGGGATCACCGGGCAGATTCGCTGTTCGGCGGCATCAGAATCGGTCGGCGGCCTCGCCTTTGGTTGTCGGACAACATCGAACGGAGCTGCCTGATAACGCATGCTTCCAAGTCCGCGATCAGCGGCACGCCGCCGTCGACCGCAGGGTCCTCTATGAACCCGACCACAGGGTCGACGATGTCGTCGGCTCCGTCCTTGCACCATCTAACGGTCCAGCCTGGCGGGGCAGGGAAGGCGTCGGCGTAGCCAGCGCTCTCGCGTACAGCCACGAAGCCGGGTTCCTTGTTGGCCTGGACGAGACGGCCGGCCTTGCGATCCAAGATCAGAGCGTTGCCCCCGTCGTCCCAGCCTGCCACTGGCTTGGGGCGTTCGAACGTCTTGCCCAGCTCCGTCACCTTGAACACGGCAACCCAACGCGAGTCGGCCATACGAGTCCCCTTCTGACAGCCTGTCTGTGCGCGGTAAGAGTAGGACCGAATACTCATGTCACCTGGCAATAGGTACAGTCTCGGACACCGGACGCGTCCTGATCGACGCGATCACGCCGGTAGTCTGCGTCGGCGCCGCCCCCGCCGCAGTAACAACGCTCATGGGCACCTGGTTTGGCATCAGGCTGACCCGGCGGAATCAGCGGGCCGATGCCACCGCCGCGGAACGGGAACGCGGCCAAGGCGCGGGCGACGTCCAGCAGCCGGTACGCCAGCGGGCGGCTGATGCCGAACTCCGCCTCGCAGCACGACACCTAAGCGCTGTCCCATAAATGATCTACGACGGGGTTCGTTGACCTGCCTGCCCCTTCGTCACCCGGCGAGGGCGAGGTTGTGCAGGCGGGCGATGCCGAGCATCGCGTGGTGGACGCCGTCGCCCTTTGAGACGGCAGTCGCGGAGGATCTTCCAGGTCTTCATCCGGGCGAAGGCGTGCTCGACGCGGGCACGGACCTTGCGGTGAGACGCGTTGTGTTCCTCTTTCCAGGGCGGGAGTTCGGTCTGGCCAGGTTCGCGGCGGTGCGGGATGACCAGGCCGGTGCCGCGGTAGCCGCCGTCGGCGATCACGGTGGCGGTGCCGACGGCGTCCTTCGCTCCGGACAACTCCCACGTTTCCACCCTGACATCTGTCAGGTACCCGCCCGGCAACGCCCCCTGGTAGGCATGTGACATGTCAAACAGAGCCAGGAAGGGAACCACCATGAGGAACAAGCTCCGCAACCTGCTGGCCGTGGCCGCCGTCGCCGCTGCGACCGGCACCACCGTGCTCATGGGCGCGACCGGCGCCTCCGCCGCCGCTCAGGCGGACTGGGCCGGCTGCCCGGACGGCAACGTTTGCATCTACGCCGAGGGCCGCTACAGCAACATCGGCGCCGGAGACATCACCAACAAGTACTTCCGCTACGCCACCTACAACCTGTCGAACCAGGTCAACCAGCACTGGGTCCTGAACAACCAGAACGGCCCGTTCGAGGACGCGTACGTGAAGCTGTGCACCGGTTACAACGGCACCGGCGACTGCAGCAAAGTGCTGGGTCCCGGCTACGGGGAGTACCTGAACCTGACCCCGATCAACTCGATCGTCCTGTACCGGTAATTCCCAGCGGTCCCGCGATCTCCTCCGCCATCACCCGGCCCGCCTCGAACTCCAGCGTCTCGTCCCCCATGGCCTGGTCGGTGTCGAGGCGCTTGCCGATCCCCGTCTCCGCAGGGGCAGTTGGCGCTCCGAGAACGACGTCGACGGTGGCGAAGACGTGCCGGAGGACACTGGCGGTGAGGACGGCCAGGAGCAGGACCTCGTTCCGACGGTCGGGGTCGCGGCAGCGGGAGTACTGCGGTTCAGCGAGGAACGCGACCCGACCGTCCTCACCCAGTTCGTCCGGCTGCGGGTCATCGACCCCGAAGGCGCCTACTGGCGCCGTGGCATCGAGGCAGCCACACGGTGGTTGCGCGAGACCGGCAGCAGCGAGCTGCGCGTGCCGTACACCTTCGTGTGTCCGGAGGACTGGGACAGCAGTGCGGGACATCCGCTGGGGGTCTGGGTCGCAGATCAACGCCGCTATTACGCGGCCGGGACGCTGGACGCCAAGCGGGTCACCGCGCTGGAGAACCTCGGCATGGTCTGGTCCGTGCACACCTCCGCGTGGGACGCCGGCCTCGCCGTCGCCCGCGACTACGCAACCGTCCACGGCCACTGCCTCCCAGGCGCCGCGGTGGCCTGGGACGGCTTCCCCCTGGGGACCTGGATGATGAACATGCGGGCTGCTGCCAGGAAGGCCAGTGAGAACGCCGCACGCCGCGCGAACGGCGAGACCGACATCTCGTATGCCGGGGAGCTGTCCGAGGCCCGTATGGAGGCGCTTTCCGAGATTGATCCGGGGTGGGCACCCGAGTAGGAGATCGGCTGGCAACGCGCGTACCGGCTGACGCTCGCACACGTGCAGGCCGGCGGCGCGCTCCCGGCCAGGCCGGGCGACGTCGTCGTCCAGGGCGAGGACCTCGGAGTGTGGATCGCCGGGCAGGTGGCCGCGTGGGACAAGCTGACGCCGACACAACAGTACCTCCTGCAGACGATCGGCGTGGATCCCGAGAGCAGGGGCGTGGTGGTGCCGGCGCGGCGTTCGCAGAGCGACCGGTGGGCGGCCAACCTCGCGGCCGCCCGCCAGTTCCACGCCCGGGAAGGGCACTTGCGGCCGGCGCGCAAGCACATCGAGATCGTCGACGGTGAGGAGATCAAGCTCGGATCGTTCCTGGACAACATCCGCCGCCGTGCCGCGAAGCTGCCAGCAGAACGGCGCGCGGATCTCGACGCCCTCGACATGCGCTGGTAGAAAGCGCGGCTGCCGGCGTCACATCCGCGCCAGATTCCCCCATTACAAGTACACCGGTGAAGTTGGAGCGCTCACCGTCAGACAGCAAGGCCCGGACCAGCAGCGGTCCGGGCCTTCCTCGTCGCCCGGGACCAGACAGGAAAGCAAGCTAACCGACGGTCTAGTGCTCAGGAGCAGCCGTAGTGCGAAGGCTGCGCAACTAAGGGCTGTGTCGCAACGATCTTGGCTCCGAGTACGGAGCGGCCTGAAGAGCCGGCGAGGTGCTCAGCTGGTGGTTCGTGAGGTGTTCAAGGACCGGACGTAGTCGGCGAGTGTGCGGAAGTCGTTCTCCCGCAGGCCGATCCGCGGGTTGACGTGGTGGAGGAGCCCGGGGCCTTGGTGGTGGGCGGTCACGTACGTCTGATCCAGCTCGCTCTGCTCGTCGTCCACCCAGGCGAAAGGACGGCCGCCTGCGTAGTCCACCAGCGGTCCGGTCTTCCAGTGGACTCCATCAGGGCGTTCCTGTAGCAGGACGGCGCCGAAGTCCACGAAGGGAAGTTCCGGAAGGCCGAGGACCGGTGCGATCCGCCGGTTGGCGTCGTCCATCCATGTGGTGGCCCAGCACAGTTCGAAGCCGAGCTGGAGCAGGGTTCGTCCGTGCTCTGGGTTGAGCCAGAGACGCAGGGGGCGTCGTCGGGAGGAGAGGCCCCTGTCGTCCTCATGGGCATCGTTCCGGGGGACTCTGAGTGTGATGTAGCCGTCGGGGCGCCTCTCCGGCTTGGCCGCGTAGGGGTTGAGCGGCCCGTCCACGTCGAGGAACAGCAGTGGTCGGTTCACGGTTTCCCCCGGTCTTGCGCACTGTGGACTGCCCCGATCAGCGTAACTGTGGGATTGTCTCGGCGTTGGGCCGGCCTGAGTGATGATCATGATGTGGCGAGTGTGATCACGGCATCGGAGCCGTCCTGGATAGCCCCGTTCGCGGCGCTGAGCCCGCGCTGCTTCGGCAAGCTGCTGACCACGTTGCGACGCGATGGAGCAGATGTGGTCCACCGAGGCCGGCCGTGGAGACTGCCGCTGGAGGACCGGGTGTTGCTCGTCACGACCTACTGGCGCACCAATCTGACGTTACGGCAACTCGCTCCGCTGTTCGGCGTCTCGAAGTCGACGGCCAGCCGAGTCATCAACCACCTCGGACCCCTGCTCGCACTCCAGCCCCGCAAGCGGTTCGGCAAGGACACCGTGCTCATCGTGGACGGCACCCTGGTGCCCACCCGCGACCACACGATCGCCGAGCGGTCGAAGAACTACCGGTACTCCACCAACCATCAGGTCGTCATTGATGCCGACACCCGCCTGGTCGTCGTGGTTGGCCGGCAACTCGCCGGGAACCGCAACGACTGCAAGGCATGGGAGGAGTCCGGCGCCAAGGACGCCGTCGGCAACACGGTCACGATCGCCGACGGCGGCTACCCGGGCACTGGACTCGTCATCCCGCACCGCCGCGAGCGCGGCCAGGCCCAACTGCCAGCCTGGAAAGAGAAACACAACAAGTCCCACAAGCAGGTCCGCGCCCGTGTCGAGCACGTCTTCGCCCGCATGAAGACCTGGAAGATCCTCCGCGACTGCCGCCTCAAAGGCGACGGCGTCCACCACGCCATGCTCGGCATCGCCCGTCTGCACAACCTCGCTCTCGCCGGATAGGCAAGCAGGCCGCACAGCGAGCCACCATGCCCGAGGTAACCAGAAGATCATTTACGGGACAGCCCTTAGACCGTGTCCTACGTGGTGAGGCGGTCGTTGGTCCGCGCATGGGGCGGGGTACGTGGAGTTGGATTGTTCCGGACGGGCTGTGGGAGATCGCGCAACCGCTGATCCCGCCCTCGAGAGTGCGGCCGCAGGGCGGCGGAACGCAGGACACCCCTGATGAGACGTTGTTCGCGGCGATCGTCTACGTGTTGGTAAGCGGCTGCGCTTGGCGTCAACCGCCGCCCTGTTTCGGCATATCGAAGTCGACGGCTCACCGCCGGTTCCTGATCTGGTCGAGAGCCGGTGTCTGGGGCCGCCTCCACGAGGCCGTGCTGCACCGGCTCGACGACGCCGGCCTCATCGACGTCACCCGCGTCGTCCTCGACACCGCCCACGTCAGGGCTAAAAAGGGGGCGAACACACAGGTCCGAGCCCCGTGGACCGGGGCAAGCCGGGTTCCAAGATGCACATCCTGTCGGACGCGAACGGACTGCCCCTCCTCGTCGGCATCTCGGCCGGCAACACCCACGACAGCGAAGGGCTCAAGCCCATGATCGAGGGTCACCAAACGAGACACGACCCTCACAACGGCCGCCATTTCAAGCCCCAGCGGCTCCACGCCGACAAGGCCTACGACAGAGCCGACCTGCGCAGATGGCTCAGATGGAAGCGCATCGGCGTGCGCATCGCCCGCAAAGGGATCGAGTCCAGCGAACGATTAGGGCGACGCCGCTGGGTCATCGAGCGGACGATGTCCTGGCTGTCCGGCTACCGCCGACTCAGCCCACGCTACGAGCGTCACCCCCGCAACTACCTGGCCTTTCTCGGCCTCGCCGCCGCACTCTGCTGCTACAAGCGACTCGTCCGCCTCACCACGTAGGACACGGTCTTAGTGCTGTGACCGGGAATGTTCGCCGGGGTCAGCTCGATCAGTCCGGTCGTGCTGCTTCCCACCTCCATGAGGTTTGGCGGGGGAGGCCGTCGAGCTCTCCGCAGCCGGTGCACCAGAGGAGTACCTGGGTGGGGTCTCCGGGCGGGGCGGCGGGGAAGAGCCGGTCGAGCACTGCAGCACTCAATGGTACTGGTGGCAGCCAGTGCACGGACAGTCCCTGCGTGATGTCGTAGGTGTGCAGCAGGGTTTCGGCAACGCCCATCGCCGCGAACCCTTCGGGATCGTACGGGCCCAGTGCCAGGCGCTGGTAGCGGCCATCGATGGGGAGCTGCGGTACGCGCCGGTGAGGTGCATCTCCACCGTACGCAGGGACACATAGAGCGTTCGGTGCAGCGGCAACGATGCGGGGAGCGTTCGTGGGCTGGACGGCCGTCGTCACATGCCGTGAGACTGGCAATGCTCAGCTTCGCAGTGGTCCTTCGCACCGGTAGTCCGAGGTGCCTGCCTCCCGGTCGGACCAGATTTCCACCTCGCCGAAGGAGCAGTTCATGTCAGCGAAGTTGGTCGAGGCCGCGGAGGTGCGGTCAAGCAGGAAGTGGTCGACCGTCTCGGACATGTCCTGGAAGACCCCATCCGGGCTGCCGGCGTCTTCGAGGCGGGCGGTGACCCGGCCGGTGCAGACGAATCGCCGCATGCCCGGGTCACCGTTGTCGGTGCAGAGCGGCGTCACCCCGGTCGCCGCAGCGAAGGAGGAGGCTACCGCGGCGGCGGTGGCGTCCCTCAGCCGGTCGTTGGGCTGGTAGCGGGTGTTCGGAACGAACAGGTCGTCGACCTCGGCGATCCGGGCGTGCAGGAAGGCGTCGTAGCCCCGCTGGACCGCGGTGTCCCGGCCCAGCCTGTCGCGCCAGGCGTCGAAGGCGGTCGGGTCGTCGGCCCTCAGGTGTCGGTACATCTCCTTCAGCTCGGCCGGGCGTTCGCTCCGCAGGTAGGTGAAGAACGTGCCCGCGTAAGCGTAGAAGCGGAAGCCGTCTCCCTCGTAGGTGGCGTGCAGCAGCCGGTCGACATCCATCCGCGGGCGGCCGTTCGCGGTGTCGGCGATGATGCTCCTGACCAGTGACCTGCGTGCGGCGACACCGTCGTCGCGAGTGGCCCCGCCGAAGAACTCAGCCGTCCCCTCGTCCATGGCCGTGGTGCGGTCCCGCTCGTACCAGGGTCCCTCACCGAAGTAACCGGGCACGGCGAATCGGCCGTTGAGATAGTGCACGTACTCGTGCCGGAACAGCTCCTCCAGGGTGAGCGAGGAGTCCTGCGGGACGCGGCGCTGGTACGTGTAGAAGGTGGCGTTGCGCTCGATGTAGATGCCGCCGTTGTCGGTATCCATGCCGGTCAGCAGCGGATGGTAGTTCTCGTAGTCCGCGCGGGAGGCATACAGGACGATGGCGAGGCTGGTGTTGGTGTCGCCGACGAGCGGCTCCTCGGTGCCCAGCACCCGGTGGAACTGCGCCTTGACCTGCTTGCTCGCATAGTAGAGCTGGTCGACGGTGGCACGGTCGAGGCCGGTGCGCACCACGATGGCCCCGTTGTCGTAGCGGTATGTCCGGGGGAAAATCTCCCGTTCGATGTCGTCCTTGCAGACGGCGTAGGGCCTGCAGGCTCCGTAGAAGTCGAGCCAGGATGCGAGCCGCGCCCAGGGCGCGCTGCCGCGACCGAAGTTACGGACGACCGGGGTGAGGAGCGCACCAAGGTCCGGCACGATCGCGGCTGTCAGGGGCGCGATCTGCCCGAAGCGGCCGTACTCGGCGAGGGCGTCGCGCGCGACCCACTCGTTGGGCGTGCCCTTGAGGTGGGTGTAGGTGGAGAACGCGCGGAAGGCGTCGCGGTAGGGGGCGTTGCGTGCGACGAGCGTGTGGAAGGCGGTGTCGTTGTTGCCCGGGTAGACGCCGAGGTAGTTCACGGAGAGCGCGGCGAGGGCCGCTCCTCCCCAGGAGGGATCCTTGTAGGTGATGGTGTGGTACCGGTTCATGGTGGCCAGCACCTTGCGTATCAGGCCGAGTTGCGAATGGCGCAGTCCGGTGGCGCTACCCGCATAGAGCGCCTCGCGCAGCGACTCGGCGTTGGTGCGCGTCGCGTCGAAGGACCGGCGGGCGGTGCCGAAGGCGTGGATGGCGCGGCGCATGGTCTCGGTGGTGGGCGGGTCGGTGAGGTCGATCTCGCTGCGGGAGAAGTCGTGGTAGGCCACCGCGTGCAGGTAAGTGAGCATCTCCAGCAGGTGGCTGCCGTTCCTGCCGTCGTGGGCGGCGGCCAGGGCAGAGATGCGGCGGGAGACTGTCTGGACATGCGCATCGGACATGGCCGGCGCGAGACGCGCGTCCCAGGTCCAGATGATGTCGCGCAGGCAGCCGTCGGCGGTGACGGCCGGGTCGGCGAGGAAGTCGGCGAACTGCTCCGGTCCGAGACGGGTGACGTCGTCGAGGGTGCACGCGACGGCCGAGGAGGACGCGGTCTTTGCGTTCCCGGCTGCCGTGGGGGTGGTCGACGTGTATGGGCCGGGGACGCGGGTGCCGGTGCGCGCACCGGGCGCGGGTGCCGGTCGCGGCGTGGGCCGGGGTGTGGAGGCGAGACGTTCGACCTCGTCGTGCGGGTGGCCGACGGCGGAGACAACTGGGCCGGTGAGGAGGCGGGGTTGGGGCAGCGTGTGCGCCTCGGCGGCGGGCGCGTTGCAGACGCCGGTCCCGAGCAGCGTCACCGTGGCGGCCGCGGCAAGGAGGGCTCTGCGAAGGGGACGGCGGCGGCCGTTTGATCGCTGGGACACCTGCGGCTCCTGTGTCGGAGTGGAGGATGGGTCCTTGCAGCGGTGCGCACGGCGAGCGACAAGACCAATGACGGGTACATGCCACTACTGTGTGACGTGCAACATAGTAATGTGACATTGCACTGACAATCCCTCGGGCGGCACGCAATCCGGATGGCTGCATTCCCGGGGCACCGGAGGGTGCCGACCGGACACTGTCGGCCTCGCCGTCCAGTAACAGGAGGGTCACCCCGTTACCGTGCCACCGGTGGCCAGCAGCGCCGCCGCCTCGACGGCGGGGCTCCGCCCGCCGCGCACAGCGGCCAGCCCCACTTCCGTGGACGTCATGTCCGGTCCGGCGTGCGCCCCCCGACGACACCCGGGGGCACACGTCCCCGGATCGATTCCGCAACCGACTATCAATACGCGCCCAGCAAACGCCGTCCGCCACGGTCACCGGCGCCGGATCCGCGCCGCTGCCACGAAGGTCACCGGCGACACCGGGTCAGCCACCCCATGGCGAACACGACGAGCAGGCCGGCCGTCACCGGCACCGGGCAGCTCCACCAGCAGGCCCTGGGGCGGCACCCGTCCGCTCTGGTGGGCCACGCAGACCGTGCAGTCCCGAACGCGCCGGGCGACGCCGGGTCACGTCGCCCAGCAGGACGCTGCGCGCATCGCGAACAGCGCCCGGACCAGCAGCCGGGCAGTCTCCAATTGAGACTTCATCCGCCGCGTGCACCGCGGTGTGCTGCGAGGACAACTCCAGAGCGGCCGTCACCTCCGCCCGGGTCGGCTCGCCCGCTGCCTCCGGCCACCACAGCGACAGCAGCGCCGTGCGGACGCTGGAACGATCGGTCACCGCCGGGAGCCCACGATGACGGCCAGTCGGCGCTCGACCGGGCCGAGGTCGCATTGCGAGGTTGACGAACGTGCCGCCGATGGCCATGTGCAGCCGCTCCAACTGGAGACACCGGCCGGGTCGTCCCCCTGCCAGCGGGTGACCTCGGCGACCTCGCGCCTCCGGCCCTCCAGCCCGAGTCGCACGATGGTCAGGTCGACGACGCTGGCGCCCGGGTCGGCGATGGACACCGGTGCCGCCCGCCAGTTCGCCCGCGCCGAGCCGCGGATGCCCGAGCTGCTCGCCGACGTCGCCACCTGGATCGTCGTCCCGGTCACCGCGGCGGCCGGGACGGGCGAGCTGTGCGAGGGCACCTACGCCCTGGAGGCCCTCGGGCGCGTCTTCGTGACCTCGCTGCAGACCTGGGCCCCTCGACGTCGAACACCACGACCTCGTCGGCCATGCGGGCGTGCAGCGCGTCCGCCTCGTCGCGGGAGCGCAGCGCCACAATCGGCAGGTCCAGCTCGCGGGCTGCGCAGATCACCCGTACCGCGATCAATTGAATGCGGTACGAATGAATCGTTAATTGACACCTCCGGGGCAGATGCAAGTCAAACGGCGGGCATTCCCCAGGTGATCCCATTCCCGGCCAGGGCGACGATCCACGCGCGGAGACCCTTGTATTCGGCAATGGCGCAAATTCGGCTTCAGCACGGCTTCACATACCGACATGCTCTGGGTGCCCAAGCGCCAGCGCCGATCACCGGTCGAGCGGGCGTCGGCCATGGCGGTATGGGAGGAGTCAGCGCGGACTGAGGCTATTGAATGCAGCAGGGACATTCGGGTGTCGCGCCGGGGTGGGTCGCACCGAACGTTCGGCGCTTGCGGCCACACCCTCTCCCCCGGTACTCCGCCGGAGCCGGTTATCAGGTCCCGGCCGCGGTCGGCAGACCGCAAAAGGTAGCGCTCCTTCGAGCGAACACAGCATTCTCGGCCGGGAAGCACTCCGCACAGTTGCGAGATCGACATTCAACGCCCTATTTCAGGAGCAGGTCATGAAGAGAACGCACCATCGCACCGGGGCACTTCTGGCCACGGTGTGCGGTTTCACTCTGTGCCTCCCTGGCGTGGCCCACGCGGCCGACGCACCGACGCCACATCTTTTCGCCACGACGCTGGTGAACAAGACCGGCACCACGATCACGGTCACCGCCGGAGTCGGCCGGGGCAACACGATCAGCGTCTGGCAGTCGGGCAGCAACATCAGAATCAGAGACACCGGAGACACGGTCGCACCGTCCGGCGACTGCACCGCCATCAGCACGACCGAAGTCGCCTGCAGGGCCGCCGACACGACCGAACTGGTGGTCAGCGCCGGGGACCAGGACGACACCGTCACCTCCTCGCTGGCGGCCCTCGGCGTCACCCTCATCGGCGGAGCCGGCAACGACAACCTCTACGGCGGATCCGCCAACGACACCCTCGAAGGCGACGAGGGATCCGACTTCCTTTCCGGCAGCGCCGGAAACGACACCCTGACCGGTGGAGCCGAGGCGGACAGGATCTTCGGCGGCTCCGGCAACGACTCCATCGAGGGACGCGGCGGCTCGGACATCGTGGACGGCGGTGCCGACAACGACGTGATCTACGGCGGCAGCGGCAACGAGCGCATCGTCGCCGGCGCCGGCAACGACTACGCCGAGGGCGGCAACGGCCGGGACACCATCGACACCGTGGACAACGTCAGCGGCAACGACTACGTCGAAGGCGGCGCTGACGTGGACGACTGCCGCGCCGACTTGGGCGACAACGTCAGCGGATGCCCCTGACCGGCGTGAGTGAGCAGCACGTCAGTACCCGTAGACGGCGAGACAACACGAAAGGCGGGCACCGATGAGAACACGAGGTATCTGCACCACGGTGGTGGCCCTCGGCGCACTCACCTGCGCTCCGCTGACCGCCGCTTCCGCCGCGCCCGGTGCGGCCCCCGGCGGAAGCCTGGCGGACACCACGGTCGTGCAGGAGGTGGGCGACACTCTTAGCGTCACGGCCGCCCAGGGTGTGGCGAATGACATCACCATCCGGCGTCAGGGCAACGTTGTCGTGGTGACGGACGCGGGGGACACCGTGTCCGCCGTTGCCCCGTGTCAGTCGACGGGGACGCACACGGCGGAGTGTCCGCTGCCCGTCACGTCGATACGGGTCAACGCCAACGACTCCGATGACAGCGTCAGCATCTCCCCGAACCTGGAAGCCGCCGGAACAGTGATCGGCGGTGCGGGTGACGACCGCCTCAACGGCGGCCCCCGGGCGGACCGGCTCGTCGGCGACGACCCGGATGCCACTGGCCTGCGGGCGACGCCGGGCAACGACACCATCAACGGCGGCCCCGGCAACGACACGATCTCCGGGCTGGCCGGCAACGACACCATCTACGGCAACGCCGGCAACGACACCCTCAACGGCGACGACGGCAACGACACACTCGAGGGTGCCCAGGGCAACGACACCCTCACCGGAGGCCGCGGCAACGACACGCACATCGGCGGCGAGGGCAGCGACACCCTCAACGCCGTGGACAACGTGATCGCCAACGACGGCCTCGACGGCGGCCTCGGTTTCGACACCTGCAACCGCGACACCGGCGACACGGCCGTCAACTGCCCCTGATCAACCACTCGTTTCCTCAGTACTGCGCTGCTCAAATCGGGTGGAGGCGTCGCCGGACAGCCGTAGCGGCTGTCCGGCGGCAGGATGACAGCCGGTGATGAACGACTGCTGTGCAGCTTCGTTTGGATCAGTCGCCGGACTCCGAAGCGGGGTGGTTGCTGGCGGGATCATCGTGAGGTGATCGACGCGATCGCCTTCAAGTTCCAGACCGGAACGCAGTGGGTCCGCCTGCCGGAGAAGTACGGCAACTGGCGGGGCGTCTACAACCGGCTGCGGATGTGGGCCGTCGATGGCACCTGGGAGCGGGTGTTCACCGCGCTGATGGCCCAGGCCGACACTGATGAGGACCTGGCCTGGGCCGTGTCCGTTGACTCCACGATTGTGCGAGCTCACCAGGCGGTTCGGACTGCAGCGGCATCTGCGGAAGATCCGCCAGGACTTCAGGCTGGCGACACCACGTTCGACCGGTGCGCGTGCCGCGGCCAGAGCCCGGTTCGGTCTTCTCGGTTGGAGTGAGTTCTTGCAGGGGCCTGCGCTTGAGGCCCGTGGTCAGCCAGGGGCCGCCGCCCTGGTAGGTGAGGTCGGCCAGGATGGGCACGCCCTGGCGCTCGCGGATGCGGATGATCCGGGGGTTAGGGCAGCGGTGAGGTCGTGAGCCCGGCCCGGCAGTGCGGGTGAGAGCCACAGCAGCCGGCCGTCCGGATCGGTGACCACCTGCACCACTCCGTGCCGGCGGTGCTTGTGGGAGTAGTCCGCGCGTGAGTCGCCGACCCGGTCGCACTCGGCGAGTGTGCCGTCCAGCAAAACAAAGTCGGGATCGGCCTCGCGCAAGACGTTCAGCAGACCCGGCGCGCGCGCTGGGCGAGCAGGTGGATGACCGCGCTGGTGTAGGCATGGGCGGTGGACTCGCTGATCCCGAACCCGGCAGCGATCTCGCCAGGGTGGTGTGTTCGCGCAGGTACACCAGCGCCACCATCGCGCGCTGGGACGGGCGGAGCTTGCAGCGCCGGTCACCCACATGGGTGACGATGAGCTGGTGCCCACTCCACGAACGCATGCGGCAGGTCGAGTGCGGCAGGATAGATGACCAACGAGGCCCCTGAGCAGCATGGTTGAGACGTCAGACATCTCGATCAACTGCGCGGGGGCCTCGCTCGTTGCCCTTGGCGGGCGTCACCTGATCGAGGCCCGGCTCGAGAAGCTCAGTGCTTCATCGGCTTCAGCGCTTGGTACGGGTGCTTTGAAGTACGCCGTCGTCGTGGTTCCGGTGAGCACCGTCAGGGGAAGGCGTGACGCCCCGTCTCGTGGTGCTTCCACAGGGGTCGCGTCCCTCGTCGTAGAGCACGGTCCAGTCGTAGGAGTGCTGCCCCGGCCGCGCAGGCCGGCTCATGCGAGGTCGAAGGCACGACGGGCGCGTTCCACCTCGGGCATGTGGGTCGCGACCCACTCCAGGAGCACCTCAACCGGCTGCCGCATGGTCTTGCCCAGGGGGGTGATCCGGTACTCGACGGCGACGGGGCGGGAACTGAGGAGCACGCGCTCCACGATGCCATTGCGTTCGAGCCGGCGCAGCGTAGCGGTGAGCGACTTCTGGGTCACCGCGGGGATCGCACGGCGCAGGTCGTTGAAGCGACAGGGTTGTTCGCAGAGTTCGTTGAGGACGCTCAGCGACCACTTGTCGAGCACTTGGTCGAGGAACTCCCGGTGGGGGTGCTCGATCCTGAGTTCACCGTCGTGGCTGTGCGTAGTAGCCGGCACGATACCTGGTCTCCTTGAAGTGTCCTTCGTCTACCAGGTAGCAAAGGTATACCGAGTTTGGTCGAAGTGAGGAGACCTCCATGTCCGTCCGTCGTTTCACACCCGAAGGCATGATGCAGCCCACCCCTTACGAGCATGTGGCCGTGGGCACTGGAAGGCGTCACGTGCATGTCAGCGGCCAGGTCGCCCGGTCGGCGGACGGGTCTCCCCTCGCCCCGGGAGACCTCGCCGGACAGGTCGCCCACGCGCTGCGGAACACCGGGAAGGGCCTCGCGGGGGCGGGTGCGTCGTTCGACGACGTCCTGAGGCTCACGTTCTACGTCACGGACTGGGTGCCCGAGAAGATCGACGCGTTCATGGAAGGGGTCGGGCAGGTGGCGGAGGAGATCGGGTTGACGGTGCCGCTTCCGCCCTCCTCGCTCATCGGGGTCGACTACCTGTTCGAGCCCGACGTCCTGGTCGAGGTGGAGGCGACCGCGATCCTCGATTGAGTCGGCTCCCGGCGCCGACGCGGTTTGCCTTCTCTCTGCAACCCGCGTCGGCGCCGCCTCATCTCTCGGCCCGGTCTCACGGCATCGCAACTGGACCAGACCGACCCACGTGTGCTCGGTTTGGCGTTCGGCGGTGATGGCGCGCTGCTTGCACTCGTCGCACAGGTGCGGGTGGGTGTCACGTGGGGTTCCCCACCCGGCGGGCTCGATGACCTTCCACCGGGTGTCGGTGAACCGGGTGCCGCAGTCGGCGCACACGGGACGGCGTGCCTCCCGCTCTGCCTTCTCCCGCGCGGCGATGCGGCGTAGCTGCTCCTTGTACGCGCGCTCGGGGGCTGCGTAGCTCGGCCTGCATGCGCGGGTCGTGAGCTTCGGGGCGCGGATTGCCGATCGCCTCGAGGAGCGTCTGGTGCGGTGGCTCCTTCGCTTCAGGCCGCCCTGGTGGGCGCGGACTCGAGGGAGCAGCGTGCAGGGGACCCCCTTGTCCGCGGTCTGACCGTGGCCGGTAGTGGTCGTGGTCAAGACATCTCAGGGGGCTAAGAAGTCAAGCCGGCCTCCTGGGAGATCGGCTTGTGGGCAAGGAAGCTGGCGATCTTCCATGTCAGCTTTTCGTCGGGCTCCTGCACCAGTTGAGCGTCGATGGTGAACCCGGCCCGGTTCAGCAACTCCGCAAGCTGGCCTGGAGGCAGGCGATAGGACTCGAAGGACACGGGAAGGCCACCGTAGGCCTGTGTAGGACGACGGTGCTCACCGGAACCGACGTGACCCACGAGGAGAAGATGTCCACCGGGCGCCAGGGTGCGGTAGAACTCGGCAAACACGAGCGGCAGCAGTTCGGGAGGCGTGTGATGGGTGGGGTAGAAGGCCAGGATGCCGCCGAGCGCGTCGTCTGCGAACTCCAGGGCGGTGATGGATCCCACCGAGAACGGCAGGTCCGGAAAGGCGGTGCGCGCCAGTTCGATCATCTTCGGGGACACGTCGATGCCGATCGGCGACACCCCGAGCCCGGCGAGGTGTGCCGTCACTCTGCCCGGGCCGCAGCCCAGGTCTGCGACCGGTCCGAGGCCAGATGCCTGCACGAGTTCGGCGAACGCGGTCAGCATCGAGCGTGACAACGCGTCCAGCTCTGTTGGGGGCTTGACGAGGGCGGCGTAGGCGTTGGCCACGGTGTCGTATGACTCCCGGACCTCAGACAGGTAAGAAGGCTCAGTCACGCGGGGACTCTAGACGGATGCACTGACATCGCCGCTGCCCGAGCTTCCGAGTCCCGCAGAGCTTGGAGGAGGGGTGCGAAGGCGTGTTGTTCGTCGAAATGCTGCCGGGTCTTGAGGCAGTGGTGGAGCTGGCCGAGGAAGCGGTTCAGCAAGTGCCGCTGTGCGGCGGCGTGCCAGTCTCCATGCTCGCGTCGGCGTCGGTAGTGCGCGTTCGCTCCCGGTGAGGCGGTGAGGGCGGCGAAGGCCCAGAGGAAGCCGGCGTTGATGAGGCGATTGTTCTTGACGAAGCGTCGGCCGACGAACCGCTTCTTGCCTGAAGCCCGGGTGATGGGCGCGGATCCGGCGTACGACTTCAGCGCCCGGGCGTCGGCGAACCGTGCCCGGTCGTCGCCCAGCTCTGCGAGCACGCGGGCGCCGAGCATGGGCCCCAAGCCCGGGAAGCTGAGCAGGATCTCGCTGTCGGCGTGCTGGTGAAAGGCGGCTGTGGCCGCCTCCGCGAGGTCGTCCGCGGCCTCGCAGGTGGCGTCCAGCTGCTTGAGCAGGGCCTGGAGCTGGTGGCCGAAGGCGTCCTCGACGCCGGGCAGCTGGTGGGCGTACTCGGCGCGGAAGACGTCCCGCAGCCGCTCGGCTTCCGCGTCGCAGCCGCGGAGGCGGCCACTGCGTTTGAGGGCGCCCCGCAACTGGGCGAGGGTGAGCTTCGAGGCCTTGGCCGGGGTCGGGGCCAGAGTAAGGATGACGCGGGCGTCAGCCCTGGTCAGACCGCCTTGTTTGCCCTGGAAGGCCAGCAGGGCAGCGGGGTAGTACTCGCGTAGGAGCGAGCGGACCTGGTTGGCGACTTGCTGCCGAGTCCAGACGGCGTCCTGCTGGGCTCGGGCCAGGACCGTGATGGCTTGGGCGAGTCTGAGTCGGCCGGCAGGGGTCGGTGGGCGTGCATGTCGGTGCGCAGGATGTTCGCGAGGACCAAGGCGTCGCCCGGGTCGGACTTCTTTCGGCTGACGCCGTGGCGGTCGCGGTAGCGGGCAGCGGCGAGCGGGTTGATCGCGAAGACCCGACGGCTGCCGGTGCGCAGGCTCGCGACCAGGAGGCCGTGGCTGGTCTCGATGGCCACTGGTATCAAATCGTCTGGGCTGTCACCGTGCTCGGCTAGGAGGGCCAGGAGCTTGTGGTAGCCGGCCGCGTCGTCGGTGATACGGGCTTTGGCGAGCAGAGTGCCGGCTTCGCCTACGAGGGCGACGTCGTGGTGGCGCTCCGCCCAGTCGATGCCGCAGAACACGGTCAAGCTGTCCTCCCTAATTCATCTGTTTGTGCAAGTCACGAGCACGTGCGGGTCACGCGGCGCCCTAATCCAAGGACTCGTTGGTCCGCCATCTCAGTAGCCGTTCGCGACACCAGCGCACTCCAGGGGCTCGATCTTTCTGCAGAGCTCGCGGGCTCGCGGATGAGCAAGAGGTCGACCCTGGAGCGGGCTCGCGCCTTGACGATCAACGTCCGAGCAACCCCAGTGAGTTTCGCGGTAATCACGGAGGCGCCGGGCTGCGCCGCTCTTGACAGAGGCCTCAAGGGCCCGGGGAAACGGAGGCATCAGCCCGGCGCCCGCGTCATCACCGCGAGCCCTGCAACGGACAGCGATGCCGCTCTTTGAGGAGGCCTTGACGGCCAGGAGGGATCCAGGCATTCGCTGTCCTGTGCGAGCAGTCGCCCCGGGTCGTTGCATGGGCCCGGGACGCCTGCTTACGCACTGGATCAGGAGAAACGCGGCGGGTTCGCACCAGGTGGAGGCGCGGCACCGCCCCGTCGATGTCGCCCCTCGCCCCTCCCCTACGTCGTCCAACTCACCCAGTGGGCTCCACTCGGTGGAGTGGACGCTGAGCACGGTGTCGTCCGCTCCCGGCCGGTGGACTCCACTCAGTGGGGTGGATGTCGGACACCGTTGGTGCGCACCACCGCATCGGGTGCGTGGCTTTGTCCGCGAGATTCACCCACGAAGCCAGACGAGCGGGGGCGTGGACAGCAAGTCCCGCTCCAAGATGCGCGTCGAAGTAGCGCGGACGCGCCGGGCGCCGGCAGGCCGTAAGGTGAACGCCGGTGACGAAACTGAGCCCAGTTCCCGCAAGAGCAGTGAAGAAACCAGGCAGATCAGCCGCGTGTTCTTCGAATCACCGGGCACGAGGAGCAACGGAGGTTGATAACTATGGTTCCCCTGCTTCTCGTCCTGCTTCTGGCTCTGGTCCTCTTCGGCGCGGGCTTCGCGCTGAAGGCACTGTGGTGGATCGCCGTCATCGTGCTGGTCGTCTGGCTGCTGGGCTTCGTGCTGCGCAGTGCGGACACAGGCGGCCGCAAGGGCCGCTGGTATCGCTGGTAACCCACCACACAGAAGCCAGCCTGTGGGCCCCGGGAACACCCGAGGCCCACAGGCCTGTTGGGTCTCAGGACATCCCCAGGCAAACCGTGTATCCACCACCATCCCGGGCACAAGGCTCCATAGCTGGGGCCCGGTGAAGCAGCGGAACCTGCACCTCCAACCACCGGACCCCAGCCACCCCCCGACACCCCGCACGGCCGGCACGGGCTTCGCGTGGCGAGGACGCCGACGTGCACGAGCTGCCGAAGAAGAAGACCGCGAAGAAGCAGCCGGCCAAGAAGACCGCCGCGAAGAAGACCACGAAAAAGGCCGCGGCGAAAAAGACGGCCGGGCGCTGGCCGCGCAGCGCCTAGTCCACGATGCCGAGCGCCGTGTCCGGCCTGCACTTCGAGCATGCCGGCACCTGATGGCGCAGTGCCTCGATCGCCTGCGCCCTGGTCGCAGGTCTCGCCCGCTTGCCCGGGTCCCAGCACTCCCCCGCGTGGACGGCAAGCGTGTTCTTGCGGTCCAGGCCGCGCTCGATCAACCACTCGGGCGCCGGCGGGCGCCGCGCTTCGCCGACACGCCGCTCCGCCTCGCGGCGTTCCTCGTCGGCGATCCACCTGCGGGTGCGGACCAGGTCGCGCTCCTGCACACGCTCCCGGAAGCGCAGCAGCGCGAGTCGCGACGCCCCTGTATCGTTCATGCGTTCGATTCTATGATCAGGGCGCCACACAGCCCACCCTCACCCCCAAGGGCAGGAGCAGGCATTGAACAGCAAGGAGGCCGCACGCAAGCTGAGCGTCGATCCGGCCTCCCTCTCCCTTGCCCCGCCCGCGCCCCGCTTCGCGGAGACCTGGAAGCGGATGGAGCAGGAGCCGCCCTGCTCCGCCTGCGGCCAACCGTCCCGCACCAGCGGTGTAATCCACGACCCGGACCACGGGGACCGCTGGTTGGACCGGTGCCGGCAGTGCTTCCTTGAGACGCCGCCCACGCTGCCCGTGACGCCGGAGCGGTTCCTCGAAGAGCTGCGCGATGTAGCGGCCGACGCGCAGCTGCGGCTGCGCACCTACACCGACGCGGGCGGATGGGAAGGTGAGTGACGTGGACGACGACCCGTTCCACCTCACCCTGACGGCGGACGGGAAGCCGGTGATGCACGGCTGGTGGGGCAAGAAGCCCGCAGCCGAGCACCAGTACCTGTCATGGATCGGCTCGTGGGGCAGCATCGAGGTGCCCGGATCGTTCTGACCGAGCGCGCCGACGACGGCGAGCGGGTGCTCGCGAACTGGCCTGAGGACTCATAGGTCAGCCGTCGGCCACGAACTCCGGGTGACGTCGGGCCTTCTTCACATCCGCCTCGACCTGGTGGCGCGGGGTGCCCTGTTCCTTGGCGTGTTCCGTGACCGCGGCCTGGACGTCGTTGGCGAGGCCGCGCCAGGCCCGCCAGGCGGTCGCCCACGAAGTCTGCTGCTCGTCGGTCCAGGCGGTCCGGGTTGGTCGCTTACGGGCGGTGCTCTGCGTCAACAAGCACGACGGTGGTCGGAATCCTGCAGTAGGCGTGTGACTCGGAGACGCCGTCTGCGGGCACCCACGGTCCGTAGTTGATGTTGAGGCTGGAACCGCTGCCGCAGGTGACAACTGCGCGCTGAGTTCCGTACCCATCGTGGCAGATGGAGTATCCCCAACCGGGGCTGGGCCTGGCAACGGTGCACAGCTTCTGTGCAGTTGCAGACGACACCGGGGCCGTCAGTATGACGCCACTCGCGGCTAGCGCAACTGCGCCTACGCCGGCCATAATTCGACGCTTCATCTATCCTCCAGAGGTTGGCACGCTTGTTTGTTCCGTGCGTTTCGCTGGCCCTTACGGGAGCCGCTGATGGATATGCGATGCAGCCAGCGGCCCGCTCCGCGGGGGTGACTCAGGCGTAAACCTGCCAGCGGCTGGTGGGACATGCAGATGTAACTGGTCCCGAGCGTAAGCGGGCTGACCCTCACCTGTGTCCTGACACCTGTCAGGAGCGCACGGGGGGCTGTGAGCGGTACGCCCCCCATCGTTCCGATCAGCGATGAGGAGCTCGGGCTCATGTAACGGCTCACCCACGCCCTTTATAGAACGTGAACGCGCCCGGCTCCCCGGCCGGGCGCGTCTGGTCTCCTCGGAGCGGCCCTGGCGCCGGCGAGCCGCACCGCGCGGCGCGCAGGGCTCCTCCACTGGAGTGAACCAGCGGGCAAAGTCGCCTGCCCTTCCCTTCGCAGCCCGTATCTCTGATGCCGTGATCAAAAATCTGATGCGTGCCGGGGCCGTCGCCGCCCTGGTCCTTTCCTCGATGTGTGTCACGGCCTACGCTTCCGGCGAGCCAGCACACAGCGGGCCGCCATCGAGTGCCCTTCCGGCTACGTCTGTATCTACCCCGAGATCAATTTCGGCGGGCAGCCCTGGGTGCGGCGTGCCGCGGACGGCAACGTGAAGGATCTGCCCTCCGCGATCCGTGACCGCGGCAGCTCCATGCGAAACAACTCCGATCGCACCGCCCGCGTCTACGAAAAGCGCAACCGCGCCGGACGCTGAGTGTGCGTCACCCTCAGCGGCGGCTCCATCCACGACCTGCGTGGCTACAACCTCAACGACCAGACCCGCTCCCTGAAGATCAACCGGAACGACTGCGGTTAACCCCTCTCCACCCAGTCCAGGCGCCCGATTCTTATGCAGCAGTCAGCCCCGTCCGGCCAACATCACCGGGCGGGGCTGATCAGCATGCGCGATACGAGGGGCGGTCGCCTACAACAATCTTCCCTGTAGGCAATAGGTGAGGCTCGGGGACACTGTCCCCTCCACAACCAGACTCCTGCCAACACAGCCGCCCAGAGCGGTATTCCAAGAGTGCGCCACTGGTCCGCGCGCACCAACTCATGGTCGGAGACTGCCGGCGGACTTCCCGCCGCGCCGTCCCAGCGGCCAATGAGCCGCTCCCGTGCTGCGCTCACCATGCAGCTCTGCTGGACAGACAGAGATCCGGTAGCGATCTCGGCGGCCTGCCAGCACAGCGAACACCGCAGGAACAGTGGTTCGCCACCTACTCATTCCGCCCGGTCACGGTCAGTCAGAGGCCGTGAACGTTGAGTAGGAGGTTCGCGGTGTGAGCCGGGACCTCGTGTAGGGCGTCGCGGGTGGCATGAGAGGTCAGCCAGGACGCGACCTCCGATGGCGACGCATGGGGGTGTTTCTCGAGGTAGAGAGCTGCCGCACCAGTGACATGGGGCGCCGCCCAGGACGTCGCACCGGAGTCCTGATAGCGGTCGGTCAGATTCCCGGGGAGAAGCGAGGTGATGTCGTGGCCGGGGGCATACAGGTCCACGCAGCGCCCTCTGTTCGAGCTGCCCCATGCCGACGTCCATGGCCGGTCCCGCGTGGTACTCGCGGCCACTGTGATGACGGCGGGAATGTCGGCGGGTGGGTGGCCGCAGGCATCCTGGCCGTCGTTGCCCGCTGAGGCCACAACCGTGATCCCCTTTTCGATCACTTTCTTAACCGCCGCCTTGAGCATGGGCGCAGGATGGTCGAAATTCAGCGACATATTGACCACGGCGGGCTTTTCGGCGTGTGCGGCAACCCAGTTCAGGCCCCGGACGATGGCGGCTTCCTGTTGCTCGCGCGGAACCGGCCGGGTTCCCTCGCCACCTTGCATCGCCCGTACCGAGACGATGGTGGATTCTTTCGCCACCCCGGTGTCCTTGCCGCCGATGATTCCCGCGACGAACAGGCCATGGATAATGCCCGCCTCGTCGGAGCACTGTCCCGCCTTTCCGCCCATCGTGTCGACCCCCTGGATCGCCCGGCCCTCGAACTGCTGGTGCTCAACATCCAGGCCGCAATCGACAACATAGACCCGTACGTCCCTCCCGGTGGCACGGGTGCGGTAGCGGTGATCGAGCCTGGAACCGCTCTGGTCGAGCCTGTCCAGATTCCACGGGACACCACGGAGTACCGGCCCAGTGGCGGTCGGCTCAGGCCGCGGTGAACGGGAAGCATCCTCCCCTCGCGACGGCAAGGACGCCCCCGGGCCGGGGGTGGCGCTGTGCGCCGGAGCCTGCTCTCGGCCCGCGCTGGTCGTCGCCTCCCCTGAAGACCCGCAGCCGCTCATGACCAGACAAGCGACCGCAACAGTCAGAGCGGAGATGGTCTTACTTCTGTTTCCCACCAGGTTCCTCTCGTGCCGTGTGCATCGAGAGACGGGCAGCAATGCGGCTTGGTTCACGCACCAGCCAAAGTTGAGTACCGCACGCACAACCGTAGGTGCCAGAACCACTGAACAAGCCTCGATCCCTGCGGTCACGGAGGCATGCCTAAAGGCTGTCCCGCAATGATCAACTGAGTCGACACGGTCAGCATCGAGGATTGCCGCCTTGGGCCGGCCTATCCGGCGAGTGCGAGGCTGTGCAGGCGGGCTATGCCCAGCGTGATGAACGCCGTCTCCCGTCAAGCGGCAGTCGCCCACGGTGGCGGACTGGTCGCGGATCTGGGCGGCGACGGCTGATCCTCGTGAGCAGTCCCGGGGCGACAAAGATCTTCTCGGTCACCATCACCGTCCTACAGCTCTGGCTGCCCTGACATTGCGGACACGACTTAGGGGCCTCCGCGCCGAACGAGGCCAGCGTGCTGAATCCCCTATCACCCCCTAATGAGGCGGCAGGTCAACCTCCGAGGACGCCTTCGACTCGGAGTCGACCAGGTGCGGGGCCGTCACGGCCGGGCCGTTGGGGCCGGAGACGGCGCCGAGTTGGGTGAGGCCGGCCAGTACGTCGGTGCAGGTCCAGTACTCGACGAACCTGCCGCCGGAGACCCGCAGGATGTCGTGGCCGCTGAAGGCGACGGGGGTGCGGACCGGGGCCGTGGCGTGCTCGAGGCCGCCCGAGTAGCGGGCGCGCAGCGTCCAGCGTGCCGCGATCAGGTCGCCCTGGACGATCGGCCCGAGGTCCACGGTGAGGGCGATGTCCGCGAACACCGCCATGGTCTGCTCGATCTCGGGGAGCAGCCGGGCCGGGCCCGTCACCGCTTCCGAGTCGCTGCCGTCCGGCCGCGCCTGGTGGACGACGAAGCCGGGATCGAGGATCTCGTCGGCCCGGCTGAAGTCGCCCCGCCATAACGTGGTCCAGTGGCTGTACAGCTCGCTCATCCGCTCGATGGATAGGGCGGTGCTCATGATGCGCTCCTTGGGTGCACTAGTATCTGCACAACGAAGTATCTGCGTGACACAGGAAATTGAAGGGGCGGATGCCGAGCCGTGTCAATCGAGAATCGCGAGGGCCTGATCGCCGCCGTCACCGTGGCCGCCCGGCGGCAGCACGCCGCGTACACCCTCTACAACCAGGCCATGGCGGACCGGCTGGGACTGCATCCGACGGATCTGCAGTGCGTGAGCCTGCTCGGCCTCGAACCCGAGCCCCTCACCACGGGGCAGATCGCCGAACTGACCGGCCTCACCTCGGGTTCGGCCACTCGGCTCGTCGACCGGCTGGAACGGGCGGGGCTGGTCGAGAGGAGGCCTGATCCTCACGACCGCAGAAGAACCCGTGTCTCGCTCACCGCCCGGCGCGCACCGGAGGCCGAGGCCGCATGGGATGCCCCCGGCAGCGCCTTCGCCGCACTGCTCGCCGAGTTCGGCGACGAGGAACTCGGGGTGATCGAGCGCTACTTGCGCCGCTCCACCGAGGTGGGATCCGCGCAGGCCGCACGGCTGCGGGAGCGGTAGACCGGACGGACGGGGCGGGGAATGGGGCCGCCAGCCCCGGCGCATCAGCCGCCGCAGACCGAACAGGGCGATCAGAACGGCACCCGCGGCGATCGCGCCGGTCTGGCTCCTCCTCCGGCAGCGCGTCGATGTTCGCGAACAACTCTTCCTCGGTCGCCATCTGATGTGTGCCTCCACACGAACCCCAGCAGCCTTATCCTATTATTTAACCTCGTAATTATCCTGATCTGATCGACTCTCCTGGGAAGCGTCCTGGTAGTCAGGCGCTTGTATGAGTGGGAGGAAAGGGGGCATCGCAGACACACAACTCCAGGACGTGCGGCTGCCGGTCGGCACCTGGCGATCGGTCGGAAATCTCGCACACGGCGGTCCTCCAGCGCGGCCGACTTCGCAGCCGCATGCTCTGCCTGGGACGCGCTCGTGAACCGGCTGGCCGATGCCTGGTGCTGACTGGAGGGCGCACGTGCTGCTGACCCGCGAGCCCAGCCGGTCCGACGCGTTCCACCAGGTCTTCCGCGATGGGACGGACCTAGCGAAGAACCCACAGAGTCTCACGAGGTTCGAGGCCGCGAACGAGAGCAATTATCAAGACCTGTCGACGGGAGCCGCACCGATCAGCGGTGACAGACATTCATGTCACTTGCTGCCGCACAGGATCGTGACCACGTGTCGGCCGGCGAAGCGGTGGGGTGACGGTGTCGGTGAGGGTCACCGGCTGGCCGACCACCGACGGATCCGGCACCGAGACCACGGCCGGTCGCGCTGCTGCTGGCGGAGCTTGCCGATCAGCTTCTGTGAACCGTCACAACCGATCCAACGGTTCCGCACTGCTCGCGGCGCCCGGGGCTGTCGCCGGTGGGCCGCGACTACGGCTCTGCAAGTTCCGCGTCCCCCGTTTGTGCGGGGTATTGCCCCAGGGCTGGCACGTGGCCCCCATCAGCCTGCCCGCCCCGTTACCCGAGGAATGGCCCGCACACCGGGGCACTGATCAGCTCGAACCCCGCTCCGGCAGGGCCGGTGACAGGTGGGCCCCGGCGTCTTGCCATCCGGTGGGTGATCGCAGCCGAGGCGGGTGACCTCGTAGTTGTCGCCTGCTGATCACCAGTCCGTCGCTTCGGCAGCAGCAATGTGGGCGAACTGCGATCACACCCCATCAGAAGGAGTCGATAAGCAGCAAAGCCTCCGTATGGCATATTCCGTTCCTAGACTCACGCAACACTCCATCGATGGAGGCCACTTGGAGGTCTGCGTGCTGCACTCACCCCCCGGCGACGAGCAACAGCTCGTCCTGCCCGTCGGCTTCGACGAGATCGTCCGGGTGATCGACCGGTACGTCGCCGACCGGCGGGCTGGTCTGCCACCCCTGTCACGATCCCGCGGACGCCGACTGCCGGCCCTGCTGCTGGCCCGCGAGCCGGATGGCGACCCGGCCGCAGGCACTGCGGAGCCGGATCCGGGGCTCACCGCACTCGTGCTGGCATACGGGCAGCGCCTTGTGTCCTCTGCCGGGAACTTGACGACGCGACATCTGGCCAGCCTCGCGCCACACGCCGTCAT
The DNA here is from genome assembly GCF_014202475.1 of Streptomyces paradoxus. Taxonomy (GTDB): domain Bacteria; phylum Actinomycetota; class Actinomycetes; order Streptomycetales; family Streptomycetaceae; genus Streptomyces; species Streptomyces paradoxus. The sequence goes on from NZ_JACHGV010000016.1 coordinate 34,955, forward strand.
CGACGACGTGCGGCTCATCCGGGGCGGCGCGCGGGAGGACGTCGTGGGCGGGCCGCACGTGCTGCTGCTGGAGGATGTGGCACGGCAACTGCGCACCTCCATGCCGGAGGGGGCCGGGGCCCTGCGGCTACCCGAGTTCGACACGTGCCTGGCGGTGCTGCGCGCTGACCTCCCGCCCGGGGACGCGGAGGAGGAGCGGCGGGCCCTGCGGGTCATGCTCTGCGACAGGTACACCCAGCGGTTCCAGCCGGCCGCCGAGACCGCGCAGCTCGGCGAGGCCATGGGCGGAAAGTGGGGCGCGGTCCTGCAACTGCTGACCGTCCTCCCCGGCTGGCTGCGGCGTCTGTGGTACGGCATACGCCTCGACCGACGCCACCCGTGGGCGGGCCGCATGCTGGGCCAGACCGGCCGGAGCTTCCTCAATGCGGCGGCAGGACTGCGCGCGGCGCACCAGCACACCCTGGCCCAGAACGCGGCGGAGAGCCGGCATCCGGAGGCGGCTTCCCTGGCGGCCCGCGACGAGGCGGTGGTCCGCCAGGTCCTCCTCACCGCGCTGATCCGAGACCTGGCCAGGGCGGCACGGCCACGGCTGTGGAGTCGGCTCCGTCCGCGGCGTAGATGGGCCTTCGTCCTACTCCTGCCGACCGTGGGCGGCGAGGGGTCCGCCTGCCGCAAGTTCCTGGACACGTACGCCGCCGTCGCCCGCGACAACGGCTCCAGTCCGCTGCTGGTGCTGGGCGCCGCCACGGACGAACTACCCTCGTACGCCGCTGGTCTGCCGCGCCAGTCCGTGCAGGGCGGCGCCGACGCCCACCGAGCCGGCCGGGCGGCGGCCGCACTGTTCTCGGCGGCGGTCGCCGGCCGAGCCGCCGATGCCGTGCACGTGCTGCCCCTGCCACGCACGCCCGACGACGGCACCGCGGCGGAACGGCTGGCCTCGCACCGCGCCGTCCACTTCCGTCGCCCCCGCCGCCTCGACTGGGCGCGTCCGGTGGCTGCCGCCACCGCTGCGGCGGTGCTGTGCGCCGGCGGCGTCGCCTTGTCCAGGGAGCTGGTGGGACTCTTCTTCGACGAGCACCGCACGCCTGTCGGGCACCCCACCTCCTCCTGTCGGCAGGTGCCGACAGGAGAGGTTGTCGGCCTCACCGACGGCATCGACGGCTGCGACCTGGCCCATGGCCTGTACGCGCCGGACCTCAGAAAGCTGGTGCGGACCCTCGGCCGCCAGAACGCTCAGGTGAACACGGACCGGCCCTATCGAACGCTCGTCTTCTTCGCGCCGCTGAGCGTCGGCTCGGAATCAAAGCGCACCGTGCCCACGGGCTTTCAGATGCTACGCGGCGCGCTGCTCGCCCAGAAGCAGGTCAACGACCGCCATCTGAAGTCGCAGGTACCCGTGCGGCTGCTCGTCGCCAACGCCGGCGAGTACTTCCGCTACGGCTCACGCGGCGGCCTCAACACCACCAACGGCAGTGACGTGGACGTCACGCAGATGATCATCGACCGGGCGGACAAGGACCACATCGCGGCGGTCATCGGCCTCGCCCAGAGCCGTCCGGAGTCCCAGCAGGCCGCGATCGAACTGGGGACCCGGGGCATCACCGTCCTTGGAACCGGCGTCTCCGGCCAGCGCATGGTCGAGGGCAACTCACCCGTGTCGTACTTCCAGCTCTCACCGCCCAACGCGCGCATCGCCAAGGTCATGGCCGCCTTCGCTCGCCACTCGCCGCGGCTGCGGACCCTGGCGGAGCCGGCCTCCGGCCACTCCGGTCCGGCCGCCGTCGTCGTCTTCGACCCTCGGGACGAGTATTTCAGCGCCGACCTCGCCCACCGTTTCGACGCCGCCTACCGCTCGACCGGGCCCGTGCACCTCGTGCCGTACGGCGAGATGGAAGACGGGCGCCCGACGAGCGATGTAGCCGACACCGTCTGCACGTTGGTCCACCGCACCAACGGCTTCGTCCTCTATGCGGGCCGCTCTGGCGTCATGGAAGACCTGTTCCACTCCATGCAGGGTGACCGGGAATGCCGCGCCCGCCAGGGCCGCGTGGCGGTGCTGGCTGAAAGCCCTGCCCCGGGCCTGACCATGCATCCACGGCTGATGCCGCAGAGGTACGGCGGTCTGACCCTCTTCTACAGCCAGTTCAGCCGGCCGGCCCCCGGCGGGCCGTTCGCCAGATCCTTCCGGGAGGCGTTCCACCTGTCCGCGGAGAACGACGCCGCGGTGGGCTACGACGCCGCCAACATCCTCTCCGAGGCCATGAACGCGATCTTCACCACAGACCGCTTCTTCTCACCCAGTGCGCTCGTCACCTTCCTGCAGGATCCCGGCGTCCGCGAGTACGTCGGGGAATCCGGGGTCATCACACTGGACAGCGGTCACAACTACCCCCCGAACAAGGAGATCCACATTCGCGAGATAACCCCCGAGGGCACGCAGGTCACAGACCTCACCTGCGGAGTGCTCGCCGATGGCGCGCGATCCGTCACCACCTGGGGGCCCGGCGGCCGCTTCGCCTGCCCGCTGGACGCAGTCCCCTGATGACGGCTCAGGCCGGAGCAAGACGAAGCTCCTGGTAGGCCCTCGTACCGCGCGGCAAGGGGAAAGGCAGGTACGGACACGGTATAGAGCCGGGCCAGGGTGGAGGACGACCGGTGGATCGCCTTCAAGTCGCACTTCACGATCGAGAGCTTTTACTGCCGTCCGGGCATCGAAGGCCGCTCACGAGAAGGGCGGCGTCGAGGGTCAGATCGGCTACTTCCGCCGCGACCACTTCGTTCCCGTCCCTGAGGTCGCCTCACTAGCCGAGCTGAACCAGATGGTCGAACAATGGGACCGGCAGGGCGACGCACGCCGGATCGGTGCCCGGCCCGAGACCATCGCCGAGTACTTCGCACTCGAACAGACCGCAGCCGTTCGACGAACGTGTCGCGGCAGCGGTGCAGGGCCTGAAGCTGTATGGGAACAACGGCTACACCAATGAATGGGACCGGACTAACGCCGGACGAGTCCTCAGCGACCTGCGAGACGAGGGGCTCCTGGACAAGGAGTTGGTGCTCGGGGCCGTGGCCGCCACCGGTGCCGTCTCTCATGAGGGGCTAAAACGCTTGGGCCGGTGATCGATGGCCTGGGCTAGGCGACCCACTGTGCCCGCTGCGCGGGCGTCGGAAGCCACCTCCGGAGTGCTGGCTTCGGGTCCCTCGAAAACGAGCGGCCGACCACGATTTTCCGGGATTCAAGGCGCGTGATTGGCAGCTTCGAGTCGGGCAATCAGGAGCGTGACGACCACGTCAGGTCCTGTGACTACCTGGACGTGGCTCGGCATCCCGAGATCGGCTTCCGGAGCCAGCGTGTGGAACGATCCGACGCTGATGCCACTTTGTACGGCGAGTTGACTGTCTGCGGGGTGTCTCGGCCGATCGCCGTCACACTCGGCACGGTTACCCACGAGGGCAAGCGGATGACGGCGAGCGGCACTACCACGATCGACCGGTACGCCTTCGGCATCACCAAGGCCAAGGGCATGACGGGTCGGCATCTCAAGATCACTTTGGAAGTCGTCGCGCACTGCTGAACCGATCGTGGTGCTAGGGTCCGTCTTCAAACGGATCTTGCCCAGAGCAGGAACGATGCGAGGGTGACCGCTGCTTCATAGGAAGTGGCGGTCTTCTCGGAGCTGGTAGCGATGCCTCGGAAGCCCTCGATCCGATTGAAGCAGCGCTCGATCGTGTTGCGCCGTCGGTAGGTCTCCCGGTCAAACCCTGGCGGTCGGCCGCCGTGGCCACCGCGCCTCAGCCGGTGCCGCCGCTGGTCAGTCTTCTCGGGGATGGTGTGCGCAATGCCGCGTTGTCGCAGGTAGGCACGGAAGCCTCGGGAGCTGTAAGCCTTGTCTGCGATGACCCGGTCGGGCCTGCAGCGCGGCCGGCCCGTGCCGGTGCGCGGAACCCGGATCCCTTCCAGCAGAGGACGTGCACAGACACTGTCGTGGCGTTGGCCGGGCGTCACCAGGATCGCGAGCGGGCGGCCCTTGCCGTCGCAGGCAAGGTGGATCTTGGTGGTTAGTCCGCCTCGGGATCGGCCGAGAGAGTGATCGTCCGGTTCGTCTAGCCGGTGCCGCCCCCTTTTCGCCCCGTGGCGGCGGCGTGCTGGTGAGCGCGGACGACGGTGGAGTCGATCTGGACCAGCCAGTCCATGTCGCCGGCCGCGTCGGCGTGAGCCTGGATCTGCTGCAGGGCTTGGGTGAACACCCCGTCCAGGGCATAGCGGCGGAAGCGGGTGTACACGGTCTTCCACGGCCCGTAGCGTTCCGGCAGGTCACGCCAGGAGATCCCGGTGCGGATCTTGTAGACCATCCCGTTGATGACCTGCCGGTCCTCCACGCGAGGCCGCCTTGTCGCGGCCCGGGGTATCAGCGGAGCGAGTAACTCCCACTCCTGGTCGGTGAGTTCATGACGACGTACCACAACACCATGATCTACCACCCGGATAATCTTTGAAGACGGACCCTAGTACTCCAGCCGTAGATCGTGATCTCGATGGTGAGGGGCGCCGAGGCCAGCGTGGATCATCTCGCCCGAGATCGCCCACGCCGTCACGGGCGTCGGCTCCTTCTTCGTCTACCCGAGTTCACCGAGACGGAGGGCGTCCCGTATCTCGCTGAGCTTCGCGGTCGTTGCCGGGGTACGCTCGTGCGCTTGTTCAGCGAGTCGGAGGGCGTCGTCAATCTCGCTGAGCTTCAGGGAGGACAGGACGGCCTCCCGCTCTATCAGGTCGTCCCGGGACACAGTGGTCAGCCACGTGCACGGGGTGAAGCCTGGACGCGGGAACGCGAGCCGCAGCACGCCTTCGAACGGCAGTCCTTCACCGGCGCCCACCATCACTTCGATGCCCAGACCGCTGATGTCGACGCCCGCCGAAGCAACGACCTGCATCACCCGGATCCCGGACGTGTCCTCTCCCGACAGCAGTACGACCAACCTCCGCTCGTCGAACTGAACCCACCAGACTTCGCCACGTTGCACAAGTCCTCCAAATACAGGACGGCAGGCAGACGCTGCGCGACCCTGACGCGCTGTGGAGACGGACGCGGCCACCGTTGATCATCGGTGTGTGAAGACAAACGATCATGCGGTGGCCGCAGGTCACAGCGTAGACCCTGCCCGCTGGCAGGAAGCGTTCGAGGGCCTGATGAGCCGGATAGCGGGACGGTTCACGCGGGTGGAATCCCGGCGCCGGGCCCGGAAGTTGGTACTCGGCCTGCTGTCCGACCTGCCGCGCAAGAACTGCTGGACCATCGCCGAGTGGGCCGGGGACAAAACCCCGGACGGCATGCAGCACCTGCTCGGGCGGGCCACGTGGGACGCCGACCAGGTCCGCGACGACGTGCGCGCCTACGTGGTCGAGCATTTGCACGACGACGAGGCAGTCCTGGTTGTCGACGAGACCGGCGACGTGAAGAAGGGCACCGACACTGCCGGTGCTCAGCGGCAGTACACCGGCACCGCGGGCAGGATCGAGAACGCCCAGGTCGCCGTCTATCTGGTCTACGCCGGCCGCCGCGGGCACGCCGCGGGCTTGACCTGCTCGAGTTCGGGATTGGCGGCAGCTTCAGGCGTCTTCACGACGAGTACCTCGCGGTACGCCTCGGCGGTCGCGGTCAGCTGCAGATCCACCCCGTCCAACACGTCGGCGTAGGTTGCTGTTGCGTCCTTAAGGGTCGGCTCAGGCAGCGCATCAGTCCAACCAAGGGTGATCGACCGGCCGTCCTTGCCCATCCGCAGCATGTCAGAGCCGGAACCACCCCCGGAGAACGACAGATCGACCACAGCGCCCTTGGGGGCGATCCGGCCGTCAGGCCGACGCTCCAGAACGGGATCGACCTGCCCCCAACTGCCATCCTCCCGGTGGACGCGCTGCGGTGTTGAGGACTGGGTGAGCAGGAACGTTCCGTCCGGGTTGGCGTGCGTCGTGGAGTGTTCCGTACGGTCCGCCGTTACTTCCACGGGCTCGCCGGAGGACTTCGCCTGCGCCAGCGCGGTCGTCGGCGCCGGGTGTACGTGGAGGTCGCCGCGAACCTGGCCTGGCTGGTCAGCAAGGTCGCTGACGGTCGCCGATCGGCCCATGCATCGAGTCGTGCCGGAAGAGCTAGCGCGGAGCGTGGAAGGTCTCCGATGCGGACGGCTTGCGTCTCTTCGTGGTTGTTCATCTCCGGCCCCGGAGACGCGAGGCGGGGGCGCCGGTGCCTTCGGCGCGGCGGGCACCCTTGGGGACGGGCGCCTTCTGCCGCGGTTGCTGAACGGCCTTGCGCGCGCTGCTCCGGGAATCGTTGGTACCCAGGGACGGGCCGCCACCGGTGGTGCGGACGTGGCCGTACGGCGACCGCCCCGCTCTTGAGGTCTTCTCGGCCGGGAAGTGTGCTTGACGAAAATTGACCGTCGCCAGCGTGGACTGCACCTGCACCTGCACGGCCGCCACCATCGTGCCGCCGATGAGACTCTCGAAGTTCAGCGAGGACAGTTCGGTACCCGGATCGCGCGACCCGGAGCGCTACGCCTGCCCGGCGTCCGCGGGTGCACGGGAGGCTACGGCCTTCCGGCAAGCGCAAATGGGGGGAACGATGACTGGCCAAGTGGCGATCCGCCGGTTTCGCCAACGCCCTGGAGGCGATCACCGGCTTCATCGAGGCGTACGGAGCGCACAAGGCGCTGCGCGGGTACGGGTGAAGCGCGCGGCATGCCGCTCTCGTGCGCCGCACCGCCTCGCCCGGGCGCCCGCGCGGCCATATGAGGCACAGCATGTCGCTGCGAACAGGCGGCTCGAGCCCTGTCAGTTCTGTCCGTACCCCAGGCTGTCCGGGGCAGGGGGGAAGGCCAGACCGGTCGGTGTGCTGAGGCCCGTGAAGCCGAGTGTCACCTGTCCTCCTCCTGTCTCGCGGACGCGCACCACGCGGTTGTTGAACCCGTCGGCCACGTACAGGTGGCCGTTGCCGTCAAGGGCGAGTCCGAGCGGGGAGTTCAGTCCGGTGACGGGAACGGTGCTCTGCCGGCCGCTTGTGGTGGCGACCTTCACCACGCGGTTGTTGCCGCTGTCGGCGACGTACAGGTCGCCGCCGGTGCCGAGTGCCAGCCCGGTCGGCTGGGAGAGGCCCGTCGTGGGCACGGTCTGCTGGCCGCCGCTGTCCACCGCGACCCTGACGACCCGGTCGTTGACGAAGTCGGAGACGTACAGATGCCCGTCGGGTGCCCAGGCCAGCCCCCAGGGGTGCAGCAGTCCCTCCGTGGCCAGCACCGTCCGGCCCCCGCCGTCGGCGGCCACCCTCACGATCCGGTCGTTGAAGCTGTCGGCGATGTACAGGTTCCCGGCCGGGTCGACCGCGAGCCCCAGCGGGCGCGACAGATCGCCCGCCGGTACGACCGACTGCTCCCCGCCGTCCGGAGGCAGGACGACGACCCGGTTGTTGCCGGTGTCGGAGACGTAGAGCCGGCCGGCGGCGTCCCAGGCCATGCCGGTCGGACGCACCAGGCCGTCGAGGGGGACGGTGACCTGTTCACCGCTGTGCGCGGACAGGGTCAGCACCCGGTTGCCGCCGTAGTCGGAGACGTACGGTGCCGGGCCGACGGGCGTGCGGGCGTCACCGGCCCGGACGGCGTCCGTCGCCCCGGCGGGCAGCGCGCAGAGCAGGACCAGTCCCAGCGCGGCGGCCAGCCGCCGGGACCACCTCCGGGCCGGCCCGCGGCCGCTCGTCGCCGATCCGGCCGTCATCCGTTCCATGACTCACCCGCCTGTGTGCTCCGACGGTCGGCCCCGTGCCGTACCCCCGCCGACCCTAGGAAGCGCCGCGCGCCGGTGCGGGAGCCACGCCACCGGGCCGTTCGCCCGCCACTCCAATGCCCCCGGAGCGCGTCGCCCGGGGGGAGGCGCCACGCCGTAGCCCGGCTGGACGCTCCGGCCGGAGGACCTGGCGTGCTCTCGCCGTAGCCGACCGAGCGCATCGACCGGTCCGGCAGGTGCAGCAGGCATCAACCCGGCATCCGGCGGGAAGAAACGGACTTCGCCTACTTCGCCACCTGACTCGACCACCCCGCCACGGCAGTCTCGGTGCTGGAACACGCTCACTCCCGCACCACGTCCCCCGGCCGCCCGCGCGCTCCTGCACCTGCGAAGTTCTCCCGCCCGAGCGCCTCCACCCAACCGGGTACGCGGGCCCGGGAGTGTGCTGACGTAGCGCACGCCCGGGCGCGATGCGCCATCGCGCCGGCAGACTGTACGAACTGGGAGCCGGACGAACCCGGAGTACGCCTCCGGTTCTGCCTGGACGTGCACCGGGCCGCCACCCCGTAGCCCGCCGCGGGTACGGGCCAGCTTTTGGCTCAGCTGCCCAGGGTCGTGCCGAACGCCGGGGCGCCCGAGGTGGAGACGCCGGTGGCGGACGGGCCGAACACCGAACCGTTCGTCAGGCTCTTGAAGGACCAGACCGCGCCGTCGCTCCCGTTCTCGCCCGGGCCCGCGACCGTGAGGTCCGCCTTGCCGTCCTTGACCGTGTCGGCGAGCAGGACGCGGCCGCCGAAGCGGTCGTTGTGCTCCGAGGTGCCGGGGACGCCTGACGTGGACTGGGAGAGGGTGAGCGCGCCGGTCGCCGAAAATCCGGTCTTGCTGCCGTAGAGGATCGTCACCGTGCCGGTGTCCTCGGAGGCACCGAAGGACTCGTACGTCGCCCCGACCGCGAGGTCCGCGTGTCCGTCGCCGTTGATGTCGCCGAGCGAGACACCTCCGCCGAAGCCGTCGCCGGACTCCGGGGCGCCGGGGACGCCCGTCGTGGCCTGGGTGTACGAGGCGGTTTTGCGGTTCTCGGTGAACTGGGCCTCCGCAGCTCCGTAGACGAGGGTGACCTTGCCGCCGAGTGCGCCCGAGGGATCGGCCGCGCTCTCCCGGTGGTTGCCGGTCACGATGTCGGCGTAACCGTCCTTGTTGACGTCGGCGACCGAGGAGACGTAGCCGCCCGGGAGGTACTCCAGCCAGTCGGTGAAGTTGGTGATCCGGCCGTCGGCCCAGGCCGTGATCGCGTCGTCAGTGCCCTTGGCGCGGCCGTGGACGATGAGACTGTCGAAGCCGGCGCCCAACACGTCGCCCGAGGACAGGTACTCGACGCCGTACGTGTCGTTGAAGGGCCGCGACCCGTAGCCCATGCCCGCGGTTGTGGAACCGCTCATGTGCTCGCCGGACCGGGCGAACGGACCCTTCATGATCGTGATGTTGGAGTTCCCTGTGGCGCCCACCGCGATGTCGTCGTCTCCGTCGCCGTCGAAGTCCCCGGCGGTCAGTGCCTGTCCGTAGTGATCGCGGTCGTTGGAGATCACGTTCTCGAGGGTCGAGGCACCGGACAGCCCCGCCGTGCCGCCCCAGAGGATGACGACTGTGCCGTCGTCGGGGTCGGGATTGATCTCGTAGCCGATGTCCTCGCTCGGGGCGCCGACGACCAGGTCCGCGTAGCCGTCGCGGTCCAGGTCCGCCGACGTGACCGCCTTGCCGAAGGCGTCCGAGGTCTCCGCGCTGCCGGGGACACCGGTCGAGTTCTGGGTGATGGTCTGGTACTTCGTCGTCCTCAGGCCGGTGGACGAGCCGTAGACCACGGACACCGCCCCCGCCTTCGTCTTGCCGCCGACCGTGGCACCCGGCGCGCCGATCGCGAGGTCGCGGTACCCGTCGCCGTTGAAGTCATACGGAGCCGCTGGGGTCGCCGCGTGGGCGGCGGGCACCGCCAAGGCGAGCGGAGTCAGGCCTGAGGCGAGGAGGCAAGTGGCCATCAGGAACGGGCGTGTACGCAAGACGTCTCCAAGAGGGAGGGCCCGCGCCGAGTGGGACGCGGGCCCAACTGCCGTAAGGGTGTGCGAGCAGGAGACCACTGAAGGGGCGGGAGGGTTGTACGGGCGTTCCGGTGAACTTTGGGGGTGCGCCGAACAGGTTCAAGCCGACTGAGAAGACGCCTGTGACGCCGAAGACGCCGGCAGCTATGGCGGCCGTGACAGCCGCCCGACAACGCCCGGTCATCAGCGGGCCGCTCCAATGCAGCAAGAGGTCGCCTCCTCGCAACGGAAGCAGAGCCGTGCCAGCCGTTCGTCTTCGTCCAGCTCGACGCCCGGGCGCAGACCGCAGGTGCTCTGTCAGGCACGCCCGGACCTTCCAGACGAGCCTCCCGCTGGTGTCAGCGATGCTGTTCGGACCTGTCGCGGCCCGTCTGGTCGGCCCCACGATCCCCACCGACTTGACCGAGACGGTGACGGCATCGGCTGCGAGGAGTGGAACACCAGGACGAGACACCGTGGGAGAGCCTCGTCGGCCGCCTGGTGGAGGTGGTGCTGGTGGACGTGGTGCTGGAAGTGAGGGCCTGGGCCGCTCGCGCGGCGGGTTCACCAGCAAGCTCAACCTGAGCGCGGACGGCCGCTGCCGCCCGTTGTCCCTGATCGTCACTCCGGGCCAATGAGCGGACTGCACCCAGTTCAGGCCGGTTCTGGAGAAGATCCGCGTTCCCGGACCTGGCCCGGGCCGGCCACGCCAGAAGCCGGAAAGTCTCGCGGCCGACAAGGCATACAGCAACGGTCCGTGCCGTGAGTACCTGCGGCGTCAGAGCATCCGTCACACGATTCCCGAAAAGACCGACAGCCAGGCGGCCCGGCTCCGTAAGGGCTCACGCGGAGGACGGCCACCGGGCTTCGCCGGAGAGCGGTACAAGAAGCGCCACACCGTCGAACGGGCGATCAATCGCTTGAAGCAGTCCCGCGCCGTGGTCACTCGCTGCGACAAGCGCGGCTACGTCTTCCTCGGCACCGCCACCGCCGCAGCCGTAGTCATCTGGCTACGGACCTGACGATCGGACACAGCTCAGCCACCGTCTTCGGCGGGTCGCTGGTGCCCACACGGCACCACGCCGCCGTTCTTGTCGAAGACCTCGGCGTCATGACCTGCGTTCACCCACACCGTGATGCCCTGGTCGTGCACGACCACGTTGAACGGCGACTGCTCCGGCTCCGTCTCGGTCACCACCGTGAACTCCTCACCAGGACGCATCCAGCAGCAGAGCCGCCGACGATCTCTGGGCTCGTGGTTGCGAACGTGATCCAGCACTGCGGCTTCAGTACTCGCCCCTCGATCGAGGTACTGCCCAGGCCAGCACATAGCCGAAGCCGTTGACGGCCCAGTGCAACGCGGCGGGCGCCAGTAGGCTTCCGGACCGGCGCCGCAGCTCGCACAGGACGACCCCTGCTGCGGTCGTGGCGACAACGGCGGCCGCGACCGGCAGCACGCTGCCTGCCGGTCCCGTGCCGAGGACCGCTGCGGCCGCGTTGGCCCGGCTCAGCCCGCGGGAGGGAAGCACATGCCAGAGCCCGAACAGCAACGACGACACAGCCGTGGCCCACGCAGTACCGCGCCGACGCCGCACCATGGCCCACAAGACACCTCGGAAGGCGACCTCCTCCAGCAGCACAGTGCCGACCGGCACCCGGATCAGCACCCGCCACAGCAGCTGCCCAGGGGTCAGGCCCGCGGCGCGCTCGTCCTCGAACGCCTCCCTGGTGGCCGGCAGAGCAAGCCCGACCAAAAAGACGGCAAGAACCGCGCCTACCAGGACCGATGCCCACCACAGCCCTCGGTGCAAGGCAACCGTGTCGAGCCCGAGATCGGCGCGGGTGAGACCGTCCCACCGGGCGATCAGCAGCAGCGCGGCAGCCGCGACCACGCAGGTGGGTAGGTAGGCGCCGGGCGCGAACAAATTGTTGAGCAGGTTCGCGCCCACCAGGACGGCGAGGACACAGAACATTCGCATGGTGCCACCAGCATCCCTCGATCCACACGACGAGCCGGGATGACGGGGCGAGCGGGCTACGGCTCAGGAGTCTTCCAGGCCAGGCGCTCGCGCCGAAGGTGCGCCCGGGACGAGGCCTACTTTCAGCCCACCAGCGACCGTGCACACACTGGCTCACACCTCCGGACAGCCTCCCCACTACACCCGCAGGCGCTGCTTCGCACCGGCGGGGATTCGTCGTCCTGGTGCTCAACCTCGTGCCCGCGACGGGAGGCCGGGCGGGATAGGCAGGCGCCCCTGCACATGCGCGGCTGTGGTTGCCCTCATAGCCTGGTGTTGCTCGGGGCTAGTCACGGAGGTTTGTCATGCCCCGGAACATTTGGAGCGGCGCGATCAGCTTCGGCCTGGTCACCGTGCCTATCTCCGTGGCCAGCGCTACCGAGGACCACTCGATCCGCTTCCACCAGTACCACCTGGAGGACATGGGCCGGGTGCGGGTGCGCAAGTACTGCGAGATCGAGGACCGCGAGGTCGACCAGGGTGAGATCGGCAAGGGCTACCAGCTGACCAAGGAGCAGGTCATCCCGATCAGCGACGAGGAGTTGCGGGACCTGCCACTGCCGACGGCCAAGGCGATCGAGATCGTCGCATTCGTGCCGCTGGACTCCGTCGACCCCTTGAAGATCGGCGAGGGCTACTACCTGGCGCCGAGCGGGCAGGTCGCCGCGAAGCCCTACAAGCTGCTGCGCATGGCGCTGGACCGCAGCAGCAAAGTGGCTGTGGCGAAATACGCCTGGTCCGGCCGCGAGCGCCTCGGTCTGCTGAGGGTCCGCGAAGACGCCATCGTTTTGCACGCAATGCGCTGGCCTGACGAGGTCAGGTCGCCGGAGGAACTGCTGCCGCCGCCGGTCGAGCTCAGCGACGAGGAGATCGACGGCGCGCTCGCACTCATGGACAGCATGACCCGCGAGGACCTTGAAGGTGAGGAGTTCCAGGACACCTACACCGAGGCCCTCGAGCAGATCATCGAGGCCAAGCGGGAGCACCGTGAGCCGCCGAAGACGGAGGAGCCAGCGTCGAAGCCAGGGCAGGTCGTTGACCTCATGGCCGCCCTGACCGAGTCCGTGGAAAAGGCGCGAGCCTCACGCGGCGAGGACGCCGACGTGCACGAGCTGCCGAAGAAGAAGGCAGCGAAGAAGCAGCCGGCCAGGAAGACCACCGCGAAGAAGACCACGAAGAAGACGTCCGGGCGCCGGCCGCGCAGCGCCTAGGCCGTGTTTTAGGTAGCGGGTGACTCTTGGCCGGATAGTTCTTCGGCCAGTTCCATACAGCGCAGGCGGGCTGGGGAGAAGTCGTAGGGCATCTTGCCGGTGGCTTCGAACACGCTCATGGAGTCAGCCTCCCGCCTGCCAGAGCCGAGGTCAGCCTCGCCCTCGCCGTCATCGGCTGTGGCAGGGTGCACAGTGTCCCAGGCGTCGAAGAGGGCATCGTCGTCCTTCCCCAGGCCGGACTCCTCGATGACGGCCTGCAGGGCGCTTTCGAAGGCGTGCCGCTCGACGGCCACTTGAGCCACCCGTGGATCATCGACGGCGACACTGTCATCGAGGGCCTCCTCGGCGTCATCGATGCGGTCGGAATCCTCCCGCAGAGCGGGATGCGTGGCCAGGACGACGAAGCGGCTGGCCTGGACGGCCGCGCCGAGCGGGCCGAAGATCCGCTCAGTGACCAGCAGACTGTCCAGGTCCGCCTGACGCAGGGAGCCCTCGGGCAGGCTCTTGAGGCGTTCGGTGACGACGTCGGAGAGCAGGCCCATCCGGCTGCCTTCGGTGCGCATCCGCTGCACGGCGGTCCGTTGCCGCCGCAATTCCGCCTCCTGCACGGCGAGGGTTTCCTCCAACCGCTCCAGGATGCCCGCGATACCTTCTCCGCTGTCCGCACCGGCGGAAGCCGTGCCGGTGGTAAAGGCGTCACGGATGTCGTCCAGGGCGATCCCGGCATCGGCCATCTTGCGAATCCACAGCAAGCGGATCATGTCCTCGTACCCGTAGCGGCGGCGGTCATCGCCACCCCGCTCAGGCTCGGGGAGCAGCCCGATCTCGTGGTAATGGCGAATCGCCCGCGGCGTGCTGCCGGCGAAGGCCGCCGCGTCACCGATCTTGACCTGACGGGGTGGCGTGAAAGACGAATGCACGAGCAGGGACCTTTCCTCAAGGGACTGGGACGTAAGTCCACCGGACCACATGCCGCTACGGAAGGTGCAACCCCATACACACCGCTCCGCCCAATGCCAAGAAATGCGCCCTTCCTCCGTAACGACCACAGGGCCGTCCTTTCCTGCTGTGGCATCCGCACGACGGCAGGCTGAGGGTTCACACCACTGATCAATCGCCGCGACCTGAACCGTCGCCTCGAACCGAACCGCATGTTTATCGAACCGGGTCGCCACGGCCCGGTGCTGCTTGAGACGGCTGATCCCGCATTCGACCGCGTGCCGGGCCTTGTAGTCCTCGCGGTCGAAGAAGGGCGGACGGCCGCCGCCACGTCCGCGGCGCATGCGGTTGCGGACCTGATCGACCGGCTCAGGAATCGTGTACCTGATGCCACGTCTGCGCAGGTAGGCGCGATTCGCGCGTGAAGAGTACGCCCTATCGCCTCGCACCCGCAGCGGGCGGCTTCTCGGCCGACCGACACCAGGCCGGGGCACCCGATCGCTTCAGGACCGGCTCGAACTGCGGACTGTCACCGCGCTGCCCGGCGGTGTTCAGTAGCGACAACGGCTTCTGTCCCTGCTCACACGCCAGATGAATCTTCGTGGTGAACCCGCCTCGCGACCTGCCCAGTCCATGGTCTTCAGGTTCGGCGCTCACTCCGCCTGACGGTTCCTTCTGCACAGCACCGCGCCGGCGGGCACCGGCAGCATGCTGGTGTGTCCGGCAGATGGTGGAGTCGACATTGACCTCCCAGAAGATCAGCCCGGCCGTATCAGCCCTCGCCTGCTAACAACGTCAGCAGCCGGGCCCCACACCCCGACGCTGCCATCTCCGGAACAGTCCATACACTGTCTGCCACGGTCCGTACTCGAACGGCAGGTCCCGCCACGGAACTCCGGTCCGAACCCGCCACCGCACACCGTCTATCAGCCGCGACAACCAGGCCCCCTGCGACTCATGCCGACCGCAGGCAGCAACGACTCCAGCACCGACCACTGCTCATCAGAAAGATCCCCTCGCCCCACATCTTGATCATCAGCATGCAAAGCGTGTACAGGAAGCCGAACCCAAAACACGGCCTAGTACTCCAGCTGTAGAGCGTGATCAGCCGTCAGGCGTCGAAGCGGTGGCGGGCGGCCTCGATGTGCCCGAAGTAGCGGTGCGTCCAGTCGCACATTCCGTCGACGGTTGCGCGTAGACCCTGGCCCGGCTCGGTGAGGGTGTATTCGACACTCGGCGGGACGGTGGGGTGCACGTTTCTCTCGACCAGGCCGTTGCGCTCCAGCATGCGCAGGTTCTGGGTGAGCATCTTGTGGCTGATGCCCTCGATCTCGTTGCGCAGTTCGCTGAAGCGCAGGGTGCGTTCACCGAGAGTCTCGATGATCAGGAACGCCCACTTGTTGGCAACGTCGGAGAAGATCTCTCGCGCCAATGAGTCCGCGCGCCTGAGGTCTGCTTCCTCGGATGGGCCCTTGATCTGCTTGGTCACCATCGGGTTCCCCAGTCACTGGAAAGTGCGTTCTTCCATGTCAGCGTCCACTCTCCTACGGTTCCTGAGTAACCACAAGAGACCGAAGGCGCCCTTATTGCGTGGACACGAGCCCACAGGCGCTCAGGACAAGGAGGCAGGCAGCATGGCCATGAACCTGATAAACCCGAGTGGATTGCCCAAGATCGATGTCTACCGGCAGGTGTCGATCGCAACGGGGTCGAAGCTGGTCTTCATCGCCGGCCAGGTCGCCTGGGATGCCGAGGGGATCACGGTCGGCGAAGGCGACCTCACGGCGCAGGTCGAGCAGTGCTACCTCAATATCGGCACCGCTCTGGCCGAGGCTGGCGGCTCCTTCGACGACGTGGCGAAACTGACCTTCTACGTCGTCGACTGGACCCCCGACAAGATGCCCCCACTCCTGGAGGGCATCTCCCGGGCGTCCGCGAAGCTGGGCATCACCCCGGTCCCGCCGGCCACGCTGCTGGGTGTTGCGGCCCTGGACGTCCCCGACCATCTGGTCGAGATCGAAGCCACCGCGATCCTCGACTGAACGGATGCCCTTCGCCCACAGAGCACGGAAGTGCCAACGAGTGTACTCAGTGGCCAACCAGCCTGCTCAGCACATCAGGTCTGATGCGCGGCTTGCCGATGATAATGGCCGACTCGGGACCACGCGGGGCCTGATGGCGTCGCCGCAAGTCGGACCAACTCAGCCAGTGGGCGTCGTCGTGCACGGGTCGCACGACCAGGGCGACGAACACGCGCTGGATCTCATTGCAGCTGAGCGGGATCAGCTCCTCCGGAGCGGGGTGCCGGGCGTGCTCATCAGCACGGACGGCAGCGAGGAAGGCGTGGGCGAGCATGGCGAGGGTGACCCAGGGGGTCCAGGAGACGAAGCGGCGGACTTGGTGCTCGTCGAGCCCGGCGAGCACCTCCTCGGCCTGGAAGGTCTCCTCCACCCGCCACCTCGAACCCGCGACTCGCACCAGCGTCGTCAGGGGCACCGGGCCGGGCGAGAAACAACGGTAGAAGGCGAGTTCACCGGCGGTGCGGTTGCGGCGGATCAGCAGTTGGCTGCTGCCGGGGTGCGGATCGGTGAGATCGATGACTGCCCAGTCGTAGAAGCGGTGACCCTTGGCTCCGGCCCCAGCGGACAGCCGTTGCCAGGCCCGTTCGGGGAGCCGCTTGACCAGACTGTCTGCCCGGAACTTGCCTGCAACGGTGGGGACTTCGGCCGAACAGGCGATGGCCAGCACATAGCTCGTACCGCGTGCTTCCAGAGCCGCCCGTAGCTTCGGGTTCCCGCCGTAGACCTCGTCCCCGGTAATCCAGGCGGCGCGATGCCCGGCGTCCAGGAACCGCTCGATCATCAGCCGGGCGAGATCCGGCTTGGTCGCGAAGGCGGTCTGTTCGGGAAGGCCCGCAGCCTGGCAGCGATCCGGATCGTTTGCCCATGAGCGCGGGTGTACAACTCCCGGTCGATCGCTGCGTGTCCACGCCGACCGGCATAGACAAGGTAGACCGCCACCTGGAGTTCTCGATTCTCCCGGCAGTGTCGGTGTACTGGCGCTGAACGCCGACAGTATGGGCGCCCTTCTTCACATCCCCGGTCTCGTCAACCACCAGCACGACCTGCTCGTCGTTGAGATGGTCCACGACGTAGTCGCGGACATCGTCGCGTACCGCGTCGGCGTCCCAGACGGCCCGGCACAGCAGGTGCTGCATCTCGTGTGGGGACTTCTCCCCGGCCCATTCGGCGATCGTCCAGCAGTTCTTGCGCGGCAGGTCCGACAACAGCCCGAGCGTCAACCGCCGCACTCGGCACCGGGGTTCGACCAGCGCGAACCGACCTGCGATCCGCCCATGAGCACCTCGAACCCTTCCTGCCACCGAGCGGGATCTATGCTGTGACCTGCGGCCACCGTCTCATCGTCAGTCCACACAACTCACGATGATCAACGGTGGCCGTACCTGTCCCCGCACCGCCCTAACCAGCAAGATCACGATCTACAGCTGGAGTACTAGTGGTGGAAGTCGGCGTCGACGTCGCCCGCGACGCCTCCGGCCGATGGCGACACCCCGCGCGCTGGCACCGCGCCCGCCCCGACCTCTCCCCCGCCCACGTCCCCCGCCTGACGTCGCCGCCACACTGAGAGGGGCTGGGGATCTCACCCCCGTGGCCGCGTGTCCTGCTTGCGGCATGGCTTCCCCGCTCCTCGCTGGCCGGCCCCCGGCGCCGCCTGGAGTCCTAAATCGTTGCGGCGTGAAAGCAGAAGCGGGGCGGGCGGCCACCCGCACAGGAGGGCCGCCCACGCGCGCTGTCACAAGCTGAGGTAGAAGCGCACGGTCGTGCCGTCGTCGCCGGTGTGCACGCGCACCAGGTCGGCCACGTAGTGGACCAGCATCAGGCCCCGGCCGCCCAGTTGGCCGTGCTCCGGCGGGCGGCGGCCGGCCAGCGGATCGGTCAGCCGGCCCGCATCGCGGACCTCACACACCAACTGCCCCTGCTCGGCCCAGATGGCGAGTGTCCCGCGGCCTCCGCCGTGGACCACGCTGTTGGTCGTCAGCTCCGCGACCGCCAGCTCCACATCCATCAGCCGCTCCCCGGCCAGGCCCAGCCGCATCGCCTGAGCGACAGCGAAATGGCGGACCGCCGGAAGGTCCTCACCACCGTAGGAAAAGGCCGCCGCATCCGGCACCGTCGGCAGCTCCTGGTTGTAGCGGGAGACGACCGCCTGCCAGTTGTAGACGTCGCTGACCGACTCACGTCCATCGCCGCTGATGAGGGTCGGGTGGGTAACCCGCGCATCGGCGATCACCTGCGGATCCAGCCGCACCTCGTCGTAGGGGCACAGGATCGTCACCGCCCGGCCCTCGAACGCGGCGTTGATCAGCGCCTCGTGCTGCGCGCACGCCGGGTACTCCACCGCGCTGCGCCCGGCCCAGATCGGCTCGCCGATGATCCGTACACGCCCCTTCGGATGGGCGTCGGCGAATCCGCGCAGCACCTTGGGAATGATCCGCCCCGGGTTGCGGCCGGCCTCGGTCATGTCCAGGAACAGGATGCCCTTGGCGTCCCCGCCCAGACCTGCCTTGATCAGCTCCAGGTTGGGGCCGGGCACCGCCACGGCCATCGGCTCGCCGTTGGTCAGGCCCTCGCGCAGGAAGGCCACCGTCTGCTGCGTGTACTCCTGCTCGGTGCGGTAGAAAAGGGCAGGGTGCACGAACGCCTCGTGGGTGGTCACCGTGCTCATCACAGAGCCACCTCGATCCGGTCCAGGCCCGGCCAGAACATCTCCAGAACCCGCGGCAGCTGCGGCGGGGGATTCTCGACCACAACCCTCCCGTCGGGCAGGTTCATGGCGGTGACCGCCAGCGCGGTCACCCCGGCCACGTCGACGAACGCCACATCCGACAGCTCCACGTACGACACGCTCGCGTGCTGCCGGGCCAGCTCAGACAGGGCCTGCTCCCAAGACGGGCGGGTGAGGGCGCTGATCTCACCGCGGGCACGTATCCCGGAACGACCGGGCAACGGGCTCACCTCCAACGCGGCCCTCCCGGGCACCGCCGGGGCGGGCCCGCCCACCACATGTGGGGCATCCACGCTCGGACTCCTTCACATCAAGCCGCCTGCCGACCGACCCGGCACAGGCAGAGGCAGAGGAAAAGCTCCTCCCGGCGGGTCAGTGTATCCAGGCGGCAGACACGCCTGGTTTGTAAGCAGGTGGTGACGCTCCCAGTGGGGTTGGGATGCAAGCCCCCGCGGCTGTCCCCCGGAAAGCTACTACCGGGGGACTCACGCGTAGTGACGCCTCGGAATCCGATGGATGCTGACAGCGGAACCGGGGCAGGCGTGTGAGAGTGCCTCTGTCCGCTGATGTCCGACCCAGGCCTGATGATGGGACGCGACGTGCAGTCTCTCGCGCAGGCGGCCCCGCATGACACCGACGCGTGTTCTGCCCTCCAAGGCCTGCAGCCCCCTGTCTGACGGGTCCATGAGACGTCGGTCGATCAGGACGGCGGGCGCAGCCACGTCCCGTGCTCTTCCCAGTGCCGGCCGACCTCTGGGGGACGAACCCTGACCCAGTGCACCGGGTCCTCAGCAAAGCTCTCGGTACAGCCGGCATCGGATGCTCCGGTTGGCATCCTGCTGAAGTCCGCGGCCGGGATCGTCTCGAGCCGCCACGTGACCTCGCGCAGAGGAAGCAGCCGTCGCAGAGCGGGAGCGCGCTGAGGACGCTGGCGCACGCACGATGGCCATCGCGGCCTCGTCCGGACCGGGGAGGCCGCGTGCGGCGCTGCTGTCGGCGGGCGGGTGCAGAACTCCACCATGGTCGTGAAGCGGTGCAGGTAGTCATGGACGCGGGGCGGGTGGTAGCCCAGCTCGCTCCAGCGATGTCCGCTCGCCGCGAGTGCTGTGGCATGCAGCACGAAGTCCTTCGCGCGGGCGCGTTCCCGCTCCGTCACACCCCAGTCGAACTTCGCTAGGCCGAACCCGACGGCACCGCGCCCCATGACGTTGTGGTCCTGCAGGGTCAGCAGCGCCGCGAAGCGGAAGTCCCAGTCCTCGGAGGCGAGATCGGACACGGCCAGCATCAGCACGTCGACGCGGTGGCGCCATTGGACAGGTCCAGGTCGTGACTACCGCCGGAGAAGATGTTGCTCACCGACCTATGATGCGATCCCGGCCCTCCACCTGCTTGGAGAAGACGCATGACGGATGCGAGCACCGGCAAAGTGGTCGTGAACAGGGCGATGTCCCTCGATGGGTTCATCGCCGGTCCGGGCCACACGATGGACTGGATCTTCGAGCACATGACGTCGGCGACGTTCCCGGAGGTCATGGCGGCCACGGGCGCCATGCTCATCGGCCGGGGCACGTACGAGGTCGGCAAGCGCATGTCCGACGAGAACACCCACTACGACGGCGGGGCGCAGTTCGTCCTCACCCACCGCCCGCCCGACGAGCAGGACCCCAACGTCACCTTCCTCACCTGCGACATCGAGGAAGCCGTGGCCACGGCACGCCGAACCGCCGGCGACAAGAACCTGGAGATCCTCGGCGCCGACGTGGCCGCCCAGTGCCTGCAGCGCGGCCTCGTCGACGAGATCCTGGTGTACGTGCTGCCGGTGCTGCTCGGCAACGGCGTCCGCTTCGCGCCGCCGGGCCTCGACCGGATCGACCTAGAACCGTTCAGCAACGTCCAGTCGGGCGGGGTCACCATGCTGCGCTTCCACGTGCGCAGGTAGGCACGGTCGCAATCGCCGAGCGGTTCCGCCCGGCGCCGCCAGGCCCTCACCTTGCACTGCGGCGAACAGAACACCGCGTCCGAACGGCGATCGACACCGGCCACCGACCGAGCCCGCACTCCGGACACTCTGCCTCGCCGGCGCCGTGCTGAGCCGCCGCCAGAAGCCTGCGGAGCCGACGCTTCGCCCGCCACTGCCTGGCACGACAGGCCGACGAACAGAGGTCCGCCCGGGGCCGTGCATCCGGCCTCAGCCGTTCCCCACAACCCCGACAGATCCTCTCCCCGGCCCGCCCGGCGTCCTCGGACACCACGCCAGCGTAGGACTCCAGGCTACTGAGAACCGGGGCTTCAAAACACGCACTACGCGATGTACCCCAGTGGGAGATCATCCCCTGTAACGGAATCAGAAGAGTTACCTCATCTACGCGGCTGGGCGTCCAGCACCTGCTGGAGCGCCTCGAACTCCTCGACGCACTTGCCGGAGCCCAGTGCCACGCTGTCCAGCGGGTCCTCGGCGATGTGGACCGGCATGCCCGTCTCGCGGCGCAGCCGCTCGTCCAGGCCTCGCAGCAGCGCTCCGCCGCCGGTCAGAACGATTCCTCGGTCCATGATGTCGCCGGACAGCTCTGGCGGACATTTGTCCAGGGTCGTCTTGACGGCGTGGACGATGACGTTGACCGGCTCCTCGATCGCCTTGCGGACTTCGGCGGCGGAGATGACGACAGTCTTCGGTTGCCCGGAGACCAGATCCTGGCCGCGCATTTCGGTGTGCTCGTCGGTGTTGAGGTCGTAGGCCGAACCGATCGCGATCTTGACCTGTTCGGCCGTGCGCTCACCCAGCAGCAGCGAGTACTCCTTCTTGACGTGCTGGATGATCGCACTATCCAGTTCGTCGCCCGCCACGCGGATGGACTGGGCGATGACGATGCCGCCGAAGGAGATGACCGCCACGTCCGTGGTCCCGCCGCCGACGTCGACCACCATGTTGCCCGTGGCCTCGTGGACCGGCAGGCCCGAGCCGATGGCCGCGGCCATCGGCTCCTCGATGATGTGCACCCGCCGGGCGCCGGCCTGGGACGACGCCTCGATGACGGCGCGGCGCTCGACACCGGTGATGCCCGAGGGCACACAGACGACGACCCGCGGACGAGCCAGATACCGCCGCTTGTGGATCTTCAGGATGAAGTAGCGGAGCATCCGCTCGGTGATCTCGAAGTCGGCGATCACGCCGTCCTTCAGCGGACGCACGGCAACGATGTTGCCGGGTGTACGCCCGATCATCTTCTTCGCTTCGGCGCCGACCGCGAGGATGCCACCGGTGTTGGTGTTGATCGCGACGACGGACGGCTCGTTGAGTACGATCCCGCGACCCCTGACGTACACCAGCGTGTTGGCGGTCCCGAGGTCGACAGCCATGTCACGGCCGATGAACGACATTGAGTTCCCCATCAGGACGCGTCGGCCTTCCCACGAGTTTTGCAGCGCCCTTCGGCCAGAGAGGCAGGTGCTGTTCTGAATCAGATGCTGTGCCGTGACGGCGAGCAGGTGGCTCTACAGTCCAGTGACGTGCCAGGTTGTGCTGGTGATGAGAGATTCCCTCGACTTCACTGCGTTCACCTCAACATCACCGGACCGTATCGGTGTGTCCGCCGCCGTGGGAGGCTGCCACGCCGCCTGCCCCAGTTGTCACCTCAGAGGCTGATCAGCCCGGGTCTGGGCGTGATCAGGCACTCTTCGGCAAGGCAAGGGCTTTGGGTATTCCTGGCTGCATCGCGGTGTGCGGGTCAGCTTCTCCTAAACCACGTCCGAGCGCACCAGCCATCCACCGGGCAGTGGATATGAACTCACGTAACTGAGACAGCGTCACCCACCCCGATCTCACCTACGACAGTGAAGTCATCCCAAAACAGCCCCCGACCAGCGACGCAACCCCACAATCAACTGCCTGTCACAACCACCGTCCCAAAACCGAGAGCCGACTCGACTGGGCGGCCGAGTAGCAAACGAATGCCCAGCGAAGGGCGGCGAGCGTGATCTCCGGCCGTACTGTTCGCGTGTCGCAGCCCGACCAGAGCGTGGCTGCCCTGTCTTTCGGATCCGGCGGGGGTGCCCGCTTGGGGCCCGAGGGGGCAGTCTCGAACGGCCCGGCACGCAGCCACGTGCTCTGATGTCTCTCACATGAGGTCAGGTACGTCGTCATCGAATGGAGAGCTCCCGTACCCAGCAATCATCACCTCGCGCGAGTAAAGGTCACCGCCTCTGGTGACGGTGCAGCGGCGCTCCCGCCCCTCCTCCGTCCAGATGACTGGCTCCCGGGGATCATGCCCGACTGCCTACAGCCATGATCGGCCGGACAAGTCCTGGCTGTTCCAGAGCGTGGGCGTACCGGTCGTGATCCACGCTGGCGGACGCACCTCGAGAGGTATTGACCAGCCGTGGCCGGGAGTGATCACCGTACGGCCAGACCTATGGCCGGCGCCACGGTCGCTCGTACGTTTGTTTGACCGTGATGATGGGGGCTACTCGCTGCGGGAAGCATGTCTCGCCGCTGGGAAGCCGATGGTGACCGGCGGGAGCGCACCCCTTGGGCTTCCGTGTCGGGAAGTGGGGTGCGGGCGTGAACAGGGCCCGCACAGGCGGGACCCCAGAGATGGCAAGGGGCTGGTCGTGATGACCGTGGCAACGCAGCAGGGCGGCGGCGGAGGCTCCAGTGGCCTCTACGACGTCCTGGAGCTCGTCCTGGACCGGGGGCTGGTGATCGACGCGTTCGTGCGGGTCTCCCTGGTCGGCATCGAAATACTCAAGATCGACGTACGAGTCGTGGTGGCAAGCGTCGACACCTATCTGCGCTTCGCCGAGGCGTGCAACCGCCTCGACCTGGAGGCGGGCCCGCGCAAGCCGGCCGGCCTGACCGAACTCACCGGAAAGCTCACCGAATCCGGCGCTCGCGGCAAGACCAAGGGAGCGCTGTCCGGTGCCGCCGAGACGATCTCCGACGCCTTCCAGCAGACCCGTGATGAGGGGCGCCAGAAGCAGGGCGCCCGTCCCGCGCGCCGCCGGGAAGAATAGCCATGAGCACCTACGTCTACGGGATCACCTACACCTCACACCCTTCTCTCCCCAAGGAAGTGGACGGCGTCGGTGATCCACCGCGCCCGGTGCGTGTCCTGCGCCAGGGCGAGCTGGCCGCAACGGTCTTCGGTTGCCCGGAGGGTGTCGCGGAAGAACCGCTTGGCAGACGCGATGCGACGCTCTTGAGGGTGAGGCCGGTCAGACCGCGGGAGATGGAATCACGGCGAGCAGGCTGACGCTGGCATGTTCCTCGCCCATGATGGCCAAGAAACGACGACCAACAAGGCTTCCGGAAGCCAGGCGGCGAGCAACACGGTCCCCGAGCCAATTTCCCCGGCGCGGCGCGGTAATACGTGGACGGGCGGTCGTTTTGCGCAGAGTAGGACAGCCTGGAAACGCTGAACGTCCCGTTGGTGGAACGCGAGCTGGTGAAGGAAGTCGGAGTCGACGTCGCCCACGACGTCTCTCGCCGGAGCCCCCGGCTTCTCCACACTTGGACCCGGTCCCATTGCAGCGGGACCGGGTCCAAGTGCCTCGCAAGCCAGGCTTGTCGCTGCCCTTGGCCAACGCCGGGGTCAGTGGTGGTCGTGGATCACTCGGAAACTGCCGACGAGCGCGAAAGGCACCACAGCCCCGTCGAAGACCGTCGTTCCCGGGATTGCGCTGCTAGAATTTCGAGGCCCGATTGTGGCAATCGCACCGCCGTTGTCGCAGGTAATCCCAGTGAAGAATTCGACAGTCTTGTCACTGTCGTTTCGGACATTGAAGCTGGTGGCGGGACTACTGATCACAGCCGTGCACACACCCGGCTCGGCTGCATACGTTCGCTCATTGACGTGGATCCGTCCCTCGTCGTTCCTGAAGCCGTTGTGCGTCTGGCCGTCCCCCCCGAAGGGAACCGAGGCGGCGGCCTCCTCCACAGACGGGGCTGAATGTGGGACGGAACTGGAAGCCGAAGCGTAGTTCACACCGGTTGCGGCCAGGGCCGCGATACCCACCGACGCTGCGATCGCGACAACGGTACGCCTACGCGTTCCGCCTCTCCTTCTTTCAGGCATTTCTGTTCCTTCGTCTCTTAGGGACGCCAGCAGAGCGGCCGACTATGAATGAACATACTTCCGCCCTTCTCTGTCGCCACTTCAGAAAGCGACCAAGGGGTGACGACAGGGGCTGATTGGGTATTAGAAAGCCCAAGGTTTGGTACATGACGGACCGTCAAATAGTTGGCCGTAAAGGAACCTTGGCCGGGGCATTGAGCCGCCCGGGGGGTGGACTGACACTCCCTCACACTACTGACGTCGTGTCGTGCATTGACATCACTCCGTACAACGGCTAAAGGGTCCTTGCGGCAGCGTTTCCCCGCTTCAACCCCGCCCCCAGCTGTCTCTTGTCGACGGGACCTACTACGCGGCCGCCTCGCGGCAACGTCAGACCCGCGAGGACGGTCTGTCGCGAGTGCACCCTCGTCCGACCCTATGGGCTCCCGCCAAGTCGCCGCTGACCACGCCCGCCCCGAGCGGCCCAAGGTGAGGATCTCCGACGTCAAGTACGACTCCCCCGGCCGGGACGACCGCTCCCTCAACCGTGAGTGGGTGGAAACCACCAACACCGCCGCCGCAGCGTCAACCTCGACGGCTGGACCCTCCAGGACGAGGACGGCCACACCTACACCTTCGACCACTACCGCCTCGAAGGCCGCACCGCCGTCGGCATCCACACCGGCCACGGCGCGACACCGACAGCGACCAGTACCAGGACCGCCGCCCCTACGTCTGGGACAACCGCTCCGACACCGCCACCCCTGCGCAACGACCACGGACGCTTCATCGACGACGAGCCCTGGGGCCACCACCGCCACAGCGGCCCCCACCACCACTGACCCAACACCGCGTGCGTGAACTGAACGCCTCACTCACGCCCCGATAGAACGTTGACGCGCCCGGCCTTCCCGGCCGGGCGCGTCTCGTCTACGCGGACCGCCCTGGCGCTGGCGAGCTGAACCACGCGGCGCGGGCCCCTGTACGGCCGGCTCGTATGTCACGGTCTGCTCCGGGCAGCCGACCGCCACCTCGCGCAGGGCCGCCACCTCGGCTTCGTCGGCCGCAAGACTCCAGCGGAGCTTGGTTGCGGCCCACTCGGCGACGTACCGGCAGTGCGCCTCGGCTGCAGGCGGCAGCCACTGGGCGGGATCCTGATCTGCCTTGGACCTGTTCGAGCGGGCGGTGATGGCGACCAGGCTGGTGGCCGCGCCCTGGGCGTAGGCGTACGCCTCGCGGCGCTGCGCCGTCCACCCGGACGCCCCGCTGTCCCAGCTTTCCGCGAGGGGAACCATGTGGTCGATGTCCAGGCCGGAGGCCGCCGTCACCCACGCCTGGTAGTACGACCACCAGCTCCCACCCGTCAGCCGGCAGTTGGTCCCCACCGTTGGAGGTTCGACGGCCTCGGAGATCAGGACCTCGGCACGCGTGTTGCAGCCGTCAGAG
Organism: Streptomyces paradoxus; assembly: GCF_014202475.1. Classification (GTDB taxonomy): domain Bacteria; phylum Actinomycetota; class Actinomycetes; order Streptomycetales; family Streptomycetaceae; genus Streptomyces; species Streptomyces paradoxus. The sequence continues at coordinate 61,268 of NZ_JACHGV010000016.1, forward strand.
GGGTTGGCGCCGGCGTTCCAGTGACGGAAGGCGTACCGGTCCGGGACTCCGTCCCCAACGGCAGGCCGGCGACGGCTTCGGACAGGGGAAGCGTCTCCGCCGCATGGGCGGGCGCTGAGACGATGAGGGGCAAAGCAGTCAGGGAGGCGGCGGCCAGGCCGCGCAGCAAAAAGACCTCAACGAGCTGTGCCGGCATGTCAAGGAGCCTTGGCCACCTCGCAGACATACCTCATCCCTGCCGTCTCGCCCGACGGTTGTACCGCAGCGGTTCCAGGCAGCGTCGAGTTAGGCCTGGCGTGTCCTGGGTGTCTGGTGCTTGGTGGTGTAGTGGCGTCGTGCCCACAGTGGAGGGACCACCCACACAAGACTCAGGCAGACAACGATCGCCGCCGTCAGCCACAAACCGAGCGTGTCGTCGAAGGCGAGCCGCATCAGTAGGAGCAAGGTCAGGGATATGGTCACCATCAGCAACGCCAGCCCTGCTTTGAACAGGCGGGCGGCCAAGGTGACCGTCTGAGGTTTGATGCCGCGGCTGGTCACAAGCCGGTGAGAGGCCACCGGGCCGAGGAAGGCACCGACGCACGCTGCCCCCGTGCACACAGCACTGACATACAAGGCACGCTCAGTGTCAGCCAGGTGATCGAACACGGGCTGAAACACAGCGATGATCGAAACCCCGAGGATGATCTGGCGCCAGCCTGAGCGATGCGCAGTTCCTGCACCAGGTCATTCCACATCCGGTCTGCGCGTTCCTCGACAGTCTCGTCGCGTCCATGTCCCGCAGCAGGCACCTCGGGCTGTGCGCTGGTGGGGCCGTTGCCTTCCCGTGCCATGACTCACTCCCCAGCCGAGCAGTGCGGAGCCTGGCGGGTCCCCCATATCGGCGGCTGCTGGGCCTCTTCCTCAGGGGCTTGTGCTGCGGCTGTTAAACGATCTCGGTGTTCTCATCCTGCGCCGTCCGAGGTTAGGTGTGTGGCGTCCGGGCCTACTCCACGATCACAGCTGCCTTGTCCAGTCCGACACGCCGAAGAGTGCGCAGCACGGGACGGCGGCCGCCGCAGATGGAGGCTGTCCCGGAGTGTGCAGTAACAGCCCGCAGCAGCGCGTAGGCGCACGCCAGCTCGATCCGGGTCACACCGCGCATGTCCACCACCCAGTGATCGGCCCTCTGCAGGCGCAGATCATCGAACCACTCTTCCAGGTCGCACAGCACACGGGTGCTGAGGTGCCCGGTCAGGGTCACCTCGGCATGCCGGGCATCGACCGCAGTGATCACCATGCCCGGCTGCGCGGACTGAGGTTCAGCTGTCACAGCGGCCTCCCGCACAGCTCGGTGTGTCCTTCCAGTCTGCATCTGAGAAGTGAACTGGTCTGACCGTCGGGGGCCGAAGCTCGTCTTCTCCACGACCGCGAGGCGGAGGAGGATGGGGGCACGGACTGCGCACGGGCTGGTGCCGACCGATCATGGTTGAGCACGATGCACAACGGGCGTGCACGCGGTCCACAGCAATTCCCCATCGCGTGAATAGGAGCCTATGGGCGATGCAGGGTTTCCGAAGATGGCTGGCCCAGTACGAGCGAACCCGCACACCGCCAGGTGACCTCGCCCGTCTGGCAGCCGGCGACCCAGCCTGGCCCGACGGCCCGGATCGCCTCCAGACCTACACCGACTACATGGAACGAGCAGGCGCCTCCACTGCAGCGCTGCAGACCCTCCTCGACGCCTGGGTCCAGTACGCCGCGCACGACAAGACCGCCACGGCACACACACCCCGCTACTGACACCATCCTTTCAGCCGCCCGCAGGTGCGGTTGTGTGCGGGCGCGGCGGAAGCTGCGCAGCGGAGACGGCAGGCAGACCCCCGCAGTGCTTCAGGGAGCGCCACGGGGGCCGGGCTGTGCCGTCATGGTCCTGCCAGTGGGTTCGTCTCGGGCTACACCGGCCCGGGACCTGAGGCCTGCCCGCCCGGTGTCCCGGCGGGCGTGCCATTGCCTCACGGCCTCCGCAAGATGCTCTTGAAGGCGTGCCGGCATCGGCTCCTGCCGCGTGGCCGCGACGACGGGCGCAGCGGTGTCCGGCAAGGGCGTGGAGCACAGCGGAGGCGCCCGCAGCACGCGCAGGCGCGCAGCGCCGCAGGGGCCGCGCAGCGAGGGTGGGAGCGCGGCACCGGCCCACCCACCCCGGGCTGCGGGCCCGATATGCCGGCGGTGGAGTTCCTCTTCGTGAGGGTCTTTGGTTGGCCGGTGCCCTTGCCACCCGCATTGCGGATTAAGCCTCGGCCGCTCCCCTTGCATGCGAGTGGTCGATTACGTTCTTCGGGCCCAGCCGTCGGCGGGTGTTCAAGGTCAGGTGGCAGTCCCTGGCTGGCGGGCCGCCTTCTTCACATCCGCATCGACTTGGCGGATCTCTCTGCCCTGCTCGAAGGTGTATGCCTTGATCGCCTCCTGGAGGCCGCAGACGTCGTCGACCCAGGACTTCCAGGCGGTGCGCCAGGTAGTGCGCTGATACTCGGTCCACTCGTTCACGGGGCTTCGGCCGTAGTCGTCGAAGAGCTGCTGCACGCGGCAGTGCGCCTTGTCGGCGGTGCGCTGCAGCGTCACGAGGTCTTCGAAGGACGGGGCCATGTTCACGCTTGTACCTCACTGGCGCCAGGCGGAATCAGCTGGCTCCTATCTGCGCGCGGCGGTGTCGGACAGCGCGAGGCGGGCCGTGATGCGTTTGCCGACCGGCTCCTGCTCGATGAGCAGCGCTACGGTGGCGGCCTTGACGATCTCCAGGCCGTGCTGGCCGATCCGGCCGGGGTCGGCGGGCCGCGCCGCGGGAACTGTGGGCTCGCTGTCCCACACCACCACTTCCACGATCCGGGCGCTGATACGCAGTTCCATCAGCACCGGTCCGGGTGCGTACTTGCGGGCGTTGGTGACCAGTTCGCTGACGACGAGCTGGGTGAGGTCCCGGGCGCGGTCGGGCACGGTCAGGTGGTGCTCGCCGTGGGCCTGGTCGAGGAAGGCGATGGCGTGGTGACGGGCGTCGGCGATGCAGCTGTCGTCCCCGGCCAGGGCGTAGCCGGCGCGCATCACGTAGTTGTCCGGCGCCGTCCCAGCCTCACCGTCGGTGTCCACTCCCACCGGCCCCGTCCCTACTTCTTTACGCCCGCCAGTACCCCGGCTGTCGCCATACATGCCGCACCGATCGCATACGAATGCGCAAGCAGATGCGTCCGGCCGCATCGGTGGGGCAGAATCACCCGCGCGTCCCGCCCCCGAAGGGGGCAAGCCAGATCGCAGTCGAGGAGAACGTGCCCCACACCGAGCAAGCCGACCGGCCGGATCGTCTCACCGTCGAAGACCGCGTTGTCGATGGGGTCCGTGTCGTGACCCTGCGGGGCGAGATCGACCACGACGTCCGGGACAAGCTCAGCAAGGCCCTGCTGGGTGAGGAGGGGACGGTGCCGACGCGCATTGTCGCTGATCTCAGTGGGGTGACCTTCATGGACTCCAGCGGCCTCAACGTCTTCGTCGCCGCACACCGGCAGGTAAGCGACGCCAAGGGGTGGGTGCGCATCGCCGGGGCCCAGCGATCCGTTCTGCGGGTGCTGCAGGTGACCGGCGTCGACGGCGTCATCTCCTGTCACCCGACCACTGAGCAGGCCCTGACGACCTGACCATTAGCCGGGCTGGTCCATGCCGTTCCCGGCATCCAGACGGCGCTTCATGGCCGCCTTCAGCTCCTGGTCGACCGGGGGTGGCAGGCGATCCTTCCCCGCCGCCCAGCTGAGCACCGTCTCCGCGACGGTGTGCAGTCTGGTGTTGGTGTGCTGGGAAACCTCCCGTAGCACCTCGAACCCGGCCGCCGGCTCAAGCCGGTGCACCGCGACGAGCACGCCGATGGCCTGATCGACCGTCGCATGGGAGTCGACCGCCTGACGCAGCTGCGCGTTCTCCCGTTCCAGCCGAGCCACTACGTCATCACGACCGTCCACGGGCAAGGGGCGCTGCGCTCGGGAAGTCGTCATCACCGGCTCTCCATCATGGGGTGAGGTCTACTTCCAGTACGCCTGCCCGTTCCCGGAGCCACAAGACATCCCGTATGCCAGGCGAAGATCACACACGAGGGGCCAAGAAGGTCGGGACGCCGGCCGTGCAGCGCGCTGGTCCACGATGCCGAGCGCCGTGTCCGGCCTGCACTTCGAGCACGCCGGCACCTGCTGGCGTAGTGCCGATGGGCTCTCTTCGCCTCATCGAGCGCACCCCTGTGGGCTCCGTCAACGGCGCCTTCCCGCAGGAGATGCAATGGTGGTTGAGCGCCGTGGTGAACTGACGCGCAGCCGCACCAGGGGGTGCCGGGCTCGCCACGGGGGCATGCTCCGGGAACCACTCTCCATCCGCCGCGTCTCCATCAGCGCGAGCCTGGCGACCGAACGGGCCACCTGAACCGGAGCTAAGACTCGTGCTCGAGGTAGGCGGCGCGGTCGCGGGCGTAGAGCGCGGCGAAGACGGTGAGCCGTTGTGCGGGGTCGGCGGCGTCGAGGCCGCATAGGTGGGCGATGCGGCCCAGACGGTAGTCCACCGAGTTGGGGTGGAGGTTCAGGTGGGCTGCGGTGGCCTTGCGGTCGAATCCGTGCTCCAGGTAGGAGCGCAGGGTGGATTCCCATTCGGGGTGGGCGTCGAGGGGGCGCAGCCGTTGCAGGAGCAGGTCGAGTCCGGGGCCGGGGCGTGTGAGCTGGTAGGTGACGACGACGTCGTCCAGGACGTAGGCGCCGGGGGGTCGTCCGGTGGCGAGGGCGATCTGGAGGATTTCTTCGCTCTGGGCGCGGGCGGCCGGTACGGCGTGCGGGGCCGCTGCCGCAGCAGCCGTGTGCACGGGAGCTGAGGCGAGGTCGCTGAGTCGCTGGGTGAGGTCGCCCAGGTATGCCTTCAGGTCGTTGCCGGGTCCGGGGGGCAGCGGGATGAGTGCCGTGGCGGCCGGGTCCTGGATCAGTGCCAGGGCGTCGTCCCCGGCGTGGTCGGCCAGGACCCGTCGGACGGCGTTGGCGCGTCGGTGGTGGGTGATCTCGGGTGCCCGGCCGGGTTCGTCGGGACGTGAGCCGGGGCCGAGCTTGAGGCTGACGACGAGATACTGCTCGGGCAGGGTGATGCCGGCGAGCCCGGCCGCCGTGTCGGGGTGCTCGCCGGTGAGCAGGGCGCTGTAGAGGGCGTAGCGGGCATCGCGCTCGCCGGCATGGATGCGGGCGGCCTCGTGCTGGAAGCCGCGGACCACCAGCGTGGTCACCTGACGCAGGTAGGCGTGCATGGCGATGGTCAGCTGGATGAGGCCGGTCTGGTCGGCGGGCGGACAGCGGCGGGCCACGACCTGCCAGGTCGCGTCCATGCCGATCTGGTAGTCCCGCAGGAGGTTCTCGACCGGTTCGCCCTCGCCGGCGCGGCGGGCGGCCGAGGCGACCAGGTCGGCGACGTCGTCTTCCTGAACGCTGGTGTCGCCCTTCTCCAGAGCGCGGACGAACGCGTCGACGTTGTACGCGATGATCCAGCGGAGCTCGGGATCGCGGCGCCGGACGGTGGCAGGCGCGGCGCCGTCCTGGTCGGCGAGCGCGTCCAGGGCCAGGTCTACGAGTTCGTCGCGGTGGTCGCGCAGCCAGACCACGGCCGGTCGGCCATCCAGCAACGGGAGGGGAGTGACGGGCGCGGTCTTTGGAGATTTCACAAAGGATGCTCCCACTTCTTCAGAGTCCCATGCCTATCTGTTGTGAGGATACCGGTGCCATGCTGACGCCGTTCCTCGGAAAGCAAGGAGACCGCCGGTGCAGACAACCCACCAGAGCTGGGCCCGCCCGCAGATGCACTCCCGGCCGGCCCGGTGGGTCGACGCCGCCCGTTTCCTGCCCGTCGCGACGCTGGCGAGATGGCAGCAGGCGCTGGACGATCGCGGTCTTCGTGCCACCGGTTCGGCCGCGCACGCCGACTACATCGGTGACCTCGCCCGCCGCCTGTCGGAGGTGGGCGTCCCCGACGTGGCCCTCGAGGCGGTGCCGATGCACCGCTGGAGTGCCCGCCAGTGGGGATTGCGACTGGCCGACCCGGGCGCGGAGGCGGAGGTCGCGGTGGTCAGCCCGGTCGCGTACTCGGGCGACACCGGCACCGGCGGAGTCACCGGCCCGCTGGCTGCGGAGCCGCGACCGGGGGTTATCGGCGTGGTGGACATCGCCCTGCCCGCTTTTGCCGCCGGGGACTTCGACGCCTTGGACTACTGTCCATCCGCCCTGGCGGCGGTCGAGCCCGCCTATGCTTCCGACCAGCGCTACGAGCGGATCTGGCTGGCCCACGATCAGATGCGCGCCGAGCTGGCCCGCTTCGCGGCTGCCGGTGCCGCCGGACTGATCCTGGTCATCGATCTGCCCGAGGCGGAACTGGGCGGCGGCTACTTGCTCCACGACGGTGTGCACCGCGCCATCCCCGCTCTGTTCGTCGGCCGGGAATCCGGTCTCCAGCTGCACGAGGCTGCCCGCCGGAAGACGCAGGCGACGCTGACGCTGACGGCGGACAGCACCCGGGTGGACACGCACAACATCGTCGGGATCATCCCCGGGGCGAGCGACGAACTGGTCGTGCTGCAGTCGCACACCGACGGCAGCAACGGCCTGGAGGACAACGGCTGCGAGGCGATCCTGGCCATGGCCCATTACCTGGCCCGCCTCCCGCGGCAGGAACTGTCCCGAAGCGTGCTCGTGTTGCTGTCGACCGGGCACTTCGCCACCGAGGAAGCGTGGGGACTGGAAGCCTTCCTCGAACGGCACCGCGAGGACCTGGTGCCACGCATCGCTGCGGCTCTGTGCCTGGAGCACCTCGGCGCGCGGGTCGCGCCCGCCGGATAAAGCGATCATGTCCCCGGTGTGACGTACGAGTTCGGCGCCTGCTTCGCCACCCCGCACCCGGCCGTCATCAACAGCATGCGCTCGGCCCGGGTTCGCGCCCAGGTCACCGAGCCTCGAGTGTTGCGCCCCTTCGTCCCCCACTTCTCGGGCAGTTCCCCCGACGGCACGACGTGGCCGGGTGACGGTGGTCCCTTCTGGCACACTGCCGGGCTGCCGGCGGCGAATTTCATCACCGGTCCCGGTTATCTCCTCAACGTCGAGCCGGTGATGGACCGGATCGATGTCGCCGCGCTGCGCCGCCAGGCCATCGCCTTCACCGAAGCCGTCCTGGAACTGGCCGCCGTCCCCTGGCACGAGCTGCGCGACAGGGACCTCCGAGCGGCCGAAGGGCCTGGTGAGGGGGGACCGAGATGACGAGCGAGGTCACGGACGCATGGTGGGAACCGGCCCGGGAACACCGGCTCCCCTCGGGGGCACGGGTTCAGGTGTGGGACGCGGTCGGCCCGCCCCGGGCGATGGTGCAGCTGTAGCACGGCTTCGCCGAGTACGCCGGGCGCTTCGTGCACCAGCACCACGAGTTCATCGTGCACCTGACCCACCAGGGGTACGAGGTGTGGGCGATGGACCTGCACGGCCACGGACGCTCCCCCGGCCGGCGCGGGCTGGCCGACATCCGCCGAGCGGTGACGGACCACCGTCGCCTGCGGTCCATCATGCGGGGCACGCTCCACGCTTCCCGTCCTGCTGATCAGGCATTCCCTCGGCGCGCTGGTGACGGCGGGCAGCACCCTGGCCGATCCCACGGGCGTGGGCGGGGTGGTACTGCTCGCACCGTCCCTGCCGCCCTCGCTGCCCGGGCCCGCCCGCGCCGCCATGGACCTGTGCGCCCGGCTGATGCCCGCCGTGCCCGCGCCGCTGAAGAAGGCACCGCCGGCTGATCTGACGCGCCTGCCCGAACAGAGACGGAGCACCGCGCTCGACCCGCTGATCCACAACGGCCGGGTACCGCTGAAGCTGGCGGCCACCGCCCTGCACGTGGCCGCCGACGTCTGGGAACGGGCACCGCACCACTGGCACACCCCATGCCTCCTCGTGCACGGCACCGCCGACACCTCCACCGACCACGGCCAAAGCCGCCGGCTCGCCGCTCTGCTGCCCACCGCCGACAAGACGCTGCACCTGGTGGCAGGCGGCCAGCACGACTCCTGCACGACCTCGACGGTGACGACGTACTCACCCGGGTGCTGTCGTGGCTGGACGCCCACACCACGGCACACCCCCCGGAGGCGACCCCTCCGCCAGGCCACGCCCCGCGCCAGTGCGCCAGCGCGACCAGGCCGCCGGTTCACTGACCCCTTCCGCCGCCGCCTTCACAACGGCGGCGGGTGCTCTCGGCCTACTGCTGCCGACATCCGTTGACGAGCCGCAACCCGTCAACTGCACCCCGGCCGATGCTGGTGTGGGTGGTGACCTCGTGTTCGCGGCAGGTGGTGTCGCGGCGGACGATCTCGTAGCCGCCTTCGTCGAGGACGGCCACGGAGGCGAACCATGCGGGGTCGCCCTGGTCGGGCTGGATGACGATGAACGTGTTGTCCGCGTCGTTCAGTTCACTGATCAGGTCGAACAGGGCGTCCTCGGACGGGTCGTCGATGTGGTGGCCGTTCTCGCTGTCGGCGCAGTAGTACTCAGCCGCCATTGGTCCGCCGCTGTCTCCCTTGTGCCGACGTGCTGCGGGTTGCCGCCGTCAGGATGGCATGCGGTGAGGCCTGCCTCGCCAGGTCACAGCCATTCGTTGATGGCGGCGATGTGGACGGTGGCCTCGAAGCGGACGGCGAGCTTGTCGAACCGGGTGGCCACTGCCCGGTTGCGCTTGAGTCGGTTGATGCCGCACTCGACCGCGTGCCGGGCGTTGTGGTCGTCGCGGTCGAAGGTCGGCGGGCGCCCGTTGTGGTCGTCGCGGTCGAAGGTCGGCGGGCGCCCGCCGTGGCTGCCGCTGCGTCTGCGGTGGCCGGCCTGGTCGGCCGGTTCCGCGATGGTGGCCGGATCCCACGTCGGCGTAAGTAGGCGCGGTTGGCGCGCGATGGGTACGCCTTGTCACCCCGGACCCAGCGGCCGTCTGCGCGGTCGCCCCGCCCCGAGCCGGGGCACGCGGATGCCCTGCAGCACGGCCACGAACTGCGGGCTGTCACCCCGCTACCCTGCCGTGACCAGCAACGACAAAGGGCGTTGACCTTGTTCGCAGGCCAGATGAATCTTGGTGGTCAAGCCGCCCCGGGACCGGCCGAGCGCGTGGTCGTCCGGCTCGGCGAGGATCCCGCCGGGCGGCTCTTTCTGGGTCTGCCCGTCCCGGCGGGCGCCGGCCGCGTGCTGGTGAGCCCGGCAGATCGTGGAGTCGACATTCACCTCCCACGTGATCAGCCCGCAGGCATCGGCCCTGGCCTGCAGTCCGGTCAGCACTGTTCCCCAGACGCCGGTGCGTTGCCAGCGGCGGAACAGCCCGTAGACCGTCTGCCACGGCCCGTACTCCACCGGCAGGTCCCTCCATGGGGCGCCCGTCCGCACCTGCCAGCGGACCTCGTCGATCAGCCTCCGCCGACACGCTGACGGCCTGCCTACCTGCGCGACAGGCAACAGCGGTTCCAGCACTGCCCACTGCTCATCCGAGAGATCCCCACGTCCCACACCGAGATCATCACGGCATCAGGTGCAGCACCAAGCCCCGCTCAAAACACGCCCTAGGCGGCATCGTGGATGACGAGCTTGAACTCGGCGAGGGTCAACAGACGCGGGGTGGCGTCGTTGTGCGTAACACGGAGCGCAACCGGGGTCCCCGGGACAACGAAGACGCCATGGTTCTTGACGTAGTACTGGCCGCCGGGCGTCGGCGTGCGGTGCTCGGTCGCTGTGGTGTCGTTGGGATTGGGCGTCAGGCCCAGCGGGTCACGGACGTACTGGTCGCGCAGCTCGGTGTAGCCGGCCGTGCCGCTGGCGGACTCCCACTGGATCATCGCGTGCAGATGGCCCCAGCCGGCTTTAGACGGCCAGATCAGGCCGCTACGGTCGTCTGTCGCCCAGTCACTCACCACATAGCCGTCCGGCTGGACGGCCTGGTGCATCTCGAATCGGTCCGTCGATTCCGCCGCTCCAAAGGGGAACCGGACCACCTTGTACGCGGTCCCCGGCGAGATCAGCTGAGGTGTATCGACCTTGAGAGAGCAGACCTGTACTCCGGCCGCAACGCCACCATCCGTAGCCATACTTCAGCATTGCCCACGCTCAGCCGACGACATGCCCGCGCCGATACCTGTCGCCTCTCGTGTGGCTGCCTGGAGTCGGCTCGATCACCTCCTGCTGACGAGCCCGGCGGGCGATCTGGCCCGGGTCGGACGCGCCCTGGTGGAACCGTGCGTGGGCCTGCTCGACGGTGGTGATGGCTTCCCCCACGACCGCGTCGGCGGCGTCGCGGTTGGCCTTGCTCATTTCCAGCGCGGCCAGGCGGTTCCAGCAGGGCCGTCAGTTCATCCCTCTACTCGGCGAGTGCCGTGTCACGCTCGGTGAGAGTCCGGGCTGCGGCGTGCATTGCAGCCTGCCGCTGCCGGCGCCTGGCTTCAGCTGTCCTGGCGCGGCGCTGTTCCTGCCTGGCTCTGTGCAGCAGAGCCAAGGCCCGGTCGCGCTCGTCATCGCCGATGGGTGAGTACCCATCGAGGCCTTTCACTGCAGTGTTGTAGTTCTCGCGGAACTCCTTGAGCTTGTCCGGCATGGGCAGGGTCTCGCTGCGCATCCAGCGGTGCACCGTGGTCTTGTTCACCCCCAGGCGTGACTCGTACAGCCCGCTGCCGCGGAAAGGGACATCGGAAAGTGGCTCGCCCGGCAGCGCAAGCCGAAGGTCTGGGAGGGCCTGACGGACCGGCAGCGCGAGCTCCTGGAGCAACTCGGCGTCGTGCCGGTGCCGGAGCCAGAAGCACTCACGACGGCCTCCAAGGCGGCCTCAGGGGCCTTCGAGCGGGGCATTGCGGCCCCTGGCACAGTACGGCGCGCCAAACTCACCCCCGACAAACTCCAGCAACTCGCCCACCACGGACTCCGATGGGCTCAGGAATGGATGCTGGAGTCCACTGGGCACCGGAGTTAGTTGCTCGTCGGCCCCCGTGCTGTAGCGCAGGTAGGTCAGATCGGGAAACGGGCGTGACACCGTCTTTTGGCCAGTCGTGGAACCAGTCGGCCGGAACACCCGGGCACAGTCAGCTGCGCAGCATTGGCACCGTCATTCGACCCCGGCCGTCGGCATGGGGGGGCCAGCACCTTCCCCGGCGTGCAGACCGCGCCCCTGAAGGCCGAGATCGGCGAGGTCAGCTGCGCATCCTCGTCGACTGGTCGTCCGTCGAGGTCTTCGGCGGCGGCGAGGCAGTGATCACCGACCAGGTTTCCCCGACCCCTGCAGCAGCGGCGTCGAGGTGTTCGCCGAGGGAGGCGCCGCCACGCTCGACGTCTTGCGCGCGTGGCAGGTCAGGTCTGTCTGGCGGTGACGGGGTGGGGCCGTGCGCCGGTCGGCCGGGAGCGGCTTCCGGCGCGCGGCTTGTGGCCATGCAGGCGTTCGAGGGAGCGGCGTGCGGCAGGAAGACTGGTCAGAAGTGGGTGGTGATCCCGAACATCTGCCGGAGCCGGGTCATGTCGTGGCGGTCGTGATCGGCGGGTTTCGTAGCCCTGGTGGAAGGAGACCTGCTGCTGGGGCGACAGGCACGGGACGGTGGCCCCGAGGATCGTGCCGGTGACGAAGCGTGAGGCCGGATAGGTGAAGGGGTGCTCGTGGTCGGGTGATGCCTGCTCGGCGGATCCGTCCGCGGCGAAGAGCAGAGGGTGCAGATCGATCTCCCGGTCGGGACGATCGGTGACGACGAACCGCACTCCGCGAGAGCCGCCACGACGGCCGCTTCCTGGTCATTGCGGTGCATCGGGTCCAGATCGCGGTGGAGCCGGGTCGTTCGCCGACCAGGGCGTCGATGCCCCAGCCACCGCCGATCCAGATGTCGGCACCGGCGTTGCGCAGTACGGCGAGGACGGACACCACGTCGTCGGCTGTCATCACCTCGCGCGCGTTAGCGGTGGTGCCGTGGGCGGTCGGGTGCATTCATGCGCGGTCGATCTCCTCGAGGAACGTGAGCACGGAGGCGTCTTCCTCGATCAGCGGGGTGAGGGCGGCGTTGAAGGGGGCGCCGTAGGGGGCGTTCAGGTGTGTCCGGAAGGCGTCTTCGTCGCGGTAGGCCTCGAAGATCCAGTAGGCGCGGGGGTTGGCCGTCTTGGTGTAGACGTCGAAGGCCAGGTTGCCTTCCTCTTCGCGCACTTTCAGGGCGTACTCCCGGATGAGGCGGGTGACCTCGTCCTCCGCTCCCTTTCGGGCGGTGAATTCGGCGAGCAGGGTTTTCGTCATGGTTTCGTCCTTGTCGTTGTCTGTCCGTGTCCGAGGGGTTCAGTGGGTGGGGTCGAGGTGCAGGGCCGCGGGGGTGTCCGGCGTGGGCTGCGCCAACTGGTGCTGCCAGGGCGGGTTGGGTCCGGCCGCCGAGCAGGTCAGGGCGGCGACTTGCACGGCGAACAGGCAGGCGGCCTCGACGTCGGCGAGGCGCAGGTCCGTCAGTCTGCCGCCGAGGAGTTGGTGGGTGCCGAGGTGGTGCAGCAGGCCTGCGGTGAAGGAGTCCCCCGCGCCGACCGTGTCGACGACGGGTGTCGCCACCGCGGGCACGTGGACCCGCTCTCCGTCGAGTGAGGCCAGGGCGCCGTCGACGCCGCGTGTGATCACGACGAGGCGCGCCCCTGCCGCATGCCAGGTGTCGCACGCCTGCTCGGGCGGTGTTCCGGGCAGGAGGAGGTCCAGGTCGTCCTCGCTCAGCCGCAGCACGTCCGCGAGGCCGCACCAGTGGGCCAGACGGGCGCGGTAGGCCTCGGGGTGTACCAGGAGCGGGCGGACGTTGGGGTCGATGCTGATGGTGGTTTGGGGGGCGGCCGCTGCCAGGAAGTCCTCCACCGCCGCCGCTCCGGGTTGTCTGACCAGGGCCAGGGACCCGGTGTGCACACAGGCGGTGTCGGCCAGGTCGGCGCCGGCCAGTTCCGCGCCGGTCCACTGCCAGTCGGCGGTGTCCTGGGCGTGGAAGGAGAACGCGGCCTGGCCGTGGGCATCCAGTTCGGCGACGGCGAGCGTGCTGGGCTCGGCGGCCTCGACGGCGTGCGAGAGGTCCACGCCGGATGCCGTGAGGTGGGCCCGGAAGAGGCGGCCGAACACGTCGCCGGACAGCCGGGCGAGAAGGCGGGCCGGGGTGCCCAGCCGGGCCAGGGCCAGGGCTGTGTTGGCGGGTCCGCCGCCCGGCAGGACGCGCAGGGCGAGTTCGTTGCGGGCAGGTGCGGGTTCGGTGAAGGCGTCGGCGACGCATTCGCCCAGGACCGTGATCTGGGGCGGGCTCATGGGCTGCTCTTCTCGGGAACGCGCGGGACGCGGAGCGGAAACGGGCATGAACCGGGCAGGCCGGCGAGCGGCTTCGGGGCGGGGGGCCGCCTCGGCGCGCGTGCGTGCCAGGCGTCGCGGGGCAGGCGGGACGTGCGGACGCAGCCGGGGGGCGTTGCCGATTTGTGACGAGTGCAGGGCATTGACGTTGCCGGGGAAGGGAGTCCATCATCCTCGCCAAGCAGTGTCAACGATGACATCAGTCAACGTTGACATCGCGGAACGGCAGGCCCCGCTGCCGGCCACCCGCCCGACATCCCGCAGGAGTCGTCCATGTCACGCACCTCTCGTCTGCCCTCCTCCTTGCTCAGAGCCGCTGCCTGCACGGGTGTCGCAGCGCTCGCCCTGACCGCCTGTGGATCCGGATCGGGATCGGGCAGCACGAGCACCGGCTCGGGCGAGGTCAAGGTCGGCCTCATCACCAAGACCGACACCAACCCGTTCTTCGTCAAGATGAAGGAGGGCGCGGAGAAGACCGCGAAGGCCGAAGGCGTCAAGCTGATGACGGCGGCCGGCAAGTTCGACGGTGACAACGCCGGGCAGGTCACCGCGATGGAGAACATGGTCGCCGCCGGTGTGAAGGGCATCCTGATCACCCCCAGCGACTCCAAGGCGATCGTGCCCGCGATCGAGAAGGCCAAGGCCAAGGGTGTTCTGGTCATCGCCTTGGACACCCCGACGGAGCCGCAGAGCGCGGTCGACGCCCTGTTCGCCACCGACAACCTCAAGGCCGGCGAGCTGATCGGCGAGTACGCCAAGGCCGCGATGAAGGGCAAGACCGCGAAGATAGCCGCCCTCGACCTTGCGCCGGGCGTCTCCGTCGGCGTTCAGCGCCACAACGGCTTCCTCAAGGGCTTCGGCGCCACCGACAAGGACGTCGCCTGCGCCCAGGACACCGGCGGCGACCAGTCCAAGGGCCAGACGGCGATGGAGAACTGCCTCCAGAAGGAACCGGGCATCAACGTCGTGTACACCATCAACGAGCCCGCCGCGCTGGGCGCGTACACCGCGCTGAAGGGCAAGGGCCGGGAGAAGGACGTCCTGATCGTCTCCGTCGACGGCGGCTGCACCGGCACCCGCGCCGTCAAGGACGGCAAGATCGCCGCGACGTCGCAGCAGTACCCGCTGAAGATGGCCGCCGAGGGCGTCAAGGCCGTCGTGACGTACGCCAAGGACGGCAAGAAGGCGTCGGGTTACACCGACACCGGTGTCACCCTGATCACCGACAAGGCGCAGGACGGGGTCGCATCCAAGGACACCGCCTACGGCCTGGACAACTGCTGGGGCTGAGCCGCCGCCCCCGACTGCCCCCGTGGCAGCCGCCGTTCGACACCCCTCAGCGGGGCGACCGGACCCACCTCCCCGACCCGGGACGGCCGCCCCCTCGTCCTCCTGCCGCCCTCAAGGGACGGACACGGACTTCTGTCTTTTCGACAAGGACCTCGCATGACTGCCACGTCCACGCCACCCTCCACGTCCACGCCGTACGCGGAGCTCAAAGCGCCGACCACGGTCCGCAGACTGCTCACGCAACCGACCACCGGCCCGCTGGTCGCCCTCCTGCTGGCCTGTGTCTTCTTCTCCGTCTCGACCGACCAGTTCCTCACCGGCGGGAACTTCTCGCTGATCGTGCAGCAGGTCATGGTCGTCGGCACGCTGGCCATCGGCCAGACCCTGATCATCCTCACCGCCGGCATCGACCTGTCCTGCGGGGCGGTGATGGCGTTCGGCAGCATCGTGATCGCCAAGATGGCCGCCGAGGGCTCCCTGCCACCGCTGGCCGCGATCGCGCTGGGGCTGGCCGTCTGCGGTGGCTTCGGCCTGCTCAACGGGGCACTGGTGCAGAAGATCCCGCTGCCGCCGTTCATCGTCACCCTCGGCATGCTCAACGTGGCCTTCGCGCTGACGCACATCTACTCCGAGGAGCAGACCGTCAGCAACCTGCCCGGCCCGCTGACGGCCCTCGGGCAGACCTTCCCGCTCGGCAAGACCGACATCACCTACGGCTCGCTGGTCACCATCGCCCTGTTCCTCCTCCTCGCCTACGCGCTGAGCAGCACCAGCTGGGGCCGGCACGTCTACGCCCTGGGCAACAGCCCGGAAGCGGCCCGGCTGAACGGCATCCGCACCTCCCGGCTGACCATCGGCGTCTACACCGCGGCCGGCGTCCTCTATGGCATCGCCGCCCTGCTGCTCATCTCCCGCACGGGCGTCGGTGACCCGCAGGCCGGGCAGACCGACAACCTCGACAGCATCACCGCCGTGGTCCTCGGCGGCACCAGCCTCTTCGGCGGACGCGGATCGGTGCTGGGCACGTTCATCGGCGTCCTGATCGTCGGCGTCTTCCGCAACGGGCTCCAGCTGATGGGCGTCGCCTCGATCTACCAGACCCTGATCACCGGTGTCCTGGTGATCCTCGCGGTGACCGTCGACCAGATCTCCCGGAGGAAGGCCCGATGACCACCACCACCGCAACCCCCGTGCTGCAGGCACGCGGTCTGGTCAAGCGCTACGGCCAGGTCACCGCCATCGACGGCGCCGACTTCGACCTGCTGCCCGGCGAGGTCCTCGCCGTCATCGGCGACAACGGCGCCGGCAAGACCAGCCTCATCAAGGCCCTCACCGGCGCTCTGGTGCCCGACGAGGGCGAGATACGCCTGAACGGCACACCGATCCAGTTCTCCGGCCCGCAGAGCGCCCGCGCCCACGGCATCGAGACGGTCTACCAGGACCTCGCCGTGGCGGCGTCCATGGACATCGCCTCGAACATGTTCCTCGGCCGCGAGCTACGCCGCCCGGGCATCCTGGGCAGCGCGTTGCGCATGCTCGACAAGAAGCGCATGCGTCAGGAGGCCGCGGAGCACATGGCCGATCTGAAGATCGGCCTGCGCTCGCTGACCCAGTCGGTCGAGACGCTCTCGGGCGGACAGCGGCAGGCCGTCGCGGTCGCCCGCGCGGTCGCCTGGGCCCGCAGCGTCGTCGTCATGGACGAACCCACCGCCGCCCTCGGCGTCAAGGAGTCCGGCCAGGTCCTGGACCTCATTCGCCGCGTCCGCGACAAAGGCATGCCGGTCGTCCTGATCAGCCACAACATGCCGCACGTCTTCGAGATCGCCGACCGGATCCACGTCCACCGGCTGGGCAAGCGCGCCGCCGTGATCAAGCCGTCCGACTACTCCATGGCGGAGGTCGTGGCCATCATGACCGGCGCGCTCACCGTCGATGCGGCTGGAGATACTGTCGTAGCGGATTCCGAGGCCGCCAAGGCCGCCGGAGTACAGGCCACCTGACCACGCAACCCCGCTCTCGCACGTTCCGGCCGAGGCCGCGGCCGGCAACCCGGGAGCACCCAGGAGACGGTTTCCTCCATGGCAGCCAGCCGCCGCCCCACCTTGGCCGATGTCGCCCGAGAAGTAGGAGTCAGCGCCAAGACGGTCTCCCGGGTCCTCAACGAGGACGGGCCCGCCTCGGCACGGACACGGGAACAGGTGCTCGCCGCGGTGGCCAAGCTGGGCTTCCAGCCCAACCTCATGGCCCGCAACATCCGCGTCGGCGGCCCGGACACGACCATAGGGCTGGTCGTCCCCGACCTGGCCAACCCCTTCTTCGCAGCCGTGGCCCGCGGCATCGAGGACACCGTCCGCAACCGCGGACTGACCCTGCTCATGGGCTCCTCCGCCGACGACCCGGAACGCGAACACGCCCTGACCGCCCAGTTCCTCGCCCGGCGCGTCAGCATCCTGATCG
This sequence comes from Streptomyces paradoxus, assembly GCF_014202475.1. Taxonomy (GTDB): domain Bacteria; phylum Actinomycetota; class Actinomycetes; order Streptomycetales; family Streptomycetaceae; genus Streptomyces; species Streptomyces paradoxus. The sequence goes on from NZ_JACHGV010000016.1 coordinate 78,380, forward strand.
TCGTACCGTCCGTCGGCGCCGACCACTCCGGCCTCAAACCCCACCGCACGGCGGGGCTGCCCGTCCTCTTCCTCGACCGGCCCGGGGTGGGCCTCGCCACGGACAGCATCGTCAGCTCCAACCGCGCCGGAGCCCACGAAGGCGTCGCCCACCTCATCGCCCACGGACACCGCCGCATCGGCTTCGTCGGCGACCTGCCGGTCAAGCTCTACACCCGCCGCGAACGCCTCGCCGGATACCGGGCGGCCCTGAAAGAGGCCGACATCCCCTACGACCGCTCGCTGGTCGCCAGTGCGCACGACCAGCAGGGGGCCGAGGCCGCGACCTCCCACCTGCTCGGCCTGGCCGATCCCCCCACGGCCCTGTTCGCCGGGAACAACATCATGGCGCTCGGCGTCGTCGCCGAACTCGCCCGCAGCAAACGCAAGCACGTCGCCGTCGTCGCCTTCGACGACGTGTCCCTCGCCGAAGCACTGGAGCCCGCTCTGACCGTCGTCGCCCAGGACCCCGCAGAAGTCGGCCGCAAAGCCGCAGCCACCTCCCTGGCCCGCCTCGACGGCGACCGCTCCCGGGCACGCACCATCACCGTTCCCACCCGGCTGATCGTCCGTGGCTCGGGGGAACAACCCGCGGCCACGCCGTAGGATCACACAAGTCCCGAACCGGGCCTTCGGCGGCGGGCTTTCCGCCCACCGAGTAGGCGTCGACGGACAGGGCCTGACCGGCTCGGTGCCGAGGTTGCGGTAGGTGAGCTGCTTGGTGGACGGCTTGTCGTCGCTGTGCGGCCACTGCTGCCCACCGGGTGCCCCGCCGATGATCTCAACCAGGGCCATGTGCAGGTGAGGTGACATCCTCGTGCGCTGGTGCACGGTGCCCAGGAAGTCGCCGCGTGAGACGCGCGCCCCGACGAAAATCGAGCCTGGCACGTCGGTCAGGTGGGTGCCTGCACCGCGCCCGCACCGACCTCCACCCGAACGATGTGCCCCCATTCGAGGCCATCGAAGAAGGGGCGTAGCCCGACGGTACGGTGGCCATGTGGCGAACATCTTCTCCGGTGGAGACCGAGAGCTGGATCTGTCCAACGGCGCCACCGAGGCGTTTACTGAGGTGCTGGTGCTCGCTGTGTCCGATCTTGCATCCCAGGCCTGGGACTTTCGCTTCGCAGCGCTACTGATCTTGCAGGACCAGAACGTGATGGGCCGTGGTGCGGTCGGCTTCCACCTGGAAGAGGTCGACTGGGGCACCAGCGAGTCCGAGCACGCGCGGTCCAAGGACTTCGTGCTGCGCGTCACGGCTCTCGCAGCGAGCGGGCATCGCTGGAGCGAGTTGGGCTACCACCCGCCCCGCGTGCATGACTACCTGGATCATTTCAGGATCATGGTGGAATATTTCACCCCGCCGACCAGCAACGGCCCTTACCCCCACTTCCCGGGACCGGACGGTGCTGCGAGGGCGTCGTGTACGCGTCACCGCGTCCTCAGCGGACTCCCGTATTGGGAAGGCTGCTTCCTGTGTAACCAGCCCCGATAGCTGTAGTGGCCGGGTGGATCCAGCCGCGCGACGGACGACTCGGCGGTGCTGGGCTGGTGGGGTCGCCATGGCACGCAGCGGCGTCGAGACCTCAGCCTTCCTGGCTCGCGGTCACCGGGCATATCGCAGGGAACGCATACGAACGCGGTGCCGGCTACCCGCACCGACCTCTCCCCCACCGACGTCCCTCTCATGGCCCCACCACCGTGACGGCCCAGCGCCGCGGCACCGCCGACGCGCAGGCACCCGACACTCATCCCGCCTATTCCTCAACTCCAGTCCAGCATGGGCAAAGATGGCCGCAACGGGGATGCCAGCGGCCCGACCATGAGGTACTCCTGCGGCGAACCGAGAAGACCGCAGGACGCCGCCACGGTGGGCAGCGCAACATCTACCGCAACACGCACCAGTACGGCCGCGGCGGCTAGCCTCTGCGCCAGTGATGCATGACACCAGTCGTGGAGAAGTGAGGCCCGAGCGTGCGATACGTGGGCGCCGTGCGCAGCTGACCCTCGGTCGGGTGAAGGCTGCTGCCGCAGGGATCCCGGCGGCAGCATGTGCTTAGTGCCCCTCCATTGTCTGATCCGCTCAGTGAGCAGCGTGGAAGGCATCACGGCATGACGTGGCCCTTGCCCGTGTCGATGCTGACCGTCGCCGTGGACAGCCCTAACCTGCCCGCCGGATACGCGGCGGAGCCGAAGTTGGATGCGGTAAGTTCCTGCAGCCGTACACCGAGTCGAAGTGGCCGCGAGCGGTCGTTTTCACTGGCAAACCTGATCTCTGCCAGCTGGACGAGATCCGGCCGGCCTGATCGTTACGGCGTGGAGAACAGGCCGGGCCCCGGAGGCGTGGGGCCGTCGGCGCGGACGCCGTTGGTGACCCGCAGGAACTCCATCTTTTCCGCGTCGGTGGAACCCGCGGCCACCGTGTGGACGACGAGTCGGATGTCGCAGCCTGGGACGGTGAGCACGTCGCAGATCACCTCACCCACCTGGGGGTGTACGACGGTCTTGCGGGCCGAGACGTGCGGGCCGACCGTGCCTTCGTCCCACAGCCGGGCGAACTCCGCGCTGGTGGAGCGCAGCTCCTCTACGAGTTCGGTCAGGCCGCGGTCGCGGGGGTAGTCGATGAGAGCTGAGCGCAGGTCGGCGACGAGGGCGGGTTTCAGGGCGTCGTCGTCCTGGAGCACGGGCCAGGACGCGAGCCGGCTGGGCCCTGGGGCGAAGACCGCCCGTGCCAGGTTGCGCTCGTCGTGTGTCCGTGCGCTGGGGTCGCCCATCAGGAGTGACCATGCGCGGGTCCAGGACAGCAAGGTCAGGCGGCCGCCGACGCACTCGGGGCCCGTTTCGTCCAGATCGACGTGACCGACGACGCATCGGTGGCTGCTGCCGCCGCCCATATCGAGGCTCGCGAGGGCGGCATCGACGTCCTGATCAACAACGCGGGTGTTTTCGGGACGCACAACCCCGCCGACCAGATCACAGCCACTGATGCCAGCGAGGTGTTCGAAGTCAATGTCGTGGGGATCGTCCGGGTCACGCATGCGTTCCTGCCGCTGCTGCGCACATCCGCGCACCCGGTCATCGTCAATGTGTCGAGCGGCATGGGGTCGTTCGCGGCCACCCACGACGCCGAGCGCGTCGAGTCGAGGAACCTCGCGCCGCTCTACACGGCGTCGAAGGCCGCGGTGACCATGCTGACCACGCAGTACGCGAAGTCCTGGCCGGATGTGAAAGTGAACGCCGCCGACCCGGGCTACACAGCGACCGACTTCAACGGGCACAGCGGCCCGCAGACCGTGACCGAGGGCACCGACGCGATCGTCGAACTCGCCACCATCGGGCCGGACGGGCCGACCGGAACCTTCCGCGACCGTCACGGTGAGATGGCCTGGTGACACACCCCTGAATGCGGGGCGTGCCCGGCACGTCACGAGGGCTCCAGAGTGGCGAACTCATGCCGAGGTCCTTCGCGCGGCCGGGGTGACGGTACTCCTGCACCGCTACCCCCGGGCTGATTCACGCCTTCCTCCCCTTCGACACCTTCATCCCCTCCGTGGACGCGGCGGCGGCCGACGAGATGTACGCCGACTTCAAGAAGCTCATCAGCGCCGCCGCATGAAGGGCAGGCACCAACACCGGAGTTCCCGGCCGCAGATCGCCGGGGGCTTTTGTGTGAGTCCGCTCAGGCACCGAGGCGGGCGCGGAAGGCCTTGGCCTGCCTTCTCCTCGGTGAACACGCCGGTGTCGAGTATGGAGAGGACGGACAGCAAACGGAAGTTGGAGGCGCCGGCGGCCTGCGCCGCCGAGGCCTCGACCCGTTGACGGATGCCCGACCACTCCTGATCACGTTCAGGGCGTCTGATTCCAGGTTCGCCCCTGCGCAAACCGACTCGGCATCGAAACCGGACGCCCACCCGTCCCAAGAGCAGCCGCATCCGCCTGGATCGCAGCAGGACGCCAAGGCTCTGGCCCTGCACACTGCGCACCCCGTCAAGGGGCGAACAGTGGCCGCCTTCAGCAGCCAGGAAGCGGTCATGCGGGCTTCGGATACATCTGCGGTCCGCAGCGCGGCGCTGCCGCTCACGGGCGCCCCTGGGGTGGGGGGATCTCCTGGCACCGCGTGTCCTGCATGTCTGGTTGAGCGCACCGTGGATACCAGGCTGGCGCATGACAGGCCGGGACGCTTCCAACCCGTTCCTCAGCGGACTTTGGCGGCTCTCTTAAGGCTTCTTGAAGATGACCTTCGAACAGAGCTCTCCGCCCCGGCCTGGTCCTAGGCTCTCGAACACCCCCCACAGGTCCGGTGGCCGCGATCGCGGCCACCGGGCATGGGGCCGAGTCAGCCGACCGACAGACCGAGGTGTCCTGCATGGGTTCCCGCCGAGCCGCTCGCCCGTCCCGCTTCCACGCCCGCCCCCGCAGTGGGCCGAAGACGCGCGGTCCCGCGCTGGCCCTGGGAGCCGTCGCTGCGATCGCGGGCGTCGGGATCACCGTGGCCGTCGTCAGCGGCGAGGACGGCGACGCGTCGGACCGCGTGGTCGCGAACAGCACGGACAGGACGCCGGGCGCCGGGGACGCGGGCGGCAGTGCGGCGCCGCTCGCCTCTGCTTCGGCGAGCCCGAGCACCACGGCGAGCAGCTCACCGAGCGCGAAGCCGAAGGAGAAGCGGAAGCAATCGGCAAGCCCCACCCCTCGCGCACGGAAGACGACTGCCCCCGCGTCGAAGGCACCCGCGGGGACGACGGCGAAGAGCAGCGGCGGCGGGCCGGCGAGCGGTTCCGGCGGCCTGCGGCCGGGCAGCACCCGATCGGACTCCGGATCGGGTTCGGAGTCCGATGGCGGGCCCGAGGCTCAGGTACTCGCGCTGGTCAACAAGGAGCGGGCCGCGGCGAACTGCTCGCCGGTCACAGCGAACGACCGGCTCACCCGGGCCGCCGACGACTACAGCGACGTCATGGCGAGCAGCGGCGTGATGTCCCACACCGGCCCCGACGGCTCGACGATGACGACCCGGGTCGAGGCCGCGGGGTACAAGTGGTCGACCCTGGGCGAGAACATAGCCCGGGGCCAGGCGGACGCCGCCTCGGTGATGAAGTCCTGGATGAACAGCCCCGGGCACCGCGCGAACATACTCAACTGCTCCTTCAAGGAGCTGGGAGTGGGCGTCCACTTCGGCGACGGCGGCCCCTGGTGGACGCAGAACTTCGGCGCCGGTCGCTGACCCCGCTCACCACACCCCGCCGCCGGCCCCGCCCGCGTCAGCCAGTACGAACGACACCCGCACCCGGGCGCCGCCCAAGGGCGCCCGGGTGATCGTCAGTTCGCCGTCCGCCTCGCGGGACGCGCGGGCCACGATGTCCAGGCCCAGCCCCGTCGAACCTCCGACGCTCACACCCCGCGTGAGCGCTGCGGCGGGGTCCGCCACGCCCGGTCCGGCGTCGTCAACCGTGAGGAACACGTGCCGATCCGCCCGCTCCACGCGCACGGCGAAGGCGGTGCCCTCCGGGGTGTGCCGGAACACATTGCCGATCAGGGCATCGACGACGGCCGCGAGGTCGTCCTCGGGGAAGGCGACGGGCACCAATCGCGGCGTGAGGGAGCGCTCGTAGGGCCGTCCTTGCTTGGCAGCGAGGACCGACCAGAAGTCCAGACGCATGGCGACCACCTCGGCGACATCGCACACCTTCGCCGCGCCGGCCGCCGCACGGGCCGGCCGCGCCGACGCCAGCGGTGTACGGGCCGCGGCGATGATCGAGTCCAGTTCGCTCTCCAGCTGGCCGGCCGCCTCCGCGACCCGCCGGGCGCTGGGCGTCGACCCCATCCGGTCGGCTTCCAGGTAGAGGGCGGTCAACGGCGTGCGCAGCCGGTGCGAGAGGTCGGCGACCAGCTCGCGTTCCACGGCGAGCAGGTCGAGGACGCGGTCGGCCATGGTGTTGAACGCCGCACCGGCCTCCTGCAGTTCGGGCGGGCCGTCGGGTTGGACACGCACGTCCAGGTCGCCGGAGCCGAGAGCCAGTGAGGCGCGTTTGAGACTGCGCGACGACCGGACGACGCGGGCGCCGAGCCGGTCGGCGACGAGTACCGAACCACCGACCAGACCCAGCGCGAGCAGCGCCATGACGCCCCAGGACGCGGCCACGCCCCGGGTGAGGTCTGCGGCGGGCACGAAGGCTTCCACGACGGCGACCCGGTCGCCCTGCAGGACGACGGGCTGGAGGTAGACCCAGCCACCGGCGGTGTCCACGGTCAGCGTCTCGCGCCTGCGCACGGCCCGCTCGAGCGCGTCCCGGGGCGCGTGCGGGGTGCCGACGAAGCTGCCGTCGGGCAGACGCACGACGAGCTGGTCGGAGGAGCCGAGCTCGGCGACCGCCTGCTGCACGTCGGCGCGCCGGGTGGTGAGGGCGAGCACCGGGGACAGGGCGGACGCCCGCTGCTCGGCAGCCGTGGTGGCCCGGTCCCGTGCCTGTTCGCGCACGAGGAGGGCGAGGGGGATGAGGAAGGACAGAGCCACCATCGAGGTGACGGCCAGGGCGATCCCGGCGAGGGCACGTCTCATGGCGAGCTGACCAACTTGATACCCAGGCCGCGAACCGTGCGCAGATAGCGGGGCTTTCGGGCCTTCTCGCCCATTTTGCGGCGGAGCGCGGAGAGGTGGACGTCGACCGTCTGGTCCTCGACGTACGGCTGCTGCCACACCTCGGCGAGTATGCGCTGCCGGGTGACGACCTGGTCGGCGTGGGCGGCGAGGTAGGCGAGCAGATCGAACTCGCGGCGGGTCAGGGGCAGTTCCCGGCCGGCCAGGTGCGCGGTGCGCGCGGTCGGGTCGATGCGCAGGTCTGCCACCTGCAGGACCGGCCGCCGGGCCGCCTGTACGTCGGCGGGCACGGATCGGCGCAGCACGGCGGCGAGCCGGGCGGCGAGCTGGCCGCCGGAAAACGGCTTGACCAGGTAGTCGTCGGCCCCCGCGTTGAGCAAACGAATGATCTCGCTCTCGTCGTCACGGGCGGTGGCGACCAGGACCGGCACACGGGAAATGCCCCGGATCATGCGCAGCACGTCGAGGCCGTCGAGATCGGGCAGCCCCAGGTCCAGCACCACGATGTCCGGCGGGCTCTGGGTGATCTCGCGCAGCGCCTCGAAACCCTGGTGGGTGGTCCTGACCGCGTAGCCGTGCCCGGTCAGGACCTCGATCAGCGCGGCCCGGATGACGGGGTCGTCCTCGACGACAAGTACGGAGGCCATGAGCAGGCACGTTAGCCGGTCCGTCACTATGGTGTCGTGTCCCGCTTCCTGCGCTACCTGATCATATGGCTGGCCTGCACGGCAGCCAGTGTCACCGCTGTCATCCTCACGATTCACTTCGTGGTGGGGTCGACCCGGCCGACCGCGCCGGTCGCGCAGTCCGCGCCGAGTGAGCCCCTGAAGCCCCCGCGGCCCAGCCCCACCACCGCGAAACCCTCCCCGAGTCCGTCGGCGAGCAGCCGCAGGCCCAGCCCGCCGCCCCGGAGCAGCGAGCCGGCGACCGATCCCAGCCCGACGCCCACGCCGACACCCACCGTCCGCACCAGTGCCCCGGGCGCGCCGACCGGCGCGGACGGCTCGGGATGCGAGGAAGGCGGCGCAGGCGTCTACACGGTGCCGTCCGAGGGGGGCAAGGCCACCGTGCGGTTCGGTGACGACGCGGTGTGCCTGATCTCGGCGGTGCCGAACCGGGGGTTCACGGTGAGCACGAGCCGGACAGAGGCGCAGGCGCTCACGGTGACGTTCTCGGCGAGCCGCCACCGGTCGGAGATCACCGCCACGATCCGGCCACAGAGCCGGGCCGATGTCCGCGAGGTTTCGTGGTGACGCCCGCCGCGGCTTGGTGGCCCAGGGCTGGGGTAGCGCCGAGAGACGCGCCGCTGATTCTGGGGGTGCACGCCGTCGGCGGTCCGTGGTGGGCGCCGGTCCTGGTTACGGCCGGAGCCCACCGTAACCCGGTGAGGGCAGTACGGTGGGCGCCGGTCACGTGGGGCTACTCGACGATCTTGAGCAGCTTGTTCGCGGTGCCCTGTGAGGGGTTGGAGATCTTGTCGGGAGTGGCGCCGCCGGTGAGGGCCTTGGCCACCTGGTCCGGTGTGGCGTCCTTGTGGCCCGCCAGGTAGACGGCCGCGGCGCCTACGACGTGCGGTGTGGCCATGGACGTGCCCGAGATGGTCTTGGTGCCTTCATCGCTGTCGTTCCAGGCGGAGGTGACGTCCGAGCCGGGGGCGTAGATGTCCACGACCGAGCCGAAGTTCGAGAAGTCGGACTGCTTGTCGTCCTTGGTCGAGGAGGCGACGGTGATGGCGTCCGCGACACGGGCCGGGGAGCCCTGCCCGGCGTCCGCGGAGTCGTTGCCGGCGGCGACGCCGAAGGTGACACCGGCGGCGATGGCCTTCTTGACGGCTTCGTCGATGGCCGGGTCGGCGCCCCCGCCCAGGCTCATGTTCGCGACGGACGGGCCCTGGTGATTCTTGGCGACCCAGTCGATGCCTGCGATGACCTGCTCGGTCGTTCCTGACCCGTTGTCGTCGAGCACTCGGACGGCGACGATCTTCGCCTTCTTGGCGACGCCGTGGGCGGTGCCGGCGATCGTGCCGGCGACGTGGGTGCCGTGACCGTTGCCGTCGCTGGCGTCGTTGTCGTTGTCCACGGCGTCGAAGCCGGAAGTGGCCCGTCCCGCGAAGTCCTTGTGCGAGGTCCTCACACCGGTGTCGATGACGTACGCGGTGACGCCTTCGCCCGCGCCGTCGGGGTAGGTGTACTTGGCGTCGCCGGCCGTGTCGGCCTGGTCCAGGCGGTCGAGGCCCCAGGAGGGCGGGTTGTCCTGAGTGGCGTCGATGCTGAACTTCTTGACCTGTACGACCTTGGCTACCGCCGGGTCCGCGGCGAGGCGCTTGGCCTCGGCCGAGGAAAGACCGTTGGCGGAGAAGCCGTTGATGGCGGTCGTGTACGTGCGCTGGAGCTTGCCGCCGTACTCCTTGGCAAGAGCGGACTTGTTCGCTTTCTCGTCCATCGTGACGATGAAGCTGCCGGGTACGGCTCCCTTGGCACCGAGGCCGTACACGGTGCCTTCTGCCGGGGCGGGTTCGGGCGCTATTTGCGCATGGGCCGTACCGATGGTCGTCAGGGTGACGACGACAGCCGTGGCAGTGAGGAGCTGCATTCTGTGTGTGAATGCGCGAGATGCCATGTGAGGGTTCTCCTCGTCAGGTGGTGTGGGGGGTCTGGGAGTTCGGAACCGAACCTGCATCGGATCCGCCTCGAACCTGACTCATTGATGTGCTCAGATCAAGGACTTCAAGCGGATCGGTGTCGTAACAGCAGGTCGGCAGCGCACGAATCAGCCACCCTCCCCACACACTCTTTCATCACACGCCTGACGCTCATGCGGGCATCATGTTGAGGATGTGTGCCCATACATCGGGGGCCGACGTGGTCGCACGGAATCTGGGTAGACGGTGCCGGTTTCACAGCAAGCGATTACGGAGCGGCGGCCCGACCGGGCCTGAAATTGGTGCAGACCGCATAGTGGCCCAACAACCAGGCCGATTCGAAACCCTCACAGAAAGCCAGTGATGAATGGAGATTCATCAGTTGTGCGCCGCAACATTTGAATCGGGGTATCTGGGAATTGAGTTGGAGATGTCGGTCGTGGCGCGGCAAACGCGGAACCGGATCGTGTCGCTCCGACGTTTCGCGGGGCGACCGCGGCAACAACTGTGTTTCAGACGCGCAAGAGCCGCGCGTCGAGACCGGCCGCCCGTGCATCCTCGGCCCAGGCCGGGCCGTCGGGCTGGGCCGGCCGGAGCTGCCATCGGGTGCTTCAGAAGCAGATCAAACCGTCGCTCACAGGAGGCCAGGCATCCGGCTCGTGTCGTCGGCCGGGCGTCAGAAGGCCTCGCGCAGCTTCTCCCTCCAACTCGGAGGAGGGGCCTCGCTCTCCGCCTGCGTGTGCATCAGTCGGGCGACGCTCACTCGTACATGGGCTTCCCGGCCGCGCTGCCTGACGGACACCACCCATGCGCCGTCGGGGGTGAGGTAGGCCTGCCTGGCAGGCCGATCTCCAGGTCTGGCATGCCTGGCGATCACGGCCGGCACGTACTGCAGAGCGATTCGCTCTGCTTCCGCGGCCGCCTCCTCCGCAGTCGAGCCGATGCCCCGAGTGGCCACCAACTTCCAGCGGTGCAGCTTCAGTTCCGCGCCGTCGGCGTACTTGGTCTCCCGTGTGTCCTCTTCTACGAGGACGTACCAAGTGGTCATGGCAGGAGCTTAGGGGGCGAGGGCGCTACAGGCCCATGTCCCGGCTCACGTCGACGGATCCTCCACGCGCGGCTCGACCCGAGCATGCCAGGTTGCCGGACGGCCGGCGCCTGCTCGCCTCTCCCTGCCGCTCAAATGGACAGCGGGTCGACCGGCGGCCATGGGTAGCCCAGTTGCTCGGCATCATGCGACCCTCCCCAGACCTCGGCGGTCGCACGGGGATCGCCTGCGGTCAGCAGCGCTTCAAGGCGCTCGGCTTGGACCGATGGGGCGTCAGCGGAGATCGGGAGGGGCATCCCGAACTGGAGCCAGGGCAGATCCGCATCTGCCCTGTTACGGGGATGCATCAGGACGACGTGGATTCGATCGGGTTCCTTGCGGGAGGCCCAGACGCCTTCCAACTCGCAGTCCCACGTGGCAAGCCAGTCCCCGCGTCCCCTCAGCCCCGCCTCAAGCAGCCGCGCAACCGCTCCTGCGGGCCACTCCCAATCGCGGTCCTCTCCGGCTCGCAGGACCTCGGCCTCGTACTGACCCGCGGTGAACCGAAGCTCCGGCGGGTCGAAGTCCTGATTGGCCAGGTCGCGCCAGTCCGCCCACACAACATGATCCCCCGCACGCGTGACCGTCACGTACAGCGCGCCACAGCACTCCTCCACGCCGCACCCGGACCAAGCGAGACGAACCTCGTGGGGCGTCGCCGTGGCGTGCAACGGCCCCTCCTGGCCCAGAAGATACCTGGGGCTTACTCCCCGGTACCGGGAGCCTCCCACGCCACCGGGTACCCACTCGGCCAGAAGATCCCGGCCATTGACGATCGGGCGGACCTCCACGCCGCCCTCGTCGGGTGGAGGGCACGCGATGCTCAGACTGAGAAGGTCCGGTCTGGTGGCCATCGGCCCATGATCGCGGAGCCGGCGTGCAACTGTCATGTGAATTCGTATGGCCTCCGCTCAGGGCGGTAGTCGGGCCGTCTTCAGGCACGCTGGCCTTGGGTAGCTCCCCCTCCCCCAACCAGCTCGTCCCGCGTGGTGCAGGACACGTTCATGACAGGATTGCGCTGGGGAGCGTTCAGGGAAGTCATAGGGGCGCCCATGACTGCCGTGAAGGGATTCCCCCGTGACGTCCGCTGCTCCGCTCCCCATACCTCGGGCTGCAGGATCGCTTCCGTTCATCGGCCACGCTCTGAAAATGCGCGACAACCTCGGCTTCATCGACTCACTGCGCGACACACGGGAGCCGCTCGTCGAGATCGTCTTGCAACCCGGAACGCGCACCATCGTGGTCCAGGACCCGGCCCTGATCCACCAGATGCTCAAGGCCCTGGCACCCACTCTCGACAAGGGCCGGCTCTACGACAAGCTGGGCCAGCTGCTGGGCGACAGCGTCGTCACCGCTACCGGCCGGCCTCACGTACGCAAACGCCGTCAGTTGCAACCGGCGTTCGCCCACACCGAGATCAGCCGGTACGTCGACATCATGCGTGACGAGGTCACGGCCACGGTCGCCGGCTGGGAGCTCGGGCGGCCCCTCGACGTGCGTGAGGCGATGGTCGGGCTGAGCCTCGACATGCTGGCCAAGACAGTGTTCGCCGGTAGCCTCGACGACGCCGTTTTCCGCCGGCTGCGCAGCGACCTGTCGGTGGTGATGAACGGCGTCGGTGTGCGCCTCATGCTGCCCGACTGGGCCGAGCGCCTGCCGTTGCCCTTCAACCGCCGCTTCGACCGGGCCCGGGCCGGCGTACGCGCCACCGTCAACACCGCCGTCGAGGAACTGCAGTCCTCCGGCCACGACACCGGGGACATGCTCTCCATGTTGCTGCGCGCCGTCGACGAAGAGACCGGCGAGCCGCTGACCGGGCACCAGATCTGCTCCGAGATCCTCACCCTGGCCGTGGCGGGCACCGAGACCACTGCGTCGGTGCTGTCCTGGGCCCTGTACGAACTGGCCCGCAACCCCGACATCGAGGCCAGGGTCCTGGCCGAGCTGGACGAGGTCCTCGGCGAACGACCGGTCGCCCTCGACGACGTGACCCGGCTGCCGTACCTGAACCGGGTGATCACCGAGACACTGCGACTGCACCACCCCGGCTGGTTGGTCACCCGCCGCACGACCGAGGAGACCCGGCTCGGCAAGTGGACCCTGCCGGCCGGCACCGAACTGGCCTATTGCCAGCACGCCCTGCATCGCGACCCCGAGCGCTTCCCCGATCCGCTCAGGTTCGACCCGGACCGGTGGACCGACGCCGCGCAGGAGCCTCCGCCGGGCGCGTTCCTGCCCTTCGGGGACGGCAAGCACAAGTGCATGGGGGACCGGTTCGCCCGCACCGAGATGGTCACGGCGATCGCGACGATGCTGCGTTCGGTACGGCTGGAACTCGCCGAGGGGCAGGCCACCCGTCAGGTCGCCCGGCTCACCGTACGGCCGCGCGCCCTGCGGATGACCGTCCGCGCCCGGAACCGGCCCCGAGCCGGGGCCGGCCGTTAGCGCATGTCTCGTGGGTGGGCGGGTCAGTGGATCGGCTGTATCCGTCCGATGAGTGATCGCTGATGTGATGTGGAGCGGGTTCGAGCCGCTGAGCGTGGGGCGGCCGCCGAGGTCGCCACGTACCGACGACGGCCATCGCCTGGCGCCTTCGCGACAAGGCCCCATGGGGCGCGCATGCCGCCGCCGACCGGCTGGCCGAGTCCGAGGACCTGGACTGGACGGTGCCACTCCTCTGGGATCGGCTTGGCACCCTCGCGACTGTGAGCGACCTCAGCACCAGCTCAGCCCGGCGCAGGCCTGTGTTCGGGTAGTGGTGCAGCTCCAGGAGTTCCGACTCTGCCGCAGAAGTGAAGGATCAGCCGTCGAGCCAGTCGCCCGCCAGGCGCGTGGGGCGGTATCCCGTGGCGTTCCAGAGGAAGTGCGGGTGGGCGCAGCCGAACATGTAGGCGAGCAGTGTGGTGTCTTCCCTTCCGGTTTGACGGTCGTGGAGGGTGTGGAACATTTCGGATCCGACTGCGCCGGCGTCTTGCTGGATTTGACGGGCGCGGTCCGGGGAGGGTGCGGCGCTGGATGCCTCGACGGCGGCGATGTAGGTGCGGCGCAGGATCTCCCATGTGCTGTCCGTGTTGCCGTGCCAGGGGCCGTGCAGTGCTTCGAAGGCGTGGAGTTCGGCGTCGAAAAGGGGCCACGTCCGGGGGTACTGGGCTTTGCAGCGCGCGGATAGCTCGGCGGTCCTGGCACTCAGGGCTGGTGCGGTGGGCCGGGGAGTGATGGTGAGGGTGGTGCCGTGGGTGAGGATGCCGGTGCACGGGTTGGGCTGTAGGTCGCAGAGCGGGCAATCCTGGGCCGGGGGGAGACCGTCGGTGATGCCGTCGAACCACAGCGCGTGGCGGCCTGTGAGTCCCATCCAGACGATGGTGGTGGTCATCAGCCAGGTGTTCCACATCGGGGAGTGCGCCTCGGGCGTACAGCCGTACTTGACGAGGGCGATGGCGCAGGCGGCATAGAGGGCCTTGGTGTGGGCGGGCATGTCAGCGAGCCAGAAGTTGCTGATCTCGCCGGTGAGGGCGTCGACCCGTACGTCGGCCATGTCGTCGATGACGCGGCACAGCAGCAAGGAGGCGAGGTGTTCTTCCTGCCAGAGTTCTGTGTCGGGCGAAACGTGCCAGAACAGGCAGTCCAGCATCTGGAGGAGTGAGTAGCTGCTCTGGCTGAGTGGATTGGTCTGGGGGAGCTTGACCGTGCCCGAGTCGTGCTGGCGGAGCCAGTATTCGTCCACGGATCGCTTATGGGCCGCGAAGAGTCCCGACACCAGGGCTCTGGCGCTGTTCGTGCTGAAGTTCTCGGCCAAGCGGTCTTCGACGTGCTGGGTGAGGCGCGTGGTATCGATGGTGTCTATCACGCGTTTGTATTCGTGAAAGACGAGGATGTCGTCTTCGAAGCGGTGGCGGTGGCCGAGGTCTCGTTCGAAGTCGTTCATCTGCCGGGTCCAGGACCATCCACCGGTCAGGACGCTGTCGAGTTCCCGGCGGTGTGGCCAGGTCTTCGTGGTGAGGGGACGACCGGCGCTCTGCCGCCAACCGTAGTCACTCAGCGCGCGTTCGGGGGGAACGGGCAGCCGACGGCACAGCGGGCATGCGCAGTCGGTTGCTTCCTGTTCCTCACGCGACGGGGTCAGCGCCCGGCTCCTCCAAGCCTCTTCCAGCATTCTGCTCGTCAGTCGGCAGACCTCTATATCGGTGCTGACTTGAGGAAAGGCTGCTTCGATCATGTTCAGGCTGGTGTCGAGTTGCCTCAACCTGGTATAGCCCGCTTCGTCGGGCGGGAGGAACGTGTGCGGCGCCCGTTGGAGGGCTCCCTCGACGGGCAACGTGGTGCTGGTCCTGGAGTGGGGGGATATGAGCGCGTCCAGCCGCCGCAGAGCGGCGCTCTGGCAGTCTCGGTACTCCTCGGTGACCCCATTGACGCGTTTCGCCATGAGGCGGGCCAGGGCCTCGCCCGCTTGCCCGGGCTGGAGCTGGGCACTGGGCTGCGCCGGAAGCCGGCTGTCGGTGTACACCTTCGAAAGAGCACCTACGCCTCGAGATTTCACACCGGTCTCCCTTCAGTCTGTGTCTTCTGTGGCAGCGGATTCGAACGGCGGTGGTCGCCGGTCTTGTCCGCGAACTGTCGGTACCTTCCGCGAAGGTTTCGCCGAACAGCCGGACTCAGGCGGCCGGCTTCGGTTCCTGCCGCGGATGACTGTGAGGCGCATGAATGCTGTGTGGGCGCTGAGGATGTGGAGCGGGCCTCCGCTGCTCTTCGAGAACGGACTGACCCGGGCCTGCTCAGGCTTCCGGCGGGGGCGAGCCGTTCTTCGACGGCAGATTCATCCTCGCCAGCGCCGGCCTTCCATGAGGGGCCCGCTCTTGTCGATGCACGCCTGCGGCGAGACTGCGCCTACACGGCTGCCTCAGTGAGCTTGATCAGGAAGCTCTAACAGCCCTTCAGGTGCGGCGCGACCACCGGATCCGATGTGAGTTGCGGCTAAGGGAATGCCTAAGGTTCCGACGCCAGCCGCCCCATAGGTCAGACCGACAGCCCGCCTGGGAGCGTTGCGACGATCTGTTGCGTCAGTCCTTCCATGTGCTCTCCACGGACGTACACCCGTCGGCCTCGCGTCGGCTGAGCAGAGCAACCGCGGCCTGCTGCCCGCGGGGCGCAGCGGGATGACCAGGAGCTCACGCGTGACCTCGGCAACGGGGTCCGGCAGGTGGGCGCCGAAAAGGGAAGCCGGAGAGCACCAGTTGACGTCATCGGCAGAGGCGAGCGGGTAGCCGTCAGCGGCGGCCTCGGGCAGATTGCATGACTCGAACCCCTCGAACACCGGCGTCGCCCCGGGCGAGGTCACTGGCCAGGAATCAGCGGCGGTGACGCTCCTGGGCGTACTCAAGACGTCTGCTGACAGTCGAAGGGGCGGCCGAACCGTGACGTCCTGAGGCATGCGCTTCCTTTCGGGAGACGGACCGCAGAGTCCCCCCGCCTTGCAGACAAGCGGCCGTCCAGACCGCCCGCGCACTCGAACTGGGCTTCGCAGAACGAAAGTTGAACCGATAATCGCAACGAGGCTGCCCAGAGCGTAAATGATCTACACCGTGATCCGGCCGTGATCTGGGTTACTGCAAAAGCCTCATGAGCTGCATATACTCCGCGCCCTCACGTACGTGAGCGCGACATGACTTCCTGCGATCTCCTGTGCCGGCCCGTCGGACGGATCGCGGTCCAGACCTCCAGAGCCGCCAGCGCTTACTCCCCTGCGCGCCCCGGTGTCGTCGGGATGGTTCAGCGGGGCCGGGCACGCCATGCAGGTGCAGATCGCCTCGGTGAGTCCGGTCCGCCCGTCGGCGATGGATACGCAGCGGCCGAATCACCAGTCGCGATGCGGGGCAGGATGGCGACGCATCACTGCGCTCAGGGTGGGCAACAGGGCTCAGGTGAAGAACCGGGAGCGGGTCAGTCTTGTACCGGACCGCCCATGGTGACGGCGGACACTGACAACCGGTCCGCGCAGCAGCAGCGTGACGTGGATGCTGCCGAGACCGTGTGATGCGGTCATGGACGCCATGCGGGCCAGGAGTTGAGGGGGAGGGGGCCGCGGTCGACGACGGTGCGGATGCAGAAGGTGCTGCGGGCGTCGCGGACGGGGCCGATGGCCAGGATCTGGTCTGTGAGGACCTTTTCGAAGGTGCGCAGGTCCGGCACGGCGAGCTCGACGAAGAAGTCGGCGTCGCCGGAGACCACATGGCAGGCGACGACGTGGTCGATCGCCTTCAGTGCCTCTTCGACCACCTGGGAGGTGGTGCGGGAGTGTTCGACCTTCAGAGAGAGGAACACCGTCAGCCCGAGGCCGAGGCGCTCGCGGTCCAGATCGGCCCGGTAGCCGGCCAGGACCCCGTCCTCCTCCAGCGCCTTGGTGCGGCGCAGGCAGGACGAGGGTGACAGGCGTACGGCCTCGGCGAGGTCGACGTTCGGGGTGCGTCCGTGGCGCTGGAGGTGGTCCAGGATCGCCCGGTCGATGCGGTCGACAGGGGTCGTGGCATGAACTGCAGCCTAGCGGCCTAACCGACGAACAATCCTCCGCCGCAGAGCCATACAGGCGCTGGTTACGCCATCGTATGCCGCTCTTCCCGGCGCATCCTGGTCACGCGCTCCGGCCATGACGCCGGACCTGCCGACTACCCAGCCCTCTCACGCACTCCGGACTGCCTCATGCACCGCTTCCCCCTGGAACCCGACCGCGCCACGATGACGGAGATGGGCCGTCTCGTCCTGGACCGTGTCGTCGACCGCACCGACAAGCTCGCGGCCCGCCCTGCGAGCAGCCCCCTGTCCCCGCAGCCGAGACCGGCCTGGTGGAGTCTTTCCTGGCGCCCCCGCCCGCCCGGGGCGGCGACCTGAAAGCTTTGCTCGCGCGCCTCGATCAGGCCGCCAACTGTGCCTTGGAGACGGCCGGGCCCGGCCACCTGGCGTACATACCGGGCAGCGGTCTGTACTCGGCCGCGCTCGCAGAGTTCTACAACCGCGCTCTCAACCGCTACGGCGGCCTGGCCTCGGTCGCCCCGGCCCTCGCGGCGCTGGAGGAGAGCCTGATCCGCTGGATGGCCCACGACGTGTGCGGCCTCCCGAAGGGCAGCGGCGGCCTGCTGACGAGCGGTGGATCGATGGCCACGTTCTCCGCGACGGTTGCCGCCCGCCACGACCGGCTCGGCGAGGATCTCGCCGGCGGCACCGTCTACACCACCGCCTTCGCCCACCACTCCGTCGCCAAGGCCGCTCGTCTCGCCGGCATCCGCTCGGCTCACATACGTACCGTGCCGCATACTCCTGACCTGCGGATGGACCCCGGTAGCTACCTCCAGGACATGGAGGCGGCGGGGAGCGTCCCGGACTCCGGTCACCTCGGGCCCGAGCTGACGCACGAGATCCGCGGTCTGCGGGCCTGGCTTCCGCTGCACCTCCACGGGGTGGATGCCTTCCGCGACGCTCTGGACGAGAAGCTCGACCTGGCCGAACACGTTCACGAAGTGCTGTCCGGTGTCGCGGAGCTGGAGGTCCCGCAGCGCCCGGACCTGTCCACCGTGATCTTCCGCGTCCGTCCCGCCGATGGCGGCCCGGCCGCTGCAGAGCGGGCCGACGAGGCGAGTCGCCGTCTGCTGGAGCGGATCAACGGTCACCGGCGCGTCGTACTCTCCAGCACGGTGGTCGGCGGCCGCTACACCCTGCGCGTGTGCGTGGTTTCCCACCGCACCCACCACGACCGCATCGCCGAGGCGCTGCAGATCATCACTGCCGAAGCCAGGAACATCGCCGCCGCTTAGCCGGCTGCGGCACTGGAGGAGGACGTGGCGATCCCGGTGACCTGGACCGGGTTGCCCGCCGAACCGCCGAGGACGACGTGGAGCCGCTGGTGCACAACGCGGGCATCGACGGCTACGGCCCCTGCGCCGAGACCGGTACAGCACTGCTGGAGAAGGAGCGGGCGGTCTATGGAGGGACCAAGGGGTACGTCGTCACCGTCAGCCGAACCCTCGCCGCAGAGCCGGACGGTGCACCGGTTCGTGACCAGGGCTGAGGCTCGGACGCTGCGCCAGTGATCGGGGGCAGCGTCCGAGCAGGCGATGAGCGCGTGGCCGGACGGACGACGCGCATGCGACGATCAAGGACGGGTTCGATAAGCGCACGATGCGGCTCAGTGCGCCGTCTCGGCCATGTCGCAGGTGTGGCACACCACCCTGCGCGCGGGGATCCGGCTGTACGAAGCACCCATGCCGATCTGGCGGGTGATCTGTGCCTGCTGTACGCGGGCGTGGTTTTCGCAGGTGGCCAAGCCACAGCGCGAGCACACACCGATACCAGTGGTGTCGCTGCGCGCCTCTTGGAGGCAGTCGTAGCACCTCATGTCCAGCTCCGATCCGTAGGGGAAAGGCATGGCGGCCGACCAGCACGCACAAACCCGTTCAGGCCACACACACCTACTCAAGAGGCTTGAAAACTAAGCCTAAGATTAGACTTTGTCAAACCTAGGATTTGATCGATCGTCCCACCCGCGACCAGCAGGACTCAGCCGTCCACAGTGATCGGCTGGGCCGGTGGGCCATCCATCAGCAAGGACGCCGGCAGTTCCGGCAGTTCAGCCGGTCGCAGTACATCGGACGTCGCAGCCAACCCCGCCGCAGTCCACCAGCGGTGCCCGCTGATCGCGGCCCTCTCGCTGTCCTCGAAAGCCGAGGTATCGACGTCGAACGCGGGCACCCTGGCGACGTAGTAACGCTGCCGAACCTCGCAGGCGACGCCTTTCCCGGACCGCCGCCCACGGACGTCCTGCCATATCTCCGGACCCAACGAGACGTTCGTCTGCCCGGTTTCCTCCCGCAACTCCCGCAAGGCGGCCTGCTCGTGACTCTCGCCCGGCAGCTTCGTCGCCAGAGCCACACTCAGATTCTCAGCGCGAAGGCAGCCCGTGACGTCGGGCCGCCGCTCCGAAGTAGTCGCCGCCCTTGCGCTTGACGTCGTCAGTGCCCCACGCCTGCCCGTCGTCACCGGCCGCATCCTGTCCCCCGTCGACGCTCTGCCGCAGCGGCGCTTTGACCAGCCTCGGTATGTGCTTCGAGCAGTGGATGTACGCCTCCTCGACCTCGACCTCCACCCACATCTGAGGACGACGGCCCGGGACCGGATCGACCGGCAGGCCTGGGTACTTGCGGCGCATGGCCTCGTCGGCGACCAGCCGGGCGCGGCCGTTGACGTGCAACCCGATGCGGTCCTGGGCGAAGTCGATCATCAGGATGCCGACGTGTGGGTTCTCCCGGATGTTGCCGAGGGATGCCATGACCCCGTTCCCGCGGTACTCCGGGTATGCCAGGGTCGCGGCATCGAGCACCTGGAGAAAACCGGGCGGTCCGGCCCGGAACGTGCTGTCGCACTCCCCGTGCCCGTCCGCCGTGGCGAGGAAGAACATCTCCTGACGGGCCACGAACTCCGTCATCCGTGAGTTGAGCCGGTCGAGCACCTGTTCGGCGTAGAACCGATCTGCACGGTCGACGGTGCCCACATCACGCTGGATCTCGTGCTCTCCGTGGCTTCCGGGCCGGTCTGCCCGCTCCTCGTGGTGCAACGGTCCTCCCTGACAGGCATTCAGTCGGGTGCAGCGGTCCACCGGGCCGAGGGAGTGCGAGCGCCTGTGTCCGGGTGCCGGCCCGGTGTTCGCAAGACTCACGTGACCTGATTGCATCGCCGCTCGGCCGTAAGTCGCACCGGCCGTGCCCATGAGGGTAGAGCAGGTCCGCCGAGAGGGTCGGGCCGGGCCACGACGGCGGGGCGGGAGCCGTATCGGAGCCTCCACCGTCTCGTGGTGCCGGTGCACGGCCAGGGATCGCTCGTCGGCCGTCTCGACGAACGTGGGCCGACGGCCTTCACCCGTCGTCGTCATGCGGGTACTGAGGGAACACGGGCGAACAGGCCGCCGGACGAAGGTCCCGGGACGTTCTGGCGATGTTCAACCCCTAGGGTACGCAGCATGACGCTGCAGCTGGTTCAGGTGAACTTCAAGGCCCGCGACGACTCGGCGCTCGGCCGGTTCTGGGCGGAGGTGCTCGGCTGGGGTGTTTCCAGTGAAGGCCCTGGAGTCACCAATCTGGAACCTGTGGGTTTCGACTGGCCGGACCCGTCCGCCGTCTGTATCGATCTCGTCCGGGTCCCGGACCCGGAGACCGTGCAGTACCGCGTGCACATCGAGCTCGCTACCACCTCCGGCGCCCATCAGGCGGAGTGGGTCGCACGGCTGAAGGAGCTCGGGGCGACGCCCGTCGCCGTGGGCCAGGGCGACGTGCCGTGGGTGCTCCTTGCCGACCCGGAAGGCAACGTGTTCAGCGTCCTGGAGCCGCGAGAGCTCTATCGGGACACCGGGCCCATAGCCGCCGTGGTCGTCAGCTGCGCCGATCCACGGGCCATGGTCCGGTTCTGGGGTGAGGCGATCGACTGGACCGTCCATGAGCTGACCGACGACCGCGCCCTGCTGCGCTCCGTCAAGGGCGTCGGTCCGTACTTGGAGTTTCGCCGCACGCCGGACGACAAGGTCGTACGGAGCCGCGTCCACCTCGACGTGAGACCCGACCCCATCGAGGATCAGGCGAAGGAAGTCGCCCGGCTCGAAGGACTCGGCGCGACCAGGGCCGATGTGGGTCAGGGTGACGTCTCCTGGGTCGTCCTGGCCGACCCGGAGGGCAACGAGTTCTGCGTCCTCGGCCGGGGCTGACGCGGAGCTCCGCCCGCTCGCGCGCGGCGGTGCGGCCGGCCCACCGCCGCGCGAAAGGTCCCCTGGCAGGCCCGGAGGGCGCCAGGTGTCAAGATGGGAGCATGACTATCAAGGTTTTCTTTGACATCACCATCGACGACGTTCCCGCCGGCCGGATCAACATGGATCTGTTCGACGACGTCGCCCCCAAGACCGTGGAGAACTTCCGCGCGCTGGCGACCGGCGAGAAGGGCTTCGGCTACAAGGGCTCGTCGTTCCACCGCGTCATCCCGGAGTTCATGCTCCAGGGCGGCGACTTCACCCGCGGTGACGGCACCGGCGGCAAGAGCATCTACGGCGAGAAGTTCGCCGACGAGAACTTCACGCTCAAGCACACCAAGCCCGGCCAGCTGTCCATGGCCAACGCCGGCCCGAACACCAACGGCTCGCAGTTCTTCATCACCACGATCGTGACGTCGTGGCTCGACGGCAAGCACGTCGTGTTCGGTGAGGTCGCCGACGAGAGCAGCATGGAAGTCGTACGGAAGATCGAGAGCTACGGCTCGCGGTCCGGCCGGACCTCGGCCACCATCACCATCGCAGACTGCGGCGCTCTCTGAGCGTAACGCCGCTTGTGGCCCGGTAGTTGGGCCGGTCGCAGCCCTCCCCACTCACCCGGCAGGGCACAGCCCGCATCATCCGCATGATGCCGGGCCGTGTCCTGCCGAGTTTCATTCAGCGGCCGTTCTCGGGTCAGCCGCCGCTCTTACGCCGGAACGACCGCTGGTGGGCGGCCGGTCCGTGCGCGCCGCTGACCTTTGACGCGTGAGGATTCGCGGCGAGGTCGGCCGCATCCGCCTGCATACCGCGCTTGCGGGCCAAGGCCTCCCGGAACTTGCGCTTCAGGTCGTATTGGCCGTCAGCGTCGGGCGTGAGGGCAGGGCCATCGGCGTCAGCCGACTCCGAACCTTCTGGTGATGGAGACTCTGCGGCCATGGTGACCTCCTGGGCTCGGGCATTGGAAACCACAGCTTGTCATGCCGGGCACCGCATGAGGCGCTGACGGCCGGCATGACCTGCCGCCGCCGGCTCGCAGGCATCCTGCGGGTGGGCGTCACGCGGCAACCTGCTCGGGGGCATCGTCCGCGTTGGCCAGGGCCCGGACGGAAACCCTGCGTGTCGCGCCGGGGTCACGGCCGAAGGGGCCGCGTCCTCAGCCGCGGCGCACCGCCCCGAGCTGGGCCCGGTGCAGGCCGGGCGCGGTGAACCGCTGTGCCACCGCGCGCAGGACGCGGTCCATCGCCTGGGCGGGTGGGGTTGCGGGGCGGGCCGTGGCGCGTGCGAGCAGGATGCGGCGGGTGGGCGCGGGCACGTCGGAGGCGAAGGGCAGGAGGCGTACGTCGCTGCGCCGGCTGGTGAGGGCCAGGCGGGGGGCCAGGGCGATGCCGAGGCCGGCGGCGACCATGGCCTGGGCTTCCTGGTAGTCGTGCGAGGAGTAGGCGATGCGCGGCTCGAAGCCCGCCCGGCGGCAGCTGCGACGAAGGACGTCGGCGACGGGATGGTTGTCGGCGCGGATGATCCACTCCTGGTCCGCGAGGTCGCCGAGCCGCACGGAGGGATGGGTGCGCAGGGGCGAGTCGGCGGGGACCACCAGCACCGTGGGGTCGTCCAGGAGGTGCGTGAGGGAGAGGGCCGGATCGTCGAGGCGGTTCCATTCGTAGTCCCAGAGCAGCCCCTGCTCCACCTCCCCGGTGTGGAGCATCTCCCGTAGCTCCGCGAGGACCCCGGCGCGCAC
This sequence comes from Streptomyces paradoxus, assembly GCF_014202475.1. Taxonomy (GTDB): domain Bacteria; phylum Actinomycetota; class Actinomycetes; order Streptomycetales; family Streptomycetaceae; genus Streptomyces; species Streptomyces paradoxus. The sequence continues at coordinate 101,247 of NZ_JACHGV010000016.1, forward strand.
CTCGATGCGGATTCCTGTGTGACGGCGTCGGAAACGGGTGAGCGCGAGCGGCAGCAGCGACGCGCTCGCCGTGGGGAACGAACCGAGCCGCAGTGTGCCCTGGTCGAGGGCCGTGAAGGAGTCCAAGTCGGCCTGGGCCGCGCGTAGTTCACGGCGAATCGCCTGACCCCGCTCGGCCAGCGCGGTACCCGCCGGGGTGGGGCGGATCCCGCGTGGCAGCCGTTCGATCAGGGGCTGTCCGGCCTCCTGCTCCAGGAGGGACATCTGCTGTGAGGCGGCGGAGGTGGTCATGCCCAGGGCCTCGGCCGCGGCGGTGAGTGAACCGCGTTCGGTGGCCTCGGTGAGCAGCAGCAGGCGGCGGACGTTCAGCATGCCTGCGACTTTAGCTGAGCTAAAACCAGGTGAAGCGAACTGCGATTGTTCCGAAGTCACGCCTCTGCCAAAGTCTCCGCAATCGCAGAGCGGTGCACACCGGGCCCGTACCGCGCCCGTCACCACCTCCTCAGCTCCTCCCTCCCGTCGCTTCGTCAAGGAAGAGCCTCAGACGTGCACATTCCCGCAACCCTGGTGCGTGGCGGCACCAGCAAGTGCTGGCTGTTCAACCAGGTCGACGTCCCCTCCGACCGTGGCGTACTGGAGAAGCTGCTGGTCTCCGCGTACGGCGCCACCGATCCCGTGGAACTGGACGGTGTGGGCGGGGCGACCCCCACCACCTCGAAGGCGGCAGTCGTCGGCGCCTCACCCGAACCCGGCGTGGACGTGGACTATCTCTTCGCCCAGGTCGGCATCGGCACGGGCTCGGTCGAGTGGACGAGCAACTGCGGCAACTGCGCCACGGGGGTCGCCCTGTACGCGGCCGCGAAGGGCATGGTGGCGATCACCGGGGACCGGACTCGTGTGGTGATGCGCAATACCAACACCGGCGCCGTCCTGGAGGGGCTCGTGGACACCACCGGTGGCGTCATCCACCACTTCGGCCGCCAGACCGTACCGGGCACCCGTGCCGGCGGGGTCGCCGTCGGCCTCACCTTCCGGGATCCGGCCGGCGGCACCACCGGTCTGCTGCTCCCCACCGGGCAGGCCGCGCAGGACCTTCGGGTTCCCGGCGCCGAGCCGGTACCGGTGAGCATGGTGGACGCCGGGGCCCCGGTCGTCCTCGTCGACGCCGCCGGCGCCGGACGCACCGGCGCCGAGCCCCTGGAGCGGATGGGCGCGGACGTGCCCTGGCTGCGCATCGTGCGTCACACCGCCGCACCGCTGATGGGGCTGGTCGAGCAGGGCGCAGAACCGGGCGACGCGGTGCCCAAGGTGGGCCTGGTGGGCCCGCCGGTGCCGTACACCAGCACTCTCGGGGAGCAGGTCGCGGCCGCGGACTACGACATCTCCGTGCGCATGCTCAGCATGAACACCCCGCATCCGGCGATCGGTCTGACCTCCGCAGTGGCCGTCGCGGCGGCCGGGCTCGTCGAGGGCTCCGTGGTCTGCCGTACCGCGGGCGGCCCGACCGCCGAGTGGCTGCGGCTCGGTACGCCCGCCGGCATCGTCGCGGTCCGCTGCACCGACGTACGTAACGGTCTGCCGCGGCGGGTCACCGTGCAACGCGCGGCCAGGCTGCTCGCCGACGCCCGTATCTACGTCCCGGAACCAGGCCGCACGCGAGCCGCCTGAACCGGCAATGGCATCACCTCGGTCGGCCGGTCCCCCACCCGTCCGCACCGGGATACCCTCGCGCCTTCGAGCGCGCCCCTCCCCCATCGCACCAAGGACAAAGATGTCTGCTGAAGTGATCTCCATAGGAGCGCTGCTGGTGATGTTCGTGGTCGGCACGGCGCTGCCGATCAACCTGGGCATCCTCGCCTTCGTGGCCACCTTCGCGGTCGGCACGGCCTCGCTCGGCCTCACCGAGGACGAGATCTTCGAGGGGTTCCCGGCGAAGCTCTTCGTCACCATCGTCGGGGTCACCTACCTGTTCTCCATCGCCCGCCGCAACGGCACCATCGACTGGCTCGTCGCGGCCGGGGTGCGGCTGGTGCGCGGCAAGGTCGCACTCATTCCCTGGGTGTTGTTCGCGGTGGCCGCGGTGCTGACGGCGTTCGGCACCTTCACTCCTGCCGCGGTCGCGATCCTCGCGCCGATCGGGATGAACTTCGCCTACCGCTACAAGCTCAACCCGCTGGTCGTCGGCATGATGGTGATCAGCGGCGGACACGCGGGCGCGTTCTCCCCGCTCGCCGTGTCCGGTGCGCTGGTGCTCGGCCTGGTCGACAAGACCGAACTGCAGGTCTCCGCGGTGATGCTGTTCAGCGCCAGCTTCCTGATCAACCTGGTGCTCTCCGCGCTCACCTACGCGCTGCTCGCCAAGCGCCCCGTCCCGCTGGCCGAGGGGTCCGAGGATGCGGCCCGGGACGAGGACCAGGCCGTGTCCGGTCGGCCCGACTGGCGCCAGTGGCTCACCCTCGGCTGTCTGATGGCCCTCGTGGTCGGTGCTCTCGGCTTCCACCTGGAGATCGGCTTCCTGGCCCTCGCGGCCGGTGCCCTGCTGGCCCTGGTGGACATGAGGCGGCAGGAGAAGGCCGTGGAGGGCGTCAGCTGGTCCACCCTGCTGCTGGTCGCGGGCATGATGACCTACATCGCCATGCTCGAGAAGGCCGGCATCATCGAGAACATCTCCGAGCATGCGGCGGGTCTGGGCGCACCGGTCGCCGTCGCCCTGCTGCTCTGCTTCACCGTGGCCGTCACCTCCGCCTTCGCCTCCTCCACGGCGATCCTCACCGCGATCATCCCCATCGCCGTACCGCTGCTGCTGTCCAGCCACCTCAGCGCCGCAGGACTGATCGCCGCGCTCGCCGTCTCCACGACGATCGTCGACACCTCGCCTTTCTCCACCAATGGCGCACTCGTCCTCAGCAACGCCCGCGGGGTGGACCCCCGCGGCTTCTACCGCCAGGTCATCGGCTACACCGGCGGAATGGTCGCCCTCGGTCCCGTCGTCGCCTGGGGTGCGCTGGTGCTGCCCTGGTCATAGCAGGCCGGCACCGGACGCTCCCGGCGCCCGCGCCGACCACTGCCGCCCGGCGCGCCTGTCCCGAACGGCGGCCGGGCGCCCGGCCCGCTGTGACACACGGCACGGATGCGGTGCGGAAACGATGGAATGCAAGGGAGCGGGCAGAAGGTTGGCATATACATCTGACTGTGAAACCTGCGAGGTACCCGTGAACCACTCCGCTCCTGAGCAGCCCGCCGACGTCGTCGCCCGCCTGCGTGCCACCTTCCGCACCGGACGGACCAAGCCGGCCGAGTGGCGCACGACCCAGTTGCGCCGGCTGCGCGACATGCTCACCGAGAACGGCACGGACCTGGCCGCCGCCCTCCACGCCGACCTGGGCAAGAGCGCCACAGAAGCCTTCCGCACCGAGATCGACTTCACCGTCCGCGAGATCGACCACACCCTCGACCACCTCGCCGACTGGCTGCGCCGGGAGCCCGCCCCGGCCCCGGCGCACCTCGGCCCCGACGTGACGGTCTGGACGCAGTACGACCCCCTCGGCGTCGTCCTCGTCATCGCGCCCTGGAACTACCCGGCCCAGCTCCTCCTCGCCCCCGTGGTCGGCGCCCTGGCCGCCGGCAATGCGGTGATCGCCAAGCCGAGCGAGCTGGCCCCCGCCACGTCCGCCGCCCTGGCCCGGTTGCTGCCGGCGTACCTCGACACCGACGCGGTCGCCGTGGTGGAGGGCGGAGTCCCTGAGACCACGGCTCTGCTGGCCGAGCGTTTCGACCACATCTTCTACACCGGCAACGGCACGGTCGGCCGTATCGTGCTGCGCGCCGCCGCCGAGCACCTCACCCCGGTCACTCTCGAACTCGGCGGCAAGTCACCGGCGTTCGTCGACCGGGACACCGACCTGGCCGTCGTCGCGGACCGGCTGGCCCGCGGCAAGTTCCTCAACGCCGGACAGACGTGCGTCGCCCCCGACTACGTCCTGACCGATCCCGAGACCGCGGCGGCACTGGAGCCGCTGCTCGCGGACGCCGTCAAGGCGCTGTACGGCAGCGACCCGGCAGCTTCCGGCGAGTACGGGCGGATCATCAGCGAACGGCACTTCGACCGGCTCACCGGCCTGCTCGACTCCGGCCGCACCGTCGTGGGCGGCACGAGCGACCGCGCGGCGAAGTACCTCGCCCCCACCGTCCTGGCCGACGTCGCCCCCGACGCGCCCGTCATGCGCGAGGAGATCTTCGGCCCCATCCTCCCGATCGTCACGGTCCCCGGCCTCGACGAGGCGATCGACTTCATCAACGACCGGGACAAGCCGCTCGCCCTGTACGTCTTCACCGAGTCCGACGGGACACAGCGCCGGTTCGCCGCCGAGACCTCCTCGGGCGGCCTGGGCTACGGCCTGCCGCTCGCCCATCTCACCGTCTCCGACCTGCCGTTCGGCGGAGTGGGAGAGAGCGGCATGGGCAACTACCACGGCCGCTACTCCATCGAGACCTTCAGCCACCGCAAGGCACTCTTGGAGAAGCCGCTGCACTGACGCCCGCAGCCGGGATCCGACGCGGTCTCAGCGGGGGGCGTTCGATGCTCGCCGTCGCTGACGTGCGTATGGGCGGCGCTCGGCCATCCGACCGCAGGGGTGTGGTCGACGGCGTCATCAGCCCTCCGCCGCGCCCGTGCGCGGCTGCCGGAAGGGTCGCACCGCGCGGCGCGCTATGGCGAAACGGTGTGTCTCCGACGGGCCGTCGTAGATGCGGAACGGCCGTACCTCCCTGAACAGGCGGGCGAGCGGGGCGTCTTCGGCCGAGATGCCGAGCGCTCCGCAGATCTGCACCGCGCGGTCGACCACTCGGTTCACCGCCTCCGCCACGAAGGTCTTGGACACGGAGGTGAGCTGCGAGGCGGCGGCGGATCCGGTGTCCAGTTCCCAAGCGGTGCGCAGGATCAGGGCGCGGCTCGCTTCGATGTCGATCTCGGAGTCGGCCAGCATCTGCTGGACCATGCCGAGGTCTCCCAGCGCCGAGCCGAACGCCATCCGGCTCCCCGCGCGCTCCAGTGCGACGTCCTGGGCGCGGCGGGCGGCTCCCAGCCAGCGCATGCAGTGCGTCATCCGGGCGGGACCGAGCCGGACCTGGGCGCCGTCGAAGCCGTGGTCCACCGCCCCGAGCACCTGCTCCTCCCCCACCACGCACTCCTCGAAGACGATCTCGCTGTGCCCGGCGAAGAGCGACTCGTCCAGCGTCTCGATGGTCCGGACGAGGCGCATGCCGGGCGTGCCGGCGTCGACCAGGAACATGGTGGCGCCGCCCGGGTCGCCGGGGCTGCCGGAGGTGCGGGCCATGACGATGGCGAAGCCGGCTCCCTCGGCGCCGGTGATGAACCACTTGCGGCCGTCGATGCGCCAGCCGCCGGGGACCCGGGTCGCGGTGGTGCGCAGGGAGCGGGGGTCGGCACCCGCCCCTGGAGCCGGTTCGGTCATGGCGAAGCAGGACCGTGTCGCGCCGGCGGCGAGCGGACGCAGATACCTCTGCTTCTGGTCTTCGGTGGCCACCTTCTCCAGCAGGTGCATGTTGCCCTCGTCCGGGGCGGCGCAGTTCAGCGCCAGCGGTCCGAGCAGGGAGTAGCCCGCCGCTTCGAACACCACCGCTTGCCCGCGCAGGTCGAGCCCGTGCCCGCCCCAGCGCGCCGGTACGTGCGGAGCGAACACACCCGCGTCACGGGCGGCCTTCTGCAGGGTTTCCCGCAGGGCCTCGGGGGCGTGGTGCACGGACCCGCCGCATTCGTGCTCGGCCGGGACGACCACCTCGCGCACGAACTCGGCTGTAGCGGTGGCCAGTTGAGCGGCAGTCGGATCGTGATCGAACTGGATGGGCACGGGACCTCCCGCCGACGGGCGTACGGGTATCGGCTCCCGTCGCGTTCTAGAAACTGTATAGCGTCTTCAGTATCTTGCCTGGAAGTACCTGGGACGGGAACCACCCGGCGACGGGGAAGACGACAGGAGAACCACGCATGAGCCTCCCCGTGAGCACCGAGCCTGTCCGGATCGTCCGCCACCCCGACCGGGTCGTCGAGCTGAGACTTGACGACCCGGGGCGGGGCAACGCCCTGGACCTGAGGACGGCCGAGCTGTTGCGGGAGACCGCGCGCGAGGTGGCCGCGGACCCCGGCGGTGCCGTGCTGCTGCGCTCAGCGGGCGGCAGCTTCTGCGTGGGCGGTGACCTGCGCGCCTTCGCCGGCCGCGGGGCCGGGACCGGCGCCTATGTCCATGCGGTGGCGAGTGCCGCGCACGCGGCGGTACAGGCTCTGTACGAGCTGCCGGTGCCCCTGGTGACCGCCGTGCGCGGCGCGGCCGCGGGTGGCGGGATCGGCCTGGCGCTGGTGGGCGACATCGTCCTGGCGGCCCGGTCCGCGCGGTTCCGGCTGGCGTACACGGCGATCGGGCTCACGCCCGACTGCGGGGCCTCGTGGTTCCTTCCACGCCTGGTGGGCCCTCGCAGGGCGGCGGACCTGATCCTCACCAATCGGGTCCTGACCGGTGACGATGCCGAGCGGTGGGGCCTGGCCTCCCGCTCGGTGGAGGACGAGGAACTCGACGACGCGGCGCACCGGACCGCGGCCGGGCTGGCCGCCGGTGCCGGTGACGCCCTGCGCGCCGCGAAGGAACTCCTGCGCGCCGGCACCGGCGACGCACTGCGCCGCCACCTCGCCGAGGAGGCGCGGCTGATCGCCGCTCTGGCGGACGGCCGCGAGGCGCGGGACCGCATGGCGTCCTTCCTCGCCGCGCGGGACCGCCCCAAGGCCGGCGGCGGCCGGGCCGAGGCCGGCGCATCAGAAAGTGTTTCTTGAGTCCCTCTTCACTAACAGGTCGGCCGGGGCGTACCCTCCGGGCAACACAGAACCGAGGAACCGGTCACCACAGAACCGGGGAAAAGGTGTGGCGATGCAATCTGCTGCCGTGGGCCTTCCGGACGCTCCCGACGAGCCGGACAGCGAAGCCGTCGTCGACCTCGTCCTGCGGGGCATGTGGCGCGGCCGGCCGGAGTCCGAGCACCGCCCGCTGGTCGACGCCGGTCTTGCGATGGTGAAGGGCCCGGTGGTGCTGCCGACCGAGCGGGCCAAGGCCGCCGCCGCGCGCATCCTGCGGGTCCCGGCCGGCTCCGAGCAGGAGGAGCGGATCACCGCCGCTTACGAGGCGTTCCTGCCGGTCAACCGCAAGATCCGCGACGTATGCACGGCATGGCAGTGCCGCCCCGACGGCAGTGCGAACGACCACTCCGACGACACTTACGACGCCGAGGTGCGCGAGTCGCTGGAGGACGTGCACGAGGCCATCCAGCCCGTGCTGCGCAGGCTGGAGCGGGTGCTCGCGGGCAGCGGCCGGTACCTCACGGCCCTGGCGGAGGCCCTCGACCGATTCGACGACGGCGAGCCAGCGTGGCTGGCCTCGCCGCTGTGCGACTCGTACCACACGGTGTGGATGCGGCTGCACCAGGAGCTGCTGCTCGTCCTGGGGATCTCCCGGGCCGTGGACGAGGCCCTGGAAGAGGAGCTGGTCACGAGGAGCCGGGGGTGAGCGTCGCCGACCGCGAGGCGGGCCCGCTCGCACCGTCCGGCGCTCCTCTCGCGCCCTCCGAGGCCCCCGGCCGGGTCCTGGTGCCTTACGGACAGGGCCGGATACGGGGCCTCGACGCCGAGGAGCTGGGCGCGCACGGCGCGGCGATGGACCGGCTGGTGGCCCTCGGACTGCCGGTCGTGCCGGGACTCACCGTGCCCGCGGGCGTCTCCGCGTCGCTGTGCGAACCCGACACCGCCGAAGCCGCCGTCGTTCTGGTCGAGCAGCTCTCGGGGCGGCGGATCGGCGACAGGGGCCGGCCACTGCTGCTGCGTCTGTCGGCGAGCGCCCCGACCGAGATCGCGGGACTGCCGCCCGACCTGGCCTGTCTCGGCCTGACCCCGGGCAACGCCGACGAACTGTGCGCCGTCATCGGGCGCGCGGAGGCCCTGTACGAGGTGTGGGCCGCCACCTTGCGGATGACCGCCGAGTACGCCCTCGACGTACCCGGTTCGGTGCTCGACGACGCCCTCCTGGACACCCCCGAGCCGCGGGCGCGGGTCGAAGCACTGCTGTCCCTGGCGGCACGGCACGGCTCCCGGCCCGTTCCCGACGACCCGGCGCAGCAGCTGGCGCTGGCCGCCCGCGCTCTCCTCGCCCGATGGGACTCGCCGCGCGCGCGAAGATCCCGCCGGGCCCAACGCCTGCCCGCCGACCTGCCCCTCGCCCTGCACGTGCAGGCACTGCGCATCGGCCCGGCGGGCCGCTCGGGGTACGGCACGGCGGTCAGCCGCGATCCCGAGACCGGGCGGCTCTCCCCCCGGGGCTTCTTCTTCCGGGGAGTGCGCCGCAGCGCCCCGCCGCCGCACACCGGTGAGCCGCTGGACCGGCTCGCGGGCGGCACCGCGCTGCTGGAGCATTCCCTGCTCACCCTGGAGCGTCATCTGCGCGCGCCGGTGTCGGTCGACTTCGAGGTGCGCGACGACGAGATCTCCCTGCTCGCCGCCTCGGCGCAACTCCGCCCGCCGCTCAGGACGGCGGTGTGTCTGGCCGCCGACCTGGCCAGGGACGGGGCGCTGGGCCGCGAGGAGGCCGTACGGCGGATCACCCCGGGGCAGGTGCAGGAACTGCTGCACCCCCAGCTGCGGCTGACCGGCGGGGAGGACCTCCTGGTGACGGGGCTGCCCGCGTCCCCGGGGGCGGCGACCGGTGTGGTGGTGCTGTCCAGTGAACGCGCCCTGGAAGTGGCCGCGGACGGTACGCGGGTCGTGCTCGTGGCCGCCGAGACGACCCCGGCGGACGTCCCCGGGATGCTGGCCTCCGTCGCCGTGCTGACCGGGAGCGGCGGCATCGCCTCGCACGCCGCCGTGGTGGCGCGGGGCGCCGGCAAGCCCGCGGTGTGCGGCGCCGAGGGACTGCGCGTGGACCTGGCCGCCGGGACGGTCCGTTTCGGGGAGCGGGTGGTGCGCGAGGGCGACCCGGTCTCGCTGGACGGCCGCACCGGCGCCGTCTACGCGGGGGCCCTGAGCGTCAGTGTCGCCGGACCGCCACCCGAACTGTCCACCCTGCTGGAGTGGGCGGACGGCACGCGCCGGCTCGGCGTGCGGGTCAACGCCGACACGGCCGGCGAGGTGGACACCGCCCTCGCCCTGGGCGCGGAGGGAGTCGGGCTGTGCCGTACGGAACACCAGTTCCTCGGCGAGCGGCTGCCGCTGATCCGCCGGGTGCTCCTGGCCGCCGATCCCGCCGCCCGTGACGCAGCCCTGCTGGAGCTGGAGCGCGCCCAGCACGAGGACTTCCGCGCGCTGCTGGCCGCGGTCGGGGACCGCCCGGTGACCGTGCGCCTGCTGGACGCCCCGCTGCACGAGTTCCTGCCCGCTCCCGGACACGCCCCGGACGCGGCCGAGGAGCAGCGGGCCGCGGCGCTGCGGGAGGCGAACCCGATGCTCGGGCTGCGCGGGGTGCGGCTGGCGCTGCTGCACGAGAGGCTCTACCCGGCGCAGGCCGAGGCGCTGTTCACCGCGTGGGCCGATGTCGCCGCCACGGGAGTCCGGCCGCGGCTGGAGGTGATGATCCCGCTCGTGAGCCTGCCGGAGGAACTCGCCGCCGCGGCCGCGTACGTGCGGGGTGCCGCCGACGCGGTCGCCGCCCGCACCGGGGTGGAGGTCCCGTACCGGCTCGGCACGATGATCGAGACCCCGCGGGCCGCGCTGCTGGCCGGCGAACTCGCCGAGCACGCCGAGTTCTTCTCCTTCGGCACCAACGACCTCACCCAGCTCACGTACGGCTTCTCACGGGACGACGTCGAGCGCCAGGTGCTCGCCTCCTACCAGGAGCGCGGTTTCCTGACTGCCAGCCCGTTCGCCCGGCTCGACCCGCACGGGGTGGGTGCACTGGTCGCCCTGGCGGCCGAACGGGCGCGGAGCGTGCGGCCCGGCATCAAGCTGGGCGTATGCGGTGAGCACGGCGGGGACCCCGAGTCGATCGCCTTCTGTGACGACCTGGGCCTCGACTACGTCTCCTGCTCCGCGCACCGCGTGCCGGTGGCCCGGATGGCGGCCGCGCACAGTGCCCTGCGGCAGCGGCAGGACGAGGAGCGGCACCACGAGAGCGGGAGCGCACGATGACGAGCACCGTGACCGACGGCGCGGCCTTGTCGGACGCCGAGCTGGACGACCTGCGCGAGACCGTGCGGTCGGTGTGCGCCGACGCCGGCGGCACCGCCGCGGTACGCCGGCTGGCCGAGGAGGCCCCCGGCATCGACGCCGGACTGTGGGACACCCTCGGCCGGCAGGTCGGCCTCGCGGCCCTCGGCCTGCCCGCGTCGGCGGGAGGCATCGGCGGCCTCGCCGAGATCGCCGTGGTCTGCGAGGAGCTGGGCAGAACACTGGCACCGGTACCGCTGCTGTCCTCCACGGTGCTGGCCGGGCAGGTGCTGGCCGGCTGCGGTACGGCCGACAAGGCGCTGGCCGGACTCGCCGAGGGCACCGTGCACGCCCTGGCGGTGGCCGCGCCCGACGGGAGGTGGCGGCCCGACGCCGTGCCGGTGGCCGTCTCCTGGAAGGGCGGTGGCCCGCTGCTGCACGGCACCGCGCCGTTCGTCCTCGACGGCGCCGACGCAGAGGCGCTGGTGGTGGCCGCGGCTGGGGCCGACGGCGTGGACCTCTTCCTGGCCGACCCGCGCGAGCCGGGAGTCACGGTGCGCCGGGTGCCCACGCTGGACCTCAGCCGGGGTCAGGCGGTGGTCACCTTCTCCGGGGCGCGGGTGAAGGCGCTGACCGCCGGCGGCGAGGGAGCGGACATCGTCTCCCGCGCCCTGGACGTGGCCCTGATCGCCCTGGCCGCCGAGCAACTGGGCGGAGCGCAGGCCGCGTTGGACATGACGGTCGCCCATGTGCGCGACCGCACCCAGTTCGGCAGGGCGATCGGCGGCTTCCAGGCGGTCAAGCACGCCTGCGCCGACATGCTGCTCCAGGTCGAGGCCGCACGGTCGGCCGTGGTACGCGCGGTCCTGGCGGACGGCTCGCCGGAGGTGCTGGCCGAGGCGGCGGCGGTGGCGCAGGCGTGGTGCGGCGAGGCGTTCGTCTCCGTCGCCGCCGAGTGCGTGCAGTTCCACGGCGGGATGGGCTTCACCTGGGAGCACGACGCGCACCTGTACTTCAGGCGCGCCCAGTCCGACGCAGTCCTGCTGGGCGGCGCCGCACACCATCGGGAACGGCTGGCCGGGCTGCTGGGCTGGTGACGTGGAAGGCGGGACGGCATGACCAGCAGACTCATCGACGAGTCCCTGTTCGACGGGGAGTCCGGCCGGGGGGACGGCGAGAGGCCCGGCGCCGGCGATCCACCGCGTCTCGTGGGCGCCCGCTGCTCCGCGTGCGGCACCGTCGTCTTCCCCCGGCAGGACTCCTGCCCCAGGTGTGCGGACGGCGCGATGTCCGTGCGGGTGCTGCCGGCGAGCGGGCGGGTGTGGTCGTGGACGCTCCAGGCGTTCCCGCCGAAGCCGCCGTACCGGACGCCGCCCGGCGGCCACCGCGCCTACCACGTGGGCTATGTGGACCTCGGTGAGGTACTGGTCGAGGCCCGGCTGGCGGTGCCCCGCGCGGAGATCCGGATCGGTCTGCCGGTTCGGCTCACCACCGTGACGGCGTACCAGGACGAGGACGGGACCGAGGTGCTGACCTTCGCGTTCGCACCGGACCGGGACGGCGGACGATGAGACGAACCGACGACGTCTATGTCGTGGGCTGCGGGATGCATCCCTTCGGCCGCGACGAGAGCGTCACCGGAATGGACATGGCCGAGCGCGCGGTACGCGGGGCGCTGGCCGACGCCGGTGTCGCCTGGGAGGACGTCGGCTACGCCTCCGGCGGCTCGGACGTGTCCGGCAAGCCCGACACCCTGGTGGGCCGGCTGGGCCTGACCGGAGTGCCGTTCGTCAACGTGCAGAACGGCTGCGCGACCGGAGCCTCCACCGTGCTCACGGTGGCCAACGCGCTGCGCGCGGGCGAGGCCTCCATAGGACTGGCCGTGGGGTTCGACAAGCACGAGCGGGGCGCGTTCCACGTCTCCGCGTCCCGCTACGGCCTGGGCGACTGGTACGCCGAGACCGGCATGATGCTCACCACCCAGTTCTTCGCCCTCAAGACCCGGCGCTACCTGTACGAACACGGGATCTCGGAGCGGGCGCTGGCGATGGTCGCGGTGCGGGCCTTCCGCAACGGCTCGAACCACCCCCTGGCGTGGCGGCGCAAGCCGCTGACGGAGCAGGAGGTCCTGGACTCCGCCGAGGTCAGTCCCCCGCTCACCCAGTACATGTTCTGCTCGCCCGGGCAGGGCGCGGCGGCGCTGGTGCTGGCGCTCGGCGACCGCGCGTTCGACTTGTGCGAACGGCCGGTCAGACTCGCGTCGCTGGCGTTGCGGACCCGGCGGTTCGGTTCGTTCGAGGTGTTCTCGCCCTGGCTGCCGCCAGGGCCGCACCGCAGCCCCAGCGTGGACGCCGCGGAGGCCGTCTTCCGCACGGCGGGGCTGCGTCCCGCGGACGTACAGGTGGCCCAGTTGCAGGACACCGACAGCGGCTCCGAGCTGATCCACCTGGCGGAGACCGGGCTGTGCGGCCACGGCGAGCAGGAGGAACTGCTGGCCTGCGGGGACACCGATCCCGCCGGCCGGATACCGGTCAACACCGACGGCGGCTGTCTGGCCGGCGGGGAGCCCGTCGGCGCCTCGGGCCTGCGGCAGTTCCACGAGGTCGTACGGCAACTGCAGGGCCGGGCGCCGGGTGTGCAGGTGCCCGGCGCTCCCCGGGTGGGCTTCACCCATGTCTACGGGGCGCCCGGGATCAGCGCCTGCTCGGTCCTCACGGTGTGAAAGGGGCGGACACCGCCATGCGCCACGGCAGCAGAACCGCACTCGTCACGGGCGGGGCACGGGGAATCGGGCTGGAGATCGGCCGGCAGCTCGCGGACCGGGGGCTGCGGGTCCTGGTCGGGGCGCGAAGACCGGAGGCCGCCGAGGAGGCGTGCCGCGCCATCGGCCCGGCGGCAGTGCCGCTGTCCCTGGACGTGACCTCGGCCGGGAGCGTCACCGAAGCGGTCCGGGAAGCACGGGAGCTGACCGGTGGGATCGACGTGCTGGTGAACAACGCCGGGGTGTCGCTGGACGGGGATCTGCGGCCCCCTCACGTCGACGAGGACATCTTGCACACGACACTGGACACCAACTTCACCGGCGCCTGGCGGGTGGCGCAGGCCGTCGTCCCGGGCATGGTGGAAGCCGGCTACGGACGGGTCGTGAACGTCACCAGCTCGTACGGTTCACTGGCACTGATGGACTCCGGCCGGCATCCCGCCTACCGGATCTCCAAGACGGCGCTCAACGCCCTGACCCGCATGCTCGCGGCCGAACTGGCCGGCACGGGCGTCCTGGTCAACGCCGCCGACCCCGGCTGGACCCGCAGCGGCATGGGCGGCCCCTCCGCCCCGCGCGGTCCACGGGAAGGAGCGGACACCCCGGTCTGGCTCGCGACCCTTCCCGATGGCGACGGGACGACCGGCGGGCTGTTCGCCGACCGCAGGCCACTGCCCTGGTGAACCGCCTCAGGTCGGTGACGTGGCCGGTCCCTGCTCGGTCGCGACGATGCGCAGCGCCAGCTCCCGGACCGCTTGCAGCACGGAGCGGGAGGGCAGCTGGGACAGCGGCCCTCCTTCCGCCCGCAGCGCGGTGACGAGCATGGTCGTACTGATCAGCGTGCGGACCGCGAGCGCCTGTGCCCCATGCCGTACCTTCGCCGCCCGGGCGCTGCGGGTCGTGCCCTCGGGCAGATAGTCGTAGCCGCGCTGGACGTGCCGCTGCTCGAACTCGTCCCGCAGCACCTTGACGCTGCCGTTCGCGGAGGCGACCTGGACCTGGTACAGGCGGGCCTCGTCCGGGTTCCGTTCCACCCAGTCCCACACGGCGTCGATGACGCGGATCAGCCCCTCCGCATCACCCGGCTCGGACTCCGGACGGGCTGCCTCCACGACCGCGTTCAACTGGTCGAAGACGCGGCGCATGGCGAGTTCGAGCAGTTCCTCCTTGCCGTCGAAGTGGTAGTAGACGGCCGTGGGCACCACCTGGGCCTCGTCCGCGATGTCCTGGATGCTGGTCTCGGCGAACCCGTTGCGGCCGAACACACGTACGGCGGCGGTGATGATGTGCTGCCGCCGCGAGGGTCGGTGGGCGGGCTGCTTGCCGTTCTTCGTGCTGGCCATCATGCTCCCTGCCGGCTGCCGTGACCCCGCGTCCGTGGGCCTTGTGTACTGACCATGCTATCCAGTAACTCGAACCGTCCGCCGGAGTAATTCCTGTTGCGCGTGGGTCTACGGGATGCTCGGCGCCCGGCATACTTGACATCATGACGACCTCCGGAAGCCGCGCCGCTCACCGTCCGTCGCGCAAGCAGTGGGTGATCGAAGCAGCCACCGAGCTGTTCGCGACCCAGCCGCCGGACGAGGTGACGGTGGCCGACATCGCCGCTCGGGCGGAGATGACGTCGGCAGCGGTGTACTACCACTTCTCCTCCAAGGACCAGGTCCTGGCTGAGGGGATGCGTGCGTTCGCCACCGCACTGCGCGAGCAGCTGCAGGCGCTCACGGAGGCCCACGAACCCGGCACGGACGTCGGTGCGGCGGTCACCTCGCTGCTGTCCTGGCTGGGCGAACACCGTTCCGCCGCCACCGTGTTCTTCGTGTCGTCGGCCGGCATGAGCCAGGAGGCCGAGGCCTTGCGCCAGGAGAGCCGTACGGAGTTGCTGGCCGAGCTGGTGCGGCTGATCCACAAGGCCCGCGCATCCGTCTCCGACGCCGAGGCGGCGGTGATCGGCCTGGGCCTGCTGGCGCTGCTGGAGACCGCGGCGATCTCGCAGGTCCGGGGCGACGACGTGTACCGGTCGCTGGGACACCGTTCCTTCGTCCGCGAGGTCGGCGCTCTCGCGGAGCGGATCGCCGACCCGGCCGGCTGAGGGCCTGCCGGGGCGGATCACACCAGCAGCCGGAGGGGCCTGCGCAGCAACTCAGCGACGGTGCAAAGGTATTCGGCGGCGGGTGCCCCGTCGACGGCGCGGTGGTCGAAGGTGAGGCTCAGGGTGAGGACCCGCGTCCGCAGCGGCCGGTCGTCCACCCACTCGACGCCGTCCCTGAGCCGGCCCACCCCGAGGATCGCCACATTGCCGGGGTTGATCACCGGGGTGAAGAAGTCGACGCCGTATCCGCCGAGCGAGGTGACGGTGAAGGTGGCCCCTTCCAACTGCGCCGGAGAGATCCGCCCCTCGCGCGCGGCCTGGGCCAGGGCCCGGGACCGGCGGGCGATCTCGGACAACGACAGCTCCACAGCATCCTCGATCACGGGAACCATGAGGCCGCCCGGGACGGCCACCGCGAAGCCCAGGTGGATGCCGTCGAGCAGGTGGACGCCGTCCTCCCGCACCGTCGCGTTGAGCAGTGGGTGCTCGCGCAGGGCCAGGGCCGCGGCCTTCAGCAGGAAGTCGTTGAGACTGGGCACCGGCAGATCGCTGTCGGCCCACTCCTCCTTGAGCCGCTCCCGCAGTGACACGACGGCGTCCATCCGCACCTCGTACCCGTGCGTCAGCTGCGCCATCTCCTGGAGGCTGGCGTGCATCCTGCGGGCGATGGTGCCGCGCATCCCGGTGAGCGGGAGGACGTCGCCGGGCCGGGGGGCCGTGTCCCGGCGAACGGGCGCCGCGGTGACGGCGTCGAGGTCGGACCGGCGGACCCGGCCGCCCGGACCGGTGCCGTTCACCGCGGAGAGGTCGATACCCCGCTCCCTGGCCAGCTTGCGGACCAGCGGCGAGGAGGGGAGGCCGCCCGCCGGGACCGGCGCACCGGGAGCGCCGAGGTCGCCGGGGACGGCCAGGAGGAAGTCCTCCACGTCCTCGGAGACGATCCGGCCGCCCGGTCCCGTGCCGCGGACGGCGGTGAGGTCGACGTCGGCGGCGGCGGCGACCCGCCGGGCGTTCGGTGAAGACAGAAGCCGGTCAGCGGTGCCGTTGACGGAGGATGCCGCGGGAGCAGCGTCGGCGTCGGTGCCGTCGAGGGCGGGCGGAGAGTCGCTGCCCGCGCTGGTCCCGGACCCGGCGGGCATCGGCGCACCTGCCGGGTCCGGTGGCTGCTCACCCTCGGCCAGCAGCCAGCCGATGAGGGCGCCGGCAGGGACGGTGGACCCCGCCGGGACCACCGGGTGGAACAGTCCCCCGGCCTCCGCCTCGACGTCCACGTCGACCTTGTCGGTCGCCAGCCTCAGCAGCGCGTCGCCCTCCGCGACGGCCGCGCCGACCGGCACGAGCCATTCGTCGATCGTGCCTTCCTGCATGGTCAGACCGATCTTCGGCAGCAGAACCTCGACCGCCATGCCGGTCACGACCTTTCGAGCAGGCGCCGGCAGCCCTGGGCGATGCGGGCGCGATCGGGGACGTACGCCTTCTCCAGGACCGGCGAGAACGGCACCGGGGAGAAGGGAGCGCCGATGCGCAGGACCGGCGCGTCCAGGTAGTCGAAGACGGAGTCCTGGATCTGGGCGGCGATCTCCGCGCCGAGCCCGCCGAAGGTGACGGCCTCGTGCACCACGAGCACCCGGTTGGTGCGGCGGACGGAGGCGAACATCGTCTCGGTGTCCAGGGGCTGCACCGTGCGGGGGTCGATCACCTCGATCTGCACACCCTCGGCCGCGAGTTCGTCGGCCGCCGCGAGGGCCTCGCCCACCATGCGGCCCAGGGCGATCACGGTGACGTCGGAACCGTGCCGTGCGGTGTGCGCCTGGCCCAGCGGGATGCCGTAGATCTCCTGGGGCACCTCGCCGGTGCTGCCGAGCAGGACCTTGTTGAGCATGATGACGACCGGGTTGTCGTCCCGGATGGCCGAGACGGTCAGGCCCTTGGCGGTGTACGCGTCGCAGGGCATCACCACCTTGAGGCCGGGCACGTGGGCCAGCCAGGCCTCCAGGCTCTGGCTGTGCTGGGCGGCGGCACCGAGGCCGGCTCCGGAGGCGGTGGTGATGGTGAGCGGCACGGACAGGGCGCCGCCGAACATGTACTTCATCTTCGCCGCCTGGTTGACGATCTGGTCGAGGCAGACACCGATGAAGTCCATGAACATCAGGTCGACGACGGGTCGCAGGCCCCGGGCGGCGGCTCCCACGCCGAGGCCGACCAGAGCGGCTTCGGAGATCGGGGTGTCGATCATGCGACGCGGACCGAACTCGTCGAGCAGGTGGTCGAACATGCGGAAGACGCCGCCGTATCCGGCCACGTCCTCGCCGGCGACGAAGACGTTCTCGTCCTCGCGCATGGCCTGGGCGAGTCCCTCGTTGAAGGCCTTGACGTAGGACAGTTTGCGGGAGTCGGCGACCGGGGGGACGGCCGGCGCTTCGGTGGTGGTGGTCATGGCGGTCATCCCGAGTAGACGTTGAGCAGCAGGTCGGCGGGGTCGGGCAGCGGGCTCGCCTCGGCGTACGCGATGGCCTCGGCGATCTCGTCGCGCGTGCGCTGCCATACGTCGTCCAGCTCCGCACGGGTCGCGGTGCCGTCGGCGACGGCCCGGGCCTCGATCAGGTCGATGGGGTCACGGGCCTTCCACTCGGCGACCTCCGCGTCGGAGCGGTAGGGGTGCCGAAGGCCCTTGACGCCCTGGTGGTCGAAGTAGCGGTAGGTCTTGGCCTCGATCATCATCGGGCCCGCGCCGGCCCGGGCCCGTGCGACGGCTTCGGCGGCGGCCCGGTGGACGGCGACCGCGTCCATGCCGTCGACGATCACGCTGGGCATGCCGTAGGCGGCGGCCCGGTCGGCGACGTCGGTGAGCAGCATGTGCCCGGACTGCGGGGTGAACTCGGCGTAGCCGTTGTTCTCGCAGACGAAGACCACGGGCAGGCCGAGGATCGCGGCCATGTTGGCACCCTCGTGCCAGGCGCCGATGTTGGTGGCGCCGTCGCCGAAGAAGGTCACGGCGACGCTGTCCTCGCCCTTGTACCGGGCGGCGAAGGCCGCGCCCACGGCGATCGGGACACCGGCCCCGACGATGCCGTTGGCTCCGAGCATGCCGCGCGCGAGGTCGTTGATGTGCATGCTCCCGCCGCGGCCGAGGCAGGCGCCGGTGACCCGGCCGTACAGCTCGGCGTACATCTCGCGGAAGCCGACGCCCTTGGCCACGGCGTGCCCGTGGCCGCGGTGGGTGGAGGTGATCTGGTCGTCGTCGCGCAGGGCCGCCATAACGCCGGCGGCGACGGCTTCCTGGCCGACGTAGAGGTGCAGGAAGCCGGGCAGTTTGCCGGCCTCCATGAGCTTTCCCGCCTCGGTCTCGAACAGCCGGATACGCACCATGCGTTCGTGCAGATCCTTGATGACCTGCGTGCTGACCTGCGCGGATTTCTTCGACGCCGTTGACGCTCGTTGAGCCATCGTCCGCCCCTTCGTCCGAGGGAGGTTGCCGAGCCATCGGACTTACTTGTGCCGGTCTACAGTAACCAGCTGAGGGCACCTTACTGAACAGCGTCTCTAATTACTATGCCCCGGATCCGGGGCACCGGCCCGCGCGTCCACCAACTCCACGACATTGCCCTCCGGATCGGCCCAGAAGCTGATCCGCCGGCCGTGCGCCCGGACGACAACCGGGTCCGACAGGGACCGGGCGCCCGCGGCCGGCAGTGCCGCCACCACGGGGTCCATGTCGTCGAGGTGGAAGGTGAGATACGACAGCCCCGGGCGCCCGGCCGGCGAGGCCGCCACGCGGGCCGCCACCCGGCCCGACCGGGGAAGGATCAACTTGACGCACCCCCCGGCGGGCACCTTCAGCCAGACGACCACCAGCTCACCTCCGAGCCCGGCCGGGCCGCCGACCGACTCCGGAACGCGCGAGCGGCGCTCGGTTCGGCAGCCGAGCACGTCGCAGTAGAAGCGCTCCATCAGCTCCAGGTCCCGCACCACCACGCCCACCTCGAACGGCAGGGTCATGACCATCACGCCCACCCCCACGGGACAGCGAGCGGCAACTTCGCCACTTTCTATTGACAGGCCACACTAAGTCCTGTTCTCGTTTCGGTCACAGCCCAGCTGTCGCATTCCGAAGCCGGTCACCGGCTCGCGGCTGGGAGGATTGTGAGGACATCGTGGTCCAGATCAGTTCGCCGGAGATGCGGGAGACGGACGCCGGGCCGAGGTCGTCGATCCCAGCCCCCTCGGCCCCCTCGGCCCCCTCGGCCCCCGAATACTCGTCGTGGATCAGCCAGGACCGGTCCACCGACGCCGCGGCCCTGGCGATGCGGCGGGAGGCCGCCGAACTCGTCGAGCGTGTGATGGCGCACTACCGCGACAAGACGACGCACGAGGCGGACGGGCAGTGGACGGAACCGGTCGCCCACTACCTCGACGCCGACCGCTGGCGGCGCGAGACGGACGCCGTCCACCGCAGCGTCCCCTTGCCGCTCGCCATGTCCTGCGAGCTTCCGGGGCCGAACACCTACAAGGCGATCGACGTGCTCGGCATCCCCGTGCTGATCACCCGTGACCGGCAGGGCGCCGTGCACGCGATGATCAACGCCTGCCGGCACCGGGGGGCCAAGCTCCTCGAACCCGGCTGCGGTGTGTCGAAGCGGCTCACCTGCCCGTACCACTCCTGGTCGTACGACCTCGCCGGAGAGCTGCGGGGCGTGTACGCCGAGAAGACCTTCGGCGAGGTGCCGCGCGAGGGCCGCAGCCTCGTCCGCCTTCCGGCCGGTGAGCGCGCGGGGATCGTCTTCGTCTCGCTGGACCCGGCGGCCGAGCCCGACCTGGACGGCTGGCTGGGCGACCTGCAGCCCCTGCTGGAGGGCCTCCGGCTGGCGGAGTGCCACCACTACGCCACCAGCGAGCTGACCAGTCCCAACTGGAAGGTCACCCTCGACGGGTATCTGGAGACGTACCACTTCGCCTCCCTGCACCCGAAGACGGTGTTCGAGACGAACCTCTCGAACATGATGGCCCACGACACGTGGGGCCCTCACCAGCGCATCGCACCGGCCCTGCGCCCCATCGCGCGGGCGGTCGAACTGCCGCCGGACCAGCGTGACCCCGGGGACTGCGTCGGGCCGATCTACTGGCTCTTCCCCGGCCTCGCGATCGCCGGCGGCTGGCGCCAGAAGATCGCCGTCTCCCTGGTACTCCCCCGTACGGCGACCGAGTCGGTGACCCAGCAGATCATCCTGCTGCGGGAACCGGCGGTCACCGAGGAGGAACGCCAGGCCGCCGACCGGTTCGGCGAGTGGTTCCACGAGGTGGTCCGCGACGAGGACTACGCGACCACCTACGGGGTCCAGCAGGGCCTGGAGGCCCTCGACGGGACCGACTTCGTCTTCGGACGCAACGAGCCCGGACTCCAGCACTTCCACCGCACCATTCACCAGCACCTGGACACGAGCGCCCCCAGAGCCGCCAGGTGAGCAACCAACAACACTCGCGGGAGAACACCATGGTGGCTACGGGCAGCCTCGACGGACGTGTCGCGGTGATCACGGGCAGCACACGCAGCATCGGCCGCGCCATCGCCGAGGCCTTCCTGGCCGACGGCGCCACGGTCGTCGTCAGCGGCCGCAGCGAGATCAAGGGCAAGCAGGCCCTGGAGGAGATGGACGCCGGGGACCGGGCCGTCTTCCACCCCTGCGACGCCAACAGCCAGGAGGACATCGAGGCCCTCGCCGACTTCGCCGCCGAGCGCTTCGGCAGACTCGACATCTGGGTGAACAACGTCGGCGGCAGCTCCGGCTTCGCCCCGATCCACCAGCTCAGCGACGAGGCGTGGCACGACGCCCTCAACCTGAACGTCAACGGCTACTTCTACGGCACCCGCCGGGCGCTGCCCAAGATGCTGGAAGGCGGCTGGGGCCGCATCATCAACATCTCGTCGGTCGAGGGCAAGCAGGCCAACAAGCCCGCGATCAGCCACTACATCACCAACAAGCACGCCATCCACGGCCTGACCAAGGCCACCGCCTTCGAGTACGGCACCCAGGGCATCACCTGCAACGCCATCTGCCCCGGCGCCGTCGACACCGACCTGATGCGGGCCGCGGGTCCCGCCGCGGCGGAGGCCGAGGGCATCTCGTACGAGGAGTGGCTGGGCCGGTTCGCCGAGCACGCCGCCACCAAGAAGATCACCACCGTCGAACAGGTCGCGGCAGTCGCCTCGCTGCTCGCGAGCGAGGCCGGGGCGGGCATCACCGGCACACTGATCAGCGTCGACGGCGGTACGGCGCAGTGGTAGGCGAGGGACGGGCAGGGGCAGGCGCGGGTACGGACAGCGGGAGACCTCGGTCATGAAGAGCTGGATCACGGACTGGCAGCGCAGTGAGCGGCTGCCGCACTACACCCGCGCCAACGCGGGCGAGACCCTGCCGGAACCCGCCAGCCCGCTGGGCTGGACCCTGGTCTGGGGGCGGGGCCTCCAAGGCTGGCGCAAGGGCTTCGTCGGGTTCGGCATCTACCGCGACGAGGAGGTGGCCGGACCCCGGCCGCCGTTCGTCGGCATGTTCGGCGGCCACTTCTACCTCAACCTGTCCCACATGCGGCTGTTCGGCATCCGCATGGGCCAGACCGCGGACCAGATCGACGCGGCCTTCGTCGGACAGCGCTCCGACACGCCGGCGTACGTGGCGCACCCGGACGACCAGGACGAGGAGCTGACCGCCAAGGCGGGCGCGACGCTCCAGCGGATGCTCGGCCAGACCACCTTCCCGGAGGCCGACGCCGACCGGGAACGGCTGCGCGACCTGCGCCGCTCGCGCCCCGACCTGACACGGCTGTCCGACGCCGAACTGGTGGCGCACGCACGGTCGTTGCTGGACGAGGTGGAGATCACCTTCCAGCGGCACGTCGAGTCGTCGCTGCCCGCGTCCGTGGGACCGGCGATCCTCGGCCCGCTGTGCGCGAGCGTGGACCGCCCCGGCGCCATGCTCGACCTCATCGGCGGTCTCGGCGACGTCGACTCGGCCTCCCCCTCGACCGGGCTGTGGACCCTGTCCCGGCAGGTGGCGGCCTCGGCCGAGCTGAGCGCGCTGTTCGACCAGGGCCCGGCCGCGGTGGAGCAGGCGCTCGACGCCGCGACCGGCGACGTGAAGGCGTTCCGTGACTCCTTCGAGGAGTTCCTCGCGGAGTCCGGTGACCGCGGCCCCAATGAGTGGGACATCCACGCGCTGTCCTGGGAGGCGGCGCCCGTCCAGGCGCTGGCCCTGGTGGACCGGATCCGGCACAGTTCCGACGACGACTCCCCGGCCGCCCGCCGCAAGCGGCTGACCGAGGGGCGCGAGCGGACGGCGCGGGAAATCCGGGCCGCGCTGCCCGAGGACGCGCAGCCCATGTTCGACGCCGGGATGCACGCCTCCCAGGTGTGGATCCCGGCCCGCGAGCGCACCAAGGCGAACTGCGTCACCGTCGTCAACGAGATCCGCATGGCCGTACGGGAGCTCGGCCGCCGGGGCGTCGAGGCGGGGCTCTTCGCCCGGCCCGAGGACGTGATGATGCTGCTGGACACCGAACTCGACGACTACCTCACCGCCCCGGAGTCCTTCGGCCCCGTCGTCGCGCGGCGGCTCGAGGAGTACGCGAGCTTGCACGAGCTGGAGCCGCCGTTCTTCGTCGCCGACGACGCGCAGACCGAGATCGACACCTGGCCGCGCCGAGCCGAGGAACGGACCGAGGCGGCCGTCGAGGGCGATGTGCTCGGCGGTGTGGGCGGCAGCCACGGCACGTACACCGGCAGGGTGCGGGTGGTCACCGACCCGGCCTCGTGCGAGGCGCTGGAGCCCGGCGAGGTGCTGGTCGCGCCGATCACGGACGCGGCCTGGACCCCGCTGTTCCTGGTCGCGGGAGCTGCCGTCGTTGACGTCGGCGCGCTCAACAGCCACGCCGTGGTGGTCTGCCGTGAGCTGGGCATTCCGGCCGTGATCTCCGTCGAGGGCGGGACGCGGCGGCTGCGGGACGGCATGGTGATCACGGTCGACGGCGACCGGGGCACGGTCACCGTGGACAGTGTGGCGACCGCGCTCGGAGTCTGACAGACGCGTGGGCCCGCCGCCCCGCTGACGGGGCGGCGGGCCCACGGCCATGATCTCGGAGGGAACACGCCATGGCAGAGGAAATCATCGTCGCGGGCTGGATGGACTACGAGCCCGGCGATCGCGACAGCGTGCTGGAACAGCTGGTCGTGCTGGGGGCCCGGACCCGTGAGGAGGAACCGGGCTGCCTGGACTACGCGATGACCGCGGACCCGGGCGACGGACGGCGTATCCGTGTGTACGAGCGGTGGGCCTCGCAGCGAGACCTCGACGAGCATTTCGCCACGCCGCACATCAAGGAGTTCCGGGCGGCCGTGGCCGGGCTGACGCGGGTCGGGGTCTCCTTGCGGTCCCACACCGTGGCCTCGTCACGAGCCATGCGCTGACTCTCCCAACCGGACCAGCATCTTGCCGACGTTGCCGCCGCCCAGCAGGGACAGCAGTGCCCCCGCGGCGTTCTCCAGGCCGTCCGCCACCGTCTCGCGTGCGGTGAGCCGGCCCTCGGCGAGCCAGCCCGCGACCCGCTGTTCGAACTCGGGACGCAGGTCTTCGTGGTCGCGGACGATGAACCCGCACAACGTCAGTCGCTTGAGGACCGCCTGGATCAACTGGTTGATGTCCGCGGTTCGCCGGTCGCCGCCGAACTGCGACATCATGCCGCACAGGGCGACCCGGCCACCGGGGCGCAGTGCGTGCAGCGCGGCGGCGAGCTGTTCACCGCCGACGTTGTCGAAGTACACGTCGATGCCGTCGGGTACCAGTCGCGCCAGCGCGTCGCGCACCGGCTCGGCACGGTAGTCCGCGGCCGCGTCGTAGCCGAACTCCTTCACCAGCAGGGCGCACTTGTCCGGCCCTCCGGCGGTCCCGATGACGCGGTCCGCGCCCAGCAGACGGGCGAACTGGCCGGCGGCGGTGCCGACGGCGCCGGCCGCCGCCGACACGAAGACGGTGTCGCCCGGACGCAGTCGCGCGATACGGGTCAGGCCGACGTAGGCGGTGAAACCGGTCTGGCCGAGCAGGCCCAACCAGGTGGGCAGCGGCGCGAGTTCCGGGTCGATGCGGCCGGCGCCGTCGACGGCCGCCGCGTCGAGCACCGCCCGCTCCCGCCAGCCGAGCTGATGGCGTACGTACGTGCCCGACGGCACCGAGGCGTGGCGGCTCTCCTCCACGACACCGAGGGCGCGGCCGTCGAGCGGCGAGCCCGGGGTGAAGTTGTGCGTGTAGTGCTTCTCGGTGCTCTCCAGGCGCCCGCGCATGGACGGGTCGACGCTCATGTAGAGGTTGCGGACGAGCAACTGCCCCACCTCCAGGGGCGGCAGCGGGCGTTCCTCGACGGCGAAGTCACCGGGGAGTGGTTCTCCGTCGGGTCGGCGCACCAGGCAGACCACGCGGGTGGTGCGGGGCGTCACGGGGGTCACTCCTCCGGCTGCCGGGGGGCGCGCCGCTGGGCGAGGCGGCCTACCCAGCCGGCCATCTGGAGGTCGGCGTGGCGCAGTTCGCCCGACTGCCACCGGGCCTGGAAGTCGAAGATGCCCTGCACCCCCGTCCTGGGATCGGTCACCTCGACCAGTCCGTCCTCGGTGAGCCGGTACACGTGCCCGGTCAGGGGGTGGATCACTTGCTTGGACATGGGGGCCTCACTCCTGCACTGGGCGGCGCACGCCGCGCTTGGTCACGGTGACCGGGCCCTCGACCCGGAGCCGGCAGGCGAGCCGGGTCAGGCCGTCCACCGGTCTGCGCAGGGCCTCGATGCCCTCGCGCTCCAGCGAGCCCACGGGGGAACAGTTCTCGGTGCCCTCCTCGACCTGGACGAAGCAGGTACGGCAGGTTCCCTTGCCGCCGCAGACGGTGGGCCAGCGGTAGCCGAGCCGCCGGGCGGCGGTGAACAGGTCCTCGCCGTCGAGGACTTCGAGCTCGACGCCCAGGGGTCTGACCGCCACCCGGTGGGTCACTTGTCCATCCACTGGTCGAGCGTCCGGTTGAAGTGGCGGATGCGGCTCTCCTGGTAGTTGGCGAGCGTGATGCCCGGCTTGCGCATCGCCTTCAGGCCCTGCTGGACGTAGGGCAGGTTCTCGCAGTCCTGGTCGAAGACGGGGCCCAGCACACCGAGTTCGGGGATGTCGGCGAAGAGCATGTCCTCCGGCACCCAGCGGATCTTCACCGGGGGCGGCATCTCGCCGGGTTTCTTCGGGGACGACATGAAGATGATCTCGGCGGTGCAGGAGTCGGGGTCGAGGCCGTTGGGCCGGAACCGGTAGATGATGTTCGACTTGGCGCCGCCCCAGGGGTTGAAATTGGGGAACAGCAAGTAGTTGATGGCGTCCAGCAGCTCGGTGTCGGGGGTCTGTGAGAAGTCCTGGTGCGAGGTGGCCGCCAGTTGCTCGCGCATCCGCGCGGCGAGGACCTGGCGGGCGGTGCCGCCGGGCGGGATCGCCGGCAGTTCGTCGCCCTCCTGCATCACCAGGTCACGGCCCTGTGCTGCGGCGTAGAACGAACGCGAGTCGTAGAAGGTCTCCAGGACGTCCTCCTCCGTGACGGAGTCCGCCACGTGCGGGCTGGGCGCGCCCTGGATATTGATCATCCGGTTCCAGTTCGGCTGGTCCGCCATGACGTCGTACTGCGAGTTGGCGTCGGCGAGCCACGGCAGCATCTGCGGGTGCGTGGCGATCACATGGAAGGACTCGATGAACGCGTCCTGTGCGATCTTCCAGTTGCAGGGCAGCACCTTGCCGATGTGCAGCGACTTGTAGCGGTTCTCCAGCGGCCAGATGTAGTAGTCGTCGAAGGTGCCGCGGTAGCTGTCGAAGGACTCGGCGTAGGGGTCCATGTTGATGAAGACGAAGCCCCGCCAGGTGGCCACCTGCGCCTCGGGGAGGGCGAACTTCTCCGGGGTGATGTGCGGGAAGTCCCAGGCACAGGGCGGGGTCTGCATCGTGCCGTCGAGGTTCCAGGCGAAGCCGTGGAACGAGCAGCGGAACTCGCTGACGTTGCCGCCGCCGGTGCGCAGCTTGCGCCCGCGGTGCAGGCAGACGTTGACGAAGGCGCGGATCTCGTCGGGAGCCGTGCGGACGACGATGAGGGAGTCGTCGCCGACCTCGTAGACCTCGTGGTCGCCGGTCTCGGGGATCTCGCTCTCCAGGCAGGCGAACTGCCAGACGCGCCGCCAGACCTGCCGCATCTCGCGTTCGGCCCACTCCCGGGAGGTGAAGCGGGCGGTGTCGATGTCCTCGCTGCCGAGGTAGTCGTTGCGCTCGTACCTCAGGGCGGGTGGGACGGGGCGGCTGTCCTGGTCGAGGTAGTCCTGGACGCTGGGCCCGGGGCACCGCGCCGTGGCCGGCTCCGACGATTCGTCCATCATCTCTCCTCCGGCAGAAACTTTAGAGTGAGTGTAGTTACCGGTTGCGGCCGGGAGCAACAGTCACGCCGATGAACGACCTCCACAGCGACCGAGATCGCCAGGAAATTGACGGCATACCTGGAATTTCTTGCGGCGGACCTCTCCCCAAGGCCGCTGGGGCATGTCACACTCCGACCCACTTGAGGCTGTAGTGCCTCATAAGTTTCTCCGTTCCGGGACGGCATGTGCCCGCCCCGGCCCCAGCGCCGCGGCGTTCTCGCCCCGGGGCACCCCAGAATCGATCCGCCTGAACGGAGCCGACCGCCGCGGACGCGGAAGCGACGCGAGTCGCGGCAGCGCAGGCGTCACACCACGGGAGCACTCAACGATGAGTTCCAGACCCCGTCGCGCGGTCCACCGCGCCCTGACCTCGATCCTCCCCGTCACCGCCCTGCTCGCCCTGGCGGCGTGCGGCACCGGCGCCACTCCGGCCGCCGACTCGACGCAGGCGGGGGCGCCCGGCTCCCCCGGCCTGGCGGCGGCCCGCGCGGCCCTGGCGAAGTACTCCGAGCGCCCGGCCACGATCTCCGTGACCGAGCCCGTCGGCAAGGCGATCCCCAAGGGCAAGAAGATCGACTTCATCCTCTGCGGCGTCCAGTCCTGCAAGGACCTCGCCGACTTCTTCACCGAGGCCGCGAAGGAACTCGGCTGGCAGGTGAAGCAGATCGCCACCCAGGGCACCCCGGAGTCCGTCCAGGCCGCCTACGAGCAGGCCGTACGGGACAAGCCGGACGCCGTCGTCGCCTCCGGTTTCCCCCGTGCCGTCTACGCGAAGCAGCTGGCACAGCTGAAGGCGGCCGGCATCCCCGTCGTCCAGTCGAACGCCGACGACGTGACGGGCGACGGCATCTCCCTGCTGAAGAACGGACCGAAGGACGTCGGCATCCAGGGCGAGATGCTCGCCTCGTGGGTGGTGTCGAACAGCGGCGCCAAGGCGAACACCGTCTACTTCGATCTGCCGGCCTACACGATCCTCAAGCCCGTCAGGGACTCCTTCGCGTCCAAGTACGAGGAATGGTGCACCGGTTGCGCGCTGGACAACGTCGACGTGCCGATCACCGCGGTGGGCAAGGACATGCCGGACCGCGTGGTGTCGTACCTCCGGTCGCACCCGAAGGTGACCCATGTCGTCTTCTCCCTGGGCCTGCTCAACGTGGGTGTGCCGGCCGCGCTGAAGACCGCCGGGATCACCGGCAAGCACATCGTCGTCAACGTCGGTGACGCGCAGAACTACCAGTACATCCAGAGCGGTCTCACCGACGGCGCGATGGCGCTGAACTCCCACGAGACGGCCTGGCTCCAGGCCGACGCGCTGGCCCGGCACTTCACGGGCCAGTCCATGGCCGTGGGTCAGAAGGCTGCGCTGCCCAACATGCTCGTCACCAAGGACAACCTGCCCTCGGCAGACGGCGACTTCCCGATCGTCGAGGACTACCGGAAGCAGTTCAAGGCGCTGTGGGGGCTGAATTGACCGGGCCGGTGCTGCGGGTGGCCGCCCTGTCGAAGAGATTCGGCGGCACCCAGGCACTCAAGGATGTCGATCTGGAGGTCTCGCCCGGCGAGATCCACGCCCTGATCGGGCCCAACGGCTCCGGCAAGTCCACCCTCATCAAGATCCTCGCCGGCTACCACCACGCGGAGCCCGGCGCCGTGGCCGAACTCGACGGCGAGCCCTTCGACCTCGGCCAGGTCACGGCCTCCCGGCACGACCGGCTCCGCTTCGTCCACCAGGAGCTGGGGCTGGTGGGCGAGTTGAGCGCCATCGACAACCTCGCGCTCCGTCAGGGCTTCGTCCGCACGGCCTTCGGCAACATCCGCTGGCCGGAGATGGAGAGGCGCACGAGTGCCCTCGTCGAACGGTTTGGCCTCGGCATCGACGTACGCCGCCCCCTGGCGACGGCGACCCCCGTCCAGCGCACGGTGGTGGCCATCGCCGCCGCGCTACAGGGCTGGGAGGGCCGCCGCGGGGTCCTGGTGCTCGACGAGCCCACCGCCGTACTCCCGCCCGGCGAGGTGGCCCGCCTCTTCGACATCGTGCGGGAGGTCCGCGACGCCGGCGCCGGCGTGCTGTACGTCTCGCACCGGATGGACGAGATCTTCGTGCTCGCCGACCGGGTCACCGTGATCCGCGGCGGACGCCGGATCGCCACCCGCCCGGTCGCCGAGCTCACTCCGCGCACGCTGGCGGAGCTGATGGCGGGCGAGGAGATGGAGACCGGCCACCGCCCGGCGCCCCCGTCCGCCCTCACCGGCCCCCTGCTGGAGGTCCGTGGGCTGTCGGCCGGGCCCCTGCGGGGAGTCGGCTTCGACCTGGCCAGAGGAGAGCGCCTGGGCATCACGGGTCTCGTCGGCTCCGGCCACGAGATCGTGCCGTACGCGGTGTGCGGGGCCCATGCCGGGCGGGTGAGCGGCAGGCTGCGGCTGCCGGAACGCTCCCAACGGTGGACCCAGGCGCGTGACGCCGGCGACCTCGGCCTCCCCCTGGTCCCGGCGGACCGGCCGGGCGAGGGAGTGATCGGCGACTTCTCGGTCGGCGAGAACCTCACCCTGCCGCTCCTGGACCGGCTGCGCTCCCGCTCCGGGCGGCTGCGCCGACGCCGCGAGTCCGCCCTGGCGGAGGACTGGATCCGGCGGGTCGGGGTGCGTACGGCGGGGCCCGGAGCGAGGATCACCACCTTGAGCGGCGGCAACCAGCAGAAGGTCGTCATGGCCCGCTGTCTGGCACAGCGCCCGCCGGTGCTGGCGCTGTGCGAACCCACGGCGGGCGTGGACATCGCCACCCGCCTTCAGCTGTACGACCTGATAGAGCGTCAGGCCGACGAGGGCATGGGAGTCATCGTGTCCTCCTCCGACACCCAGGACCTGCTCGCGCTGTGCACCCGCGTCCTGGTGGTGCGGGACGGCCGTGTCGCACGGGAGATCAGCGGCCGGGACATCACCGAGCCGGCGCTCGTGCACGCCATGGAAGGAACCGAGTGACATGAGCCCTGGAAGGAACCGAGTGACATGACGTCCACCCCGACCCGGGCGGCGGGGCTCCCGCCGTCCGCACCGGAGAGATCCGCGGTGTCCGTACCGGGGAGACCGGGCCGCCGGGCGGCGGCCGCCCTGTCGTTCCGGAACATCGGCGCCGTGTACGTGTGGCTGGTCATCGCCGTCCTCTTCACCGTCTGGGCGCCGGACACGTTCCCCACGACGACGACGGTCAAGCAGGTACTGAACGGCAACGCCGTGGCAGGCCTGGTCGCACTCAGCGTCGTACCACCGCTGGCCGCCCGCGTCTTCGACCTCTCCATCGCCTTCACCATGTCGCTGACCAGTGTGCTGACCGCCCACTTCATGGTCTCCGCCGGGCTCGGACCGGGCACGGCCATCGTTCTGGCGATGACCGCCGCGCTGCTGGTCGGGGTCGTCAACGGCATCGTGGTGGTGGTCCTGCGCGTCGACTCGTTCATCGCCACCCTGGCCACCGGCGCGCTGATCCAGTCGCTGATCACCATGGTCACCAATGACAGCTCGATCACCGGTGTGCAGCTGCTCGCCGAGCCGTTCGCGAGCATCGCCCAGCTGGACGCCGGCGGCATCACCCTGCCGGTGCTGTATCTGCTGCTCGCCGCGATCGCCATCTGGTTCCTGCTGGAACACACCGCCACCGGACGCCGGTTGTACGCGACCGGATTCAACGCCGACGCGGCCCGGCTGCAGGGGGTGCGTACCGACCGGCTGCGCTTTCTGACCCTGGTGGCCTCCGCGCTGCTGTCCGGTTTCGCCGGTGTCGTCTTCACGGCCTCGGTCGGCTCCGGATCGCCGACCGCGGGCACCCCGTACCTGCTGTCTGCCTACGCCGCAGCGTTCGTCGGAGCGACCCAGCTGCGCGCGGGCCGTTTCAACGCCTGGGGGACGGTCCTCGCGGTCCTCCTGCTCGGCACCGGCATCACCGGGCTCGGGCTCGCCACCAGCGCGCAGTGGGCCGCGAGCCTGTTCACCGGCTCGGTCCTCATCGTGGCGCTGGTCCTCACGGGGGGCCGGATCGCCCTGCCCGCCGTGCTGCGCCGCCGGGCGAGAACCCTGCGGGACCCGGCCACCAGCAAGGAGATCTGATGATGAAGGCACTTCAGTACCGGCGGGTGGGGCGCGCCCCCGAGGTCGTGGAGATCCCGAAACCCGAACCCGGCCCGGGCCAGGTGCTGGTGAAGGTGACGGCGGCGGGGCTCTGCCACTCCGATCTGGCCGTGATGGGCTGGCCCGAGGACCAGTTCCCGTACGCGTTGCCGATGACACTCGGTCACGAGGGCGTCGGCACAGTCGCGGCGCTGGGGGCCGGTGTCACCGGCGTCTCGGAGGGCGAGGCGGTGGCGGTGTACGGCCCGTGGGGCTGCGGGGGCTGTCACTCGTGCGCCGAGGGCAAGGAGAACTGCTGTCCGCACGCCGCCGGGCTCGGCATCCTGCCGCCGGGGCTGGGCTCACCCGGTGCCCTGGCGGAGTACGTGCTGGTGGACTCGCCCCGGCATCTGGTGCCGCTGCACGGACTCGACCCCCTTCAGGCTGCACCCCTCACGGACGCTGGGCTGACCCCGTATCACGCGATCCGCAGATCGCTTCCGAAGCTGCTGCCCGGCAGCACGGCGGTGGTGATCGGCGTCGGCGGTCTCGGCCACCTCGCCGTGCAGCTGCTGCGCGCGCTGTCCCCGGCCCGGGTCGTCGCCCTGGACGTGAGCAAGGAGAAGCTGGGACTGGCAGCCGAGATGGGCGCGCACGAGACGCTGCTCTCCGACGGCGAGGCGGCGGCACGGATCCGGGAACTCACCGGCGGTACGGGCGCGGAGGTCGTCCTGGACTTCGTCGGAGCCGGGACGACCCTGGCCGTCGCCGCCGCTTCGGTGGCGGTGGCGGGTGATGTCACCGTCGTCGGCCTCGGCGGGGGCACGCTGGCCGTCGGCTTCGGGGGCGGTCTGCCGTTCGAGGTGTCGGCCTGCTTCCCCTACTGGGGCAGCCGGACGGAGCTCATGGAGGTCCTCGAACTGGCGCGGCAGGGTCACGTGTCCTGTCACGTCGAGATCTTCACGCTGGAACAGGCGCCCGAGGCGTACGAGCGCCTGCACGCCGGGGAGATCAACGGCCGTGCGGTGGTGCTGCCGCACGCCTGAGCTGCGACCCCTGGGAGGGGCCGGCGCCCGAGCCCCGCTCAGGTGCCGGCCCGCTCCTGCGCCGGGCTGCGCACGTCGGCCACTCGCTCCACACAGCGCCGGAGCACCGTCAGGAACTCCGGTGTCTGCCAGGGCCCCATGTCCACGCGCCCGGTGTCGTCCACGCCGAGGTCCTGCAGGTCGTAGCGGCCCCGGCAGTGGCCGAGGGTGAAGTAGCAGACCTCGCCGAGGCCGTGCCGCTTGAGGTACAGCACTGGTCGGGGCGCGTCGTCGAGGGCCGCTGTGTCGCCCTCGGCGAAACCGCGGCACGGCCCGGTGTACTCGGCGTGCAGCAGCACCTCCGGCTCGCCGTGCAGCTCGCACACGTACAGCTCGTCGGTGACCGTGAACGGCCCGATCCCGGCGACCAGCGGATGGTCGGGCCGGGTCACCAGCACCTCGTACGGCTCGATCGGCGGGTGGGCCAGGAACTGGCTGCCGAGCACCTCCGCCAGTTCCCCGAGGAGCCGTGGAGTCGTGAACACCCGCGGCCCGCCACTCGTCGACGGCTCGATCACGGAGTTGGTGCCGTGCAGGGCGAGCCAGCGCCCGCCCCGCTCGACGAACCGTGCCAGCGCGGCCTGTTGCGCCGGGCTGGGCCGCACGTCACAGGTGTAGGTGACCAGCAGGTCGGCCTGGTCGAGTGCGGCCAGGCAGTCGTAGTCCTGGTACACCGTGGTGCGTACCCGCGGATGCTCACCGAGCAGTTCCAGCAGCCGCAGCCGCGCTTGGTCGAAGTCGTGCCAGCGGCCGCCGCAGACCAGTACGGCGTCCAGGCGGCCGGCCGGGCCCGCCACGGCTCAGTACTGGACGCGGGTGAGCAGCCCGCCGTCCACCACGAGGTTGACCCCGACGCAGAAGGAGCCGGTCCGCCCGAGCAGGAAGGCCACCGCCGCGGCCACGTCCTCGGCGGTGCCGTAGCGGCCGATCGGCAGCTTGGCGAGGACCTCCTCGTACACCTCCGGGCGGCTGGTGCGGATGGTCTCCCAGGCGCCGCCGGGGAAGTCGACCGGTCCGGGTGAGACGGTGTTGACGCGGATGCCCTTCGGCGCGAGGGAGTGCGCGAGGGCCGAGGCGTGCTGGACGACGGCCGCCTTGAGCGCGGAGTAGGAGTTCGCTCCGGCCGGGCGCGCGGTGTCGGAGGCGTTGGTGGTGCCGATGACCACGACGGCTGCCCGGTCGGAGGCCTCCAGGTGCGGCAGAGCCGCCTCGACGAGCCCCGCGAACGGGATGAGGTCTCCGCGCAGGCTGGCTTCCCACGACTCGGGGCCCTTCACGTTGCCCGCCGACACATTGGACACCAGCAGGTCCAGGCCGCCGAGTTCCCCGGCCGCCCGCTGAACGAAGCCCGCGAGTGCCGTCGGGTCGGTGACGTCGACCGGTTCCGCGAACACCGTGGCCCCCTCGCCGCGCAGTTCGGCGGCGGCCTTGGCGAGTCCTTCCTCGCCCCGGGCGCACAGGGCCAGTGCGCAGCCCTCGGCCGCGAGTGTCGCGGCGATCGCCCGGCCGATGCCCCGGCTCGCGCCGGTCACCAGCGCCTTCGCGCCTGTCAGTCCCAGTTCCATGGATGTCACTCCTTTGTGATTGCCGAAACCGTCACGGTGCTCAGTTGCCGGGGAGCTGCGAGAACGGCGCCCGGTCCGTCCGGGGCTCCGGCGGCAGCTTCAGCACCCGTTCGCCGATCAGGTTGCGCTGGATCTGGTCGGTGCCTCCGGCCAGCCGGTAGCCCGGGGCGCCGAGCAGGTGCTGGGTCCAGGCGAAGGTGCCCGGTTCCCCGGTGTCGGCGCTGATGCGCGCCCCCATGAGCTCGGCGGCGACCTGTCCCGTGCGGGTGAGCAGGTCGGAGGCCATGAGCTTGGTCAATGACGCCTCGGGACCGGGCCGGCCGCCGGCGGCGCTCGTCCTGGCGACGCGGTCCACGGTGGCCGCGCGCAGGGCGGCACGTACGTACAGGTCGGCGAGACGCTGGCGGACCAGCGGGTCCGAGGTGCGGCCGAGGGAGCGGGCGAGCGCGACGACGTCCGGGAAGGTGCCGCCCTTGCGACGGTTGCCGCTGCCCGAGGCGGTGCGTTCGAAGGCGAGGGTGGTGGTGGCGACCTCCCAGCCCTGGCCCGGTCGCCCGATCCGGAGCCGGTCCGGGACGCGTACGCCGCTCAGGAACACCTCGTTGAAGGAGGCGCCGCCGCTCATCTGCCGGATGGGGCGCACCTCCACGCCCGGGGCGTCCATCGGGACCAGGAAGGCGGTGATGCCGGCCTGTTTGACGACGTCCGGGTCGGTGCGGGCGAGCAGCAGACCGTAGTCGGCGAACTGGGCGCCCGAGGTCCACACCTTCTGACCGTCGATCACCCACTCGCCCCTGTCGGCCTGCCGGGCGCGGGTGCGCAGGGCGGCGAGGTCGGACCCGGCACCGGGCTCGCTGAAGAGCTGACAGGCCAGCAGGTCGGTGCGCAGGAACGCGCGGGCGTGGTCGTGGAGTTGTTCAGCCGTTCCGAACAGGGAGACGGCCATGGCGACCAGGCGCACGGTGACGCTGATCAGCTCGGTGGCGGGCGGCACCTCGAAGGCGGACTCCTCCTCGGCGAAGACGGCCACGTGGGCGGCGGTCAGGCCCGCGCCGCCCTTGTCCGCGGGGAGGGTCAGCGCCTGGTACCCGGCGTCGAAGCGGGCCCGCTGGTAGGCGCGGCAGCGTTCCAGCAGCAGGCGTTCCTCGTCCTCGGCGAGGTTGTGGAACACGGCGAGGTCGGCGGCCTCTCCGGCGGACTCCGGCCCCCGCGCCGGTTCGAGCACGGTGGCCAGCCATTGCCGTACCTGCGTGCGCCATGCGTCCGGGTCGGGCTGGGACATGGCTCCTCCTCGTGCACTTACCAGACGGGAGATTCAGTAACGGGGATGCGATGCGCACCTGCCCGGCCACTGAAACATGCGGGAATGAGTCCGCTCGGGATCAGAGTGTTCCGTACTTTCTTGATAAACGCTACAGTCCCAGCATCTCCTCTCCCCTCGCATCGGGAGAGGCCCCAGGAGCCGCCGGAGGAGCCATGTCGCTGCTGCCACTCGACCGTCGCGCCCAGGAGACACCCGACGAGCCCGCACTGGCGGACGACCTGGGCGTGCTGTCCTGGTCCGCTCTCGCCGACCAGGTGGCGCGGGCGGCGGCACGGCTGCTGGAGCTCGCGCCCGGGCCCGACGACCGGGTCGCCGTCCTCGGTGACAACGCCATCCCGACGCTGGTGGCCCATCTGGCCGGCCTGCGGGCCGGGGTCGGGACCGTGGCCACGTCCCGGAACCTCACGTCGGGGGAAGTCGTCGACCAGGTCATCGACGCGCGCGTGACCGCGATCATCGCCGGTCCCGCCGGGGCAGGGGCCGCCCTGGACGCGGCCCGGGAACTGGGCCTGCCGCTGGTGACGCACGGAACCCCGGCGATGGGCCACGCCTTCGACTGGGACCTGTGGCTGGCGGCCGCACCTGCCGGGCGCACCGTCCCGACGGACCGGCCCGCCCGGCCGCCCCTCGTCTACACCTCGGGGACCACGGGACGGGCGCGGGGCACCGAGGTGCGCTGGGTGAGCGGCCCGGTCGCCGACAGCGCCGCCTACCTCGCCGCGATGTCCGCCCGGCCCGGATTCCCGCCGGGACCGCACCTGGTGTGCGGCCCGCTCCAGCACAACGCGCCGCTGACCTCGCTGCGGCACCTGGCGGCCGGTCAGCCGGTGGTGGTGCTCGGCAGATACGACGCGGAGACGTTCCTCAGCCGGGTGCAGAGGTGGCGGGTCTCCTCGACGGTGATGGTGCCCACCCACTTCCAGCGGCTGCTCGCCCTCCCGGAAGAGATCCGCGCCCGGTACGACGTCTCCAGCCTGCGCCAGGTCTCCCACACCGGTTCCGCCTGTCCGCCGGACGTGAAGCGCGCCATGATCGAGTGGTTCGGTCCGGTGCTGACCGAGTCGTACGGCGCCAGCGAAGCGGGGACCGTGGCCCGCATCAGCAGCGCCGAGTGGCTGGCGCACCCCGGCTCGGTCGGGCGGGCCCGGGCCCCCTTCGAGGTCCTGGTCACCGATGACGACGGCCGGCGACTGCCGCCCGGCGAACAGGGGCTGCTGGCCTTCCGGGCGCCGGAGGAGCAGGGCGTCCGCTACCACGCGGACCCGGACAAGACCAGGTCCGCCTATCTCTCCCCCGGCGTCTTCACGCTCGGCGACATCGGCTACGTCGACGCGGACGGCTATATCTTCATCACCGACCGGGCCGCGGACGTGGTGGTCTCGGGGGGCGTGAACCTGTATCCGGCCGAGAGCGAGGCGGTTCTGCGGCTGCACCCGGCGGTCGCCGAGGTAGCGGTCATCGGCGTGCCCGACCCGGACTTCGGCGAGTCACTGCGGGCGCTGGTCGTGGTGGCGGAGCGCGAGCCGCCGGCCGATGAGCTGGACCGGTTCTGCCGCGAGCGCCTCGCCGGCCACAAGTGCCCCAAGTCGTACGAGTACGTCCCCGAACTCCCGCGCAACGCCATGGGCAAGCTCGACAAGCGCGCGATGCGCCGCCCGTACTGGCGCTCCGAACGGACCATCGCCGGCTGAGCCGGGCTCACCCACCAAGGACCATCCATGACCGAACTTCTCCTCATCCGGCACGGCCTCCCCCTGGCGGGTGTGTTCGACCCGGGGCTGTCACCGGAGGGCACCGCTCAGGCCGAGCGCCTCGCCGCCTGGCTCGTGCACGAGGACGTCGACGCCCTGTACGTGAGCCCGTTCCGGCGGGCGCGCGAGACCGTGGCCCCTCTCGAACGGCGCACCGGCATGACCGCCACCGTCCTCGACGACCTGCGCGAGTGGGACACCGACGTGTCCCAGCCCTACACGCCACCGGAGCAGATCGGCACGGACGATCCCCGGGCGGCGGCACTCGCCGAGGGACGCTACGAGGACTTCGTGCCCGACCTGGACCGGGACGCCTTTCGCGCCCGTGCCGTGCGGGCCATGGGCACCATCCTCGACGCCCATCCCGGCGGGCGGGTCGCGGTCGTGTGCCACGGCGGCATCACCAACACCTATCTGGCGACGGTGCTCGGCCTGCCCGCGATGTTCTGGTTCCACCCCGACTACACGTCCGTCAGCCGGGTGCGGCGCATGCCCGGCGGCCGGATCGTTCCGCACACGGTGAACGAGACGGCCCACATGGTCGCCGAACGTGCCGTCGACGCGGTCGCCTGACCCGTCCCAGACCCCAGGAGGTCCCGGCCATGCCCGGATCCGTCATCGTCGCCGGCACCAGGACGCCCATCGGCAGGCTGACGGGTGCGCTGAGCACCGTGTCCGCGGTCGACCTCGGCGCCCACTCCATCGGCGCGGCACTGGCCGCCGTCCGTCTGGACCCGGCGGCCGTGGAAGCCGTCGTCATGGGTCATGTCGTGCAGGCCGGGGCCGGCCCCAACTCGGCACGGCAGGCCGCGATCGCCGCCGGCATTCCGTTCTCCGTCCCCGCGAGCACCGTCAACAAGCTCTGCCTGTCCGGCCTGCACGCCATCGCCCTGGCCGACCTCATGATCACCTCCGGCCGCCACGAGGTGGTCGTCGCCGGTGGCATGGAGTCCATGTCGGGCGCCCCGCACCTGTTGCGCGGGGCTCGCTCCGGCTGGAAGTACGGCTCGGCCGCGGCCGAGGACGCGCTCGACCGCGACGCCCTCATCTGCGCCTTCGACGGCGTCTCCATGGGCGCGGCCACCGAGCGCTACCAGCGGCCGTTCACCCTGAGCCGGGAGGAACAGGACGAGTACAGCGCGCTGTCCCATCAAAGGGCCGCCCGTGCCCAGGAGTCGGGTGCGCTGTCCGAGGAGATCACCCCCGTCACCGTCGCGGGACGCCGGGGCGAGACGGTGGTGGACACCGACGAGGGCGTACGGCCGGGAAGCACCGCCGAGAGCCTGGGGCTTCTGAAGCCGGCCTTCTCCGGCGCGGGCACCATCACCGCGGGCAACTCCTCACAGCTCTCCGACGGCGCCGCGGCCGTCGTCGTGATGAGTGCGGAGCGCGCCCGGCGCGAGGGCCTGACACCGCTCGCCGAGATCGGCGCCTACGGCACGGTCGCGGGCCCCGACCCCTCGTTGCTCGTCCAGCCGGCCGGCGCGGTCCGCGACGCCCTGTCCCGGGACGGCCGGCTGAAGACCGCCGACCTGGACCTGTTCGAGATCAACGAGGCGTTCGCCGGAGTGGCCCTGGCTTCCGTACGGGAGCTGGACATCCCTCTAGACAAGGTGAATGTCAACGGCGGAGCGATCGCGCTCGGGCACCCGGTCGGGATGACCGGAGCCCGGCTGGTGCTGACTCTCGCGGCGGAGCTGCGGCGGCGCGGAGGCGGCAGCGGAGCGGCGGCCCTGTGCGGGGGCGGCGGTCAGGGCGACGCGCTGTTGCTGCATGTGCCGACGCAGGCCTGAACCCCGGAGCCGAACCACCATGAACGACCGACTGACCCCGGCCGACGCGACCCTTGCCCTGGCGACCCGCACCCTCGCCGCCGACGGCGTCGTCTCCCTCACCCTGCGGCGCCCCGACGGCGGGATGCTCCCCGCCTGGACACCGGGCGCCCACATCGACGTACTCCTGGGCAGCGACGACGGCGAAGACGGCGGCCTGATCCGCCAGTACTCCCTGTGCGGAGACCCGGCCGAGCGTGAAACCTGGCAGATCGCCGTGCTGCGCGAGCCGCGGGGCCGCGGCGGCTCCGCGTACGTCCACGACCACCTGCGCGAAGGCGCCGCCGTGCGGGTCCGCGGACCGCGGAACAACTTCCCGCTGCGGCCCGCCGCACGCCATCTCTTCATCGCCGGCGGCGTCGGCATCACACCCATCCTTCCCATGGTCGAGGCCGCCGAGGCCGCGGGGGCCGACTGGCGTCTGCTGTACGGCGGCCGCACCCGTACCTCCATGGCGTTCCTGGACCGCCTCGCCCCGCACGGGGACCGGGTACTCGTCCGTCCGCAGGACGAGTACGGCCTGCTGGACCTCGCGGCCCACCTCGGCGTACCCGAGGAGGGCACGCTGGTGCACGCCTGCGGTCCCGAACCCCTGTTGCAGGCGGTGCAGGAGCAGTGCGCGGGCTGGCCCCCCGGCACGCTGGGCGTCGAACGGTTCGCCCCGGTACGGACTGCTGAGACCGGCCCGGTCGAGGCCTTCGAGCTGGAGCTCGCCCGATCCGGGCTCACCCTCACCGTGCCGCCGGACCGTTCGGTACTCGAAACCCTGGAGGAGGCCGGTGTCGCGGTCGACTTCTCCTGCCGGGAGGGCACGTGCGGCACCTGCGAGACCGACGTACTCGACGGCAGGCCCGACCACCGGGACTCGCTGCTGACCGAGGACGAGCGGGCCGCAGGCGACACCATGCTCATCTGCGTCTCCCGCTCGTGCGGGCCTCGCCTCGTCCTCGATCTGTGACGGCGATCACTCCCAGCAATTTACTAGGACGTCCTAGTATCTCTTCCGTCAGCAGTACCCCCGCCCTGTCCGGGAAGGCCCCCATGAGCGATCTGCACCGACCCGTGCATCCTGTCCGCCTGGTCACCGCTTCGGCTCTGTTCGACGGGCATGACGCGTCGATCAACATCATGCGGCGGATCTTCCAGTCCCAGGGCGCCGAGGTGATCCACCTCGGACACAACCGGTCCGTGCGCGAGGTCGTGGACGCCGCTCTGGAGGAGGACGCCCACGGTGTCGCCGTCTCGTCCTACCAGGGCGGGCACGTGGAGTACTTCGAGTACCTGGTCGAGTCACTGCGGGCGCGGGGAGCCGGCCACATCCGTGTGGTGGGCGGCGGAGGCGGCGTCATCGTGCCCGAGGAGATCACCCGGCTGCGCGACAGCGGTGTGACCATCTTCTCCCCCGAGGACGGGCAGCGGATGGGCCTGGCCGGCATGGTCAACTCGGTGGTGAGGGATTGCGACTTCGACCTCTGGGACGGCCAACCGGCCGACACGGCCGCCGTGCTGGCCGGGGACCGGTTCGCGATCGCCCGCGCCATCACCGGCGCTGAACTGGGCAAACTGCCCCCGGATCACATGGAGCAGCTGCGGGCCGCCGCCGCGGCCCGGGTCATGCCGGTGCTCGGCATCACCGGCACGGGCGGCTCGGGGAAGTCCTCGCTCACCGACGAACTGGTGCGCCGCTTCCGCGTCGACCAGCAGGACAAACTGCGGATCGCCGTGATCGCGGTCGACCCGACCCGCCGCCGCGGCGGCGGGGCACTGCTCGGTGACCGGATCCGCATGAACTCCCTCGACGGGAACCGGGTCTTCTTCCGCAGCCTGGCCACCCGTGGCAGTCGGGAGCTGCCCGAGCACCTGTCCGACGTGATCGACGTCGTCAAGGCCGCCGGGTTCGACCTGGTGATCGTGGAGACGCCGGGCATCGGCCAGGGCGACGCGGCGATCGTGCCGTTCGTCGACAGCTCGCTGTACGTGATGACGCCGGAGTTCGGTGCCGCCTCGCAGCTGGAGAAGATCGACATGCTCGACTTCGCCGACGTGGTGGCGATCAACAAGTTCGAGCGGCGCGGCGCGCAGGACGCGCTGCGGGACGTGGGCCGCCAACTGGTCCGCAACCGCGAGGCGTTCGGCATGCGGCCCGAGGACATGCCGGTGTACGGCACGTCGGCGGCGACGTTCAACGACGACGGTGTCACCGCGCTCTACCAGCACCTCAGGACGGGCCTGGCCGAGAAGGGGCTGCCGCTGTCCGAGGGCGCGCTGGCGCCCGCCGGGGTACGCCACTCCTCCGGCATCCGGCAGGTGGTCCCCGTAGGCCGGGTGCGCTACCTCGCCGAGATCACCGACACGGTCCGCACGTACCACGCCGAAACCGCGCGCCTGGCGGAAGCGGCCAGGCGGGTGCAGCAACTGGCGGCGGTCAGGGACGAGCTCGTGGAGGCCGGCTCCGACGCGGCGAACGTGCAGTCGCTCCTCGATGACGCCCGGAAGCACCTCCCGCACCAGGTCACGGAGCAGATCGGCAAATGGCCCGCCGTCGTCGCCGCCTACTCCGCAGACGAGCAGGTGGTGAAGGTCCGGGACAAGGAGATCCGCACCAAGCTGACCCGGGAGTCCCTGTCCGGCAACAAGGTCCCGCGCGTCGCCCTGCCCCGCTTCACCGACCACGGGGAGCTGGTGCGGTTCTGGCGTGGGGAGAACCTGCCCGGCCACTTCCCCTTCACAGCCGGGGTGTTCCCCTTCAAGCGCGACGGTGAGGACCCGGCACGCATGTTCGCCGGCGAGGGCGACCCGTTCCGCACGAACCGGCGCTTCAAACTTCTCTCCGAGGGCCAGCCGGCCACCCGCCTGTCCACCGCCTTCGACTCGGTCACGCTCTACGGCCGGGACCCGGACGAACGCCCCGACATCTACGGCAAGGTCGGCACGTCCGGGGTGTCGGTGGCCACGCTGGCGGACATGAAGGCCCTCTACGACGGCTTCGACCTGATCGCGCCCACGACCTCGGTCTCCATGACCATCAACGGGCCCGCTCCGGCCATCCTGGCGTTCTTCCTCAACACCGCCATCGACCAGCAGATCGAAGGGTTCCGAGCCACCGAGGGCCGTGACCCGTCGCCCGACGAGGCGGCCGAGCTGCGGACCAACGCGCTCGCTAGCGTGCGCGGCACCGTGCAGGCCGACATCCTCAAGGAGGACCAGGGACAGAACACCTGCCTGTTCTCCACCGAGTTCTCGCTGCGGATGATGGCCGACATCCAGGAATGGTTCATCGCCCACAAGGTCCGCAACTTCTACTCCGTGTCCATCTCCGGCTACCACATCGCCGAAGCCGGCGCGAACCCCATCAGCCAGCTCGCCTTCACTCTCGCCAACGGCTTCACCTACGTCGAGGCCTACCTCGCCCGGGGCATGCACATCGACGACTTCGCCCCGAACCTGTCGTTCTTCTTCTCCAACGGCATGGACCCCGAGTACTCCGTCCTGGGCCGGGTCGCCCGCCGTGTCTGGGCCGTCGCGATGAAGGAGAAGTACGGGGCCAACGAACGCAGCCAGAAGCTGAAGTACCACGTCCAGACCTCAGGACGCTCCCTGCACGCCCAGGAGATGGACTTCAACGACATCCGCACCACCCTCCAGGCCCTCACCGCCATCTACGACAACGCCAATTCGCTGCACACCAACGCCTACGACGAGGCCGTCACCACCCCGTCCGAGGAGTCGGTGCGGAGGGCGCTGGCGATCCAGCTCGTCATCAACCGCGAGTGGGGTCTGGCCATGAACGAGAACCCCCTCCAGGGATCGTTCATCATCGACGAACTCACCGACCTGGTGGAGGAGGCCGTACTCCAGGAGTTCGAGCGGATCAGTGAGCGCGGTGGGGTGCTGGGCGCGATGGAGACCGGCTACCAGCGAGGCCGCATCCAGGACGAGTCGATGCTGTACGAGCAGCGCAAACACGACGGCACCCTGCCCATCATCGGCGTCAACACCTTCCTCCGTCCCGGCGGCGACAGCCGGCCCCAGGAGCTGGAACTCGCCCGGGCCACCGAGGATGAGAAGCAGTCCCAGCTGGATCGCCTGCGGGACTTCCACACCCGCCACCGCGACCAGGCCGAAGACGCCCTGGCGGCTCTCAAGGATGCGGCGACGAGCGGCCGCAACGTGTTCGCCGTCCTCATGGACGCCACCCGGGTCTGCTCGCTTCAGCAGATCACCGAGGCCTTCTTCGAGGTGGGCGGCCAGTACCGCCGCAACGTCTGACCCGGCCCCGGAAACCCCACAGCGACTCACCAGATAGGACTTCAGATGGATCCCGTCACCCGTCTCGGCGTTGTCGGCTGTGGCCTCATGGGCTCCGGCATCGCCGAAGTCGCGGCCCGCAGCGGTATCGACGTCCGCGTCGCCGAGGCCACACCCGACGCGCTGGAGGCAGGCCGCCGCCGGCTCACCGCCTCCCTCGACCGAGGCGTACGGCGCGGCAAGCTCGGCGAGGAGCAGCGGGACCATGCCCTCGCCAGGGTCTCCTTCACCCACGATCTCAGCGACATGGCCGACCGCCAGTTCGTCGTCGAGGCCGTCGCCGAGAACCGCGACATCAAAGCCGATGTCCTGCGCACCCTGGACAAGGCGGTCGAGGACCCCAGGGCAGTCCTGGCCACCAACACCTCCTCGATCCCCATCGTCGACCTCGCCGTCGTCACCGAGCGGCCCGCGCAGGTCATCGGCATGCACTTCTTCAATCCCGTGCCCGTGCAGCAGCTGGTCGAGCTCATTCCCGCCCTCGTCACCAGCGCGGACACCGTGCAGCGCACCCGCGCGCTCACCGAGCAGTTGGGCAAACGGTCCATCCAGGCGCCCGACCGCTCCGGCTTCGTCGTCAACGCCCTCCTCGTGCCGTACCTGCTCAGCGCCGTACGGATGGTGGAGTCGGGCTCCGCGCAGCCGGCGGACATCGACCGTGGCATGGAACTCGGCTGCGCCCACCCCATGGGGCCGTTGCGCCTGCTCGACCTCATCGGCCTCGACACCGCCCAATCGGTGGCCGAGTCGATGTACGAGGAGTTCAAGGAGCCGCTGTACGCACCGCCCGCCCTCCTGCGCCGCATGGTCGCCGCGGGCCACCTCGGCCGCAAGAGCGGACGGGGCTTCCACACCTACGACGCCTGAACAGATCTGACGCGTAGTTCTGACTTCCCTTGTCGCCCTTGAGCTCGCCCAGGCCGACGTACTTGCCGTCGTCGAAGACGTGCCAACGGGACTTCCCCTCCTTCACCGGTGCGTCGGTCAGCCACATGCGCGGGTCCGGTCCGTTGCCGGTGTCGAGGTTCTCCAGCCGGACGACGTGGGAGCCGTCGGCCAGCTGTACGAGTTTGGCCTTGCCTCGCCCAGACGACGGCAAACGACATCGCTTTCCGATGCCCGGAATGTACCGCACAGAGTAACCTTTTGCGTACGTGACGGAATAGGCCGCGACATTATGGTTTTCCAAGTTCCGGGTGTAACGCGGCGGCGAATACCGGGCGCTGTAGAGGAAGGAA
Organism: Streptomyces paradoxus; assembly: GCF_014202475.1. Taxonomy (GTDB): domain Bacteria; phylum Actinomycetota; class Actinomycetes; order Streptomycetales; family Streptomycetaceae; genus Streptomyces; species Streptomyces paradoxus. Next base: position 144,968 of record NZ_JACHGV010000016.1, read on the forward strand.
ACAAACCCGTCAGAGCGGATTCTCCATGAACAACACCGGCCCGGCCTCCGGGTACCAGAGCTACGACCAGCCCCCAGCGCCCGACCACTCCGCCCGCAATGAGGCCGCCGCACGCAGAACGGCCCTCACCCTCTGCACGATCGCCGACGTCGCCGCCGGTCTGCTGGGCTTGTGGATCGTGCTCTACCTGCTCGACGCCAACCAGGCGAACCCCTTCGTCGAGTTCGTGCACGGGGCCGCGGACTGGTTGTCCGGCTGGGCGCAGGATATTTTCACCATGGACACAGAGGGGCTACGTGTCGTCCTCAATTACGGACTTCCAGCCATCATTTATCTGCTGATCGGTCACGGTATCGCCGCACGGATCAACCGCTCCTGATGGGTGACTTAGGCGTGGTGCTTCTTTGATGCTCGCGAACAGCCGCGCAGAGAAGCAGCTCAGCCGGGCCCGGAGTCGTCGTCCCCGACCGCCGACTCCGGGCCCGGGACGGAGACCCCCGGCGCGGGCGAAGGCGGCCGGGACATCGACGGCGGACTGGTCGTCGTGCGTGACCACGGCGCAACTCGGGGACAGGACTCCGCGGTCGTGCCCGGCGAGCGCGAACCGGGCATGTCCGAGGGAGCGCATCACCTCGACCACAGCACGGGCGACGGCCCGCTTGGAGTGTCCCTGGTGGTCTGCGGTAGGCGCCGGGCAAATCCTCACTCGCCCACGAGACCGCCGGGCAACACCGATATAGGCCTTCCTTTTGCCCTGCCGGTGCCCTGGACACAACTACCTGATCCGCCGACAGTGTCGCTCCGACGCCAGGGGTCTCAGGGGCGGGGCTCCAGCACCTCCAAGGCGCCGGTCTCGGTGTCGTAGCTGCGCAGGACCGTGACGCGGGTGGACCGCGGCGGCGCCGGCAGCAGCTCAGGAATCCGCCGGTCCGCGAAAACACCGGCCCGGCGTGACCGGCCGAGGGTGATGTGCGGAGCCCAGCGCCCAGGCCGGTGGAAGGGGTTGAGACTCTCGGGCGGGCTGTCCGAGGCCACCGCCTCCCACACCCGGCGGTGCAGCCCGGCCAGCGCGGAATCGAGGTCCAGCGCCCAGGCCAGCACCGAGGTGGGTCGCTCGAAGCGGACCACTCCGGTGCACCGCACCGGCAGCGGCAGGGCAGCGGCCACCTCGGCGAGCTCCCAGCGGATGGGGGCGGTCAACTCCGGGCAGGCGGCCAGAGTGATGTGCGGGCTGTTGGTCGGTGAGCGGTGGCGCGCCTGACTGGGCAGCCCCGCGTCCGCGAGCCGCCGCCAGGCCTCTCGGACCGCTCGCTCCGCCGCCTCGTCCAACAACAGCTCGACCGTGCGCACCGCCGCAGCCTACCCGCGACCTGCGCCTTCCCTCTCGCACGGCACTGTCCGGTCTCTGCGCTGCCGCGCCGCTGTCCGCGTCAGAGGCGTTCGACGATGGTCACGTTGGCCTGGCCGCCGCCCTCGCACATCGTCTGCAGGCCGTAGCGGCCGCCGGTGCGTTCCAGCTCGTGCACGAGTGTGGTCATCAGCCGGGTTCCGGTGGCTCCGAGCGGGTGGCCGAGGGCGATGGCCCCGCCGTTGACGTTGACCTTCCCGGGGTCGGCGCCGGTCTCCTTCAGCCAGGCCAGCACCACCGAGGCGAAGGCCTCGTTGATCTCGACCAGGTCGATCTGGCCGAGCGTCATCCCGGACTTCTTGAGGGCGTGGGCGGTGGCCGGGATCGGGGCGGTCAGCATGCGGATGGGGTCCTCGCCGCGTACGGAGAGGTGGTGGACGCGGGCCCTGGGGGTCAGACCGTGCTCCCGTACGGCCCGCTCCGACGCGATCAGCAGGGCCGAGGCGCCGTCGGAGATCTGTGAGGAGAGGGCGGCGGTCAGCCTGCCGCCCTCCACCAGCGGCTGCAGTCCGGCCATCTTCTCCTTGCCGGTGTCGCGGCGCGGGCCCTCGTCGTGGACCACGTCGCCGTACGCGACCGTCTCCCGGTCGAAGCGGCCCTCGTCGATGGCCCGGATGGCCCGCTGGTGGGAGCGCAGCGCGAACTCCTCCATGGCCTCCCGGGTGATGTCCCACTTGCGGGCGATCTCCTCGGCGCCGAGGAACTGGTTGACCGGCCGGTCGCCGTAGCGGGCCCGCCAGCCCTGCGAGCCGGCGAAGGGGCCCTCGGTCAGGCCCAGCGGTTCGGCGGCCTGGCGGGTGGCGAAGGCGATGGGGATCTGCGACATGTTCTGCACGCCGCCGGCGACGACCAGGTCCTGGGTGCCGGACAGGACGCCCTGGGCGGCGAAGTGCAGGGCCTGCTGCGAGGAGCCGCACTGGCGGTCGACGGTCACACCGGGCACCTCCTCCGGCAGTCCGGCGGCCAGCCAGCAGGTGCGCGCTATGTCCCCGGCCTGCGGGCCGACGGTGTCGAGGCAGCCGAACACCACGTCCTCGACGGCGGCCGGGTCGACGCCGGAGCGCTCCATCAGCGCGGTCAGCACGTGTGCGCCGAGGTCGGCCGGGTGGACGGCGGACAGGCCGCCGCCCCGTCGGCCGACCGGGGTGCGCACCGCTTCGACGATGTAGGCCTCGGCCATGGCGTCTCCTTCTCCGGGTCTGCGATGTGCGGGACTGTCTGCCTATGAGTCGTGCAGTGCGATGCCCTCCAGCACCATCGACAGGTACTGCCGGGCGATCTCCTCGGGGCTGTGGCGGCCGCCCGGCCGGTACCAGGACGCGGCGACCCAGACCGTGTCGCGCACGAAGCGGTAGGTGAGCCGTACGTCCAGGTCGGCGCGGAAGACCTTGGCGGCCACTCCGCGCTCCAGCGTGCCCAGCCACGCCTTCTCGAACTTCTGCTGCGACTCGACGAGGTAGGCGAAGTGCGGCCGGGTCCCGAGGTGCTTGGACTCCTTCTGGTAGATGGCGACCGCGGCGAGGTGCCGGTCGATCTCCCGGAAGGACTCGGTCACGAGGGCTTCGAGTGTTTCCCTGGGTCCGAGCCCGGCGCCGAGCACGGCGTCGTACCGGGCCCAGAGCTCGTCCAGGAAGCCGGAGAGGATCTCGTCCAGCATCGACTCCTTGGAGTCGAAGTGGTAGTAGAGGCTGCCCGCCAGCATCCCGGCCGCGTCCGCGATCTTCCGGACGGTCGTGGCGTTGTAGCCCTGCGCGGCGAACACCTCGGCCGCGATGGCCAGGAGTTCCTCGCGCCGCTCGGGAGGGTTCACCGTGGTCTTCTTGTGGTCGCTGTTGCTGCTTTTCGGCACGGCACCATTCTCGCCTCACGGGTGCTGGCTGCTGACCGACAGCACCTCGCCGGTCAGGTACGACGAGTAGCCGCTGGCCAGGAACACGATCACGTTGGCCACCTCCCACGGTTCGGCGCAGCGCCCGAAGGCTTCCCGGCCGGTCAGTTCCTCCAGCAGCTCGGGGGTGGTGACCTTGGCGAGGTGCGGGTGCATGGCCAGGCTCGGGGAGACGGCGTTCACCCGCACTCCGTAGGCGGCGGCCTCCACCGCGGCGCAGCGGGTGAGGGCCATGACACCGGCCTTGGCGGCGGCGTAGTGCGCCTGTCCCTGCTGGGCGCGCCAGCCGATCACCGAGGCGTTGTTGACGACGACGCCGCCGGCGCCCGCGGCCTTCATGCGGCGCAGTGCGGCGCGGGTGCAGCGGAAGGTGCCGTTGAGCGTGACGTCGATGACCTTGTTCCACTGCTCGTCGGTCATGTCGACGACATCGGCGGTGCCGCCGAGGCCCGCGTTGTTGACCACGATGTCCAAGCGTCCGTGGTGCTCCTCGGCGCATTCGAACAGCGCGGTGACCTGGTCGTCGTCCGTGACGTCGCAGGGCAGTGCGGTGACGCGGTCCGTGCCGAACTCGGCGGCCAGCTCCGCCCCGGACTCCTTCAGGCGCCGGGCGTGGGCGTCCGAGACCAGGACCCGAGCACCCTCCTCCAGCAGCCGCCGGGCGGTGGCGCCGCCGATCCCGGCACCGGCGGCGGCGGTGACCACGGCGCTGCGGCCGGTGAGCAGGTGGTGGCCGGGGAGGTACGGCGGTGGGGCCGAGGTCATGGGCGCACCTCCGTGGTGCTCATGGGCGGCTCTCGACGGCTGACGCCCCGTACGTTAACCTACCAAACACTTGTTAGGGAAGGAGGATGCGGATGTCCACCGCCCGCACCGCGCCCCCGGAGCCCGTCCGTTACGAGCGCCGTGGCGCCGTCGCCCTGGTGACGATGGACCGGCCCGAGTACCGCAACGCCCAGAACTCCGCGATGACCTACGCCCTGGACCGGGCCTTCTACCGCGCGGCGGACGACGACGAGGTGAAGGTGGTGGTTCTCGCCGGAGCGGGGAAGCACTTCTCGGCCGGCCATGACATCGGCACCCCTGAGCGGGACGCGCACCTGCCCTTCGACCGCAGGGCCGGTCTGTGGTGGGACCACGCGCAGAAGTCGGGGGCCGAGAGCCGCTTCGCCCGCGAGTCCGAGGTGTACCTGGGCATGTGCCGGCGCTGGCGCGAACTGCCCAAGCCGGTCATCGCCTCGGTACAGGGCGCGTGCGTGGCCGGCGGACTGATGCTCGCCTGGGTCTGCGATCTGATCGTCGCCTCCGAGGACGCCTTCTTCGCCGACCCGGTGGTGCGCATGGGCATCCCGGGCGTGGAGTACTTCGCGCACCCGTGGGTGATGCCGCCGCGGATCGCCAAGGAGTTCCTGTACACCGGCGACCGGATGAGCGCGCGGCGCGCCTACGAGGTCGGCATGGTCAACCGGGTCGTGCCTCGCGAGGAACTCACCTCGCAAACCCTTGAGTTGGCGGAGCGGATCGCGGCGATGCCCCGAATGGGCCTGGCGCTGACGAAGCGGGCCGTCAACCAGGCGGAGGACCTCCAGGGCCTGCACTCGGGGCTGGACTCGGTCTTCGGACTGCACCATCTCGCCCACGCCCACAACGCCGAGACCGGCGACGACCCGCTCGGCGGGATGGACGTGCGCGCGATGAAGGAGGCCCGCCGCTGATGGACCTCGACTTCACCGCCGCGGAGGACGCCTTCCGCGCCGAGGCCCGGGACTGGCTCGCCACCCGTGTGCCGTCCGTCCCGCTCCCGTCGCTGGAGACCGCCGAGGGGTTCGCCGCCCACCGGGAGTGGGAGGGTGTCCTGTTCGCCGGCCGCTGGTCGGTGGTCTCCTGGCCCGTGGAGTTCGGCGGCCGGGGATCGTCCCTCCTGGAGTGGCTGATCTTCGAGGAGGAGTACTACCGGGCCGGCGCGCCCGGCCGGGTCTCCCAGAACGGCATCAACCTCCTCGCGCCGACGCTCTTCGAGCACGGGACCGACGAGCAGCGTGCGCGCGTCCTGCCGTCGATGGCGAGCGGTGAGGTGATCTGGGCGCAGGCCTGGTCCGAGCCGGAGGCGGGGTCCGACCTGGCCTCGCTGCGATCCACCGCCGTGCGGGCGGAGGGCGGCTGGCGCGTCAGCGGCCAGAAGACGTGGTCGTCCCGGGCGGCCTTCGCCGACCGCGCGTTCGGGCTCTTCCGCAGCGACCCGGAGGCGGACCGGCCGCACCGGGGCCTGACGTACCTGATGTTCCCGCTGGACGCGGACGGGGTGACCGTGCGGCCCATCGGGCGGCTGGACGGCAAGCCCGCCTTCGCCGAGTTGTTCCTCGACGACGTCTTCGTACCGGACGAAGACGTCATCGGCGAGCCCGGACAGGGCTGGCGGGTCGCCATGAGCACCAGCGGCAACGAGCGCGGACTGACCTTGCGCAGCCCCGGGCGCTTCACCGCCGCGGCCGACCGGCTGACCGACCTGTGGCGGGGGGCCCCCCGCGGCCCCCCGGGCAACCCCCCCGTGGGGGGATGGACACGCAGCGCGCGAAAAGCCCCCCCCAGTGTCGCCCCCCGGCCCCCCGCCCCCCACCAGGGC
>NZ_JACHGV010000017.1 GCF_014202475.1 Streptomyces paradoxus
GACGGTCAGGCCCGGAGCGACGACGTTGACCCGGATGTTGCGCGGGGCCCATTCGATCGCCGCGCCCTTGGCGAGCATGATGAGGCCCCCCTTGGCGGCGGAGTACAGGACCTGCCCGGACATGCCGACCATGCCCAGCCGTGAACTGACGCAGACGAACGAGCCGCCGGTCTCGGGCATCAGCGGCGCGAAATGCTTCATCACCAGGAACGCGCTGAGCAGGTTGCTCTCGAGCACGTTCTTCGCGTCGTCGTAGGCCATCTCGGTGAGCGGACTGGTCGCCTGCAGGCCGTGGTTGAGGACGACGACGTCGACGGTGCCGAAGGACTCGGCGGCCTGCTTGGCCAGGTGCTCGACGAACGTCTCGTCGTTGAGGTCTCCGGGAACATACAGGTCGTCGGGCTCAGCGCTGTCGAGCCGCTCCCTGCGGCCGGTGAGCAGCAGCCGCGCGCCCTCGCGGCGGAAGTGGGAACTCACCGCCTGCCCTATGCCGCTGCTGGCGCCGGTCACCAGGGCCGTGACGTTGTTGAGTCTCATGTCAGGCACTCCTCATTACGGGGGAGGTCGGTCGGGGGTGAGGGCTTGGGGAGGACGGGGGTCCCGTCCCGTGCCGGTCAGTTGAGGAATCCGCGGGCGTCGACCGGCCACCGCTCCAGCGACATGCCCGTGCTGTCGGAGACGATCAGCTCCTCGAAACCGAGGACGACGGGGCATACATGGTTGGGCACCACCGGTACAACGCTTCCGACGCTGGGGCGGAAGTCGCCGTCCGGCAGCGGGAGGAACCCGTGGTACTCGTTGACCTTGGACAGGACCGCCTTCGTGCCGGCGATGCCGCCGTAGCCGATCTCGGGGCTTCCTTCTTTGCTGAGGGCCTTGTTGCCCACATCGACGATGACCTGGTCGGGGACCCAGTCGCTGACCACGGTGCCGGCGACGAACAGCGCGATCTGGTCCTCCGCGCAAGCACCCAGCCGGGCGTTGTTCAGATCGCCGAAGACGTACTCGCCGGGACGGATCTCGGTAATCACGCTGCTGCTGGTGGAGAACTCGACGGTGGGCGTGGAGCCGGCGCTGACCACCTCAGCGGTGACCCCGACGCCTTCGAGGCTGCGTACAGCGGTGGCGAGCGCGGCCTCCTGGTCCTGCGCGGCCCGCCGGCGAGCGTCGCGACCGAGGCAGCCGTGACCGGGATAGGTGAAGACGCCCGCCGGCACCAGACCGCGCTTGCGGGCGGCGAGCGCGAGGTCGCCCGCAAGCTCTGGCGGCGCCCCGGAACGACGGGCGCCGCAGTCGACCTCGATCACGACCTGCAGGCGGTCCGGTTCGTCTCCCATCGCGTCGGCGAGGGCCTCGATCGCCGCGACGTTGTCGACGCCGACCCGCAGCCGGACGGACTCGGCGAGCCGGCGGATCCGGGGCTTCTTCGATCCCGCGGCCCAGATCGGGTAGGCGAGGAAGATGTCGTCGAAGCCGGCTGCGGCGAAGACCTCTGCCTCACCGACGTTTCCCGCGGTGATCCCGACCGCGCCGGCCTCGATCTGGCGCCGACCGATCTCCACGCACTTGTGTGTCTTGACGTGCGGCCTGACCTTGATGTTGTGCTGGTCGGCGAAGCCCTGCATGCGGTCGATGTTGCCCTGCATGACGTCGACCAGCACGATCGGCGCGGGGGTGTCGATCCGCTCGACCAGAGCATCGAGTGCTCGTTGCAGCTGATTCACGCTGCCCTCCTTGTGGTTCTGCCTGGAACGATCGAGGGGAACGATCCAGGGGAAATGATCGAGGGGCGCGGGTGCTGACTCCCCTCGATGCCGAACGCGCGTGCCCCGCGATATCGCGCGCACTCGGGTACACCGCCGTCGGGGCCGCCCTACGCAGCGGCGATGACCATCTGGATCTCGACCGGACTGTTGAGCGGCAGCCCGGCGACACCGATCGCGGTACGGGCGTGCCGTCCGTTCTCGCCCAGTACCTCGATGAGCAGTTCACTGGCCGCGTTGGCGACCTGCGACTGCTCACCGAAGTCCGGCGTACTGGCCACGAAGACCAGCATCTGCACGATCCGGACCCGGTCCAGATCGCCCACCGCCTGCACGGCGGCGGCGAGGCAGTTCAGCACGGCATCGTGCGCGAGTGACCGCGCCGTCTCGAGGTCGATGTCCCTGCTGACAGTGCCCTGCCCCAGCAGCCAACCGTCCCGGTAAGGCAGCTGGCCCGAAATGTGGATGCTGGAGCCCACCGTCCGGTGGTGCACGTAGTGCGGGTTCTCCCGGAGCTTGGGAAGGGCCAGCCCCAGGGCCTGAAGCCGATCGGAAGCCGAGTCGGTGTTCGCCGCCGAAGTCTCATGATTCTTGATCATCTGTACTCGGCTCTCCTCTCGAGTAACGGCGGCGACAAAACCCCTTATGGCGGCTTAAAACCGTCACCTATTGTCGTTTGTCGACCATATGGCTGTCCATCGAGTACTGTCAATACGAACTTCAACCTCGAACGCGGCCGCGGAATCAGTTCGAGAGTGCGATGTGGCGGTTCAGGGCAAGCGCGCAGCGGCCGTTCAGGCAAGTGTGTAGCGGCCGTTCAGGCAAGCGCCTGTGGCGTGAGACGCCAGGCGGGTCCGGGACTGACCGAGTGTCTACGGGCACTCGCGGGCCGGGAGGAACGCCGGCCCCATCACCGTGCCGGGACGACCGCCGGCGAGGACATCATGGATACTCTGCCGTCCGCGGTCGCGCCTCCAGCACGGCGCACCCACCGTGGCCGCGACTGAGGCCCGGACGCCGCACCAGTGTGGGGGACGGCATCCGGGCAGGCCAAGAACGGGGCGCCCGGAGGGAGGAGCCTCCGGCTCGACCGGGTGCAGGAGGCGAGGCCGTGGCGGTCGGCCTTCAGCGGGCCGCCGCTCCGGTCGAAGCGGACCAGACTGGTCGCGGAGGTTCTTGCGCGTGCCTTTCGCGGTGGCCGTCCTGACGCTGGCCACCGCGACGGACGGGGTGGCAACACCGAGTGAGCCGCGAGTCCACTCCAGTCGGCGCTGGTGACGGCCGCTTCCTTCTTCAGCCACCGGTCGATGTCCGTGTCGAAGCCCTTGTCGTAGTGGTTGGGCGGATCGGCGAGTTCGTTGCGCTCGTCCTCCGTGAGCTTGCGTGGGCCACCGGGGAGGACGGGTTCAACGGGAAGGCCCCACTGGGATGGGGACGGTTCGGTGGGGGTCTGAGGCCCGTCAGTCGTGGGGGGTGGCGATGGCGGCGAGGTGTGTGCCGGGGCGCACGGTCAGCCCGCTCATGTTGTAGATGATCATTCCGGTGGAGACGGCGGCGACCTTGTGTTCGGCGCCGTCGGCCGGGTCGATGATGCGGCCGATGGTCTGCCCCTCGGTCACTTCGTCACCGGTGACCGCATCCGGGTACCAGAGGCCTGCGGCCGGAGACTCGACGTCGCCCGTCCAGATCCAGTCGCGTGGCTGCACGGTCGGCTGCTTGATGTGCTCAGACGCCTCGATGGCACCGAGGTGGCGCAGGAGACGGTACAGGGCGTCGAGCAGCCTGCGCACGGTGGCCGGGTCCCGGTCGCCGAGTTGGCCGGTCTCGACGAGGATCGCGGGGACACCCTGCCGGTTCGCCGCGGCGTGGCTGTTGCCGCCGTCGGCGCTGGTGCCGAAGATGACCAGCTCGTATCCGACCGCGTGGGCCATCGCCCTGTTCTTCGCGTCCAGAGCGTCGTCGCCGGTCAGGCGGTAGCCGACGAAGTCGAGCAGATACTGGTCGATGCCGCCGCTGTGCAGGTCCACGTAGGCGTCGGCGCCGTCGATCAGGTGCTCGAACAGCCAGGCCGCCATGCGGTCGCTGGGCCCACCGTCCTTGTCGCCGGGAAAGACGCGGTTGATGTTGACGCCGTCCAGCGGGGAGATGTTGAGCCTGCCCCCGTAAACGGCCGGGGGGTTGGCCACCGGGCAGATCACCAGCTGGCCGGCGACCTCTTCCGGTTCCAGCAGCCCGGCCAGGCGGGTGGCGGCGTCGACGCCGATGAACTCGCCGCCGTGGACACCACCGGTGATCACGACCCTGGGGCCGGGGCGGGAGCCGTTGACGAGGATCAGGGGGACCTCCGCCGTCGTGGAGCCGAGGTCGGCGGACAGGCTCCCGCGGGTCTTCCGGCCGGGCTCGGCCCGCAGCGCGCCGATGGTCAGGGTCATGGCTCTCCTCGTTCGGGCTCAGGCCGCGGAGCGGCCGATTGTGGTGAAGAAGTCGATCGACTGGGAGGCGCGGCGCTCCGGGGCGAGGTCCGCGGCGATGTCGCCCATGGCGGGCGAGAGCTTGAAGCCCTGGCCGGAGTGGCCGGCCAGCAGGGCACTTCTCGCTTTCGCAGGCCACTCTCGTTCCCTGCCTCAGTGGACGGTTGCCCGTCTCAGGACTGAACGGCCGAGCGCAGCTCGGGCAGGGACAGGACCTCGTCCAGCACGTCGACGTAGAGATCCACGTGCTCGCGGCGGAAGGTCATGGGCGGTTTGATCTTCAGTACGTTGTCGTGCACGCCATTGGGGAAGACGATGACGCCTCGCTCCTTCATGAGTTCGGTGACCATGAAGGCCTGCTCAGTGGCCGGCATCTTGGTGGTGCGGTTGCGGACCAGTTCGACGCCGAGGTAGAGCCCTTCCGCCCGCACGTCACCGATGAGCGGTTGGCGCTGCTGGAGCTCGCGCAGCGACTGGGCGAAGTACCCGCCCACGCTCACGGCGTTCTCCCTCAGTCCATCCTGCTCGACGATGTCGAGCACGGCCTCGCCGATCGCGCAGGAGACCGGGTTGCCGCCGAAGGTGTTGAAGTACTTCATACCCGTGTCGAACGCGTCGGCGATCTCCCGAGTCGTGACCACCGCCGCGAGGGGATGCCCGTTCCCGAGCGGTTTGCCCATCGTGACGATGTCCGGGACCACCCCCTGGAGCTCGAACCCCCACCAGGGCCCGAGTCGTCCGACGCCGACCTGGACCTCGTCGGAGATGCACAGGGCGCCCGCCCGCCTGGCAGTGGTGAACACGCCGTCGAGGTAGCCGTCGGGAAACACGATGTTCCCACCCGATCCCATCAGGGACTCGGCGATGAAGGCGGCCGGGGGGCGGCCGTCGGCCGTGATCCGCTCGATGACAGCCGCGGCGTCGCGCGCGTACTTGACTCCGGCGTCCGTGTCGTCGTACCCGTAGGTGCTGCGGTAGCGGTCCGGGATGACGACCTCGTGGGTGGTCGCGGGTGCACCGGCGCCGCCGGGGCCCTTGTAACGGTTCGGGCTGATCCCGGTCACCACGCCGGTGTTTCCGTGGTACGCGCCGTCGATGTTGACGATGTGCCGGCGACCTGTCACCTGGCGGGCGATCCGCAGCGCCAGGTCGTTTGCCTCGCTGCCGGTGCACACGAGGAAGACGACCTCGAGCGGGTCGGGCAGGGTGGCTACCAGCTTCTGCACGTAACTGGCGATCTGCGGGTAGACGAAACGGCTGTTGGTGTTGAGCTTGCGCATCTGTCGGGTGGCGGCGGCCGTCACCCGTGGCTCGGCATGGCCGACGTGGGTGACGTTGTTCAGTGAGTCCAGATAGGCCAGGCCGTCCTCGTCGTGGAACCACACGTCCCGCCCACGCACGAGGTTCATCGGGGTGCGGTAGTAGTTGCGCTGGGAGCGGGCGATGTGGCGACGGCGCACTGAGACGACGTCGTCGATGGTGGGGGCCGCGGCGGGGGATTCGGTGAACCCGAGGAGCCGGGCGGGGTCGGGTGACAGGTGGCTCCACACCTGCCGTGCGGAGGGCGGCACGGCACGAGGGGGCGGCCACGTGGCCATCCGTGCGGTGCGGTGGACCTGCACCTGGACGCAGGGCGCGAGCGGGTCCGTCTCCTCGCTCGCGCCGGCACGTCCCAACGGCGCCCCGGCCGGGACTGTCGCCGCAACGGGCGGCGTGTCGTCGAGTCCCCACCAGCACGTCCAGAACTCCAGCCCTTCGACCTCATGTCGCAGCACCAACGGCATCCCTGCGCCACCGCGGGCCTCGACGATGCCGGACAGCGGGCTGGCAACCTCCTCGGCGTCGGCCACGATCAGCGAGCCGCCGACCTGAACCGTCGCGGGCTCCTCGGCTCCCGGGCGGCGCCGGCCCCCCAGGAGCAGCGATGCGCTGAGGTGGGGCACGTAGCCCCGTCGCCGTCGTCCGTCGAGGATGTTGTCGATGCTCGCGCGCAGCGCCCTCGCGTCGTGCCAGTCGACTTCGTCGTAGAGATCACTTGCCGGTCGCAGGTCGAGCAGTTGCGGGGCCGGTGCGTACGGGTCACCGTCTCGGGCCGCCTCTACCAGGACCTCTTCCAAACCCCGCTGCTCCCGCGTCGGGGGGAGCCCACACGCGACCCGGAACATCGCCTCGGCGACGTCGGGGCAGACCTCGGCCACCTGCGCGATCGCGGGCCATGTGTGTTGCATGCGGGTCCGCCCGTACGGCGTGTCGCTCTCGGCGACCCGGCGCGTCCACGTCACGGCGTTCATGCACAGCCGGGCGGCCGCCAACGGATAGACAGCCGCCAGTTCCTCAGCCGTCAGGGGGAGCACCGAGTGGAAGCCGGCCACGACTTCGGCCGCCGCAGCGAGCGGGTCGGCCTTGCGGACCATGGCGTAGCCCGCCGCGATCGCCACCTCCGCCGCGCGCACACTGTAGAGCGAGTCGCCCAGGTCGACGATGCCCGAGATCCGCAGCACCCCGTCCTCGTCAGCGTCGGCCAGGACGTTGGCGTCATTGAGATCCTGGTGTACGACGCTCCGCGGCAGTCGGTCCCATGCCGGCAGGAGATCGTCGTACCAGCCCATGATCGTGCGCACCGACTCCCGCCGGTCCGCGTCCTGTACAGCGTGCAGCGACGCCTCGACGATCTCAGCGGCCCGGCGCATGTCCCAGTCGTGCGGTTCCAAGCCCACCGGTGGCTCCACGCTGGAGAGTCCGAGGCTCAGCCGCCCAGCGGCCTCTCCCAGCTGGCGCAGAAGCGCTGCGGGGTGGTCGTCGAGATCCGCCAGGACCCGACCCTCAAGCCAGCTCATCACGCGAACCACGTGCGTTCGGCCCTCGTGGACGACGGCGGCAAGGAACTTCCCCTCGCGTATCGGGACCAGCCGTGGAACCGGAAGGTCGGGAACGGTGGAGGCCAGATGCTGGAGGAGCGAGTTCTGCCAGAGAACGTCGGCCGAGTCCGGCTCCGCGCGGGTGACCCGTACGAAGTAGCGCATGCCGTCGTCGCCGGTGATCCGGACGTTCTGGTCGACCTCCCCTCCCAGGGGGTGCTGGACATATCCCTCGAGTCCGAAGGACTGCCGCAGCACGTGATCGAGGAGCGGGCCCGGCAGTTGGCCGGTGTGACCGGGGGTGGTCGTTCCGTCCTGGCCTGTGGTGGTCACAGAGGTCATCGGTGCGTTCTCTCTCTCGTCGTCAGGTCGCTCATCACTCACCGTGGGCCTGTGTCACGACGCTCAGGTCGTGGCCAGTCCCCCGCCGCCACCCGTGTCCGCCACCCGTGTCGGCTTTGCCCGACGCTGTCAGCCAGTTCCCGGACGGTCCGATCGATCGCGGTTCCCGGAGGCGGCGGGCAGAGCTGCCGCGGCTGTGTCTCGATCGCTTCACGGGCTGCGCAGACCTTGGCCAAGTCGACGACCGACAGGTCCAGGGCGAACTCCCCCGTTTGGTGCTCCGCCTCGATGCCCCACTCCGAGGGCCGCAGGGGCCCGGGCCGGGACGCGCTCCAGCACTTGGTCGGCATCAGGTCCGAGGTGGGCCGTCCGTCAAAGGCGGAGCGCTCATCGAGACCTGTCATCTGCTCACGCGGCGGCGGCGGTTATGACGTCCCAGGTGACGTTGGAGGGAGCACCCCGCGCAGCGCCTGGGCGGGGTCCAGCGGTGTCCTCATGGTCCTCGACCCTCGCCTTGAGCTCGGCGTAGTCTCTGGGGGATCCTGGGTGATCTCGATCCCGCTCTGCCTGGCGAACCGCTGACACCGACCCGAGGAACGCGGCGTCCTCAGCAGCGCCTGCTCAAGGTGACGGACTGAGGATCAGGTGCCTACGGAAGTGCCATAGCTGCTCCAAGTGCGTGGTCATGTCACGAGCTTTCTCCGGCCCGAGGTGATGCGTCAGATGAAATACCGCGGAGAATCCGGCAACAAGGGACGCGAGGCCGCGACATCGACCCCGTATTTTGTGCTTGTGCACAATTACTGCCAGGGAGTCCCACCGGCATGTCAGCGGTATTACCCGGAGACGGCCCCGGATCCGTCCGGTGACGGCTGTCGTCGGGAGAGGCGGTCCTCATGAGCGGCCCGGGACGCCGTCAGGGCGGGGCCCGCCACGACGCCGTGCAGGCGATCGCGCGCCGGCTCCTGGAGGAACGTCTCGACGAACTGACCTCTCGTGCTCTCGAACGACTGGAAGCCGAGGAGCCCGCGTACGCGTCGGCGGACTGGGACCCGGTCCAGAAACGGGAGGGGATGCGACGAACTCTCGAACTCGCCCTGACCCGGCTGGCCGGCGGTCCCGTGCCCCGGGCGGTCTCGCGCGCCACCGAGGACGTGGGACGCGAGCGAGCGGAGCAGGCGTTTCCCCTGACCGCTCTGATGCACTCCTTCCAGCTGGACCTCAGGACCCTGTGGGAGGCCGTGCTCGCAGAGGGGCGAGCACGTGGCATCAGCGCCGATCCCGACTTCCTCGACGGGTTGATCCGCGTCTGGGAGGCGACGGACGCCAACAGCGTTGAGGTCGTCGATGCCTACCGCCGCACCGAGCGCGACCTGGCGAGCCATCGTACGGAGGTGCGCAACCGCGCCTTCACCCGCCTGGTCCTGGAAGGGGAGCAGGATCCCTCCATCGTCGCCGAGGCCTCCACGTTGCTGGGCTTCTCCGAGAACGTCGCCCTGACTGTGGTCGTGGTCGAATCCGTTCCTACCGGGGACCCGGCTGTGTCCCAGGTCGACGACGCGCTGCGTCGGGGCGGCCTGCTGCGTCACTTCGGTTGGATGGGCGACGAGCTCCTCGGCATCATCGGTCACGGACGGCGCGATGAAGAGGCCGTGCTTGCCATGCTCCGGCCGTTCGCCCCGTGGCGCTGCGGCGTCGCGGAAGTCCCCGGCCTGGCGCTGACGGCGCGGGGCATCCGGTTCGCACGTGCCGCGATCCGCAGCTCCGCGCAGCCCGGAGTGCGGCACGTGGAGGGCCACTGGATCGGGGCGATCATGTCGGCGCAGGAGGAGCTCACCGGTGCGATGGCCACCGGCGTGCTGCGCCCACTGCTCGAGCTGCGCGACCGCGACAGCATCGTCGAGACCCTGCGCTGGTACCTCGACCTGGGCTCGGTCGCCGAGGTGGCCGCACGCACCTACCGTCACCGGAACACGGTGGGCAATCGCCTGCAGGCTGTGGAAGAGGCGACCGGGCTGAAGCTGTCACGACCGAACGACGCCGCCCGGCTGGTCTTCGCCCTGGCTTGGCTGGAGACGGACGCGGGCGCCCGCTTCCGGGCGACGATGTCCTGATCCACCGATTGGTGGACGGGGCAAGGCAACCGGCCGGGGCCGCGACCGAGAGAGCTGGAGCCAAAGCGCGGCGGTCAGAGGCCACATGCCCTTCATGAGAACGGCATCCTTGGCGGCCGACAGGCCGGTCACGCCGCCGGGCAGCAGCGCCAAGCGGCCGCAGTTCGCGCCGGAGCCGCTCGCGGTGCCTCTCAGAAATTGTGCACAGGCACAAAATACGCGGTCGATCTCGCGGCCTCACGTCCCTTGTTGCCGGATTCTCCACAGTGCTTCACTGACGCATCACCTCGAGCCGGAGAGGCTCATCGCATCGGAGCAGCAATGATGCTGCCGCCGACTACCTGATCAGCATTCGCCGTCCCCGGCCTGTCCGGGGGCTCGTCCTCCAGCGGCGGCCCCTCGGGCACCCCTCAGCCCCAAACCCCGATGCGGCCGGCCTGGCCGCACTCGACGAGATCGTGACTCCCGGTAAACGGAATGCCCTCTATGCCCGGAAAGAGGTCTAATATCATGCGTCAGATCGTCACCTTCGATGCCTACGGCACCCTGGTCGACTTCCAGCTCGGCCCCACCACCCTGAAGGTCCTGGCCGACCGGCTGGACCTGGACCGTCTGAACGTCGACGAGTTCCTCGACGACTTCCGCATCATGCGGTTCCACGCCGTCCTGGAGGCATACCGCCCCTTCCGCGAGCTGCTGCCCTCCAGCCTGGAGATAGCGATGCGTCTGCACGGCCTGGAGTACCGGCAGTCCGACGGCGAGGCCCTGGTCGCGGCCGTGCCCACCTTCGGCCCCCACCCCGAGGTCCCGGCCGCCCTGCGGGCGCTGAAGTCCCGGTACGAGATCGCCATCATCTCCAACACGGACGACGACCTCATCGCCCAGAACCTGGCCAACATGGGCGTCGAGTTCGACCATGTCATCACCGCCCAGCAGGCCAAGGCGTACAAGCCGTCCCGGCAGACCTTCGAGTACGCCTTCCAGGCCATGGACATCGACCCCGCCCAGGTCATCCACGTCGCCCAGGGCTGGGAGTACGACCTCATCCCCACCCGCGACCTCGGCCTCGCTCGCCGCGTGTGGATCAACCGCTACGGCCACAACGGCTCCATCGGCGCCCGCGGCAGCGCCGACTACCAGCCCTTCGACGAGCTGCCCGACCTGTCCGGCCTGCCGGCCCTGCTCGGCTGCTGAAGCCGAGACCCGGACAACACACCCCTGGACTACCAGGAAGACCCGAGGACGTACGTCATGAAGCAGATCCCCTACTGGCTCGACACAGCTCCTGCCTTCCCCGACCGGACCGGCAAGCCCCTGCCCGAGCAGGCGGACCTGGTGGTCATCGGTGGCGGCCTCACCGGCCTGTCCACCGCCTACCACGCGGCACGCAAGGGCGCCCACGTCGTCCTCGTGGAGAAGGACAAGGTCGGCTCCGGCGCCTCCGGGCGCAACGGCAGCATGTGCACCCAGGGCATCACCATCAGTCCCGACGAGGCGCGCAAGCGCTACGGGCAGCCGCGGGCCCGGGAACTGTACGACGCCTTCCGCGAGGCGGTGGACCTGGTGGAGGAGCTGACGGTCAAGGAGCAGATCGACTGCGACTTCCACCGCGTAGGGCGTCTGGGCGTCGCGTTCAAGCCGCAGCACTTCGAGGGCATGCGGGCCAAGCAGCGCGACCTGGCCGACAACTTCGGCCACGACACCACGCTGCTGAGCAAGAGCGATCTACGTGCCGAGCTGGGCTCCGACTACTACCACGGAGCCCTGCTCGACCCGCTCAGCGCGCACCTTCACGTCGGCAAATACGTCCATGGCCTGGCCGAGGCCGCCGAACGCGCCGGGGCTCAGATCCACGAACGCAACGCCGCCACCGCGCTGCACCGCCTTCCCGAGGGCGGTTTCCTCGTCGAGACCCTGCACGGCACCATCCGCGCCACGCAGGTCATGGCGGCCACCGACGCCTACACCGACAAGGCCATGCCCTGGTTCCGCAAGCGGCTGATCAACGTCGGCAGCTTCGTCATCGTCACCGAGCCACTGGGCGAGGAGCGGGCCCGGCAGCTCATCCCCAACAACCGCGTGGTCGTGTCCTCCAAGAACATCGGCCACTACATTCGCATCACCCCGGACAATCGCCTCGCCTTCGGCGGCCGGGCCCGCTTCGCCCCCTCAGACCCCGCCTCGGACGTCAAGAGCGGTGACGTCCTGAAGCGGGAGATGACCGAGATCTTCCCGCAGATGGCCGGGGTGAAGATCGACTATGTATGGGGCGGCATGGTCGGCTTCTCCTACGACCGCGTTCCGCACGCGGGCGAGGCCAACGGCCTCTACTACTCCATGGGTTACTGCGGCCACGGCGTCCAGATGGCCACCTACATGGGCCGCGCCATGGTCGAGGTCATGGACGGCCACCCGGAGGCCAACCCCATGCGCGGCTTCGGCTTCCCCAAGGTTCCGGTGCCGTTCTACAACGGCACCGCCTGGTTCCTGCCCTTCGCCGGGGCGTACTACAAGGCCAAGGACCGGCTGCTCTGACCCTCTGCAAGAGGCATTCGTCAAGTTGCGTTAGACGTCGTTTCCTTGGTGTGCTCGTTGCTTCGCGCATGACGGATTGGTCAAGCGGTTGGAGCCGGACGGGTTTGGACTCGAGTCCAGCGAACGCCTTGGCCGCCGCAGGTGGGTGATCGAGCAGACGATGTCGTGGCTGTCCGGCTACCGCAGACTCACCCACCGCTACGAGCGTAGTTGCCGCAACTACCTGGCCTTTCTCAGGCTGGCTGCCGGGCTCTGCTGCTACAAGCGCCTCGTCCGCCTCACCAGTTAGGACACGGTCTTAGGCAGTAGGGCGCGGGAGGCCGAAGAGGACCGGGAGATCGGCGATGTCGATGGTCTGCTCGTAGCATGGACTCAGACATGCCGGGACGCGGGCTCCCCCGGATCTCCCGTCTTGGCCCCCAGCCCCATGGGGAAATGGGCAGCCAGTTCCTGGCGGAACGCGTCGGTGTCGCCTTCCAGGGCAACGGCGGCCAACCGCTCGTGCTCGACGACCAGTTGCTGCGGGTCGTCGCTGTAGGTGCGGTGGTCGACGCTGAGGTGGAGGCGCAGCTTGGTCTCCCAGCCGTTCCAGAGACTCTGCAGGACGCCGTGCCCCGAGAGCTCGTAGAAGAGCCGGTGGAAGCGGAGGTGCGCGTCGATGCTGGCCGGGATGTCGTCCTTCTCCATGGCCCGGCGGAGATCCTCGACGGTTTGCAGCAGCTGGGGCCGCTCAGGACCGCGCAGCGCTTCGGCCGAGAGCTCGGCGGCGTACGGCTCGACGCGCAGCCGGACCGAGTCGATCTCGGCGACCTCCCGAGCGCTCACCTCCACGACGAACGCCCCACGGTAGGGGATCTTCACGACTAGGCCTTCCTCCTCCAGCTTGGTCAGCGCCTCGCGCAGCGGGGACCGGCTGATGCCGAGATCCGCGGCGATGTGCGCCTCGCGCAGCTGGCCACCAGGAGGCACGGTCCCGTCCAGGATGGCGGCACGCAGTGTGCGGTAGACGCCGTCCGGCGTCGTCATCCGCTGCTCCTGCCACTCGAACTTGTGGTCCACCCCGTGGCCCTCCCTCCGTGATTGCCGACCACTTGGTCGTTTGTCGACTATACCTCCGCCGCTTGCATCAACGTCATCGAGTGGGCCGCGCCGGTGGATCACCTCATGCGCACAGAGGGGGGTCGGCGCCGTCCTGCCCAAGGCGCTCCTCTGGCGCTGTTGACAGCTCAGACATGCCCGGTCGACAATCGACCAGACGGATGGTCGATTGTCGACCAAAGCTTCAGACTGCTCCACTTAAACACACAGGAGGACCAGTGGCATTCGACATCAAGCCCAAGTTCGCGACGTTCGACATGAACGGAACGCTGATCAAGTTCAGCATCAACGACACGATGCGCGAGATCCTGGGCGACCGACTGCCGGCCGGGGTCGCCGATGAGTACCTGCGGATCTGCAAGGCGTACCGGATCGACGAGTGCACGGGCGCGTACCAGCCGTTCCACCAGGTCGTCGCGCGTTCCATGGAACGCGCCTCGCGCAGGGTCGGTCTGGAGTACTGCGAGGACGAGGCGCGGGCGGTGTACGAGCGCATCCCCACCTGGGGCCCCTACCCCGGTGTCACCGAGGCGCTGAACCGCCTGGCCGAGGCGGTCCCGCTGGTCATCATCACCAACAGCGACACCGCGCACGCCGTGCGCCTCGCGGAGAACCTCAAGGCCCCGTTCGAGGTCGTCATCAGCGCCGAGGAGATGGGCGTCTACAAGCCGCGACTCAGCGCGTTCGAGTACATGTTTGACAAGCTCGGCGTGACACCCGACGAGATCGTCCACGTCTCCGCGAGCCCCATGTATGACCACCGACCCGCGGCCATCATGGGCATCGAGAACAAGGTGTACGTCGACCGCGGCTTCGAGCACGACGAGCACTGGCTCGGCTACGAGCGGATCACCGACATCGCCGACCTCCCGGTCCTCTTCGGCCTGCCGCGCCCCTGACGTCCGAGCGGAGAACTGGAGAACCCGAGAAACAGGAGAACTGAGGAAATGGTCCACAGCAAGGCGGTGGCGGCATGAGCCTGCCCCTGCCTCAGAGCGTCAAGGGCAACTCGGCTTCGGAAAGGCTCCAGAACATCGGACTGGAGCTGCCCGACCTCCCCGGCAACGCATACTTCGTGCACCACCGGGCGGTGGACTCCAGCATCCACATCTCCGGCCAACTCCCTTACCGGGACGGTGAGTTGCTGGGTCAGGGCGTCGTCGGCCGGGACGTGGAGCTGGAGACCGCGAAGGAGCTCGCGCGCCATGCCGTGCTGAACTGCCTCGCCGCCGCCGTGCAGGCGGTGGACGATCTGGACCGGGTCCGGATCGTGCAGATGCTGGTCTTCGTGGCCAGTACGCCGGACTTCGGTGAGCAGTCGCAGGTCGCCAACGCGGCCAGTGAACTGCTCATCGAGGTACTGGGCGAGAACGGACGGCACGCCCGTACCGCGATCGGTGTCGCCGGGCTGCCGCTCAACACCCCGGTCGAGATCCAGATGATCTGCACCGCGGTGTAGCGGCGCGTACCGAAGCGCCGATGGTGCCGGTCGACGTGATGTGGGAACCATCGGCCGTGTGCAGGACTTCGGCGCCGAGCACAGCCTCGACTCCAGGCCATACGTCACAACGCACATATCAAGGCCTCCCTCCAGCGCAGGTCAGCGGCCCCGGGGCCCCCATCCGCGGGCGTGGGGGGGCTCGGGGCCGGCGCCGGCACCCGCTCAGGCACCTCGCCACTTCCCCGAGGAGATCGCCGCCGCCGTCCTCTTCCTCGCGTCGTCTGAGTCCTCGTACATCACCGGGGCAACCCGCCCCGTCGACGGCGGCCACACCGCCTTCCAGCACCGGCCCACACGGTTCCCAGACACAGAAGAAGGACACGACATGAACGCGCTTGCGGCACCACCCCGAAACGGAGAGCTCGGCTTCTGGGTGGCCCAACTGGCCGACACAAAGCCCTCGTTCCCCCACTTCACCGGCCAGGACTCCGTCGACGTGGCCATTGTCGGCGGCGGCTACACCGGCCTGTGGGCGGCGTACTTCGCCAAGAAGCTCGAACCGTCGCTCTCCGTCGCCGTCTTCGAGGCCGAGCAGGTGGGCTACGGCGCGTCGGGGCGCAATGGTGGCTGGCTCTCGGCCATGCCGCCGGGAAACCGTGCCACCTTCGCCCGCGCCGGCGGAGGGCTGGAGGCGAGCCGGGCGCTGCAGCAGGAGTTCGTCGCCGGCGTCGACGCGGTCCTGGACATCCTTGAGGCCGAGGGGATCGATGCCGATCAGCACAAGGGCGGAGCGCTCGTCGCCGCCCACACGCGGGCGGGGCTGGGCCGCCTTGTCACCAGGCGTGATGCCGAACTGAAGTACGGGCTGACCGACGACGAAGTCCACCTGCTCGACCGGGACGAGTTCCAGTCCCGGATCAACATCTCCACCGTCCACGGTGGGCTCTTCTACAAGCACTGCGCGCGGATCCACCCCGCGAAACTCGTCTACGGCCTCGCCGACACCCTGACCTCCATGGGCGTCAGGATCTACGAGAGCAGCCGCGTGGACCGTGTCGAGGGCAAGACCCTCACCCTGGCCAACGGACGCGTCACCGCGGCGAAGACGTTCATCTGCACCGAAGGCTATTCGGGACAGCTGCTCGGCAGCCGGACCCTGATCCCGGTCAACTCCTCGATGATCGTGACCAAGCCCCTCCCGAAGGAGGCATGGCAGCAGATCGGCTGGGACGGGCCCCAGTGCCTCAACGACTCCGCGCACACGTTCATCTACGCCCAGCGGACGGCGGACGGCCGTATCGCCATGGGGGGCCGTGGTGTCCCCTACCGCTTCGGGTCCGGTACGGGAGGAGCCGGTGCGACCGCCCAGTCCACCATCGACCTGATCTCGCACAAGCTCGGATCCTTCTTCCCGGGGATCCCCTTCGAGGTGGACCACGCCTGGTCGGGAGTCCTGGGCGTCACGCGTGACTGGAACGGCGGCGTGCACTGGGACCCGGCATCCGGGATCGGATCGTCCACCGGCTACGCGGGACACGGTGTCACGGCGGCCTATGTCGGCGGCAGGACTCTCGTGGAGCTCGCCTTCGAGAAGGAAACCGAACGGACCACGCTTCCCTGGGTGGGCTACCGGGCGCCGAAGTGGGAACCGGAGCCCATCCGCTGGCTGGGTGTTCATGCCATGTACCGGCTCTTCGGTATCGCCGACCGGTGGGAAGAGCGCAGGGGCTCCAGCAAGACCTCACTCCTGGCCAGATTCGGCAGCCGCCTCGCCGGACTTCACGAGTAAACGAAAAGGGGACTGCTGTCATGGACGCAAAACTCGCAGTCATCGGCTTGGGCAGCATCGGAAGCATGGCCCTGTGGCAGGCCTCCCGGCTGTCCGACTCGGTAGTCGGTTTCGAGGCCGCCACCCCCGCCCACGGCCGCAGTGCCGTCGGCGGGGACACCCGCCTGTTCCGCATGATCTACCTCGGCAGGCCCGAGTACTACCCCATCATCGAACGCTCCCGCGGCCTGTGGGCCGAGCTCGAAGCGGAAACCGGGCAGGACATCCTCACCGCCACCGGGGGGCTGTCCATCGGGACGGCAAACGGCAGCTACATCAACAGCCTCCTCGAGGCAACGCGCGTCACCGGAGCCGAGCACCGAGTCCTCAGCCGGGAGGAGATGGCGGAACGCTATCCCCAGCACAACCTCCGCCCCGACGACTGCGCCGTCTACGACCCCCGCGCCGGCGTTCTGCGCACCGACCGCGCCGTCAGCGCCGCCGTCGCGGCGGCCCAGGCCAACGGCGCCACCGTCCTGCAGAACACACCCGTGGACAGCATCACCGAAACCGACCACGGCGTGGTCGTCACCTCGGGCGACAGAATCTGGACGTTCGAGAAGGTCATCGTCGCCTCGGGCGGCTGGTCCCGAAAACTCATGCCCGACCACCTCAAGGCCGTCACCGAAACCCATCGTCTCGTCCTGACCTGGTTCATCGCCCAGGACGGCACACAGTTCTCGCCGGAGAACTTCCCCGCCTTCAGCCGGTGGTACGAGGATCGCTCCCTGTACGGCGCACCCGCCGTCGACGGCGTAACGGTCAAGGCATCGGTGGACGGACCGCTGGCCGGGCGCGCAAGGGCAACCCCCGACCCGGACTCCGTACCCAGAGAACTCACCCGGGAAGAAATCGAAAAGGCCACCGAGATCGTCACCGAATTCTTCCCCGGCCTGATCCCCACCATCGCGCGCGCCGACGCCTTCCCCGACCTCTTCACCCGGGACAGGCATCCCCTCCTCGGCTGGCTGGATCAGAACAGCAGCATCTACTGCGCCACCGGATTCTCCGGCAAGGGCTTCAAAATGGCGACCGGCTACGGCCACATCGCCGCACACGAGGCGCTCGGCAAACAGACCATGGAAGGCCTGGACTTCGTGCGTCCGGACCGGTTCAAGACCAGGTAACCGCCCACTCCTGCCGCCTCGGCGCAATGGCCTCGGTATCGCCATCCGGCTCAATTTGGCCGCCATCGACATCCCGTTGGTTCTCGGTGACAACCATCCTCGGTATGTGACAACTAGCGTCGGTGGTCACACGCCGTCAGCGCCGGACCCTCGGCATCCCCAGCCCGATCCACGAGATGATCTCCCGCTGGATCTCGTTGTTGCCGCCGCCGAAGGTGAAGATGACCGCCGAGCGGTAGCCGCGTTCCAGTTCGCCGCGCAGGACCGCGCCGGCCGAGCCCTCCTTCAGGGCGCCGGGGGCCGCGACGATCTCCATCAGCCAGGCGTAGGCGTCGCGCCGGGCCTCGGAGCCGTAGACCTTGACGGCTGAGGCGTCCTGCGGGGTGAGGGTGCCGTCCTGGACCGCGCCGACCATCTGCCAATTGAGCAGTTTGAGGGCGTCCAGCCGGGTGTGGGTGCGGGCCAGGAGGCGGCGTACCCAGGGCAGGTCGGCGACGCGACGGCCGTCGGCGAGCTTGGTCTCCATCGCCCAGCGCTGCACGTCGTGCAGGGCGCGGATCGCCATGGTGCCGTGCGCGGCCAGGGTCACGCGCTCGTGGTTGAGCTGGTTGGTGATCAGCCGCCAGCCCTGGTTCTCGGCGCCGACCCGGCGGCTGACGGGGACCCGGACGTTCTCGTAGTAGCTGGCGGTGGTGTCGTGCGAGGCGAGGGTGTTGATCAGGGTGCAGGAGTAGCCGGGGTCGGTGGTCGGCACCAGGAGCATGGTGATGCCCTTGTGCGGCGGGGCGTCGGGGCCGGTGCGGACGGCCAGCCACACCCAGTCGGCCGTGTCGCCGTTGGTCGTCCAGATCTTCTGGCCGTCGACGACGTACTCGTCGCCCTCCCGTACCGCCCTGGTGCGCAGGGACGCGAGGTCGGTGCCGGCGCCCGGCTCGCTGTAACCGATGGCGAAGTCGATCTCGCCGGAGAGGATCTTCGGCAGGAAGTACGCCTTCTGCTCGTCGGTGCCGTACCGCATGATCGTCGGGCCGACGGTGTTCAGCGCCATGAGCGGCAGCGGGACGCCGGCCTGGGCGGCCTCGTCGAAGAAGATGAATTGCTCCATGGCCGTCAGGCCGCGCCCGCCGTACTCCTTCGGCCAGCCCACACCGAGCCAGCCGTCCGTGCCGAGCCGCCGGATGGTCTCGCGGTAGAACCGCTTCTGGGCCGCCGGGTCGCCGTGCCGGGCGTACTGGTGGTCCGGGACCAGTCCGGCGAAGTAGGACCTCAGTTCGGTGCGCAGCCGCTGCTGCTCGGGCGTGTATTCGAGGTGCACGGCGCCTCCAGGCTCCCAAGGCCGGTCCTGTCGGCGCACACCGTAGAACGTGTTCCAGAAATAGGGAATGGCGTTGTCAGTTCAGCGTGGCGAGGAAGTCTGTGCACGCCCGCGCGCAAGCACGGCACGCCGCCGCCGAGTCCTCCGCTCCTGGTTGCCGGTCGAAGACGTGGGCGGCCTCCAGGCACACGGTCCGGCACCACTCCACCTGGACCCGGATGGTGCCCTCGTCCACCTGGTTCTGCTCGGACAGCACACGGCAGGTCGCGTCACAGACCTCCGCGCACATGATGCCCTTGCGTCGTACGAGTTCCTGGTTCTCGGTGCCGTCGGGATCCACTAGGCTCGCGCGCAGCGCGCACGCCCGCGCGCACTCGGTGCACGCCTGCGCACAGGCGAAACGGTCCTCCAGGAACCGGAACAGCTCCTGCTGGGATGTCGTCGAAGTCACACCGCGCGGGTAGCCCCGGTCGGCACCGGTCAAACCGGTGTTCCCCGCGGAGAACCGTTCACGAACCGCCTTGCCTCCGCCGGTCGAGGGGGCCGGGTTCATGGTGGGGACCAGGGGTACCCGCGTGCCATGAATAGCGCATGGATGGAGATGGCCGCGGGCGGCGACGCCCCCGGCTTCGGGTTCGTCGTGACCGGTCTGGTGGTCGTGGCCCTGCTGCTGGGCGCCTTCATCCTGGGCCTGCGGCACAAGCGCCGGCGCCCGCCGCGGCCCGACGAGCAGCCCAGGCTCCCCGACGGCGGTCCGGTCCGCGAGACGCTGGAGCGCCGTGAGCCCGACGAGATGCCCAGAAGCGAGCAGCGTCTGACCCCGCACGAGCTGAAGACTCAGAGCGACCGGACCAGCGCCTCGCAGACGCGCCCGCGCTGGAACGAGGGCAGCAGCGGCGGCTTCGGCAGCGGCGGCCCAGGGGCCCGCTGAGCGGCCGCCGGCCCGTACGGCACGTCGGACACAGGGAAGTGAGAACCATGGCCGATCCCGCCCGCGGCACCCTGCCACTGCCCGACTACGACCAGCTGCCGATCGGCGGCCTGGAGAGCCGTGTGCGGTCGCTGTCCGCGGACGAGGTCGAGCAGCTGCTCGCATACGAGCGGTCGCACGCCGACCGGCTGCCGGTGACCCGGCTGCTGGGCTCCCGGCTGGACCAGTTGCAGGGGGGCGCCGAGCTGACGTCCGGCGACCCGAACGCCCTGCGCCCCGAAGCGGGGCCGGGCGGCCGGGGAGGCTCTCCCGTGTCGCCGGCGACCTCGCCGCAGCCGCACAGCCCGCCGCCGCACGGCACACCGGACCAGCCGGCTCAGCCGAAGGGTGACCGTACATAGGAAGCCACCCTGCTCAGAAAAGGGCCCGTGCCTGTGCACGGGCCCTTTTCCATGCCCCACCTCAGGCCAAGTGATGTGGATCACAGGTTTAGGGTGCAGCGTGGGGCGAGGTCCAGCGTCTTTTGAGAGGTGTAGGGGGCCACTGAGACGCAGGACGGTGAGGATGGAGCAGGTTCGGGCGGACGGCTTCGACGAGTTCGCGGCCGCCCGTTGGTCGGCGCTGCTCCATGTCGCGCGTCTGCTCACGGGGGGCGACCGGCAGCGTGCCGAGGATCTGGTGCAGGAGGCCTTGGTCAAGTTGTGGTTCGCCTGGCCGAAGGTCGCCGAGCAGGCTCCGGAGGCGTACGTCCGCACCGTGCTGGTGCGGCTGGCGGCCCGCTCGGCGCGGCGGCGCTGGTGGGGGGAGCGCCCGGTCGATCAGCTGCCGGACCGGGCCGACCCGGGCGACATGTCGTCGGCCGTCGCGGAGCGTTCGCGGCTGGAGGCGGCGCTGGCCCTGCTGTCGCCCAAGCAACGGGCCGCGGTGGTGCTGCGCTACTACGAGGACCTGCCCGAGTCCCAGGTCGCCCAGGCCCTGGGCTGCCCGGTGGGCACCGCCCGGTCCCATGCGTCACGCGGAGTCGCGCGGCTTCGCCAGATCCTGTCCGACGCCGTCAGGCCCGTGGGGTGAAAGGAGAACCGATGGACGACTTCGAGCGGGACCTGTCGCGGCTGATGCGCGACACCCGGCAGCACATCCCCTACGAGCCCGAGCACCGGCAGCGGCTGCACGCGGGTATCCGGGCCCGCCGCCGGTCGCGACTGCTGTGGAAGGCGGGCGGCTCCGCCGTCGCGGTGGCCGGGCTCAGTGTCGGGCTGGCCCTGCTGCCCAGCATGCTCACCCGGGCACAGCCCGCCGATCACCGGCCGCAGCCGACGACGAGCCCGACGACCTCGCCGGACAGCACGCCGACGACCGCACCCCCGGCGCCCAGCACGACTCCGACGCAGCAGCCCGAGACGACCCTGCCCGCGACCATGACCGGCAGCAGCACACCGTCCGGGCCGACGAGCGAGCCGGCCGGCGACCCCAGGCCGACGGCCACGGCATCCGAGAGCCGGACCACCTCGGCGCCGTCCGCGCCGCCGCCCTCCCCGACACCGACGACTGCTCCTCCCTCCGCACTGGATTCCGAGGAACCCTCCGCATCGGTCTACCCCGAGTAGCCGCCTGAGCAGCCCTCGCCATCAGGGGCGTCCTCGCCCCGAACCCCTTCACCGCAACCACCCGCCACGGGCGCCCTCGGCCTGCCCGGAACCGGCGCCCGGGCATGCCCCGCGCCAGAAGAGGACCGTGAAAGAGCCATGCGAACCGTACGGCGGTCGGCCCTGATGGACCGCCCGATACCCGAGCCGGCCGCGTTGCCCCGGCGGGCGCCCCTGCCCGCGCACCACCCGGACCCCGTCCTCGACGTGGTCGTCCCCGTGTACAACGAGGAGAACGACCTGGAGCCCTGCGTCCGGCGGCTGCACGCGCACCTCGGCGAGACCTTCCCCTACGCATTCCGGATCACCATCGCCGACAACGCCAGCACCGACGCCACCCCGCGGATCGCCGCACGGCTGGCCGCGGAACTGCCCGGCACGGACTGGATCCGGCTCGCCGAGAAGGGGCGGGGCCGGGCGCTGCACACCGCGTGGTCACGCTCCCGCGCCCCGGTGCTCGCGTACCTGGACGTGGACCTGTCCACCGACCTCGCCGCACTGCTGCCGCTGGTCGCGCCGCTGATCTCGGGTCACTCGGACATCGCCATCGGCACCCGGCTGGCCCGGGGCTCGCGGGTGGTGCGCGGACCGAAACGGGAGGTCATCTCCCGCTGCTACAACGGGCTGCTGCGCTCCACGCTCGCCGTGGGGTTCTCCGACGCGCAGTGCGGGTTCAAGGCGGTGCGGCGGGACGTCGCCGAGCGGCTGCTGCCGCTGGTGGAGGACCGCGAGTGGTTCTTCGACACCGAGCTGCTGGTGATCGCCGAGCGCGCGGGGCTGCGCATCCACGAGGTGCCGGTGGACTGGGTGGACGACCCCGACAGCCGGGTGCACATCCTCTCCACGGCCCTGGCCGATCTGCGGGGCATGGCCAGACTCGGCCGGGCCCTGGCCGGCGGCCGGCTGCCGCTGACCGCGCTGCACCGCAGCGACGGCCTCGACGGAGAACTGCCCGCGGGCCTGGCCCGGCAGGCGGTGCGCTTCGCCGCGGTCGGCGCCGCCAGCACCCTGTGCTACCTGCTGCTGTACACCCTGCTCAGACCGGCGACGGGAGCGCAGGCAGCCAACGCGCTCGCCCTGCTCGCCAGCGCGATCGCCAACACGGCGGCCAACCGGCGGCTCACCTTCGGGGTGCGGGGCCGCGACGGCGCGCTCCGCCACCAGCTCAAGGGCCTGGCCGCCTTCGTGGTGGGGCTGACCCTGACCAGCGGTTCGCTGGCCGTCCTGCACCACACCGCACCCGGGGCGGGCCACCGGGTCGAGCTGGCGGCGCTGATCGCCGCCAACCTGGCCGCGACGCTGCTGCGCTTCCTCCTCTTCCGGGCCTGGGTGTTCCCGGCCCGCCGTACGACAGGACCCACCGCCCCATGAGCACCGTCCAGCTGCGCCGCCCGCCCGCCGGTGTCGGCCCTTCCGAAGTCCCTCGCGCAAGGCGGGAGTTGCGCCCGAGGTTGCGCGCCGCCGCCGTCCGCTACGGGCCGGTGCTGCTGACGTACGGCGTGCTGAAGCTGGCCGGCTTCGCCGTCTTCATGTACCTGCTGGACTCCGCGGGCGACTTCCGGAAGAAGAACCCGCGCTTCGGCGGCGGTGAACACGCCTGGGACGTCCTGGCGAGCTGGGACGGCTGGTGGTACCAGCAGATCGCCGAGCACGGGTACGACCCCGCCCTGGAGCCCATCCCGGGCGCGAAGGGCCTGATCACGCTGGAGGGCAACTCGGCGGCGTTCTTCCCGCTGTACCCGACGCTGATGCGGCTGGTCTCGGAGTGCACCGGACTCGGCCTGTACGGCGCCGGCATGACGGTCTCCGTCATCGCCTCGTTCGTCGCGGCACTCGGCGTCTACGCCGTGGCGAAGCGGCTGGGCGGCCACCGGGCCGGTCTGGTCGCGGCCGGGCTGTGGGCGGTGTGGCCCGGCTCGGGCACGGAGTGGTCGGGCTACTCGGAATCCCTCTACACGGCCCTGGCCGCGTGGGCCTGTCACGCCGTCATGTCCCGCCGCTGGCTGACCGCCGGTCTGCTGACCTGTGCGGCCGGGCTCTGCCGGCCCACCGCCGCGGCGCTGATCGCCGCCCTCGCCGTCGCCGCGCTGCTGTCCCTGCGCCGGCGCGCGGACGGTGTCGTGCGTCCGCTGGCAGCCGTGGCGATCGCACCCCTGGGACTGTTCGGCTATCTGGCCTGGGTCAACTACCGCATGGGCGACATCAACGGCTACTCCAAGCTCCAGGACGGCGCGTGGGCCCACAAGTTCGACGGGGGAGCCCACACGTTCAAGGTGCTGACGTCCCTCCCCGTCGGACACTTCGACTATCTCTTCGCCAGGGCCTTCGAGGACGTCATCGGCGTCTGCGTCGTGCTGGCGGTGCCGGCGCTGACGGTGCTGCTGCTGCGTCTGCGTCCACCGGCCGTCCTCGTCGTCTACACGGTGCTGTCGTACCTCATGGTGATGACGACCCAGCAGATCTTCGGCAACGTCTCGCGCTATCTGCTGCCCCTCTTCCCGCTGTTCGTCCCTCTCGCCCTCGCGATGAGCCGGCTCGGATGGCCTTCCCTGACCGCGGTCCTCGGCACGGCCGCGCTGGCCTCCGGGTCGTACGCGGGGTACGTGCTCTTCGAACTCGGAGTGCCGTAGCGGCCGTCGACGCGTGAGATGCCTCCGAAACATTTCCTTCACTCAGGAAGTATTTAGGGGTAACGCCCGCTGCCTACCGTGCCTGCCCTGTCGTCCCCGACCCGCAGCAAGGAGGCGTGGCATGAGTGCCGAGCCACGACTGGCAGAAGTCGCCGAGCCGGAACCCGCGCAGGAGGCAGCGCGGGGTACGGATCAGGCCGTCAAGGAGACCCTGGAGGACTACACCCTCCGCTTCGCGCCACGCAGTTACCGGCGCTGGACCCCGATGGTGGTGGCGACGACCGCGCTCGGCGGCATCGCCTACATGGCCGACTTCTCCATCGGGGCCGGCATCGGCCTGGCCCACGGCACCGGCAACGCGCTGCTCGCGATCGCCGTCGCCGCCGTCGTCATCTTCGTGACGGGCTTTCCGCTCGCCTACTACGGGGCCCGCTACAACATCGACCTGGACCTGATCACCCGCGGCTCCGGCTTCGGCTACTTCGGCTCGGTCCTCACCAGCGTCATCTTCGCCAGCTTCACCTTCATCTTCTTCGCCCTCGAAGGGTCGATCATGGCCCAGGGCCTGAAGCTGGGCCTCGGACTGCCGCTCTGGCTGGGCTACTTGGTCTCCACCCTGATGGTGATCCCCCTGGTGATCTACGGCATGACAGCGCTGAGCAAGCTCCAGGTGTGGACCACCCCGATCTGGCTGCTGCTGATGGTCGGCCCGCTGGTCTACCTGGTCGCCACCGACCCGGGCACCGTCGACCGCTTCCTCGCCTACGCCGGCACCGACGGGGACGGCGGCGTCAACACCGCCTCCGTGCTGCTCGGCGCGGGCGTGTGCCTGTCGCTGATCGCGCAGATCGGCGAGCAGATCGACTACCTGCGCTTCATGCCGCCCAAGACCGAGGCGAACAAGCGCGGTTGGTGGACGGCCGTGGTGATGGCCGGTCCGGGCTGGGTGGTGCTGGGCGCGCTGAAGCAGGCCATCGGCGTGTTCCTCGCGGTGTACATCATCGCCGAGGTCGGTCCCGCCGCCGCGCCCGAGCCGATCCAGCAGTTCAAGCACGCCTTCGACGCGATGATGCCGTCCTGGATCGTCCTCCCGCTGGCCGTGGCCCTGGTCGTGATCAGCCAGATCAAGATCAACGTGACGAACGCGTACTCCGGCTCCCTCGCCTGGACCAACTCCTTCACCCGGGTCACCGGGCGCTACCCGGGCCGGATGGTCTTCGTCCTGGTCAACCTGGGCTTCGCGCTCGCCCTGATGGAGGCCGACATGTTCAGCTTCCTCAACAGCATCCTGGGCTTCTACTCGAACTGCGCGATCGCCTGGGTCGTCACCGTGGCCACCGACATCGGCATCAACAAGTACGTGCTGAAGCTGTCCCCACACGCACCCGAGTTCCGCCGGGGCATGCTCTACGCCGTCAACCCGGTCGGGGTCGTCTCCTTCGTCGCCGCCTCGGGGCTGTCCATCGCGATGTACTTCCACGCCCTCGGCGACACGCTCCAGCCGTACTCCCCCGTCGCCGCGGCCGTCATCGCCTTCGTCCTCACGCCGCTGATGGCCGTGGTCACCAAGGGCCGGTACTACCTGCGCCGCACCGACGACGGCATCGCCGAGCCCCTCCTGGACGAGGACGGCAACCCCAGCGCCGTCACCTTCGAGTGCCACGTGTGCCGACAGCAGTTCGAGCGGCCGGACGTCGCGGCATGCCGGACGCACGACGCGGTCGTCTGCTCGCTGTGCCTGAGCACCGACAAGACCGGCGACCACGTCCTGCCGGCCGCGGTCTGACCGTGGGCGGGAGCGCGGCCGGGCGCTCCCGCCGTACGGCACGTTCCAACTCGGTCTCGGACGCGCTGTGCGGGACCGGCCGGGGCGGCGGCTCCGGGGCCCGGGCGGCATACTGATCTTGCGCTGGCCGGTGACCGGGCCGACGGTCGGAGAGGGGATGACGGGACGTGACCACCGATGAGCATGACGGGCGGGGAACTCCCCACGAGCCGCCCGGCATTCCCCCGGCCCCCGACGACGTGTGGCTGAAATTCCTCACGGACAGCGAGTCCGCCATACGCGTCTCCGCTCCCCGGGAACCCTCCGCCGCGGAGCGGGCGGCGGGGCGGCGGCTCCAGCCCCCGCACGCCGTCGGCGACCTGTGGCAGCCGGAGGAATTGTGGGTGCGCGTGGCGTGGCAGGACCTGGACCGCCCCGCCAAGGTCCGGCGCGTGGGACGGGTCGTCGCGACCGCGGCGGCCGTCGCCCTGGCCCTCGGGGCCTGGTCCCAGCTGTCCACTGGCGCGGAGACCGGCCACCGGCCCGGCGAGAGCACAGTGCGGCAGGTGGAGGGCGCGACCGCCCGGCTGCCCACGGCCACACCCGTCCCGCCCGCATCCCCGTTCCCGCAGCCGTCCCGATAGCCCACGCGAGGGGGGTACGGTCGCGCCCCGCCGCCTACTATGAGCCACACAGGCCGGATCTGGGCGCTCGTCCGGGCGCGGCCCCCCACAGGCAGGAACGCGCAGGCACCGACCGAAGGGGGACGGAGATGAGCGCGCCACGCCTCAGCAGCACCCCGTTGCCCGGCATAGGGGTCCGCTACGACCTGACGACACGGGACCACGGCCGGCGCCTCTCGGTGGTCGCGCACCGCGACGGGCACCGGACGGTCAGCGCCTACCGCGAGGACGACCCGGACGCGTGCGACCTCTCGGTGCGGCTGTCGTCGGAGGAGGCGGCCGCGCTCATCGACGCCCTGATGCCCGAGCACCACACGCCGAACCTGCTGTCCACCACCGACCTGGGGCTCGTCGCCGAACGGATCGAGCTGCCCGTCTCCTCGCGCTGGAACGGGCGGCTGCTGGGCGAGTCCCGGATCCGCGCCGAGACCGGCGCGTCCGTGGTGGCGGCGCTGCGCCGGGCGGAGGCGATCCCCTCCCCCACTCCGGACTTCCGGCTGGCCGGTGGCGACATCCTCATCATCATCGGGACCCGCGAGGGCGTGGAGGCGGCCGCCGCGATACTCGGGCGGGAGTGACCCGCCATGCAATCCTCCACGGTCTTCCTGATCGAGTTCGGCTGTCTCATCCTCGGGCTGGGGCTGCTCGGCCGGTTCGCCGGGCGCTTCCGCTTCTCGCCGATCCCCCTCTATCTGCTGGCCGGGCTCGCCTTCGGGAAGGGCGGGCTGCTGCCGCTGGGCGCCAGCGAGGACTTCGTCGCCGTCGGCGCCGAGATCGGTGTCATCCTGCTGCTGCTCATGCTCGGCCTGGAGTACACGGCCACCGACCTCGTCTCCCACCTCAGGACCCACTACCCCGCCGGTCTCCTCGACGCCGTCCTGAACGCCCTGCCGGGCGCGGTCCTGGCCCTGCTGCTCGGCTGGGGCCCGGTCGCCGCCGTCGTCCTGGCCGGCGTCACCTGGGTCTCCTCCTCGGGCGTCATCGCCAAGGTCCTGGGAGACCTGGGGCGGCTGGGCAACCGTGAGACCCCGGCCATTCTGAGCATCCTCGTCCTGGAGGACCTCTCGATGGCGGTGTACCTGCCCATCGTCACGGCCCTGCTGGCCGGGGTGGGCCTGGTCGCGGGCGGCGTCACCCTGGCCATCGCCGTGGGCGTGCTGGCCCTGGTGCTGGTCCTCGCGGTGCGTTTCGGCCGCCTCGTATCGCGCTTCGTCTCCAGCGACGACCCGGAGAAGCTGCTGCTGGTCGTCCTCGGTGTGACGCTCGTGGTGGCCGGGGTGGCCCAGCAGTTGCAGGTGTCGGCGGCGGTGGGCGCCTTCCTGGTGGGCATCGCGCTGTCGGGTGAGGTCGCCGAGGGCGCGACGAGTCTGCTCGCGCCGCTGCGGGACCTGTTCGCCGCGGTGTTCTTCGTCTTCTTCGGCCTGCACACCGACCCGGCCAGCATTCCGCCCGTGCTGCTGCCCGCCCTGGCCCTGGCCGCCGTCACCACCGCCACGAAGATCGCCACAGGCTACTGGGCCGCGCGCCGCGCGGGCATCGGGTCCAGGGGCCGCTGGCGCGCCGGCGGCACGCTCGTCGCCCGCGGCGAGTTCTCCATCGTCATCGCCGGGCTCGCCGTCACGTCCGGCATCGAGCCCTCCCTCGGGCCGCTGGCCACGGCGTACGTCCTCATCCTGGTCCTGCTGGGCCCGCTGACCGCCCGCTGGACGGAACCGCTGGCCACGCGCCTGACCGGACGGTCCCGCCGGCGCGGGGCGCCGGTTCCCCCGGGCGCGCACGAGGCACTCGGCGACCAGGACACGGTCGGCCGCACCTGAGCGAGCCGCCGGGACTGCCGGTGAGGACGCCCACCGCGTGCCGCCGGGCACGCGAGAAGCCCAGCGGGACAGCCGGTGCCGCCGTGATCAGCCCGTCTTCCAGCCCCTGCGCGTGTCGATCCGCTCCCACTCGGCGTCCCACTGGGCGAGGCGCCGCCGGTCGAGGGCCAGGCGGGTCAGCCAGGCGGCTGCCAGGACCGTTCCGCCCGCGAAGAGCCCTGCGAGCGCGCCGCCCATCGCGGTGTGCAGCCACACCTCGCCGCTGGACACCGGCCGGCTCGTGATGTCGCCGCTCCGGTTCACCCACACGGAGATGGTGCTCCCGGCGGGGGCCCTGGGCGCCACCCGGGCCTCTTCCCGGTGCGTGGAGCCGTCGGGCGCGGTCCACCGCACCTTGCCCCACACCCGGTGGTCGCTCGCCGTACGTGCCGGAGACGGACCGGGCGCGTCCTCGACGACCACCGCCGTCACCTGCCGGCTCTCGGCCCGCTGCCGTTCGGCGGCCCGCTCGACCGCGCTCGCCGCCATCACCCCGGCGACCAGCCCGCCCAGCAGGGCGAGCACCCAGCCGCCCAGCACGACCCAGGCTTCGACGACGTCGACGCGCCGTTTGAGCGCGTTGCGTCGCCACCGCCACCACCGCACGGTCACCCGCTCTGACGCTTTCATGGGCCGACACCCCCTCGTGAGCACCGGCAGCACTCTTCCAGTGTGCGCTTGACTGCCGCTGATGCTCGCCGATCAATGCCCGGCGGCTCGTCGCGAGGGTGCGCGGGCGTGGTTCACGCGGGAGACGCCGCGATCCGTACCCGGTCGCGGCGACGGACAGGTGGCGGTGCGCGTCGTCAGATGATGCGGCTGCGGTCGTGGTAGCCGACCGAGGATCGCGTTGTCGAGGCCGCGACCAGAGCCCGGGGCACGGCTCCTGCGGTTGCTGCGCCTGGAGGCCGCACAGGCGTGCGACGGCGTCGAGGACCGGGAGGTCGGCGCGGTCGAGGAGCAACTGCCGGGCGAGGGTGGCGCGGTTGAGCGCCCGGGCGTCGAGAACGGTCATCGGTGCACCTCGGCGTTTGCGTCGTGTGCCGACCCGTGGTCAAAGGGTGTCCGGGCGGCGTGCGCGCTCACCGTCGCAGGCGATGCGGTCAGGTCGTGACCGCGTCCCGCTCACCGTCGCACGGGATGCGGTCAGGTCGTGACCGCATCCCGTGCGGCGCCGGCTGCGGGTCACCGGCGTCGCCACTCCTGCGCGAGGAGCCGGTACGAGCGCACCCGGTCGGCGTGGCCGTGCGTGATCGTCGTGATGATCAGCTCGTCCGCGCCGGTGGCCTCCTGCAGGTGTTCGAGCTGGTCCGCGACGCGGCCGGGCGAGCCGACGAACTGGGTGCCGACGCGGTCGGCGACCAGGGCCCGGTCCTGCTCGGTCCAGGGGTGGGCGCGGGCCTGCTCGGGGGTGGGGAAGGGGATCGCGCCCTCGGCGGTGCGGATGCTGCGGACCCATGGCCCGTATCCGGTGGCCAGTTCGCGGGCCGTCTCGTCGTCCTCGGCGACGACGACGTCGGCGGAGACGCTGAGGTAGGGCTTGTCGAGGTGGTCGGACGGCTGGAACGCGGCCCGGTAGCCCTCTGCCGCCTCCAGGACGGTGGCCGGGCTGACGTGGTAGTTGGCGGTGAAGCGCAGGCCGTTGCGGCCGGCGACCTCGGCGCTCTCGCCGCCGCTGCTGCCGAGGATCCAGACCTGGACGTCGGCCCCCTCTCCGGGGACGGCGTGGGCTTCGAGTCCGTCCGCCGAGCGGTAGTCGCCGCGCAGCAGGGCGAGGATGTCGCCGATCTGCTCGCCGTAGTCCTGGTGGCGGGCGCCCGGCTGCTGCAACAGCTGCTGCTGGAGCCGGAGCCGTGGTGAACCGCGCAGGTGGTCGGGTGAGAAGCGGGGCGGAATCTTCAGGCCGTTCGGGGTGCGGCCGTCGACGACGGGCGTCGTGGTCGGCCGGGGTTGTGCGCTCTGCCCGGGGGGACGTCCGCCGGAGCGGCCGAGGCCCAGGTCGAGGCGCCCGGGGTGCAGGGCGTCGATCAGGCCGAACTCCTCGACGGTGGACAGGGCGGTGCGGTGGCCGAGTTGTACGGCGCCCGAGCCGATCCTGATCGTGGAGGTCGCGGAGGCGGTCAGGGCGAGCACCACGGCGGGAGAGGTCCCGGCGACGCCCGGGTTGAGGTGGTGCTCTGCGAACCAGTAGCGGCTGTAGCCGAACCGCTCGGTCTGCCGGGCGAGGTCGATGGTGTTCCGCAGCGCCTCGGCGGCCGTGGCGCCGGACGGGATCGGGACGAGGTCGAGGACCCCGAGAGGGATACCGGACATGGTCGGGTGCTCCTCAGCGGTCGGTGGGCCAGGATGCGGCAGTCGGGCTCGTGGCGGGCGGCACGGTCAGCTGCCGTCCTTCGGCAGGCCGGGCGGGTTGATCTCCGACCTGGTCACGGCCTCGTCGGACAGGCCCCAGCGCTTCAGCACCTTCGCGTAGGTGCCGTTGTCGATGATGTGGTTGATCGCGTCGGCGAGCGGCTTGGCCAGTCCGCTGTCCTTCTTGGTGGTTGCCGCGATGAGGCCTTGGAGACCCGCGCCGGCCCCCGAGTACGTGCCGACGACCTCCGTCCTCCCGCTGGTGGCCGCGTGGTGGGCGGCGGTCGGGTTGGGGCCGAGGTAGAGGTCGATCCGGCCGGACTGGAGAGCGAGGTAGGTGTCGCTCTCGTTCTGGTAGTACTTGATGTCCACCGGCTTGCGGCCGGCCTTCTTGTTCTGTCCCGACCACTCGACCAGCAGCTTCTCCTGGTTGGTGCCGCTGCTCACGGCGACGGTCCTGCCCGCCACGTCCTTCGGCCCGGTGACCTTCAGGCCGCTGCCCTTCTTCGCCGCGAACCCCAGGTTGTCCTCGCGGTAGGTGGCGAAGTCGTACTTCTCCTTGCGTTCCTCGGTGACGGTGATGTTGCTGAGGCCCGCGTCGTACTTGGCGCTGTCGAGGCCGACGAAGATGTTCTCCCACGACACGGTGTTGATCTCGGGCTTGAGGCCGAGCACGTTCGCGACCAGGTGCGCGAGGTCGGTCTCGACGCCGATGACGGTCTTGTTGTCGGTGGCGTAGAAGGTCAGCGGCGCGGCGGAGCCGGACGAGGAGACGAGTTCCAGTGTGCCTCTTTTGCGGATCTTCTCCGGGACTTCCGCCGCTATGGAGTCGACCTTTCGGGTCGTGACGCGCTTCTGGTCGGGGCTGATGTTGATCTTCGTCTTGCTGCCGTGCTGGGCCGCGACCTCGGTCGTGCCGCCGTCGGTGGGGTTGGCGCAGCCGGCGAGGACGAGGGCGGTGGCGAGTCCGAGCGTTGCTGCGGTGGTGCGGCGGGCGGCGAGGGTGGCCACGGTGGTGCTCCTTGCGTGCGTAACGGGCGGGTGATCAGAGGACCTTGGAGAGGAAGGCGCGGGTGCGCTCGTGCTGCGGGGCGTCGAGAACGGCCGAGGGCGGGCCCTGCTCCACGACGACCCCGGCGTCCATGAACACCACGGTGTCGGCGGCCTCACGGGCGAAGCCGATCTCGTGGGTGACGACGATCATGGTGGTGCCGGTGCGGGCCAGGTCCTTGATGACGTCGAGGACCTCACCGACCAGTTCGGGATCGAGCGCCGAGGTGGGTTCGTCGAAGAGCAGCACCTTGGGTTCGAGGGCGAGCGCGCGGGCGATGGCGACGCGCTGTTGCTGACCGCCGGACAACTGCCGGGGGTAGGCACCGGTCTTGTCGGCGAGCCCGACCCGCTCCAGCAGCCGGCGGGCGGTGTCCTCCGCCTCCTTGCGCGGGCGGCCGAGCGCCGAGACGGGGGCCTCGACGAGGTTCTCCAGCACGGTCAGGTGCGGGAAGAGGTTGAAGTTCTGGAAGACGAATCCGATGTTGGTCCGCTGCTTCAGAACGTCCTTCTCCTTCAGCTCGTGCAGCTTGTTGCCCGAGCGGCGGTAGCCGATGAGCTCACCGTCGATGCTGATCCAGCCGCGGTTGACCTTCTCCAGGTGGTTGATGGTGCGCAGCAGCGTGGACTTGCCGGAGCCGGACGGGCCGAGGATCACGGTGACTTCGCCGGCGCTGACCTCCAGGTCGACGCCGCGCAGCACCTCCTGGGGACCGAAGCTCTTGTGGACGCCGTGGACATCGACCATGACGGCACTCATGAACTCTCCTTCGTCACGAAGCGCCGGGCGCGCTGGAACGGGGTGGGCGGCGGGGTGCGGTCGGCGCCCCGGGCGTAGCGGCGCTCGACGTAGTACTGGGCGACCGACAGCAGAGAGGTCAGGACGACGTACCAGGCGGTGGCGACCAGGAGCAGCGGGATCACGCGGCCGTTGCGGCCGTAGATCACCT
The DNA here is from genome assembly GCF_014202475.1 of Streptomyces paradoxus. Taxonomy (GTDB): domain Bacteria; phylum Actinomycetota; class Actinomycetes; order Streptomycetales; family Streptomycetaceae; genus Streptomyces; species Streptomyces paradoxus. Next base: position 32,756 of record NZ_JACHGV010000017.1, read on the forward strand.
GCACCTGGTAGAAGAGCTCGCCGATGGACATCACGTAGACCACGGAGGTGCCTTTGAGCAGGCCGATGATCTCGTTGCCCGCGGTGGGCAGGATGGCGCGCATGGCCTGCGGCAGGACGATCCGGCGGATCTGCCGCAGCCGGGGGATGCCCAGCGCGGCGGCGGCTTCGAGCTGTCCGTCGTCGACGGCGAGGACGCCGCCGCGGACGATCTCGGCGGCGTAGGCCGCCTGGTGCAGGGTCAGCCCGATGACCGCGGCGCCGATGGTGCCGATCAGGGTGTTGCTGTCGACGGAGAAGAACACCGGGCCGAAGGGGATGCCGAGGCCCAGCTCCTTGTACAGGGCGCTGAGGTTGAACCAGAACACCAGCTGGACGATCATCGGGATCGACCGGAAGATCCAGATGTAGGCCCAGGCGACGGTCGAGAGCAGCGGGCTGCGCGACAGCCGCATGAAGGCGATCACGGTGCCGAGGAGGAAGCCGAGAACGGTGGCGTAGGCGGTGAGCTGGAGGGTCACCCACACCGCCTGGACGATCGTCTCCGAGAGGACGTAGTCGCGGAAGACGTTCCACTCCCAGACGGGGTTCGTGGCCAGGCCGTGGACGAACTGGGCGATCAGCACGATCACGGCGGCGCCTGCGGCCCAACGGGCGTAGTGGCGGGTGGGGACGACCTTCAGTTCGGCCGGGTCTTCGACCAGCCTCGGGGCCGGTTCTGTGATGGTGTCGCTGCTCATGGGGTCACCTGTGCTCGGGCGGGTTGATCCGCGACGCGTCGATCGCGGAGGCGGAGGTGCCCCATTTCTTGAGGATCCGGGCGTACGTGCCGTCCTTGATCAGTTCGTCGACGGCGGCCTGGAAGGCCCTGGTGAGCGGGGAGTTCTTGGCGAAGGCGAAGCCGACGTCGAGGCGGTGGTACTCGCCGAGGAAGGTGGTCTGCGCGGCGGGCTGGGCGGCCTGGTAGCGCAGGCCGTTGATGGTCGACATGATCGCGTCGATGCGGCCCTGCTGGAGCGCGGTGAGGGTCGCGGCGTTCTCCGAGTAGACCTTCACCTCGTACGGCTTCTTGCCGGCTTTCGCGCAGACGTCCTTCTGCGCGGTGAGGGTCGTCTCGAAGGTGGTGCCGGCGCCGGTACCGAGGGTCAGCCCGCACACTTGCCTGAGGTCGGTGACCCTCTTCTTGAGTGTGGTGTTGCCCTTCTTCACGGCGAAGCCCTGGCCGTCGTTGATGTAGGTGACGAAGTCGACGGTCTTCAGGCGCTCGGTGGTGACGCCGAAGTTGCCGGTGCCGACGTCGTACTTGCCGCTGCCGAGGGCGGGCAGGATCGTCTCGAAGGAGGCGTCCCGCCGGTCGAGTGTCACGCCCAGGACCTTGGCCACGGCGTCGGCGATGTCGATGTCCTGGCCCGCGGGGGCCTTGTCGGGGCCGTTCGGGTAGTAGGCCCCGGGCGGGAACCCGACGGAGCTGCCGATGCGCAAGGTGCCCGCCTTGCGGACGTCGGCGGGCAGCAGGGCGGCGACGGAGTCCACCTTGCGTACAGCGGCGACCGGGTTGTCGGCCGGTGCGGGGGAAGCCTGGGCGCCCGCGGGGGTGGCGCCCGGGGTGGCGCCGCAGGCGGTCAGCGCCAGGGCGGGCAGCAGCACGAGGGCGGCGGCGCTGCGCAGACGGGTTCTCTTCACTGCTGGGGAGCCTCTCCGAGGTGTTTCTCGAACGGCAGCGGGCCGATGCTCTCCGGGTCGGCCTCGGTGTCGAACAGCGGGGTGTAGCCGGCGGCCAGGTAGAGGCCGCGGGCCTCGGGCTGGCGTGGGCCCGTGGTGAGGTACGCGCGCCGATAGCCCCGGCCCGCCGCCTCGCGCTCCAGCTCGGCGACGACGCGCCGGGCCAGGCCGCGACGGCGGTGGGCCGAGTGGGTCCAGATCCGTTTCAGCTCGGCCGTGGCCGCGTCGTACCGGCGGAAGGCGCCGCCCGCGACGGCCTCGCCGCGTTCCAGCAGCAGCAGGAGGAGACCGCCGTGGGGTGGGGTGAACTCCTCGTCGGGGTAGCGGGCGATCTCGGCGTGCGCGTCCCTGCCGTAGCGCCGGGAGTACTCGTCGCCGAGTTCGCGCAGGAGCGGCTCGACCCGGGGATCGGAGACAGCTACCTGAATGACCGTCAGCTCCGGTGCGGAGGTCATCCGTTCACCGTCGCGAGGGGCTGGGGGTCGCGGGAGGCGCGCTCGGCGTCACGCTTGGCGACCTCCTCGCGGACGATCGGGATGACGTGCCTGCCGAAGTCGATGGCGTCGCCCAGCAGGTCGTAGCCGCGGGCCGACAGGATGTCCACGCCGAGGTCGTAGTAGTCCAGGAGGGCTTGGGCGACCGTCTCCGGGGTGCCGACGAGGGCGTTGGAGTTTCCCGCGCCGCCGGTCGCGGCGGCGGTCGGCGTCCACAGGGCGCGGTCATAGCGCTCCCCCGCCTCGGCGATGGCGATCAGCCGCTGGGAGCCGGTGTTCTGCGGCTGGGTCTGGCCGTTGTGGCGCTTGGTGATCGCCTCGCCGCGCTCCCGTCGGGCCTTGATCGCGCCGACCGTGCGGTGGGCCCTCTCCCAGGCCAGTTCCTCCGTCGGGGCGATGATCGGGCGGAACGCCACCTGGATACGGGGAACTTCGGTGCGTCCCGCGGCCTTCGCGGCGGCCCTCACGTTCTCGATCTGCTCGGCGGTCTTCTCCAGCGGCTCCCCCCACAGGCAGTAGATGTCGGCCTCGGCGCCGCCGGCGGCGTACGCGGCGGGCGAGGAGCCGCCGAACGACACGTTCGGGCGCGGCTGCTGGACGGGGAAGACGTCGCTGACGAAGTCGTGGAAGCGGTAGTGCTCGCCCTCGTGGTCGAAGGGTTCGTGCGTGGTCCAGATCTTCTTGACGATCCGGATGTACTCGCGGGTGCGTGCGTAGCGCTCGTCCTTGGTGAGGGTGTCGCCCTCCCGGCCCTGTTCCCGGTCGTTGCCTCCGGTGATGAAGTGCACGGTCAGGCGGCCCTCGCTGATCTGGTCGAGGGTGGCGAAGGTCTTCGCGGCGAAGGTCGGGTACGACACGTTGGGCCGGTGGGCGAGGAGGATCTGGAGCCGGTCCAGCCTGCTCGCGATGTAGGCGGCGGCCGGTGCCGGATCGGGTGATCCGGAGCCGTAGGCGAACAGCACGCGGTCCCAGCCGTGCTCCTCGTGAGCCCGGGCGAGCCTGAGCGTGTAGTCCTTGTCGAAGGCGGCGCCGGAGCGCGGCGTGGTTTCCGATCCGTTGTGGGTGGCGGCGATGCCGAGGAACTCCACGGGCATGGGTTCGGCCCTTTCTCAAGTCGTCCTGCGCCGCGCCGAGGAGCACCGGGGCACGGCGGGGCAGCCCTCGGCGCGCTCGGGTACGACGGCGCGCCTCAGGGCGTGATGAACAGGGGTGATGACGATGACGCCGGGGTCTGGGCCCAGGGCGGGGTGGAACGGCGGCAGCGCGTGTCAGAAGGGGGACTCGGCCCGCGACGGGGGCACCGAGGGAGGGAAGGGCCGGTCAGACGGCCCGCTGCCGCGTCAGGCGCAACACGCCGCGGACCACACCCGACCGAAGTCGATGTGGCCACGGGTGACCAGGCGCTGCTCGGCGTTCATGCGACTACTTGAGCAGGACGACTCGTCTTTCGTCAACCAGGGCCCGTATGGCGGACGGGAGTTGGGTCCGACCGGCGCGCGGGCCTGGCGTGTGGTTGACACCCGTGTGTGCCGCCCCCATACGATCGGGGCACCGCGTTGAGGGACGCGGCGAGCGTGATGACGCCGAAGCCGGGCTCCGGCCCCGTATCCGTGCCGCGCCTCCCTCCCCTGGAGAACCTTCTGATGGTCTCGCCGTCCGACCTCACCGACTCCGCCCCCGCCCCTTGCCCGGCACGTCCCGAAGCATCCGGCCCGGGGTCCGACGACGATCTGCCGCGGATCGTGCCGCGCCGGCACGTCGGACGTCTGCTGGCCGCCGCCGTCGCGCTGCTGCTCTTCGCCATGGTCGTCACCTCCGTGGTGCGCAACCCGGCCTTCCAATGGGGCGTGGTCGGCGGGTACTTCACCACCGCCGCCGTGCTCGACGGCCTGCTGCTCACCCTGTGGCTGACCGGTGTGGTGATGGTGCTCGGCTTCGCGCTCGGCGTTCCGCTGGCGGTGATGCGGCTGTCCGCCAACCCCGTGCTGTCCACCTTGAGCTGGGGCTATGTGTGGGTCTTCCGGTCCACTCCGCTGCTGGTCCAGCTGCTGCTCTGGTTCAACATCGGCGCCCTCTACCCGACGCTCGGCCTCGGGATCCCGTTCGGTCCGCAGTTCGTCACCGTCAAGACGGTGAACCTGCTGGGCCCGGCCCTGACGGCCGTCATCGGCCTGACCCTGCATGAAGCCGCCTACGCGGCCGAGGTGGTGCGCGGGGGCATCCTCTCCGTGGACGCCGGGCAGGCGGAGGCCGCACAGGCCCTCGGCATCGGCAGGGCGCGCACCCTGCGCAGAATCGTCGTTCCGCAGGCGATGCGCTCCATCGTGCCGACCTCGGGCAACATGCTGATCGGCACCCTGAAGGGTACGAGCATCGTCAGCGTGCTGGCCGTGCACGACCTGCTGTACTCGGTGCAGCTGATCTACAACCAGACGTACCAGGTCATTCCGCTGCTGCTGGTGGCCACGCTCTGGTACATCGCCGTCACGACCGTGCTGAGCGCGGGGCAGTTCTACGTGGAGCGGCACTACGCCCGGGGCGCCGCCCGTGCGCTGCCGCCGACGCCCGTGCAGCGATTGCGGGCCCGGCTGGCCGCCCACCACCGTTCCCTATCTTCCCTATCGAAATACTAGGAAAGTATTGACGGCGCCTTGCGCTCCCGCGCAGGATGATGCGCATGGCCCACACATCTTTCCCGCCGGTGAGGCTCAACGTGCCACTGTGCAAACGGACTTGAGGAGAACCCTGCGATGGGCGTTGCCCCGGCGCCGTCCGGCCCCGCCGCGGAGTTCGACCAGGCCCCAACGGCCGGACCCGACCGTGCGTACTGGCTGCGCGTGGCCCGCGAGACGGCGGAGGATCTCGCCACGGACGCGGTGGCCAGGGACCAGGCGGGCAAGCCTCCCTTCGACGAGGTGTCGCGGCTGCGCGAGTCGGGGCTGCTGACGCTCCTCGTCCCCACGGAAACCGGGGGCGGCGGCGCCGACTGGGCCGAGGCGTACGCCGTGGTCCGGGAGATCGCGGCGGCCGACGGCGCCATCGGCCAGCTGCTCGGCTGTCACTACTTCACGTCCTGGAGCGCCCGGTTCCTCGCCGGAGCGGCCCTTGCCGCCCGGCTGGAGCGGCGGTCCGCGGCGGAGCAGTGGTGCTGGGGCGGTGGCCTGGCCCGCCAGGAACCGGCGCTGACGCTCGTCAAGGACACGCGGGGGTACGTCCTCAACGGCCGGCAGAGCTATGCCGCAGGCGTCCTGGTCGCCGACCGTCTCGCCGTACGGGCGGTGCGGGCCGACACGGGCGAACCCCTCGCGCTCGTGGTCGATCCCGCCCTCGCGGGCGTGGTCGTGGACGGTGACGCAGACCCCTTCGGCCAGCGGCTGGCGGCGGGCGGCAGCGCGGAGTTCGACGCCGTGCCGGTCACGGCCGACGACGTACTGGGGTCCCTCTCGGCGGACGAGGACGTCCTGTCGCCCCTGACGGCCCTGATGTCACCGGTCGGCCGTCTGCTGTCGGTACAGCTCCGGCTCGGCATGGCGGAGGGCGTGCTCGCCGAGGCCCGTGAGTACAGCAGGACCGGCCCGTCGCACCGGCACCCGGACTGGCCGGTGGGCTCCCCGCAGGATCCGCAGGTGCTGACGGCGTACGGGGAGCTCACCGTGCTCACCCGCTCGGCGTCGGCTCTGTCCGACGAGGCACGCCGGGCCGTCCAGGGCGGACTGGCCCACGGCGAGGACCTCACCTACGAGGAGTACGCGGAGATCTCCGTCCTCGTGGCCATGGCCGAGGCCGCCGCGTCCAGGGCGGTCCAGGAGTCCACCGCCCGCGCCCTCGACATCATCGGCGCCCGCTCCGCCTCGGCGCGGCTGGGCTTCGACCGGTTCTGGCGCAACGCCCGGACCCACACCCTGTACGAGCCCGTCGGCCACCGGCTCCGGGACGTCGGCGACTACTTCCTCAACGGTGCACACCCTCCGTTCGTCCTGCCCGTCTGACCAGCGGCGACGGGCCGCCGGCTCGCGCCGCAGGGTGCATCACCCACGAGCGGAGCAGGAGGCCTGGCCGGCCGGGACGACGGTGCCGCGACTGGCCCGGGACCCCACCGAACGTTCCCCGGGCGGCCGGCGTCATAGCCGTAGCCGTCGTCGAAGGGACCGCCGCCATGACTGCCGTAGCCCGTGCCGCCCGATCCGTTTCCCATGCCGTCTTGATCGGAGGGCTCCTCTGCGCAGTCGCCGCCTGCGGCACCGAGACGTCGGGGTCCCCCGAGGCGCAGAGCGCACCCGGTCGCCATCGAGGCTCCTGGCAGGAGCCCGCCTCCTACACCTATACGCTCCGGTCGAGCGAAGGAGAGCGGAGCCTGCTCGGCACGTTCCGGATCTCGGTCCGCGACGGCACCGTGGTCAAGGCGGTGGGCCTCGACGACACGGGACGCCGCACGGTCGAGAGCACACCCGAAGCCGTACCCACGCTCGGCGGACTCCTCGCCGAAGTCGAACAGGCCCGACGGGACGAGGCGCACACGGCCGAGGCGACGTACGCGGCCGACGGGCATCCGGTGCGGATCGTCCTGGACTGGGAGGAGAACGCGGTCGACGACGAGGCCCGCTACGCCATCACCGCCTACGATCCCGCGGACGACCGGCGCGCCCGGGATCGCACCGACCCCCGCCCGGGAACGTGATGCCGACGACCGGCGATCGGTCCTTGCCCATCCCCTTGCGCACCGCTTCCTTCGCGCGGTCCACCAGGCCGGCGACAGGACCGATGGCCACATTGGCCGCGCCGGACTGGACGCCCGGCTGAGGGCGGGGCTGGACGGCTACCCGCGAAACGGCGCCGCGGAGACGAAGCGCGCACCCCCGCGACGGGGCCGGCACCGGCGGGCGTGCCGCGCTTCTCATGAGGATCAGCGACCTCGTCCGGGCGTACCGGCCGGCACCCGTGGTCGTCCTCCTCGACGAGCCGGCCGCCATGGTGCGGTGGTCAGCGTCGTCCGGCGCGTGCACCGCCTGCGCAGCCGCTGCTGTCGGTGGGCGAGGCACAGCGCGCCCGTCCGCCGTGCGCGCGAGGCGCGCGCCGACACCGCGGGCACGCGACCGGTCGTCCACGCCCGCGCCGACACCGCCGTCGCGCCGCGGCGGCCCGAGGAGCCGTTCCGCGGCGTCACGGCATCGTGCTCTGCGCGCTGATCAGTTCGGTGACCGCGCGCAGACCGCCCTGGGCGAGGGCGGCGCGCTGCCGGTCCGCGCCGGTGCCGTCCTGCAGCAGCCGGTGGACCAGGGAGGTGACCTGGCGGGTGTCACCGGAGGCGTCGAGGGCGGGGGCGACGTGCCGCAGGAACTCGTAGAGCACGTCGCCCGCGCGGTGCGGTGTGCCTTCGGGGTCGATCAGGGTGTCGCCGAGCCCGTGCCGGGCGGCGTGCCACATGGCGGCCTGCAGCAGTTCGGGCGCGCAGTCGGGCAGGGGCGTGCCGGCCTCCGCTTCCGCCAGTGAGGTCTCCACGAGGGCGCGGATGATCGCGGCGAGCAAGACCGCCTCGTCCGCCCGTAGCTGGACGTCCGGGCACCGCACCTCGATGGTGGGGTAGGTGGCCGAGAGCCGGGCCTGCCAGTAGAGCTGACCGGTGTCGGAGATCAGGCCGGACTCCCGCAGCCGTTCCACCCGCCGGTCGTAGTCCGCGGCGTCCTCGAAGTGCGGGGGCATGCCGCTGACCGGCCACCGGCTGAAGATCACTGTGCGCCAGCTGGCGAAGCCGGTGTCGTGCCCGTCCCAGAGCGGGGAGTTCGCGGCCATGGCCGTCAGCGTCGGCAGCCGGAAGCGGATCCGGTTCAGGACCTGCACGCCCGCCTCCCGGTCGGGGACGGCGACGTGCACATGCGTGCCGTTGACCAGTTGCTCCGCCACCAGTTGCGGCGCCTGGGTGACCATCGCCCGGTAGCGGGCCTGGTCGGTGACGGCGATGGGGCGGCCGTGCCGCACCGGTGGTGTCCCGCAGACCCCGATCCGGCAGCCGTGCTCCTCCGCGGCCACACCGACGGCGTGCCGCAGCCGCAGCAGATGGCCGCCGACCTCCTCCAGCGTGTCGCAGACCGGGGTGGCCACCTCGACCTGCGCCTGGAGCAGCTCGTACTGCACCTCCTGGTCGGTCACGAGATGCCCCACGCCCGCCGCGGCACGCACTTTGTCCGCCTGAGGTACCGGCAGGCCCGTGACCGGGTCGAGCAGCAGGTACTCCTCTTCCACGCCGATCGTCGTCATCGACACCCTCTGTTCCGCCCGGCGGCCGGGCCGGATTCCGGTGCGCGGAAGGCGCGCCGCACGCAGCGGTGTCCACCTCTCGGGGCCCGCCCTGGGTTACCGAGTGCCGCGCCCGCGCCGGAACAAAACGTGACACAGACCTAGAAACCGCTTGCGTCGAAAAGGCGCCGGTGCGGTGTCGCCCGCCGGGCCGGGGGCACTCGGCCCCTCCCCTCGGCACGACGAGGAGGATCCTCACCGGACTCACCGGCCTTCCCGTTTCCGCCGCGGGCGCCGCGATCGTGCGCAAACGGCGTTGAGCCCACCGTCCGGTCGAATGGATCACTCCGCCATTCGGCCCACGGACACTCGGCGACAGACAAGGGTGACGAACCGGACGGAATAGGTTCCTCCCGGGCGGATGACCGTCCGTGCACCTTTGCTGCCGAGCGAGGAACTGATGGCGACACACACTGAACCGGTTGCGCCCGTACCGGCGCTGGAGCGCCGCGGCCGGGGGAAGGTGGTCGTCTCCTGGCTGACGACCACCGATCACAAGAAGATCGGGCACCTGTATCTGATCACGTCGTTCGGGTTCTTCCTGGTCGCCGGTGCGCTGGCGATGCTCATCCGGGCCGAGCTGGCCCGGCCGGGGCTGCAGATCGTCTCCAGCGAGCAGTACAACCAGGCGTTCACCATGCACGGCACGATCATGCTGCTGCTGTTCGCGACGCCCACCTTCGCCGGCTTCGCCAACGCCGTCATGCCGCTGCAGATCGGCTCGCCCGACGTGGCCTTCCCGCGGCTGAACATGCTCTCGTACTGGCTGTTCCTCTTCGGCGGCCTGATCGTGCTCGGCAGCTTCCTCACCCCGCAGGGCTCCGCCGACTTCGGCTGGACCGCGTACACCCCGCTCAGCGGCGGGGAGCGCACCCCTCAGGTCGGCGGCGACCTGTGGATCATGGGTCTGGCGCTGTCGGGCTTCGGCACCATCCTCGGCTCGGTCAACTTCATCACCACCATCATCTGTATGCGCGCCCCGGGCATGACCATGTTCCGGATGCCGATCTTCACCTGGAACGTGCTGCTCACCTCGGTGCTGGTGCTGCTGGCCTTCCCGGTGCTGGCCGCCGCCCTGCTGGTGCTGGAAGCGGACCGGCGCTTCGGGGCCCAGGTGTTCAACGCCGAGAACGGGGGCGCGGTCCTGTGGCAGCACCTGTTCTGGTTCTTCGGCCACCCCGAGGTCTACATCCTGGCGCTGCCGTTCTTCGGAGTGATCACCGAGATCATCCCCGTCTTCGCCCGTAAGCCGATCTTCGGTTACACCGGTCTGGTCGGCGCCACCATCTCCATCGCCGGGCTGTCGGTGACGGTGTGGGCGCACCACATGTTCGCGACCGGCGCGGTATTGCTGCCGTTCTTCTCTTTCATGACGTATCTGATCGCCGTGCCGACGGGCGTGAAGTTCTTCAACTGGATCGGCACCATGTGGCGGGGCTCGCTGTCGTTCGAACCACCCATGCTCTGGGCGCTCGGCTTCCTGGTCACCTTCCTCTTCGGCGGCCTGACCGGCGTCATCCTGGGCTCCCCGCCGCTCGACTGGCACGTCACCGACAGCTACTTCGTGATCGCCCACTTCCACTACGTGCTGTTCGGCACCATCGTGTTCGCGATGTTCGGCGGATTCAGCTTCTGGTGGCCGAAGATGACCGGCACGATGCTCGACGAGCGCCTGGAGAAGATCCACTTCTGGACGCTGTTCGTCGGTTTCCACACCACGTTCCTGGTGCAGCACTGGCTCGGCGCCGAGGGCATGCCGCGCCGCTACGCCGACTACCTGGCCGCCGACGGTTTCACCGCCCTCAACACCGTCTCCTCGATCGGCGCGTTCCTGCTCGGCCTGTCGACCCTGCCCTTCCTCTACAACGTGTGGCGGACCGCCCACAAGGGCGAGAAGGTCGAGGTCGACGACCCCTGGGGCTACGGCCGCTCCCTGGAATGGGCCACGTCCTGCCCGCCGCCCCGGCACAACTTCCTCACCCTGCCCAAGATCCGCTCCGAGTCCCCGGCCTTCGACCTGCGTCACCCGGACGTGGCGAGTCTCGACGAGGCGGAGAACACCGGGCAGCGCGACGTGCTCGACGCCGAGGGGCACAAGGGCGACCGGCGGTGAGACGCGGCAGGCGCGGGACTCCGGACGGCGAGCCGAGCAGCGTCCTGGCCGACGAGACCGAGGGCTACCTTCTCGCCCACGCCCACCGTCACCAGGCCCGGCGCGAGGCCGAGGAACTCTGCGCGCGGCTGCCGTGGCTGACGACGGCCCAGGCGGAGGAACTCACCGCCCACTACGTCCGCCGGCGCCTCGACGTCACCCGGCAGCTGATGCTCGGCACGGTGCGGCGAGCCGCAGAGCTGCGGGAGGAGTACGAGAGGCGCTACGCCGAGCTCCGGAGGGCCCTGCTGCGGCGTCACGCGGCCGGCGCCTGCGCGGTCCTGGCCTGTGCCGCCGGTGTGGGCGCGGTGGCCGGTGTGCTCATCCGCTGACGGTCCGGATCAGCGGCCGTAGCCGTCCTCCCGGGGAAGCGACCCGGCGTCGGTACGGCGGCCCGGGCGGCGGGCGGCGTGGCGTTCACCCGGGCCGAGGCCGTTCCGGGCGGCCAGGGCGTCGGCCACAAGACCGGTGACAAAGCCGTGGACGGCCGTGTGCAGGCCGTCCACGACGAGTTCCGCGCGGGGCCAGGTGGTGGGCGGGACGCCGACTCGCGACCGGCGCCAGGCACTTACCTGACGCTTCCAGGGGTTCGAAATTTCGCATGCCATTCGGAAACTAGCAGCGCCAGATATGACAGATGGGAGCTCGAACATGTCATCACTATGAGCGTCTCTATCGAGCAGGCAGCTGACCTGCCACTATCCAGCCATCTAGCTTCGAATGTTTCGACATGAGTAGCGAATCCTGCGAGAAGGATTGACGGGCCCCACGGTCCTCCTATCATCCAGAGTGCTCGACACATCGATGCACGTTCGATATTTCGAACCAGATGCGCGCTCCTCTCGCGCACAGCAAGGCACCTCCCGGTAAGCCACACCACGCCACGGCCGAGCCATGCAGGGAGAACGCCACACATGGATATGTCATGGCTTCATCAAAGGCTGTCATTCGAGCTGCCCGCGCCGTGAACCGGCCCACGGATCGCACCACCAACCCCCCACCCACCCCACGAGGAGACCCATGAACCTGCTGAAACGGCTCGGCTGTCGCCGGGCCTCGGTCCTCGGCCTGCTGGCCGCGACCGTCCTGGTGACTCCCGGGACGGCGACCGGCGCGCCCGACGACGTCCGGGCCGGCACCCTGGGTGCCCAAGCGGCCCAGTCCGGGCGGTACTTCGGAGCCGCCGTGGCCGCCGGGAAGCTCGGCGACGGCACGTACACCGGCATCCTGGACCGTGAGTTCAACTCGGTCACGGCCGAGAACGAGATGAAGTGGGACGCCACCGAGCCGTCCCGGGGCTCGTTCACCTTCAGCCGCGCCGACCAGATCGCCCAGCGCGCGCAGGCCCGCGGTCAGCGCCTGCGCGGACACACCCTGGTCTGGCACTCCCAACTGCCCGGCTGGGTCAACTCCATCAGGGACGCGAACACGCTGCGCGGCGTGATGAACAACCACATCACCACCGTGATGAACCGCTACAAGGGACGCATCCACTCCTGGGACGTGGTCAACGAGGCCTTCGCGGACGGCGGCAGCGGCCAGATGCGCGGCTCGGTCTTCCGGGACGTGCTGGGCACCGGCTTCGTCGAGCAGGCGTTCCGCACGGCGCGGTCGGCCGACCCGGCGGCCAAGCTCTGCTACAACGACTACAACATCGAGAACTGGAGCGACGCCAAGACCCAGGGCGTCTACCGGATGGTGCGCGACTTCAAGTCGCGGGGGGTGCCCATCGACTGCGTCGGCCTCCAGGCCCACTTCGGCGCCGGCGGCCCGCCCGGCAGCTTCCAGACGACGCTGTCGAACTTCGCCGCCCTCGGGGTGGACGTCCAGATCACCGAGCTGGACATCGCGCAGGCGCCGCCGACCGCCTACGCGAACACGGTCCGGGCCTGCATGAACGTGGCGCGCTGCACCGGCATCACCGTCTGGGGCATCCGCGACAGCGACTCCTGGCGCAGCGGCGAGAACCCGCTGCTGTTCGACCGCAGCGGCAACAAGAAGCCGGCGTACAACGCGACACTGACGGCGATGGGCGGCACGCCCACCACCACTCCCACCCGCAGCGGCACGCCCGCCGGCTCCAACGGCGCCACCAACGCCGCCGCTCTGCCCGGCCGTTACGCGTGGAGCTCCAGTGGCACGCTGATCTCGCCGAAGTCGGACGCGACCCACAACATCGCCGGGATCAAGGACCCGACGGTCGTCCGGTACAACGGCAAGTACCACGTGTTCGCGAGCACCGCCGGCTCCTCCGGCTACAACCTGGTCTACCTGAACTTCAGCGACTGGTCCCAGGCCGGCTCGGCCACGCACCACTATCTGGACCGCAGCGCCATCGGGAAGGGGTACCGGGCCGCGCCGCAGGTCTTCTACTACGCGCCGCAGCGCCTGTGGTACCTCGTGTACCAGACGGGCAACGCCTCGTACTCCACCAACCCGGACATCAGCAACCCGAACGGGTGGAGCGCGCCGCGCCACTTCTACTCGTCGATGCCGGACATCATCAAGCAGAACATCGGCGACGGCCACTGGGTCGACATGTGGGTGATCTGCGACAGCGCCAACTGCTACCTGTTCTCCTCCGACGACAACGGGCACCTGTACCGCTCGCAGACGACCGTCGGCCAGTTCCCGAACGGCTTCACCAACACCGTCATCGCGGCACGGGACTCGAAGTACGCGATGTTCGAGGCGAGCAACGTGTACAAGGTGCAGGGCAGTAACCAGTACCTCCTGCTCGTCGAGGCCATCGGATCGGACGGCCGGCGCTACTTCCGCTCCTGGACGTCGAACAGCCTCGCCGGATCCTGGACGCAACTGGCCGCGTCCGAGAGCAACCCGTTCGCACGGGCCAACAACGTCTCCTTCCCCTCGGGCTCCTGGACCCGGGACATCAGTCACGGCGAGATGATCCGGGCCGGCCACGACCAGACACTGACCATTCCGGCCTGCCGGCTCCAGTACCTGTACCAGGGCCTGAACCCCAGCGCGGGTGGCAACTACGACCTCCTCCCGTGGCGGCTCGGCCTGCTGACCCAGACCAACTCGACCTGCTGACCGACCCTGCCCCGGGGAGCGCTTCCGGCAGGAGCGCTCCCCCCTGTCAGAATGCCGAGGTACCCGTCATGCACCGCAGACTCCTCGCCCTGGTGGCAGCGCTCTCCGCACTGCCGCTGGCGCTCGCCGCCGCCCCGGCCGCCCACGCGGCGGACCCGACGACCATGACCAGCGGGTTCTACGTGGACCCCGACTCCAGCGCGAAACGGTGGGTCGCCGCCAACCCCGGTGACGGCCGGGCGTCCGCGATCAACGCCTCGATCGCGAATACCCCGACGGCCCGCTGGTTCGGCTCCTGGAGCGGCACCATCGGCACCGCCACCGGCGCGTACACGGGCGCCGCGGACGCGCGGGACAAGCTGCCCGTCCTCGTCGCCTACAACATCTACAACCGCGACTACTGCGGCGGACACTCCGCGGGCGGGGCCTCCTCGCCGTCCGCCTACCGAAGCTGGATCGCCCAGTTCGCGGGCGGGATCGCCGCCCGCCCGGCCGTCGTCGTCCTCGAACCGGACTCGCTCGGGGACTACGGCTGCATGAGCCAGGCGCAGATCGACGAACGCGAGAGCATGCTGACCGGAGCGCTCGCCGAGTTCAACCGTCAGGCCCCCAACACCTGGGTCTACCTCGACGCCGGCAACCCCGCCTGGGCGAGCGCGGCGACCATGGCCCGGCGTCTGCACGAAGCGGGTGTCCGGCAGGCCCACGGTTTCTCGCTCAACGTCTCCAACTACCTGACCACGGCCGAGAACACCGCGTACGGCAACGCCGTCAACAGGGAACTCAGCGCCCGGTACGGCTACACCAAGCCGTTCGTGGTGGACACCAGCCGCAACGGCAACGGCTCCAACGGCCAGTGGTGCAACCCTTCAGGCCGCCGTATCGGCACCCCCACCCAGCTGGGCGGAGGCGCCGAGATGCTCTTGTGGATCAAGGTGCCGGGCGAGTCCGACGGCAACTGCGGCGTGGGAGGCGGATCTTCGGCGGGCCAGTTCCTCCCGGAGGTCGCCTACAAGATGATCTACGGCTACTGATCCATCGCGGAACCACCTGTCCGGCGGGCTGGAAGCGGCTCCCATCCCTGCGAGTCGCTTCCGGGGGCATCGAGGGCGCGGTGCCGAAGTCGGCGACAGCCAAGATCGACAACTGGTCAAACGTAATGTGGCCTGCGAAGCTGGAGTTCAAGGGCTCATCTACTAGGTTGTCTAGGAGGTTCCCGTGAAGATGCTGATCAACGTCCCGGAGACCGTGGTCGCGGACGCGCTGCGCGGTCTGGCGGCTGCCCACCCGGAGCTGACCGTGGACGTGGAGAACCGGGTGATCGTGCGGCGGGACGCCCCCGTCGCCGGGCAGGTGGGGCTGGTCTCGGGCGGAGGCTCGGGGCACGAGCCGTTGCACGGTGGTTTCGTGGGTCCCGGCATGCTGTCGGCGGCCTGTCCGGGCGAGGTGTTCACCTCCCCCGTGCCCGACCAGATGCTGCGCGCGGCCGCCGCCGTGGACAGCGGGGCCGGCGTGCTGTTCATCGTGAAGAACTACACCGGTGACGTGCTCAACTTCGACATGGCCGCCGAGATGGCCGAGGACGAGGGCATCCAGGTCGCGAAGGTGCTGGTCAACGATGACGTGGCGGTGACCGACAGCCTGTACACGGCCGGGCGGCGCGGCACGGGCGCGACCCTGTTCGTGGAGAAGATCGCGGGCGCCGCCGCTGCCGAGGGCATGCCTCTGGAGCGGGTCCAGGCCATCGCCCGGCAGGTGAACGAGAGCTCCCGCAGTTTCGGGATCGCGCTGAGCGCCTGCAGCACCCCGGCCAAGGGCAGCCCGACCTTCGATCTGCCGCCGGGTGAGCTGGAGTTGGGGATCGGCATCCACGGCGAGCCGGGCCGGGAGCGGCGCGCCATGATGACCTCCGGCGAGATCGCCGAGGCGGCCGTCGAGGCGGTGGTGGAGGACCTGCAGCCGCGCAATCCGGTGCTGGTCCTGGTCAACGGCATGGGTGCGACGCCGCTGCTGGAGCTGTACGGCTTCAACGCCGAGGTGCACCGGGTGCTCGCCCAGCGCGGCGTCCCCGTGGCCCGCGTCCTCGTGGGCAACTACGTCACCTCCCTGGACATGGCGGGCGCCTCGCTCACCCTGTGCCAGGTCGACGAGGAGCTGCTGCGGCTGTACGACGCGCCGGTGAAGACCCCGGGTCTGCGCTGGGGCGTGTGACACACAGGGGGTAGAGGATCACCACGTACCTACCAGGCAAGGAGATCCAGTGCTCGACGCCGATTTCTTCCGCCGTTGGATGACGGCCACCGCCGCGTCCGTCGACCGCGAGGCGGAACGGCTCACCGCCCTCGACTCCCCCATCGGGGACGCCGATCACGGCAGTAACCTCCAGCGCGGGTTCACGGCCGTCGTCGCCGCTCTGGAGAAGGAGGCCCCGGCCACGCCCGGCGCCGTCCTGACCCTGGCCGGACGCCAGCTGATCTCGACGGTCGGCGGCGCCTCGGGGCCGCTGTACGGGACGCTGCTGCGCCGTACCGGCAAGGCGCTGGGCGATGCCGACGAGGTCAGCGCTGAGCAGCTGGCCGAGGCCTTCCGGGCGGGGGTGGACGCGGTCATGACGCTCGGCGGTGCCGCCCCGGGCGACAAGACCATGATCGACGCGCTGGTGCCCGCGGTGGACGCGCTCGGCGACTCGTTCACGGCGGCCCGGACCGCCGCGGAGGAGGGCGCCGTGGCGACGACGCCCCTGCAGGCCCGCAAGGGCCGGGCGAGCTATGTGGGCGAGCGCAGCATCGGCCACCAGGACCCGGGCGCCACGTCGTCGGCGCTGCTGATCGCAGGACTCGCGGAGGCCGCCGGTGAGTGACGAGCAGCTGGTGGGAATCGTGCTGGTGTCGCACAGCGCGCAGGTGGCCGCCTCGGTCGCCGAGCTGGCGAAAGGGCTCGCCGGCGGCGGCCCGGCGGTGCCCGTCGCTCCGGCGGGCGGCACCGAGGGCGGCGGACTGGGGACGAGCTCGGAACTGATCGCCGCGGCGGCCGCGTCCGTCGACCGCGGCGCCGGGGTCGCCGTCCTGACCGACCTGGGCAGCGCGGTGCTCACGGTGAAGGCACTGCTCGCGGAGGGCGACGAACTCCCGGAGCGGACACGCCTGGTGGACGCGCCCTTCGTGGAGGGGGCCGTGGCCGCGGTCGTCACGGCGTCCACCGGGGCGGACCTGGCAGCGGTGGAGGCGGCCGCCACCGAGGCGTACACCTACCGGAAGGTGTGAGCGACGACTGCGGCCGGGCCCGCCCGGCCGCGGTCCCTCCGCGCCGTGACGCCTCGTCAGCCGCTCACTCCGCGATGGCCCGGGTCCCGTCGGTGAACCGCTTCGCCACCCGCTCCCCCTCCGTCACGGCCGCCGCGTGGTCCTCGATGGGCGACACCTTGGTTTTCTTGAAGACGATGTAGGTGACGCCGGAAGGGGCGCCGCCGCCGTGCGGGTCGGCGCGGATACCGAGGGCCTTGGCGGTCGCGTAGGACGCCTCCCCGATGATGCCCTGCGGGCCGGTGTCGCCGACGACCGCGTACTGCACCCGGTCGCGGTGGACGACGGCCACCACCGACCCGCCGCCGATGCCGTGGTCCCGGTAGTCCCAGAGGCCGCTCGGCGCGGGTACGACGATGAAGGGCAGACGTTCGGCGCTCAGCGGGCGGCCGTCGGACTGGGTGTAGGCCGTGCTCGCGGAGAAGTACGGGTCGGTGCGGCTGTTGCAGCGGGGCCCTGGGCGGCCGTCGCAGTCGATGTCCATGTCGGCCTTCCAGAACACCGCGTCGGGGGTGCCGCAGACCGGGATGTTCGCGGGAGCGCCGTTGTCGCTGCGGTAGCGGCCGCGCGACACGGGAGCACAGTCCCGCACCTTGGCGAGCAGTTCGGCGGCACTGACGGTGTTCTCGCGCCATACCGCGGGGTGGATCTGTGCGGCGGGCGGTGTCGTCGGGGCGAGCAGGGCGGCGCTGGCCGCGGCCAGGGTGAGCGACTGGACACGCACGATACGGGAGCCTCTCGTGGGGGACCTGACGGGCACTCAGCCCAATCTGGGCCCGGGGCGATCACCCGGCCACCCTTGGGGGGCCGGACGGTGCACGTCCCCAACCTCCGACAGGGGCCGGGGGCCTGAGTCCGTGTGAGACTCCGGCCGCCCCGGCCGCCCGCGCCGGCGCGGGACCTGCGACGACAGCTGTCCGCGCGACAGGCCTGAACTCCCCGGATTCCGCCAGGAGTTCGGCCGTGAGGACCTTCAGCATACGTAACTCTCCCGGGCGATCGCGTCCGGCGGGGGTGACGCTCTTCACCGGAGGCGGCTTCCGCGCCACGGGCGACGCCCTCTTGATGTGATCGCGCCAACCACGTCATATTGGTCCGGACCATTCACATGTGCCACCCCGGGAGGCAGTGCCGTGCGAAGCCGTTCCGCCGCCCCCTCGTCCCTCCTGCGTCGCCTGGCCCTCTGCGGCACGCTCGTGCTGGTCGCCTCCTGCGGCCGGGCCGGAGCGGAGGAAGGGGGCGGCGGTGCCGCTCCCGGCGCGCCCACGGGTGTCACCGCCGCGGCGGGCAGCGCGACGAGTGTGCACGTCATGTGGAACGCGACCGCCGGGGCGGAGGCCTACGAGGTGTATCGCGGCACCACGAAGGTCACCGAGGTGCCAGGTTCGAAGCACATGGTGGACGTCCCCAGGCTGCGGCCCTCGACGCGCTACGTCTTCTCCGTACGGGCGCGCGGCGCCGACGGGCGGCTCGGGCCGCCGAGCCGCCCGGTGCGGGCGAGGACGCCCGGGGCCGTCGCGGACGACCGCTCCGCGCCGACCCGCCCGGCGGCGCCCGCGGGCCGGGCGGCCGGAAGCCGGGCCGTCCAGCTGTCCTGGTCCGCCTCGACGGACCACCGGGGCGTGGCCTCGTACGACATCCACCAGGGAGCCACGAAGATCCACAGCGTGGGCGGCGGCCAAACGGCCACGGTGCTCACGGGGCTGCGGCCCGGCACGGACTACGTGTTCACCGTCCGGGCCCGGGACGCGGCCGGCAACGTCTCCCCCGCCAGTGCCGCCGTCCGCCTCACCACCCCGGGCACGGGCGACGGACGCGCCACGGCCCCCACGGGCTTCCGGGCGACGAGCCACCGTGAGGACGGGGCGTACCACGTCGACCTGAGCTGGGTGCCGCCCCGCGTGGACGGTGAGATCGCCGAGTACCAGGTCCAGCTGGACGGCCGGCCCGCCACGTCCCTGGTGTACGGCGGCAGCGTGCCGCGCGACCGGGCCACGTACAGCTTCTACGTGGGGCGCGAAGCCGGTGTCACCCACCGGGTCCGCGTCCGGGCGATGCTGCCGGACGGCACCTGGGGAGGTTTCTCGGCGGAGCGGGCGGTGACGACGGGCGCGGGGCGCTGACGTACCCCGCCGCATCGGCCGGCAGCGGGAAGCCGTCACCTGCACGGGGGCGCTCGGAGTGCGGCGGGGGCCCGGGGCGCTTTGGCTGGCCCCGAGGCAGCACGGGCGTTCCCCGACCCTCGGCGGCGCAAGGGATGTACCGCCAACCGTGCCGCCGGAGGGCAGTCCACATGCGCAACTCATCGTCAGTTCTCCGCTCCGGCCTGACCGTGGCAGTCGCCGCGCTGCCCCTCGCCCTGGCTTCGGCCGCTGTCGCGGGCCCGGGCATCTCCGTGAGCACCACGGGGTCCACGGTGTCGGTCACGACCAGTGCGTGCACCCAGATCAACGGCAGCTGGGGCACCGCCTCACTCCTCACCAGCAGCCAGGGCAGCTTCGCCCAGGGCCGCCAGGTGACGCTGTCGGGGACGGCCACGAGCCAGTCCGCCGCCTGGTCGAGCGTCACCCCGGGCACGTACACCGTGATCGTCATCTGCTCGGACGGCACCACCGCGGGCACTCAGTCCGTCGTGGTCTCCACCGCCCCCTCACCCTCGCGGTCCGTGACCCCCTCCCCGTCCCGCGGCGTCATGGGCGGGATCGGCGGGTCCTCGACGGACTACGGCACCGTCACGCTGGTGGCGGGCGGCACGCTGGTCGGGGCGGGCCTGCTCGGGACGGCCTGGTACCTGCGCCGGCGCAACAAGCCGCACCGGCTCTGATCCGGTGCGAACGGCGGCCCGCACCTTCCGAAGCGCTCCGGTCGGGCGGGCCACCGTCATGTCGCGGCGAGGACGGGCAGGACGCTCAGGTCGGTTCGCCGTCCGGGAGTTCCGCGAAGTCCGCCAAGGCGCGCCGCAGCCACTGGGTCCAGAAAGTCTCCAGGTCGATGCCGGCCCGCAGCACCAGATGCCGCAGCCGGTCCTCGGTGCCGTCCCGGCCGGGCGGGAAGTCGCGCTGCTCGATCTCCTCGTACTCCGCCAGCTGCCGCTCGTGCAGTTCCAGATGGCGCCGCAGATCGGTCTCCAGGCCCGCCGTGCCGACCACGGCCGCCGCCCTGAGCCGCAGCAGCAGGGTGTCGCGGTGCGGCTTGGGGTCCTGGGACGCGGCAGTCCAGCGGGCCAGTTCGGCGCGGCCCGCGGGCAGGACCTCGTAGCTCTTCTTCTGCCCGCGGGCCGGCTGCTGTGACGGCAGGGCCCTGATGAGGCCGTCGGCCTCCAGTTTCCCGAGCTCGCGATAGATCTGCTGGTGCGTCGCCGACCAGAAGTAGCCGATCGACCGGTCGAACCGGCGGGTCAGCTCCAGCCCGGACGACGGCTTCTCGAGCAGGGCGGTGAGGATCGCGTGCGGGAGTGACATGGCCTCATCCTAGGGACGCGTCAGCGCACTACAGGGCGGCCGCGAGCTCGGTGCCCTGCTTGATGGCGCGCTTGGCGTCCAGCTCGGCGGCCACGTCGGCGCCGCCGATGAGGTGCGCGCTGCACCCGGCCGCGAGCAGTTCCTCGTACAGGCCGCGGCGGGGCTCCTGGCCCGTGCAGAGCACGATCGTGTCGACCTCCAGCACCGTGCTCTCCTCGCCCACGGTGATGTGCAGTCCGGCGTCGTCGATCCGGTCGTAGGTCACGCCCGGGACCATGGTGACGCCGCGGTGCTTGAGCTCGGCGCGGTGGATCCAGCCGGTGGTCTTGCCGAGGCCGGCGCCGACCTTGGAGGTCTTGCGCTGGAGCAGGTGGACGATGCGCGGCGGGGCGGGCCGCTCCGGCGCGGCGAGGCCGCCGGGCCCGCGGTAGTCCATGTCGACGCCCCACTGGCGGAAGTACGTCTGCGGGTTCTCGTGCGCCTTGTCGCCGCCGTCGGTGAGGAACTCGGCGACGTCGAAGCCGATGCCGCCCGCGCCGAGGATCGCGACCCGGTCGCCGACGGGGACGCCGTCGCGCAGGACGTCGAGGTAGCCGACGACGCTCGGGTGGTCGACTCCGGGGATCTCGGGGGTGCGCGGGGTGACGCCGGTGGCGACGACGACCTCGTCGTAGCCGTCGACGTCCGCGACCGTGACGGGCGTGTTCAGCCGGATGTCGACCCCGTGCCAGTCGAGCTGGGTGCGGAAGTAGCGCAGCGTCTCGTCGAACTCCTGCTTGCCGGGCACCTTGCGGGCGACGTTGAGCTGGCCGCCGATCTCGCTCGCCGCGTCGAACAGCGTCACGTCGTGCCCGCGCTCGGCGGCGGAGACCGCGCAGGCCAGCCCGGCCGGTCCGGCGCCGACGACCGCGACACGCTTGCGCAGCCGGGTCGGGGAGAGGACGAGCTCGGTCTCGTGGCAGGCGCGCGGGTTGACCAGGCAGGAGGTGATCATGCCGCTGAAGGTGTGGTCGAGGCAGGCCTGGTTGCAGCCGATGCAGGTGTTGATCGCCTCGGGGCGGCCGGCCGCGGCCTTGGTGACGAAGTCGGGGTCGGCGAGCATGGGGCGGGCCATCGACACCATGTCGGCGGCGCCCTCGGCGAGCAGCTCCTCGGCCAGTTCGGGGGTGTTGATGCGGTTGGTGGTGACGAGCGGGACGGACACCTCGCCCATGAGCCGCTTGGTCACCCAGGTGTACGCGCCGCGCGGCACGGAGGTCGCGATGGTGGGGATCCGGGCCTCGTGCCAGCCGATGCCGGTGTTGATGATCGTCGCCCCGGCGGCCTCCACGGCCTTGGCGAGAGTGATCACCTCGTCGAGCGTCGAGCCGCCCGGGACGAGGTCGAGCATGGACAGCCGGTAGATGACGATGAAGTCCTCGCCGACCGCCTCGCGCACCCGGCGCACGATCTCCAGCGGGAAGCGCGTCCGGTTCTCGTACGAGCCGCCCCAGCGGTCGGTGCGGTGGTTGGTCTGCAGGGCGATGAACTCGTTGATGAGGTAGCCCTCGGAGCCCATGATCTCGACGCCGTCGTAGCCGGCCTGCCGGGCGAGACGGGCGGCGCGGACGTAGTCCTCGATCGTCCTCTCGATGTCGGCGTCGGTGAGCTCGCGGGGCGGGAAGGGGCTGATCGGCGCCTGGACCGGGCTCGGGGCGACGAGGTCCTTGTGGTACGCGTACCGGCCGAAGTGCAGGATCTGCATCGCGATCCGCCCGCCCTCGCGGTGCACGGCGTCGGTGATGACCCGGTGCTGCTCGGCCTCCGCCTCGGTGGTGAGCTTCGCGCCGCCCTCGTAGGGGCGCCCCTCGTCGTTGGGGGCGATGCCGCCGGTGACGATCAGGCCCACTCCCCCGCGGGCGCGGGCGGCGTAGAAGGCGGCCATGCGCGCGAAACCGCCCTCGGCCTCCTCCAGGCCCACGTGCATGGAGCCCATGAGGACCCGGTTGGGCAGGGTCGTGAAGCCCAGGTCGAGGGGGGTCAGCAGGTGCGGGTAACGGCTCATCGGGCCCTCCGTGCGCGGTGTCGTGCCTGTAGTTGTAGAGGACTACCGACGGTTTATGCAACTAGTTGCACAAGGTGATGGAGGGCACAGTAGGGCCATGACCAGGGACCTTGGACCGCTGAGCGCGGTGGTGGACCTCGCCGGTGAGCTGATCCGCCGCCCGAGCCGGGCCGGCCTCGACGACCACGAACCCGTCCTGGCGCTTCTGGAGGACTGGCTCACCCGTCGCGGGCTGCCGCACCGCCGGCTCCACGACGACACCGGCCGCCCGGTCGCGCTGCTGGTGGAGATCGCCGGGGGCCGGCCCGGGCCCTGGTGGGCGCTGGACGCCTGTGTGGACACCGCCCCGTACGGCGACGAGAGGGCCTGGTCCTTCCCGCCCGCCGCCGGGGACGTCGTCGACGGCCGGCTGCGTGGCCGGGGCGCGGCGGACTCGAAGCTCGCCGCCGCCCTGTTCTGCCACATCGCGGCCGAGCTGCACGGCCGGGCGGCCGGGCTGCGCGGCGGGCTCGCGGTGCTGCTCGACGCCGACGAGCACACGGGCGGCTTCGGGGGCGCACGGGCCTATCTCGCCGATCCGGACGCGGCCCGCCCGGCCGGGGTGATGATCGGCTACCCCGGTCCCGACGAGGTCGTGGTCGGCGGGCGCGGGCTGTGGCGGGCCCGGATCGCCGTGCACGGGACGTCAGGGCACTCCGGGTCGCGCCGGGAGGTGGTCGGTGCGGTGTCGCGGGCGGCGCATCTCGTACGGCTGCTGGACGCGTCCCCGCTCCCGGGCGTGAGCGGGGAGTTCCCGCTGCCACCGAAGCTGACGGTGACCTACTGCCACGGCGGCGAGGGCTTCTCCGTCGTCCCGGACCGGTGCGAGATCGGCGTGGACGTCCGCACCACGCCGGGCTTCGGCGCCCGTGCCTCCGAGGATTTGGTCCGAGCGGCGGTGGCGGAGCTGGACGCGGCGCTGCCCGCCCCGCGCCCGACGGAGGTCACGGCGGTGACGTCCTGGCCGCCGTACCGGCTGGCGGAGAACGAACAGCCGGCCGTCGCTCTCCTGGGCGCAGCGGCCGCGCAGGGGCTGCGGGTGCGGGCCAAGACCGCGGGCCCGTCCAACATCGGCAACCTCCTCGCGGCCGAGGGCATCCCGGCCACGGCCGGCTTCGGCCTGCCCTACGCGGGGCTGCACGGCGTGGACGAACAGGTGGACCTGGCGAGTCTGCCGGTGGTGCACGCCGTCTACCGGCGGGCCGTCCTCGGTCTGCTGACAGGGTGAGTGGCGGTCACCTGCTCTGCAGGCGCACGTGGAGTTCCTTCTCCTGGTCGCCGGAGACCGTGCTCAGATCGTGCACGTCGAACAGCGAGTCCAGAGTCGTGCGGAACCGTTCGATCGCCCAGTAGCCGCCGTGCAGGTCGGCTTCCACGGAGGACGACAGGTGCACCGGTCGCGCGCCTTCGTGCTCGTCGGCGACGTCGAAGGTGCCGAGCCACACCGTAGGGCGGGTGTCGTGCAGTTCCTCGGGTACGTCGTCGGCGCACCGGTCGGACTCGAAGCAGGAGCACAGCGCGTCGAACACGATCCGGGCGTCGTGCTTGCTGCACCCGCTGATCTCCACCGAGACGGAGTGGGGGTGCGGTCGCTCGTGGTCCATCGCCATCGTGATCGCTCCTCTCGTGGCCACCGGATGCCGTATCCGCCCCTACCCCAGCAAAGCACCACCTTCCGGCGAGCACTACCGGCGGTGCCCCGCTTCCGGTGACGCGTTTGCGGGGCGGCACGCGCCGCGCTGGGAGATGGTGGAAGGTGACGGAAGGGGCCTTCGGGAAGCGGCTCCGCGCGGTAGAACATGGGGTGTCGGCACACGACGGCGTGTCGCGAGGACGGCGAAGGCGGGGCGTGGGATGAGTGCAGCCGGGTCTCCCGAGTCCGAGGGTGACGGTCCGGTGCGCGGGTCGGCGCGCCCGAGCGGGCTGCTGGACGTGCTGCGCGTGGCCTCGGTGGTCCTGGACGCCAAGGGCCGCATCGTGCTGTGGAGCCCGCAGGCCGAGGAACTGTTCGGGTACGAGGCACGGGAGGCGCTCGGGCAGTACGCCGCCCGGATCATGGTCCACGAGGAGCACGTCGACCTCGTGGTCAAGCTGTTCGCCGACGTCATGGGCACCGGGCAGAGCTGGGCCGGGGCCTTCCCGGTCCGCCGCAAGGACGGCGGCACCCGGCTGGTGGAGTTCCGCAACATGCGGCTGCTGGACGACCAGGGCGACGTCTACGCGCTCGGACTGTGCGCCGACCAGACGACCGTGCACCGGCTGGAGCGGGAGGTGGCGCTGTCGACCCGGATGATCGCGCAGTCCCCGATCGGGCTGGCCGTGCTGGACACCGAATTGCGGTACGTCTCGGTCAACCGGGCGCTGGAGGAGATCAACGGCGTGCCGGCCGAGGAGCACCTGGGCCGCACCCCGCGGGAGGTGGTGCCCCGGATGGACGTCGACGCTCTGGAGAGTGCGACGCGCCTCGTTCTGGAGACGGGCACACCGGTCGTCGACCAGTCCACGGTCGGCCGCACCCCGGCCGACCCGCACCAGGATCACGCCTGGTCGGTCTCGCTGTACCGGCTGGAGAACGCCTTCGGGACCGTGCTGGGCGTGGCCGTCTCCATCGTCGATGTCACCGAGCAGTACCGGGCGGGCATCGAGGCCGAGGCCGCCCGACGGCGGCTGGCCCTGATTGCCGACGCCTCGGGGCGGATCGGCACCACGCTGGACCTGGACCGCACGGCCCGCGAGCTGGCCGAGGTAGCCGTGCCGGAGCTCGCCGACATCGCGGCCGTCGACCTGCTGGACGCGGTGGTGCAGGGCCGGCGTACCAGCCTGGGCCCCGCCGAGTCGGCCGTGATCCGCGCGCTGGCGGTGCAGGGGTACGACTCCGCCGAGGCGCTGGAGGCGGCCGACCCGCCCGGGCAGGTGGCCCGCTACGCTCCCGACCGGCTCGTCACCCAGTGCGTGCGCACGGCGAGCCCCGTGATGCTGCCGGAGGTCAAGGACGCGGACCTGGACCGTATCGCCCGCTCCTCCGAGGCGGCCGAGCTGCTGGGCCGGGCGGGGGTGCACTCCTATCTGGCCGTTCCGCTGATCGCGCGGGGCGAGGTGCTGGGGGCGCTGGACCTCAAGCGCACCCGCAACCCGCTGCCGTTCAGCGAGGACGACCTGCTGCTGGCGCGTGAGCTGGCCGCCCGGGCCGCCGTGCAGATCGACAACGCCCGCTGGTACCAGAGCGCCCGCGAGACCGCGCTCACCCTCCAGCGCAGTCTGCTGCCCAGCCATCCGCCGGTGACGGGCGGGCTGGAGGTCGCCTCCCGCTACCAGCCGGCCGGGGCCACGAGTGAGGTCGGCGGCGACTGGTTCGATGTGATCCCGCTGGACGGCGGCAAGACGGCGCTCGTCGTGGGCGACGTGATGGGCAGCGGCATCCCCGCGGCGGCGGCCATGGGGCGGCTGCGGACGGCGACCAACACCCTCGCCGCCCTCGACCTCGATCCGAACGTGCTCCTGGAGCACCTCGACAAGATCACCGCAGGCTTGGAACAGACCATCGCCACCTGCGTCTACGCCGTGCACGACCCCCATCTGCGCCAGTGCCGCATCGCCAACGCCGGACATCTGCCGCCGGTGCGCGTCCGGCCCGGCCGGTCCCCGGAGCTGCTCGACCTGCCGACCGGGGTCCCGCTCGGCGTGGGCGGTGTCGCCTTCTCCACCACCACCGTCGACCTCGAACCCGGCGACCGGCTGGTGTTCTACACCGACGGCCTCGTCGAGACCCGGCGTGACCCGCTCGACGAACGGCTCGGCACCCTGCTGTCCCTGCTCGACGGGCCCGACCGGCCGCTGGAGGAGGTCTGCGACCTGCTGCTGCGCACGCTGCACGAGCCGGACAACTTCGACGACGTGGCACTGCTCATCGCGCGGGCGACCCCGCCGGACCGGGGGCTTGCGGGGCCTGCGGCCTGACGCCGGTCACCACATGGGCGTACAGCTCCTCGGACACGGCCAGCCGTGTCGCCAGGCCGGCGCGAGCGAAGGCCTCGACGGCGGCCGGGGCCTGGTGCCGGCTCGTCTCCACCAGGACGCAGCCGCCGGGGGCGAGCCAGCGGGGCGCCTCGGCCGCGACCCTGCGCAGCACGTCGAGGCCGTCCGTGCCGCCGTCGAGGGCCACCATCGGCTCGTGGTCCCGGGCCTCCTGGGGCAGCAGGCCGATCTCGTCGCTCGGCACGTACGGCACGTTGGCCGCCAGGATGTTGACGCGGCCGCGCAGCGCGACGGGCAGCGCCTCGAACAGATCGCCTTGGTGGACCTGGCCGCCGGTGGCGGCGATGTTGCCGCGGGCGCACCGCACGGCAACCGGGTCGATGTCGGCGGCGTGCAGTTCGATGTCGCCGAGCGCGGCGGCCAGCGCCGCTCCCACGGCGCCCGAGCCGCAGCACAGGTCCACGACGACACTCGCCCCGGGCGCCCGCTCAAGGGCCTGCTCCACCAGGAACTCGGTGCGCCGGCGCGGCACGAAGACACCGGGCGCTACGGCGATGCGCAGACCCCGGAACCCGGCCCAGCCGACGACGAGTTCGAGCGGCAGGCCCGCGACGCGGCCCTCGACCATGGCGGTGGCCTCGGCCGGGGTGCGTGCGGTGGCGAGGATCAACTCGGCCTCGTCCTCGGCGAAGACGCACCCCGCGGTGCGCAGGGCGGCGACGACCGCGTCACGGGACGGCGGCGTGGCAGGGGGCACGGAGGAAGACACAGACGGCATGAAGCCCAGAGCCTTTCGGGAACCGAAGGGCGCTCCGGCGATCGCCTACGACCGGCGATCCGCGCGACGTCGAGAGGAGAGCACCCGAGCTGACACAGCGGTAATGGGTCTCACCTCCTCGGCTTCCGACGGCCGGGTCCTCCCCGGCCGGACGGCAACCCTACCCGACGGACCGGCCGCCCCGGACGGCGAGCGTGACACCGCCCGGTCAACTGGTTGGGTTGTGCAACCATGGGAGGAGCCGTGCAGCACCGTGGTGAGGGAGGTCCCGTGCACAGCGCCGACGCCGTGGAGACCATCCAGCGGGAGATGACGGTCTTCGCCCGCCGCGCCCGGGCCGCGGCGGGCCGGATGCACCCCGAGCTGTCGCTGGTGTCGTACACCCTGCTGGGGCACCTGGAGGAGAGCGGCGGTTGCCGGGCCACCGACCTGGCCGCCCACTACGCCCTGGACAAGTCCACCGTCAGCCGCCAGGTGGCCGGGCTGGAGAGCGCAGGTCTCATCGAGCGCCGCCCCGACCCGGCGGACCAACGCGTCCAGGTCCTGCACCTGACGCGCTCCGGGCGGGACATCCTGTCCCAGGTCACCGAGAGCCGCCGGGCGGCCTTCCGGGAGCGCCTGGCCGGCTGGCCGGCGGAGGACCTGAACCGGTTCGCGGAGTACCTCGTGCGCTACAACGCGTAGGCCGGTCCCGGCCGGCGGGGCCGGGACACCCTGCACGTACGGTTGAGGGCGCAATCACCGAGCACACCGGTCCGGCGGGGCACCGCCGGCCGGCCCGGAGGCACCACCGCATGCACATCACCCGAGGCTTCACCGGGCGACCGCGCGTCGCCGACCCCGGTCTGCCGCCCGGCCAGTACGACGCGGGCGACGACTGGCCCGTGCTTTCCGCCGAGGTAACTCCCGAGCTGGCGCCCGCCGACTGGACGTTCCGCGTCGACGGCCTGGTGGCCGAGCCCCGCACCTGGGACTGGGAGGAGGCGCACCGGCTGCCGCCGTCGGCGTACGAGGGCGCCATCCACTGCGTGACGAGCTGGTCGAAGTTCGGGGTGCGCTTCGCGGGCGTGTCCCTGGACGCGTTCCTAGATGTGGCCCGGCCCCATGTGTCGGCCACCCATGCCGTCGCCTACTCGCACACCGGCTACACGGCGAACCTCCCGCTGGCCGACCTGACCGGCGGACGCGCCTGGATCGCCTGGGAGTACGACGGAAAGCCCCTCGCCCCCGAGCACGGCGGCCCGGCACGGCTGCTGGTGCCGCACCTGTACTTCTGGAAGAGCGCCAAGTGGATCGCGGGCCTGCGGATTCTCGACCACGACGAGCCGGGCTTCTGGGAGAAGAACGGCTACCACGAGCGGGGCAACCCGTGGGAGGAGCAGAGGTACTCCGGTGACTGAGACCTTCGTGCCCCCCACGCGGTTCGCCGTGCCCGGGCGCATCGCCGTGAGCGAGCAGGCCGCGTCCGAGTGGCAGACCGCCACCATCACCGGGATCCGCCGCGAGACCCCGCGGGTGGCCACCTTCCGGCTCGCGGTGCCCGGCTGGCCGGGGCACCTGCCCGGCCAGCACCTGATGGTGCGGCTGACCGCCGAGGACGGTTACGCGGCCCAGCGGCACTACTCGATCGCCTCCGCGCCGGACGGCACCGGGCAGATCGAGCTGACCCTGGACCACGTCGAGGGCGGCGAGGCGTCGGGCTGGTTCCACACCGTCGCCCGGCCCGGGGACCGGGTCGAGGTGCGGGGGCCGGTGAGCGGCTTCTTCGCCTGGCCTGGCGACCGGCCCGCGCTGCTCATCGGGGCCGGCTCCGGCGTCGTACCGCTGATGTCGATGATCCGGCACCACCGGGCCCGGAAACTCACCGTGCCGCTGCGGATGGTGGTGTCCGCGCGCAGCCCCGAGGAGCTCGTCTACGCCCGGGAGCTGGGCGCGGAGACGACCCCGGTCTTCACCCGGAGCGCGCCGGATGGTGTGGCGGTAGGACGTATGGCGGCCGCACATGTGGCGCCACTCCTGGCCGAGCAGCCTTCCGGTGGGTGGGAGGCCTATGTGTGCGGCTCCAACTCCTTCGCCGAGCACGCCTCCCGGCTGCTCGTGACGGCCGGTCAGCCGGTGGACCGGATCCGCATCGAGCGTTTCGGCTGACCCCGGCGTTTCGCCGCGGTCGCGCCGGGCACCCAGCCGGAGGGCCGGCGCAGGGCGGTCCCGCCGTGCGTACGGCCGGGGGCGATCGACGGGCGCCGGAGGGGGTACTCCGTCCGTGAGGGCACTCGCACGCGTGGCGCGGAGGGAGCGGCGGCGCACGGCCGCTCCGGGCCTCCGGCCGGTGACCGCGAGGAGGTGTACATGGGAACCCGGGTGCGCGGCTGGCGTTGGCGGAGCAGTCCGCTGCGGCGCCGGTCGGATGTCATCGAGGCGTGGACGGTGCTGGTGGTCGCCGTCCTCATCCTCGTGGGCGCGCCCCTGGCCGGAACGGCCGCCGCCCGGTGGGCCCACGGCGAGGCGCGGTCGGTGTCGGCCGAACAGCGGGCCGAGCGGCACCGTGTCCGGGCCGAGGTGGTCGACCGGAACGACGACACCCTGCCCTCGGTGCAGGCCGGTGGGCAGCACGCCTACCGGGCCACCGTGCGCTGGACCGAGCCGGGCGAAGGCACGCGCACCGCGACGGCCCGGGTTCCCGCGGACAACCCGGCAGGGGGAGACCGTGGACGTCTGGTTCGACGAGCGGGGCCGGAACGTGCTGCCGCCGGTGGACGACTCGGCGGTCTGGCAGCACACCCTCACCATCGGTACCTGCGCCGCGGGCGGCGCGGTGCTCGTGGTGCTCGTCGGCCACTTCCTCGTACGCCGGGTGGCGCTGCGCCACCGGCTCGCCGAGTGGGACCGGGCGTGGGCCCGTACGGAACCGCAGTGGACGCACCGCGACGCGTGAGACACGGCGTCGGACATCCGCCGCGTCGCACATCCGCGCCGGTGGCCGGTGCCCCGGAGCCAGGCCGGAAAAGCACCCTGGTCAGCCCTCCGACCGCCCCCGTAGTGTGATCATCCGCACTGCCCTCGTAGCTGTTCCTCACCCAAGGCGGTCCTGCATGGCCCTGTTCGACCTTCCGCTCGACGAACTCCGCGAGTACCGCAGCGCGGCCAACGAACCCGAGGACTTCGACGCGTTCTGGTCCAAAACCCTCCAGGAGGCGCGCGGGCACGATCTGGATGCCCGCTTCGAACCGGTCGATACGGGCCTGTCCACCGTGCAGGTGCTCGACGTGACGTTCGCCGGTTTCGGCGGTCATCCGGTCAAGGGCTGGCTGACGCTCCCGGCGGGGGCGGACGGCCCGCTGCCGCTGGTCGTGGAGTTCATCGGCTACGGCGGCGGGCGCGGGCTGCCCCACGAGCACCTGCTGTGGGCGTCCTCGGGCCGGGCGCACTTCGTGATGGACACCCGCGGGCAGGGCAGCGCGTGGGGCGGGGGCGGCGGCACGGCGGACCCGGTGGGCGGTGCGCCCGCCTACCCCGGTTTCATGACGCGCGGCATGGACGCCCCGGAGAACTACTACTACCGCCGGGTCTACACGGACGCCGTGCGCGCCGTGGAGGCGGCCCGCTCGCACCCCCTCACCGACCCGGCGCGCACGGTGGCCGTCGGTTCCAGCCAGGGCGGCGGCATCACGATCGCGGTCGGCGGCCTGGTCCCGGACCTGGCGGGCATCGCGCCGGACGTGCCGTTCCTGTGCGATTTCCCGCGCGCGGCGACGATCACGGACCGGCACCCGTACCGGGAGATCGGCCTCTACCTCAAGACGCACCGCGGCCGCACCGAGGACGCCCTGCGCACGCTGTCCTACTTCGACGGCGTCCACTTCGCCGCCCGCGGCCGCGCACCGGCGCTCTTCTCCGCCGCCCTGGAGGACCAGACCTGCCCGCCTTCGACCGTCTTCGCCGCGTTCAACGCCTGGAACCACGAGGACAAGGCCATCGAGGTCTACGACTTCAACGACCACGAGGGCGGCGGCCCCTTCCAGCAGGCGGCCAAGCTGCGCTGGATGCGCTCGTACATCTGATCCGGCCGTTCATTCCCGGCGGACTTCCACCCGGTCCGACCAGTCGGTACGTTCATCGCGCCCGGGCCGCGACGCGGCGGCACGGGCCGGAGACGGTCGGCGGAGGGGGCTCATGTCCGGGAACGGCATACAGGTGCACGGTCGCTGCGACGCGCGGTTCACGGCGGTACGCACGGCGTTCGAGGAGAACTTCCGGGAGCGGGACGAACTGGGCGCCGCAGTGGCCGTCACCGTCGGCGGCGAGACCGTGGTCGATCTGTGGGGCGGCTGGGCGGACGCGGCCCGCTCCCGCCCGTGGGAGCGGGACACCCTGGTCAACGTGTGGTCCACGACCAAGGGGCCGGTGGCGCTGTGCGCGCACATCCTCGCCGACCGGGGGCTGCTGGACCTGGACGCGCCGGTGGCCGCGTACTGGCCCGAGTTCGCGGCGGCGGGCAAGGAGAAGGTCCTCGTCCGGCACCTGCTGTCCCACCGCGCCGGCCTGGCCGGCCTGCGCGAGCCGCACACGCTGGAGCAGCTCTACGACTGGGAGCTGACCACACAGCGGCTCGCGGCGGCCGAACCCTGGTGGGAGCCGGGCACCCGGTCCGGCTATCACGCGCTGACCTACGGCCACCTGGTCGGCGAGGTCGTACGGCGGGTGTCGGGGCTGCGGCCGGGGGCCTTCCTGGAGCGGGAGGTGACGGGGCCGCTCGGCATCGACTTCCGCATCGGCCTGCCGGAGCGGGACTCCGTCCGGGCGGCCGAGCTGGTCCAGCCGACGGTCGCGGCGAGCAGTGAACAGGCGGCGGTCTTCGCCCAGTTGGCGCCCGCGGCCATCGCGGCGCTGACCAACCCGGCGGTGTCCGCCGCCGCGGCCGGCACGCCCGACTGGCGGGCCGCGGAGATCCCGGCGGCGAACGGGCACGGCACCGCGCGGGCCGTCGCCGGGCTCTACGGCGTCTTCGCGGGGCGCGGCTCGTACGGAGGCCGTCGCATCCTGTCCCCGGAGGCGGCCGAGCGGGTGCGCGAGGGGCAGGGCAGCTGCCGGGACCTGGTGCTCGGCGCCGGCTTCGAGCACGAGACGGAGGTGGGGCTCGGGCTCTGGCT
Source organism: Streptomyces paradoxus (assembly GCF_014202475.1). Lineage (GTDB taxonomy): Bacteria > Actinomycetota > Actinomycetes > Streptomycetales > Streptomycetaceae > Streptomyces > Streptomyces paradoxus. Next base: position 65,223 of record NZ_JACHGV010000017.1, read on the forward strand.
CAGCGGCCCCGACGGCTCGTACGGACCCAACCCGCGCGCTTTCGGACACGACGGCTTCGGCGGTTCCTGCGGACTCACCGACCCGGAGGCGGGGGTTTCCCTGGGCTATGTGATGAACCGGATGGGGCCTCGTATCGCCAACGACCCGCGGAAGACGGCCCTGGTCGACGCCCTGTACAGCGCGCTGTGAAGGCGGGCCCGGGCGGGCCGGTTTCGGCCGAACCGCCCGGCCACCCTTCCCAGCTGGTTTAGACCAATGCTAGATGTGGTGGCGCACCGAGCCCGTACGGCTACCGAACGTCACCGACAGGAGGGGCGGCATGGCCCGCACCACCCCGCACGACCCCCCAGCGGACGAGGGGGAGCCCCTGTACCGGCGGATCGCGACGGAGCTGCTCGGCGAACTGCGCGACGGCACCGTCCCGCCCGGAGAACGACTGCCCGGGGAAAGGCGGCTGGCCGGTCACTTCGGGGTCAGCCGGGAGACCGTGCGGCAGGCGCTGGAGCTGCTGCGCCGCGACGGCCTCGTCGCCACCGACCGGCGCGGCAGCCACGCCACCCTGCCCGGCCTGCCGGTCGAGACCCCGGCGTCGCTCACCTTCCCGGTCGGGGCCCGCACGGCGGCCCCGGGCGGCGTCGCCCGCGCCACGGTCACCTGGGAGGCGCCCCCGGCGGACCACGCCGAGGCCCTGGAACTGGCCCCCGGCCGCCCGACCCTGGTCCACCGCTACCGGTACGCGACCGCCGACGGACAGGGCCTGCGGACCGCCGTCACCTCGTTCTCCGCCGTGGCGCTCGCGGAGGTGGAGGAGCTGGCCCGCTACCGCGACCGCGCCGACGGCACCGCCGCCGCGCAGCTGCGGCGGGCCTACGACTGGATGCGCCGGGCCGGTCTGACCCTGCACCACCGCGATGCCATCACCCCTCTGGCGAGCACCCCGTCGGTGCGGGTCACCCGGCGGGTGCACGACCAGTACGCGCGCCCGCTGGAGATCACCGATCTCGTGGTGGACGCCCAGCGGGACGCTCTGGTCTACGAGTTCACGCTTCCGGGCCGGGCGGCGCAGGCCGCGACGGACGGACGCCGGTCACCCGTTCGGCGGATTGCCGGCGCCGGTTCCCTGACATGACGGAGATCATCGGAACACGGCACGGCTTCCCCGCACCGCTCCCCCAGGCGACTCCCGAGAGGACCCCCATGGCCACGTTCACGACCTCCGACGGAACCGAGCTCTACTACAAGGACTGGGGCGAGGGGCAGCCGGTGGTGTTCAGCCACGGCTGGCCCCTCAACGCGGACGCGTGGGACGGACAGGCCCGGCTGGTCGCCGAGCACGGCTTCCGGGCGATCGCGCACGACCGCCGCGGGCACGGCCGCTCCGGACAGCCGTGGCAGGGCAACCACATGGACCGGTACGCCGACGACCTGGCCGAGCTGATCGAGGCGCTGGACCTCGGCGACGCGGTCCTGGTGGGCCACTCGACCGGCGGCGGCGAGGTGGCCCGCTACATCGGGCGGCACGGGACCGCGCGGGTCGCCAAGGCGGTGCTGCTGGGTGCGGTGCCGCCGCTGATGCTGCGCACGGAGGCCAATCCGGAGGGCACGCCGAAGGACGCCTTCGACGGGATCCGGGCCGGTGTCGCGGCGGACCGCGCGCGGTTCTACTGGGAGCTGAGCGAGAGCTTCTACGGCTTCAACCGGCCCGGCGCAGCCGTGTCGGAGGGCGTGCGGCGGGCGTTCTGGACGTGGAGCATGCAGGCCGGCCTGAAGGGCGCCTACGACTGCGTCGCGCAGTTCTCGGAAACCGACTTCACCGAGGACCTGCGGCGCATCGACGTGCCGACGCTCGTCGCGCACGGGGACGACGACCAGATCGTGCCGATCGCCGCCTCGGCCCACCGGACCTCCCAGCTCGTCAAGGACGCGACGCTGAAGGTGTACCCGGGTGCGCCGCACGGCCTGGTCGGCGACTTCGAGAAGGCGTTCAACGACGATCTGCTGAACTTCCTGCGCGGCTGACGAAGGCCTACCGCGGACGCCGGGGCCGGTCCGGCAGCCGGGCCATGACGAGCCGCACCCGGGGGCTGCCGTCCGGCCGGCGTCCGAACTCCGGGAGCGCCTGGAGCTCCACCCGGAAACCGGCCCCGGTGAGTTCACGCCGCACGTCCCCGAGGCGGAACGCGCGGTAGTACATGACGAACGGAGGCCGCCAGAGGGCGTTGCGCACCCGCATCACGGTGTCGAAGCCGAGCAGCATCCAGTAGCCGGGCGAGCCCGGGCGGGGCGGCGCCACCACCGGGAACGCGAAGCACCCGCCCGGCCGCAGGACGGACCGGACCTGCGCGAACAGCCCGGGCAGTTCGCGGGGCAGGAAGTGCCCGAAGGCCCCGAAGCTCACCACCAGGTCGAAGGCGGGTGCGAAGGGCAGGGCGCGGGCGTCGGCGCGGACCCAGGAGACCGGCGGGCCCGTCGGCGTGACCTGCTGCCGTGCGACGTCGAGCATGCCCGCGCTGAAGTCGACGCCGGTGACCCGCTCCCGGCACACCCCGGCCAGCACCCCCACGCCCGCTCCGGTGCCGCAGCACAGGTCGAGTCCGGCGCCGTAGGGCCCGGTCCGCCGCAGCGCCGAGCCGACGGCGTCGAGGACCGCGTCGGGTGTCCGGAACGGCGTGCGGTCGAACTTCGGCGCGAGGAGGTCGTAGCCGCGCTCGACGGACGACAGCGCCTGGACGGCGAGCTCGCGCAGGCTGGGGCCTTCGGGGCTGAACATCGGCTCAGCCTAGGGGAGCCCGCTGCTTCAGAACGGCCAGTACGCGCTCGCACCAGCGGAGGTTCTCCTCCTCGAAGCCGATGCCTCCCATCAGGGTGAGGTACGGGCCGACACGGTCGGCCTCCCGGAGGTACTCCTCCTCGCTGCGGCCGTCCAGGAGGCGCTCGCGCACGCGCCGGTAGCGGGCGAGCTTGCCGCGGGCCCACGCCGCGCGCTCCTCGACCAGCGCGCGGGTCGCCCCGGGATCCGCGCCGTCCATCGCCTGGATCTTGATGAGGAGTTCGTCGCGGATGGCGGTCGGTCGCCGGGTGGGTGCGGCGGCGAAGGTGCTCAGGTCCTCACGCCCGGCCTCGGTCAGCGTGAACATGCGCTTGTCGGGCCGCCGTTCCTGGCGCACCACCCTGGCCTCGATCAGTCCGTCCTGCGCGAGGCGCTCCAGTTCCCGGTAGAGCTGCTGCGGGGTCGAGGCCCAGAAGTTGGCCAGCGACACGTCGAACACCTTGGACAGCTCGTACCCCGAGGCCTCGCCCTCCAGAAGCGCGGCGAGCACGGCGTACTTGAGAGACATGTGGACACCGTATCAACGGTTGACTAGTCTACTCCGCACCTACTCAATAAATTGACTAAGGCGGGTTCGATGCGTGCATTCCGTGAGGCGGTCGAGAAGCTCGACCTCGACGCCGCCGAGGCGCTGCTGGCGCCGGACGTCGTCTTCACCAGCCCGGTCGTGTTCAAGCCGTACGCCGGGAAGGCGATCACGGCCGCGATCCTGCGTGCCGTCTCCGAGGTCTTCAAGGACTTCCGCTACGTCCGCGAGATCAACGATGTGAACGGCCGCGACCACGCCCTGGTCTTCACCGCGCGGGTGGGTGACCGGGAGATCAACGGCTGCGACTTCATCCACCTGGACGAGGACGGGCTCATCGACGAATTCACGGTGATGGTGCGCCCGTTGTCGGGGGCCCAGGCTCTCGCCGCGGCCATGGGCGAGCAGTTCGAGCGGATCGCCGAGGAGGCGCGCACCCGTTCGGCCTGATCGACACGTCCCCTGATCGGTTTCCCGCGTTCTCCCGGCACCCGCGGCCGCTTCACGGTTGGATGTCCCCATGACGTCCGCCGAGCACGACCGGCTGATGCGGGCCAACCAGGCGAACTGGGACGCCCGCACGCCCGTCCATCTCGCCAGCCGCTTCTACGGTCTCGACCAGAACCTCGACCCCGAGCGCTGGTTCGCCCCGTTCGAGTGGGAGGACCTCGGCGAGCTGGCCGGGCGGGACGTGCTGCACCTCCAGTGCCATCTCGGCACGGAGACGATCGCCTTCGCGCGGCGCGGCGCCCGGGCCGTCGGTCTCGACTTCTCCGAGGCGTCCGTGGCCGCCGCCCGGGACATCGCCGCGACGTCCGGCGCCGACGTGACCTACGTGCGGGCGAACGTGTACGACGCCGTCGAGGCCCTGGACGGGCGGCTGTTCGACGTGGTGTACACCGGCAAGGGCGCCCTGTGCTACCTCCCCGACCTGGACCGGTGGGCGCAGACCGTTCACCGACTCCTGCGTCCCGGCGGCCGGTTGTACGTCGTCGAGTTCCATCCCCTGCTCAACTCGCTCGGGCCGAAGCCCGCTCCGGGCGAGGGACCCGAGCTGCTGCTGCGCCACGACTATCTGGGCGGCGCCGGCCCGGTGCACCGCGACGGGACCCACACCTACACCGACGGCCCGGCCGTCGAGGGCGCCACGGACAGCTACGAGTGGATGCACGGAATGGGTGAGGTCGTCACCGCGTTGACGGACGCGGGACTCGCCGTGCGGCGGCTCCGGGAAGGGGACGAACTTCCCTGGCCGCGCTGGCCGCGGATGGTCCGCTCGGAGTCCGGCTGGTGGCGGCTGCCCGAGCCGCGGATCCCCTTGCTGTACGGGCTGCTGGCCGCCCGCTGAGGTAGCCCTCCCCGCCCACCTCCTTCGGTGGTACAGTGCGAAGAGCACTCGTGCACGCCCCTCTTTGCGGGCGCCGGTGCCAGTTCTTCTCTCTCTTCACTCCTTCCAGCGCCACGACGTTCTCCGTCGTATCCGAGGTGCTGTCTCTCCGCCGCCCGGAAGCGTGCCCCAGGCCCTCCTCTCGCGGCCCTCTCCCCCTCCCCTCGCACGACCCACGCCTGCCGTCCGTGAAAGGACACACATCACCATGACCACCACACTCGAAAACCCGCCCGCGCAGCAGCAGTCCCCGGACCGGAGCGTGTCCGGTGTCCTCGACGTCGACGCGAGCGGAAAGGGGCACCTGCGCGGCGAGAACTGCCTGCCCACGCCCGCCGACGCCGCCGTCTCCCCCGCGCTGATCCACCGGTACGGCCTGCGCAAGGGCGATCTCGTCGAGGGCGTACTCGGCGACCGGCGCGGCCTCACCGACGTCGTACGGGTCGACGGCCGCACGGCCGGAACCCCGCGCGCCCGGCGCGTCTTCCGGGATCTGACGCCGCTGCATCCGCACGAGCGGCTGCGGCTGGAGCACCCGGCCGCCGGGCTGGCCGGACGCGTCGTCGACCTGATCGCGCCGGTCGGCAAGGGCCAGCGCGGGCTCATCGTGGCCCCGCCCAAGACCGGCAAGACCGTCCTCCTCCAGCAGCTCGCGGCCGCCGTCACCGGCAACCATCCCGAGTGCCGGCTGATGATGCTGCTGCTCGACGAGCGGCCCGAGGAGGTCACCGACATGCGGCGCTGCGTGCGGGGCGAGGTGTACGCCTCGACGTTCGACCGCAGCGCCAAGCAGCACACCGCGCTCGCCGACCTCGTGATCGAGCGCGCCAAGCGGCGTGTCGAGGCCGGCGAGGACGTCGTCGTCCTCCTCGACTCGCTGACCCGGCTGTGCCGGGCGCACAACAACGCGGCCGCCAACGGCGGCCGCATCCTCACCGGGGGCGTCGACGCCTCCGCGCTGACCGGCCCGAAGCGGTTCTTCGGGGCCGCCCGGTCGGCCGAGGAGGGCGGCTCCCTCACGATCCTCGCGACCGCTCTGGTGGAGACCGGCTCCCGGGCCGACGACTTCTACTTCGAGGAGCTGAAGAGCACCGGCAACATGGAGCTGCGTCTGAGCCGGGACCCGGCGTCCCGCCGGGTGTTCCCGGCCGTCGACATCATCCCCTCGGGCACCCGCCGCGAGGAACTCCTGCTGCCCCCGGCCGAATTGGCGGCCGTCCACGGTCTGCGGCGCGTGCTGCAGGGCCGGGACGGGCAGGGCGCTCTGGAGACCCTCCTGGAGCGGATGCGCGAGACACCGGACAACGCGACGTTCCTGCGGCGCATCCAGCCGACCCTGCCCTCGCACTGACGCCGGGAGCTCATCCATTCGGGTGCCGGCGCGCGGTGTGCGGCCCCGTCGTCGCCGTGCGGAGCAGGTCCGTTTCTACGTTGATCGTATGATCATCGGATTCTCTTCCCGGGTGACCGTGTCGGCCGGTGCGCTCTGCCTCGCGGGGCTCCTGGCGCTGACGCCCGCCGCGACGGCCGACCCCGGCGGGGCGGAGCCCACCCCACCGGGCGGACCGAGGGCCGCGGCACCGCACCCCTCCCTGCTGTACCGTCCCGGCACCCAGGTCCGCCTGCGCGCCGGGGCGCCCCGTGTCCCGGAGGTCTCCGCGCTGTCCTGGGTGGTGGCCGACGCCCGCACCGGAGAGGTGCTCGCCGCGCACAACGCGCACCGCAGGCTGCCCCCGGCCAGCACCCTGAAGACCCTGTTCGCCCTCACCGTGCTGCCCGGACTGCCGGCGGGCATCCGGCACACGGTCCGCGCACGGGAGCTGAAGGGCATCGGGGCCGGCAGCAGCCTGGTCGGGGTGGCAGAGGGCCATACGTACCGGATCGCCGACCTGTGGCGCGGCGTCTTCCTCAACTCGGGCAACGACGCCGTGCACGTCCTGGCCGAGCTCAACGGCGGCTGGAGCCTCACGGTCCAGCGGATGCAGGCCAAGGCCCGGTCCCTCGGCGCCCGTGACACCCGCGTCGTCTCGCCCGACGGCTATGACGCACCGGGCCAGGTGTCGTCGGCGTACGACCTGACGGTGTTCGGCCGGGTGGGGCTGCGCAACCCCGACTTCGCCCGGTACTGCGCCACGGTCGAGGCCAAGTTCCCCGGTGGCGGCAACTGGTCGTACCCGATCCTCAACACCAACCGGCTGCTCAGCGGCGCTAAGGGTGTGAAGCCGTACCGGGGCCTGATCGGGATCAAGAACGGCTACACCAGCAAGGCCGGCAGCACGCTCGTCGCGGCGGCGCGGCGGGACGGGCGCACCCTGGTCGTGACGGTGATGAACCCTCAGGAGGGCGACGGGTCCGCCGTGTACGAGGAGGCGCGCTCGCTCCTCGACTGGGGCTTCGAGTCGGCCGGGAGGGTCGAGGCGGTGGGCTCGCTCGGCGCGCCGGCCGCGCGGCCGGCGGTGACCACGCCGCCCGCGGTCGCGGCGGCGGTGCCGCAGGAGCAGGGGTCCGTCTGGACGGAGGCGGGGCTGATCGCCGGTGCCGCCGGTACGGGCGCGGCGGTCGTGGTGCTGGTGCTGCGGCTTCCGGTCCGCAGGCCCGGCCGGAGCTGACCCGCCGGCAGCCACAGCAGCAGGCCCAGGGTGATCCAGGTGTAGGTGTTGCCGCCCAGGAACCCGTCGACGCCGGACGCGTCGTCGAACCACAGCCACACCACGCTGGTGCACAGCACCGCGTACAGGGCGCCCGCCACCCGGGGGCGCCCCGCTCGGACCAGCACGGCGAAGGACGGCAGCAGCCAGACGAGATGGTGCACCCAGGTGATCGGGCTGACGAGACAGGCGGCGAGTCCGGTCAGGGCGAACGCCGCCGGCCAGTCGCCCGCGGCGGCCGCCCGGCGCGTCCGCAGCGCCCACACACCGAGGATCAGCAGGACCGCCACCGCCCACACCGCACGGTCCGGTTCACCGAGCCGCGCCAGGACGCCCTGCACCGACTGGTTCGAGACGTAACCGAGGCGCCCCACGCGGTCGGTGTCCCACAGCGCCTCGGTCCAGTAGAAGCGCGAGGCGTCCGGGTCCACCCCGGCCGCGAAGGCGGTGGCCCCGAGCGCGACGGCGGTGGCGACCGCCGCCGCGCGCCGGCGTCCGGCCACCAGCAGCAGAGCGATGAACAGCGCGGGCGTGAGCTTGACCGCGGCCGCGAGGCCGATGCCGACGCCCGCCAGGCGTCCGCGTCCGGTGGCGAGCAGCGTCGCGTCGGCGAGCACGAGCGCCAGCAGCAGGAGGTTGACCTGCCCGAAGCTGAAGGTGTCGCGGAGTGGTTCGAACAGGGCGAGCAGACAGGCGGTCAGGGCCCAGCCGTACCAGCCGTGGCGCCGCCAGTCCGGTCCGGCGAGCAGGCGCAGGACCACGGCCAGGGCGGCCAGGTTGAGCAGCAGGGCGGCGGCGATCGCGGCGTGCAGACCCAGCAGGGCCATGGGCAGCATGGCGACCGCGGCGAACGGCGGGTAGGTGAAGCCGTACGGCGTGCCCGGCACCCGGTAGTCGTAGACGCGGCCGCCGTGGTGGACCCAGGAGTCGATGCTGCCGTAGTAGACGCGCAGGTCGAACCAGTCGCGCAGCAGCGGCACGGTCGCGGTGAAGAGCGTCACCAGCGTGGCGAGGGCGAGCACCAGCAGCAGCCGGCCCCGGTCGGTGCGCGGCGGGGCCGGGGTCATGCCGTCCGTCCCGGCGCCGGGGCGAGTTCGGCCTGGCGGGCCTGCCACAGCACGACGACCGCGAGGGCCCCGCCGGAGACGGCCAGCACGAGTTGTCCCGTGTCCGCCGGGCCGCCGCTGGGCAGGACGCACAGCGCGAGCACGCCGGTCACCGCCGCCGTGCGGTGGCGTACGGACGTACTGGGTGCGGCGGCGGCGATGAGGAACAGGCCCCACAGGGCGTACCAGGGGCGGATCGCCGGGCCGAGCGCGGCCACCGCCGCCAGGGACAGGCCGAGCGCGTACACGGGCCGGGGGCGCAGCCGCAGCCAGATCAGCACGATCGCGGTCCCCGCGGCCAGGATGCCCAGGGCGTGCCAGGCGGGTACCGCCAGCGGCGCGAGGCTACTGCCCAGGTGTTCCAGCAGGGCCCGGGTGGCGCGCCCGAGGAGGGTGGTCAGGGCCCAGTTCTGGGGTGAGGCGGGGGTGTTCAGGGCGCCGATCCAGCCGTATCCGGTGCCGGCCACGGCCGTCGCGGCGACGGTGGTCCCGGCGGCTGCGACGGCGGTCGGCACCAGCGCCTTCACCGGGCTGCGGCCGGCACGGACCTGGAGGACGACGACGGCGGCGAGACCGAGCACGGCGGGCGCCTTGACCAGGGCGGCGAGGGTGACGAGGACCGCGCCGAGGACCGGCCACCGGCCGAGTGCCGCCACCAGGCCGATGCCCAGCAGGCCGAGCATGACGGCGTCGTTGTGGGCGCCCGCGACGAGGTGCAGCAGGACCAGCGGGTTGAGGGCGCCGAGCCACAGCGCGGCGGACGGGTCGGCGCCGCTGTGGCGGGCGAGGCGGGGCAGCGCGGCCGCCATCAGGGCCACGCCGGCGAGGGCGACGAGCCGCATCCCGAACAGTCCGGCGGGCAGTTCACCGCGGGTCAGGCCCGACAGGGCCGCCGCCACGGCGAGGAACACCGGGCCGTACGGGGCGCCGGTGTGCCGCCAGAGCGGGGCGACCTCGTCGGCGAGCGGGCCGCCCAGCCGGGACGGCCCGTGCGCGTACACGTCCATGTGCGCCTCGACCATCGCTCCCTGGGCGAGGTAGCTGTAGACGTCGCGGCTGAACAGCGGCGGGGCGATCAGCAGCGGGGCCGCCCAGACGGCGAGGACGAGCAGCAGGTCGCGGGGAGCGGGTGGTCTCGGCCTGCGGACCAGCCGGCCGAGCAGCGCCCAGGCCGCGATCAGCAGGACGACGCCGAAGTACACGCCGACCAGGCCGAGGGCCGCGCGGGCGGAGGCCGGGTGGAGGAGGTCCCCCACAGGCAGGGCACCGGCCGTCTCACCGCCCAGGGCGAGGCAGGCGGTACCGGCCAGACCGAGTATCTGGCAGCGGCGGAGATCGACGGGGAAAGCCATGGCCAACACTCGGGCAGTGTGTCAACGGCGCATGTCCGGCAGGGGACGCTTCCCTCTCCATTGGGCGGCCCGCTTGTGACCGGCCGGTGATCACCGGCCGGGGCGTTGCCGGCGCGGCTGCGGTCCTGCCGCGACGGCGACCCGGACGAGACCGTTGGTCAGAAGACCGACAGGCCGGTCAGGGTCGTGAAGCGGTCGAGGGCCGCCACGCCCGCCACCGAGTTGCCCCGCTCGTCGAGGCCCGGGCTCCACACGCACAGGGTGCAGCGGCCGGGCACGACCGCGATGATGCCGCCGCCGACTCCGCTCTTGCCGGGCAGGCCCACGCGGTACGCGAAGTCGCCCGCCGCGTCGTAGGTGCCGCAGGTCAGCATGATCGCGTTGATCTGCTTGGCCTGGCTGCGGGTGAGCAGGCGGGTGCCGTCGGCGCGGATGCCGTGCCGGGCGAGGAAGCTCGTGGCGAGCGCGAGGTCGGCGCAGGACACCGTGACGGAGCACTGGCGGAAGTACTGATCCAGGAGCGTCGGCACGGGGTTGTCGATATTGCCGTAGGACGCCATGAAGTGGCCGAGGGCGGCATTGCGGTCGCCGTGGGCGGACTCGGAGGCGGCGACCTCCTCGTCGAAGGTCAGGTCCGGGTTGCCGCTCTCCGTCCGCAGAAACGACAGCAGTTCGCCCGACGCGTCGCCGGTACGGGTGTGCAGCCGGTCGGTGACGACGAGGGCGCCCGCGTTGATGAACGGGTTGCGCGGGATGCCGTTCTCGTACTCCAGTTGGACGAGGGAGTTGAAGGGGTTGCCGGAGGGCTCGCGGCCCACGTGCTCCCACAGGGCGTCGCCCTCGCGGGCCAGGTCGAGGGCGAGCGTGAAGACCTTGGTGAGGGACTGCGCGGAGAACGGCTCCCGCCAGTCCCCCACGCCGTACACCGTGCCGTCGAGGTCGGCGACGGCCATGCCGAAACGGCGCGGGTCGCGGGCCGCGAGCGCCGGGATGTAGTCGGCGGGCCGGCCACGGCCGGGGGTCCGCTCGATCTCCTCCGCGATGCGCTCCAGGACCGGCTGGAAGGTCGTCGACGACGTCATGATCGCCATTCTCCTCCTGCCGGTCCGGGTGCGCTCTCGTAGGTCAGGCCGGGGTCCGGCCGCTGCCGGCCAGGACCTCGGGGCGCAGCAGGTCGGCGAGGGTCTCGGCGGGGAGCAGGCCTTTTTCCAGGACGAGTTCGGCGACGCCGCGGCCGGTGGTGAGGGCTTCCTTGGCGATGTCGGTGGCGGCCGTGTATCCGATGTGCGGGTTGAGGGCGGTGACCAGGCCGATGGAGTTCTCCACGCTCGCGCGCAGCGCCTCGGTGTTGGCGGTGATGCCGGACACGCAGCGCTCGGCCAGGGTCAGGCACGCCGCACGCAGATGCGTGATGGACTCCGACAGGGAGTGCAGGATGATCGGCTCGAAGGCGTTGAGCTGGAGCTGTCCGGCCTCGGCGGCCATGGTGATGGTGACGTCGTTGCCGATGACCTCGAAGGCGACCTGGTTGACCACCTCGGGTATCACCGGGTTGACCTTGCCGGGCATGATCGATGAACCGGCCTGCACCGGCGGCAGGTTGATCTCACCCAGGCCCGCGCGCGGGCCGGAGGACAGCAGCCGCAGGTCGTTGCAGCTCTTGGAGAGCTTGACCGCGATCCGTTTGAGCACACCCGACATCTGCACGAAGGCCCCGCAGTCCTGGGTCGCCTCGACCAGGTTGGCGGCGGTGACCAGCGGGAGTCCGGTGATGGCCGCGAGGTGACGGCGGGCCGACTCGGCGTATCCGGCGGGAGCGTTGAGGCCGGTGCCGATCGCGGTCGCACCCAAATTGATCTCATGGATCAGCTGGACGGCCTCGGCGAGACGGGACCGGTCCTCGTCCAGCATGACGGCATAGGCCGAGAACTCCTGGCCCAGCGTCATGGGCACCGCGTCCTGCAACTGGGTCCGGCCCATCTTGAGCACGTCGCGGAACTCGACTGCCTTGGCCGCGAACGTGTCCTGCAGCACCGCCATCGCGTCGAGCAGCCCGCGCACCGCGAACACCGTCGCGATCTTGACGGCGGTCGGGTAGACATCGTTGGTCGACTGACCGAGGTTGACGTCCTCGTTGGGGTGCAGGAAGCCGTACTCGCCCTTGGCGTGACCCAGCAGCTCCAACGCCCGGTTCGCCACGACCTCGTTGGCGTTCATGTTCGTCGAGGTACCGGCACCACCCTGGACGACGTCGACCACGAACTGCTCATGCAACTTGCCCGTGCGGATCTCCCGGCACGCGGCGACGATCGCTGCGGCCTTCGCCGGCTCCAGCAGGCCGAGCTCCTCGTTCGCGAGGGCGGCGGCCTCCTTGACCGCGGCAAGGGCCTCGATCAGATGCGGGTACGCGGAGATCGGCATACCCGTGATGGGGAAGTTCTCCGTGGCGCGCAACGTGTGCACACCCCAGTAGGCATCGGCGGGAACGTCACGGTCGCCGAGCAGATCGTGCTCGGAGCGGGTGGCGGCGGACATGAGGGTGAGCATCCTCTTTCTGAGGGAAGTGGTGGGTGCGCGCCCTTCAGGGGCGCGGGGAACTGCGCGATCAGCCACAGGGGCGCCGCAGCCGCCGGACGGGAGAACCCGGCACGTCGTCAGGCGCGGGCCGCACCGGCAAGCGGCTCCAGCGAACGAACGGGCCGCACCCGCCCGACCTCCTGGCCACCGCCCAGCAGCGGCTCGCCCTGGAACTCGGTGAGCAGCTCGGGGTCGACGCCCGCCCGGGCCAGCGCGGCGGCGGTCACCGGCACACGGGCCCGGTTCGCACCGTCCGCGATCTTCACGGCGACGGCCCGCCCATCGGCCAGCGCGGCGACCTGCACGCCCTCGAAGCCGTCCTTGGACAACAGCCCCGGCACGGCCCGCATCAGCGCGGCGACGTCCCGCCCGGAGCCGGAGGCCATCTCCGCGTGCTCGCGCATCGCGTCGGCGACCCGGGCCTCGGGCGTCCCCGGCGCGGCGGTGACGATCCGGGCGGTGGCGCGGGCGAGGCCGTGCAGCGAGATGGAGAACAGGGGTGCGCCGCAGCCGTCGACGGTGACCCGGGCGATGCGCTGCCCGGTGAGGTCCTCGACGATCTCGGCGATGGCCTGCTGGAGCGGGTGGCCGGGGTCGAGGTAGTTCTCCAGGGGCCAGCCGTTGAGCATGCAGGTGTAGAGCATGGCGGCGTGCTTGCCGGAGCAGTTCTGGGCGAGCCGTGAGGGCAGCCGGCCCTCGCGCACCCAGGCGTCCCGGATGACCGGGTCGAACGGCATGTCCGTGACGTTGCGCAGATGGTCCTCGGTGAGACCGGCGAGGTCGAGGATGCGCCGGGCCCCGGCGAGGTGGCGTTCCTCTCCGGAGTGGCTGGCCGCCGTCAGGGACAGGAGTTCGCCGTCGAGCGGCAGCCCGGCCCGGGCCATGGCGACGGCCTGGACGGGCTTGATCGCGGAACGGGGGTAGAAGGCGGCCTCGATGTCTCCGATCTGGAGCGCGACCCCTCCGTCGGCGTCGAGGACGACGACGGAGCCGTAGTGGATGCCTTCGACGATTCCGCCGCGGATGAGGTGGGCGACGGGGGCGTGGACGGGTTCACGGACAAGGGGTGCGTCCGCGAGGGAACTGCTGAACATCACTGCCTGCTTCTCTGGGAGCGGCGCGTTCCTCACGCGTCGGCTCCGGTGGTGGACTTGCGCGCGATCCGGCCGCGGATGGCGAACCATCCGGCGACCAGGGCCCCGACGATCAGCGGCAGGCACAGCACGGTGGTGCGTCCCGCGCCGCCGTCGGCGTACATGAGGACCAGGACCGAGGCGAGGAACGCCAGCGTCACGATCTCGGTCCAGGGGGAGCCCGGCAGCCGGTAGCCCGGGCGGGTCAGCTCGCCCCTCTGGGTCTTCTGCCAGAAGAGGAGATGACAGATCATGATCATGCCCCAGGTGGCGAGGATGCCGATCGCGGCGAAGTTCAGCACGATCTCGAACGCCTCGGCGGGCACGACGAAGTTGAGGCCTACGCCCAGCACACAGATGCCGCTGGTGAGCAGGATGCCGCCGTAGGGGACCTGGCTGCGGCTCATCACGGAGGTGAACTTCGGCGCGGATCCGGCCATGGCCATGGAGCGCAGGATGCGGCCGGTGGAGTACAGGCCGGAGTTGAGGGAGGACATGGCGGCGGTGAGGACGACGAGGTTCATCACGCCGCCGGCCGCCGGGACGCCGATGTTGGACAGCACCGTCACGAAGGGGCTCTCACCGGCGGTGTACTTGTTCCACGGCAGCAGCATCGACAGCAGCACGACCGAGCCGACGTAGAAGACGCCGACGCGCCACATGATCGAGTTGATCGCCTTCGGCATGATCTTCTCGGGGTTCTCGGTCTCTCCGGCCGCGACGCCGACCAGTTCGACGGAGGCGTAGGCGAAGACGACGCCCTGGATGATCAGCAGCATGGGCAGCAGGCCGTGCGGGAAGATGCCTCCGCTGTCGCCTATGAGGGACGGGCCGGGCGTGTGGCCGTCGACGGGGTGCTGGGTGACCAGCAGGAAGATGCCGATGCACATGAAGACGACGAGCGCGCCGACCTTGATGATCGCGAACCAGAACTCCAGCTCACCGAAGATCTTCACCGAGATCAGGTTCACGGTGAGCACCACGGCCAGCGCGATCAGCGCGATGACCCACTGCGGGATGTCGGAGAACATGCCCCAGTAGTGGGTGTAGGTGGCGACGGCGGTGATGTCGGCGATGCCGGTGGTCGCCCAGTTGAGGAAGTACATCCAGCCGGCGGTGTAGGCGCCCTTCTCCCCCATGAACTCACGGGCGTAGGAGACGAAGGCGCCGGAGGAGGGCCGGTACAGCACCAGTTCGCCGAGGGCGCGTACGACGAGGAAGGCGAAGAGGCCGCAGACCGCGTAGGCGATGAAGAGGGACGGGCCGGCGTCGGCGAGGCGGCCGCCGGCGCCGAGGAACAGGCCGGTGCCGATGGCTCCGCCGATGGCGATCATGTTGACGTGCCGGGACTTCAGGGACTTGCTGTAGCCCGCGTCTCCGGCATCGACATGGGTGGAACGTTTCTGCACATCGTCGTGCAGGGACTGCTCGCTCACGCCTCGGTTCCGCCTTCCATGGGGGTTTCCGTGGGGGTGTCCGTGCGCGAGGAGCGCACGATGTCGGTGAGGGTGGTCTCGACGCGGTCGAGGTGGTGGGCCATGGCCTCCACCGCGTCGTGTTCGGAACCGTCGGTCAGTGCCTCGACGATGGCCCGGTGCTCGCGGTTCGACTGCTCGCGGCGGCCGCCCAGCTCGTTGAGGAAGGCGGACTGGCGGGCCAGCGCGTCCCGGATCTCCTCGATGACCCGGCGGAAGACCGGGTTCTGAGCGGCCTCGGCGACGGCGAGGTGGAACAGCGTGTCCATGGCGACCCACGCGGTGGTGTCCGTCTCCCGCTCCATCCGGTCCAGCAGGTGGGCCAGGTGGTCGAGGTTCTCCGGGGTGCGACGCCGGGCCGCGTAGCCCGCGACCGGGATCTCGACGTGGCGGCGTACCTCCAGCAGATCGCTGGCCGCGTAGTCGCCGAAGGTGGGGTCCTCGACGGTACTGGCCACGACGAAGGTGCCCTTGCCGGTCCGGGACACGGTCAGACCCATGGTCTGCAGCGCCCGCAGCGCCTCGCGCAGCACCGGCCGGGAGACCTCCAGGCCGCGGCACAGCTCCGCCTCGGAGGGGAGCTTGTCGCCGATGGCGTAGTCGCCCCGTTCGATGGCGCCGCGGAGGTGCGCCAGCACCGCTTCCATGGCACTGACACGTCGCACGGGCTGTCCGGCTGTCCGGCTGTCTGACAGGTTCACGGGAGAGATACTCCGGCCGACGGAAGCTGCTGTCAAGCGGCGGCCTCTGATGGGGCACGGGGAACTGCGCGACAAGCCACGAAGGCGCCGCAGACACACGACGGCGCCTCCCGGCAGACCACTCAGCTGTGCAGCGCACCCGCCCCGAGCAGCCCGAACAGCAGCACTCCCACCACGATCCGATAGATCACGAAGGCGTTGAACGAGTGCTTGGCGACGAACTTCAGCAGCCACGCGATGGAGGCGTACGCCACGACGAAGGAGACGACCGTGCCGACGGCGAGCGGCGCCGCGCCCACCCCGGTGCCCAGGGCGTCCTTGAGCTCGTACAGGCCGGCACCGGTGAGCGCGGGGATGCCGAGGAAGAAGGAGAGCCTGGTCGCGGCCACACGATCCAGGTCGAGGATGAGCGCGGTGGACATGGTGGCGCCGGAGCGGGAGAAGCCGGGGAAGAGCAGGGCGAGGATCTGGGAGCTGCCGACCAGCATCGCGTCCTTGACGGAGGTGTCGTCCTCGCCGCGCTTGTGCCGGCCCATCTGGTCCGCCGCCCACATCACGCCGCTGCCGACGATCAGCGAGCCGGCGACCACCCACAGCGAGGCGAGCGGGCCCTCGATGAGCGGCTTGGCGGCGAGTCCGACGGCGACGATCGGGATGGTCGCGCAGATGACCCACCAGGCGAACTTGTAGTCGTGGTGGTACCGCTCCCCGCGGTCGCGCAGGCCTCTCCCCCAGGCGGAGACGATCCGCACGATGTCCTTGAAGAAGTACACGAGCACGGCGGCGATCGCGCCGACCTGGATGACGGCCGAGAAGCCGACCACGGCGTCGTCGTCGACGGGGATGCCCATCAGCCCCTCGACGATCTTCAGATGGCCGGTCGAGGAGACGGGGAGGAACTCGGTCACCCCCTCGACGGCTCCGAGGACGACGGCCTGACCGACGCTGATGACGCTCATGGGATCCAGTTCTGCTCGGGGGCTGGAGCGGAGGGGACCGTCCTACTACACCCGGACGAGAACGGATTTCATGGACGCGTCTCACATACCCGCCAGTGCCGCCCCCGCGAAGGCCGCGGCGAGACCGGCCGCCACACTGGCCGCGACGTTGAGGGCGGCCTGGAGGCGTGCCCCGGTCTCCGCCAGCCGCAGCGTCTCGTAGGAGAACGTCGAGTATGTCGTCAGGGCCCCGCACAGGCCGGTGCCGAGGAGCAGTTGAAGGTGGGTGGCGGCTCCGGTGAGCAGGCCGAGGACCAGGCAGCCGGTCACGTTCACCGTGAAGGTGCCCCAGGGGAAGACGGAGTCGTGCCGGGCCTGGACCGCCCGGTCGGTGAGGTAGCGCAGCGGGGCGCCGACCATCGCACCGCAGACGACCAGCAGCCAGTTCACAACGACCTCTTACCCTTCGTGTCCGCTGTGCCGGGATCGTCCCCGCGTCCGGAGTACCGGATCACCTCGCAGTCCTCCAGGGTCACGAGTCCCTCGGCGACGATGCCGTCGAGCTGCGGGAGGAACGCGCGGACCCGTGGTTCGGTGTCGACGATCACGACCGCGACCGGCAGGTCCTCGCTCAGGGACAGCAGCCGTGAGGTGTGGATGAGGGAGGAGGCGCCGAACCCCTCGATGCCGCGGAAGACGCTGGCGCCCGCGAGGCCCGCCGCGTGGGCCCGGTGGACGATCTCCGAGTAGAGGGGCTTGTGGTGCCAGGTGTCGCTCTCGCCGATGAGGACGGTCAGGCGCAGGGCACTGCCGGTGAGCCTCGTCATGGCTGCCTCCCTTTCAGGGCGCGGCGGGTCGTCCTGGCCGCGAGCCACACCGCTGCGAGCGCTGCGAGCGGGGTCGCGGCGAGGTAGGCCAGACCGGTGCCGGCCTGGCCTCCGTCGATGAGTCTGCGGATGTCGACGGCGTAGGTCGAGAAGGTGGTGAAGCCGCCGAGGACGCCGGTGCCGAAGAAGGGCCGGACGAGGGGGTGGGCGGGCCGGATCTCGGTGATGACCACCATGAACACACCGATCACGGCGCAGCCGGCGATGTTGACCCAGAAGGTCGTCCAGGGGAAGCCCTTCGGGGCCGTGGTCCACCAGAGGGAGGCCGCGTAGCGGGCGGTCGCGCCCACTCCTCCGCCGAGCGACACGACCGCGACGACGGGCGCCTGTGCCCGCCAGGAGGGCGGCCGCCGGGCCGGAGGCCGCCGGCGCTCTTCGGGGGCTGTCATGGTGGTACGTCTCCTACTCGCCGGGGCCCGGGTCGTGCGGGCGCGTGCCGTCGCAAGTAGGGACCGTTGGCGGCGTCACTGCCGCGGTTCGGGTACGGCGGGCCCCACCGCCGCGCCGCGGTGGATGCCCGCGGCCGCGTTCAGGTTAACCCCGGGGGCGGAGCGGGGTCACCTCGGGGCGGGTGCCTCGCAGACCGCCACGCCCCGTTCCCGGACACTGCCCAGGACGAGGTGGCCGGCCGCTTCGCACACGCTGGTGGCCATGCGGTAGCCGGAGTGACGGCGGGCCAGGTGATGGACGACGCCGCCCTGGTCGTCGAAGGCCATGACGCCGATCGTGCCGGTGGGGCGGAAGGGCGCGCGCACGGCCAGCCGCGCGGCGGCGGCGCGGACGCCGGGCGCGCCGCGGTGGAGCAGGTCGAGGGCCGGGACCCGGGGCCCGGCGAGCGCGACCCAGATCGGTCCGCCGGGCGCACCGCGCCAGAGGTTGTCGGGCATGCCCGGGAGGTTCTCGGCGAACGGCTCGCTCCGCCCGGCGTCCGGCCCGGTGAGCCAGTGGCGCAGGAGCCGACGGGCGCCGGTCTCGGCGACCACGAGGAAGGACTCGTCCGCGCCGACGGCGACCCCGTTGGCGAACTGCAGGCCGTCCAGCACCACCTCGGGTGTGTCACCGCCGGGGGCGAGCCGCAGCAGCCGTCCCGTTCCGGTGTGTTCGACGATGTCGCCGATCCAGTGCTCCAGCGGGTACCGGCGGCTGGAGACGGTGAAGTAGACGCTGCCGTCGGAGAGGGAGATGGCGTTGCTGCAGAAGCGCAGCGGCTCCCCCGCCACCGAGTCGGCGAGGATCCGGACCGTGCCGTCGCCGGTGCCGACGCGCAACAGTCCGCGTTCGGCGTCGCACACCAGCAGGTCGCCGTCGGGGAGGAGTTCGAGCCCGAGGGGCCTGCCGCCCGTCTCGGCGATCACCTCGACGCGGGCCGCGACCGGGTCGGCGAGGGCGTCGAGCCGCAGGATGCGGCCGTCCGCGACGCCGGTGAGGACCCGGCCGCGCGGATCGGCGACCACGTCCTCGGGGCCGGGGCCCACCGCGACGTAGTGGCGTGGGACGAGTGCCGTGGGGCGGTCCATTGCGTGCGTGTCCTCCACCGTCGGGGGCGATACTGCTGTACGGGTCGCCTACCAGCCCTTCTCAAACATCCTGGCGACCTCCGCGATCCGCATGTCGTCGCGGTGGTAGCGCACGCGGCCCGCGGATCTGCTGGTGCGCAGCATGCCGATGGCCTCCAGCAGCCGCAGATGGGTGACGGCGACCGGGCGTGGCAGCGAGAACCGCTCGGCGACGGCGTCCGCGGTGACACCGTCCGCAGCGGGGCCCGGTTCCTTCAGCCAGGCCAGGATGCGGAGCCGCGTCTCGCCCGTGGGAGTCCTCAGCATGTCGAGCCCCTGCCTCGCGGCTTCGCCCTCTCACCGCGTCTTCCCACTGTCTCGCAGCCGATGCCGCCGCGTCCGGGCTTCGGCATCGTTGACCGATACCGAACTGCCGTACGGCACAGCGGAGTTCGGACAGGGGGGAGGCGGCAGGGGAAGAGGCCCGGACGTGAGACCCCTCCCCCGCGCGCTCAGCGGTGGCGGAACCAGGACATCGACGAGAGCGCCCGGTCGTCGTAGCCGAACAGCGCCTGGTTCTCCCAGGCGTTGCCGGAGGCCGCGTCGGTCGGGTCCCAGCCGTTGCCGTTCACCGCGGTCCAGGTCGCCTCCCAGTAGAAGACGCCCAGGCCACGGCCGTTCGGGACGGCCTCCACGATGCTCATCATGTCGTTCATCCACCGGGTCTGGCCGGTCACGCTCGCCGGGTAGCCGGGGACCAGTTCGGCACTGGTGTCGATGATGCTCTCGTGCGTGTCCTCGCTGTCGAGGCGGAACGGGTAGGCGGTCTCGGCGACGAAGACCGGCTTGCCGTAGCGGGCGGCCGCGTCGTCGAGGGTGGTCTGGAAGTCGGCCAGGGTGCCGTGCCAGTAGCCGTAGAAGGACAGGCCGATCGCGTCGAACCTCACGCCGTTGGAGCGGGCGCTGTCGAACCACCAGCGGGTGCCCTCCAGGTCACCGCCCTCGGCGAGGTGCAGCGCCACGGTGGTGGACGGGTTGACCGCCTTGACCGCGTCGTAGCCGGAGTTGAGCAGCCCGGCCAGCTGCGTCCAGTTCGAGGTGGAGCCCTCGTTCCACAGCATGCCGCCGTTGATCTCGTTGCCCACCTGGACCATGTCGGCGGTGGTGCCCTGCGCCTTCAGGGCGTTCAGCACGTCGTAGGTGTGGTTGTACACGTCCGTCTTCAGCCGGCCGTAGGAGTGCCCGGCCCAGGCGGCGGGTTTGTCCTGGCGTCCCGGGTCGGCCCAGAAGTCCGAGTAGTGGAAGTCGACCAGCAGCTTCATGCCCTGCGCCTTGACGCGCTTGGCCGTGGCCAGGACGCGGGCCTTGTTGTTGTAGCCGTCGGCCGGGTTCACCCAGACCTTGAGGCGGGCGTAGTTCATGCCGGACGACGCGAGGACGGACAGGGGGTCCGCGGCGGTGCCCGAGCCGTTGCGGTAGACACCGCCCTTGGCCTCGCTCTTGGCCAGCGACGAGATGTCGGCGCCCTTGATCGACGCACCGGTCGTGCCGGACGTGAAGGTCAGGTCGTCGACATTGATCCAGTTGCCCGCGTTCGCGTCACTGTTGACGCTGATGGTGCACTGGTTGCCGGTCACCTTGACCGGCACGACGATCCTGATCCACCCGTCGGCCGAGACCGGCAGGTCGGTGCGCTGTTCGGCGCCGCCGCAGTTCTTCAGCGCCAGGTACGCGGACTTCTGCCCGCCGCCGGAGCGCACCCAGGCGGTGAGCTTGTAGTTCCCGTTGGTGAGTCCGGACAGGTACTGGTAGGTCTCCACCTTGTAGGCCGAGGAGGACCAGTGGGTGAGGCGGTGGCTGCCGCCGTGGCCGCCGGACTCGGTGAACGAGGCGCCGGTGGCGCCGTATTCGGACCAGCCGCTCGGGGCGGCGGTGCCCGCGCCGTCGGCTTCGAAGCCGCCGTTGGTCAGCGTGCTCGCGGCGTGGGCGGAGGTGGCGGGCAGCGCGGTGAGGGCGAGTCCTGCGGCGAGCGGCAGCAGCAGGGCCCTGAGGGTGCGTCTGGGATGGAACATCGTCGTCCGTCGTCCCTTCGACGTGGGGATGAGGGCCTCACCAGGAGGTGAGTGAGGGGCGGGCCCTCCGCCCGCGGCTCGTGGCTCGCGCGGGCGGAGGGAGTCGGTTCAGCCGTCGAGCCGTACGACCCGGACGGCTCCGGCCGGGACCTCCAGGCGGCCGGCGGCTCGGTCACCGGTCAGCAGCTCGGTGCCGGGGACCTCCAGCGGCACCTTGGCGTCGGAGCCGGTGTGATTGACGGCGAAGAGGTAGGTGCCCGACTCGCCGGTGCGGCGGACCACTTCGACGTCCCGGGGCAGATCGGCGCGCGGGGCGAGCCCGGCGTCCTCGCCCGCACGGCCGAGCAGCGCGTCGAGGCCGTCGGCGCCGAGCCGGGTGGAGACGTACCATGCCGTGCCCTCGCCGAGGCGGTGCCGGGTGACGGCGGGCAGACCGGCGGCCGGGCCGTCGGCGTAGACCGAGACGGTCTCGGCGCCGCGCGGGACGACGAACTCCGTCCACACGTCGGCGGAGGGTTCGGTTCCGTCGGGGCCGGTGACGCGCACCCGTTCGCCGGGGAGCAGCGGTGAGAACTCCTCGACGGTGAGGCCGAGGACGTCCCGCAGCGGGCCCGGGTAGGCACCCTCGTGGACGGCGTCGTGCTCGTCGACGATGCCGGAGAAGTACGAGACGACCAGCGTGCCGCCCTGCTCGACGTACGCCTTCAGGTTGCGGCCGGCCGCCTGCGTCATGAGGTACAGGGCCGGTACGACGACAAGGGGATACCTCGACAAGTCGGCTTCCGGGTGGGCGAAGTCGACGGTGAGGTGGCGGTCGTAGAGGGCCTCGTAGAAGGCGTCGGCGCGCTCGCGGGCGTCGTGGTCGACGCTCGGGCGCCAGTCGAGGGTCTGCGCCCACCACGAGTGCCAGTCCCAGAGCACGGCCACGTCGGCCTCGGTGCGGGTGCCGCGGATCTCGCTCAACGCCTCGACACTCGCGCCGAGTTCGACGACCTCGCGCCACACACGGGTGTCGGTGCCGCCGTGCGGGACCATCGCCGAGTGGAACTTCTCGGCGCCGCGCCGGGACTGGCGCCACTGGAAGAACAGGGCGCCCTCGGAGCCGCGCGCCACGTGCGCCAGGGAGTTGCGGGCCATCTGGCCGGGGGCCTTGGCGGGGTTGCGGAGCTGCCAGTTGACGCCCGAGGTGGAGTGCTCCAGCAGCAGCCAGGGGGCGCCGCCCGCGACGGACCGGGTGAGGTCGGCGGCCATCGCCAGGTTGACGTGGGTGCGGCGGCCGTCGGTGATCAGGTAGTGGTCGTTGGTGACCAGGTCGACCTCGCGGCCCCAGGCCCAGTAGTCGACGGAGTCGCACTGGCTCAGCGCCGTCATGAAGTTGGTGGTGACCGGGACGCCGGGTGAGAGGCGGTGCAGGATGTCCCGCTCCATGCGGAAGTTCTCGCGCATGGTGGCGTCGGCGAACCGCTTGTAGTCCAGCGCCTGGCCGGGGTTGACGGCCGCGGGGGTGAGCCGGGGCGGGTTGATGTCCTCGAAGGCGGCGTAACGCTGGCCCCAGAAGGCGGTGCCCCAGGCCTCGTTGACCGCGTCGACCGTGCCGTAGGTGGTTGCCAGCCAGCGGCGGAAGTGGGCGGCGCACGACGCGCAGTAGCAGGCGGAGACGGGGACGCCGTACTCGTTGTGGACGTGCCACATCGCCAGGGCCGGGTGGTCGCCGTAGCGCTCGGCGAGCTTCGTGGTGATGGCCGCGGCTGCGGCGCGGTAGTCGGCGTTGCTGTGGCAGATCGCCGCGCGGGAGCCGAACTCGTAGCGCACGCCCTCGGCGGTGACGGGAAGCGCCTCGGGGTGGGCCCGGTAGAACCAGACGGGCGGGACGACGGTGGGGGTGCCGAGGTCGACGCGGATGCCGTGCTCGTGCAGCAGGTCCAGGAGCCGGTCCAGCCAGCCGAAGTCGTGACGGCCGGGTGAGGGCTCCAGCAGCGCCCAGGAGAAGATCCCGACGCTCACCATCGTGACGCCGGCCTCCCGCATCAGCCGGACGTCCTCCTGCCAGACGCTTTCCGGCCACTGCTCGGGGTTGTAGTCCCCACCGAAGGCGAGCCTGGTGAGGCCCCTGGGGGTGGTCTCCGGCATGGAAGGTCTCCCGGTCGATCGAAAAATTGGGAACGTGCACACACAGCTGCGCAGCGTGGAGGCCAACATAACCGCACAGCAACAACCATTGACAAGTGTCCGGGATGTTTCTCTACTGTGAACGCTCACAGAAGCATGGCAGGTCCTCGCAGCAGGCGAGGGCCGCAGGTCAGGGGAGAGATCCATGCCGTACACGAAGCGCCGCCGCCTCGTGAGAACCGCCGTCGCCATAGCCCTCGGCGCCACCACCCTCGCCGCCTGCGGCTCGGAATCCGCGGACAGCGACACCGAGTCGGGCCCGGCCTCGCTGACGTACTGGACGTGGACGCCCGGCATGGACAAGGTCGTGGACCTGTGGAACAAGGGGCCGGGCAAGAAGGACCGGATCACCGTCACGGTGAAGAAGCAGGCGTCCGGTGACACCCTGGTCACCAAGATCCTCACCGCGCACAAGGCGGGCAAGGCGCCCGACCTGGTGCAGGCGGAGTACCAGGCGCTGCCCACACTCGTCAGCAACGACGCGCTCGCCGACATCTCGAAGACCGTCGGCGAGGCGGAGGACAAGTTCGCCGACGGCGTCTGGCAGCAGACGACCCTCGGCACGGACGCGGTCTACGCGGTCCCCCAGGACATCGGGCCGATGATGTTCTATTACCGCGAGGACCTGTTCAAGGAGTACGGCCTGACGGTCCCGACGACCTGGGACGAGTTCGCCGAGATCGCCCGCAAGCTGAAGAAGGCGGCGCCCGGCAAGGACCTCACCACCTTCTCCGCCAACGACTCCGGTCTCTTCGCGGGCCTCGCCCAGCAGGCGGGCGCCAAGTGGTGGACGACCTCCGGCGACCAGTGGAAGGTCTCCATCAACGACGCTGCGACCCGCAAGGTCGCGAAGTTCTGGGGCGGCCTGGTGAAGGAGGGCGCCATCGACAACCAGCCGATGTACACGCCCGCCTGGAACAAGGCGCTCAACACCGGCAAGCAGATCGCCTGGGTCAGCGCCGTGTGGGCGCCGGGCACCCTGACCACGGCCGCGCCCGACACCAAGGGCAAGTGGGCCATGGCCCCGCTCCCCCAGTGGTCCGCGAGCGACAACAGCACCGGCAGCTGGGGCGGTTCCTCCACCGCCGTCACCACCGACTCCAAGCACCGCGCGGCCGCCGCGAAGTTCGCCGCCTGGCTGAACACCGACGGCAAGGCCCTGAACGCGCTGGCGAAGGAGAGCGGCATCTACCCGGCCGCCTCCAACGCCCAGACCAGCGGCGCCTTCCTCAAGCCGCCGGCCTACTTCGCCAACCAGGCCGACTTCTACACCAAGGCCGCCGACATCGCCGAGACCACCGCGCCCGCCGCCTGGGGCCCGAACGTCAACGTCGCCTACACCACGTTCAAGGACGCCTTCGGCGCCGCGGCGAAGAGCAAGTCGGACTTCGGCGCCGCGCTGGACGAGATGCAGGCCGACACCGTCGCCGACATGAAGAAGCAGGGCTTCGAGGTCGCGGAGTGAAAAGCACGGCACGCCGGCGGTCGTACGGGGTCAAGGGGGCCCCGTACGCCCACCCGTCTCCCACCACCACCCTCAAACGAGCGCGAAGCGCCCCCTATCTTTTCCTCCTCCCCGCGACGCTCCTGTTCGCACTGTTCTTCGCGCTGCCCATCGGCTACGCGGTCTGGCTCAGTTTCCGCAAGGTGAAGGTGTCGGGCCTCGGCCTCGGCTCCGGCGCCCGCAAGGAGGTCTGGGCCGGCCTGGAGAACTACACCGACGCCCTCTCCGACAGCGAACTGCTGCACGGCACCCTGCGCGTCCTCGGCTACGGGTGCATCGTCGTGCCCGTCATGCTCGGCCTGGCCCTGCTGTTCGCGCTGATGCTCGACTCGGAGAAGGTGCGGCTCGCGCCCGTCACCCGGCTCGCGATCTTCCTGCCGTACGCCATCCCCGGTGTGGTGGCCGCCCTGCTGTGGGGTTTCCTCTACCTGCCGGACGTCAGCCCCTTCTACTTCGTGCTCGACCGGCTCGGGATGCCGCAGCCGGACCTGCTGGACGGCGGGCCGCTGTTCCTGGCCCTGTCGAACATCGCGGTCTGGGGCGGTACCGGCTTCAACATGATCGTCATCTACACCTCGCTCCAGGCGATCCCGGCGGAGGTGTACGAGGCGGCGAAGCTGGACGGCGCCACCCCGCTGCAGATCGCGCTGCGGATCAAGATCCCGATGGTGTCGCCCTCGCTGGTGCTGACCTTCTTCTTCTCGATCATCGCGACGCTCCAGGTGTTCAACGAACCGACCACCCTCAAGCCGCTCACCAACTCGGTGTCCACGACGTGGAGCCCGCTGATGAAGGTGCACCGGGACGCCTTCGGCGAGGGTGACATCTACGGAGCCGCGGCGCAGGCCGTGATCATCGCCTTCGCCACGCTCCTCCTCTCCTTCGGCTTCCTGCGGGCCGCGAACCGTCGCCAGAAGCAGGAGGCCGCCCGATGAGCTCCCTCGCCGTCCACCAGACCGAGCCGGTGGCGGGCAGCACGCCCGGCACCGCCCAGGACCGCCCGCCGCTGCGCCGCCGGATCGCCCTGATGCCCACGGTCACCCTGCTGCTGGGCGCGCTCTACTGCCTGCTCCCGGTCGCCTGGGTGGTCATCGCCGCCACCAAGTCCGGGCGGGAGCTGTTCTCCACCTTCACGTTCCTGCCCGGCACGGGCTTCGCCGGCAACATCCGGGACCTCAGCGCCTACCGCGACGGTGTCTACTGGCAGTGGATGGGCAACTCCGCGCTGTACGCCGGTCTCGGGGCCCTGTTGTCGACCTGCGTATCGGCGATCAGCGGTTACGCGCTCGCGATCTACCGTTTCCGCGGCCGCGAGACGCTCTTCAACGTGCTGCTCGCGGGGGTGCTGATGCCGCCCGTGATCCTGGCCGTCCCCCAGTACCTGCTGCTGGCGAAGGCCGACCTCACCGACTCGTACCTGTCCGTCCTGCTGCCGCAGATCCTCTTCCCGTACGGTGTCTACCTCGCGCGGATCTACGCCGCCGCCGCGGTGCCCGCCGACGTGATCGAGGCGGGGCGCATGGACGGGGCGAGCGAGTGGCGGATCTTCACGCGGATCGCCCTGCCGATGATGATCCCCGGGATGGTGACGGTGTTCCTGTTCCAGTTCGTGGCGATCTGGAACAACTTCCTGCTGCCGTACATCATGCTCAGCGACGACGAGAAGTTCCCGATCACGCTCGGCCTGTTCACGTTGCTGGAGCAGGGCGCCAACACCCCGGCGCTGTACACCCTGGTGATCACGGGCGCCCTGCTCGCGGTGCTCCCGCTGGTCGCCCTCTTCCTGGTCATCCAGCGGTTCTGGAGCCTGGATCTGCTCTCCGGAGCCGTAAAGTCGTGACCATGAACGCTGCCGGAGGCAGGCGCAGGCCGCCCACGATCCATGACGTGGCGCGCGAGGCCGGTGTCTCGCGCGGCACCGTCTCGCGCGTCCTCAACGGCGGGCACTACGTCAGTCCGGCCGCCCAGGAGGCGGTCAACGCGGCCATCCGCAAGACGGGTTACGTGGTCAACCGGCACGCCCGTTCCCTGATCACCGGGCGGTCCGACTCGATCGGCTTCCTGCTCACCGAGCCGCAGGAGCGGTTCTTCGAGGACCCCAACTTCAACGTCCTGCTGCGCGGCTGCACCCAGGCGCTCGCCGCGCACGACATCCCGCTGCTGCTGATGCTGGCGGGCACCGAGGACGAACGGCGGCGCATCACGCGGTACATCACCGCCGGGCACGTCGACGGGGTGCTGCTGGTGTCCAGCCACTCCGGTGATCCCGTCGCCGAGCAGCTGCGCGAGGCGGGGGTGCCGCTGGTCGCGTGCGGGAAGCCGATCGGGCTGGCCTCCAAGGTGAGCTACGTGGCCGCCGACGACCGGGACGGCGCCCGCGACATGGTGCGTCACCTGCTGTCGCTCGGGCGGCGCAGGGTGGGCACCGTGACCGGTCCGCTGGACACACCCGGCGGCGTCGAGCGCCTCGCCGGTTACAAGGAGGTGCTGGCGGAGGCGGGCCTGGAGTTCGACGAGCGGCTGGTCGTCTCCGGTGACTACAGCCGGGCGAGCGGCGAGGCCGGCGCCGAGCACCTGCTGGCGCGGGCGCCGGACGTCGACGCGGTGTTCGTCGCCTCCGACCTCATGGCGCAGGGAGTGCTCACAGCCCTGCACCGGGCCGGGCGGCGGGTGCCGGAGGACGTGGCGGTCGGCGGTTTCGACGATTCACCGGCCGCCGTGGCCGCCGGCCCCGAGCTGACGACCATCCGGCAGCCCTGGGACCGCATCAGCAGTGAGATGGTCCGGGTGCTGCTCGCGCTGATCGGGGGCGAGGATCCGGCGGCGGTGATCCTGCCGACGGAGCTGGTGAAGCGGGAGTCGACGTGAGGCCGTGAGTGCGGACCGGGAGGCCGGTCTGCATGCACCGTCATGGAACCGTGCACCGGTGTTACCGTTCCCATATGGCGGCGAAGACGGCTGGTGGGCAGCTGGAAGACCGGTGGCGGGACATCCTGTCGGCGCACGCGCGCACGATGTGCGAGATCGACCGGGCGCTGCATCCGCACGGCCTCGGCGCATCCGACTTCGAGGTCCTGGACATGCTCGCGAACGCGGCGCCCGGGGAGGGCGAGCAGTGCCGGGTGCAGAACCTCGTGGGGCGGGTCCACCTCAGTCAGAGCGCGCTGTCGAGGCTGATCGCCCGGCTGGAGAAGGACGGGCTGGTGGCCCGGTCCGTGTGCGCGGAGGACCGCCGGGGCGTGTGGGTCGCCCTGACGGCCAAGGGCCGTGACCTGCACGCCGAGGTGCTGCCGCTGCAGCGGGCAGCACTGAGCCGGGCGCTGGGCGAGCAGTCACCCAGGCCCGGATCGCGCCGGTGGCCTTCCTAGCGGGCCAGCAGGGTGCGCACTCCCTCCGAGGTCAGCGTCAGGCGGTGCTCCGAGCTGCCGTCGATGGTGAGCGACAGGTCGTCGGCCGGCCACTGCGCGGCGAGGGCCCCGAGGGGCACCAGGCGGTAGCGGGACACGAACGGCAGCAGCCCGGCCATCTCCACCTCTGAGGTGAACACGGGCACCACCGGTTCGCCGCCCGGCTGCTCCAGCACCGGCAGGGCCACCGCCGACGGGTTGGCGGCGTCCGAGTCGTTGGCGTCGTCGGGCACGGGGATGAGCACGTCGCTGTTGGCGAGCGCGTCCAGAGCCGCCGTGTCCTCGGTGTTCTCGGAGAGGACGTCCAGAGCCCGCTGGGCGGGCGTGGGCGTGGGGTCGTTTGCGGGTGTCTCCATGGCAGATTCCCTGGTAGCGGCGGTCGTGCGGCCCGCCCCGGGCATGATCCGCCCCGGGAACGGTCCTGCTCGCGTACCCGAACGGGACCGGGGCAACCCTGGTGGATCTCCGAGGTTCGTGGGAGCTCGGGGGAGATCTCGTGGCGAGCCGGGGGATGCCGGGCCGTCGGAGGACACCTGGGCAGCCGGGGGCTGTTGACCCCACTGATGTTACCGGTAACATCAGTTCCCTGATCCAGACGTACGCGCCTGTGCCCTCCGCCCACCCACCCGGTGGCCCGTCCTTCGGAGTCCGCGTGATCGAAGAGCGCGTTGCCCGTCTCTCCTCCGCACCGCCCGGCCCCGTGTTCAGCAGGGCCGCCGTAGTGGCCTCTTGTACCGGCTTCGTGCTCATCGGGGCGTTGCAGGCGCTGTACGGGCCGGCGATCCCGGCCTTCCGTGCGGAGTTCGGGCTGTCGCCCTCCGCCGCGGGACTGGGGCTGAGCGCCCACTTCGTCGGTGGTGTGGCCGGTGTGCTGCTGTTCGACCGGCTCTACGGCCGGGTCGGCAACCGGCGGATCCTCGGCAGTTCGTATCTGCTGATGGCCGTCGGCGCCGCCGGCTTCGCGCTGGCGCCCGACTGGCCCACCGCCCTGGTGGCGGCCCTGCTGGCCGGGTTCGGCTTCGGCGGTATCGACTACGGCCTCAACCAGCTGTTCGCCGTGGGCTTCGGCCACCGTTCCACCGCGATGCTCAACATCCTCAACGCCCACTTCGGCATCGGCGCCATCCTCGGGCCCGCCGTGATCGGCGCGGTCGGCTCCGAGCATTACCCGGCCGTCTTCCTCGCTTTCGCCGTCGCCAACCTGCCGCTGCTGCTGTGCCTGAGGGGCGTGCGGAACCAGGTGCCCGTCCCGGCCGGAGAGCAGAGCGGCGGCACAGGCGTGCTCGGGCGGAGCCTCGGCTCCGTCCTCGCCGTGTTCGTCGTCCTCTACGTGCTGCACGTCGGCATCGAGGCCGGTGTGGGCGGCTGGGAGCCCACGCATCTGGAGACGGTCGGCTACGGCGCGGGCGTCGCCGCGACCGCCACCTCCGTGTACTGGCTGATGATGACCGTCGGCCGCTTCCTGGTCGCCCCGCTCGCGCTGCGCTTCTCCGCCCAGGCCATCATCACCGTCTCGTGCGCGGGCATGACGGTGTGCCTGCTGGCCGCGACCGTCCCGGCCCTCGCGCCCTACGCGTACGCCGGTGTCGGTCTGTTCATCGCGCCGATCTTCCCCACCGGGCTGCCCTGGCTGAACCGCGCCGCCCCGCGGGCCCGGCGGGCCGGCGCCCTGGTCATCGCGGCCTCCATGGCCGGCGGTGTCGCCGCGGGGCCTGCGCTGGGCAAGGCCATCGAG
Source organism: Streptomyces paradoxus (assembly GCF_014202475.1). Taxonomy (GTDB): domain Bacteria; phylum Actinomycetota; class Actinomycetes; order Streptomycetales; family Streptomycetaceae; genus Streptomyces; species Streptomyces paradoxus. Next base: position 95,167 of record NZ_JACHGV010000017.1, read on the forward strand.
TGGTCCGGGATCCGCGCCGTGCCGCTCCTGCTGTGCGGCGTGTCGGCACTCTGCCTGGCCGCCACACTCTGGCTGATCCGCGCCACCCGCTCCCGCTGAATCCACTCCTCTGTCCCGAAGGGAAGCTTCCGCATGCCCGCCCTGACGACGACGTCCGACGGATTCCTGCTGCACGGCGAGCCGTTCCGGATCATCTCCGGCGCGCTGCACTACTTCCGCGTCCACCCCGGCCTGTGGTCCGACCGGCTGCGCAAGGCGCGGCTGATGGGCCTCAACACGGTGGAGACCTACATCCCGTGGAACCACCACCAGCCCGATCCCGAGGGCCCCCTCCTCCTCGACGGCTTCCTCGACCTGCCCCGCTTCCTACGGGTCGCCCAGGACGAGGGGCTGCGGGTGCTGCTGCGTCCCGGGCCGTTCATCTGCGCCGAGTGGGACGGCGGCGGTCTGCCCGACTGGCTGACCTCCGACCCGGACATCCGGCTGCGCACCAGCGACCCCCGCTTCACCGGGGCCGTCGACCGCTACCTCGACCTGCTGCTGCCCGCGCTCCGGCCGCACCTGGCGGCGGCGGGCGGTCCCGTCATCGCCGTACAGGTGGAGAACGAGTACGGGGCCTACGGCGACGACTCCGCGTACCTGAAGCACCTGGCCGACGCGTTCCGCTCGCGAGGCGTCGAGGAACTGCTGTTCACCTGTGACCAGGCCGATCCCGGACACCTGGCCGCGGGGACCCTGCCCGGCGTCCTGGCGGCCACGACCTTCGGCAGCCGCGTCGAGCAGAGCCTCGCGCGGCTGCGCGAGCACCGTCCCGAAGGGCCTTTGTTCTGTGCCGAGTTCTGGATCGGCTGGTTCGACCACTGGGGCGGGCCGCACCACGTCCGGGACGCGGCCGACGCCGCCGCCGATCTGGACCGGCTGCTGTCCGCCGGGGCGTCCGTGAACATCTACATGTTCCACGGCGGCACCAACTTCGGCTTCACCAACGGCGCCAACCACAAGCACGCCTACACGCCCACGATCACGTCGTACGACTACGACGCCGCGCTCACCGAGAGCGGCGACCCCGGCCCGAAGTACCGTGCCTTCCGCGAGGTCATCGCCCGTCATTGCGCCGTACCGGACGGGCCCCTCCCGGCGGCGGGCCCGAAACTTCCGCCCACCGACGTCGAGTTGAGCGACCGGGCGGCCCTCATGCCGCTTGCGGGGCCGCCCGTGAGCGCCGACGTCCCGCTCACCATGGACGCGCTCGGGCAGCGCACCGGTTACGCGCTCCTACCGCACCACGCTCCCCGTCGGCGGCGACGGCCTGCTGCACTTCGCCGGTGGGGTCGGCGACCGCGCCCTGGTCTTCGTCGACGGCGCCCCCGCCGGTGTGCTGGAGCGCGAACGGCACGACGAGACGCTGCCCGTGCGCGTGCCGCGTCCCGGGGTGACGCTGGACGTCCTCGTCGAGAACATGGGCGGCGTCAACTACGGGCCTCGCATCGGTGCGCCCAAGGGCCTGCTCGGCCCCGTCTCCTTCAACGGCACCGCCCTGCGCGGCTGGGACTGCCACCCGCTGCCGCTCGACGATCTGGACGCGGTGCCGTTCGCCCCGGCCGGTGACGCGCCGGTCACCGTGCCGGCGTTCCACCGCGGCACCTTCGAGGTCCGCACCTCCGCCGACGCCTTCCTCTCCCTGCCCGGCTGGTCGAAGGGCCAGGCCTGGGTCAACGGCTTCCACCTGGGCCGCTACTGGAACCGGGGCCCGCAGCGCACGTTGTACGTCCCCGCACCGGTGCTGCGCCCGGGCGCCAACGAACTCGTCCTGCTGGAGCTGCACGGCACCACCGCCACCCGTGCCCTGCTCACCGGCACCCCCGACCTCGGCCCGGAGAACACCTGGTGACGCATCTGCTGCGCGTGCCCCCGCCTGCCGCTCCCCCGCTGACCGGCCACCTGCCCTTCACGGACGCGCCGGGCGTGCCCGACCCGATCGAGGTCACCAGCCGCTGGCTCACCCGGGGCGGCCGCGCCTGGCTCCCGGTCTCCGGCGAGTTCCACTACTCCCGCTGCCCGCACGGGGAGTGGGAGGAGGAACTGCTGAAGATGAAGGCGGGCGGGGTGACCGCCGTCGCCTCCTACGTCATCTGGATCCACCATGAGGAGATCGAGGGCCGGGTCCGCTTCGACGGCCACCGCGACCTGCGGTGCTTCGCCGAGCTGTGCGCCCGCCACGGCCTGGACTTCATCCCCCGGATCGGCCCCTGGTCCCACGCCGAGGTACGCAACGGCGGCCTGCCCGACTGGCTCCTGGCCCGCGCCTGCACCCCCCGCACCGACGACCCGGCCTATCTGGAGCCCGTACGCGCCTGGTTCACCGCGATCGCCGGCCAGTTGCGCGGTCTCGACCGGGCGAGCGGCGGCCCGATCGTCGCGATCCAGATCGAGAACGAGCTGTACGACCAGCCGGGCCACCTGCGCACGCTGAAGCGCCTGGCACAGGAGGCCGGGCTGAGCGCACCGTTGTGGACGTCGACCGCCTGGGGCGGCGTGCAGCTCCCCGGTGACGAACTGCTTCCGCTGTACGGCGGCTATTCCGAGGCGTTCTGGACGGAGGCCGACGGCGGCTGGCCCGACACCTGCCGCAAGCACTTCTTCTTCACCCACGAGCGCGACGACGAGGGCATCGGCGCCGACCTGCGGCCCACGGCCGTGCGCGGAGCCGGCCCGGCTCCGACGGACCGCTTCCCCTGGGCGACCTGCGAGTTGGGCGGCGGCATGGCGGTGGCCTATCACCGGCGGCCGAGGGTGGAGGCAGCCGATGTCGGCGCCCTGGGGCTGACCAAGCTCGGCTGCGGGTCCGTGTGGCAGGGCTACTACATGTTCCACGGCGGCACGAACCCGGCCGGCGAGCTGACGTCCCTGCAGGAGTCGCACGCCACCGGCTACCCCAACGACCTGCCCGTCCTGACCTACGACTTCCAGGCCCCGCTCGGCGAGTACGGGCAGGTGCGGCCCTCCTACCACGAACTGCGCCTCCAGCACCTGCTGCTGGCCGGATTCGGGCACCGGATCGCCCCGATGCGGTCCGTGCTGCCCGAGCAGCCGCCGGCGGGGCAGCACGACCGGGACACCCTGCGCTGGGCCGTGCGGACCGACGGGACCTCGGGCTTCCTCTTCGTGACGAACCACCAGCCGCACGAGCCGCTGCCGGGCCACCCGGACACGGCCTTCACGGTCGCCTTCCCCGACGCGCCCTCGCTGACGCTGCCGAGCACTCCCGTCACCGTCCCCTCCGGCGCGTACTTCTGCTGGCCGCTCCGGCTGGACGTGGCCGGGCTGCGGCTGGAGTGGGCCACGGCGCAGCCCGTGTGCGCCGTCGAGGCGGACGGCCGTACGGTCCTGGTGCTGGCCGCGACGGACGGCATCGCCCCCGAACTCGCCCTGGACGCCGACACGGTGGGGTCCGTCGAGGTGCCCTCCGGGGAGATCACGCCGGTCGCCGGGCGGGTGCTGGTCAGCGGGGTGCGGCCCGGGACGGACGCCCTGGTGGAGGTGGAGGCGGCCGACGGTTCACGCGTCGGCCTGCTGGTCCTGGACGCGGCGACGGCCCGGACGGTCTACCGGGGCCGGGCGTGGGGGGCCGAACGGCTGGTGCTGTGCGGGGACGGAGTCGTCTTCGACGAGCACCGTCACGAGGTGCGCCTGCACAGTCCCGCCGCCGAGCCGACGTTCGCGGTGCTGCCCGCACCGGATTCCGCCCTGGTGGTGGAGGGGGCCGGTGTCCGGGAGGCGGCCGACGGTGTGTTCACGCGCTACACGGTCGACGCCGGGCCGCCGGCGGGGACCGTCGCGACCGTCAGGTCCGTCAGGCCCGCCGGCCCGGCGCCCGAGCCGGTGACCGGCGTGCAGGGCCGGGCGAGTGTGCCGGGCGAGAAGGACGTGGACGCGGCGGCCGCCGAGTACCGGGTCGACGTACCGCAGGACCTGCTCCGGAACCCCTCCGGCGTGCTGCTGCGGCTGCGCTGGACGGGGGACCTGGCCCGGGCCTGCGTGGGAGACGCTCTGGTCGCCGACCAGTTCTGGTCGGGGCGGGTCTGGGACATCGGGCTGGACCGGCTGCCGGCCCGGGCGCTGCGCACGGAGGGCCTGCGGCTGAAGGTGCTGCCGCTCGCCCCGGACGCCGCCGTGCATGTGCCGGAGCAGCCGGATGACACCTGGCGGGAGGCGCGGGTGCTGGACGCCGTATGGGTGGTCACGCGCCGCTGGGCGGTCCGGACCGGCTGAAGACGTTCCGGGCACACCGTCCGGCCTATGCTGTGCTCCTGCCGGGCGGGTTCAGGACCGCCGTACCGACGTCGAGGACATCACCCGCCATGACACCGAGCGCTGCCGACGGCCCTGCGCCCAAGGGCCGCAGCAGGCGCAACTTCGCGGGGGCGCGGCCGGTGATGGCCGACGTGGCCCGGATGGCCGGGGTCTCCAAGCAGACCGTCTCGCGGGTGCTGAACGACCATCCGGCCGTCCGGCGCGAGACACGCGAGGCGGTCCTGGAGGCCATGCGCACGCTCGGCTACCGGCCCAGCCGCAGTGCGCGGTCCCTGGCCAGTGGCAGGACCCGGATGCTCGGGGTCATCTCCTTCGACGCCGCGCGCTACGGGCCCGCCTCGATCCTGACCGCGATCAACACGGCGGCCCAGGAGGCCGGTTACCTCGTCAGCTCCATCGCCCTCGACACGGCCGACCACGACACCGTCGTCGAGGCCGTGAACCGGCTGTCGGCCGAGGGCGCGGACGGCGTGATCGCGATCGCGCCGCAGCTGTGGGTGGGCCGCACGCTGGCCGAGACGACCGGCCTGGGCACTCCCCTGGTGGTGCTGGAGAACGCGCTCGACGAGGAGACCCCCCTGGTCACCGGCGATTCCCGCACCGGCGCCCGCAAGGCCACCGAGCACCTCCTCGGCCTCGGGCACCCCACCGTGTGGCACATCGCGGGCCCGACCGGCTGGACCTCCGCCGATCATCGGATGGCGAGCTGGCGGGCGACGCTGCGGGCCGCAGGTGCCGCCGTTCCGGCTCCTCTCGTCGGGGACTGGAGCGCCGACTCCGGCTACGAGCTGGGCCGTTCGCTGGCCCGGCGCCCCGATGTGACGGCGGTGTTCGCCGGCAACGACCAGATGGCGCTCGGCCTGCTGCACGCCCTGCACGAGGCCGGGCGGTCCGTGCCCGGGGACGTCAGCGTCGTCGGCTACGACGACGTTCCGGAGGCGGCGCACTTCCTGCCGCCGCTGACCACCGTGCGCACCGACTTCGCGGAGATCGGCACCCGTTCGCTGCGGCTCCTCCTGGACCGGATCGACGGCCCGGGCGAGCGGCCCCGCGGCGACACGCTCGTGCCCGTGGACCTCGTGGTGCGGGCCAGCAGCGGTCCCCCACCGGTGCGCTGAGGGGCGTTCGTCAGCCGTTCCCCTCGGCGGCGGCCCGCTGCCAGGCTCCTTCCCTCAGCAGCCGCAGCCCGTTCAGGCCGACCAGGACCGTGGAGCCCTCGTGGCCCGCGACGCCCAGCGGCAGCGGCAGGTTCCCGGCCAGGTCCCAGATGACGAGACCGGCGATGAACACCCCCGCGATGACGAGGTTCTGCACGACCAGCCTGCGGGCGCGGCGGGACAGGGCGACGGTGGCGGGCACCGCGGCGAGTTCGTCGCGCACGATGACGGCGTCCGCCGTCTCCAGGGCCAGGTCGGATCCGGCCCGGCCCATGGCGATGCCGGTGTGCGCGGCGGCCAGGGCGGGTGCGTCGTTGACGCCGTCCCCGACGACCAGCACCTTGCGGCCCGCGCCCTCCATCTCCTGGACGGCGGCCAGCTTGTCCTGCGGCAGCAGCCCGGCGCGCACGTCGTCGATGCCGGCCTCGACGGCGAGATGCGCGGCGGCACGGGGGTTGTCGCCGGTGAGGAGTACCGGGGCGGTGCCGGTGAGGCTGGCAAGGGCGGCGACCGTGGCGGCGGCGTCCGGGCGCAGCCGGTCGGCGATGCCGAGGAGTCCGGCGGGGGTGCCGTCGACCACGACCAGGACGGCGGTGCGGCCGGACTCCTCCAGTTCCGCGGCGGCGCCGGGGGTGTCCTCCAGCAGCCGGGCCGGTGCGCCCACCGCGACCGTGCGGCCGCCGACGACGGCGGTGACGCCGACGCCGGGCGCGGAGGTGAAGTCCTCCGCGCCGGGCAGGCCGGGGCCGCGCTCGCGGGCCGCGTCCACCACCGCCCTGGCCAGCGGATGCTCACTGGGCCGCTCGGCGGCGGCCGCCAGCGTCAGCAACTCCTCCTCGTCCAGGCCGGATCCGGGCAGCGGCCGCACGTCGGTGACGCGGGGGCTGCCCTCGGTGAGCGTGCCGGTCTTGTCCAGGGCGACCGCGTCCACCTGGCCGATCCGCTCCATCACCACGGCCGACTTCACGAGCACGCCGTGCCGTCCGGCGTTGGCGATGGCCGACAGCAGCGGCGGCATGGTGGCCAGCACGACCGCGCACGGGGAGGCGACGATCATGAACGTCATGGCCCGCAGCAGCGCGTCGGTGAGCTGTTCGCCGAAGGCGATCGGCACCAGGAAGACGGCGAGGGTCGCGGCCACCATGCCGAGCGAGTAGCGCTGTTCGACCTTCTCGATGAACAGCTGCGTGGGCGCCTTGGTCTCGGACGCCTCCTGCACCATGCGCACGATGCGGGCGATCACCGAGTCGGAGGCGTCGCGCTCCACCCGGATCCTGAGAGCGCCGGTGCCGTTGAGAGTGCCGGCGAAGACCTCGTCGCCGCGCTCCTTCGGGACGGGCAGCGGCTCGCCGGTGATGGTCGCCTGGTCCACCTCGCTCGCCCCGTCGAGCACCCGGCCGTCTGCGCCGACGCGCTCCCCGGGGCGTACGAGGACGGTGTCGCCGACCTCCAGCTCCTCGACGGACACGGCCTGTTCACCGCCGTCGGGGCTCAGCCGGGTGGCCGTGGCGGGGGCCAGGTCGAGCAGGCCGCGGACGGAGTCGGCGGTGCGGGCCGTGGCCAGGGCCTCCAGCGCGCCGGACGTGGCGAAGATGACGATGAGCAGGGCACCGTCCATCACCTGCCCGATGGATGCGGCGCCCAGGGCGGCCACGACCATCAGCAGGTCGACGTCGAGGGTGCGTTCCTTCAGCGCCTTGAGCCCTTCCCAGCCCGGCTCCCAGCCGCCCGTCACGTACGACAGGGCGTACAGCGGCCCCCAGGTCCAGGCCGGGGCGCCGGTCAGCTGCAAGGGCAGGGCGAGCAGGAAGAAGGCGGTGGCCGCGGCGGCCCAGCGTGCCTCGGGGAGCGCGAGGACGCGGGTACGCCGCCGGGCCACCGCCCCGGGGCGCTCGGGCTTCGTCCGTTCGACCGGCTGCGGCGTGAGGGTGGAGGTCATCAGGGGTCCTTCTGGCGGGGGCGCGTCGGCGCCCCACCATACAGGAACACATGAAGACTCATTCATGCCTTCATGTGGCAGCCGTGTCGCGACACAGGTCCCGGGGTCATCGCACGGGCACGGCCACGTACTGGTACTCCAGGACAGCTCTTGCGCAGGTCAGCACCGCTTGTCAGAGTGACCGGGCACGCAGGGAGGCACCGTGAACGATCACCCCCCGACGGCCGGCCGCGACTCCGCCCCGGCCGGTCGCGCACCGACTCTCGCCGACGTCCTCGCCCTGCCGGTGCTGGCCGCCGGACAGCCCCAGGTGGTCACGGGCGTGACCGAGCTGGGCCGGCCGGTGCGCTGGGTGCACATCACCGAGCTCACGGACCCTGCCTCCTTCCTCAAGGGCGGCGAGCTGGTCCTGACCACGGGCATGCCGCTGCCCGAGGACACCGCGGGTGTCCGCCGGTACGTCGACGAACTCACCGAGGTGGGAGCGGCCGCCCTGGTCATCGAACTCGTACGCCGCTACCACCGGCCGCCCGACGCCCTCGTGCAGGCCTGCCGGGCCCGGGGGCTCCCCCTGGTCACCCTCGCCCGGGACGTCAACTTCCTGGAGGTCACGCAGGTCGTGCACGCGCTGATCCTCGGCAACCAGGCCGACGCGATGCGGCGGACCCAGCGGATCCACGAGGCGTTCACGGCGCTGACGTTGCGCGGGGCGGGGCCGGAGGACGTGGTGCGCGCGGCCGCGGAGATGAGCGGCCGGACGGTCGTGCTGGAGAACCTGGCGCACCAGGCGCTGATCTGCGAACCCTCGGGAAGCACGGTGGAGCAGGCGCTCGGGGGCTGGGAGCAGCGCTCCCGGGCGGCCGAGCCGGGCGACCGCACCGAGGTGGGCGGCCCGGAGGACTGGCTCACCGCGCCCGTCTCCTACCAGGGCGAACGCTGGGGGCGTCTGGTCATGCTGCCCGCCGACGGGCCGGCTTTCGGGCCGGAGCACGTCACCGTCCTGGAACGGACGGCGATGGCCCTGACCGTGGCCCGGCTCATCCACTCCACCCCGTGGGAGCACACGGCCCACCGCAACGCCCTGCGCGAGCTGGCGGAGCAGCGGCACCACTCCGCCGAGGACCTCCGGGCCCGCTGCGCCGCGCTGGGTCTGCCCACGGAGGCCGGTGTCTTCCTGGCCGTCCTCGTGGATCCGGGACCGGGCGGGGCGGGCGCCGAGCCGGAGACCCGGATGCACCGGGAGCTGCGGTCGGCCGGGATCCCGGCCCTGGTCGGCGAACTGTCCCCGCGCCGCCTCGGCGTCCTGCTGGCCCTGCGTCCTGACCAGCCCTGGCGGCCCGTGGCCGAACGCCTCAGCCGGACCGCGCTGGCACTGGCGCCGGAGGCGATCGTCGGAGTCGGCTCGGAGGTGGCGGATCTCGCCGACACCGCACGCTCGTTCCGGGAGGCGGCCCGGGTCATAGAGGCCACCCCGCCCGGCCAGCCCCTCCCCGCGGACCGTTCCTTCCACGAGCTGCCGGACATCGGCCTGCGCCGGCTGCTGTACGCGCTGCGCGAGGACACCCGGATCCAGGACTACACGGAACGCCTGCTGGGCCGGCTCATCGACCACGACACCCGGCACGGCACCGACCTGCTGGCGACCCTGGGCCACTACCTCGACGCCGCCGGCAACAAGACCACGGCGGCCCGTCGCGGTGGCCTGTCCAGGGAGACCCTGTACCAGCGCCTTCGCATGGTCGAACGCCTCCTCGACACCGACCTCGAATCCGGCGACCGGCGCACCGAACTCCATGTGGCCCTCACGGCGTTGCGGGTCCTGCGCGCGGACCGGGGACCGCACTCCCTGTAACGCTTTGTCCGTCCCGTTCCAGGAACGAGTGAGAGGCACCTGTCGACGGGAAGGGGACATCGGTGGACGACGCGGAACGGTGACGGAGTGGGCCTGCTGCGGCAGTCGGCGACCCGCGGCTCTTCGAGGAGTTCCACCGGCGTCATGTCGACGAGGCCAGGCCTGCGGCCGCAGGCCGGCCCGCCCTCCGCGGGCTCAGGTGTCGAAGTCCACCGTCAACGCTTCGGACACCGGGAACGTCTGGCACGTGAGGACGTAGCCCGCGTCGACCTCGGACGGTTCGAGGGCGAAGTTGCGGCGCATGTCGGCCTTGCCGCCGGTGACCAGGGCGCGGCAGGTGCCGCAGACTCCGCCCTTGCAGGCGAAGGGCAGGTCGGGGCGGGTCTGCTGGGCGCCTTCAAGGAGGGTGCGGTCGCGGGGCAGGGGGGCGGTGGTGGAGCGGCCGTCGAGGGTGACGGTGACCTGGCTGACCGGGCCGGAAGGGCCGGTCTCGGCGTGCCGGACCTCGCGGACCGGCTCGTCGTCGGCGTAGAAGAGCTCCTGGTGGACGCGGTCGGCGGGGACGCCGAGGCCGGTCAGGACCTGCTGGGCGGCGCGCACCATGCCGTGCGGGCCGCACAGCCACCAGTGGTCGGCGGACTCCACGTCGACCAGCGCGTCGACGAGCGCGGAGAGCCGCTCGGCGTCGAGGCGGCCGGAGAGCACCTCGGCCTCGCGGGGCTCGCGGGAGAGGACGTGTGCGAGCTGGAACCGCGCCGGGTAGAGGTCCTTCAGGTCGGCGAGTTCGTCGGCGAACATCACCGTGCCCGTGCGGCGGTTGCCGTAGAGGAGGGTGACGGTCGAGCGGGGGTCGGCGGCTAGGACGGACTCGGCGATGGAGACCATGGGGGTGATGCCGGAGCCCGCGGCGATCAGGACGTGGTGGCCGTGGGCGGTGAGATCTGGGGTGAAGGCACCGGTGGGTGCCATCACCTCGACGGTGTCGCCGGGGCGTACGTCGTTCACCAGCCAGGAGGAGAACAGGCCGCCCGGCACCACGCGGACGCCGATGCGCGGCGCGGTGCCGGCGGGGGCGCAGATCGAGTACGAGCGGCGCTCGTCCCGGCCGTCGATGTCGCGCCGCAGGGTGAGTGACTGGCCGGGCGCGAAGGTGAACTCCTCGGCCAGCTCGGCCGGGATGTCGAAGCTCACGGCTGCCGCGTCCTCGCACAGCGGCTGCACGGCGGCGACCCGCAGGGGGTGGAAGACCGGACGCCGGCGGACACGCGCGCGTGCCGCCGGGACGGGGGCCGGCTCCATCAGGTCCTCCATCAGATCTCCTTGAGGTACTCGAACGGCTCGCGGCAGGCGAGGCAGCGCCACAGTGACTTGCAGGACGTGGCGCCGAAGCGGGAGGTCTCCTCGGTGTCCGGGTGACCGCAGCGGGGGCAGGGCACCGAGCGGCGGGTCGGCGACAGCACGAGCGGAACCGGACCGGTGGTGCGCGCGGGCGCGGTGCCGGGCGGGGCGATACCGTGCTCGGCGAGCTTGCGCCGGCCGGCGGCCGTGATCCAGTCACTGCTCCACGGCGGGTCGAGGACCGTGCGGATCTCCACACGCGCGTATCCCGCCTCGCGCAGCCGGGCGGCCACGCCCGCGCGCATCTCCGCCATCGCCGGACAGCCCGAGTAGGTGGGGGTCAGGCTCGCGACCACCGTGCCGTCCTCGGTCAGTGCCACCTCCCGCAGCACTCCGAGGTCGGCCAGGGTGAGCATGGGCAGTTCGGGGTCGGGCACCTGCTCGGCGATGTGCCGGGCCCGTCGCGCGTCCAGGAGTGCCGTCACCATGTCGCCCCCGGGTGGGCCCGGGCCACTCCCTGCAACTCGGCGAGCAGCGGGGCGAGGTGCTCGGTGTGCTCCCCGGTGCGGCCCGAGCCGGGCAGCGGGCGGTAGACGGGCATGGGCAGCCCGGCCGCCTCCGTGACCTGGCGGAGGACAGCGACGACCTCGTCGCGCACGTCGTACGCCGTGAACAGCTCGCCCAGGTAGGGCGCCACCTGCTCCTGCGCCTTGCGCATCCGGCGGTGCGACTCCTCGGTGCCGTCGCCGAGGCGCACGGCCCACTCAGCCGCGTACTGGCGGTGGTAGGCCAGCTCCTTGACGCCCTTGGCGGCGATCGCCGCGAGCACCGGGTCGCCGTGTGCGGTGAGCCGCTCGAAGTGCGCGAGGCGCCAGCTGGCGAGGACCAGCAGCCGCACGATGGAGAACGCGAAGTCACCGTTGGGGAGTTCGGCGAGGCGTACGTTGCGGAACTCGCCGGCGTCGCGGAAGTAGGCGTAGGCGTCCTCGTCACGGCCGGTGCCGTCGGCCTGGCCCGCGCGGGAGTACAGCAGGCGGGCCTGGCCGAGCAGGTCGAGCCCGATGTTGGCCAGCGCCACCTCCTCCTCCAGCTCGGGGGCGCGCGTGGTCCACTCGGCCAGCCGCTGGGCGGAGACCAGGGCGTCGTCGGCCAGGGTCACGCACAGATCCGCCAGCCCGGCGGCGTCGACGCCCTCGGGCACGGTGGTGTCCACGCCGTGCAGGGGGTCCTCGAAACCGGTGCCGTAGGCCCAGCGGGTGTCGTCCTCATGGCCCTCGGCGAGGGTCATGTAGACGTGGTCGTCGCTCATGCCCTGTCCTTCAGATGTGGGGGACGTCGTCGGGGATGTCGTAGAAGGTCGGGTGCCGGTAGACCTTGTCGGCGCTGGGCTCGAAGAAGGGGTCCTTCTCGTCGCGCGTGGAGGCGGCGATGTGCTCGGAGCGCACGACCCAGATGGAGACGCCCTCGTTGCGCCGGGTGTAGAGGTCGCGGGCGTGGGTGAGCGCCATGCGGTCGTCGGCGGCGTGCAGCGAGCCCACGTGGACGTGGTTCAGGCCGCGCTTGCCCCGCACGAACACCTCGTACAGCGGCCAGTCCTGCTTGTCGGCGGTCATGCCACCGCTCCCTTCGGCTCGCGGGCGGCCTGCTTGGCGGCGTGGGCGGTGGCCGCCTCGCGCACCCAGGAGCCCTCCTCGTGGGCCGTGCGGCGCCGTTCCATCCGCTGGTCGTTGCACGGGCCGTCGCCCTTGATGACCCGCATCAGCTCGTCCCAGTCGGGCGTGCCGAAGTCGTGGTGGCCCCGCTCCTCGTTCCAGCGCAGCTCCGGGTCGGGGAGCGTGACGCCGAGCTTCTCGGCCTGCGGGACGGTCATGTCGACGAACCGCCGGCGCAGTTCGTCGTTGCTGTGCCGCTTGATCTTCCATGCCATGGACTGCGCGGAGTTGGGCGAGGCGTCGTCGGGCGGGCCGAACATCATCAGCGACGGCCACCACCAGCGGTTCACGGCGTCCTGCACCATCTCGCGCTGCTCCCGGGTGCCGCGCATCATCGTCATCAGCAGCTCGTAGCCCTGCCGCTGGTGGAACGATTCCTCCTTGCAGATCCGCACCATGGCGCGCGCGTACGGCCCGTACGAGGAGCGGCACAGCGGCACCTGGTTGCAGATCGCGGCGCCGTCCACGAACCAGCCGATCACGCCGACGTCCGCGAAGCTCAGCGTCGGGTAGTTGAAGATCGACGAGTACTTCTGGCGGCCCTCGATCAGGCGCCCGGTCAGGTCGGCGCGGTCGGCGCCCAGGGTCTCGGCCGCCGAGTAGAGGTAGAGCCCGTGTCCGGCCTCGTCCTGGACCTTGGCGAAGAGAATGGCCTTGCGGCGCAGCGACGGGGCTCGGGTGATCCACTCGCCCTCCGGCTGCATGCCGATGATCTCCGAGTGCGCGTGCTGCGCGATCTGCCGGATCAGTGTCCTGCGGTAGCCCTCCGGCATCCAGTCACGCGGCTCGATCCGCTGGTCCCGCGCGATCGTCGCGTCGAAGTGCTGCTGGAGAACCGGCTCGGCGCCGTCCGTCTCCGCAGGGCTGGAGCGTGTCGTGTTCATCCGTCCCCCTTCCCAACCGACCATTCGTTCGGTCCATGGTAGGACAAGCCGGCGCGCCTTGGTAAGACCCTGACCCTTGACAGTCACCGGGGCTGCTGGATTACTGGGCAGCGCCAAACTAACCGAATGGTCGGTCGGGCTACAAGGTGGTGCGAGACATGACCCATACCGCTGACGCGACGCCGGCCGCGGAGGCGATGTTCGCCGCGGACCGGGCTTCTCGCGGGCTCGGGATCGAGCTGCTGGTGCATGGCGAAGGGACCGCCGTGCTGCGGATGACCGTGACCCCCGCGATGGTGAACGGCCACGGGATCGCCCACGGCGGCTACGTCTTCCTGCTCGCCGACAGTGCCTTCGCCTGTGCGTGCAACAGCCACGGCCCGGTGACCGTCGCGGCCGGGGCGGACATCACCTTCGTGGCCCCGGCGCACGAGGGCGACGTGCTCGTGGCACGGGCCGAGGAGCGCGTGCGCTACGGCCGCAGCGGCGTCTACGACGTGAGCGTCCGGCGGGGCGACGAGGTGATAGCGGAGTTCCGGGGCCGCAGCCGCAGCATCGGGAGCACGAGGCCGGAGGAGTCGGCATGACCAGGGAAGCGGACACCGCGACGGATTTCGCGGTCACGGCCGGCCCGCGGCGCGGCGAGCCCCTCCCCCACGACCTGCTCGACGACGGGGAGCGCCTGACGCGTGAGCAGCTGCGCGAGCTCCAGCTCGACCGCCTGCGCCGCAGCCTGCGGCACGCCTACGACAACGTGGAGGCGTACCGGAAGAAGTTCGACGCGGCCGGGGTCTCCCCCGACGACTGCCGCTCGCTGGAGGACCTGGCCCGCTTCCCCTTCACCACGAAGGCCGACCTGCGGGACACCTACCCGTTCGGGATGTTCGCCGTCCCCATGGACCAGGTGCGGCGCGTGCACGCCTCCAGCGGGACCACCGGCCGCCCCACGGTGGTGGGCTACACGGAGAACGACCTGTCGATGTGGGCGGACCTCGTCGCCCGCTCGATCCGCGCCGCCGGCGGGCGCCCGGGCCACAAGGTGCACATCTCCTACGGCTACGGACTCTTCACCGGCGGGCTCGGCGCGCACTACGGCGCTGAGCGCGCGGGTTGTCTGGTGATCCCGGCCTCCGGCGGCATGACCGCGCGCCAGGTGCAGATCATCCAGGACTTCCGGCCCGAGATCATCATGGTCACCCCGTCGTACATGCTCACCCTGCTCGACGAGTTCGAGCGTCAGGGCATCGACCCGCGCGGCAGCAGCCTGCGCATCGGCATCTTCGGCGCCGAGCCGTGGACGGAAGAGATGCGCCGCGAGATCGAGGAGCGGACGGGCATCCACGCCGTCGACATATACGGCCTGTCCGAGGTGATCGGTCCCGGTGTCGCCCAGGAGTGCGTGGAGACCAAGGACGGGCTGCACGTGTGGGAGGACCACTTCTACCCCGAGGTCGTCGACCCGGTCACGGGTGAGGTGCTGCCCGAGGGCGAGGAAGGCGAGCTGGTCTTCACGTCCCTGACCAAGGAGGCCCTGCCGGTCGTCCGCTACCGCACCCGCGATCTGACCCGGCTGCTCCCCGGCACGGCCCGGCCCGCCTTCCGCCGCATCCGGAAGATCACCGGCCGCTGCGACGACATGATCATCCTGCGCGGGGTGAACGTCTTCCCCAGCCAGATCGAGGAGATCGTGCTGCGCACGCCCGGCGTCGCCCCGCACTTCCAGATCCAGCTGACCCGGCGCGGCCGCCTGGACCACATGACCGTGCGCGTCGAGACCCGCCCCGGCACCGGCCCCGGGCAGCGCGAAGCCGCGGCGGGGGCGATCGCCAAGGCCGTCAAGGACGGCATCGGCATCACCGCCGACGTGACGGTCGTCGAGCCGGAGACCCTGGAACGCTCCGTGGGCAAGATCCGCCGGGTGAAGGATCTGCGCGAGGCGTGAGCCGCCGGGGCCCCGGCGGCTCTCAGGGGCAGCACTTCACCTCGGACGGCCGGGCGGTGGGGCCGGGGTGGCCCGTCGCGGAGGCCACCGCCGGGCCGGCGGCCGGTTTGCGGATCAGGAGCAGGGCCGCGTCGTCGTGCAGCCGGCCGCCCACATGGGCCAGGAGTTCGTCGTGCAGGGCGTCGAGGGTGCGCGCCGGCTCCTGGGAGACGTGGCGTTCCAGCCCTTCGGCGAGCGGGTAGAAGGCCTGTCCGCCGTCGCGGGCCTCGGTGACCCCGTCGGTGTAGAGCAGCAGTTGGTCGCCGTCGGCGAAGGGCAGCGTCTGCAGCCCGGGCGTGTGGCCCGCGAGCGCGCGCAGACCGAGCGGCGGGGCCGGGAGCGGGGGCTCCACGGCGCTTATGCTCCCGGAGGCGCTGACCAGCAGCGGAGGCGCGTGCCCGCAGTTCACGACCTCCAGGTGCCCGTCCCGCGGGTACCCGGCGACCACGGCGGTGACGAAGTCGTCGTGTCCGAGGTTGCGCGCGAGGCTCCGCTCGATGCGCTCGACCACGGCGAGGAGATCGGGCTCGTCGTGGGCGGCTTCCCGGAAGACACCGAGCACCAGCGCCGCGGTGCCCACGGCCGGAAGCCCCTTGCCACGCACGTCGCCGACGATCAGCCGGACGCCGTGCGGGGTGGGTATCAGCGCGTACAGGTCCCCGCCGATCCGGGCCTCGGCCGCAGCCGCGCTGTAGCGGACGGCCGCCTGGAACGGCCCGACCGTCGCCGGCACCGGTTTGAGCAGCGCGTGCTGGGCGGTCTCCGCGACCGAGCGGACGGCGGCGAGCACCCGTTCCCGCCGCCCTCGCAGGACGCTGGAAAGGCCACTCGCGAGGGTGACCGTCACCAGGGCCGCCAGCACGGCGGTCAGCTCCCGGCCCGGCACACCGTCCCGGACCCCGAGCAGGGCGCCGAGCAGCGCGGTGAGGAAACCGGCCCAGAAGACACCGCGCGGCCCATTGGTCGTCGCCGCCAGAGCGGGACCGGCCACGAGCAGGGGCAGCCAGATCATCCCGGCACCGTCGGCGAGGCCGGAGAGCACGACGACGCAGACGACCAGCGCGGGCAGGGCGGGCGTGGCGGCGGCCAGCTGCGCGAGTGCGCGTCTGCGGGCCGACCTCCTGGCACCGGCCACTCGGACGCTGAACGGCCGTGCCGGCCGGTGACCGTCACCAAGGTCTCGCGCATGGCTCATGTCGCTATCGATGTCCTCACCTGTGAACGGGGCGCGAGGCTCGGGAGCGCCCACGGAATGTCCGGTTTCATCCAGAAAACGGGGTGAGCCGGGGCACGGGCAAGGAGAGGATTTTCAGATAGTGAGCGACAGGCCCCTCGTCACGCGGCTCGCGGTCGGGAGCAGCCGTTCGCGGATCTCCGGCAGCCGGGAGAGCCGGTTCGACGGCAGTGAGACGCCGAGGGAGCCGATGGTGTCCCCGCTGTAGACCGGGACGGCGACGCAGACCGTGCCGAGGGAGTACTCCTCCAGGTCCGTGATGGCCGGGGCCATCGGCGGGGCCTCCAGTCGCCGGAGCAGTTCCGGGAGGCTGGTGATGGTCCGCGGGGTGAGGTCGGCGAGGTGGTGGCGGGAGAGGTAGTCCCGGCGGGCCTCCTCGTCCAGTTCGCGCAGGACGGACTTGCCCAGCGCGGTGGCGTGCCCCGCGTCCTCGAATCCCACCCAGAGGTCGACGCGCGGTGTTCCGGGGCCGTCGACGATCTCCGCGACCCGGATCTCGCCCTCCTCGTAGAAGGTGAGGTAGGCGGCGGTGGCGAGTTCGTCCCGCAGGGCGGCGAGGGTGGGCCGGACGCGGCTGAGCAGCGCCTGCGCACGCCCTGTGGACTGCAGGGTCTGGAGCTTGTCGCCGAGGATGAAGCCGCCGTCGTCCAGTTTGCGCACGTACCCGTCGTGCACGAGGGTCCGCAGCAGGTGATAGGCGGTGGCCAGGGGCAGACCGGTCTCGCGCGCCAGCTGCTTGGCCGGCGCGCCGGTCTCGTGCGCGCTCACCGCCTCCAGCAGCCGCATGGCCCGCTGGACGGAGTTGATGAGCGTTGGGCCGTCTTGCGCACCCATACGAACAGCGTGCGTCAGGCGTACGGCCCGGGCAAGGGGAGCGGGGTGGAGCGGCTCGGGCCGGTCGCCGTGCACCAGGCATCGCGGCCGTGCGCGCGAGGCCCCGGTGACCCGGCAGCACCCGCAGGGCCCGCGTGCCCGTTCGGCCGGAAGCGGATGAGGACCGCGAAACGCCGCCGTGGTCCTTCGCGGCCCTCCCCCGACGGGCGACCATGCCGTGTCATGGACATCTTGCTCGTCGCCAGCGCGTTCAACAGCCTGACCCAGCGTGTGTTCGCCGCACTGTCGGACGAGGGGCACCACGTGGACGTCGTGCTCGCCTCGCAGGGCCCCGACGCGGTCCGCGCCGCCGTATGCGAGGGGTGCCCGGAGCTGATCGTCGCCCCGATGCTGAAGTCGGCCCTGCCGGAGGACGTGTGGCGGGAGCACACCTGCCTGATCGTGCACCCGGGGCCGCCCGGCGACCGGGGCCCGTCGTCGCTGGACTGGGCGATCGCCGAGGAGGCGTCCGAGTGGGGCGTGACGGTGCTCCAGGCCGAGGCGGCCATGGACGCGGGGGACGTGTGGGCCGAGGGCTCCTTCCCGGTACCGCCGGCGGGCAAGAGCGACGTGTACCGCAACGAGGTGGCTGACGCCGCCACGGCCGCCGTGCTGCTGGCCGTGCGGCGCTACGCCGACGGGTCGTACAAACCGCGCCCGCAGAGCGAACCCGGGATCGACGTGGTGTGGCGGGACTACTTCCGCCAGGAGCAGCGGCGGATCGACTGGGAGAACGACAGCACGGCGACGGTGCTGCGCAAGCTCCGCGGGGCCGACTCACAGCCCGGCGTCCGGGACGAGATCTGCGGCCGGGAGGTGTTCCTGCACGGCGGACACCCCGAGGACCGGCTGCGCGGTGAGCCCGGGGAACTCCTCGCCACCCGGGCCGGCGCGCTCTGCCGGGCCACCCGGGACGGCGCGGTGTGGATCCCGGAACTGCGGCCCCGCAAGAGCTCCGGAGACCCCGCGCCGTTCCGCCGCCCGGCGGCCTCGGTGCTCGCCGGGTTCCCGGCCCCGCCCGGCAGCGGCCCGGGCATGCCGGGGTCCTACGACCGCCCGTACTGGCTGCCCGAGATCGCCGCCCCGCTCGACCTGCCCCCGGGCCGCACCACCTGGACCGACATCCGCTACCGGCAGCGCGGCCGCATCGGCTTCCTGACGTTCTCGTTCCCCGGCGGGGCCATGAGCACCACCCATTGCCGCAGGTTGCTCGCCGCCTGGCGGTACGCCCGCACCCGCCCCACCTCGGTGCTGGTATTCGGCAGCGCCCGCGACTTCTTCTCCAACGGCATCCACCTGAACGTCATCGAAGCGGCGAGCGACCCGGCGGGCGAGTCCTGGGCCAACCTGAACGCCATGAACGACCTGGTCGAGGCGGTGCTGCGCACCACCGACCGGCTGGTGGTGGCGGCCCTCGGCGGCAACGCGGCGGCCGGCGGCGTCATGCTCGCTCTGGCCGCCGACGAGGTGTGGTGCCGCACGGGCAGCGTCCTCAACCCGCACTACCGGCGCATGGGCCTGTACGGGTCGGAGTACTGGACGTACTCGCTGCCCCGCCGGGTGGGTGCCGAGACGGCCGAGCGGCTGACGACCGAGGCGTTGCCGGTGAGCTCCGCGACGGCCGAGCGCATCGGGCTGGTGGATCGTCTGGTGCCGGTCGCGGCCCAGGAATTCGCCCCCGAGATCGAGCGCCTGGCCGCCGAGCTGGGCGCCGACCCGGACCTGCCGCGCAGGATCACCGCCAAGGCCACGTCCCGTCACGCCGACGAGCTCGCGCGGCCCCTCGCCGAGTACCGGCGGGCCGAACTCGCCCGTATGCGCGCCGTCTTCTTCGACCCGGAGGCTCCCTACCACGCCCTGCGGTCCGCCTTCGTCCGCAAACTCCCGAACGGCTCCGCCCGGCCGCTGGTCACCGAGGACGCGCGATGAGCGCGCGGCTGCTCGTGGCGGGCGTCGGCAACATCTTCCTCGCCGACGACGCCTTCGGCCCCGAGGTGATCCGCGCCCTGGAGCGGCGTCCGCTGCCGCCGGAGGTGCGGGTGCGGGACTTCGGCATCCGCGGCATGGACCTGGCGTACGAACTGCTCGACGGCTACGACACGGCCGTCCTGGTCGACGCCGCCGTGCGGGGGCACCAGCCGGGCACGCTGTCGCTGATCGAGCCGGACCTGCCCGGCGGCTCCACGGCGGGCGCCCCGCCCGAGGCGCACGGCATGGACCCGGCGAAGGTCCTCGCCCTGGCCGCCCACCTGGGCGACGAGCCCCTCCCCCGCGTCCTGGTCCTGGCCTGTGAGCCCGAGCTGCGGGCCCCCGCCGACGAGGACATCGCCCCGGGCATCAGCGCGACCGTGCGCGAGGCGGTCGGGCGGGCGGTCGCGGCGCTGCACACCATGGTGCCGGTGCTGCTCGCCGACCCGGCTGCCACGCCCCCGTTGAGCCGCCCGGACGAATCCGGCACCCTGTCGTCGGCCGGGCTGCCGGGCACGGTGAGCGGCGGCGCCGAGGATCGGTAGCGGAACGATTTCCCTACCGACCCGCGAGGAGCGGCACCCATGTGCGATTCCGTGGACGAGGTCACCCGGGCCGTCCTGGCCAAGAACGACGGTCTGGCAGCGGACCTGCGTGACGTGCTGGCCCGGCGCGGTGTGAGCGTGGTCAACCTGCTGTCCAGCCCGGGCAGCGGCAAGACGGAACTGCTCGGGCGGGTGCTGGCCAGGGCGGTGGAGCGGAGCCTACCGGTGGCCGCCCTCACCGCCGACCTGGCGACCGAGAACGACGCCGACCGGCTGGCCCGTTCGGGCGCCCCGGTGAAGCAGCTGCTGACGGACGGCCTGTGCCACCTCGAGGCGCGGCAGCTGCGCGGCCATGTGGAGAGCTGGCTGCCCGAGGGCGCGTCCCTGCTGTTCGTGGAGAACGTCGGCAATCTCGTCTGCCCGGCGTCCTACGACCTCGGCGAAACCCTGCGGGTCGTGCTCATGGCGGTGACGGAGGGCGAGGACAAGCCGCTCAAGTACCCCACGGCCTTCGGGTCCGCCCATCTGGTGGTGCTGACGAAGACCGATCTGGCCGGGCCGGCCGGGTTCGACGAGGCGGCCTTCGAGGCGCACGTCCAGCGGGTCAACCCGGGGGTGGAGGTGCTGCGGTCCTGCGCCCGCACCGGCACCGGTGTCGACACCCTCCTGGAACGGGTGCTCGCCGTGCGGGACGGGGCCCCTGTCCACCGGCCGCCCCTGGCGCCCCGCCCGCACACCCACACGCACACCCACGAGGGCGCCGAAGCCGGCCTCGTCCCGTGACAGCGCCCGTCACGCGGGCGGTGCGCCGCCGCGTCAGCGTGCGCGGCACCGTGCAGGGCGTGGGCTTCCGCCCCTTCGTGCACCGCCTCGCCACCGACCTGGCGCTCGCGGGCTTCGTGAGCAACACGGCGAGCGGCGTCCTGATCGAGGTCGAGGGCCCGCCGGACGGTGTCGCGGCCTTCTGCGACCGGCTGGCCGCCGAGCCGCCACCGCTCGCCGCCGTACTCGGCGTCGAGGTCGAGGACCTGCCCGTCTCCGGCGGCGACGGCACCTTCACCATCCGCTCCACCGACCGCTCCCCCGGCAGCACCCTCCTCCCGCCCGACACCGCGACCTGCGCCGACTGCCTGCGCGAACTGGGCGATCCGGCGGACCGGCGGCACCGGCACCCGTTCGTCACCTGCACCCACTGCGGCCCCCGCTTCACCATCGCCACGGGCATGCCGTACGACCGGGCGGTCACGACCATGTCCGGCTTCCCGATGTGCGGCGCGTGCGCCCAGGAGTACGGCGATCCCCTGGACCGGCGCTTCCACGCCCAGCCGGTGGCCTGCCCGGACTGCGGTCCCCGGCTGCGTCTGGTGCCGGCGTCCGGGAGCGGGGTGCGCCCGGCGTGCGATGCCGAGGCCCTGGCCACGGCGCGGGCGCTGCTGGCGGCCGGGCGGATCGTCGCCGTCAAGGGCCTGGGCGGCTACCACCTGGCCTGCGACGCCACCGAGGCGCGGGCCGTCGACACCCTGCGCAGCCGCAAGGCACGCGGCGGCAAGCCGTTCGCGGTGATGTGCGCGGACCTCGACGACGTGCACCGGATCGCCGAAGTCTCCGCCTCCGAGCGGGCCGTTCTGACCGGCCCCCGGCGCCCCATCGTCCTGCTGCGCCGGCGCCCGGAGGCGAACGGCCTCGCGCCCGGCGTCTGCCCCGGCAGCCCCCACCTCGGCGTGATGCTGCCCTACACACCCGTGCACACCCTGCTGTTCGGCCTGCCCGGTGACCCGCCCGGCCCGCGCGTGTTGGTCATGACCAGCGGCAACCGCTCCGGGGAGCCGATCGTCACGGACGACGACGAGGCCCTGACCCGTCTCGCCGGGCTGGCCGACGCCTGGCTCGCCCACGACCGGCCCATCGCCTCGCCCTGCGACGACTCCCTGCTTCGGGTGCGGCCCGACGGCACCGAGCAGGTGCTGCGCCGGTCCCGCGGGTACGTGCCCCGCCCGCTGCGCCTGCCGGTCCCGGTGCGGCCCGCTCTCGCCGTGGGCGGCGACCTCAAGAACGCCCTGTGCCTGGGCGAGGGCGACCAGGCCTGGTTCGGGCCGCACATCGGCGACATGGGCGATCTGGCCACGCTGGAAGCGGCCCGGCGGGCGGACGCGCAGCTGCGGGGCCTGACCGGCGTGAGCCCCGAACTGGTCGCCGCGGACCGGCACCCCGGGTACCACTCGACACGATGGGCCGCCCGGCTGGCCGGGCACGCCCCCGTGCTGGTCCAGCACCACCACGCGCACATCGCCTCCGCGATGGCCGAGCACGGCCTCGACGGCACGACCCCGGTGATCGGTGTCGCCTTCGACGGCACGGGCTACGGCGACGACGGCACCGTCTGGGGCGGGGAGGTCCTCCTCGCTGGCTACACCGGCTTCCGGCGCTACGCCCGCCTCTCCCCCGCCCCGCTGCCCGGCGGCGACGCGGGTGTCGCCAACCCGTGCCGGCTGGCCCTGGCCCGGCTGTGGGCGGCGGGACTGCCGTGGGACGCGGACCTGCCGTGCGTGACCGCGTGCGCGCCGGACGAACGGGCCGTGCTGCAAAGGCAGTTGAACGGCGGTCTGGCCTGTGTGCCCACCTCCAGCATGGGCCGTCTCTTCGACGCCGTGTCGTCGCTCGCCGGCGTGTGCCATCGCGCGGGGTACGAGGCGCAGGCCGCGGTGGAGCTGGAGGCGGCGGCCGCTTCGGCGTGGGGCGCCGACACGGCCGCGTACGCCTTCGCCGGTGGACTCGACCCGGCACCGGTGCTCGGCGCCCTGATCACCGATCTGCGGCGCGGCACCCCGGTTGCCGTGCTCGCGGCCCGTTTCCACCGCGGCGTGGCGCGGGCGGTGGCGGAGATCTGCCGGCGGGCGCGTCAGGACACCGGCCTGGCCACCGTCGCCCTCAGCGGCGGGGTGTTCGCCAACGCGCTGCTGGAACAGGAGTGCGCGCGGCTGCTGGCCGAAGACGGCTTCGCGGTGCTCCGGCACGGCGAGGTACCGCCCAACGACGGCGGGCTGGCCCTCGGCCAGCTCCTGGTCGCGGCGCACCTACGACAGGAGGAGTGACCCATGTGTCTGGCAGTGCCCGGCAAGGTCGTGTCCATCGACGACAGTGCCGATCCGCTCACCGGGCTGATCGACTTCGGCGGCGTGCAGAAGCAGGCGTGCCTGGAGTACGTGTCCGATGTGAAGGTGGGTGAGTACGTCATCGTGCACGTCGGCTTCGCGCTCCAGCGTCTGGACGAGGAGTCGGCCCTGGCCTCCCTGAAGCTGTTCGAGGAACTGGGGCTGCTGGAGGAGGAGTTCGGGGACGCCTGGGAGCAGGCGGAGAAGGAGGCGGGAACGGCGTGAAGTACCTCGACGAGTTCAACGACCCCCAGCTGGCGCGGCGGCTGCTGGACGAGATCCGTGCCACCGCCACCCGGCCCTGGGCCCTGATGGAGGTGTGCGGCGGCCAGACCCACTCGATCATCCGGCACGGCATCGACCAACTCCTGCCCGAGCAGGTGGAGTTGATTCACGGGCCGGGCTGCCCGGTCTGTGTCACGCCGCTGGAGGTCATCGACAAGGCCCTGGAGATCGCCTCGCGGCCCGGGGTGATCTTCTGCTCCTTCGGCGACATGCTCCGGGTGCCGGGCACCGACCGCGACCTGTTCCGGGTCAAGGGTGAGGGCGGCGACGTACGGGTGGTGTACTCGCCGCTCGACGCCCTGGAGCTGGCCCGCGGCAACCCGGACCGGGAGGTGGTGTTCTTCGCGATCGGCTTCGAGACCACCGCCCCGGCCAACGCGATGGCCGTGCACCAGGCGCGCCGGCTGGGCCTGTCCAACTTCAGCCTGCTGGTGTCGCACGTGCGGGTGCCCCCGGCCGTCGAGGCGATCATGACGGCGCCCGAGTGCCGGGTGCAGGGCTTCCTCGCCGCCGGGCACGTGTGCAGCGTGATGGGGATGGCCGAGTACCCGGAGCTGGCCGAGCGGTTCCGCGTGCCGATGGTGGTGACGGGCTTCGAGCCGCTGGACATCCTGGAGGGCATCCGCCGGGCGGTCCGCCAGCTGGAGCGCGGTGAGCACCGGGTGGAGAACGCCTACCCGCGTGCGGTGCGCGAGGAGGGCAACCCGGCCGCGGTGCGCATGATCGAGGAGGTTTTCGAGGTCACCGACCGGAACTGGCGCGGCATCGGGCGGATCCCGGCCAGCGGCTGGCGGCTGACCGACGCCTTCCGCGCGTACGACGCGGAGCACCGCTTCGACGTCGGCGGTATCCGTACCGAGGAGCCCGCCGAGTGCCGGGCCGGCGAGGTGCTGCAGGGCCTGATCAAGCCGACCGAGTGCGGCGCGTTCGGCACCACCTGCACCCCGCGCACCCCGCTCGGCGCGACCATGGTCTCCAGCGAGGGCGCCTGCGCGGCCTACTACCTGTACCGCCGGATGAACGCCCCGGCGCCGCAGACCGGCGGTTCCGCGCAGCAGGAAGAGGTGGCTCCCGTTGTCTGAGCGACGAGCCGATGTGGTCGACCCGGCCAACTGGACCTGCCCCGCCCCGCTGCGCGACCAGGGGGTCGTGGTCATGGGGCACGGCGGCGGGGGCGCGCTGTCGGCGGAGCTGATGGACCAGATCTTCACCCCCGCCTACGGCAACGCCACCCTGTCCGGTCTCGCCGACTCCGCCGTCCTCGAACTGGGCGGCGCGCGGCTGGCCTTCTCCACCGACTCCTACGTGGTCCGGCCGCTGTTCTTCCCCGGCGGCTGCCTGGGCGACCTCGCGGTCAACGGCACCGTCAACGACCTCGCGATGAGCGGTGCCGTGCCCGCGTACCTCTCGGCGGCCTTCGTCCTGGAGGAGGGCGTGGAGCTGACCGTGGTCGAGCGGATCGCCCGCTCGATGGGGGCGGCGGCCGAGGCCGCCGGGGTCACGATCGCCACGGGTGACACCAAAGTGGTGGAGGCCGGGCACGGCGACGGGGTGTACGTCACCACTGCCGGAGTGGGGCTCGTGCCCGACGGGGTGGACATCCGGCCGCAGCGTGCCCGGCCCGGTGACGCGGTGATCGTCAGCGGCCCGATCGGGCTGCACGGTGTGGCGATCATGAGTGTCCGGGAGGGGCTGGAGTTCGGGGTGGAGGTCGCCAGCGACACCGCGCCGCTGGCGGGCCTGGTGGCGGCGATGCTGGCGGTCACTCCGGACGTCCACGTGCTGCGGGATCCCACCAGGGGTGGCCTGGGCGCCTCCCTCAACGAGATCGCACGGGCCTCCGGGACCGGTGTCCGGCTTCAGGAGCGGGCGATCCCGGTGCCGGACGCGGTGGCGAACGCCTGCGGGTTCCTCGGGCTCGACCCGCTCTACGTGGCCAACGAGGGGCGGCTGGTCGCCTTCGTGCCCCCGGCGCGGGCGGAGGAGGTGCTGGCGGCGATGCGGGCCCATCCGCAGGGTGCCGGGGCGACGCTGATCGGCGAGTGCGTCGCCGAGCATCCCGGGATGGTGGTGGTCGCCACCGGGCTCGGCGGGACGCGGGTGGTGGACCTGCCGCTCGGAGAGCAGCTGCCGCGCATCTGCTGACCGCAGGACAGGACGAGGGCCCCGCCGGCGGATCGACGGGGCCCTCGTCCTGTCTATGCCGGTACCGGCTCGATCCCGGCGATCTCCAGTTCCCGGCCGCTGCGCAGGTCGCTGGAGGGCTGGTCGCAGTTCGGGCACCAGAAGAACGGGGGCATGCCCACCGGGAACTCCTCGGCGCACGGGCCGCACCAGGCCTGCGCGGGGATCTGCTCGACGACGAGCCGGGCCCCCGCGAGGGCGGTGCCGTCGCGGGCCACCTCGAAGGCGAAGTCCAGGGCGTCGGGGACGACGCCGGCCAGCTCGCCGACCCGGACGGTCACCTTCGAGACGGCGTCCGTCCCGTCCGCCCGGGCCAGCTCGTCGGCCCGCTCGATGATCGCGGTCGCGATCGACAGTTCGTGCACGGCCGGCTCACGGGTAGCGGCGGCCGGCGCGAAACCCGCCCGCCATCCGCCAGAGCCGCACCTCGCGCCTCAGGCTGGGCCACTCCCAGGCCAGCAGGGCCAGGGCCACGCCGCCCACCAGGGCGGCCTCGGCCTTCAGCACCCGCTGTCCGCTCATCCCGCCCCGCCTGCGGGCGACGGGTCTGCGTACTCGTTTCATTGCGGCGACTCCCTGCTCGTTCCCATCACGATGTTCATCCGGGCGAGATGTTCGGCATGGTCTCCGCGAGGGCGTCATGCCGCTTCCAGTGGATCCCCGTGGAGCGGCGCGCGTCGGCGGTGCCGTCCTCGTGGTGACCCTTCTGCCGCTCGCGCGGGCCCCTGTTGCCCTGGTGCACGCCGGCGACGTGCCCGGGCGTGTCGGGCTTCGCCTGGGGCCGTCCCACTCTGATGCTGCCCATGGGGTGCTCTCCTTCCTCGCCTCCGACCTGCGGAGTGCGTGGCTATGGCCGCTCGGTGAGGTCCTCGAAGAACTGCTCGACGGCCGGCCAGATCCGGCCGCCGCCGGACAGGCCGCGCCACTCCCGGCGTACGACGGCGACCATCCGGTAGCAGTCGTCGATCGGCACGATCCAGTGGTGGTCGAGGCCGTGGACGGTGTTCACCAGCAGGGCCTCCACCTCGGGTTCCACGGTCGAGAGCTGCGGACACCTGCCGGACAGCTCCTGCCAGGCCGCGGCGTCCACCTCCCACCGCATGGCTCCCGCGGGGCTCGGGCCCTCAGCGATGACGGTGCCGTCCGCCCGGGGTACGAAGAAGACCAGGCCGACCGGTACGCCCAAGGCGGCCGTGTCGACCTTGGGCAGCCGGATCCGGCGCCGGGGCACGAGCCGGTAGTGGCCGTCCCCCGCCGCCGCGTCGGCGAACAGCACCGAGCAGGGGCCGCAGGCACAGCGCACCTCCTCCTGCCCGGTGTCGTACAGGTGGGCGTGCTCGTCGGCGACCGGCGCGGCGCACAGGTCGCACACCTCCGTCCGGGCCGCCGCGGTGCGGTCGGCCGAGGAGCGGATGAGGCGGGCCAGTGCCCCGTCGGTGGTCACGGTGCGCCCCGGTGCGTGAGGGTGGTCAGCGGGACGAAGGCGGGGGCCGTCTCGGTCAGTGGCTCCACCGCCGTCAGCTCGGGCGCCGCGGCGAGCACCGCCGCGCGGACCGCGTCGGTGACCTCGGAGCCTCCACCGCCGCAGCCGGAGCCGCATCCGCCGCCGCCCGTCGTCAGGCGGACCCTGGCGACCTGCCCTTCGACCCCGGCCCACTCCACGTCTCCGCCGCGTTCCCGCACGGCGGGCCGCAGCCGTTCGACCGCCCGGGCCGCCCGGCGTTCGGCGGGCTCGGGGTGGATGTCGTGCAGCACCATGAGGTGCCCGAGCAGCTCGTCCTCGGCGAGGCGCTCGGCCAGCTGGTCGTCCGCGTGGTCCAGGACCCGGGCCAGGGCCTCGCCGTAGACCTCGGTCAGCAGGGCCACCGCCTCGGTCGCGGAGCGGGTCGTGGGGCCGGGTGCGGTTTCGAGGCCTTCCAGCAGGTCGTCGAGCCGGCCGAGCCGGGCTTCGACGTCCGGGTCGGCCAGCCGTGCGCCCGTGGCCTCAGCCATGGTCCGCCCCGTACGTCGGCGAGTGCAGGGTGGTCAGCGTCTTGCCCTTGCCGACGTACATGTGCACACCGCACGGCAGACACGGGTCGAAGCTGCGGACCGTGCGCATGATGTCGACGCCCTTGAAGTCGTCCGGCCCGTTCTCCTCGAAGATGGGCTGGCCCTGGACGGCGTCCTCGTACGGGCCGGGGGTGCCGAACTTGTCGCGGGGGCTGGCGTTCCACGGGGTGGGCGGATAGGGGTGGTAGTTGGCGATCTTCCTGTCCTTGATGACCAGGTGGTGGGAGAGGACGCCGCGCACGGCCTCGTGGAAGCCGCAGCCGATCGCCTCGTCGGGCACCTCGAAGTTCTCGAACACCTTGGTCTCGCCCGCGCGCACCATGCCCATGGCCTCTTCGATGAACTGCAGGGCCATGGCGGCCGCGTAGGCGATGAAGTACGGCCGGGCGCGGTCGCGTTCGATGGTGTTGCTCCACTGCGGGATGCGCCACTCCAGGGTGGTCTCCGGCAGCGACTCGCCCTTGGGCAGGGAGATGCGCACGCTGTGGCCGGTGGCCTTGACGTACGGGGTGTCGACCAGGCCGCTCAGCGCGGTCGACCACAGGCGGGCGAGGGGACCGCCGCCGGTGTCGAGGGCGAGGTGGTCGCCGGTGCGCTGGTCGAACCAGCGCGGGCTCATCACCCAGCTGTACTTGTCGTCGAAGTCGCGCTTCTGCGGCACCGGGACGGTCGTCTGGTTCCACGGGTGGCGCATGTCGACGGGGTTGCCGAGCGGGTCGTGGGTGACGAAGGGCTGCTCGTTGACCCAGTCCTCGTAGTAGGAACTGCCGAGCATGATGCGCAGGCCGAGGTTGATGTCGACGAGGTTGTTGGTGACCAGTTCGCCGTCGACGATGATGCCGGGGGTGACGTACATCGCCTTGCCCCAGGTGTTCATCGACTCGTAGCGGTAATCGACGACCTTGGGGTCCTGGAAGGCGCCCCAGCAGCCCAGCAGGACGCGGCGGCGGCCGACCTCCTCGTAGCCGGGCAGCGCCTCGTAGAAGAAGTCGAAGACGTCGTCGTTCATGGCGACGGCCTTCTTCACGAAGTCGATGACCCGCATGAGGCGGCTGAGGTAGTCGGTGAAGACGGTCGGCTGCGGCATCGTGCCGACGCCGCCCGGGTACAGCGTGGAGGGGTGGACGTGCCGTCCCTCCATCAGGCAGAACATCTCGCGGGTGACCCGGCTGACCTTCAGGGCCTCCTTGTAGACCTCGCCCTCGAAGGGGTTGAAGGCCTTCATGATGTCGGCGATCGTCCGGTACCCGTGGATCTCGCCGCGGGGCGCCTCGGTGCGCTCGGCGCGGGCCAGGACACCGGGGTTGGTGGCCTTGACCATCGCCTCGCAGAAGTCCACGAAGACCAGGTTGTCCTGGAAGATCGTGTGGTCGAACATGTACTCGGCGGCTTCGCCGAGGTTGACGATGTGCTCGGCCAGCGGGGGCGGTTTGACGCCGTAGGCCATCTGCTGGGCGTAGTCGGAGCAGGTGGTGTGGTTGTCGCCGCAGATGCCGCAGATCCGGGACGTGATGAAGCCCGCGTCGCGCGGGTCCTTGCCCTTCATGAACACCGAGTAGCCGCGGAAGAGCGACGAGGTGCTGTGGCATTCGACGACTTCCCGGTTGGCGAAGTCGATCTTCGTGTAGATGCCCAGGTTCCCGATGATCCGGGTGATCGGGTCCCAGGACATGTCCACGAGCTGTGGTGGCTTGCGGTCCGTGGGCCGGGCCTCGGTGGTGGTCATCTGCGGTACTGCCCCTCGCTGTCGGTGGTGGGTGGGGTCGCGGGTGTCATCAGGGGCGCCAGCGCGGGTCGTAACCGCTGGTCAGCTTGCGCTTGTTGTGGCGCCACTTCGGCTCGTGGTTGACGAGCTCGTTGGTCATGCCGCGCAGCCTGCGGATGACCGCTCCGTACGGCTTGATGACCAGGGACGACAGGGTGCCGCCGGGGGGCTCGTCCATGAACGGCATGAACGCGTCGGGGAAGCCGGGCATCGTGCAGCCGATGCAGATGCCGCCGACGTTGGGGCAGCCGCCGATGCCGGCCATCCAGCCGCGCTTGGGCACGTTGCAGTTGACGACCGGACCCCAGCAGCCCGTCTTGACCAGGCACTTGGGCGAGTTGTAGTCCGTGGCGAAGTTGGCCTGCTCGTAGTACGAGCCGCGGTCGCAGCCCTCGTGCACCGTCTTCCCGAACAGCCACTGGGGGCGCAGCATGTGGTCCAGCGGCGGAGGGGGCGCGGAGCCGGCCGCGTGGTAGAGGACCCAGATCAGGGTCTCCATGAAGTTCTCGGGCTGGATCGGGCAGCCGGGCACGTTGACGACGGGCAGGCCGGCCTGGGAGGTGTAGTCCCAGCCCAGGTAGTCGGCGAGGCCCATGCAGCCCGTCGGGTTGCCGGCCATGGCATGGATGCCGCCGAAGGTGGCGCAGGTGCCGGCGGCGACCACCGCCCAGGCCTTGGGGGCCAGTTGGTCGATCCACCAGTTGAGGGTCTGCGGCTCACCGGTCTCCGGGTCGTTGCCGAAGGACGTCCAGTAGCCGTCGCCCTCGATGATGTTCTGGTTGGGGATCGAGCCCTCGATGACGAGGATGAACGGGCCCAGTTCGCCGCGTACGGCCGCCCGGTAGGGCGCGAGGAAGTCCTCGCCGCCCAGGCTGGGCGAGAGCACCTTGTTGACCAGGTTCACCTTCGGCAGGCCTGGGATCAGCCCGAGCACCAGGTCCTCGATGGAGGGCTGGTCGGCGGCGGTGAGCGAGACGGTGTCGCCGTCACAGCTCATGCCCTCGGAGATCCAGAGGATGTGGATCTCGTCTATGCCCTGCCGGTCCTCGGACCGTTCGGGTTCCTTGCTGACTTCTTCGGTGCTGCTGTGGATGGTCATGTCACTCGGCCTCCGCTGCGGGGGTCTCGGAGTCGGTCGTGTGCCGCGCCGGAGCTGCGGCGGGAGCCGGTGCCGACGGCTCGTCCGGGGATCCGGCGGGCCCGAGGGGTTCGAGCTCGTCGGGCCGGAAGTAGTGGAAGCGGCCGTACCAGTGATTGAGTTCGGCGGCCGGGTCGTCGTCGAGGGTGACGGCGAGGTGTACGCTGCCGTCCACGTCGTGGAAGACTGCGGCGACTTCGGCGGTGCGTCCGGCCAGGAACATGTCCTGGGCGTCGGCGCCGCGACCCCGGGGGCGCAGCCGTACCCGGCTGCCGCCGCCGAGGGGGACGCCGTCGACGAGCACGGTGTCGCTGGTCGGGGAGAGTCCGTCGTCGCCGCCTTCCTGCCACCAGGCGGGACGGTCGGCGGACGCCGTGGGAGGGGCGGCCTCGGAAGGGGTGGCCGGTGTCAGGGACCGGACCGCGCCGTGCAGCCGTTCGAAGACCTCCTGCGGCATGGTGTCGACCCGGTCGAGGATCGCGGCGGCCCGTGGGTCGGTGGCCCGCGCCTCGCGCTTCTCCTCGTCGGTCAGCAGCATCGTGCGCAGGGTGAGGATCTCGTCGATCTCCGCGGCGTCGTGCAGGTCGCCCGGGCTTTCGGGGGCGACCTGGGGGTGGTCGGGCAGGATGATCGGCGCGGACAGCAGGACGTGCCCGGCGTCGCCCGCCTCGCCGCCGAGGACGGGGAAGGTGAACTCGTTGCGGCACGCGCGCACGGCTGCTTCGAGGTCCGTCGGCGGGTCGATCAGCGAGACGAACTCCACGCCGTCACCGCCGATGAGAGTGTGGGTGGCGATGAGGGCCCGGCGCAGTGCCTCGTCGCGGGTGGTGCGCGGTGGCGGGGCGGGCGCGGTGTTGGTGGTCCGTACGCGGAGTCGGCAGAGGTCGCCGGAGAGGCGCTCGGCGGTGACGGTGGTCTCGGCCCGGATCTCCTCACGGGTGCGCACCACCCGTCCGGCCTCTTCCGGCAGGGTCTCGACGTCCTCACCCGCCGCGGCACCCACCGCGAAGGTGTGTCCGCCGTGGAGGAGTTCGCCGAGCGGAACCTCGGCCTCGCACGCGCGGGGCAGGGCCTCGTCGAAGGTCAGATGGACCGTGCCGTCGTCGGTACGCAGCGACTCGACCGGCCGGTGGCCTGCTTCGTGCACCTGCTTGCGCTGCATCTGCAGGTAGCGCACTCGCACCCGGACGCGGGCGCTGCCGGGCTGCCGGACCCGCAGTAGGCACTCGGTCTGCTGGTACCAGGAGTCGGCGGAGCCGGAGACACCGGGAGTGACGGGGCCGTCCGCCTCCGCCCAGTCCCGGGGGAACAGCACGCCGAACTGCCAGCGGACGCGGTTCTTGGCGGAGGAGCGGCGGTAGGGGTAGAGGAGGTAGCCCTCGTAGAGGACGGCGTCGGCGACGGCGCCGAGCTGCTCGAAGGCGCCAGGGGACGGGCCCGTGCCGCCCCGTGGGGCAGCGCTCTTCGTGCCGCCCTCGGCCAGTGCCTCCGCCATCGCGCCTCCTCGTCCCTGGGTGCACACGCATCCCTTCCACCACGGTCACACCGCTCATCCGCGGTCGCCTCCTCCGGCGCAGCGGAATTGGGCCGTTCGGGGTGGTCGTAGGGCCGGCGCGGTGTGACGCGGGACGGTGAGCGCAACGACCGGGCCCGTCAGCGCCGAGGCGTGACGGGCCCGTGTCGGTGGTGGAGGAGGGCGGTTCGTGTTCAGCGCCGCGCGTGGGCGAGCCTGCGGGCCAGCAGCGGGACGACGACCGCGGCGGCGACCACGTGGGACGCGGCGAGGACGATCTGGGTGGACGTGGCGGTGTGCGGGGCGACGGCCGGGCCGGCGAGGGACAGTGCGGTGAGCGCGACGGTGATCACCGTGAAGGTGGGGGCGGGCCGCCCGGCCCAGCGGGCGAGGACGACGGCGAGGACGATTCCGGCGACCGACCAGAACACCACCCCGCCGAAGAAGCCGCCGACCGGGATCTCCGCGGCCTCCTTCGCGCCGGGACTGGCCGCCTCCATCGGCACACCGGCGGCCCGCGCGACCAGCGCGAACACCTCCGTCACGACGGCTCCGGCGAGGGTGGCCAGAACGCCGACCAGCCACACGGGGCGGGTGGAGAGAAGGCCGGGGAGGTTCCGGGACTCGGTCCGCTGAGCCTGGGTCTGAGGTGTCGTCACACTCATGTCACTGTCTCCTGGCGGGAGTTGGGGAGCGGTAGGTCTTACGGAGAGGTAGACCGGGCGGCGGCGCGGAACTCATCGGTGACCGGGGGACGTTTCCACGGGCCCGGTGGTTCATCCGGATGGCACACGTCACCCGCACGAACCGGCGCGTCACGGGAAGGCGTTACCTCATGGACCAGCCGACACATCACCCCCGCCCCACCACCAGCCCCGCCGTGACGACCCTGGCCGACCCCCTGGTCAACAGGGGCACCGCCTTCAGCCGGCGTGAACGCGAGGAGCTGGGGATCGACGGGCTGCTGCCGCCCGCCGTGGAGAGCCTGGACGAACAGGTCGCCCGCGCCTACGAGGCGTTCCACGGCTACGACAAGCCCCTCAACCGGCACATCTACCTGCGGCAGCTCCAGGACACCAACGAGGTGCTCTTCTACCGCCTGGTCACCGACTACCTGGAGGAACTGCTGCCCGTCGTCTACACGCCGACGGTGGGTGAGGCCTGCCAGAAGTTCAGCGAGATCTACCGGCGGCCCCGCGGTCTGTTCCTGACCTGGGAGGACCGGCACCGCTTCCGGGACATCCTGCGCAACCGCCCGCACCGGGACCACGACGTGGACGTCATCGTCGTCACCGACGGGCAGCGCATCCTCGGCCTGGGCGACCAGGGTGTCGGCGGCATGGGCATCCCGATCGGCAAGCTCAGCCTCTACACGGCCATCGGCGGCATCCACCCCGCCCGCACCCTGCCGATCCTGCTGGACGTCGGCACCGACAACGAGACCCTGCTCGACAACCCCCGCTACCTGGGCCGCCGCGCGGGGAGGCTGACCGGCGCCGAGTACGACGAGATGATCGAGGCGTTCGTCTCGGCGGTCGAGGCGGAGCTGCCCGGGACACTGCTGCAGTGGGAGGACTTCGCCACCGCCCACGCCCATCCGATCCTCGCCCGCTATCGCGACCGGCTGCTCACCTTCAACGACGACATCCAGGGCACCGCGGCCGTCACGCTCGGCGCCCTGTCCACCGCGGCGGACGTGGCCGGCACGCCGCTGCCCGAGCAGCGCGTGGTGGTCCTGGGCGCGGGGTCGGCCGCCATCGGCGTCGCCGACATGATCCGTACGGCCATGATCGACGAGGGCCTGCCGGAGGACGAGGCCACGGCCCGGTTCTGGATCCTCGACGTCGACGGCCTGCTGGTGTCCTCCCGTTCCGAACTGACCCCGCAGCAGCGGGCGTTCGCGCGCGACGACAGCGAGGTGGCCGACTGGGACGGCACCGGCCTCGCCGAAGTGGTGCGCCGCGTCGAGCCGACAGCGCTCATCGGGCTGTCGACGGCGCACGGCGCGTTCACCGAGGAGATCGTGCGGCAGATGGCCTCGACCTGCGAACGGCCCGTCATCTTCCCGCTCTCCAACCCCACCTCGCACTCCGAGGCCGAGCCCGCGGACCTCACCCGCTGGACCGACGGGCGGGCACTGATCGCCACCGGCTCGCCCTTCCCGCCGCTGACGGTCGACGGGCACGAGGTACCCGTGGCGCAGTCGAACAACGTGTACGTCTTCCCGGCCATGGGCCTCGCGGTGACCGCGAGCCGGGCCACCCGGGTCACGGACCGCATGCTGGTGGCCGCCGCCCGGGCCGTCGCGCAGTGCGCCGTGCGGGCGGCGGACGGCGACGACGGCCCCGTGCCGCTGCTGCCACCGCTGGCCGGGATGCGGGAGTCCGCCCGCGAGATCGCCCTGGCCGCGGCCGTCGCCGCCGTCGAGGACGGGGTGGCCCCGCGGGCGACGGAGGAGGAACTGCGCGAGGCGGTCGCCCGGGCGCAGTGGGAGCCTCGTTACGGGGACTAGGCGGCGGGGGCCGGCGGCCGGGGACGTACTGTCGCACGTCACGACGCCGATCCGGGAGGCACCGGCACCATGGACGAGCAGCGGCCTTCGTCCGACGACGCGTTAAAACGCGGCGGCGGACACGTTCGAGCGGCTGCGTCCGCGGCTGTTCGGCATCGCCTGCCGCGTCCTCGGCAGCGTGTCCGAAGCCGAGGACGTGGTGCAGGACGTGTGGATGCGCCGACAGGGCGCCGACCGGAGCACGGTGCTGGACCAGGGCGCGTTCACTGAGGTGCTGACTCACCGGAGAGACAGGGCGGGTTCCGGATCTGTGACAGCCGGGCCGGACGGACCGAGCCTGTTTCAGCGCCTCGGACCAGCGGCCGGCGTCCTCATCCCACCCGGATGCCCACGATGCACGTGTCGTCGTCGGTGTCCGACTTGCTGTAGGTCAGGAGGCGGTCCAGCTGCTGGTCGAGTGTGCTGGGTGCCGCGCGGGCGGTGGTCAGGAGATGGGTCAGGGACTCCTCCACAGGGCGATCGCGGCGTTCGACCAGGCCGTCCGTGTACATCAACAGGGTGTCTCCAGGGGCCAGTTGGAGCTCGGTCTCCTCGTACACGGCCTCCGGCACCGCTCCGAGCAGCAGCCCCTTGACCAGGGGCAGGGGGTCCGCCTCGGTGTCCCGGACGAGTACGGGCGGCAGATGTCCCGCCCGGGCCCAGCGCAGCGTCCGCTTGACCGGGTCGTACAGCCCGCACACCGCGGTCGCGGTGACGGCACCCGTCAGATGGTGCGCCACGATGTTGAGCCATGACAGCAACTGGCCCGGCCCGGCGCCGGTCACCGCGAGGCCGCGCAGCGCGTTGCGCAGGACGACCATGCTGGTGGCGGCCTCGATGC
This sequence comes from Streptomyces paradoxus, assembly GCF_014202475.1. Lineage (GTDB taxonomy): Bacteria > Actinomycetota > Actinomycetes > Streptomycetales > Streptomycetaceae > Streptomyces > Streptomyces paradoxus. The sequence goes on from NZ_JACHGV010000017.1 coordinate 130,445, forward strand.
CGTGGCCGGCCACGTCCCCCACGCACAGCAGCACCTTGCGGGACGGCAGGACGACGGCGTCGTACCAGTCGCCGCCCACCAGCTGCTCGGTCTCCGCGGGCCGGTACCGGACGGCCACCTGGAGCCCGGCCACCTGCAAGGGCGCCTGGGTGGGGGGCATGATGGCGTGCTGCAACTGCAGGGTCAGCCGGTTGCGTTCGGTGGCCTGCTGCTCGGTGTGCGCCAGCTGGTCGCGGGTGGCGGCGAGCGCCACCTCGGTCCAGTGCTGGGCCGAGATGTCCTGGTAGGCGCCACGCACCAGGAGCAGCCGGTCGTCGGTGTCGAGCACCGGTTCGGCGACGATCCGGATGTGCCGGGTCACGCCGTCCGGCCGCTGCAGCCGGAAAGCCGCGGCCGCCGGCCGCCGGTGGTGCAGCAGCGTGCGCAGGAAGCGGCGGATGGAAACGCCGTCGTCCGGGTGAGCGTGGGCCGGCAGTTCCTCCAGGGCCACGGGGGTGCTCGTCTGCGAGCGCCCGTAGAGGTCGAAGAGCTGCCCGTTCCAGGTGATCTCACCGGTGAGCACGTTCTCCTCGAACCCGCCGATACGGCCGAGCCGCTGGGCGTGCTGGAGCAGGCTCGCCAGTCGCGCCGCCTCGTCCTCGATACGCCAGATCAGGAGCACGGACATGCCGTGGCGGCTGATGCTGATGTCGGCCACCGCCGAGAGGGGGACCTGGTCGACGAGGGCGGTGAGGTTCATCCGGCGGGCCCGGAAGGGCTCGCCGGTGGCGTAGACCCGCTCGACGCGCTGGAACAACTCGCTTTCCCCGGCGGCCATCGGATAGGCCTCCAGGAGCAGCGCGCCGTTCACGACCGCCCGCGGCCTGCCCGCCGGGTCCAGGAACCGGCTGTTCACGTGCTGGATGCGGAAGTCCACCAGGTGCCCGTCGGCGTCGAGGTGCGGCACCAGGACGAGGGCGGGGTCGTGCAGCCCGTCGGCCAGGTCCATCAGCTCGGCGGCGTCCGGCAGGACGCGCGGCTCCTGGGCCGCTCCCCGTGGCGGAGCGTACGTCTCCAGTGTGTGGGCGCACAGTTCGGCCAGCGCCTCCACCTGGCGGACGATCTGCGGCGGCTGCGGTGCGAGGGGGCCCGGCCAGGCGATCTCCAGCACGCCGTGGATGCGGCCGCCGGTGCCGGCGGGCAGGGCGGCCCGGCCGCCGTCCGGATGGTGGTGCAGGCCGATGCTGGGCAGTCCGGTCCCGCTGAGCGTGGTGATCCACTGACCCTCGCGCTCGATGAGGCCCCGCCGCGCCACGGTCACCACGTCCGGCGGGACGTACCGCCAGCGCGCCGCCTCGGCCGGTGAGAATCCGGCGCTGCCCGCGAGGGTGAGCGAACCGTCGGAGCCTGCGGCCCAGATGGCCACGGCCACCGCGCCGAGCGGGCGCAGCGCCTGCTCCAGCAGGGCGTCCGCTACGGCCTGGGCGTCGTCCGCCGCCAGAACGCCGCTCTCGGCCGCGCGCAGGCGTACGGCGGCCGATTCGGTCTCGGCCTCGTCGGCGGCCCGGGTGGCGGCGAGGAAGGCGTCCGTCACCTCGGACATCCGGTCCCGGGCGGCCTGGTTGATGACGTCGACGGCGAGTTCCAGGGGGGTGACCTGGGCCTGCTCGGCCAGCTGGGCGAGCTGCCGGGCGGCCTGGGCGGGCCCGCACTTCAGCCGCTCGACCAGGACGCCCTTGGCGAGCTCGACCAGGGCACGCCCTTCGGCCTCCGCCTGGGCGGCCCGCACCTCCCGGCTGAGCCGTTCCACGGTGGCGGCGAGCCGTCCCACCGGGGAGGCCGACGACAGGTTCTCCAGGAGGTCGGCGGGCGAGTCGTCGGCGGCCCACGGTTCGCCCTGCGATGCCGGCTGCCGCCCGTCGGGCGTCGTCGCGTCGCCGTCGGAGGTCTCGGACTCCGCGTCGGTGGTCTTGCGCTCCGCGTGGGTGGTTTCGGACTCCACGTCGGTGGTCTTCGACACCTCGTCGGGGGTGCTCGGCACCGCGTCGGAGGTCTTCGGCTCCTCGTCGGCGGCCGGGGGCAGGGCGTCGGACGTCACCGACGGCGGGGCGGAGCCGGGTCCGGTGGCCGCGTGGCGCTCCGGCTCACCGTCCTGACCCGGTCGGCGCGGCTGCTCGGACATGCTCACGGTGTGGATGCTCCTCGGCTGGAGCGCCCTGGGGCGCGGAACGACGGGCGCTGCGGGGCGCCCGGTCCGCAGATGAGCGGGCCGGGCGCCGGTGTGCTCATGCGGGCAGCCAGCGGCGGACGCAGGCCATGAGGTCGCGCGTGTCGACGGGCTTGGTGACGTAGTCGCTGGCACCCGAGGCGAGGCTCTTGTCCCGGTCGCCCGGCATCGCCTTCGCCGTGACGGCGATGATGGGCAGCTCGGCGTACTGCGGCATCCGCCGGATCTCGGCCGTCGCGGTGTAGCCGTCCATCTCCGGCATCATCACGTCCATCAGCACGAGGGCGACGTCCGGGTTGTTCACCAGCGTCTCGATGCCCCTGCGCCCGTTCTCGGCGTGCAGGACGCGGAAGCCCTGCAACTCCAGGATGCCGCTCAGCGCGAAGAGGTTCCGCGCGTCGTCGTCGACGACGAGGACGGTGCGGCCGGCCGACGCGTCGTCGACGGAGGGGGGCGTCAGATGCTGCGGCCCCTCGTTACGGACGAGGGAGAGCACGTCACCGGGCTCCTCGGCGGACAGGTGCAGGGCGATGCGCTCGCGCAGCTCGTCGAGGCTGGACAGCAACTCCAGTGCGCCGCCCTCCGAGCGGGAGCGCAGCGTCTCGTCCAGGGGCACGTCCGTGGGGTGGCTGCTGTGCACCAGCACCGGGACGCTCGTCAGCGCCGAGTCGCCTTCCAGGGCCTGGAGGAAGCGGGACGCCTCGCCGTCAGGCATGCCCAGCTCCAGGACGACGCAGTGGCACGGCTCGGAGGCGAGGGCACCGGCCGCCTCCTGCGCGCCGACGGCGGTGATGATGTCGACCGCGGGCCGCTGGGCGCCGTCGGCGCGGCCGTGCGTGAGATCGGCGACCACGCTCTCCGCGACGAGGGTCAGCAGACCGCGCGACCGCTCCTCCACGACCAGCAGGCGCCGGGGCCGTGGCCCGGGCCCGATCTGCGGCACCGGCACCGAACCGGCCAGTCCCTGCGGCACGGGTTCGGCCGAGGCCCGTTCCGGGGTTCTGCCGTGGCCGAGCAGTTCCTCGAAGTCGGGACGCGCCACGGGCAGGAAGAGTGTGAACGTACTGCCCTGGCCGGGCGTGCTGTGCACGGACACGGCACCGCCGAGCAGTTGGGCGATCTCCCGTGTGATGGACAGACCCAGGCCGGTGCCGCCGTACTTGCGGCTCGTCGTGCCGTCCGCCTGCTGGAAGGCGCCGAAGATCGTCTCCAGGTGCTGCTCGGGGATGCCGATGCCGGTGTCCTTGACGCGGAAGGCCACCACGGCGGCGCCCCGGACCACGCCCGGGGGCACCTCGTCGTCCGACGCGGGCTCGATGCTCAGCTCCACGCCGCCCTGCTCGGTGAACTTCACGGCGTTCGACAGGAGGTTGCGCAGCACCTGGCGCAGCCGGGAGTCGTCCGTGAGCACGTCCGCGGGCGCGCCGGGAGCGGTCGTCACCGTGAACTCCAGGCTCTTCTGCGTCGTCATCGGCCGGAAGGTGGCCTCGACGTACTCGATGAGCTGCCGCAGTGTCACCCGCTCGGGCGTCACGTCCATCTTGCCGGCCTCGACCTTCGACAGGTCGAGGATGTCGTTGATCAGCTGCAGCAGATCCGAACCGGCGGAATGGATGATCTGGGCGTACTCGACCTGCTTGGGCGTGAGATTGCGCGACGGGTTCTGCGCCAGCAACTGGGCCAGGATGAGCAGGCTGTTGAGCGGGGTGCGCAGTTCGTGGCTCATGTTGGCCAGGAACTCCGACTTGTACTTCGAGGCCAGCGACAGCTGCTGGGCGCGGGTCTCCAGTTCCTGGCGCGCCTGCTCGATCTGCAGGTTCTTCGCCTCGATGTCCCGGTTCTGCGCCACCAGCAGCGAGGCCTTCTCCTCCAGTTCCGCGTTGGAGCGCTGCAGTTCCTCCTGCTGCACCTGCAACTCCGTGGAGCGTGCCTGGAGTTCGACCGTGAGGCGCTGCGACTCGACCAGCAGCTCGTCGGTGCGAGCGTTGGCCACGATCGTGTTGACGTTGACGCCGATGGTCTCCATCAGCTGCGCGAGGAAGTCCCGGTGGATCTGGGTGAAGCGGGTGACCGAGGCCAGCTCGATGACGCCGAGGACCTGGCCTTCCACGACGATGGGCAGCAGCACCAGGGCGCTCGGCACCACCTGGCCCAGGCCAGAGGAGATGGTCACGTAGCCGTCCGGCAGCTCTTCCACCATGATGGTGCGGCGGCTGCGCGCGGCCTGGCCGACCAGGGTGCGTCCGAAGGCGATGCGGGAGGGCCGGCTGCTCTCCTCCGGGTAGCCGTAGGAGCCGACGAGCCGCAGTTCGGGCCCGTCGTCGCCGTCCTCGGCGAGGTAGAAGGCCCCGTACTGGGCCGACACCAGCGGGACCAGCTCGTCCATGATCAGCTCGGCGACCACGGGCAGGTCGCGGTGGCCCTGCATCAGGCTCGAGATCCGGGCGAGGTTCGTCTTGAGCCAGTCCTGCTCCTGGTTGGCCCGGGTGGTCTCGCGCAGGGACTCCACCATCGAGTTGATGTTGTCCTTGAGCTCGGCGACCTCGCCGGACGCCTCCACGTTGATCGACCGGGTCAGGTCGCCCTCGGCGACGGCGCTGGTGACCTCGGCGATGGCCCGCACCTGACGGGTCAGGTTGCCGGCCAGTTCGTTGACGTTCTCCGTCAGGCGCTTCCACGTGCCGGAGACGCCCTCGACCTCGGCCTGGCCGCCGAGCCGCCCCTCGGTGCCGACCTCGCGGGCGACACGCGTCACCTCGTCGGCGAACGCGGACAGCTGGTCGACCATCGTGTTGATCGTCGTCTTCAGTTCGAGGATCTCACCGCGGGCGTCCACGTCGATCTTCTTCGACAGGTCGCCCCTGGCCACCGCGGTCGTCACCAGCGCGATGTTGCGCACTTGGCCGGTGAGGTTGTTGGCCATGGAGTTGACGTTGTCGGTGAGGTCCTTCCAGGTGCCGGCGACGTTCGGCACGTGGGCCTGGCCGCCGAGGCGCCCCTCGGTGCCGACCTCACGGGCGACGCGCGTGACCTCGTCCGCGAAGGCCGACAGCGTGTCGACCATGGTGTTGATGACCTCGGCCAGCGCCGCGACCTCGCCCGCGGCCTCCACCGTGATGCGCTGCGAGAGATCACCGCGCGCGACGGCGGTGGCGACCTGGGCGATGGAGCGGACCTGGCCGGTCAGGTTCGACGCCATCACATTGACGTTGTCGGTGAGGTCCTTCCAGGTCCCCGACACCCCGCGCACCTGGGCCTGGCCACCGAGGCGGCCTTCGGTGCCGACCTCACGGGCGACGCGCGTGACCTCGTCGGCGAACGCGGACAGCTGGTCCACCATCGTGTTGATGGTGCTCTTCAGCTCCAGGATCTCCCCGCGCGCGTCCACGGTGATCTTCTGCGAGAGGTCGCCCTTCGCGACCGCCGTGGCCACCAGGGCGATGTTGCGGACCTGGCCGGTCAGGTTGCCCGCCATGAAGTTCACCGAGTCGGTGAGGTCGCGCCAGGTGCCCTTGACGCCCTTGACGTCCGCCTGGCCGCCGAGGCGTCCCTCGGTACCGACCTCGCGGGCGACGCGCGTGACCTCGTCCGCGAACGCGGACAGCTGGTCGACCATCGTGTTGATGGTGCTCTTCAGCTCCAGGATCTCGCCCCGCGCGTCCACGGTGATCTTCTGCGAGAGGTCCCCCTCCGCGACGGCCGTGGTGACCTGGGCGATGGAGCGGACCTGGCTGGTGAGGTTGCCCGCCATGTGGTTCACGGAGTCGGTCAGATCGCGCCAGACCCCGGCCACGCCCGGCACCTGGGCCTGCCCGCCGAGCCGTCCCTCGCTGCCGACCTCGCGGGCGACGCGGGTGACCTCGTCGGCGAACGCGGACAGCTGGTCGACCATCGTGTTGACGGTCTCCTTCAGCTGGAGGATCTCGCCGCGGGCGGGCACGTCGATCTTCTGCGAGAGGTCGCCCTTGGCCACCGCCGTGGCCACCTGGGCGATGTCGCGGACCTGGGTGGTCAGGTTGCCGGCCATGGCGTTGACCGAGTCGGTCAGGTCGGCCCAGGTGCCCGAGACACCCGGCACCTCCGCCTGCCCGCCGAGGGTGCCCTCGGTGCCGACCTCGCGGGCCACCCGGGTGACTTCGGAGGTGAACACGGACAGCTGGTCCACCATGCCGTTGAAGACCTTGGCGATGTCGCCCATGAGGCCGTCGGCGTCGTCCGGCAGCCGGGTGCCGAAGTCCCCGTCGCGTACGGCTGTCAGGCCGGCCAGCAGTCGTCGCAACTCCTGGTCGCCCGGCACCGCATCGACGACGCCAGTGCTGTCGCTGGTCATGCGCACCCTCGTTCCGCTCCCCAAGAGCCCTCGAAACCGAGAACTCGGAACCCCCGGACCGATGGGCGGCCCGGTTGTCGTGCATGCATCTCCGCAGTCACGGATGTGTATGTGATGTGGAAATACGCCGCAGGTTAACCCACGTTTAAAGCCCTGAACAAAGCAGGAGCCGCCGCCCTCACCGAACAGCGGCGCCCTGTCACGAGCCCCTCGGGAGACGCCTGGATCAACGTCTACGGCAGTGCCGCACATGCCCGGGCGAGCCCCGTCCCCGCCGCTGCCTGACGGATCTTCCGCAGGCTATGCCGCCGGTCCTCTTCTGTGAAGAAGACGTGAGCACGACGGCGGCTCAGGAGACGGCGGCGTCATCGACCGACGCCCGCATCTGCAGGAGGCTGTCGACTCCGGTGATCTCACAGAGCCGCTGGAGCTGCAGCGAAGGGGCGACCACGCGCAGGGTGCCCGTTCGGTGCGTGAGGATCAGCACATTCAGCAGCGTGGAGTCCGCGAAGGTGATGCCGGAGGCGTCCAGGATCACCTTCGGATACCTGCCGACCGCGCTGGACAGCGCGTCTGCCAACGGCGTGATCGAGTCCATGTCGTAGGCGCCACGGGCGACGACGACCCAGGCCCCGTGCCGTTCGTACTGCGACAGCCCAGCCCCTGGACGGGTATGCGCGGGGGCCTGCTGCGGGAGCGGCTTGGCGCCGGTGTCACGCGTGAGCGCGGGCATGCCGACCTGGTCCCAGGGCACCTTCGGGCTCCTTCTGTGCCTCTCCCGAACGGGAGCACGTCATCTGTTGCATGAAAACTATGTCACGTATCTACGTTCCGGCAACGGGGTCCCCTAAAATGCTGCGCATGGTCGGAGTGCCCCAGTCCCACACCGGATGGACGTTCATCACCAGCCACGCGCGCGTTCTGGCAGCCATTGCCGACAACCCGAACGCCCGCATCCGCGACATCGCCGCCCGCTGCCGGCTCACGGAGCGCGCCGTCTCACGGATCATCTCCGATCTCGAACAGGACGGTTACCTGTCCCACACCCGGGACGGGCGCACGAACAACTACCGCATCGAGCCGGACAAGGTGCTGCGCCACCCGGCCGAAGCGGGCCTGTCCGTGGCGTCCCTGCTCTCCCTGCTCGTCCAGGACGAGACGGACCGCGTCAGGAAGCCGGTCGCTCAGCAGCTCCCCTGAACAGGGCGGGAAACCGGTTGCCCATCGGCGTCGGGGTGGATGCAATGGCCGGCATGGTCAACCAGGTGCGCCCGCAGCGGCGAGACGACAACCAGCCGTACGACCGGGCCCTGCCCCTGGGCGATCCCGGCGAGTCCGTCCGGATCGGCGCCCTCGTCCCGCTGGCCCGGCCCGGCTGGGTCCAGGCGGGCCGACACCTGCTCGCCGGGCTGGAAGCGGCCGTTCGCGACGTCAACGACGGCGGCGGAATCTCCGGGACACCGCTTGAGCTCGTCGTCCGGGACACCGCGGCTGATCCGCGGAGGGCCGAGGCGGCCGTCGAGGAACTGGCCCGCCTGGGTGTGACCGCCCTGGCGGGCGAGTACCACAGTGTCGTCGCTCGCGCCGCCGCCACCCGGGCCGACGCGCTCGGTCTGCCGTTCCTCTGCTCGTCGTCGGTTCTCGACGCGCTCACCGACCAGCCGACGGACTGGATCGCCCGCCTCTCCCCGCCGCAGTCCCGCGGCTGGCAGGTGTACGCGGACTTCCTCCTCGGCGCGGGCCGCGACCGGATCGCCGTTGCCGCCGAGCCGAGTGTCTACTGGGCGTCCGGGGCCCGCATTCTGCGGGAGTACGTCACTCAACGCGGCGGCAGCGTCATCGAACTCGACGCCCGCGCACTCGCCCCCGCGGCCCTGTGCGACGAACTGGCCGGCCGGCGCGCGACAGCCCTCCTCCTCCTGACCGGCCTTCCGGATCCGGCGGTGCCGATCGTCAGGTCGGTCCGCCGCGACCGGCGCCTCGCCGAGCTCATGATCGGTGCACCGGCCGGGCAACCCGAGTTCGCCGAGTGGGGGACGCTGCTGGGCGGCGACGGTGCCGGGATGCCGTTTCTGCGCTACCTGCCCGAGCGGCTCACCCCCCTCGGTGCACGCGTCGAGGCGGCCCTGCGCGAGCGGTTGACCGAAGCGCCCTCCTTCGTCGCCTTCGAGGGCTACGACACGGTCACCCTCCTCGCCGAGGTGCTGCGTTCTCACGGCACGGACCGGTCTCGCATCGCGGCGGCCTGGCCGCGCGTGGCGGTCGACGGCACCCGCGGGCAGATCCGGTTCTCCCGCGTGCCGGGCATCGATGTGTGGCAGTGGGCTGGGGCCCCCATCCAGGTCGTCGACCGGGATCCGGCGCATCCCGACCGCTTGCGAGTGCTGCACACGGGCTGAGCAACGGCCGGGGTTGAGGCCGACGAGCGCCCTGGAACGCCTTGGTGTCGAAGGCATCGAATGGGGGTCTCGCCGTTCCCACCGGGCCTGGGGTGGGCGAATCGTCATGGCAACCGTGCAGATCGGCATGCCGGGTGGTCGTCGCGGCATGGAGCAGGTGACAGGCAGGGAAGCGAGGCTCTGAGCAGCCGCACCGTGAAGGCGGCGGACTGCGAAGGAGCGATCTCATGGGCCGGTACGATCTCGCCCTCATCGGATTCGGCGGCGTCAATCGCGCGCTTGCCGAACTCATATCCCAGAGCGGTGAACGCCTGGCCAGGGAGCTGGGCTTCGCCCTGCGGGTGGTGGCGATCACCGATCTGCGGGCCGGTTCCCTGGTGGACCCCGACGGCATCGAGCTGGCGCCGCTGCTGGCCACCGAGCCCGGGGAGCTGAGCTTCGCGGGCCTGGCCGGCGGCAGCGCGGATCCGCGCAACGAGTCGGTGATCCGCGAGGTGCCGGCCGACATCGTCGTGGAGGCGACGTTCACCAACCCCACCGACGGCGAGCCCGCCCTCTCCCACGTGCGCTGGGCCCTGGAATCGGGCAAGCACGTGTGCACCACCAACAAGGGACCGGTCGCACTCGCCGGCCGCGCGCTGAAGCAGCTGGCCGCCGAGCGTGATGTCAGCTTCGAGTTCGAGGGCTCGGTACTCAGCGGCACCCCCATCCTGCGCACCGCCGAGCGCATGTTCGGCGGCCTGGAGATCACAGGCGTCCAGGGCATCATGAACGGCACCTCGAACTACATCCTCGGCCGCCTCGAAGAGGGCATCGAACTGCCGGCCGCCATCGCCGAAGCGCAGAACCTCGGGTACGCCGAGGCCGACCCCACCGCCGACATCGAGGGCCACGACGTCCAGCTCAAGGTCATGATCCTGGCCAACGAGGTCCTCGGCGCCGACCTGCGCCGAGAGGACGTCTTCTGCGAGGGCATCTCGGCGATCACACCGAACGAAGTGCGGGACGCCGCCCGCAAGGGGCTGCGCTGGAAGCTGGTCGGCTCCGCCACCCGTCACGAGGACGGCAGCGTCGATGCCCGCGTCGCCCCGCTCGCCCTGCCGGCACACCACCCGCTGGCGGGGATCTCCGGCCCCCTCAACGCGGTCGCCTTCCACACCGACCTCCTCGGCACCGTCACGGTCTGCGGGCCGGGCGCCGGCCGCATCGAGACCGCTTACGCCCTGCTGTCGGACATCATCGCCATCCACCAGCGCCACTCCGACGACGACACCGCCCCCACGCGCCCCGTTCTCCAGGAGACTCACCGTGTCTGAGACCATCATGGCCCCCGGCGCCGAACTCGGTACCGACACGGCACCCGTGCTCAACCCCTACACCGGCGACGTCATCGCCTCGGTGCCCACCGTCGACGCGGGCGCCGTCGGCAGCATCATGCAGCAGGCCAGGTGCGGTCGCCGCACCGCGGCCGCGCTGTCCCGCGCCTCCAGGGCCGCGGTGCTGGAACGCGCCGCCCACCTGGTCGAGCGGCGCGCCGAGTCCTTCGCCCGGCTGATCGTCGGTGAGGCCGGCAAGACCATCACTCAGGCCCGCAAGGAAGTCGCCCGCGCGGTCAACACCCTGTCCCTGTCCGGAGCGGAGGCACGGCGCAACGCCGGCGAGGTCATCCCCTTCGACTCCTATGAGGGCTCCGAGAAACGGCAGGGCTGGTTCACCCGCGAGCCGCTGGGCATCATCGCCGCCATCACCCCGTTCAACGACCCCCTCAATCTGGTCGCCCACAAGCTCGGTCCGGCCATCGCCGGGGGCAACGCGGTCCTCCTCAAACCGTCCGTGCTGACGCCGCTGTCCGCCCTGCGGCTGGTCGACACCCTCATCGAGGCCGGCCTGCCCGAGGAGATCGTCACCGTCGTCAACGGCGATGCCGGCATCGCCGCCGCGATCGTGGCCGCCCCCGACGTGCGCATGGTGTCCTTCACCGGCGGATTCACCACCGGCGAGGCCATCTCCCGCACGGCCGGCTTGAAAAAGCTCGCCATGGACCTGGGCGGCAACGCCCCGGTCATCGTCATGGACGACGCCGACCTGGACGAGGCCGTGGCCTCCTGTGTCTCCGGCGCGTATTGGGCCGCCGGCCAGAACTGCATCGGCACCCAGCGGATCCTCATCGCCCGCGAGGTCTACGAGCGCTTCCGCGACGCCTTCGTCGCCCGCACCAAGCTGCTGCGCGTCGGCGACCCGCTCGACGAGCGTACCGACGTCGGCCCGATGATCACCCAGGAGGCCGCGGCCGCCACCCGGGCCACGGTCGACACGGCGGTGGCCGAGGGCGCGGTGCTGCTGTGCGGCAACGACGCCACCGGAGCCCTGTACACGCCGACCGTCCTGGAAGACGTCCCGGCGACTTGCTCGATCTGGCAGGAGGAGGTGTTCGCCCCGGTCGTCGTGCTGCAGCCGTTCACGTCGTTCGAGGACGCCATCGAGCAGGCCAACGCCATCGACTACAGCCTCCACGCCGGCATCTTCACCTCGCGCCTGGACCGCGCCCTGACGGCGGCCCGGCTGCTGGAAGCCGGCGGAGTGATGATCAACGACTCGTCCGACTACCGCTTCGACGCCATGCCGTTCGGCGGGTTCAAGTACGGCAGCATGGGCCGCGAAGGCGTGCGCTTCGCCTTCGAGGAGATGACCCAGCCCAAGGTCGTCTGCGTCAACCACATCAGCGAAGTGGTCCAATGACCGCCTTCCGCACCGAGCGCGAACCCCCTGGCACCGAACGGTGACCGGCAAGGACCTGCCGATGCGCTGCTCACCCCGGTGCCGTTGAACTCCGCCCTCCTCGCCCACGGTTGACGACGCTGGACAGAGTGAGCGCGGTGACCGTGTCCCGTACACCGGGCATCTGGGCGATGTCCTCCCAGATGCCCCGTACGCGTTCCAGTGACGCCGCCTCCAGACGCACCATGATGTCGAAGTCACCGCTGAGGATCTCGCAGATGACGACCTCGGGGATGCGCTTGAGTGCCGCCAGGACATCGCCGCCACGCATGCGGTCCTGGCGGTGGACGAGCACGAGCGCCGAGACCACATCGCCGGTGCCGCCGCCTGTACGGACGATGGTGTAGCCGGCGATGTGGCCCTGGCGCTCCAGCCGTTCGATGCGCTGGCGCACCGCATTGCGGGACAGCAGCACCTTGCCGGCCAGTTCAGAGTGCGAGATGCGGGCGTTGCGGGTCAGCTCCGCGATGATCTTCTCGTTGATGGCGTCCATGGCGGACCTCCTTCTTCGCGCATCGTCCCTCGGCATCCCGGCTCACTCGGCGAGCTCACCTAGGTCTCGCGCAGGGCCACCACCGACAGCGAGCCAGCTCAGTGTGACGGGGGCGTTCAGCGGTTGGGCATGAGGCCCGTCAGTCATGGGGGGTGGCGATGGCGGCGAGGTGTGTGCCGGGGCGCACGGTCAGCCCGTTCATGTTGTAGATGATCATTCCGGTGGAGATGGCGGCGACCTTGTGTTCGGCGCCGTCGGCCGGGTCGATGATGCGGCCGATGGTCTGCCCCTCGGTCACCTCGTCGCCGGTCACCGCGTCCGGGTACCAGAGGCCTGCGGCCGGAGATTCGACCTCGCCGGTCCAGATCCAGTCGCGCGGCTGCACGGTCACCGGTGCGAGGTGCTGCGGCGCCTCGATGACGCCGAGGTGGTGCAGGAGCCGGTACAGGCCGTCGAGGAGCCTGCGTACGGTGGCCGGGTCCCGGTCGCCGAGCTGGCCGGTCTCGACGAGGATCGCGGGGATCCCCCGCCTGTTCGCCGCGGCGTGGCTGTTGCCGCCGTCCGGGCTGGTGCCGAAGATGACCCGCTCGTATCCGACCGCGTGGGCCATTCCCTTGATCTTCGCGCCCAGTTCGTCGTCGGAGGTCAGGCGGTAGCCGACGAAGTCGAGCAGGCGCTGGTCGATGCCGCCGCTGTGCAGGTCCACGTAGGCGTCGGCGCCGTCGATCAGGTGCTCGAACAGCCAGGCCGCCATCCGGTCGGTGGGGCCGCCGTCCTTGTCGCCGGGGAAGACGCGGTTGATGTTGACGCCGTCCAGCGGGGAGATGTTGAGCCTGCCCCCGTAAACGGCCGGGGGGTTGGCCACCGGGCAGATCACCAGCTGGCCGGCGACCTCTTCCGGTTCCAGCAGCCCGGCCAGGCGGGTGGCGGCGTCGACGCCGATGAACTCGCCGCCGTGGACGCCCCCGGTGATCACGACCCTGGGGCCGGGGCGGGAGCCGTTGACGAGGATCAGGGGCACCTCCACCGTCGTGGAGCCGAGGTCGGCGGACAGGCTCCCGCGGGTCTTCCGGCCGGGCTCGGCCCGCAGCGCGCCGATGGTCAGGGTCATGGCTCTCCTCGTTCGGGCTCAGGCCGCGGTGCGGCCCTTTGTGGTGATGAAGTCGATCGGCTGGGAGGTGCGGCCCTCCAGGGCGAGGTCCGCGGCGATGTCGCCCATGGCGGGCGAGATCTTGAAGCCCTGGCCGGAGAAGCCGGCCAGCAGGACGATGTCGTCGCAGCCCGGCAGGGGGCCGACCAGCGGGCGGGTGCTGTCGGTGTAGCCCTCCATGAAGACGGACAGGCGCACCGGGTCGGGGTTCAGGCCGGGCAGGTGGCGTCGCACCGCCGTGGTGAAGGTCTCCAGTTCTTCCGGTGCGACGGTCCGGTTCAGCCGGTTGGGATCGCCCACGAGCTTGTGGTGCGGCTGGGGCAGACCCAGCTTGACGGCCAGGCCGTCCGGGGACGGGATGCCGTAGAAGGGGGTGTCGCCGCAGCGGATGAAGGCGGGACGCTCGGCGTCCGCCGGGTGGTCCTCGTGGGGCAGGAACCAGGCGCTGATCGCGCGGTGGACGTTCACTTCCCACGGCAGGTCGGGCAGCAGGTCGCCCACCCACGGGCCCGGGGTGACGACCGCGGCGTCGAAGCGCTCGGTGTCGGTGTCGGTGCGGATCTCCACTCCTCCCCCGGCGACGGGAGTGACTTCCCGCACCGGGGTGTAGCGGCGGATCCGGGCCCCCAGCTCCTCGGCGCGCCGGGCCGCGGTCTGGACCGTCAGCTCGGGGCGGACGAAGCCCGCGTGGGAGTCGAGGACCACCAGGTCGCCGTCGTCGACACGGAACTGCGGGAAACGCTTCGTCATCGCCTCGGTGTCGATCACCTCGTGGTCGAGGCCGTGCTCGGCGATGCCGTCCATGACGGTACGCATCTCGGGGTCGTCGGCCGGCCCCATGACGAGGGCTCCGGTCAGACGGCGCAGTTCGCGCCCGGTCTCCGCCTGCAACCGTTTCCAGAGGGCGTCGGCGTGCCGGACGAGCGGGACATAGCGGCCGTCGTGGGTTTGCACACTGCGGAAGACCCGGGTCTCACCGCCTGCGGCACTGCGGTCGTGACCGGGCGCGAACCGGTCGTAGCCGACGACCTCGGCACCCCGGGTGGCCAGCCGCCAGGCGGCCTGGCTGCCCATCGTTCCCACGCCGACCACCGCGACGCGCTTCCTCGCAGCTGACACAGGACTTTCCTTTCGTAACGCCGGGCCGCAAGCTGGGCCCCGAGCGTGAGGATGCTTTGTGGCGGCTCGGGGAGGGCGCACCCTGGGGCCCCAAGGCTCGTGTTCGTCCCGGGCTCGGGAATCGATCCCCGCTCTCAAATACTCCCTTGTGCCACAATGTGGCATGTCGTGCTATTATCTGGCACAGAGAATGGCAGCGGCTCAGGGGGGAGTCAAGAGGTCCAGCGGATGGCCGCGTGACTCGACCTCACCTCGCCTGTGACCTTGCCCGGTCTTTGTGCACTGGCGGATGCCACTTCTTCCGGGACGGCGAAACGGTGACCGCGTCCCCACGCACGGGGAAGCTCCGCGCCGCCTCGCATCTGGGTTTCCGGGGGCGGCTCACGCTACAGACCCACCACTGGGGCCAGTTGGGACCGGAGGGTGCCGGCGTGGGGCTGCATAGAGCCGTCGAAGGCGGCGGATCCGATGGTGAAGGCGTCGGCTCCGGCTGATGCGAGTGCTTGTATCTGGTCGGTGTTGGTGATCGAGTCGGCGACGACCGCACGGCCGGTGGTGGCGGCGCGGACCAGGTCGAGAGGGTCGGCATCGGTGGCGCGGTGCGCGAGGAGGTCGACGCCGGCCCAGCCCGCGGCCTCGGCTCGTCGGCAGTCATCGGCGATGCGGTCCGGGTCGCGGTGCGACGATCGGGGCATCCGTTCGACTCGTGGTCGATCGGTCATGCTGCGGTCAGCGGTCGCCCGAGGCAGTGGGCGAGACGGAGAACAGGTCGTTCAGCTCCTTGCTGATGGTGATGCCCAGCAGGGTGTTCAGCCAGCGGTGTACCCGCCGTCGACGGTCAGGACCGATCC
>NZ_JACHGV010000018.1 GCF_014202475.1 Streptomyces paradoxus
TTGAGACCTAGACACCTCTCTCAACGGCACGGGGACCCTGTCCGTTGCTTACGGTCCCGCCGTCACCCGTCCGGGGGCCACTCTGAAAACCCTCACTGAATGGCGTGCCGGAATCCACCTGCCGCCACGCCACCTCACGGGACATCACGACTCTGCGGTGGTGATCCACTATGGCCCAGGGTCGTGTGGTTGCTCAATGTCTGGAACGCGCACTGCCTGCACATCCCGCGACCTGCGGCTCTATCGCTGGTGCAAGCAGTTCAACTGTGTCCGTGCAGCAGTTGAACATCCACTGGATGGCGCAACCTTGACGCTTGCGAAAGCTCGTGACAGCGTGACATCCGCCTGAAAGTATGTCACTCGATCCCCTGTCGAAAATCCAGGGACCGAGCCAAGGCGGCCGTCTTTCGACGATGCTGATCCGTCGCATACCGGTCGCTCACCCGGCGCATTCCCTATTCCTGGATTGGAACACACTTCCATCCCGGCTACCAAGAGAACCTGTGAGGCACACCCGCATGCGCAGTGAGCCGGCCGAGCAGCCGGAGATCAACCTGGTGGATCCCACGCTCTATTCGGACGGCGACCCGTTCGTGCAGTGGCGATGGCTCCGCGACAACGATCCCATGTACTGGCATCCGCCCACGGAACTCCCGGGCTTCTGGGCACTGACCCGGTACGAGGACATACGCACGGCCTACCGGGACTCCGAGACCTTCAGCTCGGCCCAGGGAATTCTCCTGCGCCCCACCGACCACGGCGCCGACCCCGGGGGCGGGCGCACCCTTGCCCTCACGGACCCGCCCCGGCACGGCAAGCTGCGCGGTCTGGTCGACTCGTGGTTCGCCGTACGGTCGGTGCGCGAGCTCGAGGCGGAGATGCGGGACGTGGCCCGAACCGTGGTCGATGCCGCCGTGGAGCGGGAGAGCTGCGACTTCGTGACGGACATCGCCGCGCGTGTGCCGCTGTATGTGATCTGCAAGATGATGGGTGTCCCGGACTCCGACTGGGAGCGCCTCTACACCCTGACGAGTCAGGCCTTCGGCGCCGGGGACCCGGTCGCCCGCAGGTTCGCGCACCTGGAGATCCTTGGGTACTTCGAGGAGCTGCAGGACGCGAAGGCGGACGATCCCGCCGACGACCTGGTGAGCGTACTGGCCACGGCGAGCATCGACGGGGAACCGCTCGGCGCCGAGGACGTGATCCTCAACTGCAACAACCTGCTCGTCGGGGGCACCGAGAACACACGCATCGCTGCCGCCGGGGGCATGCTGGCGCTCCTAGAGCACCCTGAGCAGTGGCAGCGTCTCTCGGACGACCCGTCGCTTCTGCACCCGGCCGTCGAGGAGATCCTCCGCTGGACGTCCACCGCCACGCACATCATGCGTACGGCGGTGCGGCCGGTGGAGATCCACGGGCGACGTGTGGCGGCCGGCGACCGGGTCACGTTCTGGCTTCCCTCGGCCAACCGCGACGAGCGGATCTTCGACGATCCGGACCGGTTCGACATCACCCGGAAGCCCAACCGGCACCTGGCGCTGGGCTTCGGTGAGCACTTCTGCATCGGCAGCATGCTGGCCAGAGTCGAACTGCGGCTGGTGTATCAGGAGTTGCTGTCCCGCTCGATCCGCGTGGAGCTCGACGGTGAGCCGAAACTGCTCGATTCGATCGTGGTCAACGGGCCGGAGCAGCTGCCCGTCAAGCTGATCGCGGCGTGAGCGCCGTCGGCTGACGGTTCGGCCGTCTGCGGACGAGCGACCGCCCCGGCTCCCGAGGGAGCCGGGGCGGTCGCTCGTCAGTCTTCGGTGCGATGTTCGCAGGGACCGAGACCGGTGATCATGTGGTGCCGTTCCGGCCCATGTTCTCGAACTGCTTTTCCCAGGCGGCGTGCTTGTCCTTGGCGCCTTGGACGAACGGCGTACTCGCGATGTACTTCAGCGCCAGGCGGTTGAGCACCGAGTAGGGGAATTTCAGTGGACGGACGATGTCCATGAACAGGACCACGCGGTCCTCGTCGGTGTCGTTCCAGGCCTCGTGCGGGAAGGTGTCGTCGAACACCATGCTCTTGCCTTCTCGCCAGTGGGCCGTCTCGCCGCCCACGCGGATGCCGCAGGCGTCCTGGGGCGAGGGGATCTTCAGGCCCAGGTGGTAGCGGAGCACCCCCTTGTAGGGTCCACGGTGCTCGGGCAGGCGCTTGCCCGGGCCGAGAATCGAGAAGAAGGCGGTGGACAGGCCGTCGACCTGTTCAAGGAGCGCGATCGTCCGGGGGCACCGCTCCCGGTTGGTCTCGAAGTCCACGCCGTACCCGGCGAAGAAGTACGTCTTCCACTGGTCGTCCTGGGTCAGGAAGCGCTGATCCTCCGAGATGTCCTGAAAGTTGGGCAAGGCGTCGCGATGCGCGAGCAGCTGGTCCAGTTCCCGGCGGATGTCGCGCCAGTTCTCCTCGAGGATCGCGGACCATGTGAACGTGTCGTCGGGGAAGAACGGCTTGTCCCCGAGGGGGGACGTGGCTGCCATGCGCCGCTCCAGCCAGGCGATCGATCTCCAGATGTGTCGGCTCGCGAACTGGCCGACCCGGGCACGTAGTTTGGGCACGGTTACCTTTCCTGTTCCGTGGCAGGCGGGTGAACGGGCGTGCGCCGCTCGGTCGCGGCCTCGGAGAAGCGCCCGACCTTGTCGAGCACGTCGGAGCTGTACAGGCGCAGCGACTGCTGGAGCGCGAACTCGGCCATGTACTGGCGGAAGGCGTCGGGTGACTCTTCGGCCAGGTTGAGCATCCGCCGGTTGGCGAGCACGGCCGATCCCTGGAAACGTTCGACGGCTCCTTCCACGGCGGCGTCCAGGTCGCCGTGGTCGTGGACCTCGTCGATCAGCAGCCGGGCGTCGGGTTCACTCGCGAAGATGCGCCGGCCCTCCAGGATGATCTGCCGGGCCAGGCGGGGCCCGGCAGCGCGGGTCAGCCGGTAGTTGGAGGCTCCGGGGATGATTCCTTCCTGCGCGGCGGGCAGCGAGACGTAGGCGTCCGCGGCAGCGATCACATGGTCGAAGGCGAGCAGCAGCTGACAGCCGCCGCCGATCGCGAAAGTGTCGACCACGGCGATCCACGGCTTCTCGACAGTGCGGGAACGCCAGGCCGTGTCGTCGTCGGTCAGGACGCCGCGCACCAGTTTGTGGATGTAGCCGAGTTCGCGGCGCAGCAGGAAGTCGGTCAGGGAGATGCCGCCGCCGTGCAGTGTCTTCAGGTTGATGCCCGCGCTGAACACGCGTCGGCCGCGGTAGCGGGGGTGGGTCATCTCGCCGCCGCGGACCAGGCCGACTTCCACGGCCGGATCGAGGAGGGCCAGGTCGACCGCGGTCTCCATGTCGTCGACCTGCTGGTTGTCCTCCGCGTTCAGCGCGTCTTCGCGGCACAGGGTGAGGCGGGCCACGGCCCCCGTACGTTCCAGGCGTACGGAGGGGAGTTCGATCTTGCCGGTGCGGCTGAACTCGGGGAGCAGGCCGAGGGCGCCGGGGGTCGGACGGAGCATCGCGTCGAGCAGGTGCGGGCCCGCCTGCGGCGAAAGCAGGACGTGCTGCAGGAAGATGCCCTGGTCGACCTCGCGGCCTTCCTTGTGCGCCTGCGGCCGGGCACGCTCGTCGGCGAGCTGCTCGTCGGTGGGTACGAGGCCGGGGAAGGACGTGGCCGCTGCGCGGGCGAGTTCGGTCACCCGCAGGTGGCGGGTGCGGCCGACGGTGAGTTCGTCGTAGACGGCGTCCACGTGGGCCGCCAGGAACGCGGTGCGCAACGTGCGGGTGGCGTCGATCGCTGCGCAGGCGGTGTTGCGCTGCTCCAGTGACCGGTGTTCCGGAACGGGCAGGGCGTGCAGCACCTCGTCGGTGTGCTGCGCCGCCCGGGCGATCACCGTACGGGCCTGGTCAAGGCCGGCCCGTACGGCGCGCAGGTCATGGCCGGGCGTCACGCCGCCGCCTCGGTGGCCGCCCGGCGCAGGGTGAGGTCGCAGGCCGCCAGGTGGGTGCCGAGGGCCTCCTCGAATCCGGTGCTGGTGGCGTCGAACATCATCTGACGGCGGATCGCCAGATCGCTGCCCGAGAGGGCGCCGGTGCGCTCGGTGATCCGGGCCAGGCTGCCCGCGACGTCGTCGCTCACTTCGTCGATCAGGTGCAGGCCCAGCGCTTCGGCGGCGGCGATGGGGATGCCGAAGAGCACGGCCCGGCGGATCGCGGCGGTGCCGGCCGATTGGTTGGCAAGCCGGTACAGCGCCATGCCGGGCCACAGGGTGCCTTCGGCGGCGGACACCGTGAGGCGGACGGAACCGGTGGCGATGCGGTAGTCGGTCGCCAGGAGCGCGTCCAGAGCGAGGCCGCCGCAGCCGCCGTCGGCAACGGCGAGGGTGGGTACGGGCAGTCGCTCGAGACGCCGCAGCGCACGCTCCCACTTGCTGACGAGTGACACCGTCAGCTCCTCGGCCCACGGTGCGGCCGGGGTGCCGGAGACCTGGACAATCACGCGGTCCCGTCCGGCGCCGTCCTCGGCGCTGTTGCAGACGGCGGTGACGGCCGCGATGGCGTCGGCCGACAGGGGTTTGGTTCCATCGATCCGCAGGACCAGGTCGTCGGCCTCGAGCTGCGCGTCGATCTCGGAGATAGCGTTCATGACACCGTTCATCTGCTCGTTGTTCACCATTGCACCAGCGCTGTCTCGATGGTCGAGCCAGGGCCCATGGCCATCAGGACGCCGTAGTCGCCGGCCTGGACGACCCCTTCCCGGAGCAGCCGTTCGTAGGAGAACAGGAACGATCCGCTCGACAGGTTTCCGTAGTCACGTAGCACCCCGGTGGTATGGCGCACGTCGTGGCGGGTAAGGCCGAGGTTGACGCGGACCGCGTCGATGACCTTCTTTCCGCCGGAGTGCACGAGCCAGTGACTGATCTCGCTGCGGCGCAGTCCGGCGCCGTTGAGCAGGCGGTCGACGACCTGTTCGGCGTTGGCGCCGACCACGTAGGGGACCTGCGGGTCCAGATAGAAGCTGAACTTCCCCTGCTCGTCGTCCCAGTCGTAGCGCATCGCTCCGATGGCGTCGGTGATCAGGTGGCTGGAGAAGCCCAGGATCCGGGGTCCGCCGGGTGCGGCGGGCACATCGGCCGGGGCGTAGGCGGTTTCGGGGGCGTCGGCCATCAGGACGATCGCGGCGGCGCCATCACCGAAGAGGCTGTTCACGACGGCGGTGCGCAGGGTGTCGTCGATGACGTAGGCGGCCGAGCAGGCTTCCGTGCACAGCATGACGGCGACCTTGCCGGGGTTGGCAATGGCCCAACTTGCCGTGGCGTTGAGGGCGTTGACTCCGGCGTTGCAGCCCATGCCGACGACGTCGACGCGACTGGTCTTCGTCGGGATGCCCAGGTCGCGGATGAGGTGGGCGCTCAGGCCGGGAGTGAGGAAGCCGGTGGTGGTGGTGCAGCACACGTAGTCGACGTCGGTGACGTCGAGACCGACGTTGTCCAGGGCGGCACGCACGGCGCGGCCTCCCATGTCGAGGGCGAGGCGCTTGTGCTTGGCGAGGAGCTCGCCCTGGGCCTCGCTGCACAGGGCGCCGTCGGCAGCCCGTGGCGGGAGGGTGAGGAAGCGCCGTTCGATCGCGCTGTTGAGGAACACCGAGCGGACCTTGGGGTCCGTGATGGCGAAGAGGTCGAGCACCTCGCGCTGGGTGTAGGAGTGCTCGGTGGTGGCGGTGGCGACGCCAGCGATCCGGGCGGCGCCGGGAGACTTGCCGCGACCCGGGTCCACGGCGTCCAGGACGCCGGTGCCGGGAGCGGTCAGGGCTATGGTCATCGGTACTTCCACCCCCACATACGGGGCTTGCTGCGGTCGCGAAACTTTGCTGCCATCAAGCTGGTCACTTTCCGATAGGCGGTGGACACGTACGGGTCACCCGCGGCCCTGGGCCTCGGCTCTGATGAAGCGCGCGAGCCGGCCGACGCCCTCGACGATGTCCTCGTGGGTCAGATAGCTGACGGAGAGCCGGAGACTGCGGTCTCCGCCCCCCTGGGGATGGAAGTACGACATGGGCGTCCAGATGACGCCGTGTTCCTCCGCAGAGCGCACCAGTGCGGCGTCGTCGGCGGGGAAGGGAACGTCGATACCAAGGAAGAATCCGCCGCCGGGCTCGTTCCAGCGCACGCCAAGTGCCGCCCGGTCCCGCTCGGGGAAGTGCGCGTCGAGTCTCTTGAGTACGGCCTTCATGGCCGCGCCGTAGTGGGCGGAGGTCTCGGCATTGAGGTCCGAGGTCCGTCCGTCGGCCGCGAGCAGCATGCCCCCCACGGCGGCCTGGGCCAGCGGTGAGGTGTTCACCGTGACCATGCTCTTCAGCTTGGCGAGCTCGTCGGCCAGCAGGCCGGCGTTGCCCTCTCGGTCGACGACGGGCTGGTCGGCGACGGCGAACCCCACCCGGGCGCCTGGGAACAGAGTCTTGGAATAGGAGCCGAGATGGACGACGCGCCGTTCCCGGTCGAGAGACTTGAGGGTCGGCAGCTGCTGTCCGGGGCTGACGAGCCGGTAGGGACTGTCCTCCAAGAGGAGGATGTCCTCCCGGGCGGCCAGGTCGAGCAGCGAGTGCCGTTCCTGGAGCGACATGGTGTTACCCGAGGGGTTGGCGTGGTCGGGCACCACGTAGAAGGCGCGGGGGCGGCGGCCGCGGGCGCGCACCGCCTTCAGCGCCGTCTCCAGTGCCGCGCAGTGGAATCCGTCGGCGCCCTCCGGGACGGGGGTCGGCTCGAAGCCCAGCATGCGGGCGGCGCCGGTGATCCCGGGGTAGCAGGGGGTGGAGATCAGGAGCACGTCCTCGGGTGTCGGGACGAGGGCGCGCAGGGCGAGGAACATCGCCTCCTGGCAGCCCACCGTGACCACGATGGCCTCGGGCGGCACGTCGATGTTCTCGTCCTTGCGCAGCGAGTCGGCGATGAGTTCGCGGATGCGGCCACTGGTCGGGCCGTACTGGAACAGTGCCTCCCGGATCTCGGCGGGCGAGGCGCCCTGGTCCTCCAGGTGCCGCAGGTACCGGCGGATGTGCGTGAAGATCTGCTCGACGTCGAAGAAGCCGTCGTACGGGCGGCCCGGCGCGAACGAGATCGCCTCGGGGTAGCGGTGGGTGATCTCGTTGAGGAAGTTCATGGTGTCGAGCACCGGATCGGAGACGCTGGTGTGCAGCTCCTCCTTCTTCAGCCGGGTCGCGGCCACGTGAGTGCCTCCCAGAAGGCGGGCGACCGCACCGGGTCGCCCGCCTCAGTCGTAGGGACGGGTGGACTCGTGCCCGACTACCAGCGCCATTCCTGCTGGCCGTAGAGGTGTCCGGACTTGATGTCGCGCTCCTTGCACCAGGTCATGAACTCTTCGATCTGCTTGATCTGGTACGTGTCCTCGGTGTAGGTGGTCGCCATGACGTGACCGAGCCACGGCTCCTCGCCCATGGCGTACACGTACGCCTCACGGGCACCGAGCTCCGTCATGATGGCCGCGGCCTGCTCCGCGTTCGACCCCGACAGCTTCCGGGAGTGGCTCATCTTCTTGGAGACCGGGATGGTCAGGAGTGCCTGGTACAGCCACGTCAGCGGCGCGCCGTCGCACTCCATGCCGAGGAACGCGATGTCTGCCGTGCCCAGGTGCTCCTTGACGTAGCGGTACAGCGTCGGGTCGATTCCGGAGGAGTCGGCGCCGATGTAGACCTTCTTGCCCGCGAGCTCCGCCCAGTACGTGGACTTGGCGCGGATGTCGAGATCGCAGTGCTCGCCCAGGAACGGGGTGGCGGTGACCTTGCCGCCGGGGAACTCCACTTCGTCGAAGTCGTCGACCTCGATGACCGGGAAGCCCTGGTGCTTGAGCATGAGCGCCATGGACGGGTCGGACAGGTTGCCGCGGGAGGAGCGCGGCACGACGATCGCGCCCACGCGCCCGCGCAGCTGGAGCAGCGTCTCCAGGACGACGTGGTCCTGGTGCCCGTGCGTGATCAGCACGAGGTCGATGAAGTCCGGCAGGTCGTCCAGGGTGTACCGGTCGCCGGCCGTGCTGTCCGCGCTGATGAACGGGTCGGTCACGATGGCCGCCTCGGGCGTCTGCAGCACCAGGCACGCGTGCCCGAAGTACCGGATGCGGCCGCCCGACTCGATGTGCCGGTCCGGCGACAGGCTCGGCCGGTCGGACAACAGGCCCGACAGCTGCTTCGCCTGCGCGTCGTCGAGCTCCAGCGCCTCCCGCAGCTTCGCCAGGCTCGTCGGATGCACGCGGGCCTTGAACAGCTCCTCGAGGCCCTGGTGCCGGAACGGCAGCGGCAGTTCGAGCACGTCCGGCGACGGCAGCCGCGGCGTGCTCAGAATGAAGGGACGCTCGTATCCAGGCTCGAGGGACAGCTGCACCGACTGGCGCGCCTCGCTGTACAGGCCGGTCTTGTAGACGACCGGCTCCATGAAGCGCAT
Source organism: Streptomyces paradoxus (assembly GCF_014202475.1). Lineage (GTDB taxonomy): Bacteria > Actinomycetota > Actinomycetes > Streptomycetales > Streptomycetaceae > Streptomyces > Streptomyces paradoxus. The sequence goes on from NZ_JACHGV010000018.1 coordinate 8,466, forward strand.
CTGCGCCTGGTTGTCCATGTCGTACGCCAGCTCCACCAGGCCGTTGAGCTCCGAAGGCAACTTCTGGTACAGCGGCGTCAGATCGAAACCGGTCGCATTCGCCCGCAGAATCTCCTGCCCCTGGGAGATCGCCTCGGCGAACGCCAGCATGTCCGCCCGGTCCCGCTTGATCGTCGCCAGCAGGTCGCGTACCTCGTCGGCGCGTTCTTCGGGGATGTTGATGAAATAGCCGCCGCGCAGCTCCGGGTTGTTGCTCGCAGCCACATGGACCTTCGGTGACTGCAAGTACGACTCGAGCAACGGCACCTGCAGGAACGCGAGATTCATCGCCGCCTGTACTGGTGCCAATGTGTGCGGCCAGACGAAGAACCTGTCGACCAGCGGCTCAACTATCGCCTTCGAACGCAGAAATACCGGCTCGTCCGACATCTGCCTCACCTCTCTTCGGGATTGCACGGGATGGGTGCGTCCCGGGCAGTGCGAATGCCAACTCACCACTGGCGGAACGCTTGACCGCGGAGACCACAAAGGAAGCACGGAAGCCGGACGTGCCGACACGCCTCGTCCCGTAGCCCACCCGAGCGCTACGAACAGCACTATGACGCGGGCTTCCTGGATGATCAATAGTGTCGGGAAGCGCTTGAACAGTCGACACCTTTGCGCGAACGCGCCCGTGGAGGCGGCGTCTTCAGTAGGCCGACGGGGTTCAAGTGTGGCAACGCGGCAGTTGAACACGCTCGTTCTTGCCATGTGCGCGGCAGTGAGGGAACAATGGCCGGTGCTGAGAATTCCAGCGCCCTTCCCAACGCCGTCCTGCGTCTATGCGGACTGCTCTGTTCTCCTTTTCCGCCACCGGCGTTTTACCGGTCATGCGCAAAGTCACGCCCGCATCGACCGGCTCTCCGCCGCTTCATTCGAACTCCGCCCGCAAAGGGGATGTCAGCTCGGTGACTCGCACAGAAGAGCCGGAGGTTCTGTATGAGAAGAAGGGGCACGTCGCCCATGTGACGCTCAATCGGCCGGCCGTGCACAATGCGATGAATCTGCGGACCCACGAGGAGCTGGCCAAGGTCTGGGACGACGTGGAGACCGATGACGAGGTACGGGTCGCCGTGCTGACCGGTGCGGGCAGCGGGTCGTTCTCGGTCGGACAGGACCTGCGTGAGCGGGCCGAGCTCGACCGGCGGGGAGTGCCCGCGTCGACGTTCGGCAGCCGCGGCCAGCCGGGATGGCCCCGCCTGACCGAGCGGTTCACCCTGACCAAACCGGTCATCGCTCGCGTGAACGGCTATGCACTCGGCGGAGGCTTCGAACTCGCCCTGGCCTGCGACCTCATCATCGCCTCCGATCACTCGGTCTTCGCCTTGCCCGAGGCGACCCTCGGCCTGGTACCCGGCGCCGGAGGTGCCTTCCGGCTGGCACGGCAGATCCCCCTCAAGATCGCGATGGGCTATCTGCTGACCGGTCGCCGGATGAGTGCGGACGACGCGCTGCGCCACGGCCTGGTGAACGAGGTTGTGCCGGAGAAGGACCTCGACGCGACCGTGACCGCATGGACCGATGCCGTGCTGCGCAGCGCTCCTCTGGCCGTGCGCGCCATCAAGGAAGCCGTGATGCGCTCCCTGGACCTTCCACTCCCCGAAGCCTTCGTCACACCGTACGCCTGGGAGCAGCGACGCAGGCACAGTGTGGATGCCCGCGAGGGCCCGCGCGCGTTCGCCGAGGGGCGTGAACCTGTCTGGCGCGCGAGGTGACGGCCGGCGAATGGCCCACGGACACCGTCAGCTGACGCATGGCAGGCGTGCGCGCTCGTGGCGCACCCGCCTGCCATAGCCCACCCGCCGCGACGGCGAGCCACGCACAGCGCCCGCCAGACGGCTGCTCGTGCTCCTGCGCTGAGTCCGGGCCACGGCTCATGGCTATGGCTATGGCTACGTACGCAGCCACACGGCCCCCGTTTCCGAACCGGTGCGGACGGGGTCCGGAGAAGTCTCCGATTCGACGAGATGGACCCCTGACCAGCATATTCGCTGACCAGGGGCCCCTACGGCTGCACCACCGTTTCACCCTTGCCGAGGACCGAAGCCCCCGGCGGTCTGCTTCCTGTGGCACTGTCCCGCGGGTCACCCCGGGTGGCCGTTAGCCACCACCCTGCCCTGTGGGGCCCGGACGTTCCTCGGGAAGCTCCCGTCAGGGGGACTCCACGCGGCCGTCCGCCCGGCTCGTCGGCCGTACCGGCCGTGAGCGGAGCCGCGGGCCGGCGGCAGTCGCGAGGACCGAGCCCGCGAGGATCAAGGTGAAGGCCGCCGGGATGCCGGGGGTCGGCGGCTGCTGGTGAGCGCAGCGGCACCTCGTCGCGCCGGGTTGCGAACCCCCGGCCCCCTACTTCAGCGCACCAGCGGTGAGCCCCTGCACCACCTGCCGCTGGAAGATGATGTACGCGGCGAGCACCGGCAGCATCGCCATGACCAGACCCGCGAACAGGCCCGACCAGTCGCCCTTGTACCCCTGGCTGACCGCCAGCTGCACCAGGCCCTGCGTGAGGACGCGCTTGTCGGGGTCGGTGTTCAGGACCGTCGGGAGCATGTACTGGTTCCACTGGCCCAGGAAGTTGAAGATGCCGACGCTGATCAGGCCCGGCTTGGCCATGGGCAGCATGATCTGGAAGAACGTGCGGCTGTGGGAGGCCCCGTCGACGAAGGCCGCCTCGGCGATCGACGTCGGCAGCGTGCGGAAGAACGCCGTGAGGAAGAACACCGTGAACGGCAGCGAGTAGGCGATGTAGACCAGGATCAGGCCGTGGATGGTGTTCAGCAGGCCCATGTTGTTCACGACGTAGAACAGCGGGACCAGCGCGAGCATGATCGGGAAGCTCATGCCGCCGATGAACAGGAAGTAGATGAAACGGTTGCCCGGGAAGTCGAAGCGGGCCAGGACGTAGGCCGCCATGGAGCCGAGGACCAGGGTGCCGATGAGCGAGCCGCCCACCACGAGGACCGTGTTGAGGAAGTAGTCGCTCATGTTGGCCTGGGTCCACGCCCGCGACCAGTTGTCGAAGTGCAGGGAGTCCGGGAGCGACCAGGGGGAGCTGAAGATGGAGCGGTCGTCCTTGAAGGACGTCATCACCGCCCACAGCAGCGGCATGACCACCATGAACGCCCAGATGACCAGGACGCCGTGGGAGAAGACGTTGAGGACCGTGCCCTCCTTCTTCTCCTTCACGGGTGGCGGCGGCCGGACGTCCGTCTTGGTGATCGGGGCTCCGGACTCGGCCGGGAGCGGCGCGGGGGTTTCGGTCGTCTTCATCGGTCAGTACTCCAGCCGCTCGCGACGGCCCAGCCGCATCACCACGGCGGCGAAGGCCAGCGTGACGACGAGCAGGGCGACACCGATGGTGGTGGCGTAGGCGGCCTGCCCGTCACGGAACGCCTTCTGGTACACGTACAGGACCATGACGGTGGTCGAGTAGTCGGGACCGCCCGGCCCGGTCGTCATGATCTGCACGACCGCGAACGACTCGGCGCCCAGGGCGAGGATGCCCATGTAGACCCAGCCGGACTGCACCGTGTCCCAGAGGAGGGGCAGGGTGACCCGGAAGAAGGTGGTGACGCGGTTCGCGCCGTCCAGGAGCGCCGCCTCGTACATCTCCGCCGGGATGGAGGCCATACCGGCGGAGAAGAGGACGACGAAGAAGCCGACCGTGGACCAGACGAGGACCGCCATCACGGCCCAGAGGGCCAGATCTGGGTCGCCTAGCCAGAGGGGCTGGACGTCGTCCAGGCCGATGCCGCGCAGCAGCGAGTTGAGCGCGCCGCTGTCCGGGTTGTACGCGAACGCGAACAACAGCGCGACGATGGCGATCGAGAGGACCTGCGGGAAGAAGTAGACGATCTTGTAGAAGGAGGAGCCGCGGACACCGGTGATCACCGGGCCGTTCTTTCTCTTTCTGCCGCCCACGTTGATCATGAAGGCGAAGAACAGCGCGAGGCCGATCGTCACCACCGGCAGCAGGAGGGCGAACAGCAGGCTGTGCTGCAACGACTTCCAGAAGATGTCGTCGTCGAGCATCCGGCTGTAGTTGTCGAAACCGACCATCTTGAATTCGGGGCTCAGGCCGGTCCAGTCCGTGAACGAGTAATAGATGGACTGGATGAACGGCCAGACCACGAAGAGCGCGTACAGTCCCAGGGGCAACGCGAGGAAGCCCACGATGAACCGGTACTTGCCGTGCTGCATCGCCACTCCGGTGCCGTGTGCGGAATATGGGTTTTCTGGTGCCGTTACTGGTGCTTGTAGTGCTTGATGGAGTCGTCCTTGGCGGTCTCGTCGGCGAAGCCCTGGATCTTCTTGACGGCCTCGGCGGGGGTCAGGCGGCCGGCCATCATCTCGCCCAGGCCGGAGACGCCGATCTTCTCCTTCTGCAACTGCACGTACCAGTCCTGCATACGGGGATTCACCACGTTCTCGCCGGCCTTGTCCAGTGCCGCGACACCGGATTTCAGACCGGGGGTGAGAGCGATGCCGTCGGTGCCGCCGTTGTATGCGGTCAGCGACTTCACCTTGCCGGTGAAGTTCTTGGAGGAGGCCTCGCTGAGCATGATGCGCAGCTGCTCCATGCCGCCGGCGGCGTTCTTGGCCTTGGCCGGGACGATGAAGGGTTCGCCGCCGGAGGCCCAGATGGTCCCGAAGGGCATCTTGTCGGAGGAGTCGATGCCGGTGGGCGCGGCGACGGCCAGGTCGAAGTCCTCCGGGATGACGTTGGCCGACTCGTTCTCCACCCAGGAACCGTTGGGGATGAACAGCGCCTTGCCCTCGGCCCAGGCGGTCTGCGACTGGATGTGGTCCAGGCCCGGGGTGCCCTTGAGGACGTAGCCCTTCTTGTAGAGCTCGTAGTACGCCTCGAAGCAGGCCTTGACGGCCGGGTGCTTCCAGGCGTTCGGCTCCAGGTTGTCGATCGCGTCGAGGACCTCGCGGCCGCCGACCTTGCCGATCATCGGGTAGAGCGAGAAGGGGAGGTAGTACGGGTATTTGCCCGCGTACGTCCAGCCCGCCATGCCCTTCTTCTTGGCCTTGGCGCAGACCGCGAGCATCTGGTCCCAGGTCTCCGGGTACTGCTCGTCGAGCGAGTCCAGGGCCTTCTGCGAGTACCAGACGCCGTACACCGTGTAGGCGTAGTACAGGATCCAGACCTTCTCGCCGTCGAACTGGCCCATCTCCACGATGCCGGGGCGCAGCGTGTCGCGGACCTTCTTGTTCGGGTCGTCGTAGGAGGGCGCGTCCAGCAGCGGGGTGAGGTCGGTGAGCTGGTTCTTGCCGACCAGGACGCCCATGTCCATCTGCTCGGCGCCGGAGTTGTCGATGAGGTCCGGCGGGGTGCCCTGGTTGAAGCGGGGCTGGAGGGTGGACTGGATCTTCTGGGTTGCGGAGAACTTCACCGAGGCCTTGGGGAAGTTCTTCTCGTAGATCTTCACGGCGTCCTCGGCGTACTCCTTGCCGAAACCGCCATCGAACAGGACGAATTCCATGCCGGCCGTGTCGTTGACGGCGAGCGGGTTCTTCGCGGTCTTCTTGCCGGCCTTGGCCTTGTCCCCGCTGTCGCCGCCGCTGCTGGCGCATGCGGACAGGAAGCTCATGGTGGGGACGGAGATCAGCCCGAGCGCGGCTGACCTTTTGATCAGATCACGGCGGCCGACACCCTCGGTGCCGTGGTTCTCGGCGGAAGTGGATCCCATGCTCAAGTCCTCGCCTTCTCCAGGACTCAGGCGGTGAACCGGATCCTTCCCGGCACCGCGATCGGGTCAAGCTGGGTCGTGCAGGAAAGTGCGGGTGGTGATGTGCGGATCGGGTGAAGCGTGCGACAGGTATAGTCCACTTCCCGCCAGCGGATCAACATCGAACACAGGGTTGGCCGTGGGTCTTATCCGAGTTGAGACCTCGCGGAAGTATGAGTGACCTGTGGGTGCTCCGCCGGAAATATCCCGGTCACCGCGCCCGAATGCCACAGGCAACACCCTTGACACTCCCCGCCACTTGGGCAACTACTGGTCCTTGCGCATCGATAGTGACAACGTTGTCCACTGCGCAGGGAGGGTACCCGTTGATGCAGCGGAAAGCTCGGCACAGATGGGGTTCGGCGGTCGTGTCGGCGACCGCCTTCGCTTTGGCCCTGGGGTCGCAGGGCGTTGCGGTCGCACTGCCGCAGGCCCCCGGGAAACCCGATCGGGGGTTCGCGTCCTCTTTCGAGGCGGACGACCCTGTTCCGGACTGGTCGAACACCGTCGACACCGGCCCCGACGGCCGCAAGCGCGCCTCGGGCGTCGACGGCGGCTACAGCAGCGGCATACCGGGCAATGTGACCGACCAGGTCACCGATGTCCGGGCCAGTGCCGAGAACTCGGGCGGCGGCGAGGTGAAGGAGAACCTCGTCGACGGCGAACCGAGTACCAAGTGGCTCGTCTTCGAGCCCACCGGCTGGGTCGAGTTCGATATGAACAAACCAGTCAAACTGGTGCGTTACGCGCTGACGTCGGCCAACGACCACGACGAGCGCGACCCGGAGGACTGGACCCTGAAGGGCTCCGCCGACGGCAAGGACTGGAAGACCCTGGACACCCGCTCCGGCGAGTCCTTCTCCGAGCGGTTTCAGACGAAGACGTACGACCTCGCCGAACCCGGCGAGTACCGGCACTTCCGGCTGGACGTCACCGGCAACAACGGCGGCGGTATCCTCCAGCTCGCCGACCTCCAGCTGTCCACGGGCGGCAGCGACGGGCCGGTCCCGCAGGACATGCTCTCCCTGGTCGACCGCGGCCCGAGCGGCTCCCCCACCGCCAAGGCGGGCGCCGGGTTCACCGGAAAGCGTGCCCTGCGCTACGCCGGCCGGCACACCGCCGACGGTCGGGCGTACTCGTACAACAAGGTCTTCGACGTGGATGTGGCCGTCGGCCGGAACACGCGGCTGGCCTACCGTGTCTTCCCGTCGATGGCGGACGGCGACCTCGACTACGACGCGACGAACGTCTCCGTCGACCTCGCCTTCACCGACGGCACCCATCTGAGCGAGTTGCGCGCGACGGACCAGCACGGCTTCCCGCTGACCCCGCGGGGGCAGGGCGACTCGAAGATCCTCTACGTCAACCAGTGGAACAACGTGACTTCGCGGATCGGGTCGGTCGCGGCCGGGAAGACCGTGGACCGGATCCTGGTGGCGTACGACTCGCCGAAGGGCCCGGCGAAGTTCCGGGGCTGGCTGGACGACGTGACCATCGAGTCCGTCGCCCCCGAGCGGCCGAAGGCGCACCTGTCGGACTACGCGGTGACGACCCGCGGGACGAACTCCAGCGGCGGCTTCTCACGGGGGAACAACTTCCCGGCGACGGCGGTGCCGCACGGCTTCAACTTCTGGACGCCGGTGACCAACGCGGGTTCGCTGAGCTGGCTGTACGACTACGCGCGAGCCAACAACTCCGACAACCTGCCGACGATCCAGGCGTTCAGCGCGAGTCATGAGCCCAGTCCCTGGATGGGCGACCGGCAGACCTTCCAGGTGATGCCCTCCGTGGCCGGCGGGACACCGGAGTACGGGCGGGAAGCGCGGGAGCTGGCCTTCCGGCACGAGAACGAGACGGCTCGGCCGTACTACTACGGGGTGCGGTTCGAGAACGGGCTGAAGGCCGAGATGGCGCCGACCGATCACGCGGCGGCCCTGCGCTTCACCTACCCCGGCGACGACGCGAGCGTTCTCTTCGACAATGTCACCGATCAGGCGGGGCTGTCCCTCGACAAGGAGAACGGGATCGTCACCGGCTACTCGGACGTGAAGTCCGGGCTGTCGACGGGCGCCACCCGGCTGTTCGTCTACGGCGAGTTCGACCAGCCGGTGACCGAGGGCGACTCCAGCGGCGTCAAGGGCTATCTGCGCTTCAAGGCCGACGACCGGACCGTCACCCTGCGGCTGGCGACCTCGCTCATCAGCGTCGACCAGGCCAAGGACAACCTGCGCCAGGAGATCCCGGCGGGCCGGTCCTTCGAGGCGGTCGAGAAGAGCGCCCAGCGGCAGTGGGACCGGCTGCTCGGCAAGGTCGAGGTCGAGGGCGCGACCCCCGACCAGCTGACGACGCTGTACTCCAGCCTCTACCGGCTGTACCTGTACCCGAACTCCGGGTTCGAGAAGGTCGACGGGAAGCACCGGTACGCCTCGCCCTTCTCCCCCATGCCGAAGCCGGACACCCCGACGCACACCGGCGCGAAGATCGTCGAGGGCAAGGTGTACGTCAACAACGGCTTCTGGGACACCTACCGGACGACCTGGCCCGCGTACTCGTTCCTGACCCCGTCGCGGGCGGGTGAGCTGGTCGACGGGTTCGTGCAGCAGTACAAGGACGGCGGCTGGACCTCCCGCTGGTCCTCCCCCGGCTACGCGGACCTCATGACGGGCACGTCCTCGGACGTGGCGTTCGCGGACGCGTACGTCAAGGGCGTCGACTTCGACGCGAAGGCGGCGTACGAGGCGGCGGTGAAGAACGCGACGGTCGTACCGCCGAACCCGGGCGTCGGCCGCAAGGGGATGACCACCTCCCCCTTCCTCGGCTACACGAGCACCGAGACGCACGAGGGCCTGTCCTGGGCGCTGGAGGGCTACCTCAACGACTACGGCATCTCCCGCATGGGCCGCAAGCTCTACGAGGAGACCGGTGAGCGCCGCTACAAGGAGGAGTCGGAGTACTTCCTGGACCGGGCCCGCGACTACGTGAACCTCTTCGACAAGAAGGCCGGGTTCTTCCAGGGCCGTGACGCGAAGGGCGACTGGCGGGTCGAGTCCTCGAAGTACGACCCGCGGGTGTGGGGCCACGACTACACCGAGACCAACGGGTGGGGTTACGCCTTCACCGCCCCGCAGGACAGCCGGGGCCTGGCCAACCTGTACGGCGGCCGCAAGGCCCTCGGCGACAAGCTCGACGCGTACCTCTCCACCCCGGAGACGGCCTCCCCCGAGTTCGTCGGCTCCTACGGCGGTGTCATCCACGAGATGACCGAGGCGCGGGACGTGCGGATGGGCATGTACGGCCACTCGAACCAGGTGGCCCACCACGCCCTGTACATGTACGACGCGGCCGGGCAGCCCTGGAAGACGCAGAAGAACGTCCGCGAGGTGCTGTCCCGGCTGTACACCGGCAGCGAGATCGGGCAGGGCTACCACGGTGACGAGGACAACGGCGAGCAGTCGGCCTGGTACCTGTTCTCCGCGCTCGGCTTCTACCCGCTGGTGATGGGCAGCGGCGAGTACGCCATCGGCTCACCTCTGTTCACGAAGGCGACCGTGCATCTGGAGAACGGGCGCGAGCTGGTGGTGAAATCGCCGCGCAACAGCGCGAGGAACGTGTACGTGCAGGGGCTGAAGGTCAACGGCCGGACCTGGACGAAAACCTCGCTGCCGCACGCGCTGGTCGCCAAGGGCGGTGTCCTGGAGTTCGACATGGGCCCGCGGCCGTCGTCCTGGGGCACGGGCGGGCATGCCGCGCCCGTGTCGATCACCCGGGACGACGGAGTGCCGACGCCCCGCGCGGACGTGCTGGAGGGCGACGGTGCCCTGTTCGACGACACGTCGGCGACGGACGCGGCGGTGACGTCCGTGGACCTGCCGGTCCGCGAGGGCGGCGAGGCGGTCCAGTACACGCTGACGTCGTCGGCGGACCGGGCGAAGGCACCGGACGGCTGGACGCTCCAGGGATCCTCCGGCGGCACGGCCTGGAAGACGCTGGACCGGCGCTCCGGGGAGTCCTTCGCCTGGGACCGGCAGACCCGCGCGTTCACCGTGAAATCGCCGGGTACGTACGAGAGGTACCGCCTGGTCCTCGATGGTGAGGCCACCCTGGCGGAGGTCGAACTGCTTTCCTGAGCAGCCGAGTTGGGGGTCCGATGCCGCTTCCCGTGCCCGTCCTGCCCGAGGGTGTCGACCCGGCCTGGCTGCCGCCCGGCGCCTTCCGGGCGGTCGGTGGCCGCCGGACCCTGATCCGCGGATCGGGTCCGCTGGTGGAGACGGTGCACGGGGAGGTGGCTCAGGCCTGCCGGCGGTTCGGGGGCCGGGTCGTGCGGGACGCCGTACCGGACGGCGCGTACGACCTGGTCCTCGGCCTCGGCGCCGACGGTCCGGACCTCCTCGGCGAGGAGGGGTTCACCTGCGCGCGGGAGGGTGGCACGACCACCGTCACCGCCTCCGGCGGACGCGGGCTGCTGTACGGGCTGTTCCATGTCGTACGGCTCGGGGAGGCGGCCTTCACCGGCGAACGCCCGAGGGAGACGCACCGTCCCGCACTCGCCCTGCGCATGCTCGACCACTGGGACAACGTGGCCGTGCACCCGGTCATGGGCCAGGTGGAGCGCGGGTACGCGGGCGGCTCGCTGTTCTGGCGGGACGGGAGGGCACGGGGCGAACTCGACCGGGTGCGCGCGTACGGCAGGCTGCTGGCGGCGTGCGGGATCAACGCGGTCTCCGTGAACAACGTCAATGTGCACGCGGCCGAGGCGCGCCTGCTGACCGACCGCATCGGTGAAGTGGCCGACATCGCCGGGGCGTTGCGGCCCTACGGCATCCGCACCCACCTGTCGGTGTCCTTCGCCGCACCGGTCACGCTGGGCGGGCTGCCCACCGCCGATCCGCTGGACGGCGCGGTGCGCGCCTGGTGGGCCGGGGCGACGCGGCGGGTCTACGAGGCGATACCCGACTTCGGCGGGTACGTGGTGAAAGCGGACTCGGAGGGGCAGCCGGGGCCGTTCGCGTACGGCCGCAGTCACGCCGAGGGCGCGAACCTGCTGGCGGCGGCCCTGGAGCCGTTCGGCGGCACGGTGCACTGGCGGGCGTTCGTCTACGACCACCGCCAGGACTGGCGGGACCGCACCACCGACCGGGCGCGGGCCGCGTACGACCATTTCGTGCCGCTGGACGGGGAGTTCGCCGCCAACGCCGTGCTCCAGGTGAAGCACGGGCCGATGGACTTCCAGGTGCGTGAGCCGGTCTCGCCGCTGATCGGTGCGATGCCCCGGACCCGGCTGGCGGTGGAGCTTCAGGCCACCCAGGAGTACACCGGGCAGCAGCGGCATGTGTGCTGGCTGGGGCCGATGTGGAGTGAGGTCCTGCGGTTCCCGCCCGAACTCGGGCTGTCGGTCGGCGAGTTGGCTCGGGGCGGGCTCGTCGCCGTGCCGAATGCCGGTGACGACCCGTTCTGGACGGGGCATCCGCTGGCGCAGGCCAACCTGTACACCTTCGGGCGGCTGGCCTGGCGGCCGGACGCCGAGCCGCGCGCGGTGCTCGACGAGTGGATCGGGCTCAGCTTCCCGGACGCGCCCCCGCAGGTGGCCGAGGGGCTGCACGCCGTGCTCGACGGCTCCTGGCGGACGTACGAGAAGTACACCGCTCCCCTGGGCGTGGGCTTCATGGTGCAGCCGGGGCACCACTACGGGCCGAGTGTGGACGGGTACGAGTACAGCCCGTGGGGGACCTACCACTTCGCCGACCGGGACGGGCTCGGCGTCGACCGCAGCGTGAAGAGCGGTACGGGCTTCGCCGGGCAGTACGGCAAGCCGTGGGCCGAGCTGTACGAGTCGCCGGACACCTGCCCCGACGAGCTGCTGCTGTTCTTCCACCACGTGCCGTACGGGCATGTGCTGAAGAGCGGGAAGACCGTGATCCAGCACATCTACGACGCGCACTTCGAGGGTGTCGAGGAGGTCGAGGAGGCCCGGTCGGTGTGGGCGTCCCTGGCCGGGCTGGTGGACCCGGCGCGCCATGCGCGGGTGGCGGAGCGCTACGAGGAGCAGCTCCGCGGCGCCCGCGAGTGGCGCGACCAGGTCAACAGCTACTTCTTCCGCAAGTCCGGGGTGCCGGACGGGCGGGGGCGGCGGATCTACTGAAGGATCGCCACGCCCAGGGGGTCGAGGACCAAAGGTTCGCCCTGGTCCAGCCGCTTGCCGGTGAGCAGGTCGGTCGCGGTGGCGTGGGCGGTGAGGCGGGCCGGTTCGGAGGCGTGGTTGAGGAGGAAGAGCAGGCGGGTGCCGTCGGGGGCGACGCGGGTGGCGGTCTCCACCGCGGGGTGGCCGGCGTAGGGGCCGAGCAGGTCGTGGCGGGTCAGGATCCGGCGGACGACCTCGTCGACGCCCGGCTGGTCGAGGGCGGTGGCGACGTACCAGGCCTCGCCGTCGTGTGCGCCGAAGGGGTTGCGCGTCACGGCAGGGGTGCCCGCGTAGAAGTCGGTGCCGTACGTGGCGACGGGCTCGGCGCCGCGCGGCCGCACGACCTCGAAGACGAGCCGGGCCTTGGTACCGAGCTCGGGGACGGTCTGGGTGAACTCCGGCGGCCGGGCGTCCCATTCGTCCACGCGGATGCCCATGAGGGGTGCGAGCGGCCCGGGGACATCGGTGGGGAAAGCGCGGTCGTGCTCGTCGACGCGGCCGGAGAGGAAGGTGGCCAGGACCGTGCCGCCGCGTGCGGCGACGGCTTCGAGGCGGGCGGCGAGATCGCCCTTGACCATGTGGAGGGCGGGGGCGAGGACCACGTCGTAGGGCGTGAGGCCGGCGGTCTGCGGGATCACGTCCACGTCGGCGCCCGCCTCCCGGGCGGCCCGGTAGTAGGCGTGGACCACGTCCGGGTACTTCACCAGCCGGGACGGGCCGTCGGAGATCTCCAGGGCCCACCAGCTGTCCCAGTCGAAGAGGAGGGCGGTGCGGGCGGGGGTGCGGGCGCCGAGCGTGCGGTCGCCCAGGGCTTCCAGCTCCCGTCCCAGGGCGGCGACTTCGCGGAAGACGCGGGTGTCCTCGCGGCCCGCGTGACCGATGACGGCCCCGTGGTACTTCTCGCAGGCGCCCCTGGAGGCGCGCATCTGGAAGTAGAGGGCGGCGTCCGCGCCGTGGGCGATCGCCTGGAAGGTGGCGAGGCGGAGCTCGCCGGGCCGCCGGAGCGGGTTGACGTCACGGCAGGCCGTCACGGACGGGGTCTGCTCCATCAGCCAGAAGGGGGCGCCGTCCTTCAGGCCGCGCATCAGGTCGTGGGCGAGGGCGGGCCGGGTCGGCGGCGCGTCGAGGGGCGGGTAGTTGTCCCAGGCGGCGAAGTCGAGGTGGGGCGCCCAGCGGTGGTAGTCGAGGGGGCGAAAGGTGCCCATGAAGTTGGTGGTGACGGGCGTGTCCGGGTCGTGGGCGCGGATCACCTCCTTCTCGGCCAGGAAGCAGCCGAGGAGGGCGTCGGTGGTGAAGCGGAGGTAGTCGAGCGTGATGCCCTGGAAGGCGGTGTGGTCGGGGTCGCGCCAGTGCTCGGTGAGGGCGTTCGGCGGCTCGATCTGGTCCCAGTCGGTGTAGCGGTGCGACCAGAAGGTGGTCCACCAGGCGTCGTTGAGGGCGTCGAGGGTGCCGTGCCGGTCCCGGAGCCACACCCGGAACGCCTCGGCGCACAGGTCGCAGTAACAGGAGCCGCCGTACTCGTTGTTGATGTGCCAGGCGAGCAGGGCCGGGTGGTGCGCGTAGCGTTCGGCGAGACGGGAGGCCAGCGCGGTGGCGTGTGCGCGGTACGCCGGTGAGCTGGGGCAGAAGTTGTGGCGCTGGCCGTAGCGGTGGCGGCGGCCCTCGAAGTCGGTGCGGTTGACCTCGGGGTGCCGCTTCGCGAGCCAGGGCGGGAGGGCGGCGGTGCCGGTGGCCAGGCAGACCCGGCGTCCTTCTGCGGCGGCCCGGTCCAGGACGCTGTCCAGGACCGTGAAGTCGTATGTGTCCGGGGCCGGTTGGGTGAGGGACCAGGTGAAGACGCCGACGGTGAGGGTGTCGATGCCGGCCCGGGTGAACAGGCGGTGGTCCTCGTCCCGGACCTCCTCGGGCCACTGCTCGGGGTTGTAGTCGCCGCCGTAGCGGATCTTCTGCGTCATGCGGTGAAGTCCTTCCGCGTCTCGGCGATCACCGGGCGGCTGCCGTGCAGCAGGGACAGCAGCAGCGGGGCGGCCAGCAGGGCGGCCACGGCCTCGGTCAGCAGGCTTGCCGACGCGGCCGTCAGGACCAGCAGGGAGACGACGGCGAGGGTGACGCGGCCGTGCCGGAACAGGAAGTAGGCGGCGAGGCGGGCGGTGTCCCGGGCGCGGAAGGCGAAGAGCGAGGTGAGGACGAGGGCGTGCGCGCCCCAGAGGAGACAGCCGGTGCCGATCGCCGCGAGCAGCAGGGCCCACCAGCCGGGCAGGCCGGTGGCGGAGAAGTGCGTGAGGGTGAAGGCGATGATCGTCAGCCAGGCCAGCAGGGGGGTCCAGAGCTTCAGTGCCGGTACGGCGTTGAACCGCAGGCCGCGCAGGTAGGCGCGGGCCGGGTGCAGTCCGGTGAGGTCGTGGCTGCGGTGGTGGAGGGCGTAGAGCGCGGCGGACAGGGCGGGCCCGAGGGGAAGCAGGCACGGGGCCGCGAGGGGGAGGTTCGCGGGGTCGGGGCCGAGCAGCAGCAGTGCGGCCAGGCCCGGGGAGGCGGTGAGGAGGAGCAGCGCCTCGACGGTCAGCAGGGTGTGGATGAGGGCGCAGGCGCGGGAGAGGGTTCCGGTGCCGAAGTCGGAGGTGCGAACGGTGATCATGCGGCGGCCCCCCGGCAGGGCGTGTCGGGGACGCTGATCACCCGTTCTCCTTCCTGAACCGCTCGTACGCCTTGTTGTGCAGGTCGACGAGCTGTTGCATGTTCTTCGACTTCAGCTCGGCGAGGTAGGCGTCCCACTGGGACAGCGGGCGCTTGCCGAGGACGAACCGCAGGGTGTTCTGGATGACGGTGTCCTTGAGCGGGGTGTCCCAGAGGGTGGCCTGTTCCTGCTCGAAGGACTGGAGCGGGTGGGCGGGGTCGACGGGCAGTTGCTCGCGCCGGGCCATGGCGGCCTGGAACTTCTCCTCGTCCGGGCCGAACATGGAGGAGACGAGTTCCCAGCTGCCGCCGTAGGCGAAGACGCCGTTGTAGAAGCCGTAGTCCTTCTGCATGTCCTTCGGGGCGTCCGGGTCGGAGCCCATGAGGCTGATGCCGGGCTTCGGCCTGTACTGGCGTCCCGAGCGGGTGTAGGTAACGCCCTGGACGCCCCAGCGGGCCAGTCGCTGGCCCTCGTCCGAGTACCAGAGCCAGTCCACGAACTGCATCATGGCGACGAAGCTGTCGCTCTTCAGCGCCTTGCTGGAGATCATCACGCCGTTCTCCAGGCGGCTGCCGCCCAGCACCACGGGCCCGGCCGGTCCGAGCGGCACCGGGACCATCTCCATCTTCGCGCCCTCGACCTGCTTCTCCAGGTTGTAGCGGTAGTTCTGCACCAGCTCCTGGGGGTTGGCGCTCATCGCGAAGCACTTCTCGGCCAGGAGCTTCTGCACGGCCTGGTCGTCGGTCTGGCTGAAGCTCTCGGGGTCCATGAGCTTCTCGGCGACGAGCCTCCGCAGGTATTCGACCAACTGGCGGTAGGCGTCCTGCGCGCCGGTGAAGACGTACTTCTGGGCCTTGTGGTCGAAGCTGATGTTGTCGTACGTCCAGCCGGCTCTGACGCCGAAGGCCTGGCCGAGGTAGCTGAACAGGGCGCCGCAGGGGAACGGGGTGTTGGTGCTCCAGCGGTCGGAGAAGGGGTACTTGCCCGGGTACTCCTCCTTCAGCGCCTTGAGGACGTCGTACACCTCGTCCCAGGTGGTGGGCGGGGTGAGGCCGTGCCTGTCGAGGACGTCCGTGCGGAAGGACAGCGAGTAGCCGGACTTGACCTTCTCGTGCAGGCCGGGCAGCAGGTAGTACTTGCCGTCGGACTGGCGGATGGAGTCGAGCTCGGGCTCCAGCCTCCACTTGCGCACCTTGTCGCGGAAGTTGGGCATGAGCTTGACGTAGTCGCTCACCGGGAGGACGGCGCCCGAGGAGACGAAGGCGACCTCCGAGGGGTGGTACGTCTTCGGGATGAGGAACGGGGCGTCCCCGGCCCCGATGAGGACGCTGCGTTTCTTCTCGTAGTCGGCGAGCGGGACGTCGACCGGCTTGAGGGTCACCCCGGTGCGCTTGGTGAGTTCCTTCCAGAACAGCCAGCCGTCCTTCATGGGGTAGACCGGGTTGTTGTTGTGCAGGACCGAGAAGGACAGCGGCTCGGCGGCCTTGAACTGCTGTCCCGCCCGGTAGTTCTTCATGGCGCCGTGTCGCTTCTTGGAGAGGTCCTTGGAGTCGCCTCCGTCCTCGCCGCTGCCGCAGCCGGTGACGGTGGCGAGGCCGATGAACCCGGCGGCGGCGAGGATCTGGCGCCGCGAGAGCTGTCCTGCGTTCTGCACGGAGACTCCTTTGTTCCCGTGGGCGAGGTGAGGAGGCGGCGGCGTCAGCCCTTGACCGCGCCGAGCATCACGCCCGAGACGAAGTAGCGCTGGACGAACGGGTACACGCAGAGGATCGGCAGGGCGGTGAGCACGATGGTGACGGACTGGATGTTCGCGGCGACCTGGCTGAGCTGCTCGGTGCCCGCGCCCGCGTTGCCGCCGCCGGTGGCGCCCTGGATGAGGTTGCGGAGGTAGACGGTGACCGGCATCAGATCGGTGCGGTCCATGTAGAGGAACGCGCTGAACCAGGAGTTCCAGAAGGACACCGAGTAGAAGAGCACCATGGTGGCCACGACCGCCTTGGACAGCGGCAGGACGATCCTGAGCAGGACGCCGTACGTGCTCAGGCCGTCGATCTGCGCGGCCTCCTCCAGTTCGGTCGGCAGGCTCTCGAAGAAGGCCTTCATCACCAGCAGGTTGAAGACGCTGATCGCGTTCGGCAGGGCGATCGCCCAGACGCTGTTCTTCAGGCCGAGGTTGGTGACCAGGATGTAGTTGGGGATGAGGCCGCCGGTGAAGAACATGGTGAACACGGCGATGCCGACCAGCACGCCACGGCCCTTGAGGTGCTTCTTCGACAGCACGTAGGCGTAACACGTCGTCAGCACCATGGCCACGGCCGTCGCCACGACCGTGTACAGCACGGTGTTGCCATAGTTCCGCCAGAACATCGAGTCCCGGAACACGATCCTGTACGTGGTGAGGTTGAACCCCTTCGGCAGCAGGGTCACTTCACCGGCCCGGATCTGCCGCTCCCCGCTGAAGGAGCGCGCGAGGATGTTGGCGAAGGGATACAGGGTCACCAGCACCACGAGGGTGAGAATCACCCCGTTGACGCCCTGGAAGACCCGGTAGGAGCGGCTCGGCTTCACCACAGGCTCGTTCCCACCGTGCGACGCGAGAGCTGGTTGGCCGAGGTGATGAGGACCAGGCCGATGACCGCCTCGAACAGTCCGATGGCGGCGGCGTAGCTGAAACTGTTGGACTCCACACCGGCCCGGTAGACGTACGTCGAGATGACGTCGGCGGTCGGATACGTCAGCGGGTTGTACAGCAGCAGGACCTTTTCGAACCCGACCGCCATGAAGGTGCCGACGTTGAGGATCAGCAGCGTGATCATGGTGGGGCGGATGCCGGGCAGGGTGACGTGCCAGATCTGCTGCCAGCGGTTGGCGCCGTCGATCCGCGCCGCCTCGTACAGGTCCTCGTCGATCGTGGTGAGCGCGGCGAGGTAGAGGATCGTGCCCCAGCCGGCGGTCTGCCAGATCTCCGAGCCCACGTAGATCGTGCGGAACCACTCGGGTTCCTGGATGAAGCGGACGGGATCGTGGCCGAACCAGCCGAGGACGTGGTTGACGGGTCCGTCGCCGGCGAGCATCTGCAGGGTGATGCCCGCGACGATGACGATCGACAGGAAGTGCGGAAGGTACGAAACCGACTGCACGAACCGCTTCAGGGAGCGCCGGCGCACCTCGTTCAGCAGCAGCGCCAGCACGATCGGGACCGGGAAGCAGAACAGCAGCGTGAGCCCGCCGATCCACAAGGTGTTGCGGAACACCTGCCAGAACGTGGGGTCGTTGAGGAACATCTGCACATAGCGCAGCCCCACCCACTCCTCGCCGAAGATCGACCCTCCGGGCTCGAAACGCCGGAACGCGATCACATTGCCGATCATCGGCAGATAGCGGAAGACCAGGAAGAACAACAGCGGCAGGATCGCCAGCGAGTACAACTGCCAGTCACGGCGCAGCGCCCGCCGCCAGCCGGTCCGGGCGGGCGCCCGGCTGCCGCGGCGGGGTGCGGCCCGGGCCGGAGGCGGGTCCTGGGTGCCCGGCGGGGCCGGTGTGGTGGACGTGCTCATTGCTCGGGCCTCCCGTGGGCATGGGACGCGGAACCGAAACTTTCGAGCTTCTACCGGTAACTTCGCGGCAACCTATGGGCAGCAGAAAGCGCTGTCAATGGGTGCTGCGGGACTCGGACGGGGCACCTGAGGCGCGTTGGAACGCCGTCGAAGCTGGGTAGACCGCAGAGGCCGACCGCCCTTTCCCGTCGCAAGTTTCCGGATGACCACCGACTCCTGCGAGGTGCCGCCGTGCCCGCGTTCGACCTGCCCCTGCCAGAACTGGAGCGCCACCGCCCGGACATCGAGGAGCCCGCCGACTTCGACGCGTTCTGGACGAGCACGCTGAAGGAGGCCGGGCAGGCGGACCCCCTGCTGTCGGTGCGGCCGGTGGAGACGGGGCTGCGGCTGACGCGGACCTGGGACGTGACGTTCCGGGGTTTCGCGGGCGACCCGGTGCGGGCGTGGTTCAGCCGCCCTGCCGGGGTCGGCGAACTCCTCCCGGCCGTCGTCGAGTTCGCCGGGTACGGGCGCGGCCGGGGGCTCCCCCACGAACGCCTCACCTGGGTGAACGCCGGGCACGCGCACCTGCTCATGGACAACCGCGGCCAGGGCGATCAGTACGGGTGCGGCGGTGACACGCCCGATCCCCACGCCCTCGCGCCGGGCGGGCCCGGGCCGGCGGTGCGCGGGCTGCTCGGCGCCGCGGACTACCACTACCGGCGTCTGATCACGGACGCGGTGCGCGCGGTCGCGGCGGTGCGGGGGCTGCCCGGCGTCGATCCGGCGCGGACCGTGGCGGTCGGCAACAGCCAGGGCGGAGGGCTGGCCCTGGCTGTCGCGGGGCTCGTCCCGGACCTGGCGGCCGTACTGGTCACCGCCCCGCTCCTGTGCGGCATCCGCCGCGCCCTCGACCTCACCGACGCGGGCCCCTACGGCGAGATCGCCGCGTACCTGTCCGTCCACCGGGGCGCCGAGCACGCGGCCTATCGCACCCTGTCCTACGTCGAGGGCGTCTCCTTCGCCCGCCGCGCGCGGGCTCCGGCTCATTTCGGGGTGGGACTGCGGGACACGGTGTGCCCGCCGAGCGGGACGTACGCCGCCTTCAACCGGTACGCCGAGCTGACGGGGGCGGACCCGCGCAGGGAGATCCACGCGTATCCGTTCAACGGGCACGAGGGGGGTGACGCGGTGCAGGTGCGGCGTCAACTCGGTTGGCTGGAAGAGGTCTTGGACGGCCGGCACCGGTGATCATGACAAGCGGCCGCCGGCTGGGGCGGGTGCCTCAGGAGAGGCCGTGACGGCCGGACTCGCTCAAGCGGTGGAAGAGCACCGAGGTCGCCGGTGCAGCCGACGAACGTGGAAGGCGCGGCCCGCAGGCCGCGCCTTCCACCGGTCCGGCCCCCGGTTCATCCCGTGATCGGGGACTCCGCGGTGCAGCCGCCGGCGGTCACCAGGCCGTCGGTGCTCTGCTCCTCAAGCACCTTGCCCTTGTGGATGATCTTGCAGGTGACCTGGGAGCCCTCGGGGTCCGCGGCGACCGGCATGACCGCCGCGGGCATGATGCCGCGCAGCGTGACGGTCTTCTTCCAGGGCAGCTTGGGCTTCGACACCGACTCGATCTTCGGTTCCATGGCCTTGCCCCCGCCGCCGTGGAATTCGATCGAGTCGATGTTCTTCCCCGTGACCTCGTAAGTGACCTCGTACGTCTCGTCCACGGCCTTGTCGACCTGGTCGACCGCCTCGGAGCAGGAACTGAGGCCGAACGCGAGACCGGTCACTGCGACGGAGCAGACGGCTGCACGGATGGTGCGGTTCAAAGGATCCCCCCGGATCATGATGGTCGAATCCGCAGCCAACCCCAAAGGGAAAGCAAAGTCAACTTCCTTTGCACGGCGGCCTCGTGGGCCGGACAGAGGGACTGACGGCTCGTCGCACGTGCTTACTCCGGCGCCTCTTCCCAGTGCAGGCATTCGGTGTAGTCGAAGTTCCACTTCAGGCAGAGCTGCATCCTGACCACCGACTTCCGGTCGCGGAATTCGGTGATGATTCTGTCGCCTTCGACCCGGGAGACCCCGACCTTCTCACTGAAGTCGATTTTCATCTGGTTCTCCAGGGCAAGACTGGACAGCGCGTACTTGCCCTGCGCCTCCGGGTACCTGCGGAAGACCTCCTTGATCGCGTCGTGGAACTCGACGTCCTCATTCGGCATGCATGTCATGACCGCCTCCTGCTCTCCACCGGCCGGGCCGGGCGCTTATCCGCAGTCTGCGAGGACCGCGACGCAAGCGCGCACCGTTCGTCACCCGAACGGGTTCGCACGCCGTTCCGGCCGTCGCGCCGGCCGGCAGACCGGGGCCCCCGCACCGGGCGCGGGAGTCGTCCGCCGAGCCTGGCTCAGACCTGCCGACGACCGCGCCCGCACGGGCACGGAACGCGCATCGCCGCCAAGGGACGGGACCTCCGCCGACGCACTACCGCGAGAACCGTTTACATCTGAGCCGCCGGGCGCTAACTTCCGCAACAGGCGGGGTGGGAGCGCTCCCATGTCGGTGGACCGGAACCCGCCCCCGAGTCGCTCCCATCCCGCTCACCGGCGCACGTACATCCGCAGGTCCGTACCCCCACGAACGGACGGTGCTGTCATGATCCTGACAAGCAAGCCGGGAGGATCCACGATGCCCCGCTCATCACTCGCCGCCCGGACCAGAGCCCTCTTCCTCGTGCTGCTCTCCCTCCTCGTCACCGTCCCGGCCGTCGGCCTGGTCATGACGGCCGGGGGTGAGGCGGAGGCGCACGGCACACCCATGAAGCCCGGCAGCCGGACGTTCCTGTGCTGGCAGGACGGGCTGACCGACACCGGTGAGATCAAGCCGGTGAACCCCGCGTGCCGGGGTGCGCAGCAGGTCAGCGGCACCACGCCGTTCTACAACTGGTTCTCCGTACTGCGCTCGGACGGCGCCGGCCGCACCAAGGGCTTCGTGCCGGACGGCGAGCTGTGCAGCGGCGGCAACACCAACTTCACCGGGTTCAACACGCCCAGCAAGGACTGGCCGCTCACCCATCTCACCTCCGGCGCGACGGTCGACTTCTCGTACAACGCCTGGGCGGCGCACCCGGGTTGGTTCCACGTCTACATCACCAAGGACGGCTTCGACCCGACCAAGACGCTCACCTGGAACGACATCGAGGACCGGCCGTTCCTGAGCGTCGACCACCCGCCGCTGAACGGCTCCCCGGGCACGGTCGAGGCCAACTACTCCTGGACCGGCAAGCTCCCCGAGGGCAAGTCGGGCCGCCACATCATCTACATGGTCTGGCAGCGCTCCGACAGCCAGGAGACCTTCTACTCCTGCTCCGACGTCGTCTTCGACGGCGGCAACGGCGAGGTGACCGGCATCAAGGAGCCGGGCAACCCGACCGAGCCGGTGCCCGGCACCTGCACGGCCACCCGCAAGACCACGGGCACCTGGAACGGCGGCTACCAGTCCGAGGTGACGGTCACCAACACCGGCACGGTCCCGATGCTCGGCTGGATGGTCGACTGGCGGCTCCCGGCGGGCCAGAAGGTCGAGAGCCTCTGGAGCGGCAGCGCGACCTACAACGGCCAGGCGGTGATGGTCCACAACGCCGGCTGGAACGGCTCCCTGGCCCCGGGCAAGAGCACGACGTTCGGCTACGTCGTCTCCGGGCCGGGCGGCGACAGCACGAGCGCCTTGCCCTGCCGGGTGGGCTGACGCGTCGGACGGGGCGGGTCCGGTGACCGGAGAGTCCGGTCACCGGGCCCGCTGTGGTGAGGCGGGTGTGTGATCGGAACCCGGGAGAGGTGTTGACCGAGCCGGTCCGTTCGCCCCATATGTCGCGGTTATCCAGGTGTGCGATTCTGTGTGTGGGTGCCCTGCCGCTCATGTGCGGCGTGGATCCGCCATGGGAGGCGCGACGCCGCGCCGCCGGTCCCGTGCCCGCGTCGTCGTCGCCTGAGTTCCGGGGACTCCCACCTGCCGGTGGCTGCGGCATGGACGGGAGGTGGATGCGGACATGCCCCATTACGGCGATGCCCGGGCCGCGGTCCCCGGTCTTCGGGTGCCGGGGAACGGGGGCACCGGTCCGCCTCGCCCCGCTCCGGAGCCGGCCGCGCGGGCGCGGCTGCTGGCGTTCGCGGGCGTGGCGCTGGCGGCGGTGTACGTGCGCGGTGAGAACGGGGCGGAGCTGCGGCTGGTGGAGTCGGCGGGGGCCGAGTCCGAGCAGCGGTACCGGCTGCCGGGACGGGTGGCGGCGAGCACCTCCCCCGGGCCGGAGCCACGTGCCGTCTCCCTCGGCTCCCCCGCCTCGGGCACCGGAGGCGGCTGCCCGGCCGTCGCGGAGGCCTTTGTGCGGGGGCGGGCCGTGTGGCTCGCCGGTGTGGTGCTCGGGCGCGAGGAAGGCGCAGCCGCCTCCGCCCCGCTCGGGGCGTTGCCGCTCGGGGCCGCGGGCGGGTGGCTGGGATGTCTCGTCGTGGTGGGAGAGGCCGGGGAGGGGTTCGGGGCCGAGCAGCGGGAGTTCCTGGAGCGGTACGCCGCGGCCGTCGCCGAACGGCTGCGGGGCGAGGCGGACCGGTCGGCGCCCTCGCCGCTGCTGGATTCGGCCCTGCGCGCCATGGGGGTCGGGTCCTTCGCCCTGTCGCCCGGGACCGGGCTGGTCGAGACCGACCCGGCGCTGCTCGAACTCGTCGGCATCCCCGAGGGCGGTTTCGACGGCAAGACCGACACGCTGCTCTCGTACAGCGTCCCGGAGGACGTCCCCGCGCTGATGTCGGTCATCGAGCCGTCCGCGCAGACGCCCGGGCGGCGTGAGCTGGATTTCCGCATCCGGCGGCCCACCGGTGAACTGTGCTGGCTGCGGCTGAGCTGCCGGGTGATGAAGGGGCCCGAAGGCACCCCGGAGCGGGTGCTGGGCGTGGTGAGCGCGGCTCCCGTGCTGCGCCGCAGCGCCAGCGACGTCGCCCGGGTCCAGTGGCTGACGGCCGCGCTCGACGACGCCATGACCGTCCGGGACGTGAGCCGTGTGGTGGTCGCCGCGCTCCGCGAGCCGCTGGGTGCCGACCGGGTGGCGCTCGCCGAACTGCTGGAGGACCGGCTGGCGGTCACCGTGCTCGATCCGCCGGGTGCGGGTGCCTGGCCGGAGCTGTGGCGCCGCGAGTGGCGCTCGGAGTGGCCCGACGCGCCGGTCACCGCCCTGCCCACGCTCCAGGCGGCGCTGCGGGACGGGCGGGTGAGCCTGTGGCCGGCCGGTTCCGCGCTGGAACCGGGGCTCGCGGGGATCGGGCCCGGCGGACTCGCGGTACTGCCGCTGCCGGCCAAGAACGGGGTGGCCGGGGTGTGCCTGGTCGGCTGGGACCCCCCGCACGACTTCGCCCCCGAGGAACGGGCCCTGCTGACCGCCACGGCGGGTCTGGTCGGGCAGGCCCTGAAGCGCGCGCACGCCTACGATGCCGAGCAGGAGCTCGCGACGATGCTCCAGCGCAGCCTGCTGCCGCGCCGGCTCCCCAAGCTGCCCGGGGGCACCGCCGTGGCCCGTTATCTGCCCGCCCGGCGCGGTCTCCAGGTGGGAGGCGACTGGTACGACGTGATCGCGCTGTCGGAGAACAAGGTGGCGCTGGTCATCGGGGATGTGCAGGGGCACAGCGCCGGGGCCGCGACGATCATGGGCCAGATGCGTACGGCGGTCCGGGCCTACGCCGTCGAGGGGCATCCCCCGGACGTGGTCGTCGCGCACGCCAACCGGCTGCTCGTCGGCATGGAGACCGACCTGTTCGCCACCTGCTGCTACGTCGAACTGGACATGGAAGAGGGCAACGCGCTGTTCGTGCGGGCCGGGCATCTGGCGCCGCTGGTGCGGCACCCCGACGGCGGCACCGCGGAGATCGCGGTCGAGGGCGGGCTCCCGCTGGGCGTCCTCGCGGACGCGGATTTCCCCCTCACCGCGCTCGCGCTCGCTCCGGGCTCGGTGCTCGCGCTGGTCACGGACGGCCTGGTCGAGTCGGCCGATCTGCAGGTCGACGAGGGGATGCGGCTCGTACGCCAGGCGCTCGCGGCGGCCGATCCCGCCGAGCCGGGGCGGATGGCCGACGAGCTGCTCGGCGAGGCCGGGCGCCGTGAGGACGACGTGGCGGTGCTGCTGCTGCGCTACGACGGGATGCGGGTACGGCCCGTGCGGACGGGCTGGGTGGTGTGGCGGCTGCCGGATGCGGTGATGCACGCGCGCCGGTTCAGTGCGCGCACGTTGCGTTCGTGGGGGATCTCGGCCGAGGCCGACACCGTCCTGCTGGTGGTGTCGGAGCTGGTCACGAACGCGCTGGTGCACACTCAGGGCGCGGTCCGGGTGGAGCTGACCCTGGCGGCGGACCGGCTGCGGGTGACCGTGAGCGACTCCTCGCCCCGGGCACCGGCCAAGCCGGTGGTCGTGGACTGGGAGTCGACGGGCGGCCGTGGGCTCTTCCTGGTCGAGGCCCTGTCGGCGGCCTGGGGCTCGGTGCCGGTGGGCGGCGGCAAGCAGGTCTGGAGCGAGATCGTCGTCACCCGTCCGGAAGGGGGAACGGAACCCGGCGAGGAGCCGGACGAGGAACCGGAGGCCGAGCCGGAGGGAGACGAGGAGGAGCGGAAGCCGGGCCGCGGCTGGGGCCTGGGCCGGGACCGCGGCTGGGGCCTGGGCCGGAACCGGGACCGCCGCAGGTCGCGCGACCAGGGACGGCACCGTGGCGCGGACCGGGCAGCGCACCGCGACGACGACCGGGCAGCGGACCGTGCCGACGAACGGGCAGCGGACCGTACCGACGACCGCGCCCCGGAGCGGGACCACGACAGCGCCACCGACCGCCATGCCGACCACGCCCCCGGCCGTCACGACGAGCACGCCACCGACCGCGACGGCAACCGCGCCGAGGACCGCCACGGCGGGCAGGCGGCAGGCCGCAAGGGCGAGCAGGCCGTGGGCCTCGACCGGGCCATGGAGCACATCGGCGACGGTGCCGCGGACCCGCCCCCGCGCCGGAAGCGGCCGCACGAGGGAGGTCCCTGATGCGTGGTCTCGCCGTGCGCGGCGCCGCCGGACTGCTGGCCTTCCTCCTGGCCGTGTCCCTCGCCGCGTGTTCCGACAGCGGCGCGGAGGGCGGGGGTGAGCTGACCATCGGGCTGCTGTTGCCGAGCCGGGCCGTGCCCCGCTGGGAGAAGTCCGACAGGCCCCTGATCGAGAAGCGGGTCAAGGAGCTGTGCCCCGAATGCACGCTCGTGTACGCCAACGCCGAGAACGACGCGGCGAGCCAGCGGCAGCAGATGAAATCCATGATCACCCGGGGCGTCTCGGCCCTGCTCCTGGACGTCGTCGACCCCAAGGCCCTGCGTTCCTCGGTGCGCGCGGCGCAGCGCGAGGGCATCCCGGTCGTCGCCTACGACCGGCTCGCCGAGGGCCCGATCTCGGGCTTCGTCAGTTTCGACGGCGCCCAGGTCGGCAGGCTCCAGGGCCAGGCGCTCCTTCAGGGCATGGGAGCCAGGGCCGACGGCGGCGGCATCGTCATGATGAACGGCGACCCGTCCAGCCCCAACGCCGCCTGGTACGAGGGCGGGTCCCTGGCCGTCCTGCGGAACGAGGTGCGGATCCTGAAGTCGTACGACACCATCGGGTGGCGCACGGAGAACGCGCACGACCACATGTCCTCCGCGATCAGCGCCCTCGGCCCGAGCCGGATCGACGGGGTGCTCGCCGCCAACGACTCGATCGCGGCCGGCGTCATCTCGGCGCTCAAGGGCGCCCGGGTCTCACCACTGCCCCCGGTCACCGGGCAGGACGCCGACCTCGACGCGGTGCAGCGCATCGTCAAGGGCGAGCAGTACATGACCGTCTACAAGCCGTTCCGGCAGGAGACCGAGTCGGCCGCCGCGATGGCCGTCGCCCTGGCGCGCGGCAACGACGTCGACGCCCTGGTCACGGCGCGGGTGAACAGCCCCACGACCGAGAACGTCCCGGCGGTGCTGCTCGACCCGACCGCCGTGACGCGCGAGACGATCGGCCGGACGCTCGTCCGGGACGGTGTCTACACCATCGACCAGATCTGCACCCCGGAGCTCCGCCCGGCCTGCGCCCGGGCCGGGCTCACCCGGTGAGCGAGGTGGTTCCCCGTGGCCCATCCCCCCGTACTGGCGTTGCGCGGCATCACCAAGCGGTTCGGCGGCGTGCAGGCGCTCGTCGACGTCGACCTTCAGGTCCGGGCCGGTGAGGTCGTGGCCCTGGCCGGTGACAACGGAGCGGGCAAGTCCACGCTGGTCAAGGTGATCTCCGGGGTCAGCCCCGCCGACCGGGGCGTCATCGAGTGGGAGGGGCGCCTCGTGCAGATCAAACGCCCGCACGACGCCCACGCCCTGGGCATCGCGACCGTGTACCAGGACCTCGCCATGTGCGACAACCTGGACGTCGTCGGCAATCTCTTCCTCGGCCGCGAGATCGACCGGGTGGGTGTCCTCGACGAGGTCGAGATGGAGCGCCGTGCCCGTGACCTGATGCGCACGCTGTCGATCCGCATCCCGGACGTGCGGGTGCCGGTCGCCGCGCTGTCGGCCGGACAGCGGCAGGCCGTGGCGATCTCCCGCTCTCTCATGGGCGCGCCCAAGGTGCTGCTGCTCGACGAGCCCACCGCCGCCCTCGGCGTGGAGCAGACCAGCCATCTGCTCGACCTCATCGAGGAGGTGCGCGACCGCGGTATGGCGATCATCCTCATCAGCCACAACATGGGCGACATCAAGGCCGTCGCGGACCGGGTCGCGGTGCTCCGGCTGGGCCGCAACAACGGACTGTTCGACGTGAGCACGGTGACCCAGGAGCAGATCATCTCCTCCGTCACCGGGGCGGCGGACAACGCCGTGGCCCATCGTTCGAAGGGCGACGAGGAGGCGTGGCCGTGAGCCGCGGCGGGCCGCACCGGGACGCCGGGCCGGGCAGCGCCGGACCGGTCACCACGGGCGGCGGGCAGCGCACCCGCGGATGGCAGGACAGCCTGCGGGAGTACGCCCTGGACGTCCGCGGCAGTGTGCGCGACGGGGAGCGGGGGCCGCTCCTGGTCATCGCCGGTCTCATCGTGATCTGGATCGTCTTCCAGGGGCTGGACGACAAGTTCCTCTCGCCGCGCAACCTGTCCAACCTCAGCGTGGACATCGTCGGGACCGGGCTGGTCGCCGTCGGCATCGTCTTCGTCCTGCTGATCCGGGAGATCGATCTGTCGGTGGGCTCGGTCAGCGGGCTGGCGGGGGCGGCGTTCGCCGTGCTGAACGTGAACCACGGGGTGCCGGAGTGGCTGGCGGTGATCGTGGCGGTGGCCGTCGGGACGGCCGTGGGCGCCTTCCACGGCGTCTTCCACGCCTGGCTCGGCGTGCCCGCGTTCGTGGTGACGCTGGCCGGGCTGCTGATCTGGAACGGCCTGACGCTCTACCTGCTGGGAGCCAGTGGCACGATCAACATCGACGAGGAGGGCCTGGTCGCCTCGCTGACCAGCCACCACTTCGGCAACGAGCTGGCGGCGTACGCGGTCGCGGCGCTCGGCACGGGCGGGTACTTCCTGGCCGCCCGCCGCCGGCGGAGCCGGCACCGGGCGACCGGGATGCCCTACCGGCCGGGGGGCGAGATCTGGTTGCGCACCGGTCTCCTCGCGGTGGTCGCCTTCGCCGGGGCCCACACCCTCAACCGGTTCCAGGGGCTGCCGCTCGCACTGCTGATCTTCCTGGTCGTCCTGGTCGTCTCGGACTACGTGCTCCGCCGCACCCGCTACGGGCGGCGGGTGTACGCGCTCGGCGGCGGGGTCGAGGCGGCGCGTCGGGCCGGCATCGGGGTGGAGCGGGTGCGGATCGCGATGTTCATGGTGTCGGGGACGCTGGCCGCGGTCGGCGGGCTGTTCGTGGCGTCGGGGCTGACGTCGGCGAGCCCCACGACGGCGCGTGCCGCCGGTTCGGGGATGCTGCTGATCAACGCGATCGCGGCGGCCGTCATCGGCGGGACGAGCCTGTTCGGCGGGCGGGGCTCGCCCTGGTCGGTGCTGCTCGGGGTGGTGGTGATCCAGTCGATCGCCTCGGGCATGGGGCTGCTGGGGGTCCAGGACGCCGTGCAGTTCATGATCACCGGCGGAGTACTGCTGGCCGCCGTCGCGGCCGACGCGCTGTCCCGGCGCGCCCAGGCAAGACGCGGCCGACCATGACTCCGACAGGCGGGACATCCGCCCCATTAGTTTGTTTCTTACGGAATGTCTAACAAATGGCAAAGGTGGGTATAGGGCGAGATGTCATGAAACGCAGCCGCCTCACCCAGGCGGCCGTGGCCGCCGCGGTCGCCGCCGGTCTGGTTCTCGCCGGATGCGGTGACACCGATCTGCCCGGCGGGGAGGAGCAGACCGACCTCAGCGTGCTCGCGACGGACGTGCCGCAGATCCAGACCCTCAAGAAGCTCACCAAGAAGCACTTCACGGCGGAGACCGGCATCACCGTCGACTACACGCTGCTGCCGGAGAACGAGGCGCGGGTTGAAATGAACCGCGAGTTCGCGACTCAGGCCGGCCGCTACGACGTGGCCAGCGTCAGCGCCTACGAGGTGCCGATCTACGCCGCCAACGGCTGGCTGGCCCCGCTGGACTCCTACGTGAAGGCCGACGAGGACTTCCACCAGGACGACGTCTTCCCGAACCTGGCGTCCTCGCTGACCGGGGAGGACGGCAAGCTCTACGCCGAGCCCTTCTATGGCGAGGGCTCTTTCCTGATGTACCGCAAGGACCTGTTCCGCAAGGACGGGCTGACGATGCCGCCGAACCCGACCTGGCAGCAGGTCGCCGACCTCGCCGCACGGGTCGACGGAACCGACGGCGCGAGCGGCATCTGCCTGCGCGGCCTGCCCGGCTGGGGCCAGAACCTCGCCCCGATCAACACGGTCGTCAACACCTTCGGCGGCGCCTGGTACGACATGGACTGGAACGCCCGCCTGACCTCACCGGAGTTCAGGAAGGCGGTCGGCTTCTACGTCGGCCTGCTCCGCTCCCACGGCCAGCCCGGCGCCGAGCGGATGGGCGTGCTGGAGATCCTGGACCGTTTCGTCCAGGGCAAGTGCGCCATGATGTACGACGCCACGTCGCTGGCCTCGTCGATCGAGGCGGACGGTTCCGCGGTCAAGGGCAAGGTCGGCTACGTCCCGGCCCCGCACGACCGGACCGAGAAGGCCGGCTGGCTGTGGACCTGGGCCTGGGGCATCCAGCAGGCGGCCGAGAACAAGGACGCCGCCTGGGAGTTCATCTCCTGGGCCTCCTCCAAGGAGTTCCAGGAGCTGGTCGGCCGGGAGGTGGGCTGGACGTCGGCCCCCGCCGGGAACCGCAAGTCGCTCTACGAGAAGCCCGAGTACCAGCAGGCGGCCGGCGCCTGGTACCGGCAGGAGTACACGGCGGCGACGGACTCCGCCGACCCGAAGGACCCCGGCGTCGGCCCCCGCCCCTACGACGGCATCGGCTTCCTGAGCATCCCCGAGTTCGCCGTGCTGGGTACGGCGGTCTCGGAGCAGATCGCCGCGGCCATCGCCGGGCGGCAGTCGGTGGACGCGGCCCTGGACAAGTCGCAGGACCTCGCCCAGGCCGCGGCGGCGAAGTACCGCGGCGAGTGACCCGCCCGCGCCGCGAGAGGGCGCGGGCCGCGTGAACGGCGAGGGCCGCGCCCCCGGTCACCCGGGAACGCGGCCCGCGAACTGCCGTGACGGTCCGCTTACTTGCGGATCAGGCTGCGCAGCACGTACTGCATGATGCCGCCGTTGCGGTAGTAGTCCGCCTCGCCGGGGGTGTCGATGCGGACCACCGCGTCGAACTCGACGCCGGTGTCGGTGGTGACCTTCACCGTGCGCGGGGTGGTGCCGTTGTTGAGCTCCTCGACGCCGGTGAAGTCGAAGGTCTCCTCACCGGTGAGGCCGAGGGACGCGGCCGACTGGCCCTCCGGGAACTGCAGCGGGAGCACGCCCATGCCGATGAGGTTCGAGCGGTGGATGCGCTCGTAGGACTCGGCGATGACGGCCTTGACGCCGAGGAGCGCGGTGCCCTTGGCGGCCCAGTCGCGGGACGAGCCGGAGCCGTACTCCTTGCCGGCCAGGACGACCAGCGGGATGCCGGCGGCCTGGTAGTTCTGCGAGGCGTCGTAGATGAACGACACCGGCGCGTCGGCCTGCGTGAAGTCGCGGGTGTAGCCGCCCTCGGTGCCAGGCGCGATCTGGTTGCGCAGGCGGATGTTGGCGAACGTACCGCGGATCATGACCTCGTGGTTGCCTCGGCGGGAGCCGTAGGAGTTGAAGTCACGACGCTCGACACCGTGCTCGGTGAGGTACTTGCCGGCCGGGGTGTCGGCCTTGATGGCGCCGGCCGGGGAGATGTGGTCGGTGGTGACCGAGTCGCCCAGCTTGGCGAGCACCCGGGCGCCGGAGATGTTCTCGACCGGGGCCGGCTCGTGGGCCATGCCCTCGAAGTACGGGGGCTTGCGGACGTAGGTCGACTCGGCGTCCCACTCGAAGGTGTTGCCGGTCGGGATCGGCAGCGCCTGCCACTGGGCGTCGCCCGCGAAGACGTCGCTGTAGGACTTGGCGAACATGTCCTCGCCGATGGCGTTGGCGACGACCTCGTTCACCTCGGCCTCGGAGGGCCAGATGTCCTTCAGGAAGACCGGGTTGCCGTCCTGGTCGGTGCCCAGGGCGTCCCGGGTGATGTCGACCTTCATGGAACCGGCGAGCGCGTAGGCCACGACCAGCGGCGGGGACGCCAGGTAGTTCATCTTGACGTCGGGGTTGATGCGGCCCTCGAAGTTCCGGTTGCCGGAGAGGACCGAGGTGACCGCGAGGTCGTGGTCGTTGACGGCCTTGGAGACCTCCTCCGGCAGCGGGCCGGAGTTACCGATGCAGGTGGTGCAGCCGTAGCCGACGAGGTTGAAGCCGACCTTGTCGAGGTAGGGGGTCAGGCCCGCCTTCTCGAAGTAGTCGGTGACGACCTTGGAACCGGGGGCGAGGGTGGTCTTGACCCAGGGCTTGCGGGTCAGGCCCTTCTCCACGGCCTTCTTGGCCACCAGCGCGGCGGCGACCATGACGTACGGGTTGGAGGTGTTGGTGCAGGAGGTGATGGCCGCGACCGTCACCGCGCCGTGGTCGATCTCGTACGACGTGCCGTCGGGGGCGGTCACGGTGACCGGGTTGGACGGGGCGCCGTTCGGGATCGTCGAGGGCGCGTCGGAGCCGGGGAAGGACTCCTTGCTGGCCTCGTACTCGTCGTTGACGTAGTTCCGGACGTCCGCCTTGAACTGCTCGGCGGCGTTCGCCAGGACGATGCGGTCCTGCGGGCGCTTCGGGCCGGCGATGGACGGCACGACCGTGGCGAGGTCGAGCTCCAGCTTCTCGGAGAAGTCGGGCTCGGCGGCCGGGTCGAGCCAGAGGCCCTGCTCCTTGGCGTACGCCTCGACCAGGGCGAGCTGCTGCTCGCTGCGGCCGGTGAGCCGCATGTAGTTGATCGTTTCGTCGTCGATCGGGAAGATCGCGGCGGTGGAGCCGAACTCCGGCGACATGTTGCCGATGGTGGCGCGGTTCGCCAGGGAGGTGGCGGCGACACCCTCGCCGTAGAACTCGACGAACTTGCCGACGACGCCGTGCTTGCGCAGCATCTCGGTGATGGTCAGCACGAGGTCGGTGGCGGTGGTGCCCGCCTGGAGCTCGCCGGTCAGCTTGAAGCCGACGACGCGCGGGATCAGCATGGAGACCGGCTGGCCGAGCATGGCGGCCTCGGCCTCGATGCCGCCGACGCCCCAGCCGAGCACGCCGAGGCCGTTGACCATGGTGGTGTGCGAGTCGGTGCCGACCAGGGTGTCCGGGTAGGCCTTGCCGTCGCGGACCATCACGACACGGGCCAGGTGCTCGATGTTCACCTGGTGGACGATGCCGGTGCCGGGCGGGACGACCTTGAACTCGTCGAAGGCGGTCTGGCCCCAGCGCAGGAACTGGTAGCGCTCCTTGTTGCGGCCGTATTCCAGGTCGACGTTCTGCTTGAAGGCGTCGTTCGTGCCGAACTTGTCGGCGATGACGGAGTGGTCGATGACCAGCTCGGCCGGCGCCAGCGGGTTGATCTTCGCCGGGTCGCCGCCCAGCTCCTTGACGGCCTCACGCATGGTGGCGAGGTCCACGACACAGGGAACGCCGGTGAAGTCCTGCATGATCACGCGGGCCGGCGTGAACTGGATCTCCTGGCTGGGCTGGGCCTGCGAGTCCCATCCACCTAGGGCACGGATGTGGTCGGCGGTGATGTTCGCGCCGTCCTCGGTGCGGAGCAGGTTCTCCAGCAGGACCTTGAGGCTGTAGGGAAGGCGGGCCGAGCCCTCCACCTTGTCCAGCCGGAAGATCTCGTACGACTCGTCGCCCACCTGCAGCGTGCTGCGGGCGTCGAAGCTGTTCGCCGACACGACAGTCTCCTTCATTGATGTGCGCGTACCACCACGATCCTGCCGCCACGGCATCTTGGCCGATCCGCTAAGGTAAGGCTAAGTTAGGTAACCCTTACCGCCGGATTCGATGGCGGGTGCGGCTGCGGTGCTCTCTCGGCAGATATCTCGATGTCGAGATAACTCTAATACACGAGCGCCGGATGGTCATGCCCCGGCACCCGCCCTGCGGTCATGCGCGCCCTTTTCCCGGGTATCCGAACCAGGTATCCGAACCGCGTATCCACGCACAACGCAGGAGGAGACAGGCATGCCGCTCACGTTCCGCAAGAGTTTCCGGATCCTTCCGGGGGTGCGCCTGAACATCAACAAGCGCTCCTGGTCCATCACCACCGGCGGCGGAAAGAACGGCCCCCGATACACCCGCAGCAGCACGGGACGTCGTACGACATCGATGGACCTTCCCGGGCCTTTCGGGTGGCGGCGCACCACGCGGGCGAGCCGACGCTGAGGACCCCGGGCGGGATTGACGTCCCGTCACCCGTTCGGACCCCCCGTTCGGGAGTCATCTCATATCTGAGATAACCTCGGCCTCATGGCAGACGACTACCTCGTACGCATCGGCAAGCTCATCCGTGACGCCCGGCAGCACCGGGGCTGGACACAGTCGCAGCTGGCCGAGGCGCTCGGCACCAGCCAGAGCGCCGTCAACCGGATCGAGCGCGGCAACCAGAACATCAGTCTTGAGATGATCGCGCGCATAGGGGAGGCCCTCGACAGCGAGATCGTGTCGCTCGGCTACGCCGGTCCGATGCATCTGCGGGTGGTCGGCGGGCGCCGGCTGTCCGGTGCCATCGACGTGAAGACGAGCAAGAACGCGTGCGTGGCGCTGCTGTGCGCCTCACTGCTCAACGAGGGGCGCACGGTGCTGCGCCGCGTCGCCCGCATCGAGGAGGTGTACCGCCTCCTGGAGGTGCTGGGCTCCATCGGCGTGCGCACCCGGTGGATCAACGACGGCGTCGACCTGGAGATCGTGCCGTCGGCCGAGCTGGACCTGGCGGCGATCGACGCGGACGCGGCCCGCCGCACCCGCTCCATCATCATGTTCCTCGGCCCGCTGCTGCACCGCATGGACCACTTCAAACTGCCGTACGCCGGCGGCTGCGACCTCGGTACGCGCACGATCGAGCCGCACATGATCGCGCTGCGCCGCTTCGGCCTGGACATCGCCGCCACCGAGGGCCAGTACCACGCCCAGGTCGACCGTGCGGTCAGCCCCGACCGCCCGATCGTCCTGACCGAGCGCGGCGACACGGTGACCGAGAACGCGCTGCTCGCCGCCGCCCGGCACGACGGCATCACCGTCATCCGCAACGCCTCGTCCAACTACATGGTCCAGGACCTCTGCTTCTTCCTGGAGGCCCTCGGCGTCAAGGTCGACGGCATCGGCACGACCACGCTCACCGTGCACGGCGTACCGACCATCGACGTCGACGTGGACTACTCCCCCTCCGAGGACCCGGTCGAGGCGATGAGCCTGGTCGCGGCGGCCGTGGTCACCGAATCGGAGCTGACGGTGCGCCGGGTGCCGATCGAGTTCCTGGAGATCGAGCTGGCGGTCCTGGAGGAGATGGGCCTCGACCACGACCGCACGCCCGAGTACTTCGCCGACAACGGCCGCACCCGGCTGGTGGACCTCACCGTCCGGCCCTCCAAACTGGAGGCGCCGATCGACAAGATCCACCCCATGCCGTTCCCCGGCCTGAACATCGACAACGTCCCCTTCTTCGCGGCCATCGCGGCGGTCGCCCAGGGCCAGACCCTCATCCACGACTGGGTCTACGACAACCGCGCGATCTACCTGACCGACCTGAACCGCCTCGGCGGCCGCCTCCAGCTCCTCGACCCCCACCGCGTCCTGGTGGAGGGCCCGACCCGCTGGCGCGCCGCCGAGATGATGTGCCCGCCGGCCCTGCGCCCCGCGGTGGTCGTCCTGCTGGCGATGATGGCCGCCGAGGGCACGTCGGTGCTGCGCAACGTGTACGTCATCAACCGCGGGTACGAGGACCTGGCGGAGCGGCTGAACTTGATCGGGGCGCAGATCGAGACGTTCCGGGATATCTGACCGGAAACGCGTCCTCAGGTGTGGGCTCGCCGGAACGGGAAAGCCCGCCCCTGTGGACGCGCTCCTGCTGACCTTCGGGCACAGCACCGCTGGGCGGGACCGGATCGGCGGGCTGCTGCGCGGTGCCGGGGTTTCGGCCGTCGTGGACGTGCGGACCGCTCCCGGCAGCCGGCGGGACCCCGACCTGCTGCGGGAGCGGCTCGCCGAGTGGCTGCCGGATGCCGGGATCGGCTACCGGTGGGAACCCGCGCTGGGCGGGTTCCGCCCGCTGCCCGCGGACAGTCCGGACGTGGTGTGGCGCAACGCGTCCTTCCGCGGCTACGCCGCCCACACCCGCTCCCCCGAGTTCGTCGGCGCGATGGACCGCCTGCTGCACGAGGCCGCGGGCGCCCGTACGGCCGTGATGTGCAGCGAGGCGGTCTGGTGGCGCTGCCACCGCCGGCTGATCGCCGACTTCGCGGTGCTGGCCCGTGGCGTACCGGCCCACCACCTCATGCACGACGGCCGCCTGAGCGCCCACAGCCCGACTCCGGGAGCCCGTCTGCGCGACGACGGGCTCCTGGTGTACGACGCCCCCGCCGAGCCGCCCCGGGGCTGAGCCGTCAGTACAGCTTGTTCACCGCCGTGACGGTCGTGGCCTTGAAGTCCGCCACCTGGGCGTGCTGGAAGTTGCCCATCTGGCCCCAGCGGACGACCGTCACGGTCGTGCCGTCGCGCCCGACCGAGAAGAGGCCGATGTCGGAGGAGCCCCAGGCGGAGGCGGTGTGGATGCCGTAGACGTCGGCGCCCTCCTCGACGTTCAGCCGGCCGTAGTACTTCTGCGTCGCCGTGATGTCCGGGTCCTGCTGCATCAGCTTCTTCGCACAGCCGGCGAGGTCCTTGCGCAGCAGTTTCGCGAAGTCCTTCGCCCGCTGTTCGCTGCGCTCCACGACCGTGATCTGCTGGGCGCTCGTGTCGTACTCCGTCCCGTAGTCCCGGTGCGTGGTGATGGACGGCAGCGCGTCGCCCACGCACATCGGCAGCGGGTCGGGCTGCCCGGCGGTGACCGGACCGGCGTACCAGGGCGAGGTCGGGTGCGGCGGCAGTTCGGCCGGCTCCAGGAACCGGGGCGTGGCGGAGGCCGGTGCGGTGGAGGCAACGGCCGGGACGGCGGCCGCGGCGACACCGGCGACGGCCGCCAGCGCGGCCACGGCGGTGCGGATGCCTCGGTTCTGGCGCATTCCTCGGGTACGGATCTTCATGGTCTCCCCCATTGGTTTCCCCCGGTTCCCCCGGTCGAGTGCTCGGGCTTGCGCCCTTGCCCCCTGTACGACCCGCCACCGGCCGCATGCGTTGCCCTGGGAACCTGCTACGGATCCGTCCCGGATGTCACCGGTCCGCTACCGCAGCCCGAGACCCTCCGGGCGGCGACGGCGGGGAGGAGGAGGGTGCGGGCGCGGTCCAGCAGGCCGGTCCAGGGGCCGGCGGTGCGTACGGCGCCGTCGTCCTGACGGACGCTCAGGCCGGGGTGGAACCCGGGCCGGGAGCCGGGGCGCCCACGTCCCTCCTCGGACGGGTCGGTGCCGGTCTCCGGCCGCGGTACCCCCGGGGCGTCAGGCGCATGCGTGGCGCACGGGGCGTGCCCGTGACGAGCCGCGGACCGCGGACGCCGCCACCTCGCGCCCGGCGCGCGCCGCGGCCCGGGCCGTGATCCGCTTCACACCGGCCGAGGTCCGGGCCCGGGCCTTACAGGGCGTAAAGCGACCGAAGAATGGATATGGGCTATACGGCGATACGCGGGGAGTGTCCGACGTGCCCGGATGCCGGGTGCGGCGGCCTCAGGAGGGGGAGCGCGCATGGACGGCCGGCCCTTGTACCTCGAACCGCGGCTGGAACCACGGCTGAGGTCGCTCGTGGCGGCGCACGGCACGCTGCACTCGCTCGTCGACGCGCTCGGCTCGCCCCTGCACGTCGTGGTGCCGGACCAGATCGCCGAGAACCTGGAGCGGTTCCGGTCGGTGTACCGCTCGCACCGTCTGTCGGGGCAGGTCTTCTACGCCCACAAGGCCAACCGGTCCAGTGCGCTGCTGCGGCGGCTCGCCGCGACGGACGCGGGTGTGGACGTCGCGTCGCTGGGCGAGTTGCAGCGCGCGCTGGGTGCCGGGTTCGACGCCGGCCGGATCACGGCCACGGGGCCGAAGAACCCCGAGTTCCTGTGGCTGGCGGCCCGTGCGGGTGTCACGGTCAGCGTCGATGCCGTCGCCGAACTGGACCAGCTCGCCGCCCTGGTGCGCAAGCACGCGCTCGCCCCGGTGCGGGTGCTGCTGCGGCTGTC
Organism: Streptomyces paradoxus; assembly: GCF_014202475.1. Taxonomy (GTDB): domain Bacteria; phylum Actinomycetota; class Actinomycetes; order Streptomycetales; family Streptomycetaceae; genus Streptomyces; species Streptomyces paradoxus. The sequence goes on from NZ_JACHGV010000018.1 coordinate 45,517, forward strand.
GGGCTTCGAGGCGCCGGGCGTGAAGGTGCTGAGCCGGCGCAGCCGTTTCGGCACGCCCGTACGGGAGTTGGAGCTGCTGCTGGAGGCGGTCGAGCGGCATGCCGACGCGGTCGATCCGGCCGGGGTGGCCTTCCATCTGGACACGACGAGCGTCGCGGAGAAGGCGACCGCCCTCGAAGGGAGCCTGGCCGCATTGGAGTTGTGCCGGAGCCGGGGGCTGCGGCCGCGGGCCGTGGACGTGGGTGGCGGGTTCGGCGTCAGCTATCTCGCCGAGCGCGAGCAGTGGGAGGCGTACACGACCGCGCTGACCGCGGCCGTCCTCGGCCGGCGCCCGCCCTTGACGTGGGGCGGGCACGGCTACGGGCTGCGCGACGAGTCCGGCACCCTGCGCGGCACGCTCGGTCTGTACCCCGCCCACCGGTCCGTCGCCGGCGCCGCCTACCTGGACGAGCTGCTGGCCCAGCCCGCCGCCTCGCTGGGTGGGCGCCCGCTGGCCTCGCTGCTGCTGGAGCACCTGTACGACCTGCACACCGAGCCCGGCCGGGCGCTGCTGGACCAGTGCGGACTCTCTCTGGCGCGGGTCCTGGAGGTCCGCGGCGAGGAGGCCGATGGGCCACTGCTCGTACGGCTGGCCGCCAAGGCGGACGACATCGCCCTGGAGGACCACGGCGTGCTGATGGACCCGGTGGTCGTCCCCCGGGACGGAGCCGGGCAGGACGGCGGGCCGGTCGCCGTGCACCTCTTCGGCAGCCTCTGTCTGGAGAGCGACCTGATCACCCGGCGCACGGTGTTCCTGCCGCGCCGCCCGGAACCCGGTGACCTGCTGGCCTTCGCCAACACCGCCGGTTACGCCATGGACTTCCACGCCACGCGCGCCCAGCACCAGCCCGCCGCCGGCAAGGTCGCGGCCTGGCAGGACGGCGACGCCTGGCGCTGGTGCCTGGACGACCAGTTCTGGCCGATCACGCCCGCGAGGGGAGCTCAGTGAGGTACGACAGCATCACCGAGGCGATAGGCAACACCCCTCTGGTACGGATAGACCCGGCCGTGCACGGCCTTCGGAACATCGACCTGTATGCCAAGCTGGAGATGCTCAACCCGTTCGGCTCGGTCAAGGACCGGGCCGCCTGGAGCATGGCGGGGCCCCTGCTGGCCGAGGCGGTCGAACACGGCAGCCAGGTGGTCGAGTTGTCCAGCGGCAACACGGCCAAGGCCCTCGCGGTCATCGCGGGCATGCACGGCCTGGGCTTCAAGAGCGTCACCAACCGGATGCGGGTGCCGGAGATCAAGGACCTCCTGCTGCTGCTCGGCGCGGAGATCGAGGAGCTGCCGGGGCAGAGCGAGTGCCTGGACCCGACCGCCACGGACGATCCGCTGACCCTGTTCCACCGCACGCTCTCCGCCTCGGGCAGCGCCTATCTCCACACCGACCAGTACTTCAACCCGCGCAACACCGAGGCCCACCTCACCGGCACCGGACCGGAGATCGTCAAGGACCTGGACGGCCGGGTTCCGGACTGGTTCGTCGCCTGTGTCGGCACGGCCGGGTCCTCGACGGGCGTCGCCCGCGCGCTGCGGGAGGAGGACCCGTCCGTGCGGGTGGTCGGTCTTGTGGCGGCCAAGTCCGACTTCATCCCCGGGATCCGCACCATCGACGAGGTGCAGGAGGTGGGCCTGTTCGACCCGGAGACGTACGACACGATGGAGTCGGTCAGCGCCGACGAGGCGATCGAGGGGATGCTGACCCTGAACCGCCGCTGCGGCATCCTGGGCGGGCCCACCGGCGGGGCGGCCTACTTCGGCGCCGTCCGCCATCTGCGGGCGCTGGACGAGGAGTCGGAGGAGCGGCGGACCGCCGTGTTCATCGTCTGCGACCGGGTGGAGAGCTATCTGGGCTACGTCCGGCAGCGGCGGCCCGATCTGCTGGGCCGGCCGCCCCGGAAGAACTCGCCGGCCGACCTGTCCGAGGCCGAGGTCGGCGGGGCGCCGTCGGTCACCGTGGCCGAGGCCCGGCGCTGGATGGAGACCGGCCGGCCGCTGGTGGTCGACCTGCGCAGCCCGTACGCGTACGCGGCGCTGCACATCGACGGTTCGGTCAACATCGTCGACGAACTGTTCGCGGAACTCCTGCGGGGCGGCCTGCCGTTCAGCCGGAGCCGGCCGGTGCTGCTGGCCTGCCCGGTCGGCGAGCAGTCCGCGCGGTACGCGGCGCTGCTGACCCGGATGGGCCATCCCGACGTGCGCAGCCTGGCCGGCGGCATCATCGCCTGGCGGGACGCGGGCGCTCCCCTGGTGCGGGACTGACCGGCATGAGCGCACCGATCACCCGCGAGGATCTGCGCCCGTGGCAGCAGGCGCTGCGCGCCCAGTTCCCCATCGTCACCGGGCATCCGGAGCTGGCGTACCTGGACAGCGCGGCCACGGCACAGAAGCCGCAGGCCGTCCTGGACGCCGTGCAGACGTATCTGACCACCTCCAACGCCAACTCCGCGCGGGGCACCTACACCTGGGCCAACCGGACCACGGAGCTGGTCGAGCGGACCCGCGGGCGCGTCGCCCGGTTCCTCGGGGACGACCGGCCGGAGCGCTCCGCCGTCCACTTCACCGGCGGCACCACCGAGGGGCTGCGCACCATCGCCCGCGACTGGCTGCCGGGCTTCCTGCGCGACGGCGACGAGATCGTCGTACCGGACGCCGACCACCAGGCGAACATCGTGCCCTGGCTGGAGGCGCAGCGGTCGCTCGCGCGGGAGGGGGTGCACGTGCGGGTGGTGCCGATGCCGTACCAGAGCGGCTCGGGGGACTACGACCACCGGGCGCTGGCGGATCGGGCCGGGCCGCGCACCCGGTTCGTGGCCACCACCCATGTGCACCACGTCTACGGCGGCGACATGAACGTGCACCGCATCCGCGAGGCCGTCGGCCCGGACGCGGTCATCTGTCTGGACGCCGCGCAGAGTGTCGGGCATCTGCCGGTGTCCGTGGCCGAGCTGGACGTCGACTTCGTGGTGTTCTCCGGGCACAAGGCGCTGGCCCTGCCCGGTTCCGGGGCGGTGTGGGCCCGGCAGGCGCGCGGGCCCGCCTTCGTGCCCGGCGGGTGGAGCGGCACCCCGAACACGGTGGGCATCGCCTCGCTCGAAGCGGCCCTGGACTGGCTGGAGACGGCCGGTGTCGACCGGATCGAGCGCTGGACGGCCGACCTGGCGGCCCGGCTCACCGAAGGGCTGCGGCGGCTGGACGCCTACGAGATCCTCGGCTGCCCGCTCAGTCTCGCCGCCGACTCGACCGTGCAGCGCCGCCAGGGCATCGTGACGCTGCGGCACCACGCCATCGACTCGGGCGATCTGGGATTCATCCTGTTCAGCCACGGCTTCATGGTCCGCTCCGATCACCACTGCCAGGGCGACGCGGGCGAGAAGACCGGTTCGGTGCGGGTGAGTCTGCACGTGTACAACACGGTTGAGGAGGTCGATCGGCTGCTGTCCGTTCTCGCCTCTCTCCCGTGACACCACCAGCAAGGCATAATGGGAACCGTTTCCACCTGTAGGCTCGGGCCGTACGAGTCAGGTGCGAGACGGCGAGGTGGCGCGACCGGATGGGGCTGAGTCTGGCGACGGCGGAGCGATGGGTGGAGCGCTGGGAGCTCCAGCAGCAGCGGTACGCCGTCGACCGCGAGGAGCGGTTCACGGTGATCGCCGATGTCGTCGAGCACGTCACGGCGGGGCGCGCGGCCCCGCCCCTCGTCGTGGACCTGGGCTGCGGGCCCGGCTCCCTCGCGGCCCGGCTGATCCGGCGGCTGCCGGACGCCGAGATCGTGGCCGTGGACCGGGACCCCGTCCTGCTGGAGCTGGGCCGCACCCACCACCCGGACGCGGCCCGCTACGTCGACGCGGAGATCGGCGGGCCCGGCTGGGTGCGGGCCCTGGACCTGGACCGGCCCCTGGACGCGGCCGTCTCCACGACGGCCCTGCACTACCTGGACCGCGACACCCTGCTCGGCACCTACCGGCAGCTCGCCGGGCTGCTGCGGCCCGGCGGCGTCCTCGTCAACGGCGACCACCTGCCCCAGGGCGAGACGGGCCCGGCGGGGATCGCCGCGCATGTCGGTCGGTGCCGGGCCGACCGGCAGCGCGTGTTCGCCCACGAGGACTGGGGCTCCTGGTGGGCCGCGGTCGGCGACGACCCGGAGCTGACCGATCTCCTCGCCGAGCGCCGCCGCCGCGAAGCCCCCCTCGGCACCGGCCGCCCCGCGGAACTCCCCCTCCCCGCCCATCTGGAGCTCCTCCGGCAGGCCGGCTTCGCCCAGGCCGGCCCGGTGTGGCAGTACGGCGACAGCTGCGTGGTCGTGGCGGTGCGCTAAGCCGGCGATTCACCCGTGCGCCCCGCCTCGGATGGCGGGCGGCGGCGGGCGCTCCGACAATACATGCAGGAATCGCTATATGTTAATGTCGCCATGCCGGACTCGGGACGATGCGCCACGACCGGCCGCCAGCACACGCAAGGAGCTCCACCATGACCACCGCCCAGCACATCACCCACGAGGATCACGCGCACGCCCACGGCGACGACTGCGGGCACCTCGCCTTCACCCACGGCGACCACACCGACTACGCCCACGACGGCCACATCCACCGCACGCACGACGGGCACACCGACGAGTGCACCGACGGCGGCCACGCGGTGCACCAGAACCACGACCACGAGCACGGCGAGGACTGCGGCCACCTGGCCGTGCGGCACGACGACCACACGGACTACGTGCACGACGGCCACCGCCACGCCGCCCACGAGGGACACTGGGACGACCACTGACGGCGGTCCGTCCCGGACGGACGAAGAGCGAACTGGGAATCGTTGTCATATGCTAATGTATGCATATGACAACGACGCCCTCTCCCCCGACGGACGAGCCGGATCCGACCCTGCAGGCGGCCGGCGAGCTGCTGCGCGCCCTGGCCTCGCCCGTACGGCTGGGCATCGTGCGGGAACTGTCCGGCGGCGGGAAGTACGTCCATGAACTGGTGACCGCCCTGGGCGTGAGCCAGCCGCTGGTCTCCCAGCACCTGAGGGTGCTGCGCACCTCCCGGATCGTCACCGCCCGGCGTCAGGCCCGCGAGACGCGGTACACCCTCACCGACGACCATGTGGCGCACATCGTGCTGGACGCCATCCGGCACGTACAGGAGTAGCGCCTCAGATCAGGCTGTCCCATGCGACGGTGCGGTCGCACCAGCGCCGGAGCAGGGTGCGGTCGTGACCGACGGCCAGCAGGGCGGCGCCCGTCGCGGCCCGGTAGTCCTCGACGGCGGCGACCAGGGCGGCTGCCGTCGAGGCGTCGAGCATCGCGGTCATCTCGTCGCACACCAGCAGCCGCGGGCGCAGCACCAACGCCCGGGCGAGGCAGGCGCGTTGCAGCTGCCCGTCGCTGACCTCGTGCGGCCGCCGGGTCAGCAGGTCGGAAGTGAGGCCGACGACGGGGGCCAACTCGGCGATCCGGCCGGGTACTTCATCGCCGCGGCCGGTGGCGCGCAGGGGCTCGGCGATCAGGTCGGTGAGCGGCAGCCGCGGGTCAGCGGAGAGCCTGGCCTGCTGGAAGACGACCCCGAAGGCGGTGCGCTTCTCGCGTGGGGCGCGATGGCGCCAGCGCCGTACGGGCTCGCCGTCGAGGAGCAGGGTGCCGGAGTCGGGGCGGTGCAGCAGGGCCGCGACCCGCGCGAGGGTGGACTTGCCGCAGCCGCTCGGGCCGAGCAGGCCGACGGACTCGCCCGGCGCGACGGTCAGGGAGACGTCCCGGACCACCGGGGCGTTCCTGGCGTATCCGGCGGTGATGGAGCGCAGTTCAAGCACGGACGTCCTCCGGCACGTGCGGGTGGTGGCAGGCGACCGTGCCGGGGGGCGGCGGGGCGGCGCAGGCGTCGGTGGCCCGGTCGCAGCGGGCGGCGAAGGCGCAGCCGTCCGGGAGGTCGCCGAGTTCGGGCGGCATGCCGGGGATGGGGGTGAAGGCACGGTCGGGCAGGGCCTGGAGCAGGCCGCGGCTGTAGGGGTGGCGGGGCCCGGGGGAGCCGAAGAAGGCGGCGGCGTCGGCGAGTTCGACGATCCGCCCGGCGTACATGACCGCGACCCGGTCGGCGATGCGCTCGGCGGCCGCCAGATCATGGGTGATCATCAGCAGGGCGCGCCCGCGGCCGCCCTCACCCGGTTCGTCGACGTGCCGCCGCAGTTCGTCGGCCGTACGGTCCACCAGGTCGCGGTCGAGTCCGGTGGTGGGTTCGTCGGCGAGCAGCAGGGGCGCGTCGCCGACCAGGGCGAGGGCGGTTGCGGCGCGCTGGGCGAGGCCGCCGGACAGCTGGTGGGGGTGGCGGTCGAGGTGGTCCGCGGGAAACGCGGCCCGTTCGGCGGCGGCCTCGGCGGCGGCCCGCAGGGCGGCGCGACCCCGGGTCGCGGTCAACGCGGCGACCGTCTCCTCCAGTTGGGAGCGGACGGTGCGGACCGGGGTGAGGTGGGCGGCCGGGCTCTGCGGTACCAGGCCGATGAGCCGCCCCCGTACCGTGCGGGCGAGGGTCCGCTCGTCGGCGGTGAGCAGGTCCAGGCCGCCGAGGAGGGCCGAGCCGGCGGTCCGGGCGTTGCCGGGGAGCAGTCCGAGCAGGGCGGAGGCCAGCACGGACTTGCCGCAGCCGCTCTCCCCGATCAGGGCCAGGCACTCGCCGGGCGCCACGTCGAACCGTGCGTCGGTGACGGCGGCTACGCGGCGCCCGCCGGGCATGAGGAACCGCACGGACAGTCCGCGGACGGACAGCACCGGGGGCGTGACGTCCAGGCCGGCGCTCACAGCATCAGCTCCGATCGGTGGCGGGGGTTGATCCGCTCCCGCCAGGCCCCGGCGAGTCCGGCGATGGCGAGGGTGGGGACGATGAGGAAGAGGCCCGGGAAGAGGGTCGGCCACCACTGGCCGGCGAGGAGGGAGCCGCGGGCGCTCTGGATCAGGGTGCCGAGGCTCGCCGTGTGCGTGGGCAGCCCCAGTCCGAGGAAGGACAGTGCCGACTCGTGCCACATGGCGTGCGGCACCATCAGCACGGCGGCCAGCGCGGCCTGGGGAAGAACGGCGGGCAGCAGGTGCCGCACGGTCACCCGCCACCGGGACGCCCCGCCGGAGACGGCGGCGTCGATGTACGGCCTGGACCGCAGGGACAGCACCTCGGCACGGACGATCCGGGCCGTGGACAGCCAGTGGGTCAGCGCCACCGAGATCACCACCGGCCACACTCCCGGCCGGAACATGGTGACGATGAAGATGCCGAGCAGCAGGTGCGGCACGGACGAGAACGTGTCGACCACCCGCATCAGGGCCCGGTCGGCCCACCCGCCCAGCGCCCCGGCGGCCGCGCCCACCGCCGTGCCGACGACGGTCGCGGTCAGCGCCGCCGCCACCCCGACGAGCAGGGAGACGCGCAGGCCGTAGACGCAGCGCAGCAGCAGGTCGCGGCCGACGTCGTCGGTGCCGAACGGGTGGGCCCAGGACGGCGGTCGCAGCTTGGCGGCGAGGTCGACGGCCTGCTGGTCGAGCTGGACCAGCGGCGGCACGAGCAGCACGGCGAGGACGGTCGCGGCCACGAGCGCGGCGGAGGTGCGCACACGCAGGGCGCGGGTGGAGCGGCGCCTGGGCCCGTGGGAGCGCCACTCGGTCCGCTCCGGGGCGGCGGCGGGCGCCGGGGCGTCACATGTCACTGAGCTTCACCCTCGGGTCGAACAGTCCGTAGAGCAGGTCGGCGAGCAGGTTCCCGGCGAGCACCGCGGCGGTGGCCAGGGTCGTCAGGGCGGCGAGCAGCGGGAAGTCGACGGCGGTGGCCGCCTCGACGGTGGCCGCGGCGATGCCCGGCCAGCTGAAGACGCTCTCCACCAGCAGCGCTCCGGTGATGAGTTCGGGGACGCGGGAGCCGATGAGCGTGAGCACCGGGAGGAGCCCGGAGCGCAGGGCGTGGCCGAGCAGGACGGTGCCTTCGCTCAGGCCGCGGGCGCGGGCTCCGCGTACGGGGTCCTCCGCCAGCGCGTCGCCGACGCCCTGGCGTACGTACAGGGTGAACCACGGCAGCTGGGACACGGCGAGGACCCCGGCGGGCAGGAGGACATGGCTCGTGACCTGACCGGGCGTGACCTGCTCGCTGCCGGTGTCGGTCAGGCCGCCCGCCGGGAGGAGGTCCCACTGGAGGGCGAACAGCCAGATGGCGAGCAGCGCGATCCAGAAGACCGGTGCCGCCTCCAGGGTGTAGGCGAGGGAGGTGACGGTCCGGTCGACGAGCGAGCCGGGGCGGCGGGCGGCGAGCACGCCGAGGACCGTGCCCACCAGCACGGCGGCGGCGAAGGCGATGGCGCAGAGCAGCGCGGACCACACGAGCCGTTCGCCGATGACCTGGGCGACCGGCTGCCGCATGACGCTGGAGTGGCCGAGGTCGCCGGTGAGGGCGGAGGCCAGCCAGTGCCACCAGCGGGCGGCGAAGGGCTGGTCCACGCCGAGGTTCTCGCGCAGCCGGTCCAGGGTCTGCTGGTCGGCGCCGAGCGCGGCGGTGCCGGCGTACGCCTTGACGGGGTCGAACGGGGAGGCGGCGGCGATGGCGAACACACCGAAGGTGACGACGAGCAGGACGGGGACGGCGAACAGGGCCCGCCGTCCCGCCAGTCGTGCCATCGCTCCCCAGGGAAGGCGGGTCACTTCTTCGGCTGCCAGTCCTCGATGTTCCACCAGGGGCCGCTGGCGAAGCCGTGCTCGTGCGGCTCCAGCTGGGTGTTCAGGCCGTCCCAGCGGTCGGCCAGCACGTAGAGGTGGTCGATGTGGGTGAGGAAGGTGTAGCCGGGGTCCTGCACCAGGGCGCGCTGGAGCTTGTCGTAGGCGGACGTGCGCTCAGCCGGGTCCTGGCTGCGGCGGCCGTTGTCGAGGGCGCGGTCCACGGCCGGGTTGTCGTAGCGGGCCATGTTGTTGAAGCCGTCGCCGGCGAGGGAGGAGTGCAGCAGCGTGTAGAGGCCGAAGTCGGGGTCGCCGGTGCTGCCGAAGCCCGCGAGGACGGCGTCGTCCTTCATGCGCGGCTCGATGACCTCCCAGGTGGCGCTCTCCACCTTCACCTCGATGCCGGCCTTCTTGGCGTCCGAGGCGTAGGCGAGGGCGTGGTCCTGGCGGACCTTGTCGCCGGAGGGGTAGAGCAGGGTGAAGGCCGCGCGCTGTCCGTCCTTGGTGCGGACGCCGCCCTCGCCGGGCTTCCAGCCGGCCTCGTTGAGGATCTTGTCGGCCTTGCCGAGGTCCTGGGTGCGCTCGATGTCCTCGGTGAACGCCGGGTCGTCGACGGGCAGCGGCCCGTACGCCGGGCGGCCCGCGCCGTCGAGGATCTTGTCGACCATCGCCTGGCGGTCCACGGCGGCGTCGAGGGCCCGGCGGATCGCACGGTCGCCGGTGACCTTGTTCGCGGTGGGGAGGGTGACGGCCCGGAAGTCGTAGGACCGGGCCTCGTAGGTGCGCTTGGCGTCGTCGTTCTCGAACGTGGCGGCGAGGTTGGGCGGGAGGACCGCTCCGTCGAGGTCGCCGGAGCGCAGGCGGGTGGCGCGCACGTTGTCGTCGCCGATGACCGCCATGGTGAAGGCCTTCACCTTCGGCTCGCCGCCCCAGTAGCGGGGGTTGGCCTTGAAAGTGAGCTTCTCGCCCTTGCTCCACGTGGCGAGGACGTACGGCCCGGTGCCGACCGGTTTGGTGTTGAAGGAGCCGGTGTTGGGGTCCTGCTTCCCCGCCACGTGCTCGGGGACGATGGGCAGGACGGTGCGGGCGGCGAAGGCGGCGTAGGGGTACTTCAGTGTGAAGACGACCTTGTCGTCGCCGCTCGCCTTGACCTCCTTGACGGCGTCCAGTTCGCTCTTGAAGGTGTTGTTGGTCTTCGCGTCGAGGATCGTCCGGTACGTGTAGACGACGTCGGCGGACGTCAGCGGTTCGCCGTCGCTGAACTCGACTCCTTTGCGCAGGGTGAAGGTGTACGTGCGGCCGCCGTCGGTGACCTCGGGGAGTTCGGCCGCCAGGGCGGGCTTCAGCTTCAGGTCGGCGTCGCGGGCGAGGAGCCCGTCGAAGATCTTGGAGTTCCCGTCCTTGCCGTAGCCGAGCAGCGGGCTGAGGGTGTCCGGCTCGGAGGCCACCCCGAGCACGACGGACCCCGCGGACTTGCCGTCTCCCGAACCGCCGCTGCCGGGGGCCGAGCAGGCGGTGACCGCCGCGGCCAGCGCCGCCGTGACGGCGGTCCCTCGTATCCGACGGGTCGACATGTGACCTCACACCCTTGTTGCTCTCGTAAGGCTGTTGCAAAGACATCGCAATTAAACATGATTGCTTCCGCTCGTACCGGCCCTCCGGCCCGGCGCCCGTGACCCCCACCCACCGGCCGTCGTGGAACCGTCCGGGAAATGTCCGGGGCGTGTCACGCTTCCCGCCGGGCCGTTCCGATGAGTCCGGCACGGGAGGATGGTCTGTCTGTACGAGTCGTCCGAACCCTTCGGACGGCCCTGCCGACGTGGAGGTGCGCCATGTGTGCCCACCAGCCCCTGTGCCCCGCGACCGACTCCCCCGCCGCGCACGTCGTCGCGGCCCGCCCCGAGCAGGGCTGGAGCCTGCTGTGCGACGGGACGGTCGTCTTCGACGACACCGGCGAACTGCTGCCGGACGGGCGCGTGGTGCAGCCCCGCCGGGTGACGGCGGAGGGGCTGGCCGTCGCGGCCTGACCGGAGCGGCGCCCTACGGCAGGACCGCGAAGCCGTCCAGTTCCACCATCGCCTCCGCGTCCCACAGCCGGACGACCTCGACGACCGCCATGGCGGGGTAGTCGCGTCCGGCCAACTCGCGCCAGGTGCGGCCCAGTTCGGGAGCGTGCGTACGGTACGCCTCGACATCCGTGGCGTAGACCGTGACGCGCGCCAGGTCGGAGGGCGTGCCACCGGCAGCCGTGAGGGCGGCCAGCAGGTTGGTGAGGGCCCTCTCGAACTGCTCGGGCAGGGTGTGGCCGGCCACCTTGCCGTCGGTGTCCAGGGCGGTCTGCCCCGCGAGGAACACCACCCGCGAGCCGGACGCCACGACGGCGTGGGAGAAGCCGGCCGGCGGGGACAGCTCGGGCGGGTTGACGCGCTCGGTGCTCACCGGGCCTCCTGACGGGCGTACAACTCCTTGGCGATGATGCCGCGTTGCACCTCGCTGGCCCCTTCGTAGACACGGGGGGCGCGCACCTCGCGGTAGAGGTGTTCGAGCAGGTGGCCGCGTTGCAGGGCCCGGGCTCCGTGCAGCTGGACGGCTGTGTCGACGACGTACTGCGCGGTCTCGGTGGCGAGCAGTTTCGCCATGGCGGAGCGCCGGGGCACGTCCGGGGCGCCCGCGTCGTACGCCGATGCCGCCGCGTGGACCATCAGCCGGGCCGCCTCCGTGCGCAGGGCCATCTCGGCGACCTGGTGCGCGACGGTCTGCAGGTCCTTCAGCTTGCCCCCGAAGGCGTCCCGCCCGGCGGTGTGGGCGAGGGTCGCGTCGAGGGCGGCCTGGGCCATGCCGACCGCGAACGCGCCGACGCTGGGCCGGAACAGATTGAGCGTCCCCATGGCGACCCGGAAGCCGCGGTCCACCTCGCCGAGCACGTCGTCGGCCGTCACGGGCACGGCGTCGAAGCCGAGGGCGCCGATGGGGTGCGGCGAGAGCATGTCGAGTCCGCGGCCGGTCAGACCCTTGCGGTCGGCGGGCACGAGGAAGGCGGTGACGCCGCGGGCCCCGGCGCCCGGAGTGGTCCGGGCGAAGACCGTGTAGAAGTCCGCCTCCGGGGCGTTGGAGATCCAGCACTTCTCGCCGGTGAGACGCCAGCGGGCGGGGCCGTCGGGGGCGGCGGCGAGGGCCGGGGCGGCCGGCTCCGCCCGCAACTCCAGCGCCGCCGCGTCCGATCCCGCCCCCGCCTCGCTCAGCGCGAAGGCCGCGATCGCCGTGCCGTCGGCCACCCGGGGCAGCCAGCGGGCGCGTTGCTCCCGGGTGCCGTGCGCGTGGACCGGGTGGGCGCCGAGGCCCTGGAGGGCCAGGGCCGTCTCGGCCTCCGTGCAGGCGTAGGCCAGGGACTCGCGCATCAGGCACAGGTCGAGCGCCCCCGAGGTGAACAGGCGTCCGAGGAGCCCCAGGCTGCCCAGTTCGGCGACCAGGGCCCGGTTCACCTGCCCCGGTTCGCCCTTGTCGGCCAGCGGGCGGAGCCGTTCCGCGGCCAGGGTGCGCAGCTCGGCACACCAGGCGAGTTGTGCCGGTTCGAGCGAGAATGCGGTCATCGCCGGTCCCTTCTCCGCCACCCCGCCTTCCGGCCGGGCCACTCCGAGGCTATCGCGGACCGTTGACTGTCGTCACCAACACGATACGCTCCTGGGGCGAGCCCACCACGCCAAGGGGGCGAACCGTATGAATTCACGGCGCACGGCCCACGTCGACACCTTCGCCCGGGACCATCTGCCACCCCGGGACCAATGGCCCGAGCTCCGCTTCGATCTGCCGGAGCTGCACTACCCCGAACGGCTCAACTGCGCCGCCGAACTGCTGCACGGCCCGCCCGACGATCGCCCGGCGTTCCTCACGCCCACCGGCGAGCCGTGGACGTACGGCGATCTGCGCGCCCGCGTGGACCACGTCGCGCACCTGCTCACCGGTGAACTCGGTGTCGTCCCCGGCAACCGGGTGCTGCTGCGCGGCCCCACCACGCCCTGGCTCGCGGCCTGCTGGCTGGCGGTGCTGAAGGCGGGGGCCGTGGCGGTCACGGTGCTCGCCCAGCAGCGCCCGCACGAGCTGAGCACGATGTGCGAGATCGCGCGGGTGCGGCACGCGCTGTGCGACATCCGGGCCGTCGACGACCTCGCCAAGGCCGAGGTCCCCGGCCTGCGCATCACGGCCTACGGCGGTGACGCCCCGGACGACCTCCTCAACCGCCCGGCCCCCGCGACCCCGTACGAGGCCGTCGCCACGGCGGCCGACGACGTGGCGCTGATCGCGTTCACCTCCGGCACCACCGGCCGCCCCAAGGGCTGTATGCATCTGCACCGGGACGTCCTGGCGATCGCCGACACCTTCTCCCGGCACGTCCTGAAGCCCGACGCGGACGACGTGTTCACCGGCAGCCCTCCCCTGGGCTTCACCTTCGGTCTCGGCGGGCTGGTGGTCTTCCCGCTGCGGGCCGGCGCACGTGCGCTGCTGCTCGAACAGGCCGGGCCCCGGCAGCTGCTGCCCGCCATCGCCCGGCACCGGGTCTCCGTGCTGTTCACCGCGCCGACGGCGTACCGCGCGATGCTCGACCAACTCGACGGGCATGACATCTCCTCCCTGCGCCGCTGCGTCTCGGCCGGCGAGAACCTGCCCGCGGCCACCTGGCAGGCCTGGCACGAGCGCACCGGCCTGCGCGTCATCAACGGCATCGGCGCCACCGAGCTGCTGCACATCTTCATCTCCGCGGCAGACGACCGGATCCGGCCCGGAACCACGGGCGTCCCCGTGCCGGGGTGGCAGGCGCGCGTACAGGACGCGGACGGCCGGCCCGTGCCAGACGGCCAGCCGGGGCTGCTCGCCGTACGGGGACCGGTCGGCTGCCGCTACCTGGCCGACCCTCGGCAACGGGACTACGTGCGCGGCGGCTGGAACGTCACCGGCGACACCTACGTCCGCGACCCCGACGGCTACTTCCGCTATGTCGCCCGCGCCGACGACATGATCATCTCGGCCGGCTACAACATCGCCGGCCCCGAGGTGGAGGACGCGCTGCTGCGGCACCCGGACGTGGTGGAGGCGGCGGTCGTGGGGCGGCCCGACGAGGCCCGCGGGCAGGTCGTGCTGGCCTTCGCCGTCCTCAAGGAGGGCGCGGAGCGGGACGCCGAGGCGCTGCGCGCCTTCGTGAAGGGCGAGCTGGCCCCGTACAAGTGCCCGCGCGAGATCGTCTTCCTGGACGCGCTGCCGCGCACGGCGACCGGCAAGCTCCAGCGGTTCAGACTGCGGGCCCACGGGGTACCGGGAGGCGACCAGGAGTGATCCGTACGACCTAAGATGATCAACGTGTCCGACCAGCATGCACCACGGTCTCTCATCGTCACGCTCTACGGCGCGTACGGCCGCTTCGTGCCGGGCCCCGTGCCGGTAGCCGAACTGATCCGGCTGCTGGCCGCGGCCGGCGTGGACGCCCCGTCCGTCCGCTCCTCGGTGTCGCGGCTCAAGAGACGCGGACTGCTCGTACCGGCCCGCACCGCCCAGGGTGCGGCCGGCTACGAACTGTCCCCGGACGCCCGTCAGTTGCTCGACGACGGCGACCGCCGCATCTACGCCTCCGCCCCGCCCGAGGACGAGGGCTGGGTGCTCGCGGTGTTCTCCGTGCCGGAGTCGGAACGGCAGAAGCGGCACGTGCTGCGCTCCCGGCTGGCCGGGCTCGGCTTCGGCACGGCCGCCCCGGGCGTGTGGATCGCGCCCGCGCGGCTCTACGAGGAGACCCGGCACACGCTCCAGCGGCTGCGGCTCGACGCGTACGTCGACTTCTTCCGCGGCGACCACCTCGGCTTCGCCCCGACCGCCGAGGCCGTAGCCCGGTGGTGGGACCTCGCGGCCATCGCCAAGGAGCACGAGGCGTTCCTCGACCGCCACGCACGTGTGCTGCGCGACTGGGAGAAGCGGGAGGACACCCCGGCCGAGGAGGCGTACCGGGACTACCTCCTCGCCCTGGACTCCTGGCGCCACCTCCCCTACACCGACCCGGGCCTGCCGTCCGGCCTGCTTCCCGCCGACTGGCCGGGTGTCCGCTCGGCGGCGGTGTTCCGGGGGCTCCACGAACGGCTGCGGGACGCGGGGGCGGGGTTCGTGGGGCTCTGACCCTCGCAAGCTCCGCCCGGTTTGCCACGTTTGCTCCGCTGGGGAACGGTCAACGATGTCCGCGAGTGGACGGAGCACGTACCGGGAGGCGGACCGAGGGATGACCGTCACCACACCACCGAGGACGGCAGGCCCCCGCACGGACCGGCTCCCGTGAAGCGTCTCGGGCGCTCGGTGCACGGCGGCTGGCGGCGGGCCGGCGCCCACACGCTCATCCGGCAGGGCCGCGACGTGGAGTTGCTGCACCGGGCCACCGGGTTCGCCACGCTCGCGCTGGTGACGCTGGCACCGCTGCTGATCGTGGTCGCCGCCGCCGACCCGCTGGGGCGGGGCGGCTTCGCGCTGTGGCTGGCCGACGGCATGGGGCTGTCCGGGCGGTCCGCGCGGGTGCTCACGGACATCATCAGCCCTCCGCGCAAGGTCATCGGCACCACGAGCGTGCTCGGCGGGGTCGCGCTCGCCATCTTCGGCGTCGCGTTCGGCGGAAGCGTGCAGAACGGCTACGAACGGATCTGGAGCCTGCCCTCGGGCCCGTGGCATCGCGTCTGGCGCCAGGCCGCGTGGATGATCGCGATGACCGCGTACCTGTACCAGGAGGTGCAGACGCGCAGCCTCGTCTCGGGGCCGGAGCGGATCGCGCTGAGCTCGGCGTCCGGTGTGCTGTTCTTCTGGTGGGGCCAGCGCTTCCTGCTGGGCGGACAGGTCCGCTGGAGCGATCTGCTCCCCGGGGCGGTGGCCACCATGGCGGGGCTCGTCGGCCTGCGCCTGTTCTCCTACTTCGTCTTCACCCCCCTCATCGTCACCAACGCCATCAACTACGGAGCGGTCGGCGTCGTCCTCGTCGTGGAGTCCTGGCTCATCGGCGTGGGCTACGTCGTCTACGGCGGGGCACTCCTCGGCCGCTGGGTGCTGGATCGCCACGGGCGCCGGAACCAGGCCGGTCAGACCCGGCCCCCGCCGGCCCTCCCGTAGGAACGCACCTGCCACCCCCAGCGATCCTCATCCCGGCTCATGCGAACATACAGGGGGCTTTTCCCTGGCATCTGCGGCATTATCATCGGCGCATACCACCCGAGGGAGCAGACCCGTGATGACCCGTACCGTGCGCCGGACCCGCCGCCCGCTCCAGGTGGCCGCGGGGGGAGCCGCAGCCCTGCTGGCCCTGAGTGCCTGCTCGTCGTCCGGCGCGGACTCCTCGGCGAAGCCGGACTCCTCCGGGCCGGGCAAGCTCTCCGGTGAGGTGACCGTCTTCGCCGCGGCCTCGCTGAAGGAGAGCTTCACGACGCTGGGCGAGCGGTTCGAGAAGGAGCACCCCGGCACGAAGGTCACCTTCAGCTTCGGCGGCAGCGACTCCCTCGCCGCGAGCATCACCGGCGGAGCCCCGGCGGATGTCTTCGCCTCGGCCAGCCCCAAGACGATGAAGATCGTCACGGACGCCGGGGACGCCTCGGGCACACCCGCGGCGTTCGTCCGCAACAAGCTGGAGATCGCGACCCTGCCGGGCAACCCGCACAAGGTCTCCTCCCTCAAGGACCTGGCCGCACCGGACCTGAAGGTGGTGCTCTGCGACAAGGAGGTGCCGTGCGGCGCCGCCGCACAGAAGGCCCTCGACGCGAGCAGGCTGAAGCTCACCCCCGTCTCCTACGAGCAGGACGTCAAGGCAGCGCTCACCAAGGTCGAGCTGAAGGAGGCCGACGCAGCCGTCGTCTACACGACGGACGTGCGCGCGGCGGGTGACAAGGTGGAGGGCGTGGAGTTCCCCGAATCCGCCGACGCCGTCAACGACTACCCGATCGCCCTGCTCAAGGACGCGCCCAACGCCGAGGCCGCCAGGGCGTTCATCGCGCTGGTGCGGTCCGCCGAGGGCCAGAAGGTCCTGAGCGGGGCCGGGTTCCTCAAGCCGTGACGTCCCCGGCCGGCAAGCCGCCCGCCGCGGCCGGCGTCCTGCGGGGCGGTCCGCGGCGCCGTCGCGTCCGGACGGGCGTCCCGCTGCCGCTGCTGCTTCCCGCGCTGACCGGCGTGGCCTTCCTGATCGTCCCGCTGGTCGCCCTGCTCGTGCGGACCCCGTGGCACAGCCTGCCCGCGCAGCTGACCAGTCCGGACGTGTGGCAGGCTCTCAAGCTCTCGCTGATCTGCGCGACCCTCGCCACCGGCGTGAGCCTGGTCATCGGCGTGCCGCTGGCCTGGCTGCTGGCCCGCGTCGACTTCCCCGGCCGCGGCCTCGTCCGCGCCCTCGTCACCCTGCCCCTCGTCCTGCCGCCGGTCGTGGGCGGTGTGGCGCTGCTGATGGCGCTGGGCCGCAACGGCATCGTCGGGCGGTGGCTCGACTCGTGGTTCGGGATCACGCTGCCCTTCACCACCGCCGGGGTCGTGATCGCGGAGGCGTTCGTGGCGATGCCGTTCCTCGTCATCAGCGTCGAGGGCACCCTGCGGGCCGCCGACCCCCGCTACGAGGAGGCGGCCGCCACCCTGGGAGCGTCCCGCTTCACCGCGTTCCGGCGGGTCACGCTGCCGCTGATCGCTCCGGGCATCGCGGCAGGCGCGGTCCTCGCCTGGGCGCGGGCGCTCGGCGAGTTCGGCGCGACGATCACCTTCGCCGGCAACTTCCCCGGCCGTACCCAGACCATGCCCTTGGCCGTCTACCTGGCCCTGCAGAGCGACCCGGAGGCCGCGATCGCCCTCAGCCTGGTGCTGCTGGCGGTGTCGATCGCGGTGCTGGCGGGGTTGCGTGACCGCTGGATGCGTGCCGGATGACCGAGACCCACCTCGCCACCGCCCCCTCGGTGGACGGGCTCGACGCCCGTCTCGTCGTGGACCGCGGCGGCTTCCGGCTCGACGTGACGCTGTCCGTCGCGCCCGGCGAGGTCGTCGCGCTGCTCGGGCCGAACGGGGCCGGCAAGACCACCGCGCTGCGCGCCCTCGCCGGCCTGACTCCGCTCTCCGGCGGTCATCTGCGGCTGGACGGCACCGAGCTGGGCCGGACGCCGCCGGAGGCCCGTCCCGTCGGTGTCGTCTTCCAGGACTATCTGCTCTTCCCTCACCTCACGGCCCTGGACAACGTCGCCTTCGGCCCTCGCTGCCAGGGCGCGAGCAAGGCGGAGGCCCGTGCGCAGGCCGCCGAGTGGCTCGACCGCCTCGGCCTCGCCGCGCACACCGGCGCCAAGCCGCGCCGGCTCTCCGGCGGCCAGGCGCAGCGCGTCGCGCTCGCCCGCGCCCTGGCGACCCGGCCCCGGCTCCTGCTGCTCGACGAGCCGCTGGCGGCCCTGGACGCCCGTACCCGCCTGGAGGTGCGCGCCGGGCTCCGGCGGCATCTGGCCGAGTTCGAGGCGGTGGCCGTGCTCGTCACCCACGATCCGCTCGACGCGATGGTGCTGGCCGACCGGCTGGTGGTCGTGGAGCACGGCCGGGTCGTCCAGGAGGGCACCCCGGCCGCCATCGCCCGCCACCCCCGCACGGACTACATCGCGCGGCTGGTCGGCCTGAACCTCTACCGGGGCGAGGCGGACGGCCACACCGTCCGTCTGGCCGACGGGCCGCCCCTCACCACCACCGAGGTGCTGTCCGGCCCGGTCTTCGTGGCGTTCCCGCCCAGCGCGGTCACCCTCCACCGCGACCGGCCCTCCGGCTCCAGCGCCCGCAACCTGTGGCGCTGCGAGGTGGCCGGTCTGGAGACCCACGGCGACCAGATCCGGGCCGACCTCACCGGAGAACTCCCCCTCGCGGCCGACCTCACGACGGTCGCCGCGGCGGAGCTGGGCCTCCATCCGGGCGCGGAGGTCTGGGCGACGGTGAAGGCGGCGCAGACCCACGCCTACCCGGTCTGAGGCGGTCGGCGTCCCCACGGGTCAGGCCGCCGTCCTGACCGGCGAGGCCTCCGCGACGACGGCCTCCGGCACGACGCGGCGGCGCCGGACCGCCATGACCATCGGGTGGGCGACGCTCCAGGCCGCGCCCTTGCAGATGATCTCCTTGTAGAAGGCGGCGAGCCGGCCGGTCAGGGCCGACCGGACGGCGCGGTCGTCCGCGGTGACGAACTGGATCAGGCCGTCCTTGCGGCCCAGCGAGATGCACTGGTTGTAGTAGCGCACCGGCACGTTCGGGACCTTCCCGCCGGTCAGACGGGCCGCGATGGCGTCGACGGCCTGCCAGGCGGTGAAGACGCCCGAGGCGCACGACATCCGCAGGGGCTTGTCTCCGGGGCCCATCGCCAGGGCCGCGTCGCCGACGGCGTACACGTCCGGGTGCGACAGCGAGCGCATGGTCCGGTCGACGACGATCTGGCCGGTGCCGGTGACCTCCAGGGTGGTGGCCCGGGCGATCGGGTGGACGGCGAAGCCCGTGGTCCACACGGTGACCGCGGCCGGGATGCTCGCGCCGTCGGCGGTGGTGACGTGGTCGGCCTCGACGGCGGTGACGGCGGTGTGCTCGTGGACGGTGATGCCCAGCCGGTCGACGACCTTGCGCAGGTGCCGGGCGCCCTTGGCCGAGAGCCAGTCGCCGAGGCCGCCGCGGGCGGCGAGGGCGACATCGAGGTCCGGGCGGGTCTCGGCGATCTCGGTCACGGCCTCCAGGCCGGTGAGGCCACCGCCGACCACGACCACGGACTCTCCGGCGGCCAGGCCGGCCAGGCGCTCGCGCAGCCGGAGCGCTCCGGGGCGGCCGGCGATCTCGTGGGCGTGCTCGGCGGTACCGGGCACGCCTTGGTCGTTCCAGCCACTGCCGAGGGCGTACACGAGGGTGTCGTACGCCAGTACCTCGTCCTCCCCCACTCCCGCGCCTCCCGGAGCGGCGACGGTGACGGTCTTGCGGTCCACGTCGACGGCGGTGACCTTGCCCTGCTTCAGTGCGACGCCGGTGCCCTCGAACATCTCGCCGAAGGGCCGGGGCGCGAGGTCCTGGCCGACGGCGAACTGGTGCATCCGGACGCGCTCGACGAAGTCGGGCTCGGCGTTGACGAGGGTGATGGCGACGTCTTCGCGGTGCAGTCGCTTGGCGAGACGCCCGGCGGCGGTGGCTCCGGTGTAGCCGGCCCCGAGGACGACGATGCGGTGCTGCATGGCGTGGCTCCTGTCATGACGGCTGTCTTCAGCGGGTTCGCCTCTTGAACCGGGCGGCCCGCCGTTCCCTGACAGGAATCCGATGTGAGCCACATCACATCGCGGCAGGTCGGGTCAGAAGACCGTGAGCAGGGGCTTTCCGTGGTCGCCGGCGGCCCACAGCCGGGTCGCGCGTTCGAGCTTGTCGGGGTTGACCTGGTTGCGGAACGCGGCGATGCCGTCGGCGGAGATCTCCAGGCACATGACGCCGATGACCCGGCCGTCGAGGACCACCACGAGGGCGGGGTCGCCGTTGGCGGTCCAGGCGTAGACGTCGGGCGAGCCGCCGACCAGGGCGCGCTTGGCCGCGCTGGGCTTGAACAGACCCCGCATGAACTTCGCGACCGCGAGGGCGCCCTCGAACGCCCTGGCGCGGGCCGGGACCTTCCCGCCGCCGTCGCCGACCGCGACGGCGTCGCCGGTGAGCAGTTGCACGAGCGGCTCGGTCCGGCCGCTGGCGGCGGCCGCGAGGAACTCGTCGATGATCCGCCGCGCGGCGGCCTCGTCGATCTCGGTGCGGGTGCGGGCCCTGCCGTCGGCGACGTGCTTCTTCGCTCGGTGGAAGATCTGCTGACTGGAGGCCTCGGTGATGTCGAGGATCTCGGCGATCTCCCGGTGCGGATAGTCGAAGGCCTCCCGCAGCACGTACACCGCCCGCTCGTTCGGGGAGAGCCGCTCCAGCAGGACGAGCACCGCGTACGAAACCGATTCACGCTGCTCGGCGGTGTCGGCGGGTCCGAGCATCCGGTCCCCGGCGAGCAGCGGCTCGGGCAGCCACTGACCCACGTACGTCTCCCGCCGGGCACGGGCCGAAGTGAGCTGGTTGAGGCACAGATTGGTGAGGACCTTCGTCAGCCAGGCCTCGGGGACCTCGATTCGGTCGGGGTCGGCGCCCTGCCAGCGCAGGAACGTCTCCTGCACGGCGTCCTCGGCCTCGCTCGCCGATCCCAGGAGCCGGTAGGCCACGGCCTCCAGGCGCGGCCTGAAGGCCTCGAACCGGTCCACGTCGTCCAGGGTCAGGGGCATGCCACGGATCCTAACGTCCCCCGGTTGCGCCGCCTCCCAGATCCAGTCGCGGTTTGGGGGCGTCCAGGCGGCCCGTCTGGGGGCGGCGGCTGCCCGCGCGGTACGGGGCCGGCCAGGTCGCGCCCGGTCCGGTGTAGCCCTGCTCGGCCGCCGCGTGCAGGGTCCAGTGGGGGTCGTAGAGGTGCGGGCGGGCGAGCGCGCAGAGGTCGGTGCGGCCCGCGAGGATCAGGGAGTTGACGTCGTCCCAGGAGGAGATCGCGCCGACGGCGATCACGGGGATGCCGGTGGCGTGGCGGATCCGGTCCGCGAACGGCGTCTGGTACGACCGCCCGAACTCCGGCTGCTCGTCCGCCACGACCTGCCCCGTCGACACGTCGATCGCGTCGGCGCCGTGCGCGGCGAAGGCCCGCGCGATCTCGACGGCGTCCTCGGCGGTCGTCCCACCGTCGGCCCAGTCGGTGGCGGAGATGCGGACGGTCATCGGCCGCTCGCCCGGCCACACGTTGCGTACGGCGTCGAAGACCTCCAGCGGGAAGCGGAGCCGCTTGTCCGGGGAGCCGCCGTAGGCGTCGGTGCGCCGGTTGGTCAGCGGGGAGAGGAACCCGGACAGCAGGTAGCCGTGCGCGCAGTGCAGTTCGAGCAGGTCGAAGCCGGCCCGGGCGGCGCGGACGGCGGATGCCGTGAACTGCTCCCGGATGTCGGTGAGCTGGGCGCGGGACAGCTCGCGCGGCGTCTGGCTGAAGGGCTTGTACGGGAGCGCCGAGGGGGCCACGAGCGGCCAGTTGCCCTCCTCCAGCGGCTCGTCCATGCCCTCCCACATCCGTTTCGTGGAGCCCTTGCGACCGCTGTGGCCGAGCTGCACGCCGATCGCGGTGCCGGGCGCCTGTTCGTGCACGAAGTTCGTGATCCGCTTCCAGGCCTCGGCCTGCCGGCCGGTGTAGAGGCCGGCGCAGCCGGGCGTGATCCTGCCCTCCTCGCTGACGCACACCATCTCGGTCATCACCAGCCCGGCCCCGCCCAGCGCCCGCGCGCCCAGGTGGACGAGGTGGAAGTCGCCGGGGACGCCGTCGGCGGCCGAGTACATGTCCATGGGAGAGACGACGACCCGGTTGCGCAGGGTCAGTCCGCGCAGCCGGAACGGTGTGAACATGGGGGGCGTGCCGGGCGGGCAGCCGAACTCCCGCTCCACCGTCTGTGTGAAGCGGGCGTCGCGCAGCCGCAGGTTGTCGTGCGTGACGCGGCGGCTGCGGGTGAGCAGGTTGAAGGCGAACTGGCGGGGCGGCTGGTCCAGATAGAGGGCGAGGTTCTCGAACCACTCCAGACTGGCGCGTGCCGCGCGCTGTGTGGAGGCGACGACCGGGCGCCGCTCGGCCTCGTAGGCGGCCAGGGCCTCGGGCAGGGAGTCCTGCTCCTCCAGGCAGGCCACGAGCGCCAGGGCGTCCTCGACGGCCAGCTTGGTGCCGGAGCCGATGGAGAAGTGGGCGGTGTGGGCGGCGTCCCCGAGGAGGACGAGGTTGCCGTGCGACCAGCGGTCGTTGACGACCGTGCGGAACGTCGTCCACGTGGAGTTGTTCGACTTCAGGGGGCGGCCGCGGAGCGCTTCCGCGAAGATCTTGGCGCAGCGCTGGACCGACTCCGCCTCGTCGAGCTCGTCGAAACCGGCCGCGCGCCAGACCTCCTCACGCATCTCGATGATCACCGTCGAGGCGTCGGGGGCGTAGGGGTAGCCGTGGAGCTGCATCACTCCGTGTTCGGTCTCGGCGATCTCGAAGCGGAAGGAGTCGAAGGGGAAGTCGGCGGCGAGCCAGATGTAGCGGCAGCGGTGGTTCGTCACCCGGGGGCGGAAGACGTCCGCGTGCCTCTCGCGGGTCGTGCTGTGGACGCCGTCCGCTGCGATGACCAGGTCGTGGGTGCGGGGCAGGTCATCCGGGGCCTCGGTGCGGAACCGGAGGTCGACACCGAGTTCGCGGCAGCGGGCGTGGAGGATCTCCAGGAGGCGCCGGCGGCCGAGGGCCGCGAACCCGTGCCCCGAGGAGGTGTGGCGGGTGTCGCGGTGGACGATGTCGATGTCGTCCCAGCGGGTGAAGTGCCGCTGGAGGGCCTCGTGGACCTGCGGGTCGGCGTGCTCTATGCCGCCGAGCGTCTCGTCGGAGAGGACCACGCCGAAGCCGAAGGTGTCGTCGGGGGCGTTGCGCTCCCAGACGGTGATGTGCCGTTCCGGATCGAGGCGTTTGAGGAGGGCGGCGGCGTAGAGGCCGCCGGGGCCGCCGCCGATGATCGCCACGCGCAGGGGGTGGTTCTCGCCCGTGTGCGGGTGCGGGTCCTCGGTGGCTTGTCGCGCAGTTCCCCGCGCCCCTTCAGGTGCATCCACTATCGTCCGCTCCACTTCGGGGGGCGCTTCTCCGTGAAAGCCGCGTGGAACTCGGCGTAGTCCTCCCCCGTCATCAGGAGCGCCTGGGTCGAGGCGTCGAGCTCGATCGAGGCCGCCAGGGGCATGTCCAGCTCGGACGTCAGGAGGGCCTTGGTCTGGGCGTAGGCCAGGGCCGGGCCCTCCGCCAGGCGGTGGGCCAGTTGCTGTGCGGTCTCGTCCGCCCGGCCCTCCTCCGTCAGTTCGCTGATGAGGCCGATGCGCTCCGCCTCGGTGGCGCGGACCGGGTCGCCCAGCATCAGCAGGCGGGTGGCGTGGCCCAGGCCGACGACCCTGGGCAGGAGGTAGGCCGCGCCCATGTCGCCGCCGGAGAGGCCGACGCGGGTGAAGAGGAAGGCGAAGCGGGCGGTGGGGTCGGCGACGCGGAAGTCCGCGGCCAGGGCGAGGACCGCACCGGCGCCCGCCGCCACGCCGTGCAGCGACGCGATCACCGGGAACGGGCACTCCCGGATCGCGCGGACCACCTGGCCGGTCATCCGGTTGAAGTCCAGGAGCTGGGCGGTGTCCATGCCGAGGGTGGCGCCGATGATCTCGTCGACGTCGCCGCCGGAGCAGAAGCCGCGGCCCCCGCCGGCCAGCACCAGGGCCCGTACGGACCGCTCCCGGGACAGCTCCGCGAGCAGATCGCGCAGGTCGGCGTAGGCGCCGAAGGTGAGCGCGTTGAGTTTCTCGGGGCGGGCCAGGGTGACGGTCGCGACGCCGTCGGCGACGCCGACGCGCAGATGCTCCCAGCCGGGGGTGCGGGCGGCGGAGCCGGTGAAGGGACTCATGACGTGCGGCCTCCTCGGGCGGGCACTGTCTCGCTGAGCTCTACCCCCCGAAGCTATCACTCATCCGTGACTGTCGTCATGAGTGCGCGATAGACCGTCCGGGTAGGACTTCGGTGCGGGCCCGGCGTGACCCGGGCCGGTCACATCCGTCACAGATCGTCCACACCGGCGTAACGGCTGGAGCAGCTGTGCGCGGCACCGCGTTCACCTGGGTAAGCCGTCCGGCAAGGAGGCAAGGGCGCCTCCGGCGGTGCCCCTCGGACGTCCCCGGAGAGCGGCGCCGTACCATTCATCAGGTTGAAAGCAGGATGTCCTGCTCCATGAACGGACCCGCCGTGTACGAACTCTCCTCAGCCCCCGCCTCCTGGCGGATCGCGCTGCCGCACACCGCAGCGGCGGTGCCCGTGGCCCGTGCCCTGGTCCGTACGGCGCTGGCCGAGCTGGAGCACGGCGCGGACTGCGACACCGCGGAGCTGCTCACGGCGGAGCTGGTGGCCAACGCGGTGGAGCACACCACGGGCGAGTCGCCGATAGAGCTGGTCGTGGAGCTCATGCCGTCCGGCTGCCAGGTCGAGGTCCACGACACCGACCCGGCCCCGCCCGGCGACCTCACCTGTCCGGCCGGCGGACCGCCCGACCCCTGGCAGGAGCACGGGCGCGGGCTGCTGCTGATCCGCACCCTGAGCTCCTCCTGCGGGCACCGGCCGACCGAGTCCGGCAAGGCGGTCTGGTTCAGACTGCCTCTGGTACCGGCTCAGCGGCGTCCGTCGGTGTGACCGCGGCGAGCCGGGAGTTCCGCCGCCCGTAGAGCAGGTACAGGGCGGCGCCGACCGCGAGGAACCCGGCGAACTGGATCCACGTCGTCGCACCCGTCTCGTACATCAGGTACAGGCAGAACGCGACACCGAGCAGCGGGGTGACGGGGTACAGCGGCACCCGGAAGGTGCGCGCGAGGCCGGGCTCGCGGCGGCGCAGGGCGATGACCGCGAGGTTGACGACGGCCATGACGGCGAGGGTGCCGATGGTGCACAGGTTGACCACCGCGTCCAGCGGCGCGAAGGCCGCCGGGAGCGCGAAGACGACCGCCACGATCAGGGTGCCGGCGACCGGCGTGGAGGTCTTCGGCGAGACCTTCTCGAAGACGCGCGGGATCAGCCCGTCACGGGACATGGACATCAGGATCCGGGTCTGGCCGTACATCACGGCGAGGACGACCGAGGCGATGGCGACGACCGCGCCGAAGGCGATCACCCCGCCGCCGACGGTGGAGCCGGTGACCTGGTTGACGACGTAGGAGAGTGCCGCCGGGCGGCCGCCGACCGCGTCGCCGCCGATGGCGCCGATCGCGGCGAGTGCGACGGCGCAGTAGAGCAGCGTGACCAGGCCGATGCAGACGAGGATCGCGACGGGGATGTCCCGGCGGGGGTTCTTCGCCTCCTCACCGGCGGTGGTGATCGCGTCGAAGCCGATGTACGAGAAGAAGGCGGCGGTCGTGCCCGCCCCGATGCCGGCCAGGCCCGTCGGCGAGAACGGCGTGAGGTTGCCGTCCTCGAAGGCGGTGAAGCCGATCGCGATGAAGGCCACCAGGACGGCGAGCTTCAGCACGGCCATCGCCGCCGTGGCCCGGGCGCTCTCGCGCACCCCGCGCACCAGCAGGACGGCGGCCATGGCGATGACGATCACGGCCGGGAGGTTCACCACGCCGCCCTCGCCCGGGCCGGCCGACAGGGCCGTGGGCAGGTGCAGGCCGACGAGGCTGTCCAGGAGCTCGTTGACGTACTGGCTCCAGCCGACCGCCACCGCGGACACCGAGACGCCGTACTCCAGCAGCAGGCACCAGCCGACGAGGAAGGCCGTGCCCTCGCCGAGACCGGCGTAGGCGAAGGAGTACGAGGAGCCGGAGACCGGGATCGCGCCGCCCAGCTCGGCGAAGGCGAACGCGGTGAAGACGCAGGTGATCGCGGCGAGCAGGAAGGAGACGACGACGCCCGGTCCGGCCTGGGCGACCGAGTCGGACAGGCCGACGAAGATGCCGGTGCCGACGATGGCGCCGACGCCGAAGCAGATGAGCTGGAAGAGGCCCATCGTGCGCCGGAGGCCGTGGCCTTCGCGGTCGGCGCCGGATTCGGCCACCAGGAGATGGGACGACTTGAAGCGGGGCATGCGGGTGGTGCTCGTTTCTGGTGGTGCGGCAGTGCGAC
Source organism: Streptomyces paradoxus (assembly GCF_014202475.1). Lineage (GTDB taxonomy): Bacteria > Actinomycetota > Actinomycetes > Streptomycetales > Streptomycetaceae > Streptomyces > Streptomyces paradoxus. Next base: position 71,913 of record NZ_JACHGV010000018.1, read on the forward strand.
GGGTTCGTCGCGCGGCGGCCGCGGAGAAGGGGTGTTTCCGGGCCGCCGGTCAGCATAAGGCCTGTTCAGGCCAGGGTTGCCACCATGACCGCCTTGATGGTGTGCATCCGGTTCTCCGCTTCGTCGAAGACCACCGAATGGGCCGACTCGAAGACCTCGTCGGAGACCTCCAGGTACTCCAGGTCGTGGGCCGCGTGGATCTCCTGGCCGACCTTGGTGCCGAGGTCGTGGAAGGCGGGCAGGCAGTGCAGGAACTTCACGTCCGGGTTGCCGGTGGCGCGCAGGACGTCCATGGTCACGGCGTAGGGGGCGAGGGCGGCGATGCGCTCGGCCCAGACGTCCTTCGGCTCGCCCATGGAGACCCAGACGTCCGTGGCGACGAAGTCGGCTCCGCGCACGCCGTCACCGACCGTCTCGGTGAGCGTGATGCGGGCGCCGCTGCCGGCGGCGAGCGCGCGGGCCCGGTCGACGACCTCCTCGGCCGGCCAGTACTCCTTCGGCGCGACGAGGCGGACGTCCATGCCGAGCAGGGCGCCGGTGACCAGGTAGGAGTTGCCCATGTTGAAGCGGGCGTCGCCCAGGTAGGCGAAGGAGACCTCCCTGAGCGGCTTGGCGCAGTGCTCGGTCATGGTCAGCACGTCGGCGAGCATCTGGGTGGGGTGCCAGTCGTCGGTGAGCCCGTTGTAGACGGGGACACCGGCGTGCGCCGCCAGCTCCTCCACCTTCTGCTGGCTGTCACCCCGGTACTCGATCGCGTCGTACATCCGGCCCAGCACCCGCGCGGTGTCCTTGACCGACTCCTTGTGCCCGATCTGGGAGCCGGAGGGGTCGAGGTACGTGGTCGAGGCGCCCTGGTCGGCGGCCGCGACCTCGAACGCGCAGCGGGTGCGGGTGGAGGTCTTCTCGAAGATCAGCGCGATGTTCCGGCCCCGCAGGTACTGGGTCTCGGCCCCGGCCTTCTTGGCGGCCTTCAGCTCGGCGGCCAGCTCGACCAGACCGCGGAACTCCTCCTCGGTGAAGTCCAGCTCCTTGAGGAGGTGGCGGCCGGCGAGGGCGGTCGGGACAGTCGCCATGAGGGCGCTCCAGGGATACGGGGACACAGACCTCTGGAATACTATACGAAAGACGGAATGCCTATACAGATGCTGTCGGGGGCCCGGAGCCCCGGGGAACCCCGCCGGCCCTACCGCACCGGATCCCGTTCGACCGGGCAGCTCATGCACCGCGGCCCGCCCCTCCCCCGGCCCAGCTCGCTGCCCGGGATCTCTATCACCTCGATGCCCTGCTTGCGCAGGTGGGTGTTGGTGGTGGAGTTCCGCTCGTAGGCGACCACGACCCCGGGTTCGACGGCGAGGACGTTGCACCCGTCGTCCCACTGCTCGCGCTCGGCCGCGTGCACGTCCTGGGTGGCGGTCAGCACACGGATCTCGTTCAGGCCGAGGGCGGCCGCGATCGCGCGGTGCATGTGCTCCGGCGGATGGTCGGTGACCTTCAGCTCCTTCTCGCCGACGCCCGGTTCGATGGTGTACGAGCGGAGCATGCCGAGGCCCGCGTACTGGGTGAAGGTGTCGCCGTCGACCATCGTCATCACGGTGTCGAGGTGCATGAAGGCACGCCGCTTGGGCATGTCGAGGGCCACGATCGTCTCGGCGGACCCGGCGGCGAACAGCTTGTGCGCGAGCATCTCCACGGCCTGCGGAGTGGTGCGCTCGCTCATGCCGATCAGCACCGCCCCGTTGCCGATGACCAGCACGTCCCCGCCCTCGATGGTGGAGGGGTAGTCGGTCTGGCCCTTCGACCACTCGTGGAACGTCTCGTCGCGGAACAGCGGGTGGTGCCGGTAGATCGCCTCGAAGTGCACGGTCTCGCGCTGCCGGGCGGGCCAGCGCATGGCGTTGATGGACACACCGTCGTAGATCCAGGCGGAGGTGTCACGGGTGAACAGGTGGTTGGGCAGCGGGCCCAGCAGGAAGTCGTCCAGCTCCATGACGTGGAAGCGCACGGAGGTCGGCTCCGGGTGCACGTCGAGGAACTCGCGTTTCGTCATGCCGCCGACCAGGACCTCGGCCAGCTCCCGCGCGGGCATGTTCTCGAAGGCGGCTCTGAGCGGGTCGGTGGCCAGCGGGCCGTACTCCTTCTCGTCGAAGACCCGCTCCAGGACGAGGGATCTGGCCGCCGGGACCTCGAGGGTCTCGGCCAGCAGGTCCCCGAAGAGGTGGACGGCGACACCCCGGTCGCGCAGCACGTCGGCGAACCCGTCGTGCTCGGCGCGGGCCCTGCGCACCCACAGCACGTCGTCGAAGAGCAGCGAGGTCTTGTTGCTGGGGGTGAGCCTTTTGAGCTCGAGATCGGGCCGGTGCAGGATGACGCGGCGCAGCCGCCCGGCCTCGGAGTGGACGTGGTATGCCATGCCTCCATCCTGACCATCGGAGGGCGTATTGACGCGCTCCTCGGCCGTTTCCGTCACCGCCAGTTCTCGTCGCGGCGACGACAAGCGGGGCAGGACCGGCTCACACCCGAGGCGACGGCTCCAGCAGTTCCTCGGGCCGGGCCAGCATCCGGCGGGCCGCACGGCCCGGTTCGACGGTCGTCCGGGCGACGATCCAGCCCGCGAGGGCATGCGGCTCGGCCGGGGCGTCGGCCAGCACGTCCGCGTACCGGGCGAGCGCGGCGGCCGCGTCACCGGCGGCGAGGTGCTCGTCGGCGGTGCGCGGCACGGTGGGACGCGTGGCGAAGCCGTGGGTGCGCGTGTCCGGCCAGGAGGTGCGGTCGGGGCGGAAGCGGAGGTCCGACGGCGCGGAGGCCGGGGCGGCCGGGGCGGGTACGACGTTGCGCAGCCGCCACTCGGTGCGGTGCAGGGCGGCGGCGGTACGCGCCCGGCCCAGTGCGGCCGGGGGGACCTCCTGCCGCAGCCAGCCGTCCAGCGTGCGGGCGAGCCCCGACACCAGGGCGCGGCCCTGAACGGTCAGCCGGCCGCTGGTCAGCAGGGTGCGCACGGCCAGGCGGCTCTGCAGGCGGCGCAGGGCGAAGAAGTATCCGGCGCGCTCGACCGCCTCGGCGCTCAGCGTGTCGGCGCTCAGCGCATCCGCCAGCCGGTCCCGCCAGAAGCCCGCGACGCCGGTGAAGGCGTAGGCGCCGTGCAGCAGACCGGTCAGGTGGCGGGGGTCGGTGCGCCAGGGGGCGTAGTAACGCTCGGCCCGGTCGTCCTCCAGCAGCGGGAACAGGTGCAGGAGGGCGGCGAGTTTGCTGTGCTGGAGCTCGTGCACCAGCGTTTCGGCGAGGGCGATCGCGGAGGCCGGGCGGACGATGAGCATGCCGCCGAAGGAGTCGCCACTGGAGGCCGACACCTGCACGAAGGGCAGCGGGGGCGGGCTGACTCCGGTGCGTCCGAACGGCACGATCGCCCGGATCATGGCGGGGTCGACCCGTCCGGGGCCCGGCGTGCCCGGGCGGGCGAGGATCCGCGCGGCCTCGCCGAACAGCCGCTGCCACTCGAGCGCCTCGTCCTCGTCGAGCCGGGCGGGGGGCAGGTGGTCGTCGAGATCGCGGTAGGGGTCGAGGTCTTCGAGTACGACGGTGCCAGGGGCTCCGCCGTCGGGGCGGGGGTGGGCGAGGGTGCGCAGCGGGAGCCAGGTGCCGGTGCCTTCACGCCGGGTCAGCGGACGGCACGTCACCCGCACCGAGCCGTTCGTGCGGCCCGGCCCCTCGACCGTCAGCTCTCCCCCGGCCGTCGTGGCCCGGCCGACCGCCAGGCCCTGTCCCGCCTCGGGGAGTTGGACCATCCCGAGTCCGGGCAGCGGCAGCCGCCCGTCGGTGAGCGGAACGTCGAAGGCCGTCTCCGTGCCCGCGTGCAGGGATGCCGAGAGGGCCAGCGCGCTCAGGTGGCCCGCCTCCGCCCACAGCGGCGGCCCGGTCGCCGTGCCGTGCACCCGGCGCAGCATGTGGGAGATCCAGCCGCCGGTCGGCGGGGCCAGCAGCAGCCGTTCGACCGGCTCGGGGGCCTTCTCGGCCGCCTCCTTCAGCACCCGCCAGGCCTCGGCGACGGGCGTGAGGGGCGTGGGCAGGGAGTCGAGGTGACCGAGGAGGGTGCGCAGGAGCAGCAACCGCCGTGCCCGCTCTGCCCGTTCGAGGAAGGCGACGGCCGCTGCCGAGCCGCCTCCGGCGGCCAGCTCCGCGAAGAGCCGGTCCGGCATGCGGAAGGGAGCGAGGTGCTGCTCGCTGGTCATCGTCGCGGACCTCCGGTCGCGTTGGCGGACATGCGGGGACCCCGGTGCGCGTACGGGTGCCGCACCGGGGCTCTGCCCTCAGGACGGGCAGCGGTCAATCGGCCCGGGCGCTGGGTCCTCCTTCGCCGCTCCGCATACTGCTGCGGGCGCGCAGCACTTCGGTCAGCAGGCGCGCGGTGGAAGGCAGGGCGGGGAGACCGTCCACGGCGCTCAGGGGCAGCGCCGCGAGGTCCGCCAGATCGGATTCCCAGACATCGGTCCGCGCGGGGGCGACGACCGGTACAGGTGCGGCGGCTCCGGCGTGGTGCAGAGCGGGCGGCTGGTCCAAGATGCTCCCCCTTCTCGCACGGTGGCACGCGATGCCCCGTGTCTTTCCATCATGGCCAATACCCCCCGGGGCGAAAACCGTACGATCACGCCACTGATCATCGGCGATCACTGCGACGCTCCGACGTGGCCGCCAACTCACGTGTCGCGGCGTCGAGTTCCTCTCTCAGTTCCGGATCGTCGTCAAGGGACACCACGGCGTCGAACAGGTCCCACAGCGCGCCCGGGTCCCGCCGGGCGAGCCCGCCGACCAGGTTGACGACATCGGTGCGTGCCCTGCTGTGACGGCGCAGCACGGCTGTGACACGGGGGTTCAGCACGGCGATGAGGGACTGCCGTTCGTCGGGGTCGTGCATCAAGGGGTAGGCGAGGAGGGCCTCCACCACCCGCTGCAACGCCGCGAGGGGGCGCGGCGCGGCGGGCGGTCCGGCCGGGGGCAGGGTCTCGGTGCGGTCGGGGCCCTGGAGCCTGATCTCGGGATGCTGAAGAGTACGGCCCTCTTCCCTGAGGGCCGCGATGCGCGCCCGAACGGCCGGAAACAGTTCCTCCGGATCGGGCGGTGCCGGCAGAGCGGCCGCCCGGCCGGCCAGCAGACCCAGCAGGACGTCGGAGAACAGGCCCGTGGCACGGACGGGGTCGTTGGCCGCCGCCCGGCCCCGGCCTGCGGCGCGCAGCACGGTCTGCCGGTGCGCGTGATCAGGGCGCCCCACCGGCAGGGCCTCGGCGGGCAGCGCCTCCCGGAAGGCGAGGTCCTCCTCGAATGTCTCGCAGGCGTCCACGATCCACAGCTGCTCGCGCAGCCCGGGCACGGCGTCGCCCGCGTACCGGGCGAGCGCGGAGTCCAGGTCGATGCCCACCTTGTCGTCGACGCCCGCGTCCGCGCAGAACAGCCGCAGCCGCCCGGACCTGTCCAGCACGCCGTGCCCGCCCCACCACACCCACAGCATGTCGCCCTGGGCCGGGGACAGTTCGCGCACGAGTACCCGGCGCAGGGTGGCCTGGTCCGCACGTCCGTAGGGGACGTCCGGGGCGTAGGGCGGCAGCGGGCTGAGGTGCAGCCGCAGGTTGGACTCGGGAACCCCGGCGTCCCGCAGCAGCCGCCAGAACCGGACGGCGTCGCGGGCGGGACCGGGCAGTCGCCAGGGGTCGCCGGCCTCGTACGCCTCTATCCCGACGACGAGGGCGTGCACCCGGGCGGGGTCGACGGACGGCAGCGGCCCGGCCCCGGTCACGGCAGACGGTCCGTGATGTGGCGGTACACGGCCGGGTTCGTCCAGTAGGCGCTGTGTGCGGCGGGGAACGGCTGGCCGCTGTCGACGGCCACGTCGGTGACACGGCCCGGGAAGAGTCCCGCGCCGACGTGGCCGAGCAGATCGCGCGGGTCGTACAGGTTCAGCCAGGCGGGGACGTGCGGCGGCAGCGGCGCGGGGTGTTCGAGGGACGGCAGGGAGCCCGACTCGTAGAGGAAGGGCCCTTGGGAGCCCGCCGTCACCAGCAGCCGGACCTGGGGCAGTGGGGCGGATATCAGCGTGTCGAGGGCGATGACGCCACCGAGGCTGTGGCCGACCAGGGCGACGGGCGGCTCCAGGCCGGCGACGAGGGCACGCAGGCCGTCCCGGCAGGCCGAACCCCGGCTCAGATAGCGCAGGATGTCGCCCGCAGCGGGGTGCGCGGCCTCGGTGATGGCACGGCGGCGGCGCTCGACGGCGCGCGCGGCCACCGCTCCGGCCGTCCGCAGCAGGACGGAGCGCAGCCCGCGCTCCGTACCGCCGGGCGGTGCGCCGAGGGCCTCGGCGATCCGGTCGGTGACGGCGTCCCGGGTCTCGGCGACGGGGACCAGCGGGGAGTCGGCGTCGAGGGCGTCGGCGACGAGGCGGGCGGTCAGGCTACGGGCGGCGAGGATGGCGAGGTCCGCCGGGTCGAGGGCTTCGGCGGCGGGGCCGAGCAGGGGGTGGGCGGCGAGATCGGCGGCGGCGCGGGCCAGCCCGGGGCCCGCCTCGGCCCCGGGTTCGTCGCCCCGGGCGGCGAGTGCGGTGAGCAGCGCACGAATGCGCTGCTGCGGCGGCACGGTGCCGGGCGGGCGTTCGACGGCCGGGCCGGAAGCGGCGGCGGCCAGGGCCAGTTCGGCCAGCGGGTCGGTGTAGAGGGCGGCCCATGCCCCGGCCGCCTCGTCGCCGGGGAGCGGTCCTGAGGGGCCTTCGCCGATGCCGCGCGTGGCGCCGGACCGGGGTGGCAGGCTGGCCCCGCCGGCCGCGAGCGTGGCACCGTGTACCGCTCCCCAGGCGTAGGGCACGACGCGAAGGCCGTCGCACTGTCCGGCCAGTCCGGCCGTCACCCGCGCGACCAGCGCGGAGAGGCCCGGCTCGCGGACCCCGGTCCCATGGACGAACACGACCGCCGTCATGCGCCCCCCGTGACACGACCGCCCTTGTGACATCAACTTACCAGTAACACACGGAAGTTGACCGTCGTCACATGGGCATGGGGGCGATGTCGCACTCGATGCGGCGGCGCTGGCGGGCGGCCTGGAGCCAGGGGTGGTCGGTGCGCAGCACTCCGGCGAAGCCCTCCACCGCCTTGCGCTGGAGCACGTCCGCCTCGTCACCGCGCCCGAGTCCCCGCAGATCGAGGGCGAGGTTGGAGAGGCAGGAGAGGGTGAGCGGGTGGTCCCCGCCCGCGACCTCGGTCAGCAGCGGAAGGTTGGCGGAGTCGATGGTGTGCGCCCGCTCGAAGTCGAGTCGTGCGTAGGCGGTGTTGGCCTGGCCGATGCCGACCGTGAGGGTGATGACGTGCCGCGCTCCGACCGTGTCGCGCAGCCGGTGCACCACGTCGTCCTCCAGCTCCTGCGCGGTGTCCAGCGAACCCAGGGCCCGCTCGGTGGCGGCCAGGTTCGCCCTGGTGACCAGGGTGTGCGCGTGGTTCTGTCCGAGGCGCCGGACCAGCCTGGTCACGGTGGACTCCGCGAGGCGCTGCGAGCCCTCCAGGTCCCCGGCCAGACGCCGGTCGACGCAGACGTTGGTGGCCGTGGTCAGCGAGTCGAGGTGCTCGTCGCCATAGCGGGACTTGAAGTTGCGCAGGGTCTCCTCGGCGAGCTTGGCACCCTCGGCGAGGTCACCGTCCCGGCGGCGGCAGACAGCGAGGTCACGGGCGATGCGCAGGGTCAGGGGGTGCTTCTCGCCGAGCGAGGTGAACGCCCTGCGGTAGACGTCCTCCTGCCATTCGCGCGCCTGGGGGTACCGGCCCGCCTCCCGCATGTCGATGGCGACGCAGTGCAGGGTGTTGAGCGTGAAGAAGCTGGCGTCGCCGAGCAGCATGTCGCGCTGGCGGGCGGTCTCCTCGTCCAGCGGCAGCGCTTCCCGGAACTCCCCGCACAGTCTCAGGTCGACGCCCCAGCTGTGGCTGCCCCGCAGGGTGGCCGGGTCTTCGGGGCCGAACAGCGAACGGGCAAGCTCGGTGGCCTCCTTGCCCAGGTCCCGCGCCTCCTGGAACCGGCCCTGGTAGCGGCGGGCGTCGGACATCTCGCACAGCGAGTCGATCAGCTCCTCCGGCTCGACCTGCACCCGGCGGGAGACTTCCAGCGCCTTCTCAGTCAGCGGGATCGACTCGGCGATCTGGCCGATCTGACGCAGCAGGAACGCGAAGCCCTTGGTCATCCGGATGACATAGATGTCCTCCTCGCCCGAGGCGGCGAGCCAGGCGCTCCACGCCTGCCGGCCGAACGCCGCTGCGCCTTCGTGGTCGCCCCAGTAGTAGAGGAACCACATGGTGTCGTAGACCAGGTCGCGCACATAGGGGTCGGTGCTGGTAACCGCCTGGGAGGCGAGGACGTGGGGCAGCAGCGCCTGGTAGTCGCGCCACTCCTGGGAGGATCCGTAGGGGCCCCGGTTGGCGGCGGACAGCAGCTGGTGCGCGGCGTCCCGCATCCGCTCGCGTTCCTCTTCGCTCAGCTTGGCGAGGAGCACGGTCTGGAGCAAGCGGTGCATCTGCAGGGTGCCCGCGCGCGGGTCGACCCTGATCAGGGAGAACTGGCTGAGGTCGCGGATGGCCCGGTTCAGCTTGATCGGCTCACGGAGCATCGGGTCGATCTGCGGTGTGATGTTGACGCCCCGGCTGCTGCGCAGGATCGACCGCGGGATCGGCTCGGGGGCCATGCTGGCGCAGATGTCGAGGAGCTGACGGGCTCCCGGATTGTTCTCCCTGATGCGCTCCAGGGAGATGTCCCAGGCGGCGGCGACGGAGACCGGGTAGTCGGGGCTCTGCTCGATCTCCAGGATCTCCGGGCTGCGCTGCGCGAGCAGGTCGAGGTACTCGTCGACCTCCATGCCGGTGACGCCGAGCCAGGCGCCCGCCTGCTCCACGGCGAGCGGCAGGTCACCGAGCGCTTCTGCCAGCCGGTCGGCATCCTCCCGCGGCAGGTCGGCGGCGCGCTTCTGGAGCAGCTCGACGGACTCCTCGCGCTCGAAGACGTTCACCGGCAGGGAGGTGGCCACCCGTTCCCAGCCCCGGTTCCGGGAGGTGACGATGACCTTGCCCGGCCCGTTGTGCGGGAAGTAGCCGCGCACCGCCTCGATGTCCTCGGCGTTGTCGAAGACCAGCAGCCAGTTGTCGTACGGCGTCCCGGTGCGCAGCGCTTCCAGCACGGCGGGCACGGCCGTGTTGGCCGCCGCGGCGCCCATGCTGTCCTGGCCGACGGGGGCGACGCCCAGCTGGGAGGCGAGGGAGGAGAGCGCGGCCAGGATGAGGCTCTCGCGTTCGGCGGGGATCCAGCAGATGATCCGGTAGTCACGCTGGTGGGTGTAGATGTACTCCAGCGCCAGCTGGGACTTGCCGACGCCACCGAGGCCGTGCAGGGCGTTGGGCAGCACGGCCGCGGTGTCCTGGGCGGCGAGCTGCTCCTCCACGGCCCTCAGCAGCGCCTGACGGCCGACGAACGAGGTGTTGCGCATGGGCACGTTCACCAGTAGGGCCGGCGTTGCGGTCGTGGTGCGCTGCATGAGCGGCTCTGCCTCCGGGGTCTCTTGTCGGTGCGCGCCGGCCCTCGAAGACGGCGCGGATTCTCCAGTCAGATCGGAAATTCCCGAATTCGGGTCACTGCCCGCTGGGCTGGATGGAGTCGTATCGCCCGGTTTATTCACCTTTGGGGGTGGATCTGCGGGCGCGGTGCTCTCCCCCTGTCCGGCCGCGGGAGGCGCGTACCTGGACAGATTCGGTTCGATGCGTTTGGCCCGCTCGGAGTAGGGCCCCGACAGGGCGCGCATCACGGCCAGTTCGCTGCGCGCCCAGCCGGGCTCGGCCGGGTCGGGCAGCCTGGTCCGCAGCGGGTCGTGCAGGGCGGCGCGCAGGGCGACGCCCCGTTCCCCCGCGGCGGGGAGGTCGCCCACCACGCTGACGGTTCGGGCGAGCTGACTACGGGTGGTCGTCGCGAGCAGCGCCTCGCGCACGCCCTCGGCGAACTCGGGACGCCCCTGCTCCCCGCCCTCCCAGTCGATCAGCCCGCCCATGAGGATCTCGGCCAGATGGTCGGGGCCGGTCTCCGGCATGACCCGACTGCGCAGCTGCTCCACGAGGTCGAAGTCGAAGGGAACAGCGGCCAGTTGGGTGGCGAGCCGGCGGGCGGAGGGGGTGGCGAGGCTGAAGAAGCGCCGTACGGCGGCGCCTGCGGCACGAGGCAGGCGCGGGGCGCGCAGACCGGGGGCGGGGGCACCCTTGCTCAGGGCACCCGCCAGCACCACGGGCAGCGAACGCCGGACGCCGCGACCGCCGGTGACCAGGTCGGACCAGGCGGCGAGGGAGGCGGGTTTGAGGGAGAGCACAGGGACGGCGACGGAGCCGTCACCCGCCTCGGGCAACGGCCGCATGGGGTCGGGTCCGCCGGGCGGGGCCCAGTGCCCGAGGCCGTCGTTGGGGGCTCCGAAACCCCCGGCCTCCAGGACGGCCGGGTACGGGTAGAGCGAGGACCGGTGACGCAGGTGCGGCGGCAGCAGGTGGACGAGCGCGGTGGGGCCGGCGTGGGCGAGGCGGCCGAGGAGTTCGTCGGCGGCGGTGGCGGCCCAGCCGTGGGCGAGTCCGTCGGTGACGACGAGGAAGATCCGGCTGCCCCGGCCGTCGAGCAGTTCGGCCGGGTCGGCGACGGCCCGGCCCGTGGGCCAGCGCAGCGTGGCGGAGCCGTTGCGCGGCACGGTCACCCGGATCGTGCGCACACTCCGGAAGGCGCCGCTGTGCTCGGCGGCACGGGCCAGGCGTGCGGCGCTCTCCTCCCAGATGCGCATCGTGGGCGCGTCGTCGAACAGCAGCACCAGGTCGAAGGCGGAGACCCGGGCGGGTCGCAGGAACGGCATCCACAGCCCGTCGGCGAGGCCCTGTTCCGCTGTGGTCTCCTCGTCCAGTTCCAGGCTGCTGCGGGACGGGATGCGGCGGGCCAGGTGATGCAGGGCGCGGGCGAGCAGCGCCGTGACGCGGCCGGGGCCGGACGGGTCGGGTTCGGCCCGGGGCAGCAGCGGCGGCCCGAGGTGCAGGGTGAAGCGGCCTTCGGGGTGCGGTAAGAAACGGCCGTCGGGCCGGGAGACGGACCGGCCGGCCGGAGGGAGCGAGGCGGGGGTCCGCCCGGTCGGCTGGGGCTCGGCGGGAGCGTCCTCCTCGTCGGCCGAGGGCAGGTCGGCGAGTGCGTCGTCGTCAGCCGCCGGCGGCGGGGACGGCCGTCCGGTCCCGGACTCCCGCGGGCGGACGGTCTCGCCGTCCAGGGCGGCGGCCGGCGCCTCCTGGGCCGTGCCGCCGGGTCCGCCGTACCGGCTCCAGTGCGCCGCCAGCCACACGGCGTCGGCGAACTCCTGCCAGCGCGGCACGAAAGGGTCGGGAGCGGCGGGGACCCGGTCCCCGCGCTCGCCCGCGGGCGGCTCGGGGTACACCGAAGGAGGCGGCGACGATCCCGATGCAGGATCCCCGTCGCCGGGTCCGGATGCGCGCTCCCGGGTCATCAGCGGCCCTTCGCGAGGTCGCGGAGCAGCAGTTCGACGAGCTTACGCCCGTCACCGTCAGCCTGAAAACCACCCGCAGTAGTCATCTGGACAGCGTTCAGCAACTGGTCGAGCGAGTGGACCCCACCCGCCTGGACCCGCTGAACGAACAGGTCGACGAGGTCTTCAGTGCCCTGCGGCCGGAGCCCGAGGTGGCCCTCCACCATGGCCAGGAGTTGCTCCCGGGTGGGGGTGTGCATCTCCATCGGCAGGCAGCGGCGACGGAAGGCGGCGGGGAATTCCCGCTCCCCGTTGCTGGTGATCACCACGACCGGGAACTCCCGGCATTCGACCCGTCCGCCCCGCACCACGGCCCGGCTGCCCGGGTCGCTGGTGTGCACGCTCGCCGCGTCGGCGGCGTCGCGCACCAGCTCCGGAACCTCATAACTTCCATTCTCCAGAACGTGCAGCAGGTCGTTCGGCAGATCGATGTCGCTTTTGTCGAGTTCGTCGACGAGAAGCACCCGGGGCCGGCCATAGGGCAGCAGGGCGGTGCCCAGGGGCCCCAGTGTAATGAACTCGCCTATAACCGGCGCAAGTTGACGATCTTTTGACGTGATCGCCGAGTTGACGGTCTGTTCGGTGTCTTCGAACACCGGCTCCGCCCGCGCCGTCTCGCGCAGTCCGGCCTGCCAGGCGGCGATGGCCTGGGCGCGGCCCATGGCGTCGTGGACGTACAAGCCGTCCCGCAGACTGGTCCGGCTCACGACGTTCCACTCCAGCACCCGGCCGAGCCCCAGCTCACGTGAGATCAGGTAGGCGAGTGTGGACTTGCCGACGCCCGGCGGGCCGGTGATCAGCAGCGGGCGGCGCAGCAGCAAGGCGGCGTTGACCGTCTCTATCTGCTCCTCGTCGAGTTGCGGGGTGAGGCCGCCGGGGCCCAGGCGGCGCAGCGCGGCCTCGGCGTCGTCCGGGGGCGGGGGCTCGACCGGGCCGCCGCGGAACCTCCGCCAGGGCGGCGGATCGGGCAGCACGGGTGGAGCGCCCTGCGGGCGCCCGGTGGCGTGGAAGACACGCCAGTCGTCCGCGGTCGTCCGTTCCTGTGCGCTCATGCCGAAGCCTCCTAGCTCAGCTGGCGAGATCGCCGGGGTCGGTGGCCTGGAGGTCGACGACCCGTGTGGGGTCGTCCCACAGGAATCCGACGTTCCGGGCCAGGTACTGGACCGCGTCCTCCGCGCCGCTCTCGGCGTTCAGACGCATGCGGTGAATGACGGAAGGAAGCCGCACGGGCATCGTGACGGCCGCGAACACCGCGGTCACCACCTCGCGCCTCTCCTCGATGAACACACCTCTGCGGTCCCAGACGGCCAGCCCGATCCCCTCCGCGATCGCCGCTTTGAGCGCCTCCAGGGCGGGGGCCCCGGTCGGCGCGTCCAACAGCACTGCCGTCTTTGTGGATTCCCCGGCGAGCGCGATCTGCCACGCGCGCTGCCGCCGGGCGTCCGCTTCGCGCCAGGCGTGCACCGTGATCCCGTGCCGCTTCAGCGCCGCCCAACGCCGCTGCCACTGCTGCCGGACCACGGCGTTGTCCGTACGCATGCGTTCCAGGCTGCGTAGATGGACCCCGTACCGCAGGCTGAGCGGAGTGGGCTCCCCGTCGCCGACCGCGAACGTCAACCCCGCCACATCGTGGTTCATCAGATCGTACGGAAGGAGGAACTCCACGTACGCAGGCGGCTCCTGGAGTCCGCTCGGCTCCGGTTCGCGGGGGACCAGCCAGAGTCGGGTGCCGCGCCGGAGCGCCTCGTCGACGGCCCGGCCGAGGTCGTCCAGGGCGGTCGTCTCGGGTTCGCCGGGGCGGGGGTCCCAGCGTCCCGGGGTCGCGTTGGTCCAGGTCCGCACGACCACGTCTGTGCTGCCGTCCCGGGCCGGTTCGACGGCGACGACGAGAGTGCGGGGGATGTCGGGCGACCACACCACCGCCGCGCGTCTGTCCCGGCGTCTCACCAACTCCGCGGTCAGGCCCGCGCGGCCGGTCCAGTCGTCGACCCAGCCGGTGAGCGCGAGGCGGTGCTCGACGGTCCCGGCGAGGCCGGCGGCGTGGTCGAGGAGCAGGACCACGGGCGGCAGGCCGTCGTCCTGCGCGTTCCATTCGAGGAGGTGAGCGAAGAGTTGCTCGGGGGTGAGGCCGTCGGGGAGGTCCAGGCCTGCGAGTTCCTCGGCCAGACCGTCCCGTAAGCGTGCCGAGGGCAGGTCTCCGCGGGAGAGCGCGACGCGTGCGCTCTTCTCGTCCTCCTTGGACAGCGGTCCGGCCAGAGCCGGGACAGGAGCGATCAGCCGGTCGAGTTCGTCTCCGGCGGGGGCTCCTTCGAGGATGCGGACCACCCCGACCAGTACGTGCTCGCCGCCCGCCACGCTCAGCGCGGCGGTCACCAGACTCACCACGTCCTCACGGAGTCTGACGCCGCGGATGTCCACCGGCCGGTGGAGCTGGCCCCCCAGGAGACTGGCGAACTGCACCCGGCTCGGCGCGTCCTCCACACAGCCCAGCTCGCAGAGGACGTCCGTGAGCCGTAACAGCAGCTCGAAATCCGGCTGATGTCCGGAAGTATCGCCGAACTCGCCGGGCGCCGTACCTGTCCGCACCGACTTTCCCCCTGAGTCGGTTCACCTGTCTGGGCAGACCAGCGAAGTTAGCACGGCAACCAGCGGTTAACCAGGGACGAATGGGACCGGAAGGGCGACGTCCGGCCAGGAGCGTCCCAGGCGGGACAAGCCTGGCCGGAATCGCGTGGCCTCCGGCTCACAGCCGCGGGTCCACCGGCTCCGACTCCAGGGCCAGCACCCCGAACACCGCCTCGTGCACCCGCCACAGCGGCTCGCCCTCGGCCAGCCGGTCCAGGGCCTCCAGGCCCAGGGCGTACTCGCGGATCGCCAGGGACCGCTTGTGGTTGAGGAACCGCGAGCGCAGGCGGGCGAGGTTCTCCGGACGCGTGTACTCCGGGCCGTAGATGATCCGCAGGTACTCGCGGCCGCGGCACTTGATGCCGGGCTGCACCAGGCGGCCCTGGCCGTCGCGGACCACCGCGCCGACCGGCTTGACGACCATGCCCTCGCCGCCGCGGCCGGTCATCTCCAGCCACCAGTCGACGCCGGCGCGCACCGACTCCGGGTCGGCGGTGTCGACGTAGAGCCGCCGGGTGGTCTGGAGCAGGCCGCTGCCGTCGTGCTCGACGAGCCGGTCGAGCAGGGCGAGCTGCTCGTCGTGCGGCAGCCCGGTGAGGCTGCGGCCCTGGACCGCGAGGATCTGGAACGGTGCCAGGCGCACGCCGTCCAGGCCGTCCGTGGTCCAGCAGTAGCGGCGGTACGCCTCGGTGAACGCGGCGGCGTCGGTGGCGCGTTCACCCGTGCGGGACAGCAGGCCCGTCACGTCGACGCCGCGTGCCGCCGCGCCCCGCAGGGCGGCCAGGGCCTGCGGGAGCGCCGCGCCGGAGGCGGCGCCCACGGCGGCGTACTGCGACCGCAGCAGCCCGGACGCCTTCAGCGACCAGGGCATCAGCTCGGCGTCCAGCAGCAGCCAGTCGGTCTCCAGCTCGTCCCAGAGGCCCGCCTCGCCGACCGCCGTGCGCACCCGGCCGAGGATCTCCTCGGTGAGGGCCTCGTCGTCGAGGAAGGGGCGGCCGGTGCGCGTGTAGAGCGACCCGGTGGGGCCTCCCCCAACGCCGAAGCGCCTGCGGGCCGCCTCCGCGTCGCGGCACACCAGGGCCACGGCCCGCGAGCCCATGTGCTTCTCCTCGCACACGACCCGCGCGACACCGTCGTCCTTGTACTGGGCGAACGCCTCCTCGGGGTGCTCCAGGTAGCCCTCGACGTGACTGGTGGCCGTCGGGGCCATGGTCGGCGGGAGGTACGGCAGCAGCCGCGGGTCCACCGCGAAGCGGCTCATGACCTCCAGGGCCGCCGCCGCGTTCTCCTCGCGGATCGAGACACGGCCCTGGTGCCGGGTCTCCACGACCCTGCGGCCCCGCACGTCCGCCAGGTCCAGCGGGCGGCCGTCCTGACCGCCGGGCGCCTCGGAGCGCAGCGGCTTGGCCGGCTCGTACCAGACCTGCTCCGCCGGGACGTCGGCCAGCTCGCGCTCCGGCCAGCGCAGCGCGGTGAGCTTGCCGCCGAAGACCGCGCCGGTGTCCAGGCAGATGGTGTTGTTGAGCCAGGTCGCCTCCGGGACCGGGGTGTGTCCGTAGACCACGGCGGCCCGGCCCCGGTAGTCCTCCGCCCACGGGTAGCGCACCGGCAGGCCGAACTCGTCGGTCTCCCCGGTCGTGTCGCCGTACAGGGCGTGGCTGCGGACGCGGCCGGAGGTGCGGCCGTGGTACTTCTCGGGCAGACCGGCGTGGCAGACGACCAGCCGGCCGCCGTCGAGGACGTAGTGGCTGACGAGGCCGTCGAGGAACTCCCGTACCTCGGCGAGGAACTCCTCGCTCTCGCCCGCCATCTGCTCGATGGTCTCGGCGAGGCCGTGGGTGTGCTGGACCTTGCGTCCGCGCAGGTAACGGCCGTACTTGTTCTCGTGGTTGCCGGGCACGCACAGGGCGTTGCCGGACTTCACCATCGCCATCACGCGGCGCAGCACGCCGGGGCTGTCCGGGCCGCGGTCGACCAGGTCGCCGACGAAGACGGCCGTACGGCCCTCCGGGTGGACCCCGTCGACGTAGCCCAGCTTGCCGAGCAGCGCCTCCAGTTCGGCGGCGCAGCCGTGGATGTCGCCGATGATGTCGAACGGGCCGGTGAGGTGGGTGAGGTCGTTGAAGCGCTTCTCGGTGACGATCGTGGCGTTCTCGACCTCGTCCACGCCGCGCAGGATGTGCACCTTGCGGAAGCCCTCGCGCTCCAGGTGCCGCAGGGAGCGTCGGAGCTCACGGGTGTGGCGGTGGATGACCCGGCGGGGCATGTCGGCGCGGTCGGTGCGGGCCGCGTTGCGCTCGGCGCACACCTCCTCGGGCACGTCGAGCACGATGGCGATCGGCAGCACGTCGTACTGCTTGGCCAGGTCGATCAGCTGGCGGCGGGCGTCGGACTGCACGCTGGTCGCGTCCACCACGGTGCGGCGGCCGGCGGCCAGGCGCTTGCCGGCGATGTAATGCAGGACGTCGAAGGCGTCCTTGGTGGCGCTCTGGTCGTTCTCGTCGTCCGAGACCAGGCCGCGGCAGAAGTCGGACGAGATGACCTCGGTCGGCTTGAAGTGCCTGCGGGCGAAGGTGGACTTGCCGGAGCCGGTGGCCCCGACCAGCACCACCAGGGACAGGTCGGTCACGGGCAGCACGCGCCCCTGCTGTGTGTCGGTCATGCCGCCTTCGCCTCCTTCGGGCTGGTCTGGGTGAACACGGCCATCTGGGTGGGCGGTCCCACCTCGGGGTCGTCGGGGCCGACGGGCTCGAACGCGACGCCGTAGCCGTGCCGTTCGGCCACCGCCTCGGCCCAGGCGCGGAACTCCGCGCGGGTCCATTCGAAGCGGTGGTCGCCGTGCCGGACGTGGCCGGCCGGGAGGGACTCCCAGCGCACGTTGTACTCGACGTTGGGGGTGGTCACGAGGACCGTCCTCGGACGGGCGGAGCCGAACACGGCGTACTCCAGGGCGGGCAGCCGGGGCAGGTCGAGGTGCTCGATGACCTCGCTGAGCACGGCGGCGTCGTAGCCCTTGAGACGGACGTCGGTGTACGCGAGGGAGCCCTGGAAGAGCTGGACGCGGGAGGCCTGCCGCTCGCCCATGCGGTCCAGCTTGAGCCGCCGGGAGGCGATGGTGAGGGCGCGCATCGACACGTCGACGCCGACGATCTCGGTGAACGCCGGGTCCTTGAGGAGGGTCTGCACCAACTGGCCCTGTCCGCAGCCGAGGTCGAGGACCCGGGCGGCGCCGGACTGCCGGAGCGCCGTGACGATCGCCTCGCGGCGCTGCACGGCCAGCGGGGTCGGCTTCTCCTCGGCCTCGGTCTCCGCCTCGACCGCGTTGTCGATCTCCTCGACCTCGCTGTCGTCGGCCTCGGCGAGGCGCACCAGCTCCAGGCGCTCGGTGGCCTGCCGGGTCAGGGACCAGCGGCGCGACAGGTAGCGGCTGGTGATCAGCCGCTGCTCCGGGTGGCCGGGCAGCCAGCCCTCACCGACGCGCAGCAGTTTGTCGACCTCGTCGGGGGCGACCCAGTAGTGCTTGGCGTCGTCGAGGACGGGGAGCAGGACGTACAGGTGCCGCAGGGCCTCGGCGAGGGTGAGCGCGTCCGCTTCCAGGACCAGGCTCACGTACCGCGAGTCGCCCCAGTCGGGGAACTCGGTGTCCAGCGGCACGGGCTCGGCGGTGACGGCCCAGCCGAGCGGCTCGAAGAGCTTCCGCACGAGGTCGGGGCCGCCCCGGGCGGGCAGCGCGGGCACCTCGACGCGCAGCGGCCTGGCCTGGCCGGGCAGTTCCGGCCGGGCGTTGCAGACGCCCTTCATGGCGCTGGAGAAGACGCTGCTCAGCGCCACCGCGAGCAGCGAGGAGGCCGCGTAGGGGCGGTCGTTGACGTACTGCGCGAGTGCCGCGTCGGGGGCGCCGCCGCGCCCCTTGCCCTTGCCGCGCCTGACCAGTGCCACGGCGTCCACTTCCAGCAGCAGCGCCGCCGTGCAGCGCCCGGATTCCGCCTCGGGGTAGAGGACGTGAGCCGTGCCGTAGGAGGTGGAGAACGCCTGCGCCTTGTCGGGATGCTTGTGCAGCAGGTAGCCGAGGTCGGTGGCGGGGCGCTCTGGGGTGCCGGTGGTCGTGATCGTCAGGAACATGCGGAGGGCCTCTCCGGCTGGGTGGATGTTTTCGCGCCGTACGTGCGCGAGCCCCCAGGATGGTGATCCTGGGGGCTCGGCAGGACGACGCCCACAGCTTCGCACACCTGTGCCCACCAGCGCCTTCGTTTATCGAGGGCGGCTCGGCGGGCCCGGCTACGACAGCTGGGACTGCACCTGCGCGGAGATCAGCTCCAGGTGGTCGAGGTCGTCGAGGTCGAGGACCTGGAGGTAGATGCGGCGGGAGCCGATCTCGGCGTAGCGGCCGATCTTGTCGACGACCTCGGCCGGGGAGCCGGCCAGGCCGTTGAGCTTCAGTTCGTCCACCTCGCGGCCGATCGCGGCGGCCCGGCGGGCGACCTCCGCGTCGTCCCGGCCGACGCAGACGACGAGGGCGTTGGAGTACGTCAGCTCGTCGCCGCCGCGGCCCGCCTCCTCGGCGGCCGCGCGCACCCGGCCGAACTGGCGCGCGCTGTCCTCGAGGGAGCCGAACGGCATGTTGAACTCGTCGGCGTACCGGGCGGCCAGTCGCGGGGTGCGGGAGGGGCCGTGGCCGCCGAGGAGCACGGGGATCTTCCGCTGTGCGGGCTTGGGCAGCGCGGGAGAGTCCGTGAGGTCGTAGTAGGTGCCGTGGAAGTCGAAGGTCTTGCCGGGGTCCGTCGCCCACAGGCCGGTGACGATCTCCAGCTGCTCTTCGAGCCGGGCGAACTTCTCCTTGGGGAACGGGATGCCGTAGGCCTTGTGCTCCTCCTCGAACCAGCCCGCGCCGAGGCCGAGTTCGACCCGGCCGCCGGACATCTGGTCGACCTGCGCGACCTGGATGGCGAGCACCCCGGGCAGCCGGAAGGTGCCGGCGGTCATCAGGGTGCCGAGCCGGATGCGCTTGGTCTCACGGGCGAGTCCGGCCAGGGTGATCCAGGCGTCGGTGGGGCCGGGCAGGCCGTCCACATTGCCCATGCGGAGGTAGTGGTCGGAGCGGAAGAAGGCGTCGAAGCCGAGGTCCTCGGTGGCCTTGGCGACGGTGAGCAGAGTGTCGTAAGTGGCCCCCTGCTGGGGCTCGGTGAAGATGCGAAGATCCATGCTTCCATCCTGCACGCCGGGGTGTGCGGTCCCGGGATCGGTCCCCCGTCCACGCCGGTCCCCGGTCGGGTGAAATTACGTCAATACCGCAGCCGCCGGCCGGCACGGCCAGTGACCGGCCCCGGTGGTGATCGTTGGCCGGGCGGAGCCGGACCCCCCGGCTTCCGCACCGGGGGTGGACCGCCGGGGCGTCACCGTGCCGGCCTCCCCGGGGGCCTCGGGCCGAGGAGGCCGTCATGTCCGAAGAGACCGTGCCGCAGCAGGGCGGGAGCGGGCAGCCGAAAGGGCTGCTGCAGCAGATGGAGGAACTGATGGCGGCGCTGAACGCGGACCTGTCGGCGTTGGACGCGCATCTTCAGGCGGCGGGGGATTCCGGACGCGGGGTCGTCGAGGAGGGGCAGGCGGGTTAGGGCGGCCCTCCTCGACGACCCCGCGTCACCCCGCTTCCCGCTCCGGCAGTGCCTGTTCCCGGTCCGCGAGTCTGCGGAGCATTTCCAGGACGCGGTCGCGGGACTCGTCCGCCGCGTCGATGGCCTCCATGCACTGCCAGTACGTGCCTTCGTCCTCGGCGGAGCTGGCCAGGGCGACGAGGGCGATGCCGACCTCGCCGAGGAGGCCGCCGAGGTGCATCAGGGTGTGGCGGGCGTCGCCCAGCTCGGTGAGCCGGCCCGCCCTCAGCTCACCGGGGGCCAGTTCCGGCGGATCGAGGACGCCGCAGCCCCGGCCCGCCAGCTCCGTCAACCCCAGTGCCTCGCCGCGTAGTTCGGGCGGCCCGGCGACCGCGAGGCGGCTGCCTATGGCTTGCGCGAGAGCCTGCGCCTGCCACACCTCGGCCAGGGTCTCCCGCGCGCCGCCGCCCGCCGCCAGGGACCGCCTGCTCGTCACGATGAGCCGCACCGCGTCCATGCGCTGCCCCCGTCTTGTCCGACGCGCTGCGCGCGTCCGTCTGCCCGCACTCCCTAGTTCACTACCCAGAGTGAAGGGGTGTGAGACGAAAAGCCAGAGGAAGGTGGAAAATTGCGGACAACGATTCGGATTCGAGCCGTAGTTTGATTACGTAGCGTACAAGTGGACTTCTCCACTCCAGGCTTGCGCCTCAGCCTTCCGCTTCAGGCGGTGGGACGGTGCCGCTGGGGCGCGTATCGAGTCGTGATCAATTTGCGGGATCTGCCTTCGTGGCACGGTCCGCTCCCGATAGGCGGTCTTACGTGACACGAGTGCAACTGACCGATCCGGATCGGGAGTTCATCGAGCCGTACCAGCCGATCGGCGAGTACGGCCCCGTACCCCGAGTCCCTGGTCAGCATCGACTCCACCACCGATAGGCACCTGGGTGACGCGCTGAGGTGCCGGACGCCAAGGGCGGGCAGGAGCTGAGTCAACGGTCGACCAGCCGTGGACGCGGGGCCTCACCCGTGGATTCCGCGTCGGTGTCGTCGGTGCCGACCGGGCCGCGGGGAAGCATCCGGTCCAGCCACTTCGGCAGCCACCAGTTGGTCCGGCCGAGGAGTGTCATGGTCGCCGGCACCAGCACCATGCGTACGACCGTGGCGTCGATGAAGATCGCGGTGGCCAGGCCGAGCCCGAACATTTTGGTGGAGGGGTCCTCGGCGACGGCGAAGGACAGGAAGACCGCCACCATGATGAGGGCGGCCGAGGTGATGATCCGGGCGGTGCGCGAGACGCCCTCAACGATCGCCGTGCCGTTGTCGCCGGTGCGCAGATACTCCTCGCGTACGCGGGAGAGGAGGAACACCTCGTAGTCCATCGACAGGCCGAACAGGATGGCGAAGAGGAACATCGGGATGAACGACACGATCGGAACCGTCGCTTCCAGCCCGATGAGTGCGCCTCCCCAGCCCCACTGGAAGACCGCGACCATGATGCCGTAGGCCGCGCCGATGCTCAGCAGATTCAGCAGTACCGCCTTGAGCGGTACGAGTATCGAGCGGAAGACCAGCATCAGCAGCAGGAACGACATCGCCAGCACGGTGGCGACGAACACCGGCAGGCGTTGACTGGTGCGTTGGCCCACATCGGACAGGCTCGCGGCGGCGCCGCCGACGTGGGCCCTGGCCGGGCCGTGCCCGATCGCCGTGGGCAGCACGTCGGTGCGCAGCCGGGCGATGGTGTCGGCCGTGGCCTTGTCCTGAGGGCTGGTGGTCGGGAACACCACGAGGGTCGCGATGCCGGTGGCCCGATCGATGTGCGTCGGCGCGACGGATGCGATGCCCGGATCCGCCGCGACCGCCCCGACGAGTCGGTCCAGCACTCCCGGATCACCGGTGGGGTCCGCGGCGATGACGAGGGGACCGTTGGTGCCCGGGCCGAACCCCTCGGCGACGAGGTCGTAGGCCCGGCGCTCGGTACGGCTGTGGGGCAGTGAGCCGTCGTCGGGCAGGCCGACGCGCAGGCCGAGCACGGGCAGCGTCGCGGTCATCAGCAGCCCCGCCGCGCCGACCGCGTACGGCACCGGGTGCCGGCTGACGTGCCCGATCCAGCGACGCCACCCGGCGGCGTGGGCGGCGCCTGCCGCCGGGTCCCGCCGCCGTGCGAGTCGGCCCAGCCTCCTGGTCCGCAGAGCCCGGCCGATCCGGCCGGCCCGGGCCAGGCGTGGGCCGGCGGCGCCGAGGAAGGCCGGCAGCAGCGTCACCGACGCGAGCACCATCGTCAGGACGACGATCGAGACGGCGAGCCCGCCCACCGTCATGAACGGTACGTTCGCGACCGCCAGGCCGAGGATCGATACGACGACGGTGCCGCCGGCGAAGACCACGGGCCTCCCCGCCGTGGCCACCGCTCGTCCGGCCGCCGCCTGCGGATCGAGCCCGCGCGCGAGGTACTCCCGGTGCCTGGCGAGCACGAACAGCGCGTAGTCGATGCCCACTCCGAGCCCGACCATGCTGCCCAGGACCGGTGCGAAGGTGGGGACCTCTGTCACCCCCGCCAGTACCGTCATGATGGCGACCCCGACGGTCAGCCCGAAGACCGCCATGCCGATCGGCAGCGCGGCGGCGACGAGCGAACCGAACGCCAGGAACAGGATCGCGGCCGCGGCGAGGAGGCCGATCAGCTCGCTCGCGCCGCCGTCGGGGTCGGAGAAGGCGTAGAAGAGGTTCCCGCCCATCTCGATGCGCAGCGGCAGCTCGGGGCGCAGCCGATCGCCGAGATCGACGAGGGCGTCGAGGTCTTCGGCCGACAGCCGGCTCTGGTCGGGGTACTGCACCCGGACGACCGCGATCCGCCCGTCGGCCGAAACGAGGCCGCCGCGCACGGCGGTGTCCCCGCCCGCGTCGAGCGCCCCCGCCGGGTCGCTCGTGCCGAGCACGTGCGGCAGCCGTTTCACCTCGGTCTGCAGCCGCGTGAGAGCGGCGCGCGCGCCGTCGTCGTCGTCGAAGAACGTCGCACCGTCGTCGAGGGGGGTGACGACCACTTGGGCGGTCATCCCCTCCTGGCCGGTGTGGGCCCGCTCGATCAGTTCCGCGGCCCGCTGGGAGTCCAGTCCCGGAGCGGTCATCGAATCCGCATTCCGCCCGCCGAAGGCGACGGCGGCGAGGACGGCGAGCGTGGCGGCGATCAGCCATGCCGCGATCACCCGCCAGGGATGGCGGGCGGCGCTTGCGCCCAGGCGCAACAGGGCTTTCGAGAGCATCGGGTCCTCCAACCACCTCGTCGGCCGTCCTTGTACGGCCGCCGATGCCGAGGCTCGTCGCCACGGCGCTCCGCGGCATCGGCCCGCGGGCCGCGGATCCGTCGGCCCCGGGGCGGAGTGACGAACCGTCCTTTCGGCCGATGCGCGGCACGCCGCAGTCCCTACGCTGAGAACCGTGCTGCGAGAAGACCTGCGAACCCTGTGGACCGAACCCCGTCCGCCCGACGCGCCCGCCCGGGTGTGGCGGGACTGGGTGCTGCTCGCCGCGGGCCTTGCCGGTGTGGTGCTGGAGGCCACCCTGCGCGAGAACGTCGTGTGGCGGCCGGTGGCGGTGGTGTTCGCCGTATGGCTGTGCCTGCTGCCCCTGTGGCGCCGGACCCGCCCCCTGACGATGGTCACGCTGGCCTTCGGCTCGGTGATCCTGCTTCAGGTGGCCTCGCTGGTCGCCGCTCCGCGCGAGCCCGTCGGCCTGTACACCGGCGCGGTCGTGCTCGTGCTGGTGTACGCGCTGCCCCGGTGGGGATCGGGACGCGAGATCGTGCTGGGCGGCGCGGTGATCCTCGCGGCCGGCGCGCTGTGTTCCGTCACGGACGAGACCCCGGTCGTCGAGAACGTCGTGGGCTTCGTCTTCCTGCTGCTGCCCGGCGTGTTCGGGGCTGCCGTGCGGTTCTGGGTGACCGCTCGCGAGCGGCAGTTGGAGCAGGTGCGCTCCCGCGAGCGCGAGCAGCTCGCCCGGGAACTGCACGACACGGTGGCCCACCACGTGTCGGCCATGGTGATCATCGCCCAGGCGGGCGGGGTGCTCGCGGGCGCCGACCCGTCCGCCGCCGTCAAGGCGCTGGAGGGGGTCGAGGAGGAAGGGGCGCGCACTCTGGAGGAAATGCGCGCCATGGTCGCCGCGCTGCGCGACCGCGGGGTCGGCGCCGAGCTGGCGCCCCCTGCCGGAGTCGCGGATCTGGAGCGCCTGGTGCGCACCCCGGGTGGTCGCCTCAGGGTCGACCTGGGGCTCGACGGCGAACTGGACGCGCTGCCTCCGGCCGTGGACGCGGCCGTCTACCGGATCGTGCAGGAGTCGGTGACCAACGCGCTGCGCCATGCGGTCGACGCGACCGAGCTCGTCGTCCGGGTCGCCGCGGAACGGCACACGGTACGGGTGAGCGTGCGCGACAACGGCCGGCGCACCGGCCGGGGTCGCGACGGATACGGACTTACCGGACTGCGCGAGCGCGCGACCCTGCTCGGCGGCACACTACGAGCCGGTCCGGGTACCGACCGGGGCTGGCATGTCGAAGCCGAACTGCCGGGAGCGAGGAGCGAGAGCGGTGTCCATTCGCGTCCTCGTCGCTGACGACCAGACGATCATCCGCACCGGGCTGCGGATCATGCTGAACGCCCAACCCGGCATCGTGGTGGTCGGCGAGGCCGCCGACGGGCGGGAAGCGGTACGTCTGGCCCGCGAACTACGCCCCGACGTCTGCCTGTTCGACATCCGCATGCCCGTACTCGACGGGCTCGAGGCCACCCGGCTGGTCGCCGGCCCGGGCGTCGCCGACCCGCTGGCCGTGGTCGTCATCACCACGTTCGACCTCGACGAGTACGTCTACGGCTCACTGCGTGCCGGCGCCCGCGGATTCCTCCTCAAGGACACGGGACCGGACCTTCTGGCGCAGGCCGTACGGTCGGCGTCCGACGGTGAGGCGCTCATCGCGCCCAGCGTCACCGTCCGTCTGCTCCAGGCATTCGCGGACCTGCCCGCCGGCCGGCCCGCGGCCCAGCCGGTCTCCCCCGTCACCGCCCGCGAGGAGCAGGTGCTCCTCGCCGTCGCCCGCGGGCTGACCAACACCGAGATCGCCGATGCACTGCACATCAGCCTCAGCACGGTGAAGACGCATCTGGCCAGCCTGATGGCCAAACTCGGCGCCCGCAACCGGGTCGAGATCGCGATGTGGGCCTACGAAACGCGCCGTATCCTCCCCAGAACCTGAGCCGGGTGCCGGGCCATGTCCCATGAGTCCCCGCCCGGACATCAGTGCACCGGTCGGCTCACGTCGGCTCCACGTGCCTCACCAGGACCACCCGATGATCACGACTCGATACGCGCCCTAGATCGGGAACCTCCGCTCGTTCCGGTCGATCTTCGCGTCCAGTGCCGCAAGCGGGTCGATGCCGAGCACCTCGCA
Source organism: Streptomyces paradoxus (assembly GCF_014202475.1). Taxonomy (GTDB): domain Bacteria; phylum Actinomycetota; class Actinomycetes; order Streptomycetales; family Streptomycetaceae; genus Streptomyces; species Streptomyces paradoxus. Next base: position 97,138 of record NZ_JACHGV010000018.1, read on the forward strand.
CAGCTGGAGCAGATACGCGAGCACGTCGGCGACCTCGTCGGTGACGCGGTGCGCGGTGTCCGGGTCGGCCATCACCCGGGCCGACTCCTCGGGTGTCAGCCACTGGAAGATCTCGACCAGTTCGGAGGCCTCCACGCTGAGGGCGACGGCCAGGTTCTTGGGGGTGTGGTACTGCTGCCAGTTCCGCGCGGCCGCGAAAGCGGCCAGTCGGCGCTGCAGTCCGGCCACGTCCAGGGGATCAGTCACGGTCCAGGTGTACCACCGTCGCCCCCTCCGTCCCGGCGGCCCAGGAGCCGTCGCTGACCGCGGCGACCAGCCGGATGTGCCCCCGCTCGCACATCCGGGCCGCCAGCCGCAGCAGTTCCAGCCGCTGCCGTCCGTCAAGGCCCCGGTCGAAGCCGTCGGCGAGGACCGTGAGCGTCTGGAGCGCGGCGGGCACCTCGCCGGCCGGGTCGACCTCCAGCACGCCCGGTCCGGTGAGCAGGACCAACGCGAGCGCCACGTAACGCAGTTCGCCGTCGCCGAGCCGTCGCAGGTCCGTACGGACGCCGTCGCCCCGGTCGAGCGAGGCGCGGATCGTTCCCCTGGCCTCCTCCGCCCGGGCGAGCACGTCCGCCACCGGCCCCGCGCACCCCGCCCGCACCGCCGCCACGAACTGCGCGTGCCGCCGCCCGCACTCGGTGCGGGTGCGCCACAGCACGTCGGGGAGATTGCCGCAGCCGCCCAGCAGACGGCCCGAGCCTGCCGTCACGGGGGCGCGCATGCGGGCGGGTTCGGGGTCGCAGGCGAAGGCGGAGCGCAGGGCGACGACCATCTGCTCGGCGGCCGCCAGCACCCTGCGCTGCCCGGGTGTCCGGCCGGCCACGCGCAGCGGCAGCAGGGCGGTGCCGAGCCGGTCGTCCGGGAGCGGGCCGCGGGTCACCGGGGTCGGCCCGGCCGTGTGCCAGGCGGCCTGCACGGCGCGCTTGCCCGGGTCGCGCAGGGCGGTCTCCAGGAGGATCAGCCCGCCGGCCGTCAACCGTTCACCCACGACGCGCAGTTCGGGTTCGGCCTGCACGGCGACGTCGAGGCTGACCGGGCCTGCGGGGCCGTCGGCCGTGCAGCCGATGCGGAACCCGCGGCGGCCCTGGGCGTCGGGCCGGGCCCGTTCGGGGACGCAGGCGGTGGGGTCGGGGAACGCCTCGCCGAGCTCGGCGCCGCCCCCGAGCCGGGCGAGGGCCTCGTACGCCCGCAGCGCGCTGGTCTTGCCGCTGCCGCTGGGACCGGCGAGGAGGGTGAGGGGCCCGAGCGGGAACGCGGCGCGGCGGTGGGTGGTGAAGGCGGCCAGGCGCAGTTCGGTGACGCGGGGGCGGTCGGGGAAGGCGGGCTGGATCATATGCGGACGGTAGGGCTCCGCCGGCAGGACGAACCGTTCCGCCTCCGGGGGCTTCCTACGATCGGGCGACGGTCACACCCCGGGAAGGCCCGCCCCCTCCATCAGCCCCGTCACCTCGGTCCCCGCCGGGGTCAGCAGGAACACGTTCCGGTCCACCCGGTGCATCCCGCTCGCCAGGCCGAAGACGACGCCGGTGCTGAAGTCGAGGACCCGCTTGGCGACCTCCGTCTCCGCCCCGGTGAGGTCGAGGAGGACGGGGACGCCCGCCATCAGCCGCTCGGCGACGTCACGGGCGTCGGCGAAGACGTTCACGCGCAGGACGACGAAACGGCGGCGGGTCTCCGTCTCGGCCTCAGGTATGGACCGGTGGCCGACAGAGGACGGCCAGGCGTCCCGGCCCCGCAGCGGCACGACCTGGGCGAGCCCCTCCCACTGTTCGTCGGTGACATCGTGGCTGTTCACCGGCATGCTCCGTCCTGGCTCGCACTCGCTGTCTGCATCGGGCAATTCTTGCGCAGAGTCACCCGTTCGGCCCAACAGCGACACGCTCCGCGACCTCAATGCACCTCACAACGGCTGGAAGGAGGCTGTGTGACGGGCGTAACTGCTCGTGATCAAGCAATGTGACACCTGCGTAACGGGATGTTCGTACCGTCGACGGCATGACCACGACCCCCCGGCCGCAGCAGGAGACGCAGCGGGTGCGCACCGTCTGCTCGTACTGCGGTGTGGGCTGCGGCCTCGTGCTGGAGGTCGGGGCGGGTCCGGACGGGCGGCGCAAGGTTCTGAAGGCGTCGGGTGACAAGGCTCACCCCGCGAACGCGGGCCGGCTGTGCACCAAGGGCGCGACCACCGCCGACATGCTCGCCGCGCCCGGGCGGCTGACCGGCGCGCTCGTGCGGGACGAGCGGGGCGAGGAGGCCGTTCCGGCGCCCGTGGCCGACGCGATCGCCGAGACCGCCGCGCGGCTGCGGGCGATCGTCGACGAGCACGGGCCGGACGCGGTCGCCTTCTACGTCTCCGGGCAGATGAGCCTGGAGGCGCAGTACCTGGCGAACAAGCTGGCCAAGGGGTTCGTCGGGACGAACCGGATCGAGTCGAACTCGCGGCTGTGCATGGCGAGCGCGGGCACCGGCTACAAGCTGTCGCTGGGTGCGGACGGGCCGCCCGGGTCGTACGAGGACTTCGACCGGGCGGACGCCTTCCTCGTCATCGGGTCGAACATGGCCGACTGCCATCCGATCCTGTTCCTGCGGATGATGGAGCGGGTCAAGGCGGGCGCCAAGCTGATCGTCGTCGATCCGAGGCGGACCGCGACCGCCGCCAAGGCCGATCTGTTCCTCCAGGTCAGGCCGGGTACCGACCTCGCGCTGCTGAACGGCCTGCTGCACCTGCTGCTGGAGAACGGGCACACCGACCCGGAGTTCGTCGCGGACCACACCGAGGGCTGGGAGGAGCTGCCCGGGTTCCTCGCCGGCTACCACCCGGCGGCCATCGCCGAGATCACCGGGCTCGCCGAGGACGACCTGCGGGAGGCGGCCCGGATCATCGGCGCGGCCGGGAAGCGGTGGATGAGCTGCTGGACCATGGGCCTCAACCAGTCCACGCACGGCACCTGGAACACCAACGCCCTGATCAACCTGCATCTGGCCACGGGAGCGATCTGCCGTCCGGGGGCCGGGCCGTTCTCGCTGACCGGGCAGCCCAACGCCATGGGCGGGCGCGAGATGGGCTACATGGGGCCGGGGCTGCCGGGGCAAAGGTCGGTGCTCGTCGCGGAGGAACGGGCGTTCACCGAAGAGGTGTGGGAGCTCCCGCCCGGGACGCTGCGGGCCGACGGGGCCGGGCAGGGCACGGTCGAGATGTTCCGGCAGATGGCCGACGGGGAGATCAAGGCCTGCTGGATCATCTGCACCAACCCCGTCGCCTCGGTCGCCAATCGCCGCACGGTCATCGAGGGCCTGGAGGCCGCCGAGTTCGTCGTCACTCAGGACGTGTTCACGGACACCGAGACGAACGCGTACGCCGATGTCGTCCTGCCGGGCGCTATGTGGACCGAGGCGGAGGGCGTCTTCGTCAACAGCGAGCGCACCCTCACGCTGACCCGGCCGGCCGCGGACCCGCCCGGGGAGGCGATGGCCGACTGGCGGATCATCGCGGAGGTGGCGTGCGCGATGGGATACAAGAAGGGGTTCTCGTACGACAGCGCCGAGCAGGTCTTCGAGGAGATCCGGCGGTTCTGGAACCCGAAGACCGGGTGGGATCTGCGCGGGGTGTCCTACGAGCGGCTGCGCGAGACGCCCGTGCAGTGGCCGGCCGCGCGGGAGGACGGGCCGGAGCGCAATCCGGTCCGGTACGTGGACGCCGGGGGGCTGCGCTTTCCGACGGCGTCCGGGCGGGCCGCCTTCTTCGCACGGCCGCATCTGCCCGCCGCCGAGATGCCGGACGACGACTACCCCTTCGTGCTCAACACCGGGCGGGTGCAGCACCAGTGGCACACGCTCACCAAGACCGGGAAGGTCGCCAAGCTCACCAAGCTGAACCCCGGGCCGTTCGTGGAGCTCCACCCCGCGGACGCCTCGGCGCTCGGGGTCGCCGACGGCGATCTCGTGGAGGTCGCCTCGCGGCGCGGGCGGGCCGTGCTGCCGGCGGTGGTGACGGACCGGGTGCGGCCCGGGTGCTGCTTCGCGCCGTTCCACTGGAACGACCTGTTCGGCGAGTACCTGAGCATCAACGCGGTGACGAGCGACGCGGTGGATCCGCTGTCGTTCCAGCCGGAGTTCAAGGTGTGTGCGGTGTCGCTGGCGAAGGTGGCGGCGCCCGCACCCGAGGCCCCGGCCCTGACACCCACGACCGTGACGCCGGGCGGGGCGAACCCCTTCGGCCTCGAACCCTCCCCTCCCCCGGTGCTCTCCGCCCAGGAACGCCGGTACCTCACCGGCTTCCTCGCCGGGCTCGGCTCGGGTGCCCCCGGGGTGCCGGTGCTGCCGCCCGACGCGCCCTTCTCCCCCGAGCACGCGCTGTGGGTGAACGGGGTCCTCGCCGGCATGTACTCCCGGACCGGGGCCGCGGTGCCGCAGGAGCGGTCCGGGCGGGAGGTCGTCGTGCTGTGGGCCTCGCAGACCGGGAACGCGGAGGAGTTCGCCACCGCCACCGCCGAACGGCTGACCTCGACGGGGCACCGTACGACCCTCGTCGGCATGGACGACGCCGATGTCGGGACGCTCGCCCGTACCGCGGACCTGCTGTTCATCACCAGCACCTTCGGGGACGGCGACGCCCCCGACAACGGCTCCGGCTTCTGGGACGCGCTCTCCGGCGAGCTGGCCCCTCGGCTGGACGGGGTGCGGTACGCCGTGCTGGCCTTCGGCGACTCCTCCTACGACGACTTCTGCGGGCACGGGCGGCGGCTGGACGCGCGGCTCGACGAGCTGGGCGGGGTGCGGCTGGCCCCTCGCACGGACTGCGAGCCGGACTTCGAGCCGTCCGCAGGGCAGTGGCTCGACCAGGTGCTGTCGGCGCTGGGCGAGACGACTGCCGCGCCGGCCGGGAAGCCCAGGACGAAGTCCAAGCCCGTCACCACCGCCCGGCTGGTCGGCAACCGGCTGCTCAGCCGGGCCGGTGCGGGCAAGGAGGTCCGGCGGTTCACCTTCGACACGAGCGGGACGGACCTGGCGTACGAGGCCGGGGACGCGCTCGGGGTACGGCCGGTCAACGCGCCCGCCCTCGTGGAGGAGTGGCTGGCGGTGACCGGGGTGGACGCGGGGACGGCCGTGGTGGTCGACGGCGTCGGTGAGGTGCCGTTCGGCGAGGCCCTGCACCGGCATCTCGACATCACCCGGATCACTCCCGACCTGCTTCGCTTCGTCGCCGAACGCGCCCGTGACAAGCACGAGTTGCGCAGGCTGCTGCGGCCCGACAACAAGGACGGGCTGGCGCAGTGGAGCTGGGGGCGGCAGGCCGTGGACGTGCTCGCCGAGTACACGGTGCGGGCGAGCGCCGAGGAATGGGCCGGGGTGCTGCGCAGGCTCCAGCCACGGCTGTACTCCATATCGTCCAGCCCGCTCGCCGATCCCCACCGGGTGTCGCTGACGGTGTCCGTGGTGCGGTACGAGAACCTGCACGGCCGGGCGCGCGGCGGGGTCTGCTCGCCGTACCTCGCGGACGCCGGACCGGACACGGAGGTGCCGGTGTTCGTGCAGCGCTCGCCGCACTTCCGGCCCCCGGCGGACGCCTCGACGCCGATGGTCATGGTCGGCCCGGGCACCGGCGTGGCGCCTTTCATCGGCTTCCTCCAGGAGCGGCGGGCGCTCGGCCACCACGCCCCCAACTGGCTGTTCTTCGGGGAGCAGCACCGGGCGACGGACTTCTACTACGAGGACGAGCTGACGGCGCTGCGCGACGAGGGCACCCTCACCCGGCTGGACACCGCCTTCTCCCGGGACCAGCGCAACAAGGTGTACGTGCAGGACCGGATGCGCGAGCACGGGCCGGAGCTGTGGCACTGGCTGCGCGACGGGGCCCGCTTCTATGTGTGCGGCGACGCCTCCCGGATGGCGAAGGACGTGGACCGGGCACTGCGGGACATCGTGATGGCGCACGGCGGACTGGGCGAGGCGGAGGCCGCCGCGTATGTGAAGCAGCTCGCGGCGGACAAGCGGTACGTGCGGGACGTGTACTGACCCCGGTCGTGTACCGGCCGGCGGGCCCACGGGGGCCCTTACCCGGATCACACCGGAATCATCACCTCCCTCCGAGTCCCGCTCACCGGCGGCGATTAGCGTCCTTCGGTGTGTATTCGGCAGAAACGACGCTGGTCGTGCCCGGCCCGCGCACGCAGTCCGCGGTGCCGGCACCGCCGGCTCCCCCGGCCCAGTGGCACCGCGTCCTGACCCTGCTCGCCGACATCGGCCTGCTGATCGGTACGCGGGCGGTGTGGACGTCGGCGGCCGGTCACCGTCCGGCCGTGGCCGGGGTGATCTCGCTGTGCTACGCCTCGATCCTGGTGTGCGGGGTGCTGGCCCTGGTCGTCCGCCGGGCCCGGTCGCTGGCCCGGGTGGACAGTTGCGTGCTGGTGACGGGCGTGACGCTCACCCTGTGCGCGTGGATCATGCTCCACAACGGCTCCGACGAGGCCCTGCTCACCACCCAGGCGGCGCGGGAACTGGCCGTGGGGCACCCCATGTACGGGCAGCCGTGGCCCTGGCTGTTCGGTCACGGTGTCGCCCTCACCCCGACGGTGACCGGCGGCTACGACCTGACCTACGGCTATCCGCCGCTGGCGCCGCTGCTGGCGGTGCCGCTGCTGTGGCTGGGCCACGGCGGCACTCCGGCGACGGCCGTGAGCACGGGCGCGCTGATCGCCGGGACGGTCGCGCTGTGGCGGATGCTGCCGACCCCGTGGCGCTCCGCGGCGACCCTGGTGTGCCTGGGCTTCGGGATGCTTCCGTCGTACGGGCGGCTCGGTTACCCGGCGATCGTGGCGCTGGCGCTGCTGGTGCCGGTGGTGGTGCGCTGGACCCGGACCGGCGAGGGTGGACGGCTCGGGGCGGCGGGTCTGGCGCGGGCCGCGTGTCTGGGGCTGGCGTGCGCGGCGCAGCAACTGCCGTGGTTCCTGGCGCCGTTCCTGCTGGCCGGGATCTACGCGGTGCGGCGCGGTGAGCTGGGCGGGCGGGCGGCGGCGCTGGTGGTGGCGCGGTTCGCCGGGGTCGCGGCCGGCGGGTGGCTGCTGGTCAACGCGTACTTCGTGGTGAGCGAGCCGGGCCGCTGGCTCACGGGGATCGCCCTGCCGCTCACCCAGGGGGCGGTGCTGCACGGCCAGGGCGTGATCGGCATCTCGCTGTATCTGACGGACGGCAGCGACCGGATCGACTGGTACTCCCGCGCGAGTCTGCTGCTCCTCGCCGGGCTGCTCGCGCTGTTCGTGCTGTTCGTACGGCGGCTGGGCCCGGCGGCGGCCGTGCTGCCCTGGTGCGCCTTCTATCTGGCGACCCGGTCGCAGGACGGCTACTACCTGCTGATGACGCCGTTGTGGCTGGCGGCGGCGGTGACCGCTCCGGCGCCGGCGTTCGCCGGGGCGTGGCAGCCGCGTCCGCGCCCGCTGGCGGGCCTGTTGTCCGGGCCGCGGCGCCGCCCGGCGCGTATCGCCGCGACGGTCCTGCTGGTGGCGCCGGCGCTGGCCGCCGCGGGCGTGGCGGCGGCGGGCACACCGCCCCTGCGGATGCGGGTCACGGCGGCCCGGCACACCACCGCGACCACCGTCTCGCGCCTCGCCCTGAAGGTCACCAACACCGGCGACACGGCCCTCAGCCCGCACTTCACGCTGACCACCGGGCAGGGCATGGACCCGTACTGGCGGGTGGTCAGGGGCCCGCGCGCCCTGCCCGCGCACAGCACCGCCCGCTACGAACTCCGGCCGCCCGCGGGCCGCTTCACGCTGCCCCGGCCGGGCGTCCGGATCCGCCTGCGCGCGTTCACGGCGTCGCCGCAGACCCTGTCGAGCACGGATGTGCAGGACGCCGTGCGCGGCGGGGCGGACTGACGGCGGCGTCAGGCCGTGGCCCGGGTGAAGCGGAGGGTGGCGGCGACCGTGGCACGGCCGCGGATCATGCCCAGCTGGTTCCAGCCCATGCCGAACTGCTCGCGGTCCACGGTGAACTCGGTGTCCAGGGTGAGGCCCGCGGCGTCCCGGTCCGTCACGCGCGCGTCCAGGGACAGCGGCCTGCTGATGCCGCGCACGGTCAGCTGGCCGATGACGTGCACCCGGTCACCGTCGCGGAGTTCGGCGCTGCGGGCCGCGAAGGTGATCTCGGGGTGGTGGCCGGCGTCGAAGAAGTGCTCCGACCTCAGGTGGGTGTCGCGCTTGGCGTGCCCGGTGTCCAGGGAGGCGACGTCGAAGGTCAGGGTGCCGACGGCGGACCCGTCGGGCCGGACCTCACCCGTGCCGCTGACGGCGCCGAAGGTGCCCTTCACGGTGACCAGGCCCCACATGGTCTTGTGCCGGATGCCGACGGTCGAGGCGGTCGCGTCGAGCTGCCACTGTCCGGTTTCCACGGCGACGGTCATGATCGTTCTCCTTGAGGTGTCGTTCAAATTTGGATGACTGCTGCACGGCACGCTAGCGGCTAATCCAAACTTGAACAACCATCTGCTCCAAATTTGGACGACAGGTAGACTCGACACCATGGCCGAGCCCGAGGAGCACCCCACCGACCTGCCCGAATGCCCGTCCCTCGGCGGAGGCGGGCTGCTGCCCGCCGAACTGCGCGCCTGGATGCTGCTGCTGGCGGCGACCGGGGCGGTGGAGCAGCGGCTGCGCGCGGTCGTGAAGGAGAAGCTGGACGTCTCGCACGACGAGTTCCTGGTTCTGTGCCTGCTCGCGGAGCAGCCCGAAGGCGGTCTGCGCATGACGCGGATCGCGGAGCTCCTGGGCCGTCCCAAGACCCGCCTGACCTACCAGATCGCCTGCCTCCAGCACGCCGGCCTCGTCACCCGCAGGTCGGTCTGCGGCGACAAGCGGGGCGTCGAGGTCGCCCTCACGGACAAGGCACGCGACCTGCTGAAAGAGGCCTCCGCCCCGCTCGCCGAGACGGTCACCGAGTCCCTGGCCCGCTTCATGGGGCCGGACCAGTGCGCGGCGATGCGGGGGCTGGTGCCGGATCTCGTGGAGGAGTCGCGGCCGGAGTGAGCCGGGCGGCTTCATCTACACGGTCGTAGAATCCGGGAACACCGGCGCGGTGACGCGCGTTGTAGCGGAGACACACGACACCTGAAGGAGCACGTTCTTGTCCGCCAGACCGACGGACCCTCCGGGGCACAGTCCCCGACCATCCCGCCACGGCACCAGTGATCGCGGCACACGGCGGGGTGGTGTCGGATGAGTGCCGCAGAGGCCCTGCTGGGCCTGCTCGCCGTGTTCGTGCTGACCGCCGGCACCGGCTACTTCGTCGCCCAGGAGTTCGCCTACGTCTCCGCCGACCGGCTCACCCTCGCGCGTGAGGCCGAGGCCGGGGACCGCCGGGCGGCCGGCGCCCTGAAGGTGCTGGAGCGGCTGTCGTTCATGCTGTCCGGCGCGCAGCTCGGCATCACCGTCACCGGGCTGGTGGTCGGCTTCATCGCCGAACCGTCGGTGTCCGCCCTGCTCAGGCCCGCCCTGTCGGGGCTCGGCCTGCCGGACGCGGCCGTCGGCGGCATCGCCGTCGTGCTCGCCTTCACGCTGGCCACGGTCGTGCAGATGGTGCTGGGCGAACTCGCCCCGAAGAACCTCGCGATCGCCGTGCCCGAGCGGCTGGCGAAGGCGCTGGCCCCGTCCACCCTGGCGTACCTGAAGGTCGTCGGACCCCTCGTGCGGATCTTCGACGGCGCGGCCGACCGGCTGCTGCGCAAGGCCGGGATCGAGCCCGTCGAGGAACTGCACCACGGCGCCACGCTGGAGGAGCTCGGCCATCTGATCGGCGAGTCCCACGAGCGGGGCGAGCTGCCCGAGGACACCGCCGCGCTGCTCGACCACGCATTGGAGTTCTCCGAGCGCACCCTCGACGAGGTGATGGTGCCGCGCGCGGACGCCGTGTTCGTGCGCAAGGACGCCGGCGCCGAGGAGGCGGTCGGCCTGATCGCCCGGCACGGCCACTCCAACTACCCGGTCCTCGGCGACCACCCGGACGACATCGTGGGCGTGCTGGGCGTGCGCGAGCTGATGGCGCTGCCCGCCGCCCGCATGGCCGGCTCGCGGGCCGGAGAGGTGGCCCGGCGGCCCCTGCTGCTGCCGGACACCCTCGCGCTGCCCGACGCGGTGGCGCGGATGCGGGAGCAGGACGACGAGTTCGCGGTCGTCCTCGACGAGCACGGCGGCGTGGCGGGCATCGTCACGTACGAGGACATCGCCGAGGAACTGGTCGGTGACATCGCCGACGAGTCCGACAAGGTCACCCTGCTCGCCGTCGCGGACGGCGACGGATGGCTGGTGGACGCCGGCCGCCGGGTGGACGAGGTGGCCGAGGCGACCGGTGTCCGGCTGCCGGAGGACGACGACTACGACACCGTGGCCGGCCTGGTCGTGGACCGGCTCGGCCGCTTCCCGACGGTCGGCGACCGCGTCACGGTCGGGCTGCCCGGGGGCGGCCGGGCCGTGATCGACGTCCGCACGCTGGACCGGCACGTGGCCGACCGGGTCCGGATCAGCCCGCTCGTGGAGGCCGTGGAAGCCGAGGAGATGGCGTGAGTTTCCCGATGGCGGTCTTCGTGACCGTGCTGCTGCTGATCGGCAGCGGCTTCTTCGTCGCGGCCGAGTTCGCTCTCGTCGCCGCCAAACGGCACCGCATGGAGAAGGCGGCGGCCGACGGGCGGCGCGGCGCCGCAGCGGCCCTGGCCGGCATGCGCGAGCTGTCGCTGATGCTGGCCGGCGCCCAGCTGGGCATCACCGTGTGCACGCTGGGCCTCGGCTCGGTGTCCAAGCCGGCGATCTCGCACGAGCTCGACCCGCTGCTGCACACGCTGGGCCTGCCCAGTGCCGTCAGCTACGGCGTCGCCTTCGCCGTGGCGATGGTCGTGGTGGTGTTCCTGCACATGGTGGTCGGCGAGATGGCGCCCAAGTCCTGGGCGATCGCCCACCCCGAGCGTTCGGCGATGCTGCTGTCGCCGCCCTTCCGGGCCGTGGTGCGGGCCGTGCGTCCGCTGATCCGGCTGCTCAACGCGGTGAGCAATGCCCTGGTGCGGCTGTGCCGGGTCGCCCCGCGCGACGATCTGGCCTCGGTGCACAACCGGGAGCAGCTGACGCACCTGGTGGAGGAGTCGGAGCGGCTGGGCCTGATCAGCGCGACCGACTCGGAACTGCTGACCCGCTCGCTGACCGAGCCGGAGACACCGGTCGCCGCGCTGCGGATCCCGGCCGCCGAGATCACCTGGGCCGAGGGCGGCGCGGACGTCGAGGCGCTGCTGCGCTTCGCCGCCGAGCACGACCGCACCCGGCTGCTGGTCCGGGAGAACGGCGCCGTCCTCGGCTCGGTGCACGCCCGGGACGCCCTGGTGGCGCGGGCCCGGGGCCGGGCCACGACCGCGCGGGACCTCGCCCGGCCGGTGCCGGAGCTGGCGGAGACCGCCACGGTCGCCGACGCGATCGAGGTGCTGCGCCGCCGCCGGGCCTCCCTGGCCGTGGTGCGCGACGGCTCCGGCCGGCTCACCGGCCTGGTCACTCTGGACGACCTGCTGGCCCGTCTGATGCAGCCGGCCGCGGCGGCCTGACGGGGACGGGGCCCGAACCTCCAGCACATCTGCACACCTCGGGCCGGGAGGCGGCGCGCCGCCCGGCCCGCCCGCGGGTCCCGGCCCCGTCGGGGGAGCTTGGAGGTGAAGTGCCCGCTTCGGGAATCGGGGCGCAATACTCCCGCACCCGGCCGGGCGACGGGCTGTGTGAAGGAGTGGGCGCATCCGGTGACCCCGTCGTCACAGCGGTGAAGACGGCCGTCGGAGGGAGCCGCGTATCGCCACAGGGCGGTTGGCTCTCCTCTCCGGGGAGTGTTTTGATCCTGCGCACGGCGGGAGCAGCCGGGACGGGAGCTGGTTCCCTGATTCCGGCGTCACTCGCGCTCACCGCCACTGCGAGACATTCACGCGAAGGGAAACACCCCCATGAACCTCACCTCTCGGGTCGCCACCGCCGAGCTCTCCGACGCCGACCTGGACACCGTTGCCGGTGGCAACGCGGGCGGCGTCGATGTCTCCGCGGGCCTCGTCGGCGGCCTCTCCGCCGGCCTGGTCGGCCCCCTGACCGGCGAGGCCTGCGCCGCCCTGCAGGGGACCCTCTCGCCGGAGGGCGCGGCTGCGGGCGGGCACGCGGGCGTCCAGACGACGTCGCTCTGACGACCTCCGCGCCACAGGGCCCCGGGAAGCGATTCCCGGGGCCCTTTCGGCTGTGTGCGGCGGTGCCCCGGCACGGATCGCAAACGTGAGGAATTTGCGAAGTACGTGACGGAAATCTGGACTCCACGGGGGTGGGTAACGCGGTGAGGGGCCGTGACGCAGACTTACTCGGACCCCTCAGATCCCGGCTGCAAACCGATTGGAACCCGCTGTGACATCCGACTCGACCCGAACCGAAGAACTGCCGATCTACGAGAGCCTCATACGCGAACGGGGTGACGTCGTCGAGGAGGCCCGGGTGCTGGCCGAAGAGACCCAGCACCAGATGAGCCAGGCACTGAACGGTGTCGCCGCGCCCCCGCAGGAGACCGGCGCGCGCTGATCACCCGTCCAGCGGGTCGTGGCCCCAGTTCATCAGGGAGTACCGCCACCGCGTGTCCCGGACGTCCCCGGAGGGCCGCTGGGCCTGATGGCGGCGGACGTAGCCCACGACCTTGCGCATGTGCCGGTAGTCGTCGTCCGTGAGGTCGCCCTTCTCGGCCCGCAGGATCGCCACGATCCGCCGGCCGGAGGCGTGCCCGGTGGACTCGCCCCCGTCCTGGTGCTGCCCGGCGTTTCGCGAGTCGTCGGACTCCAGCCACTTCTCCAGGTCCGCCGGTGTCATGTTCACCAGCTCACGGAAGTCGTTCCAGGTCTCCTCGCGCTCCTCGCCGTCCACGCCGCCTCACTTCTACTTCTTGAGCGCGGACGGTCTGTGCACCGCGGTCCTGCCGGACTTGTCGCTGCGTACCTCGTACTGCGGGTCGTCCGGTGAGGCGTCGACCGTGCGGCCCGACGCCTCGGTCCGTTCGGTGATCTCCTTCTCGGCCTGGCCCTCGGTCCGCCTGCCGTGACTGCTCCAGGTGACCTTGTCGCCCTTCTTCGGCTTCCCGCCCTCGCTGCGGCCCTTCGCCATGCCGGTGCTCCCTCGCGGAGACGTGTGCTGTCTCTCCAGCGTGCGGGCTGCGTGGTCAGGGCGCAGCCCGGCGGGCACCGGTCCGGGTGGCGGCCGTGCCGCGGAAGGCCCACGCCATGCCGGGTTCCGTCACGGGACGGAAGATCAGCCGTACGGACGGCGTGCACAGGCCAGTGACGGTCACGGCGGCGACCAGGGTGGCGGCGGCCAGGCCGGCGGGGCCGTGGACCCAGGCCGGCTCGTACCAGCCCCAGTGCTTCGCGGCCTGCGCGACGAAGCCGTGCAGCAGGTAGCCGCACAGGGTGCCGGCGCCCAGCACGGTGAACCAGGTCCGGCGCCCGGGCACCCAGGCCAGGAAGCAGCCGACCAGGACGAGGGAGCAGCCGAAGGCGGCCAGGGTCATCACGGGCCCGTACCAGAGGGGGACGCCCAGCTCCGGGGCTGTGTCGGCGTGGAAGAACCAGGCGTAGTCCATCCGCGGGACCGCCCAGTACGCCACCGCCAGGGCGCAGGCGGCCACCGGCACGGCGAGGATCCGCGCCGCGCGCCGCCGTACCAGCCGGAAGTGCTCGGGCCGCAGCAGCAGACCGAACACGAAGTAGGGCAGGAACTGCAGGGTGCGCTGCAGATCGAGGTCGTGACCGATGGACGGTGCCGTCGTCGCGAGCATCGCGACGGCCAGGGCGAGCGGGAGCGGCCACCGCACCAGCCGCCACAGGGGCGTGGTCAGCCGCCAGACGAACAGCGCCGCGAGGAACCAGGTGAGGTACAGGGGATCCAGCAGGCTGACCGGACGGCCGGGGTCCTGGCTGGTCCAGCGGGTGAACAGGGTGTACGCCGTCTCGAACACCACGTACGGGACGACGAGGCCGGTGAGCAGGCGCCTGAGCCGGGCGGGGCTGCCGTCGAAGGTGCGGGAGAAGTAGCCGGAGACGATGATGAACGCCGGCATGTGGAAGGCGTAGACGAGCATGTAGAGGGCGGTGACCGCCCTGCTGCCCTGGCGCAGTGGCTCCCAGGCGTGTCCTACGGCCACCAGCACGATCGCGAGGTACTTGGCGTTGTCGAAGAACGCGTCCCGCTGCCGGGCGAGGCGGGGCGCCGCGTCCTGCTCCTTCGTCCCCGTCGCCCGTGTCACTTCGGCCCCGGGGCGGGCCGCGGTCACCGTGTCACTCACGGGACCTCCCGCAACGACGGAGGCGGGTGCCTCTTGCGGCCGGGAGTAAGGGAGAGGGGTGCGCGCAGAACATCGCCCGCACCCTAATCACAGGGCCGTGCGTTCGTTCAACTCGTAACGGCCGTGGCTCGCTTCGGTGCATGCCCGGGTATACGTACGCGGGCGGGCGATCGTCTCCCGGAGGGCCGTGTTCAGGTCTCCTTCCACACCAGCGCGGTCAGTACGGCGCTCACGACGGTGACGGGGACGGCGGCCTGGTTCAGCAGCCGCACCCGCATGCTGCGCCCGGCGGCGAGCCGCTTGGTCACGGGCACGACCACGAAGCTGCCGCCGCCGGTCCCGGCGATCTCGTGGATCGGGTGGTCCACCCGGTGCTCGTCGCCCTCGTACTCCGACATGCGCGCCTGCACGACCGCCCCCGCCGGCAGACCGTCGATGTGGAGGCTGACGGTGCCGCTGAACCGGGCGGGGCCCCGGGCGAACACGCTTCCGGCGGTGGCGTGGTGGCCGGTCTCGTCGGTCCACTCCGCTGTGAACTCGACCGAGTCCCAGGCGCCGGGCGCGAGCTGGTACTCACCGGCGACACCGAGGTTGACGTACTGGGGCATGGGGTCCTCTCCTTCCCACCGGCCCGCCGGGAGGGCCAGGGCGTCGGCGACGTCACGGCGGAAGCCGGCCATGTCGAATCCGCGCGGGTCGACCTTCCAGTCGCTCCATTCCAGGTGGCCGACGGCGCTCTTGTGGCCCCAGCCGTGCGCGCGGCAGATCGCGGCGGTGGCCTTGACCATCGCGAGGTACTGGGTGGGCGGCCACGGGTCCTTGCCGTCGCCCCTGTTCTCGCACTCCCAGCCGTAGAACCGGGCGTTGCCGTCGACCGCGCCGGCCGATCCGTCGTGCTCGTGCGTCGGGGGCGGATACGTGCCGTACGACTCGCCGATGACGGCGTCGAGCACGTCGCGGTCGCCGCCGCCGGCGTGGTTGGCCCGGCCGTTTCCGGTGAGGTGGACGACGCCGTCCTTGGTGATGCATCCGGTGGCGAGCGGGCCGGGCAGGGCGCTGTGTCCGTGGAAGATCAGCCCGACGACGTCCGTGCCGGAGCCGGTGACGGTGTGGTGGATCATCACGCCGTGCACCGGGCCCCAAGGGCCCTTGTGGTTGCGGTTGTTGGTGCGCCAGCCGGCGACTTCGCGAACGGCGCAGCCCTCGGCTTTCAGCGCGGCGACGAGCCGGGCGGCGGTGAGCGGAGTGGCCATGAGTCAGTCCTCCGTTCCGGCGCGTCCGTGCCGGTCTGAAGACGGTCCGATCACATCGGGGGGCGTGCCTGCTCTCGGAGCTCGCCCGGCGGCGGCGCGGGTTCGGCGGATCGTTCCGCCCGCGGGTTCCGGGTGTGCCGTTCCAGGCCCTTATCATTCTTCCGCCGCTCGCCCCGTCGCTCACCTCGCCGGGGGCCACGTCCGAAAAATCGGCGCGAATACGACGTCGCCGCACCATCAGCGGCACCCGGTCGGGCTCGCCGCGGTGCCGGGTCCGGGCGACGGTGCCGCCGGTCCGGCAGGGCCGGGCGCAGGCGCCGATGGTCCGCTCGATGCCGGGATCGGTGATGCTGCCGAACACTCCGCGGACCAGGACGAGATCGGCGGGGGCCGGTCCCGGTACCGGTCGACGAGCGAGGCCTCACCCGTCACCACCTCGGCCCCGTCCAGGTGCGCCCGGCGCGCCGCGGCGGAGGCCGCCTCGGCGTTGCGGGGGTCCAGTTCGACCAGTCGCGCCCGCACGTCGTGGCGCCGGGGGTGCCCGGCGAGGACGTGGAGGAGGTCCCTGCCGTCCCCGGCGCACAGACTGATCACCTTCAGCGGCCCGGCCGGGGCGTCGTCCAGGGCCGTACCCCAGGCTCGGCCGGCCCTCGTGGACGACCGGATTTCGACGGTCGTCCGCGGGTACTGGGGGTCAGGCGGGGTCCGTCGTGGTGGGTTCCGCGCGGTAGGCGTCCAGGGCGGCGGCGCGCTCGTGGTACGGGATGCGGGAGAGCCGGGACACCATCGTCCACATGTCGCGTTCCGCGGCGAGGGTCTGCGGGAGGGCGAGGCCGAGGGAGGCGGCGAGGGGTTTGCGGCCGGTGTTGACCAGGGCGCGGACGGCGGCTGCCCACTCGTCGGTGGCGGTGACCGCCGACCGGTACCAGACCGGCACGAGCGCGGCGAGTACGACGAGGGTGCTCAGCAGGGCGAGGCGGTCCGGCTTGTCGCCGGCCGCCAGGGCGAGAGCGGCCGCCAGGGCGACGGCGACATGGCCGGACAGCAGGGCGACGAAGAAGTCGACGCTGGCGCGGGCGAGTTCGCTCTGGCGGCGGATCTGGTCCGGGACGCAGCCGGTGAGTTCGTTCCACAGCAGCTGGGTGTCGAGGCGGTAGCGGTCCCAGCCGTACTCCTCGAAGCGGCGGATGGCGTTCCCGAGCCGGGTCGGGGCGATCTGGTCGTCGGCGATCGGGAACCGGGCGAACCGCTCCCGCAGCAGACCGCGCTGGACGGCGGTACGGCGCCGGTCCAGCTCGGCGGCCCGGGCGAGCCGCGGGTCGGCCAGCAGCCTGGAGAGTTCCTGCGCGTCCTCGGTCCGCAGCGGCCCCCGCTCGGCCCGGCGGCGCTCCAGGCGGAGCACGGTCAGCCGGTCCGCGAGGAACGCCCGGCTGCGGCGACTGCGCCGGCAGCCCGCTTCGAAGGCCCGGGACGGCCACAGCAGGTAGCCCTCCAGGAGCCGGTAGAGCGCGTTCTGGCAGGCGTTGGCGACCAGGCCGAGCAGCAGCGCGCCGGTCAGCAGGGAGAGGCCGGTGCCGAGACCGCCCGCGCCGCGCAGCCGGTCGAGCGGGCCGAGGCCACGAAGGCTCGGGGCGACGGCGAGCAGGAAGACGGCCAGGTTCAGCGCGGTGGGCAGGATCCAGCCCACCAGCAGCGTCCAGGCCCCGCCCAGCACGCCCTTGGCGATGTCACCCATCGGCCGGGTCGGGCCATTCGTCGTCGTCCGAACCGGTGCTGGGGCCGGGCGGGGTGTGGCCCGCCGGTGTTCCGTACGCGCCGGGACGCGCACGGCCGGGCCTGCGGCTCACCGGCCACTGCCCTTCGGGTTCCGGAGAGCCGAGGGGCCCCTCCACCAGGGCGAGCGACTGGACGAGACCGACGACGGAGGCCAGGGGCGGCAGGACCGGTTCCGCTGCCTGCAGACGGGTGCGGAGCCGGGCGACGAGGCCCGGTGTGACGTAGCCCGTCCCGGAGATCTCCGCCACGACCGCGTCGCACTCGTCCCGGAGCGCGGCGATCTCGTCCGTACTCTGCAGGCGTTCGAGGTCGGACCGCACTTCCCGGAGAAGGGTGAGGAGTTCGGCGACGGGCTCGTCCGGGGGCTGAGTGGGCCCGGAACTCCACCCGACGCCGCCGCCCGTCGTGAAGTGATGGCCGCCTCCGATCACATGGCCCTCGGACGTGCTCTCCGCCCGTTCCCCCTCTGCCGCCATCAACTCTCCTCGGTCAGTGCCTCGTTCAGCCGGTCCGCTGATCCAACCGCACGCGGATCGTGCCGGGCAATCCGGCCGGCAGGGCGCCCGGCATCCGGGACCCTGGAACGTCAGCCGGGACAGACGGGCTCAAGGCTGCGGCGGCGGGTCGGCCGCCCAGATGCGGCTGCTCAGGTCCGAGCCGCGCAGGACCTGGACGCGCCAGGGATCGATGCGCAGCAGATGGTAGTCGGGGCTGTCGGGGCCGGCGCTCCAGTAGAGGTGCGGGTCGTAGCCGACGCCCGGGGGGCTGTTGCGGCGGTACAGCTCCCAGGCGCGCAGCTTGGTGTCCCGGTCGTGCACCCAGGCGGAGACACTGTCGACGAAGACCGCGTCCTGGCGGGGGTGCCAGTAGGCATAGGTCGTGTGGGGGTTGTGCGCCAGGTGGGCGGCCTTCACCGGGGTGCGGAACACGGCCAGCCACCCGACGGGGCGCTCGTCGACGGTCTCCCAGACGGGCTGGACGACACGGGCCCGGGGGCGGTTGCGCCGGTCGACGGTGACCATCGTGCAGTAGACGGTCTGCTGGACGTACTCGACGAAGGCGGCCTCGATCTCGGAGAACGAACGCACCTGTGCGGCGCCCATGGCGATACCTCGGATTCGGACGGAGGAGGGGGCGGAGAGGGGACGGGACCGGCCGCCCGGCTGCTCACGGAGAGCAGCCGGGCGGCCGGCCGGAGGTGCCCGATCGACGGACCTCGCGGGTCAGGGGGCGGGCGGGAAGTGTCCTTCCTGGACGAAGAACTCCACGTACTTGGCGAAGAGTTCACGCGTCAAGGGCGGGCAGGCGATGTCCGTTCCGGCGAGCGCCGCCTCGGTCTCGGCGGTGTCGATCGGCGGATAGAAGCCGTCGGTGTCGGACGTCATCATCTCGAACGCGTGCAGCAGGGGCAGCAGGGCGTTGTCCCGGTCGGACCGCACCGCGGCGCTCCACCGCTCCCGGTCCGTCTCGTCGAGCCGGTAGCCGAGTTCCCGCAGGTACGACACGCAGTCCGCGAGGCTCAGGGAGCTGCGGTTGAACAGGTGGAAGGTGCCGCCGGCCGGTTCGCGCCTCGAGATGCCGACGATGGCGGCGCTGACGTAGTCCACGGGCAGCAGGTGGAAACGGCCTCCGACACCGGCGGGCGCGGCCTGCGCCTGGAGAAGGCCCTTGAGGCTGAGCCAGACGAAGTCGCGGGTCTGGCAGGCGCCGTTGCGGGTGTCGCCGGAGATGACGTCGACGCGGTGCACGGACACCGGCAGGCCCCGGTCCCGGGCGAGGCCGACGAGTTGTTCGGCGACCCACTTGGACTGGAGGTAGCCGCTGGGCAGGGCTTCGGCGGGGCCGGTCGGGTCGGTCACCTTCAGGGGGACGCCGGGCGTCACCGGGCCGTCGAAGACACCGACGGTGGAGACGTAGTGCACCGGGACCGTGCGGTGGCGGGCCGCCAGGCGCAGGATCTCCCGGGTGCCGTGGACGTTGGCCGCGCGCAGTGCCTCGTAGGGGTGGAGCCAGTGCACGGTGGCGCCCGCGTGGTAGACGGCGTCGACGGTGTGGGCGAGGCCGTCGAACTCCTCCTCGCCCAGGCCGAGTCGCTCTTCGGCAAGGTCCCCCGCGCGGACGCGCAGCCGGCTCTCGTCGATCTCGTCCCAGACGCGGTACCAGGTGAGGCTGGAGCGCAGCCGCTCGTACGCCGCCGCGTCGTCGGCGCCGCGCACCAGGCAGTGCAGGCGGGCGGTCGTGGTGCGCATCAGGTCGCGCACCAGGAACGCGCCGAGGAAGCCGCTCGCGCCGGTGAGCAGGATGTCCGACGGGTCGGTGACGGTGCGGACGACCTCGTCGGCCGGGCGGATGTCGGCGGGCAGGTCGAGGTCGGCGGCGTAGTCCACGACCGGGCCGGGCTCGATGTCGCCCTGGGGTGCGAGGAGTTCGGTGCGCAGGTGCGCCGCCAGGGCCCGGGGCGTCGGATGGTCGAAGACCAGGGTGGCGGGCAGCCGCAGGCCGGTGACGGCGGCGAGCCGGTTGCGCAGCTCGACGGAGGTGAGGGAGTCGAAACCGCTGCTCTGCAGGGGCCGTTCGGGGTCGACCGTGCCGGAGCGGCCGAGGACCCGGCTGATCTCGGCCGACACGGCGTCGAGGACGAGCGTGTGCTGGGCGGCCTCGTCGAGTCCGGCGAGCCGGTCGGCGAGCGCGGGGCCCGCGTCGGCCGCGCCGTGCGCCGTGGCGCGCACCGGCACCCGCACCAGCGACCGCAGCAGCACCGGAACCTGCGGCTGGCTGCGCAGCACGGGGAGGTCGAGCGGGGTGGCCACGAGGTAGGGGCGGCCGGTGTCCAGAGCGAGGTCGAACAGGGCCGTGCCGAGTTCCTGGGGGACCGTGCGGAAGCCGCTGCGGGCGATCCGCTTCAGGTCCGTCTCGGTCAGCCCGCCCGTCAGCCCGGTCGCCTGCTCCCACAGGCCCCAGGCGATGGACGTGGCCGGCAGGCCCGAGGCGGCGCGGTGCTGGGCGAGTGCGTCCAGGTGGGCGTTGGCCGCGGCGTAGATGGACTGGCCGGGGCCGCCCACGGCGGCGGCCACGGACGAGAAGAGCACGAACGCCGTCAGGCCGGCGTCCCGGGTCAGCTCGTGCAGGGCCCAGGCCGCGTCCGCCTTGGGCCGCAGTACGGCGTCGAGCCGCTGCGGTGTCTGTGCGGCGATGACGCCGTCGTCGAGGACGCCCGCGGTGTGGACGACGCCGCGCAGCGGGTGCGCGGCCGGCACCGAGGCCAGGACGCCCGCGAGAGCGCTGCGGTCGGCGACGTCCGCGGCGGCCACCGTCACGGACGCGCCCAGGGCCCGCAGTCCGGCGCTCAGTTCGGCGGCGCCCGGGGAGTCCGGGCCGCGCCTGCTGACCAGCAGCAGGTGGCGGACGCCGTGGGCCGTGACCAGGTGGCGGGCGAAGTGGGCGCCGAGCGATCCGGTGCCGCCGGTGATCAGGACGGTGCCGTCGGGGTCCCACACCGCGCGGGCACCCTCGGCCCCGGCATCGGGCACGGGGGTGCGCAGCAGGCGTGGCACATGGATCCGGGGAGTGCCGCCCGGTGCGGTGGCGCCGCGGATCGCGGCCTGCGGTTCGCCCGCGGCGACCACGGCGGACAGCGCGTCCGGGCCGGTCTCGCCGTCCGCGTCGACCAGGACGATGCGTCCCGGCGTCTCCGACTGTGCCGAGCGCAGCAGGCCCCAGGCGGCCGCGGCGGCGGGGTCGGTGACGTCCTCGCTGCCGGAGACGGCCACGGCGCCACGGGTCACGACGACCAGCGGCGTGGCGGCCAGGGCCTCCTCGGCGAGCCACTGCCGCGCCCAGGACAGGGCGCGGCCCACGGTGTCCCTGACGGCGTCCTGCGCGGGCTGTCCCGCGGGGGTGGTCAGGTCGAGGCGTACGGCCCCGATGCGCTCGCCCTCCACGGCGGCCCTGACGGCGGGCAGGTCCGGGTCCCCGGCGGTGCCGAGGGTGAGCCAGCTCAGGGAGGCGGGGGGCAGGGGCCGGGCGATCCACTCGACGTGGTGGAGGGCGTCGCGGTGCCGGGAGCGGGCGGCCCGCAGCGCCGCGGCGTGCACGGGCCCGACGGTCACGGCGTCGGCCTCCGCGACGACCTGCCCCGCGGGGTCGGTCAGGCGCACCGCGTAGGTGCCGTCGGTGCCGGGGAGCGGGGCGATGTGCACGCGGAGGGTGTCCGCGCCGACGGCGTACAGACGCAGACCGCGCCAGCGCACGGCGGTGGACGGCAGGCCGGGCGGTCCGGCGGCGTACAGCGGTTGCAGGGCGGCCTCCAACAGGGCCGGGTGCAGCCCGAACCCCTCGGCGCGCGGGTCGGTGTCGGAGGCCAGGGCCACCTCGGCGAACAGCTCGCCGGAGCGCCGCCACATCCGCGTGAGCCCTCGGTACGCGGGTCCGTAGCGCACCCCGGCGGCGGCGAAGCGGTCGTACAACTCGCTTGCGTGGTCCAGGAGTTCTCCGTCCGCATCGGTGCCCGGGAGCGGTTCGGCGCCGGCCGGCGGCCACGGTGTGGCCGGCTCGGTGTCCGTCGGCGGGACGAGCGGTGTGTCGCTGAGCAGTCCGTGGGCGTGGCGCGTCCAGGACGCGTCGGGCTCGTCGGGCCGGGCGTGGACGGTGAGGACGCGAAGGCCTTCGGTATCCGGTTCGCCGACGCGGACCTGGAGGTGCAGGGCTCCTTCGCGGGGCAGGACCAGAGGCGTGTCGACGACGAGTTCGTCCACGGCCGTGCAGCCCGTCTCGTCTCCGGCGCGGACGGCCAGTTCGGCGAGGACCGCGCTGGGCACGACGGTCTCCCCGGCGACGGTGTGGGCGGCGAGGAACTGGTCCGTGCGGGCCGACAGGCGGGTCGTGAACAGGGCCTCGTCGCGGTCGCCGGGGAACAGCGCGGCGCCGATGAGGGGGTGATCGGTGCTGTCCAGTCCGAACCCGCCGGCGTCACGGCGGCCGGCCGCCAGGGCGTCGGTCCAGTACCGCTGGTGCTGGAAGGCGTAGGTGGGCAGGGGGACTCGGCGGGCTCCGGTGCCGGCGAAGAACGCCTCCCAGTCGACGGGGACGCCTCGGGCGTGCAGGGTGCCGATGCCGTCGGCCAGCGCGGCCGGTTCGGGCCGGTCGGGCCGCTGGAGCGCCTGGACGGTGACGTCGTCCCGGTCCGCGAGGACGGTCTGCGCCAGGGCGGTCAGGACGCCGCCGGGGCCGATCTCGACGACGGTCCGCACCCCTTGGTCGTACAGGGTGGTGACGGCGTCGGCGTAGCGGACCGCCTCCCGCACCTGGGTCACCCAGTAGTCCGCCGAGCGCAGATCCTCACCCTCGGCCAGCCGGCCGGTCACCGTCGAGACCACAGCCATCCGGGGGGCCTCGTAGCGCACCTCCTTCGCAGCCGAACGGAACTCCTCCAACATCCCGTCCATCAACGGCGAATGGAACGCATGCGACACCTCAAGACGACGCGTACGCCGACCCGGCAGAGCAGCCAAAACCGCCTCCACCCCGTCATCCGCGCCCGAGATCACCACCGCCGACGGACCATTCACGGCCGCCACACCCACCGCGTCACCACTATCACCGATCGCCGCCAGCACCTCGGCCTCCGAGGCCTCCACCGCGACCATCACACCCCCCGCCGGCAACGCCTGCATCAACCCCGCACGCGCCGCCACCAAACGAGCAGCCTCACCCAGACCCATCACCCCCGCCACATGCGCAGCCACCAACTCCCCCACCGAATGACCCGCCAC
>NZ_JACHGV010000019.1 GCF_014202475.1 Streptomyces paradoxus
TTGACCGCGATCCGTTTGAGCACACCCGACATCTGCACGAAGGCCCCGCAGTCCTGGGTCGCCTCGACCAGGTTGGCGGCGGTGACCAGCGGGAGCCCGGTGATGGCCGCGAGGTGACGGCGGGCCGACTCGGCGTATCCGGCGGGAGCGTTGAGACCGGTGCCGATCGCGGTCGCACCCAGATTGATCTCATGGATCAACTCCGCCGCTTCCGCGAGCCGGCTGCGGTCCTCCTCGATCATGACGGCGAACGAGGAGAACTCCTGTCCGAGTGTCATGGGCACCGCGTCCTGAAGTTGGGTACGGCCCATTTTGAGCACGGTTCGGAACTGGACTGCCTTGGCCGCAAAGGCGTCCTGCAAGACCGCCATCGCTCTGAGCAAGCCGAACACCGCGAACACCGTCGCGATCTTGACGGCGGTCGGATAGACATCATTGGTCGACTGACCGAGGTTGACATCCTCGTTGGGGTGCAGGAAGCCGTACTCGCCCTTGGCGTGACCCAGCAGCTCCAACGCCCGGTTCGCCACGACCTCGTTGGCGTTCATATTGGTCGAGGTACCGGCACCACCCTGGACGACGTCGACCACGAACTGCTCATGCAACTTGCCCGTGCGGATCTCCCGGCACGCGGCGACGATCGCTGCGGCCTTCGCCGGCTCCAGCAGGCCGAGCTCCTCGTTGGCGAGGGCGGCGGCCTCCTTGACCGCGGCAAGGGCCTCGATCAGATGCGGGTACGCGGAGATCGGCGTACCGGTGATGGGGAAGTTCTCCGTGGCGCGCAGCGTGTGCACACCCCAGTAGGCATCGGCGGGGACGTCCCGGTCGCCGAGCAGATCGTGCTCAATGCGGGTGACGGCGGACATGGGCTGGAGCCCTCTCTCGGGAGGCAGGGTGGGGGCCTCCCGCGCTGCTGCGCGGCAAGGCCCCCGCGGTGTCACCGGTGTCGGCACCTGCTCAGAGCAGGCGGTCCTTCGCCTTGTAATAGGCGCCGCCGAACGGCAGGAACCAGGGTGTGCCGTTGTAGAAGGGGACAGGCACCTTCGGGAATCCGAAGCCCCGCATCGGGTTGGCCTCGGGCCTGCCGTCCATCATCTCGGCGACCGCGCGGCCCATGTAGGTGGCCATCTGGACACCGTGGCCGCAGTAACCCATGGAGTAGTACAGGCCGTTGACCTCGCCCGCGTGCGGAATGCGGTCCCAGGAGAAACCGACCATGCCGCCCCACACGTAGTCGATGCGGACCCCTTCCAGCTGCGGGAAGATCTCGGTCATCTCCCGCTTGAGGATGTCACCGCTCTTGACGTCGGAGGCCGGGTTGGAGGGGGCGAAGCGGGCCCGGCCGCCGAAGGCGAGGCGGTTGTCCGGGGTGAGGCGGACGTAGTGGCCGACGTTCTTGTGGGCGACCAGCAGGCGGCCGTTCGGGATGAGTTCCTTGGCGCGTGCCTCCCCCAGCGGCTCGGTGACGATGATGAAGCTGCCGACGTTGATCAGCCTCTTGCGGAACCACGGCATCGACTGGTCGGTGTAGGCGTCCGTCGCCGCCATGACCTGCTTGGCGCGGATGGTGCCGTGCATGGTCTCCACCAGGAAGCCGCCGCCGGCGAGGCGGGTGAGGCCGGTGGCGGCGTTGCGCTCGTGGATCTCGGCGCCCGCACGCTCGGCGGCGTCCGCCAGGCCGCCGACGAACTTGCCCACGTGCAGGCCCGCGCTGAGCGGGTCGAGCAGGGCACCGTGGTAGTAGTCCGTACCGAGCTCGGCGCGCAGTTCGCTCTTGCTCAGGACGACCGTCTCGTGGCCGAAGTTGTCGGCCAGGTCGCGCTGCTTGGCCCGCAGTCCCTCGAAGTGCCCGGGCTTGCAGACCGCGCCGAGGCGCCCGGAGCGGTTGAAGTCGCAGTCGATGTTCTCGGTCACCGTGAGGTCCTCCACGACGTCGACCGCCTCGCGGAAGGCGTCGTAGAGCTCGCGGGCCCGCTCCTGGCCGTAGCGCTTGCGCGCCTCGGCGGGGCTGATGGTGATGCCCTGGGTGCACATGCTGCCGTTGCGCCCGGAGGCGCCCGAGCCGACCTTGTCCTTCTCGACGAGGACGGTCCGGGCGCCCTTGCGGGCGGTGTGGTAGGCGGTGGACAGCCCGGTGAGGCCGCCGCCGATCACCACCACGTCCGCCTCTTCGGGCAGGTCCTTTCCGGAACGGTCGGGCAGGGCGGGAGCTGTGTCCAGCCAGTAGGGGATCTGCTTCATGGCGTGCGTCCTCTGTGTTTCTCGGTCCTGTGCCGTCGGTCAGCAGCCGAGGAGCTTCGGCAGGCCCGACAGGTCGGGCAGCTCGTCGTAGGGCTGGTAGTCGGCGCTGCCCGGGCGGCCATAGCGGTTGATCCACACGCGGCGCTTCAGGCCGAGGTCGCGGGTCGGGATGTGGTCGTACTCCCAGCCCTGAGCGACGTGGATGACCTGCGAGGGCTCGACGCCCATGGTCTTGTACGCGTGCTCGAAGGTCTGGCGGTCCGGCTTGTAGGCGCCGGCCTGCTGGGCGGTGATGACGTAGTCGAACTCGACGCCGATGTTCTCGACGTTCCGTGCGATCAGGTTGTCGTCCGTGTTGGAGATGATGGCGATCTCGTACTTGGTCTTCAGCGCGCGCAGCGCGTCCGGGACCTCCGGGAAGGGGCCGAAGGTGGGAACGGCCTCGACCAGGGCGTCGCCGTCGGACTCGCGGTACTCCAGACCGTGCAGGCGCATGGCGTTGCGCAGGCTGGAGTGCAGGATCTCGTGGTAGGGGCGGTAGGCCTCCAGAACGGCCTGGAAGCGCATGACGCGGAAGTCGTCGAGGAACTCGTCGACATCCAGGTTGTCCAGGTCGAGCCGGTCCTCGAGGACCTTCAGGGTCGTGGGGGCGAGCTCGAAGTTGATCAGGGTGGCGTAGGCGTCGAAGGTGACGATCTCTCGCATGGTGTTCAGCCTTGGTCTCTCGCGGTTTTCAAGGGGGTGGGGGCTTCAGACGACGCGTTCGCCGGGGGCGACGATCGCGTCGAGTGCGGCCAGGTCGGCCGGGCTCGGTATCCAGTCGGCCGCCGCCGCGTTGGCGGTGACCTGGTGCGGAGTCATGGCGCCGCAGATGACGGAGCCGACGGCCGGCAGGGCCGCCAGTGCGCCGATCGCCACCTGGAGGAGGTTCAGGCCGCGTTCGGCGCCGTACGCGGTGAGCGCCTCGACCTTGTCGAGGGCCGCATCGGTGAGCCAGCCCTGCCGCCAGGACAGCCTGCTGCCGGGCGGGGGCCCCTCGCCGCGCCGGTACTTGCCGCTGAGCAGCCCGTTGGCCAGCGGGTAATACGGCAGCAGACCGACGCCGTGGCGCAGGCAGGCCGGGATCAGGTCCTGCTCCACGCCGCGGTCGAGCAGGTGATAGCGGTCCTGGGTGGACACGAAGGCGTCCGTGACCTGCTCGGCCGGGAGGTTGGAGCAGCCGATGTACCGGATCTTGCCCTCGTGGACCAGCTCCTGGAGCGCGGCGACCGTTTCCTCCAGCGGCGTGACGCCGTCCGGTTCGTGGTACTGGTACAGGTCGATCCGGTCGGTGCCGAGCCTGCGCAGTGACGCCTCCACCGCGTACCGGATGTAGGCGCGGGATCCACGCGGACCGTACAGGTCGGCGTCCCGGCTCATCTCCATGCCGAACTTGGTGGCCAGCACCACGTGGTCCCGGCTGCCCTTGAGCGCGGCACCGAGGAGCCGTTCACCGTCGCCGCGGGAACCGCCCCGTTCACCGGACCCGCCGTACATGTCGGCGGTGTCGAACAGGGTGATCCCGGCGTCGAGCGCGGCGTGGACAACGGCCTTCGTGCCGTCCTCGTCGAGGCGGGCGCCGAAGTTGTTGCCGCCCACGCCGACCACCGAGACGGCCGGGCCGCGCTCTCCGAGCGAGCGGTATCTCATGACCGGTTCCCGAAACCGATGCAGACGTTCTTGGTCTGCAGGTAGCTGGCCAGGCCTTCCAGACCCTTCTCCCGGCCCCAGCCGCTGTGCTTGTAGCCGCCGAAGGGCAATTCGACGCCGGTGCCGACGCCGGTAGCGTTGACATAGACCTGACCGGCCCGGATGCCCTCGGCCATCCGCATCGCCTTGTCGATGTCGCGGGTCCACACGTACGAGGCCAGGCCGTACGGGCTGTCGTTGGCGATCTCCAGTGCCTCGTCCGCGTCGTCGAACTCGATGACCGTGACGACGGGGCCGAAGATCTCCTCGCGGGCGCAACGGGCCTGGTTGTCCAGTCCGGTGAGGACGGTCGGCTGGATGTAGTAGCCGGCGGCCAGTTCGGGGTCGCCGGGGGCGCCTCCGCCGGCCCGTGCCACGGCGCCTTCCTCGCGGGCCAGTTCCAGGTAGCCGAGGACCCGGTCCCGCTGCCGTGCGGCGACGAGGGGGCCGACGTCCGGGTCGCTGAGACCGGGGCCGATGCTGAGGGAGGCGGCGTGCGCGACGAGCTTGTCCAGGAACTCCTCGGCGCCACGCTGGAGCAGCAGCCGGGTGCCGGCCGAGCAGGTCTGCCCGGCGTTGCCGAACGCGGAGGCGGCGACGGCGCCGAGCGCCGCGTCGAAGTCGGCGTCGGCGAAGACGACGACCGGCGACTTGCCGCCCAGTTCCGTGACCGAGGGGACCACATTGGCGGCGGCCGCCTGGGCGACCTTGATGCCGGTCGGCACCGAGCCGGTGAAGGTGACCTGGTCGATGTCCGGGTGGCCGGCGAGGGCCGCGCCGGTCTCGCCGTCGCCGGGGACGACGTTCAGAACGCCCGGCGGGAGACCGCACTCCAGGGCGATCCTGCCGATCTCCAGCGGGGTCAGCGGCGCCTCGGGGGACGGCTTGAGCACCACCGTGCAGCCGGCGGCGAGCGCCGGGGCGGAGCCCCTCGCGGTGTTCTGGAGGGGGTAGTTGAACGGGATGATGTGGCCGGAGACGCCGATCGGCTCGCGGACGGTGTAGTCGAGCAGGCCGGGGCCGAGCGGGATCGTCGAACCGCCGAGCTTGTCGGCGACGCCCGCGTAGAACTCGAAGTAGCGGGCGGCCGCTTCGACATCGGCCTTGGCCTGGCGGAGCGGCTTGCCGACGTCCTGGCTCTCCAGGCGGGCCAGACGTTCGCCCTGGTAGCGGATGGCCTCCGCGATCCGGTACAGGATGCGCCCCCGGTCGGCGGCACGCATTCCGGCCCATTCGGGAGCGGTGAGGGCCGCGCGCGCAGCGGCCACCGCCTGGTCCACGTCCGCCTTGCCGGCCAGCGCCACCTGGGCGATGGCCGTGTCGTTCGACGGGTCGAGGACGGTGAAGGAGCGTCCGGCGGCGGCGGGGACGTGCTTGCCGTCGATCAGCAGCTCGGTCAGCCGCAGTTCGTCGCTCATGGCTGGATCTCCCCCAGCACCTCGCCGAAGATGACGACCTCGTCGCCCGGGCGGACCGTGCGGATCCTGCGGACCCAGAGCACGATGCCGTCCTGCGGCGCGCTGACCTCTTCCAGCGTGTTGCCGTAGTGGTCGGTGATGGTGGCGATCAGGTCGCCTTCCTTGCAGGTCTCCCCCGGCTCGGCGCGGGCGACGAAGAAGCCGCCGGAGGCGGAGCGGGCGAAGGTGCCGGAGACCGTCGTGTAGGTGTCCCGCAACTCTGCCTCGCCGTCGATCATGCCGAGGCTGCGCAGGATGTTGCGGATCGAGTTCATGTGGTGCTCGACGTTGGTCTCGCGGTAGGTGGCGCCGCCGCACTCGATGGTGATGGCGGGCTTGCCGGCCTCGAGGACGGGGTGGCGGACCGTGCCGCCCCACTTGCCGCCCTTCCAGACCAGCTCGTGCCCGGCGGCCAGGGCCAGGTCCGTCGCCAGGTTCTCGTAGCCGCCCTGGAGGATGACGAGGGGGGCGATCTCGCCGTAGGCGCCGCCGGTGTGCAGGTCGACCACGGCGTCGACGGCCGGCACGACCTGCTCTACGAAGGTGGCGGCCAGGCGCTGCGAGTACGAGCCCTCGGCATCGCCCGGGAAGATGCGGTTGAGGTTGAGGTGGTCGATGCCGCTGGCGCGGGCGGCCGCCTCGAAGGCCGGGGTGTTCAGGCAGGGGATACCGACGACGGTGCCGCGCAGGGTGGCCGGGTCGAGCTCGGCGAGGACGCGTCGGATGGCCTCCTGGCCGTCGTACTCGTCGCCGTGCACGCCCGCGTCCACACACAGGACCGGGCCCTCCTGGACGCCGTTGACGACGATCAGCGG
Organism: Streptomyces paradoxus; assembly: GCF_014202475.1. Classification (GTDB taxonomy): domain Bacteria; phylum Actinomycetota; class Actinomycetes; order Streptomycetales; family Streptomycetaceae; genus Streptomyces; species Streptomyces paradoxus. The sequence goes on from NZ_JACHGV010000019.1 coordinate 6,242, forward strand.
AATGCCGAGCTCCACGCCGTAGCTGCTGGTGCCGACGGGGATGAGGCCGTGGGCGCGCTCGCCGGGTGCGACGGTCAGCGGACCGATGGAGTACATGTGGTTCCTTCCCAATACGTGGATCAGATGCGGGACGACGCCTCGGCGAGGGTGCCGGCGATGATCGCGGCGATGCGGTCGAGGACGCCGCGGTCGCTGATCAGCGGGGGCGCGATCTGGACCAGCGGCGCGGAGCGGTTGTAGACGCGGGCCAGCAGGCCGGCCTCGCGCAGCCGGCGCGGGATCAGGTCGCCGATCAGCTCGGTTCGGGCCTTGGCGCTGAAAGCGCCGTCGTCGAGGTCGCCGGTGAGTTCGCAGGAGTAGAAGAACCCGGTGCCGCGGACGTCGCCGACGATCGGCAGGTCCTTGAGGGCCGCCATGCGCTTGGCCAGCTCGCCCTGGAGACCGCGGACGTTGTCCAGGATGCGGTCCCGCTCCATGATCTCCAGGTTGCGCAGGGCGATGGCCGTGCTCAGCGGGTGCCCGGCAAAGGTGTAGCCGTGGTTGAGGACCGCACCGGGCCGGTTGATGACCTCCGTGACCTTGGTACCGACCAGGGTCGCACCCAGGGGGGCGTATCCGGCGGTGATGCCCTTGGCGACGGTGATCATGTCCGGGCGGGCGCCGTAGCGGTCCCCGCCGAACCACTCGCCGATCCGGCCGAAGGCCGTGATGACCTCGTCGGCGACGAGCAGGAAGCCGTACCGGTCGGCCAGGGCCCGCAACCCCTGCCAGTAACCCTCGGGCGGGGTGATGCAACCGCCCCGGTTCTGCACCGGCTCGGCGATGAGCATCGCGACGGTCTCGGGGCCCTCGGTCAGGATCGCGGCCTCCAACTCCGCGAGCAGCCATGCCGTGTACACCTCGTCGTCCGCGAACTCCGGTGCGAGGCCGCAGCGGTTGGTGTTCGACACGAACCGGGTGCCGATCGCCGGCGGACCGTACGGCTCCGTGAGGCCGGGGTCGTCGTTGAACGACAGGGTGCCGATGGTCAGGCCGTGGTAGGCGCCGCGCCGGGCGATCGCCTTGGTGCGGCCCGGCTCGCCGCGCAGGGCGTGGTAGCGGCGGGCTATCTTCCAGGCGGTCTCGACGGCTTCGGCGCCACCGCTCGAGAAGAAGGTGTGCTCGATGTCGACGGGGGCGATGCGGGACAGTCGCTCGGCGAGTTCGATGGCCGAGGGGTGCGCGGACCCTGTCCACAGCGGGCTGTAGCACAGCTCGCGCAGTTGCCGTTCGGCTGCCTCGGCGAACTCGCCGCCGTAGGAGTAACCGAGCTGGCAGCAGTACAGCCCCGACAGGCCGTCGATGTAGCGCCTGCCGTCCGCGTCCTCGACGTACGGGCCCTCCCCTCGCTGGACGACGAGGAGGTCTTCACCCTCGTCGCCGAGCGATCCGTTGGCGGTCATGTGCAGCAGCAGGTGCCGCTGAGCGGTGGCCACGGTCAGCTGAGCGGAGGCGGTGGTCATACGGCCTCGCCTCCCGGGTTGGCGACACCGACCGTGTTCTCGACCGACAGCAGGGATTCCTGCCGTCCGGAGCCGATCCAGCGCACCAGGGCCACCAGGCCCAGGGCGAGGATCGCGAAGGCGATGAGGATCGCGCTGACCGCGGTCACGCTGGGGTCGATCTCGAAGGTCAGGGAGTTGTAGACCTGCACCGGCAGGGTGACGGTGTCGACCGAGGACAGGAACTGGGAGATGTAGAACTCGTCGAAGCTGGTGATGAAGGAGAAGATCGCCGCCGCGATCATGCCCGGGGCAGCGAGCGGGAAAGTGATCTTCCGGGCGATGGTGAGGCGGCCGGCGCCCATGCTGGCCGCTGCGTCTTCGAGGCGTTCGTCGATCCCGCGCAGGGTCGCGATCAGGATCAGCACCGCGATCGGTGAGGCCAGCACCGTGTGGCCCAGCGCGATGGCGATCGGGCTGCCCAGCATCGCGGCGGGCTCGAAGAACAGGAACAACCCCAGCGCGGTGACGATCTGCGGAATGACCAGCGGTCCCAGGACCAGGGCGAACACCGCGGAGCGCAGCGGCAGTTCACTGCGGACCAGGGCGGTCGCCGCGGTGACCCCGATGATCAGGGAGAACACGGTGCTCAGCGCGGCGATCAGGGCGGACAGGGACAGTGCGGCGGGCCATTTGCTGCCGTCGGCGAACAGGGCCTTGTACCAGTTCAGCGTCCACGTCTCCGGAGGGAAGGAGGCGAAGGCGTTGTTGCTGAAGGAGGTGACCAGGATGACGACGATCGGCAGCGCCAGGAACAGCAGGATCACGGTGGCGACCGCGGTGAGAGCGATGCGGCCGGCGAGGGACTTGCGCAGTTCCATCATGTCGCGCTCCTCTTCTTACGGCTGGCACCGAGCGAGGTCACGACCTTGACCAGCAGCAGTCCGGCCAGGGTGAGCACCAGCAGGATCACGCCCTGCGCGGCCGCCCCGTTCCACTGGTTCTCCTTGGTGACCTGCTGGTTGATGAGGGTGGCGATCATCGTCTGGTCGGGGCCGCCCATCAGGGCCGGGGTGATGTAGTAGCCCAGCGACAGGATGAAGCTGAGCAGTCCGGCACTGGCCAGGCCGGGGGCGACCAGCGGCAGATAGATACGCCGGAAGATGGTCACCTTGCCCGCGCCCATGCTGGACGCGGCCGCCAGCAGACGCCGGTCCACCCCGCGCATCACCCCGTACAGGAGCAGCACGGTGTAGGGGAGCATCATGGAGGTGGTGCCGATGACCACACCCAGCTCGTTGTAGAGCAGCTGGAACGGCGCCCCGGGAACCGACATGCTGGTGAGGGTCTCGTTCACCAGGCCCTTGTCACCGAGCATGATGATCCAGCCGTAGGTGCGCACCAGCGCTGAGACGAAGTGCGGGACGACCACGACCAGCATCGCCAGGCCCGCCAGAATGGGCTTCAGCCGCGTGATGGCCTGGGCCAGAACGAACCCGAACACCAGGCTCAACACGGCCGTCTCGGCGGAGATGCGCAGCGTGGTGAGCAGCACCGACAGGTTCACGCCCGTCAGCGCGTCGGCGTACCAGTGCAGCGTGAACGAGCCGTCGGCGTCCTTCAGGCTCAGCAGCAGGGTGGAAAAGATCGGGTAGACGAACAGCACCAGCAGATACACGACGACGGGGAGCGCGTACAGGATCCCGACGCGGGTCCGGCGCGAAGCCAGGCGTTTGCGGGGGCGGGCGGGAGCGCCCGCGGTGAGGGTGGCTGCCATGACTCACCCCGCCTGTTCGTCGGCGAAGAGGTTGACGTCGTCCGCATCGGCGGTGATCCCGACCCGCTCGCCTGCGACCGGGCCCCGGCCTGCCGGCACCTCCAGGCGCAGCAGCGGCCCCTGACCGCCGTCGATCCGCACCCCCGCGCGCACAAGGGTGCCCACATAGGTGGCGGTCTCGACCGTGCCGGTACAGAACCCCTCATCGGCGGCACAGGCCCGCAGCCGGCCCGGCTGCACAGCGACCTTCACGTCGGTGCCGGAGGGCAGATCGTGGCGGCGGGCCTTGAGCAGAGTGCCGGACTGGGTAAGGCGGACGAGGGTGTTCTCGCCGTCGTGCTGCTCGATGCGGCCGGGCAGGAAGTTGGCCGCGCCGAGGAAGTCCGCCACGAAAGGCGTCCTGGGCCGCTCGAACAGCTCCCTCGGGGTGTCGAACTGCTCGATCAGACCGTTGCGCATCACCGCGATGCGGTCCGACATCACCAGCGCCTCTTCCTGATCGTGCGTCACATAGATGACGGTCAGGCCGAGTTCCTGCTGAATGGTCTTGATCTCCACCTGGAGCTGATCGCGCAGCTTCTTGTCCAGGGCGCCCAGCGGCTCGTCCATGAGGATGACCGGAGGGCGGTAGACCAGGGCCCGGCACAGGGCGACCCGCTGCTGCTGACCGCCGGACAGCTCACGCGGCTTACGGCCGCCGAAGCGGGACAGGCCGGCGATCTCCAGGGTTTCCCCGACCCGGCGGCGGATCTCGTCTTTGGGCACGCCGCGCAGGGTGAGCGGGAAGGCGACGTTCTCCTGCACGGTCATGTGCGGGAAGAGGAGGTACTGCTGGAAAACGAAGCCGAGGTTGCGCTTCTGCGGGGCGAGGCGGGTGACGTCGCGGCCGCCGACGGTGATGGTGCCGGAGTCGGGTTCGCAGAATCCGGCGATCATCATCAGCGTCGTGGTCTTGCCCGACCCGGAGGAGCCGAGGAAGGTGACGAACTCCCCGGCCGCGATCTCCATCGACGCCTCGTCGACGGCGACCACGTCCCCATAGGTCTTGCGCAATGCCACTACCGACAGCGCCTTGCCGGTCGCGGTGGCCGGCTTGTCACCGGCCACCTTCACCGACGGTGCGGCGATACCGAATTCAGCCACGAGCCCACTCCAACCAGCGCTTGGTGACGGCCGATTCGTTCTTCAGCCACCAGTCGATGTCCGTGTCGAAACCCTTGTCGTAGTACTTCGGCGCACCGGCCAGCGCGTTGCGCTCGTCCTCGGTGAGCTTGGCGTAGGCCAGCGGGGACGACGGGTTCGACGGGAACGCCTTGGCCAGGGCGGCCTGGCTCTCCGCGCGCAGCGAGAAGTCCATCAACTGGTAGGCGTTGTCCGCATTGGCCGCGCCCTTGGCGATGGCATAGCCCTGGAACTGCCGGCGCATACCGTTGAGCTGCCTGGTGACCGGGACGCCCTGCTTCTGCAGATCGGCGATCCGGCCGTCCCAGACGGTGGACATCGTCACTTCCTGGCGGCTGAGCAGCACACCGGGGAGCGGGCCGCTGTCCCAGAACTTCTTGATGTCGCCCCGCAGCCGGGTCAGCACCTTGAAGGCCCGGTCCACATCCAGCGGGTACAGCTTGTCCATCGGCACGCCGTCGGCCAGCAGCGCGAACTCCAGCTCCGGCAGGTCACCGTCCGGGTTGCACATCGAACGGCCGCCCTGGAACGCCTTGGTGTCCCAGAAGTCCGCCCATGACTCCGGCTTCTTACCCCCGAAGGCATCCGTCCGGTAGGCCATACAGGCGCCGTAGAAGCTGCTGCCGACGGCATGGTCGGTGATCTGGTTCTCGGGGATCTTCGCGCTCTTCACGCTCTTGATCCGGTCGAGGTCCAGCCTCTCCAGGGCGTCCTGGGCAACGTACTTGGTGTGCGACATCATCGAGTTGTTGATGAGGTCGCACTGCGGGCGGCCCTGCTTGATCTGCGCCAGCAGCGGGGCGTCGTCCAGGTTCAGCACCTTCACCTGGATGCCGGTCTCCTGGGTGAACGGCGTGTAGATCGCCTTCTGCAGGGCAGCGCCGTAAGAACCGCCACTGTCACGGACGACCACCGTCTTGCCGCCGCCCTTGCCCCCACCGGAGGCCACACGGCTGGTGCCGGTGCCGCATGCGGAGAGGGCGGTCGCGGCGGCGACACCCGCAGTGACCCCGCCTATTCCTCGCAGGAACAGTCTGCGGTCGATTCGGGCATCTTTCATCGTGTGCCTCCTGGGTGGTGCCGGCCGTGAGAAGGGGAACGGCTGGGGACGTGGAAGGGGGTATGGGGGGCGGCTGGAAAGGGGGGTCTAGGGGCGGGGGTGCGCCTCGTCTGAGCCGGCGCCCAGACCGGGCGCCCGGAAGGTGTCGGCCCGCGCGGCCGTGTCGGGGTCCCAGGGGACGGCGAGGGCGGCGAGTTCTGCCCCGGTGGCGACGGTGAGGGCGTGCATGCCGTAGAAGATCCGTCCGTCGGCCGGGGCGTGGACGGTGTGCTCCGTGCCGTCGTTCGGGTCGACGATGCGGCCGAGGAGGTCGCCCGCGGTGACTTCGCCGATGACGTCGGCATCGAAGGAGAACTCGGGGTACCACAGGCCGGCGGCCTCGGCGGTGACGCCGGCGGACCAGACCCACTCGCGGATCGGTGCCGGGGCGGAACCGTCCTGGTCGAGGACGCCAAGATGGCGCAGTGCCTTCAGCAGGCCGTCGACGCGGCGGAGGGCGGTGGCCTCGTCCCGCCGGCCGAGCTGGCCCACCTCCACCAGGACCGCCGAGACGCCCCGGCGGGCGGCGGCGGCGTGGCTGTTGCCGCCCTCGGGCGTCAGCCCGAGGATGACGTCCTGGATGCCGAAGGAGCCTGCCAGTTCGGCCGTCGCCTTGTCCAGGTCCGGGTCACCGGTGAGGCGGTAGCCGACGAAGTCCCGCAGGACCTGGTCGATGCCCCCGCAGTGCAGGTCGATGTAGACGTCGGCGGCGTCGACGAGGTGCGTGAAGAGCCAGGCGGCCAGCCGTTCGGTGGGGCCGCCGGCCGGGTCGCCGGGGAAGACACGGTTGAGGTTCACACCGTCGACCGGGGAGACGTTGAGCCGGCCCTGGTACACCGCGGGAGGGTTGGCGACCGGACAGACGATCACCTGCCCGCTCACCTCGCCGGGCTCCAGCAGGTCCGCCAGGCGCACGGCGGCTTCGATGGGCGTGAACTCGCCACCGTGCACACCGGCGGTGATGACGACCCGGGGACCCGGGCGGGTTCCATTGACCAGGGTCACCGGGATGTCCGCGGCGAGGGTGCCGAGATCGGCCTGGACGGTGCCGTGCGCCTTGGTGCCGGGCAGGGCCTGTAGGGGGCCGACGCGGAGGGTGGCGTCCTGCATGGTCATGCCTCCGTACGGCCGACGGTGGACAGGAAGTGGATGGGCTGGGGCGAGGCGCCGTCCAGTGCGAGGTCCGCGGCGATGTCGCCGAAGGCGGGCGAGAGTTTGAAGCCGTGCCCGGAGAATCCGGCGAGGAGGATGACGTTTTCGGCGCCGGGCAGCGGGCCGACCAGGGGGCGGCTGCTCTCGGTGTAACCCTCCATGTAGACGGAGAGGCGGGTGGGGTCCGGGTGCAGGTCGGGCAGGTACCGCCCGATCAGCTCGGAGAAGACCTCCAGCTCGTCCGGGCGCACGGTGCGGTCCAGTTGGTTGGGGTCGTCGGCGAGCCGGTGCAGCGCGCGGGACAGTCCGAGCTTGACCGAGATGCCGTCCGGGGAGGGCAGGCCGTAGCAGTGGGTGGGTGCCGTACGGATGAACGCCGGGCGCTCCTCGCCGAACCAGGCGTCGGGGGCGGTGGGCACGTACCAGGCGCTGACGAGGCGGCGGACTTCCACCTCCCAGGGCAGGTCGGGCAGCAGGTCGTTGACCCAGGGACCGGGCGTGACGACGGCGGTGTCGAAGTGCTCGCTGCCGGAGTCGGTGCGGATCTCCACACCGCCGGCGACAGGGACGATCTCGCGCACGGTGCTGTAGCGGTGGATCACGGCGCCCAGCTGCTCGGCGCGGCGGGCGGCGGTCTGGATCGTCAGCTCCGGGCGGATGAACCCGGCGCGGCGGTCGAGTACGGCCGCGTCGCCGTCCTCGATGCGGTACTGCGGAAAGCGCTTGGCGAGCGTCTCGGCGTCCAGTACCTCGTGGTCGAGGTCGTGCTCGGCGATGGATTCGAGGACCGTGGCCATCTGCTGGTGCTCGGTCGGCCCCATGAGCAGGCATCCGGTCAGGCGGCGCAGCTCGCGGCCGGTCTCCTGCTGGAGCTGTTCCCAGAGGGCGTCCGCGTGCTTGAGGAGCGGGACGTACCGGGAGTCCTCGAAGTGCGCGCTGCGGAAGATCCGGGACTCGCCGCCGGCGGCACTGCGGTCGTGGCCGGGTGCGTAGCGGTCGTACCCGACGACGTCTGCGCCGCGGGCCGCCAGCCGCCAGGCGGCCTGGCTGCCCATCGTTCCGACGCCGATCACCGCGACGCGCTTCCTGGCAGCTGACACAGGACTTTCCTTTCGTATCGCCGAGGCGCATGCTGAGCCTTCGACGTGAGGCTGTTCGATTCGAGATGATTTGGGCGGGAGCCAGGCCCTCCTCGTGGACCTGCGGCTCGCGACCGCCGCGTCTCGCAGTCCGGCTCACTTCCGGGGGACCCCGAGGCCGTGCCACAATGTGGAATGCTGTGCTAGAATCTGGCACAGAGAATGACAGCGGCTTCAGCGAGGAGTCAAGAGGGTGTCCAGCAGAATTTTCGAGGATTAACAGGGGGAAACCGGATGGAAATGAAGAGCGTCACCAGGTCGCTTCGCATCCTGGAGGCGGTCGCTCAGCATCAGCCCGTGACCGTAGGGGAGTTGACGAAGCTCTTCGGGCTGCCGAAGTCCACCGTGCAGCGCACGTTGGTCACGTTGGCGGAGGCCGGCTGGCTGCGCGCCAACCGCAAGGACACCACCCGCTGGGAGATCGGCGCCCGCGTCCTGGCCGTGCGGCCCGCCGCACTGCAGGGCTCCAGCCTGTTCGCCGCCGCCCGTGAACCCATGGTTCGCCTTCGCGACGCGGTGAACGAGACCATCCACCTGTCGGTGCCGGACGCCCTGCAGTGCATGGTCGTGGTGGACCGCGTCGACTGCGACCACGCCGTACGCACCTTCCACACGATCGGCGACACCTCGCCTCTGCACGCCACGGCCGTCGGGCGCGCCGTTCTCGCCCACCTTCCGGCGGGGGACGTCGACGACCTCATCGCGGCGGGGCTGGAGCGGTTCAGCGACACGACGCCCGTCGAGCCCGGCGAGCTGCGCGCCGAGCTGGACCGGATCCGCGTCGACGGCTACGCGGTCAACCGCAACCAGTTCCGTCCGGGCGTCTGCGCCGTCGCCGCCGCCGTACTCGACGAGGACGGAACCCCGCTGGCGGCGGTGGCCGTCTCCATGCCCGAGGCGCGGTACGACGGCGAGCGGGCACCCAAGTGGGGCCGCCTCGTCGCAGACACGGCCGCGGAGATCTCACAGCGCCGCCTGGGTGCCTGAACGGCAGACGACCACCGCAAGCAGTCGCCCGAGGGCCGGCCTCGCACGCGTCAGTGCGCGAGGCCGGCCCTCAGCCTTGTGTCACGGAGCCACCTCCATCTCACCTTGTTCCACATCGTGGCACGCTATGCTGGAGTCCGGCACGGATCGTGGCCCTGACTCCGTGCTGGGGTCAAGAGGCAATGAGAACCAGGGGTCCACAGGTCTGAGGGGGTATCGCATGGAAATGAAGAGCGTCACCAGGTCGCTCCGGGTGCTGGAGGCAGTCGCCAGACATCAACCCGTGACCGTCGGGGAGTTGACGAAGATCTTCGGGCTGCCGAAGTCCACCGTGCAGCGCACCCTGGTCACCCTCAGCGAGGCGGGCTGGCTGCGGGCGAACCGCGAGGACACCACCCGCTGGGAGGTCGGCGCCCGCGTCCTGGCCGTACGGCCCGCCGCACTCCAGGGCTCCAGCCTGTTCGCCGCCGCCCGTGAACCCATGATCCGGCTCCGCGACGCGGTGAACGAGACCATCCACCTGTCGGTACCGGACGCCCCGCACGGCATGGTCGTCGTCGACCGCGTCGACTGCGACCACGCCGTACGCACCTTCCACGCCATCGGCGACACCTCACCCCTGCACGCCACAGCCGCCGGGAACGCCGTCCTGGCCCATCTGGGGAAGTCCGAGATGGAGGAGGTCGCCGCGGGGACGTTGGAGGGTTACGGCGAGGAGACCATCACCGACCCGGGGCAACTGCGCGCGGAGCTCCGCCGTGTGAGAGAGCGTGGCTACGCCGTCAACCGCAACCAGTACCTGCAGGGTGTCTGCGCGATAGCGGCACCCGTGCTCGACGGCGAGGGCACACCGCTGGCCGCCCTGTCCGCCTCCCTGCCCGACTCCCGCTTCGAGCCCGGCCGGCTGCCCGAGCTGGGCCGCCTGGTCGCCGAGACGGCTGCGGAGATCACCGCCCGGCACCTGGCCTGACGACGGTCCCGGCGTCACTTCACGATCACGTAGATCTTGCGCACGGTTTCGATGGTCTTCCAGACCCCGACGAAGCCCGGCTTCATGACAAAACTGTCGCCCGCCTTGTAGACCACCGGCTCGCCGCCTTCGGGTGTGATCTCGACGGTGCCGGCGAGGATGTGGCAGAACTCGAAGGTCTCGCCTTTGATCGAGCGCGTCTCGCCGGGCGTCGCTTCCCAGACTCCCGTATGGATCATCTCCCCGCGGGCGATGTCCTGGGGCCAGGTCATGAACGCGGGGTCGCCCGACACCAGACGTTCCGGGAGCGGGCCGGACCTGTGCGGCGCGAAGGAGGGATCGGTGTCGATGGTCTTCAGGAGCGACATGCAATTCCTTTGCTGGACTCGGGAAACCGGAACGGCCGTCATCGCACGGGCACCGCGAGGTACTGGTACTCCAGGAACTCGTCGATTCCCACGCGGCCGCCCTCGCGGCCCAGCCCCGACTGCTTGACGCCGCCGAAGGGGGCGGCCGGGTTGGACACGAGACCCGTGTTGAGCCCCACCATGCCCACCTCCAGCCGTTCACTCACCCGCAGGGCACGGTCGAGGCCCTCGGTGAAGACGTAGCCGACCAGGCCCCAGGGGGTGTCGTTGGCACGGCGGATGACCTCGTCCTCGTCGTCGAAGGTGAGGATGGCGGCGACCGGGCCGAAGATCTCCGTGTCCATCAGGCGGCTGCCGGGGTCGACGCCGGCCAGTACGGTCGGCGGGTAGAAGCAGCCGGCGCCTTCGGGTGTACGGCCGCCCACGAGCACCTGCGCCCCGCGCTCCACCGCGTCGGCGACGAGTTCCTCCACCTTGGCGCGTCCCCTCCTGTCGATCAGGGGACCGACGTCGACACCGTCCCGGGTGCCCGGACCGACGACCAGCGCGCCCATCCGCTCCGCCAGCCGGCGCCCGAACTCCTCCGCCACCGAGCGGTGCACGAAGAAACGGTTGGCGGCCGTGCACGCCTCGCCCATGTTGCGCATCTTGGCGACCATCGCGCCGTCCACGGCCTTGTCCAGGTCGGCGTCCTCGAAGACGACGAACGGCGCGTTGCCGCCCAGCTCCATCGAGGTCCGTACGACCGCCTCCGCGCTCTGGGCGAGCAGCAGCTGTCCGACGGCCGTGGAGCCGGTGAAGGAAAGCTTGCGAATCCGCCCGCCGCGCAGGAGCGGTTCGCACACCTCCCCCGCACGGGAGGTGGTGACGACGTTCAGCACGCCGTCCGGCAGCCCGGCCTCCTTGAGGATCGCGGCGAGGGCAAGGCTGGAGAGAGGGGTCTGCGGGGCCGGCTTGAGCAGCATCGTGCAGCCGGCGGCGACCGCCGGGCCGATCTTGCGGGTGCCCATCGCCAGCGGGAAGTTCCACGGGGTGATCAGCAGGCAGGGGCCGACCGGGCGGCGGGAGAGCAGCATGCGGTTGCGGCCGTCCGGCAAGGTGGCGAGGCCGCCGTCGATACGGACGGCCTCCTCGGAGAACCAGCGGAAGAACTCGGCCGCGTAGGCCACCTCTCCCCTGGCCTCGGCGAGCGGCTTGCCCATCTCGGACGTCATCAGGTGGGCGAGCTCGTCGGTGCGCTCGATGATGATCTCGTAGGCGCGGCGCAGGATCTCGCTGCGCACCCGGGGCGCCGTACGCGCCCACGCCTCCTGCGCCTGCACGGCCGCTTCCTCGGCGAGCTTCGCGTCCTTGGGACCGGCGTCGGCGACGTGGCAGAGGATCTCGCCGGTGGCGGGGTCGTCGACGGGCATGGTGGCGCCGTCCGCGGCGTCCACCCAGGCGCCGCCGATGAACAACTGCGTGGGTGTGTCGGTCATGAGTTCTCTCCTGGTTGTCCGGGCCGGTCGGCGGCGGGGTCGAGCAGTTCCGCGAGGTGAAGGGCGCGGATGCCCCGGTCTCCGGCGAGGTGGTCGATCTGGGTGGCGCAGCTGAAGCCATCGGCCACGACGACGGCCGGTGTGCGCGGGTCGATGTCGTCGAGGCGTGGCTTCAAGGCCAGGTCGGCGACGGCCATCGAGGTGTCGTAGTGCTGTTCCTCGAAGCCGAAGTTGCCGGCGAGTCCGCAGCAGCCCTCGGCCTCGTCGACCTGCGCCACGCCGAGGCGGCCGAGCAGGTCACGGGGGTGGCGGCCCTTGAAGGTGGCGTACTCGTGGCAGTGGGTCTGCAGCACGACGTTGTCCGGGAGTTCCGGGGGCGCCCAGCCGGGGACCGCGAGGTCGGTCAGGGCTCCGGTGAGGGTGTGGACGCGGGCCGCGACGCGCCGGGCGGCGTCGGTGCCGAGGAGTTCGGGCACGTCACGCTTGAGCGCCGCGGCGCAGCTGGGTTCGGCCACGACGATGGGCCGGTCGTCGCCGTTGTCCAGGCGGGCGACGGTGCGGGCCATGATGCGGCGCGCGAGGGACAGTTGTCCGGTGCTCACCCAGGTCAGGCCACAGCACAGGCCGTCCTCCGCCGTGCAGGGGATGCCGGCGTCGGCGAGTACGCGGCTCGCGGCCCCGGCCACCTCGGGGCGGAAGGCGCGGGTGAAGCTGTCCACGAAGAGCAGCGTCTTCGCCGGTTCGCCGGCCCTCGCCGCGCGCAGTGCCCGGCGCAGCGCGCGCCGGGAGGCGAAGGCGGGGATCCGGCGTTTCGTGGTCACGCCGCCGAGGCGCGCGAGCAGCTTCCCGACAGGTCCGCGCAGCAGCGCGTTCACCGGGCGGGCCGCGTACCCGACGAGCTGGGACGTGAGGGGCAGCCAGCCAAGGGAGTAGTGGGATCTGGGTCTGACTCTGCCCTTGTAGTGCTGGTGCAGAAACTCCGCCTTGTACGTGGCCATGTCGACGCCGACCGGGCAGTCGCTGGAGCAGGCCTTGCAGGACAGGCACAGGTCGAGGGCGTCACGCACCTCCGTGGAGCGCCAGCCGTCCTGGACCGTTCCGCCCCGCACCATCTCCTGGAGCAGACGGGCCCGGCCCCGGGTCGAGTCGTTCTCCTCCCCCGTGGCCCGGTAGCTGGGACACATCACGCCGCCCGCGTCGCTGCGGCAGCGGCCGACGCCGACACAGCGGCGTACCGCGCCCGCGAAGCCGTCCTCGTCGTGCGGGAAGGAGAACAGGGTTTCGACGGGCAGCACGTCCGAGGGCGTGTGCAGGGCCAAGTCGTCGTCGAGGCGGGCCGGGGCCACGATGACGCCCGGGTTGAGCAGGCCCTCGGGGTCGAAGATCTCCTTGAAGGCGGCGAACGCCCGGATCATCCGGTGGCTGTACATGACCTCCAGCAGTTCGCCGCGGGCCCGTCCGTCCCCGTGTTCGCCCGAGAGGGTTCCGCCGTGCTCGACGACCAGGGCGGCGGCTTCGGAGAGGAACCGCCGGGTGGCGGTCCGGCCCGCGTCCGTGGCGAGGTCGAAGTCGATGCGTACGTGGACGCAGCCCGCGCCGAAGTGGCCGTACAGCACGCCGGTCAGACCGTGCGCGGCCAGCAGCTTGCGGAAGTCGCGCAGGTAGGCGGCCAGGTCCTCGGGCGCGACGGCCGCGTCCTCCCAGCCCGGCCAGGACTCCCCGCCGTCGACCAGGCGGGCGGCGAGCCCTGCCCCGTCCTCACGGACCCGCCACAGCGAGCGCCGTTCGGCCGGGCTGTGCACGACCCGCCCGCCGGTCATCCGTCCCTGTGCCTTGAGCGCGTCCAGCAGTTCGCCGGCGCGGGCGTCGACGGCCGCCTGCTCGTCGCCGTCGAGTTCGACGTACAGCCAGGCACGGCCCTCGGGGAGACCGGTGACGGAGTCCGGACCACGCCGGGCCCGCATGGTGGCGACGATCGCCTCGTCCATGCCCTCCACCGCGGTGGGGTTCCAGCGCAGGATCTCGGGGACGTCCTCGGCGGCGTCGACCACGTCGTCGTAGCCGAGGGTGAGGAGGGTGGATGCCTGTGCGGTCGCCACCAGGCGGACCGTCGCGGCGGTGACGACCGCACAGGAGCCCTCGGTGCCCACCAGCGCGCGAGCCATGTCGAAGCCGTTCTCGGGCAGCAGGTGGTGCAGCTGGTAGCCGGAGACCTGGCGCGGTATCCGGCCCAGCTCGGTGCGGACCGACGCCAGGTTGCCGTCGATCAGGCGGCGCAGGTCCGCTTCGAGACCTGCGACACGCTGGACGGCGTCCCGGTCCTCCGGGTCGGCGGCCCGCAGTCCGGTCCGGTCGGCGACGGCCCGCACACCGTCGGCCGTCACGATCTCCAGCGCCTCGATGTGCCCGCTGGTGCGCCCGTGCCGCACGGACCGGTTGCCGCACGCGTCGTTGCCGATCATGCCGCCGATGGTGCAGCGGCTGTGCGAGGAGGGGTCGGGCCCGAAGGTGAGCCCGTGCAGGGCGGTCGCGGAACGTAGCGCGTCGAGGATCACTCCGGCTTCGACGCGCGCGGTCCGCGCCTCGGGGTCGATGTCCAGGATCCGGTTCAGGTACCGGGAGAAGTCCAGCACGACGCCGGGTCCGACGGCGTTGCCCGCCATGCTGGTGCCGCCGCCGCGTGCGGTGACCGGGATGCCTGTCGCACGGCAGGCCCCCAGCACCGCGACGACGTCGTCGGCGCTGCGGGGAAAGACCACGGCCCTCGGCGGGACCCGGTAGTTGGAGGCGTCGTAGGCGTAGAGACCGGTGGAGCCGGGTCCGGTTTCCACCCGCAGGCCGGGAGCGGTCTCGGCGAGCCGCACGACCAGCGGCTCCAGGGCCGTGGTGGTGTCCGTCATCGCCGTGCCGCTCCCGATGTTCCGGCCTCGACCGCGTTCGCCCAGGCCTGCAGGCCCTCGTCGACACCCGCCTCGTCGATCACGAGCGCCGGGATCATACGGACGACCTGGTTCCAGGCGCCGCACAGCAGCAGGAGCAGGCCCTCGTCGATCGCGGCGCGCTGCACGCGGGCGGCGGTCTCGGAGTCGGGGCTGCCGTCCTCGGTGACGAACTCGGTGGCGAGCATGAGGCCGAGGCCGCGGACGTCGCCGATGCCCGGGGTCCGGTCGGCCACGGCCTCCAGTCCCTGGCGCAGCCGCTTGCCCATGGCCTCGGCGTTCTCGACGAGCTTCTCGTCGCGTACGACGTCGAGCGTCGCGCAGGCCGCGGCGCAGGCCACGGCGTTCGCCCCGTACGTCCCGCCCTGCGAGCCGGGCCAGGCCCTGGTCATCAGTTCCTCGGAGGCGGCGATGCCGGAGAGGGGGAAGCCGCTGGCCAGGCCCTTGGCCGTGACGAGGATGTCGGGGGCGACGCCGAAGTGGTCGTGGCCCCAGAAGCGGCCGGTACGGCCGACTCCGGTCTGCACCTCGTCGTGAATGAGGAGGAAGCCGTGCCGGTCGGCGCGCTCGCGCAGGCCCTCCATGAAGGCGCGGTTCGCGGGGACGTATCCGCCCTCGCCGAGGACCGGCTCGACGATGATCGCGGCGGTGTCGGCGGGCGAGGAGATCGTCTGGAGGGTGTAGTCCAGCTCTTTCAGGGCGAAGCGGGTCGCGGTCTCCTCGTCCCAGCCGTAGCGGTAGGCCGTCGGGAAGGGCGTGACGACGACTCCGCTCATCAGCGGCGAGAACCCGGACCGGAAGCGGATGCCGGAGGTGGTCATGGAAGCGGCGGCGACCGTACGGCCGTGGAAGCCGCCGTGGCAGACGATGACGTTCGGCCGGCCGGTGGCCTGGCGGGCCAGCCGCAGCGCCGCCTCGACGGCCTCGCTGCCGGAGTTGGTGAAGAACAGACTGTCCAGGCCCGCCGGCAGCACCTCGCCCAGCTTGTCGACCAGGCGGCGCAGCGGCTCGTGCATGACGGTCGTGTACTGGCCGTGGATCAGCGTGCCCACCTGCTCCTGCGCCGCCGCCACGACCTTGGGGTGGCAGTGACCGGTGCTGGTGACGCCGATACCGGCGGTGAAGTCGAGGTAGCGGCGGCCGTCCTCGCCGTAGAGGTGGACGCCCTCGCCCCGGGCCGCCACCACGGGTGTGGCCTGGCGAAGGTGCGGCGACAGTGCGGTCATGTTCGTCTCCCGGCCTCGGTGTTCGGTCTGCTGCGGTCTCCCGAGCATCTCGGCGGAGCGGGACCACGCCAACGCGCGATCTGTCCGGCCAGGAGGCGACATCCGGACGTTGTGTCAGCCTCGTCGGGGGCGAGCAGCGGCAGGGGGGAAGCCGTGCTGCTCGTGTGCCCAGCGGGGCCGATGACCTGGGCGCCGGTCACCTGCTACCCCGAGCCCGGCCGGCCGGAGCGCCGTGGAGCGGGGGCCGCTCTAGGCTGGAAGCAGCCGCTGGAAACCAGCCCTGACGGGCACGGAGGTCCGGACGGAGGCGTGGTGCGTGGACATGGCCGGCAAGCAGGATGCTCCCATTGCCGTTGTCGTGGTGGACCCGGACGGCATGGTGAGCGGCTGGAGCGAGGGTGGCCGGCTGCTGCTGGGCTGGACCGCGGAGGACACCGTGGGCCGCCCCGTGACCGACCTGCTCGTCGATCCTCCGCCACCCGGTTTCCCCGAGGGCTACGGCGCCGGCGTGGACCCCACGGGGTGCATCTCCCTGCGTCACGAAGACGGCTCCACTCTGGACGCCGTAGTGACGGCAAACCCGTTGTTCGGGCCCGACGGGCGGGCGATGGGCCACGCATTGACCGTCCAGCGCTGGGGACGCCGCCCGGTGATCGCCGACCGTGCCTTCGAGCAGTGCCCCTTCGCACTGGGCGTCTACGACCCTGAGCTGCGGTTCCAGTGGATCAATGCCTCCTCGGGCCGGGTGATAGCGCACTCCGAGGAGCAGGTGCTCGGCAAGAGGTACCGCGAGGTGCTCCCCGAATTCGACCGCTCGCTGTTTCCCGAAAGGGACGACAAGCCCTACACCGACGCACTCGCCGAAGTGGCGAGGACGGGCGAGCCCACGCGTCTCATCACCGTCTTCCGCCCTCGCGGCAGTGACTACGCCAATGCCTGGGCCACCAGTATCTGGCCCGTCCGGGATGCCGGGGGCAGGGTCCGCGCGATCGCCAACTGGGGATTCGACATGAGCGCCGAGTACTGGGCCCGGCAGCGCCTGCTCATCCTCAACGAGGCCAGCGGTGGCATCGGCCGGACACTCGACGTGATCGGCACCGCCCGGGAACTGGCCATGACCCCGGTGCCGGGATTCGTCGACCTCGTCAGCGTGGATCTCTTCGACGAGGTGCTGCGCGGAGAGGAACCGCCCTCACGGTCCCCGTTCGACCCCGGCGAGACCATCAGGCTCAGCCGGGCCGCCCAGCACAGCACGAAGGTGGACGCCGACCGGGCTCCTGGGCCCGCGAAACCGGTCACGCACGCTCCCGGTTCCGTCGCCGCCCGCTGCATGGCCACCGGCAGGTCCGCGGTCGAGCTCGCCGCCGAGCCCGGCCAGGGCGGCGAATGGGCCTTCGGGCCCGGACTCGCCGCCGACCCGGCCCACTGGCCACCGGGCAACCCGGTGATCGACGAGTCCATCGCCGCGGACGGGCTGACCGGCCGGATCACCGTGCCGCTCCGGGCGCGCGGCACGCTGCTCGGCGTCGTCGCCTTCTCCCGCCTCGACCGGCCCGAGGCTTTCACCGCCGACGACCTGATCCTCGCCGAAGAGCTGACCGCCAAGGCGGCCGTCGCCATCGACAACGCCCGCCGGTACTCGCGCGAGCGCACCACCGCGCTGACCCTGCAACGCAGCCTGCTGCCGCAAGGACTGCCGAACCAGGAGGCGGTCGAGGTGGCGTCCCGCTACCTGCCCGGCGGGACCGGCACGGAAGTGGGCGGTGACTGGTTCGACGTGATCCCGCTGTCCGGCGCCCGGGTCGCCCTGGTCGTCGGCGATGTCGTCGGCCACGGACTGCACGCCTCGGCCAGTATGGGCCGGCTGCGCACGGCGGTGCGCACCCTCGCCGACGTCGACCTGCCGCCCGACGAGCTGCTGACCCACATGGACGACCTGGTCCTGCACCTCGCCAGCGACCTCCAGCCCGCCGGGCACTTCCAGCCGACCGGCGAGTCCGGGGCCACCTGCCTGTACACCGTCTACGACCCGGTCTCCCGGCATTTCACACTGGCGAGCGCCGGCCATCCCCTGCCCCTGATCATCTCCCCGGACGGCACCCGGACCCCGGTACCCGCCCACCCGGGACCGCCGCTCGGCATCGGCGGGCTGCCCTTCGAGGCCACCGAGCTCGAACTGCCCGAGGGCAGTCTGCTGACCCTCTACACCGACGGACTGGTGAAAAGCCGCGAGCGCGACCTCGATGAAGGAATCACCGATCTGCAGCGAGCCCTGAGCCACTCGACCACGCCGCTGGAGGCCCTGTGCGACACGGTGATGGACACCATGCTCCCCCAACGCCGTACCGACGACGCCGCCCTGCTGCTCGCCCGCACTCACGCGCTGGATCCCCATCACGTCGCCGACTGGGACGTCGAGCCCGACACCGCGCAGGTGCCGCGCGCCAGGAAGCTCGCCGTCGACCAGGTGGACGCCTGGGGCCTGGAGGAGGCGGCTTTCGTCACCGAACTGGTCGTCAGCGAGCTGGTCACCAACGCCATCAGATACGGCGCGCCGCCCATCAGGCTGCGGCTGATTCGCGACAACTCCCTGATCTGCGAGGTCTCCGACGCCAGCAACACCGCCCCGCACCTGCGCCGGGCCCGCGCCTTCGACGAGGGCGGCCGCGGCCTGCTGCTCGTCGCCCAGCTCACCCAGGGGTGGGGCACCCGGCACACCACCGACGGCAAGACGATCTGGTGCGCACAGAACCTCCACCAGCCTGAGCCGCACTGAGATCCGAGCCCGCGGACCGGCACCGGCCGGCCACCAGGGCACGGCAACGGCACCGCATGTCACTGGCAGTTGTCGCAGGCTGCCGTGTCCCTGGCCGACTGGTGGGTGCCACCCCGCCGTGCGGCTGAAGAAGGCGCCGGGGCGCACCGGGCCGGTCGGGACGAGACTCCGCCGGTCGGCGGCGCGGTGACCGCCGACCGGCGGGGCCGTGACCGAGGACTGCCGGATGGTCCGCCCTCGGACGTCCACGCGAGATTCGCCGTATGAACCGACACAGCCGCCGCTGCGCCTGCCGCGACTGCGCCGCCTGGCCAGGCCGGTCATCGCCGTGGGCACCGTGTCCCTGACCGCCTGCGTCGGCCACTTCCTCGCCCAGTCCGCGCTGTCCGTGCCCGCCGGGACCGGCTCCCAGCAGTCGTGGGTGCCGCTGCTCATGTTCGTCCTCGGGCGATCGTGTTCGCCGCGATCTGGTCCCGCTTCTTCCGCCGCGGCCCCCTGGAGTACCTCCTCAACGCCGCCACCAAGCCGGTGAAGCACATCCGATGAGACCAGGCCGGGGTGGGACACCTCCGCGCCCCACCCCGGCCTGGACCGCTCACGGATCCCCTGGTTCCACTCCGCGGTGCGGGCGGGTCACTGGAACTGTGCGAAGAACCTCCAGATCTCTGCTTTGGTCCAGGTGGCGGCGCCACTCTCGCCGGAGGAGCCGTCGACCGGACCGGGAATGTGGCCTCCGTCGAACGCGGCCCACTGGACCGGGTATCCGGCACGGCAGCCCGAGTAGGTGGTGGTGATGTGCGTTCGACTGCCCGGCGCGGGCTCGCGCGGGCTCTGGGAAGTGCAGCCGTTGTTGCCGGCGAACCTGTCGCGCAGGGACCGTCCTTGCCCGATGTTGAGGACGGAGTCGCTGATGCCGTGGATTCCGAAGTAGGCGATGGGCTGGGTGCCGCCGCTGCACCCGCTGATCTGAGCGCCGGAGATGACCGCGACGGCCCTGAAGACGTTGGCCCGGCTGCAGGCGAGTGCGTAGCTCATACCGCCGCCCCAGCTGAATCCCGTGGCGAAACGCTGTGCCGGGTTGACACAGAGGCCGCCCTCGATGCGCCGGATCATGTCGTCGACGAAGGTGATGTCCTCACCGCCCGCATTGGCCCAGCCGTTGCCGAGGCCCTGGGGAGCGACGAGGATCGCGCCGTTGTTCGACTGTTCCTGTTGGCCGTAGTAGGACCAGGCGCTCCCGCTCGTGCCGCCCGACGCGACGTCGCCGGCGGTTCCGCCCCGCCAGTGGAACGCGAAGATCAACCGGTAGGGGCGGCTGTTGTCGTAGTTGGCGGGAACCCTGAGGATGAAGCTGCGGCTCTTACCGCCGCTCTGAATCGTGTGTGTACCGCTCGTCAGGGGTGTCGGAGCGCTGCCGCATCCTCCGCCGCCCCCGGACGACAGTTTGACCATCTGCCACTGCTGGTTGGCGCCGCCCCAGTCGGAGTACTGGACGACGTTGCCTCCGTCGGTGGTGGAGGCGCCCTGCACCTCCACCGCCTTACTGCTGGCGCGGTTGATCAGCCGGACGTGCCCCGCATCGGAGTCGGCCAGGCGGAACTGCTGGTTGGCCCCGTTGTGGTCGGCCCACTGCTGGATCACGGCACCGTCCGCGGTCGAGGCCCCGGCCACGTCGAGAACCTTGCCCGAATGCCGGGCCTTGAGCCGGTAGAAGCCGTCGCCGGAGTCCACGAACTGCCACTGCTGGCTGTTTCCGTCGCTGCGCGGCCACTGGCCGGCCCGCGCGCCGTCGGCGGTGGACGCGCCCGAGACGCCCAGCGCCTTGCCGCTGTTGCGGTTGACCAGGACGTACCAGGCATTGCTGTCCACCGTCGCCGCCTCGGCGGGCGCCGGATGCACCGCGGCGAGCACGCCGGCCGCGAGGGTCGTCGCCACCACGGCGGCGACCCGGGACCACCAGCGATGTCGTCGTGGAGGGGCGGGGGAAACCGCACCGTAGGGCTTCATCGATTCACCCTTTCGTCTGTCGTGGATCCCATCAGGTGCGGGTCCAGCGCTGGTTACTGCCGTTCGAGCAGGTATAGAGCTGGATCAGGGTGCCGTTGGAGGTGCCTCCCGCGACGACGTCGAGGCAGAGCCCGGACTGGACGCCGACGATGGATCCGTCGGAGTTGAGACGCCACTTCTGGTTGTCGCCGCCCCAGCAGCTGTAGATCTGGACCTTGGTGCCGTTGCCGGTGCCGGCTGCGTCCAGGCACTTGTTGCCGTAGACCCTGAGCTCGCCGGCGGCGGTGTACGTCCACTGCTGGTTGGTGCCGTTGTGGCAGTCCCACAGGTGGAGCTGGGTGCCGTCGGTGGTGCTGGTACCGGGCACGTCCAGGCAGCGGCCCGAACCGACGCCCTTGATCGTCCCGCCGTCCGAGGGGGGCGTGGAGGTACCGCCGTTGAGTGCGTTGAGGACGGCGGTGTAGGCGGGCTTCTTGCTGCCGTCGCGGTTGAACAGCAGCGGCGTGTGCTCCGGTCGCCAGGAGTCGGAGTCGCGCACACCCCAGACGGTGATGCCGAGGCAGCGCGGGACGGCCAGGCAGTCGTTGGTCACGTTGGCGTAGGTCGTGGCCGAGGCGCCCTGGATGTCGAGTTCGGTGATGGCCACGTCGACACCGAGGGCGGCGAAGTTCTGCAGGGTGGTGCGGAAGTTGCTGTTGTAGGGGCTGTCGTTGTTGAAGTGCGCCTGGAAGCCGACGCAGTCGATCGGTACGCCGCGCTGCTTGAAGTCCCGGACCATGGCGTACATGGCCTGGGTCTTGGCCCACGTCCAGTTCTCGACGTTGTAGTCGTTGTAGCAGAGCTTGGCGGCCGGATCGGCGGCGCGCGCGGTGCGGAACGCGACCTCGATCCAGTCGTTGCCGGTGCGCTGCAGGTTGGAGTCGCGCCGGGCTCCCGAACTGCCGTCGGCGAAGGCCTCGTTCACGACGTCCCACTGGGCGATCTTGCCCTTGTAGTGGCGCATCACGCCGTTGATGTGGTCGATCATCGCCTGGCGCAGCGAGCTGCCGCTGAGGCTCTGCATCCAGCCGGGCTGCTGGGAGTGCCAGGCCAGGGTGTGGCCGCGCACCTGCTTGCCGTTCTGCACCGCCCAGTTGTAGACGCGGTCACCGGCGGCGAAGTTGAACTGGCCCCGCTGCGGTTCGGTGGCGTCGATCTTCATCTCGTTCTCGGCCGTCACCGAGTTGAACTCACGGCCCGCGATCGTCGTGTACGCCGAGTCGCCCAGCCTGCCCGAGGCGATGGCGGTGCCGAAGTAACGGCCGCTCTGCGCCGCCGCGGCGCCGAGGGTGCTCTCGGCGGCGTGTGCGGTCGGCGGCGCGGCCAGTGCGGCGGCCACACCGAGGACGCCGAGGACCAGCGCCAAGAGCAGGCGGCGGACCTGCCGGCGGACAGCGGGTCTGGGAAGGGCATACGAGCCCATGACTGTGCCTCCAAGGTAGACAGCACGGAAGGACTGAAGCGCAGTGGCAAGGGTCGTCCGCTCCCTCTCGGCAGACGGACGGGGCGGGCAGAACCGGGCAGCACCGCATCGCCGGGCGGCAGCGGTGCTTCGACACGGACACGGGCGTACTCCATCGCGGTTCAGCCGGGGGCCCGTCACGCGGCGTCGCGTACCTCTCCGTCCGCACGAAGAGCGAAGAGCGAAGAGCCAGGGGCGCTGGTGCGAGCCTCACCGGAACGGAACGGGGTGGCGCAGGTGCGTCGGTGCGCGGATCTGCCGTGCAGCACAGATCACCCAGGGCCGACGTGGTCGACATCTCGAACCATGACCGGTCACCCAGAGAGGGATGATTGAAGGATTGACGGTGGATCGTCAATAGTCACCGCAGAGAAACTTTCTGTTCGCCGTTCGACACTTTCGGAAACCCGTCGCGCCGAAGCTGACCCGAAACACCCCGATGAACACGCCCGACCCGGAAGGCGAGGAGTTGTTTGTGGACAGATCGGCGACAGACCTTGACCGGAGGGCTCGACCTTCCTAGCTTGTGCCCTCCATGGATCGGGAAGTTCTTCGAATGTTTCGAACGGCGCCCGGTACGCCGCTCAGCGGTTCATCGGCGTCGCCTCACCCCGCTCCCAAGGAGGCCCTCTGATGTGGTTCCGCCACCCGTCCCCGGTTCGCCCAAGACGCTTACTCGCCGTCCTTGCGCCTTTGCTGCTCGTGGCCACCTTCCTCGGTGCCCAGCCCGCAGGCGCGGCGACCGTAGACCCCAGCGCCTCGTATGTGCTGGTCAACCGCAACAGCGGCAAAGCCCTGGATGTCCACAACATGGCGACCGGCGACGGCGCCCGCATCACCCAGTGGACCAGGAACGACCAGAACCAGCAGCAGTGGCAGTTCGTCGATTCCGGGGGCGGTTACTACCGCATCAAGTCCCGGCACTCGGGCAAGGTGCTGGACGTCCACAACTGGTCCACCGCGAACGGCGGCTCGATCGTCCAGTGGGCCGACCTGAACAGCACCAACCAGCAGTGGCGGCTGGCCGACAGCTCGGACGGCTACGTGAGGCTCATCTCGCGCCACAGCAACAAGGCCCTCGAAGTGCAAGGCGCCTCCACCGCCGACAACGCGAACATCGTCCAGTACGACGACTGGGGCGGCGCCAACCAGCAGTGGCAGCTCGTCAAGGTCGGTGCCGGCAACCCCGGCCCGTGCGATCTTCCGTCGACCTACCGCTGGACATCGACGGGTGCACTGGCGCAGCCCAAGCCGGGGTGGGTCTCGCTCAAGGACTTCACCGTCGCCCCCTACAACGGCAGGCAACTCGTCTATGCGACGACGCACGACACGGGGACGAAGTGGGGCTCGATGAACTTCGGCCTGTTCACCAACTGGTCGGAGATGGCCTCGGTCGGCCAGAACACGATGTCGGCTTCCACCGTCGCGCCCACGCTCTTCTACTTCGCGCCGAAGAACATCTGGGTGCTCGCCTACCAGTGGGGCGGGACCGCCTTCTCCTACCGGACGTCGAGCGACCCCACCAATCCGAATGGCTGGTCGTCCCAGCAGGTGCTCTTCTCCGGAAGCATCTCCGACTCCGGAACGGGCCCCATCGACCAGACGCTCATCGGCGACGGGACGAACATGTACCTGTTCTTCGCCGGTGACAACGGCAAGATCTACCGGGCCAGTATGCCGATCGGGAACTTCCCGGGCAGCTTCGGTACGACCTCGACAGTGGTCATGAGCGATACGAGGAACAACCTGTTCGAGGCCCCGCAGGTCTACAAGCTGCAGGGCCAGAACCGCTACCTCATGATCGTCGAGGCGATCGGCGCGCAGGGCCACCGCTACTTCCGCTCGTTCACGGCCACCAGTCTGAACGGCTCGTGGACACCCCAGGCCGCGACCGAGAGCAACCCCTTCGCCGGCAAGGCCAACAGCGGCGCCACCTGGACCGACGACATCAGCCATGGCGAACTGCTCCGCACCAGCCCTGATCAGACCATGACCGTCGATCCCTGCAACCTGCAGCTGCTCTACCAGGGTCGCAGCCCCAACTCAGGCGGCGACTACGGCCTCCTGCCCTACCGTCCGGGTCTGCTGACACTGCGGCGCTGACGACGTGACACGCGTTCGGCTCCGGCAGTAAGCCGGCGTGGCGGGCTCGGCGGAAGGCCGAGCCCGCCCAGGTCACGCGACAACGTCAGCACTCATACGGCAACGCACAACCACGGAGCCGGCACCGGGCCGGAGGCGTGCTGACGCGGTCCTGCCCCACCTGTTCCCCCCTCCGGCGCAGCACCGGAGCGGTGCAAGGCTGTTCTTCGCAGAAGCGCTGTAGCGGTAAGCAGATGTCCCACTCCCCGGCCTCCGTCGTGGTGCCCGCACCGGCACATCTCAGAGTTGATGGGCGCAGGTGCCGCGCAGCCGGCCCCGGGTGTCGAGCAGCAGCCGGGCGTACTCGGGCAACCGGTCAAGCGGAACGGAGTCGTGGTCCTGCACCAGAATCGTGAGGTCGGCGTCCGCGGCGGCAGCCAGTGCGTCGACGGACCGCTTCACCGGTTCGCCGCCCGGCGCCCAGGTGTCCACGAACGGGTCGTGGTACGTGACGCCTGCGCCGCTCTGCCGCATCAGTTGGACGATCGCGGCGGCGGGCGTGGCCCGCAGGTCCGTACTGTTGCGCTTGTAGGTCACTCCGACAAGCAGCACCCGCGCCTCCCGCAGGGCGCTCCCCCGCTCGTTGAGCAAGTACTCGGCACGCCGCACGACATGCGCCGGCATCCCTGCGTTGACCTCCTGCGAGAGCTCGACCAGCCGCAGCGGCGTCCCGCCGGTGCGCGCCCAGTGCGTGAGATAGACGGGGTCGACCGGGATGCAGTGCCCACCCACCCACCTGGTCCCGGCCGGAACTCCTGGAAACCGAATGGTTTCGTGCGCGCGCAGTCGAGAGCTCCCACACATCGACTCCCAGTGCCCGGGCGGCGACGGCGAGTTCGTTGACCAGGGCGATGTTCACGTTGCGGTAGGTGTCCTCGCGGAGCTGGAGCCCGCTGCCTATCAGGCCATGCTGGGTCTGGAGCGATACCTCTCGTCGAGTTCGCTGCCGGCCCCGCTGCGCGAGTTGGTCAAGCTGCGGGCCAGTCAGCTCAACGGTTGCGCGTTCTGTGTACACCTGCACAGTGGCCGCGCCAGGAACGGCGGAGAACCAGACGAACGACTGTTCTCCCTGGTGGCCTGGCGCGAGTCCCCCTTCTTCAGCAAGGCCGAACGTGCCGCTCTCGCCCTGACCGACGCCGCCACCCGCCTCGGCTCCGACGGTGTGCCCGACGACGTGTGGAACGAAGCCGCCTCCCACTACGACGACCGGCAACTGGCGGCACTTGTCATGACAGTCGCCACCGTCAACGCCTGGAACCGGATCGGCGTCAGCACCCGCATCTTGGCCGGCCCACAGCGCCCTGACGGAGACGGCCGCTGAACAACCGGATGAGGTCGTCAAGGCCGTCACCCAGAACCTCGACATCCAGCGGCAACCGGTACGAAGGGGATGGACAGGTGTCAGTAGTCTTCACTCACGCGCAGGACCATGCGGACATACCCTGCAGGGCGGCCAGGCGCTTGGCCACGGTGATCTGTTCTTCGCGGGTGGCCAGGTCGGCACGCGGCGCGAATTTCAGTCCGCCGGCGGCAACCCAGCTGGAGTGGGTGAACTGCAGACCGCCGTAGTGGCCGTTGCCGGTGTTCGCCTTCCAGTTGCCGCTGGACTCGCACGCAGCGATGGCGTCCCAGTCAGGCCCGAACTGACCAGCCGGCAGGGCCTCCGCTCGCGTGGCAATGCCCAGTATCAGGGCGGTCGCCAGTAGCACGAATGCCGGACTCCCCCTACGGCGGCGGCAGTCGTGAGTACTGATCATTTCAGTCTTCTGCGATGAGATCATATGCAGACCGTTGCACCGCGTTACGTAAGTGGCGAATCGAGAACGAGGACTTCTACGCCAAAAGGCTGTACTCGGCCGGAGTGACGGCTCGGGTTGTCGAGGCCTCGGCGCCGGAGCAGGCGTCCTGCACCAGTGAGGAAAGGCTTCAGGCCTTGGAACCAGCCGTCTCGTCCGGAACTCGCGTTGCCTGCCCACCCGGCCCGCGCCCGGCGAAACGCATGGCGACGCCCGCCCCCAGGTACAACGTGGCGACGACCAGCAAGATGGCCTGATAGCCCGTCACAAGGGCCAGGTACTCGAGCGCGCCCCCGGTCAGCGCGCCCAGCAGATTCGCGCCGAACGCCGAGGTCGGGTCCGGAGCGAGCGCGAGGCGGTCCGAGAAGATGAGGTTGGCGCAGAAGATGGGGGCGAACGCCAGGGCGATGGCGGAGGCGAGCCGAGCGGCGAAAGGCAGCGAGAGCACGGCGTGCGCCGGGACGAGCCAGGCTGCCGCGAGAGAGGTGAAGAGCAGAAGCTGCAGCGCCATCTGGTTGACCCGCCGTAGCCTGCGCCGGACTTCCACCGCGCCAAGGACCGCCAGCAGCACGCCGATGAAGACGAGGGCGTTGACCAGCCAGGTCGTACCGAAGTAGAGCGCGAAACCGATCACGTTCTTCGTTTCGAGCAACATGAAGGCCGCGCCCAGCAGGAACATGTCGGTATAGCGGAACGTACTTCGGATGCGGACCCCGGTCAGGCGTACCGACAGGAGCGTCACCAGCAGGATCGCGCCGAGCGCGCCCAGGTAGAGCGTGGGAATGGTCCGGTGGAGCAGATACGGGAAGGGGTGGTCATCGCTCGCGGCCGCCGGGACCGCGCCGCTGGGCTGCCAGCTCTGCCGGCAGGACTGGTCGGCGGGGGTCATTCCGGCCACCAGCACGGCGGCGTTCTTGTTGAACGTCGTCATACAGGGGGCATGGCCGTAGACGTGGTCGAGGGTGCCGGCGAAACGGTCGACCAACCAGCTTTTCCGGTAGTAGTTGTACATGGCGAATGCGCCGCCCGGCGCCAGATGGTCGCGCGCGGCCTCGAACGCCTGCTGAGTGAACAGGTAGCTCTCCAGGCGCAGATTGCTCGCGCCGGCCACCAGCGTCAGCGAGTCCGGCAGTGCCAGGATGATGAGGTCGTACTTGGTGTTCGAGCGCTCGAGGAAGGCCCTTCCGTCGTCGATGTGGACATGCACCCTGGGATCGTCGTACGGCTGCGCGGGGTGCAGCTGCGCGCCGATCTGCTGGAGCCGGGGGTCGATCTCGACCGCGTCCACATGCTCCGCTTGATACGCCAGCGCGACCGCGACGTCATTGCCGTTGCCGGCCCCGATGACCAGCACGCGCTTGTGGGGGTTGTGGGGTGTCTGGTCGTACGCCTGCCGGTAGGGCGAGTTCTCGCGCATCAGCACCGGGAGCGGCGCGGTGCTCTGGTGCGGGACGCCGTTGGCGGAGATGTAGTGGGTCCGGGTCGAGGTCGGTGAGGTTTTGAGCTGGATCTTGTAGTAGGGCGACCAGAGGATGCCGGCCGTCGTCGTCTCCACGAACAGCACGGCGACCATCACGGTCAAGGGGATGCCGTGCAGCAGCGTGTTGCGGCGGCCGCCCAGGATCAGCAGGGCCACGGCGGCGAGTACGCCCCACACGACCGACGGAGCGCGGAGCCAGGACAGCACAGCGAAGGACACCGAGCCGGTGAGGCTTCCGAGCAGGTCGTAGCGGTAGGCGTCGAGCGAGGGAAGCTGACGGAAGAGGTCGGCTGTGATCTTGCCGATCCCAGCCATGATCACCGCGGTCAGCAGGAAGATAACCGGCAGCGTCACCCACTCGGGAAGGCCGGTGGTCTTCACGGCGGTGAAGTAGAGGACCTGGTCGCTGCTCTGACGCACCTGCACCGGATACTCGCGTACCAGGACGACGAGAAGCACGAGCGGGATCGGTGTCCAGCGTTTGAGCCAGTGTCCGCGCTCGGCAGGAATCAGGAACCCGATGCCGATGCCGATGCCGAGGAACGACCCCAGCAGGATGAAGTTCGAAAAGTAGCTGAGGTGGACGACATTGGCGCCGGCCCATCTGATCAGCGCCAGCTCGACGAAGAGCATAGTGGCGCTGGCCAGCATGAGCCTCAGGCGCACCGAGCTTCCATTTTGCCCGATTTTGACCAGATTCACGGTCGTTCACAGTGCCACTTCCGGAGCGGCGAGTCGAGATGCTGGGCCGGTTCAAGGAGCGGATTGCGCTCAGAGGGCTGTCCGGACCGCCTCCGCCCACGCCGCCTGCGCGAGCGCCGACTCCAACGTCAATTCCGTAGCCACTAGTCGACTGCTTCCACCTCCACCAGGCCCGGAACAACGCATGCGACCAGCTCTGCATCGCTGCCTGACCCGGGTATCAGGCGGGCGCCACGACGATGCCGTCGGCACCGTCGGGGCGGCCGACGGCGGCGAGGACGAGGCGGAGGAAGCACTCGGTCAACTCGGTCGAGGTAATGCTCAGGCGCCCATGCCGCCCGGCACCACGGCAGGGCCGTCGGCCGCGTCACCTGTCCCCGCACCGGCGCGCTGCGCGAACGCCGCCCACCGTACGGGCTCTGGCTGGCTGCGCGGGTGGTGGGTGTCCGGCTCGGGCGATGCCGCAGATCCGGATGGTGAGTCGTAGAGCGCGTACGGACGTGCAGGAGGGGCGGCGGGAGGTGGCCGGCATTGGATGCGAGCAATCGGTGCCGTACGGGGTCGTACATCGCGTACAGGCAGGTCGCCGTGTGCTCGGTGCCCAAACGCGCCGCTTGCTCGTCGAGGTGGTGCAGAATTTCGTCCGGCGGGAGATCGAGTCCGGCCAGGGTCTGCACGATGGTGCGCAGCTGGCCCATGATCGCGGCCGACGTCTGGAATGGCCCATCACATCGCCGATGACCAGCGCGACCCTGCTGCCCGGCAGCGGAATCGCGTCGTACCAGTCGCCGCCGACCTGCGCGGTGCGCCAGGCCGCCAGATAGCGACTGGCCAGCAGGACTCCGGCCGGCTCGGGCAGCGACGGCGGGAGCATCGTGCGCTGGAGCGCATCCGCGACGGATGCCTCACGCGCGTACAGCACCGCCTTGTGCATTCCGAGAGCCGTGTGTGTGGCGAGTTGGGAGGCGACGAGCAGGTCGTCACCAGTGAAGTCGGCCCTGGCAGGTCCGCGGATGAGGACGACGCTGCCCAGGGCCTGAGTCCGACCGTGCAGCGGAGCGAGGATCAGCCGTCGTCCCGGCGGCGATCAGCAGGCGCACGGGCGAGGGAGACCCATTCCCGTCGCGTCCTGCCTTCCGTCATCCGCCGTCGAAACCAGGAGGCGAGGGAGGAGTCGCCGGGAGCGGCCGCCGGCGCAGGACCCCGGCCAGGGCAGAGACGACGGCACTCACGGAGCGCGCGGCGTCCAGCGCCTCCTGCATGCCTGCCACCATGCAGATGAGCCGGTGCCCTGTGAACCGGCACACCGTGTCATTCCGGTGGAATGCGAAACTCGAATGTGGGACGGTCCCACGGCACGACGGGCGGGTTCGCGAGCGCGGTCCCGGTCCGCACTGCACCGACGCGGTGGTAGAAGTCCTCGGCGGGAAGATGCGACACGACCTTGACACGGTCGAGCCCGGCGGCACGGGCCTCGGACTGCATGTGCCCAACGAGCAGTCGTCCAATACCACGTCCTTGCGCTCCGTCGGCGACGAACAGCAGGTCGAGCTCCGGTGGAGCAAGGACGAGCGAGTAGAACCCGATGACCCGGCCTCCATACTCGTCGGCGCCGACGGCCACGAAGGCGCGATGCGCCTCGATGTAATCAGGACCAACCCGGTAGCCCGCCACTGCGGCTGCGTACTTACCCTCGTAAGCGCCTGAGCCACGCACGAGCCGCGTGAGCCGTTTGGCATCCCGAGCGACTGCCCTCCGTATCGTGATCGGCTGGATGATCCGGGAAGTGCGTGAACTCATCGGGAGAGTATTTCGCACCGGGGAGTGCCTTCCTGCGGCGGGTCGGCTGCGCGAGCCAGTACTTCGAGTCCGCCGCGATCTGCGTCACCGGCTTCGACGGCGTCGACCCCAGGTTGAACGATCTACGGAGGGCCACGAGGTTGTCGTCTGCGCCGAGTGCGATACGTACCGGGACTGGCTCAGCATCTCCCCCGGCGGCCAGGATGGCTGCGGTGCCGCACCGGGCACCAGCAGCCCGAAACGCTTCTGGACGCCGCCTGGTTCAACCGGCACTGCGGCCCCTCGGACGCGATGCACGCCACGTTCGAGGACTGCCTGCGCCACCTCGGCCACTGTTCCCCTCCCCCACGACCCCACCGGCCCGCGGTCCCCGGACTGCCCAACTGCCACTTGGCTTCAAGGGTTCTGTCCGCGCCTCTGTGCCGCTAACTGGCCCTAAGGCAGTGGGTGATCAGGCAGGCGGCGAGGCCGAGGAAGGCCTCATGGATGTCGGCGCGTCGTTTCCACCGGATCCGTAAGCGGCGGAA
The DNA here is from genome assembly GCF_014202475.1 of Streptomyces paradoxus. Taxonomy (GTDB): domain Bacteria; phylum Actinomycetota; class Actinomycetes; order Streptomycetales; family Streptomycetaceae; genus Streptomyces; species Streptomyces paradoxus. The sequence goes on from NZ_JACHGV010000019.1 coordinate 36,771, forward strand.
GCCGTGCAGCCAGGAGATCGTCCGCTCGACGACCCGGCGGAAGGTGCCCAGGCCGGTGCCGTGGGGTTGTCCCCGCTCCGCGATCGCGGGCCGGATGCCGCGCTGCCGCAGCAGACGGCGGTACTTGTCGTGGTCATAGCCGCGGTCCGCGAAGAGCATGTCGGGCCGCCTGCGCGGCCGGCCGACCACCCCAGCGACGGGTGGAATCTTGTCCAGCAGCGGCAGCAGTTGGGTGACGTCGTTGCGGTTTCCACCGGTCAGCGACACCACGAGCGGGATCCCTTGGCCGTCGGTGATGACGTGGTGTTTGCTGCCCGGCCGTGCGCGTCGACCGGGCTGGGCCCGCTTTTGGGCCCCTGCGTGCAGCCCGGACGTGGGAGGAGTCGATCACCGCCCGCGACCAGTCCAACTGGTTCTTCGACCGCAGCCTGTTCAGCAGCAGCTGGTGGAGCTGATCCCAGACGCCTGCCTCGTTCCAAGCGGCAAGGCGGCGCCAGCAGGTCATGCCCGAACCGAAGCCGAGCTCCTGGGGGAGGTACTCCCACTGGATGCCGGTGTGCAGAACGAACAGGATGCCGCACAGGGCCTGCCGGTCCGGCACCCGCGGCCGGCCCTCGACCTGCTTCGGAGGCGGTTCTGGCAGCAACGGCTCAATGAGCGACCACAGTTCGTCCGACACGATCCACGGCCGCGACTGACGCTTCCCCATGTCCTCATCAACGAACGATCAGGCTGACAGTCAGGGCTGGAACGCAGGACTGGTCATGCCGCATCGCCGACGCATGAGCAAGGAGCTGCCCAGCTGCACAACCGTGGCCTCGCCAGTAGCCCGCAACGCCGCAACCGACGATCACATCAACGCGTTCCAGAGATCATTTACGGGCTGCGCAAAGGTTCGGAGCGCTCGGGCTTCCGACGCTCTGGTGAAGGCCTCCTGGCGCACCGACGGCAACCAGGAAGTGAGCCCCTGTCCCAGCTGAGCAACATGCCCGAGTTCGACGCAGCGTAGTCAGCACCAAGTCAGCACCAAGTCGGCACGGGACAGGTGAGGACGGGTGATGACGTGGGCTTTTCAGTCAGCACCCAACCAGCACGGGAGTCAGCACTGCGCCGTCATTTCACCCCGAACCAGCGTTACCAGACAGCGATCGTTTCGACCGCCCCCGGGCCCCTGAACCACCCTTCCCTGAGCCATCATGGTGGCTGCGCGCATACCCCACCCGCCAACTATGTAGTCCCACCACATGTGCCCCTGACCTGCACGTTCCTACCGTGTGCGAACACGTACCCGTCCCCACCGCACACGAGGAAGTGGCGCCCATGGCCTCCGCATCCACCGCCCCACCACCCCAGGGCAACCTCAAGCGCATCGTCGCCGCGTCCCTCATCGGCACCACCATCGAGTGGTACGACTTCTTCCTCTACGGCTCCGCCGCCGCGCTCGTGTTCAACAAGCTGTTCTTCCCGGACTCCGACCCGCTCGTCGGCACCCTGCTGTCGTTCCTGACGTACGCCGTCGGGTTCGCCGCCCGGCCGCTCGGCGCGCTGGTGTTCGGGCACTACGGCGACCGGCTCGGGCGCAAGAAGCTGCTGGTGCTGAGTCTGCTGCTGATGGGCGGGGCGACCTTCGCCATCGGGCTGCTGCCGACGCACGCCACCATCGGGTCGGCCGCACCGGTGCTGCTCACCGTGCTCCGGCTGGTCCAGGGGTTCGCACTCGGCGGTGAGTGGGGCGGTGCCGTGCTGCTGGTGTCGGAGCACGGGGACGCGCGGCGGCGTGGGTTCTGGGCGTCGTGGCCGCAGACCGGAGCACCGGCCGGGCAGCTCCTCGCCACCGGTGTGCTGTCGCTGCTCACTGCCCTGCTGTCGGACGCCGCGTTCGGCAGCTGGGGGTGGCGGATCCCGTTCCTGCTCTCCGGGGTGCTGGTGATCGTCGGTTTGTGGATTCGTCTTTCTGTCGATGAATCGCCGGTCTTCCAGCAGGCGTTGGCGCAGGCCGAGGCCCGCAAGGCGGACGCGGGCGCGGAGGCCGAGAAGCTGCCGCTCGTCGCCGTGCTGCGGCACCACTGGCGTGACGTCCTGGTCGCCATGGGCGCCCGCATGGCGGAGAACATCAGCTACTACGTCATCACCGCGTTCATCCTCGTCTACGCCACCACCTCGGCCGGTGTCTCCAAGCAGACCGCGCTCAACGCGGTGCTCATCGCCTCGGCCGTGCACTTCGCCGTCATCCCCGGGTGGGGCGCGCTGTCCGACCGGATCGGCCGCCGGCCGGTGTATCTGATGGGTGCGGTCGGGGTCGGGCTGTGGATGTTCCCGTTCTTCTCGCTCATCGACACCGGCGGCTTCGGCAACCTGATCCTCGCCGTGACGGTCGGACTGGTCCTGCACGGGGCGATGTACGCGCCCCAGGCCGCGTTCTTCTCCGAGATGTTCGCGACGCGCATGCGTTACTCCGGTGCGTCGATCGGTGCGCAGTTCGCCTCGGTGGCCGCGGGCGCGCCCGCGCCGCTGATCGCCACCGCGCTGCTGTCCGACTACGGCAGTTCGACGCCGATCGCGCTGTACGTCATCGCCGCCTCCCTGCTCACGGTCGTCGCGGTGGCGGCGGCCAAGGAAACGCGCCACCGGGACCTGGCCGATGTCGCGGTTCCCGCCGGCCAGGGCGCGGACCGGAAGGCCGCCGCCCCGGAGGACGCCCGCACCGCCTGACCCTCCAAGAGCAGTGATCTCCGGCCCCCGTACGTAGGCTGCGTACGGGGGTCAGCGCTGTTCCGGTGCCGACAACCGGTGCAGGCGCAGGGCGAGTTGGATCTCCAGAGCCCGCGCCGGGCTCTGCCAGTCGTCGCCGAGGAGGCGGCCGACGCGCTCCAGGCGCTGGGCGACGGTGTTCACATGGACGTGCAGCTCGTCCTTGGTGCGGGCGGGACTCATGCCGCAGGCGAAGTAGGCGTCGAGGGTGCGCAGCAGTTCCGTGCCGCGTCGGCGGTCGTAGGCGACGACCTCGCCGATGGTGCGGTCGACGAAACCGGGGATGTCCCGGTCGCCGGCCAGGAGCAGTCCGAGGAAGCCGAAGTCCTCGGCGGCGGCTCCGTCCCCGAAGCGGCCGAGGACGCGCAGCGCTTCGAGGCAGCGGCGGGCCTCCGCGTAGGCCGTCGCCACGGTCTCGGGGCGGGTGGCGAGGTCCTCGGCGGGTGCGGAAGCGCCGACGGTGACCGGGGCGTGGACCGCCGTGCCCAGATGCCGGGCGGCCCGTCGGGCCACGTCGGTGGCGGTGTCGGCAGGGCCGAGGGGCAGCAGCAGGACGGTGCCGCCGTCGCGGGCGGCGGCCAGGCCGTGCCGGGTCGCGGCCAGGTGGGACGCCGCCGCTGCCAGGCGTCGGCGGGCGTCCGCCTCCTGGTCGGCGCCGGCCGCACCGCCCTCCAGCCGCGCGGCCAGCACCACGTGGAGCGCGTCGAGGTCGGCATGGAGCCGGGCCGCGCGCTCCCGCAGCAGGCGCGGGTCGCGGTCGCGGGCGTCCAGCAGGTCGTCCAGCAGCTCACCGCGCACGCGTTGCTCGGCCTCGGCGGCGGATCTGCGGGCCAGGAGCAGCAGGGAGGTGACCATGGCGGCGCGCTCCAGGGTGCGCTGGTCGACCGGGTCGAGTCCCGGGTGCCCGCGCAGCACCAGAGCGCCGAGCAGCTCGCCCCCGGCGGCGACGGCGGCGATCCAGTCGTCCTCGTGCAGCACCGCGTGCCCCTGCGCGCCGGACTTCTCCAGGGCCCCGGCGGGTGCGGCGGCGGCCTCGGCGAACTCGACGGTGCCGTCGAGGATCTCGGAGACGGCGGCGGCCACGTCGTGCACCCCGCCGCCGCGCAGGACGAGTTCGGCGAGCCGGTCGTGCACGTCGGAGGCGCGCTCGATGACGCCGCTGCGGTCCCTGATGATCTCGTTCGCCCGCTCCAGGCCGGCCAGGGCCGACCTGGTCTCGGCGAGCAGGTTGGCGGTGTCGATGGCGGCCGCGGCGAGGGCGGCGAAGGAGCCGAGCAGGGCGATCTGCTCCCGCTCGAAGACCCGGGCGCGGCGGTCCGCGGCGAACAGCACGCCGATGACGTGGTGCCCGAGCGTCAGCGGCACGCCGAGGATGGCGACCAGCCCCTCGTCCCGCACGCCCGCGTCGATGGTGAGGGTGTGCTGGAAACGGTCGTCCTTGAAGTAGTCGTCGGTGACATAGGGGCGCGCGGTCTGCGCGACCAGGCCGCCGAGCCCCTCCCCCATGCCGAGCCGCAGCTGCTGGAAGCGGGCCGCGACCGAGCCCTCGGTGACCCGCATGTAGGTGTCGCCGCGCTCGGTGTCGTTCAGGCTGAGGTAGGCGACGTCCGTGCCCAGCAGTGAGCGGGCGCGCTGCACGATCGCCTGGAGAACCGCGTCGAGGTCGCGCAGCCCGGCCAGGTCGTGAGCCGTCTCGAACAGGGCGGACAGCTCGGCCTCGCGCCGGCGTCGTCCCTCCAGCTCCGCGCGTACGCGCAGGGCGAGCGGCTTGGCCTGCCGGAGCGCGGCGATCCACTCCGCCGGGCGCCCTTCGGCACGCGCGAGCAGCTCCGGCTGCTCGTAGGCGTCGGCCGACGCACCCCGGGCCAGGAGCTCGAGGAACGGCATTTCGGCAACCTGCACGTGATCGCTGGACATGCTCACAGGATTCACCATGACCGGCCCGCCCCGTCAGCCCTGTGGACAACTGCCCCGGCCGACGGGACCGGCTGCTCAGTGGGCGGTCCAGCCACCGTCGAGCACGAGCGAGGTACCGGTCACGAAGGACGCCTGCGGAGCGCACAGATACGCCACGGCCTCGGCGACCTCCTCCGGTTCGATCAGCCGTTTGACGGCGCTGTCCTGCAGCAGCACCTCGGACAGGACGCGCTCCTCGGGGATGCCGTGCGCCTGCGCCTGGTCGGCCAGCTGCTTCTCCACCAGTGGGGTGCGCACATATGCGGGGTTCACACAGTTCGAGGTGACACCATGGGGCGCGCCTTCGAGGGCGGTGGTCTTGGACAGTCCCTCCAGCCCGTGTTTGGCAGCCACATAGGCCGACTTGTAGGCCGAGGCGCGCAGCCCGTGGACGGACGACACGTTCACGACGCGGCCCCACCCCTGTCCGTACATGTGGGGCAGGGCTCCGCGGATGAGCCGGAACGGCGCCTCCAGCATCACGGTGAGCACCGTGTGGAACACGTCGGGTGGGAACTCCTCGATGGGACGCACCAGTTGGAGCCCGGCGTTGTTGACGAGGACATCGGTGCCCGCGGCAGCGAGTTCGGCGGCGTCCAGGTCGGTGAGATCGAGGACGTGCGGCTCCACCGTGCCGGCGAGGCCGTGTCCCTGGCCGGCCAGTGCCTCCAGGCCCGCGGCGTCCCGGTCGACGGCTCTCACCTTGGCCCCGGCGGCCGCGAGCCGCAGCGCGCAGGCACGGCCGATGCCGCCGGCGGCGCCGGTGACGAGCGCGGTGCGGCCGCCCAGGTCGAGCGAGGAGGCATGGGGGGCCAGGGGGGCACGGGACGACGCGGTCATGGTGCGACCCTAGGCAGCGCCCACGCCTCACCACATATGGTCAGGCCCCATAGTTCAGCCGGTAGCAGTGGGGTCGAACCATGTGGGGGCGTCCGACAGGGCCTGCTTGATCCGGAGCAGCCCGAACTCGTTCAGCTCGGGCAGTGCGTCGACGTCGAACCAGGCCACGTCCAGCGACTCGTCGTCGTTGACCCGTGCCTCGCCGCCGACGGCCCGGCAGCGGAAGGTGATGTCCATGTACTGGCAGGTGTCACCGTTCTCGTACGTGACGGGATCCAGGGCCTGGACGAGGACGACCCGTTCGGCGACGCAGCGCACGGCCGTCTCCTCGTAGACCTCCCGCACCGCGCAGGCCGCGGGCTGCTCTCCCGGGTCGGGGATGCCGCCGATCACGGACCACCTGCGGGTGTCGGCCCGGCGGTTGAGCAGCACTCTGCCCTCGTCGTCGAAGACGAGGGCGGTGACCCCGGGGAGCCAGAGCAGCTGATGGCCGGCCGAGGAACGGAGTGTGCGGATGAAGTCGGGAGTAGCCATGCCGTCGACCCTAGTGGGCCGCTTCCGGCGCCCCGGCGCTATTCAGGCGCCGTGCGACCTGCGTATGGCTACGCGTCACCGGCGCGTCGTGCCCGCAGTCCGGCGCCGACGGCCCAGCCGAGTCCGCCCGCCGCGACCAGCACGAGCGCGACCTCCGGCAGGATGCCGAGCCGGGTGGCGGGGGTCTGCGAGGACCGCAGCGGCACCTTCTGCACCAGGGAGTCGGCCACGAACATGCCGGTCTTCTGGGTGATCCGGCCGTCCGGCATGATGATCGCGCTGACACCGCTGGTCACCGGCACGGTCACGGTCCGGCTGTGCTCGACCGCGCGTACGCGGGACATGGCCAGCTGCTGGTAGGTCATCTCGCTGCGGTCGAAGGTGGCGTTGTTGCTGGGTACGGAGATCATCTGGGCGCCGTCGGTGACCTCGGAGCGCACGGCCCAGTCGAAGGCGGCCTCGTAGCAGGTGACGAGGCCGACCTTGGCGCCGTCCATGGTGAACACACCCGGCTTGGTGCCCCGGCTGAAGTCCTGGCGGACCATGGCCGTCCAGTTCTTGTTGATCGCGCCGATGAGCGAGCGCAGCGGCAGGTACTCGCCGAACGGCTGGATCTGGCGCTTGTCGTAGGTGTCGACGGGGCCCTTCGCCGGGTCCCACAGGATCTGCTCGTTGTACAGCTTGCCGTCCCGTTCGACGACACCGCCGACCGAGATGGGCACCCCGATGGACTTGGCCGCCGTGTCGATGACGGCGCGGGCGTCGGGGTTGGCGAAGGGATCGATGTCGGAGGAGTTCTCCGGCCACAGCACGAAGTCGGGCTGCGTGAGCTTGCCCGCCTTGACCTCGGCGGCCAGGCGTTCGGTCTCACGCGCGTGGTAGTCGAGCACGGCCCGCCGCTGGGAGTTGAAGTCGAGGCCGGCGCGGGGCACGTTGCCCTGGATCACCGCGACGGTGGCACTGCCGTCCTCGGCCGTGTCGCTGACCAGGGGCCGGGCGGCGACGGCGGCCACGAGCGGGACGGCCAGGCTCAGCAGGCCCAGGGCAGCGGCGGAGCGCCGTACCTCACCGGTCCGCCGCCGTTCCACGGCGAGCCGGACGACCTCGTACAGTCCAAAACCGCACAGCGCGACCGCGAAGCCGAGGACCGGGGTGCCGCCCACCGCGGCGAGCGGCAGGAACACACCGTCCGCCTGGCCGAACGCGACCTTCCCCCAGGGGAAGCCGTTGAAGGGCGCACGCGCGCGTGCCGCCTCGCCGGCGATCCACACGGCGGCCGCCCACACCGGCCAGCCGGGCAGCTTCGACACGGCCGCGACTCCGGCGCCCACCGCGGCGACGAAGAGGGCCTCGATGGCCACCAGGGCGAGCCAGGGGCCCGGCCCCACCTCCACTCCGGTCCACACCAGCAGCGGCAGCAGGAAGCCGAGGCCGAAGAGGTAGCCGAGGCCCAGTGCCGCCTTCCAGTCGCGGCCGCGCAGCACCCAGCCGAAGACGGCGAAGGCCGGCAGCGCCAGCCACCACAGCGTGCGGGGCGGGAAGGAGACATAGAGGAGCAGGCCGGAGAGCGCGGCTGCGGCGGCCGGAACGAGACGCACGAGCCGCCGGGCCCACGTCCGCGCCCCGGGCGCGATCCGCGGCTCCAGCTGGTCCGACTCGCCGACGGAGGTTGCGGTGACGGTCACTCCCGGAGTCTACGGCGCGTGACCTTGGGGCCGACAGCGCGGTGGGCGTCGGGGACTCCCTGTTCATTTCGTCACGACACATCCCCAAACCGACCACCAGCCGTTACCGTGTGCCAAGCCTCAGTCGTACGGCCCGTGGTGGCCGGGGCGGCCGGGGTCTTCACAGGTCGGGGGCGAAGGTGCGCCGGGGGGCGGGCGGGGTGGGTTCCAGTGGGGTGACGTCCGTGTCCGGACCGGACGCGGACGGCGAGAGACGAATCGTTTCTGACGCGGCGGGTGTCGTGGTGCTGGGCACCTGCGCCGCCTGGTCCCTGGTCACGGCGGCCGTGCACGACGGCAGGCCCGAGGGGGTTCTCCTGGCGGTGCTGGCCGTGGCAGCGGGATACGCCGCCGGGCGGATCAGCGGGGCGCTGCTGCCGGTCGGCGCTCCCTTCGCCGGGGCGCTGGCCGGCATCGCGCTGACGGTTGCAGTCCCGCACCTCGCTCCGGGCCCGCAGATCGCCGCGCCCCTCGGGCATGCCGGGGCCACGGCCGCCGTCCTGACGCTGTCGGCCGGTGCCGCGTGCTGTGCTGCCTGGGCGGCGCCGGTTCCGGCCGTCCGGTTCGCCCTGCGCCTGCTGGCCGCCGGCACCGCGGTGCTTGCTGCCGTGCTCGGCTCGACCACCGGTCTCGTCACCTGTCTCGCGGTGCTGGTGTGCTCTCTGGCCGCCGGCCGCACCCGTCACCGCGGCGCCGGGATGGCCGTGCTGGCCGCTGTCGCCGCCGCGGTGACCGGTCTGGTCTGGGCGGTCGCCGCGCAGGCCGTACCGGGCGGGTTCCTGGCCGCTCTGGAGGGGCGGCTGACGCCGCACCGCGTGCGGCTGTGGCAGGACGCGTGGCATCTGCTGGGCGACGACGCCGCCCTGGGGGCCGGCCCGGGCCGTTTCGGGGAGCTGAGCACGACGTCCGCCAAGTCGCTGCTGTCCGACGGCAAGCCCCACTCGGCGCCCCTGCAGCAGGCGGCCGAACAGGGGATCGTCGGCGTGATCCTGCTCGCGGCGGTGTTCGGCTGGGTCCTGTACGCGCTGTGGCGCGGCCCTCGCCCGACGCCGGTGGCACTCACGGCCGGCGCGGCTCTGACGGCGCTCGCCGCCATCGCCGCGATCGGCAACGCGCTGAGCTTCACGGCGGTGTCGGTGGGAGCGGGCCTGCTGGCGGGCATGGCCACGGCACGCCCCTTCGAACCGTCGAGCCGCACTCCGGAGGCACAGGCACGCGGGGCGGGACGCACTCCCGCCTGGTGACAGCCGGTGATCACGGCCGCGATCACCCCCGGTGACGGGCTACCGGCGACTCAGTGCGCGGGAGCGCCCGGCTTGGTGGGCCGCAGGCGTGCCTCGATGACCCGTACGGCCGCCTCCGCGTCGTCCACGGTGATCGTGAAGGTGTGCCCGTCCCACAGCTCCAGCTCGACGCCCTCACCACGCCGTACGACCACCGCGGTGCCCTTCTCGGGACGCCATCGGTATCCCCAGCCGCCCCAGTGCCGCGGGGTGACGTGGGAGATGTACGTGGCGCCGGCCACCTGGGAGAGCGGAATGCGGCGGCGGGGCACGCCGATGTGGCCGCAGCGCACCTCCAGGTGCTCCTCGTCGACCCGGAGCGCGACGTGCACGAAGGCGAGCGTTCCGAAGAGGACCAGCAGCCCGGCGGCGATGCACCCGACGACTGCCATGACCAGCGGGGCGACACCGGATGTCCATGCCGAGTCGACGGCCAGCTCGATGCCGAGCGCCATGCAGGCGGCACCCACGAGCGCCAGCAGCCACTGCACCCGGTTGGTGGCGCGGCCGGTCCAGACGTCCGAGTGCGGGTGGGGGGTGTTCTCGCCGTGGAGGTGGTCCCTCATGTCATTGAGGGTACTCAGATTTCGCTGCGCAGCTACCTTGTGGCGGAGTGTGACGCACCGGCCGGGCGCCGGGCTGATCCGGCCCGCCGGTGACCGTCGGTGACGGGTCCCGGTCAGCGGGCTGGCGTGACGGCCTGCATCAGGCGCCCTTCGGCGTACGCCAGGGCGGGGGCGGGCAACGTGCCCTCGCGTCCGCTGAGCAGCACGGTGAGCGTGCCGTGCGGTGTGGCTCCGGGCGCGGGCTGCTCGCCGAGCCTCCGCAGGGCCTGGGCGGCCACGGCTCCCGCGGAGCCGTGCAGCACGAGGGGCGGGCGGCCGGGGCGCTGGACGGCGGTCCGGATGCGCTCGGCGACCAGTTCGTAGTGGGTGCAGCCGAGGACGACGGTGGTCACGTCGTCCGGGGTGAGGGCGGCGGCCGCGGACACGGCCGCGTCGATCGCCGCCTCGTCCGCGTGCTCCACGGCTTCGGCAAGGCCCCAGCACGGCACCTCGGTGACGGGCACGCCTCCGGCGAAGTCCCGGATCAGGCCCTGCTGGTAGGGGCTGCCGGTGGTGGCCGGGGTGGCCCAGATGGCCAGGTGCCCGCCGCCGGCCGCGGCCGGCTTGATCGCCGGGACGGTGCCGATGACCGGAAGGGCCGGTTCGAGGTGGGCGCGCAGGGCGGTGAGCGCGTGCACGGTCGCGGTGTTGCAGCCGACGATCAGGGCGTCGGGGCGGCGCGCGGCGGCGGCTTCGGCGACAGCCAGGGCACGCTGGGTGAGGTCCCGCGGGGTGCGCGGGCCCCACGGCATGCCGTCGGGGTCCAGGGAGAGCACGAGATCGGCGTCGGGGCGCAGCCGCCGTACCGCGGCGGTGGCCGCCAGCAGACCGATTCCGGAGTCCATGAGCGCGATCTTCACCCGATCACGATAGACGATGAGCCGTCCCGGGCAGGCCGGGTGGGGCAGACTGCGCGCGTGAGCGCCGTTGTGTGGACTGCCGCTGGATCACTGCTCGCCTGGCTGTGGCTGCTGCTCTGCCAGGGCTTCTTCTGGCGCACCGACGTGCGGCTGCCTCCGCGCGCGGAGCCCGACGGGTGGCCGTCCGTGTGCGTCGTCGTCCCGGCCCGCGACGAGGCGGCGGTGCTGCCCGCCGCGCTTCCGTCACTGCTCGCGCAGGACTATCCGGGGCGGGCGGAGATCTTCCTGGTCGACGACGGCAGTGCGGACGGTACCGGTGATCTGGCGCGCGAGCTGGCGCGCCGGCACGGCGGGCTGCCGCTGACCGTGGATTCGCCCGGTGAGCCACCCGCGGGCTGGACCGGCAAGCTGTGGGCGGTGCGCCACGGCCTGGGGCTGGCACGCGCGCGTGAACCCGAGTATCTCCTCCTCACGGACGCCGACATCGCGCATGCGCCGGACAGTCTGCGGGAGCTGGTGGCGGCGGCCCGTTCCGGTGGGTTCGATGTCGTCTCGCAGATGGCCCGGCTGCGGGTGGAGAGCGTCTGGGAACGGCTCGTCGTGCCGGCGTTCGTCTACTTCTTCGCACAGCTCTACCCCTTCCGCCGGATCGCCGGTGACGGCCGGACGGCGGCGGCGGCCGGGGGCTGCGTCCTGCTGCGGGCGGAGGCCGCCGAGCGGGCGCGGATCCCGGACGCGATCCGGCAGGCCGTGATCGACGACGTGGCGCTCGCCCGGGCCGTGAAGAGCGGCGGCGGCCGCGTCTGGCTGGGGCTCGCCGAGCGGGTGGACAGCGTGCGGCCGTATCCGCGGCTGGGCGACCTGTGGCGGATGGTGTCGCGCAGCGCGTACGCCCAGCTGCGGCACCATCCGCTGCTGCTGGCCGGGACGGTCGCCGGGCTGGCGCTGGTGTATCTGGTCCCGCCCATGGCGGCCCTGGCCGGTCTCGCCGCCGGCCGCACCCCGGCGGCGGTCCTCGGCGGTCTGGCGTGGCTCGTCATGGCGGGGACGTACGTCCCGATGCTCCGCTACTACCGGCAGCCGCTGTGGCTCGCTCCCCTGCTGCCGTTCACCGCGTTCCTCTATCTCCTCATGACCGTCGACTCCGCGGTGCAGCACTACCGGGGACGGGGTGCGGCCTGGAAGGGCCGCACCTACGCGCGCCCGGACGCTCTGCCCGACGAGGGCTGACGGCCACGGGGAGGAGTCACTTGCGGCCGGGGGTCCAGTTCATGCCCCACCCGTAGGCGTGGTCGACGGTCCTTTGCGGGCTCACCCCGCGATCGGGCACCAGGTAGCGCGCCTCCCGCTGGACGATCAGGTCGCCCCCGGTGTTGGTGATCAGGGCGAGCGCGCACACGAGCGAGGGGACGGTGCACTCGTCGAGGGAGAACTCGATCGGCGCCCCGTACTGCGGCTGGAGCGTGACCGACGCGTGCAGATCGGCGAAGGAGCGGGCGCCTTCGTAGATGGTGACGAAGACGAGGATGCGCCGGAAGGCGTTCTTGTGGTCGAGGTTGACGGTGAGGTTCTCCCCCGTCGACACGGCGCCGGTGCGGTCGTCGCCGTCGAGGTGGATGTACGGCGGCTGGTGCAGCGCCCCGAAGCTGTTGCCGAGCGCCTGTACGACGCCCTTGCTGCCGTCGCTGAGTTCGTACAGGGCGCACAGGTCGAGGTCGAGGTCGGAGTGCATCGCCGTCGGGCGCCCGAACTTGCTGCTCCACCCCGAGAACTGCTTGCGCACCTCCCAGTTGAGGTTGACGTGCAGCGCGCCGGAGGTGCCGCCCTGCTTGGTGAGCGAGACGGAGGGGGCCGCCTTGGTGAGCGTCACCTTGGTGAGACGGACGGGCTCGGGCGGCGCGGCGGGCGGGGGCGGAGCGGCGGGCTGCGGCATCGGCGGGGGTGTGGAGGCGGGCGGTGTGGCCGCGGGGGGTGCCGGAGCGACGGCCGGGACCGGGGCCGCCTGCTGCGGCTCGTCCACGGTGATGCCGTAGTCCGTGGCCAGCCCTTCGAGGCCGCTGCTGTAGCCCTGACCGACTGCGCGGAACTTCCAGGCACCCTGGCGGCGGTAGAACTCGCCCAGCACGAAAGCGGTTTCGGTGGTGGCGCCCGGGTTGTCGAAGCGGGCCACCGGGGTGCCCTGGGCCGCATCCCGGACCTCGATGTACAGGTCGGGAACGTGTCCGAAGGTGCCGCCGTCGGCGCTGGCGGCGAGGACGACGGTCTCGATCGCGGGCTCCACGCGCGCCAGGTCGACGAGGAGCGTGTCGGTCACCCGGCCGTCGGTGGCGCGTTTGCCCTCGTGGCGGATCGCGCCGGAGGAGTGCGCGGGCTGGTTGTAGAAGACGAAGTCCGCGTCCGAGCGGACCTTTCCGCTCACCAGCAGCAAAGCGGAGGCGTCGGCGTCGGGCACACCCGCTCCGGCCCGCCACCCCAATTCCACCCGCAAGGCCGCGGTGGGCACTGGAGTATTTGAACCTTTCAGCATTTGCATGGCCGCCCCCATTGCGTGTCACCGCGCCGGGCCCGTCCCGGCGGTCCGTCGAGTTCCGTGCGCACAACCTAATTCCCCGCCGCTGCGAAGTCCCCCGCGCGGCCGGGCGGAAGACCGGCGGCCAACCCCTGGTAACCCGCCCGGAACTCGGCCTTTACAGGATCAGACCCCCGTTCGGCGCCCCATTTTGCCGAGTTCGCTCGCATTGGGGATCCCGGGTCCCGGCGGACACGGAAAACAACCCTCTTATCGGTCTCCCCAACCAGCACATCGTGGGCTTAACTTATGTGCCATGACCTCCCCCCGCTCCACCTATGGCGGCGGCTACTACTCCGCCTCCTTCCCGGACACCCCGATCTACGACAGGCTCGTCGCCGAGCGGGGCACCCCGCAGATCGCCCCGATCCGGGTCCCCGCTCAGTACGACATGCCGGGCAGCAACCTGCCCGCCCTCCCATCGGCACTGCCCGCCCTGCCGGCAGCTCCCTCCCAGCCCGCCTACGGCTATCCGCAGGCGCAACAGCCCTCACCGCTGCAGCAGGCGCCCGCGGCGTACATCCCGCAACAGGCCACCGCTCCGCGCGGCTACCCCGGCCCCCAGCCGCAGCAGCCGCGTCCGGCGGCCCCCGCGGGCTACGAGGCAATGCGCCCCGCGGCTCCCCGGCCGGCTCCGGCTCCCTATCACGACCCGTACAACAACCAGCAGTACCGCGGGTACTGAGCCGGCCTCCGGGGGCTGTCGGTGCCGGCTGGCACGATGGCCCCATGGGGAACGCTCACCTGCACTCGATCCACATCCATCCGGTCAAGGCGGTCCGGGGCCTGGCGCCCCGGGAGGCCGTCGTGGAGCCCTGGGGGCTGGCCGGAGACCGGCGCTGGGTGCTGATCGACGGCGGGGGAAAGGTCGTCACCCAACGCCGGCATCCGCACCTCGCGCTCGTCGCCGCCGAGCTTCGGCCCGGGGGCGGCGTCCGTCTGTCCGCGCCCGGCATGCCGCCGTTGGCGGTGCCCGTTCCCCGGCCCGTCGCGACCGTGCCGGTGGAGATCTTCCGCGACAAGGTCGAGGCGATCCCGGCCGAGGACGAGGCCGCGCACGCCTGGGTCAGCTCCTGCCTCGGCTTCGACGCGCGCCTGGTGTACATGGACGACCCGGCCACCCGCCGGCCCGTCGCCCCGGAGTACGCGCGGCCCGGTGAGACCGTCTCCTTCGCCGACGGCTTTCCGCTGCTGCTCACCACGACGGCCTCGCTCGACGCCCTCAACTCCCTGATCGCGCAGGGCGAGCACGCCGGCGAGGGCCCACTGCCCATGAACCGCTTCCGGCCGAACGTGGTCGTGGCGGGCACCTCCGCGTGGGCCGAGGACGACTGGTCGCGCATCGCCGTCGGGGAGGTGCACTTCCGCGTGGCCAAGCCCTGCGGCCGGTGCGTGGTGACCACCACCGACCAGGGGACCGGCGAGCGTGGCCACGAGCCCCTGTTCAGCCTGGGGCGGCACCGCCGCCTCGGCGGCAAGCTCGTCTTCGGCCAGAACCTGGTGCCGCTGTCCTGCGGCACGATCCAGGTCGGGGACCCGGTCCGGATCCTCGAATAGCTCTTCGGGCGGAGCGGGAACCGCGCCGCGGGCCCGGGCGTTGGCCTGTATGAGAAATTCATGAGAGATCCCGAAGAGAAGTGATGTCGCTCTCTCTTCGACGGGTCCATGGGTGGACGGCTCCACCGGGGGAGTATCACGGAGCGGGAAGGGGGTGCAGGCGGTGCGAGCGATCAGCGGACTCTGGCGCTGGCGGCGCAATCCGCTGTGCCGCGCGACCGACCTGACCGAGGCCTGGGTGGCGCTCGCCGCCCTGCTGCTGATCCTGCTGGCCGCCCCGGTGGCCGGCTCACTCGTCGGGGGTGCGGCCGAGGACGCCCTGCAGCGCTCCGTCCGGGCGCAGCACGAGGCGCGGCATCTGGTGACGGCCACCGTGGTCCGCAAGCTGGACCGCTCCCCGCTGGACGCCGACCCGGAGACGTCGTCGGGCAGGGATCTGCGCACCCGCGTCCTCGCCGACTGGACCGCACCGGACGGCACCCCGCACCAGGGCCCCGTCCTGGCAGGCCTCAAGGACCCGCAGCAGGGCGATGAGTTCCGGATATGGACCGACCGGCACGGCCGGATGGTGGCCCGCCCGCTCGACTCCGCGACGGCCTCGACGCACGCGGTCCTCGCCGGCTTCGGCGCCGCCCTGGCGACGGGCGGTCTCGTCGAGGCCGGCAGACGGCTGATCGTCTGGCGCATGGTCCGCCGCCGGTACGCCCGTTGGGACCAGGCATGGGACAAGGCGGGCCCGGACTGGGGCAGGACGGGCGCCGGCAGCTGACGGCCTTCCGGCTCTGGTCAACCCACCACCCGCGCGCACGCTACGGTGGTCCGGCCGAACCGTTCGGCACAACCCGCGCGCGAGTGAGCCCCAGGGACGCGCCCCGAGGGCGGACGAGCCATCAGTACGACCGAGGTGGGGGCACGGCTACACCATGGCACAGGGCACGGTCCAGGTGACGCACACCGGCACGTCGCGGTGGCGGCGCCGCACGGGTGAGTACGCATCGCTCGCCGCCGCCCTGGAGGCCGCGGCCGACGGGGACGTCCTCACCGTCGCGCCCGGCACCTACCGGGAGAACCTCGTCCTGCAGCGCGCGGTGACCCTGCGCGGCCCCGAGGGCTCCCCCGGCTCCGTGCGGATCGCGCCCGTGGACGGCGTGCCGCTGACCGTGCGCGCCTCGGCGGTGGTGCAGGACCTCCATGTGGAGGGCCAGGACGCCGCCGCCCCTGCCGTGCTGGTGGAGGAGGGCACCCCGGAGCTGCGGGACGTGCGGGTCGTGACGCGGTCGGCGGCCGGGATCGAGGTGCGCGGCAGCGCCCGGCCCACGGTCCGCCGCTGTGCGGTCGACAACCCGGCGGGCATCGGCATCGCCGTACTCGACGGCGCGGGCGGGGTGTTCGAGGAGTGCGAGGTCGTCGCGGCCGGCCAGGCGGGCGTGGCGGTGCGCGGCGGCGCCCACCCCCGCCTGGAGCGCTGCCGGGTCCACCACACCTCGGGCTCGGGCCTGTCGGCGACCGGGGAGAACTCGGCGCTGGAGGCGGTGGGCTGCGAGATCTACGAAGTGCGGGGCAGCGGTGTGCAGATCACCGGCCGGGCCACTGCGCACCTCACCGACTGCGATGTGCACCGCACGACGGCCGACGGGGTCACGCTCGACACGGACGCGGTGCTGACGCTCGCCGACTGCCGCATCCACGACATCCCGGAGAACGCGGTCGACCTGCGCTCCCGTTCCGTTCTCACGCTGACGCGCACCACGGTGCGGCAGTTCGGGCGCAACGGCCTGTCGGTGTGGGACCCGGGCACGCGGGTGGACGCCAACCAGTGCGAGATCTTCGACAGCACCGGCGACTACCCCGCGGTGTGGGTCAGCGACGGCGCCACCGCCGTCCTGGACTCCTGCCGGGTGCATGACGTGCCGGACGCGCTGTTCGTCCTCGACCGCGGCTCGCGCGCCGACGTCGTCGACAGCGACCTGTCGCAGGTGCGCAACACGGCGGTGTCGGTGAGCGACGGCGCGACCGCGCAGCTCGACGACTGCCGGATCCGGGACGCGGCGACGGGCGCCTGGTTCCGCGACCACGGCAGCGGCGGCACGCTCAGCAACTGCACGGTGGACGGCACGCAGACCGGCGTGATCGTCACCAAGGGCGCCGACCCGACCGTGGAGCGCTGCACGATCGACTCGCCTGCGGAGGCGGGCGTCTACGTCTCGGCCGGTGGCCGCGGCAGCTTCCAGAACTGCCGGGTGACGGGCAGTGGCGGCTACGGCTTCCATGTGATCGACGGCAGCCGTACGACGCTGCGGAAGTGCCGCACGGAGCGGTGCGCGCGCGGGGGCTACGAGTTCGCGGACAGCGGCGCGGACGCCGCGTCCGGGGCGGGCCCGCTCGTCGAGGACTGCACGAGCGACGAGAGCGCCGGGCTGCGTGCGCCCACGGCGCCGGCGACGGCCGTGCAGACGGTGAGCCACTCCCCCGGTCTGCTGGGCGCCCTCCCGGGACAGCGCACCGAACCGGAGCCCCCGGCGCCGGTCGCCGAGCCCGAGCAGCCGGCCCGCACCTCCAAGGACGTCCTCGGTGAACTCGACGCGCTGGTGGGCCTGGAGAGCGTCAAGCGCGAGGTGCGCGCCCTCACCGACATGATCGAGGTCGGCCGGCGCCGGCAGCAGGCCGGTCTGAAGGCGGCCTCCGTCAAGCGGCACCTGGTCTTCACCGGCTCTCCCGGCACCGGCAAGACGACGGTCGCGCGGCTCTACGGCGAGATCCTCGCCTCCCTCGGCGTGCTGGAGAAGGGCCACCTGGTCGAGGTGTCCCGGGTCGACCTGGTCGGCGAGCACATCGGCTCGACGGCGATCCGCACACAGGAGGCCTTCGAGAAGGCGCGCGGTGGCGTGCTGTTCATCGACGAGGCGTACGCGCTGTCCCCGGAGGACGCGGGCCGCGACTTCGGCAAGGAGGCCATCGACACGCTGGTGAAGCTGATGGAGGACCACCGGGACGCGGTCGTGGTGATCGTCGCGGGCTACACGGCCGAGATGGAACGCTTCCTGTCGGTCAACCCGGGCGTGGCGTCCCGCTTCTCCCGGACCATCACCTTCAGCGACTACGGCCCCGAGGACCTGCTGCGGATCGTGGAGCAGCAGGCCGAGGAGCACGAGTACCGGCTGGCGCCGGGCGCGTCGGAGGCCCTGCGGAAGTACTTCACGGTGCTGCCGAAGGGCCCGGCGTTCGGCAACGGCCGTACCGCACGGCAGACGTTCGAGGCCATGGTCGAACGGCACGCCAGCCGGGTCGCCCAGCTTCCGGAGCCGAGCACGGACGACCTGACCCTCCTCTACGCCGAGGATCTGCCCGAGTTGCTCTGAGGTCCTCTGGCTGCTCTGAGGGCCCCTCACGCGGCGGGCGGCTCGGGCTGGTGGCGTGGCGAAGGCACCTCCCCGGCGGCCGGGTCCTCCGGCCGCAGCCGCGCCAGCAGCTTGCGGCGTTCCTCGGCGAAGACCGGATCGGCCTGGTAGTCGGAGTGGCCGAGTATCGGCGCGGGCAGCGGCAGGAGATCGGTGCGGCCGTAGGCGAGGGGGTCCATCAGGGGGGCGTGGTCGACCTGGGCGCCGGGCAGGCGCATCGGGCCGCCGATGGGGTCGGTGAGCCGGTAGAGGTTGCGCCAGCAGTCGACGTCCCGGTGCAGGGAGGTGAGCGCCGCGGGGCCGAAGTGCGCCGGGAACCAGCGGCCGTAGAGGCGCTCCAGCGGGGAGCCGTAGGTCAGCAGCGCGACGCGTTTGCGGGCGGACGGGGCGAGTTGCCAGGCCGCGGCGGCGGCGAGGACGCTGCCCTGCGAGTGCCCGGAGATGACCAGCCGTCCGCCGGTGGCGCGGGTCCAGGTGGCCATCCGCCAGGTCAGGTCGGGCACCGCGCGCTCGGCGTAGCAGGGCGGGGCAAAGGGGTGGGAGGCGCGTGGCCAGAAGGTGCCGACGTCCCACAGGATGCCGATGGTGCGGCGGGCCGCGGCGTCCTTGTACGCGCGCCGGCCCCAGGTGACGAAGAGGATGAAGCCGAGGCCGATCAGCCAGGAGCCGAGGGCCTGGGAGGTCTCGGCGGCGCCGTGGACGACGGGGTAGGCGCCCTGCGCGGCCTCGCCGGGGGTCTCGTCGGTAGCGAGGGCGCCCACGAGGGCTCCGGCGCCGAGCAGCAGGGTGATGCCGGAGGTGACGGCGACGATGCGGGGTCCCCGGTCGGTGAGCGAGGACATCGCTCGGGTGTAGGCGATACGGCGGGTGCGGGCGGGGTCCTGGGCCTCGTCGGGGTAGTCGAGTGCCACGGCGGCGCGCTCGGCGCGGGCGAGCTGCCAGGCGCGATGGGCCAGCCAGCCGAGGAGCCCCAGCAGCACGACGAGCAGCGGGGGGATCACGGACGCCTGCCAGGTCAGCAGCACCGGCGGGCCCTCGATCGACGCTCCGGTGCCGTCCAGCCAGTCGGACACGCGCTGCGACACGCCGCCGGACATCACCCCGCCCAGCGCGCAGGCCAGCATCGCGACGGCCGGTCCGCCCAGGCCCCGCAGCACCGCCCGCCGGTCGGGGTCGGTGCGGTGCAGGACGTGGGCGACGACGCCGAGGACGATCACGAGCAGGCCCTGGACCAGGGCGATCCCGCCGAAGGTCGCATCCCCCGGCAGCCGGCCTTCCGACGTCCACCCCGGGCGCTCCCAGCCGGCGTACAACAGGGAGAGGGTGAGCAGGACGAGCGCGACGAGCGGCAGGCGTCGTACGAAACGCTCGTCGAGTGTGCGGTCCAGCCGTCTCTCGCTGCGGCCGCGGCGGCACACCACCCACACCACGGCGGCCGCGCAGGCCGCGAGGGCCGCCTCCAGGATCAGGCCCAGGGCATCCAGTACGGCGGGGCCGCCGGGGCGCCGGTCGTGGCGGGCGGCGGCGCTCGCGACCGCGGCGGCGACCGTGATCAGGCCGGCGGCCGTGTGCGCGGCGCGCAGCCGGGCCACCAGCCGGCGCCCGTACCAGAAGCCGGGCCGGCCGAGCGCGGTCGGGCCGCCCTCACCTTCGGGCTCGGGGGCGCGTTCGATGGGCTGCTGCGACTCGTAGTCGCTCCAGGTACGCCGGGACAGGTACCAGAGCAGGACGGTCAGGGCGGTGGGCACGACGGCGGCGAGGGCGAGCCTGCGGCCGGGTGCGCTCCACCAGCCGCCGTCCGAGACGCTGGGTGAGAGGAAGCCCAGCCAGGAGTGGCGGTCGGCGCAGGCTGTGGTGCCCGCGCACTGCCAGGCCGCCAGGTCGAGGGCGACCTCGCAGGCGGCGGCGACGAGCAGCACCGTCAGGGTGAGCGCCGCGAGCCGTACCAAGAGGCCGTAGAGGCGTACGGTGCGGCGGCGGCCGTGGGCGGAGGGGCGCATCCAGTGGGCGAGGTTGACGACCATGAACGGCAGCAGCAACAGCCACAGGGCGCGGGTGCCGTTGCCGGAGGTGAGGTTGCACCAGACGTAGGCCTCCGGCACCGGCCCTTCACGGCGGCGGTCGTCCGGGTGGTGCTCGGCGTCGACGTCGTCGGCGCGCCGGAAGACGGCCGCCGTGTCGTCGCCGGTGATCCGCACCGTCCGCGGATCGTTGAGCATCTCCTGCGGCGTGGTGCCGCCCACGCCGTGGACCAGGAGTTCCAGGGCGGTCCCGGGCTCGCCGGGCCGCGTGGCGGGACCGTCGGGCCCGCCGGTCGACGCATGTTCCTGCGCACGTTCCACTGATTCGCACTTCCCCCGTGACACGCCGTCGGCTCTGTCTGTGCGGGCACAAGGATCTCCACTTCCGCGGCGCCGCACACCTCCTGTCACGGAATCTCCCCGATCCGTGATGAACCGTTGTGACGGCTGAGCCACCGGTGGCATATGCGCGACGAGTGGGCGTGGTGGCGCTCTCCGCTCCGCGACATGCGAGGATGGGGCGTCCTCGCACCGAGGGCCGGAAGAATGTCCTGGTCGGGTCCGGTGTGGGGGGTGTCGGACGGCATTGAGGCGAAAGGACCGGAGCGTACGTGAGCGAGAATCAGAACCTCCTCGCGGAGCAGCGGCGATCCCTGATCCTCGACGAGGTTCGCCGCCGGGGCGGTGTCCGGGTCAACGAGCTGACCCGCAAGCTCGGCGTGTCGGACATGACGGTCCGCCGCGACCTCGACGCGCTCGCCCGTCAGGGCGTGCTGGAGAAGGTGCACGGCGGCGCGGTCCCGGTGGTCGAGGCGAGTACGCACGAACCGGGCTTCGAGGCCAAGTCGGGCCTGGAGCTGACCGCCAAGGAGGACATCGCGCGCGCCGCGGCCAAGCTGGTCGCGCCGGGCGCGGCGATCGCCCTGTCGGGCGGTACGACGACCTTCGCACTGGCCCACCAGCTGCTGGACGTCCCGGACCTCACGGTGGTCACCAATTCGGTGCGGGTCGCCGATGTGTTCCACGCGGCGCAGCGCACCTCGGGCCCGCGGCAGGGCGCGGCCACGGTCGTGCTGACGGGCGGGGTGCGCACACCCTCCGACTCGCTGGTGGGGCCGGTGGCCGACCAGGCGATCGCGGCGCTCCACTTCGACCTGCTGTTCCTCGGGGTGCACGGCATATCGGTCGAGGCCGGTCTGTCGACGCCGAACCTCGCGGAGGCCGAGACGAACCGGCGGCTCGTGCAGTCGGCCCGCCGCGTGGTCGTGGTCGCGGACCACACCAAGTGGGGCAAGGTGGGGCTGAGTTCGTTCGCCTCGCTGGAGCGGATCGACACGCTCGTGACGGACTCCGGCCTCCCGGACGACGCGCGCGGGGTGGTCGCGGAGCATCTGCGGCGGCTGGTGGTGGCCGGAGAGCCCGAGGAGGGCGAAGACATCTGACGGTGGCTCAGTTAGGGTGGCGCATCCGGTCATCGCCCGCTCCCGTCCAGGAGGGCTCCGCCCATGCCTCGTCGACTGCGCCCGGTGGAACTCGACTTCGTCGCGACGGCTCCCGTCCGGCATGTCCACGAGCGGGACATGGCCGCCCCGGTGGAGGCGGTCTACCGCGCGCTGGAGGACGTGCCCGGCTGGGCCGAGTGGTTCGCGCAGGTGTCGGCCGCGCGCCCGGTCGACGCCGGCGCGGGGCGGGACATCACGCTCACGGGTGGCATCCGGTTCCGCGAGACGGTCATCGCCGCGAAGGCACCGGAGGTGTACGCCTACCGCGTGGACGTCACCAATCTGCCGGGCGTGCGGGCGATAGCCGAGGAGTGGCGGCTCACGCCGGCCCGCGGTGGCACCCGCGTGCGGTGGACCTTCGCCACGGACGGGACGGCCGCGTACCGGCTGGCCGCGAAGGCGGCGCGCGGAGGTCAGGCGCGCGCTTTCCGGGACGCCTTGCGGGCGCTGGACCGGCGGCTGAACCCCTGACGGCCCGCAATCAGTCCGGCCAGACGCCCGTCTCCAGCAGCGAGTCGATCGCGGCCGTGTACGGCTGGATGTCCAGCCCCTGGGCGGCCAGCCAGGCGTCCGAGTAGTACTTGTCGAGATACCGGTCCCCCGGGTCGCACAGCAGGGTCACGACGCTGCCCTGCCGGCCCTCGGAGACCATCTCCGCGACGAT
This sequence comes from Streptomyces paradoxus, assembly GCF_014202475.1. Taxonomy (GTDB): domain Bacteria; phylum Actinomycetota; class Actinomycetes; order Streptomycetales; family Streptomycetaceae; genus Streptomyces; species Streptomyces paradoxus. Next base: position 59,035 of record NZ_JACHGV010000019.1, read on the forward strand.
CTTCAGCGCGCTCCACAGGCCCGTGCCGGTGGAGCCGCCGGCCTTGCGGCCGATGGCGCGTTCCAGGGCGCGTACGGCGGCGACACTGGCCGCGTCGGGCACCTTCATCATCCGGTCGATCGCGCCGGGCACGAAGCTCGGTTCCATACGGGGCCGGCCGATGCCCTCGATACGGGAGCCGCAGTCGCAGGTGACGTCCGGATCACCGGTGGTCCAGCCCTCGAAGAAGCACGAGTTCTCGGGGTCGGCCACGCAGACGCGGGTGTCGTACTGCATGTAGTGGACGTAGCGCGCGAGGGTCGCGGAGGTGCCGCCGGTGCCCGCCGTGGCGACGATCCACGTCGGCTCGGGGAACCGCTCCAGGCGCAGCTGGCGGAAGATGGACTCGGCGATGTTGTTGTTTCCGCGCCAGTCCGTGGCGCGTTCGGCGTAGGTGAACTGGTCCATGTAGTGGCCGCCGGTCTCGGCCGCGAGGCGGGCGGACTCCTCGTACATCGTGCGGGGGTCGTCCACGAAGTGACATCGGCCGGAGTGGAATTCGATGAGGCGGATCTTCTCGGCGCTCGTCGTGCGCGGCATGACGGCGATGAAGGGCACGCCGATCAGCTTCGCGAAGTACGCCTCGGAGACGGCCGTAGAGCCGCTGGAGGCCTCGATGACGGGTCGGTCCGGCCGGATCCAGCCGTTGCACAGGCCGTACAGGAAGAGGGAGCGGGCGAGCCGGTGCTTGAGGCTGCCGGTCGGGTGGGTCGACTCGTCCTTCAGATACAGGTCGATGCCCCACCGCTGCGGCAGGGGGAACTGCAGCAGGTGCGTGTCGGCCGATCGGTTGGCGTCCGCCTGGACTCTGCGGACGGCCTCTTTGAGCCACGCCCGGTAGGAGGCGTCGCTCTGGTCGACATCGAGGGTCACGCCGGTCCGGGTCTGCTGGGGGGTACTCACGGGGGGCTCCTAACGCTGCGCGCCGGCAAGGGGGGCGCACGGCCGGCACTCCGATCATAAGCACCTTGCGCACGCTTCTCACCTGCATAAACGCATCTTTGAGCCCCCCAAAGCGCCCCCAGGGGCAGGGGCCGGTGCAAGGGGGCGCGCGGTCCAGGGGGCGCATGGGCGAGCGTGCTGCGGGCGCCCCCCGGAAGGGGTGTCGCGGGCACTGGTGCTCGACGCCGGGCGGGGGCAGACTGCTCGGCGGGACCAAGGCCCCGGACGGGGTGAGAGCAGGGTTCGAACGCATTCCGGAGCCGGTTTCGGGCACGGGCGCCACCCCCCTCGGGGCGACGGCCGGCGGGCCACACCGCACGGCCGGGCCGGGGCCCGGACCGGGCGGGCACCTCCCCGGAGGGGACCTTTCGTCCGTACGGGGCACACTGGAGCACGACACGAGCCCGTACCGGGCATCGCCCGGAACGGGCCGGTACACCGAGCGCACTAGGGGGCGGGTGGCATGGGAGAGCCGGAGTTCAGGGCCACGGGCGTGCGGATCGGAAAGCGGCTGCGTTCCCTCACCCGGGCCGGGCAGGTCCGGATCAGCGACGGCCGGCTCGAACTGCTGACCAGCTACGGCAGTGAGATCGACAGTGCGCCGGTGCAGGCCGTGCGCGCTTCCAAGCCCTGGTTCGGCCCCGATGACCGGGCCACGGCGGACCTCAACGGCCAGCGGTACCTGCTCACCCTGGGCGACCACGACCCCGCACCGGGAGAGCCGGGCCCGCCGGCAGCGCGGCGCTTCATCGAAGCCGTGCGCAGGGCAGCGGGGCGTGGCGACTGAGATGTCCGCGAGTTGCGGTACTTCAACCCCTGCGCCACTCTTGTCTCACGTCACTCTGGGTTTACCGGCGATAACGCTGCGAACCAGCCCGCCGGCCACGACAGCAGGCGGCAGTGTCACGCAGGCGCCCTGCTGGATCCGAACTCCGTGTTCTTCCGGACCTCACGTCGGGGAGTCGCAGCCGTGATCAGCTACCCAAGCAGGCACTGCACGGTGGAGCTCCAAGCCCTGCCGTCGCGGATCGGCCAGGTCCGCAGAATCGTATCTGCGCAATTGCGCTACTGGCATCTGGATCCCCTGATCGACCGGGCCTCGCTCGGCGTGACGGAGCTGTTGTCCAACGTCCACCGGCACGCCCAGCCCGACAAGACGTGCACCGTGGAGATAGAGCTGCTGCTCGACCGCCTCACGGTCTCGGTGCGCGACGGCGACCCGCGGATGCCCGTGGTCGACGACGCCGAACCGCTGGCGACCTGCGGGCGCGGGCTCGCGATGGTGGCCGCCATGAGCGAGAGCTGGGGCGTCCGGCCGGACGGCGAGTCCGGCAAGGTCGTGTGGTTCACCCTGCCGACGTCCACCCCCGCGGTGACGGCGCCGTCGATCCACGCGCGGCGCACGGTCCTGGAGAAGCCCGCGCGCCGGTTCGCCGAGGTCGGGGTCTCCACCGAAGGGCTCCGGCCCGGCCATGCTCCCGCCCGGTCCGCCGTTGCCGGTTGACCGGGCGGTGACCACCGTCCCCTCGGAGGCCTCGGGGGTGTACGCCGCCGGCTGTGCTCCGGGGGCGCACGTCACCCCCTGGCGCTCGCCCGCGGCACGCTCGGGCGCGGCGCGCGCCGGGCCGGAGACGGCACCGCGAGGGCGCCGGCCGCGACTCACCCGAGGGCCACGACGGCCAGGGTCGTGAGTCGCGGCGGTCGTCCTCACGCCACACCTCCCTTGCGGCCGAACTCCTCGTTCAGTACGGACAGTCGGCGCCAGTACTCGTCCTCGTCGATCTCGCCGGAAGCGAAGCGGTGGCCGAGTACGGCGATGGGCGAGTCGTCCCTGACGGCGGACTGCCGCCAGGGACCGCCGCGGCGGCCACGCCACACGGTGCGGCGCAGCAGCACGACGCCTGCGCCGATCACCAGCGCCCAGATCACCGGGAAGAGCAGGATCCACGGGCCGGGCCCGCCGCCGTCGCCGAAGTTCGCCAGGGTCTGCATGTCGTCCTGCTCCTCGATCGCTCGATGGTTCGTGTCGCCTTCGAGAGTCCTCCGGCAGGGGCCCCGGGTCGTCGTACGGCCGGCGGCACCGCCGGTACCCCGTAGGGAGCAGGCGGGCGGGCCTCCATCGCTCCGCGCCGTCTCGACTTCTGTAACTACTGGTATGTACAGTGCGGGCATGAGCACCCCGGAACGGCTGATCGAGTCCACCCGCGAACTGCTGTGGGAGCGTGGCTACGTGGGCACCAGCCCGAAGGCCATCCTGGAACGCGCGGACGCCGGGCAGGGCAGCATGTACCACCATTTCAGGGGCAAGCCCGATCTCGCGCTGGCCGCGATCCGGCGGACCGCCGAGGAGATGCGCGCCGTCGCGGCGGGAGTACTCGACGGCCCGGGCACGCCGTACGAGCGCATCGAGGCCTATCTGCGGCGCGAGCGGGACGTGCTGCGGGGCTGCCCGGTCGGCCGGCTGACGATGGATCCGGACGTGATCGCGAGCGCCGAACTGCGCGCGCCGGTCGAGGAGACGCTCGACTGGCTGCGCGGCCGGATCGCCGGGATCGTCGAGGAAGGCAAGGCGCAGGGCCAGTTCGCGCCCGGACTCGACGGCGGCGAGATCGCGGCGGCGGTCGTCGCGACCGTCCAGGGCGGTTACGTCCTCGCCCGCGCCTCCGGCTCCCCCGCCGCGTTCGACGCGGGCGTCCGGGGACTGCTCTCCCTGCTGGCGCCCCGGACTTCCTGAGGAGACTTCCTTGTACGCCATGCAGTACGAGCTCACCCTGCCGGCCGGCTACGACATGGGCGTCATCCGCGACCGTGTCGCCCGCCGGGGGCACCTGCTCGACGACTGGGACGGGCTCGGCCTCAAGGCCTACCTGATACGCGAGCGCGGCCTGCGCGGCTCGCCGGTCAGCCAGTACGCGCCCTTCTACCTCTGGAACACCGTGGACGGCATGAACGCCTTCCTGTGGGGCGGCGGGTTCCAGGGGGTCTGTGACGACTTCGGGCGGCCGTCGGTGCGGCAGTGGACGGGGCTCGCGTACGAGGAAGGGGGCGCCTCTCATGCGCGGTTCGCGGTGCGCCGCCGCCAACCGGTGCCGGACGGCGGGACGTTGGCCGATGCCGTGGCGGACGTGGTGGACGGGACCCGGCGGCTGGCCGCACAGGACGGGGCCCTGCTCGCCGCCGCGGCCGTCGACACCAGCCGCTGGGAGCTGGTGCGTTTCTCCCTCTGGGAGCACGACACGCCCAAGGCCGACGGCGAGGTGTTCGAGGTGCTGCACCTGTCCGCGCCGGGCCGGGACCGGCTGTCCCGGGAACGCCGGTGGTGAGCGCGGTCCGCACGGTGCTGGGGGACGTGGCCCCCGGGGACCTGGGAGTGTGCGACGCCCACGACCATCTGTTCTTCGGCAGTCCCCGGCTGCCCGGGCAGGAGCTGCGCAGCGTGGCGGCGGCGCGCGCGGAGCTGGTCGCGTTCCGGGAGCAGGGCGGTGGGGCCGTCGTGCAGTGGACGCCGTACGGGCTCGGGCGGCGGGCCGCCGATCTGCCGCCGCTGTCCCGGGAGACGGGTGTGCACGTGGTGGCCGCGACCGGCCTGCACCAGGCCGTGCACTACGACGAGGACACGCTCGCCGGGCTGCGGAGCCGGCTCGCCGAGGTCTTCGTCTCCGAACTCACCGAGGGCATCGGGACGTCGGGGGTGCGGGCGGGGCTCGTCAAGGTCGCGGGCGGCTTCCACGCCCTGGACGCGCACGCCCGCTGGACCATGGCGGCGGCGGCCGAGGCGCAGCACGCCACCGGCGCGGCGATCGCCGTGCACCTGGAGATGGGAACCGGGGCGCTGGACGTAGTGGACCTGCTGTGCGGGGAGTTGGGGGTGCCGCCGCACCGCGTGGTGCTCGGGCACCTCAACCGCTCCCCCGACCTCGTGGTGCACCGGCAGGCGGCGCGGTCCGGCTGCTACCTGGCCTTCGACGGGCCGTCACTCGCCCACCACGCCACGGACTGGCGGATGCCGGACGCCGTACGGGCCCTCGCCGACGCCGGGTTCGGCGACCGGGTGCTGCTGGGCGCGGACACCACGACGGCCGCGGCCCGCTCCGTCAGCGGCGGCCCCGGGATGCCGTACCTGCTGCGCCGGGTACGGTCCCGGCTCGTGCACGCCGTGGGCGAGGAGTTGGTGCGGCGCGTCCTCACGGAGAATCCGGGCCGGGCCTTCGGGGCCGAGTGGCCCTGACCCGCCCGGTCGCCGCCCTCAGCCGCCGGCCTGGTCGCTGTCCTTCATCGAGCCCCAGCCGTGCCAGCGGTCGACCTCGATCCAGGCGCTCACCCGGGGGCGGACGCGGTCGGGGTACGGCTTGCCGGTGTAGTGCCGGGCGAGGAGGTCGATGTCGGCGAGGTCCTCGTCGGCGTACATCTCGGTGACGCGGCCGATGAGGGTGACGTGGGTGTACCAGTCGTCGCCGGCGAGGACGGTGAGCGTGACCCGGGGGTCGCGGCGCAGGTGCTTCAGACGTACCCGGCCCTCGTCGAGGTTGATCAGCACCCGGCCGTCCTTCCAGGCGTACCAGGTCGCGGTGGACACCGGTGTGCCGTCGGAGCGCAGCGTGGCCATGACGCACGGGTTGGGCCGGCTCAGCAGGGCATCGGCCTCGGGCGGCAGCGGCGGCTTGGACATGAGGGGGAACCTCCTAGGACCGGGTCTTCTCGTCGAAGCTGGCGAAGTAGGCGGCGGCCATGTCCTCGTCGGCGTGGCCCTGCGCGGCGGCACGCTCCATGCGGGCGGCGGCCGCTTCGGCGACATCCAGCCGGACGCCGTGGCCCGCGCCGGCCTGGACGATCAGCCGGGCGTCCTTGGCGGCGGTGCTCACCGCGAACTGGGGCGGTGTGAGCCTGCCTTCGAGAACGAGATCCGACTTGGCGCGCAGATAGCCCATGTCGAGCGGGCCGCCGGCGACGAGGTCGAAGAAGCCGTGCGGGTCGACGCCGAGGGCCTTGGACAGGGCGAGGGCCTCGCCGGCGGCGGCCGTGACGGCGAGGACCCAGCTGTTGGCGACGAGCTTGAGGCGGGTGGCCCCGCCCTCCGCTCCGTCCGCGCCGGACCAGACCGTACGGGCGCCGACCGCCTCGAAGACCGGCGTCACCTTCTCGCGCCCCTCGGTGGGGCCGGCCGCGAGCACGGTCAGTTTCCCGGCCTCGGCGGGCTGGCGGGTGCCCAGGACGGGGGCGTCGTAGAAGAGGAGGCCGTGCTCGCGGGCGAAGGCGGCCAGCTCGGCGACGCCGTCGAGGCCCGCGGTGGTGGACTGCACCCAGGCGGTGTCGGGGCGCAGCGCGGGGGCGGCCTGGCGCATCGTGTCCAGGGCGGCGGGGCCGTCGTAGAGCATGGTCAGGACGACGTCGGCGTCCCGCACCGCCTGCGCGGGGCTGTCGGCGATCCGCACGCCCTCGGCGGCCAGCGGCTCGGCCTTGGCCCGGGTGCGGTTCCAGGCGTGGACCGTGTGACCGGCCCGGGCGAGGTTGCGGGCCATCGCGGCACCCATGATGCCGGTGCCCAGGACGCTCACGGTGAGCTGGTGGGTCATTGCGTCAACTTCCTCGGTGGTGCGGTCGCGGGCGGACTGCCCGCGCCCCAGCCTGCCCGCTCAGCGGCGCGCCTGCCCGGAAGCGGCGCGCTCAAGCCTGATACCGGTGAGGGCACTCCCGCGGGAGCACGTCCGAGGCCCGGTCACCCGCGCGGGGACAGTGCTCCCAGCGGGTCGTCCAGGACCGGCTGCCAGGCCAGTTCCGCCGCACCGACCAGGCTGTTGTGGTCGAGGGTGCAGGGCAGGATGGGGACGCCGCCGCTCTGGCCCCACAGACTGCGGTCGGCCACGACCGCGCGCAGGCGGCCGGGATCGGCGTCGAGGAGGGTGCGGTGCAGGCCGCCGAGGATGATGCGGTCCGGGTTGAGGATGTTGACCAGGCCGGCGAGGCCGAGGCCGAGGCGGTCGATGAGGACCTCGGCGGCGGCTCGGACGCCCGGGTCGTCGTAGTGGTGGCGGACCAGGTCGATGGACTGCTGGAGCAGGGACACCTCGGGGCCCGGTTCGCGTCCGGCCTCGGTGAGGAAGGCCAGCGGGTCGGTCTCCACGTCGAGGCAGCCGCGGCTGCCGCAGTGGCAGGGGCGGCCCTCGGGGTGCACGGTGAGGTGCCCGACCTCCAGCGCGAGGCCCGAACTGCCCCGGTGGAGGCGGCCGTCGAGGACGAGCGCGCCGCCGACACCGCGGTGGCCGGTGGCCACGCACAGCAGGTCGCGGGCGCCGCGGCCGGCGCCGTGCCGGTGCTCGGCGAGCGCGGCGAGGTTGACGTCGTTCGCGGCGAAGGCGGGCCCGTCGATACCGGCCGCGCGCACCTGCTCGGCGAAGATGTCCCGCACGGGCGCGCCCGCGGGCCAGGCCAGGTGGAGCGGGTTCAGTGCCAGACCCTCGGGTTCGGCGACGGCGGAGGGTACGGCGAGACCCGCGCCCACGCACCGGAGCCCGGTCTCGCGCAACAGCTCGGCGCCGGCCGTGACGACGGAGGCGAGCACCTTGGCCGGGTCGGCGTCGACGACCTCGCAGCCGGGCGCGGTGGCGACGATCCGGCCGCCCAGCCCGACCAGCGCCGCCCGGAAGCCGTCGGCGTGCACCTGCGCGGCGAGCGCGACGGGCCCGTCGTCGGCGACGGCCAGCCTGTGGGAGGGCCTGCCCTGCGATCCGGCCGCAGCGCCGGGCCGGGCGTCGACCCGGATCAGCCCGAGTGCCTCCAGCTCGGCGGCGACCGCGCCGGCCGTCGCCCGCGTCACCCCGAGCTCGGCGGTGAGCACGGCCCGGGTCGGCGCGCGACCGGTGTGGACGAGCTCCAGGGCCGGTCCGAGCGCCGCGCGCCCCCGGTCCAGCCGCGTCCTCGAGGTGCTCCCGTCCCCCGCCTGCCGGGGGTCCGCCTTCCCGCTCATGAGGGCGAGTCTCCCATGATCCGCCGGAGTGTCCGGCCTACAGGCCGCTGACCCGCAGCGTGATGTTGAGGCGGCCCGTCAGCCCCAGGCCGGGCGGTGCCGTGCCCGGGTGGACCCGGGGGACCCCGTGGTAGGCGAGGCGGGACGGGCCGCCGAAGACGAAGAGGTCGCCGCTGCGCAGCTCGACGTCGGTGTAGGGACGGGCGCGGGTCTCGGAGTTGCCGAAACGGAAGACGCAGGTGTCGCCGAGGCTCAGCGAAACCACCGGCGCGTCCGATTTCTCGTCGCTGTCGCGGTGCATGCCCATGCGGGCGTCGGCGCTGTAGAAGTTGATCAGAGCGATGTCGTAGGCCGGTGCCGGTCCCCCGAGGGTGTCCCGGACCGCCCGACGGCCCAGCTCCCCCAGCCAGTGCGGGAACGGCTTCACCGGGGAGCCGTCCCCGTCGACGACCGTGCGGGCGTAGCCGTACGGGTACCAGTGCCGGCCCAGGCACACCTGCCGGGCGGTCATGGTGCCGCCGCCGGGGGTGCGGACGGTGCGCAGCCCGGCGGGTGGCCGGGCCCAGTCGCGGCAGGCGTCGAGCAGTGCGCGCTGCCGCTCCGCGTCCAGCCAGTCCGGCAGGTGCACGGCGCCGGGTGCCACCTCCGTACGGTCTCTGGCAAACAGCTCGGCGTCCATGCCCTCCATGGTGCCCGACCTGTCCTGAGCTGCGGCTCGGCTAGCCTGGTCGCACCATGAACGACCGTATGACGACGCCGTGGGGCGAACCGGCGCTGACCCGTTTCCCCGAGGACCCGCGCGACCGGCTGCGCGCCTGGGACGCCTCGGACGAGTACCTGCTGAGGCATCTGGCCGCGGAACGGGTGCCGCTGGACGGCACGGTCGTGGTCGTCGGGGACCGCTGGGGCGCGCTGGTCACGGCGCTCGCGGCGCACCGGCCGGTGCAGATCACCGACTCCTTCCTCGCGCGGGAGGCGACCCGCGCCAACCTCGCGCGGGCCGGTGCCGACCCGGATGCGGTGCGGCTGCTGACCACGCAGGATCCGCCGCCGGAGCGGGTCGACGTGCTGCTGGTGCGGGTGCCGAAGAGCCTGGCGCTGCTGGAGGACCAGTTGCTGCGGCTGGCGCCGGCCGTGCACGCGGGGACGGTCGTCGTGGGGGCGGGCATGGTGAAGGAGATCCACACCTCGACACTGGGGTTGTTCGAGCGGATCCTCGGCCCGACCCGCACCTCGCTCGCCGAGAAGAAGGCCCGGCTGATCTTCTGCACGCCGGATCCGGCGCTGGAGCGGCCCGCCAACCCGTGGCCGTACGTCTACACGCTGCCGGACGGCATCGGCCCCGCCGCGGGAGGCACCGTCGTCAACCACGCGGGGGTCTTCTGCGCCGACCGGCTCGACATCGGGACGCGGTTCTTCCTCGGGCATCTGCCGCCGGCAGGGGGCGGCCGGGTGGTGGACCTGGGGTGCGGCAACGGTGTGGTGGGGACGTCGGTGGCACTGGCCGACCCGGACGCCGAGGTGCTGTTCGTGGACGAGTCCTTCCAGGCCGTGGCCTCGGCGGAGGCGACGCACAAGGCCAACGGCGCGCCCGGGCACGCCGAGTTCCGGGTCGGGGACGGACTGGCGGGCGTGCCGTCCGGCAGTGTCGATCTGGTCCTCAGCAACCCGCCGTTCCACTCCCACCAGGCGACGACGGACGCCACGGCCTGGCGGATGTTCACCGGGGCGCGGCGTACGCTGCGGCCGGGCGGGGAGCTGTGGGTGGTCGGCAACCGGCACCTGGGCTACCACGTCAAGCTGCGGAAGCTGTTCGGCAACAGCCGGCTCGTCGCGAGCGATCCGAAGTTCGTGGTGCTGAGGGCCGTCAAGCGGTAGCGGAGCCCAGGGTCTGGAGGGTCCTGGCGACCGTCCGTGTCATCGCCTCCCGGGCGAGGGTCAGGTAGCTGCGCGGGTCGACCGCCTCGGGGCGGTCGGTGAGGAAGTCCCGGATGGCTCCGGTCAGCGCGATGTTCAGGGCCGTGCCGATGTTGACCTTGGTGATGCCCCCGGCGACGGCCGCCCTGAGTTCGTCGTCCGGGACTCCGGAGGAGCCGTGCAGGACGAGCGGGACGTCCAGTGCGGCCGACAGGCGTTTGAGCAGGGCGTGGTCGAGGGCCGCCGTGCGGGTGGTCATGGCGTGCGAGGTGCCGATGGCGACGGCCAGGGCGTCCACGCCCGAGTCGGCGACGAAGGCCCGCGCCTCGTCGGGGTCGGTTCGGGCGCCGGGGGCGTGCGCGTCCAGCGGGGGCCTGCCGTTCTTGCCGCCGATCTGGCCCAGTTCGGCCTCGATCCACAGCCCTCTTGCATGCGCCCAGTCGACCGCCGCCCGGGTCGCGGTGAGGTTCTCGGCGTAGGGCAGGCGGGCCGCGTCGTACATCACGGAGCTGAAGCCGGCGTCCGCGGCCTGGTGCAGCAGGGCGTCGCTCTGCACGTGGTCGAGGTGCAACGCGACCGGTACGGCGGCACGTTCGGCCACGGTGACGGCCGCGCGGGCGAGCGGGAGCAGCTGTCCGCCGCGGAACTTCACCGCGTTCTCGCTGACCTGGAGGACGACGGGGGCGCGCACGGACTCGGCGCCCGCGACGACGGCCTCGACGTGCTCCAGGGTGATGACGTTGAAGGAGGCGACGGCCGAGCCGGCCGTGGCGGCGCCGGTGACGAGGTCGCCGGTGGTGGTCAGGGGCACGGGGTCTCCTGGGGCCTGTCGTTCGGATCAGGCCGGCTGGGAGAGGGACTGCGCCTCTCGGCCGGCCCGGGCGGGGCGGGGTGCGTGCGGTTGCCGGGCGGAGGAGGAGTCGACGCGATGGGGCCCCTCCCGTGCGAGCGCTGCCGGAGCCGGCGACGGACGACGACGCGGCCGGTGTGCGTGCCACGCCCCGCGACGGCGAGGGGAATCGGGACGAGCCCCTGGGTCAGGGCGCGAGGATCACCGAGCGTGTGAGGTGGCGTGGGCTGTCGGGGTCCAGCCCGCGGGACGCGGCGACGGCGACCGCGAGCCGCTGGACGCGGACGAGTTCGGCGAGCGGGTCGAGGCGCCCGGCGATCCACAACGCGCCTGTGTCACGCACCTGTTCGGCGAGTCCGTCCGGTGCGTCGCCCAGCATCCAGGTCGCCGTGCCCCGGGTGCTGACGCTGATGGGGCCGTGCCGGTACTCCATCGCCGGGTAGGCCTCCGCCCAGGCCAGCGCGGCCTCGCGCATCTTCAGTCCGGCCTCGTCGGCCAGGCCGACCGTCCAGCCGCGCCCGAGGAAGGTGAACTGCCCGCACTCCACCAGACCTTCGGGCAGCGGCTCCGTCAGGGCGGTGCGCGCGTCGGCGACGGCCGCTTCGGGGTGGAGGCCGAGGTGGGCGCGGAGCAGGGTGAGGGCCGTGGTCGCGAACCGGGTCTGGACGACGGAGCGTTCGTCCGCGAAGTCCAGGACGGCGAGTTCCCCGGCGGCCGTGCGCACGGGCGTGTCGGGGTCGGCGGTGATCGCGGTGGTGCGGGTGGTGCCCTTCAACCGGCCCAGCAGGTCCAGGACTTCGGTCGTGGTGCCGGAGCGGGTGAGGGCGACGACCCGGTCGTAGCGGCGGCCGTGGGGGAACTCCGAGGCGGCGAAGGCGTCGGTCTCGCCCTGGCCCGCGCCTTCGCGCAGGGCCGCGGCGGCCCGCGCCATGAAGTACGAGGTGCCGCAGCCGACGATCGCGACCCGCTCTCCCGGGGCGGGCAGCGCCTTCGCGTGGTGGGCCGCCTGCGACGCGGCGCGTGCCCAGCACTCGGGCTGGCTGGTCAGCTCGTCCTCGACATGCGTCATCCCGCACCCTCCGCTCTGATTGTTCCTGCAAGATAGCGCCAGTTTTCGAGCATCATCAAGCATTCGGCCGCTTCGGGTGCGCTAGGGTCGCCCGGAGATCGAGACGTGGAGGTGCGGATGTCGCGCGACGCCCGCTGGAAGGCGCTGCTGGAACTGCTCGTGGAGCGCGGCCGGCTGGACGTCGAGGACGCGGCGGCCGAGCTCGGGGTGTCGGCGGCGACGATCCGCCGTGACTTCGACGGGCTCGCCGAGCAGCAGATGCTGGTGCGCACCCGGGGCGGTGCGGTCGTGCACGGCGTGTCCTACGAGTTGCCGCTGCGCTACAAGACGGCCCGCCACGCCTCCGAGAAGCAGCGCATCGCCAAGGCGGTGGCGGACCTGGTGGCGCCGGGCGAGGCGGTCGGCCTGACCGGGGGGACCACCACGACCGAGGTGGCGCGGGCGCTGGCCGTGCGCGGGGACCTGGTGTCGGGGGCGCCCGCGCTGACCGTGGTGACGAACGCGCTGAACATCGCGAACGAGCTGGCGGTGCGGCCCCAGTTCAAGATCGTGCTGACCGGAGGGGTCGCGCGGGCCCAGTCGTACGAGCTGGTCGGGCCGCTCGCGGACGGGGTGCTGGGGCAGATCACCGTCGACGTGGCGGTGCTCGGTGTCGTCGCCTTCGACGTGACGCACGGCGCCGCGGCGCACGACGAGGCGGAGGCGGCGGTCAACCGGCTGCTGTGCGAGCGGGCGGAGCGGGTGGTGGTCGCCGCCGACTCCAGCAAGCTGGGGCAGCGGGCGTTCGCCCGGATCTGTGCGGCCGAGGCGGTGGACACGCTGGTCACGGACACGGCGGCCGACGCGGAGGCGGTGCGGCGCTTCGAGGAGGCCGGGCTGCGGGTCGTCACGGTCTGATGGCGGCGGTCCGCCGGCGGCGGCTCTAGGCTTGGGCTGAGGCGCCTACCGGGCAGGGAGGCTGTCATGGGCGGAGCGGCACGAAACCAGGGCGGGCGGCGGTACGTTCCGATCGCCGAGCACGGGCTGATCGGCGATCTGCGCAGCGTGGCGCTGGTGGGGACCGACGGCACGATCGACTGGTACTGCTGCCCGGCCTTCGACGCGCCGAGCGTGTTCGCCTCGATCCTGGACGCGGAGCGCGGTGGCTGCTTCGAACTGGCGGCGACCGTGCCGGCCCGGACCAAGCAGTTCTACTTCCCCGACACCAACGTCCTGATCACCCGGTTCTTCACCGAGGACGGGGTGGGCGAGGTGCAGGACTTCATGCCGGTCGGCGGCGGGCCGGCCGAGGCGGAGCGGCACCGGCTGATCCGGCGGGTGGTGTGCGTGCGCGGCTCGATCCCGTTCCGAACGCGGGTGGCGCCCCGGTTCGACTACGGCTCCCTGCCGCACACCGTCCGGCTGACCGGTGACACCGCCAAGTTCGAGACCGAGAGCCTGACGCTCGCGCTGACGGCGACCGTGCCTCTGGAGGTGGACGGGCCGGACGTGTGCGGCGACTTCAAGCTCTCCGAGGGCGACTCGGCCGTCTTCGCGCTGGACAAGGTCGGCGGCGATGTGACGCCCCGGCGCTGCGCCCGCACGGAGGCGGAGGAGCAGTTCGCGGCGACGGTGGCGTACTGGCGGCGCTGGCTGTCGGCGTCCCGGTACAAGGGCCGCTGGCGGGAGATGGTGCACCGCTCGGCCCTGACGCTGAAGCTGCTCACGTACGCGCCGACCGGGGCGATCGTGGCCGCGCCGACGACGAGCCTGCCCGAGGAACTGGGCGGGGAGCGCAACTGGGACTACCGGTACGTGTGGGTGCGTGACGCGGCCTTCTGTGTGTACGCGCTGCTGCGGCTGGGCTTCACCGGGGAGGCCGAGGCGTTCATGGAGTTCGTGACCCGGCACATCAGCCCGGGTGACGGCAAGACCTCCGGACCGTTGCAGATCATGTACGGCATCGACGGGCGCACCGAGCTGCCCGAGCGCACCCTGGATCACCTGGAGGGCCACCACGGCTCCGCGCCGGTACGGGTCGGCAACGCGGCGGCCGACCAGCTCCAGCTGGACATCTACGGCGCGCTGATCGACTCCATCTACCTCTACGACAAGTGGGCCAAGCCCATCTCCAGCGGCCACTGGGACAACGTGTGCGCGCTGGTGGACTGGGTGTGCGCGCACTGGGACCAGCCCGACGAGGGGATCTGGGAGACACGGGGCGGGCGCAGGAACTTCCTGTACTCGCGGCTGATGTGCTGGGTGGCGATCGAGCGGGCCATCCGGATGGCCAACCGGCGCGGCCTGCCGGCCGACCTGCCGCGCTGGCGGGAGTGCCGCGACAGGATCTACCGGCGGATCATGAGCCGGGGCTGGTGCGAGGAGCGCGGGGCGTTCGTCCAGCACGAGGACGGTGACGTGCTGGACGCGGCCGTGCTGATGATGCCGCTGACGAAGTTCATCGCTCCCACCGATCCGAAGTGGCTGTCGACGCTGGACGTGCTCACCGAGGAGCTGGTGTCCGACTCGCTGGTCTACCGCTACGACCCCCGCTCCAGCCCCGACGGACTGCGCGGCGACGAGGGCACGTTCTCCATCTGCTCCTTCTGGTACGTCGAGGCGATGGTGCACGCCGGCCGGATCGACGAGGCGCGCCTGGCCTTCGAGAAGATGCTGACCTACGCCAACCATCTCGGGCTGTACGCAGAGGAGATCAGCCACACCGGGGAGCAGCAGGGCAACTTCCCGCAGGCGTTCACGCACCTCGCGCTGATCAGCGCGGCCTTCAATCTGGACCGGGCGCTCGGCTGACGCTCAGTGCCCGTGACTGTCGTCCGCATGCCCCTCGGGGGTACCGGACCCGGGCGCCGCTCCCCCGGCGCGAACCGTGAACGCGGCCGTGTGGACCGTGCCCTCGTGCTTGAAGTCGAGGAACAGGCGGTAGGAGCCTGAGCTGGGTGCCGTGGCCGTGAACGAGATGTCCGGGCCGGGCCTGGTCGTGCCGTCGCCGGGTTCGCCGTTCGGGTGGACGTGCAGGTAGGCGAGGTCGCCGGAGCGCAGGGCGACCAGGTGGCCGTACGCGCCGAGGTAGGGCTGGAGGTCGGTGACGGGCTTGCCGTCGCGGGCGACCTTCAGCTTCAGTTCGCTCGCCTTGCCCGGGCGCAGGGCGCCGGTCAGCCGCACCTCGTAGCCGTCGGCCCGGGCCGTGGCGCTCTCCTTCGGCAGCTGCCGGGCCTGGTACGGACCGGAGGCTGCGAGGTCCGCGCCGAGGGTGAGGTTCTCGGCGGCCTTCTTGTCCGGGGTGAAGTCGGCGAAGACGCGGTAGCCGCCCGCACGGGGCAGGTCCACGGGGGTGCTCCAGGTGCCGTCGGCGGCGCGGGTGGGGTGCAGATGGCGGTAGGTGACCAGGTCACGTGAGGCCACGATGAGGTGCAGTTCCTTGTCGTGCTCGCGCTGGTAGGCGGTGACCGCGCGGCCGTCGGCGTCCCGGACGGTGAAGCGCAGGCCGGCCCGCTTGCCCGCGGTGACGCGCGGGGTTTCGAGGTCGAGGGTGTAGCCGCCCTCGGAGATCTGCAGGCCGCCGGCCGGGGGCGTGTCGTGGCCGGCGTGGCCGGCGCCCTGCTCCGGCTCCGGGCCGGGCCGGGTGTGTTCGTCCTCGTGCTTCGGGGGGCTGTCGGCGACGACGGGGCCGACGCCCTGCCCGACGCCGTAGGCCGCGCCGAAGGTCGCTGCCAGCGCGGCGGCGAAGGTGGTGATCCTCAGTCCGTTGTTCATGGCCGTCGGCTCCTTCAGGTATCCGGGCCTCCCGCTCCGATGCGGGGCCTCCATGCAGCTCACCATACCCCCGGGGGGTACCAAGTCAAGTGATGCCCGCGCTTGCATCGTATACCCCATGGGGGTATACAGGAACTCGGCGGGGGAATACCCCCGCCCCGTATCTCCGCATCTGTTGGATTCGCCCAGAGGAGGCACCCGATGCCCGCCACCACCTACGCCGTCTCCGGAATGTCCTGCGGCCACTGCAAGGCCACGCTGACCAAGGTCATCGGCGAGCTGGACGGGGTCAGCGGTGTCGAGGTCGACCTCGGCAGCGGCCATGTCACCGTCACCGGTTCCGCCGAGCCCGACGACGCCGCCATCGCGGAGGTTGTCGACGAGGCCGGCTACGAGCTGACCGGGAGGGTCTGAGCCATGAGCACCGGTACGACGACCGGCACGAACGCCGAGGTGGAGCTCGCCATCGGCGGCATGACCTGCGCCTCCTGCGCCGCGCGCATCCAGAAGAAGCTCAACCGCATGGACGGGGTCACCGCCACCGTCAACTACGCGACCGAGAAGGCGAAGGTCAGCTACTCCGGCGGCGTCTCCGTCGGCGACCTCATCGCCACCGTCGAGGCGACCGGGTACACCGCGCAGGAGCCCGTGCCTCCCGCGGAGCAGACCGACGAGGCGCCCGGGACCGACGGGCTGCGGCCGCTGCGCGAGCGGCTGGTCACGGCCGTCGTGCTGTCGGTTCCCGTGGTGGCCATGGCGATGATCCCGGCGTTGCAGTTCGAGTACTGGCAGTGGCTGTCGCTCACGCTGGCCGCGCCCGTCGTGA
This sequence comes from Streptomyces paradoxus, assembly GCF_014202475.1. Taxonomy (GTDB): domain Bacteria; phylum Actinomycetota; class Actinomycetes; order Streptomycetales; family Streptomycetaceae; genus Streptomyces; species Streptomyces paradoxus. The sequence goes on from NZ_JACHGV010000019.1 coordinate 75,395, forward strand.
CGTACGCGGCGTGGCCCTTCCACAAGGCGGCGCTCACCAACGCGCGGCACGGCGCGGCCACCATGGACACCCTGATCTCGGTGGGCACCTCGGCCGCGTTCCTGTGGTCGCTGTGGGCGCTGTTCCTCGGCACCGCCGGCACGCCGGGCATGACGCACCCCTTCGAGCTGACCATCCAGCGCACGGACGGCGCCGGGAACATCTACCTGGAAGCCGCCGCCGGCGTGACCGCCTTCATCCTGGCCGGGCGGTACTTCGAGGCCCGCGCCAAGCGCAAGGCGGGCGCCGCGCTGCGGGCGCTGCTGGAGCTGGGCGCGAAGCACGTCACGGTGCTGCGGGACGGCGGCCGTGAAGAGACCGTTCCCGTCCCGGACTTGAAGGCCGGCGACCGCTTCCTGGTCCGGCCCGGCGAGAAGATCGCCACGGACGGGACGGTCGTCGAGGGTTCCTCCGCCGTGGACGCCTCGATGCTCACCGGCGAGTCCGTGCCTGCGGAGGTGGGCTCGGGCGATCCGGTCACCGGTGCCACGATCAACGTCGGAGGACGGCTCGTCGTGCGGGCCACGCGGGTGGGCGCCGACACGCAGCTGGCCCGGATGGCCCGGCTCGTGGAGGACGCGCAGAACGGCAAGGCCGCCGCGCAGCGGCTCGCGGACCGGATCTCCGCCGTGTTCGTGCCCGTGGTGATCGCCCTCGCTCTCGGCACGCTGGGCTTCTGGCTGGGCAACGGCGCCGGGCTGACGGCCGCCTTCACCGCGGCGGTCGCCGTCCTCGTCATCGCCTGCCCCTGCGCCCTGGGGCTGGCCACGCCGACCGCGCTGATGGTGGGCACCGGACGGGGCGCCCAGCTCGGCATCCTCATCAAGGGCCCGGAGGTCCTGGAGTCCACGCGCCGGGTCGACACCGTCGTCCTCGACAAGACCGGCACGGTCACCACCGGCCGTATGACCCTGCTGGCCGTGCACACCGCCGAGGGCACGGACGAGGCCGAAGTGCTGCGGCTGGCCGGGGCGCTGGAGCACTCCTCCGAGCACCCGATCGCCCGGGCCGTCGCCGACGGGGCGCTGGAGAAGCTGGGCGCGCTGCCCACGCCGGAGGACTTCGCCAACGTGCCCGGGCTCGGCGTGCAGGGCGTCGTCGAGGGCCACGCGGTGCTCGTCGGCAGGGAGCGGCTGCTGGCCGAGTGGGCCATGGAGCTTCCCGCAGGGCTGACCCGGGCCCGGGCGGCGGCCGAGGAGGCCGGGCGCACGGCCATCGCGGTCGCCTGGGACGGTGAGGCCCGTGCGGTGCTGGAGGTGGCCGACGCGGTGAAGGACACGAGCGCGGAGGCGGTCGGCCGGCTGCGGGCGCTCGGGCTCACGCCGATCCTGCTGACCGGGGACAACGAGGCGGTGGCCCGGTCGGTCGCCCGGGAGGTGGGCATCGAGGAGGTCATCGCCGAGGTGCTGCCGCAGGACAAGGTCGACGTCGTGAAGCGGCTGCAGGCCGAGGGCCGGTCGGTGGCGATGGTCGGCGACGGCGTCAATGACGCGGCGGCCCTCGCCCAGGCCGATCTGGGCCTCGCCATGGGCACCGGCACGGACGCCGCGATCGAGGCCGGTGACCTGACCCTCGTCCGCGGCGACCTGCGGGCCGCGGCGGACGCCATCCGGCTGGCCCGCCGCACGCTCGGCACCATCCGCTCGAACCTGTTCTGGGCCTTCGCCTACAACGTGGCGGCCCTGCCGCTGGCCGCGGCCGGCCTGCTCACCCCGATGATCGCCGGGGCGGCGATGGCCTTCTCCTCGGTCTTCGTGGTCGGCAACTCACTGCGGCTGCGCACCTTCCGGGCCGCCGGCTGAGATACCGGCGGATCAGGGACGGCGCCACACCAGCGTGTAGCGCCAGAGCAGACGGCGGCGCAGGCGGACGCCGGGGAGGACGGCCCGGGCCTCGCGCGCGATCTCGGTGAAGGACAGGTCCGCCGGACGGGTGGGGGCGGTCATCGAGACCGGGCGGGGCACCGGGCGGCCCCGGCTCTTCAGCAGCGCCAGGACGACGTTGAGCGGGATCGACACGATGCCGAGCAGATGGTCGACGGGCGTCCGCGCCCGGGCCAGGCCGACGATCACCAGGGTGCCGCCGGGGGCGAGATGCTCACGGAAGGCCGAGAGCGCCTCGGTGAACGGCAGATGGTGGACGGCGGCGACGCAGGTGATGACGTCGTACGACCGCTCACCGAGACCGGCCGGCGCGTCGGCCGCCGTGTACGTCACCGGGGCCGCCGCCGGGGTCAGCTCCCGCGCCCGGGCCGTGATCCCCGGGTCGGCGTCGATGCCGTGCACGCGCTGCGCCCGCAGGGCCAGCAGCCGGGCCAGGTCGCCCGTGCCGCATCCCACGTCCAGGGCGCTGCCCACCCGCCCGGGGAGCTGCCGCAGGGTCCAGCGGTGGAAGTGCGCGTTGTGGTCCCAGGGGCGGGCGGCGTGGAATCGCTCCAGCGCGCGCAGGACCCGGCGGGGCAGAGGTGACATGTGCTCAGTGTCGCGGCTCACGGGTGACCGTCGGCCGTCCGGGCACTCGGGAGGTACCGGGTCGCAGGGGCGCCGAGCGTGCGCCGGGCGTGAGCCGGTACCTTGCTGGGGAAGGCCACTGCGGGGAGAAGCACATGACCGATCCGACGACCACAGACGCGGACGCCCCCCGTCCGCTCCGAGACGCCCGGGACTCCGCGGGCGCGGCCCGCCGGCTCCTGAGCGCCGTGTTCGGCGACCTGAGGGCCGTGGACGGCGCCCTGTACGCGGCGGTGGCCGCCACTCCCACGCCGACCCTGGACCGGACGCTGCGCCACCTGTCCCACGCGGCCGATCACTCCAAGATCTCGTTCGGCATCGCCGCCGCCCTGGCCCTGGGCGGGAAGCGGCCGCGCAAGGCCGCCCTGGTCGGCGTCGGCGCGATCGCCGTGGCATCGGCCTCCGCCAACCTGCTCGGCAAGCGTCTGGTGCGCCGGGCGCGGCCCGACCGGGAAGCGGCACGGGTGACGGTGGACCGGCACGTCAAGATGCCGACCTCGGCCTCGTTCCCGTCGGGCCACACGGCGTCGGCGGTCGCGTTCGCCACCGCCGTCGGCGTGGTCATGCCGCCCGCGGCGGTTCCGCTCGGGGCGCTGGCGGGTGCCGTGGGCTACTCACGCGTCCACACGGGCGTGCACTACCCGGGCGACGTGGCGGCGGGTGCGGTCCTCGGCATCGCGAGCGCGGCGGCGGCCCTGGCGGCAGCGGCGGCCACACCCTCGGCGCGGACGCAGGCTCTGCTCACGGCTGCCCGATCGTGGCCGCGGATCGGCGTCATCGGCGCCCTGCGCCGGTGAGCCGCGGGTCGGCCGGGCGCGGGGGCACGCCCCGCCGCCCGGCGCCCTCGCGGTGACGAACCGTCAGCCGAAGGCCCGCACGGCCTGGTAATACGTCCAGGCCGTGCTGGTGCAGGAGGTCTTCGTGCCGCCGCTGTAGGCCGCGCAGACCCTCTTGAGGTCCTCGTAGAAGGCGCTGTCGAGGCGGGACTTGTTGGCGCTGAACGTGCCAGCGGCCTTGTAGTTGCGGTAGCCGAAGTCATGGCGGGCGCAGGACATCGAGAAGGGGAAGCCGAACGGGTTGTCCGGCGAGGACGAGCAGTAGTCGGTCGACCAGTCGAAGGCGTACGCGGCCCAGGCGGCCTGGTTCGCCCGGGCGGCGGCCCAGGTGCTGTGGCTCGACGCGCTGGTCTGCGTCCAGCCGGCGAGTACCTGGGGCTTGTCGGCGGGAGCGGCACTCGCGGTCGCGGCGGTGCCGACGACGGTGACGAGGGCCAGGGTCGAGGCGGCAAGACCGGTTGCGAGTCTGCGGTGCATCCCACACCTCCATGAGGCTGCGACCCGCCCATCGAGCCGCAGGTTCATGACAAGAGAATGACCGCCTCCCGCCGGGGCTCACACCTGATGCGCACCAACAGCCCCTGAATTTCCGGCTAGTGTAGGAGAACGGCGGCGGACCGGCGTACGTCGACGGCCGTGAGCGCCAGGGCCAGCGGCCCGGGGGCGAGGAAGGCCAGCGGCAGCAGCATCCAGGCGCACAGTGCGGCCGTGGCCAGGGCGAGCAGGACCAGGCCGCTGCCGCCCACGTCCGCCACCGCGTCCCGGCCTGCCCCGCGCACCGCCGCACGCCAGTCGGTGAGCGACTCGGGGCGTCCGCAGGCGCGCAGGCCGACCACCGCCGCGCACGCGCCGATCACCGCGGCCGCCACCGCGAACAGTGGCGCCCCCTGCAGACCGGCCCCGGCCAGCGCCAGGTCGGCGGCCAGGAGCAGCAGCCCCGCCAGGGCCACGGCTCCCGCCACCAGGTCGCCGAGGCGCGAGCGCCGCCGCAGCAGGGCTGGCCGACACGCCCACGAACATGGACGGCTTGAAGTGCTGGCCGGGTGTGCCGTCCTCGCCGGACGGCATCGGGGCGAGGGCGACGCCGCCCTTGACGAGGGCGGCGAAGCCGCTGGCCGGGGCGTCCCAGTTGGCGTCGGTGACGGCCTTTCAGCGTCCCAGCGGGGTGTTCTCGACGGAGCCGTCGAGCTGGGTGGTCTGCTCGGCGGGCGAGACGGCGCCCTGGCGGCGCAGCCGGTCGGTGAAGGTCCACCAGCGGGTGAGGTCGCCGGCGGTGAAGCCCAGTTGCCCGCCCTCGGTGTAGAGGGCCTTGCCCCGGCCGCGCAGCCAGACCTCGAAGGCGTCCTCGCTCTGGCCGGGGTCGGTCGCCCCCGGCTTGCCGGTCTTCTTCGCGAGGGCGCGCATCGTGTCCGCCCACTGGCTCCAGGTCCAGCCGTCTCCGGGCAGGGGGACGCCCGACTGCTTCCAGGTCCGGACGTCGTAGGCGACGGTCTCGGTGCCGCGGCCCTGCGGGATCGCGTACTGGACGTCGTCGACGCGGCCGGTGGCCAGCAGGCCCGGGTCGATCTCGGAGGTGCGCAGGACGGACTTCCGCCGCGCCAGGTCGAGCAGGACGCCGCCGGAGGCGTACTGGTCGATCTGGCGGTAGTCCAGCTGCATCACGTCCGGGGCGTCACCGCCGGCCGCCTGGGTGGCGAGCTTCTGCTCGTAGGCGTCGTAGCCGGAGAACGATGTCGTCACGTCGACGTCCGGGTGCTGCTTCTCGAACAGTGCGACGGCCCGCTCGGTGCGTTCCGCGCGGTCGGGGTTGCCCCACCACGTGTAGCGCAGCACGACCTTGCCGCCGCCTGCGGACTCCCCGGATCCTCCGCAGCCCGCCAGCACGGCACACAGTCAGTGCGACGGCCGACGCGCAGAACCCCATTGTCCTGTTTCCGGGCATGCCGAAGTCACTCCTCTCGACGGAGTTTCGGTTGAGCCCCCCTCAGATCCCCCTCAGACTCCTTCAGGCCCCTGCTGCTACTCCCCCTGGTACGGCAGCGTGGTGCCCGGCAGCGCGTACTCGTCACGCCGGCCGCACATGCCGAAGCCGCCGAGCCGGGTGGGCGCGGTCTCGTGGGCGGTGGCCTCGCCCAGATAGGCAGGTTCGCCGTCGGCGAGGGCGTCGAGCTGGGCGCCGGTCCGCTCGGCGGTGGCCAGGGCGCCCGACCGCCACAGGGCGCGCCAGGTGGCCACCTTGTCGCGCACGAGCCGGGCGGCGGCCCGCTGGAACTCCAGGTACGGGCCGTTGTCGCCGGCCACGAGGGCCTCGCGCAGCCCGAGGTAGCCCTCGACGGCCAGGTCCCTGCGGCGCCGGGCCGCCGCCGCCGTCTCCGGCCCGGTGCCGGGCGGCAGGGCCGCCGCCGCGGCGTACCGGCCGGGGTCGGCGAGCACCTCGGGCGGGAAGGTGAAAACGGCGTCCCCGGCCTCGGGCAGGCCGCTGTTCTGCATCAGCACAGTGATGCGCAGATCGCCGCCCTGCACCATGCGGTGCACGGTGCCCGGCGTGAACCAGGCGATCGAGCCGGCTTCGAGGGGGATGTCCCGGTAACCGTCGGGGCTCAGCGTCTGGACCGCGCCCCGGCCGCCGGTGACGACGTACGCCTCCGTGCACACCAGGTGCAGGTGCGGGCTGCCGCCGCAGACGCCGTCGGCGGCCTCCCAGTCGTAGGCGCTGAGGTGCGACAGGCCGATCGCACCGGGCAGCGGGTGCGGGAGTCCGGCCTGCTCGGGTTCGCTCACCACGCCAGGCCCTCCAGGTGTGCGCCGACCCGGTCGCGGTCCCAGGCGCCGTCGGCCACCACCAGCCGGTAGCGGTAGGCGAAGGACTCGCCCGGCGGCAGCTCGAACTCCTCGAAGAACGCCCAGGAGAAGGCGACCGTCGGGAAGGGCTCGGAGCGGACGAACCAGTGCGACTCGTGGACCGGGGAGGCCGCGTCGAGGTTCTCGGGCGCGTGCGCGAAGACCAGGGTGGAGTGGCCGTCGACGTCGTCGTGCTCGGTGGTGAAGGCGAGCCAGGGGCCCTGGGTGCCCATCAGCTTGCCCGCGTCGGCGTCGGTGTCCGGGGCGAAGACCGTGCCGCCGGTGAAGTCGCGCGGGCCGCGCCACTGGAGTCCGGTGTAGCCGGCCATCTCGCGGCCCGCGGTGGTCGGGGAGCCGAAGACCAGCGGTGCGGAACGGGTGTTGGTGAGGCGGATCGACCAGTCCAGGGCCCACGAACCGGCCTCCTCGTCCACCGAGTGCACGGTCAGGCCGCGCACCTCGCGCGCCCACTCCTCGCCGCCGTTCTCGATCCAGGTGAGGTTCTCGGTGAAGGCGAGACGGTCGTCCTCGACGGTGAAGTCACCGAAACCGTCGTGCCGCATCGAGCCGACGCGCTCGGGCAGGGGGAGGTAACCCTGGCCGTGGACGTAGCAGTTGCCGCCCCAGAAGTTCTGGCCGGACAGATGGCTCGCGGTCATCTGCAGGCCCTTGTGCCAGCGGTGGTCGTTCGGGCGGTAGCCGGTGACCGTGCGGCCCGCGAGGGTGCGCACCGGGTGGGCATAGGGCTTGCGGGACTCGAAGGGGTCCGGGTCGGGGCGGTAGACGTAGCGGAGGATTTCCGTGCCGCCTGCGGTGACGGCGATGTCCTCGCCGTGCGTGTGGGTGACGCGGATGGTCATGCGCGCTCCTTGGGGGCCCAGTCGGGGTACTCGCCGTGCATGGCCTCGTAGAAGGGGTCACCGGGGCCGATCTCCCCCGCGTGCACCGAGCGGCCGGTGAACGCCGCCTTGTACAGGGCGGCGGCGAACTCCAGGGTGGCGCGGGCGTCGCGGCCGCTGCCCGGGGGCCGGGTGCCGTTGTCGTAGGCGTCGAGGAGTGTGCCCAGCTGGGCGGTGTGGGAGCTGGGCACGTCGGCCGCGGGGGTGCGCCAGGCCGTGGCGCGCTCGGAGGCCACGTGCGGGGCCGGGGTGTAGGCCCAGCTGTCGTTGCTGTGGCCGTACAGGTGGGTGAGCTCGACCGTGGCGTCGGCGCAGTCGATGCGGATGCGGCTCACCTCGTCCGGGGAGAGCACGCTGTTGACGACGGTCGCGAGGGCGCCGCTGCGGAACCGCACCAGGGCGGTGGAGACGTCCTCGCTCTCGGTGTCGTGGACCAGGCGTGCGGCCATGGCCCGGATCTCCTCCCACTCGCCGAGCAGGTGCAGGAGGAGGTCGTACTGGTGGATGCCGTGGCCCATGGTCGGGCCGCCGCCCTCGCTGGCCCACTTCCCGCGCCACGGCACCGCGTAGTACGCGGCGTCCCGGTGCCAGGTCGTCTGGCAGTGCGCGACCAGCGGGGCGCCCAGCTCACCGCTGGTGATCAGCTCCCGGGCGTGCACGGCGCCGGAGCCGTAGCGGTGCTGGAAGACGACCGCCGCGTAGGCGCCGGAGGCCTCCTCGGCCGCGGCGATCTCGTCGTACTCGGCGAGCGACAGGGTCAGCGGCTTCTCGCACAGCACCCAGGCGCCCGCCTTCAGCGCGGCCACCGTCTGGTCGCGGTGCAGGGAGGGCGGCGTCCCGATCAGGACCAGGTCGGGGCGTACGGCGTCCAGCATCGCGTCCATCGAGGTGTACCCGGCGACCTGCTCACCGGCCAGCTCACGGAAGGCGTCGAGGCGCTCCTGGTCCACGTCGACGGCGGCCACCAGTTCCACCCGGTCGGAGTGGGCCCGCAGCGCGGGCAGATGGCTGCCGCCGACGATGGCTCCGGTGCCGACGACGGCCACGCGGCGGCGGGTGGGGGACAGGGACATGCGGCGCTCCTCGGACGGCCGGCGGACACACGCTTGGAAAGCGCTTGCACTCGGAAGGGACCCTAGGCGCGAGAGAATGTCTGGACAACCCCCCTACGGCGACCTGCACAAGGTCTGCCCGAGCATCGTCCCAGCTTGGGACGGAGATTCGGGCTGCCGCCCCCGTCGTGGAAACGGCATTCCACCACCTCGCCGCTGGGGCTGACCCCACCTCGAACCGGCTGCCAGCCGGAGTGATCGGACGGCGGTCCGTCCCTACCGTTCTGTCGCACAGCGCCCCTCTTCGGCATGTTCCCGCCGGCCCGCGAGGGGACGATCGGCGACAGAAAGGACTTCCCCACGTGTTATCCCGTTCCCCGGGAACCACGCGAGCCGCCCTCACCCTGACGGCCGCCGCCCTCGTCTTCACGGCCCTGCCCGCCACGGCCCGGGCGGCCCCGGAGCCCCTCGCCCGCTACCACCAGCAGCACCTCACCTGGAAGAGCTGCGCGCTCGGGCCGGACGACACCACCGGCAAGGAACTGGCGCAGGCCGGCGCCCGCTGCGCCGACGTGACCGTACCGCTGGACTACTCCGACCCCCGCGGGCGGACGATCACCATCGCGATCTCCCGGATCCGCGCCACCGACACCGGCCGCCGCGTCGGCCCCCTGCTCCTCAACGGCGGTGGTCCCGGCGGGTCCTCGCTCGGCGATCCGCCCTGGGTGCGCGACGCGATGAAGGACGTCGCCGCGCGGTACGACGTCGTGGGTGTCGACCCCCGCTTCATCGGCCGCAGCACCCCGCTGGACTGCCGCTGGCCGACCGGCTCGGCCTGGCGCGGAGCGGGTGAGGACCGGGCCGGCTTCGACCGCACGGCGGCCTTCTCGAAGGGCCTCGCCGACCGCTGCCGCGCCCACGCGGGCGACGCGCTCCCCCATGCCACCACCCGCAACACCGCCCGCGACATGGACGTCGTCCGGGCCGCGCTCGGCGAGCGCCGGATCTCCTACCTGGGCTACTCGTACGGCAGTTACCTCGGCGAGGTGTACGCCTCGATGTTCCCGGGCCGCACGGACCGGGTCGTCCTGGACGGTGTGATCGACCCCGACCGCTACAGCGCCCGGCTCTGGCGGGGCACCGAGCCCGCCAACCGCCACGCCCTGAGGGGCTGGGCCTCCTGGGCCGCCGCCCGCGACACGGCCTACGGGCTGGGCCGTACGCGCGGCGAGGTGCTGGCGACGGTGGAGCGGATCCGGGCCGCGGTGGCCCGCACCCCGCTGCGGCTCGGCGGGCACCGGCTGGACGAGCACGTCATGCCCCTCGTCGTCCTCAACGGCCTCTCGCAGCACAACGACGCCGCCTACGGGGACTTCGCGCAGGGTGTGCGGGACATGCTGCGGGCCTCGCGGAGGGAGCGGGTGACGCCGTCGCCTTGGCTCGCCGGGGTGCTGGAGTTCGTGCTCACGGGCACCGACTCCCCCTACGGCAGCGCGCAGACGGCGATCATCTGCGGCGACAACGCCGCGCCGCGTGATCCCGAGGTGTACTGGCGCGACGTCCGGCGCGGCCGCGCCGGGGACCCGCTCTTCGCGCCCGTCACCGACAACATCAACCCGTGCGCGTTCTGGGACCGGCCGCGCGAGCGTCCGTCGCGGATCCGCGACGACCTGCCGGCCCTGCTGGTGAACGCCACCGGGGACCCGCGGACCTACTACGACGGCGCCGAGGCCGTCCGCGAGAGGTGGTCCTCCTCGCGTCTGGTCACCCTGAAGGGGGCCGACCAGCACGCGGTGTACGGCGTCTACGGGTCGGCTTGTGCCGACGGCGCGGTCAACGCCTACCTCGCGACGGGTCGGCTGCCGGCGCGGGACATCGACTGCGCGGCGCGCACCACCCCCTAGGGGCTTCTGTCCGAGGGGCTTCTGTCCGCGACAGCAACCGGCCCTGGTGGTCACCGCCCGCGGGCGGTGACCACCAGGGCCGGCATGCCGGGTCAGGACTCGACGATCTTGCGCACGTTCTCCATGGAGCCGCAGCCGGCCTTCAGCTGACGCTCGCGCTCCTGCACGAACGCCCGGCCCAGCTCCTCCCGGCGCGCCATCGCCACGTTCTCCCGCGCGCCGTTGAGGATGGTGCGCTCCTCCTCGTCGGCGTGGTGGTTGACGGCCTCCACCAGCTCTTCGAGCTTGGAGTCCCACTCCTCGGAGCCGACCTCCTCGACCTGGAGGAGCTCCAGGAGGGCCTCGTTGCCCTCGTCGTGCTCGTGCTCGCCGTGCTCGACCTCTTCGTCATCGATGTTCTTGTACCGCTTCAGCGCCGGGTAGACCTCGGCCTCCTCGGCCTGCGCGTGCGCGATCAGCAGGTCCGCGAACTCCCGCAGGGCACCCGCCCGGTCGTCCTCCACGCTGCGCATTCGCCGGAAGAGGTCTTCCATGCGCCGGTGGTCCTGAAGAATGAGTTCTACTACGTCTTGTGTATCGGCCATGGAAAAGGAACGCCTTTCCTCGGAGAGAATCGGGCCACTTTCGTTTACCCCATTCCTGACGTTTCGCTCGCCACATGCGGCGGTGCGCCCGTCTACCAGCGATACCAGCGGCCCTTACGGCCACCACTGTCCGCGGTGCGCAGCACGAAGCCGAGCAGCCACAGGACCAGCACGATCACCGCGATCCACCACAGTGCCTTCAGCGCGAAACCCGCACCGAAAAGGACCAGGGCCAGCAGCAGGACGAGAAGCAGGGGAACCATAGTTATCAACCTCCGCTCCTCCGATTGCCCTGCCAGCAAGCGAACACACAGGCGAATTTCAACGTTTCTTCACATGAATCAAGGGCACATGAACTGCTTTTGGCCGGGCGGCGCCGCCGAAGCCCGGTCACCCCGCTGACCGCAAAGACCAAAACCTCCGTTGGTTCCGCAAGGGAGACAGCTCGCCGGGGCCCGGGCACCATGTGGCCCACGTCACCCTCCCCCACAGGGCGTATCCCTACCCGCATCGACGTACCGACAGGTGGTGGCACTCGTGCGCCTGCGCACCCCCCTCGCCCTGCTCGGGGCCGCCGTGCTCGTGCTCGTCGGACCGCCGCTGCTGACCACCGGCAGCGGCTCCGAGACCGGCACACAGATCCCTGGCCTGCGTTTCATGGTCCCCAACACGCCCGGCGGCGGCTACGACATCACGGCCCGGACGGCCGCGAAGAACGCCGAGGACGCCGGACTCACCCACAACATCGAGGTGTTCAACCTGCCCGGTGCCGGCGGCACCGTGGGCCTGAGCCGGCTGGTGAGCGAGCACGGCAACGGCAAGCTCGCCATGTCCATGGGCCTCGGAGTCGTGGGCGCCGTCCGTTCCAACGACGCCCCGAAGACGCTCGGGGACACCACGCCGATCGCCCGGCTCACCGAGGAGCAGGACGTGGTCGTCGTGGCGAAGGACTCGCCGTACAAGACGATCGACGACCTGATCGGCGCCTGGAAGGAGAACCCCGGCAAGCTCCCGGTGGGCGGGGGCTCCTCGCCCGGCGGGCCCGACCACCTCGCGCCGATGCTGATGGCCCGGGCCGCCGGGATCCCCCCGAAGCAGGTCAACTACATCCCCTTCGACGGCGGCGGCGAACTGCTCGCCTCGATCCTGGGCAACAAGGTCGCCTTCGGTGTCTCCGGGGTCGGCGAGTACCTGGACCAGATCAAGGCGGGCGAGCTGCGCCTCCTCGCGGTCACCGGCCCGAAGCGCGTCGGCGGGCTCGACGCGCCCACGCTGAAGGAGGCGGGCTACGACGTGAACTTCACCAACTGGCGCGGCATCGTCGCCCCGCCCGGCCTGAACGACGGGGAGCGCGACAAGCTCGTGAAGCTCGTCGAGGAGCTCCACGACTCGGCCGAGTGGCGGGGGTCCCTGAAGCAGAACGGCTGGGACGACGCCTTCCTCACCGGCGAGAAGTTCGGCGCGTTCCTCGACGCCGAGGACAAGCGCGTGGTTTCGGTGCTGAAGGAGCTGGGACTGTGACGACGCAGACCGACATAACCCCCGCCGAGACCGGCGGCGCACGGCGCTCGTGGCTGCGGGAGCACTCCGAACTCGGCGTGTGCGCACTGCTGCTGGCGCTGGGCGTCCTCGTCCTGACCGACGCGCTCACCATGGACGTCGACATCGCCCAGCGCGGCCCGGTCGGCCCGAAGACCGTGCCGATCGTGGTCGGCGCCGGCCTGCTGCTCATCGCCGCCCTGCTCGCCCTGGACGTGCTGCGGGGCGGCCGGGGCCAGGCCGAGGGCGGTGAGGACATCGACCTGTCCGAGCCCGCCGACTGGCGCACCGTGCTGCTGCTCGCCGGGGTGTTCCTCGGCGCTGCCGTGCTGATCGAACCGCTCGGCTTCCCCATCGCGGGCGCGCTGTTGTTCTGGGGCGCGGCCTACGCGCTCGGCAGCCGCCGGATCGACCGTGATCCGCTCATCGCGGCCGGGCTCTCCCTCGTCACCTACACCGTCTTCAACAACCTGCTCGGAGTGCCCCTGCCCGGCGGTCCGCTGATGGGAGTGCTGTGACATGGATGCCTTCAACTCCCTTCTGGACGGGTTCGGTACGGCCCTCACACCGGTCAACCTCCTGTGGGCCGTCATCGGTGTGCTGCTCGGCACGGCGATCGGCGTACTGCCCGGCATCGGCCCCGCCATGGCGGTCGCCCTGCTGCTGCCGGTGACGTACGGGCTCGACCCGATCGGCGCGTTCATCATGTTCGCCGGCATCTACTACGGCGCGATGTTCGGCGGCTCGACCACCTCCATCCTGCTCAACACGCCCGGTGAGAGCGCGGCGGTGGTGGCGGCCATGGAGGGCAACCCCATGGCCAAGTCCGGACGCGGCGCCCAGGCCCTGGCGGCGGCCGCCGTCGGGCACTTCGCGGGCGGCCTGATCGGCACGCTGCTGCTGGTGGCGCTCGCGCCGACGGTCGCGAAACTGGCCGTGGACATCGGCGCGCCGGACTACTTCGCCATCATGGTGCTGGCGTTCATCGCGGTGACCTCGGTGCTGGGCTCGTCCCGCATCCGGGGCCTCGCCTCCCTGCTGATCGGCCTCACCCTGGGGCTGGTGGGCCTGGACCAGATGACCGGCCAGCAGCGCCTGACGTTCGGCTCGCTCCAACTGGCCGACGGCATCGACGTGGTGATCGTCGCGGTCGGGCTCTTCGCGATCGGCGAGGCCCTGTGGGTGGCGGCGCACCTGCGGCGCAGACCGCCGGAGCCGATCCCGGTGGGGCGTCCCTGGCTCGGGCGTGACGACGTGAACCGGACCTGGAAGTCATGGCTGCGCGGCCCGTTCATCGGTTTCCCGTTCGGCGCCATCCCGGCGGGCGGCGCGGAGATCCCCACCTTCCTGTCGTACGTGACGGAGAAGCGCCTGTCGAAGCACAAGGACGAGTGGGGCAAGGGTGCCATCGAGGGCGTCGCGGGCCCGGAGTCGGCGGCGTCGGCCTCGGCGGCGGGCACGCTGGTGTCCATGCTGACCCTGGGCCTGCCGACCACGGCGGTCGCGGCCGTGATGCTGGCCGCGTTCCAGCAGTACGGCATCCAGCCCGGCCCGCTCCTCTTCGAGCGCGAACCCGACCTGGTGTGGGGTCTGATCGCCTCGCTCTTCGTCGGCATGGTGCTGCTGCTCGCGCTGAACCTGCCGCTGGCGCCGGTATGGGCGAAGCTGCTGCGCATCCCCCGGCCCTACCTGTACGCCGGGATCATGTTCTTCGCGGCGGTCGGCGCTTACGCGGTCGGCGGCGAGGTGATCGACCTGGTGATCCTGCTGATCATCGGCCTGATCGGCTTCGGTATGCGCCGCTACGGGCTGCCCGTGCTGCCCGCCGTGATCGGCGTGATCCTCGGGCCGAACGCCGAGCAGCAGTTGCGGCGCGCCCTGCAGATCAGCGACGGCAGCGTGACGGGGCTGGTCAACACGCCGTTCGCGGTGACCGTGTACGCGGTGATCGTGCTGCTGCTGGTGTGGCCGCTGCTGAGGAAGGCGGTGACGCGGGGCCGCGCCGGGGCGGCCTGACCCGGTCAGCGCGGCACCCGCTCCCGGGTGCCGTCCGGGAAGCGGATCTCCACCTCACCGGACACGGCGACCCGTACGCGCGTACCTGAACCTCGCGCGTGCGGGTCGCCGTTCCCCTTCAGGTCGCCGTTCACCTCCGGGTCGGCGCTCAGCACGACGAGGGTGACCAGGAGGTGGGTGCCGCCCGGGTGGGCGGGCAGGGTGAGGTACGGGGTCGCCGAGTGGTGGCCGCAATCGTTGGCGCCGGCCGCGTGGGCCACCGCCGCCCGGGCGTCCTGCCACCCGTACAGTCCCACGATCGTGCTGGTCAGCCCGTCGGTGCGCCGGGCCAGCGCCCGGCCCGGGCCGAGGGGGGTCCGGAGTCGTCGGCGACGGCCCATCCGCCTTCGCGTACGGGCATGCCGGGTGGCGCGTCGACGCGGTGCACGCGTACTTCCCACGGACCGTGCACCACACTGACCGTCTCGATGCGATGCCCTTCGCCGCTGCCGGGGAGCACGGCCCGGTGCCAGGAGGCGGCACGGGCGCCCTCGACGGTGAGGGGGTGGATGCGGCCGCGCCGGGTGGGTGTGCCGTCGGGGGCCAGCAGGGCGATCTGGTTGTCGGTGCCGGTGCGCGGGGCCGGTGGTGTCCCGGGTGCCGTGGTGCTTAATGCGCGGTCAACACTCCTGACACGGACGGAACTTGAGCCGGGGCCTCGCGCGTCAGGCCGAGAGCAGCCCTCTGCCCAGCCAGTCGGCGGAGTCCCGCACGCCGGGCAGAGCGAAGAAGTAGCCGCCGCCGGTCGGGGAGATGTAGTCGACGAGGGGCTCGTCGATCAGCCGGGTCTGCGTGGCCTCGAACTGGCGGCGCACGTCCTGCTGGTAGCAGCAGAAGACCAGCCCCATGTCGAGGTTGCCGACGTCGTCGACGCCTCGGTCGTAGTTGTATCCCCGGCGCAGGATCCGGGAGTTGCCGGTCTTCGCGGTGCGCGGGTTGGCGAGCCGGATGTGTGCGTCGAGCGGGATCGCCGTGCCGTGCGGGTCCTTGGCGTAGTCGGGACTGTCGGTCTCCCGGGCGCCGTCCAGCGGGGCGCCGGTGTCCTTGCGCCGGCCGAACATCAGCTCCTGCTCGGACAGCGAGACCCGGTCCCAGAACTCCACGAGCATCCGGATGATCCGGACGACCTGGTAGCTGCCGCCGGCCGCCCAGGAGGGCTCGCCCTGTCCCTCGCCGACCCACACCAGGTGGTCCATCTCGCGGGCCGACGCGACGTCCGGGTTGACGATGCCGTCCTTGAAGCCCAGCAGGTTGCGCTGGGTGCCGCTGGGCCGGGGCACGTTCTGGAACCCGTCGACGCGCCACCGGATCTGCAGCGCGCCCCGGGTGTGCTTGGCGATGTCGCGCAGCGCGTGCAGCACGGTGTCCTGGCGGGCCGCGCAGATCTGCAGGGACAGGTCGCCGTGGCACTCGGCGGGGTTCAGGTCGTCGTTGGGGAAGGTCCGCATGGGCGTGAGCCGGCGCGGCTTGGCCCGCGCGAGTCCGAACCGGTCGTCGAACAGGGAGGCGCCGACCCCCACGGTGACGGTGAGCGCGTCGGCCGGGACGACCGGGCCCAGGATGCCGTTGTCCGAGGGCGGGGCACCGACGCCGAGGTCCTCGGGTGTGCCGCCGGAGGTGAGGAAGCGGGCCCGCCCGGTGAGGGTCCTCATCAGATCGGCCAGTTCGGCACGGCCCTCGGCGATGACGTCGAAGGAGACGAAGGCGGCGGCCGTTTGAGCGGGGGTGAGTATCCCGGCCTGGTGTGTTCCGTGAAAGGCCACCGGGGCGGCGCTCCGCGGCTCGCCCGCCCGGGCTTGCGCGCCGCCGCTCTCGGCGAGTGCGATTGCGCCCCCGGCAAGGACGGCTCCGGCCGCTCCGGCGCCCAGGGCCGTCTTCACGAAGGAGCGGCGGCCGGCGTGGGCGGGGCAGCCCGGCGGCGGCGTGTCGGCGGACGGCATGAGGGGGTTCCCTTCGGAGTTCTCTGTCGGGTGGTTCCGTCGCCGGGTGCTCATGCCGACCTCCTGACTTCGAGCAGGTCCGGCACCGGCGAGAGGTCTTCGAGGAGTTGCCCCGTGGCCCCGTCGAGCCGGGCCTTCGCTACGCGGTCCAGCCGGCCGACGGGAGTCCAGCCGGTCCCGTGGTGTGCGGAGTCGAGCAGCTTCTGCAGGCGTGCGATGTCCGCGTCGACGGTGGGCAGAAGGCGGGTGGCGCGCGGGGTGAGCAACGGCTTGAGTACGGCCAGCAGTTCGCGGGTGCCGGCGAGGTTGGCGTCGGCAGTGGCCAGTCCGGTGCCGCTGCCCTGGTCGGTGTCGCCGGTCAGTTCGAACTGGAGGGTGTTCTCCAGGATCTCGTGGGCGCGCAGGGGCAGGTCGGAGGGGTCGAAGTCCTGGTGCGGGAAGGCCTTGCGCAGTCCGGCACTGTCCTCGGCCAACTGCTGTGCCGCGCCCCTCAGTCCGGCCGCCGGTTCACCGTGCCACAGCCCGTACTCGATGCGGAGGAAGCCGGTGAAGTCCTTGTCGTGCACGCCGCCCGGCAGGCCGTCGGGACGCCCGTCGATCTTCTGGTCGAAGTCCTCGAAGGTGCCGTAGGCGGCGCCGAGGGAGGCGTAGGTGCGGTGGGCCGTCAGCCAGTCGGTGCGGGCGGTGTCCAGGTGCCCGGCGCGGATGTCGGCACTGAGCTTCCGGGTCCGGGTGACGAGGGTCGCCAGACCCCGGTCCACGTACGCCCGGTACGCCTTGAGCGGCGCGGCGAGATCCCGCTCGGAGACGGGGGCGACGGCGTGCGCGCCGGGGGCGCCGCCGACCCGGACCGCCTTCGAGGTGACGGCCTTGCCGCCGGCCGGCACACAGCGCCAGGCGTACGTTCCGCCCGCCACCGTCGCGACCAGGTCCCGGGTGGTTCCGGGGGCCAGCCCCTCGATCTCCCCGTAGACCGCGTTCGAGGACGGGTCGATCAGGTACACCTCGGAGGTCTGATTCCCTGTGTTGTGCATCAGGAAGTCCTGCCGCCCGGGCTCGGGTGCGGTGAAGCCCCGCCCGCAGTCCGTCCCGGAGACGGCGACGGTCTGTCCGGCGGCGGGCTTGGGGTGTGTCAGGGCCACGACGAGCCCGGCCAGGAGGCCGGGGACGGCGACGACGGCGACGGGGAGGAGCCAGCGGGGGCGGACCGGTGCGGGGCCGGCGGGCCGGTCGGGCGAGCCGCTCCCGGGCCTGGACGGCGTGGTACGCACACGCCTCCGCACCCCCGGCACGACGCGCACTGCGCGCACTCCACCCACGAACAGGGTCATCACCACGGCGAGATACCCGGCGTACCCGGCCACCTGGAGCCAGGTCATCGCCGGAGTCAGATTCAGAACGCCCTGCAGCAGCGCGCTGTACCAGGAGCCGGCGTCGACGCTGCCGCTCAGGTCGAAGGCGTACGCCGTCCCGCCGGGCAGGACCCCGCCTTCCTGGAGGTCACGCAGCCCGTAGCCGAGTACGCCCGCAGCGATGACGACGAGGACGGCGCCGGTGACGGTGAAGAAGCGGGTGAGGTTGATGCGCAGCACCCGGCGGTAGAGCCCCCAGCACAGGAGGGCCGCCAGGACGAGCCCGGCACCCGCGCCTGTCATGGGTCCGGCCGACTCGTTCGCCGCCCGTGCCGCGGTCCACAGGAACAGGGCGGTCTCCAGGCCCTCGCGCCCCACCGCGAGGAAGGAGGTGAGGACCAGGACACCGGCACCCATGGCCAAGGCCTCGGTGACCTTCTCCTTGATCTCGCCCGCGAGATCGCGGGCGGACCGCCGCATCCAGAACACCATCGCGGTGACGAAGGCGACGGCGACGATGCTCAAGGCTCCCCCGAAGGCCTCCTGCGCGGTGGTGGACAGGGAGGCCGCGGTGAAGGTCAGAACCGCACCGAAGCTCATCGACAGCGCGATCGCCGCCAGCACGCCGGTCCACACCTGCGGCAGCCGCGATCCGGCCCCTGCTCGCACGAGGGTGGCGACCAGCACGGAGACGACGAGCCCGGCTTCCAGTCCTTCCCTGAGCCCGATCAGAAAGCTCGGAAACGCGTCGTCCCACATGTACCGCGGCCCTCCCGGCCCAACGCCCCGGCCCGCGCAAGCAGGTTAGCCAAGGCATGCCTTACCGACGCCGACCATCATGGACCGGGCTCCGTGGGCATCCGGTCATGAATGCCTCATGGCCCGGCAAAAGTCATGACGGTTTCCGGTCGACGGGCTGGGCGTTCTCCGAGGCCCGTCGGCGCGGCGGCCGAAACTCCCTTGCGGAGCAGCCCGGGCGCCCGGTACCCAGCATCGGGACGACAAGGAGCACAGGATGACGACGCGTCTGGGTTCAGAGAACGAGTTCTGCTGGATGGACCTCAAGACCCGCGACCCGGGCGGCACCGCCGCCCTCCTGTCCAAGACGCTGGGCTGGCGCTTCGCCGTGGACGAGAAGGACTGGCGCAAGGCCACCAGGATTTCCGTCGACGGCCATCCGATCGGTGGTGTCAGCGACTTGGCGAACCCGGTCTACCCGCCGGGAACGCCCGCCCACATCGCCTTCTACCTGGCGGTCGACGACATCGATCGCCGTGTCGAAGCGGCGACGGCCCATGGTGCTCGCCTTGTCGTTCCTCCCTTCGACGCGGGCGACCAGGGCCGCATCGCGACACTGATCGACCCCGTGGGCGCCGCCTTCTCCCTCTGGCAGCGGCACCACTTCCCCGGCTGGAGGTTCCCGCCCAACCTGGCGGGTTCTCCGCACGGCATGGTCCTGGCCTGCGATCAGCCCGACGAAGCCCGGCACTTCTACGAGGGGACCACCGGATCCCCTCTGCTCTGCGCCGACTTCATCGCCACAGTGGGGCCCGGCGCATCCGCCCCGCGGTGGGAACTCGTGGTGGCCGTCGACGATCTGGACAGCGTCGTCCGCGCACACGATGACGGCCAGGCCTCGGCGACCTGGCCCGAGGAGACCGGCGGCCGCGTGGCGCGGTGGAGCAGCCCGGAGGGACTGTCGTTCCTGGTGCGCCGCAAGGAGCAGTGACGCGACCACCGACCGCACCGGCGAGGAGTCCGCTTTCGGCAGCCCCTTCCGATCCCCCGGGGCGGCTCCGCGAACGCCACACCTCTTGACGCGTCAATGACAACGGTGGCTTGATGAGGTGGGAGCGCTCCCACCTCATCCATGGGAAGGGACCACCATGCCCAGAACCCCCCACTCGTCCCCGCACTTACGCGTCATGTCCGTTCTCGGTCTCCTGGCCGCCCTGCTCCTCCCGCTGGGCATGACGTTCACCCCGGGCGCGGCGGCCGCGCCCGCGGCGGACCCCGTGCGTGTCATGCCGCTCGGCGATTCCATCACCGGCTCGCCGGGCTGCTGGCGCGCCGTACTGTGGAACCGGCTGGTCGCCGGCGGGTACAAGGACATCGACTTCGTCGGCACCCTCCCCCCGCAGGGCTGCGGACAGGCACACGACGGGGACAACGAGGGGCACGGCGGCGAACTGGTCACCAACGTGGCGGACCAGAACCTGCTGCCCGGCAGGCTGGCCTCCACCCGTCCGGACATCGTTGTCATGCACTTCGGCACGAACGACGTGTGGAGCAGCATCGCCCCCGACCGCATCCTCGCCGCCTACACCAAGCTCGTGGCGCAGATGAGGGCCTCGAATCCGGACATGCGGATCCTCGTCGCGCAGCTCATCCCCATGAACCCGAGCAGTTGCCCGGGCTGTGCGCAGCGGGTCGTCGACTTCAACGCCCGGATTCCCGGCTGGGCCCGGGCGACCGGCACCGACCGCTCCCCCGTCACCGTGGTCGACCAGTGGACCGGCTTCAGCACCGCCGCCGACACCTACGACGGCGTGCACCCCAACGCCTCCGGTGACGACAAGATCGCCGACCGCTGGTTCCCGGCCCTGTCGGCGGTGCTCGACGCGGGCGTTCCGCAGGACCCGGGGGATCCGGGTGACCCGGGCGGGGATCCCACCGCCTGCACCGCGCGTTTCCGGGCCGTCTCCTCCTGGCAGGGCGGTTACCAGGGCGAGGTGACGGTGACGAACACGTCGGCCGCCGCCGTCCCCGGCTGGACCGCGACCGTCGCACCTGCGGACGGAGCACGTCTCACCCAGCTCTGGAACGGCAGCCTCACCACGGCCGCCGACGGCACGGCCACCGTCCGGAACGCGGCATGGAACGGCACCCTCGCCCCCGGCGCGAGCGCCACCTTCGGCTTCGTCGCCACCACCCCGGCAACGGCCGGCACCCCGGCGGCGACCGTCACCTGCACGGGCACGGCACCGGCCGCATGACAGCCCTGCCGGGCCGGGCGCCCCCTGCGCCAGGCCCTTGCGCACCGAGCCCGGCGGCACGACCCGTTCAGCACGGCAGCGCGACCGGCAACGTGCCTCAACCGACCCCCACTGATGGAGCCGTCATGAGACTCCGCCCCACCCCCACCCCTCCACGCCCGGCCACCGTGGCCGCCACCCTGCTCGCCCTCCTGCTGTCCTTCCTCGTCCTCGCGCCTCCGGCCCAGGCCGCGCCCACCGGCTTCCGGGTGCAGAACGGCCGGCTCCTGGAGGCGAACGGGAACGACTTCGTGATGCGGGGCGTCAACCACGCCCACACCTGGTACACGGACCGGATCAGTTCCCTCGCCCACATCAAGGCCAAGGGCGCCAACACCGTTCGCGTGGTCCTCTCCAGCGGTGACCGCTGGACCCGCAACGACGCCGCCGACGTGACGAACGTGGTCTCCCAGTGCAAGCAGAACCGGCTGATCTGCGTCCTGGAGGTGCACGACACCACGGGGTACGGCGAGCAGAGCGGGGCGACCACCCTCGCCCGCGCGGCCGACTACTGGATCAGCGTGCGGAGCGCCCTGGCCGGCCAGGAGGACTACGTCATCGTCAACATCGGCAACGAGCCGTACGGCAACACCAACTACACGGCGTGGACGGCGGACACCAAGGCCGCGATCCAGAAGCTCCGCGACGCGGGGTTCGACCACACGATCATGGTCGACGCGCCCAACTGGGGCCAGGACTGGGCGTTCACGATGCGCGACAACGCCGCGTCGGTCTTCGCCGCCGACCCCGACGCCAACACGGTCTTCTCGATCCACATGTACGGGGTCTTCGACACGGCCGCCGAGATCACCGACTACCTGAACCGCTTCGTCACGGCGAAACTGCCCGTCGTCGTCGGCGAGTTCGGCCACGACCACTCGGACGGCAACCCCGACGAGGACACCATCCTGGCCGTCACCCAGCAGCTCCGCCTCGGCTACCTCGGCTGGTCGTGGAGCGGCAACGGCGGCGGGGTCGAGTACCTGGACATGGTCACGAACTTCGACCCGAACCAGCTGACGAGCTGGGGCCGGCGCCTCTTCGACGGGGCGAACGGCATCGCCGCCACCGCCAAGGAGGCCGCGATCTACTCCGGCAGCGGTGGCGACACCACTCCCCCGACCGCGCCCGGCACCCCGACCGCCTCCGGGGTGACGTCCTCGTCGGCCACCCTGACCTGGGCCGCGGCCTCCGACGCGACCGGCGTCACCGGCTACGACGTCGTGCGGATCAGCGGCGCAACCGAGACGGCCGTCACCAGCAGCACCCGGACCACCGCCACCCTCACCGGCCTGTCCCCCGCCACCTCCCACACCTTCGCCGTCTACGCCCGCGACGCCGCCGGCAACCGCTCGCCCCGCTCGGGCACCGTGACGGTCACGACCTCTCCCGGCGGCTCGCCGTCGGCCTGCGGTGTGGGCTACCGGGTGACGGGCAGCTGGCCCGGCGGCTTCCAGGGCGAGATCGTGCTCCGCAACACCGGCACGTCGGCGATCAACGGCTGGACGCTGCGCTGGACCTTCCCGGACAGCCAGCGCATCAGCAACCTGTGGGGCGGCACGGCGACCCAGAGCGGTTCCGAGGTGAGCGTCGCGGCCGCCTCGTACACCGCGACGATCCCCGCCTCGGGCTCGGTCACCCTAGGCTTCACGGCCACCCGGCCGGCCGCGAACCCCAGCCCGACGGCCT
Source organism: Streptomyces paradoxus (assembly GCF_014202475.1). GTDB lineage: Bacteria > Actinomycetota > Actinomycetes > Streptomycetales > Streptomycetaceae > Streptomyces > Streptomyces paradoxus. The sequence continues at coordinate 97,670 of NZ_JACHGV010000019.1, forward strand.
TCACTCTCAACGGCTCCGACTGCTCCGTGAGCTGACCGCGCCCTCCTGCGACGGTGCCGCCGCGCTCCGGCCCGGCGGCGCCGCGCTGCTGTGATCCGCGCTACACCACACGAAGAAGCGGTTTACGTCGTTCCGCAGTGGTCAGGCGGCGGGGATGTCGCACCGGCACCCCACCGCCGCATCCCTGGTAAGACGCACAGGCACCCGCCCGGGTTCCCCGAACGCCGTGCGGGAGGCGTGATGAGCGAGGACACCCTGCGCATGCGCGCGGTCACGGCCGGTGGGACGGAACGGAGAACGGCGCAGCCCGCGCCGGATCCGGCCGGCCGGCGGGACGCGTTCTTCGACAACGCCAAGTACCTGGCGATCGTGCTGGTGGCGATCGGGCACGCCTGGGAGCCGCTGCGGGACGGCAGCCGGGCGGCCGGCGCGCTCTACATGGTCGTGTACGCCTTCCACATGCCGGCGTTCATCGTCATCTCCGGCTATTTCTCGCGCTCCTTCGACGCGAGCCCGGGGCGGGTCAGGCGCCTGATCACCGGGCTCGCGGTGCCGTACGTCGTCTTCGAGACGGCCTACACCCTGTTCACCCGGTGGACCGACCAGGAGCCGGACCGGCCGGTCAGCCTGCTGGACCCCCTCTACCTGACCTGGTTCCTGGCGGCCCTGTTCATCTGGCGGCTGACCACGCCGGTCTGGCAGCGCGTGCGGTGGCCGCTGCCGATCGCCCTCGTCATCGCGATGCTGGCGACGCTCTCGCCGTCCATCGGCAACGACCTCGATCTGCAGCGCACGCTGCAGTTCCTGCCGTACTTCGTCCTCGGTCTGCTGCTGCGGCCCGAGCACTTCCACCTGGTGCGGCGCCGCTCGGCCCGGATCCTCGCCGTTCCGGTCTTCGCCGGCGCGCTCGCCGTGGCCTACTGGGCGGTGCCGCGGATGAGCGGCGCCTGGTTCTACCACCGCGACAGCGCCGAGGAGCTGGCCGCGCCCTCCTGGTACGGGCCCGTCATGACACTGGCGACGTTCGGCTGCTCGCTGGTGCTGGTCGCCTGCTTCCTCGCCTGGGTGCCCGGCCGCCGCACCTGGTTCACCGCGCTGGGCGCGGGCACGCTCTACGGCTACCTGCTGCACGGCTTCGTCGCGCAGGGGTCCAAGTTCTGGGGCTGGTACGAGCCCGCGTGGGTGCACCGGCCCCTGGGCGAGATCCTCGTGACAGTCGCCGCCGCGGTGCTGGTGACCGCACTGTGCACCCCGCCGGTGCGGCGGTTGTTCCGCTGGGTGGTGGAGCCCGACATGGCGTGGGCGTTCCGCCGGAACGCGAGTGATCAGGCACGGGAGCGGAACGCCGTACGGGCGTGAGTGCCCCCTCTCACGACGGGGGGACGAGCCGGATCAGCAGCACCCCGGGCGTGCGCGGCACGGACACCGTCAGCCCCTCCCCGTCCCACACGGCCCAGCCCGCGTCCGGTGACGACGGGTGCAGGATCTCCGCCCGGGCGGCCCGGCCCGCCAGATGCCGGACGGGGAGGCGGACCTCGCCCTGCCCGCCGCGCCGCCAGACCGAGAGGTACGCCGTGCCGTCGCCGGGGACCCGCAGCCCCAGGGCCAGCCACTCATCCGTCCAGCCGGGCAGGCCGAGCGGCCAGAACGGCAGGGCCCGGGCGAGGTCGCCGCGGATCGACTTGTAGACGTTCACGGCGTCCCGGACGAGGGCCCGCTGGCGGTCCGACATGCGGTTCAGGTGACCGGAGAGGTGGATGCGGCCGAGGAGCGCCCCGCCGAGGGTCCAGGCGATCAGGTCGTCGTCGTACCCGGGCTGCGGGTAGGCCCAGACGGCGCCCTGCTCGGGCGGGACCACCGTGGGCGCGGCGGCGGCGATGGGCGGGTAGCTCAGCGGGTCCTGCTGGTCGCTGGTGGACTGGAGCTGGGCGACGGCGAGGGTGGCGCCGTCCATGCGCATGCCGCCGGAGGCGCAGTTCTCGACGACGAGGCCCGGGTGGCGGTCCAGGACTCCGGAGAGCCAGTCCAGGTAGGCCTGGGCGTGGCCGAGCAGGCCCGCTCCCGGTGCGAGGTCGCCGGGGGCCTGGGTGCCCGGGTCGACGACGATGTTGTAGTCCAGCTTGAGGTAGCCCACGCCCCAGTCGCCGGCGATCCGGTCGACGGTCTTGTCGAGGTGGGCCCGGGCGGCCGGGTGCCGCAGGTCGAGCTGGTGGCGTCCCTGCTCGGTGAGGCGTACGCCGTCGCGCTGGAAGAACGCCTCGGGCGGCAGCTCGGCCGCGACGGGGCTGCGCACCCCGACGACCTCCGGCTCCAGCCACAGGCCGGGCACCATGCCGCGCTCCCGGATCCGGTCCAGGACGGACCGGATGCCGCCGTCGGGGAAGCGCCGCGGCGAGGGCTGCCACGCGCCGACGCTGTCCCACCAGCCCCGGGTGTCGTCGTCGTACCAGCCGGAGTCGATGCAGAAGTAATCGGCGCCCGCGTCGGCGGCGGCGTCGATCAGCGGCAGCAGCTTGGCGGTGGTCGGGTCGCCCATGAGGGTGTTCATGTAGTCGTTGAAGACGACGGGGAGGGCGGTGTGGTCCGGGTGCGGGCGGCGGATCGCCCGGCGGTAGGAGGTGAGGGCGCCCAGCGCGGAGTCGAGGTCCGGGCCGAGGGCCAGGGCACCGGTGACGGTGGTGAACTCCTCTCCCGGTTCGAGACGGATCCGCCACTGGTGCTCCGCGTCCGTGGGCCCGTTCAGCGCCAGGTAGGTGCCGTGTGCGCGTTCGCCGAGGTCCCAGCGCCAGCCGGCCGGGGACTCGACCTGCCACGCCCAGGCCCGGCCGCCGTCCCGCTCGGTCAGCGCGCCCATGGCCAGATGGCCGTCGGTGGGCCAGCTGCCGCGCCCGGTGAGGGTGAGGGCGGCCCGGCTGTCGTGCTCGTGGACGGCCGTGTTGATGTCGGCGACGGACGCGCGCAGCGGCTCGGCGTACCAGCGGCACTCGGCGAGCCAGTCGTTGCGGGCCCGGTGGACGTCGAGGGCGTCCGGGGAGGGCAGTGCGCCGAGCAGCAGGCTGCTGACGGACTGGACGACCAGGGGTGCGCGGCCGTCGTTGCGGAGCCGGACGCGGGAGCGCAGGACGGGCAGGCCGGTGGGTGAGGTGAGTTCGGCGAAGGCCGTCAACCCGGTTGCCGGGTCGTGGAGTTCGACCGTCAGCCACTCCCAGCCGTCGCGGCTGCCGGTCAGGTGGTCCCGGTAGGAGAGCCGCGCGCCGAAGGCCGTGCCGGTGAAGCGGGGGCCGGACCAGCCGCTGCCGTGGCCGAGGGCGGTGAGCTCCACCAGCGGGAGCGAGGATTGCGGGTCGGCGCGGCGATCGTCGCCGGGGTGTGCCAGCCGGACCAGCCGCAAGGTCCCGTCGGCGGCGACGGCGAACCGGGCGTCGAGCGTCTCGTGCCCCCAAGTGAACTCGCCACGCCGCTGGTTGGAGGCCATGTGCGCCGCATCCGCCGTGCCGGTCAAGGTGCTCCCCCTCCTGGCCCCGCCCCGTTGCCGGGAAGCGGAGGTCCGCGTGAATCCCTCGTTACGGTCTCTTGACGACCCAAGTGTGACCGGTCACAATCCTCGCATGAATGTGACCGGTCACACAAGGCGCCCGGCGAGCATCAGGGACGTCGCCACGGCCGCCGGGGTCTCGTACCAAACGGTCTCGCGGGTGATCAACGGCCATCCCAGCGTCCGGCCGGCCACCCGGGAGCGGGTGCTGGCCGCCATCGAGGAGCTGGGCTTCCGGCGCAACGCCACCGCCCTGGCTCTGGCCAGCGGGCGCACCCGCACCGTGACCGTGCTCACCGCGAACACCACCCACTACGGCTACGCCTCGATCCTGCAAGGCATCGAGGAGTCCGCACGGGCCGCGTCCTACGCGGTGGGCATCGGCGTGCTGGAATCCGCCGAGGACGCGGCCGTCGCCGCCGAGGTGCAGCGGGCGGCGGACGCGGGCGGCGGGATCGTCGTGATCGCCTACGATCCGGCCGGTGTGCGGGCGCTGGATGCCGTGCCCGCCGGGCTGCCGGTCGTGGGCGTGGTCGAGACCCCGGCGAGCCCGCCCGGCGGCGAGAGCCCGTGGGTGTGGACCGACGACCGCGAGGCCGCCTACCAGGCGACCCGGCATCTGCTCTCCCTCGGCCACGAGACCGTGCACTACGTCGCCATCCCCTCCAGCACCCGCCGCACCAGCGCCCGCACCAGCGGCTGGCGGCAGGCACTGAAGGAGGCGGGCGCCCCGGAACCCCGCCCGGTGCAGAGCAGTTGGGGACCCGCGGGCGGTCACGCGGCGGCGCTGGAGCTGACGAGGGACCCGTCCGTCACCGCGATCCTGTGCGGCAACGACGACCTCGCGCTCGGCGTGCTCCGCGCCCTGCACGAGACGGGCCGCGCCGTGCCGGGCGAGGTCAGCGTGGCCGGATTCGACGACGCCCCGCACTCCGCCTTCCTCACCCCGTCCCTGACGACCGTGCGCCTGGACTTCACCGGCCTCGGCCGGGCCGCGTTCGCCCTGCTGCACGGGGCCCTGGAGGAGTCCGCGCCGGTCGCCCCGCATCCCGTGTCCGTACCGGAACTGGTGGTGCGGGAGAGCTCGGGCCCTCCGCCCTCCGGTCCCTGAACGTCCCCTGTGAGCACCGCAGTTGTGAGTCCCGCTCCCTGAACCGAACCGCCCGCCCGCCCGGAAAGGCACGAGATGAACAGAAGAGTTCGCCCCGCCCTGGCGCTGATATGTGCCGCGGGACTGGCCGCCACCGCGTGCAGTGATCCCACCACCGGGGACGCCGGTGCCGACGACGCCGAGCGGACGGCGGTGAACCCGACCGCACGGCTGGACGGCGTGAAGCTGACCATGTGGACCGCGCAGAACACGGTCAACGCGCCCGAGCAGGTCATCGACGCCTTCGAGAAGGCCACCGGAGCCGAGGTCGACACCCAGGCGATCCCGGACCTCTACGAGCAGAACGTGCCGACGAAACTGGCCTCCGGCGACCGCCCCGACCTGATGTTCTGGCAGCCGTCCATCTCCACGCTGCCGTTCGTCCAGCCACGGCAGAACCTGCTCACGCTCGACGGCGAGCCCTGGGTCTCCGAGCTCGGCGACACCGAGAAGTCCCTCGGCGTCATCGACGGCAAGCGCTACGCGGCGATCGTCACCAGCCCGGCCATGCTCGGCGTCTACTACAACAAGGACGTCTTCAGGCAGGCGGGCATCGCCGAGAAGGACTTCCCCAAGTCCTACGACGAGCTGCTCGCCCTCGGCCACAAGGTCGCCGGCAAGACCGAAGCGGCCGCCTTCTACGAGGCCGGCGGCGACAAGTGGCCGCTCCAGTGGCAGATGCAGATCCAGCTCACCGACCTGGACCGGCAGTGGTGGGCGGACCTGAACGCCGGCAAGAAGAAGTGGACCGACCCGGTCGTGGTCGGCGCGATCAAGAAGTACAAGGACAAGCTGCTCGACGCCGGGCTCGCCCAGAAGAACTACCGCACGGGCACGTTCACCGGGCAGGCCGACGCCCTGTGGAAGGGCGAGGCCGGCATGGTCCTCAACGTCACCTCGTTCCAGAGCCAGTTGCAGGCCAAGTACTCCACCGCCGAGATCGACCAGAGGATCGGCTGGTTCCCCGTCGCCAACTCCTCGGCGACCGGGCTGTACTCCCCCGACCAGACCAACGGGGTCGTCGCCTTCAAGACGGGTGACGAGAAGCGGCAGAACGCGGCCCGGCAGTTCCTCGCCTTCTGGCTCGGCCCGGACTACCCGGACTACATCAAGACGATGAAGATCCCCTCCGTGCGGCCGTCCGTGCCCACCCCCGGCGGGCTGCCCGAGACGTCCAAGGCCCAGGTCGCGGCCCTGCCGAAGGCCATCGGCGTGTTCCAGGCCAAGGCCATCGTCGCGCCCGACACCCACCTGTACCTGGCCGACATGATCTTCGGCAAGAAGAGCCCGCAGCAGGTCGCGCAGGCCATCCAGGACCAGTTCGCGCAGGTGGCCAAGGCGCAGGGCGCACCCGGGTTCTGACGATGGCGGACACGGTCGTACGGACACGCAAGCAGCCATCGGCAGCCGGCACGCCCCAGCGCGTGGGACGGCTTCCGCGCGCCGCCGTGCACCACCCCTGGTGGTTCGCGCTCCCCGCGATCGCCGTCTTCGCGGGGTTCTTCCTGGTGCCCAACCTGCTCAACTTCTACTACCCGTTCACCGACTGGTCGTCGTACCACGCGGACATCGCCTTCACGGGCCTGGACAACTTCAGGACCATCGCCGAGGACGGTTCGCTGCTGCGCGCGATCCGTACGACGCTGGTGTACGCGTTGCTGGCGGCGGTGTTCCAGAACGGTTTCGGGCTGGTGCTGGCGCTGCTGCTGGAGGACGACAGCCGCTTCAACCGGTTCTTCCGGGCCGTCTTCTTCCTGCCGGTGCTGATCTCGGCCCTCGCGACCGGGTACGTCTTCCAGGCGCTCCTCGACCAGGACGGTGCCGTCAACTCCGTGCTGGGCACGGACATCCCGTGGCTGGGTTCGACGACCTGGACGCTGGTGATCGTCACCCTGATCCACGGCTGGAAGTGGATGGGCCTGGCCATGCTGATCTATCTGGCGGGGCTGAAGGGCATTCCGGGCAACATGCTCGAAGCCGCCCGGATCGACGGTGCCGGCCCGTGGCGGACGTTCTGGTCGGTGCGCTGGCCGATGCTCGCGCCGGCCGTCACCTTCAACGTCACCACGGCGCTGATCGGTTCGATGAACACCTTCGACATCGTGCAGGCCACGACCGGCGGCGGGCCCGCGGCCTCCACCGAGGTCTTCAACATCTACATGTTCCGGATCTTCGGGCAGGGCCTGTACGCGCAGGCCTCCGCGATGAGTCTCGTGCTCTTCCTGGTCGTGGTGGCCGTGGCGATCCCGCTGGTCGTGGGGCTCCGGCGAAGGGAGCAGATGCTATGACGCCGGTGTGGCGCTACGGCCGTCCCGCCCTGGTCCTGCTGCTGGCGGCGCTGGCCGTGGGCGTGCCGCTGTGGCTGGTCGCCGTCACCTCGGCCAAGCCGCAGGCGGAGGCGATCGACCCGAACCTGGACCTGCCCCGGCACTGGCAGCCCGCCGCCAACTACGCGGACGCCCTCGCCGAGGGCGCGATGCTGCGCGGCTTCCTCAACTCCCTGCTGGTCGTGGTGCCTTCCGTGATCCTGGTGCTGCTCCTGGGCGCGGGCGCCGCCTGGGTGTTCGCGCGCCGGAAGTCGAAGCTGGTGTCGGCGGCGTACGCGCTGTGCATCAGCGGGCTGCTGCTGCCGCCCGCCGTCATCACCATCGTGATGGAGCTGCGCCAGCTGGGCCTGGCCGGCACCCGGCCCGGCATGATCGCCGTCTACACCGGCATGTACCTGTCGACGTCGATCTTCTTCATGACGGGCTTCATCCGCGCCATCCCCACGGAACTGGAGGAGGCGGCCCGGATGGACGGGGCTACGCCGTCGCGGATCTTCTGGCGGATCGTCCTGCCCCTGCTCCGGCCGGTCATCGCCACGGCGACGATCATGGTGATGCTCTACGCCTGGAGCGACGTCTTCTACGCGTTCTTCGTCCTCGGCGGCGGAGACCGGGCGACCCTGCCGCTCAACCTCTACCAGGTCGCCAGCGCCCAGCTCTACCTCAACAACTGGCACCTCGTCTTCGCGTACGTCGTGGTGATGAGCCTGCCCATGGTCGCCGTGTTCCTCGTCGGCCAGCGAAAGATCGTGTCCGGAATCACCAGTGGAGCCGTCAAATGACCGGAGGTCCAGCAGCGTGATCGCCCCCACCCGCACGAGATCCCGTACCAGAACCGCCCTGATCACAGCACTACTTGGAGCAGCCGCCATGGCAGCCACCCTCCCCGCGGCCGGCCCCGCGGCCGCAGCCGACCCGCAGCGCCTCACCGTCGACCTCGACGCCTCCGAGGGCCCGGTGATGCTCGGCGCCAACGGCTCCCTCTACGGGCTCAGCGACGACGGAGTGCCCAGCGACGCCGTGATGGAGCCCCTGAAGATCACCAGCATCTCGCAGAAGCCGGAGGGCGGCGCCCAGCACCCCAACGGCGACGCGCTCACGGTCTCGAAGTCGTTCTTCCGCACCGGCGGCGGCGAGATCAACGTGATGATGCAGGACACCTACGCCAAGTGGCCCTACGAGGACCTCGGCATCGACGACTACCTGCCCAAGGTCGACAAGATCGTCAAGGAGATATCGGCCGACCCGAACAGCGACCGCTTCGTCTACATCCCCTTCAACGAACCCGACCAGATCTGGTACAAGCTCGACGTGAAGGACCAGGCCCAGTACGAGAAGAACCGCGACCGGTTCTTCAAGGACTGGAAGACGGTGTACCAGCGGATCCGCGCGATCGACCCGGACGCGCGCATCGCCGGCCCCAACGAAGCCGCCTATCACACGCGCCTGTTGAAGGACTTCCTCGCCTTCACCAAGCGGGAGACCGTCGTGCCGCAGGTGATGACCTGGCACGAGCTCGGCTCCGGCTCCCTGCGCGACTTCCAGGCGCACTACGACGACTACCGCACGCTGGAGAGTGAGGCGGGCATCGCACCCCTGAAGATCAACATCGACGAGTACGCCAACCGCCGCGACCTGTCCGTGCCCGGACAGCTCGTGCAGTGGGTGTCGATGTTCGAGCGCAACAAGGTGTTCGCCAACATGGCGTACTGGGACGCCGCGGGCAATCTCAGCGGCCATGTGGTGCGCTCCAACATCCCCAACGGCGGCTGGTGGCTGTTCCGCTGGTACGCGGGCCTGTCCGGGAACACCGTGAAGGTGACGCCACCGCAGCCGAACACGGTCGACACCCTCCAGGGGCTCGCCTCCCTGGACACCTCCCGCCGCCAGGCCCAGGTACTGCTCGGAGGGGCGGACGGCGACGCGGACGTGGTCGTGAAGAACGTCCCCCGCTCGGTGTTCGGCCGTACGGTCACCGCGACGGTCGCCGAGGCCGCCTGGTCCGGATACGAGGGCCAGCACGCGGCCCCGCGGGTCCTGGCCCGCACCAAGGTGAAGGTCGCGGACGACGGCTCGGCGACGGTCCCGCTGCGCGGCCTGCACAAGATGTCGGCGTACCGCATCGTCCTCACCCCCGGCGGCTCGGGCACCCCGTCCGCGGCCTCCGTGCCGTGGTCGGCGTCGTACGAGGCCGAGGACGCCGCCGTCACCGACGGCAAGGTCTACACCCAGGGCACGGTGAGCAACGCCAACGGCTACGCGGCCTCCGGCACCAAGGACGTCGGCTCCCTCAACCAGCCGGGCAGCAAGGTCGCGTTCACCGTGGACGTGCCGAAGGACGGCGCGTACCACCTCGCGATCCTGTACGGCAACCAGTCCGGCGGCCCCGCCACGCAGAAGCTGAGCGTCGACGGCGCCGAGCCGGTGACGGTCACCTACCCCTCCACCGAGAACTGGACCTACCGCGCCAAGAAGGACGTTCGCGTCCAACTGAAGGCGGGGACGCACCAGTTGGTGCTGGCCAAGGGCGACGCCGAGGTCACGCTCGACCGGATCGACCTGACGAGTGACACCGGCGCGGCCTCCGCGTCGTACGAGGCCACCCTGGCGGACATCAGCGGCAGGCCGTCGTACGACTACTCGTCCTCGGCCGGTGTGGGCACGGGTGCCCTGGTGCTGCGCTCGGGCGACAAGGCCGTCTTCGACGTCTACGCCCCGCGCGACGGCTACTACACGGTGACCCCGCGGACCTCCGCGGCCGTGCGGCTCTCTGTGCACGGCGAGAAGGTCACGGCGGCGCCCGGCCGCCCGCTGCGGCTGTACCTCGTCGCGGGCAACAACCGGGTCGCTATGACGTCGGGCCACGCCGCCGTCCGCTCCCTCGACGTCTCCGGCGACGGCTCGGCCTCCGGCACCCTCTCCTACGAGGGAGCCTCGGCCACGCTCGCGGGCGGCGCGAAGCTCGTCGACAGCCCGCACGCGTCCGCCGGCTCCTACATCGGCTGGCTGGGCAACAGCCCCTCCAGCACTGCCGAGTTCACGGTGACCGCGCCGAGGTCCGGCCGCTACATGCTGGTCGTCCACTACGCCCACAACGACCGCCGGGACAACGGCCACGCCTACAACACGGACATCATGTCCCGTACGGCGGACATCCGGGTCGGGGGCGCCGCACCGCAGAAGGTCACCTTCAAGAACACCTGGAGCTGGGACGACTACTGGACGGTCGGCGTCCCGGTCGATCTGGCGAAGGGTGCGAACAAGGTGACGTTCGGCAACGCCACCGCCTGGGCGCCGAACATCGACCGGATCGAGCTGGGCCGGGTCGTGGGCTGAGCGACGCGACTGCTGACGTCGGGTCAGCGGGTCCTCGTGCCGCAGTCCGCCGTGAAGGCGGGCTGCGGCACCGTCGCGTCGAGGGTGGTCCCCCTTTCGGCCAATCCCGCCGCGCAGGGACGCGCGGTGCGGCACCCACGGCGCAGCGTGCCGTTCAGCGTGATCGTGCCCTGGGAGACACCGGTCACCGGGCTGCACGGGCAGAGCCTGGGCGTGGTCCTCGGGGTGCGCACCGAGCTGTCGGTGGCGGGCCGAAGGACAAGGGCGACGGGCGCGACAGGCAGGGCTCACCCTCTGCCCTTCGCGCCCGGCCCTGTCCCGCCACAGCGGACCGCGCTGAGCGCACACGTCGAACGCGAGCCCCCTCCGCGCTTGCGGCAGACGGGGCGAAGGCTGGGGTCGTCCGGCTCGGTCGGGATCCGGCCCAGAGCACCTACCCCGCCCCGACGGACAGCGCTGAGCTCACGCGTCAGACGCGAGAACCCTCTGCGCTTCGCGCCCGCCCCGGCAGCTCCGTGCGCGCCGGGGACGGGCCTCCGGCTCGTCAGAGGGGCGTTGCCGCGTGCAGGATGAGGACCATCGTGACCGCCGAGTTCGCGGACGACATCGCCGAGACGGCCGTCCCGGCGGCCGCGCCCCACGCCGCCGCTCCGACCGCGGTGAACGCAGGCGGCCAGTGGCGCACGGCGGGGGCCGGGCCGAGCAGCGCCGCCACCCGGCGCGGCACCGGTCCGGGAGCCGCGAGTCCCGCGAGGGTGGGCAGCGGGGTGCCCCGTGAGACGAGCGCGGCCGTGCCGATCGCCCGCGCCACCGTACGGCGGCTGCCGATCACCCGGGCCGCATCCTCGTCCGCCCACCGCTCCGCCGTGTACGCCACGGCGGTACGCAGCGGCCGCAGGAACGGGTTGGCGCGGGCCGCCAGTTGCACGGCGAGCAGGAATCGGTCGTGACGTGCGGCGAGGTGCGCCCGCTCATGGGCGAACAGGGCCCGCCGCTCGGCCGGCCGGAGCCGGTCCAGCAGGGCCGTGGTCACCACGACACGGCCACGCCCGGCGCCGGCGCGCGGCACCCCACCGCCCCGGCGTCCCCCGGGCGGCAGCGCGTACGCGTAGGGCACGGCGTCGGGCAGCACCGCCACCTCCGTCTCCCGCAGCCCGGCCAGAGCGCGATGCGCCTGGCGGCGAACCCGCCCGTGCCGCCGCGCCGTCCGGACACACGCCACAACGACCGCGCACAGCGCGGGAATCGCGGCCTTGCCCACGACCTCGTCGTACGGCACCGCCGCCCGCACCTCGGGGTCGGACCAGCCGTCCGGCAGCGGGTTGCCGGGCAGTTGCGCGGTGCCGACGACCATCACCAGGGCCAGGCACACCGTGCTGCACAGGGCCAGCACCACGGCCAGCGCCGTCAGCAGCCGGGTCGCGGTGCGCGGATGCAGATGCTGTTCGGCGAGGCGGGCGACCGGCCAGGCGGTGAGCGGCAGGATCAGTGGCAGAAAGACGAAGACCCCCATGAGGCTTCAGTCTTCCCCTTCGCTCTGGGCCTGATCCAGCAGGTCCCGCAGCAGCCGCTCCTCGTCCGGGCCGAGGCCGGTGACGAAGCTGGCCAGCACGGCCCCGCGGTCGCTCTCGGCGTCCAGCACCTTGCGCATCTTGCGGGCGGCCAGGCCCGCCTGGTCCGAGGCCGGTGTCCAGGCGAAGGACCGGCCGACCCGCTCCCGGGTGACCGCGCCCTTGCCCAGCAGCCGGGTCAGGATCGTGATCACCGTCGTGTACGCCAGGTCGCCGCCGAGGCGTTCCTGCACCCAGCCGGCCGTCGCCGGGCCGTCCGCCTCCCGCAGCACCGACAGCACCAGCGCCTCCAGCTCACCCTGTCCCCGCCGGGGACGCTGCCCGGGACCCGTCACCGCCCTGCCTCGCTTTCGCCGCCCTGCGCTGCCCTTGCGGACATCGTATAGATCCGCCGGACCGATCCCGCCTGCTTCTACATTGCTGTAGATTTCAGAGTGGCATCCGCATCGCACACGTCAAGCGCTCAAGAAGGAGTACCCCGTGGGAGTTTCCCTGTCCAAGGGCGGCAACGTCTCGCTCAGCAAGGAGGCGCCCGGTCTGACCGCCGTCCTGGTCGGCCTGGGCTGGGACGTACGCACGACCACCGGCACCGACTACGACCTCGACGCCTCCGCCCTGCTCCTGGACGCCTCCGGCAAGGTCCCCTCGGACCAGCACTTCGTCTTCTACAACAACCTCAAGAGCCCGGACGGTTCGGTCGAGCACACCGGCGACAACCTCACCGGTGAGGGCGAGGGCGACGACGAGTCCGTCAAGGTGAACCTCGCCGCCGTGCCGGCCGAGATCGACAAGATCGTCTTCCCGGTGTCCATCCACGACGCCGAGAACCGCGGCCAGAGCTTCGGGCAGGTCCGCAACGCCTTCATCCGGGTCGTGAACCAGGCGGGCGGCCAGGAGATCGCCCGCTACGACCTGTCGGAGGACGCCTCGACCGAGACCGCGATGGTCTTCGGCGAGCTCTACCGGCACGGCGCCGAGTGGAAGTTCCGCGCGGTCGGCCAGGGCTACGCCTCGGGGCTCGCCGGTATCGCCGCCGACTTCGGCGTCAACGTCTGACACGGACCGACCGCGCCGCCGGGCCCGACCGCGTGCGGCCGGGTCCTGCGCCCGCATCAGCAACCGACCGGGAGACCACGTGGCCGACCCGTCCCGCCTCCGCCCGGAGGACCGCGCGGACTTCGAAGCCGTACTGCACCACGCGCTGGGCACCGCGGACATCCGTGACGCCCTGGGCGCCGACCCGGCCGGCCGGGGGGCAGCGCACCTGCGCGCCCACGCGCTCGCCCACGCCGACCACATCGCGGCTGCGGCCGAGGGGCCGTACCGCTCCTACCTCGCCGTGCGCAGGGCGGCCCGGCGGGAACAGCGGCGCCTGCTCGGCACGGGCGACCTGCTGCCGGCCCTCGCGGTGCTCACACCGCTCGTGGCGGGCACGTCCGCCGCGGCGCTGCTCCTGACCGGCGGCCTGCTGCACCTCGCCGACGCCCTCGGCCCCCTGCCCGGCTCACTCGTCGCGGCCGGCTGGACCCTGGCGCTCGTGGCGGCCGTGACCGGCCTCGTCGCCCTGGCCGCCCTGCTGCACACGGCCCTGCGCCGCAGCGGTGTGCCCCCGGCCGCCGACCAGGTGGAGCACGCCCGGCTGGTCTGGCGGCAGGAGCTGCTCGACCGCGGGCTGCTGCCGCACCTGCTCCGGCACCTGCTGCCGCATTCCGGTACGGCGATCACGCCGTGCTCCCCGCCCGATACGCTCACGCCGTGCCCGGCCCGGGCGAGAGAGGACAGGACACCATGTTCGGACTGAGCGAGTTCGCGATCATTCTCATCGTCGTCATAGCCGTCATCGGGATGAAGAAGCTCCCCGAGCTGACCCGCTCGGCCGGCAAGGCGGCCCGCATCCTCAAGGCCGAGGCCCGCGCGGCGAAGGACGAGGAGGCCGGGACGGCCCCCGCGCCGCGGGTGGTCCAGGGCGAGATCGTCCCGCCGGGCACCGGCACGACCCCGCCCGGCGCCCGGGCGGCGGGCGCCCCGGACCACCCCTGATCCGCCCAGCGCCTACAGCGTGCGCTCCAGGCGGTCGGCCACGAGCCTGACGAAGCGCGCCGGGTCCTTGGGCTGGCCGCCCTCCGCGAGCACCGCCAGGGTGTGGAGCAGCTCGGCGGACTCGGCGAGCTCCGTGCGGTCCTCGCTCGCCCCGTACGCCTCGTGCAGGCCCTTCACCAGCGGGTGGCCGGGGTTGAGCTCCAGGATCCGCTTGGTGCGCGGCACCTCCTGGCCCATCGCCCGGTACATCTGCTCCAGGGCCGGGGTCAGGTCGTGCGCGTCCGAGACGACGCAGGCCGGGGACACCGTGAGCCGCGTGGAGAGGCGGACCTCCTTGATGTCCTCGTCGAGCTGCTCGCGTATCCAGCCGAGCAGCCCGGCGTACTCCTCGGCCTGCTTCTCGCGCTCCTCGCCGGCCTTCTCCCCGCCCTCGCCGTCGAGGTCGATCTCGCCCTTGGTGACGGACCGCAGCTTCTTGCCCTCGTACTCGCCGACGGCGTCGACCCAGACCTCGTCGACGGCGTCGGTGAGCAGCAGGACCTCGATGCCCTTGTCCCGGAACGCCTCCATGTGC
>NZ_JACHGV010000020.1 GCF_014202475.1 Streptomyces paradoxus
CTCCTGCGCCGCCCACCAGGCCAGGCCCTGGCGGGCGCGCTCGCCGGGCAGCCGCCCGTGCTTGTGCGCGTACTTGTAGGTGAGGCCCTCCAGAACGTCCTCGATCCGCTGACGGCGGGTGGAGGACCAGTCGATGAGCTCGGCGTCGACACCGGCTATCTCCATCACCGGGCGCAGGCCCGGCGTCACCTCCCGGGGCACCGTCGCCAGCCCCAGCTCCTCACACACCTCGGTCGTCATCGCGAGGGTATAGAGCGTCCCGGTGGCCACCACATGCTGGTAGAGGCGGACCGTGTCCAGGGCGCCCCACACCGGCTCACCAGCGTCGCCCCTGCGCTGCACGCGGTTCAGGACCAGGCAGTGGTCATGCAGGAGCGGGAAGCCGTCCCGGTTGTCGAAGTGCCGGAACGCCGCGACCACGAGGGCCGGTGTCTTCGCGCGGTCGCGGCCCGAGGACCACCGGGTCTCCGCGACCTCATCCTCCAGCCAGCGCAGCGCCTTGGCGATGGCCCGCTCGTGCGCCCGCTCGATGACCCGGCGCGTCCTGGTATCTCCCAGCGCCCACAACACGATCAGGGACGCCTGCGGCCGGAAGGTGAAGTCGAGCGCGAGCAGCGGAGTCTGCTTGCGCGCCTCGATCTCCTCGATCGGCTGCCCAAGCACGGTCGCCAGTCGCGCGGTGGCCGGGTCGGCGCCGTCGTCCAGGAGGCCGCGCTCGATGCGGTCGGCGTCCGGGTGCCGGCCCTGCCCGAAGACGAGCTTCATCTGCCGCTCGGACACCTTCCCGCCCTCGGTGAGCCCGAGCGCAACCAGGCCGCGCCCTAGCCATCTCCCGGGTGGGAGGCCGGCCATCACCTGGGCGTCCTTCAGCGACTGGCCGACCGGACGGCGGCCGTCCCCGAACGCGACTCCGCGCACGTAGTACCGCCACGCATTACGCCTCTGAACCTTCGCGACACTGAGCATCCCCACAGAAGACACCGGCTCTGAACTGCGGCAACAGCGTGATCCCGTGGGGTGGGAGGGTTCACCGGAACTTCACGGCCGATCCCGTGCGGCGGGCACCCGCAGCGACACCGCGCCCGCCCGGCGGACAGGGTCTGCCATGCAAATGCTGCGCACGCAACCGCCAAAAACCGCGGGACTTCCCAATTGGGGAAGTCCCGCTCAACGGCAGGGATCAGCCCTCAACGACCTCGGCATCCACGATGACGTCCCCGTCGACGGTGTCGGCGTCGACTTCGACCTTCACCTTGCTGAGAATTCGGTCGATGCGGTGGATGGCGTCTTGCTGCCGCTGGGCTTCTTCGCCACTGCGAGCCTTGCGGGGTCCGGGTGCCTGGCCAGCATCCGTCCCACTACGCACCGCGGGCTCGGGTCGTCCTGGTCGAGCCCGAGAAGGTCATCGCCGAAGCGGAAAGGGCGTGGGAGCTGGGACACCAGGTGGGCGTCTTTCTTGCCCCGTCCCTCGCCGACGCCCCGGTGAAGGCGCACGCCGTGGTGGCGGTCCCCGGTTCGATGGCCGCTTACGCGCGCGGGCTGTACGGGTTCCTGCGCGAGCTCGACCAGAAGGGGTGCGACGTCATCGTCGCGTCCTTGCCGGTGGAGGAGCGGCTGGGGCTGGCGATCGCCAACCGTCTTCGCCGCGCCGCGGGGCCCCGGCCCACCGTGTGCCAGCAACGGCGCCGTGCCTTTACTGGGCCGGCTATTCGTGACGGATTCGGCTGAGCGCCCACCGGTCTGGCAGGCCGGGCACAGCTCGTGCCCCCCGTCGGTGATGAGCGTTCCCATCCCCGGCGTATCTCGCAGCCCGCGGCCCGCGCCAGGTCAGCGCGGGGCACGGAGTTGGACGCGGGATCGGCTCCGTGAGCCATCGGGAGCCCTTCCATGGATGATCAAGCAGAACCCGCGGTGTTCCTCATCCACGTACACGGGTGTCCTCCGACCGCAGCAAACGCTGGGCAACCACGGCCGGGGCCGATCAGGACGCGGCGGGAACCACCGCATCGAGGCCGCGAGAGGCGACGAGCTGTGCACTGCCATCGGCCAGCCGGTAGGACATCCCCACCACACCGAGACGGCCAGCGGCCACCCGCTCGGCCAGGACGCGGGAGCGTTCGAGCAGCAGGCCCACGGTGTGCTCAATGTGCTCGGCCAGGATCTCGTCAGCCGTCTCGCGTCCCGCTGCCCGGGCTGCCAGCACGCTCGGGGTCACCCGTTCGACAACGTCCCGGACAAAGCCGCCCGGCGTCTGCCCGTCCTCCAGGGAGGAGCAGGCCGCTGCCACGGCGCCGCACGAGTCGTGGCCGAGGACGACGACCAGCGGCGCGTTGAGGACGTGCACGCCGAACTCGATGCTTCCGAGCACTTCGGTACCGGCGACATGCCCGGCGGTGCGCACCACGAACAAGTCGCCCAGGCCGCGGTCGAAGATGATCTCGGCGGCCAGCCGGGAGTCGGAGCACCCGAACAGCACGGCGAAGGGCCGCTGGGACGGTGCGGTCTCGGCGCGGCGGGTGGCGTCCTGGTTGGGGTGTTCGGGGGTGCCGGCGACGAAGCGCTGGTTACCTGCCAGCAGCAGCTCGAAGGCGTCGCGGGGCGTCGGGGTCTGCATCTCGCTCATGGCGGCAGCCTAGAACCCGCACCAGCCCGTCGCCTCGCCTGGTGCCGCCCGAGCTCCCCACGTCGGGCCACGTTGACGGCCTTGCTATCACCCCCAGGCGTATCAACTCCCGCCGCCGGCCGCCATCTCGGCTTCAGCCTCGGCGACGGTGCCGTACACCGGCAGCACACTGTCCACCCCGGTCATGCTGAGCATCCGCTGCAGATTCAGCGGCACACAGGCCAGCACCAGCACAGATCCGGCCCCGCCCGCCTGCCGCCAGGCCCACAGCAACACATTCAGCCCGGCCGAATCACAGAACGACACCCCCGACAGGTCCAGCACCACATACCGCAGGCCCCGGGCGATCTCCTCACCGATGCGGCCGCGGAGGAACGGAGCGGTCTGATAGTCCATGTCCCCGCCGAGCTGCACGGCCAGGCACATTCCCGACACACTCGCCGCGACTGAGGGTTCTGCGGTCATGACGATCTCCCAGCCGTCTCATCGGGAGACGCCACCAACTGTGACGATGAGCCTACCGACTCCCCTCACAGCACATCCTCACACCGTCCACGAACGCGGTCGGTTGAAAGGCAGCCACAGACCGCTGCCCGGGAGTGTCCGAGGCCAGTCCTGCCAGAGGGCGGGGATGATGAAGCGATGGCGTGTGACGAGGACCGCGGGTGGGCTGAGACCCCTATCCCCGGGTTGCAGGTCTGTGGTGAGCAGGTCACCGGGATGCGTCTGCTGGGCTGGGTGGGGATTCTGCCGCTCTCGGTGGTGAGAACGGTCGTGGGCCTGCCGTCCATTGGAGGGATTCCCGCTCCCGTGCCTGTGCCGGCGGGTGTGGCGATCGGTTGATCACAGGCCGGTGCACGACCGGCAGAGCGTAGGTGCGCTGAGCCCGGCGGTCCGGGCCTGGCTCCCACAAGTACGCCGCGGCCCCGGTGTTATCGCCGGCCTTCGGGGTCCGCGTGCTGCGGTTGGCCCTCGCCCACCTCGCGCCGAGCCGCACCGAAGACGACGACTGGCGGGATGGGCTTTCACGACGACGAGCCCTCCCCCTGAGCGTGGGTGGCCGCCGAGGTTGTTGGAGGTCAGTCGGCGGGCCCTGGGTGGCGGGCTGCCTTCTTCACCTCCGCATCGACCAGGCGGCGCTCGCTGCCCTGCTCGAAGGCGTATGCCGTGACCGCCTCCTGGACGTCGCGGACAGCGTCGACCCAGGCCTTCCAGGCAGTGTGCCAGGCGGTGCGCTGATGCTCGGTCCACCCGCTCGAAGGGGTGCGGCCGTAACCGTCGTAGAGCCCCTGCACCTCGGTATGTGCCCCGTCGGCAGTACGCTGCAGCGTCACGAGGTCTTCGAAGGTGGGCGCCACGTCCACGAAGCCTAAGCGGACATGAGGGAGCCGCCCGGGCCACGACGCGTTCGCGGCCCCGTACGCGGGCTGCCGCCGTGCATGCGGCAGAGCCGGCACAGCCACTTGGGGTGCGTGGGTTCGGCGGTGGTGGGGCAGAATCGTGCGCTCACGTCCGTCCCAGCAAGCACATTCGAGGAGCCGGTGACCCACCTCGAGAAGGCGGGCCGGCCAGACCGACTCTCCGCCGAACACCACATGGTCTCGGGCGTGCGTGTCGTGACGCTGCGGGGCGAGATCGACCACGACGTCCAGGACGTGCTCAGCCAGGCCCTGCTGAGCGAGGACAAGCCAGTGCCCCTGCGGTGGTGGCGGATCTCAGCGGAGTGACCTTCATGGACTCCAGCGGCATCAACGTCTTCGTCGCCGCCTATCAGCAGGCCAGGGACACCGGCGGGTGGGTGCGCATCGCCGGTGCTCAAGAATCCGTCCTGCGCGTGCTGCACCTGACCGGCGTCGATGCGCTCATCCCCTGCCACTCCAATACCGAGCAGGCCCTGACCGTTTGAGCCCTATCCGGCCTTGCCTGAGTCGTGGCCTCGGCGCGAGCGCCGCTGCACGGCTGCACCCAGCTCCCTGCCCACAAGTTCCGGCAGTGGTTCCCCCAACGCCCAGCCGATCACCGTCTGCGCGACGGAGTGCAGCTTGATGTTGGTCTGCTGGGAAACCTCACGTAGCACCTCGAACCCGGCCGCCGGCGCAATCCGGTGGACCGCGACGAGGACGCCTTATGGCCTGGTCGACCGTCGCATGAGAGGCGACCGCCTGGCGTAGCTGGGCGTTCTCCTGCTCCAGGTGGGTGGGCGAGGCCTCGCGCCTTCTCTCGGGCAGGGGCCTTGGTGTGCGGGAGGTCGTCATCACCAACTCCGTCGGGGACAGGGTCTCCCTGGACGCCTGCCCTCGGCCGCGGCGCCAAGACGTGTGATCTTCACCGGCCGACGACTTCGGCGCGGGCACACCGTCGGCCCGGCTTCACGCCGATCACGGCCGGGCGGGCCACGGCTGCTGTTTCACAGCAGGCGGCCTGCAGGATTGCCACCGGGATCATCAACCAGCACGTTCGCAGCCGCTGTCCGCGATCGGGATGCGCGGGACGTAGAAGGCGCGTCACATGAGACCTCCAGCGCCCCATAACAGGTACAGAGAGAGCGTAGGCCCGGACCAGGCGTCCGGGCCTTCGTCATGCCCCCGAACTTCCTCTCCGGTCGCTGCTGTTCCGATGCCGACTTCCGGCCCTGCGGGGTGAAGAAGCCGATCCCCGCGAGGACGAGCCTGAGACGCAGCGGCTCGACCTCGAGGACAACTGTGCTCAGCGTTCGCTGACACGAGACGCCTGCCCGGCGTCGCCGCCTGCACGAGACATAGAATCGAACGCATGAACGAAGATCCGTCGCGGCTTCAGCTGCTCCGCTTCGCCCGGCGCGTGGTGGTCCAACAAGCGACGGCGGCCCTCGCCCAGATCGACGGCTGGATCGCAGCGGAAGAACGGCGCGAGACAGAACGGCACCGTGGCGAGGAGATGCGGCCACCTCCTCCGGAGTGGTTGATCCAGCACGGGCTCAACCGCACGAACATTGACGCCGTGCACACCGGTGCGTGCTGGGCAGCGGCCAAGAGCGGCCGGTGCCGTCCGGCCACCCGCCAACAGTCGCTGGAGGCGCTACGCCAGCAGGTGCCAGCCTGCGTCCACTGCCGCCCGGACACCGCCCTCGGCATCCTCGACTAGA
Organism: Streptomyces paradoxus; assembly: GCF_014202475.1. GTDB lineage: Bacteria > Actinomycetota > Actinomycetes > Streptomycetales > Streptomycetaceae > Streptomyces > Streptomyces paradoxus. Next base: position 5,748 of record NZ_JACHGV010000020.1, read on the forward strand.
GCTGGTGGTCGCCGTGGAAGGCATCCCGGCTGACGTAGTCACATTCCGTCGCCGGTCGGTGGGTCGGCACCCGGCGCGGGCGGGTTCATCTCCACGGCAGGCCGCAGCGGAGCCGACGCGCAACACGGCGCGCGTATCCTCCCCGGCCGCATCCGCGCCGCCGCCCATCCCGCCCGTCCTCGGGATCAATACGGCAGCGGTCGCATTTCCGTGACCAGCAGCCCTAGCATGCGGAAGCGGGCCAAAAGGCCGAACAAATGCGCTTCGTCGATGACAGTGCCGAAGAAGACCGTCTGCCTGCCCAGCATCACGGAGTCCAGCTCGGGGAACGTCGCCGCAGCGTTCTCCGGAACCGGCCCGCAGATGCGGAACTCATAGCGCATGGGTTCGCCCACTCCAGGCATGCCCCATGGTGATACCAGCTCTGCCACGCAGACTTCACCCGCAATGGGTGAACAAGCCCGGCTCGCCACCTGCCTGGCACCACCGTCCGCAGCGCGCACCAGCGTGATTCGTGCCGGCGCATGCCGGCTGCAGGACACGGTGTGTGAGGTCGGCTCCTTATCGCTGGGCCCGCCGACGCCGCCGTGCCCGCCTGCTGCCAGCGTTACCGGCCCCCGGCAAGTGATCGCTTTCACCCGTAGGTGCGCGAAATCCGCTCGGGACGGCAGCGGCTGCCGGGGCTGTCGGTGCTGGCTGTGCGGCCGCCGGTTTCACGGCAGGCCGCCAGCGGGACACAGCCTGAGCCAGCACCCGGGTGTGAGGCATCAACGGGGCACACTGAGAGCAGACTTCGGCGACTATCCACACCCGCCCCACGGCCGGATCACGCCGCAGGGCAAGGACCACACTGCCCCCGCATGCCACCTGCGTGCCCTCATGCGCGAGGCACCGCTGCGCCCGGCACTGACAGGCAGCATCGAGATGAACGGTCGCAGCCTTGGCATGCGCAAGCGCGTGGGCCTCAGCGAACTGGCGGAGGCCCATGACGTCCCGGGAGCGCGGCGGCATACGGCAGGCCGACGAGCAGGTCACCGACGCCGTCCGGTCACCGTGACCGGCAATGCGAACGGTCCACAGGCGTCCGGGGCGACGGGACGCCGAACTTTCGGGGGGTGTGACAGCCAAGACTCAATGTCCTTGTTCCGATGTCAAAGAGGGCGCGCAGGTCAGGAGCTGAGAACGATGACCCCGATGGGAGACCCTCCCCCTACGGCGGAATCGAAGAGTTGTGTCATCTGCGCGGCTGGGCGTTCAGCACCTGCTGGAGCGCCTCGAACTCCTCGACGCACTTTCCGGATCCGAGCGCCACGCTGTCCAGCGGGTCCTCGGCGATGTGGATCGGCATGCCCGTCTCGCGGCGCAGCCGCTCGTCCAGGCCTCGCAGCAGCGCTCCGCCGCCGGTCAGAACGATTCCTCGGTCCATGATGTCTCCGGACAGCTCCGGCAGGCACTTGTCGAGGGTCGTCTTGACGGCGTCGACGATGGCGTTGACCGGCTCCTCGATCGCCTTGCGCACTTCGGCCGCGGCAATGACGACGGTCTTCGGCTGCCCGGAGACCAGGTCCTGGCCGCGCATTTCGGTGTGCTCCTCGGTGTCGAGGTCGCACGCCGCACCGATCGCGATCTTGACCTGCTCGGCCGTGCGCTCACCCAGCAGCAGCGAGTACTCCTTCTTGACGTGCTGGACGATCGCGTTGTCCAGTTCGTCGCCCGCGACACGGATGGACTGGGCGATGACGATGCCACCGCAGGAGATGACCGCCACGTCCGTGGTGCCGCCGCCGATGTCGACCACCATGTTGCCCGTGGCCTCGTGGACCGGCAGGCCGGAGCCGATGGCCGCGGCCATGGGCTCCTCGATGATGTGCACCTGACGGGCGCCGGCCTGGGACGACGCCTCGATGACGGCACGGCGCTCGACGCCCGTGATGCCCGAGGGCACACAGACCACGACCCGCGGACGAGCCAGATACCGCCGCTTGTGGATCTTCAGAATGAAGTAGCGGAGCATCCGCCCCGTGATCTCGAAGTCAGCGATGACACCGTCCTTCAGCGGACGCACGACAAGAATGTGGCCAGGCGTACGCCCGATCATCTTCTTCGCCTCCACACCGACCGCGAGGATGCCACCGGTGTCGGTGTTGACCGCGACGACGGACGGCTCGTTGAGCACGATCCCGCGACCCCTGACGTACACCAGCGTGTTGGCGGTCCCGAGGTCGACAGCCATGTCACGCCCCATGAACGACATCGAGTTCCCCATCAGGACTCGTCTTGCCCTTTCCACTTTTTCTGCAGGGCCCTTCAGTCGGCGAGGCGGATGCTGCTCCACATCAGATGCTGTGTGGTGACGGCAAGCAGGTGGGCTCACCACAGTCGATCCGGTGACGTGCCACGCTGCGCCGCTGCTTTGACACCGGACCGTATCGGCGTGCCCGCTGCGGCGAACTGCTCCCACGCCGCCTGCCCCAGTTGTCACCTCAGCGGCTGATCAGCCCGGGGGGCATGGTCAGACACTCTTCGGCAAGGCGAGGGCTCTTCGGTGTCGCAGCCCGACCAGAGCGTGGCTGCCCTGTCTTTCGGGCCCGGCCGGGGCCTGCTCGCGGCCCGAGGGGAGCGGTCGCGAACGGCCCGGAGCGCAGCCACGTGCTCTGATGTCACTCACATGCGGTCAGGTACGCCGTCATCGAATGGAGAGCTCCCGTACCCAGCAATCATCAGCTCGCGCGAGCAGAGGTCGCCGCCCCTGGTGACGGTGAAGCGGCCCTCCCGGCCCTCCTGCGTCCTGATGACCAGCTCCTCGGTCTGGCTGATCGACCATGCGTCGGCCCTGGTTCTGGCGTGGATGGCGCCAATCCACCTTGGCTCCGTGCCGTACGGGTTGGCCGTCAAAGGGGTCGATAGCCAGTACCTTGCACTCGTCGAAGGACACCAGCTGAGCGGTCACCTCGTAGAGGCGTCAGCGCCACGGCACCCGCCGCGGTCAGAAGTCCTGCGGGGCTGCGTGGCGTGCGTGGGCGAGGCATTCTTCGGCGAACGCCAGGACTTTCAGGTGGTAGGCGCGGGCAGCCCAGCCGAGGCTGATGTTGTGGCCGGCCTCAGGCAGGCGGTCGACGACGATGCGTGGAGCTGCGGAAAACCGCGCCATCAGATCGGTGATCTCGCCGTCGTCATGCCGCCACCAGGCCTCATGCCGAGCAAAGGTCAGCCGGACAGGGACATCCACGCGCGGAAGGATCACCGCCGAGAGCCGTGTCCAGCCCGCCACAGTGCTCACTTCGTGGACAGGCACCGGCGCCACCACCGCCTGGCTCATCCGGAACGTATCCGGCGGATACAACCCCAGTGGCCCCCAGTTCAACCGTCGCACGTCCCTACCCGCGTCACCTCCGACCAAGCCAGCGTTCACCGCGAGCCTGCGCCCGCACCCCGACACATCCACGCCCAGCAGCCCCCGCGTGCCCCAGCCCGCGGCGACAGCGAAGGCGACCTTGGCCCCGAAGGAATGACCCAGCAGCAAGATGCGCGCATCGGGTGCGTGACGGGCCGTGAAGGCGGCTATCGCGGCCCGCACCGTCGCGGCCTGCGCAGTCAGTCTCTGCCCGCGGGGAAAACGGCCGGCTGACGCACCGTAGCCAGGACGGTCCAGCGCCAGCACCCTGTAACCCAAGTGCGCACCCAACACCAGCAAGGACACATCCGGGTGCGCCTGGCCATCGAAATACCCGGCATTCATACCCCCACCGTGCAGCGCCACGATCACCGCACGCGCAGAACCACCCGCCGGTTCACTCATCAAACCAGACAGCAAGACGCCGTCCGCATCAATCCCGACGGGACATACACCCCGGGAGAAGGGTCTGTCGCGTATGTACGGCGCAGTCGGTGACCTGCTGGCACCGGCACGCATTACAGGGGCATCACCCACCGCGCAGACCCCACCTCGGCCACGAATGGGCAAGCACTGATACCGCCCTGCCAGCCGGATACACCACGCCAACCCCTCCCTCATCAAAGCCGGAAGCCAAGGCGGCTGCGCCCTGCGCCTCATCCTCTACGCCGCGCCCAACCCCGACCAGCCGAGCGAGCCACGCCTTCCCCCATCCGTGTAACACCACACCGCGCGCCCGACGTGCACCGATCGCCACATGCGGCGACACAGCCCAGGGGAAATAGCATCCGCAGCTCCTCGCCCCCCTAACCGCCGAATAGCGCACGCTCCAAACAGCGCTCTTCCACCCGTTGGACGACGGTGTCGAGGAGGCAGAGCCCCGGGTATGGGTGCGCGTGCCTGAGCATGTGCGGCCGGTCGACGGGTCGACTACGACCAGGTCATCACCGAACGGCTTCAGCCGTCACCGCAGCGGCGGTCCGCGAGGTGCTCGGGGGAGCGCCGGCCTTCGGGGTTGGATGCTGCAGAAGCTGCGCGGCGGTCACGGCCCGGCCGGGGGCGTCTTGCACGCGCCGGACTGCGAGGAGTCACCACGGGGCCGCGCCGCTACTCGATCTGGAACGCGCCCTGGACGCCGCGGGAAACCCGGCGACCCGGCTGTGTACCGTGTGCGGCTGCGCACAGGAGTTGACCCCGATGCTGCGCGGCTTCGACCACATCGTCGACTTCTGACCTCCGGCCGCCGCACCGTCGGCGGCTGTCCCGTCTACGGGCAACACGAGCGTGCCCCCGATCCCGGCCGCCTACGCGCCGCTATAGGGGCCGGCGCCCGGCGACGGCTCCGCCGGGGTCGTCCAGGAGGGCGATGCGCGCGGTGATGCGCTTGCCGACCGGTTCCCGCTGCGCCTCGAAGCCCTGGGCGACGGCCATGACGATCTCCAGGCCGTGCTGCCCGACCCGCCCGGCGTCGGCGGCCCGGGCCACCGGCAGCACCGGATCGCAGTCCCACACCACCACCTCGACCGTGTCGCCGGCGATGCGCAGATCCATCAGCACCGGGCCCGGCGCGTACTTGCGGGCGTTGGTGACCAGCTCGCTGACTACCAGCTGGGTGAGGTCCATGGCGCGCTGCGAGACGGGAAGGCCGTGCTCGGCCTGGACGCGGGTGAGGAAGTCCCCGGCGAGGTGGCGGGCGTCGGCGATGCACGTGCCGTCGCCTTCCAGGGCCACCGTGGTCTGTATGGCCTGCTCATCCGGGGCCGCACTGTCCTCACCCACCGGCACTGGTTCCATCGCGGCCCGCCTTTAATACCCCGTTCACACCCCCGCGCGTACCCGTGCATGCGTGGTACACGCTTTGCGCCCTCGATGGGAAGGCATTACCCGCACGGTGCAGGGCAGCACTGCTGGGTGAAGGTCTTGATGTGCCAGTATCACCGACATGGCGGAAGGGCACATGACGGACCCCGAACGAGCTGAGCAGGCACCGCGACCGGTCGGGCTGTCGATCCTGTCCACCGCCACTGACGGCGTCCGCGTGCTGACCCTGGCCGGTGAGATCGACCGTGACACCGGCGATCAGCTCAGGCAGGCCCTGAACGTCTCCGACACCGCCCGGCCCCGCATCGTGGTCGACATGCGACAGGTCACCTTCATGGACTCCACCGGCATCAACATCCTCATCGCCGCCTACCAAGCCGTCACCGCGGCAGGCGGCTGGATACGCCTGGCCGGCCCCGCCGGATCAGTGATGCGCACCCTGCAGATCGTCGGAGTCGACGCCCTCATCGACTGCCGCCCCACCCTGCGTGAGGCACTCACCAACTGACCAGCCCCTCGGGCGGCTGGCAGCGCTGACCGCCGCCAGGCGCGGCCTGGGCCGGAGCGCCCCATCCACCCCCGAGGAATCTGCACACCGCCGCGGCCGCGAGGCCCCGGCTGCCTTTCCGGTCGCAGGATCCTCACACCCGTCGTACACAGGGCGTATGAGCAACAGCGGCGCGAAAAGAGCGACGCTGGTGATCACCTTGACCCATCACGAGGGGGCTACAGCGTGACGCTGGTCATCGTGGAACCGCCTGTCCCGGGAGAACACGGTCGGCGGGTCATCGTGCGCTGCCCGGAGGCAGAACGGTGCATCGGTATCGCTCACTCGGACCAGGAGCTTCTGCGGCTCCTGGAGAAGGTCGGGCTGACCGGCTACGAGAACGACCTCGATCTCCCTGGCGCCGTCGAATGGCGTGAGCTCGGTCCACACCAATGGGAGCGCCCGAGCTAGCCAGAACCCCCGGAGCGCTCACGGGAGCTGCTGCGTAGGGGGCGGGTCCGGTGCCTACGGTGACGAAACACGCAATCGGGTTTCCGGTCCCATCTGTGATCCGTCCCGGCGGGCGCTCGATCTCCGGGTGCGGCGGGCGCCAAGGGTTGCGACCGTAGGAGTGAAGGAGGCAGGTCCGAACGGGCGAGTACGGAGGGGGTCCGTCATGCTCAGGCCACATCCTTCGCTCCTGCGGGAGCTCGTCGAACGCTGCGAGACACTCAGGCGGCGCGCAGCGTTCGCTGGCAGTGAGAGGACCAGGCGCCAGCTCGAGGACGCGGCATACACGCTGTGCGTGGTCACCGGCACCCGCCAACTGGACACAGCGCTGTACGTGGCCCGCCATCTCCTGGCCGACGCGATGCGACGCGAGCCGCCTCTCCGCCGCTGAGCGTGCCCGGGCCCCCGACGCTTCACGCGATCCGCGTACCTGTGACCACGCCGACGCCTTCCGCCGAACACCGACCGTGGATACCGCCCGCGCCGCCCAGGCGGCAGTGCCTGCGTGGTAGTTGTCGAGATCGCCAGGACGAGCCGGTCACCGGGTCCCGGCGCAGGAGGGATGCACAGGCCCCCGTCAGCATCACCGCCCGCGCCAGGCCCGTGGGTGTCGGTGGTCTCCCGCTCGACCTGTCGAGCGGCCGCCCAGGAGTCGGACGCTCACAGCTGACCTCCATCCGGCGGCTTCTCCCGCCTCACCCCTTGGTGGGGCTCGCCACCAGAAGGAAGCACCGGGTGCCGGCGACTTCCGTCTCACCTTCCGCCGCCGAGATGACCGCGACGGGAGGCGGGAGCACACGGTGCGGCCCAGAAGCATGATGACAAAACCGGTCCTGCAATTGCACGCCGTGCGTCGTGTTACGACGACCCCATGACCGATTCGGTGACCATTTTGGCGCCATAGCTTCCAGCGGCGTCAAAACCTGCGACCTCCCTGACTTAATTCGTCGTTTCGTGACGAGAAAAGACAGGATTGTTTCGCCGACGGGAATTAGCCATGGCTGACACGCTGCGCGACGGAAGTCAGGGAGATTTCTGCTCCGGCCGCAACGAAAGTCACGTGTCCTGGGGCAACTTGAGGTTTGGACCCGAGTGCGGCAAATGGGTGATTAGCTCATCGCACTGTGTATCGGCACCTTCACCCTCAGGTGCGTGCGGGATCTCGACTGAGTCGTCCAAACACTGTCCGAGATCCCGCACGCTTTCTGCGACACAAAGGAGTGCCCCATGGGGCGATCTACCCCTCGGCGCCGCCGTGCCAAACGGCCTTCCGGCCACTTTGACGGTGGCAAGCGTAATGGCCGTAACGAAAGATTCCGTTACGTGAACCGGTTTGGCACACCGGTGGCCGTTGCGTTCCTCGGGGTCTTGTTCACCGGGTACGTGCTGATTTTTCGCCCGCCTGTTCACGTGACGGTCTCCCCGGAAGCCGTCTACGCCGTGGCCGGTGTGCTGTCCGGCGCCGCGTTCAAGCTCTTCCGTCGCCGCCGTTACCGGCGCTGACACCCATCATGCGGTGCGGGCGCTGATGGTCAGTCCCCCGCCACCCACCCCAGACGGGCTGGGCCCGCCCGTGATCGGGCCCAGCCCCCCAGGGACGCGACGTGTCACGAAAGCCGGTGAAATTCGGCTGTATCAACGCCGCGAAACCCGCTCTGAACCCTTTTCGTGACGGGATGGAAGATCAGTGAGCGACACATGCGAGTTCTGCGGCACCGCCCTGACCGGCGGACCAGGCAAGGGCCGGCCCCGCAAGTACTGCGGAGATGCCTGCCGTCAGGCCGCCCACCGCCGCCGCATGCACGGCGATCCGCCGGCCCAAACCCCGGCACCCACCACTCCTGCGGAGGCCGTGGCGACCGAAGCGCGGCCGACCCCCCGGACTCAGGCGCCACGCCCTGCTGCACATGGCACGACGGCGGGCGACGAACTCCTCATCGAGATCGCCAAGGACATCCAGGACGGTGCCCGCGACCTGGCGCGGCTCCTGCCGTCCTTTGACGGGGAAGAACCCCTGCGCCGCATCGCCCAGCTGCACGAGCAGCTCGACGGCCTGACGGCGGCGGTGGTCGGCCGCGCTCGCTACCGGCGTCTCACCTGGTCCACCATCAGCTCCATCTTGCGTATCAGCGAGGACACCGCCCGCCACCGCTACACCGAGCGGTACATCCTGCGGCGCCTGGCCCGCTTCAACCGCTCCGAGAGGGCACTCACTTCACTCGCCGGCCTCTTCAACAACCCCAGACCCCACGCCGCCAACACCCCCGAGGAACCCGCCGCCAACGAAGCCGGGGCTGAGCCCCGCGAACCAGGCCCCGAACGAGGCGACGGCACCGACCAAACCACACCGATCGAATCATCCGGAGCGGCGTACAACCGGCTCGCGCCGATCCTGTCCATGCTGATCCGCACCGCTCAGCTCACGAACAAGGAGGTCAGCAGCCGCATCGGATGTTCCGCCTCTTACCTGTCGCGCATCCTGTCCGGTGAGCGCGTGCCGACCTGGGCCCTCACACGGAAGTTCGCTCGAACCTGCGGCGCCGACCCGACCGTGCTGCGGACCGTCTGGGAATCCGAGAAGCTCAGCGAGAAGAGCCGAGAGCCCGCCGTGCCGCCGGACGAGCCCCCTATGCCTGCCGCCGAGCGGCTGCGCACCGCCGTGCACACCCTGCACCTGCGCGCAGGGCGCCCCGCACCGAGCGACGTCGCGGTCGCCAGCCGCTGGCTCCTGAGCGCCGGTGCCGTCGCCTCCATCCTCGAAGCCACAGTCCTGCCCCACCACGACGTCCTCGAGGCCTTCGTCCTCGTCCTGGGCGGCGACGCCGACCACTTCAGGCAGCTGCTCGACGACGCCCGCCACGAGGCCACCGAAGGAGCGACCTTCCTCCACCCAGAACCAGATCCGGACCCCCAACCCACCGGACCAGACGCCGTCATGACGACCTTCAGCAAAGTGTTCCTCGAAGAGCGGACCGTCGAAGACGGCCGCGCGCGCCTCCTGCACAAACACGCCAAACGACAAGCCCCCGCCCGACAGATGACCGCCGCCCACACGCACCCCCTCACGGCGATGGTCGACGCCCTGCGCCACCGCTCCTCGGCACACCACATCTCGCCACTCGGAACCGGGTCATGACAGCACTCGCCACGCTGGTTGGTCACGCGACGTGTTCGCCTGACCGATCCTCGCGGTGCCAGGTGACGCCAGTGCGGCAGAAGCCAGTTCAGATGTCACCCGATCGTGCGGCAGACCCCTCCGTAGTAGGGAAACCGAATCCGTTCCTCAGGAACGGTCGCGCTTACGCCTGCACCAGCCAGACCGTTGTGAGGTGCTTGTACCCACTCTTGCTTCAGGTCCTCTGCGTCCTTGCGCTGCTGGGACCGTCCGTGGATGAGAACGAGTCGGCGCATGACGGAACCTCCCTACCCTCCAAGCAGGCCCAGGAGACGAGGCAGGTCTGCATCTGTGAAGAGCGTCCAGTGCGATGCCTGCGGAGCGGGCACGTCTGGTACTTCGTCCCCTGTGAGCGGGCCTACCAGGGCCCACCCGCGAGCCAGTAGCGGCGTGAACGGGAGCACCGGACGGCCCCAGCCCTCCGACAAGAGGCTGACGTCGTAGAACGCATTCCCGGATTCTAGGTTGTCTCGCGTCAACAACTTCCCGACCAGGTCCCGTCGCCCGAGGTCTGCCAAGCCGTAAGCAAGGTAGATCGCCAGTGAAGGGTCGGCCTCGCCGTGCTTCTCAAAAAGTCCCATCAGCTCGTCCGGCTTGGATCCCTCCCACCAAGTCAATCCGTAGCGAGAAGCCGCAGCGATCCATGCGCGACGATCTACATAGGCTGCATCGAGTGGCTCACGGTGCCCACGGGTCGGACGGCGTGCACACCCTTCTCACGGTCCAGGGCGGCTGGCCTGTCGACTCCGGCTACCCCAAACTGATCATCCGACAGATGGCCGCCACCCACCCCCTCCTCGCCGAACGCGAACCCCCCGTCACCGCCGACACCCTCGCCCACACCGGATTCTGGGACACGCCCGTCGGCGGCTGAGGAGTGCTTCGCTCCGCAAAAAGTCGCAATCGAACTTGACGGAGAACACCGTTGGGGCACAGCAATGTTGACGGAACAGGACGCCTGAGCAGCACAAACGTCCCTTGAAGAAGCCCGGAAAGCCGGAGAAGCTCTCTACAAGGGGCCGTCAGGTCGACGGCGCAGAAGGGGGCCTCCCGTCCGATGCCCGGGCAGGCAACTACCGGGCGGAAAACCCCCCTCACGCGGATCAATCCCACGATGGAGAGGGGACCGTCATGAGCGACGGTAGCAAGGGCAAGGACGTCAGCAACACGCCCGACGAGCCGGAGGGCCGCATAGCGCGGCGGCGCCGGCGACTGTGGGAGTGGCGCATCCACCAGCACGCCGCCCGCGGCATGGCCTACGGGGTGGGTAGCGGCGCGGTGAGCCTGCTCCTGCTGTGGGTTCAGAGCCGGTACTGACGCCGGAACCATGGGGGCGGGCTCTGCCGTGAGACCGCCCCCAGCGGCAGCTGAGTAGGATCACGACCCGTCACACACGGTCCGGAGAGAGGTCAGCGCGATGGAATTGGTGCCGGGCGAGTACGAGTTCACGTGCACTGACTGCCACGGGGACGGGTCCGTGCAGGTCCTCCGGGGGATCATCGACGAAGCTACCGATGAGCCCGACCACTACTGGGACAAGTGCGACGACTGCCGCGGGCAAGGCACCGTGTGCGTGGATGAGGAAGAGGCGGCCGAGAAGATCGAATACGGCCAGACCCCTCTCCGTACGCCCTCCGCCTAGGGCACGAAGCGGTCGACCACGTGGTCGTAGACGGCGCCGGCGACGGCCGCGGCGTGCCGGGCCGAACTACCCCCGCGGGCGCGGGGACGACCTCCAGTACGTCCATCAGGCCCAGACCAGACCCGAGCTACCCCCGCGGGCGTGGGGACGACTACAGGCCGGGCGGGAGCCAGGTGGCGAACGACGAGCTACCCCCGCGGGTGCGGAGACGACCTGGTGGCCGCGGGCAAGTCCCTGATCCAGGGGGAGCTACCCCCGCGGGTGCGGGGACGACTTCGACCTCACTGGCAAGGCAATCCGGCTGACGGAGCTACCCCCGCGGGTGCGGAGACAACCGGTTGAGGATTTCGCTGCCCTGCTTGGCGCGGGAGCTATCCCCGCGAGTGCGGGGACTACTCCGGAAGCGGTCGCGGGGCGGATCCAGTCCAGGAGCTACCCCCGCGGGTGCCGGTGGTGTTCTCGCCGGGTAAGCACATGAAACATGCGGCGGGCGACGGCGACGCGTTCTTTGCGGCGGGTGCCCAGCCAGCCTGGCGGAGCTGGAGCTGGGAGCCGCGCGCGGTGCTGGTGCCCGTGGCATAGAGGCGTACGCCCTGCTCGCCGACCCAACACACGGCGGTGCCGGAGTCGGCGAGCAGGGTGATGGGAGTGGGTGATCCGGCTGCCGGGTCCGATGAGGAGGACGGCGAGCCAGGCAGCCGGGACGTGGACGGTGCGTGCCTTGTTGATCAGGACGATGGCGTGTCGTCCCGGTCGATGTGGCAGCGCTCGGCGTAGAGGCTGGTGATGCGGTCCTCGAGCCGGTGGAGGTCCCGCGGTCCGGTCCGCCACCAGGGTTCAGCCATGGTGCGCCTCGGTGGTGTGGAGCGGGGCGAGGGTGAGCAGGCCCTGTCCGTAGCCCTTGGCGGGGCCGATGCCGCCGAGGAGGGCGACGCGCAGTGTGTCGGGGTCGGTGACGCGGAGACGTCCTTCGAAGGTTGCGGTGGAAAGGGTGACGCGGGGGCCGTCGGGGCGCTTGCGGAAGCGGAGGATGTCGCGGCTGACGATGGTTACCGCAGGCCCGGCGGACACGTCTTCGCCCTGGGTCTGCAGGCCGGGGGCGGGGGGTGTGGCGGTGGCGCCGGGGATGTTGAAGCCGTGGCGTTCGCATCGCTTGAGGAGCCATTGGAGTTGCTGGGCGGCGGTGCGGTGGGCGACACGGAAGCCTCGGTGCCGGCTGCCGTTGTCGGCCTCTTCCTTCAGGCGGGTGGCCTGCTGTTCGCTCGGTCGGCTGGGCCGGGGGACGTTCTGGACGGGGTTGGCGGTGAGACGGAAGCTGAATTCGCGGCCGCGGACGATGTGTTCCAGCAGGGGCGTGTAGTCGGCGATGAGTGAGGCGCCTCCGTCGGCTCCGGGCCAGCCCGCGTCCTCGACGAGGTGGGCCCAGGAGGGGCGGCTCTCGGTGAGGATGAGGATGTCTGCCCGGTGCGGGGTGTTGCTGTCCAGGCGCCACAGGACGCGTTCGGTGACGGGCTGTACGGCCAGTCCGGACAGGATGGCGGCGTGCAGGCGGTGCGGGCTGGAGAGCAGGGCCACGGCGGCGCGGCGGCGCGGGTTGAGAGCGATCTTCGACAGGTAGGGCATGTGGTCACCAGCCCAGGAGGGCGAACGGGTCGTGGTCGGAGTGTCCGGCGGTGCCGGTGTCCGCTGCGGGGTGGGCCGACTGGGGGCGGTCGGTGGGGACGGTGACCCAGCGGTGACGGACGGCGCGCCGGCCGAACCGGGTTCCGGTCTTGAGGTCGTAGGTGTCGGGGACGTCGACGGCGAGCTGGTCGCCAGCCGGGTCCTCGATGGTTGCCTCCAGGGACACGGTGGCGCTGCGGGTCTGGCGGCGGCGGTGGCTGCCTGCCTGCCAGGGCACTTCTTCCAGGGCTTCGTCCAGCGGGGTGTCGGGGCGGAGTCCGATGCTGACGGGTCCGGTGGGCGGGCAGGAGCGGCGGCCGAGGCTGAGCGGGAAGACGGGGTTGCGGACGGCTTCTTCCAGGCCCTGCAGGAGGGCTGTCGGGCCGCGGAGGGCGGCGACGAAGACGGCGTCCTGGAGGTAGAAACGCTGGGTGACGCCGGTGTACTTGGGTGGGGCGGTCCTGGTCTGCTGTCCCTTGGCGTTGGCCTTGGCTGATGGCAGCGGCAGTCCGCGGTAGTCGCTGTAGGTGTGGTAGTCCCGCAGCAGAGTGCCGGGCTGGTCCACGCGGACGCCGAGTTGCAGGCCGAGAAGGTCGGTGAGCGGGGCCTCACGGTCGCGGCCTTCGGCGGCGGACAGGAGGCCGAGGACGCCGGACTTGGTGGGCTGGGGACGCGTCTCGCGCCGGTTGTAGCGGGACGGGCCGCCCCAGGACTGGAGCGGAGCAGCCAGCCGCAGCACGAGGACGGCGTGGTCGGTGCCGGTCATCGGGCGTCGGCCTGGGCGGTCTCGGCCGGCGCGATCTCGCCGTCGGCGAGCCACTGCCCGACCAGGGCGTCGACGGAGTCCAGCAGGGCGGGGAAGGGCAGGGAGGAACCGAAGACCTCGGTGATCTTGTCGCCTTCGGCGGTGTAGGTGGCCAGGGTCCGCAGCGGCTTGTCGCCCCAGGTCTCGCCGACCGCCTTGAGCTCGTCGGCGAGCCGCACGACGGATTCCGAGGCCAGGCCGGTGACGCCGGTGACAGGCTCCTCGTAGGCGGAGACCAGGTTCACCGGCTGGTCGGCGCGGACAGTCAGCAGCACCAGGTGGGGCAGGGTGCGGTGGGCGAAGGAGTTCTGGTGCCCGGTCGGCATGGACCGGGCGAACGCGTCGACGAACCGGACCGCCGTCTGGCGGGTCTCTTCGGCGTCGGTGAGGTTGTCACGCAGCTGGTGCACGCCGAGGACGGCGTAGCGGTACAGGGTGGAGGAATTGAACTCGACGGTGCCGATCATGCCGGCGCCGTGGTCGTCGGTGTTCTCGTCGTCGACTGCGGTGTAGTAGTCGAACTCGGTGCGAACGGCGTGGGTGGACAGGGCGTGCGCGACCTGGACGGAGGCGTCCACGTTCAGGGCGGGCAGGTCGGCGACCATGCGGCCGAACAGGGCGACCTCGGCCGGGTGTCCGGTGGACAGCGTCTGGACGACGGCGAGCTTCTTCACCTCGTTCTTGAGGTCGTCGTCGGGTAGGGCGGCGAGCTCGGCGGCTTTGCCGTCAAGCAGCTGGACCAGGGCGTCGAGCTGCTTCTTGCCGAAGAACAGCAGGTAGGCGGACTGGTCGTCCCTTTTGGTGGACTTGGTGATGCCGAGCGGCTCCAGCAGGGCGGCGGCCAGACGGTCGGCCTGCTCGCCGGTGAGTCCGGCGCCGGCTTCGGCGGCGGGGCGGGCGAGGCGCTGGGCGAGCAGGGTGGCGATCCGCTTGGTGCGGGTGGCCCGGTCGGCGTTTGGCATGTGCTTGGCGTACTCGGTGCGGGTGGCCCGCTTCCACGCCTGTGAGGAGACGCGGGCGCGGCGGGCGCCGCCGTAGACGGCCTGCTTCGGGGTGCCGGAGTCGTCCCGGTTCACGTTGGACGGCGGCAGGCTCTGCAGGATGTGGACCTCGACGAAGAGGGTGGGCTGGCTCATGGCATGACTCCTTGAAGGCAGGGGCGCCGCTTGAGCGGGCGCGCAGGGAGGAGGGTTGACGTGGTCGGGTGCGCTGGGCGGGGAGCCCGGTGGTGCGGTGGCGACTGGTCTGCCCGGGTGGGTGTCAGGAGGAGGCGATGTGGAAGTCGCGGTCCCACCGCTGCCGGAAGCCGGCCGCGGCGCCCGGGCGGCGAGGGTCGTCCCAGGTCCGCAGAGCGGTGCGGAGCAGGTCGTAGTCGAGTCCGACTCCGGCCTGGTTCAACAGCGGGACCAGGGAGCGCAGGTGCATGGCGAGCTCGTCGGCGTCAGCGGAGGTGAGCAGAACGCCGAAGCGTCGCTCGAGCGCCGCGGTGGCGGCCTTGCCTTCGCTGTCCGCGGCCGCCTTGCGGGCGAGCAGGCCGGCGGCGGTGCCCGGGCTGTTGCCCGCCATGTGCATCCGGCGGTCGTGGGTCTGCTGGTGGCGGGCGAAGAGGGTGAGCGCGGTGTGCTCGGCTGCCAGGTCCCGGGTGAGGGAGCCCTTGTTGCGCCACTTCGAGACCATGCGGGTGCGGTGGAACGGCCACATCGCGGCGACCGTGCCCGGCTCGCGGCCGGTGCCCGATCGCAGCGCGGCCAAGTCCGCTCCGGCATCTCGGCTGGCGGGGTCGAACGTCGCCCAGTACGGCGTGCGCTCCTGGCCGGCGCTGCTCTCGTCTTGTGGGGTCGTTGTGCCGGGGTCGGTGTACTGCAGGCCCCAGGAGCGCAGCACCCGATTGCGGTCCGGTCCGTCCCACGCGGTCAGTTCGCGAAACAGGCGGGTGTAGTCCAGTCCGATGCTCGCTTGGCGCAGGAGCGGCACAAGCCGCTGAAGGTGCTGTACCAGCTCGTTGAGGTCCTGGGCGGTCGCGGCCGCGGTCAGCCGACGCTCCACGGCGGCCTGCGTCAGCGCCTGGCTACGGCGCAGCAGCAGGCAGGCGGTACCCAGACCCACCTCTGGCTGGTGGACGGGTTCGGAGGCAGCATGCTGGTGCAGCCCGAACAGCGTGAGCGTGTGGTGCTCTGCGATGTAGCGGTCCGGGAGGCGGTCGCAACCGTCGTCTGGCAAGGGGACGCGATGGACGGACCGCAGGGACGGGTCGGTCCCCGGCTCCCGGTTGACGCCCTCGCGCAGCGCCCGCAGATTCCGCGAGACGTACTCGGAGAACGCCGGGCGCCGCCCTTCGTTGCGCGCCGACTGCCAGTCCCGGGCCATCTCCTCCCAGAAGAACAGCCGGGTCCGGTCCCCCGTGGGACGGATGCTGGGGGTGGGGCTGGTGGTCGTCATGCTGCGGCCGCCTCCTCGCGGTTGACGCGGCGTTCCTCGGCGGCCCGCTTCAGGATGTCGGCGAGCCTTGCCCGGAAGGCGCCGATGGCCTTGCCGCTGCGGTAGACGAACTCCTTGTCGCCGTTCTTCACCGTGCGGCCCACCACGGCCCGCGGCGGGGCTGCTGCGATCAGGAGGTCTGCCTCCCGGTCGACGGCACTCTGAACGGACTGCTCCCAGGCGAGTTGGGCGCGTTCCAGGAGTTCCTCGTCGTCCTCGTCGACGGTCCGCAGTCCGGCGAGCAGGCGGCGCATGGTTGCGTCGAGGCTGTGCAGGAGTCGCGCGGACGGTCGGCTGCCCTTGTCACGGGGCAGCGGATCGCCGCCGGCGGCACGCCGCAGGTCGTTGTTGAGACCGTCCAGGGCCCGGGCGGCCTGGTCCGCCTGCGCCACGCACTCCAGCAGGGCTTTACGCAGCCAGTCGTCCTGAGCGAGCAGCGCCTTCACCGGCAGGGGCAGGTCATCACCGATGGCGTTCTCGACCACGGCGGACTGTGTGCCGTACTCCAGACCCGACGTCTCCGCCCCCAGCGGATACCGTCCGGACAGCACCCCGGAGCCCTGCAGGTCTCCGATCTGGCGTAGCAGCAGCGAGGTGTAGGGGCCGTCGCCCTCGAGGGGCAGCGTCATCGCCAAAAGAGTTCCCAGCCCTTGCCAGGCGGCGCGGCCCGAGGTGTGCCGGCGGGGCCGCCGGTGGGGTTGGCCCTTCTTCGGTTTGGCGGTGTGGTGCCACGCCGTGTGGGGCTCGGCCTCGGGCGTGAGCGCCAGCCGGTCGCCGGCCGACACGATCGCCCGGTGCACCCGCGGTCCCTGCTTCGTCTCGCAGGCGATCAGACGGATCCGGCGGGCCTGGAAGGTCAGTAGGTCCAGCAGACCGGACGCCGGCCGCTCGGACCAGGCGGCTGCGGCCGGCGATTTGCAGCCCAAGCCGGCCGGGCGCTCGTTCCATGCCCACTGCGGCCTATCCCCCGGCTCCAGTCCGTCGGGCAGGATCGGCGTGTTCAGCAGCAGCGTCTCGTACAGCGTCTGCCCGGTGGGGACGACCACGCCGAGCTGACCGAGCGGCCCGGTCGGGTTGCCGGTCGTCTTCCCGTTCTTGGCCTGCGGGTCCCCCACCGCGCCGGTCTTGATCGATGCCGTGTCCCAGCACTGCACATGCAACAGCCACAGCGCCGCGTCCCCTGGCGTCAACAGCAGCTCGTCGGCCTCGCTGAGCGCGCTGAACAAAGGGACGTTGTTACCGGAGGCCACGGACGGCACCAGCTGAGCGGCCGTCTTGGTTTCCCCGTTCAACGCCTCCAGGCCGGCAACCTGGGCGAACGGGTACTCCGCGTCGAACAGGCGGAACCGGTCCCCGTAGCTGGGGCCGAGGTAGTGCGCGAGGCGCTCCCGTTCGTCCTGGGAGAAGTGGCCGCGGTGGAAGCGCTCACCCCACTCCTGCCGGGTACGGGGCGGCCCGAGTGCGTCGATCATCACGGGCAGCAGCAGCTGCCGGAGCACGACCGGCAGCATCGTGTGCACCGGAAGTTCCAGACGCCGCACGATGTGGGCGTCGCATAACGCGTCCAACAGGCCGACGGACTGCTGGACGCCGTCGCAGTCGACGGCGCCGAGCCATCCATCGCGGACGAGATCTCCTTCGCTGGCCATGGGCTGTCCCCCTCCATCCATGTACTGGCCTTCCGCGTCCCCCCGGACGCAATGATCGAAGACTCAACTCCGCGCCAGACGCGATGAGTTGTGACTGCTCAATCCTTGAAAGCGTGTCAGGCAATGTTTGGTACTTCAAGCGGATCGGGCGAAGTCGGGGCAGACTGGTCGACACGCAGCATTTCCGGCGCCAAGCGGGTACGCTGCGCACGGCTGGTGGAGCCGGAGCCGTCCCCGACCACGGGGGTGTTCCCGTTTGGTACTTCGCTCAGCATCAGAAGCTGTCCCCGCAGCGCGGGGGGCGAGGATGTCCGGCCCGGCTCCACAGCCGAATCACCTCGGTTCCCGCTCGATGACCAGTCCGAGCACGTCGTCGTACGACACCCGGTCCGCGCCCAGCAGCCTCGTGCCGTCCTCCTCCAGCACGAGCGCCGAGCGGTATCGGAGCCAGGGCCGGCCGGCCCACCCCGCAAGCGGGCCCAGCTCCGCCTGGGCGGCGTCCGTCAGACGCGAGGGGAGGCGAAGGGTGCCGCCCATCAGCCGGTCGGTCACCTCGTCGTCATCCACCTCGCCGTGCACTCCCAGCCAGGTCCCGTCGACGGCCCGATACCCGCCAGAGGACCGCCGGATGACGACCACTTCGACGGTCGGATCGCCGTCACGGACGACGGCATCGAGCTGCTCCTCGCTGGCGGCCCGGCTGCCCGCGTAGTGGAGCCCCTCCAGGGTCGGGAAGGCCCACTCCCGCCGACGGCACAGCAGGTACTCCTCGGCCCTCGTCTCCCGCGCCCGTTCCTTCGCCTGCCACTGCTCCCACGCACCGGCCTCGTTCCAGCCCGCCGGGCAGATCCCGGCAGTCCCATAGGCCCGCGCCACCAGATCCGGCACGTCGGCGGGAATGCTCCACCCCTGTGCCGCCGGCCCGCCCGCATCCGCGGCCGTAAGAGTGCCCGCGGCCTCCGTGACCAGGGTCGCCGCCCGCAGCAGCGACCACTGGCCGTAGATAAGCTCCGAGGCACGCAGGAACCGCGGTGCCCCGTCCCTCCCCGGCGCTGCACCGGTGACCATCACCCGGGGCATTTGGTGTGCGGCCGGACGCGGGGTACCGCTGTGGCGGTGCAGCCGGCCGATGCGCTGCAGGAGGAGGTCGGTGGGCGCCAAGTCGGTGATCAGCACGTCGGCGTCCACATCGAAGGACTGCTCGGCCAACTGGGTGGCGACCACCACCATGCGCTGAGGCCGGTCGTCATCGGCCTGCGGCCCCATCAGACGCAGGCACTTGGCCGTCCGGTCCGCACGGTGGGCAGCGCACAGCCGCGCATGCAGCAGGTGCAGGACGCCGTCGAAACCCCCATCGCGCAGATCGCGGTAGATCGCCTGAGCCCGGGCGACCTGGTTGACCACCACCAGGGCGACCCCTCCGTCTGCGACGGCCTCACGCACGGCTGCGGCCACCCGCGTCCCTGCAGGGTCCGTATCGGGCAGCCAGGACAGCCGCACGGGCGTCGACTCTCGCCAGGACGGCACCGCCTGACGGGACGTCTCGGCGACTGCCCGGCCGCCGACGCCGTAGGCCACTGTGACGCACGGGTAGCCGGCCGGCTCCGGCACGTACTTGTGCACGTCCGCCGTGCCCAGCACGCCGGACAGGTAGGCGTCGACGAAGCGCTGACGTTGCGCGGGCGGCAGCGTCGCCGACAGCAGCACCACGGGGACCCCCGCCTGGCCCAGCCAGCGCAGCGCCTCGACAAGGAACTGCCGCATGTAGACATCCGCGGCGTGCACCTCGTCCACCACGACGACCTTCCCAGCCAGCCCGGCGAACCGGAGCATGACGTGCCGGGTGCGGGTCGCCGCATGCAGAAGGTGGTCGACCGTGCCGACCGCGAACGCGGTGAGCAGGCCACGCTTGTCACCCAGGAACCAGTACGCCGGACCGTCCGCCCCGGCCTGTTCTGTCGAAGGCCGAGCCGGCGCCATGCCGTACTCGGCGTCCTCGTCGATCGCGCCGAAGTCGTCGTCGGCCAGGCCCGTGGCGTCGTGGTGGCCCTCGTCACCGCATCCGAACCCCTCGCCGTCCGGGCGCGGCTTGCCGTCCCAGATGGCCCGCCACCAGGTGTTGAAGCGCCGGCGGCCGTGCAGGAGCGCGACCTGAGACTCCAGTTCCGCATCGAAGGTGCGCACCCACTGCAGCACCTGCTCGTACATCGGGTCGCTCGTCGCCTGGGTCGGCATCGCCACGAACACCCCGTCCAGGCCGAACCTCGCCGCCAGCACCTCGGCGGCCGCGAGCGCCGCCTTCGTCTTTCCCTCACCCATGGGGGCCTCGGCCACCAGCAGCCCCGGCACCGGCATCGACCACGCCCGCTCCACCAGCTCCCGCTGCGACGCCCGCGGCTGCACACCCAGCCGACGAGTCAGCGGATCCAGCGGATTCTGAGGCAGGGCAAGGTCCCGCCAGCCGCCACGCAGGCGCAGCCGCTCCCAGGCCGCCTCCGCGCGCCGTTGTGCCTCGGCGAAAGAGATCAGACCGGCGTCCGCCAGGCCAGGAAACTGGCTGCTGTCACTGGCGATCCAGTCCGCCATCACAATCAGGCCGGACAACGCCAGCTGTTCAGCCTTGCGCAGGGAACCCACCGGCCGCACATCCGCCAGGTCCTCAAAGCCGACAGCGCGCGTGAAAACGTCCACGACCGCCCGCTGGGCCTCCTCCCAGGCGGCACCCCGGCCCTGGGCCCCTCGCGGCGGGCTGAGAGCAGCCGCCGACGGAAACGTCCCATGATGTCCGGCGACCAGCGGCCACACCCACCCCGCGGCCTCCTCGCCGCCCCACTCGGCCACCAGCCGCGGCGTCAACAGCACCGCCCCGGCCACGTCATGACGCCACCGCTTGGGCCCGTTGGCCGGCAGCCGCCCCCATGTCAGCCCCGCCGCCAGCACCGGCGCGGCCTCAGCAGCGTCCATGGCCTGGAACGCCGGACACGCCTTCCCACAATCGTGAATGCCGCACACCCACATCAACCACAGCCGCCCCCGCCCACCGCTGATCTCATCCAGCCGCCGCCGCAACGCAGCCGACACGTACCGGTCCCACATCACCCCCGCCACAGCAGCCGTATCCAGCAGATGCCCCAGCAGCAGATGAGTGCGGCCCCCATGGCGCGCAGCCGACTTCCCCCACAGCCGCGACACCCGTTCAACGGCCTCCGGCGACAACCCCATCGCCTTCATCAACTCAACGACCGAAGCCTCACGATCCACGCAACCCCCTCCAATGCCCGGCACCATAGGCCCTGCCACTGACATCAACACCGGCATGCAGATCCCAGTGCTCACGGCTCTGCCAGCTGCCAGGGTCCTGTTCAAACGGCTCCGGCAAGATGGAACACGACCCAGCAGGAGCATCAGCCACCGAAGCGAAGGAACCAGAGCTCAACCCAGGTGAATGCAAAACGTAGTTCTTGGTAGCGTCACCGCAGCTCAACAAGTGTCGTCCCCGCACACGCGGGGGTAGCTCGAGGTCGTCATGTTCCGTCGTGTCCTGCTGTGGGTCGTCCCCGCACACGCGGGGGTAGCTCGAGGTCGTCATGTTCCGTCGTGTCCTGCTGTGGGTCGTCCCCGCACACGCGGGGGTAGCTCCTGCCCATCGCCCCGTGGGAGAAGCTCCACAAGGTCGTCCCCGCACACGCGGGGGTAGCTCCGCGGGGGTGGTCAGCTGCTCCCACACGTCCGAGTCGTCCCCGCACACGCGGGGGTAGCTCCGTCATCACTGGCCAGTACCGGGCCTCGTGGCGGTCGTCCCCGCACACGCGGGGGTAGCTCTGGCTGTCGCCGCACTGGGCGGGCTCCTCCTGGGTCGTCCCCGCACACGCGGGGGTAGCTCTCCGACCTGGACTCTCTCGTCGGTCCAGACGGAGTCGTCCCCGCACACGCGGGGGTAGCTCCGACAACCAGGTCAAGGTCGCCAAGAAGATCTTGTCGTCCCCGCACCCGCGGGGGTAGCTCGCCGGCAGGGGAGGCAGTGTTGATGGCCGCCATGTCGTCCCCGCGCATGCGGGGGTAGCTCTTACGACCCCGAACTTTGGTAGGTGGCGGGTCCGTCGTCCCCACACACGCGGGGGTAGCTCGCCCTTGGACGCGTTCTTGCCCGCGTAGTACAGGTCGTCCCCGCGCCCACGGGGGTAGCTCCACGTTCCAGGGCCACTACTCGATATGCAACGTGTCGTTCCCGCACCCGCGAGGGTGGCTCCCCGTCGATCGCCTGCACCGTGCTGGTCGTGGTGTCGTCCCCGCACACGAAGGAGTAGCTCCTACTGCAACCACGTGCGCGCGCTCATGGTGCAGTCGTCCCCGCACACGCGGGGGTAGCTCGGGGTTCAGCGCCATGACAGCGTTGAGGATTCCGTCATCCCCGCACCCGCGGGGTAGCTCCCGGTCGTCGTTGAGGAGGGATTCGATGAACTCGTCGTCCCCGCGCCCGCGGGGGTAGCTCCACGATGGCGGCATTGCCCTCGGGGCCCATATCGTCGTCCCCGCACACGCGGGGGTAGCTCCCCAGTGCCGGGGTACAGCGCCCTGGTCAGAGCGTCGGCCCCGCGCCCGCGGGGGTAGCTCCTCCTTGATCGCGTCTGCGGCAATGTCGGCGTCGTCATCCCCGCGCCCGCGGGGGTAGCCCTAAGGGTGTGCCCATTCAGGTACAGGTGAGCCAGTCGTCCCCGCGCCCGCGGGAGTAGCTCCCCGTCGCAGTCACTGCACGGGGTGCTGAAGGCGTCGTCCCCGCGCCCGCCGGGGTAGCTCTCCGTACACGATCGAAGGAAGGCGCCCCCGGCGGTCGTCCCCGCGCCTGCGGGGGTAGCTCCTGGGACACGGTCAAGGCGTACACGCTCGCCGCGTCGTCCCCGCGCCCGCGGGGATAGCTCGTACGGGCCGGAGGGGTCGCGGGGGGTGTAGCGGTGTCGTCCCCGCACCCGCGGGGGTAGCTCCCGCAACAAGGCGAAGGGCAACGCGTGGGAGCGGTCGTCCCCGCACACGCGGAGGTAGCTCCGCCAGCGGCTCGTTCACCCCGAGCTGCTCTCCGAAGCGGTGCAGCTCGTACATTGCGGCCTGGTCGTCCCCGCGCATGCGGGGGTAGTTCCACGGAGTACTTGGCCGCAGACACGTCGTCCCCACACACGCGGCGGTAGCTCCTACTTCACCGCCTGCCGGTTGGCCACCGAGGTGTCGTCCCCGCGCCCGCAGGGGTAGCTCCGACTACACCGCGCTGTTCGCGGAGGAGTGCGTATCGTCCCCGCGCACGAGGGGGTAGCTCCACGCACCGACCCACGTTCCGCGACGCGGCATCGTCGTCTCCGCGCCGGCGGGGGTACCTCCGGCGGGAGCCGTGGTTCACCATGTACGAGTCGTCCCCGCACCCGCGGGGGTAGCTCGACCGTGGGTGACTTCCTGCGCACGCACGAGGGGTCGTCCCCGCACCCGCGGGGGTAGCTCCCTGTCATCGACCTGCTGGAGAGCTGACCGCCCGTCGTCCCCGCACCCGCGGGGGTAGCTCCCCGTATGTCGCCGAAGCCGACGCTCGCCAGATGTCGTCCCCGCACCCACGGGGGTAGCTCCTGCATGGTGCTCACCGAGGGCGCCGACTTCCCGTCGTCCCCGCACCTGCGGGGGTAGCTCTTTCACCTACAAGTACTGGCGGCCGATCGCCGGGTCGTCCCCGCGACCGCGGGGATAGCTCCTTCGTCAACGGCGGCCACGAAGCTATCGGCGTGTCGTCCCCGCACCCGCGGGGGTGACTCTGCCTTCTTCACGGCGGGCATGGCGGGGAGCGCGTCGTCCCCGCACCCGCTGGGGCAGCTCCATCCGCAACGCGGCCGGCATCCTCGACGCCTCGTCGTCCCCGCACCCGCGGGGGGGGGGGGAGCTCGGCGGCACCGGCGATGTGCTGGCCGCCTGCCGGGTCGTCCCCGACCCGCGGGGGTAGCTCGTTCCTCAACATCGAGGAGATCGCCACGATCATGTCGTCCCCGCAGCCGCGGGGGTATCTCGCGGTAGACGCCCGTACCCACGCCCTTCAGCACGTCGTCCCCGCGCCCGCGTGGGTAGCTCCTTGGCGTGGTACTTGTCGTATCGGGCCTTCAGGTCGTCCCCGCACACGCGGGGGTAGCTCCTCCCTGTGGGGCTGGGCGCAGGAAAGGACCCGCGTCCCGCGCCCCGCGGGGGTAGTTCGGTGATCAGGCCCTTCTCGTAGTTCTCCGCGTTGTCGTCCCCGCGCCCGCGGGGGTAGCTCCCTGGTCAAGAACGGACAGGCCGACCTCGCCGCGTCGTCCCCGCACCCGCGGGAGTAGCTCCCCGTCGCAGTCACTGCACGGGGTGCTGAACGCGTCGCCCCCGCGCCCGCGGGGGTAGCTCTCCGTACACGATCGAAGGAAGGCGCCCCCGGCGTCGTCCCCGCGCCCGCGGGGGTAGTTCGGAGCCGTCCGCCTACGGCACGACGGTGCTGGCGTCGTCCCCGCACCCGCGGGGGTAGCTCCTGCGGCAGCGGCAGCATGGGCAGCGCACTCTCGTCGTCCCCGCACCCGCGGGGGTAGCTCCTTGAAAGAGTGCGTCACCGTCGTGACGTACCCGTCGTCCCCGCACCCGCGGGGGTAGCTCCAGCTCCCGGGTGTCCCTGGCCCGCACGGCGGAGTCGTCCCCGCACCCGCGGGGGTAGCTCCTGGGTGGTGGCGCAGGTCAAGGGCGCGGTCACCGCGCCTGCTGGGGTAGCTCCGTGTCCATCTTCGGCCGGGGCCTTCGTGACTGGCCGTCCCCGCACTCGCGTGGGTAGCTCATCGTCCGGCCGCCCCGGTCCCATCCCAACCACGTTCGTCCCCGCGCCCGCGGGGGTAGCTCCATGCCGTGGTTGGTGCTGGTGTCGTCCCCGTACGCGGGGGTCGCTCCGCCTACCTGCGGGCCTGCCACGGCAACGTCCGGTCGTCCCCGCGCCCCGCGGGGGTAGCTCCGGAATCAGCTTGACGCGGCGCCAGAGACCCTCGTCGTCCCTGCACCCGCGGGGGTAGCTCGCGATCGAATGGGCAGATGTCCGGTTCAGTGGAGTCGTCCCCGCGCCAGCGAGGGTAGCTCCGCGATCCAGGCACTGCCGAAGGTGATGAAGAGGTCGTCTCCGCGCCCGCGGGGGTAGTTCTTCTTGTCCCAGCCGCGCGGGTTGCGTGGATCGGTCGTCCCCGCGCCCGAGGGGGTAGTTCCCTGGTCAAGCAGCGTGCTCGTACCCTGGCGAAGTCGTCCCCGCGTTCGCGGGGGTAGCTCCCAGGAGAGCGGCGGCAACCCGCGCGCGGTCAAGTCGTCCCCGCACCCGCGGGGGTAGCTCCACGGACGGCAGCAACACAGACACGGAGTCCTGGTCGTCCCCGCACGCGGGGGCAGCTCCGGCGTCAACGTCGAGTCGCGCGCCGGCGATGGGGCGCCGCCCGCACACTCGGTGGTAGCTCCTTGGCCTACAACGGCACCGGGCGGCCCGAGCCGTCGTCCCCGCGCCCGCGGGGGTAGCCCCGGCATTTACAGCGTTGACGAAGTGCGCGCTACGTCGTCCCCGCGCTGCGGGGCAGCCGCCCTTGCCGGCGTTCTTGCCCGCGTCGTGCATGGCGTCCCCGCGCCCGCGGGGATAGCTCCCAGCTGTGGCCGCACATCCGCAAGGTCGTCGCGTCGTCCCCGCACCGGTGGGGGTAGCTCTCACTTCGCCCCGATGATTAAGGACGTACTTGGGTCGTCCCCGCGCCCGCGGGGGTAGCTCCACCTGAGCGCCGACGGCCGGGTACTCGCTGAAAGTCGTCCCCGCACCCGCGGGGTAGTTCGGCGAAGGGGCAGATCCATACCTCCCTCGGGCTCGTCGTCCCCGCACCCGCGGGGTAGCTCAGGCATGAGGTGGCCGCTCGCCACCGGCGCGTCGCGGGGGTAGCTCCACGTCTTCCCAGATGGCGCAGGTGTCGAGAACGTCGTCCCCCACGCCCGCGGGGGTAGCTCCGGTATCCACGTCGAGTACTGCAGCAGGACCGATGTCCTCCCCGCACCTGCGGGGTAGCCTCAGCGCCCATGCTGGAGGAGATGACTCTGAGCGAGTCATCCCCGCACCTGCGGGGGTAGCTCTTCCTCGTCGGCGAGCTCGACCAGGCCGAGCGGGTCGTCCCCGCACCCGCGGGGGTAGCTCCGGCATCGGGGGTGGGAACGTCTCGAGGTTGTCGTCGTCCCCGTGCACGCGGGGGTAGCTCGCCCTGGGCGGAGCAAGTCGAAGCGGCTTTCGGGTCGTCCCCGCATCTGGGGGTAGCTCCTGGCCTTCGATCACGGCTCAAGTGTTGGTCCGGTCGTTCCCGCGCCCGCGGGGGTAGCTCTCCGGGTGGGCGCCGGCAGCGCACGATCGGGTAGTCATCCCCGCGCCTGCGGGGGTAGCTCCGCCGACGGGAACGCCCGGTACTACAGGGTCGCGTCGTCCCCGCGCCCGCAGGGGTAGACCACGGTCGGGCCAGACCGAACATCTGGCTGGCGTCGTCCCTGCACCCGCGGGGGTAGTTCCTCCTTCAGGGCGTCCGCGACAATGTCCGTGTCGTCCTCCTCGCACACGCGGGGGTAGCTCGAGCTTTCCCAGGTCCACCCCGTAGACCTTGACGTCGCCCCGCCCCCGCGGGGGTAGCTCCTTCCCGCTTCAGGTCCTCATGACCAATGACGAGTCGTCCCCGCGCCCGCGGAGGTAGCTCGGACGCTGTCCGGATCGCCGGGGACAGCGGGATGTTGTCCCCGCACCAGCTGGGATAGATCTGAAGACGGGCCGGACACCGCGTCTCCACTCGCGTCGTCCCCGCACCCGCGGGGGTAGCTCCTAGACTGACCGCGAAACCATCAGCCGCGTCTCGTCGTCCGCGCGCTTGCGGGGGTAGCTCGACGTCGCGGCTCTGGTTGGCGGCGTCGTTGAAGTCGTCCCGGCGCCTGCGGGGGTAGCTCAAAGGCTTCCCTGCGGCTACGCAAGGGCGAGGTGTCGTCTCCGCGCCCGCGGGAGTAGCTCCCTCCTCAGCCCGACGACGGAGACCTCGACCCGTCGTCCCCGCACACGCGGGGGTAGCTTCTTCCTGCACACGCTCGGGATGGCTTCGGGCGTTCGTCGTCTCCGCAGACGCGGGGGTAGCTCCCCGCTGGGGGTGTCGGCCCACAGGCCGTAGAGGTCGTCCCACTCGCCGCGGCTCAGTAGCCACGCGATGGAGACACGTTGTCTGCGGCGGTGTGGCCGGGCCTCCACCGCCGCAGGCGAAGTGCCTCTGCGTCCGTCGAACGGGTGAAGGTCCTCATCTCTGCGCAACCGCCGGACCAGGGTGCGAGTCCTGCACAGGCGACACCACCCGCTCGAACCTGGGGAGCCCGCTCTTGCGCAAGACCCTCGTCACGGCTGCCGCTGTTGCGGCCGGCGCGCTGACCGCCCTGTCCTTCGTTCCCGCCCACGCCGCCGAGTACAGCTCGGCACTGAAGATCCGCGGAGTTCAGTACGACGCGCCGGGCCGGGACTCCAACAGCTGCTCCTCCGGCAACACCCGCGAGGAGTACCTGACGGTGAAGAACTACTCCTCCCGCTCGACGATCAACCTCAAGGACTACGTCGTCAAGGACGCCACCGGTAACCGCTTCACCTTCACCGCCAACCACTACCTGCAGCCCGGCGACTACGTGAAGCTGCGCGGCGGCCACGGCACCGACTCCGACACCCACAACGTCGTCTACCGCGACAGCTGCAACTTCCTGTGGAACAACGACAAGGACACCATCTACCTCTACAAGCCCTCAGGCAGCCGCGCCGACGTCCACGCCTACACCAAGACCAACGACGACCCCGACGGCAACGGCTACATCAACTTCCACGGTTAAGACCACCCGCCGGCCAGACCCGGCCCCGGGCCGGCTGCCCAGCCCGCCTCAGCCCCTGGCTGCGGGGCGTCGCTGAGGTGAAGTTCCAGGACTGCACTCCCAGCGCCTCGTTGTGTAGTGCGCCACCGGCTGGCCCGTCGACGAGCACACCGAAACCTCCGCGCAGCTTCACGTTGTCGCTCGCGTACCTCGGGTCTTGGGTGACCGCTGCCCGCCCCAGAGGAGAGCTGCTGTGGTCACGGAAACACTCGAAGGGACAAAGAGGTCCATGGACGAGAAAAAGGGACGTCGGTACGGCAGCGGCCACACAGCTGGGCCAGGTCAGAGACAGGTCGGCCGAACCAAGCGCGCCTCCGGCAAGCTCGTGCGCATGTACCGCCGCTACCATGCGTGGCGTGCCCCGTTCCCGCTGTGGGCGAGGATCGTGTGCGACATCCTGTTTTGGGCCGTCACGGCCGCCGCGGCCTACGTCGCCATCGGCAGCCTGTGCGGGGCCATCCTTATCGCAGCTCCCCTACTCGGGTTCCTCGGACTCGCGTCGGGCAAGGAGCACGACGACGGCATCGACTGGAGCGACCACCGAATGGGAGGGCAGCCCAAGAACCCCGGGCCCAAATTTTAGAGCCGTCGCACCGGCGCTCCCCGATGTGTTCTTCGGTTGGGGCGGCACAGCCGCCCCAACCGAAGGCGCGCATGATCGCGGATCAGGAGTAGTCGCCGCGTCCGGCCCTGCGCAGGATGTCGCGTTCCCGGCCGGTCTGGGTCTCGAGTGAGTCCTCGTGGTCGATGACGATCGTGTCGTTAGCCGGCTGGGCTCGTACCTGAGCCCCGTAGGTGTCTGTCGCTTGCACCAGGAGAGCGTCCTGGTGTGCGGCGGGCCAGCTCTGGATCAGGTACGACTCCACGGCTTCGTCCAGCGTCGTCTGGTCGACGGCCCTGTCCCGGCCGAGCGCGTGGACGCGCAGCCGGTATGAGCCGGGGCCCTGGGATGCCAGCGAGGGCAGATCCGCAGGGTCGTCCATGGATGACGTCACGAGCAGTTCCCCCGACGGGGAGTCGCAGGAGATCTCGGCGATCTCCTCCCAGCCCCGGGCGGGCATGGGCCGCTTGGAGTGCGGCTCGACGGTGACGTGGACGTCTCCGGTGTGGATCCCGGTGGTCACCTCGATGGCTCCGCCGTCGGCGGCTACCAGGCCGGTGTGGCTTGCGTCCAGGTCGTCGGCCACCGGCCCTTGTGGGTCCGTGATCTGGAAGAGGTGGTACTCGGCGTGCACCAGGGCTGTGCCTGTACGGGCTGGCTCGTTCACGGTCGCCTCGTCTGGTCTCATCTGGTTGGGGCTACCTGATCCATACCAGGAACCGGTCGCCTTCCAGGACGCGGCTGTAGGTGTAGAAGCCCTTGAGCGCCTTGCCCGCATCGGTGTTCTGCCTGGCGTTGATCATGCGGCGGCTGTACTCACCGCCGCTGTGTTTAGCGCCCTGCCAGGTGCTGGCGAAGGGGTACTCGTCGCAGGACTTGCCCGGTGGGCGCACCAGGCTCGACGGGCACGCCTTCTCCCGGTTCTGGTCGATCTTCCTGCGGTCGGTGAGCCGGATAGGACGGGACTTGGCTGAAAGGAGTTGAAGGAGCGGCCCCGAGTCGAGGTCGTCCGGGAAGACGTCATCTCACCTGGGCGACCTCGACGTCTCCAGCGGCCTCGACTCGCTACTCCGGGCCAGTGACCGACGGCAGCGCCTCGACGACGAAGAACAGGAAGCAGGGCTTGGTCGAAAGGTCGTCGAAGCCGTCGGGGAACAGTGCCCGGGCGGCTGGGTCAGGCTGCGGCTCGCTGATGACGGACAGGCCAAAACCCGCGGTCGTGAAAGCGTCGATCATTGCATGCAACGGCTTTCGCCAGAGTCGCATCGGGGTGGACTGCCCGCCGAGCATCCAGTCGAAGGTGTAGCTCGTGGTCGCGAAGTAGTCGGGCCGAGGGTCCCGGAACGTGTACGCCGTGACCGGGTGATCCACGGACACGATCAGCCGGCCGCCGGGCCTGAGTACTCGCCGAAACTCGGCCAGCGTCGGCCCCCAGTTCTCCAGGTAGTGCAGGACCAGGGACGCGACGACGTCGTCGAACGCGCCGTCCTTGAACGGCAGGCGCTCGCCCAGGTCGGCCAGGTGCAGGGCTACGTCATCACCGAGCCTCTGCCTGGCCAGTGCGAGCATCCCGGCGCTGGCGTCAATCCCGGTGACGACCGCGCCGCGGTCCCGCAGTGCGGCGGTCAGTGGGCCCGAGCCGCAGCCAGCGTCCAAAACTCGGTGGCCAGCCACGTCTCCGGCGAGGGCTAACATCGCGGGCCGTTCGTAGTACGCGTTCACGAGGTTGTTCTCGTTCTCCGCCGCGTATGCCTCGGCAAAACTGTCATAGTCGTTCACCCGGGCCGGTCCCGCAGAATCGGCGAAGCTCTCGGGTATGTCGGTTGCTTGTCCCATCGTCGCAGCCTAGGCCAGGCGGGTTTGCCGCACCGAATAGCGCAAGGTCGGAACACTGCCTCTTCGCCAGTAGGTCCGCGAGACGAGCGAGGCGATCGTCGGCGCGGTCACCAGCTCCCTGGCAGCTCCCCGCACGTTGCTGCTCGGCAGGTACGACGACCAAGGCCGCCTTCAGTACATCGGCTAGCACCACGACCCTCGCCCGGGCGGCAGGTGCTGTGGTCGCCGGCCTGCTCGCTCGAGGGCGGCGCGGGCATCCGTGGACGGGATGGTCGTTCGCTGCCGGGTGGGGCAGCCAGGAAGAACTGATCGTCACGCTGGTGGAACCCGAGCTGGTGGTGGAGGTCGGCGTCGACGTCGCCCGCGACGCCTCCGGCAGGTGGCGTCATCCCGCGCGCTGCTTCCTTGTGACCGGTGCTGGCTTCTGGTGGGCCAGTGCGGGAGACATCCGACGTGTGCGGGACTGGCGCACCCTCACGGGACAGGCCGCCTCAGTCACCGTCGTGGGTCCGGTGTTCCTGCGCTCCGGGCTGTTTCTTCTTGTCCTCGGAGCTGCCGCTCTCGGCCTGTATCAGCTCGTAGACGCTGCGCCTTACGGCAGCTGGTTGTACAGCTAGAACTTGCCCTCAACCGGCAAGCGGTCACATGAACACTGCAAGCCAGAACACTGCCAGCGGCTCGGCGGGAGTGATCACGGCGCGTCGTCCTTCTTGTTCGTGACCGCGTCCAGTTAGGGCCAGCCTGTGTCCTTGTCGAGGCGGCCAACGACCGACTTCCCTCCCCCCTTTACCCCAGACAGCGGATCAGATCAGGCGTGCCAACCAGGACCGGGAGGCCTTCAGGCTCGTGGAGCACATCGTCGGCACGGGATCGTGGCCAGCGGACGCGAGCTGGGTGGTCGACCGCTGACAGCTGCAGCTTTCCGTCTTGCTGGGGCAAGATAGGGGTCATGGATCTCCCCTCCGACGTGCCGCGCATGCCTGCGGGTGACGCGCTGATGTTGCGGCCCTGGCGGCTCGACGACCTCCATCTGGTACGGGAGGCTGCGGATGACGCATACATTCCGCTGATCACCACCGTCCCCGCCCCGTACTCACACGACGAGGGAGTGTCGTTCGTCGAGCGCCAGTGGGAACGGACCGCGAGCGGAAGCGGGTATCCGTTCGTGATAGCCCGGGCCGAGGACGATCGGCCGCTTGGCACGGTCGGGCTGTGGGTGAGCGAGGCCCCGCAGGGGCGGGCCACCTTGGGCTATTGGGTGGTGAAGTCCGCGCGGGGTCTGGGGGCGGCCTCGGCGGCCCTGCAAGCGGTCAGCACATGGGCCTTCGACGGCCTGCGGGTCCCACGGCTCCAGCTCTTCATCGAACCGTGGAACACCGCATCCTGCCGTACGGCCGAGCGCGCCGGATACCTCCGGGAGGGGCTGCTGCGAAGCTGGCAGCAGGTGGGGGAAGAGCGCCGCGACATGTACGTCTACGCGATGGTCGGAACCGAGAACCGCTGAAGCGGAACCCGCCTCCCCCGCCTCGAGCGGCCCTCCCGAGGCAGGGCGAGAGCACGGGTCCGTCCGGTCACCGAACGTCGACCGGCTCCCTCAGATCCGCGGGCCGTGCGTCGGCGGTACCGGCGTAGACAAGGTCCATGTAGCGCTCCCCGCGGTCGGCGAAGAGGGTGAGGACCCGGGCCCCGGCCGGCAGCGACGGAGCCACGCTCCGCAGGGCGCTCACCACGGCTCCCGATGACGCACCGGCGAGGATGCCCTCGCTCCGCAGGAGCGTGTGGCACCCCGCGACCGCCTCCTCGTCGCGTACGTAAACGACGTCGTCATGCTCGAGCGTGGCCGCCAGCTCCGGGACACGGCTCGATCCGTGCCCGGGCAGTCTTCGGGGTGCAGACGGTCCGCCGAAGATGACCGAGCCGAACGCGTCGACCGCCACAACCCGTAGCGCCGGCCAC
The DNA here is from genome assembly GCF_014202475.1 of Streptomyces paradoxus. Lineage (GTDB taxonomy): Bacteria > Actinomycetota > Actinomycetes > Streptomycetales > Streptomycetaceae > Streptomyces > Streptomyces paradoxus. Next base: position 37,700 of record NZ_JACHGV010000020.1, read on the forward strand.
CGTCCACGCAGACGACGCGCGATGCCCTGGAGCGTGGCTGTGGTGCTCACCGCGGCCACCAGCACGTCGAGGCCGTCGGGAACCTGGGTCAGGATTTCCGCCGCGGTCTGCTCGTAGTGGGCCTGCCAGCACAAGTCGTTGGCGTACTGGTTGACCCATACGACCGCGGGATCCCGGGCCACCAGTTCCCGCACCCGGGCAAGCCTGGTCTCCAGGTAGCCGCCACCCGCGTCCCGCTCCCACACCATGTCGAGGTCCGCCCCGAGGCTGTCCAGGATGGCGAGGTTCGTCGCAGAGGTGTTCGGGTCGAGGACGCAGGTGACTCGGAGCCCGTACAGCGGGGCCAGGGCGGCCAGGGCGATGCCGAAGTTGCCGGACGAGCTCTCCACCAGCCGGGTGCCGGGGCACACCGTTCCGTCGGCGAGCCAGCTCTCGATGACGTGACGAGCGGCCCGGTCCTTCATGCTGCCCAAGGGGTTGAGGTACTCCAGCTTGGCCAGGACCTCGAACGGCTCGTCGCGGAACAGGCGTGTCAGCCGGACGACCGGAGTGTTGCCGACGGCTCCGGCTATGTTGTCGTGGATCATGCCGCCTCCATCGCGTTCATCGGGGCAACCGGGAGCCGATGCCCAGCTCGGTCGCCGCGGTGAACACCCGGTGCGCGAGTGCGACGTCCTGGACCGACATGCCGAACGGATTGACGACCGTCACGCCGTCTCCATCGGCCAGCGGCGTCTCCTTAAGCAGGAGTTCGCCCAGTGTCCCGTCGACCCGCTTCGCAGGCCGGCCGGGCTCCGGCTCGTCCTGGCCATACAGCAGGCCCTCTCGGTACATCCGGCCGAGGAGACGGCGCGGATCGCTACGGACCAGCTGCCAGTCGTCGACCACGACCTGGGCGGCGCCGAGCACGACCTCCGCAAGCAGGTCGTCCAACGAGACGTGCACGACGGTGGCCGTGGGCAGCAGCCACTCCGCGCGGATGTAACCCTTGGTCACGGTTGTGAGCGGCACCACGACGTCCGACCCGCGGACGGCCTCCTGCGCGGTCGCCGCCACCGTTAGCCGGACGCCGACGGCCTCCGCGGCCGCCTGGTGCTTCTCGGCGAACGCCGCGGCGGCGGCGGGCCGCTGGTCGTAGAGGGCCAGCTCCGTGAGGTCTCCCAGCCGGGGCAATAGCAGCCCGAGGTGGGCGTCTGCCTGAGCGCCGCACCCCAGGAATGCCAGTCGGAGTACGGGGCGGGTCCGCAGCCCGACGGCGACGGCCGACACCGCTGCCGTGCGAGTGGCACTGATCAGGGCCGCGTCCATCATCGCGTAGGGGTGGGCGGTCTCGGGGTCGAAGAGGAAGGTCAGACCATCCGCCCGCGGGATGCCTCGCGCGGTGTTGCCAAGCGAGGCGTTGATGATTTTCGTGCCGACCACGGGCTCCTGCCCTCCGACCAGGCCGGGCATGTTGAGGCTGCGGGCGCTGTGCCCGTCTGCAGTGGTCCAGCCGAGGTAGCCCTCGTCCGGCACGACAGTCTCCCCGCGCGCGTGCGCCCGCAGGACGTCCGCGGCGACGGCGACCGGGTCGATGTGGCTCAGCGCCTGCGCGACATCGGCCCTGGTCAGATAGAAGAGGTCTGACATTGGCTGGCGTGACATGACAGATTCCTTGGGTTGTGGAGTGTGGGGCAGAGGCGACTGCCGCGACGCCCCGTGGACGGCGGGACCGTCAGGCGGAGGGGGCTCCCCAGCCCGTGTCCGGCTCGCTCTGGGGCGACACGCCCCAGCCTGTGTCGTCCGACGCGGGACCAGCGGCCGATATCGCCGTGTTCTGAGGGGCGACAGGGGACGGTGAGAGGCCCGGCAGGGCGGTTAATGCGATTCCGGCGGCGGAGACGAGCCCGGCGAGTCGCAGGGCGATCGAGCGGCTCGAGTGACAGGTGATCATGCTCATATCGACGCATCCCTTGCATGAGGCAACGCCCCGTCGATCGGGGCGGATCATGAAGACGAGCCTGTCCGGACTCATACACTCGGGTATAGAGCGTTGATCACACACCAACGTGCAACGCAGCAAAGTGAGCACCTAACAAAGCGCTTGAACATGGACACAATGGAAAATGGGTTCGACGATCTCGACCCTGAGGACCTTGCTGTGTACGACCTGGCCATCAAGAAGGGGGGACTGCCGCTGGCTAACGACTCGCGCCCGGGCGGGATGACTCCGCAGGATGTCGAGCGCAGCGTGGCCAGACTCATGGCGGTACGGCTGCTCAGACGGTCAACGACCAGGCCGGAAGCCCTCGTTCCGGTGGCGCCGCAGACGGCCGCCGCCGAACTCACCAGCGCGCTCGCCAGCGAGGTGCTCGAACGGCAGCGTGCCATCGTGCGCATAGCCGAGGGCAAGGAAGCCCTCGTCGCCCGCTACACAGAGGGCATGGCCGCTGCCACCGGCGGCGTCCACCTCCTCAAGGACCTGCACAAGATCCGATTACTTCTCGAGGAGACGGCAGAACGCTGCCGCTTCGAGGTGCTCACGGCACAGCCCGGCGGGGTCAGGAACCCAGAGGTCCTGGCGGATGCCCTGCCTCGCGACCGCCGGATGCTGGAGCGGGGTGTCGCCATGCGCACGCTGTACCAGCGGACCACCCGCTACAACCAGCCCGCCCGCGCGTACGTGGAAGAGGTCACCGCGCTCGGGGCGGAGGTACGCACGTCCACCGAGCTCTTCAACCGACTCATCATCTTCGACCGGGAAACCGCCTTCATTCCGGACCACACCGACCCCGCGGCGGCGGTCGTGGTCCGCGAGCCGTCCATCGTCGCGTTCCTCCTGGACGTGTTCGAGCGCAGCTGGCAGGCGGCCGATGCATTCGACACCGGCAGCAACGACCGTGAGTCCAGTCGCAGCATCTCCGGCGACGTCAAGCGGAGCATCCTCAAACTGCTCGCCGAGGGCCTCAAGGACGAGGTCATCGCCCGGCGGCTCGGCATGTCCGTCCGCACCTGCCGCAAGCACATCGCCGCCATCATGCTCCAGCTCGGAGCCACCAGCCGTTTCCAGGGCGGCTACGTCACCCACCGGCTCGGCCTGCTCGACAACCCCGACCAGAACGACGCCCCGTCAGGGATCGAGGCTCAAGACGGCTGACAGGCCTCCGTCGGCACCGACCCCCGTTGCCGACGGAGGGCCGAGCAGCCTCACCAGCGCGCCCGCGTACTCCGTGCCGCAGTAGTGCGCCTCCAGCCGCGTCCCCAGGCTCTCCAGGCGCCATGAGCCATCGGGCCACCCCACCGGAACCGCCGCTCGTCCCGGCGGCACGAGGCGCTGGGCCACCATCCACGTGCGCCTGCCGACCGCTTCGTCCAGCGCCCGGTGCCACGCGTCGCCGCCGGTGGCCCACCCCAGCACGGTGCCGGGCGGGTCGCCGGGGCGTACGCTCCTGAGCACGTAACGGGCCCGAGCGGCCACGAGGTGCCGCAGCAGCGGCGTCCGTACTCCGTCGACCACGACGTCACGGTCCTCGACCGGGTACGTCGCCGGGACGTGGCGTTCGATCAGTCCCGCGTGGCGCGGCCCGAGCTCGCCACGCGCCTCGTAAAGCCAGGCAAGCAGCAGCCGGTTGGCGTACCAACGGTCTTCCGGGGTGGAGGGCCGTCCGGTCCGCCGTGCGCGGGTCATCACCTCCAAGGCACCGGCGGGGGTTCCAGCCGCACGCGTGCGGCTGCGGACTTCCCGGGGGTCTGAAGGCCCGAGCGAGGCGCCCGCTACCCGCAGCGCCTGCGCGACGAGGCAGGTCGCGTGAGCGGTGGCGACCGTGTGCACAGCGGCCAGACCGGGCTGCGGAGACCGTCGTTCGAAGTCGGTGAACCACCACACGCCCTCACGGGGATGGACAGTGGCACACCAGGTGCCGTCGTCCGCCGGGGCGAGGCGCGGCGCCTCGCCGGCCGACGGCTCCTCCCCCAGCAGCTCGCCCAGCCGCCGTGGATCGCCACCGGCACGCCGGTGCGCGACGGCCGTCAGGAGACCGATGAGTGTGCCGCCTACCTCCGCCTGCTGTCGCAGATGCCACCGTCGCATCAGGACAGGTCTGAGCGGTATGCCGGGGTCCGGTCCGTCCGGGGAGAGTACAGGTTCCACCGCGGCCAGCCGGGACACGAGGTCGTCCCGTTGGCCCTGCCGCAGCCGCCGGAACGCGTCCAGCCATGCGAGTGCGGGTGCCGGTTGCATGTCGATTCCTTGTCGGGTCTGTGCTCACGTCGTCGTGGCCGCGCCGCGTCATACACCGAGGTTGAAGGAGGCGCCTCGGGCGAAGTTCACCACGGACGGGACCTCTGAGGGCGCGTGCCGGACCATGTATCCGGAGGGGGCGCCGTCCACCACATAGGGGCCGAGGACGTACGAGACGGGATGCCTGACCAGCCGGTCGGCGGCCGCGTCGTGGAAGGCCACGGTCAGAAGGTCGGGCCTCACGAGTTCCTGGACGATGTGGGTCCCTTCTGCCAGGGCGGACTCGATCCGGGCGCGCCACTCCGCCGGGTCGGCGGACCGGCCGAGCACCACGTCCCTGCCTCCGAAGGCCCCGACGGGCTTCAGTACCAGGTCCTCCCGGCGGCGGATCGCCAGCTCGGGGAGGCTTTCCTCTCGTCCGTGGTACACGACGGTCCCCTTGTCGAGCGACCGTGTCCACGGCACGCACTCCTCGACCAGGGCGGCCTCGGCGGCGGAGAGCTCGAACCGGCCGGCAGACAGCCAGGCCAGTACGAGCTTGCTCGACAAAAGCATGCCGGCGTCGGGGGCGATGATCACCGACTGCCGGTGGAGCCGCCGCATCCCGTCCAGCGGGATACCCATCCGCTGCCACTCGGCCGCGATGAAGTGGTTGACCACGACCGGCCAGTCGTCCCCGGCGGCGTCAAGTTCCTCCGGCTCGAAAAACTCCGACGTGAAGCCGTGGTCGCGCAGGTAGCGGGCCTCGGTCTCGAAGTAGCGCGAGTCGCCGACGTTCTCCTCCCGCAAGGTGCCGACTACGGCGACCTTCGGAGGCAGCCCGCGCTCCTCGCACAGGCGGCGGAAGAGAGCCGCCCTGCCCGCGTACGGCTGATGCGCGCCCGGGCGTGCGAGCCGCTCCGCAGCCGTCCGGTACAGCGCGCCGTACGCGGAGGTGAGGTGACGGGCCACCACCGGGCCGATGTCGGCGGTTCCGAAGTTGCACTCCATGAACCGCGGTCGGCCGTTCTCGATGATCACGTCGGGCCGGGCCAGCAGGCCTGCGCGGGACCGCTCGGCCGCTGTTCCCCCGGCGCCGAGCAACGGCACCTGGGCCGGGGTCAGGCCGACCAGGTCTCGCAGGACGGCCGGATCCTCGGCCAAGGACCAGCAGACCCGCTCGATCAGCCGCACCAGGCGTACGGCGGCGTCCTCCATCTTGCGGCGCACGCCTTCGGCCAGGGCGACGGGCTGCACGGGGGTGAGGAGCTCGTCCGGGGTGAAGGGCAGGCCGCGCAGCGCGTGTCGGATCCGCCCGGCGACCTCCGCGCTGCCGTCCCGGACGAGCGCGAGGTCGTCGGGATGGGCGAGCTCGTCCCAGGTATCCAGCACGGTGTTCTCCTCGGGGTGTGGGGAGCCAGCGCGGTTCACGGCGTCATCCAGCAGGTGTTCATGACGCCGCCGCCGATCGCGTTGACCATCGTGGTGTCGGCCCGGTCGGTGTGGCGAGCCAGGATGCCGCCCAGCTGGCCGCCCATCAGCATCGGACCGAACACGGAAGCCACCCGGGCCACTTCGAGGGACTGGTCCGCGGCGCGGAGGGCGGGTACGGGGAGCGGGTCGGGACGCATGAACTCCTGCACGATGTACGAGCCGTCCCGCAGGCCCCGTTCGACCGCCTCGGCCCAGGCATCGGGCTCGGTGTCCGCGCCCGCCGACATGCCTTCGCCGCCGTGCTGGTCGGAGGGCTTGATGACGAACCGCTCCCGCTCGCCGAGCAGCAGGTCGACCAGTCCGTATGAGCCGCCCCGCCAGGTGACCTTGTCGTCGACGAGGAGACGGGTCCAGGGCAGGTGGCGGTCGAGGAAGTCCCGGTCGGCGGACGGCATCTCCTCCGCCGCCTCCGACACCCAGACGAGCAGCTTCTTGCTGGAGTAGACGTCGGCGACCTCGGGCGAGAGGGTGATGGCGGTGCCGGCGAGCATGGCGTCGCGCGGCGCGGACATGTCGAGGTCGGCCCTGGGGGCGTCGGCGGACACGAACATGCGCAGCGCCACGTCGATCCTCCGGCCATGGTGGCGCAGCGAGGTCCGGTCCGCCTCCAGGTCGTTGGGCACGGCGAACTCGGCGTCTACGCCGTGCTGTGCGAAGTCGTCGACGACATCGCCGAAGTACTCGGCCGAGCCGAAGCCGGTACCGCGATCCCAGCCCAGCACCGCAACCCGTGGCCGGTCCACCCCGCGGCCGCGGGCCACGGCCCGGACCACTTCGCGGCGTGGGCCCATCACGTCGGGGACAACCAGGCGGGAGGTGTCGGCGCAGGGGTCGACCGGCCCGTAGATCTCACGGAAGTAGCGGTCGATCCTGGTGACCTGCTCAGGCCCCGCGACCGCGCTCATGATGTTGCACTCCACCACGCGGACGACGCCCCCGCTCACCACGATGTCGGGTCGCGCCATTTCGAACGCGGAGGCGTTCCACTCCGGGTCCTCGGTGAGCATGCAGACGCCGGGGCGGCGGTAGCCGACCAGGTCGGCCAGCTCGAAGACGCCGTTCGCCCGCGTCGCGGCGACCTGCCGGATGATGTCGAGCAGCCGGAGGCCGACCGTGCGCATCTCCTCTGCGAGGGCGGAGGGCAGCAGCACGGGCCGCAGGGGCACGGGCCCTTGCGGGTGGCGGTACATGCTGTCGCCGAGCCGCTCGTCGAGGCCGTGGGCGATCGCGGCCGCCCGGCCGGTGGGCCCCCGGTCGGCCAGCAGCCGCTCGTCCCAGGACCGGGCGAAGCGGTCATACACGATCATGGATGTCCTCCTGAGGGGTAGCGCGGGTGAGAGCACCGGCATGCCTGTGCGCACCGGGTGCGAGGAGCAGGGCCGCGGCGGAGATCGCCACGCAGAGCATCAGCGCCCCCCGCAGCCCCAGCAGCGTGCCCACCACTCCGGAGAGAAGAGGGCCCAGCGGCACCAGGAACCAGGCGAGCGCCCGGTAAGAGGCGTTGATCCGGCCCAGCATCCCGGGCGGCGTGGACCGCTGTCGGTAGGAAACGGTGATGATGTTCCAGGTCACCACGGAGGCGCTGTACACCATCAGGGCGGCCACGTTGGCGACCGGTCGGGCTGTGACGACCGGGACCGCGAGGGCGGCCGTGCCGATCACGACGGCCCCGGTCAGGACGCGCATCGGCGACAGCGTCCGCGGCAGTCGGGGGGTGAGCAAGGTGGCGGCCAGGCCGCCGAGCGAGGCGGCGGCCATGGCCAGCCCGAAACCCGTGCTGGTGAGTCCGATGGGTCCGGGGGTGAGGGCGTACAGGGTGAAGACGGGCATCCAGGCTGCATAGGCCACCGCGCTGCACGCGGTCATGGCGACGAAGCGCGTCAGGAGCGGATCGCGTCGCAGGAAGCGCATCCCCTCGACGATCTCCGACCGGATGTGCCGCCGTGGCCCGGAGGCCGCGGGGGGAACGGCTGGCAGGGCCAGCATTACGAGCGCGGCGGATCCGTACAGGGCGGCGCTGGTCCCGGTGACGGTCAGCAGACTGAGCGAGGCGATGGCGCCAGCGGCGGAGGGACCGAGGAAGCTGCGCATCACGAGTTCCGTCGCTGTGAGCTTGGCGTTGGCCGCCACGAGCTTGTCCGGCCCGACCATCGACGGGGTGCAACTCTGGGCGGCCACCTCGTAGAAGGCCTCCAGGACGCCGAGCGCGACGGCTGCGACGACCAGCGCGGGAATGCTCGGTCCGGTGACCGCTAGGACGACCAGCAGCGCCCCGAGCACTGCCATGCGGCACCCGCCGGCCCGCAGCAGCACCGTACGGACCGGTGTCCGTTCGACCAGTACGCCGACCACGGGCGCGAGCAGGGTCCAGGGCAGGGCCCGTCCCACGGAGACCAGTGCCACGTCCAGCGGGGAGCGGGAGGCTGCCGCGGCCATTAGCGGCAGCAGCACCGCGGTCAGGCCGTCGGCCAGGGTGGATACGGAGAACGAGGTCAGCAGGACCCGGAACGGTCTCACCGGCCGACGCCTCCGGTCCCCGCCGCGCTCGGTCCTCCCCGCAGCCTGGAAAAGTCGGCCGTCCTGCGTTTCCTCGGACCGTCATCGAGACCGGCGACGATGTCGCGGACGACCGCGGCCAGCACGGGGATGTGCTCCGCCGAGAACAGCGAGTCGTGCGTGCCCGGCGCCCGGTGCCGGGTGACGGGGCGGGCCAGGAGCGTGTCCCAGCCCAGGTCCTCCGGAGCGTCGCCCCAGCCTTCCTCGTCCGCCGCGCGCACCAGGAAGCAGGGCGCGGCGCAGCCAGCGTCGGGCCAAGGTCGCCGCACAGCGTCGAGGTGCCAGCGGAACACGTCGAGGATGGGGCGCAGCTCCACCGCCGAGATGCTCGCGCCGGGCGCGGCCCGGTTGAAGGCGGTAGCGACCTCTGCGAGGGCCAGCTCCTCGTCCGTCCCGACCCGATCCGGCAGTTCCACCCCGAACAGCCCGGCGATCTCGGCGAGTGCGGAGCGCTCCCGGCGCGCGAGCACGTCCGGGGTCGCGCTGTCGAAGAGGACGACCCCGTCGGGCGGGCAGCCCGCGGTCTCGGCCCGACGGCTCATCTCCACGGCGACCGTGCCGCCGAAGGACCAGCCGGCCAGCACGGCGCCGGTCGGTGAGGCGACCTCTTCCAGCGCTGTCAGATAGTCCTGGGCGATGGCCGGGACGGAGCACCGGTCCGGTGGGCCGGGGTCGATCGCCTCGAAGGCGAACACACGCCAGTCGGGGGGCAGGTGGGGCAGCAGTCTGCGGAAGCCGCCCGCTCCGCCGCCCGCGGGGTGAACGAAGACAATCGTCCGGCCCCGCCCGGCCTCCCTCAGGGGTACGAGATTTCCGGTGTCCACGAGCACGGTTGTCATTTCCTCGTCTGTTGACCCCCTAGGCCGGAGCCGGGTCCGGCCCAGGGGGAGGGAGCGGTTCACGCCGGGACCGCGGACCCCGTGCGCATCAGCGCCGCGATCGTCGCCACGGTCGGGCGGCGCACCACCTGCCGGAGCGACAGGTTGTCGTAGCCCTGCGCACGCAGCTGGTTGACCAGGCGGGCGAGCAGCAGCGAGTGTCCGCCGGAGGCGAAGAACTCGTCTTCAGGGCTCGGCCAGCCGCGGCCGACGAGCTGCTTCCAGGCGGTTGCGACCAGCAGCTCCTGCGGGTCGTAGCCGGCGGGGTCCGCCTCCGCACCCGTGCTGGCGAAGGCCAGCAGGCCCTTCCGGTCGACCTTGCCCGAGACGGTGGTGGGGAAGCGGTCGAGCACCGTGACCGACTCGGGGACCATCGGCCTGGGCAGGCACTCGCGGAGCAGCTCCGAGACGGTGTCGGGGTCGGCCTCGCCACGGACGAACAGGCGCAGTCGGGGTTCCTCGGCCCGCCGGTCGACGACGGCCACGGCATCGCGCACGCCCTCGGCGCGCTGCGCCACCCGCTCGATCTCCCGCAAGTCGATGCGCCAGCCGTTCAGCTTGACCTGGCTGTCGCTGCGGCCCGCGAGCCGCAGCGTGCCGGTGGCGTCGAGGTGTCCGATGTCCCCCGTGCGGTAGGCGGCGAAGCAGCGGCCGGCTACCCGGAGCTCGGTGAACGGAGAGGCGCCCTCGTGCCCGGTGAGGTAGCCGGCGGCGAGTCCCGGCCCGATGATTGCCACCTCGCCGCGCACCCCTTCCGGCAGTACCTCGCCTGAGGCGTCGACCACGACGATTCCAGCGCCCGCGATGGGCGTGCCGACGTGGATGTCGCCGCCGGGCTCCAGCCGGCCGGCGGTGGCGGTGGCGGTGGCCTCGGTTGGGCCGTACAGGTTCCAGATCTCGGCCTGCGGGAAACGCTGCCAGACGCGCCGTACGAGCTGCTCGTCGAGCGCCTCACCGCCCAGCAGGAAGCGGCTGACGCGGAGCGGATCGCCGTCTTCCGACGGGGCGGCCGCGTCGAGCAGGGCGGAGAGGTAGCTGGGAACGCAGTTGAGGGTGAGAGGAGCCCCGGCGGCGGCCAGTTCGGCGCGGACAGCAGCGAGGTCGAGGCGGTCGGCGGCCGGCAGCCAGACGCAGCCGCCGCGGTACAGGACGCCAAGCGTCTGCTTGAAGCTGGCGTCGAAGACCGGGCTGGACAGCACGGGCAGCATCGCCCCGTCGGCCAGGAAGGTCCGCGCCATCGCCGACAGGTAGTTGTCCAGGCTCGCGCGGCTCACCTGCACCAGTTTGGGGAGGCCCGTCGAGCCCGAGGTGCGCAGGAGGTAGCCAGTCGCATCGCCGTCCACGGGGACCGGTTCGCCCGGGAGGACCCCCGGGGCGGTGGGCACGTCCTCCATCCGCACGGCCCTGCAGCCGTGCGGGAGGGGCACCTGCGGGGCACCTGCGCCAGTCAGGACCACAGAGGCCTGCGCCCACTCAAGCGCATCCGCCAGCCGGGCAGCCGGTTCCTGCGTCGACAGGGGCAGGAAGGCGGCCCCCCGCCACAGCGCCGCCAGCTGCGCGGCCAGCAGGTCGGGTCCGTGGTCGGCGAGCACGGCGACCACTCCGTGGGCGGGGACGTCGGACAGTGCGCCAGACAGCGCCGCCACACGGGCGCCCAAATCCCTGTAGGTGAGGACCAGCTCGCCGCGCCGGAAGGCGGGCGCGTCCGGACGCTCACCCAGATGGGCCAGGACCGTGTCCGTCAGCGTCGCGGCGGCGGGACCGCTCTTACCGCCGCCGAGGCGTTCGGCGACCGCGGCCGCCTCCGCGAGCGGCAGCAGGCGCAGGGTGCCGAGCGGCGCCGCAGGGCGGTGCGCGAGGTCGTCGAGGACACCCGCCCACAGGGTGAGCAGGGTGTCGAGCAGCCGCCGGCCTCCCTCCCCGGTCGCCGATTCGGCGTGCAATCGCCAAGCGGCGCCATGGGTATGTAGGGACAGGGTGATGTCACCATCGAGCGGGGCGGACCAGGTCTCCAGGTACCAGCCGTCGGGCAGCGCCGGCGCGCCGACCGGGTCGAAGACCAGGACAGGCCGGGCCGTCTCACCGGACAGGGCCGGTCCGCCGAGCATCTCGGACAGTTCGGCCAGGCCGGCCCGGCGCTCGGGCAGGACGGCGGCCGCCGTCCCCTTCAGGTCGACCTCCCAGCCGGTGGCGACTGTCTGGGTCAGCGGACCGATCAGGGTGTCGACGCCCATCACTTCGCGGGCGTCGCAGCGCAGACCGACGGCGTGCAGGCCGAGACCGAGCCGCTGAGCCACCGTGTCAAGCGCCAGATGGGCGATCTCGGCGATGTCGCAGTCGGACCGCTCCGCGAGCGCGCCGAGCAGCGCGGTCTCGTCCGGCCCCAGGATCCGGTCGGCGGCCGTGGCACCCCCGGCGCCCGCGCCGCCCGCGCCGGGGAAGACGTCGGTCAGGCGCGGGGAATCGGTGTCGGCGGCGCGCCGCCGGGCGGACCAGAAGTGCTCCTCCTCGCGGAGTTCGCCCTCGCGCATCATGGCGCTGTGGCCCTGGGCCACCGTAAGGAAGTCCAGGCAGTCCAGGCCGGACTCCGTCCCGGACCCGGATCCGGCGAGCCGGCGGGCGACGTCCGCCAGAAGCAGGGACAGCGACGCCGGGTCCGCGAAGAGCGCGTCGCAGGAGACGGTCAGCAGGGGGCCGTCCCAGGAGTTGGCGACCGAGGCCGTCAGGGTGCCCCTCACCAGCTCCCTCACGCCGTCCGCGGTGACCGTCCACTGCGGTGCGCCGGCACTGTGCTGCCGGGGAACCCGCAGTCCGGGGACACTGACGCGGTCGGCGGTGAGAACCGGTGCGGCGGCCAGGGCCGCGCCAAGTGCCTCGGCCAGCGCGGTGGCCGACGTAGCTGGCACCCGCACGCTCACAGTGAGCCTGCGGTCGCCGGCGTCGAGCGCGGCGCGCTGCAGAGGGCTGAGGTCGAAGGCCTGGGCCGTGGAGGTGTCCGTGATGCTCATGCCTGTGCTCCTCGGATGGTGCTGAGGTAGGACTCGGCGATCTTCAGGAGGATGCGACGCGGTCCGCTGAAGGGTCGGCGGCCGTGGGCGGCCAGCATGTTGTCGACGATGAGGATGTCGCCCTCACGCCAGTCGAACTGGACGGTGTGCTCCTCGACGATGTCGTTGACCACCGTGATGACGTCCGCGTCGATGTCCGACCCGTCACCCCAGAAGACGTTGTTGGGCCACAGCTGTTCGTCCGTGTCGTCCGGCGCGGTCGACAGAGCGTCCCGGATGCCACTGTCCATGCGGGAGATGTGGAAGCCGTGGGCGTAGTTGAACCACACCTCGTCGCCGGTCACGGGGTGCCGGGCGATCGCGGGCCGACGCTCGGACGTGCGCAGCTGGTCGTCGCCTATCCACTCGACGGTACGGCCTTCGGCGCGGCAAAGCTCCTCGACCTCCTCGCGGCTGTCGGTCTCGTACGAGCGCTGCCAGGTGCGGTTGTAGCCGTAGCCGCGGACGTACAGCAGCTCGCGCTCGGCGAACTGCCGCCGTATGTCCTCGGGGATGGCCCGCATCAGGGCGCGGTTGTCGGTGAGCGGCGTCTGCCCACGGTCCTTGGGCTCGATGTCGCACTGGAAGAACAGCAGCATCGGCCAGTCGTGCGAGTAGCAGAACTCGCTGTGCTGCCGGATGTCGAGGTCCTCGGGGTACTCGCTCGCGGTGTACGTGGTCTTGCCAACCCGGCTGCGGATGGCGGCACCACCTGCGTAGTCGACCAGCTGACCGCTGAACGCCTCGACCACGGCGTCGAAGTCGGGCTTCGTCGGCGACCGGAACAGCAGTGCGCCGTGGCGGTACAGGTCGGCCCGGAGTTCCTCGCGGTGCTCCCGGACCCAGGCCGCCAGATCGACATCGGCGTCGGCCTCGAAGGCCAGCGGCAGCTGCTCTTCGTTGTAGGCGGTGCGGCGCACCAGATCCGTGGCGGTCGCTCCGCCGGTTTCCCCGGAATCGAGCCGGGCGAACTTGCCGATGGGCACGGGCTGTTCTCCTTCGCGGATGTCCTTGACGGTTCGTCGCCGCCACCCGGGGGCTGGGCCGGGGTGGTCGGGAGACCGAAGAGGGAGCCGGTTCCGGTGGGATCTCCGTCGCTCGGGCGGCTCCTCGAAGCAGGTCGCTTCGTCTGTGTTCCGACTGTGCCGTGCGGCGGCGCAGGACGTCATCACTTCCCTGTGGCCGCCCTCTGCCAGGGCAGTGGAATGCCATCGGGGACCGGGCCGGGCGGGAGTGCCGCTGGGCTACGGTCGGCAGCGATCGGAGCCATGCCGGGAGTTCCCGCGGCCGGTCGTCGGCAGCCGTCCGACCCCTTCCCGCATCCCGGGCAGCCCACTTCTGGAGGAACGTTCATGCTTGACGCGACACACCTGGTCCCGGCGCCCGGCGTCACAGCGGAGGTCCACCCGGCCGACGTGCATGCCCGACTGGCCGCTCACATGCTGGTGGACGGCTTCCCGATGGTTCTCGACCTGGCGCGCAGTCATGGCAGCTGGCTGGTGGACGCCGTCAGCGGCGAGGCCTACCTCGACATGTACACCTTCTTCGCCTCGAGTCCGCTGGGCATCAACCCGCCCGACGTGGTGGAGGACCCGGAGATGATGAACCGGCTCGCCCGGGTAGGCGCCAACAAGCCGGCCAACTGCGACACCTACACCACGTACCTGGTCGAATTCGTGGAGACCTTCAAGCGCGTCCTCGGCGACCCCGCGCTGCCGCACCTGTTCTTCGTCGAGGGCGGCGCGCTCGCCGTGGAGAACGCGCTCAAGTGCGCGTTCGACTGGAAGAGCCGCCACAACGAGGCCCACGGCCGCTCCCCAGAGCTCGGCCGGCGCGCACTCCACCTGACCCGGGCCTTCCACGGCCGGAGCGGGTACACGATGTCGCTGACCAACACCGACCCCACCAAGACCGACCGATTCCCGGCCTTCGACTGGCCGCGTATCGAAGTGCCCGCCGTACGCTTCCCGCTCTCCGACCATCTGGCCGAGGTTGAGGAGGCCGAGCGGCGCGCCCTGGCCCAGGCCGAGGCCGCCTTCCGCGCCCACCCGCACGACATCGCCTGCTTCATCGCGGAGCCGGTTCAGGGTGAGGGCGGCGACAACCACATGCGGCCGGAATTCCTCCGGGCCATGCAGGAACTCTGCTACCGGCACGACGCCCTCTTCGTCGTCGATGAGGTCCAGACCGGTGTCGGCCTCACCGGTACACCGTGGGCATACCAGCAGCTCGGCATCGAGCCGGACATCGTCGCCTTCTCGAAGAAGACCCAGGTGGGCGGCATCATGGCCGGGCGGCGCGTCGACGAGGTCCCGGACAACGTCTTCCGGGTGAGCGGCCGCATCAGCTCCACCTGGGGCGGCGGTCTCGTCGACATGGTCCGGGCCACCCGACTGCTCAAGGTCATCGAGCGCGACGGGCTGATCACCCGCGCCGCCGAGGCTGGCGACCACTTCGTCGGGGGCCTGCGCCGGGTTGCCGACCGGCATCCCGGAATGATGGACAACGTGCGGGGACGCGGCCTGATGTGCGCTTTCGACATGCCGACCCCGGAGCTCCGCGACGAGGTCGTCCGCCGGATGCGGGAGGAGGAGCGGGTGCTCGTACTGCCCAGCGGAGAGCGGACGGTCCGGGCGAGGCCCTCGCTGAACATCGCGTACGCGGAGCTGGACCTGTCGCTGTCCGCCCTGGACCGCACCCTCGCCCGGATGGCCTCGGAGGGGCAGCTGTGAGCACCCGTCACGTCACTTCCACCGCGGCCACGTCCTCCGTCGCCTCGATTGTCGCCGGCAAGCCGCTGCCGCAGGAGCACACCGCCCAAGGACGCGTCTCGTACAACCCCGCCCGGCTCGACGAGGCCGTGGCGGAAGTGGAACTCGTCGGTGCCGACGGTTTCGCGGCTGCCTGCGCGGCCGCGAAGGCCGGGCAGCAGGCATGGGCCGGCACCCCTGCTCCCGTGCGAGGCCGGACCATCGCGGCCGCCGGACGCCTCGTGGAGGCCAACGCGGAGCGGCTGGCTGCCCTGGTCACCCGCGAGATCGGCAAGCCGTACGCCGAAGCCCTGGGCGAGGTCCGCGAGATCGTGGACACCTGCGACTTCTTCATCGGCGAGGGACGGCGCCTGTACGGGCAGACGGTGCCGAGCGAGATGCCCGACAAACAGCTGCTCACCTTCCGCGAGCCGGTCGGCGTGGTGGCGGTCGTCACCGCCGGCAACTTTCCTGTGGCTGTCCCCGCCTGGTACATCGTGCCCGCCCTGCTGTGCGGCAACGCTGTGGTGTGGAAGCCCGCGGAGTACGCGGCGGCCAGCGCCGCCGCGCTCTATGAGCTGTTGAGCCGGGCAGGGCTGCCCGAGGGCGTGCTGAACATCGTGCATGCGGACGGCGAGCAGACCTTCGCGGGTCTGGAGAAGGCTCTGGCCGCGGGCACCGTCGACAAGATCGGCTTCACCGGCTCCTCCGAGGTCGGTGTCCGCATCGGCGAGCTGGCCGGTCGCCACCTGCAGTCGCCATGCCTCGAGCTGGGCGGCAAGAACCCGCTGGTGGTGACCCCCGACGCCGACCTCGACCTGGCCGTCGAAGGAGCCCTGTTCGCTGGCTTCGGCTCGGCCGGGCAGCGCTGCACCTCACTCGGCACCCTGATCGTGCACGAGTCCGTGGCGGACGACTTCCTCGCGAGGTTCACCGCGGCGGTGGACGCGGCCACGATCGGCGAACCGACCGGACCGGTGCTCTACGGGCCGCTACTCAACCGGCGGTTCGCCGAGCGTTTCGAGGAGTACCTCACCTGGATCCGCCCCCACCACACGGTGCACGGCCATGCCCGGCCCGGTCGCATCACCGCCGCCCATCCACGCGCAGGCTTCGTCGGGGACCCGGATACGGGTCTGTACTACCACCCCGTCGTGGTCTCGGGTGTGCGCCCGGACGACCGGCTGTTCCTCGAGGAGACCTTCGGGCCGCTGGTGGGAGTGACCACCTACCGGGAGTTCGACGAGGCCGTGGAGCTGGCCAACGCTCCGGGCTACGGGCTGTCGGCAGCCGTCTACACGAACGACGCGCACACCGCCTTCACCTTCCGTCGGCGCGTCCGGGCCGGGATGATCAGCGTGAACAACTCGACCTCGGGTGCCGAGGCCCATCTTCCCTTCGGCGGAAACGGGCGCTCTGGCAACGGCTCACGGCAGTCGGGCGTCTGGGTCCTGGACCAGTTCACCCGGTGGCAGTCGATGAACTGGGACTACTCGGGTCGGCTCCAGAAGGCCCAGATGGACACTGCCGAGACGGTCGCCGACCTCGACTACCGGCTGCCCTAACTGTTCTATCTCGGGAGGTTGTGAACGGTGATGCAGGCCTCGGTTGGGGCTGCTTGAACGGGTGAGGGCCTTCCAGGTTCGGTGTGGATTTCGACGTCTACACCGACAAGAAAGGCCCTCGTGCCCCACCGTAATGCACCCCTGACCGAGACCGACGACTGCGGCTGGCCCGTTGCGTGGTCGAGGACGGTTGGCCGCTGCGCCGCGCCGCCGAACGCTTCCAGGTCTCGCCCACGACAGCCCAGCGGTGGGCGGACCGCTACCGCGAGCTCGGCGAGGCCGGGATGGCTGATCGGTCCAGCCGCTCGGCAACATCCCCGACGGCGGCGGCCACAACGTCCTCGGCCGCCAGGCCGGCAGCAAAACCCGCAAGAACGCCGGCTACAGCTACCTCCACACCCTCGTCGACGATCACCCCCGCCTCGCCTCAGCGAGATCCACGCCGACGAGAAGAAAGAGACCGCCGCCGCCTTCTGGACGCGGGCCCAGGAATTCTTCACCACTGCCGGGATCACCGTTGAGCGGGTCCTGACCGACGACGGCTCCTGCTACCGCTCACGCGACTGGCGCGACGCCCTCACCCGGGCCGGGATCACCCACGAGCGAACCCGGCCCTACCGGCCCCAGACCAACGGCAAGGCCGAACGCTTCAACCGCACCCTGCTCGACGAATGGGCCTACGCCCGCCCCTACTGGTCAGAGGCCGAACGCCGCGAAGCGTTCCCCGGCTGGCTCCACACCTACAATCACCACCGCGGACACACCGCGCTCGCAGGCCAACCACCCGCCAGCCGCGTCCCCAACCTCACAGGGCAATACACCTAGCGCACGGCCCTGGTCTCGCGGCCGCCGCGTGCCTGCGTGCGCGAGTCAGCGCGCGCGGCCGGGCAGCCACAGTCCGCTGACGTTGAGCACGTCAGCCTGACACGATTCCAGCCACCACCCGTCGCCCAACTCCCGGGAGGCCAGCAGTGTTTCGCACACCGTGCGGGTGCGGCGCACCGCCTGGGAGAGGCTCGGCGCGACGACGAATGCGATGCCGTCGAACCCGTCGGTGACGGGCTGCAGACTGACGTGTTCCACCCCCGGCACGGAGGCGGTCATGAAGCGGTTGGCGAGGGCGTCGGCGCCCTGAGCCGGTCCGCCGGTTCCTGCCGGACTGCGCAGACGAATGAGGATCGAGTGCATGCCATGAGGGTGACGCCTACTGGCGGCCCGTGTCTCGTTCCGGCAGGGCGGCTTCCTGCCACGGCAGCGAAATGCCAGAGAGGGCGGAGAAGACCACGACAGGAGAAGGTCAGAGCCAGCCGCGGCGGGCGGCCTCGTAGCCGGCTTCGAACCGACAGCGGGCGCCGAGGCGGGCGTAGAGACCGGCCAGCATGCGGCGGGTGGTCCGTACAGAGACGCCGAGTTGGCGCGACATCGCCTCGTCGGTGAGCCCGGACCGGAGGAAGCGTACGAGCTGCAGGTCCTGCGGGTCGGCGCTTCGGTCGTGCGGGGCCTCCTCGTGCACGGGCTCCGCACCGGCCCACACCGCCTCGAAGAGTGCGACGAGGGCGGTGACGATTCCGGGAGCCGTCAGGAGGAGGCCCGCGCGCAGGCCCGGGCCGGGTTCGGCCGGGACGAGGGCGGTGTGACTGTCCCAGACGACCAACCGGGTCGGCAGGGCGGGGGCCAGGCGGACCTCCGCCCCGGCGCGGGCCATCCAGTCGGTGTGGGCGCTGGTCGCCGCGTCGTTCATGGCGCTGGTGGTGAACGCCTCCCGGATCCGCACTCCGCGGGCCAGGCATCCCTCGGCTGCCTCCCGCTCCACAGCCAGCACGTCCGCGCTCTGGGCACCCCCGGGCAGGAACGACAGAACCTCGAGCCGGACCCGTGCGGTCAGCTCCTCCTGGCGGCGCCGGAGTTCGACCTCGTCCTCCAGCAGTTCCACCGAGCCGTGCGGCACGTGAGTGGCCGTCCACCGCGAGGCCAGTCGGGCGGCCTCCTGACGGGTGCGGGCGATCTGTGCGCGCTGTTCGGCCAGTTCGGCCTCCTGTCCGGCCAGCAGGGCCGACAGTCCGATGGCGGGGTTGATCGCGCGCAGCCGCTCCGGGTGACCCTCGGCAGGGCGCAGCAAGGATTTCCGGGCCAGGGTGTCGAGGGCGTCCCGGACCTCGTCCGGGGCCACCGCGAGATGGGCGGCGATGTCCGCGACCGTCCACTCCGGCTGCGAGACCATGACCTCGTAGACCCGGCTCGCACGCGCGTCGAGCCCCAGTACCTCTAACATCACCACGTCCTCCCGACTCTCCGTTCTCCCGGTGCCCTCAGCTTGCAGCGCACGGACCCGGAGCGGAGTCCCGCGCCGGGGTCAGGAACATGCAACTCACCATGCTGAGCGCCGAAAAGCGGAAGAATCCGACGCGAACGGCCGGTGGGCCGCCCCTGATCAGGGGCGGCCCACCGGCCGTTCGCGTCGGTCCCGTCAGGCGTCTCCCCGGTCCACCGAGACCAGCGCGGTGTGCAGCAGGTCGTCCTCCCAGTTGACCACCGGGGAGCGGTGCGCCGGGGCGAGCCGGCAGAAGCTCCCGGCGTACCGCCCGCGCAGCAGGAAGGGCGAGACCACCGCGGTGACCCGGCGCACATCCAGGGCGTCTCCGTGCACGATGGGCACGTCGATCGGGCGCGGTGCGACATAGCGCTGCGCGACCATCGGACACGCCCCCGACAGTGCCTCGTCGACGGCGAGCCGCCACCGTCGCTCGTCCGTCGCGCGCCCCAGGAGCACACCGCGTCCGCCCATCTCGAACGCCGGCTTCAGCAGGTACCCGGCCTGCCGGCGGAGGAGATGGGTGGGCAGGTGCGCCGGGCGGCCGTCCGGCAGGAAAACCGTGCGGTCGGCGACCAGGACGGTGTACGGGACCCGCCGCCTGACCACCGCATGGCTGCCGTGACCGGCCGCCGCGGCCTCCCACAGCCAGGCCAGTATCCGCTTGCTCGCGAATCCGAACGCCGTCCGGGGGACGAACGTCACGGTCCGGGCCGCGCCCTCGATCTCGTGCAGCCGCGCCGCCTGTGCGCCTAGCCGCTCGGCGACCCGCGGCACGTAGTACCGGACGGCGAGGTCGAAGGCGTCTCCGGAACGGTTGCGCAGTCGGCCGGCGACGACCTCGACCCCGTCACGCGGATCCTCGCGGGAGGCGGCCAGACCTTGTCGCCGGAGCATCCGGACCTCGTCGTCGAAGACGGCGTCGGGGTGGGGCTCGCCGGGCTGGGTGACCCCGAGGACGGCGACCCGGGGCGGTTCTCCCTCGTCGCCCGGGGCCCAGGCCCGCAGCGCCGCGGCCTTGTGGGCGTAGTAATCCGGCGCGGTCAGTCGCAGGCCCTCCGCCCTCAGCCGCCGGGCGGCCGGGCCCCCAATGTGAGCGCCCACCGCGGCGGCCATCGCCCCGGCACCGCCGAGCGCGCTGTCCACGTTGACCTCACAGACCCGCCAGCCCTCCGCGCCGAGCACGACATCGGCCCGTACGGAATCGGCCCAGTGATCGAGGTCGGGCGTGCCAGGGGCTGGCCGGCGGTGTTCGACGCCGGCCAGGGCGGCCAGCCGGCCCGGGTCGCCGTCGCAGCGCCGCAGTGCCTCGTCGCGGATGAGCCCCGTGAGTTCCCGGAGGTCTGCGAGGGACGACCGGAGTTCCGCTCGGTCCACGAGCAGCGGGCGGGCGGGCATCCAGCCCTCGCCGTCCGCGAAGGGATGGCCGCGCATCGCGTCCGCCAGGGCCTTCCCCTCCCCCTCGGCTCGCGCGAGGGCCCGCTGCCATGCTCGGGCGGCGTACCCCGCCCCGCTCACGTCCGCTCCGGTGCGGCCGGGGCCGTGGAGCGGGTGGCGAGACCGCGCACCCGACTCACGCGCCGCAGCAGGGCCTCGCGGTCCGGTCCGCCGGTTCGCGGACCGGCCGGGTCGTCCGGCGCGGGCGGCGCGAGCCGCTCCGCCAGGCTCCTGACGGTCGGGTGCTCGAAGAGCAGGTGGGACGGCACAGCCCGGTCGAGCCGGCGCGCCAGCCGGTGGCACACGGTGAGGACAGCCATGGAGTCACCGCCCAGGGCGAAGAAGTCGTCGTCCGGACCGATGGGGCACCGGTCGAGGACCTCCTCCCACTCCTGGGCCACCTCCCGCTCCACCGGCGTCATCGGCTCCAGGGAACCGCGGTCCGCCTCACCCGTGCGGGCGGCGGCCGCGAGCACCTCGGCGCGGTCGATCTTGCCGTTGGCCGTGAGCGGCAGGCGGTCGAGGACCGCGATGCGCGCGGGGACGAGGTAGCCGGGCAGCCGCTCCCGCAGCCAGGCGCGCAGGGCGGCCTCGGTCGGCCGTTCCGCCGCCGGCCCGGCCTCGACCGCGGCGAGCAGCCGCAGGCCGCCGGCCGGGTCGGGGGCGGTCAGCGCCACCGCCTGCCTCAGCGCGGGATGCGCCATGAGGGCGTGCTCCACCTCTCCGGTCTCCACCCGGAAACCGCGGATCTTCACCTGCCCGTCGCTGCGGCCGAGGTATTCGATAGCCCCGTCCGGCAGCAGCCGTCCCCGGTCGCCGGTACGGTACAGCCGGGCGCCCGAGCCGTCGGGGTGGGGGACGAAGCGCTCGGCTGTCAGCTCGGGGTCGTTCAGATAGCCGACGGCGAGCCCGGCGCCGCCGACCACGATCTCACCGACGGCTCCGACCGGCAACGCCCTGAGCCGGTCGTCCATCACCTGCGCGGTGGATCCGCTGACGGACCGGCCCACCGGAACCGACCGGAGTGACGCCGGATCGCGGTCCAGCCGGTGGCAGCAGGAGAAGGTGGTGTTCTCCGTGGGGCCGTATCCGTTGACCAGCGCGCCCCGCGGCACATGCCGCTCGGCCTCGGCGAACAACCCGGGCGGCACTGCCTCACCGCCCACGAGCAGGTGCCGCATCCCCGCCAGGTGGCGAGGCGCCGCCTCGATCATCCGGGCGAACAGCGTGACGGTGAAGAAGCCGACCGTCACGCCGTGTGTGGAGATCGCCGCACAGAGCCGGCCCGGATCCGAGAGGTCCGCGGGCTCCGGGACGACGACGGCGCCGCCGTTCACCAGCGGTCCCCACAGCTCCAGCGTCGCCGCGTCGAAGGAGGAGTTGGCCACCAGCATGGTGCGGTCGCCCCGGTCCATCGGAAGTGTAGTGCTGCCGTGGACGAGCCGCACCACCGCCCGGTGGGGCACCCCCACCAGCTTGGGCGTGCCGCTCGTGCCCGAGGTCGGCATCACGTAGAGCAGGTCGTCCGGCTTTGGACCGGTGTCCGCGTCGGCGCGCACGAGCTCGTGAGCCGTAAGGGAGGGCTCCTCGGGCACCTCGTCCACGAGGACGGTGCCGATGGCCGCCGGCAGCGTGAGCCCGTCGAGCAGCCCCGTCCGGCTGACGACGACCGTCGCTCCTGCCCGCTCGGCCAGATCGTGCAGGCGGGTGCGCGCGTGTCCGGGGTCGAGCGGAAGGTAGGGGCGGCCCAGCCGGGCCGTGGCCACCAGCGCGGCGACCAGATCCGCCGACTTGTCCAGGACGACGACCACGGGACTGCGGTTCTCCCCGGTCCACGGGGCACAGGCGGCGGCCAGCGCGTCCGCGCGCCGGGAGAGCTCGGCGTAGGTGACCGGCGGGCGCCCCGGCAGCACCACGGCCTCCGCGTCCGGCCGCTCGGAGACTCGCCGGTCGAACAGGGCGAGCGTCGTGTCGTCCGTGGCCGTGCCGGGCACCGGGCGGGTCGCCTCGTCGAGCAGCCGCCGCTCGCGTGGCCCGACGGCCGGCAGCCGGCCGATCTCCGCGTCGGGTTCCGCCGCCACGGCGGCCAGCAGCTCAAGGAAGCCGTCCGTCAGGCGCTGCCGCTCGCCCTCCAGGAAGGTGCCGTCGTCGCATACCCAGCGCAGCCGTAGACCGTTCGTCTCGTCCACGAAGAGGGCGAGGTCGTAGACCGCGTTCATCGGTACGTCCGGCCACCGGGTCAGCACCACTTCCGCCGCGTACAGCGGCTCCCTGGCCCCGACCTCCTGAGCGACCACGATGCGGGCGGGCGCCGCGACGCTGCCGCCGCGGCCGAGGGACAGGGGCCTGACCATCTCCTCGAACGGCAGGGCCGCGTGGCGGAACGCCCGCGCCGCCCGCTCGGCGAGCTCCCGGTGGTAGGCGCGGAACGACGCCTCCCGGGGGACCCGGTCCCTCACCGGTACGAGGTTGACGAAGTAGCCCAGCGCGTCGTGGGCTCGCAGGTCGTCCCGGACCGAACGCGCCACGCACACCGAGTTGTCGGGACCGAGGCCCCGCTGGTGCAGGAACGCCTTGAACGCGGCCAGGACGGTGGTGAAGAAGGTGGTCCCCGCCTCGGCGGCGAACTCCCGCAGGGCCGTGACGATATGCGCCGGGACCTCGAGCACGGACTCCGTGGTACGGCGCGGGGCTGGCCCTGTCGGGCGCAGGAGCGGCTCCGGGAGGCCCATCTGATCGGCGAAGCCGTCCAGTTCGCGGGCCCAGAAGGCGCGGGCGACGGAGCTTTCCGGACCGTCGAGCCAGGACCGCTGGGCGCGGGCGGCGGGGCCGGGCCCCGCGCTGGCGAGTGTGCCCCGGGCATCCGGTTCCGCGTACGCGCGGGCTAGCTCGCCGTCCAGGATTTCGGCGGACCAGCCGTCGAACACGATGTGATCGGCCGCGAACAGGAGCACGGCGAAGTCGGGACCGCGAAGCAGTTCGGCGTCCCAGGCCTGGACGGTGACGTCGAGGCGGCGGCCGCGTAGCTGCTCGAGGCGGTGGGTGACCTCGGCTGGCGAGGACACGTCCCGTATGGACCACGGCGCCTCGGCCGAGGCGCGGACGTGCTGTTCCAGCGCCCCGGACGCGTCGGTACGAAGCACCGTGCGCAGTGCCTGGTGACGGTCCGTCACCCGCTGCAGGGCGGCGCGCAGCCGGTGCTCGTCGAGCGGCCCGTCAAGGCGGACGGCGTGCAGCACGGTGGTGTCCGCGCAGTCGGGGTGCAGCTCCCGCCACGCCCACAGGCCTTGTTGTGACGGTGTCGCGGGGAAGACCTCCGTGCTGCCCGCCGCCTGGCCGGTTCCGCCGTCCGCCGCCGGCGTGTCGGCCGGCCGGTCCGCGCAGCGCTGCGCGAGCTCGCGGACCGTGCCGGCCGTCAGCACGTCGGCCGCCGTGGCGTCGAGACCGGCCTCGCGCATCCTCGCCGCAATCCGCATGGCGGCCAGCGACGAGCCGCCCGAGCGGTGGAAGTCGTCCGTGACGCCGAGCCAGGCGGCGTCGAGCACCTCCTGCCAGATGCCGGCCAGCGACTCCTCGCGCGCGTTCACCGGCGGCACCCGGTCGCCCATGCCGTCGGGCCGGGCGGTGGCCTCACCGAGCAGTGCCCGGTGGTCCACCTTGCCGTTGGCGGTCAGCGGCAGGGCCTCCACGACGAGTATGCGCCGGGGCAGCATGAAGGCCGGCAGCCGGTGTGCGAGGGCCGCGCGCAGCTCGGCTGGGTCCACTGCGGCCTCGCTCTCGACCGTGGGACACTCCACGGCGGCCCACAGGGAACGGCCCGCCGGGGAGTCCTGGGTGAACACCACGGCCCTGCGCACGCCCCGCTGCGCGACCAGCACCGATTCGATCTCGCCGGTCTCGATGCGGAAGCCGCCGACCTTGACCTGGTTGTCCACGCGGCCGACGAACTCCAGCTCCCCGTCGGGGAGCACCCGGGCGTAGTCCCCGGTCCGGTAGAGGCGGCGCCCGCTCGCCGGGTCGACGGTGAAGCGGCCCTCGGCGAGTTCCGGCCGACCGTGGTAGCCGCGGGCGAGGCCGGCGCCGGCAACGACGAGCTCACCGGTCTCGCCGTCGGGGACCGGCCGCAGGTCACCGTCGACCACCATGACCTCGGTGGTGGGCAGTGCGCGGCCGATCGGGGTGCGCCGCCACGGTTCCTCGACCCGCTCGGCGTCGAAGAGGTGCAGGGTCGCGACGACGGTGGTCTCCGTCGGGCCGTAGCCGTTGACGATGCGCAGTCCGGGGACGGCACGGGCGAACCGTGCGAGCAGTTCCTGCGGCAGCGGTTCGACGCCCACGAGGACCCGGTCGAGCGCCGGGTCGCCGCCGCGCGCGGCGGCCTCGACCAGTCCGGGCAGCACCCCGGGCGGGATGTACGCGTTGGTCACGCCCCGCGTGCAGAGCTCGGCCCAGAGCCGTTCGGGGTCGGTGAGGAGATCCGTCGGCGGCAGGTACAGGGTGCCGCCAAGAGCGAGCGTCGCGAAGATCTCCCAGACGGACACGTCGAAGGAGGTGCCGCCGACGAGGGAGCCCACCGGCCTGCCCCGTGTGGGGGCGATCTCCTCGAAGCCGCGGAGCATGTTGAGGACGGAGCCGTGCTCGATCTGCACGCCCTTCGGTCGCCCGGTGGAGCCCGAGGTGAACATGACGTATGCGAGGTTCGACGGCGTCACGGACGGCTCGGCTCCCGGGATCGAAGGCCACGGCCTCCCGTCCTCCGGGTCCGGGGGCGCGATCTCGTCCAGGTGCAGGACTGGGATGCCTGGCGGCCCGTCGGCCGGGGGGACGGCGTCCGCGTCCGCGAGGAGCACGGCCCTCGGGGCGAGGTCCTCCAGCATGAGGTCCCGTCGGGCGGGCGGCAGTTCGGGGTCCACCACGCAGTAGGCGCCGCCGGCGTGCAGGACGCCGACGAGGGCGAGGACCGTCCGCGCGGACCGGCCGCCGACGACGGCGACCGTGTCCTCGGCCCGCAGGCCGGCCTGGTGCAGGTGAGCGGCGACGGCCGCAGCCACCGCGCCGAGCTGGCCGTAGGTCCAGCTCCCGGTGGCGTCGTGGACGGCGATGCGGTCCGGTGTCAGGCGGGCTTCCGCCATGACGGCGGCGCCGAGGGTCTCGTACTGCAGGCTCATCGGAGGTCACCTTCGGTCGAGGGGGTGTGGGGGTGGGCGCCCGGTGCCGCAGCCGGTGCCGGCCGGGCGAAGCGCTGGGAGAAGCGGCGGCGGGCCGTCGTCCCGGCGCCGGCCGGCACCGGAGGCTCGGCCACCGCGTCCAGTCCGTCCCGGGCGAGCGCGCCCAGCAGGCCCATCACCCGGTCGGCGAATCGCTGCACCGTCTCGGGCAGGTAGTGCTCGGTGGGGTAGAGCACTTGGAGGATCAGTCCGTCCGGCCCCGGCAGGAACTCGACGCTGAGGCGGAACTTGACCCGCGACTGCGCGGGCAGCCGCAGCGGGCGCATCTCCGGAGCGCCGTCGGGCCGGGATCGGGCCTGCGCGTCGAACATGGTCGCGATGACCGAGAAGAGCGGGTTCTCCGCCCCGCGCCCGCCGAGGCCGGAGACCCGGACGACCTCCTGGTACGGGAGTTCGCTGTGGTCGAGCGCGGTCAGGAAGGCCTCGCGCACCGCCGACAGCGACGCGCCGAGCGTGCCGTCGCCGCCCTCCGGGCGCGGGCGCACCCGCAGCACGACCGGGTCCACGAACATGCCGACCACGGAGTCGAGACCGGGCAGGTTCCGGTTGGCCAGGTTGGTGCCGAGCACCACCTCGTCCCGGCCGCACCATTCGCCCAGGGCAAGGGTCAGCGCGGTGAGCGCCAGCGTGTAGAGCGTGCTGTCCGCCCGCGCGGCGACGCGCCGCAGCTCGGCCAGCACGTCTGGGGAGAGCGTCGCCAGCGCCTCGCCCGCCGCCCCGCGGCTGCCGTCCGTCGCCACCGCGTCCTCCGGCGGGGCCACGGGTTCGATGCCCCTCGTGGCCTCGGTCCAGTGGGCCACCTGCCGTCGGTGGGCGGCCGAGTCGCGGAACCTCCGCTCCGCCAGCACGAAGTCGTCGTACGAGGACGTGGGCTCCGGCAGCGCCGCGGGGCCGCCGGGCGTGAGCAGCTCCTCCAGGTCCCCGCGGATCAGCTCCACGGACCAGGCGTCGATCGCGATGTGGTGGCAAACCAGGAGCACCCGGCTCGTGCGCGACTGCGGTCCCTCGCCGGACCCGGCCACCAGGACCCGTACGGACGCGCTGGTCAGGTCGAAGGGCCGGCCGATGAACTCCTGGGCGTGTGCCAGGAACTCTGACTCACCGCTGCCCGTGAGCTCGACCGACTCGATGTCCACCGCTTCGGGTCCCGTCACCCGGCGGCGCGGCGTCCCGGTGGCGTCAACGTCGTACGCGGTGCGCAGGGCGGCGTGCCGTTCCAGCAGCGCGCGGACCGCCGTCACCACCCGCTGTGGTGCGAGACCCGGCAGGCACCAGCCGAAGGGAACGTTGTAGTTGGCCTCCTGGGGGTCGAGCTGCCAGAGGTACCACAACCTCTGCTGCACGCTCGCGAGTTCGTCGGTGCCGGCCGCCGGCTCCGACGACCGCCCGTCGTCGTCCGGCGTTCGGGCGCCGACGCAGACCGTCTCCAGCTCCCGTACGGACCGGGCCCGGATCAGGGGGGCGAGCGGGACCTCGACGCCGAGCGCCGCCTGGAGTCCGGCCGCGATCTGCATCATCTGCAGGGAGTCCGCGCCCAGCATGCGCAGGCTCTTGTCGGGGTCGTCCGGTGCCTGGCCGAGCACCTTCTCCACCGTTTCCAGGACCGTGCGCAGCATCTCACTGGGCTCGTCCGCGCGGGCCGCGCCACCGTGCGTGACGGTGTCCCGGGCCAGGCGTGCCAGTGCCGCGCGGACGCCCGCGCGCCGTGTCTCGGTGTCCGACAGCGCGGCGACCGCCACGGGGGCGGACACGCGCAGGGCCCGGCGCAGCAGCCAGCTGCCCTCGGCTCCGTCCAGGGTACCGTCGGCGGGCCGCAGATCCGCGCTCCAGCCGTCCCAGCCGATGCTGGTCCACGGCACCCCGGTACGCGCCCGTTCCCTCACCGCCAGCGCGTCGAGGTACGCGTTCGCGCTCACGTACGGGCCGAAGCCGAGGCCGCCGAGAACGGTGGAGATCGAGGAGAAGAGCACGACGAAGTCACAGGCGCGTTCGCGGAGCACCTCGGCGAGCA
Source organism: Streptomyces paradoxus (assembly GCF_014202475.1). Taxonomy (GTDB): domain Bacteria; phylum Actinomycetota; class Actinomycetes; order Streptomycetales; family Streptomycetaceae; genus Streptomyces; species Streptomyces paradoxus. Next base: position 65,175 of record NZ_JACHGV010000020.1, read on the forward strand.
CGGTCGCACCGCGCACCTTTGCCTCCGCCACCCTGGACGAGGGGTCCTCAAGGGCCTCCTGCAGGAGCGGGAATTCCTCGGTGTCGGTGTGTCCCGCGAGGTGGAACACCCCGTCCACCCGCCCGAACTCGCGGTCCGCCTCAGCCAGTACAGCGCGCAGGGCCTGCTCGTCGGTCGCGTCGAGCCTGACGGTCCGTACCGTGCAGCCCCGGCGCCGGGCCGCGTCCACCATCTCCTGCTGGGCCTTGCCGAGGCTCCGCCCCGGGTCACGCCCGGCAAGCAGCACGGTCGCCGGGGCCTCCCGGCTGATCGCGTCCGCCACCACGGCGCCCAACCGGCCGGTGCCGCCGAGAACCAGGTAGGTGCCTCCCTCCCGTACGGCGACCCGCGCCTCCGCGACGGCGGCGCGGTGGTGCAGAGTGAACCGGGTGCCGTTCCGGTACGCCACGTCGCGGGGGTCCGGAGCGGCGAGTTCCGGGAGGACGGCGGTCGCGGCGGCCGCGGCGGTGTCCCGGGCGCCGACGTCCACCAGCTGGGTGCGCAGGCCGGGGATCTCGTGCGGAAGGCAGCGGACGAGGCCCAGCCCGGCGGCGGCCGCGGTCGAGGCTCCCTCGTCCGGCAGGACGGGGGTGAGGCCGCGGGTGACCAGGAGGTATGTGGCGGGCAGCGGGCGCCGGGCCAGCAGCTCGCGGGCCGGGTCCCAGAGCCCTTCGGCGAGCCAGGCGTCGACGTCCGTGCCGAGACGCGGCTCCGGCTGCGGGGCCTGCCCCTTCTCTGCCCACCGCAGGTCCACCACGGCGTCGGCCGGCTCGGCGTCGCCCGCGGGCACGACCGTGCTCCCCGCGTCGGCGAGCAGCCGGGTCACGGCGTCGGCCAGCGGGCCGCCGCGGGTGAGCAGCGCGACCCGGGGCGGCAGATCGCCGAGGCGGCCGGCGCGCGGCGACACGCGCCATTCGGGGACGTCCAGGGTGGCCGCGCGGCGGTCCGCCTTGGCGGCCCCGTCGACATCGGGCCGATGGTTCCAGTAGCGGCCACGCCGGTCGAAAACGTGCCCGGGAAGGGTGGCGAAGGCCTCGCCGGCCGTGCCGTTGACCGCGTCCCAGTCGACCGTCACTCCGTCCTGCCAAAGACCGGTCAGGGCGGTCGCCAGGCCGGCGAAGCCGCCAGCGCCATCGCTTCCGGACACGCTCACGGCCAGCGGCGACGCGGCGTCGGTGGCGTTCCGCAGCAGCAGTCCGGTCAGCGCGGTGCCCGGTCCCGCTTCGACGAAGCGGCGGTGGCCGGCTTCCAGGAGGGTGGCGAAGGCGCCTGCCAGCCGGATCGGCTCGCGCAGGTGCCGGACCCAGTGCTCTGGATCGACCGCCTCCTCAGGCCGCAGCCACCGCCCAGTGAGGGAGGAGGCGACGGGCAGTCGGGGAGGGCGCGGCGCGGCGCGCCGTACGGCCTCGCGGAACGGCGCGATTACCGGGTCCATCAGGGGCGAGTGGAAGGCAATGCCGCCGGGCAGCCGACGGCAGCGGTGGCCGCCCGCGGTGAGCAGCTCCTCGGCCCGGGCCACGGCCCCGGGCGTGCCCGCGAGAACGACGCGGTCGGGGGCGTTCTCGCCCGCCAGCGACAGTTCGGGGCCGAGCAGGTCCTCTACGAGCCGGGGACCGCCCGCCACGACCGTCATCGCGCCCTCGGCGGTGGCCCGCATCAGCCTGTCCCGCTCGTGCAGCAGCCGCATGAGCCCGTCCCGGTCGAAGACGCCGGCCTGGTACGCGGCGGCAAACTCGCCGAGGCTGCTGCCGGTCACGGCGGCCGCCCGGACGCCCGCGGCGGTGAGCAGGCAGGCATGGGCGATCTCCACCGCGACCAGGGCGGGCTGGTACGGATTGCCCGCCGTCGGGGCCCCAGCCGGAGACGTGAGCGGACCGGTGAGGCCGGACAGCAGCTCGGGTCCGGTGTGGCCAAGCACGGCGGCGCAGGCGTCGATCTCCTCCCGGAACTCGGCGAAGCGCTCGTAGATCTCGCGGACCTCGGTGTCGTTCCGGCCGGCCTGGCCGGGGAAGGTCAGCACCACGGGGCCGTCGGCGCTGTCCGCCGCGCCGTTGCTCGGCCGGGCCTGTGCCTCGCGCAGCGCGGCCGCCGCCTCCGCGGCAGTGCGGGCGACCACCGCGGTGCGGGCGGCGTGGACGGTGCGCCCGGCGGCGAGCGTATGGGCGACCGTGCCGAGTGCCGGCGGCGCGGCGCCCTCCAGCAGCTCGGTCAGCGCCTCCGTACGGCGGGCCAGGGCTCGGCTGTCGTGCGCGCTCAGCGGCAGGACCACGGGGGCGGTGGGGTGGGGGGTGGCCGAGGCCGCCGCTTCGGGCCGGTAGCGCTCCACGATCGCGTGGGCGTTGGTGCCGCCGACGCCGAAGGAGCTGACGGCGGCCCGGCGGTCCGGCTCGGGCCACGGTTCGGCCTCGTGGGGGATCCGGAACGGCGAGGTGTCCAGGTGCAGGTCCGGGTTCGGCTCGCGGAATCCGGTGAGCGGCGGGAGCACACCGTCCCGGACCGCGCACACCGCCTTGATCAGTCCTGCCACGCCGGCGGCCCGGTCCAGGTGTCCAAAGTTCGACTTCAGCGATCCGAGGGCTGCGAAACCGGTCCGGTCGGTGAAGAGTTCGTATGCGCGGCGGGCTGCCTCGATCTCGATCGGGTCGCCCAGCCGGGTACCAGTGCCGTGGGCCTCGTAGTAGCCGATGCTGTCGGCTTCGACATCCGCCAACGCGAGTGCCGTGGCGATGACCTCGCTCTGGCCGCGCGCCGTGGGCGCCATGAAACTGCTCTTGGCCCGGCCGTCGTTGTTGGTGGCGGTGGCGCGGATCACGGCGTGCACCGGCCGTCCCTGGGCGAGCGCGTCCTCGAGCCGCTGGAGCACGACCACACCGGCGCCGTTCGCTGGCACCGTGCCGTTACTGCGCGCGTCGAAGGGCAGGCACCTGCCGTCCGGGGAGGCGATCATCCCCTCCTGGTAGACGTAGCCGCCGTGCTGGTCGGGGTCGAGGGAGACGCCGCCGGCGAGCGCGACGTCGGTGAGTCCCGACCGAAGGTTCTGGGCCGCCAGATGTACGGCGACCAGGGAGGAGGAGCAACCGGTCTGGACGTTGACCGCCTCACCGTGCAAGTCGAGGAGGTAGGCGACGCGTGTCGCGAGGAAGTCCGGGCTGTTCGCGATCATCCGCTGGTAACGCTCGTTCTCCGAGCCCGGGCCGGACAGCGCGGGCCGGTAGCGGCTGGGTGCGGACGCCGCATAGACGGAGACGACCTCCTCTCCGCCGGGCACGACGGCTGCCGACTCCAGCGCCTGCCATGCCAGTTCTAGAAAGACACGGTGCTGCGGATCCAGGAGTTCGGCCTCAGCCGGTGATACGCCGAAGAACTCGGCGTCAAAGGCGTCGGCGTCCTCCAGCAGGCCGGACGCGGCGACCCGCCCGCCCGCCTCGGCCTGCGTGTCCCATCGGGACACGCAGTCGTCGCCGGCCACGCAGTGGGCCCAGAACTCGTCGATGTCCGCCGACCGGGGAAATCGCCCTGCCATGCCGATCACGGCTATGGGGGCGAGAGCCTCGTGTGCTGCGTTCATGGTGTGGTTCGCTCCTCGCCAAAGGGCCCGGCGGCGAGGGCACCGCGGGAGCGCGGAGCCCCTGCCGGGCGGGGTGTGCTGCCGTCCGCTCGGGACGCGCGTGCCCGTGCCCGGCAGCCGCTGGATTCACTGAACGGAAGGGCGCCTCGACCGCGCCCCTGGGCCGGTCGCGACGGCGGGCTCAAACTGCCGTTGTTTGTCGCTTCATGTCGACGTAACCGGCCACGGCGGCCGCCCTGCGTGACGGGTCGAAGTCCTTGCTCCGGAAGTCGCGGTCGTCGGGAGCGACGACCTGCAGACCTGCGGGCAGGGTGCCGGTGCGCCGGCTCACGTCCCGGGCGACGCCCACCAGCAGATCGAACGCCGTCCGGAAGGAGGCTCCTTTGCACTCCCAGAGGGACTCGAAGGCGAACGGGTCAGGCAGCCGCTCGGCGCGTATGAGCGGACCGGTGTCCACCCCGTTGTCCACGAAGTGCACCGTGGCACCGGCGCACCGCCGGAAGCGTTCCAGGTCGCGCTGGGCAGCGACCTGCTCGGTGGCGTACATGCCGCGGGCGTGCGGCAGCACGGCGGAGTGGCCGTTGACGATCCGGTCGGGAGCCAGCTCAATCCACCACGGCGCCAGCAGGCGGTCGAGGAATACGAAGAAGTAGGGGGCGGGCTCCCGGCGACACAGCTCCTCGGCCCAGATCCGGACGTCCGGGGCGTTGAGATTCTCACCGAGTAAGCCGAGACGCCCCGGCAGGTCCTCGGGCAGCGACGGCACTCCGTACATATGGAGCATGGCCTCGTCCGTCTCGCCTAGGTCGTCGTAGAGGCGGCGCAGCTCCTCCCGTTCGCTGGGGGCGAGGGTCCGTTTTCCGGCATGGGCCCGGTGGAAGCGGACACGCTGGCGGTAGAGACCGGCTCGATCAGGGTCGTCGCGCACGTAGACGCCGCCGAACGAAGGCGAGGCGCCGAACTCCTCGAGCCACTGGGACATCAGATAGGTCGCGTGGAAGCTCCCCTCCGACATCAGGACACACGTGGACTCCACGTCGGTTCTCCTTTGTCATTCCTCGTCGGCGAGGCTCAGGGTCGTGGCCGCGAGAAGGTTGATGGCTCGCGCGCAGGACTCCACCGTGGAGTACTCGCGCGGGCTGTGGCTGATGCCGTCGTACTCGCCCCTGGCGAAGACCATGACCGCCGGGCAGACGGCCGCCATCTCCTGGGCGTCGTGACCCGCGCCGGAGAGGATCGAGCTGTGGGTCAGGCCGAGGGCCTCCGCCTCGCGGACGGCGATCTTCTGGAGCCGGCCGTCGAAGGCGACCGGCGAGGTCCGTGCCATGCGGCGCGTGGTGATGCGCAGCCCGTTCTGCGTCTCCTGCAGCCGGTCGAGGTAGCGCGCGAGGTGTTCCTCCGCGCGGACCATGCACTCCTCGTCGGGATTGCGCAGGTCGACCTTGAGGTCGGCCCTGGCGGGGACGATGTTGGTATCGCCCGGATGGAGAGTCAGGTGTCCCACGGTGGCCCGGAGGCGACCGTAGTCGCCGCTGTCCACCATGGTGCGAAGGTGACGCACGATCTCGGCGGCGACGAGACCCGCATCGGCGCGCATCTCGGTGGGGGTGGCCCCGGCATGGGCGGCGTGACCGTAGACGACGATCTCCTGCCACGAGATGCCCTGCGTCCCGGTGACGACCCCGACGTCGGTGCCCGAGCGGAAGAGCAGCGGGCCCTGTTCGATGTGGCATTCGACGTAGGCGTACGGCGATGGGTCGAGCCGCACGCCGTGCGGGCCCGCGAAGCCGATCCGAGCCAGCTCGTCTCCGAAAGTGAGGCCGTCCGCGTCCGTCAGGGCGTAGGCCTCCTCCAGCGGGATCCGGCCCGCCGCGACGGCGCTTCCGAGCATGTCGGTGCCGAACCGGACGCCTTCCTCTTCGCTGAAGGCGGCGATCATCAGTGGGCGACGCGTGGTGATGCCGCGTTCGTTCAGCGTACGGACGATCTCCAGGCCTCCCAGGACGCCCAGGCAGCCGTCGAAGGCGCCCGCCGTGGCCACGCTGTCGATGTGGGACCCAATCATGACCGGCGGGGCGTCCGGCACGGTGCCGGCCCGGTGGCCGTAGATGTTCCCCACCGCGTCGACGCGCACGGTGAGGCCGGCCTCCTCCATCCAAGAGACCAGCTTGCGGCGCCCTTCCGCGTCGGCGTCGGTGAGCGCCAGCCGACGCACACCGCGCAGACCCGTCTGCTCGTCCTCGTACGCGCCGATCTCCGCCAGCTCCATGAGCGACCGCCACAACCGGTCACCGTCGACGGTGACGTGCTCGGGTACGTCACAGGGCATGGTTCTCCTCAGTGCCGGGGTGTCAGGGATTCGGACCGCCCGCGCCGTACGCCCGGCAGCGGGACTTTCCGATCATGTCGGCCGCCCCGCAGGGACTCCACAAGCACCACGGATCAGTAACGTGCACGGCAGGAACCTGAGTACCACCTGGATGACGCCCGCTCGTTCGCTCCCCCCGTCTGATCACGCCTGTCGGTATCCGGTGGCATCCTTGAGGAGCCGTCGGAACATGCTGCGCCGCCACCGGCGCACACCCTGGCGCTACGCTCCCCCTGTGGTGCACGTCACAACTGCAGGGCAGAAGGGGGCGTGAGACACCTACGCCGGTACTTGCCGCCGCTCCCCCAGCGGACCTCCGCGACCGACTCCTCCAGCCACGCCAGCGCCTTGTCCCGGCCGATGTCCTGACACTGCTCCAGCACGCGGTGCTCCTCATCCAGCAGCGTCCACGCGATCTGTGCCGTCGACTGCGCCCGGAACGTCAGGTCCATGGCCAGCCAGGGAGACCGCTCCTTCGCCGACTCGGTGGCTTCCGACTGGTTGTGCTCGATGGGCCTGCCCATCACCGTCGCCCGCCGCGCCTCAGCCGGGCTCTTGCCCTCCTGAAGGCGCGCGCTGGGACTGTCAAACGAGTGGTGTAACTGGGTAGTTGGGGTTACTGGCGAGCCGCCGACAGGCGGCCGTCGAAGGTGATGTCGAAGGCGTTCAGCGCGGTCTTCCAGCGCATGGTCCAGCGGGCCTGGCCTTTGCCGGTGGGGGCGAGGGACATGATCGCCATATAGACGCACTTCAACGCGGCTTGCTCGTTGGGGAAGTGCCCGCGGGCTTTCACCGCCCGACGGATCCGCGCGTTCACCGACTCGATCGCATTCGTCGTGCAGACGATGCGGCGGATCTCGGTGTCGAACCGCAGGAACGGAGTGAACTCCTCCCACGCGTTCTCCCAGAGTTTCACGATGGCCGGGTAGACGGGCTTGAGGAGCTTGGCGATCTTGTCCCAGTACTGGCGGGCGGCATAGCGGAAGGAGTTCCGCAGCAGGTGGACCACGCAGGTCTGCACGATCGTCTTCGGCCAGACGGTCTCCACCGCCTCGGGCAGGCCCTTGAGCCCGTTGCAGACCAGCATGAGCAGGTCGTTCACGCCGCGGTTCTTGATCTCGGTGAGGATGTGCAGCCAGTGCTTGGCGCCCTCGCCGCCGTCGCCGGCCCACAGCCCCAGGATCTCCCGTCGGCCCTCGGTGGTGACGGCCAGACCCACATAGAGGGGCCGGTTGGCCACCGCGCCGTCGCGGATCTTCACGGGGATGGCGTCGATGAAGACGACCGGGTAGACGGCGTCGAGGGGTCGGCTCTGCCATTCGGCCATGCCCTCGAGGACCTGGTCGGTGATGGTGGAGATGGTCTGGCGGGAGGCGTCGGCGCCATAGACCTCGGCCAGGTGGGCCTGGACCTCGCCGGTGGTCAGGCCCTTCGCGGCCAGCGAGATGACCATCTCGTCGACGCCGGTGAGGCGCTTCTGCCGCTTCTTGACGATCTTCGGTTCGAAGGAGCCGTCCCGGTCGCGGGGCACGGTTATCTCCACCGGACCGACGTCGGTCAGGACGGTCTTGGAGCGTTTGCCGTTGCGGGAGTTGCCGCCGTTCTTCCCGGCCGCATCGTGCTTGTCATATCCGAGGTGGTCGGTGATCTCGCCTTCCAGGGCGGACTCCAACAGCCGCTTGGTTAGTTGCTGCAACAGCCCGCCCTCGCCGGTCAGCTGCAGGCCCTCGGCCGGGGCGCGGCCCACCAGGTCGTCGATCAACTGGTCGTCCACGGCCTTCGCCGCGGGCGCGCCTCGTCTACTCGTACCGGCCTTGGTACCGGCGAGCCGACCCGCGCGGCGTGCCGGGCTCCTCCACTGGAGTGAACCGGCGGGCAAAACCGCCCGGCCGGCCCTTCGCAGCCCCTATCTCTGATGCATGATCAAGAATCTGATGCGTGCCGGGGCCGTCGCCGCCCTCGTCCTGTCCTCGATGTGTGTCACGGCTTCCGCTTCCGGTGAGCCCCGCACACAGCAGGCCGCCATCGACTGCCCCTCCGGCTACGTCTGCATCTACCCCGAAATCAACTTCGGCGGGCAGCCCTGGGTGCGGCGTGCCACGGACGGCAGCGTGAAGGACCTGCCCTCCGCGATCCGCGACCGCGGCAGCTCCGTGCGCAACAACTCCGACCGCACCGCCCGCGTCTACGAGAAGCGCAACCACGCCGGACGCTGGGTATGCGTCACCCGCAGCGGCGGCTCCATCCACGACCTGCGCGGCTACAACCTCAACGACCAGACCCGCTCCCTGAAAATCAACCGCAACGACTGCGGCTGACCCCCTTTCCGCTATTGGACAGGCATCATTCAGAAGGCAGTTCCTGGCTTGGTCGAGGAAGTGGGCAGCGCGGTGACGGGCCTCCGCGATACAGCCGTCGTCGCCGCCCAAGGCGTAGCCCGTGCCGCACCTCATCGACCGGCGGCCAGAAACCGGTCCACGTTGCCGAGTAGGGGGCACTCGGCCAAGCCGATGGACGACCACCTGATCGTCGGCGGTGAGAGGCAGGCATGTGGCTCCCAGGCTGCGGTGGGAAGTGGGCACGCCCAGAATGACGCCATGAGGCGTGCACTGATCATCATTGGAGAACCGCTGCCGGGGGGAGGCCGCCCGGTGGTGGTGCGGTGTCCGGAAGCTGAGCGGTGCCTCGGCGTGGCTCACTCGGACGGTGACCTGGTGGCATTCCTGCGCGACGTCGGGCTGCCGCATGACGAACTGGACGATTCCTCTTGGGTGGAGTGGTGCGGAGCCGGCCCTCACCAGTGGGAGGGCCACCACGCGTGAGCGTCCAAGCCGCGCTAAAGGTGGCTGCAGATCTGTTGGTTTGGTCAGGATCATCGGACCTCTCCAAAGCGTCGGCCGCGGGGTTCTCACACCTGTGGCCTACGCGTTGGCCGCCCCCGGCGGTACGCACGCCAGCGGCGGCTCAACGAGTCGCCCTATTGGCGTGCCGTCCGGCGATCGGCGGCTTTGCCCGGGCGAGCGTAGGGACGCTGTGTACGGCAGCCGACCGCCGCTGGCGGTCCGGGCCTGCCATGCGCGTCGCCGTCGGGATCGTACGCAGGGAGGGTTCGTGCGATCTCGTCATGGCGTCGATCGCGGAAAGGAGGCGGCGAACACGGTAGGGGTATGCGATGAAGTCACTGCGGAGCCGAGGATCAGGCTCGCTGCATCTGGGTTTGAGCGCGAGGGCCGGTCTCCCGCCGTCGGGAGACCGGCCCTCGCGGCGGGATGACCAGCAGCCGGAGGATTGAGTCAACTGGCAGAAACGGCCCGGCTTTCCTTGTGCTTGATGAGCTCGTCCAGCATCCTGTCGAACTCATCCGGCGGCATCTTGTGGATCAAGTACATAGCCGCGGATTCGCCGTCGTCATAGGGGAACCGCTTGGGCTGTCGCTCCCCTCCCCCAGCTGTGACCTCAGCCGTGGTGGACTGCACCGGAAGAGTTGGCGCACCTTCACCCGGGCGTGCGGGATCGTCAGCAGCCTCGCGCCTCGGAGAGGGGGTGGATGATCCATCCGACCCGTCACCTTCTATTACGCCGTAATAGCCGTCGGCCTTCTCTGCCGCTTGGGCGGCAGGAGCGTCGGTCTTGGGCTGCTTCTTGCGTTTGCGTTCTTGCTTCTCGGCGTCCTTGCGCGCTCGTTCCTGCTTGAGCGCTTCGAGTACCGTCTGCTGCTGCTCAGGTGGCTTGCTTCCCACGGCACGCAGCAGGTCGATGGGTTCTTCACCGATACGGGCCTGAAGTTCAGGGGTGAGGCTGAGCAGAGCGAGGCGTTGTGACACCCACCCCTGGGAGCGATGAAGCCTCTTCGCGAGAGCGGTTTGGCTGCCATGGATGGCGAGGAGTCGTTGCAGAGCTCGGGCTTCGTCCAGCTCTGACAGGTCTTGGCGGTGGATGTTGGCGACGAGGGCGCTTTCGAGGAGCTCTTCCGAGTTGGCGCCCTGGTCGTCGCTGACCATGACCTTGATGGTGGTGAGGCCGGCCTCGCGTGCGGCGGCGAGTCGGCTGCTGCCGTCGATGACGACGTGGGTGGTGTCCGGTTCGAGGTCGGTTTCCCGTTCCGGGTTGGCCTTGATGTAGGCGTCACGGTTCATGACCGTGATCGCTTGCTTCTGCCCGTGGGTCTGGAGGCTGCCTGCGAGATCGGTGAGGTCTCCGAGGCTGGAGCGGGGGTTGTCGGGGTTGAGGCTGATCCGCTGTGGAGGGAGTTCCGTGGGGGGTGCGACGCCTTCGGTTGGCACGCCGGTCGCTGCTGCGACGGCCTGTCGGCGGGCGCTGACAGGCCGCGCTCCCCCGCCGAATCGGCCGGCTCCCAGCTGGCTGGCCTTGCTCACGACACCTCCCGTGCCAGTGCTCGCATGCCGATCGCCTGCTGCGATTTCGGTGCGTATGACAGGAGGGGCTTCTTCACTCGTACTGCTTCCTTCTGTTCCTTGAGGTCACCGATGAGGCCGACGACTCGCGGGTCCTTTATGTCGACCCAGCCTTGAAGGGAGGAGGTGGCGATGTAGCCGCGGCGGGAGTCGTAGAGGTTGACGACGATGCCGAGGTAGTCGATGTCGACCTGGAGGTCGGCGCGCAGGTCGTCGATCTGCGTGGTGAGCAGGTCATATGCGTCTGCAGAGCTGTCTTCGGCCTGGACGACGATCAGCGCGCCGGATTGTCCGGGTGCCTCGCCGTCGCGGCGGCGTCCGTAGTAGGCGGCGGCGTCCATGCTGAGGCCGAGGCTGGGTGGGCAGTCGACGACGATGACGTCGTAGTCGTCTTCGAGGGGGGCGAGTGCGCGCTCCAGGGCGGCTTCGCGGGCGCGCACTGCGGACAGGCGCACATCGAGGAGGAAGGCGTCGTTGCAGGCGGGCAGGAGGTGGAGCCGTCCTGCGAAGGCCTCGTCATCGATGGAGACGATGAGGTCTCGGAGGTCGCCCTTTGCGTCGCCTGCCATGTGGTTGGTGAGGCTGTCGCCGTTCATCGGCAGGGGAGAGGCGCCCAGTTGATTGGTGAGGTGGCACTGGGGGTCGAAGTCGACGAGCAGTACGCGCTGTCCTAGCCCGGGCAGGTTTTCCACGTCGAGTGGATCTGCCTCCTGCCCGTCGTGCTCCTCGTGCACCTCGCTGGCACGTAGGGCTTTCGCGAGGGCCTTGGCGACGCGTACGGCGTGGAGCGCGTTGGGGTCTTCGGCGAGTGCTTCGCCGAGGCCGGCCGTGATGGCGGTCTTGCCGACGCCGCCTTTCTGGTTGCAGACGATGATGCGCCGGGTGATGGAAGACCGTTCGATCTCCGGTGCCGGGTTGGTGTCGAGCCACAGCTGGACGGACTGGGCGAGGCCTTGGGCTAGGGAGACGCGGCGGTCGGATGCGGTGCGTGTGAACTCTTCCCACTGCCCGTGGGGGAGGAAGGTGGAGAAGGAACTGGAGCCGGCTGTGTCGACCTGGCTGAGGGAGGAGGCCAGGTGGCACCAGTCGGTGATGCCTTGTTCGACGGCGGCCTGGATTTCGATGCCGTGCTGGGCGGCTCTGATTTTGAGGTTCTGCCGGAGCCATCCCGGCAGCTTGGAGACGACCTTCTCGCGGTCGCTGGAATTGGCTGGCGAACTCATGAGAGACACCATACTAACGTTCATGATCCTTGGCGCCCACGACGCGTTAGTTTGACTACCTGTCGGGCCAGCAGGGGGCGCTCAGGCCGACTTGGGAGCTATTACGCCGTAATAGCTCCCACATGCGACCGTTGGCTCGCGCTCAGTGGACTGGGCGAGCCCCCTAGCCACCAGAGTTGCGATCCGGTCGCAACGAACCTCGGTCAACGTGAAGCTTCGCAAACGACCTTCCTTGAGACGGCCGCGCACAGGCCGGCTTGGAACGCTCACCGAGCCGCTAGGCCTGGGCTCGTCGACATGAGCAGCCATACCAGCCCGGTTCGCTACTCAGGTTGGCCGCACAGTGGACGGCGTACGCGGCGGCTCAGGCGCCTCGCCTTCTATTACGGCGTAATAGCCGGAGGCCTGGCCGGAAGGCCGCCTCCTTTGGCCTACCTCTGGCCGCCCGCCCTGGGCAAAGGCCTGGTCTCTGTCGAGCCACGGGGGAAGAGCCCAGACTCAGGCTGAGGAAGGGCCCCAATCTCCGGGCCCTCCGCTCAAGGGGACGGTTGGTTGTTGTTCCGTGGGCGAGAAGCCCGGCGGCTAGGGGTCAAGCGCGGCGCGCAACCAGAGCGGCACGAATGCAGAGGAAGGCAGCAGTGTCCGAGTGGACCGGCGCCCCATGCCTGGGCTGATACAAAAGTCGATCTCGGCCCACAGCAGTCCCGATTGCGTCAGATCCGGCGTGTCGCCCCCACCACCCGGTCGCCGGACACCCAGCCGTACATGTCGGCAAGGAGGCAGCCCGGTCAGACGCCGACCAGGCGCTGCACCGAACGGTCGACACGAAGCAAGGACGACAGTCGCAAGGCGGCGGTCAAGCAGTGCAAGCGGTACTGGGCGCCAACTACACGCAAGGTGGCGCACGCGAGTGCGATGAGTACCCCTTCGCCACCACCTATGAGGGCGCCGCGGAGCACGACTACGACGCGGACGCCAAGTGTTCAACTTCTCCGTGAAGCCGATCGCCAAGGAAGACAACGGTGCGGGCGGAAGCCTGCTGCTCAGCTTCTACGCCAAGAACCGGGTCATCGACGGAATGGCAGACGGCTTCATCGTGAAGATCGTCTCCTGACGTGCGGACGGCGGGAGTGTCGAACTGCCCGGCGCTCCCGCCCCTGGTCCGTGTTCAGGCCGTTGCGGGCCAGAACTGCACGAGGTACCTCTCCGCGCCTTCGCCAATACCCTCCTCCTCCGACAGTGCCGCAGCTTCGTCACGCCCAGCACAGCTCACCCGGACCCGCCACGAACCGCCCGAATCGGCAAGGGTGATCACGTCGTCGGCGCGGCCCAAGCTCATTGACCACACGGCCACTTCACCGCTGGTCGACTCGAAGTCGGTCTCAGCCTGCTCGTCCCACAGTGAAGGATCCTGCTCGGGCGGCTCCCCGTCCCACACCTCCACGGTGACCGCAGCGGTATGCGTGTGGCCGGCACTGAAGATGTCCAGACGCCCCGGAAAGTCGTTCAGGAAGTCGCCCTGCTTGAAGTCGTCAGGGAAGGGGACGGGCAGATCACCGTCATCGGACTCCTGAAGCCCGAACCCGTGATACCCCACATCCGCATCAAGGTGTTGCTGCCGGACAAGTTCGGCCACAAGAACTCCTTTGGCACGACAGACGACTGGTCATCCCCGTGATCCTTTAGTCGGCCCCCTCCAGATGCGCAGTGGCATCGCCTTCTGGCCAGCGCCAGCCCTTCTGACCGCCAAGATGGCTGAACTCGCCTTGTCGCTGCGACGTCATACGAGACTGACGTGGTTGCAGCGCATCAGACGCCGCTTCCTCGGGTGCTTTAGAGCACGTGTCGTCGACTAACCCTCCCCACGAGGCCCTCGGCCGCCCCTCGCTTGAGGGGCGGCCGAGGGCCTCGTGGGGAGGGTTAGTCGACCAGCTCGATACCAATGGCCAGGCACCCCAGCCGTTCCTTGTCCGGCGGATAGATGCGCCGGATGTTGGCCAGTTGCTCCTCACGCGAAGCCCCGGGATTCACCTGGGAGGGCCCTTCGACGTCCAGGAGGTCCTCGAACGAGGCGTACTCGGCGACGCGTGTCACCCGCGTCATGCATGACCGGTCGGTGTCCTTCACGACGAACCGGATCAGGTCACCGACCGCCAAGCATGCGAACTTCGGGTACTTCACCCGCACTTCCCGGGTCTTGCGGCCAGCGGCCACGAGATCGAAGTACTGGGGGTACAGGTTCAGCTCGATGACACGGGCTGAGGTGGGTTCATGTAGTCGGGCTCCCTGCGGGCAAGGACATCAGCCGCGACAGCTCCGCAGCCGTCGCCCAGGGCTGGATCACCGAGGATGCCGAGGGACTCCTGGGCATCACGGCCGAGGGCAGAGCGCTCTCCACAAGGCTGCGGCCCTCCAGGACGAGCTCTGGGCGGAAAGGCAGCGGATGTCGGTCGCGGCCGCCCTCGCCACTGCGGTGGCCAGGCTCTTCCTCGCGGGTCCCAGCCCTCCCCCTCATCCCTTGGTGTCTCGTCGCCCTGGAAACCGTACCGGGGTGACGGGTATTGAGACGCACAAGCTCAGGATCCCGGTCACAGTGGAAGTTGTATGCCGAGTTCCTGCATGGCGCGCGACGGCGGGCCGCCTTCAGAGCGCTCGGTCTTGTAGCCCTTGACGCGTGGCTCGAGGGTGCGCGGGTCGACGGCTTCGGCGGGGGCACTCTTGGCGTACAGGCCGTCGGGCTCGCTGTCGCGGTCGTGGGGCAGCAGCCAGAAGACGCGCCGTCGGAAAGTACCCGAGGCGCGCGAGGCCTTGGCATCGGGGCCGAGGATGGCGTAGCCGACCATGCGGCCGTCACGGTGATAGGCCGGCTTCCCCTTGCGCGTGGGGAGCCGGTCCAGGCTCTGGCGCACATAGTCGAGCTGGTCGACATCCTCGAGCCACACGAGCTCGGCTTCGTGGCTGATCTCGTCCGCGCTGATCAGGGAACTCATACGCCGGCGTCCCTCTCCTCGTCGGTGAGCAGTCCGATGCCCGGGTAGTACTTGCGCTGGTTGGACACTTTCATCTCCTTGGGCGAGGCCAGTCCAACCAGTTCCCTGGTCCGGGAGGCGAACGCACGGGACGAGATGAGCTGCGCGCCTTCATTCTGGCACCAGGCGGTGTAGGCGGCGTAGAGCGCCGTCTGCTCGGCGCGCAGGTCGGGGCCCAGGCGGCAGCATTCTTCGTAGAAGCGGCCGGTGTGGTCCTCGGTCTCGGCGTAGGCGGTCGTGGCGATACGGACGCGTTCGGGACCGGTGAGGTCACGGTCGCCCCCGAGGTAGCGGCGGGCGCCGTCGATGAGCCAGGCGAGAATGCCAGGGCCCTCTTCCATGACGAGGAGGTCGGCCAGGTTGTCGATCTTGCGGTCGTCGGGGACGACGCGCTCGAACGGGATCAGGCGCATGCGGCGCCAGAAAGCGAAGCCGCCGGTGCCGACTTCGGGCTTGTGATTGCCCAGCAGCCAGAGTTTGTGGGTGGGTTCGAAGCTGAAGGGGTCCTGCCGCATGCGGCGGGCCTTGATGCGGTCGCCACCGGTCAGCAATTTCACCCGGGCTTCGTCGAACTTGTCACCGGGCTTAATCTCCGAGCAGACGTAGACACGCCGGCCGTGGAGTTCGGCGAGGTCGGTGGGGTGGCCTTCGAACGGCTTGGCCATCAGGAAGCCAGGCGGGGCCGCGTCGGCGTAGTCGCCGAGCAGTTTCATCATGACGTCCAGGAGGACGGACTTGCCGTTCTTACCCGTTCCCCACAGGAAGGGAAGGATCTGGGCTCCGACGTCCCCGGTGATCGAGTACCCGAGCAGCAGGTGCAGGTAGTCAATCATCTCTTGGCCTTCGGCGTCGTCGCCGAAGGTATCGGTCAGAAAGCGCAGCCAGCGCGGGACAGGCATCTGCTGCGGGCCGACAGTGGTCGAGCGGGAGTGGAAGTCCTTGTTCGGGTCGGGAGCCCTCAGCAGCCCGGTGCGCAGGTCGACAACCCCGCGCGGGGTGCACAGGGCGTAGGGGTCGGCGTCCAGGCGGTCTGCCTTGAGGACCATGCCGGGCGCGGACCTGGCCTGGGTGAGCATCGCGTTCATGCCTGAGGTCGACATCGCACGAGTGCGGTGCTTGTGCAGGGCGGTGGTGGTGAACAGGCCGCGCGGGTCGTGGGTGGCAATGGTCTCGGCCAAGTCGCCGGCCGCCCACAGGACGGTGTCCTCATCATCGATCTGCCAGCGGGTGGTGTCCCACCGGTACCAGCCGATGTTGGGTACGTGGCGGAAGTCGTTGGCGTAGAGCTTGACGAACAGCTTGGCATTGCCGCGGTCGGTCAGGGTATCCGGCAGGAGGCCGTTGGAAGTTGCCTCGCCGACAGGTCGCTCAGTGGTGGCCTGGGCTGGCAGCGGCGTGGTGGAGTTCTGTGCGCGGATCTGGGCGGCGACGGCTTCAGGGTCGAACTCGAAGAGCGTCTCGTTGCTGGGCGACGTCACGGGCGCCTCCCCGTGGCGTTGAGGGGCCTTTCTAGACCTGCGGCGAGACCACTGTGGATGATCTGCTCGATGCGCCGCTCCTGGCCCGGTCGGGCCGCGGCCGCGGTGTCCTTGAGTGCCTGCTCGGCTTCCTGCTGGGAGAGGCGGCCAGCGGCGATGAGGCCGCCAAGGGTGTAGGCGGCCCGGTTGAGGGTGTCGGAGAAGCCGGCGCCCTGGGCGACTTGGCCACAGGCCTCAACCGGTGCCAGGACAGCCGCGAGGGTGCGCTCGGCTTGACCGCGGCCGCCGCCGGCAGCGAGAACAGCCTGCTGGGCACGTGGGGGCACGGGGCGGGGAGCGGGAATGGTGGGTGCTGGCAGGTGACCAGTGCGATCGAGTTCCTGGGCGAGCCACAGGGGGAGGGCAGCGGGCTCGCGGGCTTCGTCGACGGGGGTATAGGTGCCGTGGTGGGTGGTGGTACCAGGGGCGATGATGTAGCTGCCGTGGGCGCGGATGTCGACCTGCCAGGCCAGGGCGCGGCCGGGGCTGGAGCCGGCAGAGGACTTCCATTGACGGTTGCCGGTGGCCCGGTACCAGACGTGGAGGCCCCCGGAGGGGGTGCGTACGCGCAGGGTGGTGGTGTCGGCGGCGGGGCTCTGCTGGCCGCGGAGGGCAGCGAGTACGGCGAGGGTGTGGAATCCGTTGGCGAGGCCTGTGAGGTTGACGTGGTCGCCGATGGGGATGCCGGGCAGGATCCGGTCACGCGCGGGGGGCTCAGCGTCGTGAGCGTCGATGTCGATGACGACCAGGCCAGCGGGGCCGCAGGAGACGCCGATGCCGAATTCCGGGTGCTGCCCCCACCACTGCTGGATGCGGTCCTGGTTGAGGGTGGCCGCGTGGAAGCTGTGGCACCAGCGGCTTGTGCGAAGGCAGGGGCAGTTGGTCGGGGCGTGGGAGTTGGCGCGGCACTCGTTGCAGTTCGCGGCTGGTGTCTTGCGGCCCGGGGCGAGGGGGTGCACGGGCCAGCCTCTGCGGGCGCACGCCTGTGCGAGGGCAAGGGACGGAGCGACTGAAGAAGCGGGGATAGCGGGGTCGCTTGAGTCGCTGCGGGAAAACTGCAGCTCAGCAGGCATCTACACCCCCTATCAGCGACCGAAGCGACTCAACGACGGACACAGACTAGCGAACGGGGCCGGTGGGGTCGCGGAGCACATGCGGAACAACGGTGACGCCGTGTCGATGATGCGACCGGCGAGCCTCCGTCCAGCGACCGGGCGGGAGACGCAGCGACTGAGGACCGCTCGGTCGCTCCTGATAGACAACGGCAAACAACCAGTTCAAGCCGGGTGAGAAGCCTGAACAGCGACTGAAGCGACTGAAGCTCCCCGTATATAACGCACACGCACACACTCTCTGGATCTCGTATATGCCAACCCTGAGTCGCTTGAGTCGCTCTTCAGCCACGGAGAACGTGTTGACCTGCAGTTTTCCCTGCTTTGTCAACCAGCGACCGAAGGATTGCCCGGTCGCTGGCTGTTCAGTCGCTGTCCTGTGTGGAGTACAGCGACCCAAGCGACTGAAGCGACCGAACCTCAGGCCATCAGGCGGCTTCGAGGAGCAGGGGCTTGTCGGGGTCGTCCACGCGTAGGGGAAGAAGTGGGCCCGTGAACGAGCTGTCCTCCGGGTGTTCCTCAGCCAGCCGGAAGGCCGTTCTCACCGCCTCACGAACGCGCGTCCGATACCGCTGCTCCTGCTCGTAGTGGGCTTGGCGAGCCCGACGCGCGTACTGCTCGCGGGCCTCGTCGTCGTCCTGGTCCTGACCGAAGCCGGGGTCGTTCAGGCGGGGGCCGCCGGCGAAGGCCACAGTGTCGGGCATGTCGGTCTGCTGGAGGTGCAGGGCCGCACACGCCGCGTAGAGGCGGCGGGAGAGACCGAGGTGGATGCCGGTGCCGGGGATGCGGGCGGTGATGAACGCGGTGGCGTCCGTGTGCGACGCCAGGCTCCCCTCGGTGTCCACCTGCTGTGCGCGCAGCCGACGTCGCAGGCCGGTGGTGGATTCGTCGTGTTCCAGCAGTGTCAGAGAACCCGTGCGGTGACGCCCGCGCTCCGTTCGGTCGCGGCGCATCGGGACGACGCGCCGCTGCTCCACGGCCCCGAAGGCCAAGGCCTGGTACGTCAGGAGCTGCTGCCGGGTGACGGCCATCAGGGCCTCAGGGTCATCGGCGACGTAATCCTCCGCGTCGCCCTGCGGACTGCCGGCCGGGGAGGCGCCGGTCTGCGGCCCGCCGTGGGGGTGGGCCGTATGCAGGGCCAGGAACAGGTGGTCCTGCTCCCACTTGCCGGGCTTATTGCCGGGCAGCGACGTGCCGCAGAGGACCTGCCGGTGTGCCATGCCGGGCATGAGGGCGCTGCCACCGTCCAGCTGGATTCTCCCGTTCTTCAGCACGCCGGCGCCGAGATGCCGGGCTGCCTTCGCCTCGATCAGCCAGGGCAGGCCGGCGGCGCGGTGGTTGCCCCACAGGTCGGGCAGCTTGGCAGCCGGGTCGGTGAAGCCGGGCAGGCCACCCGGGCCTCGGGCTTCGAGATGCCAGGTGCTTCCCAGGCCGGCCATCCCGGCGCAGAGCCAGTGCGCCATCGTCATGCCCAAGTGGTAGCCGAAGGCGGAGTGGGCGCTGCGCTCACTGCCTTACTGGTAGAGGGCGTTCACGAAGAGCCTGCGGCCAGCCGCGGGCGCGGGTGCGGGCACGTCCTTGAGCTGGAGGTAGGCCTGGAGGGGGGCAGTACGGGAGATGAGCTCGTTGACGGCGAGCCAGGGGGTGCGGCGCAGCCACGGGGTCAGGTCGCGCCCGACGCCCTTGGCCGCGAGGAGGACCTGCCGCCAGGTCGTGGTCGCCAGGTAGGTCCCGTACGAAGGCATGTCGGCCACCCCCGGCCACGGCTGGGTGGCACCCCTCCACAGAGGTTCGGGAGGCCGCCGCAGCGAGCTGAAGTCGCGTACGACGACGGGTATGTCCAGGGCGTCGGTCGGGCTGAAGGCGAAGTCGCCCGCGTCGTGAGGGGGCTGCATGATCACCCAGCCTGTCATGGGGCACCGACATCAGTCGCAGCTTTCGCCGAGCGGTCGGTGAGGAGAGCGGGCACCGGGGGATTCTGGCCGCCCGTTTCGCCGAGTTCGAGGCGAAGGAGGACGAGCGGCGGACTCGTCCCAGGCACCCCTGCTGCTGTCGATGCGCACGGGCGCGGGCGCGCCGAT
This sequence comes from Streptomyces paradoxus, assembly GCF_014202475.1. Lineage (GTDB taxonomy): Bacteria > Actinomycetota > Actinomycetes > Streptomycetales > Streptomycetaceae > Streptomyces > Streptomyces paradoxus. Next base: position 84,527 of record NZ_JACHGV010000020.1, read on the forward strand.
GGACCTTCTCCGCCGCAAGCTGCCCGAGCGGTGACATCCATCAGCTGGCAGAGATGGTGCTTACCGTGGGGCCGTGACCACTGCCTCCGATGACGCGGCCAAGCCAGTGCCGGTGCGCGTCGCGCTGCCCGCCGACCCAGTGCTGGGTCAGCCGGAACAGGAGGTCGTGGCGCGTCTGTGGAGGCGGCGGCAGACCGAGGCGGGGTGGGTGTTCCTCGTAGGGCTGCCGTCGTACCGGGACATCGAAAACGCGATGATTGCAGCGCGTAAGGCACTGTGCTCGACATGCCCTCTTATGGAGGAATGGCAGTTGGTTGGTAGCAGGGGAAGGCGGAGGCCGGGGGCTTTCATTGCGTCCGGTATCAGGAGCTGGACCCGCTCCATACAGCTGACTCGTAGTTGAAGCCGGGGGAGACTTCCACGTCCAGGCTGCTGGAGGCGTTCTTGGGCAGGTCGAACGCGTAGGTGGCGACGGACTTCTTCCCGGGCAGAAGGGTGCCGGTCACTCCATTGATGCCCTTGGCGCTGTCGAAGATCGTCTCGGCTGAGCGTCCATCGGCGTCCTTGGCTTGAATGGAGAGGAGATCAAGGTCGACCCTCTTGCCGGACCCGTTGGTCACGGTGACGTCGACGGCCACCGCCTTGTCGCCGGGTGTGTATCCGGCCGCACTATCGGAGGGAGTGAACGGACGAGGCGCGGATACTTGCACCTGGAGACCGTCCTGGTAGCGCTGCGCCGTATTGAACTGCAATGCCCCGCTGGTGGGCGCCGTGGTCCCCGGCGAGGTGGCCGTGCTCGGGGCTGGGGTGGTGGGAGCAGTGGTCTTGGTCGGGCTGATCTCCTTGGAGACGTCGTCGAAGACGTTGGCGATGATCACGATCCCGATGATCGACATCACGATGGCGAGGCCCCCGAGAATGGCTCCGGCGATCGACATCCGCCGGTTGGTGGCGTAGCCCTGTTTCGCGCGGCGGGCGCCGATGATCCCAAGGACCAGGGCCACGATGCCCAAGATGCCCGCCATCCAGAACAGGATCGGGATGATCCCGGAGATGAGACCGATGATGCCCAGGATCAGGGCCGCGATGCCCAAGCCGTTCCGCGGCGCCGTCGAGGCCGGCCTCCCCGGGCCCGAGGGATCCGGGGCGCTCCAACCAGAGGCACCCGGGGGCGGAGGCGGAGGCGGCGTTCCCTTGTCCTGGTGCGGGGGCCGCTTCGGTTCGTTCGGATCTGCCATCGTGGATCACTCCTCACCACAATGATGCGGACATAGTGGGAGAAACACCCAACGAATCAGCAACGCTCGGTGAGCCGGACGGGGCGTGGCGTCGGTGATCTGGAGGGCGTGCTCGTAGGCCTTGCTCTTGCCGGTGATCAAGTCGGCCGTTGCCGGATCTGCTCGAATGCGGCCGGATCCCACAGGGCCGGTACCACGCTGGCCCTCTACCTACGGGTGATCACTGCAACCGCTCCGAATAGCGCACGCTCGGAGTACTGCCTCTTCACCAGTTGCCCGCCCCGACCTCTCCCTTTGCCGACGTCGCCCCCCTGCAGCCCGCCGCTTTACAAGCCGTCAGGCACGACAGCGGGGCCGGCGGCGAGCGCTGCCTTTTATTGGGGGCGGCGTCCGGTGATGCCCCCGCCCAGGTCGTCGGGCAGGGCAATGCGGGCGGTGATGCGTTTGCCGACCGGCTCCTGCTGGGCCTCGAAGCCCTGGGAGACGGCCATAACGATCTCCAGTCCGTGCTGCCCGACCCTGCCCGCATCGGCGGCTCGCGCCACCGGCAGGACCGGATCGCTGTCCCACACGACAACTTCCACCACCGAGCCTGCGATGCGCAGTTGCATCAGCACCGGCCCGGGAGCGTACTTGAGGGCGTTGGTGACCAGCTCGCTGACCACCAGCTGGGTCAGGTCCATCGCGCGAGCGGACACCGGCAGGCCGTGCTCGGCCTGGACGCGGGTGAGGAAGTCCACCGCGCGGTGGCGTGCCTCGGCGATGCAGGAGCTGTCGCCGTCCAGGGCGAGGGTGTCCTGTATGGAAGGGGCGCCAGGCATGACGCTGCCTTCATCATCGGGGACTGATTCAGCCGGATCCACGCTTGTTCCCCCGTTCATCCGCCCGCGCATACCCCGGACTCTGCCTCACATGCCGTGAGCTCGGTTACGCAGAGGGTCGAACGAGTGTTCACCGTAGTGTTGGGGCAGGCTGCCAACGCGCATCGTGTCGGGGCCTGAGCAATCAGCGAGCGCAGTCGAGGAAACGGTGACAGACACCCACGGAGCAGCCCGGCCCGGCCTGTCGATCGACCACACCGCCGCGGACACATACGGGTGGTCACTCTGCACGGCGAGATCGACCACGCCGTCACGAACGAGCTCACCGAGGCCATGCTGTCCTACGGCAGCGTGACGCGGCCGCGGACCGTGATGGACCTCAGCGGCGTGACCTTCATGGACTCCAGCGGCATCAACGTCCTCATCGCCGCCCACCAGGGCATGAGTGACGCTCACGGATGGCTGCGTATCGCCGGCGCCCAGGCATCAGTGCTGCGGGTCCTTGAGCTCGTGGGCCTGGACCAGGTCATCGGCTGCCATCCCACCGTCGAACAGGCCCTGGCCCCCTGACCTGCGCCGTGCCCGGCCACGGCGTTCTACCCGACTTCCTCGTCCGGGGCGTCCTGCCGACGCGAGTGCCGTTGCACGGCCGCGTCCAGCTCCCGCCCCACCGGCTCCGGCAGCGGCTGTCCCAGCGCCCAGGGGATCACCGTCCCAGCCACCGTGTGCAGTTTGGTGTTGGTGTGCTGGGAGACCTCACGCAGCACGTCGAATCCGGCGGCCGGCGCGAGCTGGTAGATCGTGACAAGGGCACCAATGGCCTGGTCCACCCTCGCGTGGGAATCGACGGCGTGCCGCAGCTGCTCGTTCTCCTGCTCCAGGCGGGCATTCGTGGCGTCGTCACGTGTGCCGTCGGGCGAGAGCCGCGGCACGCGGGAGGTCGTCATGCTGGTCTCCATACAGGGGCAAGGCTTCCTGTACGCCTGCCCCCTACCGCCACGGCAAGACAACCCTCATGCGCCGTGAAGATCACACATGATGGGGGGCCCTTCGCCGGCCTTGGGACGGCGCAGAGCTCCAAGGGCTGTTTCCCAACCCTTGTTCTGCCGGGCGGCCATCGCGTCCGCGCTCACACCTCACGGGCCGGACAGGCAACCAAGGCGGGTGCCGCAGCCGACTCGGGGATCGCTGCCGTACCCGCCCCGCGCAGCCCGGTGGCGCGGCAGGAAAAACACCTTGGGGTCATCAAAGATTGAACCAGGCGCAATCGGATCGATACTGAGCGTTATTTTTCTTAGTGATCAGGCTGCACGTTCGGGCCCTCTGGAGCGCTTCATGGGTGGAGGCGGCTGTCGCCTCTGGTGCTTAGGGGGCGTGGCATCCGGATGACTCAGGTAATGGGGAGGACACGTGCAGCACGATGCTGCAGCGTGGTTGATCGAAATCGCGCTTGCCCTAAGGGTGTTTGGCCCGGACGTGGTCCGCGGGTGCCGTCGGCTTCTCACGGCCGGGGTCCGCATCGGTATCACACAGCTCACCAGCGGCCGCACCCCGGCTCGCGCTCCCGAGGCGCAGCGGGAGGCGTCGTGAGCAGCGACATGGGTCAGGAGGAGACGGGCGGCGCTGTGGGGGTGCCGCGCGCGGTGCCGATCGACCAGTGGGACATGACCGCGCAGATGGCGTACTGGGGCTTCCACCAGCGGCGCCGCACCGACTACATGCGCTACGCCTACCTCCAGCTCGGCTCGGACGCCGATGCGGAGGAAGCCGTCGACCTGACCTTCGATGCGGTCATGGACTGCTGGCCGCGCATGCTCGAGATGGAGAACCTGGAGGGCTACGCCTGGACGATCCTCAAGCGCCGCATCATCGACATGCACCGCAAACGCAGGCGCAGGCCCGAGCTCATGGAGACCGCCGCCTTTGAAGCCGCCGTCGCCGACCACGTCGAAGACCCCTAAACGCAGGCGCAGGCCCGAGCTCATGGAGACCGCCGCCTTTGAAGCCGCCGTCGCCGACCACGTCGAAGACCCCTACGACGCACTGACCGACACCATCGCCCTGTACGCCGCCGTCGCCTCACTCAGCGAACGGCAGCGCGACGCGATTCTGCTCCACTACGGCATGGGCTTCACCGCGGCCGAAGCGGCCGAGGTGATGGGGAACGAGGAAGCCACCGTCCGCTCCCAACTTCGCACTGGCCGCGAACGCCTCGCCGTAACGCTCAAACTCCGCTGCCCGGAGCACCCCGACGGGAAGAACCACTCATGACGCCGCTGCCGTCCGACCACCGCACCATCGACGAGCTGCTCGCCAAGGCCCGCACCCGCAACCGGTACGCCACCTACAACATGGCCGCAGCCGAAACCCGGCTACGTACCAGGCAGGCCGCCCGCCACCGGCCGCCCCGGCAGCGCAACACCGACACTCCCCTCGTCCATGCGGAATGGACCCCGCCCGCCAACGAACTCACCCCGGACGCCAATCGCGCCTGGTGGGACCTCAACGCCGTCTGCCTGCTGATCCTCGGACCCGATGCCGACGGCCACCTCGCCGACTTCATTACCAGCCAGTACGCCGACAAATCCGGGGCACTCGTCTTCGCCTGCCTGCTCCACCTGGCCGACGACAGCGGCGGCGCCCGCTTCTGGTGGCGCTTCGCCGCTGGCGCCGGCCACCAGGTCGCCGAGTACTGCCTCTTCCTCGAACACGCCCACAGCGGCGAATACCACGACGCCGACTACTGGCGCACCCAACTCCTGCGCCAGCACTTCGAACCCGCCTTGCTCTGCGGCGACCGCTCCACCGCCCCCCTGCTCGGCCCCCCCTGCATGGACCAGATCCACCCGCACATCACCCGCCAGCACCACTCCGAAATCGGCACCATCCCCCTCCCCCAGCCCGCCCTGGTCGACCAACTACGCAACCTCACCTCCCCACTGTGAGCGCTGATAACGGGCCAGCCCTCACCCCGCCAAGGTGTCGTTTCTGGGCGTCAGTTCAGGAAGCGGGGCCACTCCTGATCGTCTGGAACTGATGGATCTCAACCACGGCAACGCAGCCTGACTGCCATCCGATACGCACCCGGCAGGCCGTCCTCCGCGCGCCGGGCTCGCGCCCGCGGCGCCGAGAAGCTCGGTCACACGCTGCTCGGCGTTCGCGGCCGTCTCTGCGTACACGGCGATCAGCGGTAACTTCCGCCGTTCCGGGGGGTGGCTCATGCTGTGAATTCCCTTGCTGCGACGGCTGGTTCGACTGCTGCGTGCCTGCTGCTACCTGACTTCGACGGAGTACGAGGCGCCGGGGAACTCCCAGCCGTCGGTGCCTTCGCCGATGTCCTCGACGATGACGTCGTCGATGAAGTGGTCTTCGAAGTCGTCGTCGGTGAGCTCGCCCGCGAGCCAGAGTTCCTCGATGGCGTCCCAGTTGCCCCTGCTGCCGTCAATGCGGAGAGGAGCGGCCCGCCGGTTGCCGCGTTCGCGTTCGTCGTCACCGGTCTTGACGATGCCGCTGATCTCGTACTGGCCCCGCTTGATGTGGTCGGGGAGCGGGTCGGCCGGGACGACGGCCGTGTTCTCGTAGGCGGTGTGGATGAGGTCTCGGTAGGAGCGGCGGATGTTGTACTCGGCGTCGGACAGCCAGTTGATGAGGGTCTTGGTCGTCACGTGGAGGCCGGCGTCCTCCAGGGCCTGCTGGCCGCGGTGGGTGGCGGTGAGCTGGCTGAGCTGGGCGTGCCAGTGTTTGGCGTTGTACGACGACAGCCGGTGGCGGGGGGTGACCTGGGAGCGCAGGAGGTCGTTGAGGGCGGCGCCCAAGGAGTTGCCGCGGCCTGTGGGGCCGGCCATCAGTCTTCACCTTCGGGGATGATCTGGCCGGGCTGGACGAACTTGCGCTTCACTTCGCCGAAGCCGGTGCCGATCCGGTAGGTGGACGGGGATGTGCCGGGCGGAGTCCAGAAGATGGCCTGGTCGACGTTTCGCAATGCGACGAGCGTGTGCCCTTCCTGGACGGCCTTGAAGGCGACAGTCCAGTGGCGGACGGAGGCCTCGGCGACCATGCTCATGCGCCAGTCCGGGCGCCAGAACGGGGAGCGCTGTTCGGCGCGCTTGGGCCACAGCAGCCGCAGCGCGATGGACAGCCTGGTTTTGTAGGCCTTGTAGGGGTCGCCGCCGACCTGGACGAGCTCGGTCCGTGCCTTGCGGGTGGCCTCGTAGAAGGGCTTGAAGAGGGACTCGTTGGCCTTACCGGTCCAGGAGTCGTGAATGGCCGGCATGGCGGCGAGGTGGCCCGCCCGGACGAGTTTCTCCAGCTGCTTGATGTGCGGGGTGGTGACCCATACGCGGCCGTTCTCGTCGGGACGGTCGATGATCCGCCCCAGGGGGTGCGGCATGTCGGTGCGGTTCCACTGCGGGATGTCGATGAGATAGATGCCGGCCCCGGCCTTGTCGTACGCGTCGAGCGGGCCGGTGTGCAGGAGCTTGTTCGGGGCGAGGGGAACGGCCGAACAGGCGGAGGGGAAGCTGCCGTTTCGGTCGATCAGGCACAGCACGCCCTCGCCGAAGGAGTCGGGCACGTCGAGCTGGTCGCGCCGGACGCGCTTTCCGTTCGCCCGGATGTGGGGAACACGGGTGGCGGTGACGTCGGGGTGGACCCAGCGGGGCTCGCCGTCCATGTGCTCGCTGATCAGAGTCCACGGGGCGCTGTCGCGGGCCTCGGTGCGGATGACGGGGATCGGGTGCATCTTCGAGCGGCCGACCGAGTCCTTGAGGATCTTCAAGGCGGGGAAGACGTGGCCCTCGGGCTCGTCCTCCTCGTCCCCCGGCGCCAGACCGTCCTCTCCGTCCTCGTCTTCCGCTACGTCATCCTGTCCCTGGCCGCTGTCTGCCGGGGCGTGCACAGGGGCACCGGCAGATGCGGCCTGATGGGCGCTTCCGGCGGTGTCGGCGGACTTGGGCGTGCTGAAGGGCCGCAGTGCGGCGGCGAGGCGGCGCCCTTCGTGAGTGTCCGGCATCTCCGATACCGCTGCGGCGGCCTGGAGCAGCGACGGCAGGATCTCCTTGAGGGCGTCCAGGTCGCCGCCTGCGACCGCGGTCCGCCATGCCGCCAGTTCGTGGGTGAGGGCGGCGGGGATCCCCCGGTGTCCGCCGGAGGTGTAGGGAAGGGCGGCTTCGGCCAGTTCCAGCGCCGCCGTTCCCCCGGCGGCCGCCGAGAGCCCCGGGCCCTCCGGGCTGTCGGCGCGCCCGAGGGGGGCGGCTCCGGCGTCGAGGAAGCGGGCGTGGATCAGATCGGGCTGCAGGTACGCCGAGCCAATCGTGCCGAAGTCGCGCTCCGTGACCGTGACTTGGACCTTGCCGGGGTCCGCAGTCGCAGTGAGCATCACCATGACATCGGCGTCCAGGAGTCCCAGGAGCGTGGGGTCGTCGCTGTCCACGACGGCCAGCACCGGTACATGCAGGTCGCGGGCAAGGGTGGCCAGGACTTGGGAGGCATCCGGGAGGCGCTCCCCGGACAGTGGCAGCCGGGCGCTGTGCGCGGCCTGGAGGCGGTCCACGACCACAAGGGCCAGGCCCTCCATGTGCGGCGCGGTGTCCGCGATGTCCTCGGCCCTGAGGTCGGTGCCGTCATCGATGAGCAACAGGTCACCGACGCCTGCCCGGACCAGCTGGTGGGCAACCTCCTGCTCGTGCTCGGTGAGGCGGCCCTGCTTCAGGCGCGGGTACTCCCCCCCGGTCTCGGCGGACAGGATCCGGCGGAAGATGTCGTCCCGGTTCGGCCCCGATGCCGCGTACAGCACCGTGCGCCGGTCGACGAGCGCGGTCTTCCGCGCGGCGGCGAGACCCAGAAGGCTTCCACCGACGCTCGGCGGGGCCGCCACGAGGGTCAGCCGGCCCGCCTGCAGCCCGCCCGTCGCGGTGTCCAGGCCGGGCAGCCCGAACGTGGGGCCGCCGACCGGGCCCCCAGTGAATGCGGCCATGGCGTCACCGAGCGTGGCGAGCCTGCGGGGGGTGCTGCCGCGGTCCTGGTTGCCTTGGCTGTCCACCGCACCTCCTGCGGTCGCCACGCTGGAGTGCGCGGCCGTGTCGGATGAGAGGGCACTTGAGGCGGGGTCGGCGGGGAGCAGTACCGCGACCGGCGTGGTGTTGCGAAGGAGGACCTGCGGTTGGCCCTTCGCTGCCAGCGTGACGAGGTCGCCGAAGTCCTTCTGCGCCGTACTCAGCACGTGGGCCGGGAAGGCATCGGTCTTCCGAGCAGCTGGGAACCGGTCCAGCGGGGCAAGCAAAGCGCGCACCTTGTGCTTGGTGATCACCGTGGTGCGCCCCTGCTCCTCGGCGAGCTTCACCAGCGAGTACAGGTTGTTCCGCGCCGTGGTCGCGTTGATCGGGCCCTCTTCCTGTGGCGACTGACCCACTCACCCTCCTCGGAAACTCAACTACCTCCCATCGTACCAGTATTCACCCAGCCAGCTGGCAGAGTCACTAATTCTGTATAGAATCTCACTCATTATTGGTGGCTCTTCAGTGTGTGGATTGACGGGTCGGGGTGCCCAGTCGATCAGTAGCGGACAGCGCGGAGGCCGGGACCACCGGCCCAGGCCTCCGCTCCCCACCGTCCGCAGACGATCACACCCACCGCATAAGCGGACTCAGCTCCGGCTCCCTGTCCAGGATCTGCTCGCCGCGCAGTGCGCGATCGCACCGGGGGACCGCATGACCCGAGAGCCAGGCGAGCCCGGCGTACGGCTTCGGTGCTTCCTCGATCTGCGCCAGTAGCCCCGCAGCCAGAAGCAACTTGGTCTGTTCTGCAAGTCTCAAGAAGCCCTGGGTGTGACGCGTACACCTCATATCTTGCTCAAGTTCACTCCACACATGATCAAGACATGTTCTGATCAACCTGACCAACCGGCCCGACCAGGGCCGGGCACAAAAGGGGGATCATGTCACAGCGATTTGGCATGGGCACTGTCGCCGCTGCCCTGCTGATCATGGGAAGTTCCGTACCAGCGTTTGCCGACGAGCCGGCTCAAGAGCCCGGTCCCGTACTCATTGCGGAGGGGGCCGGGGTCGTACCGGGCACGGTAACGGACGCCCCGATCGCCGGTTCGGAAGTGGCAGAGGGGGTCTCCAGCGGAGCGCCGTTGGAAGAGGATCTGCCCATCCCGGGCGAGACGGATGGCCCTGAACTACTGGGGCCCAAGGAACCGCTGTCCGAGTACTGCGGTCCCGGCCACTGGTTCGCCCACATCACCAAGAACAAGAAGAACACGATGAAGGTCTATGACAAGGCCTTCGTCAAAAACACGAAGTCGTACAGCATCGACTTCAAGTTCACCTCCAAGAAGGCGGGCACCACGACCGTCGGCGGGTCGGTGACGCTCAGCGGTGAGTTCAAGGCGTTGTGGCTCGGAAAGATCAAGGCCGAAGTCAACGGCAATGCCTCCAAGTCGTGGACTTCCGAGCTTGGCGTTGAGGCCACCGGCAAGGTCAAGGCTCATGACACCGTGTACGGCGACTACGGGATCATGAAGGAGAACGTGTACGGCTACACCGCATACCGGTACAGCAATTGCAAGACGGGCTCGAAGCAATACACAACGGCGTGGGCGCCTTACCGTGAAGGCTGGCTCATCCACTAACCGTTTCGCAGCGCGCCCCGGCTCCGTCCGGGGCGCGCGTCTCCGAGGAGAGTGCTCCATGGGCCGTTACGCCACAGCGCCCGCCCTGCTCATTCTGCTGTTGACCACAGCCTGTTCGGGAACCAGCGACGGTGACGGAACATCACCCCCGTCAAGCGCTGCCCCTTCCGGGACCGGGTCGAGCAGCAGTCCCGAGGCTGCCCCCAGCTCGACTGCCACGCCACGGGCACTCGACTTGCCTGCCAAGGCGAAGATCCTCGTGCCAGTGACCACAGGTGAGGGCAACACCGACCTGCCCGTTTTCAAGCCCGAATCGGACGTGTACACCGTCTACGTCAAATGCACCGGCAAAGGCAAGATGACTCTCGTCGATCGCAACGCTCCAGACGATGACCCCAGCAAGATCGGCTGTAACGGGCCCACTACTCACGGGCGTATCTATACGGACGTTGTCCCCCAGAAGCTCGCCGTACGGACAGACGGCGGCACCGTGCACTGGACACTTGCCGTCGTATCTGGCGAGCACCCCGTGTGAACCATCGGGCCGCAACGGCCGATTCCCGCGCCACACCACAGGACATTCGTCACGGGCCAGTTGACGACGAAGGGGCAGCGCTGGGAGCGGCGGCCTTCCTGCATGCCTGGGTGGGGCACGCCGCCTCCGGCTGGTCAAGTAGTCGAGGCGGGCTGCCAGGTGTGCAGGACTTCGTGGAGCGGGCTGAGGCTGTAGCTGAGCCGGGCATCCGGTCAGCTTCGCCGTTGCCTGGATCAGATGACATCGCACTTCTCAAGCGGAGTCGTCTTCACCTGCGGTACGCCCTCGGCCCCCCTTCGGACCACGATGGAATAGCAGCGATAGGCCCGGGAGTTCGATACGCCGAACATGCTGGTGTCCTCGTACTCCCCGAAGAAGCGGACGGTGGTGGCCAGCGAGCCTTTCGACCGGGCGTAAGAGATGAGCGTGCCGTCGTGCCGCTCGGCGATTGCGCGCACGGCTTTCCGGCCGGGGAAGCCGTCCGGGGCCGCCGCCACGTCGCGTGCGTACGACCGGGCTGCGGCTGCGGTCCTGTTCAGGGCTTCTGCCTCGTTGCGTTCGTTCGCGCGCTGCTGGCGGTGGTGCATGACCATGAGCACCAAGGCCGCGATCAGCACGGCGATGATGGGCGCGAAGAGGGCAATGAGGCATCCGGGGGCCGGCACCGTAACGCGGTGCTGCCGCGCTACGGTGCCGTGATCGGACATGCTCGTCCTCACTGGTCCTCTCGTGTGACGGTTGCCATCGGGCCGGCCGTCATGAATGCCTGGGCGTAGGCGCTGGTCCCTGTCTGGTTCGGGTGGTAGCTCTCCCGGCTGAGGCAGGTGTCTCCCGTGAACCACCAGCAGAGCTGGGTGTTCTTGTCGCCGTGGTGGAAGTCGCCGTCGCCGTTCGGGCCGGCCACGACTCCGTTGATCCCTTCCGGCGAATCACAGATGCGCTTTCCCTCGAACGCCGACTGCGGGGACCGGTACTGGACGTTGGACGCGCTCATGGAGAGGGCCAGCTCGCGCTGCTCGCTCTCGAAGTACTCGGCCATGTCGTTCAGGATGACACGCTGGGATGCGCTCACCAAGGTCGAGCACGCCTGAGTGCGGCTGAAGAGCAGTGGGTAGCCCATCAGCGAGATAGTCGCGTTCGGTGCATGGGCATGGATCTGTTCCAGCACCGTCCGAGTTTGGGCTACGGCATTGTCGATGTCTGCCTTCATCGAGGCCTCCGACGGGCACCCTTCCATGACACACCTCTGGATCTTGTTGTCGAATCGCGCGTCGTTTCCACCGATGGTCAGCATGACCAAGGTGGTGTCTGCGCTGAGCGCCCCTGAGTCGATCTGGGTCTTCTCGTGGAAGTTCCCGTCGAGCCCCCAGCCGTCGGGGGGGTCTCCCTCGGTCATCTGGGCGGTCTTGGCTCCGGAGCAGGCGGTGAACTGGAAGTCCAGCGCCGGATCGAAGCTGTCAGCGAGCGCACCGACGCTCTTCGTCTGGCCCGGGAGAGTCACCTTGCGGGGCCACGCGTTGGGGCTGCGCCGGCAGGCGTTCCAGGTGCTCTTGCCGTGGTCCCTGTTGGACTCGGGTGAATAGGACCCGGCACCTTCACCGGAGGTGTAGGAGTCGCCCATGGCGACGACCATGTGCTTCGGCTTGCCGGACAGCGGCTGGAAGGCGACGGCGTCCCAGGCGATGTCCTCGTCAGCGGTGCCGTCGTCGGTGGTGTTCGTCAGTTCCACCCGGGGGGTGCCGGTGAAGCGGTAGACGCCGAGTTCGACCCAGGTGTTCTTACTGTGGTGGGTGTTGACGTAGCGGTGGCGCTCACCGCCCGCGACTCCCTTGATCACGTAGTGGGCCTGCTGGGTGTGCGCCCCGGTGTCCGGCATGTGAGCGAAGACCCGGGCCCATTCGACGTTGCGGCCGAGGGTCCAGGTGCCGTCGATGGTCATCCGCGCTTTAGGGCCGCCGAGATGGGCGGTGTCGCGGGTGTGGGTGTACCAGAAGTGGCCGCCCTGCCCACCGCCGATCTGGTGCAGGTCTCCCTTGGCCTCGAACGGGCCCAGCCCCGGTCCGGTCGCCGCCGGGTTGGGATGGAACGTGAACTGGAAGGAGCCGGCATCGGTGCCGGACGACCCGCAGGAACTGTATGTGTCGACGTTGTCGGGGACGGATTCCACGATCAGCGCCCCGGCGGGTGCGGCGCCGCACTCCGGCGTGCCGTGCTTCAGCCGAGTGCCGCGGCCCGGTTCCTCGCGCAGGGTGACGTACTTGATGCTCTCGTTGCCGCAGTCGGTGGCGCAGCTCGGCTTCCACGTCACGTTCGATCCGCGCCACCAGTACTTCTCGTAGCACTTGGCGTCGGGACAGTCCGGCGGGTTGGCGGAGTTGCAGTTGTTGGTGGCGTTGCAGAACGCGTCCAGTGGCGGCTTGACCCGGTCGCGCTGCCCCGGGTTGATCCACCAGGCGGGCCGGAAACCGGCGCTGGAGAACCCGGACTCGCCGGGCCAGTCCTGCCGGCCGTCGCTGCCGTAGGAGTAGCCGGTGTCCATGGACCAGGCGGACCAGCCCATCACCTTCTCCTGGTACGGCCAGTTCTGGGGCTTCGCCGCGTCGCGCGGATCGGACATGAACGGGTGCCGCGAGGCCGGGTAGGTCGGATTCGCGGGGTTGTTGTACCAGCCCAGGCCCCACGGCTTGCCGTCACCCTTGTTCTCGTTGAAGCCGAGGTTGTAGTTCCACAGCGCGGCGAACCAGTTCTCCGGCTTCGACGGGTCGTCGTTGTTGACGGTGATGGTCTGCCCCGCGGTGTGCACCTGGTTCCACTTGTCCGCGAGGATGTACATCGACGCGGCGATGTTGACCGCGTAGTCCAGGGCCACGGCCTTCTGCTTCGCCGGAGGCAGGGACGTCTCGTTGGGCTTCTCCAGGCCGGCGAGGCGCATGCCGTCGGTGACCTGTCCGACACCGTAGCCGCAGTCCGACTGGTGCCAGTTGATCCTCCAGTACGCCTCGGACGTCTCCCCCTTGTGCCCGTAGAAGCCCGCGATCGCCGCCTGCGGGTTGCCCATCTGGCCGGGGATGGCGCCGCCTTCGGCCTGCCACAGGTTCGACTCCTGGGCGAGTACGCCCAGCAGCACCTGGGCGGGGATGCGCCCACCGCCCTTCAGGGCGGGGGCCGGGAACAGCCCTTGCGGGTCGACGGTGCCCAGGCCCGAGCGCCAGCCTCCCTGCTTGATCCACTTGGAGCGCAGCTCGCCGCGGATCGCCATGTTGACGGCCCACTCGACCTGGTTCGGAGTGGGCTGCAGCGCGAGCTGCTTGACGTCGTTACGCGGGATGGAGCACCAGCGGTCGGTGTCGACCGGATTGTGCGGGTCGGCCGCCTGTGCCGCCCGCCCGCTCTTCCCGGTTGCCTGCCCGGTTCCGCTGGCCGCACGCAGGGCGGGCGAGAACGAACCCTTCCCCGCGCCGCTGGTCGTGTCGGCGACCGTCTGGGTGATCTTCGCTCCGGTGGCAGTCGCGATGCTGTTGACGGTCAGCGGCGCGGCGTCCTCATCCGTGGGGTCCTGGGACGTGCGCGCGCGGGGCGTGGGTTCCGCCTTGGTGAAGCCCTTGCCCGCGTTGCCGATCCGCTCCAGGCCGGCGCGTACGCCGGGCATGAGCACGGGATCGACGGCCAGTCGGCCGAGGATGGAGACGTCCGTGTCCGCCGGAGCGTCCAGGCGAGTCACCGCGGTACCGGCGAGCTTCGTGTTCGTGGCCTCGCCGGTGAGGAACGCCCTGCCCTCCGTGCCCTGCTCGAGGGCCAGGTCCCCGAGCTTCCCCGACGCGAACGTCGACGGCTTGCCCTGCCCCTTCCACACCTTGGCGTGCGCCGTTTCGCCCCTGCGGTCGAGGAAGGCGATTCCCGTGCGGGTGGGGCGGATGTCGAACGGCACACTGTCCGCGGCCGCCAGCTTCCGGAGCTTGCCGTCCGCCGGGGAGACGTGCACCAGGTGGCTGCCGTGGGCGGCGACGAGGCCGTCCTTCGTCGGGACGGCCGAGGTCACCTGACCAGTGACGGTGGTATCGGTGGTCGTCTTGCCGCTGGTATTGACCGTGACGAGCCGGGTCTTGTGGTCGCGGAACGCGGTGAACGCGGCCGTCCGGGTCTCGGGGTTGCACGACGGGTCGAAGTAGGCCAGCGAGCCGGTGAACGGCAGTTTCGTCACGCGGCCGGACTTCAGGTCGACGACCGCGGTGAAGGCACCGCCCTGCATCAGGTCCGGCTTGTTCGTGAACGTACGCGGCGCGTACACGACCGCGGCGTGATCACGGTCCATGACGCAGGAGTTGCCGATCCAGGTGTCCGCCGGCATGCCGGGCTCCGCCAGCGAGGCGACGGTCCGCCACCGGTAGGCGTCCTCACTGTCCGCCACGAGAACCTTGAAGCCACCGTTGTCCGCCGCAGTGGTCACGGCCCGGTCCGTCGAATTCTTCCAGCTCTTCCCGAGCTTCCTGCCGGGATCCTGCACACGAGCCGGCGGATCGGACGACGGACTGGCGGACGGCTTCGGTGACGACTTCGGTTCGGGAGGGCTGGTGTCGGCGAACGCCGGGGCGGCTTGTATGAGCCCTGTCAGGACCGCGGTGGCCGCCAGGCCCGCGATCCCAGCACGAGCTAATCGATGAGATCTCAACTATCTACTCCCAACGGTGAACCGCCGCCGCCTCGTATACGGCCAAGAACTGCGGCGGTCGACTCGAATAGTGATGACGTGGCATCGGCAACTGGACACGCCGGAAGACCGGCCTCGACGGTGGCGCGGTCGGCCTCGGGACTGAACTGGATCGCTGCGGTCCGGGCCGGGGGCAGGACCGCAGCGAGGAACAGTCGCGACACGTGCCTCTCAGGCGCTCTTGAGCAGGACGTCGTGAACCGGCCGCCGCGACACCAACGGGGGGGGGGGGGGTGCGGCGGCCGGTCGTTTGAGGCGGCGAGTCGACGGGCTATGGCGGAATCGAGAGCCCGCTGGCGGGGCCTATCGGGCTGCCTTCGCCTTCGCGATGACGGTCTTGTTGTCGTTGGCCACGGTGTTGAGCTCGGCCTGGTGCTTGGTGATGGCGGCCTGCTGCAGCTTGGTCTCGGCGTCGAACCAGGTCTTTTCCACGTCGAGCTTGTCTCGGCACTGGATATCGGCCGTAGCGGTGGCGACCTCGGTGTCGGAGACGACGGTGGGGTCGCTAAATGCCGGATCGTCGTTGGCGTCCATCGGCTTGGCGTAGGTGAAACCCTTGCCCTTCATGCAGGACGACCAGTCGGCGAAGACGCGGACGACCTGGGGGTCCTTCCCTGACTGTATGAAGGCCTCGCCGCTGATCTTCTGCACGAGGTCGGCGCGGGGGGAGGCCGAGGGGACTTGGCCGTTGACCTGTTCGACGCATCCACGCACGGTGGATTCGTCGGCTCCCGTCTTGTCCACTGCGCCGGCCCCCATGGCCGCGTCGTACGCCTTTTGCTCTTCGGCGTCGGGGTGGTATCCGCGTTCGGCGGCGAGGGCGGCGTCGTGGATGCCGTAGCGCCAGTCGGTCAGCGTCTTCCCGCCCAGGGCCGGCAGGTCCGGCGGCGGAGTCCACGCCGGGTGGCCGGCCTTTGCCATGCACTGGTCGAGAAGGTCGTCCCGCGTGTCGGAGACGAGCCGCGCCTGGGCCTTGGTCAGCATGTAGGCCTCGACGGGCAGCCGCCAGGTCGCGGGGTTCTCCGGGTCGCCCATGGATGCTTGTGCCACCGGCTGCTTCGGTGCGTCGCCCTGGGCCTTCGGTGCCGAGGGCTGAGCTGTCTGAGTGCCCGGTGAAGCAGTGGAGAAGGCCACCGCTGCGATGGCCGCAGCAGCAAGGGACGGGATCACTATGTTCGCAGTGCGTCGTCTGGAGTAGCTCATTTCAGTTTTCCTTCCGGTTTTCCCTGGGTCAGGAATTGGTCCACTGGAACGACGCGTTCTGGTTGTAGACGTTCCGGAAGCGGGCGATGTGCTGGTAGGGATCCATCACGTCTTGAGCGCCCTTGTAGCCGCTGTTGTAGTACACGCGGGCCGTGTACTTGGGGTGATGGTTCTCGCCCGAGGCGGCGTTGTTTTTAATGGGCTGACTCGATCCCGGCCAGGGGCTGCTCGCCCCTTCATAACAGAATCTGAGTCTGTACGTACCCGGGTCGGACCCTCCAGGGCGAAGCACATCGAAGTTGTAGACGCGGTAGCCGATGTTCCTCCAGGCCCCGTTCTGGCCGGAGTTGTAGAATATGGAGAACTTGAATTTTGATCGGCCTGGTAACTCACAAGCCTCCATGCTCCACAGGTTGTCGTCGTCGTAGTAGTTATCGTCCGCAGCCGCCGGCGTCACGGTGACACAAAGCGCTGCCGCAACTCCGACGAATACCCCGAGTGCCCTGCGCATCATTCTCCTTACTGAACACTTCTTCGCCGCTCAGCATCTGCGACTATGGATGAATTGTTCGGATGCAGTACGGTAGCCCGCTTGAGAGTAGTCCGCACTGGTTGACATCGCCAAAGAAGCGTGACCGCCGCGCGCTTCTTGTACTCTTGCGCCCTCGATGGGGACTCGCAGTATCGTATTGCCACTTCAGAGGGGATGCCGTGACGTCCGGTCATCCTTTGAGCGACCGGCCTCCAACGGCTCCCGAGACGGACCAAAAAGGCCCAGTTCCTGAGCTTTGGCCCCCAGGGCGACACGACCCCTAACCTGAAACTGGGACATAATTTTGCCCACGCGGCGCTGCACAGTGCGATGCCCTATTCCTAATTGACGGGCAACCCCTGCGTCACTCAACCCGCGATAGAGCAGCTCAAGAATCTTACAATCCGTATCCTTGAGTTGCGGCACCTTTCAAGCCTCCCCCTCAGTGCTCACCAACAAGCGCTATCGCATGAAGATTCTATGAAGGCCTCACCAGAAACGACAGCCCCACAAGGCGCGCCAAACAGACACAAGCGACAATAGTGTTGGCGTCTTTGCGCCATCTGAATCCAGGGCAGCGCGAGACGCCTGCCACATGGGGGCATCGGCGTGTTCCGTTCCACCCTCGATCGAGCTCCGATCAATTTCAGCCGCATCGATGACTCATTTTGCGCGGCATACTTTTCGCCATTGTTCTACATACCGGCTACACGCACGAACGAAACGATCTTTGCGGGCAGCGGCTAGAACTGATCATGACCTTCGAAGCCGTGAACGCCTCGTTCAGCGCACTGCCCACACGCCTCTCAGACATGGCTTGGGCTCATCCCGAGGCTGAGCCCATGCCGGCCCAACAGCGAGCACGCCATCCGCACTATCAGGTCTCATGACAGGAGTCTGGGGCGCCCGGCCGTCACGTCCTCGCACCCTGGGTTAGTCAGCCCCTCGTCACCGAATCGGGCGCGCTCGCTGGTGACGCTTGTACGGCTGGCTCACCGCCCGGCAGCAGGAGGAGCGCTCAGCGAACCGGCACAGGACGCGGCGCTACAGCATCCGCATCAAGACGGATCTCTCCGAAGAACGGCCATCACGTCGTCGGACGAAACGGTCTGCTGTTCCGTCGGCGGAGTGACAGTGACGGGTTCTCCGAATTCGCTGAACCGGACGGAGAAAGACCAGCCCCCGTCGACCCGGTACTCCGCGAGTCGCACCGTCGGCTCCCCCTCCTCAGGCACATAAACACGGATCATCACGGGGCCCTCGGTGAGAGTCAGCGGCCGTAGTCTCTCTCCCCGGCGTACGGTGACAGATTCCGATAGGACGTCACCGCCACCACCTCCCGCTCCAGCCAGCAATCCCCCCGTCTTACAGACGGGGGCTATGCCCTCCATCTGCGGATTTTCGGCTGGTAGATCGGTCACCATATATGCCCCGCGCAGCAATTTAGCTGCCGCCCATGCCGGCTCGTCCTCGGCAGGCGCCACAGGATCGATAGTCGCCGCTTGCCCGTCATCGAGCATTTGCACAGCCTCATCCAGAGCGGAGTTCTTCCATCGTGTCCAAACCCGCCGCTCGAAGAACAGGCTCTCGGCACCTCCCACTGTGCCTTTGCATCCACCCTTTACCGCATCAACATGCGCGTCAAAAGCCGTGCTCGTCCCATCAGGGCTTCGGAACTCCCCCACCATCCTGTAGGACTGCGCATCCCGCACAGGCTGCAACGCTTCTTGCATGTCCCGCGCCTCGCTGCTACCGCTACCTGCGGTGCATGAGGTCAGCGTCACCGCTAACGACAAGATCACGCCTGTCGCCCCGCCGCGCTTCGCGAACATGCTCTGCCTCCTCAGCTCACTCACCAGCGGCCCAACTCTTCTGATATGCAGGGTGCTTCATCAAACCCAAGAGCCCGATGAGCCGCAACCACCGAGCGAGGGAGTGCCCGAGTTAGTCCGAAGTTCAGCACACGGGGTGCCGAAGCGGTTATGCACGGCTGATGCGGCGGACGGGGGCTACTCCCGCAGTGAGTGCGGAACAGCCCGCCCTCAGGGATACGCCACTTCTCGTCCTCGTCGCGCTGCCTAGCCCACCGCGACCTCGTCGTACTAGAGCCTGTCCGGTCGATCACGTGTCGGTGTCCTTGATCAGCGAAAGACGGGTGCAACGGGGCAGCGTGGCCTTACCGTCGGCCGGCCTGTTGACCGACTCACGACGGCACTGGCCGCAGCGGCTTCAAGCGCGTGTACGAGCGTCAGGAGCCAGGCAGGACCGTCCTGACTGGCAGTGCACTGGCCCCCATTTGATGTCTCGAACGCTGTGGTACTTACCGTCGCCATGGGATACCTGGCGTCGATAGACTGTCATCTCCCAAGTTGCAGGGTGGACCGAGATGGCCATGCACCGAAGAGCCCTACTCTCCAGCGTCGTTGTCGGAGTTGTCATCGCTTGCCTGTCGGTCCTTTCGGCGACTGCGAGCCAGGACGCTGGTGACGGAGATGGGCAAGGGGGTCGGTTCGAGGTGACAGACGGCCAGGGACGCACTCCCTCAGCCAACCCTCGCACCGCACAGGAGCGCGAAGCCTGGACTCAGGACGAGACGCCCGAACAGGCGCGGAGGAGAATTGATTACCTCGAGAGTCTTGAGTCGAGTCGCCCAAGCGGCAGTCGCTAACCCCCGGCGATAGACCGCTGATGCGCTGCACTGCCAGTCTCCGATGACGCGAGTCCCAGCGGGCGCTGCAATTGAGACAATTCCCGGTGCGCGGGTGGAGCGCGGGCTGGATGTGACGGTCCCTTCCCAGAGGTTGGTCAGTCGGCCCTCAAGGGGGCGGCTCAACACCATCGGACCACCCGCCTGACGTGCGGCCTGGTGAGTCGATCACCCGGCCCGCTTCAGTTGCCGATCGAGAAACCCATTGGCTAACCGATCCTGGTGAAGGCCGACCGGTGCACCCTCACCGCCAGACCTTGACGAGGCCCGTGACCTCGCCGTAGCTAACGCTGCAACCCCCTGATCTCGATGCGCGGGCAGTCTGCGCCCCCTCCATTGCGATCTTGCAAACCCGAGCCATGCAAGTCTGCGTGAATTCGATCAACCCCTCCATCCGTGCGGCACTTTTGTGTGAAGATCAGCTCGCGCCGTCGGCAATTGCCAATGGCGCACTTCGGCTTGCCTGAAAAGTGTGGAGGGATTCCGCGTGCGAAGATCAATAGCGCACAAGAACCGAAGATCGACATGGCTGACTATGATCATGTTTTCCGTCCTGTTATCCCTGATGGCCCCTGAGGCTCACGCACAGGAAGAAGGGGAGAGCGCCGGCCAGTTCACCGTCACAAACCTCGATGGAAGTCCTATCAGGTGGCCGGAAGCTCCGAACAACCTCAAGGAGCGCGCCAAGCGATCCCAGCAGGAGGCGCCAGCGCGACTCCTAAAGAGGAACAAGTATGTGGAGAAAATCCAGCAAGACGAGGAGATCGGACCTCGGATTGCGGGAGACTTCCCTTCTGCGTCGATGACGGACTGCTATAACGCACCGTACGACGGCAGGATATCTCTCACCATGAGCCACTGGCAGTGGTGTAGCACATTCATCGGCAGCTACTCCTCGTACGAAAAGTGCAAGGGGCCGCCGCCGGGTAACGGTTGCGTAGAAATCGGAAGCGTCCAGTTCCGCGTAGGAATCATGGGCCAAGGTCATCAGGACAAAAATGACCGCGGGGCTCGCAAGGCGCGGTATTGGATGCAGCTGGACCAACCAAAGATCTTCAATGCTCCACGCCTCACCGACAAGCTGTCCTTCACCGGCCTCTGCACTTCCTTCAGCACAGGTGCCCGGTGCGAGGACGCCCCGGGAAATGGACGAACCGATACGCTTGCGGGGTGGATGGCAGCTGGTCACGTTGACTGGGAGTACACGTCCCCCGAAGGGTCTCTCACCGGCGAGAAGAAGGCGCTCTTCGAATTCTCTATAACATCGATGGTGGCCCAAGAATACCCGGTTCCAGGGATTGTCATACCTCCCGGAATAACCGGGTTTCGCTGCGACTCCGCTCCGTACATGAAATGGCCCGTAGCGATTCCCTCCTATGGGTGCGTTTTCGACGGAGTCATATCTACTTGGAGATTTCGGGCGACACCTGACGTTGCCGAGACCGCGAAACACGTATGGACGGCACAGTTCAAGCCGAACCTGACCAGACCGCCCAGCGTAGATAACAAGAAGACGCCCGGCTCAGTGCAGAGCGGGATGCCGCTCGAGCGACTCGCGGGAGAGGCTGGCAGCGAAAACGATGTGCTGCACGGCAAAAACCGCGACAAATCGATCGCGACCTGCAAGACGAACTTCGGTCAGTCGTACTCCAGAGGAAAAACACGGGACTGCGACGAATACCCAATGGCTTCCACTCGGGAAGGGGCCTGGACCGGGGACGTGCAAAGTGAAGACGGTACAAGCCACTTCTCCGTGAAGCCGCTACCCAGCGACGATAATCAGGCAGCAGGGCGACTGCTCAACGATTTCTACCTCGCTGAACGGATCATCAATGGAGATGATTTCTACGTAGATGTCCGGGCGGCGGATGGAAGCGAATATTCCGGCGTCGAGGAGCCGGCAGGAGTCTCATCCCCGCTCTCGAACCGGTCCTGTGACCTCCGTCAACCTGTCGTTTCCGGTGTCAAAACCGACGCCGCACCGGAGAAGACCTTTCTGGACTACGCGAAGACAACGCCTGATGGATGGACCGGCGGAGACTCCACGTACTCTGTGAAACTTCCGGACGGGCGGATTCTCTGGCTCTTCTCGGACACCTTTCTGGGGCCTCTCAATAACGACGGGACCCGGCCAACGAGCGCACCATTCGTCAACAGCACCATGGTGGTGCAAAACGGCAATCAGCTCACCACGCTCCGAGGTGGACCCAAGACGAGGCCGGAAGGTCTCATGAAGCCTGCTGCAGACAAGCACTGGTACTGGCTTGGCGACGGTCACCTACACAAAGAGGGCGGCACGACCTACCTGCAGGTGATCTTCCAGGAGTATTACAAGTTCGGTCCGGGCTCCTGGGACTTCAGGCACAAGGCAAACTTCGTTGCGACATTCTCGCTTGACAGCTTGGGCACATCGTATGGGCACGAGCCCCTGTACGTCGATCCCGTCCCATCAACACCTGGCATCGGTTGGGGATCCGCGCTCTTGCCCTCAAGCCTCAGCGGCGACGGCTACACCTACATCTATGGGGTAGACGACGCTCCAACGAACAAGAAAATGCGCGTCGCACGCGTAAAAGGCACTGATCTCACAGGAAAATGGGAGTATCTTAACCCAGGCGCCGGCGGATGGATGAGAAGCGAAAAGCAGGCAGCCAACGTCTACACCGGCATAGCCAACGAATACAGTGTAACGCCCTGGTACGGCGGATTCATGGTGGTAAGTCAATCAAGCAGGGAAGCCTTCAGCGGGGAGATCAAAGCAGCTGTCTCTTGCTCCCCTCACGGCATTTTCCAGCTCGAGACCGACGTCTTCCGCATGCCTGAACCAGGGCCGTGGGGAAGCTACGCGGGTAAAACGGCAGGGACCATCATCAGCTACAACGCACACGTTCACAGCTCCATGCTCAACGGTGGGGCGGGTCCCTACACCCTCTCGTACAACGTGAACAGCATGGACAGTCGAGTATCATCCAGCGCTGATCATTACCGCGATCCAGGAATCTACAAGCCGCGATTCATCTCATTCAGTATGACCCCGACCGGTGGGACCCTGAGGTCTACTGGCAAGGGGGCTGGTTAGCTCGATGGCCTGCCAGTTGATCCAGCTTTGGATCGACTTGCAGGCCACATCTGAATCACCCAGATCTCCAGAGGATCCTCATGGGGCCCTTGAGGAGGAAACGGGTCAAGCACCAATGGCGCTTCGAGATGATCCCGGCCTCGACACATAACCCGAATGTGATATTGACCAGGGTGCACCATAACCGTCCCGTATGAAACGCCACCTAGGTCGACAACTGTGAAACTCTCCGCCAGCGAGGCGTAGAAAGCACGCTCATAGTCCCAAGAGGCATTGGGCTTTGATGCGGGGCCATCCCAAACTTCCAGGCGGACCAATGGGTAGAAATCATTGTCGCTAGACCTCAGCGTCAAACCATGACCCGGAATCTGTACAACGTCGTCATCTGCTGGAGCTTCCTCGAAGAGGATGGGGCCGACCTGAATGGTTCGGTACGAAACTCGCGGGCGAACATCAGTGATATCGACTACCTTGGGCACGTACCCTCCTAGGGCAACCGTCCAGACGTGGTCCATCATGAGTACTGAAAGTTCTGTTCAGACGAGCTATAGGCCCAACGCCCGGTCCTGAGCTGCTCCAAGTCTTCAACCGCTCTTGGAGCTGTCCAAGCAGTTGTGCGACTATGCGGGCAGCTCTGACCGGAGCCGAGGCCGTGAAGAGCCACTTGAAAGACCCCGGCTTGGCAGTATGTGTGCAGTGCGTACTGCCAACACCATCCAGCGGTACAGCGGAATGCCGTTCACCTCGCCCCCGTCGTAGGCGATCGCCAGCCTACGGAGGATGCGGGGCGCCCGTCCATGCCGAGCACCGCGCTTCCGACGAACCCATCCTGTCGGAACGAAACAGGCGGTACAGCTGATCGCCTCGGATACGGACTTCTCGTTCGGCCATCACTGAGGGTTTTCAGAGTGGCCCCCGGACGGGTGACGGCGGGACCGTAAGCAACGGACAGGGTCCCCGTGCCGTTGAGAGAGGTGTCTAGGTCTCAA
>NZ_JACHGV010000021.1:0-79576 GCF_014202475.1 Streptomyces paradoxus
GGACATCGTCCCCATTCCCGGCACCAAGCGCATCACCTACCTGGAGGAGAACGCCGCCGCCGCCGACATCCACCTCGACGCCGACCAGCTCGCCGGCCTGGAGGCAGCCATGCCGCCCGGCGCCGCCGCCGGCCCGCGCTACCCCGAAGCCTTCATGGACCGCGTCAACAACTGACACCGCCCCTGGCCCAGGCGCCCAGCACCGCCCCTGGGTCAGGGCCAGGACAACCCTGAGCACCCGACGTTGAGCGCCTGGTCTTCCGGCTCGCCGCGTCGCATCATCAGCCAGGCGCCCGCCGCGCGCGGCCGAACCCGCCGACGGGCGGTGGCAGCCGTGGCGGGCCGCTCCCGGCCAAGGTGCCTGCGGGCACCGTGAGAATGGTCAGTCCCGCTGGGCTTCGAGGGACTTCGGCTGACCGGCCATGCGGGACTGGTGGCGGGTGATGTGCCTGGTCATGAGGGTGATCGCGGCCCAGGCGTTCGCTGGACTCGATGCCTTTACGGGACCTTTACGGGCGATGTGGACGCCGATGCGTTTGCCGCGTCGGGGATGTCGTACGCCTTGTCGGCGTGGCGCGGGCAGAGCCCGCCAGGCGCAGCCGCTTTCCAGGACGCAGACGATGGCCGCGAACACCGCCTCATCAGGGGGGTCCTGCGTCCCGCAGCCCTGCGGACGCACCCGCGACGGCGGTAACAGTGGGCGGACGAGATCCCACAGACTGTCCGGGGTGATCCGCCCCCGGTCGTTGCTCTCCACCCGGTCAACGCCCAACTCGCCACATAGGACACAGTCTTAGTTGGGTGTCAGTCATCACTCAGGTGGCTCGGTGGGAGCGGCTCTGCTGCGACCTGGGCGGACCCTTGGCTGTGGCGTAGAGCATCGCCTTGACGGCAGCGCTGACGGCAACGACGGCACACGCTCGCACGCGACCGCTGACCTGGGCGATCGGCATCAGAGGCTGTCGTCGTCCAGCACGACGCCCTGCCCGATCCTACGGATCAGAAGGTTGCCGGTTCGAATCCTGCCGAGTGCACACAGGTGAGAGGCCCCGGAGAGATCCGGGGCCTCTTGCGTTTCAGGGCGTACAGCTGCCGCCCACGCGTTGTCTCTCTGGGTCCTCACCCGACGCGCTCCTCGACCGTCAACCAACTCCACGGCGACTCGCGCCAGTTCGCACTACGATCACGTGGCCGCTGCTGAGCAGGACATCGCGAGGGGACACGGACGTGAGAAGGACAGAGGGCCACGGAGGCCGCCGGCGGGGTGGGGGCATGGCCGCGCTGGCTGTCGCCACGGTGCTGTTTCCGCTCGTCGCGGGGTGTGGCGGGGGCCATGACGACTCCGGCCCCGGCGCCAAGGGCTCCAAGGCGACGGCGGGACGGCAGGGCGGGAGCAAGGGCGCAGGCCAGGGCAGCGGGGCCTTCCCCGACAGGGGTGTGATCGTCACCGCCTCGTGTTCCGTGCCCGCGAGCAAGCCGGCCAGTGTGACGGTCACGGGCTGGGATCCGGCAACGTGGGAACGGACCGTCTCCCGGACCTTCACCGTACCGGCCGAGGCCGTGGTCGCGGGGGCCGACGATGTCGCCTCCCCGCTCGTGGAGCTGTGCGCCGACAATTTCCCCGGTGCCGGCACGTCCGAGGACGGGCCGCGCGCCGTCGCCGCCACCCGGCTGCGGCAACTCTTCGACGAGGACTTCTCCCGGATGGCCGTCGTCCTCATCGATCGAGAGACCGAGGCGACAGGGGTGGGCTACGTCGACACCAGCGGCAAGCTGACCAAGCTGTCCGGCGAACAGGGCGACGACTTCGGTGACACGCCGAAAGAGGAGAACGCCGTCTTCGCCCAGGACGGCAGTGCTGTCTGGTTCACCGAGACCGACTCCTCGGATCGTGTGCGGATCGCCAGCCGTTCCGTGGCGGGAGATCACGCGGTGACCGAACAGGCGGGCGGTGACGGCAATTACATGGACGGGGCCGGCCTTGCGCTCGCGGGTGACCCGGTGCGCGGGCTCTTCGGCAAGGAAGTCCGGATCAGTCCCAACGGGCGCAAGGCGACGGCCTTCATCACCTGGCAGGGCTACAACGTGGCCGACGTGCCACAGCGCAGTGCGCTGCTCAAGGCCGACGGTGTGAAGGCAACCGGTATTCCGTTCGACGCCGACTGCTACCCCTACGGCTGGGTCGACGACAGGACCGTGCTGTGCGGCCCCCGACTCGGGAAGGCCAAGGCCCCGGAGCGGAAGAACTCCTTCTGGACGCTGGACACTTCCCGGCTCGACGGCACGGCGGATCTCCCGAAGGGCGCCCTGGGCGGTCCGATCATCCCGGCGACGGATCGGAAGAACACCGTGCGGGCCATTTCGCGGAACGGCAAGCAGATGATCTTCGCCTCGCTCCAGGGCACCCGGCTCGATTTCTTCGTCTCCGCCATCGCTCCCGGCGCAACCCCGAAGAAGATCACTGCAGGGGGCGCGGACAGGGCGCTGGGCGTGGGGGACGTCCTGGAGTGGCGGTAAACGCCGACGCTCCTGACGTCTTCTACGTCGGTGGCGGTCCGCGTCGGGGAAGGGGACGCTGGAACAGGGGCAACGTGATGGAGAGGTACTCCATGGCTCAGTTCAGCCCAGACCACAAGGCGCGCACACCGTTCTTCTCCCGGCCCGCGGTCCGCCGCTTCGCACCTTTCGTTCTGGTCACCGCCGTCGCTCTGATCTTCATCTTCGAGAACCGCTCGGACGTCGAGATCCGCCTTCTCGTGCCGATCGTGACCATGCCGCTGTGGGGGGCGCTCCTGATCGCCTGGGGACTCGGTCTGCTCGCCTGTGTCTTCACCGTGCGCCGACGCGCGAGCCGGCACTCACGTCAGCCCAGGTAGCGACGGAGGCTCTGGTTCAGCCGGGGCGGCGGTGCTCTTCCAGGTAGTTGGCCGCCAGCGTGCTCGCGCGGGTGAACCAGTCGTGCAGGACCGCGATCTCGTCCGGGGAGTAGTCCGCGAAGAGGTGCGTGAGGCGGGCGTAGTACGGCTCGTAGACCTCTCGGACGCGGGCGACCGCGTCGGGCCGGGCCGCCACGCGGATGCGGCGGCGGTCCGTGGGGTCGGGGCGGCGGGTGATGTAGCCGGCGCGCTCCAGGCGGTTGAGGATGCCGGTGACCGCGCCGGTGGTGACGTGGACGCGGGCCGCGAGATCGCCTGCCGTGGGGAGGTTCTCACCGGCCTCGATCACATAGGCGAAGCAGGTGAGGTCGGTCACACTCAGGCCCACCTGCTGGGCGATCTCGTGCTGTCCGACCATGTGAGTCGCGATGAGCTGGTCCATCGCCGAGAGCGCCTGCTCCGGTGTGGCGGCCGGACGCGGCTTGGCTGGCATTCCCAGATCCCTTAGTTCGTGAGATGTTTGGGCCGTATAAGTCTTAGCAGATGAAGGGTTCGGCGGACAGGGAGCCCTTGGGCGCGAGGGAGTGACACGTGAGTGCACATCAGTATGACCACGGGCACACGGTCGCGGGGTGGGTCGGATGCGGCATCGCCAGCGTCGGGGCCGGAGTGGCGGGTCTGGGGGTCTGCACGGTCTCCGGTGTGCTGATCGCCGGTGGGCTGGCGATCGGGGTCGTGGCCCTGCTCGTCACGTGGGCTCTGCATCTCGCCGGGTGGGGGAAGGGACCGGGTCTGCGGCCCCGGGCGGAGTGGGGATGGCGGGTGCGGGACTCGGCCGCGCCGGGCGGGCACGGGGAGTGCCTGGCGTGCCGGCTGGCCGGGCGGGGGCGCGGCGCGCGTGCGGTGGTGCCGGTCATGCCGGCGCAGCGCGAGGGCGAGCCGGAGACCGTCGCCGCCGGGGCCGACTCCGTGCGTTGAGGCCGCTCCTGACCGGCCGCCCCCCGTGGTCGCCGGCTCTGCGCGGCAGAGGCCGTACCGCACCGGCCGCCCCCGTGGTCGCCACTCCGTGCGGTGAGGCCGTACCTCACCGTCCGCCCCCGTGGTCGCCGGCTCTGCGCGCTGAGGCCGCTCCTCACCGGACGCCCTCCCGTGGTCGCCGGCTCTGCGCGGCAGAGGCCGTACCGCACCGGCCGCCCCCGTGGTCGCCACTCCGTGCGGTGAGGCCGTACCTCACCGTCCGCCCCCGTGGTCGCCGGCTCTGCGCGCTGAGGCCGCTCCTCACCGGACGCCCTCCCGTGGTCGCCGGCTCTGCGCGGCAGAGGCCGTACCGCACCGGCCGCCCCGCGTTGTCAGTGGTGCCCCCTACTCTCGGCAGGGATGGCACAGGCATGGAAGTGCTCGGGGCTGCGGTGGTCGGCGGACGGCCCCGTGCTGGTGTGGGACGGCGGGCGGCGCAGTGCGCTGACCTGGGGGAAACGCGTGGCCTTCGGGGTCGTCGAGGGGGGCGTGCGTACCTGCGTGGGGGCGAGGGGGCATGCGTGCCCGGTCGGGGCCGTCGTGCCGGGGCGCAGTACGGGGGCCCGGTGCGAGGAGTGTGCGCGGCTGGACCGGGCCCACTCCGTGGCGGCGGACACCATCGCCGACGATCCCCGGCCGTACCGCGTCTATCTGGCGTGGTTCGGGCCCGGCATGGTCAAGGCCGGGATCACGGCGCGGGCGCGGGATTCCGCTCGGCTGCTGGAGCAGGGGGCCGTCTGCTTCAGCTGGCTCGGCGTCGGGCCGCTCATGGCCGCGCGGCGCACGGAGGAGCTGCTGCGGGCCGCCCTGCGGGTGCCCGACCGGATCCCGTACGCCGAGAAGCGGGCGGTCCGGGCCGCGCTGCCGGAGGCCGCCGCCGACCGGGCCCGTGAGGTGGCCGAGCTGCACGAGCGGGCGGTCGCACTCCCCGCGTGGCCCGAGTCGCTGGCGCGGGAGCCGCTGCGGGTCGTCGATCACGTGGGGGTGTTCGGGCTCGGGGACCTGCCCGTCGCCGTCGGGCAGGTGAGCGAGCTCGTCGCCGGGGGTGTGGTCGGCGGGGAGCTGGTCGCGGCCGCCGGGCCCGATCTGCACCTGGCCACCGGGGGCGGGGTGGTCGTGCTGGACACGCGGTTGATGACCGGATGGGGGCTGGTGCCTGTCACGGCGGGAGAACTGACCGTGCCGACCAG
The DNA here is from genome assembly GCF_014202475.1 of Streptomyces paradoxus. Taxonomy (GTDB): domain Bacteria; phylum Actinomycetota; class Actinomycetes; order Streptomycetales; family Streptomycetaceae; genus Streptomyces; species Streptomyces paradoxus. Next base: position 5,084 of record NZ_JACHGV010000021.1, read on the forward strand.
GCAGTTCAAGGAGACGCCGGGCGTGCAGGACGGGTTGTTCTGATCTGACCGGCGCTTCCCAGGCATTGCCTGAGAAGCGCCTGTGTGTTTCTCAGAGAAATCACAGGTTGGCGAAAGCGTGTTCTCAGAGCCCCCCGACATCGTGTTCACATGACCACGACCTCGCCCCAGGGGCGCACCGAACTGCTCAGGCCGGACGGGAGCCCCGTCCGCGTGCTGGTGGTGGACGACGAGATGTCGATCACCGAGCTGCTGTCCATGGCACTGCGCTACGAGGGATGGCAGATCCGGAGTGCCGGTGACGGCACGGGCGCGATACAAGCCGCCCGCGACTTCCGGCCCGACGCCGTCGTCCTCGACATGATGCTGCCCGACATGGACGGCCTGGCGGTGCTCGGGCGGCTGCGCCGGGAACTGCCGGACGTGCCGGTGCTCTTCCTCACCGCCAAGGACGCCGTCGAGGACCGGATCGCCGGGCTGACGGCGGGCGGGGACGACTACGTCACCAAGCCGTTCAGCCTGGAGGAGGTCGTCGCGCGGCTGCGGGGGCTGATACGCCGCTCCGGTGCCGCCGACCGGCGCTCGGAATCCGTGCTGGTCGTCGGCGACCTCACCCTCGACGAGGACAGCCACGAGGTGACCCGGGCCGGGGACGGCATCCACCTGACCGCGACCGAGTTCGAGCTGCTGCGGTTCCTGATGCGCAATCCGCGACGCGTGCTCAGCAAGGCGCAGATCCTCGACCGCGTGTGGTCGTACGACTTCGGCGGCCAGGCCAATGTCGTCGAGCTCTACATCTCCTATCTCCGGCGGAAGATCGACGCCGGGCGCGAGCCGATGATCCACACACGGCGCGGTGCCGGGTACCTGATCAAGCCCGCCGCGTCATGAGCGGACGGCGGCGGCCGGGTACGCCGCAGCGGGCGGGCAGGCGGTGGGCAGGCAAGCCGCGCACGCTGCGCACACGGCTCGTCGTCGCGTCCGTGGTGCTGATCGCCGTGGTGTGTGCGGTGATCGGCACGGTGACGACACTGGCGTTGCGGTCACATCTGTACGAGCAGTTGGACGGGCAGCTCGGCGTGGCCGCGGTCCGGGCCGCCCAGAGCCCGCCCAGGGATCCCGGCCAGGACATGAACGGCGGCTCCGGCACGCCCGGGCAGAAGAAGGAGAGCCTCACCGACTTCGTCACCCGGGGACCGCAGCCGGGCGGCACGGTCGCCGCCAAGATCGAGGGCGGCCGGATCACCGAGTCCGCGTACGGCGTGTCCGAGGACAACCAGCCGATGAGCGCGCGCTCGCTGAACTCAGCCCAGACCGACGCGCTCACTTCCGTGCCGCAGGCCGAGGGGACGGTGCGAACCGTCGACCTGCCGGGCCTCGGCGAGTACCGGGTCACCTACAAGAGCGGCGACAAGGGCAGCTACTACGTCGCCATCCCCACCACGGATGTCACCAACACCGTCAACACCCTCATCCTGGTCGAGGTCAGCGTCACGGCAGCCGGTCTGGCCGCCGCGGGGCTGGCCGGTTCCGTCCTCATCGGCGTGGCCACCCGCCCCTTGCGCCGCGTCGCCGCCACCGCCACCCGGGTCTCCGAACTGCCCCTGCACACGGGCGAGGTGAACCTCAGCGAGCGGGTCCCGGACTCCGAGACCGACCCGCACACCGAGGTCGGCCGGGTCGGTGCCGCGCTCAACCGGATGCTGGACCACGTCCACGGGGCGCTGCACGCACGGCAGCAGAGCGAGACGCGCGTCCGGCAGTTCGTCGCCGACGCCAGTCACGAGCTGCGCACCCCCCTCGCCTCCATCCGCGGGTACGCCGAACTCACCCGGCGCGGCAGGGAGCAGGTCGGACCGGACACCCGGCACGCGCTGGGCCGGATCGAGTCCGAGGCCGGCCGGATGACCCTCCTCGTGGAGGATCTGCTCCTGCTCGCCCGGCTCGACGCGGGACGGCCGCTCCAGTTCGAGCAGACCGACCTCGTCCCGCTCGTCGTGGACACCGTCAGCGACGCCCGGGCAGCCGGCCAGGACCACAACTGGCGCCTCGACCTGCCCGACGAGCCCGCGCTCGTGTCGGCGGACGCGGCCCGGCTGCAACAGGTCCTCGTCAACCTGCTCGGCAACGCGCGCAGCCACACGCCACCCGGTACGACCGTCACCGCCCGCGTCCAGCGGCGCGGACCCTGGCTGTGCGTGGACGTCGAGGACGACGGGCAGGGCATCCCGGCCGAGTTGCTGCCGCACGTCTTCGAACGGTTCGCGCGCGGTGACTCCGCGCGTTCCCGCGCCCACGGCTCGACCGGCCTCGGCCTCGCCATCGTGCAGGCCGTGGCGAGCGCGCACGGCGGTGCCGTGACCGTCGACAGCGTGCCCGGGCGGACCGTGTTCACGGTGCGCCTGCCCGCGCTGCCGCCCGAGCCGCAGCCGGACATGAGCCGGCAGTCGCACTCACAGGCACGCCACAGCGTCACCACATGGGCACAACAGGACGCCTGACGAAAGTCGGTTCCATGCGAACCGACACTTCTCCCGGCACCCTGCCGGCGCGGGAGCACCTCCCGGCCGCACCAGCCGGTACGCCTGTCCTGGACGTAGTGATCCCCGTCCACAACGAGGAGAAGGACCTCCAGCCGTGCGTCCGCAGACTGCACGAGCACCTCGACCGGACGTTTCCCTACGCGTTCCGCATCACGATCGCCGACAATGCCTCCACGGACACCACCCCGCAGGTGGCGCGGCAACTGGCGGCGCAGATCCCCGAGGTGACCACCTTTCGCCTGGAGCAGAAGGGGCGCGGCCGAGCCCTGCGGGCCGTCTGGTCCGCCTCGAACGCCCCGGTGCTCGCCTACATGGACGTGGACCTGTCCACCGACCTCAACGCCCTGCTCCCGCTGGTGGCACCGCTGATCTCCGGCCACTCCGACCTCGCCATCGGCTCCCGGCTGACGCGCAGTTCCCGGGTGGTGCGCGGCCCCAAGCGGGAGTTCATCAGCCGCGCCTACAACCTCGTCCTGCGCGGCTCGCTCCAGGCGCGGTTCTCGGACGCCCAGTGCGGCTTCAAGGCGATCCGTCGGGACGTGGCCCAGGTGCTGCTGCCGCTCGTCGAGGACACCGGCTGGTTCTTCGACACCGAGATGCTGGTGCTCGCCGAGCGCGCCGGGCTGCGGATCCACGAGGTGCCGGTCGACTGGGTCGACGACCCCGACTCGACCGTGCACATCGTCAGGACCGCGACCGACGACCTCAAGGGCGTGTGGCGGGTCGGCAGGGCCCTGGCCACCGGCTCGCTGCCGCTGGACCGGCTCACCCGGCCGTTCGGCGACGACCCGCGCGACCGTGACATCGAGGACGTGCCGAAGGGACTCGCCCGGCAGCTCGTCGGATTCTGCGTGGTCGGGGCCCTGTCCACCCTCTTCTACCTGCTGCTCTACAGCGGCTTCCGGGTGTTCACCGGCTCCCAGACCGCCAACGCCCTCGCCCTGCTGGTCTCGGCGGTCGCCAACACCGCGGCCAACCGGCGGCTCACCTTCGGGGTGCGCGGGCGGGGCGGGGCCGTACGGCACCAGGCGCAGGGTCTGGTGGTCTTCGGTATCGGACTCGCCCTGACCAGCGGTTCGCTCGCGGCACTGAACGCGGCGACCTCCGAGCCCGCCCACTCCACCGAACTGGCCGTCCTCATCGCGGCCAACCTCGCGGCCACCGTGCTGCGCTTCCTGCTCTTCCGGGCGTGGGTGTTCCCGGACCGGCGCGAGGACGACCCGGCGCGTGCCGTCGCCCCTTCCTCCTCGTCCTCGTACGACACCACCCCCTTCCGCGCCGGTGACGTCGCGGACTCCTGGCGGGACGCCACCGTGCAGCTGCTGCCGGTGCGCCCGCACGACACCGATGCGAGGGACCTCCGATGACCGTCCGCTACGACCAGCCGGCCACCGGCAGAGACACGAGCCCCGGCACCTGGACGCGACCCCCGGACGCCGCGCCGGCTCCGCGCGCCGGTGCCCCCGGCCGGTCCTTCCCGCAGCGGCTGTGGCGCGGCCGGCCCGAGGACCCCCGCTGGGCCCGCCCGGCCTTCCTCGCCCTGCTGCTGGCGACGGCCGTGCTCTACCTGTACAACCTGAGCGCCTCCGGCTACGCCAACTCCTTCTACTCGGCGGCCGTTCAGGCGGGCAGTCAGTCCTGGAAGGCGTTCTTCTTCGGCTCGCTCGACGCGGCGAACGCCATCACCGTCGACAAGCCCCCGGCCGCGCTGTGGCCGATGGCCCTCTCCGTGCGGCTCTTCGGCCTCGGCTCCTGGGCGATCCTCGTGCCCGAGGTCCTCATGGGCGTCGGCACGGTGGCCGTCGTGTACGCGGCCGTGCGCCGCCGGTTCAGCCCCGCGGCCGGGCTGATCGCGGGCGCCGTGCTGGCGCTCACCCCCGTCACGGCGCTGATGTTCCGCTTCAACAACCCCGACGCGATGCTGGCGCTGCTGATGGCGGCGGCCTGCTACCTCGTCATCCGCGCACTGGAGGACGGCCGTACGAAGTGGCTGCTGTGGGCCGGTGCCGCGATCGGCTTCGCCTTCCTCGCCAAGACCCTCCAGGCCTTCCTGATCCTGCCCCCGCTCGCCCTCGTGTACGGCGTGTGCGCCCCGGTGACGGTGAGGAAGCGGATCGGCCAGCTCGCCGCGGGGCTCGCCGCGATCGTCGTCTCCGGCGGCTGGTGGGTCGCGATCGTCGAACTCTGGCCCGCCTCCTCCCGCCCGTACATCGGCGGCTCGCAGAACAACAGCTTCCTCGAACTGACCTTCGGCTACAACGGCCTGGGCCGCCTCAACGGCGACGAGACCGGCAGTGTCGGAGGCGGCGGCGGGGGCGGCAACGGCGGCGGCGCCTGGGGCGAGACCGGCTGGGACCGGATGTTTAGCTCGTCCGTCGGCGGCCAGATCTCCTGGCTGATCCCGGCCGCGCTGATCCTGCTCGTCGCGGGCCTGGTCGCTACGCTCCCCCACTCTCGACTTCGCTCGAGCGGGGGGACCCCCATGGCCCGCCGGACCTCGGCGACCCGCGGCGCGTTCCTGGTGTGGGGCGGCGCGCTGCTCACGACCATGCTCGTCTTCAGCTACATGCAGGGCATCTTCCACGAGTACTACACGGTCGCCCTCGCCCCCTACATCGCCCCGCTGACCGGGATGGGCGCGGCCCTGCTCTGGGAGAAGCGGGACAAGGCGTGGGCGTCGCTGACCCTGGCCGCCGCGATGACGGCGACCGCGGCCTGGGGGTACGTCCTGCTCAACCGCTCCTCCGACTACCTGCCCTGGCTCAAGTGGCTCGTCCTGGCCGGCGGTCTGACGGCGGCCCTCGGGCTGATCTTCGCCGGCCGACTGGGACGCCGGCTGGCCCTGGGAGCGGCCGGGCTGGGCCTCGTCGCCGCGCTGGCCGGTCCGGCGGCGTACACCCTCACCACGGTGAACGAGGGGCACACCGGCTCGATCGTCACGGCGGGCCCGGCGGTCGCGGGCGGCCGCGGCGGACCGGGCGGTGGCGGCGGCCCCGGCGGAGGCGGCTTCCCGGGCGGCGGCCCGAACCAGCAGGGTCCGAACCAGAACGCCCAAGGCCGGCAGGGCAACGGCTTCCCCGGCGGCGGCCCGAACCAGCAGGGCCAGGGCCAGAACCAGCAGAACGGTGACGGCGGCCGTATGGGCGGCATGGGCGCAGGCGGCGGCGTCGGCGGCCTGCTCAACGGCGCCAGCGTCAGCACCGAGGCCCAGACGCTGCTGGAGACCGACGCCGACCGGTACACCTGGGCAGCGGCGGCCATCGGCGCCCAGAACGCGGCGAGTTACCAGCTGTCCACCGGCGACCCGGTGATGGCCATCGGCGGCTTCAACGGCACGGATCCGTCCCCGACCCTGGCCCAGTTCAAGAAGTACGTGGCGGACGGAGAGATCCACTACTTCATCGCCTCCGGCGGCATGGGCGGCGGCATGGGCGGCAGCAGCAACGGGACCTCCTCCCAGATCACCTCCTGGGTCGAGGCCAACTTCAAGAAGGTCACGGCCGGTTCGGCCACGTTCTACGACCTCACCCAGAAGGCGAGCAGCTGACACGTCCCTGACCGGGCGAAGGGCGGTGGCCGGAAGCCACCGCCCTTCGCCGTCCCCGCCCGGAACTCTGTTGTACGCCGTATAAGAACTGTTCTACGGTGTACGGCATGACGACGTCCCCCCAGGAAACGGCCGCGCCGCAGACGGCCCACGGAAGCCACCCGCAACGCTGGCTGATCCTCGGTGTCATCTGCCTCGCGCAGCTCACCGTGCTGCTCGACAACACGATCCTGAACGTGGCCATCCCCTCGCTCACCCGCGAGATGGACGCGACGACCGCCGACGTCCAGTGGATGATGAACGCCTACGCACTGGTGCAGTCCGGCCTCCTGCTCACAGCGGGCAACGCCGCCGACCGCTACGGCCGCAAGCTGCTGCTGATGTCGGGCCTGGCGATCTTCGGCGTGGGCTCGCTGGCGGCCGGGCTCTCCCAGAGCCCGGGCCAGCTGATCGCGGCCCGCGCCGGCATGGGCGTCGGCGGCGCGCTGCTGATGACCACGATCCTCGCGGTCGTCGTGCAGATCTTCGACGACCAGGAGCGGGTGAAGGCCATCGCGCTGTGGTCGACGGTCAGTTCGCTCGGCTTCGCGGCCGGACCGCTGATCGGCGGCGTGATGCTGAACCACTTCTGGTGGGGCGCGATCTTCCTCATCAACATCCCGGTCGCGCTGCTCGGCCTGGTCGCGGTCGCCGCGCTGGTGCCGGAGTCGAAGCACCAGGCCGGTGACCGGCCCGACCTGCTCGGCGCGGTGCTCTCGACCATCGGTATGACGGCCGTCGTCTACGCGATCATCACCGGGCCCGAGCACGGCTGGACCTCCGCGCAGGTGCTGGTCTCCGCCGTGACCGGCGCGGCCGTGCTCGCCCTGTTCGTGCTGTGGGAGCTGCGCACCGAGCACCCGATGCTCGACATGCACTTCTTCCGCAACCAGAAGTTCGTGGGCGCGGTCGCGGGCGCGATCCTCGTGGCGTTCGGCATGACGGGGTCGCTGTTCCTGCTCACGCAGCACCTGCAGTTCGTCCTCGGCTACGAGCCGCTGGACGCCGGGCTGCGGACGGCGCCGCTGGCGCTGACCGTCGTCGCGCTCAACTTCACGGGGGTCGGGGCGAAGCTGGTCCTCAAGGCCGGCACACCGGCGGCGATCGCGCTGGGCATGACCCTGGTGGCAGCCGGGCTCGCGGCGATCGCGCTGCTCGGAGGACACGGGTACGAGGGCACGCTGCTCGGGCTGGTCGTGATGGGCGCGGGTGTGGCGCTGTCCATGCCGGCGATGGCCAACGCGATCATGGGCGCGATACCGCCGGAGAAGGCGGGTGTGGGAGCGGGGATCAACGGGACGCTCGCGGAGTTCGGCAACGGGCTGGGCGTCGCCGTCCTCGGTGCCGTGCTCAACTCCCGGTTCGCGTCGCTGGTCGCCGTGTCCGCGACGTCGCTGCCGGCGGCGCTGGCGGCGGCCGACAGTGCCGAGGAGAAGGCGCGCATCTCCGACGCGTTCGCCTCCGGGCTGGAGACGAGTCAGTTGGTGGGGGCGGTTGCGGTGCTGGCCGGTGGACTGGTCGCGGCGGCGTTGCTTCGACGTGCTGAGCGGGCAGAGTCCGCCTAGGAGCTCGGGGCTGGTCGTAGCGCGCGGGTGTGGGTCCGTCGTGGTTGATCGCGCCGTTCCCCGCGCCCCTGAAAAGACGGCGCGTCTAGCATGAGCGGCGTTGGAAGATCGAGGAAGGTGCGCCATGGCGAAAGCCGCCCGGCAGGATCAGCCGCGGTCCAGTGTCTGGCTGGAGGGCACGGCGCACCGGCGGCGTGGCGGGGGGCAGCCCTCGGGGCTGGACCGGGACCGGATCATCGAGGTCACCGTGCGGCTGCTGGACGCCGAAGGCCTGGCCAAGTTCTCCATGCGGCGGCTGGCCGGCGAGCTGAACGTCACCGCGATGTCCGTCTACTGGTACGTCGACACGAAGGACGACCTGCTAGAACTCGCCCTGGACGAGGTCATGGGCGGGATGCGGCTGCCCGATCCGGACGCCGGTGAGGACTGGCGGGACCAGGTGCGTGCGCTCGCCCGGGAGTACCGGACCCTGCTCGTGCGGCACCCCTGGGTGTCCGCGCTGGTCGGGGTCTTCCTCAACATCGGCCCCAACAGCCTGGCGTTCTCCCGGGTCGTCCAGCGCGTCGTCCGCAGGACCGGACTGCCCGCGAAACGCATGACGAGCACGATCTCGGCCGTCTTCCAGTTCGTCTACGGCTACGGCACCCTGGAGGGCCACCTCGCCTCCCGGGCCACGGCCGGCGGCATGAGCGTCGACGAGTACTTCCAGCAGGCACTGAGCGCCGTGACCGCCGCCCCGCAGGCCGCCGACGTCCTGAAGGAGTCGCGGGAGATCATGGCGGCCCGTGGCGGCGACACGGTCGCCGAGATGCTGGAGCGCGACTTCGAGTTCGCGCTGGAGCTGCTGATCGCGGGCATCGAGGCGATAGTCACCCGCGAGCGGGAAGCCGAAGCAGAGGGCTGACCTACTCCCCTTCGACCAGCCGCGCCGGGAACCCGCCGGTCGCCACCGGCCCCCACCGCTCCGGCGTGATCCGGATGATCGACTTGCCCTGCTTGAGCATCGCCGCGCGGTACTCGTCCCAGTCGGGGTGCTCCCCGGCGATGTTCCGGTAGTACTCGACGAGCGGCTCGACGGAGTCGGGGGCGTCGACGACCTCGGCCGTGCCGTCGATCTGCACCCAGGGGCCGTTCCAGTCGTCGCTGAGCACGAGCAGGCTCACGCGGGGGTCCCGCTTGGCGTTGCGGGTCTTGGCGCGCTCCGGGTAGGTGGAGACCACGATCCGGCCGGAGTCGTCGACACCGCAGGTCAGCGGGGAGCCCTGGGGGCCGCCGTCGGCCCTGCGGGTGAGCAGGATCGCGTGGTGCCGCGGGCGTACGAAGTCGAGCAACTCGTCCAGGGAGACGCGGGTGTTCGTCGCGATGTTCGGTGCCATGTGCGGCAGCCTACGACGCCAGGGCTTCGGCGAGGTCGTCGTACACGGGGACGTCCCGGCGCAGGCCGGTCAGCTCCAGGACGCGGCCCGTGACCCCCTCCGGCCGGGCCACGAGACGCACCACGGCGCCGGGCGGCAGCCGGTGCCGTACGTCGTTGACGAGGCGGACGCCCTGGGAGTCCATGAAGGAGGTCGTCCTCAGGTCGAGGACGAGGACCTCCAGCCGGTCACCCTGGGCCCCGGCCGCGGACAGGACGAGCGGCAGCAGCTCCGCCGCATTGCAGAAGTCGATCTCGGCGGGCATCGTGAGGTGGACGCGACCTGGGAGATCGCGCGGTTCTGTGGGATTCGTGAAGAAGGTCACGGCACTCACCTGGCAGACGTTCGTCCGGTTTCCGGTAAGGCCGCTTCCTGACCCGTGGCGCCATTCCACCATGCTGGGGCCCGGTGGTGGAAGCGCCCCTCAGCGGCGTCGGCCGGGCGTCACTTGACGGCAACCGAACGGTTAGAGTGCTGTCCGTCCTGTGCTCGCAGTCGGGAATGTGCTGCGGAGCTCTCCTGCGCACGGCCATGGCCGTGCATGCCGAAGAGGTTCGTGGTGGCTGCGTCCGAGTTTCCTGATTTGCCCCGTTTTCCGGCTGGCGTCGAGCTGGCCGAGGCCCTCACGGTGGCTTCTCAGCAGCTGCACGAAACCCTCACACCCCACAGCGCCCTGCGCACGGCGGTCGGGCTGGCGGTGCACCTCATGCCGGGCGCCGAGCACGCCGGCATCTCCGTGATCGAGCGCGGCGACAAGCTCCGCACCCTCGCCTGGACCGACGAGGTCGTGCGCTCCGCCGAGTCCCGGCACACCGGCCGCGAGCAGCACGGGCTGTGGGACCAGTTGTGGAACAGCCCGGTGGCGCACATAACGGACAGCGAGGCGGACGACGGCTGGGACGTGCTCGCGGCGCTGGGCCTGCGCTCCGCGCTGTCGCTGCGGCTGCGCGCCGACCGCCGCCGGCTGACCGTGCTGACGGCATACGCGCGTAAGCCGGGCGCCTTCGACGAGGAGGCCACGCGTGTCGGCCGGCTGTTCAGCGCGCACGTCAGCATCGCCCTGGACTCGGCGACCGTGCGCGAGCAGCTCACCGAGGCCATGCACACCCGGGACCTGATCGGACAGGCCACCGGCATCCTCATGGAACGCCAGGGCATCGACGCGGCCGCGGCCTTCGAGAGCCTGGTGCGGGCCTCCCAGCGGGAGAACGTGAAACTGCGCGACCTCGCCCGCCGGATCGTGGGTGCGCACAACACCCCCTGAGGTGAGGTGGATTACGCAGGGGGCGTGTCCGGCCGGTGACGGGATACCCGTACGGTCATGAGCTCCGAAGCGTCCGACACGCTGGACCAGGCGATGGTGCGCAGCAGCGGTCTCGACACCCTGCTGCGCGATCTGACCGACCGCGCGGTGCAGGAGGTGCCCGGCGCGGACGCGTGCAGCATCACCGTGCGCCGCGCCGGCCGGCTGCTCACCCTGGCCGGCAGCGACGGCATGCCCAGCGGCCTGGACCTGCGCCAGTACGAGAACGGCTCGGGGCCGTGCGTCGACGCGGCCGAGACCGGCGAGGAGCAGTACGGCCCGGATCTCGCCGCTGAGTCCCGCTGGCCGTCGTACACGCGGTACGCGCTCTCCACGGGCGTCCGCTGCGTGCTGGCGGTGCCGGTCGCCGTCGAGGACGAGAGCGGCGCCGCGCTCAACTTCTACGGGCTGCGGGCCGGAGCGCTGGACACGGGCCGGGACGCGGCCCGTGCCTTCGCGGCCCGGGCCGGGGACGCGATCGACGTGGCGCTGCGGATCGAGCGCCGGCGCCAGTCGGCGGCCGATGTGCGCACCGCGCTGCTCTCCCGCAGCGTCATCGACCAGGCGGTCGGCATCCTGATGGCCCGGGAGCGGATCGACGCGCGGATCGCGCTGGAGCGGCTGCGCCGGGTCTCGCAGGACCGGAACATCAAGCTCCGGGACCTGTGCGGCCAGTTGGTGGCGCGGGTGTCCGCCCCGGACTCACGCCGCCGGAAGTGACTCGCCCTGCACGGCCTGGACGTCCAGCTCCACCTTCAGGGTCGTGCCGACGGCGGCGATGCCGGCCTGCAGGACCTGGTTGTAGTTCATCGCGAAGTCCTCGCGGCGCAGTTCGGTCGTCGCGCGGAACGCGGCCCGGGTACCGCCCCACGGGTCCGGACCCGTGCCGAGGTAGGCCAGATCCAGGTCCACGGGCCGTACGACCCCGTGCATGCCCAGCTCGCCGTGGACGGTCCACCGGTCGGACCCGGCCGCCGTCAGACCCGTCGACCGGAAGGTGATCTCCGGGAACCGCTCGACGTCCAGGAAGTCCGGCGACTTCAGGTGCCCGTCGCGCATGCCGTTGCCGGTGTCGATCGACGCGGCCCGGATCAGCGCCTCCACGCGCGACGTGGTGACGTCGTCCGGGGCGATCTCGATCGAGCCGGAGAACTCCGTGAAGCGGCCGTGCACGCTGGAGATGCCCAGGTGCTGGGCGACGGCGGCCACGCTGGAGTGCACCGGGTCGATCGTCCACGGCCCGGGCGGCGGCAGCTCGGTGCCGCCCTGGCGCGCCAGCGTCACGGTGCCGACCTCGGCCCGTCCGCTCGCGGTCACGATCACGCTGGAGGCCGCGGGCGCATAGCCCACCGCCGTGACGATGACGGTGTACGCCCCCGCTTCCATCGGCGTCGCGTCCCGCACGGCGCCCTCCGCGTCGGCCTCGGCCCGCAGCACCTGCGCTCCGGTCATGTCCGCCACCGTGACGACCGCGTGCGACACGGCCCATCCGTCCCGGGTGCGGATCCTCGCGGTCAGTCCCATCTCAACTGCTCCTCAGAAAGAAACCGGCCCGCGACAGGGGGCGCACCTCCGCTCAGAGCGCGCCCGCCTGTCACGGGCCGGGGTCCGTACTACTCGCCGGGGTGGGCGAGTTCGATGTCGTGGGCGTCGGTGCCGGCGCCCGTGACCGTCAGGGCGGTGGCCACCGGCGGGTAGCCCGTGGCGATGACCGTGTACTCGCCGCCGTCCAGGTCGGTGAAGGCGTACGCCCCGTCCGATCCGGTCGTGGCCGAGCCGACGACGTTGCCCGCCTGATCGACCAGCGTCACCCGGGCGTCGGCCAGCGGCCCGTGCGGGGCGCGCACGACACCCTGGACGCGGGCGCCCGCGTCCAGGTCGATCTCGACCCGGGTGACCCCGGCGCCGCCCACCTCGACGGGCAGGGCGCGCGGCCGGTACCCGGCGGCGTTCACCGCGACGGTCACCGCCCCCGGCACCAGCTCGGCGAAGGAGAACTCGCCCTGCTCACCCGTGGTCCCGTTGGCCAGCAGGTCCCCGCGCACATCCGTCACGATGACCATGGCGTCCTTGACCGGCTGCCCGCCGTCGGCGGCCCGCACCAGGCCGGTCAGCCCGCTGGTGCCGTTGAGCAGGATGTCGTAGGCGACCGGCTCGCCGTTCACCACGACCGTGGACGCCTGCGGCTGGAAGCCGTCGGCCGAGGCGATCAGCACGTACGAACCCGAGCCCGGGGCGTCCACCGCGTACGAGCCGTCGGCCTGCGCCACCGACCGGCCCAGCTGACGCCCGGCCGGCGAGATCAGCGTGACGGCGGCCTGCGGCACGGGCGCGGACTCGTTCCCGCGGACGAAGCCACGGACCGGGACACCGCCCCCACCGGACGCGGACTCCTCGGCGCGGGCCACGGTCGCGACGGCTGCGAGCCGCTGCGTCCCCTCGGGCCCGGCCTCGGCGTCGGCCACGGCCCAGCTCGGCACGGCCTTCTCCCCTTCGGCAGCCGCGGCGGCCTCAGCCGGAGCGACAGCGGGCGTCTCCGCGTCGGCGGCCTGCGCCAGCCCGCCCTTCGTCTTCAACGGGACCTCCTTGATGAACAGCGACACCAGCAGCGCGAGCAGCGCCAGCGGGGCCGAGTAGAGGAACACGTCCGCGACACCGTGGCCGTAGGCGCTCTCCACGACGGTGCGGATCGGCGCGGGCATCGAGCTCAGGTCGGGGATGTTGCCCTCGCCCGTGCCGGCGTGGCCGAGGGCCGCGCCCTTCGGGCCGAGGCCGGCCAGGCCGTCCTTGACGTAGTCGGTGATCCGGGTGGCCAGGACCGCGCCAAGCGCGGAGACGCCCATCGCACCGCCGAGGGACCGGAAGAACGTCACCGTGGAGCTGGCCGCGCCCAGGTCGGAGGGCGCCACCTGGTTCTGCGTGCACAGCACCAGGTTCTGCATCATCATGCCGATGCCGAGACCCAGCAGCGCCATGAAGATCGCTATGTGCCAGTACTCGGTGTCGTAGCGGATCGTGCCCAGCAGGCCCAGGCCCGCGGTCACCAGCACACCGCCGGCGACCAGCCAGCCCTTCCAGCGCCCGGTCCGGGTGATGACCTGGCCCGAGACGGTGGAGGAGATGAACAGACCAGCGATCATCGGGATCGTCATGACGCCGGACATCGTCGGCGACTTGTCACGGGCCAGCTGGAAGTACTGGCTGAAGAAGACGGTCCCCGCGAACATCGCGATACCGACGAACAGCGAGGCCAGCGAGGCCAGCGCGATGGTGCGGTTGCGGAACAGCCGCAGCGGGATGATCGGTTCGCTCGCCTTCGCCTCGACGAGGACGAACAGCGCCAGCAGCACCAGCGAACCGCCGACCATCGCGTACGTCTGCCAGGACACCCAGTCGTACTTGTCACCGGCGAAGGTGACCCAGACCAGCAGCAGGCACACCGCGGCGGTGATCAGGAACGCGCCGCCCCAGTCGACCTTGACCTTCCGCTTGACCACGGGCAGGTGCAGGGTCTTCTGCAGCACGATCAGCGCGATCACGGCGAAGGGCACGCCGACGTAGAAGCACCAGCGCCAGCCGAGCCAGTCGGTGTCGGTGATGACACCGCCGACCAGCGGGCCGCCGACCATGGCGGTGGCGAAGGTGGCGCCGAGGTAGCCGTTGTAGCGGCCTCGCTCACGCGGCGAGATCATCGCCGCCATGATGATCTGGGCCAGCGCGGACAGACCGCCCATGCCGATGCCCTGGACCGCGCGGAAGGTGATCAGCATGCCCGGGTTCTGGGACATGCCGGCCGCCGCCGATCCCAGCACGAAGACGACCAGTGCGAACTGGATCAGCAGCTTCTTGGAGAACAGGTCGGCGAGCTTGCCCCACAGCGGGGTGGACGCGGTCATCGTCAGCAGGGACGCGGTCACGACCCAGGTGTAGGCGCTCTGGCCGCCGCCGAGGTCGCTGATGATCCGGGGCAGGGCGTTGGAGACGATCGTCGACGACAGGATCGCGACGAACATGCCGAGCAGGAGGCCGGTGAGGGCCTCCATGATCTGCCGGTGCGTCATCGGAGCGCCGTCGCCGGAGGAGCCGTGGGAGCCTCCCCCGTGCTTGGCATGAGCCCGCACACCGGCTGGTGTGGTCGTTGCCATGGGCTTCCTTCTCTTACGTGCTTGCGGGTGTACGGGTGGTCCGGTCGAAAGCGGCCGGTGCGGCCCGGGCCCCGGGCCGGCAGGCGAAGCTCTCCCTCAGCCGCGCCATGAGGCTGGTGAGCCGGCTGACGTCCTCGTCGGTCCAGTCGCTCAGGCGTTCGGCGAGGACCTCGGTGGTCCGCCGGGACAGCTCGTCGAGCTGTGTGTGGCCGGCGGGGGTGAGGCGCAGGATGCGTGAGCGTTTGTCCGCCGGGTCGGGGGAGCGCTCGATCCAGCCCCGGGCCACGACGTGCGCGACGTGGCGGCTGGTGACCGACATGTCCACCGCCAGCAGCTCGGCGAGCTTGCTCATGCGCATGTCGCCGTGGCGTCCCAGCAGCGTCAGGACGGCCGCCGACCCGCCGGGGCACTCGGCGGGCATGATCCGGCCGAGCTCCCGCTTCACGGCGCCGAAGGCGCTGAACTGGCGGACCAGCTCTTCGTACTGCGCCTGTTCGGCCATGACACCTCCCGCTTTCGTTGCTTAGGGCAACCGTAAGAGCTGTTGGTTGCTGCAGGCAAATAAAAGAGGGCGGTGCGGAATAAAAAGTTGGCAAAGGCAAGTATTGCGGGAGTAAACGTGCTGCTGACGAGCCTGGCGGTACGGGTCGGTCGGGACCAAACGGAATCCCAACCCCCACTTGGGGAGCCCCGGCGTTTTCGCTAGGGTCTCGGGCCATGGCTAACAACCAGGCCCCGCAGGGCAATCACGACCCCGCCGGCAGCACCCAGATGTTCCGCGCGTTCGTCGACGAGGCCCCGCAGGGCCGTCAGGCGGCGGCCTCGTCCAGCGGCGGGCCGCGCATCGGTCTCATCCTCGGCGTCGTGGTCGCCGTGGCGGTCATCGCGGCGGTGGCCTGGCTGGCGCTGGCGTAATTCCTACGGCGGTCTCTGACCGGCATCTGGTTCTGCAAGCTCTCGGCTTCGCTCGGGCAGGGGCCCCCACGCCCAGCGGCACGATTGCCCGCAGCTGGGGCAGAGCGCGCCCGCACCCGCCGTCGTATGCAAGGGGACGTGTCGGGGGAGTCCGCCCGCAGCGGTTGGCGCGTCAACGGGGAGTCGGTCGGTAAGTGGCTCCATCGCGCCGTTCCGAGGACGGACACCCCCCGGCGCGGCCCCGACCACCACCCGCGGCTGGGCGCGGCACGAGCCCCCGCCCAGCCGCACTGCGGCGTAGCCGTCCGTCAGTCCGAGATCAGGCCTTCCCGGAGCTGCGCCAGCGTCCGGGTCAGCAGCCGGGAGACGTGCATCTGCGAGATGCCGACCTCCTCGCCGATCTGCGACTGCGTCATGTTCGCGAAGAACCGCAGCATGATGATCCGCCGCTCACGGGGCGGCAGCTTCGCCAGCAGCGGCTTCAGGGACTCCCGGTACTCCACGCCCTCCAGCGCGGTGTCCTCGTACCCCAGCCGGTCCGCCAGCGACCCCTCGCCGCCGTCGTCCTCCGGCGCCGGCGAGTCCAGCGAGGACGCCGTGTAGGCGTTCCCCACCGCCAACCCGTCGACGACGTCCTCCTCGGACACTCCGAGCACAGCGGCCAGTTCGGTGACCGTCGGCGACCGGTCCAGCTTCTGCGAGAGCTCGTCACTGGCCTTGGTCAGCGCGAGCCGCAGCTCCTGCAGTCTGCGCGGCACCCGCACCGACCACGAGGTGTCGCGGAAGAAGCGCTTGATCTCCCCGACCACCGTCGGCATCGCGAACGTCGGGAACTCCACGCCCCGTTCGCAGTCGAACCGGTCGATCGCCTTGATCAGCCCGATCGTGCCGACCTGGACGATGTCCTCCATCGGCTCGTTCCGTGACCGGAACCGCGCGGCGGCGTACCGCACCAGCGGGAGGTTGAGCTCGATGAGCGTGTCGCGGACGTACGCACGCTCGGGGCTGTCCTCGTCGAGCGCGGCCAGCCGCAGGAACAGGGAGCGGGACAGGGTGCGGGTGTCGATGGCGCCCGCAGCCGGAAGGACCGGGACGGGCTCGGCCGGGAGGGCCGGTACGTCATCGATGGGGCCGAGTGAGTCGAGAGCATGGGGAGCTGTCTCGCTCTCCGCGAGCGTGAGCACCTTCGAGCTGCCCTGTTCTGCGGACATGCCACCCCCTTTGGGTCGCGGGACGGTCGCGGCGAACGCCCCCGTCTGAGGGACGCAGCCTTCACCTGAATACCGGAGCCGGAGCTCTGGCAAACGCGCTTCCCGCAGAATGTCACATGTCGGCAACACGCTGTAGTGACATGTCGACATCTGAGACGCGAATACGCCCTGCAAACAAGGGGTCTGACGGCTTTTCGGCTCTCGCCTGTCGGCAACCGCCCTGATGAGCGATTCCCTCCTCGCGGTGACCTGTCGCTCGTGTTTGCGGTTACGCGTCGATACGGTTCGCAGACCGCAATCTCTGGAAGCTACGCGCCAGTAGCCGCGACACATGCATCTGCGAGACGCCGAGCTCCGCGGAGATCTGGGACTGCGTGAGATTGCTGTAGTACCGCAGCAGCAGGATCCGCTGTTCCCGCTCGGGCAGCTGAACGAGCAGGTGCCGTACGAGATCCCGGTGCTCCACGCCGTCCAGCGCGGGATCCTCGTAGCCGAGCCGGTCCAGCAGCCCCGGCAGCCCGTCGCCCTCCTGCGCCGCCTCCAGGGAGGTCGCGTGGTACGAGCGCCCGGCCTCGATGCAGGACAGCACCTCGTCCTCCGTGATGCGCAGCCGCGCGGCGATCTCCGAGGTCGTCGGGGTGCGCCCGAAGGAGGTCGTCAGGTCCTCCGTCGCGCTGTTGACCTGCACCCACAGCTCGTGCAGCCGGCGCGGCACATGGACCGTGCGGACGTTGTCGCGGAAGTACCGCTTGATCTCGCCGACGACCGTCGGCATCGCGAAGGTCGGGAACTGCACGCCCCGGTCCGGGTCGAAGCGGTCGATGGCGTTGATGAGCCCGATGGTGCCGACCTGGACGACGTCCTCCATCGGCTCGTTGCGGGAGCGGAACCGGGCGGCCGCGTAGCGCACGAGCGGGAGGTTGGCCTCGATGAGCGCCCCGCGTACGCGGTCGTGCTCCGGGGTGCCCGGCTGGAGCTCCTTGAGCTGCGCGAAGAGGACCTGGGTGAGAGCGCGGGTGTCGGCCCCACGGCTTCGCTGGGGAGCGGGCGGGGTGGCTTCCGCGGTGTCCGGGGTTTCCGAGGTGGGTGCCTGAGGCGCGGTACTGGCCAGCACGGTCAATTCCACCTCGTCATCGTCAACTCATCGTTCAACTCTTCCATCAAAAGCGGTCATAGCATCACAAGACATGTGCACTGTGTGCAAGCACCCCATAACTACGTGTTGAGTGATGAATGGCGCATAAATGAACTCACGTCACACAGAAGCCCCCTGTCGCACTGACAGGGGGCGAACCGACCGGACCGGCCGGGAGTCAGAAGTCGTAGTCCGCGATCACCCACGTGGCGAACTCCCGCCACAGCGCGACACCCGCCTGGTGGTCCGGGTGCTCCACGTACCGTCGCAGCGCGTCCGCGTCGTCGAAGGCGGAGTTGATGGCGAAGTCGTACGCGATGGGGCGGTCGCTGACGTTCCAGCCGAGCTCCCAGAAGCGGATCTCGGGGATCGTGCCCTCCAGCGCGCGGAAGGCCTCGACGCCCTTCACGACCCGCGGGTCGTCGCGCTCGACGCCCTCGTCGAGCTTGAAGAGGACCAGGTGGCGGATCATCACTTTCCTCCGTTGGCGACCCAGGTGGCGAAGTCGCCGAGGGCCTTGGCGGCGTCCGAAATGCCCTGGAAGCCTATCTGGACGTAGTCGGCCGCCTTGGCCGGGTCCGTGATGATCACGTACGTCGCGAAGACCACGACGGCGTAGACGGCGACCTTCTTCGCGTTCACCGCCATTGCGGCCTCCCCTGTCACTCATGTCCCGTGCAGCGCACATGATCGCACGAAGGGCCGATCACACGAAGAGGCTGATCGCACGAAGGGCCCCGTCTGACGACGGGGCCCTTCTCAAGCGGTAGCGGAGGGATTTGAACCCTCGGTGACTTGCGCCACACTCGCTTTCGAGGCGAGCTCCTTCGGCCGCTCGGACACGCTACCGAGGGAGACCTTACAGCAAGGAGCCGCGTGCTTTGAAATCGGTATTCAGCGGTCCCGGAAGAACGCCGTGAGCAGCCCGGCGCACTCCTCGGCGAGCACGCCCTCGATCACCTCGGGCCGGTGGTTGAGCCGCCGGTCGCGGACGAGGTCCCAGAGCGAGCCGGCCGCGCCGGCCTTCTCGTCGCGGGCGCCGTAGACGAGCCGGTCGACGCGGGACTGCTGGATCGCGCCCGCGCACATCGTGCAGGGCTCCAGCGTCACCACGAGGGTGCAGCCGGCGAGCCGCCACGCGCCGAGGGCGGCCGCGGCCCGCCGCAGGGCGAGGAGCTCCGCGTGGGCCGTCGGATCGCCGCCGGCCTCGCGTTCGTTGTGCCCGGCCGCGAGCACGGTCGCGCCGTCCGGGGCCAGGACGACGGCGCCGACGGGGACATCCCCGCCCCGGACGGCGCCGGCGGCCTCGTCCAGGGCGAGTCGCATCGCGGGCCGCCAGGGGTCGCGGACCGGATCCGGCGGCCCCGCGGTGCCACGACCGGTCAGCGGACGGTCTCCAGGGTCTCCGAGGCGCCCAGGACTTCGGCGATCTCGGTGACGGCGTCCGTCGACATCAGGCGCAGTTCCTTCTCGCTCACGCCGAGGTCGTCCAGGATCAGGGCGTCGCCGACCGGGCCGTGCGGCACGGACTCGGCGGAGCCGGCCGCCGCGGCGCCGTCCTCGGCGTCATCGTCGTCCTCGTCGGACTCACCGTCCTCGGTGCCGTCGAGGTCGAGGGCGTCGAGGACGTCCCCGTCGTCCGGATCGCGGCCCAGCAGCTCGTCGGTGAGCAGGATCTCGCCGTAGCTGCTGCGGGCAGCGGCGGCGGCGTCCGAGACGTAGATGCGAGGGTCCTCCTCGCCGTCCACGCGGACGACGCCGAACCAGGCGTCCTCCTGCTCGATGAGCACGAGCACCGTGTCCTCGTCGGGGGAGGCTTCACGGGCCAGGTCGGCCAGATCCGACAGGGTCTCCACATCGTCGAGCTCTGTGTCGCTCGCTTCCCACCCGTCTTCGGTGCGCGCGAGCAGTGCGGCGAAGTACACCGTGACTCTCCCACTGGTCTTAGGCGTGCCGGTTGGGGGTCCCCCCGGCGGAGGTTACGGGCGGGGAGTGCTCGTCCGAGCCCCACCCACTCGGAATCGTGGCAGAAACACAGCGTTCAGGGGACGTCTTCGGCTCCCTGTGTCCCGCAGTTCCGCTCGCACGCACGTTGCCGCCACCTGCGGATCGTACGCGGCTTTGCCCCGCCGCACGCACGGTCACTCGCGACAACGTCCGCGCGGTTCGTGATCTTTGCCGGGGGTTTTCCCACCCGTTTCCTACCAGCGGAAGGTGCGCATGCGCATGGCGTGCCGCAGCCGGGCCGTCTTGGCGCGGCGCGGCTGGACGCGGTCGCGCAGCTCCCGGGCCTCGGCCAGATCGCGCAGGAACCGGGCGCGACGCCGGCGGCGCTCGGCGTCGGACTCGTCGGTCCCGTTCGTCAGGTCGGGCTCCGGGCCCGCCCCCGGCCGCGTGCGCGGCGACGGATCGTCTCGGAATTTCCGGTCGGGCATCAGGTTCACCACCCCCAGTCCGTCCTTTCCGCTTTCCCCCGGACGGGCCGTTTGACGCCAGTGACCGGGTGACGGCCGGACGGCGGGCTTGCCGTGCGGTCCGGGACACCCCGCCCGGTTAATGTTGTGGACATGCGTCTCCACGTCGTCGACCACCCTCTGGTCGCCCACAAGCTCACCACGCTGCGCGACCAGCGCACCGACTCCGCGACCTTCCGCCGTCTCGCCGACGAACTGGTCACCCTGCTCGCCTACGAGGCCACGCGTGACGTGCGCACCGAACAGGTCGACATCCAGACGCCGGTCGCGCGGACCACGGGCGTCAAGCTGTCCCACCCGCGGCCGCTGGTGGTGCCGATCCTGCGGGCCGGGCTCGGCATGCTGGACGGCATGGTCCGGCTGCTGCCGACCGCCGAGGTGGGTTTCCTCGGCATGATCCGCAACGAGGAGACGCTGCAGGCCTCCACGTACGCGACGCGGATGCCGGAGGACCTGTCGGGGCGTCAGGTGTACGTGCTCGACCCGATGCTCGCCACCGGCGGCACGCTGGTCGCGGCGATCCAGGAGCTGATCCGGCGCGGCGCCGACGACGTGACCGCCGTGGTGCTGCTGGCCGCCCCCGAGGGCGTCGAGATCATGGAGCGCGAGCTGGCGGGCACGCCGGTGACGGTCGTGACCGCCTCGGTCGACGAGCACCTGAACGAGCACGGCTACATCGTCCCGGGCCTCGGTGACGCGGGGGACCGGATGTACGGGGCCGCCGAGTAGGCCGGACGGGCCTCTCAGCAGCCCTTCTTCGTCGTGGGCGCCGGCTCGGGCGTGGCCAGCCCGGCCAGTGCCCGGTCGGCGTCCGGCTTTTTCGCCAGCTCCTTGAAGCCGTCCCCGATGACGAGGTCGACGGCGGCGCCCTCGCGGGCCGCATCGGTACGCCGTTCGGCGCCCGGGAGCTGGGTGCCGAGCACGGGCAGTGCGGTGTCGAGCGCGGCGGCGGGGCCGAGCAGCAGACCGGTGCCCTTGACCTTCTTGTCGTACTGCTTGGTCGCGTTGCCCACGTCGCCGATCTTGAAGCCGCGCTTCTTCAGCTCGTCGGCGGTCTTCTTCGCCAGGCCGGCGCGGGTGGTGGCGTTGAGCACGTTGACGGTGATCGTGCGCGGCTGCGGCAGGGGCTTGGCGCTGGGCGAGGGGCTCGCCTTGGTCGTGACGTCGCAGTCCGTCCCGTCACCGGCCGCCGAAGCCTCTCTGCCGCCGCCGGTGAAGACGTCGATGAGCTGCAGCGTGCCCCAGCCGCCCATGCCGAGGACGACGACGGACGCGACGGTCAGGAGGGCGAGCCTGCCGTGCCGCCGGGGCCGGCGCATCCGGGGGTACTTGTTGCCCTTGATGCGGTACTTGCCGCCCATGCCGGGGGGAGTCAGCATGCTCATGAGCGCAGCGTAGTGCGCCCGGGCGACGATGCCTACTAGATGATCATTCGACGTCGCCCAGCGGAACCCGAAAGGGCCAACCCGCGACCGGCGGGGATCAGTCGAGTTCGAGCACGCGCGCGTGCAGCACCTGGCGCTGCTGGAGTGCCGCCCGCACCGCGCGGTGCAGACCGTCCTCCAGGTACAGGTCGCCCTGCCACTTCACGACGTGCGCGAAGAGGTCGCCGTAGAACGTGGAGTCCTCGGCGAGCAGTGTTTCCAGATCGAGCTGACCCTTGGTCGTCACGAGCTGATCGAGGCGGACCGGGCGCGGCGCGACGTCCGCCCACTGCCGGGTGCTTTCCCGGCCGTGGTCGGGGTACGGCCGGCCGTTTCCGATGCGCTTGAAGATCACACGGAAAGCCTACCGGTCAAGACCTTCCGGGCGCAGCCTTGGCGCCCTAGTGCGACGCTGAAAAAAACCCCGCAAGGCGGTACGAACCGGGAACAGGGGCGTGAATATGCCGGACCGCGAGACCATGCCGTCGGCCTCCGCCCCGGAGGTTTCCGCGCGCGCCGCCGCCCTTCCCCGGGAGGCCCTGCGGATCGCCGCCGGCTACGCCTTCTCCGGTCCGGCCCTCCAGCTGGGCGCCCTGCTGTGGGACGGGCAGTGCCTGCCGGACGCGCAGGTCCGGGTGCCGCTGGCGATGCTCAACCGCCATGGGCTGGTCGCCGGAGCGACCGGCACCGGCAAGACCAAGACGCTCCAGCTGATCGCCGAGCAGCTGTCCGCCCAGGGCGTGCCGGTCTTCCTCGCCGACATCAAGGGAGACCTGTCCGGGATCGCCGCGCCGGGCCGCCCGGACGCGCGGGTCGAGGGGCGGGCCGTGGATGTCCACCAGCGCTGGACGGCGACCGGCTTCCCCGCCGAGTACTACGCCCTGGGCGGCATCGGGCGCGGCATCCCCGTCCGGGCCACGGTCACCGGATTCGGCCCGGTGCTGCTGTCCAAGGTGCTGCGGCTGAACCGCACGCAGGAGCAGTCCCTCGCGCTGATCTTCCACTACGCCGACAGCAAGGGTCTGGAGCTGATCGACCTCAAGGACCTCAGGGCGGTCGTGACCTTCCTGACCTCGGACGAGGGCAAGCCGGAGCTGAGGAGGGTCGGTGGTCTGCCGGCGGCCACGGCCGGGGTGATCCTGCGGTCCCTCACCGCCTTCGAGGCGCAGGGCGCGTCCGGCTTCTTCGGCGAGCCGGAGTTCGACACGGGTGAGCTGCTGCGTACGGCGGAGGACGGGCGGGGCGTGGTCTCCGTCCTGGAGCTGAGCGCCGTGCAGGAGCGGCCGCAGCTGTTCTCGACCTTCCTGATGTGGCTGCTGGCCGATCTCTTCCACGACCTGCCCGAGCTGGGCGACGTCGACAAGCCGCGCCTGGTGTTCTTCCTTGACGAGGCGCACCTGCTCTTCGACGACGCCTCCGAGGCGTTCCTGGAGTCGATCACGCAGACCGTGCGCCTGATTCGCTCGAAAGGGGTCGGGGTCTTCTTCGTGACGCAGACCCCCGAGGACGTACCCGCCGATGTCCTCGCCCAGCTCGGCAACCGCGTCCAGCACGCGCTGCGCGCCTTCACGCCCGACGATCAGAAGGCCCTCAGCGCCACGGTGAAGACCTTCCCGAAGTCGCCCTACGACCTCGAAGAGGTGCTGACCGGCCTCGGGACGGGCGAGGCGGTGGTGACGGTGCTGAGCGAGAAGGGCGCGCCGACCCCGGTCGCCGCGACCCGGCTGCGCGCGCCCGAGTCACTGATGGGGCCGCTCGGGCAGGAGGCCCTGGAGCGGGCGGTGGCGCAGTCGCCGCTGCACGAGCGGTACGCGCGGGCCGTGGACCGGGAGTCGGCGTACGAGCGGCTGGAGCGGGGGCGTGGTGCGAAGGGGCCCGACGAGATGCGGGATGCCGTCTCCGGACGGGGTGGGCGGGCGGAGGAACAGCCGTCCATGGCGGAGCGGGTGGCCGAGAGCGGCGTCTTCAGGTCGCTGGCCCGGTCGGTGGGGACGCAGATCGGGCGGGAGATCACGCGGTCGCTGTTCGGCACGGCACGGCGTTCGGGGCGGCGCAGCAGGCGGTAGGGGCGGCGCAGGCGATGGGGACGGCGGAGGCGTGGGTGCCTCCGCCGCGCGGGCCGGGTCAGCCGCGATCTCGTCCCTGTCCCCGCCTCTGCCCGTCCAGGGGCTGCGGCGGCTTCCGGGTGTCCGGCCGGGAGGGGGACTTGGGGGCGCTGCGGGCGGCTTCCGCGCGCAGGAGGGCGCGCATGACCGCGTACGGGTCCTGAAGCATGGCTGGTTCCTCGTCGTTCTTCGTCGTTCTGGTTCCGTGCGGGACGGACGGACCGGTGTCGGGCCGGTCCTGTCAGCAGCGCAGGACCTCGGAACGCAGGGGACGAGGGTCGTACACCGGGTGCGCCGGCACGGGCACGGGGCGCCGTGCGGTGTACGCGGGCTCGGGCAGCGGGGCGGGGGCCGGCGGAGCGGCGGTGCGGCGGACTCCCCGGGCCGGCGGGCGCAGGGCGGTGTCGAAGAGGTCGCACTCGACGGGGGTGCTCTCCCCGGGGACGGTGGCCGTCGGCCCCGTGAGGGCCTCGGCGTGGGCGCCCGGCACGAGCAGGGCGAGCAGCAGGACGAGCACCCGCAGCCACATGTGCCGGCGGGGGCCGCGGGGTTCCGGCTGCGGTCCGGGGGTCACGGGACGTCATTCCCCCCGCCGTCCGCGCCGCTCAACCCGCCGACCGCGAGATCCGCTCGCTCGGCCCGTGCCGGGCCGGAACGCGGCCGGGGTCCGGGTGATGCCGCTTCCCCGCGGCGCGGGGCCGAGGGCGCGGGGCGTATGTCGGAGGCGTTGTGCTCCGGGCCCCAGGGGGAGCCGACAGGGGGCTCGCTCATGGTTCATGCTGGGATCGCACCGCGAGGAGCCGCCACCTGAGCCGGGCCAGCCGACTGACGGCCCGAGCGTGGGGGGCACCGGCGGGGCAGGCTGCCCGCTGCCCGCGGCGGGCCTGGGACAGCCGGGGAGGCGCCGCCAGCCCTCAGGCCGACGGTACAGATCTCCCGCGTCGGTCGCGGGTCACGTGCGGGCCGGCTGAACGGTGTTCTCGTCCTGCCGCCGGAGGCGCGGGTGGTGGGTTACTTTCCGGTGGCCTTCGACGCCTTGGCCGCTGCTTTCATCTCCTGCTTGTGGGCCCGTACCTTGACCAGCGACTCGGGTCCGGTGATGTCGGCGACCGAGCGGAACGAGTCCGGCTCGCCGTAGGAGCCCGCCGCCTCCCGCCAGCCCGTGGGCCGTACCCCGAGCTGCTTGCCGAGGAGGGCGAGGAAGATCTGGGCCTTCTGTTTGCCGAAGCCGGGCAGTTCCGCGAGCCGCTTCAGCAGTTCCTTGCCGGTGCCGGCGTCCTTCCAGACGGCCTCGGCGTCGCCGTCGTAGTGCTCGACGAGGTACTGGCACAGCTGCTGGATCCGCTTGGCCATGGAGCCCGGGTAGCGGTGCACCGCCGGCTTTTGGGACAGCAGCGCGGCGAAGGCCTCCGGCTCGTGCGCGGCGATCTCGTGCGCGTCCAGGTCGTCGCCGCCGAGCCGCTGGGCGATCGTCGCCGGGCCCTTGAACGCCCACTCCATCGGTACCTGCTGGTCCAGCAGCATGCCGACCAGCGCGGCGAGCGGACTGCGGCCGAGCAGCGCGTCGGCCTCGGGGTCCTGGGCGAGGTGAAGTGTGACGTCCATGCCCCGATCATCCCCCGGGGCGGGCCCGGCCGCCGCTCAGGTCGCCCGCCAGTACCCCAGCGCGTGCACCCGCTGCTTGGGCAGGCCCAGTTCCTTGCGGACGTACGCCCCGAGGGCCCGGGTCGTCGCCGTGTCGCAGGCGATCCAGACGTACGGGTCGGCGGTGTCCCGGAGCAGGCCGGGCAGGTCCGACTTCACCCGGTCCACGAGATGCGCGCCGGAGTCCTGGCGCGGCACCTTGCGCAGCTCGTGCCGGTCCGGGTCGGTGCGGAACGGCAGGTCGTCGTCGCCGCCCTCGAACCAGACGGTGGCCGGGGCGGAGCCCAGGGCGTCCAGGAGGGAGTTGATGGCCGGGAGCGAGGCCGGGTCGCCGATGGCGAAGACGTGCGAGGGCGCGGGGCTCGGGTGCTCGAAGCCGGTGCCCTGGACGGTCGCCTCGATGGTGTCGCCCGGCTTCGCCGCCCTGGCCCAGTCACTGGCGCACCCCTCGTGCAGGGCGAACTCCAGGTGGAAGGTGCCGGCCTCGGCGTCCGGGTCGACCAGGGTGTAGGCCCGCTGGTGCGGCTTGCCCGCGTTGTCGAACCACAGCCGTACCCACATGGTGGGGTGGACCCCGGTCGCGGCCAGCAGACCACCGTCGGTGAAGCGCAGCCGCCGGTAGTCCGGGGTGACGTCCTCCACGTCCGTGACCGTGAACTCGAAGTCCTTGCCGCGCAGCAGTCTGAGGACCGCGCCCTCCCAACCCCGCCCCTGCCCCATCGCTTTTCCGCCCCTTCGCGTACGATTCCGGCCACAGCTGTGACTTAGGCAAGGCTAACCTAAAGAAAACCCACCCCAAAGAAGACTCACCCAAAGAAAAGGGGAGACCCAGCGTGGCGACCGAGATCTACCGTGATGCCTGGGGCATCCCGCATCTGCGCGCGGGCAGCGTGGCCGAACTCGCCCGCGCCCAGGGCCTCGTCACCGCGAGCGACCGGGCCTGGCAGCTGGAGACCGAGCGCCACCGGGCGCAGGGCACCTCGGCGTCCTTCCTCGGCGGGAGCGCCCTGGCCTGGGACCGGTTCGCGAGACGGGCCCGGCTCGACGACACCGCCAGACGCTGCTTCGCGGACCTGGTCAGACGGGACCCCGAGACGGCGCGGTGGGTGCGCGCGTACGTCGACGGGGTCAACGAGGGCCTGGCAGGCAGCCCCGCACCCGAGTTCGCCCGCACCGGCCTCACCCCCGGCCGCTGGGAACCCTGGACCCCCCTCGCCGTCTGGCTCGCCACCCACATCCTCTTCGCCGGGTTCCCGGCCAAGCTCTGGCGCGAGCAGGTCGCCGCCCACCTGGGCGCGGACGCCATCGGCCTCTTCGCCGCCGACGGCCCCGGCACCTCCGGCAGCAACGGCTGGCTGGTCTCCGGCGAGCGGACCGTCACCGGGCAGGCGGTCATCGCCGGCGACCCGCACCGCTGGATCGAGGACCCGGGCGTCTACCAGCAGATCCACCTGTCCTGCCCGGAGTTCGACGTCGTGGGCCTGGCCGTGCCCGGCGTCCCGGGCATCGCCCACTTCGGGCACACCGGCACGGTCGCCTGGGCCATCACCAACGCCATGTCCGACTACCAGGACCTCTACCGCGAGCGGCTGCGGCGCACCGGCGCCGGGGTGGAGGCCCTCGACCCGGACGGGGTCTGGCGGCGGGCGGCCCGGCACACGGAGACCGTCGAGGTGGCGGGCGATGACCCGGTCGAGGTGGAGGTGATCGAGACCGGCCGCGGGCCGGTGATCATCGGCGGCCCCGAAGGGCTCGACGGCGACCCGTCCGACTCGTCGGACCCCTCCGGCGCGCCGGTGGCGATCAGTCTGCGCTACCCGCCCCGCGTCACCGGCGACCTCGGCTTCGCCGCCCTGCTGCCGCTGCTGCGGGCCCGCCGGGTCGCCGACGTGGACGGTGCCTTCGACCGCTGGGCCGAGCCGGTCAACGTCGTCCAGGCCGCCGACACCGAGGGCGGCGTCCTGCACCGCGTGGCCGGGCGGGTGCCGCTGCGCGCCGGGACCAACTCCCTGCGGGTGGTGCCCGCGTGGGAGCCCGGCCACGAGTGGCGGGGCTGGCACGCGACACCGCGCGCCGGGCTCACCGACGGCGTCGCCGTCATGGCCAACCAGCGCGGCCCGGCCGCGCCCCTCGGCGTCGAGTTCGCACCGCCGCACCGCGCCGACCGCATCACCGCGCTGCTCGCGGGCAAGGAGCGCTGGTCCGCCGCCGGCATGCCCGCGATCCACACGGACACCCACCTGGCCTCCGCGTCCCCCCTCCTGGACCGTCTCGCCGCCCTCGACGGCCTCACCCCCGAGGCCGCCGCCCTCCGGGACCGCCTCCTCGGCTGGGACCGCCGCATGGACGCCGGCAGCGCCGACGCGGCCCTCTACGCGGCCGTGCGCGGAGCGGTCGTCCGGCGGCTCGCGGCGCACCCGGCGCTCGCCGCGCTCACCACACCCCCGGTGTACCCGGAGGTGTTCCAGCCCTGGCTGGCCCTCGTCCCCCGGGTCGGCTTCGCCCTCGAACACCTGCTGCGGGCCGGGGAACTGTTCGGCATCGACCGCCCGGCGGCCGTCCGCGCGGCGATCGAGGAAGTGGCCCTGCGCCCGCCGGCCGGTGTCTGGGGCGACACCCACCGCCTCGCCCCCTGGCGGGCGCTGGAACCGGAACAGCCGTACGACGAACCGGGGCTGTCCGGTGACCATGACTGCGTGCTGTGCACCTCGGGCGTGCCGGGCCTCACCGACCGCGCCGCCCGGGGCCCGGCCGCCCGGTACGTCTGGGACCTGGCCCGGCGCGAGGACAGCCGCTGGGTCGTCCCGCTCGGCGCCTCGGGCGTCCCGGGCTCGCCCCACCACCGCGACCAGCTCCCCCTGTGGCTGGCGGGAGATCTCGTCCCGGTCGTCACCGACTGGACCCGGCTGAAGAAGGAACGCGATGTCTGACCCGTACGCCTCCCGCACGCCCGTCCACGAGCAGGTGGTCGACGGCTTCGGCACCGTCCGCGTCCTGCCGCTGGACCCCCCGGCCGACGCCGCCGTGATCCACCGCTGGGCCGGTGAGGAGCGGGCCGTCTTCTGGGGCATGACCGAGCTGACCGAACCACAGATCGCCGCGGTCTACGCCCACATGGCCACGCTCGACACCCACCACGCTCACCTGGTCGTCCGGGACGGCGAGCCGGTCGCACTCCTGCAGACCTACGAGCCGGAGGCCGACCGGGTCAGCGAGTGCTACGACGTCCGCCCCGGCGACATCGGCGTCCACCTGCTGCTCGCCCCGGCCGGTCCGGGCGGCGGGCAATCCGGCTGGACCGCCCGGCTGGTGGCCGTCGTCGCCGCGTACGTCCTGCTCGGCCTGGACCGCCGGCGGGTGGTGGTCGACCCGGACGTGCGCAACGAGAAGGCCATCGCCCGGTTCCTCGGACTCGGCTTCGCTCCGGGCCCGGTGGTGGTCCTGCCGGAGATCGATCTCCCGGACGTGTACCTGCCGGAGAAGAAAGCCCAGCTCGCCTTCCTCGACCGGGAGCTAATGTTCCCCGGGTGACCCCCGAGGACCTCATCGCCCACTACGGCCTGGAGCCGATCCCGGACGAGGGCGGCCTGTTCCGCCAGACCTGGGCCGGGCCCGAACGCCCCGACGGCAGGCCGGAGGGCACGGCGATCGTCGCGCTGCTGACAGCGGACGACTTCTCCGCCCTCCACCGCCTGCCCACGGACGAGATCTGGCACTTCTACCGGGGTGATCCGCTGGAGCTCCTCCTGCTCGCCCCGGACGGCACCGCGCGAACGGCGGTGCTCGGGCCGGACGTCCTGCACGGCCAGCACGTCCAGTTCACCGTCCCGGCGGGCACCTGGATGGGCGGCAGGGTGGCGGCGGGCGGCTCCTGGACCCTGTTCGGCTGCACGATGGCCCCGGGCTTCACCTTCGCGGGCTACGAACACGGAGACGCGGCGGAGCTGACCGCACGCTATCCGGCGCAGGCGGCCAGGATCGCCCGGCTGTCCCGGCCCTCCTCTTGGCCCCATCCCGTTGAGCGCTACACCGATCCCGCCCGTACATAACCCGGAGCCGTCCAGCCCGACCCCGGAGAACCACGTGGACCTACGGCGGAACGAGGATCGCAATGCAGGACACCCCCGGCGATTCCAAGCCCTGGTGCTGCTGGGCACCGTGCTGGTCCTGCTCCTCGCCGGAGCAGCCCCCGCCTCCGCCCACGCCGCCCTGCGCAGTACCGACCCCGGCGACGGATCCCTCGTCCGGCAGGCCCCCCGCCACGTCACCCTGACCTTCACCGAGTCCGTCGGCCTGCTCGACGACTCCTTCCGGGTGTTCGGCCCCGACCAGCGCCGGGTCCACACCGGCGAGGCCACGCACGCCGACGGCCGCTCCGACACGGCCCGGATCGGCCTGCCCGGCAAGCTCGCCGAGGGCACGTACACCGTGGCCTGGCGGGTCGTCTCCGCCGACAGCCACCCCGTCTCCGGCGCCTTCAGCTTCTCCGTGGGGAAACGGTCCGCGACCACCGCCCAGGTCGACACGGGCCCGACCGAGGACCCGCTCACCCGCGGCCTCTACGACGCCGCCCGCTACCTGGCCTACCTCGCCGCCGCGCTGCTCGTCGGCACGGCCGCGTTCGCGCTGCTGTGCCGGCCCGCGCACACCTCCCCGCTGCGCCGGCCGCTGGTGGCCGCCTGGTGGACGCTGCTGTGCTCGACGGCCGTCCTGCTCCTGCTGCGCGCCCCCTACGAGGCGGGCACCGGCCCCGCCACGGCCTTCGACACCACCGCCCTCGGCCGCACCCTGACCAGCCGCCCGGGCCTGGCCCTGCTCGCCCGGCTGCTCGTCCTCCTGCTGACCGCCGCCTTCCTGATATGGCTGTCCAGGTCCCGTGACACGGGGAAGCGGCCCGTCGCCCTGGCGACCGGCACGGCCCTGGCCGCGGCCCTGGCCCTGACCTGGGCGGCGGCCGAGCACGCCTCAGCCGGGATCCAGGTCCCGGCGGCGATGACGTCGTCCGTGGTGCACCTGCTGGCGACCGGCGTCTGGCTCGGCGGCCTGGTGGCGCTGCTGCTGACCCTGCGCCGCTCCTCCGGCGACGACCTGGTGGAGGTCGTGCCCCGCTTCTCGCAGATCGCCTTCGCCTCGGTGACCGTCCTGGCCGTCACGGGCCTCTACCAGTCCTGGCGCGGCCTCGGCTCCCTCCCCGCGCTGACCGGCACGTCGTACGGCCGTCTGCTGCTCGCCAAACTGGCCGCCGTGGCCGTGCTGTTGCTGGTCGCCGGGTACTCGCGGCGCTGGACGGCACGGATCGCGGTTCCGGTGGCTCCGGCCCGGGCGGCCGTACCGGCGCCGGTGCCGCAGCCGGTCGGCGCGCGTGCGGGGCAAGTCCACGAGGCGTCCGCGGAATCCGGGACACGGGACGCCGGGACGACGCCAGAGGAGCCGGAGTCGCCCGACGGCCCGGTGCAGCCGGGGGCCGGGGACCCGGGCGTCCGGCGCCGCCTGCGCCGCTCCGTCCTCGTCGAAGTGGCCGTCGCCGCCGTGGTGCTGATGATCACGACCGTGCTCACGGGCACCCTTCCGAGCCGGGCCCAGGCCGAGGCGGCCCAGCAGGCCCCGGCGGGCGCGCTGCCGCCCACGACCGAGATCACGGTGCCCTTCGACACCGGCACGGGATCCGTGACCGGAAGCGGCAAGGTGCAGATCACCCTGGATCCGGCCCGTGTCGGCGACAACGGCGTCCAGGCCATCGTCTACGGCTCCGACAGGGGCCTGGTGGCGGTCCCCGAGGTCCGCATCACCTTCACCCTGCCCTCCCGCGAGGTCGGCCCGATCGACGCCGAACTCGTCGACCGGGGCGGCTACTGGAGCACCAACGCGGTCAACCTGCCGCTCGCCGGGAACTGGACGATGAAGACGACCGTGCGGGTGTCGGACGTGGACCAGGTGTCGGTGGAACGCCGGGTGCGGGTCGAGCCCTAGGCACACGCGGCGCCGGCGGTGAGGCGTCGTCGAGGAGCCGTGTCATGGTCTCGGCGGCGCGGACCGCGGCGTCGCCGCAGCAGTTGTTGAACAGGACGTGCACCTGTTCGGTCCGCTCGGCCAGCCGGCGCACCCGGGGCAGCCACTCGGCGAGTTCGTCCTCGCCGTACACGTGCCGGAACCGGTCCTCCTTGCTGCCGGTGCCCCACGCGGTGCTGCGGCCGTGGAAGCGGACGACGGACAGCCGGGGTGAGGTCACGGGAGTGACCGGCGGTACGGAGGAGGCGAGCCTCTGCGTCATGTCGACGGCCACCGCGGCCATGCCGTGCCGGGCGAGCAGCGCACCCGTCGCCTCGGTCTGCCCCGGCCCCCACCAGGAGGGGTGCCGGAACTCGACGGCGAGCGGCCATCCCTCGGTCCGCTCGGCACACTCCCGGAGGTACGCCTCCGCCCGCTGGCCGGGCCGGAACCAGGGCGGGAACTGGAACAGCACGCTCCCGAGCCGCCCGGCCTCCCGCAGCGGCTCGATCCCGGCCGCGAACCGGGCCCACACCCGATCGAGATCCGCCGGGTCCCGGTGATCGGCCCGCAGCCCGTCCGGCATCACCGCGTCCCGGGTGGGATGCCCGGTGAGCAGCGAGAACGCCTTCACGTCGAACACGAACCCGTCCGGTGTCCGCTCGGCCCACAACCGGCTGTTCCGCTCGCCCGGCAGCGCGTAGTACGAGGCGTCGACCTCGACGACCCCGAACCTCTCGGCGTAGTGCCGTAACCGCCCCTCGGCGTCCCGCCGGCCCGGGGGATACCAGCCGCTGCCGACCAGTGCCCGGTCGGTCCAGGAACACGTGCCCACCAGGATCTGACCCATGGGGGAGCGGTTACCCGGCCGGGGCGGCGGCAGGCTCCGTTTCCAGGCCGCGGCGTCACGGTGAGACCCGGAGTAATCGGGGTAACCAGGTGATATCTGTGCAAATCCGGGGTTATGGATGATTCCCCCCGAGAGTGAGATGACCGATCATGGAGCAGCCCGCCACCGCCGGCCGGGCCACCCGGCCGTTCGGAGAAGGACCCGAAGCCCTCGACACCCTCGTCGGCGCATCCCTCACGGCCCGTGTCACCCTCGACGAACACGGCACCGTGACCGGCTGGAACGCGGGCGCCGAGCGGCTCCTCGGGTATTCGGCCGGGCAGGTGACCGGCCGCCGCGCCGCGGATCTGCTGGCCGAGCCGATCCCGGTGCGCGGCGGTCTTCCCAGGCTCGCCGGGCTGCCCCGGTGGAACGGCGACGTCGCCCTCCGGCACCGCGACGGCAGGCAGCTGACGGTCAGGATCCTCGCCCACCACAGACCGCCCGGCGCGGACGCCCCCGCCTGGCTCATCGTCTCCGCCCTGACCGACCGGCAGCCACCGGCCGGTCTCGACGAATCCCTCGTGAGCTGGAGTTTCGCCCAGTCCCCGTGCTGCGCCCAGGCGATCTACGACACCCGGCTCCGGCTGCGCCGGGCCAACGCCGACATGGAGCGCGCCACCGCGCTGACCGAGGAGGAGATGCGGGGCCTGCGCGTGTCCGAGATCGTCGACGAGGACGCCGGCCTGCGGGCGGAACGCGCCATGGCCCGGGTCCTGCGCACCGGCGACCCGGAGTACGAGGAGAACTACCTGCGCGCGCCCGGCGAGAACCACGAACACGCCTGGTCGGTCTTCATGTCCGCGCTGCGCGACCACGAGGGCACCATCCGGGGCGTCTGCCTGTCCGCGCACGACATGACGGAGCAGTTCTGGGCGCGCAAGCGCCTCCAGTTGATCGCCGAGGCCGGCCGGCGCATCGGCAGCACGCTCGACGTGACGCGCACGGCCCAGGAGCTGGTGGACGTGACCGTCCCGGTCCTGGCCGACTGCGCCAGCGTCGATCTGCTGACCGCGCTGGACGACGCACCCGAGCCGCCCACGCAGGCGGTCCCTGCGGACGGGCCGCTGCTGCTGCGCCGGGCCGCGCTGCAGTCGGTGGTGCCGGGCGCCCCGGAGGCGGTCGTGGCGGCCGGTGCGGTCGACTCCTACCCGGCGGGCTCGATGCCCTTCGAGAGCCTGCGCACCGGACGGCCCACCCTGCACGCGGTGACCGACACCGCGTTCACCGCCTGGCTGGCCCGCGACCCGGCCCGCGCCGCCCGGGTCCGGGCGTTCGGCATCCACTCCGTGATGGCCGTCCCGCTGGTCGCCCGCGGCACCACCCTGGGCGTCGCCTTCTTCATCCGGCACCGCAACCAGGAGACCTTCCAGCAGGACGATCTGATGCTGGCCGGAGAACTGGCCGCCCGGGCCGCGGTCAGCATCGACAACGCCCGCCGCTACACCCGCGAACGCGCCACGGCGGTCACGCTCCAGCGCAGCCTGCTGCCCCGGCGGCTGCCCCGGCAGGCGGCCGTCGAGGTCGCCTCCCGCTACCTCCCGGCGGGCGGGCACGCCGGTGTCGGCGGGGACTGGTTCGACGTCATCCCCCTCTCGGGGGCGCGGGTGGCGCTGGTCGTCGGAGACGTGGTCGGCCACGGGCTGGTCGCGTCGGCGACCATGGGGCGACTGCGTACGGCGGTCCGCACGCTGGCCGACATCGACCTGCCGTGCGACGAGCTGCTGACCCACCTCGACGACCTGGTCGCCCGTCTGAACACGGAGGAGGACGACGGCGAGCGGACGGCGGCGGGCTCCGCGGGCGCCTCGGGCGACGTCGGGGCCACGTGCCTCTACGCCGTCTACGACCCGGTGACGCGGCACTGCTGCTTCGCCGGGGCCGGGCATCCGGTGCCGGCCGTGGTCAGCCCCAGGGGCACCGTCGACCTCGTCGGGCTCCCGGCGACGCCCCCGCTCGGCGTGGGCGGCCTGCCGTACGAGTCCACCGAGGTCGTCCTGCCCGAGGGCAGCCTGCTCGCCCTGTACACCAACGGCCTGGTCGAGACGCCCGAGCGGGACCTCGACACCGGTGTCCACCGGCTGCGGGAGGCCCTGGGCCGCCCGGCGAGCTCGCTGGACGCCCTGTGCGACACGGTCCTCGCCGACCTGCTGCCGCAGCGCCCGGCCGACGACGTGGCCCTGCTCATCGCCCGGACCCGCGCGCTCGACGCGCGGCAGGTCGCCACCTGGTCGGTGCCGTCCGATCCTTCAGCGGTCGCGCAGACCCGCAAGGACGTGGTGGCGCAACTGGAGCGGTGGGGGCTCGCCGACGCCGTGTTCGTCACGGAACTGGTGGTCAGCGAGCTCGTCACCAACGCCATCCGGCACGCCGAGCCGCCGGTCCAGCTCCGCCTGATCCACGACACGACCCTGATCTGCGAGGTCTCCGACGGCGGCAGCACCGCCCCCCACCTGCGCCGCGCCCGCACGTATGACGAGGGCGGCCGCGGTCTGCTCCTCGTCGCCCAGCTGACCGAGCGCTGGGGCACCCGGCAGAGCGCCATGGGCAAGACCATCTGGGCGGAACAGAACCTGTCCCTCGCGTGAGGAGCCACCGGCCATGACCGCACCCGTGTCCCACCGGGCCGCCCGCGCCCCCGTCCAGCAGGCCGCCCTGCTGCTCGGCCTCGTCTTCCTCGTGGTCGGGGTGCTGGGCTTCATCCCGGGCATCACCACCGACTACGGCTCGCTGGAGTTCGCCTCCCACGAGTCGGGCGCCGAACTGTTCGGCCTGTTCCAGGTCTCGATCCTGCACAACCTCGTGCACCTGGCGTACGGCCTCGCCGGTCTGATGCTCGCCGGCACGGCCGCCGGGGCGTACTCGTATCTGCTGGTCGGTGGCGCCGTCTACCTGGTGCTGTGGGTGTACGGCCTGTCCGTCGGCCACGACAGCGACGCCAACTTCGTCCCGATGAACACCGCGGACGACTGGCTTCACTTCGTCCTGGGCATCGCCATGATCGGCCTGGCCCTCGCCCTCGGCCGACGCGGCACGCGCGCCGGCGCACGGTAAGGAGCACCGGCGACCGCATGCAGACCTTTCTGCCCTACCCCGACTTCCGCACCACGGCCCTGTCCCTCGACCGCCGCCGGCTGGGCAAGCAACGCGTGGAGGCCCTGCAGGTCCTGCGCGGCCTGGTCGTCCCGGGCTACGGCTGGCGCCGCCACCCGGCCGTGCGGATGTGGCTCGGCTACGAGGAGGCGCTGGTCCGCTACGGCCTGGAGATCTGCCGCGTCTGGCGCGAACAGGGCCACCAGGACACCTGCGCGGCGACGCTGGTGGCCGACCTGGCGGCGACCCGCCCCCACGCCCCGATCCGCGACCAGCCGCAGCTGGCCGCCGAGGGCGAACTCCCGCCGTGGCTCGGCGACGACCCCTTCCACGAGAGCCACCGCTCGGCCCTGGTCCGCAAGGACCCCACGACCTACGCGGCCCTCTTCCCGGGCGTGCCGGACGACTTGCCGTACGTCTGGCCGGCGTCGGACCGTGAGATGTGACCGGCCACGAAGCGGAGCCAGGGGTCTTTATGCGGCCCTGCGGCGCGACGGACGCCTGGCCGCGGCGGGCGGCTCCGGCACGTCCTCCAGGGGGAAGGGTTCGTCCCCGCCGAAGTCGGGTGCCTGGAAGGGGTTGGTCGCCGGAGGCGGCGACGCCGCGCCGGAAGGGCTCGGCTGCCCCTCCACGGCGGAGAACAGCGAAGTCGGTTCGATGAGAGGTCTCTTTTCCGTTACTGGCCCGGACAGGGCCAGGCGTGCCCCGACCGGGCGCGGAGGTCCTACAGCTTGGTCATCTTGGCGTAGGGGCTCAGGATCCGCATCTGCGCCGAACCGAAGTCGACGAGCGCGGCGATCCCGTCCTCGATGCCGATGACCCGGCCGAGCCCGTACATGTCGTGCGTGACCTGGTCACCCACGGCGAAGT
Organism: Streptomyces paradoxus; assembly: GCF_014202475.1. Taxonomy (GTDB): domain Bacteria; phylum Actinomycetota; class Actinomycetes; order Streptomycetales; family Streptomycetaceae; genus Streptomyces; species Streptomyces paradoxus. The sequence continues at coordinate 41,389 of NZ_JACHGV010000021.1, forward strand.
GCTTGGGAGCGGGGGCTACCGGAGCCTTGAAGGGGCTGGTAGGCAAGTGACGCTTGGAAGCAGCAGGCTTTGTCATTGGCCTCAGTATGCGCCCACTCCGGCTCCTCGCGCTGCGGCTGTCCACCTCTGGTGCCCGAACCGAGACGTTGGAGGGGCGCCGCACTGGCTCGAAAAATCGAACACATGATTGAATTCGGCCATGCGAACGTTTCCCGACGATCTCGTCCGGGCGCAACGGGAGTGGAGTGCCACGTACCGGCAGCTCGCCGATCGTCCCGGCCGCACCGAGCTGCGCCGGCGTCTGTACCGGCTGTCGGCCCAGGCGTTCTTCCACCCCTACTGGCAGCAGCGGCGGCCGAGTCCCGCGGCGTGGTGGGAGCTCCGGGAGCTGGGGCGGACGGCCGGGGACGTGAGCGAGCGGCTCCACCGATGACGCCCCGGCCTGCGGGACCGTACGTCCCGGACGATCCTGAAGGCATGTCCGGACCTATTCGTGTGATCGTGCATCCGCCGTCGCCCTCGGGCGGCCGGCGCGTCCGCGTGGACGGCGAGATCCTCGGACTCGCCCACAGCGTCGTCGACGTCGCGGAGTTCCTCCGCCGTGCCGGGTTGGAGATCGACCCGGCGGACGTGGCGGAGGTGGCGTGGATCGACTGGCGCGGCGTGGGGCCCGAGCACTGGGGTCCGGGGGCGGGTGACTGACCCACGAGCCCGCACATCACTCCAGGGCGGGTTGTCCATTCCTCGTGCCACATCGGAGGGCCCCATGAAGGACCTCAAGTTCGAGCAGAAGCGTTCACTGTCACGCCAAGAGGCCGCTGACCAGCTCACGGCACTCGCAGACGCCCTGCGGGAAGGCGGGGACGCCGAGCTGGACCTCGGCCCCGGGACGCTGGGCCTGCGGATCCCCGACGACCTCGACAGCGAACTGGAGGTCGAGATCGGCGGCGGTGAGATCGAGCTGGAGATCGAGCTGAAGTGGAAGACCGCCCCTACGCGGGCGACGCCCCCACGGACCGAATCCCCCGCGGAAAAGCCCAAGCGGAAGAAGACACCCGCCCCTGCGGGGCGCAGCAGGAGCGCAAAACGGTCAACGACGAAAGCGTCATGAGCTCACGAACGCCAGAGGGCCGGACCACTTTCGCGGTCCGGCCCTCTGGGCTGGCGGAGGATACGAGATTCGAACTCGTGAGGGGTTGCCCCCAACACGCTTTCCAAGCGTGCGCCCTAGGCCTCTAGGCGAATCCTCCGCCGGAAACATTACATGACCGAGAGGAGTGCTCGCGAACTCGTTCCCCGCCCCAGACATCAGGTAGCCTTGGCGCAGCCCCTCACGCGGCGCTATCTGACTGAACTCCCCCAGGGCCGGAAGGCAGCAAGGGTAGGTTGGCTCTGGCGGGTGCGTGGGGGGCGTCTGCGTTCCAGGACCGATCTCCCGGCCGGGTCCGGGCCGGGCCCGATGTCAGTGGGCGCCTATAACCTCGTATGCGTGTCGTCTCTCGCTCTGTACCGCCGCTACCGCCCCGAGACCTTCGCCGAGGTCATCGGGCAGGAGCATGTCACCGACCCGCTGCAGCAGGCGCTGCGGAACAACCGGGTCAACCACGCGTACCTGTTCAGCGGGCCGCGCGGCTGCGGCAAGACGACCAGTGCCCGCATCCTGGCCCGCTGCCTGAACTGCGAGCAGGGGCCCACGCCGACGCCCTGCGGTGAGTGCCAGTCCTGTCAGGACCTCGCGCGCAACGGCCCCGGCTCCATCGACGTCATCGAGATCGACGCGGCGTCCCACGGCGGCGTGGACGACGCCCGTGACCTGCGCGAGAAGGCCTTCTTCGGGCCCGCCCGCAGCCGGTACAAGATCTACATCATCGACGAGGCCCACATGGTCACGTCGGCCGGCTTCAACGCGCTGCTGAAGGTCGTCGAGGAGCCGCCGGAGCACCTCAAGTTCATCTTCGCGACCACCGAGCCGGAGAAGGTCATCGGGACGATCCGGTCCCGGACCCACCACTACCCCTTCCGGCTCGTCCCCCCCGGCACCCTCCGGGAGTACCTCGGGCAGGTGTGCCAGCAGGAGACCATCCCGGTCGAGGACGGCGTGCTCCCGCTCGTCGTGCGGGCCGGCGGCGGATCCGTGCGTGACTCCATGTCCGTCATGGACCAGCTCCTCGCGGGCGCCGCGGCGGACGGTGTGACCTACGCCATGGCCACCGCCCTGCTCGGCTACACGGACGGCTCCCTCCTCGACTCGGTCGTCGAGGCCTTCGCTACCGGCGACGGAGCCGCGGCCTTCGAGGTCGTCGACCGCGTGATCGAGGGGGGGAACGACCCCCGCCGCTTCGTCACCGACCTCCTGGAGCGGCTGCGCGACCTGGTGATCCTCGCCGCCGTGCCCGACGCGGCGGAGAAGGGGCTCATCGACGCCCCCGCCGATGTGATCGAGCGCATGCAGGCCCAGGCCGGCACCTTCGGCCCCGCCGAGCTGAGCCGCGCCGCCGACCTCGTCAACGAGGGCCTGACCGAGATGCGGGGCGCCAACTCGCCCCGTCTCCAGCTGGAACTGATCTGCGCCCGCGTCCTGCTCCCCGCCGCCTACGGCGACGAGCGCTCCGTAATGGCCCGCCTCGACCGGATCGAGCGCGGAGTGAACTTCTCCGCGGGCCCGTCCGGCGCGCCCGCCATGGGATACGTGCCCGGCCCGGAGGGCCATGGGGGAGCGGCCCCCGCTCCGGTCCAGGCGAGCGGCGGCGGTCCGGTGCCGGCGGGCGGCGGCCCGGCGGCGGCCCGTGCGGCGGTCCGCGCGACGGGAGCACCGGGCAGCGGCGGCGGCCCTGCTGCGGCAGCGCCCGGCCCCGCCCCTACGACGGCGGGTCATGGTGTGCCCCAGTCGTCTCCGGGCCAGAGCGCGCCGCCGCCGGCACCGGCCGCCGCGCCCCCGGCGCACGCCGCCCCCGAAGCGACCGGCGCCCCCGCCCAGGAGCCCCAGCCTGCACCGGCCCAGCCCTCCCCCGGCGCCTGGCCCACCGCCGCCTCCGCGGGCAGCGGCGGCCGTCGCCCCGGCGGCTGGCCCACGGCCGCCCCGGGCGCGCCCGCCTCGAACACCCCACCGGCGAACACCCCGCCGACGAGCACCCCGCCGACGAGCACCCCCGCCCCCAGCACCCCTCCGGCGGCCCAGCCTCAGGCGACGTCGGCACCCGCCCCCGCCCCGGCCCCCACGGGTGGTGCCCATCTCGACCCCCGCATGCTCTGGCCGAACATCCTGGACGCGGTCAAGAACCGCAGGCGCTTCACCTGGATCCTGCTCAGCCAGAACGCCCAGGTGGCCGGCTTCGACGGCACGACCCTCCAGCTCGGCTTCGTCAACGCGGGTGCCCGGGACAACTTCCTGAGCAGCGGCAGCGAGGACGTGCTGCGGCAGGCGCTGGGCGAGCAGTTCAACGTCCAGTGGAAGATCGAGGCGATCGTCGACCCCTCGGGCGGCTCCGCGCCCCCGGCCTCCGGCGGCGGCCCCTCCGGGTTCGGCGGCGGTGGCGGATACAACGCCGGCGGTGGCGGTGGACACAGCACCGGCGGCGGTACGGCGACGGCCCAGCGTCCCGCCCCGCCCCAGCCGGCTCCCCCGGCCGCCCCGTCCCAGCAGTTGAGCGGCCCCGCTCCCGCCGCCGGCTCCACCCCGGCCGCTGCCGTCCCCCAGCCCTCCGCCCCGCAGCCGCGTCACGTCTCCGCGGAGGAGGACATCCCCGAGGACGACGACCCCGACCTCGACGAGTCGGCCCTCTCCGGCCAGGAGCTGATCGTGCGGGAGCTGGGAGCGACGGTGGTCGAGGAGTTCACCAACGAATAGCCGGCCCCTTGGAGGAACCTCCAGCTCAAGATCCCCCCTCCCCTCGGCGGCCCGCACAAAGGGAACCCGGCGCCTCCCGTTAGGCTGACCCCCGTGAAGGTCCTCGTCATCGGCAGCGGCGCCCGCGAACACGCCCTGTGCCACTCCCTGTCCCACGACCCCGATGTCACCGCGCTGCACTGCGCCCCCGGCAACGCCGGCATCGCCGAGGTCGCCGAGCTGCACCAGGTCGACGCCCTGGACGGCGCCGCCGTCACCGCGCTGGCCACCCGCCTCGGCGCGGAGCTCGTGGTCGTCGGCCCCGAGGCCCCGCTGGTCGCCGGTGTCGCCGACGCCGTGCGCGAGGCGGGCATCCCGGTCTTCGGCCCGTCCGGCCAAGCCGCGCAGCTGGAGGGCTCCAAGGCCTTCGCGAAGGACGTCATGGCGGCGGCCGAGGTGCCCACGGCCCGGTCCTACGTCTGCACGACACCGGAAGAGGTCGACACGGCCCTCGACGCCTTCGGCGCTCCGTACGTCGTGAAGGACGACGGGCTCGCCGCCGGCAAGGGTGTCGTCGTCACCGGCGATCTCGAAGCGGCCCGGGCCCACGCGGCGGCCTGCGAGCGCGTGGTCATCGAGGAGTACCTCGACGGCCCCGAGGTCTCCCTGTTCGCCGTCACCGACGGCGAGACGGTCGTCCCCCTCCAGCCCGCCCAGGACTTCAAGCGCGCGCTCGACGGCGACGAGGGCCCCAACACCGGCGGCATGGGCGCGTACTCCCCGCTGCCGTGGGCCGACCCGAAGCTGGTCGACGAGGTGCTGCAGACCGTGCTGCAGCCCACCGTGGACGAGATGCAGCGGCGCGGCACACCCTTCTCCGGCCTGCTCTACGCCGGTCTCGCGATCACCTCCCGTGGTGTCCGCGTGATCGAGTTCAACGCCCGGTTCGGCGACCCCGAGACCCAGGTCGTCCTGGCCCGGCTCAAGACGCCGCTGGCCGGGCTGCTGATGGCCGCCGCCACCGGCAACCTCGCCCACCTGGAGCCGCTGCGCTGGAGCGACGACGCGGCCGTGACCGTGGTCGTCGCCTCGCACAACTACCCCGGCACCCCGCGCACCGGCGACCCCATCACCGGTCTCGACGAGGTCGCCGCCCAGGACGCCCCGCACGCGTACGTGCTGCACGCCGGCACCCGGCAGGAGGGGGACGCCGTCGTCAGCGCGGGCGGCCGCGTCCTGTCCGTGACGGCCACCGGCAAGGACCTCACCGAGGCCCGCGACCGCGCCTACACGGCCGTCGGCCGCATCCGCCTCGACGGCTCCCAGCACCGCACGGACATCGCCGCGAAGGCGGCGGGCGCGTAACCGGCCCCTGCGGTGCGGGGAAACCACCCCGCCGCCGATGAACCCCGCCGATGAACCCCACAGGCCCCGGATCCGTCTCAGGATCCGGGGCCTTTCGTATGCGAGGGGCCGGGCCTGACGTATGCGAGAGGCGGGGCCGGAGGTGCGCGAGAGGTGAGGCCGGAAGTATGCGAGAGGTGGGGGCCTGATGCTCGCTGTCCGTCATCCACCTCTCCCCAAAGCCATTCCATCGGGTGACCGATGCCCTTTCCGGCTGACGGGCGGCGGAGCCCCAACTAGGGTGCGGCGCAAGCGTTCCGGCACTTGGCCCACCGGCATTGCGATGTCAGTGGCGGGTGCCACAGTGGGGGAGTGAGCAAGGGCAGCATCAGGTCAACGGGGAGGGGGTGAGGTCGGTAGTGACCGGAATGGGTGTGGAAGCAGGCGCGCAGGCCGCGCGGGCACGGGCTTTGGCCGTCCTGCGCATCCGCAGCCGTGCCCTGGCCGTCGCCCTGCTGCCGGCCGCCGTCGCCGTGATCCTGCTCGCGGGCGCCGCCGGCGACCGCCTGGAGGGCCCCGTCTGGGGCGCGGCCCGCTGGGTCCTGACACCGGTCGCGGTCCTCGTGCTGCTCGCCGCCGCCGGGATCGCCCTGGTCGTCGCCCGGGCCCGGCCCGCCATGAGCCCGACCGTCCCGGTCACCGAGGAGGCGGCTCCCGACCTGTACCGCATGGTGCGCGACCTCGCCGACCGCCTGGACGTCCCCGCGCCCTCGGCGATAGCGCTCACCCCGGACTGCGACAGCTGGCTGGAGGACCGCACGCACCCGGCCCACGGCCCGCCCCCGGCCGAGGAGCACCACGACATAGCGGGACCGGGGAAGCAGGCGCACCGCCGGCACCCCGTCGCGCCGGTCCTCGTCATCGGCTCCCCGTTCCTGTGGTGGATGCGGGTCGGCGAGCTGCGCGCGGTCCTCGCCCCGGTCATCGCCGGAACGGGCCCCTCGGCCCACCCGGACATAGCCGCCGCCCGGCGCTTCGTCCGGGGCCTGGACGCCGCGGTGGCCGTGGCCTCGGCGCCCCGCCGCGAGCCCGTCTCGCGAGCGGTGCTCGCCGGGGTCGGCTGGGTCGCCCGGCTGCTGCTGCGCAGCTGTCGCGTTCACGCCGCCGAGATGGAGCGGGGCGTGGCGGCCGCGGAGCGCGCACAGGCCGTGGATTACGGGCTGCGGATCGTCGCCCAGGAGCAGGTGGGCCTGGCGTACGCGGGCTGGGACCGGCTGCTGACCCGGGTGGCGCTGCCCGCCTGGCGGATGGGCCGCTGGCCGTCCCGGCTGGACGCCGGTGTGGTCGCGGCGCTCACGGAGCTGTCCCGGCGTGACCGCCTGGCGGAGGGTTTCGCGTCCCGGCTCGGCGAGCGGCCCGCCTGCGATCTGCTGGAGGAGCCGGGCGCGGTCGACGAGGCCGCCTCCCTCCTCGCCGCCCGCCTCTTCCACGGCGGCCCCGCCGGGTCGGGGCCCGACTGGTCGCCGGTGGACTGGAGCGAGTATCCGGACGAGGTCGTCGACCGCAAGTGGCGCCTCGACGCGGCCCGCCTCCACCGCGTCCTGGACACCATGGGCGTCCGCCCCGCCACCGGGCCCGCGGCCCCCGCGACCGGAGCCCCCACCCTCTCCCGCGTCCTGGACCACCTGACGGACCAGGGCACCGCATGGACGGCCGGGAGCGACCCGGCCGGCAGCCCCGCAGGAGACCTCGCCGCCTCCGGACCGCACACCACCCCGAGCCCCGGCGCGGCGTACCCCCTCGAAGACGAGGACCTCTCCGGTACGACGGCCCCCAGCGCCACCCTCGCCGCCCGGCTCAGCGCCGAACTGGCCCGTGAGGAGGCCGCCCCCTCCCCGGCGACCCCGTCGCCCGCCTCGCCGCCCCCCACCTCCGACCCCGTGGCGCTCTGGGACGACCGCGCCCTGCCCCTCTTCCCCCTCCAGCCCCCGCGCACGGCCAGGGAACTGCTCGCCGACCACCTCACCGCGATGGTCTGCTGCGCCGCGATGGACACCGCCGGCGCGACTCCCGGCCTGGACTGGCTGGACGGCCCGACCCTCCTGATCGACGGTGATCGCACGGCCGATCTGGCGCCCAAGGTCCTCACCCTCATCGAAGACGGCGACGCCACGCCTCTGCGGGTCTGGCTCTCCCAGCTCGGCATACGCCCGGAGAAGCCGGTCCGCCTCGGCTGACCACCCGGAGCACCCACTTCCGGTTCTGGCCAATTCGAAACGAACAGTGACGGAGTGCGCGCTTTATGTGATGTGCTGGGACCGTTCCCGCGCATGGCAAGGGCTTGCGACATACGACAAGCACATAGGCACGAAGGCGTCGCACCCACCGCAGAGCACGACACGCACCACACCGGTACACAGCACACCGCACACGCCCGCACACACCACACCGGCAGGCACCACCACGGGGGCAAGGGGAGGGGAAGCAACCATGGGTTCGGAGCAGATCCGCCGCTGGGAGTCGGGAGCACTGGCGCACGCCGTGACGGATCCCTTCGGGCAGGGCCCCGTACCGTGGCTGCGCGGCAACGTGACGTACTTCGACGACTCGGGCCAGGTCGTCCCCTGGTACGTGGACCAGGACGCCCCCCACCCGTCGAAGAAGGGCAGCCGCTCGGGCGGCCCCCGCGCGGCCGATGACGTCCACCGTCAGATCAAGGGCTTCACGTCCACCGGCGCGGTCGCGCCCGGTGAGGCCATCGACTTCCACATCACCGTCGACCCGCCCCAGCAGTTCGCGGTCGACATCTACCGCATCGGCCACTACGGCGGTGACGGCGCCGCGAAGATCACCACGAGCCCGCGCCTGTCCGGCATCGTCCAGCCCGCGCCGCTCACCGCGGACCGCACGGTCTCCTGCCACCACTGGTGGCTGTCCTGGCGGCTCCAGGTCCCGTCGTACTGGAACGTCGGCGCGTACGTCGCCGTCCTCACCACGGCCGACGGCTACCGCTCGCACGTCCCGTTCACCGTCCGCCACGACCAGTCCGCCGACCTGCTGCTCGTGCTGCCCGACGTCACCTGGCAGGCGTACAACCTCTACCCGGAGGACGGCCGCACCGGCGCCAGCCTCTACCACGCCTGGGACGAGAAGGGCCGCCTGCTCGGCGAGTCCGACGCCGCCACGACGGTCTCCTTCGACCGCCCGTACGCGGGCGCCGGCCTCCCCCTGCACGTCGGTCACGCCTACGACTTCATCCGCTGGGCCGAGCGCTACGGCTACGACGTCGCCTACGCCGGCGCCAGTGACCTGCACGCGGGCCGCGTCGACCCGGCCCGCTACCGGGGCCTGGTCTTCCCGGGCCACGACGAGTACTGGTCGGCGGACATGCGCCGAACCGTCGAACTCGCCCGCGACGCCGGCACCTCGCTGGTCTTCCTCTCCGCCAACTCCATGTACTGGCAGGTGGAGCTGGGCCCCTCCCCGTCCGGCGTCCCCGACCGGCTGCTGACCTGCCGCAAGCGCCGGGGCCCGGGCAAGCCCGTGCTGTGGCGGGAGATCGACCGGGCGGAGCAGCAGCTCATGGGCATCCAGTACGCCGGGCCCGTCCCCGAACCGCACCCGCTGATCGTGCGCAACGCCGGGCACTGGCTGTGGGAGGCGACCGGGGCGCACGAGGGCGACGAGATCGAGAACCTGGTGGCGGGCGAGGCGGACCGCTACTTCCCGCGCACCCCGCTGCCCGAGCACGAGGAGCGCATGCTGCTCGCCCACTCCCCGTACGCCGACAAGGCGGGCGTCCTCCGCCACCAGGAGACGTCCCTGTACCGCGCCCCCTCCGGTGCCTGGGTCTTCGCAGCAGGAACGTTCGCCTGGTCCCCGGCCCTGGACCGCCCCGGCCACGTCGACCCGCGCGTCCAGCGCGCCACCGCCAATCTCCTGGACCGCATCTGCAAACGGGACTGACCCACTGTCGGTGATCAAGCTCGCATACGGGAGAATCGAGCCACTTGGACAGAACCACGGGGAGGAACCGTGTCCGGATTCGTCGAAAAGCCCGAGCCGATCCAGGTTCCGGGCCTGGTGCATCTGCACACCGGCAAGGTGCGCGAGCTGTACCGCAACGAGGCGGGCGACCTCGTGATGGTCGCCAGCGACCGCATGTCCGCCTACGACTGGGTGCTGCCGACCGAGATCCCCGACAAGGGCCGGATCCTCACCCAGCTCTCCCTGTGGTGGTTCGACCGGCTCGCCGACCTGATCCCGAACCACGTCCTGAGCACGGAACTGCCCGCGGGCGCCCCCGCCGACTGGGCGGGCCGCACCCTGATCTGCAAATCGCTGCAGATGGTGCCCGTGGAGTGCGTGGCCCGCGGCTACCTCACCGGCTCGGGCCTCGCCGAGTACAACGAGACCCGCACGGTCTGCGGCCTCGCCCTGCCGGAGGGCCTGACCGACGGCAGCGAGCTGCCCGCCCCGATCTTCACCCCGGCCACCAAGGCCGCCGTCGGCGAGCACGACGAGAACGTCTCCTACGAGGAGGTCGCCCGCCAGGTCGGCGCGGACACCGCGGCCCGGCTGCGTCAGGCGACCCTCGCCGTCTACTCCCGGGGCCGGGACATCGCCCGTGAGCGCGGCATCATCCTCGCCGACACCAAGTTCGAGTTCGGCTTCGAGGGCGACGACCTGGTCCTCGCGGACGAGGTTCTCACCGCGGACTCCTCCCGCTTCTGGCCGGCCGACCAGTGGCAGCCGGGCCGTGCGCAGCCGTCGTACGACAAGCAGTTCGTCCGGGACTGGCTGACCTCGCCGGAGTCCGGCTGGGACCGTAAGAGCGAGCAGCCCCCGCCGGCCCTGCCCCAGCAGGTCGTCGACGCCACCCGCGCCAAGTACGTGGAGGCGTACGAGCGCCTGACCGGCACGAGCTGGTCGTAGGACCCGACACGAAGAAGCCCCCCGGCCGGAACCGGGGGGCTTCTCGATGGAGCGAACGACGAGGTTCGAACTCGCGACCTCAACCTTGGCAAGGTTGCGCTCTACCAACTGAGCTACGTTCGCATGCGCCGTGGCGCGAGAACCACTATACCCAACCTCGCTCCCGCGCGAGCCGCACGGCCGCATGCCGGTTCTCCGCCCCGAGCTTCGACACGGCCGACGACAGATAGTTCCGTACGGTCCCCTGCGACAGCGCGGCCCGCTCGGCGATCTCCGCGACGGGCGCGCCGTCGGCGGCCAGTTCCAGAACCTCGGCTTCCCGCGCGGTCAGCGGCGAGTCCCCGGCGGCGATCGCGTCGGCGGCCAACTCCGGGTCGACGTAACGGTTCCCCGCGTGCACCGTACGGATGAGCTCGGCGAGCCGCTGCGCGCTCACGGTCTTCGGCACGAACCCCCGCACACCCGCCGCCAGCGCCCGCTTCAGATGACCGGGCCGCCCGTGGCTGGTGACGATGAGGACCCTGCAGCCGGGCAGTTCGGCCCGCAGCGATGTGGCGACCTTCACACCGTCGGCCCCGGGCATCTGGAGATCCAGCACGGCGACGTCGGGCTTGTGCGCCCGGGCCATCGCCATCGCCTCGGGCCCGGTGGCCGCCTCGGCGACGACGACGAGGTCGTCCTCCAGCGACAGCAGCGCGGCGAGCGCCCCCCGGATGAGGTGCTCGTCATCGGCGAGCAGCAGCCGGATGGGTTCCACGGCCGTCATGAGGTGACCTCACTCACAGGACGCGGCGCGATGACGGCCGGGGCGGCGCCGGGAGGGGCGGGCGGCGACGGCAGCGGGATCTCCGCCGTCAGCCGGAACAGCCCGCGCCCCGCGGGGCCGGCTTCCAGCGTCCCGTCGATCTCCGCCAGGCGTTCCCGCAGCCCGGCGAGCCCCGAACCGGACGGTCCGGACCCGGACTCCTTGGCCGCCTCGCTCACGCCGTCGTTCTCCACGGACAACACCACGCGCCCCTCCAGCACCCGCAACCGCACGGCACACCGTCGTGCGTCCCCGTGCCGCAGGACGTTCGTCGCGGCCTCCCGCACCACCCACCCCAGGGCGGACTGCACCGCGGCCGGAAGCCCGGCCACCGGTACCCCGCCGACCGTGCAGTCGATACCGGCCGCCGCCAGCACCCCTTGCGCACCGGCGAGTTCCGAGCCGAGGTCGGCCTCCCGGTAGCCGCGCACGACCTCCCGCACCTCGCGCTGCGACTCCTGCGCGAGCCGCTGCACCTCGACCATCTGGGTCACGGCCTCCGGCCGCCCCCGCTGGGCCAGCTGCACGGCCAGTTCGCTCTTGAGCGCGATCACGGCGAGGTTGCGCCCCATGACGTCGTGCAGATCCCGGCCGAACCTCAGCCGCTCCTCGGCGACGGCGAGCCGGGTCCTGGTCTCGCGGGCCTCGTCGAGTTGGTAGACGGCGTTCAGCAGCCACACCGAGAAGACGGCCGTGAAGGCGATGAACACGCCGCCGACCAGCACGATCACCGCCGTGAAGAGCGCCGTGAGAGCGGGGGCGCCGAGCCCGAACGCCACGGTCCAGGTGCCTGCCGCGAAGCCGCCCGCGATGCCGAACGCGCGCCGCCGGTCGCGCACGCCGAGCGCGATGATGCCGGGGCCGAAGATCAGGATCACCCCGAAGACGCCGCCGGCGGCGGTGTCGACGCCCTCACGGTCGGGTCCGTGCTCGGCGAGGCCGATCGCGGCGGCGGCGATGGCGGCGGTGACGGCGCCCAGGGTCCACAGCAGTCCGGTGGGCTGCGGCCTGCGGCCACGCGTCCAGTCGATCGCCCGCGACACGGTCACGAAGCAGAGGGCCGCGTGCACGGCCACCAGCAGCATGACGGCAGTGCCCAGCCGTGCCCCGAGCGGGGCCACGGACGTGAGCCCGACGGAGAAGAACTCCATCACCGCGAAGAAGTGGAACGACCACCGCGTGTACGTCTCGACCTTCTCCGGCGTGCTCTTGTGCCGCCACCACCTGCCCGGCGTGCGCATCGGCCCGTCACTCCCCCTTCGGTCAGCGCCGCGGTTCCCAGCGGAACCACCGCCGTACAGCAAACACCCCGATGAGGATCCAGGCCATCGCCGTCGCGAGAGCGCCCAGCGCCTCGTACCCGGAGAGGTTCCCGGTCCAGCCGCCGCGCACCAGCGTGACGACGGGCGTCAGGGGCAGCAGCTCGCACACGGAGGCCACCTTGTCCGGCAGCAGCTCCAGCGGTACGAACATGCCGGAGCCCATCATCGAGACCAGCAGCAGCGGCATGGGCGTGGCCTGGGCGCTCTCGCCCGTCTTGGTGAAACTCGCGGTGGCCGCGGCGAGGGCAGCGCACATCACGAGCCCCAACAGCAGGCCGATGACGACCAGATGGGGCGCCGACGGCGCGGACAGGTCCAGCAGGGCGACGCAGCCCACCGTCAGCAGCAGGCACTGCGCCAGCCCGGTGAGCGCGGCCGGCAGCGCGGAGCCGGCCAGGATCTCGGCGTCCCGCAGCTCGCCGGTGCGCAGCCGCTTGAGGACGAGCTCCTCACGCCGGACGACGAACACGCCGACGAGCACCGAGTAGACGGCGAACAGCAGGGAGAAGCCGAACGCGGCGGGCAGCACCAGCGTGCCGGTGCTCAGCCCCGCCCCGGCGAGGTCCATCTCCTCCGCCGCCGACCGCACGCTGACCGGCATCACCAGCGGCACGAACAGTGCGGCGACGAGCGCGCCCCTGGTGCGTCCCAGCAGGGTCAGTTCTGCACGGGCGAGGGAGGCCATCCGGCTCAGCGGGGTCGTCGCGGCCGTGGCCGGCCGGGACGTCGTCTGCGTGGCGCTCATGCCGCGTACTCCTTCGTCGTCGTTCCCGTGGCCCGCTCCGCCGAGACGTTCTTGGCGATCCCGAGGAACGCCTCCTCCAGGGAGGCCGAGCGCACGTCCAGGCGGCGCAGCTCCACCCCGGCCCGCGCGGCCCACATCAGCAGCTCGGTGGCCGTCCGCTGCAGTTCGCGGGTGCGGAGCCGGATCATCCGGCCCTCGGTCTCGTGCCCGGCCACGCCCAGCTCGCCGAGCGGCGGGAGATCGCCGACGAAGTAGCCCTCGGGCAGTTCGAAGGAGATCCGCGACGGCTCCGCGGCGGTCACCTCGGCCGGTGTCCCGGTGGTGGCGATCAGGCCGTCGTGCATGATCGCGAGACGGTCGGCGAGGTTCTCGGCCTCCTCCAGGTAGTGCGTGGTCAGCAGCACCGTCGTCCCGCCGTCGCGCAGGGCGCTCACCAACTCCCAGGTGGCCCGGCGGCCTTCGGCGTCCAGCCCGGTGGACGGTTCGTCGAGGAAGAGCACCTCGGGATCGCCGAGCAGGGCGAGCGCCAGGTCGAGGCGGCGCCGCTGCCCGCCGGACAGCTGCTTGACCCGGGTACCGGCCTTGGCCTCCAGGCCGACCAGCGCCAGCACCTCCGCGGGCGGCCGTGCCCCGCTCACGCATCCCGCCCACATCCGCGCGGTCTCCGCGACGGTGAGCTCGGAGGGGAAGCCGCCTTCCTGGAGCATCACGCCGGTGCGGGGCCGGACGGCGGCCCGTTCGGTGTACGGGTCGTGCCCGAGGACCCGCACCCGTCCGCCGGCCGGTTCCGCGAGGCCCTCCAGGAGTTCGACGGTGGACGTCTTGCCCGCGCCGTTGGTGCCGAGCAAGGCGAAGATCTCTCCGCGCCGGACGGAAAAGCTGATTCCGCGCACCGCCTCGAACCCGCCCCCGTACACACGTCGCAGGTCAGTGACCTCAATCACGTGTTCGTGTCCGTTGGTTTCCATGCTCCAAGCGTCCCGGCCGTGCGGGCCTGGAAGCAGTGCGCGCTGTCATCACTAGGCATGACAAATGTCAGGCGAACGCTCGGGGACATGAAGAAGACCCCGGTCCTGATGGACCGGGGTCTTCATTCCCGAGCGGACGACGAGGTTCGAACTCGCGACCTCAACCTTGGCAAGGTTGCGCTCTACCAACTGAGCTACGTCCGCATTTGCTCCCGATCAGCTTTCACCGACCGGTGCAGGCACCAGCCTACCTGATCCACAAGTGTGGCCGGTACGGCGATGCAGAGCGGGTGACAGGAATCGCACACTGCGCCTTCCCCCTGGAAGGGGGATGTTCTACTACTGAACTACACCCGCATGTTTCCGTGAGCTGGGCCTTTCGGCCTCGCCCCTCGGCGTGCTCCAGACTCTAGCTGATCAGCCCGGGTGCTGCGCAAGTCGGTTGCCGCGAGGGGCGGGTGGACGGCCCTGGGGCCGGGCTCGACGGGCCGTCACTGCGCGGCGGTGAACGCCTCGTAGACCTTCTTGGGGATGCGCCCGCGCGCGGGGACCTCCATCTTGTTGGCCTGGGCCCAGGCGCGCACGGCCGACGGGTCGGGGGCGACCTCCGTCTGCCGGTAGGCCTTGCCCGAGCGGGACCGCTTGCGGCCGGCCTCCACGTAGGGCGCGAGCGCCTTCCGCAGTTCTCCGGCGTTGCCTTCGCTCAGGTCGATCTCGTACGACTTGCCGTCCAGTCCGAAGGCGATCGTTTCCGTCGCTTCCGAGCCGTCGATGTCGTCAAAGAGAGTGACCACGACCTTCTGCGCCACGAATATCGGTCCCTTCATGCGGCACTTTGCCAATTCATTTGTACAGTGCCTGGCAATACATTGTGAAGCCCGACTAAATCCTTCCGCGTGTCAGAAGGCAATGGGGTGCCGGGTGTCGATCCGGAATCTTTCCCGAAAATTTCGTGTGTGGGTCCGTCGATGCCGGATCGTGATGACGGTCACGTAGTTTCCTACAAGTCGACGCGCGTAGAAATTTTGTGCGGGTAGTCTGAAGGAACCTGCTCAGCACCACACACCGGGAGTGCCAGTGGCACGCGTCGTAGTCGACGTCATGCTCAAGCCGGAGATCCTCGACCCCCAGGGCCAGGCGGTGCAGCGCGCACTGCCGCGGCTGGGTTTCGACGGGATCTCGGACGTCCGCCAGGGAAAGCGTTTCGAACTGGAAGTTGACGGGCCGGTCGACGAGGCCGCCCTCGCCCGCATTCATGATCTTGCGGAGTCCTTCCTCGCGAACACCGTGATCGAGGACTTCACGATCCGGGTCGAGGAAGTCGCGGAGGCCGTGAAGTGACCGCTCGTATTGGCGTCGTCACTTTTCCCGGCAGTCTGGACGACCGTGACACACAGCGCGCGATCCGGGTCGCGGGCGCCGAGCCGGTCGCTCTGTGGCACAAGGACAAGGACCTCAAGCAGGTCGACGCCGTGGTGTTGTGCGGTGGTTTCTCCTACGGCGACTATCTGCGCGCCGGGGCCATCGCCCGTTTCTCTCCGGTGATGGAGCCCCTGCTGGAGCAGGCGAAGGCCGGTCTTCCGGTGCTCGGCATCTGCAACGGCTTCCAGATCCTCACCGAGGCGCACCTCCTGCCGGGCACGATGCTCCGCAACGACCACCTGCACTTCATCTGCCGCGACCAGAAGCTGCGCGTGGAGAACGCCGAAACCGCCTGGACCACCGACTACTCGGCCGGCCAGGAGATCCACATCCCGCTGAAGAACAACGACGGGCAGTACGTCGCCGACGCGTACACGCTCGACAAGCTGGAGGCCGAGGGCCGTGTCGCCTTCCGGTACCTCGACTTCAACCCGAACGGCTCGCAGCGGGACATCGCCGGCGTCACCAACGAGGCCGGGAACGTGGTCGGCCTCATGCCGCACCCCGAGCACGCCGTCGAGCCGCTGATCGGCACCGGCCGCACCGACGGCCTCCCGTTCTTCACCTCGATCCTCAAGAAGCTGGTCAACGCATGAGCCGGACGCCTCTGGACACGGTCGAGCACGCGGCCGCGACCCCCGACGTCGAGCTGCCCTGGGCCGAACTGGGCCTGAAGAAGGACGAGTACGAGCGGGTCGTGGAGATCCTCGGCCGCCGGCCCACCGGAGCCGAGCTCGCCATGTACTCGGTGATGTGGTCGGAGCACTGCTCGTACAAGAGCAGCAAGGTGCACCTGCGCCAGTTCGGCGAGAAGGCCCCCGAGTCCGACGCCATGCTCGTCGGCATCGGTGAGAACGCCGGTGTCGTCGACGTCGGCCAGGGCTACGCGGTCACCTTCAAGGTCGAGTCGCACAACCACCCCTCCTACGTGGAGCCCTACCAGGGCGCGGCCACGGGTGTCGGCGGCATCGTCCGCGACATCATCGCCATGGGCGCCCGCCCGGTCGCGGTCGTCGACCCGCTGCGCTTCGGCGCGGCCGACCACCCCGACACCAAGCGCGTCCTGCCCGGTGTCGTCGCGGGCATCGGCGGCTACGGCAACTGCCTGGGCCTGCCCAACATCGGCGGCGAGGTCGTCTTCGACGCCTGCTACCAGGGCAACCCGCTGGTCAACGCCGGTGCCATCGGCGTCATGCGGCACGAGGACATCCACCTCGCGAAGGCCTCCGGCGCGGGCAACAAGGTCATCCTGTACGGGGCCCGCACCGGCGGCGACGGCATCGGCGGCGCGTCGATCCTGGCCTCCGAGACCTTCGACGACGCCAAGCCCTCGAAGCGCCCGGCCGTGCAGGTCGGCGACCCCTTCCAGGAGAAGCTGCTCATCGAGTGCACCCTGGAGGCCTTCCGGGAGAAGCTCGTCGTCGGCATCCAGGACCTCGGCGCGGCGGGCCTGTCCTGCGCGACGAGCGAGCTGGCGTCGAACGGCTCCGGCGGCATGCGCGTGACGCTGGACGACGTCCCGCTGCGCGACTCGACGCTCTCGCCCGAGGAAATCCTCATGAGCGAGTCGCAGGAACGCATGTGCGCGGTCGTCGAGCCGGAGAAGGTCGACCGCTTCCTGGAGATCTGCGAGAAGTGGGACGTCATCGCCACCGTCATCGGTGAGGTGACCGACGGCGACCGCCTGGAGATCTACTGGCACGGCGGCAAGATCGTCGACGTCGACCCGCGTACGGTCGCGCACGAGGGCCCGGTCTACGAGCGCCCGTACGCCCGCCCGTCCTGGCAGGACGAGCTCCAGGCCGACGACGCGAACAAGCTGCCCCGGCCGGCGACCTCCGAAGAGCTGAAGGACCAGGTCCTGAAGCTGGTCGGCTCCCCGAACCAGGCCTCCAAGTCCTGGATCACCAGCCAGTACGACCACTTCGTGCAGGGCAACACCGTGCTCGCCCAGCCCGAGGACTCCGGCATGATCCGGATCGACGAGGAGACCGGCCTCGGCGTCGCCATCGCCACGGACGGCAACGGCCGGTACGCCAAGCTCGACCCGTACCACGGCGCCCAGCTGGCCCTGGCGGAGGCGTACCGCAACGTCGCCACCACCGGCGCCAAGCCGCTGGCCGTCTCCGACTGCCTGAACTTCGGCTCGCCCGAGGACCCGGCGGTGATGTGGCAGTTCGCGGAGGCCGTGCGCGGTCTGGCGGACGCCTGTCAGCAGCTCGGAACCCCGGTGACCGGCGGCAACGTCTCCCTCTACAACCAGACGGGCGAGGCGGCCATCCACCCCACCCCGGTCGTCGCGGTCCTCGGCGTCATCGACGACGTGGCCCGCCGCACGCCGGTCGCCTTCCAGGAGGAGGGGCAGCTGCTCTACCTCCTCGGCGACACGCGCGAGGAGTTCGGCGGCTCGGCCTGGTCGCAGGTCGTGCACGACCACCTCGGCGGCCTGCCGCCCCAGGTCGACCTGGAGCGCGAGCGGCTGCTGGCCGAGATTTTGATCTCGGCCTCCCGCGACGGCATGATCGACTCCGCGCACGACCTGTCCGACGGCGGTCTGATCCAGGCGGTCGTCGAGTCGGCGCTGCTCGGTGGCAAGGGCGCCCGACTGATCGTCCCGGACGGTCTGGACGCCTTCACCTTCCTCTTCTCCGAGTCGGCGGGCCGCGCGGTCGTGGCCGTGCCGCGCTCCGAGGAGGTCCGCTTCAACGACATGTGCGGTGCGCGGGGCCTGCCCGTCACCCGCATCGGTGTCGTCGACGGCGACACCGTGGACGTCCAGGGCGAGTTCGCCCTGTCCCTGTCCGAGCTGCGGGAGACGCACGAGGGCACGATCCCGGCGCTGCTGAAGTAGGCAACCGCTCCGAAGCCCCCGCCCGGTTCGCCGGGCGGGGGCTTCTGCGTGCCCGGACGGATGCGGGCTGCGCCTGGGCTCTTGCACGTAATTACGTAGTTCCGTAATCTCTGGGCATGGACCTGGAACAACGCGTCACAGACCTCGAACGCCGACTGGCGGCCCTGGAAGGCGCCGAGCGCACCGGCCCCCGCATCGACGGGGGCGACTTCTGGGCTCTGAACGGCCTGAGGGAGCAGCTGTCCGGGGCGGGGGTGGCCGACGGCGGTGTCCTCTACACCGGCTCCGTGGGCCTGCCGACGGGCGAGGAGTACTCCTGGCAGATGAGCGTCCTCACGGAGGACCTGCTGGACGGCGACTGGACGACGGCCGCAGAGTCGTTCGCGGCACTCGGCCACCCCGTTCGTCTCCGGCTGCTGCGCGAGATCCTCGGCGGCCGGCGCACCGCCGCCGAACTCGCCGAGCTGGACGAGGTCGGCACGACCGGTCAGATCTACCACCACCTGCGCCAGCTCACCGCCACGGGCTGGCTCCACACGACCGGCCGGGGCCGCCACGAGGTGCCAGGGGGGCGGGTCGTCCCGCTCCTGGTGGCACTGGCGACGGCCCGCCCGTAGCGGAACCGGGGGGAATCGCATGTCCGCACGCAAGCTCGGCATGGTGGCCTACCGCGTCCTGTGGCTGGTCTTCTTCGGCCTGGTGGCCGCCGACCTGGCTCTTGGTCTGTCAGTGGGCCCCGGGTGGTGGAACTTCACGCCGGTGGTCCTGGCGTACGCCGTCGTCCTCCTGATGAACCGGTGGGGCGGCACCCCGGACAAGCCGCGCGCGACCCGGGAGCCCGTCGAGGTCGCCCCGCCCGTCACCGGCCGCTGGTCCGCGCTGAACAGCCCGGCCGACCGCACCCCCAGCCACGGCGTGCACAGCTACGGCCAGACCTTCGCCATCGACATCCTGGCCGAGCCCGAGCCGGGTGCCCGCCCGCCCTTCCGGTGGCTGTGGCCGCTCGCCCGCCGCCCCCAGGACTTCCCGGCGTACGGCGCACCCATCCTGGCGGTCGCCGACGCCACCGTCGTACGGGCGCGAGGCCGGCAGCGCGATCACCTCAGCCGCACCTCCCTGCCAGGGCTGCTGTACCTGATGCTTCCGGAAGGGATGGTGCGAGAGGTCACGGGCGTCAACCGCATCCTCGGCAACCACCTCGTCCTCGACCTCGGCGACGGCACCTTCGCCGCCTACGCCCACCTCCAGCGCGGCTCCCTCACCGTCCGCGAGGGCGACCGGGTGCAGGCCGGGCAGCCGGTCGCCCGCTGCGGCAACTCCGGCAACTCCTCCGAACCGCACCTGCACTTCCAGCTGATGGACGGCCCGGACCCGGAATCCGCCCGGGGCGTCCCCTTCACCTGGCAGGGCATCGGGGTGCCCCGCAACGGGGAGACCTTCCAGGCGCCCTCCGCGAGCGCCGCCCTAGGCTGACCCCCATGCCACCGGCCAGGAAACGCACCCGCAGCTACGACCCCGCCAAAATCCGCTCGGCCGTGCTCGCCCAGTTCGGGAACGTCCGGGCCGCTGCCCCCGGGCTCGGCCCCGAGCAGCTCGCCCTGCCCACCCGGCTGGGCGACTGGACCGTCCGGGAGCTGGTGGCGCACGTCGGGACGAGCCTCGGGGCGGTCTCCCGGCTGACCGGCCTGCCGGAGCCGGCCAAGCAGGACGGCACCCTGCTCGACTGGCCCTCCGCGATCGCGGCCGACGCTCCGGACATCGCCGCCCACGCCCGTGAGCTGGCCGGGAGCAACCCGGACCCCGCCGCCTACCTGGCGGCCACCGAGGAGCGCTTCACCGCCGCCCTCGCCGCCCACCCCGGCACCCGGCTCCTCGCCACCAGCGCCGGCGCCCTGCCGCTGGCCGACTACCTCGTCACCCGCACCGTCGAACTCGTCGTCCACACCGACGACCTCAACGCCGCCGTCCCCGGCCTGGACATCCCCTACGACCGGCAGGCCCTGGCCGCCTGTACCCGGCTCCTCGCCGACGCGCTCGCCGCGAAGGCGCCCGGCGGTTCGACGGAGGTGCGGGTGCCGCCGTACGCGGTGGTGCAGTGCGTGGAGGGGCCGAGGCACACCCGGGGCACCCCGCCCAATGTCGTCGAGACGGATCCGCTGACCTGGATCCGGCTGGCGACCGGGCGGGTGGGATGGGCACAGGCCGTCCAGGACGCCAAGGTCAGCGCGAGCGGAGAACGGGCGGACCTGTCGGCCCACCTGCCCCTGATGAAATAAGGGGAACCGATTCCCCCGGGTCGTCCGTCGAAGTGGCATGGACAGGCAGAAGCAGCGCATGACCCTGACGGCCGCCGCCATGCTCGTCCCGCTCATGGCGGCCTGCGGCAGTGAGAAGGCGGACAGCGGCAGCGGCTCGGTCCGTGCCGAGCGGCCGGTCACCGGTGTGCGGTGGAGCGTGGACAGCGTCACCGCGGACGGCCGGACGCAGCAGGCCCCGGCCGGCGCCCACGTGACCATCGACAAGGGCCGGGCCGAGGGCAGTTTCGGCTGCAACAACTTCAGCGCCGAGGCCACCGTCGACGGCGACCGCGTCCGGCTCGGCAAGACCATGGCCACCGAGATGGCCTGCGAGAACAAGCCCATGGCGTTCGAGAAGACCCTCGCTCGGGCCTTCTCGGACCAGGAGCTGAAGGCGAAGGTCGACGACGACCGTCTCACCCTCACCACCGGCCGGGGCGACACCGTCCGGCTGACCAAGGCGAAGGACGCCCCGCTGGCCGGCACCAAGTGGACCGTCACGACCCCGAAGGCCGACGGCCGCGCCCACCTCACCTTCGACGAGAAGAAGGGCACCGTCTCCGGCAGCCTCGGCTGCAACAAGGTGAACGCCAAGGCCACGGTCAGCGACGGCCATATCACCCTCGGCCCCCCGGCCACGACCCGAATGATGTGCGAAGACTCACTCATGGCCGACGAGAAGACCCTGCTGCGACTTTTCGACGGGAAGCCGAAGTACCGAGTCGATCATCAAACCCTCACGCTGACCAGCGAAAACGGGACGAGTGTGCGAGCGGTCGCCGAGCGGTGATCCACCGGAAAGTCCGGTATCCCCAATTCGGACCAGTGGTCGACCTCGCCTACACTCGGTGGCGTGCCACGTGGTGACGGACGACTCAACCACGACCTGCTCCCCGGCGAGAAGGGCCCCCAGGACGCTTGTGGCGTCTTCGGTGTCTGGGCTCCGGGCGAAGAGGTCGCCAAGCTCACGTACTTCGGGCTCTACGCCCTCCAGCATCGAGGCCAGGAATCCGCGGGAATCGCGGTCAGCAACGGCTCACAGATCCTCGTCTTCAAGGACATGGGCCTGGTCTCGCAAGTCTTCGACGAGACCTCCCTCGGTTCGCTCCAGGGTCACATCGCGGTCGGACACGCCCGCTACTCGACCACCGGTGCCTCCGTCTGGGAGAACGCCCAGCCGACCTTCCGCGCGACCGGACACGGATCCATCGCGCTCGGCCACAACGGCAACCTCGTCAACACCGCCCAGCTCGCCGAGATGGTCGCCGACCTGCCCAAGCAGGAAGGCGGCCGCACCCCGCGCGTCGCGGCGACCAACGACACCGACCTGCTCACCGCGCTCCTCGCGGCCCAGGTCGACGAGGACGGCAAGCCCCTGACCATCGAGGAGGCCGCCCACACGGTCCTCCCGCAGGTCAAGGGAGCCTTCTCGCTCGTCTTCATGGACGAGCACACCCTGTACGCGGCCCGCGACCCGCAGGGCATCCGCCCGCTGGTCCTCGGCCGCCTGGAGCGCGGCTGGGTGGTCGCCTCCGAGTCCGCCGCCCTCGACATCTGCGGCGCCAGTTACGTCCGCGAGATCGAGCCGGGCGAGTTCGTCGCCATCGACGAGAACGGCCTGCGCACCTCCCGCTTCGCGGAAGCGAAGCCCAAGGGCTGCGTCTTCGAGTACGTGTACCTGGCCCGCCCGGACACCGACATCGCCGGCCGGAACGTGTACCTCTCCCGCGTGGAGATGGGCCGCAAGCTCGCCAAGGAAGCGCCGGTCGAGGCCGACCTGGTGATAGCGACCCCGGAGTCCGGCACCCCCGCGGCGATCGGCTACGCGGAGGCCTCCGGCATCCCGTTCGGCGCCGGCCTGGTGAAGAACGCCTACGTCGGCCGGACGTTCATCCAGCCCTCGCAGACCATCCGGCAGCTGGGCATCCGCCTGAAGCTGAACCCGCTGAAGGAAGTCATCAAGGGCAAGCGCCTGGTCGTCGTCGACGACTCGATCGTGCGCGGCAACACCCAGCGGGCCCTGGTCCGCATGCTCCGCGAGGCGGGCGCGGCCGAGGTCCACATCCGGATCTCCTCGCCGCCGGTGAAGTGGCCCTGCTTCTTCGGCATCGACTTCGCCACCCGCGCCGAGCTCATCGCCAACGGCATGACGATCGACGAGATCGGCACCTCCCTGGGCGCCGACTCCCTGGCCTACATCTCCATCGACGGCATGATCGAGGCGACCACCATCGCCAAGCCGAACCTGTGCCGCGCCTGCTTCGACGGCGAGTACCCGATGGAGCTCCCGGACCCCGAGCTGCTCGGCAAGCAGCTGCTGGAGACGGAGCTGGCCGCCGGCCCGGCCGCCACGGCCGCCGCCGACGCGATCCGCCGCCCGTAGACGGCCCGTAACACCTGCCGTACGACACGAAGGTTCTTATCGTCATGCCTGACACAACTGGTGCCAGCTACGCAGCCGCGGGCGTCGACATCGAAGCGGGCGACCGCGCCGTCGAACTGATGAAGGAGTGGGTGAAGAAGGCCCAGCGCCCCGAGGTCCTCGGCGGCCTCGGGGGCTTCGCCGGCCTCTTCGACGCCTCCGCCCTGAAGAACTACGAGCGGCCCCTGCTCGCCTCCGCCACGGACGGCGTCGGCACCAAGGTCGACATCGCCCGCCGGCTGGGCGTCTACGACAGCATCGGCCACGACCTGGTCGCCATGGTCATGGACGACATCGTGGTCTGCGGCGCCGAGCCGCTGTTCATGACCGACTACATCTGCGTCGGCAAGGTCCACCCCGAGCGCGTCGCCGCCATCGTCAAGGGCATCGCCGAGGGCTGTGTCCTCGCCGGCTGCGCCCTGGTCGGCGGCGAGACGGCCGAGCACCCGGGCCTGCTGGGCGAGGACGACTTCGATGTCGCCGGTGCCGGTACGGGCGTCGTGGAGGCCGACCGGCTGCTCGGCGCGGATCGCATCCGTACGGGTGACGCGGTGATCGCCATGGCGTCCTCCGGGCTTCACTCGAACGGGTACTCCCTCGTCCGCCACGTCCTGCTCGACCAGGCGGGTCTGGCGCTGGAAGCACACATCGAGGAGCTCGGCCGCACCCTCGGCGAGGAGCTGCTGGAGCCGACGAAGATCTACTCGCTGGACTGCCTGGCCCTGATGCGCACCACCGAGGTGCACGCTTTCAGCCACGTCACCGGCGGTGGACTCGCGGCCAACCTCGCCCGGGTCGTCCCGGACGACCTGCACGCCGTCGTCGACCGCTCCACCTGGACGCCGGCCCCGATCTTCGACCTGGTCGGCCGTACGGGCAGCGTCGAGCGCCTGGAGCTCGAGAAGACCCTGAACATGGGCGTCGGCATGATCGCGATCGTGCCCCAGGAGTCCGTGGACGTGGCCCTGGCGACCCTCGCCGACCGCGGCGTGGACGCCTGGGTGGCCGGAGAGATCACGAACCGGGGCGAGCACCCCACCGGTGCCGCCCTGATCGGTGACTACGCGAGCTGAGGCACGGAGTCGTGACCCCGCAGGCAGCACAGAACCCGGTCGGTGACCGGAGTCACCGACCGGGTTAGTGCTCTAGTGCAGGGTCAAGCGCCGCGACGATGCTGCGAGGACTGGTCGTCCTCGTCGTCGTCGTCCTCGTAGAGGTCGGCGTACCGTGCGTACAGGTCGTCGTCCTCATCGTCTTCGAACGGCTCGCCGTTAGGCGGCTGCGGATTCGAAGGCGATGCACCCAGCTCCTCGGCCAGGCGTGAGAGGTCAGTCCCACCGCTGTTGTACTTCAGCTGGCGGGCGACCTTCGTCTGCTTGGCCTTGGCCCGGCCGCGCCCCATGGCTCGACCCCCTCAACGACGGGGCTCGACGGCCCCAGAGTCTTGACACGCGTTCATGGTCCGGCACGGACTCTCCGCAGAGAGTCCGGTCCGTAGGGCTTCCACGGTACCTGAGCCCGCGCCCATACGGTACGTCGCCCGCATGACGTGCCCGCGCCCAGGACCTTCGAGGCGCCCCGTCCTCGCTGGTCAACCGCGATTTTAACCACTTATCGGCGGTCGACCCGCCGGTAGAAGTGAGAGTTCTCTCTAACTGCCCACCGGCGGGTACCGGCCAAACGTACGAGACGCCCCGGATGGCCCGGGGTCAGCGCGCCCGGCGGGCCAGGGCCGCGTCGTGCATCCGCTGCTCGGCGATCCGGTCGGCCGCGGCGGCCGGCGGGATCCCGTCCTCCTTCGCACGTGCGAATATGGCCAGCGTGGTGTCGAAGATCTTCGACGCCTTCGCCTTGCACCGGTCGAAGTCGAAGCCGTGGAGCTCGTCGGCGACCTGGATGACACCGCCCGCGTTCACCACGTAGTCCGGCGCGTAGAGGATCCCGCGGTCGGCGAGGTCCTTCTCCACGCCCGGGTGGGCGAGCTGGTTGTTGGCGGCGCCGCAGACCACCTTGGCGGTCAGCGCGGGCACCGTGTCGTCGTTCAGGGCGCCGCCGAGCGCGCAGGGGGCGTAGATGTCGAGGCCCTCCGCGCGGATCAGGGTCGCGGTGTCGGCGACGGCCGTCACGCCCGTCGGGTGCGCCGCGAGGATCCGGCCCACGGCGTCCTCACGCACGTCCGTGATGACGACCTCGGCGCCCTCCGCCCGCAGGTGCTCCACCAGGTGGTGGCCGACCTTGCCGACGCCGGCGATGCCGACCCGCTTCGCGCGCAGCGACGGGTCGCCCCACAGGTGCTGCGCGGAGGCCCGCATGCCCTGGTAGACGCCGTAGGCGGTGAGGACGGAGGAGTCCCCGGCGCCGCCGTTCTCGGGGGAGCGGCCGGTCGTCCAGCGGCACTCGCGGGCCACGACGTCCATGTCGGCGACGTACGTGCCGACGTCGCAGGCGGTGACGTACCGGCCGCCGAGGGAGGCGACGAAGCGGCCGTAGGCGAGGAGCAGCTCCTCGGTCTTGATGCGCTCCGGGTCGCCGATGATCACGGCTTTGCCGCCGCCGTGGTCGAGACCGGCCATGGCGTTCTTGTACGACATCCCGCGGGCGAGGTTCAGCGCGTCGGCGACGGCCTCGGCCTCGTTGGCGTACGGGTAGAAGCGCGTACCGCCGAGCGCGGGGCCCAGAGCGGTGGAGTGGAGGGCGATGACGGCCTTGAGGCCGCTCGCGCGGTCCTGGCAGAGCACGACTTGCTCATGTCCTCCCTGGTCCGAGTGGAACAGGGTCTGCAGTACATCAGCAGGTGCGCCGGTTACGTCGGTCACTGTGGTGACTCCTGAGTAAGTTGCGGCGGGTGGAGACCAGCTCCCGTGTGGGTGGCGGGGACTGTTGAGCATGAGATTAGAGCCTGGTGGCCCCGCCGGCCGCACAGTGCACAGGATCACCTCCGACCGGAGTACACCCGTGCGACGATTTGCATAGATTTCCCGCGCGATCGTGAGTGGGTTCCGCAGGTTTTCGCAGCGGCGCGCGGGGGAGGGAGCAGGCGTGCCCAAGGTGACCTCGGTGATCGTCCCCTACGCGACCTACCTGCGCGTGTACGAACCGCTGGCCGCCTTCCCCGAGCCGGAGCGCAGCCACTGGGCCCGCTACGCCCGTCGTACGGACCGCCCTTCGTACCAGGACGAACTCAGGCGTGCCCTGGCCGACTTGGCACCCGTCCCGCCGGTCCCGGTTCCGGTGCACGAGAGCGAGGACGCCTTCGTGCTCGACGTCGACGGGGTCGTCTGCGTCTGCCCCTGGCGCACCCGGCTGCGTGGCTGGCTGGCCCTGGACGAGCTCAGCGAGGAGCTGCCGCCGCCGGTCATGGACGCGGTCCTGCCGCCCGTCCTGCGGCGCCAGGCGTCCCAGGACTACGAGCGCTGGCTGGCGATCAACCCGGACGCCCGGCCGTGGATCCGTACGGCGACCTGGCAGGTGCCGATCAACTGGTTCGTGCTGGTCTCCGACGAGGAGCGCGAGTACGACAAGGGGGCCTCCGCGGACAGCCCGCCCGTGCTGCGCTACCGCACCCCGATGGTCCAGGCCCGGCGGCGGGTGGCCCGGGGCCTGCGCGCCCTGAAGGAGGCCATGAACGAAGGGCCGCTGATCGACGGCCTGGTGGACGTCGGGCGCTGGCTGGAGGAGTTCCACCCGCGCTCGCTCGTGGAGCTGGACTACGGCGGCCTGGTGCACGCGGTGCCGGCCGGGGCGCTGGAGGACGACCACTCCGCGGCGGACGTGGCCGAGGGCATCGCCGCGCTGCGCCGGGGCGACGGGGCCGCCGCGGGGCAGGCGTACGCCCGGCTCGTGGAGCGGTGGCGTTCCGTACGGGATCTTCGGTCGGCCAACTGAGTCCTGACCTTGATGTCCGTACAGACCGCACGCAGTCGGTCACGAACAGACGTTTGACGAACCGCCCGATTTGGGGTTTCGTCCTCGCACCGAGTTCCTGAAGCGGGCTGTGCGTCTCCTGAGGCTTCGTCAACAAGGGACGTAGGGCCCGATCCGGGCAGACCTCTCAAGTAGGCCAAGCGTGACGGACTACACGTACGAGGCTCTTGCGTCCCTTGCCCCTCCTCATGCCAAAATAGGACAAGGAGTCCGGGGAGGGCTCCTTCCGCCCCATGGTGCTGCACTATGGGCGGAATCTCAGCATTGCACGCTTTGGGGGGTCTCGTGACTTCCTGATCACCCTGTGACTGATCGTCACAGCGGTGTGACTGTCCGCTATGGCATGGTCCATCGGCTTCCGTCGCTGATGAACACCTGGAGGGGCAATTCCATCGGTTTGGCCGACGCGGCTGGACAGATGGTGTAGTTGTAGTGCCGAGGACAAGCCGTTCGTCCTATAACCGACTCGACTCGCGTCCGCCATTTCGGGCAACGCGGGTCAAGGTGCAGAATTTAGAGGAAAGAACCGAGAAGGTTCGGTTCTCCCGAGGAGGCCGCTCATGACCGCTCGCACCCCTGATGCCGAGCCGCTGCTGACCCCGGCTGAGGTCGCCACCATGTTCCGTGTGGACCCGAAGACGGTCACGCGGTGGGCGAAGGCCGGCAAGCTCACGTCGATCCGCACGCTCGGCGGGCATCGGCGCTACCGCGAGGCCGAGGTCCGCGCTCTGCTCGCGGGCATCCCGCAGCAGCGCAGCGAGGCCTGAACAACTGAATAACCGGGCAAACCGGCTGGTTCCCCCAACTGGCCGCGGCGTCCGGACACAGCTCCAAACGACGCGGGGTCCTGCCCCAACAGGCCCCACGCCCAAGCCAGTCAAGGCTTTCCAGGCATGCAGCAGGGTGCGTCGTCGATCGCGCTGGACTCCGCCGGGTCCAGCGCGATCTTTTTTGTGCGCCCGCGGTTGGTCTGCCTACGCCGCTGTGAGCAGCCTTGTAGGAGCCTGGGGAAGGGTGTCGGATCTGCTGTGTGCGGCACCTCGGACAGGGTGCAATTGCACATATTAAATTGACCCTTTGTAGGCGGGGTGTAAGTACCGCACTTTCCGAAACTCATGCGGTGACACCCGTCACATACCAAGCGGCTTGTTAGCTCTGCCGCAGGTGCGGTAGAGAAGCCGCCGTCCCCAGCAGCCCCTGCCCGCAGGGGTGTTGAGGCCGCTCGTGGATCATGCGGGTGCCGGGCTCTCGTCCTCCTGGGACCGGGCCGCGCCCTGAGCGGCGCGTGGCGCGGACTCCAACGCCAGCCGCAGCAGGTGGTGGCAGATCGGGCAGTGCCGGGTGAGATGCCGGTACGACGACGCGGCCGACAGGTGCGCGCGCAGCAGAGCCCGCGTCTCGTGCCTCGCCGCTGCCGCCATGTGCCACCTCCAGGAGGCCGCACGGACGACGGCCCTGGTTCTGGGGTACCGAGGGAATGAGGGGGCGTCAAGACGGCGTGTAGGGGCACCGAGGGCCTGTGCGGAGGTCAGAGCATGCACAAGAGCCCGGATCCGAAGATCCGGGCTCTTGTGAGAGCGGGGCCCTGACGGGATGTGCTGTGTCTGATCGCGGCTGCGCCGCGGGCGCGGCCTCCGCCTGCTCAGCGTGGCGGCCCGGACGGCAAAGAGCCCGGATCCGAAGATCCGGGCTCTTTCTCTGCGGTCCTGACGGGATTTGAACCCGCGGCCTCCACCTTGACAGGGTGGCGAGCACTCCAAACTGCTCCACAGGACCAGGTTTCGCAGTGCGATTCGTGCGTTGCGCTGCGAGAAGAGACTCTACAGGAGGGTGAGCCCCGGGTCGAACTCACCCCGCGTACAGGCCCCGTCACGGCGCCGCCGCGTCGATCGCCTTCACGATCCGCTTGTCGGATACGGGGTACGCCGTACCGAGCGCGTGGGCGAAGTAGCTGACCCGGAGCTCCTCGATCATCCAGCGGATGTCCAGGACCGACGACGGGACCGGCCGGCCCTGCGGCATCTGCTCCAGGAGCCAGGCGTACTCGTCCCGCATCTCGTGGACCTTCTGCATACGCGTGGTGTCCCGCTGCACGTTCGTCGGCATCTGCTGCAGGCGCCGGTCCGCCGCCACCAGGTAGCGCATGAGGTCCGGCATCCGCCGCAGCCCCGCCTCCGTCACGAAGCCCGGCTTCACCAGGGCGTCCAGCTGCCCCCGCACGTCCTGGAGGTTCGCCAGCAGCGCCGGGCTGCGTACGGCCTTCAGACGGCGCTCACAGGCCTGCCAGGCGGCCAGGACCTGCTGCACCTGCCCCACCGTGCGGACGGTCGTGTCGACGATCTCGGCGCGCACCTTGTCGTACAGCTTCCGGTACGACTCCTCGTCCCACGCCGGCCCGCCGAAGTCCCCGATCAGCTTGTCCGCTGCGGCCATCGCGCAGTCGTCGAACAGGCCCTGGATCGAGCCGTGCGGATTCGCGGACAGCGCCAGCTTCTGCGCGTTCGTCAGGCGATCGCTCGCGAATTTCGCCGCGTTCACCGGGATGTTGCGCAGGATCAGCCGGCGCGTGCCCTTCCACATCGCCTGCTGCTGCTCGGCCTCCGTGTCGAAGAGGCGCACGGAGACCGTGTCGCCGTCGTCGACCAGCGCCGGGTACGCCTTGACCGGCTGACCGGCCCGGCGGGTCTCGAAGACGCGGGTGAGGGTGCCGATCGTCCAGTCGGTCAGGCCCGAGCGCTCCAGGGACTCGCCGCCCGAGCGCTCGGCCGTCGCCGCGGCCGCCTGGGAGAGGGCCTTGCGGGCCTTCGGGCGCAGCTTGAGCTTCAGCGCCTCCAGGTCCTTGTCCTCGGCCAGTTTGCGGCGGCGCTCGTCGACGATCCGGAACGTGACCTTCAGGTGGTCGGGGACCTTGGACAGGTCGAAGTCGTCCGCCTCGAAGGGCACACCGACCATGAGCCGCAGTTCGCGGGTCATCGTCGCGGTGAGGGGCTCCTGGAGCGGGACGGCCCGGTCCAGGAACGCCTTCGCGAAATTCGGCGCGGGGACGTAGTTCCGGCGGATCGGCTTGGGCAGGGACCGGATCAGCTCCGTCACCAGCTCCTCGCGCAGACCCGGGATCTGCCAGTCGAAACCCTCGTCCGTGACCTGGTTGAGGACCTGGAGCGGGATGTGGACGGTCACGCCGTCGGCGTCCGCGCCCGGCTCGAACTGGTACGTCACCCGGAACTTCAGGTTCCCCTGCCGCCACGAGTCCGGGTAGTCGGCCTTGGTGACCTCGCCCGCCTTCTCGTTGATGAGCATCTCGCGCTCGAAGTCGAGGAAGTCGGGCTGCTCGTGCCGCTTGTGCTTCCACCAGGAGTCGAAGTGGGCGCCGGAGACGACGTGCTCGGGGATCCGCTGGTCGTAGAAGTCGTACAGCGTCTCGTCGTCGACCAGGATGTCCCGGCGCCGGGCGCGGTGCTCCAGCTCCTCCACCTCGGTGAGGAGACGGCGGTTGTCCGAGAAGAACTTGTGGTGCGTGCGCCAGTCACCCTCGACCAGCGCGTTCCGGATGAACAGCTCACGGCT
Organism: Streptomyces paradoxus; assembly: GCF_014202475.1. GTDB lineage: Bacteria > Actinomycetota > Actinomycetes > Streptomycetales > Streptomycetaceae > Streptomyces > Streptomyces paradoxus. Next base: position 71,817 of record NZ_JACHGV010000021.1, read on the forward strand.
GATCTCCGGGTCGATCCGCCCGTAGTTGACCTTCCGCTGGGCGACGATCGGCACGCCGTACAGCGTGACCTTCTCGTACGCCATCACCGCGGCCTGGTCCTTCTCCCAGTGCGGTTCGCTGTACGTGCGCTTGACGAGGTGCGCGGCGAGGGGCTCGACCCACTCCGGTTCGATCCTCGCGTTGACCCGGGCCCAGAGGCGGGACGTCTCGACGAGCTCGGCGGACATCACGAAGCGCGGGGGCTTCTTGAACAGGGCCGAGCCCGGGAAGACCGCGAACTTCGCGTTGCGCGCCCCCAGATACTCGTTCTTCGCGCCTTCCTTGACGTCCTTCATACCCACGTGCGACAGCAGGCCGGCCAGGAGGGAGACATGGACACGGTCGGCCGGGGCGTCGTCCTCGTTGAGGTGGATGCCCATCTGCTTCGCGACCGTGCGCAACTGCGTGTAGATGTCCTGCCATTCGCGGATGCGAAGGAAATTCAGGTACTCCTGCTTGCACATCCGGCGGAAGGAGGACGACCCCCGCTCCTTCTGCTGCTCGCGGACGTAACGCCAGAGGTTGAGGTAGGCCAGGAAGTCGCTGGTCTCGTCCTTGAAACGGGCGTGCTGCTGGTCGGCCTGGGCCTGCTTGTCAGCGGGGCGCTCGCGCGGGTCCTGGATGGACAGCGCGGCGGCTATGACCATGACCTCGCGCACACAGCCGTTCTTGTCCGCCTCCAGGACCATCCGGGCCAGCCGGGGGTCGACGGGCAGCTGGGCCAGCCTGCGGCCGGTCTCCGTGAGCCGCTTGCGAGGATCCTTCTGCGCCGGGTCCAGGGCGTTCAGCTCCTGGAGCAGCTGGACACCGTCACGGATGTTGCGGTGGTCCGGCGGGTCGATGAAGGGGAACTTCTCGATGTCGCCCAGGCCGGCCGCGGTCATCTGCAGGATGACGGAGGCGAGGTTCGTCCGGAGGATCTCCGCGTCCGTGAACTCCGGGCGCGCCTCGAAGTCGTCCTCGCTGTACAGACGGATGCAGATGCCGTCCGAAGTACGCCCGCAGCGGCCCTTGCGCTGGTTGGCGCTGGCCTGCGAGACCGGCTCGATGGGCAGCCGCTGGACCTTGGTGCGGTGGCTGTAGCGGGAGATCCGCGCGAAGCCGGGGTCGATGACGTACTTGATGCCCGGGACCGTCAGCGACGTCTCGGCGACGTTCGTGGCCAGAACGATCCTGCGGCCGGTGTGCGGCTGGAAGACGCGGTGCTGCTCCGCGTGGGAGAGCCGGGCGTACAGCGGCAGGATCTCGGTGAACCGGTAGTTCTTCTTGGTGAGCGCGTCCGCCGTGTCTCTGATCTCCCGCTCACCGGAGAGGAAGACGAGGATGTCGCCCTTGCCCTCTTTCTGGAGCTCCTCCACGGCATCGGTGATCGCGGTGATCTGGTCGCGGTCGGCGTCGTCGCCGTCCTCCTCCAGCAGCGGCCGGTAGCGGACCTCCACGGGATACGTACGGCCACTGACCTCGATGATCGGGGCGTCGCCGAAATGCCGCGAGAACCGCTCCGGGTCGATCGTGGCCGAGGTGATGACGACCTTGAGGTCCGGGCGCTTCGGCAGCAGCTGGGCGAGGTAGCCCAGCAGGAAGTCGATGTTGAGGGACCGCTCGTGCGCCTCGTCGATGATGATCGTGTCGTAGGCGCGCAGCTCGCGGTCGGTCTGGATCTCGGCGAGCAGGATGCCGTCCGTCATGAGCTTGACGAAGGTGGCGTCCGGGTTCACCTGGTCGGTGAAGCGGACCTTCCAGCCGACGGCCCCGCCGAGCGGGGTGTCCAGCTCCTCGGCGACACGCTCGGCGACCGTGCGCGCGGCGATCCTGCGCGGCTGCGTGTGCCCGATCATGCCGCGCACACCGCGCCCGAGCTCCAGGCAGATCTTCGGGATCTGCGTGGTCTTGCCGGAGCCGGTCTCGCCGGCGACGATCACCACCTGATGATCGCGGATGGCCTCGGCGATCGCGTCCTTCTTCTGGCTGACCGGCAGCTGCTCGGGGTACGTCACCTCGGGCACGAGGGCACGCCGCCCGGCCATCCGTTCCTCTGCCTTGCCGACCTCCGCCTCGATCTCGGCGAGCACGGCGGCCCGCGCCTCCGGCTTACGGATCTTGCGCGCACCTTCGAGCCTGCGCCCGAGCCGGTGCGCGTCGCGCAGGGACAGCTCGGTCAGGCGGGGGGCGAGGGCGCCGAGGGCGGGGGCGGGGTGCGTAGACATACGCGGTCCAGGATCTCATCCCGCCGAATTTGATGGCTAACGCTTTTGTCGTGACGCGTACCGGGCTGGTCGGCCGCCCGACTCCAACCCTTCGAGATCATCGGGCAGGATGGCGCGCACCATCACACGAAACGGGGTCGGGCATGCTCGTGCTCATACTGTCGGTCGTCGTCCTGCTCGTCATCGGTGGCTGCGTCTGCGTCTTCTGGGAGGCCCGGGGTGGCGCCCCGGGCTGGGCACGTGGTGTGGCCAAGGTGACGTTGCTCGGTGGCGAACTGGTCCGCAGCACGAGCCGGAACTCCCGCTCACAGCAGAGCGGCGGAGACGACTAGCCGAAGTGCGGCACGCTGTCCGACCGCCGGAAGGCGTTGGGCGCCGGTTGGCGGCGACATGAAAGAGCCCCTCCCCGACACATCGGGGAGGGGCTCAAGCCCTGGTGAGGGCGGTTGTGGCTGGGGCCGGGGTCGAACCGGCGACCTATCGCTTTTCAGGCGATCGCTCGTACCAACTGAGCTACCCAGCCACGAGGTTTCACGTGAAACCTCAGCGGTCCTGACGGGATTTGAACCCGCGGCCTCCACCTTGACAGGGTGGCGAGCACTCCAAACTGCTCCACAGGACCAAGCTTCGTACGACAGTGTCGCACAGGGTGGTGCGTGCCCCCAACGGGATTCGAACCCGTGCTACCGCCTTGAAAGGGCGGCGTCCTAGGCCGCTAGACGATGAGGGCTATCGGCCCGCCTGGGCGCTTCTCAGCGCGTCGGGGACGTGAGAAGCATATGGGATGGCGGGAGCTATCGCCAAAACGGTTTAGGAGGAGGGTGACGGGGTGGCCTCCGTGGGGGTGCCCAGGGAGGGGGTGGCGCCGGGCTGGTTCTCCTTGGGGAGGTGGCGGCTGACCTCGGCCGTCGTGAGGCCGAGGCCGCCCAGTTCGATCTCGTCCCAGGCCTGGAGGTGGCGGGTGTCCCGGTCGAAGTAGAGGATCGACGCCTCGATGGGGTCGGGGTGCTTGCCCTCGATGGCGCGCAGGCCGCTGCCGCCGGTGGAGCCCTCGATGCGGAGCCTGGTGCCGTACTTCAGGATCTCCATCTCGTCGTGGTGGAGGTGGCCTGCCAGGACCAGGGGGACCTCGCCGTCGACCCCGCGGGCGGCGGCCGGCTCGTGGGCGATGGCGACGTCCACCGGCGTGCCGGCCGCGCTCTGGTCGCGCAGGGCCGTGGCCAGGCGGGCGCCGGCCAGTTCCTGGGACTGCCGGGCGCCGATCTGCCGGGAGCGGTCGGGGGTGAACTGCGGGTCGCCGATGCCCGCGAAGCGCAGGCCCTTGATCGTCTTGGCCTTGCCTTCGTCGAGGACGTGGACGTTCTTGAGGCCCTCCATATAGCGCTGGGTGATCATCGAGTCGTGGTTGCCGCGGACCCAGACGTAAGGCGCCCCGAGGTCTTCGATGGGGTCCAGGAAGCCGTTCTCGGCGGCCGTGCCGTGGTCCATCGTGTCGCCCGAGTCGACGATCACGTCGACCTTGTACTGCTCCACGAGTGAGGCGATGATCTTCCAGCTCGCCGGGTTGAGGTGGATGTCGGAGACGTGCAGGACCCGGATGGTGGAGGGGTCGGGCGCGTAGGCGGGGAGCGTCGAGGTGGCGTCGTAGAGCTTGGTCACGTTGGTGACCAGGCGGGCCAACTCCTTCTGGTAGACGTCGAATTCCGTGACGATGCTGCGTGCGTTGCCGACCAGGGAGGGGGCCGAGGTGAGCAGGCCGGAGAACTTGGGTTCCAGGACGGAGTCGGGGCGCCAGGTGGCGTAGGCGGTGCCTCCCGAGGCGGCGAGGAGGGTGAGGGCGAGGCCGCCGGCGGCCAGCGCGCGGCGGGGGCGGCGGTAGACGGCGAGGCCCAGGGTGGTGGCGCCCGCGACGACCGCGACGCCGGAGCGCACGGCCAGGTCGAGGGTGCCGCGGCCGACGTCCTCGGTGACCTCGTCCTGGAGGCCGGAGAGGCGTTCGGGGTGGTCGACGAGGGCCTGCGAGCGGTCGGGGTCGAGCTGGTCGACGTTGACGTCCAGGCGGACGGGGGCGATGTGGCTGTTCAGTTCGAGGGCGCCCAGGGGCGAGATATTGATCTTCGTGCCGCCGGTGAAGGACGGGCGCAGGGTCATCGTCGTGTTCATGGGGCCGACCGGGACCCGGACGTTGCCCACGACCAGCAGGCCCAGCCAGGCGCCGAGGAGGACGACGGCGACGAGTCCCACGGCACGGGTCCACGGATGCGGCTGCGCCACGAGTTCGATCGTGGTGGGCGCCTGGCGGGAGCGGTAGTGGCGGGCGAGGGCGTGCGGGGCGTTGCGGATCGGTTTCAGGACACTCAGGACTGCGGCGGGGACGCGGGCCATTGATCCCGTATGCCCAAGTGCGCGGCCGGATATGCGGCGCCGGAAGGCTCTCGTACGGAGGGGGCGTGGCCGACAATGGGCCTGTGCTGGAGATGACGCGTGAGGAGTTCGAGGAGCTGGTCGCCGAGGCGCTCGACCGGATCCCGCCGGAGTTGACCCGATTGATGGACAACGTCGCGGTGTTCGTCGAGGACGAGCCGCCGGCGGACGATCCCGAGTTGCTCGGTCTGTACGAGGGGACTCCGCTGACCGATCGGGGCGAGTGGTACGCCGGTGTGCTGCCGGACCGGATCACCATTTACCGGAATCCGACGCTGCGGATGTGCGAGTCGCGGGAGGACGTCGTCGCGGAGACGGAGATCACCGTGGTGCACGAGGTCGCGCACCACTTCGGCATCGACGACGAGCGCCTTCACGCGCTGGGTTACGGCTGACCGGGTTGTGAATACGGGGCGCGTGTCCTCTTGTGGGCGGCGGGAGTTGGAGGTGTTGACTCCATCACCTTTTCCGGAGGTGGCCCCGTGCGCCCCTTGTACGTACCCGTCCGACTGGCCGCCACGGTCGTGGCGGTCGCCGCTGCCGCCGGCTGCATGAGCGTCGGCGACGACGCGGGTGGGAGCGTCAAGCCGTCGCATTCCGCCGGGCAGCGGGGCGGCGGGGCGCCCGGCGGCGGACCGGCCGTGTCGGGCGGCGGCGCCGGGTTCGGCCCGGCCGGGGCCGAGGGCGAGCGGGGGCGCGGCAAGGGCGGGAAGGGCAAGAAGGGCAAGAAGGGCGGGGCGGGGGCGTCCGCGTCCCCCGAGGCGTCGCCGAGCGCTGACGCGAGCCCGACGGCGCCGGGGCATGACAAGCCGGGAAGGCCGCCGCGGCCCACGGTGAAGCCGCCGGCTCCGCCGACGCCCACCCGGACGGCCGAACCGGAGCCCACGCCGACGCAGCAGGAGCCGACGACGTCTCCGGAGCCGACGCCTGAGCCGTCGTCGTCGGCGCACGAGCCGCCGGGGCCGCAGCTCGCCCAGCGGGAGCCCGCGCCGGAGGCGGGGGCACCGGCGTAAGGGGGCGGAGGGTGCGCCGGAAGCTTTCCTCCTGGGGTGGGAACAATCCCGGCCGGTGGGTGGTTGGTGCCCTCGGGAGGCTGTCCGGTCGTCGGACGGCTGCCCACTGTCGTCTGCACAGTCCGGTTTGCCTTGTGGGGCCCGGAGTGCGTATGGTGGCAGATCGTTTGATCCCATCTTGCCCGGCGCCACTGCAGAGCGCGCCGTGTGGCGCGTACTCTCCCTTGCCGTGGTGGACCGCATTGAGGCGGTCGTATTGCGAATCGCGAATCACGGAGTTGACGGGCGCGTGCCGACTGAGACTCCGGAAGGTTTCGCATTCGCATGTCCATCGCCAGTACTGATCACGTCGTCGTGCCCGAGAACGAGGCAACCGAGGACGCCCCCGAGGTCACTTTCGCGGACCTCGGTCTTCCCGAAGGCGTCGTGCGCAAGCTCGCGCAGAACGGCGTGACCACCCCCTTCCCGATCCAGGCCGCGACCATCCCGGACGCCCTGGCCGGCAAGGACATCCTCGGCCGTGGCCGCACCGGCTCCGGCAAGACCCTGTCGTTCGGTCTGCCGACCCTGGCGCGTCTCGCCGGCGGCCGCACCGAGAAGCACAAGCCGCGCGCGGTCATCCTCACCCCGACCCGTGAGCTCGCGATGCAGGTCGCGGACGCCCTCCAGCCGTACGGCGACGTCGTCGGCCTGAAGATGAAGGTCGTCTGCGGCGGTACGTCGATGGGCAACCAGATCTACGCCCTGGAGCGGGGCGTCGACATCCTGGTCGCCACCCCGGGCCGGCTGCGCGACATCATCAACCGTGGCGCCTGCTCCCTGGAGAACGTCGAGGTCGCCGTCCTCGACGAGGCGGACCAGATGTCCGACCTGGGCTTCCTGCCCGAGGTCACCGAGCTGCTCGACCAGGTCCCGGCCGGTGGCCAGCGCATGCTGTTCTCGGCCACGATGGAGAACGAGATCTCCACCCTGGTCAAGCGTTACCTGAGCAACCCGGTCACGCACGAGGTCGACAGCGCCCAGGGCAATGTCACGACCATGTCGCACCACATCCTCATCGTGAAGCCCAAGGACAAGGCGCCGGTCACCGCCGCGATCGCCTCCCGCAAGGGCCGCACGATCATCTTCGTCCGCACCCAGCTGGGCGCCGACCGTATCGCCGAGCAGCTGTGCGACGCCGGTGTGAAGGCCGACGCGCTGCACGGCGGTATGACGCAGGGCGCGCGTACCCGCGTGCTGGAGGACTTCAAGAAGGGCTACGTCAACGCGCTCGTCGCGACCGACGTCGCCGCCCGCGGTATCCACGTCGACGGCATCGACCTGGTGCTGAACGTGGACCCTGCCGGGGACCACAAGGACTACCTGCACCGGTCCGGCCGTACCGCGCGTGCGGGCCGCTCCGGCACGGTCGTGTCGCTGTCGCTGCCGCACCAGCGGCGTCAGATCTTCCGGCTGATGGAGGACGCGGGTGTCGACGCCTCGCGCCACATCATCCAGGGCGCCGGCGCCTTCGACCCGGAGGTCGCCGAGATCACCGGTGCCCGGTCGATGACCGAGGTTCAGGCCGAGTCCGTGGGCAACGCCGCGCAGCAGGCCGAGCGTGAGGTCGCCCAGCTCACCAAGGAGCTGGAGCGGGCGCAGCGGCGGGCGAACGAGCTGCGCGAGGAGGCCGACCGCCTGATCGCCCGGATCGCCCGCGAGCAGGGGGAGGACCCCGAGGCCGCGGTGGCCGAGGCCCAGGCGGCGGTGGTGGCCGCGGCGGCCGAGGTGTCCGTGCCCGAGCAGCCGGCCGCGCAGGACGTCGACCGGGCGGACCGGGACGACCGTGGTGGTCGTTCGTACGAGCGTCGTGACGACAACCGCGGTGGTAGCTTCCGCCGGGACGATCGTCGTGATGACCGTGGTGGCCGTTCCTTCGAGCGTCGTGACGACCGTGGTGGTCGTGGCTTCGAGCGTCGTGACGACAACCGTGGTGGCGGTTTCCGCCGGGACGATCGTCGTGATGACCGTGGTGGCCGTTCCTTCGAGCGTCGTGACGACCGTGGTGGTCGTGGCTTCGAGCGTCGTGACGACAAC
>NZ_JACHGV010000021.1:79673-92397 GCF_014202475.1 Streptomyces paradoxus
AACCGTGGTGGCGGTTTCCGCCGGGACGATCGTCGTGATGACCGTGGTGGCCGTTCCTTCGAGCGTCGCGATGACCGTGGTGGTCGTGGCTTCGAGCGTCGTGACGACAACCGTGGTGGCGGTTTCCGCCGGGACGACCGTCCGGGCCGTTCCTTCGAGCGCCGGGACGAGCGCGGTGGACACCGTGGCAGCGACCGCCCCTTCAACCGTGACCGTCAGGGCGACCGCCCCGGCTTCCGCTCCTCCGGTCACGACCGTCCGTCCGGCCGTCGTGACGACCACCGCGGTGGTTCTTCCTTCCAGCGCCGCGAGGACAAGCCGCGCTGGAAGCGCAACGGCTGACATCAGCGCATGAGGAGCGCCGTGGCCCCGTCCCAACGGGCGGGCCACGGCGCTCCGTCGTTGCGGCGCGGGCCTCTCCGGTGCCCGTGTGGACACGCCCGAACAGGCCGGTCCTGCCCCTGATCGGCCCAGTTCGTCCCTCCGGCGCGGCCGGTACCCCGATACCCGATCGGAGTCTCGGCGTCGTCCGGCTATGCTCGTGGGGGCGACAACGCCTGGGCCCTTAGCTCAATTGGCAGAGCAGTGGACTTTTAATCCATTGGTTGTGGGTTCGAGTCCCACAGGGCCTACGGAAGAGCCCCGGTCCGGATCATCTCCGGACCGGGGCTCTCGCCGTTGCTGGGGGCGTGTCAGCTCGTGGTCAGCATTCCCGAGCGCAGCCGCGCCACCGTGCGCGAGATCAGCCGGGAGACGTGCATCTGCGAGATGCCGAGCCGGGCGCCGATCTCCGCCTGGGTCAGTTCCTCCACGAAGCGCAGGTGGAGGATGAGGCGCTGGCGCTCGTCGAGTTCGGCGACCAGGGGGGCCAGGGCGTGGAAGTCCTCGACGAGTTCGAGGGCCGGGTCCTCCTCGCCGATGAACTCCGAGAGCGTCGTCTCGCTCTCGTCCGGGTCGCCGGTGACCGTCGCGTCGAGGGAGGAGGACACGTAGCCGTTGGCCGCGATCTGGGCCTCGACGACTTCCTCCTCGGACAGGTTCATCAGGGCGGCCAGTTCGGAGACTCTCGGCGCACGGCCGAGGCGGGAGGCCAGTTCCTCGGTGGCCTTGGCGAGTTCCGTACGGGCCTCCTGAAGGCGGCGCGGCACGTGCACGGCCCAGGACGTGTCACGGAAGAACCGCTTGATCTCGCCGATGATGTACGGCACCGCGAAGCTGGTGAACTGCACCTCGCGGGAGACCTCGAACCGGTCGATGGCCTTGATCAGCCCGATGACGCCGACCTGGACGATGTCCTCCATCGACTGCCCGCTGGTGCGGAACCGGCGGGCCGCGAAGCGCACCAGCGACATGTTCATCTCGATGAGCGTGTTGCGGGCGTACTGGTATTCGGGCGTGCCCTCCTCCAGGACGGCGAGCCGGTCGAGGAACTGACCGGTCAGCCCGCGTGCGTCCTGCGGGGCGAGCTTCTGGGGTTCGGCGATCTGCGGCAGTTCCTCACCGGTGCAGGTGGCGGAATCCGTCGTCGTGCCGATGCGCATGGTCGCCGTCACGGGCCCTCCCTCTAGTCCGGCCCGCTCCGATTCCCCCGACAGGCCACCTCCAGCGCCGTTACCCGCCCTCGCCCCGGTCATGCCCTGCACATGCCCCGGCGAGACGTTGACCACAGTCGGCGCAGGTCGAGGCGGTGGCGGGGTACCCGGACCGGTACTGCGACGGCACGGGCAGGGAGGGATGGGCGGTGGCGTGCGCGAGAGAAAGCCATGGGGCTCGCGGAGCGGACAGTTGTCGTTTGACAACTATAGGTGGAGGGCAACAGCCTAGGCGTGCCGAACGTGCGCTGGGAAGGGACCGGAAGGACCGATTCCGTACGACGGCGAGAAATTCAGGCAGTCCGGGTGCCGGACGAGCGGGAGTCTTCGGAGTCGTCGTGTATCTGGGCCGCCGCCGCGTCGCAGAACGCCTCCAGCCCCTGCAGCAGCGCGACCCGCTTCGCCGCGGGCATCTGGTCGAGCACCGCGCGCAGCGCGTCCTCCCGGCGCGTGCGCAGGTCGGCCAGGAAGGCGCGGCCCCGGCCGCTGAGGTGCAGGCGGACCTCGCGCCGGTCGGCCGGACTCACCTCCCGCTCCACGAACCCGGCCGCCTGCAGCCGGTCGCACAGCCGGCTGGTCGAGGGCGGGGTGGAGGCGAGGGAGTCGGCGAGCGTCCGCAGGTTGATGCCCTCGTGGTGTTCGAGCATGAGCAGCACCCGCAGCTGGGACGCGGAGGCCGGCGCGGTCGAGGCCCGGCCCCAGAGGACTTCCAGCAACTCCGCAGCCGTGGAGGTCACACGGGCGACCTCAGCGGGCTCAGGGCGGGGTCGGAGGGAAGTCACAGTCACACTCTCGCAGGCACCGGGATGGCCGTCAGCGTACTAGGCGTGCGGTGAACCGCCGGGGACCCGCTTCCCGCCCATGGACAAGGACCGTATCGAGGACGCGTCGGCGTCCCACCGAGGATGGTGAAAGACCACCGTGACCACGATCACGAACAGATTCGTGGCCGCCGAGCGCGCCCTGCGCACGGCGGCGCCCCATCAACTGCTGGACGCGGTCCGTCGTGTACTGACCGATCAGTACGCGGCGGACTCCGTCGAGCTTTTCCTGGCCGACTACGGACTGACGGTGCTTCAGCCCGTGTCCGTGCTGCCGCACACCCTCCAGCCGGTGTCCGTGCACAACAGCCCGGCGGGCCGCGCCTTCGGCGCCCAGGAGCCCTATGTGGAGATCTCCTCGGGTGACCTCGCACGGGCGCACCTGCCCGTCACCGTGCGCGGCGACCGCCTCGGCGTGCTGACCGTCACCCTGCCGGGCGCGGAGTACGCCGAGGGCTGCCTGGGCGAGCTGGCCGAGATCGCCGAGGTCCTCGGGCACGAGGTCTACGTGGCCGAGCGTGACACCGACCTGTACCTCCAGGCACGCCGCCGGGACCGGCTCACGCTGGCCGCCGAGATGCAGTGGCAGCTGCTGCCGGGCCGCTCCTGCACCCGCCCCGAGTACGAGCTGGGCGCACAGCTGGAACCGGCGTACGCGATCTTCGGCGACAACTTCGACTGGTCCGCCTCGGCCGACCGGCTCAGCCTCTACGTCACCAACGGCATGGGCGAGGGCATCGAGGCCTCCCTGCTGACGAACCTGGCGATCAACGCCCTGCGCAACGCGCGCAGGGCCGGGCTGTCCCTCGACGACCAGGCGGCCCTGGCCGACCAGGCGGTGTACGCCCACTACCGGGGCCGCTGCTACCTCTCCGTGCTCATGCTGGACTTCGACCTGGCCACCGGCCGTGTCCGGGCGGTGGACGCCGGGTCGCCGCAGATGCTGCGGCTGCGCCGGGGCGCGGTGGAGCGGGTGCCCTTCGACGCCCAGCTGCCGCTCGGCATGTTCGAGGAGACCGACTACGTCATTCAGGAGTTCGGGGTCGAGCCGGGCGACCGGCTGGTCTTCGTCAGCGACGGGGTCTACGACGTCGCCTCCCCGGGCGGCGAGGCCTACGGGGACGCCGCCCTGGCCCGGGCGATCCAGTCGACCCGGCTGCTGCCGGCCGCCGAGGTGCCCCGGGCCATCCTGCGTGAACTGACGGGCCACCGCGGCAGATCCACCCCGGACGACGACGCCCTCGTGGTGTGTCTGGACTGGCGTGGCCGGTAAGGGACGGGGAAAGCGCAGGTGGGGGCTGGCGGTGGGCAGTTGTTTGGTGGTGCCGAACGTCGGCACTAATGTTTGTCATACGGCAAGTAACGGCTGAGGCGCCGTCGCGCGACCTCGGTCCGGCCCGTGCAAGGGAGCGATGCAAGTGTCGGTGTCGGAAGAGAACGCGGAACAGGAGCCGGCCGCTCACCAGTTGAGCGCCTTTCTGGAACGGCGCCGGGAGCAGATCGCCCAACGCTGGGCGGACGCGGCGTTGTTCCGCACGGTCTTCACCGTGTCACGCGACGAGGCGGTGGAGGCGGGCAGGGCCGTGACCGCGGCACTGGCGGCCGTGTCGGCCTCGGGACGGCTGGACGACATCCGGGCGCCCGGATTCGAGTCCGTGCGCGACCAGTTGGGGCGCATGGCGGCCTCCCGCGCCCGGACGGGCATGGACCCGGACGGAGTCGCCAGCGAGGTGGCCGCGCTGCGTGAGCCGGTGACCGAGCTGCTGCGCGCCGAGTTCCCGGAGCCGTACGCCCCCGAGGCCCAGGAGGCCGTGCTGGCGCTGACGGTGCTCATGGGCACGCTGCGCCTGGTCGTGATGGAGACGACGGTGAGCGCGGGCGAGGAGCTGATCGCCCGGCAGCGCGAGCAGCTGCACGAGGTGGCCACCCCGGTGATCAAGCTGTGGGAGAGCACCGTCGCCGTACCGCTGATCGGCACGCTGGACAGCGCGCGCAGCCAGGTGGTCATGGAGAGCCTGCTGGACGCGATCGTCGCCGAGCGCGCCCGGTACGCCATCCTCGACATCACCGGCGTGCCCACGGTCGACTCGCTGGTCGCCCAGCACCTGATGAAGACCGTGGCGGCCGCCCGGCTGATGGGCGCCGAGTGCATCGTCTCGGGCATCCGGCCCGCGATCGCGCAGACCATCGTCCACCTGGGCATCGACCTCGGCACGGTGCTCACCCGATCGAGCCTGGAGGACGCGCTCGCCTACGCGCTCAGCCGGCAGGGGGTCGAGATCGCGCCGCTGCGGGCGGCCGGCGCTGCGGCGGACGCGGGCACGCGGTGACCGGGTTCGCGGGACACGGGCCCGTGGGCGGGCACGGCTTCACCGTGCCGGTCCTCCAGCTGGGCGATGTCCTGCTGGTCACCCTCCAGGGGGAGCTGCACGACGGTATGGCCGAGCAGCTCCAGGAGGACATCACGGCCCGGATCTCGAACACCCGGGTGAGCGGCGTCGTGATCGACATCTCCGGTGTGGAGATCGTCGACTCGTTCCTGGGCCGGGTCCTCGCGGAGATCGCCGCCGGAGCCAAGCTGCTGGCGGCCCGTACGGTACTGGCCGGGATGCGCCCGGCGGTGGCCATCACCCTGGTCGAGCTGGGGCTCACCCTGCCCGGCCTGCGGACGGCTCTGGATGTCGAACGTGCGATGGAACTGCTCGGCGTGACCACGCGCCGGGGCGAGGGGAGTCCATGATGCAGACTTCCCGCCATGCCGGTCCGGCCGACCTGCCGATCGGCTCGGACGCCGATCTGGCGTGGGTGCGGCAGCAGGTCCGGCAGGCCGCTGCCGAGCTCGGCTTCGGGCTGGTGCAGCAGACCAAGCTGGTCACCGCGGCGAGCGAGCTGGCCCGCAACACCCTCGTGCACGGCGGGGGCGGCCATGTGAGGATCACCCCGCTGAACGCCGGGCAGTCGCACGGGCTGCGGCTGGACTTCGTCGACACCGGGCCCGGCATCCGGGACTTGGACCAGGCGCTGACCGACGGTTACACCAGTGGCGGCGGGCTCGGGCTCGGGCTGAGCGGGGCCAAGCGGCTGGTGCAGGAGTTCGAGGTGGACAGCAGGCCCGGTGAGGGGACCACCGTCACCGTCACCGCCTGGGCCACCGTCGTACCGCCCTCCCGGACGGTGCCGTGATGAGCAGGGTCTGGGACGTGCCGGTGGAGGACGACTCGACGCGGGTGCGGGACGTGCGGGTGGCGGCCGAGGAGGCCAGCGCCTTGGCCGGCCTGCCCCCGAACCGCACCGCGACCGCCGCGCTCGTGGCGACGGAGCTGGCGACCAACCTGCTGCGGCACGCGGAGGGCGGGCGCGTGCTGATCAACCTCGTCGAGCGTGCGTACGGCGACGGCCGGCAGCGGACGGCCGTGCAGCTCGTCGCGCTCGACCACGGACCCGGCATCCCCGACGTCGCGGCGGCGATGCGCGACGGCTACAGCACGACCGTCGCGGCTTCGCTGGGAGCCGGGCTCGGTACGTGCCGGCGCATAGCGAACGACTTCGATCTGCACAGCGCGCCGGGCCGGGGCACCGTCGTGATGGCGCGGATCGGCCACGAACCGGCCGTCCGCAACCAGGGGCCGCCCCCGCTGGGCCCGCGGACCGGGGGTGTCAACGTCCCCCTCGGCCGGGCCGAGCACTCCGGGGACGCCTGGGGCCGGGTGCACGGCGGTGACCGTCTGACCCTGATGCTCGCCGACGGGCTCGGGCACGGGGCCAAGGCCGCGGAGGCCTCCACCGCGGCGGTGCGGGAGCTGCGCGGCCTGGCGGAGCCGGCGCCCGCCGAGATCCTGCGGAGCCTGGGCCGGGCCCTGCGCCCCACCCGGGGCGCGGCCGTCGCCGTGGCGCAACTCGACATTCGGGAAGCGCGGTTGAGCTTCGCCGGGATCGGCAACATCGGCGCACGGCTGCGGACCGACGGCGCGTGGAAGCCGCTGCTGTCCCACCCCGGCATCGTGGGCGCGCAGGCGCCGGCGTCCGTGCCCGTGCAGCAGGTGCCCTGGCACGCGGACAGCCTGCTGGTGCTGCACAGCGACGGCCTGCCCAGCCGCTGGACACCACCCGACGACGGCGTACTGCCCGGCTGCGACCCGGCGGTGGCGGCCGCGGTGGTGCTCCGCGACGCGGGGAGCGCGGCCCGCCCGGCGCGGGACGACACGTGCGTGGCGGTTCTGACCGCCGGCGGCGTGAGCCGCCACGGCTCGGGGGCCTGAGGCCCGTCCGGATCGTCCGGATCGTCACCGGCTCTCAGGCCTGTCGCCGTCGGGCGGCAGCGTGGCCCGGGCTGTCAGGAAGCCTCGCAGGCCCCGGCTCAGCGCTGCCCGTTCGGCCGGTTGCATGGCTGCCAGTGCTGCCGTCAGGGCCCGGGCGCGACGGTCGGCGATGTCGCACAGGACGTGCTGTCCGTGGGGCGTGAGCCACAGTTGCACCTCGCGGCGGGTGTCGGGGTGCGGGGCGCGTTCCAGCAGGCCGGCCGCCGCCAGGCGGTCGCAGAGGCGGCTGGCCGTGGGGAGGCCGATGTCCAGGCCGTCCGCCAGGGCCGTCAGATTCAGGCCCGGCGCCGCCTGCACGGTGCGCAGCGCCCGCAACTGGTGCAGGGACAGGCGCAGGGACGTCTCCTGGGCGGCGACCGACCACAGCGCCGTGAGACTCTCCACGGCATCGGCGATCTGCGATGCGACGGCCTCCGGGCCATCGCCCGGTCTCCTCGCCCGGGGGTCGCCGGGGCCGCCGAGATCGGTCACGAAACGGTCACTTCCATAAAGCTCCGGGTACTGATGAGGTCGCCCTCTTCCAAAGGCTGTACCCGATGAACCGCATGGCAAGCAGCCCGGTTCGGTGCCCGGCCGGTGCGGGGGGCGGCTCAGCCGGCGCTGAGCTCCGTCAGCGCGGCGAGCGGCAGCGTGTGCTGGGTCTGGAGGACCTTGGCGCGCAGGTAGCGGACGTTGTGCGCGGTCGTGAAGACGCCCGTGGGGATCCGGTCGCGGACGTCGACGCCCAGGGACCGCAACTGGCCCGCCTTGTCGGGGTTGTTGGAGAGCAGGTCCAGTTCGCCGATGCCCAGGGCCCGGAGCATCTGGGCCGCGGCCGTGTAGTCGCGGGCGTCCTCCGGCAGTCCCAGCGCCGCGTTCGCCTCGTACGTGTCGAGCCCCTCGTCCTGAAGGGCGTACGCGTCGAGCTTGTTGTAGAGGCCGATCCCGCGGCCCTCCTGCCGGAGGTACAGCAGGACGCCGCCGCGCTCGGCGATGCTCTGGACCGCCTCGCGCAGCTGCGGGCCGCAGTCGCAGCGGGCGGAGCCGAACACGTCCCCGGTCAGGCACTCGGAGTGCAGCCGCACCAGCGGGACCGGGCCGGGCTCGCCGAGGATCACGGCGACGTGCTCCTGGCCGTCGGCCAGCCCGTGGAAGGTGACGAGCTCGGCGTCGGCCTCGTAGCCGTCGTGGAAGCGCAGCGGGACCCGGACGCGGGAGCGCGGGGTGGCGATGACGGCGGGGGTGTCGGGCATGCGGGGCCTCCGGGTTCCGTTTCCTGTTCGGCTGCACAGCCGTACTGCTTCAGATTTGAAGCAGATCCACGTCCGGAACCCTACTCGTGCTTTAAATTTGAAGCAATCGGATTCCAGCCCGGTGTGACACGCGTCACGAACAGGTCGGTGAAGACCTCCGCCGCCACGGCACGTCGTCCGCCGCCGGTCGCGTCCCGTCCTCCTGGAGGCCCTGCGCGATCGCCGCGGAGATCTCCTCCAGCTGCCCCACCTGCTCCTCGCTGAGCCGGTCGAACAGGAAGCTCCGCACGGTGTCGACATGCCCGGGCGCCGCCCGCTCCAGCACGGCGAACCCCTCGTCCGTCAGCGCGGCGATGCTGCCCCGCTTGTCGTACCGGCAGGCCTCGCGCCGCAGCAGACCGTCCTTCTCCAGCCGCGTCACCGCGTACGTCAGCCGGCTGCGTGTGATCTTCAGCCGCTCGGCGAGATCGGTCATGCGCAGCCGCCGTTCCGGGGACTCCGACAGGACGGACAGGATGGAGTAGTACAGGTGCGGCATGCCGGCGTCCTGCTGGAGCTGCCGGTCGATCGCGTCCTCCAGGAGCAGCGAGGCGGCGACGTACGCGCGCCAGGCGCGTTGCTCCTCGGGGGTGAGCCAGCGAGTCGTCATGCCACCAGTGTAGGTTTGTTTCAAACTTGAACCAAGCCCGCCTTGGTGACCCTGTCCAGTCCCGCCGTCCCGACCAGTCGCGGAGCGTCGATGCCTCACCCGTACGTCCTGCTGTCCGCCGCCGTCTCCCTGGACGGCTACCTGGACGACACCGGACCCGACCGCCTGCTCCTGTCGAGCCCGGCCGACTTCGACCGGGTCGACGAGGTCCGGGCCGGTGCCGACGCCATCCTGATCGGTGCCGGCACCATCCGCGCCGACAACCCGCGGCTCCTGGTGAACTCGGAAGAGCGCCGGGCCGCCCGCACGGCCGCCGGGAAACCGGAGTACCCCCTGAAGGTCACCGTCAGCGGCTCCGGCGACCTCGACCCGGACGCCCGCTTCTGGCACACCGGCGGCGAGAAGGTCCTCTACACGACCGACCGGGGCGCCGAACGCGCCCGTGCCCTGGGGCTCGCCACCGACGTCGTCCCGCTCGGCGCCGGCCTCGACTGGCGGCGGCTGCTCACGCACCTGCACGACGTCCGGGGCGTACGGCGGCTCATGGTCGAGGGTGGCGGCCTGATCCACACCCAGCTCGTCACCCAGGGCCTCGCCGACGAACTCCAGCTGGTCCTCGCCCCGCTCTTCGTGGGCGACCCCGGGGCGCCCCGGCTCTTCGGTCCCGGCGGCTACCAGGGCGGCCGGCTCCGGCTGCTGGAGTCCCGGCGGATCGAGGACGTGGTCCTGATGCGCTACGAACCGACCGCCCCGGGCACCGGCCCCCTGCCCGCCGCCGCCGACCACCACTGGCTGGCCCTCGCCTGCGAACTGGCCGAGCGCTGCCCGCCGTCGGACACGGCGTTCAGCGTGGGCGCGGTCGTGGTCGCGGCCGACGGCACGGAACTGGCCCGCGGCCACTCCCGCGAGGGCGGCGACCCGGTCGTGCACGCCGAGGAGGCGGCCCTGGCGAAGCTCGACCCCGCCGACCCGCGCCTGCCCGGCGCGACGGTGTACAGCAGCCTGGAGCCGTGCGCCCGCCGTGCTTCCCGCCCGGCGCCCTGTGCCCGGCTGATCCTCGACGCGGGCGTACGGCGGGTCGTCACGGCCTGGCGCGAGCCCGACACCTTCGTGACGGACGCCGACGGCAGCGGCCTCCTGGCGGCCGGCGGAGTGGAGGTCGTCGTCCTGCCGGAGCACGAGGAGCGGGCCAAGGCCCCGAACCGCCACCTGCCGGGCTGAGCACGGGCCGCTGAGTGGGTGTGCGCGAGTGGTCCCGCGGATGGCGTACACTGGTGTCACAACGACGCGGGGTGGAGCAGCTCGGTAGCTCGCTGGGCTCATAACCCAGAGGTCGCAGGTTCAAATCCTGTCCCCGCTACTGAAGGCCGAGGGCCGGAATCCTTTAGGATTCCGGCCCTCGGTGCATTTCCCCGCACCCCATTACGCTCGGTGAGTGAACCACCCCGTTCCGCGTGACAACTGACGCTCCGTCAAAACTCTGCAGTCACCTGCGATGCGGTCAACTCGCCCGATTTTCTCCGGTCATGGCAGGTAAGTCCGCGCGAAAAAGGTTAATGATCAAGCGGAATCGCTGGAATACCCCTCGCGCCTCCATTAACGTTCGATAACGCAGCGCGGTCGTCCCAGCCGTCACAGAAGGCGGCTCCGTGCGCACGCGCCGAATCCCGAAAGGGAACCGGGGAACCACCACTTGGGGTGAATCGGGCGGATACCACCGTGGAAGCACGGCTGGTATACGCGCGTAGGAGACCTTCCTGCTCCGAACCCGTCAGCTAACCCGGTAGGCGAGAAGGAAGGAAAGGAGTACGCCCACGTGGCGTCCAACCGGCCTGCCCCCGCGGCCCCGTTCGCGCCGACGCGCGAGACCGACACCTTCGGCTACGGCGGTCAGCGCACCGACGAGGGCCCGTTCCAGGAGTGGAACCCCACCGAGGAGTCCATCCGTCCCGTCCGTGGCAGGCATCGCGTCACCAAGCAGCGCGGCGGAGGCCTCGCCCGCAGCTCCACCGTCCTGGGCGTCGGCGTCATAGCTGCCGTGGGTGCCGGCGGCATGGCCAGCGCCCAGACCGGCAAGCCCCCGGTGTCCATCTCCGTCCCGGACCTGCCCTCGGTGGGTTCCCTCATCTCGGACGACGACACCCCCGAAGGTTCCGCCACCCCGCTCAGCAGCCTCGGCACCGCCGCGGCCGCCGGCGAGCAGGGCAAGAGCACCTCCGGCGCCGGTGCCGGCGAGGCACTGCGGGCCCGGATCATGGCCCAGGTCGAGCACCAGCAGGACCAGATCGAGACCAAGGCCGCCGAGGACGCCGCGGCCGCCGCCGAGAAGGCAGCCGCGGAAGCGGTCGCCAAGGCGGAGAGGGAAGCCAAGGCCAAGGCCGCCGAGGCCAAGAGGAAGGCTGAGGAGGAGGCCAGGAAGAAGGCCGAGGCCGAGCGTCTCGCCGCCCTGGCCAAGCAGTTCACGCTGCCGACCTCCTCGTACACCATCACCTCCAGCTTCGGCCAGGCCGGCGCCTACTGGTCCTCCGGCTACCACACGGGCCTGGACTTCGCCGCCCCCACGGGCACGCCGATCAAGGCCGTGCACAGCGGCACCATCACCGAGGCCGGCTGGAACGGCTCGTACGGCTACAAGACCGTCCTCACCCTCGATGACGGCACCGAGATCTGGTACGCGCACCAGTCCTCCATCGGCGTCAGCGTCGGCCAGAAGGTCAGCACCGGCGAGGTCATCGGCCGTGTGGGCGCCACCGGCAACGTCACCGGGGCGCACCTTCACCTGGAGGTCCACTCCGGCGGCTCCGCGAGCGGTATCGACCCGATGGCCTGGCTGCGGGGCAAGGGACTGAACCCGTAAGCCGTACCCACCCGTTGAAGCACCGGCGGCCCTGACGACGACCCCCCGACGTCAGGGCTGCCGGATGTCCGGCGTGCGCGGCAGGGCCGGGCGGGTGCCGGAACGGGGCCCGGGGCAGGAGTGTTCACAGGGTCTTTTCGCCCGTCGTGGAATGGGTGGCTCCTGTCCGGGCGTTGACACAGGGCATGACTTCTCTGCGTAAGCTCGGCCCCTCCGACCTCGAGGTCTTCCCGCTCGCCCTCGGCGGCAACGTCTTCGGCTGGACCGCCGACGAGGACCAGTCGTTCGCCGTCCTCGACGCCTACACCGCCGCCGGCGGCAACTTCCTCGACACCGCCGACTCCTACTCGGCCTGGGTCGAGGGCAACCGGGGCGGTGAGTCCGAGGCGGTGCTCGGCAAGTGGCTGAAGTCCCGCGGCAACCGGGCGGACGTCGTCGTCGCCACGAAGGTCAGCCAGCACCCCGAGTTCCGCGGCCTGTCCGCCGCCACCATCAAGGGCGCCGCCGACGCCTCCCTGCGGCGCCTCGGCACCGACTACATCGACCTTTACTACACGCACTTCGACCAGCCCGACGTGCCCGTCGAGGAGATCATCGGCGCGCTCGACACCCTCGTGAAGGCCGGGAAGGTGCGGCACATCGCCGCCTCCAACATCTCCGCCGAGCGGCTCCGGGCGTCCCTGGAGTTCTCCGACCGCGAGGGGCTCGCCCGGTACGTGGCCCTCCAGCCCCACTACAACCTGGTCTCCCGCGACACCTACGAGGGCGAGCTCCAGGACCTCGCCGAGCGGACCGGCCTGGCCGCCGTGCCGTACTTCGCGCTCGCGGCCGGCTTCCTCACGGGCAAGTACCGCACCGGTGCGACGGTCGAGAGCGCGCGGGCGGGCAGCGCGGCCAGGCACCTGGAGACCGAGCGGGGGCGGCGGGTGCTCGCCGCCCTCGACGAGATCGCCGCGGCGCACGACGTGCCCGTGGCCACGGTGGCCCTGGCCTGGCTCGCCGCCCAGCCGACCGTGGTGGCGCCGATCGCCTCCGCGCGGACGGTGGAGCAGCTGCCCGCCCTGACCGGGGTGGGCGAGCTGACGCTGTCGGAGACCGAGATCGGGCGGCTCACGCGGGCCTCGGACTGATCAGACGACAGGCCCTGGGCCGGACACGGCCTAGGCAGTGTCTTCAAATGATCACTGCTGGTGGATCATGGTGTCGTGATACGTCGCCATGAACTGTCCGATGCCGAGTGGGAGTTCGTCCGGC
>NZ_JACHGV010000022.1 GCF_014202475.1 Streptomyces paradoxus
GCTCGAGACGCGGGGCCTGCTCGAGCGCCAGCCCGACCCCGGCGACCGGCGTGTCAAAATCCTGGCGATCACGGACACCGGCAGAGAGATGGCCGAAGATCTGCTCGACCGCCTCCGCTTCGCCCGCGAACCGCTCGCGGCCCTCGACGAGAACCAGCGACGCGACCTGTGCGACCTGCTCCAGCTCATGGCCGACACCTGAGAGCAACGATCCACCTCCGCCTTGAACACCGTGCCGGGCAAGTCGATCGCCGTCCCGAGCAGGTCGCACAGCTCCGGCAGGACCTCGCCATCGGTCTCGCGCGGTCGCGCTCGGCAAGCTGCACGAAGCAGCGGAGAGCACCCTGGTGCCCCGGCCCGCCGCGCCGAGTTCCCACGCAAGCGCCGCCCAAGCATGGTTCCCACCAAAGAGGCGACCACCCGCCCCGGTGAGGGTCCAGACAGCGTCATGCTCTTGTGGAACCGGCGCCCGATCAGCGTCTTGATCCGCGCCAGCGTCCACGTCTGGTCCGGCCAGCCGTGCGCGACCGGCCCCTTGGCGAGCTCCTCCTCGAGCACGGCGAACAGGGCCTCACCCAGCTTGGGCCGTGACACCGGCCCGGCAGACCGCAGCCCCTCGGTGCCGGCGTCGTGCCAGGCCCGGCGCCAGCGCTGCACCGAGCGCACACTCACCCGCAAGTCCTTGGCGACCTCGGCGTTGGAGGCACCCGCAGCGAAACGCTCCGCGGCCTCCAGCCGGATCCGCTCGCGAAACGCCTGCCGTTCAGGCGTCAGCCCACCACCCTGTGGATATCTCACACAACAGGCATACCGCGACGATCACACATCGTCAGCCCTCAACGACATCACGCCGCAAAGGTCAGTAAGCACTGACTACGAGAGGGGCGTCAGCCTCTGGCTGACGCCCCTCTCGTAGTCGTAACAGGCCGGCACACCACGTGCTGCGTACCGGACATCCTGAGGAAGCACTCCCGGCATCACACCTCGACCTCATCGGAAGGGGACGCGGAACACTGCGGACGCGACGGTGGTGGTTCCATTGATCTCGGGACCACCACGCCGAGGAACAACGCCCGCGCCGCGAGAGGGGTGAAGGTCACGCTCTTCTCAGCTCAGCCACCTATTGGACGTTGGGAACCCGGAACGGTTCGTGCCGCTTCGACGAGCTCAGGTTCAGACATCCGGCGATAGGCCGAAGCCACTTGCATTGGCGCTCCCACCCGCGTATACCGAGCCGCTCTTGGTGAGGGCTTCCCCGAAGCACACCGACCACGAGTTCTTCGCGAGCCCCGAAAGCGAGCACGCCCAGGCACCCGCCTGGATGGTGGATGGGTTGTACAGCGCCACCCTTGCCTTCGCGACGTAGATGCTGTCTTGGTTGTTGCGCACGATCACCGCACCCTGGACGGAGGTGCCGCTTGGCGACCTAGTTGAAAAACACCTACTCAGTGCCCGGTGGGACCCGCGTTGCCTCCTTCGCTGTGTGGGTGGTGGTCAGCGTTTGACGCGGCTGCGGATGGCGAGGACGGCCATGCCAAGGAGGACGGGCTCGGCCAGCCGGGAGGCCATTTCGGTGTAGGTGCCGGCGGTGGTGAGGTCCTGACCGGAAGAGCGGAAGATCACCGAGTTGATCACCACTCTCAGACTCTTCTCCACCCGTTCAGTGGTGACGCGTTCGGCTGGCGGACCGGTCGGATTGACCGGGTCGGGGGGCGGCGGTAAGGATGACCTTTTGTCCAACGGCGGCCTGACGGCCGGTGATAGTCAGCTTGGGATCACTGGCGGGCAGGCTCCACAGCACCATTACCGCGATCGTGACGGCCATAGTCGCTCCCAGCCAGGCCAGCGCGCGGGTGGCACGCAGCCCGTACCCGGATAGGGCCCAGTAAGCGGCCAGCAGTGCCCGCTCGCCCCTGGGCCGGGTGGTGTCGTGGCGGCGCATCTCGCACTCGCCGTAGTAGAAGTCGGCGGCGTCCGGCTCGTTCTTGCCGTCCTCCAGTGACTTGCGCAGTTGCCGGTTTCAGAGCGGGGGCATCCTGCGGCGGCGTCCAGCTGCGGGCGGTGCCACGGTCGGGGTGGCGGGCGGTGCGTGTACGCCAGTGGTGCTCCTCGATCAGGGTGTTGCGCTGGCTCCATCTCCAAGGCAAGCCGCATCGGCGCAGCCTCCGACCCCGCCGGCATGACTGGCGTGCCGACCGGGTCGGAGGTGCCGACGGGCGGTTGTGTTGTGCGTCAGTCGGTCAGGTTTCCCATCTTCCAGATGGTCATGGACTTGACGACGCTGCCGTCGCCGAAGAGCCGCAGGCCGAGAGAGTCCTGCCGGAAGGGGTAGGCGCGGGTGGTGATGGACTTGTGCGCGTTCGCGTATGCCTCGATCATCGAGCGGTCCAGGAACACATCCAGTGACAACTCTCCGTTGGAGAGCGTCAGCGGACCTTTCTGGATGCCCAGGTTGGCGTCGACGCTGGAGTTGTTTCCGGATCGTGTTCGGTCGACGCCCAGTTGTCCGGCCGGGGCGTCGTAGAACAGACGGGTCCGCTCTTCGCCACCGGGGCTGCGCAGCACATCGAGTCCGAAGGTTCCGGCGCTGCCCCGTTCCAGGGTCAGCTTGATGTGGAGCATGTCCCCCTTGATGTCTGCCAGGCGCGCGTTGGCGTCGGCGACGGAGATCGGTTCGTTGATGTCGAGGAGTGGTTCGCCCACATGGAGCCGGGAGACCTCCTCGATAGGGCTGACTCCCAGGTCTCCGTCAGGTCGCATGGACAGTTGGACGGGGAGGCCGGCGTTGTGGGCCCAGCCTGCGTCGTAGTGGGCGCGCTCCGTGCGCCGGTCCTGCGCGATGCTGAAGACGAGGGAGCGGCCCTTGTCGTCGACCGTGCCGCTGGGGCCGGTGAAGTGATCGCCGTAGTCGAGCAGTTTGGGCTCGGTGGTGTCGGGTGTCCATCGGCGGGCCTGGGCGTCCCAGGTGCCGACCCAGTAGTAGGTGTACTTGCTGCTGTACTCGGCGGGGCCGTCGGGGAAGGACGGGTTGACGAGCAGCGCCCGTCGCTGGCGTCCCTGGTCGTCCTTGCCGATGGGGAGGAAGGTGGGGAGCTCCCAGACCTGGCCGGTCCTGGGGTGGGCCTCCACGTCACCGACCATGAGAGGTCCCGCGTAGGTCCAATCGGTGAGGTTCTTGGACGTGTAGAGGAGCGCCGTCCCGCCGACGCTTTGGCCTGAGGTGGTCTGGACTCCCGAGCCGACCAACTGGAACCAGGTGTCGCCCTCCTTCCACACGTCCTGGTCGCGGAAGTCCCCGAAGCGGACCTTCCGTCCGGCGCCGACGTCCAGATCGGCGGTCTGGATGGTCACCAGGGTCGGGTGCATCTTCCACTCGACCAGGTCCGGGTCGCCGGGGTCGACGGGGCGTGCGAGTCCGGTTGCCTGATTGGGGCGCTGGGAATCGTTGCCGGCCGTGAACAGCAGGACCGGGACACCGTTCTCGTCGAGCGTCGCGTCGCCGGACCAGACGCCGTCCGGTGCCACGCTCCCCGCGGTGGGGGCGAGGGCGACGGGCAGGTCGCGCCAGTGCACCAGATCCTCGCTGACCGCGTGCCCCCAGCCGATGTTGTGCCAGTAGGGGCCGTGGGAGTTGTGCTGGTAGAAGATGTGGTACTTGCCGTTGACCTGGATGGGGGCGTGGGGCTCGTTCATCCAGTGGTTGGGGGCCGAGAAGTGGTAGCCCGGGCGGTAGCGGTCGCCGTCGTAGCGTGAGCGGTCCATGGCCATACGGGCTTCGGGGATGCTGCCCCCGGCGAATGTCCGCATGTCGTGCTCGTGGCCGGCGCGCACGGATTCGGCGGTGAGCGCGTCAGTGTGGACCTTCACCTCGTCGACCAGGCCGTTGAACATGTTCACGGCAAAGGTGCCGTTGATGATGGCGGGCTGGTTGTGGCGGCCGATGAGCAGAGGAACGTCGGCCCTGGCCAGGCGGGCCGTGGTGGGGATGGCTGTCCGGGCGACCCGCTCGCCGTTCAGGTACAGGCTGATGGTGCCCTCGCTCGGAACGAAGACCGCCGCGATGTGCGCCCGCTTGCCCGCGGCCAGAGCCGCCGCCTGGGGAACCGCCGTCTCGTACCAGGCGTCACCGGTGCCGATGCCGAACTGCCACACGCCGTGTCGGCCGACGCCGAGCGAAAATCCTCGGCGTGCTGCCTTGTCCTGCTGGTTGACGATGGCCGAGGGCTTGCCTTCGTCGCCCCATTCGAAGGCGCGCGGCGCGACCCAGGCTTCGACGGTCATACCGTCCGTGGGGAGCTGGGTTTGCGATGCGGCGCGGGTGACCCAGGTGGAGTAGCCGTCGAAGAGAAGGGCGCCGGAGAGAACACCATCCTCTTGCCGCTCGGTACGCCACAGTGGGTCGCTGTTCGGCTTGTAGACCGCGTTGTTGAAGACGTAGCTGATGGGATCCGCGCTCCGGCTGATCCGCTCCGTGGTCGCGGTGCCCTGCCCCTCGGCGAAGTCCCAGTAGGCAGCGAGCCCCTCAAGGCCCGGGTCCGGAGCCTCGTCCAAGCCGACTCTCACGTCGTCCAGGTTGATGTGTCCCCAGCCGCCGGTGGCCCGGTCGACCGCCGTGATGCGCAACTGCTCGCCCAGGTACTCCCGCGCGTCCCAGGTGACACGGCGGTACGCCTCGTCGTCGGTGCCGGTGGCCTTGTGCAGGACGGTGCCGTCCAGTGTCGTCAAAGCCACGTACAGATGGTCGTCGTTGCGGCCGCCGGAAACCAGGACGCTGGCCATCCCGGTGCCGGTCAGGGTGAACGGCTCGGAGGTGACGGTGCCCGTGGGGGCATCACCGCCGCCCGCGAATCCCCACAGGTGGTAGGTGCCCTGCTGGTTGAAGCAGCAGCCCCATCCCCAGCCCGGCTGGTTGGTGACTGATCCGTTGAAAGCGGCTCCTGTAGTGCTCCAACCGCTCAGGTCTCCCCTCTCGAAGCCGGGGTTGGACAGGGTGCTCTCACTCGCGCCCGCCTGTCCCGACATGAGGGGAGTTGTCATGCCGAGACAAGCCACGAGGACGAGCAGTGTGCGTAGCAGGCTGCCCGGGGGCCCTGTCCTGGATATCGCTGATGAACGCGTGCGCATGCATACCTCCGGTGATGTGTTGAGGTGTGTTGAGCAGGCTGATCAGTGCGTTTCCTGGTCGCGGGCCCACGGCAGCGCCCCGGGAGCGTGGAACGTGGATGGGGCAGGTGGTCAGGAGCGCTGGACAGGCACGTTGACGTCGTCGACGTTGATGTGGCCCCAGCCGCCCGTCGCCTTGTCGACGACCTCGACGTAGATCCGTTCGCCGATGTGCTCGGACAGGTCGAAGACGACACGGCGGTACTGTTCGGCACCACGCCCGGTCTCCTTGGCCAGCACCTTGCCGTCGTCTGCGCGGACGACGGCGGCGTAGAGCCGGTCGAGGTCGTTGCCGCCGGACACGAGCAGGTCGACCACGCCGTCTCCGCCGAGGACGACGGTGGCGGAGCGGAGCACACCTGTGGCGTCGTCGCCGCCCGCGTTCGGGTTGTAGCCCCACAGGTGGTGGCCGGCCGGGTCGTCCGCCGTCTCGGCCTGGTAGAAGGGTCCGCCCCAGCCCCAGTCGGTACGGGTGGTCACGTTGGCGTCGCCGAAGGTGGTGCCCGAGACGACGGTCCATCCGGTGAGGTCGCCGGTGGCGAAGTCGTGGTTGGGCAGGGCGCCGACGTTCGTCGGGCGCGGCGGGTCGTAGGCGGCCGGCGCGACGGACGTGTCATAGGCGCCGTTCATGCGCCAGACGTCCAGGGAGACGACCCGGGCGGAGCCGCCCTCGCTGGTCAGCCGCAGGCCGGTGGCGTCCCTCCGGGTCGGGTAGACGCGGCTGGTGAGGCTGTTGGTGCCGTTGACGTACGCCTCCAGCATCGAACGGTCGAGCAGGACCCTCAACCTCAGCTGTCCGCCGACGAGTTCGACCCTGCCGCCGTGGACGCCCTTGCGAACGTCCGGGTCGAGGCTGGAGCGGCCGCGGTCGCTGGAGAAGCGGTGCTTGCTCGTGTCATAGGAGAGCAGAGTCCGCTCACTGCCGTCGGCGCTCGCCCGGACGGCCAGGGTGACGGTCGTGGCGTCGCGGGGCTCGATGACGGCCTCGATGTCCAGCATGTCACCGGAGACGCCGACGAGTTGGCGGTCGGCCTCCTTCACCGAAGCCTGTCGGATCTTGACCAGCCGTCGGCCCCGCAGTCCGGCCGCCTCTTCGATCGGCTCGACTCCGAGGGTTCCGTCCTGGCGCAGCGAGACGCTGACCGGCATGCCGGCGTTGTGAGCCCAGCCGGACTGGGCGTGCTGCTGTTCGCTGCGGCGGTCCTGGGTGATGCTGAAAAGCACCGAGCGGCCGTCGGGGGTGACGAAGCCGGACGGGCCGGTGAAGTGCTCGCCGAAGTCGAACTCGCGGGGCTTTTCGTGGTCCGGCACGAAGCGGAATGCGCCCTTGTCGAAGGTGCCGATCCAGTAGTAGGTGTGCTTGACGGCGTCAGGGCTGAACGCCTCCCACCAGGGGCTGACCAGCAGGATGTGCTTGCCGCTGCGATTGCCCTTCGGGCCGGGGAGCGGGAGAAGCACCGGCAGCTCCCAGACTTCTCCCGGCTCGGGGACCTTCGCGAGGTCATTCCAGTGCAGCGGCCCCCGGTACGTCCAGGGCCCCTCGGGCCTGCGCGCGGTGTAGACGAGTGCGGTGCCGCCGTGCTTCTTGGTGACCCGGGTGCCGTCGTAGTCGACGATGCCGCTGCCGACCAGCTGGTACCAGACGCCGTCCTCCTCCCAGACGAACGGGTCGCGGAAGTTCTCCGCCCACGCGGTACCGGGGCCGGCGGGGAGACCGGCCGGGGCCTCGGTGACCGGCTCGGACTTCATGGTCCAGGTGGGCAGGTCCGTGTCGCGGTCGGTCTTGTACGAGGACACGGCCATCCCGGTGCGCTGACGGTAGGGCAGCCGGTCGTCGCCGCCGGTGAAGAAGAGCACCGGCCCCCGGTCGCCGTCGACGTACGCCGAGCCCGACCAGATCCCGTCCGGCCCGACCGAGTCCCCTGCCGGGGCGAGGGCTATGGGCATGTCCCGCCAGTGCACCATGTCGGTGCTGACGGCATGTCCCCAGTGGATCTGGCCCCAGAACGGGCCGAGCGGATCGTGCTGGTAGAAGATGTGGTACTTGCCCTTGAAGTACACGGGCGCGTGCGGCTCGTTCATCCAGTGCCAGGGCGGCAGCATGTGGAACTGGGGGCGGTGCCGGTCGCCGTCGTAGCGGGCCCGGTTCAACGTCAGGTCCGGGCGGGGCACGCGGTGGCCCGGCAGCGCGGCGACCCTCTCGGCGTGCTCCCGCTGGGCGGTGGTGTCGTCCAGGGTGCCTTGGCGGATGACAAGGCTGTCCATCAGGCCCATGTACATGTTGGCGTGGAACTCGCCGTTGAGCAGGGTGGGCCGGTTGTGCCGGCCGATCAACAGCGGCTCGCCGGGGGCCAGATGGGGGGCCTTGTCGGGAGTGGGGGCGGTGCCGATGAGGCGGCCGTCGCGGTAGAGGCGCAGCTGGTGGGCGGCCGGGTCGTAGCTGGCGGCGACGTGGGTCCATCGGCCCTTGGAGGCCGGCCGGTCCTGGGCTCCCTTGACCTCGATCAGGTCGGTGCCGAAGCCGAGTTGGAAGACGATCTGTCCGAAGCGGCGCAGGCCCAGCAGAAAGCCGGTCTTCGCGTCCGGGTTGTGCTGGTTGACCAGGGCCTGGGGCTTGCCGTCGATGCCGTGCTCGTAGGCGTAGGGGGCGATCCACGCGTCGACGGTCAGGCCCTGGGCGGGGTCCAGCTTGCCGGGGCCCTTGGCGGTGACCACGGTGGAGTAGCCGTCGAAGTACAGCGCCCGGCCGCGCACTCCGCGCCGCCTGACGGGGTCGGTGTCCGGCTTGTAGCGGGCGTCTTCGAAGACGTAGTCGATGGGGTCGGCGGAGCCCGAGACCGCCTCCCGGGCGACCGTGCCGCCGCGCTCGTCGAAGTCCCAACGGGCGGTGGGACTTTGGGGGCCGCGCCGGCCCTCCGCAGCGGCGGAAGCGGAAGCGAACGAGAGCGGTACGACGGCCCCGCCGATGGCGGCGGACACGACGGTGAGGGCTGTTCTTCTCCTCATGGGCGGGCTCCTGGGTGGTGCGCGGCAGGTCTGACGCTCTGCCAAATCGGTTTAAGCGAGATGGCTCGGCATCGTTCGCGCCCCGCCCCTGCTAACGCAAGAGCTAATGCATACCGTTTTACCTGGGTGACGCAAGAGAGACGGACAAATCGCCATATACCTCCCCGATTTCTCATTCGAGATGTCTGCGGTGTTGACATCCGGCCACAGGCGCATCAATCTCTTCGCAACTTGCTAATCCGATTTAACAACGGAGCTGAGCAGCGTGTCTGAACGTCGTGTGACCATGGCCGATGTCGCCCGCCATGCGGGCGTCTCGCCGACGACCGCGTCGTTCGCCCTGTCCGGTCGCACCGACATGCGCATCTCCGATGCCTCCCGCCAGAAGGTGCTGGACGCCGCGAAGGAGCTGGGTTACCGCCCGAACGTCACCGCGCGCAGCCTGCGGACGAAGTCGACGCAGACCATCGGGTTCGTTTCGGACCGGATCACCACGACGCCCTTCGCGGGCGAGGTGATCCGCGGCGCGATGGAGGCCGCCCGGGAACGGGACAACCTGCTGTTCATCACGGAGGCGGGCGGCGATCGCGATGCCGAGTCGTCGCTGGTCCACGCGCTGCTGGACCGCCAGGTCGACGCGGTGATCTACGCGTCCATGTTCACCCGGTACGTCACTCCGCCCAAGGAGCTGTTCGGTCGCCGCGTGGTCCTGCTGAACTGCCTGGCCCCCGGCTTCGACGCGCCGTCCGTCGTCCCGGACGAGTTGGAGGCCGGCCGGGACGCGGCCCGCGCCCTGCTCGTGGCCGGTCACACCGAGGGCATCTGGGCGATCGGCGGGCACCAGGCCGTCCCGGCCACGCCCGAGGGGATCATCGCGGGCAACGAGCGCATGCGCGGTCTGGAGGAGGTTCTGCGGGAGGGCGGCGCGCGCCTGGACGGCGTCATCGAGTGCGACTGGGACACGCGGGACGGCTACCGGGAGGTGGCCGCGTTGCTCGCGGCGGGTCACCGTCCCCGGGCGCTGGTGTGCCTGGCCGATCGGGTGTCCCTCGGCGCCTACCAGGCGCTCGGCGAGGCGGGTCTGGCGGTGCCCGGCGACGTGTCGGTGGTCTCCTTCGACGACCAGGACATCGCGTCCGTGCTGCGCCCGGCGCTCACCACGCTGAAGCTGCCGCACTACCGATTGGGTCGACTCGCCGTGGAGTTGATACTCCGCAGGGGGCCGCTCGAAGCAGTTGTCCACCGTGTGCCCATGCCGCTGCGGGAACGTGCCTCCATCGGCGCCCCTGCCGGGGGCTGACACCGGGCACCCGAAGACGGTTGTCCCGCCGCCAGGAGTTCTGACCCTCCGGGCGGCGGGACGACCACCAAGAACAGCGACCGTCGCAACCGGTCGCCAAGGCGGGTCCGGCAAGACCCGTCTCAGTGAGATGGAGGAACCCTCGTGGTGTTCAGAACCAGGCGCCTCGCTGGTGCGAGTGTAGCTGTGGCAGCGGCGACCGCGCTGGTCGCCGGATGCGCGACCGGCAGCGGCGGCAGCACGTCCGGAGCCGACGGCGACACACTGACCCTGTGGACGCACAACGCCGGCAACTCGGCCGAGCTCGACGTCGTCAAGAAGATCATCAAGGACTTCAACGGATCCCAGAGCAAGTACAAGGTCAAGCTCCAGGCGTTCCCGCAGAGCGACTACAACAACTCCGTCGTCGCCGCCGCCTCGGCCCGCAAGCTGCCGTGCCTGCTCGACGTGGACGGGCCCAACGTGGCGAACTGGGCCTGGGGCGGCTACCTCGCCCCGATCGACGTCTCCGGCAGCGAGGTCCCGCTGTCCGACCAGCTGCCCAGCACCGTCGGCCGCTACAAGGACAAGGTCTACGGCTTCGGCTTCTACGACGTGTCCCTGGCCTTCTTCGCCCGCAAGTCGGTGCTGAACAAGTACGACATCCGCATCCCCACCATGGACAAGCCGTGGACGAAGACCGAGTTCGACGCGGCGCTCGCCAAGCTGAAGAAGAGCGGGAAATTCAAGTACCCGCTCGAGATGGGCACCGGCGGCACCGGTGAGTGGTGGTCGTACGCGTACTCCCCGCAGCTGCAGAGCTTCGGCGGTGACCTGGTCAACCGCGACGGCTACAAGACCGCCTCGGGCACCCTCGACGGCAAGAAGTCCGTGGAGTGGGCGACCTGGTTCCGCTCGCTGGTGTCCAAGGGCTACATGTCGAAGAAGTCCGGCGCCGACCCCAACAAGGACTTCCTGGCCGGCAAGAGCGCCATCCAGTGGGACGGCAGCTGGAACGCGACCAAGAACGCCGACAAGCTCGGCGACGACCTGGCGATCATCCCACCGGTCGACTTCGGCAACGGTCCCAAGATCGGCGGCGCCTCCTGGCAGTGGGCGATGAGCTCCAGCTGCTCCAACAAGGACGGCGCGCAGGCGTGGCTGAAGTTCTCCCGCCAGACCAAGTACTTCGTCGACTACGCCAAGGCCACCGGCACTCTCCCGGGCACCGAGGCCGCCGCGAAGCAGATCGACGGCTACCAGCCGGGCGGGAAGTTCAACGAGCTCGTCCAGTTCGCGCGCAAGTACGCGGAGGTACGCCCGGTGACCCCCGCCTACCCCTACATCTCCACCGAGTTCGAGAAGGCGGCCCAGGACATCCTGTCCGGCGCCGATCCCAAGAACGCTCTGGGCCAGGCCGCGAAGGACATCGACAACAACCTGAAGACGAACAACTACAACGCCGGCTGACCCTGCTCCGGTCCGGTTCGGGCCCCGACCGCGCCTCCTCGCGCGCCCGAACCGGACCGGCTCCCCCCTGGAGCTACCGTGACCACCATGATCGCAGCCCTTGAGCGGCTGCGTCCGGTCCGGCGAACCCGAACGACCAACGCACGCCGCCGTGAGAACCTCACCGCCGTCGGCATGGCCACCCCGGCCGTCGTGCTGCTGATCGTCTTCCTCGTCGTACCGGTCGCCCTCGCCTTCGCCCTGGCGTTCACCGACGCGAGGCTGATCTCACCCACCCCGGCCCGCTTCGTGGGCCTTCGCAACTTCACCCAGCTCTTCGAAGACCCGGTCTTCTACAAGTCCCTGCGCAACACGGTGTACTTCGCCGCCGTCGTCGTCCCGCTCCAGGCCGGGCTCGCCCTGGTGCTGGCACTGCTGGTCAACGCGAAGGTGCGCGGTGTCAACTTCTTCCGCACTGTCTACTTCCTGCCGGTCGTCACCTCGATGGTCGTCGTCTCCCTCCTGTGGACCTTCCTCTACCGGCAGGACGGCCTGGTCAACCACGTCATCTCGGCACTCACCCTCGGACATGTCGACGGCCCGGACTGGCTGGGCAACCCGGACACCGCCATGCCCGCCATCATCCTGATGTCGGTGTGGCAGGGCGTCGGCTTCCACATGATCATCTGGCTGGCCGGTCTCCAGACCATCCCCGCCGAGCTGTACGAGGCCGCCGACCTGGACGGAGCCACCCGCTGGCACCGCTTCCGCCACGTCACCTGGCCCGGACTGCGCGCCACCCGCACCTTCGTGCTGGTCACCATCACCATCGCGGCGTTCAGCCTCTTCACCCAGATCAGGGTGATGACGCAAGGCGGCCCTCTTGACTCCACCACCACGGTCGTCTACCAGGCCGTGCGCACCGGCTACGACCAGCAGCAGACCGCGTACGCCGCGGCCATCTCGCTGATCTTCTTCGTGCTCGTGCTGGCCGTGTCCCTCGTCCAGCGATTCCTGACCCGGGAGAAGGACTGACATGACCTCCGTCCTCAAGCACCTCGGCGGTCACGTCGGCCGCGTCGTCCTGGCCCTGGTCTTCGCGCTCCCACTCGTCTTCATGCTGATCTCGTCGTTCAAACCGGACGACCAGATCTTCAGCGACCTGGGCTCCCTGCGCGCCTTCCTGCCGGTCGGCGCCCTGTCGCTGGACAACTACACGGCCGTGTTCGAGCGAGTCCCGGCGGCACAATTCCTGCTGAACTCCGTACTGATCTCCTCGATCACCGTCGTGCTCGGCATCATCGTCAACAGCATGGCCGCCTTCGCCCTGTCCCGCATGCGCTGGCCCGGCCGCAAGCTCGTCCTGACCGGCATCATCGCCACCCTCATCGTGCCGTTCGAGACCTTCGCCCTGCCGCTGGTGTGGTGGGTCAACCAACTGCCGCTGCTCCGCGTCAACGGCTTCCACCTGGAGTGGACCACCGGCTGGATGGACACCTACCAGGTCCAGATCGTGCCGTTCGTCGCCAACGCCTTCTCGATCTTCTTCTTCCACCAGTACTTCCAGAGCATCCCCAAGGAGATCGACGAGGCGGCGATCGTGGACGGCGCCGGCTGGTTCACCATCTACCGCCGCATCGTCATGCCGCTGTCCGGCCCGGCCATCGCCACCGTCGCCATCCTCACCTTCCTGCCCGCCTGGAACTCCTACCTGTGGCCGCTGATGGTCGTGCAGAGCGAGAACCTGCGGCCGGTCATGGTGGGCATCTCCTACTTCTTCCAACTCAACGTGGGCTGGGGCCAGATCATGGCCTACTCCTCCATGATCACCGTGCCGATCCTGGCCCTGTTCGTGGCGTTCCAGCGGTCGTTCGTGAACAGCATCGCGTCGACGGGCGTGAAGGGCTGAACCCGCGCCCGCGCCCGCGCAACGCACCGCGTTTCTCCACCCCTCTTCTTCCCCGTGTGCTTCACGCACCCCAAGAAAGGCCCCGTGTGTCCACGCCGCCTGCTGACCCCCACCTTCCGGCCGTGCATCTGCGCCCCCCGCGCAACTGGATCAACGACCCCAACGGGCTGGTCTTCCACGACGGCCACTACCACGTGTTCTTCCAGTACAACCCGTACGCTCCGCGGCATTCGAACGTGCACTGGGGCCACTACCGCAGCCCCGACCTGATCAACTGGGAACCCCTCCCGGTGGCCCTCGCCCCCACTCCCGGCGGCTACGACGCCGACGGCTGCTTCTCCGGAAACGCGGTCTCCGACGACGGCCGCATGGTGGCCTTCTACTCGGCCCACCGCACCGACCGCTGGTGGCAGCCGGTGACCACCGCCGAGTCGTACGACGGCGGAATCACCTGGACCAAACGCCCGGAGCTGCTCATCCCCGAGCCGCCCGCCGACACCACCATGTACCGGGACCCCTACGTCTGGCAGCAGGATGACCGCTGGCGGATGCTGGTCGGCTCGGCCCTCGCCGACGGCCGCGCCGCGGCGCAGCTGTACGAGTCCGACGACCTGGAGCACTGGGAGTACCGCGGCCCCTTCCACGCCAGCGATGCCGCGGCCGGCTCCGGCCCGGTCGGATGGGAATGCCCCCAGTACGCGACCTTCGGCGACAGCGGCGTCCTGATCATCAGCGACTGGACCCCGCAGGGCGGCCCCAGCCACACGACCGTCCACACCGGCCGCGAGCAGGACGGACGCTTCACGGCGACCGCGGCCCCGGTGCCGCTGGATCACGGCCCCGACTTCTACGCCCCCGCGCTGCTGAGGGCCCCCGGGGAGGACCGCTGGCTGCTGTGGGGCTGGGCGTGGGAGGCCCGCGACGACGCCTGGGCGCATGAAGCAGGCTGGGCCGGCACCCTCACCCTCCCCCGCGAGGTGACCCTCGCCGCCGACGGAACGGTCGTCCAACGCCCCGCTCGCGAACTGCTCGCGCTGCGTGGCGAACGCGTACTGCACCGCACCGGGCACGTCACACAGTCCGGGGCGACCGAACTCGGCCAGGTCAGCCGCTCCTTCGACCTCACTGCCGTCCTGACCCCGGACTCCACCGGCACGAGCGGCCTGCGCCTGGTCACCGCCGCGGACGACACCGAGTACCTCGACATCAGCCTCGATCCCACCACCGGCCAGCTCACCGTGGACCGCAGCCACGCGTCACTGGACGCGAGGGCGCGGGGAGGCTCGTATGCCGTCCCGTGCCCAGCCGCGACGCCCGGCACCCCCGTGGAGCTGCGCGTGATCGTGGACCGTTCGATCGCCGAGGTCTATCTCGGCGACGGCCAGGTCCTCACCCTCAGGTTCTATCCAATTGCCGAGGGACCCTGGCGACTCCAGGCCCGCACGACAGGCACGGGACGCAGCGACTTCACCGTCGAGGCATGGAACCTGACCCCGGGCGGAATCCGTCAGGAACCGCTGCTGGCGGGCCAAGGGCAGGACGCGTAACGCGCCGCCTGTCCTACGTGTCCTCAAAACGCCGTCCTCACCTCGAAGCGGGTGAGGACGGCACCGTCGTCGACCTACCCGTTGACCGCGGCGTACCAGCCGGACCCAGGCACGGGAGCGGCAGCCCCACGCCCCTCCCTCAGAAAGGCAGAGAGTCACCATGACCCGACACGGCTCCCCCAGCAGTGTCACCGTCCTTGGCGAGTGCGTGGCCGACACCTTCGCCGACCCTGGCCGGTCCGGCGAACTCGCACTGCGCGCCCTGCCCGGTGGTGGCCCGGCCAACACCGCCGTGGCCCTTGCCCGGCTCGGCACCCCCACCCGCTTCCTCGGACGGTTCTCCAACGACGTCTTCGGCGCCCTCTTCCGAGACCGCCTCAGCGCCTCCGGCGTCGACCTGACCGGCAGCGTGAGCGCCCACGAGCCCAGCACTCTCGCCGTCGCCGACCTCGACGAGACCGGCCAGGCCACCTATACCTTCTATGCCGACAGCGCCGCCGACTGGCAGTGGACCGCCGCCGAACTCGCCGCCACCCAGCAGGACGACGCGGTCTGCCTGCACACCGGATCCCTGGCCCTGGTATGCCAGCCCGGTGCCGGCCACATCGAGGACCACCTCGCCAGCGCCCGCGAGCACGTCACCGTATCCATCGACCCCAACGTCCGCCCCCTGCTCGTACCGCCCTCGGCCTACCAAGAGC
The DNA here is from genome assembly GCF_014202475.1 of Streptomyces paradoxus. Lineage (GTDB taxonomy): Bacteria > Actinomycetota > Actinomycetes > Streptomycetales > Streptomycetaceae > Streptomyces > Streptomyces paradoxus. Next base: position 15,055 of record NZ_JACHGV010000022.1, read on the forward strand.
GGCTTCCTCGCTGGTGCGCCCTTGCCGACATCCTCCGCCTCAGCGAGGACGACCTCGCCCTGCTCCTCCCCGGTGCCGGCCTTGAAGAGGCTTGCGACACCTGGCACAGCGCCGGCGCACGCCTCGTCGTCATCACCCTCGGCCGACGCGGCGCACTCGCCTCCTTCGACGGCCACCGCGTCACCGTCCCGACCCCAGCCACCGACGTCGTCGACACCGTCGGCGCCGGAGACTCCTTCACCGCCGGCCTGCTGCACCGCCTCGCTGCCCTCGGACACCTCGGCGGACGACTCGACCGGCTGAGCCTCGAAGACGTCGCCGACGCGTGCTCGTTCGCCGCCCACGTCGCCGCTCTGACCTGCTCCGTCCCAGGCGCGAACCCGCCCAGGGCAGAACACCTGGCAACCCCGTTCCTCTCCAGGGATCGCCGCTTCACCGAGTCTGCGTCCACCTCCACCTCGTGACCCAGTCATCACCGAACTGCGCACACGCAAGGGCAGTGCCGTAGTCGCCGCCGGTGGTGATCAACATGATCGAGTTGTCGGCGACCATCGCGCGGCGTCGCCGCGGTGGACGCACCGTGATCGATCAGTCTCTCACTGATCGCTTCGGTTGCACCGGGCTCACCGCCCCAGGCCATGCGGTCGCCGTATGGGTCCGTCCCTCTTTCACGCGGCGAGGACGTCCCGCAACTCACGTACGGTACGTTCCCGGTGGTGCTGGGCGGGGATGGCCTCGTACAGGTCCAGGGCGCGGCGGCGGACCAGGCCGGTGCGGTAGTCGACGGGCAGCGCTGTCAGGGCGTCGACCGTACGGCGGCACGCCTGCTCGGTGTCGCCGTCGTGATGGGAGCACGCCGCCGCGTCGATGTTCAGCAGGGTGCGCGTCATGGTGCTGGTCGGCGCGGACAGCTCCAGAGCGCGCTGCTGGCTCTCGTTCGCGCGGCGGGTGTCCTCGAGGGTGGTGAAGGTGTGGCTGAGGTGGACGTGGTGCTTTTGCTCGCCGTACGTCAGCCACGTGTCCGACCGCTCACTGTCTGGGAGCCGTTCCATGAGGGCGTCGGCGGCGGCGCGGGCCTGCTCGGGCTGGTGGTTGAGGGCGTAGGCGCGGGCGGCGACCGCGGCCGCCAGCGTCGCCGCGGCGGTCGGCCGGTGCCCGGCGACGTGACGGGCCCGTTCGGCGAGGCCGGCCGCCGCCTTCGGGGCGCCGTAGTTGAGCGGGACCATCGCCTCGCGGGCGAGGACCCAGGCGTGCAGCTGGTCGTCGCCGGATTCGGCGGCGGCCCGGGCGGCGGTGGCGAACCAGGCACGGGACTCGCGGCGGCTGCCCAGGTCGTGTAAGACGATCGCGGTCATCCCGGCCATCTGCCCGGCTGTACGGCACAACCGTGCGCGGACCGGTGCGGGCTGCGGGACGGTGAGCAGGGGGCGCAGGGCCGTGAAGTCGGTGACCAGGTCGGCCAGTACGCGGGTGGGCGCTTGTCCGTGGTAGCCGTATCCGTAGCTCTCGGCTGCGGCCTCGAGGTCGGCCAGGTCCTGGGGAGTGTCGGGGGAGAGGGTCTGGTCGACGTCGGTCCGGGCGGCGGTGAGCGCGGCGAGGGCCGGAGCGGTGAGGCCGGCGGCCAGCGCGCCACGCAGCAGGTTGCGGCGCTTCATCGGATCTTCTCCATGGTCGGACTCCGTGCTGTGGGCGGCGGTGTCTTCCCAGGGTTGCGCAGCAAGCCCCAGTAGGGCACCGGGAATGCGCAGTCCGCCAGCGATTCGCTCGACAGTCGTGAAGGCGGTGACAGATGTGATGCCCCGAGCGATCTGGCTGACCCGCTCGGCTTTGAGCGCGCACGCTTCGGCGATCCGGTTGAAGGAGATCCCCACGTCGTGGGCCATCGCGAACACCGTGGTGAAGTCCCGCTCGCGCAGGGCCCGGACGAACACCGGGTCGGCCAGCAGACGGCGCGGCACTTGGGCGGGTGACGGCGGTAAGTCGTCCACAAGTCCCCCAGAACTCTCGTGGAATGACGAAGCGTCAGCCCAACGACCATACCCACCGTGGGGGCCCCGTCACGGGGTTATCGCCCGTGCGGTTCACGGCTGTACTGGCGGTGTTCGCGGCCGTGCCGTCCAGGGCCCGGCCGACTGATCAGGAGGAGGGTCCTCATGCAGAGTCCCGCCACGCCCCCGCCCGGCGGCCTGGTCCGCTCCCGTCGGCTGATCGTCGCCGCCCGGGGCCGCAACGCCATCCCCTCGGACGGCGGCGGCACCGCCAAGAGCGACGGCAACGACTGACGACCGGGAGCCCTACGCGATGACGCACACATCCATCGCGGCGTGCCTGGGCGAGGACTTCCTCGCCCAGGCACTGCACCGCGAATACCGCCACGTACCAGGCGCCCTCGATGTCGCCGGACTGATGACCTGGGACGACCTCAACCAGATCCTGGCCGCACACCGACTGGAACCGCCGCGCATGCGGCTGTCCCGCGACGGCGAGACGCTGCTGGTCGGCGGGTACACCACGCCGGTGGCCACGCGCCGGCACACGGTGTGGCACCGCCTCCACCCGGCCGAACTGCACGCCCGCCTCCAGGAGGGCGCATCCCTCGCCCTGGACAGCGTCGACGAACTCCACCCGCCCATCGCCCGCCTCTGCGAAGCGATCGAGCGCGACCTCCGCACCCGCGTGCAGGCGAACCTCTACGCGTCGTGGACCAGCACCGAGGGGTTCGGCGTCCACTGGGACGACCACGACACCGTCATCGTCCAGCTGGACGGCGCCAAGCGGTGGCAGATCTACGGCACGACCCGGCCGTTCCCGCTGTACCGCGACATCGAGGACCCGGGCGAGGCGTCCACCGAGCCGGTCGCCGACCTGGTCCTGTGGCCGGGCGACGTCCTGTACGTGCCGCGCGGCGTGTGGCACGCGGTCTCCGCCGACCAGGGCACCCGTTCCCTGCATGTCACCTGCGGTCTGCAGACCCACACGGCGACGGACCTGATGGCGTGGGTGTCCGAGCAGCTGCTCACGCACGAGGACTGGAGGCGCGATCTGCCGCTGCTCGCCGCGCCGGACGTCCAGGCCGACGCCGTGGACGGGATGCGCAAGCGGCTCGCCGAACTGCTGGACGACCCGACGCTGCTCGCCCGCTACCGGGCCGCGATGGACGGCCAGGCCGTCGGCCGGATGGTGCCGAGCCTGCCGTACATCGACGGCGTTCCCGTCGACGGCGGCCTGCGGGTGCGGCTGACGACCGCCCGCGCCGTGCTGGAGGTCGGTGAGGACACGGTGACGCCACGGCCACCTCGCCGCACCCGCCACCACCCCCGTGGGCGCATGGCTCGCCGAACAACGCCACCTCGCAGCCAAGAACCAGCTCGATCAGGCCCGCGCCGACGCCCTGAGCACCCTCGCACCCGACTGGCGCCTGCCCCACGGCGCGGACTGGCACCGCAAGTACCACCTGCTGCGCGCCCACCTCGCCTCCGGAGCCGACCCCGCCACCCTGACTCGCGACACCCAGCTCGGCGGCGTGAAGATCGGCTCCTGGCTGGCCCGCCAGCTCACCACCTGGTCGGCCCTCGCCGACGGCCAGCAGCAGCTGATGACCGCCCTCGGCCTCACCCCCGAGAACAACCCGCTCGCCCCCGCCCGCCGGGCCCGCCGCACCTTCGAACAGACCGTCCAGCTCCTGGAACTCTTCCTGCACCGCGAAGGCCGCGCCCCCGCCGCCCGCGAGAGCATCCGCGTCGACGGCGACACCGTCAAGATCGGGGCCTGGCTCGCCAAGACCCGCACCAAACACCGCACCGGCCAGCTCCCCGACGACCATGTCCGTCTGGTTGCCGCGCTCTTCGACGGAGACTGGACGGCCGAGAACGCCACCCCGGCCGTCCTGGCGTAGCCGCTCCCGCAGACCGCGCCGCCTCGCGGACCCGGTCCACGACGTGCCGCGGTCGTACATTACGCGGAACGTGCAACGGGCCCCGCTGCACCAGGCGGTGGCGGTTGCGCCGTCGGTTCCCTCGGCGCCCGCGTGCTGTGGTGCCCGCCCTCGAGAGCCGGCCGGTGGACGGTCAGGGGCGGCTGCGCGGGACGGCGTCGACGCGGCTGGTGTGCTGAATGTATTCGGCCTGCGGACCCGAGCTGACCGCCTACCTCGACGGCTTGCTGCGGCAGCGGGAGAGACTGCGGTCGATGACCGAGGCCGACGACTGGGCCCGCGCCGAGGCCACCCCGTCGGATGAGGAGATCTCCCGCGTCCGGCGGCTGATGCGACGCGTCACCGAGGAGGCCGACAAACTCACCGACGCCGAACGCGCCGAGATCCAGCAGGCCGCAGTCATGGTCCGCAAGACCCGCCAGGGCTTCCTCGGCATGCCCCGCATCCCCCAGCCCCTGCCCGACCTACGACCGGAGTGACCCGCATGACCCCGACCGACCCCGCAGTCCAGGCCATGCTGGAAGGCCGGCGAGCCGACACAGGCCGACGCCGTCAGCGGGTCCTCGCCGCCCTGGCCGAGGCCGCGAAGGACGGCTCCGAGACCAGCGTCGCGGCGATCGCCCGCCGCGCGGGCGTTGACCGCACCTTCCTCTACCGCCACCGTGACCTCCTCGGCCAGGTCCATGCCCAGGCCGCTGAGCCGCCCACGGTCCCCGGCGGCCGGGGGCCTGTCGTCAGCCGGGCGTCGCTCCAGGCTGACCTGGCGGCCGCCGACGCCCGCACCGCCCACCTCGCCGCCCAGGTCCGCCGCCTCGAAGCCCGCCTCAGCGATGCCCTTTGCGAGCGGGTCTAGCGCGAGTCCGGCATCGGCGGCCCCGACGACACCGAACAGCTTCAGGCCCGGATCACCACCCTCGAACAGCAGGTCGTCGACTTGGAGCTCAAGCTCCAGGACCAGGGCGACGACCTCGCGGCCGCCCGCGCCGCGAACCGCGAGCTGATGGCCCAGCTCAACCGCGGACGCGACATACCTACGCATCCCGGCTGAATCCCCAACAGGTGGGGGGTTCAAGGGCAACGGAGCCGATTTCAACCCTGCCATGAGTGCGTGAAGTCATGAAGCGGCGCATCTTCTAGGCTGGCTGTTGGCCCTGCTCCCGAATGCACTCCCCAGGAGTCAGCCGCATGCTGGCAGGACTCGCAACCAGCGGCACTCACCGCGCGAACCGCAGGCTGATCCTTCCTTTCCGGTCGATTTCGGCGATCTCTACATAAACCTCGTCACCGACTCTGACCGCCTCCCCGTAATCGACGCGTTTACCAAATTGCCGTCGCATTTCAGTGATATGCAGTAGACCCTCCTCGTCATACGGCAATGACACGAACATCCCGAACGAGAGGATCTTGGCTACTGTTCCTGGACAGCGAGCACCCACCGACGGCCAGCAGTATTCGATGAGCGCGGTACCGCTGGTCGACGACGGTGCGGACAGTAAAGCCAGCGCCTGAGGGATCGTCAATCGTCTGCTGATCTCCTTTTCGAGTAACCCAGTGATGAGCGGAGCAAGCCGTCCCGCGCGTTTCAGTGGTGGAGCTTGTTCAAACAGGACCGCAGCGAGTGATCCAGATGGGCTGTCCCTACGGAACGGGGAGATACCCTCGACGGCTTCATAAAGTGTCACCCCGAGAGAGAACGCATCGCAGGCCGCGTTGCCGCGGTGGCCGCGGGCACGCTCAGGGGCGATGTATTCCAGCGAGCCGATAAATCCCCCGGGTGCAGTGAGCGCTGTGTCCACCTCGTGTACGGCAATCCCGAAGTCGGTGAGGAGTACCTCACCGGTATCGGTCAACATGATGTTGGCCGGTTTGACGTCCCGGTGAGTAATACCAGCTAAATGCGCCGCGCCGAGCGCCTCGAGCACGGCCACAGCGATCCTCGTCGCGTCGTCAAGGGGCAAGAACTTGTGCGAATTGAGGGAGTCGGCCAACGAACAACCATCGACCAGACGCATTACGATCCAGGGAACGCCGCCTTCGACGACCACGTCGTACACCGTGATGACCCCAGGATGGTCGCGGATCCGCGCGGCGTTGCGTGCCTCGCGTGCCGCTCGCTCCAGCCTTTCCGACTGCTCGGCGGGCGATGCTGCGGGCGGCAGCCGCACTTCCTTCACCGCTACGTCAACGCGCAGGGCCTGATCGTGGGCCTTCCATACCCGTCCGAATCCACCAGACCCGAGTATTCCGATCAATCGGTACCGGCCACCGATCACATGCTTCGGCTGCGATTGCTGCCCCATGGCGCCCCCCATTCGGCAGTTGTCACAGCACCGCCGAATGGAGACAGCGTACGGACAACGTGGTGGGCTTGCCACAGGATCGTGCACGTCCGGCACCCGAGTGTGAGCATCTGTTCAACGCGCTTGCCGAGGCCGTGATCGCGTTCGGGCGCCGAGGTGGAGTTCGGGCGGGTCGCGGTCACCCCGAGCAGATCGCCGCCTACGACCTGCCGACTGTCCCAGGTATGCAGCGAAGCCGAACGCATACGCCGCAACCTGGCCCGGGTACTTCCCCAGGCGTCCGCACCCCAGCTGAGTGCAGCGCACACCGCCGGCGGACCGACGGACCCTTCAGCCGTCCGGTAGGGCAGGGAGCCGGGCGAGACGGCGCAGGCCGCCGCTCGTCCGCCGGGCGGCGCCGGGTTCAGATACGCCAGGAACGCAGGGTGTCCGCAATGTCGTAGATCTTGAGCCGGGTCTCGCGGGCTTTCCTGATCAGGTCGGACAGCGCCCCGTACGGCGGGTCGATGCCTTCACCGGACTGGTCGAGGTACTGGGTGGTGACGAAGGCGGCGAAGAGGCTGTTGCGGTGGGGGAGCGGTTCGAGCCGCACGATGGTGTGCAGGAGCGCGGCAGCACGCCAGGCGGCGTCGGGGTTGGACTCGGCGAGCGTCGGTGTGCGGGTCTTGTGGCGGGCGACGGCCGCGACAAGGGCCGAGTAGTCGGTGACGGACACGTCGTCGTGGCCGAGGGCGATGTCCTGAACGTCCAGGAGCCAGGAGACATCTACGTACAGGGTCTCGCTCATCAGGCGGCACTGGCTCCTCGGTCGCGCTCGGAGGGAGGAATCTCCTCCGGGAACGCCGCGTCGAACTCCTCGCGCAGCCGGTCCGCCCAGGACGCAGCGCCCGCCACGAACCGCCGACGGTGCATCTCGCGTACGCCCAGGTCGTGCAGGTACTGCTTGAGGCTCTTGCCCTCAGCGGCGGCAGCAGCACGCACGCCTTCCATCTCTTCCTCGGTGAAGGACACATTCAGTGATGGCATACCCGCATGGTACCTACTTGGTGCCTGCCGAGGAAGCAGAGTAGACGCCGACGCCCCAGGTCCGATCCAGGACTGGCCGGGGACGGACGCACTGCCCGCTCGCTTCCCTCCCGGCCGGCGCCCGCAGCCGGGAGGCCACCAGTGGCACCCCCGGGCATCCGAGCCAGAGCGCCGCGTCGCCTCGCCAGTGTCTGCCGCGGGCATAGGCGGCGCCATTGAGGCCAGATCCCACGGATGCGGCCGGCGAGATCGGCCGACCAGGGCCAGGAGGCATCGCTGGTGGCGGTCACCGCCCGTTCCAACCGCAGCAAAGCAGACCAGGACCCGGCTCAGTGGCTCCCGCCCGCGGCCGACGCGCACTGCCGCTACCCCGCGGAGTGGGTGGCCACCAAGCTCCGCTGGAGCCTGACCGCGGACGAACTCGAGTTGGCGGCCCTGCACGAACTGGCCCGCCACTGCCCGCCGCAGAACGTGCCGTACGAGCCGGCCTCCCAAGCAGCTCCACCGTCGAGGCCCGAAGACGCCCGCAGCCGACGTCGGGCCTCACCGGTGTGATTCGAGTTCCTGACGGACGTCGAGATAACAGCGCAGCCGTACACCCGGCTCGCCCGGCACACGAATCGTGCGGTCCGCCGACGCGGTCGCCCAGCGCCCGGCAAGCAGCGCCTGAACGCCGAACGCGGTCTGGTCGTCGCACGCTGCGACGTCGACGACGGCCAGGCCCGGCTGCGCCACGTGCGCTTCGCTGATCGGCTTCATACCCGGCATGACGCCGCCGTGCTCCTGCAAGTTCCCGCCCGCTGGCACGTTCACCCGACCGAGTAGGCCATCACCGGCACGGCCCGCCGCACCCCGCCTCTGCGGTCTAGGAGCTCACCCACCCGCCCGGCCCTGATGGGTTTCGCGTCAGCGTCGTGATCCGGGGGCCGACGCGCTCGTAGGAGCAGTGCTTGGTGACCGGATCCAAGACGGCGACTTTCAACGGGCTCTGAGCGGCCTCCTCGAGACGCAACAGCCAGTCCCGGCCGGGGACCAGGATGGTCAGGTCCGCAGGCCACCGGTCGAGCGCTGAGGGGTCAGGGCACGCCACACCGGCCAGCTGGAACGCTGCCCCCGCGCGCGGCCGGCTGTAGAGGAGCAGCCCGTTGCCATGGGCGGGGCTCTGCTCGCCGCACGTGACGGCCTTGCCGGAGGCGGAGCGGACCAACTCCATGAATGCCGGCCACAGCGAGGCCTTGATGCCCGCGTGCTCGAAGAAGGCCGTCAGCCGCTCCTGCTCTGCCTGCTGCTCTTCGTGCGCTTGTTCCTGGGCGGCCAGCCGGCGGTCCTCGGCAGCTAGTCTGCGCTGCTCGGCGGCCAGTCGGGCCCGTTCGGTGGCAGCGGCCCGCTTCTGTGCGGCCTGTCGGCGTTGCTCGGCGGCGGCCTCCTGCCGGACGGCTTCGGCATCGGCCTCCAGCCGGGCCCGGGCGATGGCCAGGTGGACGTAGGAGCGGGCGGTCCACCACACCGTGCCGTCCGGGCCGGTATGGGCATGGACCCGGCCCTGGAGAATCCACCGGATCGCATCGTCCAGGGAGCAGCTGATGTGGGTCCACGCCGCTTTCGTCTTCCCCGTGTGTGGCGAGGCCCAGGTGTAGCGCGCCATGCCATAGCGCACTGTCCATGCGTCCCCGCGGTTCCTGGGGGGCGCTAACCGCAGGGAGGGCACGCCGCGCTCCCACGGCCGCTTCTCCATCGAGATCCAGCACACCGCCACACCGTCCGCCGCGTAGCGGTCCGTCCGCATCCGCGCGTCCTGCGGCGTCATGGGCGACAACTGTGCCTCCAGCGCCATGAACGGCCGGTCCCGCTGGTCGAAGACCAGCACGTCCGCACGCCAGGTCCGGGCCTCGTTGCCGACCTCCAGCTCAGCTCTGAAGCCCGCCGCCCGGGCGGCGGTGGCCAGCTCCAGCTTCAGCAGGTGATGCTCGGGCGACTCGTTCGCCAGCGCGCAGTCGTTGGGCCGCACCTGGTGGTAGAAGTGCCGGGCACGGTGGGGGGAGATACGCGCGAACACCCTTCCCCGGCACTCCGGACACGCCAGCTCCAGACCCTTCACACGGTGCACGTCCGCCCAGGACCGGCCACACCCCAGATCGTCCAGTGACGCATCCAGCCGGCCCCAGTGCGCATGCACGGCGGTGTACCCCATCAGCCCCCTCCCGTGTGGCCCGAAAAGGACAGCATCCCCTCGTGCCGAGACGGCGATACACCGGATGAGGACGCGCGGCTCGGGCCGTTCGTGCTCCGATGAGCCGGTTCCGGCCGGCTGCTGGCGGTGCCCGGCGGCGGCAGCATCGGCCGGACACAGGGCGCACCGCCGGGCGGGTCCAGTCTCTCCCACGACCGGCTCGGCCCGGCGGGGGTGTTCAGCTTCAGGGACACCGGACCGGCCGAAGCCGTCTCTGGCGGGATGCGCTTGTCAGATGCGCGCTGCCACCCGACGTGGTCGAACTGCTTCTGGACATGGGCGCGCGGAAGAAGTCGGCCAGCTGTCCGGCTTCAGCGTGAGCGCTGTGCTGTGGCCGTGGGCTTGGCGCCCGGCCCGGCGCCTTCGGCGTCCGTCTGCAGTCAGGTGCGGCGATGCGAGTGAGGACCTCGCCTACGGTCTCGGGGCCGAGTCCGCCCGGCAGCACGGTCTTCCAGTGGTTGGGCACGGCCCGGTCGACGAAGCCGTCGGGGTCGGCTTCCTCGCCGAGTTCGGACTCCCAGCGGCGCCAGGCCCGCGGTGGACGGCCTTCTAGGCGGTCGCTCAGAGCGTGAGCACCGGTCGCGTGGAGAAGTTGTTGTACAGGCCCTCTCCGTCCGGTCCGTACGCGAACTCGGCCATCTCGGGGTTGCGGTTGGCGGTCGCCAGCGGGAGCCAGGCCAGCAAGTGGCCGTAGCCGCCGCACACCGACTCGCCCCCGTCGCCGCCGTGGACCGCGGTCACATCGCTGGTCAGCTCGGCCGGCAGGTGTCGTAAGCGATGTGCAGGCCGAAGGCGTTCAGCTCGTTGTGCGGGCCGGGTGTCGTCGCCGTGGGGGATGCGGTCGAGGGGACAGTCGTCGCCCCACCGGAACAGGGTGTTGGACCCGGCACCGCAGGCGTGTTCCCACTCGTCGGGGCTCGGCATCCGCAGACCACGGGCGGAGAGGGCTGCCGGTATGTCGGCCGGGGGTTCGGTCAGGGTCTCGTCCTCCACGGCCATGAGGACGGTGTCCAGGTGGACGCTGCGGGGAGCGCTGAGGATCCGCGCGAGATGGGTCCGCAGGTCGGGCAAGCACTCAACGCGATCGACTCGACCGCGGCAGGCGGGCGACGACGCACGGAGCGCAAACATTGGGCGTCGAACTCGCTGGCGCGCAGCGGCAGATCGACCATCGGGTCAGGGCCCTGAACGGCGAGGGCGCCGAGGACGCGGTCGTGGTAGGCAGTGGCCTGGGCTTGGGTGAACCGCTGCTCGACAGAATGGGCCACGGAGCCGGGCTTCGGCACATACGGGGCCAGGCGCTCCATCAGCGTCGGGAAGTCGTGGCCCTCCCGACGGTAGTACGGGCGCTCCGCACTGCCGGCCTCGGCTGCGTCGAGGCGCACGGGTGTCCAGGAAGGCCGCGGCTCGGCGCGGTTCGGGCAGCAGCCCGTCGCCCATCCAGCGGGCGCGGGTGAGGAAGTCGCTGTAGGCGCCGGGGTTGTTGTAGAAGCGTTCGTCGCCGACGCAGCCTCGATCGTCAGTCGAGGCCTTCGATGATGCGGAAGTCGCGCTCGAAGCCGTCGGGGAGTTCGGCCAGCGCCTTCTGGTAGGCCGCACTCTCGTATGCGGCGACCGCCTGTTCGAAGCTGTCGAACTCGATCAGGACAACGCGTTCGGCGGTTCCGGCTTCGTGTGCGACGACCCGGCTGCCGATGCTGGCGAGCACCCGCCCGCCTGCGGCCTTGACGGCCAGACCGGCCAGTTCGTTGTAGGCAGCAAGCCTCTCAGGGTCTGTGATGGTGGGGTAGACGCTGACCCAGTAGCCCTTGGCCACAGTTACCTCCTGTGTTCGGAATTGATGCTCAGAAGCTTGCTCAGATCAATGGCCGGCGCGCTGTAGGTCAGCGAGCCGACGGAGACGGCGTCGAAGTCGGACGGCTTCGATCAACCGGCTGGGGCTGCGGTCGGAGCCGGTCGAGTCGATGACCGGCCTCGCCGGAAGGGCGGCGGCCTGAACTGGAACGAAGAGGAGCCGACAAGTAGGGAGGAGTCGCACTAGTACGGCGTGATCGGCCATCACCCCTGAGCCCCTGCCACAGATGCCGCCAGAACTGGCCGGGCTCTCACCGGAGCAGTTGGACCTGCTGCGCACCGGCACCCTCGCCTTGAGCGCGCGGGCCTCATCGCATAACCCTGCGCACGATCGCTGCTTGGCCGCCGACTCGGATCCGGTGTCCCGTGCGGTCGCGGTGGACGGTCGCTGTGATGGTGGACGGGCTGCCGAGGTGGTCACCCATATCGACAGCGAGGCGGTGTGTGCCGAACTCGGCAGCATGCGCTGCCAGGCAGGCCGTGCTGTTGGCGTTGGCGATGTCCTCGGGGACGCCGATCGACGGGGCGAACATCCGGGCTGCTGCTCGGCCGTGTCGGTCCGGGGGCGAGTAGGCGTAGCAGCCCAGCAGACCGTAGCGGTCACAGGCTGCGCGTAACAGGGTTGAGTCCGGCGTGAGTTCGGCCAGTGCGGCGCGGGATCGGATGGGCAGCAGAAGCCTCGGCCGCCCGTTCGACGCCACGCAGGCGTCGCCGGCGACCGCGTCCTCCGTCAGTCCGAGGCCGCCTGCGACTGCCCTCAGTTCGGGTCCACCGGCGCTACGCAGGCTGACCGGGCCCGGGTCGAACGACGCCGTCAGGCCGTCATCGTCTCGGCTTGCCCGACCGTCGAAGCTGCGGTGGGCCGTACGCAGGACGGCGCGGTAGTCGTGGTCGCCGCCTTCCCGTTCGGCGAGCACGGCGAGGGCGGCGACGGTGCCGTGTCCGCAGGCGGGCAGTTCGTCCTGGGCGGTGAAGAACCGCAGTGTGTACGCGGGCTGACGACGCTCGATTCCGGTCGCGCGGAGGAAGACGGCGTGCGATGTTCCCAACTCCGTGGGAATGCGGCATCGCTCCTCGTCGGTGAACGGCGCGTCATCCAGAACGGCGGTCGGGCTGCCACCCGCGCCGTCTCGCTGACACGCGTCGACGACCGCTACCTCGGACATGGCACCGGGCCGGTGGTCAGCAGCATGGTCAGGTCCAGTGCGGGCGCGCTGTGCGTCAACGCCCCGACCGAGATGAGGTCGACGCCCGTCCCGGCGATGGCGGGAACTGTGTCCAGGCGGATGGTGCCCGAGGCCTCCAGCAGGATCCGGGAAGCGTCGGCCCGCCCGGCCCGGACCTTCACGACCTGCTCGATGTCGGCCACCGGCATGTTGTCGAGCATGATCCAGCGGGCTCCGGCGTCGAGGGCCTCGACGGCCTGGGTGACGGTCTGCACCTCGACATCGCTCTCCACGGTCTGCCCGGTGCGCGCCATCCCGCGCCCGACCGCCTTGATCGCGGCGGTCACCCCGCCCGCCGCGGCGATGTGGTTCTCCTTGAGCAGGACCATCGCCGCGAGATCGAGGCGGTGGTTGTGGCCGCCGCCGGCGGTGACCGCGTACTTGTCCAGGGCACGCAGGCCCGGCGCCGTCTTGCGCGTGTCCAGAATGCGCGCCCTGGTCCCTGCCACAGCTTGGACGTAGCGGTCGGTCAGCGTCGCGATGCCGCACATGCGCTGCAGGAAGTTCAGCGCCGTACGCTCCCCGGTGATCAGGCTGCGCGCCGAACCGGACAGGTGCACCAGGACTTGGCCGTCGGCCAGTCGGGCGCCGTCGGCGACGGCCGGCTCGACCTTGACCTCGGGGTCGACCTGCGCGAAGACCTCGGCGACCATGGGGAGGCCGGCGGCGATGCCGCTGTGCCGGGTGCGGATCTCGGCCGTGGCCGCCAGGTCCTCGGGAACGCTCCACTCGGTGGTGATGTCCTTCCCTGACGTGTCCTCGGCCAGGGCGGCAGCGGCGGCGGCCCGTGCTGCCGCCGAGGGAAACTCGGTCGTGGTCATCTGGTCTCCAGCTCTGAGTGGACGTTGGCTTGGTGGCGGCAACCGCTGACGAGGCAGCATTGAAGTTCCGCTGGGCCGATTTGCAGGACCTGGTGGATCCTGTACTCGATCTCCCACGTGCCGGTCACCCGTCCCCCCGCCACGAACAGGTTCCGGGTGAGCCGTCCGTGCGACTCGGCGCCGACGTCGAACTCGGGGCACCTTGCGCATGTACCGGTCCTCCCGGCCGGTCTCGCCTCCGTCGACCCGGGCTTTCAGGAACGCCTCTCACCCAGGTCGTCAGGGCAGGTGCCACAACAGCCCCCGCCGTTTCGATTTCCGAAGCGGTCACCGATGCTAGCGTGTCGGAATTCGAAGCATCAACCCTGGAGAGCTGGACATCCCGACATGGCAACACCCAGACCTGGCAGTCCTGTTCGCGGCTCGACCACCGGCCGCCCCCTCATGGCCGCACTCGATCTGTTCGGACGGCGGTGGAGTCTGCGCATCCTGTGGGAGCTTCGCGCGGGTCCGCTTGGATTCCGCCCCTTGCAGAAGCGGTGCGACGACATGTCCTCCAGCGTGATGCGGCAGCGCCTGACCGAACTGCTGGATGCCCAGGTGATTCACCAACTACCGGACAGCCGCTACGAGCTCACCCCGCTGGGACAGGAGGCGCGCCACGCCCTGAACCCCCTCGCCCGCTGGGCGGAACGCTGGGCGGCCACGATCGACCCGCAAGGGTCGGACCACACCGACGACCAGTCCGCCAGCCGCGTCTTACATCCGGACACCGTGGACGACGGGACGCCAGAGAGGGACTCCGCGGACTGACGCCCCGCCTCGGATCGGAGGCGGGGCGGGACCGCCGGCTCACGAGGTTGCCGTGGCTCGGCCGAGCGCCGGGGACAGGCACGAAACCTCCGCCAATCAATGTGGGCCTGGCCCTCTTCGTCGGCCACCAGTTCGCGCAGTGCGGCGTAGTTGTGGCGTACCTGTCGTGCAGGCTAATTGATCTTGGTTGTGACCTGCTGTTGCTCAGCTGTACTGAGTGGTACGTCTGTATTCCAGGGGAGGATTACGCCGGGCCGAGGCGTTGGCGATGGGCGATACGTGGGTTGAGCTGGCCGTGTTGCTCTGACGCAGTGAGCTGAGCGTCATGTCGGCTTTTGCGCAGTGTGGTCGGCGCGCCTGTAGGCAGGGGGAGTTGGCGGCTGTTCCCGGCTGGTGCTAGCGGGTTGTTCAGCGGGCGTACAGGCGTTGCCGGAGCAGGTCGTGGTCGGCGGGTGCGAGGTGGGGCAGCCGGAGGCGGTCGGCAAGGCGGTGGAGGAATGCGGTCTGCTGCGCGCGTGTCAGGGGGTGCGAGGGCAGGCGGTCAAGGGCAGCGGCGAGGATGAGGGTCTCGGGGTGGATGACCAGGCTCCGGCAGGTCAGAGCTGGGGAGGCCGGGCCTGGAGGGATGTGGGGGTTGGCGTTGGTGAGGCGGTCAAGGCGTGTGAGCCACCGCTGGTGCAGGTGCTGTTGGTGGTCGTACCAGCGTGTCGTGATCGTCGATGCCCAGCTCAGGGAGGCCGTCGTTGCGCGGCGGGCTGTGGGGCGGGGCCGGGTGAGCTCGGGGACAGGGCGGATGTCGAGCGGGGCGGGCTGCCGGGAGTCGCTGGAAGCCTGCTGGTGGCGGGTGCAGATCATGATGCGGGGCGAGTTGGGTGCTGGGTGGATCCACGCGGGGGCGGCTTGGTGCGGGCTGCGGCGGATGGTGCAGGCGGTGCACGCCGGTAGCGGCTGCACGGCGGGCGGGACGGGCTGCCAGCGGGCGATGGCGGCTGGGCGAGCCGGCGCCGCAGCCGGAACGGCGGGAGCCTGCGGGGCGTCTGCCGTCTCCACCCTGGACGCGGCCGGCTCGGTAGACGCCGCTGGTGCCGGAGCGGCTGCCGGGACTGCACCGGGGGCGGGATACTTCGCCGCCTACCCCTCCAGCAGCCGCTGGTAGGCCTCCAGCCGCGGCGACTTCGGCTCGCTGCGGCCATTCTCCCAGTTCTTCACCGACTGGGTCGTCGTCTTCAACGCGGTGGCGAGGCGTGCCTGGGTGATGCCGGCAGCCTCACGCAGCCGGGCACGCTCTGCCGGAGGCGGCAGGTGCGGCTCCTCGTTCAACAGAGCGTCGACGGACGCGAACAGCTCTTCCTCAGATGCCATGACCCCGCACCCTTACTCCAGACCAGCTTGCTTAACCATAGATTTATCCCATTCCTTAACCTTCCATCGCCCAGTCCAGCCCTAGCGCGGCGAGTGTGGCGAGTTTGTCGGTGGTGAGCTTGGCGCGCCTGGTCTTGGTGTTGCTCAGAAACACCCCGAGTCGGACTTCTGTGCCATCGGGCAGGATTTCGGTGTGGGTGCGGCTGATGGGCCCTGCAGAGCCGGTGCGGGCTTTGTATTGCGCCAGGGCAGCAACCCCTCGTTCGAAGGCTCCTGAGGGGCCCTTGGGGGCCCTCGTGGGCTCTGGTCCCGGTGGGAGGGGTGTGATGCCGAGCTGCTCCAGGCGCTGGCGCTGTCCGTCCGTCAGGTTATGCCAGGTGGTGTGCTGGCGCTGCCGGGCGAGCCATTTGCCGATGTCCATTCCGTGGATGGTGACGCCAGGTAGGACGTCGGCCTGGCCGTCTTCGTTGCGTAGGAGCTCGCGCACCGCGGTGTAGTGGCGTTGCCAGTCGGCTGGCCACTCCGGATTCCAGTGCTCGTCGACGGCCTCCAGCGCGGCCTTCCACTCGGGATGACCGTCCAGCGCACCGGGGCGGCGCAAATTGCTCAACCACTGTCCTACCGGCCTGGACAGGGCCACTGCGGACCTCGGAGCACAGAGGGTCCAGTGATCCTCGTAGTACGCCTTGGCCGCCTCTAGATTCTCCTGGAACCTCTCGTCGGCCACGGACCAGACCATGCCGAGCCGCTCGAGCCGTTGCGCGCGCCGGCCGCTCATTTCCCCGGCCGCGTAGGCCCTTCGCTGCTCTGCCACCCATTGCCCCAGGGGTGTCGCGCCTTCGCGGTGTCCGTAGGGCACGCGGGCGTGTGATTGGGCGTTGGGGTGGCAGTGGGTGGGCGTCAGCCGAATCGTGGTGTGGATGTCCTGGTAGTGGGTGCAGGACGGGGCTGTGGTTGCTGTCATGGGGTGACCAAGCGGCTGTTGTGGGGCGGCTAGCAGGTTGGTGGCTGGCTGTCATGGGTTTCGCTGTTCCTGTGTGAGGGGTTGGCGGGGTCGGGTGGGCTGGGCCGTATGACGGCTGCGGGGAGTCCGGCGGGTGGGGCCGAGGGTGGGCCGGGGGCGGCTGGGGTTGTGCCGGCCGGGGGTGTGCCGTTGGCGCGGGGTGTGGTGGTGCGGCGGCTTCTTGCGGTGGATGGGCAGGGGACGCTGTCGGGGTTGCATGTGCGGATCGCGGCGGAGCTGGCGGGGGTGTCGGAGCGGACGGTGTGGCGGTGGCTGGCCGATGGACGCCGGGGCGATGTTGAGGCGCGGCCGCGGCAGGACGGGTTTTCGCTGAGTGACGCGTTGTGGGAGGTCCTGGCTCAGGCGGGCGGGAACGTCGCGGAGTTGCGGCGCAGGATGCTCCGAGCCCAGGAAGAGGGGGCGTTGGAGGAGTGGGATGCGGAGTGTGTGCCCTCGCTGCCAACGTTGCACCGCGTGATCAAGCGGGATCTGGGGGCGGGCCGGGTTCTTGAAGTGGCCCGTCCGGCAGGGGCCCGGGTGGGGCTCGAGCCGAGCCGGTATGACCGGGCACTGGCGGATTTGGGGCTCGTGGACGGGGCGGGCGGTCCGCTTGTTGTCGACGGGCCGCCCGCCGACGTGTCGGTGCCGGAGGGCGCCGCGGATGCGGGGGTGCGGGGCGGTGGTGTGCGGTTGTACGTGCCGGGCGCCCGGCTGGTGTCCACACGGCAGGTGGCCGCTGTGGCGGAGGCTGTGGGGCATACGGTCGCGGCCCGCGGGATGTGCTGTGTGTACGGGGATACGGGCCTGGGGAAGACGGTCGCCGTCGAGCAGGCTTTGCATCTTCTGCCCGGCCGGGTGCGGGTGTGGCGGGCGGTGGCCGGCGTGGCGCCCGGTCTGCCGCAACTGCGGGCCTCGCTGTGTGAAGCGCTCGGGCTGCCGTCGGGGGCACTGCCGCACCGGGCCGGACCGGCCAGCCAGGCTCTGACGCGGGCACTGGCCGAGCCGGGTGTGCTGTTCATCGATGACGCCCAGCGGCTGACGCCGCCATTGCTGGATTATCTGCGGCAGTTGTGGGACGCGCCGGGCTGTGCGGCGGCGCTGGTGCTGTGCGGGGCGGGAAGCGAGCGGGCCCTCGCCCGTGCTTCGGCGCTGCGCTCACGCGTGCTGACCTGGCATCAGGTTGGCCGGCTTGAGCCGTCTCAAGTGCCGCAGACGCTGACTCTGTTCCATCCCGTGTGGGCGCAGGCGGACCCGGGCGACCTTGCGCGGGCGGACGAGCAGATGGCGCGCGGCAATTTCCGAACGTGGGCGAAGATCACGTCGCATGTCTACGCGGCCCGCGAGCGCGGCCCCGCACGGCGTGTGGACCGGGAGCTGATCGAGCAGGCCTGCGCGCGTCTTGGCCCCTACCCGTGACGGTCCGGGCTGCTCGGGGGGCCTCGTGTACGGGGGCCTTCATGTGTTCCGACGAGGTGAACGAAGGCGCGCTCTATGGAAGCGGAAGTGAGGGGGCACGGTGTGGGTGGGCAGTCGATGGCGCCGCCGGAGGATCCGGCCGGTGTTTTGGGGGAGGAGTCGTTGACGGTGTTGCGGGCGCCGGCGGTGCGTCGTCTGCTGGCGCTGCGTGCCGAGCGGCGGCTGTCGCGGGAGCATGTGCGCCTGGCTGGGGAGTGCCTGGGGGTGTCGGAGCGGACGGTGTGGCGGTGGCTGGCGGAGGCCTCACGGTCGCCTCAGGCCGCGATCCGCCCCGGGGAACGCAGCGGTGACCGGTTCGAGATCACCAGGGAGATCCGGGTGCTGCTGGCGTACTGGCACGGCAACGCTTCCGCGGTCCACCGCCAGTTGGTGGCCCGGGCCCAGACCGGCGGCCATGACGGTCAGCCGACGACCACAACTGAACCCGCGGCTTCTCCCGCAGGCGCCCCGCCGGCCGCGGTACCGCTGCTGGACCCGGTGCCGTCGTTGTCGACGTTCCTGCGCGCGGTGCGGCGCGATCTCACCGCGGGGGAGCGGGCCGGTCTTGCCGCGGGGCCGGATGCGGCACGCGCGCACGACGTCTTCGGCAAACGGGCGGCCTCCTGGCGCAATCACGTGTGGGAGACCGATCATGTCCAGGCACCGCTGCTGGTCGATGCCGACGGCGACCTGGTGCGCCCGTGGGTGACCTGGTTCATCGACACGGCCACCAAAGTCATCACCGGCACCGCCGTCACCCCTGGCGTCCCTTCCCGCGCCTCCGTGCTGGCTGCGCTGCGCGCCGCTGTGCTGCGTGAGGAGCCCTACGGCCCCGCGGGAGGGACACCGGAACAGGTGCGGGTGGACCGGGGCAAGGACTTCCTGTCCGCGGCCGTCACCGCGGCGTTCGGCACGATGGGCGTGACGGTGAAGGACCTTCCCGCCTACAGCCCCCATCTCAAGGGCACGGTGGAAAACCTCAACCGGGCCGTCGACCGGATGCTGTTCGCGGCCCTGCCCGGCTACACCCTCACGCCCGCCAAGCCCCGCTCCGGCCGGCGACGCAAAGGCGCGGGCCGCAGGCCGGAGACGTCCGGTGCCATGTCGTTTCAGGACTTCACAGCGGAAGTGCTGGCCTGGACACACTGGTGGAACACCGAGCACCGGCCGCGGGCGCTGGCTGGCCGTACGCCGCTTGAGGCATGGCAGGCCGATCCGACTCCTGTCACGGACATCCCTGCTGCCGATCTGTGGACGTTCACTCTGGAGGACGACGGCCGCCCGCGAAAGCTGACCAGCCACGGCGTGCGGTGGCGCGGGCGCACATACATCGCCCCCTGGATGACCGGCCAGGCCGGCCGTACCGTGACGGTGCGCTACATGCCGCACCACGATCACGAGATCGACATCTGTGACGCGAGCGGCAAGTATCTCGGGCCCGCGCACCTTGCTGACGCGGCCACCCCCGAACAACTCCAGGCCTTGCGTACGGCCCGTGCGGAGCGTGCCCGACGTCTGCGCGCCGAGGTGAAAGCCGCCGAGACCCTGCGCCGACAGCGCTTCGCCCCGGCCACCACGGCCGGGCCGGCTCAGCGGCTGGGAGCCCTCACCTCCGCTCAAGCCGGGCACGAACTGGCCGCTGTCGAGCACACCGACGCCTCGAAGCTGGCGCTGCCGGACCTCATTCCGCCCGCCGCGCCCCCGGCTGACTGGCGCACACCGCCCTCCCTCGCCACCCGGACTACGCCGGACCGCCCTGTTCCGCTCCAGCCCGAACCCGTTCCCGACGGCCCGCCCGGGCAGGCCGCAGACCCCGCTGAAGACGGAGATGCTTCGTGACCGCGGCCACCTACCAGTACGTCGAGCTGCCGGATGCGTCCGTGGTCACCACCCGCGCCCTGCTCACTGCCCGCGAGAACATCACCGACACCGTCGCTGCCCGCGCCATGATGTGCATCCACGGCGGCGCCGGCTTCGGCAAGACGCTCGCCGTCAACACCTGCCTGCGCGCACTCGAACCCGGCGAGGACGTCCGCAAGATCACCTTCCGGGCCCGTCCCACCGCCCGCGCGGTGCGCTACGAACTGTTCACCGCGCTCGACCTGCCCGGCGAGCCACCGCGCCACCCCAGCGAGTTCGACCGCCTGCTGAAAACCGCCCTGGCCGAACGCCCCCGCACCTTCCTGGTCGACGAGGCCCAGTGGCTCGACGGGGAGGCGTTCGAATACTTCCGCTACCTGTGGGACGAACCCTCCACCCGGCTTGCGGTCATCTTCGTCGGCGGGGAGGGCTGCCACACCGTGCTGCGCCGCGAACCGATGCTCTCTTCGCGCATCTTCATCTGGCAGCACTTCACCCGCCTCACCCCCAGCGAGGTCCTCGAGGCCATCCCCCTGTTCCACCCCATCTGGGCCGACGCCACCCCCGACGACATCACCTTCGCCGATCAACACGCCGCACACGGCAACTTCCGCGCCTGGGCCCAGCTGACCGCCCACACCCGCACCGCCCTGGCACGCACCGGCCGCCCCCGCGCCGACCAGGAACTGCTGCGCTGGGCCTTCAGCCGCCTTGCCTGACCACCACGCCGCCATGCCGCTCGCCGTGCCAACACCCGTCACCGTGGTCATCGACCGCCATGACGACGCGATCCACACGCACACCGCTCTGGCCGCCCACCATCCGCCGTCCGGCCGGATCACCCTGCATCCCGGCCCGGGCACCACCAGTGAAACCGGCCTCGCCCACGACCTTCTGGCCGCCCTGGAAAAGCCGCCCCTGCTTCCAGGCCGCTTCCCCGGCGGCCGCCAGCCCGCATGGGAAGCCGCCACGGCCTGGACCACTGCCCTTCCCGTCACCCGGCTGACCGTCCTGCGCGCCCACCGCCTCACCGCCCGCCGCGCGATGCGCCTCCTGCAACTGCGCACGCTCACCGGTATCCACCTGACCCTGGTCTGCCACCGCCCCCACCTGCCCGCCGCCCTGCACCAGGCCCTGCAGACGGCCGACCACACCATCACCACCGACCTTCAGACCGCCCGCCGCCACTACTACGGCGCGACCGCCCCCATACCGCAGCCTGCCGACGAGCCCGCCCGGCCGGCCAGCCGGTGGCTCACTCTGCCTGCACTGGACCGCCTTGTCTCCTACGACAGCCCCAGCCCCTGCGCCGCCCCGTGCACTCCGCCGCCGATCGTCTGGCGGCACCGCCCGCCACCCACGCCTCTCACCCCGTACGCTGCCCAGCAAGTCGTCCATCGGCTTCATGGGGTGACCGCGCACCCTCGCCTGGCCGCGACCGTTGCCGCCGCACTGATCACCGGCGCCTCCCTCCAGCAACTTGCTACCGCACGCCCTCGCGACTACGACGACGCCGCAGCCACACTCGCCCTACACGACCGCGCCCGCTACACCGACGGCTGCGCCGCCTACCCCGTGCCGCCCTGGGCGGGTGTCTTCCTGCGGGCGGCGGCCTGCTTCGCCCGGCTCGTTTCCGGCGAGGACCAGGAATTGTTCGCCGCGCCAGGCAACCGTGCCCTCCTGCTGCGCGTGGCGGAGACGGCCAGGCTGCGCCCGCCCCAGCCGCCTGCGGCTCGTCGCCAAGGCGCGGCCGGCCGTGTGGAGTGGGACTGGCGCGAGCGGCAGGAGGCCAAGAGGTACGAAGCGATGCTGGCCGTACGCGCCAGGCCCTCGCGGCGCTGAACGCCCTGACGCGTCCGATCAGAGGGGCAG
This sequence comes from Streptomyces paradoxus, assembly GCF_014202475.1. Lineage (GTDB taxonomy): Bacteria > Actinomycetota > Actinomycetes > Streptomycetales > Streptomycetaceae > Streptomyces > Streptomyces paradoxus. Next base: position 36,811 of record NZ_JACHGV010000022.1, read on the forward strand.
ACTCATCCGATCGAGAAGTCGACGAACTCGAGGTCGCTGAAGGCGATGTGCAGGCCGTGGGCGCGGCGGCCCCCGTCGCGGAAGTAGGCATGCCCCAGCGCGCGGGCGAGGATCACTAACTGCTGCTGCTCGCCCGCACCGGCGTCCCGGGCGGCGAACAGCTCCCGGGCGACCTCTCCCGGCAGGTACTGGGTGATCCACCGCACCCGCGGATCGTCCGAGGAGCCGGCCGCAGCAGCGAACCCAAATCGCGCCCTGGTGTGGAAGACGAAGCCCTCCGCTTCGGCCTGGGCACGTCTGCGGGCCCGTATCCGGGGCTGCCACCGAGCCAGGACCGCTTCCTCGATCGCCCGGACATACAGCGGACCCGGCGGGCGACGAGCTCCGGACTTCTTCGTCACCCACCTCTGCACGGTGCGCTGCGACACCCCAAGGACTGCGGCCACCCTCCGGGTGGAATGCCGATGTGCTGCCAGCAGAAATCGCAGGCGAGCCTCGGTGCTCAAGGGAACAGGCCGGGTGCGCAACGCCTGCTCCAGCCCCTGCTCGATACGCCCCACGTCCGCCTCTCCAAGCGGCCAGTCGACAGGCCGGCATCCCAGCCCGTGACTTCAGTCCTCCCACGCTGTCTGCCCCCTGACCGCCGTTTCCGGCATTCCCGTGACAGCACCAACTGGCGTCGGCTACGAGAGCCCCGGGAGAGCGCCGATGAAGAGCGGGTTATGCCCAGCGCATGCCGATGCGGGAGAGCTGTTCCACGCGTTCCGGTGACAGTGTCGCGGCCCGCGAGCGCTGGTTGCCGATCCATGCCCCCAGCTTGAGCTCTCGCTGCTCCTGGTCCTCGCCGCTGTCACCGTCTCCGGCGCCACCGATGACGATCCGTTCAATGTGCTTCCTCGGTACGCGAAGGTGCCCCTCACGCTCGTAGAACTGGCGGGCGGCCTCGTAGTTCATGGCCCACTTGTCGGCCTGGCTGGTCCGTGGCTTGGGTTTCTCGTTTTCGTCGGCGGGTTGGATGCCGAGGATGTGTTCGCACATCCACTGCTGCACGGTGGTGAGGTTGTCCCAGCCGTACCGGACCGAGCGCACCCACCGCCCGAGGTCCTCGCCCTGGTGCACGACCTCACCCGGCTCCATCGGCAGCGTGCCGCCGGCCTCCAGGTGCAGGCGGACTAGATGGAAGGCGCGTTGCCACTCCACTGGCCAGGCCGGGCACCAGGAGGGATCGATGTCCTCGAGCTGCTCGCGGCGCTCCTGCGACAGCGCGCCGGCCGACGACTGAACCGGTAGCCCTTCGGCACGCCGCTGCTCGATCTCGGCGGCCTTCCGGGCGTTGGCTCGCGCGTTCTTCAGCCAGATGCCCACCCGGTAGCCCTGGTAGGTGGCGTCGAGAGGGGCCAGGAGGTGGCCCGTCTCGGCTGCCCATCCGCGCGCCGCTGCGAGTCCTTCTTCCCAGGCGACGTCGTAGTGGGACCAGATCATGCCGAGCTTTTCCAGCTGTGCGATGCGGTCTTCGTCCATGTCTCCGCGGGCGTAGAACCTTCGTGCGTCGGCGATCCATTGCCCCAGCGGGAAGGAGGCGAGGGAGGCCGGCCATCCCTCTGCTTCCGCTTCCTGGTCGCCGCGGTCGGGGACGCGGTAGGTGAAGGGGACTTTCAGATCGTCGTGGAGTCGGTGGTAGATGGCGGCGGCTTCGATGCCGCGTCGCCAGTGCTGGTGTTCGGGGTTGAGGACGCGCAGGTTGATGAAGGCGGCCAGCTGGGCGGGGTCGCGGGGGGTGCTGAATTTCAGCAGCTCTCTGGCCGGTACTGACAGACCACGGTCGCTGCCAGCTGCTTCGTCTTCCTCGGGCCCGCCGCGGCTCTGTACGCCCCTGACGCGGCTTGGCGCCTGCTGCTGCGCCAGAGCCTCCACGACCCGGGCGTCGTGCGCTCTGAGCGCCTCCAGCAGCTTCGCCAGGCCGCCGAACGCCCGTGAGGTGAGCATGTTGTCCGCCGTCTCACCCGGCCCGAGCAGGACCGGCACCACGAGCGAGGCGACCTTCCCCTCGCCGGGCTGCATCCGTAGCGCCCGGCCGACGGCCTGGACGAGGTCGGGCATGGAGCCGCGTACGTCGGCGAAGTACACGGAGTCACAGTTGCGGGTGTCTACGCCTTCGCCCAGGACTTTCACGGACCCCAGGTAGCCCTTCTCCACGACCGCGCCGTCCGTGGCGATCCCATCGGCGAACTCCGTCAGAACTCGGCGACGGTGCCCCGGCTTGTGATCGCCGCACAGCCAGTTGGCCCAGATCGTCCTGGGGTACAGCTCCGGGTCGGCGGCGTGCAGCTGCGCGGCGACGTCGGGAAGGCCGGCCGCGAAAGCCTCGGCCTCGCGGACGACATGGTGGAAGACGAGCGTGCGCCGAAAGCCTTCCTCGGCCGACGCCTTCACCAGCGCGGTCTGCAGCGCGGCGAGCCGCGCCCCGCGCACCTGCTCGGAATGCGCGTCTTCGCCCAGCAGCTGGGCGGCCTGGAGCTGCGTGTCGGTGATGTCCACGCACACCACCTGGTAGGGGGCACAGATTCCCCTGTCGATGGCGTCCGAGAGAGTCAAAGTGAACGCCCTGCTGCCGAACGGCCCGGCCGGGTCGTCCTCCATGCTCGCCACCAGCTCGCCCGGCGCGCCCTGGTCGGCGTCCTCGTCCAGCTGCCACAGCCGGGGCGTGGCGGTCATGTACAGGCGCCGCAGGGCGGGGATGCGGGTGTTGTCGTGAACGACTGCCCACGGCCGGCCGATCCTGCCCGAAACCCTGTGCGCCTCGTCCACGACGATCAGGGACCACCCAGGAAGGCCGGCGGCGTGGGCCCGTTCCAGGGTGCCCAGTCCGAGGGAGGCGTACGTGGCGAACACGGTGACGCGGTCGAACGGCCGCACCCAGTCGACCAGCTCGTCCACGTCCGTGGTGTTGGGGAAGCCCGCCTCCTCACCTCGCAGGGAGGAGACCCCGATCATCGGACCTGTGCGGCCTCCCTCGCGCCACGCGGCTTCGGTCTGGGCAAGCAGGTCGAGGGAGGGCACGAGCACCAGCACTCGGCCGGCACGGAGCTCCTCGGCGCTCCGGGCGGCCACGAGGGTCTTGCCAGTCCCGGTCGCCATGATCACCTGAGTGCGGAGCCCGCGCGGAGGCACAGTCGATCGTGCAGGAAATTCGAGTGCCCGGAGTACCGCGTCCACGGCTTCCCGCTGGTGGGGACGGAGGTTTTTCATCGCCATTTCAGTCTGCCCTCTCCTGCAAGCTGAACGAAGGGCTGCATACGGCGAGGAGCGACAACGCGCACCCAGACCACGCAAGATGGACTGCGTCCCCTTCGTCGAGAAACCAGGATCACCTTCCTGATCCAGAACCGAAGATCACGCTGGGAGCGCCTCCTGATGCCCACAAACCCGGAGCCATCTGATTCCAGAGTCTATCGCATACTCAAAACGAAGCACGCTTCTTCATGAACAACATCAGTCCTGGCGAATCAGCACCGAGCCGATGGGTACTCCCTTTCTCTCATTGTCCGCCTGCCTTGGAGCGCCATGACACAGAAAACTGAAGACGAGATGGGCAACCGGTTCTGCAAAGCGTGTGGCACGCCGGCCGAAGACGGGAGGCTGTGCAAGCACTGCGGCACCGTTCTGGACTTCCCTGACGAGGCAGGTCTGGTCGAAGACCAAGGTGCGGGAGTGCGACGCGATTTCGAGGGACGGACCGGGCCGCGAGACCAAGGGTGACCGGACCAGCAGGTACACGTGCCGTGTTCGCCTTCCCTTTCTTGCCGCCAGTCTCGGGCCGCGCGAAGCGCGCCCTGGACCGCCTCCGCTCATGTCTGCGGGGGCGAAGGCAGGGCATACGGGCTTCACGCCCTTGAGAGGAGTTCGTTTCATGGTTGGCATCGTCGCGGCGGTGTTGTTCTTCGTTGCGTTTTTGATCAACGCGGCGGACATCAGCACCAACGATGTGTTCTCTTCGACGAACGTCATGCTGCTGGGACTGATGTGTCTGGCTCTGCACATGGCCGGGGTCGGGACCGGTTGGGCCCGCAGACGTTGACTCTGGTCTGCGCATCTGATGACAGACCGTCACCAGATGCGCAGACCAGACCCACCCTCGCCTGTAGCCAGCTGGCCCGCGTCAGCGGGCCGAAAGGTCCTGGAGGCGCAGCCGGAGGGACCGTCAGGCGGGGGAGCGCAGCGGACCCGCCGGCCAGGCTGGAGCGAAGCGGAAGCCTGGTAGCGGGACGCAGTCTCGCCAGTCCGGGAGCGGAGCGAACGGACTATCAACCTCGGTGCGCAGCACCGAGGTTGAGCGGGAGGCGCAGCCTCCCGCCAGCGCTCACGCGGAGCGTGAGCGCAACCACCGTGCGCAGCACGGTGGTTCGCTTGCACATCGCGCAGCGATGTGGTACCCGCTCCGCGGG
>NZ_JACHGV010000023.1 GCF_014202475.1 Streptomyces paradoxus
TTGAGACCTAGACACCTCTCTCAACGGCACGGGGACCCTGTCCGTTGCTTACGGTCCCGCCGTCACCCGTCCGGGGGCCACTCTGAAAACCCTCATTGACTGCCTACGAGGGGCGCCATAGTCGTTGTCCAGCGGTACGTGCTTCACCGCAGAGGGTGCCACGACGGGCTCCACGATCCCGTACGACGGCGAGCCCCTGGCCGAGCTCGTCCCGGTCCCGATCGACGAAGCCGTCCGCAAGGCCACCCGGGAGTACGTTTCCACACTCCTGGCCCGTCTCGGCGCCTGCGGAAAGAACGTCGGCCAAGGTCCCTTCGCCAGCGCCCCAGACTTCCTCGTCCGCATCCTCGACACGGCCGACCCTGGCCACCGCCACCTGCTGTACGGCGTCTCGGCCACGCTGGAGACGCTGGTCTCCATCCTGCACGCGGACACGGACCCCCACGGTGCTACCCACCTCGACGACACCGAGGCCCTCGAACTCACCACGGTCCTCGCCATCCGTCTCGCGGCTCTGCCCGGCTCACTCGTCATGAGGACCGCAGCTCAGGGGCCCCAGACTGCGTCTACGGCTGTCGGATGCGAGCGGGAGACCTCAACCCCCTCACGGCCGGAGACGTCTTCGACGCCTACTGCACCGACATCGACTCCCGTGACCCCATCTCACGGGGAGCACTACGTCGGGAAAATCCAGTACGGGTGGCGAGGCTCTGACCCGTACCGTAGGCCCACAAAAGTCCAGTTCAAGGACGGCGAACTGACCACATCCTGCCGAATGCTGCACTACAGCCCTTTAACGGACAGTCCTTTTTCGGACAGTCCTTATCGAGGCTATTGACTGCCACCCGTTCCCTCACCCAAGATCATTACGCAAACTCCCACTGGGGGAGTTAGGGGAGGAATACCGTGAGGATATCCGGCAGATCGATCGTTCTCGGCTTTGTGAGCGTGGCGCTCGCAGCATTTAGCTTCGCTACGCCGGCGGCCGCAGACGCCTCTCAGGCCGCCACCGTTACGGCGAACGGCACTGTCGTCGCCGCGGATGGTTCCAAGATCGGCCAGGTCACCTTCCATAAGCGTGGTGACGGGACAAAGCCGCCTGCAGAGCTGGGTAACCCCTCAAAATGGGGTGCGATGGTGATCAACATAGACAATTCTCCTGCTACGGCGCAGGGCTGCATCGGTGCCAGTGGCGGAAATTGGTGCTACGGCTACGAGCTGACCACCGACGGTAAGTACTGCTACTCGAACTACTACCACGGCACTAAAATGCACCATTCCTCGGTCAAGATTGGCGCATTGAAGGGGAGCGCTTACGCGGCCGCTGGCAAAACCTCCTATGCCAACCGGACAGGGGGCGGTGCCTACACCTGTGAAACCTTCTACAGTCTTGATGAGTAGATCCTGATCCCCGCATGGCGCGGTCACCCTTTCGCTAAAGGCTAGGTTGGTGCGCCACTCGGGTCCTTTCCGTCGGCTGCGCAGTATCCGAGTGGCGCCACCTCCTACTTTGAATTAAACACGGAACAGGGAAGAAGAAATCGCACACTTTCCGCGCACTCGTGTTGCGCCGCTCGCAGTGCCCCCCGGGGTCGGTTTTCTACTTGGACTAGCGGGGCCCCTTACCGAAAAATGGGGCAATCCCGTTTGCGCCTCCCTGAATGTTGTTTTTTCCGATGGGTGGTCGTGGGTCTGTTATGCGTTCTTGGTGGGCTATTTCGGCCGATCCAAAATTGAGTCAGCGTTGCTGTCCTCTTTGGGGTTGGCTATCGGTGTGGTCACATACTATGTATTCAAGGACCTGAGCCCCACCATCCCGGCCGGACTGGAATCTGGCGCCACCGGCGAGGTAAATTACTCCAGTATGCTTGTATGGGGAATGGCAGCTTTTGTCCTTGGGGCACCCGTCGGGCTCTTGGGTAACCTGGCGCGAATTCCAAGTGTCGGCGGTCTCCCATTCCGACTGGTTGTTCCGCTCGTAGCGCTTTTCGAGACCTCCATGCAACTGGCTGTAGAGGCGGATGGGCAACGTGCGGTCCTTGGAATTACTTGGAATGTTATTCGGTTCATCGCGGGCGCTGTTGCTTTGGCTCTAGTAATTCACACCATCCGGAGTCGGTGGCACTCTCGGCGTATTCGTTCCGCGGAGTCTGATCAGCACCGCCCCAGAAGGGACACTTCGCCCTTGTGACCTTCTGAAGTCCAGCCTCGATTTCGTCAGCTGGGACCGTCGGTCGTTGATCGGCCCAGCGGAGCGCCCGTGTCCCCCGGGGTGGTGCGGTCCTCTCCTCTTCGGTTCTCGTCGGGGCGAGTGTCGGTCGGTCAGGCGATGGCTGGGAGGGCGGTCAGCCGCCAGACGGTGATGAAGGCGCCAGCCCAGGGCCGCCAGCTCCCCAGGGGGTCACCGAGTCCCCCGCCGAGGCTGCTACGACGGGCTCCACCATCCCGTCGGGTGACCACGTCATGCGGGGATCAGATACGCGTGCGCGTGTTCCCCTCACCCCGGTCTATGGCTGGGTAGAGACGACAACTACCGGTAGTGGTGAGCGCGCGACACACCGCTCACTTTCACCACCCACCAACCCCGCAGCCGATTGCAAAACCCCGTCAGGTCTCGCACTCTGGCCGAGCAGCCGACGGCTGCCCACTCGTCGAAGTCACCCCAGGCACCGCCCCCGGCTCCGCAACCGGCCGGGGGCGCTCGTGTACCCACCCAGAGTCACTGAGCTTCTTCGAGCGGGCCACCGATCGGCTGACAATCGTGAAGCATAACGAGCGAGGCCCCCGGGCAGTTGATCGAGATGTCTGACGTCTCAACCACGCTGCTCAGGGGCCTCGTTGGCCATCTATCCTGCCGCACTCGACCTGCCACATGCGCTCGTGGAGTGGGTCACCATGCTCATCGTCACCCGTAAGGGTGACCGCCGCTGCAAGCTCCGTCCGTCCCAGCGCGCGATAGTGGTCGCTGCCGGGTTCGGGATCAGCGAGTCCGCCGCCCACGCCTACACCAGCGCGGTCATCGACCTCCTCGCCGACCGTGCACCGGGCCTGCTGAAGGTCCTAACTGAGCCGCCAGCGGGCGACTGGCCGCTGGAGGGCCCCTTGCCGGACGTCAGGGTCAGCTTCATTCTGATCAGCGAACCGGCAGTAAGGTGTTCTTGGGGGGGCATGTGAGAACTCGCATCGGCAGGGTGCGGGGCGCGCGGAGGCTACGAACGGCCTTGGCATACGCCGTGCTCGGGCTCGGACTGCTGGGCCTGATTGCTTCCACACCGTTCGTACTGGCCGCGTTGGCTCCGACGAACAGCGACTGGGGGAAGCTCGGTGACATCAGCCAGACCTACGGGGCTGTGTCCGTCGTGCTCTCGGCCATCGCTCTGGCCGGTGTGGCTCTCTCGCTCCTCTATCAAGTCCGGCAGACGCGCACAAGCAATGAGCAGGCGATCAGAGACAGCCATCTGCAACTCGCAATGCTCGCGCTGAGTGATCCGGACCTGCTCGTGGCGTGGTCACCGCCCGGGACGCCAGTGGACTTGAAGCGGCACCGGCAGCATTTAGTGACGTCGCTCGCTCTCGGAGAGCTATTGCAGCGCTTCCGCATCGGCCATCTTCCCGTCGAGAAACTCGCGGTGAAACTCGACGGGCACTTCCGCGGTGAGATCGCGCGCGAACAGTGGGAACGCGAAGGGCCGGGGTGGCGCCGCACCATGGAAGCGGGCGATCGCCGTGACCGTGTGTTCGTTCGCCTGGTGGAAGAGCGCTACCAGGCTGCTGTGACGGCAGGACCGGCGTCCGCACTTCTGGAGTTTCAAGATCGGCCGGACAGCTCCTAGTCGGTGTCCGCCTTGGCTGTTCGGGTGGCCGCCTTCCGGGTAGGGAGCGCTGCGAGCGGGGACTGGTGGCCCTTGGGGGTCGCACGGACGGCATCCCAGTCGATGCGGCCGCTTCGGGCGATCCGGTCCAGGTCGGCCTGGCGGTAGAGCAGGACGACGTCGTGCTTGTTCCAGCTGGAGCGGGCCGTGTCCGCGTGGGCCAGGAGCCCGGCACGGATCAGGTGGTCGAAGTCCGAGGCGCGAAGCCCGAGGATCCGTGCTGCGGCGTCGCGCATGTGGAGCTGCCCGGCGGTCGAGGCGCGTGCGATCTTCCGCCGGTCTGTGAAGTTCTCCAGGGCGAGCCCGCAGTACAGGGGGTAGCCCTTGTGGTCGCCGACCACGGGCAGGTGGCCGCGGCGATCGAGTTCGGCGGCGGTGCCGGGGTGCACGACCATGTTGAAACGCTCGGCGAGGTGCTCCTCGGCGCGGGTCGCGCCGACGTCGGGCAGGGTGCCGACGGCCTCCTTGATGGCGTCGATGCGGGCGATCGCGTCGTCGAAGACGGCTGCGGACCATCGGTCACCGGCGACGTCGGGGCCGGGGATGAGCCCGATGCGCTGGGCGCGGCTGAACTGCCACAGCGTCAGTCCGGAGCGGGCGGGGAACTGCAGGGGGCCGTACGTCTTGAGCGTGCTGGCAGTGGTGGTGGGCATGCGGGGTCTCCGTCCGAGGTGCTGCAGCTGCGGGTGGCTACGGGGTGCCGGTGATCTTGCCGGGGGTTTACCGGTAGGCCCCGTCCCACATCTCCTCGTCGGCGTACTCGCCGTCGTCGTGGTACTCACTGAAGTCGTCCGTCTCGGCGCCCCGGAGCTCGTCGTCCAGCGCATCCAGGACCAGCTCTTGGTACTTCTCCTCGGCCGGGTCGTACGGCTCGCGGGCCTCGTCGGCCATGTCCGCCGAGTACGCCGCCTCCTGCTCTGCTTCCCATTCGGAGCGTTCGGCCGGGGTCAGCGAAGTCAGCCACGCCTCGTGCTGCGCCCGGCGGCCCTCGTCGGCGGCAGCGTGGTAGCCCTGCCAGATGTGCGCCGGCATGTTGGGTTCCGGGGAGCACCAGGACCAGGTGCCGTCGAGCAGGTGATGTCCGTCCGTACGAGCGCACCGGCCGCCGTCGATGGGATGCGCCAGGCCGTGGCAATGCAGGACGAGTTCTTTCGAGGGCGGCGGTGTTGTGCGGGGTGCCCCGCGCAGCTCGGCGAGGACATCGGGGAAGCGGCGGCCGGTGGTTCGGGCGATCTGGCGGGCCTGGCGCTTGAGGTGGTCGCTGCCGGTCTTAGTCACGGTCGTCTCGTCTCCACAGCGGGACCCCACGCTTCCCGCCGGACGTCGCGTGGCGCAGCCGGACAGACGGGTCCTTCGGGTGGTGCTGCGCGGGACCCGACTTCGGTCCTTGTCCGGCGGCGCTGCCCCGGTGCGGCGTGGGCGCGGGGGCAGCAGCGGAAACGGCGGTTCGCGGCATGCCGTCTACTACGGGCTCTACCGTACTGCGCGCCACTGACAACCCAGGCGCGACCGTCGTGACCAGGACGGGACCGGCCCAGTCTGCGAGTTTGCAAGGATGAGCCTCGAACGATCAGTCCCCCTGTATTCGTGATGAGGGATCCCAGCCGTGGCCAGGAAGAAGAACAGACGCCCCGCGGACGAGTATCAGCTGCCGCCGCACGTTGATCGGGCCCGCCGGGCCCGCCAGGTGGTGAGCAGAGCAGCGGGATGGAAGCCACGTCCGGAGCTCCCACAGCGCCGCGTGATCCTGGCCGGGCTCGGCATGTCGCTCCTCTGCGCGGGGATGACTGCCGTCTTCTGGCTACCACCGCACTCTTTGGTACGGGACCTGCGGGCCAGGGGCGTCACTTCCGCTGCCACCGTCGTCGGCGTGGATTCGAAGCCGAAGTACGTCAAGGTGCGCTTCGTGAGCGGCCCTCGGATGGGAGCCGAGGTCAAGCTCTCGGACTACGCTGGGATGTATCCCGAGGCCCGGCCTGATGGGGCCATACTCGTCACGTACGACCCCGAGAAGCCGTCCAGGGCCCTCACCCACGGTTGGGTGGAGGACCCGCCGGCGAACCTGCCGGCATACGGCACCTCGGCCCTCACCTTGGTGTGCCTGAGCCTCACAACGGCAGCGGCAATCCGCCGTGTCCGCACCCTGCGTGCCTCCGGACCCGGCTTGCAGTCCACGTCACTGTCGGAGAAGGACGCCGGACCGGGCGGGACCGCATACAACCCCAGCCACAGTCGTTGAAGCACCACCAGCGCAATCCACAGCTTGCGGCGATCAGATCGCCCTGTTCGACAGCAGCAGCGTTAGACGCGGTTGCGGACGGCGAGGACGGCCAAGCCCAACAGGACGGGTTCGGTCAGGCGGGAGGTCATCTCGATGTAGGTGCCGGCGGTGGTCAGGTCTTGACCGGAGGAGCGGAACACCACCGAGTTGAGGGTAACGTTCAGGGCTTTCTCGAAGCGCTCGCCGGTGAACCGGTTGCTGGTGACGTTCTGGGGATCGTCCTTGTCGATCTCAAAGGTGACCTTGCCCCCGCCGGCCGGGACGGTGCCGGTCGCGGTCTGCTTCGGGTTGTCCTGGATGCCGCTCACGGCGCCCCGAAGGCCGCGACCAGCCTCGCGGAACCGGCTCCGTCGCGCCGACGGGCACCGGCCGAACGCCGCCGCGACGCTGGTGGCCGCGCGGTCGCCGCCCGCGCCCCGGCCAGGTGCCCGACCCCTCGCTCACGGCCAGCTGCTGCACATCGACCATACGGCCTGTTCCCAGCACGCCGGCGACAGCGAACATGCGGGCTGCCGCCTACGATCGTCGCCCTGACCGCGCTGCCGGACGACCACCACACCGGCCTGGGCGATCTCCACCGGGCACCACCACGAACGCGCCGACGGGAACTGCGGGACGTCCCCGCCGCGTGAGCACAGCGGGCCATGTCGCTTCTCCGGTACGACCATTGCACTCACACGAGGGGCGCCACCGCCGAACCCGGCACGTGCGCCCCTGGCAGGCCGCTACCAACAGTCCATGCGTACCGCTCTGCTGCGCGGCCTGCCCGCCGTGCTCCTCAGCGTCCTGTCCCTCACCATCGCACCGCCCGCCCATGCGGCAGAGACCGTTCCTCTCGTCGAAGCCGTCGCCAGGTTGCCGCGGGTCACCGAGTCCCGCGACGGTTACACCCGCGAGGCGTTCAAGCACTGGAACTCCGGCGACGATCCGGCCGACGGCTGCTCCACGCGCAATGAAGTCCTCATCGCCGAAGCCATCGAGGCGCCGGTCGTGGGTCCGAGGTGCCGGCTCACTGGCGGCACCTGGTGGTCGTACTACGACCAGACCTCGGTGACGTCCGCCTCCGGCCTGGACATCGACCACATGGTGCCCCTGGCCGAAGCCTGGGACAGCGGAGCTTCGGCCTGGACCGCGCAGCGGCGGGAAGCCTACGCCAACGATCAGGGAGCACCGAGCAGTCTCGTCGCGGTCACTGCCCGCTCCAACCGCAGCAAAGCGGACCAGGACCCGGCCCAGTGGCTTCCCCCAGCTGGCGACGTCCACTGCCGGTATGCGGCCGAATGGACCGGCACGAAACTCCGCTGGAATCTCTCCGTGGATGACACCGAGCACGCCGCCCTGAATGACCTGGCCGCCGCCTGCCCCGGCCAGACCGTCACCTATACCCCCTTCACCTGAGACCCACCTGGTGGCCTGTCATCGGTTGGCTTGGTAGTAGGCGTCCCAGGCCTGCTGCTGCCAGAACAGCACGAGAAAGAGCACCAAGAGCAGCTCGTCGGGAAGCGCTTGATCGTTGCTCTGCAATCTCGCACGGGCGGGACGGCTCCCGCCTTGGTCGTAGTCGATCTGGAACGGGCCGACGGCACAGGTGCGGCCGCTTCGGTCGTACTGCAGCTCGTAGGGGCCGATGTGCTCCAGGCGGGATTTGCGTTGTTCGCACCTCCACTGGCCAACGGTGAGAGGCAGGCTTGACCAGCGGCGGTAGGTGACCTCGATGCCGCCTACCGCCTTCAAAGTTGAACTGAAGCGCTGGTACTCGAGCGTCCATGAGCCCATGGCGCGCGGCGTGGTGTCGGCCCCCTCCCGTGGTCCGTAGGTGATCGCCACGCCGCCGATCTCGCGCAGTAACCCTTTGCTGTACGTCAGCTCGATGTCCACGTGGTGGCTCCTAGGCGCTGCGTGGTCGGCGAGCTGACGCCTTCTTCGCTGCGGCCTTCTTGGCCGGCTGCTTCTTTGCCGTCTTCTTCTCCGGCATCTCGTGCACCTCGGCGTCCTCGCCTCGGCCCGCCCGCGCCTTTTGGACCGACTCGGTCAGGGCGGCCATGAGGTCGACGATCTGGCCCGGCTTCTGCTCCGGCTCCTCCAGGTGCGGCGGCTCGCGGTGCTCCCGTTTGGCCTCGAGAATCTGCTCCAGTGCCTCGGTGTAGGTGTCCTGGAAGTCATCGCCTTCCAGGTCTTCGCGCGTCATGGAGTCCATGAGCGCCAGTGCGCCTTCGATCTCGTCGTCGGACAGCTCAACCGGCGGCGGTAGCAGGGAGCTGGGGTCGCGGATCTCGTCGGGCCAGCGCATGGCGTGCAGCACGATCACGTCCTCGCGCACCCGCAGCAGGCCCAGCCTTTCGCGCCCTGACCAGGCGTATTTCGCCACGGCGACCTTGGCCGAGCGGCTCAGGGCTCTCGCGAGGAGCTTGTACGGCTTGGCAGCGACCTGTTCCTTCGGCTGGAGGTAGTAGCCCTCGCCGATGCGGATCGGATCGATCGACTCCAGTGGCACGAATGCGACGATCTCGATTGCTTTCGCCGTCGGGAGTGGAAGATCGCTGAGTTCCTCGTCCGAGATCGGGATGACCTGTGTCTTGGTCAGTTCGTAGCCCTTACCGATCTCGTCGGTGTGCACCTCGCGGTCCTCGACCTCGCAGAACTTTCGGACGCGGACGCGGCCCATGTCCTCCAGGTGGTACTGGTGGAAGCGAATCGAGTGGTCCTCGGTCGCGGACTGGACGTTGATCGGCACGGTGACCAGGCCGAAGCTGATGGCTCCGCTCCACACGGTTCGGGGCATGGGAGACCTCCGCAGTAGCCCCGAGCAGCACCAGCCTAAGAGCGCCATGCCAGTGGCGCACCACACCGTGCCGCTCTCGTTTTCCTGCCAGACGACTGACCGAGAAGTGGTCGTAGCTGGCACCCCTCGGATCGGGCCGGCGCCCTGTGGCTAGTGCTCTGACCACATTGGTTCGCCGGGTTGGTGGTCGGGGCGGTTGGATGTTGCGTGACGTCCGATCCGAGTGCTGGGGGTGTGGTGGCTGAGCCTGTCCGCGTGCGCAGGTTGACCGATCAGGAGGGGCAGAAGCTGCAGCAGATCGTGCGTCGGGGCAGCACCAGTTCGGTCCGCTTCCGACGCGCGATGATGCTGCTGGCGTCGGCCGGCGGGAACCGGGTCCCGGTGATCGCCCAGCTGGTGCAGGCCGACGACGGCACCGTCCGGGAGGTGATCCACCGATTCAACGAGATCGGCCTGGCCTGTCTGGACCCTCGGTGGGCGGGAGGCCGTCCCCGCCTGCTCAGCCCTGACGACGAGGACTTCGTCATCCAGACGGCCACCACCCGCCCCACCAAGCTCGGTCAGCCTTTCACTCGCTGGTCCATCCGCAAACTGTTGTCCCACCTGCGGAAGGTCCATGGGCGGGTCATCCGCATCGGCCGCGAGGCGTTACGCCGTCTGCTCGCCCGCCGCGGCATCACCTTCCAGCGCACCAAGACGTGGAAGGAGTCCCCGGACCCCGACCGCGAGGCAAAGCTGGACCGGATCGAGGAGGTCCTGGACCGCTTCCCGGACCGGGTCTTCGCGTTCGACGAGTTCGGCCCGCTCGGCATCCGCCCCACCGGTGGTGCGGGCTGGGCCCCGGCCAGTCACCCCGAGCGGCACCCGGCGACCTACCACCGCACGCATGGCGTCAGGTACTTCCACGGCTGCTATTCGGTTGGTGACGACACGCTCTGGGGCGTCAACCGCCGGAAGAAGGGCGCCGCGAACACGCTGGCCGCGCTCAGATCGGTCCGGGCTGCCCGACCGGACGGCGCCCCCATCTACGTCATCCTGGACAACCTGTCCGCCCACAAGGGCGAGACGATCCGCCGCTGGGCGAAGAAGAACCGAGTCGAGCTGTGCTTCACGCCGACATACGCGTCCTGGGCCAACCCAATCGAGGCGCACTTCGGGCCGCTGCGGCAGTTCACCATCGCCAACTCCAACCACCGCAACCACACCGTGCAGACCCGGGCCCTGCACGCCCATCTGCGCTGGCGCAACGCGAATGCCCGTCACCCCGACGTGCTGGCAGCCCAGCGCCGCGAGCGCGCTCGCATCCGCAGCGAGAAGGGCATCCGTTGGGGCGGACGTCCCCTCGCCGATGCCGCTTGACCAGCCCGGCGACCTTGCCCGGCCGGGTTCTAGCAGTAGCCGTCCACCCTGGCGCCAGCTGGAGCGAGGTTGGGCAAGGGATGTCCTGCTCTGTCGGAGGCAGCGGACCGTAGGAGGTCAAGAATCGTGCACCCCGGGTAGCCCCGAAAACTCGCGTAGGTGCCCCGGTAGTAACAGCTCCAGTAGCTCACGACCCGCCGTTGAGTGCGCGCGAAGAAGGCAGCGTTGTCCACGAGGAACTGCCCGTAAGCGAGGTGGCCGTAGGTGCCGGGCGTGGCGAGATCACGGAGCTCATCGCAGATGACGACCAGGATCTCCAAGACGTACTCGCCAACCAGCTGCACGACGAAGGGGACGACCCATGGGTCCGTGGAACCAACGACCTTCTCCAGGTGGCGCTGCCTGACCATGCCGTCGCAGTGCCTTGAGTACAGGCAGTGCAGAAGCTGTTGTTGGCGCGACGAAAGCGACGCCACCCTGTCAGTTGGCGGCTCGTCGTTGTAGAGGCGCCCGGGGATCAAAACCTGCTGGCCCTCGACAGCGACCGAGAACGAGGCATGCGGCTGGAGCCGAGAATCAGTCATCACCGCCAGGACTGCCTCGGCATCGCTTGCAAGCTCGGCTGGGAACGCCGTGATCAACGGATTGCTGCGGTCGGAAAGCGGCTGCACGAGCCGAGCATAGGCGGATGCCTCGGCCAGGTAGCTGGCATTAATGGCCCCACATCCGCCCAACCCGGCGAAGGTATGCGGTCAGAGCACTAGCCGCGTGCGGTGGCGTACCGCACGCCGGGTCCCCACTTGGCCATGGCCGGTGTCATGCACCACTGGCACAGCGGGCAGCCGCCGCGGCCGTACTTGTGGGTCTTGCGCTGGCACTTTGCGCACGGGCCGACCAAATCACCGGAGCAGGTGTGGACGGAGGGGTCGGGTTCTGTCACCGGCGGCACGGGAGTCGTCATCGTCGTTTCCTGTTCTGGGCGACCACGACCGATCGCCTTCCCGCAGAATACGGCCTGATTGACACGACTGTTCGAGGCCCAGTGAGGTGTCGCGCTCGTGGTGATCGCCGTCGGGCCGCCGCGCTGCGTTCGGTCATGGTGGGGTGGACTGGAGAGGGACGTCGGCAGAAGAGAGGTCGGGACGGGCCCTGTGGAGGCGTGCGGGGTGGCGCCATCGGCCACTGGCGTCGCGGGCGACGTCGACGCCGACCTCGACCACCAGTTTGGGGTGCACGAGGGTCACCGTGAGCTTCTCCGTGGTGCCCCAGCCGGCGGAGAATGACCAGCCCGTCCACGGATGCTCCGGACCGGCCGGGGTGAGGTGCCCGGCGATGGTGCTGCCGGCGGCACGGGCGAGGGTGGTGCTACGGCCGGTGTACTGCAGGCGCCCCTGGGCGTCGTATCTGCCGAGCAGGAGGCTGCGGGGTGAGGTGAGTGGGCCGGTGACTCCGCCGACGATCGCCTCGGTCGTCTCACGTGTTTTGTACTTCAACCACCCCCTGACCGACTGCTGGTAGGAGCCGTCCAGGCGTTTGAAGACCACACCTTCTATTCCGACCGCTGCCCACGTGAGCCACTCCTTCACGGTGTCCGGGTCAGTGGTCGACGGGCACAGAGCCCACGGCGCCGACAGGTGCTGGGCGACGAAGACGGACTCGAGCGCGGCCCTGCGCCGCTGGTACGGCCAGGCCGTGGTGTCCGTGCCGGACAGGCGGAGCAGGTCGAATGCGACGAAGTGGGCGGGCGCCTCATCGGCGGCCCGGGCCGCCCCGGCGCCGCGCCGCTGGAGCCGCTTCTGCAGCCGCTCGAAGGCGAGCCGGTTCTCCTCCCACACGACGAGCTCGCCGTCCAGCGCGGTCGCGTCCGGCAGCTGCGCGGCGCCGGCCACGATTTCAGGGAACGCGGGGCCCATGTCGGTGCCGCGCCTGGAGCGCAGCTCCACCTTCCCGGCGTCGGCGGAGAGCAGGGCCCGGAAGCCGTCCCACTTCGCCTCCGCGGCCCAGCCGGGCCGCAGGTCGGGCTGGGAGACAGGGGCGCTGAGCATGGGCTCGGGCAGGTTCCACGGCATGGTCGAGAGTCAGGCAGCGCTCGTCTTCTTGCGGCGGCCCCTGGTACGGCTGAGAGCGTCGATGAGTTCTTGCCGGCTCATCTTTGACCGGCCGGGCAGGTCCTGCTCGGTGGCCCGCTCGTACAGCTCTGCCTTGCTCAGCTGCCGCAGCTCGCTCTTACCCGCCCCCCGCTCGCGGGACGCTGCCCTGGCGGCCTTCGGCTGCTCCTTCCTGCCGGCGGTCCTCCGCGACGTCCTTGCGGCAGGCTTGGGTGCTGTCTTGCGTGCCGAGCCCGCCTGCTTCTTCTTGCCGCCGTGGGCCTGGTCGATGCTGCCCTGCAACGCCTGCATCAGGTCGACGACGTTGGTGGCCGCCGGCGCCTCCTCGGCCGCGGCGACCTCCTGGCCCTCGGCCTTCGCCTTCACCAGCTCGCGCACCTTCTCCTGGTAGGTGTCGCGGTAGCGGGAGGGTTCCCACGGTCCGCTGAGGGAATCGACCAGCTGCAGCGCCATGTCCAGCTCCTTGCCCTTCCCGGCGCGGCCGGAGGGCAGTTCGGGCAGCTCCTTGCCCGGGTCACGGACCTCATCGGCCCAGTGCAGGGTCTGCAGCACCAGAATCTTGTCCTCCGCGCGCAGGGCGGTCAGGTACTGCTTGCCGCGCATCACGAACGTCGCAACGCCCACCCTGTTCGACTGGGCCAGTGCCGCCCGCAGCAGCTCGTAGACCTTGGTGTACTCCTTGCCGCGCGGAGCGAGGTAGTAGGTGCGGTCGAAGTAGACCGGCTCGATCTCCTCAAGGTCGACGAAGTCGGTGATGTCGATGGTCTGGGAACGGCCCGGCGCGATCTCGTCCAGCTCCTCGGGCTCCACCAGGACGTACTCGCCCTCGCCCACCTCGTAGCCCTTGACGATGTCGCCGGTGCCGACCTCGTCGCCGGTGCGTTCGTTCACCCTGCGGTTGCGGATCCGGTCGGCGGTGCCGCGCTGCAGCTGGTGGAAGTGGACGGTGTGGTCCTCCGTCGCGGAGTAGAGACCGACTGGCACGGTCACCAGTCCGAAGGTGACCACACCGGTCCAGATCGCGCGTGCCATGACCGCCCACTCCCTCCGATGTCGCCAGCCGGCCAGTCGGGGCCATGCACCGCGCGCTCCTCGCCCGGTCCGCACCTAACTGGTGTGTCTCTTATGAGACACCGCAGGTCAGCGGCCCGCACCTTGCGATCAGGTCCGAGTGGGAGGTGCGGCCGCTGTTACCGATGGACCTGGCGAGCCGCGGACGATCGCCGCGAGGCGCGGTACGTCCACCGCGCTAATTCGTACGCTTGTGCGATTCCTGGTTATGGTGGATACCTGGAGAGGACCCAGGTCAGGGAGGACACGGGAGAGGCGGAGGTGTGAGGCCGTGGATTTACTCATCTGCGCGTCGCCTCTGGATACTCCGCCCGTTACGGAGCCTCCCTCCCCGGCGCTCTTGTGCAGCGCGCTGCCGAGCGCGGGATGACGACGCTTGCGCTTACCGACCGGGATACCGTCGCGGGCACGGTTCGCTTCGCCACCGCTGCCGCGGCCGCCGGTATTCGCCCGGTGCGGAGTGATTCTTTCGAACGTGTCGCTGCTGGACCGACTTCCGGTGCAGCCGACCCCGGCCGGCTACCCGATGGTGCAGGCCGACAAGGAGGACGTCGAAGATCTTGGGCTCCTGAAGCTCGACGTCCTGGGCGTGCGGATGCAGTCCGCGATGGCCTACGCGGTCGCCGAGATCCGCCGCACGACCGGACGCCTCCTCGATCTCGACAACCCCGACCACGTCGACCTCAACGACCGGCAGGCCTTCGAGATGATCCGGGCCTCGGACACCGTCGGCCTTTTCCAGCTCGATTCTGTGTCAACTGTTGGCGTGTTGCCCTCCCGCATGCATCGGGCCCGGCTCGCTCATGGGGGCGAAGAACCCAGCAGCTCCCACTGTGTTGGCACGTAATGGACATATTGTCGGGAAGGGGGTCAGAGTCGCCGTTCTTCCTCAAAGCGCAATACTGGGCAAGAGTCCAAGTTCTGACTGGGCGGCTCAGTTGGATCTTGATGTTGCTCTAGACCGAGCACGCCGAGGCCGTCGAGGGCGACGAGGGGCCGTTCGGTGAGCCGTCGAGCAGGCGATCAACAAGCTCAAGCAGTCCTGGGCCGCGGCAACCCGATACTCATGCGCGCTTTCACATCTCACGGAGGCCCTTGAGCAGGGGCCTGTATGGAGGCGGACCACATCGTGCAATGAAGTCCGAAACGACGCAGGTCACCTCAAGGCTGAGAGCAACGCTCGTCACCCGGGCGACGTATAGAGCCACCCTCAGCTTTCAGATCAGCGAAGCGTCTCAGGCCGCGCGACGAAGGGGGCGGGTACTCGGCCGTGCGCGCCAGCGCTCTGGCCTGATGGCAGGTGAACGCTGCGGACGGCACGTTCACTGCGGGACGCACAACCCACACATGAATTCACCCGAATAGCCCGAGAAACCGTACGCATCATGCGCATGAAATGCGACGCCATGTTCCGTATGGTACGAATTAGCATCATTCTCATCGATCGATTGCATGACAGGAGATACGGCATGCCACGTCCCAACAGCGAAAAGATGACGTTCGAGAAGTTCTGCAGGGACTACATCCCCGAACACCCGGAACTAGGTCTCGGAACCGACGAACTCAGCCCGTCCGAGTTCGCGAAGGTGGCACTCGAAGAAGGGCGCAAACTCGGGTTCGCCTTTACGGAGTCCGAGATCCAGGCCGTTCTCGGCGAGCACCGACGGGTGCGCAAGGAGATCGCAAATCTCGGCGCATCGGTCAAGGCAAGTGCGAACGGAACGGCGATGTGCTGGCACGGCGGGATCACGACCGAAGAGCCGATCGATGCTGACTGGCTCGTCATCAAGGCCGAGCAACCCGAGCGCTGACACAACGGAGGCCCAGGACCGCTGACATTCATCTGCACAGCGAGCGCAGTTCACCCGGCGTCATCACTGGCGGCTGGCTGTCAAGCGACTCAAGGTAGTGCTCCACTTCCCCGAAGAGCCTGACGCCCAGCCTCTGAGCGAGCGCTCGTGGCCGGAGCTTGTCCTGCGGTCGGTGGCCTCGGGTAGACAGGGTGATGGTGACGGCGGAGTCGTCGATCTCGACGCGATGCCACCAGCGTCTGCCCCAGGTAACCATCTGACCGGGCCCGAGATTGGCGCGGATGGCGCCGGTACCGTCCGAGAGCCATGCTTCTGGGACGGGGGACGTGTACATGGAACTGAACCGCCTGCAGAGGTCCCACAGCGGGCGTCGCGGCACGCGCCGGCAGGACGGGGGAACGAAGTCGAACTGCTTGTTGCCGCGCACGACGAGGTTCCAGCGGCCATGCACCATTTCGCCGTCATGGTGCAGAGGGGTCACGTATCCGCCGCTCCCGATCCACAGCAGCGCGAAACCGTACGGGTCGAGAGACAGTCGACGGTGCATTTCCATGATGACGGACTGCAGGGGCTGCCCAAAAGCCTGTACGGGGATGACGGCGTACGGCTTCAGCGTCCGAAAGGACGGATCATGGATGACGTCGAACGCCTGGCCGGCAGACATCAATGCCTTCGTGCGCCGTTCCCACGCGAGGAGTTCGGTCAGGTCGAAACGGTGAGCCCGCGGAAAGCTCTGCCGGGTACGGAACATGCCGGGAATGAGTTCCATCCCCTGGCCCCGGTAGGACTTGCGTAGCGCCTCCTCACTGAACTCCGGTAGTAGATCGCCGATCGCATGGTGCTCGTCCCGCACGAGGGGTCGGGGCAAGGCGGCGGCGCGTCGGTCGATCGTGGTACCGCCCTGCCACAGAGTCGTTCCGGACTGTGATTTCACCCTGCCTGTTCCTCACTGGCTGTCGGTCTGGGCCCGGTAGAAGAAGAAGTTCTGGGTCATCCGCCCATCGGCCAGGTTGGCTCCCGTAAACCGGCGAGCGCCCGAGTGGAAGTACTTTCCGTCAAAGATGAGCAGACGGTTGTACTTCATGGGCACGTTGTAGACGATGTCCCACGCATTCGGGTCCAAGGTGTCCCTTTCGATTGCGCGCCGCACTTCTGGGCGGACGTTGTCCTCGGGCGACACTCGTTCGATGCCCAACTCCCTGTGCCGATAGAAGTACGTGCCCTCGGTCTCCGCCTTCGACAAGTGCACGATCGCGCTGAAGTCGGGGGTGTCCACATGGACCATGGAAGTACGCAGAACCATGTCGTCGGCCGTGGTGATCCGGAACGCCCCCTGAGACCGCTGGTACTTGAGGTCGATTCCGCCCAACAGCTTCGAGAAGCGGGCCATGGTCGCGGAGACATCGGCGGGCCCTTCGGCCGCGACGCCCGGGTAGTTGACGCCTTCGGGACGAACGTATGCCAGTCGGAGCGCTCCTTCGCGCACTGCGTCGGGATCATCGTAGAAGTCATCAACAACGAGGAAACAGTGCTTCATGACCCAAGCCCCAGTGCTTGCGCGAGAAGCTCTGCCGACCTCATCCGGCTGCACCTGTCGGGGGCGATGTCCAGCAGAATCACCTCATTCACCTCGTATTCCGCACAGAACTGTTCGATCCTGGTCTTGCACTGCTCCGGATTCCCGACCACGGTCGGCACGTAGTTGGGATTGGGAAAGCGATCGCGCATGGCCCGCGCCTCGGCCTCGGTCTCAGCGCACACACCGGCAACAGCGATGGCCGCACAGGGCTCGGTGAGTTCACCGGAGGGGCGAAATTCTTTCCTGTAGCGCTTGAGATGGGTCGGCGGAGCGATGCCGCCATGGAAGAGGGTGCAGCAGAACCGTGCGCCGGTGCGCGCCGCGTGGCGTGCCGCGCCGGCCGATCCGCAGATCCATACCTCCGGCATGGCAGCACTCTCCGGGATCACCGGAGCCCCGGCATGCGGATGGCTGAGTGCCAGGGAGTTCCGCAGGTGGCCGACGAGGTCGTCGACCTTCGCGCCGTAGTCCTGGTCATTGAGCAGACCGTCGCCAGCCGCTCGCCCGTCCAGCAGCGCGCGATGTGAGGCCAGGCTGTCCGCACGGCCGCGGCCGACGCCCAGGTCGACACGGCCGAACAGCGTCTCCAGCAGGCGAAAATCCTCGGCCAGTTTGAGCGGGGCCCAGTAATGCAAGAGCATCGCCCCGACGCCGACCCGGATCGAGTTCGTTGCTGCGGCCACAACGCCGGCCAGCACCTGAGGACTGCCGCAAGCGTGTCCCTGTACGTGATGCTCACCGAGCCAGTAGCGCGAGTAGCCCAGCGCCTCGGCTCGCGCGGCGAGCGTCAACGTGTCCTGGAGCGCCTCGTTCGGGGACCGGCTGGTCCAGACCCAGCTGAAGTCGAGGAGACCGATCCTCAGGGGAGGCTCAGGCATCGGCCCGCACTGCGCTCGTCTTCTGCGCGCCTTCTCGAACGTACTCCAAGAGCAGCTCGCAGACGAACTGGCTGCCGTCATGGAACCGGCGCGCACGGATGTGATCGTCGAACGACGTACCGAGCTTCCGGAACCGGTGCTCGTACCAGTCCAGGAGATCAGCTGTCGTCGTTCCGACGTCCTCCGCGGAGGGAAAGGTGTTGCCGAACTCGGCCAGGGCGTCGCACTTTTCGGTGACAGCTGTCGCCACCGTCTTGAACCGGCCCCGACGTTGCAGCTCTGCAGGAAGAAAGGCGTCGAGTCCGGCCGAGTGGTGCCTGGCCACGCTCTCGACGAGGGCGAGGACCTCCATCAAGGCAGAGAATTCCTCTTCTGCCAGCATGTTCCTGTTCAGCCAGTCCTGTGTCGTTTCCGGTGTCAGCAGCCCCTGTGCCATTTGGAAGCGCTCCGTGACACGTGCGACCTGCTCCGGCTCCGTCCGGATGCCGAGCCGGTGGGCTTCCTTGACGACCAGGTACATCGTCAGTGCGCCCTCGAAGATCGCGTCGGCGTCGTCCTCCACTACGCCGACATGACTGCGGATCGCCCCGATAGGAACGCGGGAACTGGCTCCCGGGCCGGTTCGTACACCACTAACCAGCTGATCCCAGAAGACCGTCGACTCGAACTCGAAGGGAGGCTGGAAGGGTACATCGAACCTGGAGCCGGCATGCGCGATCTCCGTGAGCAGTTGGAGAGCGTCAAGCCGCTTCTGGTTGGGTCTGTCGTTCTCGACGAACTTGACGAGCGCGTCCAACTCCGACTGAGGAAGGTCGGTGTTCCGTGCGATCTCCGGCACGAGCGACCAGGTGCGCTCCGCATAGTGGCGTCGTTTCATCTCCCCGAGGACTGTGTCGTGCGTCGCCCGTCCGATATATCCGCGCCTCATCGCTTGGAGCAGCCCATCGCGGATGTTGGCCATGGCTTCGGACAGGACTGCGAAGCCCGATTCCTCCGCTGTGTGGATGACGGCGACCTCGTCGTCGTCTTCGTACACGCCGTCGCGGTACGCCTCGAAGATCCGCCCGACGCCCACCATTCCGAAGGGGTGGAGTTCAGCGGCCCGCAGCGCCCCCATGCTTGATGCCCCCACAACGTGCACCCCCACGGACAGCGCGTACAGAATCTCCTTGTGCCAGACTGCGGGAACCTGTTCGAAGTATCCGTCGATGATCGCTACGACCTTCGCGCCGTTCTTCACCGCCCGGTAGACGTCACCCGCTTTCGCCGGTGGCAAGTACTTAGCGGTGGGCAGGACAGCGCGGGCGTCCTCCCGGGTCAGGCTGGGTCCGAGAAATACGTGGACTGCCTTCATGACTTCCCTTTCCGAACGGCGCGGGCACGTCGGCCTTCCACATAACCGGCCACGAACGGCGCGGATTCGAACTCGGGCACAATCACCTTCACTACGGGGATCCCGATGTCCGGCTTCGTCAGATCGACCACTACCACCTGGTCGACATCAGCCGCGCGGAGGGCGGCCAGTATGATCTCGAGGTCTCCCTCGAAGGTGTCCGTCTCCGGATACCGGGAGTGTGGCACGAAAGGCTGCACACCGGGAGCCGTGAAAATGCTGTCCCTGAATGCTTGGGCGCTCCAAATGCTCTGGGATCCTGCGTACACCGCCGGTGGATTGTCGTCACGGCTCGCCGCGATGACGGTCAAGCGTGCCTGGGCCGCTTCTGTGATTGCACGGCTGAGCGCCACGACGGGCGACAAGTGCGTGCCGCACCCCCATTCCGCTCCCAAGCGATTCCATTGGCCGCGTTCCTCCCGCTCCATCAATCCGGCGCGGAACGTTGCGACGCCGACCTCGGAAGTCATTTCCATGACCGCCAGTTCCATGTCAGCGGCATGGCACAAGTCGATCAGTTCCCTGAGAGAAGGTTCATCGATCGTGTCGAGATCGACCTTCGCGCTCGGCGCGTCGACCGTTCCCTGCGCGCATTTCAACGCGTGCGCGTCACGTTCAATGACCTCGCACAGTGCGTGTTCGATGGCCTCCAGAAGGTGATTTCCCGACGCCAGACCATTGGAGCTGCCCAGGAAGGTCATCATTGCCTGGGTGACTCCGACCGTGTTCATGCTGACGAACTCGAACGGAACCCAGACCTCTTCCCCGGACAGCAGATCCCAGCCCGGGAGCCACGACTGCTGCTGCTCGAGCCGTACCCTCCCGCCCTTTACCAGCGGTAGCCGGTGCAGGTCGACGAGGTTGTGCCGACGGCGCAGCGCGTTGTAGGAACCGTGGAGGCACGGAATCTCAATGTTCTCGGCATGCCAGAGTTCAACAGCCTCCATCATTGCGGAAGCCTTTGCCGACTCGATGTCGGCGCCCTTCCCTTGCGAGACGGACAGAGAACGGGAGTTGGGGCGGATGGCCTGAACGACGGGGATACCGATGACATCCAGGCCGGTGACGTTGGCCAGGCGTGTGATACCGACCTCTCGCATGTGCCGTCCAAAGTCTTGCAATGTCTCGGCAGGAAGGCGGGTTCGTCTTGTGCCCGGCAGGAACGTCTTCGGCTGGTGGTAGTCCCGGTTGAAGATGCGCATGTTTTCCTTGTTCCCTATGAGCCGGGGCCGACGGCATGCGGTGACCATGCGTTCGTCATGGCAGTGAACATATGGGTGCGATCGGACGGCGTGAAGCCGTAGCGGTTCCAGTGGTACAGAGCGACGTGCGGCAGGATGAATCGGTACGCGAACAGGAGTTTGCCTTGGGCGTGCAACTCGTCGAATCGTGCTGCCATTATGGTATTCGCCGACGAATAGGCACACAGAATCGCTGACTCTTCCGGACCAAGGTGGCCGAGAATTCGCTCGATCGTAGGTACGGCAACGGTGCTGCTTTCACTGGTGACACGAGCCCCGTGCATGTAGGTGATGCGGCACCAAACATCCCAGATTTCCTCAGGATACTCGAGGAATCGCAGGAACAAGTCGTTCAGTACTGCGAGGGAAAGCAGTCGTGTGTCGACGGTCGCTCTTTTCTGTGCCAGCTGCACCAACCGCCACCACGCCCGACTGTCCGCGGAGAAATGGGCGTGCACGGCCTCGACGGCCTCCGGCCCACCGAGTTTGAAGGTCTCGGCCTCGTAGACGCTCGCGAACCAGCGTTCGGCCAGCCCGCGTTTGACCAGGCTGTCACAGCAGTTCTTGATCCTTTGTGTGGCGCCGCCGCTGGGTTCGGGCAGTAGGAAGCGCAGCCTGAGACCTGGTGGCTTTCGGACGAAGAAGAAACAGGAAAGCCGCTTATTTTCCGTCAACTCGTCGACCGTTTCGAATACGGCGTCAAAGGTGCTGGGCATCAGGTCGCTGCCCGGGGTGCGGGTGACGGGCAGCACCAGGTTGGCCTGATGCCAGGCGGGACCATGCGTGTCGCCGGCGCAGAAACGGCACGATGAACTCAACGGTGAACGCCTCGCCCTCGTCATTGAAGAGCTGCATGTGATCACCGGGTTCCTCGACGCAGAGGAAGCCGGTACGGTCGCTCAGCCCGTGCATCATCGCTTCCACGGCGAGCGGGCTGTCGCGGGTGATCAGCACGGGTGAGCCGGCGTCTCGGCTCACGAGGAGCAGCTCGGGCCAGGCATGCCTACGTGCCAGGTCCTGCCAGAGAAGGAAGCGCCGCGAACGCCGGGCCAGGACCAGCTCCGTCAATGTGGCACCGTGAATGACGGTTCGCCTCGGCTTGACGCAGTTGCCGCTTGGGAGCAGCAGCGCCGGGGAGGGAGAGGGCTGGGCAAGCTCGGCTTCCGTGGGGAGTTCCGGGGCGAACCAGTCGGGCGTATCCCGGAAGGACGACAGCAGCAGCGCCTCCAGATGCGGCTCGCTGTAGCCGATGTTGGCGGGAGAGAAGCAGCAGATGGCCATGCCGCAGGCCTGCTCCGGTGCGGTGGCGACCACGATCGGGGGATCGTCCGCCACCAGCACCACGCTGAGCTGATCGGCGCGGTAGGACGACGTGGTTCCCCATCGGTCCCACTGCCGGAAGGGGAAGCGTGGTCGGGCAAGCATATTAGGCATGGCCTCGCACGGTCCGACGTATTCGACGACTTCGATATCCGCTTCTCGTGCGACGCGTGTCAGGCTCCTTCGGTACCACCCGTGCAGGGCATGGTTCTCGAACCGCTGGTCCGCCCGGCTGCCGATGCCGAACCAGAGGTGCCCGAACCGGCTGTATGCGGCGGCGACCTCGGACGTGCTTGCCGTGATCTGGTAGCCCTTCGCTGTCGGACGGACGATCAGCCCGCCGATGGGTGGGGGCAGCGTCTCCTCAGGGAAGTCGTCAGACAGGTGGTCGCAGGGCAATGTGGTCCCTGCCAGCCACTCGGACCAGCGCCGGAGCCGTCGCCCGACCATGTGGTCGGACCCTGTGGCGCGCCACGCCGACTCCTGTGTCGGCACGCGTCTGCATCCGGCCGTGCTCTCGCGTGGCGACCTGTCGTGGCCGCTGACCACGAGCCTCCGATGCACCGCACGAGCGGCAGATGTGACTCCGTGACTTCGTTCGAAGAGGTCGAATTCCGCAACGGCCGCGGTCAGACGCACCTTTTCCTCGCGTCCGAGGACGATGCTGAACGGGGTGCTCGTGTCGCAGCGCAGGACGGAGCGGGGCAGGGGCGGAGGCTCGACGTCGAGTTCGGCTGCCAGTTCGATGGGGATGGTACGGGCCTCGTCCAACACACCGTGGAGCCGTCCGAGCGGAATGGTGCTCATGTCGCCTTCGAGGCGGTGGCAGATCCGCCGAAGCCGCAGCATGGCGGACCGCCAGGACTGTGCGTGCCGTTCGTGCAGGAGTCGCGGCACGGCCATCACCGCATCCCAGGCGGAGACGAAGGTGCGGGGAAAGACAAGGCCGCCTGTCAGCAGACCCGCACGGGCCAGGGACACGAGCATGTCATCCAGTTCAGGGGCGTGAAAGCCATGCCTGCGCAGCTCCGCAGCGATCACGGACAGCGGTGCCGGTTGCATCTGTGCCAAGGTTCTCAGGAGCGCGTCGATCCCAGGACTGCTCGTCCGCTCCAAGGATGCGATCGACGAGAAGTTCCGGACGGTGTACCGCCAGCGATTCCGCTCCTCGTCCAGGGTCAGCGTCGGGTTCAGCTTGTACACACCCCGGTCGAGATAGGCCCCAGTGTGTGCCAGTGACTGGACGATGAACTGGTAGGGCCGCAGGTCCGGGGCGATCGCGAAGCGCGCAGGCTCCGCCCGGATCCGTGTGGTCTCCCCCCAGTCGGCGACTGTGACGCCCGCCCACAGATCGCACGGCTGGGTTCGCCACACGGCGCGGGCGAGGTAGCGGTACAGCGTCGCATCCAGGCGACGCGCCCGCTTGTCTCGGGGCGCCGAGCGCAGGTGTCGGGTCGTGAGGTGACGGCTGAGGGCTTCGTTGGTCAGACACAACGCTCTGGTGAATCGGGGGTCGTCGACGGTCGCTTCGAAGAGCGCCCGCCGCTGCTCTTCGATGCTGGCCAGGTATGCCTGCTCGAATGCCTGTGTCGGCTGGGTCCCCGCGTCGGCGGCCAGGGTGGCGAGGCCTCGGTCGCGCAGTCCGAGGAGTGTACGGAGCGGGAAAAGCGCGGCGCGCACGACGACTTGCGGCGCGATCTCCTCGATGCAGTCATTCGGTGTCATGCATGACTCACAGCACGCATGGTGGCGAAGGCCCGTTGACCGGCCAGGCGTTTCTCGATGAGATCGGACATGGCTTCTTCCAGGCGGAGGACTCCCTGCCACTCGTAGAGGATCTCGCAGTACTCGGCCATGCTGAGTCCAGCCCGGTTGAGCCAGGCGACCATGTCCGCGTGGTCGGTCAGGCCGTGCCGGCGCCGTAGATCGTCGCTCATGTCGGCGACCTGCTGTGTGCTCACGGTGAGGCCGCGGCGTTGCATCTCCTCAAGCGCGAGGAGCCGCAGGAGGACCCGCTTGCGTGACAATCCCACGGGCTCCCGCGTGGAACCGGGCGCTGAGAGCAGGGCCTCGGCGTCGTTGTAGGGCCAGATGTGCCCGGGGTTGGGGATCACGTCAGCCTCGCCCCGGCCGTCGAACCGAATTGACTCACCTGGCCTGACGAGCAGCGTCCTGACGGGTGAGGCGAGCGCGCGCACGCCGTTCTCCGAGCGCTCCGTGGAAGCACGAATGACCGCTTCCGGCAGTGGATCGAAGTGTGTCTCTCCGGAGGTGGCGGAGCCGTCTGCGGCGGAGCCCAGGCCGAGTTGCCAGTACCAGGGTGCTCCTCCGTTCGCATAGGGGACCACGTAGCGGGCGTGCCACCGTTCCGCCGTGTCAAGGAGAGCATGGGAGTCACTCATGATCGTCTGCCGGGTCCGCCACAGGGATCGTGGGGTGTACAGCAGGTACTGCGGGACGGAACCCGTCAGATACTGGATCGGGTATAGCCGCCACGGGCGATAACCGCCGAAGAGCACGTCGACGGGTCCGTACCGTTCGTAGGCGTCTTTGGCCAGCGAACGAACGTCGCCGAGGTGATCGCGACCGGCGTCAGCCAGGAAGGCATAGCGGCGTCCCTCTCCCTCGACGAGATACGTGTTTCCTGTGTTGCGGATGTCGGGCGGGAGCGGTGCGTCGTCGGTCGGCTGTTCGCCGTACATCGGCAGAGCGATGACACGGAAGTCGCCGATGGTCGTCTGCTGGTTCCAGCCGAGTGCCCGCACGTCTGTGAAGCCGAG
Organism: Streptomyces paradoxus; assembly: GCF_014202475.1. Lineage (GTDB taxonomy): Bacteria > Actinomycetota > Actinomycetes > Streptomycetales > Streptomycetaceae > Streptomyces > Streptomyces paradoxus. The sequence goes on from NZ_JACHGV010000023.1 coordinate 24,476, forward strand.
TTCCTTCAGCCGGTACACCATGTCGATGGCCAGGGAGGATTCGCGCGCCACCTCGGGCACGACGACCGTCGTGTCCCGGCCGAGCCGGAGCAGACTGTCGATGTGGAAGTGATCCCTGTGGGAGTGGGTGATGAGGACACCGTCGGGTGCGAGATCACCGTGGGTCAGCGGCTGGTAGCCGGCCGGAAACCGCTCGTCGCGCGGCATGAGGAACGGGTCGATCAAGATCTTGGCGCGCGGGCTCGACAGCAGTACCGTTGCGTGGCCGACCAACGTGGCCGCCCCTCGCGTGTGGGTCGGTTGTCGCGGCGCCGCGAAGCACTGGAGCTCGTGAAGCGCCTCCCACAGCGCGCGTGCCGGACCCGGGGCGGGCCTGGAGGCGTTGTGCTGCCACTCGCCGATCCATGCCGCCAGGTCACCGGCGAGCTCCGGGCCGACGGGGAGCCGTAGGGGAGCGAGGCGATCGCGGAACAGGACGATCGCCGCCGGACGGGTCTGTGAGGGCACCGGAAAACTCAGCTCTTCGCGTACCCCGGTGGCGTCGAGGATCTCGCCCCCACCGTCGAGCCCCAGGCGGTCCAGGATCTCCGGAGCCCGCTCGACCGCATCCAGCGCATCACGCCGCAGCGTTTCGATCGCCGGACGGAATCGCTCTTTGAGCTTTCTTTCGAGTTGCCCGGACACCGTCGTACCGAACGGGCTGTTGTCCTCGTATGCCAGGTGCAACTCGACAACGCTGCTTAGTGAGAGGTCCATTCGCCACCTTCTGGTGTGAACGTTCGGTTCATCAGATCACCGCCGCGACTCCCGAGGCGACGAGTTCGGAGACGAGAGAGCTGGTTGCGTGTCCGCGGAACGCATCGGCATCTATCGGTCGTCCCTCGACGAGTTTGCGAAGACACGGCTCGGCTTCGGCCGGCGCCCACCACTCGTCACCCGCCACCACCAGAGCCACACCGCCGTCACTACGGCGAATCTCCGCTCGTGTGCTCAACAAGACCACCTTCGAGTCCGCCTCCCATGTTTCCGGACCGATGTGGTCGATCGCCTGCAGCGTCGGACGCGGGTCGAGGTAGTGCGTCTTCGACTGCGTCGCGTCGAAGAGTTCGAGCGCCGACGGGCCGAGCCATTGGTCCATAACCGAGCGCAGCGCCGCCGCGTGCTGCGCGCGTGCCTGGTCGTCGTCCAGAACAGGGATGTCTTGACGCATCAGGTCGCACGCGGTCGCCTGCTGCACCAGCCAGGTCATGAAGTCCGCGTTGGTGGGCCGGAGAACGCCGATGGTCAGGTGCAGTGAGGGTTCATTCAGTGGGGTCACCTTGTGCCACCAGCCGCGGGGCAGATACAGGACGCTGCCGGGGGTGAGCGTCCACTCGTGCGCGTACTCGGTCGGCGGCTCGCTGAAGTCCTCGGGCATCGGCCATTTGCGTGTGGGCTGCTGCACCTGCCAGTGCTTTCGTCCCAGGAGTTGGACCACGAACACGTCGTGGTCGTCCCAGTGCTCCGGGAAGCCCCCCACGTCGCCCCAGCTGGCATACATGTTGACGAAGGAGAAGGCCCGTAGCGCGCGCTCGATCCCCTGTTTCACGGCATGAACCGGCGCGTGGGCCTGGTCGATGGCGTCCCAGACCATGGTGGCGCCGTCGCGGATCTCCACGAGGAGGCGGGCGGTGTCGAGCATCCTGAGCGGGCCGCGCAGCGTGTGGACGGTGCGATGGTAGGCCGATTCCGGTACGGCTCTGCCCGACTTCACCAGCCGGAACCTGGGGGCGGGTGGCCGCCGGTAACGAATCAGTTCATTGAGGCTGCGCCACGACAGCAGGTGTGTGAAGCGGTCCGGACTGCCAGTCCCGAACCACTGACGTCTGCCCATGACGTCCCGCCCGAACTCCTCGACGCCGAGCGGCTCGATGAGGGACGAGAAAGCGAAATGGCCGACGTCCGTCGCGGATGGTTCACTTCCGCTCGCTCGGGTCATGACAGGAAATCGAGTTTCTCTGCCGAGCGAGATGGCCGTTCATAGGCCATCCGGTCCACTCGTCCCCGCTCCACGGAGATCCAGTCACCTGGATTCCATCCGATCGCTGTCGTCGGGATTCCTTCGTGCTGGAAGCGATCCGTCAGGTAAGTCACCAGCTCCCACTCCGGAGGCTCACCGATGCTCATGCCGACATCTCCGATCGGTTGGCCGACCCCCTCGAGCCCATTTCCATAGGGGAGGTAATAGCGCGGCCGCCCCGCTCGGCAGACATCCACAATTCCGTCGGGACCAGGAGTGACGCTCGGAAGCCTGCCCGTGCGAAACTGCGCGAACAGCTCCCGCAACCTGTCGAAAGGAAGAGCCAAGTAGTAGTGCGGAAGCCCGAAGAAGAAAGGACAGTGGAAGCGCGGCAGTGAGCTGAGGAAGAAGTCCACGGGTCCGTGGTCGTCTCGCGAGATACGGACGACATCTGCCATGTCACCGAGCGGATCGACACCGCTGTCGATCAACGAAATCGCTGTGAAGTCGGGTGTGGAGAAGCGATAGCAGCTTCCCCAGTTCCGCAGATCCGGGTGGGGGGCCTGTCCCTCACGGACTGGTTGCTCTCCGAAGAAGGGCAGGACATCGACATGGATGTCCCCGATGACGATTGAGGATCCCCACTCCGGTGCGCGTGCGTCGAGGCCGAAGAGTCCGAGGCTGCGCACCATGTCGTTGGGAGCCAGCAGGCTGGTGCGTGGCACCGGCGGGACGACCACGGTTGTTCGGGCAGGGTCGGCCTGGGCCAGGATGGACGGAACACTGTAGTGGTCAGCGTGCCCGTGCGTGATGAAGATGGCATCGACCCCGCCGTCGGCGGCGATGGGGGTCCGGGGCGCCTGGGGCATCCAGAAGGACACCGGATCCAGTATCACGCTCGTTGTCTCCGACCGAATGACGACGCATCCATGTTCGCGGCGATAGATACCGGGGCGCTCGACGCGTGGAAAAGCAGGCACCGGGACGGATTCACCCTGAGTGAGAAGAGTGCAAACCGTACGCGGAAGCCACGAGAGATCCGGTACTGACTCTGCGTCACCGGTCAGCGAGCGCAGTACCCACGCGACCTCGACGGCCATGGACTCGTCGAACCGTGTGGTCACCTGATCTGCACTGCCGTTCGGACCGAATACGCGAAGGCGAAACGCATACTCCGCGGACGGATGAAGAAGTGCCTCGGTGGCAACGGTGCCCCCGTCGGTGACCGCTCGCGCGTCAAGAAGAGGTTCATCGACCGAGAAAGCGGGATGACACAACAGCTCCTCGACGGCTCTCCTGCACTGCCGTGGCTGGAATTCGAGAGCCATCCACCGCTGCAGGAGCGGACCTACGAAAGGAAGAGCCTCCGGCTCTCGCTCGATGACGTGCAGCGTCGCTCCATTAGGAACGATCATCTTGCTTCCCCATGGCTGGGCACTCTTCACGCTTTCCTCTGTGCGAAGGTATCGGGGGCCAAGGAGGACACTAGCGTGACCCGACTCAAGTAACGGGGAGGACAAATATCGGATTGACCGTGTCGGTTCGGCAGGGCCGTCCTCGAGACGGTGGTGGCTCGTTCACTGTCAGCCGTCAGGGGCCCCAGTGCCAGCCTGTGCGTCGTACCATGGCACGATCGCATTCGTCAGCCCCGCGACGGCCTGGGCGCAGTTCCGGGTGGTGCCGCAGGATCACTGGGGCCATGGAGTTGTCGTCGATTTAGGCCATTCCGGCCAGCGACCCGCAACGCCAACAAGCAATATGACGAGTCGATCCTCACCTGTCGCATCACGCGCGCGATGGTCGCCCACATCGCCCGGCTGAAATCCTCCGACGGGTCCGAGCCGGTTTACGTCGTGGTCGTCCGGGACGGCATCACGCGCGTGGTCAGCGCCTGGGGGGCGCTCTACAGGGAGCAGGCGACTCCGGAGAAGATCGCGGACCGTGCGAGTGCCGCTGGCCGAGAAGCCCGCACGCCGTGGCGTGAACCGGCCCTTGCCCCAGCGGATGGGTCTGGGACGGCAGGGTGAGTGCTCGACAAGTTCAGGGCCTCCTTCATCGCCGGGCTGGACGGTGGAACTCCCAGCGAGGAGGCCATCCGCATCGGGCAGACGGTCGGTCTGCCGGCGCAGATCGCGGTCGGGCTCCAGGTGCATCCCGGATCCGGGCTGCCGGCGGATGAGGTTTTCGACGACGCCGTCTGGAGCATCCTCTCCTCGATCAACGTCGAGTTCGCCATGTGGGACTCGGCGGCACAGAACGCCGAGATCGGCTCCCGGGACCTCAAGCGGACGATGCTCGACGGAGTGCCCGATCTCACCGGCGTCGCGGGTCGGACGTCTACCGGCTGGCCGTCGGCCAGTATCCCCCGCAGCAGACGCCCGCCGTCTTCGCGGACGACGCGCTCCTGGGCACGGCCCCTGTGGCGCGCGGTGTGCCTGGTGCACTACCTGACCCGCTGGCCCGTCTTCGGCGTCATGAAGAAGCACGTGAAGGCGATCGCCGGCAAGCAGCGGCTGCGCACGAACACCTACGTGGAGATCCTCGCCCCGATCGTCGATCATCCGTGGCGGCTAGCCAAGAAGCAGACGCTGCCCCAGGCGCGTAGTGCCTGGGGCAACGGAGGCGTGCTCACCAAGGAGGTCATGGAATCGGACTGGCAGCCGCGGCTCTGCTCCGACTTCACCGCCCTCATCGAACCGGCGCAGTCCGGTGCCACCGAAGCGCGGCTGCCCCTTGCTGTCGCCGGTGGCATCGCGCTGATCACCGACCAGATGCTGACCCGCAACGTCGGCTCGGCGGTCGGCACCACCGTCCCGTTCCGTGCGGACGTCGAGGACGTCACCGCCAGACTGTCCCGAAGGGACAACAAGGCTAGCCTGCTTCTGCTGGCCCACGCGGCCAACCGTTCGATGCCGACCGGGTGGCGGTGAATTCCTTCACCGACAAGCAGCTGATCAAGGAAGGGCAGCCCGACGGCGACCGGTACACCCTCGTTGACGTCGACCCCGGTGCCGAGGCCGGGATCGCGCGTGACGGCGCAGGGGCTCCTCGCCACCTCTGAGTACACCGTCGTCCGGCTTTCCGACCCGGCACGGGCGGCCCGCGAAGAAGGCGAGCGGGAGCCTGAGCGCGACGAGCCCAATTCGCCGCTTGATCAGATGACTGACCAGCGGCGCAGGCTCCTCGGCACCCTGACTGACGCCCAGGACGCTCCGGCACAGCTCATGCAGCTCAGTCGTAACCCCGAGGTGGCAGGCGCCCACCCCCTCGGGTCGTACTGCGAATGGGAGAAGGTCTCCAAGCTGGCGGTCAAGGTTCAGGCCACGATCTACTCACACGAACCGGAGATCTCCGAAGAGCCGGACACCGACAACATCGGCGGCGGGGAAGACGCCGCCGGACCCTGACCGCGTACATGGTTGGGTCCGTCGGCCGCGTGCGGTGTGCCCACGCCAAATCCCTTGGCAGCATCTCAAGGCCGAGACGGACCAACGGCTCGTCACGAAACCTTCCGCGCTCTGCGCCCACGCTGGGTGATCACGTGCTAGCGAGCCGAGGGCCGGTGCTGGAGGGGCAGCACTCGAACGACGCCGTCACTCCCGGCTGCCTCGCGCAGCTGCTGGTTTTCTACCTCGAGGACGTGGACGACCCGCACTAGCTGCTGGACGTCCCTGCGTAGACGGTCGCGCTCGGCGCGCAGGCGGGTGATCTTGTGCTGCAGTTCGTCGTTGATCCTCTTCAGGTCGTCGACGAGTCTCGGCCGGGTGTCCTGCATCCGCACCAGGGCGTAGAACAGGTCCTTCAGTCCGGTGTGCTTGTGGGTGAGTTTGTTGCGCTTGAGCCCTGCCTCCTGGGCGAGGGACTTGATCGTCAGTTGGCCGTCCGAGCGCAGAGGAGTGCCCACCAGCAGACGGATCATCGCGTCGGTGATCGCTTCGATCTCGGCGGTATCGCCGGGGCGCGACGGGCTCGCTGCCGCGGCGGCCATCGCGAGTACGCGGCCCACCGTCTCGGCAATACCCGCGGCGGCCGGCGCCGCGGTTGCTTCTGTGTCGTCGGCCTGCTTGCCAGGAGCCGGGGAGTCGTCCTGGGCTGTGGTCATGTGCCGTCCTTGCCAGCCGTCTGCCTTGCTGCGGCCTCATGCTCCTGAATGATCTTCTCTGTGCTCGCGCGACAGAGCTCGAGTCGGCGCCGTATCGGGTGGGGCAGGTGTGGGTCGGCGCAGTCGGTGTCGATCTGGGCAAGCTGCTCGCGGGCCCGCTGCATGTGAGTGTCGGTGCGGGAGATGTTCGCGCAAGAGGGGTTGCAGCGGTTCCAGTTCGGGGCACGCAGGGACGGTTTCGTGCCTTTGGCCAGGTCGGGATCGCACAGCGCCTTGTAGGGATCGAGGTTGCAGGTCAGCAGTGCTTGCGGGTCGTCGAAGATCTGCAGCCGGGGGTTGTTGCGCAGCGCCTTCATCTGGCCCTTGGTGGCGAATCCGCCCGCATAGCGGGCGGTGAACTCCTCTGCGGCGGCGATGTAGCGGTCGGCGGCCGGCCCGCTGACCGCTTCTCCAGCGGATAGCCGGTCGCTGGCCTCAGCCAGCGCGTCCGCCAAGGCCAGGGTCTTCTCGAAGTCGAGGATCTCCAGCATGTCGGCCTTGGTGCGCCCGCCGTACGACTCGGCCAGTGAGCTTCCGACATGTCCGTACTGCAAGCCGAGGGCGATCCGGCCACCGGGACGGCGGTAGATGAACCAGGCCACGGTCCGGCGAAGGCGGCGCAACGTGATCGGTCCATGGGGATCGACCGGAATCAGCTCGTGCGGGCGGCCGAACCGGGCGGCGGTCGCGTTCGCCCAGTCGATGAACGACTTGATGCGCCCGATGAACCGGTTCGGGTTCAGCCCCTCCGAACGAATCTCTGCCGAGGCAGGAGCGAGAGTTCGGACAGTCATCGACCGTGGGAACAGCAGGCGGTCGTCGTGGAGTTGCTCCAGGACCTTCACGGCGCGGTCGACGAGTTCGATGACAGTCCAGGGCTCGGGACGGATCTCGCCTTGGGGCAGGGTATTGCCGTGTTCATCGGTGACGCCCTTGAAGTGCTGGCCGGTGATGCGGTACCGGACGGTTCCGTCCTCACGTTCCTCCTGACTGGAACAGCCGCGTTCGAGATGGAGGACTTCCTCGGGTCGCATCCCCGAGAGGTAGGCGATGGTCAGCAGCGCGGCCGTCATCAGATGGCCCGCGAGCGACTGGGCCTCGGTGAAGTCGATGGCGTTTGCCCAGACCTTGCCGTCGATCCGACCGGTCACGTCGACCGGGAGCGCCGCCCCATCGGCGACGGGCAGGCCTCCGAGGTCCAGGCCCAGCTCGAGCAAGCCCGTCTCGACCTGATGGCGGGTCACGCCCAACTGCCCGGCGAGGAAGGAGATATTGATCAGAGGCCGCTCGGCGGCCGCGCAGGCCCGCCAGTGGCTCCCCAGGCGCTGGCCGGTATGGCCGATGTACGCCGGGAGCGTCCCGCCGCTCGCCTTCAGGTGCTGCAGGTGGGCGCGGACGAGCCTCAGCCCGTCCGCGGGCGCGGCGTTGCTGGGGCGGATGTTCAACTTGAGCCGGCGCCAGGCCCAGTGGGCGTCGATGATGTCCGGCGCGAGGTCGAGGATGCAGCGCAGCGCCCAGACCAGGAGCGGGGACACGGTGGCCGGGTGGATGACGACCTCCTTGTTTTCGCCTCTGTCCCGGCTGAAGCCGTCACCGAGGAAGTCGATGATGGCCGCGCCCGGGTCTTCCCACGGCGGCATCACCAACCGGTCCTCGGGCAGCAAGTGCGGCGCGTAGGCCCACACGCGGGTCAGGGCGAACAGCTGCCGCTCCTCGTGTACTCCGGTGGAGCCCTTCTCGCCCAGGTGCGCGGCGTACTGCGACAGCACCTCCTGGTCGACGTCGGTGAGCCGCGTGACGTTCCTCGCTTCGAGCCAGCGGGCGAACTTCCGGAACCCGGTCAACGTGGTCATCACCGTGCTGGCCGAGATCACCGCCCGCGACCTGGCGCCGAGCCGGGCATGCAGCACATCGGGGGTAGGGATGTTGATCAGCGCCCAGGCGATACGCATGAACGAGCCCTGCAGCGAGGCGGGGAAGTTGGACCACAAGAACGCCTTGGTGCTGGCTGTGTCCGTGTGCTGCAGATGGGCCAGCTCCCACCGCAGGTCGCCGAAGCGGGAGACCTCGTCCTCCCGCACGCCCGGCCGCCGCCGCTGCGCCGGCACCACCGGGACATCGGGGCCCGGGTCGACGAGCGCGACGGCCGCGCCGACCGTGGCATAGAGGGTGCTCACGGATCGAGTCTCCTTTCCAGTAGACGGTCGATGAGATCCCACTCGGTTCCGGTGAGCCTCGCCAGCAGCGCCGGGTGCTGGCGCGGATCGGTGTGCTGGTCGAGTAGGTCGCTCACGCGCCGGTGGTGGGCTTCCCAGTCCGCCTTCCACACGGCGGCCGGCGACACGGATCGCAGGGACTCAAGGGCCTGGATGAGGTAGACGATCCGGGGCAGGTGGCGCGCGGTCGCAACAGCGTTGGGGCACGCGAAGCACAGCAGGAAGGACACCCGGCACAGGCTCCCGCCGCTGAGCGGGCTGTGCTCGACGTCCTCGCACGCGCCCACCGCCGTATCCAGGTCTCCCGAGGCCACCTGGCGGGCCACGTCCAGCGGAAGACCGGTCCGCTCGGCGATAACCCGGGCATCGTCGTGCCCGTCCGTTCCTTGCGCGGCGATCATGCGCATCTGCACCGTGGCGCGGGCGTGCCGCACCGCGTCCTCGAGCCCGGAGGCCACCACATCCCGGGAATCTGCGATGACCTGCTCGTCCCGACGTAGATAGTGCTGGTCCTGGACTGCCCTGGTGTTGTGGCGCGGCCGGCCGTGCAGGACCTGGGCGGTATGCCGCAGCAGCCGGCCATTCAGTCCCGTGGGCAGATCGGGGAGCGCCTCGCGCGCCCAGGCGTCGATTGCGTCGCGCAGCCCGACCGTGGCGTTACTGAACATCGGGTGCCGCGCACTGCGGGACCACAACAGCAGGTCGCTGGGTCGGCCGAGCAGGGCTAGGGTCCGGCGGGCCTGCTCGGTCATGGCGATGATCTGCCGCATGGCCTCACCCGGCGAGTCCTCGCCCACGTCGACCAGGTTGCTGCTGGAGTGACGGAGCCGCGCGCGCCGCGGTTTGTCGGTGTCCACCCGGTGGATAGCCGGGTGCGCGTCATCGCCGTCGGCGTTCGGCCACTGGCTCGGCACCGTCAGCTTCTGAAGGACCGACAGGTTCCAGCCCTCATGGCAGATCAGCAGGACGGCGGCCGCGGCCTTCTCGCTCACCGACGGGAACAGCTGGGTGACGGCCGGCTGCAGACTCCAGGCCCCAATTCGGCGGCGGCATTCCACCTGCACCCAGTTGCGGACGAACCCGCTCGGGACCCGCGGCAGGTCCCCGCTTCGCGCCAGGTGATCGAGCAACTCGCCCCACCGGGCATCCAGATGTCCCTCGAGTTCCCCGGCCCGCCAGCGCTCCAGCAGCGCGAGATTGCCGCTGATCCGCCGCTCGGCACGGCGCACCGTGTGCGCGGCAGCGCTGCGCACCCGCTTCATCTCGGCGCTCGACAGACTCTTCTTCGGCCGGGCAACCACCTGGCGGCGGCGCTTGGACATCTGGGCCACCACCGCCTGCGACACCCCCGGCGCCTGCCGCAGCAGCACGCCCATGTGCTTCGCCCGGACGAATCCGCCCGGCGCCTCCGCCCATGCCTTCCACACCTCGGGCGTGATCTCGGACAGCGAGCCCACCGGCGGTTCGACGGCGGCCATGGACCGCAGAAAGTGCCGCACGCTGCGGTCGTAACTGGTGCAGCTCTGCGCACTGTCCCAGTGCGCATTCGCCCGCCGGGCGAACGCGGCCGCCACCTCACGCCGCAGCGTTTCCGGTCCCGGCAGCACGGAGTAGTCGTACGTGCCCAGGTCCTCGCCACCCTGCCCCACCGGGCGCACCACCAGCCCGGATTCGTCCACGATCTCGCGTCGCCGGTAGTCGGAGGGCGGCAGCGGCGCCCGTCTCCCCGTCGGGCTCACGCGACATCCAAGATCAGACCGGTTCGGCGCGCCAGGTTGGCGAACAGCTCCGTGTTGGACGGATTGTCCTCATCGGTGAGCAGGCTCTCGATCTGCAGCCCGCGCACCGGCTCGAGGTAGATCTCGCGCGTGGTCACCTCCGACCGGTGGCCCAGCAGATCCTTGACCATCGTCCACACCGTGCCATAGGCGTCCTCGTAATCCCGGCGCTGCGCCGGCGTCAGCCCGAGCCGTTGGTCCAGCGCGTGGTGCAGCGAGACCAAGACCCGCAGGGCCATGCTGTGCCGCAGCATCTTCGGCGTGGCGTACACCTTCAACCCGGCGCGCTCGCAGCGCTCACTGGCCCGCTCGAAGACCTTCGTCCAGCTCTTATACGCCATCGGCATCCCGGCCTCAGTCAGCCACAGCATCGCCGGCTCCAGGCCCTCGTCGCTCTCGGTGAACATCCGCATGCGCTGGCGGGCCGTCAGCTCATCGATCTGGGCCTCGAACGTCCGGCCGTCCGCAGCCGTCCACCTCGCCCGGCGATCACGGGTGATTTCCCGCAGCAGCAGCAGCCGGTCCGCGACCCGGTCATAGCGGCCCCGGCGTCTGGCCCGGCGCACCACCGCGTCCCGCGTACCGAGCCGGTACAGCTCCGCCTGCTGCAGGCCGGCGTGGCTGACGTAGTAGAAACGCCCGGCCCGCTTGGCCACCGCCTTGCCCACCCACCCCGAGTAGTGGTGGCGGCCCATCCCGCTCTCCAACGGCGGCAACTCCCACACCAGCAGCGTCCCGACCTCCCGCCGCCGCAGGCCACTGGAGTAGGTGAAGTCCGCGAACGCCACATCCCTGCCGTCGTTGCGGCCCGGCCAACTCTCGTTCTCCAGCCCGCTCGGCAACATCCCGCCCAGGCCCACGTCCCGCCACACCCGGTATCCGCGTGGGGAGAGCCACTTCACGTGCGAGCTGCGCACATCCCTCGGCGCCAGGTCCGCGACCTCGACTGTGCCGCCGTCCGGCGTGCTCACCGTATGCGTGAGCACCGGGGAGGCCTGCATGAAGCCCAGCCCGACGGCGATCTTGTAGAACAAGCCGAGCGCGGCCAACTCCCGTGCCCACCTCGCCCCGCCGATTGGAGAGGGGTTTCCCTCGCCGCGCAGCCGCCAGTCCTCCCAGTCCTCCAGCACGTTCGCCGTCGCCTCGTCCCAACGAAGTCCGCGGCGCCACAAGTAGGTGAAGAACAGCCGGTAGTCCGGCGCGTACGTCTCCTTGGTGCCCTCAGCCTTCCGAGCGAAGTCCCGATGTCGGAAGACCGCGCTCAATCGGGGATCGACGCGACCATCCGGGGCAAGAAGGATCGGCTGTCCGGGCCGGATCCCGAGCGACCGCTCCCGCTCGGCCAAGTCGCCCCACCCGCCTAGCACATCGTCTCTACCGCCATCCGGGGAACCGCCGACCCCGGTCCAGAACAGACGCCACTCATCCATAACTCAGCTCACTCCGTGCGCAACACAACCTGCCGCAACACGGGGACCGTACACAGAAGCTCGAAAGCCCTGGTCAGCAGGATCTGGTGGGCCGCCTGCAGCCGCTGTTCTCCAGACCCCGCTATGTCTCATGAGACGTGGCGAGGGCACTGCGCGCGAGGGTCGTGCGAGGTGAGCCGAGTTCTCCTGTGTGGAAGCGTTGGGTTCCGCTCAGGCTGCACGAGCGGGATCTTGCGACTATGCTTTTTTGGAAGGGAATCCTTTCCGGGAGAAGCCATGGCTGTGGCGAGAACGCTCTTTCGGGGACAGAAGCAATGGACGCCAGGTATGCAAATCCTGGCGCACACGATGCGTGAGTCGCGAGATCCCGAAAAATGCACCGACCACGCGCTGGAAGAAGTAGCTTGGGCGTTGAGGCAAGTGGAGATTGACAGACGATCCAAAACAGCCAGAGATCGACTGTTCAATCTTCTGCTTTCCTATCAGGACACGCGAACCCTCAGCCCTTATGTCTCCTTCGCGTCCACAAAGAACGTCGCTCTTAATTTTGCACTTGAAGACGACACGCCCGGATTTGTGATCGAAATTCATGATTGCGGCCTGGGTGGCACGCTCGATTTCAATAGCGTTCGAAGAGAGTATGACTTGTGGGCCGACCAAAAGCCGTGGCTGAACGAGATCGGCGTGCCCCGTGGGGTCGCCCCGGAGTTGGTCCGAAGGGTCTCTCGGGTAGAATATGACGATCTTTACAGGGTGACGGAGGAGGTGATCTACGATGGAAGCACAACTGGCCGTCCAGTCTGAAGAGTTGGGCTACTTCGCATGGGGTCTCGGTGCAGTTCCCCGCCTGGGCGACCTCACTGAGTGGACCAACCCTGCCGACGTCGTGAAGATCATCGACGATGCGTTCGCCTATGAAACAGCGCCCATCGGCTCCCAGCGCGAGGAGCCCGATCTTCGATATGTGGACCTCGTTAATGAGCGTCCCAGCTATCCAAACTTTTCCCTTTCGACGCCTGCCGAAATGCAATATAAGGCAGATGTCGAGTTGCTGAATACTCCTGAGAACGATGCTGCGGCTTACCGCCTCATGAGAATCAGCTTCCTCGCCGCCCTAAGTGGAGTGCAAGACTCCCTGGGATGGCTAACGCTGCTGATGCTGCGTAGCCCCATGAACCGGCAAGCCTCGATTGCCAAATTTCTGCATCTCGCCACAGCCGGAAAAATAATCACACCCCCGCCCCCTCCCTCGCGGGATGCCATCCTGCAAATCGTGGCGTCCGTGGAGAAACATGACCATCTTTACCAGATACGCACTCCCTTTTCTGAAATAGTGGCGGCATATAGGCAATCGCATTAGCGCTCCAGCCGTGGTTCACGGTAGCCAGCCGGTTCACACGGGCACGGGTCGAACCCAGGCGTAGGCCGCGCAGCGAGAAGGTGAACCAGAGGAAGGCGATCGTCTCGGCGCTCATCGCAAGGTGGCCAACCTCTCGGACTGTGGGCGCGCGTCACTCCCGGGTGGCGACTACCCGGTTAAGCGGGAGGGGGATGACTGCGGCGCTGTTTGTGGTGTGCTCGCGGAGTGCGGCGTTCTCCGAAAGGAGGGTCATGATGACGGTCGCGGCGGCGTCGACTTGGTCCTGGAGCCGCCGGCACTGATCGCGGCTTTTGCGGAGTTTGCTGCGGAGCTCGGTGAGTTCGGTGTCGCGCTGTTGTTCCCGGAGACGGGCGGGGCTGGTCCCGACGTGGCTCTCCCATTCCGCTAGGGCCTGTCTGATAATTGATCTTGTGGTGGGTCGTGGTGAGCTGACGGATGCGGCGTGGGAGCGAATAGCGCCGCTGTTGCCGGGTGTTGACGGGCGGGGTCGTCCGTGGCGGGATCACCGGCAGGTGATCAACGGGGTGTTGTGGCGGTTGCGGACGGGTGCTCCATGGCGTGACCTGCCAGAGCGCTTCGGGCCGTGGCAGACGGTCTATGAGCGGTTCGCCCGCTGGGAGGCGGACGGGACCTGGGCCCGCCTGCTCGAAGAGGTCCAGGTCCGCGACGACTCCGTCGGGGCCGTGGAATGGACGGTCTCGGTCGACTCCACGATCAACCGGGCCCACCAGCACGCCGCCGGCGCCCGCAAAAAAGGGCGTCGACGGGGGACGAACTGGAAGATCCGGAACGCACGGCGGCTGGTCAGGCGCTCGGCCGGTCCCGCGGCGGGCTCACCACCAAGGTCCACCTCGCCTGCGACGGCCGAGGCCTGCCCCTGGCCGTCCTCATCACACCCGGCAACGTCAACGACTCCACCGCCTTCGACGCGGTCCTGGACGCGGTGAAAGTGCCCCGGACCGGCGTCGGGCGGCCGCGTCGCAGACCCGACGCGGTCATCGCCGACAAGGCGTATTCATCACGGGCGATCCGCCAGACGCTGCGGCGCCGGGGCATCCGGGCGGTGATCCCAGAGAGGGCTGATCAGAAGGCCAACCGGATGCGGCGCGGCCGGGCCGGCGGCAGACCAACGGCCTTCGACCGTGAGCTCTACAAGGCCCGCAACGTTGTCGAACGCTGCTTCAACCGGCTCAAGCAGTTCCGGGCCATCGCGACCCGCTTCGACAAACTCGCCACCCGCTACCGGGCTGGACTCCACCTCGCAGCACTCATCCTCTGGCTCCGCGAACCCGCCCAAGATCGTTTGTCAGACAGTGCCTAG
>NZ_JACHGV010000024.1 GCF_014202475.1 Streptomyces paradoxus
GCCGGACGAACTCCCACTCGGCATCGGACAGTTCATGGCGACGTATCACGACACCATGATCCACCAGCAGTGATCATTTGAAGACACTGCCTAGGTCGTGTCCGCAATGTCAGGGCAGCCAGAGCTGTCGGACGGCGATGGTGACCAGGGCCTGGTAGTGGCGGGCGAGTTTGTCGTAGCGGGTGGCCAGGGCTTTGTTGTGCTTGAGCCTGTTGAAGCAGCGCTCGACGACGTTGCGGCGCCGGTAGGCAGCTCCGCCACGCTGGCTACCTCTTCGTTTCGCGCAGATCACCCGGGCGGGTCGACCCGTGATTGGAGCTGCTGCCAGCAGTGGCGGACGTGCTGTTCAGCCTCTCGTACGGCGGAGGAGGCGTCGTCGGAAAGCGCGGCTGGAGATGATGGGGCCTTGTACCTGTCGGCGTGGGGTGTGCTGCGGCGACGCGGCGGGTGAGCAGCGCGGGCACGTTGCGTTCGGCCGCCCTGATGGAGGACCGCTGCCCGGGCGACCAGGATTGTGGCGATGACTGCTGCGGCTGTCAGCGCGGTAGCCGCGTGCTGATCGGACATGGCTGTGAGCGTCCTTCGAACGGGTACCGGTTCGGAAGCGGGAGGGCCGGTATCCGTGTCGTACCGGCCCTCCCGTCTCTTTATGCGCGTCAGCCGGGCCAGGTTCCGGTCAGTCGGCGGGTGGCCGTAGCGCCGGCACGGTCGACGGCCGCCTTGACCCCGGCGAAGATCGCGCGCTGCAGCGTGGCGGCGAGCAGCACCTCGCGCCAGGTGCGCTCTTCGTCGATGGCGTCCGGGGCGTCCTCGTCGTGGCCAAGCATCTTCCACGCCTGCTTGAACAGGCCACCGGCGAGCATGCCGCTGACGGCGCCCATGGCCGGACCGACCGGCTTGTAGGCGATCTTCGATGCCTCCACGCGACTCAGCCCCTCCGGCGGCGGCAGACCAGCCACACCACGGCGGCCGCACCGGCTGCTGCCAGCAGCAGGTTGCGATTGTCCCGTGCCAGCTGTGCCCCCTGGGCGGTCTTCTGCCGCACCGGCTCAGGCGCCTTCTCCTGCCACAGCTGACCGGCCTGCGCCGCCTTCGCCTTGGCCTGCCCGGCGGCTTGGGCGGCTTTGTCCTTGACCGGGTCGGGCAGCCTGTCCTGCGCCTGGTGGGCCAGGCCGGTTGCCTTCGCCTTCAGTTCCCCAGCCGTGGCCGCGGCCTGCTCCTTCAGCTCGTCGGCCTTCGCGGCGGCCTGTTCCTTGACCTCGGCGGCCTTCTCCTGGGCGCGGGCCTTGATGTCGGTCTTGGCCGCCAGCGCCTCGACCGTCTGCCCGAGCTCTTCGCGTGTCTGCTCGACCTGCTCGCGCAGCTCGTCGGGGCTGGAGGCGGTGGGCTCGTCGTGAGGCGGCTGGGTCATCGCTGTGCACTCTCCTTGATCTCGGCCACGTCGGCCTTCACGCTCTCGACCGTCTGCTCGGGCGTGGGCGGCGCGGCCTGGTCGACCTGCTTCTTTCCACTCATGGCCATGATCGCGGCGATCACACCCAGCACCGCGGTGACGATCAAGGCGGCGGCCCATACCGGCAGCGGCACCGCCAGCCCGGCGATCGCGGTGGCCACCAGCGCCTGCAGCATCAGGAAGCCCACTACTCCCGCGCCGCCGAACAGCCCACCGCCTTTGCCGTAGCGCTTGCCCTTCTCCTTCATCTCCGCCTGCGCCAGCCTCATCTCGCCGCGCACCAGCTCCGTCAGCTGCTGCGAGGCCCGCTGCACCAGTTCGCTCACCGGCTCGTCGGTGCTGCGAGTACTCCTGCGGTCGGGGCCGGCAGGGGGTGGCTGCATGGTCGACACGACGATCACCTCCCATCCGTCTTCGGTCCACGACGGGCCGCGTTGCAGCCCGTCTCCTTGGTGAGCACGCGGGTACCCCGAACAGACAAGATCAGGGCAGGCTCGGCGCGGTGCTCGAGCAAGGGGTTGAGCGGCGGCTCAACGGGTTACCCGGACGGTGTGGCCTTGGTGCGTCGCGGCGGCGGCCTGGCCAGCTTGTTGGCGTGTGCCTGGTAGGGGCTCCTGGGTACGCAGCGCCGGCCCGCTCGTGCAGGTTCCGAGCGGGCCGGCGCGTGTAGGCGACGCAGACGCGGCTACGTGTTCCGGCCTTTCTGGATGCTTTTTGTGTCGATCTGTTCTCCGCGGATTGCACCGTCTGGACGGACACGCCCCGACCACGGGCGTGCAAGCCGCCCACGGTCTGCCCGGCGGCCAGTCCTGATGCGGTCCATTCCACACCCGGCCCAGCCACGCCGATCTCGTCGTGGCGTGTGCGGTGGGCTGCCGTGTCAGCTGCCGGCGGGCGTCACGCCGAACATCAGGGTGTGGCGTGGGGCGTCGTATTGGACCGTGTCATTGTGCTCCAGCAGATCCTTCAGCACGTCGGCGTCGTCGGCGTCGACCGTGAGGACTTCTTCCCCGGCGCCTTCGTCCAGGACCAGTTGCAGGGTGAAGGTGCCGCGCTGGCCGGGTTCTCCGGCCACCCAGCTGAACTGGTAGTGATTGACTTGGCGCACTTTGATGGCGGCGTCTGTCAGCGGCTGCTCGACCTGTGTCATGACGGCCGACTCCCTTCTGTTCCCGTGTGGATTGCCCGCGCCGTCCCGGCCGCCTGAAGTCCGCTGTCCGAGGGCAGCGTCTCGAAGCCGCAGATCTGGGTGTCCGGCAGCTGTTGACCTACCGGACCTCTCTTCAAGTCCGCCGAGCGGCAGCGCACGGGCGACGCAGGCTCGGCTACTTGTCGCGCCGGTCTTCGTCGACGCCTTCGGTGTCGATCTCTTCCTTGCGGACCTGGCCGCGCACCGTCTCCTCGGTTGTCTGTTCCTCGGTCGTCATGCGCACCCGCTCCACCGGCACCGTCTCGGTCTCTGTCACGGGGCGTTCCTCGTGCAGGGTGACCTCGTGCTCGGCATGGCTGATGTCGGGCCCGGACAGGGCCGCCTCCCGGGTTTCGTCCGTGATCGGCACACGCTCGACGCGGACCTCCTCCCGGCGCTCGGTGCCGACATGCATGCGTTCCTCCGAGCGCGTCATGGCGTCATCGCCACCCGCACCGGTATCCGCGGAGCGAGGCATGTCGGTCGTCTCGCTGGTGTCGGTGTGGGCCCAGCCGCCTTCGCCTGGCTGGTTGGCCTGCTGCCAGGCCGCGTCCCAGTCGATGCCGTAGTGCTCGTGCAGGCGGCGCTCCTCGTCTTCGGAGAGATGGCCGCCTGCGTCGACGTTGGGTGCGTCCTTGACCGTGTCCCTGGGGTAGGGGACCTCGAGGTGGTCCTCCACGACGGAGGCGTCGTGGATCGGCACGAAGGACTCACTGGTGCCGAACAGGCCGGTCTTGACGCTGACCCACTCGGGCTGGCCGGTGGCGTCTTCGAGGAAGACGTGCTTGGCATCGCCGATCTTGTTGCCGCCCGTGTCGTAGACCGGGTGGTCGAGCACAGTCGGGATCTGCTCCTGGGTGATCACAGTCTGCTCACTCTCTCTTCTCGTGTGCGGTCCATTTCCGGCTCACCACCCCAAAGGGTGTGAAACAGGAACAAGCTTGTTGAATCGGGAGCGACAAGTGCGTTCCGGAGGCAGCTCTCACTCCGGGCCGGACCAGGTGCCGTCCATCTCGTCAAGCTCGTACACGCGTTTGGTGGCAGGTGGTGGGGCTACTCGCACCTGCAAGCCTGCGTCGCAGGGAGCAGCGCCGACGGGACCGCGCAGAGCAGACGACAAGGGGTTGGTCGCGATGACCGTCGCGACACAGCAGGGCGGCGGGGGCGGTTCCAGCGGCCTCTACGACGTTCTGGAACTCATTCTCGACCGCGGGCTGGTGATCGACGCGTACGTGCGGGTGTCCCTTATCGGCATCGAGCTACTCACGATCGACATACGGATCGTGGTGGCCAGCGTCGACACCTACCTTCGCTTCGCCGAGGCGTGCAACCGCCTAGACCTGGAAGCGGGGCCGCGCAAGCCGGCCGGGCTTACCGAGCTCACGGGGCAAGCGACTGAGTCCGGCGCGCGCGGCAAGACCAAGGGAGCCCTGTCCGGCGCCGCCGAGACAATCTCCGGCGCCTTTCAGCAGGCACGTGACGACGGCCAGGAACGTCAGGCCGAGCGGCCCGCCGCGCGCGGCAGAGGGGAATGAGAGATGAGCACCTACGTCTACGGGATCATCCGCGCCTCCCACCCCTCCCTCCGCGAGGACCTGGACGGCATCGGCGACCCTCCGCGGCCGGTACGCGTGCTGCGCCAGGGCGAGCTGGCCGCGATCGTCAGTGACGCCCCCGATCAGTTGCGGCCCAAGCGCCGTGATCTGCTCGCCCACCAGCGGGTACTGGCCGAAGCGGGAGCAGGCGGCGTGGTGCTGCCGATGCGGTTCGGCAGCGCCTCTCCGGACGACGACACGGTGACCCGGGTGTTCGGCGAGCGTGCGGAGCACTTCCTTGAGCGGCTGCGGGCCCTGGACGGCACGGCGGAGTACAACATCAAGGCCAACCACGATGAAGAGGCCGTGCTCCGTGTGATCATGGCGGACCACGACGACATCCGGTCTCTGGCGGAAGCCAACCGCGAGGCCGACGGCGGCACGCAGGAGCAGAAGATCCGGCTCGGGGAGATGATCGCCGCCGCTGTCCAGGCCCGCGAGGCGACCGACGCGGAGCTGCTCCGGCAGGCGCTGGAGCCGATCGCCAAGGCAGTCAGCTCCGGGCCGCAGAGCACCGGCTGGCTGGCCAACCTCTCTCCTTCCTGGTGGACCGCGGGTCGGCGGATCAGTTCCTGGCCGCGGTCGACGAACTCCGCCAGGAGCACCCGCATCTTGAGCTGCGTGTCAACGGCCCGCTGCCGCCCTACAGCTTCGTCGACACCCCTGCGTCCCAGCAAGCCGAAGGGGGCACCGCGGAAGCGTTCGGAGCTGCAGCAGCCCAGCCGACGAACAGGTAAAGCAGCGACGCAGCGCGGGCAGCTTCTGTCCTACAGCAGCTGATCGTCTAGACAATCAACCGCCCCCAGGGACACCTCCGACTTGGGGCTACGGCGGCTATCGTCAGCATCTCGTCGAGCACGCCGCCCCTGCCGCATCGGCATGGAGATCGTCCAACGCACTGCCGTGACAGGCTGAGCATGCCGCACTGCTGCATGCCCCGGCCGCCTTCTGGGAGGGGTTCGGCGCACTGGGACAGTCAGCGCCGGCCAGTTACGCGACGCTGCGTTTCTTGGCGATGGCGATGAGTGTGCGGCGCTGACGGTGGCGCCTTTCGTAGTCCAGCACCTGACGGGCTTCGGCGGGGGCGGCGGTCTGCAGCCGGGCGGTGATCTGGTCGGGGATCATGGCGTCGTACCCGGGCCACGGTTCGCTGCCGCGTAGCCGCTCGATGGCGTTCAGGATTTCCGGCCGGCCGGCGTGGGCCCGCTCGTAGCCGTCGAGCGCGGACAGCTGCGCCTGGGAGAGTGTGGGCAGGCGCTGGACGATGTCGGTGACGCGGAAGTGCTCGTATCCGAGGATCGGCGGCTCCTCTTCCCTGGTGACCGCGTCGTCGTCCTCCTCGGGCTTTTGGCGGAGCGTGTCTTTGGCTGTGCGGGTAGCCTGCCGGGCACCGCCCTCGGCGGCTTTTCGGACCCGTTTGACGGCAGAGCGCACGGTGCTTGTGGCGGCGTCCGGCGTGCTGCCGTCACCTGATTGCGTGCCGTGGCCGCTGCCGGCGACCGCCGTAGCCCGGGCTTGCTGAGCGAGGCGGTCCTCGAGCGTCGCGAGCAGTTCCTCGTCCTGGCGGCGCAGCGTGGCGAGCAGGTCGGCGGCGACCTGGTCATGCGCCTGCTCGGCAATGCTCTCCCCGGCCCGGCAGGCCGCCAATGCCCGGGCGGTGATCGAGTATTCGTTCTCGGTGTGTCTCACCAACTGGCGCGGGCTGGGCCCATTGCGACGATGCAGTATGGCGGTTGTGATCGCCGCACCGATCTCGAGCAACAGCCCGGCCATTCGAACGGTTGCCCGGGCGGTGAGACGGACCCGGTCGGCGGTGTCCCGCAGTGGGCGGCCGGGGCGAAGTTCACGCATGTGTCCGTCGATGCGGGCGACACAGTCGTACGTGTCGTCTATATGGCGTTCCAGAACCTCCCGTCGAGGGCCCGTGGCGTGGACGGCGATATCGGCCCGGAAGCGGTCGATGATCGCAGTGTGAGCATCACGAGCGTCCTCAAGCGCCGGGACAAGCGCATCTGTCGTCACCGCTGTCATGGCGTGCCCTACCTTCTGGCATGGGTTGGAACTGGGCGGATCGGTGGATCCAGCGGGGTCCGGGTATGGGGGTGGCTGAGGCCGTTTCAGGGCCCATGAAGGTTCGCCGCTCAACAGCGGGTACCAGCCAGGCGCCTGCTGCCTGAGGCGGCACCGTAACTAGCCCGAGTACCCCAGCACCCCTGGCTGATTGCCGGAAGCCGCTGCCCCGCCGAGCAGGTGCGTGAGCACAGCGCCGGACGGCCGTGCGTAGGCCGACTGCCGCCCTGCTGAGGCACCAGCCGGGGCCGGCGGCCTGTAGCCAGCGCGAGTACCGGCCCGAATGTGCCGAGCGCCAGCCGGCCGTGTTCACGAAGCTGGAGGATCCGGTCGGATGGGAACGTGCTCAGGACGGCGGACAGTTCATCGGAGACGCCGTTTGTTGCGTAGTGGGCATCAGCCGTCGGTACTTCCCTAACCGGGCGCCGCGGTCCACAGTGAAGGCAGCACTACTGCGACCGGCGGCGGTCATGCTCCTCCTCGGCATCATCCTGCTGGTGGTCGGGTTCGTCACCGGCATATCGATCCTGTGGACGATCGGGATCATCCTCGCGGTCGTCGGCGCGGTCCTGTGGATCATGGGCTCCATGGGACACGCGGTCGCCGGCCGCCGGCACTACTGGTGACCCTGCCTCAGCAGGCAGGACGACACCCGCGTGCATGCTGACGCACGAGCCTGCGTCTGGCCGTGTGCCGGATCGCCGCGCCCAGCAGCCGCGAGGCGACGCTACCGACCGGGCATTACCCGCAGGCCGCACGGTGTGCACGGGAGTGCCCCGGCAACGAACCGCTAGAGCCAGTGGCGCAGGATCAGGTGCGGGGCGCGGCGGGTGAGCCAGGCGCTGGCCAGGCCGATGGCGGTGCCGGCGGCGACGTCGCTGGGGTAGTGGGCGCCGCTTTGCACGCGTTCGATGGCCACCATGGCGGCCGGCACCGTGCACAGGGCACCGGCCAGCGGCCACGCCGGGGCAACGGCGGTGGTGAAGGCGACCGCGGCGGCGGTGTGCCCGGAGGGGAAGGAGGAGGAGTCGGGACGGTCGTCGGCCTCGTTGTGCGGGAACCACTCCTTGGGGGGCCGGGGACGGTCGGCCAGCTGTTTGCACAGGCCGTTCGAGACGATCTGTGCCATCAGCAGGGCGGCCAGGCCCGTGGCCGCCGCCTTTCGGCCGCGCCATCCGCCCAGCCATGCCATGGCGGCGGCAGCGCCGCACCACAGTTTTGTGCTCTCGGCGGTCTCCTCCACGGCTGAGAGCAACTTGCCGACGCCGGGCGGGATGCGGGAGGCCGCCTGCTTGGTCAGCGACCGATCAGATTTGCACAATCCCGCCAGGAGTTTCATGAGAGGCCAGTATCCCGAGGTCACCGGCCTACACCAGGCGGGCGGTGGGCGGGTGTCGCGGGGCTGGGTGTGCGGCTCGGTCGGGCGGCAGGTCGCCTGCGATGGCCCGCTGGCGCTGTGTGCGCGGTGGGGCGTCAGGCGTTAAGGGCGTGGCGGAGGGTGGGGTAGCAGTCGATGACTTGGTCGAGGCCGACGAGCTGCAGCGTGCGCAGCACGGACTAGGTCGGGCCGGCCAGGCGCAGCCAGCCTCCGGCGTCGCGGGCAGCGGTGTATGCGGCGATGAGGATGTTGATGCCGCTTGAGTCCATGAATGTCACCCCGCTGAGGTCCACAACGATCTGCGGGACCGCCTCGCCGTCGGGCGGGCTGAGAGCCTCGCGGAGGGGGCCGCCCGTGTGGTGGTAGATCTCCCCACTAACGGTGATGACGCTGAGCCGTTGCTGGGAGCGGTGGTGATCGTCAGGCCGTCTGGCCCTGCTGCCCCTGCGCCGACCTGGGGCTCGCAGGCGTACGCAGGGCGGGTGCGGGTACGCGCGGGCGTATGAACGGGGGAGTGAAGGCGGTGGGGAAGGAGTCGGTCCCTTTTGGTGAGGGGGGCCGCACAGTGCCGGACCCGGAGCTCTGGCAGGTCACAGCCGCGCTGGACGGCGACGGAACGTGCATCGCCGAGGCCCGCCGTCTCGCGGCCGATTTCCTCACCCGGCTTCAGGCCGACCACGGCACCCCCGTCTCCTCGCGGGCGATGGACCTCACGCAGCTGGTGGTCAGCGAGCTGGTCACCAACGCCCGCAAGTACGCCCCCGGCCCGGTGCTGCTCGACCTGCGCGTCACCGGCGCGGTGATCGAGGTGGTGGTCTGGGACAGCGACCCGGTGCTTCCGGTGGCCCGGGCCGCCGATCCCGGCCGGGTGGGCCAGCACGGACTGGAGATCGTGATGGCGGTCGCCCAAGGCTTCGAGGCGCAGCGGGAGCCGGTCGGCAAACGCATCACGGCCCGCATCGCGCTCCTCGACGATCCGGTAGCCGGCATGGCAGGTCGCCACGAGCCCTGACCCACCCAGCCCAGCCGCTTCGATCACCTCCTGCGGGCGAGGGCAGTGTGGAGTTCGGCCAGGATCGTCTCAGGCAGGGCGGCGTCCTGCGCGTGCTTGATAATCTGCTCGGCGATCGAGGAGAGCTTGGTGTTGGTGTGCTGCGAGATCTCACGCAGCACCGTGAACCCGTCCTGGGGGCTGATCTTCGCCGTCATCACGAGCACCCCGATGGCCTGATCCACGACTGCGTGAGAGGCGACCGCGCGCTGCAGCTGCGCGTTCTGCGCCTGCAACTGCTCAACCTCCGCCCGCAACTGCTTGACCTCCTGCACAAGGTCGTCGACGCGCGGACCAGCGCTGGGCTCTCGGCCAGGGAGCGCGGGTGAGGCCATGCGTATCACCGTGGGTGTCGACGGAGCGGGGACGCATGTTCGCCTGCCCCCTTCACCTCCGTGACATCCCCGCGGCGGCGGAAGGTCACAGCACTATGGCTGGAAAGAGGTGAGCTCTCCGAGTCCGGACTCGGAGAGCTCGGCAGGGCTTGCTTCCGAACCCCGCTCGCGGCGGGTAGCCGCATGGTCAGCTGTCATACCGGCGTGATCAGGCCACGTCGCGGTAGCGCGGTGACCGATCAGCGCCCCGAGGCCAGCTTGTGCTGTGGACCAGACGCAGATGACGCCCACGGGCATGCCGGGCCGCCCTCGGCCGGCCCGGCAACCAGTCCTCGATGCGGTCCATCCCATACAGCAGCAGGCCCAGCGCAGGCAGCAGCAACACAGCGACGGCGATCACGGTGAAAGATCCCTCCGGCCGGCAACACCTCACCGGGTTTTCACCAGCTCCCCGGCCTGCAGCCGAGCTGTGTGAAGGTCTGGTGACCCCCGGAGTGGGGATGGCGCACGGCGGCGGGCCTTTTGCGCTGCCAGGCATGGAATGCGGTGGCGGAAGCATCCGAAAGGGCATGGCGTGCGTGATCTATCAGGAGCGGACGGGTGAGTGCGAGCAGATCGACTGCCGACAGGCGGACGCATGCCAGGCCACCCTGGACCGTCTGGCGGGCTTGAAGCCGGATGAGTTCGCCTGGATCCGCATGGACGAGCCCCGCCAGGAGGAGCTGCAGCAGCTGGGCGAGCACCTCAAGCTGCATCCTCTGGCCATCGAGGACGCGGTCCAGGCGCACCAGCGGCCGAAGCAGGAACGCTACGGCGACGTGCTGGCGGTCGCGGTGAAGACGCTGTGGTTCGTCGAGAAGACCGCGGACGTGGAGACCGGAGAAGTGATGATCTTCCTCGGCCCGTCGTTCGCGCTGACCGTACGGCACGGCGCGAACGACCCCACGGTGGAGGCCGCGCGCCGCCTCGAGAAGCAGCCGGACATGGTCCGGCTCGGGCCGGTCGCCGTCCTGCACGCGGTGACCGATGTGATCGTCGACGCCTACGCCGAGGCCGCCGCCCAGGTACGCACGGACCTCACGGAGCTGGAACGGTGCGTCTTCTCACCCGCCCGCGATGACCTCACCGAACAGATCTACTCGCTCAAACGCGAGGTCGTGGAGTTCCGCGACGCCATCCAGCCACTCGTCCCCGTCATGCAGCCCTTCACCACCGCGCGGGACGACTGGCCGCGGCAGGTCCTGCCGTACTTCCGTGACGTCACCGACCACCTCACCCGCACCGACACCGAAATCCGCGCCCTGGACGACCTGCTCGCCTCCGTCCTCGACGCCCATCTGGCGAAGGTAGGCACGTGGCAGAACGACGACATGCGCCGCATCAGCGCCTGGGCGGCCATCTTCGCCATCCCCACCATGGTCGCCGGGATCTACGGCATGAACTTCGCCCACATGCCTGAACTGGACTGGCGATACGGCTACCCGTGCGCGCTCGCCGTCATGGCCCTCGGCGCGGGACTGCTGTACCGAGCCTTCCGCCGCAACGGCTGGCTGTGAAGCGCACAGCCCCGCTGCCTGCCACCGGCCTTCTGGAGCTGACCGGGCGGCATGCGCGGCACCAACGGTGGCCCTGCACTGCCATGCACGGGATACAAGCGGTGGTGCAAAAGGTGCGACGCCAGGTGCGGGTGGCCAGTCAGGCGGTGAAGCAGGCGTGTGCGGGCCGGGAACGGGACCTGGTCGCCGCTACCGCGAGGGCTGCCCGGTAGCGGCTGGCTGGACGACGCTCTGCACGCCGCCCCTGTACGGCGACCTCTCACCGCTGGCCCAGGCAGTCCCCGAGACGTCTCCCAGACGCTGCGTGGACTGCGTGCCCCTGGAGCTTGATCGTGCGGGATCTGGGCAGACGGGCTCGGTGTCATCCGTGTCGTCCGACCTGCTTGGGCAGGTGCGGCATGCCTTGACCCAGGCCGGCTTTCACCTCGTCCGCGAGGACGCGCACGACAGCGAGCCGGGACTGGCGGTGACGGAGGTGGCGGCCGGGGGTGCTGGTGAAATGGACGGCCTCGGACGGGTTCACTTCGCTGGCGAACGACCAGCCTGGCACCTCGGGCGACAGCATGCACGCGATAGTGCGGGCCGCGGTCTCGGGCCTGCTGGTGCAGCTGGGGCACACCGTCACGAAACCCTCGGACGGCGGTGACTTGGCCGCGCGCACACAATGTCCCGTCGTGTGGCGACCGGAGCGAAGTGCACGCGTCACAGCAACAACGCACCGGCGGTCAAAAGGTCACTGACCAAACTCTGCGCCGCGGTGACATCCGCCTGGCGTTCAGGCGGCGCCATGATCTCAACGCCCCGTGTCTTGGCGCGCGGCCCAGGCCATGACGTCTATCGGTGCTGAAGGCCGCCCGCGCCCAGCCCTGCCCGCATGCCCATGGTTGTTTCGCATGTCATGGCCCGGATACTCGCAAAAACGCCCCAATCGGTACATAAGTACACGGGCGTGGTAAGGCCCCTCATCGAGTTGAGAGATGCCGACCGTGGGGCGCAGCGACCTCCCCCAACGTCCTTCACCGAAGCCTGGAGGCTGTCCGCGCCCCGGAAAGAGTGTGAGGACCATGAGTACTGAGTCCGACGCTGGCGGGGCCAGGCGTGTACAGGCGGCCGGACAGACCGCGAAGGAGCAGGCGTCGGCCACAGCCGGCCAGGCTGGCAAGGCCGCCGGCGAAGTGGCGGGCACCGCGCTGGACCAGGCCAAGACGGTAGCTGGGGATCGCGTCGGCAGGCCGGAAGCGCCGTGGGTGACCTTCGGGGCGGCGTGGCCGAGGAGGTGGAGGGGCAGACGCGGCGTGCGGCCGGGACGGTGCGCCGGTGGGCGGACGAGCTGGCGGAGTTGGCACGTAACGGGCCCGACGACTCCCCGACCCGCAGTCTGGTGTCCCAGGTGGCGGATGGCGGCAATCAGGCGGCGGACTACTTGGACGACCACGGTGTGCAAGGCATGGCCGAGGACCTGAAGGGGTTCGCGCGGCGGCGGCCGGGGGCGTTTTTGGCGGGGGCTGCGCTGGCGGGGTTCGCGGTCGGCAGGATGGGCAAGGCCGGCAACAAGGCGCAGTCCGGACAAGGGCCGAAGCAGGATCAGACTCCCTTCTCGGACGATGGGTCGCCGGGGGTGCCACAGAGGACCGTACGGCGGGAACCGGGGCCTTACCCGCAGGGCACCGTACAGCCGGAGCCGCGGCCTTACCCGGAGGCGTGAGATGTCATCGATGGCGCCGGAGCCGCGTCAGCAGGACTCCTCGATCGGACAGCTGTTGTCGGAGATGACCTCGGACGTCCAGACGCTGTTCCGGCAGGAGGTGGAGCTGGCCAAGGCCGAGACCCGCGAGGAGGCCCGGCAAGGCGGGCAAGGCCGCCGGAATGTACGGCGGAGCGGGGTTTGGCGGCTACATGGTCGCGCTGTTCGCCTCGCTCGCGGCGACGTTCGCCCTGGCCAATGTGATGGACACCGGATGGGCAGCCCTGATCGTCACCGCGATGTGGGCGGGGTCGCGGCCGTGCTGTCTGTGATGGGCCGCTCCCGGATGCGGAAGGTGTCCCCGAAGCCGGAGCAGACCGTGCAGACGATGAAGGAGGACGCGCAATGGGCACGTCACCCGACCAAGTGAGAACCGAGATCGAGGCGACCCGCGAACGCCTGTCGGAGAACGTCGACCGGCTGGCCGACCGCACCAGCCCGAGGCGGATCGTGCGCCGCCGTACCGAT
Organism: Streptomyces paradoxus; assembly: GCF_014202475.1. Taxonomy (GTDB): domain Bacteria; phylum Actinomycetota; class Actinomycetes; order Streptomycetales; family Streptomycetaceae; genus Streptomyces; species Streptomyces paradoxus. Next base: position 12,840 of record NZ_JACHGV010000024.1, read on the forward strand.
CGAGTCCGTGGCGCGGTCTCGGGCGTGCGCGAGCACGTCATGGGCACCGCTTCCACGACTACGGAGAGCGCCAAGGGCCGTACTCAGCAGGCCACGGCTTCCGTTCAGGACAGCGTCGGCCAGGCCGCGGACACAGTGCGTCAGACAGCCGACCAGGTCGGTGAGGCGGTCAGCAGCGCGCCGGAGCAAGCGGTGAGGCAGACGCAGGGCAATCCGCTGGCGGCCGGACTGATCGCCTTCGGCGCCGGGCTGCTGGCCGCCTCGCTGCTGCCTACGTCGCAGGCCGAGGAGCAGGCAGCCTCCCAGCTCTCCGAGAAGGCCGGTGAGGCGATCGAGCCCGTCAAGCAGGCGGCGGTGGAGTCCGCGCAGCGCGTGAAGGAGGACGCCACCGAGAGGGCCAAGCAGGCCGCCCAGGAGGTCAAGGACACCGCCGCGGAAGCGGTGCGCACCACCAAGGAGGAGGCAAGCGGCCAGGCCGGGCAGGTCACGGAGCAGGCCCGGCAGTCCGGCCCGCAGGTAGCCGACGAGGCCCGGCAGCAGCCTCCTGGCGCCATGTGAACCATCAGTGATCGCCGCACCGCCACCGATTCGTTCCTGGTGCGGCGGCACCGATCAGAAGGGGCGAGTCATGGCCGACCACCACTCAGATCGCGACGAGACCTCCCGCCTGGACCGGGACTCGACTCCGCCGGCGAAGAAGCCGACCGACCTGCCCAAAGGGTCCTGGGGAGGCGTCCTGAAGCGGACCCTGAAGGAATTCAAGGAGGACAACCTCACCGACTGGGCTGCCGCCCTGACCTACTACGGCGTCCTGGCGATCTTCCCCGCCCTGCTCGCCCTGGTCTCACTCCTCGGGCTGCTGGGCAGCTCGACGATCAAACCGATGATCGACAACCTCGGCAGTCTCGCCCCCGGCGCCGCCCGCGACATCCTCAACAGCGTCCTGACACAGCTGGAGGGAAACCAGGGCGGGGCAAGCATCGCGCTGATCATCGGAATCGCGCTGGCACTGTGGTCGGCCTCCGGGTACATCGCCGCGTTCATGCGCGCCTCCAACGCCGTCTACGACATCGGCGAAGGCCGCCCCGTCTGGAAGACCATCCCTACCCGGCTGATCATCACCCTCATCGTCGTGGTGCTGCTCGCCGCCATGGCCATCGGCGTGGTCTTCACCGGCACCCTGGCCAAAAAGACCGGCGAGGTCCTCGGCCTGGGCGACACCTTCATCACTGTGTGGAACATCGCCAAATGGCCCGTAATGGTCCTGCTCTTCGCCATGATCGTCGCCCTGCTGTACTGGGCGGCCCCCAACGTCAAACGCAAGATCCGGTGGGTCAGCGCCGGCAGCCTCATCGCCATCGTCATCTGGCTCATCGCCTCCGCCGCGTTCGCCTTCTACGTGGCGAACTTCGGCAGCTACAACAAGACCTACGGCAGCATGGCCGCCGTGATCATCTTCCTGGTCTGGATGTGGATCTCCAACATCGCCATCCTGCTCGGCCTGGAATTCAACGCCGAGCTTGAACGCGCCCGGGCCATCGACAGCGGCCACCCTCCCGGCGAAGAGCCCTACGTCGAACCCCGCGACACCCGCAAACTCTGAACAAAGGACCCCGGCTGCCGAATCCTCGCGTCCGGCACACCGCCCGGCGGGACCAGCCCATCAGTCAGGAAGGACAGAAGGGGCGGTGTGCGGTGTTATCCGGCGTCGGCGCGCCACCCACCAGACCGAGTACGGCGGTAATGAGCACAGCCGCGGGCCACACCGGCAGTGCCTGCAGGGTGAGCATGCCCACAACGCCACGCCGGCGAACAGCCCGCCGCCCTTGCCGTATTGCTTGCCTATATCCTTCATCTCAGCCTGCGCCAGCCGCATCTCCCGCACACCGGCTCGCACCACAGGGCCTGCCTGGGCGGCATCGACTCGGTCAACCGCAATGCCTCCCGATCACGCACCGCGAAACATCCACACGCGCACGGCACGGGGCCCGACCTCCGGGCGACGCGTTGCCTCAGGCGAGACGGCGTCGATCCTCCTGCGTCCACTTACGGGTGTCCCGGGGCGGGACATACGGCTCCTGCGTCTCCGGCAGACCACCGGCGACCGCACGCTGACGGGCCATCTCCGCGTCGAATTCCAGGCCGAGCAGGATCGCGATGTTGCTGATCCACAGCCACACCAGGAAGACGATCATTCCCGCCAGAGTGCCGTACGTCTTGTTGTAGGAGGCGAAGTTGGAGACGTAGAACGCGAAGCCGGCGGAGGCGACCATCCACACCAGCAAGGCAAGGAAACTGCCCGGTGTGACCCACTTGAAGCCGCGCCCCTTCACGTTGGGCGTCGCCCAGAACAGGATCCCAATCATGATCGTGACCAGGACCACCAGAACCGGCCACTTAGCGATCGACCACGCGGTCAGCGCCGCGTCACCCAGGCCCAGCGCGGTTCCTGCCTGACGCGCCAGGGCGCCGGTGAACACGACGATCAGCGCACTGATCACCGCCAGGACCAGCAGCACCACTGTCACACCCAGCCGGACCGGCAGCACCTTCCACACCGGACGCCCCTCCGGCATGTCGTACACGGCGTTGGAGGTACGGATGAAAGCGGCGACATAGCCCGAGGCCGACCACACGGCGAGCGCCAGACCCACGACCGCCATGATGGAACCGACACCGCCGTTGCCCTGCAACTGCTTCACGGCGTTGCTGATGATGGTGCGCGCCGAACCCGGCGCCAGCTTGTTGATGTTGTCCATCACCTGCTGCGTCGCCGACTGCCCCGAGATACCCAGCAGCGACACCAACACCAGCAACGCCGGGAACAGGGACAACACCCCGTAATAGGTCAGGGCCGCAGCCCGGTCTGCGAGCTCGTCGTCCTTGAACTCCTTTAGCGTTCCCTTCAGCACCGCCCACCAGGATCGCTTGGGAAGCTCGGTCGGCGCGTCCGGAGCCCGCTCCTCCACCTCCTCGCCCGGTCCAACGGCCGTGTCGCGGCCGTCCGGCTCCGGCTCAGGTCCCTTGTTACCGTCCGCATCTACTGTCCGTGCCATGACACCCGGGTATCCGCAGGACTCCGCTCTAGGCAGCGCCGGGACCGTCACGCGTCAACCACAGCCCCCGCGGCTATCGACCGATGGAGCACCCGGAGCACTGGTCGGTCACAGGCATGACGACTCGAGCCACAGATACCAGACCACCTTCGGGCCGCTGGTCGACAAGGAAAGTCCGCGGCGCCTCTCGTCACTGCCACCGGGCCAGCCCCGCCCCCCAACCTGCGACTGCCCGCCGAATCACCGGCTCCGGTGACGGCGCTCCTGCAGCTTCTTCATCTGGGTCTCCAGGAGCCCGCCACGATCAGTCCCGGCCTTGTGCCGCCCCCTGCTCCTCTGCTCAGCCGGGGGCCTCTGCCGTAGTTTGCCGGCCATCTCCCTGGCCCGTTGCCTCATCCTCTCGGCGTCCATACCGCTCCTCCTCACCACCCGTTCAGACCCTCTTTTCGCTAGATTTGCACACCGCCTAGTACGCCGCATCCCGCCGCCTCAACACGCTGCCCCCTGAGCAGCGGCGTCCCCAGGAGTAGGCCCGCAGGATGGAAGTGGCCGCGGGCCATGGCCCCATAGCGCCGCGCTGCCGTCCAGGTCGGTCTGGCCCAGGGATGTGCACCGACACCAGTTGGCCGGTGGCGCGCTGCCGCCACCCAGACCACAAACCGTCCACGTGGCGACGGGGCCACTGCGCGTGTTCCAAAGCAACCGCATCCGCACCCTCGTACGCGATTGAAGCCGTCCACCTGGTGGATCGTGTGGCCGGACATGCCTGTGGGCCCCGGGGTGTTCTCGGGGCCCACAGGCCGACAGCGGGTTGGTGGGTTACCAGCGATACCAGCGATACCAGCGGCCCTTGCGGCCGCCTGTGTCCGCACTGCGCAGCACGAAGCCCAGCAGCCAGACGACCAGTACGATGACGGCGATCCACCACAGTGCCTTCAGTGCGAATCCCGCGCCGAAGAGGATCAGAGCCAGAAGCAGGACGAGAAGCAGGGGAACCATAGTTATCAACCTCCGTTGCTCCTCTTGCCCGGCGTTTCGAAGAACAGGCGACTGATCTGCCTGGTTTCTTCACTGCTCTTGCGGGAACTGGGCTCAGTTTCGTCACCGGCGTTCACCTCGTGGTTGGGCGCCGCCCGGCGTGTCCATCGCCGGTGCCCGCAGCCACGCCGTCACCTTCCTCGATCAGGCCACGCCGACGGTCACGTGCCAGCGAGCGCCTAATGTGAGGGGCGTGACCCAGGTGGTGGTCGGCGAGCCGGTCGCCAACGCCCGCAAGTCCGCTCCCGGCCCTGTCCTGCTGGAACTGCCCATTACCGCCCACGCCGTGGATGTTGTCGCGTGGGGCAGCGGCCGCACCGTGCCCGCTGCCCGGGCCGCCGATCCCGGCAGGATCGGCCAGTACGGCCTGAAAATCGTCAAGGCCGTCACTGAGGACCTGTTCACCGAACAGGAGCCGGTCGGTAAGCGCAGCACGGCCCGCATCGCCCGACGGTCCCAGCGGGCACGCCATCAGTCGCCGCCCCCCAATGGCAGCCAGCACGCTCCCCTTCCGGCCTCACCGCCCTGCCGCGACGGCACCACGGCCTCAAGGCGCGGGCGGCCCTGCCATCCCTCGGGGATGCGCGGTTCACGGGCGCAACCGCGACATCTGCTCACGCGTGCGCCGACCCTTTCCGATTGGCCCTGCGCCTCTGAGGGCTCCTTGGGTGCCGCTCTCCATCGCCGATCAAGACCACGCTCTCCGCCCACACAAGAATATCTATCTTGGCCAGAGTAGACATTGGTCAGTGGTGTGGTTATGGTTTCTCTCGTAACTCAGAGAGACCGCAGGGCCCGGCAGACACGAACTGCCGGGAAGAAGTACCGCAGTTGCAGTGCGCAGGACGGTGCGGTGGTGGAGTTCCGAAGCCAGGGTTGTTGCAGGACGGCGACGGGACTGACGACCGGACCGGGCGGCCCGCAGTGATCAGGGGCCGCCGTGAGCAGTACCCAGCAGTGAAGTCAGTGAGCAGTACCTCGGTGAAGGCGTCGGCTGCGGACGCGCGCACCGGGAGGTTCGGCAGTGGGGTTCCAAGCCAGAGCAGACGCAGGACGGGCGACGGGGCTGGCTGCCGAAGAGTGGCGCTGTAACAGGCCACTGAGTAGTGCGCATCACCAGCAGTACGCAGTGGAGCAGTACCAGAAGCGAGGGAAGAACGGAGGAAGTGGACGCCATCAGGATCGCCCGGGCGGCTTTTCGAGTCCGGGTACCGCAGGACATCGATAGTGAGGTGGTCTCCGGTCAAGCAACCGCGATCCCAGCATCCCCGGCAGCATTCCGGTCGGGTGTGCGGAGACAGAAGGCCGGCGCAGTAGTAGGCCCGGCAGATGGTGTAGCAGTTCCTTCGGGCCCTGGCGCCGTACGGCGCCAGGGCCCTCCACGCGTTCCACAGAGAGGTCAGATGACAGCAGACGATTCCTTCGGGCGTCTCGACGACGACCATTACCCCGCCTACACCATGGGCCGCGCCGCCGAGATGCTCGGCACCACAGAGGGTTTCCTCCGCGCCATCGGCGACGCCCGCCTCATCACGCCGCTGCGCTCCGCCGGCGGACACCGCCGCTACTCCCGCTACCAGCTGCGCATCGCCGCCCGCGCCCGCGAACTCGTCGACCGCGGCACCCCCATCGAGGCCGCCTGCCGCATCATCATCCTCGAAGACCAGCTTGAAGAAGCCCAGCGCATCAACGCCGAATACCGCCGCACCGCCTCCCTGCACACGGCCGGCGTCTGACCCGCACTCCACAGCGACGCGCCGGACCGCACCTCCGCCGATTCAGAATATGAGCGCATGATCGCCGAAGACCCTCAGCCGCCGGCACGCGGACGGGAGCCCCAGGCACCCGACGCCCTACGCACCCCGGCGGCAGATGCGCCTGCCGGCGCAACCGGCCGGCTGGTGGCCGCCGGCCTGGAAGACGGGGTGCAGCGCGCGGCGGCTGCGCTGAAGCCGCGGATGCGCGGCTGGCTGCACGCCGGCGTGTTCCCCCTCGCACTGGTCGGCGGGATCGTGCTGACCGCCGTTTCGCGCTCGGCTGCGGCGGTGGCGGCGTGTTCGGTGTACGCGGTGTCGGCATGCCTGCTGTTCGGTACCAGCGCGATCTACCACCGCGGAACGTGGGGCCTGCGCGGCGAGGCGGTCCTGCGGCGGCTGGACCACGCGAACATCTTCCTGATCATCGCCGGCACCTACACCCCGCTGGCGGTACTGCTGCTGCCCACGGGACAGCAGCGGGTGCTGTTGGCCGTGGTTTGGGCGGGCGCGCTGGCCGGCATCGCCTTCCGCATCCTGTGGATCGGGGCTCCCCGCTGGCTGTACACGCCGTGCTACATCGCGCTCGGCTGGGTGGCCGTCTTCTACCTGACCGACTTCGCGCGCACCGGCGGCGCCGCGGTTGTCGCACTCGTCATCGTCGGCGGTCTGCTCTACACCGCGGGTGCCGTCGTCTACGCACTCAAGCGCCCCGACCCCTCACCGGCCTGGTTCGGCTTCCACGAGGTCTTCCACGCCCTGACCATCGCCGCCTTCACCGCGCACTACACAGCCATCCTACTCGCAGCCACATGACGGTGTTGTCAGCGGGCAGAAGTCGGGTCCGGTGATGCAAGTGACCTGTCCGGTACCCGGCTCGGCACAGGTCTTCCGCGCCTTTCGGGGCGAAGTCCTTAGCATCATCGAGTAACGAAGGGGTCGCTGTGACTGGGAGAGGGCCGGACGGCGAGCGGGCCGCTCGTGCTCCCGGAGGCGGGAGTCGGCGGAGCCGGGCGATGACTTTGGCGGGGACGCTGGAGGCGGCGGAGGCCGCGGCGCCCGTGGAATCGCTCGACGTGGTCGCAAGCATGCTCGTAGACCATCTCGGGGCCGCGTCGGTGTCGTTCCTGATCACCGACTTCACTGGCAGCTCGGTCGTACGGCTGGGGGCGGCGGGCAGCGTCGATACCGGTGAGCCCGCCCGGCGGATCATGCTGCGGGGCACCCTGTACGACGATGTGATCCGCACCCAGCGGCCGAGCGTGGAGGACAAGGGCGAGGGCGCGCTGGTGCGGATCGTCGCCCCGGTGACCAACCGCGGGGATGCCGTCGGGCTCCTCGAACTGTTCCTGCCGGAGACGCCGGACGCGGAGGCCATGCGGGAGATCGGCGAGACCGCGCACGCGTTGGCGTACATCGTCATCGCGAACCGGTCCTTCACTGACGTGTACCAGTGGGGCCGCCGCACAAAGCCGCTGAGCCTTGCCGCGGAGATCCAGCACCGGTTGCTCCCGGCTTCGCTGGCGTGCGAGGCGGCGCAGTTCGCGGTGGCCGGGGCGCTGGAGCCGGCCGACCACGTCGGGGGTGACACCTTCGACTATGTGATCGACCGGGACACGGTCCAGCTTTCCGTCACCGATGCCATGGGGCATGATGTCGAGGCCGCGCTGCTGGCCACGCTTGCGGTGGGCGCCCTGCGCCGGGCACGTCGGGCCGGTGGCGACCTCGCCGAGCAGGCCCGCCAGGCCGACCAGGCCATGCGCGAGCACGGCCACCAGGGCTATGTCACCGGCCAGCTCCTGCGCATCAGCCTGATCGACGGCAAGACCGAGTTCATCAATGCCGGGCACCCCTGGCCGCTGCGGATGCGGGACGGCCAGGTGCGGGAGATCACTCCGAAGATCGACATGCCGTTCGGTTTCTCTGCCCCTCACACCTACCGGGTCCAGTCGTTGGACCTGCGGCCGGGCGACCGGCTGGTGATGCTGACCGACGGCATGCTGGAGGGCAACGCCAACAGCGTCGATCTGTCCGACCTGATCGTGCGCACCCGCGATCTGCACCCCCGCGAGGCCGCCCGCACCCTCATCGCCGCGATCGTCGACGCCAATGACGGCCACCTGCAGGACGACGCGACCGTCATGTGCCTGGACTGGCACGGCACCAACCACTCCCAGCGGGACGCCGCCACCGGCGCCGACCTCACCGACGCCTCACACGCAGTGGGCGATGCCGGCCTTATGCATGGTGGTGCTCAACGCCCTGCACGGTGAACAGCAGCGTCCTAAGGGGCAACTGCCCGGCAGAGCCCGTTTCGCGTGCCGTGCGGCTCGCGCCCCGCCGCAAGGGTTGCCCCGCGCATGGCGGGCTTGACGCTGTGGTTGCTGCATGCCACGTACTGACCCACGGCCCCGGGAGCCCTGCGACCTCCGAGACCGCCGGTCACCGGCCGGTCAACCGGAGAAGGGCCGGCCCGGCCTGTACGGGGAAACAGGGCCGGGACCGTGCACGCGTCGCCAGTGTTGCCGGTCCGGCGAGCACAGCCCCGCAGTGACACGGATCCGTCAGCGGACGATGCTCAGTGAAGGATTTGCTGCGAGTGATGGGTGGCAGGTTGTATGCCGCGGTGGACGACAGGGGCGTAGCCAGGGCGTGTGTGGCCCCGGGGGAAGGGCGGAGTAGGGCGTCCGGGGCGGGGCACTCGGGCGGTGGTTTGTTGTGCTGGCTGCGGTCTCCCGGGGAGACGACGGGGAGGGCGTTGTGGGCGGTCCGTCGGTCGAGGTGAGCGCCTCCGGCTGGTGCTTGGTGGCGTGGGTCAGCGGCGAGATGGACTACGTGAGCGGCCCGTCGTTCGGCGCGGAGTTCCTGGACCTGATGGCGCGGGCTGAGCGCTTGATCGTGCTGGAGTTGTCCGGCGTTTCGTTCTGCGACTCAGCCGGGCTGAACGTCCTGCTTCAGGCATGGCGGCTGGCGGATTCGCGCGGGGCTGTCGTGGTGCTGGCGAATGTGTCCGGTCCGGTGCGGCGCGTGCTGCAGATGACCGGGGTGGATCAGGTATTGCGGGTCTATGACACCGCTGGCGATGCAGAAGGCGATTTCGGATGCTGAGTCTGCTCAGAGCCGTGGGGTCGGTGATATGAGCAGGCGGTGTGCCGGCGCGGCGATCCGTGTGCGGCGGCTGTGGCTTTGTATCTGACGTCCGAGGGGCGATCAGTGACGGAAGCTGTCCTTCGCGCCCTCTTTGGTTGCCCGGGCCTTGCCCCGTGCCTCCAGTGCGGCACCCTTGGCGGCGGTGGTGTCCTTGCCCACCGCGTGGGCCAGCTTCCTGACAACCTTCCCGACAACCTGCTCGGTCGTGGCCTTGGCCTTCTCTCCGGTGCTCATGTCGGTCCCTTCATCCACGCATCTACGATGCGTCTGCCCCTGACGCCGGGGCGGAAACGGGCGCCCGTTTCCGAAGAGCCTCTGCGTACCTTCGGCGACGAACGGAGCAGGTGCACGAGCTCAGTGGCCCCCCGCAGGCTCGTGTCCGGCTGTAGGGCCGGCGTACTGCTCCGGGCGCACGAGTGGGGCTGTGGCTGGAGCCTCACGCGGAACCGGAGCGGACCCTGGGGCGGCTCAGCCGGGAAACGCTCGCACGCGTACGGGACTCGGCCGGCTTGGACCGTCTCCCGGCGAGCGTTCGCCTCGAGGATGTCCGTTCACGGCGCCCATCACGTCGACCAGGACCCCTGTCGCCGCACACCAGGACGGGATCTCGCCGAACCCGTGGGGAGGAAGTCCGCATCCTGGCCGGGTGTGGCAGCCCTCGGGTATGCCACCGTCCGCTGTAGAGAATGGGCATGATTCTCAAGCATCCGTCCGACCGCGGGGGCTCGCGGAGTCAGCCGTTTGAGCGGCTGGCCGAGAATGCCTCACGGTTCACCAGTTCAGCACCGTTCTTCGGGATCTGCCTGATCCTGGTTGCCGTGGCTGTCACGTTGCACGTGATCGGTCTGCCGATTACGTGGCTTCTGTTCATGGGCGAGGCAATGTCGGCGGTGACCCTGCTCTTGGTGGCGCTGCTGAAGAACTCCGAACTGCGACCGGTGACGGTCGGCGTCGAGCCCGTGGCGGCGGCACCAGCTGCATGCTGCAGCGTCGGCACCGGTTGCCGAGCCCTCGATCACCACGAGCCGATCACCGTGGCGGGCCAAGAGCCGGTCCAGGACCGCTCCGACCGCCGATGGCCACGGCCAGCGGCGGCTGCCACAGATCAGCACCCGGCCCTCGGCCGGCTCCAGCACGCCAGTCACCCTGCCCTTCTCTGTCAGCGTTGCATGCGGCACCGACACCAGGCCGCCCCTCGCCATCGTTGGTACCGGGGCAGCTACGCAGCCGCCGAGCCGCTGATGGGGATTCTTGAAAACGGCTCTGGCCGCAGTTCCGTGATTCCCCAGGTCAGCGAGGGGAACGAGGGATCGTTTCGGCAGAGTGTTTCCTGGCATGGCAAGCAAGACGGTCGAGGCTGTGCTGTTTCCCGGGATCGATGTTCGAGTGGAGCGCGTCAGCGACTCCACCGACGTGCTGGTGGTGGAGGCGGTGTCCACCGCTCGCCCGGGCCGGTGCCCGGACTGCCGGAAACAAGCGAGGCGTAGACACAGCTCGTACCAACGGGTCCTGGATGAAAGGCCGTTGGGCTCTCGACGGGTCATAGTCCGGTTGCGGGTCCGCCGGTACTTCTGTGACCGGAAGAGTTGTTCCCGCCAGACGTTCGTCGAGCAGGTGCCGGGCCTGTCCGAGCGGCACCGCCGCTCCAGCACCGGGCTGACAGGCTGGCTGCGGTCGATCGCGATCGAGCTCGGCGGCCGTCCGGCCGCCCGGCTGTGCCGCCGCCTGCGGCTGATCGCGGGCCGGACCCGGCTGCTCAGGCTGTTGACGGCGCCGACGGTGCCGGACCGTGCGCCGCGAGTTCTGGGGGTGGACGAGTTCGCCTTCCGCAAGGGCTGCACCTACGGCACCGTGCTGGTCGACGCCGAGGCCGGCCGGGTCGTGGACGTGCTGCCCGACCGCACCTCCGAAACGTTCGCGGCCTGGCTCAACGAGCATCCTGGAGCCGAGATCATCTGCCGGGACCGGGCCAGCGCCTACACAAAGGCGGTCAAGGAAGCCGCCCCTCATGCCCTGGAAGTCGCTGATCGCTGGCACCTGTTGCAGAACCTGTCCGCCGCGGTGGAGAAGACCTGCCACCAGCACCGCGACTGCCTGCGCAAACGTGCCGAGGAGGAGACGGTGACCGAGGTGCCGGAGGCGCCCCCGATGCTGTTACCGCCTGGGGAACTGCCCCGCACCCAGATCATCGAACGCACCCGTCACCGCTACGAGGACATCCACCGCCTGCTGGCGAAACGCTGGACGATCAGCGCCATCGCCCGCCGTCTGAACCTCGATCGCAAGACCGTGCGCCGCTTCCGCGACACCGACCTCGACGAGCTGCTGGCCTCCGCCCGCGAGCGCCGCCCCAACGGCGTCCTGGAGCCGTTCAAGGCATACCTCAACGCCCGCTTCACCGAGGCCCAAGGCCAGGTCAGCGGCACGCGCCTGTTCCTGGAGATCCAGGCTCGCGGCTACCGCGGCAGCCGCCAGGTCGTCCGCAAACACCTCGCCGCCCTCCGCGCGGGCACCACCGAACCGGTCCGGGCCGACATTCCGAGCCCTCGCAAGATCACCTCGTGGATCATGCGGCCCCGGGAGACGCTCACCGAAAGCCAGGGCGAGCGACTCCTTCAAGTCCGGCTCGCATGCCCGGACATCACCCGGGCCTGCGATCTGGCCCGGGCCTTCGCCGGTCTGGTCCGCCACCAGCGCGGATACCTGCTGCTGGAGTGGATCCGCCAGGCCGAGCAGGACGCACCGAAGCCCATGAAGGGCTTCGCCGGCTTCCTCCGCCAGGACCTCGACGCCGTTACCGCCGGCCTCACCCTCCCCTGGAGTTCCGGCGTCGTCGAAGGACGCGTGAACCGGGTGAAAACGCTCAAGCCAGCCATGTATGGCCGAGCCTCGTTCGAACTCCTGCGGACCCGCATCCTCACCCAGCCATGAGACTCCGAGAGCTGGGCATACAGTCATGACCCATGAAGTCGCCACAACCCACGGATCCGCAAGCCGAAGCCGCACAAGGCCGTATCGCTCTATGGCTTGAGCCGGAGGACTTGCGCTGGCTGGCGCAGCACTGCTGTTGCGCCGACGACGCAACCGACGAAGACAAGGACCGCTGCGGACGGCTCCGCTTCCGGGCTAGGAGGCGATGCGCTCGCGCGTCTTGTACCGCAGCAGTTGCCTGGCCGGTCCCGCGCCGTCCGAGACCGCGGTCGCGTCGGCGGTGAGCATGGCCACCAGCCGTTCGGTGCGCCCTGACGTGGCCGCGGCGAAGAACTCCTCGACGACCCGGCGTGCGGACGCGGGGTCCACCTCGCCGTCGCGGTGCTCGGCGGCGACCGGTGTCGGGCCCGGTGGATATGCTGCTGGCTCGCGGACTCGGTGATGTCGAGGATCCCTGCGATCTCGGCGTGGGGGTACGAGAAAGCCTCGCGCAGGACGTAAGCGGCACGCTCGACCGGCGAGAGGCGCTCCATCAGGGTCAGTACGGCCAAGGACACCGATTCGCGCTGCTTGAAGTATCGGTAGGGCCGAGCATCGGGTCGCCGCCGAGCAGTGGCTCGGGCAGCCAGTCTCCGACAGCGCGCTCATGGCGCTCCCGGCCGGATACGGCTGGTGCGCCGAGCATCCGTCACCACTCCAAGGATGGCGGCGAAGTTTCCCCGGCCGGGGCGAGGGTGATCACTTCCGATCCCGAGGCGATCACCAGTTCACTTGTCGGGGCGACCGCCACCGAGGGAACGGCCTTGGGCTGCGGCAGCACGTACCGAGGGCCGCCCGAGTCCGGGTCGTCCAGGTCCCACAGCTGCACCGTGCCCGCCCAACCGCCGGTCACGACCACGGGTCGGCCGTCCCGCACGACGCAGGCCACCGTCCAGATCCGGCTGCCGACGTGGAACGTCCGCAGCAAGGCACCGTCGTGGGTCAGCTCCCGCACGTGGATCTCCCCGCTGTCCCCGCCGGTGACGAGGACGGGCCGGCCGTTCCATATGGCGCACGCCACCGACCGGACGATGCCCGCACGGTCGAAGAGCAGGCCCGTCGGTTTGGCGTTCCCCAGGTCCCACAGGTGGATCTCGCCGTTGTCGCAGCCGACCACGGCAACCGGCTGGTCATCCAGGACCGTGCACGCCACCGCTCGCACCCCGCTGCCGTGGCCGTCGAGAGCGCAAAGTTCCGAGCGGGAGGGGAGGTCCCAGACGCGCACCAGGGATTCCTCGGCCCCGGTGATCGCGATGCGGCGTCCGCCCAGCACCGTGCACGCCACCGCCCGTACCTCGCGCTTGTGCTTGCCGATCAGACGGGCCTTGAAGGTGCCCAGATGCCACAGCCACACGCGGCCCTCGCCGTCGCCGACGACGGCCTGAGGCGGGCCGAGACGGTCCTGTGTGCAGGTCGCCGCTTTCGCCCTGGCCGGGAGGACCGGGAAGGCGGCGAGGCAACTGCCGGTGTCCAGGCGCCACACACGTGCCTTCCCGTCCGCGCCGGCCGAGACCGCCACGGAACGGCCGTCGAGCGTGGTGCACGCCACAGACCGTACGTCACCGCTGTGACGGGGTTGGGGGCTCGCGTCCTCGGCCCCCGTGTCCCACACCCGGACCTCACGGTCACGTCCGCCTGTGACGGTGACGAGACGGCCGTCCAGCGTCAGGCAGGCCAGGGCCGAAACACCCCTGGTGTGCCGGGCCAACTGACGCAGCGTCCGGCCGCCCGGAAGCTCCCGCACCCGCACCTCGCCGGTATCGTCACCGCAGACGACCACCGGCGTGTCCCCGAGCAGACCGAAGCCCACCGCCGTCACCGCGCCCGGGCTGTCGACCGTGCTCAACGACGTGCCGGTGCTCAGATCCCACACCCGTACCAGTCGGGGGTGCCGTGCGGGCCGGGCGCCCGGATGATGGAACCTGTTCCGCCTGCCGCGGTCGCCGGTGATCGCGATCGGACGGCCGTCCCACACCGCGCAGGCCACCGCCGACACCAGGCCGCCCCTGTGCCCTTCGAGCGTCCGCAGCAGTCTGCCGGTGCGCAGATCCCACAGCCGTACCAGGGCGGCGCCGTCACCGGTGACGACCACCTCGCGCCCGTCCACGACGGTGCAGGCCAACGCCCGGACACCGCGCGTGTGGCCGCGCAGCACGCGCACAACCGTGCCGTCCCGCAGGTCCCAGACCCGTACGTCGCCGTCGCTGTGGCCGGTGACGGCCACCGGGCGGCCGTCCAGCAGCAGGCACGCCATGGACAGCGCCTCGAGCGGGAAGGTGCGCAGCAGGGAACCGCCGGCCAGGTCCCAGACCCGTACGCGTTTGCTGCCGTCCCCGGCGACGACGAGGGTCCGTTCCGGGAGCATCAGGCAGGCCAGCACGCGGATGCCGCCCATGTGGCCGGTGAGCGTGCGTGTTTGCGTACCTGTCCGCAGGTCCCACACTCGAACGTACGGGTCGTCTCCGCCGCTGACGGCCACGGGACGGCCCTCGAGCTCCAGGCATGTCAGTGCCCGCACCCCACCGAAGTGACCGGCGAGTGTCGATTCCAGCGCCAGACTTGCCTGGCTTGCGGTGGCCCAACGGGGCGCCCAGGGAAGGGCGGAGGCCAGGGACGCCCGCAGGTCCTCGACCTGATGGCGGGCGGCGTCGACGGCGAGGAGACAGCGGCGCTCCGCCGGTGCCAGGTCGCGATGACGGCCCACGGAGGCCCGGTACACGGCCCGGATGAGACGGCCGCGCTGGGTCGTGACGTGGTGCAGCGCGCTCAGCAGCGTTTCCGGATCCGCGTGCACGAGGTACTCCGCGTTTTCGATCAGCTCTTCCAGACGGCCGGAGGCCGCCGCGTGGGTGGCCAGGTGACGCCGGGTGTAGGGATGGGCGCGGAGCCAGTCGCGTGTGCCGTCGGCGGCGTACGGAATCCGGTCGAGCAGGACGGTGACGAACGCGTCGTGCACCGCGGCCGGGCCGCTGTCCGCGGGGTGCTCACCCACCTCACGGAGGTGTTCGGCTAGGGCCTGGTGGTACAGGCGGTACGCCGAACGGCCCGCGTCGTCGACCTCCACGATGTACGAGCCGACGGTCCGGATCAGCCAGTGCAGGTCGTCATTGGAGTACGGCCGGCCGGAAAGGGCTCCGGCAAGCGGAGCCCAGACGTCCTCCCACGGCAGCCCCTGTCCTTGAGCCCAGGCCAGTGGGCGCAGCAGGTCACAGGCCCGGTCGGCGTCCCGGCCGAGGCGGGCACGCAGGTCTTGGCGCATGGCGTCGCCGGGCAACCGGGGTAGGCCCGAACGCCAGGCGGTGTCCGCCGGGTCGGGGACGGCGTCGGCGCCGGCGAGCGTGGTGGCGGTGATCCTGGCGACGAGGAACGAAGGAGCCGCGGCCTGGGCCACGGCCTCGGCGACGGCACGGGTGCGCTCCGGAGCGATGGCTCGGAAGGGACTGTGCTCGGTGGTCTGCAGCAGGCCCCGCACGACGTAGTGGGTGAGGGCAGGCAGGTCCGCGTACGATTCCGCGTCCAGGTCGATGACGGCGCGCCGGTCGATGCCCAGACCGTCCAGGAGATGAGGACGCACACCGAGCAGCAGGCGCAGTCGACCGCCGGCGTGATCGATGAAGGGCCGCAGCAGGTGGTGCACGAGCGAGTCCGGGGTCATGGCCTCGTCGACCGCGTCGATGATCACGGTGAGCGGCCGATCCCGGCCCTCCAGCGCGGTCAGGAACTCGCCCGGGGTGGTGACCTGGTGGCGAGCGGCGGCGGCCATGCCGCTGAGAACCTGCTCGTCGGTGAGCTGGTGGGCGTAGATGGTGACGTCCACCGCACCGACCGGGGGGACTGCGGCCGGCGGCAGATCGAGGGCGTGCAGCGGGACGGTGGGGCGGTGCCAAGGGTGGGTGAGCGCGGTAACCAGGCCCAGAACGGCGCTCTTGCCGGAGCCGGGACCGCCGGTGACGGCCAGGGCGGTCGGCACGGCCTGAGCGGCTGTCGCATCGGGACGGAGCCAGCCGGTGAGGTCCGTCAGTGCCCGATGGCGGCCGGAGAAGTACCAGGCGCCGGACCGGCCGTCGACGTCGTGAGCGCCCATGGCCTTCGGCAGCAGACGGCTGGTGAACTCCGTCTCCCGCTGATCGGCCTGCGCGCGCCACTTCACCGCCTGACCGATCGCCAGGTCGACGCCCGCCAGGTCCGGGTTGTGGCGCGGGTTGGGCAGGAACGAGGGCACCTTGCCGGTCAGACCGACCTGGTTGAGGGTGATCTTCTGGAAGCCGGGGCGGTCGGGGTGGGCGTTCATCGCGGCGACCACGGCGTCCAGCGCGAGCGCGGGAGGAGCGTGCCCGGCGGTAGCGAGCTCGCCGACGGCCTCGGCCAGCAGGTGGGGGAACGCCCCCACCTGGGCCTCCTCGTCCGGCTGGGCGGAGCTCATGATGACCAACGCACAGTCCGTGCCGGACTGCCACTTCCGGGCGACTTGTGACAGAGCCGCGCTGGCCAGTTCGTTTCCGCCCTGTCCCGCGTAACAGGTGTCCAGCAGCAGAAGCAGCCGCCGGATCCCGGTGCCCCGCAGAACACTGCGCACCAGGTCGGCGGTGAGCAGGGCGTCGTCGCGGTCCTCGGGGTCAGCGTCGGACGTCAGCAGGACGTGGTCACGGTCTTCCTCCAGCACGTGACCATGGCCGGCGAGGTAGAGGGCGACCAGGTCGTCGGGGCGGCGCTCCGGGGCGCGGGCGAAAGCGCGCAGACGCTGCGTTAGCTGCGCCTTGACCGGGTCCAGGCCGAGGTCGTTGACGTGCTCGTAGCCGAACTCGCGGGTGAACAGGCGGATGACCTGGTCGCGGGCCTCGACAAGGCCGGGCGTGTCCCACCATGGCGCCTTGGGGTAACGGGTAACGGCACTGGCGATCAGGAAACGACGTCCCGCTGCGCCGTTCGGGGCGGGGGAGAGGCCAGGGTCAGCGGACATCGAGTCCCCGGGCGACGGCGCCGCCGGTCTTCTCACTCGCCAGATAACGCAGGGCGTCGTGGGCGTGCGAGCCGTTGTGCACGTCCCGGCATACCAGCTGCTCGCCGAATGCCGGACGCAGATCCTTCACCAGCGCCACGACGTCTCCCGCGTCGGCGATGTTCGTCCAGTTCAGGCCCGTACCGCCGGGCCACGCCCCCGGCTCGGGCAGCAACCGATCGAAAATCAGGTTCCGGATGCCGAGCGGGGACCCAAGGGTGACCAGCGTCCGCACCCCGTGCCCGGAGGAAGCGCACAGCGCCTCGTAGGCCACCACCGAGCCCAGCGAGTGCGCCACCACCACCCGTGTGTCCGGTCCAACGGCCGTCCGCACCCGCTTCACGGCTTCCGCCCGCACGGATCGATCGGTGAAGTAGCGGCTGACCTGTCTGAGATCGCTGACCAGTGAACGCATCGTCAGCCCGGAGAAGAACCGCGACCGCGACAGGGCCCGCAGCCCGGCCTGGACCGTCCCCGGAACCCGTGCCAGAGTGTCGGCGCCCGGCGGCACAACCCCCTGGTCCACCCGCGCCGCTTCCTCCCACCAGGCGCGCAGCAACTCCTCCTCCAGGCCGGGACGCACGTCACCGACTGCCGGCATCGGATCCCCGGCCGCCAGCGTCTGTCCGGCCCGCCGGAACACGTCACCGTAGAACGCCACCTGGACATCGACGTCCTCCTCGCCCTGCGGCAAGCGGGCGCCGGACGACGCCAGCCCCTCCCGCAGGGCCGGCAGCCACGCCTTGCGAAGCGACTCCGCACTGGCCAGTTGCTGGCCGATGCCGTGCACCCCCACGACCCGAGCCATCACACCCCCACATCGCTCTGAGTAACGATCAGGTGACCTTACGGCAACTCGGTGCCCGGTGTGCGGTAGTTGTGGAAATGGCGGAGCACGCTTTGACCTGCCGGTGGTGGGAGCCGCGGATGGGTAACCTTTCTGCCCCGCGTGGAAGGAGCGCCAAGGGCGAGGAACGCCTCATCGCTCTGCTCAAGAGCGTGGCGGTGTGGGAGCTGCCGGAGAGTGGGTGGGGCCGGGTGGACGAGGCGCTCGGGCTGCTCGACCTGGCGCTTGACGGTCGGACGGAGTTGCTGGCCCGCGCCGAGGGGATGCTGATGATGGCCGGGCCACGCCGGGCGGAGAAGGGACTTGCCGACGTGCTGGATACGCGGCGGCCGCAGCCGGTTCCCGCGCCTACCCGCGAGCTGGCGAACCGGCTGCTGCGGCAGCTGGGGCCCGTCGGCCGATGGCGAGACGAGCGGACAAGCCGGCGGCGGAACCGGCAGCAGAGCGGGTGGGGAACCGCATGACGACGGCGCTGCATTTATTTCACCGTCAAGCAGGAAGTCAACACCAAGACGACCGATACGCACTTCAACGAGGACTTCTTCCTGCGGGTGCAGGCCGTCACCGGAGCCCTCATCGCCGGCTTCACCATTGAGATCGACGGCGAATGCGTCGCATCGTCGGCGTGCGAACAGGGCCTCGGACCGTGGACGGGACCGGCTCCAGTGACACTGCTCTCCATAAAGGAGGGGACCTGGCAGCTCTCGGGAAGAAGACACCCGGCAGCGACACCCTGATGCTGGGGTACAAGCTCACCACTAAGACTGTGTCCTATGTGGCGAGTTGGGCGTTGACCGGGCATGGGGAGCAACGACTGGGGGTGGATCACCCCGGACAGTCTGTGGAATCTCGTCCGCCCACTGTTACCGCCGTCGCGGGTGCGTCCGCAGGGCTGCGGGACGCAGGACCCCCCTGATGAGGTGGTGTTCGCGGCCATCGTCTGCGTCCTGGAAAGCGGCTGCGCCTGGCTGGCTCTGCCCGCGCCACGCCGACCCGACGCGGCAAACGCATCGGCGTCCACATCGCCCGTAAAGGTCCCGTAAAGGCATCGAGTCCAGCGAACGCCTGGGCCGCGATCACCCTCATG
>NZ_JACHGV010000025.1 GCF_014202475.1 Streptomyces paradoxus
TGAGTTCTCAAGGAACGGTCGCTTCCTTTGTACTCACCCTCTCGGGCTTTCCTCCGGGCGCTTCCCTTCGGTCTTGCGTTTCCGACTCTATCAGACCCTTTTCGATCCGATTCCCTGTCGGCGGGATTTGTCGTCCGGCCTGGGCTTTCGCCTGTCGGCCTTTCGACATTCACTACGTTAGCCGATTCCCCGTCCAACTCATAATCGAGTCCGTCGGCGCCGAATTCAGGCATGCAGGCACGCCGAATTCGCCCCTGCTGAGGGGAGTCGCTAGGTAGTGGTTTTGTCGCTTCCGGCTGCTGGCGATTGCCGTACCCGGTTCAGCGGCTCGGACTACATTACGCACCCCGGCAGGACGCGTCAACTTCGGCGGCGCCTCGGGACATGGGCCCGATAGGGGCTCACCGTGGGGTCGTTGGCGACCCAGTAGCGCCATGGGTGCACGGCGCCGTCGCCGCCCACACCGGTGCGGGGGCCGTTGAGTACCTGGTCGGAGGGGACGGGAGTGCCCGTCAGCATGCGGAGCGGGGTGTCCTCTGCGGTGCAGGCGTCCGTGCCGTCGAGGGAGCGGTCCACGTTGAGGGCCGTGGCCAGGCGGGCCGGGCCCTTGGCCAGTTCCTTGTCGTTTCGGGCCGAGAGTCGACGGGTGCGGGCCAGTTCGGCGCCCTCGATGATCTCGCCGGCACGGAGGAGGACCGCGCTCGCCTTGCCCTCGGGGCCGCAGACCAGGTTCATGCAGAACCACATGCCGTAGGTGAAGTAGACGTACACGTGACCGGGCGGACCGAACATCACGTCGTTGCGGGCCGTACGGCCGCGGTAGGCGTGGGAGCCGGGGTCGTCGGCACCGTCGTAGGCCTCGACCTCGGTGAGGCGGAGGGCGATCGGACCGTCCGGGGTGCTGCGTACCAGGATGCGGCCCAGGAGGTCGGGGGCGACATCGAGGACGGGCCGGTCGAAGAACTCCCTGGACAGGGGCGTACGGTCGGGGGTCGCGATCATGCCGTCCGAGGGTACTGGAGACGCATGGTGTCGCGGGGTGGCCGTCGGGCACCGGCCTTGCCAGGGTGGGGCATGGAACCGGCCACGGCCGGATCGCGTATGTAGGGATCAAGGATCCACCCGTAGTGGGCGAGAGGGAGAGTCATGGCGTTCAAGAAGCTGCTCGCGAGCCTGGGGGCCGGCGGGGCTTCGGTCGAGACGGTGCTGCACGAGGTCAACGTCGTGCCGGGCGGTGTCGTCCAGGGTGAGGTGCGGATCCAGGGCGGGTCCGTCAACCAGCAGATCGAGGGGCTCTCGGTCGGGCTGCAGGCCAAGGTCGAGGTGGAGAGCGGCGACCAGGAGTACAAGCAGGACATCGAGTTCACGAAGTCTCGGCTGGGCGGGGCGTTCGAGCTGCAGGCGAACGCCGTGCACGCGGTGCAGTTCGGTCTGGAGATCCCGTGGGAGACGCCGATCACGATGATCGACGGCCAGCCGCTGCGCGGCATGAACATCGGGGTGTCGACCGAGCTGGAGATCGCCCGTGCGGTGGACTCCGGTGACCTGGACCCGGTCAACGTGCACCCGCTGCCGGCGCAGAAGGCGATCCTCGACGCGTTCATCCAGCTGGGCTTCCGGTTCAAGAACGCGGATATGGAGCGCGGTGTGATCCGGGGTACGCGGCAGAAGCTGCCGTTCTACCAGGAGATCGAGTTCTACCCGCCGCAGCAGTACCGCGGGCTGAACCAGGTCGAGCTGAGCTTCGTGGCCGACCAGCACACGATGGACGTCGTGCTGGAGATGGACAAGAGGCCCGGGCTGTTCAGCGAGGGCAGTGACACCTTCCGGTCGTTCCAGGTGGGTCTGAACGACTACCAGGGGACCGACTGGACCGCCTACCTCAACCAGTGGCTGTCCGAGGTCGGCAGCAAGCGCAACTGGTTCTAGGCTCGGGGGCGACCGCAAGAAACGATCAGGAGGTACCGAGGTGACCGAGCTCAAGCGGCGGCCGCTCCCCCACGACTTCCATCCGCCCGTCGCGTCGTTCACGGTGACGAGCGCGGACGTCGAGGAAGGTGCGACGCTCAAGGACGCTCAGGTCCAAGCGGCCGGCGACACCTCGCCGCAGCTGCGGTGGGAGGGCTTCCCGTCCGAGACCAAGAGCTTCGCCGTGACCTGCTTCGACCCCGACGCTCCGACGGGCAGTGGGTTCTGGCACTGGGTGCTGTTCGACATCCCGGCGTCGGTGACCGAGCTGCCGGCCGGTGCGGGCAGCGGCAAGTTCGAGGGGCTGCCGGAGGGTGCGGTCCACGCTCGTAACGACTACGGCGGCAAGGAGTTCGGCGGGGCCGCGCCGCCGCCCGGGGACGGGCCGCACCGGTACGTGTTCACGGTGTACGCCGTGGATCAGGAGAAGCTCGGTCCGGACGCGGACGCGTCGCCCGCCGTCGTCGGCTTCAACCTGAGGTTCCACACGATCGGGCGGGCCCAGCTGATCGGTGAGTACGAGGTGCCCGCCGAGGGCTGAGGAAGCCGCCTGCCGATCCCGGCGTTCACGGAACGTTTGCCCGCTCCTGGTCTTGGAATTGATCAGGAGCGGGCATTTTTGTTGCCGGGGGTCGCGGGGGTCACCCCCCGTAGGAGCAGCAGATATTGCGTTGTCCATCTCGGCGTGCCCGGCCAGAGTTGATCCCAGCCCGCCAGGGGGTGGGCCGGTGCACACGGGAGGTGGGCTGGTTATGCGGGACACGCTGGTACTGAACGCGAGCTTCGAGCCGCTGTCGACGGTGACGTTGAATCGAGCCGTCGTTCTGGTGCTTCAGGACAAGGCCGTCGTCGAGCAGGCCCACCCCGAACTGCGGATGCGGGGAGCCGCGGTCGACATACCGGCGCCTCGCGTGATCAGGCTCTGCCAGTACGTACGGGTGCCGTTCCGAAGACGAGCGCCGTGGTCGAGGCGGGGTGTACTGATCAGGGACCGGCACCGGTGCGCGTACTGCGGGAGGCGGGCGACGACCGTGGACCACGTGGTGCCGCGGTCGCAGGGGGGTCAGGACACGTGGCTGAACACGGTGGCCTCGTGCGCGCAGGACAATCACCGTAAGGCCAACCGGACTCCGGAGGAGGCGGCGATGCCGCTGCTGCGGCAGCCGTTCGAGCCGACTCCGGCGGATGCGATGCTGCTGGCGCTGGGGCAGGAGGACTTCGCGGCACTGCCGGATTGGCTGGCACTGGACGCTGCGTGACCAGGCGCCGTCGGGCCTTGCGTGGTTCGTCGGCTGCGGGTTCGCCGTGGTTGTTCGCGCAGTTCCCCGCGCCCCCGAAGAGACGGTGGGCGCGGGGAACTCGCGTTGTGGACGCTGTCAGTCGATGGGCGGCTTCTCGCGGCGCTCCTGGGCGGGGACGCCGGCCTGGGGCGCGCCTCCGTTGCCGCCGGAACCGCCGCCGAGGCCGCCGAAGTTGCCCATGGCGCCGGAGAGGCCCTTGAGGGCGTCGCCGATTTCGCTGGGGACGATCCAGAGCTTGTTGGCGTCGCCCTCGGCGATCTTGGGGAGCATCTGGAGGTACTGGTAGGAGAGGAGCTTCTGGTCCGGGTCGCCGGCGTGGATGGCCTCGAAGACCGTGCGGACGGCCTGGGCCTCGCCTTCCGCGCGCAGGGCGGCGGCCTTGGCCTCACCCTCGGCGCGCAGGATCTGGGACTGCTTCTCACCTTCGGCGCGCAGGATCTCCGACTGCCGGACACCTTCGGCCTGAAGGATCGCGGCGCGCTTGTCGCGGTCGGCGCGCATCTGCTTCTCCATCGAGTCCTGGATGGAGGTGGGCGGTTCGATCGCCTTGAGTTCGACGCGGTTGACGCGGATGCCCCACTTGCCGGTGGCCTCGTCGAGGACGCCGCGCAGGGCCGCGTTGATCTCCTCGCGGGAGGTGAGGGTCCGCTCCAGGTCCATGCCGCCGATGATGTTGCGGAGCGTGGTGACGGTGAGCTGCTCGATCGCCTGGATGTAGCTGGCGACTTCGTAGGTCGCGGCGCGGGCGTCGGTCACCTGGTAGTAGATGACGGTGTCGATGTTGACGACCAGGTTGTCCTGGGTGATCACCGGCTGCGGCGGGAAGGGCACGACCTGTTCACGCAGGTCGATGCGGTTGCGGATGGTGTCGATGAACGGGACGACGATGTTGAGGCCCGCGTTGAGTGTCCGCGTGTAGCGGCCGAAGCGCTCGACGATGGCCGCGCTGGCCTGTGGGATGACTTGGATCGTCTTGATCAGGGCGATGAAGACCAACACCACCAGAATGATCAGGACGATGATGACCGGTTCCATCGTCGTTCCCCGTACCCTTCTCCGCCTCGGCGTCTTCGGCAGATCTTATGGTTGTCGAAGATCTTGCTGGTCGAGTCTGACAGACCGTCGCGTAGCTGGCGAGGAGTTCACTCCAGTTACGTCCTGCGAGGTCACATCACGATCGCGGTGGCTCCCTCGATGTCCACGACATCCACTTCCTCGCCTGATTCGTAGGCGCGGTCGGTGTCGAGGGCGCGGGCCGACCAGACCTCTCCGGCCAGCTTGATGCGGCCTCCGGAGGCGTCGACGCGTTCCAGGACGACGGCTCGTCTGCCCTTCAACGCCTCCACCCCGGAGGCGAACTGGGGCCGTTGAGCACGGTGCCGGTTCGCGATGGGCCGTACGACGGCGATGCCCGCGGCCGAGATGACGGCGAAGACCACGACCTGGGCGACGGCTCCGCCGCCGAAGACGCCGGTGACGACCGCCGCGGCGACGGCGCCCACCGCCAGCATGCCGAGTTCGGGCATCGCGGTGACCACGAGCGCGATGCCGAGCGCTGCCGCGCCGATCAGCCACCACAGCCATGCGTCGATTTCCACATGGTCATGGTAGGTCCGCGGGCCCTGTCGCCGACAGGGCGCCCGTGGTGTGAAATCCCGTTCTTACCCTGGGATTTGAGAGGCGGCGGGGAGGATCAGGAGAGCGGGAGGCCCTGCGCGGTCCAGCGCTCGCCCGACTGTTCGACCACGAGCGGGAGGCCGAAGCACAGGGAGAGGTTGCGGGAGGTGAGTTCGAGCTCCAGCGGGCCGGCGGCGAGGACCTTGCCCTGGCGGATCATGAGGACGTGGGTGAAGCCCGGGGGGATCTCCTCGACGTGGTGGGTGACCATGAGCATCGAGGGGGCGATCGGGTCGAGGGCGAGACGGCCGAGGCGGCGGACGAGGTCCTCGCGGCCGCCGAGGTCGAGGCCGGCGGCGGGCTCGTCGAGGAGGAGCAGCTCGGGGTCGGTCATCAGGGCGCGGGCGATCAGGGTGCGCTTGCGCTCGCCCTCGGAGAGCGTGCCGAACCTGCGGTCCAGGTATTCGCTCATGCCGAGGCGGTCGAGGAAGGCGCGGGCGCGCTGCTCGTCGATGTCCTCGTAGTCCTCGTGCCAGGTGGCGGTCATGCCGTACGCGGCGGTCAGGACCGTCTCCAGGACCGTCTGGCGCTTGGGGAGCTTCTCGGTCATGGCGATGCCGGCCATGCCGATGCGGGGGCGCAGCTCGAAGACGTCGGTGCCGGGGCGGCCGAGGGTCTCGCCGAGGATGGCGGCGGTGCCCGAGCTGGGGAAGAGGTAGGTGGAAGCGAGGTTCAGGAGGGTGGTCTTGCCGGCGCCGTTCGGGCCGAGGATGACCCAGCGCTCGCCCTCCTTGACCGACCAGGAGACCTGGTCCACCAGAGCCCGGCCCTCACGGACCACGGATACGTCCTGAAGCTCCAGAACATCGCTCATGAGCGCGTTGTCTCCCCTTGCAGTGTGGCCGGTCTCGGCTGTCGCGTAAGCCTGTGGCTCGGTCCGCCGCGCCGGTGGGCGCAGCCCTCCATGAAATCTACGCCACCGCCCGGCCGGGGCATTCCCTCGGTCCGGTCCTTGGAGGGTCCTAGGGTGGAGACATGCTCTCGGAACCACGTGCTGGACGTCTCGCAGCTTGGGGAAATGCCCTTTTGGCCGGACTTGTCTCGCCGGACGACGCCGTTCTGGCCGTCGTCGGCGCGGACGCGGTGCATCGGGTGGAGGGGTTGCCGGGTGAGTCGGGGCAGGTCGGGCTGACGCTCGCGCTCGGGCGGTTGCGGACGCTCGGGGTGACCGGGCTGCGGGTGGCACTGCCCGCGCCGGGGCATCCCCTGGGGCTGAGCGGGCCGCCGGAGTTCAACGCGCGTGCGCTGGAGGCCGAGGAGGCGGTGGTCTGTCACGGGGCCGCTTACGGGCTGGTGCCGGACGTGTACGAGGCCGGGCCCGAGGGTGTGCAGGTCGAGGTGGTGTGGCATGTGCTGCCCGTGCGGGAGGCGCCGCCCGCTGATGTGCCGTCGCTGAGCGAGGCGGAGCGGGAGCTGGCGGAGGCCCTGCGGGAGGCCACGGAGGTGCTGACGCGGCTGGATGTGGCCGGGACGGGGCCGGTGGCGGAGGCGGCGATCGATGCCTACCGGGCGCGGGCCGAGCGGGGGCGGGAGGTGCTGGCGCCGGGGTATCCGCCGCGGGCCGTGCGGGTGCTGGAGCTGGCGCAGCGGGTGGGGACGCTGATCGCCGTGGCGACGGAGCGCGGGCACGGGGGCGCGGTGAGTTCGTCGGAGATCGCCGCGCGGCGGGAGGCGTTGCGGCCGGTGGAGCGGACGGCTCGGCGGGCGCAGGTCGCGGCGTACAACTCCGTTGTGGAGGAGCGGGAGCGGGGGGTGCGGTGACTGTCGGTTCCCGGTAGTCGGCGTCGGCACGAGCACCTGGGGGCTTCGCCCCCAGACCCCCGTCGGCCTGAACGGCCTCGCCCTCAAGCGCCGGACGGGCTGGATCGCACGGCACTGCACGGCACACATGCCGGACCGGCCTCCCGGGCAGGACCGGGAGGCCGGTGTCACTTCCGGCTCGGAGACGGAGGTGGAGCGTCAGTGGTTGACGGCGAGGTTGCCGAAGGCCGGGTTCAGGATGCCCACGACGTTCACGCTGTTGCCGGACACGTTGACCGGGACGTGCACCGGGGCCTGGACGACGTTGCCCGAGCCGACGCCCGGGGAGCCCACGGCCTGGCCGTCGGCGTGCGCGCTGGTGGCGGAGGCCATGCCCGCGCCGGCGGCCAGCAGGCCACCCGTCACCATCGTCACGGCCGCTGCCTTCTTCAGGTTCTTCACTTCTGAGCCCTCCTTGCGTTTGCCGCGGCAGGCGCCGCAGCACGCACTGGAGAACGGCGGAGATCCATCGAGGTTGCGCCATCCGAGGGACGTTCCCACGACAGTATGAATCTCAGCCCGGAACGCAACCTTCCGTGCTGCCGTGGGGGAAGCCCGTCAGCCGGTCACGCCATGACGAACGGCCCACAGGGCGGCCTGCGTTCGGTCGGCCAGGTCGAGCTTCATCAGGATGTTCGAGACGTGGGTCTTGACGGTCTTCTCGGAGAGGACGAGCGCGCGAGCGATCTCCCGGTTGGAGCGGCCGTCCGCTATCAGCCCGAGCACCTCGCGCTCCCGCTCGGTGAGCGAACCGGCCCTGCCCGTCCCCGTGTTGGACTCCTCCTGCGCCAGCAGGGCACCGGCGACCTCCGGCTGGAGGAGGATGTGCCCGGCGTGCACCGAGCGGATGGCCCCGGCGAGGGCGTCGGGGTCGACGTCCTTGTAGACGTACCCGGCGGCGCCGGCGCGCAGGGCCGGGACCACCGTGCGCTGCTCGGTGAAGCTGGTGACGACCAGCACGCGCGCGGGGTTGGCCAGCTCGCGGAGTCTGCGCAGGGCGTCGACACCGTCCATGCCCGGCATCTTGACGTCCATGAGGATGACGTCGGGCTTCAGCTCCTCGGCGCGGTCGACTCCTTCGGCGCCGTCCGCCGCCTCGCCGACGACCTCGATGTCGTCCTGCACTTCGAGGAAGGTGCGCAGGCCCCGGCGGACGACCTGGTGGTCGTCGACGAGCAGGACCTTGATCGCGTCAGCCACCGGGAACCTCCATCTCGATGACGGTGCCCTTGCCGGGCACCGATTCCACGGTCAGCGTGCCGCCGGCGCCGCTCGCCCGGTCCCGCATGGAGACCAGGCCGAGATGGCGTCCCGCGCGACGCACCGCCTGCGGGTCGAAGCCGCTGCCGTCGTCCGTGATCCGCAGGACGGCTCCGCCGCCGCGGCGGTCCAGGGTCACATCGACGTGGTCGGCGCCGGAGTGGCGCAGGGCGTTGTGCAGGGCTTCCTGGGCGACGCGCAGGAGGGCTTCCTCCTGGGAGGCGGGCAGGGCCTTCACGCCGTGGCCGGCGAAGGTGACGCGGGCGCTGTGGGCCCGGTCGAGGACCTGGATCTGTGTCCGGAGGGTCGCCACGAGGCCGTCCTCGTCGAGGGCGGCGGGGCGCAACTCGACGACCGCCGCGCGCAGTTCGTCGGCGGCCTCGGCGGCGAGGACGGCCACCTGCTGGAGTTCACCCTTGGCGCGGGAGGGGTCGCGGTCCACCAGGCGGGCCGCGGCCTGGGCGGTCAGCCGCAGGGAGAACAGCTTCTGGCTGACCGCGTCGTGCAGTTCGTGGGCGAGGCGGGAGCGTTCCTCGGCGATGGTGAGTTCACGGCTGCGCTCGTAGAGGCGGGCGTTGGTGAGGGCGATCGCGGCGTGCTGGGCGAGGATGCCGAGCAGTTCCTCGTCGTCCGCCGTGAAGCCGCAGCCGCCTTCGGGTTTCTCGCAGTTCTTGTTCGCGAGGAAGAGCGCGCCGATGACCTCGTCGCCGTCGCGGATCGGCAGGCCCAGGAAGTCGACCAGGTCCGGGTGGGCCTTCGGCCAGCCCTCGAAGCGGGGGTCCTTGCGGACGTCGGCGAGGCGCTCGGCCCTGGCCTCGTGCAGCATCGCGGCGAGGATGCCGTGCTGGCGCGGGAGGGGGCCGATGGCCTTCCACTGTTCCTCGCTGACGCCGTCGACCACGAACTGGGCGAAGCCCCCGTGGTCGTCCGGCACGCCGAGCGCGGCGTACTGCGCGTCGAGCAGCTCGCGGGCCGAGGCGACGATCGTCTTGAGGACGTCGCGCACCTCGAGATGCCTGCTCATGGCCAGCAATGCGGAGCTCACCGCGGCGAGGCCGGACCGGGGACCGTGACTCATGTCCTCACGGTACCGGCGGGCTGTGACAGCGCGGATCGGACCGGTGGCGGCGGGTGCCCGGTCCGGTGGGCCTAGGTCGCAGGGCTGAGACGGCCGGATGCCGGGTGCGGGACCGGGGCCGCCGGGCCCGTGGCCTAGGGCGAAAGGACCCGGCGGACCGGGGCCCGCGTCCGAGGCGGGCGGGGTGGCGCCGTTCCTACGGTGTGGCCACGGCAGTGGGGCCACGCGGTCACGACGAGGGAGCGGATCATGCCGGTTGCGATCATCACCGGGGCGTCGAAGGGCCTGGGGCGGGCGCTGGCCGAGGCCCTGGCCGGGCGCGGCTGGGACCTGGTGCTCGACGCCAGGGGCGCGCGGGCGCTGGCGGACACGGCCGGGGTCGTCTCCGCGCACGGGACGCGGGTCTCCGCCCTGCCGGGGGACGTCACGGACGCCGCGCACCGGGCCGAGCTGGTGTCGGCGGCCCGGCGGCTGGGCGGCGTCGACCTGCTGGTGCACAACGCGAGCGCGCTGGGCGCCGAGCCGCTGGTCAGACTGGAGGAACTGTCCCTGGAGGGGCTGCGCCGGGCGCTGGAGGTGAACCTGGTGGCGGGGCTGGCCTTGGTCCAGGGCACGCTGCCGCTGCTGCGGGCCTCGAAGGCGGGCACGGTCGTCGCCGTCAGCTCGGACGCGGCCGCCGAGGCGTACGCGACCTGGGGCGGTTACGGGGCCTCCAAGGCGGCACTTGATCATCTGGTGGCCGTGCTCGCCGTGGAGGAGCCGGGGCTGCGGGTGTGGGCGGTGGATCCCGGGGACATGGCCACGGACCTGTACGCGGCGGCCGTTCCGGACGACCGGGAGCCGCGGCCGGAGCCCTCGGCCGTGGTGCCGGGGTTTCTGCGGCTGCTGGACGAGCGTCCGGCGAGCGGGCGGTACGGTGCCCCGGCCTTGCTGGACGGGCCCCGATGACGTTGGCCGTGCGCGTGCCGGAGGAGCTGTCGGCCCGGGTTCCCATCGAGCAGCGGGGGCCGGGGCTGGAGCGGGATGCCGTGCGGATGCTGGTGTCGCGGGGTGCCGAGGTGGCGCACCACGCGTTCACGGAGCTGCCCTTGCTCTTGCGGGCCGGGGACCTGCTCGTGGTCAACACCTCGGCCACGCTGGCGGCGGCCGTGGACGGCTGGACCGGGCACGCGCGCGTGGTGGTGCACTTCTCCACCCCCGGAGACGACGGCCGCTGGGCGGTGGAGCTGCGGGAGCCCGACGGGCGGGGCACCACGCGCGCGCGTGCGGGCGGGCCCGCGGGAAGGGCGGTGCGTCTGCCCGGGGGCGTACGGCTCGTGCTGGAGGAGCCGCTGAACCGGCACGGAGCGCGGCTGTGGTGGGGGCAGGTGTCCGGGGGCGGGGTGCCGGAGCTCCTGCGGGAGTACGGGCGGCCCATTCGCTACGCCTACACGGAGCGGGACCAGCCGCTGTCCGTCTACCAGACGGTGTTCGCGCTGCCGTCGGCGGACGGGGCCGGCAGCGCGGAGATGCCGAGCGCCGCCCGGCCCTTCACAGCTCGCCTGGTGGCGGAGCTGGTGAGCCGGGGGGTGCAGTTCGCGCCGGTCACACTGCACACGGGGGTGGCCTCGGCGGAGGCGCACGAGCCGCCGTACCCGGAGCGCTTCGCGGTGCCCGGGGCGTCCGCGCGGCTGATCAACGCGGCGAAGGCCGGTGGGGGCCGGGTCGTGGCGGTCGGGACGACGGCGGTGCGGGCCGTGGAGTCGGCGGTGGGCACCGACGGGGCCGTACGCGCGCGTGCCGGGTGGACCGATCTCGTCGTCACGCCGGAGCGGGGCGTGCGGGTGGTGGACGGGCTGCTGACCGGGCTGCACGAGCCTGAGGCCTCGCATCTGCTGATGCTGGAGGCGGTCGCGGGGCGGGTGGCGGTCGAGCGGGCGTACACGGCCGCGCTCCAGCACCGGTACCAGTGGCACGAGTTCGGGGACGTGCACCTCGTACTGCCCTGAAAACCCCTCACAGACAGCATCGCTTGTGCAACGGGCGGTGAGAACGCATGCCGCCCGGTGTGAGCCCGCGCATAGGGCGCACGTCACGTACGAAAGTGCGTAGGAGACAAAGCCCCACCTTTTGAGCGGCGCAGATCGTCTAGTCTGCCCCGATTTGCCCCTCCCTGATCCACTATCTTCCTTCGTACGTCACACCTTTGCCACGCCATTTTGCGGCCGCTAAGAATTGCTGACGTCGCTCAGCGCCGTGGGTTCACCTCCGCGGCGTTCGTGTCGGAAACACACCGAGTCCAACGCCGGACGCCGAGCGACTCCCGCGCTATTCGAAGAGGTCCACAGCAGCATGCCCAAGAACATCTTCAGCCGTGTTCAGAGTCGTAGCCTGACCCGTCACCACAAGATCGCCATGGCGGGTGTCGCCACCCTCGGCGCCGCCGCCATCGGGTTCTCCGCAGTGCCGAGCGGTGCCTCGACCAAGACCACGACCGAGGCCGCTCAGCCGGCTGCGGTGGCGTACAGCACCCAGCAGATCAAGGACGTCAAGGCGAGCGTCACGGACCAGATGGCCGGCGCCAGCCTGAAGGCCGAGCAGATCGCGGCGAAGAAGAAGGCCGACGCCGCGGCCGCCGCCAAGAAGAAGGCCGCCGCCGAGGCCGCGAAGAAGAAGGCCGAGGCCGCGCGCGAGGCGAAGGAAGCCGCGAGCCGCGCCGCCAAGCGCGCCGAGGCCAAGAAGGCCGCCAAGAAGACCTACCCGAACAACCTCGACGGCTGGATCCGCGAGTCGCTCGACGTCATGAAGAAGCACGGGATCCCGGGCTCCTACGACGGCATCAAGCGCAACATCATCCGTGAGTCCTCGGGTAACCCGCGGGCGATCAACAACTGGGACATCAACGCCATCAACGGCATCCCGTCGAAGGGCCTGCTGCAGGTCATCCCGCCGACCTTCAAGCACTGGCACGTCCCCGGCACCTCCTGGGACATCTACGACCCGGTAGCCAACATCACCGCCGCCTGCAACTACGCGGCCGACAAGTACGGCTCGATGGACAACGTCGACAGCGCGTACTGAGGCCGGCGCGGGACTCTGCTCGCTGTACGAACGCCGAAGGGCGGCACCCTCCTGACGGGGTGCCGCCCTTCGGGCGTCGTCGGCGCCGGCTACTTGCGCATGACCTCGGGCTCGTGGCGGCGCAGGAAGCGGGCCACGAAGAAGCCGCAGATCACGCCGAGGACGAGGAGCGCGCCCATGTCCATGGCCCAGGCCCCGACCGTGTGCTCCCACAGCGGGTCGTTGTCACCGGCCGTCTCGGGCGGGCTGATCTTGTTGAAGTCCAGCGTGGCACCGGCGGCGGCGACCGCCCAGCGCGACGGCATCAGGAACGAGAACTGGTTGACGCCGATCGAGCCGTGCAGCGCGAACAGGCAGCCGGTGAAGACGACCTGGATGATGGCGAACATCACCAGCAGCGGCATGGTCTTCTCGGCGGTCTTCACCAGCGAGGAGATGATCAGGCCGAACATCATCGACGTGAAGCCCAGCGCCATGATCGGGATGGACAGCTCGACGAGGGTCGCGCTGCCGAGGACCAGGCCCTCCTCGGGGATCTCACGGCTGGAGAAGCCGATGACGCCGACCAGCAGGCCCTGGAGCACGGTGATCATGCCGAGCACGAACACCTTGGACATCAGGTACGCCGATCGCGAGAGGCCGGTCGCGCGCTCCCGCTCGTAGATGACGCGTTCCTTGATCAGCTCTCGGACCGAGTTCGCCGCGCCCGCGAAGCAGGCGCCGACCGCGAGGATCAGCAGGACCGTGGTGGCCGTGCCGTTCGGGATGATCCGGCCGGTCTGCGCGTTGGCCGGGTTGGGCAGCAGGCCCTTGTCGGCGTCGATGAGCAGGCTGACCGCGCCGAGCACGGCCGGCAGGATCACCATCAGGGCGAGGAAGCCCTTGTCGGAGGCGATCACCGAGACATAGCGCCGGACAAGCGTGACGAACTGCGACATCCAGCCCTGTGGCTTCGGCGGCTTCATCGCCTGCATCTGCGGAACCTGTACGGACTGCGGCGCAACGGCGTCGATGTCCGCGGCGTACATCTGGTAGTGCTGCGAGCCCTTCCAGCGGCCCGCCCAGTCGTAGTCGCGGTAGTTCTCGAAGGCGGAGAAGACATCGGCCCAGGTGTCGTAGCCGAAGAAGTTCAGCGCCTCCTCGGGCGGGCCGAAGTAGGCGACCGAGCCGCCCGGCGCCATCACCAGCAGCTTGTCGCAGATCGCCAGCTCGGCCACCGAGTGGGTGACGACCAGGACCGTACGGCCGTCGTCGGCGAGGCCGCGCAGCAGCTGCATGACGTCGCGGTCCATGCCCGGGTCGAGGCCCGAGGTCGGCTCGTCCAGGAAGATCAGCGACGGCTTGGTCAGCAGCTCCAAGGCGACCGAGACGCGCTTGCGCTGGCCGCCGGAGAGGGACGTGACCTTCTTGTCGCGGTGGATGTCGAGCTTGAGCTCGCGCAGCACCTCGTCGATGCGGGCCTCGCGCTCGGCGCCCGTGGTGTCCGCCGGGAAGCGCAGCTTGGCCGCGTACTTGAGGGCCTTCTTGACGGTCAGCTCCTTGTGCAGGATGTCGTCCTGCGGGACCAGACCGATGCGCTGGCGCAGCTCGGCGAACTGCTTGTAGAGGTTGCGGTTGTCGTAGAGCACCTCGCCCTGGTTGGCGGGCCGGTAGCCGGTGAGCGCCTTGAGCAGGGTCGACTTGCCGGAGCCGGACGGGCCGATGACCGCGATCAGCGACTTCTCCGGGACGCCGAAGGAGACGTCCTTGAGGATCTGCTTGCCGCCGTCGACCGTCACGGTCAGGTGGCGGGCGGAGAAGGACACCTCACCGGTGTCGACGAACTCCTCGAGCCGGTCGCCGACGATACGGAACGTCGAGTGGCCGACGCCGACGACGTCGCTCGGGCCGAGCAGCTGGGAGCCGCCCTTGGCTATGGGCTGGCCGTTGACGTACGTGCCGTTGTGGGAGCCGAGGTCCCGGATCTCCATACGGCCGTCGGGCGTGGCGTGGAACTCGGCGTGGTGCCGGGAGACCTGCAGGTCGGAGACGACCAGTTCGTTCTCCAGGGCACGGCCGATGCGCATCACGCGGCCGAGGGAGAACTGGTGGAACGTGGTCGGGCTGCGGTCGCCGTAGACCGGAGGTGCCCCCGCGACACCACCGGGACCCTGCTGCTGCGGGATGTGCGCCGCGGCCTGCTGCGGCTGCTGCCAGCCGGCCTGGGGAGCCTGCTGCTGCGGCGGCTGCTGGGCCGGGGCCTGCTGCCCCCAGGCCGGGTTCGCGCCCTGCGCGGCGTACGGCTGCTGGGGCTGGGCCTGCGGCGTGGCGACGGAGGCCGCTGCGCCGGAGAGGTTCAGGCGCGGGCCGTCGGTCGCGTTGCCCAGGTTGACGGCCGAGCCGGGGCCGAGCTCCATCTGATGGATGCGCTGCCCCTGCACGAACGTGCCGTTGGTGCTGCCGTGATCCTCGATGACCCAACTGCGGCCGTTGAAGCTGACCGTGGCGTGACGCCAGGAGACCCTGGCGTCGTCGAAGACGACGTCCCCCTGCGGATCACGTCCGAGGGTGTATGCCCTGGACGGATCGAGCGTCCAGGTACGTCCGTTTGATTCCAGTACGAGTTCCGGCACTCCAGCCCCACTGAGTTGTCCCCCGAGTTACCCCCGACATGGGGAGTCTAGGGATGTCGAACATCGGGGGGAACTATTTCAGGAGCGGCCCCCTGACCGAAAGTCGGGCCTTGTGCAGACCGCGTTCGGACGCATCAGCCGATTCCGTTGACGGGGTTGAAACCGGGCCGGAGAGTGGTATTTCGACGCGAGGGGGACATGCATGGTGTTCCTGCCGCGCAGCGGATCGGGGGGTCTGCCATGGGTGCTGCCGCAAGGGCCGGGACGGCGAGGGACGACGTGCGCGTGCCGTGGGGGGACGTGCTGATGTCCGCCGTGGCCGCCGTGAGCTGGGCGTTGATCGGGATGGCGGGGACGGCTGCGCTGGGCCTGCGGCTGCTGGAGGCCGACTCGGCGGGCTCTCTGGGGCCGATGACCGCGGCGGTGGTTGCCCTCGGGGCGGGTGGTTCGGTCACGCCGTCCGGTGAGGTGTCGGCGTTCGGCCTCACGGGCGCGGAGGCGGACACGGCCATCGAGATCACGCCACTGGGGGTGAGCCTGGTCGGAGCGGTGCTGCTGTCGTGGTTCTTCCTGAGGTCCTTGCGGGCGGCGGGAGTTGTGATCTCCCGGGCCGAACTGCTCGCGCGGGCGGGCACGGTGGTGGCGTTGTTCGTGGCGATGCTGGGCGGTCTGGCGTGGGCGGGCCACGACGTCATCACCATCGACGGCGGGTCGCTGGGGCTCGACGACGTGACCGGCGGGAGCGGGGGCGTCGAGATCCCGGGGCTCGGGGACGTCGGGGGGCTGCTGCCGGACCGGCTCGGCGATCTGGTCGACGCGCAGGCCTCGGTCGGCTTCACGGTCGACACCGCCCCGACGCTGCTCGGCGGGTTCGGCTGGTCGGCCGGGATCCTCCTCATCGCACTGCTGGCCTCACGCCGTACGCCGCTGCCGCGGGGCTGGGAGGCCGTGCACCGCGTCGTGCGGCCGGCCGTGTCGGCGGTGGTGACCGTGCTGCTGGTGGCGGTGGCGGCGGGGTTCGCAGCGGCGGCGTACGCGGCGACCGGCGACGACCGTCCCGAGCGCATCGCGGGCGCGGCGCTGCTCGGGGCACCGAACGGGGTGTGGCTGGGCATCCCGCTCGGCCTGTTCGTGCCGTGGGACGGACGCGCCACGGGCGAACTGATCCGCTTCCTGCCGGACCCGATGGACGACCTGCTCGGTGCCGGGTCCGAACGGCCGGTGACGCTGGGCCGGCTGGCCGAGCTGGACGGCCGGGTGTGGCTGCTGGCGGTGGCGGCGGGGCTGATGATGCTGCTGGCCGGTGTGTTGACGGCCGTACGGACGCCGGTCGGGGACAAGCCCCGCGCGCTGCGTTTCGCGGGGTGGTGCGCGTTGCGGCTGGGGCTCGCGACGGCGCTCGCCCTGCCGTTGCTGGCCTGGCTGACGGACGTCTCCGTGACCGCCTCCCTGTCCGTGCTCGGCTTCGACGCCTTCGGCGGGGGCATCGAACTGCACGGCCACCTGGGCCCGGCGCTGCTGCTGGGCGCGGTGTGGGGCGCGGTGGCCGGGGCCGTGGGGGCGTTGCTCGCGTGGGGGTGCGGTGCGGCGGGGCGCCGGGCGACGGCGTCGGCCCGGGGAGAGGGCTTGGCCCTGGCCGGCGAGGCAGCGGGCATGCCTGGCCAGGGTTTGCCCTTGGCCGGTGGGACAGCGGGCCTGCCTGGCGCCGGACGGCCCGGGGGCGAGGGCGGGCCAGGGGCGGAGGGGCGGCATGCCGAGTACGGGGCCTCCGGTGCCGGGCAGGCTGCGCCGGGGGGTGGCCGGGGGCCGACGGGGTGGGGCGAGAGCGCCGGGCGGGGCCGGCCGGGGGGCGGTGCGGGGCGGCCTGGAGAGGACGCCGGTGGCGGGCAGGGCCCGGCGCGGTACGACGGGGGCGCCGGGCAGGCCTGGCCGGGGGACGGTGCGGGGCGGCCTGGAGAGAACGCCGGTGGCGGGCAGGCCCGGACCTGGGGTGGCCCGGGGCGAACCGAGGCCGGCCCCGGTCCAGTGCCGCACGACGAGGGTGCCGGCCGCGGTGTGGGGCGGTACGACGCGGGCGCCGGTGCAGGACGACCTGAAGACGCCGCCGGCGGCAGGCAGCCCGGAGCCCGGGGTGAGGAAGCCGGGCCCTACGCCCCAGGCACGCCCTACCGGCCGCCGAACCCGGGCACCAATCCGTACCTCCGGGTGCCCGACGAGCTGCGAGAGCCGCAGGAGGCACGGCCTCCCGGGGCGGACCCGCCCTCCGGGGCCGAGGACGACGCAGCGCCGGACGACGGACCCCCAGCCCCCGGCGACGTCTACGGCGCCCCCACCGTCGTACGGCCGGTCGGGCCGCCCCCGCGTGGCCCCCGGCAGTCGCCCGGGCCGAGGAACGGGAACGGGCCGCCGCCTCCTCCTCCGCCTCCCCCGCGGCAACCACGCGGCGGGAGGTGACCGGCCAGGGCGCCGGACGCCCCGCCCGTACCGGTACGTAAGGTTCACGCCGTCCACACGACATGCAGTGTTCGCTGTCCGCCAGACGGACCTCGGGGGCGGTATGCCCTGCCCGCCGGATACGGTGGAACCACCATGAGCGCTTCGCAGACCTCGTCTTCCGACGTCCCTGCCGACGTCCCCACCCTCCTTGTGAAGATCTTCGGCAAGGACAGGCCGGGCATCACCGCCGGTCTCTTCGACACCCTCGCCGCCTACTCCGTCGACGTCGTCGACATCGAGCAGGTCGTCACCCGTGGCCGGATGGTGCTCTGCGCGCTCGTGACCGAGCCGCCCCCCGGACTGGAGGGCGATCTGCGGTCGACCGTCCACAGCTGGGCGGAGTCGATGAAGATGCAGGCGGAGATCATCTCCGGCCTGGGCGACAACCGCCCGCGCGGGCTGGGCCGCTCCTTGGTCACCGTGCTCGGGCACCCGCTCACCGCCGAGGCCACGGCCGCGATCGCCGCGCGGATCACGAAGACCGGCGGCAACATCGACCGTATCTTCCGGCTCGCCAAGTACCCCGTGACCGCCGTCGAGTTCGCCGTCTCCGGCGTGGAGACCGAACCGCTGCGCACCGCCCTGGTGACGGACGCGGCGCGGCTCGGCATCGACGTGGCGGTCGTCGCCGCCGGTCTGTACCGGCGCGCGCAGCGCCTGGTCGTCATGGACGTCGACTCGACGCTGATCCAGGACGAGGTCATCGAGCTGTTCGCCGCCCACGCCGGCTGCGAGGACAAGGTCGCCGAGGTGACGGCGGCCGCGATGCGCGGGGAGCTGGACTTCGAGCAGTCCCTGCACGCGCGCGTGGCGCTGCTGGAGGGGCTGGACGCGTCGGTCGTGGACAAGGTGCGCAGCGAGGTACGGCTGACGCCGGGCGCCCGGACCCTGATCCGTACGCTGAAGCGGCTCGGCTACCAAGTCGGCGTCGTCTCGGGCGGCTTCACCCAGGTCACCGACGATCTGAAGGAGCGGCTCGGGCTGGACTTCGCCCACGCCAACACCCTGGAGATCGTCGACGGGAAGCTCACGGGCCGGGTGACGGGCGAGATCGTCGACCGGGCGGGCAAGGCCCGGCTGCTGCGCCGGTTCGCCGCGGAGGCTGGTGTTCCGCTGTCGCAGACGGTGGCGATCGGTGACGGTGCGAACGACCTGGACATGCTGAACGCGGCGGGTCTCGGGGTCGCCTTCAACGCCAAGCCGGTGGTGCGCGAGGCCGCGCACGCCGCGGTGAACTTCCCCTTCCTGGACACGGTCCTGTACCTGCTGGGCGTCACGCGCGAAGAGGTCGAGGCGGCGGACACCCTCGACATCGGCTGAACCGGCACCGACCGAACCGGCCAGGAGGGGCCCGGCACCGCACCGGCGCCGGGCTCTGTCACCCGGAGATCGTCACTCGGCCGGCGCCCAGTAGTCCCGCAGCGTGGCCACGCCCGGCTCCAGGCTCTTCCACGCGCCGCCGAACGACAGCACGGCGAAGGCGGCGGCCGGGAAGCCGCGGCGGCTCATCCGCTCCCGGGCGTCCTCCTCGCCGGAGCCCGCCAGGACCTCGGCGAGGCCCTGGATGCCGGGGTTGTGCCCGATCATGAGGACGTTCTGCGCGTCGTCGGGGGTCTCGTTGAGCAGGGCGATCAGCTCGCCCGGCGAGGCCTCGTAGATCCGCTCCTCGTAGACGGTTTTCGGCCGCTGCGGGAACTCCTGGACGGCGAGCTTCCAGGTCTCCCGGGTCCGGACGGCGGTGGAGCACAGGGCCAGGTCGAAGGCGATACCGGTGTCGGTCAGCCTGCGCCCGGCCTCCGCCGCGTCCATTCGGCCCCGGTCGGCGAGCGGACGCTCGTGATCCGTGACCTGTGGCCAGTCGGCTTTCGCATGGCGGAAGAGGATAATCCTGCGGGGTTCTGCGACGCTCATGAGATCCAGCTTCGCATGAAACACGCCACGGGGCGCAGGGAGTTGACCACCGGCTTCGGCCGTGATCAGCGGACGATCAGCTGCTGCACACGCTCGAAGAGGTGGGTGATCGCCGGGTCGCCGGTGGCCGCGTGGGCGTCGGACGGGTTCAATATCAGGGCGAGCAGCGCGGTGAAGGCGAGCACGGGCAGGGCGAGAGCCCACCAGGGCAGCCGGCCGGCGGCACCGGCCCGGGTCGCCGGGTGGGGCCGGGTGTGCGTAGGGGCCGACATGGTGCCTCCGCTCTCCGAGTGGTCGGTGACCGTCTCGCGGTCACACACTCGAAGCTACGGAATCCGCGGCCGCCGCCCCATCCGGTGATCCACCCACTTGACCCTGACCCTCACCCCCTAGGGGACAGGGGGGCTAGCCCCACCACGTGCCGCGCAGGCGCCGGTCATGGTGAGGCGATGGTGGCGATGACGGCGATGACGATGAAGATCGCGAAGAAGGCGCCGAAGACGAGCAGCATCTTCTTCTGACCGTGCTGGGGATTCGGGTCGAGCACTGGCATGGGGCAAGTCTCCCACCCCCGGCGGGCGCCCGGCGCCCGGGGGTGACTCCCGGCCCCGGGGCGTGGCTCAGCGGGCCGCCTCGTCCTCCACCGTGCGGTCGCGCCCGGCCAGGAAGCCGACGACCATCTGCGGGATCATCAGGGCGCTCATCAGCGCGATCGGCAGGCCCCAGCCGCCGCTGTGCTGGTAGAGGACGCCCACCAGGAGCGGTCCGGGGATGGAGATCAGGTAGCCGGTGCTCTGCGCGAACGCCGACAGCTGGGCCACGCCCGGGCCGGTCCTGGCCCGCATGCCGACCATGGTCAGGGCGAGCGGGAAGGCGCAGTTGGCGACGCCGAGCAGCAGGGCCCAGGCCCAGGCTCCGGCGGCGGGCGCGAGGTACAGCCCGGCGTAGCCGGCGAGGCCGCAGACGCCCAGGGCGAGCACGATGGGGCCCTGGTGGGGCAGCCGGGTGGCCAGACGGGGTATGACGAAGGCCAGGGGCACGCCCATCACCATGGTGACCGCCAGGAGCAGCCCCGCGGTGCCGGCGGGCACGCCGGCGTCCCGGAAGATCTGCGCCATCCAGCCCATGGTGATGTAGGCGGCGGTGGCCTGGAGCCCGAAGAAGACGGCGAGCGCCCAGGCGGTGCGGCTCCGGGCCATCCGCAGCCGGGGCGTCTCCCCGCGCGCGTGCTCCGCCGAAGGGGCCGCCGGGCTCTGCGTCTGCGGGGCCTCGGCGGCCCCCTCCCCCGCCCCGGGCGGTGTGGCGCGTCCCCGGACGAAGGGCAGCCACGGCAGGACGGCCGCCACGGCGAGCCCCGCCCACAGGGCCAGGCCCGTCTGCCAGCTGCCGCCGAGGGTGTCGGTCAGGGGGACCGTCACCGCGGCCGCGAGGGCCGTGCCGAGGGCGAGGGCCATCGAGTACAGGCCGGTCATGGAACCCACGCGGTCGGGGAACCAGTGCTTGACGATGACCGGCATCAGGACGTTGCTGACCGCGATGCCCATGAGGGCCAGGGCGCTGCCGGCCAGGAAGCCGGCCGTGCCGCCGGCGTAGGGGCGGACGAGCAGGCCGGTGGCGATCGCGGCCATGCCGGCGCACACCACGGCGCCCGCCCCGAAGCGGCGGGCGAGCCGCGGTGCCATGACGCCGAAGACGGCGAAGCACAGGGGCGGCACGGAGGTGAGCAGCCCGGCGACGCTGCCGCTCATGCCGAGCCCGTCGCGGACCTCCTCCAGGAGGGCGCCGAGGCTGGTGATGGCGGGGCGGAGGTTGAGCGCGGACAGCACGATGCCGAGGACGAGCAGCCGCATCGTCCACGCGCGCGTGGCGGCACCGCCCGGTTTCCCGGCGCCGTGCGCGGCCGGGCTGCGAACGGTCGGGGGCGTCATCGTCCGGGTTTCCTCACTGGCCATGAGACCCATCATAGAATCATGGGATGATTGACTGTCCACTCCTCCGCTGCCCTGCGGCACCCCGGTCGTGCGAAGGTGAGTCATGCCCCTGAGCCATCCCCGCCGTTCGGCGCTCTCCGAGCAGGTCATCGCCGCCCTGCGGGCCCAGATCACCTCGGGCGAGTGGCCGGTCGGCTCCCGCATCCCGACCGAGCCGGAACTGGTCGAGCAGCTCGGCGTCGCCCGCAACACGGTCCGTGAGGCCGTGCGCGCCCTGTCGCACAACGGCCTGCTGGACATCCGCCAGGGCTCCGGCACGTACGTCGTGGCGACGAGCGAGCTGGCGGGCGTGATGCAGCGGCGGTTCGCCGAGGCCGACCCGCGGCACATCGCCGAGCTGCGCTCCACGCTGGAGTCGGCCGCCGCCCGGCTGGCCGCCGTACGGCGCACGGAGAAGGACCTCAAGCAGCTCGACGCGCTGCTGCTGCGGCGGGAGGAGGCCTGGGAGTCGGGTGACAAGGAGGCGTTCGTGGCCGCGGACGCGACCTTCCACCTGGCCGTCGTGGCCGCCTCCCACAACGACGTGATGACGGCCATGTACGCGGACCTGGGCGAGGTGCTGCGGGACTGGCTGCGCGAGGACGTCGGCGAGGAGCTGACCCCCGAGACGCACATGGACCACGGGCGGCTGCTCGACGCGATCCGCGCGGGTGAGGCGGACGCGGCCGCGGCGGAGGCCGCCCGCTACCCGTTCCTGTGCCGCCTGGGCGGCATCAGCTCTCCCGCCGGTGACTGATCCACACGTCCCCGACCTCTTTCCAGCACCGCCCCGTCAGCCGCACGGTCTGCGCGGGCCCGGCCTCGACCGGTGCGCTGTCGGTGTCGATGTCCCACCAGCGGACGCACTCGACGTGCAGGCTCACCCGGTCGGTC
Organism: Streptomyces paradoxus; assembly: GCF_014202475.1. Taxonomy (GTDB): domain Bacteria; phylum Actinomycetota; class Actinomycetes; order Streptomycetales; family Streptomycetaceae; genus Streptomyces; species Streptomyces paradoxus. The sequence continues at coordinate 22,028 of NZ_JACHGV010000025.1, forward strand.
TCCGGGTAGGGGTTGTGGCAGTACGCGGTCACCTTGGAGCCGGTCACGCGGATCCGGCACGCGGCACCGAAGGGATCGGCCGACTCGCGCTCGTCGGCGGGCACGCGCGCGAGGGGCACCGCCTCGTACGCCAGGGTCAGCACGAGCGCGACGGCGAGGGACACTGAGGCCGTTCGGCGGGACAAGCGCACAAGGGGACCTCCTCGGCCGGGCTGGGGAGGGACTCGGGTGGTGAACGCGTACTCCAGAGTGCCCAGTTGCGGGCCTCCCCCGCCCGGCCGGCTGAGCCGAACGGGTGACGCCCCGCTCCCCGCGGTCTGCGGGGAACGGGGCGTCGGAGACGTACGGGAGATCAGGCTCCGATGGCGTGCAGACCGCCGTCGACGTGGATGATCTCGCCCGTGGTCTTGGGGAACCAGTCGCTCAGCAGGGCGACGACGCCGCGGCCGGCCGGCTCGGGGTCCTTCAGGTCCCACTCCAGCGGGGAGCGGTCGTCCCACACGGAGGCGAGCTCGCTGAAGCCCGGGATGGACTTGGCGGCCATGGAGCCGAGCGGACCGGCCGAGACCAGGTTGCAGCGGATGTTCTGCTTGCCCAGGTCGCGGGCCATGTAGCGGCTGGTCGCCTCCAGGGCGGCCTTGGCCGGGCCCATCCAGTCGTACTGCGGCCAGGCGAACTGCGCGTCGAAGGTCAGACCGACGACGGAGCCGCCGTTCTGCATCAGCGGCAGGCAGGCCATGGTGAGCGACTTCAGGGAGTACGCCGAGACGTGCATGGCCGTGGCGACCGACTCGAACGGCGTGTTGAGGAAGTTGCCGCCGAGGGCGTCCTGCGGGGCGAAGCCGATGGAGTGCACGACCCCGTCGAGGCCGCCGAGCTCCTCGCCGACGATGTCGGCGAGCCGGCCGAGGTGCTCGTCGTTGGTCACGTCGAGCTCGATGACCTTGGTGGGCTTGGGGAGCTTCCTGGCGATGCGCTCGGTCAGCGTGGGCCGCGGGAACGCCGTGAGGATGATCTCGGCGCCCTGCTCCTGGGCCAGCTTGGCGGCGTGGAAGGCGATGGAGGACTCCGTCAGCACACCCGTGATCAGGATGCGCTTGCCCTCGAGAATTCCGCTCATGGTGATCAGTGACCCATTCCCAGTCCGCCGTCAACGGGGATGACGGCTCCAGTGATGTACGAGGCGTCGTCCGAGGCGAGGAACCGCACCGTCGCGGCGATCTCCTCCGGCTGCGCGTACCGGCCGAGCGGGACCTGCTTCACGATGTTCTCGCGCTGCTCGTCGGTGAGCGCCTTGGTCATGTCCGTGTCGACGAAGCCGGGCGCGACGACGTTGAAGGTGAGGTTGCGCGAGCCCAGCTCCCGGGCGAGGGAACGCGCGAAGCCGACCAGGGCGGCCTTGGAGGCGGCGTAGTTCGCCTGGCCGGGACCGCCGTACAGCCCGACGACCGACGAGATGAGCACCACGCGGCCCTTCTTGGCGCGCAGCATGCCGCGGTTGGCCCGCTTGACGACGCGGAAGGTGCCGGTGAGGTTGGTGTCGATGACCGAGGTGAAGTCCTCCTCGGACATGCGCATCAGGAGCTGGTCCTTGGTGATGCCGGCGTTGGCGACGAGGACCTCGACGGGGCCGTGGGCCTCCTCGATCTCCTTGTAGGCCTGCTCCACCTGCTCGGCGTCGGTGATGTCGCACTTGACGGCGAGGCAGCCCAATTCCGTCAGGGCGGCCGGCGGCTCACCCGAGCGGTACGTGATGGCGACCTTGTCGCCGGCATCGGCGAAAGCGCGGGCGATGGCGAGGCCGATGCCCCGGTTGCCTCCGGTGACGAGAACCGAGCGGCTCAACGGATCACCCTTTCGATAGCGGTCTGATACCCGCCCCGGCGCCTGGACGACAGGCGGTGATGACAGGCGGCTTCCCCGAAAACCTATCGGTCCGGGCAGGCTCGCGGACAATCGGGCACCGACAGTGGCGTACGGGACTCACTGTCGGGTCCCTACAGAAACCCGCGGGTCCGGCTGCGGAAACTCATGGCCCGCGCGCCGGATGGGCGACATGATCGGAGCAGTCACGACGCACGGCAACCACGGTCACCTCGACAGAAAGAGACGGCGGTGCCTCATACCATCGACGAGGCCTTCACGGCCCTCCCCCTACGCCCCCTCGCCGACGCCGCCCTCGCGCGCGCGCGTGCGCTCGGCGCCGAGCACGCGGACTTCCGGTTCGAGCGGGTGCGGGACGCCTCCTGGCGGTTCCGGGACGCCAAGCCCGCCGGGTCGTCGGACACCACCGATCTCGGATACGCGGTGCGGGTGGTGCACGGCGGTACGTGGGGCTTCGCCTCGGGCGTCGACCTCACCCTGGACGCCGCCGCCCGGGTCGCCGGGCAGGCGGTGGCGATGGCCAAGCTGTCCGCCCAGGTGATCAAGGCGGCGGGGTCGGACGAGCGCGTGGAGCTGGCCGGCGAGCCGGTGCACTCCGAGAAGACGTGGATCTCGCCGTACGAGATCGACCCCTTCTCCGTGCCCGACGAGGAGAAGGCCGGGCTGATGGCGGAGTGGAGCGCGCGGCTGCTGGCGGCCGACGGGGTCGACCACGTCGACGCCTCGCTGCTCACCGTCCACGAGAACAAGTTCTACGCGGACACCGCCGGGACCGTGACCACGCAGCAGCGGGTGCGGCTGCACCCGGTGTTCAACGCGGTGTCGGTGGACGAGTCGAGCGGCGAGTTCGACTCGATGCGCACGCTCGCGCCGCCCGTGGGACGCGGCTGGGAGTACCTGCGGGGCACCGGCTGGGACTGGGAGGGCGAGCTGGAGCGGATCCCGGAGCTGCTCGCCGAGAAGATGCGCGCGCCGAGCGTGGAGCCGGGCCTGTACGACCTGGTCGTCGACCCGTCCAACCTGTGGCTGACCATCCACGAGTCCATCGGGCACGCCACCGAACTGGACCGGGCGCTCGGCTACGAGGCCGCCTACGCCGGCACCTCCTTCGCGACGTTCGACCAGCTGGGCAAGCTGCGCTACGGCTCCGAGCTGATGAACGTCACCGGCGACCGCACCGCCGAGCACGGCCTGGCCACCATCGGCTACGACGACGAGGGCGTCGAGGGCCAGTCCTGGGACCTGGTCAAGGACGGCACCCTCGTCGGCTACCAGCTGGACCGGCGGATCGCGAAGCTGACCGGCTTCGAGCGGTCGAACGGCTGCGCCTACGCCGACTCCCCCGGGCACGTGCCGGTGCAGCGCATGGCGAACGTGTCACTGCGGCCGGACCCGGCCGGGATGTCGACCGAGGACCTGATCGGGGGTGTGGAGCGCGGCATCTACGTGGTCGGCGACCGGTCCTGGTCGATCGACATGCAGCGCTACAACTTCCAGTTCACCGGCCAGCGCTTCTACCGCATCGAGAACGGGCGGCTCGCCGGGCAGCTGCGCGATGTGGCCTACCAGGCGACGACCACCGACTTCTGGGGCTCGATGTCCGCGGTGGGCGGGCCGCAGACCTATGTGCTCGGTGGCGCCTTCAACTGCGGCAAGGCCCAGCCGGGCCAGGTCGCGGCCGTCTCCCACGGCTGCCCGTCTGCCCTGTTCAAGGGCGTCAACATCCTCAACACCACGCAGGAGGCCGGTCGATGAGCGCGCGTTCCAGCAAGCCGCACGAGGTCGTCGAGCGCGCCCTCGAACTGTCCCGGGCGGACGGCTGTGTCGTCATCGCCGACGAGCAGTCCACCGCCAACCTGCGCTGGGCGGGCAACACGCTGACCACGAACGGTGTCACGCGCGGGCGCACGCTCACCGTGGTCGCCACGGTCGACGGCAAGGAGGGCACGGCCTCCGGGGTCGTGTCGCGGTCCGCCGTGACCCCCGACGAGCTGGAACCCCTGGTGCGGGCCGCCGAGGCCGCCGCGCGCGGCGCCGGGCCCGCCGAGGACGCGCAGCCGCTGGTCACGGGCGTGGCACCGTCACCGGAGTTCACGGAGGCGCCCGTCGAGACCTCCTCCGCCGTGTTCGCCGACTTCGCTCCCGCGCTCGGTGAGGCGTTCGCACGCGCGCGTGCGGGAGGTCGCGAGCTGTACGGCTTCGCCAACCACGAGCTGGTGTCGTCGTACGTCGGCACGTCCACGGGGCTGCGGCTGCGTCACGACCAGCCGAACGGGACGCTGGAGCTGAACGCCAAGTCCCCCGACCGGACCCGGTCCGCGTGGGCCGGGCGCTCCACGCGGGACTTCAAGGACGTCGACCCGGCGGCCCTGGACGCGGAGCTGGCGGTGCGCCTGGGGTGGGCCGAGCGGCGCGTGGAGCTGCCCGCCGGGCGCTACGAGACGCTGCTGCCGCCGACGGCCGTGGCGGACCTGCTGATCTACCAGATGTGGTCGGCGTCGGGCCGGGACGCGGTCGAGGGCCGCACGGTGTTCTCCAAGCCGGGCGGCGGCACCCGGGTCGGCGAGAAGCTGACCGACCTGCCGCTGACCCTGCGCAGCGATCCGAACGAGCCGGGTCTGGAGTCGGCACCCTTCGTGATCGCGCACTCCTCCGGGGGCGACCAGTCGGTCTTCGACAACGGGCTGCCGCTCGCGGCCACGGAGTGGATGCGCGAGGGTGAGCTGCGGCACCTGACGACCAGCCGCCACAGCGCGGGGCTGACCGGGCTGCCCGTGGCGCCGGGCATCGACAACATCGTCCTGGACGGGGGCACGGACCGGTCCCTGGACGAGATGGTCGCGGACACCGGGCGCGGGCTGCTGCTGACCTGCCTCTGGTACATCCGGGAGGTCGACCCGGCGTCGCTGCTGCTCACGGGCCTGACCCGGGACGGCGTCTACCTCGTGGAGAACGGCGAGGTGACCGGTGAGGTGAACAACTTCCGGTTCAACGAGTCGCCGGTCGGAGTGCTCGGCCGGGCCGCCGAGGCGGGGCGGACCGAGAAGACGCTGCCCAGGGAGTGGAGCGACTGGTTCACCAGGGCCGCGATGCCGGCCCTGCGGGTGCCGGATTTCAATATGAGCTCTGTCAGCCAGGGCGTATAACCTCGTACCTGATTACGAGCCCATTCAAGGAGATGCGAGAACCGTGACGGACATCGTCGACGAGCTGAAGTGGCGCGGGCTGTTCGCCCTGTCCACTGACGAGGACGCTTTGCGCAAGGCGCTCGCGGACGGTCCCGTCACATTCTATTGCGGCTTCGACCCGACGGCGCCGTCGCTGCACGTGGGGCACCTGGTGCAGGTGCTCACCGTGCGCCGGCTCCAGCAGGCCGGTCACCGGCCGCTGGCGCTGGTCGGCGGCGCCACGGGCCTGATCGGCGACCCGCGTCCGACCGCTGAGCGCACGCTGAACGACCCGGAGACGGTCACCGGCTGGGTCGCCAAGCTGCGCGCCCAGATCGAGCCGTTCCTGGACTTCGAGGGCGAGAACGCGGCCGTCATGGTCAACAACCTCGACTGGACGGAGAACCTCTCCGCCATCGAGTTCCTCCGTGACATCGGAAAGCACTTCCGCGTCAACAAGATGCTGACGAAGGACTCCGTGGCCCGGCGCCTGGAGTCCTCCGAGGGCATCAGCTACACGGAGTTCAGCTACCAGCTGCTGCAGGGCATGGACTTCCTGCAGCTGTACCGGCGCTACGGCTGCACGCTGCAGCAGGGCGGCAGCGACCAGTGGGGCAACCTCACGGCCGGCCTGGACCTGATCCACCGCCTGGAGCCCGACGCGACCGTGCACGCGCTGGCCACCCCGCTGATGACCAAGGCGGACGGCACCAAGTTCGGCAAGACCGAGGGCGGCGCCGTCTGGCTCGACCCGGAGATGACTACGCCGTACGCGTTCTACCAGTTCTGGCTGAACGTGGACGACCGGGACATCTCCCGCTACATGCGCATCCTGTCCTTCCGCTCCCGGACGGAGCTGGAGGAGCTGGAGCGGCAGACCGAGGAGCGTCCGCAGGCCCGGGCCGCGCAGCGCGCCCTGGCCGAGGAGCTGACGACGCTGGTGCACGGCGCCGGTCAGACGGCCGCCGTGATCGCCGCGTCCAAGGCCCTGTTCGGGCAGGGCGAGCTGGCGGAGCTCGACGAGAGGACGCTGGCCGCGGCCCTGTCGGAGGTGCCGCACGTCCAGGTCGCCGAGCTCGGCCCGGCCGTGGACCTGTTCGCCGAGGTCGGCCTGGTGGCCAGCAAGTCGGCCGCGCGCCGCACCGTCAAGGAGGGCGGCGCCTACGTGAACAACGTCAAGGTCGCCGGCGAGGACGCCGTCCCCGCCAAGGAGGACCTGCTGCACGGCCGCTGGCTGGTGCTGCGCCGGGGCAAGAAGAACCTGGCGGCGGTCGAGGTCACGGGCGCCTGAGAGCGGCGTTCGGACAGCGAGCTTCGTACAGCGAGCAGAGGAAGGGGGCGGTCTCCGGTGCCGGAGGCCGCCCCCTTCGCCGTGCGCCCCGTTATGCCCTGCGTCTGTCGCTCCTGGCCGCCGTCCAGGCCCGGTCGCCGAGGCCGACGAGGATGAGCGCGGCCACCAGTTGGAAGATGTGCCTCCACCAGTCGATGCCCGATGTGGCCTCGACACCGGCCGCCCGGGCGATGGCGTTGCCGGCGATGCCGCCGATCATGCCCAGGATGACGGTCAGCCACAGCGGGATGTGCTGCTTGCCCGGAATGATCGCCTTGGCGAGCAGCCCGAGTACCAGTCCTACGATGATCGCCCACAACCAGCCCATCGCTGCCTCCTCGTGCGGCTCGACGTGAGCACTACGGCCAGTGTCGGCCCAGGTGCCGTACGCCGCATGCCGGCCCGGGCCGTACGTGCCCCGGCGCAGGACGTTCGCCCGGGCGGTGCGCCACCCGGTCTCGTGACCGGCGCAGCCGCGGCGTAACGTGGGAGCTGTCCCGGTCAGGTCCCCCGGCCGGCCGAGGGCGGCTACGGGGCGGGGAGAGTCCGATACGGGCGGATGGTGGAATGCGATGCGGAAGCAGCATGGCGGCGGCAACGCCCAGGTTTTCCGGATCACCGGCGCCCGGACAGGGCTCCAGGAGGACGTACGCGGGCGGCAGCGCCGCTACGTGATCTCGATGACGGTCCGCACGATCTCGGTGATCCTCGCGGCCACGTTGTGGAACGTCGAACGGCACGTCGCCATCGTGGCGTTGGTGCTCGGGCTGGTGCTGCCGTACGTCGCGGTGGTGATCGCGAACGCGGGGCGCGAGAACGCGCCGTCTCTGCCGTCGACGTTCGTGGTGCCGCCGGCGCGTCCGATGATCTCGCCGCCGGCACCGGGTGACGGGCCGGCGGAACCCGGCGCGGAAGATGCCGTGTCCGAGCCGGTGCCGGGTGCGCGGGGCGAGACACCCGAGCGATAGGGGCCGTCGGGGGGAGATCACCGGTGATCACAAACGGAAGTCATCTTCCCGCCAAGCTCAAGAAAAGCTCAGATCAATCATGTTGTTCCAGTGCCGGGCCAGGGGTGATGCGTGACATACTTCGTACGCGCTCCGCATCCCCCGTCGGAGCGACGGACCGACGCCGGGCAGCTCCCCCCGTGGCTGCTCGGCGTCGCCTTTTCTGTGAGACGAAGCTGTGAGTGACGAGACGCCCATCTGTTCCGCGAAGGGCTGCCGGATCGAGGCCGTGTGGGTCCTGGCGTGGAACAACCCGAAGATCCATACGCCGGAGCGGCGCAAGACGTGGCTGGCGTGTGAGGAGCACCGCGAGCACTTGTCGCAGTTCCTCGGCGTGCGGGGGTTCCTGAAGGACGTGGTCCTGCTCAAGGAGTGGGAAGAGCCCCGCTAGGCGTCAGCCGCCGATCGCCGACATGGGCCGGTCGGGCTGCACGAACGTCGGGTCGTCCAGGCCCGCTCCCGCCTTCTTGCCCCACATGGCCAGGCGCCAGATGCG
>NZ_JACHGV010000026.1 GCF_014202475.1 Streptomyces paradoxus
GTGCTTTCCAGGTTCCCGCTTCCGCGTTTCCCTTTCCGGCGGTTCCGACTCTATCAGATCCTTTCGGGCCTGATCCCCGGTCAGCGGGGTTTGTCTTCGCGGCTGTTGGGCCGTTCCGACGTTCCCAACCTTAGCGCGCCCTCTCGGCGATTCCCAAATCGACGCCGTCGGAGTCGATCAGATCGTCGAGTCCCAATTCGAATTGAATTCGGGCACGCCGAAAACAATCCCGTCGGGATGTCGAGCTGGTGGTTTGGGTGCCGCTGCTGCGGCAGAAGTGCTGTCGAAGAACCGTTACGGCTCAGCGGCAACCCGAAGAACTTTACGGATCCTCCAGGGGGCTGTCAAGCAGCCCCTGTCAAGATCTTTTCGGCCCGGGTGTCAGTCCAGGTCGGTGAGCCGCCCGCCGGCATCCGGCTGGGCGTGCTCCACCCGGCGCAGCAGGCGCGTGAGCACTTCGCCCAGCGCCGTGCGCTCGTCGGGGGACAGGTCCTGGAGCAGGTCCTCCTCGAAGACCGACGCCAGGCGCATCGCCTCCAGCCACTTCTCTCGCCCCTCTGATGTCAGCTCCACGATCACGCGGACGCGGTTCGACTCGTCTCGCTCACGGGTCACCAGAGATTCGGCGACCATGCGGTCGATCCGGTGGGTCATCGCGGCCGGGGTGAGGCCGAGGCGCTTGGCGAGGTCGCTGGGGCCCAGCCGGTAGGGGGCTCCGGAGAGGACGAGGGCCTTGAGGACCTCCCACTCCGCGTTGCTGATGCCGAGGGCCGAGGTCTGACGGCCGTAGGCGACGTTCATGCGGCGGTTCAGGCGGGAGAGCGCCGAGACGATCTGTTCGACCTGGGGGTCGAGGTCCTGGAACTCGCGCTGGTACGCGGCGATCTGCTCTTCGAGGGTCGGCTCGCTGGGGCCGGCGTTGTCGCCCATGTGCGCAGTATCGCACGCCCGTTCTTTGCCTTGAAGTCCTTGGGTATGTACTCTTTAGGTTCGAACTTTAGTTTCGAAGTCTTCACTCCTAACTTGTGAGAGAGGTGAACGTGACCAGGGCGATGGGCGCAGCGATGCGCCGGATTCACGTGGGTAACGCACTCAGCGCGTTCGGGCTCGGCTTCACGGTCCCGTACCTGTACGTCTATGTGGCGCAGGTGCGAGGTCTTGGGGCCATGACGGCGGGTCTCGTACTCGCCGTCTTCGCCGTGGCCGCGCTGGTGGTGCTGCCGTTCGCCGGGCGGGCCATCGTCCGGCGGGGCCCGCTGCCGGTGTTGCTCGCCGCTCTGGTCACCGCCGCTCTGGGGGCGCTCAGTCTGGGGATCGCGAGCAGCGCTGCGGCCGTGCTGGTGTCGGCCTCGCTGCTGGGAGCGGGGCAGGCCGTGATGCAGCCGGCGCTCGCGACGATGATCGTGGACTGCTCGTCGGCCGAGACGCGCTCGCGTGCCTTCGCCATGCAGTTCTTCCTGCAGAACCTCGGGCTCGGCGTCGGCGGTCTCATCGGCGGGCATCTCGTGGACACGACGAGCGCTGCCTCCTTCACGCTGCTCTTCGCGATCGAGGCGGCGATGTTCCTGCTGCTCGTCGTGGTGATGGTGACCGTGCGGATGCCGCACGCGCCGAAAATCGAGGTCGCCCCCAAGGCGTCGGGCCGGGGCAGCTGGAAGCAGCTGCTGGGCAACCGGGCCATGGTGCAGCTGTGCGTGCTGGGCTTCGTGCTGTTCTTCGCCTGCTACGGGCAGTTCGAGTCGGGGCTGAGTGCGTACGGGGTCGAGGCCGCCGGGATCTCCACGTCCGCGCTGGGGACCGCGCTGGCCGCCAACACGCTGATGATCGTCGTCGCGCAGTTCGCCGTGCTGCGGTTCGTGGAGCGGCGCCGGCGGTCGCGGGTGATCGCCGCTGTCGGGCTGATCTGGGCCGTGGCGTGGGCCGTCGCCGGGTACGCGGGGCTCGGACACGGGAGCCAGGAGATGGCGACGGCCGCGTTCGTCTCGACGTACGCGCTGTTCGGGCTGGGTGAGGCGATGCTGTCGCCGACCGTGGCCCCGCTGGTCGCGGATCTCGCGCCGGAGGGCATGGCCGGGCAGTACAACTCGGCTTTCGCCCTGGTCAAGCAGCTCGCGCTGGCTGTCGGGCCGGCGGTGGGCGGGCCGCTGGGGGCCTCGCTGCACGCGCCGTACATCGTGGCGTTCCTGGTGTTCTCGCTGGGGATCACTGTCCTGGCCGTGCGGTTGGGGCGGCAGCTGACCGATGTGCAGGATCAGCCGTGGCTCGGGAAGAGCCGGGTCGTGGCGCGGGGAGGCGCGCCCGTTTCCGCGGACGTCTGATCCCGGTTCCCTTCTAGGTGGTCTGGGTGCGGGGCAGGGCGAACTCGCACCAGACCGCCTTGCCGCCGCCCGGTGTGCGGCGGCAGCCCCAGTTCGACGCGATCGTGGCGACGATGGCGATGCCCCGGCCCGATTCGTCGCCCGGTTCCGCGCGGCGGCGTCTGGGGAGGTGGTCGTCGCCGTCGGTGACCTCGATGATCAGACGTCTGTCCGTGCGACGCAGGCGCAGTCTCATCGGCGGGGTGCCGTGCTGGAGGGAGTTGGCGACCAGTTCGCTGGTCGCCAGGACGCCCAGGTCGTGCAGGTCGGCGGGGAAGCGCCAGCTGGTCAGGACGCCGGAGGCGAAGGCACGCGCGCGGGGGGCCGCTTCCACGCCGCCCAGGAGTTCCAGGGCGGCATTGCGGAAGAGCTCGCCCTCCGCGCCCGCGCGGGCCGGGTGCTGGAGGACCAGGACGGCCACGTCGTCGTCGTGGTCGGGTGTGACCCCGGCCGAGCGGACCAGGCGGTCGCAGACGACCTGGGGCGTGCCGGTGGCGCCTGCCAGGGCGCGTTCCAGGGCGGCGATGCCCTCGTCCAGGTCCGCGTCGCGGCGCTCGACCAGGCCGTCCGTGTAGAGGACGGCCGTGGAGCCGGGGGCGAGGGGGATCGAGCCCGACGTGTGCATCCAGCCGCCGGTGCCGAGCGGGGGGCCGGTGGGTTCCTCGGCGCGCAGGACCGTGCCGTTCTCGTCGCGGACGAGGATCGGGAGGTGGCCCGCCGAGGAGTAGATCAGCTTGCCCTCGTTCGGGTCGTGGATGGCGTACGCGCACGTGGCGATCTGGTTGGCGTCGATCTCGGCCGCCAGGCCGTCCAGGAGCTGGAGGACCTCGTGCGGGGGGAGGTCGAGGCGGGCGTACGCGCGAACAGCCGTGCGGAGCTGGCCCATGACCGCTGCCGCGCGGACGCCCCGGCCCATGACGTCGCCGATGACCAGGGCCGTGCGGCCGCCGCCCAGGGTGATGACGTCGTACCAGTCGCCGCCGACCGCGGCTTCCGTGCCGCCGGGGTGATAGGTGGCGGCGATGCGCAGGTCGTCCGGCTGTTCGAGCTCCTGGGGGAGCAGGGAGCGCTGGAGGGTGACCGCCGTCTCGCGCTGGCGGCGCTCGCTGGCGCGCAGGCGCTCCGCGGCCTCGGCGTGGTCGGTGACGTCGGTGGCGAAGACGAGGACGCCGCGGCCGTCACCGCCGCCCTTGCCGTCGTCCTGGGCGACCGGGGTGCAGGTGAAGGTGTAGGAGCGGCCGTCGGGGGCCTTGCGGGACTTGACCGTGCGCGGTTTGCCGCTGCGCTGGACCTGGTCCAGGAGGGGGAACAGGCCGAGGCCGTCCAGCTCGGGGAGGGCCTCGCGGGCGCGTTCGCCCAGGGGGCGTACGCCGAAGGCGGTCGTGTAGGCGTCGTTGACGTAGGCGATGCGGTGGTCGGGGCCGTGGACCAGGGCGACGAGGGACGGGACGCGGTCGAGGACCTCACGCACCCGCAGCTCGTCGACGGCGGGTACGGACGGTGACTCGTCGGTCAGTTGTTCGGCACGGGCGGCGGGTACGGAGCCTTCCCCCCGCCGGTCCGGGGACGCCGTCTGCTCGGTCCGCGCTGCGGCGCGGCGCTGCGTTCCGGGGAGCCGGGCGCTCCAGCGCGTGAAGTTCACGAATCCTTGCCTCGTGTAGTGGTCGGCGGCCGGCACCGGAACCGGCCGGGGCCCCGGAGGGCCCGCACCGGGGCGTGGGGTGGCACGCCCGCGGTGGTGGACCAGTCTGGCAGTGCGCGGACCGGACCGACATCCGTCAGACGCCGGGCCGGCCGGAGGAGTTCCTGGGTCCGGTCAGGACGACCCCTTCGGGTTGTGCGGAGGGTCCTGAGAAGGCTTTCCACCGGCCGCGAGTTCGAACTCCGCCCGGGGGTGTTCGAGTGAACCCAGGGAGACGATCTCCCGTTTGAACAGGCCGGCCAGCAACCATTCGGCGAGTACGCGCGCCTTGCGGTTGAAGGTGGGCACGCGGCTGAGGTGGTAGGCGCGGTGCATGAACCAGGCGGGGTAGCCCTTGAGCTTGCGTCCGTAGACGTGGGCGACGCCCTTGTGCAGGCCCAGGGAGGCGACCGAGCCGGCGTAGGCGTGTTCGTACGTCTGGAGGGGTTCGCCGCGCAGGGAGTGCACGATGTTGTCGGCGAGGACCTTGGCCTGGCGGACGGCGTGCTGGGCGTTGGGCGCGCACTCGCGTCCCGGTTCGGCGGCGGTGACGTCGGGGACGGCGGCGGCGTCTCCGGCCGCCCACGCGTGCGTGGTGCCCTCGACCGACAGTTCCGGTGTGCAGGTGAGACGGCCGCGGCCGTTGCGCGGCAGGTCGGTGGCGGCGAGCACCGGGTGGGGTTTCACGCCGGCCGTCCAGACGACCGTACGGGTGGGGAAGCGGGCGCCGTCGCTGAGGACGGCGACCCGGTCGGCGCAGGACTCCAGCCGGGTCCGCAGGCGTACGTCGATGTTGCGGCGGCGCAGTTCGGTGACGGTGTAGCGGCCCATCTCCTCGCCGACCTCGGGGAGGATGCGGTCCGAGGCCTCCACGAGGATCCACTTCATGTCGTCGGGCTGGACGTTGTGGTAGTAGCGCGCGGCGTAGCGGGCCATGTCCTCCAGTTCGCCGAGTGCCTCCACGCCCGCGAAGCCGCCGCCGACGAAGACGAAGGTGAGGGCCGCGTCGCGGATCGCGGGGTCGCGGGTGGAGGAGGCGATGTCCATCTGCTCGATGACGTGGTTGCGCAGGCCGATGGCCTCCTCGACGGTCTTGAAGCCGATGCCGTGGTCGGCGAGGCCGGGGACGGGCAGGGTGCGCGAGACGGAGCCGGGGGCGAGGACGAGTTCGTCGTAGGGCAGCCGCCGTCCGCCGGTGCCCTCCTCCTCGGTGGCGAGGGTGGTGACGGTGGCGGTGCGTTTCGCGTGGTCGACGGCGGTGGCCTCGCCGATCAGGACCCGGCACCGGTCGAGGACGCGGCGCAGCGGTACGACGACGTGGCGGGGGGAGATGGCGCCCGCCGCGGCCTCGGGGAGGAACGGCTGGTAGGTCATGTACGGGTCGGGCGTGACGACCGTGATCTCCACCTCGCCCCGGTCCAGCTCCCGTTTCAGTCTGCGCTGCAGGCGCAGGGCCGTGTACATCCCGACGTAGCCACCACCGACAACGAGAATGCGCGCACGTTCCTTCACCATCCCATGACGCACCCGACGCTTGAGTTTGTCCACAGCCTCGACGAATTGTGTGACCGGAGCGGGAGAACGCGCGGAGTTGGCCGGAATCGCGACCTTCTGAACATTTGCGCAGGTCAGGAGGGGTGGTGCGAGGGGCGCGCGGGGGCACATTCGGGACGTATGCGGCCCGTACTCCGATCGGTGGGCGCTCCGTGCGGAACGTGCCCCTTCTGAATTGACTCCCTCTCAACTATGTTCGTGTGTCGACGGGGTGTAGGGGGATGTGCTCACCGGGTCCGCGACGGGCGGGCCCGCGGACCCGAGCCGTTCCCTCGCTCCGGTATCGAATGGCGGGGAGTGTCTCCGGGGGGAGACGTCATTACCGGGGGAATGCTTATGCATGTTCAGGACTCTCATTGGTCGCCCGCGTCCGCGGTCGCGGCGGGTGGCATGACGATGAGCGCGGCGGGCAACGGACGCGACGTATCGCGGACGACGCCGCTGCGCGTGGACGCACAGCGCAATCTGGAGCACGTGCTGCGGGCGGCGCGCGAGGTCTTCGGCGAGCTGGGATACGGCGCGCCGATGGAGGACGTGGCGCGGCGCGCGCGGGTCGGTGTGGGCACGGTGTACCGGCGGTTCCCGAGCAAGGACGTCCTGGTGCGGCGGATAGCCGAGGAGGAGACCTCCCGGCTGACCGACCAGGCGCGTGCGGCGCTCGGGCAGGAGGACGAGCCGTGGTCGGCGCTGTCGCGCTTCCTGCGCACGTCGGTGGCCTCCGGCGCCGGGCGGCTGCTGCCGCCGCAGGTGCTGCGGGTATCGGTCGAGGACACCGGGGGCCCGCGGGTGCCGCAGCAGCGGACCCAGCCGGGCGCCACGGAGCTGCGGCTGGTGCCCGACCAGCCGGTGGCGGTCGCCGCGGTACCGGCGGTCGCGGGTGAGGACGACGCGGGGACGTCGGCGCTGCTCGAGGTCGTGGGCCAGCTCGTGGACCGGGCGCGTGCGGCCGGTGAGCTGCGGGCGGACGTGTCGGTGTCGGACGTGCTGCTGGTGATCGCCACGGCCGCGCCCTCACTGCCGGACGCCGCACAGCAGGCGGCCGCGTCGGCCCGGCTGCTGGACATCCTGCTGGAAGGGCTGCGCTCACGACCGGCGTGAGCCGCCCATCGGGGCCCGGGTCGATCAGGCCCGGGCCGGGTGGTCGCCCGGGCCCGGAGCGAAGAAGGGCGCGGCGGGAAAACGGGAGCCTTCCCCGATTGAGTGACGGCTAGCACTGCCGTGCGGTAAATCCCCACGGACGAGTGATGGTCCGTGCTCAGGGGGTCTGACCAAAAGCCAATATGGCACGCTGACCAGGTGGTCTGGACGGGTTGGGTGGCTGGCGGGGGCTTTCCGCGATGAGCGTTGACGGTCGGGACGAGTCGAGCGGCAGTGGGAGCGGCGACGGCACGGCCGGCGACCCGGTCCCGCCGCAGGTGCCGAGTCAGGGCGGACGCGCGAGCGTGCCGCCCGGCGGGCACCCCGTGGACGGCTCGGTCCCGGCCCAGCGCGGCCGGCGCGAGGACGGTGTCCTGCCGCCGCCGTGCGAACTGCCGCTGTCCGACTCCGACCTCATCGACCGGATGCGCTCGGGCGACGACACCGCGTACGAGGAGCTGTACCGGCGCCATGCGCAAGCCGTGCGCCGGTACGCCCGCACCTGCTGCCGTGACGCCCACACCGCGGACGACCTGACCGCCGAGGTCTTCGCCCGCATGCTCCAGGCGGTGCGCGGCGGGGCGGGCCCCACGCATGCCGTACGCGCCTACCTGCTCACCTCCGTCCGGCGCGTGGCCGCCTCCTGGACGAGGTCGGCGCGGCGCGAGCAGCTCGTCGACGACTTCGCGGTGTTCGCCGCCCAGTCCGCACGCGGGCCCGATGTGTCCACCGACGACCCGCGCGAACTGGGCGCGGACGTACGGGCGATGCACCAGGCCGAGCAGTCCATGGCCATGCGGGCCTTCCGGTCGCTGCCGGAGCGCTGGCAGGCGGTGCTGTGGCACACCGAGATCGAGGACGAGTCGCCCAGCGAGGTCGCCACGCTGTTCGGGCTGGACGCCAACGGCACCCGCGTACTCGCCAGCCGCGCCCGCGAGGGCCTCAAGCAGGCCTACCTTCAGGCCCACGTCAGCGCCACGCTCACCGGCGACGAGGAGTGCGCGCGCTACGCCGACCAGCTCGGCACCTACGCCCGCGGGCGGCTGCGCACCCGGGCCGAGCGGGGGCTGCGCAAGCACCTGGACGAGTGCGCCAAGTGCCGGCTGGCCGCCCTGCAGATCGAGGAAGTGGCCGGCGGCATCCCGGCCGTCGTGCCGGTCGCGGTCATCGGCTGGTTCGGGGCCGCTGGGTACGCCAAGGTGGCCGGGCTCATCGCCGGAGGCGCGGGAGCGGCCGGTGCGGCGGGGGCGGCGGCGGGTGGCTCGGCCGGCGGGGCAGCCGCGGGGAGCGGCGGTTCGGCCGGCGGGGGTGGTGCGGCGGCCTCCGAGGGGATCGGCGCGCCGGTGAAGGCCGGTATCGCGGCCGGTGTGGTCGCCGTGGGTGTGATGGCGGCGGTGGTGATGGCACTGGCCGGCAACGAGAAACCGAAGCAGGAGTCCCAGAACGCCCCGCCCTCCCCTCTGCCGTCGTCGGTCGTGGGCCCGAGTGAGCCCACGCCCACGCCCTCCTCCCCACCGCCCGGACCGGGGCCGCGGCCGCCGGGACTCGTGCCCGCGCGCGCCGAGACGCCCGCGCCGGCACCGAGCTCAAGGACGAGCCCGAGTCCGGACCCGGAAGCGGCCCCCACGCCGACCCGGACGTCCGCACCACCCCCCGCGTCCCCGAAGCCGACACCGCCTCCGGCCCCCACACCGACGCCCCCTCCCCCGCCGCCCCCGCCCGCTCCCGACGTCCACCAGTGGAGCGAACTGTCGTACGACATCAGCGGCGACGGCACGAGACCCGAGATGCGGATCGGTTCGAGCAGCTGGGTCTGGCAGCGGTCCGGACTGTGGGTCGGGGCCCAGCGGTACACGCACGGCGTCACCGTGCACGGCCGCTCGTCCGTCACCATCGACCTCAACCGCTCCTGCTCGTCGTACGAGGCGCTCGTGTGGGTGGACGACATGACGCTGCGGCTCGGCAAGGTGTACTTCTCCGTCTACGCCGACGGTGTCCGGCTGTGGCGGTCGCCGCTGGTCGAGGGCGGTGACCCGGCCGTGCCCGTCCATGTGAACCTCACCGGCCGCAGCACGGTCCGGCTGGTGGTCGAACCGCGCAGCGCCCTGGACGACCTCCTGCCGGTGAACTGGGCGGAGTCCAGGTTCACCTGCGGCCGGACCCGCGGGTAGGGCGGCTCACACGTATGCGCTGCGTGCCTCGTCCAGCTCGCGCAGGACGTCGTCCGCGGTGAGCGACGTGCCCCGGGCGCGCTCCGCCTCGCACCGGGCACGTCCCAGGGCGGCGCGGACGGCGGCCTCGGCCCGCTCCACCGGGGCGCGCTCCGGCAGGGAGCGGGGGCGGCCGGACCGCCAGTGGTCGGCGGTGCCGAGCAGCCGGGCCGCGCGCGGGAAGTCGCCGAGGTCGGCCAGCAGTCCCGCCGCGCCGTCCACGACCGCAGCCCGGATCATGTCCGAGCACCGCTTGTCCACGGCTTCGCGCAGGGCGCGGGTCACCATGGGCAGAGCGGACCGCGGGCCGGACTCCCTGGCCGTGATCGCGCCGTCGAGCAGGCGCAGCATCACCGTGAACTGGGGCGGCGGAGCGCCGGGGGCGGTGTTCGCCCAGGCCTCATCGCACCACGCGCGCGCCCGGTCGGTGCGGCCCTCCTCGAAGGCCATCTGGGTGCGCATCAGCAGGATGTACGCCTTGGAGTCCCGCACGCCGTACCGTTCGGCGGCGGCGGTGGCCTCGTCCAGCAACGCCAGCGCGGCAACCCGGTCTCCCCCGCGGTAGGCGATCTCGGCGAGCCGGGCGATGAGGAACGGCGACTCGGCGTAGGCGCCCACCTCGTAGGCGAGCCGCAGCGCCTCCTCGTACTCGCCCTTGGCGTCCTCGAATCGGCTGCGCGCCATGGCGGCCTCACCGGCCGCGCTGCACACCTGGGCGCGCAGCCAGCGGTCACCCGCGCGGCGGCTGAGGACCCTCAGCTCCGCGAGGTCGTCGTCGACGCCCTCCAGTCCGCCGGGTCCGTCGACGACCGTGTGCGCGCGGAACATCAGAGCGACGGAGATCTCCCAGTCTCCGCCGTACGCACGGCAGTTGGCGACGGCGGCGTCCAGCACGGTCCGCACCTCGCTCTGGTCGCCCAGGTAGGAGGAGAGGATCGGGCAGACGAGCCCCGGGATACGGGCCGCGTGCGGGCCGCCTCCCACGTAGTGGGCCCACACCCGCTCCATGTACGGCATCCGCTCGGCGACGAACGTCTCCATGGGCGCGACTTCGGTCAGGTAGAACAGATGCAGCAGGCGCACGTCCATCCGCAGGGCGTGCAGCGGATGCCCCGCCTCCCCGTCGGGCACGGTGAGGAAGTGGTCGATGCGGCCGGGCGGCTCCGACTCGTTGCCGGACGGCACACCGCCCCCGGCGTCCAGAGCCACGCCCAGCCGCAACGTCCGCTCCAGCCACTCCATGCCCTCGTGGCGGTAGTTGCGCAGCCACCAGAACCAGCCCATGGCCAGGGCGAGGGCGGCGGCCTCCGCCTCCTCCCCGGCGGCGAGGGCCCGGTCGAGGGCCGCGCGGATGTTGTCCAGCTCGGCCTCCAGCCGGGCGATCCACGGCAGTTGACCGGCGGAGCGGAGCAGCGGTTCGGCCCGCTCGGCGAGCGCCCGCGCCCAGGCGCGGTGCCGCAGCTCGGCGGTGGTGCGCACCCGCGGGGTGTCGGCGGCGCGTTCGACGGCGTACTCGTGGATGGTCTCCAGCATGCGGTAGCGCATGCCGCAGGAGTCGCCGCCCGCGCCGGGGGCCGCCACGACGAGGGACTTGTCGACGAGCGCCGCCATCAGTTCGGCGGCGGGCCCGGAGCACACCGCCTCGGCCGCCGCGAGGTCCCAGCCGCCCGCGAACACGGACACCTCGCGCAGCATCGTCCGCTCGGCCTCGTCGAGCAGGTCCCACGACCAGTCGACGACGGCACGCAGGGTCTGCTGGCGGGGCAGGACCGTACGGCTTCCGGAGGTGAGGAGGCGGAAGCGGTCGTCGAGGCGGTCGGCGATCTGCCGGGGGGTGAGCAGCCGGAGCCGCGCCGCCGCCAGTTCGATGGCGAGCGGCAGCCCGTCCAGCCGCCGGCAGATCTCCGCCACCGCCTGCTCGTCGCGCAGCATGGTGTCCGCGTCGGGACGGACGGCGGCGGCGCGCTCCGCGAACAGCCGGCGGGCGTGGTCCGGCCGCAGGGGCTCGACCGGGCGCACGGACTCGCCCGGCACGCCCAGGGGTTCGCGGCTGGTGGCCAGGATCGTGAGCCCCGGGCAGCGGGTCAGCAGGGTCTCGGCGAGGTGGGCGGCGGCGTCGATGACGTGCTCGCAGTTGTCAAGGATCAGCAGGAGGCTGCGCGGCGCGCAGAACTCGACGAGCAGGGCGACGGGGTCGTCCTGCACGGCGGTGAGCTCGCTGGTCATCAGCACGGTCTCGCGCAGACCGAGGGCACTGACCACCGCTCCCGGCACCGCCTCCGGCCGGTCGAGCGGGGCGAGCTCGGCCATCCGCGCCTGCGGGAGCCCGGCGGCGGCTTCCTCGGCGAGACGGGTCTTGCCAGAGCCGCCCGGTCCGGTGAGGGTGACGAGACGGGCCCTGTGCATCTCGGAACGGATGGCGTCGATCTCGGGTTCCCGGCCGACGAAAGAGGTCAGCCGCGGGCGGATGGTCCCCGGTCGCAGGCGCTCGCGCTCCGGCGGAGCGGGCGACGGCTCGCGGTCCGCCGGCGCGGACGCGAGCAGTTCGGCGTGGAGGGCGCGCAGCCCGGGCCCGGGGTCGGTGCCGAGACCGTCGGCCAGGGCGCGGCGGGCGGTTTCGTACGCCGCGAGGGCGTCGGCGTCCCGGCCGGTATCGCGCAGGGCGCGGATGAGGAGGGCGTGCAGCGGCTCGTCGTACGGGTGTACGGCGGTCAGTTCCCGCAGTTCCGGTATGACGTCCTTTCCGCGGCCGAGCCGTATCCGGGCCTCCGCCCTGGCCCGGGTCGCCTCCAGTCGCCTCGCCTCCGGGCGGGTCGCGGCGGAGCGGTCGGGGAGGTCGGCGAGGGCGGGGCCGTGCCAGAGGGCGAGGGCGGCGTCGAGGTGCCGTTCCGCGAGGGCGGGGTCGTTGCCGTTGAGGGCGTCGGTGCCCTGCTGGACGAGCCGTTCGAAGACGTGGAGGTCGATGTCGTCCTCGGCGGCCGCGAGCCGGTATCCGCCGGTCTCGGAGGTGACGGCGTCCTTGCCGAGGGCTCTGCGGAGCCGGCCGACGAGGGCCTGGAGTGCGGCGGGGGCGTCCTGGGGCGGGTCCTCCGCCCAGACCTCGCCGATCAGGGTGTGTGGGGTGGTGACGCGGGAGGGGCGCAGGGCGAGGGCGGTGAGCAGGGCGCGGAGCCGGGGGCCGCCGAGGGGTACGACTGTGCCGTGCTCGTCCACTGCCGTGGTGACGCCCAGGATTCTGTACCGCACGGGGTCATTGTCGCCGGGGTGGGGGTTTGGGGCGGGGGGTTTTCGGGGCGGGGCGTGGCCCCGGGGGTCTGTGTGCGGTGCTCGGGGTTGTCGCTGGAGCCGGGTGGGTCCGCAATCCGGCGGAGCGGGGGGGCGGCTCGCAGCCAGGCGGGACGGGCGCCCGCAGCGGGCGTAGCCGCCGCGCGCAGGCGACGCGAAGCGGGACTAGCCCGCACCCGCCGTACGACGCAAGGGGCCGTGCCGGGGGGTGTCCGCCCGCAGCGGTTGGCGGGTCAACGGGGAGTCAGTCGGTGAGTAGGTCCATCGCGCCGTTCCGAGGACGTACCCCCCCGGCGCGGCCCCGACCCACCGCAGGCGAGAAGGCGCTACACCCGCCGCCCCCCACCGGCCCCCGCCCCCAACGCCCCCCGCTGCGGCGCGATCCCCGCCGGTACCGCGCGCTGCCTCGCCGGCGTCCCCGTCCAGCAGGTGCCGCGCCGCGACAGCAGGCGGCGGAGCCAGAGCTCCAGGGCGACCAGGTCCGCGAGGCCGTCGAGGGGCAGGGGCTCGCCCGCCGCCGCGCCGCGCAGCGCCTTGCGCACCACACGGGCCTCGACCAGCCCCGCCTCCGCCAGCAGCGGAGTGTCGAACAGGGCGACCAGCGAATCCGCCGCCACCCGCAGCCCCGTACGCTCCGCGGCCGCCTCCGTCGCCTGGGTCGGGGCGCCCCAGCCCGGCGGCAGCTCCCGGACCCCGGCCCCTTCCAGGACCGTCCGCAGGATCGCCGCCCGCGCCCCCGGCCGTACCCGCAGCGCCTCGGGCAGTGCCCGGGCCGCGCGGACGACCTGGTTGTCGAGGAACGGCGCGTGCAGCCGCTGGAAGCGGACCTCCGCGGCCTGCTCCAGCACCCGCAGGTCCGCCGCATGGCGCGCCAGCGCCGCACGCGCACGGAAGTCACCCGGCCGCTGCCCCGGCCCCACCAGCTCCGACCGGTGTGTCGACGCCTGAAGGCGAACCGATACTTCAGCGAGCGCCTCACCGGTCAGCCAGCGCGCCGCCGGCCCGGGTCTCCCCCAGGTCAGCGCGGCGAGCGAGGCATCCAGCGCCCCGCCGGGCGCGTCGAGGCCGTCGTCGGAGCGCGGGTCGAGCAGACGCTCGGCGAGGGACTCGACCCCCGACCGGTACGGCGTGCGGGACAACCGCCGCGCCGCCGCGTACACGCGCGCGGGCACCAGCACCGACCCGTCGGCCTTGGTCAGGGCGGCGACCGGCCGTACGAGATGACGCCGCCGGCGGTCCATCAGCAGGTCGGCGAGACGCGCGGGATGGGCGTCCAGGACCTGGCGCGCCCCGTAGCCGGTGAAGTGGTCCGCGCTGCCCGCAGCCAGCCGGGCCCGATGGCGCGCCGCGGACACCAGGCACGGCCCAGGTTCGTCGGTCAACGGCCCGTCCAGGTCGGCGTACGGAAGGGTCTCCTCGCCGCCCGCCACGACGACGTGGTGCAGCCGCGGGTTCGCCGCCAGCGCGCCCGCCCGCTCCAGCTCGGCCTCCCGCCCGCCGACGGCGAGGTCGTTGAAGGTGACGGCCAGCAGCCGCTCCCCCGCGCCCGTGCCGTGCCCCAGCACCGTGCCCGGCATCCCGGGCAGACCCGCGGCCAGCAGCGCCAGGGCCCCGGAGGCCGGCCCGCCGGACAGGTCCGCGCCGATCCCCGGCACCGGCATCCCGCGCGCGGCCCGCCGCTCGGCGGGGCCCATGCCGGGCACCGGACCCGGGTCTATGTCCGCCCCGGGAACGTGCCGCGGCGCGGACAGCCGCGTCCGTACGGCCTCCACGAGCGCGTCGCGCACCGCGTCGACCGCGCTGTCGGGATCGGCCGGAGGCGCCGCCACCGCCAGCGAGGCGACCGGCTCGTACCCGGCGATCTCGCGCGCCCCGGCGCGCAGGATGAGGGCATGCCCGGGCGGAATGCGCTTCACGCCGTCGTACGGCGTGGAGTCGTGCAGCGCGGCGGGCACGTCCGGGGCGGCCAGCAGCGCGGCGAGGTGCCCGAAGTCCAGGTTGGCCTCGATGAGGTCGGCCAGCGGCAGCGCGGCGGTCGCGTACGCCGTGCCGCCGGCCCAGGGGGTGTGGAACACCGGCCGTGCGCCCGCGAGATCACCGCAGACGGTGATCCGTCTGCCGACCTGGACGATCGCGGTGTAGCTGCCCGGCCAGGCGGTCAGATGCCGGAGTGCGCCGCCGCGCGCGGCGAACAGCGCGACGCGCAGCTGCTCGTCGGTGGCGCCGCAGATGCCGAGGACGGCGATCCTGGTCCGGTCGTCGGCCTTCACGACCCGCACCTCGTCGGGGCGCCAGTCGCCGACCGCCCACAGCGGATCGGGGTCACCCCACAGGAGTTGGGACCCCACCGGGTGCAGCGTCTCGCCCTCGCTGCCGGTGGCCCCCGCCGAGCCGGCAGCGACGGCTCCCGCGGCGGTGCTGCTCCACCCCACCAACCACCGCATCGCCGCCTCCACAGGCTGTGGACAACCAGTGCACCGTACGAACCGGTTCACCATGCTGCCATGAAGGAAGCGTTCCAGAGGGTGCCGACGCCGCTTGCGCTCCGCCGAATGCGCCCCGGCGGAGCCGCCCGCACCGTTCCGGGACCCCGAACACCCGCTCGTCCTCTGCGGAGTCGGGCCCGAACAGCGGTCGGAGAAGACGGCTGCGGAGACGGAGGAAAACGAAGAGGCGCCCAAGAATCAAGGCACGCCAGCGACATGTCTCCGGTACGACTGCGACGCGAATGCGCCCCCGGAACGCGCCCCATGCACGCCCGGCACGCCCTCAACTGCCGTGGTAGGAGGCTTGATACCCCACGGCCGACGGGGTCGGTTTTCAGCCAAATCGATATCGCGCGGACAGCCTCGAACACGCTCCGTACAGGCTCCGCGCCCTGCCACCCTCTCGCGCAGTCCGGGAGACGGAGCACGCCTCCCGGACCGTTCCGCCGCCCGCGGGGATGAAGGCGACGGTGTCCCCCAGCCCACTGGATCCAGTACAGCGGGCCGACCCACGCAATGACCATGGAACCGCTCCCGCGGTGGCCGGAGAAGAGCGCACGGACAGGCGCACGGCCACACAGTGGGAGCACGTCGCAACAGCCCGTATCTGAACCGTACTTCAGTACGGACCACAATCCCGCCAACCGGAACAATGCCCCTTAACGCTTGGGATGCGGCGAACTACGCTGGGTTTACGAATGCCGCATGGTTATGCCAGCGCGGCAGCCGTCTGTGTCGAGGGGTGGCGCATGTCCAGGGAGCAACGCGGGCCGAACGAAAAACTCGGCGCCGTTCTCGCCCTCGCGGGAATCTCCAACGCAGGCCTCGCGCGACGCGTCAACGATCTTGGCGCGCAGCGAGGACTGACACTTCGCTACGACAAGACGTCGGTGGCGCGCTGGGTGTCGAAGGGCATGGTGCCGCAAGGCGCCGCTCCGCACCTGATCGCAGCCGCCATCGGCCAGAAGCTCGGCCGCCCGGTGCCGCTCCACGAGATCGGCCTGGCGGACGCGGACCCCGCACCCGAAGTCGGCCTCGCCTTCCCGCGGGACGTCGGCCAGGCGGTGAGGTCCGCCACCGACCTGTACCGCCTCGACCTCGCCGGCCGCCGGGCCGGCTCCGGCGGCATCTGGCAGTCCCTGGCCGGATCGTTCGCGGTGAGCGCATACGCAACGCCCGCCTCACGATGGCTGATAACCCCGGCCGACAGTTCGGTCGCGCGTGACGTGGGCCCCGGCGAGGGCTCCGGCGCACCGCTCAAAGTCGGCCACAGCGATGTGCAGAAGCTGCGGGAGGCCGCCGAGGACGCGCGGCGCTGGGACTCCAAGTACGGCGGCGGCGACTGGCGTTCGTCCATGGTCCCCGAGTGCTTAAGGGTGGAGGCCGCCCCCCTGCTGCTCGGCTCGTACACC
The DNA here is from genome assembly GCF_014202475.1 of Streptomyces paradoxus. Classification (GTDB taxonomy): domain Bacteria; phylum Actinomycetota; class Actinomycetes; order Streptomycetales; family Streptomycetaceae; genus Streptomyces; species Streptomyces paradoxus. The sequence goes on from NZ_JACHGV010000026.1 coordinate 16,123, forward strand.
GACGAGGTCGGCCGGGCCCTCTTCGGCGCCTCCGCCGAACTCACCCGGCTCGCGGGCTGGATGGCCTTCGACACGGGCCAGCAGGAAGCGGCCCAGCGCTACTACATCCAGGCCCTGCGCCTGGCCCGGGCGGCGGCGGACGTCCCCCTCGGGGGCTACGTGCTGGCCACCATGTCCCTCCAGGCCACCTACCGCGGCTTCGGCGACGAGGGTGTGGACCTCGCCCAGGCCGCCCTCGAACGCAACCGCGGCCTGGCCACGGCCCGCACCATGAGCTTCTTCCGCCTCGTCGAGGCACGCGCCCACGCCCGCGCGAACGACGCCCCGGCGGCCGGCGGCGCCCTCAAGGCGGCCGAGAGCTGGCTGGAGCGCGCCCGCCCCGGCGACAACGACCCGAGCTGGCTCGGCTTCTACTCCTACGACCGTTTCGCCGCCGACGCGGCCGAGTGCTACCGCGACCTCAAGGCACCCCGGCAGGTCCGCCGCTTCACGGAGCAGGCCCTGTCGAAGCCGACGGAGGAGTTCGTCCGCTCGCACGGCCTGCGCCTGGTGGTCTCGGCGGTCGCCGAGCTGGAATCGGGCAATCTGGACGCGGCGTGCGAGCAGGGGGTGCGGGCGGTGGAGGTCGCCGGGCGGATCTCCTCGGCCCGTACCACCGAGTATGTCAAGGACCTCCTGCACCGGCTGGAGCCGTACGGCGACGAGCCCCGGGTGGTGGAGCTCCGTGAGCGTGCACGGCCGCTGCTGATGGCTCCGGCGTAGAAAGAGCAGGTGTGCCGCCCGTCCCGCGTTTGAAGGCATTGTCAGTGGCGCAGTGCACTATCGAGGCGGGAGGTGGTGCGAGTGCGGATCACATACGACTGTGACGTGCTGGTGATCGGCGGCGGAATCGTCGGGCTGTCGACGGCGTACGCGATCACCCGCGCGGCACCGGGCACACGTGTCACCGTCCTGGAGAAGGAACCGGGCCCGGCCCGCCACCAGACCGGCCGCAACAGCGGCGTCATCCACAGCGGCATCTACTACCGCCCGGGCTCGCTCAAGGCGCGCTACGCGGTGCGGGGCGCCGCGGAGATGGTCAAGTTCTGCGCCGAGTACGGCATCCCGCACGCGGTCACCGGCAAGCTGATCGTCGCCACCGACCGCGCGGAGCTGCCCCGCCTGCACGCCCTCGTACAGCGCGGCCGGGAGAACGGGATCCCGGTGCGGGAACTGGGCGCGTCCCAGATCGCGGAGTACGAGCCGGAGGTCCGGGGCCTCGCCGCGATACACGTCGGCACGACCGGCATCTGCGACTTCGTCGCGGTCGCCCGCCAGCTGGCCCACGGCTCGGGCGCGGAGATCCGCTACGGCACCCGGGTCGTGCGCGTCGACCGGCGTCCGGAGCTGGGGGTCGCCGTGCTCACGGCCTCGGGGGACGTGGTACGCGGGCGGGTCCTGGTGAACTGCGCGGGTCTGCAGTGCGACGAGATCGCCCGGCTCACCGGGGACGACCCCGACATGCGGATCGTGCCGTTCCGGGGCGAGTACTACGAGCTGGCCCGGCCGGAGCTGGTGCGCGGCCTGGTCTACCCGGTGCCCGACCCGGCGTTCCCGTTCCTGGGGGTGCATCTCACGCGGGGCATCGACGGGGGCGTCCATGTCGGACCCAACGCGGTGCCGGCGCTGGCCCGCGAGGGCTACGGATGGGGCACGGTCCGCCCCCGCGAGCTGGGCTCGACCCTGGCCTGGCCCGGTTCCTGGCGGATAGCCCGCCGGCACTGGCGGTACGGGGCGGGTGAGCTGCGGCGGTCCCTGTCCAAGCGGGCCTTCACGGAGGCGGTGGGCCGGCTGCTGCCCGGGGTGTCCGAGGACGACCTCGTACCGACGGCCGCGGGCGTGCGCGCACAGGCGGTCCTCCGCGACGGAACCCTGGTCGACGACTTCCTGATCCGCGAGGGCCCTCGCACGGTGCACGTACTGAACGCACCGTCTCCCGCAGCCACGGCGTCCCTTCCGATCGGCCGGGAGGTGGCACGGAGGGCGTTGAGCGCGCTGTGAGGTTCGCGGTACTCGGCGTCGTCGCCGAGGCCGGGGCGTCACGCAACCCGGCGGAGCTGGGTTGCGGACCCACCGTGCCCCTAGCGGCACGCATGCCCGCAGCGGGGGTGGAGCGCGCCCGCACCCGCGTACGGCGAGCAGGGGCCGTGTCGGGGGGTGTCCGCCCGCAGCGGTTGGCGCGTCAACGGGGAGTCAGTCGGTAAGTGGCTCCATCGCGCCGTTCCGAGGACGGACACCCCCCGGCGCGGCCCCGACCCACCACCGGCGAGTACGCGCCCCACCGCAGCCGTAAAATCAGGGGCACTGTGTCTGACTCCGCAAACACCCCCGAAGACCCGCACCCGCACCAGCAGCCGCACCCGCACACCCCCGGTGTCTCCGTCCGGCGCACCCGGGCCAAGGGAGAGCCGCGCTTTCCCGACGGGCCCAAGGCCGACCCGGCCGGGTCGCACTTCGAGCGGCGGATCCGGAGTTTCCAGCCCCGGCGCAGCCGGGTCACCGCAGGTCAGGCCGACGCGCTGCAGCGGCTGTGGCCCAAGTGGGGCCTCGACATCGACGGCAGCCGCACCCTCGACCTGCCCGAGCTGTTCGGCAACGACGGCCCCGTCGTCCTGGAGATCGGCTTCGGCATGGGCGAGGCCACCGCCCAGATGGCCGCCGCCGACCCCGCCACGAACATCCTCGCCGTCGACGTCCACACCCCAGGCCAGGGCAATCTGCTCAATCTCGCCGACCGCAACGGCCTGTCCAACATCCGCGTCGGCAACGGCGACGCGATCATCCTCCTGCGCGAGATGCTCGCCCCCGACTCCCTCGGCGGCCTCCGCGTCTACTTCCCCGACCCCTGGCCGAAGAAGCGGCACCACAAGCGCCGGATCATCCAGCCGGACTTCCTCACCCTCGCCGCCACCCGGCTCCGGCCCGGCGCGCTCGTCCACTGCGCCACCGACTGGGAGCCGTACGCCGAGCAGATGCTCGACGTCCTCACGGCACACCCCGACTTCGAGAACACACAGCCGGACGGCGGTTTCGCGCCGCGTCCCGACTTCCGTCCGCTGACCCGTTTCGAGGGCCAGGGACTGGACAAGGGACATGTCGTGAACGACCTCCTCTTCCGCCGCGTACAGCACGTGGACCAGCCCCCCGCCGGCGCCTGACCACCCCTGGCACCTTTCCCGCCTGCGGACAGCGCCCATCCGTCGTTAGGGTCGAAGCCGTGGCCACCAGCCCCCCACATCCGTCGTATCCCATCGGTCCCGCCGACGGCGCACCCCTCGCCGGCCCGGGTACGGCCGGCTCCCTGCGGCACGCCCACTGGTGGCAGCGCGCCTGGGTGCGCTACGGCGCGCCGAGCACGCTCCTCGCGATATCCGGCCTGGTCATCCTCGCCCTGGTCCGCGAGGAGACCGGCACGGAGGGTTTCCTGGTCGGGCTGGGGCTGGCCGTCCTGCCGGTGCCCCTGCTGATAGCCGCGTTCCGCTGGCTGGACCGGGTCGAGCCCGGCCCCTGGCGGAACCTGCTGTTCTGCTTCGCCTGGGGCGCCTGCGCGGCGGCGCTGATAGCCATCGTCGCCAACAGCTTCGCGACGAGATGGATAGCGACGGCGACCGCGGACCCGTCCAGCGCGGACACCCTGGGCGCGACCGTGATAGCCCCGGTGGTCGAGGAGTCGGCCAAGGCGGCGGCCGTCCTGCTGGTCTTCCTCTTCCGGCGCCGGGACTTCACCGGCATCGTCGACGGGGTCGTCATAGCCGGCGTGACCGCCACCGGCTTCGCCTTCACGGAGAACATCCTCTACCTGGGCACCGCCTTCGGCACCGACCAGCTCACCGGCGGCACCGGCATCGCGTCCGTCACGGCGGCGACCTTCTTCGTGCGCATCATCATGTCGCCGTTCGCACACCCGCTGTTCACGGTCCTGACCGGCATCGGCTTCGGCATCACCGCGCTCTCGGCGGACCGCCGTCGCGTGCGCCGGGTCGCCTTCCCCCTCGGCGGGCTGCTGCTCGCGATGGGCATGCACGCGATGTGGAACGGCTCGTCGACGTTCGGCGAGTACGGCTTCTTCGCCGTGTACGCGGCGTTCATGGTGCCCATCTTCGGGCTCCTGACGTGGCTGGTGATCTGGACCCGGCAGCGGGAGCTGAAGACCGTCCGGGCGGAGCTGCCCGCCTACGGCGTGGCCGGCTGGCTGACCCCGGCCGAGCCGTACGCGCTGGGCTCGATGCGGGCCCGGCGGATCGCCCGCCAGTACGCCCGCCGTCACCTGGGCAGGGCGGCGGCGCGGGAGGTGGCACGGTACGAGGCGTACGCGACGTCCCTGGCGTTCCTGCGGCACCGGGCCCGGCGGGGCCGCTCCGGGCCCGACTTCGCCGTACGGGAGCGGGAGCTGCTCGGCGAGCTGTGGCGGCGCCGGGAGGTGGCCCGCCCCGCGCTGGACCACGCGGCGCGGATCACCGCCCCTCCGGTCCCGGTGATGGCCCCGCCCTGGCCGGTGTACGGGGTGTACGGGTACAGCCCGCAGCCGACGCCGTACCCCGCGTACAACCCGTACCGCTCCTAGGTTCTGTCGTCAAATGTCACGCCCACAGCAGGAGTGACGCGAGGGTGATGGCTGCTTCGTAGGACTGGGCGGTCTTGTCGTACCGGGTGGCGATGCCACGCCACTGCTTCAGGCGGTTGAAGCACCGTTCTACGACGTTTCGGT
>NZ_JACHGV010000027.1 GCF_014202475.1 Streptomyces paradoxus
TGCGGACCCGCTCGGCCAGCTTCAGGTTGTTCTGCAGGTTCTCGCCCTGGAAGCGGGGGTCGAAGCGGCGGTAGTCGTCGGGGGCCAGGGTGGCGGTGTCGGTGATCTTGCCGGAGAAGAATCCGCGGCCTACGGGCGAGTAGGGGACCACGGTGATGCCCAGTTCGCGGGCGGTGGGCAGGATCTCGGCCTCGAGTCCGCGCTCCCACAGCGAGTACTCGCTCTGGAGGGCGGTGATCGGGTGCACGGCGTGGGCGCGGCGCAGGGTGTTGGCGTTCACCTCGGACAGTCCGATGTGGCGGATCTTGCCGGCTGCGGCGAGCTCGGCCAGGGCGCCGACGGTGTCCTCGATCGGTACGGCGGGGTTGCGGCGGTGCAGGTAGTACAGGTCGATGTGGTCAAGGCCCAGTCGCTGCAGTGAGGCGTCGACGGCCTGCTGCGCGTACTCGGGGGTGGAGTCGACGGTGAAGGTGGTCCTGTCGGCGCTGGCTCGGGATCCGAACTTGGTGGCCACGACGGCTTCGTCGCGGCGCCGTCCTGCCAGGGCGCGGCCCAGGAGGCGTTCGTTGTGGCCGGCTCCGTAGACGTCGGCGGTGTCGAGGAGGTTCACGCCGATGTCGAGTGCGTGGTGGATGGTGGCGATGGACTGGCTGTCGTCGGTGGCTCCGTAGAACTCGGACATGCCCATCAGGCCCAGGCCTACGGCGGACACGGAGGGGCCGCCGGTGCCGAGGGTGCGCTGCTTCATGTGATGACTCCTGTTCGGTAGGGATGAACCAACATTATGATGCATAACAATTATTGTCAAACGTTGTAGACCGTTATAACTTCATCTAGAGTGGGAGCATGACGCCTACTCCCGACCCGCTGACCTCCGAGGTGACCGCTCTCTTCTCAACGATCACCGACCGGTACACCCGCGAATACGAGTCCGCGGCTGCCCACCACGGCCTCACCCCGCAGCAGGTCAAGGTACTCATCTCCCTGGAGGGCGCCGCCCTGCCCATGCGGCGCATCGCCGAGCGCCTGGGCGCCGAGCCCTCCAACCTCACCGGCATCGTCGACAAGCTCCAGAGTCGAGGCTTGCTCGAGCGTCAGCCCGATCCCGGCGACCGGCGAGTCAAACTCCTGGCTATCACGGACACCGGGAAAGAGATCGCCCGAGACCTGCTCGCCCGCCTCCGCTTTGCCCGCGACCCGCTCGCCGCCCTCGATGAAAGCCAACGGCGTGACCTGCGCGACCTGCTCCAGCTCATGGCCGACACCTGAGGGCACGATCCACCTCCGCCTTGAACACCGGGCCGGGCAAGTCGATCGCCGTCCCGAGCAGGTCGCACAGCTCCGGCAGGACCTCGCCATCGGTCTTGCGCGGTCGCGCTCGGCATGCTGCACGAAGTAGCGGCCGTAAGCCGCTAGGACGGTGACCGTCACCGCCCAGAACAACTGGATCCGAAAGGTTCCCCTGGTGTCCCGGCCCGCGCCGAGGTCCCACGGCCCGCACCGCCCAAGCATGGTTGGGTGTGTCATGGGTGCACAGCAAGCGGCGGGCGCGAAGGCCGCGGTGCTCTTCAGTATCGCCCGTGAGTCGCTCCGCTGAGATGGGGCGGTGATGCGGCGCGCTCCAGTTGTTCTGGAACTGGATCGGACGGTCGCAGGAGGAGATCGTACAGGCCCGCCGGGACTGGATGGAAGGGTCGAGATTCGGGGAGGTGAAGGGGTACGACGGGGATCCGCTGCCGGCCCCCGAGCTGCCACCGACACGCCTGAAGCCGCGGGGAAGGGTCCGCTGACCTGCCGAAATAGCTGAGTGATGGGTGACGGGTGGGCGACCTGCCGCCGTGTGCTGTCTCCCGTACTTCCACTCCGTGTGGTCCGACGGCTGGGCGTGTTGCAGGCCCGATGGCGGTGCTGGTCCAGTCCACGGTATGGCTATCTGTCGGCAGCTGTGGCAGGACTCTTGCTAACCGTTTGCTCACTCTACTGACGAGTCATCAGGTGGCGGTGCGGGGCCATGGCGTGCCTGTGCGGCGTCCGATTGGGCATTGCAGACTGGCCGACCATCGGGCGGATGCTGACCTGACGGGCGGCTGGGTCCCTTTCGGTACGGGGACTCAGCCGTAGCCCTGTCGTCTTGTGGGAAGTCGACAAGGCGTGAGTGGCGCCGTATTGGTGGGTGCTCGGCCCTGCCCTCGAGAGGATGCCGTGGCGAAGTACTCCCAGTAAGTTCTTGGTCTGCTGGTGGTACCTGCTTGCTGTAGCGCTGATCTGGCAAGACAGTGGCTGATTCGGTGAAGTGCCGCAGGCTCACCGTGATCAGGTAGGTAGCGTGGCGAGTTCGTGGAGGAGCCCTGCGCGCTCCTCCGAAGGGGGGAGTTCCTGCAGTGCCCGGCACAGGACGCGCCGGGCGGCCTCCGGAGCGCCGGCGCGAAGGTGCTCACGGGCGGCTTCCCGTAGGCGCGCGACCACTTCGCGAGAGCCTTCGCCGGGAACCTCCAGCAGGTGTCGGGCAGCGGTAGTGGCGCCGAGCCCCGCAGCATAGACGACCTCTGAGGCCACGAAGTGCATGGCGATCCGCAGAGCCGGCGGGATGGTTTGGTAGATGGTCGTGGCGATGAGTGGATGGATGAATTCCAGGCCACTGCCAGGTTCGTCGCTTTCGGTTAGAACGCGAGCTGCGAGCAGTTTCTCGGCCGTCTCGGCGGCCTCCTCTTTGCTCAGCACCGCGATGGCGGCGACGAGCTCCGTCGAGTGGGACGCACCCAGGACAGCGGCGGCCCATGCGTAGCGGGCGGTGGCCGTGCCGAGTTGCTCCAGCCGCTGCATCAGTCCGGAGCCGACAGCATGGGGGGGCCGACCGCTTACGTCTGCCGGGATGGGAGGGGTTTCGGCCTGTACGTGTGGGGCGCCGAGGCTGGAGGCTTCGAGCAAGGAGGCGAAGCCGTCGTCAATCTCGGCTGCAGCGAAGTTTTCGCCAGTGGCGTTCTGTCGACTGGTCATAGAACGCCCTCCTCCCACAGTTCGGGCTGCGGTTCAAGGATCGTGCGAACTCGGGCTCTGTTACGGCTGATTCGTCTTTCCAGGGCCTTTTCTGTCAGCCCGACCTGGACGGCGGCCTCAGCTTGGGTGTAGCCCAGGGCACGCCAGTAAAAGCCCGCCCGGACTTGGGGGTCGGGGATGTACAGAAGCGTTCGCTTAAGTGCGTCGTGGGTGGCTGCGGCGTAGTAGGGGTCGGCGACCCGCTGAGCAGGGATTATCCTGCGCATCTCGTTGTGCATGTCGTGATCAGAATGGTTAGCCAGTTCGGCTTCCCAGGTCTGCTGGTTCCGGAACCAGCGCAGATAGACCGGGCGGAAGGCACGGACTGATGCGCCGACGAAATAGGTGCTCAGACTGGCGCCTTTGTCGGCGCTCCACCTGCCCTGGACCAATCCGTACTTGTGGAACAGGGCGTGGCCGTTGATCACCGCCTCAGTGGCGATGCCGTGACGGTCGTCCCAGGTCCACGTCGTCGTGATCAGGTTTCGGGAGATGGGGCAGTGGGCGCGGGAGCACTGGCGGAAGATCTCGCCACTGTTGATCCACTTCATCACGACACGCCAGCCATAGTCCATCCAGCGGCTGACTGCCGTCTGATACCGCGGTCCTTCGAAGCAGTCGTTGCGCAGGACTTCGAAGAGGCGCCGGTCATTCTCCAGCCGGGCCTTCCGGCATGTGCGGTCCTCCTGCACCGGCAGGTAGCCGACTAGCACATCCTCCAGGCCGACCAGATCGGTTTCCGGCAGTTCCTCCTCCTGTCGGTCATCGCGCGGGGCGCCCTCGGAGGCGGAGTCCTCACTGCTCTCGTCCGGCACGTTTGCTCCTTCGTCGCTGTGGTCCACGGTCCCTCGGTTACCGCCTGCCGCATGAGGTCCTAGGCGTGGCACGTGCGCCTCCCCCCTCACCCCGCTGGTGTTTCTGTCGTCGTTACCTCGATTGAGCTCATGCCGGGGGATGTGGGTGCGACGGGCGCTACAGCATCAACGCCCCGGTCCGCTCGACCGGTTTTCCCTTCAGATGAGGAACTGACGTTGAACAACGAGAACAAGCCGCTGCTCAGCCTGCGAACGGCCATCATCCTGCTGCTCGGCGTGCTCTGCGGACTGAGTGCGGGCATCCTGACCGTGCTGGCTGGTGGGCCTGTCGCCAGCGGCATCCTCACAGGCGGGGCCGCTTTCACCGCCGCCGTTCTCTTCTTCCACACGATCATTGCGTGAGTGGAACGGGGTGACACGCGGTCGAGCAGTCAACAGCTTCGGTTTCCCGGATGGGATGGTGAGATTGATGATCTTCTTCACCCTCGTCGAGACGTCCTTCCAGGGGTTGATCTTGCGGACGACGTCGATGTGGACGCGGATGCCGTCCTGAGCGATGGCGGTGAACTCTTCTCGGCCCGCAGCTGCATCCCGTACGCGTCGGAAGTGCCGCACACGTCCTGGCCCGCCTGCAGAGTCCGGGCCTTGGCATCTGAGTATTCAAGTCGCTCGTCGCACCTTGTTATCCCCCAATCCGCGCCAGCTGGCTGGTGACGACGGCGCGCTCGCCGAACGGGTCAACGAGGCAACTTTGCCGACGGAGAGGCTTCGACGCTCTTGGCTTCCACGGCCGAGCCCATCCGTGGTCTGGATGGTGCCTGTCAGCGCGGTGCATCAGCACATGTGGTTTTCCCTCTGGAGTGTGAGTGGCTCTCGTATGCTTACGCCACGAGTCGCAACTGGTGGGGCACTTGAGGCGACTGTGATCGCCTGTGCTGCGCAGAGGTGCAGGCTTGTCCGGGGGAGCTTTGGTGTACCTGGCACATGTGCGGGCCGAGAATTTTCGAATCTTCGGCTCGGCGCCGCAGCGGCAGGGGGACGAGGACGAGTCGCTGCGCATCGACTTCGGCCCCGGCATCAGTGTGCTGGTGGGGGAGAACGATAGCGGGAAGACTGCGATCGTCGATGCGATCCGGCTGTGTCTGCTGACGACGGCGGCTGACTTCTACCGCATCACCAAGGACGACTTCCATACGGGACGCGGTGGGAGAGCGGACACGTTTACCGTCACGTGCGCCTTCCGGGATCTCACCGTCCAGGAGCAGGGAACGTTCTTGGAGCTGGTCACTACCGAGGCAAGCGGTGAGACGGCTCTCTATGTCACCCTCAAAGCGCAGTTGATGGATCCCCTGACGTCGAACCGGGTATCGGTCACCACGCGGACCGGTCCCGACGGTAAGGGGCCTGCACTCGACGGCGCGGCCCGGGAACTGCTCAAGGCCACCTATCTCAGACCCCTGCGCGACGCCGAGGCCGAGCTGCGCTCCGGCCGCGGATCACGTTTGTCGCACATCCTCGCCAGCTATCCCGCCATCGCCAAGCAGACCGACAACGACTTCGACGCAGCGAACGACACCGCGACGACGCTGGTGGGCATCCTCAGCCGGGCCGAACATCACATCAACGCCAATGTCGCGGTGGCGGAAGCACGTGATGCCATCAACGGGGACTATCTGGAGAAGTTCTCGATCGGCTCAGATGTGCTCTCTGGTCAGATCGGAGTTGCCGGCGACGCAACCCTTCCCCGGGCACTGGAGCGGCTGGAACTGAAACTCTCCACAGAGGTGGGCGGACCGAAGGAGTGGACCAAGCGAGGACTCGGATACAACAATGCCCTGTTCATGGCCGCCGAGTTGCTGCTGCTCGGCAACAGTGAGACCGCGCCTCTGCTGCTGATCGAGGAGCCCGAGGCTCATCTCCATCCCCAGCTCCAAAGTCGGGTGATGGCACTCCTGCAAGAACGTGCCGAGGAATCCAGCCCGCCGGTGCAGGTCATCCTCAGCACGCACAGCGCCCATCTCGCCTGTGCCGTACCGGTCGAGCACCTCACCCTGGTGGCGCGCGGTAAATCCTTCAGTTTGGCCCCTGACTGCACAGAGCTTGAGGCCGGCGACTATGCCTTCCTCTCCCGCTTCCTTGACGTGACCAAGGCGAACCTATTCTTCGCCCGCGCCGTCGCCATCGTGGAGGGTGACGCCGAGGCGCTGCTGCTGCCGGCCCTTGCCCAGGCAACCGGCCGCTCCTTCGGTCGAGCCGGCGTCAGCGTGGTCAACGTCGGACACACTGGTCTGTTCCGCTACAGCCGCATCTTCCAGCGACCCGGCGAGCAGATCCCTGTCGCCGTCGCTCGCATCCGCGACCGGGACCTGGTCCCGAAGGACACTCCGAAAGACATGCGCGGCGAACTGCGCAGCTCGGCCGAGATGACCCTTGCGGAGATCGCCGCCCACGTCACGCTCTTGGAGGCCGGGGACAGCGGCAACGTACGGACGTACGTCTCTGACCATTGGACCTTGGAGTACGATCTCGCGGCCGCATCCTGGCCGCTGGCCTCCGTCATGCACCAAGCGATCCAATGCGCCCGCATCTCCGAGCGGTCGTGGCCCGCCGCAGAGAAGCTGGAAGAGGCCGAGCGACGAGCCGGGGACGAGGTCAAGGCCTGGAAAGCAGGGGGCGTTCCGCTGCCCGAGGTGGGCTTGCGTGTCTACCGGCCCCTACGGATGAAGAACGCGAGCAAGGCGATCGCCGCCCAGCATGCGGCCCGGCTTCTGAAGGGCGTCTCACTGTCCGACGACGAGCTGCCGCCGTACCTGCGGGGTGCCTTCAGCCACCTTTGCGGCGGAGTGTGACATGACGATCCCGTACGACCCCGCCTCCTTCGCCAAGGACCGGATCGAGACGGCCGCCTCCCTCCTCGGACTCGACCTTCCGCACCAAGAGCAATGGGACTTCGTCCAGCAGATGATCTCCCTCGACCTGCAGGCCGCACCCGGCTCGGGCAAGACCAGCCTTGTGGGCCTCAAACTGGCGCTCCTGGCTCAAGGGTGGAGGTCAGCGACGCGCGGTGTGTGCGTCATCTCCCACACCAACACCGCCAAGGACGAGATCAGCGCCCGCCTCGACGCGGTACCAGCCGGCCGTAGCCTGCTGCAGTACCCGCACTTCATCGGCACGATCCAGTCCTTCGTCAACACCTTCCTCGCGCTGCCTGCTCTTCGCTCCATGAAGGTCGAGATCCAGACGGTCGACGACGAGGCCTACGCGGCAGCAGCGCTCCGGCTACTGCACCGCCACCCCCGCTACCGTACTCAAGGGCACCCTGGGGCGCCAGCGTGACGGCCACCAACTCATCTCCGAGGCCCGCTTCGTCTGCGAAGGAAGCCACCTGACCGTGGCGACCACACGGACGCTCCCCTTCTCCGCCGAGACCCAGAGCGGGAATCAATTCGACCACCTCAAACGCCGACTCGCCCGAGACGGCATCTTCCGCTACGACGACATGTTCGCGATCGCGGAACGCCACCTGACACGGAATCCCACCCTGGCCCAAGCCACCGCCATGCGCTTCCCGTTCGTCCTGCTGGACGAGATGCAGGACACCAGCGCCATGCAACAACGCCTGCTGGACAAGGTCTTCGCCGCCGGACACACCGTTGTCCAGCGAGTCGGAGACGTCAACCAGCGCATTTTCGAAGACCGCGGAGATGCCCAGATCGGCGCTTCCGCCTTCCCGCTACCCATGTCCGCCGAACTCCCGGTCAGCCGCAGATTCGGCACCAAGATCGCCTCACTGGCCAGCGATCTGACCGTCCACCGCTCACAACGCATCGAAGGCACAGGGCCTGAAGGCACCATTGCCCTGCTGCTCTTCGACCGGGACTCAGTCGACCAGGTGGTGCCCACCTTCGAGCGCCTGGCCAGGTCTCTAGTCCCGCGGCACCTGCTCCTGGAAAATCCCCCCAGAGTGCTGGGCGCCCGACGACACCCGGGCAGCTCCCCCAAGTTCCCGCAGTCCCTCGCGTGCTACGTCCCCGGCCTCACCCTCCCCGGGCGCGGAGAGACGCGCGGTCTCCTCATCGCAGCGGCCCGCACCGCGCAGGAGCAACGCCGGCACGGTGACACTCACGCCGCTGTCCAGCAGTTCTGGAACACGCTGCGCGGCGCCGTCCGGCCTTGCGCCCCAGAGGGCCTTCCGCCACTCAGCCGTCTCGACCGTGATCCCACCACAGTGGGCGGACGGATCCGGGCGTTGCTGAACTCGCTGCTGACCGATGCCCTGGACGACGAGGAAGGGTGGCAACGGCTGACCCGGCAACTGATTGAGGCACTGCCCGAACTCACGCAATCCTCGTGGGAGGACCCCACCGCTCTGCAGGAACCGATGGCCTACTTCCCGGCCGAGGCCCCGGCGACACGTCACCTCATCAACGAATCCGGCATCGTGACCTCCGTGGCGGGCACCATTCAGAGCGCCAAGGGCGAAACACATGCCGCAACCCTCGTCCTTGAGTGCCTGGACAGAACAGGGAAGAAGCACGATGTCGCCGAGGTACTGGGACTGCTGGCCGGTGCCAGCGACATCGCTCGCGCTTCCCCCACGATCCGCCGCGCGGCACAACTCATCTTCGTCGGAGCCACCCGCCCCACTCGCCTCCTTGCTCTGGCAGCGTTGAGGGAGCGAGCAGCACCCCACACCGAGGCCCTCGCCCGGAGGGGATGGGCCATCCACGACGTTCGAGACCCCTGGCTACCGACATGACGAACCGTGCCCGCATCGGCCGAGCTTCCTCGGCTGACGATGGTCAAGAAGGGAGGCTTGGCCGTGCAGTGGTAGCGCCACGTCGACAGTTCGTTGGAGTCGTTGGCCCGGGAATGGCCGGGATCTTGCCTCGCCCAGGGCCGCTGCCCGGCGGCAGGCAACTGTCGGGCCCTGCAGTAAACCGCTCTTACTAGAGACCGGACAGTTGGCGTCGGCCAGAACTGCCTGCACTCTGACGCGTAAGCCGCTACCGCAGGGTGGCAACCGTCTGCCATTGCCCTACGGTGGCCAAGCGCTGCCTCTGTAAGTGATGGCAGCCACTCTTCGGCCGTCGGTGTCTGCTCCGGAACCCGCGGCGCAACGGCGTCCGCATCGCGCGCAAAGTGCATCACGGCTTCGAGGAGGCAGTCCCAGACGCCGGCCGATGACCAGATGATGAACCGGCGGTGGGCTGCGGCTTACGTTCCCGACCCCGCCGACCCGTCTTCTCGCTCGAAGGCGGACCGGCTCGTGGTGACACTGCGGGAGCGGCAACCGGGCCTGTCGGAGCGGCGTGGGGCAGACCCGGATTCCCAGGGTGAGAAGGTGCGCGAGGTTTGCGGCGCCGGCGGGCCTGCTGAAGCGCCTCGGGCTCGTGGCGGGCGAGCCAGGCCAGCAGGGTGGCCGGGGCCCGCGAAGGGCACCGTCCCTGACAGCTTGATGGCGCCAGACCAGATCGGAGTGCTCCGCCACTCCTACAGCAGCGGTTCGGCACGGGTGTCCATCGCCACGATCGCCGCCTGTACCGGTCGGCCTCACTCGTTGACGGCGTACAACCCGTCGCCGTGCCCGGCCAGTCCCACCGCGGCCACGGCTCCCTGGTCGCGATCCGGATTACCGGCGGTGCATGGTTTCCAGAGCGGCGGCCAGTACGTGGGGATCGTGGTGGCCCTTGTAGACCGCGGGCGGTTTTCTGTCGAGGCCGAGGAGCTGGGACACGGCTGTCCAGGCGGTGCGCACGGAGTACTCGACGGTGAAGACCACGTCGTCGGGCACTTCGGCGAACTGGCCGATGAAGGCGAGGTTGACCGAGCCCTCGGGTACCACCTGGGGACGGTCGTCGCGGCGGCGCGTCAGGAACTGGCTGGTGATGTACGGCATCAGGCAGGGCACGACGGTGGAGGTCTCGACTACACGTGGCGCCACCGCGTCGTCGAAGGGCATGTGGTGCAGGACCTCTTCGAGGATCTCCCGGCCGGAGCACATCGTCATCGGCTTGGGCGTGTGGTTGCCGGCGCGGCCGGGGCGCAGGCCGTAGCCCCACCAGACGGAGACGTCTTCGGGCTGGTCGCGGTAGACGGGCTGGCGGCCCGCGGTGATGGTGAGCAGCCAGTTGGAGTCGGTGAACGTCATCGGCCCGCCCCGGCCGGTCTCCCGGCCGCTGAACTCCGCGAGCGCGTCCAGGAGGGCGGGGTCCTTGGTGGTGACGGTGAACGACTCCCAGCGGGACTCCTTGACGTGCTTGTCGAAGGCGTCGGGATTGCCGAAGTCGTCGCGGCCCCTGGCCAGCCGGTGCCAGAGCAGCCAGGCGTCCGAGTTCCGGGGAGGGGGCGGCGGAGCAGTGAAGTGGGAGCCGAGGCTGGTCGAGTCGGTCATGGAGCCGTTGGTCACCAGGACCAGGTCCTCGGGGGCCACGTCGATCTGTTCGTCACGGCCGTCCCGGGTCAAGCAGATGCGCTTGACTGTCGTGGACCGGTGCCCCGGCGCGAAGTCGAGGCCGGTGACGTGGCAGTGGGTGTGGACGGTGACGCCCCGTTCGTGGAGCCAGGTGGTCAGGGGGCGCACGACGGAGTCGTACTGGTTGTAGCGGGTGTGATGGATGCCGGACAGGGTGGAGAACTCGGGGGCGAGATGGATGAAGCGCCTGAGGTAGCGGCGGAACTCGATGGCGCTGTGCCAGGGCTGGAAGGCGAAGGTGGTGCACCACAGGAACCAGAAGTTCGTGGTGAAGAAGTGCTCGGAGAAGCAGTCGGTGATCCGCTTGCTGTCCAGGTGTCCCTCGGGTGTCACCAGGCAGCGGACCAGGTCCAGGCGGTCGCGCTCGGAGAAACCCATCGAGCTCACGTCGACGATCTTTCCGTCGCCGTCCACGAGCCGTGCGATGTCGTCCCAGGCGAAGTCCTCGTGTCCGGCGAGGATCTCCTGCGTCACGGACACCGAGGGGTCGTCGAGCGAGGGGATGCCGGACAACAGGTCGTACGTGCAGCGGTACTCGGCCTCGAACATCCGCCCGCCGCGCATGGTGTAGCCGGCGTCGGCCGTGCCGCCCGCGTCCAGGCTGCCGCCGATGTTGCGCTGCTCCTCGAAGAGGTGGATGTCCGCTCCGTCGAATCCGCCGTCGCGGATCAGGAACGTGGCCGCGGCCAGTGCCGCCATGCCGCTGCCCACCAGGTATGCCTTCGCCATCACACAACTCCTCGTTCTGGCCCGTTGTTCGGGAACCGCACGGCGTCAGC
The DNA here is from genome assembly GCF_014202475.1 of Streptomyces paradoxus. GTDB lineage: Bacteria > Actinomycetota > Actinomycetes > Streptomycetales > Streptomycetaceae > Streptomyces > Streptomyces paradoxus. The sequence goes on from NZ_JACHGV010000027.1 coordinate 11,106, forward strand.
GTTTCCCGTGCCTGCGTGCGCCGTCAGTGGGCTGTTGGTCACTCACCTGGTCCGGACGGCCCCATCAGTCGTTCAGGCCGCCGGGCCAGGCAGCCACAGGTCGGGGCCGAAGACCTCGTAGCGGATGCTGCGCGCCGGGACGCCCGCGGCCAGCAACTGGCCGCGCACCTCCCGCATGAACGGCAGCGGCCCGCACAGGAACACCGTGGCGCCGTCGGGAAGTTCGATGCCGTCGAGGTTCATCAGGCCCTCGCGCGCATCGGGTTCCACAGGGCCGGGCTGCTCGTACCAGAAGACCGCGCGGGCACCCGGAAGTTGCCCGACCAGCTCCCCCGTCTCGGTGCGCAGGGCATGGTCGGCGGGGGAGCGGTCGGCGTGCAGCACCAGCACCGGCCGGGTCGAGCCGAGGGCGGCGAGATGCGCCAGGATGCTGGTCATGGGGGTGCCGCCGATGCCCGCGGAGACCAGGACGACCGGGGTGGTGGCGTCGGCCGGGTCGTCGAGGAAGACGTCTCCGAAGGGAGCCGAGAGGGTGAGTTCGTCTCCCTCTCGGACCTGGTCGTGCAGCAGTTTGGAGACCTCGCCGTCCGGCGTGCCGGACGTGCCTGCGACCCGTTTGACGGTGATGCGCCGAAGATCCCCGCCCGGGTCGGACGACAGGCTGTACTGGCGCAGTTGGTGCACCCCGTCGGCCATCAGCACCCGTACGCTCACGTACTGGCCCGCCCGCGCCTGCGGTGCCGGCTGCCCGTCGGAGGGGCGGAGCAGGAAGGACACCACGTCGTCGGTTTCGCTGCGGCGCTCGACGACCGTCCACTGCCGCCAGATCTGCCCGGGCTCGACGCCCGCGTCCTGGTAGAGGCGGGCCTCCTGGGCGATCAGGGCGCCGGCCATCAGCCAATACACCTCGTCCCACGCGGCCGCCACCTCGGGGGTGACCGCGTCGCCGAGGACCTCGGCTATCGCGCCGAACAGGTACTTGTGCACGATCGTGTACTGGTCGTCGGTGACCCCCACCGCGGCATGCTTGTGCGCGATACGGCTCAGCAGGGCGTCGGGCCGGACGTCCGGTTGCTCCAGCAACACGGTCGCGAAGGCCGCGATCGAGCCGGCCAGGGCGCGGCGCTGGGCTCCGCTGGCCTGGTTGCCACGGTTGAACATCCCGTCGAGCAGCTCGAACGCGTCGAAGCGATCCTGGACAAAGCCGGCGAGGCCCGCCCATGACCGCCGGGGACGAAACGAGAGGACGGGTCAGCACCAAGAGCGGCGCGGCCCTCCGCGCCGCCATGGCCAGACTCCTCGCCGGACGACCGGAGAGGACCGATGGGCGCCTGACCAAGGAGAACCTCTGGCGAGAAGCCCAGGTCAGCCGGGCCACCATGAACAGAGCCCAGGAAGTCCTCGCCGAGTGGGACGCCCACATCGCCCAGCACGGGAAGACGACCCCGCGCGAAGCGCAACGCGACACAATCATCGCTGACCTGCGCAAGAAGCTGACCGCAAAGACCCAGCAGTGCACCCACTTGGAGAAGCAGCTTCAAGCGGCAGCCGTCGCCATCGCAGCCCTCCACCACGACAACGAAGCCCTCCGCGACGAACTCAGCGAACGGGCCACGACCATCGTCGTTGGAATCGGCCCCCAGCGCAGGAGGCCGAGATGATGATGAGGATCTTTGAGATCGGTCGGGGCTGCTCGATGCCTCACGTGCTCCGCTTCTCAACTGAGTGAGGAACGGAACGAGCGCCTCACAGGTGGCCAGCAGGAGTAGCTCGCGTGTTCAGCGTGCGTGTCGGGCTGAGTAGCCGTGCTGCCTTTACGTTCCTGAGCACTCCTTCGCTCGCTGCGTGGTGCTGCGGTGCTTCAGGCGGTGCGGTGCGCTCCGACGAAGGACTGCAGTGCTTCCTGCGTGTGGGGAAGGCCGAGGTCCCGCAGCCGGTCTGCGGACGAACGGATGAGCCACGCGTGCCGGTGGCCGGCGAGATCGCCCAACAGCTGCTGTTGCGCCGCTGTCAGGTCGGCGTAGCGGGGCGCGGGGTGCGGCTGCGGAGCGGGAAAGAGCTCCTCGATCGCCCTGCGGGTGCGGGACCCGTAGCAGTCCCAGACGATGCGAGGCAAGCATGCGTCGAGCGCCTCGCGCACGGCGGCCGGGTCCGAGCCAGGCGGCAGGGAATGCAGGGTGCGCTCGATGTGTCCGTGAAGGTCGCCCTCGCAGTAGTCGGTTACGCAATTGAACGGGCTGCGGGCAGCTGCGGTGAGTTCCGTGACAGCCCGGCCGAGCAGGCCAGGGCCGACAGGGGTTCCGTCAAGGCCGGCAAGGCGGATGAGGGCGGTAGCCGCGGCCCACCGCATCAGCGGATCTGCGGCATCCAGGTACGGGGTGATGTCCTCGGCCGTGGAAGAAGGGCCGACGAGGCCAGCGGCAAGCAGCGCGGTGGCTGCGGTGACCGGGTCCTTCTCGTGTGCAGCAAGGGCGAGGAGGCGGGGCAGGGAGGTGGTGGAGAATTCGGGAAACCAAGCCAGGAGGTAGGCGATCCGGGTCCGCAGACGGGCGTCATCATCGTCGAGTAGGGCGAGAAGGCCCGGGAGTTCGTCGAGGACGGCGTCGTATGACTGAAGCGCCGACCACCGGGAATCGGGCGAGTTACCGGCCGCCACCCAGTCCCGTATCTCCTGTAGCTGTGCGCGCTGGTCGGCATCCGTCGCGGCGGCTAGCTGCTCCTCGTACCACGGCAGGAGCTCCTCCGGTCCGGCCTCCGCCGCGGCCGCACGCCATCCGTCCACGTTGATGCCGGTGGTCACGTCGTACTCGTCGTGCCAGTCCACGGCCAGCCGGGTGAGCAGCCACATCGTGTCCTCGCGGGCGGCCGCAGGGCCTGCGAGGGCGATCCTCGCGAGGAACGGCACGGCGACCGGAGAGGCCGAATAGCGGCTGCCCTGATGAAAAATGCTGCTGAACAGGCTGCTGAACGCTTCCTTGCGCGCCTCGTCGTCGCCCCCGCACAGGGTGCGTATACGCCCTGGAACGTCATGCGCCGACTCGTAGGCGTGGGACAGGCTGGCCCAGTCCACATCGTCCAGCCCCGCCAGCAGCTTCTCGTACTCGTTGATCATCGAAGAAGGATCGCAGGAGGCACTGACACAGCCTCCGCGGTGCAGCAACAGCTGGTCCCGCCCGAGCGGCACCGGTCCACAACTTGCTGCAGGTGGGCATTCACGGCGAGCAGGTCTAGGGAACCTCCAAGCAGCTGGTGGGGAAGATCATGGAGCCTCATCAATGACCCACTGTTCTGCCGGAGCCGGCGCACCGATTCAGCATCTTGGCGTTGTCTCACCGCCTCACAGGCTCACACCGTCTGGCGGCGCGGCGCGCGATTCGCTGATCGGCGCGAAGGTCGCGATCAGCTGTCTCATGAGACACCCTGAACGCGAAGAACTCCTGCATGACCACTGCCTGGTCCTGAACCGCGTGCAGCGCAGGGGCGACGCTGGTGAGCCGGTGTGGGGCGCCCTGGACACGGTCCGCCTCTA
>NZ_JACHGV010000028.1 GCF_014202475.1 Streptomyces paradoxus
GGTGGTCCGGGTGAGCGGATGTATCGCACGGGGGATCTGGCCCGTTGGGATGCGCGGGGTCGTCTGGTGTTCGTGGGCCGGGCGGATGAGCAGGTGAAGATCCGTGGGTTCCGGATCGAGCCGGGTGAGGTGCAGGCCGTCGTCGCCGGCCACCCGCAGGTGGCCCAAGCCGCGGTCGTGGTCCGTGAGGACGTGCCGGGCGACAAGCGTCTGGTCGCCTACGTGGTGCCGGTGGAGGGTGAGGGCGCCGATCTGCCTGAGTCCGTGCGGGTGTTGGCTGCCGGCCAGCTGCCGGGGTACATGGTGCCGTCGGCGGTGGTGGTCCTGGAGGCGCTGCCGTTGTCGGTGAACGGGAAGCTGGACCGCAAGGCGCTGCCCGCTCCGGAGTACGCCACCGGTTCCGGCCGCGGGCCTTCCACGGTCCGCGAGGAGATCCTGTGCGCGGCGTTCGCCGAGGTCCTCGGCGTGGACGGGGTCGGTGTCGATGACAGTTTCTTCGCTTTGGGCGGTCACTCGCTGCTGGCGATCCGGCTGGTGGAGATCCTGCGCACGCGTGGAGTGTCGGTTTCGGTGCGGGCGCTGTTCCAGTCCCCGACGGTGGCGGGGCTCGCTGCCGCGGCGGGGGCCGAGCAGGTCGAGGTGCCGCCCAACGCCATCCCGCAGGGTGCGCGGGCGATCACACCCGACATGCTGCCGCTGGTCGACCTGAGCACCGACGAGATCGAGCGGATCGTCGCCACCGTCGAGGGCGGCGCTGCCAACGTCGCCGACATCTACCCGCTGGCCCCTCTCCAGGAAGGTCTGCTCTTCCACCACCTCCTCGCCGACGGCGGCGAGGACGCCTACGTGACGCCCACAGTGCTGGAGTTCGACACCCGCGAGCGGCTCGACGCCTTCACCGACGCCCTCCAGCAGGTCGTGAACCGTCACGACATCCTGCGCACCGCCATCGCATGGGAAGGCCGACTGCGCGAGCCGGTGCAGGTCGTGTGGCGCAACGCCCAGCTCGCCGTCGAGGAGGTCGAGCTCGACGACCGGAGCGCGGACCCGGTGCGGGAACTGCTGTCCACGGTGGGTCTCTCCATGAACCTGGACCGGGCTCCGTTGGTCGGACTCCACACGGGCTGTGTCGCGGACGGTCGTTGGCTGCTGCTGATCCGCGTGCACCACATGATCCTGGACCACACTGCCCTGGAAGTGGTGCTCGACGAGGTGGCGGCGGTGCTCGCCGGGCGGGCTGCGGAGCTGCCGGAGGCGTTGCCGTTCCGCACCTTCGTCGCGCAGGCACGTGCCGGGCTGGAGAGCGGGAAGCACGAGGCGTTCTTCGCCGACCTGCTGGGGGACATCGACGAACCGACCACCCCCTATGGGCTTTTGGACGCCTACGGGGACGGCATGGACTCGGCCGAGGCGAGCCTTGAGTTCTCGCCGGAGCTTTCCGGGCGGGTGCGCGACGCCGCGCGGCGGCTCGGCGCGAGCCCGGCCACGGTGATGCACCTTGCGTGGGCGCGGGTCCTCGCGGCGGTCAGCGGCCGCGACGACGTGGTCTTCGGCACCGTCCTGTTCGGGCGCATGAACGCCGGCGCCGGCGCGGACCGGGTGCCCGGCCTCTTCATGAACATGCTGCCGGTTCGGGCGCGCCTGGGCGACGGTACGGGCGTCCTCGATGCGGTACGGGGCATGCACGGTCGGCTCGCCGCGCTCCTCGAGCACGAGCACGCGCCGCTCGCCCTCGCCCAGCAGGCCAGCGCGGTGGCGGGAGACGCCCCCCTCTTCACCTCGATGCTCAACTACCGTCACAACGCTGCCGGGAGCGCGGACGACACGCCGGCCGGCGGCATGGAGGGGACGCGCCTGGTATTCAACCGGGAGCGCACGAACTACCCCCTCGCGGTCGCGGTCGACGACGACGGAGACAGTCTGGGGCTGGTCGTGGACGCGGTGGCGCCGGTGGACCCGGCGGTGGTCGCTTCGATGCTGCGGACCGTCACCGAGAACCTCGTGGCCGCTCTCGAATCGACCCTGGACGGCGCAGCAGAGCCGCCACTGAGCACGGTGGACGTCCTGGACGCGGACGAGCGGCGACGGCTGCTCACCCAGTGGAACGACACCAGGGCCGAGGTGCCGCGGGCCACGCTCGTGGAACTGCTCGAGGCGCAGGCTGCCCGGACTCCGGACGCCGTGGCGATCGTCGCCGACGGGGTCGAGACGTCGTATGCGGAGCTGGACGCGCGGGCGAACCGACTGGCTCGCCACCTCGTCGGCCGTGGCGTGGGCCCGGAGACCGTGGTAGCGGTGTGCCTGGAGCGCGGCGTCGACCTGGTGGTGGCGCTCCTCGGCGTGCTGAAGTCGGGCGCCGCGTATCTGCCCATCGACCCCGAGTACCCGGCCGAACGCATCGCGTTCACCCTGGCCGACGCGCATGTGGCGTGTGTTCTGACCGGAACGGCGCTGACCGGGCGTCTTACGGGCTTCGAGGGAGCAGGCGCCGAAGTGCCGGTGGTCGCCCTGGACGATCCGGCGGTGGTCGCCGAGACGGCAGGGCTCGCCGGCGGGCCGCTGGCCGTGGCCGAACGGGCCGGACGGTTGTCCCCGGAGCACCCGGCGTACGTGATCTACACATCGGGATCCACCGGGCGCCCCAAGGGAGTGGTGGTCGAGCACCGGTCCCTTGTGAACTTCCTCCACTCCATGCAGCGGCGCTTCGTGCTGGGCGCGGACGACCGGTTGCTCGCGGTCACCACCGTCGGCTTCGACATCGCCGGACTCGAGCTCTACCTCCCGCTGCTGAACGGTGCGCGCGTGATCCTCGCAGCGGCGGACGCCGTACGGGACCCGCGGGAGCTGCGTGCGCTGATCCGGTCCTCGGGGGCGACGATGCTCCAGGCCACGCCGAGCCTTTGGCACGCCCTGGTGCCCGGGTCCGGTGACGGCGGCGGGGACGCGCCGGTGGACGTGTTGGCCGGGGTGCACGCGCTGGTCGGTGGCGAGGCGCTGCCGGGCGAGCTGGCATGCACCCTGTCGGCCCGGACGGCATCGGTGAGTAACCTGTACGGCCCGACCGAGACCACGATCTGGTCGACTGCCACGGAGGTGGCGCCCCACTCCGACGGTGTGTCGTCGATCGGTACCCCGATCGGAAACACGCAGGTCTACGTGCTGGACTCGACGCTGGCTCCGGTGCCCGCCGGGGTGCCGGGTGAGCTGTACATCGCGGGCGCGGGTCTGGCCCGTGGCTACCTGGGCCGTGCGGGCCTGACCGCGGAGCGGTTCGTGGCCTGCCCGTTCAGTGCGGCGGGCGATCGGATGTACCGCACCGGCGACGTGGTCCGCTGGTCGGCGGAGGGCACCCTCGAGTTCGTGGGGCGCGCCGACGACCAGGTGAAGGTGCGCGGTTTCCGGATCGAGCTGGGCGAGATCGAGGCCGTCGTCGCCGCACACGAAGCGGTCGGTCGGGCCACGGTCGTCGTACGCGAGGACGTGCCCGGGGACAAGCGCCTGGTGGCGTATGTGGTGCCCGTCGGCCAGGGGGCCGACCACGCCGGCCTCGCCGCTGCTGTACTGGACGTCGCCGCCGTATCCCTGCCCCAGTACATGGTGCCGTCGGCGGTGGTGGTCCTGGAGGCGCTGCCGCTGACGCCGAACGGGAAGCTGGATCGCAAGGCGCTGCCCGCTCCGGAGTACGCCACCGGTTCCGGCCGCGGTCCCTCCACGGTCCGGGAGGAGATCCTGTGCGGGGTGTTCGCGCAGGTGCTCGGCGTGGACGGTGTCGGTGTCGATGACGACTTCTTCGCCCTGGGTGGGCATTCGCTCCTCGCGGTGCGCTTGGTGAGCCGGGTGCGGTCGGTGCTGGGAGTCGAGCTGTCGTTGCGTGCGCTGTTCGAAGCGCCGACGGTGGCCGGGCTGGCAGCCCGCGTCGGCGATGCCGACCGGGCGCGGGTCGCCCTGACGGTGCAGGAGCGTCCGGAGCGTCTTCCGCTGTCGTACGCGCAGCGCCGTCTGTGGTTCCTCGGCCAGTTGGAAGGGCCGAGCGCCACCTACAACGACCCCGTGGCGCTGCGGCTCAAGGGCGCGCTGGACACCGCGGCGCTGGATGCCGCGCTGCGGGACGTCATCGGCCGCCACGAGGTGCTGCGCACGGTCTTCGCCACCGCCGACGGCGAGCCCTACCAGCACGTCATGGGCCTCGACGAGCTCGGCTGGGAACTGACCGAGGCCCAGGTGGCACCCGCGAAGCTGGCCAATGCACTCGCCGATGCCGCCGGGTACGCCTTCGACCTCTCCCACGAGGCGCCCCTGCGCGCCTGGCTGTTCGGCACCGGGCCCGACGAGCACGTCCTGATGGTGACCGTCCATCACATCGCCGGTGACGCCTGGTCCATGGCGTCGCTGGCTCGGGACATCTCCACCGCCTACGAGGCGCGCTGTGCGGGCCGGGCTCCCGAGTGGGAACCGCTGCCGGTGCAGTACGCGGACTACGCACTGTGGCAGCGCGAGCTGCTCGGCGACGAGCGGGACCCGCAGAGCGTGATCTCCCAGCAGATGGCCCACTGGCGGGACACCCTGGCCGGTGCGCCCGAGGAGCTGGACCTGCCGACCGACCACGCGCGGCCCGCGACGCCGAGCCACCGTGGGCACCGTGTACCCGTGGAGATCACCGCCGAGACGCACGCGCTCCTGGCGGAGGTGGCCCGGGCCGAGGGCGTGACGCCGTTCATGGTGCTCCAGGCCGCCTTGGCGATGCTGCTGTCCCGCATGGGTGCGGGTACCGACATCCCCGTCGGGTCGCCGGTCGCAGGACGCACTGACGAAGCCCTCGACGACCTCGTCGGCTTCTTCGTCAACACCCTGGTGATCCGTACCGACCTCGCGGACGACCCTACGTTCCGTCAGGTCCTGTCCCGGGTGCGGGAGACCAGCCTGGCGGCGTTCGCCAACCAGGACGTGCCGTTCGAGCGCCTGGTCGAGGAGCTGTCCCCGAGCCGCTCCATGGCCCGACACGCACTCTTCCAGGTCATGCTCACCCTTCAGAACGCCGCCGCCGGGACGCTCGACCTGCCCGGCCTCGACGTCGAGCTGCTGCCGGCCGGGGCATCGGTGGTGAAGTTCGACCTCGACGTGATCCTCGCCGAGGAGTTCGACGCCGACGGCGCACCGGCCGGTGTCCGCGGCACGATGACCGCAGCGGCGGACCTGTTCGACGCCGGTACCGTCGCCCGGCTCGCCGCGCGCCTGGCCCGCGTCGTGGAGCTGCTCGTCACCGACCCGGAGCGACGGCTCAACGCCCTGGACGTGCTGGACGCCGACGAACGCCACCAGGTCCTCACGGCGTGGAACGACACGGCCGTCGATGTCCCGGTCGGCACCGTGCCGGACCAGTTCGCCGCACATGTGGCCGGCACGCCCGACGCGGTCGCCGTCGTCTCCCACGGCACGGAGATCTCGTACGCGGAGCTGGATGCCCGTGCCAACCGCCTGGCGCGCCACCTCGTGGCCCTGGGCGTCGGTCCCGAGGCCGTCGTCGCCGTGGCACTGGAGCGCGGTACCGAGCTGATGGTGTCGCTGCTCGCCGTCCTCAAGGCCGGTGGCGCCTACATGCCGATCGATCCGGAGTACCCGGCCGACCGGATCGCGTACATGCTGGCCGACGCGGCGCCGGTGGCGGTGCTCGCCGCGCGGGGCACCGTCGCCGCCCTGCCGCCACAGGCGGCCGCCACGGTGGTGCTGCTCGATGAGCCCGAGGTGGCAGGGGCCCTGGAGACGCTGCCGGCCGGCGAGTTGAGCGACGCCGAACGGCGGGCGCCGCTGAGGACCGCACACCCCGCGTATGTCATCTACACGTCCGGATCCACGGGCCGGCCCAAGGGCGTACTGGTCTCCCACGCGGGCGTGGCCAGTCTGGTGGCGGGCCACATCCGGTACCTCGGCGTGGGCTCGGGGCACCGCGTGGGGCAGTTCGCGTCGGCGAGCTTCGACACCTTCGGCTGGGAGTGGTTCATGGCGCTCCTCTCCGGGGCCGCCCTCGTCGTGGTCCCGCAGGAGCGGCGCCTTGGCACGGCGCTGCCCGAGTTCCTCACCGCCCAGCGCGTCACGCACGTGACGCTGCCGCCCGCCGTCCTGGCCACCCTGGACGAGACGTCGATCAGCACGGACACCGTGCTCACCGTGGCGGGCGAGTCCTGCCCGCCGGAGGTGATGGCGCGCTGGGCGCGGGGCCGCGTGATGTTCAACTCCTACGGCCCGACCGAGACCACGGTCGATGCCACCCTGTGGCGTTGCGACCCCGCGGCCGCCGAGGTGGCCATCGGATCCCCGGTGGCCAACACCCAGGTGTACGTCCTCGACGAACACCTCACCCCCGCACCGCCCGGCGTGAACGGCGAGATGTACGTGTCCGGCACCGGACTGGCCCGCGGGTACCTCGGGCGCGCAGCGCTCACCGCGGAACGGTTCGTGGCGAACCCGTTCGGTCCGGCCGGTTCCCGCCTGTACCGCACCGGCGACCGGGCCCGCTGGACCCCCGAAGGCCGACTGGTCTTCGCCGGCCGCACCGACGACCAGGTGAAGATCCGTGGCTTCCGTATCGAACCCGGCGAGATCGAGAACGTGCTGGCCGGGCACGCCTCGGTGACCCAGGCCGCAGTGGTCGTCCGTGAGGACACCCCGGGTGACAAGCGCCTGGTGGCCTACGTCGTGCCTGCCGACGGTGCGACGACGGCCCAGCTGCCCGCGGCGCTCGCCGCCCTCGCCGCCGAACACCTGCCCGAGTACATGGTTCCCGCGGCGATCGTCGTCCTGGAGGAGCTGCCGCTCACTGCGAACAAGAAGCTGGACCGCAGGGCGCTGCCCGCCCCGGAGCTCGCCGCCGGGAGCACGGCGGGCCGCGCCCCGGCCGACCCTCGCGAGGAAATCCTCTGCGCCGTCTTCGCCCAGGTCCTCGGCGTGGAGAGCGTCGGCGTCGACGACGACTTCTTCGCCCTCGGCGGCCACTCCCTGCTCGCGGTGCGCCTGGCCAGCCGGGTGCGCGCGGTCCTCGGGGTCGACCTGGAGATCCGGGAGCTGTTCGATTCGCCCACCGTGGCCGGGCTCGCCGCCCGCCTTGCCGGAGAGGGAACCACCCGGGTGGCGCTGAGGGCGCAGGAGCGACCGGAGCGCCTTCCGCTGTCGTTCGCGCAGCGCCGCCTGTGGTTCATCAGCCAGCTGGAGGGCCCGAGCCCCACTTACAACATCCCGATCGCGCTGCGCCTGACGGGCCAGGTGGATCGGGAGGCGCTGAACGCCGCGCTGTGCGATGTGCTCGGCCGCCACGAGGTGCTGCGCACGGTGTTCGCCACCGCCGACGGCGAGCCGTACCAGCACGTCCTCGACCCTGAGGGGCTGGGGTGGCAGCTGCTCGTCGATGACGTTGCTCCGGCGGACGTGGATGCCGCGGTGGCCGAGGCGGCGGAGTACGCGTTCGATCTCTCCTCCGAGGTTCCCTTCCGTGCCCGGTTGTTGGTCGTGGGGCCGCAGGAGCACGTCCTGGTCGTGGTGGTGCACCACATCGCCGGTGACGGCTGGTCGATGGGTCCGTTGGCGCGGGATGTGTCGGTGGCGTACGAGGCGCGGTGTGCGGGCCGGGCTCCGAAGTGGGAGCCGCTGCCGGTGCAGTACGCGGACTACGCGCTGTGGCAGCGTGACCTGCTCGGCGACGAGGACGACCCGGACAGTGTTCTCTCCCGTCAGGTCGCCTACTGGCGTGAGGCACTGGCCGGTGCGCCGGAGGAGCTGACGCTGCCCTACGACCGGTCCCGCCCCGCGGTGGCCGGTGGTCGGGGGCACCAACTGCCACTGGAGATCCCGGCGGAGGTCCACGCGCGACTCGTGGAAGTGGCGCGGGCCGAGGGCGTGACGGTGTTCATGGTGCTCCAGGCGTCCTTCGCCGTGCTCCTCCACCGTCTCGGTGCCGGAACGGACATCCCCATGGGTCTTGCGAGTGCGGGCCGTACCGACGAAGCCCTCGACGATCTCGTCGGCTTCTTCGTGAACACGCTGGTGCTGCGCGCGGACCTGTCGGGTGACCCGACGTTCCGTAAGCTCCTGTCCCGGGTGCGGGAGGCGGGCCTGTCCGGCTTCGCGCACCAGGACGTGCCCTTCGAGCGTCTGGTCGAGGAACTCGCCCCTACCCGCTCGCTGGCCCGGCACCCGCTGTTCCAGGCGATGCTCACCCTGCAGAACAACGCCGACGCCGTCGTGACCCTGTCCGGTGTACGCGCCGAGGGAGTGCCCGCGGCGGCAGCGGTGGCCAGGTTCGACCTGGACGTCAGCGTGGCCGAGACCTTCGACGCCGACGGTGCACCGGCCGGCTTGAACGGTCTCCTCACCGTCGCCGCGGACCTCTTCGACCGGACCTCGGGCGAACGGCTCGTGGAGCGCTGGGTACACGTCCTGGACGCGCTCACCACCAACCCGCGGACGCGGCTGAGCGCGGTGGACGTGCTCGGCGAGGCCGAGCGGCGCCGGGTGCTCACCGAGTGGAACGACACGGCGGCCGAGGTGTCGTCGGTGCCGGTTCCTGAGCTGTTCGAGGCGCAGGCGGCCCGTACCCCTGATGCGGTCGCGGTCGTCGCCGACGGCACGCCGATGTCCTACGCGGAGCTGGACGCCCGCGCCAACCGGCTTGCGCACCACCTGGTGGGCCTGGGTGTGGGCGCGGAGTCGGTGGTGGGCCTGTGCCTGCCGCGCGGCGTGGACATGGTCGTCGGGATCCTCGCGGTGTGGAAGGCGGGGGGTGCGTATGTGCCACTGGATCCGGAGTATCCGCTGGAGCGGCTGGAGTTCATGCTCGCCGACAGCGGCGCCCGGGTGGTCGTCGGCCCCCGCGACGTGGCAGAAGGTCTGTCCACGGCCGGTCAGGTCGTCCGGCTCGACGATCCGCAGGTCGCGGCGGAACTGACCGGGCTCCCCGCCACCGCGCCGGCTGTGGACGTCACCCTCGGCGGACTGGCTTACGTCATCTACACGTCCGGGTCCACGGGTGTGCCCAAGGGAGTCGCGGTCTCCCACCGCTCGCTGGCCAACCTGGTGTCGGTCTTCGGGCCGCTCATGGAGGTCGGACCCGGCGTCGGGGTGCTGCAGTTCGCCTCGTTCAGCTTCGACGCGTCCGTGCTGGACGTGGCGGTGACGCTGGGCAGCGGTGGCTCGCTGGCGGTGGCCAGTGCCGCTGAGCGGGCGGAGCCGAAGCTGCTGCGGGCTCTGGTGAAGTCGGCGGGAGTGCGGTCCGCGAGTGTGGTGCCGTCACTGCTGGGTGTACTGGAGCCGGGTGACCTGGCGGGTGTCGGGACGCTGGTGGTGGGCGCGGAGGCGATCGACCCCGGTCTTGCGGCCGTGTGGGCGCAGGGCCGGCGCCTGGTGAACACCTACGGTCCTACCGAGGCCACCGTGATCGTGGCGACCGGGCTGGTGGACCCGGAACGCGAGGGGACGGTGCCGTTCGGCTCGCCCGCGGCGAACTCCCGCATGTTCGTGCTGGACGGGAAGCTTGAGCCGGTGGCGCCCGGGGTCGTGGGTGAGCTGTACGTGGCGGGCGCCCAGTTGGCCCGTGGGTACCACGGCCGCCCGCATCTGACGGCCGAGCGGTTCGTGGCGTGCCCGTTCGCTGCGGACGGGTCGCGGATGTATCGGACCGGGGACCTGGTCCGATGGACGGTGGATGGTCAGCTGGTGTTCGTGGGCAGGGCGGACGAACAGGTGAAGCTGCGAGGTTTCCGCATAGAGCTGAGCGAGGTACAGGCCGTGGTGGCCGACCACCCGCAGGTGGCTCGGGCCGCGGTGGTCGTGCGGGAGGAAAGTCCTGGTGACAGGCGTCTGGTCGGCTACGTCGTGCCCGTCGACGGCCACTCCGAGGGCGCCGGTGACGCCGGCCTTCACGTAGGGATACGGAAGTTCGTGGCCCAACGGCTCCCCGCGCACATGGTGCCGTCGGCGGTGGTGGTTCTGGAGGCGTTGCCGCTGACGGTGAACGGGAAGCTCGACCGCACGGCGCTGCCCGCTCCCGAGCACGCCTCGGTGAAGGCGGTGGGACGCCGCCGGCCGACGACACCGCAGGAGGAGCTGCTCTGCGCCGTCTTCGCCGAGGTCCTGTCGCTGCCGGAGGTCGGAGTGGACGACGACTTCTTCGAACTCGGCGGTCACTCACTGCTGGGTGTACGGCTCGTCAGCCAGATCCGGGCCGTCCTCGGTGTCGAGGTGGAGATCCGAACCCTGTTCGATGCGCCGACGGTGGCAGGGCTCGCACAGCAGCTTGGAAAGAAGAAGTCAGCTCGGCCGGCGTTGCGGCCCATGCGTAACCAGGGGGATTCCTGATGTTTCCGTTGTCATTCGCGCAGCGCCGTCTGTGGTTCATCGAGCAGCTCGAGGGGCCCAGCCCCACGTACAACATTCCGATGGCCCTGCGCCTTTCGGGCCGGGTGGACACCGGGGCGCTGGATGCCGCGCTGCGGGACGTGATTGGCCGCCACGAGGTGCTCCGGACGGTGTTCGGGGTGGCCGAGGGCGAGCCGTACCAGCGGGTCCTCGACCTCGCGGACGTCGCATGGCAGCTCCACGTCGTCGACCTGCCCGCCACCCAGGACGGGCCGGCCGCCCTCACCGCGGCGGTCGCCGGGGCCGCTGCGCAGCCGTTCGACCTGTCGGCCGAGATTCCGGTCCGCGCCTGGCTGTTCGCGACCGGGACCGACGAGCACGTCCTGCTCGTGGTGGTGCACCACATCGCCAGCGACGCCTGGTCGGGCGGGCCGCTCGCCGGCGACCTCGCCGCCGCCTACGAGGCGCGCTGTGCGGGTCGTGCCCCGCAGTGGGAGCCGCTGCCGGTGCAGTACGCGGACTACGCCTTGTGGCAGCGCGAACTCCTCGGCGACGAGGACGACCCGGACAGCGTTCTCTCCCGTCAGGTCGCCTACTGGCGCGAGACGCTGGCAGGCGCACCGGAGGAGCTGCGGCTTCCCTCCGACCACCCGCGGCCCGCGGTCGCCGGCTACCAGGGACACCGCGTGCCGCTCGAGATACCCACCGAGGTGCACGCGCGTCTGGTGGAGCTGGCCCGCGCCGAGGGCGTGACGCCGTTCATGGTGCTCCAGGGCGCGCTGGCGGTGCTGCTCTCCCGTCTGGGCGCGGGCACCGACATCCCCATCGGATCGGCGAACGCCGGACGCACCGACGTGGCCCTGGACGACCTGGTCGGCTTCTTCGTCAATACGCTGGTGCTGCGCACGGACCTGTCCGGCGACCCGACGTTCACCGAAGTCCTCGGCCGGGTGCGGGAGACGGGCCTGTCCGCCTTCGCGCACCAGGACGTGCCGTTCGAGCGTCTGGTGGAGGAGCTGGCACCGCCCCGTTCTCTGGCACTCCACCCGCTCTTCCAGGTGATGCTCACCCTCCAGAACACCGCAGCGGTCTCCCTGGAGCTGCCGGGCGTCCGGGTCACCGAGGCGGAGGAGGAGCTGGCAGCCGGCGCCTCGGCCGCGAAGTTCGACCTGAACCTGAGCGTCGAAGAGACCTTCGACGCCCAGGGCGCCCCCGCAGGGCTGCGCGGTGTGCTGACCGCCGCGGCCGATCTGTTCGAGTCCGCCACCGCCGGCCGGCTCGCGACGCGTTTCGCGCGCGTGCTGGAGACCGTGACCGCCGACCCGCGGCTGCGGATGAGTGCCGTGGACGTACTCGACGGGACCGAGCGGCGGTTGGTGCTCACCGAGTGGAACGACACCGCGATCGAGATTCCCGCCGGTACGGTGGCGACCCGCTTCGAGGAGCAGGCCGCCCGCACGCCGGAGGCGGTGGCGATCGTCGCCGACGGCACGCCGATGTC
The DNA here is from genome assembly GCF_014202475.1 of Streptomyces paradoxus. Classification (GTDB taxonomy): domain Bacteria; phylum Actinomycetota; class Actinomycetes; order Streptomycetales; family Streptomycetaceae; genus Streptomyces; species Streptomyces paradoxus. The sequence goes on from NZ_JACHGV010000028.1 coordinate 11,846, forward strand.
GTACGCGGAGCTGGATGCCCGCGCCAACCGGCTCGCGCACTTCCTCATCGGTCAGGGTGTGGGCGCGGAGTCGGTGGTCGGCCTGTGCCTGCCGCGCGGTGTCGAGACCATCACCGCGATCCTGGCGGTCTGGAAGGCAGGGGCCTGCTATCTGCCCACCGACCCCCGGCAGCCCGCCGGGCGCGTGGCGTTCATGCTTGCCGACAGTCGTGCCACGACCCTTCTGACCACCCGTGACCTGCTCGAAGGCCCGGCGGCCCAGGCGCCGTCCACGCTCGTCCTGGACGACGCCGAGACCACCGTCGGCATCGACGCGTGCGCGGCGACCGCGCCGCGGCAGGACCGGGAGCCGGACGCGCTGGCCTACGTCATCTACACGTCCGGCTCCACGGGCACGCCCAAGGGCGTGGCCGTACCCCACTGGTCGCTGGCCAACTACGTGTCCACTGTCCCCGGCCGAGTGGGCCTCGGCGCAGCGGGGGACAGGTACGCCCTGCTCCAAGGGCAGGCCACCGACCTGGGCAACACCGTGGTCTTCGCGAGTCTGACCACTGGCGGTGAACTGCACATCCTCGACGAGGACGCCGCAACCGACCCGGCAGCGGTGACCGCGTACCTGGCCGAGCACGCCATCGACCATGTGAAGGCGGTTCCCTCGCACTTGGCGGCCCTGGCCGGTGCCGGGGACGCGGCAGCCGTGCTGCCGGCCAAGTCGCTGGTCCTGGGCGGCGAGGCCGCCTCGCCCGTGTGGGTTCGGGACCTGCTGGCGGTCGCGGGCGACTGCGCCGTGTTCAACCACTACGGCCCGACCGAGGCCACCATCGGTGTGACCACGACGCGTCTGACGCCCGAGAGCGTGCCCGGCGCCGTCGTCCCGATCGGCGCACCGGTCGCGAACACTCGTGTGTATGTGCTGGACCGGTGGTTGTCTCTGGTTGCGCCGGGTGTGGCTGGTGAGCTGTATGTGGCGGGTGCGGGCCTGGCGCGTGGGTATGTGGGCCGTGCGGGTCTGACCGCGGAGCGGTTTGTGGCCAGCCCGTTCGGTGGGCCGGGTGGGCGGTTGTATCGCACGGGTGATCTGGTGCGGTGGAATGCCGACGGTCAGCTGGAGTATCTGGGCCGGGCGGATGAGCAGGTGAAGATCCGTGGGTTCCGGATCGAGCCGGGTGAGGTGCAGGCCGTCGTCGCCGGCCACCCGCAGGTGGCCCAGGCTGCGGTCGTCGCCCGCGAGGACGTGCCGGGTGACAAGCGTCTGGTCGCCTACGTGGTGCCGACTGAGGGTGTGGATGCAGGTGAACTGGTGCAGGAAGTACGCCAGTTCGTCATGGGCCAGCTGCCGGAGTACATGGTGCCGTCGGCGGTGGTGGTCCTGGAGTCGCTGCCGCTGACGCCGAACGGGAAGCTGGATCGCAAGGCGCTGCCCGCTCCGGAGTACGCCACCGGTTCCGGCCGCGGTCCCTCCACGGTCCGCGAGGAGATCCTGTGTGCGGCGTTCGCCGAGGTGCTCGGCGTGGACAGTGTCGGTGTCGATGACAGTTTCTTCGCTTTGGGCGGTCACTCGCTGCTGGCGATCCGGCTGGTGGAGATCCTGCGCACGCGTGGAGTGTCTGTTTCGGTGCGGGCGCTGTTCCAGTCCCCGACGGTGGCGGGGCTTGCGGTGGCGGCGGGGGCCGAGCAGGTCGAGGTGCCGGCGAATGCGGTTCCGGAGGGTGCGCGGGCGATCACGCCGGAGATGCTCCCGCTGGTGGATCTGACCGTTGAGGAGATCGATCGGATCGTTGCCACGGTCGAGGGGGGAGCGGCGAATGTCGCCGACATCTACCCGCTCGCTCCGTTGCAGGAGGGTCTGCTCTTCCACCATCTGCTTGCCGACGGCGGCGAGGACGCGTATGTGACCCCGGTGGTGGTGGAGTTCGACTCCCGTGAGCGGCTCGACGCCTTCACCGACGCCCTCCAGCGGGTCGTGGACCGGCATGACATCTACCGGACCGGGATCGTGTGGGAGGGCCTGCGCGAGCCGGTGCAGGTCGTACGGCGCAACGCCCGACTGCCCGTCGAGGAAGTCGAACTCGACCCGCGTGGTGCCGAGCCGGTCGAGCAGCTCCTGGCCGTCGGCGGCTTGTCGATGGACCTGGAGCGGGCCCCGCTCCTCGGACTGCACATCGCCGCCGAGCCCGCCTCCGGCCGCTGGCTGGCCCTCGTTCGGGCGCACCACATGGTGCGCGACCACACGGGTCTGGAGTTGCTGCTCGGCGAGGTGGAGGCGTTGCTGGGTGGTCGGGGTGGGGAGTTGCCGGAGGCGTTGCCGTTTCGTGGTTTCGTCGCGCAGGCGCGTGGTGGTGT
>NZ_JACHGV010000029.1 GCF_014202475.1 Streptomyces paradoxus
GCTGCCAACGTCGCCGACATCTACCCGCTGGCCCCTCTCCAGGAAGGTCTGCTCTTCCACCACCTCCTCGCCGACGGCGGCGAGGACGCCTACGTAACCCCGATGGCCGTCGAGTTTGCCTCCCGCGAGCTGCTGGGCGACTACCTGCGTGCACTCCAGCAGGTCGTGGACCGGCACGACATCCTGCGCACCGGGATCGTGTGGGAAGGCCTGAGCGAGCCGGTGCAGGTCGTATGGCGCAAGGCCCACCTGTCCGTCGAGGAAGTCGAGCTCGACCCCCAGGGCACCGACCCGGTGGCCCAGTTGGTCGCACGGGCCGGTACGTCGATGGACCTGCGGCAGGCTCCGCTGGTCCACGTATACCTGGCCGCCGAACCCGGCGCCGACCGGTGGCTCGCACTGTTCCGGGTCCATCACATGGTGCAGGACCACACCGGCATGGAGCTCGTCCTCGACGAAGTCGGGACGCTCCTCGCGGGCCGGGGCGACGCGCTGCCCGAGCCCCTGCCCTTCCGCGACTTCGTCGCCCAGGCGCGCGGTGGGGTCGAACAGGCCGAGCACGAGCGGTTCTTCGCCCGGCTGCTGGCCGACGTGACCGAACCGACCGCCCCGTACGGACAGCTTGACGCGCTCGGCGACGGCTCCGGCGTGGTACGGGCACGGCTGCGCTTCGCACCGGAACTCGAAGGCCGGTTCCGTGAGACCGCACGGCGGCTGGGCGCGAGCCCGGCCACGGTGATGCACGTGGCGTGGGCGCGGGTCCTCGCGGCGGTCAGCGGCCGCGACGACGTGGTCTTCGGCACCGTGCTGCTCGGACGCCTGAGCGCGGCGGCCGACGCCGACCGGGTGACGGGTCCCTTCATCAACACCCTCCCGGTACGGGTGCGCGTGAACGACATGACGCCGTGGGCGGCGGTCGCCGCGATGCGCGACCAGCTCGCCGCCCTGCTGGAACACGAGCACGCGCCGCTCGCCCTGGCCCAGCAGGCCAGTGGCGTGCCCGGCGACACCCCGCTGTTCACCTCTCTCTTCAACTACCGGCACAACACCGGCCGACCCGACACCCGGGGCGACGCCGCATCGCAGGGTGCACCCGGCGACGGCATCAGGTTGGTGTTCGGCCGGGAGGCCACCAACTATCCGCTCTCGGTCTCCGTCGACGACGACGGCGACGGGCTCGGCCTGGCCATCGACGCAGTGGCCCCGATCGACCCGCAGGCGGTCTCGGCCCTGTTGCGTACCACCGTGGAGAACTTGGTCACCGCGCTGGCCGACGAGTCGGCCGACGACGCACGGCTGCCGCTGGCAGCAGTGGACGTGCTCGGCGGGGCCGAACTCCGGCGGATCCTGGTCGACCACAACGCGACCGGTCAGCGTACCGCCGCAGCGACCCTTCCCGACCTGTTCGAGGAGCAGGCTGCCCGGACTCCGGACGCCGTGGCGATCGTCGCCGACGGGGTCGAGACGTCGTACGCGCAGCTGGACGCTCGCGCGAACCGCCTCGCGCGGCTGCTGCTCGCGCGAGGGGCCGGCCCTGAGTGCATGGTCGCCGTGGCCGCACAACGCGGCATCGACGCCGTGGTGAGCCTGCTGGCGATCACCAAGACGGGCGGTGCCTACCTGCCGGTCGACCCCGCGTACCCGGCGGAACGCATCGCGTTCATGCTCGCCGACGCCGCCCCTGTCCTGCTGCTCAGCACGGAGGCGACCACGCTCCCGGCCGAGGCGCTGCCCGCTGCTCTCCCGCACTTGGTGCTGGACACGGCGGAGACGGCCGCCGCACTCACCGTGCTGCCGGACACGGCGCTCACAGCCGACGAACGCCCAGCCGCCGTCCACCCGGACGGTGCCGCGTACGTCATGTACACCTCCGGCTCCACCGGGCTGCCCAAGGGCACCGTGGTCCCGCACCGGGCGATCGACCGACTGGTACGCGACGGCGGCTACGTCGAGCTGGGCTCCGGTGACACGGTCGCCCACCTTGCCTCGGCGTCCTTCGACGCAGCGACCTTCGAGATCTGGGGCGCGCTGCTCAACGGTGCGACCCTCGCAGTGGCGCCGCCCGGGGCGCCGTCCCTCTCCGAACTCAGGGACTTCCTGACGAGCCACCGCGTCACCACCCTGTGGCTGACGGCCGGACTGTTCCACGAAGTGGTCGACCAGGACCCCGACATGCTGCGGGGCGTCCGCCGACTGCTGGCGGGCGGCGACGTGCTCTCTCCCACACACTGCCGTGCGCTCTTGGACCGGCTGCCGTCTCTGCAGCTCCTCAACGGCTACGGGCCGACGGAGAACACCACCTTCACCGCCGTGCAGACGGTTCGCCCGGCCGACGTGGCAGACCTGGGCGACGTGCCGATCGGGACCCCGGTCTCCGGCACACGCGTGTACGTTCTCGACGAGCGCCTGCGCCCCGTACCGGTCGGCGCCGTCGGCGAGCTGTACACGTCGGGTGCGGGTCTGGCACGCGGGTACGCGGGCCGGGCGGGTCTGACCACGGAGCGGTTCGTGGCCTGCCCGTTCGGTGCGGCCGGTGAGCGGATGTATCGCACGGGTGACCTGGCCCGCTGGGACGCGCAGGGCCGTCTGGTGTTCGTGGGCCGGGCGGACGAGCAGGTCAAGATCCGCGGCTTCCGGGTCGAACCCGGCGAAGTCCAGGCCGCTGTCGCCGCGCACCCCTGGGTGGCCCGGACCGTGGTGATCGCCCGGGAGGACATGTCCGGCGACAAGCGTCTGGTGGCGTACGTGGTGCCGGCCGACGGCCTGAGCAGCGAACCGGTGCCGGACATGAGGCAGTTCGTGGCCGAGCGGCTGCCGGAGTACACGGTGCCGTCGGCGGTCGTGGTCCTGGACGCGCTGCCGCTGACGCCGAACGGGAAGGTGGACCGCAAGGCACTGCCGGCCCCGGAATACGGCATGGGATCCGGCCGTGGACCGTCGTCCGTGCGCGAGGAGATTCTGTGCGGGGTGTTCGCGCACGTCCTCGGGGTGGACAGGGTCGGTGTCGATGACGACTTCTTCGCCCTCGGCGGGCACTCCCTGCTGGCGACACGGCTGGTGAGCCGGGTGCGGTCGGTACTCGGGGTCGAGCTGTCGTTGCGCACCCTGTTCGAGGCGCCGACGGTCGCCGGGCTGGCGGCCCGTGTCGATGATGCCGACCGGGCGCGGGTGGCGCTGACGGCGCAGGAGCGTCCGGAGCGGGTGCCGCTGTCGTTCACGCAACGTCGCCTGTGGTTCATCGGCCAGTTGGAGGGCCCGAGCGCCACGTACAACATCCCGACGGTGCTGCGGCTCAAGGGCGCACTGGACGCCGGGGCGCTGGATGCGGCGCTGCGGGACGTCCTCGGCCGTCACGAGGTACTGCGGACGGTGTTCGCCGCCGCCGACGGTGAGCCGTACCAGCGCGTTCTGGCAATGGCGGAGCTGGACTGGGAGCTTCAGGTCGCCGATGCCGTTCCGGTGGACCTGGACGCAGCGGTGGCCGAGGCGGCGCAGTACGCGTTCGATCTGTCTGCCGAAGTTCCGATCCGTGCCTGGCTGTTCCCGGCCGGGTCGGACGAGCAGGTGCTCGTGGTGGTGGTGCACCACATCGCCGGTGACGGCTGGTCGACCGGGCCCTTGGCACGGGATGTGTCGGCGGCGTACGAGGCACGACGCGTGGGCCGCGCTCCCGAGTGGGAACCGCTGCCGGTGCAGTACGCCGACTACGCCCTGTGGCAGCGCGAACTCCTCGGCGACGAGGACGACCCGGACAGTGTGCTGTCCCGGCAGGTCGCATACTGGCGCGAGACGCTGGCCGGTGCCCCGGAGGAGCTGAGGCTGCCGTACGACCGGCCCCGCCCGGCCGTCGCCTCCCACCGCGGACACACCGCGTCGCTGGAGATCCCCGCGGACGTGCATACGCGGCTGCTGGAGGTGGCCCGCGCCGAAGGCGTCACCACCTTCATGGTGCTCCAGGCCGCGCTCGCGGTGCTCCTTTCCCGCCTGGGCGCGGGCACCGACATTCCCATCGGTTCGGCGCACGCCGGACGAACCGACGAAGCCCTCGACGACCTTGTCGGATGCTTCGTCAACACCCTCGTGCTGCGCGCGGACCTCTCCGGGGACCCGGCCTTCACCGATGTGCTCGCCCGTGTCCGGGATGCCGACCTCGCGGGCAGTGCTCACGACGACGTGCCGTTCGACCGCCTTGTCGAGGAGCTCGCCCCGGCCCGCTCCATGGCACGCCACCCCCTCTTCCAGATCGTCCTGACGATGCAGAACACCATCGAGGCGGCTCTGGAGCTGGGAGACGTACAGGCCGCCGGGATGTCGGCGGGCGTCAGCGCGGCCAAGTTCGACCTGGACGTGCTGGTCGCCGAGGCGTTCGACGCCGACGGGGCGCCCGCCGGGTTCCGCGGTACGGTCACCGTGGCCGCAGACCTCTTCGATGCCGAGGCGGCCGACCGGATCGCCGCCGCCCTGGCCCGCGTACTGGACAGCGTGACCGCCGATCCGCGACTGCGGCTGAGCGCCGTGGACGTCCTCGACGAGGGGGAGCGCCGGCGGGTCCTGGTGGAGTGGAACGACACCGCGGCCGAAATACCCTCCGGTACGGTGGCGGCCCGGTTCGAGGAGCAGGCCACCCGCACTCCGGACGCCGTGGCGATCGTCGCCGACGGTGCCGAGGTGTCGTACGGAGAGCTGGACGCGCGTGCGAACCGGCTCGCGCACTATCTGGTGGGCCAGGGCGTGGGGCCGGAGTCCGTGGTGGGCCTGTGCCTGCCGCGGGGTGTGGAGACCATCACCGCGATCCTGGCGGTGTGGAAGGCCGGGGCAGGCTACCTGCCCATCGAGCCGGAACAGCCCTCCGAGCGGATCTCCTTCATGCTGGCGGACACCCACGCGGTGCTCCTGCTCAGTACCGAGGACATCCTCGACGAACTGCCCGTCGGCAGGGTCCGCGCGGTCGCGGTCGACGAGCCGCTGGTCGGCGTACAGCTGTCGATGGAACCCGACACCGCACCGCAGGTCGTCGCCGCGCCGGACCAGCTTGCCTACGTCATCTACACCTCCGGGTCCACGGGCCGCCCCAAGGGCGTGGCAATCACGCACGGCTCCCTGGCGAACTACGTCGCCACCGTCCCGTCCCGGGTCGGATTCGATACCCCCGGGAACCGGTATGCGCTGCTCCAGGCGCAGGCCACCGACCTCGGCAACACCGTGGTCTTCGCCAGCCTCGTGTCCGGCGGCCAACTGCACGTTCTCGACGAGGACGCGGTCACGGACCCGGCAGCCGTCAGCCGCTACCTGGCCGATCACCGCATCGACCACCTCAAGGCGGTCCCGTCCCACCTCGCAGCCCTCGGCACCGCCGACGGTCTGGCGAAGGTCCTGCCCGGCGGCTCGCTGGTGCTCGGCGGTGAAGCCGCTCCGCCCGGCTGGGTGCTGGAACTCGTGGCGGCTGCGGGCGACCGCGCCGTGTTCAACCACTACGGCCCGACCGAGGCCACCATCGGGGTGGCCACCACGCGCCTGACCGCGGAGCGGGTGGCCGCCGGAGTGGTGCCGGTCGGCACACCGGTCGGCAACACCCGGCTGTACGTGCTCGACGGCACATTGCGCCCCGTCGCGCCGGGCGTCGTCGGCGAGCTGTACCTCGCGGGTGCCCAGCTCGCTCGCGGGTACGTGCGCCGCCCCGACCTGACCGCAGAGCGGTTCGTGGCCAACCCGTACGGCGTCGACGGCGAGCGCATGTACCGCACGGGCGACAGCGCGCGGTGGACGGCCGACGGCCAGGTGGTGTTCCTGGGCCGCACCGACGACCAGGTGAAGATCCGCGGATTCCGGATCGAGCCGGGCGAGGTGCAGTCCGTCCTGACCGCACACCCGCACGTCGCCCAGGCCGCGGTCGTCGTCCGGGAGGACACCCCCGGCGACCCGCGCCTGATCGCCTACCTCGTCCCCCGGGACGAGGACGCCGACGCGGACGAACTCACGTCCACAGTAAAGAAGTTCACCGCCCAGCGACTGCCCGGACACATGGTGCCGTCGGCCGTCGTGGCGTTGGACGCGCTGCCGCTGACGAGCAACGGCAAACTGGACCGCAAGGCGCTGCCCGCACCGGACAGCGGCGCGGCGGTCGGCGCGGGCCGTGGGCCCGCCAACCCCCGCGAGGCAATCCTGTGCGCCGCGTTCGCCGAGGTCCTCGGCCTCGACCGAGTCGGAGTCGACGACGACTTCTTCGACCTGGGCGGTCACTCCCTGCTCGCCGTGCGCCTCGTCAGCCGCATCAGGGTGGCGCTCGGCGTGGAACTGGAGATCCGCGTCCTGTTCGAGGCGCCTACCGTGGCCGGGCTCGCGGCGCGCATCGACGAGGCCGACGGTGCCCGGGCGGCCCTGACGGCGCAGGAGCGCCCGGAGCGGGTGCCGCTGTCCTACGCTCAGCGCCGCCTGTGGTTCATCGGCGAGCTGGAGGGCCCGAGCCCCACGTACAACATCCCCGTCGCCGTACGTCTCACCGGCGCCGTGGACGACACTGCGCTGAACGCCGCGCTGCGGGACGTGATCGGCCGTCACGAGGTGCTGCGTACGGTCTTCGCGACCGCCGACGGCGAGCCCTACCAGCACATCCTCGAGCTCGAGGACCTGGAGTGGGGCCTGCACGTCACCGAGGTGCCGGAAGCGGACCTGGCCGGAGCCGTCGACGGTGCCACGCGGTACGCGTTCGACCTCTCCGTCGAAGTCCCGATCCGTGCCTGGCTGTTCTCGGTCGCCCCCGAGGACCACGTCCTCGTGGTGACCATCCACCACATCGCGGGCGACGGCTGGTCGACCGGGCCGCTGGCACGGGATGTCTCGGCCGCCTACGAGGCTCGACGCGTGGGCCGCGCTCCCGGATGGGAGCCGCTGCCGGTGCAGTACGCGGACTACGCGCTGTGGCAGCGCGATCTTCTCGGCGACGACCAGGACCCGGAAAGCCTGATATCCCGCCAGGTCGGTCACTGGCGCGAGGCCCTTGCCGGTGCGCCGGAAGAGCTGCAACTGCCCTACGACCACCCGCGCCCCGCGGTCGCGGGCTACCAGGGGCACAGCGTGCCCCTGGAGGTCCGGGCAGAGGTCCACTCCCGCCTGGCTGACGTGGCCCGTGCCGAGGGCGTGACGGTGGCCATGGTGCTCCAGGGCGCGCTCGCGGTGCTGCTCTCCCGTCTGGGCGCGGGCACCGACATCCCCATCGGATCGGTGAACGCCGGACGCACCGACGAAGCCCTCGACGACCTGGTCGGCTGCTTCGTCAACACGCTGGTGCTGCGCACGGACCTGTCCGGGAATCCGACGTTCCGTGAGGTGCTGGCGCGGGTGCGCGAGACGGGCCTGTCCGCCTTCGCGCACCAGGACGTGCCGTTCGAGCGCCTGGTCGAGGAGCTGGCGCCGACGCGTTCCCTCGCCCGGCACCCGTTGTTCCAGGTCACCCTCGCGGTGCAGAACAACGCCGACGCCGTCCTGGACCTGCCCGGTGTGCGTACCGGCGGAGCCGGGGTGGCTCAGGCCGCGGGCATCGGGGTGGCCAAGTTCGACCTGGACGTGAGCGTCGGCGAGGTCTTCGACGCCGAAGGCCGTCCCGCAGGACTGCGCGGCGTGCTGATCGCGGCCGCGGACCTGTTCGAGCCGGCCACCGTCGCACGCCTCGCCGGGCGCCTCGCCCGTGTCCTGGAGTCGGTCGCCACCGAGCCGGATCAGCTGCTCAGTGCTGTGGAGGTGCTGGGCGGGGCGGAGCGTCGGCGGTTGCTGGTGGAGTGGAACGGCACGGCCACCGAGGTGCCGGTGGGGACGCTTCCGCAGTTGTT
>NZ_JACHGV010000030.1 GCF_014202475.1 Streptomyces paradoxus
GGGCCTGGACGACTACATCGCCGACCGCGCCCTGTCCCACCACTCCCGTCAGCTCACCGTTCCCCAGCCCGGCCGCCGGACCCCGGCCCCCGACCTGCTGACCTACACCGCCGACTTCGCCTGGCCCGGCCGCTGGTTGATCGCCGGTGCCGACGGCAAGCCGCCGCGGGCCGCCACCCGCTACGAGCGGGCCAGGTTCGCCAGCCTCGCCGTGCGGAACGCGATCCGCGCCGACCGCACCGCGCCGGCCGCCACGCCCACCGACCCCCACACCGAGGCGCCGCACGGCGTCGACCACCCCGAGCGGGACACCGCGCTCACCCCGGCGCAGCGGGCCGCCGCCGTTCACGCACAACAGCAGGCCGCGATGCCGCAGGAGTACCTGGAAGGCCGTACGACCGACCCGGCGACGTGGATGCGCACACCGGCCAACCTGGAGCGGCTCGCCGCCATCCCCCGCGCAGCCGACGCCCGCCGCCGCGCCATCGAGGACCGGGAGCTCCCGGCCCCGGCCGCCGACCCGGTCGACCCGCGCCGCCAGGAGCACGAGCAGCAGCACCCGCAGCCCGGCCCCGGCCAGGGCATCCAGCCATGACGGCCGAGAACCGTCCGGCGGCTGCGCACGGCACTGTTCACGTCGCCAACGCCGCCGCCAGTCTGGCGCCGTTCACGGCAGTTTCCCGGTGGCCGGCCGAACCCGTGGCGGCTCCCGCGCCTGCGCCGCCGCCGGAGGTGAGCGCAGGACATCCCGGCATCCGTTGCGCGCACCCGATTCGGCGGTGCACTGCATCGCCACCGCGCGGTGGCGATGCAGTGCACCGCCGAATCGGGTGCGCACCGACGATGTTGTGCATTCGCCACCTGGCGCGGTGCGCACCAAGATGGCGCGCGTTGGCCGCGGCAGCCACCCGGACGATCTTCGAGTGTCAGCGGACGTGAACGTTCCTGGCCTCTTGCACAATCCACTCATGGAGCCGTTGCCTGTTCCCTGCCCCGCCCACCTCATCCCCGTCGCCAGCGGCACCGGGGCCTTCCACAAGGCATACAGGCAGGCCATGGCACACAGCGCCGTATTCATCGCCATCGAATCCGAGGGTCCACGGTGGACCGTGAAGGCAGACACACTCACCGCAGGGTCCGGACACGTTGTCGACGACACCGTGAACGACGCCATCCGGGCCGCGATCGTCCGCCTGGTCCACAACCGTGAGGCCGGGACGGACGCCTACACAGGACCGATCTACTTCATGATGCACGACGTGCCGAGCGAGGAACGAGCTCGCGAACTCGCAGCCGCGCTCCACGCTGCCCTGTACGGAGACCTGGAACCTCTCAACCGCGCCGTCCCTCCCACCTCCTGACGTGAACGGCTCCTCGCGCAGCGTCCACTCCCAGGTGGTGTAGCGAGGGCCGGTACCGCTTCCTACGACGGCGCTGGAGTGGACAGCGTCACGACCCGGCCGCGCGGCACCCGTAACCTTCCGGCACGGCCGCCCATTCGAGTCCTGCTTGCTCGCCCCTCCCCGGCTCTGGCGCAGTAATGCGTACACCTCGCTGTCGAACATGCGAAGCCACAGCAGGAGCACCGAAAGGAGGTTCCCGATGCTGCGGCAATAGATCTGGCGTTCACCGCGGCATTGGCGTTCGGACGTGGACTCGATCTAGGCTGCGTCGGTTCGTGCCGCTCGCGGCGGTCCATCGACGGAGAGGAAAGCCGATGACGCAGCAGGCTTCGGCGGCCCACCCGGCGCCCGGGCGGCGCCCGGAGATGGTCCCGGACCCACGTGCGGAGGCGGCCCGTATTGCGGCGGTACGCCGCTACGACATCCTCGACACTCCGCCCGACGGCGCGTTCGACCGGGTGGCGGCCATGGCCGCCCGCCTCTTCGATGTCCCCGTGGCCACAGTCACGATCGTGGACACCGACCGCATCTGGTTCAAGGCCGCACACGGCCTGGAGGGCGTCAAGGAGATCGGCCGCGATCCGGGCCTGTGCGGCTCGGCGATTCTGCGCGATGACGCGCTGGTCATCCCCGACACTCTTCATGATCCCGTGGCGGCAAACAATCCGCTGGTCGCCGGGGAGATGGGTGTGCGCTTCTACGCCGCCGCACCGATCATCACTCCCGACGGCCACCGGCTGGGCACGGTCAACGTCCTGGACACCAAGCCGCGCTCCATCACCGAGGACGACACCGCCACACTGGCCGATCTTGCCGCGATCGTGCTGGACGAGATGGAGCTGCGGCTGTCGGCGCTGCGCGCACTACGCAACGAGCAGGAGCGGCGGGAGGTGGAACGGGCGGCGCGGGAACAGGTGGAAAAGGACAAAGCCGCCATCGCCGCGTTCGCCTCCACCCTCCAGCGCACCCTGCTGCCCCCGGCGCTTCCCGTGGTGCCCGGCCTGGAGCTGGCCTGCCACTATCACACCGCCTCCGTCCATGATGTGGGCGGCGACTTCTACGACGTCTTCCCCGTCGACGGCAGCCGGTGGGCGTTCTTTCTCGGTGACGTGTGCGGCAAGGGCCCCGAGGCGGCGACCGTCACGGCCCTGGCCCGCCACACCTTGCGCGTCGCGGCCCAGATCGACCCGGACCCCGTCACCGTCCTGCGCACGCTCAACACCGTCCTGCTCACCGACGTCACCGCCGGAAGTAGATTTTGCACCGCCCTTTTCGGCCTCCTGGCACCCCAGGAGGACGGCGGCTTCACCGTCACAGTGGCCACCGGCGGCCACCCGCCGGCCTACCACGTGCGTCCCGACGACAGCGGCGCGGTATGGGTCAAGGCGGTCCGGCCCAAGGGCGGCATGCTCATCGGAGCCTTCCCCCAGGCATCCTTCGCCCACGCCACCTTCTTGCTGGCCCCCGGAGAGGGCCTTTTCCTCTACACAGACGGGCTGACCGAAGCCCGCACCACCCAGGGCGCCATGCTCGGCGAGGACGGCCTGACTGGCTTCCTCCACCAGCGCACCGGCCCTCTTACCGCCACCGCCCTGGTGGAAGACGCCGTCACGTTGCTGGCCTCAATGCCCGACGGAGCCGGCGACGACGTGGCCCTGCTGGCCCTGTCCGTGTCTGACCCCGAAACCGCACCTGATGCCGGGGTCGCCGCCACTGCCCACACCACCGCCGCACCTGAACACTTCGGCCAGGAGTGATGACCGACGTGACCCACACACTTCACCTGACCGTCCAGCACCCTCGCCCCGGCCTCGCGGTCGCCACGATCGTCGGGGATGTGGACGTGCAGACGGCGCCCACGCTGCGCTCCAGGGCCCTGGAGATCATTCAGCAAGGACACCCGCGCTTGGCCCTGGACCTGGCACAGGTCGGCTTCTGCGACTCCTCCGGTCTCAGTGCGATCATCGGCATCTGGCACGTGGCCCAGGAAGCGGGCGGCTCGCTCAGCCTCGCCGCCGTCCCCGACCGCCTGATGCGCATGCTCAGCATGACCGGCGTCGACTCGCTCCTGCCTGTCCATGCCACAGCCGCCGACGTGATCGACAGCCCGCCCGCCTCTGGCGGTTCTTCGCCCAGGTCGTGTACACACGGCGGAACTCCCAGATGCACTGGCCCACGAGGTACGTGGTCAGGCAGCTAGCTCCCCGACTGCCCTTGTATTCGGGGTTCCAGCCGCCCTCGACCAGTGCCTTGCGCTTGTGTCTGCTTGCCAAGAGGCGTGGCAAAGGCTCGCGTAAACAGGCCCCAGCGGCCCCTGGGGACCTGCGCTTCCCCGGGAGCCGCTGGTCACCGGCTGGTCACCGGAGACGGGTGCGGTCGAGCCTGTACGGGGGAGCAGGCCCTGGACCGTCTTCGCGTGGCCAGTCTCGCCGGGCCGATGAGCACAGCCCGGCAACGACACGACTCCCTGAACGGACAAACCTCAGGGGGCGTCGGCCGCTACGGCGCCCAACGCCCCCTCAAGCACCAGGGTGGCTGGCCCCCGGCCGGGGGAGGGAGAGCCCCTGCGGCGAGGGCCATGCGCCGGGGCCGGGCCAGTCGATCTTCGGGCCGGGCGAGAGGCGCGCGGGCGCGTGTGGAAAGGCTCGTCCATGGCGTCGCGCTACCTGTCGCGCTCTTCTGGGCGGCGGGCCCAGGCGGAGACGGTGGCGAGGCAGACGTCGAGGAAGTGGGGTGAGGCGATGAGGGTGCCGAGTTGGGTGGCTTCTTCGGCGCTCTTCGATGCCCCGGTCACGGCGGCGTGGCCTTGAGGGGGACGTTGGTGGGCGAGAGGTCGGTGCGGGCGCGGTGGAGGCGTGCGTGGCGTCCGAGGTCTGCACCCTGCCCACCACCCGCTGGCGAGCCGACTGGCTGTTTCGAAAGATCGGGGCTAGTGGGTGGTGGTGATGGGTTGGGTCTGGGTGATGGTGGCTTGCTGGAGTTGGGGGAAGCGTCCGTTGCCGTCGATCAGGGTCCAGTCGTGGTGGGTGCGGGCGGTGACGGGGCGGCCGTCGGTGTCGATGCCCAGCCAGTCGAGGTCCATGGAGAGCGTCAGGTGGCCGGTCTCCTGGGGGTGGACGGTGAGGCTGTGTACGTCGTGGTGGCTGGCTTGGACGAGGCTTGGCAGGCCGGTGAACCAGTCGGCGATCGCATCGGCGCTGTTGAGGGTGCGTCCGTCGCTGAGGTGGAACGAGGCGTCCTTGGCGAGGATCTCGGTCAGTGGGGTGGGATCGGGGTCGCGACTTTCGATGAGGGTGAGCCAGTAGTAGACCAAGCTGGCGGCGCGGTTGAGGGGGTAGGCGTCCTGGAAGGATTCGTCGATGAGGTGGTCAAGTTCGACGATGACGCGTCGCATGGTGGGCAGAGCGGGAGTGCTGTAGTCGAGCTGCATGGCGTAGTGGAGGGCTCCGGCGCGCTCGTCGCCGTCCACCGACCGGTTGTTGTAGTGGAGGTCGGTGCTGGCCAGCCACTGGCCGGTGGTGCCGATCGGCAGGATCTGGAACCGCTTGATGTGGTGGGCATGGCCTTCTCCGACCGGGAAGGCTTCCACGCTGGTGCGGTAGTTGTCTTTGCCGGTCTCGATGCCGCCCTCGGGTCCGACCCCGCGGATGATCTCGATGTCGTTGCTGAGGAGGTCGAACTGGTTGTCCCAGTTCTTGGGGTCGCGTTCGTAGAACGCGAACCAGCGGTGCAGTTGTGCGCGCGCGGTGTTGGCGGCGTTCTGCAGGTCGATCCGGGCCCGCAGCTGGGCCAGCTCGGAGTTCGCGGTCATGGGTGGGGTCCGTTCGTGGGGTCGGTGTTCTGGCGGCGGTTCCGTTGTCCTGGCCCTGGCCCTGGGGTTGTGTTGGGCGTCTGGGCCAGGGGCGGTGTCAGTTGTTGACGCGGTCCATGAAGGCTTCGGGGTAGCGCGGGCCGGCGGCGGCGCCGGGCGGCATGGCTGCCTCCAG
>NZ_JACHGV010000031.1 GCF_014202475.1 Streptomyces paradoxus
ACTCCGGCACAGTGCCCCGCGACACCTCAACCGCCGAGCCATTCCACTCCACCAACACCCGCCGACGCTCAACCTCACCAAGCACATCCACAGTGCCGATGCGGATGGCCGGGTCGGCGGCCAGGGCCTGGAGCACCATCCCGAGGCGCTGCGCGAGTCGCTGGACGGTGTCCTCTTCGAACAGGTCCGCCGCTGCGACCAGGACACCGCGCAGGCCCGCGGGACGGCCTTCGGCGTCGAAGGCCTCGCCGACGCTCACGTCCAGGTCGAACTTGGCCACCGGCGCAGCCGCCGGCCCGGCCTCCACCCGGAGCCCGTCCAGGTCCAGGACGGCGTCGGCGCTGTTCTGCACCGTCAGCGCCACCTGGAACAGCGGGTGCCGGGCCAGCGAGCGGGACGGAGCGAGTTCCTCCACCAGGCGCTCGAACGGCACGTCCTGGTGCGCGTACGCCGCCAGAGCCGTCTCTCGTACCCGCGAGAAGAGCTCGGTGAACGTCGGGTTCCCCGACAGGTCCGTGCGCAGCACCAACGTGTTGACGAAGAAGCCGACCAAGTCGTCCAGGGCATCGTCAGTGCGTCCGGCGCTGGGCGTGCCGATGGGGATGTCAGTGCCTGCGCCAAGGCGGGACAGCAGCACCGCCAGGGCGGACTGAAGCATCATGGCCATCGTCACGCCCTCGTTCCGCGCCACCTCCACGAGGCGGGCGTGGACCTCCGCCGGGATCTCCAGCGGAACACCGTGGCCCCGGTGGCCGAGGACCGCCGGGCGGGGGTGGTCGTAGGGCAGCGTGAGCTCTTCGGGGACATCGGCCAGCGCCGCACGCCAGGAGGTCAGCTGACGGGCCATGAGGCTCGCCGAGCCCTGGTCGTCGCCGAGCAGTTCGCGCTGCCACAGTGCGTAGTCCGCGTACTGCACCGGCAGCGGTTCCCACTCGGGAGACCGGCCCGCACAGCGCGCCTCGTACGCCACCGACACATCCCGCGCCAGCGGACCCATCGACCAGCCGTCACCGGCGATGTGGTGCACCACCACGACGAGCACGTGCTCATCCGGTCCCTCAGCGAACAGCCAGCTCTGCAGCGGAAGTTCGGCCGCGAGATCGAACGCGTACCTCGTGGCCTCGGCGACCGCGGCGTCCACGTCCACCGCGGCCACCTCACGGACCTTCATCCGCCACTGGAGATCACCGGTGGGGATGACGTGCTGGTAGGGCTCGCCGTCGGCGGTGGCGAAGACCGTGCGCAGCACCTCATGGCGGCCGATGACGTCCCGCAGCGCGGCATCCAGCGCCGCGGTGTCCAGCGCGCCCTTGAGCCGCAGCACCATCGGCAGGTTGTACGTGGGGCTCGGCCCCTCCAACTGGCCGAGGAACCACAGACGGCGCTGCGCGTACGACAGCGGAAGACGCTCCGGACGCTCCTGCACCGTCAGGGCGACCCGCGCCCGGTCGGCATCGCCGACGCGGGCTGCCAGCCCGGCCACCGTCGGCGCTTCGAACAGCGCACGCAACGACAGCTCGACTCCCAGCACCGACCGCACCCGGCTCACCAAGCGCACCGCGAGGAGCGAATGCCCACCCAGGGCGAAGAAGTCCTCATCGACACCGACACCGTCCACACCGAGCACCTGCGCGAACACCCCGCACAGGATCTCCTCGCGGACCGTGGAGGGACCGCGGCCGGAACCGGTGGCGTACTCCGGAGCGGGCAGCGCCTTGCGATCCAGCTTCCCGTTCGGCGTCAGCGGCAGCGTCTCCAGGACCACCACCGCCGACGGCACCATGTACTGGGGCAGGGATCCGGCAGCCAACACCCGCACGGACTCAGGCAGCACACCGCCCTCACCCTCAGTCGGCACCACGTAGGCGACCAGGCGCTTGTCACCAGGAGTGTCCTCGCGGGCGACGACGGCGGCCTGGGCCACCTGCGGGTGGCCGGCGACGACCGCCTGCACCTCACCCGGCTCGATCCGGAACCCACGGATCTTCACCTGCTCATCCGCCCGGCCCAGATACTCCAGCTGACCGTCGGCATTCCACCGCACCAGATCCCCCGTGCGATACAACCGCCCACCCGGCCCACCGAACGGGTCGGCCACAAACCGCTCCGCCGTCAGACCAGGACGGCCCGCATACCCACGCGCCAGGCCCGCACCCGCCACATACAGCTCACCAGCCACACCCGGCGCAACCGGAGACAACCACCGGTCCAGCACATACACACGAGTGTTGGCGACCGGCCCGCCGATGGACGGCACATCGTCCACCGCCAACGGCTGCGACATCGACACACACACCGTCGCCTCGGTCGGACCGTAGGCGTTCACCAACCGCCGGCCGGCCCCCCACACCGCCACCAGCTCCGACGTCAGCGCCTCACCCGCAGACACCACCGTCCCCAGCGACGGCACATCCCGCGGATCCACCACACCCAGCACCGCGGGCGGCAAAATCGCATGCGTCACCGCATGCCGCACCACCACCTCGGCCAGCCCGGCCCCCGGCACCAGCACCTCCGCCGGCGCCACGACCAGCCGGGCCCCGGAACACAGCGTCACCCAGATCTCAGCCGACGCCGCATCAAAGCCCACGGACGCGAACTGAAGCATCCGGCTCTCGCCATCCACCGCGAACCGCTCCGCCAGCGCCGCCACCAGCGACCCCACACCCATATGCGAGACCACCACACCCTTGGGCCGGCCCGTCGACCCCGAGGTGTAGATCACCCACGCCGGATGCGCAGCCAGCAGCACCCCACCCCGCTCCGCATCCGACAGCGGCGAAGTCTCACCGTCCGCCACCGCCGCGACAGTCGCTGCTTCGTCCAGCACCACCCTGACCACACCCTGCGGCAGCACACCCTGCACGTTCCGAGAGGTCACCACACACAGCGCACCCGCGTCCGCGAGCATGAACTCCACCCGCTGTGCGGGGTAGGCCGGATCGACGGGCAGATACGCGCCGCCCGCCTTGGACACAGCGAGCAGCGTCACCACCACATCGACGCCGCGGTCCAGGCACACGCCCACCACGGACTCCGGACCCACGCCCTGGCCGACAAGGTGACGCGCCAGGCGATTCGCCCGCGCGTCCAGCTCCGCGTACGACACCTCGACCCCGTCAGCAACGATCGCCACGGCATCCGGCGCCCGCCCCACCTGCGCCTCGAACAACTGCGGAAGCGTCCCCACCGGCACCTCGGTGGCCGTGCCGTTCCACTCCACCAGCAACCGCCGACGCTCCGCCCCGCCCAGCACCTCCACGGTGACCAACGGCCGGTCCGCACCGCCGTCCAGCGCCTCCTCCAGCGCAGCCACCACCCGCTCCGCAGCACCCGCCACCAGCGTGCCAACAACCCGCGGGTCCACCGAAGCCACCGCGTCCACCGCAAGCGACAACTCCGCACCGTCATCGTCCACCGACACCGACAACGGATAGTTCGTCCGCTCCCGCGAGAAGACAGTCCGGATCCCCTCAAGGCCCGAACCACCACCCTCACCGGCGCCGACACCGCCGTTGTGCCGGTAGTTGAACAATGACGTGAACAGCGGCACGTCCCCCGCCACACCACTGGCCTGCTGCGCCACGGCCAACGGCGCGTGCTCGTGC
>NZ_JACHGV010000032.1 GCF_014202475.1 Streptomyces paradoxus
TTCCACCCACCTACCCCGGGGGGGGGGGGGGGCGGGGGGGGGGGGGGGGGGGGGGGGGGGGGGGGGGGGGGGGGGGGGGGGGGGGGGGGGGGGGGGGGGGGGGGGGGGGCCCCGGGGGGGCCCCCCCCCCCCCCCCCCCCCCCCACGCCCCTCGGGTTCCTCAGCTCACCCGGCGGACCAGGTAAGCGGTTCCCCTTTCCGCCGGCTCCTCGCCCACGTACTCCTGGTTCCGCATCTCGCACCACGCCGGGATGTCCAGACGGGCCGCCTCGTCGTCCGACAGGACCCGGACCAGGCCGCCCACCGGCACGTCGCCGATGACCTTGGCGAGCTCGATGACCGGGATCGGGCACCTCTTGCCCAGGGAGTCCACGACGAGCACGTCCTCCCGCACCACCGTCTCCGAAACCGGCGCCCCCAGCTTCTCCCGCACCGCCGCCACAGCCCGGGGAAGCACCTCCAGGAACCTCTCCACATCCTCCTCGGCCGCCCCGAGCGGCAGTGAGACCCGCACATTCCCCTCACTCAGCACGCCCATCGCCCGCAGCACATGGCTCGGCGTCAGCGTGCTGCTCGTGCAGGACGATCCGGACGAGACCGAGAACCCCTCCCGGTCCAGCTCGTGCAGCAGCGCCTCCCCGTCCACGTAGAGGCAGGAGAAGGTGACGACCCCGGGCAGCCGGCGCACCGGGTCGCCGACGACCTCGACGTCGGACACCAGCCGGGGCACCCGGGCCCGGATCCGGTCCGTCAGCTCCCGCAGGCGCACGGCCTCCCCGGCCGCCTCGGCCCGCACGGCCCGCAGCGACGCGGCCGCCGCCACGATCGCCGGGATGTTCTCGAAACCGGGTGCGCGCCCCGACTCCCGCTCGTCCACCGGCCCTTGCGCCGCGAACCGCACCCCCTTGCGGACCACGAGCAGCCCGACGCCGGACGGCCCGCCCCACTTGTGCGCACTGGCCGTCAGCAGCGACCAGCCGTCCTCCACCGGCCCCCACCCGAGCGACTGCGCCGCGTCGACGAGCAACGGCACCCCGGCCTCCCGGCACACCTCGGCGACCGCTCCGACGGGCTGCTCGGTCCCCACCTCGTGATTGGCGGACTGCAGGCACGCCAGCGCGGTGTCCTCGCGCAGGGCAGCCCCGTACGCGACCGGATCCACCGCCCCGCCCCGGTCGACGGGCACCTGGGTGACGGACCCGCCGCCCGCCTCGTGCGCCTCGGCCGAATGGAGTACAGAGGAGTGTTCGACGGCTGACACGATCAGGTGGCGTCCGGCCCGCCGCCGCCCGGCCAGCGCCCCCGCAACGCCCGTGTGCACGGCACGGCTTCCGGACGAGGTGAACACCAGCTCGTCCGCCCGGCACCCCACGGCCTCGGCGGCGGCCTCCCGTGCCGCGTCGAGCAGCATCCGGGCCCGACGCCCCTCCCTGTACAACCGCGCAGGATCTGCCCACCCTTCATCGAGGGAGGCCAGCAGAGCCTGCCGGGCAACAGGATGAAGGGGAGCACCGGAAGCAGCATCGAAGTAACCCACACGGCAACGCTAGAACGCCCAGCACGAAGACGTCCCCAAAGGGGCGCGGGTCTGTGACATCAGCGGCTTCGCCGCGGGCGCGAACAGCCACAAACAACCCGCAGCCGCCAAACAAGCGAACCACCCCACCGCATAGGCCCCCCTCCCCGAGAACCCCCGGAGGGCGTCGGCTAGGGTTTGGTCCGCATAAACATCCAAACCCCTGCCCGACGCAGGGCCGCGACCGACCAGCGAGAAGGCCAGGCCGCAGCCGATCCGCGCGGGCGAGACTCTCGGGAAGGCGCTACGTGAGTCCCAACGGCTCCGACCGCTCGCCGCGGCGCCCGATGCGGCGGAAGCTGCTGCAGGCACTGACCGCGGGCCTGGTCTTGGCGACAGCCACCGGTTGCTCGTACAACTGGGAAGACTTCCCCCGCCTTGGTATGCCCACCCCGACCACGGAAGAGGCTCCGCGGATCCTCTCCCTGTGGCAGGGGTCCTGGGCGGCTGCGCTCGCCGTCGGCGTGCTGGTGTGGGGTCTGATCCTGTGGAGTGCTTTCTTCCACCGGCGCAGCCGCACCAAGGTCGAAGTTCCTCCGCAGACCCGGTACAACATGCCCATCGAGGCGCTGTACACGGTGGTCCCGCTCATCATCGTCTCGGTGCTGTTCTACTTCACCGCCCGTGACGAGTCCGAGCTGCTCAGCCTCAAGAAGAAGCCCGACGTCACGGTCAACGTGGTCGGCTTCCAGTGGAGCTGGTGCTTCAACTACATCGAGCCGGTCGCCGGTTCCACCGGGGACGCCAAGACCTCGAAGGACCTGGACGCAATCCCGGACCGCTTCAAGAAGGACTTCCCGGCAGGCGCCGGCGGCGTCTACGACTGCGGCACCCCCGGCACGCGGAACCCGCAGACCAACAACCCGGGCCCCACGCTCTGGCTGCCCAAGGGCAAGACGGTCCGCTTCGTCCTCACCTCGCGTGACGTCATCCACTCCTTCTGGGTGGTGCCGTTCCTGATGAAGCAGGACGTCATCCCGGGCCACACCAACGCCTTCGAGGTGACCCCCAACAAGGAGGGCACCTTCCTCGGCAAGTGCGCCGAGCTCTGCGGCGTCGACCACTCTCGGATGCTGTTCAACGTCAAGGTGGTCTCCCCCGAGCGCTACGAGCAGCACCTCAAGGACCTCGTGGAGAAGCAGCAGAACGGTTACGTTCCTGCCGGCATCGCGCAGACGAGCCACGAGAAGAACCGGGAGACGAACAACCTGTGAGCATCCTCAACGAACCCCAGGGTGCCGCGGCAGCAGGGTCCCACTACCAGGACGAGCTGCCGGTCAGGCGCCAGAACCGCGGCAGTGTCGTGGTCAAGTGGCTGACGACGACGGACCACAAGACGATCGGCACGCTGTACCTGGCGACGTCGTTCGCGTTCTTCGTCATCGGTGGCGTGATGGCGCTGTTCATGCGCGCCGAGCTCGCCCGGCCTGGTCTGCAGATCATGTCGAACGAGCAGTTCAACCAGGCGTTCACGATGCACGGCACGATCATGCTGCTGATGTTCGC
>NZ_JACHGV010000033.1 GCF_014202475.1 Streptomyces paradoxus
TACGAGGCCCCCCGGATGGCTGTGGTCTCGACGGTGACCGGCCGGCTGGCCGAGGGTGAGGATCTGCGCTCGGCGGACTACTGGGTGACCCAGGTCCGCCAGGCCGTCCGTTACGCCGACGCCGTCACCACCCTGGAGAACGAGGGCGTCACCACCCTCCTCGAACTCGGCCCCGGCGGCGTCCTCGCCGCCCTCGCCGTCCAGGCGGTGCGCGACCCCGACGCCCTGACCGCCACGGTCGCCACCCGCGCGGGACGCCCCGAACCGGAGACCCTGACCGAAGCGCTCGGCACGCTCCACGCCCGAGGCGTCCCCGTCGACTGGGAGGCGTTCTTCGCCGGCACCGGGGCCCGCCGAGTCCCCCTGCCCACCTACGCCTTCCAGCGCCAGCGGTACTGGCTCGACGAGGTCGCGACCGGCGACCACGCCTCCGGCCCCGTCACGCGCGGCACGCCCGGCATTCCGGAGGAGACGGCCCCCCGGGCCGTGCCCCTGGCCGAGCGGCTCGCAACACTGGGCGACGCACAGCGGGAGCAGTACCTCCTGACCCTCGTCACGGAGCTGGTCGCGAAGGTGCTCAAGCACCCCGACACCTCGGCCGTCGTGCCCCACCGTCCCTTCCAGGAACTCGGCTTCGATTCCCTGACCGGCGTCGAACTGCGCAACCGGCTCGGCGCCGAGACCGGTCTCCCCCTGCCCGCCACCGTCGTCTTCGACCATCCGACGCCCGCCGCCCTCGCGGCCTACGTACAGGAGCGGGCCGCCGCCTCCGCCCCCGGGCCGGATGGCTCCGCGACCGAGGAACTGGACCGGCTGGAGGCGTCCTTGGAGACCCTGGCGGCGGACCGCACGCAGCCCGACGAGACCCGCGTGGCACTGTCCGCGCGGCTGAGGGCGCTGGCCGACCGTCTCGCAGGGCCGGCGGGAACGCCGCCCCAGCCCGCCGCCGACGCCGGTGCCACGGACCTCATGGACGCGTCGGCGGACGAGATCTTCGACTTCATCGACACCCAGCTCGGCCGGGCCGCGGACTGACGCCGCCCGCCCACCCCCGCATCACCACCCTTCCGGTACCGAGGAGAGACTGATTCCGCATGTCCGCTGACATGTCCCGCGCGCAGGAGCAGGCCCAGACCAAGGAACAGAAGCTCGTCGACTACCTGAAGTGGGTCACCGCCGACCTGCGGAAGGCCCGCGAGCGCATCGAGACGCTGGAGTCGGCCGCCACCGAACCGGTCGCCATCGTGGGCATGGCATGCCGCTTCCCGGGCGGCGTCACGTCACCGGACGACCTGTGGCACCTGGCCGCCGAAGGCCGGGACGCCATCAGCCCGTTCCCCGAGGACCGCGGCTGGGACCTCGACGCGCTCTACAGCACGGACCGCGACGAACCCGGCACCTCGTACACCCGGGAGGGCGGGTTCCTCGACGGAGCCGCCCTGTTCGACGCCGACTTCTTCGGCATCTCGCCCCGCGAGGCCCGCGCGATGGACCCCCAGCAGCGCGTCCTGCTGGAGACCGCCTGGGAGGCGTTCGAGGACGCCGGGATCGACCCCGCCACGCTGCGCGGGAGCCGCACCGCCGTGTTCGCCGGTGTGATCGAGCAGAGCTACCTCGGACTCGAAGGCCCCGCCGAGCTGGAGGGGCACCTCATGACCGGCAAGCTCAGCAGCGTGGCCTCCGGCCGTATCGCCTACACCTTCGGCCTCGAAGGCCCGGCCGTCTCCATCGACACCGCCTGCTCCTCCTCGCTGGTCGCCCTCCACCTCGCGGTGGAGTCGGTCCGCCGCGGCGAGTCCACCCTCGCGCTCGCCGGAGGCGCGACGATCACCGCGACCCCGGGCGGGTTCGTCGACTTCTCACGCCAGGGCGGACTCGCCCCCGACGGACGGATCAAGTCGTTCGCGGCCGCCGCCGACGGCACCTCCTGGTCGGAGGGCGTGGGCCTGCTGGTGGTGGAGCGGCTGTCGGACGCGGTGCGCAACGGGCACCGGGTGCTGGCGGTCGTGCGGGGCAGTGCGGTGAATCAGGACGGTGCGTCGAACGGTCTGACGGCGCCGAACGGGCCGTCGCAGGAGCGTGTCATCCGGCAGGCCCTGCAGAACGCCCGGCTGGCCCCGGCCGATGTGGACGCGGTGGAGGCGCACGGCACGGGCACCCGGCTGGGCGACCCGATCGAGGCCCAGGCCCTGCTGGCCACCTACGGCCAGGACCGCGAACGGCCCCTGTTCCTCGGCTCGCTGAAGTCCAACATCGGCCACACCGTCGCCGCCGCCGGTGTCGGCGGCGTCATCAAGATGGTGCAGGCGATGCGGCACGGCCTGCTGCCCCGGACCCTGCACGTCGACCGGCCCACGCCCATGGTCGACTGGAGCTCCGGCGCGGTCGAACTGCTCACCGAGGCACGCGAGTGGACCGCCCGGGAAGCGGCCCCGCGCCGCGCCGCCGTCTCCGCCTTCGGAGTGAGCGGCACCAACGCCCACGTCATCCTGGAAGAGGCCCCCGAAGCGGAGCACACCGCTCCAGAGCAGGCCCGGACGCTCCCGGCCGTGCCCTGGCTCCTGTCCGCGCCGGACGAGGACGCCCTGCGCGCCCAGGCCCGGCGGCTCCACGAGCACGTCGCCGCCCACCCCGAGCAGTCGGCCACCGACCTCGCCTACTCCCTGGCCACCACACGCACCCTGCACGACCGCCGTGCCGTCCTGACCGGAGCCGGCCGCGACGACCTGTCCGACGCCCTCCGTCACCTCGCGGAGACGCCCACGGGCTTCGGGGCACCTGTCCGTCCCGGCGGTCTGGCGGTGGTGTTCTCGGGTCAGGGTGCTCAGCGGGCGGGGATGGGCCGGGAGTTGTATGGGGCGTTTCCGGTGTTCGCGGGGGCGTTGGACG
>NZ_JACHGV010000034.1 GCF_014202475.1 Streptomyces paradoxus
GCACGAGCACGCGCCGTTGGCCGTGGCGCAGCAGGCCAGTGGTGTGGCGGGGGACGTGCCGCTGTTCACGTCATTGTTCAACTACCGGCACAACGCGGGTCCTTCCGCCGACCACGTCGGAGGTGGAGACGAGGACACTCAACGGTTCCGGACCGTGCTCGCGCGGGAGCGCACCAACTTCCCCCTCACGGTCGCGGTCAACGATGGCGGAGAGGCACTGAGCCTGGCCGTCGACGCGGTCGGCCCGATCGACCCGGAGGCAGTCGCCGCGCTGGTCAGCACAGCTGCGGAGAACCTGGTGGCGTTGCTGGAAGAGGCGCTGCACGGCGGCCCCGACCGGCCGCTGACCGCACTCCGAGTCCTCGACGAGGCCGGGCGGCGCCGGGTGCTGACCGAATGGAACGACACCGATGCCGTCGTGCCGCAGGTGTTCATGCCGGAGTTGTTCGAGGCCTGGGCTGCGCGGACTCCGGACGCGGTCGCGGTGGTGTTCGAGGGCACTGAGGTGTCGTACGCCGAGCTGGACGCGCGGGCCAATCGGCTGGCGCACGCCCTCATCGGGCGGGGGGTGGGTCCAGAGTCGGTGGTGGGACTGTGCCTGCCGCGCGGCGTCGACATGATCCTCGCGATCCTGGCGGTATGGAAGGCGGGCGGTGCCTATGTGCCGCTCGATCCCGAGTACCCGGCGGAGCGGTTGGCGTTCATGCTCGCCGACAGCGGGGCCCGGGCGGTGGTCGGCTGCCAGGACGTGGTCGGGCACTTGGCCGACGGAGTCGGGGCGGACAGGGTGGTCCGGCTCGATGATCCGCAGGTGGACGCGGAGTTGGCGGCACTGCCGCAGACCACACCGAGTGGGACCGTGGCGTCGGACGGTCTGGCGTATGTCATCTACACGTCCGGGTCGACCGGTCTTCCGAAGGGCGTCGCGGCCACACACGGTGGTCTCGCGAACCTGGTGTCGGTGTTCGCCCCGCTCATGGAGGTCGGGCCCGGCGTCGGGGTGCTGCAGTTCGCCTCGTTCAGCTTCGACGCGTCCGTACTGGATCTGGCGGTGACCTTGGGGAGCGGCGGTTCGCTGGTGGTGGCCGGCGCGGCCGAGCGCGCCGAGCCCAAGGAGCTGCGCGCCCTGGTTGCGTCGGCGCGAATACGCTCCGCCAGTGTCGTGCCGTCCCTGCTGGGCGTGCTTGAGCCCGACGACCTCGCGGGCGTCGGTTCGCTGGTCGTGGGCGCGGAGGCGATCGAGCCGACCCTGGCGGCCACGTGGACCCGGGGGCGGAACCTGATCAACACCTACGGTCCTACCGAGGCCACCGTGATCGTGGCGACCGGACTGGTGGACCCGGAACGCGAGGGGACGGTGCCGTTCGGTTCCCCCGCGGCGAACTCCCGCATGTTCGTGCTGGACGGGAAGCTTGAGCCGGTGGCGCCCGGGGTCGTGGGTGAGCTGTACGTGGCGGGCGCGCAGCTGACGCGCGGATACCACGGCCGCCCGGAACTCACGGCCGAGCGGTTCGTGGCGTGCCCGTTCGCTGCGGACGGGTCGCGGATGTACCGGACCGGCGATCTTGCCCGCTGGGAAGCCGACGGCCAGCTGGTGTTCGCGGGCCGGGCCGACGAGCAGGTCAAGGTGCGAGGGTTCCGCATCGAGTTGGGTGAGGTGCAGGCCGCGGTGGCCGCCCATGTCGGGATCGCTCAGGCTGCGGTCGTCGCCCGCGAGGACACGCCGGGTGACAAGCGTCTGGCGGCCTACGTGGTGCCGGTTGAGGGCGTGAACAGGGACGAACTGCCGGAGTCTATACGTGAGGTGGTGGCCGGACGGCTGCCTGCGCACATGGTTCCCGCGGCGGTCGTGGTCCTGGACGCGCTGCCGCTGACGGTGAACGGCAAGCTCGACCGCAAGGCGCTGCCCGTTCCGGACCATGTGTCGGAGAAGGCGGCGGGAGGCCGTCGGCCCGCGACGCCGCAGGAGGAGATCCTGTGCACCGTCTTCGCCGAAGTCCTGGGACTGCCCGAGGTGGGAGTCGACGACGACTTCTTCACCCTCGGCGGCCACTCCCTGCTGGCCGTACGACTCGTCAGCCGGGTGCGGACGGTGCTCGGGGCCGAGCTGCCGCTGCGCACGCTGTTCGAGGCGCCGACGGTGGCCGGGCTTGCGGCCCGCATCGACGACGCCGACCGGGCCCGGGCGGCCCTGACGGCGCAGGAACGCCCGGAGCGGGTTCCGCTGTCGTATGCGCAGCGCCGCCTGTGGTTCCTCGGCCAGCTGGAAGGCCCGAGCCCCACCTACAACCTGCCGACGGTGCTCCGCCTGACCGGCCAGGTGGACAGCGCTGCACTGAACGGCGCCCTGCGGAACGTGATTGGCCGCCACGAGGTGCTGCGCACCGTGTTCGCGACTGCCGACGGCGAGCCGTACCAGCGCGTCCTGGATCTAGACGAACTGGACTGGGAGCTGCTGGTCCGTGACGCGGATGCCGGGGATGTGGATGCCGCGGTGGCGGAGGCGGTCCGGTACGCGTTCGACCTGTCGTCCGAAGTGCCGATCCGTGCTTGGTTGTTCCGTGCTGCTCCTGGTGAGCAGGTGCTGGTTGTCGTGGTGCACCA
>NZ_JACHGV010000035.1 GCF_014202475.1 Streptomyces paradoxus
TCGTCAAGCACGATCTGCTGCAGCCCCCCAGCCAGCAGGCCGGACTGCGCCCGGCCGGTCACCACCACCGCAGCAGCCGCATCCTCCAGAACGAACTCCACCCGCTCCACCGGAAGATCCGGATCCACCGGCAGATACGCAGCCCCCGCCTTCACCACACCCAGCAGCGCCACGATCAGGTCGACGCCGCGGTCCAGGCACACGCCCACCACGGACTCCGGACCCACGCCCTGGCCGACAAGGTGACGCGCCAGGCGATTCGCACGCGCATCCAGCTCCGCATACGACACCTCAACCCCGTCAGCAACGATCGCCACGGCATCCGGCGCCCGCCCCACCTGCGCCTCAAACAACTCCGGAAGCGTCCCCACCGGAACCACAGCAGCCGTGTCATTCCACTCCGACACCACCCGCCGACGCTCAACCTCACCAAGCAGCTCGGCCCGCCCGACAGGTTCGGTGGGGGGCGAGGTGGTGAGCCAGTGCACGACGTTCAGGAAGCGTCGCAGTACGTCGGCGGCGGACGTCGCGTCGTAGAGGCCCGGATTGGCATCGACGTTGATCTGGAGGCCCGACCTGCCATAGACGTCGATCCGGATGCCGTCGACGGGGCCGGTGGAGAGGTTGTGCGCAGCGACGGGAAGGTCACCGAAGTGCAGGTCGTAGTCGAACGCCATGACGTTGATGTGCAGACCGCACAGAACGCGGTCGACCATCTTCAGGTCACGGAGGATCTCCTCGTGGCGGTAGCGCTCGTGGCGCAGGCCCTCGCGGACCGCGCGGGAGGTCTGCCGGACGGCGTCGGCCACCGTGGTCCACGGATCGAAGGTCACGCGGACCGGAAGGATGTTGGAAGTCATGCCGGGGATGCCGGCCTCGCGGTGGCCCGCCCGGCCTCGTACGGGGAGACCGATGACCACGTCACGGGCTCCGGTGACCCGGTGTTCGTAGATGGCCGCAGCGGTGATCAGCAGCCCGGAAAGGCTGGTCCTCAGGCGGCGCGCGGCCGCCTTCAGGGCCGCCGCCTCCTGCATGTCTATGCCGTCAGCAGTGCGGATGGGGGCGTGTTGGGCCCTTCGGCCCGCGCGGGTGGCACCGGCGAGCACCTCGTCGGCCAGGCCCGCGAGGGTGTCGTTCCAGTACTGCCGGTCCTGCTCGGGCTCGGAGGATGAGCGATAGGCGCGGTCGGCGTCGAGGAGCACGGAAACCGGCTCAAGGGTGCCGTCGTTCAGGTCGTGGCCTTCGAGGAGGGCGGTGTAGATCTCGGCGCCGCGGGTGGCGAGCACCACGCCGCCGAGGCCGTCCATGACGAGGTGGTGAACGCGGGTGTACCAGAAGTGCAGGTCCTCGCCGACCTTGATCACGGCTTGGGAGGAGAGCGGGCCGCCGTCGAGATCCACCCGGCGGCGCAGGTCGGCGTGCATCCACTCCTCGGCGGCCGCACGCGGGTCGGGCTCCTCGCTCAGGTCGACGACGTGGATGGGGTAGTCCCGCTCGTCGTGCACGTACTGCCATGGCGTTCCGTCGATGACGCGGATGCGCAGGCGCAGGCTCTCGGCCTCCCGCAGCCTGCGTCGTGCGGCCTCCACCAGCAGGTCGGGCTTGGCCCCACCGCCGATCTCCAGGTACTCGGCGATGTTGAATCCGAGGTTGTCGGGCGCGAGCTGCTGCGCGTACCACACAGCGAGCTGGCCGGCCATCAGTTCCCGGAGCCCAGCCTCGGATGTAGCCATTCCCGCATACTCCAATCGGTTCGCGTCATCGACTGGAACAGCAGGGGCCCGCCTCCGTCAGGGCGTGCCGCATTACCGCCCAGCCCCCTGGATCAAGGCGTTGACTTGGTGGTTAACGCTAAATCGGCGATTCGTCCCGGGAGTTGGGCAGATGGGTCCGTCCACACCGTCGCCGGGAACGGAGCTGATCGCAGTCGGCTCCGTGCCTCAGGGCCGCAGCGTCCGCCCGGGACCGGTCTACGCCGGTCCCGGGGCCGCGGCCGGTGGATGCTACTTGCCTTCCATGGCCGCGATCAGGCTCTTGGGACGCATGTCGGTCCAGGACTTCTCGACGTAGTCGAGGCACTCCTGGCGAGGGGCCTCCCCGAAGACTTTCTCCCAGCCTTCGGGTACGTCGACGAACACCGGCCAGAGCGAGTGCTGACCCTCTTCGTTCACCAGGACCAGGTAGTTGGCATCGGGATCATCGAACGGATTCGTCATCACGTTGTCCTCTCTGGGCAATGACATGCATGCATGGTCAGTGGTTCTCACCAACGAATTTCCGGTCGGCTGCCGCGTATATGGCGACAGCACGCCGCACTGAGGGTTTTCAGCGGTGCTGCTCCAGGGTGAGGACGGCCTTGGCGATTGACGTCATGCGGTTCGGGCTGCATCGGGCTCTGCGGAAGATTCGCC
>NZ_JACHGV010000036.1 GCF_014202475.1 Streptomyces paradoxus
GTGTTGCGGGTGAGCCGGTGGTGCCGATTGGTGTGCCGGTGGCCAATACGCGGTTGTATGTGCTGGATCGGTGGTTGTCGCCGGTGCCGGTGGGTGTGGGTGGTGAGCTGTATATCGCGGGTGTGCAGGTGGCGCGTGGGTATGCGGGCCGTGCGGGGTTGACGGCGGAGCGGTTTGTGGCCGACCCGTTCGGTGGGCCGGGTGGGCGGTTGTATCGCACGGGTGATCTGGCGCGGTGGAATGCCGACGGTCAGCTGGAGTATCTGGGCCGTGCGGATGAGCAGGTGAAGATCCGTGGGTTCCGGATCGAGCCAGGTGAGGTGCAGGCCGTCGTCGCCGGCCACCCGCAGGTGGCCCAGGCCGCCGTCGTCGCCCGCGAGGACACTCCTGGTGACAAGCGTCTGGTCGCCTACGTCGTCCCGGTGGAGGGTGAGGGCGCCGATCTGCCTGAGTCCGTGCGGGTGTTGGCTGCCGGCCAGCTGCCGGAGTACATGGTGCCGTCGGCGGTGGTGGTCCTGGAGACGCTGCCGCTGACGCCGAACGGGAAGCTGGATCGCAAGGCGCTGCCCGCTCCGGAGTACGCCACCGGTTCCGGCCGCGGGCCTTCCACGGTCCGCGAGGAGATCCTGTGCGCGGCGTTCGCCGAGGTCCTTGGCGTGGACAGGGTCGGTGTCGATGACAGTTTCTTCACTTTGGGCGGTCACTCGCTTCTGGCGATCCGGCTGGTGGAGATCCTGCGCACCCACGGGGTGACCATCTCTACCCGCGCGCTGTTCGAGGCGCCGACGGTGGCGGGGCTCGCTGCCGCGGCGGGGGCCGAGCAGGTCGAGGTGCCGCCCAACGCCATCCCGCAGGGCGCGCAGGCGATCACGCCGGAGATGCTCCCGCTGGTGGATCTGACCGTTGAGGAGATCGATCGGATCGTTGCCACGGTCGAGGGGGGAGCGGCGAATGTCGCCGACATCTACCCGCTGGCCCCTCTCCAGGAAGGTCTGCTCTTCCACCACCTCCTCGCCGACGGCGGCGAGGACGCCTACGTGACGCCCACAGTGCTGGAGTTCGACACCCGCGAGCGGCTCGACGCCTTCACCGACGCCCTCCAGCAGGTCGTGGACCGGCACGACATCCTGCGCACCGGGATCGTGTGGGAGGGCCTGAGCGAGCCGGTGCAGGTCGTACGGCGCAACGCCCGACTGCCCGTCGAGGAAGTCGAACTCGACGACCGGGGCGCGGATCCGGTGCAGGAACTGCTGTCCACGGTGGGTCTGTCCATGGACCTGGGCCGCGCCCCGCTCATCCAGCTCCACGTGGCCGCCGCGCCGGACGGCCGGTGGTTGGCGCTGATGCGGATGCACCACATGATTCAGGACCACACGACACTGGAGTTGCTGCTCCAGGAGGTGCAGACCGTCCTTGCCGGGCGGGCTGCGGAGCTGCCCGAGCCGCTGCCCTTCCGCACCTTCGTCGCCGAGGCGCGCGCCGGGCGCGAGAGCGGGAAGCACGAGGCGTTCTTCGCCGACCTGCTGGGAGACGTCGACGAACCCAC
Organism: Streptomyces paradoxus; assembly: GCF_014202475.1. Lineage (GTDB taxonomy): Bacteria > Actinomycetota > Actinomycetes > Streptomycetales > Streptomycetaceae > Streptomyces > Streptomyces paradoxus. The sequence continues at coordinate 1,547 of NZ_JACHGV010000036.1, forward strand.
CGCGCCCTACGGCCTGATCGACGCGCACGGCGACGGCATGGAGTCGGTCCAGACACGGGTGGACCTCATGTCGGATCTTGAGATACGGCTGCGTGAGGTGGCGCAGCGGATCGGTGCGAGTCCGGCCACGGTGATGCATGTGGCGTGGGCGCGGGTCCTTGCCGCGGTCAGCGGCCGCGACGACGTGGTCTTCGGCACCGTCCTGTTCGGACGCATGAACGCCGGCGCCGGCGCGGACCGGGTGCCCGGTCCCTTCATGAACACGCTGCCGGTGCGGGTGCGTGTGGGTGACGGTACGGGTCTTCTGGCGGCGGTGCAGGGGATGCGTGGTCAGCTGGCTGCCTTGCTTGAGCACGAGCACGCGCCGCTTGCCCTCGCCCAGCAGGCCAGCGCGGTGACGGGAGACGCCCCGCTGTTCACGTCACTGTTCAACTACCGGCACAACACCGGTTTCAGTCGAGGCGTGGCCGAGATCTTCGATGGCATCGAGGTGGTGTTCTTCCGGGAGCGCACCAATTACCCGCTGGTTGTAGTCGTCGACGACGACGGTGACGGGTTGGGTCTGACCGTGGACGCGGTTGTTCCGATCGACTCGGAGGCTGTGGCGGCATTGGTGTGTACGGCCACCGAGAGCCTGGTGTCCGAGCTGGAACGGGCATTGGAGGGTGGCCCCGAACTCCCGCTGAACACTGTGGATGTGCTTGGTGAGGTTGAGCGTCGGCGGGTGTTGGTGGAGTGGAATGGCTCGGCGGTTGAGGTGTCGCGGGGCACTGTGCCGGAGT
>NZ_JACHGV010000037.1 GCF_014202475.1 Streptomyces paradoxus
CCTATCTGCCCGTCGACCCGGCCTACCCCGCAGAGCGGATCACTTTCGTTCTGGAGGATGCGGCTGCTGCGGTGGTGGTGACCGGCCGGGCGCAGACCGGCCTGCTGCCCGGGGGGCTGCAGCAGATCGTGCTTGACGAGCCGTTCGTGGCCGGGGAGTTGGCGGCTTTGGACGCCTCGCCGCTGTCGGATGCGGAGCGGAGTGGGGCACTGCTGGACGCGCACCCCGCGTATGTGATCTACACCTCGGGGTCGACGGGCCGGCCCAAGGGCGTGGTGGTCACGCACGCGAACGTGACGCGGCTTTTCGCGGCGACCGAGCACTGGTTCGAGTTTGGGGCCACCGATGTCTGGACGTGGTTCCATTCGTTCGCGTTCGACTTCTCCGTGTGGGAGCTGTGGGGCGCGTTGCTGTACGGCGGGCGCTTGGTGGTCGTCCCGTTCGAGGTGTCGCGTTCCCCCCAGGACTTCCTGCGGCTGCTGGTCCGTGAGCGGGTGACCGTTCTCAACCAGACCCCGTCGGCGTTCTACCAGCTCATGCAGGCCGAGGCGCAGGAGTTGCAGCCGGGGCAGGAACTTGCGCTGCGTACCGTGGTGTTCGGCGGCGAGGCTCTTGACCCGGCCCGGCTGCGGGAGTGGTACGCCCGTCACCCGCAGGACGCGCCGCGGCTGGTCAACATGTACGGCATCACCGAGACCACCGTGCACGTCACACACGCGCCGTTGGACACGGCCGCGGCCGTGGAGGGTGCGCCGAGTGTCATCGGCCGGGGGATTCCTGATCTGCGGCTGTACGTGCTCGACCGGCGGCTCCAGCCGGTCCCCGTCGGGGTGCCTGGTGAGCTGTATGTGGCAGGGGCGGGTCTGGCCCGTGGCTACCTGAGCCGCCGTGCGCTGACTGCGGATCGGTTTGTGGCCTCCCCCTACACGGGGTCCGGTGAGCGGATGTATCGCACGGGTGACGTGGTGCGGCGGACCGCCGGTGGAGTGCTCGAGTTCGTGGGCCGGGCGGATGACCAGGTGAAGGTCCGGGGTTTCCGGATCGAGACCGGTGAGGTCGAGGCCGTGCTGGCCGCTTGCCCGCAGCTTGCCCAGGTGTCGGTGGTCGTGCGTGAGGACATCCCTGGTGACAAGCGTCTGGTTGCCTATGTGGTGGCCGCCGAGGCCCCGGACGGGACCGTGGACGACGGGATGCCCGAAGCGGCACGGAGGTTCGCCGCTGAGCGCCTGCCCGGCTATATGGTTCCGGCCGCGGTCGTGGTCCTGGACGCGCTGCCGCTGACGGTGAACGGGAAGCTGGATCGCAAGGCGCTGCCCGCCCCGGAATACGCCGTCACGGCGGGCTCCGGCAGGGGCCCGTCGACCCCCGAGGAAGAGGCCCTGTGCGAGGCGTTCGCCCAGGTCCTCGGGGTGAAGGAGGTCGGAGTCGACGACGACTTCTTCGCCCTTGGCGGGCACTCCCTGTTGGCCGTCCGGCTGGTGAGCCGCATCCGGGTGGCACTCGGTCTGGAGTTGAGCATCGGGGCGCTGTTCGAGACGCCGACGGTGGCAGGGCTCGCACAGCAGCTTGGAAAGAAGAAGTCAGCTCGGCCGGCGTTGCGGCCCATGCGTAACCAGGGGGATTCCTGATGTTTCCGTTGTCATTCGCGCAGCGCCGCCTGTGGTTCATCGAGCAGCTCCAGGGGCCCAGCCCCACGTACAACATCCCGACGGCCCTGCGCCTTTCGGGCCGGGTGGACACCGGGGCGCTGGATGCCGCGCTGCGGGACGTCATCGGCCGCCACGAAGTGCTCCGGACGGTGTTCGGGGTGGCCGAGGGCGAGCCGTACCAGCGGGTCCTCGACCTCGCGGACGTCGCATGGCAGCTCCACATCGTCGACCTGCCCGCCACCGCGGACGGACCGGCCGATCTAGCCGGCGCCATCGACGGCGCCACGCGGTACGCGTTCGACCTGTCGTCCGAAGTGCCGATCCGTGCTTGGTTGTTCCGTGCTGCTCCTGGTGAGCAGGTGCTGGTTGTCGTGGTGCACCA
>NZ_JACHGV010000039.1 GCF_014202475.1 Streptomyces paradoxus
CTGCTCTTCCACCACCTCCTCGCCGACGGCGGCGAGGACGCCTACGTGACGCCCACAGTGCTGGAGTTCGACACCCGCGAGCGGCTCGACGCCTTTGTGCGTGCGCTGAAGAAGGTGGTGGAGAGGCACGACGTCTTTCGTACCTCGGTGATGTGGGAAGGGCTCCGTGCGCCCGTACAGGTGGTGTGGCGTCATGCTGAACTGCCACTCGAAGAACTCCATGTGGATGTACAGAGCCCGGATCCGGTACAGGAACTGCTGACCAGGGTCGGTCTGTCGATGGACCTGGTCCGCGCCCCGCTTGTCCGGGTCCACGTGGCGGCGGAGCCCGGTGGCGACCGTTGGTTGGCGCTGCTGCGCCTGCACCACATCATCGAGGACCACACCTCACTGGAGATCCTGCTCGGCGAGGTGGAGGCGTTCCTCACCGGGCGGGCTGCGGAGCTGCCCGAGCCGCTGCCCTTCCGCACCTTCGTCGCCCAGGCGCGCGCCGGGCTGGAAAGCGGGGAGCACGAGCGGTTCTTCGCCGACCTGCTGGGAGACGTCGACGAGCCCACCGCGCCCTACGGCCTTGTCGACGCGCGCAGGGACGGCATGGACTCGAACGAAGCGATGGCCGCCCTCGCGCCGGAGCTGTCCGAGCGGATCCGCGACACCGCGCGGCGGCTCGGGGCTAGTCCCGCCACGGTGATGCATGTGGCGTGGACGCGGGTCATTGCCGCGATCACCGGCCGCGACGACGTGGTCTTCGGAACCGTCCTGTTCGGACGCATGAACGCAGGCCCCGGCGCGGACCGGGTGCCCGGTCCCTTCATCAACACGCTGCCGGTGCGGATGCGGGTGGATGAGACCACGGCGGTGGCGGCGGTGCGGGGCATGCGCGGTCAGCTGGCTGCGCTGCTTGAGCACGAGCACGCGCCCCTGGCCCTGGCCCAGCAGGCCAGCGCGGTGGCGGGGGACGTTCCGCTGTTCACCTCGATACTCAACTACCGCCCGAACAACGGACTCAACCGTGAGACCACCGAGCTCCTCGACGGGGTCGAGCTGGCGTTCTTCCGGGAGCGGACCAATTACCCGCTGTCGATTGCGGTCGATGACGACGGCACCAAGATTGCCTTGACCGTGGATGCGGTTGCTGCGATCGACTCGGAGGCAGTGGCGGCATTGGTGTGCACGGCCACCGAGAGCCTGGTGTCCGTGCTGGAACGGGCATTGGAGGGTGGCCCCGAACTCCCGTTGAGCGCTGTGGATGTGCTTGGCGAGGTTGAGCGTCGGCGGGTGGTGTCGGAGTGGAATGACACGGCTGCTGTGGTTCCGGTGGGGACGCTTCCGGAGTTGTTTGAGGCGCAGGTGGG
>NZ_JACHGV010000040.1 GCF_014202475.1 Streptomyces paradoxus
TCACCAGGTGTGGCCCCCCTTCTCCCGAAGTTACGGGGGCATTTTGCCGAGTTCCTTAACCATAGTTCACCCGAACGCCTCGGTATTCTCTACCTGACCACCTGAGTCGGTTTAGGGTACGGGCCGCCATGAAACTCGCTAGAGGCTTTTCTCGACAGCATAGGATCATCCACTTCACCACAATCGGCTCGGCATCAGGTCTCAGCCTTATGTGATCCGGATTTGCCTGGATCACGGCCTACACCCTTACCCCGGGACAACCACCGCCCGGGATGGACTACCTTCCTGCGTCACCCCATCACTCACCTACTAACCGCTTGGTTCGGCGGCTCCACCACTCCCCTTTGCCCGAAGGCTCCGGGGCGGCTTCACGGCCTTAGCATCACGATGCTCGATGTTTGACGCTTCACAGCGGGTACCGGAATATCAACCGGTTATCCATCGACTACGCCTGTCGGCCTCGCCTTAGGTCCCGACTTACCCTGGGCAGATCAGCTTGACCCAGGAACCCTTAGTCAATCGGCGCACACGTTTCTCACGTGTGAATCGCTACTCATGCCTGCATTCTCACTCGTGAACCGTCCACAACTACCTTCCGGTGCTGCTTCACCCGGCACACGACGCTCCCCTACCCATCACGATCCCCGTTGGGGGTATATATCGCAATGACACGACTTCGGCGGTACGCTTGAGCCCCGCTACATTGTCGGCGCGGAATCACTAGACCAGTGAGCTATTACGCACTCTTTCAAGGGTGGCTGCTTCTAAGCCAACCTCCTGGTTGTCTCTGCGACTCCACATCCTTTCCCACTTAGCGTACGCTTAGGGGCCTTAGTCGATGCTCTGGGCTGTTTCCCTCTCGACCATGGAGCTTATCCCCCACAGTCTCACTGCCGCGCTCTCACTTACCGGCATTCGGAGTTTGGCTAAGGTCAGTAACCCGGTAGGGCCCATCGCCTATCCAGTGCTCTACCTCCGGCAAGAAACACACGACGCTGCACCTAAATGCATTTCGGGGAGAACCAGCTATCACGGAGTTTGATTGGCCTTTCACCCCTAACCACAGGTCATCCCCCAGGTTTTCAACCCTGGTGGGTTCGGTCCTCCACGAAGTCTTACCTCCGCTTCAACCTGCCCATGGCTAGATCACTCCGCTTCGGGTCTTGAGCGTGCTACTCCATCGCCCTATTCGGACTCGCTTTCGCTACGGCTTCCCCACACGGGTTAACCTCGCAACACACCGCAAACTCGCAGGCTCATTCTTCAAAAGGCACGCAGTCACGAGA
>NZ_JACHGV010000041.1 GCF_014202475.1 Streptomyces paradoxus
CACTGTGGATGTGCTTGGTGAGGTTGAGCGTCGGCGGGTGTTGGTGGAGTGGAATGGCTCGGCGGTTGAGGTGTCGCGGGGCACTGTGCCGGAGTTGTTCGAGGCGCAGGTGGTGCGGACGCCGGATGCGGTGGCGGTGGTCGCGGATGGTGTCGAGGTGTCGTATGCCGAGCTTGATGCTCGGGCGGATCGGCTTGCGTGCTTGCTGGTGGGTCAGGGGGTTGGTCCTGAGTCGCTGGTGGCGGTGGTGCTTGAGCGTGGTGTGGATCTGTTGGTGGCGGTGCTGGGTGTGTTGAAGGCGGGTGCTGCCTTTTTGCCGGTGGATCCTGCTTATCCGGCTGAGCGGGTTGCTCATATGTTGGGTGATGCCCGGCCGGTTGTGGTTGTTGGTGCGGTGGGCACGGTGGGGAGTGTTCCGGCGTCGGTTTCGGTGTTGTTGATCGATGCTGTGGAGACGGTTGCCGCTTTGGCGGATGTGGCGGCGGTGTCGCCTGTTGCCGGGCGGGGGGCGTGGTTGTCGGCTTGTCCGGCGTATGTGATTTATACGTCTGGGTCGACGGGTCGGCCCAAGGGTGTGGTGGTGTCGCATGCGGGGTTTGCGAATATGCGTGCGGCGGCGGTGGCGCGGTTCGGGGTGGGTCCGGGTTCGCGGGTGGCTCAGTTCGCTTCGTTGAGTTTTGACAATTTCTGTCTTGAGTGGTCGTTGGCGTTGACGTCGGGTGCGGCGTTGGTGGTGGTGCCGGCTGAGCGGCGTCTGGGGCGGGAGCTGGCGGGGTTCTTTGCTGAGCAGCAGGTGACGCATGCGACGTTGCCGCCTGCGGTTTTGGCGGGGCTTGAGGCTGGGTCGGTCGCTGAGGGTGTGGTGCTTGAGGTTGGTGGTGAGGCGTGTTCGCCGGAGTTGGTGGAGCGCTGGTCGGGCGGCGGGCGGGTGTTGTTCAACACCTATGGTCCGACGGAGACCACGGTGGATGCGGTGGTGTGGCGGTGTGTTCCTGGTGGGGGTGAGGTGCCGATCGGTTCGCCGATCGGTAATGCGCGTGCGTATGTGGTGGATGGGTTTCTCGGTCCGGTGCCGGTGGGTGCCGTGGGTGAGTTGTACATCGCGGGTGCGGGTGTGGCGCGTGGGTATGTGGGCCGTGCGGGGTTGACGGCGGAGCGGTTTGTGGCTGACCCGTTCGGTGGTCCGGGTGAGCGGATGTATCGCACGGGGGATCTGGCCCGTTGGGATGCGCGGGGTCGTCTGGTGTTCGTGGGCCGGGCGGATGAGCAGGT
>NZ_JACHGV010000042.1 GCF_014202475.1 Streptomyces paradoxus
GAGCTGGGGGTGGCCGCAGAGACCAGCGAGAAGCGACTGTTTACTAAAAACACAGGTCCGTGCGAAGCCGTAAGGCGATGTATACGGACTGACGCCTGCCCGGTGCTGGAACGTTAAGGGGACCGGTTAGCTCAGATTCGTCTGGGCGAAGCTGAGAACTTAAGCGCCAGTAAACGGCGGTGGTAACTATAACCATCCTAAGGTAGCGAAATTCCTTGTCGGGTAAGTTCCGACCTGCACGAATGGCGTAACGACTTCTCGACTGTCTCAACCATAGGCCCGGTGAAATTGCACTACGAGTAAAGATGCTCGTTTCGCGCAGCAGGACGGAAAGACCCCGGGACCTTTACTACAGTTTGATATTGGTGTTCGGTTCGGCTTGTGTAGGATAGCTGGGAGACTGTGAACTCTGGACGCCAGTTCAGGGGGAGTCGTCGTTGAAATACCAGTCTGGTCGTGCTGGATGTCTAACCTGGGTCCGTGATCCGGATCAGGGACAGTGTCTGATGGGTAGTTTAACTGGGGCGGTTGCCTCCTAAAGAGTAACGGAGGCGCCCAAAGGTTCCCTCAGCCTGGTTGGCAATCAGGTGTTGAGTGTAAGTGCACAAGGGAGCTTGACTGTGAGACCGACGGGTCGAGCAGGGACGAAAGTCGGGACTAGTGATCCGGCGGTGGCTTGTGGAAGCGCCGTCGCTCAACGGATAAAAGGTACCCCGGGGATAACAGGCTGATCTTCCCCAAGAGTCCATATCGACGGGATGGTTTGGCACCTCGATGTCGGCTCGTCGCATCCTGGGGCTGGAGTCGGTCCCAAGGGTTGGGCTGTTCGCCCATTAAAGCGGTACGCGAGCTGGGTTTAGAACGTCGTGAGACAGTTCGGTCCCTATCCGCTGTGCGCGTAGGAGTCTTGAGAAGGGCTGTCCCTAGTACGAGAGGACCGGGACGGACGAACCTCTGGTGTGCCAGTTGTTCTGCCAAGGGCATGGCTGGTTGGCTACGTTCGGGAGGGATAACCGCTGAAAGCATCTAAGCGGGAAGCCTGCTTCGAGATGAG